>MKSV01000012.1 GCA_001897435.1 Acidobacteriales bacterium 59-55 | reverse complement strand
CGCTTAGATAATGGCTCGACCTCGGAAACAACGCGGCGAGCGGACAATATGTCCTCGGCCAGCCCCTGAATGCGCGAAACCACAGAAAGGCCGAGCGCCTGCGCACCGTGAGTGAACTCTATCCAGAGATCGTCGATGCGAAGGGGGGAGAAGACCCGCTGCCGAGCTGCTCGGCCATTGAAGCTCTGGATCGTCAGGAGCCCTTCATCAACCAGACACTCGCTACGAGCGCCCTTGCGATGCTCGCAAGGTTATTCCGTCACGGCAAGCTGAAACATCACGGAGCTTTCTTCAACGCTGCGACGGGCCACATGTCCGCGATCCCTATCGATCCAGATTTGTGGCGACGCACGCGCAGACGTTCACTGAAGTATGCGCGGAATTCAAACAAGCATTGAGTGATTCGCGTTATGGTGGAGCGTACAAGAGGCTCCGCCATGAAATCTCCAATCGATCCTTCTCTTGCTATCGAGGCCAAAGCAATTACTGCGCTCGCCTTCCGCAACGGCCCTATCGAAGACCTGCACGCCGGAAAGGTTTGCAGCGTCTGCGATCAAAACCCCGAGTTCTCCCATATCTCGAACGATGAGATGAAGCGCATCATGAAGGCCGCGGTCAATGCGATGTATCGCCTGCTCTGGCAGCGCGATCACGATCCCGAAGCCTACCTCAAATCTCTCACTCTCGGAGAGCGCTACACGCTGCGTTGGGACGATCCCGAGATTGTGGAGGCACGCCTGCCAAAACAACCAACCTGACAGAGGTAGTTCAACAAAGGAGTCTCTGAAATGTTCAAGGAACTTGCACCCGTACTGCGGCATCGAGCAGTCCTGATGACGATCACCTTCGCCGAGGATGATCAGATCCGCGTAAACGTCGTCCCCAAGAAGCTGAAAGAGGACGAGAATAAGGCGCTCACGACGCCGTTAACCATTACCGGCACGGCCGAGGAACTCGACGCCGAGCTTGGTCCGACCCTGGTCGACTTTGTCGCTGCTCATCTTCAGTTGAAGAACACGCTTAAGCAGGCCAAAGAGGAGATGGACGCAGCGGCAAAGGCAGCCCAGGCTGAAGCCCGGTCGAAGTCAAAGACGCCGGTCAAGAAAGATGCAACGACTTCCACCGGCACCGCTGCGAAGCCGGCCCAGCCCGCGAAAGAGCCAACGGAACCCGCGCCGCCACCTCCGCCGAAGACTGCAAGCCTGTTCGACATGCCTGCCGCCTCGTCAGCACCGGCCTCGGTCGCGGCAGCACCAGTAGAAGCTGAACCCGGCGAAGAGGATGAGGAAGAGATCCTCACCGAGATCAAAGAGGACGAAACGGACGAGGACGAGACCATCGACGAGGCAGCCTGAGTCCGTCTTTCGATGTGTGTGGGCCTGATTGAGTAAAGCGGCGGAGTGAGAGGCATCGCCCTCACCGCCCGAGCCTTACTTCGTAGAGGTAGCTTTCTTCTTCGCGGCCCATCGCGCCTTGGCGGCCTCGGAAATCGCCTTTCTTCCAGCTGCGGACAGCGTTCTCTTCTTCGGCAGGGAAGACGTCTTGACCGAGGCTGATTTCCTCACGCCTGCGGCTTTCTTGGCGGGCCCGGGTTTCCGGCCTGGCTTAGCGGTTGCGGCGTGAGTCACGTTTATACCCGGCGAGCCCTCTAACAGCGCGTCACGGAATTTCGTAAGCCGGTCGATCTCTTTATTCAACTCATTTACCGCTCCGGATATGCTCATCCTTCCCCCTATAGAGCAAGCCTAACACTGTGAAGATGGTGAAGCTTGCCATACCGCGTCGGGTGCGTGGCCGGGTCCAGTTTCTCTTACCTTCCCATCCATCCTGAAAGGAATGCGCACGACATGGCAACTGCTACCGTTGCACCCGCACCTCCCGCAGAAATACCCCTCGATGTTCCGCTCATGGAGTTCGTCGCCGACCGCAATCAACTGATCGCTGAAGTAAGTGCGGCAGCCCGAGTCACGGATAACAGAAGCACTCAACTTCTCCTCACGCACCTTCTTATCCGTGCTGCCGGGGGTGGAATTCTTTCAATCACCGGCACTGACCTGAAGAGGACCGTCACAACCGAATGCCCGGCGGCAATCAAGACCCTCGGCGAGGCCGCCGTCCCGGCTCAAAAGCTGCTCAATTACCTCAAACTCCTGCCCGAGGGGAGGGTGAGCATGAAGCTGCTCGCCAATTACCATATGCAGATTGCGGCAGGCCATTCCCGCACCAAGATGGCAGGCCAGGCTCCGAAATCTTTCCCTTCAACGCCAACGCCTTCCGTGACCCCGCTGCGCCTCAGCTCTCGCGGCCTCAAGACCCTCATCCGCCAAAGCCTGTTCGCGGTCGCGAACTCGGAGGACCGCTACCTTTTCAATGCGGCGCTATTGCTGTTGCGGGAAGATCGGATGGGCATGGTGGCGACCGACGGCCGCAGGCTCTCGCTCGTCGAGGTTCAGGAAGACAGCCTTGCAATCGACGGTTTCAAGAAGGTCCTCCTGCCCAAAGACTGCATGGGAGACCTGCTCTCGCTGATCGGATCGAGCAAGGAAGAATCAGTCGGTTTCAGCGAGGACGACAGCACCTACTATTTCCAGATCGGGCACCGCACCTTCAGCGTGAGAAAGCTGATCGGTCAGTTCCCGAACTATGAAGCGATCCTTCCACGCGATACGGCCAACTCGGTGGTGATTGGAGCTGCCGACCTGATGGGCTCTTTGCAGAGAGTTCTCGAATTCAGCGATGCGAGATCGAGCGCGGTCAAATTCCGCCTCGACAACAACTCGCTGACCGTAAGCGCCTCTGCGACGGACAGCGGGGAGTCTCAGGAGGCTCTGCCTTTGAGCTACACAGCGGAAGCGGTGACGATCGGCTTCAATGGCCACTATATCGTCGACTTCCTAAAGACGATCGGGGTCGAGGGCGAAGTGAGATTCGGCCTCAAGGACGGCGCCTCGGCTGCCGTCATCACCCCTGAAACTTTCAACCCGGAATATCAGCAGAAGTATGTCGTCATGCCGATGCGGATATGAGAGGACGCCGCCTCCGACAGTGCTAGTTGGCCAAAGATGCGGTCACGATTGGTTACATCATTGGTTACTTGAAACCAAGTTGCGCTTTGCATCTGAGCTGCGCAATGAGCGCCTCGGTCTGAACGCAACAATTTAGGAACGACGGACATTTTGGGAAGCCCACCTCGTGGCCATAGACTGTACACAGCGAAGCTATGACCTCGTCGAATCAGCGGGTGAATATAAGAGTCTGCCTATGAACCTGTTTAACATGTGTGCTCACCATGCTGAGCTCGATGAGCAGCGGCGCGCTCGCGGCCTGAGTTGGGCGCAACTCGCGGCGGAGATCAATCGGCCGTTCGAATCAACACCCTCGATACCGATTAATCCCGGAACGCTTCGAGACATGTTGAAAAAGCGATCTGTGACGAGCGCAGTTGTAGTGCAGGCACTTCGATGGCTGGGGCGTACGCCTGAGAGTTTTCTTACCGGTCCGAGGTGCATTCCTAGTCCCGATGAACAGCTGCCCGAGGCAGGGCCAGATCGAACCCTTCGTTTTGATACGCGCGCGATCTATGATGCTCTCGAGCAGGAACGCGGCCGGCGAGACCTGTCTTGGCAACAGGTTGCCAAAGAACTGCCTGGGTTTACCCCGAGTATGCTTACCAACCTTGCAAGTGGGCCACTCATCGGGTTTCCAAGAGTCATGACCATAACGCAATGGCTCGGTCGTCCGGCTGCCACATTCGTGCGATCTCGCTCCCGCTGATGCCGCCGACTCCGCCTCTGCGGCTGTATATCAAAACGTGCATCATCGCCAATGCGCGCTTCCAGACGTGGAAGTCCTGGAAGAGTGATTCGGCCTGTTACCAACAGTTGAAATCGGAGGCTCGGCTGAGTCGCAAACGTCGATCGTTGGATGGAGGGTATGCCTAAGCCTGGGCCGAGGTCTTGAACCCACGTCCTCTGCCGTCCCGCTGCAGAGTTTGAAATCACGCAACCCCAACAAACGCATCGAACTCGTGCGCTCGTTTCAGCTCCACAAGCAATTCCCGGTAGAGCTTATCGAACCCTTAGGGAGCCCATGACCTCTGACCTCTGAGCCCCATTCGGCCAATGTTCCTCGTCAACGCGTGTTTAGACATCAAGAACGGCGAGCTTTGAGCTGACTCCAGAGCAGGAAAGAAACGACACACCAACCTTTCCCTTCAAGCGCGGCGGCAGCTACAATTTGATTTCCCCCATTGGTGGCACATGCATGATCAGCAAGGCTTCGCTCATCTCGTTTCGCAACCTTGACCTCGCCTGGTCTCGCATTACAACGGCGAAAAATCTTCAGCACAAACGGATGTTTCGCCACCTTTACGGAGCATATGAGCCGGGTCGGACTGCGAACCTAAAGCTTCTACATGAAAAACTCAAAGGCGCATGGAAGCCCACGAGCCCAATCCGGATGTATATGCCGAAGGCGTCCGGAATGCTGCGACCGCTGACCCTGCTATCTCTCGATGATCAGATCGTTCTGCAGGCAATAACGAACCAAGTGGCAAAGCAGATGTTCAAGCGCCGCCGCGCGGTTGAAAGCAAGCTAGTTTTCAGTTCGGTCCAGAACTCAAACCCTGATTCGATCTTCTTTCTGGTGGACTGGCGCCGGACCTATCACGATTTCAAGCTGCGTCTGTCACAGCACCTCGGCGCGGGCAATCACTGGATCGCGCATTTCGATCTGGCTGCCTTCTATGAAACAATCTCCCACCGGGCCCTGCAAAGTATCGTCTCACCATCGGGCGGCAGCAACGAAGCATGGGATCTGATCAGGAAATGGCTATGCGTCTGGACGTCCGACGCGAACGGCATTCCGGTGGATCATGGGATACCACAAGGGCCCATAGCGTCCGACTTCCTGGCAGAGATTTTCTTGCTGCCGCTCGATGAGGCCATGGTGAAAGCCGGTATCCCGTATATCCGCTATGTCGACGACATCCGGGTTCTTGCGAAGACTGAGGATGAGGTCAGGCGCGCCGCCGTTGTCCTCGAAATGGAATGCCGCCGCTGGAGCCTCATCCCACAGGGGTCGAAGTTCAAAGTTTCGTATGCAAGAGACGTGTCGCAGGCCCTCGGCACATTGCCGAGCATCGCGGAGTCGACTGGACAGGAGGCTGACGAGATCGATCTTGACGAAGCCGAAGCGCTCAAAGTCTTCGATGATGCGATCGGCGGTCGACCGCTGCGTGTGATCGACAAAAGCCGTCTGCGCTTCGTGCTTTACCGAAGCGGGCCGTCGCGAACGATCTTGAACAAGTCGCTCAAGCTCCTGTCTACACATCCCGAACACATTGACGCGTTTGCGGCGTTTCTTCAGAACTATTCGAAGTCTCGACTGATCGTGCGGCATATCATGGCCATGCTGAAGAAGGGTGTCCTACATGACTACGTTCAGGGCGAACTGTGGATGATTGCGTCGCGCCAGGCGCGGCCGGAGGACCTTCAGGACCTGCTGCCAGTAGCTACCGCGCAAGCGAGGCGCGGCCATCTCTCCTTTTCGATGCAGAGGGCGCTTTGCGTCTTCTTTCTGACATGCCGAAAGGAAGGGCTTTACTCGACCTTTCACGCGCTTATACGGGTACGATCCAAAAGCGCCTACATCCAATCGCTCCTGATCCCGTACCTACTCAACGAGGATTATTCGAGGGGCGGTTTCGCGGCGGAGCTTTGCCGTCGGTCTCAGCCGGCTCCTGGCATGACGCTCGCGGAGGAGATTGTCGATCGGGGATTATCGCTGAGAGAGATGGGCATATCTATCGCCGGTCTGGCCCCGGAGGTTCGAAACGTCTTTCATGGTCTCGGCCTCATCAGCAACAGATCCAGCTCGCGCGCCTTTGATCAGATCGACGAGATCATGCGGATTTCGTACAAGCTGCGACCGTGGCGTGCTTGGCGCAAGCTCTTGGGATCGAACTACCAGCACGCCCTACAACTTCTGCTTACTGCGGAAAACAAATTCTCGACGGATCGTTCCGGCTGGCTCGCCTCGCAAAATTCTTTTAATGATGCTTTATTTGGTGCCTTCCAGGATGTTCTGATGGCGCAGGGCTTGCCCGGCGCCATGTCACGCAGAAATCGAAATAACCAATGGGTATCGTTCGGAGTAATGTTGCAACCGCAGGCGCCGTTCGCGTGTGAGTTCCCGTTGATCGCGGCGACATTTTTATCTACGAATGAGAGACGTAATGGTATACCCGACAGCCATCCTTTCGAATTCAGAACCGGCCAGAAGACGAAGCATCTCAAGGTGAGGGAGCGCGATACGATCAAAGCCGACCTGGCGGAAGCCTATCTCGCAATTATCGCTTATCTAAACAGTCTTCCCTGAAATATTGGTCCTCAATTCCATGACCAGATGCCGCTCCAGGTCTTGGTGCTTTCGGTCTCAAGTGCTTGCTAGTCGCCGTAGGGCCATCATCTGACTTTCGGTTCAGGAATGGTGTCCCGAGCCCTCTTTTCGCTGTGCAACTGATTTCTATAAATGTACGCGTCGCATGAAACGCGATCACTGGGTACAGAAGGCCCGGATTGAGAATGTAGAATGGTGCGTGCCCACCGCCGCCACGAAAACTCCTCGGAAGCAGATCCCGCTCTCCCAGCAGAAGCTGATCTGGATGTATTCGGCAGGGCAGTGCTCCTTTTTGGGCTGTCCGATCCGGACGGAGAGGCCGGAAACACCCGAAGACCCGGCAGTCATTATTGGCGAAGTCGCGCACATCCATGCCTACGAGGATGATGGCCCAAGGGCGCTTCTCACCCTCACACTGTCGGAGCGAAATAGCTATCCGAACCTGATGCTGATGTGCCCAAACCATCACACGGAAATCGATAAGCAACCCGCTACCTTCACCGCCAAAATTCTCAAGAAGTGGAAATACGACACAGAGAAGAGGGTTACGGACGCGCTGCGGAACGCGATGCCACAGATCGACTTCGCCGAGTTGCAGATGATCACAGGCTCGCTCATTACCCACGAAGGATCACCCGGCAAGGATCTGACCGTCATTCCGCCGGCCGAGAAGCTGAAGAAAAACCAGCTATCCTTAATCACACACGCCTATCTAGCGATCGCGCTGGCGAAAGCGGACGTTGTTCGAAATTTCATCGACGTGTTCACGCGCTACGATAACAACTTCTCTGCTCAACTGAGATCTGGCTTCATCAAAGAGTACGAGCGTCTCAAGCTGACAGAGATCGCAGGCGATGAACTCTTCCAAGAGATGCTCCGGTTCGCGACGTTGGGGCGCACCGATCTCCGAAGCCAGGCCGCCGGTCTGGCTATCCTGGGCTACTACTTCGAAGCTTGTGAGGTTTTCGAGAAATGAACTTGATGCCTGACAAGCACGTCTCTCTCGGAAGCTCGCTCCTCGGCGTGGGCGCAACGGTCTTGCGCAAGCTAGACAAGCCGTCGACGATCACCGGTCTTTGGGACCGCTGCAGGGTGTCTGAAGAAATTGCCACATTTGAACGATTTGCCGCCGCGCTCAGCCTCTTATTCGCAGTCGGGGCCATTAGCATCGAAAACGACGTCCTGGTGCGTAGCCGATGATCAGGAAAGTGTCTTCGAGCCTGACCACGTTCAAGGAAGTGGACTTGACGGCCAACTTCAACATCATCCTCGCGGATCGCACCAAGGATTCGACCAAGAAGGACACGCGAAACGGGCTGGGCAAATCGACCTTCATCGACGTCATCCATTTCTGTCTTGGTGGCAAGGTGACTAGCGCATCGAGCCGGCTGTGGCACCCAATGTTGTCGCAATACGAGTTTTCGCTCGAGTTCGAGTTGAACGGCAAAATCTTCTCCGTGACACGGAGACTCGACAATCCAACCTTTGTCACTCTAGCTGGTGACGTCTCGGACCTGCCTCTGCCAGAAGACCGCGGCAAGAAGTCCGCCCGACTTTCCGTGTCGGACTGGACTCGCTTTCTCGGTCAATACTGGCTAGGCGTGCCTGTGGACACGGATCGCAAGTACGCGCCCTCATTCCGAAGTGTGATCTCGTACTTCATTCGGTCGGACAAGGATGCGTTCAATGATCCCTTCAGGCATTTCCGTGTGCAACCAAGCTGGGACATCCAAATCAACAATGCTTTTTTGCTTGGCATGGATTGGGAAGACGCTAGTGACTGGCAAGTGCTGAAAGATCGCAAGAAGTCGATCTCGGCGTTGCAGGAAGTTATCAAGGGCGGAGTGTTGGGATCGGTACTGGGATCGCGGGGCCAGCTTGAGGCCGAACGCATTCGGTTGGTCGACCTGGTTCACAGAACGAAAGAGGATTTGAGCAAGTTTAGGGTGCTCTCCCAGTATCGGGAGCTTGAGCGTGAGGCTGATGAACTAAGCAAGCAGATCAAGAGCCTCAGCGACGACAACACTGTCGATTCGCAGGCACTCAATATGTACAAGAACAGCGTGCGGGAAGTGGTGGAATCTTCAGCTAGTCGCGTTCAGGAGCTTTACGAGCAAGCCAAGGTAGCATTCCCAGCTGCTGTGAAGCGCGAGTTGGACGAGGTCGAGGCGTTCCATACGAAAGTGGTCGAGAATAGGAAGCAGTTTCTGCTCTCAGAAACGGATCGACTCTCAGCTGAAATTGCGCGCCGGAAGTCTGAGCTGGAGCGAAAGCACGACCGTCAGGCTGAAATTCTCGCTCTGTTGAATACGCACGGGGCTCTCGACCAATATTCCAACCTGCAGCAAGCCCACTCTGAGCAGGTCTCGCGCCTTAGAACAATCGAAGCGAAGCTGGCTGCAGTCAAAGAGCTTGAACAGGAGAAGGCAGCGCTGAAGATCGGAATTGCGACGCTTGAACAACGAGCCCGCGCCAATTACGAGACACGACTGCCAGAGCGGACAAAAGCCGTGGAGTTGTTCGACGCAAACTCGCAAGCGCTCTATAAAGCTCCAGGTCGGTTGCTGATCGATATCGGCGATTTCGGCTTCAGTTTCGGCTCGGAGATCGACCGCAAGGGCAGCACCGGTATATCGAACATGGAAATTTTCTGCTACGACCTCATGCTCGCCGAAAGATGGGCAGCCAAGCGCCCCGGGTCTATCACTCTAATTCATGATAGCAACCTGTTTGCAGATGTCGACGACAGGCAGGTAGCTGCCGCCCTCGAGTTGGCAGCTGAGAAGGCGGCTCAGATGAACTTCCAGTACATCTGCACGTTCAACTCGGACAAACTACCACAAAGTGAATTTTCAAAGGGGTTCGACATAGCGGATTTCACGCGTATGCGCCTGACGGATGAAACCGATGAGGGCGGCTTGCTGGGTATGAGGCTACCATCAGCCGCTACGAGAGCACCGAAGAGCAGCTCGAAAAAGCTAGTCGAAAGGAAGCCGTTGACGAGCGCTACGGCGGCTGTTCCGAGGATAAATGACGAGGATGTTGAGGAACAAGTTGAAGATGACGAGCCTAACCTCTTCAATCAAGCCAATTTCGACCGTCTGAAGAATCAAAACCGAAGCTAAATCAGGCACTCGGTATCACTGCGTCGAGGCGACTGCTCTTCTTAGCTCCTGATTTCTATCAGTTAGCCGCTACCTTTCGGCCCGTTCCATCTGAGCAATAATTTTGGCCGTCTCGGTGCTGAGCGCAGCAACCCTCTTCAGCAGCTCAATTACAACAGGCTTGTACCTCTCGAAGCGATAAGTGTTGAACTTCTCCCGGATAGTCTGGTCCTTCGGCTTCTTCTCTTTGAACTGGTCCAGCACCCACTCCAACGCAGTGCGGTTCGCGAGCTTATAGTCCCACGCTTCTTTTGGTACGCCTGTCAGACTGGTCTCTCTGTCGAGGACAATCTCTCCTGCTGCACGGTTCGCCTTCAGGACCGGCTTCAGCGACACACCGGGCTTTCTCTTGGCCGTTGTGGTAACAATCCTCAGTGGCGAAGGAGAGACCGTTTCATATCCTATGTGCAGCTTCATTAGCTTGTGACCCCATGCGGACCACTTCCAAAAGTCGGGGTAAAGTGGGATGTTCGGAAACTCCCGTTTCAGATTAAGAGCATACGTCTCGCGGTAAATCGGGTCATGCAGGACAGCGTAGACATAATCAAAAATCGCGTCTTTCGTTATCTTTCCTCCCTTTGTGTCCCCTTGTGATTTGTAGTAGGTGACGAACTGCTCCAGGCCCCAGTCGGTTAGATTGTCGGTTTTCCTCCCCTTCTTGTCGTAGTACCAGCGTGAGACAGCTTGCGTCCCACCATTGCCCTGCTTGAGGAGGCAATAGTCAAACGGCTGCTCGACGGCGAGGACGGCGAGCGGATTTGATGACGAGACGCACAGGAAGGTGATGGTCGGGTTTGGCTCTTCATGAAACATCGAACCCAACTGATATTGCATCTCATTCAAGTGCTTGTCGAAATAGAGGCTTTCCTTGATGAAGGGCCGGTAAACCGCGGTAATGATCTGCTTCTTATCAAAGGCGAATTTCGTGCCTTTACGAAGATCATTCTTGACGGCGCGCGTCCATTTGATTGAGTCATCGAGGAGCTCTGCAAGGTTCTTCGCGTCCCGGACATCACCCAGCTTCTTCAGATCGGCGTTGTATGCTTCTATCAGCCATTCGACTTTCTTCGCCAGGTGCGCGCTGTCGTCGTCGTAGACCCACTCGTCGCGCGCGGTGACGACTCCGAGTGAGAAGAGTTTGAAGATAGCCGTTTCGCGGCTCTCTTTCTTCGTAGCCTTGACTTCCTTTGTCGCGAGCGGAAGGAGCGAGTTGAAGTCATTATCAGCGAGGTTGATCCAATTGTTGCGTGCGTCCGGCTTGATTTCCTCGAAGTCGATATCAGAAATGGCGGTGTGGTTCAGGAATGAGAGCTTGTCTTCCGCCGTCTCCATCTCGGGCCGCCGGGCGTAGAAGATTTTGCAGCCCTTACTCTTGGGCTTGCGAATCATAAAGCTGATGGCAACGCCGGTCTGGATGCCGAAGACGTTATGCGTGGTCCCCGAAAGCTTGGGATTTGCCCTGACGTCTCCGCCGAGATCGAGCACATAGATCTCATTAAAATCCTGCCCGACTACCGCGCGGAAGCCGTCAAACGTCCTGCTGTTAATGAAGCTGCGATTCGAGATGAAGGCGACGATCCCTTTATCCGAGATGCGATCACTCGCCCACCTGAAGAACCGCGCATACATGTCGTACACTTTGGTTTTTTGAGCGCTGCTCTCCGCGATATAGGTTTGCTTGATGCGCTTATCGATCTCAGGATAGGGACGATTCTTGTTGTTCTCGTTCTCGTTGAGCTGGTTCGCGTTATAAGGCGGATTTCCGATAATCACGCTGATCGTGCGCTTGTTCTGCGCCTTAATGCGTTTTACGTTGTCATCGGAAAGCGTGCCGAACAGGTTGTCCATGTGGCCGCTGTGCTTCTGGAGCGCGAAGGTGTTGTCCAGCGTATCGACAAAGCAGAGACCAGGAAACTCCACGTACGACCCGGTCGCGGCTGAATACGTGGCTTCGATATTGAGGTTGGCAACATAGTAGGGCAGGATCCCAACCTCGTTCGCGTGCAGGCCCGTACCGTACTTTGATGTGAGCTTCTTCGGCTGGCCGGCGAAGTGGTCGATGAGTTCGCAGATGAAGGTACCCGTGCCAGTGGCCGGGTCGAGAATATCGACGTCTTCGTGAATCAAATTGCGGCCAAAAGATTCTTCGCAGAGGTAATCGGCGCTCTCGATCATGAACCGGACTATCTCGTTAGGGGTATAGACCACGCCTAGCCGATCAGCGGCTTTAGGGTTGTAAACCTTGTAGAAATTCTCATAGACAGCTTTAAGGAAGGTCTGCTTTTCTTGGTGGGTAACGATATGTGCCGCCGTCTTGCGGATTGCAGCATAGTAGGGCTCAAGCCCCTTCAGCGTCTGGAACTTCGTGTTTCCGGTAAAGAACGTGGATTCCAACTTTAAGAGCTCGCGCGTGACGTTGTTGTCCTCGTGGTATGTGGTACCCGGAAAGACTGCGAGGAAGACCTCGCCAGTCAGAATGTGCTGGATGAGCATCTCCCTGACATCGGCATCCTCAAGGTTGGGATTGATCGCCTCGCGGGTATGAGTGAGGAAGAGAGCAGAAGCCTCGGTGAACTTCGCCTCTGTACGGTAGGCCTCGGCAATCATTGTGCGCAGGGCCTCCAGCACCTCGGGCAGGTCGGCACTGAACTGAGCGACCGCTTTGCGAAATTCTTCAATCTCGGGTCGCTGGTAGCCGAAATATAGGCGAAGCAGCTTTTCAAGAGCCACCGTATCCTCGACGGAACATCGCATGACCTCTTCACCGTGTTGGAAGAGAACCGCCTGTACGGAGTCGTCGAAGATGATGTTGGTCTTCGGATAGCCGGCCTTGAACTTCTTTTCGATCTCAACATCTAGGTCGTCGCTGGTGTCTTTGGCTTCCCAGTAGCCAAAAGGGACACGGAGTGAATACAGAAGGGCTCCGTCAACATAGCGCCTCTCCTTGGTTTTTGTGACGATTTCGTATTCGGGGATGAAAATCAACTCGTGGCTACGGCCCCAGCCCTTCAGCAAGTCTTTGAACGCTTCGCGCACGACTGATTCCCGGTGAGTCCCGGATACCTTGATGAGTTTCGCGAGATTATTCAGGTACTGCTGTATCGACAGTTGACTCAAGGGGCGCGGCTCCAGATGCAAAATTGTTTGCATCATTAAAGATAAAGCTTCAAAGAGCCCAGAGACGATCTGAGTCAGCCGTGAACTCCCTAATCTGAAGCTATTTGGTCAATTTTCTGTACTGCCCGTCCGTCAGCTCCAGGAGGATGCCACCTTTGGGCCTACAATTCCGTGCTTGGAGGTCCTTATCGAACCCAAGACCTTTGCCTTAAGGCAGAGATTTGGACAGAGGTTTGGTGGACAGAGGACGTGGGTGCGATAAGGGTGCAATAACCGGTTCCAATGGGGTCTCGGGGCTCAAAAAGCGGCCCATCCGGGGCTCCTGATTTCAATTAGTTACGCGATCCTTCCTTGCTGTCACGGTAGACGTCGGTTGCGCAGTTGGATTGGTAACCAGACGCGTTATTTCGCTGTGAAGGATTCTGGATTGATGGTAAATCGCCGAGTCACTCGTTGACAGCTGATCGGTACCATGAAGTCTTAGTGCAAGTCGGCATCTGGGAAGTGATAGTAACAAGATCAATGAAAATCATGCGAGCGCAGTTCCATCGCACTATCAACCAGCGCGAAGAGCCGCGTCGCCTTCACATGAATTACCCCATCCTGATTTTGCAGAATGCCTTCTACCAATAGGAATTTGCTCCGAACCACAGTCAGCCGCTCCCTCTCATAGAGGTCGGGCGTTACGATGACATTCGCAATGCCGGTTTCATCTTCCATTGACAGGAAGATAAACCCTTTGGCCGTGCCTGGCCGCTGGCGGGCAATGACACAACCCGCCGCCTTCACGAACTGACCGTCCCGGCATCGGCGAAGCTCTACGGCCGAGAGAATATTCCTCGACTGCAATTCCTGTCGTCGATAGTGCATCGGATGTTTCCCAACGGTGAGGCCAGTCCCGGCGTAATCGGCCACAAGGCGCTCCTCCGTATTCATCTGCTCCAGAGGCAAAGCACCGGAGGCCTCCCGAAGCCAATCGCTTGTCTGTCTGAGCAGCGGCCCTTCCAGTTTGCCGGCGCGTTCTACCTGCCACAGTGCATCGCGGCGATGCTCGATTCCATCGAGCTTGTTGAGAGCGCCCACCCGCGCCAGCAGCGTCAGCTCTTTGCGGTTGAGCAGGGGGACGCGCAACGCGAGGTCTTCCGCAGAGCGGAAGTGGCCGTCTCGCGAACGAGTCGCAACGACGGCTTCTGCGGACTGACGCCGCAGACCCTTCGCGTAGCCCAGGCCCATCCGCAACGAGAGCGTACCATCGACCTCATGTTCGATGGTGCAAGCCCAATCAGACACCTGAATGTCGATTGGCCTAACGCGCAGCCCGTGCCGCTGCGCGTCTTTCACCAGTACAGCGGGCATATAGAAGCCCATCGGTTGATTGTTCAGGATCGCGCAGGTAAACGCGGCGAGATACTTCACTTTCAAGTAGGCCGAGGCATACGCAATGAGCGCGAAACTGGCCGCATGGGACTCAGGAAAACCGTACAGCGCGAACGAACTGATGTTCTGAATGATGTTCTCCTGCGTCGCAGCATCAAGCCCGTTGGTCGTCATGCCCGCACGGAGCTTGCCTTCGAGATTTTTCATCCGCTCCCAGGACCGCCGCATCCCTACGGCGCGGCGCAACTCTTCCGCCTCAGCGCCGGAAAAATTGGCAACTGTCATCGCCATGCGTAACAGTTGCTCTTGGAAGAGTGGAACGCCGAGCGTCCGCTTGAGTACAGGTTCCAGTAAAGGATGCGGATACGTCACGGCCTCTTTCTTCTGCCGCCGCCGCATATAAGGGTGCATCATCTTTCCGACGATGGGGCCGGGCCGAATGATGGCGACTTGTACGACGAGATCATAGAAGCGTGTGGGACAGTTCCGAGGCAGGGATGCCATCTGTGCCCGACTCTCCACTTGGAACATGCCTACGGTGTCGGCCTGTTGCAGGACTTTATAAACATCCTCATCCTCCGGCAGTTGGGCCAGGTCTACGGACTCTCCATAGTGCCGAGGTATCAGTTCGATACAGTCCTTCAAGACCGCCATCATGCCAAGGCCAAGCAGGTCTACCTTGATGATGCCGAGATCGGCGCAGTCTTCCTTGTCCCACTGGACAACGGTGCGACCGGGCATGGACGCACGTTCGAGCGGCACGACGGAGTTCAACTGGCCCTGGCAGATCACCATGCCGCCAGAGTGCTGTCCGAGATGGCGCGGCAGGTCTTGAAGGCGCATACAGAGTTCGAGGTACTTGGCGATACGTGGGTGCTTGAGGTTGAACCCCGCATTTTGGAACGAATGCGCCATCGTATCGGTCTTGCCGCGCCACTCCCACTGACTGACGAGACCAGACAATCGCCCCAGCGATTCTTGATCGAAGCCGAGGGCTTTACCAACCTCTCGCGCAGCAGACTTGCCGCGATAGGTAATGACGTTCGCCGTCATAGCGGCTCCGAGTTCGCCGTATCGCTGGTAGACATATTGGATGGCCTGCTCTCGCTTGTCTTCGGACGGAAGATCGAGGTCGATGTCCGGCCACTCACCCCGGCTCTCGCTCAGGAATCGCTCAAAGAGCAGTTCCATCCCTACGGGGTCGATAGCCGTTATTTCGAGCGCATAGCAGACGGCAGAGTTCGCCGCACTGCCCCGACCTTGAACCAGGATGTCATTTTTCTTGCAGAAACAAACGATGTCCCAGACGATCAGGAAGTATCCGGCGAAACCGAGCCGCGCGATCAAATCGAGTTCGTGATCGACCTGCTTCTTCGCTCGCTCCAGAAGCGCGGAGTCATTCTTCGGCCCGTACCGGCGCATCACGCCTTCGGCGACTCGCTTTCTGAGAAAGCTATCCATCGTCTCGCCGTCAGGCACCGGGTATCGTGGAAACTCATAACCAAGATCGTCGAGTTGAAATCGCAGACGAGACGAGAGTTCAAACGTCTCTGCCACCGCTCCCGGCACATCACGGAAGAGTGCAGCCATCTCTCGCCCAGGACGCAGATGCCGCCGATTGTTGAGAGCCAGTAGACGACCGGCGTGGTCAAGATCGGTGTGGTGGCGCACCGCAGTAAAGACATCCAGTACCTCGCGGTCGTATGCCGTGGCGTAGCGGACTCCATTGGCGGCGAGGACTGGCAGCTTCAAAGATTCGGCGATTCGGATTGCCGCTTGATTGCGCCACTCCTCCTCACGTTCACGGTGACGCTGGACTTCGATGTAAACGCTGTCTCTTCCGAAAATCCTCACCAGCCGTTCGACCGTCTCACGGCCCGCTTCCTCTCCGCCGCTCACAAGCGCGGCGGCCAGCGGGCCTTCGTCGCCTCCGGTAAGGCAGACCAGGCCGGCAGAGTATTTCTGCAAGTCGTCAAATGTAGCCGCACCTTCGCACTTGACCCTCTCCCGCATCTTGAAGCGGGTGATGAGCTGACAAAGATTTTGGTAGCCGACCCGCGATTCGCACAGCAAGGGCAGCCGCGCGGGTTCGGCGGGATGCAGGTGTGGGAGCCACGCGGGAGGCGTAAGCCGGTTTCCGAAGCTCAACACCGCGATCTCGGCTCCGACATGAGCGTGGACATCATTCCGCTTTGCGCTTGTGTGGAATCGCGCTGACCCGTAGACACCATTGCGGTCGAGCAATGCCATCGCGGGCATCTCCAGTTCGACGGTCCGCTTGATAAGCTCCTCAGGCTGCGAAGCGCCTTCAAGGAAGCTGAAGGCGCTTGAGGAGTGCAGTTCGATGTATTGCTCAGTCATAGAGCGTCACCACCTGCCACGATTGCTCTTTCGGATCACGCACCAGGCAGCAACAGAGCATCGTGCTTTCTCCAGACGGGGCACTGGACCGGCCAATCAGATCCCATTGCTCCAGTGCCCAGGTCTGACGGTTCCACCAATCGCCTTCGGCCAGCCACGGTCCGTAGACGTGTTCTACTTCATACCTGCAATCTCGAAAGACGAAGGATGTCGGTTGCCGATCACGCAGCGTGACCGACACCCTCTCCGGTGGGCGGAGTTGCCGCATCGCTGCCGAAGAGCTAACGGTCACGGACGAGGAACTATGGACTGACGGCACTTTGAAGGGCTCGACACGAAAGCCGTCCGGCTGATTCGTGTCTCGGAGTACGGGACTGCCAACGCACTCATCCCCCACGAGAGCGCGGATGCGGGCAAGCGTTACATCCAGACGCATCGGCTCTGGCAGTTGGGGAGAGAACAAGCCGAGCTGCACCTTGCTGGTGCTACCGGGTTCGGCGGTGAGTGTGACCGCAACAATCGCGGCCTGTGTCGGATGTGCCTCAAGGTCAAGTTGCAACAGTTTGAGCCAAAGGGGACGGTCATTCGTCGGTAAGGCAGGCCGCACCGTCCGGGTGTGTACAGCATTTCCTTCCAAAGACAATGTGATCGTGACCGAAGCGAGTGCAAGCACACGAGCCGTCACTCGGAATATGAGCTGTTCCAGCATCACGTTGACGACAAAAAGCAGACGTTCAAGCTCCTCAACCGGCGTGTCCAACTCCATTCGCTCTTCGAGTTCAAACTTCGCTTCATAGGGCACGAAATGATGCGGCAGTTCACCGCGCGCCAACTGGCGAAGGCGTCTGCCTTCTTGCCCTATACGCGAAATCAGTTCTTTTTCTGGAAGGGCGGCCACGGCCCCGAGTGTGCGGATACCCCAAAGTCCAAATGTCTCCGCGTGCTCACTGGATATGTCCAGAACTTTGAGTGGCAACGGGGCGAGAGCTGGGCCTTCATTGCCGGATGCAATGAAGGCGATGCGCGAAGATGAGCCGCGCACATAGGACAGGGCTGTGTAGATGTTCCTGCTAATCGCAACCGACGCACTCACCCCAAGAACTTGCACACGACGTAGCAGCTTCCGCGCCAGCACTTCAGGTGGGCCAAGCAGTTTCTCCGTCCCCGCAATATCAATCACGCAGAGAAAGGCGCTGCCATCGCTACGATCTTCCACGCGCGGGGAGAAGGCGCCCGCGCATTCCAGCATGACCGCGTGTGTCGAGACCTCTTCCGTTCGTGATCGTGGAAGCACGATCAACGGGGAGAAGGTGTCCAGCTCTACTCTCGTCATTCCACGAACTATGCCCAGATAGCGGGCCTTCGCATTGAAGGAGCAAACCGTTTGTAGTGGAGGTTCACCTTCAATAACAACGACGGGCTGCTCTCGCAGCTCTGGCCGCAATCGTAAGACCGCTTGCGCCGGAAACTCCTTCGCATACAGACACGCATACAGTTCGCCGGCACGGTTCATCGGATGCCTGCCCATGTTGTTCTGCTTTGCCAACCGGCACCGCTCGCGCGTTGCGGAGGCTTACGAAATGGAACGACCTTCACCGAGGCTTCGTTCAATCGCTGGCGCGATACTTCGACATGGCGTTCAAGTCCGGCAAGCACTGTGCTCTCCGCGGAGAGCGCCGATCCTGCTTGAAGACGCAGAACAAGACCCGCGCTGCTCTTCGAGCAAGCGTGTTGCGTCAGCAGAACGACGCTCGTTCGGCTCCGCTCCGCAGCAACTCCGTAGCGGAACCACGTCGCAAGCGGTATGCGCGAGACGTGCTCGGGCGCAACGCTTCCCAGGTCCAGTACGATTGAGCTGAATCCACCGGCTTGCACGAGCAAATCAGTAACACGCAATGCCTGCTCGATCCTCGACCAGGGCTTTGCTGTACGGGTTAAAAGGCTGTGGCGTTTGTCAGGCCGGAAGGTGTGCGGCTCAACAGCATCTCGTTCAACCCGAATCTTGCGTTGCGGCTCGGCGCACCGAGGCGCAACGGCATCGCCTCGGAGCAAATCGCTGACTCCATCGGATAGGCCCTTTGTTTCAGTCCGAGGATGCGGCCCGAAACCGCCACCGTGCAGCCCTCTTTTCGCTGCGGGCGGGGCAAGATACTTCTCTGGTAGTGCGAAGTCGCTCTGAGGAGGTGACGCAGATTGACTGGCAGGCTGTACGCCGCAGCGAACCCAGAGAAGCCGTTTCAGGTCTATACCGGATGCAGCGGCGGACTCAGGGCTGAGCGCGTTCGACACGTCGATCCACGCACAGACTCTCTCCGCCTTCGTGAGCTGCGCTAAGAACGATAGGGCAAGAGCCGTTCTCCCGGAACACTCCGCGCCAATTATCTCCGTTACCGCGCCAACCGGAAGTCCCCCGTCCAAGACGGCATCAATCGCTACAATCCCCGTAGGCATGACCTCACGGATTGTCTTAGCCGCAGGCGTGAGGGCGGACGGGATTCGGTCTGCCAAGGCAGCTTCGATTTGGGTACGGAGGGTGGCGGCAGTTCGCATAGTATTCGCCTTATATTCGCCTACCGCGCCATGATGTACAAATGGCAAATGCAATGAGAATTGTGCAATCGCCTTGCAAGTGGTTGAAGATAATCTATTTAGGGTGCAGAGATTTCATGCAAGGGTTGGGCTACGGGGGGCGAATATGTGCGGCAGATATTTCCGTCGATCAGACAAGCAGCGAATCGCCGAAGCGTTCCACCTTGGAGTCTTCGAGGACCTGCCTTTGGAGGTGGCCCCCTCCTACAACATCGCGCCAACTACCATGCAGCCGGTCATCCGCAATAACCGCGACACCGGAGAGCGCGAGATGGTAGCGATGCGATGGGGCATGGTGCCAAACTTCGCCAAGTCTCTTGCCGACTTCAAAGGCTTCTCAACCATCAACGCAAAGGCCGAAACTCTTCTTTCAAAACCGCTATGGCGTATTCCGTTTCATCGAAGGCGCTGCCTCATCCCCGGAGATGGCTTTTACGAATGGAAGCGGTTGGATGAGAAGACCAAGCAGCCCTACGCCTTCGCTCTGCGAAGCGGTGAGCCATTCGCCTTCGGCGGAGTATGGGACGCGTAGAAAGACCCCGCGAGCGAAGATTGGCTCCAGAGCTTCAGCATCATCACCACCGATCCTAACGAACTCACTGCATGAGTTAAGTGGAATAGCGTTCAGCGGAATTAGTAACGAAACGACGTGAGATAAAATTTCGGCGGTCTCGATCCAACTTCCGCTTCGTAAGGGGCGTTATGGAGAAGCCGATTATCAGGAGATAGGAGCGGGTGAAA
>MKSV01000011.1 GCA_001897435.1 Acidobacteriales bacterium 59-55 | reverse complement strand
TCCAACTTCCGCTTCGTAAGGGGCGTTATGGAGAAGCCGATTATCAGGAGATAGGAGCGGGTGAAACCTTATTTTCCGGGAGCTGCAGCAGATGGTAGCGCACTGCAATTGCTTTCTGTCGTTTTTCCTTCAAACCGTGCGTCAACCCAGGCCTTCATCTGGGCGGTCGAAGAGGTTAAGACTGTCTCGTGAGTAGCCCCGTGTTGGACGATGTATTCGAGTGGCGTTCCGCTCTTGCAGAGCGAACCAACCACGTTATCCGTCCAGGCGGGCATGACCGTATCGTCGGCCGTACCTTGCGCTACCAGCGTCGGAACACCGATCTTCAATTCATTCGGTTCATTCTCCGCTGCGACCTTCAGGACGGATGTAAGGTCTGCTCCCGGAAGGAACTGGTTCTTCGGAATAGCCGTTGCCCAGTATCCCTTGCTGACCGTAGCCGTGATGCAGGCATGCAGAGTCTCTGGCAGGTGGTCCAGCGCCTGTTTCGTCAGGATCTTATTCAGTTCGATGCCGGGATGGTTGGACGCGAAAGACTCCAGCACGTACATTGCATATCCCAGCGCGTAGGAGGGTGTGGATGCCTGCATCATAGCTTGCAGTGTAGCCGCGATATGCGAGGCAGGCGCGAGGGCGACGTTGCCCAGAAGCTTCAGTTCGGGCACGTAGGCAGGTCCGAGCGCCGCAGTGAAGAGGTCAGCCTGCCCGCCCTGCGAATGACCGATGGCGACGTAGCGAGCGCCGATGCGCGGGTCTATCTCGCGGGCCGCGCGAATGATGTCAAGCGCACCATGCGCCTCGGACGCGCCCTGCAGAAAGGGATGGAGGCCCGGAGGCCCAAGTCCTTCGTAATCGGTAGCGACGACGACGTAGCCACGCTTCACATAGTCGTCCATCACCACTTCGTGCATGCCTAGAAACTGATGTTCCGGCCCGTTCGGAGTATCGAGCGATGGCGCGCAGAGCGGAGCGATGCCGGTAGTTCCGTGGGTCCACGTTGTGACCGGCCAGCCTCCCGGAGGCGGATCTCCGGCGGGAATAGCAATCGTACCGGTGACCGCCACATCCTTCCCATCTTCGCTGGTGGAGTGATACATCACAAGCAGATTGCGCGCGGCACTTGGCAGGGCGGCGGCGTCTGTCAAGCGACGAGACCGGATCACTTTGCCATGTTCTCTGACGGGGAGTGGCGAGGGCGGAACATAGAACGCAGCCGCATGCGTTGTTTGAGCAGGGCTTTGAATCGGCATCCCCATACAGAACAAAAACGCAGAAGCGATAAACGGAAGCCGAACGGGGATAAACTGCATGACATCCTTCCACTCTTGGCAGATATTTACAAAGCACCTTGCTAAATGAAGCTTCACGTTACCAATTGGATATAGAGTGCGACTATGACTCTATATGGTGATTGCCTATTTTTCTTTAGATAAGTATCCTGCTGAAATTGTCCTCCACATTGCGCGTTAAAAGTCACATAGTCTTATTGCTGTTCTGCTTCGTTGTGCCTGCGTTCGCCCAGGCAAGGCGCTCGAACGACGTCGTCCTTCTTCACAATGGAGACAGGATCACGGGAGAGATTCGTTCGTTGCAGGATGGAAATCTGACAATTCAGCCAACTTACGCGAGGGACGCGGTAGTGATTGACTGGAGCGAGATTGACAGGATCGACAGCACGCAGACATTTGCTGTGCGAGCGCCCTCGGGGGCTCGGCTTCAGGGCGCTCTTCACGGCAGCAGAGAAGCAAGTCTCTCTGTGGGAGAAGGACTATCTGAGAGGAAAATTCCGCTGTCGGCGATCTCTGCGATCGAGCCACTCGGTTCAACACTTTGGACGAATCTCCACGGCAATATCGATGCTGGTCTTAGCTTCACCGGGTCGACTTCGCAGCAGGCCGCGACGATTCAGGGAAGCCTCACGTACATCACCGCGACCAGAGTTGCAAAGATCAACACCAGCGATCAGTTTGCAACGCAGGTCAACGCAAAAAACACAAACGAGATGCTCGTCCAAAGTTCGTTGTACAACCAGGTAAAAGCAATCGAAGACGTATGTGGGTACGATGGCAAACTTTCTTTCGAGCAGTAAGCAGGATATTGCGCTGCGCTCGACTATAGGAGCGGGAGCGGCGAGGTACCTGATGATGGGGCGTCATGCCAACGTGGATGGAGTCGCTGGATTTGCTTACACCGATCAGATCAATCAACAGGCCTCTGCGGGAACGCAGCACTCAATCGATGGTGTCGTTGCGGTGGAAGCTGAATTCTACCGTTTCAGCGCACTCCACTTTGCCACATCAGCCTGGATATATCCTGGGCTGACCAATGCCGGACGTTTGCGCATGACACTCAACCAGAGCATTTACTATAAATTGACTCAAGGGCCTTACCTTCGATTCAGCGTCTATGACTACTTCGACAATCAGCCACAGGCGGGAACGCCATCAAATAATGTCGGCGGCGTATTGTCCGTCGGTTGGGCATTTCACTAGGCTCCCTAGATTATTAAAGACAGAGAGGCTCTTTGTCAGCCACGGCAAGACCATGCTTGCTCTAACAAGAGCTATCCTGAAACGGAGAGCATTGGTGTCAACAGACCCTGGCACTTAGCATTCTGAAAAGGGTGCGGCACGGCCTTTCCCTTTGGAGTTCTTGATCGAAATCTTCAATTCCACATAACAGCCGTCCACGACCGAATGCCAGTGATCTTGAAGCCCTCCGATTACGCCCGATGGTTGGATCGAGCAGGCCCTGACCGCCCTCCGATTGACTTGCTAAGACCATACGAGGCTGCCGAGATCGAAGCGCACCCGGTAGACCCGCTCGTCGGCAGTGTCCGCAACAATGAGCCTGGACTCTGCGTTCCGTGGGACTGTCCACCAAACTCTCAATAACCAGCCGAAACTCTTCTATGCCGATTTACCATCACCAATCGCTAAGCGAGTTGCCTCGTATAACTTCCGGATTGCCGACGAACCGCTCGGAACACGAACCGACGGCTCCTCGATGAGTGCATTGCCCTGAAGTCGTCAATCTAGAACAAACCGGCTGGGTCGGCGGCCACTTGCCGTCTTCCGGAGATAAATTTTCGGGCGCAGTGTCATGGCCCTCCTCCTGCCCCCCGCCCGTAATCACGTCAGAGTACCGGGAGCCCCAGCAGGGAACGTAGGCAACGGATGACGTCAATGACGGAGGCAAGGTCCTCGTGCACGGCATACTGCGACACGTATCTATGGAGTCTTGCTTTGCCGTCTACACTCCATTCGCGGTGTTCAAGCCCAGACGCCTTTATGCGGGCTCGGAGAGCGCTTGGCTGCTCTGATACGAAAGCCTCTACAAAACGAGGAAGGGAGAAGATCCTCGCACTCCCAGTCCAACTTCTCATATTGAAGATTCTCAGACTCAAAAAGGCTCTTCATTGCCTTGATGTCGTAATTTATGGTCTTGGGCATGATCGGGCGAAGCCTATAAACGTCCCGGTACTCGAAAATATCAGTGTTCAATGCGTTTGAGGTGCGCGCAGCATTGCGTCCAGCGGCGTCGTTATCGAAGAGGCCGATGAACCGGTAAATCTGCTTTCCGTCTTGGGACAGTACGATCCGAGATATGCCTTTCAATCGCGATAACTCACGGAGAATGCCGGTTGTCCCTCCGTCATTTCCTTCCCGGCTGCGGCTATAGTGAAGTCATTTCCATATAAATCGGCCGGGGCCTGCAGCTGGGATGCTCCTCAGATCCTGGACCGGATCGTAGCGTGCGTTTCACGGAGGCTTCCGGCAAGGTCGTGGACTATATTCGTTACTCGGGCCACGCGACTGGGCAGCAGGCAGTCGAAGTCCGGTTCACCGATGGGACATTCCTTTATCTTGAGCCGGTTCCCCGGGTTTCATTTCGATCTCGATATCTCAAGGCCAATCAGGGAAATATCAAGAGCGTCCGGGATTACGGGCGTCTTGCCTGAATAGGGTCGCTTCTATCTCGAGCGAGGATCGAAAACCCCCTCCCCACTGCCTCAATTTGTTCCCCTGTAAAACTCGCACAGCGTGTGCGAGTTTTGTAAGTCATTCATCGCTAATGGCTTGTGAGTACTACGGCTCGTCCTCGAATCCGGCCAACAGCAACGCAACCTGGTCTGGACTCGGGAGTTGACCTCGAAGGTTGCCGGGCACATCCGGAGTTACAGAATAGGCCGACACCCCAATCGGTGCCGAGGCCTGTTTCAAGGCATATTCCACTACCAGCCGGTTTTTGGATTTGCAGAGAATGATCCCGATTGAAGGCTGTTCGTCAGTCAATCGGACGGTTTCATCGAGGACCGAGAGGTAGAACTGCATCTTCCCAACAAATTCCGGTTCGAACTCTCCGATCTTCAATTCAAGAGCCACCAGGGATCGGAGCCGTCGGTGAAAGAGCAGCAGATCGATAAAGAACTCGCGATCACCGACCTGAACCCGGTATTGGCTGCCAACGAAGGTGAACATATCCCCCATCTCTCGAAGGAAGGCCTCGATGCGGCCGGTGAGGGCGCGCTCAAGTTCTCTTTCGCTGTGTTGCTCCTCGAGATCGAGGAAGGCAAAGGTGTATTCGTCCTTTACCGCCAATTTGGCCTGGACTTTCACAGCGTCCGACAGCGCTGTGTCGAAGTTGTTCTGGCTGTTCAGCGTTCGTTCGAAGACCCGGTTGTCGATTTGATGAACGAGGACATTG
Source organism: Acidobacteriales bacterium 59-55 (assembly GCA_001897435.1). Taxonomy (GTDB): domain Bacteria; phylum Acidobacteriota; class Terriglobia; order Terriglobales; family Acidobacteriaceae; genus Edaphobacter. The sequence goes on along the minus strand of MKSV01000011.1, from coordinate 205,562 downwards.
CGGGTCCACCCAAATTTTCTGCAACTACGAATGTAGAACTCCCGCTCCCCATCGCTCTTGCATTTCTCAAGAATCGTGATGTTGTGCGACCAGCCTATTTCTCGCACAAGCTGTGCGAGTTTTTCACTTTCCCCATAGGCCTCAAAAAAGATCTTCATTCGCCATAGATTAGCGGCAGAGAAGCCATTGGCTCCCGGAAACTCCACCCGAAGGTCTCGGGCAAGATTGGCCACCACCGACTTGCCCCAGGTATCTCCCTGCTGCCGCTCAACGATCATCCGACCGATGTCCATGTAGAGAGTGATCAGCCCCTGATTGACGACGCGCAGCGCATCGAGTTGAGCTGTGCGGATTCGCTCTTTGAGAGCCCCAAGGAGCTGTTCGTATTCTTGTGGTGAAGCCAAAATATCGGTCAAAGCTGCTGTTCCATCCACAACCAGTTTATCCGCAAGAAAGAGGTTTTACCCCGGGTCGACGCCTTCCGCAGGCCCGGTGAACAATTATCTTCCCGTCACAAGGAAAATCCATGAAACCTTCCAAGCTCTATGAAGCGCTTCACGCGCTCATTGGCGAGCGTGTGCCCCTGCATATCTGGGGGCCATGCGGCGTCGGCAAATCTCAAATCGTGGGACAGGTTGCCGCCGATCTCGACTACAACTTTCTCGATGTGCGAGCCGTGCAACTCGACCCTGTCGACCTTCGTGGTCTGCCCCGTATTGCCTCGGACCAAACCGAATGGGTGCCGCCGAAGTTTCTTCCCACCACGGGGAAGGGCATCCTCTTTCTCGACGAACTGACCTCCGCTCCGCAGATGACCCAGGCGGGGTGCTATCAACTCGTTCTCGATCGCAGGCTTGGCGAGTACGTGCTACCGGATGGATGGGTCGTCATAGCCGCCGGCAATCCGGCCTCGGAACGTGGTGTCCATTTTGCGATGCCGCGACCGCTGCGCAACCGGTTCGTGCATCTCGAGCTTGAGGCCGACCTGGACGATTGGTGCACATGGGCAGTCAAGGCCCGCATCCGTCCCGAGATCATTGCCTTTCTGCGGTTCAAGCCGGAGCTGTTGCACGCGGCTGATACAACCGCCGACGCCAACGCGTGGCCTACTCCGCGATCCTGGGAGATGGCCTCGAATGTCCTGTGCGGTGTCGCCAAACGTCGGAACGCGGTCCTGCTTTCGGGTACCAGCGAATTCGAGGCGCAGCTCCTTGATGGGACGGTAGGCGAAGGAGCTGCTTCGGAACTTATAGGGTTCCTCCGGCAGTTCCGTCAGTTGCCATCCATCGACGAGATCCTTCTTAATCCTGCGTCGGCCCCAGTCCCCACGGAGACCTCGGCACAGATTGCCGTTGCCACGGCGCTCGGCCGTGTCATGACGGACAACTCCATCGGCAGAGGACTTACCTATCTCGACCGCATGCCGACCGAGATGCGAGTCATGGCCGTTCGCGACGCGGCCGCACGAGAGGTCGCCATCACCCATACGCCGGAGTTCATCCGGTTTGGCGTGGAATACCGGGAGGTACTGCAATGATTACCGAACGCGCTATGCTGGCGGCTGTCCACATCAGCATCTGGACGGCCGTCAAACACGATCGTAAGGTCAGCCGAGATGTCGCCGATCAGCACGGAGCCCATCAGAGCGCCGGACGCTACAACAAGCAGCTCCTGCGCGGTGCAGACAAGTTGGACGAACTGCGCACGCTGGCAGGCCAGATTCGGCAGCACTTTTACAAGATCACTCTTCCTTGGTCCGATGAGGGCTTTCGCTTGTTGCCGTCGAACTTCTACTTCGACCTGATGGAGCGGATGCGGGAGTTCGAGGCGGGCTTCGAGCAAGGAGTGGACAGCTTTCTTGCGGTCTATCCTCAATACATCGATCAGGTGCGTCCGGAGTTGAACGGGCTGTTCCGCGAAGAAGACTATCCGTCTGTCGAGAAGCTGCGGACGAAGTTCGGCGTGAAGCTCGAGATTCTGCCGATACCGTCGGGCGCGGACTTCCGAGTGCAGATGTCGGCCGAGGAGCAGGCTCGTGTCTCCCGCGAGATCGATGCGAATGTACGTCTGTCGCTGGCTCGCGGGACAGAGGACCTGTGGAAGCGGTTGCGCGAGGTGGTCTCCCGCATGGTGGACCGGCTGAACGAACCGGAGTCCCGCTTCCATGGGTCGCTGGTGACTAACGTCTTCGACCTGGTGGAGATTCTTCCGCGTCTCAATGTTCAGGGCGACGAGGACCTGAATCGGTTTGCAGAACAGGTGAAGCAGAGGCTCTGCAATTACTCGGCGCAGGACCTCAAGAAGCATGACCTTCTGCGCGTCACGACCGCGGCTGACGCGGCTAACATCGTGGCGCAGATGGACGGTCTCTTGCAGGATCGCGAAGCGCCTCAGCCCGAGCCGACACCGAGCGTGGAAAACATCCTCGACCATATGTCGGCCTACATGGGAGCTGCGGCATGAAGGTGCTGACAACCATCGAACGACGTCTCCAGAAGGCGCGGACCACCCTGTTGCTCGACCATCCCTTCTTCGGCTCTCTTCTGTTCCGGTTGCAGGGACGGGAGAGCCGGTCGATCAAGACCATGGCCACTGACGGGGTCTCTCTCTTCTACAATCCCGACTTCGTGGACACACTCAATGCCGCGACCCTTTGCGGCGTCCTGGCGCACGAGGTACTCCATCCGGGACTACAGCATCATCTGCGCCGTTCCGGCCGCGACCCGAAGCGGTGGAACGAGGCCTGCGATTACGCCATCAACCCTATCCTGTTGGACGCCGGTCTTCATCTGCCGGAGGGAGTTCTCGTAGACGACCGTTTCCGCGAGATGAGCGCCGAACAGATTTACAACCAGCTCCAGACCGAGCAAGAGCAGGAGCAGGAGCAGGAGCCAGGCGATACAGACGACACGCAGGAAACCGCAGGAGAAGCAACCGCTTCTCCTCACGCATCTCCAGGTGACTCCGGCGAACCCTCAGCCCCGGTTACAGAAGGCGGGATCGGACAGGTGCTGGATGCACCCACGGCCGACGAGGAAATCCCGACGGTCGAGGAGCAGGCAAGGGAGTGGAGCATCGCTGTCAACCAGGCGGTCACGCTTGCCAAGCAGGCTGGCAAAGTTCCGGGTGGCATCGAGCGCACACTCGACGGAGCGGCCGAGGAGGCCGTCGACTGGCGGGAGCTGCTGCGCCGGGCCTGGTCCGAAACCACACCCGCGGACTATAGCTGGATGCGTCCCAACCGGCGCCACATCTGGGCCGGTCTCTACCTGCCCGGAGTGGTGCGGGAAGGGGTAGGCGAGGTTGCGATCGCCGTCGATTGTTCCGGCTCTGTGAACGCGCGGCAGTTGCGCTTCTTCGAGGCCGAGGTTCGTTCGATCCTCGAAGGCCAGCGGCCGCAACGCGTCTATGTCCTCTACTTCGACGCGGTGGTTCAGAAGGTCGAGACCTTCGAAGCCGGAGAGCGAGTTTCGCTCAACCCCGTGGGCGGCGGAGGCACCGAGTTTGGGCCTTGCTTCGAGTGGCTGGACGAGCACGGCGTGCAGCCCCAGACTCTCGTCTTCCTCACCGATCTCTACGGGTCATTCCCAGACTCCGAACCTGCCTACCCGGTTCTATGGGCCTCGACTGGAGGCCGCAGAGCACCGTTCGGTCAGGTCGTTCCTATGCAGGCGGCCTGATTCCCCGGTCGATTCGAGAAAGAAGGTCAGCATGGAAAGAATCATTCGCATTTTTACGGATGGCTCGGCCATCGGCAATCCCGGTCCTGGTGGCTGGGGTGCCGTTGTCATCGAGGGCAAGAAACGGCGGGAGATGTCCGGGGCCTACCCATGGACCAACATCTCGGAGATGGAACTTCTCGCGGCTGTTGAGGCCCTTCGCTCGATACCAACGGGATCGCGGATCGAGCTGTACTCGGACTCCGAGCTCCTGATCCACGGGATGCGCGGCTTCGTCTTCCGCTGGCAGAGTCAGGGATGGCGGAACCGGCGCGGTGCGGCACTCCAGCACCGGGACCTATGGCTGCAGCTTCTCCAGTTGAACCTCGAGCTCCGCGTTCGATGGAAATGGCTACGGGGGCACAACGGGCATCCGTGGCAAAGCCGGGCCGACGCCCTCGCCTATGGAGCGGCCAGAAGCCTCGCGGTTCCTCAGCGCATGGCAGCGTGACACTCCCGATTCGCAACCTGCCTTGTAACCCCTGACAAAACATTTCAAAGGAGATTCAGTGATGACGACCGTTGTGGAATCCGATTTCTTGTTTGAGATCGACCATGAACTGGATGATCTGCTTGATCAGATTGAGGAGCAGGTGGAAGCTGAGGGAGAAGCATCGGAAGAGTTGTTGTGCCGCTTCCGGCAGTTCTGTGAAATTCACGGCGAGAAGGTCGATCGGATCGGCCGGTTTGTTCGCATGATGGAGGCCCGCGAGCAATACTGCCGGGCCGAGGCTGCGCGGCTTGGCGATCGTGCTCGCGCTGCGGCGAATAAGGTGGACCGGACCAAGTCGATGGTCCTCTTCTACATGATGAGCCGGGAACTGAGAAAGATCGAAGGCCGCGAGTTCACCCTGCGAATTCAGAAGAACAGCCAGGATTCGGTGAGGATCACCGACCAGGCAGCGGTGCCGAAGTGCTACTGCAGGATTGAGGCGCGCGTCACCGGAGTTGTCTGGGAGACGGTGCTTCCACTGCTGCCCGATGAACTTGCTAAGGCGCTGGAATCCTCCATCCAGGAGGCCCGACCCGACAACGACGCCATCAAAGCAGCGGTGGCGCAGAACGAAGCGGTTCCGGGAGCAGAAGTGCGGCGCGGAACGCACCTGCGGGTAGCCTAAAGGTGATCGACATCAGCACTAGAAGTGTTCCGGTTATCTAAATGATCTGGAATCCCTTATGCTGGTCTGGCTACAATAAATCATCAACAGCCTCCTGCTTCAAGACGGCGCCGTAGAGCACACCCAGTTCAGGGGGAGACTGAATGCCTGATCCGCGGGACTTACTAATCTGCCTTCTTGATTACATCAAGGAGCAAGCCAAGCAGATCAATCCGGCAGCATACCGACTCGCGAACGCGAAGACCTTTCAGCGTCAGCGTGGCGACCTTGTCGGTTTGCCCGGTGTCGAATTCGACATCAAGGTGGCTGGGGACCATATCTGGCTCAGAGTTCCCCGATTGGTCGCCGAACCACCACCTCCTCCTCAACCGGCACACAAAGCGCTGCTCCGGTTTAGCCCCGATCCGAATGGCCCGCCTCCGTCGATCGATGAGGCGGCGCTCACCAGGCAAATCAATCAACGTGTGCAGTCGGCCAAGGCGCGAAACGAGCCGATCGATATAACTCAAGTCGAAGCGCAGGCAAAGGCGGCAGCTGCCGAAGCCCTTTCCGCGTATTCGGCATTGTGGACAAACTGGGCCACAGGGGAGAGACCGCGCCGCCGAACCATAGCGCTCTACGGCGACTTCTTCACATTAATGCACCAGATGGAGGCCGAACAGACTAGCAAGCCGCAAGAGTTGATCTGGGGCATCGGGATCTCGTCGTGGCTACTGAAGACGGAGAAGGAGACCATCGCGTTTGAATATCCTCTTCTGACCCAAGCGATGGAGCTTTCGATTGACGATCGATCGATGGCAATCGAGATCCGCCCGAGGGCGACAGAGACCAGCGTTGAACTCGATGCGTTTGTTGCCTGCCAGGTCTCGGGAACCATCGAAGTCGAGCGAAGTGCCATTGCCCAGCTGACGAGGCAAAAGGACCGACCGACGACGCCCTTCGATCCCGGAAGCTACTCTGACGTGCTCAAGCTGATTGCCGGCAACTTGGACAGCGAGGGTCAGTACAAGGAAGTTCTGAACCAGAATGGCACGGCTCCGCCGGCAAGCTCGCACCTTGTCGTAACGGACGCTTGGGTATTGCTCTCTCGACCAAGGGCCGTCAACTATCTCTTCGAAGATCTCAAGCGTCTCCAAGAGAAGCTCGAAGGAGGTTGCACGATCCATGAAGGCCCGCTCTCGCTCGTAACGCAGTCGTCTGATGAGCCGATCAAGTTTGAGGCGATTACATTCCGTGGGCTGTCAGGACGTGGAACTACGGGTGCAGGGGGCAAGGTCGAGGAGTTGTATTTCCCGCTGCCCTACAACGATGAGCAAGTGACCATCGTGCAAAGGCTGAAGCGGGCGCCGGGTGTGACCGTTCAAGGACCGCCGGGGACAGGCAAGACCCACACTATCGCAAACGTTATCTGCCATTATCTTGCGAGCGGCAAGCGTGTGCTCGTCACATCCCGCGGTGAGGCAGCACTCTCCGTCTTGCAGGACAAGATTCCCGAAGAAGTACGCGCGCTTACTGTTGCGTTGCTTACCAGTGACCGGGACGGCATCCGCCAATTCCAGGGCTCCATCGAAGCGATCCAACACAAGGTCTCGCAGATCAACCCAGAGTTGACCCGCCAGGAGATTGAGCGCCTTCGCGGATCCATTGACCGTGCTCACTTGGAGTTGATTTCGATCGACCGAAGAATCGACGAGATTGCGCAACAGCAGCTCTCTGCGATCGAGGTTGATGGCGTGGAGATGCGTGCCCAAAAACTCGCTGAACTGGTGGTCTCAGGCAGAGACCGGCATGGCTGGTTTGACGACGAGATCACGCTGTTGCCGCTGCACGCTCCGCCTCTTTCGTCCGATGAAGCAAGCCGGCTCCGCGAGGCTCGACGGTCACTTAGCGAAGATCTCGTCTATGTGACCTCACGCGTCCCGTCGGCAGACAGTTTTCCATCCGTTGCATCGATCTGCGATTTGCATGACGTTCTGGTCAAACGGGGCTCTATCGAAGAGGAAGTACGGAGCGGCCAACTGACGTCTCTGAAGGCCAATACACCTGACGTATTCGAAGCGGCTCGCTCGTTTGTCGAACTGATCGAAGAGATGATCGAACTCACCGACGAGCTTCAGGATGTCGGTGAGTCATGGCCCTTCGAACTGAGGAAGAGGTGCGGACAGGCTTCTTTTGCCTCAGAGCGTTCTGCTCTGGAGTCTCTGTTCGAAGATCTGGACGCATTGGTCGAGGCGCGAGCTGAGTTTCTCAAATTCCCGGTCATTTTCCCGAGCGAAGCACTCCAGGATGGAAAGACGGCGGAGGCGGTATCGCGAGCAGTCGAGACAGGCAAGCCGTTTAGCTTCCTGTCTATCGGAACCAGCGATGCGAAGGAGTACATCGCCGAGGTGCGCGTTCAGGGCAGAGCTCCGGCAAACCGGGATGAGTGGCGAAAGGTAAAGGAGTGGATTGCGCTCCACGAACAGGTATTGACGTTCGAGACGCGGTGGAACGCAATCCATGAACTACTCTCTGTTCCTGCTTTGGCTGGTGGACTCACGTCCCTGAGGCAGCTCGAATTGGTTGCACTCTCGGCTCGAAAAGCGCATCGACTGGGTACGCATTTCGACTTACAGTTTGGAAAACGTGCGTCAGAGGTTTTCGACAACGGCTTCGAGGCGAGAACACGCACAGGCCGCTCCGACCTTGAGGAGATTCGCAAGGAACTGTCCCAACATCTTGTGTTCGCAGGTCTGTCCAGCGCTGCGATCCAGTTGAGCGATATTCAGGAGAAACTTGCTGGGAAATCGGGACCCGTCTCGGATACGCTACGGGCATTTGTACGCGACACGCTTGGCAATGAGCAGATCGCCAGGGAGCGCGCCGGCGCTCAATATGCGGAACTGATCGAGGAGCTGCGACGCATCGCTGCGCTCGCCAGCTACTTCTCTTTTGTGGGCGATGCGTCCAACAGGATTGAGGCGGCAGGTGCGCCGAAGCTGGCAGCGCGGGTCCGCTCCGTGCCCATCTCAGCGTCAGGCGAAGACACCACATTCCCGACAACGTGGAGAGATGCTTGGAACTGGGCAAGAGTGCGGACGCACCTTGACCAGATCGAGGCGAGAGAAGAATTGCTAACCCTGGCACGTCGGCGACGCGACGTGGAAGGCGGCCTTGCGCGCTTCTACCAAGAGATGGTGGCAAAAGCTGCATGGCTCGCCACCAAAGAGAACGCAACGCCGCGAGTCCTCCAGGCATTAGCGGGATATGCGACCGCAGTGCGAAGAATCGGCCAAGGCACTGGACCGAACGCCACCCGCTACCGGCGGGACGCTCGCGAAATGATGTTTGACGCGGCCGGAGCAGTTCCTTGCTGGATCATGAACCACAGCAGGATCTCCGAGGCTATGCCAGCAGATATCGGAGCGTTCGACCTTGTGATCGTCGATGAGGCGAGCCAGTCAGACCTTTGGGCGTTGCCTGCGATCCTTCGTGGCAAAAGGATTCTGGTTGTCGGTGACGATAAACAGGTGTCGCCCGACGGCGGGTTCATCGAAAGTACCCGCATCCAGGAATTGCTGGATCGGTTCCTTACCGACCAGCCATTCAAGGCTGAGATGACGCCAGAGAAATCACTATACGATCTGGCTGCGCGGGTTTTTGCCGCTGACCAGGTGATGCTCCGGGAACACTTCCGTTGTGTGCCGCCAATCATCGCGTACTCGAACCGGACGTTCTATCAGAACCAGATTCTGCCGCTCCGAATCGCGCGAGCCTCCGAGCGCATCGAGCCTCCACTGGTCGATATTCACGTCGAAGGCGGGATGCGCGATGCGCACGACCGGAACGATTACGAGGCGCGGGCGATCGCAGATGAGATCAGCGCTATTCTCGCCAATGAGAAATTCGCCCACCGCACCATCGGTGTCGTCTCTCTCCTCGGTAGCGATCAGGCAAAGCATATCGATTCGGTGGTCACCCAACGATGCGATGCGGCCGAACTGCGGCGGCGGAAGTTCCTTTGCGGAGATGCACGGGCGTTTCAAGGAAGCGAGCGACACATCATGTTCCTTTCGATGGTTGCCGATGCGAGGAACTGCAAGGCGCTGTCCGGAAGCATGTTCGACCAGAGATTCAACGTTGCGGCGAGCCGTGCCCAGGACCGAATGTACCTGGTGCGCTCTGTCGTCGCCTCTGACCTTTCGGACAAGGACATTCGGGCCAGTCTGCTTTCTCACTTCGACAAGCCGATGGTGCTCAATACCGAAGACACCACCAAGCTTATTGACCTCTGCGAATCCGGGTTTGAGCGTGATGTGTACACCGAGGTCACCCGTCGCGGATACAGAGTCATTCCCCAGGTGAAGACAGGAGCCTTCAGGATCGACATGGTTGTTGAGGGCGCAGGCGACGTGCGACTTGCCATAGAGTGCGATGGCGACGAATATCACGGCCCAGACAAGTGGGCGCACGACATGAACCGACAACGCATCCTTGAAAGAGCAGGTTTGGTCTTCTGGCGTTGCTTCGCTTCAACTTGGACCCTGCGAAGGGACGAAGTTGTCTATGAGCTTTGCGAGCGATTGAATATGATGGGGATCGAGCCGCTCGGAGCGCTCGAGCATACGAGTACGATGGTGGAAAAGCGTGTGTGGCGTGTTCCTGTTGAGGAAGCCGTTGCGGCCGATTCAGAAACGGTAGGGCTGCAAGCTCGTTTGCTTTGATTTTCTTGCCGTCGTCTTTCAGGGGTAGCGATAGCCCCTGTAGCAGTCACCCACATCGCATTGTGCGCGTTGACCAGTGCTACTTCGAAGATTTGCCCTGCTCTTCTCTGAAGAGACTCAAAGCGGCGGCCCAGTTTGACGGCACGACTAAGTTGACACCAACCCCGTTTGCCGGATCGGTATGGCGCCGCAGCAGGTCGTATGTCTGGTGAGCGATGGGTTTTGCCCTGCTCTAGCTCGGTGAAGAAGCCCTTCACATATCGCATACAGAATCCCGCGAGAATGTCAGCGACCTGAAGTCCAACTGACTCGGTAGAGTTCGCGAAGGTCAGAGATGCCGTCTCTCTGAAATTGAAGTTGGAATGGGGGGTGAACATCTCTCTCGCCCTCTCCCGAAGAGATTCGGCTCCCCGTTTGCTAACCTCGAGGATTTCATCGAACTGGAGCTGCTCAACCAAGTCGACGTGTCCGAAGGTTGATGATTTCCGTTTAACGGTCAAACCGAAAATAACCTATACTCCAACAGCTCAAATACTCCGGGAATAGGGCACTCTTCCGCCTGTCTTCGATGTCATTTGGGCTCTGAGCACCACTATTGAGCGCGTTGCATGGTGAAGTACTCCCTGCGTAACGCTACCGAGCGAGATCGCCCTTTCGACATAAGTGTCCATATGAGTGAATGTTGACCCGGATTTGAGATTCTGGCACCATTAGCGAGTAAGTAACTGAGTAGCTATGCGAGCTTCTGTTCTCCCCAAACTCCGCATTGCTGCCGGTTTGCTGTTGGCCGTCCTGTTGAGTGTTGTCGGATGCCACGTCCTCCGCCGGAGGAATCCTGCCTCTCCAGAGGCGCTCCTCGAGCGAGCCGACGATATGTCGTGGCTGAACAGCTGGATAGCAGCAGAACCTCTTTACCGACAAGCGGAAATTAAGTTTGTACAGGAACACCTACTCTCCAAGGCACTCTACGCGCGGGTCAGTGAAATGCCTGCTCACAGCGAGTCTTCAATGGGTATTCCAGCCCAAATCGTCACACTGACAAAGGATCTGAAATTACCTGAAGCGCGTGATCCCGAGACGCGGCTTCGCGTTTTGACCATCCTCGGAATGCTCGAAGTCAACTACGACTCTGGAATGGCGCGGGATACCTGGACTCATGTTGAGGACTTGGCGCTTCGGCGGCACCATTATCTGCTCGCATCCAGAGCGGTCGGCGAGCAGGGAATTGCAGCCTTTCTTCTCGGGGACATGGCGACGGCAAAGAAGGATGTGGTCAAGGCATGGATGGTAGCAAAGGCCGTTGATCCTGGTGCACACATTCGATATGCCAGCATGTATGGCACCGGTTTGGTCGAGCTTCACAAATATAAGGAGGCGCTTGGTCCGCTGAATGAGGCAATCAGAGTCGCCAAAGATACTCCCGGCGCGGCTTATCCGACTATTGCCATCACCGCAAAAATAGGAGCACTCAGCGGTCTTGGCAAAAACCAGGATGCATTAGCGTTGGCGGGCGAGGAGATGCAGCGCGTAGGCAGTTATCATCTTGTCGAACATCTTGCCGACGTTTACCAAACCAGGGCTAGCGTCTACGAAAGTATGGGCAATTGGGATCAAGCCGTGTCCGATTATGGTCAGTCGGCCCGATATGCGAGGCAGGTCTTGCATTGGCGCGGCTTAACTCAAGTAGATGGTCTTCTCGCAAAGGCTTATCTACATCAAGGGAAGTTGGAACAGGCACTGGCCGCTATCAACGAGGCCATCAAGGCCAACGAGCATACCCCCGATGAGTTGTATTTTGTGCCGACGAATCTTGCGATCAAGGCCGAGATCATGGCTAAGCTCGGAAACATCAAATCGTCAAACCAACTATATGAGAAGAGCGCGGACATGCTTGACGCTCTTCTGAGCAAGGTTCCGACACCGACCGTCGAACGCCAACTCTTGAGCGATCTGAGTGGGGTGTACTCAGGATATTTCGCGTCACTGAGCAATCAGGGCAGAACCGCTGATGCGTTTCGGGTGATCGAACGCGCGCGCGGGCGAGTAGAAGCACAAGCATTGACGCATCACGAAGTGATTGCGCCACACGATCCGAATCCTTTGGAGCAGCGCCTGACAAAGCTGAACCTTGCATTGCTCGACACCGATGAATCGAGTGCTAGAGGCCACATACTGGACGCGATCTATCAAGCGGAGCAACAACTGACCCCGGATTCAGCAGAAGTCGATACAGCTCCGAAACCCGTGGAGCTTGGGCAATTGCAACGCGATCTTCGCCCTTCTGAGCTCTTTGTTGAATATGTCCTCGATAGCCCGCAATCTTACGCTCTCGCTGTGACCGATCGAACTGTCCATCGCTATACATTGCCGTCGAAAGATATATTGACGCAGGAGGTAACGCAATACCGGTCTGAGATATTGCGACAAAAGAACGATCGAGCCCTTGCACAACAACTTTTCAATGGTCTCCTGGGTGGAATCCCAGAATTAAAGGACAAGCAGACGTTGATTGTGGTGCCCGATGGCAAGCTCCACCTCCTGCCCTTTTCAGCTCTGTCGAACGGTGGCCACTATGTTCTGACCTCTCATGTCGTGTCTGTCGCTCCGTCCGGAACTGTGTTCCACATTCTGAGGCACCGCGCAGATCAAGCTGGCACAGACGATTTGCCATATGTAGGAGTAGCGGCTTGGACAACCAATTCATCACCCCCGAGAAAATTCCTTGCCAGCGTTCTACGAGCAGTTTCCGGACCTGAAAGAAAGGAACTCATTGCTCTGCCAGAGAGCCGGCATGAAGTCGAAACAATCGCAGCAGACCTGCCGAAGCCGAACACCATCCTTCTCGGAGACGATGCGACGGAGACCAATTTCAAACGCCTTCCACTCGGTCAGTACAACGTAGTCCACTTGGCCCTTCACGGATATGTTGATCCTGAGTTCCCGGATCGCTCTGCTCTCCTCTTCGCCCCCGAGCAGCAATCCACAGACGACAGCCTGCTCCAGGTGCGAGAAATCAGGCATCTTCATCTCGACGCCAACCTCGTAACGCTTTCAGCCTGCAATACGGGGTTAGGGCCTGTCGGCGAGGAGGGAGTCGCGAACATCGTCAATGCGTTCATTGAGGCAGGATCGCGAAGCGTAGTGTCTGCTCTCTGGGAGCTAGAGGACCACGCTACCACTCATCTGATGACTATCTTTTATGAACATCTCGGGCGTCGCGAAGAGAAGGCGGAGGCGTTGAGGCAAGCACAACTTGAGATGCTGAATTCGGGATCGCCTCCGTACTATTGGGCGGGGTTCGTGCTCGACGGCGAACCCAGCGGCAGTCTTTTCCAAATGTCCGTTGACAATATTTCTTCAAGGAGCCCCCAATGACAGACGAGCAATCTGCTTTAACGGCATCATCAGTCCAGCTTTCAACACGGAATCGCCATGTCATTCTCGATAACGTACTCGCCGCTCTGGAGAAGAGATTCTATCTGCCGGAAAAGCTCAACGATGATTGGCGTGCCGCTGTGGAATGCCGTCGCTCAACAATTGAAGGAGCAGAGACCGCAGATAGTTTTGAACAGTCCATGAGCGATCTCCTGGCGGAGCTTCATACGTCTCATTTGGGTTTTTTTCACGGTAGCGCCCGACGAGCTTCGAGCCGGGCTGCGTTGAGCGCCACGTACCTAGCCGATGAAACACCGTTCGGGACACGTTGGATTTTTCAGGATGTTCACTCAGGAGGTGCCGCGTCTATCGTTGGAATTGAACCAGGGGACATTCTTCTGAAGGTGGATGGACGCGATATTACTCCACCCGAACATCCGGTCTTTGTGATGGGCAAAAAGACGGATTTGGAAATTGTTGGAAAGGACGATCTACGTCGCACCGCCATAGTCGACGTAGCACGGCCAAAGGGGAAGAAGCTCCATTTTATCGAGCCCACATTGGTTGAAGCGAGACAGCTTGGAGGTGGGCTGGGCTACCTTAAGATTGCAATGTTCCCTGGGATGGTTGGAATAGAGGTGGCAAACAAAATCTCCCGGGCAGTTGAAGAGTTGGGAGGGATTGACAGTCTCATCCTCGACCTTCGCGGGAATACGGGAGGAGGAATCGGTGCTCTTCGCGTCATGAGCCTGCTCACACCCGGTAGAATCCCAGTTGGATTCGCACTCGAAAAGAGCCGTGTTACCCAGAATCTGGAATCGGACAAACAACAATTTCGCCGCTTTCGCAGTATCCCTGCATCTAAAAAGGCACTGTGGTTCCTCGCACTCCAGTTTGCGCCAGCGATGCTCACCAAAGCCCCCGTCGTGCTTGAGACGGAAGAACTGGGCCGTAAGCAGTTTCACGGGAAGGTGATTCTCCTAGTGGATCGTCATACTGCGAGTGCAGCCGAAATGATCGTCGCGTTTGCGCGAGAGAACAATCTGGCCACAATCATTGGTGAGAAGACTGCTGGTCGGCTCCTTTCCGCTACTTCCGTGAAAGTGGGTCGGGGATACCGACTGGCGTTGCCAACTGGCGCCTATTACACATGGAACGGCACTGTTCTTGAAGGAACACCCATCGAGCCGGACGAACTGATTCAGTTTCATTGGCAGCAGAGAAGAACTGGTATTGACGGTCAACTCGAACATGCCATCGATAGAATCGGCAGTGAGAGAACTCAAGGCGATAATGTGAGAATCGTGAATATCGGCAAAACAGCAAATTAGATAGTTCTACCGATTGACTATCTGATTTGGAGCGGGTAGTAGTAGGACGCTTGATCCTGCTCATGGGTCGTTGAAAGGAAATACGACCCGGGTTGAGATCTCCGCAAATCGAGATAGACGGAGACTTCTTTTCGATCTCCGGTGCCGATTGCCACTCCGTTGCCATGGGCCAGTAAGTCACGACCTTCTTTATCGCGGGTCACGGCGACATCATACCGCCCCGGTTCGCTATAGCGGGGGAGGATGATTTTTGCCTTCACCAGCGCTGCGGGTAACAGAACGACCTGCAACTGCCCCGACTGTTCTCCGCGAAACGTTCCCGTATTCCAGAGATCCAGGGTTTGAGAAATTGCAGTTACGCCAGCCACCTGCTCCTGTGTGCCTCTACGGCGACTCAATACAACAAACACGACGGCAACCAGTAGGCATGAGGCAACTGAGACTGTCAGTACGAGTCGTCTCCGTTGCAAATGATCCTCGCGTCGCAATTCCAGTAATCGTCTCATGCAAATGGAACAATTCACTGCGTGATCGACTCTAGGGTCTGATAGTTGGATACGTCTGGATTTTCTGGCCAAACTTTTGAGAAAGGCATCATCAGGGCAAGGTCCGGCAACAGTTTCGCCCCCAGTAAACACGCGCTCCTGATGACGCTGCGCAACCCAGGCTTCAAAGCGATTTTCACGGCGTGAAAGTTTGGTCAAATTCAGCCACATTGTGAGGAATCTCCAGGTCGAGAGAGAGCGTGGCGCAAAGACTCCATCTCCCGAAAATAAGCACGTCGCACCACAGTATGGTCCATGTCGAGGTCGTCAGCGATCTTCCTCCACGAATATCCTAGCCAACGCCAGCGCACGATGGATTGCGCAAGTGGCGAAAGCCTCGCAAACAGTTCGTTCGCGTAGATTCTTTGCTCTACCTCTGGTTGACCAACATATATGTTTTCCAGATCGAGCGCCGATCCATATTGAACTTCTCGACTCTTCTTTGCGGCTAGTTGCCGGGCGCGACGCTTGATAATACTCTTTACGCGCTGTGAGAGTCTTTTGTCTGGACAATCGGGATGCCGGCCAATGTAACCGGAGGTGTTTTGTATTGCATGGTCCATAAGGTCATGGGCTGCGGCCTGATCGTTCAGGTAGGTCCAGGCACAAAGAAGCGTGTAGGGCCAAGCTGCCTGAGCAGCGGCCTCCAACCTCTGATCAGAAGCGGGATGCCCGGTCGAATAGGCCCAACTCCACGTCAGCTCTTCCCAGCTACGACCTTTTGGCGGCATTCACGCGCGTCTACCCGAGGAGGATTGACCACCAGTTAACCAGTAGTATAGGCCACGGTTTCGCCAGCCCGCGGAAAGAAATCGTCGTAAACCTGCCCCAAAACACATTCAGAAATGCCTTTAGTAGGCAGAGAACGCTGCCATGGAGTCCGTTGAAATCAACACAAGGTTCGGAAATGTAGTGCGGTACGGAATGATCCTCAGTTCGGCAGCGCGGAAGCGCATTCCATCAGGAAATAGGGGTCTTCGTAGGCGACATTGGACATCTAGCGGAACGAGAAGAATTCTCTCTCCACACAGTGGCGCACCTTGGACGACCATAAAAAGTTAACTATCCTAGTCACCGGAAGATCGGTCACCGAGGCGCACATGGCAACCCTCCCTAAATTGCCCGAGCGATCCACAGCGTGGAGTACGGAAGTTATGGCTATGGTAGCTCAAGCCAAAGTGCTCTCTGGCAACAAGCTCGAGCAACTCGTGGTCCGGATTCAGCGCCACTCGGGCCGCTCCAAGGATGCATGCTGGCGCTTTGTCATTCAATATGGGCTCAAAGGGAAAGTGGAGTACCGTCGATGGACTGAGTCTGAGTTCGACATCGTTCGTGAGGAATTGGTCAAGGGAACGGTAGAACAGGTTGCGAAGAAGCTTAACCGAACTCCTAAGGCGATTCGCAACATGCTTCGCAGAAATCAACTAAGCCTGCGGGACATTCGGTGCGATCTCTTCTCCGTAGAAAGCCTGGCTACCGTGCTTCGCGTTCGCAAGAGCGAGATCGTCCAATGGATTGAACAGGGGTGGCTGGAGGCGAGCGTTGGTAGTCGCGGGAAGCGGCATTTCTACATCATCACGCCGGAAGCGCTGACAAAGCTTTACAAACAGCATCAACAAGACCTCTTGAAGCGCGGTATTCGCAATCAGGCGCTCTTCGAGGCTTACCTCCAGTATTGCTTCTCACCGAAGCACACGATCGGAGAACAACTGTTGGATGTTCGTCGTGACAAACGAGAGAGAGCCGCCTTCGCCGCTGCGAACGCGGCGGACAGCGATCCTGGCGAAGATGAGGAGGATGACGAAGATGATCAGGATGAAGAGGAGTTTGGCCCGAGTATTGTCGATCTGGAAGAGTTGGAAGAATCCACCGAAGACTGAAGAAATGGCAGGAAGTGATGCATGTCCTTGGCGCGGAGCCCGCGTCTATGCGCCTCGGACGACGGCGAAGGATGTTGCCATTACCGTGCTCTGCTCGATACTCCTGTTGGCGATCGCCATCCCGGCTGCTTGGGCCACAGAACAATGCCTGAAGCGGGAGGGGCGGCAACTCGTTCGTCACATGATGATCTGGCATGAGCCGATCGAAAGTTGGAATCAGTAGCTTCACAATGCAGGTGATTCGGTTTCCGGCAGCTAATGAAAGTCGTGCGAAGCGAGCGCCAATCCGTTATTAGATAGCTGGGTAATTCGTTTCGCCTGGATGCGGACTACATTATCTTCGCTCTGAAGCTTTCCTTCGACCAGAAAAAACTTGCACCGCTTAATGGCTAATTTATTGGCTTCAAAGAACTTCTTTGGCACGATGATGTTGAAAATGCCGGTCTCAGCCGCGGACGAGATGAAGTCAACGCCTTTTGCTGTGCCGGGGCGCTGCCTGTTGTGCGTCTTTGAGGACCGCGCGGCCTACGCAGTCTTTGCCAACGATCGCGCGGATGCGTGCGAGCTTAACATCGAGCCGCCCCGGGCTCAGGCAACTGCGGAGAAAACAATCCAAGTTGAATCTTGCTGGTGCTGCCCAACTCCGCTGTCAACCTGAGAGGCAGGATGTGAGCTTGTGGGGGATGCGCCTCAAGATCGAGTTGAAGGAGCTTGAGCCACAGCAGGTGGTCGTTCGTGGGGAGTGCAGGCCGAACTGGCCGCAGATGAGAGCTCTTGTCTTCGAGAGAAAGAGCGAGATGAACGGAAGCCAGCGCCAAAGTGCGCGATGCTGCCCATCCGCGCCCAACTCTATCCCGTTGCCTGTGATCGACGCTAACTCCTGCGCGTCTCCTTCGCATTTTGCCGTCGGATGAAATGCAAGTGATGCTCGTTGAGAAATCGGATACCAGTAACAAACAGGCCAGTTGTTTGATACCACTAATTAAAACCTGTCACCTTGGGCGCATATCTTGCTTCGTAACCGTGTTCGCGGTGAGCATCCCCCCAAAAGGTGTTGTACGAGCTTTCTATGCTTACGTAAGTGTTCGCACTAACAACTTTGCAAGCGGCGTTCCGCCTCCGAAAAGCTGTATGGCGCCTCCCCGAGCGCCATACGGCCGGGCTGAGTCAGGCTCTTAAAAATTGAAACGTTTTCGTCACCTCAATTCATAGGTTCTGTTGAATTGGCCTCAACTTGAAAATTTACCCTGTCGGTTTTCCATGAAAGCCTCCTTTTCGAAAACCCATTCGTAAAGAACAGGAAGAAGCAGCAGGGTCAGGAGAGTGGAGGTAACCAGCCCTCCGATCACAACCGTCGCAAGGGGCCGTTGCACCTCCGATCCCGTAGAGGCTGAGAACGCCATTGGAATAAAGCCGAAGCTTGCAACGCACGCTGTCATTAGAACGGGCCGGAGCCTGCGACGTGCGCCGGCCAGCACGGCGTCGTAAGTCGTCAGGCCGGACTCTCTCGACTGATTGATCGAACTGACCAAGACCAGGCCGTTCAACATGGCGACGCCAAACAGAGCGATGAAGCCTACCAAAGCCGAGAGGTTCAAATTCATGCCTCGAAGCCAGAGTGCCGCGATACCGCCGACTAGCGCGAACGGAATGTTGCCGACTACCAGGAGAGCTTGTTTGAACGACTTCAAGGCAAGGTAAAGCAGGACATAGATAAGGAAGATAACAACGGGAATGATCATCATCAAGCGCTTGGTCGCACGCTGCTGATTCTCGAACTGACCGCCAAACTCAATGGAGTAACCTGTCGGCAGCTTCACTTCGCGCGCGATGTTCGCTTGTACCTCTTTGACGAAACTACCAAGGTCTCGGTCTCTGACGTTTGACATCACCACCATTCGCCGCTGACCCTCTTCACGGTCGATCTCCACAGCGGCCCGGACAACACGGACCTTTGCCACCTGATCCAGCTTCACCTGTGCGCCGCCGGAAGAGCGCAGAGTAATGTTCCGCATACTCTGCGGATTTGCGCGATACGACTCCGGCAGCCGCATCGCAATGTCATATCTTTTTTGACCCTCGATAAGCTGAGAGACGACGGAGCCCGAAGCGCCTGCTTCGACAGCCTGCTCTACATCCGAGACGTTCAGGCCGTAACGAGCCAATGCTCCACGATCAATGCTGATGGTAAGATCGGGAACACCAGAGGTGAGTTGAATCTGCGTATCTGCAGCTCCGCGTACCGTAGAGGCGGCATGAAGAACCTGCTGAGAGAGGGAGTCGAGCTGGTCGAAATCATCGCCGAAGATCTTGATGGCCAAGTCCGCTTTCACTCCGGATACGGTTTCATCGACACGCATCGCCATTGGCTGCGTAAAGTTATAAGCCAGTCCGGGAAATTGGGAGAGTTCCTTATCGATAGCCTCTATCAGCTTCTCTTTGGTATGAAAGCGACGCCATTCTTTCATCGGGCGCAACAAGAGATAGGTGTCCCCTTCGTTGATCCCCATAGCTTCCGTTGCGAAGTCAGGACGGCCGATTTTGATCACTACATCAGCGATTTCGGGGAAAGCCCGAAGCCGAGTCTCAATTCGCTTGCTAATCTCTACTGATTCCGTAAGTGAGATTCCCGGCAGCTTGCGCGTTTCGACAAGAATCGATCCCTCATCGAGCTTGGGCATGAACTCCGTGCCAATCACAGTCAGAGACCAGATCGACACCGTGAGGATGAACAGGGCAATTGCAACCGTGACCTTTCGGTAACGAATGACGGTGGCGAGCCAGCTTTGATAGTGTTCTCCAAGCCAGTCAATCCAGCCTGCCTTTGCAACTCCAGTTTTGGCAGGAAGACCTTTGCCGAACGCGAACGTGGTGAAGACTGGTATCGCGGCAAGCGCGAGCAAGAGTGCTCCGAAAAGCGCCGAGCAGACCGTAAAGGCCATGGGCTGGAACATACGGCCTTCGAGACCCTGCAAGAAAAAGATCGGAAGATAGACAGCGATGATGATGACGACGCCGAAAACCATGGGACGTGCCACTTCATGAGCTGCTGATCGAACAGCGTCAAGTCCTGACTCGCCTTCTCTACGTTCCTCCAGCCGGTGAATAGAGTTCTCCATCATAACCACCGCACCATCGACGATCATGCCAAAGTCGATAGCGCCCAAGCTCATCAGGTTCGCACTGAACCCGAAGATGCGCATATTGATAAAGCTGATTAACATCGCTAGAGGAATGATCGAAGCCGTAATCAGCGCGGCGCGAGCATTACCAAGGAAGATAAACAAAACCACAGTTACGAGAATGAAGCCCTCGAAGAGATTCTTCTTGACCGTGTGAATCGTGCCCTCAATGACGATGGACTGGTCATAGAACGGTAAGATCTTCACGCCAGCCGGTAAACGCATGCTCTTGATCTTTTCTTTTACTTGCTCAATGACACGCTTACCGTTCTCGCCCTTGAGCATGATGACCATGCCTGAGATCGTTTCCCCATTGCGGAGGACGGCTCCGATCTTCGGGGCCGGACCGATGCCGACTTTGGCGACATCACTTAGAAGTACGGGAACGCCGCGGCTCGATAGCAGGACGATGTTGCCGATGTCCTCGATACCCGACGCGCGCCCCTCGCCGCGCAAAGTGTACTGCTCGTTATTGTGTTCAATATAACCACCGCCGAAGTTGGCGTTGTTCTCGGAAACGCGCTGGGCAACATCATGTAATGTGAGCCCATACTGGGTCAGTACGGCAGGATCAACAACGATCTGGTACTGCTTAACCTCGCCACCCCAATTGTTGATCTCGGCCACGCCCGGAATGGTTCGGAGTTGCCGCTTGATCTGCCATTCCTGCACATCCTTGAGTTCCATCGCAGCCATGGGGCCGCTGAGGGTGTATTGATAGAGTTCGCCGAAGGCAGTTGCAGGAAGGCCAAGCTGCGGCTGGATGCCTTTGGGGAGTTGATCGGTCACTTGCTGAAGACGCTCGTTGACCATCTGCCGAGCGAAGTACATCGACACCGAATCATCGAAGACGACAGTGATGATCGAGAGACCCAGCTTGGACAGTGAGCGCACTTCCTGTTGCTTGGGCATACCCATCATGGCTTGCTCGATGGGATATGTGACAAGCTGTTCTACCTCAGTCGGAGGCATGGACGGAGCTTCGGTAATCACCGTGATCTGATTGTTAGTTAGGTCCGGAAACGCCTCGACTGGCATTGTGTAGATCGCATAAGAACCGCCTGCGATCAGCGCCAGGGCGGCCATCAGAACGATCCAGCGTGCCGAGAGTGCAACGTCGATGATGCGATTCAACATGCCTAGTCTCCTATCGATGACTTCAAAAGCTGACTCTTGGCGATGAAGCTCCCCTGTGTGATGACCTGCTCCCCAGCCTTCAAACCTTGCAGAATGCGTACCTTTTTCTGAATGTTCTCGCCGGTTTGGACCGTTTGCACTCGGAACCGATCGGGGGCGACGCGAACGAACACGACATCCTGGCCGTTCACTTGCTGAATCGCCTCCTGGGGAACCAGAAGCGTTGCAGTACCGGCTCCGGTGGTGAACTCTGCATTGGCAAGCATTTCGGGCCGTAGGCGAGAATCCGGGTGAGCGACTTCAATCCGCACCTGAATGAGGCGGGTGGTGGGATCGAACTCCTGCCCAAGGTTCGTGATCTTACCGGAATAGGTCGCATCCGGCACGTCTGGGACAGTCACAGTCGCAGGCTGCCCGCGATGTAGTTTTGAGAGTGTCGCTGCATCTACCGAGGCCAGCATCCAGAGACGGCTAAGGTCTCCAATGACAAAGGCATCGGTTGTAGTTGAAATAGTCGCGCCTGGTGTGACACTCTTCTGAAGAATTCGTCCGCTCGCGGGAGCCTTGAGGGGGATTAAGTCGGCGTCTTCCGAACGGTTCGATGGGGCATCTGCACGGACGCCGAGTGTTTCTTCAAGGTGAGCCTCTTCGCGATGGACATTGTTGTCCGCTTCGCGGGCAGCAGTCTGAGCATTAACCAGTTCCTGTTTCGCCGTCTCCGTCTGTGAGACAGATTCGGCTTTCAGCGCATAGAGTCGTTGACTGCGGTCGTAGTTCTTTTGTGCGAGAGCCTCCCCAGCTTGAAGGCGCGTGCGCTCCGCAACCGCATTTGCGTATGCGGCTCGGGCCTCATGCATGTCGTGACTGTGCATCCGTGCAAGAACCTGCCCCTTCATCACGAAATCGCCGAGATTGAAGTACACCTTTTCTACTCTGCCGTCTGCTAGAACGCCGACGCGCCATGTCGCATTATCCGGTAGGGCAATTCTGCCCTTAGCTTGTTGTGCAACGACGGCTACTCCAGACTCAACGGGCGCGACCTCTATTTTCTGTTCGGCCTGTGCCTGCCTCGTCAGAGTTACTTCATCCGAAGTCCCTTTGCTTTCGGATTGTGTGCTGGCCTCGGTTTTTATATCCTGCTTTGCATCGCGGCAGCCGCTTAAGAGACTGCAGGCCACAATGCATGCCCATGCGGCATTTCCTATAATTTTCATTGATCCATTCCCTCCGCATAGTTAAGTGCAGCGACACTGAGATGAAACCCTTCGAGCGCACGAACATAGCTAAGCTGTGCGTCGACTCGCGCTCGTTCGGCATCGAGGAGGCGCAGCAGATCCAATCCCCCAGCCTGATATGCGGCGCGACTGATATCCGAGATTTCGATTGCCTGGTCTCGCAGTGGTTTGAAAACCTGAAGATATTGCTCCCGGCGTATCTCGTACTCGCGCTGAGACAGAGCAAGCTCCGCAGCAAGGCGGTTGCGTGTGGCCTGGTAGGTCTCTCTCGCAGCGTCTTCGTCGGCTCGCGAGGCAGCCACTGCGCCTTGATTCCGATTGAACAGAGGGAGATCGAACTGCACTCCCGCCAGTGGTGCATCCAGTTGGGCATCCCGTTTGTACCCACCTGTAAACAGAAGATCGGGCCTGCCATTTGCTCTCTCTAACTGGGTCCGTGCCTTGGCCTGCGCAATGGACTGCTCTGCAATCTGCGCCTCAGTACGAAGCGAGGGCGCGTCAGAACCAGCCGGAATCGCTCTTGGCTCTTCCAGAGTCTCCAGATCATCGGAAAGTACCCATGCGGGGTTGGGCGCGGCGTTCATCTCCTGCGCCAGCACGAGGATTGCTTTCTCGGAATCCAACCGTGCATTCGCTGCCGCAGCTTGAATCTGTTGGCCTTGCAGACGAACCCGGAGTAGATCGACCTCCGCCAGCTTACCTTCCTTGAAGCGCGCCTCATGATAGTCGATGACCTGTCGGAAGTATCTTGCATTCTCATCGTAGAGATGGGCAAGCGCCTGCATGGACTTTGCCTTCCAATAGTTTTCGCGGACGTTGAGAGCAATCTGACGCCGGACCAGATCGACCTCTAATCGCCTTTGCTCAATACTCTGGTTCGCAACCGCAATTCGACCGCCACGTTTTCCGGAGATTTCCAGGATCTGCTCGCCTTCCCAATAGGTTTGCGAGTTTTCGCCGAATGCCGATGTCTCGGGACGAAGATCTTCTTTGCGGAATACAAAACGTGGATTTGGGATCAGGCCCGCCTGCGTTCGTAGACGTTCTGATCCGCTTACACGGGCGTTCGCGGCTCGCAGTTCTGGCCGGTGGGAAAGGGCAAAGTTGACGGCTTCAGTGGATGAGAGCGCTGTCTGCGCATGACAGAGCGTCGGCCACGGAAACGAGGCGGCAAGTACGAATAACAGAAATTGTTTGTTCACAATGAGCCTGCATAGACTTCGCTGAGAGCTGCCGACGGAAAGCGGGCAGCAATGGGCAATAGCGCCTTCGTCCACCGAAGAAGACCGATTTCAGGTCAATCTTGAGAACGCGCACAGTCGATTGCGACCTGTGCAGAAGGCGCAGCAGCGAGCAGGATTAGACGGGAGGACCACGAGGTGCGGAACGCAATAACCCAGGTGGATCATGCCCGCTCAAGATCAGGGATTCGACGTGAGAGTCGGAAGACCAGATTGGCTTAAAACTATAGCTAAATGTTTGCATATACAGCGGCACGGCATAATCACCGACTGTGGTCGCAAACCAATCCCGAAAATGTGCATCATCGTCAGGATTAAGAGCGCGGAATTCCCCCAACTTCGAAGTCGAAAAATGATGATCCGGAAAATGCGTATGGATGAAGGCGTGGGAATGACGCTGCGTACTCTCATGCTCATGAACGTGCTGAAACGGCGCTTGCAGGAATGTAAGCACCAGTACAAAATTCATCAACATAGAAATACAAGTTCGCACGATCGAAGTGTACCAGCTACCCCTACCGCCTGCCACCCTTTAAAACGGAAGATGGGACGGCCTTTAAACCCGGTAGCGAAACGACGGTAACAGGATGCTAACTACCTCCGTGAGCGGGGAACGCGACTCGGAGATGCATCAGGTGAAGGAGGGCAAGCAGTGGTGCTTCGGCATGAAGGCACATGTCGGCGTGGATGCGGATACCAAACTGATCCGGTCGGTGGCGACGGCAGCCAACGTGACCGCCAGCCGCATGCTGGGCGAGCTGCTGCGCGGCCAAGAGACGGACGTATGGGGCGATCAGGCCTATCAGTGCCAGACCGAGCAAAACCCAACCAGCACCTATAAGCACCGACAAATCCACCACTACTTCAGACCATCATTAAAGGTACTTCGGGTCAAAATAGCTTGGGTTGAAGCGAAACTATTTAAGAAGTTTGAAGATTTCTGTCTCGTCCGCTACCGCTAAGGATCGTGCCGCGCCTAGTGTACGTCTTGCGAGTGCAGAGGTTTGCTCCGGCGGTCTTACCGTCAAGTGCCATCGCTAGTGGCGGGATGCTAGCCTAGCTATACCTGTAGTTCCTAATGCCCGTCCAATCAAACGATGCGCCCAGAACTGATCCAAGCAATCAAGCTGTTACAAAGCAACGATTCCGAATCGGTGAACGACGCCATCGGTCTACTGCAACAAACGGTTTACGCCTTCAGCATGAAGGTTTGCGGGCATCCTGAAGATGCAGAGGACACAATGCAGGATGTGCTAATGCGCTCAGTACCGCACCTCTCAAAGCTCACTGACCCGAGCGCTTTGGCTGTATGGCTCTATAAAGTGACCAGGAACCGCTGTTGGCGGACACGACGCAAATCCGTTTATGCTCCCAAGCACACCTTGTCGCTTGAAGAGTTGATGCCCGACGATGCGGAATTAAATGTGATGCTGCAACGGCCTGGAACAGACCCGGAGTGCCAGATCCTGGAAGGGGAGCAGAACCGACTGCTGCACGATGCCATTTTGTCTGTACCACCCGAGTATCGGATCGTTCTCGTTCTGCACGACATCGAGAATCTGGATACCGACCAGATTGCCCTGGTTCTTGACCTGCGGCCCGGCACGGTGCGAGTTCGACTGCATCGCGCACGCCTCTCGGTGCGGAAAGCGATGTCGCAAGTCTTTGAAAAAGCCCCGGGCAAACGACCACCCGCTACGGGACAGCGCGAAACTACGCGACGGAGAGTTTCTTCCCGCCGATCCCCGCAATGTAGAGAGATATTCGCAAACCTTTCCGAGTACCTGGATGGCCGATTAGCCGTGCCGGACTGTGACCAGATGCGCCAACACATCGAAGCATGCCCAGCCTGCATAGCGTTTATCGGCGATCTGCGCCGGGCCATTGACCGTTGCCGAAAGCTCGATATCGAATGTGATGCCCGGATCGCTGCAGATCTACGGTCTTTGCTTACGAAAGAATATCTGCGGATGCTCGATTTGCCTATTCCGCAAAAAAATCTCGCCAGGCTGTAACGTTTCCCCATTTCATGTCTTTCTTCTGTTGACAGTGCTTTCCAAGACTTCGGAGGCAACAATGCTGCCTTTGAAGTGACATGCATCACTGCATCTATTTTCGGTGAGGAATATTCATGTCGATGGCGCCGTACGACAGGAGATTGATGGGATACGTTTTTCATGTACGATTTTGGTCCGTTTGGATTCTTCTGGCCCTTTCCGGGGCAAGCGGGTTGCCGCAACAGGTCGCTCCGCTGACTTTGCGGGATGCGGTGGCAATTTCTCTGGGCAGGAATCCCGATAGGGAAGTGGCCAGAACCGAGGTCGATTTGGCCCGGTCTGGTTCGCGACTGGCGCGGACAGCACTGCTGCCCAATCTTATGTTTCGTGAAGCGGTTACGCGCGGCAACGACCCTGTGTATGTCTTCGGCACTCGACTGAGGCAACAGGGATTTATGCAAAACGATTTTGTGTTGAACCGACTGAATCGCCCTACGCCGATTAACGACTTCGCCACGCACTTCTCCGGTAATTGGATGGCGTTCGATTCCTGGCACACCCAGTTTGAAATTCGGCGATCTGATCTGCTTGTAAAAAGCTATTCAGTCGCGGCTGCCCGGTCCGATCAGTCGATCATATTTCGCACGGTGGAAGCCTACGAATCGATCCTGTTCGGTATGCGCCAGGTCGAAGTGCTGCAGCACAACGCTGAGACAGCAAAAGCGTTGCTTTTCTTGAGTGAAACCCGGGTCGAAGCGGGCCTTGCTGTCGATGCCGACAAACTGACCGCGGCTGCCTACCTGGCAGAGCGTCAACAGGAACTAATCGCCGCACAAGGCAGAGTGCAGATTGCCTTGTCCGAACTTGAGGTCGCCATGGGCGCATCTATTCCCGCTGGGCAACGGCTGCTTGTGCCGCTCACGGAACGGCGATTCGACGGCGAGCCCCTGGACCAGGCAGTCGATCTTGCGCTCAAATCGAGACCTGACCGTCAGAGCCTGGCCTTACAGCGCGACGCCCAGAGTGCGGCAGTACAGTCAGCAAAATCTGCCTTTGGACCGCAGATCAATACCTTCGGCTCATGGGAGACAGACCGGCCATCTCTGGCAAACTCGGGCGGAAACAACTGGATTGCCGGGGCAGAACTCCGCATCGATATTCTTCCCGCAGCGAAGCGGGAGAACCTGGCCGCAGCCAGGATCGGCCTACGGCGGGCTGACGCTGCGTCCGCGTCGGCCGATCAGCAGATCCGAATGGAGGTGACTCGCGCCTATTACGAACATCAATCGGCAGAACAGATGCTGGTGGTGGCACGCGCTTCAATGAGCCAATCCGAGGATAGCCTGCGTATCCTTCAGGACCGCTATCAAGCTGGCCTGGCGACGATGACCGACCTGCTTCGCGTCGAAGACGCCGACAGGCAAAGCCATGCCAACTACTGGCAGGCTGTGTTTCGCAACACCCTGACCTACGCAAAACTCAGACTTGCAGAGGGGACATTGACACAAGACATTGCCGGAGACCTCCAATGAACAGATTCGGAAATAAATTCGGCGTTCTTTTTGCAATCGCTGCTCTGGGACTTGCCGGATGCACACATAAGGCACCCGAGGCTGCTGTGACCCGTGTCGTTTCCGGTCTTTCCATCGCCCATGCTCAGGAGCAACCGGTATCGAGCAGCGTGGAAGCTATTGGCACGGTTCATGCACGGGAGTCGGTGGTCCTTTCTGCACAGGTCATGGGACGCATCACGTCGATTGCCGCGCATGAAGGCGATGCTGTGCGCACCGGACAATTGCTGGTGACGATCGATAATACCCAGGCGCGCTTTGAGATGGATCACGCGCGCGCCGCAGTTTCAAGCAGTGAGCAGAATGTGCAGGTTGCGCAGACGGAGGCGTCCCTGGCCAGTTCGACGCTGCAACGGTATCAATTCCTGCGCGAACGAAAGACCGTCAGCCGCCAGGAGTTCGACGAGGTGGAGCGTCGCTCGCAGGTCGCCGTTGCGAGGCTCGAATCGGCGCGTGCCCAGATGTTGGCGGCCAAAGCGGCGGAGGGCAGTGCTGGCACGGTAGTAGGCTATGCCCAACTCAGCGCCCCGTTTGCAGGTTTCGTCACAGTCCGGCATGTCGATCCCGGCGCAATGGCGGTGCCGGGGATGCCGCTGCTCGAAATGGAGAAAGCCGGAGTCCTGCAATTCAATACGACCGTGGACGAATCCATGGTCAGGTTTTTGCAGAAAGGGATGCCTGTTCCAGTTGAGATTGCTGCGCTGACGCCCCAGTCATTGACTGGACGCGTCGCTGAGGTCAATCCTGCTGCCGATCCAGCCAGTCACAGCTTTCTGGTGAAGATCGATCTTCCCGAGGCTCACGGCTTGCGCTCCGGAATGTTTGGCACAGCAGCGATCAGCAAGGGGAACCTCTCTGCGCTTTTGATTCCGCAGTCGGCAGTCGTTGCGCATGGTTCGTTGAATTCCCTCTGGGTTCTCGACGGCAACCACATTGCCTCTCTTCGCTATGTAACCCTGGGTGCTAGGCGCGACGACAAGGTAGAAGTGCTGTCCGGGCTCAGTGCCGGAGAGATTGTCGTGCTTAATCCCGGAGATCGTGAATTGGGCGGCAGCCGGGTTGAGGTGCGGCAGTGAAGAACTCCCTTGGCATCGCCGGCCGCATTGCGGCAACCTTCCTTGACTCAAAGCTGACTCCTCTATTCATTGTGGCTTCGCTCTTGCTTGGAGCATTTGCAGTCATGGTCATTCCCCGCGAAGAAGAGCCGCAGATCATCGTTCCCATACTCGATGTGACGACATCCATACCCGGAAGCTCACCCAGCGAAATCGAACAGCGAATCACTGTTCCTATCGAAAGACTGATGCGGGAAATCCCTGGAGTCGAATACGTTTACTCCACCTCCAGCCCCGGAAACAGCCTCGTCATTGTACGTTTCCTGGTCGGAGAGCGGGAAGAAGATGCCCTGGTCAAGGTCTATAGCAAGCTTTATTCCAACATGGACAGGTTTCCGCCGGGTGCCTCGCAACCGATGGTGAAGCAGCGTTCTATCGACGATGTGCCGATCCTCACGCTGACTCTGTGGGGAAAGAACTACAACTCCTATCAGCTTCGTTTGCTCGCGGCAGGCCTGGAACACAGTATTCAGCAGGTGACGGATGTCTCCGAAACCACCATTATTGGAGGGCAGCCGCGCACCATGCGAGTGATGTTAAGCAACGATCGGATGGCCGCCTATTCGATCTCGGCCGAAGCCGTAGTTGCGAAGCTGCAGGCGGCCAATGTGCGCGTCGAGGCGGGCCAGTTTGCCACCGGCAATCAGCAGTTCAGGGTAGACGCTGGCGACTTCTTCCATAGCAAAGCAGATCTGGAGCAGGTGGTTGTCAGGGTCGATCATGGCCGCCCAATCTATCTCCGCG
The DNA here is from genome assembly GCA_001897435.1 of Acidobacteriales bacterium 59-55. Taxonomy (GTDB): domain Bacteria; phylum Acidobacteriota; class Terriglobia; order Terriglobales; family Acidobacteriaceae; genus Edaphobacter. The sequence continues at coordinate 176,669 of MKSV01000011.1, read as the reverse complement.
ATGTCGCCGCGGAAATTGTCGACGGCCCGGAAGAACCGGCAAGTTATGTGACGTTCGGCGCAGGTGCCGGAGGCAAGACGGCCAACATGACGATTGGCGGCGAACTGCCTGCCGTGACTATCACGATAGCCAAGCGCAAAGGAACGAACGCAACGGACGTCGCCAACGCAGTGCTCTCCAGAATCGCTGGAATGCGGAAGACAACGCTGCCAGCGGACCTGAATATAACAACAACCAGAAACTACGGTGATACGGCCAAGGCGAAGTCCGATGAACTCCTGGAACATCTGTTGCTGGCTACGTTCTCCGTCACGCTCCTCATCGCCATATTTCTCGGCTGGCGCGAATCCGGTGTGGTGCTGCTGGCCATTCCCGTAACGCTGGGCTTGACGCTCGCTGCCTTCTATCTCTATGGTTACACGCTCAACCGTGTCACCCTCTTCGCGCTTATCTTCAGCATCGGAATTCTGGTCGACGACGCGATTGTGATCGTCGAGAACATGGTCCGTCACTTCCGGCTTCCAGAGAACCGTGGGCGCCCCTTGAGTGAAGTCGCCATCGAAGCGGTCGCTGAGGTCGGCAATCCAACCGTTTTGGCAACGATAGCCGTTATCGCTGCGATTTTACCAATGGCCTTTGTGCGGGGCCTGATGGGCCCATATATGCGCCCCATTCCAATCGGTGCCTCCTCTGCCATGTTCGTCTCACTCCTGGTCGCATTTATGGTCTCTCCATGGGCTGCGATGCGGTTGGTAGCACACACCTCGGAGCACGAGGAAGCGCACAACGGTGAGGAGAACTGGAGTACACGCCTCTACCGGCGCATTATGTCACCGCTCATCCGCTCGTCCCGCTATCGTCTATTGTTTCTGACTAGTGTAGTCGTACTGCTGTTGGCAGCAGTCGCGTTCGTTCCACTCCAACTGGTCAAAGTCAAAATGCTTCCCTTCGACAACAAGAGTGAATTCCAGGTTGTCGTTGACATGCCGGATGGAACCACACTTGAACAGACCGCGAGAGTGACTCAGGTGCTTGGTCATTACCTTGCACAGCAGCCTGAAGTGGTCAACTACGAAACATACGTTGGGCTCTCTGGTCCTTATAACTTTAATGGCCTAGTCCGTCACTATTACCTGCGCCGACAGCCGAACCAGGCCGACATACAAGTGAACCTTCTACCCATCAAGAACCGCAGTGTACAAAGTCACGCAATTGCCAAGCGGCTGCGTCCGGAACTAGTGAAACTGGCGTTGCCATTTGGCGCGCGCATCAAGGTAAGCGAAGTGCCTCCTGGGCCGCCGGTTGTACAGACTCTGGTCGCGGAAATCTACGGTCCGGAGATGTCCGGTCAACTCGACGTAGCACGCAGAGTCAAGCAGATCTTTCAGCAGACCGCGGGCGTCGTCGATACTGACTGGTACGTCGAGGACCCACAGTTGCGCCTCGTCTTTACCGTCGATAAAGCAAAAGCTGCACTGCGCGGGATCGCAGTGGCCGACGTGGCAAAGACGCTTGAGATTGCTGAATCCGGGGCATCTGCCGGTCTTATTCATGACGACCAGTCTCGTGATCCCGTGCCGGTCCAGGTACAGATGGAGCGCGAACAACGCTCATCCCTGCTACAGCTTGAAAACATCAAGCTGACCGGGACGGACGGAAGCCTCGTCTCCCTGCGTGAGCTGACGCAGGTGCGCCAGACAGTCTTGCAGCCAAGCATCTACCACAAGAACCTGAAGCGCGTCGTCTATGTGACAGGCGACGTCGCGGGCGCGGAAGAGAGTCCCGTCTATGCGATCTTCAAGATGAATCGGGCTCTCGATCATCTCCAGCTTCCAGCGGGCTATACGCTGGCCCGTTACAACTCCAAGCAACCGGAGTCGACCGACCATTACTCCATGAAGTGGGACGGAGAATGGCAGATCACGCTTGAAGTATTTCGCGACCTCGGGATGGCATTTGTCGTAGTTCTCATTCTTATCTATGTTCTTGTGGTCGGGTGGTTTCGCTCGTTTCTCGTGCCTCTGGTCATCATGACTCCTATTCCGCTCACCCTGGTAGGAATTCTTCCGGCTCACGCCATGCTAGGAGCATTCTTTACCGCCACTTCAATGATCGGCTTTATTGCCGGCGCGGGCATCATCGTTCGCAACTCCATAATCCTGGTTGACTTCATTGAACTTCGTCGCATGCAGGGAATGCCTCTTGCCGAAGCGGTCATCGATGCCGGTGCAGTTCGGTTTCGGCCCATGTTATTAACCGCAGCCGCCGTGGTCGTCGGTGCAAGCGTCATTCTCTCCGATCCCATATTTCAAGGGCTGGCACTTTCTCTCATCGCTGGCGAAGTCGCATCAACTTTACTATCGCGGCTCGCGGTTCCTGTCCTTTATTACATGATCAAGAAACGAGATGCTACGACTGCTGTTCACGCCACGACCTCGGAGCACGCTGGAGCTTCGTCGAGACCCTATCAAATGTTCGATTGAAAAGGAGAACCCATGAACGTCGAAAGTGCCGTCCGACTGTTAGCTGGTGTTATTGTCCTCTTATCCCTTGCCCTCGCTCACTATGTATCACCTTACTGGTATCTCTTGACGGTGTTTGTTGGATTAAATTTGTTCCAATCCGCCTTCACCGGCTGGTGCCCCGCGATGGCTATTTTCCGCACAATGGGCCTGAAGGATCATGCGCCGAAGCCGAATCGTTGAACGCGATTCATGAACGTATAGTTTTACTTCTCCAAGTTTATAAGATTTGCTCGTGAAAGAGCTGAGGGATGATGCCAAGTTGAAGTTGAGTTGAATGCGAAAGCTGGGCCAGTTGTCTGTGACGTCTATCACGTACGGATATGGACTTGATCACAGGTGTGAGTGTTCCATGTGCGCTACTGTATCGATATCGTCTGCGTTTGGTTTTGGATTTGCGTTAGTTATCGAGGTGCATTATGTCCATTACTGGAGATCAAATAAACCTGATTATCGACCGTGTTCTTCTCGCGACTGACTTCTCTTTGGCTTCTGATGTTGCGGCAAACTATGCCTGTGCCGTAGCGAAGCGGTTTTCGTCGGCGGTAACGCTTGCGAATGTAATTGATCTTTCGGTGGCATCTCGTCCTGAACGTGCGGTGGTAGGAGAACCCATTGCTGAGATGCGCCGCGCCAGCAGCGAAAGCTTGAGGCGATTGGCCAATGATTTTTCCAGTTCCGGGGTGCTTGTCGAGACTCAAATGCTGGAATCACGCGATCCGGCAGCGTCGATCGTCAGTTTAGCCGAGGGGCAGGATTCCGATCTTATTATTTTGGGAACCCATGCACGACGTGGATTGATCAAGCTCATCCTTGGTTCCTGTGCTGAAGGCGTGATCCGTCATGCGGCTTGTCCAGTCCTTACTGTCGGGCCGAATGTTAAGGAGCCGACCGATGGCGATTTCTCCTTCGATTCGATTATTTTCGCTACCGATTTAGCTCCCGATGCCGCTAGAAAAGCTGCCTTAGCAGTTGCGTTGGCACAGGATAGCCTCGGCAAGATATACCTCTGCCACTTCATGCAACATCCAGGGCGGACGAGTCCTGATGCTTCGGCGCAGCGACTTAAATTCGAGGCAGCTCTAGAAAAGCTCGTGCCTGCTTTGTCCTATGATTGGTGTTATTCCAACTGCATCGTTGAATATGGAGAGGCTGCTTCACGAATTCTCGATACCGCGAAACGAGTCAAGGCGGAGTTGATCGTTCTAGGAGCCAAGAAAGGCCCCCGTCTGCTGACACGATTCGAGGATGGCATCGTGAGCAACGTTCTTGCGCTGGCAGAGTGTCCTGTCATGACTATTGGTTCTCCAGGGATATGACATTGACTGAGCCTGGGTGCCTACAACTCGAGATACGACGTCGTTGATCTGATAGTCAGGCAAAGAATGTATCGACTGCGGAGATATGACTGGCGAAGAGCCAGTACGAGCGCTCAGCGAGGATGGAAGGAGTGCTTCTTTCACCGGGTTCCGACGATAGATCCCAGAACGGTAAATATAAGGCTGAATGGTCATTGATTTCATATTTTTCTCTCGAGAAACAAAAGTCGGCGTATATTTACCCCGACTGCTAAGTTGCATGAGAGTATCTGGTCAACCAACAGGAGTTAGTGAATGCAGCTCAACGAAAAACGGCCGCTGATGATCTCCAACGGCTGGATTCAAGCCGCAGCCATCGTCCTCATCATCGGCTTCTTCATTATGGGCGTACTCACCTACTACACCTATAACGACGAGCCTCCCATTCCCGAAGTCGTGAAAAGCGAGACCGGCGCCGTCCTCTTTACGCGCGCCGACGTCATGACCGGCCAAAGCATCTTCCTGCGAAACGGCCTGATGGAATACGGCTCCGTCTTCGGACACGGCGCGTATCTTGGCCCCGACTTTACCGCCGAGTATCTTCATCGTGCTGCGCTGTCGAGTATTGAAACGTACGGCGGCGGCAACTCCGACATCGCGCGCGGCAAGACTATCGAGGACTTCAAGGCCAATCGCTACGACAAGTCCAGCGGCGTCCTCGTCTACACCAACGCCCAGGTACAGGCTTTCGAGCAGAATCGCGCCTACTACGCCTCGTTCTTCGGTGAACCCACCACTAAATTCGGGCTTCGGCCCAGCGTCATCCACGACCCCGAACAGATTCGCCAGCTCACCGCCTTCTTCAGTTGGACGGCATGGGCTGCTGCCGCCACACGCCCTGGCCACGACTACTCCTACACCAACAATTGGCCGCCCGAACCGCTGGTCAACAACCACGCCACGGCAGACGCAATTGTATGGAGCATGCTTTCGCTCGCCGCCTTGCTCGGCGGCACGGGCCTGCTGCTGGCCATGTTTGGCCGATGGAACATGATGGGCTGGCATGGGCGCGAGCAGCAAAGCATGTCGTTCCGCTCCCCCGACGACGTCGTCCTCACGCCCGCGCAAAATGCGTGTGCGTGGTTCTTCTTCGTCATGGCCGCGCTGTTCCTTGTCCAGACCATGCTCGGAGGAGCGTCCGAACACTATCGCGCCGACCTGCAGACCTTCTTCGGCATCGACCTCGGCCGCTGGCTCCCCTATAACATCGTCCGCACCTGGCACCTCCAGCTCTCCATCTTCTGGGTCTCTACCTCCTACCTTGCCGCGGGCATTTTTCTGGTCCCGATGATCACGGGGCACGAGCCTCGCGGCCAAAAATCGCTTGCCTATGCCTTGCTCGGTGCGCTCGTCATCGTGGTTGTCGGCAGTCTTCTCGGAGAATTCGCCGGAATGCAGGGACGCACCATCAGCAGTTGGTTCGGCGATCAGGGCTTCGAGTATCTCGACCTCGGGCGCCTGTGGCAGATCCTTCTCATCGTCGGACTCTTCTTCTGGGTTGCCATCCTCTATCGTGGACTTCGCGGCCGTCTCCGTTCCGAATCTGCCGGCAATCTTCCTTGGCTCTTCTTCTTCTCCGCGCTGTCGATCCCTGCCTTTTACGCCGTCGGTCTGTTGGCCAACCCTGGCGACCACTTCACCACTACCGATTTCTGGCGCTTCTGGGTCGTCCATCTCTGGGTCGAGGACTTCCTCGAACTCTTCACCACGGTCCTCGTCGCCTACATCTTCGTTCTGCTCGGTGTCGTCCACGAACGCACTGCGCTACGGATGATCTATCTCGATGTTGTCCTCTACTCGGCGGGCGGCATCGTTGGCACCATGCATCACGTCTACTTCTCCGGCGTGCCTGCGATGCACATGGCGCTTGGAGCCTTCTTCTCCGCGGCCGAAGTCATTCCCCTCACTATCCTCACGCTCGAAGCCTGGAGCTTCCTGCAACTCGGCATTGCACAGGAGTCAAAGTCTTCCACTCCGTTCCCTCACTACTGGGCTGTCATGTTCCTCGCTTCTGTCGGCTTCTGGAACTTCCTCGGCGCGGGAGTCTTCGGCTTCCTCATCAACCTGCCCATCGTCTCTTATTACGAGATCGGTACAGCGCTCACTGCAAACCACGCTCATGCCTCCATGATGGGCGTCTACGGGATGCTCTCGGTTGGCCTCGCACTCTTCTGCCTACGCTATATCATCCCGGAGAAGCACTGGTCGGACAAGGCTGCGCGTATCAGTTTCTGGTCGCTCAACCTCGGTCTCGCCTGGATGGTCTTCGCTACCCTATTTCCTCTCGGTGTGCTCCAGCTTTACCACTCCATCAGCGTCAGCTACTACGACGCCCGCACCCTGAATTACATCGGAAACCATACCAATGCCGTGCTCGAATGGATGCGGATGCCCGGCGACATCGTATTTATTCTCGGGGGCACCTTGCCTGTGCTTTACCTCGCCGCGCTCGGTGTTCGCTACATGCAGAAAGGCAGCTCGATCCAAGGACCGCAGGATATCCTCTTCTCCGAGGTCGCCACCCAAACTGAGGAGCGCTGAAGCCATGCATGGCGTTTCCATCGAATTCATCCTCTACCTGGGATACGCGCTCTTCCTCGCCTTCATCGCGCTTCTCCTGGAGTTGGTGGCTGGCCACGCACATCGCCGCTCCGCTACCATCAGCACCGTTGGCTTTACCTATCATTCCGACCGCGACGTTTGGGAGTGCCCCCAGGACCAGCACCTTTTCCCGGTCTTTTCGGATGCAGTCAAAAAAACCGTCACCTATCGTGCTCCTGCCGACATCTGCAACAGTTGCCCCAGCAAGGCCGCCTGCACCGACTCTAACAACGGCCGCACCATCGAGCGCAAGAGCGTAGAGAGCCTACAGTACGGTATGCAGCGCTTTCATCGCGCCATCTCCCTTACCCTACTCACCCTCGCCACCCTCATTCTGGCCGTCGAAGCCTATCGCACTCCCAGCTTCTATCCTCGCGTTTCCCTTATCGCGATTCTGTTTCTCTTCGGACTGCTCGGCATACGCCTCTCCGCTGCCCTCTCACCCGAACACAAAACAAACTGATCTTGCAATTCTGAAATACACGTCAAACGTAATGACCTCGGACACCCAGCACGGCGGCCTTGACTTCACGGGTCACCCGAGCCACGGTTGACCAAGGAGCGTGGTCTCCAAGAAGGTGTTCTTGAAGTCCAATGACGATCAAACTGGCAGACTCTGATTCGGCAATCGCGGCAATGACCTCAGCCGCCTTGCCGTACTCGACACGTAGCCGCGCCTTACAGCAGTACTCTGCATCCGGAGGAATTAGTCCCTGAAGATTTTGGATGAGCTCAGCTTGATGGACGTGCGGCATGGGTTGTTCTTTCATCACATGAAGAAGAGTGAGCTTCGAATGAAAGCGTTCTGCAAGCCCTGTGGCATACTGTGCTCCACGCAGCCCGGTCGTCTTCAGATCGGTCGCAAACAGAATAGATCGAAACGGACATTGTTCCGGCTTACATTGTGGTCCGACGATCAGGACCGGACAACTCGCCTGATGCAACACCGCCTCGGCAACCGATCCCAGAGCCAACCGTTCGAGTCCGCTGGCACCGTGAGACCCCACAATAATCAGGTCTATTTTCTCTTCGCGCGAGACTTGATTGATGAGATCTTTCGCTTCAGCATAAGCAACAGTTATGCTGGGCTTTAGCTGGCTGAGCCCAGGCTCGCTCAATACCAGTTGATTGATCTGTTCCTTATCCGTATCCAGGTCGGCATTCAGTACTTCGATGGGAATGGGAACTGGATCGATCCCGTATCCGATTGGAGTTGCGGCATGTACTAAGTAGAGCTTTGCTCCGAATGTCTGGCTGATCAAGATTGCCATCTTCAAAGCCTGGGTCGCGGGTTTCGAGAAGTCAGTTGCAATAAGGATCCGCGAGAAAGTGATTTCGCTTGTGGCCAAATGCGACTCTTGATCGATTGAAGGAAAGGCGGCTGCATCCTTGGATTTCATAAGCAAACCTCTCAAGCCACAATAGCGATTAATAATTACGATCGAAGCTCAGATTATCGCTTCGCGTCAGTACGGATGGTGATTTAGGTCACAACTAAACTATGCTCAAGTTCTATCGAATATTCGCCCGGATATTTCACGTTCAGCCCGACGGTACTGGTAGATGAGAAATGCCAGCAATTGCAGGCTGGTGATGACTGCTCCATAGCCTAGTAACGTAGCCACTTGGTAGGTTGACATCTTGCTACCTATAACGAGTGCCAGTCCAAGCGCAACCTCACATGCTCCAAAGAACAGGAGCGCTCGTCGCTGCTTCGGATGGTGCTGTAGATGGCGTGATATCCGCAATTCAGCGATCCCAAATAGAAAGGCGTGCGGTGATACGACCAAGGCAATTATCTGCAAAGATTCAACCTTGGATATGGCAAGATATAAGCCGGAACTAACCGAGAGCAGGCCAAGCAAGAGATAGCCTAATAATTCCCGCTTGTGCCTCATGCCGAATTGAAGGGCCACAATTCCTTCTGCTACTCCCATGTACACGAGTGCGGTAGCGACAGCAATCACGACGATGAGCGATATGCTTGCCTCGAGCCATACGTCAACAGGGTGTGAACTTAGATAAAAGAAAAGGAGGGCAACCCCCGTGACGACTGTCGCGAGTATAGCTAGAAGCAATCGATGGAGCCTAAGTTCGTACTGCATAACTGTGCATCTTTCAGCGCATTATTCTGCCTGCTATAACTATCGAACAAAGCTAACGCCTACATGCTTGATGGGCTGTGACCTCGATCACATGTCGTATCCTCGCCGCTTTTTTAGAAATCCTGCAGATCTTTTGTCGGAACTGATGCACGAATCGCATTGAGTACAGCAAGCAAGTCAATTACCTCTTGGCCGATCGCCCCCACGAGCGGCGAAAGAAGACCGAGGGCTGCGGCGACCATTCCGAGTGAACTCAGTAGCATTCCTCCAATCGCGCTTTGGAGCGCGATTCGCCGCATTCGCATTCCGATGTGAAGAAGCTCGTCGAGCTTACCGAGCGTAGGTTCAAGAATCACGGCTCCGGCCGCTTCTGCCGTGATGTCGCTATTCTGACCGAATGCCACTCCTACAGTTGCCGCCATCATCGCGGGCGCATCATTGATACCATCTCCAACGAAGAGCGTCAGCGCCTTCTCCGTTTCGAGGCGCACGATCTTGAGTTTTTCTTCGGGGGTTAGATTCGAACGAACATCTGTAATCCCGACGATCGCGGCAAGATGCTGGACCTCGCTGTCACGATCTCCGGACAAGATCATCATGCGCTTCACATGATGCTTCGGTTTAAGGTGGCTAATGAAGGACTTTCCTTCTTTTCTGGGACGGTCATGAAATCTGAGTAGACCGAACAGGCGGCCATCTACAACGATGATGGACTCCATGCCTGAGGTGCTCGGTGGCAAAAGAGCCACCATTTCAGAGGGGAGCTTGCGCCTTCCCGTGACGAGGATCTTCTGTCCTCCTACATGTCCCGTCAAGCCCTCGCCTGGTTTTTCGCTGATGTCCTCCACATTTTGCAGAACAACACCCTTGTCTTCGGCAGCGCGAAGGATGGCGGTCGCGAGCGGGTGTTTCGAATACTGCTCGAGACTTGCTGCCAGGCGAAGGACATCGATGGGGTCGGCGTCGGAAAAGCAGACGGTGTCGGTGACAACTGGCTCGCCGTGGGTCAATGTGCCTGTTTTGTCGAAGAACATCGTCTGAATCTGTCCGACCTGTTCGAGCACGACAGGCTTTTTGATGACAATCCCACGTTTTGCCGAGAGCGAAATAGCGCCAATGATCGATATGGGAATTGCCAATAGAAGGGGGCAGGGTGTGGCGATAACGATGACAGCCAAAAACCGTTCCGGACTGCCGCTCATCAACCATCCGACCAAAGCCACAGCGACCGCAATCGGCGTATAAATAGCACCTAACCGATCGGCCAGACGACGGATTTGGGGAGGATGCTGTTCAGCTGTCTGCATTACCTTCATAATGCGTGCGTAGCGTGAATCAACAGCACGCTTGTCGGCTACGATCGTAAGAGCAAAATCTTCATTCAGCGCGCCGGAGATCACCTGAGAGCCTGCGATTTTGCGCATGCGAAATGGCTCGCCTGTCAGAAAAGATTCGTCCATCGTTCCAGTCCCAGATTCAACGGTCCCATCCACGGGACATATTTCGTGCGGGAAGACTATGAGGCGATCACCGATAGCAATGTCAGTAACGGCAATCTCATGCGCCTTGCCATCTATAACGCGATGAGCCAGGTTGGGCATGCGCTTGGCTAGCGCATTCAAAACCGAGGATGCGCGCTGGGTCGCGTATTCCTCTAACGCCTGTCCTCCCGAAAACATCAGGACGATAATTGTTGCAACCAGGAGTTCTCCCAGCAGAGTGGCCGTAATGATCGAAAGCCCTGCCAGAAAATCGGAACCGAATTGCCGTTTGAGCACTTGCCGGGAAAGATCGTATAACAGCGGCAACCCGCCCACAATCACTGCGAACCATAAGGGGAACGTCGAGGCTCTGCCGTTGATATGAAATGCATAGTGCAGCAGAAGATGCAGAATGATAGCCAGAGACGACACTGCAACGGAGATGCGGTTCCACATGAATCTCATATTGTGGCACGGTGGCTCTTTCCTGTTTCCCATAGCGTTCTTTCCCTATCAGTAACCGGTGCCAAACGCACTTATGAAGATATGGTTAGGACAGCGCATGGCGCGGCGGCAATCACTTGAAAAGCGGACCGGGGCGCAAGATGCGAGGCATACGCAGATGCTCGACGTACTCCAAGGATCAGAAGATCCGCGGGATAGCGTTCAGCTTCATTTGTTATTGCCTGGCTTATATCCCTTCCATGTAAAGTGATATATTCCGCCGTGAGTGCCGTGCTTTCGCCTTTGCCACCATGAAGAGCTCTACGGACGAAATCGAAGCTCTGATCTTGAGGCGGGCCATTAAATTCCGGATCGGCTGATACATGAAGAACTCGAAGAGATGCGGACGAGGATTCTTGAATCATCGCTGCGAACGGCGCTGCAGCAAGAGATGCCTCACTGAAATCTGTGGCATAGAGCACGCGATGAAAGGACGGACCATCATTTTCTTTATAAATCACATGTGGCCCTGTCGTAATGACAGGGCACGATGCTTGGCGCAAAACTTCTTCCGCGGTTGATCCAAGGAGGAAGCGATCCATGCCTCCTACCGCATGGGTTCCCATAACGAGAAGTGGGTTCTTGTATGACTGAAGGATATTGAGAATCTCCACTGAAGGAAATCCATCCTCGATCAGCATCCCCTCCGTTTCGATCCCGAGATCAGTGAGGACCTTTCTGGTTTCGCTCATCCTCTGTTGAACATCTCTCCGAATGCCCTCGATCATCCAGCCGACCGGTACCTGATACTGATGGCGAGCAACATATTGGAAGACATGCACAACCAAGATCTTGGCGTTGAATATACGGGCAACTCTTCCAGCAATAGATCGCGCCGCTGATGAGGCGGGCGAAAAATCAGTTGCCAAGATAATCTGGCTGGGACTCATAGTCTGCCACCTTTCCATATCTATGCTTTACACAGTACAGACTGATCTTCTCTTAGTCCTGTGACTGTCGTCACAGACTTTACGTCGGCGAGCAGAAACATTTGATGGTGTTCCATGTTTATGGATAAGAATGATAAAACCGAAGTTCCGCAGGAGCCGAAGGTATCTTTGAGCGCCGAAAGGAACTGAAAGTGCGGTTGATCGATATGTCAGGACTCGACGACTCGCCCATTCACCAGTCACCTCACGAACAGCCGATCTCTATAGTTGCATCTGAGCTGAAAACCGATCTTCAGGCGGGGCTCACAGCTGAAGGTGCACGAGAACGCCAGAAGCGTTATGGCCTGAACACACTAAATTCAAAATCCCGTGTTTCTGCATGGATGCGCATTATCGCTCAATTCCGTGATCCGCAGGTATATTTACTCCTTGTTGCGGCCACCGTGTCGATACTTGTATCGAAGATCGGGGAGGGAAACGCAATATCCTATGAAGCCTTGATTATTCTCGCAATCGTTGCATTAAATGCTGTCCTGGGTTTCGTCCAGGAAGACCGAGCGGAACGCGCATTGGTTTCCCTGACGAAGATGATGCCTGAACAAACTACTGTGATTCGCGATGGTACTCAGCAGCGCATCTTGGTTCGAGATGTTGTTCCCGGAGATCTCTTAGTGCTTTGTGAAGGTGATGCCGTTCCAGCGGATGCCCGTCTGACGCAGGCTATTTCTCTACTCACCATGGAATCTTCGCTAACAGGCGAAAGCCTGCCTATTCGCAAACTCATTGATTCGATTGAACATAGCGCGGCACTCGGAGATCGCCAGAACATGCTTTTTGCGGGGACGATGATCGTCTCGGGAAATGCAAGAGCCATCGTTACTGCTGTCGGTATGGAGACCGAGTTTGGGAAAGTCGCAAAGCTACTGGATACGGAAGAGAATCAAGTCGCACCTTTGCAACGACGTCTGGTGCTTTTGAGCAAACAGATAGGTGCAGCTGTCCTGTTGATAGCTGGCGTCGTCGTTACAGCTCTGCTCGTTACCCAAGGTGTGCAGAGCGTTAGCGAGGTTATAGAAATTCTGCTATTCGGCATTGCCTTAGCAGTCGCGGCCACCCCAGAAGGATTTGCCGCTGTCATTACGCTGGTGCTTGCGATAGGGGTGCAGCGTATGGCACGAAAAGGAGCCATAGTCAAAAAACTAGCAGCGGTAGAGACCCTGGGATCTACGACGGTGATTGCTTCGGACAAAACCGGGACCCTGACGTGCAATGAAATGACCGTTCGGGCAATCGTTACTGCGTTCGGCCAGACCGATATCTCTGGGAACGGATATGCCCCTGAGGGACGCCTTTCGGCGGACGAGGGAAAGCAATTGTCTGCGCTTCAGGCGCAGGAGGTATACCAATTACTTCTCGCAGCCACACTGGTGAATAATGCACAACTTGAGCAGACCGCAGATGGATGGAAGATTCAAGGAGATCCCACGGAAGCTGCGCTGCTCACCGCTGCGTGGAAAGCGAAGGTTCGGCCTTCAGTTATGCAAAGTCTCTATCCGCGTCTGACGGAGTTTCCGTTTTCGTCAGAACGAAAGATGATGAGCACTCTAAACAGATTTGGGGAGAGTGCCGAAGAAATAACTCTTTTTGCCAAAGGAGCTCCCGATATTCTTCTGGATCGCTGTACAAATGAATATTGTTCCGGTGTTGTACGTCCTTTGAGACCTCAGCGTCGCCAGGAGATTCTCCAGCGCAATGATCTGCTAACGTCACGTGCATTCCGTACACTTGGCGTTGCAACTCGTTTGCTGACTAAAATGGAGGTCACAAACTCTGCGGATATCGACAAAGACGGTCTTGAACAGCAACTAACATTTCTTGGGTTGATCGGTATGATGGACCCGCCACGCCCGGAAGTTCGTCATTCAATAGAGCGGGCCAAGCTCGGAGGGATCCGCACAATATTAATTACCGGGGATCATCCACGTACCGCCACGGCTGTTGCTCACGATTTGGGAATCATCTCGATTGAAGCTGTACTGACTGGACCCCAACTCGATCAAATGTCCGATTCTGATTTGCAGCAGGTCGTTAGCGTCACAGGCGTCTACGCACGAGTAAACCCAGAGCACAAGCTTCGAATTGTCCATGCCCTCCAGAAGAACAATGAGATCGTCGCTATGACGGGTGATGGGGTGAACGATGCGCCAGCTTTGAAGGCCGCCCATATAGGAATTGCCATGGGCATTGCCGGGACAGATGTATCGAAAGAGGCTGCCGACCTTATCCTCACTGATGATAACTTTTCCACAATTGTTGCAGCTGTTGAAGAAGGTCGGATCGTCTTCGATAATATTCAAAAGTTTCTACGCTATTTGCTGGCCACCAATCTGGGAGAAGTTCTCACGCTATTCCTAAGCGTCATCATACTGTCCTTCCAAAACGGCGGTTCGATCCACTCACTCGTGTTGCCGCTTACGGCGGCTCAGATTCTTTGGATTAATCTCGTTACGGATGGCGCACCTGCATTGGCGCTCGGAGTGAATTCCGCATCTCCAGATATCATGCGTCGCGCTCCACGATGCCCGACTGGCAACATTATTAGTCGTCAGATGTTTAGTGATCTGTTGCTCGTGGCGGCTGTCATGACAATAGGAACATTACTGATCTTCTTTATTCTTTCAGGTAATGACTCCATACTGCATAGACGGTCGATGGCTTTCACCACGCTTATTTTCTTCCAACTGTTCAATTCGCTGAGCGCTCGTTCGTATTCTGATAGTGCATTTCGTGGCATGTTCAAGAACCGTTGGCTTTGGGGATCCATACTGTTATCTATAGGACTTCAAGTGATTCTTCTCAATGTCCCTTATCTTCGGCTTGTATTTGGCATCGTCTCCCTGAATCTTGCGGACTGGACACTCTGTGTTTTGACCGCAAGCAGTGTCTTATGGGTAAGTGAAATCGCGAAATATTTCAGAAGGCGCAAACTTCGCTTTTTGGACCTCAATTCGAACAGAGTGGGTATCGCGATGAACGAAGGCGTGGGGTGACAGTAGAACGGAATAGGATCGCCGTAACGAATCTGCTCTTCCTGACGCAGGTGCCATTATGTTCAGTCAATGTTCATTTGGGAGAATGACCGCCGGGCCACTCAATCTGTCTTCCTTTAGCCCAAGGAGAGCCTCGTTGATCTGATCCAGGCAAAAGGTCACTACTGCGGGTTTTAGACCAATCTCGAAAGCGACTTTCAGAAAATCTGTTCCATCTTGCCGGGTCATGTTTGTCACGCTGCGGAGTTGTCTCTCACCCCAGAGGAGCGAGTCATAGTCAAACTGCGGCATACGATCCAGATGGATCGCATTGATGGCGACGATTCCGCCCTTATCGACTGATCGTAATGCCGCTACCACAACATCCCCTGAGGGGGCGAAGGTAATTGCAGAATTCAAGGGCTTAGGTGGAACTTCCGTCCCACCGCCGACCCAGTCTGCCCCTAGAGTATGTGCCAATCGTTGGTGATGCAATTCGCGGGTAGAAACATAGACGCGGCAATCCCAGGCTTTGAGTACTTGAAATAAAAGCTGCGCCGACGAACCAAAGCCAAAAAGGCCAACGTGCTGGCCCCGCTTCACTTCCGCAATCTTGAGGCTTCGAAAGCCAATAATGCCGGCGCAGAGCAAGGGGGCAGTGGCGCGGTCTTCGAGCGTATTAGGCAAAGGAAACAGAAAGTCAGTTCGTGCGGTCATATACTCCGCGAACCCTCCATTTTGTGTATAGCCGGTATAGCTGGGATGATCGCAAAGATTCTCTCGGCCTGTTCGACAGAAACGGCAGGAACCATCTGTGCCGCCGATCCACGAGACACCCACTCTGTCGCCCTTATGAAAGCCGGGATCGGGAGACCAAATAATCTCCGCAACAACCTGGTGGCCCGGGATGACCCAGTCGAGTTTTTTGGGCAACTCACCTTCCACAATATGAAGGTCTGTACGACACACACCGCAGGCGTGGATCTTAAGAAGAGCATGTCCTAACCCAGGGATAGGCATGGGAATCTCCTCAATCTTCAGGGACTCTTCATTAAGAGGAGCCGGGACTCTTAAAATTGCCGCTTTCATGGTATCGATCCTATTCCGCAACTTGCCAAGGCCACAAAACAATAGCGAGGAAAATTAAAATCTTAAGGACAAAAAAGGCGCCAGTTAGTAATTCCACTGACCAGTCCGAAGCCTCTGACATCTCAAATTGTGATGAATACCTCTCGGAAATTGTTTGAGGTATTGCCGTTAGGCCTTTAGGGAAGATTAATTGTGAATGCGCCATTTTTCTCCTCCAGTTTCTTATAGGCCCCGTGGGTGTGACAACTCAACAACCCGGTAATCGGCGTACAACATCCGTGCTGCCGTCAGACACTGCGCCATACCGAACGCCACTAGATATCCGTAGATAAGCCAGGCGACTTCGCGGGATGAAAGGCCTTCACCAAAGACTGCACCAGCTGCAGAATAAGTAATCAGGAAGAGCAACGCTACACTTGCAGCCGCGTAATTCCACCGCGATACCGCTCGAGTAAAAGCATGCCGCGCAACAATAAATTCTGCCGTGGCCGTACAAAGAGCCTGGAAGGCAATGAGGTATAGAAACCAATGAAGAGGGAAGCGGCTATAAACAACAAAGAAGAGAAGGAGTCCGACCAGCACACCGAAAGCACCTTGAAGCCGCAGAGCAATTTGTGGACTTCTGGTGGAGACCATGAAGCTGCTGACAAAAATGATCGTACTGTCCAGTACACCATATGCCGCAAGACATAGAATTGAAACCGCAACGGCAAAGGGCATCAATAGCAATGTGGAAGCCATATCCGGGATCACCATGACGGCGCTCCCCACAACGAGCGCCAATGCGCCACGAACCAGAATCGCAATCCAAAAATGGACATCGTTTTTCACGTTATGTCTCCTGCATTGCTTTAAGCGAGGAAATCGTTAGCAGCTACAACTTGTGAATATGTCACCAGAACATGGTGTCGTCCGCATACCGTTCGCATCTGTCAAACAACTGTAAGTGTACGGGTCAACGTCCCGGGCGATGTGATGACCATCACCTGTTCACGTGCATGAAGTCACATCGTGAAAAAGTCATAGCCAATACCCTATTGTTGACGAATGGTGAGAATGGTTTGTTCCGCATGAATGGAAAGGTGATTTATGGCTGTAATTGGAAACCAAGTAGGACTGACAATAGACCGTATTGTTTTGGCAACAGATTTCTCTGAGGCTTCTGAGTCGGCAACTGGTTATGCAAAGGCGTTAGCGAAGCACTTCTCTTCAAACCTTACTCTTGCTCATGTCGTAGATCTTTCAATAGCCACTCGCTCCGAGCAAGCCGTAGTGGGGCTGCCCATCAATGATATGCGTCGTTCCAGCAGCGAGAATCTAGAGAGACTGCTTAGCGACCTGACTTTTGACGGGATTCACGCCACGGCCCAGACGCTGGAGTCGCATAATCCGGCTGCGGCGATAGTAGGTCTGTCAGAGCAGCTAAAAGCCGATCTGATCGTCGCTGGTACGCACTCGCGCCATGGATTGAACAAGGCGATCCTAGGGTCGTGCGCGGAGGGCATTTTGCGACATGCAAGCTGTCCTGTCTTTACGGTTGGACCAAAAGTTAAGGCTCCTCCGAATGGGAATATTGCTTTCAATAGGATTGTCTTTGCGACAGACTTTAACTCCAGCACGGCCGAGAAAGCCGCGGTAGCGCTGGCATTCGCTCAAGATACCAGGGCAAAGATTTACCTGTGCCATGTACTAGAGCGGGCCGAGGGCGATATCTCCGAGACGTTTGCACTACAGATTAGATTCAAGTCTGCTCTTCAAAAATTGGTCCCACAAGCGACCTTTGACTGGTGTACTCCAGAATGTGTAGTGGAATTGGGTGAGATTGCTCCTCATATTCTTGGATTAGCCAGAAGGGTAGGAGCCGACCTCATCATCTTGGGTGCCAAACGTAGTTCGAGCTGGTTCCCTCATTTAGCCGACGGCGTGGTTGGGCATGTGCTTGCTAATGCAGAATGCCCCGTGATGACCATCTGCTCGAATTAAGTCGTGTTGGGATAATGGGATTATTGAATGAAAATAGCCGTGCTGGCTCTTTGCATATTAGGTTGCTACTCGAGCGGTCTGGCTGCCATACCTGAAGGGTATTGCCCACCAATTTCACGCTCGACAGCTCTGTCGGCGGAAGATGATCTCCTTCGCACAAATATTGCAAAGGAGGAAGCATTGGTAGATCCCTCGAATGCAAGGCTCGTCGATGCTTTTTATAGACCCTGTGGATATGCTGCTGCATGGGTCTTCAGAGGCTCGCTCACTCCCGCAGCGGTAGCTATGTTGGACGTCTTGAAGAAGGTTCCTGAAGAGGGACTTAATCTGGAAGACTATGTCATCTCGCAGGCCCCAGTACCAACAACCGCAACGAATTCCGTGGACAGGGTTTCTGAATTGGCAATCATGGAGATAAAGCTAACCATTGCAGCGTTACGATTAGCGACAGATCTTTATTGCGGACGTATCGATCCTCATTCGGTCCACGCGGATCTCGTACCTCATTGTCAGGACTTTAGCCCCACGGAGTTTCTGTGGCATGTCTCTCAAGCCGTGAGCCCCGCGAGGGAGTACGAGTCTCTGGAGCCCATCGCTCCCGGGTATCAGCGAACGAAGCAGGCTTTGCGAAATTATCTTGTCCTAGCTCAGATGTCCCCGATCAACTTGCCTCGTTTCACAGAGTTGGTCCATGTTGGAGATGAGTATGAGGGGGCCGAATCTTTGCGTTCCTTGCTTCTCAGATACGGTGATCTGCCTCCGAGCCAACAACAAGTTGCGCTAAATGTATACGACGAGTCGCTCGTGAGAGGCGTGAAGAGCTTTCAATTGAGACATGGATTAGATCCCAACGGCACTTTGAATCGTGAAACGTATAACCAACTGACCATCCCTGTCAGTTATCGGGTCGCCCAGCTTGCGATGACGCTAGAGCGTTGGCGCTGGGTTTCGCGAACGTTCGCAGAGCCTCCAGTTGTTGTTAACATACCCGAGTTCAAGCTGCGTGCCTACGACGCCACGCTTCATGTTGCGCTGGCGATGAAGGTAATTGTTGGAGGAGCCTATCATCGACGTACTCCAGTCTTTGAAAATCAGATCTCTTCGGTAATCTTCAGGCCATACTGGAATATTCCTCCAAGCATCCAGCGCCACGAGATTGAGCCTGCAATGCGTCGTGATCCGCACTATCTTCAGAAACATGGCTATGAAGTTGTGCGTGAAAAGGGAAGGAAATCGCGTATCCGGCAACTCCCTGGGGACCGCAACGCTCTCGGGTTGGTCAAGTTCTCGCTACCCAATACGTACAATGTCTATTTGCATGGAACGCCTGTGCAATCGCTATTTGATCGAACGCGTCGGGACTTCAGTCATGGGTGTATTCGCGTTGCTGAGCCTACTGCGCTGGCCCAGTGGGTATTGAGGAGAAACACGGGCTGGACGAAAGAAAAAATCGTGGAGACGATGTACGGTTCACGAACGATGTCCGCCGAAGTCGCCCGTCCCATTCCGATTCTTATTGTTTATGCAACAGGTTTCGCGGCTGAAGATGATACGGTGTATTTTCTTGCTGATATTTATGAACAAGACCTGGCTCTCGCGGTGAAGCTGAGATCGCTGACAATAAGCCGCAGGATAGAGGATGATAAAGTTACCTCCGTCCTTTTCAGTAAGCATTGAAGCATGAGGATGTAGGTCGCTCGGACTGCAAGGGAAGAGATCTTCCGCGGACCATCGACTGCCATCTATGTTTTTGATGAACTCGCCTGTCTCTCTGCCAGGTCTGTAGGCCACTTCCAGTTTCTGATCTCGGGTCTGTCCTGCCCTTCGGCGTAGGCATAGGCAATACTTTCGATAATCTGCCCCTTTAGCCACTCCTTAAGGTGAGCGGCCGGCTCCTGTAATCGTGCAACGCGGTCGATTACATCGATCGCGAGGTTAAAGCGGTCAACCTGGTTACGGATCGCCAACTCCAGCGGCGTATTGATATTGCCTTTCTCCTTGTATCCGCGAACATGGATATTGGCGTGATTCGTTCTGCGATAGGTGAACTTGTGGATAAGCCATGGATATCCATGGAAGTTAAAGATCACCGGCTTGTCCTTGGTGAAGAGGGAATCGAAATCGCGATCAGATAGCCCATGCGGATGCTCTGAGTCTGGCTGCAGGCGATACAAATCAACGACATTAACGAAACGAATCTTGAGATCTGGCAATCTTTCCCGAAGAATAGCCACGGCAGCCAGAGCTTCCTGTGTCAGGATATCGCCAGCACTTGCCACAACAACATCCGGCTCAGTGCGCATATCATTGCTGGCCCATTCCCATATGCCAATGCCCTTCGTACAGTGGATAATCGCAGCATCCATATCGAGATACACAAGGTGGGGCTGTTTATCCGAGACAATCACATTGACATAGTTTTTGCTGCGCAGGCAGTGGTCCGCAACGCTTAACAGGCAGTTGGCATCGGGGGGAAGGTAAATGCGGGTGATATCCGCGCTCTTGTTGCTGACCACATCCAGAAAGCCGGGATCTTCATGTGTAAATCCATTATGATCCTGTCTCCAGACGAGCGAGGTAATCAAGAGATTGAGCGATGAGATAGGGGTTCGCCAATCGAGCTCCAGCTTTGACTTTTCCAGCCACTTTGCATGCTGGTTGTACATCGAATCGATGATGTGAACGAAGGCTTCGTAGGTATTGAAGATGCCATGGCGACCGGTGAGGATATAGCCTTCCAGCCAGCCTTCCAGTGTGTGCTCGCTGAGCATCTCCATCACACGTCCGTCCGGCGCGATCGCTGTTCCATCGCTGTCCTCTGGTAAGAACTCTGCCATCCAGGTCTTTACACTGGCCTGGTAGACATCCTGCAAACGGTTGGACGCATTTTCGTCCGGGCTGAAGAGCCTGAAGTTCGTCATGTTGCGGCGCATTACATCACGCAGAAACTTGCCCAGCGTTTCAGTGGGCGAGATTTTCTTGGAGCCGGGCTGCTCAATTGACACCGCGTAGTCGCAAAAAGTGGGAAGATTAAGCGGCTTCCGCAGGTTTCCTCCATTCGCATGAGGATTGGCGCTCATACGACGGTCGCCAGTAGGGGCAAGCTCCCTCAGTTCGGGGATTAGCCTCCCCTGACCGTCGAACAGATCTTCGGGATGGTAGCTGCGCATCCACTGTTCGACGATCTTCAGATGCTCCGGATTCGATTTCACATCTGATACCGGCACTTGGTGCGCGCGCCAGAAGTTCTCGACCTTATGGCCATCAACCTCCTTAGGCCCCGTCCATCCCTTCGGTGTTCGCAGGATGATCATCGGCCACCGAGGACGTTCCGGATTACCCGTCCTCCGCGCTTTTTCCTGAATAGACCGAATCTGCTGGACACAGTGTTCCACTGTCGCAGCCATCTTCTGATGCATCAGTTCCGGATTGTCTCCCTCGACGACATATGGCATCCAGCCATATCCCTGAAAAAGATCTGTAAGTTCTTCAGAGGAGATGCGCGCCAATATCGTAGGGTTATTTATCTTGTAGCCGTTCAGGTGCAGGATAGGGAACACGGCGCCGTCGCGGATAGGATTGAGAAATTTGTTAGAGTGCCAGGAAGTTGCTAATGGCCCTGTCTCGGCCTCGCCATCGCCCACCACCACGCTCACAATAAGATCGGGATTATCGAATGCCGCACCGAAGGCATGGGAGACGCTATAACCCAACTCGCCACCTTCGTGAATTGATCCAGGAACTTCGGGCGTGCAATGACTCCCAAGTTGCCCTGGAAAAGAAAAGGCGCGAAAAAGCCTTAACATGCCCTCTTCGTCCTGAGTTTTATCAGGGTAGACTTCTGAATATGTTCCTTCCAGATAGCAGTTGGATATGACTGCAGGTGCTCCATGGCCGGGCCCAGAAATATAAATCATGTTCAGGTCGTATTTACGGATGACACGATTCAGGTGAACCCAGGCAAAGCTCTGGCCAGGATCGGAACCCCAATGTCCAAGCAATCGATTTTTGAAGTGTTCCGGCTGTAATGGCTGCTTAAGCAGTGCATTATCACGCAGATAAATCATCCCAGCACAAAGGTAATTGCACGCACGCCAGTATGCATCCATTCTCTGGAGCTCTTGAGTAGTCAATACCTGATTGTGGATCGTCAATAGTGATTCTTGGTTCGGGGATAGTTCCATAACTTTCACACTCCTGCTCTTAACTCGATTGTTCCCGATATTGAGATCACATCCTTAGGATGCCAATCGAGAAACTGCTGGCTAATAATGCTGCATACTCCGACTATAGGCGGTGACGCAGTAACGATGGAGGAAATGTCAGCAACCGGTTGGGTCGATAGTTCAGCAGTAGGGACATTGATTTGCCGCAGAGCCCCCATTCTATTACGACAGCATCGTTCCAAAATGCTCCAGGTGAGGAGCCAGAGGAGACTATAGTCGTGGTTACCACTCTCCGACTATTTTTCTAACTCCGCCTTCACCATCTCACTCACCATCTTTCCATCGACCGACAAACCAGCAGCCCGAATCCATTGCTGAGCCACCTGTAGAGCAGTCCCCATATCCTTTGGTCCCGGCCTCACCCCACGGGCATCCTCTTGCAGATGAGCAATTGCCCCCTGCACCAACCTCCGGAAGTCCTGCTCACTCGAAGCTTGTGACAGATAGTTACCAATAATTCCAATCTCCAGTCGGTTCTTCTCTACTAACTGTGATCTGCCCTCCTTCGTGGACGACTCCACCGATTCCTCTCGCTGCTTCATCAACGTCGTCAGAATTTGTACCTCTTCCGTATTCGTCAACACCTCGCGCTTATCAATCGCCTTGTTCTTCAAAGCAGACTCTACTTCGCGTAGCATCGTCAACCGATGTTCATCATGTGCCGTCTTCCCGGCCAGAATCTCTGCAATGTCGCTCCTAACCTTATCGCTAATCTTCATGGCTTCCTCCGGATGCTGGAGTTTTATGACCTGTCGATAAATCTCAAAAACCACGTTCCACTGATAATCCAAGTAGTCGAGCACAATGGGTGGACATTTCGTGCTCGTTCGATTACCTCTAACCAACCGGCACTCTGATCAGGCTAAGTCCCGTTCGCCTTCTATGAGAGGCCAGTTGTTTCTACAAGGCTGTGACGGTAATCACAAATATCTATAGTCCGTGTGGGAATGAAGACCGATCTGCTCTTTTCTTGCATTATCGGAACAAAATATCTAGATAGCAATTGACTTCCAATCCAACCGGAAGTAGCATAGCGGCATTTGGCATCCTTGCGGGATAGAGAATTCCTCACAAGCCTCTTCTGAATTCTGGCGAAGCGAAGCCAGTTCAAACAGGCTTAATAGGGGATTACGGGTTATCCACTAGAGAATTGTCTTATGCGAGCTCAAGCAACAAGCGATGTTGAATACGATAGATTGAGTTTCTCAACAGGCTCGCTTGAATTTTCATACCTTTGCGAATGATGGGCAATTTGTCCATTGTGCGGCTGCCTGAGTTTGGGGCAAAGGACTGATCGATCTGCATCTCTTTTGCAGCCTTGTGACGCGCGTCACAGCCGGTTTCCTGCCTTGAATCGTATTCTTCACTCGGTATTCAAGCAGGTAGGGAAACCTAGGCATGTCGGTACTCTTCGCTTGCCCTTTTTGAGGTAAATTGCATATGCGGCTTTGGTTCTATACGCTAGCGATCCTAGTAGGGATGAGCGGGGCAGGGGGAATCGCGTTCGCGCAAGCGTATGGCGTGCTACAGCCGCAGGGTGCAACATCTTCTCAAAAGGCAGTATCAAATTCAACAGATTACGTCGGCTCGGAGACCTGCGTTCTCTGCCATGAAGACCTCTCAAAGAAGTTTGCCTCCAATCCTCATTCGAAGCTCGCGCTGATGCACGACGGCAAAGGCGTGACCTGCGAGAGCTGCCACGGCCCCGCCCAGGCCCACGTGGAGTCGGGTGGTGACGTGGCCAAGATATTTCGCTTCACCAAGGCAACCTCCAAACAGGTCGATGAGAAGTGCCTCAGTTGCCATCTGGGGACGCACGCCAACTTCGATCGGTCTGCTCATGGCGCAGCCGGCGTCAGTTGCATCAGTTGCCATAGCAACCATTCCTTCCAGAGTAGGGAGCATCTGTTGAAGGTCGAGGAGCCGAAGTTGTGTTACAGCTGCCACACCGATGTAAAGGCAGCGTTCGCCCAGCCTTTTCACCACAAGGTGAATGAAGGCCTGATGGTTTGCAGCGACTGCCATAATCCCCATGGCACCTTCCAGAACAAGCTCCTGAGGTCGAATGCGGATCAGAACGCGGTTTGCACAAAATGCCATGCGGAGACCTTGGGCCCGTTTGTCTACGAGCATCCTCCTTTGAAGCTTGAAGGTTGCACCTCCTGCCATCTTCCTCACGGATCGCCGAACGCAAGGCTGCTCAACCGCGGCAACGTCAACTCGCTGTGCTTGCAGTGTCATTCCGCGTCGATGAACTTTACCGCACCGGGAACGCCTTCATTCCACAACCAGGCCAATCAGTACCAGGCCTGCACCAACTGTCACGTTCAGATTCACGGCTCAAACGCCAGCAGTGTTTTCTTCAAGTAGGGACGGTCACATGATGAGCGCAATTTCCATGATGTCGCTCCTCCTGAATCTACGACGCAGCACTTTGCTCCTGTCTGTCATTGCGGTAGCTGTTGCCGCTACTCCTCGAGCCATCGCGCAGGCTCCGGCTTCAGCTACCGCGCAAACCCCTGCACCGCCAACGCCCGGGGACAATATCCGTTACGGATACGTGATCCATCAGTCCGTCGATCTAGGCGGGCACATCGCGGATCACTCCGGAAGCGGCGCAGTCTAAAACACGATGGTCAACCTCCAGTCGGGGCCGCGGATTCTCGATCAATCCCTCGACCTCCGCGCAGTGGACCCCTCGCATGCAATCCTCTTCGACCACCTTTCCACAAGCAGCTTCGGCTATGGAGGCGATCCCAATAGCGTCTCGTTCCTCAATATCGCCAAGGGAAAACTCTATGACTTCAGGGGAAGCTTTCGCCGTGATCGTCAATATTTTGATTACAACCTGTTGGCCAATCCTTTGATACCCCCTGCGTCGACCCCCTACGTTCCCATTCTGGATTCACCCCATCTCTACAACACCGTGCGCCGTATGACCGACCTCAACCTCACGCTGGCTCCGCTGTCGATTGTCAGCGTGCGCCTCAGCTACAACCACAACATCAGCGAGGGACCTTCTTACAGCACGCTCCACGTTGGAACTGAAGCTCTGCTCACACAATTCTGGCGCAACTCCACAGATAGCTGGACGGCAGGAATCGACTGGAAGTCAGTCTCGCACACTACGTTCAGCTACGACGAATTCATCACCCACTACAAGGGCGACACGAGTTGGCAACTTACGGGCCTCAATTACCAGCTCTCGAATGGCTCGCCCGTCAGTCTGGGAA
Organism: Acidobacteriales bacterium 59-55; assembly: GCA_001897435.1. Taxonomy (GTDB): domain Bacteria; phylum Acidobacteriota; class Terriglobia; order Terriglobales; family Acidobacteriaceae; genus Edaphobacter. The sequence goes on along the minus strand of MKSV01000011.1, from coordinate 151,648 downwards.
TTGATCTCTCTTCAGTCTGGAACTCTCCCTGCGCGGCCCCCTTCAGCCCGGTTGGAACGGTCAACCCAGCGTGCAGCGGCTTTCTCTCTTACAACCGTTCTGCGCCTACACGCGCTCTGTTTCCCACCGAGCAGCTACGCTTTCAGAGTGCATCCATTCCCCACGTCACGATGAATGGCCGGCTCCTGTACAGCAGTGGGAATAGCACGTTGAACAACTTCAACGAATTGTTCAATGGCCTTGACTCGCGCGCGAAGATCCGTCAAACCCTGGTAACCGGCTCCTCCCACACACGCCGCGTCAACGTGAACGGAGACTACAGCGTCACCTGGCAGATCACTCCCACGATCGCGGCCACAGACGTCTTCGACTTCTGGGACTTCCGCATGCCTGGGACGAACAGCTTTACGACAACCAACTATGCGGGAACCACGATGCTGGCGCCTCCGGGGACCGTCACCACATCCACAGCGTCGGACTATCAGTTCATCAATCAGAAGACCAAGACCGATACATTCGTCGTCGCCTGGGATGCTACACCGCGTGCACGCCTTTCGCTTGGCTATCGTTACCGCAGCCGCATCATCACAGACGCTGGCGGAGATTTCATCCCGATCCACGAGAACTGGGGACTCTTCGGAGCGACCCTCAGGCCCACGCCTCAGTGGCGCGTCAACTTCAACGTGGATGCCATGTACGCGGACAATGCCTTTACACGTATCAGCCCGCGCCAGATGCAACACTACATTGTGCGAACCACCTATAAGCCGCACCCATGGCTAATCCTTGCCGGGACCGTCAATATCCGCGAGAGCCGCGACAATGTTCAGACCGTCAATCATCTGGAGCACAATCGCGATTTCTCCTTCGGAACGTCGATCTCTCCCAGTGAACGTTGGTCACTCGACCTCAACTACGCCTACGACGACGTATACTCCAGCACCCTTGAGTGCTACGCCTCTACGCCCGTTCCACCTTCGGCGGGAATTGCGCCGCCAGTATGCGTAGCGGCTGGAACTCCGCTGCTCAGCGCCGGCTATTACAACGCACCCACGCAATTCGGCTCGATCGGATTCATGTTGGTTCCCATCAAGCGAGTCCGCTTCAATGGGGGATATCGCATGACCGCCGTCAACGGAAACAGCGATTTCATTAACATCCGCCAGGTGAACGGCTCACTTCAGTCGCAGTTTCAATCGCCGTACGCAAATCTCGCTGTAGATATTGCCCCCAACTGGAGTTGGAAAACCGACTACAACTACTACAGTTACGGAGAAGGAACTCCGATTGGCCCCACGCTTCCCCGCAGCTTTCGAGGCAACGTCTGCACGCTCGGAGTTCACTATGCTTTCTAGTTATCCCATACGACCGTCATCTTTATCTTTCTTCCATCAAGAGGAGTACTACCCATGCTGAAATACACTACCCATACCGGGGCTATTGCCCTGATCGCCTTTTCTGTGAGCCTCACAAGCTTCGCTCAAACCTCTGGAGCCGATACCTACAAGGCGAAATGCCAGATGTGTCATGCCGCTGATGGCAGTGGCAACACGCCTGCCGGTAAGGCCATGAAGGCTCACCCCTTCGACTCACCCGACGTTTTAAAGCAGTCGGATACGGACCTTGTCGCCGTCATCAAAAACGGCAAGAACAAGATGCCAGCTTTTACGGGAAAACTTACGGACGCACAGATCACCGATCTCGTGGAACATATTCACTCGTTGCAGAAGAAGTAAGAAGATCCGCGAACGCGAGCCGAATTCACACAGGACAGCTTTCCCAGAACCGAATAGACAAAGGAGCGGGCTTGATGGAACTGACACCGCAGACGAATGAAGGAGTCAAGGTTGAACCGAAGAACCGGCGGTCCTTCCTGCTTGCTCTTTTTGGATTGAGCGGAGCAGGAGTGAGTGCGCTGCTCGCTGTTCCTCTCGTGCGCTTCGTGACCTATCCGCTGCGCAGGAGGGCAGCAGCGAACACATGGTCCGAGGTAGGTCCGGTGCAGGACTTTGTGGCCATCACCGCGCCAGTCGCCAAGACCATTATGCTGGAACGTCGCGATGCCTGGCAGACCACTTCCTCCCAGACGGCAGTCTACGTGTTGCCATCCAGGGCTGGCCAGTTTCGTATCCTGTCGCCCATCTGTCCGCACCTGGGATGCTCAGTTCGCTGGGTAGACGATCAGAACAAATTCATCTGTCCCTGCCATGCAGGATTGTTCACCGCAGATGGGGAACGCATCGCCGGCCCACCTCCTCGTTCGATGGACTCGTTGGAAGCCAAAGTAGAGGATGGCGTGTTGAAGGTGCGCTACCAGTATTTCCGTCAATTAGTTTCCAGCAAAGAAACCATGGCGTGAGGCGTATATCGATGACGAACCAACCCACATCTGAGCCCACCGACAAAGACAACGTCGTAACCCGGCTGGACGTCTGGCTCGACCGGCGCACGGGCATAGACTCCATTCTGCACGAGACGCTCGATGAGCCCATTCCGGGTGGCGCCAGGTGGGCCTACATCTTTGGCTCCGGACTGCTGTTCCTCTTTGTCTCTCAGATCATTACCGGAATCTTTCTCGCCTTGTACTATGTGCCGTCGGCAGACCACGCACACACCGTTGTGTCTTACATCGTGAAGGAGGTCACCTCAGGATCATTCATCCGCAGCATCCATGCGTATGGGTCGAGTGGCATCATCATCCTGCTTGTGCTGCACATCGGGCAAACCATCGTCTATGGCTCCTACAAGGGACGCCGCGAATTGCTGTGGCTTTCCGGATGCATCCTGCTGGCCTTGATGCTTGGCATGGCCTTCACCGGGTACCTCCTGCCTTGGGACGAGAAGGCATATTTCGCCAGCGCGGTAGGAACGAACCTCATCGCAGAAGTCCCATTGATTGGGCCACCCTTGCAGCAGTTGATACGCGGCGGTAACCAGATGGGAACATTAACACTCTCCCGCTTTTATGTGCTGCATGTCTTCGTGTTGCCGGGCTTGCTGATTAGTTTTATTGCGGCGCATGTCTTCTTCTTCCGCAAAGCAGGCGCTGCCGGCCCGATCGAGGAAGACCCAATACACCCCAGGCTGCCAGCTGTGCCATTTTATCCACGCCAGGTTGCCATGGATGCGGTCTTTGCGGTGGTATTGATTGGTATTCTTGCCGCTATCGCACTCAAGACTCCAATGGATTTGGGCCCCGCGGCCAATCCCGCGGATACGCACTTTCTACCGCGTCCGGAATGGTATTACCTGCCATTTTTTCAGTGGCTCAAATACCTGAGTGGCCACTGGTCTTTGATTGGCGGCATCCTTCTGCCAGCAGTGCTCGCACTAATCTTCGCCGCTCTCCCCTTCTTCGATCGACGGCTTGAGCGTCGCCCCTGGCGTCGTCCAATTGTCGTGGGTGCGTTCCTTCTATTCCTGGTTGTTTATGTCTCTCTCGGGGTGGCCAGCCACCGGGATGACGCCAAGGATCCCGGGGTAGCGGAGCAGATGCACAAGCAGGAAGAAGATGCGAAGGCTTTTATGCAGCAACCCTTCGTCCCGGAAGCGGCCGCGGGAAGTCCAGCAGCCGCGCTAGCATCCGCGCCCCCCGAGGTAGTGAAGGGGCTGGCTCTCTTTCAAGCTGGATCATGCAACTCCTGTCACGGAGAAGCAGGAATTGGAACAGCAGCCGCGGGTCCACTGACGGGCGTTGGCCAGAAATATACAGACGCACAACTGCTCGCGTTGCTGCGTACACCCGACAGCAAGATGATCAATGGCGGGATGATGCCTGTCGATCTGAAGCAGGATGACCTCGAAGCATTGGTGGCATATCTGCGTCAATTGCACTAATCAGCAAAAGCCCGGATATGCTTCAAGAAGTAGCAGTAGGTACGCAAAGACGATGAACAGTGGGATGCGTATGCCCGGAAGCGAGTAGTAGGGTGCTCTCACTGATATGGATATCGCCCTTTTTTCGCAATCGCCTAAAGAAGATCAATCTCACCTGGTAGATGAATGCGACGTTGGCGCACGCCTAGACCTAGTGGGGGAGTTGCGTATGCTCCTAAGGCTTAGTCGTGATCATGGTCGTGATCATGTCCTATCCCCATCTGACTTAGTCGCACGGCGGTATCGGTCAAAACAGAGGTTGCTGAAGGAAGATTCGATCGACGTGGAGAGATACTTGAGTTAGAGTTCTCGACAGTTTCGACACCAGATCCCCCGCCTTCTTGAGCCGGGTTCGACATTGGCTCGTCTTCGTTCTGAATATGGTACTGAACAGCATGGGAGATGGAAGGTGATGGTTCCAGCAGGGGATCCCTATCGAGATTTGCAGTATTTTTTATTTGTGGGGTAAATCGTGAAATCAAGCTGATTCGGTGAGGGTGGCGAATTTGGGCGATGGGATGCAGATTGGCAGGCGCCGCTGCTACGGATCGCGGAATTGCAGTCAGGCTAAAGCCGACCCAAAGGGCCGGAACCGCTGCGGCGAAGAGCCAGAGAACACAAGTACTGAGCAAGGCGCGTCCACTAAGGGACCACCTGGAGTAGGTGCGTTCCCCCTTTAGAATTGATTTCACCCGAGCGTTCAGGATGGCAGATTGTGAAATAAAACCGATACCGATGTAATCCCGCTGTTCGGCCGCTGCGGTCTTCCAACCAAAATGCACCAAAGTATCCGCGTATAGATGACGTTTCTCCGGGTGTGTTCGGATGACCACCATGTCGCACGCCAACTCCCGCTCAAAGCGAAGTCTTGCAAACGCTTTATGAACAAAGGGATGAAAAATGACCAGAAGGCGGCAGAACCGCGAGACAGATTCCCAGAAACTGTCTTTGCGCCTTACATGAGAAAGTTCGTGTCGGAGAACACTGTGCAGCCCGGGTTGTTCTTCGCCGCCGCATTCGAAGGGGAGGTATACGGCGGGCTTCAGCCAACCTAAGGTTGCCGGGGATGTCAGTCCTGGAAGGAGCCACAGGCCGCAATCGGATACGCGCATCTCTGATTTGATGGTCTCGAATGTTCTTGTAAGTTTCTCTGGCGGAGCCGTGCGGTAGCTTAGAGCGCGAGCAAGCTGAATGCGTTTCCAACCTCCGAGGCACACTATCACAAGAAGAGCACCTGCGTAGATGAGAAATATTGAGCTAAGGAGACTGCCAATGATTTGGGCAACAGACGTTGAAAGCGTCCATGTCAGTCCAGATGAAGACGCCATCGATCCCGTCATGCCAATGGTGAATGCCATGCTGTTGAAATAGACTTGCGCGACACAGTAGATCCAATAGGCGCCGGTCAATGTCAGGTATGAAAGCCATACTACGAAACGTATGGTAGCTGCGGTGGCAATTCGAGTGAGCAGCCAACAAAAGAGGTATGCAACGCTGACTTTGAGGAGAAACCCGCAAAAGGTAGAGAGAAAAGCGACAGCAACGCCGGGCGACATTGCAAAGAGATTCATTGGGGTGCCTCCTCTGCCTCTTTGCTCTTGCGATACTTGCGAATGAGATCCTCTATCTCATTCAGGTCGCTGCTCTGCAGCGTCTCCGACTCCAGAAGATTTACGAGCAGTCCCCTCGCGGATCCGCTGAAACTTTGTTTGAGAAGCCTGTTCACAGACATCCTGGCGATCTCCGATTCGCTCACGGTTGGGACAAAAGAGAAGACCTTACCCTTGACTGTGTGTTCAATGAAACCTTTGGTTTCCATGATCCGTAATAATGTATGTGTCGTCTTATAGTTTGGACGTTCCGATAGAGGGAACGTATTGACGATCTGCTCGACAGTCGCTTCCCTGAGAGCCCACAATGCATGGAGTAAGCGCATCTCTGCTGGCGTGGGAAGTAGGGGTTTCTTTGACTTTGGCATCGTCACACCATGTCCTCGTTTCGACTAGGGTAGCATCAAAGCCCCAGAAAAATTCCGGGAGACTTCTTGAGCGATTCGGGTAGTTTCCCTTGCCTATGAGCAGACTGTGGCACTTTTCGATCAAGTAAATGATTGCCTTTAGAGAGATTGACAGATTAAGTCTTAATGTATTAAGACTTAATTGTAACCTTGGCGCTCTATGCCGATCACAAGGCGGAATTATGAATTCAAGGCCACCTAAGCACTTAAATCGCCAAGCCGACGCGGTCGCGCCTAACGGACAAGAATCCTATGCCCGTCATGTCAACCCGGAGTGGGCAAAGCTTGCCAATCTGCTCCAGATGAACCTTCACTATACCCGCTGTACCGGTGCAGAACTTGAGACGGCAGAGGGACGAACGATCCTCGATTTTCTCTCGGGATATTGTGTTCATAACACCGGACACAATCATCCCTACATCGTTCAGCAACTGATAGACGAACTACAAGCTGAAGGGCCGGCGATGTTGCAAAGCAACATCGTCGAAAGCGCAGGGACTCTGGCTGAAGCTCTCTGCAAGAGGGCCGGCGGCAAGGTTTCGAAGGCCTTCTTTTGTAGCTCAGGAAGTGAGGGAATCGAGGCCGTCATCAAGTTTTCGCGGGCTTTTACAAAGCGAACCGAGATCGTTTACGCAACCGGAGCCTTTCATGGCCTGACCTGTGGTGCGCTCTCGCTGATGGGGGATCAATTCTGGCGTGAAGGTTTCGGCCCGATGCTAAGCGGCACAACAGAGGTACCATTCGGAGACCTCGCCGCAATAGAAAAAGCAATTGCGACGCGGAAAGTTGCTGCAGTTGTACTTGAGCCTATCCAGGGAGAGGCGGGTATTGTTGTCCCGCCTCCGGACTACCTGAAAGGTGTTGAGCGACTTTGCCAAAGCCATGGCACGCTCTTCGTGTTGGACGAGGTTCAGACGGGAATGGGGCGCACCGGCAAGTTTCTTGCCGCACATCATTACGGTGTCGAACCGGACATGATTGTCATGGCTAAAGCATTGAGCGGAGGATTGGTGCCGTGCGCGGCGGTGCTGATGACGGATGAAATCTGCAATTCCGTCTATCATTCTCTGCGACGAGCCTTCATACATACGTCAACCTTCAGTGAGAACACCCTCGCAATGCGGGCCGCGCTTGCAACGCTCGACGTACTGGCAAATGAGCGTCTTGCTGAACGAGCCCAAAGCATTGGCCTGGAGTTGCGTGAGAATCTACGGCGTGCGCTGGCTTCTTTCGAGATGGTGAAAGAAATTCGTGGCGAGGGTTTGCTCTGCGGAATTGAGTTTCAAGCTCCCCACACGCTTGCACTGCGGCTACCGTTCGAAGCGTTCAAGGCCATCAATCCCGCCATGTTTGGACAGATGATCGTTATGAGGATGTTCAACGACAAGAACATTCTTACCCAGATCTGTGGAAACAACTTTATGGTGCTCAAGGTAGCTCCTCCCTTGATTATCTCGGAACGGCAGATCGACTATTTTATTAAGTCGATCAACGATGTCGTGGCGATGATGCACTCCTCTGGAACTTTTTGGTCCGATGCAATTAAGCTCGGTCGGTGCGCGGTTTCTACGTAGTCTTGAACTAGCACAGGAAGGCTAATTGAATCTTCGACTCTCGTCTGCGATCGATTCAAATAATTTACAGGCGCCCATGTACGATACGGATGTTTTTATTTGCGGAGGTGGACCGGCTGGTTTGGCGACTGCGATTGCGGCTCGACAACAGGGACTCGAGGTAATCGTTGCAGATTGTTTCAAGCCGCCAATTGACAAAGCGTGCGGAGAGGGAATGATGCCGGACAGTATTGCTGCTTTAGCAAAATTGGGAATCACCTTCGAAGGCGTTGAAACCGGCATCTTCCGGGGGATACGCTTTATTGAAAATGGCAAGTCAGTCGAGGCGTCGTTTCCGCAAGGCGTCGGTCACGGGATACGACGCATTCTCCTCCATGATCTTTTGCATCGTCGAGCTACCGTGTTGGGTGTGCAGTTTCGTTGGGGAACGCAGGTTCTGAGTGCAGACGATGGTTTGGTGCAAGCGGGATCTGAACAGATACGTTCTCGTTGGATCGTCGGGGCTGATGGGATCAACTCCCGTATTCGCAAATTGTCTGGTCTGCAGGCGGGGAAACGCTTGAGCCGTCGAATCGGAATGAGACGGCATTACAAGATTTTTCCATGGAGCGACTTCATGGAGATTCACTGGTCATCGATAGGGCAGGCCTATGTCACCCCTGTCGGCAAAGACGAAATCTGCGTTGTGATTGTGACGAAGGATCGGCTTGGTTCCGTTGATGCCGCGCTCCCGCTGTTTCCTGAATTGGCTGCCCACCTCCGCGGGGTTGAACATGGAAGTTCGGAGAGAGGAGCACTAACGACGGGACACGTTTACGACCGGGTTACGACTGGCAAAGTGGCGCTGGTGGGCGATGCTTCGGGTTCCGTCGATGCTATCGCAGGTGAGGGCCTGGCACTCTCCTTCGTACAGGCAGTGGCGCTATGTGAAGCGCTGAAGCGCGGAGATCTGAGCCTATACGAAGAGGCTCACCGTCAAATTCGACGAGTTCCCACTTTTATGTCGCAGTCCATGCTCTTGATGGGGCGTTTCGGAATGGTACGCAGAAGATCTTTCTCAACCTTCCAGCGAGACCCCCGGCTGTTTCAACGAATCCTTTCCATCCATGTCAGCGCGACTCCGCTGACCGTGTGGGGCCGATCAGGTTTGCTCAATCTTGGATTTCGGCTACTCAGCCGTTAGGAGGCTTGCTTGACTCTGCGAAGACACATTCAACTGCTATCTGTGGCGTTACTTTGTGTTCCTCTCGCGGCACAGCGCAGGACATTTATGGTTGCGCCCGACAAGAGTGAGGTTGCCTTTAACCTTGGAGATGTCCTGCATACAGTGCGGGGTACTTTCCGCGTATCTAGTGGAAATGTCAGTTTCAATCCAGAGAGTTCCGAGATTTCGGGGGACATCCAGGTTGCGGCAGGTAGCGGTACAAGCGGGAATGCTGTACGAGATCGACGGATGAACAGCACCATTCTCGGTGCTCCCCAGTTTGCAGTCGCTTCCTTTAGGCCCGAACGTATGGTCGGCAGTATTGCACCAACCGGCGATTCAACAATTGAGGTTTCGGGAATCCTCACACTGCATGGTTCTCCTCACATGTTGAGCGTGCCAATGCAACTTCATGTTGAAGGGAGCCGATGTACTGCGAAGACACACTTCATCATTCCTTACGTGCAATGGGGTATGAAAGATCCAAGCACGTTCGTGTTCCGTGTCGCCAAAGAAGTTTCGATCGACCTTGTCTTGGTTGGTCAGATATCTCCAAATATGTCGCATTGAAAGCCACGAGGTGAAACTATGAGTGCTGTCGAGGACTACCCGCTTAGTTACTTGTTGTACGTTATCGGGGCACTCATCGCCATTGTTGCGATCGCGGCCGGTGCATTTTATTTCCTCTTCTAAGGCGTGAGTACTCGATTAGGTATCTCACTTTTTGAAACGGTGATCGTTTAGATCTAAAGTTATCTATCCTTATAGCCGCTCAGATGAGGGATAGGGAAGAGGGTGTGCTACGGATAGGATTGAGTATTTATTAGAGTGCCAGAAGGTCGCTAAATGGTCATGCTTATAGGCAGTGACGTTCGTCACAATATGCTGTAAGTAGATATACCAGCATGTCCATAGTCGGAGCAGAAATGCATTTTCCCCTTCAGCCCTTCAGAAAGTTGGCTCGCACGTGTCCGATTCAGCTATTTTGGTCATAAATGCAGGGTCTTCCTCCCTTAAATTCGGAATCTACAACGAAGGAAATCACGAAGAGCAGCTCCTTTTAAGTGGAGTAGCGGACGGGATTGGACGGAGCAGTGGCACACTCGAGTTGCTGGACGACGACGGGCGGACGCTGCGGTCCGAAAAATGTTCGTTTGCAACGCAGCAGGACGCTCTCAGCAAAGCCGCACACTGGATTGCAGGAACCTTTCAGGGGAGACTTCGTGCGATCGGACATCGAGTGGTTCATGGTGGTCCTCATCTAATCGCTCACCAAAGGATTACAGGGGGGGTTCTTCAAGAGCTACGCAAATACACCCATTTCGCGCCGCTTCACATCCCTCTAGCACTTCAATTGATAGAAAGAGCAGAACGTATCTACCCACAGGTTCCGCAATTTGCGTGCTTCGATACCGCTTTTCATCATACTATTCCGGAAGTTGCAGCAAGGTTTCCCCTGCCGCGGGAGCTGTACGACGAAGGCATTCGGCGCTATGGATTTCACGGGCTTTCGTATGAGTCGATCATTCAGCAGATGGGTAGCGATCTGCCCCATCGTACTGTAATCGCTCACCTGGGTAATGGTGCTAGCTTGGCGGCGATTTGTGAAGGTCGATCCATCGATACGACAATGGGTCTTACGCCCACAGGTGGGATTCCAATGGGTAGCCGTAGCGGCGATCTTGATCCCGGAGTGTTGCTTTATCTTTTACGAACGAAATGCGTGGACACAGATTCGCTCGAAGCCCTGCTGAATCACAATGCCGGTCTGAGAGCGCTATCGGGAGGCATGTCAGATATGCGCGATATTGAAGCTGCAGCTGCCAAAGGAACTCAGGAAGCGCAACTGGCTATCGAATTATTTTGTACTTCCATTCGAAAAACAATTGCCGCCTATGCGGCAATACTTGGAGGCTTGGATATGCTGGTGTTCTCTGGAGGAATTGGTGAGCACAGTGTTCGCGTGCGAAGTGATGTTTGTAGAGGCTTGGCTTTTCTAGGCTTTGATCTCGACGATCTCAGAAACGAATCGCATTACGGGACGATCTCGACAGATACCAGCAAGGTACAAGTCTGCGTTGTAGCCAGTGAAGAGGATCTCATGATTGCTCGCCATTGCCGTGCGATTATGAGAGAGACTGGTATCTCACAACTACCTCACTCTTCTGGATAACCCTGGATGGCCAGTGTCCACCTTCTCTTGCTATTTGGATGACGTAAGATAAAGCTCCTGATACGCCTAGTCAGTGGCGCCTCGACATCGGGGGCGTCAATGGAATGAGTTTTTGATCACGAGAACGCTGCATTCGAGATCACGGACGATATGCGAGAGCGTGGACCAGGGAACATGATCTGACAAGGTTACCGGCTGGCGCAGGCCAACGATAACCAGGCTCGCTCCCTCTGCCTTAGCTTTATCTACGATTACCTGAGGCGGTCTGCCGTGTTCGAGTAGCATCCTGGGCCTGCAATTGAGTCCGGAATCCGGTGGACTTAACCGCTGGAGTTCCCTGCGAAGGTCATTTTCGAACAGTTCGGGATCGGGGCCTGGGGTATGAGGGTTTCTCTCAATTACGTGGAGTAATGTTAGGTGGCTACTCAGAGCACATTTGGCTAACGCCCTGGCATACTGCACCGGGCGTAACCCGGTTGTTTCGAGATCTGTAGCAAGCAAAATGGAGCGAAATGGATTCTGCACGGCAGCGCAGTTTGGTCCGACGACGAGCACAGGACAGGGGACCTTGCGCAGAATAGTCTCAGCTACTGATCCAAGCGCGAGTCGCTCTATTCCAGATGTTCCGCGGGATCCGACGACAATCAAATCAGCATTCTCGTCGATTGCGGCTTGTTGAATAAGCCCGACAGGGCTTCCGTAAGCAACCATCGTAGCCGCGCTCAACTGATAGAGCCGCGGCTCGTCAGCGATAAGTTGATCCATCCTTTCCCTGGCTCGATTGAGATTCGTTCTCAGAAATTCAGCTCTCATCGGGTATGTCTGTGGTCCATATACATTAGGAACGGCATGAATAAGCACTATTTCCGACGCGAAAATCTCTCCGACTGCAAGTGCCACCTGTAATGCACGTGCGGCGGGATCGGAAAAGTCGATGCCAACTAGGATCCTAGCGAAAGGAATACTACCTGGAGTGAGGATTCCCATCTGGATGGGACCGCCCGGAGCCCTATGAGCAGGAATCATGAGTGCGCCTCTTCAGTTCACCGCGAGGGTGCGGGGATACGTTCTCGAATCAGCATAGGTCCAGTGCGCCCTACCCCGCCGTGACACCGGTCACATGCGAAGAGGTAGGTGTGATCGAGGTCACAGTCAAACCGCGTGACAGCGATTACGCTCCTGTATGTAGAGGCTCACGGCGGTTCGGGTTCGACAGACTTAGTCTTCGAACAAGCATTACCCAAATTCAAGCAATGAGGTGGCACATGCCGGTAATCGGGGATCAAGTTGGACTCACTTTGGATCGGATCGTTTTGGCGACGGATTTTTCCTCTTCTGCTGAAAAGGCCTCGAGCTACGCGCAGGGATTAGCAAAGCGCTTCTCTTCGAGCCTGTCGCTCGCGCATGTGATTGATTTGTCGGTTGCTCCTCGGTCCGAAGCCGCAGTTGTTGGACTGCCCATTGATGAGATGCGTCGCACGAGTGCAGAAAACCAGGAACGCCTTCTTGACGATATGACCTCCGCGGGAGTACGAACGACGGCGCACACGATGGAATCTCACAACCCAGCGGCGACGGTTGTCGGTTTTGCCAGGGAACTCAAGGCCGATCTAATCGTTACCGGAACGAACGCACGTCATGGACTGAGCAAGGCGATTCTTGGTTCGTGTGCCGAGGGAATGATCAGGCATGCAAGCTGCCCTGTCCTGACGATCGGTCCGAATGCCAAATTAGCTCCAAAAGGAGGCTTTTCGTTCCATACGGTAGTGTTCGCGACGGATTTCAGTTCCAGTGCTGCCTTGGAAGCCGCCGTTGCGCTGAGCTTTGCCCAGGATAGCGTTGCAAAAATTTACCTGTGCCATGTGCTCGACCGACCAGGCAAGGACATCTGCAAAACAGCCGAATTGGAGCTGAAGTTTGAGGAAGCTTTGCAACAGCTCATTCCTAGATCCACCTATGACTGGATTAGCCCTGAACGGGTGGTCGAGACTGGAGAAGTTGCGCCAGGAATTCTAGGACTTGCCAAGAAGGTCGATGCCGATCTGATCGTTCTTGGTGCAAAGCACAGCGGAACGTGGTACGCCCACTTAGTAGAGGGAACCGTTGGTCAGGTGCTTATGAAGGCGGAATGTCCGGTGCTGACAGTCTGTGCTTCCTAGATTTCAGGACACGACAAGTAAAGGTTTGGTGAGGGTATGGAGGGAAGCTATATGCCCTTCAAGCCATGGATTCAGCGATTCGCAATTTGTTGTGAGGAGGAATTTGACATGCTTGAATGTGCAATCTTCAAATGTTGTGGTTGTGAGGAGTTTTTACGTTCAGCTATGCTGCATCTGGCCGACGCTGTGCGAGAAGATGGCAGTGTGGCGCGGAAGATAATGGATTAAAAGCATTGGCTGGAAAATGAATAATTGTCATCCTCCAGGCAGAAATCCTGCCGAAAATGGTTTCGAATTATAGATTGTTAGAGCTGAGTAAGCCTCCTGGTCTATCATGCAAGGCGAAGAAAGTCTTAAGTAGAATGCGTGGATCGTGATGCCCCTTGTATACGGGGGGAGGGTACCTACGCAGACCCAGCAATGCATAGACTGCAGTTTGTGCGGTGCGGATTGAATATTCTATGGTGAACACTACGTCGTCCGGAAGTTCACAGAATTGTCCAACAAAGGCAAGGTTCTTTGAGCGCTTCGGTACTACCTGAGGACGATCACCTTTGGCTCGACGCAAAAACTGGCTGGTGATGAAGGGCATCATGCAGGGAATACAGGTGCACGTATCCAGGATTTGTTGGGCATGAGCTTGAATCCCTAGGTGGCCCATAATCTCGATCATAATCTCCCTGCCGGTACATGAAGACATAGGCTTTTTTACAAAATTGCCGGGTCTGTCGACAGAAAGGCCATAGCCCCAAAAGACCTGAGTATCAGCTGGTTGTCCAATAAAATGGGGTTGTTGAGGTAAGACGATTGACGCTAACCAATTAGAGTCTGGGAACGTTACAAGGCCTCCTTCTCCCGGAACATTTCCTGTCATGTCTTCGATGAGGCGAAAAAAAGTCGGGTCATGGAGTGTTGTGGTGAAAGAGACCCATTTGGACTCGTCTATATGGTCGGCGAAGTTGGCTGGACGGCCAAATTGAGGATGGCCATCGGCGATCTTCTCCCACAAAGTCCAGGATCTTCCTTTAGCCTTGCCTTTCAGTACAGGCGCCGAATCCATGGACCCCAAGTTGGAATCTTCTGTCATCGATCCTAATGTAACAATGACATAGTCCGTTCCCTCCACTCTGATTTGCTTTTTGCGACCCTCCTGTTCACAAATGATACGATCCACACAATAGCCCTCAGCATCATGACAAAGGCCCAGATTTGTGACGGAAGTGGCATATTCAAATCGCACACCGCGGGCTTCCAACCACCTCTGGAGTGGACGTATCATAGAGTCGTATTGGTTATAGGGCGTTCGCATGATCCCGCCGAGCGTGTTGAATCCTGAAACCATGTGTGTAAAGCGCAACAGATAGCGTTTGAACTCAACCGCACTGTGCCAGGGCTGAAAAGCGAAGGTGGAACACCACATGAACCAGAAATCTGTTTTAAAGAATGAAGATTCGAAATGATCGGAGACGCTGGTCCGTCCTAGGATCACTTCTGGTTGGAGTTCGAGGCGTTCGATTGCCAGAATATGCTTTTCGCTGAGGCCAAATTTGGGAGCATTTACCCTGTGCCCTTCTCGAAAGAGACGCGATTTCGACGAGGTCTTCATCACCCTGTTCCATTCGAAGATCTCTTCTGTGACCGTTTTGCTGTCGTCAAGAGTCGGAATCGAGGAAAATAAATCATATGTACAGAGATATTTACTTTCGATCATTCGGCCGCCACGCATAACGTAGCCAGTCCTAGAAGTTCCGGCTGCGTCAAGACTCCCGCCGATTTTCTCTGACTCTTCGAAGACGACAATGTTTTTGCCCGGTACGTCTCCATCACGAATGAGGAAGGCCGCAGCTGCAAGCGATGCGACTCCACCGCCCACCAAGTAAAAGAGAGAACTCTTGTCAACTGATTCTTGAGGCATTGAGATCACACTTTCGTTTCTTTGAGTCTGTTTCCTCGGAGCGTGAAACATTTACACCAGTTTGCTCATTGAATCCTCACAAGCAGGCTGCAGCTAGGATCGGTGGCGATTCCGACGCGAAGGCGATCGTAAGTACAGGACATAGAGACTCTGTGATGATGCGATACGCAATGTCAGTAGAAATATGTGACGCAAGGATCGAGGACTGCTCAATGCCGAGGACGATTAGCCGCGCTCTGTGCTGCCTGGCATACTCGGTTATTGCTTTTGAGACATCGCTGCCATATGCAATTGTGTAAATGTCGGAAGTGGTCTCCACGTTATTCTCAGCAGCAATATGACACAAGGCCTCTTTCATGATCTGCGGAACAATCTGGCTTGGAGAACCGGATTCAAGCGCTTGTGGAAGCACGTGGAGGCAATGCAATGGTGATCGCGTCGTCTTACAAAACGTTGCAGCATAGCGAATGGCATGAGTCGTAGTGCGATGGAAGTTTGTCGCAAAGACCACTGGGGCTTCAGTCCAATTTGCCATTGCCGGATTCGTTGTATGGGGACCCACCGTCAATACTGGGCATGTGGCTTCACGCAGAACTGCTTCGGCGGTTGAACCAAAGACAAGTCGTTCAAAACCATGAGGAGCACTTGTCCCAAGAACGACCAGATCATTCTTGTTCTGTGAAAGAACCTTGAGAATTGCTAGCGACGCGATTCCGCTAGCTATTATCGTTTCACACCGCACACCTGCTTGATTCGCTTCCTCACGGAACCTTTCAAGTGATTCTAGAGCGCCTTCCTTATGGGAGCCTGATTCAGGTATCCGACCTCGCGGTTCGGATGCGCTGGCCTTGGGATACTCAAAGACATGCAGAATAGAAAGACTCGCTCTGAATGCCGCGCACACGCAAAGAGCGACGTGGAAGGTCACTTGCGATGCGGCAGAGAGGTCGCTCGCAAAAAGGATTGTGGTAAATGGCTGTGCCGACCCATTGACTGATGCTCGCATAGGCTTCTGCTCCTTTCCGCGCTGTTTACAGATTCAATAAAAGTTCGTGCTGCATTGGATCATGATGAAAGTTGATATAGCCTGACCCTCCGGAAGAGGCTAATTCATATCGACGGGTGACTTGATACGACGATGTATACTCCCCGAGGTCGGAAACGAGCAGCAGGCGGCTATCTGGGTCAGGTGGGCGACGAAGTTCACGGTCAGATCTCGGTCTCACAACAGGAGAGTTCTTCAAGTCCAGACAAAAGATAAACCCGGTCACGCAGGTTGGGCAGAGCCAGAAAAACTCGGTGTTCGCGGACCGCCTTTCGACAGCATAGAGATGACCGCCGTTAAGGGTCTTGAGCGCAGTACCGCAATCCGGATTGACGCAGGAATTGACCATGGTCACCTCCGCAATCAACTTACGACGTGCTAAAAAATCATGCTGTGACAGCCGTCACTCGAAAGACGATCGTCACAAGTGTATGAAGGTCGAACCCGCATTTGATTATGGGCAATATGGCAACGGGTTCATTGAAAGTTGTTCATATTGCTGACGTAGCCGTAAAATGCACAGCTATGACGTTCCCATGGTAAAAATGCCCCCCGTGCAGCGACCAATCCGGCAGATCGACGAGGAGACTTCCCCGGAAGCTCTAACTTATAAACGGGACGCTCAACAATGGCTTGCCTCTATTGTTGAATCTTCTGACGATGCAATTATTGGTGAATCCCTTGAAGGCATAGTGACAAGTTGGAACAAGGGTGCCCAGAGAATCTTTGGGTATGAAGCTTCCGAAGTGCTTGGAAAGCATATTTCTTTATTGGCGTGGCCGGGGAATGAAGAGGATACATCCCGCTTCATCGAAAAGATCCGCCGTGGGGAACGTGTTGACCATTACGAGACAACAAGACGTCACAAAGACGGTAGCCAGATATTCGTTTCGCTCACGTTATCCGGCATTCACGATGCGGAAGGCAGGCTGATCGGGATTTCTAAGATGTCTCGCGATGTCTCAACCAGAAGCGTTGCCGATGCAACCCTCCTCAGGCAGGCTCGCCTTCTAGATCAGGTGTACGAACCAATTCTTGTTTTATCGATGGACGATCGCATTCTGTATTGGAATAAGGGTGCAGAGCGGGTTTATGGATGGCCTGCTGAAGAAGCCATCGGACGGGTCGGTTGCGAACTCCTCCAGACGAAGTTTCTCGAATCGGAATTATTAGTGCGCGAGGCGCTGGAGACAGAAGGGAATTGGGAAGGCGAACTGACCAATTTAACCCGCGATGGTGTGCGTCGAACGATGTTAAGTCGACGGAAGCGTCAAGAGGGAACTGGCGGCTGGGAGATTCTGGAGACCAGCTTTGATATCACAGAACGAAAGATTGCCCGCGAACTGGAAGAACAAACGCGAGCGATCGTGCTCGCCGAGGCAAAGTTTCGGGAACTGATAGAAAATGCCCCTGATGCGATCCTTCAGGTCGATCCAAACGGGAAAATCCTTGTGGCCAATCACACAGCGGAGGTGATGTTTGGCTATACACGAGAGGAGTTGCTCAGTAAAAATGTGGACGTCCTTGTTCCATCGGCGGCGCGGGGACGTCATGTAGAGCATAGAGCCTCCTTTGCCAAGTCTCCGAAGGTGCGTCCAATGGGTCGCGGTATGGAACTATCCGCTTTGCGAAAGGATGGGATTGAAATCCCGGTTGAAATTAGCCTGAGTCCCTCCCAGAGAGACGATGGCGTTAACGTCACAGCAGTCATCCGTGATGTGAGCGATCGTCGGCAGACTGAGATTCAGATGCGCTCTCTGCAGGAAAATTACATGGTGGAACTGGAGGCTCGACAAAGAGAAGCAGAACGTCTCAACCTCTTGAAGAGTGAATTCCTGGCGAGCATGAGCCATGAGTTGAGGACACCGCTACACACCATTATGGGCTTCTCGGAGCTGCTGGGTGAAGAGGGGGAAGGTGCTCTGAACTCTAAACAAAAACGTTATCTCCAGCACATCCGAGAGGACTCAGAACACCTTCTTGAGTTAATCAACGATGTTCTGGATTTGAGTAAGATTGAAGCGGGAGCGATGTCGCTAAGGATCGAACATATCTCTCTTGCCGATGCGGTTTCAGACGCGGTGAATGCGATCCGTCCTAATGCGATAATGAAGTCCTTGGCTTTGGAAAGTCATGATATTTTCAAGGGACTGGTTGCCGTTGATCCGATGCGCCTCAAAGAGGTGTTTTACAATCTGCTGGGAAATGCGGTGAAATTTACTCCGAAGGGGGGAAAAATCACAGTGCAAGCGGAGGAAGACGGGCAATTTGTCCGTGTCACGATCGCGGACACGGGGATTGGCATACCGGCAGATAAATTAGAACAAGTCTTTGAAAAGTTTTATCAGGTGGGTTATGCCACAAGTGGCGTCCGCGAAGGAACTGGTCTAGGGTTGGCTATCTGCAAACAATTGATTGAGATGCATGGGGGCTCAATCAAAATTGAGAGCGAGCTAGGTTCTGGGAGTCGATTTCATTTTACTGTTCCGAAAGTGATGTGATGAAAATCACGTCTGCATTTCATGGTCTGCTGTAAGACTAGGAGTCGATGAAGTTGGAATACGGCAGGCCTATTGTGCAACTTGATGAGATTACCAGCCTTAGACGAGTCATACTGATCGCGGATGACAAGCAAAGCAGCCGCGACCTTCTGCGCGCAATCCTCGATGACAAATATTTAGTCGTGGAAGCTGCTGACGGAGAAGAGGCACTTTTGATGGCCTTTGAATTGAGCCCTCATCTGGTGATTTTGGATATTCACATGCCGAAGAGGGATGGATTTGGCGTAGTGGAAGAATTGCGAAAAGAACGAGCTCTGCAGGATATCCCAATCATGGCATTGACAGCGAGCGCATCGCCCGACGAGAAGGACCGGATCCTGAATTCTGGCTTTGATGCGTGCTTCGTCAAACCGATCGGACCGGCAAAACTACGAGAGGCTGTAGCTGCTTTGCTGCAAAACAAGCAATCAATTACGTAGACCGAAGTCACCTATTTGATGCTCGATGCTATATTTCTTCAACTTATAGCGGAGCGCATCTCGGCCGATTCCTAGCCGACGAGCCGCCTGTGATTGATTTCCACCTGCCTCGGAAAGGGCTCGAACGATGAGTTCTAATTCTTGTACAGCCAATTGTGAGCCGCCTGCGCCGTTAGGCATATTTGATTCGACAGGAGGAGCAGCCGATGTATCAGGCATGCCATTAGGACGGTCCAACCCTGATTTACATGCCTGTACGAGTCGTTCTGGGAGTTCTGGCACGTCAATCCTGTCGGCAGTTGTCATCATGCAGGCATGACCGATAGCGTGTTCGAGTTCGCGCACGTTTCCTGGCCACGTATAGCGTTCCAGCAAAAGCATGGCTCGAGGTGTTACGCCATGAATGGGCTTGCTATACTCCTCAGAAAAGCGCTGTACAAAGTGCCGGACAAGCAAAGGCAGGTCTTCCATTCTCTCCTGCAGACTAGGAGCGGCAATCTCAACCATTGACAAGCGGTAGTACAAATCTTCACGAAATTCCTTATCTCGGATGGCCAACGGCAGGTTCTTATGTGTGGCGGCAATGATGCGGACATTCACGCGGCGGCTGTCGAGTGAACCGACGCGGGTAATCTCCTGGTTCTGAACCGCTCGCAATAATTTGGCCTGTGTAGACATCGGCATGTCGCCAATTTCATCTAGAAATAGCGTTCCCTGATCCGCGATTTCGAAAAGTCCGGTTTTGTCACGATCCGCTCCTGTAAATGAGCCTCGTACATGTCCGAACAGCTCACTCTCAAAGAGAGTCTCTACAACAGCAGAACAATTCAAGACAACGAATCTTCCCTTAACACCGCTCAGGCGATGCAGCGCTTGTGCCAGAAGATCTTTACCAGAGCCGGTTGGGCCATTAATGAGCAACGAACGGTAATGGGGTGCGACTCTCTGTAGCCTTGCAAAGACCTCCCACATCTGGGGACTGCGCGCAATCATGCCTTCAAATTTCAGGACATCAGGTGCGGAAGCATCAGTCTTGAGAGCTCTCTGTCTCCGTTGCGCTGTATCCAGCAGCCTATTGACACGATCACGAAGAAGAGCCAATTGCACCGGCTTTTCGAGGTAATCTGCTGCTCCCTTACGTATAGCCTCGACCGCTGTTTCTGTTGTGTAGTGCGCAGTCATAAGGACAACGTCAATTGCCGGGTCGATCATCATCACCCGATCCAATACTTCCAAGCCGGTGAGACGGGGCATAACGAGATCGGTAATGACGAGACGGGGGCGGAGCTTTCGAATGAGTTCCAAGCCCAGTTCCGGGCTATTGGCAGTGTGGACATGGATTCCGTCGCGATTCAATGCCGCTGAGAGCAGTTCAAGACTGCGCACATTGTCATCGATCACCACAATCTGTATGAAATCAGCCATAGAACGCTGCCTCGGGGCTGAGTTTTATCTTATAGACCAACCCACAGCTGCGCCATATGGCGCAAATGAGTTGGGCTTCTTGACGCAGTCAGGCCCTCTATTTATGAGCATAATCTTTATAACTTATTGAAAATAAATGATATTGTGGTTTGGCGATAGAGATGCTTCGAGGGAAGTCATAAACCCTGGAGCATAGCGATGAAAACTTGCCAAAACTGCACCCCCAAAAAACAGCATGCATTTTGCAACCTTAGCGAAGACGCCCTGGCATTCATGGAATCTGTTTCTATCTCTACCGAATGTCCGCGTGGAACGACATTCTTCCGTCAGGGAGACCGATGCGACGCTGTCTACATTCTTTGCCGAGGCCGGGTAAAGCTCACAACGACATCGAGTGAGGGACGGACAATGATACTGCGGGTTGTCGATGCGGGCTATGTGCTCGGTCTGAGTGCGATCTTGTCCGAAGGCGTTCATGAGGTCACCGTAGAGGCTCTGGAACCGTGCCAGGTCACGGTCATCAATCGCCGCCCGCTGATGGAAATGCTGCAGAAATATGGAGAAGCCAGTGTCGGTGCAGCGAGAGCTCTCGCACAGGAATGTTGCAGCGGTTTTAATGAAGTCCGTCGGCTTGCGCTTCCCGCGTCTCCGGCTGGACGGGTGGCTCGCCTGTTGCTCGATTGGACAGCAGAGAAATCAACCCCCCAGTGCACGAAGGGGGTGGCGTTGCCACTCACGCATGAGGAAATTGCGTCCATGACCTCCACTTCGCGTGAAACGGTCACTCGTACGTTGAGTCGCTTCCGTCGCGACAATTTGATCACCTTCAAAGGCGTCCTTCTTACGGTGATGCAGCCAGATGTCCTGGAACATCTTTCAGCATGTTGAATTGCTCGCATGGCCAAAATGGATGGTGCGGCGTTTTTTATAGCTGAGCGTGCTCGTGCCCGAGTGCAGACTTACTCGGCCGCCAATCGATCGGGACGAGTGAAACCCGTAATTTGAAGACTTATTCGACCCAGTTCATGAGGTAATCGGCATGGCAACATTTGAACATGAATTGAACCCCGGAGCTGCCTCTATTGCTCCTGTCTCCACCATGAAAGCCCTGGTCTATCACAGAGCTGGCAATGGCTCTCACTGGTATGCATGGGAAGATCATTCAGTTCCATCGATCAGGGACCCGGGCGATGCGATTGTTCGAATGACGACATCAACAATCTGTGGAACCGACCTTCACATCTTGAAAGGAGATGTGCCTTCTGTGACTGATGGGCGCATCCTTGGACATGAAGGTATTGGTGTAATCGAACAGATCGGCGCAGGAGTCACAGAATTTGAGGTTGGGGATAAGGTCATAATCTCGTGCATTACCTCTTGCACGAAATGCGAGTTTTGTAGAAGAGGCATGCCATCTCATTGCAGGCGTGGGGGCTGGATCCTGGGTAACACTATTGACGGAACCCAGG
The DNA here is from genome assembly GCA_001897435.1 of Acidobacteriales bacterium 59-55. Classification (GTDB taxonomy): domain Bacteria; phylum Acidobacteriota; class Terriglobia; order Terriglobales; family Acidobacteriaceae; genus Edaphobacter. Next base: position 129,811 of record MKSV01000011.1, on the reverse strand, counting down.
CCGAGTATGTTCGCATTCCACACGCCGATGGAAGTCTCTATCCCTTTCCAGCGGGAGGTGATGAAGAAGCTCTGATAATGCTCAGCGATATCCTTCCAACTGCGTTCGAATGTGGAGTCTTGAATGGGCAAGTGAAGCCAGGAGATTCAATCGCTATCGTTGGTGCCGGCCCCATTGGACTCGCAGTTCTGCTTACAGCGCAGTTTTATTCACCGGCTGCAATTTACATGATCGATGTAGACGACAAGCGTTTATCGGTAGCGATGCGGCTTGGTGCGACTCATGTAATAAACAGCACAGATGGGCAGTCCACTGTACATTTGTTAGAACTGACCAGTGGTGCCGGGGTGGATGTCGCTATTGAGGCTGTTGGGATACCCGAAACAATCGATATCTGCCAAGCTATCGTCGGACCAGGTGGACGAATTGCAAACATCGGCGTTCATGGTAAACCAGTGACCCTACACCTTGAACAGCTCTGGGACCGCAATATCGCGTTGACAACACGTCTTGTCGATGCCACTAGTCTGCCCATGCTGTTGAAAGTTATTTCATCGGGCAAGCTACAACCGAACAAACTGGTCACCCATCGTTTTGACCTTAACGACATCCGAAAGGCCTATGAAACATTTGGCAATGCATCTGAAGAGGGTGCTCTGAAGGTGATTCTCACGAACAATTAGCTGCCCATATGTGGCGAATTACATATCATGGAACACTATCAAAGCAGAGCGTGCTTACGGTAGAACCAGGTCTTCACGACTTGTACGAGAAGTAGATATGTAACGGTCAGAAGTGCAATCATGCCCAGTAGCGATATGGGCAGCGCTGTAAAGCGCAGCAATCTCCCGAGCGCAGTGTATGGCAGTACAACTGCCACAATAACCACCAACAGTACACTCAACAACAGTGCCCGACTAGGGCGACTCTTGAGAGGATTAGCTTGCGTTCGGATCACAAACACTACGAGAGTTTGGGTCGCCAAGGATTCCACAAACCAACCGGTATGGAAGAGCGCCTCATTTGCGGACGCATGGAACAGCCAGAGTAATATGCCGAAGGTCAGGAAATCATAGATGGAACTGATGGGACCGATGATCATCATGAACTGCCGGATAAATTGAATCCGCCATCGTTTAGGTCGTTGCTTTGCGGCCCAATCGACATTATCACTGGGGATACTGACTTGCGACACGTCGTAAAGGAAATTATTTAAAAGTATCTGACTCGGCAGCATCGGCAAGAATGGCAGAAAGAGCGATGCAGCAGCCATGCTGAACATATTGCCAAAGTTTGAACTGGTGCCCATGATGATGTACTTCATGATGTTGGCGAAAGAGCGCCTTCCTTCTAATACTCCATCGTTCACAACTGAAAGATCCTTTTCCATGAGGATGATCTTGGCAGCGTCCTTAGCCACGTTCACACCATTCATGACGGAAATTCCGACATCCGCAGTGTGCAGCGAGGGTGCGTCGTTGATTCCGTCTCCCAGGTAACCGACAACGTGTCCGCGGCTTTTAAGTGCAAGGATGACTCTATTCTTCTGTTCGGGCGACATACGGGCAAAGATCGCGCCGTTTTCTGCCTGATATGCAAGGGAGGCATCGTCCATCGCGTCGACTTCGTTTCCGATGAGAATGCGGTCCACACTGAGCCCTACTTCATGGGCTACTTTTTGAGTAACGTACTGATTGTCACCCGTCATGACGACCACAGAAATACCATTGTGCTTCAGTGCTCCAAGGACGGAAAGAACTCCTTCTTTCGGTGGATCAAGAAACGCCGCGAACCCTACCAGTGTCATCGTATGTTCGGCTGTCACGGTATACAGGTTCTGGCTTTTTACATTTGACACTGCTACACCAAGTGCACGATATCCATCTGCGCTTAGCTTCTTAAGCGTACATTCTGCCTCTGCCCGTCGATTATCATCGAACGGTTGAGGAACACCATCAATAGCGACTGTTTCACAGATCGCAAAAACGCTCTCAGCCTCGCCCTTGGTGATGAGACGGTAGTCGTCACCGTAGCGCACCACCACTGAGAGGCGCTTGCGATTGAAGTCGAAGGGAATTTCGTCCATCTTTTCGTAACCCACTACGGAGGGGGCATCATGCTTCAAAATGGCATCGTCAAGAGGGCTCTTGATACCCGCCTCAAAATGACTGTTTAGGTAAATGAGTTGCAGCACATTCTCATTGTCTTTGCCTTGATAATCCACGTGCCGATCAAGCACTATCTCTCCTTCGGTGAGTGTGCCTGTCTTGTCGGTACAAATAATATCGATGCTCCCAAAATCCTCGATAGCCGCGAGTTGTTTCACCAAAACCCTTTTCTTCATCATCCGTTTCGCGCCCTGAGCCAGAGTCACTGTAATGATCATCGGCATCATTTCTGGTGTCATTCCGACTGCCAGCGCAACCGCAAACAGGAAAGATTCAAGCACCGGACGGTGAAAGATGATGTTCACCATCAAAACGAAAAGGACCAGCAACAGGGTTACCCAGGTAAGCATCATTCCGAATTGGCGTGTGCCTCGAGCAAACTCAGTTTCTGGTGGCCGCATCGCCAGACGATGTGCGATTTCGCCACAGGCCGTGCGCTTTCCGGTGCGAACAACGATTGCGGTTCCTATCCCTGTCTGGACGGCGGTGCCCAGGAAGACACAGTTATTTGCATCCTCAATCCCGTGCTTCTCTCTTGAAAGATCGGCAATCGTCTTCTCTACCGGCAGAGACTCCCCGGTTAGCATAGATTCGCGCACGTGGAGATCTTTTACATCGAGTAGTCGGGCGTCCGCAGGTACAAGATCTCCTGCCTTGAGTTGGATGACATCTCCCGGAACCAGATCGGCTGTGGGTAGATCAACGAATTGACCGTTCCTCATTACTATCGCTGTAATGGCAATCTGTTTCTGTATTTCCTCAACTGCATGGCGGGCTTGAAAGTCCATCAAAAAATTCAGAAGCACACTGAACATTACAATGGCAATGATGATGAGTCCACCAATATGCTCGCCAAGAGCAAGAGATATGGCGCTGGCAACGACAAGGATGATCACAAGCGGATTAGCAAAGAGACCCAAAAAGCTGAACAATGCAGCGAAACGGGATTCGTGATCCAGACTGTTAGGGCCATAGAGACGGAGTCGCTGGTTGGCTTCTTCTGATGTCAGACCATTAGGAGTCGCCTGAAGAAGCTGGAACAACTCGAGTAGCGACCGATCCCAGAAGGCATCAAGAGGCTTTGTTGGCGTTTCCATCGCTAGGTTCCTTCCGCTACTGCCGTGGGATCTAGAGGTTGCTATGTTTAGGCGCCTTTCGTGCTATTTGTCGCTTGAACGCGGATCCTACGCTTTCATGACTCCATAGAAACGAGGTTAGTGTTTTGTATATGCGGTTATTGTGATCTTCGTCACAGTGACCGCGTTCGCGGAAGATAGTTCATGCGTGAGGCCGGTCGGGAGAAGTGGTGCGAGGAAGCAGCTGCCAAGTTCAAGCCCGGATGCGAGGAGCATACTGGGTGCTGAAACATGGCCGCGTATCTGTCATGTCCTATGGCTGGCCGAACATTGATGAGTCCTTCGACCCATGCAAAGACGCAGGCTTTCTACCCATCGGACACAGGGTACTCCACAGAGGGCTATAACCAAAGCGAATGACAGCTCTGGTACCGCTCGTTCGAAGTTTCATGGCCGAATGAGTTGGTTCTGCATCTCTTCGCAGGCGGTGGTAGTTCGTGCTTGGCTGGTTACTCACCTCCTCGTCGGAAAGGCAGCGTAGCTCCGAGCGGCTCTGTGTTGAGCCCGAGTCAAACATCGAAAATTTGAGCGATGAAGATCCACTCGTAGACCGCTAATCGGACGCAAGTACAGATTTAAACCAACCGGTTGAAGACTGAAGAGCATACTAAGCTGGAGGCAACTCCATGATCTCTTTCGATAGTGCGCATCGTGCCGTACATTATCCTGAGGACCGCCGATTTCGTATCTGGATACGGCCCTCGGTTTTGATTGTCCTTTTCTCCCTGGTTCTGGTTCCGGTAGTGATTGCGTTGGTGGAGGTGATGCTCTATGGCCTTCCGCAGCTGCCGGCATTGCCGCAATTCATCGAAGGGCAGATGAGCGGGCCTCATGGGTTTCCCGGGTGGGTTCGGTGGAGCCACTTTTTCAATTTCCTTTTTTTGATGCTACTGATACGGAGCGGGCTGTCAATCCTGATGGACCATCCGCGGCTTTACTTCAATAACGATTGCACACCCGGTTCGGAGTGGATTCGGTTTACGCCGATCCGCGTCCCGAAAGACCGCGTGTGGACGGCGAAGGATGACGCGCGATACATATCGCCGGTGGTTGCGCTGCCGGGATACCGGCACACCGTGGGAGTGGCGCGATCGTGGCACTTCATCACGGTGTATGGGTTTATTCTGACCGGGATATTTTTTGTTGTTTGCCTATTTACGACCGACCAGTGGATGCGTCTGGTCCCGACATCGTGGGATACAGTGACGGAGGCGTGGAGAACGTTTGTGTATTATGCGAACTTCCACTTCCCACCGGAGCCGAATGGGTTCTATGGGTATAACGCTCTACAGCAGATTGCGTATGCCGCGACGGTGTTTGTGATGGCACCGCTCTCGATCATGACGGGACTGGCAATGTCGCCGGCGCTGGTAAACCGGTTCCAGTGGTATCCGAGGCTATTTGGAGGGCGGCAGTCGGCGCGGTCGATCCACTTTCTGCTGTTGAACGGATTTCTCGCGTTCATCGTGGTGCATGTGACGCTAATCTCGATTACCGGATTTCGGCGGAATATGAACCACATCGTGATGGGGACGGACAACCTGCATCCGATCGGGATGATTTTGGGGTTTGTGGGGATTGCGGTGGTAATGCTTTCGTGGATCGCGGCACACTATATTTCGTGGAAGCATCCGCGTGCTTTGCAACATGCACAGAAGGCGGTGGCGTATCCTCTGCTGCTTGCCAGTCTGAACCGCTTTCAGCCGGCGGAGAAGTATACGAAAGACCATATCTCGCCGCACTTCTGGCCAAATGGGAAGCTGCCGGTGCGGGAGGACTGGAAAGCGATGGTAGCGGACAAGTTTGCCGACTACAGGCTGAAGGTCGGTGGACTGGTCGAGAATCCAGTGGAGCTTTCGCTGGAGGAGTTGAGGGCGCTGGGGATGGAGGACTTTATTACCATGCACCACTGCATCCAGGGCTGGTCCGGCGTGGCAGAATGGGGTGGAGTGCCAATCCGGAAGCTGGTGGAACTGGTGAGGCCGCTGCCTTCGGCGCAGGTGTTGGCGTTCTTCTCGTTCGGCTATTCGCTGTATGGGGCGGAGTACTACGATACCCAGAGCCTGGAGAATGTGTTGAAATCAGAGTGCATCCTTGCGCTGGAGATGAATGGTGCGCCGCTGACGGAGACCTATGGCTCTCCGCTACGTTTGCGGGTCGAAAATCAACTAGGTTACAAGATGGTGAAGTGGATTGAACGGATCGAGTTTGTCGGCAGCGAAAAGGACGTGGGCAAGGGCGAGGGCGGGAGCAACGAAGACGACGAATACTTTGATCTGTTACCTAATATCTGATGCCCCAGAGATCTAAACCTCGGCCTCCGCGCGTTGGCTCGGAGAATGTCAGTACGGCGCTGGCTCACCTGCGTTTGAGCTGGCTGCTGAACCACTTTCCTCCGCTGCTGATCTGGACGCTGTATGTATTTGTGAATGGGTTTGTGACGATTGCGTTGCTGGCTCTGCTGGCCGTGGTGAGCGAGACGGCGTTTGTGTTTCCGTCACTGGGGCCGACGGCGTATCTGTTTTTCTTTTCTCCGATGGGTCAATCGTCAAGTCCGCGGAATGCGATTCTGGGCCATGCCATCGGGCTGGCTTGCGGGTATGGTGCGTTCTGGGCGGCGGGCCTGGAGCATGGGGCACCGAACTTTCACGACGGGGTGTACTGGCCGAGGATTCTCTCTGCGGCGCTCTCGCTGGCGTTTACCGGGGCGTTCATGGTGCTGCTGCGAGTGAACCATCCTCCGGCGGGCGCGACGACGCTGATTGTTGCGCTGGGGATTCTGTCGACGCCGTACCTCTTGGTGGTGATTGAGGTGGCGGTGGTGCTGCTGACGGTGCAGGCCTTCGTGATCAACCGGATGGCAGGGCTGCCTTATCCCTTGTGGCAGAGTGCAAAGGTGGATGAGGGTGAATCCTAGGGAAGCTCTACGGAGATGTTTGATTTGTTCGCACCCCCGGCATACGAGAATGGCGAAGGTGGTGGTGGCGAGATCAAACTTAATGTGTATCATGGCGCCATCACGCACGAGTGCTACTTCTGCGGCGATCTTTCGCGGGACATTTAGCCAAGCCGGGAGCCAGGTGACCAGAGGATAGCCTCCTCATATCGTATCAACTGCAACAGAGCCTTGAGCAACACTGTCTTACCGGAGCCATTCGGGCCAATAATGGCCAAGGCATCTCCGCGTTCACCTCGGAGTTCAAGCCGCGGATTACCGTGCGATCACCAAAGCCAACGGTCAAATCGCGCACCGAAAGCAAAGGATTCACAATTAAGTGCCCTCCATCTCGAGGTTTGACATCATATGTTTTACTCAAACTTACGATGTGATGGGCGCCGCTAAGGCTTGTGGCCGGCATCACTGGCAAAATCCGGTTTTATGCATAGATTAGTATTTCGGTGGCTTAAGTGCTCCCCGCGAAACTGGCTACAATGGGGAACTCCGAAACCTCACATGGGGCAGCGGACTCGCTGTAAGGAGCTTTTTTATGAAACGAAGTCACATTGCCATCGCGTTCGCGTTTTTTGTGGCGTTCGCTATGGAGAGTGTTCCTGCTCAACATCACAAACAGGGTAATGAATCCGGGATATCTATATCTAGCCCGTCGTTCGCCACTCCTTCATCCATACTGGAGGAACACAAACACCTCCATCACCAGCTTGATGAAGCGCTCGCCTCGGGAGGAAAAACGGAGGCTAGCGCCAGGGTGGTGGCGGATGCACTCCTGCCGCACTTCGAGGCAGAAGAGGCCTACGCTATGCCACCCCTGGGACTGCTGGAGTTCATCGCGGATGATCGACCCTTAAGCGGCAAGCAGATGGATGAGGCCATTAAGATGGCCGCCCAACTCCAGGCACATTATGAGCAGATGATCCAGGAGCATCGGCAAATTCAGTCGGCACTGAAGGCCTTAGCATCGGCAGCGCGTCAGGAACACAAGCCGGAGGTGCTTGCTTTCGCCGAGGCTCTGATGCTTCACGCACAGAATGAAGAGCAGGTCCTCTATCCCACTACGCTGCTGATTGGCAAGTACCTCAAGCTTCGGCAGATGTCCGGTCAATAATGAAATTCTGGCGTAGCGACTGGCACTGCCACGCGGGGTGAAGAAGCCGTCTCTCAACTTTAAAGGTTGGTGAAACAAACTATGGCGCGATCACACCCTGATCTGATTCGCTTCTCTGTCTGGCCGATGTACGCTACACGTTTTCTTTGATCAGAGGCCAACACGTTTTACCGATGCTTGGCAGGAGGTGTAAGCATTCGATTAGAGAACGACTGTTGCGCCTATTCTGAGGGTGATAGGATCTCGTGCATCAATGAAGTCAAGGAGTAATCTCATGGTATTGGAACTCACGATAATTCCACGCGGACGGGATCTCTCGATTAGCAGCGATATTGCGGGCCTCGTCAAGATCATAGAGGCCAGTGGCCTCGACTACCGAATGACTGCATTTGGTACTTTGGTCGAAGGTACGTGGGACCAACTGATGAGTCTGGCGAAGGAGTGCCATTTTGAGGTTCGGAAAAAGTCTGAGCGGGTCCTTACCATGATGAGACTTGACGATTATGGTGAGCGAACGGGTGAGATTGAGGGTGCGGTAAGTCGGGTCGAACAGAAGCTTGGTAGGGCTGTGAAGAAATAATACCCTCGCACGAACGATCGTTGAATATTGGAAAACAGGTTGGAACTGTACCGGAGGAAACGAGCACAGATAAGCGCATCGGCCCGTCTCAAGAGTTCCCGCGCGTGGAGTCTCTGGAGGGTTGATAATATCGAGTCCAGTACGGAACTGCCTGCCTTACTTTGCATCATCGACGATGCACTGTATGTTGCGATGAGCGACGCTTGGGGTAGTGCTTTGTAGCCCGGACCTCAGCGAGACATCATCGAATCACCTTCGGTGGAAGTGTGTTCCACCAACCATCGATACGACCATTTACACCAACTCGGTTGGATGATCTCGCATACTGACCATGGTACAAACCAGGCTGCTCTCGATGTAACAACTCTCGGGTACGGTGTCTGGGTGCGGAGCATCCAGCCGCCGTGCCCCCAATTTGCGTGCTCTGCGCTATTTTGCTCCGACGTATAGTGGCTATTCCCCTTCAAAGTGTTCGATCACACCCTGTAAACCAGAATGTCGTAATCTGAGTCACAAGTGCACAGGTCTCAGCAGAGGTGGAAGTATGACGCCGCAGGAACGAATAGAAATACTGCATGGAACTGAACTATTTGCCAACGCTTCAGCTGAAGCATTGAAACTGCTCGCCAGCCACGCTGTGGAACGGCACCTGCATCGAGGAGAAATTCTCTTCGTTGCCGGAGAAACGGCCCGAGGGTTGTATGTGGCTATCTCCGGGGCGCTCCGGGCTTACCGCGAAAACGAGGACGGGCGTGAACAAACCATCCGAGTGGAACGCGCCGGCGGCACGTTTGCGGAAGTTCCGGTCTTCGATAATGGAGCGTATCCTTCCACGGTAATCGCCGAAGAGGAGTCCGTGGTCCTGTTCCTTGCAAAAGAAGATGTGAGGTATGTTCTGCTCCAAAATCCGGAGGCGGCGCTTGCAGCCCTGGGCGTCCTGGCCAGCCGGCTTAGAAAGATGGCAACACTGCTCGAACGAGTCTCCTTGCAGGATGTTACCCAGAGATTGGCGGCGATGCTGGTGGAAGAGGCGGCAATCTCTGGCGATGTCAAGGACGGCGTCTCCTTCTCTCTACCCGATCCTCATCAAAGGATCGGCTCACGTCTAGGATCGGTGCGCGAGGTCGTCACGCGGATTCTACGCCGATTCGTCAATGAGCATCTGATCGCCATCCATGGACATCGCATCACAATCCTCAATGCCTCGGCTCTACAAGCAAAGGCGAAGATGGATCCTTCTAAAACTCATACCCTGACTTGATGGAAGATTCGTGCACGCGGCAAAACAGAAAGCCGGTTAGCCTGTGAGTTGCAGATCCCCTTCAACACCAATCACTTGAGCACATCGGTGACTTAAGTCCTATGCAGCATGGATTCCAACGCCAAAGATGAAGAGCAGAGGAAATCATGATGCAGGATTCTCATACTGGTGCCATTGGGCGTGCTTCCTATCTCGCCCCGTCTGAATTACCTGGCGCGGGACAACATCCCGACAAGATGCAGGGACACTGGGTACTGGCTCGCGTTGGAAAGAGAGTGCTGCGGCCAGGTGGAATCGAGCTTACCTGGCAAATGCTCGATACCCTCGCAATTGGTCCGCAGGACCGGGTTGTCGAGTTCGCTCCAGGACTTGGTGTGACGGCGAAGATGGTTTTACAAAAGCATCCCCGGGCGTATTGGGGCGTCGAACGCGAACCGTCTGCGGCTCACCAATTGCAACAGCGGTTTGCCGGACCCAGCACTCAGATTGTGCAGGCCAGCGCCGAACAATCGGGACTGCCCGACGCCTGTGCGAGCGTGGTCTATAGCGAAGCATTATTAAGTATGCAGACTCCGCAGCAAAAGAATCGTATCGTCGCCGAGGCTTGCCGCTTGTTGGCAGCCGGGGGGCGGTACGGGATTCATGAACTCTGTCTCCTGCCGAACGATATACCGGACTCTCTGCGTCAGGAGATTCAGGCAGCTATGTCGAGAGATATCCATGTAGGGGTGCAGCCGCTTTGCCGGGATGAGTGGATCAGGTTGTTCAGACAGAATGGACTCAAGGTGACCTGGAGTGGTGAAGCGCCCATGCATTTGCTGGAGCCGCGCCGGCTGCTACAGGATGAAGGACTGATGGGCAGTCTGCGCATCGCATTCCGTGTGGCAACCAGGCCGGAACTCGGTTCGAGGTTTCGTTCCATGCGGCGGCTCTTCGCCCAGTATGGAGAACATCTCGGAGCGATCTCACTCGTTGGCGAGAGGGAACAGGTGATTGCCTGAATCTGTTCATTCCGGATGCGGAAGTCAGGTTGAAAGTTGTGGAGGATCCCATGCAAAGGGGATTACCACATCGAAACATCCTCACCGCATGAAATCGGAACGTATCGCATATTTACTCCCACTAAGGCCCCGATGACTTCGACAGACATTCCAAATTGAAGCGATGATCGTCTTTACTTCTCGAGTTCGTCCGGCACCGGCGGCTGACTCGCGGAGGTGGAACGGTCGCTAAGGCTATTGATGTACCAGATAATCGCATTCAGCTCGCGTTCATCGCTGTGCGCGGGGCCGGATAGCATCGCGCCGTAGGTTGTTGGCATTCTATTCGGTGGAAAGCCCTCCAACTGCAAATGCTCGGGGTGGAGTATGGCATCCCTCAAAAATTGATAATTGGCGACCGCCGTAGTGCCATCGGAGAGTTTTTGCGGATAGCCTGCGAGGTTCTTCCATGTTGGTCCGATGCCCTTGGTGCCATCGACTTGATGACATGCTCCGCAACCCATGTTTTGAGCCACCTGCTCTCCCAGAACATGAAGCGACGTCGCTTGGACTCCTAGGGCGTTCGTGCCTCCCATGTTTTCAGCAGTAACGGTCGATAGCGGAAGAGACAGCAACGCACTGGGGGCCGGAGCTACGCCAAATCCGCCTGCTGCTGCGGCATTCATGGCCACCATCAGCACCAACATCGGCCATCCCAGGCCTCGCACATAAGCCTGGGCCGCGAAGACCGCCAGCCAACTGAAGGCGATAATCCCCAGGTGGTCAAGCATGTGCAACCCGTGGTGCTCCATGAGGTAGGCATATTCCGATGGCCACATCAGAATCAACCCAAGGATGGGTGCCAGAATTGCCCAAATGATCCATGCGCTGCGCTCGGAGTGTCGTGCCGGAAGCTTGGCAGCCATAGCAATTGCCAGCATCCCCGCACCCAGGGTCATTCCGGCATGCAGTAGATGGTGGACGGGAATGCTCGTCATCCCCATGTGTACAGTTGCTGCAATCCCGCCAACCATGATGACAGCGCCAACAACTCCCGTTCCAACCAATGTCATTCGTGTAATCGAATCGCGAGACTTCATGAGATGTCATCCCTCAAATTCTGAGGCCACAACATACGGTCTGCTGAAAAGCCTGATCGGAGCCGCAACCCTTCGAAAAACGCTAGAGTAAAGCCGAGAAGCATGATGATGACCCCGATCGTAGCGAACTGGGCGATCAGCGGTCCCGGCAGCGGTTGCGTGTCGTATCTTCGGGGTACTCCGGTTGCACCGCCGAAGTAGAATCCGAGGAGAAAGACCACCATGCCTCCAAACGACAGAGTGAAGATCAGCGAGCGCATCAGTTTGCTTGTACTGTGCTCGCTGCGCGATTCCAGCAGGAGAAACACCCAACCCATTACAAACAGCAGGCAGCCTCCCAGTAAATAAGTATGGAAATGAGCCGGCACCCAAAGTGTATTGTGCAGATGCAGGTTGAACGGGACACTGGCGTCAATCTCCGCGCCAATGCCACCGACGACCCAGCCAATCAAACCGGAATACATAAAGACGGCGCCGAGGGTCCACCGCGTCCGGGACCGCCACACCAGCATCAGGGCGCCGAACACCGTCACCGCAGTCACTGGAATCGCCGTCAGATACGAGGATAGTTCGCCAAAATATTGGAGGATCTGAGGCTGGGAAGAAACGTCCATATAAAGATGATGGAAGTAATTGGTCAAAATAAAGACCAGCGAACTCCACCAGGCAATTACGAATACCTTCGAAGTATGGTATTCGCGTTTGGTCACATAGGATAAGCCGACATAAATAAACGCGGCCAGCATGTAAATAATCAGGTTGGCCAAAGCGTGCATGTAGAGATACGTAAGGTTTTTCGCCCACAGAGGGTCGATCAGCACGCGCGGATCGATCCATCGTACCAGGAGGGCGACTCCCAGGAGCATGGCAACCATGCCAGTGATCAGCCCATCCAGGCCCGCAACCACGGCGGGAAATGCCTCGGGCGGTGGAGGTTCGTGACCCGCGGCTGCGAATGCTTTAGGGCACCAGACAAAGTTCCACCCCAGAGCTCCGCGCAGACCCCCATACGCTCGTAAAACGGCTCCCAATATTTGAAAACACCAGATCATCCACCCAATGTTGATCAGCATCATGCCGATAAGAAATACGCCCGTGGCCCAGCCGGGCCAACTGCCAATAAAAGGCAAAGGATAAAGAAAAGTGTATAAACCGGCGTAGTGCCCAAACACAACTGATATCACGACGCCTGCCACTCCCAGCATGAGCAGAGCCCACGCCGCTACCGCCAGCGGTGCGCTAAGACTGATTCGCCGGCGCATGAGGAACCATAGCCCGCCCATCGCGCACACCACGAGCGCGATAATCATTCCGGCGCCGTGCAAGGTTAGCAACTCATAAAAGACATCCGGCGGAATCGATAGCCACTGTGCCTGGGCCATGCGCATGGTCAGGCCTACGAGCATCATCACGGCTGCGATGATCAGACCGAAAGCGAGGTAGAGCTTCATCACATTGCGGCCAGCGGAATCGTTGGTTGAGATCACTCAGTACCCCCCGACCGTGAACTCTTTTTCCATCAGTGCGTGGCCAACTCCGCAGTATTCCAGACATCGTACCGTGTAGCGTCCGGATTTCTGGAAGGTAACTTCCAGATTGTTCACATAATCCGGCATGGCCTGAGTTTGTGCGATCAGCTCACCTTTCGAGTTATAGATCCCGAAGTTATGGTTGACGTCTCGCGAGGTTACTTCAAAAATAATTCGCTGTTTCAACGGTAGGTGGGAAGGCATGATGAAAGTGAATTGCTGGGCGATCACCGGCACCCTCAGCGCTGGACCTTGTGCCGTCACTCTCGAAAGATAGGGAAAAAAGGGGAGGGTGGCCACGAAAGCCGCCAGGAGGAAGAGTGTTACAAAGAGGAACCATTTGCTCCGAACGGCATATCCGCGACGGTGCATTTCAGTCTGATCTTCGATCGGCTGACGCGTAGATAGCGCTACAACAACGAAAACCGATCCCACTCCGCCAGCCAGAAGAAGGAAGATCAGCAATAACTTTGACGTAGCGCCCATGCTCTCCTTTCTATCTTCTGGCTATGGCGTGTTGGCCATCCACTTGAGAGAATCTGCCTTATCCCCCTATGGTTCCGTTCATTGCATGACCTAGTTCACGCTCGTTTTCTGGGCCTCAACCTCTGCCTGTTTCAAGGCACGCGGAAAAAGAATGTTGTTCTCCAGGTGAATATGTTGATGCAGATCCGATTCCAGTTCTTCGATTGCGCGGTACAGCGCACGCCACGTCGGGCACGCATCGGCTGGCGGGGTGTAGTTGTTAGTCAATGTTCGTATGGTTTGGAGCTCCTCACCCGTTTGATCGTGGTCCGCCATCATGCGAGTGATAGGCATCTTGACGCTGCCCTTTGCCGGCGCCGGCAGTTCTGGTTGCTGCTCGGTTCCTAATGCCGAAATATAAGGAAATAGGTTTGTCTCCTCGCATTCGGTGTGATGCCTCAGTTCCGAACCGAATACCGCGACAGCTTTACCCAACTGGAAGACCTCGACATGCTCGGCTCCGTGGCGCTGCTCTACCTTGGCCATCAGATCGTCGATCAGCTTGAGTTGCTCACGAGTATAGGCGTGATGCTTCTTGACGATGTATTCAGATAGTTCTTTCAAAGGAGCATGCAGCCACTCGGTTTCCACCGGCTTTACGCTGCGCTGTTGGTAACTTGCCAGTTTCTCGAGCACCGGTGCAAGCTCTATGTTGCGTTTCGTGCATGCCTCTGCCAGGGTGTGCTGACCATGGCAGCAGTAGTCGATCCCGATCCGCTCGAACTCCGGAATGGCACTTGGATACCCAACTGCGATATCGCGTACCGATGTCTCTGACGTAATAACCATAACAACACCTCCTCACTTCATCTTCGACAATATCCGCTGTTCGGTGCCCATGCAGTGACATAGGTCACCCCACAGAGTCACAACCCTGAACCCTGCGGTTACAGTTAGGATGACTCTCCATCAGGCAGTGATTTTTAGAACAGCGTGGAGCTGTGTTCTGGACCACAGTATCGGACGGAGGAAAGGAAAGCGTAGTGGTCTGTGTGTAGTCTGCGCCGACACGGCTTCCGGACGTTGGGGCCCATTCGGCTTAGGAGCCTTCAAAGGCTGATCTGCTTTGCTTCAGAGAATTTGAGGCCTAGCAGACAGCGGTGACATTGGAGCCGCAGGTGGTGGGGAAAGGGGGCTTGGCCGTGGGGCTCCATCTGTCTTGAAACTGCATCGGAGATCAGGCCGATCGCGATATGGGCGAGTGAACTCAATCACCTTCTATACTGTCATCAGGAGGTAATCATGCTCGCCAGCTTTTCCGTAGTTCCCATGGGTGCCGGGGAAGGCGTCAAGGAAATCGTCGCCGAGGCTCTGGCCATCGTTGACGACTCCGGCCTGCCCTATCAACTCGGCCCCATGCACACCGTGATAGAGGGCGATTCCGAACAGGTGCTTGATGTGATCCTCCGCTGTCATCGCCGCGTGCTCGAACTGGCTCCACGTGTACTCACCAATATCACCCTGGATGATCGCAAGGGTGCTACCGGCCGTCTCCAGGGTAAGGTTCGTGACGTCGAGCAGATACTCGGCAAACCACTCTCTCGTCCCTAAGCACGAATTCGATGCTGGCCGCATTGGAGTTGTGAGGCACCCCGCCGCTACGCTTTCTTCTCCAACTCTCCGTGCTCGATCTCCGTAGCCAGCAGATTTTGCTTCCCCGTCATTCGCCGATACTCCAAGTGCATACTCACTCGCCATCGCAGAATCATCCCAAACGCCAGCACAAAAAACAGCCCTGCCGTCTGTTGCATCGTCAGCACCTTATCGAAAAATCCCCGTGCAAAGAAGCGAACGGCTGCTAACACTGTCACCACCAGAAAGAACACAGCCGAACGCTGCATCATCACGGTCTGACCGTCGAACGTTAACTTCGACGTGCGAATCAGCGGCTCTGCCAGCACTAGAGCCCCAATCACAAATGCTCCAACTGCCCACATCCAGGGAACCCGGAAGACCGGCAACACGAACATGCAAAACCCCGTCGCCATGCCCAGGGGAGGGATAAGGATCTTGCGAGCCGTCACCGCAGTACGGCCCTCGCGAACGCGCCACGTCATCACTCCAACAAAGCCTACAATTGCGCCTATTGCCGATATCCCATGAATAGAATTCATTATGAAAATCGTACTCCACTCCGCGAGTTGGGCTATGCCGAGTTTATTTAAGGAGAACGTCCTAGACTAAGTAGCAGTGAGATCTTATGTGCAGAAGAAAAGGTGTCACGATGCCAAGAGCTTCTGGATAGTCGGGAATGGAACCCGTTCATCTTCAGAGCGCACGAAGCAGAAGGAGTAAAACGATGAAGAGGCTACTGGTTTTCCTGTGCCTGGTGACGGGCACGTTAGCGGCTCAACAGGCTAAGGTCACACCGTTGATGCAGAAAGATCTTACGGGCATCCCTGGTAAGGAAGGCGTGATGCTCACCGTGGAGTACGCTCCCGGAGAGGACAGTGCCATCCATCGGCACAACGCCCATGTCTTTGTCTACGTGCTTGAGGGAACCGTCATCATGCAGGTGAAGGGCGGCAAGCAACTGACCCTCGGCCCTGGACAGACCTTCTATGAGTCGCCTGAGGACATCCATGTGGTCAGCCGCAATGCCAGCAAAACCAAGCCGGCCAAGTTCCTTGTCTTCTTCGTGAAAGACAAGGGGGCTCCGTCCCTCGTCCCGGTGAAGTAACCAAACCGGATAAGTCACGAGTTCGTGATAAAGGTGCTTTATGGAACAGCGATGGCGTCTTGCAGATTTCAGCGCACTCTTTCTCCGGCTGGCGCTGGCGACAGCATTTCTCTCCGCCGTAGCCGACCGCTTTGGATTGTGGGGAAGTATCGGTCAACCACAGGTGGGCTGGGGCGATTTTTCTCACTTCATCGCCTATACGGAGCGTCTGACCTCGATCCTGCCGATATCTCTTGGGCCGACACTGGCATGGGCCGCGACGGTTGCGGAAACTACGCTCGCTTTGGCTCTCCTGATCGGATGGTTCACGCGGGTAGCAGCGTTTCTCAGCGGAGTCTTGCTTCTCCTGTTCGCCCTGGCGATGACATTTGCCCTCGGCATCAAGGCGCCTTTTGATTTCTCCGTCTACACTGCTTCCGCAGCGGCATTTCTGCTCGCGGATTATGAGGGCTACAAGCTTAGCCTGGATGGACTGATACGGTTACGAAAACGTTAGGCCATCAACCAACCATCGCGTTTGTCGATCCGAAACAAAACCAGTCTCGCTCGGCCGCGACCTCAAAGCTGACTTCGAGTTCGACACACAAGCCGTGAGGGAGGCTGGTAATGCCGGTTACGAGCCGGGAGTGGTTCTTTTCCACACCGAAGATGTCTCGGAAGAGTTCCGATGCGGCATCGGTGACCACTGTGTGCTCCCGAAAAGTGTCCGTCGCAACCTGGGGGAGCCACTTTACCTCTTCGGATGCGGCCTAAGCTACGCCACCTCTAAATTCTCGAATCTCAAGGCGGGCACCACGCGCCTCACCAAGAGCGGTCACATCACTGTGGACGTAAACGTCACGGACTCCGGACCGCGCACCGGCGATGAGGTCGTTCAACCGTACGTCAAGCACCTCAAGCCCAAAGTCGAACGCGCCCGGGGAAGAGCTAGAGGCTTCCAACGCGTCACCCTCCAGCTCAACGAAACCAAAACGATCCATATCCCCCTCCAAGCCCAACAACTCGCCTACTGCAGCGAGCAACAGGCAAAGTTCATCGTCGAGTCCAACCTCATCAAAGCGGTATCGATAGTTGGGCAAAGGTCGAAGGTATAGCCAAACAACAAACGAAAGCGAGGAGCGCACCTTACGCTCCTCGCTGTGAAACAGGCCGATGTGCAACCGAAGGTAGTATCTGACCTTCCTCTACGGAGTCAGAAAGCTGAAACTCCTCTTTCTATCCGCGGTTCAGCCGTGCCTTCCTTTAGAGGTTGTACGTGCGGCCTCGGTGTGCGCCGATCAGAATTTGAAACAGGCGATGCCCGATCAACTCGTGAAGCGACAGCAATTCCTTGTTGGCCCTGACGAGCGAGTCCACGTCTCCCGGATCCGCTCCTGCTCCGCCCGCCTTCAGGCTATCGGTTGCTTCCTTGATAATCGGATCCGAGATGACATCTCCCGCCATCTCCCAGAGCGTGATAAAGCGGTCTACCATAGTGGGCACGCTCACGGAAAAAACGCCGTGGTTGCTGGTGGTCCGCGGCGGCTTGTAGTCGAGATTGAAAGGGCCGTTGTAATGGTGGGTGCGCAAGAGAACGAGCACATTCAGCCAGTCCAGCGGATTGACGAGGCCAATCGCAATATCGACATCGTGCTTCAGGCGATAGCCGTCGTTGATATCAAAATGAAATAACTTGCCGCTCAGCAACGCACGGGCCAAGGAGGCTCGCGGTGCGGCTCCCCACATCAACTCATGGAGATACTCCGGGTTGAGGCCCACCATCTCCGGATGCTTGACGAGCGCGGAGGAGATGAAGGCCAGCATGGAGTCCGAGGTGGGCAGCAAGATCTCGGCCTGGGGCTCGAACGGCTTGGCTTCGAGGCAATGCTTAAGGGTAGGCCGCCCTTTCTTTCTCGCGATCTCGATGTCCGCATCGCAAGCCGCATTGAGGCTATCGGCAAACCAGCGCAGCGTCTGGGTTTCGTCGATTGCGCCCTGGATGGCATAGCCCAGCATCCCTGGCCAGTAAACGCAAAATTGCGCTCCCAGTTCGTGGCCAATGGCAACAGCATTGGTCAGGCGGCGTTTGGTGTATTCACGAATGTCCGGAGATTCCGCCGCGGGACCGGCGGCCCATACGGGGTGGTGAAATGTCTCAGAGGTGATCATGGAGCATTTCATGTCATGCTTTGCCAGCGTGGCTTTGATGCGGCTGACGATCTCTTCCTGCCTTGGTGTGAACAGGTCATTGGTGGGGATAACATCCGTGTCGTGCGTGCACCAATAGCCGAGGCCGATCTTGCTGTACTCCTCGATCACCGTCTCGAACGTAATCGGCGATCGTACTGGAGCATGGAAGACCGCTTGTCCCTGATAGGAAGCCGCCCATTGCGGACCAGTGATGAAATAACGCCGCCGCACTTCCGACGTGTAACTGCCGCCACATGCTTGTGTCAGCCGATTAACTAATCCGATTTGCTTGTCTTGCGGGATGCCGTCCATAAATAGGCCTCACCTGATGGTGTGATAAGGATACCCCTTGGTACACGTAGTGACCATGAGCTACAAATTCTCATACGAGCCACAGCTTTTGTCGTGGACGTGGGAGACACGATCGTATGGAGAGACACGGATATTTATCTACACACGGTTACCGCCGTTAATCGAAAGCCCTTCCGGAATGCCCGGCTCTTTTTGTACCACTTGAGAAGCGATAAAACTGGAACAAGAGGAGCGTTCGATGTCACGAGGGAAGAAGCATACAGCGGAGCAAATTGTGAACCTGCTGCGGCAGGTTGAAGTTGGTGTGGCGAACGGGAAGACGTTGCCGCAGGCTTGCAAGGAAGCGGAGATCGTTGAGCAAACGTACTTCCGATGGCGCAAGGAGTATGGCGGATTGAAGGTGGATCAGGCGCGGAGGCTGAAGGAGCTTGAGCAGGAGAACGCGAAGCTGAAGCGGCTGGCGTGCCGTGTGGTGAAGCAGCCACGCGGCACCCAGCGCTACCGGCCGATGCAGCGAGACGACGAAGACACCCCCCAGGCCATCGTAACGTTGGCCAGCCAGTATGGTCGCTATGGATACCGCCAGGATCACGGCACTGCTCCAGCGGGCTGGCTGGCATGTTGGCAAGGACCGGGTGGAGCGGATCTGGCGTCGTGAGGGGCCGAAGGTTCCACAGAAGCAGAAGCCGAGAGGGCGGTTGTGGCTCAACGACTGGGTCATGTGCGCGGTTGCGGCCGGAGCATGTCAATCATGTCTTTGCGATGACTTCGTCAGCGCAAAGACCCAGGATGGAAGGATGGTGCGGATGTTGAATCTGATCGATGAGCACATCAGGGAGAGCTTGCTGGTGCGTCCGGAGCGACGTTGGAGCAGCGCCGAAGTGATCGAGGCGCTGGCGGACGTGATGGTGTTGAAGGGTGTGCCGGAACATATCCGTTCCGACCATGGGCCAGAGTTCGTCGCCAAAGACCTGCGGAAATGGCTGGCTGATACGGGGGCGAAGACACTCTACATCGAACCCGGCAGTCCATGGGAGAACGGGTACTGCGAGAGCTTCAACTCAAAGTTGCGTGACAGCTCCTCAACGGCGAGATCTTCTACTCGCTCAAAGAGGTGCAGGTCCTGGCCGAACGCTGGCGGGTTCACTACAACACCATCAGACCGCACTCGTCGCTCGGTTATCGCTCTCCGGCACCCGAAACCTGGGCGCTTCAAACGGATTTCACCGGGCGTGGAGAGCTGGAAATCGCTACGCACATCCCATCCGGCACCTATCCAGATATTTGAAAAGCTGCGTTACACTAACAATCCAGCTGGTACAAAAGATCGGGCACACCATGATGGCGGATCACGATTAGACAGGCGAAGAGCTCCAAACATTGAAGGACACACAAAAGATGGGATGTCGCTCATGTGATTCAAGCCACTTCAAATGAAAGGCATAAGATCGAGATTACAGGGAGGTTCTATCATGGCCTTCACTGATTCCACAGAACATCGGTGATCTAGGTCACAGACCGTAAGGCGGGAGCCACCTATGCTCTGTGTATCGGTTCGATCTCGTCCTTCGAGAACCGTGGATAGCGAGAGAGTAGATGAGCATTGCACCGGTTCATGTTCTAGCAAAACCAATCGAACCCGATTTGCAATCTGGATTGCAAGTATTGCTTTTATCTGGCGAAGGAGACGCTCTACCCACAGGCTTCCAAATGGGCCATGCCCCCGGAAGTTCTGGAGTTGCACACCCGGCGATACATTGTGGCAAGCCGACGCTGCTGGGTGTGGAGTACTTTCAGCAGATGAATTTGGAGAGAGTCATCCATGAATCGTAGAACATTTTTGCCAGCCGGCTTCCACTCCTTTACGGCTTGTTGTCTCCGCCCACACGATTCCGCGTGAGCCGGGCTGTGATTGCCAATTAATCCCTATCGAAAGCTCACCAACTTCCACTCAAACAGTTTGTGGGTATCTCTTGGAATGGTTTTCTTGTGCAATCCAAGTCAATCGCCAGGAGCGATCAGGGAGAACAGAATGTCGGAATATATCAACTCTCAGACAACACATAGTAGGATCGTTATCGTTGGCGGTGGAACTGCCGGAATCATCACAGCCAGCCTGCTGCAAAGGGCTGGTCAGACGGGAATTGCCATCATCGAGCCCTCCGAGCAACACTTCTACCAGCCCATTTGGACACTGGTAGGCGCCGGATTGGTACAGAAGGAAACGAGTGCCAGGACGGAAGCCCGCTATATTCCGAAGGGAGTCCGTTGGGTGCAAGACGCGGTCACGGAAATTGATCCGGAAAAGCAGTACGTCATCACCCACTCCGGCGCGCGCATCGGATACGACTTCCTCGTAGTGGCAGTGGGTATTCAACTCAATTGGAACGCCATTCCCGGTCTGACCGATGCGATTCAGCGCGGCGATGCTTCCAGCAACTACTCCTACGATCTCGCCCCCAGGACCTGGGATTTGATCCGAAACTTTAAGGGTGGCACCGCTCTGTTCCACATGCCGAACAACCCTATCAAATGCCCTGGTGCCCCACAGAAAATTATGTATCTGGCTGCCGATCACTTTCGCCGGAAGGGCATCCTGAAAGATGTAAACGTAATTTACGGTTGCTCCACACCCGCCATCTACGGTGTCAAGGAGTACGCTGCGGTATTGAGTCAAGTTGTCGCGCGCTACGGTATCGACACGCGCTTCAAACAGGAACTCATCGAGATTCGTCCTGAAAAAAAGGAGGCAATATTCCAACTCAAGGGCGATCCCGCGCAACAACGGACCACCATTCCCTACGACATTCTGCACGTCGTCCCGCCGCAAAGTGCGCCCGACTTCGTCCGCGACAGTCCGCTCGCTGACCCCGACACGCCAAAAGAGGGCTGGGTGAAGGTGGACAAATATACCCTGCAGCATCCGAACTACTCAAACGTGTTTGCGCTCGGTGACGTGGCAGGCACTCCCAACGCAAAGACGGGCGCTGCGGCTTCACGCCAGGCACGGGTGGTGGCAAGCAACCTCGTCGCGCTTATCCGAGGCCAGGAACCGACGGCGCGATACGACGGCTACATCGCCTGCCCGGTGATCACCGCCTACGGCCGCATGCTGCTGTGCGAACTCGATTACACACACCGCCCCGCCCCAGCCATCCCCTTCATCAACACGTTCAAGGAGCGCTACGACATGTGGTTATTGAAAAAGTACGGTCTGCCATGGCTTTATTGGAATGTCTTGCTGCGCGGAGGAACAATACCCCTCATGGCCAAACGCGAAGTTCCGGAGGGGCTTCGCGTTTGACGGCCTGATTCTGCAGCGTAAAGTGTTCGGTGCGTCTAAATCTCTTCTTCACGAAAGATCAGCAGAATACCAAAGACAATAATCAATTGTGGAATAACGATGAACCAGCAAATCAACACGATTAATTTTGACGAGCGTCCCTTCATTGCAATCTGGGAGGTGACTCAGGCCTGCGATCTGGCATGTGTCCATTGTCGCGCGTCAGCTCAACCCAATCGCCACCCGATGGAACTCACTACGGATGAGGGCAGTCATCTCATTGACCAGATCTCATCCATGAAAGTACCCGTGTTTGTGCTCACTGGTGGAGATCCGATCAAGCGACCTGACCTGTTTGAATTAATCGAGCACGCGCATCAAGCTGGCGTGCGTGTGTCTCTGACGCCGAGCGCCACTCCTTTGCTGACTGGAGAGATTATCGACCGGCTGAAACAGGCTGGCTTGGCCCGGCTTGCTGTCAGCATGGATGGCGCGAGTGCAGCCACGCACGATGCATTTCGGGGAATGGCAGGCTCCTTTGCGCGAACCCTCGATGCAATCCGCTGGGCAAATGAGACTGGGCTGCCCGTACAGATCAACACCACCTTCAGTCGCCGGAACATCGCCGAGATTGACGCGATTGTAGGGCTCATGGAGACCCTGCCAATTACACTATGGAGTGTTTTCTTCCTGGTGCCCACCGGCCGAGGAAAGTTGGACGATCTGCTGAATGCAGACGAATTCGAGCAGGTGTTCGCAAAGCTCTACAGTCTCTCCGCAACCGCGAGTTTCGATATCAAAACTACTGAAGCGCAACACTATCGTCGTTTCGTGTTACAGCAGCGGGTCGGCGAACGGAGGGCTGGCATAGTTACGCCTTTCGGACCAGAAAGAGCCGCCGATTCAGTTGGGCGCGCACCACGAGGGCTGAACGACGGCAAAGGATTTATGTTCATCTCACACACGGGTGAGGTCTTTCCAAGCGGGTTCCTTCCACTTTCGGCGGGCAATATCCGCCGGCAGCCGCTGGCCTCCATTTACCGAGAGTCTACGTTGTTCCGCGATATGAGAGATACCTCCAGGTTGGAGGGAAAATGCGGTGCTTGCGAGTTCAAAGAGATTTGTGGAGGCTCTCGATCTCGTGCCTATGCGCTCACTGGAAATCCGCACGCGGAGGAGCCCTGCTGCTCCTACGTGCCCAAGGGCTATGTTCCATCGCCTCGAATCGTGAAAACGGCAACAACACTTCACGTGTTGCAGGGAGCGTAAAAACCATGCCTGACGGCTTTCGAGCAAAAGCTTTTCTGTAATACCCAGGCCTGGATCAGTGTGAATTGTTTTCCAGCATTCTCAATCTCTGATCGATGCACAATTTGGCCGGGCATCACGACTCTCACGAAATCGTGACCATCCGACTTTCTTCCCGCTGGGGCTTCATTTTCTGTGCGATCAATCGTGCAATCCTGTCAGCACTCTGAATGCAATCGGGAATACCGGCGCCATGATAGGAGGAGCCTGCCAGATACAAACCGGGATGCTGTGCCGCTATCTTGTTAATCTCGGAAATACGTGCCTGATGGCCTACGTCATACTGCGGGATTGCCTTGTACCAGCGATTGACTTTGGTCAATACGGGGGGCACGGTGATCCCCATAATTGTGCGCAATTCCTGTCGAGCGAGATCTACCAATCGCGTCTCATCTTGTTCCGCCAGGGATTCGGCGCATGCCCCTCCAACAAATACACGGATGAGGGTGCATCCTTCCGGTGCACGATGGTTGAATTTCGAGGAAGCCCAGGAACAGGCGGTGATCTTTCGGCTCTCGCCATGGGGTACAACGAAGCCGAAGCCGTCCAGCGGAAATTCAATCTCCCTACTTTTGAATCCCAGTGAAACTGTTGCGGTGGAGACATAACGGATCGCACGCAGTTTGGTTGCCAACTCGGAATCGATTTGTTGGATCAGATCGGCAGTTACATTGGCCGGGGTAGCGAAGATTATGTCGTCCGCCAGGATCTGCGATCCGTCGCTCAATGCAAGCTTGTACTGATTAATGTGGGAGTCCACGCTCAACACGCGACAGTTTAGCCGAAGGGCGTTGGGGCGTAATTCGGAAACGACTGCATCTGAAAGCTGCTGCAAACCTCCACGCAAGGTCATGAACATCGGGGCGGGTCCGTGTTGCGGGCCATGCGTGGCCTGGGCCCATCGCTTCTTGATCATTGCGCGAACGAGGCCGCCATGCTTTTTCTCCATCTCTGAAAATATTGGAAAGGTGCTTTGCAGGCTAAGCTTTTCAGGGTCTGCAGCATGGATACCCGCCATTACCGGTGCGGCGATCTTGTCGAGCAACTCCGCACCAAGCCGTCTACGCACGAAACTGGCCAGACTTTCATCCTCATCCTTGAGGCGTCTTGGAATGAATATTTCCATTCCTATGCGTAACTTGCCGCGCCATGAGATCAGCCCTGACCGCAAGAATGGAAGGATCATGGTAGGGGCCATCAGCATCATGCCTTCGGGCATGGGATGCAGCCGCCCCTGACTCCAGACGTAGGTAGCATGTTCCACATTGTTCGAACCGATTAGCTGATCATCCAACCCCAACGTGTGGCATAAGTCCAACATGGCTTTCTTCTGGGTCAGGAATGAATCGGGCCCACCTTCGACAATGAAACCGCTCTCGTGTGTCGAAACAATTTTTCCTCCTGGCCTCGGCGTACTTTCGATAACTGTATAGTCGACCCCGTCGCGCGCATATTCCTCTAGAAAGAATGCTGTCATCAGCCCAGTGATTCCACCGCCAATGATTACTATCTTTTTCATTTCATCATCCAAGGATTCATTCACATTAAGAAGACATAGCAACCGAATTCATTCATGTCGTTTAGACATGGGGTTCTGACATATCTTCACGTCATTATCACTCACGATCAACTACTTATCTGGCATGTGCAGTGACAAAGATCACACGAGTTCCAGGCAACCTGGCAAGGCATTTCCATATAAGGTTCCGAGGCTGCAATAGGTAATTATAGAAATTACAAAACTAGGACGTTCGGCGGTGCCGCTGAATGAAAAGATAAAGCCATCATGACAGAGTATCCGGTAATTATTCAGGGTGGCATGGGTGCAGGCGTATCGAATTGGCGGCTCGCTCAGGCTGTATCGCGGACCGGTCAGCTTGGAGTAGTGTCAGGAACCGCGCTGGATCAGATTCTGGCTCGACGTCTCCAGGATGGCGATCCCGGCGGGCACATGCGGAGGGGATTGGATGCTTTTCCTTTTCCAGCTATGGCCGAGCGCGTCTGGCAAAAGTACTTCATCCCCGGGGGCAAGGCCGATAGGACACCGTATTTGCTGGCGCCCGCGCACACTCTGGACAATCCCCGTGAGTTGATTGAACTGGATATCATCAGCAATTTCGTCGAAGTCTTTCTGGCCCGTGAAGGTCACTCCAATCCAGTAGGAATCAACTACCTCGAGAAGATCCAGGTAGCGCATCTGCCAACCATTTACGGCGCGATGCTGGCTGGTGCGGGCTATGTCCTGATGGGGGCGGGGATCCCATTAAAAATTCCCGGTGTGCTCGATCGCTACGTCGAGCACCAAGTTGCGGAGTACTCAGTGCACGTGACCGGCGCGGGGGAGGACGATGACACAACCATGCACTTCGATCCGCGCGACTTCATGGAGGGCAATCCTGCTCCGTTAGTGCGACCCAGGTTTCTGCCCATTGTGTCTTCCAACACGCTGGCCATCACCATGCTCAAAAGGTCGAACGGCAGAGTCGATGGGTTGGTCGTCGAGATGAGCGCGGCTGGTGGACATAATGCGCCGCCGCGGGGGAAGATGCATCTCTCGGAGGAAGGCGAGCCGGTTTATGGGGAACGGGACACCGTAGACGTAGAAAAGCTACGTGAGCTTGGCGTTCCTTTTTGGCTGGCTGGAGGCTATGGACACCCGGAGAAACTGCGTGAAGCTGTGTCGCAGGGAGCAACTGGAGTCCAGGTAGGAACTGCGTTCGAGTTTACAGAGGAGTCTGGACTGCGAGAGGACTATAAGCGTCCTCTGCTAGCCCAGGCTACTGCCGGCAATGCACAGGTTTTCACGGACCCATTGGCATCGCCAACAGGGTTTCCGTTTAAGGTTGCGAAGTTGGATGGCACTTGTTCCGAACCGGAAGTCTATGCCGCGAGGCCGCGCATCTGCGATCTTGGATTTTTGCGCGAGCCTTACCGGACACCAGAGGGGACCATCGGGTATCGCTGCGCCTCCGAGCCAGTTAGCCTTTATGTTGCGAAGGGCGGCAAAGTGGAAGATACGGTGGGCAGGAAGTGTCTCTGTAATGCGCTGGTGGCGAACGTCGGTTATCCGCAGAAAAGGAATGGACGACGAGTCGAAAATGGCCTGGTGACTGCTGGTGACGATCTAAACAGCATCCCACAAGTTTTGCCTCAAGATAGTTCCCACTACAGTGCGGCAGATGTGATTTCAGCGCTTCTGAAGGGCAATCTCTGAACTTGGTCGCAGAATGCTATGCTCAGGCCTTGAACCCGATTTTACCGCCTTGTTGAAAATCTTCATCAGAGTCCAGATATTCGCTGCGATCAGTCCTCTCAATAGAGCCGAAGGGGCACGCACCGCCAACCGCCAAGCGGGTAGGTCTCTCGGATAGGTTCCTCGTCGACCGCCAGTTCGAAACGGGTTGTCATTCCCAGCAACGTCTGTACAGCCACGACGAGTTCCAGCGTCGCCAGAGGACGACCCGGGCAAACATGGATGCCCGTGCCATAAACCAGGTTATCCGCCGCGTGTTCCTCGGGCCGATAGGCATTCGGGTCCGCAAACACTTTCTCGTCGCGATTAGCCGACGTCCAGTTCAGGTAGATTTGCTTGCCGGACTCGACCACGAATCCGGAAACACAGGTCGCGGCCGTCGGCACACGACGGCTGACGAGGAACGGGTCGTCGATCCGCAACATCTCGTCGACAGCGGCAGCCAGATTGCCGGGCTGCTCTCGAAGTGCTTCTTGCACATCGAGGCGCGTCGCAAGGAAGTAGATAACGACACCAACCGACGCCGCTATAGAACTGAGGTCACCTGCCGTCCAGTTACGAAGAATGGACACGATATCGGCATCCGGCAACGGCCCTCCGTTGACCGTGACCGCGAGTAATTCGGTCGTGGGATCCTTCGGAGCGGCACTCCCCATCCGCCGCCGAAGCTCCACCTGTGCCAGGACAATGTCGTCGAACGCGGCGGCCACCGCGACCGCGCGTGATCGGTCACGCGAACGGGTCGCAGCATGATTCTCAGCCATCCACACGAGAAGTTCGTCTTCGATGCCTTGCCACCCCAGCCAATCTGACTGTGCGCGCACGGCAAGCGGGTACCCGATCTCAGTGACCGCATCCACAGTAGCGTCACGCGGCAACGCGCCAATAATCCCGTGGGCGATCCTCCGGACGAGCGGCTCGAGCGCTCCCATGCGCTCGGGCGTGAAGAAAGGGTCGATCGCCGCCCGAAACAGGGTATGCTCAGGCTGGTCCAGGGAGTTCGGCACCATGCGATGAACTGATACAGCCGAGGAAAACGTAGCCGGGTCGGTCGCCGCGGCGACGACATCGGCATGTCGAAAGAGCGTGACACCACGAGGCGATTCGGCCACCGGGCATGCGGCGCGCATCCGATCATACGTACCGCGCTGATCAGCAAGCACCGGCTCTGACAACGGCTCCCATGGGGGAATAGCTGCTTTCACTCCATCATCTTCGCATGTGCAGCGACGCGTCCGCAATGTATGGGGCGAATCAGTGATGCCCTTGCGTGACTTCAGCGTGACCATGGACGTGGCTGATTTACACGCATCAGTCGATTGGCGTTACACCGTATGGATATCATCAGGGACCTTGGAAGACTACGATCGTACGGCACTCCTGGCCAGACAGGCAGCCTTAGGCCTCTATGCCGACCATATCCTTGTCGAAGAGCGCGAGTTTTTCCCCGCGCACACTTGTATTAGATAAGTAAAGCTTGAACGAGACTGGCCACGAATTCAGTATCCGACGGAAATAATCCAATTAGCGGTGGAGAGACCGGTCGAAGCGGAGAACGTAACGCAGGAAGCCCATATTGATCGCGAAAAGTACGGTTGAGCTTACTGCCGCAGGAATCGCGGTATGGACGTCATGGCGTGCGACCGCCTCCATACTGACGGTCAACAACCAGAGCTGGACCACCACCCCTGTTGCAACCAGTACAAGGATGGCGGTGAAGAGCGTGGTACCTTGCCGCTGGACACTCATGCCGTCACCTCCACTCCGGTTGCGAAGAGCTGATCGCCGCGCTTCTCCAGAACGATCCGTGGCAGTGAACGAGTAGGCGGACCCGCCGTCGGGCGGCCTGCCTTTAGTTCAAATACGCCGTTGTGGCACGGGCAGAAAAGCTCCTCTTCCTTGTAGATCACGGCGCAGGAGAGATGCGTGCAAACCTGGGAATACGCCACGAGTTCGCCGGTGAGTGTGCAAACCGCGATACAAGGGTCTTTCTCTGTCGGATAGCGGAACAATATTGACTTGTTGCGTTCCAAGTCCGCGACCGATCCAATCATTTGGGCTTGGAAGGTCCCGTCACGACGACGATGCCATATCCATGCCACCAACCAGTTTGCGGCCGCCAAAATGGCTGACCCAAGGGTGAGGAACTTGACCATCTCGCGACGACTCACATAGTGGTCGCCTTCCCACTCGATGGGAAAGTCTTTCTTCCATTGCGGATCAGCCGTATTCTCCCCGCATTTCTTACAGCTCTCGCTCTTTTCATTCATCCTAGCTCTCCAACATCAATGCCACATCGTAGGGATCGCTCGGCAAAGCCGCTGCGGTCGTCTGAATCTGAATCAAGCCAATGTCCACGCGTGTCATCTCCGGAGGAACCATGACATAGACCTTCGTGTGTACGACCTCAGCGCCGAACTTCCATTCATTCACGGGAACACCTTGGCGGGTCCGTTGGATATCCTGCATTGTCGTAAAGGTCAGAGCTCCTGACGGGCACACAGTCGCACACATCGGCTTCTTACCGACGCTCGTGCGGTCGTAGCACATGTCACACTTCATCATCTGATCGACATCGATTTGATACTTGGGAACCCCAAAAGGACAAGACACCACACAGTTTGAGCAACCAATGCAACGCGGTTTGAGTGAACTCTGAACCACACCGTCCGGCGTCTTTTTGATGGCATCGGCCGGGCAGACCTGGGCGCAGATCGGATCTTCACAGTGCATGCAAACCTGCGGTGCCGTCTGCACGCTGTCGCGGCGTTCGATCGTTTCCAGGTGGATCAACGAGACCCCACGATGGGTGTCGCATTCGCCGCAGGCTTGAACACAGGCCTCGCAACCGATACAACGTGAATAGTCGATGAAGAACTCGTTCTTGATCATCGGATTCCTCCCGCTTGGACTTCAAGCTCTGCAACCGGGTCTGTTGGCCGTTCGGTCTTCATCACTCGCACGGCGCAGACCTTGAACTCCGGAATCTCGGACTGAGGATCAAGTGCCCGGATAGTCATGTTGTTCGCAGAGCGGTCATGCGGCCAGTGGTAGGGAACGAATACTGTGTCAGGGCGGATGGTCTTCACTACTTTGGCATGAACAACCACATGACCTCGCCGACTCTCCACCTTCACATAATCGTCATCGACGATGCCCAATTTCGTTGCAAGTTGCGGATGCATCTCGCAGAACGGTTGCGGGATCTGATCGATCAAGGCACCGATGCGACGTGTCTGTGTTCCCGACAGAAACTGAGAGACCACGCGTCCTGTCGTCAAGACAATCGGATATTCCTCATCGGGCATTTCGACCGATGGACGCCATTCGACGGGAATGAAATGGGCCTTGCCATCGGGGTGTCCGAATTTGCCATCTTCGTAAAGGCGCGGTGTGCCCGGATGATCGGCAGTCGGACAAGGCCAGAAGAGTCCGTTGTTCTCCTCAATCCTCTCCCAGGTCATGCCGTAGTAGTCAGACACGCTGCCTTTTGAGGCGACGCGCAGTTCGTCGAAGATCTCGCGCGGTCCTGCGTAATTGAACTTGTCGCCTTTACCAAGCCGACGCGCAATCTCGCAAAGAATCTTCCAGTCTTCCCAGGCGCCCTGGGGTGGGGAAACGACCTTGCGATGACGAATGACGCGGCCCTCAACATTGGTCGTCGTACCTTCATCCTCTTCCATAAGCGAACCGGGAAGGACGATGTCGGCATGCAGGGCGGTTTCGGAAAGAAAGAAGTCGATGTTGGTATAGAACTCCAGCTTCCCGAGCGCCTCGCGCGTGAAGTTAGCATCGGGCAGCGAAACCACTGGATTGAAGCAGATGGAGAGCAAGCCCTTGATCTTACCTGCATGGATGGCTTCGACGAGCGGAATGGCCGAGAGGCCTTTCCCTGGGATCGATTCTTCTGGAACGTCCCAAACGCCTGCGATGTACTTCCGCGCTTCGGGATCATCGATCTTGCGATTGCCGGGTAACTGGTCGCATTTTCCGCCTTGCTCCCTCGCTCCCTGGCCGTTACCCTGGCCTGTAATCATCGCGTAACCGCAACCTTCGCGACCAAGCCGTCCACTCGCCAACGCCAGGGACATCATCGCGATGCAGTTCTCCACGCCTTTGGAGTGGTGCTCAATGCCGCGCGCATGCATGACGAAGCTCGTCTTCGCCGGCCCAAACAATTCAGCCGCCCGAACGATCATGCTCGCAGGAACGCCCGCAATCTTCGCGGCATATTCCGGTGTGTACTTCTCGACGGTCCGGGCCACTTCCTCGAAACCAATGGTGTTCTTGGCGATGTACTCCTGATCGATCCATCCCCGCTTGATCATGATGTGCAGCATTCCATTGAAGACGCCGATGTCTCCGCCAGGCCGAACAGGGATGAAGAGGTCAGCATTCCGCGCAATTGGCGTCATGCGCGGGTCGATGACGATCAGTTTGGCTCCTCGGTCCCGGGCCCGCCAGATATAGTCCGTCGTGATCGGTGCACACTCCGCGATGTTCGCTCCGGCAACAAGAATCACGTCGGCTGCGATGATGTCACTCCAGGGATTCCCGCTGCGATCGATTCCAAAGACCTTCTTCGATGCGGTTCCGGCCGAGACCATGCAGAGCCGACCGTTGTAGTCGATATTCGCGGTCTGCAGCGCAACGCGGGCAAACTTGCCCATGAGGTAAGCCTTCTCGTTGGTCATCGAAGCGCCGGTGAGGATGGCGAAAGAATCCTTACCGTACGTCTCCTGGATTCGTTTGATTTCGCTCACGACACGATCGAGTGCGGCATCCCACTCCACAGGAACGAAGCCCAAACCTTCGACACGTTCAAGGGGACTCTTCAGGCGGTCGGGGTGTTCGTCCTGCATGTACCGCTTGACGCCTTTGGGGCAGAGCTTTCCTCGATTGAAAGGAAAGTCTTCCCAGGGCTCGAAGCCGACAATCTTGTTCGACCGCACACGGAGTTGAATGCCGCACTGCTGGCCGCAGAAGCAGCAGTGCGTTTTGACGAGCTTGTCGTCCTCGCGAGTATCCGACCAGCCTCCGGCGGGAACGCGGCTTAGACTTGGGCCGAAAACTTCAACGAGATCAGGAATGTCAGTAGAAAGTTTTGCCATGCTTATCCTAAGAACCCTCACCCTTTTCTACCAGGGTCTTCCACATACTGTCCTGCGTCAGCGCAAGGTTCTTGCGGCGGCATTTGGGGCAGATGTCTTGATAGTGAGACCCATCCTTTAACTGATAGTGAATATTGAGCGCTGCCTGCAGTCGCTTCATATCGTCCATCTGCATCCGCGAGCCGTATTCGTTCCCGCAGCGGATGCAAACCGCCTGCTCGCCTTCCTTGCCTGCCCGCTTGTAGAAGTCCACACCGAGTTGCGCAGGTCGCTGGAAGATATGGAAGAACTTCCCAAAGGGAAGGTATACCAAAGTGACAATCACAGTGACCGCGTGGAGTTGAGACAAGAACGTGTAGTGCAAGCCATGCATCAGGTGTGTAGAAGCTGTGAGAAACAGTCCCGTAACGCAGATCGCAAAGAGCAGAATCAGCGGCATCAAGTCGTCGGCAAACTGTTGCACGGCCATTGCGCCGTGGTCTCGGCCTCGCCGCCACAAAGCCGTGAATACTCCAATCAGCACCATCATAGCTGCGATGTCGAGCGCGTTGAAGGCCAGTTCGGCGATCACGGAATGTACCGGAAACTGTCCTACGGGAATCCCGAAAAGAAAAGCTCGATAGATCTCCTGAGAACTCGTCGCCGTTTCGAAGTGAATCCAACCGAAGGACAGGGGGAACGTGATCGCACCCGCCAGCAGGCATCCCCAGGCGAGAAACCAATGCGCCGTCCACCGCATGTGGGATCTGCGCTCAATGAAGCGCTGGAAGATGAAGTTGCTCATGAAAATCTCAAAGAGGTGCGCCAGATTCTTGCCAAGGCTGCCGCGCTTCGTAAAGATCTGCCAACCGCGGTACCAGTAGAGGCGAGTGGGCGGGCGACGCAGCCACATCGAAAATCGATAGGCCAAACCGAAGGCGGCGAAGAGGGTCGCTCCAGCGTAGGACACGAGTGCAGGATCAAAGTCCCGCAGGCCGCGACTCCCGATGTAAATCCCGCCAATCAGCGATACGGTGGCAAGCAAGCCCCACATGGTCGCATGGGTTGTATCTGAGCCTCTGGCTCGGGCAAAATCGCGTTTATCTTTATTCATGCGGGTATCGGAACCATAGCCTCATTGCGTTGGGCTGAGCAAAAGAACGACGAGACAGCTGGCGCAGAGCGCCGAGAGGGTCACAAATCCGAGCGCCAATCGAAGCGTCGCGGACTGTTTGGGGCCGTTTACCATAGCCGCAAGTTTACGCCCTCAGAGAGTAGAGTCTGTGACTTAAGTCCTGGTGATTCTATCGTTCCACGTCCAAGCTTGGGAAGGTCGACCACGGAAGGCTTTTTCTGCCAAACCGAAGCATAAATCCTCTGGCAAACAAGGGTCAATGACGTTTGTTTGCTTCCCGCACGCACCAGCAGATTTCGGGAAACGAGAGTCTATCTTGACGACTGCCGCAACGCGACCTGTCCCTCGCCATAATTCCATCTGGCACGAAAAGACGCGACTTATTAGTTCCAAGTGACTTGGGGTGGGACCTTTTGCCGAGCAAGATGGACAGGGCGATCAAGAATCATCCCGAGAGTGGTGCGAGTGGGCCGCGAAAGGGCGTCAGACACGCTCCTCCGCAGTTCCTCTTCAACTTTGTTCTTTCGCCCGGTTGCGGTTTGCGATTCAGGATATCGCCTTGTTCACATCTCAGCCGTGCCCGAGCCACGACTATCAAGATCCGCTCAGCTTGAGGACAGCTATCGCTTACGGTACGGGAGCAGAACCGCCCGTTGGCGAACTGATGACCGTTGCCAGCTGAGGCTTCAAGAGCACTGGCCGCAAGCGGTCCGATGCCGGGTACGGTCATGAGTCGTCGGGCAGTATCGCTGTACTGCACGCTGCGCTGAATCTGCTTCGAGAGTTCTTCGATCCTGATCTCCAAGAGCTTGAAGTCGTTCCACAGGTCGGCAAGCAGCGTGCGCATGGATGGCGGAAGTTCGTTCTCCGATGCAGTGACATAGGTCACGCCACAGTTAGGAAAGCTCTGTATCGGGTGGTGATTGTGAGAACAGCACGGAGGTGTGTTCTGAACAGCAGCATTGCGATGCGTTCGGAAGCCTCGTGAAAGAGCAGGAAGGCATCATGGTTCGGGTATAGGAGAGCACCAGAAAATTCGGATTGCTCACAAGCATCTCGTTTCTGGATCTCACCGATCTGGAACTGCATGGTCACGCTGTCGCCGTCCTGATAGACATGCGGACGAACCTCGGCAAACCTCCTCTGGCCGATGCGATTCACCCTGCGGCCCATCATCTATTCCTGCATTTGCTCCGACCCAATTCTCTTTGTAAGTTGCCTGCCAAAATGTTGCCTTCGCGAAGGGAGCATTTGCTCAGTGTCGATCGCCGAGGGGAGGCTTATCTCGGGTGGGAGAAGATGTGGCCGACTTGTGCTGCTTTTGTTTCCACGAAATGGGCGCTCGGGCGTTATCCGATGTGCTCGATATGTCGAATGCTTTCGCGATATGAGCCAGCAATTTTAGTAACGGCTGCAATGCATATGTCTCCGGAGTAGATTTACGCTAGTTGAAGCACGCAGTTAAAGTGGCCGATGCTTCAACTCAAGAGCTAACTCCCGGCCGATCCCCGCGAAGTCACCCTGGATTTCTCTCGCGCGAGCGAGAGCTGCCTGAACGTGAGGCAGAACATTCTCGGCTCCCACATGCTTCAGAAAACCGGAGCCAGAGATGAGCCGCGACGGTTGATCCCTCGCACCGCAGAGAAGAAGTATTTTGCCCGCCTTATGCAGACGATCAGAGAATTGCTCTAGCGCGTGGATGCCTGTTGCGTCGAGCGCCGTCATATTCCGAAGGCGCAGAATTACGACGTCTCCAAATGGCTTCAAATCCCTGGTGGCCTCTGCAAGCTTCTCGGTCGTCCCGAAGAGGAACGGCCCATGAATGCGGAGAATGGTTACGTTGGACGGAATGTCCTTGTCCTGGAGAATGTGCGCCTGCCCATCTTCCAAGTATTCGCGCGTGACCGGTGCAACCGTCGTCGTCTCCGCGATTCGGTAGATATAGAGGAGTGCCGCCAGTGTCATCCCGACTCCTACGGCTACCGTTAGATCGGCAAAAACGGTCAAGGTAAACGTCGTAAACCAAACGGCGATATCGGTCTTCGACAGGCGAAGGATTGTGCCGATCTCCCTCCACTCCCCCATGTTGTACGCCACCACGAACAACACCGCGGCCAGTGTTGCCAGCGGCACAAAGCGAGCCAGCGGGGCGGCAACCAGAAGAATGGTAAGCAGGGTAAGCGCATGGACCATGCCCGCTACCGGGGTGAGTGCTCCGGAACGGATGTTGGTTGCTGTGCGGGCGATCGCGCCAGTTGCTGGAATGCCTCCAAAGAGCGGAGATGCGATATTGGCAACGCCCTGTGCGACGAGTTCCACGTTCGAGTTGTGGCGATCTCCACTCATGCCGTCGGCAACGACTGCGGAGAGCAGGCTTTCGACCGCGGCCAGCAGCGCCACCGTGAAGGCCGATGGAAGCAGAGGGAGAATATGTTCTGCATGAAAATAGGGCAGGGTGAAGTGTGGGAAGCCCTGCGGAATGCCGCCGAACTTGCTGCCGATAGTCTCGATAGGCAGGTGGAAGGCTGCTGCCAGAGCGGTCGACAGCAAGAGGGCGACAATGGAGCCTGGGAGCCGCTTGGTCAGTCGCGGCCACAGCAGAATGATGGCGAGCGAAGCCGCAGCCATCGCGACGGTCTGCCACCGCGTAGTCCCGGCGTAGTGAAGGAGCATCCTGATCCGGGCCAGGAACTCGCTGGGTACTGGCGGCGTCTTCATGCCAAAAAAATCTTTAATCTGGGTGGAAGCAATCAGCAGTGCGATGCCGTTGGTAAAGCCGATCGTAACCGGGCGCGGGATGTATTTGACGGCTGAGCCAAGGCCCGTGATACCCATGATGAGCAGAAGAAAGCCTGCCATGATTCCGACCAGCGCCAAACCGCCCAGGCCGAACTTTACGACAATTCCTGCGATGATAACGACGAAGGCACCAGTAGGTCCGCCAATTTGGGTACGTGATCCCCCCAACGCGGAGATCAGAAAGCCAGCCACCACTGCGGTATATAGGCCAGCTTGCGGGGGCACGCCGGACGCGATCGCAAAGGCCATTGCCAGGGGTAGTGCAACCAGACCCACGGTCAATCCGGCGACAACATCATGCGAAAATTGCGGAACTGTATAACCCCGCAGGCACTCGATGGAACGGGGAAGCCACCCTTGCGACGAACTCATCGGACAGTCTCCAGCGGCTTCTCCATCTCGTCCAGCATGCTCAATGACTCCTTGAGATGGGCGTGGAAGTAGGCCCGCATCAGATTCAAAACATCAATGAGGATGGGGTCTCGGATCGAATAGAAGACCTGGTTTCCGACCTTCCGATTAGACACAAGCTGTTTCGCTCGCAGCACAGCAAGGTGCTGCGAGACATTAGCCTGCTCCATGTCGAGCTTCTCGATCAAAGCACCGGCAGAGAGTTCTCCTGGGCTGAGAAGTTCCAGAATGGCAATTCTCGTCGGGTGAGCGAGCGCCTGAAAGATGTCAGCCTTGAATCGCCTTAATGAGTCATGCATAGATGAATATTACAATAGTCGAATATACTTGAGACGATAGCATCATCGTTCCGCTGTCATCCCACTCTTCTATGGCACCGGTACCCTTGCCTACAAAGCAGGTGCGCACAACTCGGCCGATTGCACACGCTGATTGATTTGCTTCGCCAGCACCGCCTCATCTATCGACGGAGGTGGGCCATTGAGATCGGTGCTGACCCGGAACAGTGCTTTATATACGAGTTGAAGTGCAAGAAGCGGTTCGGCGACTAGCCGCGAGATTCTGAGCCGGACATGTCCCCGACGAACTTGATGTCGAACTCGACGCCAGGCAA
The DNA here is from genome assembly GCA_001897435.1 of Acidobacteriales bacterium 59-55. Taxonomy (GTDB): domain Bacteria; phylum Acidobacteriota; class Terriglobia; order Terriglobales; family Acidobacteriaceae; genus Edaphobacter. The sequence continues at coordinate 93,415 of MKSV01000011.1, read as the reverse complement.
ACCGGCAATGTCGCCGCGCTGGCGCAGGAGGCTCCTTGCGTTCGCCAGTCGATATCCTGCCAGGTCGATCTGCTTGGCTTGCTCCTTGATGTAATCAAGAAGGCAGATTAGTAGGTCCCGCGGATCGGGCATTCAGGCTCCCCCTGAAAAGGGTGTGCTCTACAACGGCGTCTTGAAACAGAAGCCGGTTGATGGTTCATTGTAGCTAGACCCACATAAAAGATTCCGAGTCATTTAGGTAACACGCGGGCACCACCCTGCATTCACCCTAAGCGTCGCGTTCATCATTTAGGTGATTGCTCGCTGGGAGAGCACCCGCTCAAATCGATAGCCCACGACGAAGTTCAAGAGAGGGAAGACGGCTTTCGAACCTCCGCTGGAGATCTGAGGACCATAACAGCTCAGCGGCAGAAGAGGTCTAGGCCGCGCATTGGCTATCGAAAAGGCTCGCTTGTTGACTGCCGATATCGGTCGGCAATCGTCGCGCGCATCTCGTCCGTCGGCAAGGTGCGAAGCCGATGCATGGGAGGTCTTTCTGGTAACGCGAGATATTAGGCATAGTCCCGAGGTTCCAGAGAAGGGGTCATGCGCGGATTGGATTAGGGAGAACTGAAGTGCCTGCTCTGGAAAGAGAAAACCGCCGCGAGCGAACCAAACCTTTATCTTGCATATGGTTGCCCGAAAGCACCCATGCAAATTTGACCGAGTTTTAGACCTGTTTTACAACCTAAGAACTCTCGGGTTATGCCCTCTAGGGCTGGCCCTTCGGTTATGGATGGTTGGAAGATGGGTTCGACCACGACACAACTCGGACACCCACCAGCGCACCCGGAGAAAGGCGCTGGATTGCCTCAACTGCTTACAGTGATGCAACTGTGCGGTGTCCTTAAAGTGAGCCCCAGTTGGATTTACCAACGGACGATGGAGTCCAGCAGGGAGCCGCTGCCAGTTGTCCGCTTGGGCCTGAGATCCCTCCGGTTCGACCTGGAGCAGGTTTTCCACTACATCCACAAGCACGAGCGGCATTGGACCGGTGCTAGGCTGGAATCATCCGACGGAAGTGCCCCAACCAATGGAAAGGGGCATTTCAAATTGGCACAAAAGCGATTCCAGGCCGGCAGCGTCCGGTTGCGTAAGGATGTACGTCCACCCTACTGGGAGGGTTTCTATCGAGAGGACATCATCAACGAGGAGGGGCAGAAGGTGCGCCGACGGCGCTCCGTCTACCTTGGCACGGAGAAGGAACTCTCGGAGAAAGCCGCGCGGCAGAAGTTGGGCGTCATCCTTGAACCCATTAACAGCGGCTCGTCCCGCCCGAGAAAGATGATGACATTTCGCGGTTTCATCCAAAAATACCGCACGCTGAAGCTGGTCAACAAAAAGGGAACTACGGTGCATGGATACGAAACCAATATCCGCGCACACTACCTCCCTGAGTTTGGCCCGATGCAGCTGTCTGAAATCACCCCGGAGGCGGTACAGCAGTTCATCAACCAGAAGGCAAGCGAAGGTAAGGCGGTTCAAACCCTCAGGAACCTGAAGTGGGGTTTGAGCTCCATCTTCGTTGCCGCTGTGAAGTACGGATACATCTCGTCCAATCCCGCCCGCAACGCGGATCTTCCGCCGGAGGGAATCAAGGAAGAGCCAGAACTCCCGACAGGCAATCAACTCTCACTGCTGATCAATCGTCTGGAGGAGCCGATCGCCACCGCGACCTGGCTCATTGCCGTGACCTCGATTCGTCCGGAGGAGATCGCCTTCAAGTGGAAGGATCTCAATGCGGAGAAGCGCGAGCTGAAGATCGTTCGCGCGGTCAACCAGGGTGAGTTGCACACACCCAAGTACCACCGCATGAATCGTCCGATCCGGCTGACAGAGGCCGACGTCGAACGTCTGCTCGCGTTGAAGGAACGCGTCAACGGGCAGGAGGAAGACTGGATGTTTCCAAACCGCATTAAGAATGGTTCGATCATGAAGTCCGGCCCCATCTGGCACGAGACTCTTCTGGCACGGCGCATTCAGCCGGTGGCCAGAGAACTCGGCCTGCCGCATATCACCTGGCGCCTGCTGAGGCACTGGGGAGCGACACAGATGGTGGAGGCCAGCACTCCGATCAAGGCGGTGCAACAGCGCCTTGGCCACTCGCGGCCCAATACCGTTCTCATCTACTATGCGCGCGTCCTCGACAAGTCGGCGGACTCGGCGGCATCGTTGGTGAGCGGACAGCTGAGCGGAGCACCTGCGACCGCGGAGGCTGAAACTTCAATCATTTCCAGCGATTTGCCTCTAGTTGGCAGCGCCGTGGCAGCGTCGCTGCCTCGGCAGTCGTTATAAGTGTTTGAGAGAAATTGGAGGCGCGGGTCGGGATCGAACCGACGCATAAAGGTTTTGCAGACCTCTCCCTTACCACTTGGGTACCGCGCCTCTGGGTGGGCTATCGAGATTATAGCCCGGCTGAATTGTAGGTGGAGTGTAGCGGGCAGGGCTTTCTTGGAGCGGGAGACCGGGGTCGAACCGGCGACATCTTCCTTGGCAAGGAAGCACTCTACCACTGAGCTACTCCCGCTCTCACAGGATCAAGTATAGCCAGCATGTTGTCGATGGTCAACGCGCTGAAGAGGACAATTCGGGTATTGGAACATGAGGTGGCCGAAAGTGAAGAATTTTGCATCTGAACTGTAGACGGGAGCGTGAGGAGTGAGTGTCTATTGGAGTTGCAGAGATGATGGCGGAGTTGCAGAGATGATGGCGGAGTTGCAGAGATGATGGCACCATCAGTAACAGACCAGCGGGCGATGCGAGAATGGCAGGCTGTTCTGGATTCGTCAGGTGAAGGGATCTGGGGTCTGGACCGAGAAGGCCGCTGTACCTTTGTCAACCGTATCGCATTGAAACTGCTGGGTTTTGAGAGCGAAGAGCTGGTGGGTGGCGATATTCACAAGATGATCCATCATCATCTCCCGGATGGCGGACGATTCCCCGCCGAGGAGTGCCCTATCTACTCGGTGTTTCAGCAAAACCTGCCCATCAACAATCTGCCGGACATGTTTTTTCGGAAGGACGGAAGCAGCTTTATTGCAGAGATTTCAGCGCAGCCGGTTTCGGCTGAAGGGGAAATTTTTGGAGTCGTCGTTACCTTTCGTGATGTGACTGAGTTGCGGCAGCAGCAGCAAGATCTGCGCAAGGCTTGCGAGTTGACCGAGCAGCGGACGGCGGAGTTGAATGCAGTGATTGAGAGCATGCCGCATGGGGTATATATCGCCTCACTCGATGGGAACGTCCGCAGCAATCACTGGGCACGAAAGATGAGTGGAGAGCAGTTTCCATCTGAGTTGAAGACTCTGGAAGGAGCGCTGGCAGGCAAGTCTTCGACCGAGACGGTGAGTACACCCGGACGGTGGATTCGAAGTGTAGCTGCGCCAATCATGCAGGGCGGAAAAGTTACAGGCGGGGTAGCCGTAAATACGGATGTGACGCAGACGCGATTGCAGGATGAAGCGCTGCGGAAATCGGAGAAACTGGCGGCGGTGGGGCAACTGGCGTCGTCGATCGCGCATGAGATCAACAATCCGCTGGAGTCGATTACCAACCTGCTGTATCTGGTGCAGAAGTCGGACTCGATAGATGAGGTCAAAGACTATGCGCGGATCGCGCAGGACGAACTGGCTCGCGTAACGGAGATTACGCTCCAGACACTGCGTTTTCATCGGCAGCAAAGTAAGCCGGTGGAGATTGACTTGGCTGACCTCCTTCGTACGGTGATGGCCCTCTACACAGGCAGACTGCTGGTGCGTAGCCTCAGCGTTGAGATGAAGCTGATTAATTCGCCGCTGGTGACGGGCTTAGAGGGCGAGATTCGTCAGGTGGTCAATAATCTGATCCGAAATGCACTGGATGTCATGAACGAGGGAGGGCGGTTGCTGATTCGACTGCATCCGCAGACCAACTGGATGGATGGCCGCAAAGGTGTTCGGTTGACGGTGGGTGATACTGGCGAGGGAATCAGTCCGTATATCATGGAGCACCTGTTTGAGCCATTTCAAACTACAAAAGAGCTGATGGGGACAGGCCTCGGGCTATGGGTGAGCAAGGGAATCGTCGAAAAACACGAGGGATCGATTCACACAAGGACGCGACGGGGGAAGCAGCACGGAACTGTATTTTCAGTATGGCTGCCGGTCAAAGGCGGTCTCAGTCTGGTTGCTGCGGCAGGTTGAGTGCAATGCGGGGACCCGCGATTGTGTTGGAGCGACGACGAACGACATGGGGTGTAATCAGCAGAACCAGCTCGCTGGAATCGGTTTCGGCGACTTTGTCGGCGGCAGCGGTCTGAAAGCCGGGTAGCTCGCCGAGCCCGGGGATGCCGCTCACGGCAGCAGACTCCGATTTGGTGAGCGTACTGACCAGCAGAGCGGTGGTGCCGTTGTCTACGGTGATGTCGGAGACGAACTGTCGGCTATTGAGGACAGGGATATTGTTGAGTGCGGTGCCGGCCAGCGCCTCGATCTTGAAGTCGATATGCATGCTCACCGCGCCGGACTTCTGTATGGTCGGAGTGGCTTTGAGAGTGAGGCCGAGATCTTCGTACTGAATCTGGGGAATGGTGACTCCGGTGGAGTTCCCGCCCAGTTGGGAGAGCAGGCTTGAAGCGCTGACGCCATTGATATTGATGCCGGCCAGCGCGGATGAGTTCGCGACCCCGCCGGTGCTGTATGTAGACGTCGTGATGGGGTAGCGGGTGCCGACTCGGAAGTTGGCGGTCTGGCGATCTCCGACGCGAAGCTGGATGTCGTCAAGCGCGCGGCTGTTACTGGAGTTGAGGGCGAGGTTGAAGGTGGGGAAGACATTCGAAGTAACGCCCGTCTGAGTGAGACCGCCGCCGAAGAAGCCGACCGTCGAAGATAACAGTGAGCTTTTAACCAGACCGGAACCGATGAGGGCCAGCGCAATGTCGATATTACTTGCGCCCGCCGGAACCAGACCTTCAGCGATTGCCTGGTTGACCAGATCCTGGTTCTGGTTGACGATCTTGGCCGCCTCACCGGAGACGCTATAGAGCCCTACCTGCTGGGGAAGCTGGGTTCCGATATTGCGCTGACGGCGTTTGTCGATGGAGTAGAGCTTGAGCTGAATCATCACCTGGCTGGTGCCGTCGAGAAGGTCGGCCAAGGTAAGATTGACGGCCTTCAGCGTGTCTTCGGGAGCTCGAAGAACGAGGTTGCCCAGTCCTTTTTCGATTGATAGTTGCTTGATATCAAATACGTTGCGGACGACATTGCCGAGGTCGTTCATCTCCTGGGGAGTCATGCCGGGAATACTGATGGTCTCCTGCAACTGGCGTTCGAGGCGCTGCCGGTTCTCCGGCGTGTCGCTGGCGATGATGACGCTGGTGGAGTCGAGCGGAACGGCAAACAGGCCACCCATCTGTAGCAGAATAGGCACGGCTCGTGCATATTGAACATTTTCCAGGTCGAAGCGGAGATTCTGATGCCCGATGGAATCGTCGAAGACTGCCCGGATGCCATAGCTGGAGAGAACCTGGCGAACCGTGGCTTGAATATCTGAGCGAATGTGGAATGTCTGCGTGCTGGAGTTGGGCAACAGCATCACCGGCCCGGCAATGGATGGGCCCTCTTCGAGCCAGGGCTCGGCGTGGTTCTCAATCTCGGGATGGAACCTGGCGGAGACAGACTCCTGCGGGAGATGCTGCGTGACTATCGGATTTTGCGGATCGAGCAGACTGGCCTCGGCAAGCAAAGCTTCAGCTTTTTTTGTCTGCCCCAGAAGGCGGGCCTTCCCGGCTTGCTGAACGAGTTCGGTGACGCGGTGCTCGCGGGTCACATTCGCAGCCATGATGTAGTCATGGTTGGAGGGATTGAGTTCCAGCGCCTTGGAAAACTGTGCCTCGGCGCCTGTAAGGTCGTTGCGGTCGAGCAGGCGTGCCCCGGCGAGATAGGCATTTTCGGCCTCACGTCGCTGGCTTGTGCTCAGGGCAGGTGAGACGTCGACAGGATGGGCCGGGGCAGAAGTCGGGCTGGTAGGCGGGGACTGCGCAAAAGCTGCCGCCGAAAGGCCGAGAAATGCGCAGACAGCAGTGCTTCGAGAGATTTTGCCGAGCCGGGAGTGGGTGGGGTGCTTCATCTACTGCTGGGTTAGACGGCAAAGATGGCTAACGGGCGCTTGCAATGCTCTGAACGCGCGGACGCTCGCTGCTGGGCGGACGGCGCATTCCGTTGCGGATGGCCGCGGTGTCCAGGTCAAGCTCGGCCAGCGTACGGCTGAGAGTGTTGCGATGCATGCCGAGTTCGTCGGCGGCCTTGCACTGGTTGCCCTTATGGTGCGCGAGCACTTCGAGGATGTAGCGCTTCTTGAACTGGCGAACAGCATCCGCATAGGGGACTCCGGCGCTGTGCATCTGCGTGATGAGGCCGTCCATTTCGCGCTTCAAGATAGTGTCCTCGCTTCGGGATCCAGATTTGGAATGCATACTCATTGTCGCTCTATTCGTGCTGTTTGATCCAATCGGGTGCAGTGTGCTTGAGTTGTTCCGCGCCGTTCAGAATAAGCTGCTGAAGGTCGTGAGGTACAACGAAGGATACAGCATGAGCTCCGGCAAGGAAATAGGGAGCTAGAGAAGATTTTGAGACCGCGCTCGTTGGCGGAAGAAACGCGGTTATCGCCATCAGGATAGCTACGCAGAGCAGGCAGCCGCGGAGATAGCCGAAGACGGCTCCGAAGAGACGGTTGAAGAAGCCAAGTCCAATGGCGTTGGCGGTGCGGTGGAGGGCGTGTCCGGCTAGCGCGCAAAGAATCATCACCCCGATGGCGATGAGAAGAAAGGCTGTAACGTTGGCTACTGTCTTCGTGGTGATGATGCGCTCAAAGATAGCCGCCAGGGCAAGGTAATTCCAGGAGGCGAGCAGAATACCTGCGATGAGGCCTCCCAAAGCGAACAGTTCGAGCAGAAATCCACGGAGGAACGCCGTGATGGTGGACCAGGTCAGGATGGCAATCAGGAACCAGTCGAAATAATTCAGGCTCATAGAGGCCTCGGGCTATAGATCGGCGCGGCCGGTAATCAGGTGGAAGGCTTCGAGATACTTGGCTTTTGTCTTTTCGACAACTTCAGGAGGCAGCGCCGGGGCGGGAGCCTGCTTGTTCCAGTGGATGGATTCGAGATAGTCGCGGACGTATTGCTTGTCGAAGGAGGGCTGTGCTCCGCCGGGACTATAGGTCTCTGCGGGCCAGTAGCGGGAAGAGTCAGGAGTCAGGACTTCGTCGGCAAGGGTAATTTCGCCGTCGATGAGGCCAAACTCAAACTTGGTGTCGGCAAGGATCACGCCCTTGCCGGCGGCGTGATTGCGGGCCTTTTCATAGATTTTGATACTAAGGTCGCGAAGGTCTTCCGCGGGCCTTTCGCCGATCGTGTCGACCATCTTCTGGTAGGAGATGTTCTCGTCATGGCCGACGTTGTTCTTGGCTGCGGGGGTAAAGATGGGCTCCGGCAGCTTATCCGATTCGAGCAGGCCGGCGGGGAGGGTAATGCCGCAGACCGAGCCGGTTTTCTGGTAGTCCTTCCAGCCGGAGCCGGAGAGGTAGCCGCGGACGACGCATTCGACCGGGAACATCTCGGCTCGTTTGACCAACATGCTGCGGCCTTTCAACTGCTCCAGATACGGCGTGCAGGATGCGGGAAATTGCGCAGCGTCCGCCGTCACGAGGTGATTTTTTACGACGTCCTTGAGCAGGTCGAACCAGAACAGCGAGAGTTGGGTGAGGATGCGGCCCTTGTCCGTGATGCCAGTGGCGAGGACGTGGTCGAAGGCCGAGATGCGGTCGGTAGCGACAAAGAGAAGCCGGCTGTTGCCGAGGTCGTAAATATCGCGCACTTTGCCGCGAGCGGCGAGGGGCAGGTCGCCGAGGCTGGTCTGGATAAGGGCTTGGCTGGGTTCGTTCATTGAAATGACGGTATCACTCCTGTGTGGCGATTTTCAGGCAGAAAATTCAATAGAGCTTTACTACAAGGCTTCGTGCAGCGTCGGGCGGCTGGTTCGGAGCCGCCGGACAGGACATGAGAACGTGCTCACCGTCGGGCTGAAGGGTGGCCGTGGCCCGTGAGGAATCGCACTGGCCGCTGTAGTAATGAGACCCCTGCCTGCGATGACGAAGAAAGCGCGTCCACGAGGGATGAGAGTAGATGTTGAGGTCATACCCGGAGGTCGGCGCGGTTCCAGTTCCCCAGGGCGCAAGGTCGCTGGTGAGGTTAGGCCCGATGTCGACGATTGTGTGCTGGTCAGGATTGAACAGCTCGGCGAGCGGGAGAAACGCGCTGGCCGAGAGAATGGGAATAAAGAGGACGATGGCGATGATTGTAGTGAGCCAGCGCGGCCGCAAAAGCGTGAAGACAACCAGCAGAATCCCATAACTCGCGATAACGAGCCAATAAAATGCGGCGTTCAGGTGGGTTGAGGACGTGCTCCAGCGGGTAGCCTTGGCAACGCCGACGAGAGCAAGTATGGTGCAGGAGCACACGATAAGAAACCGCTGTATCTCCGGGGAGAGGCGTGTCCAGCGCAGCCGCAAAAGGATGAGGGCCCCGGTCAGGATGGCGAATGCGGCAAACGTGAGCGGGAGCATGACTTTAGATTAAGGGTTTCGTCCAGATTTTGGGCAAATAATCTCATGGGAGCTCTTCATAAGGAGCTTTACGCTACGGCGCGGCGATTCAGATTGACGCTGACGATCTTGCTGACCCCGGGCTCCTGCATGGTCACGCCATAGATGACATCGGCCTGAGCCATGGTTCGCTTGCTGTGAGTGATGACGACAAACTGGGTCGTCGCAGACATATCGGCGATCAGTTTGGCGAAGCGACCTACGTTGGTCTCGTCGAGCGGCGCGTCAACTTCGTCGAGAATGCAGAACGGCGCGGGCTGGAACTGGAAGATTCCGACCAGCAGGGACAGCGCGGTGAGCGCTTTTTCGCCTCCGGAGAGCAGGAGGATGTTCTGCAACTTTTTGCCCGGAGGGGAGGCAAGAATATCGATGCCGCTCTCAGCGGAGTTCTCGGCATCGGTAAGGCGCATCGATGCCTGGCCGCCGCCGAAGAGCTTGGTGAAGGTGGTGCTGAAGTTCTCGTTGATGACCTTGAAGGCTTCGTCGAACTTGAGCCGCGAAACGTCGTCGATCTCCTTGATGGATGCCTGAGTATTTTCGATGGAGTCGAGCAGGTCCTTGCGCTGGGCTTCCAGGAAGCCGTGGCGTTGCGTTGTCTCGTTGTACTCTTCGAGCGCCATCATGTTCACCGGCCCCATGGCTTCGAGCTTTTGTTTCAGTGCGCGTGACTCCTCTTCCTCGGTGGCGAGGGCTTCGCCTTCGATGCGGATGATGCCCGCGTCTTCGCGGAGGGAGACGGCTTCGACGGCGAGATCGTTGAGGCACGTCGCCTCGATGTGCTCAATGTCGGACGCCAGCTTGGCAGCGCGGGCAGTGAGCGCGGCGCGCTGCTCGCGGAGTAACTCAGTCTCGTGACGGAGAGCGCGAAGCCGGCCATCGAGTTCGGTCATCGCGGCGCGAAGGGCATTTGCCTCTTCGGTCAGGCGTGCGCCCTCGGCTACAGCGGTAGCGCGGAGTTCGGTGAGCTCTGCGTGCTGTGTGGCCAGCGCGGCAGTCTCTTCCTCGCGGCGGAGTTTTTCCGACGCGGCAGAGGCAAGCTGCTGGTCGAGCTGCTGAATGCGCTGATTCTGGCTGTTGTAGAGACGCGTAGTCTGGTCGAAGTTAGCCTGGGCATTGCGTCGCCGTTCTTCTAAACCTGCAAGATCGGCTGAGGCGGCAGCCGCTGCCTGCTGCAACTGCTCGCGCTGGGCACGAAGTTCTTCAAGCTGTGCCTGCAGGTCGGCGAGCGAGGCTTCGAGCGTAGCGCGCTCAGCTTCGAATGCCGTGGCCTCCTGTTTGCGCCGGTCGATAAGTTCGATCTTCTGGTTCCGCGCATCGCGGTTGCGCTCGCTGGTCAGCGACCAGTCGGCGAGGCGGCGTTCGATGCGGGCGGTCTCGGTCTCCATTTGGCGCAGGGCCGCGCCGGAGTTGGCAGACTCGCGCTCGGCCTCGCGGCGCTCGTTGGTCTTGTTTTCGATGGTGGCGTTCAGGTCAGCAATCTGATGCTGGAGATCGGCGGTCTGCAGATCGGTCTGCGCCAGCTCCTGCTCAGACTTCTCGATCTTGTGCTGCACTTCGGTCAATTCACGCTTGAGTGCCAGCGGTCCTTGCGCGCGAGGACGCCCGCCGGTGACAGTGACGTTGTGGAAGGTCTCGCCGGTGGGGGAAAGGAAGAATGACTGCGGATTCGACAGCGCCAGCGACCGCGCCGTGTACGAGTCGGGCGCGACATAGCCCTCGCGTAGTTTGGGCAGGATGACTTCGAGCGACTTGCCGAACCCGTCGAGGACGCGGACGCAGTCCTTGAGCGGAACGACGCCTTCAATGCCCGCAGTGGTGGTCTGGGCGGCGCTGGTCATGCCTTCGGAGAAGGGGAAGTTGGCCTGAGCGTCATTGGGGTGCACGAGAAAAGTGGCGCGCCCGCTGACGTCCGTATTGAGCAGGTTCATGCCCGCGTCGGCTGCGTCCCAGCTTTTGACGACGATGTAATTAAGCTCGTCGCGCAGGAATTCATCGACAACGCTCTCGTATTTGCCGTCGACTTCAAGGAAGTCGGCGAGGGTACCCACCGGAGTCGTGCCATTGAGCCCCGGATTGCTGGCGTTGTGCTTGAAGATGTTGCGCACCGTATCCGTGGAGTAGCTGTGCTCGCGGATCAGGGCTTCGAGCGAGCTGTGCCGTCCATTGAGGCTGGCCACCTCGCCGCGAAGCTGGTCGCCGTGGCGTTTGCTCTGCGATTCTTCGGAACGGCGAGCCTCGATCTGAAGGCGAAGGTCGGCAATCTCTGCTTCCAGACGCTTCAGCCGCTCGGTGACAGTCTCGAAAGAAAGCTTGACCTGACCGCGTTGTAAGCCAAGCGTCTCAAGCTCCTGTCGCGCGATGTCGGACTCCGAGAGCAGCCGCTCGGCTTCACGGTCGAGGCCGGCCAGTGCCGCTTCGGCCTGTGCCTGTTCATTCCGCGTCTGCGAGGTGCGCTGAACAAGCTGCATGGTGGCTCGCCGGTTCTGCTCGGCCTGCTGCTCGGCGGAAGCGAGGGCTCGCACTGCCTCCTGCGCCTGCTCCTGATGGAGTTGCGCGGCTTCGCGCGATCCAGTTGATTCGGCAGTCGCGTTTTCGAGGAAGCTGCGGTGCTGTTCAAGCTCTCCGCTCAGCACAGCAAGCTGCTCGCGAGCCTGAGCGAGGTCATCTGCGCCCGATGCAAGACGGCTCGTCAACTCGGTAATGCGGTCGGCGTTTGCGGCGGTGCGGGCGGCGATGCGCTCAAGCTCGACGGCGGATTGGTTGGCCTGGGCTCCGGCTTCACGGATCTGCTGGTCGACGGTGTAGCCGGTGCGGATGCCCTCGGTATGCTCGGCGTCCATCTCTTCGACAGCCGCGGACTGTGCATCGATCTGCGTGGCCAGCGCGGTAATCTTCTCCGTGGTGGCGGATTGTTCCTCGTCAAACTGCGACATGCGGCTGGCAAGCACGACGCGAAGCCGGGCGCGAAGCTCGTCGCGCAGCGCGCCGTAGCGCTCGGCCTTGGACGCCTGGCGCTTGAGAGTGGTCATCTGCCGGGTGACTTCGTCGAAGATGTCGTTGACGCGTGAGAGGTTCTGTTTAGCCGATTCGAGGCGAAGTTCGGCGAGGCGCTTCTTGGTCTTGAAGCGGGTAATTCCCGCTGCCTCTTCAATAATGCCGCGCCGGTCGAGAGGCTTCGAACTGAGCAGTTGACCGATGCGCTCCTGCCCGATGATCGCGTAGGACTCGCCGCCGAGGCCGGTGCCCATGAAGATATCCTGAATATCGCGCAGACGGCAGATCTTGCCGTTCAGAAGGTATTCGGAGTCGCCGGAACGGAACAGCCGCCGGGTAATGGTGAGCTCTCCCGCACGGACCGGAGCGCGGCCGAACTTGCGACGGCGGATCTTGAGCACGACATTATTGTTTGCGGCTGTGCCGGCTTCGCCTTCGACCTCTGTTGACGCGGGCACAATCTGCGGACCTTTTGCTTCGCCTTCGATGACGGTGCCAGGCTGCGCTTCAGCGACGGCCTCTTCGGTCTCTTCCGCTCGTTGCTGGCGCAAGGTCGTCTCATCCCAATCGCTGGGCAGCGCATCGTCGATGACGACTTCGGGTTCGTCGTCCAGGCTGGCGCCGTCATAGACCTCGGGATCGACAAGGGTCAGCGATACCTCGGCCATGCCCGTCGGTTTGCGGTCTCGCGTTCCCGCGAAGATCACGTCTTCCATCTTGATGCCGCGCAGCGATTTGGCGGACTGCTCTCCCAGCACCCAGGTGATGGCGTCGGAGATGTTCGACTTGCCGCAGCCGTTGGGTCCGACGATGGCCGCGATGCCTTCGCCGGAGAGTTGGACCTCAGTACGGTCGCAGAAGGATTTGAAGCCGAGTATCTGGACTTTCTTGAGCTTGAGCAAAGGCACCTCTCGGGCGAGACCGGGGAGTTGTGGATCGGGTCTCGTCCCTAGTTATTGAGACTGAATCAACTTTAGCCGCGGCAGGGCCCGGAATCAACGGTTACAACACTACCGGTTGTGGATAAGGCGTCAGTAATACCATGAATGGGTAGCGATGGCAGGAATTGGGCCTGGCTTCATCCCAGCAGGAGGGCTGGAAAACATGCAGTCTTCGCGAGATGTTAACACAAGTCCTAGCGTAGGAGGGCTTTGAGAGCAAGGTCTGGACTTGCCATGTGTACAACGGCGTTTCTATAATCCGCATCATTACCCCAGGACACAAAATTCGGACTTCAACCGAACAGATCGAAGGGTTAGCGTTGATCAACGACGACGGGTGAATACAGCCCGATTCGCCATAGAGCATGTTGTGGGTTATGTTGTAATGACTTGACCGGAAGTGCCGGTGTCGGTATATGAAAGAGACTTACTGAGGAGTATGGAATGAACAAGGTAGTCGTTGCGTCTCTCCTGGCGGTTGCGTGCATCGCGGTTGGTGGGCGGAGTGTGATTGCGCAGGCGCCGGCAAGTCCGGATGCGCAGTCGAGTGGCGGGGTCCAGATGTCCCCGGCAGAATATAAGGCTTATAACGATGCGATCGGCCAGTCGACGCCGCAGACGAAGGCTGCCGCTCTGGAATCGTATCTGACGGCGTATCCGAATTCCGCCGTGAAGGCGTCCACGCTACAGATGTTGATGACGACTTACAGTTCGTTCGATCCGACGAAAACTCTGAGTACGGCAGATCGCCTGTTGCAGGTGCAGCCCGATAATCTCGCGGCTTTAACCTTTGAGGTTTACTTCCGCAAGCAGGAAGCCGATAAGGCGACGGATCCCGCGGCAAAGCAGGCGGCGCTTGACACGGCTGCGGGCTTTGCGCAAAAGGGACTGGCGGCGACCAAGCCCAAGGAGATGAGCGACGCCGACTTCGAGAAGATGAAGACCAGCGTGACTCCCGGTTTCTATGGCGCGATCGCTGCCGATGCGGCTAACAAGAAGGACATGAAGACCGCGATCACAAACTACACCGCGGAGTTGAAGGCTTCGCCTCCGGCTGCGACGACGACTCCGGGGCTGACGTTGCAGGACACCTATCTGCTCGGTCTGGCTTACTATCAGTCGACCCCGCCCGATTACCTGAATTGCACGTGGTTCACCTCGCGCGCCGCGGCCTTTGCGCCGGAGCCGTACAAGTCCGAGTTCCTCAAGGTGGCCACCTATTGCTACAAGAAGTACCATGGCAACGCGGACGGTTATGACTCCGTTACCGCCGCGGTGCAGACCAACCTGTTTCCACCGCCCACCTTCTCGGTCAAGCCCGCGCCTTCGCCTGCGGATATCGTGGCGCAGGTGATCGCCTCGACTCCTGACTTGGCAACTCTGGCGGTCAGCGACAAGGAGTTCATCCTTCAAAACGGCAAGCCGGAAGATGCCGCGAAGGTCTGGGACACGGTCAAGGGCAAGTCGGTTCAACTGCCTGACGTGACTGTGGTCTCCGCCACAGAGAACGCAATCCAGGCTTCGGTCTCCGATGACGCTGTGCAGTCGAAGGCGGCTGACTTCACCTTCAATATGAAGGAGCCCCTGAAGACTGTGCCGGAACCGGGCACCAAGGTGACGCTCTCCGGAACCTACGCTTCTTACACGGTGGGAGGGGTAGCACCTGCCGCTCCTGCGGCCGGAGAGACTCCTGCTGTTGGCGCTCCTGCTGCTCCTGCGGCAACAACGCCCGCTCCTGCGTCGCCTGCGGCTGCCCCTGGCCCCGTAATGATCGTAATGAGCGATTCGGCGGTGGTTGAGCCGAAGAAGGCTCCAGCGAAGAAGCCGGCCCCGGCGCATCGCCGTAGGCGGTAGCAATCAACCAGTGGAATAAAAGAGGCAGCCTTCGGGTTGCCTCTTCCATTTCCAGACCTCTCATTGATCCGGTGGTGGGAAAAGCGATCTCTGAGCGCGAGCGATTTATGGCCGGTTTTTGGCTTATCATCAGCGAAACTGGCTTCCTGGAATAGCAAAGCCTCCGCAATCAGCGGAGGCTTTGCTATAAACCGATCTAACCCGAAAGCTTCTACTTGACCTTCAGGAAGATGATAACGAAGGTGAACAGTGCCAGCGACTCGATGAACGCCAGGCCGAGAATCAGGAAGATAAAGATTCCGGGACGAGCGCCGGGGTTGCGCGCCAGAGCTTCGGTAGCCGAAGCCGTTGCCTTACCTTGACCGAGACCGCAAAGTCCGGCGGCGAGCGCCATGCCCAGACCGGCGGCCAGCGGAACCCACTGGGCAGCCGGGCTGGCTGCGGCAGCTTCCTGCGCAAAAGCCGGCGTTGCAAGCAGCAATGCGGCCAACGACATAAACAGATATTGCAACTTCTGCATGGTGTTACTCCTGTCTCCCGTCAGATACGCCGCCAGTGGGTGGTTGATGCTCACCGTGCTGGCACCCTCACGCTATGCGACGTTGTTACCTGCCGTGGAGAGGGAGGCCCTCCGCGGCAAACTCAAGATTAATGGTCCTGCGCGACCGCCAGCGACAGATAGATCGCTGCCAGCAGGAAGAAGACGTAGGCCTGAACCACGGCCACGCCAAGATGCAATCCAAGAAACACCAGCGGAACGCCGATTGGCACCAGCGAGAAGAACGCCAGCGACAGCAGGTCTCCGGCAAACATATTGGCGTACAACCGGACCGTCAGCGAAAGGATGCGCGCGAAGTGAGAGATGATCTCAATCGGCAGCAGCAGCGGATACAGCCACCAGACCGGCCCCAGGAACTGCTTGATGTACGCAAAGCCGTGCGCCCGGACGCCGTGGTAGTGGTAGTAGATGAAGGTGACCAGCGCAAAACCCAACGGCACCACGACGTTCGCCGTTGGCGATTCCAGGCCCGGAATGAGGCCCAGCAGGTTGCACAGCAGGATAAACAGCAGCAGCACCGTCAGGTAGCCGGTAAACCGCTCCGAGCCATGCCCAATGATCTGGTCACCCTGCTCGGAGACGAACTCATGGGTCATCTCGGCAAGATGCTGTACTGCCGCCGGCTTCTCAACGCTCAGCGTCAGCCGCACCACGACGAAGTAGGCCACCAGAACCACGAAGACCAGCAGTTCCATGGCAAACGAGTTTGTAATCGGCGCCGTAGGCGATATCGGCTGAACATGGAGCGCCTGCAGCATGGTGTTGACATGCAGCGCCTGGAGCAGGGAATTCACCGGTCCGGCAAAGTGCGCATTTAGAAATTGTGTAATCAATAGCTGTGTCGGCATAAAGAGAGATAAACAAAAGCCTTTATTCTTCCTGCAAGCCCGGCCTACATCGTCCACGCTTTCATAAGCCTCAACCCCTCCACCGCGAGTGCAAAGACTCCCAGTGCAAGGCCTGCGGCGAGCGCATAAACCGAACCATTCAGAAACTTAAGGCTAACATAAAGCAGCACCACCGCGCCTGCCAGCCGCAGGAAGAACCCCACCAGCACCATCGCCATCGGCCGCGCCGCACCCCCGCCGTCCATCCTTACCATTACCGCCGACATTAGCCGCAGCCACTCGAACAGCCCCGAGCCGGAGATCGCCGCGCCTACGACCAGCAACGCCGCGCTCGGCCAGCCCAGCTTCCACCACACCAGCGGGACTGCCACCACGGTAATGATCGTCAGCAGCCGAAGCGCGCTCCAGATGGTCCGCTTGAAGTCCGCGTCGGTATAACTGTCGATTGCCTTCAAAAAATCACCTTCGTTCATTATTTTTCTTTGTCATTCTTCAAAAAGCGCGAGGCCGTCGTAAAGATCTGCACAAAGCCCGCCACCGCGCCCAGCACGATGCCCGCAATCGACATCCAGCCCTGGTGAAAGTGCTTGTCCAGCCATGCGCCGATCAGCCAGCCGATCAGGCACCCCGCCGGCAGCGCAATCGCCAGTTGGATCATCGATTCGGCCTTCACCAGGTCGCCCAGCGGACCTTTGCCGCCTCCGCCTGACCTGCCGTTTTGTGGTTTTTCGTCGGCCATCGCTCCCCATTACATCACAGCGGACGCCACCGCTTATACTGAGAATTCAACGACCGTTAGCCAAAGGAATCCGCGTGTTCGAGTCCGAGTTTGAGCAGAACCTATACCAGTTGCGCCGCGAGAAGCTGGAGCAGATCGCCGCCCTCGGCCGGCAGTCCGGCCTCAGCTACGCCCAGGCCACCTACCCGAACAGCTACTCCACCAGCCACACCATCCCCGAGATCCGCATTGCCTACGGAGAGATGAGCGCCGAGCAGCTTGAGGGCGTCCGCGCACCCATCGAGGTCAGCATCGCCGGACGCATCATGGCCATCCGCGTTCAGGGCAAGGCTGGATTCGCTCAACTTCAGCAGGGAGGCCAGCGGCTACAAATATACGTTCGTAAGGACGACGTCGGCGAGACCGCCTTCGCCCTCTACAAGCTGCTCGACCTTGGCGACCATATCGGCGTGCGCGGCTATCTTTTTCGCACCCGCACCGGCGAACTGACGGTCCACGTCAAGCAACTTACCTTCCTCACCAAGGCCATGCTCGCCCTGCCCGACAAGTACCACGGCCTCGAAGACACGGAACTCCGCTACCGCCAGCGCTACGTCGATCTCTTCATGAATACCGGCCACAGCGCCAAGCAGCAATCAGCTACATCGTCCCCCGCCTCCGCCGTCATCCTGAGCGAAGCGAAGGATCCCCGCATTTCGTCCGGAGCGCCCCAGTCCTCCACGGAGACCCCGGAGACCGCCGAGCCCGAGACCCGCAATGTCCGCGAAGTCTTCGTCAAACGTGCCGCCATCCTCCGCGCCCTGCGCACCTTCTTCGACTCCCGCGGCTATCTCGAAGTCGAAACCCCGATGATGCACACCATCGCCGGAGGAGCCGCCGCCAAGCCCTTCAAGACCCATCACAACGCGCTCGACCTCGATCTCTCCCTGCGCATCGCGCCGGAGCTATACCTGAAGCGCCTGGTCGTCGGCGGCCTCGACCGCGTCTACGAGATCAACCGCAACTTCCGCAACGAGGGCATCAGCACGCAGCACAACCCCGAGTTCACCATGCTGGAGTTCTACCAGGCCTACGCCAACTACCACGACCTCATGCGCCTGACCGAGGAACTCATCATCTGCGTCGCGCAAGAAGTAAACGGCCACACCATCACCAACTTCAACGGCGTCGAGATCGATCTCAGCAAGTGGACGAAGCTCTCCATGCGAGAGGCCATCATCGAATTTTGGCCACACTCTGCAGGCATGAAGCCGGAGCCAACCTCCTTCGCTTCGAATGACTCCATCGCCGCTCTGATCCGGCAGCTCCGCGACGCAAAGATCCGCATCGACTACGATCCCAAAGAACCCATCGGCAAGACTATCGCCACCATCTTCGAAACCGTTGCCGAAGAGCACCTTATTCAGCCGACCATCATCTATGACTTTCCCCTCGCCGTCTCGCCCCTGTCCAAGCAGAAGCCCGACGAGTCGGATTGGGTCGAGCGCTTCGAGTTCTACATCGGCGGCTTCGAGGTGGGCAATGCCTTCAGCGAGTTGAACGACCCCGAAGACCAGCGCCGCCGCTTTGAGCAGCAATTGGAAGAGCGCGACCGGGGCGACGACGAAGCTCACCAGATGGACGAGGACTACGTTCGCGCCCTCGGCTACGGCCTGCCCCCCACCGGAGGCGAAGGCATCGGCATCGACCGCCTGACCATGATCCTCACTGGCTCAAAGTCGATTCGCGACGTCATCCTCTTCCCGCTGCTCCGTCCCCAAGTCAAAAAGCAGCAGCCGGACGCGGATAAGCCCCACGGAGAATCCGCCGAATAGCCTGACGTTCGACCGGTAATTTTTTTGTCCGCCCCCAAACGCACGTCATCTCGACCGAAGGCGGCGCTTTTGCCGCCGTAGTGGAGAGACCCCTGTATTTCATACTGATGCGCGATAACAACCAGCGTTCAGACGGGTACATTGCACCACAAAACAGCAGATTCCTCCGCTGCGTTGCGGAATGACAAGCAAAAGGGAAGTGCTCTAAACTTTCTTCAATCTCTTCACGACTCCGGACAGCGAGTGCTCATTCATCGCCGTCACCGCGTCGCCGCGAACCTTCTTCATCAGCCCGTCCAGGGCCTTGTCGTCTACTGCCAGCCACTCTCCGGCGGCGGCGTTGAACACATCGCCAAGCCCGATCTGCTTGGCTGGAACCTTCAGCTTCGCGCCTCCGTTCGGTCCTTTGCGCTGCACGATCAACCCGGCCTTGTGCAGCAGCAGAAACGACCGCCGCACCATCACCGCGCTCTCTTTCAGAGTCTCGGCAATCGCCGCCGAGGTGTGCATCCGGTCCGGCTCGCTCGCCAGCACCCCCAAAACCCGCAAACTCAACGCAAACCGCGCATTCTGTGCCATGAACAAAAAGCTACCACACCCAGCGCCGCCGCAATACCGCGTACTACGGAGCCAGGACCATTCTCCAATCCTCCCCATGTAAACTTTTTAAGTGAATATTCTCTTTGTCGGCGACGTCTTCGGCTCCGCCGGCCGCCACATCGTCCGCGAACATCTGCCCCACGTCCTTGTAACCAACGCCGTTGACCTACTGGTCATCAACGGCGAAAACGCCGCTGGAGGCTTCGGAATCACGCCCTCCATCGCCGAAGAGCTCTTCGACCTCGGCGCGCATGTCATCACCACCGGCAACCACATCTGGGACAAAAAAGAGATCTTCGAGTACATGGCGGTCCCGGCCGATTCGCGCGACCGCAACCGCCGCATTATCCGCCCGGCCAACTACGCCGCCGGGACGCCTGGTTTCGGCGTCTACGAGGGCGAGCTTGGCAATGGACAGAGCTACGCCGTCCTGAACCTTCAGGGCCGCGTCTTCATGTCCTCCTGCGACGATCCCTTCCGCAAGGCCGACGAGCTGCTCTCGAAGATCACGGCCAAGGTCATCATGCTCGACCTGCACGCCGAGACTACCAGCGAGAAGGTCGCCATGGGCTGGTATCTCGATGGCCGCGTCACCGCCGTCCTCGGCACCCACACCCACATTCCCACCGCCGACGAGCGCATCCTGCCCGGCGGCACGGCTTATCAGACCGACGTCGGCATGTCCGGCCCTTACGACTCCGTGATTGGGGTCGAGAAGCAACTGGTCCTCAACCGGTTCCTCACCGGAATGCCGGGCAAGTTCGAAGCGGCCAAGGGCAATCCGAAGATGTGCGCTGCGCTGATCGAGTGCGACGGAGCTACTGGCCGCGCACATCGCATCCAGCGCATTATGCTCGGTGAGTGAAGCAAAATCTGCTACTTTGAAGCCAAAATAAGGCCAGGGGTACTCCCGGTCGTCGATCTTAAAGCTTTGAAAATAAATGAAATACGCTCGGGCTTCGAAGCCGACCCCAGTTAAAACGGCGAGTCCGACACAAGGCCGGACTCGTTTCTATCCATCTAAGGTTGATTTTAGCCAGGGCAGTTCAAGTTGTGGAGCTTACTGCATGGGTAAGGTAACCGCTGCTGGCGGGACAGTTGCCGGAGTACTCGCCGCAGAAGTCGGGGCGGGCGCGGCGCCGGCACGCTGGGCGAGATTGAGGAAGTGGCCGGGGAAGATGCCCAGCACCAGCGTGGCGGCGGCGGCGAGGGTTAGCCCGATGCCTGCGGGAACGCCAAGGCTACGGCTGCTGCGATCGAGGCGAGTGTTCTCGGTCGCGGGGCGGGTGTAGAGCGCGGCCAGCAGGCGGAGATAGTAGAAGCAGGCTATGCCGCTGTTGAACAGGCCCACGACCGCGAGCCAAACGTGGTTGGAGTGAACGGCGGACGAGAAGACGTAGAACTTGCCGAAGAAGCCGCC
Source organism: Acidobacteriales bacterium 59-55 (assembly GCA_001897435.1). Taxonomy (GTDB): domain Bacteria; phylum Acidobacteriota; class Terriglobia; order Terriglobales; family Acidobacteriaceae; genus Edaphobacter. Next base: position 72,970 of record MKSV01000011.1, on the reverse strand, counting down.
GGTGAAGGGAATACCGATCAGCGATATCAGGAAGAGGCCGAGAAAGGCGGCGAGCACGGGGCGCTTGAGCGCGAGCCCGGTATAGTCGTCGATGCTGCGAATCTGCTCGTCGTAGCCGGTGACCTGGGTGACGACGGCGAAAGCTCCAACCTGCATGGCGGCGTAAGTCGCGGTGTAAAAGCAGACGGCGGCGATACCCTCGGACCGGAGTGCCGTGAAGGCGACCAGGATGTAGCCGGCGTGGGCGATGCTGGAGTAGGCCAGCAGTCGCTTGACGTCGCGCTGGAGCATGGCACCGAGGTTGCCGATGGTCATCGACAGCGCAGCCAGAATCCACATCAGGACGGCCCAGCGATGCTCCATCGGACCAAAGGCGGAGAAGGTGATGCGTAGCAGCACCGCAAACGCGGCGGCCTTGGGCGCGGTGGACATGTAGCCGACGACCGGCGAGGGCGCGCCCTGATAGACGTCCGGCGTCCAGACATGGAACGGCGCGGAAGAGACCTTGAAGCCGAGGCCGATAAGGATCATCGCCAGGGCAAGGAAGGCGAGGCGCGGTGTAGTCGTCGTGGCGAGTCCGGCCGCGATGGCGGCGATGCTGGTGGAACCGGTTGCTCCAAAGGCCAGCGCGATGCCGTAGAGGAAGAAGGCGGTGGCGAAGGAGCCGAGCAGGAAGTACTTGATGGAGGATTCGGCTCCGGTGGCGCTGCCCTTGCGGAAGCCGCACAGGATATAGGTGGCAATCGACGAGATCTCGAGGCCGACGAAGACCAGGAGAAGTTCGGTCGCGCAGGTCATCAGCATCATGCCGACGGCGCTGAAGACGATGAGAGCGAAGTATTCGCCGGCGTGGCGGGCGCTGCCCTCGAAGTAGTCCAGCGAGATGAGCAGCGTGACCAGAACGATGGCGGAGATGAGCAGATGGAAGAAAACGGAGAAGGTGTCGACCTGGACGGTGCCGGAGAAGGCGGTAAGCGTGCCGAGATGCAACTGGCACCAACTGGCGAGGGCCGCGGCCACGGTGCCGAGGATAGCAAGCCAGCCAAGGGGCTTACGGCTGGAGGCAGGCGGCAGCAGCGGCTCGGCCAGCATGATGAGGACGCCGACGATGGTGAGGATGTACTCAGGCAGCAGGGCGAGGATATTGGGCGAGAGGCTTTGCATTAGCGCTGGCCTCCTTCTGCGGTGTTTGCTTCGAGTTTCAAGGGTGAGTTGGCCTGCTGGGGTTGGGGAACCGTGGCGGCGATGCGGGCTCCGGCGGTGTCGATGGCGCGAAGCCAGATCGGGGGGGCGACTCCCATGACGAGGAAGAGGATGAGCAGCGGCCACATGGCCAGATGCTCGCGGGCGTCGATGTCCCAGGCAGTCATGTTTTCAGGCTTGACACCGAGGTTGCCGTAGAAGACGCGCTGGATCATCCACAGCATGTAGGAGGCGCTGAGGATGACGCCTGAAGTAGCGAAGACGGTCCACGCAACATGGTGCGCGAAGACCGACTGCATGGAGCCGGCGAGGATGAGGAATTCGCCGACAAAGCCATTGAGCATGGGCAGGCCGACCAGAGAAAGGGTCATGATGACGAACATCGTTACCATCCAAGGAAGCCTGGAGGCGATGCCGCCCAACTCGCGGATGTCGTAGGTGCCGTAGCGCTCGTAGAGGAAGCCCAGGAGCATGAAGAAGGCCGCGCCGGTGAGGCTCTCGCTGACGATATGGAAGATGCCGCCATCGAGACCGGAGACGGTGAAGCTGAAGATGCCGAGGATGATGAAGGCGACGGCACTGAGGGTAGCGTATGCCGAGAGGCGCTTGAGATCTTTCTGGACCAGCGCCATCAGCGCTCCATAGACAATGCCGATGGCTCCGAGAGCGATCAGCAGAGGAGCGATACGGTGGGACTGCTCGGGAAAGATGCCGAAGGAGAAGCGCAGGATGGAGTAGAGGCCGAGTTTTCCGGCAAGCACCATAACGGCGGCGGTGGGCGCCTCGGAGATGGCGTCGGAGAGCCAGCCGTGCAGCGGGAAGACCGGGACTTTGACCGCGAAGGCGACCAGAAAGGCCAGGGAGCAGAGCCAGAGCGCGGTGGAGTTGCCGGAGATGCCGTGAGCTGCTGCAAGGTTTGCAAGCCGCGGCAGGTCGAAGGTTCCGGTTCTGGCGTAGAGCCAGAGGATGCCAACCAGCAGGATCGCCGAGGGGATGAAGGCGTAGAGGAAGAACTTGATGCCGGCGCGGCGGCGGTTTTCGGTGCGGCCGAAGCTCGCGATCAGCAGCGTCATGGGAACGATCGAGAGTTCCCAGAACGAGTAGTAGAGAAGCAGGTCGAGCGAGACGAAGACGCCGAGCATGGCGACCTGCTGGAGCAGGAAGAGGATGTAGAAGGTCTTCTTGCGAGTGTCGATGACGCGCCAGGAGACGAGGACCCCGAGCGGAGCGAGGAGTCCGGTCAGCACAACCAGCCACATCGACAGGCCATCGACGCCGAGATGGTAGCGGATAGCGGGAGAGGCGACCCACTGCTGGTCCGTCGCGAACTGGAAGCTGCCGGAGGCAGCGCCATAGTCGAAGTGGAAGGGCAGGTGCAGCGTGCAGACGAAGGTGACGAGCGTGACGGCGAGCGCGCCCCATGGCATCAGCTTTCCCTTGTCCGGCAGCAGTGCCAGCAGGATTGCGCCGGCGAGCGGGATAAGGATGATGATGGTCAGGATGGAGTGGTCTATGTTCATCGGGTTGATCGAGTCTTTCGGTGATTCATCGTTTCCTTTAGTGCATCCAGAGCGAGTGGCCGAAGATCATGGCGACCAGCACGGCGGCTGCAGCCAGCGCAAGCCATCCGGCGTAGGAGCGAATGTTGCCGGATTGAATCCGGCGGGTGACAGTGCTGAGGCCTCGGGTGGTGGCTCCTGCAAGCGATCCGGAGCCATTGACCAGACCGGTTTCTACGAATCCGCCGAGGATCAGGCGGGAGAACATCAGCAACGGCGTGACGATGACGGCGCCATAGATCTCGTCCACCCAGTATTTGTTAGCGACCAGCGAGTAGAGCGGCTTGACCTTGAGAGCGAACGCCGCCGAGGAGCCGGGCTTCTTGTAATAGAAGACATAGGCGAAGAAGAAACCGACGGCTACGGTCAGTAGAGAAATGGCGGCCAGCGTAAGTTCGAGGCCGTGACCCGCTGTGGATGCCGCGGTCTGCTCCCCTCCAAAGACGGGGGAAAGGAAACTGCCGATCTCGTTGTGTCCGCCGAATGCCGCGGGAACGCCGATCCAGCCACCGACGAGCGACAGGATGCCGAGGATGACGAGAGGGAGAAGCATGATCCACGGCGACTCGTGAACGCCGTGTGCAGCGTGGCCGTGCTCGTCGTGCGCGGCTTCTTTAAAGTGCTCTTCACCGAAGAAGGTCTTGAACCAGAGGCGGAACATGTAAAAAGAGGTCATGCCGGCGGTGACCAGGCCCACGAACCAGAGGAGCTTGGAGATGGGATTGTCCGAGAGGAAGGTCTGGTAGAGAATCTCATCCTTCGAGAAGAAGCCGGCAAAGGGCCAGATGCCCGCGATGGCGAAGACGGCGGAGGTCATCGTCCAGAAGGTAACGGGGATGCGCTTGCGCAGACCGCCCATGTTGCGCATGTCCTGTTCGCCCGAGAGCGCGTGGATAACGGAACCGGCGGCGAGGAAGAGCAGCGCCTTGAAGAAGGCGTGCGTCAGGAGATGGAAGATGCCGGCGGCGTAGGCCCCGACTCCGCAGGCGAGGAACATGTAGCCCAACTGCGAAACGGTGGAGTAGGCGAGAACGCGCTTGATATCGTTCTGCACCATGCCGATGGAGGCAGCTACGATGGCCGTGGCTGCGCCGATGATGGCGACGACGATCAGGGCTGTGGTCGAGCGGTCAAACAGCGTGTGGCAACGGGCGACCATGTAGATGCCCGCCGTGACCATGGTTGCCGCGTGAATGAGGGCGGAGACCGGCGTGGGGCCTTCCATGGCGTCGGGCAGCCAGATGTAGAGCGGAATCTGCGCGGATTTTCCCGTGGCTCCCAGCACAAGCAGAAGCGCAATAGCGGTAAGCACTCCGCCATGCCACTCAGGATGCTGCGAGATGGTGGCGAAGACGTCGGTGAAGTTGAGATTGCCGAAGTGGGCGACGAGAAGGAACATCGCCAGCAGGAAGCCGAAGTCGCCGATGCGGTTGACAATGAAGGCTTTCTTGCCTGCGTCGGAGGCCGAATCTTTTTTGAAGTAGAAGCCGATAAGCAGGTACGATGCGAGGCCCACGCCCTCCCAGCCGACGAAGAGCAGAAGGAAGCTGCTGGCCAGTACCAGGACGGACATGAAGAACATGAACAGGTTGAGGTAGGCAAAGAAGCGCCAGTAGCCCTCTTCGTGTGCCATATAGCCGACAGAGTAAAGGTGGATAAGGAAGCCTACGCCGGTGACGACGCCGAGCATGATCAGCGTGAGGTGATCGACGGTGAAGTCGAAGTTGACCTGAAAGCCGGAAATAGCAATCCAGGGACGGCTGACGGCGTGAATCGCTTCGGGAGCGTTGGGGGCCTTCATCAGCACCCAGAGCCAGGCGACGATGGCCGCGGGGATGGCGGTAAAGATCAGGGCAATCGCCGTGACGACGGCGCGAGGCAACTTGCGGCCGAGGATTCCGTTGAGGAGGAAGCCGGCGAAGGGAAGCAGCGGAATCAGCCAAAGATAATAATCGGGCATCAAGGAAGTCTGAGGGCTCATAGTTTCATCAGGTCGATCTGGTCGACGTTCAGGGTCTGGCGGGTGCGGAAGATTGCGATGATGATGGCAAGCCCGACTGCGGCTTCGGCGGCGGCGACCACCATCACGAAGAAGACGAAGATCTGGCCGCTGATCTGGTGCCACTGGTGCGCGAACGCGACGAAGGTAAGGTTGACGGCATTGAGCATCAGCTCAATGGAGATGAAGATGGTGATGATGTTGCGCTTGATGAGAAAGGAGCCGACGCCGATCGAGAACAGGATGGCGGCAAGAACAAGGTAATAGGCGGTAGGGACTTGTGCGGCCATAGTCTTACTGGTCCTCCTTGCGTGCGAGAACGACTGCGCCGAGGATGGCGACGAGGATGAGGACGGAGGTGACTTCGAAGGGAAGCAGCAGCTTGGTAAAGAGGACTCGGCTCAACTCCTCGATGTTGTTGAGGCCGCTATTGAGATGGCCCCCGAGATTGGCAACGCCGAGCGCTTTCTGCTCCGAGAGGAAGACGAAGGTGAGCAGGCAGAAGATGGCGGCGGCGCCGGGAAAGCCGGCGATATAGGCGGCGCGGCTGCCTGTGGTCTTTTCTTCTTTGCCCGCGTTGAGCAGCATGATGACGAAGACGAAGAGCACCATGATGGCGCCTGAGTAGACGATGACCTGCGCGGCGGCGAGGAACTCTGCCCCCAGCGACCAGTAGAGGACCGCGAGCGACATCATCACGACGACCAGCGACAGGGCGCTGTTGATGGGGTGGCGCTGCAACAGGAGATTGAGAGCTCCCGCTACGGCCAGCGCGCCAAAGATTATGAAAAGTGCCAGTTGCATGATGAACCGCTCAAGTCTTTCCTGAATCTGTTGAAACGGAGCAGAAGGTCGTGGCTATCTGCCGATTGTAAAGCAGCCCGGCGGTGAGGCTAGCCGTGCAGCGCGAGAACGAGACTGGTGATGATGATGTTGGCCATCGCCAGAGGCAACAGAAATTTCCAGCCGAAACTCATCAACTGGTCGTAACGGAAACGAGGCAGCGTACCACGCACCCATATATAGAGCAGAAGAAACGCAAAGACTTTGACGACGAACCAGAAGACCGGAAGCAGCGCCTGCACGACGGCTCCGCCGAAGGCCGGGATGAGATTGCCGAAGGGGCTGGAGGCGCCGCCGAAGAACATCAGCGTGGCCACGCAGCTTACGATCACCATGTTGGCGTACTCGGCCATGAAGAACATGGCGAACTTCATGGAGCTGTACTCGGTGTGATATCCGGCGACAAGCTCGGATTCGGCTTCGGGCAGGTCGAAGGGCGCGCGGTTGGTCTCGGCGTAGGCGGCCATGAGGTAGATGAAGAAGGCTACGAACTGGTAGCCGCCGAAGAAGTTCCACGAGAGTAGTCCGTGGGCAGACTGGCTTTCGACGATGGTGCGCAGGCTGAGCGACTGGGCGCGGAGGACAACGCCGACCAGCGAGAGGCCGAGAGCAAGCTCATAGCTGACCATCTGCGAGGTAGCGCGAAGGCTGCCCAGCAGGGAGAATTTGTTGTTCGACGACCAGCCGGAGAGCGCGATGCCGTAGACCCCGATCGAGGTAATGCCAAGGATAACGAGCAGGCCGATGTTGATGTCGGTGATAGCGAAGATGTCCACGCCATGAATGCGGTGGACGGCGCCGAACGGGACGACGGCGATGGAGATAAGAGCGCAGGTGAGCGCGATGATCGGAGCGATCACAAACAGAGGCCGCTCGGCTGCGAGAGGCATCAGATCCTCTTTCAGAAAGAGCTTGATACCGTCGGCGAGCGGTTGCAGAAGGCCGAAAGGACCGACGCGGGAGGGTCCCCAGCGGTTCTGAATGTGACCGAGTACCTTGCGCTCCAGCAGCACCGTATAGGCGACCGTCGTCAGCAGGATGACGAGGACGACGGCGATCTTGACGATGCTGAGCAGCAGAAATATCTGGAACGGACTGAGATGGCTCACGATTTTAGCTTTTAGCTCCTGGCGTTAGCTGTTAGCTCGTTTCCTGCGGTTGTTGGCAGCTTGTGCCGGGTTTTCGATTTGCCGATGTTGGAGTCAATCGGCTGCGGTCTCACTGAGTTGTGCGGACTTCTGTCCCTCCTGGTGCTGACGGAGGTCGTTCATGGAGGCGGAGTAGCGCCCAAGCGTGCCGGAGGTGAACAGTGCATCGTTCGCCGGCAGAACAAGATCGCGGCGGGTGTTGATCTGGACAAGGCCGGAGGCGGCGGGTTGCAGGTGCTGGTCGTTGCCCGAGAGAAGCTGGAGCCGCAGCAGGTTGTAGCCGGGGACCAGACGCTGAATCTCATCCAGAATCGCATACGGGTCAAAGGGACTGAGCTTCGGCTCAAGATTGTTGGCCGTCAGCCATACGGCGTGACGATCCGCCTCGCCCGACTGCGCGCCGCGCGACTGTCCCATGTCGGCGCGGAGTCCCTTGCCGAAGGGAACGAGCTTGCGCACATCCGCGCCCATCTTGTCGGCGATACGGACGATCATCTCGAAGTCGGTGCGGACCCCGGCGCGGTCGCCAGCCTTGCGAACCTGCTGGAGGTCGCCATAGCTGTTAGTGACGGAGCCGGACTTCTCATAGAGATTCGCGGCGGGAAGAATCACATCGGCAAGCGCCGCCGTCTCCGTAAGGAACATCTCCTGCACCACGACGAAGGTGTTCTTGAGCGCAGCAGGATCGACGCTGTAACGGGCAACAGGGTTGGAGTTGACGACATAGAGCGCGGAGAGTTCGCCGCGGCCGGCGGCGTCGAAGATCTCCAGCATATCGAGGCCGGGCTCGGCAGGCGCGTTGTACTCGACAAAGCTGTTGGTGTCGGCTATCGGAGTGTAGCCGGGGAGCAAGTCGGGTAGCAGGCCCATGTCGGCGGCGCCGCGAGAGTTGGCATAGCCCCCGAGCAGAGCGAACTTCGCACCTGGGATGGTGAGGCCGAAGTCGATGAGCTTCTTCAGTTCCGCGCCTCGAAGCTCGGAGCCGATGACGATCAGCAGATTTTCTTCCGCCTTGATCGTGTCGCGGAATGCGCTCAGCGCGTTGGTGTCGGAGACAGCGCCGGAGGCAGCTGCGTCGTCGCCCGTGAGAAATGCCGCGAAGGAGTCGTAGCCGAAAGGCGCGAGGCGAACAAACGCTTTGGCCTGGCGGCGCAGCTTGATCTCGGAAGAGTTGACGACGTAGAGCCGGGCGCGGTTCTGGCGAACGTTGGTGCGGATATTCCACGCCGTGCCCGGAGCCTGGTTCGTGGGATCGCCGCCGACCAGCAGAATCGCCGGTGCCTTGAGCGTGTCACGCAGGGAGGCTGTACGATCTGCCTGTCCCGCGAGCGCCTGGGCAAATGCCGCGTAATCCGCCGTCCGGTGATGATCGATATTGTTGGTGCCCAGCACCGTGCGTGCGAACTTCTGGAGGAGGTAGGCCTCTTCGTTGGTGAGCCGGTTGCCGCCTATGACGCCCATGCTTCTGCCGCCGCGGGTGTCGCGCAGTTCGCGGAAGCGCTTGCCGATGTGGTCGAAGGCCTCTTCCCAGCTTACCGGCTTTAGTTCTCCATTGGACTGGCGAACGAGTGGGTGGGTAATGCGGTCGTCGCTGTTGGCGAAGTCGAAGGAGTAGCGCCCCTTGTTGCAGAGGAAGTCGCCGTTGATACCGCTCTTGTCGCGGTTGTCGCCGCGAACAATCTCGCTGCCGTCGGAGGTCGAGCGCACGCCGAGGGTCGTCTTGCAGCCGTCGCCGCAGTGGGTGCAGATGGTGGAGACATGGTTCATCTCCCACGGACGCGTCTTGTAGCGATAGGTTCCGCTGGTGAGCGCGCCCACCGGGCAGACGTCGATGCACATGCCGCACTGCTCGCAGTCCAGGTGAGCGGCGTGGTCGGGAGAGATGTCGGCGGGAACGTTCGGCGCGATGACGGAGGCAGAGTTACGGTTCTGGATGCCGAGCGCGAAGACGTCCATGCCTTCGCCGCACACGCGGACGCAGCGGTAGCAGAGGATGCAGCGCGGCCGGTCGAAGTAGACGGCGGGCGACCATTGCTGCTCTTCGCGGTGATTCTTCGGCTCGGTGAAGAAGCTGTCGGCCGCGCCGTACTTGAAGGTCATGTCCTGCAACTCGCACTCGCCGCCGGCGTCGCAGACAGGGCAGTCGAGCGGATGATTGGCAAGGACGAACTGGAGCATCGCCTTGCGCGACTGCGCAATCTCGGCGGTCTCGGTGTGGACGATCATGCCCTCGGCGACCGTGGTGGTGCAGGCGGTCTGGAGCTTGCCGATCTTCTCGATGCGTACGACGCACATGCGGCAGGCCGCCTGGAGCGAGAGGCCGGGATAGTAGCAGAAGGCAGGGATCTCGATGCCGGCGGACTTGCAGGCATCGATGAGCAGAGTGCCGGCGGGTGCGGTGATCTTTTTGCCGTCTACGGTAAGGGTTACGTCTGGCATAGCTTTCAGTGTGCTCCCACGAGATCCTGCACGGTTATGACGGGGGTTCCGGCCTTGTGGCCCTCGATATAGTCTTCAAACTCTTTGCGGAACTTCTTGACAAAGCCCAGCGTGGGCATCGCCGCAGCGTCGCCGAGCGGGCAGAAGGTGCGGCCCATCATGTTTTCGGCGAGATATTGAACGCTGTCGATATCCTTCTTCACCCCTCCGCCGGCATAGACGCGGGTGAGGGTCTTCTTGATCCAGTCCGTTCCCTCGCGGCAGGGAATGCACCAGCCGCAGGACTCGTGTTGGTAGAAGCTGATGACGCGCATGGCGAATTCGACGATGGAAACCGTCTCGTCGAGGACGACGATGCCGCCTGACCCGAGCATGGTGCCCGCCTTGCCCATCTGATCGAAGTCGAGGCCCACGTCGATCTCTTCGGGCAGCAGCACCGGACACGACGAGCCGCCGGGAACGACCGCCTTGAGCTTCTTGCCGTCCTTGATGCCGCCTGCTACCTCGTAGATAGCCTTCTTGAGGTTGTAGCCCATCGGCAGCTCGTAGATGCCGGGGCGTTCGACGTGGCCGCTGATGCCGAACAGGCGCGTGCCGCCGTTGCGCTCGCTACCTAGCTTGGCATAGGCTTCGCCGCCCATTAGAAGAATGTGCGGCGCCGAGGCTATGGTCTCGGCATTATTGATGACCGTGGGGCCACCGTAGAGTCCGACGACGGCGGGGAAGGGCGGCTTGATGCGAGGCACGCCACGCTTGCCTTCGAGTGACTCCATCAAGGCGGACTCTTCGCCAACCTCGTAAGCGCCCGCGCCGGTCTGCGTGATGATGTCGAAGTCGATGCCCGAGCCGAAGATGTTCTTGCCGAGGAAGCCCTTGGCGTAGGCGTCGGCGACCGCCTTCTCGACGATCTTGAGCAGATAGCGATACTCGCCGCGCAGATAGATGAAGCCGAGCTTCGAGCCGATGGCGAGGCCGGCGATCATGGTGCCTTCGATGACGGCGTGCGGATCGTGCAGGAAGAGAACGTGATCCTTGCAGGTGCCGGGCTCGGACTCGTCGCCGTTGACCAGAACGTATTTCGGCTTGTCGGACTGCTTGGGCACAAATGACCACTTGAGGCCAGTAGGGAATCCCGCGCCGCCGCGTCCGCGCAGGCCCGAGGCCTTCATGGTGTCGATGATCCAGGCCGCCATATTCTCCGGGCCTTGTGCAATGGCCTTCTGGACCGCCTTGTAGCCGTCGAGTTCAAGGTACTTGTCGATATCGGCCGCGCCTTGGCCGAAGCGGCGGGAGAGAACTTTGACTTCATCGGGATGGGAGACGAGGGTAGGCATTACTTGACGTCCTTTCCCTGGCCGTTACGGTAGGTTTCAAGGATCTCATCCACCTTGGCGGGGGTGAGGTTTTCGTGGAAGTCGTAGTTGACCTGCATGGCCGGAGCCCAGCAGCAGGCGCCGATGCACTCGACCTCTTCGAGCGAGAAGACGCCGTCGGGCGTCACGCCCTTGTGCCCGATGCCAAGCTTCGCTTTGCAGTGGTCGAGAATCTCGTAGCCGCCGCGCAACATGCAGCTGATGTTGGTGCAGACCTGCACGTTGTACTTGCCCGCGGGCTTGGTGCGCAGCATTGAGTAGTACGAAAGCACGTTGCGAACGTCCAACTCCAGCAGCCCAATGCGCTGGGCAATCTCGGTGATAACCGCCTCCGAGACATAGCCGATCTCGTCCTGCGCGTAGAGCAGCATGGGAACGAGGGCCGAGCGGCGCATCGGGTAGATCGTAACCAGGTGGTCGAAGCGCGCAGCCAGCTCCGGGGAAAAAATCGTATTGGCGACTTCACTCACTTTGCATCATCTCCCGCGCCAGCCTCTCGGCGGCAAGGTCCATCTCTTCGGCGATACCGTTCATTTTAACCGTTCCATCTTCCTGGAGGCTGAAAGCGGTCTTATTACCTTCGCTATCTTGAATCATCTCGTGCGTGAAGCGAAGCCAGCGGCTTCCGACGCGGAGGGTGATTTCTTCTGCTCCTACTTCAACTACGGCGTGGCGTTTGCTGCTGAGTCCGTGGGCGGCAGCGTAGGAGCGAAGCAACGATGCCCACGAGGTCCAAAGTTCTGTGTGGAGGTTGGCGGCGAGAGTCACGTGTTACTCCGCGTCGCAGCGTTGGCCACAAGCAGCCCTGATGACACATGCAACAAATTCATCTCTAGAAAGCACAGGAGTATTAAAAGTTGGAGTTGAAGAAGCGAATTGGTAATTGAAGTCATTATCGGCTGCTGTGACTGCAATTTCGGAAGATGTTGGGTTGGCCGTGTTTGACCTACTTGGCCGTAATTCGATCAACTGATCGCGGAACCTCAGAGTGAGCGTTAATTGTCCCTGCAAGTTAAAAACGAGTCTGTCAACGCCATCTATCAACGTAAGCGTGGCAGGCGCGCTCTGATTGAATCCGCTCACAGCCTGAGAAATTGCTTGACGCAATGAAGACATAATTTGTGCATTCAAAGCAGCGCGATATTGATTGGCGACGAATTCAGGGTTTGCGTTGGCGATTTGCTCCCCAAACTGGACGGCGATTTTCTTGCCTACTTCTTCTGACATTCGTTTCCTTCTTTTATAACGGCATGAAATTTCTAACTATCTATCTATTTCTCCCAGAACAATGTCGATAGAGCCGATCACCGCAACCACATCGGCGAGCAGGCGGCCCTTGCACATCGTCTCCAGCGCCTGCAACGATGCATAGGACGGGTTGCGCATATGAACGCGGTAGGGCTTGGCGGTGCCGTCCGAGACGACGTAGTAGCCCATCTCGCCGCGCGGCGATTCGACCGCCTGATAGACCTCTCCCGCCGGAACGCCGAAGCCTTCGGTGACAAGCTTGAAGTGATGGATCAGCGCCTCCATCTGCGTCTTCATCTGCTCGCGATCGGGCAGCATGATCTTGGGCGCATCGGCGACGATGCGGCCCTCCGGCATTCCGTCAAGCGCCTGCTGGCAGATCTTGACCGACTCGCGCATCTCGTCCATGCGCACCGCGTAGCGGGCAAAGACATCGCAGTCGTTCGAGACCGGCACATTGAATTTGAACTTCTCGTAGCCGCTATAGGGCATATCGCGGCGCAGGTCCCAGTCCACGCCCGAGGCGCGCAGCGGCGGCCCGGTTACGCCCAGTGCGATGGCATCTGCCGCGGAGAGAAGACCGATGCCCTTGAGACGCCCCATCCAGATGGGGTTGGCCGTCAGCAGGTCTTCGTACTGCTGAACGCGGTCCGGCATGATGTTCAGGAAGTTCTGCACCTGCTTGTGAAAGTCCAGCGGCGGCTCCATGCTGACTCCGCCGATGCGGAAGTAGCTGGTCATCATGCGCTGGCCGGCTACAGCCTCGAAGATACGGAGAATCTCTTCGCGCTCGCGGAAGCAGTAAAGAAACACGGTGAGCGCGCCAATGTCCATGGCGTGCGTGCCGAGCCAGACCAGATGCGACTGGATGCGTGTCAGTTCATTAAGCAGAACGCGGAGATACTGGGCGCGCTCCGGAATCTCCAGCCCAAGCAGCCTCTCTGTCGCGAGACAGTAGGCGAGATTGTTGGTCATGGGACAGAGATAGTCGATGCGGTCGGTCAGCGGAACGACCTGCTGGTAGAACTTGGCCTCGCAGGTCTTCTCGATGCCGGTATGCAGGTAGCCGATATCGGGCGCCAGAGAGACGACGGATTCGCCGTCGATCTCCAGCACCAGCCGAAGCACGCCGTGCGTCGAAGGGTGCTGCGGCCCCATGTTGATGACCATGGTCTGGTCCTGCGGCGGAGGCACGCCCTGATGGGTCTTCGTATCGGCGAGTACATCTTCGACGCCGGGGTTCAACATCTCGGGTGCGGCAATGGGAGCCATTAGCGGTATCCCTCCACGGGATAGTCCTTGCGCAGCGGATGTCCCTGCCAGTCTTCGGGCATCATGATGCGGCGGAGGTTGGGGTGGCCGCTGAAGCGGACGCCGAACAGATCGAAGACTTCGCGCTCGTAGAAGTTGGCCGAGGGCCAGACGTCGACGATGCTGTCGATGACGGCATCGTCCCCGTTCAGCCTGACCGCGAGCCGAACCCGCGTCTTCAACGCCATCGAAAGGATGTGATAGGTGATCTGGAAGCGCGGCTCCGACGGATACCAGTCCACGGCGGTGACATCTTCGAGAAAGGTATAGCCTGCCTGCCTGACGGCTTCACAGGCAGCAATAATATTCTCCCGCGAAACGGTAATCGTGAGTTCGCCGCGGTCGAACTTTGCATCTGTGGCAAGTTCCGACAGCGCCTTGACCGCAGCATTGTCCGCATGGGCCTCGAAGACGGCCCCGATGCCTGTGAGTGCGGCGTCCATTAAAGATCTCCCTTGTCATTTGCCCAGTCCAGAATGCCCTTCTTCCACACGTAGAAGAGGCCGACGGCCACAAAGCCGAGGTACACCAGCATCTCGTAGAAGCCGAACATGCGCGACCCGGTGATTACCGGCAGCTTGCGGAAGATCACTGCCCAGGGAAGCATGAAAACAGCCTCGACATCGAACAGGATGAAGAGCATGGCGACCATATAAAAGCGGACCGAGAAGCGTCCGCGGGCATCGCCGATGGGGTCCATGCCGCACTCGTAGGCGCCGGCTTTGGTCCGTGAATTCTTACGCTTGCCGATGAGGAAAGAGACCCCAACCATGCCGCAGGCGACGCCCAGCGCAACCAGAATCTGTAGCACCAGGGGCAGGTAATTCCATATGTAGGGGTAACTTTGCATGGCCATCTTCGACTCTAAGATTGCAGCGGTCAAGTGTCAAGTTAGCGGCAGCATTTGCCGCCTCGTTAGAGCAGCGTTTTGTATAGGTTAATGAGCTTCTCTCCATAGAGCGCGGCGATCAGTCCGCCAGCGCAGAGAAAACTGCCAAAGGCGAGCTTCGAGGTAGCTCCGGCTTTGCCACGCGACAGCAGGATCAGCCCATACGCACTGGCCGCCAGTGCACCAATGAACAGAGAGAGCATCGCCGGCCAGAAGCCGAGGAATGCTGCAATCAGCGCGAGCAGCTTTACGTCGCCCAGCCCCATGCCTTCGCGATGACGCAGCGACCGGTAGATCCATCGAACCAGCAGAAGAATCATCACAGCGCAGAAGACCGAGAACATCCAGTCGCTGAGTAACCTCTCCGGCCCGGTTAAAAAAACGTTGCCTTGTGCCGACGAGCTGCCCGGACTGCTGAGCTGAATATGGTGGCTGCTGAGAAGGACTTCGTCTTCGTCGGGCGCAAGCAGAAAAGAACGGACGCTGACGAGGAGGAACGAAAGGGCGATGCCGCCGAAGGTAAATGCGTCCGGCAGCAGTTGCGTCTGCCAGTCCATCACCATCAGGCCGATCAGCAGAAAGCCGAGGATAGCGATGCTGGACTGCGCGATGACGCCGGAGACGAGGTCCGAGGTGCTCAACCCGGCATGGGTGAAGTGGACGAGCGAATAGATCTCCGCCGCCTGCGTCATGAACCATAGCCCCAGTCCGATCTCGACGAGCGGATAGTGCGCTGCGATGGCGAATTTGCAATCCCGGCAGCGGCCTCGCAGCAGCAGCCAGCTTACGACGGGAATGTTGTCGTACCAGCGAATCGCCGCCCCGCAATTGGGGCAGCGCGAGCGTGGATGGACGACCGACTCCCCTCGGGGAAGCCGCGCAATGCAGACGTTCAGGAAGCTGCCTAAGATCAGGCCCAGAAGAAAGCCAACGGCTTCATACACGATCAGTGGGGTCACGTTTGAAAGTATACGGCGAAGGCTAAAAGTCGATGTGCATCCGCAGCGCCGACACCAGCGTCGGGCCGCGGTCCCGGTTGTAGCCGGGGTGGTCGATGAACTGCGTGTCCAGTGCGTAGTAGACCCCGCGCCATACGTGCAGATTGTAGTAGCCCTCCACAATGTCTTCGCGCGCATAGTTCAGGTTGCCGTCGCCGAGCAGAAAGCCCAACCCGCCCAGGCGCAGGTAGTTCTGGTGATCGCGCTTGATGGCATTGCTCACAAAGGCGAGACCCAGCTTGTCATTGGGTCGCGACCAGCTTCGGCCCGCATAATCGCCACCGAACTCGACCGTCTGATCGACCTCGGTATAGGCGAACGACTCGTGCTGACCCTCGTTCCAGCCGACGCGGAGAAAGACGCGCAGATTCTGCGTCAACTCCTGCTCCGCATTCAGCCCGAAGCCGTACTTCACCGCACTATCCTTCTCATGCTTTGTAATGTCGGGCACCTTGTCGGTGCCATCGAGATAGGCCTTCACCGCGTCGCGATAAAGGCCCATGTGCGCGTGATTCACAAAACTCAGCACACGGACGACTCCCTTGCGATCCGGGTCAACGAGCCGTCCAAGCAGAGATCGGCGTAGCTCGAACTCCATGTTCTGCGCGCTGGCGCGACGAAGGTTCCAGTCAAGGTCGATGCCGTTGGCGACAGTTGGCATCAAGGCCACGCCGTAGCGAGCGGACCAGTTCTGGTCGTCATACTCTGCTACGGCGGCGTAGGTGTAGCCGCGCGTGTCGGCGGCATAATCCCATGTTCCATTGTTGTCGATAGTCCAGTTCAGAAACTGAAGATGACTGTCGCTGCCGACGCTGTTGGCGTCGAAGTAGTCCGGCAGGCTCATCTTGCCGACGTGAAACTCCAGCCTGCGTTCCGGCACTTTGGTCGACAGCGAGAATGGAGTCCGGTCGGCATCGATCAGTTTGTTGGTAAACCCGATGGTCTGGTGCAACTGCACACGGGCGATATAGGGCTTCGATCCCAGGTCCGGGTTGCGCACCACATCGAGATTGGTGAACCCGGCTAGCCCCAGCGCCTGGCTTACCCCGCGGCCGCCCGACGACTCCACATCCAGAATGATGTCGGTACTGCTCCGGGGACTTTTCCTGATCTGCGCTCCCAGAAAAAGCGTTCCCAGCAGCGAGGTCTTGTATTCGCCGCGGCCAAGGAAGCTGTTTGTCCCCTCATAAGGGGAGTGAAATGGCCCATACCCCTGAAAGATGATGTTTGTCTGGCCGGAGATCAGGAAACGCGAGTGGTCAGGATGGGGGAAGAGGGCAGGCGAGCCCTCCGGGGCAGGCGTGGCGTCACGCTGCGGGGTCGCATCGGCTGGTAGCAGATCGGCCGGCACTCGATCGGCTGTCCGTTGAGCCGGGATCGTGCCGGCGCCAAACGCCAGCAGAAGCATCCCGAAGATCAGAGGTTTCAAACAACAGCTTTGCGTCATCGGAATTTTATGTTCGGGCCTGCCCATGAATGGAGTGCGAATAGCCATGCGAATCGTCTTCTTTTCTGTCCGAAGATGCGTCTGATCTACCCGGAATCTGCCGGAGCCAGTCTGATTGTTATAGCATACCCCCATAGGGTATTTGAGGATCCGAGGAATGAACGCCATGACGGAGAATTCTAGAGAACGCACGAAGTTGTTGAATCGCCTGAAACGCATTCGCGGACAGATGGATGCTCTGGAGCGGACACTCGCTGCAGAGGATCATTGCGCCGATGTGCTGATGCTGCTCGCCGCGGTGCGAGGGGGGATTAACGGACTCATGGCCGAGGTGCTGGAGGATCACATACGCTTGCACCTGTTGCAGGATGGAAGCGCTCCTCTGACCCCGGATTTAGGGGAGGAACTGATCGACCTCGTCCGCGCGTACCTGAAGTAACGCCGCGGACGAGGTGCCGGAATCAACTATTTGGCTTTGGCTCCCACTACGACCAGTCCTACTCCCGCCACCAGCGCAATCGTGCTCAGGATAGGTGAGATGGGTACGGTCTCCTTCTGTTCGTGTGAAACCTGGAGCGGTCCGAGATCCACATCCTTTTTCTGGTGCGTGAAGCTGATGCCGCCGACGGCAAAGCCGATGACACCGAGGATGATCAGCAGAAATCCAATAATGCTTGCAGGCTTCATTCGTAACTACCTTTCACTGCAAAGATATGCGCGACTTTGGGTTCGATGCCGCGACCGATGCGGCTGGATGTACTGGCCGCGCGATATTGTTGCATTTGATTCTGCCCGGACCCGGTAGTAGTCTCGACCTACACGGGAAAGGAGGATGATCCAGCCTATGAAAATTGACGGTAATAGTTGCACCAGCGTACGTGAGGTGACTGAGGCTTAGAGCGTCCTTCGCTCTAGTCCTGGCGTTGCTTGTAACCGGTAATTCCGCCGAGGCCCAAAGTCCGAGTAGGGACGCCTCAAGTCAATCTCAACAGATCACCGCCAGACGGTCCGCAACTCTTTTCAGAGCGCGGACCGTTTGCGTTTTATTTGCAAGGCGGCCTTAGAATGGTATCCATGAACCCCCTGGTCATTGCTGGCAGAGCCTTTCAATCGCGTCTTATCGTCGGTACCGGAAAGTATAAGGATGGAGCGGAGACGCAGGCGGCGATCGAGGCCTCCGGCGCCGAGATGGTGACGGTCGCGGTGCGGCGCGTCAATCTCGACCGCTCCACCGAATCGCTGCTCGACTTCATCGATCCGCAGCGCTACTTCCTATTGCCGAACACCGCAGGTTGCTACACCGCCGAGGAGGCCATCCGCACCGCCCGACTGGGCCGCGAGGTCGGCCTCTCGGACTGGGTGAAGATGGAGGTCATCGGCGACAAGCGTACTCTCTACCCCGACGTGCAGGCGACGCTCGAGGCAACCCGGGTGCTGGTCAAGGAGGGCTTTACGGTGCTTCCCTATACCTCCGACGATATCGTCTATGCCCGGCGCCTGATCGATGCCGGAGCGGCGGCGGTGATGCCGCTCGGAGCACCCATCGGCAGTGGCCTGGGGTTGCAGAACATCGCAAACCTCCGCATTCTGAGGGAACTGATCACCGAGGTCCCCCTGATCGTGGACGCGGGAGTGGGCACGGCGTCGGACGCCGCCGTGGTCATGGAACTGGGCTTCGATGGCGTCTTGATGAATACCGCGATTGCCCAGGCCAAGGACCCGCTGCTGATGGCCGAGGCGATGCAGCACTCAGTGCTGGCAGGGCGGCAGGCGTATCTCGCGGGCCGAATGCCGCGTAAGCTCTATGCCACGGCCAGTTCGCCGCTGGAGGGCATCTCCCGGTAGCCTCCCGAAGTGCGGGTTGAGCTATTTGTTTGATGATTTAAATAGTTTCGATAATAGATAATTTAGTTATCCACTATAGCTGGCCTGCGACTCTATCTCGATAGCTGGCGCACAGTTCGAAATGCAGTAAACTTCGCCCATGCGGGTCTTTGGCATTGATTGCGGCACGGAGTTCACCGGTTATGGTGTCGTCGAGGTGGATTGCGATGCCCGGATGCCGCGGTTGACGCATCTCGCCGCCGGAACCATCCGGCTGAACAAGAAAGAGAAGACCCCGTTGCGGCTGGCCCAGGTCTACAGCGAACTGACCGGACTGCTCGCCTTGCACCAGCCTGAAATCGTGGCCATCGAAGAAGTTTTTTTCTCCGCCAACGCCAAGTCCGCGCTGAAACTGGGACAGGTTCGCGGCGTGGCAATGCTGGCCGCCGCCACCTGCGGTCTGCCGGTGGCCGAATACGCGCCGCTGTCGATCAAAAGCTCAGTCGTGGGCTATGGGCTCGCGGCCAAGGAGCAGGTGCAATTCATGGTGAAACGCCTGCTCGAGATCGACGAGGAGCTCGATTCGGCAGATGCGGCGGACGCGCTCGCCATCGCTATCTGCCATATCCACACGGCGCAGACGCTTCTGTTGCAGGGGGCGCCGCAGCAGATATCACGTTCAGGGACGCGCCACGGAGTTCACCGATGAGGCTGGCTGCTCGATTTGCGGTTGGTGCGATGCTGGCGGCCGGCATCCCGGCCGTTTTCGCCCAGCCTCCCGCTGTGGCCGCCGCGGCAGCGACGCCGGCGGAGGTCAGCTTCCATATCGAACGTCCCGGCCTGCCCGTGCCGAAGTTTACCCTTCACGTGCGCGAGGATGGGACCGGAAGCTACCGGGCGGAAGAGGTGGAGGGGCCATCCGACCGCGGGACGGTGCGCTACGCGTCGGCGAAGCAGATTGACCGCACCTTGAACCTGACTCCGGTGACGGTAGCGAAGATATTCAAGGCGGCCCGGGAGCTGAAGTATTTTGATATGGACTGTGCCTCGAAGGCGAAGAACATCGCCAATACGGGGGAGAAGACTCTCAGTTACACGGGCACGGACGGCAAGGGCTCCTGTGTCTACAATTACTCCGAAAACAAGCAGATCAAGATGCTGACGGACGATTTCCTCGCCATCGCCGAAACCATGGACGAAGGCCGGAGGCTGGCCTATCTGCATCGCTACGACCGGTTGGGACTCGATGCGGAGACCATCGCGCTGGAACAGGCGGCGACCGCCGGGCGGGCGATCGAGTTCGGCACGATTGCGCCGGTACTTTCTTCGATCGCCGGCGATCCTGCCGTCATGGAACGTGTACGATTGCGGGTGGCCAAACTGCTGGAGCGAGCGGGCGGCAACAAGATATGAAGCTCCGAGTGGAGATTCGCGTCTAATGCAACAGAAGTTGGTAGCGGCCGGAGGTGGTTATGAACGATCGTGCTCGGTTCGGGATGCGATATGCGGGCTGCGCCGCCACTCTTGCCATAGGCTGTCTGCTGTTTGCCGGCTCTGCGCGAGATGCGCGAGCAGCGGACGCGCCAGCGCGCTCTGCGCGGCTTAGCTTCACTCAGGGTAGCGTTACCGTCGATCAGGTGGACAACACCGGCAGCACGGACGCGCAGTTGAACATGCCTCTGGCGCAGGGCGTGCGGCTGACGACGGGTGCGGACGGGCAGGCCGAGGTCGAATTCGAGGATGGCAGCGTGGTTCGGTTGACGCCGAACAGTTCACTCGCGCTCACGGGGATGACTGCCGATGGAAGCGGGAACTTCCAGACGAACCTTACCCTCGGATACGGATTGGCGTACGCGGAGCTGCGCTCGGCGGATAAGTTTGCCTACGGTATCGACGCGGGAGGGACGGTAATCTCTCCTGTGACCAACACGACGGTCCGCATCGAGATGGACAAGCCGCCAGCCGCGATTTCGGTGCTGGATGGGACGGCGCAGGTGGAGCGATCCGGTTCCTCGGGTGGCGGAAGCTACCGGACGAACGTCAATGCAGGCGAGACGCTGACCGGGGATGCCGACAACCCGGGACGCTACAGGCTGGCGAAGGACATCCCGCAGAATTCGTGGGACCAATGGAACGACGACCGTGATCAGGCCGCCGCTCAGGAGGCGTCGGACCAGACCGCCGTGCGCGATAAATATGCCGGGGAAGCGGGCTACGGATGGTCGGATCTCGACGCCAACGGAAGCTGGTACGACGTTCCCGGCGAGGGCGAGGTCTGGCAGCCTAATGTGGCGATGGACCCTGCGTTTGATCCGTATGGCTATGGAAGCTGGGTGTGGTATCCGGGCATGGGGTACGTATGGGCCTCGGGCTATAACTGGGGCTGGACGCCGTTCCGCTGCGGCACCTGGTCCTATTGGAACGGGTTCGGCTGGGGCTGGCTACCCGGCAATGGTTGCGGCTATGGTGGCTGGGGATTTGGGCGCGGTTACGGCGGGGGCGGTGGAGGAGGCTATGTCATCAACGTGACGCGGCCTCCGCAGAACTATCACTTCCGGCCTGTGCCTGTGCATAGTCCGGGAGGGGTTCATCCGATTAAAGTAGGCCGTCCGGTGGTCCCGAATCCGGTACAGATGCGTCCGGTGAGGGGGCCGCGCACCATCGCGGGTCGTACCGTGCAGCCGGTGAGGCCGGTTTTGACCCCGGGGGCAACTGGAGCGGTCCGTCCGGGAGGTACCGAAGGAGGGGCGCTGCATCGGGACTTCCCGATAGACAGCGTCAACCATAGGCCGGTTCTGGGCAGGCCCGCGAATCCGGCGGCGACAGCACCGAACGTGCATCCTGGGACGGTGCGCCCGATAGCTCCGCGAACGGGGACCGAGGGCAGGGAAGCTCCGATGAGGCCGACGCGGCCTGAACCGTCGCAGTCCGCGCCGCAACAGACACGTCCGCAGCCGGAGCAGGTGACGCCATCGCAACCCGTGCCGCGCAGCGTCTCGCCTCCGGTGCAGCGTTCTTCCCCGCCGGTGCAGCAACCGCGCTATACGGCTCCGGCCCAACCTCGTTACACGGCTCCGGCTCAGCCACGGTATACGCCTCCGCCGCAGCCGAGGTACTCGCCTCCGCCGCAACAACCGCATTATTCGCCCCCGCCGCAGCCGCACTATTCCCCGCCGCCATCGGCTCCAGCGCGGTCGAGCGGACCGGCACCGATGCAGCGAAAGTAGGGTCGGTCGCGTCAGTCGGCGATCTACAGCGATCTACGGGATCTGTAGCGGCGGCAGCGCGCGGTAAAGCTCCGCCATCGACTCCAGTGACAGCGATTCGGCGCGGGCTTGTGGAGGTATGCTTGCGGGCCATGTCCCGGCAAGCTGTTCGACGGAATATCCAGCGGCACGGAGGTTGTTTTGCAGGGTCTTGCGTTTCTGCGCGAAGATTTGTTTGAGGAATACGTCGAAACCGACGGCGTCCACGCCCAGTTCGGCGAAACGAGGTGCGAAGTGGAGCCGCAGCACGGTCGAGTAGACCTCGGGCGGAGGCGAGAAGGCGGAGGGCGGCAAGGTGAAGAGATGTTCGACCTGCGCGTTCATCTGCGCGGTGGCGGAGAGAAGTCCGTAGTCGCGGATCCCGGGCGCGGCCGAGACGCGGTCGGCGACCTCGCGCTGCATCATCAGGACGGAGCGGGCTATGGTCCCGTCGCGGCCAGCGGCGAAGAGCTTCAACAAAATGTCGGAGGTGATGTAGTAGGGAAGATTTCCAATTGCGTCGGCAGTTTCGCCAGCGCACAGCAGGGAGCGAAGATCGGCTTTGAGCACATCCGTTTCGATGATCTCCACATGCGGCTGATTGCGGAAGTGGAAGCTCAGTTCGGCGGCAAGAGCGGGGTCAAGTTCAAGCGCAATCAGGCGGCGGCAGCGGCCGGCGAGTATTTCGGTGATGGAGCCGTGGCCGGGGCCGATCTCGATGACGGTACGATTGCCGAGGTCGCCCAGCGCGTCGGCGATGGCGTGGCGAGCAGTATCGTCGACGAGGAAGTTCTGGCCGAGCCTGGGTTTGCGTTTCATCGCATCCTAACAAGGAAGAGTGTTATGACTGTGCGGTCTTGTATAGACTAACGGTTTAGTGGAGAAGGTAAAGGACGACTGAAATGCATATCGTATTTGCAGCATCGGAGTGCGCTCCCTTGGCAAAGACCGGCGGATTGGCCGACGTGGTCAGCGCACTGCCGCGGGCGCTGGTGAAGCTGGGACACAAGGTCAGCGTTTTTATCCCCTACTACCGTCAGGTGGCCAAGGCCGTGCCCCATCCTCCGATCATTATCGAGAGCGTGACGATTCCGTATCCGTCGTATAACCGCTTCGTTCGGGTCCTCGACGGCGGCGTGACGGAAGGGGTGCAGATGTACTTTGTGGACTGCCCGGAGTTCTTCGATCGGGAGAGTTTTTATTCCACGCCCTCGGGGGACTATCCGGATAACGCGGAGCGTTTTGGGCTGCTGTGCCGTGCTGTCATCGAGGCGTCGAAGATTCTGGGCGTGCCCGATGTCTTCCATGTGCACGACTGGCAGGCGTCGATGTTGTCGGTGCTGCTGCGCTCCACGTACTACTTTGACCCGGTGCTGCGTCACGTCCCGGCGGTGCTGACGATTCACAATGCGGGCTACCAGGGATGGTTTCCGCCGCGAACGATGGAGACGCTGCTGCTGCCATGGGACATGTTCACCTTTGAGAAGCTGGAGGAGAACGACACGGTCAACTTCCTGAAAGGTGGCATCGTCTACTCCGACGCCCTGACGACGGTCAGCCGCACCTATGCGGAGGAGATCAAGACGCCGGAGTTCGGCAATGGGCTGGAAGGGATACTGCAACAGCGGAGCGGCGATCTCTTCGGCATACTCAACGGCGTCGATTACGAGGAGTGGGACCCGGAGATCGACCGGAATATCGCGGCGCACTATACCGCCGACAACCTGGCAGGGAAGAAGGAGTGCCGGCGCGATCTGCTCCATGCCTTCGGGTTGAAGAACGTCCGGGAAGAGACGGCTGTCATCGGCGTGGTGTCGCGCTTTGCCACGCAGAAGGGCTTCGACTTCATCGTCGAGATCATGGACAAGCTGGTACAGGAAGACATCGTGCTGGTGATGCTCGGCAGCGGCGAAGAGTACTACGAGCGGCTGCTGGTCGAGATGGCCGAACGTTATCCGGACAAGGTGCGGGTACAGGTGAAGTACGACAACGTCATGGCGCACAAGGTGGAGGCAGGGTCGGATATGTTTCTGATGCCATCGCGCTATGAACCGTGCGGTCTAAACCAGATCTATAGCCTGAAGTACGGCACGATTCCGATTGTGCGGGCGACGGGAGGGCTTGAAGACACGATTGACGAGCAGCCGATGGGCGCAGGCAACGGCTTCAAGTTCTGGGGCTACGAATCGGCCGCACTGATGGACGCAATTCTGCGCGCACTGGAGGTCTTTCGCGACAAGGAAGCGTGGGGACGGATGATGCAGCGTGGAATGGCGCAGCACTTTGCCTGGGATGAGCCGGCGAAGGAATACGTGCGGGTCTACGAGCGAACGATTCAGAACCGCAGCTAAGTGTATTTTCGATTCCAGTGTGAACAAGACTTAACCCGGCTCAACCGAGGGGCCGTTCGGCGGGTCGCTATAATGGAAATACGCACCGCGATGGAATGGGTAGAGCGAGGTCTGCTGTTGCGACTTTGCCGCGTCTAAGATCATCAAAAATAAATGACGACAGATCAACAACATCCTCTCCAGAAGATCCTCGAAAACCGAATCGCCATCATCGATGGAGCGATGGGCACGACGATCCGCACCTACGGCATGAAAGAGGCCGATATTCGCGGAGAGCGGTTCAAGGATTCGACGAAGGATCTGCTGAACAACGGCGACCTCTTCTCCCTGACGCAGCCGGATATGATCTGCGATATCCATCGCCGGTTTCTGGAGGCCGGTGCGGACATCATCGAGACAAATACATTCGGCGCGACCAGCATTACCCAGAGCGAGTTCTTTGTGGAGGACCCGCGGGAGCACGGCGGCCGCAAAGACCCTGAGTTTTATCAGAAAGTTATCGAAGATCCCTTCCTCGCCAGCCTGGCCGCGGAGATCAATGAAAAATCGGCGCGGCAATGCCGGGAATGGGCCGATCGCGTCGGCACAGCAACCTCGCGACAGCGCTTCGTAGCGGGAGCGATCGGACCGCTGACGGTGTCTCTGTCCAACTCTCCCGACGCCGACGATGCAGGCTTTCGCGTCGTCACCTTCGATCAGGTAAAAGCCGCTTATGCACAGCAGGTGCGAGCCCTCATCGCGGGTGGTTCAGACCTGCTCCTGGTGGAGACAATTTTTGACTCTTTGAATGCCAAGGCCGCGCTAGTCGCCATCCGCGAGGTCTTCGATGAGGATGGCCTTACCGCGCAGGGCAGGGAACTGCCGGTGATGATCTCGGCGGCAGTGGGGCGCGGCGGCGAGACGATGATCTCCGCGCAGACCACCGAGGCTTTCTGGAATGCGGTGCAGCATGTGAAGCCGTTGTCGGTGGGGCTTAATTGCTCCATCGGTCCTGATCTCATGTATCCGTTCCTGAGCGACTTGTCGGCGAAGGCGGATGTGGCGATCTCGTGCTACCCCAACGCCGGTTTGCCGAACCCTCTCTCGGAGACCGGGTTCGATCTCGGGCCGGAGGACATGGCTCGCTACCTAGGCGACTTTGCGCGGGGAGGATTGATCAACATTGCCGGCGGTTGCTGCGGCAATACGCCCGAGCACATCGCGGCTATTGCGAAAGCGCTTGAGGGACGGCCGCCGCGAAGGTTGGGAGCGGTCCCTGCCGAGGCATCTGCAGCCGGCGAGAGGAGAGCCTAAGAGTGCCCGAGGACGTAAATAAGAGTCAAGCCACGGAGACGAGGCCGCTTCGCCTGTCGGGATCTCAGCCATTCACCCAGCAGCCTGGCGTCTATATGATCCTCGGAGAGCGGACCAATGTGGCCGGTTCACCCAAGTTTGCCAAACTCATCAAGGCAGGTAAATACGAGGAAGCCGTCGCGATTGCCCGGCAGCAAGTCGAGAATGGCGCGAATGTGCTCGACATCTGCATGGATGAGGGCATGATCGATGGCGTCGCGGCGATGACGCGTTTCCTGCAGTTGCTGGCGAGCGAGCCGGAAGTCGCCAAGGTGCCGTTTATGGTGGACTCCTCGAAGTGGGAGGTCATCGAAGCTGGACTCAAGTGCCTGCAGGGCAAAGGCATCGTGAACTCGATCTCGCTGAAAGAAGGCGAGGAGAAATTTCGTCAGAACGCCGCTACAGTGCTGAAGTATGGTGCCGCGGCGGTGGTGATGGCCTTCGACGAACAGGGGCAGGCGGCAAGCTACGAAGAAAAGATCCGCATCTGCGAGCGCGCCTATCGAATTCTGGTCGACGAGGTCGGCTTTCCGCCCGAAGATATCATCTTCGATCCCAATATTCTGACCGTTGCCACGGGCATGGAGGAGCACAACAACTACGCTGTTGACTTCATCAAGGCCACGCGATGGATCAAGGACAATCTGCCGCATGCGAAGGTGAGCGGTGGCGTCTCGAATATTTCGTTCAGCTTTCGCGGTAACAATAAGGTTCGCGAAGCCATGCACTCGGCCTTTCTCTACCATGCGATCGCAGCGGGCATGGACATGGGCATTGTCAATGCCGGGATGCTCGAGGTATACGACGAGATTGAGCCTGAGCTGAAGGTACTGGTCGAAGATGTGCTGCTCAATCGCCGTCCTGACGCGACGGAGCGCCTGGTGGAGCATGGCGAAAAGCTGAAGAACGTCGGCGTCGTCGTGAGTGAGAAGAAGGCCGAAGAATGGCGCAGCGGCACCGTGGAGGAGCGCCTCTCTCACGCCCTGGTCAAGGGCATCGATACGTACATCGAATTGGACGCTGAAGAAGCGCGCGTGAAGCTGGGTCGTCCTCTGCTGGTGATCGAAGGCCCGTTGATGGACGGCATGGGCGTGGTGGGTGATCTGTTTGGAGCCGGCAAGATGTTTCTGCCGCAGGTGGTCAAGTCCGCTCGCGTGATGAAGAAGGCCGTAGCCCACCTGACGCCGTTCATGGAAGCCGAGAAAGCTGCGTTGGCAGCGGCCGGCGAAGTGGTCAAGGCGCAGGGAAAGATCCTGCTCGCGACGGTCAAGGGAGATGTGCACGACATCGGCAAAAACATCGTCGGCGTCGTCCTGGCCTGCAATAACTTCGAGGTCATCGACATGGGGGTGATGGTCCCCTGCGAAAAGATCCTCGAACGCGCTAAGACCGAGAAGGTGGACGTGATCGGCTTGAGCGGCCTGATTACGCCGTCTCTCGACGAGATGGTGCATGTGGCCCGCGAGATGGAGCGTCAGGGCTTTAAGCTGCCGCTGCTCATCGGTGGAGCGACCACGACACGGACACATACGGCCGTCAAGATTGCGCCGAACTACAGCGAGCCGGTGGTCCATGTGCTGGATGCCAGCCGGGCAGTCCCCGTTACGACCAGTCTTTTGAGTGACGAGGGCAAGCCCGCATTCGTCGCTCAGCATCGCGCCGAGTATGAGGCGCTCCGCAAAGCTCACGCTTCGCCGCGCCAGAGCGTCGTCTCACTGGAGACCGCGCGTGCCCGCCGAACTCCGATTGAGTGGCGCGCCGAAGACGTGCCCACGCCATCGTTTACCGGCGTGCGTGCGCTGCACGATTTTTCGCTGGCAACTCTGCGCGAGTTTATTGATTGGACGCCGATCTTCCACGCCTGGGGACTGAAGGGCGTTTACCCGCGCATCTTCGAGCATGAGACTCAGGGCGAGCAGGCGCGCCAGATCTTCAAGGATGCCAATGCGCTCCTGGACACCATCATCGAGAAGAAATTGATCACCGCCCGCGGCGTCTACGGGTTCTTTCCCGCCAATGCCGTAGGCGACGATGTCGAGCTGTACACGGATGACACGCGCAAGACTGTGCTCGACCGGTTCCATTTCCTCCGCCAGCAGGCAAACAGGGAAGGAAGCGAGCCGTGCCGGTCACTCGTTGACTTTATCGCTCCGAAGGAAACCGGTCTACCTGACTACATCGGCGCCTTCGCGGTGACCAGTGGCATCGGGGCGAAAGAGTTGTGCGATAAGTTCAGGGAAGAGAATGACGACTATAACGCCATCATGGCGGAGGCGATCGGTGACCGTCTGGCCGAGGCCTTCGCCGAATGCCTGCACAAGCAAGCGCGGGATGAATGGGGTTACGGTCGCCAGGAAGGCCTGAGCAACGAGGATCTTATCCATGAGAAGTATCGTGGAGTCAGGCCGGCGCCCGGTTATCCGGCGTGCCCCGATCACACGGAGAAGGGAACGATCTGGAGTTTGCTCGATGTGGAGGCAAACACAGGGATGAAGATTACGGAATCGTTTGCGATGTGGCCCGGATCGAGTGTGAGCGGTCTCTACTTTGCCCATCCGCAATCTCGATATTTCAGCCTTGGCAAAATTGATCGCGATCAGGTCGCGGACTACCACGAGCGCAAAGGAATGAGCGTAGCAGAGGTCGAGCGCTGGCTCGGACAGAATCTGAACTACGACCCTGCGGAGTAATAGCCGTCAGTGGTGTCTCTGGTTGAGATCATCGTCACTATAGGGGAACCTCTTCTCGTCTCCGTTAACGGGCCATGCTCGCAACATAATCAAGATAGTTCCGAAAGATCATGACGTGGAAGGTCGGCTGTTGAAACTCCTCAATGGCGTAGAGGTAGCCCGCCCTTCTGAGCGAAAAAAGGACATTCCTCATCCAGCGCTGCTCGGCGGCGGTCATGGAATGTTTCGAGATATCGAGCGTGGCTCCCGTCAGATGCGAAGATCGTAAACGGCCAAACGCTTTTGCGGCATTGCCATTGCGTCGGGCAAGCGCAATCTGGCTCTCCACCGAGCGTACCAGGCTTGTGATGCGAAGCCGGTCTCCGAATTTGGCATGGAACTGACCGCTTAGCCTCTTCAAAAACAGGCGCGTCCATGGCCGGCAATAGCGATTTGTAGAAGGAACTGCGTGCAGATACCAGGAATGTGTACTCGATTTCACAGGTACAAGATAACCGTGCCGTACGAAGCGGCGGATCATTGCACTATCCAGCATCCTGGATAGATGATCAGTATCCGCGTGTGTGTTCTGGATCACTGGGGAATGAATATTTGCGACCAGCGCATTGCGCCCTGCGGCCCACATCGAGGCAGGAAAAAGACACATACAAAAGAAACAGGCCCAAAATTGCATAAATCAGGATATACCTGAGAGTCTATTCGTTGGATATCCAATCAGTGCCTTGTCTCAGGCGGAACCAATCCAATAAATGGCGTTAGCTATAGCTGTTCCTCTTCAGGTGTAGTCATGCAAGCCCGGAAGAAACGCAGATTCCCTTCGGGAATGACAATAAAATAGGGCAAAACATGATCCGATAAAGAGTTACACCTGTAGGAAAATGGCTCTAATTACCAAGGCCATGAACTATCCGATATTCATACATCGCTGCGATGGAACGCTTCCCAAAACTCTAAGCGCTCAGTAAGCCCCGCAAGTTATACCCCCGTATCCAGCCGAAATGCCTGCTTATATGGCTCCACTGGGTACCCTCTCGCCTTCCATCCTGCCAGACCGCCTCGAAGGATCTTGAGCCGGCAGAAATTCAGGCTTCGGGCGCGTAGCAGAATCTCTCGACTAGTCTTGTCGTCCGGGCAGGTACAGTAGACAACCGCATCTTCCTCCTTCGGGATCAGCGACGGATTCTCCATAATCTCTTTAGGAGGAACGCGCGTCGCTCCCGGAATAATCTCGGAGTAGGCAAGCAGGTCCAGTGGCACACGTACGTCGAAGACACGAACCTTCTCGTTTGCAGCTAAGAGGTCATGCAGAGTATCCGGTCCAATGGTGTACTGCTCCAGTTCATGCCGCTCCCTGGCGCGCTTGATCCTCACCCCGACAAAGATGGCGAGACACAACGCCGAAACGCAGATAACAATCAAAGCCATTTCCATTCTCCCCGAAGCTCTTACTTATCTGATTGCACGGCAATTCGGAAGGATTCCACAATTAGTGGCCGCCGGCTCCGCTGAAGAGAAATTTGGTAATATCCCTTCTCGTCAAGTAAATGCTAGTATCGCTGAGTGCAAGGCTTCAGCGGCATCGGGGAAAAGCTAAAGCGGGCCAATGAGAACATCATCAATCTCAATTTTGAGATCGAGCGGTTCTTTAGAGAAGGCGAATACCCCATTATCCCAGAGAACGACCACGAGACTTTTTTTAAGGCAATTCATTACCATAAGAATCGCGTCATTCCACCAAGTAGCGATCAACCCCACGCGAAGACCCGAATTTTGCGACCATGCAAGAGGTCGAAGCGAAGATGCGGCTTATAAGCAAAGCATCATTCGCGGAATTGGTGAAACGAGCGGTTAGTTCGCCCGCTCTGAAACTCGCTCTATAGTCGAAGTAAACATTGGCTTCTCTGAAAAGCGTTTCGGATTGCCGCCGATCTTCGAGATGAACCTTCCTGAAGGCGTGCTTCTAGTGTGAAGTTGACAGTAACGACAACCCGTCTGCGAATCTGCGCTTTGTATGGTCTAATAGAGGCATTGGCGGGTTGGCGGAACTGGCAGACGCAGGGGTCTCAAAAACCCCCGAGAGCAATCTCGTATCGGTTCGATTCCGATACCCGCCACCATCGAAATCCCTCAAAATCTTCCGAGGGCCACCTCATGTCGGTTCGAGTCCGACCTCGGCCACCATTCTTCCAAAATTGATACGAAGATTAGTTTGGATAGATCAATCCGGGCTAAGACTGGTTTTCGTGCGGTAAAGCATTACATGCATGGGTGAATGGTTCCTAAGAGATAAGCATTGAGGTGTTCGCTTCCAGAAAAGGAAGATGCGGCTCTGGTGCCGGCTCGTTCAATGAGTTGGGCGAAGGCGAACTTGGACGTGCGGTCGATAGCGACGAAGAGGTCGAGCTTGCCTTCTGCCGTGCGCACCTCAACCAGATCGATATGGAAGAAGCCGATAGGATAGCTGTCGAACTTCTTCCTCTTCGGCTTGACTCCTTCCACGTCAGGCAATCGGCTGATGCCATGCCATTCAAGACAGCGATGCTCTTGCCCCTCGGCGATTGCCTCTAGGCGTCGCAGGTGACGATTCCCATACTGACTCGCTCATCGATTGAAGGGATGCTGACTCCTGAAGGGCGCGGCGTAGTATGGTGTCGACAGTAGCGCCGGATTCGTCCCATGTGGTGGAGTGAACGCTGGCGGCAGCCGAGGTGGAGAGCGAGTCGAAGTCGTGGGTGGCGATGACGGATTCGAGTTGTGCTGCCAGAGCCTGCGGATACGGTGGCGCGTAATAGACGAAGGGGTTGTCGAGGTCGGTGCGGACCTGGACGGTATCATTGACGACAGGAATGCATCCGGCTGCGAGCATCTCCAGCGCAACGAGGGAGACGTTGGTAAACGACAGGCTGAGCCCGGCGAAGCATCGATTGTAGATTCGGTTAAGTTGCTCAGGCGTGACGTGGCCGTGATCGATGTAGGGAAAGCGGAGTCTTCCTAACTTGTCGCCGTAGATGTGGATTTCCACACCGGGATTGCGGGCAGCGAAGACCTCAAGCGTCATGAGTCCAAGCTCAAAGCCGCGGCGGGCGCTCTCGCGGCGCGCATAGAAGACGATGCCGGAGCGAGAAGATGCGGGCGAGCGGCGATATTGCGAGATGTCGCAGCCGTACCGGAATGTATCGACTCTCATGCCGAATTCGGCGCGGATCTTGTCGGCAAAGCACTCGCCGATGTTGATTCCGTGAAAGCCCATGCGATAGGTGGTTTCGGCTAGCGCGCTGGTGCCGCCAACGGGATAGAAGTAAGGCTCGAAGTCCTGCACAAAGTAGAAACGCTTACCGGTGCAGCGTGAGTTGAAGACCGGGTAGGCGGTTGGCCACCCGGTAGCCATGACGATGTGCGCGTCTTCCATGCCGGCGTCGACGTTAGCGACCGGGCCGTGAAAGTTGTAGTAGTCGCGAACGACTGATTCATAATATTGGTGATCGCTGCCGTAGACATCGTAGAAGTAGACGCGATTGCGATAGCCGTGGGCCTCGAGATATCGAATGATGCGAAAGAGGGTAGTGTGCCCGCCCGAGCCGGGGGACGGTGGGGTTGTCACCCAGTTGGCGAGGAGCGGCTGACCCGAAATAATGGCGGGAATGGTGGGCTGGAAGGGACGCAATAGATCGATGGCCATGACATCGGCACTGCGTACGGGGGATATCGAGGTCTTTGGCGTAAGCAAGCCTGCAGCGGCTTTGCGCAAGCGGTTGGCAACTGCGTGCGCGCCCTCGTCGTTCCATAGATTACGGAGTTGACGGTAGCGGCGATGCATCTGGAGTCTGGTTTGCGCGATGGTGGATCTCAACGTGTCCCCCGAAGTCTGAACCGAAATCTATACCGATGATTGTTGCGATATTTAAAATGCCGCGCCGGCGTAGTGGCGGCTATACGCCTTGGTGCTTCCAGCGTTGCTTCAGCGCGGCTCGTTGAACTTTGCGAAGCAGGGCCGGTGCGGCGAATATCTGGGTTCGATTGCAGATGACAGGCCCGAGCCATTGTCGCCGACGGAGCGCCGCGTACTCCGGGAGGGAGGCCGCGTTCGGATAGGTCGTTATGGCGAAGTCGACCAGTTCCTCAACATGGCAGACTGCAACTTCGTTGCGATCGTACGCACGGCAGGCATCCCATAGAGCCTCACGAGCAAGGCTGCGATTGGCAAGATTCCGCAGATTGTGCGCGTTTGCAATAGAGGCTGCGTCGTGCTGAAAGAAGCTGTCGAAAGCGGCCTTGCGCTGCCGCAGGTCGAGAAAACTTCCACGATAGACGGTGCGCATCATGCTCTCAGGGTGCACGCGATAGAATGCCTGCGGTATGCGATTGACGTAGGCGATGTCGGCGAGCGCGGCGATCCTAAGCCACATCTCCAGATCGCCGGCGTGTGGAAGCTCAGGGCGATACCCTCCGGCGGCGCGCTGAATCTCTCCGCGGACGACGACCTCGGGAGAGGTGATGACGTTATAGCCTGCGCGGCAGCGAAGCCTGAGCCAGTCAGCTCCTGACCACTGGCGGAAGCTGAAGCCGCCTGGATCGATCTCTGGCAGATCGGATTCGCGCTCGAAGTGGATGGTGCGACCGTAGACCATTCCGATCCTTGGAGAGGCATCCATAATGCTGACCGCTCTGCTCAGGCAGCCGGGCGCCAAAAGATCGTCAGCCGATAAAAGCACGGTGTAGTCAGCAGTAGACCAGCCGATCAGACCTTCGTTGTAGGTGGCGAGGTGACCATGGTTGGCTTCATGGCGACGAAAGGTGATTCTGCCGTCGGCAGCAGCCAACGCGCGCCCGACGATAGGGGTTTCGTCGGAGGAGGCGTCGTCGATGATGAGGACACGAACATCGACACGGGGCTGCGAGAGAACGCTGTGGACGCATCCACTTAGATAGCGGGCGTAGTTATAGCAGGGAATGACAACGTCGACCGTACTCATAGGGTATGTTCCCGGTTACAGTTTTCAAAGGATATCAACTATGAATGACTTGGCTGTCGAATTGGTTCGCTGAAGATGGCTAAAGCTTCTTTGATGGAAGCGATGCGGCAACCGCTTTCCGCGGCCAGGGCTACGGTTTGGTCAAAGAGCGCGGGTGTGCAGCCGAAGGCAGAGGGCCTTTCACGGATATCGTGGGTATAGAAGATGAGCCAGCCACTACGCGCTACGTTCTCTGAGAGTAAGGACTCGAAGCGGGCGCGCTGATCCACATCTCCGTACAAGCTATTTGCACGCAGAAGGTTGAGGTCGGCCGAGAGACCGTTGATTCCTCCGTAGATCCCGCGGCAACTGCTCATGAGGGCGCCAATCCTTTTTTTTGAGCGGATCGAGACATGGCCGCGAGGATAGGCGAAGTTTCCGGCGTCACAACCAGTAAGCGCACGGATGGCCTGACGTCCCCTCAGCACATCCTTTTCGAACAGCCTCAGCGAAACGGTGCGGCAGGATATGTGATTGAAGGTGTGGCTGCCGAGTTCGTGCCCGTCGGCAAGAAGTGAGTCGATGTCCTCTTGCCGGAGCTGATCGCCGAGGTTGTTCGTCGTGTTCATCAGGCCGAGCGCTGCGTAGTATGTACCGCGTACGCCGAAGCTCTTGAGAATGGCGCCGCCGGTGGTGTAGGCTGTGCGCGGAAAATCGTCAAAGCAAAAAGATACGACGGGGCCCTGACTGCGCAGAGGCAGGGGGCGTGAGTGGACGGAGCTAAGCATCTCAGCGCGAACTCTTCCAAGTTGAGAACGTAGATTCATCGTTGCTGTCCTACCGGGGTGAGAGGGGTCCGCGTGAGGATCGTGATGATGCCGTCGTCCGTGATCTGAGCATGATGTGGAAAGACCAGGGAAGTGACGCCATCGACGATCGCGATTTCTTGCAGTCCCATATCGGCAAAGACCTGTCCGGATGGCTCGTTGCGGAGAGTCTTGCGATAGCTCACATAGAAGTCTTTGCCGGTGAAAGCGATGTAGTGATGGAGGATGTGAGCTACGAATGCATGTTCGACACGCTTGGATTGAATGCGGCAACTGAACATCAGATCAGTCATGCGCGGTTCGCGGTTGTCGATGACGGCGAAGCCCACGATGCCGTAGCTGCCGAATCTATCTTCGCAGGTGAGCACGCAGGTATCGAGATGGGGTGTCAGCAAGATCTCATAGAGGAGATCACGGCTGTAGCGGTTTCCCGAAAAGTTCATCTGGTTGGTGCGTTGCGTGAGTTCATGCACGCGCTGAAGATTGTCGCTATCGAGCGAGGTGATCGTGAGTTTGATGTCGCAGTGCTTCAGAAATGCTTTGTAATCTTCCTTGAAGGTGCTTGCAACCTCCTTTCGGCCTTGTTCGATCTGATACATTTGGCGGCGACTGATGCCATCGACGGT
The DNA here is from genome assembly GCA_001897435.1 of Acidobacteriales bacterium 59-55. Lineage (GTDB taxonomy): Bacteria > Acidobacteriota > Terriglobia > Terriglobales > Acidobacteriaceae > Edaphobacter. The sequence continues at coordinate 38,666 of MKSV01000011.1, read as the reverse complement.
AGCTGGCGCCTGGCACTCGGGCATATCGAGAACCAAGGCGTAGTGTTGGGCGTCGAGGGTGCGGACACCGGGGCAGGATGAGCGGACCTGTTGCAATTCGAATTCGGAATCGTCTACAAACAGCAGCGCGTCCACGCCGATGTTCAGTTCGCGAGCGATGGCCTGGATCGCATCTCCTTTGGGAGACCAAGAGATTTGTGGGTAAAGGAAAAAATGATCGATGCCAAGCTGCTTGAGAACTTCGACCGCCTGATCATGATTGTTTTTGCTGGCGACGGATTGAAGAATGCCGCGCCGATCCAGTGATTCGATGATGTTGAGCATGTCAGGCTTCAATCTCAACATCGCAGGGTCGTTCTCTACCAGAACGCCATCCCAGAGCGTGTTATCCAGATCCCAGACGACACACTTAATTTTCTTGGCCTCTACTTGCGGCGCAGTAGCTTCCCGAACAAAATCCATCAGACCAAAGTAGAGAGTGGTTTCCTTCTCGGTCCCGTTGGGAATGAGCTCGATGTTAAAGGGCGAGTCGAGGTTGACGATGCTCGATATCTCATCGAATGGGATGCGGACGAGTTGAAATCCGGGCTCGATACAGATGAGCTTTTGAAATGGAATGAGCTGTTCTTTATGGTGCGATCGAACGGAGATGGAGAGAGAAATGGGGTGGCTTGCAGGGTTGTAGCACTCCAAAAGGAACGCAGTTGGTGATTGGTGTGTCTTTACCTCTCTGACCGCAAGGCGTTTCTTGAGGCTGTATCGCTTGCCGATGATGCTGTTTTTGACGGGCGACGGCAGCGGTATCTGGTAGAGAACACTGCCGATGCGATGGTCACGACGTTCGATCCGTTCAGCCTTTTGGATGGGACGAAGATTGAGGCTTCCTGGGGTCCAGAGCTTGCCCCACTGTTTGAAGCGAATCTTTAGAAGGTAGCCGTTGATCGACTCGGGACAGTCGATGCGGACCATACCATCGATGAAGCGGCGGCATCGTCCATCTTCGCGGGGGCTGTAGAGATCGCAGGTCGAATAGCATGTGGGCCATGCGCACTCGGTACAGTGTTCGCTCCAGGGCAGGACGGTTCGGGCTATGACCTTACCCTGAAGGTTTGCAAACGCAGCGACTCCTCCGAGTGGGATCTGTTTCAGTGACTCAGTTGCGGAGTTTGCTTCGGTTTCGTACATGGGAGAATATACCGCCGCAGTTCAGATATGAGGCAGGGGCAACGAAATTTGCTGTGAGATATTGGATTTCGGAGTAATAGAGGTGCAGTTTGCAGGATGCTCCCCTGACACGCATGAATGAGGTGCGCGTCAGAGGAGGTTAGGCCGAAAGTAGGCCATCGATTTGCAGGCAAGAGACGGCCTTACCGGGCAACTCCATTCAGGTTTGTCGGCGGCGCGGGACGGGTCGTGCCGGACGCCTGGTAGGCGCCTATGGTCCAACTGCCTCCAGAGCCGCGAACATTTCCATCCGGATCCATGTTGTAAGGAGCTGGAAGAGCTTTACCGGAAGCAAAGGTTGATGCTCCTGTTGCAGTGAGGTGAAAGTCAGCGGCAATTGGGTTGCTCGGTGATTCGTTCACAAACATCTTGCTTGCGCCGAGAGTTCCGACGTCATAGGAGATGGATCCACTTCCGCCGTCGTTGGCGCTGCTGAGGCTGTAAGCGTTGTGGTTTGGATTAGGAGGCGCGCTCTGAGCATCCGAGGTGACGTTCTCAAAGACATTGTTTGCAACTTCACTTCCTTGAACCATATTTGAAAAGCCTAGCCAGGCGGGCTGATAGTCGCCGAAGGTGCCGTCGTTTTCGAAGGTATTGTTGTAGATGTAGACAGGGCCGTAGTTACTGCCGGTTTTGAAGCACAGGAGCCAGCCGCCGGAGTGATAGACCACATTTCCATAGAAGGCGAAGTTGACCGCTCCAGTGCCGTATTCGAAGAAGAGACCGTCGTTGGGAGATTGAAATATCTTGTTATACCGCCATGTCACATTCTGATAAGGCGGGTTGGAGTAGAGAATGTCTTCGTGCTGTTGACCGTCGTTATGAGTGTCGTAGATGAGGCTGTACTGAACAAAGCTGCTATCCCAGCCGCAACCACGAAAGGCTTCGCCAACGCGATGAACGCTCATGTGGTCAAAGACCAGGTTGGTGCGATTGGCACCCTGACAGTAAGGCATTACATTGACGCCGATGACGCCGCCACCAGTGCAATTGCCGGCAACAACACAGGCGGGGCCATAAACTTCGATGTAGGTGAAGGTGATGTGGTCGATGGGTTGGGCGCTTCCGTTGCCTTCGCCGCCGTCGATGCCATCGCCGCTGCTCCCCGGAATCGCTACCAGAATTCCGTATGGGATCCGCCCGCTGATGGTGATGTAAGCTGACGGACCTGGGATATCGATGTTGGGAACGCTCACGAGGCTGTCGTAAGCAGCATTCCAGCCCGCGGCCGCTGCAGGAACGGCGTCAGTTGCCTGGACTCGGTTGAATGTCAGTACATTTCCAGAGGTGCAGGTCTTATTTCCTCTCAGTGCTGTTGTGTAAGTGCCGCCTGCAATCCAGACAGTGTCTCCACAGGCGAGGGTAGAGAAGTTGATCTGGTTCATCTCGTTCCAGGCGTTCGTCCAGTCGGTTCCTCGATTGGTTCCAGCGGCTCCCTTGCGTACATAATAGTTAGCGCCGAAGCAACTGGCGGTCATGGACGCAAGGATAACGATTAAAGCGGGGAGTCTAAGTTTTCGCATAACGTATGAGTGCAATCGCTGAAGATTCACCTTTGATCCACGAGGGATAAGATGCGGTGAATCATTGCTCTCGAATATTCAGCCTTGCATGCAATCTCCTATAGGGCTTTATATTCCGGCTAAGCCGGAAGGATTACTTACAACCCAAGGCGAAGATAGCAAACGGATAGGATGAGCTATCCTCATTGTCGCTCAAGATACAGGAATTGCATGTGGCGGAGTATTATTCAAAGCGTTTCAAGTAGACTTCTATTCTTTGTTGCTCAACAGTCATTTGCTCTGTATCTTGCCGGGGAGGGCGAAGACCTGTTTGCGCTTTGATGCCCTTCTATTGCGGTACCTGTAACCAATCACAAGGAAGAGTGCGATGAATAGAACTATTATAGCTGCTCCCGCATTCCAGGCGGTGCGGTAGGCAACATGGGAGCGGATAAACCAGCGTCCGAGATGGGTATCGGAGACCTCATTGTCACGAAAGTCGGAAAGGAAGCGAATGGCTGCGATCTTGATGGAATGCTTGGAGATATCGATGCTCGCCAGATTCATCTCGCGGCCATATTTGACCTCAACCTGGCGGGTTGCCCCATTGGAAATGGGTACCTGTAACCACAGTATTCTGCCAGTCTTTTGATAGGGATATGGCTGGCCATCAATCAGGACGACGAGAGGAGAAGAGAAATCTTCCTTTTTTTCGATATAAAAGCTCGCATCGCGGTGGTGGGTGTTTGTGATCTCAATTGACGCGGAATAAGAGCGGATATCGAAGTTGCCATCGTCGCGCAACTTCTCCAGATAAAGATGATGCACGATGTCGCCGAGGTTTCGCCAATGGGTATCGGGCTGAATCTGATTCACGGTATCAGCGGTTCGGTTGAAGGCGCCGATGCCGGATGCGAAGAAGCTCTCGTGAACATAGAACAGCATGGGATTGCCGAGAAAGGCATCGATCGCCAGTTGGGGCCGGGGTATGTCGTTCTCCGCCGAATAGCGGCGCAGGCTGGGGAAAGTTGCAAAGTCCAAGGTAGCGGTTCGCAGCGCGAACTCCGCTCCTTGTGGTGCGGCTGCGTCGGATGGGACGTTGAGAGAGTTAGCAGTCGCCAGAAAATTGGCGTCCTTGAGTGCGGCAAAGGTGGCACGAGGAGCGACAGAGTGAGGAAATACCATCACTGCGGCATAGGGTATGCCGGTAAGTTCCTTGAAGCGCTCCATCCGGGCAAGCCCCTGGTCGATATCCTCTACCTGCTTCTCTAACGGATGTTCTTCAAAGGGACCGAACTCCTGATGAATGTGGTTATTGCCATGGACGCAGATGGAGAGCCGGTCAGGGTGTGCTTTGAATAGAGACACGACCGCCGGCTGGCTTCGATCGAAGTTCCAGGGGATAAAGGCTACGGTGGCATGAAAGTTATGCTGTTGTGCCTGCTGTAAAAGCTCTTCATAGTTGACGTGCCCATAGGGTTCGCGCAGCCAGAGATCGTCGATCGTTAGGTTGGCATAGTCGCCAGGGCTGTGCCACACCTTGTCGCCGCCTGCGTAGCGCAAAAACATCATCGGTGCGGCGATTGCTGCGAAGAGATGTTGCTGTCGATAGGGGTCAGCGGTAACCGGAATTTCTGTGGGCTGCTGCGAGGTCGAGAAAAATACGCTCTGACCCATGACCGTAGTGCGAGCAAAGACGGAAAGCGTTGCACTCTTCACCTGCGCGCTAATAATGGATCGTGTCACTGTGGTAGGAGTCAGAACCAGATAGAAAATCTGACCTCGGTTAAACGGAAGCGTACTGTTGCTTAACTGGCGCGTGATCTCGCTCACATCTCCAACTTCGTATTGGCCGTCAGCCTGTGCAGTGTCCAGTTTGCGGCTGCCTGTGACCGCTCCGAGAGACCACTGTTTCAGCGCGCCGGTATCGGTGCTGTCGTCGATACCCGCGATGAGCAGGGACACTGGCTGGGCTCGGTGCCGCATAAGCGCAAAGACCTGTTTGGAGTCCAGAATGGGAAGCATCGCGGCGTTGATGATGATAGCGACTGTCTTTGGGTTTGAAATTGAGCTCAGCAATGAGGGCACACTTCCACTGGAATTGACATTCAAACCATAGAAGGTTGAGGCCGTCTCGATTTGCCGCCGCGTGTAGGAGTCATCATCGGGTTTGCCAATGTAGACAACATCTGCGGCAAATGCATGTATTGCCAGGGTGAGTACGCAGAGCGCAAGCCATGACATACGGGTATTGACGTGTTCTGTTATCGCATGGAGGCTATTCATAATTTACACAAAGGTATAAGTCAGGCGGTTGTTTTCAAGGGTCGCGTATGCCACTCGGGCTCTTTCGGCGCCGTAACCTTCAATTTTCCATTCGTCCTCGTTGGGGACAAGTGTCATCTGGTTTCGCTGTCTCCACCATTCATCAACCTCGCCAGGAAGAGCTATCCACAATCCTGCCTCTGCACGCAATGTGGCTAGCTTGTAGAGCAATGCTGTATAAGCAGCTTTAGCTTCCAGTTTGTCTAGATAATCCGGATGCACGATAAAGCTGATGAGTCCATGCTGCTGCATGATCTGATCGATCTGTGCGCTCCAAAGGTCTAGCGAGTAAGTTTCAAGAATGTTGAAGAGCGAGTAATCCTGAATGGTCGTTACGGGAAGTTCGAGGATATCGCCTACGAAGTATGGCATGACCGTACAGCAACCTCCGGGCTGAGGATCCAAATGTCCCACATTCGGTACCGACATATCATAGGAAAATCGAAATGCATCAAACCACTCCTGGTTGCGATAGAGGGCGCCCGCTCGAAATCCTTTGCTTTGGAAGCGGACGGCGAACTCGTTGATCTGCAAGGCGGAAGTCTCAAATGCTTTACGAGAATCAAAAAGGTGTCCATCGTGTTTAAGATCGTGGATATTAACTTCAAATCCTCGTTCTTTGATGAAGAGCAAAGTCTTACGGTCGGCTACATATCTGGCGGCAGGAATAATCTGGAATGAGCTCTTGATCCGGAAGGAATCATTTAGATCCATGAGTTGAGTGGTCCACCGAAGCCCTGCGACGGTTTCAACGTCATGGGTCATGATCGCGCAACTCGATTTTCCTTGAGGCCAAAACCAGATAAATGGGATTCGTTGGTGAGCGCCGGTTTGCAGCGTCAACAGCATTAATTTTTCGAATAGTTGATCGACCGACCTGTCTACCGGCCACTGCGGAAATGGCTTTTGATCCCAGCCCTTCAGCCATGCGCGTTGCAGGTGACGGCGCAGGAAGACAGGAAGCGCAGGTCTCAATGCATAGTAGATGCTACGTATAAGAGCCCTTCTGCCAGAGCAACTCTTTTGCTCGACGTAGCGTTCGAGTCTGAGATTGTCGGCGATCTCCGTAGGATCGAATGGAAGAATGCAGGTGTTGTTTTCGGTTTTAACTTCTTCAAGTGCGTCCGGCAGCAGTTCCGTTTCTCTTTGACATGTGCGAACGGCGTTGCCATAGCAGGTGAGTCCAGAGCCAAAAGCGAAGTAACCCTCGTCCTTACTGCTGGGCTGTTTAGCAGCAAGCGCAAAATTTGCAAAAGAACCGGGACAACGGTAGTAGTCAAGAAAGGCTTGGTTCATGAAAAGGGATCGAAAGACAAAATGGACGGCTATCCTATGTGACGATAAAGCAACTGACCGACACCCGTGAATAGAGAGTCGGGTAGATGGACCAGCGCTTTCTGCGGCAAGAGTGATATAGATGACTTGGGCCGTACCTTTATCGCCCTAAAAGGGGGCGTACGGTAATAGATAAGTTCTGATGAACCTGCTCCTAAATGTTCCTTGAAGGCAATGAGACCGGGATCGTCGTAGCTGGAGCGGCCCAGGTCAAATTCTTCGATGCCCGCAGAGTGAGCCTGCTGAATTGCCTTCCAAAACAGGAGCGAGGTGCCACCCATCGCATTGAATTTCGTGTCGGAGCATCCATATTTATAGACCATCCGACCCTTATGAGTGAGTGTGAGAATACTGGCAACCGGCGCAGCATCTTTGGAAACGACGTGAATGGTTACAAGACTGCCGAGACATCGAAGGATATTGTGAAACCACGATGGCGGCTGCGGCGGAAGCTGATGGCGACGACGTGTGAGCAGCAGAAGATAGCGAAACTTTTGCAGCAACTCCTCTGAGCGCCCTGCCTCGTAAACAAGCTCTTCGCGTTCAGCCCGCTTGATCTTTCTGCGGACACAATTGCTGTGGAAGCTCTTATATATTGTCTCCAAGTCTGGGCGTAAATCAATCACTTGAGAACAAAACCGTTCGCTAGGCATGAATTGATCTTGAACATCAAGGATTAGATCATTCAATACGGGCCTGAGCTCTATGTACCGCAGTTGCTGAGTCTCGCGCTGATTGTGCAAGTAGTACAAGATCTCCTGAAGATTTTCAGCGTCAGCCAGTGGCTGGCAGTGATCTGAAAATGGAAGCGAGACGAGGCGCTTTCCCGTCAACCAGCTCTTTACTTTGCAGAAGACCAGCGCGTCGGATAAGTCTGACCCCGGACGAGTGGTAAAAGCCACAGGCTCATATCCATATGTAAGATGCAAAGCATTCAGCCATTCCCTTGTGTGGAAGATGGAGGAATGAGGATTTTCAGCGATCAATCGTGGCCAACGGGGGTCAGTAAGCGGGTCTAGGGATGATATGGTCATTCAATTCCTGTGACTGTCCGCACCATGTTTACTCCGCGGCCAGCAAACAGATGTATTCATTGCCCAATTGGGCATTTGTGTTCTTGCAGCAATTGTTGAATATTCTTCTGACTATTAGGTACTGCACTCTGTGGCTCAGTATCTTGTCAATGCCAGGCAGAGGAATTCGGGCATATCGGAAAGTGGAGACCAATCTAAGTTGGTGCTTTTCAAATAGCGCGACTACCTCTCCGGAAGCCAGCTTATTGGTCTCGTATCTTGCCGGAGCTAATCGCTCCTTTATGCGTCCCATGAATCGTCCCACACGGCCCACAATATGTCGTGAGTCGGTGAACTCGATGATTAGGCTGCCTCCCGGACGCAGGTGTCGTCGGATCTTCGCAAGAAAGGCATCCGCCGAATTGACATGAGCCATCACGCCGACAGTAACGATCAGGTCAAAAGGTACGGAGTCATCGAATACAGCTTCGCTGAAATTCTCGTTACGTATAACGACGTTTCCAGCGAGACCCTTCGGAATCCTGTCCTGGGCGAGTCTTAGCATACTCGCCGACAAGTCCATCAGCGTCAGGTGCCGGGAGCTTGTCAGGAGCGGCAAGGAAATTGAGCCATCGCCGCAGCCAATGTCCAGCATGTGCTGCCACTGAACCTTCTCCGCGAAGGCCCGCACCGATTCCATCCGGAACAATATGTCCACACGTCTTGTTCTCAGATAGTGCGACGTATTCTCAAATACTTCGCGCACACGATCGTTGTGAGCTTTCGTTTGCAATCGAGACGTCGCTGAACTTATCTCACTATTCACTCATTTCCTCCTGCCAACGCATTTCAGTGGATCTGTCATCTGTTGTATCGTTCGGCGGCCACGATCTGCGACCACTGCGGCAACCTATTTCCAGATACTTTCTTGCAGGAGTAGCCGCCGGATCTGCTGATCTCGTGTGTAATGAATAAGTTGTCGATCTTCCACCTGCGGTGTTTGTTTCCAATAGCCACTGAGAAAGCCATACATTAAGCCTGTTGAACCACTGACGTAAGGCTTACGCGCCAGTCTCCGCACGCATTTGAGCAACATAAAGAGGGGATGATACCCGGCGACGTAATTCGCTCGACCGTCCTTTATGCTATTTCTCCATGCGCCATCCGCAGAACCGGTAAAGCGATAGTGGGAGACGCAAAGCTTCAGAAAACTGCGAGTCGTCCAACCCAACATGTTGGCCTTCAGTTCATCGACCGTATCCCACCCAGGCGCGGGCAACAGTCCGCCCAACTCATCCCAGCACTCCCGTCTGTAGATCTTTGTTGCGCCACGAACATGGAACTTTGGAGTGTGCTCCAACTTGAGCTGCCCCGCGACTTCATGATAGACGCCGCCTCCACCAATCCCCAGCGACAAGTTCGAGTCAAACTCGGCAAAGCAGCGCTCAAAATAATCTGGCGAAAAACTGAGATCGGCATCCAGCTTAACAAGAAAATCCCAATCCATAGACTTGAGCTTGGCATATCCGTCGTAGAACGTGCGAACGACCCCGCCCCCTGCCTCTCGGTGACCTCGATTGGAGCGGTGTACCGCTGTTATCCACGCATGCGAGGCTGCATACCGATCTATAATCTCACCGGTCGCATCGCAGGATCCGTCGTTAACAAGGATCCATTGAGCCGGTCGAATACTTTGGCCGGCAACTGCGTGGATTGTTCTCTCGATGTATTGTTCTTCATCACGTGCCGGAGTGATGATGACGTACTTCCTCATGGGTATATTAGGTGACATTGGCTTGTACCTTTGGGTGCACAAGTGAGTCGACGAGCTCAAGATATTCGTGTTTGCGAGCGTCCCAAGTGTTGCTTTGCACATAGATCTGAGCATTCGTGGCTAATCGGGCGCGCAGGCCGGGATCGTTCTTCAGGCGAAGCATCTGTTCGGCCAACTCCTTTTCGTTATCGTCTTCGTAGTACTGAATGATGGAGTCATCGTAGTAGTAGGCGTGAATTCTTGTTCGGCAGGCTATGACTGGAACGCCTAAGGACATAAATTCCAGAATCTTGGTACTTAATGCCTCGTTGCTGAAAGCGGAATTGGTGCGCTTTGGCTCGATTGCAAGATCAGTGGCGGCCATGACCTTTGCGATAGCGCGGCTGGACAGAAAATCGTGAAAGAGGATGCGATCCTGTATGTCGAGCTGGCCGACGAGTTCTATGAGTGAAGGCTTGGCCGGACCCTCGCCGTAGATGTGAAACTCCGTGTCGGGCATTTGATCGGCGACACTGGCGAATGCGCGGATTGCAATATCCAATCCCTGATGCCAGTTGAGCGAACCAGGATAGGTAAGGAGAAATTTGTCGGATCCCTTCTTTCGGACTGACTCTGCCTGAAAGATACTGAGGTCGGGACGATTGCGGACGACACTGCACTTGGCGGGGTGCGACGACCGAGCCACCAGACGATCTCGCCAGATATCGTTCGCAATGATGACGTGGGTGGCGAACGAAGCCGAGCATTTCTCTATGAGGGTAAGAAAGTTGAAGATAAACGAGCCATGGCGAATCCCAAATTTACTGGCAAAGAATTCGGGCAGTAGATCGTGGATATCCAGAATGACAGGCTTTCTCTTCGATTTTGCGGACAGGGCAGTAAACACAAGGAAGTCGGGAACGTTATGGACATGGACGACGTCGTACGGATAGTGGCGCTGGTTGCGGTATAGGCACCAACTGGAGCGGATAAAAAATCGTGCGATCCGGTTGGCGTACGCAAAGAGGCCATGTTCGTTTACAGTGCGGCATTGGATGCGAAAAACGTTGACGCCGTGAAGGACTTCGAACGCGGGGAACGACTTGCCGCGCCGCAAGGCGATCACATCGACGCTATCTCCTCGCTGCGCCAACGCGGTGGCATATTGTAGGATTCGCGTATCGCTCTCATAAAACGCATAGGCTACCATGCAAATCCGGAGCCTTCGATGAGGCTGAGACGCGGGCCTGGCAGTTGGAGCGGTCGGTTTGTCAATCACGATCTCATGCGAGGTGCAGTTCATACTGTTCTTCCATCTCTCCCGTGGTTTCGTCTTCCGCCTGCTCGGCGTCGCCTTGCAATGCAATCCGCGAATAACTGACTGATATCGAGATCAGAATCCATGCCATATATCCCTGCTGGCCCCAGCTGTATCCCGCAACGCTCAAAAGAAGAAAGTAGAATCCGCTCAGCGAAATAAAGATGACAGCGCTGAAGTAGCTCTCTGGGGGGGGCAACTGCCAGTAGGTCCTGAAGGCGATCCACAAAGCTGCGAAGAGGAGAGATGCGATGAGGAACAGGCCTATATAGCCGGTTTCATATAAGAACACCGCCCAATTGTCATCGCAGGTATACCACCGCTGAACTGTGTTGAGGAAATTGATTTCGAGGCCCAGTTCGCGGAAGGTTCCCAGGCCGTAGCCTAATAACGCTCTTCCTGGTTCTTTGTCGACCGCAGTCTTTACTGCATTGTTGAGTGCATCGCGGTAGAGATAAGACGATCCCACTGGACTGCTTGCGTCTGTTGACGCGTGGTACAGACCCGCAATGGTTGCCCATACTCCGGGTCGGACTAGCAGAACGGTCGCTGCCATCAGGGCGATGGCCAACAGATAAGTTCTTACCCGGTTGTGAACCATGATGAAGAGGAGAGTTCCACAAAGTACGGTTGCGATCCATGGACCGCGACTGGAGGTCTTGTAGATGGCCCAGAACATGAGTACAAGGCTTATCCAGAGTAAGATGCGATCTCTTCGTCTCTCCCAAATGCTTAGCAAATATAAGGTGAGGGGGATGGTCATGGCCAAGGCATCGCCAAAAAGAATAGGGTGTGGAAAGGTTGAGCGGATGCGGAGTCCTCGTCCCCATTCAATATAGAGAGGATCGACTCCGCCGTTGTAGGTAATCCATAGGTTTTGGGGAAATATTCTAAGGATGCTCCATCGCGCATACACTTCAACCACTCCGAAGATGGAACAAATCCCGATTGCCATGACCATGGCAAATACGATGTTGTAGATCGTACTGACCTTGGTGATGATTCTTACGAAAAAAAAGTATAGAAGGTAATATTCAATAACCTGTGAGATAAGTTGTTTAGCGCTAGTGGCTACAGACAGAGAGTATAGGGTTGAGCAGACAGCCCAGCTGACGTGTAAGAATATGAGCCGTTTTAAAGGCAACGGAGTATCATCACTGCTTTGGCGTCCGTGATAGAGGTAGAGGGACAGCAAGGTAAGAAGCGATACTCGCATAGTGTTGAAATCAAATAGTCCTGGAATCACCAAGCGCGCTTCGAGGGGCATCAGGACAAGAAAAAAGCAGAACACTGGCAGCGCATTCTCAAGGCTCCGGCGGGCGGCAACTACCAGGCTGAGCACGATGACGAACTGCATGCAGAGAATTAGGATCATCGGGTATGTGGAGTACGTTCTTCACTCGGAGAAGCGATCGTTGTGAGAGTGGCGTGCTGTGTATGGTGGGGTGATACTCGTGACGGCGTTTTCATCATGCTTCGTGCCGGCAATAGCCGGTGTCTCCGTGAGTGATTCCCAACGACCAAAAGAAGATGACGCACCACTTTTTTAGTACATGAGAGGCCCTGCTGTAGCTCCATCGCTTGACGATCACGGGGAAGAAAATAAGCAAGGCGAAAATTCGCAGCATGGAGATACCGGCCAGGCTGAGGCGATAGAGCACCACGTAAAGGGGGCCACGATAAATCCAGAAGAAGTGCGTCACCGACTGCCTTAGCATGATATTGCTGAAGTTGCTCTCTCTGCGGGAGACACTGCTGCCGCCGGCGTGGTGTGTAATCGCGGCGTCGGGAACGTAGTAGATCTTCCAGCCCGCCTGCGTGATAGCGACGCAGAGATCCATGTCTTCCGCATACATGAAGTAGTCGGCACGAAAGCCGCCTACGCGTTGAATGACCTCGCGCCGGGCCAGCATGCAGGCGCCGGAGATGGCCTCTACTGGTACTGGGGTGGTGACGTTTTCGAAGAGGGCTCGCATCCCCCATATCTTCCAGCGAGGGAAAGTACGCCGCAGATAGCGTGAGTTCAATGTCTGGTTGAGGATGGCCGGGATGGCAGTGATGCAGGTTGTTTGCAGCGAACCGTCGGAGTTGAGCAGGCGCGCTCCCACCATTCCGGCGTCGGGCAAGCACTCAAGTGCGGAGACAAGCTCCTGTATTGCGGTCCCTCGTATTTCGGTGTCGGGGTTCAAGAATAGAATATTGCGTCCGCTACTGCGCGCGAAGGCGAGATTATTGGCTGCGGCAAAGCCAAGATTGTATTCGCTCTGGATAAAGAGGACGTGTGGGAATTCTGATCGAACCATCTCTCCGCAACCGTCGAAGGAGGCGTTATCGACGATAAGAATCTCATGGGTGAGAGAACCGATGTTGGCGCAGATGCTCGCAAGGCAATCGCGGACGAATGCTTGAGATCTCCAATTAATAATAATGATGGATAGATTGGGAGTATTCATCGCGGAGGCTGTTGGGGGGACTATTCTGCGAGATGCTGGATTGAGGAAGATTTTTGATTGAATCAGACTGCTCTTACGGTTGCAGGCTTCCGGAGCGGGGGGCCATGCCGAAGCTAATTAGAAGACGCCTGATTTGCATCGGTATCTGATCGAAGGAGACAAGCGTGATAAGTGTGTGCACGGAGTAGGCTCCAAGCGATATTGTCGCTGTGGCGCCGAGAAAAACGGCAGCAAAGAAAGGAAGCAGATAGAACCCAATAAAGACGGCGGCGATAACAACGAGGAAGAGAATGCCTAGCCGTCCATTGGCGGACGACCATCGAAAGCCGCTGATGTGGTTGACGACGGCGTAGATCAGAATTGCGTGAAAGATGTAGGAGCCGAAGAATGCAATGCCAACGCCGTCGAGGCCGAAGTAATTGAGACAGACCCATGCAAGTCCAAGGCTGACGATGGCCCACGCCAATTCGCAGATAATAAAGAGCGTCTGTTTCGCCTTGGCAATAATGATGAATCCCATCGGCCAGCTTACGACCTGAATAATAGTCCCGAGGCAGATCCACCGCAAGATCCCGACGGCTGCACCGAATCTGGCGCTGTAGAAGAGAGCAACAACCAGAGGCGCAAAGGTTAATGTTGCAAGAACTCCTGGTCCGGCCAAAAGCAGGCCTACCTGCGCCTGCTCATTGACGAGACGATTACAGACAGGATTGTCGTTGGCATGTGCCGTGAGGCGAGGATAGAAATCCGCTCCCATGGCCTGCAGAATGAATCCGACATAAAGGCCTCCGAGAGTCCATGCGGCCTGATAGAGCCCCGTTGCCTCAAAGCCCACCTTCCGCAGAACCGTGATTCGGATGGCGTAAGCCACTCCTATCGTCATAAGGCCGCTGGCCATAAATGCGAAGCCAAGCTTGAGCAATGCGCCGGTCTCGTGCAGGAAGACGGCGGCGGTTAGTGAAGGAATCTGAATTCTTATTTTGCGGCTGTACCACCAGGAAGTAAAGGCGGTCATGACAGCGACCGCGATTAAGGAAGGGACGACGCCACGGTCGCGGAAAAGGTACACCAGAAGGATGCTGCAGAGCGTGCCGAGAAGTGCCCCCAGCGTTCCCATTTTGGCGAGGTCGGAGATGCGCCGCATCCCCTGAATCAATGCTCCCTGACCGGAAGAGACGAGGGTAAAGAGCACAGCGACAGAGAGCAAGGAGATAGCCGTAACGTGCTGCGTGGTTCCAAAGGTGAGTGAAGAGACCTGCCGGGAGAAGACTGCAAGGAAGAGCGCGCCCAGAATGCCTAAGAGCAGAGAGATTCGACGCAGAATGAATGTGATTCTCGCGATATGTCCCAGCTCGTTTGAGCCGGCTGCCTCGGCGATTTGCCGCACTCCGCTGCTGTTGACGCCCATGCCCGCAAAGGTCTGCGTCAGAGTCACGATTGAGGCATAGATGCTGAGCAAGCCAAATCCAGCCGGCCCCAACAGGAGCGCCATGACCTTGGTGCGAACAATGCCGATAATAATGTTCAGCACGGAGGATCCGCCGACAAGTGCGGACGACTTCAATATCTGACCGTAAGTTCTCTTTTCAACAGAGGGCGACTCCGGAGAAGGAAGGTCGGAGGCAGCTTGCGCGTTATGCTCTACAGATACGGATGCCATAAGGGAACAATGACTTTACTTTGGAGAGAGGAGCTAGCAGGCACCGCGCCCTGAGAACATTGCTCTCGGAGTTTGACAAATGATTCTGAGGTCCACCCAGATTGAGTGGATATGTGCATATCTGAGGTCCATCCGAACCATCTCATCAAAGGTTTTGCGCGACCTTCCTTCGACCTGCCAGAGTCCGGTGAGACCTGGCTTCAGCTCGAGCACGCGGCGTTTGTGCCATGTCTGGTAGCGCTCATATTCGTAGAGGAGCGGCGGCCGAGGTCCGACGAGGGACATGTCGCCCATCAACACGTTGATGAACTGGGGCAGTTCGTCGAGACTCGATCTCCGCAGAAACCTGCCCAAAGGTGTGATACGGGGATCGTTGATAAGCTTGTAGATTCCTTTTCCATTACCCAGATCCCCGCCGCCCGCGATCAGCCGGGTAACATACTCGCGGTGAATCGCAGGATCGTTGTCGGCATGCATGGTGCGGAATTTGAAAAAGGTGAACTCTTTTCCGTACTGGCCGATGCGTTTTTGACAGAACAGGACCGGCCCCTTGGACGTAAGTTTGACAAGCGCACCGATCAATGCAAGGACAGGGAGAAATAGAAGCAGCGCGATGAAGCTGCCGACGATATCCATTGCCCGCTTGACGGGGGCGCCGTGTTTGGGAATAGCATGACGGCGAGACAGGTCGGGATAGAAACTAAACGGCTCATTCTCTTTGGGGCGCTTTTCTATTTCCTGAGGAAAGAGTCGAAAGATCATGGTCAACCGATGAAAGCTTTCGGGGCTGACCGCGTTCTGAAGAGCACACGAAATCTTCTGAACGATGATGTTGATGGTTGCCGTATCCGCCTGACCAATTTCAGTCATCAACAAGCCGAGCGTGGTATCGCGCTCGTACCATCCCAGGAAGTCGGTCTCTCTGGTACAGGAAGAGATTGTGGCCACCACGTTATTGAGAAGCGTGGTTCCGGATCCAGCCCGGAACTCTTCTCCGCTGATCAGGACAAGCATGAATTGCTTGCCTGAGCGTTCCGTACGCCGGCGTTCAAGTCTAAGCATCTGAACAAAGGCTGCCTCCTGTATGACAGCGAGTTGTAGCTGTTTTCCAACAGGGGGAGTGGAGTCATCGCCGTAAGATGGATTTTTTATCCAGGGGAGGAGAACAGATTTGTTGGTAGCCATCCAAAAATCCTTTGTGCCGACTCTGTCAGCCGATCGATTGAGATTGTGTCTAAGCGGCGGTTACGCACTAAAAGGGTGCTTCGTTGTTTGGCCGTTGAATTTCCCTTTGCTACAGTCTTCGCTCAGGCCCCGGGCTTCTCAAATGCCTGCCTCGGACATCAGTTTCGGCGGTGACCAATTCCAACAGCTGAACATCGATTGCGATAGCCACCGATTGATGGATCAGAGTGATGGGAACTACCAGCCTGCGATCATTCTTGCGACGCGAGATGTGCCCCTCCAGACCCTCCAGTACTCCCGATTTCACCCGGACGCGATCGCCTACTTCAAGGAAGGGGCACGGTCCGAGAACCAAACCTCGTTCCAGACAAAGCTTTACCGATTCAATCTCTGCATCATCGATGGGAGCAGGCATTCCATTGAAGCACAGTATGCGGATCACACCGGGCGAACTCAATACCTTGTTCCGTTGGCTTGCATTGATTCGAGTAAAGACGTAGCCGGGAAACACCGGCGTCTTTAGGCGGACGTGCCGATCCTTCCAGCGGCTTTCTGTTACGAAGGTCGGAAGAAATGCTTCGAGAGACTTTGACTCAAAGTGCTCCAGCACCGATTTTTCATGCCGTGGATAGGTATAGACGGCATACCACCGTGAAAGATCGATCAAAGACAAGTCTGGAACTGGAGTCAAGCTGGACAATAGATTTGCGGCACAGCTCATACTCCCTCCCGGGGCGCCGATTTCAGACCACGCTTCGCGTTGGTGACTTACAGCGAGTCACTGTGGAAAAAGTTCAGGTCGTCTGGAACATCAACGTTCTTGCATAAAATAGTTAAGCAATTGAAGTGCCAGTAAGGGCTAAAGCTGGCGGTGACTGGCTGTTGATAGATGAGAAGGAAGATAGGGTGTTGGAATCAAAACGAAAGTAGTCGACAAGAGCCGCCCCCAGGCGATAAGCTGCCAAAAGATGGGATTAGCAGCTGGCAATGCGGAATGTGCGCCAAAGTGTAAAGCACAGATAGATAGAAAGTCTGCAAGAGAGTGCCCTGTTTTATTTATCGTCTGAATCTTCCAGCAAAAATCCGGATGGCCGAGTGCTGACCGGGGACGATTATGCCGCGATCTGCAGCCTCAACAATAGGAGTGGATGTGCAGGTGGATGCATACTTCTCGCCAGTCGCTTCACACCGAAGATGATTCGGAATCATGGAAGCACCTGATAAAGCCCTACCATTCCGTTTTTGAAGTGGTCGCTGACGTGGCAGTGAAGGAGCCAAGTCCCTTCATTTTCGGGAATCATGTCTGCTGTGGCCATCGCCATTGGGCCGAGAAAGATCGAGTCCATCCTCATCCTGTTCCAGACCACCGTATTTCCGTGCCAGTGGGCCATGTGGATATCGTCTTCGTTGGTATTGGAGAGCAGATACCACCTAACGTGCTCCCCCTTTCTCATCGTCAACAGTGGAAGATTGGCTTCGATATAGCCGTTGATAGTGTAAAGCGCGTTCGCTTCCCGCAGTGCAGGGTCAAGAGCTTTCGAGTGAAATGTTTTGGCCTGTTTGCCTACATTGCGTTCGAAGAACCAACTGTCGGTTTCGTCAAAGATGGCGAAGTCGATGATGAACTCACGATCTACATCTTTCGGAGAACCGTCGGGTCGGGCCATGCCGCGCGCGGTAACAATAATAGGACCGATCAAGCCGGTGTTGATATCGGTAGATTCCACAAAGTGCGAGTGATACATCCAGAGGACGGAGCTGCCGTCCATCGCCGCCGGGCCGCTGCTCTCGGGTGCAGTCCAGAGATAGGTATAGGTGTCCCCGGGTTTGACTTTGTCATCTGCCTTGACCGTTCCCGCCGTTCCATCGTTGTACAAGGCGCCCTCTGCATCTTTTTTATAAGAAAGGCCATGAGGATGCATGGTGACGGTAAGGTGCGTGTTATTCCGGAAGACGACGCGAATAATGTCTCCCACCTCGGCACGGATTAAAGGTCCGAGAATACCGAGATGCTCCCACTGCTGCGGACGAATTTTGAGAGTCTTGAAAGTCCCATTGGTGTACTCACGATAGATGGCCTTGTGATAGATACGATGGCTGCCCGCTCCTGGAGCTTCATCCTCTGCACTCTCCACATGAGGTAGGCCCGCTAAATTCCTTCCTCGCGGTGTGTAGTCCCAATCTACTTCGTCTGCCGCAATATAGTAGGTGCGGACGACACCGGGCTTATCTTCGGGATGCACCTGTGTCACGCCCCCGCTAGCTTTAGGGTGGATTGATGTGTGGGGAACCCTTTGACCCTGGGCCGAGATCGGCATCGTCATCTGCGCCAGGGCGGAACCTCCGGCCAGAGGCAACAGCAACATCAAAATGATCTCGTAATAACGCTGCTGCGAGGCGACTCTCTTTCCCGCCCAGGTGCGGTTCATGGCAAGGCCTCGGTCTGAAGGCGTAAAAAGCATTGATTGAGACCAGGGAAATAGCCGTTTACCGTCATCGATGCGCGCTACCCCTTTTTCATTCCGTAGTAGCCGTAGTATGCGCTGCCGTTGATAACAGAATCATTGAGGATGACACCCCATATCTTCGAGCCAAGAATTTCGAGAGAAGGAGCGATTAGGGATTTGTCCGTCTTTCCGGAGCGGACGACGATTATTGCTCCATCGACGTGAGGTAGAACCTCGCCGACATCGGCCATGGGGATCACCGGCGCGAAGTCCAGGATCACCCAATGGAACATTGCTCGAAGTTCAGTAATAAGCGGAACGATGGAATCCGACGACAAGAGCCCTCCAAGAGAGGCAAGAGCCTTATTTATTCCTAAGACATACAGGGAGCGGTCTCCAACCTGACGCATCGATTGATGAACGGTGCGTCTTCCGGTGAGCACTTCTTCGAGGCCATCCTCTTCGTTGGAGCAGCCAAGCGTCAGCGTAACTCCGGGCGCGCGGAAGTCCATATCGACCAGACATGTATGCCGACCGGCTTCTGCCATACACCAGGCGAGATTGATGGAGGTCAGGGTCTTACCCTCGCCGGGGCTTGGGCTGGTGACCAGGACTACGCCTCCTTCTGGATGCTGATTGCACAGGCGACGATGCAGAATCTTATACTGTTCTACGGCAAGACCAGCGGGTTCGGTCACGAAGACCAGACGAGATTTCTTTATGGGCAGAGGCGTTGCGATACGTTTCACCGGCAGTGATCGCGGAGACGCTGTATTCATTAGCCGGATTGTGTTTGACGTGTGTAACCCCAGGATGGAATTCATAGGATCGGCCTTACCTTCGACAGAAAGATTACAAGTGCGATACATGTGGCCAGAGAGACGATTATTGTCTGAACATTTATGTATCGCCTGCGCCGGAGATCGAGCTTGTTTTCAATCGGAGGAATCGTTCCCAGAATGGGGACCCCGGCGGACAGCATGTCCTTCAACTCAGGTTCAGATTTAATAGACTTGTTCAGCAGATGCATCGCAATCACGAGTCCCGCAGGAATCAGGGCTGAGGCAATAAGGATTGCGAGCATGATAGGAATGCGTTTGGGACTGACAGGCTTCTCTGGTGTTTTAGCAGGATCAAGAACCGTAAATCGCTCTGCCTGCTGTTTTCGTTCAAGTTCCTCCGACATGCCGGCGGAGAAGGTTTTATCAAGCAGCGATTGATAGTTTTGCCTCGAAGCTTCATAGTTGCGAGTCAGCTCAGAAAGCTGAGTTTGAAGTACCGGAACAGAATCCACCTTCCATTGATAGGTCTGCATCTGCTTTTGCAGAGCGGCTATCTGCGTCCTATGGCGCTGTATCTCCTTTTCAATCAGCGTGAGCC
Source organism: Acidobacteriales bacterium 59-55 (assembly GCA_001897435.1). Lineage (GTDB taxonomy): Bacteria > Acidobacteriota > Terriglobia > Terriglobales > Acidobacteriaceae > Edaphobacter. The sequence continues at coordinate 19,071 of MKSV01000011.1, read as the reverse complement.
TTACCTGCGTGTTGGGATCGTAGGACTCGATAGAATCTTTAGATGGCGCTGGCATGGTCGCCAAACGTGCATTCAAATTCTTCAATTGCTCGGTCACGGAAATAACGTCAGGATAGGTGTCGGTGAATTGCCTCTTCAGACTCCAGCGTTCGCTCTCCAATCGTTGTTTTTCTTGGAGTAGACGGTCGCGATCGGTGAGCGGTGCAGACTGTGAGTCTATCGGTTTCACCTGTGTAAGCAGGATTCGCTCCTGGTCGAGGCGGCTGACCGCATCTACATTCGATTGCGCTTCAGATTGCAGACGCGATAGTGCCTGCAAGTTAGAGTTGAGCTCGTCGGGTGTCGCGCCCGCGTGTTTCATCTTGAAAGTCTCGAGCTGACTCTCCTGGCCTTCGAGACCTTCTTTAGCCCGCTGAAGTTCACTCCCAAGAAACTGCGTGGTGCTGATCGCCTGTTGTTGACGGGCCTTGAGGTTCCAGTCAATAAAACTGGCCGCGAGCTGATTTGTGATCTGCGCGACAAGTACCCGGTTTCTGTCTTCGTAGGAGATAGTGAAGCTGCTCAAGCCCTGTTCAGGCTCAGGGCTGGGCTTAATCTCGATTTTGGTCTTTTTCCGCATAAAATCGAGCACCTCTTCTCGGGACTTCCTTTTTCGGAGATCGGGATACAGATCGTCCTTATCGATAATCTCCTCTAGGCGCGAGGCGCTGAGCACTTGCTGCGTGAGAGTATTCATTCGGGCATTTGGGTCGGTGGTTACCGTCGAGGTGACATATTTCTCAGGAATCTTCTGAGGATCTACAAGGATTGTGGTGGTCGCACGATAGATGTTTGGCAACAGAGAAGTCACAACAATTCCAGCTGCCGCAAGCAGAAGGGATGACAGGAAGACCAGATGTGCGCGCTTCTTCATGACGCCAATCAACTGGATGACGGACACTGTCGAACTCTTCTGTTGCATTTGATTCCTGTTCATGATTCTCCTGTCACTCAGTGAACTTATCGCACGTCATGATTGACCTCTGAAGTCCACACCATTGAAAACATTGCCACATTGCGACTTAAGCCTGTCCCTCCGTAGTTACCGAAATATCCCCGATAACTGTAGGAAGCTCTTAGTCCATGACTGAGATGATATCCATAGATAAAGTCGACGTAAGTTCCGCGGTAAGAATTGACTGTCGTCAACGTCTTGCTGGCAACATAACCAATATCGAGGCTGATCGTTCCTATGGCTGTAACCTGTCGCTGATATCCAGCCGATGCGCTATCCTGCCATAGCCCAGGTCCGAGATAGGACGCGGTGGGCTGGCGAGCAGAGAGCAGATACAGGTGCGATTTTCCAGTAAGCTGCGTGCTAAATGATGCATTGTAGGCAAAGCCCTGCTGGGTTCCGCACTCTGATGTATTGAGCTGTGGACCACCGCTCAGTGCGACTGCGGTCCTTTCGCTGGCTTGCCACCTCAGCCCTGCGCCGCTTCCATAGCTCTTGCAACGAAGCGATCCGTAATAAGCTGAGCCTTGCCCGTAAGCAAGTGCAGCTAGCGTGGGCGACAAATCTCTTGCGTAGGCAAGATTAAAAGTCGCAACACTATTGCTCTCGCCGAGGCTGCTGTAATGATTAAAGGAGTTGGAGAAAGAGAGCTCGACGGTGTCTCGTTCAGACTTTCTGTAGACTGCTCCGATGCTCTGGACCGCATAGGTTACCGTTCCGGCATTTGGAAGATATGACGCCGAGCCTGGTCCTATGCCGGCGACTTCTCCTACAGCTACTGTCTGTTGCGATCCAAGAAAGCGAATGGAGTCTTGCCCATAGCTTCCCATCGCCTTCAGGTCCAGGCTCAAGCGTTCATTCAGGTTCCCCAGTATTCTTGCGGACGCGACATTCATACTTTGTCTGGCATAGTTGGAGGTGAAGCCCGTATTTGTCGACTGATATTGAAACAGAGACTGAGTCTTTGGCGTACTAATCTGCGCACCCACATAAGGGTTCAAGGTGTACATGCCGGAAGCCACTCCATTCCCCAGATTTGCGGGGTTGCTGTCCCACCCCCCGGCGACCGTTGCCCCCCAGAGGAAGTGGCTTGGAATCCGGCTGCTCAGAGAGATCAACCCCGTGCCGTCCAGTGCTGCCGCATACTGTGGCTGCGGTTCCTCTGCCGCATCCGAAGTTGTATTGTCACTGTCTGTGGCGGATAAATCGCCGCTGCCAACTGTTGCATTTCTATAGTTATCTGCGGGCACCTGCGCAAGAACTGTGCCCGCAAAGAGTCCAACGGATAGCATGACGACAAGTCGGGAGCGTCCTCGTTGACTCATGACTCTTTCCTAAGGAATGATTACCGTATCGCCCGGTTGAAGGTTGATGTTTTGCTTGATGTCGCCGTGAATGGCGCTAGTGTAGTTAAACTTCAATCTCTGCGCATTTGCAGCGGTTCCTCGCAGGATAAAGATGCCCTTGCGGTTCGCAAAGGTATTGAGCCCGCCGGCCTGCGCGATAAGTTGCAGCACTGTAATTGGCGTAATAAGAGGGTAGGCACCCGGTTTGCCGACCTGTCCGGTGATGAATACCAGCCTGCTCCGGATCTCTGTTACACTCACCGTCACCTGGGCATTGACCACATAGCTGGTCAGTCTAGTGGCAAGATCTTTTGCAAGTTGATCCGCAGTCAATCCGGCAGCGTGCACATCTCCGAGCAGTGGAAGAGAAACGAAGCCATCCGGACCTATGGTCACGGTCTGCGACAGGTCGGCATTCTTCCAGACATTAACGCGAATGACATCTGCAGCGCCCAGAGTGTAGCGGGACGAAGTCGTGCCCACGCTGGTCGCCGGGTGGCCTGCGCCCTCCGTCGACGTTGTCTTGGTGCCGGCACTGATCAGTGCTTGAGCGCCGCCGTTGCTTGCACCGATGCCTAAGCCCACCAGGACGATAAATTGACGAACGAAATGGTTACAGCGCATTATCTCCATGACTCAGTTCCCGCTTCTCCTCAATGAGCAAACAAAGGGCCATATCGTGGCGCGCAATTCCGACAGACCTGCCGGTGTTTACCGGTACAAAGTTTGCGAAGGGTAAGGATAGGTCTGCAGTTGGTTGCGCAGTGTGCAGAAAAGTGTACTGCCTTACCGGAGATGCCTCCGTCGGTCCACACCCTCCTTAGTTGCCCCTTGGAGGCCAGCGGGTAATCGGCTTGGCAGGCGTAAACGAAGGTATTGGCATCTCTCTCATTGCCGACAAGGCGAAGATTGGAAGCAGAATATGCAATAGTTCAGCAGGAGTTGCAATCGCTTGCAATTGATCTGATCACCGAACACGTAAAGCGACAGCGCGGACGGAAACCGTTGGCTTATGTGGCCAGTAAGTGAAACTAACCAAGTAGCTAATTTGTGCCAACGAAGCCCAAATGGGCATTCACTGCGGAAATCGACAGGAATCGTATATCCGCGATAGGAGTGCCGGCGTTGTAGAGAAATCCTATTGCGAAAGGCGAATGGATTAAGCGCCTTGCAATACGATGCTGTGGTTATCTACGTGCATAGGTCTATCTATCGAGGACATATGTTCGACAGCGGCGCTCTACCGGATGAAGCCCTCATAGGCGACTCACCGGCTATTCATCGGATCTGGAATCAGCTGCAAAAAGCGGCTTTGACGGAGGTTCCTGTCCTGATCATGGGTGAGAGCGGGACAGGCAAGGAGTTGGCCGCAAGGTTGCTGCATCGCTGGAGCGCGCGCCGTGCAAATCGTTTCCTCAAAGTAAGTTGTCCGGCGATATCGCATCAATTCTTTGAAAACGAGCTCTATAGTTATGACCAGCGCTCGCTGCCACAAGAGGCTCTGGAAACCAGGGCAGGAAGATGTGAACAGGCAGACAAGGGGACGCTATTTCTGGATGAAGTTGGGGAACTGGATCAACCTTTGCAAGCGAAGTTACTATACGCGCTTCAGGAGTTTCAAGTGGCGGGGTGCGGTAGAGCGAGTGAGCGCCCTATCGATATTCGAATTATTTGTGCTACGAATCGTGACCTTGAAGCTGAAGTGGCCAAGGGACGATTTCGAATCGACCTGTTCTATCGCATTAATGTTGTCAGAATCCAGATGCCGCCTCTTCGGGAACGAATCACCGATGTTCCCATTCTGATGGATCACTTTATCAGGCTCTATTCCGAGCGCTTTCAAATCAAATGCAATCCGCTCCGCTCGTCGTTTATGAAGATGCTTGAGTCCTATCGGTGGCCGGGCAATATTCGCGAGTTGGAAAATATAGCGAAGCGATATGTCGTTTTAGGTGGGGAAGAGCACATATTGGCTGCAAGCCAGCAACCGGAAGGCACTTACCCCTTATCGACGGAGGCGGTAAGTCTGACCACACCTCTGCGCGTCCAGACGAAGCGGGCCACGCAATGCCTGGAGAGGAAGATTATTTTGGGGGTGCTGGAGGCACATAACTGGAACCGAAGAAAGGCTGCGCGGTCTCTAGATATAAGCTATCGCGCCTTACTGTACAAGATCAAAGAGGTTGGATTGCCGTCGGGGCAATCTGTCAGTTCTGCTAGTTCCAAGGCAGCAGACCGACCTTCAGAATATGACATGCCTCCCGGTAATCCTGTCAGTTGAGATTGCATATGGACTGCCACCAGGCGGCGGCATCAGGTCACAAAACGGCTCATTCACCTCACCCTTGCAGCGCGAGCCGTGCCGCAGTTGCTGCTCTGCAATGAAGTCTAGCTGACATGCGTATTGACTCGAAAGGCATAAGCCTCTGTGCGAACAGGATAAAAATGTTCATGCCGGGACTAGCAACGATAAACGTTTGGAAGCTCACATGCTTCTCTTTAGGCGCTTGGGATCCTGCAACGAGTAACAAAGAAGCTGAATAAATGATGTTTGTCCGGCAGCAAAGTCTGACGCAATATGTGTTGTATAGCGCAGGCACTTGCATGGAAGTGACATATCAGTGCACAGGCTATGCAGTCCATTGGAGGAAGCGTGATCAACGTAGGAGTAGTAGGTTACGGATATTGGGGGCCAAACCTGGTCCGCAATATATTCGAAGTCGCGGAGACGCAGCTTGTTGCGGTAAGTGATATGCGGCGGGATCGCCTTGAACAGGTAAAGCTCCGTTATCCTTCTGTCGAGGTCTCAACGGACTTTCGCGATCTTCTGAATAACCCGAAGATTGATGCAATCGCAATTGCCACGCCGGTTCATACTCATTATGAGCTGGCAATGCAGGCCTTGCGGTGCGGAAAACATGTCATGGTCGAAAAGCCGATGGCATCCTCTTCAGAGGAGGCTCTTCGGCTGATTGACGAGGCGGACCGGCGAAATCTGACGCTTCTGGTCGACCATACGTTCGTTTACACCGGGGCTGTCCGTAAGATCAAGTCCATAGCAGAGTCTAAAACTCTCGGCGACATTCTCTATTACGATTCGACGCGCATTAACCTCGGCTTGTTTCAGAGAGATGTCGATGTGATCTGGGATCTTGCCGTGCATGACCTTGCCATTATGGATTTCCTACTTCCGTCGGTGCCTTGTGCCGTCGCCGCGACGGGAATTACCCATGTCTTTGGCGGAACGGAGAACCTAGCTTATCTCACCATGTTCTTTGAGGAAAACCTGATTGCGCACATTAATGTTAATTGGCTTTCACCGGTCAAAGTTCGCCGCACTCTGCTTGGTGGCAGCAAGCAGATGATCGTCTATGACGATATGGAGCCTAGCGAAAAGGTCAAAGTTTACGATAAAGGAATTACTGTAAACCAATCTTCTGACTCTCTGTACAAGGCGCTGGTAGGTTATCGATCAGGAGACATGTTCGCGCCTCAGCTGGATGTTTCTGAAGCGCTCAAAGTGGAAATACAACACTTTGCCGAGTGTATTCATACCGGCGCGGAGCCAATTACCGGAGGGCATGCGGGCCTAAGAGTCGTCCGCATCCTCGAAAGCGCGTCTCTTTCCATGAAGCAGCGTGGCAAGCTTGTGCAGCTTGCTTCCGAAGGTCAAGCACTCAGCCGCGGAGCCGCCTAGATGTCCCGTCCTGAGATCAGCATCGATGTGCTCTCCGACGATTACGGCTCGGCGGTAACGGATGCGTCGCTATCACGACTCATGCCCGAGTTCAGTCGCATTGCTCCTGATGTAAGGCTGGGCAGGGACGTAAGGATCTTTGCGTTCGTGAACCTGTACGGCTGCTCGATTGGAGATAACACCAAGATCGGCACCTTCGTCGAGATTCAGAAGAATGCTGAGATTGGCACAAATGTTAAAGTGTCGAGCCACACCTTTATCTGTGAGGGCGTTCAGATCGAGAATGATGTTTTCATCGGCCACAACGTCTCGTTTATCAACGACAGATATCCACGCGCGACAAGCGACGCCGGAGCGCTTCAAACTGAAGCCGACTGGCAGGTAGTCAAGACGGTTGTGAAACGTGGCGCTTCGATTGGTACCAGTTGCACAATTTTGTGCGGTGTCACGATTGGAGAGTTTGCCATTGTTGGCGCTGGCAGTGTTGTCACGCGAGATGTCTCCCCGAGGACGATCGTCGCAGGAAATCCGGCACGGTTCCTGAGAAAGTTGGAGGAAGAATGAAAGTTCCCTTTGTTGATTTAAAGTCGCTGCATAACGAGATCGGGGATGAACTCCGTGAAGTCTTCGACCGGGTTCTCCATAATTCGTCTTTTATCCTGGGTCCCGAGGTCTACAGGTTCGAACAGGACTTCGCAGCTTATATAGGAACCAGGCACTGTATAGCTCTTAATAACGGCACTGCCGCGATCCAACTGGCTCTCGCGGCGCTCGGAATCGGAAGCGGAGATGAAGTGATCACCGTTCCGCATACCTTCATTGCAACTGCGGAGGCTATCACCGCAGTAGGCGCTCGCCCGGTATTCGTGGATGTGGATCCAGTTTCATTTACCCTGGATCCCGATCTGCTTGAGGCAGCAATCACAGAGAAGACCGCTGCAATTGTTCCTGTCGATCTCTATGGCCAAGTTGCCGACATGGATCGCATCCTCGAGGTGGCCAATCGTCACGGCATCCCGGTGATTGAAGACGCCTGTCAGGCTCATGGGGCGGAGTACAAGGGACGGAAGGCAGGTACATTCGGTGTGGCCGGATGCTTCAGCTTCTATCCGGGAAAAAACCTTGGCGCTTGCGGAGAAGGGGGAGCCGTAACTACCGACGATGATGAACTGGCTCACCGCATTCGCTTATGGCGCGACCACGGCTCGCCGAAGCGATATGAGCATATATTTCCAGGGCTCAATATGCGTATGGAAGGAATTCAGGGAGGAATTCTTTCTGTTAAGCTCAGGTATCTCGACCTCTGGAATAACCAGCGGCGCGCGGCTGCGGCTGCCTATGATGAGGCCTTAGCAGGCACGGACGTAGAGACACCTGTCGAGATGGTTTACAACCGCCACGTCTACCACCTTTACGTGGTGCAAACTGACAATCGGGACAACCTGCGGCAGCGTCTCACCGAGTCGGGTATCGAATCAGGCTTACACTATCCTGTCCCGCTGCATCTTCAGCAGGCCTATCGTTCACTTGGCTACAAAGAAGGTGACTTTCCGGTGACGGAGAGGCTGAAAGACCGGATTTTGTCGCTCCCTATGTATCCCGGCATCCAGGCAGATTGTTTGGAGCGAGTTGTTTCAGAGTTGCGGGAGAGCTGTTATGTCAGTTGAATACAATTCCGCGCTTCTTGCAGAGACGAAGACAGTGCCAGCCGTGTTTGGAAGGGCAAAGGTTGTTTTCGATCCGGCGTGGGAATGGGACTTCGCGGCGCATCTAAAACAAAGCCATACGCCGACCGAACTTCTTGCTCTTTATTCTCGGTATCGAAGTGAAGAGGGCTCCTTTGAATCTCAACTGCGGCGCGTAATATTTCGCGCGATGTGCAAGACAGCTGGACATGCTCTGCAGATCGGACCGGACGTGGTGCTCAAGCATCCCGAAACCATAGAGATTGGCAACTCCGTGTTTGTCGGGGCTCAAACCATGATACAAGGACGCTTCGATGGAACCTGCCGCATTGGCAATCACGTATGGATTGGCCCCCACTCCTATTTTGATGCCAGAAATCTTGTGCTTGAAGACTATGTGGGTTGGGGGCCGGGAGCAAAGGTGCTTGGCTCCTCCCATACTGGCGAACCAATCGACATTCCCATCATTACAACCGAGCTCAACATCGCGCCTGTCGTCATCGGATACGGATCGGATATCGGCACGAACGCGACCATCCTTCCCGGAGTCCACGTCGGCCCTCATTGCATTGTGGGGGCGGGTGCTGTTGTCACCCAGAATGTTCCGGAGTACTCGGTTGTTGCAGGCGTGCCCGCCCGTGTTATCCGGCGCCGCAATCAGTAACGATCGCGCACGTTGAAGTCAGAAGATTTGTACGAGAGACGGCTGATCGATCTTGCGGCCATGCACTATCAACTTAGAGAGGGTCAAATGAATCCTATACAAGGAGCAAAGATACTGATTACCGGGGGAGCCGGCTTTGTAGGAAGTTCCACAGCGGATCAGCTCCTTGAAGCAGGCGCAGCCGAGGTACGTGTTCTGGATAATTTTATCCGCGGCAATCTGCGCAATCTGGAACACGCAAAAGAGATCGGCAATGTGCTCGTCATCGAAGGCGACATTCGCGATCAAGAGACGGTAGATAGCGCGATCTGCGGCGTCGATTACGTGATTCATCAGGCTGCCCTGCGCATTACTCGTTGCGCCGAAGCTCCTCGCGAAGCCATCGAAGTACTCATCGACGGAACCTCCAACGTTCTTGAAAGCGCGATCCGGCACGGGGTAAAAAAGATTGTAGCGGCATCTTCGGCCTCGGTTTATGGCAATCCTTCTTATCTCCCGATGGACGAGAGCCACCCCTTCAACAACCGTACTCTCTACGGAGCCGGCAAGGTCGCTAACGAGCAGATGCTTCGCGCCTACTATGAGATGTTCCATCTTCCCTACGTTGCGTTCCGCTATTTCAACCTCTATGGACCACGTATGGATATCGATGGTGTCTATACTGAAGTATTAGTCCGCTGGATGGATGCAATCGAGGCAGGTCAGCCTCCGAAGATATTTGGTGATGGTACGCAGTCCATGGACTTCGTCTATGTGGAAGATGTAGCCCGGATCAATGTGGAGGGTCTCATCAGCGAGGTTACCGACGAGGTCTTTAACGTGGGAACCGGCGTGCAAACCACGTTGAACGAGCTTTGCCATTTGCTGCTTCAAATAACGGGCTCGCATCTTGAGCCGGAATATCATGAGGCGCGAAAGGTCAACAATGTTCAGGCACGGCGCGCTGCAACGGAGAAGGCTGAAAAGCTGCTCGGTTTCAAGACTCGGGTTGACCTCGAGACTGGTCTCAGGTCCCTGATCCAATGGCGCGATCAAGCGAAGCTGGCTCTGACGGCGGAAGTCGGAGGTTCGCGATGACTACGTTATTGACTCCTGTTACGGCCACGATCCCGGTCGCTCGTCCCTATATCGGTGTCGAGGAAGAACAGGCGGTGGTCGATGTGCTCCGCTCAGGCTGGGTCACTCAGGGGCCGCGCGTCGCCGAGTTTGAAGCCCGGTTTTCGGAGTACATCGGTTGCGACTACTCGGTGGCCGTCTCCTCGTGCACGACTGCGCTTCATCTTGCTCTGCTGGCCGTCGGCGTTGGTCCGGGTGACGAGGTCATCTGTCCCAGTCTTTCGTTTATCGCTACTGCCAACGCAATCGCGTATACCGGGGCGACTCCAACCTTCAGCGATATTGATCTCGCAACTTACAATCTCGATCCGCACCGCATCGAAGAGGTAATCACTCCCAAAACCAAAGCCATCCTCGTCGTTCATCAGGTTGGCTTGCCCGCGGAGATGGATGAGCTTTTAGATGTGGCCGCAAAGCATCGTCTTGTTGTCGTCGAAGACGCCGCCTGCGCAATTGGCTCTCAATACGATCAAGCATTAATTGGCAAACCACTGGGTACGATAGCGTGTTTCAGCTTCCATCCCAGAAAGATCCTGACCACCGGCGAAGGGGGAATGATCACGACCAATGATGAAGGTATCGCTGAAAGGCTTCGTCGAGCCAGGCAGCATGCGATGAGCCTCTCCGATGTGGCTCGCCACGGTGCGAGACGGATTGTTACAGAGAGCTACGACGAGGTTGGATTCAACTACCGCATGACCGACATGCAGGCAGCCATGGGAATCATTCAATTCAATCGTTTGGATGATCTTCTGGCGCGACGGCGCTGCCTGGCGGCACGCTACACGCAGGCACTACAAGTCATTGACTGGCTGCAGACCCCGATGGTCCCCACCAACTGTATCCCTAACTACCAGTCCTACATGGTTCGTCTCACCCGGGATATGGCGTCCAAGCGTGATGCCGTGATGCAGATTCTGCTTGATAAAAATATTTCGACGCGACGTGGCATCATGGCCATCCATCACGAACTGCCTTACCGCTCAGAGCGCTGGAATAATCGCTTGCCGAATACAGATCTCACAACCGACACAGGCTTGATCCTTCCGCTTTTCCACCAGATGACGGATGCAGAGCAAGACTACATCATCGAGTCACTTCAGGGACTTAGGATCTGAATCTCATCAGAAGATAAAAATGCTAGAAGGAAATGAAGTTTAGCCCCGTCACGTTCCGGGAGTTGAGCGTTGTCGATCTGCTCCCGGGAATATATAGGTGACCTGATTTTGAGGGGGTTACAGTGTAAGAGCCATTTGCCAGGCCGCTGAACGTATATGCACCTGAAGAGCTTGTCGTTGTCGTGGCCGTGGCGGATCCGGTCAACTTAACGGTAGCTCCCGAGCGACCTCCTCCACTGATCGTCCCGCTGATGGTATAGGTCTGCGCTGATGTGAAGTTTGCAGTCTTGTTCGCCCCGCTTATGGTGACTGACTGGCTGGCCGGTGTCATGATGTACCCTGTCTTGCTAGGCGATACGGTATACGACCCGTTTGCCAATCCACTGAAGGTGTACGCGCCGGAAGAGTTTGCCGTTGCCGTCGCCGTCGAGGAGCCAGTCAGTTTGACCGTAGCTCCTGACCCGCCGGCACCACTGATGACGCCGGTGATGGTGAAGGTCTGTACGGCTGAACTGAAGTTTGCGGTCTTGTTGCCCCCGCTTACGGTTACTGCTTGGCTCGCGGGAGTGAAGACATAGCCTGTCTTGCTTGGGGTGACAGTATAGGAGCCATTCGGCACTGAGAAGCTGTAAGTTCCCGAGGCATTCGCCGTGGTTGTGGCGGTGGTCGCTCCAGTCAGGCTAACGGTAGCTCCTGAGCTGCCAACTCCACTGATTGTTCCGCTGATGGTGTAAGTCTGCGCGGAGGTGAAGTTTGCGGTCTTGTTCGCGCCGCTTATGGCCACCGTCTGGCTGGCCGGCGTCATAATATACCCGGCCCTGCTGGGCGTTACAGTGTACGAGCCATTTGTTAGACCGCTGAAGGTATATGTGCCGGAAGCGCTTGCCGTCGTTGTCGCCCCCAAGGTTCCATTCAGAGTGACAGCTGCCCCATTGCCTCCGGCTCCACTGATGGTGCCGCTGATGGTGAAGGTCTGCGCGGCCGAGTTGAAGTTCGCCGTCGCATTGGCCCCATTGATTGCGACCGGCTGGCTAGATGGGGTTATGACGAATCCGGAGTTTGTTGGCGTTACCGTGTACAATCCATTGGTCAGACCCGAGAAGCTATAACCTCCAGAGGCATTCGCGATTGTGTTTGCCGTCGCTGCTCCGCCGAGACTGACGGCTGCTCCATTGCCTCCAGTGCCGCTAATGGTTCCACTGATGGTGAAGGTTTGCGTAGTGGCGGTAAAGGCCGGAACCGTCGCATTGCTTCCGCCTACGACGATATTTTGGCTTGCAGGAGTAAAGACAGATCCCGCATTGCTGGGGGTAATGGTGTAGCTGCCGTTCGTCACGGCGGCAAAGCTATAGTTCCCTGATGAGTCGGCGATAGTGGTCTCTGCCATCGCTCCAGCTGCGGTAACGGTTGCGCCCGCTCCCCCTGCACCGCTGATTGTTCCTGTAATGCTATAGACAGGTGAATAAATTACATCAACCCAATAGTTTGCACCATTTCCGCTGCTGGTTGGGAATGCGCTGCTCGATCCATAGAGATAGAGGCCGTTTGCGCCATCGACGCCATTCGCCAGAGCGTGCAGCGGAGCTGTATCCGCGCCGGCATTTGTAAAGAAACCAGCATCGCCGGAGTATCGCCCAGCTGGCGCGAAGTACGAAGCGATATACGTTGTATTTGCAGTAATCAGGACGGGCGAGTCAAAGAATACTTGTTGCCATCCGGAACTGCTCTCGTTTGTAAATATCGCCGTCGCCAATATCGTTCCTGTGCTGGACCAGAGATTGCCCCGATGAATGCCGGTGTTCGCCGCACTTTTATAAAATCGGATGCCAGTGATGTATCCGCCGGTGTCGGACCGGAATTTAGCTCCAACCTCGATGCTCTGGTTGTCCCCGTCATCGGCAACGGCGGGAACTGTGGAGGGCTGCCATACTGTGTCGCATGGGCAACTCTGAGGAACAACAAAGTTCGCGCCCGCCACATTTGCTCCGGCAACTGCCACAGCCAGGCTCGTTGGCGTAAAGACCAGGCCAGTCTGTGCCGGAGTGACTGCATAAGTTCCACTCGGAATGCCGGCGAAGCTATAGTTTCCAGAGGCATCCGCCGTCGTTGTCAACGTGCTTCCTCCGGTCAGAGTTATCGTCGCTCCTCCACCTCCGCTGATGGTTCCACTGATCGCGTAGGCGATTGAGGTTGCGGTGAAGTTGATGGAGACGACGTTGGCTCCATTAACCGTGACGTTCTGACTGGTTGGAGCGATGGAATATCCCACGCCGCTGGGAGTCACGGTATAAATGCCATTCGGAACCGCCGGTAGACTGTAGTTTCCGAAGGAATCGGTGGTTGTACTTACGTTAGTCGGGCCGGTAACAGATACTGTGATCCCCGGCCCGCCAGAGATGGTGCCGGAGATCACATAGCTGGGAAGCGCCGAAGCAAAATTGATTGCCAGATTATGCGCGCCATTGATCGTAATCGTTTGGCTTGCCGGAGTGAAGACATATCCGGCCTCGCTGGGAGTCGCGGTATACGTTCCATCGGCAAGACTGTTGAAGCTGTAGTTCCCAAACGAGTCAGTCACAGTGCTGGCGCTTGAGGTGCCACTTAGAGTGATGTTGGCTCCTGCCGCTCCCACGCCACTGACGATACCGCCAAGACTATGCGTCGCCGCGGTTGCGTAGATAACGTCAACCCAGTAGTTACTGTCGTTAAAGCTGCTTGTTGGTAGAGTACTGGTCGATGACTGTGAGAAGACCCCGTTCGCTCCATCGACCCCAGCGGCCAAAGCATGCAATGGTGGAGTGTCGATGCCGGTTGTAGCAAAGAATGACGAGTCGATAGAGTAATGACCCGCTGGCGCAAAGTAAGAGGCGATATAAGTTGAATTTGCACTGACCGGAACGGGGTTGGCAAACATAACCTGCTGCCAGCCTGATGCGCTCTCGTTGACGAATGTCGCGGCGGAGAGCGGATTTCCATCTCCACTCGGCGACCACAGATGTCCGATATGAGGTCCGGTATTGCCCGCTGACTTATAAAACCGGACTCCAAGGATGTAGCCGTCCGAGTCAGCGCGGAACTTAACTCCAAGCTCATAAGACAGTGCATCGCCTGAATCGACCGTGCCCGGAAGCGCCGAGGGTGCCCAGATGGTATTGCATGGACAACTCTGCGGAACCGTAAAGTTGACTCCGGTCACATTGCCGCTCGTGACGGTTACACTCTGATTGCCGGGAACAAATACCTTTCCGGCCAGGCTTGGGACGACCGAGTAAGTTCCGGGAAATACAGTATTGAAAACGTAGTTTCCGGAGCTATCTGCGGTTGTCGTCGCGCCGCTCCCGCCGACCAGTGTGACTGTCGATCCTGCGCCTCCCGCAATGGTGCCACCGATGCTAGAGGCTTGCGACCCCGCGTAGAGAACGTCGACCCAGTAATTGGTTGCCGAGTAAGTGTTAGTCGGAAATGCTCCGGTCTGGCTTGAGGTGTAAAGATAGACGCCATTCGGCCCGTCCACGCCATTCGCCAGCGCATGAAGCGGAGGACTATCGATTCCCGCGGTCACAAAATAATTTGTATCCGCTGAGTAATGTCCCGAAGGGGCGTAGTAGGAGACGACATACGTAGTGTTTGCGGCGATCTGGATCGGCGACGGGAAGGTCATCTGCTGCCAGCCGGACGCGGTTTCACTGGTAAAGTTCGCCGTACCCAACAGAGTGCCGGAACTTGTCCATAGATGCCCGATATGAGAGCCAACGTTGGTGGGTGCTTTGTAGAAGCGCACAGCCGTCACTGAACCCGGAGTATCCGCGCGGAACTTTACGCCAACTTCGATGGGAGTGGCATCATTACTGTCGATCAGCGCGGGAGTGGCTGTTGGCTGCCAGATGGAGGTACAGTTGCATAGTTGTGCCTGGAAGTTTATGCCCGTAGCGCTCGAGCCTGACAAGACTACGTTCTGGCTGCCCGGCGTGAAGATGAAGCCGCTTTCAACTGGGGAAAGTGCGTAACTTCCATTGAGCAGCCCGCCGATAGAATAGTTCCCCGAAGCATCCGCGGTGGTCGTTGCCACTGCCGTGCCGCTCAACTGAACTGTAGCGCCGGCGCCTCCAGCAATTGTTCCCGAGATACTCAACGGATTACTCACTACCGCGGTAAAGTTAACGTTGCTGACAAGCCCGCTGTTCACAGTAACTGACTGGCTGGTAGGCGTGAAGGTGACGCCCTGGTTGGACGGAGCTACGGTATAGGTTCCGTTGACCACGCCGTTGAAGCTGTAGTGGCCGGAGGCATCGGTGATAGTCGTCGCAGCCTCGGTCCCGCTCAAAGTGATTGTTGCTCCAGCTCCGCCGGCGCCGGAGATGGTTCCGCTAATGTCGTAAGTGTTCGATGAGGTGTAGACAACATCTACCCAGTAATTTGCCGAGAGATTGCTGGATGAGGGAAATCCGCCCTGAACCCCGGTTGGCGGATAGAGGAAGACGCCATTTTGACCGTCAACTCCGCTCGCCAGTGCGTGCAACGGAGCATTGTTAACGCCGGATTGCGCAAAGAAATACGGGTCGGCCGCATAGTGCCCGGTGGGAGTGTAATAAGAAATGACGTAGGTCGTATTGGCCTGTACCGAAATCGGTGAGGAGAAGTTGACTTGCTGCCATCCGGAGCTGCTTTCGCTCGAAAATGTTGCCGTTCCCAGCAAAGTACCCGAACTGGTCCAGATATGGCCGATGTGAGTTCCCGTATTCGCAGTCGATTTGTAAAAGCGAACGCCGAGAATCGAGCCGTCCGCATCGGCGCGGAACTTGACTCCCACTTCAATCGGGGTCGGATCATTCCCGTCTGGATTTGCTGGCGTGCTGGACCCGCTCCAGATGCTGCAGGGGCAGACCTGCGGCTGCACGTTGACCGTCGCTCCGCCATATGGCGTTTCGAGGTTGGCGCTGTCATCGACGGCACGGCTCATCAGCGTTGTTGTGGAATTCACCACCGAAGGCGTCCACGAGTAACTCCAACTGGAACGTCCCGCCGCAGGATGCCAGGTTGTGCCGCCGTCGGACGAAAACTCGACTCCGGCTACAACTCCTCCACCGGAGTCGTTCGCCACCCCTGTGACCGTGATTGTACTGCCAATAGTGAGGGTTGATCCGTTGGCAGGAGACGTGATGTTAGAAGAAGGTGGTGTTGTATCAGTCGATGCCGACGCATGAGTCAGGTTCGATTGCAGCGTCGCTGGCTGCACTCCCATATCCGCAAACAGGTTTACCGTGGCCTGCTGCATATTGGGGTCCGGGTTCGGAGAGTTGAATGACCAGAGGTTGTCGTGATTGCTGCTGAGCCCCCACGCCCAATCAATCGTTGCTGCACTGAAGACCAGAGCGCCGCTTGGCGCGCGGTACAGCGTCATATGGTGAGTCGCAGTACCAGCGCCGTAAGTCGCGCCATAGTCCAGAAGGAGGTCGGACGTCATTGTGTACGTCGAAGTGGAAAGGTCGAATGTCCCTGCCGGCCGGAATCCGTTGTCGGCGTCGACGTCCCACTCGTAGCCCAGACTCCCGGGCACTAGTGTGTAGCTCGAGCCGGGCGCGAGGTTGGCAGCAGCTGTATTCCGCCAGAACCGCATCTTTCCATCGGCAGCCGGAACCTTGATGGTAAGGCTGCCGTCGTTGTCGGGGCCAGTACCATTAACCATGAATAGGGTTCCTACCAACGAGTTTTCGGGCGAGCCCCCGTCCGCGGGTGGACTAAAACTCGGATCGCGCCATGTCCCTGTCCATGTTGGCGGATCCGAGGGATCAATCTTCGTGAAGGCAAGCGTCTCCTTGTAGCACACCAGTGTTCGATTAGCGGTGTTCGAGCCATCGATGCTGTTCTCCCAACGCGTCTTCCAGAACATCGTGTTCCCGCTGAAGAATGCGAGGTTCACCCCGGCATCGCGGGCCGCCAGAACATTGGCTCTCTGCGGCGCGGACCAGTATTCATCATGACCCGAGTCCATATATATCTTGTGGTTTTTCATCAGCGGACCGTTGCGAGCAGCATCGATCCCAGTAAAGTAAGTCACATCGTAGCCATTCATCTCCAGCCACTGGACCATCGCGAACTCTGTACCAAAGGCCCAGGTATCCCACTCCTGGTTGAAGTTCCTTACATAGAAAGGGCGGTTATAACTGACTTTATAAGAGCGGTCTGCAAGGTCGAAGACCGGCGTTCCCTGGCTGTACAGGCTTCCGTTGCCGTAATAGTTGTAGGCCTGCCAGGTTTCGTCGGAGGTTTGATACAAGATATTTGAGTGGCTTGAATCGTTTCTTACGATGAAGACGATATGACTATCTCCGCCAGTATCGTTTCGTATGAGATGAGCGAAGTAGATTCCTGAGGTGGCGTTGGCTGGAACCTGCCAGGAGGCGGAGACCTGCCAGTTGCCACAGTCGGTAAGACCAACGGTCGCATCGCTCAAGCAGGCTGGCTGTATCTGCGGCAGATGTGCCGAAGGAGTGATTGTGGTGATCTTACGTGCCCCCATGCCCCCGTAATAACCCATGCGATAGATATTGATCGTGTATGCGGACGCGGGGGTGCTTATCTTAAAAAAGACTGTTCCACCCTGGTTGACGCTGATATCGGTAGCAAAGCCCTGGATGGTCGGATCGCCGATGCTCCCTTCGCCGATGTCCCACTCGCTGGCTGGATTGCCTGGCAGGCAGTTTTCCGCCACGATGGCGTTTGCAGGGCTGCTGCATTGAGAGTGCGCCTGCCCGGCTAAACCGAATAATGCTGCCAAAAACACAACAAGGACAGGCAATCTGGGATGATTTGATGCGGACCGCA
The DNA here is from genome assembly GCA_001897435.1 of Acidobacteriales bacterium 59-55. Classification (GTDB taxonomy): domain Bacteria; phylum Acidobacteriota; class Terriglobia; order Terriglobales; family Acidobacteriaceae; genus Edaphobacter. Next base: position 1,626 of record MKSV01000011.1, on the reverse strand, counting down.
ATAGACTAGACATAGCCTCTTCGCTTTTCCAGGTAGCTGACCTCCGGATTCAACCTGTCTACTTAGCGCGGTCTGATCGGCGAACCTGCCGCCATGCGATACGTTGCAGTGCCGGGGGCATTGACTGCCATTAGTAGCCTGTGTTGTCTTCGGGGACCCTAGCAACCTTGTACAGTGCAGAATCACTTCGTTGCCCGTATACGCCGAATGAACCTCGCATAAAGCAAGGTGCAGATCGCCGCAACAGCTCTTAAGCCATAGAAAATTCGACTTGACCTCTGCACGTTGCATGCCGAAGCTGATGTCTATAGATTCTTTCCCTCGCTTTAAAAGTCGACACGGATTTGCACACTTCGAGCTGATTTTCTTGCCCTAATTGACATCTAGCTGCATGTTTTAATGCAAAAAATGACTCGCCGTGCTCTTCCCGGTGTGGTTTGCAAGGGGGAGGTGTCCGCTGAGAGCGAGGCCGCTGGAAAAGCTGGAGACGGAGCTCCTCCAATTACTTTCATGGACCGGAGCTTCCGGATGCCTCTATGGGATTGACAATGTGCAGCGAAAGGGGGAGCGAGGATGGACGAGATTAAAGTGAATGGGCCGGCAGCTCTCCAGGAGGTCTTGGAAACTGCCAGCCCATGATGAGATAGGTAAAGAATTGCCTCAGTGAGTATTACGGAACCGCTACTTCAATCTGATTCGATCCGACGCTCTCCACGCCGCTTGTGCCGACGCTCTTCACCACGTAGTTATAGCTGGTGCCGCTGGCAACGGAGCTATCCACATAACTGGTGGTTGTGTTGATGGATGAATTCATCAGCGTCATTGCTCCACTTCCTGTCGACCTGTAGACGTTGTAGCCCTTTACAGGATCGGGTGTGCTGGACGGGGCTGTCCAACTGAGGTCAACCTGATGCGCAGTAGCCGTGCCTGTTCCACTCAAACTCACAGCTACCGTGCTGCCGCTGCCCGAGTTGCTACTAATCGTCAGCTTTCCGGTCACCGCCCCTGCAGTAGTCGGCTTGAACTGCACCTGAATCGTCGCAGTTCCCGAGGGATTCAGCGTAACCGGGAAGCTGCCGCCAATTGTGGAGAAGCCGGCTCCCGTAATGGCAGCAGAGTTTACTGTTACCGGAGTTGTTCCCGTTGATTTAAGAGTGATCGACAACGTTGTAGCCGTATTGACCGCTATACTCCCGAAACTTAGGCTCATCGAACTCACCGTCAACTGCGGATCTGTTGCTGCTCCGGTTCCACTCAACGCAACTGCCGTTGTGCTGCCACTAGTGGAGTTGCTTCCAACCGTGATCGTTCCACTCGCTGCTCCGGTTGCCGTCGGCTTGAACTGCACCTGGAGCGTTACCGATTGCTGCGGATTTAGTGTCGCCGGAAAGGTCTGAGAGACGATGGTGAAGCCCGTTCCCGCGATTGCGGCAGAGTTGACAGTCACAGGAGAGGTTCCCGTTGAGGTCAGCACCAGGGACACCACCTTGGCCGTATTCACCGTGACGCTGCCAAACGCGAGGCTGGTTGGACTCACTGTCAGTTGTGGATTCGTCGCTGCCGCGCCGGTCCCACTCAACGCGATAGTAGCCGTACTGCCACTGGTAGAGTTGCTGCTAACCGTAA
>MKSV01000010.1 GCA_001897435.1 Acidobacteriales bacterium 59-55 | reverse complement strand
CTATCAACAGACAAAGAATCAGCTCATCAGCTACAGCCCCAATGCCATGGGCTTCTTCTAAACGCAAGAGCGCGGTACCCACGTCCCGGAAGCGGGGCGTGGGACCGGTTTTGCACGTATCTGCGATGAGTCTGTAGCGATAATGATTTCAGGCCAAGCCCTATGTCCCCGATTCCCGACCAGGTTCTCGCCACCGATGCTGCTATCGAACTGATGGCGAAATTGCATGGGAAGCATGGCGATCTGATGTTCCACCAGTCCGGCGGCTGCTGCGATGGAAGCTCTCCGATGTGCTATCCGCGCGGAGAGTTTCTGCTGGGCGATAACGACGTCCTGCTGGGAACGCTCGGTGGCACGCCCTTCTATATAAGCCGCAGCCAGTTCGAATACTGGAAGCACACGCAGCTCATCCTCGATGTCGTTCCCGGACGAGGGGGCATGTTCTCACTCGAAAATCCTGAGGGCGTGCGCTTTCTCATCCGCTCCCGCATCTTTACCGATGAAGAAATCAACGCACTGCGCACCGCGGGTCGCATCTGATTCCGGCTGAACCGTAACTGGATAAGCGCGTGCCCGATCGAATTGGTCGCAATCGGTACAAATGTTGCGCTATCAGATACATAATGGGATATGGTCCGAGTTGGCGTTGACGAGAGTCTTTCCGATGAACTGCTGATCGATTTTCCCCGCGAGGCGAAGATCGTGCGTATTCCCCGCAAACCGACCGAAAGTGTCGAGGTCGACTTCTGGATTCTGCCGTTTCAGCGACGGGATGCGGCAGACGCCTTCTCGCACCTGCGAGGGGTGAAGGTAGTGCAATCAATGATGGCCGGTGTCGATTGGATTACGCCGTGGCTGCCGAAAGATATCGTTCTGTGCGATGGCCGGGGGATTCACGATATCTCCGCCTCGGAGTGGGTACTGGGAGCGATCCTCTCTTCATTGAAGCGGTTCCCGTTCTACCGCGACATGCAGTTGCGCGGCGAGTGGAAGGGGCAGGCCTCGGTGCCGGACGGCTTTCTGAATGAAGGGGGCGCGCAGGTCGGGCAGTACCGTGTGCTGGGCGAAGACCTTGCCGGCAAGACGGTACTGATCGTCGGCTACGGCTCAATCGGCGCCGCGATCGAAGCACGGCTCGCACCCTTCGGCGTAAAGATTGACAGAGTGGCACGGAGCGCCCGTTCCACACCGGAGGTTCATTCTGTCAATCATCTGCAAAGACTGCTCCCCGATGCTGACGTCGTTGTGCTCATCGTGCCGCTGACGGCAGAGACGCGCGGGCTGATGGGAGCGACAGAGATTGAATTGATGAAGCGCGGAGCGTTGCTGGTGAATGCGGCGCGTGGGCCGGTAGTGGTCACGGACGCGCTGGTCGAAGCACTGGAGCAGCGCCGGATTCGCGCGGTGCTCGATGTAACCGATCCGGAGCCGCTGCCGGAGGGGCATCCCCTGTGGGCAGCTCCCAACTGCCTGATCACGCCACATGTCGGCGGATCGACTCCGGAGTTCATTCACCGCGCCTTCCAGTTTGGAGTAGAACAGGTTCGGCGATTCATCGCCGGGGAGAAGCTGGAGAATATTGTGACGGACGCAGGCTATTGACGCTCGATCCAATGAGTCGTAGCCGGTTCAACGAGGATCGTAGAGAAGACTTTTACAGGCTTGGATAGAGACGGTAGGATCTGGGACCATCGCCCGGGTCGGGGTTGTCTCCTTCGATATCCTCTTCTTCATCGTCTATTTCTTCGCCTTCGTCATCGTCATCTTCCTCGTCGTCATCCTCTTCTTCCTCTCCGTCATCCTCTTCTTCATCGTCGTCATACTCTTCTTCCTCGTCGTCGTAGTCATCATCATCGTCTTCGGTGAGGTCGACAGCGCAGAGAATTTTATCGCCGCCGCCATATGCGATCATGCGGCTGGGAGAATGATCAAAAGCGGAGGTTACGCCGGGACTTCCCTTAAGGAAGTCATCTGCGAGGTCGATATTCATTCGGGCAATGGCCATGGGATACCCCCTCCTGAAGGGATGTAGGCTGTTGGATGCATCCGGCGCGGAAAAGTGAGTGTGAAAATCCGGTCAAGCCGTTTTATTTCGAGCGATGGCGATCAGGATTCGGCAAAGGGTTGAAGCTGGTCCGGGCTGGGCGGCGGGGTCAGCAGGCTAACCACGATCAGGGCCAGCAGCGAGGCGAAGAGCGCAGGGAAGATCGCATCTCTTTGAGCCAGTACGGCCGGGACGTGGGCATGAATGAAGGCCGTATCCCAGATAACGGTGACCACGGTTCCGACGGCGATGCTGCAAACAGCGGCGCTCGCCGTGGCCCGCTTCCAGAAGAAGGCGGCAAGGATGACCGGGGTCAGCGCCGCGGCGTAGATCGTGTAGGCATAAAGCGACTTCTTGAGCACGGACTGGATGTGCAGCGACTGGTAGAGCGCCCAGATACCGAGAAAGACCACCATCAGGCGGCTGACGGCCAGAATCCGCTTGTTGGACGCATTGGGCGCAAGATAGCGCACGAAGATGTCGTTGACCAGGTTGGTCGCCGGCGAGAAGAGATAGTTGTTAGCCGTCGAGATGATCTTGGCGAAGATGGCGCCGACCAGCAGCGCTCCCAGCAGTGAGAGCGAGTTGGAGCCGGTTAGCCCGTGAAGGCCGCAGTAGGCCAGAATCTCCCGCGGCGCCTTCGACACTTCGCCGGTGGGAAACAGCGCCGAGCCGACGATGGCGATGGCGACGATGACGGTTTCCAGAATGAGCGTTCCGATGAGCCAGCCGACGACCGCATGCCGGGCTGCCTTTTCCGACTTGGCCGAGAAGAACTTCTGGTACATGGACTGGTTACCCAGCAGCAAGAGACAGGTGGGGAGAAACAGCTCCATCGCCTGGATGAAGGAGAGATCGCCTAGCACCTGAAAGTGCGTGGTCGGCAACGCCGAGCGGACTGCATGCCATCCTCCTGCCTGATGGGTAAGGACGGGCAAGGCGACGAGCAGAGCGACCGTCGCGAGCAGACCGATGGCAACGTCCATGTACGCGACCGAGGACATTCCGGCGATCGCGGTGAAGACGATGACGAAGGCCGCAATGATGTACTGGCCGAGCACCGGGGTAATGAATTGAGGGAAGATCAGGTGCAGAATATCGCCGCCGCCCACGAACTGGTAGCTGGTGATAGCCGCATAAGTGAACAGGACCGCGACGACACCCAGAATACGGGCGGTCTGGTTGTAACGCGCTTCGAGCAGGTCGGGAATGGTGAACTGCGCGAACTTGCGGGCGCGGGGCGCGATGAAGTAGATCAGCAGCAGGCCGGCCCAACCTCCGCCGCCCTGCCACAACGCCGCGAAGCCGTGCCGATAGGCGTTCTCCGCGCCGCCGAGCAGAGAGCCCGACCCGATCCAACTGCAAAGCAGGGTGAACACCAGCACAAAGGTCGGCAGCGAGCGTCCGGCGACCAGATAGTCTGCCTTGGTCTTGACCCTGCGCAGGCTGGCGAGAGAGACAGCCAGCAACGTAACGACGATAATGGCCAGGACGGCAGCGTAGAGATTCATATCGATTTTGCGATTTTATCTTGCGAATCCTTTATAACGGTGTTTCGGAGAAGTGATGAGATTTTTACGGTTGGTTATGGTCGGGTTGATGCTTGGAGGAGTTGCCGCCGCCCAGGGGGCAAAGCCGATGAATGCAAAGCAGCGGGCGGCAAGGGACGAGGGATGGCGGCAGACCATTCGGAAGACGTTTTATATCCCGGCTACCCTGCCTCGCCTCGAAGCGAAGACCTGGTCCAGCTTTTCTCCTATGCCGGGAGTGATCGCGGAACGGGTGACCTATCAAACGGCGGATGGAATGCTGGTCCCGGCGATCGTCTACCGCCCCGACAAATGGAAGGGCAAGCTGCCGGGCATCGTCGTAGTGAACGGTCACGGCTCGGACAAGTTCGGCTGGTATGCGTTCTACAGCGGGATGCTGTTTGCCCGCGCCGGTGCGATGGTGGTGACCTATGACCCCATCGGCGAGGGCGAGCGGAACATCGACAAGAAATCGCAGGCAGGGGCGCATGACAAGTGGGTCGATCCACCGGCGGGCCTGCCGAGGACGGACTGGGGCCAGCGGCTCGCAGGTCTGATGCAGGTGGATGCGATGCAGGCCGTGTCTTATCTCACCCAGAGGCGCGAGGTCGACAAAAAGCGAATCGCGGTGGTCGGCTACTCGATGGGGTCTTTCGTCAGTGGAATTCTGGGAGCCATCGATCCGAGGATCCATGCGGTGCTGCTGAGCGGCGGCGGGGACTACGACGGCGTCGAGCCCGGCTACTTCGACGGAAGCAAGCTGCCGTGCCAGGGACCGTCGTTCCGGTCGCTGCGCGTCCTGGGAGATCGCGGCGCGATTCTCTACGATCTGAATGCCGATCGCGGACCGATGTTCGTGATGAACGGGCTCGCGGACACCGTGATGGATATTCCGCGCTATGGGCCGGCGTGGTTCGCTGAGACGCGGGCGCGTGCGATTGCCCTGCGGGGAACGGACAAGAACATGTTCACCACGATCTTCTACCCAGGTATGAGCCACCGGACCTCGTGGGTGAACCGCGATGGGATGGAGTGGCTGGACAAGCAGATCCACTTCGCCAACTGGACAGCGAAGCAGATCGCCGACGCTCCGACAACGCATGTGAGCACATGGGCCAAGGCGAACGATGTCTACATCTCGAAGACCTACATGCGCGAGGACCGCGAGGGTGGGCTGGATGCCCTGGGAACGGGATTTCCCGGAATTAAGCGCGCTGACCTGATGGTTCTTCCGGATGCGGAGTGGACGGCAAACAAGGACCGGCTGATCTACGAAGCCTGGGCGGCAAAGACCATGGCCGCAGAGGCGCAGGCGGCGCGATTGCATCTGGGGACTGTAGGGCAGTAAGAGATTCAGGATGCAGAGTCCGTTGCAGCAAGGATCTCCGGCTGGGTTGTGAGCAGACGCTTCTCCGCCGCCGCAGCCTCGATCTGGCTATTGATCTCGGCGCCGAGAAGCAGCGTGAGACCGGTGAGATAGAACCACGTCAGCAGAATGATGACTGCTCCAAGTGAGCCATAGGTAATGGAGAAGTTGTTGAAGAAGTGCAGGTAGACGCGGAAGCCGATCGAACCCGCGATCCAGAGCACAATGCCGATGGCGCTGCCCGGCGTCAGCCAGCGCCAGCAGTTCTTCTTCACGTCGGGTGCCCAGTAGTAGATGACGGCGAAGAAGAGCGTAATGAGGCCGGTGACGATCAGCCAGCCGACGGTTCGGGTGGCGATGACAGCGGCAGAGGAGAGAAGGTGGTGCTCGATGCGTAGTTGCGCAAGGCGGGCGAAGAAATCGCTGGCCAGCATAGTCGAGAGGGTCACGGTGACGAGGACGGCAAGCACCAGCGTAACTCCAATCGCGGAGAGCCGGGCACGCAGGTAAGAGCGCGTCTCCGGGACCTTGTAGACGACGTTGAGCGTGCCCTGGATAGCGGAGAAACCAACCGAGGCGGACCACAGAGCGGCGACAATTCCAAAGGTAAGTTTGCCGCTGGTCGCGGCGGCCGTCGTCTCGTTGAAGGTTTCGAGCACCGTGCTCATCGCGGCCTGAGGAATGACGATGGCAAGATAATGCAGCAGATTGTCATAGATGCTGGAGGCCGAGCGGGCGGCGAGACCAAGCAGAGAAGTTGCGCAGAAGAGAGTCGGAAAGAGAGCGAAGAGGAAGTAGAAGCCCAGTTCAGCGGCGCGGCCCACAAGGTTGTCGTCAAGGAAGGATCTCCAGGTGCGTGCCGCGACGACGCGCACAGGAATCCCCTGCAGATCCCAAAGGGAATGAAGCGGCGAATGAGAGACATAGTCCCAGATACGCTGCTGACGCGGGTCTATGCTTTGCTGACGCGGATCCAAAGGCTTGACGAGATTGGGATCGGTTGAAATGGCGCGGAGTCCTCAGAGTTGTCATGCTCGTCTATTAAGGTAGATGCGGCTTTCAAGAGGATCGGTGGCCGGACGAATGGCCCGCAACGTTGCGTGAAAGAGTGAATGCGCATCCAATGGAGAAGGTGACCCATGCTTGAACGATGGCGCGCACAGCCATTTGTGGTGACAAAGATAAAGCAGCTCTGGCGATTGGTGCGCGAGAGCCACGCGCAGCCGATGACCGGAGAATCCCGGTCCGCCGAGATCGTTGGACCCGGCGAGATGGGCGTGACCTTTATCGGGCACTCTTCCTTCCTGATTCAGATCGGCGGCCGCGCCGTACTGGTCGATCCGGTGTTCGCCACCCACCTTATCCTTCTGCGCCGGCAGCGCAGGGCCGGCCTGCGTATCAACGAGATGCCGGCCATTGATGTCGTTCTGCTCAGCCATGCTCATATGGACCATCTGAACATCACGTCGCTGAGGCGCATCGTTCGCAGCGCGCAGATGCTGGGTAAAAAAGCTCCCGACGTCGTGGTGCCGCAGGGCGTGGAAGACCTGGTCACCGGCCTCGGCTTCTCGCGCATTCACAAAATGAAGTGGTGGGAGCGGCTGGAGGTGCGCGGGGTGTCAGTCACGATGACCCCCTGCAAGCACTGGGGCGCACGCATGTTCAACGACACGCATCGCGGATATGGCGGCTATGTCGTCGAAGCTGGAGGGCAGTCGATCTACCACTCAGGAGATACTGCCTACTTCCCCGGCTTTGCCGAGATCGGTAAAAGGCTTCGACCGCAGGGAGCGCTGCTGCCCATCGGCGCATACTTTCCTGACAGCTACCGCGCCGTGCACACCAGCCCCGAGGAGGCGATCCGCGGCTTTATGGAGTTGGGCGCGGAGTGGATGGTGCCCATGCACTATGGGACCTTTCGGCTGGGCCGCGAGCCGATGGATGAGCCCGTCGAGCGACTCACCGCGGAGGCAGACCAGCTCGGTATCCGCAACCGCGTAAGAGTGCTCGAAGAGGGCGAGACGCTGCGCGTCGGCGCACTCAAGGCCACCGCGTCTTCCGCGACGAGGATGGAACTGAACCCGCAGCAGCAAGGCAGCTGACGGCGGTAAGATCAGACATTAGGTAAAGATCAGGTCTTCGGCGAATTCAGATCGAGCTGCCCTGCGGCAACGGGGGTGGCTTGCTCCTCGCCGTTATCCCAGCCGGGAAGCTCCTGAGAACCCGTAATCAGACGCGCACTGTCTTTGAAGGTCAGATAGGTCCAGGCCCACTGGCGAAAGACGGAGAGCCGGTTGCGGAAGCCGATGAGAAAGAAGATGTGAACGACGAGCCAGGTCATCCATGCGGGAAAGCCGCTCCAGTGCCCCTTGAACGGCCACTCGATCTTGGCCACGGCGGCCTTGCGCCCGATCGTCGCCATGTCGCCCTTGTCGAAATAGCGAAACGGCTGATTCTTCCCTGTGCCGTCGCTGCCCAACTCCGACGCCACCAGACGCGCAATGCGCTTTGCCGCATACGTGCCCATTTGCATCGCAGGCTGCGCGACTCCGGGAATCTGTTTGCCGTCCTGCTCGACGTGGGCCAGATCGCCGCAGATAAAGATCTCCGGATGCCCCGGAGGATTGAGGTGCTCGTCGACGAAGACGCTCCCCCTCCTGTCGGTCTCGAAGCCCAGTAATTTTCCCAGCGGCGACGCCTGAACACCCGCGGCCCATAGCGTGACCACCGCGTCGATGCGTTCGTCACCAACCATGACATAGCCAGGCTGCACGTCGGAGACATGCGCATTGGTGCGCAACGTCACACCGAGAGCGTTGAGTTGCTGGCCGGCCTTAGCCTGAAGATCTTCCGGATACATGCCCAGAATATGGGGAGAGCCTTCGAGGATAAGCACCTGGGCTCGTGAAGGATCGATGTGACGAAAGTTCTTCATCATGTATAGTTTGGCGATATCGCTGATAGCGCCTGCCAATTCGACGCCCGTCGGCCCGCCGCCGATGATGACAAAGTTAAGCTGGGGGTGCTTTCCAGTCTCCTGCATCTTGCGTTCGGCCAGTTCGAAGGCCAGCAAGACCCGCCGACGGATCTCGGTCGCGTCCTCAATCGTCTTAAGCCCCGGTGCGAGCTTCGCCCACTCGTCATGCCCGAAGTAGGAGTGCGTCGATCCGGTCGCGACGATGAGATAGTCATACTCCAGTTGAGCGCCTGTCTTCAGTTCCACCCGCTGTTCGTCGACGTGGAAGGCCACGACTTCATCCATGAGGACTTCGATATTGGGATAGTCGCTCAACATGGAACGAATGGGTTGCGCGATGTCGGCCGGCGACAGCATCGCCAGCGCAACCTGGTAGAGCAGCGGCTGAAAGGTATGGTGGTTCCTGCGGTCGATCAGAGAGATGTCAAGAGGCAGCTTTGCGAGATGGAACGCTGCATGGATACCGGCGAAACCAGCACCGATAATGACGACGCGCTTGCGTTCAACGCTGCCTCTCGTTGTTTCCTCTGCCATCGTTTCGCTCCCTGATTTTCTCTTCTCTTATTCGATGCGAAAGAGGCTGGTCTCGCTCAATTTTCTTTCCGCGCTCGTTCAGAATGCAGGACTTTAACGGAGGGTTCAAGGCTGTTTCTGCAAGGAGAGCGACACAAAGCCATACTCCCCCGCTACGGCGACAATATCTGTTACTTCCGCAGTATCGGGGGCCTGCAATGGCGCGAAGGTTACAAGTCCGTTCGTATCCGACAGGGCGGAAGACGTCTGCAAATCATCGTTCGGGGGCACGGGACAACGCCCACGATCGGGGCAGGGCATCTGCCAGGCATCAACGGTCTGGTGAATCTGAACCGGCACTCCGGCCACAAAATGTCCGGCAATGTCGATAACGCGCAGGGTCACCGGGGCCAGCGTGCCGGTCGCTGCCACGGACTGCCCTGCACCGTTGACGATCTCGAGCCGCCAGCCGGCTGAGCCTACGCCCTCCGCCGCGAAGCTCGCGCATACCGTCGTCCAGGCGCAGGCCGACGCTGTTGCCTGTTCCCCTGCATTGAGCGGACCGGCGGTTGCCGTAGCCGATGCCATTCCCTGTGCATCTGCTGTTGATTGCGCGAGAGAAAACGTCATCGCGCCCGAGGTCGTCCGCCAGTTCACGCGTACGCCGGCGGTCGGTCCGGAGTTATCGCCCAGCGCGACCTGCGGCTCCCAGGGCACAGTGGCATGCGCAGCGATGTACTGCACGGCAACAACGGGGGTCACCGCGCGAATCCGGGCGACCGCCGTCAGCGAAGCGCCCTGGCTTCCATAGGCGCTCGCTGCCGACAGGCTGATGCTCCCCGGGACGAGCGCCGTAACCGTCGTCGAGGCGGAGCCGGATGCGTCGGTCAGCAGGGTGCAGGCGGCGGCTCCACAGGCGTTGAACTGGGCTGCTCCCGCTGTGGCTGTAAACGTAACCGGCCGGTTGGCCAAGGGCGTTACTCCATCGGCGGCGATGAGCCTGACGGCGAAGGGAGCAGGCGCCGTATCGCCTGCGAAGACCGTTCCCGAGGGCGCGGCGACCAGGCTGAGCGTCGGCTGCGGCGCGGCGTAGTTGAGCGCGGCCGTCATAACCGTGGTGCCTCTGGTCGAAAGGTCGGTGACGGCGACATCTGCCGCAAACGCGGTATTGGCACCGAGCATCCGCGACGATGGAACCGTCGCCACAATCGAGGTCGCCGTCCAACTGGATACCGTGGCCGCAACGCCGTCGACCGTCACCACATTGCCGATGCGGAATCCCTTCCCTGTAATCGTCACCACGCCACCCGCCGCGCTGACGTTCGCCGGGCTTACGGCGTCGGCCGAGAGCAGCCGCAATCGGTAGGCGAAGTCCGGCCGGCCGTCGCCGCGCTGGTCGGCAACGACGACCCGCAGTTGCCTCGACTGCGCGTTGGCCAGCGTCACGGTCGTCAGCCCAGTGACCGCACCGTTGAAGGCTGTCGCGGTAGCCACGCTGGGCGGCGTGCCAGTCGCATCCGCCGCATTCCATACACCGATCAGGGGCATGGCCTTGAGTGTGGTGGCGAATCCCTGCTCATCCACGGCAGCAACCTCAAGGGTAAAACTGCGGTGCGCCTTCACGTCGAGGCTAAACCATGCAGCATGTCCATAGGCGCACAGCGTCCCCGTCGACCAGCCATCGGCGGAGATGCTCGCAGGGGAGACCTCCGTTCCATCCAGACCCGTGTCGCAGGTTGCAGCGGCGCTGCCAGTAGAGAGATCTCGTACAGCGATGTAATAGCTGGTCTGAACCGTGGCCAGCAGCGGCGTATCGGAGCCAGAAGGCTCGACCTGGTTGACCCGGTATGGCCCTACGGCATAGGAGCCTGTATAGAGCGGATTGATCGGCTCGGTATCAATCTGAACGTTCTGCCAGGTTCCATCGAGCATGGGAATCCGGCGGAGGTCGTAGTAGCCCTCGTAAGTCGCGGCAGAGGAGCCGCTGGTTTCGGGAGTGACGATGAGCGGTCCCGTCACCGGATTGCCGTTCGCGCCTTTGAACAGAAAGCCGGAGACCGAGGAGACGGTCTGCCACGCCTCCGGCACTCCCCATGCCTGATGCCATCTGCGTGCTACCACGTTGACGCCCTGCATTCCCTGGCCGGTCGGAAACGTCAGCCTTCCGAAGATCTCCTGCGCGCGGAGCAGGGTGTCCGTCTGCCCAGGCAGTGCCTGGCTGCGCCCGATGAAGTAGAGCGCCGCCAGGGAGGAAAGATCGTCGGGCCGCAGCGTAAACGGTTGAGGCAGGCACTGGTAGGTATAGGGTCCGCAGATGATGTCGATGGGATGCATGATCGGCCAGTTCAGCGCCTGATAGTACGTGGGCGCGGGGCTGCCGGTGAAGACGTTGTCGTTGACCTGCGACCAGCCCAGACCGAGGACGCGGCCGAAGGCGCGCATCAGTTCGTACTGCATCTGCATCTGCTGTTCGGGCGCGGGCCCGGTGCAGCGTCCGTTGAGGATGAGCAGAGCGTGCTCGATGTATCCGGCGGCCACGATTGAGTCCACGCTCTCGGTGACGGCGTTCTGACGGCAGCCGCTGGGATCGCTGGCACCATTTCCCAACAGGAGATCGGTCACCGATCCGTCCCGGTCGTAGATGACGGCGATCTGCTTTGACTGATAGTTACTGCTCTGCACATCGGAGGGAAGAATGAGGCCGTTCGAGCCGAGGTAGACATTGGCGCTGCTAACGTCTTCGTCCAGCGATCCTCCGTAGGACAGGGTAAGGCTCGACGTGGGAACGTTCCAGACGGCGGCGGCAGCGTTCACGATGGCGTCCGCGGCAGCGTGATCGACATAGGCGCTGAGGTCACCGGAGTCGGTGAAGTAGCGGGGATGGTTGGTGTACCAGGCAACTGGAACGCCCGAGGTGCTGAAGTACGGCGGTCCAGTGACCCAGCGCGGACCGCCGGCAAGAGCCGTTACCGTGGCGATGAGCCAGAAGAGGGCAAATACAAGACCTCTCCGCAAACGGGAGAGAGCCTCAACGAACATCGGCCGCCGCCTTTTGCCACAATGCAAGCAGTCTGACCACGGCATCGGCCGATGCCTTCTGCGTGGGAACAGAGACGCGGCTGGAAGTATCCTCCCCAGCCACAAGCAGGTTCGGGGTAGATCCCTCCGCTGCCTGCTGCGCCACGCCAAGCTGCGTCAGCGGCAGGACAGGACTGATGCTCAAAGGGGCGGATTGCGGCAGCTTTGCTGCCAGCCAGCGGAGATCGACCACCGGCGACGGCGAAGAGGCGGCAGAAGCATTATCCAAGATCGCCGCCGTGGCGCCTCCTCGAATCGGGATAGCCCCATCCGTGCCGTCTACCGGCGAACTGAGGCCGGAAGGGCCGGGGGCATGCAGCAACATCAGCAGGCGCTCGCCCGGTTGATAGCGACGAGCGTTGCCTGACCACAGCCCCGCCCATTCGCGCAGGGTGTAAGTTTCGCCGGAGACGCCGCGGATGGCCCGGTCGACGCGGAAGTCGACTTCGACGTATCCCGAGGCAACGCCTTCGTCCTCGTGGGCGCGAACGGCAACCACCTCGCCGAGGAAGATCACGTCGGCCTGATTCGACATCCCGTGAAGGACATCCTCGACCGTCTGCGGCATAGGCAGGGATGCAGTTGGGGCATCCTGGGCACGACTGAAGGACGCCGTAAGCAGCGCAATCGCCGCCATGGCGCAGAGATGCCGGGATACAAAGAGAGTTCTGCCCATCTGCCATTACCGTCCTCTGTTCTTTTCGGCAGAAAATGGCGAGGGATAAGCAATGCCGTGCATTTTGGTGAAGTGCGACAAGGAGAGATCGGCGGCTGTGGGCGCAGCCGGGAGCAATGTGGCGAGTGGTGGAGGGCTTAGATCTCAGGGTAGAAGTCGAAGAAGGCGTCGATGCTCAGGCGCAACTGGGCTTCAATCTCCTCGCGGCTGCCTTCGAGGATGTGCATGGGGACATGAGCCTCGTTGCCGTTGTGCAGCCTGACTGGCGCAGTGCCCGCCGCCGCGACCTCATCAGCGGGCAACAGCCTCATTCCATAGACTAAAGTGAGATTTGCCATAGCCTCGATTGTTGCACCGAAACGCGGGCTGAATCCTTTTCCGCGGCGGCGCATTTACACTAAGAGAGTCCATATGCCTGAAAACAATACTCGCGATACCGTCATCCTCGGTTCCGGCTGCTCCGGACTGACTGCTGCCATCTACGCCGCACGCTCGAATCTCAAGCCCCTTGTGCTCGAAGGCCACGAGCCCGGCGGCCAGTTGTCGATTACGACGCTGGTAGAGAACTTTCCCGGCTGGCCGGATGGAATTCAAGGCCCGGAGCTGATCGAGAACATGAAGAAACAGGCGGTCCGCTTCGGAGCTGAACTCCGCATGGCTCATCTGACGTCGATCGACCTGAACAAGCACCCGTTCGAGCTGAACCTCGGCAACGAGATCATTCACGCCCGGACGCTGATCATCGCCTCGGGAGCGAGTGCGCGCTGGCTGAACCTGCCCTCGGAGCAGGCCCTGATCGGATACGGCGTCAGCTCCTGCGCCACCTGCGACGGCTTCTTCTTCTCCGGTAAGGAGATCGCGGTGATCGGCGGCGGCGACTCGGCCATGGAAGAGGCGCTGTTCCTGACGCGGTTCGCATCGAAGGTCACGCTGATCAATCGCACCGAGCACTTTCGCGCCTCGAAGATCATGCTGGATCGCGCCTTCGCGCACCCGAAGATCAAGTTTCTCTCGAACACGACGGTCGAAGAGGTGCTCGGTGTCGAGGAGAAGGACGTCAAGGGGCTGCGCTTGAAGAATCGCGCTTCCGGCGAGGAGTCGATTCTGCCGGTATCGGCGATGTTCCTCGGCATCGGCCATACGCCGAACGCGCTGGCCTTCAAGGGGATGATGGACCTCGACGAGGACGGCTATATTCTGACCCAGAACAACGTCTTCCCCACACTGAACGGAAAACCCATCCCCGGCGTCTTTGCCTGCGGCGACATTCAGGACCGCCGTTACCGGCAGGCTATTACAGCAGCCGGATCGGGCTGCATGGCCGCGCTCGAAGTGGAGAAATTCCTCGAAGAGCATGGCAGATAAGGCCGAATAGATGTCGATTGCCGACAATCTCGCCAACCTGCACGAAAGGATCGCGGAAACCTGCCGCCGGGTCAACCGAGCGGAGAGCGATGTCGCCCTGATGGCCGTCAGCAAGGTCCATCCCGTCGAGGTCATTCTTGAGGCCTACGCCGCGGGTCAGCGCCTGTTCGGCGAGAACCGCGTGCAGGAGTTTCAGGAGAAGTCGCAACACGTGAGCGAGCTTGCCGACGCCAGGTTCCACCTGATCGGGCCGTTGCAGTCGAACAAGACCAACCGTGCCGCAGAACTCTTCGACTCCGTCGATACCGTCGACTCGCTGAAGATTGCGCAGCGGCTGAACAGCGCCGCCGCCACGCTCGGCAAGAAGATGCCGGTGCTCATCGAGGTGAAGCTGAGTCCTGAGGAATCGAAACACGGACTGGCTCCGGAGGAACTGCCCGGCCTGTTGACCGCGCTGGAGACGCTCGAATCGGTCAAGGCAGTCGGGCTGATGACGGTTCCGCCGTGGTCGGAGGACGCGGAGACAGCGCGCCCGTATTTTCGCGAGCTGCGGCGGCTTCGTGATGAGGCGCAGAAGGCGCATCCGGCGATCACGCAGCTATCGATGGGGATGTCCAACGACTTTGTCGTTGCAATTGAAGAGGGCAGCACCTGTGTCCGGGTCGGGACAGCTCTGTTCGGAAAACGGGAGTATCCGACGTGATCGAGGGCACCTTCAACTTCGTCGAAGATGTTGCGGATGGCTGTACGCTGGCCGTACGGGTGCATCCGGGCGCAAAGAAGAACGACGTTGCCGGACTGCATGCCGGGGCAGTAAAGATTTCGCTGACAGAGCCGCCGGTCGATGGCCGCGCCAACGAAGCGCTGATCGAGTTTGTCGCCGGGCTGCTGCGGATTCCACGGGCGCGGGTCTCTCTGATTGGCGGCATGACCAGCCGCATGAAAACGCTGCGCATCACGGGAAAGAGCGCGGCCGAGGTACAGGCCGCGCTCTTTCCCGTTGCATCGTGCTGAGTTCCTGCCCTACTTGAAGGTGGCCGTCGCGGTAGGAGCGACGGTGATTCCCTGCCCCTCGGCCGCCGTCACCTTGACATTGGTTCCAGTCACCTGAGCATAGGCAATCTGCAATCCTTTTTTGGCTTGGATATCGACGTTCTTCATCACCAGATCTTTGACCGGAGCCTCGGGTAGCCCGATGATAACGCCGGCCCAGGCGCTGTTGACCGATTTAACGTTCTCGATGGTGATGTTGTGGAAATGGGGCGTCAGCCGCTGAACCGGCTCGGCCTTGACCTCTCCCTGCGGCAGCGTCTTGGGGTAGTACTCGCTGATGAGGATAGAGGTCTTGACGTTCTCCATGGTGATGTCCTTGAAGGAGATGTTGCTGACGTCGTTGCCACGGTCGCGGTTGGCCTTGATGCGGATACCCTGGTCGGTGCCGTTGAAGTGGATGCGCTCGGCATGAATATTCTGCGCGCCGCCCGCGATCTCGCTGCCGATCGACAGACCGTGCCCATGCATGAACTGGCAGTCGGTAATGGTGATGTTTTTGCTGGGCGAGTCCGGGCCCGGAGAGTTGATGATGCCGCTCTTGATGGCAACGTTATCGTCGCCCACATCGGCGTAGACGTGGTCGATCACCATGTTGGTGGAGCTGAAAGGATCGATGGCGTCGGTGTTGGGAGAGTGCTGCGGCGCAAGAATGCGGACGTTGCGAATCACCATGTCGTCGGTGTAATAGGGAACAACCTGCCAGCTGGGCGAGTTCTGGATGGTGACGCCTTCGATGCGCACATGCTTGCAATGGTCGAAGACCACCAGCCGCGGACGGAATTGGATCGTGCCTACGATGCCGGAGCCGCGATGCGCGCGAGCCTCCGCCCACCAACTCTCGCCGTTGCCGTCGATCGTTCCGCTTCCGGTGATCGCGATGTTCTGAGCGTTGGTGGCGCTGACCAGCGACTGCGTGCCGGGAGCGCGGAACTCCGTCTTCGCGGGAAAGTCGGCGTGGTCGGGCGAGCCGAACAAGGTTGCACCCTTGGCCAGGTCGAGGGTGATATTGCTCTTGAGCACGATGGGACCCGAAACGAAGGTTCCCTCGGTGAGCGTCACCGTGCCGCCGCCGGCCTTGGCGCAATCGTCGATTGCGGACTGAATAGCCTTGGTGTCCTTGGTTGCTCCGTCCGCCTTTGCACCGTAGGCCTTGGCGTCGCAGACCTTGCCCGCTGCCATCGCCGGAATAGCCGTGGCAAATGACAGAACTGCCACTGCGATTGACGTCCATCGAATATCACATGTCTTCATGTTGTCTCCCTGCGCGCTCGGCGCCCAAGAGAGATATTACCTGCAATTGGTCATACCACGATCGATTCACAAAGAATTTTACGAAAGGAGGCCCTGTAACTGGTTGATTTGACATCGTGGCTTCCCGGTCGTATGGTCGATATAGACCGCAAATGGGGCACAACGGCTCCCATGCCGGCTTGGCTGGCAGCGGTAAAAGATCAGATATGACGATGATGCCGAACCCGAACTCCACCCTTAGCTGTTGCTGTAGCAGGGTGGGGTGTGCCTAGGCGAATCGGAGAACAGCACTAAAGATTCGAGCAGCACAGAACCCACCCAGAGCTACCGAGCCGGGCGGGTTTTTTACTGGAAGCCGCGGTCTATGGCCGCAACGATGAACTGCTCGGGCGGGCTCTCAATTTGTCGCTATCTGTTGTTGCACCACGCCTGGGAGAAGAAGGCCCGGGAAGAAATCTCTGAAAGAAGAAAGAGGAAAGAAAAAATGTCGCTACGCATTAATGATGAAGCTCCCAATTTCACCGCCGAGACTACCCAGGGCACGATCAACTTCCACGAATGGATCGGCGACGGCTGGGCCGTTCTGTTCTCTCACCCGAAGGACTTTACTCCTGTCTGCACCACCGAGCTGGGCAGCATGGCCGGCCTCGAACCCGAGTTCAAGAAGCGCGGCGCCAAGATCCTCGGCATCAGCGTCGACCCGGTGGCCAGCCACGCGAAGTGGGCCGTCGACATCGAAGAGACCCAGGGACATAAGGTCAATTACCCGATGATCGGCGATCCCGAGCTGAAGGTGGCCAAGCTGTACGACATGCTGCCGGCCGATTCGGGCAATACGTCGGAAGGCCGCACCCCGGCCAACAACGCCACCGTGCGCACTGTCTTCGTCATCGGACCGGACAAGAAGATCAAGCTGCAGCTTATCTACCCGATGAGCACCGGACGCAACTTCTACGAGATCCTCCGCGCCATCGATTCGATCCAACTGACGGCGAACCACAAGGTGTCCACCCCCGCCAACTGGAAGGTTGGAGAGGACGTGATCCTTGCCGGCACAATCTCGGACGAAGAGGGCAAGAAGCTGTATCCCGATAGCTTCAAGAAGATCAACTCTTACATCCGGACGGTTGCCCAGCCTAAATAAGGCTGCTCCTGATGGGTACAACTCGATGCAAGCAGACCGCCACGCGGACGATTTGCGTGGCGGTCTGCTGTAATACTCGGTGCCATGCAGCTTGCCGAAAAGAAAAGCGGCGAGGAGCAGGTACTATGGAAGTGAAGCACCCTGGGCTGCACGCCATTGTCACGGCAGGCGATGCCAGGAACGTATGTCGAGCCTGAGATGCAGGCTGGCAACGATGAGCACCGATGGCGAAGTGGTTAACGCGCTGGTCTGCAAAACCAGTACTCATGGGTTCAAATCCCATTCGGTGCTCCAATAATCCTCTTGCAACATCCCAGTCGCGGCTTCCTTCTGCCCCTCACGCGCTGGCTTTGCGCCTTACCATCCAGCGCAGCAGTGGAGCGCCCCACGTTCCCATCGCCAGCAGCGCCCCGAATAACACCACCGCATCGATGCTCTCCCGCCCTTCGTGCGACCAGTACGCCGCGGGATCGAGATTGAGCCACAGCGCAAACTCGTCCAGCGTCAGTGCCGCGCCGATCCCATAGCCCATCGAGAGAAGGCGGCTCATCAGGATCGACTGCGGTGTGCTCCCGGTGCCCACCTCGGCCAGCGTTGCATAGCCGCTGACCAGCAGTAGCAGAATTCCCCATACCAGGTGATGGATGTGCCGCCCGCCCATCTCCACATATCCGAATGGTCCAATATGGTGCGTAATCGAGGCGACGAGCAGCCTCACGGCAAGAAAGGTCACAAAAAAGCTCACCGATGCCAGAAAGAGGCGCCGATGAGGCCGGTCGGGAATCTGTTGATTGATAATCAGACCGATGCGGGTCAGGTGCAACACCAGAAGGACCACGGCCGTCAGAACACCGATAAAAATCAGTAAAATCCATGCTCCGGGAATGTGCATCCACCACCATTATCACGACAGGCGCTCCGGGAGCGAGAGCCTTTTCCCCGGCACGAAAGCCAGACCGTGCGATTGCGGATATTTCCATTCATAACGGCATGAGGCTCGGAGGCGCATAAAGGATGGCATAAGGAAGGGCGCTGCGAAAGCGCCCTCCTCTCCCGATCATCCAAGCTTCGGAAATCTATTTTGATGCGACAACGTTATTTTTCTGCGCGATCTGCTCGATGAGTTGCAGGTGTTGACCGATCATTTGAGCGCCCTGTGAGATGACGTCCTTCAGCGCAGGATTGGAGGTATTCAGCCCTGCCTGCTTGAATTCCTTCTTATCCTGCTGATGGTCCTTCACCATGTCCTTGATATATGCCTTGTCGAAGGCGTCGCCATTCAGAGCCTGTAGCTTGGTCATCGTAGATTTGGCCTTGGAAGACGGCTTGTCGGGCGGCTTCACGCCCAGTTGCTGCGCGACCTGCTTCATCTCACTGCCGAGTTTTGTGTGATCGTCAACCATCTTCTGCGCAAATTGCTTTACATCCGGATTGCTGCTCTTTTCAAGGGCGAGCTGCCCAAGCTGAACCTCGGCCATGCCGCCTTCCAAAGCTTCACGGACAAAGGCTTTGTCCATCATTGCCGCGGGACCGTTGGGATCCTGGTTCGTAGTAAGGGGACGGTCCATCGGAGACGTGCCAGGCTGCGAACCTGGCGTCGTCTGCTGCGTTGGAGAGGTAGGCTGCGACGGCATGCCGGGGTTCATCTGCGCCGTTGCTGAGGCAACACTGATAACGCCAGCCGTTGCCAGAACAAGAGAGCTTCTGCATACCAGGCGGGTAAGCATCTGACTATTTGTTTTCATGGTTTCGCTCCTGAGTTGGGGTTCGAAAAAATCATCCACACGCAGCGTCCACCGTGGAATGCTTCGTTCGCGATCCGCTTACAGGTCGCTTGCATTAAGGTGCGCCGATACACGCTGCGGTTGCTTATGCAGAATATCGAGGAGCCGCCTCTTTCCCTCTCCCGATATCGTGATCGCTGCACAAATCATAGAAATCAAGAGGATTCGAGGCGCGCTCGCGGCAATCTCAAAAAAATATTGGCCTTCGGGAGCGCTTCAGGACGGTTAAAAAATCAAGCGCGACGGCCTCCACAGCCGTCGCGCCTGTTAGCAAGAGAATTTACTTTGCGTGGGTAGTGAACGTGAACGTCGTGGTGCTGTGCCTCGGCGTTCCCGGTTTCAGCTCTGTGCTGGGAAAGTTCGGGTGGTTGGGCGAGTCCGGAAAGTGCTGCGTCTCCAGGCAGAGCGCGCCATTCTTCACGTAGAGCTTGCCGCTCTTACCGTGGATGGTTCCATCGAGGAAGTTGCCTGTGTAGAACTGCACACCCGGCTCCGTCGTCGTCACCGTCAGCACGCGGCCGGTCTCGGGATCGTAGACGCGCGCCGCCGTCTTCGTCTCCCCGTTAGCCCCGCGCAGTACCCAGTTGAAGTCGTAGCCGCCGGCGAGCTTGAGCTGCTCGTTGTTGTCGTGGATCCGCTTGCCGATCACGGTCGACTTGCGGAAGTCGAATGGCGTACCCTCGACCGGTTCCAGCACCCCTGTAGGGATCAGGCCGGCATCGACGGGCGTGAACTTGTCAGCCGCGAGCATCAGCTCATCGTGCAGGATCGTTCCATTGCCCTCGCCCGAGAGGTTGAAGTAGGAGTGGTTGGTCAGGTTCACCACCGTGTCCTTGTCGGTGGACATGCTGTAGTCGATGCGCAGCGCGTTGTGGTGCAGCGTGTAGCGCACATGCGCGGTCAGAGTGCCCGGAAATCCCTGATCCCCGTCCTTGCTGACCAGCGTCATCTCCACGCCGTCGGGAATCGCACGTCCCTGCCATACCAGCCGATCGAAGCCAATCGTGCCGCCATGCAGCATGTTGATGCCGTTGTCGTTCTTGGGCGTCTGGTAGGTCTTGCCGTCGAGCTTGAAGCTGCCATGCGCGATGCGGTTGCCGTAGCGCCCGACGATTGCGCCGAAGTACATATCCTTGCCATTCGTATAACCCGCCAGCGAGCTATGCCCCAATACGATGTCGGCCTTCTTGCCGTCCCGATCCGGTACCTCGAGCGAGACGATGCGCGCTCCATAGGTCATAATGCGGGCTTCGAGCACATCGCTCTTCAGCGTGTAAATGTCCACGGCCTTGCCATCCGGAGTCGTTCCAAATGCGGCCTTCGTCACTGCTCCCTGTGCTGCCATCGCGGTTGTCATGGTTAGCAGGATAACCTTTGCCAGTGTCGTCGTCATGTATTCCTCTGTTCTTTGACTGCGGATAGTCTGCGTTTGTGCCCCGATTTGCCTCGTTCAGGACACGGTCGCGCGTCAATCAGCGACCTTCGCCACTATACTGCAAACTCTTCCGCCGGGACGAAACAGCGATAAGATGGAGCGTCAACTCAATCCCCCTAAGGACGACCATGAACCTCAGAAGCAGAACGCTCCCGTCGCTTGCCCTCCTGCTGTTTAGCCTCGCCTGCCTGAACCCCGCCGCCGCCTCCGCAGCCTCGCCCGACCACTGGGTGGGGACCTGGGCCGCCGCTCCAGTCGCTCAGGCTAACCCCGATGCAAAGATCGGCAGCGCCGACACCACCTTCCGCGAGATCGTCCATGTTTCCATCGGCGGCCCCGCCGTCCGCGTCATCCTGACCAACGAACTCGGCCACGAGTCGTTGACCATCGGCGCGGCCGATGTCGCGCTTAGCGCCGGGGGCAGCGAGATCAACCCCTCCGCCGCCGGCGCACTCACCTTCAATGGTCGGCCCTCGATCACGATCCCGCCAGGAGCGCTCGCAGTCAGCGACCCCGTCAATCTGAAGCTGCCTCCATCCTCGAACCTCGCTGTCAGCATCTTCGTTCCGGCACAGACCATCAGCGAGGTAACCCAACATAGCTTCGCCGACCAGACCAGCTATACCGCCGCGGGCAACGTCGCCGGCGCTACGACTCTCACCTCTCCGTCGGAGATCGAGTCATGGCCCTTCCTCAAAGGCGTCGATGTCAAGGCAGACAATAAGGCCGCGGCCATCGTCGCTTTCGGAGACAGCATCACCGATGGCGCGCACAGCACTCGCAACGCCAACGCCCGCTGGCCCGACGTGCTCGCCCGCCGCCTGCTTGCCGGTAAGAAGACTGCTAATCTCGGTGTGCTCAATGAAGGCATCGGCGGCAATCGCATTCTGCACGACGGCTACGGTCCCAGCGCCCTCGCCCGCTTCGACCGCGACGTACTCGCGCAGGCAGGCGTCAAGTACCTCATCATCCTGGAGAGCATCAACGACATCGGCCACGCCCAGGATCCGCACCGTCCTTACGACGTTGTCTCCGCCGATGACCTCATCGCCGGGCTCAGCCAGCTTGCCACCCGCGCCCACACGCACGGCATCAAGGTCTTCGGCGCGACTCTCACGCCCTATGTCGGCGCGAAGTACTCCTCTCCTGCAGGCGAGGCCATGCGCTCGGCGATCAACCAATGGATTCGCGCTACCAGTCAGCTTGACGGTGTCATTGACTTCGACAAGGTGACGCGCGACCCGGCAAACCCCACCGTCTTCTTGCCCGCCGATGACTCCGGCGACAATCTTCACCCCGGCGATGCGGGCTACAAGGCCATGGGGGACTCCATCGACCTGAAGCTCTTCAAGAAATAACTTGATTGTCAAAAAGAAAAAGACCGCGGATTGTGTCATCCGCGGTCTTTCTTCTGGTTGGTAGCTACTGCAACTCGTAACCGGCGAAGAAGTAGCCAATCTCAAATGCCGCCGTGTCCTCGGCGTCGGAGCCATGGATGGCGTTCTCGCCGATCGACGCCGCGAACTTCTTGCGGATCGTGCCTTCCTCGGCCTGCGCCGGGTTGGTCGCGCCCATCAGCTTGCGCAGATCGGCAATGGCGTTGTCCTTCTCCAGCACCATCGGAAAGATGGGCCCGCTGGACATGAACTCGGTCAGTTCGCCGAAGAACGGGCGCGCAGCGTGAACATGATAAAAGCCCTCGGCCTGAGCCTTGGAGATGGACAACCGCTTGATGGAGACAATCTTGAAGCCCGCCTTTTCAATCTCGGCGAGAATGGCCGCGGCATGGCCCTTGCGAACCGCATCGGGCTTGATGATACTGAATGTGCGCTGTGACAACGTGAAATCTCCTCTATGGATGCTTATAGATCCAGTGTAAAACAACCGCGCAAAGCCATACCTGTCGACGAAACAGCCGTCAAAAGAGTCTGGAGCCTGCCCAATGCGCAAAACAGCCTGGATATGGTTCGCCGGTTTCGCCGCCTGGGTGGTCGACGGCCTCGTCAGCGTCCACTATCACAACTGGCTGCACGCCCAACTGGCGTTTATCGTGGCCATGGTCTTCCTGGTCGCCGCCCTTTTCTACCGCAGGCAGGAACGCTGAATCACTATCCGCGTCAGACAACAACCGCTGCCGGTTCGACGGAACCAGCCGCTCAGGCCTTGCCCAGCACCTTTGCCATGGTCTCGCCGATCTCGGCGGGCGACTTCACCACGTGAATCCCGGCATCGGACATCGCCTTCATCTTGCTCTCAGCCGTGCCTTCACCGCCCGAGATGATCGCGCCGGCGTGACCCATCCGGCGTCCCGGAGGAGCCGTCTGACCGGCGATAAACCCGACCACCGGCTTCTTCACGTTGGCCTTGATGAATGCCGCAGCCTTCTCTTCGTTGGTGCCGCCGATCTCGCCGATCATGATGATGGCTTCGGTCTCCGGATCGTCGTTGAGCAGGCGCAGCGCATCGATGTGGTTGGTCCCGATGATGGGATCGCCGCCGATGCCGATCGCCGTCGACTGCCCGATGCCGCGCGTCGTCAGTTGGTAGACCGCCTCATACGTCAGCGTGCCCGAGCGCGAGACGATGCCGACGCTGCCTTCCTTGTGAATCCGGCCCGGCATGATACCGATCTTCGCTTTGCCCGGCGAGATCACGCCCGGGCAGTTCGGCCCGATAAGCCGGGACTTCGAGTCCTTCACAATCTCCCAGACCTTCACCATGTCGAGCGTGGGAATGCCCTCGGTGATGCAGATCACCAGCGGAATCTCCGACGCCGTTGCCTCCAGAATTCCATCGGCGGCAAACGGCGGCGGCACAAAGATCACCGTTGCATTCGCGCCCGTCTCCTTGACCGCCTCTTCGACGGTGTTGAAGACCGGCCAGCCCTCATGGATCGTGCCACCCTTGCCCGGCGTCACGCCGCCAACGACGTTCGTTCCGTACTCCGCACAGCCCTTGGCGTGGAAGGTGCCCTCGCGCCCGGTAATGCCCTGCACGATCAGCCGCGTGTTCTTATCGACCAAAACCGCCATTATTTACCACCTTTCGCAGCGGCCACTGCAAGATCAGCGGCTTCCTTCATCGTTGTGCCCACCTGAAAATTCAACCCTGATTCCTTGAGAATTTTGCGTCCCTCTTCGACATTCGTGCCTTCGAGCCGCAGAATGATCGGCACCTGAACATTCAGCTTCTTCGCCGCGGCAACCACTCCCTGAGCCAGAACATCCACCCGCAGGATGCCGCCGAAGATATTGATAAAGATGGCCTTCACGTGCGGATCGCTCAACAGGATGCCGAAGGCGTTCTCAATCTGCTCCTGATTGGCGCCGCCGCCGACATCGAGGAAGTTTGCCGCGGACCCGCCGGCGTACTGGATGATGTCCATCGTCGCCATCGCCAGACCGGCTCCATTCACCATGCAGGCGATCGTGCCGTCCAGCTTGATGTAGTTCAGAGCGAACTTGCTGGCCTCGACCTCGAGCGGATCCTCTTCGGAGAGGTCGCGCAGCTCCTTCAGATCCTTGTGCCGGAACATCGCGTTGTCGTCGAAGTTGATCTTGCAGTCGAGCGCCAGCAGTTTGCCGTCCTTCGTGGTGATGAAGGGGTTGATCTCCATCAGCGTCGAATCCGTATCGACAAAGGCCTTGTACAGGCCGGTCATGAAGGCGACCGCCTGATTGATCTGCGCCGTCTTCAGTCCCAGCTTGAAAGCCAACCGTCGCGCCTGATAGGGCTGAAAGCCGACCGCCGGTTCGATGTACTCCTTATAGATAGCGTCGGGAGTCTTCGCCGCAACCTCTTCGATCTCCATGCCGCCGGCCTGCGAGGCCATGAACACAATCTTTGCCGAGGCCCGATCCAACACCAGCCCGAGATAAAGCTCCCGGTCGATCGCCGAGCCCTCTTCGATCAGCAGCCGCTGCACCTTCTGCCCGGCAGGCCCGGTCTGGTGCGTCACCAACTGCATCCCCAGGATCGCCTTCGACGCGGCGTCGGCCTCTTCCAGCGACTTTGCCAGCTTTACGCCACCACCCTTGCCGCGCCCCCCGGCATGGATCTGCGCCTTCACCACAACGACCTTATTTCCCGCGCCAAACAGCGCCTTGGCCGTGGTATCGGCCTCTTCCAGAGTGGTTGCCATCTCGCCGCCCGGAACCGGCACACCGTACTTCCGCAAAATCTCTTTAGCCTGATACTCGTGAATTTTCATAGGTATGGTCGCGAATCGCCCGCCCCTGAAGTGTAGCGGACGCAAACAACCGCCCGCAACCGAATCTCGCACAGTCGTGCGGTTACCGTCACTGACGGCAGTCATTTTTTGTCGGACCTCGGCAAAGCTTTGCCGCCTGCGGCACAGCATACCTGCGCTGGGCTAAGATTCTTTTCGATGAGAAAAGATGATTCAAACCATGAACTAACACGCAGGGAACTGCTGCGCCTCTCTACCGCCGGAGCCACCCTGCTGGGCGCCAGGCTCGCGTTTCCCAGCCTGGCCGCGGCAGCAGAACCGGCCTTCGCTGCTCCCGCCTCGAAGCCGGCAACAAGCCTTTATGCCACGCTGTTGCAGGACTGGTGCGACGGCATGATCGCTCACCAGGTGACCTCCGCCGATCCCGCGCTCCGCGGCGGACTGCTCTGTCCGGCCTGCGCGCTGATCCACGGACGCTGCGGCGATGCCGTCTATCCGTTGCTGCGCGTCGCCCACACCACAGGGGATGAGAAATATCTGCGTGCCGCAATCCTCGTACACGACTGGTCCGAACGCCAGGTAAGCCGCGCCGATGGCAGTTGGATCAACGATGTCACCCTCAGCTCGTGGCAGGGCATCACCGTCTTCCATGCCATCGCGCTCGCCGAGGCGCTCCACCATCACGGGTCCATTCTCGATGCCGCGACCCGCCGCCGCTGGACCGACCGCCTCGCCCGCGCCGCAAAGTTCCTCGACGGCTTCATCACCATCGAGACCGGCAACATCAACTACCCCGTGACCGCCTCCTTCTGCTTCGCGCTCTGCGGACAGGTGCTGGGCGATCAACATTATGCCGACCGCGCCCGCAAACTCGCCCATACCGCTCTCGACTACTTCACGCCCAACGGCTTTCTTTACGGCGAAGGGCATCCCCTCAAGGCGGTCACGACGAAGGGCTGCCATCCTGTCGATCTCGGCTACAACGTGGAGGAGTCACTACCCGCGCTCGCCCAATATGCTCTCATCGCCAACGACAAGGCCGTCCTCGACCAGACCCTTACCGCCCTGCGCACGCACATGGAGTTCATGCTGCCCGACGGCGCGTGGGACAACAGTTGGGGCACTCGCAACTACAAGTGGAGCTGGTGGGGCAGCCGCACCAGCGACGGCTGCCATCCCGCCTATGTCCTGCTGGCCGACCACGATCCGAAGTTCCGCGAAGTCGCCGAGCGCAACGTCGAGCTGATGGCCGCCTGCACGCACAATGGCCTCCTCTACGGCGGCCCGGACTACTTCGCGCACGGCGATCTGCCCTGCATCCACCACGCCTTCACGCACGCCAAATCGCTGGCGACGGTGCTCGATCGCGGCGATAAAAATCTCGCGCCGACCAGGCGCGTCTCCCTGCCGCGGGAAGATGCCCGCGGCCTCAAATCCTATCCCGAGATCGGCACGCATCTGGCGGCCATCGGCGACTGGCGCGCCACCGTCACCGAGTACGACTGGGATTATGTCGAGCACGTCCAGGCGGGCGGCGGCGGGGCAGGCGGAGGCCATGTCTCCGGCGGAGCCATGTCGCAGCTCTACCATCGCAGGCTCGGCCCCATCCTCACCTCCAGCATGACGAAGTACCAGATGATCGAGCTCTCCAATCAGCAGGCCTTCCTCGATAAGCCGCACATGCCGCTCACTCCGCGCATCGAGTATGCGGCCCAGCAAACCTACAACAGCCTCAGCGACTTCGAGGCGATATTGAAGGCAACCGGCTCCGCCGACAGGATCGCCTTCGACGCTCGCGGACGGCTCCTCACCGCCTCCCGCAAGCCTGTCCCCGGCGGCGACATCCGCTACCACCTCGCCTGCAACCTCAACGATTCCGCCGTAGAGATCGTCGCGAACGCAAGCGGCACAGTATCCAATGCGGGATCGCTTCGCTTCATCCTTCCCATCGTCTCGCGTTCTGGCGAGGCAGTCGAGCAACCGGATCCGAAGACGATTCGCATCCGCAAGCCGGGCGGAACCCTGACGATTCGCACCAGCGCACCGCGGGGCTTCGAGGCAGTGCCGAAAGAGCGGACCTTCAACCTGGTCCCCGGTCTGGAATGCCTGGCTCTCGCCGTCGCCATGCGGCCGAGTCAGGAGATTCGCATCCAGATGGAGGCGCCGCTCAAGGAGTAGCTGCACCTGTCAACCTGCCTCCCAGTCTTTGAACAGGCATTTGGAACGGTGCGGACTAGCCATCGCTCCGTGTGACATGTGCTCCTGCAAACATCCTGTAGGCCAGAAGCGTGAGCAGCAGAAAGATCGCAGCTACGACGAGGTTGGGATAGACGATCAGCCCGTCAATACGCGGCTCCGATCCGGGACGGCCTGCCCACCAACTCGATCCCGGCAGAAGAAACGGGATATAGAACAGCGGCGTCCAGTACGAGACGGAGATGAAAGCGGCCACCTTCATCGCAACCTCAGGCTCCCGTGAATCGCGCCAAAGGAGCCACGCTCCCACAATCGATACTCCCGCCAACAGGAAGAGCAGCAGTGCGCCGTGAAAGCGCGCGTGCGGATGCCACTCCGGATTCAGCAGGTGGTTCGAACTCCAATCCAGAATGAAGGACAGGATGCTGCCGCCCAGCAGGACAAACGTCATGATGATCTTTGCCAGTTTGATTCGCGTCATCTGCTTTAATCCTTCGTTTATTAAGTGAGTAACCGCTCACTATTATTAACGTAGTCGACAATCGCCTGTCAACAGGATTGATCGACCGCCCGGCGGCTGTCACACTGGAGACAGCACACTATGAACCAGCAAAAACAGGAGCCGCCAAAGCCAAGGGGAAGGCCCAGCCGCCGACCCCAGATCATCGCTGCCACGGAAAATCTGATTCGCAGCCAGGGGCTGGCCAGCGTCACCACGCGTGCCATCGCCGCCGAAGTTGGCTGCTCGGAGGGCGCGCTCTACGTCCACTTTAAGGGGCGTCTGCAACTGTTGCTGGCAGTTCTCGAAGAGAGCCTTCCCGATATGGTGGTCCCATTGCAGACACTTGAACGGTCTGTCGGAAAGGCGACGCCAAAGAGGAATCTGGAGAAGGCGCTGCGAGCGATGTTCACGTTCCACACCCGCGTTGCCCCTATGCTCTGTGCCTTGTTTGCCGACCCTGAACTGCTGGCTGCTTATCGGCAATCGCTCGTCAATCACAATAAGGGACCGCACCGTGCTATCTCCCGGATACGGGGCTACATCCGCGCAGAACAAGAGCTTGGACGCATCCACAAAGATATCGACGCGCAATCTGCGGCAACCATGCTGATGGCAGGCTCGTTCTTCCACGCCTTCGTGGAGCAGTTCACAGGCAAGGCGGATCGCTTCGACGCCTTCTCCAAAGCTCTGCTGACATCCATGCTCCGAGGCTCGTCTGTATCGGCATAGAGCTTCGACCCGGCGGGCGCAAAAGACATGGCAGACACTCCACCTGCTAACCTTGAAACAATGCCCCCGCAACCCTATTTAAAGCAGATCGTCGAAGGCCGTCAGACCCTTACCCGCGAAGCCGCGCGCGCGCTGATGCAGCAGATTCTTCATGGCGAGTTGTCCGATATCCAGCTCGCCGGCCTGCTGGGAGCGCTGGCCGCCCGCGGAGAGACTGCCGCCGAGGTCGCCGGATTCGTCGAGGCCATGCGTGCCGCGGCCATCCCTTTCCCGCTCGACAATGACGAGCGCCGTCAACTGGTGGACACCTGCGGAACCGGCGGCGACGCCAGCGGAAGCTTCAATATCTCCACCGCCACCGCACTTGTGGCCGCCGCCGCCGGGGCCACGGTAGCCAAACACGGCAATCGCGCTGTCACCTCGCAGTGCGGTTCCGCCGACATCCTCGAAGCGCTCGGTGTTCGCGTCGATCTCTCCCCCGCCGCCGCGGCGACTGCGCTGCGCAAACATCGCTTCGCGTTTCTCCATGCCCCGGCGATGCAGCCGGCGATGAAGGCCGTGATGCCCGTGCGCCGCGCGCTCGGCGTCCGTACCGTCTTTAACGTTCTCGGCCCGCTCACCAACCCTGCCGGAGCCGCAGCACAGGTCATGGGTGTCTATGCGCCACACCTGGTCCCGCTGGCCGCCGAGGCCATGGCCCTGCTGGGCACGCGTCACGCCTTCGTCGTCCACGGCGACGGCGGGCTGGACGAACTCTCCCTCAGCGGACCCAGCCAGGTGGCCGAGGTCCGCAACGGAACCGTCATCCTCAGCACGTTGACTCCCGAGGATGCGGGCCTCGCGCGAGCACCCATTGAGGCGCTTCGCGGAGGCAATGCCCAGACCAACGCCGCCATCCTCGAAGCCATCTTCAGCGGCGAGCGCGGCCCCAGGCGCGACATCGTTCTGCTCAATGCCGCCGCCGTCCTCGTCGCCTCGGACCTCACGCCTACCCTCCTCGAAGGCGTAGCCAAAGCTGCCCAGACTATCGACAGCGGAGCCGTCAAAGCTCTCCTCGCGGCTCTCCGTTCCTGAGCTGCCCGGGTGCCCCATGTCCGGATTCTCGGAGATGGGATCTCTACCCGGCCGCAAACGCCTGCCTGCGCTGTTCGCCTCAGATCGGCATGAAGCTTTCGTCCTGACTAAGCCACGGCTCCGGTACAATCCCGCATAGCCAAAGGAGACCTGTTTATGTCCTCATATGCTCCGCCTCCACCGCCCTTCGACCCCTCCATGGTCACCACCGCGCTCGAACTTCCCGGCTATCGCATCGTCCGCAATCTAGGCATCGTGCGCGGCATCGTCGTCCGCTCGCGCTCCATCTTCGGCACCTTCGGCGCGGGATTGCAGACCATCGTCGGCGGCAACATCACGATCCTCTCGCAACTCTGCGAGAAGACCCGGCAGGATGCCTTCGCCATGATGGCCCAGCACGCCGCCGAGCATGGAGCCAACGCCGTCATCAGCTTCCGCTACGACGCCAACGAGTTGATGAACGGAGTCACCGAGGTGCTCGCCTACGGGACCGCCGTCGTCGTCGAGCGCGCCTGAGGCGCAAATTCACCGCGAACCCGGCTACCATAAGCCCATGACCACCGCGCCCGGCCGCATCGAAGTCATCACCGGCCCCATGTTCTCGGGCAAGTCCGAAGAGCTCATCCGCCGCCTCAAGCGAGCCCGCATCGCCCGCCAACGCGTCGCCTGCTACAAGCCCGACATCGATCTCCGTTACCACCGCACCGCCATCGCCAGCCACAGCTCGCAGACCCACGAGGCCACCACCGTTGCCACCGTCGAAGACCTCAAAGCCGCGCTCTTCCCGCAGCTCGGCGAGATCGATGTCATCGGCATCGACGAGGCCCAGTTCTTCGACGCCCGCCTCGTCCCTCTCGCAGTCGAGCTGGTCCACCTCGGCAAGCGCATCCTCATCGCCGGTCTCGACACCACCTTCAACGCCGAGCCCTTCGGCTCCATCCCCGCGCTGATGGCCATCTCCGACGAGGTGACGAAGCTCTCCGCCGTCTGCATGGTCTGCGGCCAGCCGGCGATCCACACGCAGCGCCTCGGCCAGAGTCAGGAACTGGTTGTCGTCGGGGCCGCCGGCGTCTACGAGGCTCGCTGCCGCGCCCACTTCCAGCCCTTCGCCGACGAACACAACTCCGAACAGCTCGAACTTCCAGCCGCCTCTTCATCGGCCAGTTAGTGCGATTTCCTCTTCGGTGCTGCTTTGTTTGTCATTCCCGAAGGGAATCTGCGTTTTGCTCGAATCACCAGGGCTGCCTCCGGAGGCCCCCTCCAGTGAGCTTCTAATGCTTGCCAAACATTGCCATTACATCCTTGCGCAGATCCATCTGGCTGGTGGGGCGGCTGTAGAACATGTGACCGCCCGGATACTCCTTCACCTGCACTCGCGTTGGATCTCCCATCACCGGCATCTGGTCGACGGTGAGGACTGAGCCCATGAACGGGCAGGAAAGATCGTTCCAGCCGTGGACGATCAACACATGCAGCTTGGCATCGTTCGCCACGGCCTCGCGAAGCTGCTCCACCGAACCCTTCCGCAGCTCGTCGCCGCCGTCCCATTGCCGGTTGACGTCCTCGCTCAACGCCTCGTAGCGGGCATCGGTCTTCCAGCCCACCGTCTGGGTCACAAAGTTCACCATCGCCGTGGTCGTCGGCGCAATGATGCTTTCAAGAATCGGGTCGTTGCTGCGCTGGGACGGATCGTGCGGAAAGGGATCCCACGCCGTGACGTTCGGATCATACCGACTGCCCAGCTTGCCCTCGGAGCGATAGACCTCGCGCAGGTAAGCCTGCGTCTCCAGTCTGCCTCCGGCGCGCTTCACAAAGACCGGATCGAGACCCGTCAGTTCCGTCACATGCTGAATCATCTGCTCGGTCGCCGCCGGGTCGGACCTGCCCTTCATCAGCGCTGCGGCATAATCGGTGCGCGTATAGGCGATCACCGGAGCCATGGCCTCAGCCGTCAGCTTGTGCTCGCGCTCCAGATGCGCCGCGACGATCGAAGGCAGAGTCATCATCCAGGGCAAGGGCGAGAGGTCGCCGTCGTCTTCCACCGTGGGATTCAGATATGGCGACACCAGCACAACGCCATTGAGAGCCACTCCGAGCTTCGTCTGGAGATAGAGCGTCACGCGAGGGCCGCGAAAGCCTCCATAGCTCTCGCCCACAAAGTATTTGCGCGAATTCAGGCGGCCGTTTTTGACCAGCCAGTCGTAGACGATCCGGGAGAGGTAATGAATGTCGGGAGCGGTGCTGTAGAAGAGCTTCTTGGTCTCGGCTTCAGAGACGAGGGACCGGCTGAATCCGGTGCCGATGGGGTCGATGAAGACCAGATCGGTGAAGTCGAGCCAGGTGCCGGGATTGTCCTTGAGCGTCGCCGGATCGGAGGGGCTGTCGCCTTCCGCGCCAAAGGCGACCCGCTTGGGGCCGATGGCTCCAAGATTGAGGTAAACCGACGATGCGCCGGGGCCGCCATTCATCGCGAAGGTAACGGGGCGGTCCTTCCCCTCCATCGTGTACGCCGTATAGACAACTTCGCCGGTCTTTTTGCCGTCCCTGTCATATACCGGAATCGTTCCCACGGTCACGGTGTAGCGCAGCGTCTTGCCGTTGATCTCGGCGGTTTGCTCAACATGCGCGTCTGCCGGGAGAGGCGGCAGTTTCGGAGCCGGTGGCTTGGCTGCCGCAGACGGAGCAGAGGCTGGCGGTTTTGCATCCGGCGCCTCCTGCGCCCATGCGGCGGACGTCCAGCCGACGGAAGAAAAGATCAACGCGGAAATAAGCGCGAGCCGAGCTGCGAATTCAGAATGGGAGTGAATCCGGGAAGAAATCATCTCATAACGATACATCGCGCATCCGCGATCGAGCCTCTAAACTAGGACAAAGACAAGTCGCAAACAATCGCCATTCCACGGAGACATCGACATGCGCATGACAGTCGCCACACTCGCCCTGGCCGCCTTCGCCACGACCACCCTCGCCGCCACCGCGTTCGCCAAGCCCAGCAACAAGCTGGTCGTTCCGCTCAAGACCAGCGCCGGACAGGATGCGGGCACCGCCACCTTCCGGCAGCTCAAGGACGGCAAGCTCTCCATCAAACTTAACCTCAAGAATCTCCCCCTGGGCCAGCACGCCGTCCACATCCACGAGCACCCGGTCTGCGACGCGCCCGACTTCAAGACCGCGGGCGGCCACTTCAATCCGGCCGGCAAGGAACACGGCTCCATGAACCCGGCAGGGCACCATAACGGCGATCTGCCGCAGAACATCACCATCGGCGAAGGCCATGTCGGTCAGGCCAGCTTCAAGGTCGATTACCTCTCCATGACTCCCGGCGCAGCCGACAGCATCCTGGCCAACGGCGGCACCTCCATCATGGTCCATGAGAAGGCCGACGACATGAAGACCGATCCAACCGGCAATGCCGGCAATCGGATCGCCTGCGGCGTGATCTCGGCGCCTACTCCCTAGTGCTTTTCGTAAAGCATTTCAATTCAATGCTTTGAATGACGTGTGCATCCTCCGCATTCGTTGCGCCCGGTCAATAGTCGGACGCAACGAGTGTGGCTTGGAGAATGCCCGATGAAGATGAACCGTGCCATACCGATGCTGCCCGTAAAGAGCATGGCCGCGAGCATCGAGTTCTATCAAAAGCTGGGATTCAGCGTCGAAGAGAAAAATGATCATTGGGGTTGGGCCATGCTCTGCTTTGACGAGTGTCGTCTGATGGTGGATCAATCGATCAACCTTCATAAAGACGCGCCCCGCCAATCGGTTCTCTACCTGTATCCCGGAAACATCGTGGAATATCACCGGCAGGTGCGCAGCAACGGACTGGATATTCCCGACCTGGATCTCACCTTTTACGGCATGACCGAGTTTCGGCTCGAAGATCCAGACGGCAACCGGTTGTGGATCGGACAGGACACATCGACAGGAACTGACCGTGAGCAGCGCGGAACGCCATCAGGGCAGGGAGAGAGTTCTGGATTGAACTAGTGCCGATGCCAATGCGTATTGGGTTCCATGGGCGTTTTGCACATGGCGATTCCAGCACCGGGCCGGTCATCCGGACGTAAACCGACGCCTCGCGTGCTGAACCATTCCAGCCACATCGCCTCTCATCCAGGCGCCCCGGAGCCCCCGTCTCGCGGTACACTTCTTCCACCGCCAAGGACGGCAGAGGCAACATTGGAGCGCACCCCGGAGCAGCAAGCCGCGCAGGAAGCTGTCGCCAGACTGGTTCGCCAGTGCATGGCCGGAGACTCGCAGGCCTGGCAGCAACTCGTCGCCTCGCAGCACCGGCGCATCTACGCCATCTGCTACCGCTTTACCGGCTCCAGTACGGACGCCGAGGACCTTACCCAGGACGTCTTCCTCAAGCTTTACAAGAATCTTTCCAGCTTCGACACCCAAAAAGGCAGCTTCCAGACCTGGATCACGACGCTGGCTCGCAATCTGCTCGTCGACCACTTTCGCCGGACACGGCTCGATCGCGCCAGCGACTCGCTCGATGTCAGCTTCGACGGCGAGGACGGCAGCCCAACAATGGGAGACCGGCTGGCCGATGACGGCCCCTCACAGGAGCAGCACGTCGCCGGGCTGGAGCTGAAGGTTGCCATCCAGAACGCCCTCAGGCAGTTGTCGCCGGAGCTGCGCGAAGCTGTCATTCTGCGCGACCTGGAAGACATGGATTACAAAGAGATAGCACAGGTTCTCCGCATCCCCGAGGGCACCGTCAAAAGCCGCATTAGCCGCGGCCGGGGGGAACTTGCGAGGCTTTTGCAGCGTATAGAAAGATAGTGAATATAGTCGATAGAAAGACAGTGAATACAGTCGTTTGGAAGACAGGTAATGTAGTCGCGGGAAAGACAGGTGATGCAAGTGGCAGACTTCAATCAATTCGGTAGCGCGAAGCCCGCTGAAGCGGGAGACTCCCGGCATTGTGCGCAGTGCGAGGCGATGCTCGCCGACGCACTCGACGGCACGCTTTCGCCGTCGGAGCAGGCCGACTTCGATCTGCACATGGCCGGCTGCGCCGCCTGCAGCGCTATGCTGGCCGACGCGCAACGCGGTGCGGCGTGGCTGGAGATGCTGAAGACTCCCCGGCCGGAACCGCCCTCCGCGCTGCTGGAGCGGATTCTGTCCGAGACCTGCAACCAGGCGGACCTGACAGCGGGTAAGCATAAATCGGCACATGCAATGTGGCAGCCCAGCACCATCCTCAGCCACCCGGGCGCCGTCGGCATCCCCGACAGCAGCCCTGCCGCAGCCTATGCCCCCGCCAGAGTTCTGCCCTTCCGTACACGGATCGCCTCCGGCTTCCGCCTGCGCTCCATCGGCCAGACATTGTTGCAGCCGCGGCTGGCGATGACCGCCGCGATGGCCTTCTTCTCCATCGCGCTGACCCTGAACTTGACCGGTGTCCGCGTCAGCGAGTTGCGCGTCAGCGATCTGAGCCCGTCCAGCCTGAAGCGCAGCTTTTACGACGCAAATGCGCATGTAATGCGCTATTACGACAACCTGAAGGTCGTCTACGAATTGGAGTCGCGCGTGCGCGACCTGCAACGATCCAGCAGCGACTCCCCCTACCAGTTGCCCGCCGACCAGACCGACACTCCCGCCGCCGGGCAAAAGCAGCAGCCTTCCGGATCTTCCGGGCCACAGCAGAACAACCCTGCGGACCATAAGCCGGAACCGAAGCAATCACGTCCTGAACCGGGCCCCGGCTCCAGCCGTCGCGATACGCCCATCGGCAACCTGCAACTCGCCGATGCGACCGAACGGCAGGCCTCTCTCCCCGACCTCCAATCTTTTGTTGTATTTACTCCCAGTGTTTTGAAGTACCTGCAGGAAGGGGACTTGGTATGAACTGCGCAAACCATCCTGATCGTGAACGAACTGCCTTTTGCCAGAACTGCGGCAAGCCCTTGTGCCAGGAGTGCACCCGCACTGTTGGCTCTGCTGTCTTCTGCGAGCCCTGCCTGCTCGCCAAACTGTCCGGAACCGGCAATCCGGTCGGTGGTCCCATCCCGGGAGAAGGCACCATTCCTCCGCCGCCACCGCCGCCCGACGAGCCAAACCCCGGCCTCGCCGCCCTTCTGGGCTTCATTCCCGGCGTCGGCGCCATGTACAACGGCCAGTACGCCAAGGGGATCGTCCACCTGATCGTCTTTGCCATTCTTGTCAGTCTCGCCGGGGAAAACGGTATCTTCGGCCTCTTCATTGCCGGCTGGGTCTTCTACCAGGTCATCGAAGCCCATCACACCGCGCAAGCAAGACGCGACGGAACTCCCCTTCCTAACCCGTTTGGCCTCAACGACCTCGGGGAGCGCCTCGGTTTCGGTAAAGCGTGGCCTGCCGGCTCAAATGGTCACGGGTACGCGCAAGGATACGGGCAAGGAGCAGCTCCTCCGCCCGACGCCACAACGCCGCCCGCGGCAAGCTACCCTCCGCCCACCGCTGGCTACCAGCCCCCTCCGCCCAATGCGAACACGAACTGGGGAGCGCCCTGGGACAACTATGTTCCGCCCGTCCCACCTGCGTCGCCCTTCGTCGGGCAGCAGGTTCCGCCAGCGAACTTCAATCCCGCCGACTTCAATCCGGCCCCCCGCAATCGTTTCCCCATGGGAGCGGTCTGGCTGATCCTGCTGGGCGCAATCTTTCTGATAGGCAACTCCGGCATCTTCCACGGTTTCGCCATGCACCTGTTCGTTCCCCTGCTGCTCATCGGCTTCGGAGTGTGGCAGTTCGTCCACAAGATGACCGAAACCGGGACGCTGGCCGACGACGGCACGTCCGCCTATAAATTCCGCCTCTTCCATGCCTTGCGCAGTTCGATCTGGATCATGCTGGTCGGCGTGCTCTTCCTGCTGGACAGCTCGCATATTCTCTCCTGGGGCCGAAGCTGGCCGCTGTTCATCATCGTGGCCGGCGTGATGGCTGTGCTGCAAAGAGCTGCCTTCAGCTCGATGGCCGCGCCTCCCGCTTACAGCTATCCCCCGCCACCGGCTGCTGCGCCCCCACCGGCCGCCGCGACGTCCGTGGTTCCCTCCGATGTACATGAAGCCGGCACCGACAGCCATTCCAACATGCGCGACGAAGAAGGGAGATAGCCATGGCGACCAATCCCCCACCCTATCCGCCGCCCGGCCCTCCCTACGGCAACGACTGGAAGTATCAGCGCCGCATGATGAAAGAACAGGCTCGTGCCCAGCGCGATATGCTGCGCGCCCAGGCTGCCGCTTACCGGTATCGCGCGCGCGCCCAGCGGCACGGCTCCATCGTCGGCCCGCTCATCATCATTGCAATCGGCATCGTGTTTCTGCTGGTTCAGATGGGCCGGCTCAGCAGCCGCCAGGTATGGGACTGGTACGGTCACTGGTGGCCGGTGCTGTTGATCGGCGCGGGCGTGGTGATGTTCCTCGAATGGGCGTTTGACCAGTACACCCGTTCCACCGATCCGTCCCAGCCGGTCTACCGCCGCGGCATGGGAGGAGGCGTCTTCTCGCTTCTGCTGCTGCTCGTCATCGTCGGCGTCGTCTTCAGCGGACTGCGGCACGGCGATGGCTTCTTCTTCCGGCATGGCTTCCACATCAGCCAGGACAACCTTGACCAGTTTCTCGGCGATAAGCACGAGAGCGACCAGATGATCGTGCAGGCCTTCCCGGCAGGCGCTTCCTTTTCGGTCAACAACCCCCGGGGCGATGTCTCCGTCTCCGGCACCAGCGACGACAACCAGATCCACGTCTCGGTTCACAAGGAGGTCTACAGCCGCTCGGATTCAGATGCCAGCAACAAGGCCGAACAGCTCAATCCCCAGGTCGAGGTCAGCGGCAGCAATCTCATTCTGACTGTACCCTCGCTTCCGGGAGGCCGCGCCGACCTGACGATCATGGTCCCAGCAACAGCCGCCACCAGTGTTACGGCAAATCACGGCGACGTGCGTGTCAGTTCCATCAAAGGCTCCGTCTCTGTAACCGCCAACCATGGCGACGTCGATCTGAGCGCCATCACCGGGCCTACCAATACGCATATCAATAACGGCGACTCGTCCTTCTCCGCTCACAGCGTCACCGGCGAAGTCATCATCGAGGGCCGCGGGCAGGATCTAACCCTCTCCGACCTGAGCGGCCCGGTCAGCATCAACGGGGACTTCTTCGGCACGACCCACATCGAGCACGTTCGCGACTCCATCCGGTTTCACTCCAGCCGGACCGACATGCAACTTGGGCGGCTCGACGGCGAGGCAGACATCAGCAACAACGCCGATCTCTCCGTCAGCGATGCGGTTGGCCCGTTTACCATCAGCACGCGCAGCCGCAACATTACGCTCGATCGTATCGCCGGCAACGTCTCCGTCACCAACCGCAACGGTTCGGTCAACCTGACCAGCGCACCTCCGCTGGGCAACGTCACTATCGAGAACCGCAACGGTTCGGTCACGCTCACCGTTCCCGAGCAGTCCAGTTTTTCAGTAGACGCCGAAACTATTAATGGCGGCCTCTATAACGACTTCTCCCTGCCAACGCGCGGCACGGATACGCACAAAAGCTTTTCCGGAACGGTCGGCAGCAACGGCCCCATGCTGCGCATCACCACCAGCCAGGGCGACATTGCGCTCAAGAAGGCGGCGATCCTGCCTCTGCCCCCCACTCCGCCCGAACCGCCCAAGCTGACTTTCATTCCGCCGACAGCCAGGAGCGCAGTCGAAGGGGCCAGCGTCCGCACAAAACACCGCAGCCGTGAGGTGATTGTCGATAAGACCACTCTCAACCAGAGCACCAGCACCGAATCTATTCGTCCCTCGATTCCCAAGGATCAGTAGGCAGCGCACGGAAGCGGATGGTGCGCCCTCGCCACCTTCAACTAATGACCGTCAGCCCAGCAAGGCACAGAGATTCTCTGCGATATTGCGGGCGAGGCGTTGTGTCTACTCAGGTGACGTCGAGATCCCGCGTGAAATACTGAATGCCATCGGATGATCATTGCAAAGAAGATGCTTCGCAGGGAACATCTTGTTTGCGATTAAAAGCTATTAAACAAAAACAGATCAGGGAGAGATGGAAGATGATCGACCGGCGCGCGTTCGTACAGGGAGCTTCCGCATTAGGGCTGGCGTTGTCCAGCGGAATGCCGGTGCTCGGTTCGTCGGGGCACATCCAAAAGCACCCTCTTGCTATTGCGATGTGGGACTTCTCCTGGCTGGAACGGCGCTGGACCGGTGCCGGATACGAAGACTGGGATCTCGTGCTCGATGAATTGAAGCAGCGGGGATACGACGCCGTCCGCATCGATGCCTTCCCCCATTTGATCGCTGCGGACGCCGGCAAGGAGTGGGAGCTTCTTCCTTGCTGGGATCAACAGGTATGGGGCAGCCCGGCCATCAATCGCGTCCGCGTGCAGCCGAACCTGAACGAATTCATCGACAAATGCGCGCAACGCGGCATTCTCGTAGCCTTGTCCACCTGGTGGCGGCAAGACCCGGACGACGTCCGAATGAAGATCAAGACGCCCGAGGATCTGGCCGAAGTCTGGCAAAAGGCGCTCGACAGCATACCGGCTGCACACCTCCGGGATAACATCCTGTACGTCGACCTGAGCAACGAGTTTTGCATTGCGCCATGGACCCCGTGGATCGCCCCTGGAACCAGGAGAAACTCTCCCGAAGGGCAGAGATGGATGCGGGACTCCATTGCAAAGCTGAGGAAAGCCCATCCATCATTGAGCTACACGTTTTCCTTCTCGGGCGAATACGACACGTGGAAGAGCCAGGATGTCTCCATGATGGACTTTCTGGAACTGCACCTCTGGATGACGACCTTCTCCGACTTCAATAAGCAGGTGGGGTATCACTACGAGCGATTCAGCCCGGAGGGATACAACAATCTTCAAAGGCGCGGAGAGGCCTTATACCGCAGCGATCCCGCGAAGTGGCAGGCAAGCCTCACCCATGGAATCGACCAGATGGCGGAATGGTCGCGCGTCAGCGGCAAACCCCTGATCACAACCGAGTGCTGGAGCGTGGTGGACTACAAGGACTGGCCCTTGCTGCATTGGGACTGGATCAAGGAACTCTGCGAGATCGGGGTTCGCCATGCAGCATCAACAGGACGCTGGTCAGCGATGGCTACCAGCAACTTTTGCGGACCTCAGTTCACGGGAATGTGGCGCGACGTGGACTGGCATCGTCGACTGACCGATGTGATTCACAAGGCGCAGTTGCCGCCTTCCAATTTATAAGCTAGCGGCCGCCGCCTCGTCAGCGGAGATTGCAGCTCCCTTCACAGTAGGTTTTTACAAAGTAGAAAGCACACAGCAAAAAGCCCCATCCTCGAAAGGATGGGGCTTCTGAATTATGCCGGCGATCACCTAATCTCCCACACACTTACGCGTGCAGTACCATCGGCCCAACGAGGCTTAACTTCCGTGTTCGGGATGGGAACGGGTGTGACCCTCGTAGTAAACTCACCGGCAAACTTTAGAAATATCGCTTTCGCGATCTTCCACAACTGAATAGATTGAGCAGACATTTACCAAAAACGTATTAGTTATATCTCGTATAACTACAAAGCTTGTATTGAATGACTCTAGAACAGTGGACTTCACTGCGCAGAGTAAATTCTATGGACAAGCCGAACGGGCGATTAGTACTGGTAAGCTACACACATTACTGCGCTTCAACCTCCAGCCTATCAACCAGGTGGTCTTCCTGGGCCCTTCATTTCCCTTTTGGGTTGGGAGATCTCATCTTAGAGCGTGCTTCCCGCTTATATGCATTCAGCGGTTATCACAACCGAACTTCGCTACCCAGCCGTGCCCTTGGCAGGACAACTGGAACACAAGAGGTTCGTCCATCCCGGTCCTCTCGTACTAAGGACAGCCCTCTTCAAATCTCCTACGCCCACAGCAGATAGAGACCGAACTGTCTCGCGACGTTCTGAACCCAGCTCACGTACCACTTTAATCGGCGAACAGCCGAACCCTTGGAACCTTCTACAGCTCCAGGATGTGATGAGCCGACATCGAGGTGCCAAACCATTGCGTCGATATGAACTCTTGGCAATGATCAGCCTGTTATCCCCGGCGTACCTTTTATCCGTTGAGCGATGGCCCTTCCATACAGAACCACCGGATCACTAAGGCCTGCTTTCGCATCTGCTCGACTTGTAGGTCTCGCAGTTAACCACACTTATGCCTTTGCACTCGACGGTCGATTTCCAAA
The DNA here is from genome assembly GCA_001897435.1 of Acidobacteriales bacterium 59-55. GTDB lineage: Bacteria > Acidobacteriota > Terriglobia > Terriglobales > Acidobacteriaceae > Edaphobacter. Next base: position 203,556 of record MKSV01000010.1, on the reverse strand, counting down.
CGACCTGAGTGTAGCTTCGCGCGCCTCCGTTACAATTTAGGAGGCGACCGCCCCAGTCAAACTACCCGTCTTACTATGTCCCTCTCCCGGATCACGGGAGCAGGTTAGAATCACAACACTCGCAGGGTGGTATCTCACCGTTGGCTCCACCGAACCCAAAAGTCCGGTATCAAAGCCTCCCACCTATCCTGCGCAGCAAGAGCCGTAACTCATAGTAAAAGTATAGTAAAGGTGCACGGGGTCTTTTCGTCTAGCTGCGGGTAACCGGCATCTTCACCGGTACTACAAGTTCGCCGAGCAACTCGTTAAGACAGTCGAACGATCGTTACTCCATTCGTGCAGGTCGGAACTTACCCGACAAGGAATTTCGCTACCTTAGGACCGTTATAGTTACGGCCGCCGTTCACCGGGGCTTCAGTTCGAAGCTTCGAGCTTGCGCCCTAACCTCTCCCTTTAACCTTCCGGCACCGGGCAGGAGTCAGCCCCTATACGTCGTTTTTGACTTTGCAGAGACCTGTGTTTTTGTTAAACAGTCGCCGTTCGCGTTTCACTGCGGCCCCACCGGGCTTGCACCCAGGGGGCGACCCTTCTCCCGAAGTTACGGGTCTAATTTGCCGAGTTCCTTAACAAGCTTTCACTCGAGCGCCTTTGGATATTCTCCTCGTCTACCTGTGTCGGTTTGTGGTACGGTTCCCAACCCCTCTCCTTAGAGGTTTTTCTTGGCAGCATGAAATCAGCAGCTTTCAGCCATACGGCTTACTGCTTTACGCCTCACTGTTAAGTCTCCCCGGATTTGCCTGGAGAAACCAGCTTACGCGTATCGAACCCCATAGCCATAGGAGGTCCTGCTTATCCTTCTGCGTCACCCCATCGTATAACGAGGTATTGGGAGGTCCGGAATATTAACCGGATTTCCATCGCCTACGCCTTTCGGCCTCGGCTTAGGGACCGCCTAACCCTGAGCGGATTAACCTTCCTCAGGAAACCTTAGACTTTCGGCGTGAAGGGTTCTCACCTTCATTATCGCTACTTATGCCGGCAGGGTCTCTTCTCTAATGTCCACGTATCTTCCCAGTTACGCTTCATCCACGAGAGAATGCTCTCCTACCACGCACACCGAATGGTGTGCATCCGCAGCTTCGGTATACAGTTTTAGCCCCGTTGTATTGTCGGCACCGGACCGCTTGACCAGTGAGCTATTACGCTTTCTTTAAAGGATGGCTGCTTCTAAGCCAACCTCCTGGCTGTCTGAGCGTTCCGACTTCCTTTCCCACTTAACTGTAATTTTGGGACCTTAGCTGGCGGTCTGGACTGTTTTCCTCTCGACTGTGAAGCTTAGCCCCCACAGTCTGACTGCCGGGCTGGTTGTAATTGGCATTCGAAGTTTGATTGGATTCAGTAAGCCGGAAAGCCCCCTAGTCCATCCATGTCTCTACCACCAATCCAAATCACCCGACGCTAGCCCTAAAGCTATTTCGGAGAGAACGAGCTATCACGGAATTTGATTAGCCTTTCACCCCTACCCTCAGCTCATCCGAGCTTTTTTCAACAAACACCGGTTCGGTCCTCCAATGGGTGTTACCCCATCTTCAACCTGGCCAAGGGTAGATCATCCCGCTTCGCGTCTATTCCTGCCAACTTATCGCCCTATTCAGACTCGCTTTCGCTGCGGCTCGCTCACGCTTAACCTTGCTGACAAGAATAACTAGCCGGCTCATTATGCAATAGGCACGCGGTCAGACATTCCCTTGCGGGCATAGTCCTCCCACTGCTTGTAGGCACACGGTTTCAGGTACTTTTCACTCCCCTCAATGGGGTGCTTTTCGCCTTTCCCTCACGGTACTGGTTCACTATCGGTCAGAAACGAGTATTTAGCCTTACGGGATGGTCCCCGTGGATTCAAGCAGGGTTTCTCGTGCCCCGCCTTACTCAGGTACCTGCTTCGAGTCTGGATCAATTTCGCCTACGGGTCTGTCACCCTCTTTGGATCTCCTTTCCAGAAGATTCAGCTATCGACCAGATTGGTAACTCTACTTTTGCAGGCCCTACAACCCCCGATACACCTTGATGCAACGGGTTTGGGCTGTTCCGATTTCGCTCGCCACTACTATCGGAATCGAGGTTTCTTTCTCCTCCTGGAGGTACTGAGATGGTTCACTTCCCTCCGTTCGCTTGTTCCTACCTATGAATTCAGTAGGACATACCCAGGTTTTGCCTGGGTGGGTTTCCCCATTCGGAAATCTCCGGATCAACGCCTGTGTGCGGCTTCCCGAAGCTTATCGCAGCTTGCCACGTCCTTCATCGCCTGTTTCTGCCAAGGCATCCACCGTGCGCCCTTAGTAGCTTGACCATAGAATTTACTCGCACGCAGCAGAGTGACAACCTCTGCAACATAGAGATATCTACGTTTGATATAGTCCACGCCTGTGTCACACAATCCTCATCTCAACTTGCGAGAATCGAACTGCTGACACGAAAATTATTCTAAAGACACTCAATACTGATTGACAGCTTCCCCCAGAGACTACCTGGAGATACGCTGCTCAGCCTTGTAGTTATATTTACCCAATCTATTCAGTTGTCAAAAATCATGAAGCGAACCGTATCGCTACGTTGTCGCATCGCGCCCTCAGGCGGCTTGAGCATTCCTGCTCAAGGTTCAATCTCGCCCCCTAATAGAGCAGAGACTCAACCTCAAGCAGACATCGCTTGGTGAAACCTCAATCGAGCGGAATGGTGGAGCTGAACGGGATCGAACCGTTGACCCCCTGCTTGCAAAGCAGGTGCTCTCCCAACTGAGCTACAGCCCCTTGTCGCAAAACAAGTAGATGACCAGTTTAGCTGATCGTCAGGATAAAGGTGGTGGGCCTGGGTAGATTCGAACTACCGACCTCACCCTTATCAGGGGTGCGCTCTAACCAACTGAGCTACAGGCCCGACTCTACAGCATCGAACCCGAAGGCCCGATGCGCAGGCTGCTCTGTCGTTGATCTTCGACATACAATGCCGGAGCCAAAAATGGAGCTCTCTCGAAAGGTTTCGAGGACACAGTTGAACGTGCATAGCAGCTACGCCGCTATTGACCATCGGTATTGAAAATGAACAAAGGCCTGAGCCTATTGTTGCGAGCGAAAAAAAGAAGGTCTAGTTCAGGCTCATCTACACTCGCCGAAGCTTATGCAGATGGTTCTTGGCAACGTCACTCAAGCTCAACCTGATCGCAAAACCAGGCTGCCTGCAATCGCAGGGCGCTGAAGTGTGCCAAGACGTTCTCTTTTAGAAAGGAGGTGATCCAGCCGCAGGTTCTCCTACGGCTACCTTGTTACGACTTCACCCCAATCATGAATCACACCTTGGGCGGCTGCTTCCTTGCGGTTAGCGGACCGACTTCTAGTGCAACCCACTTTCGTGATGTGACGGGCGGTGTGTACAAGGCCCGGGAACGTATTCACCGTGGCATGCTGATCCACGATTACTAGCGATTCCAGCTTCATGGAGTCGAGTTGCAGACTCCAATCCGAACTGAGGCCGGCTTTTTCCGATTAGCTCCCCCTCGCGGGTTTGCAGCGGTTTGTACCGGCCATTGTAGCACGTGTGTAGCCCTGGACATAAAGGCCATGAGGACTTGACGTCATCCCCACCTTCCTCCCCGTTATCCGAGGCGGTTTCGTCAGAGTGCTCAACTAAATGGTAGCAACTGAAGATAAGGGTTGCGCTCGTTGCGGGACTTAACCCAACATCTCACGACACGAGCTGACGACAGCCATGCAGCACCTATATAACGGTCTATTGCTAGACGCCGACGTTTCTGCCGGATTCCGTTACATTTCGAGCCCAGGTAAGGTTCTTCGCGTTGCGTCGAATTAAACCACATGCTCCACCGCTTGTGCGGGCCCCCGTCAATTCCTTTGAGTTTCAGCCTTGCGACCGTACTCCCCAGGCGGATTGCTTATCGCGTTAGCTTCGACACGGCAGGATTGGGTACCTGCCACATCAAGCAATCATCGTTTAGGGCTAGGACTACCAGGGTATCTAATCCTGTTTGCTCCCCTAGCTTTCGTGCCTCAGCGTCAGTTATGGTCCAGTGAGCCGCTTTCGCCACAGGTGTTCCTTCCGATATCTACGCATTTCACCGCTACACCGGAAATTCCACTCACCTCTCCCATACTCAAGCCCGGCAGTTTCTTGTGCAGGCTTCGGGTTGAGCCCGAAGATTTCACACAAGACTTGCCAAACCGCCTACGCACCCTTTACGCCCAATAAATCCGAACAACGCTTGCCCCCCTCGTATTACCGCGGCTGCTGGCACGAAGTTAGCCGGGGCTTCTTCTATAGGTACCGTCATAATCTTCCCTATCGAAAGGAGTTTACATCCCAAGGGATTTCATCCTCCACGCGGCGTTGCTGCGTCAGGGTTTCCCCCATTGCGCAAAATTCCCCACTGCTGCCTCCCGTAGGAGTCTGGACCGTGTTTCAGTTCCAGTGTGTCCGTGCGCCCTCTCAGGCCGGATACAGATCATCGTCTTGGTGGGCCATTACCCCGCCAACTAACTAATCTGCCGCGAACTCCTCTCCAAGCGCATTGCTGCTTTGACTCGTAAGTGTTATGCGGTATTAGCTAAGATTTCTCTCAGTTATTCCCCACTCGGAGGTAGATCATTCACGTGTTACTCACCCGTGCGCCACTTTACTCAGGTATTGCTACCCTTTCTCGTGCGACTTGCATGTGTTAGGCACGCCGCCAGCGTTGATTCTGAGCCAGGATCAAACTCTCGTTTAATCTTGGTTTGCTTGCCGTCCATCGACAGGGGTCGGGACGGTTCAAGCGCCCCCGGTGCTCGAAAGACCGGAGGTTTATAACTAGTGAGAATGACTAAACCAAATTTCGCATCATCTCACGACTGGCACGTTCAACTATGTTGTCAAAGATCCTAACCGCATCCGCCTGAGCGGGCAGCTTTGGATCAAGGACGAAATCGGCATACGCCAGATTTGTGTCCTCGAACTTAATGCACTGTTTGCGTCTGTAATTCGCTGCCCGTTTCGATATCCTGTTCTGCTTCTCAGCGGCTCTGTTTCAGCCTTTCCAGGTACCGTTCGGCAACGCGTGACGTTTTAGCGAACTTTTTGAGGTTATCCAAGTTTCGGCCTCATGTCAACCTGTTTTTTCGGAACTCACAAAGTTTTTCAACTTTGCCCTAAAACAACAGGCGATCTCGCTCGCACAGCACAAACATCTCAAAATACCGTGGCGGTCGCACAACTATGACCGCGGAGCACTCAGCTCCTCATAATCCAAATCAATTGCAGTTGCTTGGGTTTGGGTGCCGGCTGGCCTGAGGCTCATCACCGATCAAACGCTTGGACTGCGCTCCGTCATCCCTTTACTGACAACCCCCATACTTCCGGAGCCAAGGTGCGAAGCTTCATTACTTGCCTATTCAGAGTACCGTGCTTTTCAATTCCTTGCAAGCACTGCATTTCTGCGACTTCCTGAGAGTAACAGCGAGATCCGATCCCCACAAGGCCGCAGCCCTGTTGAAAACTCATCCAACCTGTCGAAAACTCTGCCGTCGCCAATAAAGACGGGGAGAATATAGCGCAGCGGAGTTGCGAGACTCTTGCATAATCCGCCAATCTTCCCGGCAGCCCTCCAAACGCGCTCTACTGCGCGCGGAAGCTCGCGCTCATCTTGTCGAAGACAGGCTTCAGCGATTGCAGATCCGGTTCCGGGCATACAAAAACGACGTAACTTAAATCTCCGTCCGGGCGCGCGACGGTCAGCAGACGGTCGCGCTCTATCAGTCGCTTGCTGCCCTCAACAACCGGCGACTGTCCGCGCAGCTCCACCACGTTCGCCATCCTGCCGCCGACGGTCGTCGCCTTAACCTGTCCCGCCTGCTCGAGCCCCGCATTCTGCTGGATCAACTGCCGCACCAGAGCTGCCGTCGCGGCATCGAGCGATGCTCTGTCCGTCACCCCATTGCCGGGCAACTTCGCGAGATCGACGATCGCCCCATAGCCAAGCCCCGCCTCGCTTGCGCCCCCCACTGGAGCCAGCGTCACCGCGCCGGACGCAGCGGCGCTTTCCTTCCAACTTGACGGACGGTTGATAGCAAATCGCGTCCCCTGATACTTGACCATCCGGTTGCCGACTCCGAGCGCGCCCCGGCTTAACCTCCCCATCGAGCTCGTTGCCGCTCCGCCTGGCGCAGTTGCCGCCTGGCCTGCCGGCTGCGCAATCCGCCCGGCAGCCGCTCCCGGGCCCGACGCATACAACCCGCTCCCCCGCCATGCCCCGGTCTGAACTTCCTTGGCCGCAAGCGCCTTCTCCTTGAGCGCGATCGCGTGGATCCGCTTGAACTCCGGCGTCGTCACCACCGGCTGCTCCCGCCGCGGCAGGGTCGCGATCTCCGCATTCACATATTGCAGACGATTTCCCGGGTTCGGGTGATCGCTCAAAAACTGTGCGCCCCCCGCGCCATACTTCGCCTCGATCGTCTCGAAGAACTGCGGCATGCCGCGCGGGTCGTACCCCGAGTCGTACAGAATGTCCACTCCCAGCAGGTCGGCCTGCTTCTCGGCATCGCGCGACATGTGCAGAAAATCGAGCCCCTGCGCTCCCCCGATCACCGCCTGCCCAAGCTGTCCGGCGGTCCCATTGCCCAGCAGGATCGACGAGGCGATGCTCCCCAGCCCATACCACACGCTCTTGGACTGCTGCGCCGTCAGGTTGCAGGTCGAGTGCCGCATCACCACGTGCGAGATCTCGTGCGCCATCACCCCGGCCAGTTGAGCCTCGGTCTCGGCGGCCTGCACAGTCCCAAGATTGACGAAGATCGTGCCGCCGGGCAGGGCAAAGGCATTGATGTCTTCGCTGGCGACGACGTGGAAGTTGTACGGCCACTTGTAACCGGGCGCGTGTGCCACCAGCTTCGCTCCAAGGTCGCGCACATACCGCGCCACCGGATCGCTGTCCGGCAGCACCGGCATCTGCTGGTAGACCTGGGCCACCACCTTTTGACCTTCGGTGATCTCCTGCTGCTCGGTGAAGGCATTCTTGCAGACGACGGGGTTGAATCGCGCCCACGCCACCGGCGAGCCTGCGCCCAGCACCACGCTCAACAGCCCAAAACACGCCAACCGCTTCAGACGATCCATTCCGTTCCCCATGCAGCCTATGATGCCAAAATCCGTATTCCGAGTTGAATTGACGCTGCAAACCACTCGCTGAACCGGCTAGCTGAACTGGTCGACGTCCATCCCCAGCGAGAACTTCTCGCCGTGCGCCAGCAGGTCCTCCCACGTCACCTCGCGCCGCTGATATCCGGCCATGCGACCCAGCATGCAGCTATACGCGGTCTCGACACCGGCGGCAATCTGGTTATGGAAGCTACCTGATGTAATGCTCTCGATAAAGCTGCGGTCCTTCTCCCGGTCGGCCAGGGCAAGATTATCGTCGAACTCTCCGTTGGCGGCGAACTTGCCCGCGCCAGTCGTTCCGGCGTTCGCTCCATTCTGCCAGGCCCAGGCTGACTCGCCCGTAATCCGCACCGGCCCGGAGTAAGGCGCGTCCGCTGCACCCTTGGCTCCAAAGACCCGCAGTCCGGCCTCGAATCCATAGTCGCCAAACTGCGTCGAGGTGAAGCTCACATGCACGTCGCCGGGATAGGTGTAGTCCACCTGGTAGTTGTCCCAGCAGTCGCCGGGATGCGTCAGAATGTTCCGTCCTCCGGTCGCAGTCGCCTTCAGCGGATGCGCGCCCAGCACCCAGTTGCAGAGGTCGATGATGTGGATATTCTGCTCGACCAGAATGTCTCCGGAGAGCACCCGGTCCCAGAGCCAGTTCCTCAGCCGCCACTCATCCTTCGATGTGCCAACGCTCGGTTTTTCCTTGGAGGCCGGTGCATAGTAGTTGGCCGTGATGGAAGCGATCTTGCCCAGCGCCCCCTCCTTGACCCGACCGATCACAGCGGCGATCGGCGGTGCGCTGCGCACCTGAAAGCCTACATCCACGCTCTGCCTGCCCTTGACTCGCTCTGCGATCTCGAGCGCCTTCTTCGACTGGGCCACGTCGACGCCCACCGGCTTCTCGCAGTAGACGTGCTTACCCGCGTCCACGGCGGCCTCGAGGTGCTGCACGTGAAACCATGGCGGCGTCGAGATCTGCACCATGTCGATGTCCTTCGAGTCGACCAGCCTCTTGAACGCATCGTGTCCGTGAAAGGTCAGCCGGTCCTCGATCGCCGCATGGCTGAGCCCGGCGTTGACCTCGTCGAAGTGGGCCTTGCCCTTCGCCAGCTTGTCGGGAAAGATATCGGCCAGCGCCACCACGCGCGCGCTGGTGTTTTTGGCGAACGAGGTGGCCACCGACGTTCCCCGGTTGCCGCAGCCCAGCAGACCCAGCCGCACCGCCGAGTTCGCCTCGTACCCGAACGCCGTCTTCGAGCGCAGCAGCAACAGTCCCGATGCCGCCGCGGCGCCCGCCTTCACAAACTCCCGTCTGTTCATTCCTCTCATACTCTTCATGAACTCTCCCTTTGCACCTGCCGTCAGCCGATCACCTGACTGAGAATCTTTTCCAGATAGATCTTCTCATCGCGCACATCGGCAATCTGCTGCGGGCCGGAGGTCTCGCGCTCGATGGTCACAGCGCCCGAGTATCCCAACTTATGGAGCTTGGCGAAGACCTTGTGAAAATCGACCAGCCCCTTGCCGATCAACACCTCTTCGCCCAGCTTGTCCGGATTCGTCGGCCAGCGGCCATCCTTGGCATGAATGCTCTTTACATGCGGCCCCAGAATATCGACTGCGTCCACCGGGTTCGCCTTGCCGTACAGAATCAGGTTGGCCGTATCCAACCCTACGCCGAGATTCGGCATGGCCGCGTCGTGCAGCATCCGCGACATGGTGGTCGGCGTCTCCTGCCCGGTCTCCATCAGAAAATCCTGTCCATTGCCGGCGCAGTGCTTCGCCACCGTGCGAATCGCAACCACCGTCTCCGGGTAGAGCGGATCGGCGGGATCTTCGGGAATGAATCCGCAGTGCGTCTGCACCTGCCCTACTCCCAGCAGCTTCGCGAAGTCCGAAACCTGGCGCAGCGCGTCGATCCTGGCTGCTCTCGTCTTTCGTGGCACCAGCCCAATGGTCGACGGCCCTTGCAGGAAGTCCCAGACCAGCGGCGGAGGACCCACCACCTCGACGGTCGTGGCCTGCACCTGGTAGCGATCGAGCAGTCCGCGCATCTGCTTCGCCAGCTCCGGCGTAAATTTGCCGAGATAGCCGTCCAGCGAGAGAAAGCAGTTGGTGAAGCCCATGTCGCGTACTCGGCGGATCGTCTCCTCCGGTCCGCTGAAGGGCTTGATCAGCAGGCCCACAGACATCGGCTTGCCCATCTTCACCGGTGTGCCCATGGCCGCTCCACCCGGCGCCAGCGCTTCGGCCACGCCCGTCGGCCCGGCCAGCGCAGCCGCAGCCGCCAAACCCAGAAAATCTCTTCGCAGCATCCTCTCCCCCTTTGCAGGAGCAGGCGCTCGCCGACCCTCCGGCAGCCAAATCTCCAGCCTCGCCAACATACCAGAACCGGCGCGGCATCGGGCAGAATTGGACCCTGAAACGCGCGATGGGGCATCCGAGGACGCCCCATCGTCAAATCGCTATCTGCCTCGATCTACTGCGTATGAGCCTTGTACGCCCCTACCTTGTACGTTCCCGGAGTCGCCCGCGCGGCGATACTGAGCCGGTTCCACGCATTGATCGTCGTGATCGCGATACTCAGATCGGTCAGCTCCTTCTCATTGAACTGCTTGCGCACCTCTTCATACACAGCGTCGGGGACATGTCCCTGCGTGATCAACGTCAGCGCCTCGGTCCACGCCAGCGCCGCGCGCTCGCGGTCGGTAAACCAGGGGCACTCGCGCCAGGCGTCGAGCGTATAGAGACGCTGCTCGGTCTCCCCAATCGCGCGCAGATCCTTCGAGTGCATGTCCAGGCAAAACGCGCAGCCGTTGATCTGCGAGGCCCGCAGCTTAATTAGGTGCACCAGCCCCTCCTCCAGTCCGCAGGAATGCAGATACGCTTCGAGACCGCTCATCGCCTTGTATGCATCGGGTGCTGCCTTGAAATAATTAAAACGCTGTTCCATTACTTCTCCTTTCAACTGTCAATACCCTTTTGATGACCGAAATGGGATCAGGCACCAGAATAAGCATCCACCTCACTCAATGACTGCTGACAACCGGCGACGCCTTCGGATGCGGCATCAAATCGATCCCCGGAAGAAGGAAGAGCCACATGGTGAGCACATAGGGGAAGGTGAGAGGAGGAATGCCGAGGGGAGAGAGCGCCGTGTTGAACGCAGCCTGCACGACCACCGTGAACACCGTGGCAAGAACTGCATAGAGCACTGCACGGAGTGACAGCTTCTCGAAGGCCAAGCCTACTGCCATCGCCGTCAGCACGGCGCTGAACCCATAGAGGCCGCTGGCGGTCGCGCCGGCTCCCGCGCCGAAGACAAGCGCCGCGCCCAGACCTATCACCGAGCCGATCACCGCGAATCCCGCGCTCCGGATGGAGTTGATGGCGATAGCGACGATAAAGAGAACCCCGGTCCAGAAATTCTCAATCAGGTAGACCTGCGAGATGTTTTTGCCGAGGCTGCTGAGCACGGTGTGGAGAGACAACGTCATGCCGCCGGCGCCCGCCGCAGCCGGCAACGCGGGCGGCCCCATCGTCGCAATGGGAAGATGCGTAAAAGAGTAAGCGCCAAGCAGCAGCACCCAGGTCGTGAATACAAACGGCGCTGTCGACCCCGGGATGCCCCAGCTCTTGACTACATTGGCGACCGCCAATGTCGCCACCGTCGAAACCGCTGCTCCCAGCAGGAGATAGGCCCACATCATGGGGTGAGGATGCAGAAAAATTGGAACCGCAACGCCGACCAGCACTCCATTCAACCCGAAGAGGCCCTGCCGCAGCGAAGCACGATCCACGTTCAGCAGGATGGCCGTGGTGGTGCTCACGAAAAGTCCGACAACCGCGCCGAAGGCGACGTTAAGGTCTCCCGCGGCGCGAGCGCCCCAGAAGATAGCGGCGAGAATGATGAGCCCCGTCCATGGATTGTTCTGGAAGAAGACCTGGCCCGCGCCGCGGAGATTCATATCGAGATAGCCGAGCATCCCATTTTTGCTGGTCAAGTCGTCCCACCGCTTGCTATCCATGCCGATCGTCTCCTCCGCAGCCTTCCCTCAGGCCTTCATCGATGTTTCGTGCCTTCAAGGCTTCGCGATCAACCCCAGATCCACCATGCCATTGACGAAGTACTGCACCGCCAGCGCCACCAGCAGCAGGCCCATGATGCGCACCAGAATCCGCACGCCCGTGTCACCCAGCACCCGCGCCACCCTGTCCGAGTTCCCGAGCACCAGGTAGCAGATCGCCGCCGTAATCAGAATCGCAATCAGGATCGCCGCCATCTGCCACCGCGTCTGCGCCTGTCCCACCAGCACCATTACGCTGGTAATCGCGCCCGGCCCGGCCAGCATGGGGATGCCCAGAGGAACGATCCCTGCATCTTCCTTGGCCGCCGCCTCGGTTGTCTCCGCGGCAGACTCCTGCGTCGGCGACCGCTTGGCCTCGAGCATATCCAACCCGATCAAAAGAAGGATGATGCCGCCTGCGATCTCGAACGCCGGCAGCGTGATCCCGAACATCCGGAAGATGAATTGCCCGGCGATGGCGAACCCGCTCAGCACCACCAGAGCCGTCAGCGACGCCTTCCACGCCGTCTTCCGCCGCTGTCCCGCGTCGTCTCCATCCGTCACCGCCAGAAACGTCGGCAGCGCGGCAAACGGGTCCACCAGGAAGAAGATCGAGCTGAGCGCCAGCACGGAAAAACGCACGTATGCCGACCGCTCCAGCACCGCCAGGCTCATCGAATGCGCGTCAAGCATCACGCTTCATTCTCCCACGGCCCCGTCAACACACGGCTATAATTAAGATTCAGCCTTCAGGAGCGAATCTCATGGCCCTTCAGACCACCAACAACATCTGGCACAACGGAAATCTCATTCCCTGGGACAAAGCGCAGATCCATGTCATGTCCCATGTCGTCCACTACGGGTCTGCCGTATTTGAAGGCATCCGCTGTTATGCCCAGCCAAATGGCGCAGGCGTCTTCCGCCTGCACGAGCACATGGCCCGCATGCTGGACTCCGCCAAGATCTACCGCATGCCCGTGCCCTACACGGTAGACCAGCTCTGCGCGGCTGCTGTCGAGGTCGTCGAGGCCAACGGTGTCGCCCCCTGTTACCTTCGCCCCATCGCCTTCCGCGGCTACGGCGAGGTGGGCGTCAACCCGCTCAAGAATCCCGTCGAGGTCTACATCGCCAACTTCCCCTGGGGCAAATACGTCTCCGGCAATGACGGCGCCGACGTCTGCGTCTCCAGTTGGAACCGCCTGGCGCCCAACACCATGCCCTCGCTCGCCAAGGCCAGCGCCAATTACATGAACTCGCAGCTTATCCGCATGGAAGCCGAGGTCAACGGCTACTCGGAGGGCATCGCGCTCGACGTCAACGGCTATCTCTCCGAAGGCTCCGGTGAGAACCTCTTCCTCGTCCGCGGCGGCGTCCTCTACACCACGCCGCTGGCCAACTCGGTGCTCAGCGGCATCACCCGCAACTCCGTGCTGACGCTGGCCCGTGAACTTGGCATCGAGATCGTCGAGCAGGCTCTGCCCCGCGAGATGCTCTACATCGCCGACGAAGCCTTCTTCACCGGCACCGCCGCCGAGGTTACCCACCTCCGTTCGGTCGATCGCATCCTGGTAGGCGACGGAACGATGGGCCCCGTTACCACGGCCCTGCATGAGGAGTTCTTCGCCCTCGTCAACGGCCTCAAGCCCGACCGCCACAACTGGCTCACGCCGGTCAACGTCAAGGTCGCCGAGCCCGTAGGCGCATAGCATCGCTTTCAAAGCACCCAGCAGGCCGCTCAACCTTGAGCGGCCTGCTGAGTTAAATCGTAAGGGCTTCGGCATCACGGTTCTCAGCGTCATCTACCCGCATCTGCTCTCGGGCGACGGACTTAAGTCGCTGGAGCCGCTGGCTACATTCACCGCGTTGGTGGCATCGTATTTGAAGGCCTCGCGACCGCAGATTCTTTCTACCCACAAACGCATCTTTCGACTGCGGCCTCGACAGTGTGGATGTCGCTCGCCATGCATGACGGAAATTTTGAGCCATCGGGGAGGATACGGGATGAAACTGGTCGTACTGGGAGCAACGGGTGGAACCGGGTTGGAGATCGTTCGCGCGGCGCTTGAAAAAGGTCATTCCGTGACGGCCTTTGCTCGCTCGGCCGAAAAGCTCAAGCCGTTTGGAGATCGCATCGGCGTCAGCCTGGGAGACCTGCTGAACAGCGCCGAACTTGCTGAAGCGATACGAGACCACGATGCGGTCCTGTCCGGATTCGGCCCACGATTGCCGATCGCGAAGGCTGAGAAAGACCTCCTGCATCGATTCGCGCTCTCGCTCACCCACGCCATGGATCTGGCCGGGGTGCGCCGCGTCGTCGTCGAATCGAACGCCTTCCTGTTCAAAGACTCACTCATCCCGAATCTCTTTGGCCGCCTGTTCTTTCCAAGCATCGTCGTAGACGTCACCGCCATGGAGCGCGTGCTGCGGGAGAGTGGGCTCGACTGGACCATCGTGCGGCCAGTCGAGCTTACCAATAAGCCCTTCACCGGAAAGTACCGCGTGCGGGAAGATCATCTGCCCGGCCGGAAATTAACGATCTCGCGGGCCGATGTGGCGGACTGCCTCGTCAGAACAGCCGCCGATCCTGCACTGATCGGAAAGCTTCTGGGTATAAGCAACTGACTTTGAATCATAAACTTGCAATGATTGTCCAAACCGTCGCCGCTCGCGCGTCATAGTGGCAGCAGGACTTGAATGTTGGACGTCTGCCACAGCTCAAAACGGAGACTCATAAATGGACACATTTCTTCCCCCTATCGAAAAACCCCAGGGTTTGATGATGAAGCTGGTCTATGCCATGACGCAGCGACAGTTCGGCAAGGTGCTGACACCGGTCAAGGTGGTTTCGGCGCGAATGCCGCTGGCCTTCGGCATATTTTCGGCAAAGATCAGCAAGCTGGACAAAAAGCTGCTGTTGCCGCCGGAGACGGCGATGCTGATTCGCGAGCAGGTCGCTCGGATCAACGTCTGCCTCTTCTGCATCGACATCGGCCGGTCGTTCACCATCAAAGCATCCATGAACCAGGCCAAGTTCGACGCGCTGGAACACTATGCGACCAGTCCGCTCTTCAACGCCGCGGAGCGCGCTGCGCTGGACTACGTGACCGAACTGACGCGAGATAAAAAAGTAAATCCGGCAACCTTTGACCGCATGTCCCGCTATTACTCCGAGCGCGCGATCTGCGAGATCGTCTGGCTCGTCTCCACCGAGCACTTCTACAACATGACCAACATCGGCCTGAACATTCACTCGGACATGCTCTGCGACCTCAGCCGAAAGAAATAAATTCTTACGCGCCGAAAAAGATGCGGCGCAGGTGTCCAAACCGGGCGATGCCGGTCGTCACCAAAGCGGCGGGACAGAATGGCCGCCCACAACCCAGATGGAGGATCTCCCATGCAATATGTATTGATGAACTATGTAAGCGAAGCGGGCTTTGCCGCGCTCACCCCGGGTCAGCAGGAACAGAGAGTCGCGGCGTTCGTAGCGTACTCGGAGGCGCTGACGAAGGCCGGTATCGTAAAGAGCAGCAACCGGCTGCAAAGAAGCTCGGCGGCAACGACCGTGCGCGTCTCTAATGGAAAGTCGCAGGTGCTCGATGGCCCCTTCGCCGACTCGAAAGAGCAGTTGGGCGGCTTCCTGATCATCGACGTTCCCGATCTCGATGCTGCGCTCTCCTGGGCTGCGCGCTCCCCCGCCGCAAGTTTTGGCGCGGTCGAGGTGCGTCCCCTCTGGGAGATGTCGGCATAGCTGCGAGAGGTAACGCATGAACCCACGCGAAGGCGACGAGCAGGCACACAGCACGGCGGACGCGGTCGCGCGCCGCAGCTACGGCAAGCTCGTCGCCTTTCTCGCGGCACGCACGCAGGACGTCGCCGCCGCCGAGGACGCGCTCTCGGAGGCGTTTGCCTCGGCGCTGGCGGACTGGCCGCGCAACGGCTGCCCGTCGAACCCCGAGGCATGGCTGCTGACCGTTGCCCGGAGAAAGGCAATTGATATGCACCGGGGAAGGCTTCGCCACGAGATTGCCGCCGAGCAGTTGCAGGTGATGGCCGAAGGGCTGGATGCTGCCGCGACCGCAGCCGAAATTCCCGACGAGCGGCTTGCGATGATGTTCGCCTGCGCGCATCCTGCCATCGACCCCGGCATCCGGGCGCCGCTGATTCTGCAAGTCGTGCTGGGGCTTGATGCGAAGACAATTGCCTCGGCGTTCCTCACCTCGCCGTCAGCCATGAGCAAGCGGCTGGTCCGCGCCAAGGACAAGATTCGCCAGGCCCGCATTCCCTTCAGCGTTCCCGGCCGCGAACAGCT
This sequence comes from Acidobacteriales bacterium 59-55, assembly GCA_001897435.1. Lineage (GTDB taxonomy): Bacteria > Acidobacteriota > Terriglobia > Terriglobales > Acidobacteriaceae > Edaphobacter. The sequence continues at coordinate 187,986 of MKSV01000010.1, read as the reverse complement.
CTCCGAGCGGCTTGAAGTTGTGCTGGACTCCATCTATGCCGCCTTTGCCGAAGGCTGGACCGACCCGGGCGGCACCGATGTCGTCCGCCGCGACCTCACCGAGGAGGCGATGTTCCTGTCCAGGCTTGTGACCGAACTGCTGCCGAAGGAACCCGAGGCGCTGGGCCTGCTCGCACTGATGCTGCACGCCGAAGCCCGCCGCCGCGCGCGGCGCACGGCAAAGGGAGAGTTCGTGCCGCTCGCTGAACAGGACCCGGCGCTGTGGGATGAGGAGATGATCGCCGAGGCCGAGACGCTGCTTCAGCGCGCCAGCGCTCTTGGCTCCATTGGACGCTACCAGTTGGAGAGCGCTCTCCAGTCGGCGCACGTCGATCGCTGCAGCTCCGGCCGCGATAACTGGGCCGAGATCGTGCAGATCTACGACGCGCTGTTCGCGCTCGAGGGATCGCCCGTGATCGCGATCAATCGCGCCCTCGCCCTTGCGGAGCTGCGCGGACCCGTTGCCGCGCTCCAGGCCATGCCGCAGGTGGCCAACGATGCGCGGCTCGCCGACTACCAGCCTTACTGGGCGGCACGCGCGGAACTCCTGTCTCAAAAGGGCGACTATAGCGAGGCCCGACAGGCATACGAAGTTGCGATCGGTCTGGAACGCGATCCCGCAGTCCGCCGCTTTCTGCAACTGCGTCAGTCGGCAATGCCTGTTTGACCTGAGTTGTTTGCCCGTCTACCTGTACCTGCCGGCAGATACAGATAGAATTCTCGTGTCATCAACCAACCCCATCGACTGGAGGCAATCCATGACCGAATGGAATGCGGCAAAGTATGTTCAGCAGTCCGGACTTCAACAGGCCATGGCCGACGAGGTACTGGCGCTGCTCCCTCTCGAAGGGGCGGAGCGGATTCTCGACATCGGATGTGGGGACGGAAGAATCACGGCGGAGATCGCCGCTCGCGTCCCGCGCGGATCGGTCGTGGGTGTCGATCGGTCTCATGACATGATCTCATTCGCATCGAGCCGTTTTGACCCCGCACTCCAACCCAACCTGCGATTCGAGGTCGCCGATGCCGGGAACCTGCCCTTTCGGGAAGAGTTCGACCTCGTTGTCTCGTTCAATGCGCTCCACTGGCTCCCCGATCAGGATGCCGCTCTCCGCTCCATTCGCACCGCGATGAAGCCCCATGCTGTGGCGCGACTGCGCCTTGTTCCCAAAGGAGAACGCAAAAGCCTCGAAGATGTCCTTGAGGAGACGCGAACCTCGTCGCGATGGACCGGCTATTTTCGGGAGTTCCACGATCCCTACCTGCATCTGACGCCTGAGCAATATGGGCTGGCCGCTGAACGGAACGGCCTCTATGTCCGCCATATTCAGACGGAGGCAAAGGCATGGGACTTCAAGTCCCGCGAGGCGTTTTTTGCCTTCGGAACCGTCACCTTCGTGGAGTGGACCCGGCTTCTGCCTGAGCCCGAGAGACCCGCCTTCATCAACGACGTGCTTGATCGCTATCGGACTGTGGCAGCCGATCGTCCCGGCGAGGAGAACACATTCAAGTTCTATCAGATGGATATTCTTCTTGCGCTTGATCCCAGCGGTGCGAAGTGAGCCGAGCTCTGGCCAGGTCAAGCTTTGTGGAGGCTCTTCGACGGATTCCGCAACCCCAGCACATGGAAGTCCTTGAGGCCGCCCTTGAGCACATAAACCAGCTTGTTGTTCCCGTTCGGGTCAGTGGGCATCAGGAAGAAACCGTCCTGTAGAACATAATCACAGGTATTGCTCACGATGCCTTCGATCATCTCGTTGTCGTGGAAGTACACCCGCACCCACAGCCCTTGCAGCACCGGCGCATGTTCGTGAAAATGAAGAGCCCTGTGCTTCAGATCGCCCTCGAAGGTCTTGACAAAGAAGACAGCCTTGGCGTCGCGGGTCGGCACCTCTTCGACGGTCTGGGAATCCAGCAATCTCAGTCGAATCGACTCCAGGGGGTCCTGCAGTGAAGTATGCAAAAGCTCCTCGATCGACCCCAGCTCCTTGATATCAGCGAAACCGCGAACGGCACGGTCTTCGTATCGGACGACAACTCGATGAGCTTCCGCCGCTTCTTCTCCGTTACGTTGAGCCACTAAGCCTGACCTCGTGGAGATAGATCGTACTGCTTGATCTTGTACAGGAGTGCCTTGTAACTGATCTGAAGATCATTGGCCGCAGCCTTCCGGTTCCAACCGGTTCCCTCGAGAACGCGCGCAATGGCCGTGGCCTCCGCATCGCCCTTCAGTCCGCGCACCATGGCTTTGAGTCCCGCGCCCCCGGACGCTTCCGCCGCTGGGGTGGAACCGTTCTGATGGCTGGTCGACGGGGAAAGTTCGTCCAGGATGGCTCGTTCGTCACCGAGCACAAGATAGCGATTGACGACGTTTTCCATCTCGCGCAGGTTTCCAGGCCATGAATTCTCGGTAAGCGCATTCATCAGCTTCGGCGAAAACGGAAGCTCGTCGCGACCGTACCGCTTGGCGCCCTTGCGCATGAAGTACTCGGCAAGCACGGGAATCTCTTCGCGGCGCTCGCGCAGCGGGGGAATATTGAGCGTAAAGCCGTTCAAGCGGTAGTAGAGATCCTCGCGGAAGGTCTTCTGCGCCATGGCCTCTTTCATATTGATGTTGGTCGCGGCGATCACGCGCACATCAACCTTCATCGGGGAGCGGCTGCCCAGGCGCGAGAAGGTGCCGTCCTGCAGGACCTGTAGCAGCTTGGCCTGTAGGATTGCCGGCATCTCGCCGATCTCGTCGAGGAAGATCGTTCCGCCTGTGCAAATCTCGAACTTTCCGGGCTTGGTTTTGACGGCTCCGGTAAACGCGCCCTGCTCATAACCGAAGAGTTCGCTCTCAAGCAACTCCGCCGGCACAGCCGCGCAGTTGACCTTCAGGAAGATATTCTGGCTGCGGGCCGACATCATGTGCGTGTAGAGGGCAAGTATCTCCTTGCCCGTGCCGCTCTCTCCGAGAATCAGCAGGGGAATGTCGGCACGCGCCACCAGCGCGGCCTGGGACTCCAGATCGCGCATCCGCTTGCTGGATCGGACAAAGGAATGGCTCTCGTTCAGCGGAATCTCGCGCGGCGAATCCGCAGCCGATGCCTTCTTTTCCGTGGAGGCGAGGTGCTCCTCGATGGTCGCTTCCACATCACAGCCGACAAACGGCTTCATGACGATGGCGCGCACTCCGAGCCGGATAACCGTCTCGATATCGCGCAGTTCCGCGGAGCATGAAAGCACGATCACCGGGAGATGCGGCTTGCTACAGCGAATTTGAGTCAGCAGCGGCACCGGGTCGCGACTGCTATAGAGTGCGAGAAGTAGAAGGTCAGGCTCATCCTTCTGCTCCAGGCGCTCAAGCAGGGTCTGCTCCTCAGAGAACAGGCTCAGTGCATATTTGTCCCCAAGAGTTGACCGCAGATAGTCAAGCACTGCCAAGTCCGGCTCCAGAATCAGAATCTGGGACCGCCGCTTTGCAATGGACTTCGAGGCAGCAATCGGAAAAGACAGAGAAGCTGACATTCAGAGACCTCTTTGATTCATAGAACCCGGGATGCCTCCCGAACTCTCAAACGCTCCAGGAACTGATACCGCTCATTCGTCAGAGCCAATCTTCCTGATTCAATCTTGCCAACGAGAGCGGAAGAGACTCTCGCGGCGTTTATTGAAACCTACCCAAATCAACTTCGCAAGCGCTGTGAAGAAATATCACTCATTTTGCCGACGAAAGAGATAAAGGTTTTCCATTTTTCTTCACTCAATTGTCTCTAGCTTACATGCAACCCGGCAAAGTAGAGAGAGAAAAATGTCATTTTTTTTGCAGGTTACTTTGGTAAATATTTTCACAGTAACCGCAAAAAAATCGAGGAATCAGCATAAACAGGGCAAAAATTTTAAAGTTTTCGTTCGGTCATGCAACTTTATGCTCTACCCCACGCCCGGATCGGGGATTCGCACAGTTGAGATTGGTTATCTACGTGCTAGATCAGGAGTATTGCACCACTGTGTCTTCAGTATGTCGATAGGAAAAATATCTTGATTCACCACGCTGAATCCGTTGCTGCCCTCAATCTGCCGCCGCTCGATATTATCTTCGGAAAGACTGCCGCCATGCAGGCTGTCCGAAACAAACTGGAGCGTGTCGCCGAGACCGATGTCCCGGTGCTCATCCAGGGAGAGAGTGGAACGGGCAAAGAGGTCTGCGTCCGCCTGCTCCACGCACTCTCGAGGCGCTCCAGCGGCTCTCTGGTTAAGGTGAGCTGTCCGGCCATCCCGCATTCGCTGTTGGAGACGGAGTTGTTCGGCTACGAGAAGGGCGCGTTTACGGGCGCCATGTCCACCAAACTGGGGCGGGTGGAACAAGCCCACATGGGGACCCTTTTTCTCGATGAGGTCGGCAGCCTCGACCTCGCGGTTCAAGCCAAGCTGCTCCAGGTGTTACAGGATGGAACCTTCACCCGGGTAGGAGGACATGAGCCCCGTTCCATCACGACACGTCTTGTCTCGGCCGCGAACTGCGACCTTCGCACCCAGGTCGAAGACGGCACCTTCCGGCTGGACTTCCTGTTCCGGATCAACGCGGTCACAATCAATCTGCCGCCGTTACGGCAGCGGATTGCCGATCTCCCGGTACTGATCGACTACTTCATCGACCACTATGCCAAGGTCTTCCATCACACGCCGGAACTGCTCTCCAAGAGCGCCGTTCGGCTGATGCAGAACTACCACTGGCCGGGCAACATCCGGCAGCTCGAGAACCTCATTCGCAGCTATGTGCTTATAGGCAGCGAAGATGCCCTGGTCGCGGAGCTGATGCCCGAGACGCCGCACAGCGGCATCGTCACGGAGATTGACCTGAGCGAGCCGGTATCGCTGAAGAACATTACGAAAAAAGCGACTCAGGATCTGGAGCGCCAGATCATCCTGAAAGTGCTCCAGGAGAATAGCTGGAACCGGCAGAAGACCGCTAAGTGGCTTCAAATCAGCTATCGGTCGCTACTTTACAAGCTGAGCGAAGTGGGTATGCCGGAGGTTCCTCCTCGGCCGCTGCGAATTCCGAACATGGCCAAGCAGACGGCGGAAAGGACTCTAAAGCCTGTGCTTTCATCGAGGAACAAGATTTATTGACATAGCCGGAGGGGGTAGCTCGATATCGGCCGCAGCCCGGTAGCCTCGCTCGATCTTTCAAGGATTCTGATACTCGGCATCGCCCTCCATGGACCAAAATGGAACGGCGAAGGACAAGGTGTGGGTAAAAGTTTTCCCACACAGAGGGAAAATATATGCCATCCCCTGCAACATCTCTGCCGAGGGTCTATTGCGCTCCGCGACGCCGAATGATGGTCTTGATGGTCTCGAACATGATGAGCAGGTCCAAACCGAGAGTCATGTGCTTGATGTAGTAGAGATCGAACTCGAGCTTCTCCCGGCTCTCAGCCAGGGTGGCGCCATAGCCGTAGCGGACCTGTGCCCATCCGGTAAGGCCGGGACGAATCATGTGGCGCAGATCGAAGTAAGGGATCTGCTCGGAAAGCCAGGGAACGAACTCCGGGCGCTCGGGGCGAGGGCCGACGAAGCCCATATCCCCGCGCAACACGTTCCATAGCTGCGGCACCTCGTCCAACCGGGTCTTGCGCATGAACATACCGAGGCGCGTGACGCGAGGATCGTTCTTGGTCGCCCACTTGGCCCCGGAGGCCTCGGCGTCCTGGCGCATGGTGCGGAACTTGTAAACGGTAAAGTTGCGGCCGCCCTGCCCGACCCGGGTCTGCCGGAAGAAGATGGGGCCGGGCGAGGAAAGCCGCACGGCCAGAACCACAAAGGGCAGGAACGGAAGAAAGATGAGAAGGCCGGTGAGCGCGGTCAGCGTCGAGACGAGGCGCCGGGCGATCTGCTGCGACGGCTTCACCCGGAACCCTTCGCTATAGATGAAGTTGCTGGGCCGGAGGCCGTCGAGGTAGAGCTTGCCGGTCAACCGCTCCAGCAAAGTTCCGGCCTCTTCAATAACGACGCCATTGAAGCGCAGCTTCAGCAGTTCGCGGAGCGGCAGAGAACCGCGGCGATCTTCGATCGCGACGATGACGCGGTCGACGTGGTGCCTGGACCCATCCAGATCGGCGACGGCCGCCTGGAACGCATCAGGCCGTTCTGACATGTCACGCTCAAAGCTGCCGAAACCCACGATCTCCATTCCCGCATCTTTGCGGTTCCGAAGGATATTGACGACCATCTGTGCGCGCTCGCCCGCACCCAGGACGTAGACCCGCTCCCGAAATGCGTCTCTACCGATAATCCATTGATAGGCGCTGCGCCATGCGACCAGGGCGACGGTCAGGAACATGAGACCAAGCAGCAGAACAGAGTTGGCGATATCCGCGCCGGGGAACATATAGATGACGCCGGACAGAAAAAAGGAGAGAAATCCCAAGACCAGCAGAAGGCGAAAGTAGATCTCCCATCGCTCGGAGATGCGCTGGGGCTCATAGAGGTCAAAGTAATAAGAAAAGAGAAGGGTAAGAACGATGAGGCAGAAAATCTTGAGCCATCCATACTCATAATTGAGTACAAGATACGTGTCAGGCCCGGCGAGGATCATCGTCGCTATCAGGAAGCAGCCGCCAACGATCAGCGCCTCGCATAAAAGCAGCACGATGGTGCGAGTCGGGTAGTACACGTTGAATAGCCGGATCATTGCGTCGTTTGCTCTCTCCTGAAATCAGTCTAAAAACTCGGCCGGCCGGGCCGGGTCAATGCGGCGGCCCGGATCAACCTGTAGCAGCTAGTGCCGCGGAGTAAAGAAGAACAACTTAAGACAAGGCTGGAGGCTGTCCCCAGGAAGACAGAACCTCATCACATGAAAAAAGGGAACTTCATTACCATATCTGCTGCAAGGCTTTTCGTCAGCCCTATTCATTATTGGCATCGTATCCGTAATAACTGCCGACCTGGGGAGCTTCCTGGACCGCATTGAGAACGAAGCCAAGAATCTTGGAGGCCTTGAGCTCGCTTTGAGCTCGCTGCGCGACGGGATACTTGGTGACGCCGCCACGCGCCACGAGCAGAACGCCATCGCATGACCGGGCAAGGTTTACAGCATCCGATACGGGGAGAACCGGCGAGGAGTCCACGATAATCCAGTCGAAGTGCGGCGCGGCGAGCCGGATCAGGTCGCCGAAGCGCGGGCTGCCGGAGAGATCGGCCGCCTTGTCTCCGCCATTGCCGCCGGCGATAAACGTGAGATTGGGGAAGATCGGCTTTTTGGACGACGCTTCCTCAGGCGACCGCTCAGGACGTTGCATGATCTCAAGGATGGTGGCCTTGCCGCCGAGATAATCGGCAAGCCCGGGTTGCGCTTCGCAACCGAGGATCTGATGCATGGTGTAGCGGCGCATATCGCCGTCGATCAACAGTACCTTGCTGTTCTTGTGGCGCGCGAGACTCAGCGCCAGATTGGCGGCGACAAAACTCTTGCCTTCCTGGGGAAGACCGCTGCTGACGAGGATCGACTTGAGTGGGCTGAGATCGCGAAGCTCGAAGATGCGCGAGCGCAGGCTGCGGAACTGTTCGACCGCAGGGCCGCGCTGCAACAGCGCGGGGAGGCGATCGAAAGCAGGACTCCACGGACGCCGTGCGACCTTGCTCAAATCGAGCGCGTCGGCTGGGACGACGGTGGGAGCAGCGACAGCCGAACTGACGGCATAGTCGGATGCGGCGACAGGAGGGGCAGGCGGAGGCTCTGCCACCGCGACGGATGCGAGCGATTCGGCGAGCACGGGACGACGCGGCTGATGTTGGCGCTGATCTGGACCCGAGTCCGGACCTGAGCCTGGGGCGACGCCTGGGCCTGAGTCCGGGCCTGCATCTGGGAGCAACTCCGGGCTCGGCTCCGAGTTGGACACCGGCGTGCGTTCCGACCTGCGTTCGGACTCTGCCTTCTGCAATGCTTCGTAAATGCGGCTCATCGGTCTTGCCTTCCCGTTGGTTCTCCGTTGAAAGTGGTTCTGAAGCTATCGGCATCGCGGGACCCGAGGTGCGACTGGCGCGTGCCCCGGCTGTCCATCGCGGCAGAGGAGATATAGAACGGCTGAGTCTCGAGTTCCAGCTCAACCGCCACACCCTCCACGATTGCCGGTGTGATCTGTGGCGCCTGCTCGACATAGCCCACAATCAGGGAGTGTTCGCAGAGCAGGTTGATTATGCGGGGGATGCCGCGGCTGTAACGGTGGACCAGGTCAAGCGCATCGGAAGAAAAGATCTCTTCCCTGGAACCTGCGATGCGCAGGCGCTCGGCCACATAAGCATGGGTCTGGCTCTCGCTGAGCGACTGGGTGCGGCACCAGAGGGAGACGCGCTGGCGCAGTTGGCGCACGCTGGGATGGCGCAGCTTCTCTTCAAGTTCCGGCTGGCCGGAGAGCACGATCTGCAGCAGTTTTTCGGACGAAGTCTCGAGGTTAGTAAGCAGGCGGATCTCTTCGAGCAACTCCCAGGAGAGATTCTGAGCCTCGTCAACAACCACCACGCAGGTCTCTTCCATGCGGAAGCGCTCGATGAGCCAGCGGTTGAGCTGCAGCAGCATCCCGGACTTGGTTCTCGTCTCCGGGACGATGCCGAAGTCGGTCATGACGAACTCCAGGAAGTCGAGCGTATCGAGGCGCGGATTGAAGACGAACGCCGTCGAGACGCGTCGGCTGCTGAAGGAACTCAGGGCGCGACGCAACAGGGTGGTCTTGCCGGTGCCCACCTCGCCGGTCAGCACGGTGAACCCCTTGCGGGCTGAGATTCCGTACTCCAGGCAGGCAAGCGCCTCGCGAGTGTGCGGCATCATGTAGAGAAACCTCGGATCGGGACTGGTCCCGAACGGGCTGCTTTGCAGTTTGTAGAAGTTCTTGTACATGATTATTGGCCCGTATTCACCAGCGGCTTAGCACCCGCTGCAAGGTCTGGCTGGCGGCGTTTGAACTGCCACCAATGTTTGGCAGGCACAGTATCCCGCTCGCCGGTAAAGCCGATCACGGCCAGAGTCGGCAGCTTGGTAAAGGCCCAGATGTCGCGCTCGGTGCGCACCGCCGTATCCCGGTACTCCAGAAAGGCGATCACGAGCAGGCCAAGGGCGACGCCGGCCGCGAAACCTCCCACGGCGAAGACGAGCCGATTCGGGAAGGTGGGAGCTTCAGGAAGGTTGGGTTCGTCCATGACCTTGAAGTTCTCGCCCTGCTGCCGTTTTTCGAGATCCGTTGCCATCTTGGACTGGTTCATCTTGTTGAGGAGATCATCATAGAACTGTTGCGCCGTCTGATAGTCCCTCGTAACCTTTTTGAACTGCTCCTGCACTGCCGGACTGGACTGGATGCGCCCCTGATACCCGCGTATCTGGCTGGTGAGGCTCGCCTGTTCCCGTTTCTTCTGGACGATCCCCTGCTCGACGGAACGAAGCTGGGCGCGAAGCTGCTGAACGCTGAGCGAGTCGCCGCGATTGGGGGCTGAGGTCGCCGGAATGGCCGAGGGAGCCGGCGCCTTCGCCATCTGCGCCCGCAACTCCTTGATCTTGCGACGGACGCTCACCACGTCGGGATAGTCGTCGGTATAACGGGAGGTGAGATCGGCCTCCTGCGCGAGCAGCTTCTCCAGCTCAATCTGCTGTGTCTGAGGAGCTACGCCGCCGCTGCCGCCGGACGAGGAGCTCTGCGCCGTCTGCTGAGCGAGCATCGCCTCTTCATAGCTCTTGTCCTGCTCCAGCCGGGCCAATGCCTGGGTGGCGGCATCCAACTGCGTGTTCAGGGTGGTCAACATGTTCATGTTGGCCCCCTCCTGCCCGGGCAGCCGTCCGGCATTCTCTTCCTGAAAGCGGGCCAGCTTGGCGTCCTGATCGTCCAGATTGCGCTTGGCGTCAGCCAGTTGAGCCTGAAGAAAGGACGTCGTCCCCTCGGCCGATGCCGTGCGATCGCTGATGCTCTCATTCACAAAGAGCGAGGTAATCTCGCCGCAAACAAGCTGGGCAGTGCGCGGGTCGCTGGCCTGATAGGAGATAAAGAAGCCGGGCAGCCCTCCACTGCGCGCAATCTGCGACTGAATGGGCTGGATGCCGATATTCTTGCGCACCGCGTCGATACGGTCGTCCATCGACATCTTGCTGGTGCCATAGAGGTTGAATCGTTCGATGATGGGCTCAAGGCGCGACCGGCTCAGTATCTGTTCCTTCATTGAGGCCAGGCGGCTGCTCAGGTCCTCGGTGACGACCGGCTTCACATAGCTGTCGGGAACCTTCTGCTGCTCCACCAGGACGAGGGTCTGCGAGACGTACCGGGGCTGCACCAGATGACTGATTCCATAGGTGATGATCGGCAGGATAAGTGCCGGGATGAGAACGATCCAACCTCTTCGCTTCAGAATGGTGGTGAAGTCTTCCAAATTAAGCGAGCGATGACCAAGCATGGTGACTCCTTAAAACTGGCCGAGGCGAGTGGCGCGGGGCGAGAAAGATATCCCGACACTAATCGTCTGGCTGAGGCCACTGAAGGCGTTTTGTGTCGCCAGCGAACTGTCGACCGATTGATGCTGAAGGTTATAGCCGGCGAACGCGGAGAGTGAGTCGCTCAGTCTTCGCGAGACCTGGAGACCGCCGTAAACGGTCTGGCTCGACCCCCCGGCGAAGAGAAAGCCTGCTCCCACAGGAGGTATACCGACCGGACTCTTCAGCAGGCCGGAGGTGCGGGTGTAATTGACACTGAGAGAGGTCATCCAATCGCGGCCATAGGTTCTGCCGATCATGGCCCCGAGATTGTCGGACAACGCGCCGGGCTGGATGCCGGAGCCGCCATTGACACCGCGCGAATACGTCAGGCCCGCGGAGGTAAATTCGCGGGAGTAGGTCAGGGCCAGGTTGGCCGCCACCGTAACCCGGGAAGGGATCTGGGTACTGTTGGAGCTGCTGATCCACATGGGTCCCGCGGAGGCGCTCATAGACATCGTTCTGCTCAGGACCCGTTGAAAAGCGCCGTTGACTCCACGTGTCTGAACCGTAAGCCCGATGTTGGAGCCATAAGTGAACTTTGAATAGCTTGCGTTGGCGCTGATGGTATCGCGTACGTCGAGCCGGTGATTGAGGCCTGCCTGGCCGCCGATCCGATTGTTGTCCAACCCGTCGTTGTCAGGAAAGCGAAGGACCGTCCAGCTCCCTCCGCCGCTGGCAGAGGTCAGGGGGGTAAGCCGGCGCTCGACGCTGCCGCTCAGCGAATTGCTGATATTGGTTGAATTATTGAAGAGCGCTCCACCGGCAGGCCCGACGGACGGCCCCTGAATGGGCTGAGCTCCAATATCGCCTACTCCGGGAATGCCGGAGAGCCCGGTCGTCGGCGATTGCGGCAGGTAGCTGACCGAATCCGAGATGCCGAAGATCCATGCCCCGGCTACCAAACCCTGCGACACGGCAAAGTTCTGAAAGGTCCGTACGCTCTGGCGATACTGATTCCCCATAAGGAGGCCGCCGGCATAGAGCATGCTGAACGGCCGGACGGTGCTTCTCGAGTTGTAGGCCGCATTGCCGGAGAGGGACGTTGTGAACGTCGCTCCCTGGCTGCGATAGCCGTTCTGGAGCATCTCGGAAGCGCTCAGGGAGTAGTGGAAGACGCCGTCAATTGTGGGCAGGCTCGGTCCCACGGTCGGCGACATGGACGAATCGGGCGTACCTTGTCCATACATTACCGGGACAACCGCCGCGCACAGGGCCAAAGCGAAGTAGAACTTCATGGAACCCCTCATGGGACCACAATCGTGTCGCCGGGTTCGAGCGAGACGTCCTGTTTATTTTCGCCCTTCAGGGCCTGCTTGTAGTTGAACGGGATCTTGACGCGCTTGCTGCCTTCACCTCGCAAGATATAGATATGCTTGGAGTTAGCAAAAGGAGACAAGCCACCGGCGGCGGCGATCGCCTGCAAAGGACTCATGCCGGCAGAGAGAGGGATGGCGCCGACGTGGCCGACTTCGCCGATAATGAAGATCTTCTGGCTATTGATACCGAGAACGACGACCGTGACGATTGGGTCCTGAATGTACTTTTTGAGCCGCTCCGTGATGTCGGCGCTCAGTTGCATGGGAGTCTTGCCGGCGGCGGGCAGATCTCCGAGCAGAACCATCGAGATCATACCGTCGGGACGAACGGGGACAGACCCCGAGAGAGTGGGCTCCTTCCAGACCGTGATCTGGAGGCTGTCTTCCGGTCCGATAATGTAGTGGGCAATATCGGTCGAATCTTTCGTAGCCGCGTCGTCAGCAGCGGTCTTCGAGGCCGCATCCGAAGGCGGGGCAGTCTTGTCGGCGGTTGCAGATGCCGGGGCCGAGGGTGACTGGGCGATACCTACAATAGGCATCGCAAGCAGCGCCGCAACTATAACAGCAACAGCAACAGAGCACTTCATTGGCAACTCCCATTCCTGATGAAACCAGGGATCGACTTATCCCATTCTGACGCATTCGACTTCTGCCGGAGCCGCTTTATTGCGAATATACGGTAACGTCCCAGGATCGAACGCCGTGTAAAGGGAGACGAGGCAATTGCCTTCCTGCCGGTCTCAGCGCTCCAGTTGCGAATTGCCGTGCCGCGATCATCCGTGGCCGGAGGCGTCTGGCGGGAACGACCTCTATTATTTTCCTGTATAAAGCCTGCAATCATGAAGAATCCTTTGGTTGTTACACAGTACGATGCACGGGAGATGCCAAACCGCTTTCTCGGGGTCGGTCCTTCACAAAAAGCCCTCAATCTCCACTTAGCTATACCATTCAGGCCCGGAATTCATTCGTCTAACTCCCATTGAAGATTGAAACGGGGGAGCGGCCGGATCGCTCTATCGGTGTGCAAATTGCCAGCATATATGGAAATGTTTTTCCCACTATGGAGAGCATTGCCTTCCACTTTGACAGATATAGGCGTCTAATTCAGAAAAAACGGGATGATTCAATGCGGCATGCGAATTGCATACAGGTCTTATGTGAAGTATAACGTCTTACGAATGACAGGCAGCACTCAAGCCGAACCTTATCCTCCCGAGCCGGTAACCGGCGGGGGGGAACGCGGGCCTATCGGCTCAAACCAGGCAGCCGGGACCAAATATGGCTGGCTACCCTATGCCATCATCGCTGCCCTGCTGGTCGCCATCTATTACCGCATCGCGGGAAAGCTGGTTTATGACTGGTACACCATCCCGGATTACTCCCACGGGTTCCTGGTGCCGCTCTTTGCCGGCTACCTTATATGGGATAAGCGCGCGGTTCTGAGCGCAATTCCGGCGAGGCCGACCTGGCGAGGGATCTCGCTGGTTGTCTTTGCGATCATCCTTTTAGTACTGGGCGTCTACGGAGTCGAGCTCTTTACCACCCGGATGTCCTTTATTTTCCTGATGGGAGGGCTTATCTGGACCTTCTTCGGGGGAAGGATGCTGCGGGAGCTGCGGTTTCCCCTGCTGGTCCTGATCCTTGCCATCCCGATTCCTGCCATCATTTTTAATCACATCACCTTTCCGCTGCAGTTGCTGGCGTCGCGAATCGCCAGCGACATCCTTCCGATGCTGGGCGTCCCGGTGCTCCAGGAGGGCAACGTCATTCAGTTGCCGGTGATGAAGCTGGAGGTCGCGGAGGCATGCAGCGGTATTCGCTCGCTGATGAGCCTGTTTGCGCTGGCGGTCTTCTACGGCTACTTCCTGGAGCGCACGACCAGCCGCCGGGTGCTGCTGGCATTAGCCGCCATTCCCATCGCCGTTGCCGCGAACGTGGTCCGGATCGTCGGCACCGGGCTTTGCGTACAGTATTGGGACCCGGACAAGGCGCTTGGGTTCTTCCACGAGTTTTCCGGCTGGGTGATGTTTGTCATCTCTCTCTGCTGCCTGTACCTGGTTCACCGGGTCATGCGGCTGGTCTGGCCGCCGACTGGAGAGAAAGCATGAGATCGCCCCGATTCTGGACAGTCGTCCTTCTCCTCTTTGTAACCGCCCTCGCCCTGCACAGCCGCGGCGACACCGACCGCATGGTGCCTCGCGAGCCTCTGCGGATGATGCCCGAGACGATTGGCGGCTGGACCGGGCAGGATCTGCCGATGGCCGAGGACGTCCTTGCCGTACTGGGCAAGGGTGATTTTCTCAACCGGCTCTATTTCAAGTCTCCGCAGCCCATGAACGTCAGCCAGACGCCGGTCGTCTCGAATGCCGACCTGCCGATCGGTGTCTTTATCGGCTACTTCCCGACGCAGCGCACGGGGCAGTCTATCCATTCTCCGCAGAATTGCCTGCCGGGTGCGGGCTGGACGTTTGATTCCCACAAGTATGTGACCCTGACTGACGTCACCGGGAAAGACTACAGGGTGGGCGAATACATCATCAGCAACGGAGAGTCCAGGCAATTCGTCATCTACTGGTATCAGGCCCATGGCCGCAGCATTCCGAACGAATATGTCGCGAGAGCCTATATGGTCGCAGATGCGATCCGCATGGATCGGACGGACGGCGCTCTGGTCCGCGTAATTACTCAGATATCGCCGACCGAGTCCGTGGCGGATGCGCGCGCCCGGGCGGTTCGCTTCACCAATATCATGGCACCGCTTCTGCCGCGGTTTATCCCCAACTGAGGTGCGCGGGCAAGACCGGCAAAGTTGCGGGCAGCAAGCGCGGAACGATTTTGAAAGTACGCATCAATAGAACAGTTTGACTAAGAAAACAGTTTGGCCAAGAAAAGGATCGAGGAAAGCGTAATGAAGATAGCACTGACACCGTCGGCATATAGAGCTTTAGTCGTATTGGGTCTGGCGGTGACGCTTGGCCTCAGCATGGGATGCAAACGGGATCCCAACAAGGAGAAGCATCGCTATCTGGACAGCGGTAAGCGCTACGAGGATCAGGGCAAGCTGAAGGAAGCCTCCATTCAGTTCTCGAACGCGCTGAAGGTGGACCACAACTTCGGCGACGCTCACTACCAGTTGGCTAAGGTCTATCTAAAACAGGGCCTGATGATGCAGGCGTATGCGGAGTTGATGCGGACGGTGGACCTGCAGCCCGGCAACAATGCGGCGCGCATCGACCTGGGCAACCTGCTCCTGGCGGGGCACCAGTCCGACAAGGCCATGGAACAGGCCAAGGCCGTGCTTGCCGCGGACAGCAATAACGCAGACGCCTATGCCCTGCTCTCCAGCATCGCTTCATCGAAGGGAGACCGCGCCGAAGCGCTCACCCAGATTCAACGCGCGATCTCGATCGATCCGAAGAAGGCCGGCTACCACGCGTCGCTCGGCTTCCTCGAAAGCTCCGATCCAGCAAAAGCCGCCTCTGCCGAAGAGGAGTTGCGCAAAGCGGTATCGCTGGACGGAAAGAATGTGACGGCGCACCTCATCCTTGCCGCTCTGCTTGAGCGGAAGGGTGACATGGCAGGCTCCGAGGGAGAGATGAAAGCCGCCATTGCCGCCGACCCGAAGAGCATCAATGCTCGCGGCAGTCTGGCGAACCACTATATCCGGCAGGGCAACACTGCAATGGCCGAGCAGACGCTTCTCAAGGCAGCCGAGGATCTCAATGACGACAGTGCCGGAGCCGATCTGCTGGCAACCTACTACCTTCGCACCAACCAACTCGATAAGGCCGCCGCGGCCTACTCCAACCTTGTATCGAAGTACCCGAAGAGCGCTCCGCTGAAGCTGGCCTACGCCCAGATTCTTCTACAGAAGCACGACATCCCCAAGGTAAAAGAGATCGCCGCCGAACTGACCAAGACCGACAGCAACCTGCCTGAAGTCTCGGTACTGAACGGCATGCTTCTGCTGAACGACGGCAAGACGGACGACGCCGTCAACACGCTACAAAAGGCAGCCAAAGCGAATCCGGAGAACCTGCAGGTCAAGCTCTGGCTGGGCCGCGCCTCACTGGCCAAGGGAGATACAGCTGCCGCGCAGAAGAGCTTCCGGGACGCCTCGCGCATCAATCCCAGGAGCATGGAAGCGCAGAGCGGGCTGGCCCAGGTCTCCATGCAGCTTCACGACTACACCACGCTGTCACAGGTGGCGGAGGCAGCGATCGCGATTGCTCCGCAGTCGGCAATTCCCTATCTCTGGCGCGGCATGGCCGAGGGAAGCCAGAAGCTGTGGGACAAGGCCGAGGCCGATTTCCGCGAGGCCATCAAGCTCGATCCCAAGAACAGCGGCGCTTATCTGGAGCTGGGCCAGCTTCGGCTGGTCCAGAAGAAGCTACCGGAGGCGACAACGCTGCTGGAGCAGGCGCTCGAGACCAATCCGAACTCGGCGCGGGCCCTGGGACTGCTGGTTTCGATCGACATGTACCAGAAGCAGCCGGCCAAGGCGATGAGCCGCGTTCAGGCGCAGATCGCCAAGTCTCCGCAGAACAGTGATATGTACGACCTGCTGGCGCAGCTCCAGTTGCAATCCGGTGATGCCAGCGCGGCGCTCGCGTCATCCCAGAAGGCAATGCAGCTGAACCCGAAGGATAGCGGCGCAGTGATGACCTATGCGCGCGCTCAGATCACCATGGGCGATACGGCCAAGGCGATCGGGACCTGGCAGCAGTGGGTCAAGGATCATCCCTCGGATGCGCAGGCGTACACCATCCTGGGCACACTTCAGGAGTCACAGGGCGATCGTACCGGCGCCACGGCTTCCTACAAGAAGGCTCTCGCGATTCAGCCCGACCAGGCTGTCGCAGCGAATAACCTGGCGTACCTGATGACGGAGACCGGGGGGAATCTTGACGTGGCGCTCTCGCTCGCTCAGACCGCTCGCCGCGTGCTACCCAACTCTCCCGACACAGCCGACACGCTGGCCTGGATCTATTACCAGAAAGGAAACTACGACTCGGGGCGCGACCTGCTGGAAGACGCTTTGAAGACTTCACCGAACAACGCCGCGATCAACTACCACCTGGGGATGATCTACAGCAAACTCTCCGACAAGGCCAATGCCTCGCTTCATCTGAAGAAGGCCATCGCGGTAGCTCCCAACAGCCAGACGGCGAAGGATGCTCAGAAGGAGTTGGGTCTTTTAGGCTGATCGGAGACTGATCAGAGGCCGACCTGAAGCGACAGTCTGCTGGAGCGATCCAGTCGTTTAGAGAAAACTCTACTTGCCCGACATGCTGCCGGGAGACATATTCTCCCGGCAGCAAAGTGGCTGGTACTCAGAAGCGTATCTCTAATGGGCAATCCCGGCAGTGGATGTGGAATGCTGGCTTCGAGCGCGGGCGACCAACTCAAGGGCGGCCTGGGTTACGGGGTCATCCGGCTTGAGCGCCTTCGCTGCCAGCAGTTCCTTTTCGCCGTCGTCGAGGTTGCCGGCCTGGCATTCGATGATGCCCAGTTTTCTATGAAGGTCGCCTCTTGCTGCGCAATCGCCGCACGCGCCGATTGCTTCTTTCAACTGCCGGATCGCTTCGGGCCAGTCGTGCGCAGACGCCGCTTCAACACCGTTGTTTGCGAGAGTGTCCGCGCGGTCCAGGATGCGCCGCTCTTTCTGAACGGCATTGAAGCGTGCCATCAACTGCTCCGATTCAGCTGAATCGGTCGATCGCAACGCGCTCGCCAGACTGATCAGCGCCTGGCTAAACTTGGGATCGATCGCGATTGCCTTTCGCCACGCCGCCAGCGCTTCCGCGGTCTTAGACGTCTGCTCAAGAGATTGGCCAAGCATATACCAGGCCATGACGTTGCCGGGCTGCAACTTGACAGTCTCTTCAAACAGATTGGCTGCAAGCTCGTACTTGCCCTCCTGCTTGTCGATGAGGGCAAGAAAATATCGTGGCCCGGGGAATTTTGCATCGAGCCGGCTGGCGGTTTCAAACTCAGTCTGCGCTTCCTTGCTGCGGCTCAGATCGTACAGAACTCGCCCGCGGTAGAAATGGGCGGCGGCAGACTGCGGAGCCAGGCGAACCGCCTCGCTGGTTTGCACCAGGGCCTCCGACAAGTTGTAACCGTCGGCGAGCGCAAGGGCCAGGTCCAGATGAGCCACGGCGAGATCGGGCGCCAGATCGACGACCTGCCGCAGCAGCGCGATCCCTTCGCTCGTCTTTCCCATCTGCACCTTCGCTTTTCCAACTGTCGACAACGTGGCGGGATTCTTCGGCGCCAGGGCGACCGCTTCGTCCAGTTCCTTCTCGGCGTCGGATTTTCTGTTCTGCTGGGCAAGAATCAAGCCCAGGTTCAAGTGGCCTTCCTTATATTTTGGATTGTCTTCGAGTGCCTGACGAAGCAATCGCTCGGCCGATACGAAATCACCCTTCTTGGCGTAAAGCATCGCCAGATTTCCACGCGCCTCCACGAGTTCCGGTTCCAGCGCCAGCGCGGATTCGAGCCACTTCTGCGCCGATTGCAGATCGCCTTTCGCCAACTCCAGGCTGCCTAATTCGGCTCTGATCTTGGCCAGCCTGGGGTTGATGTCGATCGCCTTGCGAAGGGCGTCCTCCGCGCCCTTGGTATCGTGCAGAGCTTCCAGCGCCAGCGCGAGATTATAGGCTGTCCAGGCGTTATCCGGATTCTCTTCGAGCATGTGGCGATAAATCTGCGCGGCCTCTGCCGGCTTACCCGATTGCAGCAGGTCATTCGCCTTGGTCCCCTCGGATGCCAGTTGGCTATTCAGGAATTCTTTGCCCTGTTCTTTCCGCATCTGCTCTACGATCCGGGCTGCCTGCTGCGTTTGACCAAGCGAGCGCAGCACAGCCACGAGTTGGAACTGTGCCGACCGATCTCCGGGTTTGAGCGCGACGGCTTTCTGCAACTGCGGCAGCGCCTGAGTGGGTTTTCCCAGGCGCGCCAACACAAGTCCGAACTGGTAGCGGGCTTCAAAATCGTCGGGCGCCCTGGCCGCTCCAATCTCAAGTTCCGGCTCCGCCTTTGCGTAATCGCCCAGTTGCTGGTACACCGTGCCAAGCATGACGTGTGCCGAGGGATCGCTCGGCTTCCGGCGCACATAGTCACGGGCGGGCGCAAGCGCCTCGGCATAGGCGGATGCATCGATGAGCGCCTTGACCTCGGCAGCCAGCGCGACCACATCGTTAGGACTCCGGCGGGTCACCTCCTTATATTGATCCGCGGCCTCGCGATCGCGGCGCTCGTTCGCATAGATGTTGCCGAGAGTAAAGTAAGCAGCCGTCAGGTCGGGATGGCTCTTGAGCAAATCCGTTACAAGACGAATCGCGTCAGCCACCCCGGCGCCATCCACTGCCGGTAGCCCATTGGCCTGCCTCGCCTTGGCAGCCTTATAGGTCGCGGTTGCCAAAGCGAGTTGCAGATCGGGAGCGTCCGGTTGAATGCGGAGAGCCTGCCGCCAGGAATCCACAGCAGCAGCGTATCGTCCCTGCTTCGCCAGAACCTGCGCCATCCCGTCCAGGGCGCAGACCAATTGCGGATTCGCCGCGAGCGCTTTACGAAATTCGGGTTCGGCCTCGGCGGGATCAGTCAGCGTCGAGCCAAGCGCACAACGAGCCTGCAACAATTTGGGATCATATTGCAGTGCCAGCCGAAACTCGTTGATTGCTTCGGTCGGCTTCTGCTGACTTTGCCGTACCAGTCCGAGATCAAAATGCGCCTCCGCCGACTTCGGCTCCAGCCGCAAGGCCTGCTTGAACGCCGCCGCGGCGCAGGTCAGATCGCCCTTTTCGGCGAACCAGGCGCCCACCGCGTCATAAACTCTCGCAGGCGGCGTTCCGGCCGGAGCGTGCGCAGCGGACGCCGGCGGTTTGCAGGTGTTGGGCAGTTGCGCCAACGCCTGTGCGCCGACCACGAGCAGAAACGCGCCACAGCAAAGGAGGGATCGCTTCATCATGGATTCGCTCTAACTATCATTCCACCTCGACCCGCTCCGTTGCTATTTGCCATTGCGAGGCTCGGTCACTTCGAGCACGCGGTCCGCAGCCTCATTGTGCAACAACTGGCGCGTACCCGATGGCCAGCGGATCTCGATCTCCTTCATCACGCGCGAGCTGCCCAGCCCGAAGTGGACGCGTGGGTCGCTCGAAGCAGCATACCCCGTGCTGGTTGTCGCTTCGTTATAAAGCATTCTGCCATCATCGGTGATGATCCGGATTTGTGCGCCAATCCCCATTCGGTTGCTCTTCGTCCCGGTAAGTTTGAGCAGGACCCAGTGATTGCGCGTTTCGGTCATGTTGCGGAAGACGTTGACGGGGGCGCCCAGAGCGGTCACGACGAGATCCATCCGACCGTCGTTGTTCAAATCTCCGTACGCGAGCCCCCGGTGCGGTCGCGGCCGGGTGAAGTCGGCCCCGGCAGAAGCGCTCACATCTTCAAACTTCCCGTTCCCGAGATTGTGGAAGACGGAGTTCGGTTCGGCGTAGCGAAAATGATGGGAGATTTGCTCGATGTTGTCCAGCACATTGCTGCGAGCCACCACCAGATCCTTCCAACCGTCGTTATCGAGATCGACGATCCCGTTCGACCAGCCGGACATCGGCCTGGTTAGATTCGCCAGGCGGCTTTCCTGGCTCGCATTGCGAAACTGTCCTTCGCCTTTATTCATGAACAACGGAAACGTCTCGTTTTCGATCGCGGTGTGCCAGAGGTCGGGTAAGCCATCGTTGTTCAAATCCCGGAAGTCAGCACCCATGCCCGCAAGGGCCGTCCCCTCGTCGTTGAAGGCCACGCCCGCCTGAAAGCCGACCTCCTCAAATCGCTTTCCTCCGAGATTGTGAAACAGGCGGTTCGGGCTGTTGTCATTGGCCACAAACACATCGAGAAAGCCGTCGCCGTCGTAATCCGCGAACACTACTCCCATGCCCTTGCCCAGCACGGATGAAATTCCCGTCTCCGCGGAGACATCGGTGAACGTACCGTCGCCGTTGTTACGGTAGAGCGTGTTGGGAAGTGGAGCGAAGCTGTTGGGGTGACAGTACCCGCGGCCATCGAGCCCCGTACAGACAGGCTCGTAGCGCGGATCCCACTGGCAGTAATTTGCCACAAACAGGTCCAGCAGACCGTCGTTGTTGTAGTCGAACCAGCCGGCCGCGATGGACCACATCTTGCGGCCCTTGTAGATGCCGCCGCTCAAACCCGCTTTCGCGGTGACGTCGGTGAACGTGCCGTCGCCATTGTTGTGAAAGAATTGATTGCCGTTGACGTTGGCCACAAACAAGTCGGGCCGGCCGTCGTTGTCGTAATCGCCCACCGCCGCGCCCATCCCATAACCCGCTCCGGTGACTCCGGCGCGTTCGGAAACATCGGTGAACGTTCCATCGCCGTTGTTGTGAAACAGGCGGTTGTAATACTTCGGGTCCGTCTTCACCATGGATGGCATCGCGGCGCCATTGACCAGGTAGATGTCGAGCAGGCCATCTCCGTCGTAGTCGAACAAGGCGATACCCGCAGGCATTGCCTCCGGTTGATGTTTCTCCGGCGTAGGACAGTTCTCGGTCACAAAATGGATGCCTGCCCTTTGAGCAATGTCTTCGAATTTGATGACTGATGGAAGCGCCGCCCCGGTGAGAACACTGAGGAACTGCTCGCTTCGGCGTGACCGCAACCAGGGAAACAGCATCTTCGGCGCCAGCAGGCCGGCTGCACCCAGAAAGGATCGCCGGGAGCCGTCGGCAATCGAAGCCGGATCAACGTCCGGAGGAGGCGCGAGGCTCAGGGCAATTGCAATTCCACCAATCACGACAGTGCAAAGCAATAGAATCAACACCGCCAAATGCATTCCCCCGCATAATCACTCTTTTAGCATCATCAGGCTTCCAAAAGAATAATGTCACCGCCGCGATTTTGCATGCGGCGGTGGCATCTTTAAAGGTTCAGTCATCCAGAGGAGAGCGATAACCTCACGATTTGTAGCTTCCCGGGTCTTCTCCGCCATAGCGGAGAAGACCCGGGAGCACGAGCGATTCGTGGATCGGATTACGAAGCGACGGCGTCACGGCGCTAGTAGTAGAACTTCAGAGCGATCTGCATCTGACGCGGTGAGTTCTGCTGGCTTGTGATTTCTCCGAAAGTTGTGTCAGAAATAGTCGTATCCGGAACATTGAAAACGACGTTGTTGAAGAGGTTGAATGCATCGACGCGGAATTCGAAGTATCGCTCCTCTCCGAGCCCTACGGGAACCCGGCGGAGCACGGACAAGTCGATTTCGCGACGCATCTGCGCAGTATACGGGTTCACCCCTTCCGTGCCATAGGTGTACGCGGGCTGCTGCTCGAAGGCGCTTGTATTGAACCATTGCTCCCGAGTATGGATCCCGGTACCACTGTTGGGGTCGCCAACTACATTCACTCGCTGCTGGAGGCAGCAGCCTATATTCTCAGGGTCGTTGCCGGTGGTCACGGTGTAGACCTGTCCGGAACTGAATTGCACAATGCCGCTGAGATTCCATCCACCAGCCAAATTAGAGACCAGCTTATTGGGAGACTTCGTGAATGGGGACTTCGCCGTGAATGCTGCCGAAAACGCATGCTTCTGGTTGAGGTCTGACGTGCCATAGTCGACAGCACGATTGTATGGGTTCGACGAGTGGCAGCTTGCACCCAGATTACAACCGTCGGAATTCGAGTGCGACAACGTATAGGCGACCAGAAAGCCGACACCATGGATTTGACGTTCGTTGAGGGTGACCTGCAAGGCGTTGTAACGACTGTTGCCAACACTCTGATCGAACCACTGCTGCTGCATGTACGGGTAGGGCCGCCTGGCTTGAACATCGCCTGGTCCGGGCTGAGGGGTGTTCATTGTCGGACCCCAGTCCTCATGCCTGCCATTCGAAGCGACATAGTTCGCGTCAAGAGCGAGGTTCCCCGGCAACTGCCGCTCGACGCCCAGGTTCCACTCATCAAAGTATGGGGTCCTGAAGTTCGGATCCACCATCCACTGGCTGACCTGGCTGAAGTCGTTGATTGGATAAATGATCGCTCCGCCGCCGCCAAGTTGCAGAGGATCGGCATTCGTCGCGGTTGGAATATTCGTGTTCAGACCGGCGTTGTCGATGGTATTGACCGCCGGCCAGTTTCCGCCGAAGTTCTGCGACAACTGGACGATCGTGGCCCATTCGTCATACTCGCGGCCATAACCCCCGCGAAGTGTTGTCTTGTCATTTAAGCGGTAGGCCAGACCGAGCCTGCCTGCCCAATTGGCCATGGAGTTCCGGATCATACGGAGAGTCGGGCTGACGACAGCGTGCGCGGGAAGCCCGCCCGGAGCAGGCGTGGCCGACGCAGTGTAGATGCCGGTTGGAATACAGGGCGCGCCTTGGGTTGCCGAGCAGTCCGGCGGAAGCGCATTGAGGATGTACTGGCCCGTGATCGGGTTGGCCTCGCCAGTGTAGAGATCCCCGCCATTGCCCGTCCCGTAAATCGGAGTGATGACCATGTCATTGCGGAAACCGACATTGACAGTAAGACGATCCGTCGCTTTGATCTGATCCTGGATGTAGAACGCGTCGATCCAGCCGCCGTGTGCCACCTCGTGGATATTCCGATAGCTCGCTTCGGCCGGAACACCGAGCAACAAGGATGCCCAGCTATTTCCGCCTACACCCTGATCTGCTCCAAGACCCGCAGTCTGCGGGGTCTTAAAACTCACGCCGGCGTATGCGATCGGCGAAGTGAAGTTGTTGGTCTGAATATCGACGCCAGCTTTGAGCGTGTGCCTGCCCAGGATTTTCGTGAATGCGCCGCCGAACTGCCAGTTATCCGCCAGGCCGCTCCCCTGCAACTGCGAGCCATCCAACCCTACATAACCGGACGCTGAATACTGCGGGGAATACGTCGCGTTGTTCAGGGTCATCCACGCGGGAGACATCCCAGCAGTCTGCAACTTCCCAAGAAACGCGGCATCCACACCTGGCCAGGACGTGCCGATGAGGCTGTATCCGTAGTTTCTGCCGAAGTAAATGTTCGAGAAGGCGGTCGGACTATAGGTATGAGTCCAATGCCCTATGTAGTTGTAGCCGTTGACATGGTCGAAGCCCACACCAATGGTTCCTGACGGAGTCACCCCATACTGATCGAACTGGCTATAACGGAACATAAGCTGGTCGTTATTGCCGAAGTTCTGGTCGCCCCGAATGGTTCCCGATTCCTGGTTGGTGTAGGATCTTCCGGTGACGAAGACGTTACTCCCGTTGACCAGGGGACCGCTCTCCGGAATGATCGACTGAAATAGTGATGAGATTGTATTGATCCGGCTGGCGGGGATACAGTTGACGTTGCCGTTGCAAAGGGACATGTTGCCCGCCCCTTCGTTGTATTCCTCGGTAAAGGTTTTGCGCGTGTAAGCGCCGGTGGAACTGTCATAAGTGGTCGTTGCCGGATCGTAGATCGGCACGCCCAGCGCGCTGAAATCTCCACTGCGCATCGCGGCCGTTGGCCCGAGCGCACCGGTCGTCTGTGCAGAGGCGAACCTGTAACCTTCGTACGCTGCATAGAAGAAGGTTCGATTCTTGCCGTTGTACAGCTTTGGAATCGAGAGGGGGCCGCCGAGCGAAGCGCCATACTGGTTCTGCCGCAGAGGGGCGCGGCTGGACTCAAAGTAGCCACGAGCGTCCATCTTCTCGTTGCGCAGAAACTCCCAGAGAGCGCCATGGTACTGGTTGGTTCCGGATTTTGTGACCACAGTGACGAGGCCTCCGCCGGCCCCGCCATACTCGGCGAGATCGTTGTGCCCCTGAGTTTTGAATTCCTGAATGGCGTCCACGATCGGCGCATAGTTGTAGACCCCGGAAAGGGTGTTCAGATCGTTAGCGCCGTCCAGGAGGAAAACGTTGCTCCGGTTCGCAGCACCGTTGACGGCCGGGATGTCGGTGGTCCCGACCGTTTTACCGTTCCACCCTCCGCCTCCGCCGCCGTTCTGGTCGGTGTTGATATTCGAGACACCGGTTGTGATCGTCAATAGCTGGGTAAAGTTGCGGCCATTCAAAGGCAGGTTGTTGATTTCGTTCGTGGTAACAACCGTGCCCAGCTCCGAGCTCGAAGTCTGCAACGCAGCCGGGGTGGCATCCACTGTGACGCTGCTCGTTGTTGCGCCGACTTTCAGCTGGAAATCGAACGTCGCAATCTGACTCACCTGGAGAATTACCGGCGGCTGCGACACCGTAGCAAAGCCGGTTGCGGAGGCTCGCATGGAATAAGGGCCGGGTAGCACACTCGGAAAGTAGTACGCTCCGTCGCCGTTGGCGGTTGTTGTCCTCACGACGTCGGTATTAACGTTCTTAAGTTCAACTTGCGCATTGGGGATTGCGGCGCCGGTTTGATCCTTGACGACGCCGTTGACGTTCGCAGTTCCCTGTTGGGCCATGGCGGCCGGGGGCATCAGACCCACAACGCCTATAAGCAGCACAAGGAGCCCGAGATGCCAGTGCCTATTCCATTGTCTTCCAGTTAACGTTTTCATATAGCTCCCCTAAAGTGATTCGTGTGTCAGCAAAACGGCGACGTAGGCCCGTACCGGGAACGCGGCGTCAAACTCGTGGTCATCTGAGATGGAATCGCCCCACACCCAGATTCGCGCTGAAAGGCTACCAGAATCTCAACGTTTTAGTTATCGTTAATTATTATCGCTTTAGTTATCGTTAATAAAAATTAATCGAGGCGGATCGGGGATCATGATAGACACCGACTGTGCGCATGTCAAGGTAATTTGATAGGACTGCCCCTCTCAATGAGTTTTCCGGCTAGCTCATTGACTACAAATCAGTTATAAAGCGATGGCCGCCATCCCAACCATCTGAAATCCTTTAGGGAAGTGACACAGGGCGGCAAGCCTCCAGTTTGCCCATGACCGGAATGGCTCGTTTCGCAACTCGATTCATAGAGACTGCTCATCGAAATAACTCGCGATAGCGTACGATCCGTCATCAAGCGCCACGCCACACGATACGCATACGATCTCTAGCGTAGAACGCGTTAGTCCAACGCATGCCTAAACATCGGAGGGAGCGAGACCTTGCGCAGCGCCGTTGTACCATCTTCGAAAGAGGTAACCTGCGTTGAAATTTCGCCGGCTTCGTGATTTCATCCTGCGCTCCACCCGCTGTGGCGGAGTTGGGAGACACCTGAATCGACCATGGTTTCCATCTGTTCTTCTGCATTCGGCGGTTTGCGCTTTCCTCTCGCTCGCACTCAGCATTCCCCTGGCCTCCGTCGCCGCCGCAGGTCCGCAAGCCGGCGGAGAAATGACCAGCAGCGGCCCGAAGGCGGCAGTCTTCGACAGCCAGCACCGTCCCATCACTGCCGGCGGCTTTGTGAAGACGGGCCCGGTCGTGTTCACCGACGCAACCGAACCGGCGGGGCTCTCGAAGTGGCGGAACCAAACCGGTTCGCCTGAAAAACGAGTGATTATTGAAGCGAAGGGTTCCGGCGCCTGCCTTCTTGATTACGATAGCGACGGCTGGCTCGATATTTATCTGGTGAACGGGTCGACGCCGGACGCTCTGGCGGGGAAGGCGCCATCCCCGCATGCTGCCCTGTTCCATAACAATCATGACGGTACTTTCACCGATGTGACCGCCAAGGCAGGGGTAGCAAACGACCGATGGGGGACGGGTTGTGTTGTCGGTGATTACGACAACGACGGCTGGCCCGATCTCTACGTGACCAATGTCGGTGCCAGCCGGCTCTATCACAACAATCACGACGGCACGTTTACCGATAGCGCGGTGCAGGCCGGCGTGGCTCTCGACAACGGTTCGGCCAACGCGGTGGCGGACCACACCGGCGCCACCTTTGGAGACTATGACGGCGACGGCAGGCTCGATCTTTTTGTAGCCGGCTATATTGACCTTGACCCGAAAGCAACGTCGCCCTCCGGCTCCAGCACGAGTTACTCCTATTGCCAGTACCGCAGCGTGAAGGTGATGTGCGGGCCGCGCGGACTGAAGGGCGGGCGCGATCACCTGTTTCACAACAATGGCGACGGCACCTTTACCGATGTCAGCAAGAAGCTGGGCGTGGATGGTCCGAATGGCTATTATGGCCTGGACGCGTTGTTTGCGGACGTCAACAACGACGGCAAGCCTGACCTCCTGGTGGCCAACGACTCCACGCCGAACTATTTGTACATTAACCAGGGAAACGGCACCTTCAAGGACGAAAGTTACGAAAACGGATTCGCGCTTACCGGAGACGGACGCGAAGCGGCCAATATGGGTCTCGCCGTCGGAGACTATGAAAACAACGGGCATCTCTCGGTGGTCAGCACAACCTTCTCAGATGACTACCCCATACTCTTCCGCAACGATGGCAAAGGGGTCTTTACCGATGTCAGCTACCAAGCCGGAATTGCCGAGTCTTCCATCCCCTACGTGAAATTCGGCGATGGCTTCCTCGATTACGACAATGACGGCTGGAAGGATCTGTTCATCGTAAACGGCCACGTCTATCCACAGGTCGATGAGCATCCGGAGTGGGGACAAAGCTACGCCCAGCGCGCGCTGCTCTATCGCAATCTGGGCAACGGCAAATTCGAGCTGGTGCCTGCGGTCGAAGGAACCGGCCTGGCGGTGGTCACGGTCGGCCGCGGCGCAGCGTTTGGAGACCTCTTCAACGACGGCAAGATCGACGTGGTCATCAACAGCATGGACAGCGCGCCTATCCTGTTGCGCAACGTCAATCCCGACCACCATCATTGGGTCGAGATGAAGCTCATCGGTGGACCTAAAAGCCCTCGCGACGCGGTGGGTGCAACCGTCTACCTGACCGCGAACGGAGTGCGTCAGCGGGGTGACGTACTGAGCGGCGGGAGCTATCTCTCGTCAAATGACATGCGCGTGCACTTCGGGTTGGGCAACCTGGACAAAGCCGATCAGGTGGAGATTCACTGGCCCAGCGGCAACGTTGAGAAGTTGAAGCTGCCTTTCGTCGATCGCATCTATACCATCACCGAAAGTAAAGGCATTACCAGCGCGATGTGCAATGGCAAGCCCTGCGACCTGTCTCATTGATTTCTCCTGTCGAGACCCGCATCTGAGGGTCGTCATGCGTGATGCAGTGAGCCAGGTCGTTTCGTCCCGCACAACACCAGGAAAAATGCCTTAGTCGCGGCACTTGATGGAATTGAGAGTAAATTTGTCTGGTTTGCGTTCAGAGTTTGCAGAGGTATTCGTAGGACGTGAGGCCCTTGAGGGTCTTAAGTCTTCCGTCGTGTGACACCTCGACGCGCTTCATGCTTTACCGGCTGGGATTTCAGCATCGTCGAATCGCGTGCAATCAGGGAGGGTTCGAGGATGACACTGACGGGATGAGGGCGAACTTTCGACTCAATCATTCGTAAAAGGATCTGCCCGGTTCGTTCACCAATTGTCTGGCTGTGCTGATCGACGCTGGAGAGCGGCACGCGCAGCAGGTCGTCGTAATGCAGGTTCCCGCATCCAATTACCGCGATGTCTTCCGGAATGCGCAGCCCTTCGCCAAGAATGGCTTTCATCGCGCCGATCGCCAAGGGGTCATTGTATGCAAATACGCCGTCCGGTCTTGGTCTGCAGCCCATCAACGTTTGCATCGCATCGGCACCGTGCCAAACGCTATCGATGTCTACGCTCCGCCGGGTAACCACGAGCTTTTCATTAAAGGGAAGTCCGTGGCGAAACAGTGCCTGCCGGTAGCCTTCAAACCTGCGAGCGCCGGTGCTGTTATCACGCCCACGTATATGGGCGATGTTGCGGCACCCTTGCTCGATCAGGTGCTCGGTGGCGAGCCGCCCCGCCATCTCATCATTGGTGCCGACGAAGTTCGCGGCCAGCCCGGTGATCTCCCGGTCAATGAGCACATAGGGAAGACCATGTCGGTCCATCCGTTCAAAGGCTCCCACCTCACTTCCCGAGGATGCGATGACCAGTGCATCGAGCCGCCTTGCCATCAGCTGCTGAATCTCTGTGCTTTCTCTCTTCTGATCCTCTTCTGATGATGAGATGATGAGCGAGTATCCACGCCCTGCCAGTACTGCCGAAAGGGCCTTGGCTACTTCTGCGAAGAAAGGGTGAAGCAGGTCCGGGACGATCAGGCCGACAAGAAAACTGCGCCCCGTGACCAGGCTCCTCGCCATCAGATTGGGTTGGTAATCCAGTTCCTTTACGCGCTGAAGTACACGTTCTCTGGTTTCGTCGGCGATGTCCGGGTGGTTTCGAAGCACCTTGGAAATAGTCACAACAGAGAGACCTAAATCCTGCGCTATATCTTTCATCCGAACCATGATTGTTGACTATACAGTCGGAAGCAGGTCGATGGGAATAGCCCGGGTGGGAGAGAAGACAGGCGAGGCCCTCGGCCAGTATCTTCTTCTGAAGCTGTTGGATATCCCGTCTCCGTGGATTTTAATGAGAGTGAATTATGGTTTACTGTATCGTTTTCTGAAAGCGTGTTCTGTTTTATACTCGGGACGGCCTGGCGGCCACCGCTTCGAAGATCGCAACAGGAGGAACAGTGAGTCAATCCATATCCGGGGGAAACTCAGAGAATACGATCGGTTCGATGCAGTATCGAACCCTGGGCAGAACACAGCTCGTCGTTTCGATAATGGGATTCGGCGCCTCACCCCTCGGAGATGTCTTCGGAGCGATCGATCCTGCGGAAGGGATGAGGGCGGTCCATCTTGCCATCGACCAGGGCATCAACTACTTCGATGTCTCTCCCTACTACGGTTTGACTTTGGCTGAGGAGCGTCTGGGAAGAGCCATCGAGGGAAGGCGAAAAGGGGTCATCCTCTCCACTAAGTGTGGCCGTTATGGTGAGGCATCGTTTGACTTCTCTGCGGAGCGCATCCGTCAAAGTGTGGATGAATCGCTGCGGCGTCTTCGCACAGACTACGTCGATCTTCTCCAGGCACACGACGTGGAGTTTGGCGATGTGGAGCAAATCATTCACGAGACGATCCCAGAAATGCGACGGCTTCAGCAACAGGGGAAAGCGAGGTACATCGGGATTACCGGCTATCCTCTCGGAACGCTTGTCCGGATTGCCGAGGCCGTTCCGCTGGACAGCATCATCAGTTATTGCCGGTATAACCTGCTGGTTGACGATATGGACGCCGTCCTGATGCCCGTTGCCAAAAAGCATGGCATCGGCGTCATCAATGCATCCGGGCTGCATATGGGTGTTCTTACAGAAGGAGGCGCTCCTTCCTGGCATCCGGCTCCCGCGAAAGTCCGGGAAGCGGGAAGTCTGGCGGCAGAGTTCTGCCGCAGCCGGGGCTTTGATCTAGCGGAACTTGCGCTGCGTTTCTGCTTCGATTACCCGTTGGTTGCCAGCACCCTGGTGGGCATGTCGACTCCGGATCAGGTTCGCCGTAATCTTCATGTCCTGTCGGCGCCGGCGGACCCGGAGATGGTGCAGCAGGTCCGAGCCATCCTTGCCCCGGTCTTCAACTATGTCTGGCCCTCTGGCCGGCGGGAAAATAGCGACCCGGTGCGGGAGGAGACAGGCGAGCCACCAAGTCGCTGATGATGAGTGAGAGGAAATCGAGAGAGGCGTTGCTACCCGTTGGCCTCTGCCGTAGCGATCTGAGCCGCAGGTCCACCGCGACAAGGGGTAACGCGGATTCAATTTAAGACCTAAGTACATCTCCCGTCAAAAATTGGACCGATCCCTCGTGTTTCGTCTGCATATACGTTAACTTTATCGATTGACTTTAATCTCGCCAGCATACTATAGTCGGCTCGTTCCGGTAACAGTCGCTGCCGATGGAGCGAAGACCACTGGACCGATGACCGCAGGACAGAGTGGATGCGTCCTTTCGTCCTGTGCCATCAAGAGTGGAATGAGACTCACAAATTCAAATTGAGGGGTTGAATCCTTGGAACGCAGAGACTTTTGCAAATTGATGGCTGCCGCTGTGACCGCGGCAGCAGTGCCATCCGTAGGGCGCGCCAGTCAGATCGCGGGATCGGCGGCTCCTGGCTTCGATACTCTGACGGTAGACTATGCGCGCTTCTGCGCCATGCCGGAGTCGCAGCGAGTGTATTACGCGCTGGTCGCGGAAAAGATTATTAAGGAGAAGCTCGACAACGCAAGTTGGAAGCCGACTGCGTGGGGCGATGCTCCCAAGCTCCCGGTTGCCGGCGGTTCGTGGGATGGCGTTCCCATGGATTCGCCGATTCCGAATCTGGCCGGAAGCGGCCCTTACAAGCCCACCTGGGATTCCTTGCTGGAATACGAGGCTCCGGAGTGGTATCAAGACGCCAAGTTCGGCATCTGGGCGCATTGGAGTCCGCAGTGCGTTCCGGAAGACGGAGACTGGTATGCCCGCAACATGTACATGCAGGGTTCCAAGCAGAACAAGTTCCAGGAAGCCCACTATGGCCCTCCATCGAGCTTCGGCTATAAGGATCTGTGCCCGCAGTGGACTCTGCTGAACTGGGAGCCGGAGGAGTTGATCGCTCGATACAAGAAGGCCGGCGCAAAACTGTTTCTGGCCCTTGCAAACCATCACGACGGCTTCGATACGTGGGACTCG
Organism: Acidobacteriales bacterium 59-55; assembly: GCA_001897435.1. GTDB lineage: Bacteria > Acidobacteriota > Terriglobia > Terriglobales > Acidobacteriaceae > Edaphobacter. The sequence continues at coordinate 156,543 of MKSV01000010.1, read as the reverse complement.
AAGCATCACGACTGGAATTCCGCGCGCATCGGCCCGCATCGCGATGTCATCGGAACATGGGCCGAGGCCGCGCGCAGCCAGGGACTTCGCTTTGGCGTGACGGTGCACCAGGCTCGGAACTGGTGGTGGTTCCAGACGTCGCACGGGGCCGACGCCACCGGGCCTTTGGCCGGTGTTCCCTACGATGGCAGACTGACCCTAGCCGATGGCAAAGGCCAGTGGTGGGAAGGACTCGATCCTCAGCAGCTCTATGGGGTGAAGCACCCTTTCAACGCGCTGCCTGACGTCTCCTATGTGAAGGACTTCTACGACCGCACGGTCGATCTGATCGATCAGCACAATCCCGATCTGCTCTACTTCGATAACTCCCTGTTCCCGCTGGGCTGGGGAGGCATGAATATCGCGGCCTATTTTTACAACAACGGTCTTCGCACTCACGGAGGCAGGATGGAGGCGGTGGCCAACGTCAAGCAGGTTCCGACGCATCTCGAAAAGGCTGTTGTTTCAGATGTCGAACGCGGACTGACGAGCGCAATCATGCAGTATCCCTGGCAATCGGAGACCTGCATCGGTGATTGGCACTACAACCGAGCGCTCTTCGATCAGGCGGGAGAATATGGGGGCTATCTGCACCCCCGCGACGCGATTCACTGGATGATCGATACGGTCAGCAAGAATGGAACGTTCATCCTGAACATTCCCGGCAAGCCGGACGGCACCATCGACACCAAGGAGATTGCCGTACTGGACAAGATCACCGCGTGGATGGAAAGCAACGGCGAGGCGATCTACTCCACCAGGCCATGGAAGCTCTTCGGCGAAGGGCCGAACATGATCAAAAGCGGTTCCTTCCAGGGCGAGAGCATCAAGAAGCTGGACGTGCAGGACATCCGCTTCACGCGCAACAAGACGAACTCCGTCATCTATGCCATCGTTCTCGGTCTGCCGGAGCGCACATGCGTCGTGAAGGCGCTGGGAACGTCGGCTGCCACCAACCCGGGCAAGATTCTCAATGTCCAGATGCTCGGCACGGAGGAACGCGTTCAGTGGAAGCAGTCTGCGGACGGCCTGCACATAGAGATGCCGCGGAACTCCCAGCCAACCACGGACTTTGCGGTATCGTTCAAAGTATCGTTGAGCTAGGTGTGTAGTCGCGGCATTATCGCGGAACGTTACAGGTCAGTCCGTCGCGATCACCACCGGCTTCTGTTTCTCGTTCAGCCCGATGCGCGCCATCGGCGTGCGGTGGTCATGGGTAAACAGCACCAGCCACTTCTCCGGAATTGCCCGTTGATAGAACCGCTTCCGTCCCGCAATCGTCTCCAGCGGATCGAGATCGTAGCCCATCGCCCAGGTGATATCGAGATGATCGGCGGTAGGGATGAGGTCCGAGATATAGCAGGCGTGCTCGCCGCCCGACTCGATATGAACGCCCATCAGGTGCGCCGTGTGCCCGGGAAAGACCTCCACGCTCACCCCCGGACAGATCTCCGGATTCGACCGGATTCCCTCGTCGTCCAGCAGCGTCATCTGCCCCGACTCGATCAGCGGATCGTAGTTCGGCGATTGATAGCTGCTCCGGTCCCGCTCCAGTTGCAGATGCCCGTGCTCCACCTCGCCGCGATGCGCGAAGTAGCGCGCATTGGGGAACGTCGGCGTCACCGAGCCATCCGGGTGTAGCGTCGTATTCCAGCCGCAGTGGTCGAAGTGAAGATGGCTGTTGATGACGATGTCCACCTCGTCCACCGCGATGCCCGCCGCGGCCAGCGACCGTGGCAGCAGCTCATGATTGTCGAAGATCCGGCGCAGCTTCGCCGGCTGCTTATTGCCCACGCCGGTCTCGATCAGCACCGTATGTTTTCCGGTGCGCACGATCACTGTATTGAGTCCCAGCAGGATGCGGTTCTCGTCATCGGCAAGGGTGCGCTTCTCCCACAGCGTCTTCGGCACCACGCCGAACATGGCTCCGCCATCCAGCTTGAAGGGCCCATCGGTGCAGACCGTCAGTTCGAAGTCGCCGAGAGTAGTCCGCGCGCGCACCAGATCAAGATCGTGCATGAATGTCCTCTACCTCCATCCTACCGGGGAGGACTATGCACGAACAAAACTGGTACTCCACTCGGTCGTGAGCTAGTTCCCGAATGGTGTGTCCTGGATAACTACTCTTAACAGGGTAGAAGCTGGGACATCTCCATACTGATGCTGCGGCGCTCCCAGTGCGCCAGCCTCTTTCTTTAAAGAATGAATCTGTTTCTGCAGAGATTTGCTGAAGAGACGAAAATTTCTCCAGTGCCGAACGCTGGTCTTATATGTGCCGTCGGCCGAAGAGCCTACCAGTTGCCCACCGCTCGTTATCCGCGTCCTCATTGGACCGTGAGCGTGAGCGTTAGGGGATGAGAAAGTGCGCCGGAGGTTCCGTTGACAGTAATGGTATAAGTTCCTTTCGGGGTAAAGTTTGTGCCGGATGCAGGGTTTTGCGTTCCCGAGCCTGGCGAGGAACCGCATCCTCCAACGCCCACGAGGGTGGAAACAAAAAGCAATCCGATCAACAAACGGCAGGAGCGGCGGCGCACGAAGGGCAAGAGAAAAAGCGCGGCCATCGAGACTCCTCCAAATCGAACGATTGTGGAAATAGTGGATGCAGCGGTTTGCGGCTGCGAGGTCGTGATCGTGAGCACCGAAGTTCCATTGCCTGTAAGAGAGATGCTGGCAGGGGAGAAAATGCAGGCAGCATAAGTAGGCAGGCCGGAGCAGCTAAGGGTGGAGACTCCGGTAAGGCCCGGGTCTGCGTGGATTGTGAGATTGTAGGTGGCGGATGCACCGGCACTGACCGTGGCCGCGGTGGAAGAAGCGGTAACGACGAAGTCGGGAGCAGCACCCGTTCCTGAGAGTGCGACGGACGCGGGTGAGGCCGAAGCGTTACTGGCAAGGTTGAGTGTCGCGCTCTCGGAAGCAGGCAGTGACGGTTTAAAGACGACGGCAATAGAGCAGGTCTGCCCCATCGCCACGCTGGAACCGCAGGTGCTTGTCAATGTGAAATCTGCTGCGTTTGCTCCGGACAGGGTAAGGACGAGCGAAGACAGGGGGGCGTCGCCGGAGTTAGTCAGGGTGATGGTTTGAGCGGCTGACGCGACACCCTCGACCGTTTTGGCGAATACCAGAGAGTTGGTGGAGAGCGTTGCAGTGGGCACTCCTCCGGTGCCGGTCAGATTAATGGCTACCGGCGGCGAGCTGCCGGCAAAATTTGCTATCAGGGCGGAGGTCTGAAGGCCGGCCGAGGTTGGCTGAAAGGCGACGGAGACGACGCACTGCTCACCAGCCGCGAGCGAAGAGCCGCAGGTGGTGGAGTTAATGATGAAGGGATCGGTAACGGCCAGCGTGAAGGTTTGAGTAGAAGAGGACTGGTTCAACAGCGTGACAGACTGCAGGCTGGAATCGTTCACCGGTATGGGACCGAAATTGAGTGCGGACGGGGTTGCGGCAAGAACAGGAAGCCCGGTGCCGACAATCGCGATGGTCTGATTAAGAACACCATCGTTGACGAGCAGGGATACCATCCCTTTACGCTGACCTATGGTGGAGGGAGCAAAGGTAACAGTGATAGTGCAGGTGGCCTGGGATGCAAGGGACAGAGGGCAGGTGTTCTGTTGGCTGAAGTCAGTCTGAACACTGCCATCGGCGAGACCTGCATTGATGCTGGTAAGGGTGAGCGCGCCGGAACTGTTGTTCAAGACCTGAAATACCTGCGTGGCTGTGGCTCCAAGAACCACGTTGCCTAAGTCTGCCGAAGCTGGGGTTACGGACAGGGTGGGTGAGGTGATGCCAGTGCCGACCAGGTAGATGGTTTGAGATGAGCCTCCGCCAGTGATGAGCAGCGGGACGGCAACGCGGCCAACCGCCGTTGGCTGAAACGTCAGGCCGATGATACAGCTTGCCTTGGGTTGAAGCTGGATATCGGAGCATGTGTTCGCCGAAACGGCGAAGTTGGAAGCGCCGGTGCCGGAGAGACCAGGAGGATCGACCGTAACAGCAGATGTGCCGCTGTTGGTAACCGTGACGGTGCGAACCAGGGAGGTGACGCCGAGCAATACATTTCCATAAGCCAGTCCATAACCGTCACTCGAAAGCAGTAATGGGCCTTCGGAAGGGTTCTGGCTAAAGGAAGCGTAGATGTCTGCTCGGGCGCCGCTGCCGTAGACGACACCGATATCCGAAGAGTCACCGCCATAAGTCGTGGGACTGACAGTCACCATAGCGGTACAAGAGGTTTGGGGGGCTAGAGTACCAGGGCAGTTATTTGTCTGAGTGAAGAAGCCGAAGGTGAGGATGGAAGTGAGGGTAGTGCTGGCGGAGCCTACGTTTGAGATGACAAGCGGAAGAGCCGCGCTGGTCGTGCCGTTCTGCTGTGGCGGGAAGTTTAGACGGCTGCCATCGACAAGCACAATGGCACCTGTCGAACTGGCGAGCCCGACTGGAGTGAACGTTTGTGAAGCGGGCTGCGCGTCGCTGTTGATGGTGAGAGCGCCAGTGGGAACCGTGCTGAGTGGGGTAAGAAAGCATGACGTGCCCGCAGCCAGGATCGATCCGCAAGTATTGCCCATTGAAGCGATTGTGCTGCCAGGCTGAATACTGCCTATATGAAGATCTGCTGAACCAGCGTTGCGCAGGGCCAAAACCGGCCCCTGATAACTCAGACTGATTTGCGGCTCGTTGGCAGGTGCGATCTTCGCCACGAAGGTGCCGTAACCGAGCTTGGATTGATCGGTATATGAGGTCCCGGTCCCAATGTTGATGGGGTCCAGCATGCCATTCGAGCCAATACCGCTTGGTGTCCCGGCGATAAAGATGTTGCCTGCAGAATCAACCGCCATGCCTGAGGGGATCTGACTAACATTCTTGCCGCCAAAGCCCGTACCCATGACGAGAGCGCCAGTCGGATCCAATTCAAGGATATAAGCCCCGCTGGTAGTATCGGCCGCAAGAGCATTCTTGAATAAGACGGAGCCGATCGAGAAGCTTCCCGCGACATAGAAATTGCCAGCGGAATCCATTGCCGTTGAGGAAACAGATCCCTGGCCAAGATAAGTAGACCAGGAATAGCCGCTGTGAGCGGGATTAATGGCCGCTGCAAAGATGTACTGCTTGCTCTGGGCATAGCCGATAGCGTAAATCGGGTGGCGATAGGCATTAACCGTATACGGGAAGTCCTGCGCGCTTTGAGAGCCAGCGATATAGATGGTGCCGTCCGAGCCGACCTGGAGTGCCGAGATGGAATCCGGTTCAATGGTGTTGCCTCCAAGAAGGGTACTGAAGATGAGCGTCTTTCCATCGGGAGCGAACTCGGCCGCAAAAGAGCCTCCGGTAGCATATTGAAGAGAACCTTTGAGCGGAACGCTGTCTCCGCTTCCTGCGAAGTAGATGTTTCCCTCTGCATCGCGCGCGATAGAGGTAGCATAGGTTACTGCATTGATCCGGCCGGGGCTGTAAAAGTAACTCGAGAAGATCCAGGCCGTCCCTGTAGGATTCAACTTGGCAAAAAAAGCCGCTCCGCAACTGGTGCAGACCATGCTGTTGAAGGTGGGCTGAAACGAATTGACAGTCTGCAGACCACCGTCGGTGGACAAACCGGCAAGGTACGCATTACCAACGTTGTCCACCGTGATTCCCTTGGGCAACTGCTGTCCGGAGCCAAGTAGCGTGGAGTAGATCATAGCGCCGTTGGTGTCGAACTTGGCAACGAACCCGGCATTACAGAACATGTCGCAAGTACCAAGGTTGGATGAGGTGGTGGGAAATCCGGAGCTTCCGGCGATTCCAGCAACGTAGGCATTGCCGGAAGCATCGAGCGCGAGCGCGGTAGCAGAGTTAAACCCAGGAGCCGGAAGGTACGTGGAGTAAAGAACCTGGGTGCCGGTCGGGTCGAGTTTGGTAAGGTAGACCTGCTGGCTCCCATTGTTGCTTCCTATGCCTCCGCCAACCACGGGATAGTTGGAGGCGCTTGTTGCGCCTGTAATGAAAACGTCCCCCTCGGAATCGACCTGGAGAGCGGAAACGCCGGTGGAGTTGTTGACGCCGATAATTTTGGTGTAACTGACGACGGGATCGATCGTGAGTGCAAGCTGCCGGTTATACTCAGGGACCGCGAAGGCGAGGTGCCCCGCTTCATCCAGCGTAAAGCGGCTGCTCACTTTCTCCTTGCGGCCATCTATGGTCTGAAAGGCGCTGGGTGCAAGCAGATGAAGGCTCTTGCAACCCCGGCTTCCACCAGTTACTTGAATCGTTGCCGAACCATCAGATTCAAGTTGGAAGGAACCACCGTGACTTACCTGCAGGGCTACGGCGGTGGGATCGCCACCAGGTTCTACTTCAAGGTCATATTCAAGGCTGCCGGCTTCACCGCGGAACACTAGATCCACACCCGGTGCTACATGGGAATATCTGATTCGGCTGTTGAGCGGAATCCCCTCGATCCATCTTGCCCGGTCTTTGCCCTGGTAGTAGTTGGCGACGCCGCCTGTAGGCTGCTCAGCCTGTAGATGTGCGTGACCGCTCTGAAGGATGTTAAGCGCAATCGGACCGCTGTCTGAAAAGCACGGAAGAAAAACCTGATCTGCGGTAAAGTGAATTTCGCCCGCGGGAGTATGCGTGAGGAAACGGACGTCTTCGGCCGCTTGGCCGCGGTTCTCCTCGAAGGTGAGCGGCACCCCCCGATCGAACACCGGCGAGCGTGCGAGCACTCCAGGAGACAAGCGCGGTGCGGCGACGAGAGAAGAAAAAGAGAGGGGCACTATAGCGGCCAGGGAGAGGAAGCGGAGCAAGACTGAAATTGGCAATCGCATAATTGGAGAAGGTGGCCTTCTGAGTTTGCAGCTGCTGTTGGGATCCCTATGCAGCAATAAAATGCTGCGGACACAATTCCTGGTTATGACACGATCAGAGTCAGTGTAGTGGTGTGTGTATTTGCGCCGGCAGTCCCTGTGACAGTGAGAGTGTAAGTCTTAGAGGCGGGCGGCGTTGAGTTGTCGGAACTGGCATGTGAACTGCCACATCCTAGTAGAAGAGAAGCAATCAGACCGGAACAAATGATCAGAAGAAACTGCCTTGGAAAAGCTCGACGTCGTCGAATGAAAGGCATAATCATCAGAGCAAATGCGAGAGACACGACTCCGCCTAAAGTGCGCTCACGCCTATGTTCGGCCAGAGTTGCCGGGATTTGTATGGTCAGCGTGACCGGAGTACTACCTGCGCCAGCCGCGAGAGAGGATGGAGAAAAGGTGGCGATTGCGCCCGGGGGTAAGCCGCTCACAGTGAGGCTCATAGCGGTGGGCAAGGCCACTCCAGAGGGATTGACTAGTAGGCTGTAGATTGCGGTTCCACCCCTTTGCGCGGTTTGCGAGGCAGAGCCGCTGGAGGCGAGCGTAAGGCTGAAGTCCTGCACAATCTGTGTAAAGGTCGCGGCAGCAGGCAGGAAGTTGGTATCGCCGGAGTAGGAAGCGGTGATGATATGAGAGCCCACGGCGAGAGACGACGAAGTATATGCAGCTACGCCGTTAGCCAGGGCAGCGGAGCCAAGCACCGCAGTCCCATCCATGAATGTGACCATACCGGTCGCGGTGGAGTCGGTGGATACGGCAATGGTAACCGGGTTCTGCAGCAAGACTGGATTTGCAGAGGAGGTGATCGTCACCGTGGGAGCGGTAAGTCCCGTTATATCGAAGGGGAGTGCAGTTGAGCTTCCTCCTCCGGGGCTGGGATTCGAGACCATGATCTCTGCTGTACCGCTGGCGGCGATAGCGGACGCTGGCACGGAAACCGTCAGTTGCGTGCCACTCAGGTAGGTAACGGGCAGCAGTGTGCCGTTCCAGGTAACGGTAGAACTGGACAGGAAGTTTGTGCCATTGAGCGTCAAGGTGAAGGCGGGAGCGCCCGCTTTTGCAGACAAGGGGGAGATCGAGATCAGCGTGGGCAGCGGGTTGACAGCCAGTGGCGAGGCTATGCTGCTCCTGAGGATGTAAACATTGCCAGAACCGAGAAAGGCAAAACCGTTCGATCCCCAGCGGACGAGGTCGGTGAGGTCGATGCCGTTGATCTGAGGAAACGCCAGGGTTCCCGTGACTGCAAGCGAACTCTTGCTGTACGCGGTGAGTACGTTAGTGTATGAGTTGCCGAGGGATTGGTAGCCGATGAGATAAATCTTATCGAGTGTGGTGTCGAGGGTAAGGTTGCGGTTGCCGGTGTAAAAGACCGTGACAGGGAAAGTTCCAGTTTGGATAGCCGTGGCAGGGTTCCACACCTCGCCGGAGTTGGTATAGAGCAGAGTTCCATCAGAGACAACATGGCTTCCGGTGGTATTGTTCCCGCCGTAATTAGTGCCTGTCACCGGCGTGTAGTGAAGGCCGTCTGCGTCCATAGTGACCGTGCCGAAAAATGAGTTTTGCACGATCGTGAAAGGGAGCGAGTATATGCTTTGCGGGTTTCCGGCGAACGCAAGGCTATTGAAAGGTGCCATGTAGTACAACGAAGTGGAACCGGGGACGTAGTTGACCATGCCCGAGTCGTTGAACAATGTGAGCATGTTGCCCTGCGACAGCACAACCTCCTGAGAGTTGCCGGGAACGACCTGAAGGTCGACGGGGGCCGCGGGGCCACAGGTGGTGCAGATGTTGGCAGGGAAGGGAAAGGTTCGCTCGATGGCCTGAGTCTGCAGGTTAATGCGCTGGATTGCCTGATCTCCCGCAAGCGCAACGTAAAGGTACTTGCCATCTGTGGAGGCAGCGAGGATCACGGGATTACGCCCCACCGGGATGGGCGTTCCCACGGTGCCTGTGGCAGCGCTAATGGGGATGACGGTATTCGGATTAATGATGGTCGAGTTGGGAATAGAGGCATAGAGCATTCCCGTCGAAGGCACCGAGACCAGGAACGACGGGGTAAGGGTCAGCGACTGAAAAACGGTAAGGAGTTGGGGGAGACTTTCGCCGCCACCCGGAGTCGGGTTGGAGACGGTAAGCGAGAGTTCACCGATGCTCGCGAGAAAAGACGCAGGAATGGTTGCCGTTAGCGAGGTGCCGCTGTTAAAGATCGTAGTTGCAGGCTGGCCATTAATGAGTACGACTGACTGGGGAAAGAAATTGCTGCCCGTTAGCGTGATAGGGACGCTGGTTGTACTCATGATCTGAGTTGTAGCGGATAGCCCAGTGAGAACCGGTACAGAATAAGCGACGAGGCCGGTCCCGGAGAGCGCAATGTTGGTCTGAGGTGCCACAGGATCGTTCGAGTTGATCGTAAGCGTGCCCGACCGCAGCCCGGCAGCGGTCGGCGTGAAGCCCAGGCGAATCGTGCAGCCCATGTAGGAAGAAGGTGACAGGGTGGATATGCAGGAGTTCGCGAGAATCGCGAAATCGCCCGTAACCGAGATACCGGAGAAAGAGAGCACCGCATTACCGGCGTTCTTGACATACAGCGTTACAGCTATGGGCGTAGCAGATGCGACGAGCGACTGGCCGAGAGAGACACTGGCAGCGGTTGAAAGCTGAGGCGCAACCCCTTGACCTGTTGCGTAGAGAACCTGCGTGGGTATTGTGGTGTTCGCAAGTAGAGTGACAGTGCCATTGAGAGGCGCGGAACTGACCGGAGTGAATGAGAACTGGAGTGCACACGTAGCTCCCACTGCAACCGTGACGCAGGGCTGAGAGACGCCGACCAGAGGAGAAGACGGCGTCACCGATTGCAGAGTCAGAGGAGCATTGCCGCAGTTAGTCAGATGAATTGTTGCGTATGAGGCAGTGTTTGCAGGCGTTGCAGCGAAGGCCGCGGTGCGTGTGTCGAAGCAGGCAGAGGGAGCCGCCGCAGTAAGATCTATGCTGGATAGAAACTGGTGGATGTATCCGGTGTAGGGAGTGGGGCTGGCAGGCGCATTCGGCTGGTAGGCATTGTCTGTTGTCACGAAGTTGCTGTTTGAGAAGGTCGTTCCGGCGAAGACGAGCCGGCCCGTAGAACTCACCGTCATGGCAGAAAGCTTCGAGCCTGCGCCATTACCATTGAAGTAGCTCCCGAAGGCCATCGTCGAGAGATCGGGGGAGAGGCCGGCAATGATCGTTCCGCCGCTCGTGAGATTACCAATCTCATCCAGGAACGAGACGATCGGGTTGACGACGGGAAAGTCTGTCGAGTCGGTCACACCCCCAACAAAGATGTCTCCAGAGTTGTCCAGCGCGATCGTTCCGAAGTTTGTGCCCATGTTGGATGGGATCGAACCGGAAAGATACGTGGCTCCGAGAACAGCGGAGCCGGTTGAATCGATGTGCAGAATGTATCCGCTGTTGCAGGCACAACCTGTGCTCAGAGTCTTCTGGAAGGCGTTGGCTGCGACGGGAAGGTTGGATTCACGGGTCTCACCGGTGACGAAGAGCGAGCCATCGGCTGCCCGCGCGACCGGGCCGGCCGAATCTGTACCAGGCAGGTAGGTGGCGAAAGTGAGCGCGGAAGCAGTCGGATTGAGGCCCAGCAGGAAGCCTGCCGCACCGGCGCCTTGAGGCAAAATAGTCAACAGAGCACCGCCGGTTGCAGGCAAATCTCCGGCAGTGGTGCCGGAGATGTAGAGATTCCCCTGGGGGTCGACAGCGATCCCACCCAGATAGGTCCCTGTTGAGTCGAGGGAGCTGGTAGATGGGATGACTGCTCCGTAGATTTGGGTGCCGTTGGAGGCGAGCTTCAGTGCGAAGAGTGCCTCCCCGAAGCTGGCAGCTCCGCTACCGTAGGATCCAGACGTTACGGGAAAGTTTGGCCTGCCGTTATAGGCCGTCAACAGACCCGCAATATAGAGGTTATTTGAACTATCGAGACTAAGTGCGAATCTATGTGAGCCGAAAGCTCCGTAGGTGGAATTCGCAGTTCCCACAATCTCCGAGAAGTTGAGGCTCGAACCGGTTGCATCAAGCGAGACGGCGAAGACGCCGCTGCTCACCGAGGATCTAAAGTTCCCCGCCGAGGGAAAATCCGTGGAACTCGTATAGCCAGTGGCAACCAGATTGCCCGAGGAGTCTATCGCCAATGCGTCGATCTCATCTTCACCGCTACCACCGAAGTAAGTCGAGTAGAGAAGGGTGTGTCCAGTGGGATCGAGCTTGGAGATATAGGCATCATCATCGAAAGTGCTGTCGGTACATGTGCTGCAACTCGATCGATAGGCGCTGACCAGCGGATAGTCCGGTGAGCGCGTGCTGCCGGCAACATAAATGTTGCCGCTGCTGTCCGTGGCGATAGCGGCGGGAATATCGGCGTGTGTACCGCCCAGATAGGTAGAGAAGATAAGAACCGGATCAATGATGAGCTGTCGATCTGGATCGTAATGGCCGAGTTGGAATGAAACGATTGGCCCCGACGCGGACTGAGAAAGATCGAGGCGAAAGGCGCTTTCGACCTCAATCCTTTTGCCGTCGGCCTCCTGGTAGGCGACCGGTTTCCGAAGGATGACCTCCTCGCCCGCTACCGAGGCCACAAGATCGCCGGAATCGTTGACTTCAATCTGATCGGCATCCGTCAGGGTAAAGCGAATGTTAGACGGATCGGAGTGGGGTGAGACGACGAAGTCATGTTCCAGGCGATCCTTGCTCCCGTAGAAGAGCAGGTCCACACCCGGGTAGATTCCACCGTATGCCACCTCTGCAAAGGTGGAGACGTTGCGAATCCAGCGTGAAGCGTCGCGCCCGATCAGATAGTTCGCTTTTGCCTGAAGTGGCTGCCTCCCTTCGACTCGAGTCTGAGCAGCCGCGCCAACCGGGCGAAGATGGATGACGGCATGGCTACTCCTGCCCCTCATCACAAAATCAGGACCACTATCGGTAAAGCGTACTTCGCCGCCCGTGTTGCGAGCGAGAAATCGATATGCTCCCTGTAGCTGACCCTGGTTCAATTCGAAGACCACGGGAACCGGAATTCCGGGTGAAGCACTCAAAGCCGAAGGCGTTATTGATTGCGCAAAGACAGACGGAAGAAAGAAATATATCAGGCAGAACAAAAGAACTCGAACCATTAGCCGAGCGGGCATATGACCTCTTGATTTGAACGGGGTTTATTGTCACACGAAGACATCGCGTGAACAACCGCTAACTTTCGATTGCTGATTCGCAACAATTCGAGAGCATCTCTGAGCATAAGACAGTGCGAATTTTTCTCGGTTCCGATTGTGATTTTAGGAGCCAGCGCTCCTAAGTTGTTGATGCTGCAAAACTACAGGACTGGGTGAGTGAGGTCGCCAGCTTGAATCTAGTCGCCCCGACCGTTTACTTTTCCTGCCCTCCACTGCCGGGAGGACGTGCGCTTGAGTACCGCATCCAGCAATAAGGGTTCTTGCCCAGAGCTTCAACGCACGAACGCGAGGCGGAAGCAGCTTGCGATGGAAAGGGAGAATTTAGCGTTTCGTATAGCTGCGAAAAATAATGATTTGCTTCTTTTATAGGGAAAAAATAGTATTCATACTCTGATTATGAGTGCACATTCTGCTTCAATCAATAAGGACTGCTCTCTTATGACGCCTCTGCATCTAAAATCTGCCGAAGCCCCGGCGTTATCCCGAGGCCAAATCCGTCCGAGGCTCTCTGTGTGCCTGTTGGCCGGTATGGTGGCGCTTCTGGTTACGGGGTGCAAGAGCAGGCCCTCAAAAACGGGAGCCGCGCAGGCGGCGCAGCATCTCGACTTTAACCAGGACGTGCAGCCGATCCTCGCCGGCAATTGTTTCACTTGTCATGGCCCCGATCCGTCGATGCGGAAGGCTGGACTTAGACTCGACCTCGCAGAATCGGCGTTCAAAAAGCGTCCCGGACATCCGGATGCGATCGTGGCCGGTCATCCTGAGGTGAGCGAACTGGTCAAGCGGATCGAGTCCAAAGACCCGCATTATCTAATGCCGCAGTCGGCACAGGGCGATGCGAAGCCGATGAAGCGTGAAGATATCGCCATCCTCAAGGAGTGGATAAAAGAGGGCGCGGTTTACAGGCCGCATTGGGCGTTTGAGAAGCCGGTTCGTCCCGCATTGCCTGCAGTTGACAACAAAGGCTGGGCACAAAATCCTATCGATGCGTTCGTGCTGGCTCGGATGAAGAAGGAAGGGTTGAAGCCATCTCCGGAAGCGAATATGGAGACGTTGATTCGCCGGGTCACGCTCGATCTGACCGGCCTGCTCCCTACTCCGTCTGAGGTGAATGCTTTTGTAAAGGATTCATCGCCCCAGGCCTATGAGCATCTGGTGGATGCCCTGCTGGCCAGGCAGAGCTTCGGCGAGCAGCGGACGCGCTACTGGATGGATTATGCGCGATACGCGGATACCTACGGCCTGCACCTCGACAACAGCCGCCACGCGTGGCCCTATCGCGACTATCTGATCCGCTCATTCAACAGCAACAAGCCATTCGATCAGTTTGCGATGGAGCAGATCGCCGGAGACATGTTGCCGTCAAAAAATCTGGATGCGCTTCTGGGCAGTGGATACATCCGGTCCGGCGTCAGCAGTAATGAAGGCGGAACGATTCCCGAGGAGCTGCGTGTAAACCTTGCACGGGAGCGGACTGAGGCTTACGGTGCCGCGTTCATGGGGCTTACAGTCGGGTGCGCGGTTTGCCACGACCATAAGTACGACCCAACGACACAGAAAGACTTCTACTCGTTGAGCGCTTTCTTCAACAATATGGACGAGTTGCCCTATAACGGGGACATGCCGCATTGGGCTCCTGTGGTTCGGATCCCGAAGCCCCAAAAGATGGAGGCCTATAACAAGATATTGGCTCAACGTTCCAGCCTTGTGAGTCAGTTGAATGCGATGCATCTGGACCACAGGAAGTTGATTAAACAATGGATTGCCTCGCGTCAAGACCCCGCCGTGCCTGTATCCGGCGATCAATTCCTGCTGCGATTGAAGCTGGACGAAGGCGGCGGCGAGGTGTTCAAGAACAGCGCTCCCCATGCAGTCCAGGCTAGCTTCCCGATCGGAAAATTCAAGCCGCAGTGGGGCGAGACGACCTGGTTCTGGCCGGATTTTCGCATGGATACCAGTGCGAGGATGATGCTGGGACAGATGGGCGACTATGACTGGAACCAATCGTTTTCTTCAGGCGGATGGTTCATGTTGCGCGCCGCTCCCAACTATTCGAGCACCTCGGGAACCTTGATCTCGAAGATGGATACACGCCAGCACAATCGCGGCTGGGATCTTTCTCTGGATCATGGCGTCATCAATGTCGACCTGGTGAACGGGGGGCCGAAGAGCCTGCCCGGGCCTAAAACAGCGAAGGGCAAAGCCAAGCCGGAGTTGTTCAAGAGAGCAGCCTTCGAGTACCCAACTCCAGAGGGCCTGGACACCCTGGAGCCCAAGCAGCGTCCAAAGCGCGTGCCCAAGACCGAGGCAGAGAAGAAGGCGGCGGCGGAGGCGAAGCGGAAGGCAGACGCCATCAAGGCGAAAAAAACAGCAGACCACACGCCGTGGGTCGGGATCAGGGTCGCAACACTGAATGCCCTGCCGCTGGACAACAAATGGGACCACGTGTTCTTTACCTACGATGGATCGGGCAAGGCATCCGGAGTAAAGATCTACGTGAACGGCAAAGCAGTCGCGACCAGGGTGGTCTACGACAGTTTGGCTCACTCGACCATCAAGACTCAGGCTCCGATGCAGTTGGGCTGGAGATATCCCGACGCCGATCCGGCGCAGGACACGCGCTATCAGGACATCCGGCTCTACGCACGGACCCTGACGCCGGAAGAGGCTGGACGCCTTCCCTTTGAGGACTACGTTTCAGAGGTCCTGGCTACGCCTGCTGCAAAATGGACTGAGGACCAATGGCATGTCGTAAGCTCCTATTACTTCGATAGTGTGGACGCGAAATCGAAGGCGCTCCAGAGCCAGATCGTTCAGTTGGATGGGCAGCTGCAGCAACTCTCAATTGGAGGCGATCTCTCTATCGTCGCCTCGGAGAAGCCATCCCTTGCCTACGCGGATGTGTTGGCAAGGGGGGTCTATACAGCCAGGCTGGAGCGCGTGGAGGCGAATACGCCTCACTTCCTGCCTCCGCTGCCGGCCGGTATACCGCATGATCGTCTGGCGCTGGCGAAGTGGACGGTCAGCCCCGACAATCCGCTGACGGCGCGCGTAACCGTCAATCGAATGTGGAACGAGGTCTTCGGTACCGGACTGGTAGAGACGACTGAGGACTTCGGCATCGTGGGAGGGCGTCCCTCTCATCCGCAGTTGTTGGACTGGATGGCCGTGGAGTTCCGTGAGAGCGGCTGGAACATCAAGCATATGTACAAGCTGATGGTGATGTCGGCTGCATATCGCCAAAGCGCGAAGTCGACCCCGGAGCAGATAGCCCGCGATCCCAGAAATCTTCTGCTGTCGCATGGGCCGCGCTTCCGAATGGACTCCGAGATGTTACGCGATATTGCGCTACAGGCAGGGGGGCTGCTCGCCAACAAGGTTGGCGGCCCAAGCGTGAAGCCCTATCAGCCGCAGAACGTGTGGGAACAGGTGAGCTATCCCACCAGCGATACGCTCAATTATGAGCAGGGCCATGGGGATGCTCTCTACCGCCGCAGTATGTATACCTTCTGGAAACGCATGGCGACGATGCCGGATATGGATGCGTTCGATGCTCCGGTGCGCGACGTTGCTTGCACGCGGCGGCAGCGCACGGATACGCCGCTGCAAGCCCTGGTGATGATGAACGATGTCCAGTGGGTGGAGGCTTCGCGGGCGCTGGCGCAACGAGTGATCCAGGAGGGCGGCAAGCAGCCGGAGCAGCGGATCAATCTGCTGGGGAATATTCTGTTGTCCCACGATCCGACGCCGCAGATGTCTTCAGTTCTGGAAACCTCGCTCGCGGCGATGGAGAAGCACTATAAGGCTGATCCAAAGGCGGCGATGCAGTTGATCGGCGTGGGAGAAAAACGAAGCGATCCTTCCATTCCTGCTCCGGAGTTGGCGGCCTGGACGATGGTGGCCAGCGAGATGATGAACCTGGACGAGGCCGTAACCAAGTAGCGAGAGGAGCATGATGAAACAGCATCCGCTTTGCACCGATACCGAGCAGGACCTGGACGTCCGGACGTTGCCTATTCCTGAAGAACTGAAGCAGGAATGGGCCGCACTGCAGACCCGCCGGCACTTCCTCGGCCGCGCAGGCAAGGTGATGGGCTGGGCTGCGATGGCGTCTCTGACAGGAGACCATGCACTGACCTCCGTGGCCCACGCTACGACGACTTCCAGTCAACCGAAGGTCATCACGCCGGAGCAGTTTAAGCTGCCGAACTTCGCTCCGAAGGCCAAGCGCGCCATCTATCTCTTCATGTCGGGCGGTCCGCCGCAGATGGACATGCTGGACTACAAGCCCAAGTTGGCCGCGATGTACAACCAGGACATGCCGGATTCGGTGCGAGGCGCGCAGCAATTAACCGGCATGTCGTCAGGGCAGGCGCGCTTTCCCATTGCTCCGTCGCACTGGGCGTTCAAGCAGCATGGCAAAAGCGGGACCTGGGTGAGCGATCTGCTGCCGTACACGTCGAAGATGATTGACCAGCTGACGATTATCAAGACAACCAACACGGACGCCATCAATCACGAGCCCGCGATCATGCTGATGAATACCGGGAACATGAATTCGGGCAAGCCCTGCATGGGCGCGTGGCTGTCCTATGGGCTCGGCAGCATGAACAATAATCTGCCTACCTTCATGGTGCTTCAGAGCAAGCTGAACCCTATCGAGAACAACCAGCCGGTATCGTCGCGTTTATGGAGTAGCGGCTTTCTTTCGTCCGAGTATGCGGGAGTCGGACTGCGTTCGGCAGGAGACCCGGTGCTCTTTCTGAGCGATCCCGCCGGAGTCAATCGCGATGTTCGTAGAAAGATGCTGGATGCGGTGCATCAGATCAATCAGCAGACCTACGCGGAGCTCGGTGATCCGGAGACAAACTCGCGCATTTCGCAGTATGAGATGGCGTACCGCATGCAGACTTCGGTGCCGGAGCTTACGGATCTGAGCAAGGAGCCGAAGTCGACCTGGGACCTTTACGGATCCGAGGCGAAAGTACCCGGCACGTTCGCTTACAACTGCCTGATGGCGCGTAGAATGGCCGAGCGCGGCGTGCGGTTTACGCAGGTCTACAAGCGCGGCTGGGACGTACATGGCAATGTGCCGAAGCTGCTGCCGATCCTCTGCCAGGAGACGGATCGCGCATGTTATGCGTTGATCACGGACCTGCAACAGCGTGGACTGCTCGACGACACGCTGGTGATCTGGGCGGGCGAGTTTGGTCGCACGGTATACAGCCAGGGGGGACTCTCCGAGACCGATTATGGCCGCGATCATCACCCGCGATGCTTCACCACATGGATGGCCGGCGGGGGTGTCAAACCCGGAATCTCTTATGGCGAAACGGACGACTACAGCTACAACGTGGTGAAGGATCCCGTCCCTGTGCGGGACTTCAACGCGACGGTACTGCACTGCCTGGGCATCGACCATAACAAGCTGACCTTTCAATCACAAGGGCTCGATCAGAAACTGACTGGCACGACGCCTGCCTACGTTGTTCAGGGATTGCTGGCATGAGGACTCGGTGAAGGCGTGAGTGGACTTGATTCGAAACTGCTTCCCAGAAGTCCGGCGGCGCGGACGGCCTGGGTAATGGCCCTGCTATTTAGCATGGCGCTGCTGCTCCTGCCCCACATCTTCAAACTGGATGGGAAACCCCATGCGGACTGGCAACAGTTCCTGGGAAGGTTCCATCCGCTTATCATTCATCTGCCGATTGGCTTTATCCTGCTGGTTCCATTACTCGAAGTTGGGGGACGCTGGAAGCCGTCGCTGCGTGAGAGCGCGAGTTTGGTATTGGCCCTCGGCTTCATCAGCAGTCTGGGCGCGATGACGCTTGGTTATTTGCTTGCTTACGGCAGCGGCGATTCAGGCGCAGGCGTCACGCGGCATATGTGGGGCGGTATCGCCCTGACCATCGGCGTGTTGCTATGCCTGCTGGTGCGTCCATTATGGGCATCAGGCGCCGTACCGCGACTCTATCCCGTATTGCTGGGTTGCGTGTTGCTTGTGTTGTCGTGGGCGGCCCATCAGGGCGGTTCATTGACCCATGGGAGCAACTACCTTACTGAATCCATGCCGCCGCTGCTCAAACGCTGGACAGGATTGGGGTCTTCGCCAGCCAAGGCGCCAATCTCCGGCTCGTTTTACGCGCAGCACATCAACCCCATCTTCGATTCAGACTGCGTGGTGTGCCATGGCGAAAACAAGGTTAAGGGAGGCCTCCGCCTTGACTCATATGAGTATCTGATGGAGGGCGGAAAGGATGGCAAGGTCATCGCCGCGGGCGCTCCCGACAAGAGCCTGCTGCTGATACGCGTTACTCTTCCCAAAGACCACAAACAGTTCATGCCGTCAGAGGGCAAACCGCCTCTCAAACCGGAGCAGATTGAGTGGATTCGCGCCTGGGTGCAGCAGGGGGCGTCGTCCACGGCGACTTCCTTGTCCGGAATCACCATTAATGAACACAAGGATGTGCCGCTGCCGCCGGTGGGAGACTATAGTGCTTTGATGCCGGAGATCGCGGCGATGGGTAGTGGTACGGGCGCCAAACTGGTACAGGTGTCCAACAAGGCGTCTGATGGATTAATCCTTAGAACGGTTGATGTCGGTAAAAATTTTGGCGATGCCCAACTCGCGCAGTTCGCGAAGTTCGCACCCTACATCGTGGAAGTCGAATTGGCTCGCACAGGGGTGACCGATGCCGGCTTCGATACGTTGAGCAAGTTCACTCACCTGCGAGTGTTGCACTTGGAAGATACGGCCGTCACCGGCAACAGCCTGACGAAGCTGATTCCGCTCTCGCAGTTGACCTACCTGAATCTAAGCGGAACCAAGGTGACGAAGGCAGCGTTAGCCCCCCTTGAAGCGATAAAGGGCCTGCACAGTATTTACCTATACGACACACCGGCTCAACACGCGCCCATCGCGGATACTGCTCCACCAACCGAGAGGAAGACACTATGAATAAACCTTCAGATCACGAAGTAGCGCAAACCTTCGACCGAAGAAAGTTTTTTACCGCAACCGGAGCGACCGCACTTGTAACCCTGGCGGGCGAGCGGAACAAAGCGGAAGCCAGCGTGCCGGCCTGTGAAGCCGGCAAGGAAGAGGCGCGAACGGGAAATGGCTCATGGACCTATCGCGCGGTTTCGGGCTGGGGACGGCTGCCCGAAGGAATCTCTTTCGGTGGAACTCACGGAGGAATCGCGACCGACAACGCGGGGCTGCTCTACGTCAGCACCCAGAGCAGCACTGGAGTCCTGGTCTATGACCAACAGGGAACGCTGATCCGCACCATCGCACAGGAATACCCGGAGATCCACTCCATGGTCCACGCCGAAGAGAATGGAGTGCAGTATTTCTATTGCACGGTGCAGAAGGGTACGCCAGCCGAGCACTGGCTCTTCGTCAAGATGAAGACCGATGGAACCGTCATACAGAAGATCACCGCTCCGCCCGAGGCCGGCTTTACCGCGCTGAATGAGTGGCGGCTAACCGCTGCGGTTCCCGCTCCTGATGGCTCCATCTACATCGCCAACGGATATGGCGACTCGCGTATCTTCCGCTTCAGCAAAAATGGCGAATACCTTGCCGCCTTCGCGGGGAAAGGAAGCGCGGACGGACTGTGCAACTGCAGCCATGGAATGGTGCTCGATAAACGCTACGATCAGCCCCTGCTGCTGGTATGCGACCGGGAGAACCGGCGGCTGTCGCACTTCGATCTCGACGGAAAATTTGTAAAACATGTAGCGTTCCATATGCGCCGCCCATGTCAGGTCAGCTTTCACGGCGACTATGCCGTGGTCTCGGAGTTGGAGGGACGAACGACCATTCTGGATAGAGATAACGCCCCGGTTGCATTCCTGGGAGACAACCCCGATCGATCACAGTGGGCAAGCTACAAGACAACTCCGTCTGAGATCAAACCTGGAATCTTCAGTGCAGCGCACGGTTGCTTCATTGATCGCGACGCCAATATCTTTGTATCGGACTGGAATCAATCGGGAAGAATTACGAAGCTGGAGCGCCTCAATATCTGAGGCGCTCTTTCCAGAATATTCAACACAAAGGATAAGAAAGTGAGCCTCCTGGTTAAGGACAGCGATCTTGCCATCTGCGACCCTCATAAATTGAACGCTACCCAGCGAGTTGTCGAAGGCAGCCGGATACATTGGGGGGTATCAAGCTACCCGTCGCGCTGACCTGTAGAGGCAATACGACGCGATTCGGTCTGCCGTGAACAGCAGGCGGGGAGTCATAACAGCCTCTAGGGGAACCGGAAGACCAGGCCGGTGCTGAAGCTGAGCAGCTTCGAAGCGGGAATGCTGCCGACACCGCCGATCGTACTGCTGCTGGCCGTTGTCAGAGAATTGAAACCTATTTCAACGACACGGAAGTCGACATGGCGGCTGAGCGTGTAATCCGCGCCTCCGAAGATTCCGAACTGCGCTCTGTTGGAACGCACGCTGCTCGTCGGAGGACGAGTGGTGCCCACCCCAACGGAGGCCTGAAGGTACGGCTTGAGAGGCCTCTTGAAAGGCGCAGTGGCGACGCGGACTCCGACAAGGAAGCTGTTGAGCGTTGCGCTGTTGCCATTCGTGAAGGAGTCGCGGATATCGAGGCCAACCTCGGTCTTTCCCTGGTGGTAGAAGTTGTAGTATCCGCCGATGTTGACACCGTAGAAGATGTTGGATTTGGAGTTCTCTCCAAGGAAAGCGAATGGACCCGTATCGGCCTGGGAGTTGCTTATGCGGATGGCGACAGGGTTGATATAAAGGCCAACCTGAGCGTGGGCCGCAAGGGTCGTCAGCGCGAGGCCGACAGCTAAAGCAAGGTACCGAAAATTCATAGATTAAATATCCTCAACGCAAACGTACCCTATGAGTCTACCGAAAGTGCGATGCAACGGGCGCGACGCGGTCACTGGAATGGTTCATACCGCCAATTCCGGTGGAAGCAGGGCCGGTCAAAACGGCAAGGCGTCCGGGATCATTCATCCCGGGCGCCTTGTTCTTTTATGGTTCTTTTATCGTTCTCAATGGCAGTTTGAGTACCGCGTGTTGTATCTCCCGCCACCCATCACGATCTTCATCATTCCTGAGGTATCGGCAACCGTATCGGTTGCCCCAACGCCTGGAGAGCTGACCCGGGGAACGGCGTATCCCAGGCTAGGCAGGTAGGCGAAGCGATCGGGCATCTCGCAGACCGCCGACGGCACAAGCTGCGTGCCGGTAACCTTGCTGCCGGCCAGCCAGGAAATTCGATCGAAGGGGATGGTTCCGGTCGTCAGGACATCCGTCTTATCCAATCCGGAGATATGCGTCGTCAAGGGAAGACTGTTCTGGTACGCATTGCCATTGGGGCTGGTGTTCCAGGCAGGGCCGGTGCCTTCTCCTGTCGAACTGGCGCCCCAGTTTGCGGGCAGGAGATTGCCGCCTCCTTCACCGATGAACGCAGAGTAGTTATTCCAATGGAAGACCGGCGCGGTTGCATTGTCCATCCAGACGATATTGTTGTACGCCTGCACCGTCGGGAATTCGACCTGCGGGAGATAGGTACCGTTGCCGGCAGTCGTATCGAACAGCGTCCACGCGCCGGAGCATGAAGGACACGCCTTCTCGTAGAAGGTGTTGTTGTACCAGTAGAGCGATCCCTTTCGCGCAAGCTCGCCGCCGCTCGTATCCATGGAGAAGTGGATAGGCGCCATCGATGTACTGTTTTGATAGATATTGCCGTAGACAAAGTGCGAGTTCCAGGCTTCCTGCTCGGCGGCGATCCGATCGGCAGGATAGGCATCCTTGTTGTAAAGGGCATGGAAGGAGTTAGCTCCGCCGCTAAGAAAGCCGCTGAACGACATGTAGGCCGGGGCATCGGTTACGTCGACAAGATCCATCTGCCGCTGCGCGCCGTCGCCAAGGTAGTTATAGCGGAAGACGTCCTGGAGGCCGCGCGATTTGACGTTCGCGCCCAGTGCGCCCGCGGTGTAGTTGTCAATGCGATTGAACTGCACGACATTGCCCCACGACTGGAGGTACACCTGGTGTCCAAGCTTCGAGCCGGCGACTCCATTGTTGTGGATGTAGTTTCCCTCCAGAAGGAGGTTCACGTCCGATGCTCCCCAGCCTCCGTTGCTGTTGAATTCGGTCAGCACTCCGCTGCTGCAACTTCCGATATCATCGCCGACAAACGCAATATTCTGCGCCTCATCGACCTGAATGCATGAGGAAGAACTCTGCCAGGTATTGGCCGAACCGCCCGGTGCACGGTAGCTGTTGCCGGCCTTCGCATTGCGAAATTGAATTCCTTCGACGGCAATGTATTGCGGTCCGGAAAAGGCAGGCCAGTAGGTAAAGCTGTTCGAACTGTGCAGCGCCAGAAGCCCGGTGCCGGCAACATCGGCTCCCGTATCGGATCGGCCGGTCGCATTTGCCCCGTCGATGACAGGCAGATTCCCAAATCGATCGGGAACGCCGCACAGACGAAACGGCTGATCGGCAGTCGCCGCGCGCGAGATCTGAACATATTCGTGATATTCCGTGGGATGCAGACCGGTCGCGTCTTCGTTATGCAGCCGTACGGTTGAACCGGGTTCCATGGTTGGGAACGGCACTGCGGCAAGCGTCTTGAATGCCTGCGACGGACCGACCTCGTACACAGTCCCCAGCATCGCCGGATCGACCGAGCAATCGACGGGCTCTGTCCGGTTAGGAGTGACACGAAACGGCATCGTGTGACCGGTCACGTAGACAATCGCCGTCGCGCTCTTCGCTCCATCCGCGACGCTGGTTGCCGTAAGGTGATAGCGTCCGGGAATGGTTCCGGTGAACAAGGTATCGCGAGAGGTGGAATCGGCAAGGCTGCCGTCTCCGTTCCTGGGTTGTGATGTAATCGCCCAATGAACATTCTGGTTCGTCGCTCCGAGCACAAAGCTCTGGAGATCGACAGGCTGGTTTGCATAGACGGTGCGATAGAACGGAACGACCGAAACTTCTACGGCAGGCTTGCAGACGTTGAACGTAACGTCGGCGGTCTTCGATCCGTCGTCCACAGAGGCTGCCTGAATGGTAAATCGCGTCGCGGAAGCCACCGCATACTTCGCGCTCGTTCCCGTAATCGAACAGGAAGATCCCGTCGCCGGCGCGGTCACGTCGATCCACGAACCGGTGCCTGAAGAGATCTGCGCGGAACCGGACTTCACCGTCCAGGTGACCTGGTTGGTGCTTCCATTGGTGACCGTCGCAAAGATACGGCGCGTTGAGCCGGGAATGACATTGAACCCATAATCGGGCTGCGCAACTGAAATCGAAACAGCGGCAGGCTTGACGCCCGAAGAAGGTTCACCATCCGTGACGGATGAAGGCGGAATTCCGCTGGGCGGCTTTACAGTCCCCGAAGGAGAGGAAGGGTCTCCCGAGGATGGGTTCCCTCCGCTTGAAGGAAGAGGGGTGCCGCTGGGAGGAAGAGGGGTGCCGCTCGGAGGTGACGTCACAGGGTTGCTCACTGTCAGAGTGACGGCACTCGATACGCCGGCAGCATAATTACTGTCTCCCGTATAGGAGGCAGTTACAGCATAAGACCCGGCAGCAAGCGAAGGCAGCGAAAGCGTCGCGATGCCGGAGCTATTTAAGGTAGCTGTCCCCAGAAGAGAAGTCCCACTCAACAAAGAGATTATCCCGGTGGGGGTCACACCTCCTGCTGAAATAACCGACACTGCACCGGTTGCCGTCTGCCCAACGGTCAGTGAGCTGGGCGTAACTCCCAGGGTCAACGTCGTCGGCTGCGAAACAGGAGGAGCGGTGGAGCTGCCTCCAAATTCGATTGCGCCCATGGATGGAAGGCTGAGACGCGTCAATCCAAGAATGTCAGATAACAAGCCGGGGATACTAATGCCGGAACCCCTGGCCAGACTTGACGAACTCAAATTGAAATTGAAGTTATCAAGAAGCGTCTCGGACGAGATCGTTAGCGGCGGTTCCCCGATGAATTTGGCATCCGCGCAGATCTCTCCGGCATTCAGCGCAGGACACCCATTGCGGAACCCATAGTAAAGATTGTGGTCACGCACCGCCCAGCCCTGATTTGCAGGCATCGCTGCCTGGGTATAGAAGAGGCCCGGCGCTCGATGGTCAGGCAAGGCAGGATTCAAATTAGTGATACCGATGTTCACATTGTTCTGGAACACCGATTTCGTATTCGGACAGCTATCCCACCCACCCGTGCACATCAGGTCATAGGAAGTTGCTCCGTAGCCCACGTAGGTATTGTTCTGGAAGAGATCGGTCCCCTGCCCATCAAAGGCGACCGGAATTCCATCTCCCGCCGCGCGGCACAAGGCTACCCCCGGCAGTATCGCGCTCGCCGGCTCATCGCCGATCGTCTGTCCGATACGCGCACAGTTATGCAGAGTGAGATTGTTCCGAAAGATCACCATGAGGCCGGAACCTATCTTGAACTGCTGGCCATCATTTCCGTAGCTTGTTGAGTTCGTGACGGTGAGACTATTCAAGCCTGAGTGGAGAAGGTCGAGACCATCCTGAAAGTTATATCGCCAGGTATCGTGGTCGAAGAGCCAGTCGCCGGTGGCACTGGCGGTCCCGAAGCCATCGGCATAGCCTCCGGTATTCTGGTCGCGGCATTCGATGTAGGGATAGTTGTGAACGACGGGATATTCCTCAACGCAACCCGAGAACTCGGTAATAGAGTTCTTCAAAGTAAATCCACCCGCGACAGAGATATTGCCTACCTGCCATGGATTGTCATCCATATTGATTCCGGCATTTGGCATGGCCCGAATATGAACCCTGTCGGCTACGATGCCAACGCCGGATGCTCCATGAATACCGTCAGAGCCCAGCCCATGGATAAATAGGTCGATATAGTTTACCGACGCAGTAAGAGCGCTTTGAAGAATTCCGTGGTTTGCCGCGTTGTTCGATCCGTTACGACAGGTATTCGTATAAGCTCCGCTTGAGGCACACGCCGCCGTGTCCGTAACTTCAAAACAGGCGACATCGACGAACTGCGAATCGGTTGTATTGAATACTGTGTATGCTCCCCACGTTCCGTGAAGCAAAGTTTTTGCGGAATCCGAGGAACAACTCGCGTAATTTTCACCAAGAATGCGCGTATGCCGAGCGGCAGTGCCGGAAGGGATCGACGGCATAAAGCAGTTTCCCCCGTCTCCATTACAGTTCACCGGAGCGCCGACTGTATTGGCATCCATTCCGGTGTTATAGCCGTTCGGATTCTGCCGGACGATCACGGTATCCCCACCGGAGATCATCCACTTTTCCTGGTAGTAAGTCTTCTGGTCTGTCCAGAGATACCGGATATTCCCCAGCGCACAGGGTTGATTGACACCCGAGCCGGGATAGTCGGCATCATGCTTTCCGTCGCACTGACCTGCCGGAGTCGCCGCTGCACTCACAAAGGGGGTGCCGCCGCCGGGACGAACATACCAGGTCTGCGACCCAGTCCCTCCGGCCACGATGTTAAGAGTAATGACGTTTCCCGGAGAAACCCATCCCGACGTCGCGCTCGTGCCAAACACGCCATTGCCAGCTCGGCCGCAGGTGATATTGACTGTTCCGGGAGCTACCGCCGTAACGAGCCCGATCTTGCTTACGGTGGCTTTGGCCGGGTCCGAACTTACCCAGTTGCATGTGCCATTAAACGGCGTGCCTGTGGTAGGTCCGTTATAGTTCACAACGATTCCTGAACCAATAGCAACTGTCGAGCCTAGAACGACATTCAAGGGAAGCCTGACGGGAGTCGGCTGCGTCGTTGTCTGATAGAGGCGGTAGTCCGGAGTCATGTACTGATAGAACGTATCTCCAGGATGTTGCGAATACACATTGGCACGATCCGTCGCGCCACCCGCCGAAGCGAGCACAAGACCTGTACCAACGGAACCTGCCCTGGGGTCGGTAGCGGCTTTGACCAATCCGGTGCTATTGACTGTAAGCGCGGTGGCTCGAGAAGTCGTCCAGGTAACACCGCCCGCTGCAGCGCAGTTATCAGTGGATCCGTCGGAATAGGCACAGGTCGCGCCGAACTGCAGCGTTGATCCACTCTGAAGTACAGCACCCTGCGGAGAGATAGAAACCGAACTCACGGTCTTTGAGTATGCCAGTGGGGAGACAAGGAAAAGAGTAATAAGGAAAGCTAGGGACTTCAAAATATTCTCCATTTGCAGGGAAACAGCTCCCCATAACAGTGGTTCGAAAACTTCTTACGACAGCCGCAGAATCCAGTAATTGTTCTTACAGCCTGACAGCTAATGAAGATCCGGTGTATTGCACATTGGATCGTCGTATAGCTCTTTGGGGGCGCCGTATAGTTCTTTCGTGGCATAGAGTTAACAAAGCAAACGCAAGGCGCGAATCCTCTCCAGTCAAGCCGGTTTGGGCGCTGACGCGCAAGGACGCTGCCTGCCATGAACGACAAGTCAATCCATATCTAAAAAAAGAAAATCGGAATGAATCCGAAAGGATGCCCATGACTGCCTGAAAATCAGCCGATTTAAAAAATCAAGCGATCTCGGTAACGGGAAAACGAAGGCAGAAGCAGAACAGTATCATCCCGTTGCTCAACAGGCGGGAAAGGCTGGTAACGGGGGACCCGTGACTTTGGTTATATCACAAGATTATTTCATCACATGAGGTTCCAGCAGCCTCATGCGCAGACCAAGGAAGGGGTGTTCTACAAGACAGAAGGTAACTATTGCAATAGCCGCAGATAGTCCTGTGAGAATCACCGTACCCAGTAACTGTGCTGCGATGGAAGACGGTGGCAGGAAGTGGACGTGTGGCAGAAACCTCTTGAGGACCGGATTCACTAAATATCCGTGGTTCAGATACATGCCGAAAGACAGGCGAGATATCCAATAGAACGGCCGTGATTGAAAAAAATTGATGCGGGAAGCCAGCCCGAACCAAACTAGTGAACCGAAAAAGAAGGCAAGCCCCGTGAAGATGAAGATCTCGTGTTGCAGCTCACGCAGAATTACCAGGAGGGCAAATCCTCCGAACAGGATGAGAGAGGACTTCCATAGCGGAGACCGGGGTTTGTTATAGCTAACCCAGAGATTGGAGATGATCAAACCGATAATCAGTCCATCGCAATGGGTGTGAAACTTGTAGTACATCGTGGCGAACAGAGCCGGGTCGTGATAAAAGAAATGACCTGTGTGATGACCCCAGATCGCCATCCGCATCGCGGGAATCAGCGCGAGCAACCCCCAAAGCCACGGACGGATTGCGTGCAGCTTTTTACGGGCGAAGAGGCAAAGCAGAAGAGGCGTCACGATATAAAACTGCTCTTCCGTACAAAGCGACCAGCCGCCGCCGACAATCCCGTGGTTGAAATAATTCGTCAGAAATACCAGATCCGACCAACCATATTGCTTGGTTGCGGCGTCGGGCCAGTAGAGCACAAATACGCATAGATAGATGAAGAAAAACAGGGGCCATATCCGCAGCCCGCGGCGCAGAATAAAACGCCGGATCGAGATTGTTCCATCTTTCAGCAGCTCTTTCCATAGCTGCCCTCCGATGAAGAAGCCGCTGAGAACGAAGAATAAGTCCACGCCGCTCCAGCCGTTAATCACAAAGGGCAACCTGGAATAAAAGTTGTCACCATGCACTTCCGCGAACCTGGCGCTGAAATGGTGATTTACAACGAGGAGGATCGCTATTGTCCGAAGGCCATCCAAAAACGGGATCTGACCAGAAGGAGGGTGAAGCAACTGCGTGAAGGAACCTGAGAACAAGCTCGTGTATCCGCGGTCGGGAGGCTCACCCAGCAGCGCGTGCTGACTCTTTTTGCGGGAGCCCCGGAGCCTGCGCCATGACCTGAACAATTACTCCACCTTAGATAAATCAATTTCGTGAGATGCAGAGGTAATGATGAAGAAACTGAGCGCCATCTAAAAGATAGGGACGTAGGACTGCTTACTTCACGCAAATAAGTATGCTTTATATTACAGGCCTAAACGGAAAAATCTCGCATACGCCTGAGTTGTCTTCTTCGCGATTGCGAGCCACGACTTATCGCCAAAATTCATCTCGCTTACCTTCTTCGCTAATTCTTCTCGCAGTTCGCGGTGCTCGATCATTTCCGTCAGAGCGCCGGCCAACTCTTCGCATTGATGAGGATCGACCAGAAGCGCATTTTCGCGAGTCTCCAGAATCTCTCGAAAGACAGGAAGATTGCTCGCCACGATGGCTTTGCCTAAGGCAAGCCCTGTCGCCAGCGCTCCGCTGGTTGTAATCGCGCGGTAAGGGTAGGCAACGATGTCTGCCGCACGATAGAGCGCGACAAGCTCCTCCGTCGTGATGAAACGAAATTCAGGATGAACATGCTTCAGGCCAAGTTCGCCGATCTGCCCACGTATCTGATCCAGCAACTCCGGTGCGCCGGTCCCAGCGATGACAAGGCTGGCGTTCTCATTCCGGGCTTCGACCTTCTGCCATGCATTCAGCAATAGATCGACTCCCTTGTAGGGAAAGATGATTCCCTGCCAAAGCACCAGCACTTTGCCCCGCTCGACCCCGAGCGCCTGGAGCGTCGCTTCGCTTCCTGTATCTGGAAGGTCATAAAAAAATGGGCCGTGCGGAATCACGTCGACTTTTTCCGCCGGAACGCCGAACTCGGCTTCGAGCCTCATTTTGATATTGTCCGAGTGACAGATGATCCCATCAACCCTCTGGTAGAGGTGATGAAAGGTCTCTTTGTAGACCTCAGCCGTATCGTGCGGCAGCAGATCGTGGACCGTCAGAATAATCTTCGAGCCTCGCTTGCGGCAGAGTTCGAGGAACCAGAGATCCAGCGGCAGACGCCACTTCAGCATGGGAAGATACTGCACATGGATCACATCAGGCGGTCTAAAGAAAAAGCGGACCGTCAGCGCGGAGAGGTTCAGCATTGCCTCAAAGAACTTCAGGATTCTTCGCGGCAGACGCGGCAGCGGAAACCTCCCCACCACGTCGAGCAGGCCGGGGTCCGGCTTGATTCCGCGGGTCGAGAAGCAGCCGGGATCGAGGTAATAGGTGATGGAACCTACCGTCAGATCAACACCCTCCGCCAGCAGCGCCTTCGAGAGATAAGCGGTGTAATAGGGCACAGTCGCCCATAGGTCCATCATGAATACCCGAGGCCGACGAAGGTCTTTGCTCACTTGCTCACTCCGCCTTCCTCGTCCGAACCGAGGGAGATTTTTGAGCTTCAACACCTCGCTGCGTAAGGGCATCTTCATAGACACGAAGATAGTTTGCGGTCATCCGCTCAGCAGAAAATTCCTCCGCGATTAACTCTTTTGCGGCTGAGCCCAGCCGTCTTCTTAACGAGTCATCTCGCAGCAACTCCACCATGGCTGCCGCCAGCAGCTCCACGTTCTCCGAGGGCACTAACCTTCCGGTACTTCCCTCTCGAACCACGGTCGGAACATCGCCCACGGCCGTAGCGACCAGCGGAAGACCGCTCGCCATCCCCTCAAGAATCGCCATCGGCAATCCTTCCTGCCGCGACGAGGAGACCATCATGTCAAGCGATGCGTAGACGGCAGGCATGTCCTCCCTGCGACCCGCCAACGATACGCTCTTCCGAATCCTGAGATCGTCAATCAGAGCATTAAGGGCCGCAAGGTCCGGACCATCTCCTACGATTACAAACCTGGCTTCAGGGAACTCAGCGAGAACCCGAGCCCCGGCGCGCAGAAAGATGTCCGCTCCCTTCTCGCTCGACAGCCTTCCAATCCAACCCACGACCAGGGTCTTCTCTCCATCGATTCGAAGGGATGGGGCTGCTTCCGCAAATGGCCGCATATCGATTCCATTCCGGATCAGGTGAATCTTCTCTGCACGGACGCCAGCCTTAAGCAGCGTGGCCCTGACCTCGTCCGACACAGCGACGACTCCCGCATAGCTGCGCAATACAAAACGATCCACCTTGCCGTAAAAGGCGACGAGAGCGCCGTCTTTGAGCCAGTTGTGACAGGTCGACACGAAGGGCGTCGCCGTCTTGCGCAGAGCGAAGTAGACATAAACGTCTGCCTTGTAGCCATGCGCGTGAACCACATCGGCGCCCGTCTGCGCTACCAGTCGCCGGATGCTCTCAACGACCGTCGGATCAACCTGGCCTGCGCAGGGAATCAAGTGCGATTCGATGCCCTCTTTCACGGCGGCTTCATGGAGTTGAAGATTTGGATTGGAAGAGTTCGAAAATACCCCAAGGACGCTCGCATGCGAGCTTGCGTTCAGCATTCGCGAGAGATTCAGGATCACGGACTCCGCGCCGTACATTCCTCCGCTACTGATGATGTGCAGAATCTTCATCCGACGTGGCCTCTTCATCAACAGCATCCGGTTCTCTTCGATTCAGCACCGACCAGGCCTTTTCGTACAGGCGGTCTCCCATCAGAGTCTTCACGGTTGCCTTCACTTTATATTGCCGCCCAAGATCCGCCAGCGTCCGGCTCTCCGGCTGCAAGACATCGGCAATCCATTCGGTCGTCATGCTTCCAAGGATATTCAGCCGGCCAATCATCCTTCCTGGAGTCGCAGGCTCCGATCGCGGGATCGAGGTATACACCTGCGTGTAGCCAGCGGCCTCGCATGCCGCGAGAACGCGGCGGTTGTAGCGGCCTCCCGGCAGAGACATCGTCGTAATCGCAGCGCCGAGCTTATCTTCGAGCGTCTTCCTCGCAACTCCCAGTTCAGTCTTTAAATCCTCTTCACTGCAATGAGTAAGAAGCGTATGCGACCATCCGTGCGCACCAATCGACTGTCCGGCCTCGTGCAGCGCTCGCAACTCGCTCCAACCCATGTAGCCCGGCTTGCGCCCGGTCCAACCCGCAGTGATGAAAAAACGCGCCGTTAGATTTCGCGCCTGCAGCATAGGCAGCGCGCACTCGTAGTCTGAGAGATGGCCGTCGTCGAACGTCACTTCAGGGTATAGGCCGTGCTTCCTCTCCCGGAGCCGCACTAAAAGGTCGAGGTGCTTTTCAAATTCATTATTTCCAATAACATAGGAGTACCGACTGCCGCCCGGCCGCAATTCGTGATAAAGAAGATACAGTCGGCGTTGGGACTGTCTCCCCTGGTCTTCCGATATGGTCTCAACGCTCAAGGTCTGGCTCTCGGCAATCTGTATTTTCATCTGCGGCAGCTACACCAGAATACTAGACAGAGCTATCCACACGGCTGGCGGGACAGGGAACGAAAGGTTGAGCTTGAATCCGGTAAACGAAGAGATCGCGGGCAATCCGTCTGCCGACCTGGTAAGCGTCATCATTCCTGCCTACAACGCCGCCTCCTATATTAAGGACACCCTCGATTCTGTCTTCGCCCAAACCTACCGCTCCTTTCAGGTCATCGTGGTCAACGACGGCTCGCCGGACACCGAGGCGCTCGAAGAGGTGCTGCTTCCCTATCGCGATCGCATCGTTTATATCAAGCAGGAAAACCGGGGACTCAGCGGCGCGCGCAATACCGGGCTTCACGCGGCAGAGGGAAGCATGGTTGCGCTGCTCGACGCCGACGATATCTGGGCGCCGGATTATCTGGAAGAGCAGACGAAGTTTCTTCGCGAGCACCCGGAATACGATCTCGTTTACTGCAATGCGCGGTTCTTTGGAGATTCGATCTACGAAGGCAAGGAGTACATGGATGTCTGCCGGTCGGACGGCGAAGCGACTTCGACAGCCATCATCTCGCGGCGCTGCCATGTCTTTGTCTCGGTCACGGCGCGCACCGAGGTGCTCAAACGTTTTGGCTTCGACGAGTCGCTTCGATCCTGCGAAGACTTCGATTGCTGGCTTCGCGTCACGGCCGCGGGACATCGGATCGGCTACCATCGCAAGATCCTCGTCCGCTATCGCAAACATGGCGCCAGCCTCTCCGCAAATCCGACGAGGATGGCCGACTATAACATTCGCGTCCTGACCAACGCGCTGACGCTGTGGCCGCAGGACTCGGAAGAGACGAGGCTCCTGCTGGATGCAAGAGCAAGGAAGACGGCTGATCTGGAGACGATTCGCGGCAAGGTCGCGATACAAGAGCAGAACCCCGCCGCCGCGATTGCTCATCTTGCAGCCGCAAACGACTACTATAAAAGCGCAAAGATTTCGATGGTGATCTCTCTGCTTCGGGTAGCGCCGGCGCTGGTATTGGCTGCCGTCCGACTGCGCAGTCACCTCTTCCGAGCTCATCGCGACACCTAACGATTCTTCACGAGGAACTGAATTGGCCTTATCGCTTTGGCAAATACTGCGAGCCGATGTCTACCGCTACCGCGGCAAAGCGGATAGGCGGGCCTTTGTCAGCTCTTATCTGCACGATCCCGGTTTTCGTTTTACCTACTACCTGCGCAAAGTCTCGTTCTACAGCAAAAAAAAGAAGTCGCTTGCCATCTTCAACTACATCTACAACCGGATTCTGCTCCATCACTATCGATTCAAATATGGATTCGATATCTCTCCCACGACGAGCATCGGTCCTGGCCTCTATATAGGACACTTCGGCGGTGTGGTCATCAGCCCGCATGCCGTTCTGGGATCGAATATCAACATCGCGCAAGGCGTGACCATCGGCGCCGCCAGCCGCGGTCCGCGTACCGGTGCGCCGACGCTCGAAGACCGCGTATGGGTTGGGGCAAACGCAATTATTGTCGGTAAGGTGACCATCGGACGAGAAGCCCTGATCGCCCCCGGCGCTTATGTCAACTTTGATGTGCCCCCGGAGTCCGTTGTTCTGGGGAACCCCGGCAAGGTGGTTTCGAACTCCGGCTCGCGGGGCTACGTCAATCGAACGATCGACGATCTCCCGACCGAAGGCCCGGCTGCTTCCGAATCAGCGCACTGAATCGATAGCCGTGCCATTGACGTTTGGTAAACAGAAAAACGACATCACGGATGGTATTGAAAAGCTCCAATATCCGCCGCGCCTCCAGGACGCTGAACTCCATCGAAGTCCTTCGTCAATCCCTGCACCGCGGCGCCTGCGCCCCGTGCCGGACTTCCGCTCGTCAGATGGAAGTTGATTCCATCGAGACTCGCCTCTCCGTGCCATTCCGGCATATTGGCAATCTTCGGATTGACGCAATGCTCTGTCCAGCCCGAGGGGCAGCTTCGCATGTTGTAGTAGATATTGTGGTCGCGAGCGACAAACGGATTTCGCGGAACACCGGCGGTGTAAAACAAGCCAGGCAACTGGCCGCTAGCCGAGTCCTTATAGCCGACGTGGAGATTATTTTGGAACGTAATGTTGGCTTTCGTGCAATGGCCGGAGCAGCTGATGTCATACGACGTCGCCCCATAGCCGGCAAAACTATTGTTCTGAAAGACATACGTTCCATCGTCATTGACGGAAAATGCAATGCCATCGCCCCCAGCACGGCAAAAGTTGGATAGATACCTGTGATACCCCTCCGGCGCGCCGGACATGGCCGCCGACATCCGCCTGCAGTTGTGCACCGTCAGATTATTTTGAAACAGTACTTTGTGCATGGCTCCCATCTTCCATTGCTGCCCCATGTTGCCGTAGGACTCCGAATCGGAAATGGAGATGATGCTGCCACCGACGTGCAGCAGATCGAGCCCATCCTGCGTGTTGTAACGGAAGATACAGTGATCGCAGGTGAAATTGAGCGTGGTATTCGGCGTTCCAACGCCGTCACCATAACCACCGCTGTTCTGATCGAAACAATTGAAGGCCGGAATGGCATCCTTAATCGGATACTCTTCGTTGCAGCCGTTCCACTCCACGGTCAGGTAAGAAGCATGAACGATGGAGCCTGGTGCGCTCTTCGTCCCTCTGCCGTTATCAAAGTCCCAACCGCCGCCGCCATTGAACCCAATCCGCACATGATCGGCCGTTACGTCTCCTCCGACAGGGCCGATGATGCCCCGCGAGGTGAACCCGTGAATATCGAGATTCTTCAGCATTACGCCCGCGGTGGATTCGTCGGTCACAATACCGGAGCCGGCATAGTCCGACAGGGGATAGTCGCTGTGGCATCCTTCCGACGCAGGAAAACCACCGCCTACGCGCGTGCATTGGCCATGGTCGGTCAACTCCAGACACTCTACATCGACATTTTTCGAACCCTTCAGATCGATGATGGCTCCAAGCGCATAGCCGCCAAAGAGCTGCGTCTTCTTATTGCAGCTTTGATAATTTTCTCCGAGCAGGCGGGTCGGATGACCGGGTGTCCCCGAAGGCAGCGGAGGCATGGAGCAGCCATAGGGATTGCCGGGGCAGCTTCCCCAATAATCCTTTGGATTGGGCCCCTTGTATCCCATGCGATAGGGGCCTCCGCGAATGATCACCGTATCGCCGCCCTCGACCAGCCAGGCCTTATTGTTGTATTCGCCGTTGGTAAACAAATGATACGGATGGTTGAAAGCGCACGGTTGCCCACTTCCCCTGCCGCGATAGGCGGCATCCACCTTGCCGGTGCACTGCTTCCGGTCGCCGCCATCCGAGCGAATGTACCAGGTGTGGGCCCCGGATGCGGACGCAGCCTGCGCCTTCGATCCGGCGTGCATCTCTCCTGCGCGACCGGGCTCCGACAGGGCAAGAGTGCAGAAGACCAAAAGGCCGCAAATCCCGAAAACCGACAGAACTCTAATCTTCATCCAATCCTCTCAAGCACGGCAACTGCATCCCGCGCAATTAAACGAAACGATCATAGACCGACCAGTGAAAAGGACGCGCACCATTAAATGTAGACTAGTTGAAGTGATTCGATCGTATTCCCTCCTCCTCAAAGTGACTGTCCTTTCATGAAACCTCCAATAGGATTCGTACTTGTAACCTACAATTCCCCGGAACAAACGCTGTTTTTATGCGAACGCCTGAACGCAATGTTCAGCAACCCTCCAATTGTCATCCATCACGATTTCTCACAGGGGCCGCTGAATACCGCCGAATTTTCGGGGAACGTGCGCTTTGTCGAAAAATGGATTCCGACCAAATGGGGATCGATAACCGTCGTCGATGCGCAGCTTTCAGCTCTTCGCCTGCTTTATAGCGAGTTCGATCCTGACTGGTTTGTGACGCTCAGCAGCACGGATTATCCGATTCAAACTGCCGACTTTATCCTGCACGAGTTGCGCGAGAGTACCTTCGACGCCTATATCGATTCACGGCCGGTTAAAAATCTGCACCTGCCTATTAAGAACGAGGGTCTGGGCGGAATGAGCACCTTCCAGCATACGATGTGGCCCCAGGTTGCTTATAACCGCTACGTGGCCATCCCGTTGTGCAGTCCCGCGATGGCAAGGCGGCTGCGTACCCCCAGCGAGAAGCTTTGCCTTCCGTTCACGTTCCTGACGAAAAGGCTGACTCCCTTTCATGGCTCAGTAACATGTCACGGCGGCGACGCCTGGTTGACCGCAAATCGTCGCGTCGCGCATCTTCTCTTTGAGGAAACGCCCCTCTGGCGAGACCTTCACCGTCACTACGAAAAGAGAACCGTACCCGAAGAGTCCTTCTATCACACTCTGGTCGCCAATTCGACCGGTTTCAAAACCTCTCCGGACAACAAACGCTACACGGACTGGCGCGGATGCTACGCGCACCCGCGGACGCTTGGCAGAGCAGATTTTTCTCGGCTTCTGGAGTCAACCCACCACTTCGCCCGCAAGTTCCCCTTCGATCCCGAAGTGCTCCGCGACCTTGACGAGGCTGTATCGCAAAAGCATCATTTGCCTCAGTAAACTCTCGAAATATAGAGCACGAGGATAGACCGGATCAGGATGGAGTTCCCAGCGACTACGGCGCTCGGTCACATTATGATGGATCAAACCTATCTTTTCAGGCACGTCCATCGGTTCGTTCACGGTGAGGACTTACATCATCGCCGCGTACCAGATCATGTATTGAGAGGTAATTTCTGTGAAACTCGACGTCGTGGTGCCGACTTATAACCGCAGCGGCCTGTTGCGGCTTACCATCGCCAGCCTGCTCGAAGCTCCTATCCCGGCTGGCCTCGAGGTCACCGTCCTGATCGTCGACAACAACAGCAAAGACGATACAGAACAAGTCGTTCGCCAGATCCAATCCGAGACGACCCGATCTCTGGTCTACGTCAAGGAAACCTCTCAGGGTCTCTCTCACGCGCGCAATGCAGGCATCCGGGCCGGTTCGGGAGATCTCATCGGCTTCATCGACGACGACGAGGAGATCGACGAAAACTGGTACAACGTTGTTGCGCGGGAATTTAATGACCTGGCCATTCAATTCATCGGAGGCCCTTACCTGCCCAACTGGACAGCGCCTGCGCCGACATGGCTTCCTCCGGGCTATTATGCGGCAATCGGCATCGTGGACCCAAAGCCCCGCTCAGCCTTTGGCGGCACATTCCAAGGCAATCTGATGGGCGGCAACGCCGTCGTTCGCCGCAGCGCGTTCGATCAGGTCGGCCTATATTCTCCAAAGCTTGGTCGTAGCGGGAAGGGACTTCTTTCAGAGGAGGATGCGGAGTTCTATCGCCGGCTCCGCGGCGCCAATCTCCACGGCATGCATGTTCCGGACCTGATCATCTATCATCACATTCCCGCCAGCCGGCTCACCCGCAAGTACTACCGAAGCTGGTGCTACTGGAGAGGCGTATCGCAGGGGCTGCTGGACCGCGAGTTGAAGGAGCCTGTCGCCTATGCGTTCGGAGTACCGCGCTACCGGATAGGTCGCGCGCTTCGAGGATTGGCCTCACTTCCTCTGCACCTGCTATCCCGAAACGGCGCGGGACGGGCCTTTGCGGATGAACTGGCATCGTGGGACCTGGCCGGTTTTATCTACGGAAGACACTTTATACACATCGACAAATACTACGCTAAACAATCGTAGAAATAACGAAGCAATATAGCTCGCCCTTGTTTGTCATTCCCGAAGGGAATCTGCGTCTCTCTCGCATCCCCAAAACTACCTTTGGAAAAGAACCGCTCTCATCAAACCTGCACAGCCCTCGATGCCTGCCACTTCGAAAACAGGAATCGCGCTTCGCTGCGAAAAACCGCCAGCACGCAAACCGCATAGACCGGCAGGATTACGATGATCTCCGCAAAGAATGAGACTAGATTTCCGGGATGCCAATACCTGTCTGTCACGGCACACACAATGGCATAAGGAATGGCGCACAACGTCATCTTGATCCACCCTAACCAGATAAACGTTCGTATGGGAACATCGAGAATCTTCCTGACATATCGAGGCCAGAAGGTGAGATGGACGATGGCCATTGCAATCGATGTTCCCCACGCCACTCCATAGATGCCAATCGTCTTCACCAGGATAATGCTGAGGCCGAGGTTTAGTGCCGCTTCAACGACGGCCCACATGGCAACCGGCTTATGTTTGTCTATCGCCATCATGATGGAGCCGGCCGTACCATTCGATATTCCGAAAAACTGGCTGATAATGAGGATCTGAAGAACCGTGCCAGCGATTTCACTGTATTGCGGCCCCATCCAGAGATTGATAAAAGTCTTGCCGCGCAATGCAAGCGCCACGCTGATCGGTATGGCAATGCCCAACGTCGCCTGCGTTCCCCGAATCAAAAGCCGCCGCAAGTCGTCCATCTTCCCGCTTGCTTCCAGGCCGCTCGCCAGCGGAGTAAATGTCGTCGACACTGCGCTGACAACCTGCCACGAGTATGACATCAGGCTGCTGCCGATCGAATAAAACGCGACCATCCCCACCGAGACAAATGCGCCGACAACCATATTGTCGGTGTTCATAATGATCTGAACCGCAATGATGAAGATGAATGTCGTGAGGCTATAGTTCCAGATCAGCTTCAGCACAGCCATATCCGGCTTTGCGACCCGCACTCGGCAAGGAGGAAATGTCTTCAGCGCCATAGCGCATGTGGCGATACCGCTCAGCAGCGCAATCGTGACCTCCCAGTAGGCCAACTGCACCAGGCCGTGCCCACTGAGAAGGATTAGGATCACTCCGCCTGCCCTGGCGACCGTCTGCACCGCCGAGATGCCGCTCAATATATCAAAGCGGTTGGTCGCCGCCAGCACCGCGCCAAACACGCCCGAGACCAGGGTAAAGGCCACACCCAACGCGCACATCAGAACGGTAATCTGGGCGGCATGATGCAGATTCTTAGGGATTGTGAATAGGTGGGGAAATGCCAGCGCCAGGACGATGCTCAGCACCGCAACTCCGCATGAGATCAGAACTCGAACCCATAGCGCCGCACCGATGGCGCTGGTTGCATCCTCAAGCTTCTCCTGTGCCTGCGCCTTGGATACGAACCGGATGACAGCACTGCGCAGCCCCATGTCCAACAAGTTCAGATATGAGACTGTAGAAACCGCCAGAATCCAGATTCCGTAGGCAGTCACTCCCAGGTGCCGCAGGACGAACGGCGTCAGGAAGAAAGGGACCACCATGCCCACGGCCATGGCGACCCAGTTCATAACCACATTGAATGCAAAACGTTTCGTACTGGCCATTGGCAATTAAGTGCGCAAACTCCACGATACTACAGTGTTATGTCGCCCACGGTCTGCGTTTTGCGACACTTTTGCCTCCCGATTCCGGTACCACTTTGGTGTCAGTGTTACGGCTCCCGCCCCCCATAGCCTGACGTATCATCAACGATGTGCATAGCCGCCGATCGAATCCCGGCCTCCACCAGATCGCGTTCTGCCTGCTCGCTCAGTCCGGGAGCGGTGGCCGCGCGAAATGCCGGCACGCAGTCGCCGGCAAAGCACCGGAAGGTCGAGGCAAACGGTGAAGCTGCTCTTCTGGCTATGTTTTGCGTTCACGTTCTATGCGTATTTCGGGTACGCCATCTGGCTATGGTTCTATTTCCGGCTGCACCGGCGACCCGTTGCTCAAGACACCATCGCTCCCACGATCTCCATCGTCATCGCAGCACGGAACGAAGAGGCCAATCTCCCCGCCAAGCTGGAGAATCTTCGCCTCCTTAACTGTCCCCAGGATCGCCTTCAGGTTGTCATCGCCTCCGACGGCTCGACCGACCGAACCGCCTCGATCCTGCTCAACCAGCAGATCCTGCCGGTTGTCCCGGTGATCCTCGAAGAGTCCAACGGAAAAGCTCGTGCCCTCAACCAGGCGGTCAGGCACGCAACCGGTGAGATCCTCGTCTTCCTCGATGCGCGTCAGTCTGTCGATCCGAACGCCGTCTCCGAACTGGCGTCCTGCTTCGCCGATCCGTCCGTGGGAGCAGTCAGCGGCGAACTGCTGCTTGAAGATGCAACCGGTGCGTCCTCGTCCGACGCCCTCGGAATCTACTGGAAGATAGAGAAGATCGTCCGCAAGCTGGAGTCCGCTTCAGGCTCCGTCGTAGGCGTTACCGGAGCGATCTACGCAATTCGCCGCGAGCTTTATACCGAAATCCCCGCCGGAACCATCCTCGACGATGTCTTTGTCCCTATGCATGTGGCGCGGAGTGGCAAGCGTGTCGTCTTCCAGTCCGCGGCCATCGCTCGCGACCGTCTCTTCAGCGAAAAGGGCAAGGAGTTTTCGCGCAAGGTCCGAACCCTCACCGGCAACTATCAGTTGCTGAAACTTGCACCATGGTTGCTCTCGCCGGCAAATCCTCTGCTCTTTCGCTTTGTCAGCCACAAGCTCCTGCGGCTCGCCGTGCCCTTGTTTATGATTGGGATGCTGGCCGCCTCCGCCCTCGCCGGTGGAGCCCTCTACGGCACGATCTTCTGGCTCCAGGTCTGCTTCTATCTTTCAGCGGCTGCCGGAATGGCGAATCCTTCCCTCCGGAAGCTTAAGCCGGTCGCCATCGCCAGTACCTTTGTCATGCTTAACGCAGCCGCGGCGCTCGCGTTCTACAATTTTGTTGCAGGCAGAAATTCCGTATGGACACGATGAACTGGTTCCGCTAACCGTGTAATCTTCTACTCGTCGTATCGAAGAGGCTGCATCTTGGGAACAGGAATCGGACATTACATCCCGCTGATGACCTATTTAGGTTGCTGGGTCGCGATCATCGCCTCCCTGGCAGGACGGCCGCTATGGGGCTTCTATTACATGCTCCCGCTGCTGCCCTATCGCACCATGCGCGACCACTTTCTCGAGCATCCCCTTGGTGCCAACGTCCTGACCATCCTGGTCCTGGCCGTAATCGTCGGCGCACTGATCCACGGCAAGCGCCTTCCGAAGTCGAAGCTGTACCTTATATGGCTGGCGTTCGGCATATACATGTACTTTTCCATGTGGCTGGGCACGGCGCTGGGGAACGAGCCTGCGCCTCTCTGGATTCATGACGTCAACTTCGCAACCTGGAAAGACTACCTGCTCCTGCCCCTGGTCTTTGTCGCTGGAGGACTCGTCGTCGAAGATCGGAAGGCTGTGAGAACGGTCATCCTTATTGCAGGCTTTGCCCTGCTCTTTATTGATCGAAGCGCGCTCAGGGACAGCATGTCGCGATCGTGGGCCACCTTCGACGAGAGCAAGCGGGACGGCGGCCCGCTCGGCTTTGCCGGCTCCAACGGCCTCGCGGCATTCCTTGCGCAGTTCTCCATGTTCTTCTGGGGGTTTGGACAGTTTCTCAAGCGGCGGAAGGCAAAGATGCTCTGCTATGCCCTGGTTGCCACAACGATCTTTGCAACGATGTATACTTTTTCGCGCGCGTCCTATATTGCCGTCGTGGCAGGAGCTATTCTCCTGGGCATCTTCAAGGACCGAAAGATACTGATCGTCGTTGCAATCTTTCTTTTCACCTGGCAGGCAATCGTTCCGGTCGCCGTGACCGAACGCATCATGATGACCAAGAACGATAGCGGTCAACTTGAAGCGTCAGCGCAGGAACGCGTCGATCTATGGGAGGCCGCCAAGAAAAAGTTCTACAGCGAGCCCGTTCTGGGTATCGGCTACGCCGCCTTCCAGTTTGGGCAACACACGGATGACTTGAAGGACACCCATAACTGGTTCGTCAAGGTGCTCGTCGAAACCGGCCTGATTGGCGGCCTCTTTGCACTTGCCCTGCTCCAGCAGATGCTCGCGACGGGGTGGCGGCTCTTCCGGCATGCGAAGGATCCTCTCTATCAGGGGCTGGGCTTCGGCCTGTTCCTTACTGTCTGTTGCAGTATTATCCTCAATTGCTTTGGCGATCGATGGACCTATCTTGAGATCAACGGCCTTCTATGGGCTCTGATGGGAGCCGCGGTGTCCATTCCACGCTTCGTCGAACCTGAAACAGCCGGAGCGATTGCCCCATCGGATTCAGCCACGGCCGTCAATCCATATCTGGCCTATCGATAACTGCTTCCTGAATTGACCCAGTCCTCATGATGATTACCCTACAGGGCGCGCCGAGCCCCCAAACCGCCGAAGTGAATGGCTTACCCCACGTCCTTCTGGTGGTTGACCAGTTCTCCCGAAATCTGGGCGGAGGAGAACGCATCGTCCTCAAGCTCGCAGCCCTGCTGCCCCGGTACGGATACCGTGCGTCAATCCTTACCTTTGCCGCCGACCCCGAGAGTCCAGCCCTCAAATCCGCTCCGTGCCCCATCTATCTTCTTCCCTTGCAGCGCACCTACGACCTCGCCGCAATGAAAGCCGCGCTTCACCTGCGGCGCTTTCTCAAGCAGCAACAAGTGCGCATCGTACAGACTTTTTTTGAAAGCTCCGATATCTGGGCGGGATTTGTAACTAAAACCATGTCAAACGCAAAGCTCATCTGGAGCCGCAGGGACATGGGGATTCTGCGCACCCGCAAGCACGAGATCGCCTATCGCCT
The DNA here is from genome assembly GCA_001897435.1 of Acidobacteriales bacterium 59-55. Lineage (GTDB taxonomy): Bacteria > Acidobacteriota > Terriglobia > Terriglobales > Acidobacteriaceae > Edaphobacter. Next base: position 114,727 of record MKSV01000010.1, on the reverse strand, counting down.
CATGTCGGGTTTGCCCGATGCCGTCTTCGCCGTCTCTGAACTCGTCCGCCGGCATTGCATCGAGGTGGATCGCATCGACCCGGCGCGCGTTCAGACTATCTACAACGGCCTCAACCTCGACGACTGGGATACCTCCGCGCGGGTTCATCCCGCCGACGAGTCGCATGTCACCACGGCGGGCAACATTCGCCACGTCAAAGGTCACGACATCTTCATCAAAGCCGCGGCGGCTCTCATGCCGCAGTTCCCCAACACCTCTTTCAGCATCGCCGGCGGCATACTCGAGCCTGACTACTTCGAAGAACTCCAGTCCCTCGTCCGCGATCTTAACCTCGCCGATCGCTTTCACTTCCTCGGCGGCGTCACCAATCTCCGCGAACATCTCTCAGGCGCCGATATCTTCGTGCTGCCCTCGCGCAGCGAAGGCTTCTCCAACGCCATCGTCGAAGCGATGGCAGCTTCGCTGCCGGTAGTCGCAACCGATGTCGGCGGCAATGCAGAGGCAGTCCAGGATAGCGTGAGCGGCTTTATTGTTCCGCCGGAAGACCCCGCGGCACTCGCCGCGGCCATCGCGCAACTGCTCGCCGATCCGTCCCGCGCAGAGGCAATGGGTGCGGCTGGACATCTGCGCGTAGCAGACAAATTCACCACCGACGCAATGATGAAGCAGACCGCTGCAGCATACGCAAACCTGCTGCCCCAAAGGTAGTTCCTCAGGGCAAAGAAAAGGCGGGGAGATCGATCTCCCCGCCCTGTCAGCTTCACTTCGTGGTCCTAGCAGCGAACGACCTTCGGTGAGCGAATGCCCTTGGTCGCATTGCGCGAGTCCACCACAAGCTGCGACTTGCTGACGATCTCCTCGTAGTTGTAATCGGAGTGGTCGGTCACGATCAGAACGCAGTCGTACTGCTCCAGATTGTCCAGCGGCGTGCAGGTCATGTTCAGGTTGTAGTGCCGCCCCTTGCCGACGGTCGGAAAGTAAGGGTCGTTGTACAAAACCTCCGCACCCTCCTCGCGCAGCAGCTCAATGATCGTCAGCGACGGAGACTCGCGCAGGTCGTCGATATTCTTCTTGTAGGCCATCCCAAGCATCAGAATGCGCGAACCGTTCAAAGCCTTCTTGTGCTGATTGAGCGCCTTGCCGACTGCATGGACCACATGCGCGGGCATCGCCTCATTGACCTCTCCGGCCAGTTCGATGAACCGGGTGTTGAAGTCGTACTCCTTGGCCTTCCAGCTCAGGTAGAAGGGATCGATCGGGATGCAGTGACCGCCGAGCCCCGGTCCCGGATAGAAGGGATGGAAGCCGAACGGCTTGGTCGCCGCCGCGTCGATCACCTCCCAGATATCCACTCCCATGCGCAGCGAGAGCTGCTTCAGTTCGTTCACCAGGGCAATATTCACGCAGCGGTAGATGTTCTCGAGCAGCTTCGTCATCTCCGCCACGCGCGTCGACGATACCTGCACCGCGCGCGTAAAGATGCCCTCGTACAAAGTCGCTGCCAGTGTCGTGGCGATCTCTTCGTGGCCGCCTACCACCTTGGGGATGTCGCGCCGCGCCACCGTATCGTTGCCCGGATCTTCGCGCTCCGGAGAGAAGGCAACGTAAAAGACGCCATGCTCGGCCACCGCGCCCTTGCTCTGAACCTTCAGCCCCTTGGTATTGCCGGCTTCGAGGATCGGAATCATGAGTTCTTCCGTCGTTCCCGGATACGTGGTGCTCTCAAGCACCACAAGCTGGCCCTCACGAATCCACGGAGCGGCGGTCCGAGCCGTATTTTCGACGTAGCTCAAGTCCGGTTCGCGATGTTCGGTCAACGGCGTAGGAACGCACATGATGACGGCGTCCATATCGGACAGGCGAGCAAAATCTGTCGTGGCAGTGAAGCCATGCGCGCGCGCTCCCTGAATCTCCTCGGCTGGAATACGGAAGATATACGATCTGCCGGCCTCAAGCTCGGTCACCTTCTTATTATCGATATCGAAGCCCGTTACCTTAAAACCGGCTTCGGCGAGGAGGAGAGAGAGCGGCAAGCCGACATAGCCCAGGCCAATCACTCCGATTCTGGCGGTGCGGCTCTTCAGGCGATCGAAACGCTCCTGAGCAATCTGAGGAAGAACAACGGCATCCTTGGTCAACATATATTTGAATTATCGCATTCGCCCTTTGCGTTCGCATCCTGGATTCGATGCAATCTTTGTTCGTGAATTTATCCATAAAACGGAGCTTTTCTACACTACGAATGCCGGTACGCCACCTGTTCCCCGATTCCGGAGACGAATGCCGGCAACATCAATCGCAAAACATTGCAATAATAAGGATGTTTGCTTGTTCCCTTGCTGTAGGTTCAACGCGATTCTCCCCGTACCGCACGAACAGCACAAAAGTTGCATGGACTCGAACAAACGAAGTTGGCAAACTCGATGCTCCCAGGCGTGCCCGCAACCATTGAGCGGGGACATGGTTCGCTTCAATACTTCATTACAGCCAGTGACTCGTCTCCTGGCGGAGGATAGATGGCTCAATATCTGATCACAGGAATCGCAGGATTTATCGGTTCAACGCTTGCTCACACCCTTGTCGAACAGGGACACGAAGTTCGCGGAATCGACAACCTCTCGACAGGAAACCTCGACAACCTCGCCGACATTCGCTCGAAGATCTCTTTCCAGGAGATGGACCTGCAGGACGCAGCCGGAATGAAGTCCGCCTGCGAGGGCGTGGACTACGTCCTCCACCAGGGTGCGCTCGCCTCCGTGCCCCGGTCCGTGAAAGATCCACTCAGCTCGCATGAGTCCAACATCAACGGCACCCTCAATCTCCTGATCGCAGCCCGCGACGCCAAGGTCCGTCGCATCGTCTACGCCGCATCCTCTTCGGCCTACGGCGACCAGCCAACCCAGCCCAAGCAGGAGGATATGCTGCCCCTGCCGCTGTCACCCTACGCCGTCCAGAAGCTCACCTGCGAGTACTACATTCAATCGTTCTACCGCTCTTACGGGCTTGAGGGCGTCTGCCTCCGCTACTTCAATATCTTTGGACCCCGCCAGGCCGCCGACTCGCCCTACTCCGGCGTCATCGCGCAGTTCACCTTCAAGATGATGGCGGGAGAGACGCCGACGATCTACGGCGACGGCCTCACCAGCCGCGACTTCAACTACGTTGAAAACGCCGTCAGCGCCAATCTGCTCGCCTGCACCGCTCCCAGCAAGGTGGCCACAGGCCGGGTCTTCAACATCGGCACCGGCAAGAGCCACACTCTCAACGATGTCTATGCCGCCATCGCAGGCCAGCTCGGATTCTCCGCCAAGCCCAACTACGGGCCTGAACGCGAGGGAGACATCAAGCACTCGCTGGCCGACATCAGCCGCGCCAGCAAGGAACTGGGCTACCAGCCCAAGGCGCAGTTCCACGAAGGCCTGCAGAAGACGGTGGCCTGGTATCTGGAAGAAAAGCAGAAGCAGGAAGCCGCTGCGAGCAAGGGATGAGCCACCTTTCAGACGGGCTTCACCTCAACAACGTTAGAGCCATTCTCTCTCAGGTGTAGCTTCCTTTGTTTGTCATTCCCGAAGGGAATCCGCGTTTCGTCCGAATCACCAAGGACTACATCTGGAGGAGAACCGCTCCAAAACTCCATCAATTTCTAATCCCCTACAAAAATAGATAGCCGCCGGATTCCTCCGGCGGCTACAAAGTACCTTGTCTTCGGCGTTGTGAGAGGCCGCTCCCGGCAGCCTTTCACAACGCCGGAGGACAAAGTTACGAACGCATCTTGCGCATCAGGGTGCCGGCAGCTCCAATCAAGCCGGTTCCCAGAAGGATCAATGAACTCGGCTCAGGAACGGAGGAGACCGAACCGCTGAAGTCGAGACCGAAGACATCGCCATTGGCCTGGGTCGTCTGGAAGACCAGGGTGTTCAACCCGCTCTGCAGGCCGGAGTTGAGGGAAACCAGCGTTGCAGTGCCGACGCAGGTGGGAACGCCATCCGAGCAGTGGTCGTAGGGAGCACCAGGAGTCGGTGTATTCATCTGGACTCCGTTCAGGAACACGGTAACGGTATCGTCAGCGAGAATATTGAGATAGCCGTACGCGGTGCCCGGAACATAGCTGGAATCGAGGTTGAAGGTGCTGCTGAAGAAATAGTTGCCATTGGCAGTGTGGGTCAGCGGGTTCGACTCCGGGCCGGTCTGGGCATAGGATACCCAGCTCGAATTCGGAAGCGCTACCGCCCACGTGTTGGCATTGGAAACGGTCAGGTTCGTCGTGTTTGCACTGGGAAGCGCATAGTTCGTGAACCCGTTGGGGTTGGTGGTGCCGGGTACGGATGTGAGTGCGGACAGCCCAGAGTTGTCGTTGCCAAAGCTGCTGGAGCCGCTGTTGTCATAGCTGCCGAGTTGAATACTGCTGGCAGACGCGAAGACGGTCGAAAGCACAAGCACCGCCCCCAAAGCAGAGAGTTTCGAGTAAAGCTTCATGTAGTCCTCCTGATTCCGCATGGCGCGGGGCCTTCTAAAATTGCCGCCTTGACGGCTCTTTTCAAGAGCACCTGCCGCCCTGCGAACATCAGTCCCAGGATTTGTATTGCAGGATTTCTTGCTATCCCTATGTGCATCTGGCGTACCAAATGTAATACCCATATTTATCAATTACTTAGAATGAAAACTTCTTGGGAATGCGCAAAATCTTGCATCTTGAATGAGGACTTAAAGTTGCACTCCCCGGCGCAGGGCAACTTATTCTTCCTTATGCACGTAAAAATGAGCCACCGTTCGTCGAGTTAAAATTCCGCATCTCACCCATTCAGGGCTGTACCGGCATCACCAAACAGAACGTTCGATCTCATCCCAGGAACTAAGGCAAACCAGATAAATGTCAGTGATGATTACGGTCAGCACCCCACACTCCCGCTCCGCTTCCCTGCGTACCATCCGGCGCGCTTCGACGTTCCTTCTCCTTCTGCTTGTGGCTGCCGCCCCGTTCGCCTTTGCCTTCAGCGATCCGCTGCTCAACGGGTCAGCCCTCGATAAGGGCTATTACGACATGTACAACCTGGACTTCCCAGCCGCCCACCGGGAGTTTCAGCAGTGGATGTCCGACCATCCCGAGGACCCCATGGGACCGGCATCGGACGCCGCAGCCTGGCTCTTCGGAGAGTTCGAACGGCTCCATATCATCGACGTCCAGCTCTTTGCCGACCAGAGCCGCTTCGACAACCGCCAGCGCCTCACACCCGACCCCACAGTCCGCAAATCCTTCGACGAGCGCTCCGCCCAGGCCAACCGCCTCGCTGACGCCGCACTCCAGCGCAATCCCAAAGACGCCACAGCCTTCTACGTCAAAACCCTGATCTGCGGCATGAAATCCGACTATGCCCTCATGATCGACAGGCGCGACATCGCTGCCCTGAATCTCAGCAAGGAGGCGAGCGGCTACTCCCGGCAGGCACTCGCCATCAATCCCACGCTCTACGACGCCTATCTCGCGACCGGCGTCGAGAACTATATGCTCAGCCTGAAATCCGCGCCGGTACGCTGGATTCTCAGCCTTACCGGTGCCGAGACCGACCGCGAAGAAGGCATCCGGCTCCTCCGCCTGACCGCCGCCAAAGGCCACTATCTCGCCCCCTTCGCCCGCATGATGCTTGCCGTCGCCGCCCTCCGCGACAATCATCCGCAGGAAGCAAAGGACATTCTTGCGGCTCTCTCAAAGGAATTTCCCCAGAACACGCTCTACCAGCATGAGTTGGCAAGAATTCGCTGATTTTTTTGACGGTTTCCCACTGACGCGTTCATAATCCAACCTGAAATCGGAACCTGCGTGTAGGCTGGTTGCATCGCTTCGAGCACATCGACAGGTTTTTAACCAAATCCCCAGGCACCGCCACAGCAAAGGGTTCTTATAAGCATGCGCATCTCGTCCGTCGGAACAGCCTATCCTCCCCATCGCTACTCACAGGCAGCAATCACCGAAGCACTGAGGAATCGCTGGAAAGACCGCCTCGAAGAACCCCGGCTGCTCAACCGGCTCCACGCCAACTGCGGTGTCGAGTTCCGCAACCTTGTCTTCCCGCTCGACGTTTACGAAAATCTCTCCGGCTTCGGTCCTACCAACGATGCCTGGATCAAAGCCGCTGTCGAGCTGGGCCAGAAGGCCATCACCACCGCGCTCGACCGCGTCGGCCTCTCCGCCGCCGACATCTCGGCCATCTTCTTCGCCTCGGTCACCGGCATCTCCAGCCCCACCATCGACGCCCGCCTCATCAACCTGATGCCCTTCCCCACCAACGTCAAGCGCACCCCCATCTTCGGCCTGGGCTGCGTCGCGGGAGCCGCCGGCATCTCACGCGCGTCTGACTACGTTCGCGCCTTCCCCGACCAGTATGCGCTGCTGCTCTCCGTCGAACTCTGCTCGCTCACCTGGCAGGATAACGACCAGTCCATCGCCAACCTCATCTCCACCGGCCTCTTCGGGGACGGTTCCGCCGCCGTCATCATCTCCGGCGCCGAGACCGCCCTTGCCAAGGAAGGCTGCGGCCCCCGCGTCCTCGACACCCGTTCCACCTTCTACCGCAATACCGAGCACATCATGGGCTGGTCTATCGGCGACCTTGGCTTCAAGATCGTCCTCTCACCCGACGTACCCAAGGTCGTCAACGAGCATCTCCTCGGCAACGTCGAGGGCTTTCTTTCCGATAACAATCTGAGCATGGGCGATATCTCCAGCTATATCTTCCACAGCGGCGGACCCAAGGTTCTGGAGGCCATGGAAACCTCCCTCAGCCTGCCGCCCAACGCCCTGGCCCCCTCCTGGAAGAGCCTCCGCGAAGTGGGCAACCTCTCGGCGGCCTCCGTCCTTGCCGTTATGGAAGACTATCTGGTCAACACTCCCGGAAAGCCCGGAACCTACAGCATTCTTGCCGCCATGGGGCCCGCTTTCTGTTCCGAGCTTGTTCTTCTCCAGTGGTAGCTGATTCATCTTGCAGACACCGAACTCGGAGTTGTTGCCTGTTCCAGCACTCCGAATCTTTTCGTGCGCTCATTGTTCAAGCTGCCTTTACACTGGCATAGGCATCCCTGTAAGTTGAGCTTGCAACAAGAGGAAGCCGGGGTACGACTATGGAAGACATCGCGCAGCGCTGCATTGAGATCATCGCAAAGTCGAAGAGCATTCCCGCGGACTCGATCACCCTGGACAGCACCTTCGACGAACTCAACGTCGACTCCCTCGACAAGATCAATATCTCCTTCGAGGTAGAAGAGGCCTTCTCCATCGAGATCCCCGACGAGGCCCTGGGCACCATCAAGACGGTCGGCGATATGGTGAAGGGCGTTACTCAACTCCGCGAAAACCATCCTCCCGCCACCGTCACCACCCCCTAGCCACGGCCACCCGGGAGGAAGAGATCAAGTTGAATCGCGTTGTAGTGACCGGGCTTGGCTGCATCACCCCCATCGGCAGCACCGTCGAAGACTTCCGTACCGCTCTATTCGCCGGCGCCACCGGAATCGAACCCTTTCCGCCCTACCCCGAAGCCCCCGGCGAGACGCAGGGACTCCGCTTTACGCAGTCGGCCCGGGTCAAGGACTTCGACCCCCGCCTGCACCTTGACTCCGGCGTCGTCGTCTCCACCGACCGCACCACCCAGTTCGCCATCCTCGCCGCCCGCCAGGCCGCGCAGCACGGTAACCTCCTCCAGCATCATGCATCGGATAACGTCGCCATCATCGTAGGCTGCGCCTGCGGAGGCAGGCAGGCCGAAGAGACCGAGACGGCCAAGCTCTACACCCGCGACGCCCGCGTCCATCCGCTCACCGTCACCCGCACCATGGCCTCCGCCGGAGCCAGCCATATCTCGATCGATCTGGGCATCACCGGCCCGGTCCTCAATATCTCCACCGCCTGCGCCTCCGGCACCCACGCCATCGGTCTGGCCTTCCAGATGGTCCGCTCCGGCATGGTCTCGGCGGCCATCACCGGAGGCCACGAAGCGCCGCTCACCTTCGGCTTTCTCCGCGCGTGGGACTCGATGCGCGTCGTCTCTCCCACCCAGTGCCGCCCCTTCTCCGCCGACCGCGACGGTATGACCCTGGGCGAAGGCAGCGCCATGCTCACGCTTGAGACGCTGGAGTCGGCACAGGCCCGCAACGCTTCCATCTACGCCGAGATCGTCGGCTTCGGCATGTCCGCCGATGCGCACCACATCACCCAGCCTGCCCCCGAAGGCGCAGCCACCGCCATGCGCAAGGCCCTCGCCGACGCTAATGCCTCAACTGACCAGGTGGATTACATCAACGCCCACGGTACCGGCACCCAGGCCAATGACGCCACCGAAGCCTCGGCGATCCACCAACTCTTCGGCGACCGTGCCGCCCATATCCCCATCAGTTCCACTAAATCCCTGCATGGACACTCCATCGGGGCCACCGGCGCGCTCGAAGCCCTGGCCACCATTCTCGCCCTGCATCACCGCAGGCTACCCGCCAACGCCGGGGTTACTAAGATCGATCCCGCGCTGAACCTCGACGTCATCCTCAATGCTCCTCGCGAGACCTCTGTCGGGCTCGCCCTCTCCAATTCGCTGGCCTTCGGCGGCCTCAACGCTGTGCTGGCGCTTCGGCCCTTCGTAGATCGTAGCTAAATGCCTATGATGCCCTTCAGCCGATATTGGGCGCACCGCACGAACAGACACATGAGGCTGGCAGCGTCCGCCGCCGCTGTAACCGCTCTCCTCTACCTCGCCACGGCCCCGCCGGACTTCCGCCATCGATTCAGCATGGCGACGGCGTATAGCAGCCTCCTTTTTCTTTGCGTCACCCTGCTCCTCGGCCCCTGGAACACCCTTCGCCGCCGTCCCAATCCGGTCAGCTTCGATCTGCGCCGCGACATCGGCATCTGGGCCGGCGTCCTCGCTATTCTGCACACAGCGGTCGGCCTGACCGTCCATCTCCGCGGCCGCATGTGGATGTACTTTCTCAAGCAGCGTCACCCATTGAAGTTCCAGACCGGCCTCTTCGGCTCCGCCAACTACGTTGGCCTCATCTCGGCTCTGCTCTTCCTGATGCTGCTCGCCATCTCGAACGACCTGTCGCTTCGCGCCCTCGGCCTGGAACGGTGGAAGACCCTCCAGCGCTGGACCTACGTCGCCGTCGGCCTGGCCATCGTCCACGGCATCCTCTTCCAACTGGTCGAGAAGCGTCATCTACCCTGGGTTTTGCTCTTCGCCATCCTGTCTCTTTGCATCGTCGCCGTTCAACTGGCCGGCGTCGCCTACGTCCGAGCCAATCGGCCGAAACAATGATGAAAAATCTGCCTTCGACAAGAACACTGCTTCTGATGCCCAGGCTCGGTCATAACTGCGACAATAAATAGGGCTCTTGATTTTGCCCACCGGCGGAATCGAATCTCCAGACCGCGACAAAACTCCCCGTCGAGGAAACCCCTTTGATCTCGATCCTCATCCTCACCCGCAACGAGCAGCGCGACCTCCCCGATTGCCTCGCCTCCGTCGCCTGGTCCGACGACGTCCACATCTTCGACTCTTTCTCGACCGACTCGACCGTCGCCATCGCCGAGGCCGCCGGAGCCCATGTCAGTCAGCGCGTCTTCGACGACTACGCTACCCACCGCAACGCCGCCCTCGCCACCCTCTCCTTCAAATATCCCTGGGTCTTCCTGCTGGACGCCGACGAGCGTCCCACCTCCGAACTCTCCCGCGAGATGCAGCAGATCGCCCTGGCCGCACCCGGAGAAATCTCGGGCTTCCGCCTCCGCCGCCGCGATTTCCTCTTCGGGACATGGCTCAAACACGCGCAGATCTCGCCTTTTTATATCCGCCTCGTCCGGCCCGAGCGCAGTCGCTACACCCGCGCCATCAACGAAGTCATCGAGGTGGATGGCGTCGTCGCCGACCTCAGTCATCCTCTCGACCACTACCCCTTCTCGAAGGGCATCGCCCATTGGGTGGCCAAGCACAACCTCTACTCCACCATGGAGGCAGAACTCATCCACCGGCAGCAGGGTCTGCAGAACCCCTCCCTCAAGACGGCTCTCCGCGATCCCGACTTCCACACCCGCCGCCTGCACCAGAAGGCGATCTTCTATCGCCTCCCCGGCCGGCCACTCATCAAGTGGCTCTACATGGTGTTTTTGCGCGGAGCGATCCTCGACGGCGCAGCCGGCCTCACCTACGCCACACTGCAATCCATCTATGAATACTTCATCGTATTGAAAACAAAAGAACTCCAGCGCGGCGGAGCCTAAGAGGCTCTACGCCGCGTGGATTCAGATTGAGCGCAAAAGCTTACAGCAGCCCAATGCCTATAGCAGTTTGATGGACTCAACCTTCAGCGTATCGCCCTGAACATCGCCCTTGACATCGACCCGGAGGTGGTCGGTTTCCTTGGAGTCCTTCAACTGCTGCGCGATCTTGGCGTTGCCGTCGGCGTCGAACTTCAGAAACTTCTTATCCGCGGTGATGACACCATATCCGCTCTTCTCGCACATCAAAGCGCAGGAACGCGTATGAGCGTCGGGATTGGCAGCCACTTTGCTCGAACATTTCACATCGACGACCGAAACGTCCTTAAACGACTTGGTCGCGGCCAGTGCCGGCGCGGCCAGCAGGCCTAAAGCAAGGATAGAAGCGAGTACTTTCATTTTTTATTCTCCATTTCAGTTGAATTTCCGCAGCGAACCGGTTGCAGTAAATCCTCCACTGCAACGATACTCCTAGTTGCTCTCCGATGAGTTGCTCTGCTCGCGCACCGCAGTAAGCTGCGAGAGCACGAATGCCGCGACCGCAATCTCCAGATCGCGAACGGCAATGTCATAGAACATGCCTGTCGTCACCAAGTTGATCGCGATACCGATCAGCCACAGCATGACAATATAGCTGCCGATCTTCGTCCAGCGGCTCAGCACCAGTATTCCGGCAACAATCTCAACGATGCCGACAACATGCATAAAGGTTGGCGTGCTGACCGGAACGACCTTCGTCACAAGGGGGCTGAGGTACATCCCCCAATCGGCCAGACGATTGAAATACTTATCAAGCCCGGACAGAATGGGAACCACACCCAGCGCAATGCGGAGCGTCCACCAGCTGACATTGAGGCGCTTATCGAACGTTGTCATCTTCTACCTCGCGTGCAAGAGACGCCACGGTTCGCAATTCGGTTACAGAGTACTCCTGTCCACCCAAAACGTCTCGCTTCGGACGGCTCGTTGTAACCTCTTCGACTTCGCACACTCTAATCGGTAGGATGGGCACACCATGGAGACAGCCGAGATCCTCGAAAAATCGAAGACATTGACCGACGAGGAGGTCGTAGACCGCGTAAAGGCGGGCGACCTTGCGATGTACGAGGTCATCATGCGGCGCTACAACCAGCGCCTCTATCGGGTCGCTCGCGCCATCCTGCACGACGACGCCGAGGCGGAAGACGTCATGCAGGACGCCTACGTCCGCGCCTATACGCACCTCGATCAGTTCGCGGGCCGCTCGGCCTTTTCCACATGGCTGACCCGCATCGCTGTCCACGAGGCACTGTCTCGCCTGCGCTCGCGCAACCGGCATCCACAGGTGGACATTACCGACTACGACGGAGAGGTATCGATGAAGACGCCCGGCAGACAGCTCGACCCCGAACAGAACGCCTCGGCAGCGCAACTGAAAGAGTTTCTGGAGGAAGCCGTACTGAACCTCCCGGAGAACTACCGCACCGTCATCATGCTGCGCGACATCGAGGAGCTAAGCACCGCGGAGACGGCGGCGGCGCTCGACCTCACCGAAGACAACGTGAAGGTGCGCCTGCATCGCGGCCACGGCATGATCCGCAACTGGCTCTTCGAACGCATAGGAACCAGGGCAAAGGAGGCCTTCCCCTTTATGGGCGCTCGCTGCGACCGCGTCGTCGAAGGCGTCTTCGAGCGTCTCGCAAAGCAGACCAGCCCAGAAACCCCGGTTCAGTAGAGCGGAGATCTTCACATCTGGCCAGTTTCCATCGACACTATCGATTGTGAGAACATCGCCCTTTGGAGTGAATGCGTATGTGCGCCGATCGTCTGAAGGTTACGGTAGGGGTCTGCGGCGGAATCGCCGCCTATAAGGCCGTCGAGCTGGTGCGCCTCCTCCAGGATTCCGGCCTCGATCCTCACGTGGTCATGACGCGGGCTGCCGAGGAGTTCATCCGCCCGCTCACCTTCGCCGCCATCTCAGGCCACAAGGTCATAACCAGCCTCTGGAGCGAGGACGCCGGCGTCGGCTCCGACGACGAGTCCGGCATCGAGCACATCAACGAGGCGCAGACCACCCGCGCTCTGATCGTTGCCCCGGCCACCGCCGACACGCTGGCCAAATTCGCGCACGGCCTCGCCGACGACTTCCTCAGTACGATGTACCTCGCCACCACCGCCCCCGTCATCGTGGCGCCCGCTATGAACGTGAACATGTGGCAGCACCCGGCGACCAGGGCCAACATCGAGACGCTCCGCGCCCGCGGCGTCAAAGTCGTCGAGCCCGGCAGCGGCTATCTGGCCTGCGGCATGGTCGGCGGCGGACGCCTGGCCGATGGCCCAGCCATTCTCGCAGCGGTCAGCGAGGCGCTAAGTGTGCATCCGTCCCCAGTCGCCCCTGTCTCCGCCGCGAACGACTTCGCCGGCGAGACGGTTCTGGTCACCGCCGGGGGAACGCGCGAGGCCATCGATCCCGTCCGTTTCATCGGCAACCGTTCCAGCGGCAGGATGGGTTTCGCCGTAGCCGAGGCTGCGCGGCGCCGCGGGGCGCGGGTGATCCTCGTCTGCGCTTCGACCACGGTCGAGCCGCCGCCGGGATGCGAGATCGTCTGCGCGCTCACCGCCGAAGCGATGCGCAGGGTGGTATTGCAGCGACTGGGCGAGGCCGGCATCGTCGTCATGGCGGCGGCGGTGAGCGACTACACCGTCAAGGAAGCAGCCACGCAGAAGCTGAAGCGCGATAGCGCGCGAATTCTGGAACTGGAACCCACAGCCGATATTCTCGCCGAGGTGGTCACGCGCCGCCGCCAGGGAACGCTGGTCATCGGCTTCGCGGCCGAAACGGAAGAGATGCTGGCCAACGGTCGCGCCAAACTCGAGCGCAAAGGCGTCGATGCCGTGGTAGTCAATGACGTTGCTGCGAGCGATCTGGGCTTCGACTCTGACCGGAACGCCGGCATCTTCCTCAAACGCGACGGCGCGGTCGAAATTCCCGCCATGACCAAGGCGGAGATGGCCGAGCGGATTCTCGATGAGATCGGTCGGCTCCGCCTTGAATCGCCTCGCATCGGCAACCCGGCCTGATTTGTTAAGGGCACGGCTTCAGCCGTGCCATCAGTGACCTGCCTGCAATGCGGCTTTAGCCGCTGAGGGAATGCTCGGAGACTTAATCAGACCTTCCTTGAAATACGCACCCCACTAACCGCACGTCACCTTAACCGGAGCGAAGCGCAGTGGAGAGCCCCCTGTATACCTCCCGCATCGCAGCGGCAAGTCTCCTCCGCATCAACGGGAGATGAGAAACAGCTCTATCGCACGAAAGGCACATACGCGGAAACCTTATTCCGGTATTGGCAAAACTGGTCGCCAAAGCCGTCGGCTAGAAGCTTGTCTTCGATGCGCATGCGGATCTCCGTGCCCACCAGGAAGATCAGGATTGCCGGGACGAAGCGAATGGCGGGGCAGGCCATGAAGCCGGTACCCAGCAGAAGGCAGAGCATGGAGGAGTAGATGGGGTGGCGAAGAAAGCCGTAGGCGCCCGATTGCACGAGCTCATGGCCCGCGCTGAGGGCCGCGTCGAAGCGCAGATGTTTTCCCAGCGCACGGGTACTGGTCCAGGACAGCAGGATGGCAAGTCCGAGGAAGATCACCGAGAGCCCAACCCGCCAGGCTGCCGGGCGCAGCTCCCAGAAGCGGCCCAGCCCCAGCAGGACATAGGCGATAACCTGAAGCAGGACTCCCCATCGGGCGCGGGCGTCTCTGGTTTGAGGCGCGCTGCGGGTCCAGCCCGTCAGCGGAAAGGGCAGAAACCAGAACAGCCAACCGGCGGCGACGATGAAATATGCATAGCCCGGCATAGCCGCAATTCTAGGCGCGCGCCGCCACTTGCGGTCGGAGTTCCCGGCGCGTAGGCTTAACCTGCTGCCGGCGAACTCTGCCGGCGACAGGCGGTATCCGCCAAAGCCGTCGTATCCCTGACGGCGCGCGGTGGAACTGCACTGGAGACTGTGATGAGTCTGACTACCTTTCGCACCTCGGGCGCGGATCGCGCCGGCAAGGACGCCGCCCCGCTGGAACGCGGCCCTTCCCCCAAGGTGACCGTTCCCTCTCTACTCGACAAAAAGCTTTCGCGGCAGCCCATCGCCGTCGTCACCGCGTATGACTATGCCAGCGCGCGCCTGGTCGACGAGGTGGGCCTCGACGTCATCCTCGTCGGCGACTCGCTGGCCATGGTGATGCAGGGCCACGAGAACACGCTGTCCGTCACCATGGACGAGATGCTGCTGTACACACGCGGCGTTCGCCGGGCCGTGCGACGTGCGCTGGTCGTCTCCGACATGCCCTTCGGCAGCTACCAGGTCGACGAGCGCGAGGGCGTGGCCAACGCGCTGCGCTTCGTCAAGGAGGCCGGAGCCGAGGCCGTTAAGATCGAAGGCGGACGCCAGCGCACCGATCTGGTGCGCCGCATCGTCGGCGCCGAGGTGCCGGTGATGGGCCATCTGGGCCTCACGCCGCAGAGCGTACACCGCATGGGCGGCTACAAGGTGCAGGGCAAGACGCTGGCTGCCATGGAGGAACTCCGCGCCGACGCGCTGGCGCTCGAAGACTCCGGTTGCTTCGCCATCGTGCTCGAAGGCGTTCCCCGCGAGCTGGCCCGCATGATAACGGAGGAGCTGCGCATCCCCACCATCGGCATTGGCGCGGGACCGGACTGCGACGGCCAGGTGCTGGTGCTGCACGACATGATGACCATGACGTTCTCTGCTCCGGCCAAGTTCGTGCGCCGCTACGCCGACGTCGGCGCGGTCATGCGCGAGGCGCTCGGCGAGTACAAGCGCGACGTGGAGACACGGCAGTTTCCCTCGGATGCCGAGAGCTATCACCTGTCGAAGGAGCTGCGCGAGCGCATGGAATCTCTGGCCGGAAGAGCGGGCTGACCGCCGCTATGAAGATTGCCGAAACTGTAGTTGAGATGAGGCGGCTCTGCCGCGATCTGCGTTCAGCAAAGGGGCTGCTCGCGCTGGTGCCGACCATGGGCGCTCTGCACGAGGGGCACCTCTCGCTGGCGCGGCGGGCGCGGGCCGAGTGCGGCGCGGTCGCGGCTTCGATCTTCGTGAACCCCCTGCAATTCGGGCCGAACGAGGACTTCTCGAAGTACCCCCGCGCCTTCGCCGACGACTGCGCCCGGCTTGAGGCCGAGGGCGTCGATATCTTGTTCGCGCCCGGCGCGGCGGAGATGTATCCCGAGGGCGCGGTGACGAAGATCAGCGTGGACGGCATCGGCGACCGCCTGGACGGAGCCTCGCGCCCCGGCCACTTCACCGGCGTGGCGACGGTGGTGGCCAAGCTGTTCCACGTGACCGAGCCCGACCGCGCCTACTTCGGGCAAAAGGACGCCGCCCAGCTTGCCGTCCTGCGGCAGATGGTCCGGGACCTGAACTTCGGCGTCGAGGTGGTCGCCTGCCCCATCGTGCGCGACGCCGACAGACTCGCCCTCAGCAGCCGCAACAAGTATCTGAGCGCCTCGGATCGGCAGCACGCTCTGGCTTTACACCGTGCGCTGCAGGCGATGGAAGCTAGGCTTTCCGGGGGGGAGCGGTCGAGCAAAACGCTGGTCGAAGAAGGAACGGAAGTCCTTCGTTCCGAGGCGGGAGTGCGCGTCGATTACGTGGCGGCGGTGGACGCGCAGACGCTGCTGCCGGTCGAACGGGCCGAGGCGGGAACGCTCCTTGCCGTGGCTGCGTGGGTGGGGCAGACGCGTCTGATCGACAACGTCGTCGCTGCCTGAACAAGAGCCCAGAATCCATCTGTAACCAGAGAACTGCCTTTTCTCTGGTTACAGATGGCTTATTGTAACTAGAGAAAGCATAGTTCTGTGGTTACATGGCCTGAGTTGTGTTGTGGGCGCTCTCCGGTGAAGGGTGGGTGTCGACTAAGTCACTATCGGCCGGACTTTCTGCAAGATTTTAGGGAAAAGGAATGGCTCGAAAGTGGTAGTCGAGCGAGCGAATTGCGTCTAATGGATATGACAGACTGGACTCGATCATTTATCTGACTCGAACAGCGATGAAACCGCTGTCTTCATAGAGTCCACAGAAGAGTCCCGATGGCGTATCGGGCTCAATTTTAAAGAGGTCAGCGACGGCGGCGCGATGCAAACGACTTCAATCCACAATCAGGTTGTCGGGGAGATCGAGAGGCTCTCGGGCAGACGTTTCAAGTGGCTGACGCTACCGGCGCCGCTGGAAGAGCGCTTCGAACGCGACACGGCGCAGAAGCGCGTCATGCGCCTTTGGCACGAGGGGCTGATCGGCATCATCCTGTTCGATCTGTTTGCCCTCGCCGATTACGGCATAGGCGGCAATCATTCCTGGATGGCAATCTTCCTTCGGCTCGGCGTAGTGACGCCGCTGGCGCTGATCGTCAACGCGAGCCTGCGGCGGAAGCCGTCGAAGGCGTATCGCGAGGGCAGCATCGGCTTTATCATCTGCCTGGTTGGGCTGCTTCATCTTTACCTTGGAAGCGACCAGGGAGTGGCCTCCACGGCCTATGCCCAGGTCGGTGTGATCGTCGCCATTCTGTTTGCGAATGTGGTGATGCGTCTGCGGCTTCCTTATGCGGTGGCCACGTCGGTGATTCTGCTTGCGGGCGACATGGTCTTCCTGCAGACGGATCGCTTCCTCAGCGATCCGGAAAAGACGATGGGGCTGATGTTGACCGTCTGCGCCGTCATGATCACTCTGATCGCGAACTACAGCATCGGGCGCGAGGAGCGCTTCGGCTACCTGATCCTGCTGCGCCACGAGATGCAGCGGGAGGAACTGGCCTATGTGAACGCGGAACTGCACCGCATCTCCAGCCGCGACAACCTGACCGGGCTGGCCAACCGGCACTCGTTCGAGGCGCACTGCGCGACGCTGTGGCAGCAGACGATGGCCGCGGGCGCTCCACTTTCGGCGATCCTCATCGATATCGACAAGTTCAAGGCGGTCAACGACCTTCGCGGCCATCTCTACGGCGACAAGGTGCTGGCCCGCGTCGCTTCGCTGGTGCAGCAGTCGCTGCGCGGCAAGGACGACTTCGCGGCGCGATTCGGCGGCGAGGAGTTCGTGGTGCTGCTGCCCGACGTGACCGAGCAGGGCGCGCTGATTGTTGCCGAGCGCATCCGCAAGATGGTCGAGGTGGCAGGCGCGCCGGCTATTGAGAATCCCCTGATGGGCCCGATCATGGCGACGACCGTAAGCTGCGGCGTGGCGACCTGTCTTCCCAGCGAGGATGACTGCATCGAGAGCCTGCTCGAAGCCTCCGACAAGGCGATGTACGCGGCAAAGCGGGCTGGCCGCAACCGCGTCTGTTCCGGCCTGGTCGCTCCAAGCAAGAGCGCAGCCCCCCGCACAGAGCCTTCGGAGCGGATTCATGCGCAGGGCGAGCTATCGCGGCCCAGAATCGTGCAGAAGGTCGTATTGCCGTAAGCGGGGGATGCGGATCGTTTTAATAATGTGAAATGTTCTTTTGATGGGGTAGCTGCCGGGAGGGATCTCCCGAGGGCGGTCGCGGGCCGCCGCGATTCGAAGTCAGGCTGCCTGCCGTTTTAGCGGGCGTCTTTATACTCTTCATACTCCTCGTGCCAGGCCTGTTGGATAGCCTCGAGGATGCCCTCGTTCGATTTTGCGGGGTCTCCCTTAAAGCCAGGAAGATCAGTTACATAACGGTGCAGGTCGGTGAAGCGGACGGTGTAGGGGTCGATCTCGGGGAACTTCTCCTGAAGTTGAATCCCGATCTCCTCAAAATCTGTCCATCCAATCTCGCGGGGCATCGCATCTCTCCTGATCCAGTTATTCTATGGGCCGTGCCCGGCCGCGAAAGAAAATGCTGGGCGGGTCGCAAATATCTTTTCGCGATAGGGTATTCTGATGTATATATCCCAATTGGGACAGTTTGGAGGTGTATTTCTCTTGGCAGAGGTTCGAGTACAGGAAGGCGAACCCCTTGAAAATGCTCTGCGCCGCTTCAAGCGCAAGGTACAGACCGAAGACATTATCAAGGAAGTCAAGCGTCACTCCTTTTATCTGAAACCAGGTGAAAAGAAGCGCGTCAAGGAAGCGCTCGCGCGCAAGCGCAATCGCAAGAAGGTTCGTAAAGAGCAGGATTAATTCGCTCCCCCACCAAGCATGAGCCGTCCCCACCCCCGACGCTGGGGACGGCCGCTTGAAAACAGCCAGTGGATGGACTCCCGCCATCGACCCGGCCCCGGCAGAGAGAGCCTGCGCAGTGGCTCACATTGACCGGCACATCGCAATCCCCGCGAAATCGCGGCTTCGGGCCCGTTACATTCAGCAAGAAAAGTCTTGAATTTAGGTTGAGCGCCCGGCGGCCTCACAATTACCGATGCCTACGGGTATTCACCCTTTTTCCGCAAGACGGGAGAAGCGGCTATGGAATTTGTGGATCGGCTATTAACCTGCGCAGATTGCGGTGATGAGTTTATCTTCACCGCCGGCGAACAACTCTTCTTCTTCGACAAGCAGTTCAAGAACGACCCCAAGCGATGCAAGCCATGCAAGTTCAAGCGGGCATCGGTCGCGACGCGTCCCGGCGCCGCTCCGGGGACGGCGGTTCTGTCGCGAACCGAGACGCGCACCCAGTGCTCGGAGTGCGGCGTGGAGACGACCGTTCCCTTCAAGCCGACGCAGGGACGGCCCGTGCTTTGCCGCCAATGCTTCCAGCGCAGGCAGCCCCAGGCGGCAGCTGCGGCAGTTGCCGTCGACCTAATGGCGGCGTCGGATGCAGCGGCGCCAGCCACCGTGGATCAGGTCACGGGCCGACAGTTGTAAGCGCGACGGCGGTGCCTCGCCGAGCGTCCTCCCTTTCCTCCTCCCCTTATTGATGTAGAAGCGAGGGCTTGCAGAAGCTGCGTTCCCGGAGGGAGTATTGGGTGAGTTTCCGATTAACACAGGAACAAACAGATACCTTTCCAATGCCGAGGTCTCGGATCGAAATATCTTCGAATTCTTTTCTTTCACAATGTGCCGGATACTGGACTTCCCCGATCCGGGATGCAGCCGTCGTCTAAGCTCGCGTGAATCGGGTCTGCTGCTTTTCTCTGTGGCGTTCGGCGGCTAGCTGGATGAGGCGGTCGATGAGTTTTTTGTAGGGCAGGCCGCTGGCTTCCCACAGCTTGGGGTACATGCTGATGCTGGTAAAGCCGGGCATGGTGTTGATCTCGTTGAGATAGATGCGGGATTTTCTGCCTTTGCGAGCGGGCTCCATCAGGAAGTCGACGCGGGCAAGACCGGAGCAGTCGCAGGCGCGGAAGGCGGCGATGGCCATGGCACGAATCTGCTTCAATTCGGCGGCGGTGAGCCTGGCGGGAATGATGGGGATGCTGGGGTCTTCGGGGGAGTCGGCGTACTTGGACTCGTAGTCGTAGAACTCCTTGTTGGGAACGATCTCGCCCACCAGCGAAGCTTCAGGGGAATCGTTGCCGAGGACGGCGACTTCGAGTTCGCGAGGCTTGACGCCGGGACCGCCCACGCCCTGTTCGATAACGAGCTTGCGGTCGAAGCCGGCGGCGAGGTCCATGGCGGCGGGCAACTCGGCGCGGTTGTGAACCTTGGAGATGCCGACGCTGGAGCCGAGGTTGGCGGGCTTTACGAAGAGAGGATACGCAAGCGATTTTTCGATCCGGCGGGTTGAGCGTTTGGGATCGGACTTCCATTCGGCGCGGGTCAGCGCGAGATAGGGCGTCTGTGGCAGACCGGCGGCCGCGAAGAGCTTCTTCATAACGTCCTTGTCCATGCCGGCGGCGGAGCCGAGGACGCCGGAGCCGACGTAAGCCAGGTCGGCCAGCTCGAAGAATCCCTGAATCGTCCCATCTTCGCCGAAGGTTCCGTGCAGGACGGGGAAGACGACGTCGAGGGTTTGCGTGAGGTTGCCGCCTTGCTGGACGAGGTCCGCGCCGGCGCTTAGCTGCAGCGGCTCAGGCTGGCCAGTCTCTCCTGCAAGCAGAGACTGCGCTTCGCCGGAGGTGAGCCATTGTCCTTGCTTCGTGATGCCGATGGGGATGACTTCATACTTCTTTCTGTCGATGGCCTTGAGGATGGAGGCGGCGGAGAGCAGGGAGACTTCGTGCTCGCCGGAACGGCCGCCGAAGAGGATGCCGATGCGTTGCTTTTTTTTCATGTTGGTCGTTTCCTCTTCCAGTCTCCGATAAATGCGGCGCGGCGGCGCGGTGGATCGTCTCTTAGAACCATGATTGCTACGGGGCACCGGCAAGGAAGGTTACGGAACGGCAACCCGCAATTCATCGAAGCGGCAGCTACAGAATAAGGAGCGGCGCAGTGCGGACAGCGCCTGCGCTGGTGTGGATCGCGTGACGTTTGAGGAAGTTGCGGGCGGTCTCACCCTGAAGGAGAGACTATAGTACCCCCACGTCCCAGAGAGACGTGGGGTACCTGGTTTTGATACGCGATTCGGCTAGAAGGTGGTGCTGACCGTGAGGCGGAAGGTCTTGCGCGGCTCGCGGAGCTGGTAGTCCGCGCCGTAGAACTGCACCGCCTGCTGATAGGTGAACAAGCCCGCGTCCGAATTGGGGAAGAAGCTCTTGAAGGTATTGTTCGGACCCGAGTTCGGCACCGCCAGCTCCTGCGGGACGCTCTTGTAGAGGCGCATCGAGTTGTAGGCGTAGTAGAGGCGGAAGGGAGCGTTCACGATGGGCAGGATGACCTGAAGCTCGACGCCGTTGGACATGCGCGGCACGAAGTTGGTGCCCGGCACCACATGCAACTGGGTGGGGAAGGCGACCGACTGGCCGCCGAAGCAGGAGCCGTTGATAAATGTCGGGCAGCCGTAGGATGCGCCGGCGATGGTTGCCTGGCCGGCGACGCTCTGCCGCAACTGGCTGGACTGCGCGTCGAAGGTCAGGTTGAAGTCGGTGAAGAAGGCGAAGGTGACCTGGCTGACGATGGGGATGCGGTACTCGGCATTGGCGGTCACGCTGGTGTCGCCGCCGATCGAGACCATGCGGTAGACGGGCAGCGGGATCTGGACGTTGCCGAGCGCGGGATTCGAGGGGTCGCGGGGAACGGTGTTGCCGTCCGGATTGGTGAGGTTGAACATCAGCCGCGTGGGGATGAAGGTGTAGGGACCGGCGGAGCGGACGTCGAAGCCGCGGATGTCCTGATCGCCGCCGCTGTAGATGCGGTTGGTGGGCGGAGCGACTTCGCCGCCGAAGCCGGCGACATGCGCGAACTGCAGGCGGTAGCCGAAGACGTTGTGGCCTTCGCGGTTCTTCTTGAGGCCCTTCATCGGGAAGAACTGCCGGTAGCTCATCTGCGGCGAGTAGTACTTCACGTTGCCGCCGAGGCCCGCCACCTGTACGGCGACGTTGAAGTCCTTGCCGTTATGCGGACCGACGGCGCGGTCGAGGCTGGAGAAGGTGAAGCTCGGCGTCAGCACCGAGGTGACGATGCCGTTCAACTGGTTGAGGCCCTGGACGCCGGAGCGGAAGGCGAGCGACTGGAAGACGTTGCGGGTATTGTCGTTGAAGGTGGAGACCGACGAGCGCGAGAGCGAGTAGGACAGGCCCACGCGGGCAACGCCGCTACGCGACCACAGGTGCTGCAGGGGCCGGCTGGTGGTGACGGTCAGGCCGGTGGTCGCGGTGTTGTAGTTGGTCAGCAGAGACTGCTGCGCGTTGGTGAGGTTCTGGCTCTGGTTGTTGGCGATGCCGTAGCTCTTGGCCGGGTTGTAGTCGGTCTTGTTGGTGAAGACCTGGATGCCCAGCGAGATGGGCTTGTTGCGCAGGTAGGGCTCGGTGAAGCCGAAGCTCAGGTTGCGCGACAGGTCGCCGATGTTGGCCTGCACGGAGAGCGTCTCGCCCAGTCCAAGGAAGTTATTGGTCGAGTAATTGAGGCCGATGAAGGTTCCCGACAGGCCGCTGATGCCGCCGTTGAGGCCGATGGAGTTCTTGCCCTTCTCCTTGAGCTTGAGCAGAAGGTCGACGGTACCGTCGTCCGCGTTCTGGCGGCTCTCGGAGTCCTGGTCGGCCTTGAGGGTCTCGAAGTAGTTCAACTGGTTGAGGCGCAGGATGGAGAGATCCCAGAGGCGGCTGTTGTAGACCTGGCCCTCTTCGAGCATCAGCTCGCGACGGATGACCTTGTCGCGGGTGATGGTGTTGCCGGTGAACTCGATGCGGGAGACGTAGAAGGGCTTGCCCTCGTCGATGTCGATGTTCAGCGAGATGGTCTTGTTGGCCTCGTCGATCTTGGGCTCCGGCGTTCCGACCATGTTGATGTAGCCGAGCTCGCCGTAGGACTTGCGCAACTGGTCGAGGCCTTTGCCGAAGAGGGTGGCGTTGAACCACTCGCCGTCCTTCTGCGAGAACTGCGCGCGCAGGACGCGGGTGTTGGTCACGGCCTTGTTGCCGGAGAAGGTGATGCTGCCGAGGCGGTAGCGCTCGCCCTCTTCAACCGGCATCAGGATATCGACGCGCTTGCCCTTGGAGGGCCGCAGGGTGAAGGGGTTGAGGCCGCCGGCGTCACGGATGTGGGTGGTGGGCTCGCTGGTGAGCGCCTTGAAGTAACCGCGATCGCGATAGGCCTGGCGCACGCGCTCGGTGTCTTCGTCGAGCTTGGCCGCATCGAAGGTCCGCGCAAAGAGGTTTTCGAGAATGATGGAGTGCGGAATGCCGATCGGCTTCAGGTTCTTCATCGCCCGGCGCAGGGTGCGGTCGCTCAGGTTGTGGTTGCCGTCAAATTTGATCTTGCCCACCTTGACGGTCGGGCCTTCCTTCACATTGAAGGTGATGGAGACAGAGGCGGGGGGGATGGTCTTTACCTCGGTCCTGATGGTGGCGAACTGGTGGCCGTGCTCGGCCAGAAGCTCCTTGAGGACGACCTCGGCACGCTTGACCTTGGTGGGGTCGTACTGGCTCTCGACCGAGATCGCGACCTTGGCCTTCTTGTACCGCTCCAGGATGTCGGACTGCGTGACCGTGCTGACGCCCTTGTAGTTGATCTCGCGGATGGTCGGCTTCTCTTTGACGTAGATGACGAGCTGGACGCATTTGGGGGTATCCACGCGCTCGATGCGGATATTGTCGAAGTAGCCGGTGTTCCACAGGGAGTTGAAGTCGCGCTCGACGACCTCGGGGTCGTAGAGGTCATTCTGGTGGCTGAACAACCGGGCCAGCACGGATTCCTTGGGGATGCGTCGGTTGCCGATAACCTGAGGCTGACAGAGGGTCTGAACCCCCTGGTTTGCCGTGGGCGTGCTGGCCGCGCCGGGCGTGGCCTGTGCCATCAGAGAGGAACTGGACAGGACCGCGAAAGTGGCGGCTACAAAAGAGGAAAGAAGCACGGCATGAGCAATGCGGGAGCGGCTGGAGCGCGTGCACACAGGCTTGGTCTTGCTTTTCAGGGAGCTTCCGCTCTCTCGATTCTCGGTAAAGATACGCACACCCTCACTGCTCTAGGAATAACGCTCCGCCAGTACCTTTCAGCGAAGTCTCGATTATATGGGAGAGCCTGACTGTTAGCGAGTTCACCACGAGGTTCCGGGGGAAATTGCCGACAACTTATCCTACAACCTCGAAGCCCCCCAATTGCCCCCATCGGCCTTGAGACTTGATGATGGAAGCACCATGAATCTTGCCACCCTGCCCACCGAAGCCCGGAACCCGGCCAGCGAAGAGATCGACCGGCTTTCCACCCTTGATATGTTGCGCGTCATTAATACTGAAGACGCCGGGGTCACTACCGCGGTGGCCGCCGAACTGCCACGCATCGCCGCGGCGGTCGACGCGATCGCCGGGCGCTTCGCCAAGGGCGGCCGCCTCTTCTATATAGGGGCGGGTACGAGCGGGCGGCTGGGCGTGCTCGACGCCTCGGAGTGCCCGCCGACCTTTTCGGTTCCGGCGACGCTGTTTCAGGGCATCATCGCCGGGGGCGACGGCGCGCTGCGCAACTCGAGCGAAGGCTCGGAGGACTCGCCTGAGCAGGGGGCAGTTGACCTGGCGGCGCGCGGCTTCGCCGACCTGGACGCCCTGATCGGCATCGCTGCCAGCGGACGCACGCCCTACGTGCTGGGCGCTCTGGCCTATGCGCGGAAGCTGGGCGCGCTGACCGTCTCGCTGGCCTGCGTTCCAGGTTCCGAGATGGCCGCGCTGGCCGACATCGCCATTGCACCGGTGACCGGCCCCGAGATTCTGACCGGAAGCACGCGGCTGAAGGCAGGGACAGCGACCAAGCTGGTGCTCAACATGATCAGCACCGGGGTGATGATCCGGGCGGGCTCGGTCTACGGCAACCTAATGGTGAACGTGCAGCCCAGCAACGCGAAGCTGGTGGACCGCGCCCGGCGCATCATCGCCGCCGCCACCGGGGTGGACGAGGTTACTGCGGCGAGGCTGCTGGCCGAGGGCGGCACGGTGAAGACTGCCATCGTGATGCAGAAGCTCTCGCTGGACCGCGCCGGCGCCGAGGCCAGGCTTCGAGCGGCTACGGGAAATTTGAGTGAGGTGTTGCGGCAGACTCCCTGAGGACACTTCCGTTCGACCGCGGAGATGAGAAGACGGGCAAGGGCAGGAACAAGAGCGAAATACAGGGGTCTCTCCACTCCGCTTCGCTCCGGTCGAGATGACGTGCGTTGGAGGTGAAGCGGAAGTTAGCGCCGTGCGACTTCGGTCGAAATGACGTGCGTTGGAGATGACGCGAAAGTTGACTCCGCTTCGCTCCGGTCGAGATACGTGCGTTGGAGGTGAAGCGAAAAGTTGACGCCGTGCGACTCCGGTCGAAATGACGTGCGTGGGAGGTGAAGCGAAAGTTGACGCCGTGCGACGTCAGTCGAGATGGGGTGTTGGAGATGACGCAAATGATTGGACAGGTCCTGAAGCCGGTTCCCCTCAAAGCAATCGCGATGGGCTATGATGACGTCCGATGCGTTTTTATCTCTCCGCGCTCTCTGCTCTTCCGGCCCTTCTGTTCGCAACCGCTTCTCTCTCTGCCCAGCAGGCTGTCCCGATGCCCACGAATCCTTATCTTGCCCTGATGACGGCGGCGCGCACGCATGCCCACGCGCATGGAGCGCCTACGCCGGTCCTCTCGCCGGTCGATTCCACCCTGCTGGGAGCCAATCCCCCGGTCGACGTGGTGCAACTGCACCAGGCCGGATTCCGTGTGGTGCCGTGGACAACCGACGAACCGGCGAAGATGCGCGCGCTGATCGGCTTTCGCGTCGACGGCATCATCTCGGACCGGCCCGACATCCTGCAGACGGTTCTCAAGCAGGAGGCCACGACGCACCCTGCCGACGCCGCCTACTTTGCCGCCTTTGACGTCACTGCCCATCGCGGGGGGCGCGGACTTCGTCCGGAGAACACGCTGCCCTCCTTCGAGAACGGGCTGGATCACCTGGTCACCACGCTCGAAACCGACACCGGGGTGACGACCGACCATGTCTCTCTGATCTGGCACGACCAGTATCTGAATCCGCAGTCCTGCCGCCACGCCGACGGAACACCGTACACGCTCGAAAACCGGGTCTATACGCGCGATATCTCGTCCACCGAAGCGCAGCGCACCTTCATCTGCGACAAGCTCCACTCCACCCAGTTTCCGGAGCAGGTCAACGATCTGAAGCTCTCGCCGGTGGCGGTCGCCTTCGCAAAAAAAGAGGGCCTCCTCAGCCCCTATGTGCCTACCTACGTCGAGCAACTCTTCCGCTTCGTCGCCTTCTACGCCGATTACTACCGTACGGGGCCGGGCAAGTCCAATCCGGAGGCTGCCGCCCGCGCCGCCAACGCGGCGAAGGTCCGCTTCAACATCGAGACCAAGATTCTGCCACTGCCGGACGATCCCCCGGGCAGATCCGTAGCGAAGCTGCCCGTTCCCAAGCCGGGTGTCGAGCAAACCACCAACCACACCCTCGACCCGCAGACCTTCGTGACTACGCTCTGCGGAGCCATCATGCGCAGCCACATGGAGGGCCGCGCCGAGGTGCAGAGCTTCGACTTCCGCACGCTACAACTGGTGGAAGAACAGTTCCCGAAGATTCCTACGTACTACCTGACCGGCAGCCCGAAGTCGCTGAGCACGGCGCTGGTGCCCGCTTCGCTGCGCCAGCCTTAGGGATGGACCGTCGAATGCGGCGCTTTGGATTGGCTGCATTGGGAATTGTCTAAAAATAGACAATGGCAAGAACAAGAGCGAAATACAGGGGTCTCTCCACTACGGCGGCAAGTGCGCCGCCTCCGGTCGAGATGACGTGCATAGGTGGCTGGCGATGCACTCGAAGCGGGTCTCCTCCGGAGGGAGGCTTGGGGATTCGAGCGAAACGCAGATTCCCTTCGGGAATGACAAACAAAAAGGGGCAAACAAAAAAGGGGAAGCAAAAAGGGGCAAAACAAAAAGAGACAAGCAAAGGAACTAACAGGAAAGGTCAACAAAACGACAGACAAAAAGATGTGCTGCGGGGAGATCGGTCTTGCCGGCGTTACTCTTCTCCGACCTTCAGGACTGCGAGGAAGGCCTCCTGCGGGATGTCGACCTTTCCGATCCGCTTCATGCGCTTCTTGCCCTCCTTCTGCTTTTCGAGGAGCTTGCGCTTGCGGCTGATGTCGCCGCCGTAGCACTTGGCGATGACGTTCTTGCGGATAGCGGTGACCGTCTCGCGGGCGATGACCTTGGCCCCGATGGCTGCCTGGATGGCGACCTCGAACATCTGCCGCGGGATCAGCTCGCGCATCTTCGAGACCAGCGCGCGGCCGCGGTCGTAGGCGAAGTCGCGGTGAACGATGATCGAGAGCGCGTCGACCGGATCGCCGCCGATCAGGATGTCCATCTTCACCATGGGCGAGACCCAGGTGCCGGAGAGCACATAGTCGAGCGACGCGTAGCCGCGCGAGACCGACTTGAGGCGGTCGTAGAAGTCGAGCACGACCTCGTTGAGCGGCAGCTCGTAGGTGAGCAGAACGCGGGTCGCGCTGACGTATTCGAAGTTCTGCTGGCGACCGCGCTTGTCCTCGACCAGCTTGAGGATGCCGCCGACGTACTCCTCATTGGTGAGGATCTTGGCGGTGATGATGGGCTCTTCGATGCTCTCGATCTCGCTGGGATCGGGCCAGCGGGAGGGATTGTCGACCTCGACGACGCTGCCGTCGGTCATCGTGATCCTGTAGCGGACGCCGGGGGCGGTGGTGATGAGGTCGAGGTTGAACTCACGCTCCAGGCGCTCCTGAATAATTTCGAGATGGAGCAGGCCGAGGAAGCCGCAGCGGAAACCGAAGCCCAGCGCCACGGAGGATTCGGGCTCGAACGAAAATGAGCTGTCATTAAGTTTGAGCTTTTCGAGCGCGTCGCGCAGCATGGCGTGCTCGTGCGAATCGACCGTGTAAAGACCGGCGAAGACCATGCTCTTGATGTCTTCAAAGCCGGGCAGCGCCTCGGCGCAGGGGTTCTCAACCGAGGTGATGGTGTCTCCGACCTTGGTGTCGGCGACGTTCTTGATGGTGGCCACAAAGAAGCCCACTTCGCCGGCGGTCAGCTCGGCGATCTCGACCGGCTTGGGCGTCATGACGCCCATACTCTCGACGTCGAAGACCTTGCCGTTGGACATGACCTTGATCTTCATGCCCTTGCGCAGCTTGCCGTTGATGATGCGCGCCAGCACGATGACGCCGCGGTAGGCGTCGAACCAGGAATCGAAGATGAGCGCCTGCAGCGGAGCCACGGGGTCGCCCGCGGGCGGCGGCAGAAGATGGACGACGGCTTCGAGAATCTGGGCGACGTTGAGGCCGGTCTTGGCGGAGACGGCGATGGCATCGGCGGCAGGCAGGCCGACGGACTTCTCGATCATCTCCTTGGTGCGCTCGATGTCGGCGCTGGGAAGGTCGATCTTGTTGATGATGGGGATGATCTCGAGGCCGCCGGCGATGGCGAGGTAGGCATTGGCCAAGGTCTGCGCCTCGACACCCTGCGAGGCGTCGACGACCAGAAGCGCGCCCTCGCAGGAGGCCAGCGAGCGCGAGACCTCGTAGCTGAAGTCGACGTGGCCCGGGGTGTCGATCAGGTTGAGCTGGTAGGTCTCGCCGTCCTCGGCCTTGTACATCATGCGCACGGTGTGGGCCTTGATGGTGATGCCGCGCTCGCGCTCGAGATCCATGGTGTCCAGCACCTGCGTCTGCATCTCGCGCGCGGTCAGCGATCCCGTCAGCTCGAGGAGCCGGTCGGAGAGGGTGGACTTGCCGTGGTCGATATGCGCGATGATCGCGAAGTTGCGGATGTGACTTGGATCCATGGGGGGTGCCGAAGAGCCTCAACGTCCATCTTAACATCCATGCGCGATGATTCCGCTTGTCGGCGGCGGCTTCGATTCCGCTACACTGACGCCATGCGCGGCGCCTTGATTTCGTCTCTGCTTCTGGTTTTCCTGATTGCTGCCGATTGCGGCGATGCTTCGGCGCAGGGATACACGCTGAAGGCGCAGTCCAACATCGTGCTGGTGCCGACGACGGTGGAGACCAAACACGGCGAGATGATCTACGCGCTGAAGCCGGAGCAGTTCGTGGTGGAGGACAACGGGGTCGCCCAGAAGATTCATATGGATGAGGACACCGATATCCTCGGGCTCTCGCTGGTGGTCGTCGTCCAGTGCAGCCGGGCCGCGGTGATGGAGTACGCCAAGCTGAACGGTCTGGGCACCATGATCGACAGCATCACCGGCGGCGCTCCGCGTGAGGTCGCCATTGTGAGCTACGGGGAGAAACCGGAAGTTCTGGGGGACTTTTCCGGAAGCACCGACGCGCTGGGAGCGGCGCTCGCGCAGCTTCAGCCCTGCGACGACTCCAAGGCGGCGACGCTCGACGCCGTGGCTTATGCGACGAAGATGCTGGAGGCGCGGCAGAACCACTATCGCCACGCCATCCTTCTGGTTAGCGAGACGCGCGACCACGGCAGCGAGGTCAAACCCGCGCAGGTGATCGCGGAGCTGGGGCGGACGAACACGGTGGTCGATTCGGTGGCGTTTTCGCCGGGAAAGACGGAGATCTTGAACGACCTGCGCTACGGCGGCGGCAGCGGACCGATCGGGCTGATGGTGATGGCGGTCAATGCGGTGAAGAAGAATGCGGCGCGCGAGCTGGCCGCGCTCTCGGGCGGCGAGTACATCAACTTCACGACGCAGAAGGGATTCGACAAGGGGCTGTTGCAGCTCTCCAACCACATCCACAACTACTATCTGCTGAGCTTTCAGCCACACTCTGAAGGCAGCACGAATCCGTCGCCGGGAATGCACAGTATCCGGGTGCGGATACCGGATTATCCCGATGCGCGGATACGGTTTCGGCAGAGCTACTTTGCCGGGGATCTGGATACGGCAGTGCCGGAGAAGTAAGAGCTGACTCTGACCAGTGGCCAGGGGGATAAAGTGGGGACCCATGTCTCGGAAGCGAGACATGGGTTTCCTAATTTATTGCCTGACTTGTTGCCGATTTATTTTGGGATGCTCTGATTAAGCCTCGGGATATGCCCTCGGCGGCTAAAGCCGCGTTACTTCAGGACACTTGCGGCACGGCTAAAGCCGTGCCCTTAACAGGACCGGACTTAATCAGAGGTTCCTTTAGGTGAGGACCGGCAGGTTGATCTGCTGGCCAACCTGGATCTTGTCCGGGTTGTCGATGCCGTTTGCCTTGGCGATCTGTGGATACTTGTTGGCGTCCCCGTAGAAGAGCTTGCTGACTTTGGAGAGATTGTCGCCGGACTTGATGGTGTACGGCTGCTCGTCGCCGCCGGTGGTGGCGATCTCGTGGTGGAGATCGGAGTAGGCGGGGTCGCACTGCTTGATGAAGTCCCACACCCGCTCGAGAACGACCTTGGAGGGCACGCTGGCCTTGATGTGGAGCTTCTCGCCGTCGAGGTCCACGGCGTCGAGGGTGGCGCCGTATTCGGCAAAGCTCTGGATGGCCGCGATGACCGGGGCGTACTTCTGCTTGAGCTGGTTGAGATCCGCCATAGAACAATTCTCCCTTGGCCTGCCTGCACAGGCTGGTTGGTCATGCTGTTGTGGTTAAGGATGCGACAGCTTACGCGAAGCGGCTGAGGAACTGCGTCGCCAGCCCGCCCAGCGAGCTTTGCGGCGCGGCCTGACCGCCGGGGGCGAAATGCTGGACGAGCATGGGCAGAACCGTTGTCAGCGCGGCCTGCACCACCTGCGGGGAGACTCCGGCGTGCTCGGCGGTCTTTTCGATGAGGCCGGTGCCGGCGAGGCCCTGCTGAATCTGGTCGGGGGTGGCAGCCGCAGTCTGGCCGTTGCTCCATGCGCCGACATGCTCCGCCATGCCGTTCTGGGTGAAGCTGTTGAGAATGCCCTGGATGCCCTCGGGGTGCTGTGTCAGCGCCTGGATGAAGCCTCCGGCCACCTTGGCCTGGTCGCCCTGAGAGTCCTGCCCAACCTGCCCAGCCAATGACTGGATCGTATCCAAAATACCCATCGTGCACCTCGATTCGAGATCAGACGGCTTGATTAACGCGCCTTCTGTGTGGAAATGGTTTTATCAGTTCTTCGCCCGCCTTGTCGTGCCGGCTGCGGTGAATTTCCATGCGGTCAATATGGAGATAGACTTGAAGGCACCATGAGTGACCAGACGAAGACCGCGATTTCGACCACGGATGCACCTGCCGCCATCGGCCCCTACTCGCAGGCGGTGCGGGTTGGCGACCTGTTGTTCGCCTCGGGGCAGGTTGGCCTCGACCCCAAGACCGGGCAGATCGTCGCCGGTGGAATCGTCGGGCAAACCGAGCGGGTTTTTGAGAATATCAAAGCGGTTTTGGCCGCGGCGGGAGCCGATCTGGGCCAGGTGGTCAAAACGACCGTCTTTTTGAAGAACATGGCCGACTTCGCCGCCATGAACGAGATCTACGCAAAATATCTCGCGCCCGCAGGCGTGGTGCCGCCGGCACGGTCGACTGTCGCCGTGGCGGCGCTGCCCAAGGATGCGCT
This sequence comes from Acidobacteriales bacterium 59-55, assembly GCA_001897435.1. Classification (GTDB taxonomy): domain Bacteria; phylum Acidobacteriota; class Terriglobia; order Terriglobales; family Acidobacteriaceae; genus Edaphobacter. The sequence continues at coordinate 83,498 of MKSV01000010.1, read as the reverse complement.
GGTCGAGGTGGAAGTGATTGTCCGGGGATAGGTTGAGCCCGTCATACCGGTGAGGACGACACATAAGCCGGAACAAAAGACGAAATACAGGGGTCTCTCCACTGCGCCGCGCGACGAGACCGCGCGGCTTCGGTCGAGATGACGTGGCTAAGCGATTCTTCAAATAGATTATGAGAAGGAGGAGCGATCCAATGGCTGAAGCTGAAAACGTCGAAAAGATTTACAAGACCGAAGAAGAGTGGCGCGCGCTGCTAACGCCGGAGCAGTTCCATGTGATGCGCGAGAAGGGGACGGACCGCCCCTTTGCCGGGGCGTTGCTCAACAACCATGAAGACGGCGTCTACCACTGTGCCGGTTGCGACGCGCCGCTATTTACCTCGGACAAGAAGTTCGAGTCGGGCAGCGGATGGCCGAGCTTCTGGCTGCCGGTGTCGGCCGAAGCGATTGAAGCGCACGAGGACAATTCGCTGGGAATGCAGAGGATCGAAGTGACCTGCCGACGATGCGGGGCGCACCTGGGACACCTGTTTCCGGACGGGCCGAAGCCTACGGGACTGCGGTATTGCCTCAACAGCACATCGCTGGGATTCAGAAAACAGTAGTCTTTTCAACGAGATAGAAAAAACAGGAAAAGCCCCGGCCACCTGTTGCGCGGCCGGGGCGATGTGTTTTTAAAGGGCTGTCGAATTAGCCTTTGACGACTTTGCCGGTCTTGATGCAGCTGGTGCAGACGCGCATGCGCTTGCTTCCGCCGTTGACCTTGGCTTTGACCGGCTGCAGGTTGACGTTCCAGCGGCGGCGCGTGGTGTTGTTAGCGTGCGAAACGTTGTTGCCGAACTGCGGCCCTTTGCCGCAAAGATCACATTTTTGTGCCATGACTGATACTCCAATCTCGAATCGCAGAAGCCTCCCACAGGATTCCCGTTCGCATGAAGACGACGAACCGGGAGATGTGCGGGGAAGTGCAGGAACGGCAGGCTCAAGGAGACTCAGGCTCCTGACTGCTACCATGCCAGGTTCCGCAAGGGACAGGTCTGCTCCTCATTTATAACATCTTCCGGGTGCCGTGGCCACCCCTTGGCGTATCCTCTGCCCCTCTCTTCGCGAACTTCTGTCGGAAAAGGCCCCGCAAGCCCCTTTCGCGCCGACGCGGCCGGAATTTTGTTTATTTTTCTCTATACTGCTCTGATATGCGTGGGATCATTCTTAGCCTTGTCATTGGATCGTTATTGTCTCCTTTTGCCTATGCGGCCGGTCGGGACGCAGTCTCTTACGTCAATCCGCTGATCGGGACTCAGAAGAGCGCCATCGGATACGGCGGGACGATGCCGTTTGTGTCGCCACCCTTCGCCATGACGGACTGGACGCCGCAGACGCGGCAGAACAAGATCAGCGTCACCTCCTACAACTACGACGACACGACGATCTCCGGCTTTATCGGCACGCACCAGCCCGCCATCTGGATGGGCGACTACGGCTATGTGACGCTGATGCCCGAGACAGGCGCCCTGCGCACTACCCCGGCGGACCGCAAGCTCCCGTACCGGCACAGCACCGAGACCGCCCGGCCGGACTATTACGCTGTGTCGCTCGACGCCGGGAAGGGCCAGGCTATCCGGGCCGAGATGACCGCGACCGAGCGTTGCGCGAGATTGCGTTTTCAATTTCCGAAGGATGGCGTGGCGCGCGTTCTGGTCGAGGCTTCGCGGCCCGGCATCGCGGGCCATGCCACCGTCAATATGCAGACTCGCGAGATTACCGGCTACAACCCTCACCGCATGGACGCGCACCTGGGACCCGACAAGCTGCCGAACTTCAAGGGCTACTTCGTCATTCAATTTCGACAGGCTCCCGAGGATGAGAAGACCTATGGCATGGGAGACGCCGCCGCGAAGTCCAGCCGCGGGGCCTATGCGGAGTTCAAGCCGGGCGAGACGGTGGACGTGCGCGTCGGCACATCGTTCCTGAGTATCGAGCAGGCGCGCGCGAATCTCGAACGGGAGATTCCGTCGTGGAACTTCGATGCGACCCGGCAGCAACTGCACACGGCGTGGAACGACAAGCTGAGCCGGATGCAGATCGACGGCGCAACCGACCGCGAGAAGACGAGGCTGTATACGGCGCTCTATCACGCGCTGATGTATCCGCGCATCTTCTCCGAAGGCGGCCACTACTACAGCGCCTTCGACGACAAGATCCACGCCGGCGAGAGCTACACCGCCTACTCGCTGTGGGACACGTTTCGCGCGGAGAACAGCCTGCTGACGCTGATGGCTCCGGAGCGAGTGGACGGCATGGTCACGGCGCTGCTGCAGAACTTCAAGGAAGGCGGGTGGATGCCGAAGTGGCCGAACCCGAGCTACACCAACATCATGATCGGTACGCATGCGGACTCGGTCGTCGCCGAGGCGATACGGAAGGGGTTCCACGGATTTGACCGGCAACTGGCGTGGCAGGCCGTCTACAAGGACGCCATGACGCCTCCGGACGGAGACACCACGCGACGCTGGCTCGACCGTGAAGAGCACACTCCCTACGAAGCCCGCGGCGGGCTGACCTACTACAAGAAGCTGGGTTTTATTCCCACCGACAAGACGGATGAGGCCTCCTCGCGCACACTGGAAGACAGCTACGACGACTGGTGCGTGGCGCAGATCGCGAAGGCGCTGGGCCGCGAAGACGACTATCGCTTCTTCCTGCATCGCTCGCTGAACGATCGTCACCTCTACAATCCGGCCGTCGGCCTGATGAACGGCAAGACCTCCGATGGCAAGTGGGCGCCGCTGGGCGGAACGCGGGACACACCGGGCAATCGTTCCCTCGCCGGCTGGACCGAGGGCGACGCATGGGTCTACACCTGGTCGCCGCTGCACGACCAGGCGGGACTACTCGAACTGATGGGGGGAGCGAAGGCGTACGACGCCAAGCTGGACCAGCACTTCAGCGGCGGGCATAACGTGCACAAGAATGAGCCGAGCCACCACTACGGGTATCTGTACGACTTCGGCGGGCAGCCGTGGAAGACGCAGGCGAAGGTGCGCGAGATCGCCGCCGCCGAGTATGGCTACGATGCCGGGGGGCTGGACGGCGATGACGACTGCGGCCAGATGTCGGCGTGGCTGCTGTTCACGGCGATGGGATTTTATCCGGTCAATCCGGCGAGCGGCGACTACATGATCGGCAGCCCGCTCTATCGGGAGATGTCATTGAAGCTGGCGAACGGCAAGACCTTCCGCGTCGAGGCAGAGAATAATTCGGCGACAAACGTCTACATCCAGTCGGCAACGCTCGATGGCAGGCCGCTCAACATTCCGGTTCTTACGTGGGAGCAAATCCAGTCCGGAGCGACGTTGCATTTTGTGATGGGGCCGAAGCCATCGCAGTGGGGCAGCCAATGGCGCCCTGCGGCGATCCCGGTCAAGTAAAAGGGCACGGGGTAAAAGGGGCAGCGGGCACACCGCTTTGTGCCGACCAATTTTTCGAGGGAGAGGGTGACGTGCAGGCTGCGTTGAGGTGAGCAGTCAAGCGAAGCTCCGGATGGTTGCTCCGTCTGCGGCAGAGTGATTGGTAAACACTTTCTACGGCTTCTTTGGCAGAGCAAACACATAGTATCCAGTGGTCTCCGGGCCAGTCGGCTTGATTGTTTTCTGGCCGGGTTCCGCAACGGATTGAGCTGCGAGAGCAACATACTCGCGACCGCCAATTTCATAGACAGCGGGAATGCCCTGGGGGCCGGCAGGAAGCACGGTCTCCCAGATCAGCTTACCGGTGTCCTTGTCATAGGCGTGCAGCTTTGAATCCGACCGTGTGCCGATGAGGATCAGACCTCCCGCCGTAACTACGCCGCCACCGCGTGGCCAGAAGCTTCCAGTGCCCGTGATGCCCCTGGCCTCAAGCTCGGTCACACCGCCAAGCGGAATCTGCCACTTGATGGTGCCTTTGTTCATATCGTAGGCCGTGATGGTAGACCATGGCGGCCCGATGGCGGCCATTCCTGTAGACGAGTTCATATAGCCGTAGCCGGTCCAATAGCGGGTGCGGCCTTCGGGATCCTTGACTATCTGCTTGGGTTGATCCAATGCGGCAATGACATCAGGCGGAACGTTGGCCTTGGCCGGGTTCTGCAGGAATGCGATCAAGTGGCTAAGGTCGCGCGGCGGTAGATCAGGGAAGGCAGGCATGGGGGAGGATCCCTCATGCACGATGGAACGCACTCTGTCGGCTCCGACCCGTCCAACAATATCGACCAGCGATGGAATGGAAGGCGGCTGGCCTTCGAGGGTTGCGGTGTGGCACATCTGACAGTTCTGGATATAGACGATCTTTCCCAGCGTCTCAGGATCGCCCGTCATCATCTCGCGCGATGAGCGCGAAGCCAGCTTCAGCATCGAAGGCGCGTTCTTCGAGACGACGTAGAGCGTGTTCGTGACTGGATCAATGGAACCGGAGCCCCAGTTTGCCCCGCCGTTGTTTCCCGGCGTCTCCAACGTATTCTCCAGGCTGGGAGGCGTGTATAGCCCCTGATTGCGAGCATGCAGCACCTTCTGGCGAATCTCCTCACGTTCCTTTGGATCGACGATGTACGGGTTCACATCGTCCGCTGAAAACATCTGTTTGCCAAACGGAGGAACATGCGTCGGGAAGGGCTGTGTCGGCCAGCTCTGCTCACCCGGCATATCCGACTTCGGCACCGGACGCTCTTCGACCGGCCAGACAGGCTTGCCTGTTGCACGGTCAAGCACCCACAGAAAATTGTTCTTCCCGGGCTCCGCGATGACGTCAATTTTTTTACCATCTTTGGTGATGGTCATCAGCTTCGGAGCGGCCTCGAGGTCATAGTCCCAAAGGTCATGGTGCGTCGTTTGGAAGTGCCACAAATACTTGCCGGTCCGTGCATCCAGCGCGAGCAGGCAATCGGAAAACAGGTTTGCTCCATGACGGTCTGCACCGTAGAAGTCATAGGTGGGCGATCCCAACGGGAAGTAGACAATGCCGCGCTTGGCATCAAGCGTGATCTCGCCCCATGCATTCACGCCGCCGATGTATTTCCATGCATCTTTCGGCCAGGTGTCGTACCCCATCTCGCCGGGATGCGGCACCGTATGAAACTGCCACACGAGCTTGCCGGTGACGACATCGTAGGCTCGCAGGTCGCCCGGAGGCGAGTCGTACGCTTCACCCGTGGCCGAGCCAAGAATAAGCAGATTTTCAAAGACGCGTCCCGGCGTGCCGGAACGGATCTGCGAGATGGTCTTCGGGTCGCGGCCAAGGCCCTCGCGCAGATCGACACTTCCATGATCTCCGAAGGTCTCGATCACCTTTCCGGTAGCGAAGTCGAGGGCGATGAGATGATTGTCAACCGTAGTCAAGAGGCGGCGATCGCTGTGGTCTTTACTCTCCCAATAGTTGATGCCGCGGTGCGTCACCAAACGCGAGTTGTGATTGTCATGCATCCACAACTCCTTGCCGGTCGTGGCATTCAGCGCAACGACACTATTCTGCCGCCCCATGACGATCATCGTATTGCCCACAACAAGGGGATTAAATCCGAAGCGATTGGCGTTTTCGCCCGCCGGATAAAACCAGACCTGCTGTAGCTGGCTCACGTTCGTCTTGTTGATTTGCTTGAGCGCCGAGTATTGTGCAGAGTCGGCGCTGCCGAGGTAGTCGCTCCACGTCGTGTAGGGAGCCGCGTTCTTCACCTCCGCTGCCTGAGCCGGATGATTCGCCCGCGATACGGAGAAGACCATCATTCCCGCGACAAGGGTAGTGGACGTAATGATTTGCCAGGCAGGTATGCGCATAGATCACTTTCGTGCGGACTGCTTTGCCGCTTTCTTTGTGTGGGAAGGAGTCTTTGCCTCACCCCAGAAGATATAGGTTCCACTCCGCGTCGCAACGACAACGTCGGCTTTACCATCACCATTCAGGTCGGTAACAAGGATGTCCGAGCCCGCGCCGGAGCGATTGTGAATCAGGTGCGGCACCAGTTCAGCTCCACCCGGTGCTTTCGGGTTGCGAACGGTCTGGTACCAGTAAAGGACTGCGGGACCATACGGGTCGGGATCGTAGAAGTCGTCGAGATGCGAGAAGACACGCTTGCCCACCACGAAGTCCGGAATGCCATCGCCGTCGATGTCCGCCATCGCAGTTCCGTGCGGCTGCGAGAAGGAGACGCCTCCGGCATTCTTGTCAGAGTGCATGCCCATCACGTCGTGCCTGACGAAGCTGATCTCACCCGTCGCCTTGTCACGTTTTTGTTCGAACCATGCAAGGCCCCATCCGTGTGACTGAAGCGTAGTCACTACATCGGGCAGTCCATCGCCATTTACGTCGTAAACGGCCATGTCGCATCCGCCTGCCGATGTGCGCGCCCAGCGCCCAAAGGCAACAGGGTGAAACTTCCAGGGCACAGTGTCTGCGCCGGAGGCGGGCTGCTCCCACCATCCCTCGGCGTCGAGGATATCGATGCGGCCATCCTGATTGATGTCTCCCGCTCCGATGCCGTGCGGAGGCCACGGACCGCGCTCGGAGACGTGATGAATGATCCACTTGGCGGATACATCTTTCGGATCCGGCCGGGCAAAACTGATATAGCCATCGCCGGAGGTATAAATCAACTCCGGCTTGCCGTCGCCGTCGATGTCGCGAATGATCGTCTCCTCACCGAGGATCGAATCAACCACATGGTAATGCTTCCAGCGGCGTTGCTCTCCAGCAGGATTGATATAGAGTTCAGCCCCGACACCACGCCCGGAGGTGAGCACATCCGGCCAGCCATCACCATTGAAGTCGGCGGCTCGCTCAATCCAGTCTTTCGCCGGATACTGGGTCGAAGTGTTGTAAGCCTCATTGGGATAGATTTCGCTTGAGTCACGAAAGGACGGCCCGTAATAGATGAAGGGGCCGCTTACAATATCCATCTTGCCGTCGTGGTTAAAGTCCGCCGCGGCAGCCGACCAGCCGTAAAAGAACTCGTTAAGACGCTGCATGCGGAAGCCCGCGCCGACGACTTCATCGGGATGCGACTTGATGGCGATGTTCTTCCATGCCACGTCCTTGAAGCTGACTTCACTGCCAGGCCCGACATAGAGAGCCATGGGGCCGTACTCATCCATATTCTCAGCGGCCGCGCTTGCTTCTCCGCCGCCGTCGTTCAGAAAAGCGCGAATGATCTCGGCATCGAGAAGCACTTCGATCTGGTTCCACCCCGGTTGCAGTCCACGCGCAGGATGTGGCATCAGGGTCACTCCCGGCGGTGCTTCGGGTAGCGGCGCAGGAGCCCTGCGCACAGGGCGAGTCGCACCCGGAGGGGGTGGAGGGGGCGCGTAGCGGGCCTGCCCGCCGGCGTTGCGGAGTTTGGCCTTGCTGGTGATCTTGCCGCTCGCGTCGATCATCACGCGATAAGAAACCAGTGCGTCGCCTTCGACAGCTAGCATCACGCCGGTTGAACCGGCGCCGCGCTTCTCCATGCGCATCAAAATTCCGGTGTTGCACGGTCCCGTGCAACGAAAGGAGGTATAAAGTGCCGAGTCCTGATATGGTTTGTCGAGGACCAGCCAGCCTTCCCCGCCCTTGGCGGTAATCTCGCCGCGATCTGCACTCCACGAGGCAGAGCCAAGCGTATGCCAGCCCGCGAGCGTAGATCCGTGAAATGTTGCGTCCGGAATGAAGGTAGGACCGGGCTCGGCGTACAGCAGAGGCATGGTAAGCTGTGCGGCACAAACCAGGATCCATGCGGCTTTCATACGGGACATAGGGTTGCACCTCAGCATTCATGCCAAATCAATATATTGCGTATTGTGCAAAATGGATTGATTATGGTTCACGAATGTTACGCAGCCCGCTATAGAACTGTCAACCGGCCGGTGTGGATCACAAACACGAATAACCGGGGTTAGAAGAAAGACTCAAGCTGAAGTTAGGCGTCGACGTCGCTCTTCCTCGTAATATCAATTCATTGAGCGATGGAATGAGAGCTTGTTTGTATCTGAGAACGTGTCGATGAAATGCTCTCCCTGAACAATCAACTCGCCTGTAGCCGATTGTTTGAAACGCAATTTAGATCTGGCCGACTCTTTATTCGATGGAGATATCTGTAGGATGGTCGCGAAGGTAACAGACGCACCGCTTCGCCGTGCTATTACGAAGGAGACATCGGATGGAATGCCTCTGTTCGGAGAATTGCCCACGAAGACCTCTGTTGCAGGTATCGGAAGCATTTGGAGATTTACATCGACACTGGTGTCCCATCCTGGCTTAAGAGGAGACGGCTCAGTTGCAAAGCGGTAGGTGGCAGGAGTGCTGTTGGAATGCTCCTCCTGAGAAGGATCAGCCGAAATTTCGCTCCGGAAACGTATCGCAATCTCCTTCGATGTGACGCCACGCATTACATTGGACAGATGCTGATAACCATTAGCAGCGCTGAACTGGAAGGGGTGCAGGAGCAGGCCTTCTCCAGGTGATGCTTTACCTGCGTCGTGATAGGCCCAATCAAAGAGGTGCGGCTTGTTATCCAGGCTTTCGCAGTGATCGAGGATCAAGACATAATCAGGCGTGAGCAAGATACTTCTTCGCAAGCCGGCCGTATTGTAAGCCGATCCGGCAGACGCACTCACCGCGGTCCATCCGTCTCCTGTCTGCCAGTCCAACAACTTGCCAGTGGCCGCCGCTTGCCTTTGCTCGTCGACGGAGATGGTATTGTGAGCGATCGTCATTGAGTCCCACTCTCGGTGGATTGGTAAACCATAAGGATGAGTGCCCGGATCAATAGCCAGCGTCCTACCATTGGAGAACAAGACAAAATTGAGCTTGTCGAAATGCCCGTGAGCGCCGCCATGCGGCCCAAATTTCATTATTACTGTGAGATCGTTCTGATTCGAACGAAGAGTTGCGAAGCCCGCCTTGGGGAAAACCGCGCTCACAAGTTTAGGAGCTGAGCTGGCGGGTAGCTTTTCAACTCCAAATAAAAATGCTTCACGATCCGATCGCGGCCCATGTTCAATAACGTTAAGCAGCACCGGGTCATGCGTTGATGCGTAGGCGACTTCGTAGAGATAGTCTTGGTCGTAAAGATCAGGCGAGCCACTGTCGTTGAATGCCGGCAGTCTTCCGTCTGGCAGGACAACACCCAATGGGGAATGGAATAGAGCAAGGAGATTTGGTTCCTGCTTCCAAAGGTCAATCTCTTTTTCCTCCGCCATCTGCGCAAGCATCGTGAGAGCACGCATGGCATAGAACTGATAACCCCAGGCGCCTTCGACCCAGAATCCTTCCTGCACAAATGTATGCATCTGGTGACGAAATCCAATGGGGCCATCGATCGCTTCCCGAATGAGGGCTGGATCATTGAGCGTGAAACCTACCGCCGCTATTGCGCTGTTGATCCACGACTGAATATTGTCGGTCGGTTCCTTGTGGGCTTTCATTACCGTTGACGCAGAGGCAAGCAAAACCTTGGTCTCGATGTCCTGTTTTTCTTGCATGGTTAGAACACCGGTTCCACGGATCAGGTCGTACGCCCATGCGATCTTTATTAACCAAATGGACTCATCAAGCGTTTGCGCGTAGGCTTTCGCTCCATTCGGCGTAGGTTTCCCGTGGATGTCATGCAGCGCATAGCCGGGATAAACACGCGCATAGGCCGTCAAGATTCCTGCTGCTTTTTGTGCATACACTTCGCGACCCGTGAAGCGATAGGCCAATCCCAAAGCGACGGCGGCCTCTGCCAGAGCGTCATTTCGAAGTTGATATACAACATGGTCATAGGGATAGCCGGAGAAGTTCTTTCCAGTCTCCGGGCAAATGTTCTTGTCCGGCGGGTGGAACTCGAGAGGTGTTCCGCTCCCTGGACAGGCATACCAATGCAGCCATTGTCCCCCTTCCGGTGGAGGTGCGGCATCTGTCAGGCCGAACCTCTGCATATAAGAGCGTGGGAAATCGTCAGCTTCTTTCAAGAGGAGATCCAAGCTCTTCTTAGCCCACGGTTCACGCTGCGCAAGCTGTCTGCGCGCGTTGAAATCGCCCTCTGTCATGAAAAGAGAAGGGCCCTGAGCCATCAAGCGGCAGGCGCCGCAATGCAATAAAAACAGCAGGCCAACGAAGCTCCAGAGCTTTCGCATAAATAACACTTTCCCTTTGGTTTGAGGAGCGAGCTTGGGAAGAAGGAGAAAGCATGCGCGGAACCTGCGAGATCGATGCCGGTTCCGCGCACGGCTTTTAGAAGTTGATACGCGTCACGATCTGCAGAAAGCGGTTCGAGTTGGATCCTGTGATCAGGCCGAACGACGGTGCATTGAAAAAGGCGTGCGTTGCGTCTGTGGTTAGACCAAGCGACGCGCCTGGATTATTCAAATTATTGTGATTCAGCACGTTGAATGCGTCTACCCTGAAGACGAAAGCCAACCCCTTATAAATGGGAAAACGGCGAGAAACAGAAACATCCAGATTCACTTCGCCGGGTGCTCGAACGCTATAGCGCCCAACGTTGCCCAGGCCGGTTGCTACGATCTGCCTTCTGGCTGCACCCGTCCCAACAAATACCGGTCCACTTGGCGAAAGAGGAAAGTCGGAAGCGCTGGTCGGTTTCCAATACTGGATGCCGGAGCCATTTCGATATGGCGTTATTTTGAGTCGCGAGACGTCGCCGTTGGGCCTTTGGCTGTTTACGCCGGGGAAAACGTTCGATTGAGTAATGGTCAAAGGAAATCCCGATCGAGCGCTGAAGATCGGACTTATCTGAATGTTCCGTGTAAACCACGGGCCGCGTGTCTTGTACTGAATTGCCAGGGTGTAGTTGTTCCGGACATCGAAGGAGGAAGAACTGCGGTCCTGCGTGCGGCGAAGGACAGGGTCGGAGGGATACTGTCCAGCGTTGATGCCATTGGCCTGGGAAAAGTTGAAGATGCCGGAACCGTCGTCAATAGTGTGTGACCATGTGTACGAGCTTTGGAGCGAGAACGAGCTTCCAAAGCGCCGGCGTGCAGTCACCTGGAGGCTGTGATAAGTGGAGTTCCCCACGTTATACGATCCTGTCAGCGTGCCCAGGGTCGGGAACATTCTAGCGTTTTGCGTCGCCAGGGTGGTATTGGCGTACGCCACTTCGGTCGCCTGTGCAAAGGCTGGGAGATTGCCCTGCAGGTAAAGAGGGAGATGAACAGCATGGCTGCCGACATATCCAATTTCGATCACAGTGTCGGCGATCATCTGCTGTTGCACACTTGCGTTCCACTGTTGATTCAAACTCAGTGGGGCGATCGATTGGTAGGATACTCCGCCGGCGGAAAACGGATTGGAAGCGGAAGCGCCGACGAGGGCGGCCTGCGGATTATCCAGATCCTGTACGCCGGTCAATGGCATGCCTTGAGTGAGGGTAAAAGGCTGGGCTACGCCCGTACCAAGATTGTTGAAAGAAACAGGGACATCATAGCCGGGGAAGGAAACCTGGCCGCCCAGATTCGACATGATCTGGCCGTAAAAAGTACCAAAGCCTGCGCGAATGACTGTCTGGTTCGTCACCGCATAGACCAGTCCAACGCGTGGCGAGAAATTAAGTTTGGCTCCGTCAATGTTCAGCGTGCGGGATGCGTTCTTGTTGGCCACCAGCAGAACACCCGTACGATTGTCGAAACGGCTGTAGCGATCTGTGGCGATGTACATGGGAGCCTCATAGTCATAACGAACACCGAGATTCGCGGTTAGCTTCGGTGTTAACCGCACATCGTCCTGAGCGTAAACTCCAACGTTGAAATTGCGTCGACCAAGCAACGGTTGAGGGATCGCGTAATTGGCTGTCTTCACCTCGCCCAGCAGGAAATCGGCGAGCGCATTCGTTGCCTTTCCACCGGAACCGGTGACGTCGGTGATTGCCCCCGTAAAGCTATAGGAACCTTGGAAAGCGGATCCAGTGTTGAAGACATTGACCTGATCCTTCCGCAATAGCGCACCCGCCTTCAGGGTGTGTCTTCCGAAGACCTTCGTCACAGAACCATATGGAGTGAAAGTATTGCTGTAGGTTCTGCTGGTTGATCCATTGGATGCGCCGAAGGCGCTAAAGCTCGAGATACCGATATGTGGGGTCTCAGGGAAGGAATAGCGCTGGATTCCCACCGTCTTGGAAGGATCGGTCCCGTAGCTGGCGGCTGTACGCTCTTCCACCCAACGGTTGAAGCCAAAGCGGACATCCACGACAGTTGTCGGATTAACTGTGACGGTGCCGCCGGTTACCGCTTCCCAGCCCTGATCGCAATTGCAGCTGAATGATGTCGCCAGGATGGGATTGTGAAACGCCAGGGATTGCCCGGTGGCAGCAATCCAGCGATTAACGCTGCCGAGAAGACGCAGTCTGTCACCGATCGAATGGTCGATCCGGCCTGAATACCGAGGCGCTCTGTAGGGCACCGATTCCTGAAAATAGTAGTTGTTGGTGTAACGGTTGCTGACACTGTCGTAGGTCCCGAGAGTGTTCGGAAGAGGCATCTGCGACATAAAGGCGCTTGCTGCCTGGTCGATCCGGCTGGACGGAATCGTATTGTTCGGAAAGGGGGCATTCGTCAGAGGGTCATACACCACTACAGGCGAAGATTCGAAATTCCCGGATCTGAACTCAGCGGAGGGAACCGTTTGCGTCTGGGTTGCCGGACTGCGTTGAAGAGTTTGATCGTAGTTGAGATAAAAGAATGTGCGTTCCCTGCCGTTGTAGATCTTCGGCAAGACCACTGGACCGCTTAGAACCACACCGAACTGGTTGTAGTTGTTCGACGGACGTTTGACAACCGGTGTCTGGAGCTTGTTGGCGAAGGTATTCGCGTTCAACACGGCGTTGCGAAACAACTCGTAAACCCCACCGTGGAAGGAACTCGTCCCGCTACGCGTCAACATGGTGACGACGCCTCCAGAGGTGCGCCCATACTCTGCCGGCGCATTCGAAGTGATGACGCGAAACTCTCCCAGCATATCGGGTGACGGGAGTCGGCTGATCTGCCCTGTGACACCCTCCACGACTGAATTGCCGTCGAGCAGTACCTCAGAGTTGAGAGTACGACTGCCGTTGATGGAAAGCTGTGCCGAGTTGACGTTCGTAGCGGCGCCGCCGTGTACGACCCCCGGGGTGAGTGCGATCAGGTTTGTGATCTCTCGGTTCGGCAAGGGCAGGTTTTGCACATCGCTCGGGCTAATTAGAGTGCTCACAGTGGAATCGCTTCTATTCAATTCAGCAGCCTGTGTTGTTACCGTGATCGTCTCGCCCACATTCCCGACCTGTAGAACCACCGGCAAATCTGTGCGGGAGGCCACCGAAAGCTGAACCGGGATCTCCGTACGCTGAAAACCAGGAGCTTCAAGGACCACGGTGTAGTTTCCTGGCGGCAGTTGCAGCGCTGAGTAGTTACCACGCTCGTCTGTCGTAACGTGGGCAACTTCTCCTTTCGTCGCCGGATTTACGAGTGTGATCTTTACTCCTGGGATAGCCGCGCCGCTGGCATCATTCACGATGCCAGAGAGGCGTGCGGAGGTGTCTTGAGCCATCATGGAGACCGTCGTCAAGAGGAATGCGAAGACAATATATTGGAAACGAGACATACGGTTGAGCCTCCATATTTCTAGTGCTACAGTGGTTTGGAATAAGAATTGCTTTGAGGCAATTGTTTTCACGACAAGCAAGGCGCTGTTTTTGGGAACAGATATACCCTCAGCCCCCGGTAAGGCTTCTACAAGGGCTTAGCTCTCAAAAACAATGTTAAAAACAATGTGAAACGTTGAAATAGCATGACTTACAATGGTCGTGGCACTCATGAAATCCGTGCTTTTCAGACTCTAGGTGCTTCCTGTACGGTTCGAAAAATAGGGATTTAAGGCAGAATGGGAGTAACTTCGCCACCAATCGACAAGCTTGAAGATTCTGATATCGCCGCTGCGCGCCAGCACAACGGTGATATCAGCAACGCTCTTAATGGTTCAGGCGACGAGCGGTCCCAGCTAATCGAACGCATCTCAAAGAGCGAAGCTTTCCAAAAGTCCAGCCGCCTGCCCGCTCTACTACGCTATCTGGCTAAGTGCACTCTTGCGAATAATCGGGCCGGATTAACCGAACAGGCGATCGGGCAAGCCGTTTTCGGAAAACCGAAAGACTTTCACCCCACGGAAGACAGTTGTGTTCGTGTCTACGCACGCCAGCTCCGGCTGCGTTTGCATGAATACTACCAAGCTGTCGGCCATGACGAGCAAATCATCATCGAGATTCCCAAGGGAGGCTATGCACTGGCGTTTCATCCGAGACATGCACAGCATCGCTCGAGCGAGGTGCCCTCTGCTGACTCCCACACTGAATCCCACGAGGCAGCATCCGTATTTCGACGATTGCCGATCTGGTTGCCGTGGGTGCTTTTCGCTGCATCGCTGATTGTTGCGGTTATCGGCTGGCATCAATCGATGCATTCGGCAGGCCGCGATACGCCGCCGTGGCCAATTGACCAAGTGCTTGTCCCAGGGCAAAAAACCACTATGGTCCTCGCTGATGGTAGCTACGTGCTTCGACTGCTTGGAGAGAAAGAGATCAGTTTGGACGAGTATGCCGACCACCGCTATTCAGACGCATTGATACCTCATGACGCCACGGAAGGAGAACTCCGTCTTTTTCATTACTTGCAATCGTCTCAATTATCCTCCATGGCAGATGTGCGGGCCGCATCCGCCATTACTTCCATGGCAGGCGCTTTACGAGGAAACATCGTCATACATTCCGCAAAAGAAATCACCGGGAAAATGCTCGCCAGCGGCGACGTCATTTTGATTGGCGCGAAGACTTCCAATCCCTGGGAAGAACTGTACGAAGACCATTTGAACTTCCGCTTGAACGGACGCTACATTAGTAATCGCTCGCCGCAAGGTGGTGAGCAGGCCACCTACTCGGTCTCAGGACCGACCGGTTTCTCCGGCGAAGACTACGCCACTATATCCTTAGTGCCGGGTATAGATGAGCACGGAACTGTACTACTGTTACAGGGACTTCGACTTGAGGGCACTGAAGCTGCCGTTCGCTTCCTGAGCGACGACGAGAGCCGGCGCGATCTAGCAACGAAGCTAAAGACTGCGAACGGCGGAACGCTTCCACGCTACTTCGAAGCTCTTCTCCACGCCCACTCCATGGGCGGTTCAGCAGCTTCTGTTGACTGTATCGCAGTGCGGATCGTGTCACCGACCGAGCATTAATCCGGAGCGTGCCAAGCTGGTCACGCCCTTAGGATTAGCGTTTCCTGCCGCTATAGTTCCGCGACCCCATCGATGAAGTGCGTAACCGGCACAATAGAGTCTGGAACCAGCCTGCCGGCTTATCCATCACGTTAACCATCGCACTAAGCTACCCGTGTAGTATCCGCTGGAGAAGTCCAGTTCGTATTTACAAAGTGAGGATTGATATACACATCCTTGCAGATCCCTGCCTGGTACCTGCGGCGCCATTCCCCCGGCGTATGGCCGCTAATCTCGTGGAAGGTACGGGCAAAGTGATGGACCGTTTTAAACCCTACCCTATCCGCGATTTCCTTGAAGGCATAGTTGGAGTATTCAATCAGTTCCTTGGCCTTCTGGATGCGGTACTCCAGCAGATAGCGCCGAGGAGAGATATTAAGTACATCCCTGAAGTGTTGACGGACATGCCGATCCGATTTACCAACAGCGTCAGCGATCTCCTGTATATCGCAATCGCCTGCGTAGTGATCCTGGATAAAGAGAACCGCCTGCTGAACGATCCCATCGCCCGAAACATCGTAACTTGCAGGTCCATTCAAGGGAACTTCCTCACTCGGCCGATCAAAGCGAAGACAGTGGATGAGCAGTTCACTCAGAAAAGCGCTGCATAACTCGCGATAAAGATACCTGCCGCGCTCGCCTTCGTGCCGAATACGCTCGAATAAATCAGACACCCATGGGTCATTGTCTTCAAAAAGATCGCTTGCACCAAGTAATTGGCTACGTAAGGAGCGGCTCTCCACAAGAAATTTTAAGTCGAGGGTCTTTACCAGGGACGACGGCCTCAGCGCATGTGTATCGCCAGGCTTGATAAGTAGAAGAGAGTTAGGCTTAATCGACAATTCGCTCTGTTTAATATCTATAACTCCAGAGCCTGAGATGAAATAGATCATCTGGAAATAGTCGTGCCTGTGCCTGATGAGCCTCGATCCGGGCTTGTAGTCATAGCGTGCTGTCCAAAGAACTTCTGCCAACGATGTGAGCATGGTCCTATCCTTGGTAGCGAATTATACGTCATGGATTACGACATGGTCCTGCGGCGGAAGCCCCCTGAGAGTGAGATTTCCAGCGCGTGGACCAACAAATACTTTCAACCTCCATTTCCGTTAGAGACAAAGCTTGGACAGTTTCCCATAAAGACTTCGCGAGTGGCATCTCGCTATACTCGTACATTACAAGATGACTACTCGAATGACGCAAGCTCCGCTAACTCTCGTCGACGCAAGTCAACCTAATACTCAGCGAGTCGCTGTTCTCGAAGAGCCGAGGCGCCTGTCTCTTCGCTATGCCGAAATTCCGGAGCCGGGCGATGGCGAAATACGAATCAGGGTTAAGTGGGTTGGAATATGCGGCTCTGATATTGAGTCGTACCGTGGTACCCGCAGCCCGGAGTTCGTCAGTTTCCCCGCCAGGCTCGGACACGAAGTCGCCGGGGTCGTCGAAAAGCTTGGAGCAAATGTCGAGGGATTGCGCGTTGGAGATCAGGTCACGTGTCGCTATGTATGGGGTGCGTTTGCCCAGTATATTGTGTGCCGTCCCTTTAATGTCAAGGTGCTGCCACCATGGTTTAACTTGCTTGACACGAGCCTGATCGAAATTCTTCCGGGCGTTCTACACGCAGTGGAAATCTCCCAACTGAATCAACAGAAGACGGTCCTGGTGACAGGACAGGGTGTAAGTGGGTTGGTGTTGACTCAAGTTCTGCGCCTTCATAATCCGAAGGCACTTGTTGTCACCGATCTGAGTGACGATAAGCTGGCCCTTGCAAAAAAGTATGGAGCGACCCATACCTTCAAGATCCCGTCGCCTGAAACGCCGACGATGGATATCGTGGGAAAAGAGTTTCCTGATGGATTCGATGTGGTGATTCCATGCCTTCTTGAAGGAGATGGCATGGCGGATGCTATTGACTGCGCTGCTTTCGCTGGAAAGATCGTCATGTACGGATGCATCGGAGTATGCAATACGCCAATTGACTTTCTAAAGGTTCATCGCAAGCGTATCGATATTTATTCCACTGAGCCGAAGCGGGATATCGACATGCGTCGCTTCTATACCGAAGGTGTCCAACTGGTTCTCGATGGACTCGTCAATACCTCCGAAATTGTGACCCACAAGATTCCGCTTAGTCGCATCGGAGAGGCCTTTGAGCTTCGCGACGATATTCATAACGGTGCGATCCACGTGCTGGTTGACTGCGAAGCTATATGAGGTGTCGCAGGAGGGAACGTGATCTCATTGAGGCCGAAGCTTTTCAATCGTACCTTCTACGTGGCGGGCCTGCGATGGTGGGTTGTGAGTCTGCTGTTCTTCGCCACGCTGATCAGCTATATCGATCGGCTTACGCTCTCGGTCCTCGCTCCGACCCTATGCAAGGAGCTACATCTTAGTAGCTTTCAGTACGCAAGCATCAGCGTCTGGTTTCTCTTCTCTTATTCGATAGGTCAAACTGTATTTGGCAAAGTACAGGATCGTATCGGCACGCGGTCCGGGCTTTCGATCGCCATGGCCATATGGTCAGTTGCAGAAATAGCCCAGGCCGTCGCGCGGGGCCTGGCTAGTTTCAGCCTGTTCCGACTTATCCTGGGATTCGGCGAGGGCGGTCACTGGCCGGCAGCAATTAAGAGCGTGGCTGAATGGTTCCCCGCCCGGGAGCGCGCGCTGGGCATGGGCATCGTGAACACCGGGGCCACGCTCGGGTCGGCGTTGGCTCCGCCCCTGATTATCTGGCTTCAGCTCAGTTTCGGATGGCGGACAACCTTCATTGCCACCGGCTTGCTCGGCTTTGTGTGGCTTGCCTTGTGGCAGATGTTCTATCGCTCGCCGAAACAACATCCGTGGCTAGCTCCGAAAGAGTTGGCGTTTATCCAGCAGGATGCTGTAGAAAACGGAGTGGCAGTTGCACCGTCATGGCTCGATCTGTTGAAGAACAGGAAAGTTCAGGGAATCGTCCTGGCACGTTTTCTGGGAGATCCAGTCTGGTGGCTGTACCTGGTCTGGCTACCGCTCTATCTTTATTCCGCGCGCGGTTTCAGTCTTAAAGCGATTGGGATCTTTGCATGGATACCCTATGTCTTCGCCGATACCGGGGCACTGATGGGAGGCTGGTTCTCCGGGCGATTGATCCATCGCGGCTGGAGCCCGACACGCGCGCGCGGTTTCGCTATTCTCCTGCCGGCCTTGCTGGCGCCAGCCGGTATGCTGGTTGCTGGCGCGAGTTCCTCCGCTGAAGTGATCGCTCTGATCAGCGTTGTACTCTTTGCCTTTCAGTTCTGGATAAACAACCTGCAAACCCTTACCAGCGACTTCTTTCCCAATGATCTTGTCGCGTCGATTTCGGGGATGGCCGGGACAGCCGCCGGCCTCGGGGCTATGCTCTTTATCTTAACAACGGGCCTTGTAATTGAGCATTTTGGATATACCCCCATCCTGGTCGTCTCGGGCCTGCTGATCCCCGCTGCTACTGTTGTGCTGGGATTATTGTGCCGAGACGTCCATGCTGAGAACGAGAAGTAAAAAGGATCACTGAAGCTGAGATACAGAAACCGCTCTGTTCAATTGATGGGTATCACTCAGTGAGCGGAGAAGGTATAAGTCGTGGTGGATCGAAAGACCTCGTCTGTTCGCAGTACGGTGCTGGGAAAATCTGGATGGTTAGGAGAGTCAGGGAAATGCTGCGTCTCCAGACACAGAGAACGGCGCCTGGTGTACGGGACGTTTCGCCTCCCGACACAGGATCCATTCAGAGAATTGCCGGAATTGAATTGAATGCCTGGTTCCGTTGTGGCTACGGTCAGAGTCCGCCCGCTCAATGGCTCGTAGACTACGGCCGCCTCGCGTAACTGTTGATTGCCTTCTTGTAATACCCAGTTATGATCGTAGCCGCCGGCACGCACCAACTGCTCCGATGGCTGGTTGATACGCCTTCCGATGGGCTGCATGCGATTAAAGTCGAATGGAGTCTCAGCAACCGAGGAGATTGCTCCCGTTGGAATAAGGCCTGGACCCACTGGTGTGAAATAGTCTGCGTTGAGAAGTAGCTCGTGTCCCTCGATCGTAGCGCACCCATCCCCTCCGAGATTGAAGTATGCATGATTCGTTAGATTGATCACGGTACTTTTATCGCTGCTGGCAGTGTAGTCAATCTGCAGCCTGTCACCGTCCAGAGTAAAGTGAACCGAGATGCGAAGATTGCCTGGAAAGCCCATGTCTCCGTCCTCGCTCTCCAACGTGAACTCGACGCCGGAGGTCGTAGGCCGCGGACTCCACATCCTTCGATGAAAGCCTTGCGTACCTCCATGCAGCGTATTGCCATCACGGTTACGATCGAGATGGAAGGCCTCGCCGTCGAGAATGAAAGCTCCTCCAGCGATACGGTTAGCATACCGTCCTATGCTCGCGCCCAGATAAGTAGTTTGATCACGGATGTATTGTTCCGGGAGATCATATCCGAGCACAACATCCCCCATGACGCCGTGCCGATCCGGGGCTTCAATACTTACCAGACGCGCGCCGAAGTTCGTAACCCGCACACGAAGTTGCTCAGACGCCAACGTGTAAATCCACATCGAGGGGTGTGAGCTTTCACTTCCCCATACAGAACCTTCTACTGACATTTTTCCCCTGTTGAGATCAGAGCAAGCTTTAGCAGGTTAGTTAATGGAACCTGCGGGAACCCAGTGCACCAGGTCTTTCGAGCGTGCAAGAGCCATACGGTACCATCCCCGGTGTCCATACGACGTCTTTTCATTGGTCCCACCGTAGATGAGATAGAAATAGCCGTCCTGCTTACGCCAGTCGTAGATCGCTCCGGCATTGTAAAGAACCATCTGGTTGAAGCTTTCGGTGGGAACAGTTAGCTTCATCCCCTTCCCCCACTCCAGTGGGTGCTTTGGATCCAAGAGCGTGTATATATATCCGTCGTGCCCGCCAGGATAGGCGGAAGTGATCACGTTCAGCTTGCCATCGATCCAGATAAATTCGAAGTTCTCATGGATTAGCCCGTTCTCTTTGCCGTCAGCCATCTTGAGCGCCGGATAGCCGGAACCGACGTAGCTCCACGGACCACTCAGGCTTTTTGCCTCAGCCAGCTGAGCTCGCAATCCATACTTCCAAGGTGGGATCTGACTTTTCTCAACGGCTTCTCGTCGCGGCAGGCCGCGTGGTCTTACTGCTTCCTTCCACATCGCATAGTATCTATTGCCGCTACGGGTGACGGTAAGATCGTCCACGCCGTGCCCCGCAGTCAGATTGCTCGCAAATGGTTGGCGTGGCGACCAATGAATAAGATCAGGCGAGGTCATGTAAAAAAGTTGGTGAGGCTTCTCCTCGTCGTTCCCGCCCCATGAATTAAATGAAAGCTGCCAGAGGTCTCCGAGCTTTTGCACGTCCGGCGAACACATACCAACGAATCCATCTTCCTGGCCGTCAAAATTTATAACGGGCTCGGAATACGTCTTGAAGTCACGCGTCGTGACTTCGACAACATGGCTGCGCAGCTGACCATTATCCTCGTAGAACGCCGAGAAGAATACGTAAAATACTCCATCTTGCTGCGCCATGGCAAAGTCTTTGATCGACCAGTCCGGGTAGGAGAGAAGCGGGTTATGCAGGTTAGCCCAGTCGATAAATGGCTTCTTCGGAGCGCTCCACGCCGGAGAGATCAGAAAAATAATACAGGCAATTGCTATTAGCTTTATCTTCATTGAATAACCTCGTTGAGGACACTCTTCCAGGCCGAAGTACTGCACTGACTGCACCCATCGCGATCAGAGCAGTACTTCATAAAAGGCTCGTTTCTCGCGCTCGCCTTATAGGCCGGCAAGGACTAGAAAAGAAATTGCAGGCCTAGCTGAATTGCACGGGCAGGTGACGAACTCGTAATTGTCCCAAATGCGTTCGACCCGGTTGTGCTGTTCGGCTGGGCAAAGTTTGGATGATTGAGGACATTGAAAAAGTCTCCACGAAGTTCAAGGTGAGGATTTTCTCCCAGGGGGATAGGCAAAGGAAAGTCTTTCATCAGTCCGGAGTCCATATCCCAATAGCCGGGGCCACGAAGGATATCCCTTCCGGAGTTACCAAATTGATAAGCAGCGGGGCTTGTAAACGCTGTGGTGTCAAACCAATGGGCAGTCGTCCGCCGGCCGGAAGGCAAAGTCCCCTTCCTTATGCGGTTGGGAAACAGACTGCCGGCCAGTGAATTACTTGTATTGGCTCCCCCCTGATATACGGTAAAAGGCGACCCCGAATTTGCCGAGAAGTTAGCTGACATCCGCCAGCCGCCCAATATCGCATCCAGGATGCCCCTGTGGTTGATGTAGGTCCTGCCTTTTCCGACTGGAAGCTCATATACGGTTGCGAAGACGAAGCGGTGTGCCTGGTCGAACTGCGAGAGGGCATGCGAGCGGGATGGATCGCTTGCAACCTGGTACTCTCCCCCCGACCCTGTCGTTAGATCATAGGATGAATCATCGAACGATCTGGAGAGCGTATAGTTCGTGAGGAATGTCAGTCCATTCGAAAAGCGTCTCTGCGCCTGGATCTGGAGCGCATTGTAGATTGAGCCTGCATCATTGAACAACGTTGTTATTCCCTGGAATTGCGGGAATGGCCTCTTTGACTGGGCATTGCCAGGTCCCAGAAGACTTTCAGGTACCTGGTTCAGATCTCGCGGAAATAGCAGATCCTCACCCTTATTGCCGACGTAAGAAATTTCTACTGTTGTGTTTCTGGATAATTGCTTTTGCAGACTAACCTGCCATTGCTGCACGCGAGCCTGGGAAGCGTGATAGGGCCAGTAACTGGTCGACTGTCCGTTCAGAGCCGCTCCCGTGTTCTGTGATGGGTCCGGCAGCGGATAAGGCGGTGGCCCTTGCGAGAGCTGAAATACCGGGGTGTGCAGATCGGTCGTTTGCAGGCTTTGCTGAATGGCATATCCTGGCGGCGTGGTATTGAAGTTGCGCTGCGTGCTGATAGGAACAATAAAGACGCCGTAGGCTCCCCGCGCTACCCAACCGCTTGCGACAGTCCATGCAAAACCGATGCGCGGCGAGAATAGCGTTGGATGATTTTGCTGAAGCAGTTTGTTGCCGGAGTTGGCGAAGATGATCGCTCCTGGCGAGCTAGTGACGGGGTTGATCGAAGTCGGGCTGAAGTTGGAGAGCCGATCGTGTGCTTCGCTGAACCCCCCTTCAAAGTTGTAACGTATTCCGGCATTTACCGTGAGATTGCGCGTGACATGAAAGTCATCCTGGATAAATCCCGCAATAGATGTGCGCCTCGCGCCGAACGTAGTAGGAGCAGCGGTAAGAGAGTACGAGTTTGGAAGGCCCAAAAGGAAATCTGCATACCCCTGGCCAGTAAAGAGTCCCGAGAAGCCGAACGACCCTGAACTCCAGGTGGCAAGCGTATTGTACTGATATTTATTGAGCGACCCTCCCAATTTTACGGTGTGCCGTCCTTTCACCCAGGTGAAATTATCACTGTAGGCGAAGGTGTTCTGCGTGCCGCCGCCGATTTTTCCTGGCGAAAGGCTGGTTGGCACTACACCACTGATTGTGATCGTGGGAAAGTAATCCGGCGGCACGTTGTTGAGCCCCAATTTGCTGGGGAAGTTCTGCCCCCCACTCGGCGCGAATGTATTGTAGTGCTGGCGAACGAAGTTGATGCGAGCTTCGTTGATTGCTGTCGGACTTAGCGTCCAGCGGTCAGAGACAGCCCACTGTTGGCTATTGACAATCTGGTTCCCGCAGCGCTCACTCCCGTAACATGCCGGTTGTTTTCCCCACGAACTCTGCCACTGCGTCGTACTGAAAAACACTTGCAACGAAGCCGAAAGCTGATTGGATGGAGAGAGGGCATAGTCGAGCTTTCCATTGTAGAAAGGATTCTTAGGTACCTGAGGAGTCGCGTTGTTGAAGTTGTTTCCCAGGCCTGCCAGATTGGGCTCCGGAAAGTACGACTGAATGGCCTTTGCCACGGGGTCAATCCGATTCTGGGGAATCTGGTTATCTGCAAATGGAAGCCCGGTCATTGGATCTTTAATCACTGGAAGCCCAGCGAAATTTCCGCTCTTCACGGCGTCAGTTGGTGTGGTGTGCACACTGATCGTCGAATTTGGATTGAGCGTGTTTTGATAACTGAAAAAGAAAAATAGCTTATCCCTCAGAATGGGACCGCCGATAGTTCCGCCAAACTGGTGATAGTGAAGGGGAGGATTAGTCAGGGCAAACCGATTGCGCGCATTGAAAGCATTGTTTTTCAAGAACTCAAAGAGCGACCCATGAAACTGGTTTGACCCGTTCTTTGTAATGATATTGAGCACGGAAGTCCCGTTCTCATACTCCGCTCCAAAGTTATCCTGCACAACCGCAAACTCTGCTATAGCTGAAAGCGGAGGGACGAAGGCGGAGAAATTCTCGGATTGCGGAAGAATGACTGACCCACCGTTGACCGTTGTCGAGATGCTGAAGGCGCGGTTGCCATTGATGCTGCGCCGTCCCGGGTCGGGGCTTGCGCTGACTCCGCTTTGGGCGGAGGATGTTCCGGCGGCAAGCGTCGCTAATGACGATGGATCGCGGCCTACCAGTGGCAGATTTTCTACCATCGTATTGGAGATGTTCGTTCCACGCTGGGAGTCACTCTGATTCAGCAGCGGTGTAGCTTCGACCGTAACACTCGATTGAGTCGCACCTACCTGCAACGCGACATCAATCCTCGCATTCTGATTCAATTGAAGTTCCAGATTAGTTTTCTCGGCTGTCTGAAAGCCGGCGCGCTCATATTGAACAGAATATTTTCCCGGAGGCAAAAAGGGGATGTCATAATACCCCGACTGATTGGTGGTCCCCTTCAGGATGACCCCCGTCTGCGTGTTAGTCACGGAGACAGTCACCTCCGGAATAACCCCTCCGCTCGGGTCTGTCACAGTTCCCACTAACTCCGCAGTGGTCCGATTCTGCGCAATCGTAGTGCCTGCGCATAACGCAAGCGCACAAATCGCGGCGAGGAAGATAGGTCTAAGCTGTTTCATGATTGGCCCTCCAACTGAAAAGTGCGTACAGCACTACTTCGCAAAAGCATATGTCGGACCGCCCATAAGAGTCTTTCGCTGAAACGGACAAAGTTGTGTCCAAAACGGAAACGACGACGATGCGATGATCAACTCACCACTTACATGGGCATCGTGCAAATTTATGGCGATCACTCTCGGATCGATCTTTTTGGCGAAGCCTGCGAAGTATCTTCAGTAACAAGCTCCTGACGGTACGCTACGCCGCTGACGCACGCGAGAGACGCGACGAGGTTGACAATGTTAGATCGAGTGGCTATACATAGCTACCTTCGTCACACGAAAGTTAACCTTTGCGCGCATAGGATTGCACGAAAATATTTCCACAGGAGAAGCTACTTCCAAATGCCAGAATTTATATCTCGCTCCCGCCGATGGTTTTTATCTTCCTTCATCCCTGCAGCAGCGGCCTTGAAGATGGGCTCAGCTGCGCTCGCGCAGAATTATTCTGGCGGCTCCAAGGAGGTACGATCTAACGGAAAACCAATGGGCGAAAGAACTGCTTGGATGCGAAAGGCCCACTGGGGCGTGATGACTCACTATCTGGCGGATTGGATTGCCAAAGACGCAGGAAAGGAGATGACTGTCGCGAAGTGGAACGATCTTATCGACAATTTTGATGTAGAAGGATTGGCCAACCAGATAAAAGGTACTGGCGCCGGATATCATCTAATCAGCATCGGCCAGAACTCCGGATACTATCTCTCTCCCAACGCGACCTATGACCGCTTCGTTGGAATTCATCCCAGTAAATGATCAAAGAGGGATCTGATCGCCGACCTGTATAAGGCTCATCACAAGAATGGCGTCAGGTTGATGGTCTATCTTCCATCCGGAGGCCCGGCGCAGGACCATACTGCGGTCAAGGCTCTCGGATGGCAGACAGGGGCACACCGGAATACTGAGTTTCAGATCAAATGGCAACAGGTGATTCGGGAGTGGTCGGAGCGCTGGGGTGCGAAAGTCTCCGGCTGGTGGTTCGACGGATGCTACTGGCCCAACACAATGTACCGCAGATCAGCTCCAAACTTCGCCACCTTCGCCGCTGCTGCCCGGGCGGGAAACCCGCAGAGCGCGGTGGCTTTTAATCCGGGCGTATTCCACCGCATTCTCTCCATGTCTCCTTATGAGGATTACACCGCCGGCGAGATTGACCTACCGGAGAAAATCATGGTTCGTCGTGCTGAGGACGGCAGGATTGATGGTGCCCAGCTTCAAATTCTGAGCCACCTGGGGGAGAAATGGGGCATGGGCTCACCCCGATTCTCAACTGAGCAGGTGGTGGCGTGGGTGCGCAAACTGGAGGACCAGGGAGGAGTATTTACCTGGGATGTCCCCGTAGAGGCAAATGGACATATCTCACCTCTATTTATCGACCAACTTACTGCTATTGGTCGATAAATAGTGATGCGTAGGTCGCTTCCCGGTTTATCGGGAAGCGCCTGGAACAGACCAATGGATCAGATCCTTTGATCGGGCTAATCCCAGCCTATTCCATCCGCGGCGAGCATACGTTTCACCTTCCGTGTGTCCGGCGTAGATCAAATAGTAATAGCCGTCATATTGCCGCCAGTCGTAGATAGCGGAAGCATTGGCAACATTAACCGTGTTGAATTTTTCCATGGGGATATTGAATGTGTATCCCCGTGTCCATCTGAGCCATTTCGAGCCATGTTCCAGCTTATAGAGGTACGGAGCCTGCGGGATATAGTCCGTAGTCAGCAGATACCATTCATGATTGGTATGGAAGAATTCGTAGTTTTCATGCAACAAGCCATTGTCTTTGCCGTCGCGCATCAGTAACACGGGGAGACCGTCGCTTACAAAGTGGAAGGGGCCATCGAGAGAAGTAGAAAACGCCATCCTCGGGCGTTTTGGTGTTCCGGGCCTCTGTTCCTTATAAGCAAGATAGTAGCCGCCATCGGCTACCGCGAGAGCGGCGTCGATAGCATGCTGATCAGAACCGGCTCCCGTCAAATTGAGAGCTAAATTATGACGCGCCGACCAGTGAACAAGATCGTCTGAAGTTATATAAAAGAGCTGATTCGGTTTACCGGGCTTGTCTCCCCAGGAGTTGAAAGTCATCACATATTTTCCATTAAGCTGCTGCACATCTGGAGAACACATGCCGATCCATCCTTCTTCTGCGCCGTCAAGATTGAAGATAGGCTGCGAAAAGTTCTTGAAATCCCGAGTGCTGACTTCGACAACATGAGATCGTATGCGACCTCTATCCTGATAGAAGGCCGAGAAGAATACATAGAACGTACCTTCACGGTATGCCATCGCAGCATCTTTTATCGACCAGTCGGGATAAGAGAGGAATGGATTGCTTAGACTGTTCCAATTGATAAAAGGCTTATTCTGTGCCACTGCTGTTCCGGAAACAACGAAGAGAAGCAGCAGTATTAATGCAGATTTCAGGAATTGCATTCTATTTGCCCTTTTGCTGTCAGCATGGCGGGTGATCTGCGAGTTATCTTTACGTGTTCCCGATGTTGACCCTGCATGTAGCCATTTCTATCACGGTTTATTCGACATAACTTTTGCAAGCAAAAGCCTATTCTTTGTCGAAACCGGATGCGGCGATTCCCTGAGCATTCAAGAAGTTCCCCCACCGAAGGGGCCGTAAATCTCGAAGTTTCCCCCAATCCATAGCAGCGCAGGCCCTGGATAAACTCTTCATCTTTCGATGACTTAGCCTGTATAGACCTCAAACAATTCAACGTTGTCTCTGCTTGGCTCGGGATCAAATCGGAAGATCGATTCGAACTTTATTTCATATTGAAAACCTGTCTTTTATTACTTGACATAAATATTTGAAGGTACCTATTGTTCGAACCGAGAGCCAAGGGCTTGGTTCAGAGGCCGGAAGCGATGACTCAATTGGCAGATAAATTAGAGGGTTCATTCATGAAGAGCGCCGCAGTTCTACTCCGCAGCATCATGCAGACATCGATGATTTTGATCCTGGTTTTGGCTCCCCAGGCATTATTGGGCCAACATACTTCGGGATCCGTCAATGGAACGGTCGTGGATATTCAGGGCCGCGTGATCGTGGGCGCCGCGGTGACACTAACCAATCAGGATACAAACGTGATCAGCCGTGTCACGACAGGCGGGAACGGCGGATTTGTGCTTCTCAATATCGCTCCTGGTCCTTATATCGCCACGATCACGAAGCAAGGCTTTAGCACGGTTGAGACCCCCGTCTTCAACCTGACAGTCGATCAGGCATTGACGCTGAACCAGACCCTGCCCATTGGCATAGCCACGGAGACAGTTCAGGTCTCCGCGGAGACCATGAGTACTCTTCTGCAGAAGAGCACTTCGGAGTTGGGAACAACGATCCAGGCAAAGGAGATTCAGCAGTTGCCTCTCAACGGGCGCAACTTCACCTCCCTGTTGATTCTGTCTCCGGGGGTCACCCCAGTCTCAACGGCACAGGGATCGGGGATCAGCACAACGGACGCCGGCGTCAGCGCTATTCCCGGAACAGCGTATTACAAAGTCTCGTTCTTCGGCCAGCAGAACCGCGAGACCCTCTATATGATGGACGGGATCGTTAACACGGACCTGCGGGGAGCGATCTATGGCTTTCTACCGATCATTGATGCGATGAGCGAGTTCAAAGTGCAATCGCATATCGACAGTGCAGAATACGGCATCGTGACCGGCGGTATCGTGAACATGCTATCCAAGTCAGGGACAAACAGGTTTCACGGTTCAGCGTGGGAGTTCATTCGCAACAATGCATTCGACGCGCGCAACAGTTTCTCGGATTTCTGCTCAACGGGGCGATGCGCTCCTGGCACGCCGAACACCACGCCGGCAAAGCCAGGACACTATACGCAGAACCAGTTTGGCGCGTCTCTTGGCGGCCCCATCATTAAGGACCGCGTCTTCTTCGAAGGCGCCTATGAAGGGTGGCGCTACTCAAAACCCACGTTGACAACGACTCTTGTCCCGACAGCGGAGGAGATGTCGGGCGACTTTTCCAATGCCGCGACTTCCTTCTATCAGCACAAATTCTACAATCCCTATTCGACGAGTTGCGTTGGAGGGAAATGCACCGTGCAACAGTTCCAATGCGATGCCAATGGCAACCCGCTTTCGGCCCCGAACAACCAGCAGGCACCAGGCACCCCGTGCCTCAAAATCCCTGCATCCATGCTGAACGCAACGATGCTCACTTATTTGAAGACGTATTACTCCACGCCCAATTCCCCGGGAACCATAGCGTCAGGCTACAACTTCGTCGAGAACCGTCCGCAGATAGACAATAACAACTCCTATCAGGCTCGACTCGATTTTCATCTGTCAGACAAGACCTTTGGCTTTGGTCGTATTAGTCAGATGTGGGTGTATGACTCTCAGCCCGTCGCAGGAACCATCTCGTCCAACATCTCGAACTATCATGCGTATAACTTCGGTGGCGGCTTGACGCATCTGTTCACGCAAAACCTGTTGGTTGATGTCCGCGGCGGAGCGATGCTGAAGCCCTACGTCTTCAATTCGACCGTATCGAGTATCGGGGCCGACGGGGCTACTGCGGCAGGATTTCAGAATGTCTCTCAGTATGGCGGCATGTACATCAATCTAGGAGCACCTTACAACAACAGAAACGCCGGCAGCTCCGGAGACTCTCAGCGCGGCAATCCCGTGGTGAACGGAGGCGGCAGCGTCTCCTGGATCCACGGCGGCCATACCCTGAAAGGCGGTCTGGATTATATCTACCAGAATCGGCTCCAGCGAAATCTGTCTCAGCAATTTACCTTTAGCGACGCAGTAACGAGTAACATCAATCAGTCCAACACCGGAAATTCGCTGGCGTCAGCTCTTCTCGCGGCACCGGCAACTTTCACCGCATCGACCCCGAAGAACGCAGAGGTCTTCTTCAATCTACAGCTCTGGGCCGGCTATATCCAAGATTCATGGAAAGTAAAGCCAAATCTAACGCTGAACTTCGGGGTTCGATATGAGTACATTCCGCAAATTGGCATGTTGAATAACCGCCTCGCCAATAGCCTGGATCTACCGAACCAGACGTATACGATCTCTGCGTCGACCGTGGCGGCATGCACAACAACGTTTGTGAATCCCTGCATCCCCGGAGGAATTGAATCCGTTCCCTACAACGACCACATTAAGTTTGCCCACGATCAACAGCAGGCCGGGCCTGCCATCGGAGACAATATCGGACCCCGGTTCGGCTTTGCCTATTCGTGGGGCGACAAGACAGTGATCAACGGCGGCGCCGGCATCTTTTACGACACTATCACCGCTCGCAGTCAATGGGTACAAAACAATATTGAGGGGCCAACCTGGCCGTGGACAACCGGCATTTCAAACCAGCAGACCAACTTCCAGCAAGGAGGATTCTGGCCCGGAAGCCCGCAGAATCCTTTAACGCTAATCACCAATCTCGAAGGAAATTTCCCGAACCCTGTGGTCGCGCAGAGCCCGTGGTTAACCAGCGGCAGCTACACCTCGCAGCCCAACTACAAGGACCAGCGGTCCGTCGAATGGAATCTGCAGGTACAGCAGCAACTGGCTCCGACGACGACCTTTTCGCTCGGCTACGCCGCGTCGAAGAGTACACGGTTGAACTACACAGGCTTCGCCAATGCTGCGCAGCATGCGTCCAATCCGGCAACTACAACGACTGCACAGGTCGATCAGTTGAAGTACATCCCGTGGATGGCGCCGAACTGGCACTATTCGATTGACACAGGATATGCGAATTACAATGCATTGCTTGTGAATCTTCAGAAACGGTTCTCGAACTCTCTGAATTCAATCGTGTCCTATACATGGTCGAAGTCGCTGGACAACAGCAGTGGCTGGTTTGAAGCCGAGAATGGAACCGGTGGAGGATCAGTCGTGCAAGACTTCTTCGACCCGCGCAATGCCTACGGAGTTTCCTCCTACGACATCAAACATTACTTCTCGTGGAGCACGGTCTACTCGTTTCCCTTTGGAAAGGGACAGAAGTGGCTCCAGACAGGATTTGCTTCTTATGTTCTTGGTGGATGGAAGGCTAACTACCTTTTCCAGAAGCGCTCTGGCCAACCCTTCAACCTCAATGTAGGCGGCGATCCGGCATTCATCTCCGGCAATAACGGCTCCGTCGCAAACTACTCCAGGCCAAATGTGGTCGGCAATCCTCTACAAGGGAGTTGCGGTTCTACCCCGGTTGGGCAGCGTGGGACAAAGGGCTACTGCGTGATCAATCCATCTGCATTCGCAGTTCCTGTGGGGTCGTACGGAAACATGGGCAAGATGCCATTCCGTGTATCTGGCTACAATAACCTGGACTTTTCGCTGGTAAAGGAGACGTCGCTCTATGAGGACGTACGTCTTGAACTCCGCGCCGAGTCGTTCAATACCTATAACGTAGTGATCCCAGGCAATCCCGGCACGACCATCGGCACCTCTTCGGCTGGATTAGCGACAAGCCAGGGTAACTCGCCGCGGCAATTACAGTTTGGAGCAAAGATTATCTTCTAGGAGCGGTTACGTTACTTCTATGGTTCTGGGAGACTTTATGGTCCTAAAGAGGGAATAATCATGAGGGGTTATAGATGCAAGACAATCTGGAGAGACTCAATCGACGAGCGTTTCTCAAGCTGGGGACATCGGGACTTGTAGTAGCAGGCGCTACTGATCTTTTTCCACCGTTACTTGCCGAGCAGCCTGAAACAAGAAGTGCACCTGCACGGACGGCAACGTTGCGGTCACCTTCCCTTGAGGTAATTTTCGACACGGCGGATGGACTGCCTTTTGAATATCGGCTATTGAAGTCCGGCGTGCGTTTCAAGGGAGAAGCTCTTGGCGCCGCGCTCAAGGTACGCTTGTGTCGGCGTGAGCCATGGGGATTCGCTCAAGTCTCGACCAAACCAAAATCGAGCAACATCTCAAAGCACGGCGCCGACTTCGACTTTACGGCGATGTATGCGTCGAATACCGCTGCGGTCGATTTCACGCTGCGCTACACGATTGAGAATCGCTGTGTTCGAGTGACGTTGGAAAAGGTTCGAGAGCGCGACGGATTTGAGTTAATTTCTCTGAGCATGCCTTCGCTGGTTAGCGTCGGCGAGAGCGATGCGGACGCCTGGTTAGCCCACGGAGATTCGGGCGGCGATGTGGTGGCACTGCGGGAGGCCAAAACTGGACAGCTAGGATTGAACTCCTTTTGGGGAGAGATCAATGGCATTCTCCCAGTCATCATGGCGGGCCATTCCGGCGCAATCTGCGTGCAGGAGACTACAGCGTTCATGGACGGGACACTGTTATCAGTTACAGGCGAGGCTCCGAATCGGTGGGCAAATCTCGGAACGACGAAGGCGTTCCGGGTCGACGGAGGTGGATGCTATAACATGAACCTTGGCCGCGGCGCCCCACGAAGCTGTGGCAATAAGCTCACTCCAAATCTGATCGTAGAGCAGAAATCTGCCTGCCGGTTAGATTTCCTCGAGCCTGATGCCGGTGCCGGTGCGCTCAACTGGATCGATGGCGCAAAGTTTGTTCGCGCCCGAATGCCCGAAATTCCAAATCACTTTTACGATGACAAGTTCATCTATGGAATCCGAACAGATGAACCGACGTTCCCGCAGCCATCTGCCACCTTCGAGCATTGCGAGGAGATGATCCGGGCTATCCATGCGCTGACAGACGGCTCCCCTCAACTCGTTCACCTTTGGGGCTGGCAATTCAGAGGGAAAGATACTGGGTATCCGGCAGTGAACGTCGTCGACGAACGTATCGGCGGATATGATGGCATGATGCGGTTGATGGAACAGAGCAAGCCGCTGAATGCCACCGTAAGTCTCTCAGACAACTATGACGATGCCTATCGCAGCAGTCCCGCTTGGAATGAAGAGATGATCGCAAGAAAGCCTGACGGCGATCTCTGGAAGAGCCGCGCCTGGACCGGCGAGGCTTCCTATATTCAGGGACTGGCGAAGTATATGGAAGGCCCGGGACCGGAGCGCGTACGCTACACCTGCGAGCGGTATAAACTCCCCGGAACCATTCACGTCGATGTGCTCTCTTACTTTGCTATCCGGAATGACTGGGATCTAAAGCATCCGGCCAGTGGCATCCGCAACCTGCGCGCAGGACGTTATCGCATACTGGACGAGTTCAAAAATCATGGCGTGGACGTGACCTCGGAAGGATTGCGCTATCCATATATAGGAAAGATAAGCATGTGCTGGTACGCGGGAGGACCTTCCCCCTGCCCGTTCGGCGGCAAGCCGGTGCCGATGCTTGCTCTGATCTATCGCAAGAGTGCGGTTTGGGGGCGTGCCGGCAATCACGCTACGCTACCGCTTCTTCTGATGATGTTCTATGGAGAGGCGCAACATAGTATCTACAACGGCGACGTGCCCATTGAAAATATGCTCGATTCGTTTTATCTGGCAATGGTGCCGTGGTTTCGCCTGCACCTGTTGAACATTGAGGGTTTTGAGCGAGCGCAGGATCAGACGACAACAATTCTTGAAGGTTCGGGCAATCAAGTCGCGATTGATTGGGGAAAAAAGAGCTACAGTGTCACGCTGGACGGCGCGGAGGTAGCGCGGGACAACTCAACATTCTGCCCGCTTGGCAGGGATCGAATTGCAATGTATTCCATTGTGGATGGCCCGCTCACAGCGACTCTCCCCGCAGGGTGGGATGCGCGGAGCGTAACTGCGAAAGCCCTGTTCACCGACCATACAGAGCCAGTGAAATTTCATCTCGATGGGCGTCGAGTTACGGTGCAGATGCAGTCTCGGCGGCCAGTCATGATCCACCGATCCTAAAAGATGCATATCACACGGATCGTATTACCTACCTTAATCTCGATCATGCGCTGGTTAGATAAAACACCGCGGGTGAGCGTGACACAGATCTTTCCAACCTGACCGACGGAAGCGGTCGAAGAAGGTGTTTCATCGATTCCATATCCCCGCAAGCGCGTTGAAGAAACTGTGCGCGTTCCCATTCATGTAGCTGTCTACAAATGCACGGTTCTGACCGTCGCGATAGACGTCTTCGGGAATCATGATGCGGATGCGCCCAATGGGACTTGCATCGGCACCATCAGGGAGCATCAGGATCGCCTCGTAGCCACATTGGTACTGTTGATTCCATACGCCTGTATCGGCAATCGGGGCGTAGCCGCCGAGGAGCGTTGGCTTGCTGAAGCTCTTCTCATATCTCCAGAGTAGTCACCCGGGATATCGGGGCCGGAGACATAATGCAGCGCAGAATTATTACGGTGGATGACTAGGCGGGTAGCTCATTTGAGCTATAGACCATCTCCTCTAAACAAGGGACACTGATCGTATATACTCCGCGAATAGCGATCTCTTTCCCTGCGTCTACACGGAGCAAATCTGGCAATGCTTCAATCTGGATTTAAATGTTTAAATATGGGGTTCTCCGAAGACTTCCAGGCAGCCCCAAGCAGCAACTCATTTCCGGAGGGATTCACCAATGCAGCCCAACCTGCGAACCGCTTTCATCCTGCTCTCGCTGGCTTTTTCGACCTTTCGACTGTGTGCTACGACACGGTTGGAGGCAGCCAATGGCGCTATACGGATCGATGTGAATAGCGGAAGCTCGGCAGCCAGCGAGGTCGTCTCGATTAAAGAAGAGGACCGCTGGATTCCAGTTCTTTCATCGGCTGCTTCGGCGACGCGAGTCATCGCATCCGGCGCTCCGAACATAGTCCACTCGTGTTCGATCAACAAGGTATCTCGCATACCGGAGGGATTGTCCCTGCATGGAGATTGTTCGGTTGGCAAGTTTGAAGAGCGGATACTTCTCACCTCGGAAGCGGACGTCCTGTCGGTAGAGATGAGGTTCGTGCCCAAGGACGGGATTAAGATCGGTTCCGTCGAAGACCGCTACGACTTCGTTCCGGGAAGACGCGCATCCGACACGCTCTCCTCTGGGCCTGTCGATTTCGTTTGGAGCCAGAACATCAAAAACGAAGCAGATGACGTTATTCCGGAGTGGGCATTTAAATCTCCGGTCGTTATGCTTCAACAAGGAGAGGCTTTTACCGCGCTGATGCCGGAGTTGAGCGACAGGCGCAGAGAGTCGCTTGCCCTCGACCTCGATGTGACATCGGATAAGCTTCCCTGGCTCTCCTACGGCGCCATGGCTTCGCAGCCATACGGACACAGTTATTTTCGACGATCTCCGGAGAATGGCCCGACCGCGCTAGCCGGCACGATCGAATATCGATACTCGATCGTGGCATCTGCACAGCCCAGCAAGCTTGGCTATCGCAGGGTGGTGCGCCGCCTCTGGGCCGATGAGGGCCACAAAGAACTTCTACGGTCGAACGATCTGCAGCAGAACGTTACGCGACCTGATCTGGTGACCTTTGACGATTGGCGAGCGGATACCTGGGTGCGCTATGCGAATGAGGTGTATCGCGGATTCGATTGCGGCAAGCAGCGGTGCGGCACGCTCGTCAGCAATAGAAATCCGGAGGGAAAGTGGAATGAGCCGGCTCCCGATGCCTGGTTCAATGCATGGTTTCAAACTTTGCGAAGCGCCTATGGCTGGTATCTCTATGGTCAAGGCACACGCAACAAAGCTATCGAAGATAAAGCTGAAAGCATTTTGAATCTCGCGTTGAAAAGCCCTCGAAATCATGGAGCTTTCTCGACCATCTATCTTCTGAACGATAAGCGGTGGATTCCGGACGATGGATGGGCCGGGTTCTCCAATGATTATCACGCCTTCTGCATGTCGTGGACCGCATACTGGATGCTGGAGTGGGGAAGAAATCTCACTCCGGGAAGAAAAGACGAGATCCTCGCATTTGTGCGCCCGTATGGCGATTTCCTGGTGAAGCAGCAACTCGCCAGCGGCGTGATTCCTTCCTGGTACGACAAAGACCTGAAGCCCAGAAGCGAGTTCCGCGACTTCAATGCGGAGACGGCAGCATCGGCTCTGCTGCTTGCCTCACTCAGCGAAGCGACTGGAGACCGCACCTACCTCAACGCAGCGGAGCGAGCGATGGACTTTATTGCGAAGGAGGTCGAGCCTCGACAGCGCTGGTTCGATTTCGAGACTTTCCTATCCTGTGCGCGGAAGCCCTTCGATTTTTACGATAAGTGGACCGCGCAGTATCCACAGAACAATCTAGCTACTATCCAGGCGGCAAAGGCCTATCTCAAACTGTATGAGGTGACTAAGAATCATAAGTATCTTGAACAAGGCACGCAGGTCCTGGATTATCTCCTGCTAACGCAGCAGGTATGGAACAATCCGTCATTTTCGCCGAAGCTGGTCGGCGGATTTACCACACAAAATACCGATGCGGAATGGAGCGACGCTCGCCAGGGATACGCCGCGGTATTGCTATGGGACTACTACAAAGCAACAGGGAAACAGGAGTATCTGGAGCGCGCTGTGGCAGCGGCCCGTTCTACCTTCGCAGTCGCGCCGTGGGAGAACTGGGCTCACACCGGCCACCTCGACGAGCCAGGCTCGCTGACTGGATTTCACTGGGGACCGGGCAGCGCCATGACATCGGTTGAAATCATGTCTCCTACGCTCGGAGATGCGTTTATTAATCTTCAAAAGAAACAGGGAGCTGGATTCAATGCCTGCTCACTGCGTCATGTAACAGTGGCTGGGCACTCTATCTCATTTGAGTTGGAGACATTTCCGGCTTCGCGCCCAGTGAAGATCCGATTTTCAGGGATAGATACTGACGCCAAATATCAAATCAACTGGAATGGCAGCCACTCCAGCGTAGTCGATGGAGCTACGTTAGCCAGGGATGGTTACATCGCGCGGCCATAGCCACTGTCAGGAGTTACTTAAAGTGAGATGCCTTCTTCGATTCATTTAACCGAAGAAGGCATCTCAAGTGTAGCTCTATCTTTAGTGTGATCCACCGGCGTTACCGGGGCCGCCTACCGGCTGCAGGGCCGGTATTCTCTGGTCAACCGGGGGCAAGGCCGGGAAGGGCGCATGCGGCTCGGCCTGATACCAGTAGGCGACGGAATAGAAGTTGTCGGAACGGTGATTGGCGTGGCCGTGTTCGATGGTCGCCCGGATGGATTTGGTGAAGGGGATGGGAGAGTCGAAGTGGAATCGGTAGACGCTGGATCGGCTGCCTGCCAGTTCCTCGCCAACAACGGGGGCTCCGTAAAGTTGATGGGAGAATGGCTGGCCGCCGAAGTCCCATGCTCCCAGGAAGTAGTCCTCTGAGCCGGTGCCGATGATCGATGGCGCCTTGGCTCCATCGATGAAGAACATGTCGTCGCCTTCGCCCCACCACATATCCTGATTCTGCAGAACGGACATGGTAACGCCTACGAACTGCCCGTGCCCCTTCGCGTCGAGCCAGACGTAGTTGTCCTTGCCGTCCAGGTTGGCCTTGTCGTTGACCAGCGGAGTGCCATTGGTCGTCCAGTCGTCGGTCCAACCATGGTTGGGCTGTGCCTGGCGATATTGCGCGTGGAAGTACACGGTGTCTGCAGGAAGGGGATGCGACTCGGTGCGGTAGTCGATGTTGTAGTAGAGGCTACCGATCCGCTGCTTTCCTTCGTTGGTGACCGTAATGCGGGCGTGATGCCGGTAGGGCATGGGGAAGTAACTGTTGAGCGCCTTGACGCTTCCGACGGAGAGCATCTCGGACTGCCAGTTATGGTACGTGCCCAGGCCGAGGCCGAAGAAGTCGCCGATGGGAGTCTCGACGCTCGGCGTCGCCTCTCCGTCCCAATACATGCGAAGGACGATGCGCTTGAGGTGATACGGCTCCTGGTCGTTGATAGTGAACCAGATGTGGGAGATGACGCCGGGACCGTCGGTGTCCAGAACGGTGACCGTCTCGCCCGGGGGAACGGTTTTGAAGTCGGCATTGCGGCCGGTGACATCCGCACTGGAGGAGCGATGGAGCGTATAGGTCTGTTGCTGGGTTACATCCGGCTGCCAGCCTGGTGTCGGGGCTTGAGCCATCGCCATGGAGGTGGCTGCTAGCAGAAATAGAGTTGTAAATCGTATCATCATGGTTTCCCTCTTTGAGTTTGAAGTAAGCGCTAGTCGATGCCCAGGCTGGTCTGCAGATGTTCCAGCGATATGTTGCTCGTCTCCGGGTAATAGAACAGGACAAGGAAGAAATCGAGCACCATCATCGCGGCAAAGAAGATGAAAGGATATGCTCCGGAAGACATTGCCATCAGAGGAAAGACCAGGGAGATGGCGGCGTTGGTCACCCAATGCGATGAACTGCCCAGGCTCTGGCCCTTGGAGCGCACACGGGTCGGAAAGACCTCGCTGATGTAGACCCACACCACGGCGCCCTGCGATACCGCGAAGAAGCCGATGTAGATCATCAGCAGCCAGACCAGCCAGTCGAGATGCCGGTGCGTGAGAAAGACATAGGAGACGGCAGAGAGGCAGAACGCAAGTCCTGCCGTGCCGAAGAGCAGGAGCTTCTTGCGGCCGATCTTGTCGATCACGGACATGGCAAGGAGAGTCGCGACAAGATTGGCCGCACCGACGGCGACGGCCTGAAGATCGCCGGAGACTTTGGATGCACCGGCCATGGCGAAGATGTCGTTGAGGTAGTACAGGACGGCATTGATGCCCGAGAGTTGGCAGAACATGCCGACGGTGATGGCGAGGAAGACGGGAAATCGATATCGCCGGGAGAAGAGAGGGTCAGCCGAGGCAGACCGCTCCAGATGGACCGAAGCGACGATCTCGTCGAGATCTTCCTGGGGATTGGGAATGCCGGTGAGGCGAAGCACCTCCAGCGCCTCGTCGAGCTTTGCCTTCATGGCCAGCCATCTCGGGCTGCGCGGAATGCCGAACAGCGCAATAAAGAAGAGGATCGCCGGAAGGCCGGAGATGCCCAACTGCCAGCGCCATTCATGCGCGCCGAGATGCATCGTGCCGATCAGGAAGTTCGAAATATACGCAAGCAGGATGCCGACAACGATGTTGACCTGAAAAAAACCAACCAGACGTCCGCGCCACTCCGTCGGCGCTATTTCCGCGATGTACATGGGACCAAGCACGGACGAACCGCCGATGCCGAGGCCGCCGATAAAGCGGAAGAAGATCAGGGCAGGCCAGTTCCAGGCAAACGCGCAGCCTAATGCGGAGATGACATAGAAGATGGCCATGACGCGGAGGCTGTCGCGGCGGCCAAACCGTTGTCCCGGGATGCCCGCCGCCATGGCGCCGATGACCGTGCCCACCAGAGCGCTTGACACGGTGACACCAAGGGAAAAGGGTGAAAGATGGTAGACCTCGGTGAGAGCGTGGGTGGTGCCGGAGATTACCGCCGTATCGAATCCGAACAGCAGCCCTCCAAGCGCGCCTACGATCGTACTTTTAACTACATGAGAATTGATGGTCATTTAAGCTCCGGGACTTCGCTTGCAATCTTACGCAGAGTTGGCAAAACGTGTCCTATGGATGTTGCGGGCGCGTTGGGCACTCCAAGCGAAAAATAAAGCTCGCGATATAGGGAATAGAGTTTTTCATACACTGCCGCTTCACGTTCGTCCGGCAGGTAAGTGATATGAGCCGGACACAAGGCATCCTGAGCTTCCTCCACGGATGCATAGTCGCCACTGGCTGCGAAGGCGAAGATAGCCGAGCCCAGGCTGGTGACATCCCCGGAGGGGACAAGAACGGGCTTGTTCAGAGCATTTGCGTAAATACGATTCAGAACATCATTTTTTCGCGGGATTCCACCACCATTAATGATGCGCCTAACGGGAGCACCTCTCTCTTCCATTCGCTCCAGGATGATACGAGTGTGCAGCGCGGTACCCTCGATGGCCGCGAAGAGCTCGTCCTTCG
This sequence comes from Acidobacteriales bacterium 59-55, assembly GCA_001897435.1. Classification (GTDB taxonomy): domain Bacteria; phylum Acidobacteriota; class Terriglobia; order Terriglobales; family Acidobacteriaceae; genus Edaphobacter. The sequence goes on along the minus strand of MKSV01000010.1, from coordinate 44,350 downwards.
CAGTGTGCATCAAATTCCACCCAAAGGTGATGCCACCAAGATTGGGGTTCACGAGAACGGTGCGGTCTCCGTTATCCCACGTCATGCGCAGTAATCCGGTTTGTCCAGCGCGATAGTCTTCGAGGCCTTGCATGAGGGTTGACACATCCGATCCGGCTCGGGCGGCGATGCTGTCGAAGATGTCGCCCACAGCGGACAGGCCAGCCTCAATGCCGACGTATCGGGGCAATACCGAGCCCGGCACAACCCCGCATACTCCCTGCACCAGAGTCTGCTGCTCGCTCACGCCAATAATACAGGTCGAAGTTCCGATGACATTCACGACATCTCCGAGCCGAATGTTGGCGGCAATTGCATCCCAGTGGGCGTCCAGCGCTCCAACAGGGATCGGGATGCCGGCACACAAGCCCAGCCGCTTTGCCCATGCATCACTCAGAGTGCCCGCGATGCGGTCCGAGGTCTCATAGCGCCCGGCCAGCTTCTGCCTTATCCCCGAAAAAAGCGGATCGATAGAACTGAGAAACTCCTGCGAAGGCAGACCATCCCATTTCGCGTTCCACATCCACTTATGGCCCATCGCACAGATGCTGCGCGGCAGATCGCCTGAGGTAAACCCGCAGAGGGTTGCAACCACCATGTCGCAGTTTTCAAGAGCGGTTGCGAAGCGTTCGCGCTTTTCAGGATTGTTCCGCAGCCAATGCAGAAGCTTGGAGAATCCCCACTCGGAAGAATACGTCCCTCCACACCACTCAATTGCTTCGAGCTTCTGCCGATGCGCTGTAGCAGTGATCTCCTGAGCCTCTCGCCACGACCTGTGATCGCACCACAGATAATAGTCATCGAGAGGCTCTAGATTCTCCGCGACAGGAATGACACTGGAGCCCGTAGTATCGACCGCAAGCGCTTTTACTGCGTCACCGCTTATATTGCTTGCTGCAAGCGCTATTCGCATCGCGTTCGCAAGCGCGGCCATCTGGGCAGCATGACTCTGCGTAGCGAAGCTGGGATCATGAGTCGAGCGGTTCAGCGGATACTCCGCGACTCCCGATCCCAGCCTTCCCCTGCGCTTGTCAAAGAGCGAAACGCGCACGCTCAGTGTTCCAAAATCAACGCCTGCAACAATACTCACAAACCTGCCCCTCATCCGTAGACCACTGCCAACCAATCAATGTTCTTGGCTAATCGAAGTTGACCGGACCGCACAAATGCACTTTTATGCCCAACTCATGGAACATCGCGGCCTTGACTGCAAGCGCCTCGGCAGCAGCTTTCTCGTCGGGAGCATAGGCGATGCTTACGTGATTTGCACGATGTCTCGCCATGAATGAATCGCGCGAAACTCCATCGAAGATCGCATTCACCATGGGCCATTGGATGGTCGTCTGCTCCCATCGGCGATTCGTCTCTTCATCCGGCAACTTGACGACAGAGCCAAGGCCCAGATCTACGTGCAGTGAGTTCTGCTCCACGAACACGCGGCTCCAAACGATTTTCCCCGGTTTGCCGACACCCTTCAGCGTTCCTCCACCCAGTGGGAAATACATCGGGGGCTGCCGCTCACTGGAAGCGCCGCGATAACCATCGATAAAGTGACTCGCTGGAGCCGCGCCCGAGATTTGAAGGACCCACACGAAATCGTCAACTCCGGCACCTGTATAGCGCTCGCCCCAACGAAGATCGTGCAGTGTAATGGCAGGATCGAGTTTGAGCGCCGTCCAGCAACGATTGGTCACAAGGGCGTCCAGACCGGCACACTCGTCCACTTCATTAAAGTGCGGCAGCGGGCCGCCTGCGTATAACTCCTTACCGGAATTCTCGCCACATACCGGAGGCCGGTCTGCATTATTGAGCAGGCCTTCCACCAGGTCCGATGCCGGAACCATATCTTTCAAGCCTTGCTGATACTGAATGCCGATCGCATCGCAACCGAATTCATCTGCCATGCGGACTGCAGCGACATACATCTTGCACTGCTCATGAATCTGCGCATCGGTTAGCTCGGTTTTTTCATCTTTTCCGGTAACGAAGCGCAGCCCTTTCGCATCGAGCCATTGCCGCACCCCTTTTGCATCATCGTCTGAGATGGTACGCATCCGGGCAACAAGTGCGGACTGGCTAAGCCGCTCTTTAAACACAGCGGCGGCGTTGAGCAATTCATCGTCAACAATAGCGTTGTACATCCCCATGCATCCCTCGTCGAAGATACCGAGAATGGCCTTCCGTTTCTGCAGAGCCTGCGCGAGACTCTTGCCCAGGCTCGTTGAGCGAGCAGGCAGCGTATCCACATCCAGATCGCGGACGTGCGAGAGATCATGGGTGACGCTTTGCTGCTTGATCCACTCTCGCAGACCGCGCAGAAAATACTCGTCCGTAAAATCTTCGCTCCAAAGTGAATTGAACTTCACGCCGGCTTTAATAAGGGAGCCATTGAGATTCAACAGGCCGACGAGGCCCGGCCATTGCCCGGACCAGTTTGCAACGGTCAGCATTGGCCCTCGATGGCTGCGCATGCCGGGCAGTACATGATGACTGTATTGCCATGCCGCGGTCGCGAAGACGAGATTCGCGTCAGGATCGATACCGCTGAAGATATCCATCCCCATGCGCTGACTCGATATGAAACCATGCCCCACACCAGGATCGACTGGAAATGCGCGCCGCACCTTGACGCCTTCGTTAAGAAAACATTGCGTCAGCTTCCGTTCCAGTTCTTCCTGGGCGGGCCAGCATACTTGATTTGCCGATTGCCGCAAATCTCCGCTGGTAATAAGAACAACCTCTTTGACTGGCACGCTTGCATTTAAACCTGGCATCTGAAAAAGTCCTTTCGAAGGTACTATTGGATCTTACTGGTAGCTACTGCATCTTTCAGGTCTGCTGCTTCCTCCGCAACCTGGTTCTTCCCGCTAAGACGGGCGAGCTCCTTTTGCGCAAGGCTCCGTTGCTGCGCGTCCCGCGAAGTCTGCTTATAGAGTGCGAGCGCGCCGTTCATCTGCTCCTTTTCGCCAACGGCTCGATATGCGCTCGCAAGCAGGTAATAAGCACTGGAGTTGTCTTTGACCATAGAGACATAGTGCGTGAGCACGCCGATCGCAGCACGATAATCATCCCGCCTCAGATCGAGTTTTCCGAGGAGGCTATATGTCTCCAGGGGTGGCCTATCCATCTTTAGCGCGCTGTTGAGCATCTTTCCCGCGCCTTCATCATCCCCCATCATCAGCAGGACACGGCCAGCGTTCATGTGCGCAGACGCGGAGCGCGGCTGAAGTTCAATCTCCGCATTGAATTCCTTGAGCGCCTCCGGCAACTTTCCGTCGCGCACCAAATCTCTCCCGATCGCCTCATGGATGCCCGGAAGATCCGGCTTTAGAGCCAGCACCGTTCGATACTCCCGCACCGCATCCTCCGGACGCTGCGCCGCATCGAAAGCATCTGCCTGTATCTGGTGAGACCGATAAGAATCCGGCGCCAACTGCATCACTCGCTCAAAAGCCGCGCGCGACTTTTGTTCCGCGTCGTGCGCTCGCCGGTAGAGAGTATCCTCTTGCGCCGTTTTTCCGGATGCAACGCCAGCCTGACCGCTCACAGTACCACCCAGAGTTGTCACGAGCGCTCGCAACTCCGGAATGTCCGGTCGACGGGCGAGCGCTTCCTGATAAACTTCGAGCGCCTTCTGACGGTCCCCACGCAGTTGCAATTGTTCGCCGGCAAGCTGCTGTGCCCGTCCCCCATCGGGCGCGACTGCGAGCAGTTGAAGCGTCATATCTTTTCCGATCTGCAGATAAGACTGGCCCAACGCATACCAGGCATCGACATTGTCAGGCGCAAGCCGGCATGCTGCTTCAAACTCTTTCGCCGCGGCATCATATCGAAGTTGTGCAACGTATGCATATCCTAGCCATGTATGTGCAACTGCATCCGAAGCGCTGAGGCGAACAGCCTTTTCCAGCTCAGGCACCGCTGCATCAGGATTTGAAAGCCGGTACCAAGCCAGCCCTGAGAACAGATGTGGAGTAAATAACTTCGGGTTGAGCGATATCGCTCGATGAAACGCCGTAATCGAGCGTGCAAGGTCGTGATCGAAATATAAGGCGACTCCGAGGTTGCTCTGAACTTCAGCATTCTGAGGCAGCAGTTTTACCACCTGTTCATATTCGGATACTGCTGCGCGAAAGTCATTCCGGCGTTCAGCCTGCTGGGCAGCACGGGCATGTACGGCAATCTGCTCGGGGACGGTCTGTTCAGAGGACGCATGGGCGAATAAAGGCACGACCATGCCTGCAAAAAGAATTGATTTTGCAAGCATGGTCATCCCCATAGAGTTAGAACTCCAGTCTCATCCCGAATTGTATGATTCTGGGGCCATTTTGCTGCGCTGTCATCAGTCCGAAGACAGTATTTGAGTTGGCAAGAGACGCAGCACTTAGATCCGGTGGCGCGCCGTTGATGATGAACGTCTGAGCATTGCCGCCGGATGAAAAGATCGTGCGGTTCAGAGCATTGAAGAAATTGGCCTGAAACAAAAGATTTGCTCGGCCATAAATAGTCGTTCGCTTTGTGATGGACAGGTCCTCATTGATATAGGCAGGCATGCGCAAGGATGAAAACAGGTTAGGGGCGTTGCCAAACTTGCCTGGCGCCGGAATGGTAAATGCCGCCGGGTTAATGAGGAACTGGCAAGGTTGACGTCCCGCCGTAGCCAGGACCGGACCTGAGCACTTCTTGCTGTAAGCAGGATTCTTCAGCGGCACTCCGTTGACGACATCCGGACGGAAGCTGAAGCCGTCGCTGGAGTAAGAGGGATTATTCGCTCCAAATGCATCATATTCAATGTGGATCGGGCGGCCACTCTGATAGTGATGGATAGCGGAGACCGACCATCCTCCCACAACCCTGCCGACCGCGCCTTTATGGTTGAGATAGCGCTTGCCTGGACCTATGGGAAGCTCGTAGGTATAGCTGAGCGAAAGGACATGGGGAATATCGGAGCTGGTGACAGAACGTTGCGCTTGAGGATTGTAGTAGTCCTGGTAGAAAGAGCCGGCATAGATCGCATTTTCAGCTCCCGACGTAGCTCCTTGATTGGAATCGACGTTCCCGATCGTCTTCGAGAACGTATAGGAGAGCAGGAGGGTCAATCCGTTAGCGTAGCGCTTTTGCAAGCTTGTCTGAAGCCCGTTGTAGGAGACACTGCCGATGGGGTTCAAAGGATTGTCCACGTCCCCATACTGCGGGAAAGGCCGAAGAGACTGGCCTACCGTTGCACCCGCTCCGAAGATTGAACCAAAGTTCGGAAAGGGTTCTTTGATGCCTGCGGCTATTGCCTTTGGATCGTTGAATGGAAGAACCATGAACTGGTTCAGCGGCATCCCCGCAGCGGCAGCGGCGGCGCTGTACTTTTCCATGACTGCCGGGTCAACCTGGTTCGGCTTCGACCATACGCCGAGATGATAGGTATGCATGCCTACATAGCCGATGCTGGCAACCATCCCACCGGGCATCTCCTGCTGCACCTGCGTCGACCAGTAGATTTGTGTTGGAGGAGTGCCGGAACTCGGGCGAATCATAGGAGGATTATCGTTTCCGACCAGCGCTCCTGGATCGAGGTCCGGACCATTGCTGATCGAGGATGCCGGATAAGGACTATCCCAGTAATAGGCGGGCGAGCCCACATAATCCTGAGGTCGATTGACTGTGGCAAGCCCAGCAAAGCCGGTGTTGTAGAGACCGCCGCCAATCCCGTTCTCGGCATTGTCGTTGCCGATGGGCCGGGTAATTGCGAAGCCTCCGCGAATCGCTGTCTTATGCGCGGCATCGGGAGAGTAGGCAAAGCCAAGCCGGGGCTGAAAGCCGCGATAATCAATGTTGCCGATGCGGGTTTTGCCATTGCGGCCCGAGCCGCTGCCATAGTAGGTAAAGGCTCCGGGAAGGCCGCCAGCCGCTGGATTGGCCAGTGTCGGGTCCATGGTGGAGACTTTCCCATTGATGTCCGTCCGTGGAATCTGAAGATCCCAGCGTAAGCCGAGATTGAGCGTCAGGTTCGAGGTCGCCTTCCAGTCATCCTGGACGAAGAGCCCTCCCTGCCACCAACGATATGCTGCTTCAACCGGATAGTCGAAGCGTGAGAAGTCCATCCCTCCGAAAAGAAAACTGGCGGCTGGATGCCCGGTGCCATTTGGAATAGACACAGCCTGGTTACCGTTCACAAATCCTGTCCCGTTGAGGCCGGTCTGCGTAGGCTCAAAGGTAAAGTTGCCTCCGGGCAGCCCACCCTCATCACGCCTCAGATGCCGCAACTCGCCGCCGACGGTCAGGGTGTGCGAACCGCGAACCAGGGTTACGTTGTCGCTGACGATATACCGATTCTCCGCATCGGTCGATGCGCTCGCGGAACCGATACTGTTCTGGACCGTGCCAATCCCAATGATCGGAAAAGGGCTGTCGCTGGCGAGAGGAGGCAGTCCCTGGATGCCTAGCGCCGCAAGTCCAGGGCCCGCCTGAAGAGGACCTGTAAAACCGGTGTCCCGTATGAAGCCGAAGTTGAGATTATTCACCAGCGTCGGTGAGTGCGTGTAGTTATAAGTGAATCGGATTTGCGTCGTCGGTGAATCGGTCGTTGACGAGTCAAGGAGGTTCAATCCCCCGTTATTGCTATTGGAATAGCCGCCGAGAAACACGCTTCCAGCAAGAGCATGCTTCTCCGAGATATGTTCGTCGATCTTGACAACGAGACGATGCTCATCGATCTTCGAGCTTTGAAGGCGGTGAAAATTGTTATTGACGGCATCGGTGTCCGCCATGGGAAAGCTTTGTATGATCGTCTGGGAGACCGTGCTCAAATTAGCCTGTCCACTAGGAATAACGTTGCCGGGAAATGGATCACGCACTTGGTAACTATTGCCATCCGGACCCACAACAGTATGAACGGAGAAGGGGTTATAGATTTCTCCGCTGTAAACCGGCCGTCCGGCAGGATCGAACACGGGGCTGCCTCCCGAGGTAAGTTGCGCACCCAGCACCTGCGAGAAATCTCCCTTTCGGAATGCATTTGGGATCGTCGTCAGCGTACCGTTGTTGGAACTGGGGCGGAACTTGAATCCCGTATAGTCCACAAAGAAAAAGGTCTTGTCGCGGCCGTTATAGAGCTTGGGGATCCAAACCGGACCACCAAATGTTCCACCAAATTCATTCTGCTTCAGCGGCGCCTTTTTGAGGCCCAGCGCATTGGTTACGAATCCGGCGGCATTGAGCGCGTCGTTCTGGAGATAGTCGAATACGCTTCCGTGATAGGCGTTGGTGCCCGAATTGAATGCAAACGAGACGATGCCGCTGGCCAGACCGTATTGTGCGTTCTGGTTATTATTGATGATCTTGAACTGGCCGATTGCGTCGATGGGAGGATGGTTGGCTCCGATATCGCCGCCCAGATTGGTGTTCATCACGGGAACGCCGTCAATGTACACCTCGTTCGCATAGCTGTTGGAGCCGCTGATATGCAGGCGATAGTCCGGCGAGGGGCCGGGAGTCGAGCCACTCACGCCTGGCGTGAGCGTAACGAAGTTCAAAGGATTGCGCATGTCTCCGTTCAACGAGACCGGCAGATCCTTGATCTCCTGCGGAGTGATGACTGTTCCGATATCGGAGGTCTGCGTCTCCACCGTACCGGCGTTTCCAGATACGGTAACCGTCTGCTCCACCTGCCCGGGTTGCAGGGTGACTGTAAGCCCAAACGTGCTTCCAACGCCAACGGTGATGTGCTGCTGCACAGACGTGCTGAATCCCTTTGCCGTCGAAGTCAGCGTGTAGACTCCAGCGGAGAGATTGAGAAAGTTGAACTGACCGGCCGCGCCGGAGGTAGTGTTCGCCACAACGCCGGTCGCTTCGTTTTTGAGCGTGATCTGGGCATCAGGGATGTTTGCATGTTCGGTATCCTGAATCTCGCCCTTGATGGCTCCGCGATCGACCTGCGCCCACGCGCTGCTGGACAGACCCAGGGTGGTCATGAGGACTACGAAAAGAACAACTGGCAGTGCTCTTGGCATTTTCATTTGGTGCTCTCCTGAAGGTTCCATCGAGAATCTAGGTTTTTTAAACCTTTAAATTGTGGTCGATTGAAGCATCGCGTCAAAACGCTTGTCAAGGTATATTTTTACTCAATCATGCCATACGCTGGAAGCCTAACGGCTGGAACTATTTGCGTGTGGCTGGACCACCATGCTTCCGCGTCCGGGTCGATTCGCGAACAACCAAAGTTGGCACAATGCGTACGATAAGGGGGTCGTTCGCCAATTTGCCCTCAACCCGATCCATCAGGATGGTCGCGGCGCGCGCCCCCATCTCATAGCCAGGCTGGACAACAGCGGTCAAGTGGGGGTGAAAAGAACGGTCCAGCGCAAGATCGTCAAAGGTCGCCAGCGCAATGTCGTCCGGGCACTGCACTCCCGCCTCTTCCAGTGCCTTCAGCACTCCGAGCGTCATAACGCCGTTGCAAACAAAGATCGCCGTGGGCCTCACTCGATGCTGAAGCAACTGTTTGCCCAAACGGTAACCCGACTCCTCGCGAAAGTCCCCTTCGAGAACCAGTCCCGGATCGACTTCAATGTCCGCCTCTCGAAGCGCTTCCTCATAACCGCGGAGGCGCTCAATTCCTGTTTGCAGCGTTAAAGAGCCGGTAATAATTGCGATTTTGGAGTGCCCCCCCTGGATCAGATGACGCACGCATTCTCGTCCGCCCCTGACATTGTCCAGCAACACGGCGTCGGCCTTTATACCGGAAACAGTCCTGTCCAGGCACACAATCGAGATGCCGCCTCGCATGACGCTTCGAATGTGATTTGAATCTTTTCCGGGAGCGGAGGCCAGTAGAATTCCATCGACTCGGTAGGACCGAAGCGCTGAAACGATCCTCCGCTCGCGCCCGATCTGTTCATCCGTATTCGCGGTAAGCAGAAAGTAGCCGCGCTCGAAGGCGGTATCTTCCGCACCGCGAATGATCTCAGGAAAGAAGGGATTTGTGATGTCCGGCAGCACCAACGCGAGCATGCGAGTCTGCTTCACCTTCAGGCTGCGCGCGATCTCATTCGGAGAATAATCCAACTCACGAATAGCCGCCTGAACGCGCTCCTGCAAAGCGGGACTCACTCGCCGGGTCCCCCTGATTACATTGGAAACCGTTGCAATCGACACGCGCGCATGTTTCGCTACTTCCACAATCGTGGGCATAAAGAATGATTCTCACTCTCAGTGAGCCGTTGGCATGGTTGCCAATGCTGCTTCTCTTGGTGTCTTTTGTACATCTTCCATCCTATGCCGAATTTTCTCCGCGTCGTCTGACGCGTACCGTCCGGCATGTGCGATCCCTCTGTTCTCGTAAATTTATGTGCGAAAATATCTCTCGCGCCCTCAATATGAATTTTTTAAGTTAAAGGGTTAAATAATTGTGGCAAAATCTAGATGAAAGAAAAGTGCCGCTGATGAAAAACCCCCTCTACGCCCCTCAGAGACAGGTTCATGCCATTCGCCGCTCGGCACTCCGAATCTCGCTGGCAGCGGTCACTTCGCTCCTTACGATTTTGTCGCTGCTTCCCGCAGCCAACGCCCTCGCGCCTCAGGCTGCTCACGAACACGTTGCAAGTACCGCAAATTCCCAATGGATTCGCCCCGAGAAGCCAGGCGACCCCCTGATCTGGGGCCGCAAGGACGGCGTCGTTTTTGGTTTGCCTTCCGCCGGTGGCCTGCAAGGCCCGCGCGGGCTGATCCGCGTCGGTGTTATCTCAGCAAAAACGGGAAAGCCAGAGCTATTGAACTATATTGCGATTGAACCGGTCGCGCTCGGCCCCGGCAGCCGCTTCAGCCGCATGGCGTTCAGCGAACTGGAACCGAGCCGCATGGATCCGGGGTCACGTGGCAAACGACTGTGGGTCGATTCCGGGGCATCCGCTTCAAGCGATTCCTTTCAAGGAGATCTGCGCATCCTCCCGAATAAATCCGGCCCCATCGAACGGCTCTCCGTCCAGATAGACGTGGAGCGGTTTACCGCGAACAACGCGCACGTATATCTGATCGCATCGATGGACAGCGATCACCCTGACGAGCTTCGGCTGGCCGTTTATCAATACGATGACAGCCCCGCACTCGAGGAACTCACTGTCACCGCCACCATGGGAAACTACGAGCGCTTGCGCCAGTTATGGCTCAGCAAGCGTGTCGTGAATAGTCATGAACTCTATAGAGCCTACACAGGAGACGCGTTCATCGAACACGAAAACTATCCGCTGGATGAGATGCTGCGTACCTCCGATGGAGACGCCATTACCCTCTGCACCTCTGACGAGTCCGCTCCCTCCGATGTTCCCGTCACGGGCGCTGAGCACTGGCACTATCGGCTTCCAAAGCTGACTCAGTACTGGAGAATTCCCGCGCACGACATCGAGCCCGACCTTCGCGTCAGGGTCAATGGCCGCCGCGTCTATTGGGCATCCCATGACCCGGTTCCCGGCGGCGCAGCTTTCGAGAACTTCGAGGTTCGACAGCGGTATCGCGCAGGACAGGTGTTCATCTTTGGCGTGACCGGCAAAGCACCGTGGCAGTTCGATCCACCCATTCCATCCATCGCCCGTCTGACTCCGAAGAGCCACCGGCCGCGACACCTGAAACATTAGAACGCGCCAGCTAAATAGCTTGGCACTTCCCTAGTCCGATTCGAGCTTCTATATTTACGCGATAATTCTTGCCATATCTGGCGCAGATTTACAGATGTTGCATTAATGTGTGAATCATCGATGAAAGTTGGCTGTACCTCGGCGAGATACCTTAAACACGAGTAGCCTCTTGAGGCTCCACAACTAGGGTAGTTCTGCAACGATCGCAGCTTCCACCAGCATCCCTGTCTGAAGGTCGACGCCGTAGGCCCTGCGATTGGGTGGATGGTTGTCGAAGTATTCGCGATAGACCTGATTTACTTTTGCTATGTCGCGTACGACCTCCTGCAAATAGAGGCGCACGGAGACTACGGCAGTGCGGTCGACGCCGGCCTGCTTCAGCAGTTCATCGTATTGACGAAAGATCTCGCGCATTTCGGCGTCGGCACCGCCGGCCACAGGCGCGTTGCCGCCCGGAGGAATCCCGGTAAGAACCGCTTCCATGGTGCGGCCGGAATGGATAACGGCAGCGCTAAACGGGAAAGTAGAACTGGTACGAAGAAATTTCATAATTGCAGTGTATCGGGCATTCGATGAGCCGAGAATGAGATGTTGCAGAAGTTGTCCAGCATTGTGGCCAAGCCTGAGAGTGAAGATCAGACGGAGCAGTTATTGGTATCTCTAACGACGATTCGTTCACTTGGGTGGACAAGCAGGATCACCTCTCTTTCGACACATGGCTCGTTCCTATATAAGAGTGCAAGATAGAGCCGGATAAGCATGCCCCATACATTATGGTGTTGACGGGGATTAAAGAGGAGAGACTATGCTGCTTCAAGAGATGACCTGGCAGGAGATTGATGCGCTGGACCGCTCCACGATTGTAGTAGCGACGTTTGGTGCGATGGAGCAGCACGGAGCGCATCTGCCACTGGAGACCGACGCCCTGATCGGATGCGAGATCGCGCGGCGGCTGGACGCGGCTTGCGATGGCAGGCTTTTGATCTTGCCGACACAGTGGCTGGGCCTGTCACTGCATCACATGAGCTTTAGCGGAACCCTTACCGCTTCGGTCGATACCTATCTCGCGATGGCTTTCGATCTGCTTGGTTCTGTGGCACAGGCCGGATTCCAAAAGATCATGGTCATCAATTCGCACGGCGGCAACGTGTCTGCGCTCGACCTGGTGCTGACCAAATGCCGTGAGAAGTATCCCAAAACCCGCATGGTCGGGGTCACGTATTGGAACGCAGCTGCCGTGCAGCTAAACGCATTGCGAGAGAGTGTCGTTGGAGGTATGGGACATGCCTGTGAGTTGGAGACTTCCCTTGTGCTGGCGGTTCGCCCCGACCTGGTTCGAGGAGAACACGTTTCTCCCGACGGTCGTCAGGCACTCTCCGAATTTCTGGGCAAAGACATGCTAGTCGGTGGCTCCGTGAGCATCTCACGCCACTTCTCCGAGATCAGCGAGCATGGTGCAGTGGGAGATCCACGCACGGCATCGGCAGAGAAGGGGGAACGTTTCTTCGAAGCGATTGTGACCCGACTCGCAAAGCTAGTGAATGAGATCGAGTCGGGTCAGCTCGATAAATTCCGCCCAATCGGCGAGTAGCGCTATTTTTGACTTCGCTGGACTTCGAGCCCCAGCCCGTTACCTTCCGGCAGAATGGCGCATCCATCTTCGTAGCGAATCGGCGCCTGCGTCAGATGTTCAAGATAGTACAGCGGCCCAATGATGTCGTGGTCCACCGTCGTAGCAAGATTGGGCATTGCTACGGCGAGATGCAGCATGGCAGCAGTGCCAAGATCCATCTCGAGATTGCTTCCGATGGTGCATTCGATTCCTGCCGCTGCCGCCATCTGCGCTATCTCCATCGAGCGCAGGATACCGCCATTTTTTCCTGGATAGATGCTGATGAAATCAGAGGCATCCTCACGAATCGCCTCCATCGCGTGCTGCGGTGTGAAGACAGACTCGTCGAGCATAAGCGGGATATGAGTGCGCTGCCGAAGCCTGTGGCAGCCGCGGAAATCTCCGCGCCGCAAAGGCTGCTCAAGAGCATTGACGCCGAGACATTCCAGCGCGGGCAAGGCACGCACGGCATCAGCTTCCGTCCATCCGGAGTTCGCGTCCACAGCGAGGCGGAAGTCATCTCCCATCTCGCTTCGTACCGCCTGCACGCGAGCGATGTCCTCTTCCACGACTAGTCCGACCTTTACCTTGGCCGCACGCAACCCGAGACTGCCAGCATGCCTGGCGATACGGGCAGCCTCCTTGGGAGAGAAGGCTCCGATTGAAAACTTCAGCGGGATTTTGGTGGAACGCCGGGCGCCACCCAGGAGTATATGTACAGGCAGCCCCAGAATCTTGCCTTTGAGGTCGAGGAGCGCCATCTCCAGTGCTGCCTTGGTGAACGGATTCCCGATCAACATGCGATCCATACGGTCAACCAATAGATTGGTCAGCATTGGATCGGCTCCGATAAGCGCGATTGAGAGCATTTGCTGGATGAGCACAAGCGCCGTACCCTGACTCTCACCGCTCCATGCCGGAGCCACGGTTGCTTCTCCGTGGCCCACCAGTCCTTCGTCAGTGTGAATAGTGATTGCGAGATAGTGCGACTCAGGATGAGCGCCGGCAGCGCTTACAATCGCAAGCTTCGGATTAACGACGAGTGACGTGGGAATTGCGTTGACTGCGGTAATCTTCATAGAGATTAAACAACCTTTCAGGAAACTTCAGGGCCAGCCGATCAAGAAATATTAACCACGAGGCGATTCATCGCCTTGCGTGCAAAGAGAATTCCGGTTATTACTGCAACAATAAATGCGCCGCCGGCAGGGATGTATTTTCCGCCCATCACGCTGAAGAGCGTGACACAGAGTGAAAAGTAAAAAACGATGCCCCATGCACTTGCGGAGAGATCCTTGCTGAGTCTGGTTCGCTGCGGCTCCTCGCCCCTTGCAGCGAGGCTGCGGCGTACCGGCCCCCAAAGTCCCACGGGACGGGCAGACCGATAGAACTTCTCAAGCACTTCCATCGGCTCGGGCCGGGTCAATAGCGTAGCCGCGATAATAGCCACCCAACCTGCTGCGAAGAGAATCGCAAAGCCAACCCAGAAGGGAAAGCGGTCGAGATTGCTGAATGCGGGAACAATACCGTTCCAATCCCAGCCGGTCGCTCGATTCAGAGCCGCTCGCAAGCCCGTCGGAAGAATAGAATCGGAACCGAACCAGACGAGATAGCCGGCTGGAAAGCCGCCGATGACGCCGACCATGTCTCCCACCGCGTTTGTGCGCCACCAGAACCACTTCAACCATGCAAGCGGAAGTGAGAAGACGATCAAAGCTGAGTTGATGAAGAGAATCCACTTGTCGAGTTGGTCAGGCCGTATCAGGCCGCCCCATAGAAATGCAACTGCCAACAGCACACCGGTAACGATGCGACTCGCGAGGACAAATTCTTTTTCGGTGGCGCGAGGCCTCATGCTGCGCTTGTATACATCGTTCACAACATAGCTGGCGGCCCAGTTGCCGATGGAAGATATCGCCGCCATATAACCGGCGAGGCTGCTCACCAGCAGCAAGCCGAAGAGGCCGGGCGGAGCATAGGTCTTTACCAATTCGCCCCAAAGAGCCGCCGGCACCGGTACTGACTTGAGCGGGTAAAGCGCCGCGGCAGCAAGAGCGATAACGATGAACGGAATGAGGCGCACCACCAGTGCAAGGACTCCGTTCGCCATCTGCCCAAGGATTGCATGGCGCTCATTACGGGCCGCCATAAATCGTTGCGCCGTCCAGCCTTCGCCCGCAAACGGCGAGCCCGCGAAAAATAGACCTTGTATGCAGAGCGCCAGCAAGGTTACAGATGTCAGTGAAGTTCCGCTGGGCAGCGGCGCGAGAAAACCGGCTCCTCTCAAGGCAGATACCTGCGCCAGGACATGCGATATGCCGCCGGCCTTGGAGACGAGCAGGATGCCGAAGACAAGGTTCCCCCCAATCAGGATGAAGAACTGCAGCACATCGTTATAGGCGACAGCGAAGAGACCCGCCATCAGGCTGTACAGGATCGTGAAGGCGCCGAAGACGAGGATCACCGACATGGGCTTCCAGCCGAGCACGGGGCTCGCGGTAGCTGCCATCCAGGCCGCACCATAAGCGATGGAGGTAATGCCCCACACAGCGCATGCATAGACTGCGTACATATTGCGATACACAGCGGCGCGACGCCCTGCATATCTTCGCTCAATGAACTCGCCGGTTGTAACGACACCAAGCCGCCTCCACATCGGAGCCCAAATGATTGCGACCAGCGGCATCCAGATGACCCAGCTAACCCACGCCATGAGCCATAGGCCGGCAAAGCCCGACAGAAACAACACCATGACGAAGCCCTGCCCGCCACCGGTATAGCCCGCGACATCGGCAAAGCCGATCACCCACCATGGGAGATCGCGGTCGGCAATGAAAAATGACTCTACATTTTTGCTTGCGCGCGCCTGGAAATAGAGGGCGAAGACAAGAATGCCAATACAGTAAATAGCAAGAATCAACCAGTCGAGCGTGGCCATGAACACCGCTTTCACATCGTGGGTTGTCGTGCGGGATGTTCCCCATGCAGACGAACAACGCGCTCAGAAATTCCTGCCTGCACTGCTCTTTGGGCGAAAAAACACCTCGCGAAGGAACCCTGACAGGAACAAGCTTGAGAATATGCAGTGAGCTTTTGCAACGTCAATACAGTAGAGCCCATGTTCATAGAAAACTGTCCCGCCCGCTGGACAAGGCTGCTGCAACACCAATGCAATCGTCGATGATGTTCTCGTGAAGACAAGAGGAGAATTATGTTTCGTCTCGATGGCAGGATCGCGCTCGTAACGGGTGCCGCGACAGGGATAGGGCAGGCCATCGCGCTTGCACTCGCCTCCAGCGGCGCAGACATCGTGATTACCGACCGCCGGCTGGAAGCACTTGCAGAGACGGAATCGCAGGTCCTTGGCTACGGTCGCAGGGTATTAGGAGTTGCCGTCGATGTTCGAGAGCAGGAAGAGATTCGGCGCTGTGTCGCCACCGTGGAGGAATCGTTCGGGCCGATCGACATTCTGGTCAACAATGCCGGCATCAATCGCCCTGCGCCCGCGCACGAGGTCACACCTGAGGAATGGGACGACCACTTCAACACAAACGTTCGCGGCGGCTTCTTCATGGCTCAGCTAGTAGCGACAGGAATGCGGAGACGGAAATGGGGCCGCGTCATTTTCATATCGAGCCAGTCCGGACTGATTGGGATACCCGGCCAGCCAGTCTACTGCGCGACGAAAGGCGCAGTCATTCAGCTAGTGCGCTCGCTTGGGCTGGAGTGGGCAAAGGATGGCGTGACGGTTAACTCGATCGCACCGACATTCGTCGAAACAAATCTTACTCGCAAACGACTGAGTGACCCAGCCTTTCGCAGTTTCGTGCTGAGAAAGATTCCAAAGGGAGAGCTTGCCATGCCGGAGCAGATTGGCGCAGCAGCCGTATACCTCGCCAGCGAAGAAGCCTCCATGGTGAACTGTGAAACGCATCGCGTCGATGGCGGCTGGACCGCATGGTAATAGCAGCGTTTGCCGGAGGGGCAAATGGATCGTTCTTCATCGCGTAGACGATTTCTTGGAGGCCTAATGAGCACTGCAGTAATCGGCAAAGCCTTTGCAAATACACGCGCTCCATTTGTCTCCTCGGCAAATGCTTCCATCTTGTATGTCGGCACCTACACTGGTCACGGCAGCAAGGGTATCTATGGTTTTCGCTTTACAGCGACCAATGGAGACCTACAGTCTCTTGGATTGATCGCAGAGGTAATTAATCCTTCGGCACTCGCTCTTGTCCCTTCAACCGCGCAACATGGCGGCGGTCGCAGGCTACTCGCCGTGCGCGAGACGAGCAAAGAAGCAGATGGGTTGGGGGGAGCGGTGCTCAGCTATCTCATCGACCAGTCCTCCGGTTCACTCGAACTCGTCGATCAGGCGCTCTCTCATGGAGACGGCCCTTGCTCCATTTCACTTGACGAAAGTGGCCGCTACGTCTTCGTCGCAAATTTCTGGAGCGGTAGTGTTGCCGTACTTCCGCTCATGGCAAACGGTCGCTTCGGAGTTTCCTCTGCCGTCGTTCAGAACCATGGACACAGTATTCATCCACAGCGGCAAAGAGAACCCCACCCTCACGCCTTCCGCACCACGCCGAACAACCATTTCGCCGTCGTTGCCGATCTCGGCACAGATAAACTCTCGATCTATCGTTTTGATTCAAGTACAGGACACATAGCGCCGGCGTCGCCTGCTTTCTTCCAGACCAAAGCGGGTTCCGGGCCGCGTCACCTCGCATTCTCGCACGATGGGCGCTTCCTCTACGTCATCCACGAGATCGATTGCACTGTGAGCGTGATATCGGTAGATGAATCAGATGGAAGTCTGAAGCTGCTCCAGACAGTCCCCACGATGGATGAAGGATTGAACCAACCTGGCGATGCAGCGGAATTGCTGCTTCACACTAACGGCCGCTTTCTTTACGCGTCCACCCGCCAAACTTCAACCATCCGTCTCTTTCAAATTGATGGGACGAGCGGTAAACTCACTCCAGTCCGCGATTTTTCTACGGCAGGCCAGAGCCCCGCAGTATTTTCGATCGACCCTTCGGGAAGATGGCTCATCGCAGGCAATCAGAACTCCAACGATCTTGCTCTGTTTCCAATTGAATATTCGACGGGCATCCTCGGCAAATTGCACTCGAGCATCTCTGTCAACACGCCTTCAAGTCTCGTCTTCGTCCCAGCCTCATAAAGAGTCCAACGGACACGAACTTCCTGTTAACTCGTCCAGTATATTGGACGACAAGCTAGATTCGCTTCACTTGATGCCGACGAGCAACTAATCTGTTCGTCGAGCAGACAAGTTGTGCCGGGCGGGTCTGTCCGCAAGCGAGAGGAGGCTCACCAAATGACTGCGATGCGGAAACCGGCTGTATCACGGAACATGGCAAGCATGAACTCCGTCGAACGGGCATTCGCGATATTAGAGTTTCTCAACTCCTCCCGACGAGGCTGGAATATCTCGGAGATGAGCCGCAAACTGGGCATACCGAAGAGTTCTACTCATGTGCTCTTTTCCACTCTGGATAGGTTGGGCTACATCAAAGAACTTCAATCTTCCCGGCGCTACCAGCTCAGTCCCAAGTTATATGGCCTCGGCCGGCGAGCCCTCGAAGCAGCGCCTTTGCCTATCATTGCCCTGCCTCACCTTCACTGGCTGGTGCAGCAGACCAACCTCACAACGCATGTCGGCATTCTCGAAAAGCGACAGGTCGTCTTTGTGCAGAAAGTAGACGGGCCTGGCTTCATCAAATTCGATACCTACATTGGCAAGTGTTCTCCTTTGCACTGCACCGGGCTCGGCAAATCGCTTGTTTCCTTCCAGCCTGAAGAAGAGCTTGCGTTGATCCTCGAAAAATACAACTTCAGCCGATTTACGAAGAAGACGATATCTTCGCATACGGCATTCATGACGGAGTGCGCGCGCATTCGCAGCTCCGGCTATTCCGTCGACGATGAGGAAGAGGAGCTTGGCGTTCGCTGTGTCGCTGTCCCAATCCTTTCGGATGGCATTGCTGTTGCTGCCATCAGCGCGACTGGAACAACGGCACAGATACCGCCGGAAAATATCGCCGAGGTCGTCTCGAAGACAATGTGCGCAGCATCCAGAATCGCGGCCCAGCTACAGCCGACGCGTATCCGTCGCTACACCACCGCGGCAACAAAAGCATAGAAAGGGATAGCATGATCGTCGATTGCCACACCCATGTCGGAGAAGCAGAACATTTGACAAAGGACTTCGTGAAAGACGCGAGAGAAGTCTCCGGCAATCCGCAGCAGCAGCTTGCCGTCAACCTCGATGAACATTGGGCGGCAATGAAGACCGTGGACCGTTCCATCGTGCTGGGCTTCAGAGCGCACAACGTAGGCTATGTCGTGCCCAACGAATATGTCGCAAACTACGTTCATCAGCATGATGAAAAGCTCGCGGGTTTCGCTTCGATTGATCCCCATGACGACGATGCGGTGGAGCAACTCGATTACTGCATGAAAGACCTCGGGCTCAAAGGCTTAAAGCTTGGCCCAATCTATCAAAACATGCATCCGTCCGACCCAAAATTCATCCGACTATTTCGAAGGTCAGAGCAACTTGACATCCCAATCCTGATTCACCAGGGCACTACCTTCTGTCATAATGTGTCGCTCGAATATGCGAATCCGGTATTACTGCAGCCAATCGCACTTGCTTTCCCCAACCTTCGTATGGTGATTGCTCACCTTGGCCACCCGTGGATCGGTGAGACTATCTCTCTCATTCGTAAGCATCGCAATCTCTACTCGGACCTATCCGCCTTATACTACCGGCCATGGCAGTTCTACAATGCGATGGTGCTTGCACGCGAATATGGCGTCATGCATAAACTCTTCCTGGGTTCCGACTATCCGGTTACAACTCCGCAGGCAAGTATCGATGGACTGCGAAACATTAATGCCCCTGCAGCCGGTACGGCCATGCCGACCATTCCTGCAGAGGAGATCGAAGCAATCATCCACCGAGATACATTTGCCATTCTAGGACTTTCCTAAGAATGCGTTAGAGTAAGTGAGGGTGGCATGCATTGCATGCCACCCTCTTTCGTTCTTATTGATTCGAACAATCCCTACTTTGAGCGATTCAAGATCTGTTGCACCTTTTGCTCAACCCACTCCTTCTGTCGCGGAAAATCCTTATAGGATTTAAGATCCGACAAAATAGGCGAGTCTGGTTTAATGTCCGCTGTTTGTAACATCGCATAATCCTGCAGCGATTCCGCGAAGACCTCCCAGCGAATGGAGTCTATCGGCCCATCTGGCCCTGGATAGACTACGAATGGATCGCCATAGGCGATGCCCGGCCAAGCTCCGCCGGCACCTTCCTTGAAGGTATCCTCTAACTGCTGGGTGTCCATCTTGTACCAGTAGTTGTAACCCCAATGCAGAAACCCTTTCGCCCCGAGCCGATAGAAGAGCCATCCGCTCATGCGTATCGTTGCCAGCGGCGTGTCGTAGAAGCGATTGAGATAATCGCCACGCGGACCGGTGCAGTAATAGACCCAGTGCGGAATGCCCGCATCGATGTAACTTTGGGCGGAATCAAGGATCACCACCGGCATGTCGGTGATGTGCTGCTTGCCGTACCGGATGTCGCTTAACGCGTCCATCACCTTCATCCATGGCGCGAGTTCTTTAAGCAATGCGCGTGCACGTTTATAGTTGTCGAGTGTTTCTCCCGGCGGTTCGTCGGAAACATGAAAGAAAGTGCGATCGGGCGGCAGATGCTCTTCATCGAGGAACTTCCGCAGCTCAGGCAGAAACTGCTCGAGAAAATTGCGATAGACGCCTGTAGTCGGCGGCGTGGCCGTGGGCCAGAGTAGCTTGTATTGATCTCCATTGCGCTGGTATACGTGGATTGGCTCGCGCACGCCCCAGTAAAGCCACAGATGCGGAAACTCGAAGTACTGCATGCCGACGCTTTTACTCATGTCGATGAAGCGGCGGACATCGCTGAAGTCGAAACTATACTTGCCGGGAGATACTTCCGTTACTTTTAGTAGCTGTGCAGGACGGGCTACCACTTCACGGCGCGTCTGGAACATTGGTACTGCAATAACATTCGATCCATGCGCGGTCATGTCTGCGAGGTAAAGCTTGGTCTCCTTCCACCATGTCTCGCTAAACGGTTCCGTCTTGTAGTAATCGTAGATACCATCCGCGCTCCACCAGTGAGTTACAGGGAAGTCGTGGCGAGGTTTGATGACGAACGGACGCACATCCACATGTGCGGACATTGTTCCGAGCAAGGTATGCTTCTTCTCTTTACCCGTCTCCGAATTGAGATGGATGGCCAACGTGCGCATCCCCGGAGTGATCGCGGCGGGCACCTTTACCGTAATCCAGAACGATTGGTTCTCATACGGACCTACATCAGCGGCCTGTTCTGGAAAGAGAGGGTCTGGGACCAGGCCAGGAAGATATCCGGCCCCATCTGCCACCTTCAGATCAATACCGGTGTTACGGTGCGGCAAAGGAACATAGCCAACACGACGCACACGGATGCCAAGATCGGGAGCGCCATCCACATCGCATCGAACGCGCAGCCTCTCCCGCGTCTCGTTGCGGACCACCACCTGGAACGATATCGTGGCATTACGTGCAGATGGAATCCGGATATCGTTCTGGTCGACTGCGGGCGAGTCGGGAAAGACACGCTGCAATGACGTTGCAACCCACATCTTTGTAGCCGGGGCAGTCGTCTGGCAGTTTGCTGAAGCACTGGATAACAAGCACAAGAATAGTGCGAGGGTGGCCGCCCACCCCCCATTCTGCACTATTCCGCGGCTCTTGCTCACGAGGATACTTTTCATGAATTGCCTTTCGTGTTTAGAACATAAACTTGAGGCCGAACTGCATCGTTCGAGCCGCATTCGAACCAAAGATCTTGCCAAGATTTGAATCGTTGACATTCTGGACTGGGTTATACAGGTTCGTCCTGTTCAGTGCGTTGAAGGCCTCCCAGCGAAATTCCAGATACCGCGCTTCGCTGAGGTAGGCCCGCTTCGAGAGCGCAGTGTCGGCGTTGAAGTAACCTGGCCCGTTCACATCACCTACGTTCGCATTGCCGAACGTATACAAGGGAGCAGGAGCGAAGGCAGCAGGATTGAACCATCCCTTGTCGCTTGGGTTGGCAACATTGGGATTACCGATGATATCGGCGCGACTGCTCTGGCCGTTGCCGAGGTTGCCATTGGAATTGCCAATGGTCAGCGGCTGACCTGAGCGAGCGGTCTCGTATACCGAAGCCTGCCAGCCGCCGAGGATTGCATTCAGGACGAAATTTGAATCGGCTCCGAAGCGCCGCCCATGGCCATAAGGCAATTCCCATACCACGGTAGCAGCCTGAATGTGTCGAAAGTCGTTGGCGCTGCGGTGACGGTTGTACCAGGCCGGCGAATACGCGAGAAGCGCATCGAATTCTCCCTCACCAACGTTTTCATCCATACTTTTCGAAAAGGCATAGGAGAAGGTGTACGACAGTCCATTGCTGAAACGCCGCTCGACATAAGCCTGTAGGCCGTTGTACCAGAATCGTCCCTGGTTGCCATAGGTGTGAATCCCCGCAAATTTTGGAAACGGAAGGTCCGCTTGCAGATTGTCGTGATGACCTACCGTCGCTACGTTGCGTTCCTGGCCCGATATTTCGTTGGGTACCTGCGTGCCGATATAGGAAAGCGTGAGGGAGGTCTTGCTAAGAATCGGCACCTGCACGGATACATTGAACTCCCGCGTCTCGGCTGGCTTGATATCGACCAAAGGCGAATAGACAGCAAAATTGCTGGCCGTATTCGGACCTGCCGCCCAAACATTTTCCCACTTGTTCAATGATGAAGCCGAAAAATTCTGGCTATAGACCGTCCACGTCGGCATATTGATCTCCGACGCGCCGCGGTTGCCGGTAAAGATGTTGTAGTAAGTGCCGTAACCGGCGCGAAGCACGAGATCGCGACCACCGAAAGGACGGTACGTCAAACCGAGGCGCGGCTGCCAATGACCGTTAGGCTCATACAGACCGTTAGGATAACCTGCTTGCGTCGAGGTCTCCCAAAGGCCCTCGGTCTGCGCGGCCAACGCGGCAGAGGTAGAGAAAGTTGAGAAATTCGGCTTACCCGTACTATCTACGGCAACTACAACTTTGTTGTCCTTTGGATTCCAGATGCTACAGAGAGCTTTATAACAACTCTGGGAAAGATATCGGTCGTATCTTACACCGACATCAAAGGTAAGGTTCGGACGCGCCTTCCACGAATCTTTGGCATAGATGCCGATATAAGGCGCTTTGTCTTCGCCAAACTGTGTCAAAGGATCATTGAGTGTACTTGAGTTGGTATAGCCCAGCAGATAATCCGCAATCGCATTGCCTGTGTACTGTCCGTTGAAGTAAAAAGAGCCGCGAGCTGCTGCGGAGCCGTGGCCGCCGTAAGCCTGACGATTGCCATAGTCGAAGCCAAATCTCAATGCATGTGGGCCGGTGATGTGGTCCAAGGCTGCCTTTGCCGTGTACTGCGCGTTCCTCTGGCCACCTGGAACTCCATAACCGCCCGCGAAGAAGACGCCAGTGTAACCGTTGAAGCCAATGTCAGGCGGTCCAATCCATTTCTCACGCCCGGCTGACGCAATTCCTTGGATACCCGCGAGTTCGGAATCGTTCTGCTTGCCAAGCGCGGGATTGGTATACTCGTCCTTGGACTTCATCAAGCCGCCGGTTAGAGTAAGCAGCGTCTTCGGGGTTATGGACCACATGTAGTTCACCGCAAGACCATGCTGCCGCAGCGTGTCTTGGCCATAGGTGGAGGGATCGGCGAGATAGCCAACCCGCTGTGCAGGTCGCCTCAGGTAGAAATAGCGGCCATAGATACGCTGGCTACTCGTGATCTGCTGGTCGATACGCCCGAGATATTCATAGGTCTTGTTGGACGTATTGGCGCTTGCAATATAACGATTATTCGGCGCGTTTGGCGACAGCAGAATCGGCAAAAAGTAACTCGCCGCTGAGTCGATGCGGGAAGCAGGAATATAGTTGTCGGCAAACGGAAGCCCTGTCATTGGATCGAGGATCGGCTTATTCAATGAAGAAAAGTCCGCGCCGCCGCCACCGGTGGGAAGAAATTCTGTTGGAATGGCAGCCTCATTCAACAGTTGACCATTGCGGGCGATGGTTTCCTGAAAACTGCCAAAAAAGAAGGTTTTATTATGATATACGGGGCCGCCGACCGTACCGCCAAACAGGCTGTAGCGCACACGCGGCTTTGCCTTGGTCTTGTCGGCGAAGTGGTTATAAGCATTAAAGACATCGTTCTGCAAAAAGCCAAAGGCACTGCCATGAAAAGCATTTGTTCCTGATTTCGTAACAATTACCACTTGAGCCGGGCTGCGAAACTCCGCGTCGGCATTGATCGACTTAACGGTGAACTCGTCAATGGCATCGACATTAGGTACAGCCGTGCCGCCCTCCCCGCTGCCATCGTTTGTCGTAACTCCATCTAGTTGGAACTCAGTTTTGTTGTTCCGAAGCCCATTTCCCTGCACATAGGTGATACGCATATTGTCGTCCGTCGCATCCAGGCGCATGCCGGGCGTAAGGCCAACTAATGCGAGCGGATTGCGCGTAGCGAGTGGAAGTTCACGAATCTGTTGCATCTGCACCACCGTCTGGAATGTTGCGGTCTCCGTCTGTAACCCGGTGTTCGATGATTGGACGGAGACTGTCTGCGCGGCATCTCCCAATTGCAATACCGGCTCAACACGCACTTGCGAACCTACCGTCAGCTGCACATTGGGGTTTTCCCAGCGCTTGAAGGTTCCGGCCTCGACAGTCACCCGATACGAGCCCGCCGGCAGCGCAAGAATCGTAAACTCTCCGGCGCGCCCGGTCTGCTGCTTGCTCGAGGCACTCGTGGCCAGATTAATCGCTGTTACAGTTGCATTTGGCACAACCGCTCCGCTCGGGTCGCTTACTGTGCCGGTAAGTGAGGCCTGCGTTCCGACCTGAGCAAAGAGGCTTGCTGTTAGAAGCAGAATCGCTGAGAGACACTTGCTTAAAAAGCGAATATCCATTTCATCCTCCACGTACATAATTTGATAGCTTCACTACGAAACACGATCGGTAACTCGGGATTACATTCATGTCATAGTCCAAATATCCGTTACGGATCGGTCTTCTGAGATGGCTGTCTCGCTCTAGCAAGCGCTATTTCCTCTCAGTACTTAGTGTGTGAGCCATCATGTCGATTGCGTTGTACTCTTTGCAAGAGTTTTGCGTAAATCTTCCATGCGGCTGGACGAATCTCTTTGTTTGACGTGCGCGCCAGATAAGGTTCAGCTAATACACCCGTCAGCAGCCAGAGACTTTTATGTGGAGTAAATGGGAGATGGGGATTTGGGACGCGCATCAACCTATTACCACTATAGGTAGCACGTGCCTATACGAGACAGGAGATACAGAAGTGTGCCTGCACCATGCGGTGCAGGCACACTCGATTCAGACCACTATAGAAAGTACGAGCTATGTATCAAATTTCGCGATGCTCATAGAACTCCGTATTTGGCATAGACCTGTGATAGGTATGCTCCCGAGAAGAGATCCTTGCGACTCTCTTTCTCCTTAAAAACCTTATCTTTCGCTTTCGCAAATACATCGGCAATCATGTTGGCTGGGATGGCTACGATGCCGTCATAGTCCGCGAAGATCAAATCGCCTGGATTTACCAGAACCCCACCACAGAGCACAGGTACGTTATAGTCCACCACTTGCCCGCGGCCGCGAGAGTCTACCGGCTTGATGCCAGCGGCAAAAACCGGGAAGCCTAGCTTTTGGATTGTACGCACATCTCGTACAAGCCCGTCCACTACTGCTCCGCGAGCTCCGCGAGCACGTGCTGCTGTCGAGAGTAGTTCTCCCCACGGTGCATTGCGCTTGGACTCGCAGGTTGAGACAACGACGACCTCTCCGGGAAGAATGCTATCCATCGCCTCTATCTCCAGACCATAGGGATCTTCCGGTACATAAAACATATCCTGGCATTGAATCGTCCGTGCCCATCCTGCGAACGTTGCTTCCGGAAAAAGCGGCCGTAAATACTCGTGCATCGCCTGATCGCGTTGCCCTAGCTCATCCAGCGCATCGGCAATTGCTGCGGTATACAGTTTCGATTCAATCTCTTTAAAGAGAGAGACCTCATCTTCAGCAGCTGCTCTTCCCTCAACACGCCAGGTATTGCTGCTCGTCTTCACGTCGCTCACGTTCTCCTCCAACATTGTGCTTACCTCTTCCATTCGGCTATATCAATCTCATGTGAGTACGTCGATGGTTATTTACTCTGTCGATCCGGCGCGCTATAACGCTCCACTCGCTTTCGTGCGGTAAGTGCATGTGCGACCATGCCCTCAAGCATGCATTGCCTGTCCGTTACCTCTCCCGTTTGAATGCTCGCGGTCTCCGTCATGCGTTGGTAAGTGCATGTCTTCAGAAACTTGCCCACCCAGACGCCACCCGTATAACGCGCCGCGCGGCTGGTCGGGAGAATATGATTTGTGCCGATTGTTTTGTCTCCATAAGCAACCGTGGTCTCTTCTCCGATGAAGAGCGAGCCATAATTTGTCAATCGGTCGACATAGCGTTCGAAATCCTCTACATGTAACTCCAGATGCTCAGGCGCATAGTCGTTACATAACGCTAGCGCCTCGTCTTGCGATTCCGCAAGATAGATGATGCCGTTGTCGCGCCATGAGAGAGAAGCAACATCACGCGTCGGCAATACGGCAAGCTGACGCTCTACTTCTTCGATCGTCTTACTCGCTAGATCTTCGCTCGTGGTGATGAGGCAGATGCCGCTGTTTGGATCGTGCTCTGCCTGTCCTAACAGGTCACACGCAACCAGTGATGGATCGGCTGTATGGTCGGCAATAATTAGAATTTCCGTTGGGCCAGCCAGCAGATCGATTCCACAGCGCCCGAAGAGTTGACGCTTTGCCTCCGCGACGAAGCGGTTTCCCGCGCCGCAGAGCATATCGACAGGCGACGCGCCATCGAGGCCAAATGCCATCAATGCCAGCGCAGGCACGCCACCGAGAATGTAGATTGCATCTGCGCCAGCTTTCTGAATCGCGTTGATAGTTGCGGGAAAGTATCCTTTGCCACGTACCGGCGGCGTACACGCACTCACATGCTTTACGCCAGCCACCTTCGCAGGAATAATGCTCATCTGCGCAGAACCGAACATGGGATAGCGCCCTCCAGGGATGTAACTGCCCACCGCATTCACCGGAATATGACGATGTCCCAATGTAACTCCGGGACGAATCTTTACCTCCAGAGGCAGCATAGTTTCGAACTGCGCCTGAGCGAATACGCGCACATTTTTCTGACAATAATCCGTATCTTCAATCGCTTGTTTCGGAACTTCTGCAATCGCTCGCTTAACCTCGTCGGCGTTCAAACAGAAGGAAGCTGGGTTCCAATCATCGAATTTCTGACTATACTTGCGAACTGCATCCATGCCGTTTTTTTCAAGATCGATCAGCATCGCTGAGACAATAGCCGCCGTCTCGGCATCCTGTTCGAATAACCTGTGCCCGCCCGCCTTAATCAATTTCATGCCTTGCCCATCCTCAGTTCACATATTCTTTGCTATCGCCAACTAACATTCATTTACTTCAAACCTATTGGCACCGCTAATTTTCTGGCTACATATCTCGCGGCCCCAGATGGTCACTCCATTGGGTGACGCTCCAGCCTCCATCCACTACCAACGTCGCCCCCGTAATGTAGGAAGCCTCCGCTGAGGCAAGAAAGGCCACTGCCGATGCAATCTCTTCGGGACGGCCGATACGACCCAACGCCGTGCGAGCTTCGCGGTCTGCCAGTTCGTAGGGAAGAGCCTTGATTCCACTGAACGCCGGTGTGTCGATTGCGCCCGGGCACACCGCATTGCACCGAATTCCCTGTCGGCCATAGTCGATCGCTATCGATCGAGTTAGCTGCATCAGTGCGGCCTTCGCAGTGCAATAGGCTGCCGTATTTGAAAAGGGCACGAGCCCCCCAATGGATCCCATATTTACGATGGCGCCATTGCCCTGTTCGATCATCGCCGGCAGACAGGCCTTCGACATACCAAACGTGCCGGACAAAGTGATATCGATCTGCCTTTGCCATTCCTCGATGCTCGTCTCTAACAATGCTCCGCCATGGTGAGTGGTGTATGCAGCATTATTAATAAGCACATCGATGCGGCCATGCGATGAAAGAACCCTCTGAACCGCCTCATCGGGAACCCTCCCGTCCCCCAGGTCAGCTTCCATCCAAAAGGCCCTACCGGCGACGGCAGCGGCTTTTATATCCGAAGCGGCAGGCGGAACGAGATCGAGATTATGCACAAGAGCGCCTTCCTGCAGCATTTGCTCAAGGCAGGCAAGGCCAATCCCAGAAGAACCTGCGGTGATGATGACGACCTTATCTTGAAATCTCACGGAAGCCCTCTACTTTCCAATTCCCGTTCAAATGCTCTCCACACCTTTACGGCGTTGTCTTTTTTATAAAGTGGCGTAATACGTTGAAGGTAATCCGAGATACATTCTTGTCGGTAAATAAGCACGTCGCCCAGGTGATTGAGCCAGTCGAGAAAACAGCACCTTTCCCAAGGTCCATGCACACCACTTCCGCGCCACCGTTTTCAGGATTTTCGCCACGAGCGATTATCTGCGTTTGCTTTGGAGAACTTGGCGTAACTTTGTCTGTCTCATGGCCGGAAGCCCCACCCGGAACGCGCTCATGCTGACTCTGCTGGCCAAAGCTTTGGCCGGCAGCCAACCCGGTTCCTTCCAATGCCCAGTGCGATGGCTGCAGTACCGTGTAAGGAGCGGCCGTCATGACACCCGGATCGGTAAAGGCGACGCCGAGCAGTCGCGCCTCCGGAGCATACGTACGATGCATCCGGGATTCGTGGATCGCATCGGGCTCCTTTGAATCGTCGAAAGAAAGACACCTCATCAGATCCCCTTCAATCGTCACCTCACAATTTAGCCCATTGCCCCCGAGATACATCAGACGTCCACCACGGTGCACCCACTCCTCTACACGACGAAACATCTCGCGCGTCCAGTATTCGGGATGCACGCCGAGCACGAGCACCTCGTAGGCATCCAACGGCATGCTGCCATCGTGAAGCTGCGCATCTGCGTAATAGTCATACTCAAAGCCCTCACGCTCCATCCACCCCAAAAGCCGCCACTCCGCAGGCGCAAGGCCGCATTGCGCGCGCCCCTGGATAGCATCGGTGATGGATGAGTTGTCCCACGGAGAGTTATCGAAGATGTGATTGATGTGTTCCGGTCGCTCGAATGCAAGTGGCCGGTACTCCTCGTCGGGCCGCGCCCATACGCTGGTCGAGCTTGTATAGCGCGCAAGATCCTGGCGAGCATTAACCGTCGGAGTTATAGGGAGACCAGCAGGGTTGATGTAATTCGACCTGCCGCCGAAGGCGTTATAGGCATTCCACGTATTCGTGTTGGCCAGCACTGCAATCTTTGCGCGCGGCTTAGCCGGGGCTACAACCCACGGAAAAGAATAGCTTTCACCCGATGGTGTGCGCGCCCACAAGTAATACAGGCCAGAACGCTCCGGTGCTTCAATAAATTGTTGAATATGCGGCGACGGGTATCCCACCTTATTCCAGTCCATGCCTGTCTGCGAGTAGTCGCCATCTGGGGTAATCTGCTCCACGGCATTTGGTCCGTGCTCGTCATACCAGCTAAGCGTGCGGACATATTCCTTCTTCAGCCCATAGCGCCAGAGGCTTAGCTGAAATTGCTCGCGACTATTGGCGCGTATCTCCGATCGCTCTCCGCTTTTGACCCACTTAGGCCACATATAGCCCATCAATGCACGGCTAAGCAGTCGGAACTGATACGGTTCGCCCGAACCAAGGGTGCATGTTACACGCTTTGAGCCATAACCTTCTTTTGCAAGAACGACGCGATAAATTCCCGCGGCGAGTCTCCCAAAGATCGCGCCGCTCGGAGACGACTCCAACACTGTAGTTGTCCCATCGGGTGAAATGAGTTCAAGTCTCACACAATTCAATGCGACATAGTTTTCGTCGGAGACATAGGCTAAGACTCTTAGAGGGAACGACTCAGACTGATTGCTCATCATTAAAATTACCCCGTAAAACTTGTCGCGCTCATGTCTTCGGGCACTACAGCATCAGCCCAAGCGAAGCATGAATATCATTCTGGCAACGCATTCCATATAGGGCAAGAGATTCAGGCTGCCCGTCCACGCGGCTGGATGAAACTAAATGGAGGGGTAAGTGAGCAGACAACGATAAATATTGGGGCGGCGCGGTGCATAGCACGAAAATGTTTACGAAGGCCGCCGAATCAGCTTCTGTACAGACTGCAAGAACCCTTCTCCTTTTGCCGCTATAGAGATCGTTATTGTTCCCTATTTGTCAGCAGGGGAGAAAATTCACGCGAAGCGCTGAACCCCGCGTTACCGTCAGAACCTCGTCGAAGAGGATCGATTGGCCGCTTCCATCTTTTGCCGCAACTTTTCGCAGCTTAGCCTGTAACGCTTTGCCTCCAAGCTGTGCCTGAATCGAACCTGTCTCGGTGCCACATGCATCGACCACCAAGTTTTGTAATTTGAGAGTCCCATACAGCGTGACAACCTCGAGCGAGTTTCCACTCTTTGTGAAGTAGCCCCAGCCGTCATAGGCGCTCCAGATGCAGCGGAAGGTACCGGCGGTCTTCCATCGAGGCATCACCGTCAACTCGTGGGCAACTGCATCATGACGGAAGCCGGAGAGCGCTGGAACCAGTCCCCACGATGACATTGCGCGTGTGTAGTGGTGACCATACTCCGGCTCGTCGAAGGGATTGCGCTTCTTGCCATCGAAACGGCGGCGTATGTCGGCCACATGATCAACCGCGCGGTCTTCCATGCCATACATGCACATAAGCTGCGAGACGGAGTACTCCACTCCTGTCCAGTTCTCGTTATAGTAGTTCACGGGAACCTGAGGTTTGCCGCCCTTGGAATAATCGCAATTTACAATTGCGGCTTCGTCATTAAGAGCGTAGGTTCGAAGGCTACCGCGCCACTTTGAAAGGTCGGGCTTGTAGTTATAGCGCTCAATCGACGCCAACGTCTTGCGCAGGTTGGAATCCGAAAGCAGATCGCCAAGCCCCGCAAGCTTCGCAACCTGCTGGCCGGCAAGCTGGTCCGCATGACAGGCGCCGCCTAGCTGAAAGCGAGGATTGGAAGGGTCTACAGCGCCGCTCAGCGTTCCGGGATCGACCTTCTCCTTCGGATAAGTGCGTATCTGCTGAATGTAGAATTCCCCATTGAATAGATTCGCGTCGGTCCATGCGCGACCGCGCTCGTAGAGATGTGTCACTTCGGCTGCAAATCCTGTGTCGCCCGCAGCCTCGGCCATAGCCGCACTCGATCGCAACGCGGCAAGATACCATACCTCGCAGAGAGCGTTCGGCCCGACAAACTCAACGTCATAGGTGTTGTGCTGCGCGCCTTCCATCACCCCATCTTTGTCCGCATCCCAGTTCCCAGCCCTCCATGCATAGGTCAACACCCGTTTTGCCGCCGGCCACTGCCGTTTCATCCAGGTAGTATCGCCCGAAATGCGCCAGTCAAGATACAGCCGGACAATTTGCCCCATCTGCCCATCGGCTGCGGCCCAACCCCAGTGCTCCAGTCCCAGTGGAAGCCTGTGGCGAAAATCCATGTGCCCGTTCTTATCGGTCGGATATCCGAAACTCGTCTCGCGCATCGACTGCGAAATCCTCGGAAAGAGATGCGGAGTCGCCATCTCGTAGTTCCACACATGCGTGCATGACCCGAAGCCCAGCCCATGCGGATTGCCGCAACCCTCGAAGCCATGGAACGATCCGTCGGCGATACGAAACAGCGTATTCGACGTCAGGGTAGAGAGGTTCGATGCCGCAGCGTCCTTCACCGGTCCCGGCAGCGTCGAAGAGCGCAGCGTCTCCACAAAGTCTCGTGTCTGCTTCTCCATCGCAGGCAGCTTTTTCGACACGTACTCGGCTACCGCCCACGCGTCAGTGAACCGGGTGTTGTAGTGATTGCCGACCACATCCTTCTCGTGCCCTTTTACCGGATCCCACATCATGTCTCCCGGCGTTCGCACCGGGTAGTTCCATGCCAGAAGAAAGCGGAAAGTCTTCGTCGCGCCCGGAGGAATCGAATGGCGAATACTGGCGGTCGCAATCGCCGATGCGTCCTTTGAGCCCTTGGCCGGCGGTGCAGGCAGGGTTCCCGTCTTTGAGAACTGATCCCAAAAGAGGTCAATCGCCGAAGCACCGCCGAGATCGACCCACATCGGCAGGTGCGACTCCTGTCCGCCCGCCTCCGCCAGCGTGCACAGTGCAAAGCTTCCGCGCCGCGCCGCGTCTTTCGGCAGTGAGGGTTCCGTCATCAACGTCCCCTTGCAGTGCGCCGAACTGCGCAGTTCATTGATGCGCTCCCGATCGCTGGTGGATGAAGGATTGGAGAGAGTCCACGCAATCGCAACCTCAACTGCCGTGCTAAGCGGGTTCTTCACCGTATACTCAAGCACTGCCGCGGGCAAGCCGGCGTCATCGATGTCCACTGGAAAGAACGGCGAGAAGGCTTCAAGCGACACGCCAACGGGGCAGCCGGGATCATGGAAGCTAATATGCGCCAATGGGAACGAGCCCTGGAACTCAGCCTCGGACATGCGCGGCATACCAGGCAGGCCAAATAGGCGTACCCCGTTGTCATGAATGTCGAAAGGGGGCAGCAACCGGCTCTCAAGAAACGATGCAAAGTCGGGATGCCCGGCGGCGTGCACAAAAATCGAAGGGAAGATGTACGGTTGTGTCTCATGATCCGCGGAACGATTGAAGATCTGCCAGCTTCGCAGATTTCCCCGGCCACCAAGCTCCATTCCGCCGGTCCCGATCCCACCCAGTGGAAAGGCGATGCGGCTCAGGTATTCTCCGGAAAAATGGCGCGGGTAATCGATGGGCGATGCCGCTTGCTTCCTCTTCTTTTGCGGCGCTTCAGCCTTCGCGACAGACGGCGAAACAGGGACGGGAGCTACTGCGGCAGCAGCGGCCAATTGGAAGAACCGGCGGCGTGTTGTTTCAAACATGGATCCCGACATTCTTTCTCCAATAGGGTGCAGTAAGGATTGCCGCAGGAAAGATGGCACATCGAAGGTTCCATCTCTTGTCCTGAAATAATCCCCACGCTTCGTTCACCGCTGCGGTGTAGACGTACTTTGTACAGCGTGCGTCCCTCAGCGTGATATTCCACTCGTCGGTTATATTGCTCGTCTGAATGGTAGCAGGGCAATAGGACGTACAGCAGGCTGTCTTTTTAAGACGGGAAAAGCTTCAAGGAGTTGAAACGGTCTGCACTGCTGGATTTCCGGCATGACGAAACAATAGGCGTGTACTTGATTTCGCTCCAGGCCTGCTTCGCTATCGGGTGGCCAGGATATAGAGGACGGTCTACCGGCTAAATTTGACACGCACCCCAGATCTCATTCCGGCCCCGTGTGAGCTTAGGAAGCAGAGCGACCCTGGGTGGCGCTAATATCCAGCAATGACGCGTCGAAACCGTTATTTTTTGTTTTGTGAAGATTTCCGAGACGAAGATTCTCCACAATTACATTACCCAGTCACATCATAGATAAGCTGGTCCGCACGGTTAGTATTATTCGACGCGAAGGCCTTGGAGCCCTTTGCCAAAGGTAGACCAGATCGCTGCCGCTATAGCCAAGGGTCCAAGACACGGCTGTGGCGCTGCGCTATGGTACCTGTCCCATAGCCCGCGCAGGTCAGCCTTCAGACGCAAGTGCCGCGGGATCGCTTGTACTAGGCCGTCCCGTCTCCACGTGTCCGGCGAAGCGACGAAGAAATACGGAGTCTCCCGCATGGACTATCGACAGATCAAACCAGCCTGAACTCGATGCCAGCGGCCAACGATCCTCCAGGGTTGCGCCGGGCTCCAGTTGGTAGCTCCTGGTCTCAGCATCTCCATAGCGATTGTGAGCTGTCATGGTGCATTGCTCTGGACCGTTATTGGTCAGCGTGAGATACACATCGCCGGACTGCCGGTCGTAATGCACTCTCGCTTCAGCCGTTGATGAAGCGTGTTTCAACATAGATCGCTGGTGGCCTCGGAAGTGAGAGAGGTAGCCGTTAGGACCGTAGATGGATAGATCATAGGCATCCTTTTCTCTGGATGGTTCCCAGTAGTCCGATAGCTTCTGTGATGCGGAGACGGTATAGCGTCGCGGAGATTCATGCGGCGTGCTTCCGTTGTAAACATAGAAGGCCGTGCCTGCCCGCCCGGTATTCACGAAATCGATCCACAGCTTTCCCTCTTCGATGCGGCACTGCGTCGAAAACTCATACGGAAGGGCACGAGCAGGCCGCGTACCCGGCTCCTGAACAGGCATCTCTTGAACTGCAGGTACGTGATACGGCCTTCGGCGGGAGACGATCGGCTTCGGAACCGTGAACGACTGAATGCCGACATCAGGAAAACTCGAAAAGTCGAAGGCCGATGTGAGGTCTCCGCAGATCGCCCTACGCCACTTGCTGATATTCGGCTCCGGTATTCCGAAGCGGGCTTCGAGAAACTGTAACACCGAGGTATGGTCAAAGGTCTGCGAACAGACCCATCCCCCTTTGGTCCAGGGAGAGACGATCAGCATCGGCACGCGCGGTCCCAGGCCAACTGGTTGCAAGCCACCGGGATCAGCGCCCGGGACGAGCGGATGTTTCTCCTTGGTGTACTTATCCAGATCGACGAACTCGTCCTGCAGACTCTCGATCAGATCATCAGACACTCGTCCTTGCGCATTCATCGCCTGCGTATGCGGCGGCATTGGAGGCACGATGTGATCGAAGAGACCGTCGTTCTCGTCATAGTTAATGAGAAAAACGGTCTTGCTCCACACCTCTGGATTTGAAGTAAGAGCTTCCAGAACCAGATTCACATAGTAAGCGCCGTCAGTCGGCGAAGCTTCAGGATGCTCAGAATACTTATAGGGCGCTACGATCCATGAGACCTGCGGCAACTGATTCTTCTCAACATCGTTACGAAGGTCCGCCAGCGTATGATCTGAAACCCCATTCCGCACCAGCGAGCTTGCAGGCGATGCGCCCTCCTCTACCTGGTACTGCGCAAAAAAATCCAGCGAATTATCCGTGTAGTTGTCCGTCGGGGTACCGGGAACTCCGGTGCCGCCCTGATAGACCCTCCAACTGACATGGTTCGCTTCAAGACGCTCTGGATAAGTCGTCCATGTGTAGCCATTCGTCTTTCCCCGCTCTTCAAGCGCCGGACCGTTCGGCCTGGTGCCATACGCGTTGCGCGGATCGCATGTTCCGGTCCAAAGATAGATTCGGTTGATCACGGTATTCGCGTGAGCCGAACAGAAGTAGGAGTCGCAAAGAGTGAACGCATCGGCCAGAGCATAGTGAAAGCTCACATCCTGCCGTTTCAGATGGCCCATCGTCATGACGTCCTGCTTCTGATTCACCCACTGATCGTACTTGCCGTGATTCCAGGCAAGATGGCCGCTGCTCCAGCCATGGTCCGTACCGGCCTGATACTCCGTTGTGTTCTTCGGATTGATATACCAGGGCAGCACATGCGTTGCGCGTGCCTGCAAACCTCGACTTTCGTAACGCTTCGTCTTTATCGCCGCAGGCGGCTGATACCAGACAGGCTTGCCATTCGCCAGTCTGAGAGGTCGCGGGTCGTTGAAGCCGCGAACCCCGCGCAACGATCCGAAGTAATGGTCGAAGGAGCGATTCTCCTGCATCAGAATCACGACGTGCCCAACGTCCTGGATGGAACCTGTCGCTCGATTTGCCGGAATAGCAAGCGCCCTGCGAATGCTTGGTGGCAACATGGTGATGCCGGCCGACGCTACCGCCATACGAAGGAAATCTCGCCTGCTCTTGCTTTGACCCATAGAAACATTGCCCATCGGGATTACCGCGGTTGACGGCATCCTGGTTCGTAATTCTGTGGCCACCTGAAAGGGATAGCCCTCTGAAGACTATCCCTCGCGGCCCAATCGGTTCAATGCAACGCCATGAAGAAGACTAGCTTAGAACTCCAGTCTCATGGAAACCTGTCCGCTACGATTGCCGCCAAAGTCTGCGTTGTTTGTTCCCGTGATGACACCAAACTGGCCACTCGTTATATTCATATTCGGGTTACCGAGGTTGGTGTGGTTGATGACGTTGGTGAAGGTTCCCTCAGCGCGGAGGGAGACCGTCTCCGTGATCTTGAAGCTCTTGTTGACGCCAGTGGAAAGATTGAAAGTGCCCGGCCCGAGAACCGATCCGTTCTGGGCGTTGCCAAAGCGGCCGATGGGCAGCGGATCCGGCACAAACGTCGTAACTCCATTGGTGACGACCTTACGCGTCTGGCCGCCGCCAGTATGGCATGGATTCCCCGCCTGCCATGTGGGGTCGCCAGGGCAGACAAACGCAGCCTTGTTGACCCAGTTATAGCGAGTCTGCCCCGAAGGCACGGAGCTGACACCCGGCGCA
This sequence comes from Acidobacteriales bacterium 59-55, assembly GCA_001897435.1. Lineage (GTDB taxonomy): Bacteria > Acidobacteriota > Terriglobia > Terriglobales > Acidobacteriaceae > Edaphobacter. Next base: position 8,467 of record MKSV01000010.1, on the reverse strand, counting down.
TGATCGGTCAGCTGATTACGACCGCCGAGGCTTCCATAGAGACCGCTGCTCAGGCCTGAACCGGTGCCGGACGGATCGCCCTGGCCGCTGCTGAAGTAGGGCGACAGGTGCGATCCGGTCTGGACGAGCAAGATATTTGAGATCTGCCATCCGCCGATAGCCGCATCGACAAGACGATTCATTTTGTTGCCGAACTGCCGCCCGCGACCAACGGGAATCTCCCAGACCATGGTGGTGTTCCAGCGATGACGGCGCGTGCCATAGACTTCTCCGAAGTCAACATTGGCGTCGCCGGCATACGATGCGCGGCTGCCACCCGACTCACCCGCAAAGCTGTCGTTATGGGGGCCCTGGTTGTTCGAAACATTCTTGGCCAGGGTATAGGTCGAGTCCAGCATCAAGCCTTTGGAGAGGTGATGCGTCACCTCGACCTGAAGGGATTGATAGTTGGAATCTGCTCCAGTGGAACGCGTCTGGATGACGCCCCAGTTGGGAAACGGTCGAGCAGAGAGTGGCTGATTGTATGCCGAAACCGTACTGGAGTACGGCATGTCATTGAGGTTTGGCGCCCATACAAGGTGACGGCTGGTCATACCGATGTATGAGATGCGCGCTCCATAACCGTGGCCCAGGTCGCGATCGATAGAAAGCGACGTCTGTTCGGCGTATGGATCTTTCCAGTTGACATCGTTCGCTGTGCCGAAATAAGCCTGCCCGTATGACGCGGCATTGCTGTTGTTTCCCGAGCCCGCGAATATATTTGGCCACACATAGGTGGGACCGGTGGGCGTGGGATTGTTATTGTACTGAACCGTATAGGCCTGCAGGGTTCCTGTCAGAGAGTAGAAATTACTGCCCAGCAGGGTGATGTTATACATGCCGAAGCCGCCGCGAAGCGTGGTCTTATCGTCATTAAAGAGACGCAGCGCAAATCCGAACCGGGGCATGAAGCGCGTCTTCGACGAAGTGCGGAGACCGTCCGGCAGGCCGGCCTGCGTATTGGACAAGGTCGGAGTGCAGGGAGCGCCGTTCTGCGCGGGAACGCCGGACGATTGGCCGATACCGCAGGAGTTGAACGAGTTGATATATGGAATGGAGACCAGGCTCTCCTTGCCAGTCGGATAGATCACTCGGCCCGACTTGGGCACGGAGGGGTCAAAGTTTCCAATATTGCCCGAAGGATCGTGATAGGCAGGATGAAACTCCCAGCGCACCCCATAGCTCAGGGTAAGGCGCGGCGTTACCTTCCACTGGTCCTGCGCATAGGCATGATAGTGCATGGTCAGGCCGTCGTTGTCAGCCTGCACGACGTCGTAAAACGTGCTGCTCGGAGCGCCGATAAGAAAATCGGCAAACTCCTGCCCGGTGAACTGGGCGCTGGAGTAGTCGAAGGTGCCATAGTTGTCCGCTCCGCTGAAGCCAAGCGGCGTAACCGCTTCGATATGCCGAAGGTCTACTCCGAACTTCATCGTATGGTGGCCTTTAATCCAGCTCAAGCTATCCGTGTAGACGAAGGTGCGGGACTTGGTGATGGAACTGAGACGATCCGGGTCGAGGTTGGTGAGATTGGCAAAGTCCAGTTCCGAAAGGCCGTTATAGAAGAGATTCTGTAGACCGACCAGGCCGGTGCTATCGGTAAACGCTTTGCCATCGAACGGATTGGAGTTGCCGTTGTTCTGCAGAGTCGCGCCGAAGCGAAACTCATTCACGATGTTGGAGGTGAAGGTGTAGTTGAAGGCGCCGACGAAAACGCGATTCTGCGTAATGTTGCTGCTGGAGGGAACGAGCAGAGGTTGAACGCTGGACTGATTGCTGTTCTTCCACGTATACCGGCCAAAGATCAGAGCCTTTTTACCGAGATACTGGTCTCCGCGAACGTCGAACTGATTTGAAAACAGGGAATTGTCTTTGTTCGCGCTAAAGTTGTTAGCACCCGGAACGTAGATATTGGGGTCGCCGATATTGGGATCGGGGAAGAACTGAAGAAACTTCTGGGCCTGTTCATTGATCGGAACGGTGTAGTTCGGATACGTTCCGCCCGTGAATGGGTTGTTGAGCGTCTTCACCCCGTCAACTCCGGAGAAATCGCCCTTCTTCATGGCTGCCGTAGGGACGGAGGACTGATACGGTGTGGCGCGCGGACTGCGATAGCCCTCATAGGTAGCAAAGAAGAAGGTCTTGTCGTGACCGTTGTAGAGGTGAGGGATAACAACAGGGCCACCGGCGGAGATACCGAAATCGTTGGTCACGACGTGAGGCTTGGTGAGAGAACCGAATGGAGTGGCATTGAATGCTGACTCCTGGTGATACCAGAAGAGAGAACCGTGAAGATGATTAGTCCCGCCCTTGGTAATGCTCGTGACTTCACCCGGCTGGCCGAACTCGGCGTTGTTCAGAACGCCATCCACGCGCAACTCAGAGATCGAATCGCCGGAGGGCATTGAATTCGCCTGGGGTGAGTTGTTGTTTGCGCCCTGAATGGTAACGCCATCGACAGAGAACTCGGTCTGAAAGGGTAATCCGCCCTGGATCGAATAGCTAGTGCCCACGGTTTGAACTCCGGGCATGGCCTGAATGATGGAGATAGGGCTGGTGCCGCTGGTGCTGGCGCGGTAGTTGGCAGGCAGGTCGCGCACAGCTACCGACGAGAGGGTGGAATCGACTGAGGCTGTCTCGGTTGCGATGACACCTGCGTTACTGGCGTCGACCGTAACCTGCTGGTCCACCGCTCCCACAGTGAGAGTTGCGTCCGCGCGAAGCTGCTGCCGAGCATTCAATGTCAGGTTACTGAGAACCTGGCTCTCAAAGCCATGGGCGGTAACCTCGACCTTATAGTGGTCCGCCGGAATGTTCAGCAGTTGATAGTCGCCCGCGCTGTTGCTGACCACAGTCCTCGATGTCCCTGTATCGGTGTCCGTAATCTTTACCGTTGCATTCGGCACCGCCGCTCCGGTCTGGTCCTTTACCGATCCGAGGATGGATCCCTGGATGGACTGGGCTACCACGGGACAATCGGTCGCGATCATCGCAGCAAGAGCCAGAATGAGAGAACGAACCACTATCTTCAGTCGCATATCTTCCCTTTCAGGTGGAGAAATCGATGGCCTCGATAATGCAAAATTAATTGCAGAGGTTTCAGGAAATCCGAAGAAGGAATCAGAAGCAGAGGGACTCTGAAAACGTCTCGCAGACCGTACACGTTGCCGCCGCTCTTCTGATTTCTCATCGCGTATAGGTGCAGAATATCCAGCGCGCTCGAAGAGCGTTATCTGATTTCGGCAAAAAGAAATATTTTTATGGAGTATTCAACGTCAGAACGTCAGGGAACGAAACATTAACGTCGCTTCAGCCGTTCCGACGGAAGCTCTCCGAAAAGCTCCCTGTAATCCCGAGCAAACTGGCTCAGATGCCAGAATCCCCAATCTGCCGCTGCCGCCTGCACCGACCCGACACCCGAATTCGGATCGCGCAGACAGCGCCGCACTCCATTGAGCCGGATCGTTCGCAGATAAGCGTTCGGACTCATCCCCATCACATCCTGAAACGCATATTGCAGCGTGCGCCGGCTGATCGCAAATCTCTGGCAAAGATCGACGACGGTAATAGTTTCGATCTGATTCTGCAGAAGATGTTGCCGCACCTGACGCACGATCTTGTAGTGGCTCATCTGGCGGTAGGGTGCGCGCCCCGCCGCCTCATGGGTGCTGCAGACATCCGCCAGCGCGTCCAGCACCGCGATGCGGATACTCTCGCTCGACGACGGATTTACAACGATGTCGGGCGTACGCGCCGCTTCTTCGAGTATCTGCCGAACCAGTTCCTGGAGGCGCATTCGCTGGCCGGGCCTGATCTTGAGTAATTCATCCTGCATGGCGCCGGGCAGCAGACTCGATTGATTCAACGCCTGAATATGCCGTTCCAGATCCTGCCGATCGACGACAAGGCCCAGGATTTGAAAACTGTTTGGCGTAAGCAGTTCAAACTGAGACCTTCCAGGCCGCATCGCGATCGTGTCCGCGCCTATGGCAGAGGACCCCAGCTTGCATCCCTGCGCTCCCGCCACCGGAATACCGAACCACCAACTCTCGGAATCCACAACACATGATTGCCTAAGCACATGGCTGGTCGATTCGTGGAAGATCTGCATCCCGTCGATCCACAGTTCGTGAATGCTGCCGGTAAACCGCCCTGGAGTCAGTTGATCGTAGAGTTGACGCCACCCGGTCAGGTTCACGGCCTGATCGTCCACGTCAGTTGCGACATGCGAATAGAACCCTTGCCGGGGTAAGGATCTTGCGGATCTCGATGGAGCGGACACAGACGTCATACTACGTTCTCACCAGCTTGATATGAGTTACTATGCGCGTGCCGCTGCGCTGAAACAAGGAGATTACACCAGAATCATTAAAAATAGAGTAAGCTCGCACTCCAGATAGAGTGCCGCGGATTAGATATCGTTTTCTCGACGCGAGAGTGAGGGATGCACAGTTCATCGCACTGCCCCCAGTCTCACAACATCGCTGTCATCTTTGAGCTGCACTCCTGTACACCCCAATGCCCGTGCTTCATGGAGCAGATAGATCAACTTATGCGCCGCACGTTCGTAGGAGAGACCGGTAGGCCGAATATTCGAGACACAGTTACGTTCAGCGTCTGAGCACCCGACATGCGGCTTATAGGTCAGATAGGCACCCAGGCTATCGGCAGCGTTCAACCCAGGGCGCTCGCCGATCAAGATCACGACCGCCTCTGCCCCGCGCAGCGCGCCGATCTCGTCCCCCAGAGCCACTCGCGCCTGGGTAGCGATGATAACGTCATCCATCTCCCACTCTGAAAGCTGAGGCAGCATGCACTTAAGCAGCGGAAGCGCATGTTGCGAGGGAGCCAGCGACGAAAGCCCATCGGCGATAACAATGGAGAGTCGCCTGCCTGAATCTGAATGTGAATGCAGATTGTCGATGCAGTTGGGCGAGAGTCTGCGGCCCAGATCGGGACGGTGAAGATACTCCACCCGATCTTTGGCCCGGCTCCATGCGCGGCACGTAAGAAAGCCCGCGCTTTCAAGCTCCCGCGACAATTCCTCTGTCTGCAATGCCGTATAGATCGCATCACGAGTCCAGGCATGGGCCATGCTGAAATCGAGCATGGCCTCAGTTGGAAGGCTCGATCCGACTCGCCCCAAACCGATGCGCGCCGACGTAAAGCGGGCCAGCGTTCGCCACGGATCGGAAGTAGCAAGAGATTTTGTCATGCGCCACCCAAACCGAGAAGATCGCCGGGAAGTAGCTTGTCCGCGGCAACTTGTGACGGCCTCAGCCTGCCCGCCGCATCGGTAATCTCCATCTGCTGTAGCCAATACTCAAACTCCGGAGCCCGCTTCAATCCAAGCACTTCGCGCACGTAAAGAGAGTCGTGAAACGATGTGCTTTGGTAGTTGAGCATAATGTCATCCGCGCCGGGAACGCCCATGATGAAGTTCACACCCGCAACGCCCAGCAGCGTCAGCAACGTATCCATATCGTCCTGATCCGCTTCGGCATGGTTGGTATAGCACACGTCGCATCCCATGGGCAGCCCCAGCAGCTTGCCGCAGAAGTGATCCTCCAGCCCTGCGCGGATGATCTGCTTGCTGTCAAAGAGATACTCCGGCCCGATAAAGCCCACAACCGTATTGACCAGCAGCGGAGAGTATCGCCGCGCCACGGCATAGGCCCGCGCCTCGCATGTCTGCTGGTCCACGCCGAAGTGAGCATTGGCCGAAAGCGCAGTCCCCTGTCCCGTCTCGAAGTACATGCAGTTCTGCCCCACCGTGCCGCGCCTGAGCGAGAGCGCCGCCTCATGAGCCTCCTGCAACAGCGCCAGCGTTATTCCGAAGTTCTCATTTGCCTTCTGCGTTCCCGCAATCGACTGAAACACGAGATCGACCGGAGCCCCCGCTTCAATCGCACCCATCGTGTTGGTAATGTGCGTCAACACGCACATCTGCAACGGAGCATTGAACCGCAGTCTGAAGTTGTCGAGCGCACGCAGCAGTTCGATCGCTGTAGCGGTGCTATCGCTTGCAGGATTAATCCCGATCACCGCGTCACCACAGCCATAAAGCAGCCCATCGATCGTCGAGACCAGAATCCCCTGAATATCGTCAGCGGGATGGTTCGGCTGGAGCCGGACGGACATTCGCCCCGGCAGCCCCAGCGTGTTGCGAAAATGTGTAACCACGCGGCATTTGCGCGCGGCCAAAATCAAATCCTGATTGCGCATCAACTTTGAAACTGCGGCAACCATCTCCGGAGTAAGACCGCTGGCCACGCCTGTCAACGTCTCAACAGTCAACTCATCGCTTAGCAGCCACTCTCGCAACTGCCCCACGGTCAGGTCCCGGATCGGCAAAAAGGCAGCCTCATCGTGGGTGTCGATAATGAGACGTGTGACTTCGTCGCTCTCATACGGAACGACAGCCTCCGTCAGAAAATGGGTCAACGGCACATCGGCCAGCGCATATCTCGCCGCAATCCTTTCGATATCCGATTCCGCCGCAACCTCGCCCAGCACATCGCCGGAACGCAGTGGACTCGCCTTCGCGAGCAGCGCCTTCAAATCTCCAAAGCGATACGTCCGGCCATGGGTCGTATGCGAAAAGACCACGATCTTGGGCTCCTTGATTCTGTCGTGAGCAACGACGATCCTACCGCCGTCCGCTCCAGCTTAGCCGCAACCCTACATAGCCGATAGCCAATAGCCCTACAAATAACAGGGCAATCAACCGGTTGTAATAGACCAGACTCGCAATGCACACGCCCGCGCAAATCAGCGTCCATATAGGCGCAAATGGATAGAGACGCGCTCGAAACGGTCGCGCCAGGTTCGGTTCCGTCTTCCGCAGTCGAAAGAGCGCAAGCATACTGGTGACATACATCACCAGCGCCCCAAGCACAGACATCGTCACAATATTCGCCGTCAGCGGCTGCCCGCCGATATTGATCCAGGAATCGCTGTAGATGGCTCCAATTCCAACCACTCCGCCTGCGACGATTGCGAGGTAGGGAGTGTTAAACCGCGAGTGAATCTTCCCTAAAAACGAAGGCAGATATCCCGCGCGGGCAAGCGCAAAGATCTGCCGCGAATAACCGAAGATGATGCCATGCAGCGATGCGATCAGACCGAAGAGCCCAAGCCATACAAGCATGTGCAGCCATCCGCTCTTCGCGCCGACAATCATCTTCATCGCCTGCGGCAACGGGTCATTGATATTGGCAAGCAGACGCCAATCCCCGACTCCGCCCGCGAAGACCATGACGCCAACCGCAAGCAGCAGCAGCGTCGCAATCCCGCAGAGATAGGCAATCGGGATCGAGCGGGACGGCCTCTTTACCTCTTCCGCCGCCATCGCCACCCCTTCGATGGCAAGGAAGAACCAGATTGCGAAAGGAACCGCCGCAAACATTCCGGCCACAGTCACCGCGGAGAAATGATCGTGGCCGGCCCAACCGCCTGCCAGGAAATTACTCAGCTTGAATCCGGGAGCGACCACGGCCATAAAAACCAGAAGCTCGATGATGGCAAACAGAGTAACGATAAACTCGAAGCTCGCCGCAATGCGTACCCCAAGAATGTTGATCGTCATAAAGACGAGATAAGCGAGCACAGCCGCGTGTTTTGGAGCAAGGTCAGGAAACTGGACATGGAGATACGCTCCAATGGCCAAAGCGATTGCAGGCGGAGCGAAGACAAACTCCACCAGCGTGGCAGCGGCTGCAATATAGCCGCCAGTATCTCCAAAAGCCCGTTGAGCATAGGAGAATGGTCCACCCGCATTTGGAATCGACGTCGTCAGTTCTGTGAAGCTGAAGATAAATGCGGCGTACATCGACGCAACCAGAAGGGTGGTCAGCAGAAAGCCAAGCGTACCCGCGCTCGCCCACCCGTAGCTCCAGCCAAAATACTCGCCCGAGATCACGAGGCCGACAGCGATTCCCCATAACTGCCACGTATTCAGCGTTGCCTTCAGATGAGAGTGCTCTTCCATGTCGCCTCGTAGCCTTGATTATTATGTGCTTGCTCCATATTGAGTTATCAAGAATCGGCAACCTTCTTGTTTCTTCCATTCCTCACCTGCATTTAGCAGCAACGCGCTACAAATTATCTCTTATTTGCCGATTTGAGCTAACAGCCTTGCGATGGTCTCGCTATTCTTCCCTGTAGGCGGACGGATGAGGTTGTTGCCGCTCCAACTCACGCGGTGTACTGTTTGGCTACGCCCACGCGTGAGTGGCTGCCATCGGCCGCCCCACGCCTGTACTGCGAAGTCTTCAACCTATCTGAAGGAGTCAAGCCCTATGTCTACGATGACTGCCACGCCTACCAGCAAGGTTGCACCCGGAAGCTACGGTCTTCCCGTTACCTTCCGCAAACAGTATGGCAACTATATCGGCGGCGAGTGGGTCGCGCCCGCCTCCGGGACCTATTT
>MKSV01000009.1 GCA_001897435.1 Acidobacteriales bacterium 59-55 | reverse complement strand
TGATCGATATGCCCGATCGTCCCTACGTTTACGTGCGGCTTCGACCGGTCAAACTTTTCCTTGCCCATGACTCTCGTCTCCTCGTGTTGGCCGGCGTTTTGGACCGGCGATATAGAAAAACAAATCGAAAATAAACTTTACCGGCTCAGTAGTACGCGTACAGCTTGAAGAACTTCTGCCGCAACTTCGGCTCGACGCGCTCCAGGCTGGAGAGATAGAGTTCGCGAAGCTGGCCCTGATCGCTGGGGCCAAGTTGAGCAAACTCGCCGGCGGCAGAAGAACCCAGCAGCCCCTTATGAATCACTGATTCAAAGTCCCGAACCCGCAATCCCGCAGATGCAACTGACCCCAGGAAATCAGCGATACGGCCCGAAGCAAATACGGAGTCGATCGCCGTCTTCACAGCACCGAACAATCCCGGATCATCGGCGGCAAGCTCGGCTTTCTTGAACATGTACATGGTTTCGTGCCAATCCCTATGCAATCGCCTTCAACGTATTGGAGCGGGAGACGGGAATCGAACCCGCGACCAACAGCTTGGAAGGCTGTGACTCTACCACTGAGTTACTCCCGCCCTGCCTCAAAAAACCGGCCCATCTTTCGGACCGCGTACACAATCTCTGGAGCTGACGGAGAGGCTTGAACTCTCGACCTCTCCCTTACCAAGGGAGTGCTCTACCACTGAGCTACGCCAGCCTTACAAAAAATCCTTCAAGCAAAGAAATTTCAAAAGACTTCTTTTGCCTGAAACCTCTTTACAATCCTACCGCGAACGATACCGCCCCAGCAGGATGCGAAATGCAAAATACCCCATAAAGACCCATGTCAACGAGCGATACTTTCCCGGCTCCATCGTCAGCCAGATCAGCACAGCCAACACCCCGACGACAGAAAGCGCAATCCACATTCTTCCGCTGCCGGCAGGGCTCAGATCCACAACGTTTCAACACTCCACTCGTACAACTCAAACTAGTGGTGCACAGGGGAGGATTCGAACCTCCGTAGCGCATAACGCGGCAGATTTACAGTCTGCTGCCATTAACCACTCGGCCACCTGTGCACATCCCGCAAGACCTTTCCGAACACAACCCTCATCTCAACCCATCAGGCCCGTCAAACGATTCCGTGCCGATCCCATGCCGCGAATCGAACGGGGCGCTTCAACCTTGAAGAAGTCTCGGGAGGCCTGCATGACCAGAACGGCAAGCAGTACAACCAAATCTGTCCTTCTACCACTTCTTTCCATCTATGCTGCCTGAAACTGGAGCTGGCGAAGGGACTTGAACCCCCGACCCTCTGATTACAAATCAGATGCTCTACCAGCTGAGCTACGCCAGCCCAAACAGCCCTGTTTTGAAGCTTGAATCCGCCCCCTGTAAGCCCGGCTGCGGAACGCGCAGCAGTGCCCGCGCAGAGTGCGCCGCAGTCGTAACTTTAGCATAGCTGGAGGGAGGTCGCAACGTGTCCTCTCCGCTGCGGCGGCACCGTCAAATCGAAACCCTCTCCCAGGGAGGAGGAACCTTTACGGAGGCCATTCCGGCGGCTGTCGCGGCCTGTACACCCATGTCGGTGTCCTCGAAGACGAGGCAGGATTCCGGCGCGACTCCCAGGCGGCGCGCCGCCGTCAGAAAGGGCTCGGGATCGGGCTTGCTCCTCTCGTAGTCTCCGGCGCAGACCAGGGTATCGAACCGGTCGAGAATCGCAAGCGATTCAAGCGATGCAACGACAGAGTCCCGCGTGCTTCCCGAGACAACAGCAAAGGGGATCCGGCCGTACTGGTCTTCGATATGCTCGAGCACCTCCGGAACAGCCTTCAGTTCGGAAAGAGTCGCAAAGTAAAGCTCCTCCTTGCGCTGGGAGACGGTCTCGACCGGCATCTTTAGCCCGTGCCGCTGGTTCAACGTAGAGATAATCTCCGCGACCGGCATTCCACCCCACGCATAGAAGATCTCTTCCCCAAATTCGCAATCCCACTCTGCCAGCACGTTTCGCCAAGCGATGTAATGAAGCGGCATGGAATCGGCGATGGTGCCATCACAATCGAACAGATATGCCTTGAAGGATCCTGCGGGTAATTTCAGCTTCAAAATCTACCTTTCCCTGCCTGTTTTCATTGCTGCACCTTCATTCTCTCATCAGGTGAGAGGGGCTCGCTCGTAGATAGAACGAACCTGCAGAAAGACGAACTCGCTGAAAACATTGCCGCATGAACTGAGACAGAGTAGAAACTTAGGTGGATGCGCAAATCGACTCGCTACTCGCTTCTGATTGCACTGGCTCTGATCGCCGCGCTGGCCCTCGCGATTTTGCTGCGCAAGGCCGCGCCGCCGGAGGCCGCGCGGCTGCTGCCGGAGTCCGACGCCATCGTCTACGTCAACCTCAAGCCGCTGCGCCTGGCGACGCACTTTGACCGCGCCAGGATTGCGCGCAGCCCCGATTACCAGCACTTCGTCGACGCCACCGGCATCGTGCCCGAGCGCGACCTCGACGTGGCCGCCTTCGCGCTCCACCGCATGGACGATCCCACCGGACCCAACGGCCCGGTCGGCTACTCCGAGGTCTTCGAGGGCCGTTTCGACGGCACCCGGCTGGCCGGCTATCTAGCCACCATCGCAACGGCAGAGGAGTCTTACGACGGGCATAAGATCTTCACCATTCCCGTCGGCGAGCCTGACCCGAAGACTCATGCCGTTCGCGAGCTTCGCGTCGCCCAACTGGACTACGACAGCATCGCCGCCTCGAACATGCCGACGACCGAGCAGATTCACTCGATCCTCGATCGTCACCGCGCGGCGGCGTCTCCCTTCTCCGGATCTTCCCTGCTCTCGGCGCGATACCACGATGTGCCGCTGCTGGCCAGCGCGTGGGCTATCGGCCATATCGGCCTCCCTTTCTCCGACCGTGGCTATATCTCGATCCTCGGCATGCGGCTTCCTCTACCCGAGGACACCACCTTCGTCGCCAGCCTGCGCTACGTGAGCGCGCTCCATCTGCGCATCGAGGAGATCTCCCCTTCCGAGGCTGACGCAGCCCAGTCCGCCGAGGCGTTGACTAACCTGCTCGGCCTCTACCGGTCGATTCAGCAGGGACAGCCGACCTTCCCCGCCGACGTCGCCTTTCGCAGCCTGATCGCGTCGCTCAAGATCGACCACCACAAGGACCGCACCGTGCTCACCGGCACCATCCCGCTCGATCTACTTAAGCAGATCACAGCGGCCCCCTCGAGTGCTCCACCCCGATGAAGTCACCGCATCATCCGCTGGCCAACAGGCGAGCCTCGATCTCTTGAAGACGCTGGCACACACAGTGGTCCTCCTTCTTTGCCCTGAGGCCTTAAGCGAGGCTTAATCCTTTCTTCAGCAGCGGTTAAGCCGCATGGACAACGATGCTCTTCAGCGCACACCGCGCACAGGAGCTCACTATGAACCGTCTCAGCCATCCACTGCTCACCGCCTCAGTCCTCGCCCTTACCGTCTGCGCCGTTGCGCAGGAAAAGAAAATCGACCGATCCGCTCTGCCGCCCGCGGTCGAAAGGACCGTCCAGGCACATTCCCAGGGCGCTACCGTCAAAAGCTTTTCGACGGATCGCGAACACGGGAAGAAGGTGTACGAAGCCGAGATGGTGGTCGACGGCCATTCCAGAGACATTGAGATTGCAGCCGACGGCACCCTCAACGAGATCGAGGAGGAGGTTGCCTTCAACTCGCTTCCGGCCGGCGTTCAGGCGTCCCTGCTGATAAGGGCCGGAAGCGCGAAGATTACCAAGGTCGAGTCGCTCACGAAGCAGGGCAAGCTGGTCGCCTACGAGGCCACAACCCTCAAAGGGACCAGGCACGGTGAGATCCAGGTTGGGCCGGACGGCGGGAAGCTGGCGCATGAAGAGTAGCCGCAAACCGCAAAACGAGATCAGGGATCGCGACAATGCGATCCCTGACTTATTTCAATTTGAAACTAAACTCTCACTTCCACCGATTCGCCTAGCTTCCGGCGGTGTCGTTGCCCAGAGTCGCCATCGTCACTCGCATGTAGCGGTGCGGATTGACCGGCGTATTGCGGATGCGGACCTCGTAGTGAAGATGCGGCCCGGTGACCCGGCCGCTGTGACCGACGTATCCGATGACCTGTCCGCGAATCACCGTCTGGCCAGCGACCACGGCAAAGGCGGACATGTGGGCGTAGCAGGTGGCAACGCCGTGACCGTGATCGACCACCACCTCGCGACCGTAGCCGTTCACCATGCCGGCAGACTTGACGACACCGTCGGCCGTCACCCGCACCGGGGTGCCGTTGGGTGCTGAAATGTCGATACCCTTGTGAAACTCGCCCTCTCCATTGCCGGTGATCGGGTCTTCACGCTCGCCGAAGCTGCTGGTGATGCGGCCCATGATCGGCCACAGCGACGGGGCATAGGAGGCCAGTTGAAGATTTCCTGCGTCGGTGACGTCGCCCAGGTTGCCGCCCGGGTTATAGCCGGGGGAGTTGATGCCGGACAGCGCCCGCGTCACCGATCCGCTCATTGCCGAGTTGCGCAGCGCGTAGAAGGATTCGAGCGACTTGTAGTAGGTCTCGCTGGTCAGCCCATTGGCAGTCTCGGTCAAAGGAGTGTTGGCAACCTCTTCGGCACCCGACGACTTGCCCCGGCGCTTCGATTTGCGAGCGGAGTCGCCGGTGACTTTGCCCATCGGGATCGCCAGCTTGCTTGCCGTCAGGCCATAGAGAGCGGAGACTTCGCTGGCGAGCGAGCCGAGCGACGCCGCTTCCACATCCTTCTCGTGCGCCGTCTTCTCCAGGTGAGCGTAGTCCTTTTGCAGGGAGTTGTGGTCCTGCCGCAACTGGTTGAAGTGCGCCGTCTTGATCAGCATCCGCGAGTACGATCCCGCCATCCCCGTGATCGTAAACATGCCGATGACCGCGGCGGCCACGAAGATATATGCATAATGAAGCGGCACCGGAACCTTTTTCAGGCCCCCGTCTTCGTCACGGCTGACGAACATGATGTAATAACGCTTCTTAATGCTCAATGGCCGATCCAGACTTAGGTTTTTGGCCCGATTTCTATCGCAATCCGAAGGACTTTTCACACTTCACGATTGAGCTGAGCAAATGAGCTTAACTAATCGGCATTCAGAAATTGCAGTTCCTGCTGGGCGTTCTACAAAGCTTAACAAACAACCCGGTGCGGCACAACTGGGGAGTTAACCACTAATCTACCACTTCCATACCACTTTTTCGCTATCATTCCCCTGCCTGCCCACGATCTGTATATGCTGCAAAGAGCATGAGAGAGCTGGAACTGATCGAGCAGATCCGCCGCGCTTTCACCGCAACTGCGTCCCAAGACCGGGCAGTCGCGCTGGGCATCGGCGACGACTGCGCTATCCTGCGTCCCCCGTCGGGCTCGGAGATGCTGGTCACCACGGACTTTACCCTCGAGAACCGGCACTTCCGCCGCGACCTTCACTCGCCCGAATCGGTGGGCCATCGCTGCCTGGCTCGAGGCCTGAGCGACCTGGCCTCCATGGGGGCTGTTCCCATGGCCGCCTTCCTCTCGCTGGCCGTGCCTTCCGATCTGCTCGCCAAATCGCAGGGACAGGGATGGATCACTAGATTTTTCAATGGTTTACAGAAATTAGCCAAACTTCACTCGGTCGGCCTCGCGGGCGGCGATACGGCCGAGTCGCCGGCCAATCTTATCCTCGCCGATATCATTCTGCTGGGGAGCGCCCCTGTCGGCCGATCTATGCGCAGGTCGGGAGCGAAGCCGGGCGACTCACTTTACGTCACAGGCTCGCTGGGCGGAGCGGCAGCAGAGTTGGGGGCAATGCTCTCCGGTCCCGCCCGCAGAACGCGGGCAGCTTCCCTGATTGGCCATCCCCACCTCTTTCCCCAGCCACGCATCGCTACGGGACGGACTCTGCTGCGGCGTAAGCTGGCGACCGCCTGCATCGATGTAAGTGATGGCCTGTCGACGGATCTGGCCCATCTCTGCCGTGCCTCAGGCCTCGCTGCCGAGGTCGAGCGGGCGGCGATCCCGCTGCATCCGCTCGCCCGCAGGCTGGAGGCGGGCGCCCTGAACGCAGCCCTTCATGGCGGCGAGGACTATGAACTGCTTTTTGCCGCTCCGGCGTCGGTTCGGATGCCCCGCGAAATTGCAGGCGTGCCCATCACCCGCATCGGACGATTCATCCCCAAACGGGCGAAACAGCCGCTGATGACCCTGCTGGCTCCCGACGGCAGCCGCGCTACACTGGAGCCGCAGGGATGGGAGCACTTTTCCCGCCATTAGGCGTCATTTACCCTCTGAAATCAATGCGCGATTCCACCAAGATCATCCGTTCGAGCCTGACTCCCGCAGTGCCGGGCGAGCCGCTGCACTCCGGCCCGGTCTTTGCCGCGCCCTACCACACGCCGGGAGACCCCTCGGAGGCTCCTTACACCTATGCCCGGTCGCACAACCCGACCTGGACGGAGCTGGAGCGGGCCATCGGGCAGATGGAGTCCAGTTCGGAGTCCGGCTCGGACCGTGGCCCCGGCTACCAGGCGAGCGCACTGGTCTTCGCCTCCGGCATGGCCGCCTGCACGGCAGTCTTCGGGGCGGTGCTGCGGCCGGGAGACGCCGTGGTCCTACCCTCGAACGCCTATTTTGCGACCCGCGTCCTAGTGCAGGAGTATTTCACCAAGATGGGTATCGAACTGCGCACTGCACCCACTGCCAACAACGCGCAGGCTGCGCTTCTGGACGGGGCGAAGCTGCTGTGGCTGGAGTCGCCCAGCAACCCTACGATGGAGATCTGCGATATCTCCGCCCTGTGCGAGGCTGCCCATCGCGCCGGTGCGCTGGTGGCGGTCGACAACACCACGTCTACGCCGCTCGGCCAGCGTCCGCTGGCGCTCGGTGCCGACTTCTCCATCGCCTCCGACGCCAAGTCCATGACCGGCCACAGCGATATCCTGCTGGGTCACGTCGCCGTCCGCAATCCCGAACTGCGGGCAAAGATCGACCAGTGGCGCACGCTGACGGGAGGCGTTCTAGGCCCGATGGAGGCGTGGCTGGGGCTGCGCTCGATCGCGACGCTTCCCCTGCGGCTCCAACGAAGCTGCGAGAACGCCCAGCGCATCGCAGAGTTTCTGACGACGCGGCCTGAGGTCGAGAGCGTCCTTTATCCCGGCCTGCCGACGCATCCCGGCCATGCGATTGCGGCAGGTCAGATGCGTTACTTCGGGGCAGTGCTCAGCTTTGTGTTGCGCGACCGCGCTGCCGCGGAGACGTTTCTCTCTAAATCAAAGCTGCTGACCGAGGCAACCAGCTTCGGCGGCATCACCACCACGGCCGAACGCCGCGCCCGCTGGGGAGGAGACGCCGTCAGCGAGGGCTTTATCCGCATGAGCGCGGGCTGCGAGGCGGTTGAAGACCTGATCGAAGATATGGCGCAGGCTCTGGACGCGGTGCAATGACGGAGAGCACCGAGGCGACAGCCTTTACCCGGAACTGGAATGCCGAGGCACTCAAGAAACTGCCGCTGATTGGCCCGATTCGCCGCCACACCTATCCCATGAAGGTTCCCGGTGAGGAGCAGGCGCTGGCTCGCGGAGCCTTCCGCCTCCTAGTGGTTCCCTGGGCGGGCGGCATGTTTTTGGCGACCTGCGCGCTGGGATTCACCGATCCGGCCATGCCGACCGGGCTCTTCTCCTGCCCCAACCCGGACGAGATGTGCGCGGTTGCGGGCGGCTATGCGTATGTCGTCGACACCACGCGTCCGGATCAGTGCACGCACATCTCGCTGAAGCCGGTGGTCGAGGTGCAGGTGCTGATACCGCAGCGGCTGCTGCTCTTTATCGGCTTCCACGCGCTGGTGGCGTGGGGAGAGCATGGCCTGGCCTGGGAGACGGAGAGGCTGAGCTGGGAGGGGTTGCGCATTACCGGGATCGATGGCGATACGCTGCGCGGCTTCGGTTGGAACCTGATGACCGACAAAGAGGTCGAGTTCACCGTCGATCTGCTTACCGGCAAGCACCAGGGCGGAGGCTTTACTCCGCCGCCGGGAAGCCAAAGAAGCTGAGCGCCGCGTCGCCCTGCTTCAGTAGGCGAGTGTGTTCGAGTGCGCCGTAGCGGGCGGCGAGTGCCGTTTTTTTGCTGTGTTCGGCGATCACCAGTGCATCCGGTGCCAGCATCTCGCGTCCGCGGGCGCTGCCCAGAAATTGAAGCGTGTTCGCGTACTCGGCCTCAGCCTCGTAGGGCGGATCGAGGAAGACGATGTCCACCGGCTCTTTGAGTTTGGCCAACCGCTGCAACATCGCGCCCACGCCGCGCGGCTCCAGCGTGAAGCCTTGGGTAATCTTCAGCGCCGCGAGATTGGCCCGGAGCGAGGCGAGCGCGGGGTCGGCGTTTTCGGCGAACCAGACATGCGCCGCGCCGCGGCTGATGGCTTCGATGCCGACCGCGCCGGTGCCGGCATAGAGGTCCACGAAACGGCACCCTTCGAGGCGCGGCGCAAGGATGTTGAAGAGGGTCTCGCGCAGCCGGTCGCTGGTGGGCCGCGTCCCTAATCCGCGCGGGGCCGCCAGCGGGCGGGACCGGTATGTGCCTGCGATAACGCGCATCTTCCGATGGTATACGGCCGACCGAGGCCAGCGCATACAATGAGAGTCATGCGTGGGTGGTCCTTTCCAATCGGCAGGGTTCTCGGCGTGGATCTTCGTATCCACACCTTCTTTTTGCTGTTGCTGGGCATCGCTCTCAGTTACGGCTCGGTGGTGGGCTCGACCGGCGGACGAGGCTTCGCGCTGTGGCTGCTGCTATTGCTGGCTGTAGTCGTCCGCGAGATCGCCCGCGCCATCGCGGCGGCGTGGTTCGGCCTGGAACTGCGCAGCCTGCTGTTGCTGCCGACCGGTGGTCTGATGGTCTTCGCCAATCCCGAGTCGACCGAACGCGCCTCATCGCCCGATGTGCAGAAGCGGCTGGCGCTGGTGGGACCGCTGGCGAACATCGGTTTCGGTCTGCTGCTGGCGGCGATCGTACTGACGGTGACACCGGGGATCAACCTGCTGGAGCGTCCGTGGATCACGTTACCCCACCTGCTGCGCTCGGCGGTGTGGATCAATCTTTTGCTCGGACTGGTCAATCTGCTACCCGCTTCTCCGCTGGACGGCGGCCGCCTGTTTCGCGGCGGGTTCGCCAAGAACGGCATCCTGAAGGGCTCGCGCGCGTCCACAGGGTTGGGGCAGATGATCGCAATCGGTCTGATCTTGGGCGGGCTGGCGATCAGCAATATCTGGCTTATCATGATCGGCGGCTTTGTGCTGATCGGCTCGCACATGGAGGATCAGGGCATCCTGCTGCAAAACGATACCGACGCGGTAAAGATGCGCGACGTAATGCTGACCGAGTTCAGCATGCTCTCCGCCTCGGACACGCTTGAGGATGCGCTGCAACGCTCGGTACATACGCTGCAGGACGTCTTTCCAGTGGTGCGCGGAGCCAATCTCGTTGGCGCCGTCTCGCGCCAGGGTATCGTGGACGCGCTGCAGAGCGACGGCAACGGATATGTGCAGGGGGTGATGACACGCTCCTTCCAGACCGCGCAGCCGGACGACTCGCTGGTGAAGACGCTGCGCCGCATTATGAGCGGGCAGGTCGCGCAGATGGTGCCGATCCTCGAAGGCGATCGCATTGTCGGCATCATCACGCCGCAGAACCTGAACCATGCCCTTGGGCTTCTGAACCAGCGCCGCAGGCTGCGGCAGCCGGTGGAATAGATGCCCGATACGCCTCTGGCTCCGGGGCTCTATCTGGTGGCCACTCCCATCGGCAACCTTGAAGACATCACCCTGCGCGCGCTCCGCATTCTGCGCAGCGCGGACCGCATCGCCTGCGAGGACACCCGGCAGACGCAGAAGCTGCTCAACCACTTCGAGATCCGCACCCCCACGGTCAGCTACCACATGCACAATGAAGGGCCCCGCGCCGACGAGTTGCTGGCCGAGTTGAAACAAGGCGCTCGCATCGCCGTGGTCAGCGACGCGGGAACGCCGGGCATCGCCGACCCCGGCGGCCAGATTGCCGCCGCCGCCATCGCCGCGGGCATCGCCGTGTTTCCGGTGCCGGGAGCGAATGCCGCAATCAGCGCCCTGATCGCCAGCGGTCTGCCCGGCGAGGGTTTCACCTTCCACGGATTTCTTCCGTCCAAGGCAGGACAGCGCAGAACAGCGCTCGAAGAGCTTGCCCGCGACGGCCGGACCCATATCTTCTACGAGGCTCCGCATCGCATCGCGGATACGCTCGCGGATATGGAGGTTGTCTTCGGTGCGGCGCAGCACGTGGTCGTCGCCCGCGAGTTGACCAAGTTGCATGAAGAGTTTCTGCGTGGGACGGTCGGTGAGCTGCGCGCCGAACTCGCCGGCCGCGCCGTCATTCGCGGCGAGATGGTTCTGTTGTTTGCTCCTGCCGTTCAGGCGGAAGGAGCTTCGCCCCCGGGATCGAGCATCGCCGCCGAGGTAGCGAGGCTAATCCAGGCGGAGAATCTCGCGGAGAAGGACGCGCTGAAGCGCGTTGCGCGGGAGCGAGGGATCGGCAAGAGCGAGGCCTACCGGGAGTTGCAGCGCGAGCAGAACCGGCTGCGATAGGGGTTTGGTCAAGGTAGCTCATTGCTAAGGTCCACATGCATGCAATTCGGATGAGGTTGGTTGCGCGATTGGCGCTCTCTCGGGAATACTTGCCTTGTTTCAAATACCTTTGTGCAGGGGATCTTCATGTCGCGCTGTGGAATCATGGACTCACGATCGTTCTTGCTTGCAGCGCTCTGCTATCGCCTGCGGTCGCTCAAACAACAAAGCCCGCGCCCATCCATCAGGTCCACCGGATGTACGTCTTCGGCGACAGCTATTCGGATATCGGCGAAGGATACCTTGACGGAAACGGTCCCACGGCGGTCGCCTATCTGGCCCAACGCCTCGGCTTTGACCTGGTGCCGTCCAACGCCGCCGACATCGCCGGCAAAAGCATCGATTTTGCCATCAGCGGTGCCCAGACCGGAAGCGGACTGGGCAAGCAAGTCGAAGGCGTGCTGCTCGGTTACGGCATGAGAAATCAGGTCGACGACTTTGCCGCGAAGGTCAAATCTCACGCCATTGCCTTCGATCCGGCGAGCACTCTCTTCTATTTCGCAGGCGGTCTCAACGACAGAAATCTCCCCAGCGAAACGACCGTGGCCAACCTGACCGGCGAGATCAGGACGCTTTACGATCTGGGTGCGAGGCGATTTGCGGTCGCGCTGCTGCCGACGACGATTCCGGCCTTCAGCGCGGTGGGCAAACGGCTCAACCCGGTGCTGGCCCGCATCCCCGGGGATCTCGCACCGCAACTTGCCGGGGCAGAGATCACTCTCAGTCACTGGGGTCCCTTTTATGACGAGGTGATGCTTCATCCCTCAAAGTACGGCATCGAGAACACCACGGACGCCTGCGCCGGACGTAGGATTCACCATGAGGACCCGACGCCCTGCGCCAGCCCCGGCACCCACTTTTATTACCATTCGGGACATCCCTCGACCGCCACCCACAAGGCCGTCGGCGACCAGCTCTACGAAGAACTACAGCATGAGGCTGAGGGCAAGCCCGCTCCCTGAGAGCCTGTTCAACTCGATGTAGAGTTGACCTATCCCCGGCCCTTTAGACGGTCGTACATGTAGACATCGCTGGTCGTCCCCAGCGACTGGTTGTAGAGGCTGGTCGCGCCGGTCGCCTCGTTCAGCTCTTCGCTGAACTGATGGATGGCACGCAGCTTGTCGGCAGTCGCCGGAATCTCCAGATGGCTGGTCTTGAGAAATTTCTGGTAGCCCTTGTCGAGCAGCCGGGAGATCTCGCCGTTGAGCACCCAGCCGGGATGCGACAACATCATCACCGATCCGTCGGGTGCGGCGGCAATCTCGGCGGCACAGCCATATTTGCGGACCTGAAATGCGTTGGGGGCGCGCTTTGCACCCTCCTGCGCAGGCGCTACATCAAATCGTTGACCGCCCAAGAGGGAGAGGACGTCGTTGAAGCTTCGTTGCGGGCTTTTCTTTGCCATAAGTTAGACTCATCTTAACTGTCGCACATCCGGTCTCCTCCTACAATCCGCGCTCTTGCGGCGAGCGCGGGCACGATACGGAAATAATGATCACGTCCACCAAATCGATCGGCACCAGCATTCTCCAACGCATCGGCAATACGCCCCTGGTCCGTTTGGAGCGCCTCTCCTCGCATCTTCCCGGCATCCAGATCCTCGGCAAAGCCGAGTGGAACAATCCCGGCGGCTCCGTCAAAGACCGCGCAGCCTCGGCCATCGTGACCGACGCGCGGCGCCGCGGATTGCTGACGGCCAGCCGCGGATTACTGGACGCCACCAGCGGAAATACCGGCATCGCCTACTCCATGCTGGGCGCGGCACTGGACTTTTCCGTGACCCTCTGCATGCCGTCCAACGTCTCGCCCGAGCGCAAGCGTTACCTCGCGGCCTACGGCGCCGAGGTGATCTGGACCAACCCCGCAGACGGCTCCGACGGCGCCATCCGCAAGGCCCGCGAGATGGCCGCAACCGAGCCGGACAAGTATTACTACGCCGACCAGTACTCCAACGAGGAGAACTGGAAGGCCCACTATCGCACGACCGCCAACGAGATCTGGGAGCAGACCGAAGGCCGGGTCACCCACTTCGTCGCCGGGCTCGGCACCAGCGGCACCTTTATGGGCACCAGCCGCCGCCTGCGCGAGCTGAATCCCTCCATTCGGTGCATTTCCATGCAGCCGGACTCGCCGTTTAACGGCCTCGAAGGGCTCAAGCACATGGCCACGGCAATCGTGCCGCGCATCTACGATCCGGAGCTGGCTGACGCCAATATCGATATGCCGACCGAGGATGCCTATAAAATGGTGAAAGGGCTCGCGCGCAACCAGGGAATCCTCGTCGGAATCTCCGCCGCCGCGGCCGTCGCCGCCGCGCTCCGGATTGGCGAGCAGGAAGCCAAAGCGGAGCGTGAAGCCGTCATCGTGACCATTCTTTGCGATTCGGCTGAAAAATACATGAGCGAACGCTTCTGGCAGGAGGACTAAGGGACGTGCTGCAAATTCAATTTGTCGACTACGAAGCTCTGCGCAAGCATGGCGAAGAGACGTACCCGCACGAGTGCTGCGGCGTCCTGCTGGGCAAAAGCGAGCCGGAGGGAAACATCGTCCGGGAGATCGTTCGCGCCGGCAATACCCGCACCGACTCCGCCCACAACCGGTACAACATCGCGCCGCAGGAGCTGGTCAAGATTCAGCGGCAGGCGCGTGGCCTGGGCCTCGATATCGTGGGCTTCTACCACTCGCACCCCGACCACCCCGCGCAGTGGTCGCCGACCGACTTCGCCGAGGCCCACTGGCTGGGCTGCTCCTACATCATCACCAGCGTGGAGAAGGGCAAGGCTGCGGTGACCAACTCCTTCCTTCTGAGCGGCACGGCGGAGGACAACAAGAAGTTCGAAGACGAGAGCATCGAGATTGAAATTGCCGAAGCAGCGGCGAACAACAAGAAAGGTCAAGCATGAACATTCATATACCCACACCGTTGCGCACCTACACGGGCGGCCTCGAAACCGTCTCGGTCGACGGCGCAACCGTCAACGCAGTCTTTCAGCAGCTAACAGCCAGCTATCCGGAGTTGAAACAGCACCTGTTCACCAATGAAGGCAAGCTCCGCTCTTTCGTCAACGTCTACCTGAACGACGACGACATCCGCTATCTTGATGGCAAGGAAGCCACCACCGTCAAGGACAGCGACGAACTCACCATCATTCCCTCCATCGCCGGCGGCAAAAACTGTTGACCCCAACGACATGTTGGCGAGCGCCTGACTCACTCAGGCTTGCTCCAGTTACCCCGTAAAGCTCATCGATACAATATCTTCCGAGTCACGCGGAGTCTCTCCGCGGGCTTCACCGTCCGTTGCTGTCCGGCTCCGTGAGCCGTTCAGACGACCCGAGCATCTAGAATTAACAACGACCACAAAAAGTCACGAAGGACAGGAACCATGCCAACCGAGACCGCAACCATCGAACAACTGGAACTACCCAAGCTTACGAACGACGAGATCTCCCGCTACTCCCGCCACCTGATCCTGCCGGAGGTCGGCATGGATGGGCAGCGCAAGCTCAAGGCTGCCAAGGTTCTGTGTATCGGGACCGGCGGGCTGGGCGCGCCGCTGGCGCTCTATCTCGCTGCAGCAGGCGTGGGCACCATCGGACTGGTGGACTTCGACGTCGTCGATACCAGCAACCTGCAGCGCCAGATCATCCACTCGACCCGAACGGTCGGCATGTTGAAGAACGACTCGGCCGAGTTGATGCTCAAGGGCCTCAACCCGGACCTGAACGTCATTAAGCACAACGTGATGCTGACCAGCGAAAATGCGCTCGACATCCTCAAGGATTACGACGTGATCGCCGACGGTACCGACAACTTCCAGACCCGCTACCTGGTCAACGACGCCTGCGTTCTGCTGGGCAAGCCGAATGCCTATGCCTCGATCTACCGCTTCGAGGGGCAGGCCAGCGTCTTCGGCACCGAGCAGGGACCGTGCTATCGCTGCCTCTATCCCGAGCCGCCACCGCCGGGACTGGTTCCGTCCTGCGCCGAGGGTGGCGTGCTGGGCATTCTGCCCGGCCTGCTTGGCGTGATCCAGGCCACCGAGACCATCAAGCTGATTCTCGGCATCGGCGAACCCTTGATCGGCCGCCTGCTGCTGGTCGATGCGCTGGGCATGAACTTCCGCACGCTCAAGCTGCGCAAGAATCCCGAGTGCCCGGTCTGCAGCGCGAATCCCACGCTCACGGAGTTGATCGACTACGACCAGTTCTGCGGCATCGAGAAGCCGACCTCGGTTGGCCCGCTCGAAGTGGCGCGCGACAAGGCGGTCGCTGACCTGCCCTGCGTCGACGGCATCCCGCAGATCTCGGTGGAGACGCTGAAGCAGAAGCTCGACGATAAGGAAGATATCTTCGTGCTCGACGTCCGCGAGCCGCACGAGTACCAGATCGTCAATATCGGTGTGCCTCTGATCCCGCTCGGCGAGATCGAGCGCCGCGCCGGTGAACTGGCCGAGTACAAGGACCGCGAGATCGTCATTCATTGCAAGTCCGGCAACCGCAGCCAGAAGGCCGCACTCGCGCTGAAGCAGTTGGGCTTCAAGAAGGTAACAAATGTCAAAGGCGGCATCACGGCATGGGCTGACAGAATCGACACGTCACTGCCGAAGTACTAACGAAGGTCTGAGTCTCGGGAGATGCCCTCAGCGGCTAAAGCCGTGTTGCAGTCAAGCCACTTGCGGCACGGCTAAAGCGTGCCCTTAACAGAACCGGACCTGATCTGAGGTTCCTTAAAAGCCAGCCTGCTGCCTGAATGAGGTTGATCCTCCCCCGCAGCAGACGCGAAGATGTTTTATTGGAAATGGCTAGGCCCAGCGAATATGCTGGGCCTTTTTTATTCTCCGGATCGATGGGGTCGGCGGTTTGGGTTACGAAACTGTATTGCCCTGCCCTTCGCAAAAGATATCAATGTTTTTTCGATGGCTTTTTCTTCGGCTTTGGTTTTGGCTTCGGCTTCGGCTTCGGTTTTGGCTTTGGCTTCTTGATTGGAGCAGATGTGGTCGCCAGAAAAGGGATCAGCGAGGTTGTGATGGGGGAGCCGAGGCCGGTGCAGGCATCCCATCCTGGACCTGCTTTGAAGCTCCCGTTGTTGCCCTGAGTGATGTCGCGGAAGCCGGATTTGGCTTTGGCGGCATAGATCTGCGGCTGGAGGAGGCCTACAGTCTTTTTGTTCTGCTGATTGGCGACGGCGATGAGTCCAGCCCAGAGCGGGGCTACGGCGCTGGTGCCGCCGACGACCAGGGTCTGGCCGTCAACGCGAACCGAGTAGCCAGTTGCGGGATCCGCATTGCCGGAGACATCTGGGACGCCACGGCCGCCCTTAGCATTGGTGGGCTTGGGGACATTGGCGTTCGCCTGCCAGGTGGGCAGCGGAAAGACATTGCTGACCCCGCCGCCGGTAGCGCCTTCACCACTGGCCTGTTCATTCCAGACGACTTCGCTGCTAATAATGGCTCCGCTGCCCGTGAGCCTGGTTCCACCGCAGGCGAGGACGTGGGGGCTGGAAGAGGGAAAGTCCACGTTGTCGTCGGTGCCGCCGTCGGTCGAGCCGTTGTCCCCGGCGGCGACGGTGACGGAGATGCCCAGGGCGGCGGCGGACTGGCAGGCGGAATCGAGCGCGGACATGGCCTGCTGGGTCCAGTTGGCCTCCGCCGCTCCCCAACTGATGGAGATGACGCCTGGATTGTTCGTGGTGTCATGGATGGCGGTGTCGAGGCCATCGAGGAAGCCCTGATCGGTGTTGGGAGCGAAGTAGACCGCGATGTTGGCTCCGGGAGCCACGGCGGCGGCGATCTCGATGTCCAGCATCACTTCGCCGTCGGCGCTATTAATGTCCGATGGGCTGTTTTTGGCTCCGTCAACGGAGACGGCGGTGACTTTGGGAGCCTTTCGGCCGAGGGATTTGAAGTAGGCGGTGAGGTCGGCGGTGCGGTAGCCTCCCCCCAGTTCGAGGATACCGATCGTCTGACCGGCGGCGTCGGCATTTGCCGGAAATTGATAGAGCTGGGCTATCTGAACGGGAGTGTATGAAGTACCTGCCTGCGCGCTGGGCCGGATATTGGCCTGGGGAGTTGCCAGGCCGCCATTCTGTGCGATGCGGGCGGCGAGATTGCCCGGCTGTCCGGCGATGCGAAAGTGTGGCTGGGCCTGAGGGCGGTTGTCGAGACCGAGCACGGCTTCGACGTGGCCGGAGAGTTCGGTGGGGAGAGTGATGTTGCCCTGGCGGACACGGTACGTGGCTGCCTCGTCGGTATTGTGGATGAGAGCGATGCCGAAGGCCCGCTGCATGGCGGCAACGGTCCCGGTGAGCTTGACGATGCAACTCCCCGGCCGCGGAGTGCCAGGCTGGACGGCGAGGCCATACTCCCTGGCGAAGGCACGGAGGAGTTTGAGAGCGTTGGGATCGGGTCCGTGGAGTTGACGGAACCGGGTACGGGTGAGGCGCTCCTTGCCGAGACAGTTGGCGGCTTTGAGAGGATGCTTGCAGCGCACAACGACCGAAACGGTGAGGCGGCCGGAGGGAGGTGCAGGCTTTTGCCGCGAAGGCTCGGGAAGAGAAGGCTTTTCGCTGCCGGGCAAGATAAAGCGGCTTTGCGAGGCTGGACGGGAAACGGCGGGACGGGAGTTGGCTTTTTTAGACGGCATAGGAGGAATCTCCTGATACTGAGATGCGCTGGATAATCGGCAGGTACGGATTCTGCAAGACGATCTTTTTGAGGGGTGCAGTCCCCTAAATCTCTGGCGTTCTTCTCAGATTTGGAGTTAGGCTCAACGGATGAAAGCTCTCTTCCGCGCCGCCGTTCCTGTCGCCTGTCTTTGCCTCTCCGGGCTACTCTTTGGCCAGGGTGGGCAAGGTAGGTCTTCGGCTTCCCTGCTGGTCCTCTCCAAGCAGGCGCACAGCCTTAACGTCGTCGACGCTTCCAGTCTGAAAGTCGTCGCCAAAGTGCCTGTCGGCAACGATCCTCACGAGGTCATCGCCTCGGACGATGGCTCCACTGCATTCGTCTCGAACTACGGCTTCGGCGCGTACAACACGCTTACGGTCGTTGATCTCCGGACCGATAAGCCGCTTCGGACGGTTGACCTGGGCCCGCTGCGAGGGCCGCATGGGCTGGCGTTTGCCCAGGGCAAGGTCTGGTTCACCTCGGAGGTCGCCAAGGCGGTTGCTCGCTACGACCCCGCGACGAATAAGGTCGACTGGATTCTCGGGACAGGACAGAATCGCATTCACATGATCTATGTCTCCCGGGACGCGCAGCGAATCGTCGCCACGAACGTCATCTCCGGGACGGTGAGCATCATCGATAAGGCGCCTGTGCGCACGCCCGGTCCAGCGAGTGGATCTCGTGGCATGAGTTCTGATTGGAATCAGACGGTGGTGCGCGTGGGCAACGGTTCCGAGGGCTTCGATGTATCTCCCGACGAGAAGGAAATCTGGGTAGCGAACGCGAAGGACGGCACCATCTCCATCATTAATTTCCAGGAGAAGAAGGTGGTGCAGACGGTCGCCGCCAACCTTCCTGGAGCCAACCGGCTCAAGTTCACTCCAGACGGCAAGCATGTTCTGGTATCAAGCGGACCGATCCTGGCTGTTCTGGATGCGAGCACACGCAAGGTGATCAAGCGTATCCCCATCGGGCATGGCTCCGGCGGCGTTCTGGTGCAGCCGGACGGCACGCGGGCGTTTGTCGCCTGCGCCCCGGACAACTATGTCGCGGTCATCGACCTCAAGTCGTTAACCGTGACCGGTCACATCCAGGTCGGCGCCGGACCCGATGGCATGGCCTGGGCGGTTCGTCGTTGATCCGGCTTCTCTCCATGGCGGGTGGAGACCGGCGGGATAAACTGGACTGATATTTATTACGGTACAGTTATCGTTAAACAAATTTATAGAGGAGAAGACAAGAGTGGCTGAGAGGATTGATGCGCACCACCATCTCTGGCGATATTCGCCGGAAGAATATGGTTGGATCGATGACGAGATGGCGACACTGCGGAGGGACTTTTTGCCGCAGGATCTGATGCGCGAGCTAACTGCTGCGAGAATCGACGGCACTATTGCGGTGCAGGCCCGTCAGACGATGGATGAGACGCGCTGGCTGCTGCAGATGGCCGATGAGTGCGAGGCCATTCGCGGTGTAGTGGGTTGGGCTCCGATTGCCGGGGAGGATTTTCCCGGGGTGATGGAGGAGTTCGAGCACCGGCCGAAGCTGAAGGGGCTTCGGCATGTGATTCAGGCGGAGAAGGACGAAAACTATATTCTGCGCGAAGACTTCAACTCGGGGATTCGCACCATGCTCGGCAGCGGTCTGGTCTACGAGATCCTGATCTATGAGCGGCATCTGCCGCAGGCGATTGATTTTGTGGACGAGCATCCAGACCAGCCCTTTGTGTTGGACCACATGGCCAAGCCGCTGATCCGCGAAGCAGCGCTGGAGCCGTGGGCGGCGCGGATGCGCGAGTTGGGCCAACGAGAGAACGTGTGCTGCAAGGTATCGGGAATGGTGACGGAGGCAGACTGGAGCGCGTGGACGCCGGAGTCGCTGCGGCCATATCTCGACGTAGCGGTGGAGGCGTTTGGAGCCGGACGCCTGATGGCCGGATCGGATTGGCCGGTGTGCCTGGTGGCGAGCGGATACGGGCGGTGGTTTGAGGTGTTACGCCAATACTTCGCCGGATTCAGTTCTGACGAGCAGGCCGCCGTCTTTGGCACCACGGCGACTGCCGTGTATGGGTTAGAGTAATTGGTGAAATATTACTTTTCTATTTGAAAAATTTGAGGAGAGTTGTCGATGAGGGCATTTCGCATGGAAGGGCCGGGAGCCGCGGCGGTTCAGGAGGTCCCGGATATCGCAGCAGAGCCGGGCGAGGCTCTGCTGCGAGTGAAGATGGTGGGAATGTGCGGGACCGACCTCAATACATTTCGTGGACGGAATGCGATGGTGACCTTTCCACGCATACCGGGGCACGAGGTGGCAGCCGAGGTAGTGGAAGCTGGAGGCGACCTGGCGGCGGGCACGATGGTGACGATCTCTCCCTACACCAGCTGCGGGAGGTGCCCGTCGTGCCTCCGAGGCCGGGTAAATGCATGCCAGTTCAACGAGACCATGGGCGTGCAGCGCGATGGGGCGATGACCGAGTACATCAGCGTTCCTGCCGAGAAATTGTATGCGGCGAAGCTCTCGATCAAGGAACTGTGCCTGGTGGAGCCGCTGACGGTTGGGTTTCATGCCGCGGCGCGTGGACGCGTCGCGGCAGAGGATGCTGTCGCCGTGTTTGGATGCGGCGGCGTGGGGCTGGGAGCTATCGCCTCCTCGGCGTTTCGCGGGGCGGAGACCATCGCCATTGACATGGACGATGCGAAGCTCGAGATCGCGCGGAAGGCGGGCGCGAAGCATCTGATTCACGCGAAGAA
Source organism: Acidobacteriales bacterium 59-55 (assembly GCA_001897435.1). Lineage (GTDB taxonomy): Bacteria > Acidobacteriota > Terriglobia > Terriglobales > Acidobacteriaceae > Edaphobacter. The sequence continues at coordinate 249,994 of MKSV01000009.1, read as the reverse complement.
TGAGGACCTGCACGAGCGATTGACGGCCATTACAGGCGGGCGCGGGCCGGACGTGATGATCGAGGCGATCGGGCTGCCTCAGACCTTTCGCTCTGCGGTTGAAGAGGTCTCGTTTACGGGGCGAGTCGTCTATATCGGGTATGCAAAGGAGCCGGTGGCGTACAAGACGCGGCTGTTCGTTCAGAAAGAGTTGGATATTCTGGGCAGCAGAAATGCGTTACCGGAAGACTTCCGCGAGGTGATACGGATGCTCGAAGCAGGACGGTTTCCCGTGGAAGATGCGGTCAGCGCGGTGGTGCCGATGGAAGAGGCGGCGCGGATGCTCGGCGAGTGGAGCGATGCCCCCGGCAAGTTCACGAAGATCATGGTGGAAGTTTAGAGTTCAGAGATTGAGGGATTGGGAATGCAGATTTCAACGCCGGTAAGCAGCAATGCGAAGATAGACGATGGCAAAAAGCATCCCGTGTTCCCTGTTGGACACATGCTTCCGTTTGTCCTGGTAACAGTGCTGTTTTTTCTTTGGGGCATGTCCAATAATCTGACGGACATCCTGGTGCAGCAGTTCAGAAAATCCTTCCAGTTGTCGCAGTTCAGCGCGCAACTAGTGCAGACCGCCAACTTCTTCGGATACTTCTGCATGGCGATTCCCGCGGCGCTGCTGATGCGGAAGTGGGGGTACAAGGCGGGGATGGTGACCGGCCTGGTCATCTTCGGCTCGGGCATGGTGCTGTTCTGGCCGGCGGCGGTGAGCCATCAGTACTCTCTGTTCCTGGTCGCGCTGTTTACGGTGGGCAGCGGAGCGTCGGTGCTGGAGACGGCGGCAAACCCGTTCATCGCGCAGTTCGGCGACCCGCACACGTCGGAGCAGCGGCTGAACTTTTCGCAGGCATTCAACCCTCCGGGAACGATTGTCGGCGTGCTGATCGGGACGTACTTCATCTTCTCGGGCATTGAGCCGAATGCTGCACAGATTGCGGCGATGAAGTTGGCGGGAACTTACCAGCCCTATCTGCATACCGAACTGATGCGCGTGGTACCAACCTATTTGATCTTCGGCGCGGTGGTTCTGCTATGCGCCTTCATTCTCTCCCGGACCAAATTTCCCGTCATGCAGTCCGAGCACGAAGGCGAGGGCGAGGATCATGGCAGTTTCGCAGAGCTGCTGAAGATTCCGGCGATCTGGATTGCGGTGATCGCCAACTTCTGCAACGTCGGTGCGCAGATCTCATCGTGGAGCAGTCTGATTCCGTATATGAAGCAGTACACGCCGGTGAGTGAACGGACGGCTGCGTTCTATCTGCTGGCAACGCTGATTGCGATGGCCGCGGGGAGGTTCGTTTCGACGCCGCTGATGCGGTTCATACGGCCCAGCCGGATGCTGGGCTTCTATGGCATCGCGAATGCGCTGTTGATGGTGGTTGCGGTCTCTCGGCCCGGTCTGATTGGGGCGTGGGGCGTGGTGGCGAGCGGATTCTTTCTGTCGATCATGTATCCAACGATCTTTGCCCTGGGGTTGAAGGGGCTGGGACGCAACACCAAGATCGGCGGCTCGCTGCTGGTAATGGCAATCGTCGGCGGAGCGATCTTTCCGCCGATCATGGGACTGATCGCGCGGAACACAGGCAGCATCGCGCTGGGCTATATCGTTCCGGCAACTGGATTCAGTTGCGTAGCAATCTACGGCTTCTATGAGTCGACAAAGCGGAGCCTGCTCTCCGGACCGGCTTACTGAATCGGCTCATAAAACACTGCTTAGAAGTGGCGCAGGGTCTCCGGCTGGGCGGGCGAGTCGGCGTCGGGCGCAGACTCGGTGCGCTCGACATTCTTTTCGAGCGAGCGGCTGACGATGTCACGAGAGCCAAGGCCAACGGCGAGGGCGAGCGTAAGCACGATGCCGCCGAAGAGAATGCCGAAAGCCAGCTCGACAATGGCGCCGCCGATCTCAAGATGGTCGAGGATCATCGCCGCGGTCAGCACCAGCACCAGCCATTTAATGCCGAGTGAAAGAAAACGCGCGTATTGCAGGCGTGCATTGACGGCTCCAATAAGCACGGAGCGTTCGAGAAAGCGGGCGACGAGATTGCCGATGATGAGTAGAACGATAGCGCCGATGGAGTGGGTCAGATAGGGGAGCAGGAAGGTGGAGATCTGCGAACCGTTCGACGATGCATCGAAGGCAGAGATGCCGATGATGAAGCCCAGCGCAACGCAGACCCAGAAGGCAACGCGCGCAACCAGCAGCGTGGGGCTGCCCGAGGGTGACCAGTCGGAGATCGCGTCCGGGGAGTTGCGGGCCATGCGCTCGTCGAATTTGGCAGAGGTGAGGATGCGGCGCAGCAATGCGGCAACAGCAGCCCCGATCAGCGCAAGCACAAGGACAGCGACAAGAAGGGCGACGAGGCCGGGAAGGAAGCTGGCGAGTTTAAAGAGCACTCGGTGAGCGGATTGGCTGAGCGAGTCGTGAACTTGTTGCCACATGGGGTCTTCTCCTTACGTCGTTACAGATGTTGCGGACCTTCTGATACGGTGCCGGTAAGAATCTCTTTCATGGCCAATGCCTAGGGGTTGAAACGGTCGGGCCAGCGCCATCGCGACACGAGATAGGGCTTGTCGGTCTCAAAAGCCGCGGCGAGATCCTGAATGTGTTTTTCCGGCGCTGTTCCACTTCTGACGAGCACCAGATGAGAGGCGACCCAGGCAAGGTAAAGGGGTGTGAGCGCGCCGAGCAGATGACCGCGGTTGATAGTGCGCAGGCGGTAGGCGAGGATAAAGTCGTAAACGATGCGCGCCCAGAGGTTGTCTGGCATGTGGAAGCTCTCGGCGGGCATGATGGAGAGCCGCTTGAGGCCGAGCAACGAGTTGGGCGGCAGGACCAGCGACCAGATGCCGTGCAGGTTGGTGTAGGCGAGGCGGAAGGCGTCGAGCATGGGAGTGATGTCGGCGGCTTCGGCCGGAAGCGCGGACAGGGGAAACAGGCGCGCGGGCTGAGTTCCGCGGGCGCGCTGCCAGAAAGCGGCCTTGGCATCGACTTCGGCGAAGAGCGACCCGGCGATCTGAGCGAGCAGCGAATTTAGATCGGATGCCGCGGGCTGCGGCATGGTGCGGGGACCAATCTCTATCTCCGCGATGGTGTAGTTCACCGAGGCGGCTTCCGCAACCGGCCAGATCAGAGCGTCATTTTGATTGAGCGAGATGAACTTCTGCGCCGTGGCTGCAAGTTTGCCCGCCATACGCAGCGAAAGAGCGAGATCGATGGCAAGGGGAAAACGCGGGCGCGCCGCGAACAAGGCCCGGCTGACCGGGTAAAGGATACCGGAGTTAACGAGGAGTTCGCGCAGCCCGGTGTCGTAATGGGCGATCGCGAGGTCGGCGTCGGCATGGAGAACGGACTCGGCGAGGGCGCGAAGGGCCTCGGGTGCAATCGACTGCGACTCGGCTCCGAGAAGAAGGCAGGCAGTGGCTTGATTCTCTTCCGCGAGACGGAAGGCATTAACGTAGTCGGCCGCGGTAAGGATCCAGGAGATGGCAGAAGCTGCCGTCGGCGTATAGGCAAGAAGATGAAGCGTGTCCGGCGCCGGGCTCGCTGATCCCTCAAGCGACGACGGCGTAGCCACAAGAATGGTTCTCTCCGGAAAGGCCGCAGCAAGGTTCGCCAGAGTAGCGTGGAGTTCCCCGTTGGCAAGCAGAGGCAGGCTGACGAGAAGGCGGCCTGTCTCGACCGCGGGAGCCGGTTGCGTGGAGGCGTCGATGTTGGTTGAAGTGGAGGCCATCGTGCTGTATGAGCTTTCTCGGTTACGGCAAGTCTAATTCGCGCGGGAGAGAGAGGATGCCTGCGAGCGGGATGCGCACCCAGGCAGGGCGGTTGTTGAGTTCGTAGAGTAGCTCATAGAGCGACTTTTCGAGAAGGTATGCCTCCAGCAGGCGCTGTGCCTCCGCAGGCTGGGGAGTAAGGCTTGGATTGACGTGCACCGCCTGACGATAGGCACGCAGATATTCGGCAGAGACGACGTTCTGCCACAGCCGGGCCCAGGCCTCGAGGTTGCGCGCTTCCGCTTCGTTGTTGGGGGGGCGGCGCTGGGTAAAGGCATTGAGCCCCGCGTAGGCCGCGTAGCTGAATGAACGCAGCATTCCAGCTACATCCTTGAGCGGTGATTGCTTGGCACGGCGTTCCACCAGCGAGCGAGCGGGCTCGCCTTCGAAGTCGAGGATGACGTAGTCGCCGCGCGAGCGCAGCACCTGGCCGAGATGGTAGTCGCCGTGGATGCGAATGCGCTGGCCACAGTCGGCGGCAGGAGACGCAGTGATGGCGTTGGAACGAGCAAAGAGATTGATGCGGCGGCTGAGGATGAGGGCAGCACTGTCAACAGTGGCGTCGTCGGCAAGCTGCGACATCCCGCGCTTGAGCGCGTCGAGGGTACGGACGATCTGGGCGTCGATGCGGGTGGCATCGGCTTCGAGATCGGCCACGCTGAAGGCTTCGGCTGTGAATGCCGGATCGTCGGTCGGGGTGGCGAGAGCAAGGTGCATCTCGGCGGTGCGGCGGCCGAGCAGAGCGGCCGCATCGAGATAGAGGCCCGCATGTTCCCGCGCGAACTTGTGCGCTTCGCTCTCCACCTCCCTGGTCATGGGATCAAGGAAGGATGGCTGCTTGCCGGTATCCTGCGGCGCCGGATGAGTGGCGATGCCTTCGTAGAAGCGAGAGAGTTCGTCGAGCGTCCACTGCCAGCCATCGCCCTCGTTTTCAACCAGGCCCTGAAGCATGGCAACAGTGATCGGCTCGGAGTTCTCCGCGGTAAGGCGGATATCGCCGAGGAAGGGAGCGATGCGCGGGAAGTCAGCGCGCTCGGTGAGGAAGCGGCCGATCTCGGTGTCGGGATTCTCTCCGGGCTGAAGGCGACGGAAGAGCTTCATGATGAGTCTGGCATCGTAGAGGATGGAGGTATTCGACTGCTCCGCTGAACCAATGCGCGCAGGGAGCGGGCCCTCGCCGCGAGCGGCTGCAAAGGCGGAACTCTTGCGGCTTTCGATCATGCCGTCTTGAGTTGGGAGTTTCGCATCGTCGGCGATGAGATCGAGCAGCGCCTGGCGGAGATCTTCGCGAGCCACGGCATCGTGCAGGACGGCAGGCCCTGTGGGCGTGGTGAGGGTCGCGATAATGCTGCCCGGCGCGGCGGCATGGATGTTTTCCGCGTCTTCGCCGGTGGAGATAGTGAGCGGGAGTTGGTAAACGTCTTTCGCTTCGCCCTCGGCAGCGTTCTCATAGGTGAGTTCGAGAAAAACCAAGGCAGCGTGAATGTTGGGGAGCTGAACCCAATCGAGAACGCAGACGGTTTTGATGGTGCGTGACTTTGCGCCGAACCAGCGCTGATGGGTCAGATAGTTCGGCAGAATCTGTTGAAGAAGTTCGAGGCCCGTGCCGGTGAGCAGGCCGTCAAGCGTAGGGGAGAGGAGTTCGAGCGTACGCTCGCCGTCCTGAATGGCTATGGGCTCGGGAGCCTCGGCGGCAGGCTGGAGTTCGAGCCAGAGGAAGGAGTAGGGCGAGAGAGTGATCGCATAGGGCTGAGCGGTGATGGATGGGAAGGGCACGTAGCCGAGCATCTCAACCGGGACCATGCCGGTGAACTGCGTGAGATCGAGCGAAACCGGCTGGGCGAAGCGAGAGAGGTTGGCGACGCACAGGACGGTCTCCGGCGGACCGCCGTCACCGCGATCGTAGCTGCGGATGTAGGCGAGGACCTTGCGGTTCTCCGGGTTGAGGAATTCGAGCGTACCGCGCCCGAAGACCTGGAACAGCTTGCGCAACGCGATCATGTTGCGCGTCCAGTGCAACAGCGAGGACTGATCGGACTGCTGAGCCTCGACATTCACTGCCTGATAGCCCCAGATGGGGTCCATAATGACGGGCGCGAAGAGCCTGGCGGGAACGGCGCGGGAGAATCCGGCATTGCGGTCCGAGGTCCACTGCATGGGCGTGCGGACGCCGTTGCGGTCGCCAAGGTAGATGTTGTCGCCCATGCCGATCTCGTCGCCGTAGTAAAGAATGGGCGTGCCGGGAAAGCTGAACAGCAGCGAGTTGAGCAGCTCGATGCGATGGCGATTGTTGTCGAGCAGCGGCGCGAGCCGGCGGCGGATTCCGACATTGATCCTCATGCGCGGGTCAGCCGAATAAGCAAGGTACATGTAGTCGCGCTCGTCGTTGGTGACCATCTCCAGCGTTAGCTCGTCGTGGTTACGCAGGAAGAGTCCCCACTGGCAGTTGTCCGGAATCTCCGGCGTCTGCGCCATGATGTCGGTGATGGGTAGGCGATCCTCCTGGCGGAGTGCCATGTAGATGCGCGGCATCAGAGGAAAGTGGAAAGCCATGTGGCACTCGTCGCCGTCACCGAAGTAGGGACGCACATCGGCGGGCCACTGATTGGCCTCTGCCAGAATGAGGCGGTTGGCGTAGTCCGCATCGATGGCGGCACGGATGGCCTTGATGACGACGTGAGTCTCGGGAAGATTTTCGCAACTGGTGCCGTCGCGTTCGACGAGGTAAGGAATCGCATCCATGCGCAACGCATCCACGCCCATATCGAGCCAGAAGCGCATTGCCTTGAGCACCTCTTCGAGAACAGCGGGGTTGTCGTAGTTAAGGTCAGGCTGGTGCGAGAAGAAGCGGTGCCAGTAAAAGGCCTTGGCCGTCTCGTCCCATGTCCAGTTGGATTTCTCCGTATCGGTGAAGATGATACGAGCGTCCTTGTAGAGACAGTCGTCATCGGTCCAGACGTAGAAGTTGCGCTCCGCAGAACCCGGAGGCGCGAGACGCGCGGCCTGGAACCAGGGATGCTGATCGGAGGTGTGATTGATGACCAGCTCGATCATCACCTGCATACCGCGCTGATGAGCTGCATCGAGGACCTGTTTGAAGTCGTCGATGGTGCCGTAGCTGGGGTTCACGTCGACATAGTTGGCGATGTCGTAGCCGTCGTCGCGCAGGGGCGAGGGAAAGAAGGGCAGCAGCCAGATGCAGGTGACGCCAAGCTCCTGCAGGTAGTCCAGCCGTGAGAGCAGGCCGCCAAAGTCGCCGATGCCGTCGCCGTCGGAGTCGGCGAAGGCGCGGACGTGCAACTCGTAGATGATCGCGTCCTTGTACCACAAGGGATCGGTGGCGCTGCTGGCTTTCTTCACTCGAATATCTCCGCGGCTGCAGGTGCTGGGATCAGCTTAGTATCAATTTCGGCTCCGGACTCGCGCGTGATGCGGAAGATATGCGCGGGCATCACGTCGGGGCGCAGCGCGACATAGTTGCTGCGGCCATGCCACTGATAATGCTTTCCGGTAAGAAGGTCTTCCACATCGAAAGGCTGGCCGTGCGCGATGGCGAGATGTTTCAGGTCGAGATCGATCCATCCTCCCTGTTCCTGAGTGGGATCGAGGTTGATGGCGACGAGGATGAGATTGCCCGCGGCGACCTTGCTGTAGCAGAGAATATGCGGGCTATCGGCAGGATGAAAGTGCAGCGAGCCGTCGCTTTGCAGAGCGGAATTCTCGCGGCGAATCTGATTGAGGCGTGTGATCAGGGGAGCAAGACTGTGATGCGCTGCCCGGTCCCAGCGGCGGATCTCGTACTTCTCGCTGTCGAGGTATTCTTCACTGCCGGGCTTCGCGGGCAGGTTCTCGCCCAGCTCGAAGGCAGGGCCATAGATGCCGTAGTTCGCGCCCAGCGTCGCGGCGAGGATCAGCCGTTGCATGAACGCGGGACGACCGCCGTTCTGAAGTGTCGCGTGCAGAATGTCGGGCGTGTTGGGCCAGAGATTGGGGCGGAAGAAATCAGTAACCGGCGGCCTGGTGATCTCCTCGAAGTATTGCTGCAGTTCGGTGCTGGTGTTGCGCCATGTGAAGTAGGTATAGGACTGCGTGAAACCAGCCTTGGCCAGCGAATACATCACGTGAGGACGGGTGAACGCCTCGGCCAGAAAGATGACGTCCGGATGCTGCTTGTGAATCTCCGCGATGCACCACTCCCAGAACGGCAGCGCCTTGGTGTGCGGATTATCGACACGAAAGATGCGAACGCCGTGTTCGATCCAGTAAGCGAAGACGCCGTGCAAAGCCTGCCAGAGCGAGGCCCAGTCAGAAGACTCAAAGTTCAGCGGATAGATATCCTGATACTTCTTGGGTGGATTTTCGGCGTACTGGATGGAGCCGTCCGGGCGCTTGGTGAACCAGACAGGATGTTCGCTGACCCAGGGATGGTCTGGCGAGCACTGGAAGGCGATATCGAGCGCAATCTCCATGCCGTGCGCGTGCGATGCAGCGGCCAGACGCTCAAACTCGGCGAGCGTGCCAAGCTGGCGATGAATCGCGGTGTGGCCACCCTCATTCGAGCCGATGGCCCACGGGCTGCCGGGATCCCCTTTAGTCGACGCTACATTGTTATTGGGGCCTTTGCGAAAGGCATTCCCGATGGGATGGATCGGCGGAAGGTAAAGTACGTCGAAGCCCATCGCGGCGATGTCAGGAAGAAGCGTCTCCACGTCCGCAAAGGTGCCGTGGCGACTGGGATCGGGAGATGTGGATCGCGGAAACAGCTCGTACCACGTCGAGTAGCGAGCGCGCTCGCGGTCGACCCAGAGAGAAAGGTCCTGATGGTATCGTGTGGCGCGGGAAAGGTCGGGATACTCGTTGACGAGCTTAGTAACATCGTCGCAGGTCGGATATTCGTAGAGCTTCGTCTTTTGATCTGCCATCCAGCGCAGCGAGACAAGAATCTGATCCAGAAGCCTGGCGTCCTCACCCTTAGCTCGCGCTTTCACGCTTTCCAGCAGAGACGCGCCGGTGCGCAGAGCCAAGGGGATATCCTGTGGGCCGGCTACCGAGCTTGCCGCAGGATCGTTCTGGGCTGCAAGGCGCTTCTGAAGATCACTGCACCATGTGCCGAAGTGATCGACCCAGGCCTCGAGCGTGTAGTGCCATGCTCCGAGTTTGTCCACCGTAAACGTCGCCGTCCACAGATCGTTCGTAAGCGCGATCATCGGCGTGGAGCGCCAGCCGCTCTCGCTTTCGTGGCGGAATAACAGGCGCCCCGCAACATGATCGTGACCGTCGGCAAATATGGCAGCGGACACCGTGACGCTATCGCCCAGCGTCCGCTTGACGGGATAGCGGCCGCAACCTACTTGTGGTTGAACCTCTTCAATGATGACTCGCTTGCGGCCTTCAACAGGTTTCATTCAACTCAATTCCGGAAAACTTTATGGACGTTCGCATTTCGTTTCAATAAATTGTTGCTGTATGCATCCTACCGTTTATGGGCCAACTGCTTCTTAAGAGAGATGCGGATTGGACCGTGTTCGTTGCTGTTGCATCGCAAGCCGGCCGAACAGAGATGAGGACGAATGGCAGAGCGAGAAAAGAAGAAAAAGGCCCCTCTCCACGCCGCCGCAATTGAGGACTACTGCCTGATTGGCGATTGTGAGACGGCGGCGCTGGTCTCGCGCGAAGGCTCGATCGACTGGCTGTGCTGGCCCACATTCTCCTCCGGGGCGTGTTTTGCGGCGTTGCTGGGAACGCGGGAACATGGATTCTGGAAGATCGCTCCGGCAGGAAGGGTAACTGCGACTCGTCGGCAGTATAAGCCGCATACGCTGGTGGTCGATACTACCTTCGAGACTCCGGACGGCGTAGTGTGCATCACGGACTTCATGCCGCCACGCGACGAGAACTCCAGTCTCGTCCGCATCGTGCGAGGCATTCGCGGCGAGGTCGCCATGCGGATGAACCTCGCCATCCGCTTCGACTATGGCCGCACGATACCGTGGGTCACCAGCACAAATGGTGAATTACGCGCCGTTGCCGGCCGCGACATGGTGGTACTGCAAACCAAGGCTCCGCTGCGTGGCGAAAAGATGACGACGGTGAGCGACTTTACGGTCAGAGCCCACGAGACGGTGACATTCACGCTGACGACACTCTCTTCGCTCTCCGATGTGCCACCCGAGGTTCCACCGGCGCGTGCTCTGGCCGAAACCCAGAGGCTATGGACCGACTGGACGCAGCGCAATACCTATAACGGCCCATACAAAGAGGCTATCGAGCGGTCGCTGATTACGCTGAAGGCGCTGACTTACAGACCCTCCGGCGGAATCGTTGCCGCGATCACCACCTCGCTGCCCGAGAAGATCGGCGGACCTCGCAACTGGGACTATCGCTATTGCTGGCTGCGCGACACCGCCTTCACGCTGATGGTACTGATGCGGGCAGGATATGAAGAAGAGGCCATCGCCTGGCGCATGTGGCTGCTGCGGGCCATTGCCGGCGCTCCCGGCCAGGTACAGACCATCTACGGCATCTGGGGAGAGCGGCAGATCATCGAGTGGGAGGCGTCGTGGCTGCCCGGCTACAAGCATTCCCGGCCTGTGCGCATCGGCAATGCCGCCGTCGATCAATTTCAACTGGACGTCTTCGGGGAGGTGGCGGAGACGCTTTCGGAGACACCGGAAGCCGAGGAAGGCCTTCGCGTTCCAGCGACTTCTCTGCAGGCCTCTCTCATCAACCATCTTTGCAGCGTATGGCAAAAGCCGGATGAGGGGATATGGGAGACAAGAGGCAGGCGGCAGCACTTTACCTACTCGAAGGTGATGGCCTGGGTAGCGCTCGACCGCGCCATCAAGCATCACGAGCGCTACGACGGCAACGGCAATGTTGCCCACTGGCGCAAGGTGCGCGATCAGATCCATAAACAGGTCTGCGAGAAGGGCTTCAATAAGAAGCTGAACAGCTTCGTGCAGTCCTATGGTTCGAAGCAACTCGACGCGTCGTGTCTGAGGATTGCGATGGTAGGATTCCTGCCTCCCGCCGACCCGCGCATTCGCGGCACCGTGGAGGCAATTGAACGCACCCTGATAAAGAATGGCTTCGTGCAGCGCTACGACACCAGGACGACTGATGACGGTCTTGCCGGCGGTGAAGGAGTCTTTCTCGCCTGCAGCTTCTGGATGGTGACCAACCTGTGCCTCATCGGGCGCAGGGATGACGCGATTGCTCTCTATGAGCGTCTGCTGGATTTACGGAACGACGTTGGACTTTTAGCCGAAGAGTATGACCCGGCCAGTAAGCGCCAGGTCGGTAATTTCCCACAGGCGCTGACCCACATTGCATTGATCCACGCCGCGTATGCCCTCTCCGGCCTGTGGGTTCCGGAGCAAAGCAAGAAATAGGATTGCACGATACAACCGGATCGACTGTTTTTGCCCTCTAACCAGAGGCTGCCAGCTATAGCTGGCCTTAATAATTTGATTACATTTGAGGGTGATGTTGCGTATTCCCTGTTCTACTTACCGTCTGCAATTACATCAAAATTTTACTTTCGATGATGCTGCGAGCATCGTCGAATATCTCTCCGCGCTCGGCATCTCGCATGTGTACTGTTCCCCCTATCTTCAGGCGGCCCCCGGAAGCACGCATGGATATGATGTCGTCGATCATCAGAAAGTAAATCAGGAGCTGGGCGGAGCCGCGGGGCATGACCGCTTCTGCAGAAAGCTCAATGAGGTCGGGCTCGGACAGGTTCTCGATGTTGTGCCCAATCACATGTCTCTCGGCAAGGAGAACCGCTACTGGTGGGATGTGCTGGAGAATGGCCCATCGAGTCGCTACGCCTCGTTCTTCGACATCGACTGGCAGCCGCAGGAAGAGCGGCTGCGCGACAAGGTTCTGGCTCCGGTGCTCGGCGACCAGTACGGTCTTGTACTGCAATCTGGCGGCATCAAAGTCGTGCGCCACGACAACACGTTTCAGGTCGAGTGCTCCGGCCAGACCTTTCCTGTAGCGCCGCCTTCGCTGCCTGTCATCCTTGCCCGAGCGGCGGAGTACGCCAAAAGCGATACGTTGAGCTTTCTAGCCGCATCATTCGGGCGCCTGCCTGCTCCCGAATACATTGATCGCCGAACGATTCTTGCGCGGCATCGCGATAAGGTCGTGTTGCTGACCATGCTGCGGCGGCTATGCGCCGAAGAGCCCGAAGCCTGCTCGGCAATCGATCGATCGCTGGCCGAGTTGAACAGCAATCTCGATGCCCTCGACGACTTTCTCAATCAGCAGAACTATCGCCTCTCCTACTGGAAGACAGCGGACCAGCAACTCGGGTATCGCCGCTTCTTCGACGTGAACACGCTGATCGGGCTGCGCGTGGAGCGGGAGCATGTCTTCGAGGAGACGCATGCGCTGGTTCTGGAGTGGCTGCAGCAGGGTGTGCTCGACGGCATTCGCATTGATCATCCCGACGGCTTGCGCGATCCCCTGGAATATCTGACCCGGCTGCGTGAGCGCGCCCCCGAAGCATGGATCGTCGGCGAAAAGATTCTCGAACCGGAGGAGTTCCTCCGCGAGAGTTGGCCCATACAGGGGACAACCGGTTATGACTTTCTCAACGTCGCCGCCGGTGTGCTGATTTCGCCGCAGGGAATGGGTGAGCTGGACAAAATTTACCAGTCATTTTTGGGCCGCGAATTTGCCGGACAACTGACGAATTTTCCCGCGATCGCGCACGACAAGAAAGTCGCCGTAACGCAGGAGGGGCTGGGCAGCGACGTCAATCGCCTGACCAGTATCTTTGTCGAGATCTGCGAGGCCAACCGCAACCAGCGTGACTACACCCGCGCCGAGATGCGCCGGACCATTCGCGAGGTCGCGGCCTGTTTCGCCATCTATCGCACCTACGTCGTGCCTGCGCGCGACGAGATCACCGAGGAGGACAAGGAGTACATTGCACGGGCGATCGAGTATGCCAAGCAGGAACGTCAGGATATCGGCACAGGCCTCTTCGATTTTCTGCGCGACATCCTCACCATGAAGGTGACAGGCAAGCAGGAGAGCGAGTTTCTTCTTCGCTTCCAGCAGTTTACCGGCCCGGTGATGGCCAAGGGCGTCGAGGACACGGCGCTGTACTGCTATAACCGCCTCTCCTCCATGAATGAGGTCGGCGGCGATCCTGGCCGCAACGGCATCAGCACGGCGGAGTTTCACGACTATTGCCTGAAGATGCAGGCCACGCATCCGCTGACGATGACGACTCTCTCCACCCACGACACCAAGCGCAGCGAAGACGTCCGCGCCCGCATCTCCGTTCTCTCCGAGATGCCCGGCCGCTTCAGCGCCGCCATTCATCGCTGGTCGCGCATGAACAGCGCCTTCCGCACCGGGCGCTCCGGCTCTTCCATCATGCCCGATCGCAATACCGAGTACCTCTTTTATCAAACCTTAATCGGAGCGTGGCCGCTGAGCGTAGAACGCGCACAGCAGTACATGCTCAAAGCCACGCGCGAAGCCAAGTTGCAGACGAGTTGGACAGCCAACAACAAACCGTTTGAAGATGCGCTCCACAAATTCATCGGGGATACGCTCACGCATCCTCCCTTCCTGCGCGACCTGGAACAGTTCGTCGACAGGGTGAAAGGTGCAGGCCGCGTGAACTCCCTGGCGCAGACGCTGCTGAAATACACGGCGCCGGGAGTGCCGGATACTTACCAGGGAACGGAGCTTTGGGACCTGAGCCTGGTCGACCCCGACAACCGCAGGCCGGTGGACTACGATCTGCGTCGCCGCCTGCTCGCCGACCTGAAGAAGATGGATGGACCTGACGTAGCGGCGAAGATCATGTCCCGCGCCGACGAGGGTCTACCCAAGATGTGGCTCGTCCACCAGGCGCTTCAGTTGCGGCGCGAGAGGCCGGAGTGGTTCAGGTCCGACGCGGCTTACACGCCGCTGGATACGGAAGGCTCAAGAAGCGATCATGCGATTGCCTATCTGCGCGGCGATTCGGTGGCTGTCGTCGTACCGCGCCTCACCGCGAAGCTGGGCGGCGCGTGGCGCGAGACTACGGTGGTGCTGCCAGGGGGCACATGGACTAATCGCCTGACCGGCTTAACGGTGCGTGGCGGCAAGACTCCCATCAAAAGTCTGTTGAACGATTTTCCCGTTGCCCTGCTCGTCCGAAAAGATCATGCCGACACTACCGATCGAACCGGCAACGCCGGACAACTCCAGGAGCGAAACGATGCATGAGTTTAATGTCTGGGCGCCCGGAGCGGCGAAGATGGCCGTCAAGATTGGCGATGCGCTGCATCCCATGACTGGCCCGGACCACGCTGGATGGTGGAAGGCAGCCGTCGAGGAAGCCGGCAGCGGCACCGACTACGCCTTTCTGCTCGACGACGACCCCAAGCCCTATTCCGATCCGCGCGGCCTGTGGCAGCCTCACGGCGTTCACGGACCATCACGGGTCTACGACCACAAATCCTTTGACTGGAGCGACATCCACTGGCAGGGTCCGCCGCTCTCCGGCGCTGTCATCTACGAGTTGCACATCGGCACGTTCACCACGGCCGGAACCTTTGACGCTGCGATCGAGAGGCTCGGCTATCTCTTCGAACTGGGCATCACCCATATTGAGCTGATGCCTATCGTCGAGTTTCCCGGCAAGCACGGCTGGGGCTACGACGGCGTCGCCCTGTTCGCGGTGAACGATCTCTACGGCGGCCCCGATGGCCTCAAGAGGTTCGTCGACGCCTGCCACACCCGCGGTCTTGCCGTCCTGATCGACGTGGTCTACAACCACTTCGGTCCGGTCGGCAACTACACCACGAAGTTCGGCCCCTACCTGACCAGCCGTCACTGCACTCCCTGGGGCGACGCCGTCAACTTCGAAGATGTGGGCAGCGACCAGGTGCGCCGCTTCTTCTGCGACAACGCCCTGATGTGGATGCGCGACTACCATGTAGATGGGCTGCGTCTCGATGCCGTGCACGAGTTCATCGACCGGTCGGCGATTCACTTCATGGAGCAGCTATCCATCGAGGTCGAAATCCTGTCGTCGATGCTCGAACGCAGGCTGGTACTCATCGCCGAGAGCGATCTCAACGATCCGCGCATGGTAAAGCCGCGCGAGGCGGGTGGCTACGGCATGGACGCGCAGTGGAGCGATGACTTCCATCACGCGCTGTTCACCGTTTTACATAAAGAAGATGAGGGCAGAGGCTACTACACCGACTTTGGCTCCTTCGAGAAGCTGGCCAAGGCTCTGACCTCCGTCTTCGTCTATGACGGGATTTACTCCCGCTATCGCAGCCGCGTCCACGGCCGCCCTGTCAATGGACTCTCCGGCCATCACTTTATCGGTTTCATTCAGAATCACGACCAGGTGGGAAACCGCGCCATCGGCGACCGGCTGGAGCATATTGTCGGCATGAATCGTGCCCGGGTCGCATCAGCGATCGCGCTGACGGCTCCGTTCGTCCCCATGATCTTTCAAGGCGAAGAGTTTGCCGCCTCAAGCCCCTTTCAGTACTTCGCCGACCACGACGACCCAGCGATGGCCAAAGCCGTGCTCGAAGGCCGCAAGCGCGAGTTCGCCGCCTTTGGCTGGAATCCCGCTGTGATCCCCGATCCCGAGAAGACGGAGACCTTCGAGCGGTCCAAGCTGAACTGGGACGAGATCCACGAGGGTGGACACGGCGAGATGCTGGAGTGGTTCCGGCAACTCATCCGGCTGCGCCGGGATTCCCCTTCCCTGAACGACGGCGATATGGGCCATGTGAAGGTCCGTTTCGACGAGAGCAAGCGATGGCTCATCATGGACCGGAGCCAGATCAGGGTAATGTGCAATCTGGGGGAAGCTCCGGCAGAGCTTGAGAATCCGGGACAATATCCTTTACTGCTCGCCTCACGGGACGGCATCGAGGTCACAGAGGAAAAGGTGCTGCTGCCCCCCGACAGCGTGGCCATTCTCTCTTGCGAGAAGATCGAAAAACAGGGCCACTGACGCGAAAATTGCCTGATCGGCTGCTTCGCCCGACCCTTTACAATGGGGTTAATCGACTGATTAAGGTTGATTTAATCTCCACCCGCTATTTTCGCCATGGCTCCGTATATTCCAGTGAGCGAATTGGCAATTCAATCCGGAAACTTTTAAGTTGCTGATTCGTCTTCTTTAGTGACAGACGGCTTCTCAGTTCCCCCCGGCTGACATCGATATTTTGTGACAAATCTAAGGACGGCCACAATGTTTACAAAGCCTGGAATCTTCTGCGCGTCGGTGCTGGGTGCAAGCCTGCTACTGCCCGCTGCGAGAATGGCTACAGCCGCCGCTCAGGCGCCCGCCGCCGCGGCTGCCGCGCCGAAGATCGGGACAGTCAAGTCAATCTCCGGCTCGACCATCACCTTTGCCACTGACGCCGGCCAGCAGGTCGCCGTTACGGTGGCCGCAGGCGCGCGCATTCTGCAACTGGCGCCCGGCAGCAAGGATCTCAAGTCGGCGGAGACCATCACACTGGGCGGCATCGCCCCCGGCGACAGAATTCTGATCTCCGGAAAGGCCGGTGACGATGCCGCATCCTTCACCGCCTCTCGCGTCATCCTGATGAAGGCACAGGATATCGCCCAACAGCGCGCAAAAGAGGAAGCGGACTGGCAGAAGCGCGGCACCGGAGGCCTGGTCGGCGCGGTCGATGAGGCAACGGGAACTCTGACAGTCGCGATCGGCACAAAGAAGATCGAGGTCCATACCACGCCCGCCACCACGTTTCGCCGCTACTCCGGTGCCTCCGTCAAGTTTGAGGATGCGAAACCGAGCACACTGGCGGAGGTTCATCCCGGCGACCAGGTGCGTGTTCTGGGGACCAAGTCGGAGGACGGTCTCTCTATCCAGGCCGAGACCATCGTGAGCGGCTCGTTCCTGCATCTGGCAGGCACCATCGCGACCCTCGATGCTGCCAATGGAACCTTTACGCTGAAGGATCTGGCCACCAAGCGAATGATGACCGTCAAGGTTACGACAGACTCCGACGTACGCAAGCTTCCGCCCCAGGTTGCAGCACGGTTCGCCGCGCAAGCCCGCGGCGGAGCAGGTGCCCACGGCGGAGGCAACGCCGAGAGTGCCCGGCCTGAGGCGCAATCGAACGCTGCCACCCCTGCGAACGGCGCCGGTCCCCGGGGAGGCGCGGGGCAGACGCGCTCTGCCGGCATGGACCTGTCGCAGATGTTGAACAAACTACCCACCGAGACTCTGGCCGAACTAAAAACGGGCGACGCCGTCATGATTGTGGCCTCGCAACTCGCTCCCGGCAGCTCTGAGGTCACCGCTGTAACCCTGCTCTCGGGCGTCGAACCGATCCTCGCCGCGCCCGGCGCATCCTCGATGTCCATCTCTCCGTGGAATGTTGGCGGAGATACGCCCGATGCCGGCGGAGGCAATGGCAACGATCAACAGCAATAGTTTCGCAAACTGCAACAGACGTATCTTCCTTTAGGAGTTGTAATGTCATTTCGCTCAACCTTGAGATTTGTTGTACTTTTTTCATTCGCATTCGTGCCGATGGTTGCCAGTGCCCAGCAGAAGGGCGCTACGGTGCAAGGCACGGTTGCCGATCCCGATGAGGCCGTCATCCCGGGCGCGACCGTTACGCTGACTCCGGCGTCCGGCAAGGCGATCATCACCCAGTCGCAGAGCGACGGAACCTATGTGGTACACAATGTTCCCGCCGGAACCTACTCCGTCACGGTGACCATGCCGGGCTTCGCTTCCTTCGTCAAAATGGGAGAAAAGGTGACTGCAGGCCAGTCGATCACGCTCGACGTGAAGATGTCCATCGAGGCGCAGGCGCAGGAGGTGCAGGTAACGGCGCAATCGGCGCAGGTCAGCGTCGACGCCGACAGCAATGCCAGTTCCACCGTCATCAAAGGAAAAGATCTCGACGCCCTTTCGGACGACCCGGACGAACTCTCCTCTGAGTTGACTGCTCTGGCCGGTCCTTCCGCAGGCCCCAACGGCGGCCAGATCTACGTCGACGGATTTACCGGGGGCCAATTGCCACCCAAGTCCTCGATCCGCGAGATCCGCATCAACCAGAACCCCTTCTCGGCGGAATTTGACCGCCTCGGCTATGGCCGCGTCCAGATCTTTACCAAGCCGGGCACCGACAAATTACACGGTTTCTTCAATCTGTCAGGAAACACCTCGTCATTCAACAGCGGCAATCCTCTGCTGAATGCCAATATCAGCCCGGGGCAGACACCCATCACCCAGCCGCCCTATCACACCATCTTCATGTTCGGGAACATCACTGGACCTCTCGCCTCAAATGCCTCGTTCAACATAGGCGGATCGCACCGCTCGATTCAGGACAACTCCATCGTCAACGCCACGGTACTGCCATCGATGGGAAACTGCGCAGCAGGGCAGACCTCCTGCTCCTTCCAGTTCGCCAACCCGACCCCGAACGTCCGCACTGATATCAGTCCGCGCATCGACCTGCAACTGGGCGAGAAGAACACGCTGATGACGCGGTTCCGCTATGAGCAGTCCGATCGCGCCAACCAGGGCATCGGCAACCTCAGTCTGCCCAGCACCGGCTACGACACCAGCAGCTCCGAAATCACGCTGCAGATGACCGACACGCAGGTCGTCAGTTCGCGCATCATCAATGAAACCCGGTTCGAGTACGAGCGCGACCACAGCTCGCAGACGCCGCACAGCAAGGCGCCCTCGATCATCGTCCAGGGCAACTTCACCGACGGCGGCTCCAACTCCGGCACCAACTCCGACAACCAGACTCACTTTGAGTTGCACAACTACACCTCCATCCAACTGAAAAAACACTTCATCCGGTTCGGCGGTCGCCTGCGCTCCACGCGCGATGCGCAGACCTCCGACGCCGGCAGCAACGGCAGCTTCACCTACAACTGCCTGTTGTCATCGGAGTGCCCGGCTGCGGCCGATTCCGCTACCGTTTCTTCGTATGAGAACCAGCAGGCCAGCCAGTTCAGCATCACGAATATCCTTAATCCTTCCGTGAACGCGACCATGGTGGACCTTGGGGTCTACGCCGAGGACGACTGGAAGCCGATGCCGAACCTCACCCTGAGCTATGGCATTCGCTACGAGACGCAGAACCGCATCGGCGACCACCACGACATCGCTCCCCGGCTGTCGTTCGCCTACGGCGTCGGTCGTGGCAAGAACGCTCCCAAGACCGTGATCCGCGGCGGATTCGGCATCTTCTACGACCGCTATCAACTCGACAGCATCCTGACCACCGTCCAGTTGAACGGCAAGAACCAGATCCAGACCATCCTGGCTCATCCCGACACGGCAACCTGCTCCCCAACTCATCTGGAAGGTTGCACGGCAGGAACACCGAATGGAAACTCCACCGTCTCCCCGTCTGCCACGCTGCGCACTCCTTACTCCATGGAGTTTGCCATCGGGGCCGACCAGCAGCTCTTCCGCGGCGCGACGCTGTCGGTGAACTATCTCAATACGCGCGGCGTGCACCAATTCCTCAGCCAGAACATCAATGCTCCGACCGGCCAGGATGCAGACGGCAATTTCATCTATCCGACCCCACCCGCTCCAGGCGAGGCGCCGATCGTCCAGAAGGAGTATGAGTCTGCCGGCGTCTATCGTCAGAACGAGCTGATCGCAAACTTCAATGTCCGCCAGAAAGTACTCTCGCTCTTCGGGTACTACGTGCTCAACTTCGCCAAGTCGGACACCGGCGGCATCAACTCTTTCCCATCTCAGCCCTACAACATCGGCGCAGACTACGGCCGCGCTGTCTTCGATCGGCGCAACCGGCTCTTCCTCGGCGGCAATGTCACGCTGCCGCATAATATCTCGCTCAGCCCCTTCATCGTCGCCTCTTCGGGAACCCCGTTCAACGTGACCCTGGGCCGCGACCTGAATGGCGACAGCATCTTCAACGACCGGCCGGCCTTCGGAGCTGCCAATGGGATTCCTGCCGGCCAGCCGGGGTCGAACACCATTGCAGGCTGCGGCAGCTTCGTCACCCCAGCCGCCGGCCAGGCACCGATCCCGATCAACTACTGCACCGGACCGGCTTTGTTCACCACTAATCTCCGCGCCTCAAAGACCTTCGGCTTCGGTCCCTCCACGGGAACCCAGGCTCAGGGAGGCGGCCCCGGCGGTCCGGGAGGCGGCAGACGCGGGGGCGGCCGTGGCGGATTCCGCGGCGCGAGCAACACCGGCAAGAAGTACAACCTGACCTTCTCGGCACAGGTTCAGAACCTCTTCAACAACGCCGACTATGCCACGCCGAATGCGACCCTGACCTCGCAGAAGCTGTTCGGACGCGCCACCCAGCTGGCTGGCAATCCGTATACCAGCAGCTCGTCGCTCCGCCGTATCTCACTCAACATGTCGGTCAATTTCTAACTCACCCAACCCAAAGAGGCGTGGCCCAATGCGGCCACGCCTCTTTTTTATGCTCTCCAAGCAAATAGTGCCTGTCTTCAGTTACGAGACGAGTACCGTCTTTGCATTCAGGAACTCCCGCATTCCTGCAGCAGAGAGCTCGCGGCCATAGCCCGAATGTTTAATGCCCCCGAACGGAAGTCGCGGATCGCTTGCAACCATCGCATTGACGAAGACCGCGCCGCTTTGCAGTTCCGTGACCAGACGCTGCTGCTCGGCCGCGTTCCGCGTCCATACTGACGCTCCCAGCCCGAAACTAGTGTCATTCGCCAGCGTAATTGCCTCGTCCAGATCCGCAACCCGAAAGATCATTGCCACCGGGCCGAAGAGTTCCTCGCGATACACTGCGCAGCTTCGCGGTACCCCGGCCAGCACCGTCGGCTCGAAGTAGTTGCCCTCGCCGACCATGCGTGAGCCTCCGGTCAGAACGCGCGCACCGGCCTGAACTGCTGCCTGCACCTGCGCCGCCAGTTCCTCTACGATAGCCGCCGTCGCCAGTGGACCGATGTCGGTCGTATCCTTCATCGGGTCGCCGACACGCATCGCCTCCATGCCAGCGACGAAGCGGGATTCAAACTCGTCGTAGATCTCGTCGGCGACCAGAAAGCGTTTGGCCGCGATGCACGACTGACCATTGTTGACGCATCGCGCGCGAACCGCCACCTCGACGGCAGCGTCGAGGTCGGCAGACGGCATCACGATGAACGGATCGCTGCCGCCCAGTTCCAGTACTGATTTCTTGATCAGCCAGCCAGCCTGCGCCGCCACTGCACGGCCTGCCGGTTCGCTGCCGGTCAGCGTCACCGCCGCAATGCGCTCGTCGCCCAGCACCGACTCCACGTGTCGCGATTCGATCAGCAATGACTGGAACGTCCCGCGCAGAAATCCCGCCCGGCGCACCAGCGATTCAATGGCAATCGCGCATTGCGGCACATTGGACGCATGCTTCAGCAATCCGACATTCCCGGCCATCAACGCCGGAGCAATAAAACGAAAGACCTGCCAAAAGGGAAAGTTCCACGGCATCACGGCGAGCACTATGCCTAGCGGATCCCAGCGAACATAACTCTCGCTCGCCTCGGTCGAAATGGACTCCGGGGTAAGTATCCGGGCGGCATTCTCGAGGTAGTAGCGACAGCCGGTCGCGCACTTGAGCACCTCCTGCCGCGCCGTGCGCAGAGGCTTGCCCATCTCCTCGGTAATGACCGTCGCCAGTTCTTCGCTTTCTTCTTCGAGAATCGCCGCCAGCTTGCGCATACAGAGAGCGCGATGTTCCAACGGAACCGCCTGATAGTCGCGAAACGCCTCGGCGGCCAGCGCGATCTTCTCACGGATGGCTTCTCCAGTGAGCGGCTCGAAGCAGCGCAGGAGCTTGCCGTTCGCGGGATTGATCGATTCAATGGCCATGGTTCAATCAGCGTCTACTCTAACGCGAGAGTAGCAAGGAGCGCCAACGCATGTGCCATAATTTGAGTATCCGTCACTCTGTCCGTACCAATTACGGAAACTGAAATAAGGATGCTGAGCCGAATGCAGGGCAACCCAATCTTCATGGAAAAGGCGATCGCCCTGGCGACGGAGAATGTCGTCTCCGGGCGCGGCGGCCCCTTCGGCGCGGTCATCGTGAAGTCGGGTGAGATCGTCGCAAGCGGCACGAATCTTGTAACCGCCACTACCGATCCGACCGCGCACGCCGAAGTCGTAGCACTCCGCAATGCCGCCACCGCGCTCTCGACCTTCGATCTCAGCGGCTGCGAAGTCTACACCAGCTGCGAGCCCTGCCCCATGTGCCTGGCTGCGATCTACTGGTCCCATTGCGACGCGATCTTCTACGGCAACACCTCGGCGGATGCAGCCGCAGCCGGCTTCGACGATGCTTTTCTCTACGAAGAGATCAAGCGTCCGGCCAATCAGCGCAGTATCCCATCAGCGAACCTGTTGCGGCAGGAGGCAATCTCAAACTTTGAAGCATGGCGCATGTACGCCGGCAGAATCGACTATTGAATATGGCAACGAAAAAGAAATCGGCCCTGAAGAAAAAAAATGCGTGCGCAACGGTGAAGGTGGCCCTGCTTGGATTCGGCACCGTCGGCAGCTCTGTGGCAAGAGTGCTTGCCGCCTCGAAGTTTCCCGGCCTACAGCTGACCCACATCTTTAATCGCTCAGTCGAGCGCAAGCGGACCTCGGACGCAGCCAAAGCCGTTCCCGCCTCCGTCGTATGGACGGAGAACATCGACGACATCCTCCAATCGAACGTTGATATCGTCGTCGAGCTGATGGGCGGCCTCAATCCGGTGGAAGGCTGGCTGCGCCGCGCGCTCGCCTCCGGCAAATCAGTCGTGACGGCAAACAAGCAGCTCATCGCCTATCGCGGCGCCGGCCTCGCAAAACTGGCGGCCCTGCACAAGGTTCATCTGACCTACGGGGCCGCTGTCGCGGGGGGAGTTCCCGTCATTCCGGGCATGTCGCAGGGGCTTGGCGGTGACCAGATTGCGCGGCTGAGCGGCATCCTCAACGGCACCTGCAACTACATCCTCAACCGCATGGAGAGCGGGGCCGACTACGCCACCGTTCTCGCCGACGCACAGCAGCTTGGATACGCCGAAGGCGACCCCTCCGCCGATGTCGATGGATTCGATGCCCGAGCCAAGCTCTGCATCCTCTCGCGCATCGCGCTCCACGCCGAACTCGATCCCGACGCCGTCTCTACACAATCGATCGCCACGATTGAAGCCATCGACTTCAGCTATGCGAAAGAGCTGAACTGCACCATCCGTCAGGTCTCCCGCGCTCAGCGTGACGGCAGCGTCGTTCAGGCCCGCGTGGCTCCCATGCTCATCCCGCTGACTTCGCCCATGGCCTGGTCACACGGCACGCAGAATATGGTCGTCGCCAGCGGGCGATTCGGCGGAGATGTCGTCTTCTCCGGTCACGGCGCGGGCGGCGAGCCTACGGCCGTGGCCGTGGTCTCCGACCTGCTCGCCGTCGCGCAGAACTGCGGATCGGTAGCATTGCCTGTGCGCAGGCGTTCCGTCAGCAGCGAATTCGTGGCCCCCCACTATCTCCGCTTCGTCGTGGACGACAAGCCCGGCATCGTCTCCTCCATCGCCGGCGCACTAGCCAAGGTCGGCGCGAACATCGACTCGCTGCTGCAGCGGCCGGGCCATCCTAAGCATCGTCTCCCCTTCGTCATCACCACCGAGCCCAGCCTTACCTCGACTCTCGAAAAGGCGATGACCGCTATAGCCCGCATGGACTGCATGCTGGAACGCCCGCTCTGCCTCCAGATCCTGACAGCGGAAGACAAGCCCGAGTAGTCGCTTCGAGGCGGCCAAATTGACGCAAAAGTAGCCCTGCATGCTTGAACTTCCGCGAAAGTACCTGTCTTCCTTTTGCGCAGCAGCCTGCGTCTGCGGTCATAGCCTGATTCTCAGGTCATAGCCTATCCTTATAGATAGATAGCTACTTCCCTGACAACGTGAGATTCCGCATCCTCAATCCGCGAAGACCTTCGCCCCTGCGCGGCAGCATCCTCGTCCTTACCAGCCTCGCGGCCGCGTATCTTCTCTCCGGCTTTCCCGATACCAAGCCATCCATACTGATTCTGATCCCCGCCCTCGTTGCACTCGTCGGGAGCGCCGACACTTACCGTTGCGTCAGCCATCCGCGTTGGGACCTCTATCACGCTGGAGTGCTGCTTATGCTCTACATGGATCTGCTGTCTATCTTCATGATCCTCTTCCTTCTCTTCTATCCCTATATGCTCTGGCTCACCGGAGCCCATTAATTTAATCCAAAAGGCCTTCGTGCACTTTCCCGCCGACGCATACCCTAACCAGACCAAGGCCATCAGCGACGACACCCACTTCAACAGCTACGGAGCCTACGAATTGGCACGGTGCATCGTCCGGGGCATCTGCCGGGACAACCTGCCGCTCAAAAAAATCCTCACCAAAGACGCAGGTAACTTCGATCCGGCCCATCCCGATTCGCAACCCGGCTTCCACCTGCCCGCAACTCCCATTCCTGCCGCCACCACCAACGTGATGAAGGTTCCACAGGTCTAACGCGGAATCTTTCGCATCGAGGGATTCTCGAATATGATTCTTAGCAGCTCTACCTGAACCCGGCACATCCATCGTGAAGGAGCGAACCATGGCAGACGCAAAAATTCATCCCTTTCTCATGTTCGAAGGCAAGGCTGAGGAGGCGATGAACTTCTACGTCTCCCTCTTCCCCGGAGCAGAGGTCCTCGACATCGTCCGCTACGGCCCCGGCCAGCCCGGTGCGGAGGGCTCGGTGATGAAAGCGAGTTTCTCCCTCCGGGGCCTGACGATCCTGTGCATTGACAGCATCATCAAGCACGGCTTCACGTTCACTCCGGCTATCTCGCTCTTTGTCGAGTGCGAATCCGAAGACGAGATCAATCGTGTCACCTCCGCGCTCCTTGCCAATGGCAATGCTCTCATGCCGCTCGGGGAGTATGGCTTCAGCCGAAAGTTCGCATGGGTAAGCGACCGCTACGGAGTCTCGTGGCAGCTCAATCTCGCCTAGTGAGGGGGCATTGAGATCTGTACCCCAAGTCTCAACTTTCCCCCAGCAGTGTCTCCACATCTTCTCTGAAGACGCCCTCGCGGACCGCGCCCACGTATGTCTTCGCCACGCGTCCCTGCCTATCCACCAGGATGGTTGTAGGCACACCCTGCACCGTATCCGCCAACTGCGACATCGGCTCCGGAAACGTGATCGGATAGGGCACATCAAACTCTTGCGCGAACGCGCGCACCTTGTCCCTTCCACTCACGTCCAGCGATAGCCCCACCACCTCCAGCCCCTGCGGCTCCATCTCTCGATAGAGTCGTACCAGCCCCGGAGTCTCCTCCCGGCAAGGCCCGCACCAGGTTGCCCAGAGATTAATCAGCACCACCTGCCCGCGATGGTCACGCAACCGCCAGTCACCGCCGCCCATCTGTTCCATCACCATGTCGGGAGCAGCCTGCCGCATCTCCACCGGCGCTATTCCGCCCGCCTTCGCCTGCTGATGCCGCTGCGACAGGAGGAACGCGGCTCCCGCCGCGACGACGAAGAAGCAAACTGCCCAGGTCCGCTCACGCTCTTTCATCCCAGACCACCCCACTCCCTGCCCCTCATCCTTCCATCATAGATACCCGTTCACGAGCGGGCCGCTCCCGCTCCTGCCCCGCCAGCGGTTATCCTGACTTCATGCCCCCGCGTCGAGCGCATCGCACTCATCTCCGCGCCGGAACTCTCGCGCTCGCACTCTTCCTGTTCGCCTTTTCCGTATTTGGACGCGCCTACTCCGTCCAGACACACGAGCAGCTCATCGACCTTGCCTGGAAACAGTCCATCCGGCCGCTCCTGCTCCAGCGCTATCCCAATCTCACCGAGGCGCAGATTCAGGAGGCCCACGCCTATGCCTACGGCGGCTGCGCTATTCAGGACCTTGGCTACTATCCCTTCGGCAACTCCTTCCTCAGCGACCTCACCCACTACGTTCGCCCCGGAGACTTCGTTCTCAGCCTCATCGACAACGCCCACAACGCCGACGAACTCGCCTTCGCCATCGGAGCTCTCTCCCACTACATCGGCGACATCATCGGCCACTCCGAGGCGGTCAATGAGGCCGTCGGCATCGAATTCCCCAAGCTCGCCAAAAAATACGGCCCCATCGTCGCCTACGACAAGGACGAGCACGCCCACGTCCGTACCGAGTTCGCCTTCGACGTCAACGAGATCAGCAAGCGCCGCTTCGCTCCCTCCGCTTATCTCAAGCACGTCGGCCTCGAAGTCCCCATCCCCCTGCTGCGCCGCGCCTTCTTCCAGACCTACGGCATCGACCTCTACGACGTCATCGGTCACAGAAAGCCCGTGCTCACCGGGTACCACTTCGCCATTCGCAGTTTCCTGCCCCGCATCGCCTACGCCGAAGTAGTTCTGCACAAGAACAGCTTTCCACCCGATGTGCCCAACCCAGCCTCCGATGCCCTGCGCAAGGACCTCGCCCAGTCCGAGTTCGAGAATGGATGGGACCAGTACCGCAAGAGCCCGGGCATCGGCACCCACCTGCTGGCCTGCGTCCTCTTCATCCTGCCCCGCATCGGTCCGCTCTCGGACGCCGCCATTCGCGGCCCCCATGTCCAGACCCAGCTTCTCTACGCCAAGAGCCTCAAGGACTCCATCGACCGCCTACGCTATGCTCTCTCCCATTTCGACTCTGTGGCCTCGCTGGTCCCCGACCTCGACCTCGACACCGGCGCCAGGGTAAAGCCCGGCGGCTATCGCCTCACCGACCAGACCTACGCCAGGCTCCTCGACGTCCTCACCCGCAAGCCCAGCCAGCCCGTGCCCGACCGGCTCCGGCAGAATATCGCCGACTACTACGCCGACCCCGACGCTCCCATCAGCACAAAGAAGAACCGCAAAAGGTGGGCGAAGGTTCAGGCAGAGCTGAGCATCATTCAGACCATGTCCACTGCCCACCAACCCCTGCCCGAGCCTGCACCCGTCGCGGCCAACTAGGATCATTCAAATTCGCCTGAAGCAGATACAAAACGGCGACATCCTGGCTCAAACGCGCATCCAACACAGAATGTAACTGAGGAAGACCCAAGACCTATGACTCCATCCACACTATTGAAGTACGCCCTTGCCTGCGCCATCCTCTTCCCTGCCGTCGGTTGCAGCTCCAAGTCAGCCCCTACCCCGGAAAATTTTATCCAGGGCCTCAACAAGCACTTCGCCGATCACCCCGACTGCCTGTTCTCCAACATGCGCTTCCCCTACGAGACCAGCGACCGCAAGGAGACCGCGCAAATGGACACGCTGGTCGCCTCGAAGCTGCTCGACAAGACCATTGAATCGGCCATCCACGTCAACCGCTACACGGTTAATAAAGTTGGAGCCCGCTATGCACCGCGCTTCTGCTACGGGCATCGCGTTATCAACACCATCGATAGCTCCACCCCACCGGTCGTTGTCAACGGCTTCAAGCAGACCCAGGTCACATACCACTACTCCATGCAGGAGATTCCGGTCTGGGCCAAATCTGCCAACGTTCTTGCAGCCTTCCCCGCGATGGCCGAGATGACCAGCGGCAAGGCCACCGGCGCCGCCACACTGGCCCAGACCGCGGTGGGCTGGCAGGTCCCTGACTAACCCGCATCTCCGCCTGTCCGTCCTTGATTCCCCTCCCTGAAGCAGAGAGCGCCCATGTTCGGACTTACCGGACATGGGCGTCTGCCGTTATAATCCA
Organism: Acidobacteriales bacterium 59-55; assembly: GCA_001897435.1. Taxonomy (GTDB): domain Bacteria; phylum Acidobacteriota; class Terriglobia; order Terriglobales; family Acidobacteriaceae; genus Edaphobacter. The sequence continues at coordinate 222,470 of MKSV01000009.1, read as the reverse complement.
CCCTTGAAACATTCCACCAAATGAACTAACTTGGCTCCGTTATCCATAATCCCTTCCAAACCATGAAACCAACCCTCCTTGCCTGCCTGCTCGTCCTCTGCTCCCTCCCCCTCTGCGCTCAGAAAGCGATTCCCGCGAAGCACGTCTTCACTACGCAGGGAGATCACTTTGCTCTAGACGGCAAGCCTTTCAAAGTCCTCTCCGGTGAACTCCACTACGAGCGCATCCCCCGCGCCTATTGGCAGACGCTCTATGTGCCCGGACCGTGGCTCCATAAAGGCAGCAATCAGATCGTCGTCTTCGATCTCGCGCCGCAATCCGAGCGTCCTCATGTCGCCGGTATGTCCCAACCGATTCTCAACGGCCCCGTCGCCGACCAAAGCACGAAGAAACAGGAGTAGCTCGATGCCCTTCCAGACACCACGCCAGGTTCACTGCATCACCACGCTCGCCCTGCTGGCGACGGCTTTTACCTGCGCAGCGCCCACTCCTGCCCTTGCCCAAACCTCGGTCCAGTCCATTCGCCAGAACTTCTTAAATCCGCCCAACGCGGCCAAGCCCATGGTGCGCTGGTGGTGGTTCGGCACCGCCGTCGAAAAGCCCGAGATCCTGCGCGAGCTTCACCAGATGAAGGCCGACAACATCGGCGGCGCGGAGATGGCCTTCGTCTATCCGCAGGTGCTCGACGATCCGGCCAAGGGACTTAAAAATCTCCCCTTCCTCTCGCCGGAGTTTCTCGACTGCGTGCGCTATGCACAGACCGAAGGCCGCAAGCTCGGCCTGCGCATCGATGTCACCCTGGGCAGCGGCTGGCCCTATGGCGGTCCCGCCACGACTCTCGACGAGGCCGCGCGCCACCTCCGCGTGGCCGAGATCCCGCTCCCCGCCAACGCGACCACCCTGCCTAAACTCAAGCTGGCCGACGGCGAGTCCATCATCTCCGTCTCCGTCGTCAACGGGGAGCCCAAACACTGGGACGCGGCCACCGCCACAACTCTGCCCGCTGCCGATACCACCCGTATCGCACCCGCATCTGCCCCACGCGTGGCGCTCTTCTTTATCGACGGCCATACCGGCCAGGTGGTCAAGCGCGCCGCTGTAGGAGCTGAAGGCTGGGTGCTCGATCCCTTCAGCCATCGGGCGGTCGCCAACCACCTTAAATCCGTCGGCGAGCCTCTGCTCAGCGCCTTCGGATCGACGCCGCCTTACGCCATCTTCTCCGACTCGCTCGAAGCCTACGGCTCCAATTGGACCCCCAATCTCCCGGCCGAGTTCAAAAAGCGCCGCGGCTACGATCTCCTGCCGCACCTGCCCGAGTTGGTAGCCGGAGGCACTCCCGAGGCGGAAAAAGTCCGCCATGACTGGGGTAAGACTCTCACCGAACTGGTTGACGAAAACTACCTTACCCAGATCAACAACTGGGCCATCGCCCACCGCACTAAATTTCGGTCGCAGACCTATGGTCAGCCTGCCGTCTCCTTCTCCAGCCAGCGCCTCGCTGGACTGCCTGAAGGAGAGGGTCCGCAATGGCGCGCCTTCTCTACTCTGCGTTGGGCCACCTCGGCCAATCATGTCTTCGGCAATGACGTAACCTCCGGGGAGACCTTTACCTGGCTGCACTCCCCGGTCTTCCGCGCCACCCCGCTCGATATGAAGGCCGAGGCCGACATCGACTTCATCATGGGCGAAAACCAGCTTATCTTCCATGGCTGGCCCTACTCCGCGCCGCAGGTAGGCGAGCCCGGCTGGTCGCTCTACGCCGCGGCTGTCTTCAACGACCACAATCCCTGGCATCCGGTGATGCCTGATGTCACTCGTTACATCGGCGGCATCAGCTACCTGCTGCGACAGGGCAAGCCCGCGAACCAGGTCGCCATTCTTCTGCCGACCGACGATGTCTGGGCTGCATTTTCGCCCGCACAGGACAGCGTCACCGCCGCGATGAACAAGATCGTCACACCGGAACTGATGTCCGCCATTCTCTCCGCCGGATACAACGTCGACTATATCGACGCCGACGCCATCGACTCTGTCGGCCTCGGTACCCACCAGATCCTCGTCCTTCCGCCTACCGACCGCATCCCCGCCGAGACACTGCGCAAGGTCAGTGCCTGGGCCAAGTTGGGAGGCAAGGTTATCGCCATAGGCCGGGCACCTTCCATTAATCCCGAGGGCAAGACGACGACCGAGATCACGAGCCTCTCCCACCAACTCTTCGACGCAACCAAGGGCAGCCTCGTCCCCGACGACTCGGCGCTCGCAGCGGCTTTGCACAAGGCAGCCAAGCCCGACTTCGTGCTCACGTCCGACAACGCCGAGATCGGCTTCATTCGCCGCAAACTCTCCGCTTCCGACATCTACTTTGTCGCGAACACCAGCAATCACGCGGTCGAGACTACTGCCACCTTCGCCACCGCGCACAAGTTCGGTGAGCAGTGGAACCCTGACAACGGTACCGCTACCAGCACCCCTTCTGCTGACGTGGCGCTCCACCTCGCGCCCTACGAGTCGCGCATCTTTGTCTTCAGCAATAAGTCCAAGTCCCCCGCACCTTCTACTGCCACCACCACCCAACTCGCAGACCTCAGCGACAACTGGCAGGTCCGCTTCGCCGCAACCGGCAAGACCAGATCCGAGGCCACGCTCACCGATTGGATCGCCAGCGACGATACGAAGCACTACTCCGGCGAGGCCGTCTACACCCGCGACTTCAACCTGAGCTCAACCCCGACGGCGCCCACCTATCTCCAGGTAGACGGTGGCGCTCCAATCACTCCGCCTGCCGGAACGATTAACCGCTCCGCACCCAATCACAGTGGCATCCCCAACCCGCGCATCACCCGCACCGGCCCCGGAATGCACGCGTGGTATGAGCCGCCTGTCCGCGAAGCCGCCATCGTCTTCATCAACGGCAAGCGTGCCGGATCGCTCTGGCACCCACCCTATAAGTTGAACGTCACTCCATATCTCAAGTCCGGCGAGAACCGGATCGAGATTCGTGTCTATAACACCGCCCTCAATGCCTGGTCGGCGCTGCCGCCGCACGACTATAAGCCGCTCATCGCCAAGTACGGCGACCGCTTTCAGATGCAGGACCTCAACAAAGTTGTGCCTATCTCTTCGGGCATTCTCGGCACCATCCACCTCGTAGCTCAGGAGCAGAAATAATGCCCCGCGCTCTCATCCAAGGCAGGTGTATATATTGAAGCCCCCAGCTACAGCTACGCCACGCTGCCGCCCGATATTAAAATCCTCCTACGGCGAACCGAAGTAGCGCGTTCAGCGAGATTCGCCGGAAGTAAAAGTCAACTAGACCGTCTTCTCTGGTTGCTCCGGCTGCTGTCCGACGATGCGGAAGTCCTCCGGCTCATCTCCGCTGGGCTCGTCCCAACCTCCGGGAGGAACGACCCTTTGGTCAACCTCCTTCGGGCCCCAGGTCTGCGGCTCGTAGGGATAGACAGGCATCTCTGCCTTCAACACCGGATCGACGATTCGCCAGGCCTCCTCGACGTAGTCCTGTCGGGCGAACAGCGTCGCGTCGCCGGCCATGGCATCGCCCAGCACGCGCTCGTAGGCCTCCATCTCTTCGGGGCGCGGATGGCGGCTGGCAACCATCTCCACGGCCTCGCGCTTGCCGGTCCCGGACAGCGGAGCAACCGAAACCGCCATGGCGACCGTCATCTCCGGGCTGACACGAAAGCGCATGTAGTTCTGCGGCGTATCGGGTTCGGTCATGTTAGTCGTCGGCGGCTTGCGCAGGCGCGCCATCACCTCCATGCAGGTCACGGGCATGTTCTTTCCCGCGCGAATGTAGAACGGCACGCCGTCCCAGCGCCAGGAGTTGATCTCCAGCTTGAGCGCGGCGAAGGTCTCGACCTTCGAGTTCGGCGCGACGCCTTTTTCGTCGAGATAGCCGCGAAACTGGCCGCGGACCAGGTTCTTCGGCTCGATCGCTGGAATTGCCTTCAGGACTTTAACCTTCTCATCGCGCATGGATTCGCTGTCCCGCCGCGCCGGGCACTCCATGGCGAGATTGCACATCACCTGGAAGATGTGGTTCTGCACCACATCGCGTATCGCACCGGTCTGGTCGTAGAACGAACCTCGTCCCTGGACGCCGAAGTTCTCGGCCATGGTGAACTGAACGCTCTCGATGTAGTTGCGGTTCCACAACGGCTCAAGGAAGGAGTTGGAGAAGCGGAAGGCGACCATGGCGTGGACCGGACCCTTTGCCAGATAGTGGTCGATGCGGAAGATGGATGACTCGGGAAAGGCGGAGAGCAGGATTCGATTCAGCTCCTGCGCGGAGGCCAGATCGTGGCCGAAGGGCTTTTCGACGATCATGCGCGCTCCCTTCGAGCAGCCGGACTTCACCAACTGCTCGACGACTTTCTCAAAGAGCGATGGCGGAATTGCAAGATAATGCGCCGGTCTCTCCGCCGAGCCGAGTTCCTTGCGCACGGCGGCGAAGGTGGCAGCGTCGGCATAGTCGCCATCGACGTAGCGCAGCAGCGAGTTGAGCTTCTGCCATGCCGCCGCATTGAGGCCACCGTGCTGTTCGAGGCTGTCCTTGGCGCGCGCCTTGAGCTGATCGAGGTTCCATCCGGCCTTGGCCACGCCGATGACCGGGACATCGAGGTCGCCGCGCTTGACCATCGATTGCAAAGCCGGAAAGATCTTCTTGTACGCAAGATCGCCGGTAGCGCCGAAGAAGACCAGCGCGTCGGAGTGCTGTTGATCCATATTTTTCATCTCTCCTGTTTCGAGTGTGCAAGGTTACTTGGCGGCCGGCTTCTCAAGATGGCCGCCGAACTCGTAGCGCATGGCCGACAAAAGTTTATCGGAAAACTCCGCCTGTCCTCGCGACTCGAATCGCTCGTAGAGCGCGGTGGTCAGAACTGGGACCGGCACTCCCTCGTCGATGGCGGCCTTCACCGTCCAACGTCCTTCGCCCGAGTCCGAGACTCGGCCGCCGAACTTCGAGAGCGCAGGATCTTCTGCGAGCGCGGTCGCGGTCAGGTCGAGCAGCCAGGAGGCGATGACGCTGCCCCGCCGCCACACTTCCGAAACTTCGGTCAGATTGAAATCGTATTGATAGCGCTCGGGATCGCGCAGCGGAGTCGTCTCGGCATCCACGTCTCCGCTCTGCTTGCCAACGTTGGCGGCCTTGAGCACGCCAAGCCCCTCTGCATAGGCAGCCATCATGCCGTACTCGATGCCGTTGTGCACCATCTTGACGAAGTGGCCCCCACCGCTCTCGCCGCAATGCAGATAGCCCTGCTCGGCGGTACCTCCGACCTTGTCATACCCGGCAGTGCGAGGAATGCTGCCGATGCCGGGCGCGATGGCCTTGAAGATAGGGTCGAGACGCTCGACCGCGACCTTCGGTCCGCCGATCATCATGCAGTAGCCACGCTCCAGCCCCCATACACCGCCGCTGGTTCCCACATCCAGATAGTGAATTCCTTTGGGCATCAGTTCCTTGGCGCGACGGATGTCGTCAACATAATAGGAGTTGCCACCATCGATCAGAATGTCGTCCGCTTCGAGAAGAGGAGTGATCTCCGCAACGGATTTCTCGACGACTCCAGCCGGAATCATCATCCAGATCGCGCGAGGCTTGGAGAGCTTGCCGACGAAATCGGCAAGGGACGAGAAGCCGGTGACTCCCTTCTCCTTTGCCAGTTCCTCGACGGCCTTGGGCGACATATCGAAGACCACGCACTCGTGGCCGCTTCGTGTCAGCCGCCGAACCATGTTCGCTCCCATTCTTCCCAGTCCAACCATCCCGAGCTGCATATTTTCTCCTTTTAAGTGATTTTGCCAGCCGTCCATAAACGGCTCCCCGAAGCTGCTTGATTAGACTACTCCCCGATTAAAAACAGGAATGCGGTTGACGCGGAGGACGTAACCACCTGTTTATCTTTGAGGTTGTTGACTGTGGTTTGGGTTGGCGCTGAACGCAAAAAGAACTACGGAGTAGACGCAAAAAGGAAAAGCACCGGATTCTTCACGCAGAATCACGGTGCTTTGCGTCCTACGCTATGAAATCGCGCCTCTAAGCCCTCTCCAGGGCTACGACAAACACCCCGGCCCACCGCGAAACCTGCTCCGCGTAAACGCCGGTGACTGCATCGCGGCTACCCTCGAGCACCGCCATCTGCACCGCGAAGTTCCCCACCGTCGAACTCTCCGCCGCTCCGCGCAGCACCTCCAGCCCAGTGGCCTCATGGGTCAGGCGATTGAGGAACTCGTTCTGACTGGCTCCGCCCACGATAAACAGCCGCTTGAGCTTCTTGCCGCCGTAGAGCGCCGCGCGGTCCAGCACCTTCGCATATCTCGCCGCCAAGCTATGAAAGATCAGGCTGGCAAACGCCGGAGCGTTCTCCGGGCTCTCGTCGAGAGGCTCCAGACCGCGACGGATACGCTGTGCATTGATGCGCTGCGGCATCCGCCCCGCGAGCATTAGATCCGGGTCGTCTACATCAAGCACGCCATGCGGCTTCGTTACTTTTTCTGCGGCTGCGACCAGTTCGGTCACTCCCCAGACGCGTCCATCTGACGTCATCTCCTGCGCCCAGTAGTCGATGCACTGCTTGATCAGCCACATGCCGTTTACATTCTTGTGGAAACAGATTCTGTCGCCCACCGCGCCAAGATTCGTAAAGTTCTCATCCGCGGCGTCTTTTCCATTTCGCGGCTGCTCAACCAGTGTTCCTACCAGAGACCATGTCCCCGAGCTAATGTAGGCCCAATCGTTTCCTGTCGCCGGAATTCCGGCAATCGCCGAAGCAGTATCGTGACATGCCGGGGCGATCAATACCGTATCACGCAGCGCCGGCAACTCCGCGAGAGGTCCGCTCAGTTTGCCCAGTTCGGTTCCCGGAGGGACAAGCTTGGGCGCGCAGGCCAGATCGAGCTGCGCTGCAGTGAAGATCTCGCGGCACCATTCGCGGTTGTAGAGCTCGACCATCGCCGTGTGCGTCGCATTCGTATGCTCGGCCACCCGCGCACCGCCCCAGCGCGACAGAATATACTCCGGCAGGTTCAGCCACTGTCGCCCTTCGTCCAGTTTCTGCAAGCGATCCGCATGGAGCTGATAGACCGTGTTGATCCGCAGTAACTGCACGCCGGTCAGCTCCCGCAGCCTGTCCGGACTGATCCTCCGGTGCAGCGATCGCTCTGACTTCACCGTTCGTTCATCGCGATAGCAGAAGGGATCGGCCAAGGGTCGCCCCTCCGCGTCCACGCGCACATAATCAACCGCCCAGCCGTCGACGGCAATCGAGCGAATGCCTTCGGTTGCAATCCCGGCGCAGCGCCGCAGTCCCTCGTCGAGACCGACCTCGATCATCGCCAGATCCCAGCGCAGACCACCGTCGATCTCTCGCGGAGCGTTCGCAAACCGGTGAACCAGCGAGATCATCGGATGGCCTTCCACCCATCGCAGCAGCGAAACCCGGCAACTCTCCGCTCCCAGATCCACCGCAACCGAAGCTCGTGTATCGGCCGGAACCAGCGCCGGCTCTGCCCGTCGCTTCATCTCAGATAGGCCTCGGTCAATCCACCGTCGACCGGGATCAGGTGGCCGGTCGTGCAGCGGGCGAGAGGCCCGGCGAGAAACATGATCGCCTGCGCGCAGTCCTTCGGATCGATGGGCTGATGGGTCAGCGTACGCGTTGCATAGAACTTCGCCAGTTCGTTGCGCAGGCCATCATCGGTGTCTTTCTCATCGAACGGCAGCTTGTATTTTTTGAGCGAGGCAATGACACGGTCACGCGGAAACATCGTCGAGCCCTTCACCACGGTCGCCGGCGAAATACCGTTCACCCGGACCTTCGGTGAGAGCGAAATCGCAAGCTCACGCACCAGATGGCTCAACGCGGCCTTACTGACGTCGTAGGCCTCGCTGCCGCGCTTGGCCACAACAGCATTGGCCGAACTGGTGAGCACCATGCTGGCGTCGATGCCCTGCTCCGCGAATACCTTGGAAGCCTCGTCGGCCAACAGATAGTTGGCCGTGACGTTCACCTCCAGCGTCAACGCCCACTGCGCATCGCTGATCACGCCGTCAGGAGAGGATGGGAACAGGGCGGCCGTATTGATGAGAATATCGATGCCGCCAAACTGCTTGATCGTCGCGTCGAGCGCGGCGCGAATCGTCTTGCGGTCGCGGATATCGATGCTGACCCAACTCACAGCTTCCTTGCCAGCAATCGCCTTCGTCTCCTCGGCGACGGCTTCCGCGCCCTTGACGTCGCGGTCAGCAATCACCACATGCGCTCCGCGCCCGGCCGCCAGCAACGCAACCTCGCGACCGATGCCGCTGCCTCCACCGACGATCAGTGCTACCCTGCGGCTCAGTTCCTTCTCGGCAGGCTGGCGGCGAATCTTCGCCTCTTCGAGCTTCCAGTATTCAATGCGGAAGGCCTCGCTCGGAGGTAGCGCGACATAGTTCGAGTAGACGGTGAATTGATCGGCTGAAGCTGCTGGACCAGCCTGCGGAATCTCCTTGCAGTCCACTCCGGCACCCAATGCACCTGCGCCCTGCATCACGCCAATCGCGTTGGTATAGAACTCGCCGGTAATGCGCGATTCGGTCTTGTTCTTGCCAAAGCTGAACATGCCTACGCCCGGCACCAGCACGACCGTCGGGCTGGCATCGCGCAGCGCGGGAGAATCCTTCAGTGCGTGCTTCTTGTAATACTCCGCATACTCAGCGCGATAGGTCTCAAGCGATGTCTCCACCAGTTCCTTCAACTCCGCCGGATCGCCGGCCGGGTTCCACTTGATAAACATCGGGCGAATCTTGGTGCGGATAAAGTGGTCCGGACAGCTCGTCCCCAGATGCGCCAGTTTCTCTGCCTGCTCCGAATTCACAAAATTCAGGACCTGCGGCAGATCCGAGTAGCTTCCGATCCAGCGCTGTTTGCGCGACACCACACCACGAAGATGCGGCATCATGCGCAGCGCAATCTCGGCGCGGTCCTCCCGGCTCTTCACCTTGCCTCCACCAAAGACCTTGTGACCGGATGCACCGGCGTGACGCTCAATAAACTGTCCAAGCTGATCGATGATGGTGATGGTGTTGAGGTAGCTTTCGCGCTGGGTATTGCCCCAGGTGAACAGTCCATGCCCGCCCAGCACAACGCCGTCGCAGCCTGGCGTCTCCGCGACGATCTTGCGCAGCATCATGCCCAGTTCGAAACCGGGGCGCTGCCAGGGCAGCCATACCAGCTTGTGGCCAAACTCCTTGTTGAACTCCTCCATCTTGATCTTGCCGTTGGCCGAGGCCGCCAGAGCGATCCCCCAGTCCGGGTGCAGATGGTCTACGTGCGGAAACGGCAGATAGCCATGCAGAGACGTATCGATCGAAGCCGCCACCGGGTTGTGCCCGAAGGTGCACAGCGGATACATGTCGACCATTTCGTCTTCGAATTCGACGCCGCGATAGGTCTTTTCGAGCGCCAGCAGCTTGTCGAGATACGGCGTCGCAAAGCCCGACCGCTTGATGCTGCCCAAATCGCCGCCGCTGCCCTTCACCCACAGAACCTGCCTGGTCGCGCCGTCCAGAGGGTCGACCTGAGCCAGCTTCGAGCTCGTGTTACCTCCGCCGAAGTTGGTAATTCTCAGATCCGACCCCAGAAGGTTCGACCGATAGCGCAACAACTCCGGCTCATCCAGCTTTGCCGCAACCGCATCATCCCAGCGGTCCTCAAGAAACCGCAGTCCACTCTTCGTCGCCATGCTGACCTCTTCGCTCGATCTATTTGCCCAACTATCATTCCATAGATGACGTCAATACGGCAACTGTTTCTTATACGAAACAGTTGCCGCGGCAAGTCCTGGCGCCGGCATCAAAAACTCTACATGAGGCAAATGGCCTATTCGAGCATCTTGCGGGTTACGATCTTGTGCGCGACATAGTTGTATGGCGGCACGGTCTGGCCGCGCAATAGCTGCAACCCAAGATGCACAAGGCTCGGGCCATAGGAGCCGGCCTCGTGCGACACCGACCCAATCAGCGGTGACCGGTCCTTGCGCATCTCGATAATTGCTTCGGCAATGCAATCCTGCCCGACCACCACGACCTGTTTCTCGCGTTTCAGCTCACGGACGGCATCGACTGCGCCCAAAGCGCTCGAGTCCGTCGCCGCGGTGACAAGAATGCGCTTGTCCTTGGGGTGCCGCTGCAGGAAGTCCGCAACGAGCTTCTTGCTGTGCTCGCGCATTCCGCGAGCGTCCATGCGGACAAACAACTCCACGGGGAGATCGGGAATTCCGCTGCGCACTCCCTCGAACGCGCCGGTAATGCGGCTCTGCACCAGCGGCCCGGCCTCCGCCAGATCCAGGCCAAGCACCCAATCGACCTTGCCCTCCCAGTTCGCCAGCGCGTGGGCAGCTAGCGCCTCTCCCGCTTCAATGCCGACACGGTAGTTGTCCACTCCAAAATACGTGGCGTGGGGATGAGGAATGTCGATGGCGATCAGGGGAATGTTGGCCTCGGCGATCTTGTCGCCGATCATCGGCGCGATCTCCTGCTCAACCTGGAACTCGATCACCAGGTCCACCTTGCTGCGGACAAACTCGTCGGCATTCCGCAATGCGGTGGCGGCATCGTAGCAGTTATCGAGAATCATCAAGTCGACGCCTACCGAAGCTGCTGCTTCCTTCAGGCTCTCCGTCACCTCGTTGGAAAACGGCATATCGGCGCTCTGCCCGGCAAAGCCGAATCGCATCTTCTTGGGCCGTGTCACCTGCCGGTAGAGCCCGTCGGGCGACTGCGAAAGGTATCCGCGATGCACAAACGTCTTCAGAATGCGATAGACCGTGGTCTTCGAGATCTTGGTCTTCCGATGAATCGCTTCAAGCGTCATCGGTTGGTTTTCTTCCTGCAGAAGTTCAAGAATATCCAGCGCTTTCGACAGCACTGGAATCAGATAAAGCCTCTTTGTCGTCTTCCGTACCGGCATTCGTCTCCCATCTGAGGAGTAACCACTCAGCCGCTCCATTATGCGACAAAGGAACCGAGTTTCGTTAATGAAATTCAGCGACCAGGCGAGAATCCACCAAGAAATTGCCCTCTCCTCTTGACAATCTAGTGGAAACCGATGTACCTCTAGACAATCAAGAGGAGAACACATGGCCGGCAAACCCAGCGATCTCATCCAGGGAACACTTGAGATGCTGATTCTCAAAACCCTCGCCCTCGAACCCATGCACGGCTACGGCATTGCCCTTCGCATCGAGCAGATCAGCGATGGTGTCTTTTGCGTCAATCCGGGCTCGCTCTTCCCCGCTCTCAGCCGCCTCGAACGTGCCGCGCGCATCAAGGCAGACTGGCGGGCCACCGAGAACAATCGACGCGCCAAGTATTACCTGCTTACCGACCAGGGCCGCAAAGCTCTCAAGGAAGAGACCCAGCAATGGGGCCGGCAGCTGGCGGCCATCACCAGAATCCTCGAAGCCTGACGGAGTCCCTTATGCCATTCATGCAAAGTCTCATCGGCGGAATCAGAGCGCTCTTCCACAAGCAGCAGCGGAGTCGCGACATGGACGAAGAACTGCGGGCGTTTCAGGAAGCTTCCACGCAGGAAAAGTTGCGCCGCGGCATGAGCCACGAGCAGGCCCGGCGTGCTGCCTGTATCGAGATGGGCAGCACAGAGACCGTAAAGCACAAAGTCCGCGCCTCCGGTTGGGAGTCCACTGCCGAAAATATCTGGCAGGACATCCGCTTCAGCCTGCGCATGATGGCTAAGAGCCCCGGCTTCACCGCCGTCGCCATCCTTTCGCTGGCCCTCGGCATCGGCGCCAACACTTCTATCTTCACCCTCATCAACAACCTCATGTTGAAGTCACTGCCGGTCACCGATCCGCAGAGCCTCGTAGCCTTCGGCAAGGAGGTCGGCGGCGGACGTATTGCCGGAATCCCAAACGGTTCCATGGACCTGTTTCCTTACGACTTCTACCAGCAGCTCCAGCATCAACAAACCTTCTTCCAGGGGATTACCGCCTTCGCCAGCTTTCCCACCATGGTCAGCGTCAGATCCGCTGCCACCTCCACCGGCACAGCTACCCAGGCCATCAGCCATCTCGTCACCGGCAACTTCTTCAGCGTCCTTGGCGCCGAGCCTCTACTCGGCCGTTCCCTCCTTCCTTCCGACACGCAATCGCCCGGGCGCAACCCCGTCGCTGTCATCAGCTACCGCTATTGGCAGCAGACACTTTCTGCCGATCCCGCCGTCATCGGCAGCGCAATCACCATCAATGGCCAGCCCTTCACCGTCGTCGGAGTCATGCCCGCGAAGTTCTACGGTGTGGATCTCGACGCAGTGTCTCCGGATATGTGGCTCCCTCTGACCATGCAGGCTGAAGTGATGCAACAGCCCACCCTGCTGGCGCCGAACGGCCTCCAATGGCTGCACTTCATGGGCCGCCGCAAACCGGACGCAAATATGAAGCAGGCCCAGGCATGGGTCACCGCTCAGGCCCAGCAATATCTCAGGGACCACGAACCCCATCCGCTCAGCGCCGAGGCCAGCCAGCAGATACAGAAAACTTTTGTCGAGCTTCTCCCCGGCGAAAACGGCATCTCCAACATGCGCAACAGCTACCAGCAGCCCCTGCACATTCTCATGGGCGTCGTCATCCTCGTCCTTCTCATCGCCTGCGCCAACCTCACTAACTTCCTCCTCGCCAAGGCCGCTGCGCGTGAACGAGAGTTCTCCATTCGTCTCGCGCTCGGCTCCAGCCGCTCCCTCATCGTTCGCCAGATTCTTACGGAAACTCTGCTGCTCTCCTTCATGGGCGGTGCATTCGGCCTGATCCTCGCCTTCTGGGGAACCCGTCTCCTCATCCGCTTCGTCGTAGCCGGGATCGCAGTCGGCCACACCGCGCTCTCCGCCACCCCCGACTTGCGCGTTCTCGCCTTTACCTTCGGTCTCTGCGTACTGACGGCTCTGCTCTTTGGCATCGCACCTGCGTTGCGCATTTCGCGCATCAGCGCAACCCCGACTCTCACCTCAAACGCCCGCACCGCATCAAGTTCCGGAGGGCGCTCCAGCCGCCTTCTTCCCAACATCCTCGTCACCTCGCAGGTGGTGCTGTCTCTGGTGCTGCTCGCCGTAGCCGGCCTCTTTGTGCGCACCCTCCATAACCTCGAAGATCAGGACTTCGGCTTCAACCGCACCAATGTCTTGCTCGTAAACTTCAACCCTAAGTTCGCCGGATACAAAGCCGCCCAGCTCAACGGCCTCTATGAAAGGATCCTCGGCCGCCTCGACGCTCTCCCTGGCGTAAAGTCCGCGACCATCTCGGGCGTGCCCGCCATCAACCCCGGCAACTGGATCTCACCTATCTCTATCAAGGGTCACACTCCTATACCAGGCGAAGACACCAGCACGCTGCTTAACCGCGTCGGCCCTCGCTTCTTCGAGACCATGGGGATCCCCATGGTTCAAGGCCGTCCCATCGAATCCCAGGACACGGCGACCTCGCCTAAAGTCGTCATCGTCAACCAGACGCTGGCCAACCACTTCTTTCCCCATGGCGACGCCATCGGCCGCCGCTTCACCGTCGCTGATCCCAGCGTCAAAGGCGAATGGGAGATCGCCGGCATCGTCCGCGACGCCAAATACAACAGCCCTCGCAAGGTACAACCCGAGCGCATGGCCTACCTCCCTGTCATGCAACTCACGGAAGACGATAACTACGCCTATTGGATTGCGCTGCGCACCGGAGGTGATCCCGCCAAACTTACAACGGCGGTCCGCGGAGCCCTCGCCGAGATAGACCCCAATCTGCCCATCCTCCAGGTAAAAACTATGGGCCAGCAACTAGATCACCTTATGGATCGAGAAAAGCTCATCTCACAACTCTCCGTGTTCTTCTCGCTGCTTGCCCTTTCGCTGGCCTGCATCGGACTGTATGGCGTCATGAGCTACAACGTCGTTCGCCGCACTAACGAGATCGGAATTCGCCTGGCGCTCGGTTCCCAGCCCAACGGCGTGCTCTGGATGATCCTCAGGGAATCGCTGTTTCTGCTCGCCATAGGAATTGCCATCGGGATTCCCGCAACGCTGGCCGCCAGCCGCACCATCCAGTCCCAACTCTTCGGCCTGAGTCCTTCAGATCCGCTGACCTTTCTCTCGGCCATCCTGACGATCGCAGTCGTGACACTCATCGCGGCATGGTTTCCCGCCTACCGTGCGACCAAAATTGATCCCGTCGTCGCCCTACGCTACGAATAGCAAGACAGCCCGTAGCCTCTTCTGGCGTCGTTGCCTGTCACTCTCAGCCTGGCCACAAAAGAAGGGGTGCCCCATTCATCGCGCAGTTTGCGATGGGTGGGGTGTATATCCCCACCCCGCAAAACCCTGTCATCCTTCGACCTGCTCCTGAACCAATCCACAAATCCTGTCACGCATAAGTGGAGACGCTGCGCGCGTTCCTGCTCCCGCGTTCTTTCGTGATCTTCTCCACGTAACCGTTCTCGGCCAGCGCCTTCAGCGGATCGGCAGGCAGTCCGCGTGCGATGCGCCACTCGCGGACGAGAGGCCGGACATCCTGCCAGAAGGCCGACCGGAAGCACTCCTCCGCTTCGACCAGACGGCAGGAATCCTGCAACTCCACCAGCTTCTCCTGATCAATCAGCGAAGCCTTCGCATAGAGCTCCTGCGCCGTTACCACTGACTGCACCATCGCTTCGACCTTGCCCTTGAGGTTGTGGCTCTGGTCGATCATAAAAGCGATTCCTTCGCGCTCTTTCGCACCGGCGCTCACGATCTCGTGGAAGATGCGGAACAACTGATAAGGATCGATCGAGCCCAGCGTCAGATCGTCGTCCGCATACTTGCGGTCATTGAAGTGAAAGCCGCCCAGTTCTCCAAGGTGCAGGAGCCACGCTACAACCTGCTCGATGTTCGTTCCCTGATAATGATGCCCGGTATCCACCAGCACCTTGGCCTTGGGACCGGCGTTGCGCGCCAGATCAAGCGCCATGCCCCAGTCCGCGATGTCGGTGTGATAAAAGTACGGCTCGAAAGGCTTGTACTCCACCAGCATCCGTTGATCCGGTCCAAGCGCCGCATGGGTCGCGCCAAGAACCTCGCGCATCCACTCAATGCGCCGGCGCACGCTCTGCGACCCCGGATAGCTGGAGCCATCGGCAATCCACAGCGAAACGTCCTTCGAGCCGAGAGCCTTGCCGATCTCGACCGAATCCAGCAGGTGCTTCAACGCAAGGCCGCGAATCTCCTTGCTGGGGTTTGCAATGGAGCCATATTTATATTCCGCATCCTGAAACAGGTTGGGGTTGATGCCACCCGACTTCACCCCGTACTTCTTCTCGAGCGCCTGAATCGCCGGAACGTCGGCCTTTCCACCCGGAAGATCCCACAGCACATGCAGAGCGACAGTAGGGCTTGCACCAGTCAGTTGGTTGACCTGCGATGCATCGGCGAACTTCTCTTCCGTCGACGTAGCTGCGCCCCCCTGCACGAATTTTCCAAATCTCGTTCCTGTGTTAGCGAATCCCCACGAAGGTACTTCGATGCGAAAGCTATCCAGCGCGCTCCATACCTTCTCCGCGTCTCTTTCCGCCGTACCTGCACCATTTGTTGTCATTGCCAAATCCCTTCAAACTCAGAATCCATTAAAAGTAGAAATATACTCTCTATTGAAACATACAAAGACTGCACCTTGCGCCTGCGTTTGTCAAAGGGATTTCCGAAGCAATTTATGTCATCAGGACAACATCGAGATGCCTCGGTCCATGCACTCCCTTGATCCTTGTCATCTCAATATCCGCCGTCGCCGAAGGCCCGGAAAAAAAGGTTGTTGCCAGCCCGGAGGTCGCGCGCAACCGCTCCATCGCCTCTGGAACTGTCTCCACCACATCCGCCGCATTGACGACACATAGGTGATAGTCCGGCACCAGCGTTATCGCCCGCCGTCCCTGTCCGGCGGCATTTTGCAATACCACGGTCCCGGTCTCCGCAATCGCGACCGTCGAGCCTGTCATAACACCGTCGAACGCATCAAGCTCCACGGCGCTCATTCCATCATCCACCACAAACTCAAGCCCCGGCGGGAGCCACTCAGCCGGGAGACCGGATGGAATCACCATCCGCCGCTTTCCGCGCCCTGCGATCATCTTCGCCACCGCCCCGGCAACCTCCGCAGGAACAACCCGCTCGACATGGGCGTCGTAATCCCGCAACCGGTCTTCGAACATCTCCAGCGTCGCGCTCGCTGCCTGCGCAGTCTCCCGACGATACTGCCGAACTACGTTGCTCCAACCCGTCCGCGCGGCATTCGCATCCGAAGTCCCGCCCTTCGCCAGCCTGATCCGCCGCAAGACCTCGGCTCTCGCCGATGCAGAGATCGCCGTTATCGCCTCACTTCCCATGCTTCCCTCGCTTCTCCCACCAATCCCGGAAAGTCTCCTTCGGCATCTCCTGCAGATCCCTCACCTGGGTCCACCCGCCGAGCATTCCCGGCAGCCAGCTAATCCATCCCACGCCCTGCCCGTCCTTGCGCACCAGCGGAGTCTCCGACATACGGCCCAGCCGCTGCGCCGCCCGGAACCGCCGCTCGCTCTTGAAGATCATTCCCATGGCCTTCATCGCCACGGCTTCCACGTCGAACAGGCCCGACACCCCTGCTGTCTTCTGTTGCACCACCTTGCCGCGCAGATGGATCAGCACCTCGGGGATATTGATCTTCACCGGGCAAACCTCATAGCAGGCGCCGCACAGTGAAGAGGCAAACGGCAGGCTCTCCGCATGATGCATCTCCTGCAACTGCGGCGTCAGGATCGCGCCGATCGGACCGGCATACACGCTGCCATAGGCTTGACCGCCCGTCTGCCGGTAGACCGGGCAGACATTCAGGCAGGCTCCGCAGCGAATGCAGTTCAGCGTATTTCGGCCATCCTTGTCCGCCAGAATCTCCGTCCGTGCGTTGTCCATCAGCACCACATGAAATGTCTGTGGGCCATCGCCCTCGCGAACACCGGTCCAGATCGAGTTATAGGGATTCATGCGCTCGCCGGTGGCCGACCGGGGAAGCAATTGCAATAGCACCTCAAGATCCTCAAACCGCGGCACAACCTTATCGATTCCCGCGATCGTAATCAGCGTCTCCGGCAGCGTCAGACACATGCGCCCATTGCCCTCGCTCTCGACGATGCAGACACCGCCCGTCTCGGCGATCAGGAAGTTGGCTCCACTTACACCTGTCTTCACGCGCAGGAACTTCTCGCGCAGAAACATCCGCGCCGCGTCGGCCAGATCCTGCGGCGTCTCGCCCAGCTCCGGCAGGTTCATCCTCCGTTTGAAGATCTCCCGAATCTGCTGCCGGTTCTTGTGCAGCGCCGGCACAACGATATGCGAGGGCTGGTCCTCTCCAAGCTGAATAATCAGTTCCGCCAGGTCAGTCTCGTAGGCATGAACTCCGGCACGCTCCAGCGCCGCATTCAGTTGAATCTCCTCGGTGGTCATCGACTTGATCTTGATAACCTCATCGGAGCCGCTGGCCTTCACCAGTTCGACAACGATCCGTCGAGCTTCCTCCGCATCCCGCGCCCAGTGCACCACCCCGCCCGCCCGCGTGCAGTTGGCCTCAAACTCCTGCAGGTAATAGTCCAGATGCTCCATCGTGTGCTGACGAATCTGCTTACCCGCCTCGCGCAACTGCTGCCAGTCCGGCATCTCGGCAACCACGCGCGCCCGCTTGGCCTGAATCACCTCGGTGGCATGGCGAACGTTCTTGCGCATCTGCGTATCGCCCAGCGCCGTCCTGGCCGCGATGGGAAATGCCGCCGCTGTCTTCGGGTCCAACGCCACGCCGCTCATCGCCGCACCGTCTCTTCCCCGGCCAGAATCTCCGCCAGATGCACCGTCTTCACCCCCGCTCGCTGCCGGTGCAAGCCACCCTGAATATGCATCAGGCAGCTATTGTCGCAAGCCGTGCAGACCTCGGCACCTGTATTCAGCACAGCCGTCGTCTTCTCCGCCAGCATCGCGCTCGATACATCGGCATTCTTCACGGCAAAGGTGCCGCCGAATCCGCAGCACTGCTCCAGCCCCTCAAGATCGACCAGTTCGATTCCTCGCACCGCCCTGAGCAGCCGCTGCGGCCCATCGCCTAATCCGAGATTCCGCAGCCCGTGGCAGCTTGCGTGGTACGTCACGCGATGCGGATAGTAGGCTCCCACATCCTCCAGACCCAACCGCCGCGTCAGAAACTCCGAAAACTCAAACACCCTCGGCAGCAGCGCATCGACATCCGCCATCAGCTTTGCGTCGCCAATCTCCTCGGCCATCTTCGGATAGTGGTCCTTCATCATGGTGACGCAGGAAGAGGACGGCACCACCACGGCCTCCGCATCGCGGAACTGATCGACAAAGCGCTGCACTAACGGCATCGCCTCGGCCTGATATCCGGTGTTGTAGTGCATCTGCCCGCAGCAGGTCTGCCCGGCAGGAAACTCCACCGTGTGCCCCAGCCGTTCCAGCACCTTCACAACGGATTTGCCCGTCTCAGGAAACAGCGTGTCGTTATAGCAGGTAATGAATAGCGAAACTCGCAGAGCCAAACCTCCGGCCGCATCGGCCAGCGCATTAAATTCAATAGAGAGTATATTTCCCCAACGCAAATCGCGTCAGGTAGGATAATACCGGCACAGCACAACCACTATCATTGCACCACCAACGAGGCCCGCGTGGGAACCAATCCGTTTATCGGCGTCATTTATCACTGGATCGGCGGCTTCGCCTCCGCGACCAACTTCATCCCCTTCCGCGCCATCAAGCGTTGGTCGTGGGAGATTTATTGGCTCATTCAGGGCTTCGCCGCCTGGATCGTCGCTCCCATCGTCCTGGCCTGGATCTTCGTGCCCAACCTCGCCGGCATCCTGCACAACGCCTACGCCACCCACCCTTCCGACTGCCTGTATGCCTTCGTCTTCGGCGCGCTTTGGGGCATCGGCGGCCTGACCTTCGGGCTTGCCATCCGCTACCTCGGCATCGCTCTCGGCTACGCCATCGCGCTGGGACTCTGCACCGCCTTCGGCACACTGATCCCGCCGATCTACTCCGGACAGATCCACACCATCATGCACGAGACCTCCGGGCAAATCATCCTGCTCGGCGTCGCCATCTGCATCGTCGCCGTCGCGGTCAATGGAGCCGCGGGCTGGTCGAAAGAGCAGGAGACCACTCCTGAAGAGAAAGCCGAGGCAGGCGAATCCGACTTTTCCTTCGCCAAAGGCATTGCCGTGGCCATCTTCGCCGGCATCATGAGCAGCTTCTTCGCCTTCGGTCTGGCCGCGGGCAAGCCGATCGGCGACATCGCCAAGACCGAGTTGCTCGCCAACCACCGCCTCGACCTCTGGCAGAATCTGCCCATCCTCATCGTCGTTCTCTGGGGAGGCTTCCTTACCAACTTCATCTGGTCCGCTGTGCTGATCGTCAAGAACAGCTCCGTCAAACAGTTCTTCGGCGCGCCCGGCACCAACCCCATGCGCGCCTCGCACTCCTCCGGCGACACCCTGGTCGACTTCGACCCGCTCGACGAGTCAACCTTCGACCGCCTCGCGCCGAAGACACTGATCGCCAACTATATTTTTGCCGCCATGGCCGGAGTCATCTGGTACTTCCAGTTCTTCTTCTACTCGATGGGGCAGACCAAGATGGGCAAGTACGACTTCTCCAGTTGGACCCTGCACATGGCCTCGATCATCATCTTCGCCACCCTATGGGGACTTGCCCTCAAGGAGTGGCGCGGCACCAGCCTTCGCACCCGATGGCTCGTCAGCGCGGGCCTCTTCCTGCTGGTCGGCTCCACGGTAGTCGTCGGCTACGGCAACTACCTCAAAGCCACACAGGACGCCGTGACGGCTATGCTCCATTAGGCCGTCATCCCGAGCGAAATCTACAGTCCCAACTCGCTCAATCCCGGATGATCGTCCGGGCGGCGGCCGAGCGGCCAGTGGAACAGCCGCTCCGACTCCTTGATCGGCACATCGTTGATGCTGGCGTGGCGAACCTTCATCAGCCCCGCTTCATCGAACTCCCAGTTCTCGTTTCCGTAGGAACGGAACCACTGCCCCGACGGGTCACGCGACTCATACGCAAACCGCACCGCGATCCGGTCCACATCGAACGCCCAAACCTCTTTAATCAGCCGGTACTCCAACTCCTTCGCCCACTTGCGTTTCAGAAACTCGATGATCGCCGCCCTGCCGGTAACGAACTCCGAACGATTCCTCCATCGACTGTCGACGCTATAGGCCAATGCAACCCGCTCGGCATCCCGTGAATTCCATCCATCTTCGGCACCGCGTACCTTCCGAACCGCAATCTCCCGCGTGAACGGCGGAACAAGCGCAACTTTCTCTGCCATTGGATTCTCCTTAAAAAACTCCCCCTCCCCATCCTAGTCCCACAGCGCTTGCGCCTCGCACATCCCCGATGCCTTCCGAAAAGGCTGAGCAGCAGCCGAATGATATGCTGATTCGTTCCCTCGACCCACGGGCCTTATGCGTCTGCCGCCCTCATCGCTGAAAGGATTCCCATGCCGACCGCCCAAAGCTACGCGAATCACACCCGCCGCTTCCCCCTCTTCCACTTCGTCCTGATGCCGATCCTTGTCTTCAATCTCATCTTCTCCATCTACGACACCGTCCACCATTACCCGGAGCACAGATATCTCTTCCACTGGTGGATCGTCATGTCGATCGCCCTTATCCTCATGGCGCTCGTCGGCAGGATGCAGGCCGTCAAGGTTCAGGATCGCGTCATCCGCCTCGAAGAGCGCCTTCGCCTCGCCTCCCTGCTACCCGCGAACGAGCAGGCGCACATCAACGAGTTCACCACCGCCCAGCTCATCGCCCTGCGCTTTGCCTCCGACGCCGAGCTCCCTGCCCTCGCCCGCCGCGCCCTCACCCAGAACCTCGGGCCCAAGGCCATCAAACAGGCCATTATCAACTGGCGAGCAGACAACCTCCGCGCCTAGAAGCCTGTCCGGAAACCAGCGCAAAATGCCCATTGGGGTAGAGTTTTGCTTCCTTTTTATTTGTCATTCCGCGGCAAAGCGGAGGAATCTGCGGTTCGGGGTGCCTACACACCATCGGGGGAATCGCTTTAGCGCCAGCGGCGAGTTCTATACCAGCATGGGGTGAAGCCCCATGTACTCTCTTGTCAAGCCCCGATGCCCGTGCAATTTCCAATCCGTCGGACTAACCAACACAAAACAAACTGCTTCCAGCCCAGGAAATAAGCTGGGAAATAGGCCATTAGTTCCACTCGACTCGCTATAATTAAATCAGCATGAAAAAAGCAAAAGGCCCGGCTACAAGCCGGGCCTAACTCGTTTAGAAAGAAAACCCTAAGTATAAAGTATCTGAAATGAATACTTTAGAAATCAAGCCTTCTAAACTTTTGAAATGAATATTTTGGGCATAAAGTACCCAGGGGGTATCCCTCAACTCGACCGCGATGCCGCCTGGCGCAGTGTCTCCGCCGCGCTCTCTGCCGTGATATCCCGTTGCGGCGATCCTAAAAGCTCATATCCCACCATGAACTTCCGGATTGTGGCCGAGCGCAGCAGCGGTGGATAGAAGTGCGCATGGAAATGCCAGTGGGGATGCTCGCTCCCGTCACAGGGCCGGGGATGCAGCCCCATCGAATACGGGAAGGGCGTATCGAAGACCCTGTCATAGGTTGAAGTCACCGACTGCAACATCGCCGCGAAGTCGTCCCGCTCGGTATCCGTCATCGCCTCCAGATCGGCGATATGCCGCAGCGGCAGAATCATCACCTCGAACGGCCACACTGCCCAGTACGGGACGACGGCAATAAAACTCGCATTCGCCGTCACCACCCGCTCCTGGAGCCTGACTTCCATCTCCCGGTAGGCGCAGAGCAGGCAGCAGCCTCTCTCTTCAAAGTAAGACCTCTGCCCCTTCGCCTCGGCGACCACCTCATTCGGGATCGAAAGGCTCGCCCAGATCTGTCCGTGCGGATGGGGGTTGCTCGCGCCCATCATCGCGCCGCGATTCTCGAACACTTGAATATAGGAAATATCGTCGCGCGCGCCCAGTTCCCGATACTGTTCCGCCCAAACGTCGACCACTGTCCGAATCTCTGAAACCGCCATCTTCGCCAGAGTCAGGTCATGCCGGGGCGAGAAGCAGATCACACGGCAGATCCCGCTCTCCCCTTCCGCGACCAGAATGCCCTTGTCGCCCTCATCGCTCGAAAATCGCGGAGCATCCAGCTTCAATGCCGCATAGTCATTTTCGAAGACGTAGGTGCTGGTGTACTTGTCCGTTCGCGCTCCGCCCGCCCGCGTATTGCCGGGACACAGGTAGCAGTTCGGATCGTAGGTCAGTGCCGGCGCAACCACAGGCTTTTCCATCTGCCCCTGCCACGGCCGCTGCGTTCGATTCGGCGAGACCAGCACCCAATCCTGCCTCAGCGGGTTATAGCGGCGATGAGGATTCTTCTGAGCCAATGGATTCACTGCACACCGCCTTTCGCCGCCATCGCGAACGCTCCATCGGACGGAGCGCAGACGAAGCAGTCGGCGGAGATACCCAAACCCGCCTTATACTCCCGGCGCAAAGCCTCCACGAACGCTTCCGCCCTCTCCGCCTCGACCAGGTTCACCGTGCATCCGCCGAAGCCGCCGCCGGTAATCCGTGCCCCAAAGCAGCCCGGCTGCCGCACCGCGATCTCAACCAGCGTATCCACCTCGGGGCAACTGGCCGCAAAGTCGTCGCGCACACTCGCATGAGCCTCTATCATCAACGCGCCAAACCGCTTGACGTCTCCGCGCAACAAGGCTGCCCGGGCTTCGAACACCCGTGCATTCTCGGAGATGATATGCCTACAGCGAGCAAAGCTGGCCGCGCTCATCTTGTCTTTGCAAGCCTCAAGGTCCGCCAGGGTCGCATCGCGCAGTAGCTCAATTCCCGGGCGCTCGCGTCGCAAAACTGCCTGTCCCGCCTCGACCTCATCGCTGCGCTCGCCATACTCGCCCGTTGCCACCTCATGCTTCACCATGGAGTTGCAGACGACGACACGGACTTCATCTGGCAGCGGTAGCAGTTCGAACTCCAGCGACCGGCAGTCGAGCATCATCACCCTCCCGGCCACGGCGCCGGCCACCACAAACTGGTCCATGATGCCGCTCTTGGCGCCGACAAACTCATTCTCCGTCCGGCGGCAGAGCTTGGCCACCGTCTGCAAAGGAAGCTCCTTGCCCGCATGCGATAACAGCGCCATCGCCGCTGCAACTTCGAGCGACGCGGACGAACTCAGCCCTGCTCCGACGGGAACATTGCCCGCCAGGCTCATGCTGAACCCGCTAACCGCGATGCCCTCCTGCGCCAGGCTCCACACCACTCCCAGCGGATAATCGCTCCAATGGCCACGCGGACTTCGCCCAAGCGACGCGATGTCGAAGGAGATCTCCTCGTCAAAGTTCACTGAATAAAATACGGCTCGCCCGTCGTCCCGCGAACTGATCACCGCGACGGTGGCAAAGTCGATTGCCATCGGCATCACCAGGCCGCCCGTATAGTCCGTGTGCTCGCCGATGAGATTCACACGCGCAGGTGCCGCAAATGCCCGGCCATCGCCGTTGAACCGCTGCCTGTGTACTCGCAGCGTCCCTACTTCATCCACCTTCATCGACCACTTCCGCACGTTCTAAATTGCAAGACATACTCATCCTACAACCAGAGACGGCTTCAATGTACGCGTTTACCTACGGAAGAATTGCCCTCCATCCGCCGAATCTCGCTTCCTGCCAACAGAAACGCGCCCACGCCATAGGTGTAGCTTGCAGATGCCTTGAAAGGAGCAGGCTCCGCGCCCGTCTGCTGAATGCAGCCCAGCCGGCCATCCGCGTACACGTGATGCAGCATGCCCGCCCAAGCCTTCTGGATCACCGGACGATAGACCTTCCTGTCCAATATCCCGTTGTTGACACCCCAGGCCAGCGCGTAAGTCATCAGCGCCGATCCCGACATCTCGGGCAGGGCATAGTTGCTTTGATCGAGCAGGCCGGAGCGCCACATCCCGTCCTTGCCCTGCAGCGAGGCGACCCGCGCCGACATCTCCTGCAACTGCTTCACGTACTTCGGACGCGCCGCATCGTCCTTGGGAAGGTATTCGAGCGTTCGGGCAATTCCGCCCATGACCCATCCATTTCCCCGCCCCCAGAACATCTTCTGCCCATTCGCCTCTTTCCTGGTCAGGTAGCTGGCGTCCCGCGCATACAGATGCTCGGTAGTGTCGTACAGCAGGTCCGAAGTCTTCCACCACTCCTCGTCGAGGTAGGAGAGATACTTCCGGTCGCCGGTCGCCGCATACATCCGCGCCCACACCGGCGGCGCCATGAACAATGCATCGCACCACCACCAGGGCAGCTCCTTGCCGGGAATCGTCGACATCCGCGGTGCGGCCAGTACAGCATCCAATTCATCTCTCGTCGGCTGCATCATCGCCGGATCTTTTTTCAGCAGATAAAGCTCAAGATAGGTCTGGCCGATGCTCTGGTCGTCGGCGTTAGGCAGATGCGACCGCAGCCGCCAGTCGAACTTCGCGCCCATCGCCATCATAGCGTCGCGATACTTCGGATCGTTGAGCGACTCCGAGGCAGCCATAAAGCCGCTGTACAGGACGCTCCACGTCCATATCCGGTCGAAGTAAGGCTGCGACCGCTCAAGCTGCCAGTCGGCGACCTTGCGCATGGCCTTGCCGACCGGTGCCGGAGCAATCCCATAGGACAGATCCTTGGCAAGCGGACCGGGGTGATCGGGATCGTCGCCAAAGTGCCGTGAATTATCCTTGGCGATCCCGGCCAGTTGTTTGGCGGTCGCATGCTCGTACGATACCTGCTGCGCGTGAATCTCCTGTAGGCCAAAGCTCAACAGCAGCACTGGTATAACCGCGCCATATTTCCAGCCGAAACGGCTCATTCCCTACCTCCCATAGGCGAGTTTGCAATCAGAAAAAGGAGCGGGCAGATGCTGGAAGCCGCAGTCTGCCCGCCTGGAGGAGATAAGCCAAAAGGTCAGAAGTCGACATGAACCGCCAGATATCGAAATTTCCCGGCGAAGCAGACCGCTTCCGATTTGACCGCGAGTTGAGAAGGAATCTACGAGACTCAGCCAATGAATGTCAATAGAAAAATTGTTCCACATGTTAGCGGGCCGACAGGCGGGCACGCCTACCTCCCTGCCGCCATCCTGATCTATTCGTCGCGCAGCACTTCCAACGGCTTCTGGCCAAGGATCCGATGACTGGCCACCCACCCGGTCGTTACAGTCAGAGCCGCTGTCGCCAGGAGCGCGACGAACGACCAGCCCCACTGCCAATGAAAGACTACGTCCATGCGATGCAGCAGGACCTTGGCAATTACATTGGCAAAGATAATGCCGACCACGCCCGCAACCAGTCCCAGCACCGCGAACTCAATCGAAAAGATGGTCGCGATCTGCCGCCGCGTGGCTCCCAGCGTCTTCAGAACCACCACTTCCTTAATGCGCCGGTATCGCGTTCCGGCAATGCTGCTGGCGAGGATGAGGATTCCCGCGAAGATCGAGAACGCCGCAAGGAACTGAATCACGTAAGTGATCTGGATGACGACCGAGCGAACCGTCTCGAGCGCCTGCGCGACATTGATAACCGTCACCGTTGGATAGGCTCGATAAAGCGCCCGCTGCAGTTCGCCCACACGCGCCGGATCGGCATGGACGCCGCCATACCAGACCACCGGCAGACCGGCCAGTGCCGTCTGCGGCAGGATGAACGAGGCTCGCGAATACGCGTGTTGTCCATCTGCCTTCGTCAGCGCAACCACTTTTGCGGTGAAGCGTTGGTCCTGCGCAGCGAAGGTGATATGCGATCCAACCTTCACCCCAAGGCGCTCTGCGTCGCGCTGGCTCACGGCGACGACCGGTTGCTTCTCATCTTTCTGCCACCACTTGCCTGCAACCGCACTTGTGCCCGGCGGCAGATCCGCAGACCAGGTGAGCGAGACGGATTGCAGCATCCGCTTGGGAAAGTTTTTCAGCCTGGCCTGATTTGCCGGCACGCCGTCAATGTCGATAATGCGCGAGGAGACCACCGGCATCATCTCCGCCGGAGCGGTCACGCTGGGCTGCGCCTTGATCAGGGTGCGCACGCCATTGATCTCATCCGGGGTGATATCGATCAGAAAGACATTGGGAAGATTTGGCGCGCTCGAGATATGCAACTCCCTGACAACGGATTGCTGCACGAAATAAACCGCCATGATCTGCATCACGCCGAGTCCCAATGCGGCCAGCAGAGCCGCCGAAGGATTTCCCGGACGATAGAGATTCGCCAGCCCATGTCGCATCGGGGAAGGCAGGCTCAATCGCGTCCGCTCCAGAAACCGGCGCAATCCGGCCAGCACCAGCGCCGACGACGCGACCAATACCGCCAGTACAGCCACCAAGCCCAGAGAGAAGACCTTGCCTACCGTAGCTGAATCGCTCAGCGTCGCCGCGATGCCCGCAAGCCCGGCAAGAATCAGGAGAGCAGCGCCGATCTGAGCCAGATTCTTGCGCAGCTTGCGCAACGCCGCCGTAACGAACGGATCGTCGTTCTCCTCGACCGCGCGGCGAAGAATCAGAATCGGGCGGACTCCGCGAATGTCGAGCAGCGGAGGCAACGTGAACAGCAGCGTCGTCAGCACACCCGCTCCCAGGCCGATCAGTACCGTCTGCGCCTGCAGATGCACTTCGGTCTGCATCTGGAGCAGCTTCGCCAGAAAATGCGGAAACGCCATCTGTACGCCGACGCCGAGCGCAACGCCGAGCACCCCTCCCAGCAGCCCCAGCAGCAGCGTCTGCAGAAGGTAGATCTTCATGATCTGCCCGGAGCGAGCACCCAGGGACTTCATGATCGCGATGGTGTCCAGCCGTTGCTGCAGGTGCGCTCGCATCGCCATGCCGACTCCGATTGCGCCCAGCACCAGCGCGACCAGGCTCATCAGGGAAAGCAG
Organism: Acidobacteriales bacterium 59-55; assembly: GCA_001897435.1. Classification (GTDB taxonomy): domain Bacteria; phylum Acidobacteriota; class Terriglobia; order Terriglobales; family Acidobacteriaceae; genus Edaphobacter. The sequence continues at coordinate 195,425 of MKSV01000009.1, read as the reverse complement.
GCTCGTCGCGCGGTCGAGTCCTCGTGTCAGCGCCGGATTCGTCTCGCGATAGTCGATCACGCGAGCCTCGGGCAACAGCTTTTCCAGGCGCTCGCTGAATGCCGACACCGCCGAATCCGGTATCGCGCTGCCGTCGCGCCGCGCGGGCAGCTTGAAGAGATATCGCTGTCCCGCGTGGCTGCCCGGAGCAAGCAGCCCGCTCGCGTCCAGCCCCTCGCGTGAGATCAGCACGCGCGGACCGGCGGCAAAATTCCCCGACAGCCGGTCGGGCTCGTTCACCACCACGGAGGCGATGCGAAACTGGCGCGTTCCAATCTTGAGTTCGTCACCGACCTTCAGGTGCAGGCGCACCAGCAGGTCATCGGCTACGACGACGGTGTCGGGCTTCAAAACATTCTTCAGCGCCGCCGCAGGGGCAAGTTCGACCGTCCCATAGAACGGATACATCGCAGGATCAACGGCCTTGATCGAAACCAGTAGAGGATCGAGCGTCTTCGGTGAACTCGCCATCGACAGCAGTTCGGTGATGGGCGTCATCTCCACGCCCTCGGCGGCGATGGCATCGAGCCCCTTCTGCTGCTCCGGCGTCGGCTGCTCGAACATCCTCGCCGAGACGTCGGCTGCCATGATGCTACGTGCGCGCAAGAGAAGCGTTGCACGGAAGGACGAGGAAAATCCGCGAACGCCGGTCAGAGCGGCGACTCCAATTGCAACCGACAGGACGACAAAGAAAAACTTGCCTCGCGACGAGCGCATCTCGCGGGCGGCAATCTTGATGGCAGAGCGATAGGAGAGGCTCGCCATCGCTACTCTGCCCCCGCTTCCGTCACGGCGGAGCCCTGACGCAGCTCTGCCGCGCCGCCTGCCGGGACTGTCTCGTCGGAGACGATGAGGCCATCCCGCAGCGTAATCCGCCGGTCGGCATACGCAGCCAGCACGGCATCGTGCGTCACCAGCACCAGCGTCGTTCCTTCGGTGCGGTTCAGGTTCAGCAGCAAATCGAGCACATGCGCGCCGTTGGTGCTGTCCAGGTTCCCCGTAGGCTCGTCGGCCAGCACGATTGGAGGCCGCAGAATAAATGCCCGCGCCAATGCAACCCGCTGTTGTTCGCCTCCGGAGAGTTGCACGGGATAGTGACCGAACCGGTCGCCCAGGCCAACGCTGGCCAGCAACTCACGGGCACGCGACTGTCCAGCCTTCGCATCGGATCCATCGACATTCAGCTCATACGGCAGCAGAACGTTTTCAAGAGCGGTCAGCGTCGGGATCAACTGATACGACTGAAAGACGAACCCGATGGTCTTTCCGCGAACCTGCGCCAGCTTGTCTTCGGGCAGATAGCTGATGGCAATCCCATTCAGCCGCACCTCACCGGAGCTGGGAGAATCAAGTCCGGCCAGCAGGCCGAGCAGTGTCGACTTCCCGCTCCCCGACGCGCCCATAATAGCGGCGAACTGCCCCTTCGGAATCTCGAAGTCCAGCCCCTTCAGAATGTCCACCGTCCGCGTCCCATTGCGGATCGATTTGCGCAGTCCTTCCACCTCGATCATGGGAGCGGTCCTAGCTTCTGCTGTGTTCACCTCGACTGACTCCTCCTGATAACGTTGTACGTATGCGGCAGATAGAAGTTCTCCTCATAGTAACGGCTGTAACGATGGGAATGTGCGGGTGCAGATCCGATCATCACTCGCAGCAATCCGCAGCCACCGAATCAGCCGCCGTGACGCAGCCGCAGGCGCAAGCCGTAGTTCCGGTCGCCGCAACAAAGCCGGACAACCGCCCCGTCTTAATCTGCTTCGGCGACAGCCTCACCGCAGGGCTGGGGACAGGCCCCGGCGAGAGCTATCCCGATTACCTTCAAGCCGATCTCAACGCGCGCGGCTACGACTATCGTGTCGTCAACGAGGGCATCAGCGGCAATACCACCAAGGACGGCGTCGCGCGGCTCGGCCACATCCTCGCGCTCAAGCCCGCGGTCGTCGTCGTCGAATTCGGAGGCAACGACGGCCTTCGCGGCCTGCCCATCCGGGATACGCGCGCCAACCTCGACAAGATCATCGCCACGCTCAAGGCCGGCGGAGCGAAGGTAGCACTCGCTGGAATCAGCCTGCCGCCGGACTACGGTCCCGACTACATCCGGCAGTTCGATGCGACCTACACCGTGCTCGCAAGAAAATATAACGTGCCGATGCTGCCATTTCTCCTCAAGGGCGTGTATGGCGTCGACGGCATGATGCAGGCGGACCGCACCCACGCGACAGCCGCCGGCAACAAGATCGTCGCCGAGAATATCCTGCCCCTGGTATTGCCCTTATTGAAGAAGTAAGCGCCCTATCCCATCACGACGATCGGCTGCATCAGCGTTCCCGCCACGCGCCGCGCAATGGCCAGCAGATCGGTCGGGCTGGTAAACACCTTCACCAGCGGAGCCGGTGAGAACTCCGGCAGGTTCACCTGCATTCCATTTCGCAGTCGCCCCGCCATTCGTTCATCCACCGTCACCGAAGGCATCTCCGGCAATAGCGTCCGCGGATGAGGCAGCAGAGACTCGATCTCTGCCGGGCCAGACGCCTGTTTCAATTGATCCACCGTCACCGCATCGTTCAGCGTAAACGCACCAGCCCGCGTCCGACGCAGCGACGCGAGATGCGCTCCGCATCCGGCAAGCTGTCCCAACTCATGAGCCACGGAGCGAACATACCCCCCGGCAGAGACATGCATCTCAAACGCCGCAACCTCGGCCTGTAAGCCCAGCAGCTTGAAATCGTGGATCGTAATCCGCGCCGGCTTTACCGTGACTTCAACTCCTGCGCGAGCGAGTTTGTGCGCGGCAACGCCATTGATCTTCTTGGCCGAATAGATAGGAGGCACCTGGTCGATCTCGCCGCGGAACCTGAGGCTCAACTCCCGAAGCTCTTCGAGCGAATGCGTCAGAGGCTTCGGGTCGGAGACAGGCGCTCCCTCAGCGTCGAAGGTGTCTGTCGCAAAACCGAAGCGGATGGACCCCTCATAATACTTTTCCGCCTGCCCGAAGAACTGCGCCAGCCGGGTGTACTTGCCCAGCAGGAGCGGCAGAACTCCCGTGGCCATGGGGTCAAGCGTGCCAAGATGTCCGATGGATTTTTCGCCGGTGGCGCGGCGAACAATCGAGACTAAGTCATGCGATGTAAGCCCCGAGGGCTTGTCCAATACCAGAAGACCGTTCATTCATCTCCCAGTCTATTTGCTAAGGCCTGTTTGCTAAAGGCCGCTGCCCTGGCGTCGCACCAGCGACAAAAACTCGTTCCGCGTCTGAAGCTGCGTCTTAAACACGCCGATCATTGCCGAGGTTACGGTGGACGAATGCTGCTTCTCCACTCCGCGCATCATCATACAGAGGTGCTGCGCCTCCAGAATCACCGCGACGCCCTGCGGATTGATCGCCTCCTGGATCGCCTCGCCCACCTCCCGCGTCAGCCGCTCCTGCACCTGCAACCGGCGCGCGAAGACGTCAACCAGCCGCGGAATCTTGCTCAACCCGATCACCTTGCCATTGGGCACATAGGCGATATGCGCCTTGCCGAAGAACGGCAGCAGATGGTGCTCGCACTGCGAGTAAAATTCGATGTCCTTCACAATGACCATCTCGTCGTAGTCCACATCGAACAAAGCATCGTGCAGAACTTCGGTGACGTCCATGGCGTAACCCCGGGTCAGAAAGCTCATTGCCTTCTCCAGGCGCTCAGGCGTCTTCAGCAGGCCGTCGCGCTCGGGGTCTTCCCCCATGCGGCGCAGCAGTTCGCGATACAGCTCCTGCGTCGAAGTAGTTTCAAGCAGTGTGGAATCGAGTGTAGCGGATGCGCTTGCCATGGGAACCTTCCTTTTAGATGAAGCGGAGATCTACATTGCCCGCATAGTCGAAGGAGTTGTTGCTCGTCTCTTCGACATGTACCCGCTCCAGGTGGGCAGCGGTAAAGCCGCGAAAGATGCGGTGAATCTCAATCGTTAGATTCTCCGTCGTCGAAACCGATTCGCGGAAGCAATCGAGCAGATTCAAGTTTGTGTGGTCAAAGCGGTCGAGCAGATTCGCCTGCGCAAAGGCATCGAGATCGGCAAGATTGCAGACCATGCCGGTCTCGGGGTCGACCTCGCCGCTCACCGTAACCTGCACAGCGTAGTTGTGCCCATGACCGTGCGGATGGTTGCACTTGCCGAACACGGCACGGTTTTGCTCGGCATCGTAGGCATCGCTATGGAGACGATGCGAGGCCGGGAAATGATATCGCCGTGAAAGATATGCTTTCATCGCTCACCATAGAAGTCCGCGAAGAGGTCTGGCATCTCATATACACGGACCCGATGCAGCTTCGCGTTTGGGATTTTTCCCTCTAACCGCTGCCAGATGGCAATGGCGATGTTCTCCGTCGTCGGAATCGCTTTGGCGAACTCCGGCACTTCCAGATTCAGATGGCGGTGATCGTAGACGCTGACCACCTCGCGCTCGAGAATATCCTTCAACTGCTTCAGGTCAACGACAAACCCGGAGACAGGATCGACTTCGCCCGCAACCGTAACCTCCAGCGTGTAATTGTGACCGTGGCCGTTGCGATTTGCACACTTGCCGAAGACACGCCGGTTCTCCTCCTCGGACCACGCATCATTCCAGTAGAAATGTGCGGAGGAAAACTCGGCTTTTCGTGTAAGCAGGATCATCGTTTCTCACCCATTAGACGCGTTGCGCGACAACGCGGTTACAAACGTTAATCATATCCGCGCCAAGGCCGAGGCCCTTCCTCTTGATTACCCTCTGCTGCGCTTATCCGCCGGGATAGGTTCGGCCTTTCCACCTCACCGACTTATTCACGCGATGATCCACTACGCTGCGTACCAGCAGGTAAATAAACAGCGGAACCCCGAGTATGGAGACAACCACATCAGATGCAGGAAAATGCGATCGCGCTACCCGCGAATAGAAACGCCACAGTGTCCGCAACCAGATCAACCAGATCACGCCGCGCTGCCACGGCTGCAACCAAACCATTCCTACAGCCAGGCCGGGGAGGCCAAAGAAGAGCAGCACATCGAGCACCCTCCACGCCGCCAGATAGATCGGCCGTGGAAACAGCAGCGCGAGATTCTTTCTCCACCCTTCCATCATCTCCGCCGTCGTCCGGTACATGCGCGTGAGCAGCGCATCGGGAGCATAGCGAAACCGGATCGTCCGGCCATCGTCTTTGATATTGCGCGCCAGCGCGACATCCTCGAGCACCGTCGCTCCCAGAGCCCCATGTCCACCCACCGCGAAATAGGCATCCCTGTCCACCAGCACAAACTGGCCATTCGCCGCAGCCAGGCTCCGCTCCGGATCGTTGACCTGCTTCATCGGATACACGCTGGCCAACTCCGAGAACACCAGCGGCATGACCGATCGCTGCCAGAACCCCTTCACGATCTGCCGCGGCGAGTACGACAGCAGCGCCGCCTTGTACTTGTCCGCCTCGTGCAGCGACCGTGAAAGATCGCCCGGCTCGTGCAACGTGTCCGCATCGGTGAACAGCAGCCGCTTCCCTCGCGCGATCTGCGCTCCGGCCCAGCAGGCGGCTGATTTTCCTGTCGAGCCATCCCCGGGGTTGAGCAGGGGAGCATCGAGCACGGTCACGCCGGAATTTGCAGCGGCAACTGCGTCTGCAATCGACCGGGTTCCGTCGCTGGAGTCATCATTCACGACAATGATCTCCCACTGCGCGCCCAGCTCAAACGCCAGCTCCGACTGGTTGACCAGCGTTGCCAGGCATCCGCGAAGCGCCTTGTCTTCGTTTCGCGCCGGAATGACGACCGACAGTTCCAGGTCAACAGGCACAATTTTCAATTCGGCAGAATGGTCGCTTGGGTTCACGACTTCGTATTATAGGAAGTGGAGCGTAATGTGCGAATAGTCTGGGCAGGTGTCGTTCTCTCGATGTTGCTGACCGCCGGGTGCGATCGCGGCAGCCATCCTCAACGGATCGGCACGGTTGCGCCGAACTTCACTGTAAGCGACAGAACTCAAACGATTGAACTCAGCAAGTATCGCGGCCACACCGTCATCCTCAATCTGTGGGCGACCTGGTGCCCTCCGTGCATCCTCGAACTGCCCAGCCTCATCCAGCTTCATAACGAGATGCCCGACGTCGTCATCATCGCCATCAGCCAGGACGAAGACGAAGGCGTCTACAATCGCTTCCTGGCTAAAAATCACATCGACTTCCTCACCGTCCGCGACCCGACCCTGCGCATCAACCATCTCTACGGAACCCTGCAGATTCCCGAGAGCTACGTCATCGATAAGAACGGGATCCTCCGCCGCAAATTCGTCTCGGCGCAGGACTGGACCAGTCCCGAGATCATCACCTACCTGAAAAAGCTGTAGCCTCGCGTCTCATCGCTGCGGCGCAAAGTATTGCCGGATATCGATTGCCCGCATCCCTGCCCTGCGGGCGCCGTCCAACCCTTCATCGGTGTCTTCAAAGACCACGCAGCCGGCCGCCGCAACGCCCATCCGGCGCGCCGCCTCCAGAAACACGTCAGGCGCGGGCTTGCCGTGCTCGACATCTTCCGCCGCCACGATCAGGTCGAACAGCGGTCGCAGCTTCGTAACCGTAAGACTGGCCTCGACGTTCTCCCGGTGTCCATTCGAGGCGACCGCCATCGGCACCCTTCCGTGCCACTCGCGGGCAATCTCGGCAATCACCGTAACCTCCCGCAGATGCCGCACTCCCGCCTGAAACGCGACCGTGTACCGCGCAAAGATATCCTCGCGAGGCACGGCGACTCCAAGCAGCGCCTCATACTCATCCATCAACGCATCCGGTGTAAGGCCGCCCCGAGGGTAATACCATTCCTTTGCCATGGTCAGCCCATGCGGCGTAAGCCCCTCCTGTAGCGCCGCGAAATGAGCGGGAGCCGTGTCCACCAGCGTTCCGTCGCAATCGAAGATGAGCCCGGAAAATGTGCCCTCGACCAGAGAAATTCCCATATCTTCGATTTTACGGATAAAGCTCGCTTCTTCGGACACCACTGCTATCATCGTCTTATGACCCAGCTTGACGTCATCTACCGCTATGGAGCGCGCCCCACCGAGGCGGCTACCCTTGCCATTGCCAAAGTCCGCGAAGTCTACGGCGTCCGCCGCATCGAGTTTCGCGAAGACGAGAAGACGGTCCGCGTCGAGTACGATGCCACCCGGCTCAGTGAGTCGAACATTCACCAGCTTCTGCGCCGCGCCGGGCTCGACATCGTCGAAGCCATGCCCATGTTCACGCTCCCCGAGCCGGAGCCGGCCGCGGCAGCAGCCCAATAGCTGCCCATTTGCCATCAATCTGCGAATCGACTATGTTGGACACCTTCACCACGCGCCCGTAGCTCAGTTGGATAGAGCATTTGGCTTCGAACCAAAGGGTCGGGAGTTCGAATCTCTCCGGGCGCACCATGAAATCTCTCCTTTTCGGCGGTTGCCCCAGCCGCTGAATTCCGATATCTTTAGAGAGTTGCATCCAAACGCAATGTGCGCCCGTAGCTCAGATGGATAGAGCAACTGGCTACGAACCAGTAGGTCGGGCGTTCGAATCGCTCCGGGCGCACCATATCCCCCTCCACATTCTCACTCTGAAGTCCCAGATTCCAGCGTCCTAATTGACGACCAATTTAGTCCGCATTAGACTGGATGCAGGAACGATGGCCGATCCTGGTCTCGTCCGGACAGCATCGGGACCAGCCTTCAAGCGCTCGCGGAAAGCCTTGCGGAAAGTCTCTCGGGGAAGAGAAAGACCTTATGTTGCAGGCATTTATCATTACCCTCCGCGAGGGGGTCGAAGCGGCGCTGATCGTCGGGATCGTCTTCGCCTATCTCGCCAAGATCGGCCGCCACGAGCTGAAGCGCGTCGTCTTCTGGGCCCTGGGAACCGCCATCGTCGCCAGCATCGGCGTGGCCCTGCTGGTTGCCCATCTCAACTTCAACTCCGACATCATCGAAGGCTGGGTGATGCTCGCCGCCGCTGTCTTCGTCGTCAGCATGATCTGGTTCATGCACAAGACCGCGCGCTCCATGAAGGGCGAGATCGAGACTAAAGTAGCCAGATTCACCGGCGGAGAAGACGGCGTCTCCCGCATCGGCCTCTTTCTCTTCGTCTTTCTGCTGGTTTTGCGCGAAGGGGTTGAGACCGTCCTGATCCTCTCCGCCGTCACCCTCAACTCCACCGAGCTTCTTAGCTTCACCGGGACCTTGCTCGGCGTCGCCGTCGCCGTCGTCTTCGGCGTGCTCTTCATCCGAGGCAGCGTCAAGATCAACCTGCAGCGCTTCTTCCGCGTCACCACCGTCATCCTCTACTTCGTGACCTTCCAGCTCGTGGTGAGCGGCCTGCACGAACTGAGCGAAAACGGCGTTCTCCCCTCCAGCACCACCGAGATGCGCCTCATCGGCCCCATCGTCCGCAATGACCTCTTCTTCTTCGTCACCATGCTTGCGCTCGCCGGGCTGATGATGCTGCTCGAATACAAGCGCCGTACCCCTATCGAACTTGCCTCCACCGCCACTGCTGCCGACAAGCGCCGTGCCGAGTGGACCCAGCGCCGCGAGAAGATGTGGATGTACGCCGTCGTCGTCACCAGCTTCGTCTTCATCTTCCTCTCGACGGCAGAGTTCATCTACGCCAAGAGCACTACCGCCCTCTCACCGACAACCTCGGTCACGCTCGTCGGCAGCCAGGCTATCGTTCCCACCTCGCAGATCACCGATAACCAGCTCCACCGCTACGGCGTGCATATCGACGACGGCAAAGGCGGCAGCGCCGAAGTCCGCTTTCTCCTCTACAAGAAGCCCGACGGCAACATCGTCTCGGTCGCCGACGCCTGCCACATCTGCGGCCCGGTCGGCTTTTACATCAGCAGCCAGGGAATTACCTGCAAGATGTGCGCTTCGCCGCTGGTGCCCCAGTCGATGGGTCAGCCGGGAGGCTGCAATCCCATCCCCTTGAAATCCTCGATCGGCGGCGGCGAGGTCGTCATCCAGGCGGCCGATCTGCGCGCGCTCGCACCGGTCTTCGAGCGATGAGGTCGCTACTCTAATGTTCTTCCGGCTTCTATGGGAAAGCTTCCGCCGCCAGCGCCGCCGCAAGGCGCTCGCCGGACTCGCCATCCTGCTCGGGACAACCGCCGTCACCGCGATGCTCGCCCTCGCCACCACCGTCGGCGACCGCATTCACAAAGAGCTGGCTGTCTACGGAGCCAACATCGTTATTACCCCGAAAGCCGACCTGCTCGACGTGAAGATCGGCGGTGTGGACATCAAACCCTCTACTGGCGGCGCATACCTCAAGGCCAGCGACCTGCCTAAACTCAAAAGCATCTTCTGGGCCAACAACATCACCGGCGTCTCTCCCGAACTCCCCATCTCCCTGAAGCTGGCTGACGGCCAGCAGATTCAGGCGACGGGCTTGTGGTTCCATCACAAACTGGCTAACGGCGAAAGCAGCATCACCACCGGCGCGCCCGTCATGCACCCCTGGTGGAAGCTCACCGGCGCGTGGCCCGCAACTCCAGGCGAAGCCGTAGCCGGAGCCGCCACCGGTCTGCACATCGGCGACAGCCTCCAGACCGGCGACACCACTCTGAAGATCACGGGCCTTGTCTCCACCGGAGACGCCATGGACAAGCGAGTTCTTCTCCCCCTCGAAACCGCGCAAAGGCTGGCCAACCTGCCCGACGCCGTCTCCCGCGTCGACGTTAGCGCCCGCACCAAGCCTGAAGACGCCTTCGCCCGCAAAGATCCCGACACGCTCTCGCCGCAGCAGCACGAGATCTGGTACTGCCGCCCCTACGCCAACTCCATCGCCTACCAGATTCGCGAGGCCATCCCCGGAGCCCAGGCCGATCAGGTCCGCCGCGTCGAGCAAAACGAAGGCAATGTGCTCGAACGTATCAGTGGCCTGATGTGGCTCATCAGCGCAGCAGCCTTGCTTGCCGCCGGATTCGCCGTCAGCGCGGCCATGGCCACCGCCATTCTCGAACGGCAACGAGAGATCGGCCTGATGCGCTCGCTCGGAGCCAGCAAAGGCGCTATTGCCTTTCTTTTCTATGCCGAGACCGGCCTGCTTGCCGTCTTCGCGGGAGCTGTCGGCTACCTTCTGGGCTCCGGCCTCGCCGCCTGGCTGGGAGCCAGCATCTTCGCAGGCGACGGCGCAGCCTCCGTCGGCCCTGTGCTTATCCCCGTCCTCCTTCCCGTCGTCGTCGCGCTGGCGCTGGCCGTCGCCATCGCCGGAAGCACGCCATCCATCCGGACAGCGCTTGAAATGGACCCATCCACCATCCTCCGGGCGGACGCATGACCCATCGGACAACACACAAGCCACAGCTTAGCTTCATCGGCATGTTGCGCCGCTCGCTGGTCCACCGCCGCGCCCGCAGCTTCTCCGCGCTGGTCGCGCTTACCGTCTCCGCCGCTGTAGTTACCGCTCTGCTCACCCTCTACGCCGATCTCAACGCGAAGCTCCATAAGGAGTTCCGCAACTTCGGCGCCAACGTCGTGGTCACGGTCCCTGCGTCGTCGGGAACAGGCGTAGCCCTTCCGCCTGGAACGCTCGCAGCCGTCCAGAAGGCCGCAGGTCCCGATGCCCTTGTCGCGCCCTTCGCCTATGCCGTGGCTACTACCGACCGCGGAACTTCAGTCGTCGTCGCGGGAACCGACTTCGCAGCCGTCCGGCGTCTTGATTCCTGGTGGCAACTCCCCCAGTGGCCCACCGCGCCCAACGCCGCACTCCTCGGCGAGCGCGCCGCTAACTTTGTAGCTGATGAACACGCTGTAGAACTTACCTACGCCGGCAAAGCCGTTACTCTCGCCGGCGCGGGCCGCCTCAAGACCGGCGGTGACGAAGACAGCCGCATCTACATTCCCCTGGCCGCCTTCACCCAATGGACGGGCATCGGACCTACCGTCATTGAGGTTCAGATTCCCGGCGGGGCCGCCGCCGTGGAAGCGGCCCTGACCCGCCTGCGCAGCCAGTTCCCCGCCCTGCAGATCCAGCCCGTGCGCCAACTCGTCGAAGGCGAGTCCCGCATCGTCGACCGCACCCACTCGCTCATGTACGGGGCCGTCCTGCTCATCGCCCTCACCGTGGCTGTAAGCGTTCTCGCTACCCTTTCGGCCAGCGTGCTGGAGCGCCGCCGCGACTTCGCCCTGATGAAAGCGCTCGGCGGATCGCAGACTCAGCTCATGGCCATGTTCCTGCTGGAGGCGCTTGCGATTGCGATCGCCGGGGTTGTCCTTGGCTACGTCGCGGGGTCCGCCGCCGCCTGGGCCATCAGCCAGGTCAACTTCCATACGGCGACGCTGCCTCGACTCTCCGTTCTTCCGCTGGTCCTTCTGCTCAACGTCGCCATCGCCGCCCTGGCTGCCCTCTTCCCTGTCCGCGTCCTTCGCGGACTTCAGCCCTCCGCCCTGTTAAAAGGCGAATAGGGCGCACCGGCAACAGCACCCAATAATCGGCCGTTCTCTCAATCTCCACAGTCCGTGTATAGAGAAGGTAGCCAGGCGATCTTTTGTTTTTACTTTGAACCAACCTTCCCCACTCGTGTAAAGTTATCCCGCGACCGGGTAGCGCCGGGATTCGGTTTTTACCGGTCGCCGGCAATAACTCCCAAGGAGGAGATGTGATCTCTCGACGTGAATTTCTCGATACCCTTGCAGTAGGAGCGGCGGGCCTCGCCGTCGGCTCGACCGCAAAAAGCTATGCCCAGATCCTCGGAGCCAACGATCGCCTCAACTTTGCGGTCATCGGCCTCCACAGCCGCGCCTACGCCCACCTCGCGTCGCTCAAGGCAAACCAGCAGCACGCGAGAATCACTCACGTCTGCGATGTCGACAGCAACACCCTCAAAAAGTTCGCGGGCCGGGTCCAGACCAGCCTCGGCTATGCCCCTGCCACCGACAAGGACTTCCGCAACATCCTTACCTCCAAAGACGTGGACGCCATCACCATCGCCACGCCCGACCACTGGCATGCACCGATGGCCATCGCCGGGCTTCAGGCAGGCAAGCACGTCTACGTCGAAAAGCCTTGCAGCCACAACCCCGCCGAGGGCGCTTTGCTCGTCGAAGCCCAGCGCAAGTATGGCAAGCATGTCCAGATGGGTACTCAGCGCCGCTCTTCGCCCATTTACATCGATGTCGTCAAGAAAATTCAAGACGGCCTCGTAGGCCGCGCCTACTACGGCAAGGCATGGTACAGCAACACCCGCAAGTCCATCGGCGTCGGAAAGGTAGCTCCCGTCCCCGCTGTTCTCGACTGGGATCTCTGGCAAGGTCCGGCCCCGCGCCAGCCGTACAAGGACAACGTCCAACCTTACAACTGGCACTGGTTCAGAATCTGGGGTACCGGCGAAGCTCTCAATAATGGAACCCACGAAGTCGATGTCTGCCGCTGGGCGCTCGGGGTCGATCTTCCCAACCGCATCACCGCCGCCGGAGGCCGCTACCAGTTCAAGGACGACTGGCAGTTCTACGACACCCTGGACACCAGCTTCGTGTACGACGACAAGATGATCTCCTGGCACGACCAGAGCTGCAACGGGATGAAGCTCTACAACCGTGACCGCGGCGCGGTCATCGTCGGAACCACCGGCAGCGTCATCCTCGACCCCGCCGGCTATGAGGTTTACGACCTCAACGGAAAGAAGACCAGCGAGGTCAAGGAAGGCAAGGCGGCCTCTTCCGCCGACCTTACCGGCGCCGACAACATGACGGACCTCCACTTCGCTAACTTCATCGCCGCCATCCGTACCGGCGAAAAACTCAACCAGCCTATCGCCTCAGGTAACATCTCCGTCACCATGCTTCAACTCTCGAACATCGCCTGGGAAGTGAACCGCGAGTTGAAGCTGAACCCACAAAATGGCCACATCCTCAACGACAGCGAAGCCATGAAGGGCTGGGGCCGCGAGTACGAAAAGGGTTGGGCGCCTCACCTCTAAAGCTGTGGCGGCGGCACGATCGCACTCTAAAGACCGTGCCGCCGCTGCAGCGAAGTTTCTAACAGATACCTGAACGCTCCACATCCGCGGAAAGAGGCAGTGGGATGCTCTCGTTCCGCGGGAGATTCAACGAGAACAACTCAGGCCGGTACTCTTCTTCAAAGATCAGTCCCTCCGCTGATCTCGCCGAAGCAACTGTGCGCCATCGCACATAAGCGGCGATGCAAGCAAGAAGAACGAACATGCAGACGTAGCCCAAAGGCTGATCGAGCCTTCGCTTTTCAAGTCCCCCGGCGATGGGAGGAACCAACACAAGCAGGCAGCCCCAGGAGACGAGGCGTACCTTCGGCTGGCCGGGTAGCCAGGAGCAGGTGAAGGGAAGTTTGTGGAAGCCGTAGAGGCTGAGTTCGACGACGATCGCGCCAACGAGTCCAAGCAGGACAAGATGGCCCACGATCGGCCAGGCAGGCCAGCGGAGAAGAAAGAAGATACAAAAAAACAGCCAGACGGGCGTCACGGCCAGCACCCATAACGATCTTCGGATCGCCGCGAGATATGCCGTTACGCTATGAATCTCGGTCATCCGAAAGATCCAGTTTGCCCGCAGCATGTGAGGCATGGAGATCACGAAACGAACTCCTAATATCGCAAAACACATTGCCCACAGGCTTGCCACGAAGAAGGAGACATCGGCCGCCCCACCGGTTGCCCTGTGTAGAAGTCTCTGCAGGTCCAGTGCGGTTTTCACGTAAGCCAGCACGATGGCAAGCCCGCTTCCAAGACAAAAGGAGAGCAGGACCCGATGCTGCCGGCTGCGCAATAGCGTACGGACGCTGAACAGCACTACGGAGGTTTGCAGCAGCGTTCCAAATCGCGGCGACCAGTTGGCCCGATGCGCTCCCGGCACAATATCGGGATCTTCGACGATCTTCCCCATGGTTCGGAAATAGGCCATGAGGATTGATGCCATACCGCCGAAGAGTGCGACCGCGAGCCCCTCCCACGCTCGCCTTACCAAAGGGGCGAACGCTGGAAACATCGAGCCGTTGAGCTGCTGAAACAGACCCAGAAACCAATACGATGGCAACCATGCCAGCAGCCGCTGATTCTCTGGCGCGGTCAGGGCTCTGGGCGTTTCAAGCGACGGCTCAAGGATGTATACGCCGAAGAACAAAAAGAATACAGCTATCTGCAACAGGGCTGACAGGCGCAAGAAGTGCTGGCGAGGCAAAAGCTGCGAGGCTGCCCCCTGCACTCCCAGCACGCAGCAGAACATAAATAATCCAGCCAGAATCATCGTGGCCCAGTAGGCCGCCAGCGCATGGAGGATGCCCAGGAGGCCGCCCTCGTTCGTTGCAGAAAAGAGGAACGGCCAGATCAAGCCGCTGATGCTGTTCAGGGAGAGGACGGAGAGACTCAGCGCGGAGATCAACGCCGCGATCTTGGCACGAAAGAGCGTTCTTGCGCGGACTGGCAGCGGGGCGAGCACCAGAACATCGCGCCGGTCGGGAAAGATGGAATCCCAGCATAGGACGGAGAACAAGCCGACTACCACCATCGTCGTCGCAATCAGGAAGTGTTCCATCAACCAGAGGAAATCTCGCGGTAATGCGCCTCCGGACGCGATTATCCAAAAGGTGAACAGGAAGCTCATTCCGGCAAACAATGCGGCAAACTGCGCGAGCAATCTGCTGGTGTCCGCGTCTGCCGACAGCAGTTCCAGATCGATGACGCGCATCAGAAACGTGCGATAGAGCACGCGGAACTGACGCCTCTCCATGCTCAAGGGCTTACGCATGAATGAGATCCGCAATCTGCTTCGAGATCGCCGTCGTATCCTGCTGGACCGCAAGCTGCGAGAAGATACCTTCGAGGGTTGGCAGAGACATCAGCGTCCGCAGTCCCTCAATCGAGTCGTCGGCCACGATCCTGCCGCGATGCAGAATCACGATACGCGAGGATATTCGCTCTACCGTCTCCAACTCATGCGAGCTGAACAGAACCACCTTGCCACGGGCGGCAAGCTCCTCGATCAAGCTCCGCAGAATGAGGGAGGAACCAACATCGAGCCCGGAAAATGGCTCGTCCAGCAGAACCAGATC
This sequence comes from Acidobacteriales bacterium 59-55, assembly GCA_001897435.1. Lineage (GTDB taxonomy): Bacteria > Acidobacteriota > Terriglobia > Terriglobales > Acidobacteriaceae > Edaphobacter. The sequence continues at coordinate 180,342 of MKSV01000009.1, read as the reverse complement.
GGGATTGTGCAGCAATGCCGCCGCCAGCAGAACCTTCTGCCGCATCCCCTTGGAATACGCAGAGATCGCCACGTGCCGGTCATCGTAGAGCGCGAACGCCCGCAGCAACCCATCGATGCGCTCACTGGCCAGTCTGGGCGCGAGATTGCGCAACTGAGCCACCATGACCAGATACTCCGCACCGCTCAGATGCGTGTACAGGTACGGCTCTTCCGGCACATAGCCGAGGCGCTGCTTATAGGCCATCAGGTCACTGTGAATCGGCTTGCCGTCAAACAGAATCGACCCCGAGTCCATCGCGATCAGTCCGGTGATCATCTTTATGGTGGTGGACTTGCCCGAACCGTTCGGCCCAAGATAGCCGGTTACCTCCCCGGCACGCGCGCAGAAGCTCACATTCTCTACCGCAGGGATACCGGAGTAACGCTTGGAGATATTGCGAATATCGAGCATAGGGCTAACCCACACCTGTTTAGTCCACTGCGGAATAGTTGTCAAGAATCTGGTTATCGACTGGCAACGTCGCAGAAGAACGCGACTTCGAGACATTCCTTCCGAGTCTGGCGCAAACCGGAACGAAACCGCTACCATCTAAAGAGGAAAGGCACCTGCTGGACGCACTCCCTCTAAATCATGATCGCTGAGATTATCGCTGTCGGCTCCGAGATGCTCACCCCTCACCGGCAGGACACCAACTCCCTTTATCTGACCGCCGCGCTCAACGATCTTGGCGTCGAAGTGGCCTTCAAGACCATCGTCGGCGACAACCTGGGACACCTCACCAGCGCGGCGAAGATCGCCATCGAACGTGCCGACATCATCGTTTTCTCCGGAGGTCTCGGGCCCACCGAAGACGACCTGACCCGCGAAGCCGCGGCTGCCGCGCTCGGCATCGGACTGCGTCGCGACCCCGCCGTCCTCACCGCCCTCTACAAGCGCTATGCCGCGCGCCAAATCGTGATGCCGCTGAACAATGCCAAGCAGGCCGACATCCTCGACGGAGCCATGCTGCTCGAAAATAAGAACGGCAGCGCTCCCGGCCAGTTCCTCGACACCACCGTTACTGGCGCCGACGGCCAGACCCACCGCAAGATCATCATTCTTCTGCCCGGCCCACCCAGCGAGTTGAAACCCCTCTTCGACGAGACCTGCGAGCACTGCCTCGCCGGCCATCTTCCGCCGCGCCATCTCGCTCGCCGGACGCTCCGCATGGCACTGATCCCGGAGTCGCAGGTCGATGCCCGCACCGCTCCTATTTACAAGCGATATGCCGACGTCGAGACTACCATCCTCGCCGGTCACGCCGAGATTCAACTGCACTTTCTCTCCGCCAAAGCTACGCTTGCCGAGGCCCGGACCCGCGTCGACGAGGTGACCGAAGAGATCGAACGCGAGATGGATGACGCCATCTTCTCCGGACAAGGCGAAAGCCTCGAAGAGGTGGTGCTGCTGATGCTGGGGATGCGGCATCTCACCCTCGCCACCGCCGAAAGCTGTACCGGCGGCCTGCTGGCCGAGCGGCTAACCGCCGTCCCCAATAGTTCGAGCGCCTTCATCGGCGGCGCAGTCGTCTACACGCCAGAATTGAAGACGATTATGACCGGCGTTCCCAAAGAGACTATCGACGAGAAGGGAGCGGTCAGCGAAGAGGTGGCACGCGGGCTCGCCGAAGGTATCCGCGCCCGCACCGGAGCCTCGATCGGCGTCTCCATCACCGGACTTGCCGGCCCCGGCGGCGGAACCTCCGGTCCCGATGCACAAAAGCCGATCGGACGGGTCTACATCGGCATCGCCGACGGCAGGCAGACGCAGGTCAAGGAGATCAACCTTACCGGCAACCGGGAACGCATCCGATACTGGGCCAGCCAGCACGCGCTTGAACTTATCCGCCGCAACCTCCTCTAAACTAGCCTTGTACCAGCCTTGATAGACTCATCGAGAAGACAATGACCCCCTGGATCATCTCCATCCCGCTGGCTTATCTCCTTGGCTCCATACCGTTTGGCTATGTCCTGGTCAAAATCTTTCGCAAACAGGATATTCGCGCCACCGGTAGCGGCAATATCGGAGCCACCAACGTGGCGCGCTCCGGAGCCAAGGGGCTGGCCATTGCCACCCTTCTGCTCGATCTCGGCAAAGCCTTCGCGGCGGTCAGGATCGCGCAGCACATCGCGCCCGCCAGCTACGATCTGGCTGTGGCGGCAGCAGTTGCGGCAATTCTGGGCCACTGCTTCCCGGTCTGGCTGGGCTTTCACGGTGGCAAAGGCGTCGCCAGCGCACTCGGCGTCTTCCTTGCGCTTACGCCGGCATCGGCGCTCGCCACGCTTGCGGTCTTCGTCGTCGTCTTTGCTCTCAGCCGTTACGTCTCTCTGGCCTCGATTATTGCCGCGGCGTCATTCCCTCTCTTCGCCTTCCACTTCGTGCCCTACAGGACGCCAATTGTGATCGCCGGATTTCTCTTCATTCCGCTGCTCATCATCGTGAAGCACCACCAGAATATCCGGCGCCTGCTCGCCGGCACCGAGAATCGCTTCGGTGCGCGCAAGGTGGCAGCATGAGCCGTATCGCCATTCTTGGTGCAGGAGCGTGGGGGACGGCCCTCGCCCTTTCGCTCGCCCGCCGCGGCGGCCATGAGATCGTCCTTTGGGCCCACTCCGTCCCGTTGGCCGAGCAACTCAGTGACATGGGAGAGAACCTCCCATACCTCCCCGGCTTTACCCTGCCGGCAGATGTCCAAGTGACCTCCGACCTTCCCGGCGCCATCTTCGAGGCCGACATCCTTCTATGCGCCACACCGTCGCAGCATCTGCGCGGAGTTATCAGCCATATCGCCCCGCTACTGACCCGCGACCAGATCGTTCTCAGCGCCTCGAAGGGACTGGAAGAGGCCAGCTACCTGCGCATGTCCCAGGTAATCGCCTCGGTGACCGGCAATCCGTGCGCCGTGCTGAGCGGGCCGTCGTTCGCTCAGGAGGTCGCCCAGGGATATCCGACAGCCATCGTCGTCGCCGCCGGCATTCCTACCCTGGCACAGACCATCCAGCACGAATTCTCTTCACCCTCGCTGCGCATCTACACGAACGACGATGTCCCCGGCGTCGAGCTAGGCGGCGCTCTGAAGAATGTGATCGCCCTTTCCTCCGGGGTCGTCCATGGACTCAACCTCGGGCATAACTCCGCCGCCGCCCTGATTACCCGCGGTATTGCCGAGATGACGCGGCTCGCCGTAGCCTGCGGAGGCCGCCGCCAGACGCTTGCCGGACTCTCCGGCGTCGGCGACCTGATCCTTACCTGCACCGGCAATCTCTCGCGGAACCGCTCGGTTGGCATCGAGCTTGGCAAGGGCCGCCGACTCCCCGACATCCTCTCAGGTCTGAACGGCAAGGTCGCCGAAGGCGTCCAGAGCACGACTGCCGCGCTTGGCCTGGCTGCACGCTACGGCGTCGAGATGCCCATCACCGAGCAGATGGACGCCATCCTCCACCACAACAAAGCTCCTAAGGACGCAATCCGCGATCTGATGTCACGCCCGGGACGCGACGAATAAAACTCATCAGTCGGTACTTCTTCTTCTGGCAGACGGGTTGTATCCTAATCATATGAACACTTCACACGAACTCGGAGACGTCACCGCCGCCCATACCTTTCACGACGAAGGCAACTTCCTGATTGTTGTCATCGCTTTTCTGGTTGGGATTGTTGTTTTCCTTGGTCTGGGACTGCTTCTTGTGACAGCCACAGGACCATGGCTGCTCCCAAGATAGAGCGATTTCCCTGTAGGAATCATGCCCTGATATAGGCTTCCTGGTCAGACGCTGTCGTTGACTGGACAGCCAGTAGAGTGAGGGTGGAAGTTCAGTGTGCATCGACTAACTGGCCATGCCGATCGAGCAGCCAATCTTCTCGTGTGCGCGGTTCCATGTGCCCTCCGTTCCTCGGGTCCAGGAGCAGAATCTGGTAGATGCTGATCTTGGCCTGCCGAAAGGCTTCGGCGGATCCCGCCATGTAAAGCCGCCAGACGCGATAGGTATCCAGGTCGACATATTTGAGCAGGTCCCGTTTGCAGCGCTCCAGCCGGTCGACCCAGTTATGCAACGTGCGCTCATAGTGCTCGCGGAGGCATTCGACATCGCGCAGTTCAAACCCTGCGTGCTCGGCCTCGCTGGTAACCGCTGGAAGCGTGGCCAGCGCGGTGTCGGGAAAGACGTACTTTCGGATAAAGGACGGCCCCTGCTTCCGGTCCTCGTCGAGAGACGAGACGATCCCATGGTTCAGAAAGGCTCCGCCGGGCCTCAACAGTCTTTTGACGGTGTCAAAGTAAGTGCCCAGATTCTGCCTGCCGACGTGCTCGAACATGCCGACGCTCGCGATCTTGTCGAAGGACGGCGTCTCATCCGGGATTTGCCGGTAGTCGCAAAGCCTGACCTCGCACTCGGCCTCGAGCCCGTCCTGGGCGATGCGCTGCTGAGCGAAGGCAAACTGCCGCTCGCTCAGGGTGATCCCGGTGGCATGGACGCCATAGTACTTCGCCGCGTGGAGAACAAGGCTACCCCAGCCGCAACCGATATCCAGCATCTCCTCGCCGCGACGGAGGCGCAGCTTACGGCAGATCAGGTCGAGCTTGTTTCGCTGCGCCTCTTCCAGGCTGTCGGAGTTGTGGCGGAAGTAGGCGCAGGAGTACACCATCGACGGGCCGAGCCAGGGGGCAAAGAACTCGGGCGGCTTGTCGTAGTGAAACGAGATGGCGCGCCTGTCCCGGCGCAGGCTATGGACAAACATCTCATTAATCGCATATTCCAGATGCCGAAAGCCCTTCGTGGCTGAGATGGCAAGGCGCCGGGCGCAGGAAGGAGTTTCGACCCCATGGGCGTTGCTGAAGACGAAGTCGGCGAACTGAAACATCGCAAAGATATCGCCCTCTACCTCCAGGTCGCCTTTCACAAAGGCATCCCCCAGGGAGATCTCATCGGGATCCCACAGAATCGCTTTGAGCACCTCCAGCGATTTGACCGTGATGGTAAAAAGAGGCGTCCCCGAACCGTAGTGAGAACCAGTATGGTCCCAGAAGCGCAACTCGAACGACGGGCCATGATAGGACTCCAGTTCGTGAGTCAACCCCTCCTGGAGTTTATGAGAAAGCGCGTCAGCTTTAGTGATCGTCGGCATAATCTCTCCCGAATGATCGACATTTCAAACATCTGATTGATTCAGATGCCGGCCGGATTTAATCCGATGTCCGCGGGCAACCCCAATAAGGCTCCATTTTCCCCATGCTCAATCCTTTAAATAGCTCCGCGAGTCGAACAGGGGGCGCTCCATGCTGCGCACCCACTCCGTCATCTCGGCGCTGCCTTTTCCGCTGGCAGCGGCGGCGGCGAACTCATTGCGCAGCACCTGCATCTTGGCTTCGAGGTCGTCGAGCACATTCAGCAGCAGCGCCTCGGGCGTCATGGGCAGCTTGGGAGAGCCGAACTCGTACTTGCCGTGGTGACTGAGAATCATGTGCTCCACCAGCAGGCGCAGCTTGTCGGGAAAAGGCTCCAGTTCCCTCACCTTCTCGATCAGCATTCCCTGCGCGATGCTGATGTGGCCGATCATCTGGCCTTCGAGGGTATAGCCGAAACTGTTCTTCCAGTGCAGTTCGCGTGTCTTGCCGATGTCGTGCAGAATGGCGCCGGTTACCAGCAGGTCGGGGTCAACTTCAGGGTAGAAGGGGGCCGTCGCCAGGCATACGCGGACCAGGGTGACCACATGCTCCAGCAGGCCGCCAAGCCAGGCATGGTGCAGTCGCTTCGCCGCCGGCGCGGCCCGGTAGGCCGCTGCAATGGCCTCATCGTCCAAAAAGGAGAAGACGAGCCGCTTGAGATCCGGGTTCGTGAACTGGGCGACATAGCCGCGAAGTTCAGTCCACATCTCATCCACGTCGAAGCGTGTCGCGGGCAGATAGTCGGCAGGGTCGATCTCACTCTCCGCCGCGTTGCGCATCTTCTGCAAAGTGATCTGGAACTTGCCCTGATATTTGCTGATCTGCCCCTGCACCTTCACATAGCAGCCCTCGGAGCAGCTTGCCAACGCGTCGGCGACCTCATCCCACATACGCGCTTCCATCGCGCCGGTCTTGTCCGTCAGCGTGAGCGCCAGATACTGGCCGCCCTGTTTCTTCTCCCGCACCGACAGCGAGGACAGGGCAAAATACGATGTCACCGTCGTGTTCTCGAATCTGGCGGCATCGGCAATAAAAAAGTCTTTCATGCCCATCAGAATACCCCGCCGGGGCGAATAATCGATTGCCCAAAAGCAACGACGCGAGGGCCGGAGCCCTCGCGTCGTTGTAGACCGTTACTTTCCCGCCGCAGTTAGTTGCTCGGAGGAGTTGCCGGCGCTGCTGGTGCCGGGGTGGTCGGCGGAGGTGGCGCAGCGGGCCCCAACGGACCTTGACCGAGCGCGGGGTTAACCGTAGGCGCGGGCGGAGGCGGAGCAGCCTCCGGCGTGCTGGGACGATCCTGCAGGCGCTCCTTCGGCGCTCCCTTGACCTTCACCTTTTTCTTCTTCTTTGCCGTATCCCCGTTCAGGCCCATCGGAGCTGCCTGAGCCTTCTGGGTGGCCTTCTCCTCGGCGGACATCGGCTCCGGCGTAGCCACAGCTTTTTCCTTTATCTTTCTCTCCTTGGCGGCTTTCTTCTCGGCGATGACGATGTTCTCGCGCTCCGCGAAGCGTGTCTTCTTGGCCTTAGGCTCGACCGGCGTCAGCGGATTCACATCGGCGTTCTGCGCGTTCTCCTCATCCCCAATCGACGTCATTGCCGCTCCCGGAGCGGTCGAGCCACCCGGAATCTCGCTGGCCGACGAAGCTCCAGCGCCTACATCGCCGCCAACAGCAGTCTCCTGCGGTCCGGGGGGCAGGGCTTGCCGGGGAGCCTGGCCGAAACGAACTTTCTCACGCTTGATCTTCCTGGGCTTGGATCTCTTCTTGCTATTGCTCGCAGTCGCAACCGCAGCCACAGGGGTTGCCGCAGCGGCGGCCGGAGCCTTGGTTGCCGCTGCGAGACGTCCGCCGGAATGAACAAACCGCTCTTTCTGCTGTACTTTCTTCTTCTTCGGGGCTGGGGGAGCATACGCCGAGAACACCGGCTTGGTCTCGTTCGGGCTGGCTCCGGAGTCCACGAATCCCGTTGCAATGTCGATGTACGCCTCTTCGCGCAGCTTGGTCAGATAAGCGCGCAGCGCAGGCTGCAACTGCTGCATGTACATCGCTTCCTGCACCTGCGGCTCAATATCCTTGAGCGGAGGCGTGCCCGCTGCCTGATGTTCGGTCACCTTGAGGATCACGAACCCCTGGCGAGTTTGAATCGGCGCTGTTACTCCTCCGGGTTGAAGGCTGAATGTCTGATCTTCCAGAACCTTCGCCAGTGCCCCCCGTTTGTATGTACCCAGATCGCCGCCCTGAGCCGCCGTCGAGCCGCCGGAATACTGCTTGGCAAGATCGTCGAACTTGCCGCCTGCCTTGATCTTCGCGGCAACGTCTTCGGCCTTTGCCTTGGCCTGCGCGATTACTTCTTCGTTCGCATCGGTCGGAGTGGGAATAAGAATCTCGCTCAGCCTTACCTGCTCCGGCTGGGCAAAATCCTGCTTGTGAGCCTCGTAGTAAGCCTGTTCCTTCCCCTGCGTCATCTGCAGACGACGGCCCACCTCGTCGCGTACAACCTGCTGCGTGATGATGCTGTCGCGAATATTCGCCTTGAAATCCTCAAAAGAGACGCCCTGCTGCGCCGCCGCCTTTTCGAGAGCCTCCATGGAATCCAGATGGTTCTGTTTCCGAATCTCGTCCAACCGCCGGACGACTTCGGCGTCGGCGTTTAGCCCCAATTCCTTGCCCTTGGACAGCAGGAGCTGCTTATCGATCATGTCACGCAGCAGATTCTTCCGCCGGTCTGCCGCCTCTTCAGGCGTGGCATGACTCTGCTGGTCCTCGCGGGCCAGCTCCTGCATCGCCCGTTCGACGTCGCTTCGATTGATGATCTGATCGTTCACGCGAGCGATCACATCCTCCACCACGGTGCCATTCGGCGTAATCGGAGCGGGAGAGGGGAGCGTCAGTTGCGGCTCCGGCGCCTGAACGTCGAGGGGGCTCTGATACCGCGGCGCCTGGGCCGCTCCCTGCAATGTCAGCAAACCCAACCCGAACACCATCGCAAACTGCGAAATTCTAAAAGTCATCGTCACTCGTATCTTCAGTTATCAGCGTTCTGCGGCTCTAATTTTGCCCCGCCGCAAGTCCATCGAAATCCATCGCACAAGACTGCCTCCCTGCCTGTTTTGACTTGCCAAAACAGAGGACGGTATCCGTTCATCATTCTAACTGCCCCGCACCTAACTAGCGAATGCCCTTTTCCGGCAAGCCGCCGCTCACCCGCCGATGCTATACTCCGTCCAAAGAGGGCGCGCCGATACGATGCATCTCCGTGCATGGAATTGAGCACTGTTTCCCCCTTTTTTGAGGTTATCCAAGCCAATGGCACCCCGCACCCGTCGCGCACTCTTCATCGTCACGCTTTTTCTGGCCACCTGCGCCGTGCTCGGCACATTCATCAACCAGAAGGTCGCGGCCCAGTCGGCCAGCGATGAATCCACCCTCCGCGACTCGCTCCACTCCTTTACCAACGTCTACGCCATGGTCGAGCAGAACTACGCGGAGCATCTCGATTCCGACAAGGTTGACAAGGCCATCTACGACGGCGCCATCCCGGGGATGCTGCACACCCTCGATCCGCACTCTAACTTCTACGATCCCAAGGCCTTCGCCCAGATGCGCGAGGACCAGCACGGCAAGTACTACGGCGTGGGCATGTCCATTCAGCCGCAGCCGGATGCCACGGCCAAGAATGGGCTGAAGATCGTCGTCCTGACTCCCTTCGAGGGTACCCCCGCGTATAAAGCCGGCATCCGCCCCGGCGACGTCATCAAGAAGGTCGACGATAAATCGACCGACGGCATGGATTCTCTGGCCGTCGCCAACCTATTAAAGGGGCCGCGCGGAACCCACGTTTCGGTGACAATGGATCGCGAGGGCTCGGCCAAGCCTCTGGTCTTCGACCTGATCCGCGACGAGGTCTCTCGTCCCTCGGTCGATCTGGCCTTTATGATCCGCCCCGGCATCGGTTACATGCACGTCACCAACTTTATGGAGACGACCAGTCGCGAAGTAGGCGACGCGCTGGATAAATTCGGCAACATCAACGGCCTCGTCATCGACCTGCGCAGCAATCCCGGCGGCCTGCTGAACGAAGCCGTCAACATGGCCGACAAGTTCCTCCAAAAAGGCCAGATCGTCGTCTCGCAGAAGGGTCGAGCCTTCCCTGACCAGGTCTATCGCGTATCTCACGGCGAAGAGGGCAAAAAGTATCCCATCGTTGTCCTCGTCAACCGCAATACCGCCTCCGCGGCTGAGATCGTCTCCGGCGCGTTGCAGGACCACGACCGCGCCCTGATCGTCGGTGAGACCACCTTCGGCAAGGGACTCGTCCAGACCGTCTTCCAGCTCAGCGAGAATACCGGCCTCGCTCTGACCACCTATCACTACTACACACCGTCAGGCCGCCTGATCCAGCGCAACTACAACGGCGTCTCGCTCTACGACTACTACTACGTTCGCGACGACGCGCTCAAGGCGGACAAGAGTAATCTCGAAGTCAAGCTCACCGACTCAGGCCGGACCGTCTACGGCGGCGGCGGCATCACGCCGGACGAGAAGATCCCGGAACTCAAGGCCACCCCCTTCCAGAGCAACCTGCTCCGCAACTACGCCTTCTTTAACTTCAGCAAGTACTATCTCGCCACCCACACGGTCAGCAAGGACTTTGTGGTCGATGACGCTATCCTTCAGAACTTCAAGAACTTCCTACAGTCGCAAAAGATCGACTATACCGATGCCGATATCGCTGGAGCGGCGGACTGGGTGAAGGAGAGCATCAAGAGCGAGTTGTTCACTTCGCAGTTCGGCCAACTCGAGGGTCTGAAAGTCCGCGCTCAGTGGGATCCGCAGATCGCCAAGGCAATCGGCTACTTACCCGCAGCGCAGGCGCTGGAAGATCATCTGGCGGCTTCGCAAAAGACGACCCTCGCTGCGGTGAAGCCTTAACGCATCGACTGCACCTGGTTTTCTCATACAACGGCTCTCCTTTCAAGGAGGGCCGTTCTGATCTTAAGGATTGAAAAACCAATTGAATAACATGTGGAATCTGGAGCGGGAGACGGGGATCGAACCCGCAACCAACGGCTTGGGAAGCCGCTACTCTACCATTGAGCTACTCCCGCTTCGATGACTCATTATAGCCGGGAGTTCCATTCCCTCAAACTATCCGCCGCCGGAAGGCGCAAGCAGCTATAGAAGCCCCGGACCACACTTCTCGATCCAAGGAAAAAGCCCCGGAAGAAGCTCCGGGGCTTTCTTAAATCATCTTGTACCGCGGTATTAACCCTTCTTGAGAGGCTGCAAGCTCTTTGCCACATCCAGCAGGTCCTGACCAACGGTTCTCGTCTTGGCGATGGCATCCGCGATGGGAATGTCCGAGATCTGGGTTCCGCGCAGTACGACCAGGCGACCGAACTTGCCCGCATGGACCAGATCGATTGCGGCCACGCCATAGCGCGTCGCCAGCATCCGGTCATAGGCCGTCGGCGTACCGCCGCGCTGCGTATGACCCAGGTTCACGCTGCGAGTCTCGTAGCCGGTACGCTTCTCGATCTCCTCGGCGAGCGTCTGCCCGATACCGCTCAGACGCGGATGGCCGAACGAGTCCAGCGAGGTATCGTGGGTGGCCACGGCGCCCTCGGGAAACTTCGCGCCCTCGGCTACCACTACAATCGCAAACTTCTTCCCATGCTCGTAGCGATACTTGATCAGCCGGCAGGTCTCCTCGATATCGATGGGAACCTCGGGCACCAGAATGACGTCCGCGCCGCCGGCGATCCCGGAGGTGATCGCGATCCAGCCCGCATCGCGTCCCATCACCTCGCAGACGAGCACGCGGTTGTGCGACTCCGCAGTCGAGTGCAGTCGGTCCACCGCCTCGGTGGCAATCATGACCGCCGTATCAAAGCCGAAGCAGGCATCGGTCCCGCTCAGATCGTTGTCGATGGTCTTGGGAACGCCAACGCACTTTACGCCGCGCTCGCTCAGCGCCAGGCTGATGGACTGCGTATCGTCGCCGCCCAGCGCGATCAGAGCGTCCAGCTTATTCCGTTTGATGGTCTCAACACACTTCTCAAAACCGCCCTCAATCTTCTTCACATTCGTCCGTGAAGACCGCAGGATTGTTCCCCCCTTTTGCAGGATGCCGGAGGTCGTCTCCAGCGTCAGCGGCATCGTCACATCTTCGATGACTCCTCGCCATCCCTCCATAAATCCAATAAATTCATCACCGTGGTGAAGAATTCCCTTGCGCACCGCGGCACGAATCACGGCATTCAATCCGGGACAATCTCCACCGCCAGTCAACATTCCAATCCGCATCAACCATTCTCCTTTTTAGTTGGACCCACAGCAAAATCATACGCTCCAGCAGGAGAAAATGAGCATGCCGCAACGGCGAAAACCGGTATGAAATGGAAGCCTGTCGAGTCATCTGTCCTGCCATAGACCACCGCCGGTCATCAACGATGAGTAAGCGTCAGGTTTCCGTTTTATTTAAAAGATTGATTTTATAACTAACCTGCGGCCTGCAATTTTTCGTATTCCCGTCATACAATTCACACATAATTAAAAACGTCAAGACAATTGAGAAGCATTTGTGATACAACTTTTGTGTTATTCAAGTGAATTAATCTTCTCGGTTGAACGTCGATGCCCGTCTTGCCTGCCTGGGCCAAGGATCTTAATCTTCGAATGGACGGACTTAGGCCATGCCACCCGCTTCCGGCGTAACTGCTATTATCCCCACCTATAATCGCAGCACGTTTCTAAAGGAGGCGCTCGCGAGCCTCCTCGCGCAAACCACGCCTCCGGACGAGATCATTGTTGTGGATGATGGATCGACGGACGACACGGCAGAGGTCGTTGCCAAAGTCTCTTCGCAAATCATCTATCTCCGACAAGCGAACAGGGGCAAGTCGGCAGCCCTTAATCTGGCACTGAAGAATGTTTCGAATGAGCTGATTTATATTCTCGACGACGATGATATTGCGATGAGAGATTGCATCGAACGGCTCGTGGCGGGCCTGGAATGCAGTCCGGAGTGCGAATTCTCCTATGGTGGCCATAACGCCTTTCGAGTATCGGCCTCGGGGAATGTCCTGATCGAGCCGCGAGATTCTCATCCACCCGATGACGATATGCTCTCCCTCGTATTGATGCAGCGATGCCTGATCTTTCAATCGAATATGCTGGTTCGAAAAAGGTGCTATGAGCAGGCGGGAGCTTTCAACGAAGAGTTCATTCGAACTCAGGACTACGAAATGTTGCTTCGCCTGGTACGGAGGTTCCGGGGAAAGCGAATCGATGGTCTCGTATTCAGCCAGCGGCAGCATTCAGGAGTGCGCGGCTCCTCGACTCTACGGATTAAGGCGCAGGATAACGCAGCAGTTTGGCATGGGTTCAACCAGCGGATTTTCAAATCCATTTATTCGCTGTATGCTCTCGAAGAATTTTTACCAGGCGCTCGCGATCTATCGAGTGAAGATGATCAAGTTACAGCACTGCTTCAGCGATGTGTCATCGTTGGACGAAGAGATCTCTGGGATCTGGCGGCAAAAGACATGCGCATGGTAGAGATTATCGCCCGGAGAGCGCAGCTTCGTGACCTCAGCCCTGAGCAATCAGCCATCCTCCATGGAATGTTTGGAACTCCAACGATTGCCATGTGGAACTTCTCGCACGCGTTGGAATTCCGCGCCACAATACGGGAGATGTCTAACCGGCGCTTGTCGAAGCAGATTCGCGCGGCTCTGGGCGCCCCGCTGTTAAAGCATCTGCGTTATTCAATAAAGCACCGGGAGATCAAAAGCGTTATTTATCTTCTGGCTTGCGTCATCTACTTCTCTCCTACAGGTGGAAGTTTAGTCCGTCACTTCGGCGATTTTGCCTTGAAGCTGGTCAACCTGAAACAGGCGGCAAAAGTTCCAGCGGAGCCCATTTCATCTGTCTAGGAAGCCTTTGGTTAACTCCGTTTTTTTAGGGCACAGCTTCTGAGCCTGTCCTGAGCGAAGTCGAAGGATGCCATAAATGGCCTATCTGCATGAGGCTTTAGCCACGGAGGGGAATCTTCGGGGAACTTAATCAGAGCTTCCCCTGGAAAGAGTTGTTCAACAATAAATCCACCTCGAACAGCCTCTTCCAACAGCCGGAAACGCTCGAACGAGAGATTTCTGCTGTCGGTAGAAAGACTAGCCTCCCTACAATCAATTGCGATCTGCCGACCATAACTTCTGCGGCATTACTATGGCCTCTGGAGGGCTTGTCCCGCGACCGGTTAATGTCGGTGGATTTTAAATCCAATTTCCTCCATTCTGCGCGACTCGTAATAAGTCCAGTATTGCAGCGCAATCCATTTATCATCAGTGATTGAAGACGGTATGTTGGTTGCAGACCACAGGGACAATTGCTCATGGAACGCAGAAATTTTCTTAAGACCGCATCTCTTGGCATGATCGGTGCAGCAGTTCCAGCTTTAGAACGACACGCGATAGCAGCTTCTGCCGAGCCGATACGCGCAGCCAAACCCAATATCATCTTTGTCGTCTCAGACCAGCATCGCGCCGGTCTGTCCAGGCGCGCAGGCTATCCATTGGACACCAGCCCAACCCTCGATGCTCTCTCAGACGAGGGTATCGCCTTCGATCGCGCCTATGCGACGACACCCCTCTGCGTTCCCAGCCGAATTAGCATGCTGACCGGACGCTGGCCTGAGGCGCATCGTGTCCGCATGAATCTCGATCCGGAGCTCGCTTTCTTCGAGAAAGATATCTACCAGGTTGCTAAAGATCAGGGATACCGAACCGGGCTCGCAGGGAAAAACCATACTTATCTGAAACCCGAGCGCCTCGATTTCTGGCGAGAATACATGCACGGTGGAGGATATAAAGCACCCAATGCCCCAAAAGAAATCGCCGAATACGAAGCATGGCTAAAAAAACTTGCATTCAACGTCGCCGAGGAACCTACTCCCTTCCCTCTTGAGACGCAGATTCCCTACCGCATTGTCTCGGACGCCATTGAATTCATGGACCAGTCTGGCAGCCAACCTTTTATCCTTCAGGTAGGATTCCCCGAGCCTCACGATCCTGAGCAGGTCCCTGCCCCATACTGGAATATGTTTCCGCCCGAACAGGTGCCCGGCCGCTGCGCCGGACCTGAGGCACTGAAAGACCTGGGATACCGTGCACAGTGGCTGTATGGCCTGCAACAAGACGCCTTCCCGCTGACGGAAGAAAAATGGCGGCGCTACAAATCCAACTATCTGGGGATGCTGCGCCTCCTCGATGACCAGCTAACACGATTAGTGAATCACATGAAGCAGAAGGACGTCCTTAAGAACACTGTGATCGTCTACCTCGCCGATCACGGTGACTATTTGATGGACTATGGTCTCGGCCGCAAGGGCGTCGGCCTGCCGGAATCGCTTACACGAATCCCCATGGTATGGTCCGGCTATGGGATCAAGCCGTCCAGCGTCTCCACCTCGGCCTTCGTCTCCATGGCCGATGTGATGCCGACTCTATGCGAGGTGATGGGAGCAGAGATTCCACATGGTGTTCAGGGAAGAAGTCTGTGGCCGCTGCTTCAAGGCAAGGATTATCCTCGCGAAGAGTTCCGCAGCATCTACTCCGGCGTTGGAGTGGGCGGACTTTACTATGAGAAGTCCGACCATATCCCTTACACCATCGCCGAACGTAAGCAGCAGGAGTCTTCTTCCTGGGACGAACTGAACAAAGTTACCCAAAGCGGCAACATGAAGATGGTCCGGATGGGCGACTGGAAGCTCATCTACGACATGATGGGCTACGGCCAGCTTTACCATCTTGCATCGGATCCCTGTGAGTTGAAGAATCTTTTCGGACATCCGTCTGCCGCCGCAGAACAGGCGCGCCTAATGTCTGAGTTGCTCATGTGGACGATTCGCTGTCAGGATAGTCTTCCCACGGGGCCGCAAAACGCAAAATACGAAACGAAGTGGTCGAAGCAGCATAATTGGTATGCGCCCTATCGGCATGGCTCCACACCAGAAGCATTCATCGCTTAGCGGCAGCGCTGGTGCCCGGAGGGGACTTGAACCCCCACGACCGATTAAGGTCTGCGGATTTTAAGTCCGCTGTGTCTGCCAGTAAACTACTAATAAATAATAACTTACGCGCCATCAATTGTGGACTGTGCAATTTTATGTGTAAATTATGCGTTTTTTTCCTGGCGAGGTACTCTTTCTTTTAACAGAACCCGCACCGCAATATATATCCGCCGGTCATTTTGTCCATGCTCTTGAACTCATTGAAATCTTGGTTCACCATGTTGCCGAATCTTTTGCAAAGTCCAAGAGCACAAAGGTGGAGCTGTCCAAGGGCCTCATGCGTACTTCACCCATCTTCATCCCAGCAAATTGCTCCTGTATCGCTGCTTGTGGGAAATCTCTCGCGAAAGCATCTTCGGGATGTGCCGAGTTCCATTCGAACATGTTGTATTTATAAAAGTTGAGTTCGTTGCTGCCGGTCGGCCGTTGATTGTCTGCCACGCCGCAGCGAGCGCTGATTTCGATCTCACATGCCCGTCGGAGTTTCGGCGATAAAGATTGCAGCCGTTTCAGCAATTCGGGCCTGGGATATTTACTCCCATGGAAGACCGAATTTCGATCATGTCCCCATATCTCCTTTTTGAAAACCGCCTCTGTCAATTCCGAATCCGATTTGGACAGCAAAGCAAACCCATTGTCTCTGTCCGAACCTGAATGAGTCAGAAGCTTCCCGCAGTGAGACACGGCGAGTCCACAACTTGGACATCTTGATTCCACTTGGTGAGTTCCTGCAAGGCGTTCAAATGCAAGCCATTGGAAAACGAAGCGGTCCAGAACCAACTCTCGTTGAAGAGCGTAGCGATGCCAACATAGTTCCAGTTCTGGAGGGTTTGACGCCGACAAAATGCTCTGTGCCTCTTCGATTCCTTGTTGCGTTAGCATTGCCCTCGCCGGCTGTTTGCTCCTTTCACAGACAAGAGCGTGTCGCTGCGCCGAACCTGTTTCGTCTTTAAGGATTAGTTCCCAGTGCGAAATCAACATGGGTGCACCTGTTGCAAAGGACAGTGCGTCGAGAACAGCCTGCAAAGCAGGCTGGGCATTGACGTCTGCGTCTTTCCATGAGGAAGCCTCAATAGTTAGAGTTGCGCGCATCCAATCAGCTTCAGGAGAGGCTAAGGTGATCTCCATTCCTTTGCTCTGAAGCTGAACATCCTTTTCACACCGCAGGGAAGTCTCGCAGGCATATGTAAAGCGATATTGGGGCATGACGGTTTTTACCACAGTCCGGAGGAAGGCTCGGTGACATCGGCCGATTGAGTATAGGACAGCATGGAGTTGAACCGCACATTGTTTGGGCGCTTTCAGAGGCCCAATCCAATATCCATGCCCTGGCTCTTTTCCTGCTTGGGAGCCTCGGCAAGCTCGCGCTGCGGCGGCTTTCGTTCCGGCGAATGGGCGCTCTGGTGCGAGACATCGTGCCCAAGCGCGGCGGGTAGTTTCTCCCGGTTACTGGTGAATATCTGCGCGTCGTACTGACCGCGCGAGACGGCCACATAAGCCATGCGGCTATTGAGCAAGTCTTTGGGGCCAAGATCTGTGTCTACATGAATGAGGACACGATCTGCAGTCTGGCCCTGGCTAGAGTGGCTCGTCACGGCGTAGCCGTGATCGAGATGCGGATGACGTTGCGGATCGAAGTTCATCTCGCGTCCGCTATCCAGTTTCAATCGCATCGCTCCATCCGACGCAATGCTCTCTATTGTTCCCAACTCTCTATTGGCGACTCTGAGGTCTGAGTTCGGCGCGGTGAACTGAATGCGGTCGCCCGTCGAGAAAGTCTTTTCCTGTTCGCGGTAGACCGTGACGCCCTTCTGGCGTTGCGGATCGTAGGTGCGTTCCGTGCCGTCTACGCGCGCGACTGTCAGAAGATTATTCGGCGCATCGACGCTCTTAACGCGGGTGTATTCGCCCTTACCGATGCCAGTCTCCTTCGACGACCGCGAGTAGCGCACAATATCGTTCGCTTGATACTGCTGCGCCCAAGCGCGATCCGCTCCGGTCATCTCCTGTCGTGCAACAAGCGTTGGTATCGTGTGTTCCTGTTGACTTACCACCCCACGCGATTGCAGTTCACGGTGAATCTGTTCGTTGATCTCGGTACGCGAACGATTGTCGGACGAGACGACCAGCGTATTCTCAGGCGACCTGGCATACTCGCGGGCAATAGCCGCGATACGTTCTTCATGGCCTTTCACTTCATGTACGCGACCCTGATGATCCAAGCTCTCAATTGCGGCTCCAACCTGACCTTGTGCCAACTGCTCCACGGCTTGCTTCAGCTCCGGGTCACGTTGTCGAACAATCTCTTCCAACTTCGCTGTTCGCATCCCTGCTTCCTGAAGCTGCGCGAACGGGCGGCCAGCTTCAACGGCCTCATGCTGGCGTGTATCACCCACCAATAGGACCCGGTCATTCGGATGGAGCCGTTCGACAAACTCGTGCATCTGACGAGTCGAAGCAAGCGAAGATTCGTCGAGGACATACAATTTCTTCTCGCCGGTGTCCGGCTGCTCTCCTTTGGCAAGATGGCGCTGGAGCGTCGAAGTCTCGATACCGGCCTCAGCGAGCTTATGCGCTGCGCGAGATGTCGGCGCGAATCCTTCGACTGTATATCCCTGTGCTTCCGCGCCCTCGCGCACAACAGCCAGCGTCGTTGTCTTACCAGCGCCGGCGATGCCATCCAACCCAATGATCTTCTCGCGGCTCACGAATATGTCATCGACCGCGCTTCGTTGCGCCGGACTCAACTCTGGGTGTCGATCTCCCGTGGCAATCCGCAAGGAAGGCGCTACCAACATAGGATCTTCAAAGCCGCGCTCATTGCCTCTCTGCATCTGGCCGACAATTTCCTTCTCCATGCGGATCATCTCGGCAGTCGTGTACTGCGGCGCCGCTCTGCCCTCAGCACGTTCGACTTCACGAAACTCGCCCCGCAACACTCGCTGGTCAAACTCATGCCGCACCTGGCCGTATGTAGCTTGCCCCATGCTGCGATCTATCGCGGCTTGCAGAATGGCCCGCTCATCCTGCACAGCCGACCGCTCGAATACAGAATTGCGCGAATAGGTTACGGAGTGCTGGACTGTCTTGTCGGGATTCTGGGTATAGTGGTGTGCCTGCTCTCGCGCTTGCGCCACCACGCGATCTGCCTGATGACCGTACTGTGCTGCTAAATCGCGGTGCCGTTGCAACACCTCGTCTGGCGAGAGCAGTTCTTTGTTGTCACGAGTACGGTGTGCTGCAACCTGTGCTGCACCCGCACCCTCTCTACCGATCTCCTGCAGATGGTTCTTGATCTGTTCGCGACGCGGACTCGATGCGTCAAGATACTCCTGGGTGTAACCCTTAATCTCCGGTTGACCATGCTTGCCGCGCTCGATCTCATATCCAAGACCCTGCAACCGTACGGCAAGTTCGGAACGATACACGCTGGTCGCATAGTGTTGAGATTGGAAGAGGCTGCGCTCCTGGAGAGCGCGGGTCTGGCCGTTCTCGCGTTCTGTCACATTGAAGATCACGGCGTGGGTGTGAAGTTGCGGCGCTGCATAGCCCTCGACCGGGCGAGCGGTGTCATGCTCGAAGGTAGCGGCGATGAACTTGCCGGTAGTCTCCGGTGCATGGACGTTTCCGATGCGGGCCTGGGTATACCGCTCCAGTTCGCCGAGAGCAACGCGGACGCTCTCGCGGTGCGCCTCGCGCACACGATCATCTCCTCCGACAAGAGCGGTGAGGGAAACAGACTTTGGCGCTGAGAATGTGGCATCCCAACCGGCGCGATGTTCGACGCTGGTGATCTCCTTGCCGTATTCGTTGGTATAGGTTTTGGCGGACTGGTGCTTGACGAGTTGCACGCCGCTCTCAGGATGCCGGCCTTCGCTTAGTCGAGCAAAGTGTTCGGAGCCGACTTCACCCTCAAGATCCCACTCCTGCGCGAGCTTGCCCCCCCACTCACTATGAACCTGCGGGTCGCGGCTCCAATAGTTTTGCCGCTCAGAAGTGAACTCGCGCGAATGATACGTCCGTGCTTGCCCTGCGGAGAGCGATTTGGAGATGGTCAACATCGGCGAGAACCCAAACTACGGGCGGCAGGAATATCACCGCCCATATGAATTTTAGACCTGGCTAATCAAGTTCGCATCCGTTCGCAATGTTCAGCAAATGCCGCGCATCAATATCGCCGTGAAATCGCGTCCGGGAAGCGCCTCTCGGTTTACTAATCCTCGGAGGCCCTAAACACAAGCTGAATGAGTGTTCTCTTGTCGTCAACCGAGAATCATGCACGGGTTGGACGAGGGGCCTATTGAACTGGGGTAGCAAGGCGGGCGACAAGGGGATCGCGAACTAGGAGGCGATAGTGTCACTTTTCCAAGCTAAGGAGTCCAATCGCTTAATTCCTCCCTCGTCGAAGAACTTTCCAAATTCGCGTCGTGGTCTTGGCTCCCCGCCACGGTATGTGGCAGGTTGGCAGTGAAAGCCACGCGCGTGTGGCTTGACGGACGCCCACGGCATGAAAGCGATATAGACCGGCGTATCGGGCGACGACGCGGAGAAGTAAGGAATCGCCAAGACCATTTCCGGGTGCGTCTGCGTGAGCTTTCCGACGTATCCATACACATTCTTATCGGTCTTCTCTCCGCTTGGATATTTGCCCTTGACCTGCACGGGGCGTAGGATCGGTGTCCCGTTCACAACTTTAGATATGACGAAGTCAAATCCCTTGTCACGGTGAGGAAAGTAGATATCCCATCCTGCGTCCGCGAGGCGCCCTGCCACATGGAGTTCAGCATAATAGTCGGAAACTTTCATCGTGATTACCCTTTCGCGGCGGCCGCGTCCCGAAGCGATACTAGCTCTTCAAACCTCACATCAAAGACCTGCTCAATGTATTTGACCGTTTTCAGCTGGCGAGCTAGAGAGCCGCAGGTCACACCGCGCGGTGCGTATAACCCGAATCGTGCTTTCCAATATGCCTCATCGCGAGTCGTGGTCTTTAGCCATTCAACACCCGCCATCCACTCGCACTTCAGTTCATCCTCGATGTTGTCCTTTATTCTCGCCTCAAGGACAAATTGCGTTAGTGGTTTCCCGCGCGCTGACTTAGTTGCCGCGCACCTTGGCACGAGGAAAGAATGTGCTGGCACCGGTTCTGATACCACCCGCCCCACCCCGACATACCCGGCTTTGTTCACCCGCGCAACGATCAAGTCGCCAGTGTGCAAACGGAGAATCTCATCTCTGTATTTTTTGGCCTGCCCCGCGCTAACGTAGCCGTACTGAACATTTTCCTCCCAGAGCCGATGTGGCCCATGGCCGACGTTGAAATAATAAATCTGATTGCTGAAATCGAAACCGGGCAGAGCGCGATGAAGGGTGTTGTCGGGCCTAAAGTTTCTCTTAAAATAGCCTGTGGCAGTATTCGATAATCCGCGGCTGTTCCAAAGCAGCGTCTTCTCAACAAGAAAAGCCTGCTCTTCGGTTAGATCCTTAGCGATGACTCGGATGGTCGGCTCCAACCCTGCAGCTTTAATTGCACGTATCGTGGCCGTCTTCTTTGTATCCTGCGGATCGGACCCGTGGGAGAGCAGCCTCTTGCCCTTGCCTTTGCCAACGTAAAATGGCTGGAGATTGCGGGGGTCGTAATAGACATACACGTAAAATTCGCGACTCGGCTCAATCATTGATCGGTTCTCCGGGATACCGCTTTCGTATGGCTCGTTGGTGATTGAGGCTTCGCTGTCATGATAGTCGTTCGGGGGCCCATATCCTAGCGTAGTTTCAGTTCGGAGAATTGGTAGAGTAGAAACGCCGATTCACTTGTCGACGATCGGATCAGTACCCGCAAGCCGGCTTTATGGGAAGCTAAGCAAAAAGTAGCGATGACGAAGCTCTGCTTTGCTATTCGATCCACTCCGATTCATCCCACTCTGAAATCTTTTCATTCACTGCACGCTGTTTGGAGAAAGGCGCGAAAGCGGCCTGATTCTTTACCGGCTTTTTGGGCACTTCAAGCTGATCCGCAGCTGGGGTTGTGGGAATGGCGAGGGGGACAGATTGCGGGACGATTCTAGGGGTAGGGAGCGGGATTGTCCGCTCGATGAATCCCAGTTGCTTCACCTTAGATTTCAAATATGGGAACTGGGCAGGCACCACCAGATTTCCCTGTTTGATATAGCCGTGCAATGGCTCAAGACCAGCGATCTCGGACGGCATGACAAGAGGCTTGGTGGCAATCTCCATTGTGAACGACTTTTTGCTGCGAAGCAGTCCCATACTGCGCGACTCTTTAAGTCTCTCTACTTCGATCTCACCGATGGCTTCCGAGATCCATTTCGCCGCCCGCGGCTCAGAGGTCTTGAAAAAGATTTTGGTCGCTGGCTGGGAGAGCATGGTCTCGGCATCCTGGCCGTATCGCTTCTCCAATTGACTGCGGCCTTGGAAGCCCATGACAACAGGGTTTCCGTGCTTCCTATTCTCAGTAACAGCGGTGTGAAGCTGGGGCAATTTGTTGAGACTGGCAAGCTCATCGAGGACAAACCAGACAGGCTTTACATGCGGGTCGTCGCAGTAACCCATCATTCGCAGAATGAAGAGGTCAAGCCAGACCGAATGGAGCGGCAGAATCTTCTCGCGATAGGAAGATTGCGAAGTCAAAAAGACCCAGCGCTTCCGTTCGTCGTACCACTCCCTCGTTGCGAACGTCGGCCTCGTATGCTCCCACTCCGGCAGCAACTCCAAACTGTCGGCAACCATATTCAGACTTGCCAGGACACCGGAGCGCTGGGCCGGTGCAGCAGGATCAAGCAAAGCGGCAAGCGGTGTTCCCTGTACCGATGCCTCTATCTGCGACGGATTCGACATCAGCCTGAGGATGTCTCTGGGCTGCGGCTTCCTCTTAAGTAGATGGGCCAGTATCCGGCGTGGGCCATCTATAAAGAACTCCTTTTCATACTCCTTCTCTGGCAGGAACGCGGCGGCAATGGTCATCGCAGTTTCATCGCGGGTAATCTCGTCGCCAAGGCCCCAATAGGGACACCGTGTATCGAGTGGATTAAGGATGAGATCGCCGCGCTCCGGTGAGTAGAACTCCGGCGTGAACTCCATCGCCGGGTCATAGACGATGGCCGTCTCTCCCCGCTGGACAATCTGGCGAAGAATCTGCCGGATCACGGAGGACTTGCCGCTGCCGGTATCGCCCATCAAAAGTATGTGACTCGCTTCGAGATCGCGGCGGATACGAAAGCTGGGATTCGCCCATCCGGGCAAGAATTTGCCGAGATGATTTAGCCACGTATTCTCGCTCCGCAATTGGAACTGAATACCGTCGGCCTTTGTGCGGCGATTCCAGCGAAGAAGGGAAAGCAGCTCAGGCCCTTTCGTGCGGCGTCCATGGCGCTGTTCCCGCTTCGCTCTACTGGCAAACTTTCCTTTGAGGGCGAGCGCCGGCACAATCGCAATCAACAGAAATCCAAATGCTTCAGCGGCGGGCTCCTCCATCACCTGCCAAAAGCCATTACCGTTGTAGAAGTCATCCTGCAGGAACTCCTTCAGCTCAATCGAATTGACCTTTTGGGGAGGACTCATCTCGACGCCGCGCCAGCCGTCGTTGATAGCGCTTTGGGAAAGTTGAACTAGCTGCTTACGATCGCTGGAGGAAACCACATCCCGGTCGGTGACGAGGATATGTTGCCGACCCGGAGCCGTCTTGAATAACCATCGGACATCGGTGGTTGCACCCGGTTCTTTGGCTCTCTCTGTGCTGTCCAGATACGCCATCAAATACCACTTGTGGAGTGGCGGCATATCCCATGCGAACCACGCCGCAATAGGCAGCACAGGCAAGCCCAAGAGGACTGCCAGAACGGCCACAATCCACCAGCGAAACCGACTGGGAAAGCCCATGGGCTTCATGGCGTATCCCTGGGAGGTTTGGCTCCGTTTCCGGCTCTGAGTTTCGCCAGAAACTCATCGGCCTTCTGCTGCTTAATGGAGTCGGCGTAGGCCAGCATCTTGCGGAGCGATTCATCGGTCAACGGCCCCTTGGAAGCCGCCGAAAAGAGGTTCAGCAAAAGGGTACGCATTGCCATCAGTTCGGCCAGCAGAATTGGGTCGGTCCTCTCGTCCGGAGCGGACCGAGCCTGGGCGAGTGCCGCTTCGCGCAGCCACTCGGCGGTCTTCTTTCCCGCGCTACCGGCGGCCGCGTCTACCTCGGCAAACTCGGCCTCGGTGAGGCGGGTGGCAACGGATCGAGCACGAAAAGTCTCAGACGACCGAGCGGCGGGAGCCGCTGGAGGAATCAGCGAAGGCGTTTTCGAATCAGGGGTGGACACGGCAAATTACCCCGGCATGGACTTACGTTCCTCTGGTATTCGATGCAACCCTGGTTCCAGGCGGTTTCTTCTAAAGGCCAACGTATCAATGTGTTCACATCGGTGAACACATTGGCTGCATTCCCGTAAACGCGGCGTTTACGCCGGGGAACACGGAAACGCAAGTTGCAGAAAACAAGCGCGTAGACCGCCGTAAACTTCCGGTAGCCCAGCAGTTCCCCGTTGGGGATGACGTGTCAGCTTGCATCCGCTGCGCAGCAGCGCGAGTTTTATGCCACCGGCGGTCATGGCATCTACAATGGCGAACACTACGGCACCAGCACACTGGGCGCCCCAGGCGCGCAGCAGCCCGTCGGGTGGGTGGAGCGACGGTCAGGGCGGGAAGAGGGGCGGAGGAATCGATGCTCTGTCGCACAATCGACCCGTCTACGGGCTGATCGGCGCGAGCAAGTGCGCCATCTCTATATACCGGCAAAAGGCGTTTGCCAGTTGAATCTGGCGCGGTGTGCGGCACTCCGCTTCAAAGATTTGTGGCGAACCCACCAGAATTGATACGCATTTAGCGCGGGATGTAGCGACATTGAGCCGGTTGAGGCTGTAAAGAAATTCCATCCCACGCGGCGCATCCGCATGGCTCGATGTTGCGGTCGAATAGATAGCCACCGGCGCTTCCTGACCCTGGAATTTGTCCACTGTGCCAACTCGCGCACCCCGAAGGCATTGTTGTATCTCGAAGACCTGCGCATTGTAGGGCGTGATGATCAAGATATCTTCAAGCGTGATCGGCTTCTCTAACCCTTCGCGATCAACCCAAGTGGTGTTGCCGGCGAGAATCGCCTTTACCAGATCGCCAATCGCTTGCGCCTCTTCGGGCGAGCAATTCTGATTCCCGCTGTGTGTGACAGGCAGGAAATAGAGGCCTGCCCCGTTTATTGGCCCTGGTCCCTTTATGAACTGTTGTTCGAGCCCATCTCTTGAGCGGAGCTTTCCATCATAGAAAAGCTCGGATGTGTAGGCGCAGATGGTGGGGTGCAGCCGCCAGGTCTCTTCGAGGAATAGACCTTTGTCCGGAGGGATGGTATGCCCTCCATCCAGAATGTGGTCGAGTGCCGACACGTCGGTTCCCTCTGGGTGACTACCTTGCATCGGTTGGTCAAGCTGTTGAGGGTCACCAATCAGCACAACCGTTTTCGCCGCTTGCGAAATTGCGAGCACATTGGCGAGCGACATTTGCGCAGCTTCATCCACGAAGAGCACATCAAGAGCCTCGAAAGCATCCGGCCGGGACCAAAGCCAAGCTGTTCCACCACCAATAGCCGTGCCGTTCCCCAGTGCGGCGATCAAATCTTCACTTCTCTTGGCGAAGGAAAGTCGGTGCTGTGGAGCTCCGATTTCGTCGGCCTTCTGACAGCATTGCAGCCCGATCCCCAGCTCATCGGCCGCTTTGATCGTCGAGTCAATCAGGTGGCGAATTACCTTGTGGCTATTGGCCGTTATGCCGACTTTCTTTCCGCGACGCGCCAACTCGCAAATCATTCGTGCGCCGGTGAAGGTCTTACCGGCCCCGGGCGGCCCCTGAATCGGAAGGATGCCGCCGACTAGATGCTCGCACAGCCGGACAGCGGCCTCGACAGTTGTTTCCTGTTCGCGATGGAGGGATTGTCCGCCTATGCGTGGGCTCTCCCTGAGTAATAGATCGCGGGCCGCCTGATAAGGCCCTTCGCCACGAAGACCATTGTCGGCGACGTATTCCCCTATTCGCACTAACGCATCAGCCATCACCTGAGCACCCACATAGGTATGCGCGAACACGGCCTGAGGATGCAGGCCAGCGGTATCCTGTCGTTTCTTGATATCAACGGTCTTGTCGTCGAAGGAGATTGCCTCTACATTCCCAAGCTTGCCGCCGCCGAGATTCCGGAGGTCTTCGCCTCCGCGCAGGTCGGTCTCCTGCGGGGGAAACTGGTAGCGATGTATCGGCGCCTTTGCGGTGCCTCCAGCCACGCTCATAAAGATGAGACCTGAGAGTCCAGCGCGCTCCTCCAGCAAGTCCTCCACTGATAGATCAGCCAAGCGAAAATATTCCCACCACACTGCCTTTTCTTCCCTACGGTGCCAGTCGAGGATATTAGCCAATACCCAACGGGCTTGCTGATCTTGGTTCCGCTCTTCTGGGTCAGCCGGGATATCGGCTGTTAGCCTTTCGATCAGCGCGCTAATCTTGACTAGCCAGTCTGTGACCTTCTCATTAGGCGCACCATCGCCGGGTACTGGGCGTGGTACGTCATTTCCATTGGCGATCTGCCTGGAACGCAGTGTTTCAAGCCAATCCCGCAAGCCCGATGTGGAGCGACAATCATCTTCGTTGTATGCCTTCACCGCGGTTTTGATGTCGTCCGAAATCGACGGAGTATCGCCGAGTTCTAGGCTAGCCTGGAGATTGACAAGCGCCACGTTTGCATCGGCAAGGGGCTTCTCGCGCTCAAATTCGTAAAACGGCTCTAGCTGTTTGATCGAATAGCTCTCGACACTTGCGCGGAGACTCCGTCGCACGATCTGATAGAGATCAACAAATAGCCCAGCACGCAACATCTGGTCTATTTCTTCCTCACGTGTCGCATAGCGGCCCATTATGCGCTTCAAAGCCGCTGGTTCATAGGGCGCGTAATGATAGATGTGCAGGTCTGGAAATTGCACCCAACGCGCCATGACGAAATCCACGAACTTCTCAAATGCCTGCTTCTCCTCGGAGCGCGTGAAAGCCCAGTCCCCCTCGTAGACAAGCGCAACCTGTGCATCCTTGAACAGATAGCCGAACAGATATTCGAGGCCGTGCTCACCGACAAAGGGATCGCCTTCAAGGTCGAAGAATATGTCTCCCCCTGATGGCATGGGAAGGCGAGTAAACCCGAAACCTGCTTCTACTGGCAGCAGCTCAAATCTGCCAACGCCTGCCTCGCGGGCCTCAACCACGATCCGTGCCTGCTCGCGGACACGTGTGTAGGAATCGATCGACCCGCGAGTGGGTTTCCAGTCGAGGGGCAATGGCATATCTGCCACGCTTTTAACTGTCCCTATGCCGCGCGCCTTCAGCTCATTGATCTGGAGCTTCGACATCCCCGCCACAAGGCTAAGATGATCGTCGTCGCGCCGGCGCATGTCGCAGGCCTCTCTCCATCGACAGATATCGCAATGTTCGATTGGATCAGGATAGGTATCATCTGGTGCCTGTTCGGTCATGGTCATGGCCAGAGCGCGCTTGACCTTGCGAAAGTATGCAGCGTAGTCAGCGAACCGATATTGCTGTGGCTGAAACGCCGTCCAAGGTGCAACGACATGCATATATTCCGGTGGAAGACCTTGAAATTGACCGAGCAGTTCAGAATAGAGACAGAGCTGGAGAATAGTCCCCGCTTTCGTCTCGCGGGCTAATTTTGTATCTATCGCCTCATAGGACCAATCACCCAGAGAACTCCGTACCTCAACTCGACGCAGAATATCGGCGCGCCCGCTCCAGCCTTGGTGCGACAAAGCCGCTTGGATGATTACAGCAGTACCGCGGCGCATAGCATCAAGTGTCTCGCCGACGGCATCAACGGTAACGTCGATGCCGTCGATGCGGACCATATCCAGCCCTGCCGCTGTTAAGTGCTCGACATAGTCTCGTTCATGCGCCGAGCCCCGTTGCGAAAGGATTTGCAAGAGAGGATCCCAGACCTTCGGCTTCGCTAAAACACCTTCGGCGACCGCGCGATCCAACACCATGAGGTGGCGGCAATACAGGTATCCGACCAAGTCGGTCGCGTACAGCTCGAAGGAGTTGCCAACCTTTTTCATAAGATTGCAGCGCGATGCGATTCTCAATTTTACTGCGGTAAATTCTACTTGAACGCAACAATCATCAAGTGTCAATTGTTCTATCCAGATTAACTGCTTTCCCTTTCAGCATGTCCTCATAGATATCGTTCAACCGATAGCGCCTAGATTTCTTCGTCGGGTTGGGCAACTGTCGATACGTCCGCAATCACTTCTTCATTTTTTCGATAGCAATTATTTTGAAAACTCTCGGCACCGCCCCTACTAAGTGCAGTGTCACTTCATCACCAACAACGGCACCGAGCAATGCTTGTGCGAGAGGCTTCAGCTTATGCACAGTGCCGTTGGCAAAGTCATCGATACCGTTTGTGATTTGCACGGATAACACATCTTCGGGCTTCTTGATGTCAACATAGCGCACAAAATCCTCAACCTCGACGGCAGGATCGTCTTCTGAATCAATCAATGCTGAAATGACAGAGCTTCGCTCTTCTTCGGTTTGCGTAATGACGGCATCATTCACGACCGCATTTGGTGTGGATTGGCTATGCTGGCCCTCCTCAATCCATGCTTCACCAGCGAAGTGCTCCGGTGTCCATCGCTCGCGTAAGTCTGCGAGGAAGCTCACCAGCTTTTCAGACTCTTGCCGTGGTGTTCTGAACC
The DNA here is from genome assembly GCA_001897435.1 of Acidobacteriales bacterium 59-55. Taxonomy (GTDB): domain Bacteria; phylum Acidobacteriota; class Terriglobia; order Terriglobales; family Acidobacteriaceae; genus Edaphobacter. Next base: position 152,259 of record MKSV01000009.1, on the reverse strand, counting down.
AATCGGTCGACCAAATACGCCATATCCGCCCGCGCCATCCCAGCGATTCGAGAATTTCTTGGCGGATACGGTCTCTATCTCGCACGGAAAGTGCTGAGTGATAGGTAGCACCATCGCATTCAATCGCCGCGAGGTACGAGCCAGGCGCGTCTGGGTGCTTCACAGCAATATCGATGCGATAGCCTGCCACCCCAAGTTGTGGCGTAACTGCGTAGTTTTTGAGCCGCAGCAACTCCATCACAGATATTTCAAAGTCGCTGTCAGGTTCGCGGCCTGATTCCTCAGTCACGCTCAGCGATCCGGTCCTTGCGTATTCGAGGTAATGCCGCAGGACTTTAGTGCCCTCGGGGGTTGTCCCATCTAACACAATGTCTTCAGGGCGCAATGATGTATAGATTGCAATGGACTTCTTGGCACGCGTAAACAATACGTTCAAGCGCCGCCAGCCGCCTTGACGACTGATGGGGCCGAAATTCTGCCTGACCGCACTTGATCCGACGGGCTTTCCAAACGTGGTTGAGATGATGATGGCATCACGCTCGTCACCTTGAACGTTTTCAAGATTCTTGACGAACAGTGGTTGTCCTTCAGTAGTCCAATGCTTCTTGTACTCGTCGGCTCCTCGTATCGACGCAAGACGTTCTTCCAGTAGTTCTGCAATCAGGTCGCGCTGCTTGATATTGAGTGTAACGACACCTAGAGATTCGCTGGGGCGGTTTGCGATGTGTTCGACTACGGCATCAACGACACGCTTCGCTTCACGGAAGTTAGTCTGATTCTCGTAGATTGCATCAGCCAGATAAACTGCGCGCACCCCCAACTTTCCCCCTTGACCATACGGCGAAGGGAATATCACGAGATTGCGATAGAAGTGATGGTTAGAGAAAGCAATCAACGAGTGATGCTGTGAGCGATAATGCCAGCGGAGAGAACGTGTCGGCTTGAAGTGCGATGAACACACATCAAGAATACTCTCGGCATCTGTAGTCGAGAATTGTTCCTCATCGTCGCCTGCTTGTGTCATGCGTGAGAAAAATGACGTAGGTGGGAGCTGTTTGGGATCGCCAACCACGACCAGTTGACCGCCACGAGCAACCGCGCCAATGGCTTCTTCGGGCTTGAGCTGTGAGGCTTCGTCCATAATGACTACATCGAACGTTATTGCTCCCGGTGTCAAATACTGAGCAACTGCTTGAGGCCCCATCATGAAGCATGGCTTGAGGGCTTGGATCGATTTGCCAGCGCGCATCATCATTTTGCGAACAGTCATACGCGGTCGTTGCTGCGGCATCAGATAATTCAGCAATACCATTTCGGTTTTGTCATCAACCCGTGCGCCGTTTCTTCCGTTGAGTGGGACGGTAGCACGACCACACTCATAAGCAATCGCTTTCCCACGCAACCCAATAATCTGCTTGTCTAATCGCTTGAATTCTTCTCTGATCTGGTTGTGCTGCAGACCGGTGAACCGCCCGAGCTGGGGAATATGGCGAAAGGCTTCACGAATCGCCGTACTGTAAACGCAATAGGCGTAAGCATCTGCCAGTTCTGTTGACTTGAGGCGCTTGCGTTCGAGCAGTTCCATAAACTCGGTAAGACCGCAATCGCGAGCCTCGGTTCTTCGGGCAAGGTAGTGAGTCCACGGTATGAGGGCATCGATGTCATCGAGGGCATTTTTGAGTGCGAGTGTGAGTGCTCCGGTGAATACTTGCAGGTCATCGATGGACGATTTCCCAACCCATGCGGAGACATCGATTGAACCGAATCGCCCCAATTCATCGGACAGCGATTGCGTTTGCTTCAATCCCGCGCAAATGGCATCCAGGGCCCGTTTGATTGATTCGCAGGTTTCAAGCGGTGGGTTCGTTCTGAGTACAGTTTTGATCTGCGTTGAAACATTCAGGCTATCAATTGATTGTCCAAACTCCAACGCTTCGACGGCAGGAGCGCAGTTGGTATTCACCCCGGCATAGAGATCGCCGAGCAAGGTTCTTACCGTGCTGTTTTCGTCGATGGCTGATTTCAGCTCGGCGCGCTCCAGCGCTGCCTCGCAGCTGACGGCCACCTCATCGTAACGCGCATGGTTATGGGACACCCCTTTGAGCCAATCAAGCTGCGCACCGAGTGCTTCGATAAAGCGGTCAACATTGTCGAGCACCATTTGCACCGAATGTGCTTGCGCGTGTTCATTCAGTCTCGGAAACGTAGTGTTGAAACTATCAAGTACTGAAAGTGCTGCGGCAAGATGGGCCTTCAACGGAGAGAATTCACGACGCAGCGCTCGTGCTTGATCTCCCGTGAACGTGACGAGATCAATTACGTTCACTTCAAATTCTTCTGATGCCAGTGTGACCCCCTGATTCCATTTCGCAAGCGCCACGTATTCGGTCAGTGACGGCATAGACGATGGTGCAGCATGACCTAAATACTGCGCCCACGCTGAGTCTGATTGCCATTGTTCCTTTAGACCAGAGAGAGCGATGAGCTTTTCAAGCTCGGCAAGGCGCTCGCGTCCCGACATTCGTTTCTTGCTTCGGTGAATGGATTTATGCAGGCGAACAGCATTGCGCCAGCGACTCTGAAGAAACCTATACCATGCATCACCCTCACGAAGTGTCAATATGGCTTGTTTGATGTCGCCTTCTGGCGGCAGAGCATCAAGATACAGTTTTGCATTCAGTTCGCGCTCAAGCTCAACCCATTCGGTCTGTAGCGCCAAGAGACGCTCCATCGCAGGTACAGCTCCGCCGCGCGTCAATCCGGGCGTTTGCAGACTAAAGTTCAAATCGGGGGCTTCAAATATCAGGGTGGTCAAGCTCGATAACTGATCGAGCTTCTGGCGCGTACCGAGAAACGGAATGTTCTTGGTACCAGCGAATGCTGCGATGGCGGTAATGGCCGTTTTGAGCTTGCTTGATGCCTCACAATGTTCTTGATGGAGCATTCTTAACGACGGCAGCGCGCCAAGTTCAACACCGAGGCCATGAGCAGCATGTTGAAGTGCGTGTAGTTCCTCTAGGTCCCCTCGCGTGATGACCGGTTCGCGCCCGAGTGCCATGGTTACGACACTGTGTGCCGCGTGGAACGCAATAACCTGCTTTTCAAAACCAAGGATCGCTTGTTTGGCTCTCGTGCCAGTGGCGTCGTCAGCAAAGAAGCCTGGAATCAGATGCAGCGGCAGATTGCGATTTACCGTGTCCAACACCTGCGACAACACATCGATTTGTGCGAGTCCGGTATCGAGAGATAGATTGTGAACGCAGCCTCCAACAATTCCCGCGAGTGCATCTGCGCCTGCATTAAACGCGGGCAACCACTCGAGCGAGGATCGGAAGGTATTTGCAAGATGCACTTCATCGCCGGGAATGAGACGCTCAGGGAAAAACCCCCAGAAGGTGCATTGCTCATCGAACCCGCCAACGATCTCGTACTGCGCACTGAGATGTTTAAGGCAATCTATCCGGCGGTTGAGTTCAAATTCAGAGATTTGTGTTGCGTCTGCAACGACGATTTGACTGAGAAAAGCCTCTTCGCTCGCGATCGTGCTGCGATGTTTCTCCGCGCGCCACATGACCTGATGGAGTGTGAGGCCAAATGAATTATGTGCTGCCGAATTGATCAGATCGACATACGCCTTGAGGTCTCCGCGATGCAATTCGAGTTGCTTCTGCATTCTGTGGAGATCAGAAGGCATTGTTGTCTGATGAGTGATCCGCTTTGAAATCTCTTCGAGTACCCATTTCTTGCTTGTCTTATTGCTGTGGAGTTCGAGCACGTATGCATCCAAGCCGGCCATCTCTAAACGATTCTGTACGACTTGAAGGGCAGCCAACTTTTCGGCAACGAATAATACTTTCTTCCCATTCGCCAGACTAGCGGCGATGAGATTCGTAATGGTCTGCGACTTGCCGGTTCCCGGAGGGCCTTCAATGACGAGGTTCTTCTTGAGGGCAATCGCATCGACGAGAGCGCTGTGCTGTGAACTATCAGCGTCGTACACTAGAGGAATCTCGGCTCCGGGACCTTCTTCGACCGGGTGATCTTCGGAGAGAGAAAGCCCCGACCGTGTCTCATCGGAAGACCCCTGAAATACTTCACGAACAATGGGATGGTCTACCAAACCATTTGCGTCGCCATCCTGCGGCCATTTGGCCGGATCGAGGTCTCTCACCAACAGCATATTGTTGAAACTCAGTAAGCAGAGCGAAACCCGGCGCTTGATGGAGAACCCCGGCTTATTTTCAATCACGCTTTGGATGGCGTTGAAATACCCTTCAACGTCAATTTGGTCTTCGTCAAGCTCCGGTACGGCAAGACCGTAGTCGTTACGCAGCTTTTCCCGAAGTGATAAATTTTCCGAAATGTCGTCGCCGGTGAATTGAAGAGAGAACTGCTGTATGCCAGCCACAAGCCACTTGCGGAACGATACGGGAATACTGATCAATGGTGCTTGATATGATCTGTCACTGTCTCGTTGATCGGGGAACTCCAGGAATCCCAAGACGAGAAACAGCATATTTGCGCCGGTTTCTTCGATAGCAGATGCGGCTTCGCGCTCAATTTTTCGGCAATGCTTCGCCAGATCATCGGGGTACATGAGCGCTCGGAGATGTGCGCCGCCCCTAGCTCCACCAGTTACCGGCATTTCAAATGAGGTCGGGATGCCTTGTGCTTTGGCCCATTCTTTCAGGTCTGGTCGTTGAAGACGTCCGTTTTGCTCTATCCAATCACGCTCTGAGGGCTCAGGTAACCCTAAAATGCTGATGGTGAGATTGTTGTTTGCTTCGACAAGTCTCTGATACACATCTGTTGGCTGACCCTCAACAAATTGCAGTGATCTTCCAGGCGTGTGCTTGAAATTAATGAGTCGATTTCTGCCCGTCAAATCCAATAGTTTAACCCGCATTTGAGCTAATGCGGATGCAACCGATTCTCTGATTCCGGGTAGTAAATTGACATTCGCAGCCATTATGCCCAGCCATTTCTGGATCGCTCAATTTTCATGTATCAGGGTGGGTGTCAGTTTATCGCAGATGTGCCGCCAGTTATCATTTTTGTCGGCTTAAGCCCGTCGGGTGGGTGGGCATAGCTGCTCCTGCCGTTCTTGCAGGAGCAACGCCCAGGGCGGGAAAGACGGGCGCAAAAATGGGGTCTGCTAGTGCAGACCCCTAAGCGAGACGGCCTGTTCTCTAGGCCGTCTTTTTCAGTTTGGCCGCCGCAGTATTCGCCGGAGCCTTCTTCTGTGTCCTCGCCTTTTCCTTGGCAGCGAACTCCTGCTTGACCGTGAGAGCGATAGCATCTGTGTTCACCTTGTACGCTGCGGCGGCATCGCGGAGGACGTTTGCGGAATTGCTGCGCGTGGCAGAGAGAACGATGGTCAGTTCTACCAACACGCTCCCCAACGCGCTCTCTTCGGCACGGCGGAGGTAGGCAAGAAACAGCTTCGTGATGGAGTCGCTGTCCTTCGCCTTCTTGATGCCGTGCTGACGGGCGATTACGGTCAGACGGTTTTCGTCCAGCACAGCGGCCAGCCGCTCGGTGACAAATAGCAGGTCGCGCTTCATCAACCGCACCGGAACGGCTGCGGTGATGGCAGCAAGGATGCGGATGCCTGTGGTGTTGGCAATCGCAGCCTCACGGCGTTCTTTCTCCTGCCGTGCTTTGAACGAAGCATCCGGCTTGCTCGGCTGCTTCTTCTGGTGGTGGACGGGGCAAGCGGGATTGGCGCAGACCTTGTGAATCTCACCCTTTCCTTCGCCGTCCGCGACGATGGCCTCGGTGGTGAACTTGCAGGTCTTGAACTGAGGCCGTTTCGCCTCGCCCTTGTCTTTCGGTTTCTCCTCCTGAATCGCAACATACTGGCTGCGTGGCAGGACTGAGCTACCCTCTTCCGGCTTGCCGTAGGCCGTGCTGATTTGAACGAGCTTGGGCTTGGCCGCGATGGTCTTGGCAAGGTGCGCGTCCACCTTCGCCTGATGGCAGCTTGGGTCGGTGCAAGCGTCCTGCTTGCCAAGGTCGGAAAACAGGAGCTTGTTGTGCCCTGTCCGTTTGGGGCAGTCCACGCAACTCCCGGCGATGGCGACGAGATGCGCGTCCCTCTTATCGAACGGCGCATCTTTGAGAATGAGCAAGACGTTCTGCTCAACCCACACCTGCAGGTTGCGGACGGGTAGCAGGATGCGCTTGGCCTTTCGGTCAGCACTCGCGCTCCAATCCTCGCGAAAGCAAGCCTTAAGAGCTTCCTCCTGACGGTCGGCTGGCAGCTTCGCTAGCAACAGCGCATGGCCCACGCCGATCTCCTCGCGGTAGAAGGCTTCGACCGCAGCCTCGCCCAGCTCGGTCAACTTCAAGCGTTGGGCGACGTAAGCCGGCGCTTTGCCCACCTTCGCCGCGATCTGCTCGATGCTGTACTTCGGTTCCTCCAAGTCGAGAAGCGCCTTGAAGCCTTGTGCCTCCTCCATCGGGTGAACGTCGCGGCGCTGGAGGTTTTCGATAAGTTGCGCCTCCAACACTTCGGCATCGGACATCTGCTTGATGCGGACAGGGACGGTTTCAGCCTCAGCCATCTGCGCGGCGCGATAACGCCGTGCACCAAAGACAATCTCAAAGCTGCGCTCGTTCAACGGGCGAACGAGCAACGGCGAGAGAACGCCCTGGCTGCGGATGGTTTCGGCCAACTCCTGCAAACCGCTCTCCTCGAAGATGCGGCGGGGGTTGGTGGTGGATTCGGTGAGCAACGCGAGAGGCAGGTTGCGGTACTCGGTGGCATTGGTGATGTCGGTATCCATGACGATTGCTCCTTTCGAGCGGTTAGGCGCACGTTGGGGGAAAAGAGCGGACAGGCTTGCTTCGCCCGCTCGTAAACAGAGCGGGTTTAGCTGGCAACTGCGAGAGCTTCGGACTCCGCAGCAGTCGCCTCCACGACGGTCGGCTCTAAGGCGGCAAGGATGACGGCGGAGGTTTGCTGGATGACTTCAAGGCTTTCGGCCAGAAGCGAGGCGTTGCCGTGGTACAGGTGGATGTAGTCGGCGGAGGCAGTTCCGGTTTCCAGCTCTACGGCCTTACCCACAACGAACGCGATGGCCTCGGCCTCCGTCTCACGGACAACTTTTGTCGTTGCCGTGCGGCGTTCGGCCTTGTGCAACATCTCGTGCGCCAGTTCGTGTACGAGGGTCGAAAACTCTTCGGCCTTCGACTGACCGGGCAATACCGCAATCCTGCCCCCATAGCTCATGCCCAACGCAGGAGCGATGCGCTCAGTAAAGACAAGCTCGATGCCTTGCCGCTCGATGAACGTCAGCAGACGGTTGCGGTTCTCGCCAACGTCGCCGCCAATCTCGCGTATGGCTGGAAGCTCTGCGCCGTCGGTCTGGCTGACATCGAAGACATAGGCCGAACGGAACCCAACCAAGACAGGGCGATTCTGTTTGGTGATGTCCTTCTCCGCTTCTTCCTTCGGCTTGCGCTGAATCCCGATGATGGGGGCGAGGATGCGAATGCCCTTCTCGCCCTTCTTCACCCTGCGACCAAGCTGATTCCACGCATACAAGCCAGCCACCCGCGTAGCGCACGGCTTCTGCCGTGCGATTTCGAGAATGTTGCCAAAGCTGTAATTGTGGAATCGGCTCATGGCGTTCAGGTATGCCGTGAGTGCATCGCTGTGTCCTGCTTCAAGCTGTTCGATAAGGGCTTTAACATTGGCGGCGATTACTTCTTTCGCCGTTTGTGGTTTGGGTGTGGATGGTTGGATGGTGGTTGTGTTTGCAATGCGCTTCATGGGTGTTTCCTCCTCGGCTTTTGCCGTTGCTTTTCATGCCATGCGTGGCATGTACCTACATGCCGAACGCCTCCTGGCGAAGGCGGGGCGGCAAGGCGCAATGGGGTGGGGAATCTCCCACCCTTGGAGAGGAAGCGAAGCTGGAACGGAAAGGGCGAAGCGCAGCGGAGGTCTGCACAAGCGCAGCGCGGAAGACTGGGGAAACCCCTTGCGCCGCGCCAGGGCGGAGCCCTCAGCGAAGGTCTGGTTTCCTTATTCGTGCGCGACAGCGCACATGATTTTCAGGGGCGGCGTTGCGGGCAGGAACAGGCCCGCTTGAGGTGGGTGGCGGAGGACGCAGTGCGGCCGCAGACAGGGAGGACACCTCCTCCCTCCAACATCCTCATGGCGCTATGCCGCAATGATTCGTTAGAGCTGCTCGATGTTTGCTATGCCGCACTGGACTTTTCCTCTACACTTGGTAGGCAGTCCACGTCCATATTTGAGAGGCTTTCGATGCCTTTGCTTCGTTTAAACGATCAGGGCCGCTTGTGCCTAAAGGGCACCACTGAAAATCAAACGCCCGAGATGTCGTTGATCAAAGATGTGCTGCTTCTTATCGACACTTCTGGAAGTATGACCGGGGATAAGATGTCCCAAGCAAAGAACGGCGCAATCGACTTTTCCAAATCGGCGACAAAAAACGGATATGCGACGGGGCTTGCCGTATTCGCCGATAGGGCCGCGATGGTATGCGATCCCACAGTGCAGAGTGCCGCCTTTGAAAAAAAGATCGCTGCGGTGCGAGTCGGAATTGTCGGGGGCACTACTAATTTGGCCGCCGGTCTCGACCTCTCTGGCAAGTTCAAAGAGCTTGCTGCGGTGGTGGTCGTTACCGATGGACAGCCGAACTCGTGTGAAGATGCTCTCCGGTCTGCGGCAATGTTGAAACACAGGGGTATCGAGATTATCTGTATTGGAACCGATGATGCTGATAAGGCATTTCTCGATCAATTGGCTACGCGCAAGGAACTTGCTTTGCATGTTGGAGCCCAAGACATCCGGACCTCGATTGGACAGGCGACGCGGCTTTTATTGGGAGCCGCCCGATGAACTGCGGCGGGTTCTCCATTCGGCGACTTTTAGGCATTTCTGGCATGCTTTCAACACTGTCACGTAGAATTGGCATACCACTTACAAAGAGTGGCAAACAGCGCAAACTAGGTGCTTTGATATATCGAATTCTTGGCCTCTAGGTTGAACAATGCCTGACGAAACCTACTATTCGCTCCTCGACATTTCGGAAACCGCATCGGCGGCGGAGATCAAAACCGCCTACCTTCGTTTGATCCGCGAGGTTCATCCTGATCGCCTCGCGAATGCTCCTGCATATTGGCAGCGCCAAGCTGACGAAAAGTCCAAAGAAATCAACGAAGCCTATACAGTTCTCTCGAATCGCGAGAAGCGCAATTTATATGATCTTCAGCTCGCCTCGTACCGTAGTTCTCGGACGCCGGCCAGTGGGGCGCCGACTTCGCAATCTACGGCTCCGCCACCTGCGAATGCTAGCCAGCAAGGGCCGCAGGCCGCTTCCACGTCGCAAAGTACTTCAAGGGCAGGTGCGCGCTCGGCACAAACGCCCCATTCCACTTCCCAGCAGCGTCAGGCAGCGTCGAAATCTTCTACCGCTACAAATGTGCCTACGCAGTCCCCCAGTCAAGCATTTACATCCCGATTGAACCAAGGCCAGCGATTGCTTTTCGCTTTTATTGGGAGCATTTTTGCTTTCGGTGCGGTCGATGCATTTTGGACATCGTCGTCCACCGGCGGCAGCGCATTCACGTTCCTCTTGGCTACGGCTTTACTGTTCGGGGTCGCCTGCCTTTATCAACGCCAAATAAGCCGACTACTTTTTGCGCTGCGCATAAGTCCAAAACAGCAGCTTTGGGCCACGATTGGCATCATTGTGCTTGTTCTTTTCGTTGGGAAGATCACGAACATGAATCGAGATACTCACTTTCGAGGCCCAGACGACCATTCAGCAACGACCGCCCAGATGTCGCAAGTCAAGATTATCAACGGAAGCCTTTCGGATACGACGGTGAGCGGGAATTCGAATGAAAAGTACCCTTCCGCATTTAACTTTAGCGGGGACGTCCAGAATAATTCGACCGCAGAAGTTTCTTTCATAAGAATTAAGATTCGCATTTTTGATTGCCCGAGCGCGGAAATGCCGTCGTCACATACCTCATATGGCATCACCTATCACTCTGGAACGTTCGATCCCTCACCTCCGTCTGACTGCAAAAGCATTGGGGAGGAAGAAGAGGACGATTTCTTGGACGCGGAGCCAGGCCAAACTTCAGGGTTCGCAAACTTTTACTTTCCCAACCATCCTCAAGGTGGTTTGCGATGGAATTATGACATCACTAAAATGGACACCCGAAATGCTGCCGTGTCTGTTTCTGCCCCACGCACTTCGGAGACGCCTGATCGGGCGCAGCCACCTCCTCGTTCGGACGCTCAACAGATTGCTACGAAAAGTGGGCCGGAAAAGGTTGCACCATCTCTACATTCTTTTCAAACCGCTCAGCAATCACGCCTACAAGATGGCGTGCAACAATCCAGCTCGACTGCTGCACCTTTAGCGGCGTCACCTGGGACATCCGAAACGGCAGCGCAGGTGGAAGCCGAAGCTCCGTTGCGAAAATCCTTGAGCGGAAGTTGGGTGGGGAAATACACCTGTGCGCAGGGAATTACCGGACTAACTCTGACGATCGCGGAATCAGCGGACGGAGGACTTTCGGGCATCTTTGATTTTTATCCTGTACCTGGGGGTAATCACTTCCCAGAGGGTTCGTACTCGGGAGCTGTGACGGCGGATCCCGATGGCCGTTTTGAATTTAAGCCGCAAAGATGGATTTCTCAGCCACCGGGATTCACTGCCGTGGCACTTTCAGGTCGCTATTCGGCAGATGCACAGCGGGTTCAAGGGCAGGTCACCGGAATGACTGGGTGTACTTTATTTGATTTATCCCGGATGCGTGCTCAAGCGCGAACCGTACCCGCAACTTACGATATTTCCGACTTGTCAGCTTCCGACCGCGACTCAATCGAGTCCGCTTGCTCAGGCGCTAGGCTCGTACAAGGCGCTGCCGCTTACCATCGGTGTCTCAATACTCAGCTTGAAGAACTTGCACATCACCCAGGCATGCCTGATCTGAGCAAACTGAGCAATGTTGATCGAGCGTCGATCGAGTCCGCCTGTTCGGGCGCTAGGCTCGTACAAGGCGCTGCCGCTTACCATCGGTGTCTCAATACTCAACTTGAAGAACTTGGACGGTCTCCAGACACGCCCGACCTAAGCGCGCTGAGCAGTGTCGATCGGAACTCCATCGAATCCGCGTGCTCGGGTGCAAGGCTCGTACAAGGTCCGGCGTCTTACCACCGTTGCTTAAAGCGCCAATTATCAGAGCTCGGAGGTCGATAAATGGGTCGTGGAAGCCTTAGTCACATCATGGCTGAGGATGACGCATCTCATTGCTTGCCTGAGAACTCGTTGCAGCGGCTTGTCGGGCTGATTTCAGCCATACTTGAGGTCCTCGTCAGACGTGACTTACAGCGACAAGGCACCTTCCAAGCTGAACTCAATTTTCTTGCCGTCCCGGAGCGCCTGCAGAGCCTCTAGCTCGTACTCGATGCAAAGCGGCGGCGTGAACGATGCGACCGCGTCCTCTTGACTGTCATAATCGCCGATGTTGGCCCACATGTGCGGCTGCAGTCCATCCACTTCGACTCTATAGCGGTACGACACATCCTGGGCAGTACGGAACGGCGTGATTGTGGCTTGCGGGTAAACATCCTTCATCTCTTTCACCTCATCAGGTGCTGCAGCCTCCCTTCCACAGCCATTTCGTTCGATAGTCGCGCGATAGTTCGGGAAAGTCAATTGCGGCGGAGGGTTTACACGTGTTTCACGCTCAGCGGGGGCTGGAAGATGAGTTCCCTGAAGCGGAAACCGCCTACACCCTCGCTACACATCCCACCATCGAAACGTGCCGTATTCGTTCTTGTACTCCCATGCGCTCGAAACCTCGCTGTCAGCCCAATAGGTGAGGCCAGCGCCAGACAAGATGGCCTTCACCTTGTCGTGCTTCCCGGCCTCGTAAGGATCACCTTGCATCTCCTTCCAGAACGTATAGGGCAAGCGAAACAGCACCACACCGCTACCCCGCGTCGTTTGCGGCCAGCAATAGCGTTGTTCCCGCGTCAACAGCACCAGCTCGTAGGCTTCGGCGGTCATGCGCATTTCGAGCGTGTCGGAAAGCTCAAGCGGTCTTTCGGATTTGCGCGAGCCGTCGGCCGGTACGTCGATAAAGAAGTCCAGGTGAGATTCAAACTGATTGGTCGTGTTGATGAAAAACAGTTCCGGCTCCAACCATGTGAACACCATCCCGCCTTTGCCGCTCATGCCCTCGTAGATCGAAGGCATGGCTGGCAGCTCATCCGCATAAAGGCCGGCCGCCTGCAGCGCCCCACCAAGGTTCGTGACGCTAATTGCAAACTGATATCGGGTGAAGGGGCGGTTGTTTGTGAAAGCCGCGCCAAACTGCTTGTCGGCGTAGTGAAAGATCAGCATGGCAAGGCCGCCAACCAAGACCTGCCGCCAAGTGAAGTCAGCACCGTAGACGGCGACAAGCGCAACAACGAAAAACAGGAAGCCAGACCAAAGCAACCGCTTCAATTTCGGCATGGTGGAATATTACAGGATCAGCGTGTAGAGCCCTAACCCGTCAGAGACACGCCCGGTCTACTGTTCCTAGTATTTCGTACGGACATAAATGCCGTGCCGGCCGTAACAGCCCCAACCCGATTTATTCTTGTGCGGCCTAAGAGTCGAATCGTGGGTCTTGCGGGAAAATTCCTTGCCGCAGACCGAACAGCGATAGATGTAGGTCGGCCCCGTGCGCACCGCCCGCCGGACCTGACGCCGTGGCGCTCGCGAGGCGGCGATGCTGAAACTCTGCGGAATGACAACCGGGCCGGTCGGCGTCAGCTCAATCGGGTAACGCGGGACAAAGGTTCGCTGCGTCACGCTCACGCCCAGAATGCCGCCGATCAGGAAGCTGCGCGGCGCGCCATCGATCTCCTGCGTCGCCATCAGGCGAACATCGCCAGCCGAGGACCGCCGGAACGAATAAGGCTCGACGGTGCGCGTCGTCACCGCGCCCTTGAGGTCACGATATTGCAGGTCAATGCGTAGCCTGTTTGCGGCGGCAAAGCGGATCGTTTCGACGAAGGACTGACCGCTGAAGCCACCCGACACAGTGAGAATGCGCTCGCGCACGACTGTACCGGCGATTGGGAATGGAGCAAGCGGCGCGGCAATGGCAACGCCATGTAGCCAGTCGAAAATCGCGGGCAGTTCGTCCCAAAAAGAATCGACAGGCAACAGCGCCGGCAATTGATGGTCAAGCATCGTCTTCCAGCCTGCCTCGACATCGCCTCTGTGCAGCATGAGGTCCGCGAGCTGCGGCATGGCGATACCCTTGAATTCGCACTTTTGCTGCAGCACGCCCCGGAAGGCGGCGGCATCCGGCCGCGACTCCGTGTTGCGATAGAGGTTGACCACGTCGTAAAGATCGCGCGGTCGCGTCCGCTCAGCGAGGGCGCGAAATTTCTCGGCGAACGCCTCGACGTAGTCATACGCCAGCACCTCGATGCCGTCCTGCGGCGCGTCGGTATAGGGATGAAAGATCGGCACACGCACCGGCGGGAGCACGACGCGCTCCGTGGCGGTCAGGTCGAGCTTGATGCGAGGCCATCCGCCAGTGCGCGGCGAGACCGGACCCGCATAGCTGAGCTTTCCCTGACATGAGAGGCTACCGCGCGGATTGACGAAGATATCGAAGTCTTGTTTCTCGGCCGGCATCTCGATGCCGGTTTCTTCGTATATCCAGGCACCGATTTCGCCGAACACTGTGCGCAGAAACTCTTCCTCGATGTGGCTTTCATCGCGCAGCGTGAAATCGAGGTCTTCAGAAAAGCGGTAGGTCTCGAAAAAGCATTTCTTGAGACAGGTGCCGCCCTTGAACAACCAGCTATCCGCTAGTTCTTCGTGCGCATAGATGCCGGCCAGCACCCAACCGAGAACGTAGTCCTTCTCGACGACGTGGGGGTTGAGTGAAACACGGCTGGAGGTATCCAGTATTTCTCGGCGGTCGATCATGTCTACTTGGCCGCCATCCAGCTTACAGGAATACGTAACCGCCACCGTGCGACGAGCCGCTGTTGCCCGCCGAGCGCACTATCGAGCTTGGCGACGCCGGTCGTCAGGCGCGAGAGGCAGTCCTGCGCAATCTGACCGGCGTTTCCGCTGCGCTCGGCAAGGAACCCGAGGCGTTTGAAGACAGCGCCATTGCCGAGCCGGTCGGCGTACTGGATGAGCAGTGTATCGTTGCGGTCCGTGCGCGAGAGATAGGTCGCGAGGCAATCGGCGACGTGCTGGATGCCGCCGCCGAGACCCGGCTGATCGAGCATGTCGATGACCGTGCGGTGCACGTCAGAGACGAGTACGCGGCTGCGGTGCCGCCAGACCGTCTTGGTACCGAAGATCTTCTCTGCGGGCGTATGCTGCAGCGTGAACACAGCGCCGTGCCTGACCTGATGGGTCTGGCGCAGCGCCTTGGCCGTCACCACGACAATGTCCTTGAATATCTGCTCCGTCAGGTCCCAGTGCTCCGCCGCCGTGCGACCGCCGACATAGCCAGGCGAAAACAGCGCGGGCACGAGAACCCATGGATCGGTCAGCACCTGGTCCGCGCCGAGCGTATCGATGGCGACCGGCACGTAGGCCCCCATGCCGACGCGGTGAAGCCAACCCTGCGTCATCCACCGGGATAGCCTCTTGGCGGCCTCGGCGCGGGAGAGTTGCAGGATGCGCTCGACATCACTGACATGGACAATGTCACCGGCGGCGCTCAGAACGGTGGCGAGTTGCGCACGGCCTTTCGGCAATTGCGGTTTGGAAAAACTGTCCATCTGTCATTATTCACACATATTGCGAATAATTGCAGTTGAAATGTTTTACACCACCCTTTGAGCGCCTCGCCGCGATATTGCCACGATTCCCCGCCCAGAACCATCCCATGAGCCTTGCAGCGTCTGGCCGCCGAACATTAGATCATTTAGCACCACCTGTCCAATGGGCGAGGTTGACTGTGGATGCCTATGAAATCGGCTTTTCGGAAACTTCATACGTTCGTATGCAAGCGCCTTACAGTGCCGGCCCGGTGCCGGGCCGAAGCGGGCCGGTTCCGGCCCCAAAACACGCCAGGATGGTTCCATCCTGGCCCACTTAAGAAGAGGATGTGGTGCGGGCGGGGGGACTTGAACCCCCACGACCTGTTTAGGGTCTGCGGATTTTCATACCACTTCGGCTTTCGCCGCCTCGCTACGCGAGTTCGTGGTCTGGACTATCCCTTCACCATTCCTCGCGAGAGGTTTAGGTGCTGCCCATCTAGTCTCTACACCTTCCCGAAAATATCCGGGCTTGGCTCGGGATTGCCAGTTAAGGTTTCCCCGACTTTGAGCAGTTCTACTCCGCCGGTTTCCCTGGCGGGCACTCAATTCCTTAAGTCCGCTGTGTCTGCCGATTTCACCACGCCCGCGGGCAATTGGCCACAACCCATCATAAAGCAAGCAATGACGGTCTACGCTTCTTCAGCCAAGCGAACGGCTTTCACACTGCCAGGGCCTTTCTTCGAAGTCGCCTTGTTCTTCGGACGCGGCCTCATGATGTTGATAGCGGAAGCATCGAGTCGTGTCTTTAGATGGGCCGCGTAGTATTTCTCAATCATCTCCACGCTTGTCCGACAGTTCTTGGCGATCTGATAGATGTCGGCGCCTTCGAGCAGGCGCAGGCAAATGTACGTGTGGCGCAGGCTATAGGCCGTTCGCGGCCTACCGTCGCGATCAGTGCGAAGCTTTTCTTCATCAAGAACTGCGTTGAATAAATCGCGCGGCCATTTCGGGAACAGAAGATCGGTAGGGTCGGGCTCGTGCCACTCGCCCTTGGCTATGGATGCGGTACGACTACCTGACCTTCCCGGTCCACCATTGGGTCGTGTCCGGGTCTTCAACCGCTCGAACGGATGCACGGCACCCGCCGTGCTCTTGCAATAGCCAACGCCTCGCTTTCCACGTACTTCGATCTCTAGGATGGTTTGGCCGCTGCCCTCGTCTTCGACTACCGTGACATCGCGAAACTCAAGACGCATTGCCTCGTCGGGACGTAGGCCAGTATTGGCGGAGAACAGAACATAGTCGTGAAGTTGCTCCGCTTCCCAACGAAAACGGGGCTGCTTGGGATCATGCGCGCGTTTTCGCGTCGCCTCGTAAAGCTGCTTGTACTCTTCCGGCGAGAACCATGCTCGATGAGAGATTTTTGCCGATGCGCGATACGGCGCGGACAAATCCGGCAGATGGTCGATCCATCCGTGGCGCAGAGCCGTCTTGAAAATCTGGCGCAACGTCACGATCTCCTGGTGCATGGTGTTATGCGCGGGCGGCTTGCCACGCTGCACCTTGCACTCTTCGAGGCGATGGATGCGGTATTCATTGATCTTGCCAGCGGTAATCTCTGGAAGAACCATGCTGCCGAAGAATGGAACCAAGTGTCCGTTTGTCCGGGCGTGCTGTCCGCGCGCATAGGTCGCGCTCCGCTGTCCCTGCGTCATGATGTCGAATTCGCGCAGGTACAACTTCGCGGCTTCGCGGAACAATTTTCCGTTTTTCAGCTCGCCGTCGCGGAGCTTGCCGCGTAGTTGCAAATACCAATCTTCTGCGACTTCCTTTGCCTTCGAGAGGCTGTCTTCTTTGGTGGTTGTGCGTCGATTCTTCCCGGCCAGAAAGCTCGCACACTGCCAGCTTGAGCTATTGGGACGCCTGTAGATGTGGACCTTGCCACCGAGGATCGTGAACCGTTCGGACATGAGCGATGACCTCCGCACACTTCTTGAATATCACAAAAAATGTGTAAGGGTTGTGTCTGTCATGGGGGTACTGCCTCACCGCTATAAGTCTTTATTTATCTTATAGTTATAAGGAATAATGCTATTGACTTATACGATTTTAAGTCCGCTGTGTCGACCTGCATATCTCGCAAGGGAGAGGTGCAGGAGGAGGAACTTGACTCCTGCCGCGCAGCCGACGAACGGAGCCGGAAACGGGTGCAGGGAGAAACCGAGCGGGTTTCTCCCTGCCGCGCGATGAGCGCGCCAGAAAACAGTGAGGCCGCAGGTTCGCGACCTCACCGAGACTCCTTGTTTAGCCGAGAATGCACTTGTTCGTGAAGGCTTCTTCGTAACCCTGCAAACGCAGATTGTTGTCCCACGTCTCCGCAAACTTCTCATGCTGCTTCTGCAATTCGAGAAGGGCTACATAGTGGTCACGAATGATGGCGCGTGAGACCTGCTCCACGGCAACAAAATCATTGCGCCGAAAGTACGGAATCAGGTGTGGACCTCCCGCGAAGCCAAGCTCGAAACACATTTCGGGGTCGCGCATGGCATCGCCATTCTGTTCGCCGTAGTGACAGACAGAGTGAGCACGAAGTCCTAGCGGGCCTGACTCATCCACTGCCTCAATCACCAACGGCAGACGTGTTTTCAATTCTGACATAGAGGTTGGGTCGCCAGCCTCCGGCTTTCTTGAGGATGTTGAGAATGGTCTTCACGCTGCCACCTCCGCAAGTTCCGGGGCAATGGGTGAAGCGATTTCCTCTTCCGCGATGGGCGGCTCTAACGCGGCAAGAATGACCGCCGCCGTCTTCTGGATGACTTCAAGCGATTCCGCGAGCAGAGAGGTGTTTCCCGTGGTACAGGTGGATGTAGTCGGCGGACGCCGTGCCCGTCACCAAACCAACCGCCTTGCCCACAACAAAGGCAACGGCCTCGGCCTCTGTCTCGCGCACTGTTTTGGTGGTGACTGTTCTGACTTCGCGGGCGGTCTTAGGCTGTTCGGTGATGGCGTCGAGGCTTTTGGTGTTTGCTGTGGTGTTCATGGTGTTTGCTCCTTGTCAGCATTTGCTTCTGCACGTCCGCGTTGAAACGCGGCATGTACATGCCGAACGCCACCTGGCGAAGGGGGGTAGCAAGGTGCAAGGGAGGGGTCTCCCCACCCGGAGCAAAGCGGAGGGCGAGCGCAGCGAAGGTCTGCACAAGCGAAGCGCGGAAGATTGGGGAAGCCCTTGTCGCCGCGCGGGGGGCAGCGCCCACCAGGGAGGCTTGGTTTCCTTATCCAGCGCGCGTCAGCGCACAGAAACTATAGGGAAGGCGTTGCGGGAAGGACCGGCCCGCAGAGATTCTCTCTCCCTTGTCCAGGCTTTTCTTTTCTCTTTAGGGTGTCCAGAGGGGACATTTCTCTTTTTGTGCAGAGGCACGACATGACTTCAGGAACGAGACAAATTGCTGATCTCGGGCCGAGATGTCCCGACGTAAGCTGATTCCGTCTGCTGACCGCGGCTCAATAATCGGCTCGGTGACTTAGCTCAATCAGGATTCGTTGGGAATTCAACAGACGAATAGCTGACTTCATGAGAATCTTGAAGATTGATACTGGACGCGGTCCTTCCACACTAGTCGAAGGGGTTCATTCTGAAGCGCTTGAGCTAGCTGCTTGAAGTTCTAGCACTTTTTGCGGTTCCTTGAGACCGGAATATTCTTCGATCAAATCCTTGCGCGCGTTTTGTATCCAGCTTGAAGGCGGATCATTTTGTTTTTGAACGATATCGTAGCCCGCCTGCGTCTCTGTTTGTGCTTGGGAGTAATTGTGCTGCAGGAGCAGAACACGTCCAAGACGGATTCTGGCGATACCTACGTTTAGATGGCCCGCCGGCAGGGTCTCTGAATAGAGTTGAAGTGCTTCACGGAGGAGTTTCTCTGCTTGCTCGTACTGCTTCTCGTCTACATACACACCGGCAAGATTTGAGAGGGCGATCCCGATGTAATAGTGTTTGCCGTTATAGACTTTGCGGTAAATGTCTGCCATTCTCTCGAAGTCGGCTTTGGCGAGATCGAGTTTTCCTTGCTTCTGCGCGACTTTCCCAAGTTCATTCAGGGTCGAAGCGACACGCGGATGAACGGAGCCATAGACACGCTCTTCTGTGTTCAGGGCCTGCTGCAACATATCAGCAGCATCAGCGTATTTCCCATCCGTTACCAGGGCACGCCCCAATAACGTCATAGCGGAAGCTGTCTCCGCGTTGTCCTTGCCGTAGAAGGACTGAAAGATATCGAGCGCCTGCCGATCATACTCTTCTGCCTGGTCGTAATGGCCTTCATCAAGCTGGATCGCTCCGAGATTAATCAGATCGTTTGCTACCTGAGGGTGGTGATCTCCATAGAGTTCGCGGTCGATATCCAGCACACGATGATTGAGTTTGTCTGAAATCTCATAATGGCCACTGTAGTAATGGCAATTGGCCAGTTCGGTCAGACTCGCCGAAAGATCGGCCTCGACACCGTCAGGCGCAGACTGTAGTTGAACCGCTTGTTCGAGCACGGGAATCGCCTGGTCGTAGGAGCCGCGGTCCTCAAGGACGAGACCGAGTTGTGAAATCGCCCTGGCCGTAGCGGGATGGCTCGCCGGCAGCAGCTTGGTATCCATTTCTATCGCCTGCCGGGCAAATTGCTCCGCCTCCGGGAAGCGTGCCTGATCGGCGCGTAACTGGCTCAGCGCCACCAGGCTCTCCGCAACTTCGGGACTTTCTGGCCCAAAGAGCGCGTTGCGTTGTTGAAGAGAACGCTGCAACAGAGAATCCGCCTGATCGAGGTGGCCCAGTTTCTCGCTTATATTGCCCAGCGTCTGATAGAGTTCCGCCTGTATTTTAGGAGCGCTGTTGAGCGCGTTCGCTTCCTGAATGCCTTTGTCCACCAAGTCCACAACCTTCATCTGATCGGAAGGACCAGCAGTCTCATCGCCTCCCTCAAAGAGATTCATCATGAAAGCCTGGACGCGGGCAGTCCGCGCTGCCTCGGCAAGCGCACTATCGCGGGCTCTCGTAATTCTGATCGTGGAGTACACGAGGACACCGGCGAGCAGAAGAACGACGGCACTCGTAATAGCCACCATCCGTCGATTGCGCCGAACGAATTTGCGAGCACGATAGCGAAAGTTGTCCGGCCTTGCTTCGAGCGGTTCTCCGTTGCGGTAGTGGTCAATGTCGCGGATCAGCGCTTCCACTGAGCGATACCGCCGTTCTGGGTCCTTATGCATCGCGGTCAGACATAGGACATCCAGTTCCGGCCATTCTGCCCTTCGGAACTGCCCGCTCGGCGAATCTGCCGATGAGTTCTTTCGAACAACGACAGACGGTTTCGGAGGGTCGTGCGTTACAACGATCGAGGCTGCTTCATCGGGCGTCAGGTTCGAGAGATCGAAGGGGAGTTCGTCAGTCAGCAGCTCAAACAGGATGACTCCAAGCGAATAGACGTCGGTCTGGATGGAGATGCGACTGCCGCGCACCTGCTCCGGAGAAGCATAGGCAGGCGTCAACATCCTGTGAACAGCCTTCGTCTGATCGACCTGCTGCTCTAGGCTATCGATCTGCTTGGCGATGCCGAAGTCGAGCAGGCGAATCGCTCCATCGCTCTTGACGAAGATGTTCGACGGCTTCAGGTCGCGATGAATGATCGCTTGTTCGTGGGCATGCTGTACGGCCTCGCAAACGGTTCGGAAGAGTTGCAACTTCCTGGCGATACCGGGCTTGTACCTCTTGCAGTAGTCCGTAAGAGACATCCCTTCGACATACTCCATGACAAACCATGGCGTTCCGTCAGGCAGAGTATCGGCATCATAGAGGCGCGCGATGCAGGGATGGTTGAGCTGCGCCAGGACCCTGCGTTCGCTGTCGAAACGCTCACGACGTGATGGATGAAGCCAGGCGTCGCGCAGAATCTTGATTGCAACCTGATTTCCGAGGTCTTCGCGCTGGGCGAGATATACGACTCCCATGCCCCCCTGGCCAAGCAATCTCAGGATCTTGTAGGGACCAAAGTCCTTGAGGGGCACCGCATCGGAAAACAAACCCTTCGCAACCCTCGCAACGCTCTCATCGAGTACAGAGCTGTCCTCGACAAGCATGGCTTCGATGCGTCCTCTGAGCGTAGCATTGCCGCCACATGCAGAATCCAGATACGCGCCTCTCTGGTCCAACGGTAGGTCAACAGCCTCATGAAAGATTGCTTGAGCTCTTTCCCATTGCGCTGCGTTCATGAGTTCTCCCTCAGTGGCTCGATCGAAGTTCCGAGGCTAGCCATGCCTTCGCGGCTCGCCAATCACGCAAGACTGTGGCTTCTGAAACGTTGAGTTGTCCGGCTATCTCTGAAACCTCCAGCCCGCCGAAGAATCTATACTCGACCATCAAGGCTTGCCGGGAATTCAGTTCAGCCAATGCGTCGAGCGCAGCATCCAGAGCGAGCAGATCTCTCGCGCAGGCAGGCGCATATTCCAAAGATTCATCGAAGGTAACGAGGGCCTGATTGCCGCCGCGCTTATCGGCGTTCCGGCGACGCGCCGATTCGATCAGCAACTGGCGCATGGCATGTGCAGCAAGCCGCTTGAAATCAAGTTTCGATTTGAGGTCTAAAGCCGGATAGTCAACCAGCTTGAACCACGCCTCGTTGACGAGAGCGGTGGGGCTGAGCGTTGCACACGGATCATCCGAACGGATCTTCGATGCCAGCCGGCGTAACTCCTGATATGTGGCGGCAAATACCTGGTCGAGAGCGCGCCTTTGCTCCTCGGCGCTCCTTCCTTCCGTATTCCCGGCAGCAGGGTCTTTCAAAAATAATTCCGACGACATGACGTTTCTCCACGATCAACCACGCATAGCGAGGTAGGAGTGATCTGCAATGAACTATCGGGGAGGAATAATGCTAAAACAATCTCTTTGGAACGAAAAGATTTTAGCACTCGATAGCCCAGTATTACCGCCTCGCGATTGCGAATCACTCCCTATGAAAAGGAGCGCATGATGAAGAGAAGAGGCAAAGTTCTACGTGATACATCGGCAGGCCCTGGTCTGCTGATAGCTGAAGGACAGCAGTATCCCTTTCCGCTCGAAGGCGTGTGGCAGTCCGAGACGCCACCCCGCCCAGGCCTTGTCGTCGATGTCGATCTCAATGAAGACGGGATCGTCAAATCGGTCACAGCAGTATCGGAATCTCAGATTGCCAAAGAGCAGGCAGAGCAGGCCCTGGCAGCGGCACGCGCCAAAGGAGGTGCACTGGCATCTACGGCGGTGGCGCGCTTCGGCATGCCGACTCTGGTCGCCACGGGTCTGTTGATTATCGGGTGGTTCTTTCTAAGCACTATCTCGATCAACACTGGGTTTCTCGGAAAAATGGACTTCACATTCTGGCGGGTTCTCTCTTTTGTCAACGCGAAAAACGCCTTTGAAGCACTCGGCACCTTGAAAGACGGCGGCAGTGCAGGCTTGTACGGACTGCTTGCCGTGATTACCCTTGTCGGTCCTTTTCTCTCTACTTTCTGGAAGGACAGGCGAGCGGTGCTGGGAGGGCTGCTTCCGCTATTGTTCATGCTGCTGGTGGCCTTGCTGGTACGAAGTGCCATTTCGTCGGCCACGGCTGGGGCTCCCACGGAGATGATGGATGCGGCTCGCAGCGAAATCATGAAGCAGGTTTCTATCGGGATGGGCGCCTATGTATCCTTGCTGGCGGCAATCTATCTGGCATTTATCAGCGTGAAGAAATTCCTGGTCGCCAAAGCGACCAGCTAAAGGAGAGCTACGATGAGAGTTCATCAAAGTTTTGTGTTTGGTGCCGTGGTCCTGATAGGTTTCTTTATGTTGGGGACGCTTCGCGCACATCCGGCATCCGCACCGAAGCAGAAGGCCGAAGCGCTTTCACTATGTACAAAATGCATGACGCCGACAATTTTTTCAAAGTCCGGCATCGGTACCGCGCGCGCGGTTGCCAAAGCCCGCGTGACTTATCAGGACGCCAAGGGCCACTGTGAGCAGTATGCGATGGAAGACCATCCGAACTGCGACAAGGAGGCCAAAGAGACGCTCAAAGAGGAGGCAGGGAAAATCTACACGGCCACCGCGGACTGCGTCCGCGGCAAGCTGACCGATGCCAACGGCGAAAACTTTATCTACGCGGGCCTGTGGCCGAAAACTGGCAACCGCTTCCAGGATCAGTATTTGGCGGGGAAAACCCGCTGGCGGTGGGGCCTCGGCTCCGATGGGGACACGGGGAAGATTGTCGGAGAGGATGGGCCGACCAATGCCTTCATGGTCTCCGCCACTGCCGAAATTCTTTGCCCGAACGGAGTTGGCCCGGCGCGGAAACATTAATGCAAGCAAGAGCGGCAGGTGAGCGGCGGAAGGGCGATCGCCGCACTCACCACAACAATCGCAGAGATGAGAGAGGACAATGATGAGAACCCTAAATCAGATATTGGTCTTGATGATGGCAGGCGGGATGCTTACGCCAGCGCTCTCGGCGCAAAGCGTCTGGCAGAAGATGAAACAGTCGGTGCAGCAGGCGGAACGAAATGCGCAGGCGCAGCAGCACCGGACGCAGCCAGCCAGCGCGAAGGGATCTTCCCCATCCGCAGCAGCATCGGACGGAATGGCTTCCAGCGGCGCTGCCAGTCCAGCGGCGCCGGCAGCTGTGGATTTGTCTTCTCCCACAATGAAGGCGCTCTACCGCAAGCTGGATATCGGCGGCGTTCAGCTTGGCATGACTCCCCAGGCGGCGCAGGCGGCCCTCCAGAGCCGGAACCGGGCCCTCGTGAAATACGAGGTGCAACCCTTTGCATTCACCGATCTGCCGAATACGGAGTTCACCAGCCGCGTGAACTTCAAGGGGCCAGCGGCGCGAAAGGATGAAACTGAAAGTATCTCTCTGGGTTTGACGTTGCAGCCTATGCAGCCGGAGGTGCTGTCCATCTTCCGCGGGACGGATTACGCAATCGATTATCAGCCCACCGCCAAAAATACCGTCGCCGCATTGCAGGCCAAGTATGGCCCGGAGTCACTCCTGGAAGATTCGCCGTCCGCCAATGAAATATTCATCTTGTGGATTTTCGATGGCGGGGGCAACCTGGTTTCCAAAGCCCGTGCGGAAAAAATCCGTTCCTGTGGGGGGAACTTTAGGGAACCAAGCTCCGGCTATATCGGTCGCGATGCGCTGCTACCGCACTGGAATACCAATTGTGAGCCGTACACCATCCTGAAGGCGATCCTTAAGACGAATTTTGCCAACGCGCTCGACAGCCACGGTCGGAGCCTGCCAACGGGATTGTTGACGGGTTTGCAGGTTGTGGTGACATCGAATCCGTTGTTTACCAAAACCGTGACCGCCACGCGACAGATGATTCTGGCCGCCAAAGCCGCCAACGTGCAGAAGAACAAAAAGGCTGCCGATAAGAACGTGCCGACGCTATAATCCTTCCGCGTCGAACTTCCACAGTTGGACTTCGATGTTGAGAACCCACCTGTGCAATTGGAGAGGTGGGTTCTCGCAGTCGAAATTGTGAATTGTCTGCATAGAAAAGACGAGAAGCCAGGGATGGATGAAACATGAAAAACATCGAGGAAGGGAATCCATGGATTATATTTTTCAAAACCGAAGGATGGATAATCGTCTGACATGACTTCTACCTCCAGCCTCGTCCTCGATCAGGTGGTTGCGCTCATTGAGCCGTTGACCCGCTTTGACCGCTCTTCCGTACAGCTTCACGAGGAGTCCGAGCAGACCCTTTCCTGCACGGGCGTCTGGACATCCTCCTATGCCATCTCATCCAGCGTCTCCGACGGCACAGGGGAACTACCTTCCGGGGTCCGCGATGCTGGGTCGCAGTCCGGCATGGAGCGCGCAATCAACGAGACAATTTCCGGCGAGCGCTCGAACGTTGTGCAACGGATTCAAAGCTGGTGCGACCGGCAAGCGCAATCCTCCCCTTCCGCACACAAGCCGCTCACCTCCGGCGACTGCATCAGCGGCATCACGCGTATTGGCTACACATGGAAATGCTCCTCCTGTAAAGGGCGCGGCAAAACGACATGCTCTACCTGCAATGGCAACGGCAAGGTAACCTGTTCGTACTGCAATGGCAAGGGTCGCACGAATTGCTCCCAATGCCAGGGCAAAGGGAAGACGACATGCAGCTACTGCGGTGGACGCGGCAGTCAGTCGAGACAAATTGAGAAGAGGGGCTACAATTCGGCAACTCAGCAATCCTTTCCCATATACGAAACCGTTTGGGAAAGGTGCGGTTCATGCCAGTCCGGTGAAACCGCCTGCGGCGCATGCCACGGCGGCGGCACGGTCAGTTGCAGTTGCAATGGGGCCGGCACAGTCACTTGCAACTCCTGCCTGGGGAAAGGGGAGCAGACCTGCAACTCCTGCAAGGGCACAGGCGCGCTGCACCGCATTGCGGAGACTGCCTGCCAGGTCACGAACAACTTCACCATCCAATCCGGCGATTTCGACGAAGAAGACGAGCAGACAACTACAAACTGGGATTTTCAGACCTTTTGCCAGCTTGCCAACGCCACCAGCAAAGCGCCAGACATCACGGCTTCGCAACTTCGCCGCACCTATTCGGCCACGCTGTCGCGGACGCAGGCGCGCCTTGAATGCGCAGGACAGGGCCTGCTGCTGCGCGGCTACGGCCCCGAGGCAAGAGTCTTCGACTTCAAAGGCATCGTGGGGCACCTGCTCGCGCAGGATCTTGAGCAGCTTCATTCCACGTTGAATCTTCCCTGGGGATTCCTTCCCTTCCGCAATCAGGGGACCCTGCATACGGCGCTTTCCTCGATGCTGCAATCGGAGCTGAACCAGCAACTCACGAACCCGCAGCAACGAGCGGCACTCGTCGCCAACCGCACCGTAACCGAGGAGCATGCAACCACCACCGCCCGCTGCCTGCGCAAAGCGATGAGCCGCCTTTACAGTGCCACAGCGACCGTTGGCCTCGCAGTCCTCTTCGTTGTCGCGTACGCCACGCTGCACAATCTTCTCTGGTCGGGTTACATGCTGCCGCAAAACCGGCCTGTGGCAGCCGTCATCTTTCTGGGAGTCGTGGCATTGACCGCCATCGCCGCCGAGTTTTTCGCACGCTACTTCTTTCTCAGAGGATTTTCCAGCTCTGGCAATACAGAGAGTCGTAAGGCCGCAAGCCGCCTCCTGCACTCCACCGGGACTATCAGGAGATGGCGGATTGCGGCTGCAATAACGACCGTCGCTGTCATCATCAGCTTCTTTGCGGTGACACTCTGAATCTGAGTGACTCTGTGGACGAGGGCTTCCTCAAAGTGACCTGGCAAAACTTTGGTTCAGATAAACATTTTTTGTCCGATTGGCAAATCTCAACTGCCGACAACATGGGCATGTGCTCATAAGGCATGGTTTGTGTCCCCATATCGCTCAGACGTGTATTAGTGGAAGACGTACGTCCAGAAGGAGATCGGTCAGGGTAGAGTGATCTTTGGAAATAGCTTCGTCCCCTCATACTTCAAGCCGGTTCGAAATATCCCATATATGGCGTGCAGTAGCTTTCTCGCCACAGCGATGAGCGCCTGGAGTCGCGCTTTCTTTCGAGCCAGCAGGCTTTCGAAAAAGGCCTTTGCGTGAGGGTCGCAGCGGGATGCGACCAGCGCGGGCATGTAAAGGGCTCTTCTCAGGTGACGATTCCGGCACGGCTAATACGAGACGCCTTCCTTAGAGAGCTTCCTGAGATTTCATGCGCAGGATCAAGGCCGTTATGTGCGACCCATTCTCGCACCGTAAGGTCTGATGGCAATGTAGACAGTTCCGCGAGCAATTGCATCGCGCTCACCTGTGCGATGCCCGGAATGCTTACCAATAGCTCAAAGCGCTGGCGGAGCAAATCGTCCTGTTGGACGAGTGTCATCGTTTCGCGTCCAAGTCTGTGGATACGAAGCCCCAGGGATGTCACGGAGCACTTCAAATCTTGAAGAATGCAGATGGGCGTGGAAGTGGAGCCTTGTGCCGCGTGAAGACGGTTCTGATTCTGAGCGCTTTGTACAGACAGACTCTCGACGTGGCGGAGGCCAGGATGGTTTCATCCTGGCCTAGATTGAAGAGTGTTTTGGTGCGGGCGGGGGGACTTGAACCCCCACGACCTGTTAGGGTCTGCGGATTTTCATACCACTTCGGCTTTCGCCGCCCCGCCAGCGGCGGGTTCGTGGTCTGGACTATACCTTCACCATCCCTACGCAAGGGGCAGGTGCTACCCGTCTAGTCTCTACACCTTCCCGGAATTGCTTCCGGGCTTGGCTCGGGATTGCCATTACAGGTTTCCCCGACTTTGAGCAGTTCTACTCCGCCGGTTTCCCGGCGGGCACTCAATTTCCTTAAGTCCGCTGTGTCTGCCGATTTCACCACGCCCGCATGAATCGCCACAACTCATGATAAGCCACTACATTGCATCGGCCAATGGCGGAGCCTCAACTCTACGCGGCCCCTTCTTGGACACAGCTTTCTTCGGACGTGGCCTCATCACATTGATGGCCAAAGCATTGAGTTGTGTCTTCAGATGAGACGCATAATATTTCTCGATCATTTCCACGCTTGTCCGGCAGTTCTTGGCGATCTGATAGATGTCGGCCCCTTCCAGAAGGCGCAAACAGATATATGTGTGACGCAGGCTATATGCCGTTCGCGGGTTACCCTCGCGGTCAACCTGCAACTTCTCTTCCTCAAGAATGGCTTTGAACAAATCGCGTGACCATTTTGGAAACAGAAGGTCAGTTGCTCCAGGCTGCTGCCAGTCACCCATGTCTTTGCGGCTTCCTTTACGCCCCGGCCCGCCAACGGGACGAGGACGGGCTTTCAGACGCTCGAACTCGCGGAGGTAGAGCTTCGCGGCCTCGCGAAACGGCTTGCCACTCTTCAACTCTCCATCGCGGAGCTTGCCGCGTAGCTGCGAGTACCAGCCCTCGGCAACCTCTTTCGCCTTCGAGAGACTGTCTTCTTTGGTGGTTGTGCGTCGATTCTCTCCCACTAGAAAACTCGCGCACTGCCAGCTTGAGCTATTGGGACGCCTATAGATGTGTACCTTGCCGCCGAGGATTGTGAATCATTCGTACATGAGCAATCACCTCCACATACTCCTTGAATACCACGAAAAATGTGTAAGAGTTGCGTCAGCCTTGAGGGAGTTGCCTTGCTCGATTAAGTCTTTTATTTATCTGATATATATCGGCATGAATAACGTAAACTTTTACGATTTTAAGTCCGCTGTGTCTGCCGACTTCACCATCCGGGCACTTTACGAGAAGACTCGTCCCCCATCTTAACGCATCGGCCCGGATTACATCGTTTCTGGAACTTATACTGGCAGCGCTGCGTATGGAAGTGAAACGAGGTATCAGTTCTCACTGGCCGACAATCGCTATGCCTATACGAGAGATCTTCAAGCAAACGCTGTCCGCGCTCTGGGCGAACAAGCTTCGCAGCTTTCTCACCATGTTCGGAATCGTCTGGGGCATCACCTCGGTGATCCTGCTCGTCGGCCTGGGCATCGGCTTCAACGTCGACCAGCAACAACACATGCGCAGCATCGGCACAGACATCGCCATCATCTTCGGCGGAAAGACCGGAATGCAGGCAGGCGGTTATGCGGCCGGCCGCGACATCCGTCTCACGGTGGATGACGCCATCGCCATCCGCGACCAGGCGCCTCTGGTCAAAACCGTGAGCCCCGAGATCCGGCGCACTGTCTCCGAGGTCAGCCAGTGGAACGCCGCCTCGCGCCCGGTCCGTGGTGTCTGGCCGGACTACCAGCGTTTCCGCTCGCTGACGGTAGAGCAGGGCCGCCTGATGAACCAGGAGGATGAGGACAATAGCCGCCGCGTCATCCTGCTGGGCGCGGACGCCAACCGGCAACTCTTCCCCGGCAAACCCGTCATCGGGCAAAAGATGATGGTGGCCGGTTACGAGTACACCGTCATCGGAGTCCTCGCCAAAAAGAAGCAGAACGGAAGCTACGGCAGCGGCCCGGACAACACCCAGCTCTTCGCGCCCTACTCGGCCATGGCCCGCGACTTTCCGCCAACCGATCCCGGCATCGAGCGCGGCTTCGTCAACAATATTGTCGTCCAGCCGGTCTCCGCCAAACTCCACGAGCAGGCGCTCGACGAGGTGAAGCGCATCATCGCCGTACGCCACCACTACGACCCCGAAGACAAGGAAGCCCTGTGGGTATGGGACACGTTGCAAGGGGCCAAATTCACCGAGCGCATCTTCTCGGTCATGACATTCTTCTTTGGCGCGGTTGCTTTACTTACGCTGGCGTTGGGCGGCATCGGCGTCATGAACATCATGCTGGTCGCCGTCACCGAACGAACCCGCGAGATCGGCGTGCGCAAGGCGATGGGAGCGACCACTGTCGACATCCGCCGCCAGTTTCTCGCCGAGTCCGCGATCATTACTATCGTCAGCGGCGCTACCGGGCTGATCGTCGGCGTTGGAACCTGCCTGCTGATGCGTCTGATCCCCCTCCCCGACTTCGTGCCGCACCCGGTCATCTCTCCGGTTGCCATCATCTCTTCGCTGGCGACGCTCACTGTCATTACGCTCTTCGCCGGAACGTATCCGGCCCTGCGCGCCGCCAACCTCAGCCCCATCGAATGCCTGCGAACGGAGTAGCCATGAACCTTGGTGAGATTATTCGTCAGAGCATCGATTCACTGCTACGCAACTGCCTGCGCTCGTCCCTCACCATGCTCGGCATCGTCTGGGGACTGGTTACGGTGGTTCTGCTGTTGAGCTACGGGCGCAGCCTCGGGCGCGAAGTCATGAATGGCTTCCTCGGCCTGGGCGACAACGTCATCATGGTCTGGGGCGGCCAGACCAGTATGCAGGCCGGAGGCGAGCGCGCCGGGCAGCGCATCAAATTCCGCGACGGCGACACCGAGGCCGTCCGTGATACCGTTCCCTTTCTCAAGGCGGTCAGTTCCGAGAGCGATGACGCCTTCAGCTTCAAGTACGGAGCGAAGGTCGTCAATATTCAAAGCAAGGCGATCGAATATCCCTATGGCGGCATGCGCCGGCTCAACGTCTCTGAAGGCCGCTACTTCGAGCCGGCGGACTTCACCGACCACCGCCAGGTCGTCATCTTCGGTCAGCATGCCGCGCAGAAATTGTTCAACGGATATCCCCCCGTCGGCGAGTCGGTTAATATCGAAGGTCACGTCTTCCAGGTCATCGGCGTCCTGCAGAATAAAATTCAGGACTCGTCCAACAATGGCCCCGACAACGAGAACGCCTTCATCCCCTTCGGCATGATGCGGCTTCTCCGCAATCAGCGCGATCCCGGCAGCATCGTCTTCCAGCCCATCTCGGGCGACCTGCACCTCAAGGCGATTCAGGCCGTTCGCGCCGTGCTCGCGCAGCGCCATCACTTCGACCCCAAGGACGACAAGGCCCTCGGAGTCTGGGACACGGTCGCCGACTCGGCCGAGATCATGCAGTTCAGCACCGCGCTCGAACTACTGCTGGGAATCATCGGCGCCATGACACTGGGCGTCGGCGGCGTCGGCGTCATGAACATCATGCTCGTCTCGGTCACCGAGCGAACTCGCGAGATCGGCCTGCTCAAAGCTCTTGGCGCGCGGCGGCGCGACATCCTCTCTCAATTCCTGCTGGAGAGCCTCACCCTTACCTTCATCGCCGGCATCCTCGGCATGATCATCGCGGTCGCGGTTGCCTATATGATCCCGCCCATGCCGCTCTACTCCGACATCTACAAGACCGCCAATCACGAGGGCGACATCATCCTGCGCGCTTCGCCAACCGTTGCACTGATCTCATTCGGCATCCTGGCCGTAGTCGGCATCGTCTCCGGCCTGCTGCCCGCCATTCGCGCCTCGCGCATGGACCCCGTCGTCGCCCTGCGTCACGAGTAACATCCTCTCAGAGCAAGGCGGCTCCGAAATGTACGTCATCTCGACCGGAGCGAAGCGCAGTGGAGAGACCACTGTATTTTTTGCTGCCCTTGAACGATCCCTCAGTTGGCAGCGCGATAGCGAATCCGTCCCGCTTCAAGAAAATACTCAGCCGAACAGTCGTCCGAACCGCAGATCATCGATTCCAGGCCAACGCACTGCTGCCGCGTAATCAACCCCAGCGCACCACACGAAGGACACGCCAGCACCGCCCAGAACGGGTTCTCGGCCTTGCCTAGATCCCCCGCCTGTTCCAGCACGAACAACGTTCCCGGCTCCATCTGCTCCGGTATCCAGACATCCAGTAGATTCAAATCCGCTGTCATGCTAGCCCCTTTACTGCGCCATCGATTTACATTCGTGGCCCAACCGGTTGCGCGGCTACCTCAGCCTTGCACCACTTATGGTGCAAAGGATATCCCATTTTCCGTTCCTGTCAATGGTCCTCTCGTGAAAATCGCTTCCGGCCGGTCTCCAGCCGGGTACCGCTACGAGACCTTCCACTTTGTAGCCAGCAGATTCAGCTTGTCGCTCATCGAAATCTCCGGCTTCTTCGCAGCTTCCCTCGGCGCCCTCTGTGCCGGTCCCATCAGCGTCTTCATCGACAGCGCAATCCGCTTCGACTTCGCATCCGCGCTCAGCACCTTCACCTTCACAATCTGGCCCGCCTTCACCGCCTCGCTCGGATCCTTGATGAATCGGTTCGACAGTTCGCTGATATGTACCAGCCCATCCTGATGCACGCCGATATCGACGAACGCGCCGAACTTGGTCACATTCGTCACCACGCCCTCCAGCACCATCTCCGGCTGCACATCGGCGAACTCCCGCACCGTCTCACTGAAGCTCGGCGCGACAAATTTATCCCTCGGATCGCGCCCCGGCTTCCGCAACTCCTCCAGAATGTCCTTCAGCGTGTAAGTCCCCGCCGAAAGCTGCTTGGCATCCACCTTCGCCAGCAGCTCCGGCCTGCTGATCAGTTCGCCCACCGGCGCATCCAGCGACCGCGCAATCTCCTCCACCACCCCATACGACTCCGGATGCACCGCCGTCATATCCAGCGGATTCTCGCCATTCCGTATTCGCAGAAAACCGGCCGCCTGTTCAAACGTCTTCGCCCCGATCCCCGTGACCTTATTCAACTCCGCCCGCGACCGGAACTGCCCATGTTCATTCCTATAGCTGACAATATTCAGCGCCGTCCGCTCCGTAATCCCCGACACATATCGCAGTAGCGTCCACGAAGAAGTATTCAAATCCACGCCCACGCGATTCACGCACGTCTCAATTACCGTCTCCAGCGACTGCTGCAACTGCCGCTGGTCCACATCATGCTGATATTGTCCTACCCCAATCGACTTCGGATCGACCTTCACCAGCTCCGATAGCGGGTCCTGCAGCCGCCGCGCAATCGAGATCGCCCCCCGCACCGTCAGGTCGAGGTCGGGAAACTCCTGCCGCGCAATATCCGACGCCGAATAGATGCTCGCCCCCGACTCGCTCACCGTCACCGAAAAGATAGTGTCCAGCCGCCGCTCCCGCAGAAAATCCCGCACAAACGCATCCGTCTCCCGCGAAGCCGTCCCATTGCCGATCGCAATCGCGCGCACGTTGTGCTCCACCAGCAACTTCTCCAGCACCCTGGCCGCTCCGTCGGCGGCGTTCTTCGACGTATGCAGATACAGCACGTCGTTCGCCAGAAACTTGCCCGTCTCATCCACCACGGCAACCTTGCAACCCGTCCGCAGCCCCGGATCGATGCCCAGTATCGAGATCGGTCCCGCCGGAGGAGCCAGCAACAGATGATGCAGATTCTCCCGGAACACCTGAATCGCGTCCGTATCCGACCGCTTCTTCAACTCCAGCCGCAGCTCGCCCTGAATCGAAGGATTCAGCAGCCGCTTCCACGCATCTTCTATCGCCAACTCAAGCTGTCCCGTCCAGTCGCCCTCCCGGCGCAGCACCCGGCCCCGCATCACCCCCAGCGCCCGCGGCGGCTCCAGCTCAATCAGGAAGTAAAGCACCGACTCGCTCTCGCCCCGCCGCACCGCCAGCATCCGATGCGATGGAATCGTCTTCACCGGCTCCCTGTACTCGTAGTACATCTTGAACTTTTCCTGCTCATCGACCGCGTCCATCGCCTTGCGACTCACGATCACGCCTTCGTCGAACATCAACTGCCGCAGCGCCTTGCGCAGGTCGGCGTCCTCGCTCAGCATCTCGGCCACAATGTGCCGCGCTCCTTCGAGCGCCTCCTCCACGCTGTTCACTTCCTTCTCCGCATTCACAAAACCGGCAGCCAGCACCGCCAGCGGCTGCTCGCCCGCCTCCTGCGCCATCAGATAGATCGCCAGCGGCTCCAGCCCCTTCTCGCGAGCGATCGTCGCCTTGGTCCGTCGCTTGGGCCGGTAAGGCATATACAGGTCTTCCAGTTCACTCTTGTCGAGCGTCGCCTCAATGCGCGCCTTTAACTCACCGGTCAGCTTGCCCTGCTCCAGGATGGAGGCCAGAATCGTCTCCCGCCGCGCCACCAGGTCGCGAAAGTAAGCCAGCTTCTCCTCGATGTCGCGAATCTGCACCTCGTCGAGATTTCCCGTAGCCTCCTTGCGGTATCGCGCAATAAAAGGCACGGTCCCGCCCTCATTGAGCAATTCAATGACGGCAACCAGCCCACGCATGGGGACATTTAACGAAGTAGCAATATGAAGAAGAATTTCAGGGGAGAGAACTTTAAGATCAGCCATGGATATCTTCCCATCCTAGCCGTAAACCATCTGGAAAAATCCGTCCCACCATCCCACCAATTCCGCCCCCATCTCTCCCTTGCCCCTTCCGTTCCCGCTGCCTTGTCACTCTTCCGCTTTACCCACGTTGTCATCCTCCGCTTTCCCACGTTGTCATCCTCCCGCAAAGCGGGAGGATCTGCTTTTGCCGTTGCTTTTGCCGTTGCTTTTGCCGTTGCCGTTGCCTTTGCCTTTGCCCTTGCAGCTAGGTACAGCGAGGCTTCAGCCTCGCGTCTAAATTCGCCGCCGCAAAGCGGCCTCCTCTCTGCCGAAGGCCGGAGTGCAGCCCGCAGGGCGAAACGACTAATCTGTTGCCGTTGTCTTTGCCTGTTCTCTTTCCAGACATCCAAAAATCCCGGCAAAACCATCTGTCAAGCCCCCAACCTGCACAACCCAAACAAAACAAAGCCAATAGAGCCGGCATTCCAGTTACCCTCCGCTTGGTAAAATAAGAATAGAAGCCAAATCAAAAGAAGCCCGGCCAAAGGCCGGGCTAACTCGTTTATAAACAATACTTTGCAATTAACCCGCCAAGAATGAATACTTTACAGAGCCATCCTCTAGCTAACCAATGTAATATCAAGACTTTGCATAAAAGTACCGAGGGAGGGGTACTTGAAAAACCGACAGGCTCTAAACTAAACCCATGCTCGACGAAGCCACATTTCGCCGCGAGTCTGACCGCGCCCTCGAAGCCCTCAAGCAGTCCCTCATCGCCGCCGAAGAGGACTCCGAGGCCTTTGAAGCCGAAGAGAATAACGGCGTCCTCAACATCGTCTTCGAAGACGGCACCAGCAAGTTCGTCCTTACGCCAAACACCCCCGTCCGCCAACTCTGGATCTCCGCTGTGTCCACTAGCTTCAAGCTCGACTGGTCCGAATCCGCGAACGCCTTCGTCCTCCCCAAAACTGGAGAAGACCTGAAGACCCTCACCGAGCGCCTGCTGCGCGAACACCTCAACGACCCCACCATCACCCTCGCCTGACCGAAATCCCGAGATATCCAATGAAGCTGATGCTCCCTGCACTCATCCTCGCGGCTACCGTGGCCGCGACCGCCCAGACCCCCACCCGCAAAGCCCCGGTTACGCACCACCGGGCCACCGCTCCCGCCAAGACCGTCGCTCCCGCCACAGCCCCAATCCCCAACATCCCCGCCGTTCCCGGAGTCCCCAAAACTCTCTACACGCTCAGGTACATCGACACCGTCGTCGGCACCGGCCCGCTCGCCGAACCGCAGAAGTGGTACACCGTCCGCTACACCGGCTGGACCACCGACGGCACCAAGTTCGACTCCTCCTACGACCATCCCGGCGGCGAGCCCATCACCTTCCCCTACGGAGCCCGCCGCGTCATCATCGGCTGGGACACCGGATTCGAGGGCATGCACGTCGGAGGCAAGCGCCGCCTCTTCATCCCCTACCAGCTTGCCTACGGCGAGACAGGTCGTCCGCCGGTCATTCCCGCTAAAGCCGATCTCATCTTCGACATCGAGCTCGTAAGCATGTCCGACACTCCGCCCGAGCCTCCCGCGCCGCCTGCTCCCGCCGCCCAGCCTGACACCGAGGCCGCTCCTGCAGGGTCACCCGCCGAAGAGACCAAACCGGCCGATGCGCCCAGCACCCAGCCGGAAACTCCTGCGCATCCGGAGGGCATCTGATCGCGTCTAAATTCGAGGCAGCTTAGAATAACTCATCATGCTCGATCGACTTAGACCGCTATTTCCATACCTCCGGCGATACTGGAAGAGCCTCGCCTGGGGCGGCGTAGCGGTCGTCCTCTATAACGTCATCAAAATTCTTATCCCGCTCGTCATCGGCAGCGCCATCGACGACATGCAGCACGGCCTCACCGAAGCCAAAGTCGTCCACCACGCAGTCCGCCTGCTCGTGATCGCGTTCTTTGCCGCCGTCTTCCTGTACATCACGCGCGAGGTCATCATCGGCGCCTCCCGCGACATCGAGTACGACCTCCGCAACGATCTCTTCGCCAACCTCGAGCGCCAGTCCGCCAGCTACTTCCACACCCATCGCACCGGCGACATCATGGCCCGTACCACCAACGACCTCGCCGCCGTCCGTCAGCTACTCGGCCCAGCCATCATGTACAGCGCCAACACCATCGTCTTCACCGCCGCCGCGCTGCCGTTCATGATCCGCATCAGCCCCAAGCTCACGCTCTGCGCCTTTGTCCCGCTTCCCATCGCCTCCGTCCTGGTCCAGTACTTCGGCGCGCGTATCCATCGCCGCTTCGAGCGCATCCAGGCCATGTTCTCCGACATCTCCGCGAAAGCGCAGGAGAACTTCTCCGGAGCCCGTCTCATCCGCGCCTTCGTTCAGGAAGAGGCCGAGATCGCCTCCTTCGAGACCGCCAACCACGAGTACATCCGCCGCAGCCTCTATCTCGTCCGCCTCATGGCCATGCTCTGGCCGACGCTCGAATTCGTTCTCGGCCTGTCGCTGATGATCACACTTCTGGTCGGCGGCCACGAGGTCGTCGAGCACCGCATCTCGGTCGGCCAGTTCACCGCATTCATCGTCTACATGGTGCAGCTCACCTGGCCCATGATCGCCGTCGGCTGGGTTGTCAACCTCTTCCAGCGCGGCACGGCTTCGATCGTCCGCATCGAAGAACTGCTCAGGCAAGAACCTTCCATCGCCGACGATCCCGCGGCTACGGACGCGCCCATCACCGGCGATATCGAGTTCCGCAACCTCACCTTCGCCTACCCCGGCGCGCCGCCTGTCCTGCACGACATCAATCTCCGCATCCCCGCCGGCACCAGCCTCGCCATCGTCGGCCCCACCGGTTCCGGCAAGTCCACGCTGGTTAACCTCATTCCCCGCCTGCACGACGCATCGCCCGGCTC
Source organism: Acidobacteriales bacterium 59-55 (assembly GCA_001897435.1). Classification (GTDB taxonomy): domain Bacteria; phylum Acidobacteriota; class Terriglobia; order Terriglobales; family Acidobacteriaceae; genus Edaphobacter. The sequence continues at coordinate 115,850 of MKSV01000009.1, read as the reverse complement.
CGTTCTCATCGACCGCCAACCAGTTCGCCACTTTACCCTCGCCCGGCTTCGCAAGAGCATCGGCTTCGTTCCGCAGGAGACCTTTCTCTTCTCCGAGACCATTCGCAAAAACATCGCGTTCGGCAGGCCCGACGCAACCATGGAAGAGATCGAAGACGCCGCCGGCATCGCCCACATCGGCACCGAGATTCTTGAGTTTCCCAAGGGCTTCGACACTATGGTCGGCGAGCGCGGAGTCACCCTCTCCGGCGGCCAGAAACAACGTACGTCCATCGCCCGCGCCGTCATCCGCGATCCTCGCATTCTGATTCTCGATGACGCCCTGGCCAGCGTCGACACCTACACCGAAGAGCGCATCCTCAGCGGCCTGCGGCGAGGCATGGAGAGCCGTACCACCGTCTTCATCTCGCACCGCATCTCCACGGCACGCAACGCCGACCAGATCGCCGTCCTCGTCAACGGCCGCATCGCGGAGCTCGGGACGCATGACGATCTGCTCACCCGCAACGGCTACTACACCAGCCTCTGCGAAAAGCAGCGCCTCGAAGAAGAGCTGTCCGTCACGACCTAGCTAGAGATCTTTCCTCTTAGGTGTAGCTTCTTTTGTTTGTCATTCCCGAAGAGAATCTGCTCAGGGTTTAGCCCTTTTGGTTTGTCATTCCCGAAGGGAATCTGCGTTTTGCTCACATCCCCGTACATCTGGAGGAGAACCACTCTAGCCCCTGAGGTAATCTTCGAGAACTAAATCAGGCACCCTCTAAGCCAGCCACCGCGAACCGATCGCTTCACCATCATTGGTTCGCGCCGCAGCGACAGGCGCAAATCTCTCTTCCCGCGTCCGCAACTCCCGCGGCAACACCCTGCCTGCCTCCGGATCGCGAGCGACAATCACCCACGCATCGCGAACATTGCGAACGCACGCAATCACCTCTTCGAACAGCTCCCGCGATTCGAGCTGCGAGGCCTCAAGCGTCATGGTGAACATCGCCGCATAAAAATCGGAAAGCGATGCCGCAACGCTCCCGCCCACGTCGGGACGCAGTCGCGCCTGCAGATACATCAGGATATCGACGACCTTCTTCACAGCAATGCGCCGGCCGCGAACGTCGTGCTCTTCCACGCACTGCATCGCCCGGTAGAGAAAGCGAATCGCCGCATCGTAGAGCGCGACCACCAGTTCAACGCCGGTCGCTCCCGCTAAAGCCTGCTGCTGATAACTCTCGTCGCGCATCTGATCACCTGTCTGGCCGCTCGTCTGGCTGCCTTATCTGCCTGTGTTATAGCCCGTGACCGCGCTATAAATTTCGTCAATCTGATTGAGCTGACTCGGAATCGACTGCAGAATCTGGTTTGCCGCATTCAGTTCGTTGGTCAGCGCCGTCTTCTGATCGGCCAGCCGCGCATCCTCATCACTAATGCTCTTGTTCAGCGCTGCCTCCTGCGCGCTGTTCTGCTGCTGCGCCAGATAGATCGCTCCGTTCGGCGCCTGGGTCCCGAGATTGTTCAACGCAGCGGCAAACTTCTGGCCAAAGCTGCCCGAGTTCTGCAGGAAGCCGGTGACGTCGGCGAAGTTCGAGTTCAGCGCATTGCCCAGCGTGTCCACGTTTAACGCCAGCGTGCCATCGTTGTTCACGCTGAGGCCAAGCTGCGTGATGCTGCTGATGGAGCCGCTCGCGGCCCCGGAAAATAACGCACCGGAGAGTTGCCCCTGCAACAGCGCCAGCGTCGAGCTTCCGAAGAGCGGCTCGGCGTTGCCGCTCGAATCTTTCCCCTCCTGCGTATTCAGGTCTTTGACGACCGCGTTGTAAGCGGCCACCAGCTTTCCCACAGCGGTCTCGATATCGGTGTTGTCGTTCGTAATCTGCACCTGCACCTGAGTCCCCGGAGAGGAGGACAACATCTGAAAAGTAACGCCCGGAATCGCTCCACTCACCGTATTCGAAGCGCTGCTGAGGCTCACTCCATCGACCGTCAGGCTGGCATCCTTGCCCGTCTGCCCGGTCTGGAATGCGATGCTGCCGCCGGTCGTCACGTCGGAGAGTCCGCTCGTTACGGTAAGCTCTCCGCCCGCGCCGCCTGTGCCGCTCACCAGCGAGAGCCGCGATCCTGAGCTGTCGGAGATTACGCTGGCGCTCACACCAAGGTCCGCAAGGTTAATCGCCGCTGCCAGCGACGCAAGCGTATTACTGCTGCTGTCGACCGTAACCGTATTGCTCGCGCCCGAGCCTACCTGAATAGTCAGCGTTCCCGAGAGCGTATCGCCGGCATTAGCCAGCGTCGCCGAATACTGCGACGATGTCTGCGCCAGCGAATTGATAACCACGGTGTGGCTGCCCGCCACCGCCACCGAATTGGCAGACGTAAGACTTAGCAGATTCGTATCGGAACTGGACCCCTGCTTCTCCGACAAGACCCCGCTGAAGTCGGTCAGCGACTGCAACGTCGTCGTCAGCGTCGAAAGATCCGTTCCCAACGAGGTAAAGACCGCGTCCTGCGCCTGCAACGCGGTCAACTGGTTCTTCCACGGCGTCTCAATCGCCTGTTCGGTGGCCATGATCTGCGTAACGGTCGACGCCACGTCGAAGCCCTGCCCGCTGGTTGCCGATCCAAAATTGATGCCGACTGTCGCCATCTTGCGTTCCCATTCCGCTCCGATAGGCAAGGAGCAAGCGCCGTGCCAATTCAAGGCATCGGCCAATTAGAAGAAACTAAGCTCGCTCGAAAATAATGGCGGCCGCCGGAGATTCCTCTCTCCAGCAGCCACCATTCCTGCAACTATTGCAGCAGCTTCAGGATCTCCTGCTGCACGCTGTTGGCCTGCGCCAGAGCACTGATGCCGGTCTGGCTCAGCACCTGGAACTTGGCCAGATCGCTGGTCGCCTGTCCGTAGTTGGTCGAGCGAATGCTGCTCTCGGCGGCAGACAGGTTCACCTGCTCCGAACTGGCCACGCTGGCCGCTGCATTCAACTGGTTGATGTTGGCGCCGATCGTGCCGCGTTGGTTGGCAACATCGGCGATGGCGGTGGTGATCTTCGCCAGTTCGGCAGCCGCTCCCGCAGCTGTCAGGGTCGACGCGGAGAGATCCTCGCCGGCGCCGCCGCCGGTTGCCGTGCCGATGCTTGCGGTTGTGAGCACACCGATCGTATCGGCAAAGGTCGTGGTACCGGCGGTGGTGCCGTCGCTGACGACGAAGTTGGTTGCAGTGGCGGAGAAGACGGCAGAGCTGTTAAAGTTCGTCGTGCTGCCGATGTTGCCGATCTCGGTCAGAATGTTCTGATACTCCGCATCGGCCGAGCTGACCTGCCCGGCCGTCAAGGTTCCGTTGGCCGCCTCGGTGGCCAGCGTGACCGCGCGGTTGAGCAGATTGGTCACCTGCGAGAGCGCGCCGTCGGCGGTCTGCAACAGGCCCACGCCGTTCTGCGCGTTCTGCGCCGACTGCGTAAGCGCCGCTTCGTTGGCCGCCAGGCCGTCCGCTACCGCCAGACCGGCTGCGTCGTCCGCGCCGCTGTTGATGCGCGAACCGGAAGAGAGCTGTTGAAGAACCTTCTGAAGACTGCCCTGAGTCTGATTCAGATTGTTCTCCGCGTATGTTGCTGCGACGTTGGTAAGAATGCCCAAGGACATGTGGAAACGCTCCTGTGCTGCTCGATTTGAGTTGCCGCGACGCCTGTCCAGGTTTCCGGTCCAGCATCCCCGATCTGCGATGACAGCAGGCCTGAGACTCCGTTCCCCTCGCGGCAGGATCCGCGTTCTCACCTCTCATCGGCCTGACTTACGCGCACTTTAGCCCTTCCCCACTTACTTCTGCCCGGCGGCGTACTCCCACACTCCTATTGGCAACGCCATCTCCGCCGATGAAAGAGGACAGCAGACAGAAGCCACGAGGAATCTATCGCATGATCGAACTCACCCGCTTGAACGGCAGCCATCTCGCAGTCAACTGCGACCTGATCAAATACGCCGAGTCCGCGCCCGACACCGTGCTCACTTTGATTACCGGAGAAAAGCTGATCGTGCTCGAGCCGTCCAGCGAAGTCTCTCGCCGTACCCTCGAATATCGTGCCCGCACGCTCGCAGCCGCATGGCCCGAGGCCGCAACCGCGCTCAGTGCAAAGGCCGCTCACAGCGCGCACGCAATCGCCAGCGACATCGAGCACAAAGCGTCGGAAGCCTAAGCGGCTCCCTGCCGGAAGAGGAACTTTTATGGATATCGCCAGCATCGGCGGCATTGCACTCGCCATCATCGGCATCATGGCCGGCATGATGATGGAAGGAGGAAGCATCTCCCAGATTACCCAGCCCACCGCGGCCATGATCGTCGTGGGCGGTACTGTTGGCGCAGTCCTGCTGCAATTTCCCCTGAATGTCTTCGTCTCCGCCATGAAGTACGCCATGCGTATCTTCATCTCCGACGGATCGGACGGTCACGCCGTCGTCGCCCAGATCGTCAGGTTCGCCAATAAAGCGCGGAGAAGCGGCATCGTCTCGCTCGACCAGGACCTCCCCACCGTCGAAGACGCCTTTCTGAAGCAGGCCCTGATGCTCGCCATCGACGGGACCGAGCCCAGCGAAGTCCGCAAGATCATGCAGATGGAGATCGACAACAAGACCGAGATGGAAGAGAAACTTCCCCAGGTGCTTGAGGCTGCCGGTGGATATTCGCCCACCGTCGGCATCATCGGGGCCATCATCGGCCTCATCCAGGTGATGCAGCACCTAAGCAACATTGACGAGGTTGGCCGCGGCATCGCCGTCGCCTTCGTCGCCACCATCTACGGTGTGGCGCTGGCAAACCTCGTCTTCCTCCCCGCGGCGGGCAAGCTGAAGATTCGCCAGCGCGATGAACAGATGATCAAGGAGATGATGCTCGAAGGGGTCATCTCCATCCTTGAAGGCATGAATCCCCGCATGATCGAGACCAAGCTCAACACCTTTCTCTTCGACAGCAAGCCGGACAAACCCACCGAGGCCGTCGCTGTATGAGCCGCAAGAAAAAGCACGAGCATGTCAGCCATGAGCGTTGGCTGGTCTCTTATGCCGACTTCATCACTCTGCTCTTCGCGTTCTTTGTTGTACTCTTCGCCTCCAGCCAGACCAACAAGAAGAAGCAGCTCGATATGTCAGCCGCCATGCAGACAGCCTTTACTCCCATGGGCGTCTTTGAGACTCACTCAAGAACACCGCCGCTCACCGACCACCCTGGCGCTCCAACCACCGTGACCCCTGCCGCGCTGCCGCTTCCCCTCACCTCCGTAAGAGTTGAAACCGCGGAAGAGACCGAAGCCCATCTGCGCAGGCTCCTCGCCGAGCAGATCGCCGCCGGTCGCATCCCCGCCGGCAGCGTCACCATGCGCATCACCACCGAAGGCCTCGTGATCTCGCTGCACGAGGCTGGATTCTTTGCCTCCGGCTCGGCCGAGGTCCGCGCCGCCTCCATCCCCATGCTTTCGAGCCTCGCCGTGATGCTGCCCCGCGGTCCGCTGCGCATCGAAGGCCACACCGACAACGTCCCCATCCACACCGCGCAGTTCGCCACCAACTGGGAGCTGTCCACCGCCCGCGCCACGGCCATCGCGCGCCTGCTGCTCGATCGCGGCCCCATCGACCCCGCCAATCTCTCCGCCGCCGGCTACGCCCAGTACCATCCCGTGGCCAGCAACGACACCGAAGAGGGCCGCGCGCAGAACCGCCGCGTCGACATCATTCTTTTGCGACGCCCAGCAGCTTCACGATGACCCGCTTCTTCCGCTGACCGTCAAACTCCGCATAGAAGATCCGCTGCCACGTCCCCAGGTCCAGCCGCCCCTTCGTGACCGGCAAGGTCGTCTCATGGTGCAGCAGCAGCGCCTTCAGATGCGCGTCCGCATTGTCCTCTCCGGTTCGATGATGCTTGTATCCCGGCCACGTCGGCGCCAGCTTCTCCAGCCACGCGCCGATGTCCTCGATCAGCCCATCTTCGTTGTCGTTCACATAAATGGCCGCCGTAATATGCATCGGAGATACAAAACAAAGGCCATCCACGATGCCGCTGCGCCGCACAATTTCTTCAATCCGCGGTGTAATGTGGACCATCTCGTAACGTCTATCTGTGTGAAGATTCAAATACTCCGTATGCGCCTTGATCGTCGCCATCCTGCCCTCCCGTCGCTCCGCGTCTCAGCCGCCAATGCCGCTCTGCACGATTTATACTGCAATCAGGGCCGGTATTGAATGAAGCAAGCCATTTACAGCCTCGCCGCGATTCTCTGCCTTGTGACGATGCTCCTCGGTTCCTCGTCCTGCATGGCGATGGGCAGTCACGCGAAGGCTCCTTCCACCGACTGCCCCACTCACGCCCCTGCGAACCAGCCTGTGCCCGCCTGCTGCGCCGTCCATCACCAGCCGTCCGCATCGGCAACTGTCTTCGCAGTCGAGCAGCCAGTTCAAGTCCAGACTATCCACTCGTTCCCCGTCATTCTGGAAGCTCGCGCCGTCCTGCCGCCGCCTCCTTTCGAAAGCTCGCCGCCCCCGCTGCCGCCTCTCCTCAAACTTCGCATCTGATTTCACTCCTGAGCCTTGCCGCCACGCAGCACGATTCCCGTGCTGCCAGCCGACCACGCCCCAACAGGAGAAACAATCGTCATGCCCCGCACCGTCATTGCCGTGCTTTCCGCATTCACGCTCTTCCCCATCTTCCTCCATGGCCAGCAACACGACATGCCCGGTATGAAGATGAAAGAGCATCCCCCCGCTCATCAGCATGAATCGCCATCCATGCAGATGGGCGCCATGCCCCAGCCCACGACTCTGATCGAAGCCGAACTCCATCATGCCTCTTCCGGCACCAGCATCGAGCCCGCATCGACGCCGACGCCCATGCTCATGTCGCATCGCGGATCGTGGATGCTGATGCTTCACGGCACCGCCTTCGTCACCGAGACCCAGCAGCACACCGCTCCAGGGCAGCGCGGAGGCGACAAGCTCTTCTCCACCAACTGGATCATGCCGATGGCCCAGCGACCACTTGGCCCCGGCCAGCTTACCCTGCGAGCCATGTTCTCGCTCGAACCCGCCACCGTCACCGGCCGCGAATATCCGCTGCTCTTTCAGCAGGGCGAAACCGCCTTCGGTAGACCCATCATCGACGGCCAGCACCCCCACAACTTCTTCATGGAGGTCGCCGCGCTCTACGACATCCGCCTCGGCAAACGCGCCCTGCTCAGCTTCTACGCCGCGCCCATCGGCGATCCCGCCATCGGACCGGTCGCCTATCCCCACCGCCTGTCGGCGTCCGAAGATCCCCTCGCCGCTCTCGGCCACCATCAGGAAGACTCCACCCACATCGCCTACAACGTCCTCACCGCGGGCATTACCTGGCGCGGCCTTCGCTTCGAACAGTCCGGCTTCCACGGCGGCGAACCCACGGAGCAGCGCTGGCAGTTCCAGCCCTCCGCCAACGGCCACGCCATCGACAGCTACTCCTCGCGCCTCACCTTCTCCCCCTCCGCCAACTGGAGCAGCCAGTACTCCATCGCCCACATCGTCAGCCCCGAAGCTCTCTACGCCGGCGAAGACCTGCAGCGCCAGACCGCCTCCATCATGTACAACCGGCCCTTCGGCAGCGTCCGGCCCGACGGCACCCGCTCCGGCAACTGGTCGAGCACGCTTCTCTGGGGGCGCACCCGCCCCCTAGCCCACGACAGCACGCACACCGCCACTCCGCAGAACAGCTACCTCGCCGAATCTCTGCTCCAGTTCGCCAGCCGCAACTATCTCTGGACCCGCATCGAGAACGCCGGACGCTCCACCGAACTCCTCATCCCGCCCGGAACATCTCTCCCCCCTGATTTCGAGGAATCGCCGATCGGCCACGTCCAGGCCTACACCCTCGGCTACAGCCGCGACTTCCAGATCGCCCCGCACCTGCTCGCCGCGCCCGGAGTGCAGTTCACCTCCTACACCGCGCCGCCGTCCCTCCTCCCGACCTACGGCCACCATCCCTCCGGCGTCGCGGTCTTTCTCCGTTTTCGCCTCCATTAATATTGATGCAGACCAAATATGACCCTTTACATTGCCACTTCAAATCCCGGCAAGCTGCGCGACTTCGCCGCCGTCGCCACACCGGAGACCTCAATCCTTCCGCTTCCCGGCCTCAACGATATCGCCCCTCCTCTCGAAGACCAGCCCACCTTTGAGGGAAACGCGCAACTCAAGGCAATCTATTACTCCCGCCTCGCTCCCGGTGCCATCGTCCTCGCCGATGACTCCGGTCTCGAGGTCGACGCGCTTGACGGCGCACCCGGCGTCCACTCCGCCCGCTACGCGAGCGACCACGGCTTCGCCGGCACGGCTTCCTCCACCCCGGACGAGCGTAACAATCTTTATCTCCTCCAGTCGCTTAGCCACACCAGCCTGGAATCTCGCCAGGCCCGCTATCGTTGCGTCATCGCGGCAGCCCGCGACGGCGGCATCCTTGCGACCGGCGAAGGCGCCGTCGAGGGCCAAATCTTGACAGTTCCCCGAGGCGCCAACGGCTTCGGCTACGATCCCCTCTTTTATCTACTCGAGTACGGTAAGACGATGGCCGAGCTGGACATCACCGCCAAACTCGCCTTCAGCCATCGCGGTCGAGCCTTCCGCGCTCTGCTCGAAGCCCTCGCCAAAACAGTCGCCATTCCATAATTTGCTCAAAATGTCGAATCTCCTTAAATCCCGTTGCCGCCATCTAACCGGATATGTCAGGCATTCACGTTGTCTATCTCATGCTCTCGATCGTATTCGCCAGCTTCATCACGTATATGTTCGTCTACAACATTCGCACCAATCACCGGCAGAGGGAGATGAGGTTGAGACACCATCCGCCGAACGGCAAATAAGAAGTATCTATAGAAGCCAACCGATTGGGCAGATCGAATCTCCTTGCTCGGCTCAGAAAGGTCTTCGCTCATGTCGATGTTGTTTCTCGCCCTGTTCGTAGCAGCCTGCACCATTGGACGCCTGACATATCAGACGCGTCGCGCTAAACGTATGCGAAGTATTCCTCGCATCTAAAACCAGCGACGAGTTCAGTCACCCCCGCTTCAAATGGCATCCAATCCCTATATCTCACATTCTTTTTAGGAGTACTCCATGATCCAACTCGCAGACGCCCGCCGCATCATTGCCGCAGCCGAAAAGAAGGCCGAAGAGCTCAAGCAGCCCATGAACGTAGCCGTCGTCGACGAAGGCGGCAACCTCATCGCCTTTGAGCGCATGGCCAACGCCTGGCTCGGCTCCATCGACATCGCTCAGAAGAAGGCCTGGACCTCGCGCGCCTTCGACATCACCACCAAGGACCTCGGCGCCAACTCCCAGTCGGGCGACCAGTTCTTCGGCATCCATGCCTCCAACAACGGCAAGGTGATGATCTTCGCCGGAGGCATCCCCATCAAGAAGGACGGCAAGGTGGTTGGAGCCATTGGAGTTAGCGGCGGTTCCGGCGTGCAGGATCACGCTGTGGCCGAAGCCGGCGCAGCCGCCTTCTAATCAATCCCAGGGAGATTCACCCGAGGGAGCGCACATGCGCTCCCTTTCTGCTGCAACGTGCCGCCGGGAAAAGGAGTCTTACCATGCTGAGGGCATCGGCATGGCACAAAACCACGGAGTCGTCTTTTTAGGTCAAAACAAGGTGGAAGTCCAGTCCATCGACTTCCCCAAGATGCAGAATCCAGCCGGCAAAAAGATCAATCATGGCGTGATTCTGAAGATCGTGGCCACCAACATCTGCGGCTCCGACCAGCACATGGTCCGTGGCCGCACCACCGCTCCTACCGGCATGGTACTGGGGCATGAGATCACCGGCGAGATCATCGAAGCCGGGTCCGACGTGGAGTACCTCAAAGTCGGCGACCTGGTCACCGTACCCTTCAACGTCGCCTGCGGCCGCTGCCGTACCTGCCGCGAGCAGCAGACCGGCGTCTGCCTCAACGTCAATCCCGGCCGAGCGGGCGGAGCCTACGGCTACGTCGACATGGGCGGATGGGTCGGCGGCCAGGCTGAGTACGTCATGGTGCCCTATGCTGACTTCAACCTTATCAAGTTCCCCGACAAGCACCAGGCCATGGAGAAGATCAGGGATCTGACCATGCTCTCCGACATCCTCCCCACCGGCTTCCACGGAGCCGTCTCGGCAGGCGTCGGCGTCGGCTCCATCGTCTACATCGCCGGAGCAGGACCGGTTGGGCTCGCGGCGGCAGCCTCGGCACAGATCCTCGGCGCTGCCCTGGTCATGATCGGCGATATGAACGCCGATCGCCTGAAGCACGCGAAGAAGGTAGGATTCACTCCCATCGACCTGACCAAGAGCGACAACCTCGGCGACCTGATCGAAGCTGTCGTCGGCAAGCCGGAGGTAGACGCCGCCGTGGACGCCGTCGGCTTTGAGGCCAGGGCGCAGGGAAAAAAAGGTGAGGAGGCCCCGGCGACCGTTCTCAATTCGCTCATGTCCATCGTCCGCGCCGCAGGCGGCATCGGCATCCCCGGCCTCTACGTCACCGAAGATCCCGGCTCGAAGGACGAGGCCGCCAAGCAGGGCAATCTCAAGATGCGCTTCGGCCTGGGATGGGCAAAATCCCATCGCTTCTATACCGGGCAAACGCCGGTGCTCAAATACAATCGCCAACTGATGCAGGCGATCCTCCACGACCGGCTGCCGATCGCAAAGATCGTCAATGCAACGGTTATTCCACTCAGCGACGCCGCGGCGGGATACAAGGAGTTCGACTCCGGCGTAGCCAAGAAATTCGTGCTTGACCCCCATGGACTGCTCAGCAAAGCCGGGTGAGTTGTTCGCCGTTCAATTGATCCTTCCCATCAAAAAAGCCCGCCGAATCCCGGCGGGCTTTTTACTCTGCTTTTACGAATGGAGCGTTTACTTCGAGAAGATGGAGTTGCCGGGAGTCGTCTCTTCGTTCGAGTGAATCCGGTTCTGGGCGCGCTTGGCGCTCTCCATTCCAATATGATCCAGCTTCTCCTCGTCGGTCTTGCCTGCCTCGGTCGCCGACGTCTCCTCCTCGATCGCCTCATGGGAAGGGCGTGCTCCCGTCTTCGTTGAATCCAGACCGTGTGCCATAGATCACCTCTTCTAAGACAGATGGCAATAGGGGAGGCGGAGTTGCCGAAGAAAAATTTGACACCACGTATCGCAAATAAATCGAGCCACTTACAATGCATCCGGCATAATCGTGGACTATTGATTGGCCGGAATCGCGATTCGGTGAATCTGCGGCGGTTGATGCAGGAGCCGCCCGGATTGCCCGAACCCGGCGTCTGCGATAGCCTGATGCTTGGAGTCTTACACCGCATGAAGCTTCACTATCTCGCACTTGCCCTGGCGTTCAGCCTGCCCGCGCTGGCGCAAAGCGCGGACTCTCTGCCCGACGCTCCCAGTGCCACCAGCCAGGTAAAAGCTCCCGTCGCCCCCACCGGCCCTACGGTGGTTATCGACACCACCATGGGCCGCCTGACCTGCAAGCTCTACGACAAGCAGGCGCCTGTTGCAGCGGCCAACTTCATCGGGCTCGCCGAAGGCTCCAAGGACTGGACCGACGAGAAGACCCTGAAGAAGGTCCACAACAAGCCCTACTACGACGGCACCACCTTCCATCGCGTCATCCCCGGCTTCATGATTCAGGGCGGCGACCGCACCGGGACCGGCATGGGCGATCCCGGCTACCTGTTTCAGGATGAGATCGACCCCACGCTGACCTTCGACGAGCCAGGCCGGCTGGCCATGGCAAACTCCGGCCCCAACACCAACGGGTCGCAGTTCTTCATCACCGAGGAGGCTATGCCTCAGTTGGATGGGAAATACACCATCTTCGGCCAATGCGACGCGCACAGCGTCCTGCTGGAGGCGTCGATCGCGCGAGTTGCCCGCGACGCCAGAGACAAGCCGCTCACCCCGGTCGTCATCAACCACATCACGATCGTGCGCGAGGGACAGCCCATGCCGCCGGAGCCTGCCATTGCCGCCCCATCCACGCCGCCTCCCGCCGCGCCGACAACGGCACCGCCCGCCGCGCCGCCTGTTGCCCCGGCAAAATAAATCTTTTGCGCTCCGTGATTTCGGCGGAGATGCTCCCCGCTTTTCCATCAACCCGCAAGCCAATTCGAGGAGAATGCTGAAATGCCAACCAAGCCCGGTACCTATGCAACATTCAAAACCAGCGAAGGAACCATCGTCTGTGAGCTGTTCGAGAAAGACGCGCCGCAGACGGTCGCCAACTTCATCGGCCTCGCCGAAGGAACCAAGGAGTGGAACAGTCGCAGCAAGAAGGGCGACAAGCTCTACGACGGAACCATTTTTCATCGCGTGATCCCGCAGTTCATGATCCAGGGCGGCGACCCCGAAGGCACCGGCATGGGTGGCCCCGGCTACAAGTTCGCCGACGAGACGCAGGGCTCGAAGCACGGCTTCCAGCAGCCCGGCAAACTCGCCATGGCTAACGCCGGTCCCAACACCAACGGCAGCCAGTTCTTCATCACCGTCACCGACACCAGCTGGCTCACCGGCAAGCACACCATCTTCGGCGAAGTGGTCGAAGGCTACGATGTGGTCGAGAAGGTCTCCAAGGTAAGCCGCGACGGCATGGACCGCCCCAAGACACCAGTGGTCCTCGAATCCGTCACCATCGAGCGCGTCGCGTAGTCTTTTTGCGACTCAAACATGAAGGCCCGCTCGACTGAGCGGGCCTTCGTCTTATCCGTGCAAGTCTAACTACGCCACGCCAATCACGGTGCAGAGTTCCTTCACCGAATCCGCGCTCTTCTGCAATCCTGCCTGCTCCTCGGCGGTGAGCTTGATCTCGATGATCTGCTCCAGCCCCTTCGCTCCCAGCTTGCAGGGCACGCCGACGTACAGGCCCGAGATCCCATACTCGCCCTGAAGATATGCGGCGCAGGGCAGAATCTTCTTCTTGTCCTTCAGAATCGCCTCGACCATCTCGGTCGCGGCAGCCGACGGCGCATAGAAGGCGCTGCCGGTCTTGAGGTACTTCACAATCTCGGCGCCGCCGTCGCGAGTCCTCTGCACCAGTTCGGCGAGCCGCTCCGGCTTGATCAGCTCCGTAATCGGAATCCCGGCCACGGTCGAGTAGCGGGACAGAGGAACCATGGTGTCGCCATGCCCGCCCAGAACGAAGGCCGTGACGTTCTCGACCGAGACGTTCAACTCCTGCGCGATAAAGGTCCGGAAGCGCGCCGAATCCAGCACCCCGGCCATGCCGATCACACGCTCGCGCGGCAGCCCGGCCTGCTTGAACGCCGCCTGCGCCATCGCGTCCAGCGGATTCGATACCACGATGATGATCGTGTTCGGTGACGCGGCCACCACCTTCGAGACCACATCGCTCATGATCTTGAAGTTCGTGTTCAACAGATCGTCGCGGCTCATCCCCGGCTTGCGCGCGATCCCTGCCGTAATCACCACCACGTCGGAGTTCGCGGTGTCGGCATAATCGTTGGTCCCGAGGATATAGCTGTCCCGCTTCTCAATCGGCATCGCCTCCAGCAGATCGAGACCCTTGCCTTGCGGCACTCCCTCTACAACATCGAGCAGCACAACGTCAGCTAACTCCTTCGCCGCAATCCAGTGCGCTGTCGTCGCTCCAACGTTGCCTGAACCAACAATCGTTACCTTCTTCCGCATCTTTTCTCCTTAACTATTCTCAAAACGACCTTGTCATCCTTCCGCAGCGGAAGGATCTGCTTTTGCTTGTTTTTCTTTATCCCATGTTCTCAATCATGCGGCTGGCAAACTCGCTGGTCTTTGCCTTGGTCGCGCCCTGCATCCCGCGCTCGAAGTCGTAGGTGACAAACTTCTGCCCGATCGTCTTCTCCATTGAGCTTTCGATCAGCCGCGCCGCCTCCGGCCACCCAAGGAAGTCGAACAACATCACGCCCGACAGCATCACCGATCCCGGGTTGATGACGTCCTTGTCCGCGTACTTCGGAGCCGTGCCGTGCGTCGCCTCGAAGACGGCATAGCCGTCGCCGATGTTGCCACCCGGAGCGATTCCCAACCCGCCGACCTGAGCTGCCGCTGCGTCCGAGATGTAGTCGCCGTTCAGATTCGTCGTCGCCAAAACGCTGTAGTCCGAAGGCCGCAGAATGATCTGCTGAAAGATCGAGTCGGCGATGCGGTCGTTGATCAGAATCTTGTTCTTCCACTTGCCGCCGCCGTGCGAAGCGCCGATCGAGGCGATCACCTGCTTCACCTCCGCCACCACGCCTTCGCCAAACTCCTTTGCGGCAAACTCGATGCCCGGCTCGATCAGCGCGGCGTTCTCTTCCGCCGTTAGCTTCGGATTCGCTTCAAGATTCCCCAGAATCCAGCTCTCGCGCTCGGTCACCGTCTGCTCGCGGAACTCCTGTGAAGCAACCTCGTAGCCCCACTCGCGGAACGCGCCCTCGGTAAACTTCTGGATATTGCCCTTGTGGACCAGCGTCACTGTCTTGCGATTGTTGTCGAGCGCGTACTGAATCGCCGCCCGCACCAGTCGCTTCGAGCCGGTAATCGAGATCGGCTTTATGCCCACGCCCGAGTCCTGACGAACCTTCTTCTTGGTGCCCTTCAACATCTCGTCGTTCACGAAGTCGATAATCTTCTTTGCCTCGGGCGTTCCCTCGCGGAACTCGATCCCGGCGTAGATATCTTCCGTGTTCTCGCGGAAGATTACGACATCGAGCTTCTCCGGATGCTTCACCGGGCTGGGCACGCCCGCATAGTACTTCACCGGACGCACGCACTGGTAGAGGTCCATCAACTGCCGCAGCGCCACGTTCAGCGAACGAATGCCGCCGCCCACCGGCGTCGTCAGCGGTCCTTTAATAGAGACGCGAAAATCCATGGTGGCCTTGACCGTCTCATCCGGCAGCCAGTTCTGCGTCTGGCGATACGCCTTCTCGCCGGCCAAGACTTCAAACCATTTAACTGCCCGCTTGCCGCCGTATGCCTTCGCGACCGCCGCGTCGAAGACCCGTTGCGATGCCTTCCAGATATCCCGGCCGGTGCCGTCGCCTTCGATGAAGGGGATAATCGGATGATCGGGGACCGTATAAGTGCCGTTTGCGTACTGGATTGCCTGACCGTCCGTCGGGACAGCGATGCCGTTATAGCTTGCCTGCATGTAAGTTTGGCTCCACGAGAGATTAAACGAAGGCTACCACCCGCAAGATACGAGTTGCAACAGAGGTGCGCTTATCGAACAAGGTAGTAGTCTACCGTCGCCACCACGCGAACCTTCTTCATCATGCTCGAATCGGGCGACGATCCACCCCCGCCTCCGCCCTCTCCTGCCGACTCCCCGTCCGCCGCCGAGATCGAGAAGACGCCCTGGTTGGCCGAGCGGATCGACCCTACCTGGCTCCCCGAGTCTGCCGCAAACCGATCCGCCGCGGCCCGCGCATTCCGCGTTGCCTCAGTAATCATGTCCGGCTTCAATGCATTCAACCCGCCAAACTTATAGCTGATCCCCTGCCCATATCCGCCGCCCACCACGATCCCGGCCTGCACCAGCTCCGCCGTCTTCTGCCCGGCCTTCGCGATTCTGTCCACATCGGACGAGTTCACCGTCACCGTCTGCTGCACGATATAGCGTGGACCCGTCTGGTTACCGCTATATTCATTGGCGAGCTTGTCGGTCACCTGAATCTGTCCGACGGTAATCTCCTGCGGCTTGATCCCCTGCTCGGCAAAAAACTTAAGCACCGCCGCCTTGTCGGCCTCGCTCTTGGCAAAGACCTGCGGCAGTTCGTTGCCTGCCTCCTTGAAGGTGACCGGCCAGATCGCGCTGTCGGACTTTACCGTCCGCTCCACCAGCCCCTTGACGGTGACATAGCGGTCGGCCAGCCGGATCGCCTTGATCTGAGAACCGAGCACCCATCCGCCCAGCACCAACCCCAGCAACAGGCAGACGCCAAGCACGACGGCAGGAGAAAGCGGGCTTGCAGAGCGTTCCGTATCCAACAAAACCTCCTCGCGGCAACACGAGCAGGATGCAGCAGACAGCCCCCAAAGTCAATGCTGCAAAGGAAGACCCCCGGCGAGTTGCCGGGGGTCTTCCTGGTACGGATGAATACGAAACCTCTCTAGAACTGGTTCCAGAGCAACTGGTTGTAAACGTCGTGATGGAACTGAACCTCGGGCGACTTGACGACCGTACCCAGCAGGCGAGCGCAGCGGTCTGCCGAAGCTTGCTTCAGATCGGCGTAGCGCGCCTTCACGTCCTCGCCCAGAAGAGTCGTCGTCCACTCCGAGTCGCGGAAGTTGTCCAGCGCCGTGTAGATGTTGTCCGGCAGATAGCGCTCGGCCTGACGAAGATTCTTGATCTTCGCCGTATTACCCTGCAAGCCGCTGCGGAAGATGGAATAGAGCACCAGATAAGGATTCGCATCCGGTCCGACCGAGCGAACCTCGACGCGGGAAGACTTCTCGTTGCCGATAGGAATGCGGACCATCGATCCACGGTCGGTCGCCGAGGCCTTGATCTGGTTGGGAGCCTCGAAGTGCGGGTCCAGCCGCCGATAGGCATTCACGCTGGCATTCAGCAGCAGGCAGATGTCATTGCCGTGCGTCAGGATGCGGTCCGTGAACTGCCAAGCCAGCTTGGAGATCTTCTCCTCGCCCTTGGCGTCCCAGAACAGGTTCTTGCCGCCCTTGGTGACCGAGACATTGGTGTGCATACCGCTTCCGTTGACGCCGACGACCGGCTTCGGCAGAAAGCTCGCGGTCATGCCCATCTGAGTCGCCACCTGGCGGCAGATCAGCTTGTAGATCTGGATCTGGTCCGCGGCGGCAACCACCTCGCCGTAGGTGTAGTTGATCTCGAACTGCGAAGGCGCAACCTCGGGATGGTCCTTCTCGTTCTCGAAGCCCATTGCGCGCTGCACCTCCGCCGTGGTGTCGATGAACTCGCGCAGCGGATCGCCGGGCAGCGAGTGATAGTAGCCGCCCTTGTTGACGTACTCGAACCGGCCCGTCTCGTGGTAGCTGCGCTCGGCGTCCAGACCCTCGAAGAGGAATCCTTCAATCTCGTTGGCGGCGTTCAGGGTGTAGCCCTGCTTGTCGAAGCACTCCTGCGAGAACTGCTTGAGCACGCTGCGAATGTCGCCGCTGTAGAGGCCGCCATTCTTGTCCACCACTTCGCTGAAGACCAGGACTTTGCCCGGGCCGAAGACATCGGCGGGCGCCCAGTAGAACGCGCTCCAGTCGATGGCCAGCCGCAGGTCGCTCTCGCGCTGCGCGGTAAAGCCGCGGATCGAGGAGCCGTCGAAGGTCAGGTTGTCCCAGCTCTTGACCAGAAACTTCTTGTCGTAGTCCAGCATGTGCAGCCGGCCTTCGAGGTCGCTGAACAGCACCGTGACAGCCTTGATCCGACGCTCGTCCGTAAGGTACTTCAGGCGCTCTTCCTGGATGACATCGGCGGGAACGCGCTTCCTGCGCTGATCCTTCGCCTGCAGGTTCAGATCCTCAAGTTCATCGTACGGAAGTTCCAGAAAAACACGCAATTCGCTCAAAATAACACTCCTTCTGCAATGGAATACACACCGCTGCTGGACCGCCGCACGGGGTCAGCGACTGACTTAAAGCTGTGTGGGATTGACGCAGAATCGGCATGGACCCTGTGTCGCAGAATCGGCGTGGATTCTCCGGCACCTTCAACGTTATCAGATATCCCCGCCTGAAAAAAGATCGAATTCACAAACTTACGCGCTGAATTGGCGATTATGAACGGCAGGCCTCGATCGGCAATCTCTTCGGCCCGTGGCCGCCGACAGACACCCGCGCTCCTTATAAAATGAAGGACAATTGCCCATGCCTGAAAACACGACTCAACAACGCGTCGCCCTCATCCAGATGTCCTGCTCCCCGGACACCCAGCTCAATCTCGACAAGGCCGCCGAGCGCGTCTACGAGGCCGCCCGCCGGGGAGCCACGCTGGTCTGCCTGCCCGAGCTCTTCCGCGCCCAATACTTCTGCCAGCGCGAAGACCACGCCCTCTTCGGCCTCGCCGAGTCCATCCCCGGACCTTCGACCGACGTCCTCACCCACGCCTGCCGCGAGGCCAACGTCGTCCTCGTCGCCAGCCTTTTTGAACGCCGCGCCCCCGGCATCTACCACAACACCGCCGTCACCATCGAGCGCGACGGCCGCATCGCCGACGTCTACCGCAAGATGCACATCCCCGACGACCCTCTCTACTACGAGAAGTTCTACTTCACCCCCGGCGACCTCGGCTTCAAAGCTACCTCTACATCAGCCGGAAAGATCGGAACCCTCGTCTGCTGGGACCAGTGGTACCCCGAAGGCGCGCGCCTCACCGCCCTTCGCGGAGCCGAGACGCTCTTCTTCCCCACCGCCATCGGCTGGCACCCTTCCGAAAAAGAGGAGTTCGGCACCGCCCAGTACGAAGCCTGGCAGACCGCCCAGCGCGCCCATGCCATCGCCAACGGAGTCTTCGTCTGCGCCGTCAACCGCGTCGGCCACGAGCACGGCGACGTCAAATTCAAGGCGCCCGCCGCCGACGGCAACCCTGCCACCGTCGAACTCCACGGCCCGGGCGACCACACCCCAGCCTCCGGCATCGAGTTCTGGGGCGGCAGCTTCATCGCCGACCCCTTCGGCCGCATCCTCGCCCAGGCCAGCCACGATCAGGAAGAGATCCTCTACGCCGACCTAGACCCCAAGCTGGTCGAAGTCACCCGCCAGCACTGGCCCTTCCTCCGCGACCGCCGCATCGACGCCTACGAAGGCATCGCCAAGCGCTTTTTGGATTAGAGACTTCAATGCAATTGTCACAGAACGATTTGAACTTCTACTTGCAATGTTTAAACGAAGTTCTTCATGGTTTCACGATTGAAAATTTCGAGACAGCACTCGGCGTATCCGCGGACGCACTCGCGAGGGAAAATGTAAGTTTGAGAGAAATAGAACGCGCTGCTCGAATGGGCAAACCGATTCCCCAAGTGGGCGTCCGTCCCAATGTGATCAAAGCAACGATAGATGAGCTAGGTGAGCCCGAATTCCAAACACGAACGGGATACAAGTTATCCGAAGCTGAAGAATTCCTACGAAGACTGTCCAAATAGAAGCAGAGGGCTATTCATGCGGTCTCATCGCATGAATAGCATTCGCGCGAAAGCGCGAACCGCTTCTAGGTACGCCAAGCCTTCAGGCTTGGCCCTCTCTCGCCCTGCCACAAGAGAGGGGCTTTAGCCCCTGGGGTATGCTTTCCTCCATGGCCACGATTCGCCAGACGCAGAGCACCTACGCGATCACCATCTCGACCTTCCAGCAGCATCGCCACTTCCAGCGCACAGCCAACGCCGAACTCTTCATCGCGATCCTCTTCCAGCATCGAGATCAAGGCCGCTTCCAACTCCACGGCTTCGTCGTCATGCCCGATCACGTCCACGTCCTCATCACTCCGGCCATCGACCAATCGACAGCAAAGTGTGTGCAGTACATCAAGGGCGGATACTCCTTTGCCGTCCGTAGTCAATCATCGGGAGAAATCTGGCACAGCGGATATCACGACCATCGCATCAGAGACGCAGACGACTGTCGCAACCAACTTCTCTACATAGCAAATAATCCAGCTCGCAAACAATACGAAGACTATCCGCACGCCCACACCAGATACTCCGACCGCATCGACCCAATGCCAAACAGCCTGCTTCTCTAGGGCCTAAGGCATACCCCAGGGGCTAAAGCCCCGGTCTTATGGCAACGATGAGAGAGCCAAGCCTGAAGGCTTGGCCTACCTAGAAGCAACAACCAGCATAACCATGCAAAGCATATCCTCTTTCCATCGCTGAGGACCCAACGCAAATCAAGGTTCTGGACAGGTTCTACGCCACGCCCCGAGCCGCCTCGATCTCCTGAATCTCCCGCTCCGACTTCCGTCCGCCGATAAATCCGAACAGCGCGATGTACACATAGCAGATCGCGGGAATCATAAACGCATGCTGAACTCCGATCAGATCGGCCAGGTGTCCCTCGGCCAGCGGAATCAGCGCGCCGCCCACAATCGCCGCGACCATCAGGCTTGAGCCCTTGCTGGTCAGCGCTCCCAGTCCCGACAACCCCACCGTAAAGATGCTCGGGAACATGACCGAATTGAACAGGCCCACCGCGAGAATCGCCCACATCGCCGTATGCCCATGCGTCAGGATCGATATCGCCACCAGACCGCAGGCCACCACAGCCGACGAACTCAGCACCGTGCTCGTCTTCACCTTCGTCAGCAGCCACGAGCCGGCAAACCGCCCCACCATGGCACCTCCCCAGTACAGCGAGACGTACTTCGCTGCCGTCTTCTCCGTGAAGTCCGCGATCTGCGGCAAAGCAAAGTAGTTGACCAGGAAGCTGCCAATCGAGACCTCGGCTCCCACATAGACAAAGATTCCTACCGCACCTGCCAGCAGCACCGGGTGCCGCCAGATGCTGTCGCCGCCAGTTGCCTGCTCGGCGAGTTCGCCGGGGCGAATATCCTGGGTAAAGTCCATCGCCGGCATCTTCAGAACGGCAAACGCAACCGCCAGCAGCACCAACGCCACCCCAATCCCCACGTAAGGCAAACGCACCGACGAAGCCTGCACCATTCGGTAGTGCTGCAGGGCCTCCGCCGAAAAGGTCTTCATCTTCTCCGGGGAGACCTGGGTCGCGGTCAGGATCAGCGCGGCCCCGAAGAACGGCGCAATAAAGGTTCCGAATGAGTTGAACGCCTGGGCAAGATTCAGCCGCGCCGAAGCTGTCTCCGGCGGTCCCAGATGGGCGACATACGGGTTCGCCGCCACCTGCAGACTTGTAATGCCCGCTGCCAGAATCACCAGCGCCGACAGGAACAATCCAAACGATGCCGCCGCCGATGCAGGAAGAAAGAGAAATGCGCCCACCGCCATCACCAGCAGCCCGATCACCATCGTCCGTTTATAGCCGACCCACTCCACCAGCTTGCCCGAGGGCAGCGCGAAGATAAAGTAAGAAGAAAAAAAGCAGAACTGCACCATCATCGCCTGCGCATAGTTCAGGTCGAAGATCGCCTTCAGGTGCGGGATGAGGATGTCGTTGAGGCACGTCAGAAAGCCCCACATGAAGAAGAGCATCGTGGCGATGCTCATCGCTCGAATATCCGTCTTCTGGCCGCTGAACGATTGAGAACTGGAAGGTACGCCGACGCCGATCGCCATGTTTTAAGGAGCAGCTTTCCTATGGATTGCAAGAGAGAAGAATCGTTGCTGGAGCTATCCTAGCAGCCGCTCTCCCGGCCGCCTCAGGTATGCTCACCTCTGGACTGCCGAGTCGTAAAAATGATCCCTCTCTTCCTGCTCATCCTCGCCGCCGCTTACATTCTGCTGGGAGCCGCCCACCTCGCCGCCCCTGCCAGAGTCCTGCCCTTCTATCGCCTGCTTCTCGGCCGCCGCCTCTTCGCAAAAGCCGCTTCGTGGTTCGAGCAGATCACTCCCGCGAACTGGAAGTTCATCGGCGCGGCCTACATTCTCTTCGGCATGGCCATTGCATGGTCCCTGCGCTCCGCCTTTTGAGAATCGTCATCAAAGTCCAGCGCGCCTCTTGAAATCACGTCAAGTCCAGAAGTAACGTAATCAATTGAAAATAAGTAAGATATTGATTGCCGATTAGTTATATTGTCCCGGCTATACTTAAATAAGAGAAAGAAAAACGCCAGTCATGGATAGGATCTCCTGTTTAAAATGAAGATTTTGGCAAGCCGGCCCTGAATAGAAGCCTTTTTCCAGCACAAAAGACTAGCAGTCTATCCTAAGTCTCCTGAATGGAAGACTTTATATACTTTACCGGGGAACGACACAATGACGACGACGCGCGACCGGAATTACCGCATGCCCGCCGAGTGGGCTCCCCACGCTGCCACCTGGATCGCGTGGCCGCACAACGCCGAAGACTGGCCGGGAAAGTTCCAGCCTATCCCCTGGGTGTACGCCGAGATCGTCCGCCACCTGTCCGCCGTTGAGGATGTGCACATTCTCGTCAACGACCTCGCCGCCGAGCGCCGCGCCACCGGCCTGCTCCAGCGTGCCGGAGCCAACCTCGCCCGCCTGCACTTCCACCACTGGCCCACCGACCGCGTCTGGCTCCGCGACTCCGGCCCCATCTTTATTAAGAACCCCAGTGGCGAGATCGCCATCACCAACTGGAAGTTCAACGCCTGGGCCAAGTACGACAACTGGCATCGCGACGACCAGATCCCCCAGCACGTAGCCCAGCATTACGACATGCCGCAGTTCAAGCCCGAGATTATCGCCCCGAGCGGCAAGCCGCATCGCGTCGTCCTCGAAGGCGGCAGTATCGACACCAACGGCGCGGGCGTCCTGCTCACCACCGAAGAGTGCCTCCTCAGCGAAGTCCAGCAGCGCAACCCCGGCCTCGGCGATGAAGAAGAGACCCGCCGTCACTTGGAGCAGGTCTTCCACGACTACCTCGGCATCGACCAGACCATCTGGCTGCATCGCGGCTGCGCCGGAGACGACACGCACGGTCACGTCGACGACATCACCCGCTTCGTCGGCGAAAACAAGATCCTTACCGCCGTCGAGCCCAACACCCGCGACGAGAACCATCTTCCGCTGGCCGAAAACCTCGACCGCGTCCGCTCTGCCCGTAACCTGAGCGGCAAGCCCTTCGAGATCGTCGAACTCCCCATGCCTTCGCCCGTCACCTTCGAGGGCCAGCGCCTGCCCGCCAGCTACGCCAACTTTTATATCGCCAACAATCTTGTTCTCGTCCCCACCTTCAACGACCCAAACGACCGCCACGCCCTCAACATCATCGCCTCCTGCTTCCCCGACCGCGATGTCGTAGGCATCCACGCCGTCGACCTCGTGTGGGGCCTTGGGACCCTCCACTGCCTCTCCCAGCAGGAGCCCGCGTAGCCCGATGGAAGCAGACCTCGACTACCTCCGCGCAGCCATCGCCGAAGCTCACCTTGCCGAAGCCGCAGGTGAAGTCCCTGTCGGCGCAGTCGTCGTTCACCAGGGAAAGATCATCGGCCGAGGCCAGAACCGCGTCCTCCGCGACTCAGACCCCAGCGCCCACGCCGAGGTCGTCGCTCTCCGCGAAGCTGGTCGCGCCTTCGCCAACTACCGCCTCGAAGATTGCACCCTCTACGTCACGCTCGAGCCCTGCGCCATGTGCGCCGGAGCCATCCTCCATGCCCGCATCGCTCGCCTCGTCTACGCCGCCGACGACCCCAAGGCCGGGGCCTGCGGCTCTGTTCTCGCCGTCATGAACCATCCCCGGCTCAATCACCGTGTGGAGGTCCACCCTGGCCTGCTCGCCGACGAGTGCGGCACGCTGCTTACCAGCTTTTTTCGTCAGCGCCGTCAAGCCAGGGCTGCCACCCGCATCTCACGAAACGGGAAGGCACCCATGACGACAAAGAAAAAATGGTCAGCCAAGGTAGACACCGACTCCACCCATCCCGACGAGGGCCTCTTCAATCAGAGCGCCTCGGCTATCGCCAAAGCGCTCGCATCGAAAAAAGTCTCGCCCAAAGGCCCGGCCTCCGGCATGAGGATGCTGAACTTCTACATCAACCGCGCCGGCAAAAACCTTTCGAGCGAACGGCACGCCGAGTTGGAGAAGGCGAAGGACAAACTCTCCGCCGTCATTGCAAAACAAAAGGCTAAAATCGAAAAACAAGAGCCCGGGAAACCGCATACATCCGCCAAATCTGCTACAAAAAAAGCAGCAAAGAAAAGCGTGAGTCAAAAATCCCGCGCAAAATCGAAGTAGAAATCAAGAGATCGAGGAAGAGAACATCATGTCAGGTCGTCTCGCAGGCAAAGTCGCCGTCATCAGCGGATCAGGTTCAGGCATCGGGCAGGCCATCGCCATTCGTTTCGCCGGCGAAGGCGCAACCGTCGTCGTCAATTACCTCGACCATCCCGAAGGCGCGGATGAGACGAAAGCCAAGGCTGAAGCCGCGGGCGGAAAGGCCATCACCGTTCAGGGCGACGTCACCAAAACCGCCGACACGCACAACCTGATCGAAGAGGCGTACAAGCAGTTCGGACGCTGCGACATCCTCGTTAACAATGCCGGCATCGAGATCGGCGCCGACTTCTGGGACGTCACCGAGAAGGACTACGACGCCGTCCTCAACGTCAACCTGCGCGGCGCCTTCTTCCTCACCCAGGCCTTTGTGCGCCGTCTGCGCGACGCTAAACAGCCCGGCCGCGTCATCAATATCAGTTCCGTCCATGAAGACATGGTCTTCCCGCACTTCGCCTCCTACTGCGCGGCCAAGGGCGCGATGCGCATGTTGATGCGCAATCTGGCCGTTGAACTCGGGCCGCTCGGCATCACCGTCAACAACATCGCTCCCGGCGCGGTCAGCACGCCTATGAACGCCAGCCTGCTCAATAACAAGGAGCAGCTTAACGCTCTGCTTGCCAACATCCCGCTGGGGCGCATGGGCACGGTCGACGACGTATCGTCGGTAGCCCTGTTCCTCGCCTCCGACGACGGGGCCTACGTCACCGGTTCCACCTACTTCACCGACGGCGGCCTTATCCGCAACTACCACGAGCAATAGCGCAAATAGGCCTCGCCGCGGCCGCAAAAGGTAAAATAGAGCCATGGAACTGACCGTCTACTCGGCCTCATGGTGCCGCGACTGCCGCGAGGCCAAGCGCTTTCTCGCCAAACACAACATCCCCTTCAAAGAAGTCGACATCGAGGAGACCCCCGGCGCCGCCGATGAGGTCCTTGCAAATGTCGGCAAGCGCGCCATTCCGCAGTTTGTCCTCGACGGCAAATGGATTCAGCCGTATCGCCCCGGCCGCGGCTTCCTCCACGCCGAGATGTCAGCCCTGTTCGGCGTCAGCAACTCGTAACCGCTTTGTTTTGTTGCTCCGCCTCTTTTTTGTCATTCTGTAGCGCAGCAAATGAATCTGCGGTTTCAATCTCTACCCGGCCACGCAACCGAGGAAACACTCAAGGAATTTTATGATCGCCCGCTACACACGCCCCGCGATGGGAAAAATCTGGTCTGACGAAAACAAGTACCGCTGCTGGCTCACTGTCGAAGCCGCCGCCTCGCAGGCCCTCGCCAAATTCGGCCTCGTCCCGCAGGCCGCCGCCGACGCCATCCGCGACAAGGGCAACTTCACCGTCGCCCGCATCGACGAGATCGAAGCCGAAGTTCGCCACGACGTCATCGCATTTACCACCACGGTCGCCGAGCACATCAACAACCCCGAGCACTCGCGTTGGCTGCACTATGGCCTCACCTCGACCGACGTGGTCGACACCGCGCAGGCTCTCCAACTCAAGGAAGCCTCGGCGATCATTCGCGCCGGCATCGTCGCGCTGTCCGAGGTTCTCAAGCGTCGCGCCGTCGAGTTCAAGCACACGCCCATCATCGGCCGCACCCACGGCGTCCACGCCGAGCCCAGCACCTTCGGGCTGAAATTATTGCTCTGGTACGCCGAAGTGCAGCGCAACCTCATCCGCTTCGACGCCGCCGCCGAAGATCTTCGCGTCGGCAAGCTCTCAGGCGCGGTCGGCACCTTCGGCCATCTCAAGCCGGAGCACGAAGAGGCCATCTGCGCTGCGTTAGGTCTGAAGCCTGTCGCCATCGCAACCCAGGTCATCCAGCGCGACCTTCATGCCGCCTATGTCGCTACGCTCGCCGTGCTGGCAAGCACGTTGGACAAGATCGCCACCGAAGTCCGCCATTTGCAGCGCACCGAGGTCCGTGAGGCCGAGGAGTTCTTCTCCGAAAAGCAGAAGGGCTCGAGCGCCATGCCGCACAAGCGGAACCCCATCACTTCGGAGCAGATCTCGGGGCTCGCCCGCGTTGTCCGCGCCAACGCGCAGACGGCGTTTGAGAACGTAGCCCTGTGGCACGAACGCGACATCTCGCACTCCTCCGCCGAGCGCGTCATTCTGCCCGATTCGACTATCCTCGCCGACTACCTGCTGGCGAAGACCGCGAATCTCATCGACAAGCTGCTCGTCTACCCGGCACGGATGTTGAAGAACCTCGAATCGACCGGAGGGCTGATCTTCTCGGGGCAATTGCTGCTCGATCTTGCCGAGTCCGGCATGAGCCGTGAAGATGCCTACCGCCTGGTGCAGGGCCACGCCATGAACTCATGGAAGAACGACCTCGTCTTCCGCGACGAAGTCGCCAAAGTGCCCGAGATCACGGCGCGCCTCTCTCCGGAAAAGCTGGCGCGCGCCTTCGACTACAACCGCCAGTTGGCCAATGTAGATGCGATCTTCGCAAGAGTCCTGAACACTCCCTCGAATTAGACATCGCCCCTGTCCTCGTACCCACCGTTGCTTACCCTTTTTGTTTGTCATTCCGCAGCAAAGCGGAGGAATCTGCGGTTGCACTTCTCCCCCAACGCGGTATCCTTCCCACGATGCCCCAGCATGAATATCACTTCTACGTCTATATCATGGCCAGCCGTTCCCATGATCTCTATGTAGGCTTCACCAACAACATCACCCGCAGAGTCTCCGAACACCGCGCAGGCCGCCCCGGCGCATACACTGCCCGCTACAACATCAACCGCCTTGTCTACTGCGAGCACTTCACCTATGTCCTTAACGCCATCGCCCGCGAAAAAGAACTGAAGGACTGGAACCGCAACAAGAAGCTGGCCCTCATCGAAGCCTCAAACCCAACATGGCAAGACCTCGCCGCAGACTGGTAATTGTCAACTTTGGAACCGCAGATTCCTTCGCTTCGCTGCGGAATGACAAACAAAAAGGCTACGGGATGACAAACAAAAATGGGCCAATCTCTCATCCAGATCGTAGATGCCGCAGTAGCCGACGCTTACCGTCGCGGCGGCGCACATCTCGTTTGCAGGCCCGGCTGCTCGCAATGCTGTGTCGGCGTCTTTCCCATCGCGCACGAAGACGGCGCGCGTCTCCGCGAAGGCCTTGAAGCTCTCACCCAAACTGACCCCGAACGCGCAGCCCGCATCCGCGCCCGTGTGGCAGACTCGCTTACACGCCTCGGCCCCTGGTTTCCCGGCGACCTCGCCACCGGGATTCTCAATGAGGACCATGAAGCCGCGATCCTCTTCGAAGAGTTCGCCAACGACGAGCCGTGCCCTGTGCTCGACCTTGAACACGGCACCTGCGACCTCTACGAGCATCGCCCCATCCTCTGCCGGACGTTCGGGCCGCCCATGCGCACCGAAGAAGGAAACCTTGCCACCTGCGAGCTTTGCTTCATCCACGCGAGCACCGAAGAGATCGCCGCCTGCGAACTCGACCCAGCCATTCCCGCCGAGGAAGAGACCAGCAACGAAGCCTTCAATGCCGCGCACGGACTCCGCGGCCAGACCCTGATCGCCTACGCGCTTCGAGGCGTGTAACCGCTTTCCCCAAAAGAGTTTGTCATCCTTCGCGAAGCGGAGGGCCCTCTTATCTTTCTATAGGCGATAATCAAACCGTGCCCGAAGCCCGCAACATCACGCTCGCCGTTACCGGAGCCAGCGGCTCCATCTATGCCGCCGAGATTCTCCGCTCCCTTGCAGCCGACTCCCGCGTGGCGAAGGTCAACCTCGTTGTCTCCGACAGCGCCCTGCGCGTCTTCGCCGAAGAGATGCAGCTAAGCGGCCGCAACAACCTTGTGGAAAAACTTATCGGTGCGCCGAACGCGAAGGTGCAGCAGCACCCCGAGACCGACATCGGCGCCAACATCGCCAGCGGCAGCTACCCTGCCGACGCCATGATCGTCCTGCCCTGCTCCATGGGGACGCTCGCCGCCATCGCCAACGGCCTTGCCGCGAACCTCATCCAGCGCGCCGCCGACGTCTGCCTCAAGGAGCGCCGCCCGCTGCTGCTCTGCGTCCGCGAGACGCCCTTCAACCGCGTCCACCTGCGCAACATGCAGCTTGCCTCGGACGCCGGAGCGGTGATCTTCCCGGTCATTCCTACGCTCTACAACCGGCCGCAGAGTACCGCCGAGATGGCCCGCCAGTTCGTCGATCGCGTGCTCGCGCACATCGGATTGCCCCAGCCCGGCGCCTACCAGTGGCAGCCTGACTGAAGTCCCTGAAGAAAATTTCAAAACATGACGAGGGTAAAGGCGAGATACAGGGGTCTCTCCACTGCGCCACGCGATAAGGCCGCGCGGCTTCGGTCGAGATGACGTTTGTTTGAGTCGGACAGAAAGATTTTCATCGTTTCCGAACCGATTCTAAGACTCGTCGGGAAAGATCTTTTCCCCGCCCTGCATCGGCGGCTCTGCCCTTAGAAAATCGACCGTACCCCGCACGACCGGCTTCGAGCACGTGGCCGGAGCGAGATGCCCGCAGCCCTCCATCACATTCAATACTGAGTGCGGGATATCGCGATGCATCGTCTCGCCTACACTCAGCGGAATCAGTTCGTCCTGCGCTCCCCAGACAATCAGCGTAGGCGGCTGCATGTTGTCCAACCGAAAGTCCAGCAGATCTCTCCCGTCCGTCATCGCCGCCATGCTGCGGCGAATGACCCAGGCATTCTTCTTGAGCTTCCGCAGCGCGGCCCGGGCCATGAAGTCCGGCATCGGCTGCGGATGCGGGGTGAGCATTGCCAGCAGACGCCTCACGCCGGCAGTATCGGTCGGGGTAAACAATTCCGGGCCGAACGTCGCGGGAAAGTAGATGCCGGCGCTGTCGTAGACGACCAGGCGGTTGACCAGCGCGGGATGATCGAGCGCCAGCTTCAACACAATCCAGCCGCCCATCGACCAGCCGCCCACATCCGCCCGCTTCAGGTGGACCGCCTGCATGAACTGTACGACGGCCGTCTCCTCCATCGAGATCGAGTAGCTCACGTCGGGACGCGCTGAGCGCCCATATCCCAGCAGATCCGGCGCATAGACATGGAAGCCCGCGGCGGCCAAGGGGGGAATCATCGCGGCCCAGTCCTCGCCGCGCGCACCCAGCCCATGCACCAGCAGCAGCGGCGTTCCCTCCGCGCCTTTTGGGGACGCCTCGAAGTAGTGCATCCGATAGCCGCCGGCGTCGATATATTTGCTCTCTACGCCGGAACGCCACAGGTGAAGACGAACTCCCTGCTCCGCCAACTGAACCGGATAGAAGTAAACAACGATCCCCGCAGCGAAGATCAGCAGCAGCAGAACGATACCAGCTCGAAGTACACGCCTCATCGTCCTGTCGCTCCCTTGCCGGTCACTTCAGCGGCTTGCCGAACTCTTCGCCGAATACGGTATGGCCCATGTCGAAACGGCCGCCGTTGAACTTGTCAGGCCCCTTCAGGTGACCGATCCCAAGCAGAGCCACCACCCAATAGCTCAGCGGCAGGCGCAGTACCTCATGCACCTTCTCCTGCTCGAACCCTTCCATGGGGGCGGTGTCGTATCCCATCACCTCGGCCATCAGCAGCATGTGGGTGAAGGCGATCATTACCATCTTGTTCAGCCAGCCGTGCATCTGGTCGCTGCTGAAACTCGACAGATAGTTGAAGACGCTGCTCTGCGCCTGCACCGCATAGCTCTCGGGCATTCCGCCCTCGCGTCCAAGCTGCAATACCAGGTCGAGATCTTTGCGCCAGCCATCCGCGTCGCCGCAGGCCACGATCACGGCAGAGGCCTCCTCGACCTTGCCCTGGTTGAAGCTGGCCGCTCGCAGCCGCTTCTTCTGCTCCGGCGATTGCACCACGATGAACCGCCACGGCTGCATGTTGAATCCGCTGGGCGCGTGCAGCCCGGCGTCGAGGATCTGCTGCAGGTCCTCCGGCGGAATCGGCTCGCTATCGAAGCTGGGCGTTGCCCGCCTGCCCTCGATCGCCTCACTCAATGTCTTGATCTCTGCCATCCTTCTCTTTCTTGTCTCCATCCGTAGGATGCCAATTCAACCATGCCACAGCGGAAAGCTCGTTCAAAATCAGGTTGCCATGCCTAAAAATCCAACAATTAGTGAATCTCGTTCATCGCCTCTTCCGTCGCATACGGATTTTGCCCTGCCGCATTAGTGATGATCCATACGCCATGAAACGCCTTCCGCAACTCCGGATACGCGGCCAGAAGCGCGCGTGCCGCATCGCTGTTGCGCTTCTTCGCGACAGTCGCATCTCCAAGCTGATCGACCTTCAGATGCGCCGTGACATCAATCTTGTCCGCGCCCAGCGAATCATCGACACCAAGCCCGACGAAGCGAAACTCCGTTCCGTCCGCGGACTTGACCACCAGCGGAGCGTCGGCCCGGATGCCATCCGATAACGCCGGCGGCGCGGCGGCGGCCTGCTCTTCCTTCAACTTCTGCAGATGGCTGCTCTGGATAAAGCCGACGGGCCGCAGCAGGTCTTCCGCCTGAAGATAGTAGAGCCAGGCATTCCATTGTTCCTTGCGTTTGGCCATGGCACGCGCCTCGGTCCAGTACCAGAGCCCATCGTGGCCCGCCGCCGTCAGCGCCTTGGGATAGAAACCCGCCAACTCCCACCGGCCCTGGGAGGAGTTCTGCCGCAGCAGAAAAGATAGCCGCCACGGAGATTCTGTGCCCTTCACGTCCACCATCGCAAAGCCATAGCGTCCCGGCAGCAGCCCGGGAATCAGAAAATCCACCTCGGCCACCGACTTGTTCAGCGAGCAGAAGAACTGCGCCTCCGGCATCGAGCCGTCCGCGTTCTTCTTGAGCGAGGTGCCGTCCAACAGGTAGACCTGCTCCACTACCGGCGTGCCGCCCTTCGTCTTCGCGGCCGTCGACGCCACGACATTCCCGATTCCGCTGAAGGAATTGGCATACTCGGCTGCCGTCGCCGCCTGAAGACCGCTTACATCGCCGGCCTGCACCTTCGCCGCCAGATCGCGTGCCGAGGCCGCCAGCCCGTCGCGGTCTGCCGGGGTCATCTGCGACTGCGTTGTGCAGACCTCGGCCATGGCCGCTCCCGATAAAAGCAGCCCTGCCATCAGCAACGCAATCCTCAGTCTCATCATTCCGTCCACCATATAGCCCTTCCGCGCCTCATCGACAGCAGGGAAGGCCCCGCGAATGTCTCTGACAGTCTAGTACAACCGGTCCGGGCCGAGTGACCGCCGCGACGGAAAGCGTTGCAGCACGATAGACTTATACACTTATTGCCGGCGACGATTGCCGTCGCGGAAGCAACTTCCGCCACCTCGGCGCGTCCTACCAATCAGATGAGCCAGTCAAGATGAGCCAGTCAAGATGAGCCAGTCCGCGAAAATCCGGTTCGTCGCTCTTGCCGCAGTCTTCGGCCTCGGCATCGCGTTCTCTGCCTCTGCGACCGCGCAGGGCCCGCAGACGGAGACCTCGCGGCAACAGTCGCATCGCGCCGAGGTCACCTACACCGCGGGCAAGCTCACGGTCTCGGCCAACAACTCCAGCCTCAACCAGATTCTTGAGGAGATCGCCGGCAAAACCGGGATGAAGATTACAGGAGCTGTCGTCGACGAGCGCGTCTTCGGCCAATACGGTCCCGATGTTCCCTCAAAGATCATCGACGCCCTGCTGGACGGCACCGGCAGCAATGTCCTTCTTGTACAGGCCACCAGTGCGACCCCGGCTGAACTCATCCTGACCCCGCGCAACGGCGGACCTACACCGCCGGACCCCAACGCCGCTGCCCGCGCCGAACGTGAAGCGGCTCAATACGCTCCTCCGCCGCCGGCGCGCCCGGAGTATCCGGTTCCGCCCCCTCATCCTGCCGCGCCCGCGGCCAATGCAGAGGGTAATGCAGGCGGGACACGGCCTGGAACACCGGAGTCTCCCAACGCCGTCAAGACGCCGCAGCAGATCTTCGAGCAGTTGCAGCGCATTCGCCAGCAGCAACAACAGCAACAGCAGCAGTAGCGGCTCTTTGCAGAGAGCTTCTGGGTTCAGGTGCAGGGGGTTCTTCGTTCCTATAAAGAGGAGGGTAGAACAGGCGACGACGAAATACAGGGGTCTCTCCACTGCGGCGGCAAAAGCGCCGCCTCCGGTCGAGATGACGTGGGTTTGGGTCGGGGGTGGATCGAGATAACGCGATTGGGGGGCGTTTGAGGCCTAGCTCTGAGCCACATGCGTTGGAGCCACCACTCCACGCGCCGACTTCGCAGACTTCACCGCCACCTGGCGGGCGTGAATGCGAAATACATTAAACATTGCAATACAGATTCCATATGCCGACAGGACACCGACAGCCAGCGATGCCAACACCGCACAGATCAAAACGATCGACGAATTCACAAAGACCCCTGATTCCAACCTGAACGCAAGCCAAGGCACCCCGACAGGAAAAGTCCTACGTCGCCATTGTTACAAATCCGGCGATATTTGCAATGTCTCTCAAAAAAATCCTATTGCTCCATCGGATACATCTTTCCCATTTCGGGTTGCCACCGTCCCTGCACCCCGGTCTCACCGTCTCGCACCCAAATGCCGTATCCTAGAGACTTGGCCCACTACGGCCACAACCATCCATGGGTATCACGCATATCACAGTCCGCGGAGCGCGCCAGCACAACCTGCGCAACGTCAACGTCAACATCCCGCGCAACACGCTCACCGTGGTTACCGGCCTCTCCGGCTCGGGAAAGTCCTCGCTCGCCTTTGACACCATCTATGCCGAGGGCCAGCGCCGCTACGTCGAGACCCTCTCCGCCTATGCACGGCAATTCCTCGACCAGATGGAGCGCCCCGACGTGGACGCCATCGACGGCCTCTCGCCCGCCATCTCCATCGAGCAGAAGACGACCAGCCGCAGCCCACGCTCCACGGTCGGCACCATTACCGAGATCTACGACTATCTTCGC
Source organism: Acidobacteriales bacterium 59-55 (assembly GCA_001897435.1). Lineage (GTDB taxonomy): Bacteria > Acidobacteriota > Terriglobia > Terriglobales > Acidobacteriaceae > Edaphobacter. The sequence continues at coordinate 83,067 of MKSV01000009.1, read as the reverse complement.
CTGCTCTACGCCAGCGTCGGGCAGCCGCACTGCCCTAACTGCCACCGCCTCATCACCCGCCAGTCGGCGGAGCAGATCGTCGAGCGCGTCGCCGCGCTCTCCCCCGGTGAGCGCATCACCGTCTATGCTCCCATCGTGCGCGGACGCAAGGGCGAGTTCCGCGAAGAGCTGGAGGCGCTCGACCAGCAGGGCTTCCGCGCCCGCATCGACGGCGAGATGGTCGAGCTGACCGAGGGGATGCGCCTGGAAAAGCGTAAGAACCACACCATCGAGGCCGTCGTCGACCGCATCATCCTCAAGCCGCTGCCGCCCGACAACACCACCGCCGCCCTTGCCAAGGCGGCCCCCAAGTACGACACCCGCCGGCTAGAGACTTCTGTCACCAAGGCGTTGCAGATGGCCAAGGGGCTGGTCCTGATCGGCATTCAGGGCGCCAACCGCGAGCAGGACGAGACCCTCTACTCCTCGTCGATGGCCTGCCCCGACTGCGGCATCAACGTTCCCCGGCTAGAGCCGCGCAGCTTCTCCTTCAACTCAAACTACGGAGCCTGCCCGGAGTGCCACGGGCTGGGCAGCATCTACGACTTCGATCCCGGCAAGACCATCACCGATTGGTCGAAGCCTCTGCTCGATGGAGCCATGGGGCCCGGCTCCGGCTCGGCCTACCTGCTGCGCCTGATCAAGCTCGCAGCCGAAAAGTACAAGATCAACCTCAAGCAGCCCTTCGAGGACCTGACCGCCGAGCAGCAGAACCTCTTCCTCTACGGCCCACCCCGCGCCGAAGCCAGCCGCACCGGCTTCCACGGCATCTTCGACTATCTCCGCCGCAACCTAGAGGACACCAAGTCCGAGGGCTATCGCGAGTACATGATGCAGTACATGTCCGCGACGATCTGCCCGCGCTGCCAGGGCAAACGTCTGCGACCCGAATCGCTCGCCGTCACCATCAACGGTTCGTCCATCGCAGACTTTACCGGGCTGTCGCTCGAGCGCGCTTTGAAGGCCGCTCATACCATGCACTTCGCCGGACGCGACCGCATCATTGCGGACCGGCTGCAGCGCGAGATCATCGAACGGCTGGAGTTCCTCAACGCCGTGGGCCTTAGCTATCTCTCGCTCAATCGCTCGGCCGCGACTCTGTCCGGCGGCGAGGGCCAGCGCATCCGACTCGCCACGCAGATCGGCTCCCGCCTGCGCGGCGTCCTCTATGTCCTCGACGAGCCCTCGATCGGCCTGCACCAGCGCGATAACCAGCGACTCATCCAGGCGCTCGAAGATCTGCGCAACCTCGGCAACACCGTCCTCGTCGTCGAACACGACGAAGACACCATCCGTAAGGCCGACTACGTTCTCGACCTCGGCCCCGGAGCCGGCAGGAATGGCGGCCACCTCATCGCCGACGGCACGCCGCAGCAGATCATAGACAACCCGGCGTCGATCACCGGCCAGTATCTCGCCGGGAAGATCGAGATCGTTGCCCGGCCAGCCCCGCGCCCTCTCACCGGCAACTGGGTCACCGTCGAGGGCGCGCAGGCGCATAACCTGCAGAACGTCACTGCCCACTTTCCGCTCGGCGTCATGACCGTCATCACCGGGGTCAGCGGCAGCGGAAAGTCCACCCTGGTCAACGATATCCTCTACCGGGCGCTGGCGAAAAATCTCTACGGAAGCCGCGAAGATCCCGGTCAGCATGGCCGCGTCGTCGGCATCGACCAACTCGACAAGGTCATCCGTATCGACCAGTCCCCCATCGGCCGCACACCGCGTTCAAACCCGGCCACATATACCGGCGTCTTCACCGCCATGCGCGACCTCTTCGCCATGCTGCCCGAGTCGCGCGAACGCGGCTACAAACCCGGGCGTTTCTCCTTCAACGTGCAGGGCGGGCGATGCGAGGCCTGCCAGGGCGAGGGCCAGCGACGCATCGAGATGAACTTTCTGCCCGATGTCTACGTTCTTTGCGAGGTCTGCAACGGACGCCGTTACAACCAGGAGACGCTCTCGGTCAAGTTCAACGGCTACAGCATCGCCGACCTGCTCGACCTGCCCATTGAAGACGCTGTGCCCATCCTCAAGGACATTCCCGCCGTCAACCAGAAGCTGCAAACCCTGGTCGACGTCGGCCTCGGCTATATCCATCTCGGCCAGTCCGCCACGACGCTGTCGGGGGGCGAGGCCCAGCGCATGAAGCTGGCCCGCGAACTCAGCAAACGTCAGACCGGGCGGACTCTCTACCTGCTCGACGAGCCTACCACCGGCCTTCACTTCGACGACGTACGCAAACTGCTCGAAGTGCTCCATCACCTCACCGACCTCGGCAACACCGTCATCATCATCGAGCACAATCTCGACATCATCCGCAACGCCGACTATATCCTCGATCTCGGGCCGGAGGGAGGCGAGGATGGCGGCCGCATCATCGCTCACGGCACTCCTGAACAGGTTGCCACTGTGGCCGGCTCGTATACCGGAAACTTCCTTGCCCGCCACTACAACCTCTCGCCACAGGCGCTTGCCAGCCGCAACGGCACCAGCCACGCCGGTTCGCAGCCGCTCAACATCGTCGCCGCTCCCGACCGCAAAAAAGACGCGCGCGGCAAATTCATCGTTCCACCGAAGAAAACCGGAGTACCCTCATCTGGCGCGGCAAAGCCGGAGACAAAGGCCACCGCAAAAACCAAAACGAAACCAAAGAAAGCGCCGAAGACCAGGCCAGCGCCCCGCGCCAAGAAAGCATGAGCGAACTTCCTCCCAACATCCCATTCGGCGACCAGCCGGCCTCACCCGAAGCCCCGGCCATCCCCTCGTTTCGTCCTACCGGCGCGGAGGACGAGACCGCGATGTTTCTTCCCGACACGCCCAACGACTCGTCGGATTACACACCTCGCCGCATCCCGCACCTCGGCCACGCTATTCTCTTCATCGCCTTCTCCGGCCTCGTCCTACTGATGTCGCAGGCAGTCCTGCTTGGATTCTTCACGCTGCACCACGGGCAAAAGATCGCTGCCGCCACCCAGCACCCGAAGCTTCTGGTCGCCGCCATGGCGATCACGTATATCAGCACTCTGCTTGTCTCCTGGTTCTTCTTTCCCCTGCTCTGGCACCGCTCGTTCTCCGACGGACTGCAATGGAACTTCGCAGCCCTGCGCCGCAACTTCTTTAAGCTGGTCGGGCTTGGCCTTGTGCTCGGCTGGACCGTCCAGGCTATCTCCTCGCTGATCCCCATGCCCAAGTCCATCCCCATGGACAACTTCTTCCGCACCCCCTCCGACGTCTGGCTGGTGACGCTCTTCGGCACGCTGCTGGCGCCGGCGTTTGAGGAGATCTGCTTTCGCGGCTTTCTGCTGCCGGCCTGCGCCATCGCCTATGACTGGCTCAGCCTGCCTCGCACCCCGGTTGCCCGGCAACACTGGCAGACCACCACCAGCCTCACCACCGCCAGCCTGCTCTTTTCCGCCATCGTCACCAGCATCCTCTTTGCCCTGCTCCACGCCCAGCAACTGGCACACGCCTGGGGAGCGCTCTTCGTCCTCTTCTGCGTCTCACTGCTTCTCACGCTGGTCCGGGTGCGCACCAAGTCTGTAGCCTGCTCCGCGCTGGTTCACGCCTGCTACAACCTCTCCGTCTTCATCGCCCTCTTCCTCGTCACCGGCGGCTATCGTCACCTCGAGCGCATCGCCCACTGACGCTGGAACACCACTTACAATCGAAGAGATCGTGTCACAAGAGACCATGCCAGAAGAGACCATGCCCATCGACGCCCGCACCGACCTGCTCAACCTGATCGCCACCCTCTCCTTCCGCCTCGGCGACTTCACGCTCGCCAGCGGGCAGAAGTCGGACTACTACATCGACTGCCGCACCACGACGCTCCATGCCGAGGGAGGGCGGCTCTCGGGTCTGGTTCTCTACGACCTCATCCGCGAGATGGTTCCTCATTCCGAAGGGATCGAGGCCGTCGGCGGCCTGACCATGGGCGCCGATCCGCTGGTCTCGAATATCGCCAGCGCCAGCGCCTGGGCTCTCGCCGATCATAAGGAGATGCTCGAACTTTCAAACGAGCTCGAACTCGCGACCGGTTCCGAGCCCGCCCCTGCCCTCATCCACGGCTTTCTCGTCCGCAAGGCGGAAAAATCCCATGGGACCGGCCGCCGCATCGAAGGCTTCCTGAAAAAAGGGGCACGGGTCGTCATCGTCGACGACGTCTGTACCACCGGCGGCTCGACCGTCACCGCGATCGAAGCCGCCCGCGACGCTGGAATGACCGTTGCCGCTGTCCTTTGCCTCGTTGACCGCGAGCAGGGTGGCCGCGCCAACATCGAAGCCGCGGCAGCCGGAGCGCCGTTTTTCTCCGTTTTCACCGCCGGCGATGTCCGCGCTGCTCATCTTGCCCTGTAGCTCAGCAAGAATCGAGCGGACAAGCGACTGATAACGTTAGGATAAGAACTTCGAACCTGCGAGAGTCTATTTTTTAGCCTCTCATTTTTCGAGAGTAAGCTTGGAATAGCCTCAGGCTTGGAGTCTCTCTTGTTTAACTTGCTCTTATCCTTGGTCTGCCCGAATTGCAGGTGTACTCATTTTCATCGTTCTCGCCGCAGGTTCGGCGACTGGCCGTTCGTTATCGCAGGCTTCGTATCGGCTCGGTGCGCCAATTGCGGCAAACGATCTTATCTGCGCCGCCATCTCCTCGCAGGCAAAAAACACCGGACCGACCCGGCTGGATCAGACTGAGCAGCGTTCCGTGACGGTCGGTCACGGAACGCTATCATCCAGACGCAGTTGGCCCCTGCCCGCCGCACACCAATGTTATTTCGCAGTATTGCGAGCGATAGCCGTGAGAACGACTTCCTTGGTCAGCAGCTCCGGCAACACGTCGGCGGCAGCGCCCGGACTTGACGGATAGATCACATAGGTAGGGACGCCACTGCGATGCAGCGAGGCGAGTTCCTTCGTAATCTCCGGGTCATACTGCGTCCAGTCGGCCTTCAGCAGGGTGATCTTGCGGTCGGCAAACTCCCGCTGCACCTCGGCGGAGCGCAGCACCAGACGCTCGTTGACCTGGCAGCTCAAACACCAGGCAGCCGTGAAGTCGATGAATACCGGGTGCCCGTCGGAACGAGCCTGATCGAGCGCCTGCTGCGAATACGGTTGCCAGACCAGCGTCGTGTCCTTCGGCGTGTAGAGCGACATGGCGATGGCCGCCGCGCCGAGAATGACCGCGGCAATGGCCGAACCCCAGCGCGCAGGCCAGCGCGATAGCGCCCATCCGGCAATCGCTATCAGCAGGAAGCCGCCGAGCAGATAGGCCATGTGATCCAGCCCCTGCGAGGTTGTCGTGCCGTAGAGACGACCGTAAAGCCATGTCAGCCAGATGACCGTGGCGAACAACGGCACGGAGGTGAGCTGTTTGAGCGTCTCCATCCACTGGCCCGGTCGTGGGAGAATCCGCGTCCATGCGGGCTGGAAGCTGAGCAGAAGGTAAGGCGTCGCCAGCCCCAGGCCCAGCGCGGTAAAGACGGCAAAGGTGATCCCCGAAGGCTGGGCAAGAGCAAAGCCGATGGCCGCGCCCATCAGCGGAGCCGTGCACGGCGTGGCAACGATGGTGGCCAGCACGCCGGTAAAGAAGCTGCCGGCAAAGCCCTGTTTCTTCGCCAGATTGCCGCCGACGCTGGTGAAGGAGAGACCAAGCTCGAACTGACCGGCAAGCGAGAGCGCAAAGAAGAAGATGCCCAGCGAGAGCACCGCGATAAATGCAGGCGATTGAAGCTGGAAGCCCCATCCGGCCTGCGCTCCGCCCGCTCGAAGCGCGAGCAGGACGGCTACGATGATCCAGAAAGAGACGAGGATGCCGAGCGTGTAGACAAGACCGTGGCTGCGCAGGCGGCTGCGTTCTTCGCCCGAGGACTGCACCAGCGCCAGCCCCTTGAGGAAGAGCACGGGAAAGACGCAGGGCATCAGGTTGAGGATGATGCCGCCCAGAAAGGCAAGGCCGATCGCTGTAATGACGGTGATGCCGCCGGAGCTGCCCGCGGGCTTACTGGTTCCAACTGCGGGAGCGACCTCGCCGGGCGTAACCGGCGCGGTGACATCGTAAGCCACGGTCGAGCTTAGTTTGAAGACACCATGAAGCTGCGCGGGAAGTTTGGCGAGGTCTTCGGCCCGTTTGACGCGAAGGCGGATGCCGTCCGGCAGAGGCTCTATCGTCTGCGGCGCGGCGTTGACAATCTCGTCCGGGTCGAAGGGGTAGAACTCGGCGTTATTTTCCTTCTGGCCGGTAATCAGAGTGAGAACAAAGTCGGATTTACCGCCGATGACCGTAAATTTTGCGGCGGCAGGCGGCGGTCCGGGGATGAGCTTCAGGGCGTTCGCCAATGCTCCAGTGGGCTGGCCAGGGGTGCCCGGAGCGCTCGTCAGATCGAGGCCGAGATGAGCTTTGCCAGGGATGCAGACCTCGCGGCAGACCAGCCAGCTTACCTGGGCGTCGAGGTGAACCTTCCCCGTTTTCAACGATTTGGCAGCGGTGAGCTGGATGGGAAAGATGACGGCATCCTGATAGCCGAAGTCCATCAGCGGGCCATTGGGCAAACGGGTTGGAATAGGAAACTGCAGAGGCCCGGCAGAGATGGCGGAAGGGAGTGTCCAGGCGATGCGAGGCGGCAAGCCGGCATCTCCTGCATTGGCCCAATAGACGTGCCATTGGGGGTCGAGCGTGAAGGCAAGACCAGCCTGAAGAGTTCCTCCGGGAGCGATGGTAGAGGAAGCTGTGACCAGTTCAACCGTCAGATGCTGGGCTTTCGCCGGGCCGGGGCCTCCATCACCCACTACCGGAAGTTGCGCAGGCGCGGTCAGGGCGGCGAGGAAGAGACAGGCAGCAGCCAGATTTTGGCGAAGTTTCATCTGATTCATTAATTGTAGGCCGAATGTAAAAGGCTTGCCTTCATGAGGTTTCAGTGAGATCTCTTGCTTATTAGACGCTTGATGCAGCAGATTTTTCCCAAAATATGTTTATCGCCGCCGATGCTCGACCATGATGCAGCGATCCATCACGACGCGGATACCGCCTGCTTCGGCACGGGCGGCGGCTTCAGGATTGACAATTCCCAGTTGAACCCAGAGATTTTCGAATCCCAACTGGAGCATCTCGTCGACGATGGCGGGAATATATTGCGGCAGACGGAAGACATTCACGATATCCGGCTTGAGCGGAAGATCGGCGAGCGTCGCGTAGGCCTTTTCCCCGAGAGCGGTTTCTATCGTGGGATTGACGGGAAGGATGCGGTAGCCCTGCTGCTGCATGTAGGCGGGAACATAGTGGCTCGGCTTGCCGGGATTGGCGGAGAGGCCGACGACCGCAATGGAGACCGGCGCCGCAGAGGGATTGCCGAGCATGGCGCGGATGACTTCAGGTTCGTTCACTGCGGTCCTTTCTTACTTGCTCCAAATGCCGAGCAAGCGGCGCAGGACGATCAATTCGCCAAGGTGATAGGCCGTATGGTCGGCAATAAGCAGTGCCTCGCGGAGGAGGTTCTGGCCATCACCCCAGAGAAAGGGCTTGAAGAGATCGGCTCCGGGCCTCTGAATAAGGGCCTCGAACTGCTCACGGTCTTTGCGAATGGCGGATACGGTCCTGTCCCACGACTGCGCGGTCGGAGGCATGGGAGATTTGGGCCAGTAGGCATCGGGCCACTGAATAGGATGGTAACCGCCGGTAGGCGGCGCGCTGAAGTTGAGAATGTCGCGCTGGGTGATGCGCATATGTTCGAGCAGTTGCCAGGCGGAGTAGGGCAGGCCGGATGGGACCTTGCCGCGGAGTTCGGCAGGAAAATCCTTGATGGCGTCGTCGAAGGTGGCGTGCGCCTGTCCGCCATCCAACAGAGCGACAAGCTGCTTGAGGAGTTCCGAAGATTGATCCTTAGATTGATTCGCGGCTTGATTTGTAGATGCGCTCATGCCTTCCTCTTCTTTCATGGAATTGGATGCTTGAAGAACGAGCGGCGAATCTAAACGTCGTCTTCCTCCGCAATCTCCGTCGGGAAGTTGCCTTCGCGCCTCATGCGCAGGTAGCCGCGAATGAAAGGCTCGAGGTCGCCGTCAAGAACCTTGTCGACATCGCCAACTTCGACGCGGGTGCGCAGATCCTTGGCCATGCGGTAGGGCTGAAGGACGTAGCTGCGAATCTGAGAACCGAACTTGATGTCGAGCTTGGAGTCTTCGAGTTTTTTGCTGACAGCTTTTTTCTTGTCGAGCTCGTACTCGTAGAGGCGGGAGCGGAGGAGTTTCATCGCCCGCTCTTTATTCTTATGCTGACTGCGCTCGTTCTGACATCCTGCGACCAGCCCCGTCGGGATGTGAGTAATGCGGACGGCGGAGTCGGTGGTATTGACGTGCTGGCCGCCCTTGCCGCCGGAGCGGTAGGTGTCGATACGCAGGTCGTCGGGCTTGATGTCGATGACGATGGTGTCGTCAATCTCGGGCGAGACGAAGACGCTGGCAAAGCTGGTGTGGCGGCGCTTGGCGGAGTCGAAGGGCGAGATGCGAACCAAGCGATGAACCCCCGTCTCTCCGCTGAGCAGGCCGAAGGCGAAGTCGCCGCTGATGGTGAAGGTCGCAGACTTGATGCCGGCTTCGTCGCCATCCTGCACTTCGTTGATCTCGACCTTGAAGTTCTGGCGCTCGCCCCAGCGAATGTACATGCGCATCAGCATCTCGGCCCAGTCCTGCGACTCGGTGCCGCCCGCGCCGGGATGGACGACGACGATGGCGTTGAGCGAGTCGGTCTCGCCGGAGAGCATGGTCTTCGATTCGAGCTTGTCGGCGAATTCGATGAGCGCGGGAATCTCGCGGACGAGGTCGGGTTCGGTGTCTTCACCCTCTTTGGCAAGCTCGAAGTAAGCCTCGATGTCGTCGGAGCGGCGGGCAAGTTCGGCGTCGTCGGCGAGGAGAGTTTCAAGACGCTTGCGCTCGCGCATCAGCGGCTGCGAACGCGCGGGATCGGCCCAGATAGCGGGGTCGGCAGTCTTCTCTTCTATTGTGGCTAGTTCGCGGCGCAGACGGGCCGAGTCAAAGATACTCCCGCAGGTCGCGGACCTTGTCGCGAACTGGGTTGTAGGTGAATTCCAAGTCACTCAGCATATGGATTAAGTTTAGTTCATTTTGCGTTTCAGACTGAAGGCAAGAGCGAGGGTAGTGACGAGAGCGCAAAGGTAGGCGAAGAGGTCGCCGTGAGCGGTATAGAAGGTGACGTCGTGCTCGTACCCAAAGCCGACCTGGAGCGCGGTGCGGATGTGCCGGGGCGCAGCGGCGGTGACGCGGCCGTAGGGATCGATGGCGGCAGTCACTCCGGTGTTGGTGGCGCGAAGGATCCAGCGATGGTTTTCAATCGCCCTCATGCGAACCATGTTGAGGTGCTGCCAGGGTGCGCTGGTGTCGCCGTACCATCCATCGTTGGAGATGTTGACGAGCACTTCCGCACCCTGCTGAACATACTGGCGAACCTCGTTGGCAAAGATGGACTCGTAGCAGATGAAGGTGCCGTAGGTATGGCCCCCGGTAGTAAAGACGACGCGGCGCGTACCGGCGTCGAAGGTGCCTACTTCATTGAGCAAGTTCTTTGCAAAGAAAAAGAACGGCTTGAAGGGGACGTACTCGCCAAAAGGAACAAGATGCATCTTGTCGTAACGCCCGGCGAAGTCTCCGTCCGGAGTAACGAACGACGCCGAGTTGAAGAGATTGTAACCGCGGGAGTTCGCATCGGTGCGGTCGATGCCGATGTTGCCGACGATGACCGGAGCACGGGCTTCGCGTGCGAGCGCTGACATGGCGTCACGGAACTGCGGATCGCGCTCTTCAAAGGGCGCGGGCGACTCAGGCCACACGATAAGGCTGGTTGCCACAGAGGTTCGAGCATAGTCATTGCGAGACGAGGACTGAGGCGCGAACACGAAGCATCGGGTTGAGGAAAGCTCGGGAATTCCATTGCAGCGGGAGCGCGACGGATTGAGACTCAACGCAGAAAAAGTCTGGAGCAGTTGCTGTGCGGACAAATGAGGGCCAGTGTCTGCCGCTCCTACCTCAAGGTTTTCCTGCACAAGAGTTGCTCTTGCAGTTACGGGAGATGTCTTGTGCATGGGCACGATGCGAAGGGCAAAGACATAAAGCACAATGACGGCAACGCCGATTCCGGTAAGCAGCGGACGCGTAAAACGACGCTCCCGAATGCGGACGCGAACCAGCCACAGCGCGTTGACCGCAGCGATGACAAAGGAGAGCGCATAGACACCGGCAAAGGGCGCCAGGCGAGTAAGCAAAGGGTTGTCAACCTGTGCCACGCCGAGTAAGTCCCACGGCAGACCGGTAATGCGGGCGCGAGCCAGTTCTACCGCAACCCAGGCGAAGGGAACAAGCAAGAGCGCGATATGCCGGCCGAAGCGGGCGCGGCAAGCGACGATGAGCGCCGCGAAGAGAGCGTGATAGAGGCCGAGATACAGACAGAAGAGGACAAGGATGCCGGCGGCGACGGGCTCCGCAAGACCGCCGTAGAGATACATTGTCTGGTAGATCCAATAGCAGTTACCGAGATACCAGACAAAGCCGCAGACATAGCCGAGGATTGCGCCTTGTCTTAAAGTAAGCGGCTTTCCCGTCTTACTCTCGCCGAGAAGCGCCCAGAGAAGCGGCAGAAGCGCTACCCAGCAGAACGAGGTTCGCCAGAGCGGCGTAGGGCCGGCGATAGGAAAGGGCAGGACCTGAAGGATGCCGGACAGCGCGGCCAGCAGCCAGAGCCGCAGTGGAATAAGTCGCATCGCAGATGAAGTCTAGCATCTTCGCATCCATCCAAAGGGAAAGCAGCAAGCAAGGTTTTCAGTCTCTCGATCAAATAGCATGCGCAGGGATGAAGCGAAAAAGTAGAAGCGCAACTTATCAAGCAATTTGCATGTCGATAGTAGCTTCTGTATCGTCGAAGATGGCATTGCATACATTCGAGTTATCGCACGATCCTGACCGAGTGATGGGATTGACCGATGTCAACAGGAGGTAACACGTGGAAGTAAGCCGCATCATTGCAGAGATTGACGCGCAGATATCGAAGTTGCAGCAGGCTCGTGCCGTACTGGCTGGGGCTACGCACCAGTCGGCGAGCAAAACTCCCGGCCGTCCCAAGGGCCGCAAGCCTGCCGCGAAGGCGGCGACTGCGACCGCAGCACCGCGTAAGCGCAAGCTAAGCCCGGAGGGCCGCAAGCGCATCGCCGATGCCATGAAGAAGCGTTGGGCAGAGCGTAGAAAGCAGAACGCGAAGGGCTAAGATTCCGGCCTCCCGTTAAAGTAGGAAGCGCAAGCGCCGTAACAATCGGCGCTTGCGCTTTTACTTTAAAGCTTTTTTGTTATCGCGTAATGATGACCTCGCGCAAGCTATCCTTCGCCAGAAAGAAGCGATAGTTACTGAACTCCGTCAGCATATTTTCGATCTTCCTGTTGCTGAAGACATTCAGCAGCGGATAGCTCCCGGCGCGCTGCATTTCGATGACGTCGGTATCGGTGAGATGGTAGCGATTGAAGGATGTCTCCCGGTCCGCCGTCGCATGAAAGAACGCAAGCATGAGGCCACCGGGCTGCAATACCTGATGGATACGCGAGAAGACGGGCGCCAGCAGGGATTCCGGCAGATAATCCACCGTATCCCAAAGAATGACCACGTCGAAGATGCGGCCGGAAAAATTGAGGTTGACCGCAAGGAAGCCGTCCACGTCAAAAGTGGGAGGAGCACCATCTTTGCCGGGGATGGTCCACTCGGGCTTCGCCGCTTCTTCCACCAGATTCGCCATATAGATGCTGTGGCCCAGGCTGGTGATGTAGTTGATGTTGGTGGAGGATGTGGGGCCGATGTCGAGGACGCGCAGCGATTCCTGCGTGCTCAGATGCTTGAGCAACTCTTTCCATCCGCTGGAGTGGCGCGGCGTTCGATCGCCTCCTGAACCTTTGGGATTACCGGTATTATCGCTGCCGAAAAGATTGCGCATTCGCTCGCTTTCCTCTCCGTCAGGCCTTCGGCTGCAGCACGAGCGGCTCGGAGGAGACTGTCGTGGAGGCCGGCGAAGCCTGTCGCGGAGCCGATGCCGAGGCGGTTTCGCCATTCCTCAACAGTTCTACGCGCCCCTTCAACATGGCGCTTTCTTCAATGGAGAGCCGGCCGGCGACGATATCTCCCGTGACGGACGCGGACTGGCGCAGATCGACCCGGCCCGAAGCCTGGACATTGCCGGTAAGGGTTCCGAAGACCACGAGGTCGCGAACGGTGAGATTGGCGACGACGCGGGCATCCGGTCCCAAGGTGAGCCGGTTCTCGGGGAGGCTGATGGTGCCCTCGGTGTCGCAGTCCAGATAGAGGTCTTCCTTGCCGGAGATCTCTCCGCGGATAATGACTGTCTTACCAATAACGGTGGAACCTTCTGCTGGATTCATTCGCTTTGATTCTCCTCGGAACACGATTGACTGAGAGTTGCGCCTTGCCCGAACTATACCCAAGCCCAAGTTGAGAGGCAAACCGGGTAAATTTTGCAACAGCTTACGAGCAAACTTTGCAGTATCTTTTATACGTCTGACGTAGGATGGCGGAGCAGGCGATCCGTGGATAAGGAGTTCAGTTTGACGAGAGGCGCGGCCGGCAGAGGTGACGATATTTCGCTTGACGCGCTGCGGCAACGAATCCTTCGACGGCGGCTCCCAGGCCGAGGCTGGCTCGCTGCGGGAGTTCTGGCGCTATGTCTTGGAACGGCCCTTCCGCCGATACCGGCATGGGGGCAGAGAGCGGCGACCGCCAGCCATGAGAGCGCGGCGAATCCGCTGGCGGAACCTCCGCGTTCGTGGGCCGTCGATGCAGTGGCAAACGAACTGCTTGCTCTGCATCATCGGGGCTCTTACCTGCGCTATCGCATGCACGTGGTCGACGTAAAGAACGACTACGTGCGAGACGTGATCGAAAGTAAGGACGGCACCGTCGCCCGTATGATTCTCAAGGACGGGCGCGCGCTGACCGAAGAGGAAGACAAGGCGGAGCGGCAGCGGCTGAACGACATGATCGCGTCTCCGTCGGACTATGCCAAACACGTCCAGCACGAGGAGGAGGGCAAGAAGCTCGCGGACCGGATGATGCGCCTGTTGCCCGACGCCATGATCTACAGCTATACGCCCGGGCAGCCGCAGACGGGAAAGAACAACGGCGCTCTCGAAGTTGTGCTCGACTACGAGCCTAACCCGAAGTTCAATCCTCCGATGACCACCGCAGAGGCTCTGACGGGGTTGAAGGGACGGGTCTGGATCGATGCGAAGACCCGCCAACTGGTTCGCATGGATGGAACCATCTTTCGAGCGGTCAACTTCGGCTGGGGCATGCTGGCGCATATCTATCCCGGCGGCCAGCTTATGCTGGAACAAACGAACGCGGGCGGCAACCGATGGATCTTTACACGGTTTATCGAGCAGGTGAAGGTGCGGGCTCTGCTGGTGAAGACGATCAATATCAATACCAGGGTGGAGGCAGGATCGTTTGAGACGCTGCCCGGTCCGATCCCTTATCAGGATGCTGTGCGCATGTTGCTGGATACGCCGCTGCCGAAGAAGTGATGCGCATTCAGACCGTGACGCGTGCCTTGGGACGCAGGGTCTGGCGGCGTACGGTCAGCCTCTCGATACGATCGCGCTCGACCTTGTAGCCGCTGCCGACGGAGGTTGGGACAGCAATCTCTCCTTTTTTGCTGACAGACACTCCAGGCGTGATGATGTCCTCGGTCCAGTAGCGGCGAGAGGCGGAGACATCCCCCGGAAGCGAGAAGTTGGGCAACGAGGAGAGCGCGATGTTGTGGGAGCGGCCGATCCCAGTCTCCAACATGCCGCCGCACCAGACGGGAACGCCTCGTTCGGCGGCGGCGTTGTGAACCGCGATGGCTTCACTGAAGCCGCCGACGCGGCCCACCTTGATATTGATGATGCGGCATGACTCCAGGGCGATGGCGGCGAGCGCGTCGCGACGGTTGCGAATCGACTCGTCGAGGCAGATCGCGGTCTTGAGACGCTTCTGCAGCGTGGCGTGAAAGTAGAAATCGTCGTACCAGAGAGGCTGCTCGATCATGAGCAGATTGAACTGCTCCCAATCGGCGATATGGTCAAAGTCTCTCCGGTGATAGGCGGAGTTCGCGTCGCAGCTCAGTGTGATCTCGGGCCAGCGGGCGCGTACGGCCTCGAAGATATTGGTATCCCAGCCGGGTTTGCACTTGAGCTTGATGCGCTGATAGCCGACGTCCAGTTCGATGGCAATCTTATCCATTAGTTGCTCGACCGAGGGCTGGATGCCGATGGAGACTCCGCAGGAGATCACGCTGCGCGTGCCGCCGAGAAGCTCCGCGAGAGAGCGCTTCTCGATCTGCGCCTTAAGATCCCAGACGGCGTTCTCCACTGCGGCCTTGGCCATGCGGTGCCCCCGGACCTGCCGGAACAGCTGTGGGCAACTGCCTCCGCCGCTCAACTCCGCGTCGAGCAGGCGTGGAGCCAGTTCCGTCTCGGTGATGATCCATGCGGTGTCGATCGTCTCTTCGCTGAAGTAAGGATGTTCACCGGCAACACACTCGCCCCAGGCGGTAAGGCCGTCCGATTCGAGCTCGACCAGGAGAATGCGGCGACCGGTGGTGAGTCCGAAGCTGGTCTCGAACGGATAGGCGAGTGGCATATTAATCTCGCGCAGATGAATCGCATCGATCTTAATCATTGAGGCTCCTGTCTCCCGAGAGTTTCAGCATTATCTGGATTGTCGCGTCTGACGAAAACGGCGGCTACAACATAAACAATTGTCACGGGATTTTCATCTACGCTGATCCCATCTGCCCAGAAGGAAAGCGCCGTTGCCCTCGCTGTCGCACTCGTAGCCGACCACGGCCAGTCCATGCTCGAACGCCGATGCAAAGGCCTCCCGGTTGCCGCTCTGCACTGCCTCAGCGAGATTGCGCCGCTCTGGATCCTGCTTCCACTCATAGATAGCGCGTGGGACGGTGATGCGCTGTTCAATCGCCTGCGGAGGAAGAGCTTCTCCACGAAGCAGACCAACCACGCGCGGAGATCGCAGCCACCACTCCGCGTAGAGCCGGTCCGTCGGCAGGCCGCCCTGCAAGGGAGAAGAGGAGGAGCCGTACAGATTCGGATGGTAGCGTCGGACGACGGCTCCGAGACGGGCGATGTTCAGATGCGCGTTTTTAATCTCCAGCGGATCGAAGGTCCACTCCATCAGATCGAACCCTCTGGCGATGGCGTCATCGCGTTGAGCGAACTTAAGGCAGCGTCCAATACCAGCGTTGCGATAGTCCGGCAGAACCGCCAGGATATGCGAGTGCAGATAAGCCATGCCGTCGCGATAGCCGGGCAGCGCAAAGGCAAAGCCGGCCAGTGTGTCTCCGTCGAATGCACCAAGCACCTGTCCGCCGAGATGCGACACCACGGTGAAGATACGCCGTGAGACAACATCTCCATCGCCGCTGCCCCAGACCGCCTCTTGCAGAGCGGCGCAGCGATCAAACTGCTCGAAGCCGGTGAGCGATTCGATGCGAATGTCGCGCTGCGGAGGCGTGTTCATGACTTTTGCGACACACTCGCCGCGGCTTTTGCGCGGTTCCACAGCTCATCCAGTTGCTGTGGCGTAAGGCCGGCCAGTGCATCTCTGCCTCCGGCCTCGGACTCCATCGCGGCAAAGCGGCGGCGAAATTTTGCATTGCTGGAACGAAGCGCAGACTCCGGATCAAGCTTGAGATGGCGAGCGAGATTGACAGCCGTAAAAAGGAGATCACCAAGTTCCTCTTCGGCAGCAGCCGGTGCGGGCTTCGCGGCATCGGACGGTAGTTCTGCCTGAAGCTCCGCGATCTCTTCCTGTAACTTGTCGAAGAGACCATCGGCGCTGGGCCAGTCGAAGCCGACCTTGGCGGCGCGCGAGCCAAGTTTCCCCGCCTCCAGCATCGCCGGCATGGTGCGCGGGATGTCGTCCAGCATTGAATCCTGCGGCTTCCCTGAGGCCTGCTTCTCCGCGCGCTTGATCTGCTCCCAGTTGCGCAACACCGCGTCGGCGTCGGTCGCCTCCACGTCACCGAAGATGTGCGGATGACGGCGAATGAGCTTGGCGTTCAGATTGGCAGCGACGTCCGCGATGGTAAAGTATCCGGTTTCTGAAGCCATCTGCGCATAGAAGAGAACCTGAAGCAGAAGGTCGCCGAGCTCGTCTTTCAGGTCAGGCCAGGCGCGGCGCTCGATGGCATCGAAGACCTCGTAGGTCTCCTCCAGCGTATGCCGCTTGATGGAGTCGAAGGTCTGCTCGCGATCCCATGGGCAGCCGTTGGGCCCGCGCAGGCGAGCCATGATGACGACCGCTTCGGCCAGGGCATCCATGCCGGCTGCGGGTTGAAGCGGCTCAGAGTCTGGAAGTTCTGGAAGAGAGGCGGCCATAGCTTCACTTTACCCGATCCCGCGCGATTCCCTGTCCACGGGTTATTGGGTTATGCTTTCGAGCAGATGGCACAGGACGTAAAACACGATGCTGAGACGAAGACCGAGACGAAGCGGCGACGGTGGTGGCTGCTGCTGCTCACGCTGCCGTTCCTTGGGCTTTGCTTTCCGCAGATGTATGCACGCGCCACCCCGGCGCTCTGGGGATTTCCCTTCTTCTACTGGTATCAGTTTGCGTGGGTGATTGCGTCTTCGGTGCTGATGGCGATTGTCTACTGGAGATTTAGGACTTAGAGCTGGCTTGATTAAGGAAAAGCGCGCCCTGAACAAGGGCGCGCTTTATCTTCTGTCGGGAAGACTTCCTTCACATCAGCATCGTTCCACCAACAGCTACAACTGACCATTCGGTGCAGCCGGAGCAGCAGGTTGCTGCTGGGACATGTTCGACATCAGCCTGATATCGACCCGGCGATTCTTTGCACGTCCGGCAGCAGTGCTGTTGCTTGCAACCTCCTGATCCTTGCCGATGCCGATCAGGTAGAACTTATGCGGCGGGATGTTGTACTTAGACGCCAGGTAGTTGACGACCGCATCGGCGCGGCGCTGGCTGAGTTGGTAGTTGTAGTTCGCATCGCCCGTGGAATCGGTGCCGCCGGTTACCTCAAGAATGTAGCCGCGAGCGCTGGCAAGGTTGGCGGCGAGAGCGTCAAGTTGCTTCTTGTCCTTTGAAGTCAGCGTGGACTTATCGAAGCCGAAGGTTACGCTTACATCCGAGAGCGACTTGTAGTTGTCCAGGTTAGCGACTACACCGGTCAGACTGTCGACGCGGTTGTAGGCCTCCTGCGCCGACTGATTTGCCGCATCGGCAGACTGGCCGGCAGCAAGCGCATGCTGATTCGCGGTATCGGCAGCGGTCTGAGCGCCGGCGATCCCCTTCTGAGCACGCTCATCGGTATCCAGAATGTTGCGATGATCGGCTGCCGTCTTGGCATCAAGTTCGTTGGTCTGTTGAACGATCGGCGCTGTTTGCGAACGAACGTAGTTCTTGGTTGAGCAACCGACCGTGCAGGCAATAACAAATGCGCTGGCGAGAAAGAGGGTGCAGGCAGACTTTATTTTCGTTGCGGTGCGGTTATCAAATCGCATATTGGAGCTCATTGGTTTCATCTCCTGTTTGTGGCAATCTTCAACACGGAGAGAAGTGCAATCGGCCTGCCAAACAACACAACAAATAAGCCTTTCTATTTCAAGGATATGCAGTTGAAACACAAGAGGCGGGCTCTATTAGCGGCCGGGAAATCGGGAACTTTTGATTCAATGGTGAGTCAAATCTACCCAGTGGCCTGTGTGCAAGCCGCGCGGGCTTTTGCGTCTACACTGAGATTTCAGGCCGATTTACAGCATGGATCTTCACCAGAAAATTCGAACCATCCCTACCCAGCCGGGTTGTTATCTCTACAAAAACGCCGAGGGTGAGGTCATCTACGTCGGCAAGGCGAAGAATCTGCGCGCGCGGGTACGGTCCTATTTTCTGGAGGCATCGCAGGCGAATGCGAAGACCGGCTCGCTGATGCGCGAGGCCGTGGATGTGGAGTACATCACGGTCGCCAACGAGCACGAGGCGCTGGCGCTCGAGAACAACCTCATCAAGCAGAAGAAGCCGCGCTTCAATATTCTGCTGCGCGACGACAAGACCTATCCGTATATCAAGCTGACGATGAACGACCGCTACCCGAAGGTGTTCGTGACGCGGAGGCTGAGAAAGGATGGCTCGGCTTACTTTGGGCCGTACTTTCCCGGCAATCTCGCCTATCGGCTGGTGGATTTGATCCATCGCAGCTTTCTGATTCCAAGCTGCAAGGTCGACCTGTCGCGCTATCATCCGCGAGCGTGCCTGCAGTACTACATCAAAC
The DNA here is from genome assembly GCA_001897435.1 of Acidobacteriales bacterium 59-55. Lineage (GTDB taxonomy): Bacteria > Acidobacteriota > Terriglobia > Terriglobales > Acidobacteriaceae > Edaphobacter. The sequence continues at coordinate 64,678 of MKSV01000009.1, read as the reverse complement.
GCTGCCTGGGGCCCTGCGTCGAGGGATTGACGACTCCCGAGATCTACAAAGAGACCGTCCGCGATGTGCAGCTCTTTCTCGAAGGGCGAACGACCGAGTTGGAGCACTCGCTGACCCGGCGCATGGAGGAGGCTGCCGAGGCGGAACAGTTCGAGTTGGCCGGGCGGCTGCGCGACCAGATCGTCACCGTTCACCAGATGCACGACAAGCAGAGGATCGCCACGACGGACAACGAGGACGCGGACGTCTTCGGCTATCACTACGAGAACGAGATGCTCGCGGTGAACCTCTTCCATATGCGTCATGGCAAGATCGTCGACCGGCGCGATTTCTTCTGGGAGGACATGCCGGAGCTTCTATTGGAGGCGCTGAGTGAGCATGCCACTGAGAAGGAAGATGTCGAAGCATCTCCGCGGCTGGAGCCGAACCCCACGGTGACGGCTCCGGAGATCGGCGAAGATGACAAAGACATCGAGATCGTCCAGCATACGGCTGTGACGGAGCCGGGCGCTCGCTTCAGCCCGTCGGCGTTCTTCTCGGCGCTGCTGAAACAGCTTTATCTCGATCAGAGCTACGTCCCGCGCTCCGTCCTTGTGCCGGTCGAGTTTCCCGACCGCGCGGTTCTGACGGAGATGCTCTCCGAGCGCACAGGAAAGCGGGTTGAGATTCTGGTGCCGCAGCGAGGCGAGAAACGATCGCTCGTAGACCTGGTGTGTCAGAACGCGAAGCAGTCGTACGACCAGCGCTTTCGCGTGCTGCAACCGGCGATGAAGGCGATTCAGGAGGCGTTGCAGGACGCGCTGACGCTGGAGGAGCTGCCGCGGCGAATCGAGTGCTTCGACATCTCGCATATCCAGGGCGCGGAGACGGTGGCTTCCATGGTGGTCTGGGAAGACGGCGCCATGAAGAAGTCCGCCTATCGCAAGTTCCAGGTAAAGACCGTAAGCGGCGTCGATGACTTTGCCAGCATGCGCGAGGTGATTCAGCGGCGTTACAAGCGATTGCAGGAGGACAAGAAGCCGTTCCCCTCTCTGATCCTGATCGACGGCGGGCTGGGCCAGCTTCATGCGGCCTATGCCGCGCTCGAAGAGATCGGCGTCACGCTGCAACCGCTCGCCTCCATCGCCAAGCGCGAGGAGATCATCTACGTCTACGGTCAAGAGGACGAACCGGTCGTGCTCGACCGCCGCTCTCCCGTGCTACATCTGGTACAGAAGATTCGCGACGAGAGCCATCGCTTTGCCGTGACCTACCACCGCAAACGGCGGCAGATGCGCGACCGCGACAGCGAGTTGCTGGAGATCCCGGGTGTGGGACCGAGGACGCGGCAGCGCCTGATCGAACACTTCGGCAGCATCCGCGGCATCCGGCAGGCGGGGCCGGATGCGCTGACAGCCGTCGTCAACTCCGCAACGGCTGCGCGAATCCGCAAGCACTTCGATGAGGTTGCGCCGGACGCATCGCACGACGACACGCTGTCGGTATTGCGCTAAGCCTCTCCGTGCTGCGACCGGTCAGGTGCGGTACGCACGATCTTTGGATTCGGATACGGACCGAGCCGGCTGGAGCAACTGGATCGTGATGTAGACCGCGGGAATCAGGAAGACGAAGGAGCCGAAGACCCACATGATGACCGCGCCGATCACCTGGTCGGAGAGCGGCGAGAGCCCGAACGGGTTCGGCTTCGTCAGGTAAAACGGGTACATCGGGCGGGTGCAGAAGGCGAGGAACGCGGAGAGCGCCGAGTTGACGACGTCCGCGGACAGCAGATACAGGATCAGCCCCCAGGTGTAGACGCGGCCGCCGTTTGGCCAGGGCCGAATGATCGGCCACCAGAAGAGCATCGACCCGAAGAGAAAACAGAGGTGCTCGACGATGTGCCACCGCTCATACATCAGCGCGAAGTCATAGGCTGCGGGCACATGCCATCCCAGAAAGATTACGTTCATCACGATCCAGGCGTTGCGCGGGCGGACGAGCCAGTGGGTGAACCTTCGCAGCGGCCGCATTCGGATAAGAGGACCAAACCCGCTCTTCACCAGCCAGTGCGGCAATCCGCGCAGCATGGGCACGACGGGATTGGAGAGCCACACCAGCGGCGGCACCACCGACATGAGCAGCAGATGCTCGACCATGTGCGCACTCAGCGTTACGTCCGCGAATGCGTCCATGGGCGAGCCGATGGCCAACCACAGAATAGCCATGGCCAGCAGAAACATATTCAGACGCCACAAGGGAAATTGAGCAGGCCGAGTTCTGCGGATCGCGAGCCAGCCTCGGCAGTAGACCACGGAGGAGAGCAGCACCGAGGCGGAGAGCCAGTAAGACGGTTGCCACGAGGCGATAGTTGACTGGATGTCAGCGGCCATACAGCGGCATTTCTATGGTTTCCTCGGCGCTTCCTTCGACAGGTGCGACTGGCCCGAAGGCCGCTCCTCACCGGTCGCGGTCGATTCCGGGGGATTGGACCCGGCAAGAGCGCGGGACGCATCCTGAGCGGGCCGCAGATCGTTGCCGCGCAGCGTCTTGAGGAAGGCGACCAGCGCCGTGGTCTCGGATGGATTGAGCGCGTTGCCATAGGCAGGCATGTTGCCGCCACCCTGCAACACCTGGCGCACCATCTGGTCTTCGGTCAGCCGCGTTGCCACGGAATCGAGATCGGGGCCTCTCTTTCCTCCCTGGCCGCCGACCTCGTGACAGTCGCGGCACTGCTTGTTCTGAAAGACGAGCGCGCCCTGCCGCTCCAGCGGTGTGCGCTCGTGAAGATACTGCGTCGGAATCGCATCGCTCGACCACGCGTTCATCACCGGACTCCACGGTGTGGTGATGCCAAGCCGGGTGAAGATGCCGAGCGAGACGGCGATGACCGAGACCATCAGCACCGCAACCGGACGCCGAGCCCAGTGCTTTTCGCCCTCGCCCGCAACCAGCGGCAGCAGCAGCATCGCCGCGATGATAATCACGGGAGCGATCAGGATGATCGGCGTCTCCAGGCTGGGCGGCAGCAGCGAGAGCACGGCAAAGAGCCAAAGGAAGGGAGCGTCCGGCTTCGGCGCCGTCTGAATAATGGTGGGATCGGGCTGACCGGTGGGACCGAACGGGCCGAAGAAGAAGGCGCACGCCATCACCGCCAGAACAATTGCCGCGGCGAAGATGGCATCCTTCCATGCGCCGTCGGGCACAAAGGCGATGCCCTCTTTTTCGTTGAGCTTGTGGTACTCCGCCTCGTACGTGCTCTTGCGAACGATGCGCCCCGGCATGGGCCACTCGTTGATGCCAAGCCGCAGCACCATCAGAACGTGAAGCGCGACACCGGCCAGCAGGATGCCAGGAATGACGAAGACGTGCAGCGTGAAGAAGCGCGAGAGCGTCGCACTGCCGATGATGGGAGCGCCCAACAGCAGATGAACCATGGGCGCGCCGATGATGGGCACGCGGCTCATGATGGAAGCGCCGATGCCGAGGCCCCAGTAGGCGTCCTGATCGAAGCGCAGCACCTGGCCGGTGAAGGCCATTCCCAAGGTGAGGATGAGAAGAAAGACTCCAATGATCCAGGTCAGTTCGCGGGGAAACTTGTACGCCCCGAACATGAAGACCTGCACCATGTGGATGAGCACGATGGCGACCATGAAGTCCGAGCCCCATCCATGCAGGGCGCGCAGAAACCAGCCCAGCGCAACCTTGTCGTTGAGAAACTGGAGACTGTTCCACGCTTCGCTCGCGGACGGCGTGTAGACCAGCGCGAGCAGAATGCCGGTCACAATCTGCAACATGAACAGCACCGTGGCGGCGCTGCCGAAGACGTACCACCAGCTTGCGCTGCTCGCCGGAACCGGATGCGCCGCGGCTTCGAAGGCAGGCTTGCCGAGGCCGAGACGATGCTCGAACCAGTCGTATAGCCCCATGGCGAGTTTTCGCGGACGTTGCTTTTCTAGCCCTGGCATGATGAGCACCCAACCTTGTCTAATGGAACGAAGCTTGCGCTCTGGGAACTGGCCGGAGTCGAAAGCGTGGGCATCTCACCGGCATTGATCAGCAACTTGGCTCCCGCCACCCTGTATTTGTACTCGAAGAGTCCGCGCTCCGGCGGCCCGGCAGCGCGCTCGCCGTCCTCGTAGTAGGCGCCGCCGTGGCAGGGGCAGAGAAAGAGCTTCGACTCGGAGAACCACCGTACCGGACAGCCGAGATGAGCGCAGTTGATGGCAAAGACCTGAAACTTGTTGCCCGCGACCCGGCGAACCCAGCAAGGGATGTCCGCCGTCTGGCCATCCCACGGCGTGGTGGAGGGATTGCGATACTTCGCCAACCGCGTCTGCCCCTCGGGAAAATCGTTCACATCGCCCAGCGTGATCCAGGCATGATAGCTGTCACTCTTCCGGATCACCGGTCCCAGCAGGTATCGGAGAATTGGCACGGCGAGCACCACGCCCACGGCACCGTTGACCAGCAAGGAAACCTTGAACAGGAAGACCCGCCGGGAATGATCCTTGGGATCATTTGCGGTGTTGTTCGCAGATGGAGATGCAGGCAGGAGATCACTGCTTATTTTTTTCTCTTCCGGTCTCGGATCGCCGGTCCGTTGCTCGCTCTCGTGTTCGCTCATCAAAGGTCTCCGTATTGCAGTTAGTGCGGGTGCTGCTGTGCTGCGGGCGCTGTTGGATAGGGCTGGCCGGGATACGGCGTCCGCTGCGAGGCCAGCCAGGCCACGACATCCGTCACTTCCTTGTCGGTCATGGCATGGGATGCGACGTCATTGCGCCAATCCGGCATTCCTTCGCCGGGGACGCCGACGATGGTGGTCGTGCGCAAACTCTGATCGCTGACAAGGGCGAGATAGGACGGATCGACGATCGAACCGAAGCTCTTCTCTGCCTTCGCGGCACCTGCGTCTTTAGCCGTCATGCCTCTGCCATCGGCACCGTGGCAGCGAGCACAATAGGTTGCGAAGACCTGCTGCCCCTGCTGTGGATCGCCGGCTCCGGTGGCCGCGTAAGCCGGCGGATTCTGTCCCGCGAGAATGCCGGGCTTGCCCCACTGCTTGATCATGCCGTCAACGAGGCTGCGAATCTGTCGGTCGGTGAGCATGCCGCCCGCGCTCTGCGCAAAGGCAGGCATCAGCGTTCCGGGCACGCCCTTTGCCGTGACTTGAAGCAGCGTGTCTTCCCCGGCCAGGGCCAGATATTCGGGATTCGCAAGAGAAACAGCCGCGCCCTGCCTGCCGTTCTCGCCGTGGCAGGCAGCGCAATTCTGTTTGTAGAGCGTGGCGAAGTCCTGCACCTGTTCAGGTCGCGGAACCTCAGGCCCTGCCTTGGGGCGGCCCGGCGCGCTGTCGCAGCCAAAGATGGAGAGGCTCAACAACGAGACGACTGCCAGAGAAAGAAGAGGGGAGAGTCTCACTATTCGTCCTCCTCGTTCTCGTCTTTCTTGTGGGCCCCTTCGAGCCCGGCGCGAACGGTGAACGGCAGCGCGCGGAACTGCGCGGTTCGCACCCGGACCTGCAGGTTCACGACAAAGCCGCACACCAGGCCGAACGCAATCTGCGAGAGGATGAACCACAGCCAGTCGATGCGCTGGTCGAGAATCGGGCTGATGACTCCAAGCGCGCTGTAGAGAATTCCCGTCCAGAGAAATGGAGCGACAAAGCCCGCGGTAAAGATCGGCTTCCAGGGAAACATCGGGAGCATCGCTCCATAGAGCAGCCCCACCAGCAGCGACGTAACGATATGAATGACGGATGCGGCGAGCAGCCCCTGCAGGTGAAAGCTTGACAGGAAGGCGTCGCTGGCGTTGCCCCAACTCACGAAACCGCCGGCAGCCAGCAGATTCACCGAGTACCAAATGCTGTGATAGCGGACAAGGCCGTAGAGCGCCGCCGGCACGATCATGGCGATGCCCCCCGCGATGCCGCCCTTGACGCCGGCCATGATGGTGTAGGTCTCGTAGGGTAGAACCTTGCGCTGGTCTTCGCTGATGGGAATGCGAACTACGTTGACGCGCCGCGTCGATATCGGCTCGTCCTTGATGTGGACGGGGACGTTCTCGTGGCGCTCGTGCGGCAGCACATCGCGAAACCAGCCGATCGTCGAAGGCACGATCAGCACAACGCCGAGGACGCTGATGAACCAATTCGTCAACAGCCCCGCCAGCAGCAGCGTGATGCCGAGAGAGAGCACCAGCGGCCACGCGGTTGGCGTAGGCAGGATCACCGTCCCCATGTGCTCTTGTCCGTGTTCTGATTCAGCGACTGACATCGAGTACCTTTCTGGCGTTACCGTCCAAGAACATAGACCACGGTGAAGACGACGATCCACACCGCATCGACGAAGTGCCAATAGAGTGAAAGCACATCCATGCGATGCGCGTGCTCCTGTTTCACGTGCCCGGTCAGAGCAAAGACGAGCGCCACCAGCAGCATGGCCAGGCCGACGATGACGTGGGTCGCGTGAAGCCCGACCAGCGAATAGAATGTGGTGCCGAAGAGATTGGTGCGAATCGTGAGCCCATCGACATAGATAAGGTGGTGCCACTCCATGCCGGTCCCAACCATAAAAATAGTGCCCAGCGTGAAGGTCGCCGCGAGCCACGCGGTAAAGGCTCCTATTTTGCTCTTTCGCAGCGCCGCAACGCTCCAGTGCAGCGTCAGGCTGCTCGACAACAGGCAGATGGTGACAAAGATCGGCAGTTCGAGCACCTGTTGCGGTGTCGGTCCGCCCAGACTCTGCCCCATATAGAAGATGTAGGCCACGACGAAGATCAGAAAGATCGCGGACTCCGCCACAATCAGGCAGGCCATGCCGATTGTGCCCTTGTCGGGCAGTACCCAGGGCTCATCGGCGACTTCGGGAGTGATGGGAATCGTGCTCATCGGCAGTCTCTCATTCGTAGTTCCAGTCAGGATCTTCCGGGTGCTTGATGTCCCAGAGTGGACGACGGCTATAGACCACCGGCGTGGTGGCGAAGTTATAAACCGGAGGCGGCGAAGTCACAGACCATTCCAGCGTCCATGCATCCCAGGGATCGTTGCCTGCAATCTCTCCCTTGTAGTTGGAGCGGATCAGATTGATCACGAACAGGAGAATGGCGACGGCCTGGAAGAGCGCGCCGATGCTGACGATCAGGTTCAGTGCCTCCCATCCGGGACGAGGCTCGTAGGTGTAGACCCGGCGCGGCATCCCGAGAATGCCGGGGATGTGCATGAAGTCGAAGGTCATGTGGAATCCGATCACCATCAGCCAGAAGTGCCACTTGCCCAGCCGCTCGCTCATCATGCGACCGGTCACCTTCGGGTACCAGTAATAGAACGCAGCGAAGAAGGCGAAGAGAATTCCACCGACCAGAACATAGTGGAAGTGAGCCACCACAAAATAGGAGTTGTGGAGCTGCCAGTCGAACGGTGCCGCGGCCAGCATAACGCCGGTAAGGCCGGCAATCAAAAACTGGAACAGAAAGCCGACGCTGAACATCATGGGCGTGGCGAAGCGCACCTTGCCGCCCCAGATGGTAGCCAACCAGTTGAAGATCTTGATGCCGGTCGGGATCGCGACGACCATGCTCGACAAGACGAAGAAGACGTTGGCCCCGGCGCCCATGCCGACCGTGAACATGTGGTGCGCCCAGACGCTCATGCTGACAAAGCCGATGCCGACCGATGCAGCCACCATGGCCGGATAGCCGAAGATCGCCTTGCGCGAGAAGACCGGGATGATCTCATTCATGAACGCGAAGGCCGGCATCACCAGGATGTAGACCTCGGGATGCCCGAAGATCCAGAAGAAGTGAATCCAGAGAACCGCGGAGCCGCCAGCCTGCGTATCGAAGAAGTGCGAGCCTAGGTAGCGATCGAACATCAGCATGATCTGCGCCGCGGTCAGGGGGCTGACGGTGATGAAAACCATGTTCGACAGGACCAGGTAGAGCCAGGGAAGCAGAGGCATCCGGCTCAGCTTCATACCGGGGCAGCGCATCGAAATAATCGTGGCGACGATATTGAGCGCCGTGCCGATACTGCCGATGCCGCTTAACAGAATGCTGATCGTCCAGTAGTCCGTGCTGTGTCCCGGCGAGAAGGCCTTCGCAGTCAAAGGAGCGTAGGCGAACCAGCCAACGTCGGGAGCGGTGCCTGCGCCGTAGAGCCCCGAACCGCCGATGAAGCTGTAATAGAGCAGCAGGCCGCCCAGCGCCGATATCCAGAAGCTGAACGCGTTCAGGCGCGGGAACGCCATGTCGCGCGCGCCAATCATTAAAGGGATGAGGTAGTTTCCGAACCCGAACAGGATGGGCATGCCCATGAAGAAGACCATCGTGGTCCCATGCATGGTAAACATCCGGTTGAAGACTTCGGGCGAGACGAAGGTATTATGCGGCACCGCCAGCTGAATCCGCATGATGAGCGCTTCGATGCCGCCCGCCACCATGAAAAGCAACGCGTAGCCGATATACATCAGGCCGATCTTCTTGTGATCGACCGTCGTCACCCAGTCGTACAGAATCTCGGTCATCAACCGCCGCGGCTTCTGCGCCGGCGTCGCGTCGATCGCTTCTAATGATGGAAGGCTCGTCACGAAATCAGCCATCGTTTCCTTTCTTCAGTCCATCTGGCCGGCAAGTTCGCAATCCGGGCTGCCTGGGCGATCTCCCGATTAATGAAGCGACATCATGTACGCTGTGACGGCATTGAGATCGTGTTCGTTCAAGTGCATCGGTGGCATCAAGGCTCCCGGCTTAAAAGTGCTGGGGTCATCGATCCATTTCTTCATGTTGTCCGCGTTGTTGTTCACCGCTCCCGACGCAATTGTGTCGCGACTGGCCACATGCGTCAGGTCAGGGCCGAACCGTCCGTTCGCCATGGTCCCGGAGACGGTATGGCAGTTCACGCAGGCGCTGTGCAGAAAGACCTCGCGCCCTTCGGCGACGCTCGGATCTTCGACCGCCGGTTTTTTCTGCTCCGCCACCCACGCCGCAAAGGCCTCGGGCGTGTCCGCGTACACGCGCAGCAGCATCTTGGCGTGCTGCACGCCGCAGAACTGGTTGCACTGCCCGAGATAAAGGCCCGGCGTTGGAGGATCGATCCACATCGTGTTCACGCGATTCGGGATCACGTCCATTTTTCCGGCCAGCCGTGGGACCCAGAAGCTGTGAACAACATCGGCCGACGACATTTCAAGGTAAGTCGGCGTCGGATGCGCCGGATCGCTGATCGGAATATGCAGTTCGTTCGCGGTGACGATGCCGAGCTTGGGATAGCGATACTCCCACCAGAACTGGTGTCCGATGACGACGACATCGACGGCGTCCGCGGGCTTGGTGGAATCCTGCGTGGCAAGGATGACGCGCGACGACGTCAGGAATAGCATAACGACAATCAGCGCCGGAACCACCGTCCAGGCAAGCTCAATCTGGTTGCTGCCGTAGATCTGCGCGGGTTCGTTGTACGTCTCCAGGTTGTGGTGCCGGTAGCGTATCAGCGCATAGGTCAGCAGCCCCGCGACGATCAGAAAGATCGCCAGCGTGATGGCCAGCACGAACATCGACAGCGAGAAGATCCAATGCGACGGCGTCGCAGCAGGAGAAAAGATGTTGGTAGAACCCTGGGAAAGATAGGACGTCGAATGAGGCCCGGTTCCGGGCGTCACAGAAGAGCCGTCGGCTGCCGCCGCAAATGCCGGACAAGTCACCCACAACAGACAACTACCGATCAAACAAGCGATTTGTGATGCTCTGCGACCCACGCGCGCCTTGACCTCTCATTTCCCGCTGAACGTCCAAACGAACTGCATCTCTTCGTAAAATGACCGGCTGAAGTCGTTTTAAAGCTTGTCGAAGACCACCATACTCCAAGCGAAACAAGCGAGCAAACATCTATCGAATATCGCTCGTCGCCCACTCTCATCGAGTTGCAACGACGCTTTCAGCAAGAATCCTCGACACCGCATTGAACTCGAGCCGCGGTCGTTCGTCTATAGGAATCATCTCTTGTAAGCATTCTTGCCGCCTATGACAATTGGCATAAGATGCTGTGAAAATGCCGATAACCGGACAAACCTATCGATTTAAGCCCGCGTGGAAGCAGCGACGACCTCGTACGGACGCATCATCTCGTTGTCCTCGTGCTCAAGAATATGGCAGTGCCAGACATAGCGCCCGGCAAATCCCTGGAATGGAACAATAATTCGCGTCAGCGTTCCCGGATCGACGCGCACGGTGTCCTTCCACCCGGCCTCTGCCGCATCGACCGGCTCGACTTCGCCCATGAACGCCACGGTTCTGTCATCGAAGAACGCGTTGGTGTCGATGCGCTGCCGGTCCAGAATCTGAAAGCGGACCAGGTGCAGGTGAATGGGATGCGCATCCTCGGTCAGACTGACAAACTCCCAGATCTCCGTCGTATCGATGACCGGCTTCTCCGTCACGGGCATGTGCCACGGCGTGTTGTTCAGCATCATGTCCATTGACTGGTCGGCGAGATTCAGATGCTCATCGAGCGTCAGTTGCCGTGTCCTGACCGCCGCAGCCTCTGCGATGCGCTCGACAGGCCGCAGCTTCTTCGGCAACACGCTCGTGTCCGGCGCGCCGTGCGCCGCCACGCGAAACTGCATGATCTGCATCGAATCGCTGCCGAGCACAATCCGCTGCCCGGCGAGCCCGCTGAAGTCTACGATCACATCGGCGCGTTCTGCCGGACTCAGTTGCAGCCGCCGCAGCGGCACCGGGCTCTCCAGCAATCCCTGGTCCGAGCCGATCACATGGAACTCGCGCCCGTCGCCAAACGACAGCCGGTAGAAACGCCCGTTTGATCCATTCACGATGCGCAGCCGGTACTTTCGCGGCTCCACTTCGAGATACGGCATCACCTTCCCGTTCACCATCACGACGTTGCCGAAGACCTCCGGCACCCAAGGCTTGCCCGGTATGGCGGAGATGGGATACTCCAGTTGCCCGTCCTTGCGCAGGTAGCGGTCGCAGATCAGCAGCGGCACTTCGTACCTGCCGCTGGGAAGATTCAGCGCATCCTCCACTGCATCGCGAATCAGAAACATCCCCTGCAGGCCTGCATAGATGTTCAGCCGATTAATACCCATCGCGTGGTCGTGATAGAACAGCGCCGTCGCATCCTGCCGGTTCGGATAAAAAGCGACCGCAGATTTTCCCGGCACATACCAGTCCTCGGGGTAGCCGTCGCTCTCCGGACCCGTCCTGCCGCCGTGCAGGTGAATCACGCTCCGTACCTCCGGAACGTTATTCCCCGCTCCATCAAGCGTGTGGTCAATCGGCAGAAAGTGCTTCGCCGGAAGCTCATTCACCCACTCCACCAGCAGGGGCTCTCCGCTGCGCGTCTCGAAGATCGGACCCGGCGAACTGTTGTTGAAGCCCCAGACGCGCGTAGGCGGCAGGTCGCGGTGTACCTTCACACGCATCTCGCGCATCGCCACCCTGTAGTAGGGGATCTGCTCGCCGCTCTTCTCCGGATTCGCTCGCGTCCCTGTGCTCTTCGCCACCGGCGGAAGCGGAAGCGCATCGACAAAAGGAGCGAGCGCTCCTTCGCCGAGAACCTCCGCGCCGACTGCGACAGCCTCATGCACCATCGAGCCGGCGGCCGTCTCGGTCAGCAGCAGTCCGGTAGCGAGCGCTCCAGCCTGCCCCAGGAAGTATCTGCGGGTAATCAAATGCATCCCTTCTTCAGCGGCCATCCGTTCGCGCCCTGAATCACTGCTTTACCACCAAGCCGGTGGACTCATTCAGGATGTAGGGCCGCGCATTGGAATGCTTGAAGTCGAACATTCCGTCGATCGATCCGGCAATGGCATCGAAGGAGCCACCGCCCACGCGCTCGCCACCAAGCCAGTTGTCCTCGATAAAGCGGAGCACCGAAGTCTGGTCGGTCAGGGAATGATCCACGAAGTTCTGCCGTGCATAAGGGGAGATCACCATCAGCGGCAGCCGCGGCCCGTAGCCGCACCGTCCCTGCGCATGTGCGGTATGGGGTCCCGGCAAAGCATTTGAGCCGTCACCGCACTGCCCCGGCCCGGTCAGCGCATCGGCCTTCGTCGTCGATTGATTGACGATCGGCCCCATCTGATGGTCGTACCAGCCATCGGAGTCGTCATACGCCAGGATAACGGCAGTGTTCTTCCAGTCCGGCTGCTTCTGCAGAAAATTAATCACCCGAACGACAAAAGTCTGTTCGTCCAGCGGATTGGAGTTCCCCGCATGGGCATCCTGATACGACGGAGCCTTCAGGAAGCTGACCGCCGGAAAGTTCCCAGCCTTCACTGCATTAAAAAAATCGTCCGTGTCGTACTGGTGGTTCGCCGCATCGCCATCGTGGCCGATCATCTGGATGGACGTGGGCCGCACATGCTTCAGGTTAGCCGTCTCCTCGTAATACTGGAAGGGTTCATGATGAGGGACGTAATCGTGAACCGTCAGCCGAACGATCTTCGAATAGGTGCTGCGCAGGCATCCCGTTGTGCCGTTGGAATTCGTCTTCGTCAGGTCGAAGCCGCCCTCGAACCATCCCCACGTCACGTTGCTCTTTGAGAGCATCTTGCCGATGTTATTGCCGCCCAGGCTCGCCAGCGCGCCTGTTGTTGTAGAGCAGACATCGCCGATTGGCTCAGGGTCTCCAATCATCGTATAAGTGCCATCGCCACCCTCGATGATTGTGTTTCCGGCATTGATCTTGTCGCTGATGCCGTTGGTCTGGCCCGAGATCAGTTCGATGGCGCCCAGCGTTGACGGCCCGAACGTCGAGCCATACGAATTGTCATTCATCGCATAGCGCTGCGCATAGTTCCACAGTGCCGTCACGGTGTTGCCGTCGAAGTATCCCATCACCAGCCCCTTGGCCTGGTGCGCATACAGGTCGGAGGGGTCGGCATTTTCGCTGCCCAGCCGCTTCTTCACCTTCGGTGACCCCAGCACCCCGGTGTACTTCGGAAACGAATCCAGCAGTCCGGAGTGAAAGGCCCGCTGCTCCGCTGTATAGTCGTGGTTCTCATCCGCGGTCGCCGCCTGCGCCCGCGTCAGCCGAAACGGGTTGACCGCGTCTTCTCCGTTCACCTCGCGGTTCAGAAAATTTGGATTGTGCGTCAGAAGCGTCGAGGTCAGCCCATTGACCGTGGGCGTTCCCGGCTTCGCATGAAACGCAGGCTCGCCCGCCGGATTCAGCGCGTTAGGATACGTCCCGAAGTAGTGATCGAACGAGATGTTCTCGCCGAAGATCACGACGACATGTTTGATGGGCGTGGCCGTGGGCCGGGCGTCCTTACCGGCGGCCAGCGCAACTCCCTGGCCGATCAAGGCAATCGCCAGCAACGTTCCTTTAATGCAGATAGTCAACGTGTCCTCAATTCTCATCTTTAATTCGGGATAACCGCATGGAATCGCAGATCCCATTGAATTCCCACAGTTTCAATCGCGGATGAACAGAAAATACGGCTCTCAAATATCCATGCCGCCGAAAATTTCCATGCCGTGCATCGTAATCCTGCGTCGGTAAGATTTTGCCCCGTAGGGCGCGACACTATCATAACCTCTCAAAATTGTGATGTATTTTGCGGGTGATCGCAGTGCTAACATAAGAGCAATGGTGGGAGCCCGCAGATGTGGCACCTGCGGCGAAGCCTGCTGCAACGATCCCTGCAATTAGCTGGATATCGTTCACCATGATCGATGCAGTTGATTCTGAAATGCGAAAGTGGCGAAATTGGCAGACGCACCAGACTTAGGATCTGGCGGAGCAATCCGTGGGGGTTCAAGTCCCCCCTTTCGCACCACCCCTTTTTACTAAAGCAGTTCCAAGAGTGATCCCCATGAGCCAGCCCAACAAGCCCGTCGACCAACCCGCACTCAAGCTCACCAACACCGAGAACTACCGCGAGGACTACGCCAACAGCGTCCAGGTTCGCATGAGCGTATGGGACTTCTTCCTCGTCTTCGGCACCATGACCCAGAGCAGCCCCGACGAGCTTCAGGTGAAGAACTTCGAGGGCATCTACCTCAGCCCGCAGCAGGCCAAGGCCCTTTGGAACGTCCTCGGCCATAACCTCGCACAGTACGAGCAGGCCTTCGGACAGATCACGCTGGAGCAGGTTCCCCCGCAGCCCAACGGCCCTGTCCATTAATTTCGATAAGGTTCTGACGATTCATAATAAGAGCGTGCGCACCCCGGCAGATCATCGCAAACCGGCACCCGGCGACATCCCCCTCTGGATGCTCTTCCCGCTCTTCTTCGCAGCAGTTTATCTCTCACATCTCACCCTCCTCCGCCTCCCTTATTTCTGGGACGAAGGCGGCTACTACATTCCCGCCGCGCTGGACTTCTTCCGCACCGGCACCCTGATTCCGTACTCCACCGTCACCAACGCCCATCCCCCGCTTCCTTCCATCCTGCTGGCCGGATGGTGGCATCTCTCGGGATTTGTCGTCAGCGGCACCCGCACCTTCATCTGCATCGTCAGTGCCTCTGCTCTGCTCGGCATCTACAAACTCGCGAAAACTCTTGCCGGAACTGCCGCGGCGGCCGTCGTCACCTTTCTCACCGCCATCTATCCCATCTGGTTTGCGCAGAGCACCCTCGCCCACGCCGACATCTTCGCCGCCGCCTTTACCCTCTGGGGGCTGGCCTTCTACTTCGACCGGGATGAGGAGGGCCGAACCACCCGGAAGCGCCAGTTGATCGCGGCCATCCTCTTCGCCCTGTCCGCTCTCTCGAAAGAGACTGCGGTCATCACCCCGGCCGCGCTTGCACTGTGGGAGGCGATCCTCTTTCTCCGCGATCGCCGCAGGTCCCAGGCCCTGGGTTGGATCGCCGCTCTACTCTTTCCCATCCTTCCCCTGATGGCCTGGTACGCCTTCCACTACCACCGGACCGGCTTCATCTTCGGCAACCCTGAGTACCTTCGCTACAACGCGACCGCCAACCTCAGCGCCTATCGCATCGCCCTCTGCCTCTGGCACCGGTTGCTGCACCTGACGACGCACATGAATCTGTTCGTTCCCGTCTTCGCGACCGTCGCCGTCATTCTGATCCCGGTCACCACTCCCGATGCCCCGAAGAACATTCGCCGTTCCGCGCTCCATGCCATTGCCGTCATCCTGGTGGCCAACTGGATCGCCTTCTCCATCCTCGGCGGTGCGCTGCTCACCCGCTACCTGCTGCCCCTGTACCCGCTGGTGCTGCTCCTCTGCGTGTCGATATGGCGCAGGCATCTCCGCCAATGGTGGCTCATCGCCGCGCTCAGCACAGTCGCCTTCCTTGCCGGTATCTGGATCAACCCGCCCTACGCCTTCGCTCCGGAAGACAACCTGACCTATCGCGACATGATCGTCCTGCACCAGCAGGCCGTCCACCTGATTGAGCAACGCTATCCTCAGGCCACCGTCCTCACGGCTTGGCCCGCGACCTCGGAGCTGTCGCGGCCCGAGATCGGCTACACCCATCACCCCATCAAGACTGTAGCAATCAAAGATTTCTCTGCCGCGCAGATCATGCTGGCCGCCGCCGATCCCGGCGCTTACGATACCGCTCTGATCTTCTCCACCAAGTGGGCGCCGCCTCCCGGGTCCGTCAATCTCGGCAAGCGAAACGAATCCGCAGACACCCGCTACTTCGACTTCCATCAGGACATGCGCCCCGCGCAGGCCGCTGCCATGCTGCACGGCAAGATCGTCTTCGAGGCGCACCGCAAAGGCGAATGGGTTGCCGTCCTGCGTTTTCCCCGTATCGTCGACGCTTCCCTCGCTCTGCCCCGGCAGCATTGACGCTCTATATACTCGTAGCTGTGCCGAGACCGTTAAATCTGCGCTCCATCTGTCGCGAGAGATGGCTATCGATAGCCCTCATCCTGTGCTGCCTGCCAGGCATTCCCGGCCTTGCGCAAACCGCTCCGGCTGCCGCTGAAGCCGCTCCAGCCGAGGCCATCGGGCGGGTCGTGCTTGTTCTGCCCTTCGACAACCGCTCCGGCCAATCCACCCTCGATTGGATCGGCGACTCGTTCCCCGACACGCTGAATCAGCGCCTCTCGTCTGCCGGCTTTCTGACCATCTCCAACGACGACCGCCAGTTCGCACTCGACCACCTCGGTCTCCCTGTCGACTTCAAGCCCTCTCGCGCCACCACAATTCGCATCGCCCAGACGCTCGACGCCAACTTCGTCATCGTCGGCAGTTACACCGTCGATAAGAACCGCATCTCTGTCCAGGCTCAGGTCCTCAATGTGGACAAGCTCCAACTCTCTCAGCCGCTTGATGACTCCAGCGAACTGACCCGCCTCTTCGATGTGGAGAACTCCATTGCCTGGAAGATCGCCCGCAACATCGATCCTCACTTCAACGTCGCCCGGGAGACCTTTCTCTCAGCCTCGGGAGGCGTTCCCCTCAGTGCTTTCGAAAACTACATTCGCGGCACCAGCGCGACCGCGCCGCAGGAACAGATCAAGCGTCTCCAGATGGCGATCGCCATCACACCCAACTATCCCGCCGCACTGCTCGCGCTGGGCAAGGCGCAGTTCGCGCAGGGAGACTTCGACCGCGCCGCCGCTACGCTGGCCAAGGTTCCCCACAGCGACCGGCGCGCCCTCGAAGCCGGCTTCTACCTTGGGCTCGCCCGTTTCAACTCGGCAAAGTACGCCGATGCGGAGGCTGCCTTCGCCTTCGTCGCCAGCCGCCTCCCTCTTCCCGAAGTCGTCAACAACCAGGGCGTGGCCGCCAGCCGACAGGGACGCAATGCGGTTCCTCTGTTTCAACGCGCCTCCAACGCCGACCCCAACGACCCGGACTACCACTACAACCTCGCTGTAGCCCTGCTCCGACAGGGCGACTTCTCCGGAGCGCAGCGCGAGGTCGATCTCACCCTGAAGCTCAGGCCGACCGACCCCGAGGCACCGCTCCTGAAGGCCCGCATCAACTCCGGCCGCCGCCCTCAGACCTCGTCGCCCCCCAACAAGTCCGGCACGACCACCAAGGCAGCAGCCGCGGCCACCAGCGACTCCGACTTCGATCCGCTGGAGCGAATCCGCAGGACTTACTCCGAGGCATCCTTCCGGCAGGCGGCCTTTCAACTGGACCAGATGCGCGCCATGCGCGTCGCCCATCTGCCCCCGGCTCAGCAGGCTACCGAGTACATTCAGTCGGGCAAAGGATATCTTGCCCAGGGCCTTATCCCCGAAGCCGAGCAGGAGTTCCAGGCGGCCATCGCCGCCGACCCCTCGAGCGCAGATGCTCATACGGGACTTGCCGAGGTGCGCACCCACACCGGGAACATCGATGACGCACGGAAAGAGGCGGAGAGATCGCTCAAGCTCCAGCCCACCGTCGACGCATATCTTGTCCTCGCCAAGATCGAGCTTCAAGCGAAGCAGTTGTCAGCCTCCGCCGCCGATGTAAGCAACGCCCTCAAGCTCGACCCTAAAAACCCGGCGGCGCTGGCCATGCGGCAGGCTCTGCTGGCTCGCGGACAGCGCATGCCATGAAGACATCTCTGAAGTCCCTCTTCCTTCTCTTCATCGCGCTTGCCTGTCTCTCCTCCAAAGCCGCACCCGCCGACGCAGCAAAGTCTAATCTTGTCGTCAAGCTCACGATTCACGACACCGTCCAGCCCATCACAGCTGACTATCTGCAACGCGGTCTCAAAGAAGCAGCGCGTCTCCACGCCGATGCGGTCCTTGTCTCCCTCGGCACTCCCGGTGGCCTGCTCGAATCGACCCGCGTCATGGTCGAGGCCATCGAGAGTTCGCCGGTGCCCGTCATCATCTATATCTCTCCCACCGGCAGCCGCGCCGGTTCGGCGGGCTTCTTCCTGCTGGAGGCGGCTGACGTCGCCGCCATGGCCCCCGGAACCAACGCCGGAGCCTCCCATCCGGTCGCCGAAGGCCGTCAGCCCGACGCTACCCTCAAGCAGAAGATCGAGAACGACACCGCTGCCTTTATCCGTTCCTTTGTCTCCCGCCGCGGTCGCAACGTACAGGCCGCCGAAGACGCCGTGCGCAACTCCAAGTCTTATAGCGACGAGGAGGCTCTCAACCTCAAGCTCATCGACCTCATCTCCCCCAGCGACAAGTCCCTACTCGCCTCCCTCGACGGCCGCCAGATCAAGCGCTTCGACGGCAGCACCACAACCCTGCATCTCCGCGATGCAAAGGTCGCACTTGTCCCGCCCTCCCTGCGCGAACGCCTGCTCACCCGGCTGACCGATCCCAACCTCGCCGTGCTGATGCTCGTCCTGGGCGGCCTGCTGATCTATCTCGAATTCAATGTTCCCGGAACCATCATCCCCGGCTCGCTCGGCACCCTGCTCGTCCTGCTCAGCCTCTTCGGCCTGAACCTGCTCCCCATACGGCATACGGCAATCCTTCTGCTGATCGCCGCCGTGGTGCTGATGGTGCTCGAAACCAAGTTCACCAGCCACGGCATTCTGGCGCTGGCCGGCACCATCTCGCTGGTCTTCGGGCTGGCCACGCTCGTTAACGGCCCCATCCCCGAGATGCAGGTCCACACCGGCACGGCCCTCGGCGCGGGCATCGGCTTCGGCACCATCTCCTTCGGTCTGGCCTGGATCGCCCTCCGCGCCCGTCGCGGCAAGGTCCTCACCGGCCCGCAGGCGATGCTCGGAGCCGTCGCCATCGCGCAGACGCCGTTATCTCCAGGCGGTCAGGTCGCCATCCGCGGCGAACTCTGGCAGGCATCCCTGCGCGGACCGGCCTCGCTTCCGGCCGGAGCGTCGGTTCGGGTGCGCGATGTTGAAGACCTTACCCTGATTGTCGAGCCCGTCGAGTCTGCTGAAATCGCCAAAGATTCCCTGCCTTCCTGAAGGTCATCGCCCCACCTGCCGGGGTAAACTGAAAGCAGTGTCAGTTCCGTCTAAAAGTGCCATCCAAGGGAGTCCCGTCTCGATGTTGAATGTGTCCCGCCTGTCCTGTGTCTGGAGTGTTCTGTTTTGCCTGCTCGCAACTCTGGCGGGACCTGCCGCACAAGCCCAATCCAGCGCTCTCTCCAAGCAACTCTCCCGCCTCGAAGTAGGCGTCAGCGGAGTCGGCGAATACAACGGCACCGGCAGCGGCGTGGTTCAGATCAACGCCCAGCCGACGACCGTAAACCTCAGAACCAGCAACACGCTCGGCGCGCTGGTCACCATCCGCTATACCGTAACTCCCTGGGTCGGCTTTGAAGGCAACTACGGTTATGCGCGCTATACGGAGAACTTCACTCCCTTTGGAGCCCCTCCGCCTGACACCGGCGGCGTCCAGACTAATGCCAACGAGTACACCCTGGGCTATGTCGTACATCCGCCGGTCAAATTCAGCTTCCAGCCGTTCATCTCGGCCGGGGCCGGCTCCATCGCCTTCCGTCCCACGCCCTTCGGCGGCCAGTCGCTCCAAGAGCAGGCGCGCGCGACCTATTACTATTCCGTTGGCGTGGAAAAGATGCTCTCATCTTCGCATTTCGGCCTGCGCGCCCAGTTCCGCCAGCTCTTCTTTATGGCACCGGACTTCCAGCAGAACTATCTGACCATCAAGCACCACACCTCAACCTTCGAGCCGGGAGTCGGATTCTTCATCCGCTTCTAATTCACTCCAAGATCCCTGATATCACCCTCAGCCCAGAGAACACCTGTTCACTGGGCTGAACTCTTTAACTTACAAATGTCAATTCCCCCGCCCTCATAGCCGAGTGCCGCGCCACCGTGTTCCTCTCCGGAAAATCATTGCGGTAGTGTGCTCCACGGCTCTCCTCCCGTCCCAGCGCCGAAGTCACGATCAGCCCCGCGACCACATGCAGGTTGCGAGCCTCCAAAGCCCGCCGGAATATCCCTCTCGGCATCGTCACCGCCAGCGCATCCAGCCCGCGCTGTGCCTGCCGCAATCCCTCCGCGTCCCGCAGCAACCCGGCATACTTCCACATCAGGCTGCGCAGCTCCGCGATCCATCGCTCCGTAGCCGCCTCTCCCGTCACCGAACTCCCGCCGGAAGCCGCCCTGTCCACCGCCAGATCACCGTCTGCTCTCTGTCCGTCAACCTTCCGTTCATTCCCATCGGCGATCACCGCCTCGGCTGCCAACACACCAAAGACCAGTCCTTCCAGCAGAGAGTTACTGGCCAGCCGGTTCGCTCCGTGCACTCCTGTACAGGCTACCTCGCCCGCGGCATAAAGCCCCGGCAGCGAAGTCCGTCCGTGCACGTCCGTCCGCACACCGCCCATCATGTAGTGCGCCGCCGGACGTACCGGGATCAAATCCCGTCCAAGGTCCAGCCGATACTGCGCCAGAAACCGCGAGATTCCCGGGAACCGCGCCTGCAAGTCCTTCTTTACGTGGCGCATGTCCAGATACACTTCACCATCCATGCCTTCGCGCGTAATCGCTCGCGCCACAACGTCTCTGGGAGCCAGTTCCAGGAGTCGATGATATCGCTCCATAAAGCGCTCGCCCTTCGCATTCACCAGATACGCTCCCTCACCCCGCAGCGCCTCGCTCATCAAAAATCGCGGAGCGCCAGGCGCGCTGAACGCCGTCGGATGAAACTGGTAGAACTCCATGTCGCTGACCTCGGCGCCGGCGCGGTAAGCCATGGCAATGCCGTCCCCAGTCGCCACCGCCGGATTGGTCGTATCGCTGTAGACCTGCCCCGCGCCGCCGCTGGCCAGCAATACCGCCTTTGCCCGCACCACGCGCACGCCGCCCTCGCCATCGAGCAGCGTGGCCCCGGTCACGCGGCCGTTCTCCACCAGCAGATCGACGCCGGTGGTCCACTCCATCAGCTCGATCGAATCCACCTCGCGCACATGCCGCAGCAACGACACGGCAATCTCCTTGCCCGTCGCGTCTCCATTCGCGTGCAGAATCCGCGGCAGGCTATGCGCGCCCTCGCGCGTCCGCATCAGTTCGCCATTCTCGCGGTCGAACTTCGTGCCCCACGCCAGCAGCTCTTCCACACGTTGCGGCCCCTGCTCCACCAGCATGGCGGCAGCCTCGCGGTTCACCAGCCCATCGCCCGCGCTCATCGTATCTTCGAGGTGCAGCGCGACATCCTCGTCGCCGCCCATTGCCACCGCGATGCCGCCCTGTGCGTAAGCCGTGTTCGACTCCGCCAGCTCTTCCTTGGTGACGACCACGACGCTGCCCAGTCTCGACAGGCAGTTTGCCGCGCTCAGCCCGGCAATTCCCGCACCGACCACAAGAAAATCAACTTGTTCCATTCTTCGATGCTACTGCAATACCAGGTTGCTGGTTGCTGGCTGCTCGTTGCTGAAGCGATTGCCGGTGCCGGTTGCTAGAGAGTTTTTAGTCGCCGGCAGTTTGTTGTTGGATTGTTGCAGTTGTCGTAGTTCGGTGCTGCTGCCCCGCCCGCAAATCACGTCATCTCGACCCGAGGTTGCAGCTTTTGGACATATTCTCAGCTACCCTGGCACCCTTACCAGCAACCAGCAACGAACAACCAGCAACTCCCCCTGCGATACGATGGAGACATTGTGCCAGTCATAGCCCTCAAGACCCCCTCCGCCGCCTACGACATCACCATCGCCTCAGGCCTGCTGCGCAGGCTTGCGCCGCGCCTCGGCAAGCTGATGAAAGACAAGGCCTTTCGCCCCTTCATCGTCACCTCGCCCGATATCTGGGGCCTCTGGCACAAGCAGGTTCTCGCTTCCTTCAAGCAGGCGCCCACCGTTCTTTTTCTCCCCAGCGGCGAAACCCGCAAGCGCCTCGCCAGCGTCGAATCGCTCGCCCAGCAACTGGCCACTGCCGGAGCCGACCGCGACTCGCTGCTCATCGCCTTCGGCGGCGGAGTCATAGGCGACGTCACCGGCTTCCTCGCCGCCATCTACATGCGCGGCATCCCCTACGTGCAGATCCCTACCACGCTGCTCGCCCAGGTCGACTCCTCGATCGGCGGCAAGACTGGCGTCAACCTTGTCGCCGGAAAGAACCTCGTCGGCAGCTTCAATCACCCCCTCGCCGTCCTCGCCGACACCGACATCCTCGCCACGCTACCGCCAGCCCAACTCCGCGCCGGGCTACAGGAGTCGGTGAAAGCCGGAATCATCCGCGATCCCAAGCTCTTCAGATACATGGAGCAGAACGCCGACGCAATCCTCAGCGGAGACGCCAAGGCGCTCGCGCACGTGGTCACCGCCAGCGTCCGCGTCAAGGCCTACGTCGTCGCCAACGACGAGCGCGAGTCCGGCCTGCGCATGATCCTCAACTACGGCCACACCCTCGGCCACGCCATCGAAGCCGCCACCGGCTACAAGCAGCTTCTGCATGGCGAAGCCGTCGGCTGGGGTTCCATCGCCGCGACACACCTCGGCCTGTCGCGCGGACTCATTACGCAGGCTCAGTCCGACCACATCATCGCACTTATTCTCCGCTACGGGCCGCTCTCGCCCTTCAAGGCAGCCGCAGCAAAGCTCGTAGCCCTCACCGCCAGCGACAAGAAGAACCGCAGCGGCACGCTCTCCTTCATCCTGCCCACCGGCATCGGCACCGTAAAGATCGTCCGCGACGTCACCCAACCCGAACTCCTCGCCGCCACCGAATCCATGCTCGCCTTGATGCGAGAACACACCATTACGAACGACTAGCATTATCCTAGCTCTCGATCTTTGTTGAGCCATTCGCGCCTATTCCATTGTGTGGCGACGCTGCCCAGACCCTCAAAGTGCATCCTTGGATCGTCTGATTGAGCAAGAACAATGAACCGCCTTCCTAATAAAAGAAAATAGCGTGAAGCTCCCGCGAGGATGTGGAGGATCATCTCGGCATCATGCATCCCTGTCTGCCTATTTACTGAGCCCGCCCCTCTAGCGTACACATCGTAGGAGTTGAGGACGATAGCTACGCCACCGTCATCGGGAACCTCAATATCCCAAAGGCAGTCTTTGAGTGCATTGAAGTTTCGCCCATAATAAGCCGGAAATGACAACGTTTCTTCCAAACTCTCGTGCATTGAATCTTCGGAGTTCCATGTTGTGCAATCCATATTGAAAATGCGATAGCCGTGAAGTTGTAACCATTGGATATCTTCTTTGAGATACTGGCGATTCCGATACAAAGAGAAACTTCCGTTTAGAAGGATCTCCCAATCCAAAGTATTGCCGTCAGCAGTTCCAAAAGCCGCCATATCCGATTAATCCAATCTAGTAGAGATCAGCTTAATTAACTTCCAACGACTACCATAGCTCTTGTGACAAACGAACTAAAACCTGAATACGAGATCACCACCGGAGCCCGCCCCACCGGCACCACCACCGATCAGGATGCCGCCGCGAACGTCCAGCAGATGTTCGACACCATCGCGCCGAAGTATGACCTGCTCAACCACGTCCTCTCCGTCGGCATCGATCGCTGGTGGTGGACGCGCGCCGCACGCTCCTTTCGCCCGATCCTCGAGCGCCCCGAAGCCGTCGCACTCGACCTCTGCTGCGGCACCGGCGACATGACCCTCGCCCTGCTCAAGCACCGCCCCCACCAACAACCAACAACCAGCAACCAGCAACCAGCAACGGCCCCCATCCTCGCCGTAGACTTCTCCCACCAGATGCTCTCCCGCGGAGCCGAAAAGTTCGCCGCGCACAATATCATCCCCATCGAAGCCGACGCACTTCACCTGCCTATCGCCGAAAACTCCATCGACCTCGTCACCTCGGCCTTCGGCTTCCGCAATCTGAGCAACTACGAGGCGGGCCTCGCCGAACTGTACCGCGTCCTTCGCCCCGGCGGACAGATCGGCATCCTCGACTTCAACCAACCCACCGGCCTCACCGGAACGCTCTACAACCTCTACTTCAAGCAGATTCTGCCCCGCTTCGGCGGCCTCATCTCCGGAGACCCGGCAGCCTACACCTACCTCCCCGACTCCGTAGCCCGCTTCCCCCGCCCGTCGCGCATGATCGAGCTCATGGCGGACGCCGGGTTCACCCATCCCACCTGGACCAGCTACACCTTCGGCACCGCCGGCCTCTACCGCGCCATCAAGCCCTGACCTCGCCTACTTCACCAGATCCCGATAGTCCTCGCGCACCGGCGTAAACACGTCCAGAACCTCCGATGTCTCCAGCGCGGACGCCTGATGTTCCACGCCTCCGTCGACGACAAAGCTGTCTCCCTCAAAGACATCGAAGATCTCACCCTCCCTCTCGACGTGCAGCGCCCCCTTCACCACATACACAAGCTGATGGTGAGGATGGCTATGCCGCGCTCCGACCCAGCCCTTTTCGAAGTAATGTCTCACCAGCATCAACTCGTCGTTGTGCGCCAGCACCTGCCGCCTCATTCCTGCCTCCGGCGCAAACATCTGCGCCTCCTGGGTTCTCACCGTCTTCATCGCGCCCCTGCTCCTATCTCATCTTCTATCAGAGTTGTATGGATTCCAGCCCTGTTCGAGTGTATGCTTTCGCCAGCCATGGTAGCCACCCACGCGACCGACCTGCGCAAGGCATTGGAGACGGATGAGATCGTCCCCTACTTTCAACCGCAGGTCGAGCTGCGTACCGGCCTGCTCACCGGCTTTGAAGCATTGGCGCGCTGGCAGCATCCCGTCCATGGCACCATTCCGCCGGACGTCTTTATCCCTCTGGCCGAAGAGATCGGCCTGATCGGCACGCTCACGCGAAAGCTGTTACACAAGGTCTTCACTTCGGCCGCAGCCATTCGCGATGCCGGAGATATCACCATCTCGATCAATATTTCCGCAATTCAGTTCCACGATAAATCTCTGCCCGAGCAATTTCAGACAATGGCCCGGCACGAAGGCTTTCCTCTTGATCGCATCATTCTTGAGATCACGGAGAGCGCCCTGATCGACAATATGGATCAGGCGGTTGCCATTGCCCAGGATCTGAAGGCCCTCGGCATCCGCCTTGCTCTCGACGACTTCGGCACCGGCTACTCCAGCCTTCTCCATCTCCAGTCTCTGCCCTTCAGCGAACTCAAGATTGACGCCCGGTTCGTCCGCGAGATGTCGGACACGCGGGAGAGCAGGAAGATTGTCGCCGCTGTCGTCGGCCTGGGCCACAGTCTGGGCCTCAACACCATTGCCGAGGGCATCGAGACCAGCGCCCAGGCTGACATGCTGCTCTGGCTGGGCTGCGACTGCGGCCAGGGCTGGCTCTACGGCCCTCCTGTCCCGGCCTCCGACCTGCCTAGCCTCGTCTCTTCCAGACCGCTGGGGCATCCCGGCAGTCTTTTTGGCAGGACTGTTCCGTCGGATGCGCTGCCCAATCTCGAAGCCATGCCCGCGCAGCGCCTCGCGCAGTTGCAGGCTATCTACGACGGCGCTCCCGTCGGTCTCTGTTTCCTCGACTCGAACCTGCGTTACATCAGCATCAACAAGCGCCTCGCCGAGATGAACGGGGCGTCCATCGCCAATCATCTCGGTCGACGCGTTTCGGATGTTATTCCCGATATCTTCCCAAAGGTTGAGTCCTATATCCGCCGCGCACTCCAGGGAGAGGTCTTCAACGGCCTTGAGTTCGCCAGCCCAAAGCGGGATGCCCAAGGCCATCTCCGCACCTTGCTGCTCTCCTACCATCCCGCCCGCGACGAGGCCAACGAGATCGTCGGCGTCTCCGTCGTCGTCATCGACATCACCGAGCGCAAGCTGTCGGAAGAAGCGCTCCGCGAGAGCGAGGATCACTACCGTCACTCCGTTGAGCTGAGTCCGCAGATTCCCTGGACAAGCGATGCGGCGGGCAGGATTCTCACTGCGGGCCCTCGTTGGGAGACAGCCACAGGATGGACGCCGGAAGAGGCGCTCGGCCAAGGCTGGGTCAAGGCCCTTCACCCCGCCGATGTCATACCCACCCTCCGGATATGGGCGGATTCCCGTCGCAGCGGCAACCCCGTCGATGTCGAGTTCCGCATCGGCCGCGGCGATGGGGTCTGGCGCTGGATGCGCTCCCGCGCCTCTCCGCGCCGGGACGCCTCAGGCAATATCATTCGCTGGTACGGCACAGTTGAAGATATTGATGACGCGAAGAAGGCCGAGCGCGCCCTTCGCGAAAGCGAGGCTCTTCTGCGGGCCATCTTCGACGCCGTCCCCGTCGGCATCCTCATCGCAGAGATGCCCAGCGGACGCATCCTCATGAGCAATCCCCGCGCGGCGGCAATCTTTCGTCGCGCCATCCCTATCGGCGAGAATATCGACATCTATCGCCGGTCAAACCTGTTCCATGCCGATGGGCGCAGCTTCGATCAGGAAGAGTATCCCATGGAGCGTGCTATCGGCAGCGGTCAGCCCACCCGGGCCGAAGAGATTCTCTACCGGCGCGGCGACGGCACTCGCGCCTGGATCAAGGCCATGGCAGCGCCCGTCTGCGGAAAGCATGACGCCATCGTAGGCGCTGTGCTCGCCGTTCAGGACATCGACGAGACCAGGCTGGAAAAAGAGGAGTTACTTGGCCGGATCGCAAAACTGGAACGCCAACTCAAAGCACGATCCTGACCGGCCTCGCACAAAATCAGGTTCCTATTCCCTAATGCTTGACCAGCCACATCAGCCAGCTCGCCGCAATCGTTCCCACCACAAACAGACCGAAGCAGAACACGCCGAACCGGATCATCGTCTTCGGTTCCGACCGCTGCGTAATGCCGAACACCACGGAAATGAACAGGGAGAAGAGCAGCACAGCGCTGAAATGCGTGATCGTCACGAAGCCTTCCTTCCCGTCGCCAGCGAGTGCGCATCGACCGCCGCAATCACGTTGAGTAGCCCGGCCACCACCATGAACTTGGTCCCATAGTCTGCTGAAACCGTGACTACCGCAGCCTGGCCGAGGTCGAAGAGTTTGGCGATGCCATACAGCAGGCCCGTCCCCAGATCGCCGGCAAAGTTCAGGATGTCCAGCAATTCTCCGGTATTCGGCGAGTAGATCTTGCCCTTGAGCGCAATGCCGATGCTGAACATCAGCACCAGCGTCACGAATAGCAGCAGCCCCCGCACCCATTTGCCCAGCAGCAGATGCCCTGCGCCCGGAACCAGCCAACCGGCAACCAGCACCAGAAGCGCCATCGAAGAAGACCTGCCAGCGGCGTGCGCCGGGACCTGTACGTTATTCGCCATTTCAGTTGCCATCATAGCAGTTACGCGCTGATAGCTATATCCGAACCAGCTTCGTCTGTATTCTTCCCGTCACCTCGGCCGCCCCCGTCCGTGTCATCATGTCGACCTCGCTGCGTACCCCGAACTCGCCGGGGAAATAGATACCCGGCTCCACCGAGAAGCAGGTATTCGGCAGAATCAGGCGCTCGTCGTGCGTCTCCAGGTTGTCGAGGTTGGCCCCATTGCCATGCAGCACGGTGCCGATGTTGTGTCCTGTCCGGTGGGTGAAGGAATCGGCAAAGCCCGCGGCACGGATGACATCGCGGGAGGCGGCGTCGGCCTGCCAGCCGGCGATAGGAGTGTTGCCGCTAAAGGCATCTTTGACGACGGCGATGGCTGCGTCGCGGGCGTTACGCACCGTGTTGAAGATGAGACGTTCACGGTCGGTGGGCTCGCGATCAACCACGCCCGTCCAGGTAATGTCGTACCAGACGGCCTCGGGATCGTGGGCGAGTTTGGCCCAGATATCGATCAGGACGAAGTCGCCGGAGCGAATGGGTTTGGAAGACGCAGCGGTTGGCTCGTAGTGCGAGTCCGCCGAGTTGGGGCCAGCCGAAACGTTGGGGCCGAACTCGGTGATGAGGCCTTCGCGCTCAATTGCGGACTGGAGGAACTGCACGATGGCGTACTCGTCGGTTCCGGACGAGCTGCCGCGAACGCGGGAGCCGATCTCGCGCCAGCCTGCTTCGAGAATCGCGTCGAGCTTGCGCTGGGCTTCGTAGTGCGTGGCGATCTGCGCATCGGTGAGGACCGCCTCGAAGCGGCTGACCAGATCGGCGGAGCTGACGATCTCTTTCTTGAAGGAGCGGACAAGCTCGACCGTACCGGCATCGACCATGGAGACGTACATGATGGCGTTGCGCGGAGAGTACTGCATGGCGATGCAGGTCTGCCCGACCAGCATCGCCTCCAACCCGGCTTCCAGCTCCTGCCAGGAGGAGTACTCGGCCCTGGCTCCGGGAAGAGCGTCGAGGCGGCCGGATTCGATGCGATGGACGAGCTTTTTTGGCTCCCCGACCACGGGGATGAAGTAGTACCAGCGACGGGTGACGTGTCCGCCGGGGAGGCCGAGGATGGCGTAGGCCAGAGGGTCGCGGTTGTGATGATCGTAAAAGAGCCAGCCGTCCAATTTATCTTCGCGGAGGGCAGCCTGAATAGCCGAGAGGTCCATGGCGAAAGGCTATCAGGAGTGTCAAGGGATTTGGGGATGGCACGGAGACAGCAAAGGCCGGGATGCGAATCCCGGCCCTTGCTCGTCTTGGTTGGAGCCTATGCGTTGACGGAGTCTGCCGCGGTGGCGGCGGCAGCAGCTTCGGCGGCTGCCTTTTCCTTGGCAGCCTTCTCCGCCTTGCGCGCGGCGGCCGAGTTCTGGCCCAGTTCGGCAGCCAACGTCTCGGTGGTAAAGGACTCGATGATGTCGCCGGCCTTGATGTCCTTGAAGCCGGCGAGGTCGATACCGCACTCGACGCCCTGACGGACCTCGCTGACGTCGTCCTTGACGCGCTTGAGGCTGGCGATCTTGCCCTTCCAGACCTCTTCGCCGTCGCGCAGCACACGAACCTGTGCATCGCGCTTGATAAGGCCGTCGGTGACGCGGCAGCCGGCGATCTGGCCTACCTTGGTGATCTTGAAGACCTGAAGCACTTCGGCGCGGCCGGCATAGTTCTCCTTGTAGACCGGTTCGAGCAGGCCGTACATCGCCTTGGTGATCTCGTCCTGCAGCTCGTAAATGATCGAGTGCAGACGAATCTCGACATTCTCGCGTTCGGCGATCTCGGCAGCCTTCCTGTCGGGCCGCACGTTGAAGCCGATGATGACGGCATTCGAAGCCGACGCCAGCAGCACATCGGACTCGGTGATGGCGCCGACGCTCGAGTGCAGCACGCGGACGCGGACCTTCTCGGTAGACATGCGCTGCAGTGAGTCGGCGAGAACTTCGACCGAGCCCTGCACATCGCCCTTGAGGATCAGGTTCAGATCCTTCATACCGGCCTGCTTGATCTGCTCGGCGAGGCCTTCGAGCGAGACGCGGGAGCTCTTGGCCAGTTGCGCCTCGCGCTCCTTCATCTTGCGGTACTGAGCGATGCCTTTGGCCTTGTCGCGGTCGGCCATGACCAGGAAGGTGTCGCCGGCGTCCGGCATGCCTTCGAGGCCGAGGATCTCGACCGGGGTCGACGGCCCGGCTTCGGCGATGGAGCGGCCACGGTCGTCGAACATGGCGCGAATCTTGCCGAAGGTATTGCCGACGATGTAGCTGTCGCCGAGATGCAGGGTTCCGTTCTGGACGAGGATTGATGCGACGGCTCCGCGGCCACGGTCGAGCTTGGCTTCGATGACGGTGCCGACGGCCGGGCGTTCGGGCTGCGCCTTGGGCGCGGCGAGATCGGCGACCAGGCAGATCATCTCCAACAGAAGATCGAGGTTGAGACGCTTCTTGGCCGAGACTTCGACGAACTCGGTGTCGCCCCCCTGATTAGAGGGCTGGAGGCCGCGGTTGGCAAGCTGCTGGATGACCTTTGTGGGATTCGCGTCCGGCTTGTCGATCTTGTTGACCGCGACGATGATCGGGACATTGGCTGCCTTGGCGTGGTCGATAGCCTCAAGCGTCTGCGGCATAACGCCGTCGTCAGCGGCAACCACGACGACGACGATGTCGGTGACCTTGGCACCGCGGGCACGCATGCGGGTAAAGGCCTCGTGACCGGGGGTATCGAGGAAGACGATCTCGCGGCCAAAGGCCGGGGAGTCGGACTTGGTGATTTTGACCTTGTAGGCGCCGATGTGCTGGGTGATGCCGCCGGCTTCGCCGCTGGCGACGTCAACCGTGTCGCTTTCGGTCGAGCGGATGGCGTCGAGCAGCGAGGTTTTGCCGTGGTCGACGTGGCCCATGACCGTGACGACGGGTGAGCGGGTGATCTCGACCATACCGGTGGTGTCTTCGAGGAAGCCCTCGATGGCCTCGTTCTCCAACTGCTCCTCGACCGTGATGATCTGCGCGTCCGCGCCGAACTGACGCGCCACGTCCTTGACCAGTTCGCCTTCGAGCGACTGGTTCACGGTGACAAAGACGCCCCTCATCAGCAGGGTCGCAATCAGATCCTTGCCGCGCACATCCAGCTTCTCTGCAAGATCCTTGACGCTAATTCCCTCGGTGACGGTGATGGTCTTGGTAATGGGCAGGGGCTCACGCGGAATCTGCGCGCCACCAAACCGCGATGGCGGCTGGAAGCCCTTCATCGGGCCTTCCTTGGTCTTCTCGTAGCGTTGTCCGCCACGGCGCTGGCCGGGACGAGCCGCCGGGCGCATGCCCTCGCCGGGGCCCGGCATTGCGCCGGGGGCGCCAGGCGCACCGGGACGAGCGCCAAAGCCGGGACGAGCTCCAAAGCCGGGACGAGCGCCGCCGGGAGCGAATCCAGGACGGCCAGGAGCGCCGCCGGGACCGCCGGGACCACCCGGATAAGAACGGGTTGGGTGCATGGGGCGTCGAGCGCCGGGCGCGGTGTACGGCGGGCGCGAGCCCGGAGCACCGGCCTGGGGACGAGGCCGCTCGAAGATCGGACGGCTACGCGCCGGCGTTCCCGGGGCAACCGGAGGAGCGGTGTAGATAGGACGCGGTCCCGTCTGCGGCATGATGACGCGGCGCGGCGGAGGTCCGGCAGGGGCGGCCGGGGCTGCTGGAACTGCAGCTACTGCTTCAACTGGCGGGGCAGGGGCAGTCTCTACCGGCGGTGCGGTCTCGACAGCCGGCACCGGGGTCGCGGCAGCGGCGACAGGAGCGGCGGCAGTTTCGGCTGGCGGCGTGGCGGGCTTGGCCGCGCTCGGAGGCACGGCAGCAGGCGGCACAACGACGACCGGAGGATGCGCCGCGGCGGCGGCAGCAGCGACCGCCGGACGGGCGATCACCGGGCCGACCGGCGGCTTGCTGGCAATGGCCGGTGCCGGCGCAACGATATTTGCCGCCTGACGAGGCTGCGGAACGATGCGCCGCGGAGCAGGCGTCGCTACCGGCGCCGAAGCGGCAGGAGCAGCGGCTCGCGGAGAGGCAGGAGCGGCCGGTGTAGCCGCGGCTGGAACCGCAACGGCCCTGGGGCGCGGCGGGGCGGCCTTGGCGGCAGCCTCGGCCTGTTTACGCTCGAGGATCGCCTTGAGCGCGTCGCCGGGCTTGGAGACCTTGGAAAGGTCAAACCTCGGCTTAACCTCGGCGGGCTTGGCGACGCTCGCAGGACGGCTTCCGCCGTTGAAATAGCTGCGCACCTTGTCGGCCTGATCGGCCTCGATGGAGCTGGAGTGCGTCTTTCCAGTAATTCCGATGGCTTCGAGCGCATCCAGAATCGGCCTGCTCTTTACTTCCAGTTCTCGCGCCAGATCGTTGATTCGAACTTTGCTCATCCGTCCCTTTTCGCTTCCCTGCGCCCTTAGCTGTTCATATCAGCCTCATTGAGGTAGGAATCTTTATTGTAATTATCGCTGAAAATGCCTGTCGGGCGATTCAGCGGTCGTTGCGTTGCATGGCTCAACCGGCTAGCCACGATCTTGTCCTTCGTCGATGCCTTCACTGGAGCTCTCCTGGCTCTCATCCACCAGAGTATCCACAGCGTCATTGTCTGTTTCGATCTGCTCTTCACGCGCGTCGGCATCGCTGACCGCATCGCTGACCTCATCCTCAGCGTCTGCAATCTCCTCCGCCGAAACGTCGTCAACTTCTTCCGCCGTTCCTGTCTCCGCTGACTCGGCAAGAATTGCTTCCGGTGTTTTTCCCATTGCATCTCCCTCCGTTTGCTCGACTTCCGGCGTTGCCGGAGCAGCCACGACCGGGCGCTCCTCGCCTTCCTCGTACTGGCCGAAGTAATGGCGAACCGCGACCGAGATCTTCTCGACCGTCTTTTCGCCGATGCCGGGAACCTCTTCAAGCTGCTCAGGCGTCATGTCGGCCAAACCTTCGACCGTGGTGATACCGGCAGCGATCAGCTTCTCCAGCACCGCATCGCCCAGCTCGGCGACCTGCTCGATGGGAGTCGCCGGGCCGCCGGACATAGCCTGCATCTGCTGCTCGACCTCCTGGCGCTTCTCCTCTTCGCTCTTGATGTCGATCTTCCATTGCAGCAACTTGGCCGCCAGCCGGACGTTCTGGCCCTTCTTGCCGATGGCCAGCGAGAGCTGGGTGTCATCGACGATAACTTCGATCTGCTTGTCGGCGAGATCGACGATCGAGACGCGGCTGACCTTCGCCGGTTGCAACGCCTTCTCGGCAAAGGTGGTGATCTCTTCGGAGAACTCGATAATGTCGATCTTCTCGCCGCGCAGCTCGCGGATGATGGACTGGACGCGCATGCCCTTCATGCCGACGCAGGCGCCGACCGGGTCGACGTCCTTGTCGCGGCTGACAACGGCGATCTTGGTGCGCTCGCCGGCCTCGCGGGCGATGGCGCGAATGGTCACGGTGCCGTCATAGATCTCCGGCACTTCGCTCTGGAAGAGGTTCTGCACCAGCGCAGGAGCGGCGCGGGAGACGATCACCTGCGGGCCCTTGGCAGCGCGGTCGACGCGCAGCAGAACGACGCGGACGCGCTCGCCGACGGCAAACTGCTCCAGCCGCGACTGCTCGCGCTTGGGCATGCGCGCCTCGGCCTTGCCCAGATCGAAGATCACGTCCATCGGCTCCAGGCGCTTGACGGTCGCGTTGAGAACCTCGCCGGCGCGGTGGTTGTACTCGTTGAAGACGGTATCGCGCTCGGCTTCGCGCACCTTCTGGAAGATGACCTGCTTGGCCATCTGCGCGGCGATGCGGCCGAGCGGAGTGGTGTCCTTATAGAAGCGCAGTTCGCCGCCGACCTCGACCTCGGGCGCAAGAGCGCGGGCCTGTTCGAGCGTCAGCTGGTTGACATCGTCTTCGACCTGTTCCGGCGTCTCGACGACGGTCTTATAGACATAGGCTCGAATCTCGCCGGTGTCGCGGTCCATCTCGGCGCGCATATTTTCCTGCGTTTTGTAGTACTTGCGAGTGGCAAGCGCAATGGCATCCTCGACTGCGCCCACAACGATCTCGGGCTCGATTCCTTTATCGCGGCTCAACGTCTCAATTGACTGGTACAAAACACTTGCCATGGATCACTCGTCCTTCACTGCCCGGAAATACAGGGCTACATTGCTGCTTATGGTCTTTGATGCGGGTATTCAGATCTCCGCAACCAGGTTTGCCTTCTCGATATTCGCCAGCGGGATATCGACGGTTTGCCCGGTTACGGCCTTCTTTGCCTTGCCCTTTTGCTTGACGGCGGAGAGGTCGACGGTTGCGGTGTTGTCTGCGAACCGGGTGAGGCGCCCCTGCCACTGCCGGTTGCCGTTGATCGGCGTAAATGTCTGAATCTTAATCAGATTCCCCTGGAACCGGCTAAAGTCTCCGGCCCCGGACAGCTTGCGCTCAAGGCCCGGAGAGGAGACTTCGAGCGTATATTCGGCTCCGGGGATCAGGTCTTCCACATCGAGAATCGTGCCGAAGTCCTGGGCGAAGGTGGCGCAATCCTCGTGGGTGACGCCGGAGAGCGTTTCAATCGCGACCGCTCTGGGCAACTCCTCGGGGTTGGCTGTTTCGGCAAGCCGGGCACGCTCAAGCGCATTTTTTTCAATGAAAATTCGCAAAGTCCGGAACTTGCCCCCGCCCTGGAACTCGATATCGACGAGGTCGAGGCCGTGCGAGGCGGCGACGCGCTCGGCGGTGGCTCGGATTGTGTCCAGCTTGAGTGACATAGCGGTTTTTCTGGGCCGTTTTTAAAACAAATAAAAAGTGGGTTCTCACCCACTCATCTCTTCCGTCAATTTGCCGGTGCACACACGGCGGTTTGGAACAACGGAACAAAAGCGTCAACCGTGATGATACATCGAGTGCTGGAAGATTTCAAATATTGAGAGGTTCGGCGCGTTCCTATTTGCTCTGTCCGGGGAGCGACTCTACAATCGAGTGTAATCCCGTGGGTTCTGAGGCTCCGCCGATTGCCGGGACACATAAAAACATGATCAATTCCCCTGTTCCTGAAGCCCTCACCTTCGATGACGTTCTCCTCGTTCCCGCCTATAGCGACATCATCCCGACCCAGGTCAGCACACAGACGCAACTGACAAAGAACATCACCCTGAACACGCCGCTGATCTCGGCCGCGATGGATACGGTGACTGAGTCGCGTCTGGCGATCGCCATGGCACAACAGGGGGGGCTGGGCGTCGTCCATCGCAACCTGAGCATCGAGCAGCAGGCCGGAGAGATCGACAAGGTGAAGCGTTCCGAGAGCGGAATGATCGTCGATCCCGTGACCATTGCCCCGGAGCAGACCATCGCGGCGGCGCTCGAGATGATGCGGCGGTACAAGATCTCGGGTGTGCCGGTGACCAAGAACAAGAAGCTGGTCGGCATCCTGACCAACCGCGATCTCCGCTTCGTCTCGCGCACCGACCTGACCATCGATTCGGTCATGACGAAAGAGAACCTGATCACGGTGCCGGTCGGCACAACCCTCGAAGAGGCGGAGCACATCCTCCACCAGCACCGAGTGGAGAAGTTGCTGGTAGTCAACGACGACTTCGAGTTGAAGGGCCTCATCACGGTAAAAGACATTCAGAAGAAGTTGAAGTATCCCAACGCATCGAAAGACAGCCAGGGGCGGCTGCGGGTGGCCGGAGCCATCGGTGCGACAGGCGATTTTCTGGAGCGGGCGGCTGAGTTGGTGGCGGCTCGAGTGGACGCACTGGCGATCGACTCCGCGCATGGACACTCTTCACGGGTTCTCGAAGCGGTGGCCGAGGTGAAGAAGCGCTTCCCGGACGTCGATCTGCTGGCGGGTAACATTGCCACCTATGACGGCGCGATGGCGCTGATCGACGCGGGAGCCGACGCCATCAAAGTCGGCATCGGACCGGGCTCGATTTGCACGACACGCATGGTGACCGGCGCGGGCATGCCGCAGATTACCGCCATCTCGGAGGCGTACCGCGCAGCAAGCCAGCGCGGCGTCCCGGTGATCGCCGACGGCGGCATCAAGTACTCGGGCGACGTGGCGAAGGCAATTGCGGCGGGCGCGAGCGTGGTGATGATCGGCTCGTTGTTTGCCGGCGTGGACGAGAGTCCGGGCGAGACGATTCTCTACCAGGGCCGATCGTTCAAGGCGTATCGCGGCATGGGTTCGCTGTCGGCGATGTCGCAGGGCTCGGGCGAGCGCTACTTCCAGGGCAAGGAAGATATCGACGACGCGGCCAGCACGGAGCGTCCGTCATTGACGGCGCGCGAGGCCAGTTCTTCGAACCGGCTGTCCAAGTTTGTTCCGGAAGGAATTGAAGGCCGGGTGCCTCATCGCGGGCCGTTGGAGGCGATGGTCTATCAGTTGGTTGGCGGGCTGCGGTCGGGCATGGGCTATCTGGGATGCGGGTCGATTAGCGATCTGCAGAAGAATGCGCGGTTCATACGGATCTCAAATGCCGGGCTGCGCGAAAGCCATGTGCACGACGTCATCATCACGCGCGAAGCTCCCAACTATCACGTGGAGTAGCGCCTGCCGTAGAACCCAGTAGTCTGGTGGGCGCGGCTTGTCAGGGCTTGTTGAAGACCATGGCCTCGAAGCGATGACGGGTCTGGAAGCCAAGGTCTTCGTAGAGGTGGACAGCCTGCCGATTGTCCTCGGTCACGGTCAGGGTGATGGCCTTGAAGCCCGATTGGGCGAGCTGGCTCATGCAATGCGTGAGGAGTGTCCTTCCCAGGCGCTGACCGCGCCAGTTCTTTGCGACGCAAAGCTGGGTGATGTGCCCGACCTCTTCGGCAACGCGGGAACAGAGGACCAGGCCCGCCAGCGCGTCAGTTCCCGCTTCGCGGAGTACCCAGGAGTTTGGAGCATCGAAGATCCCGCAGCCGGGAAAGCGCACGATGTTGTGCAAAAAGCGGAGCGAGCCGTGGAGCGAACAGTACTGGTCGTTGATAAGAGCGTCGATGTGGCCGGTATAGGCTTCATGGATCAGTTCGGCGGCGTGCTGGTAGTACTCGCCTGACCAGCGGCTGATCCCGATGTCTTTCGGAAGGTCGGGCTGGGGTATGGCTTCGGCTACTGCTGCAGGATCGAAGTTGTACTCCATGAAGAGACGCGGGTACAGGTTAAAGCCGGCCTGGCGAAAGGTCTCGTCAATCGAGCCCACGTCATAGATGAGCAACTGCGACTCGATGCGGTTGATGCCGGGCGAGTGCAGCAGCAGGTCGAGCAGATGATCCAGCAGGACGTGGGTGATGTGGAGAGCCTGCTCGCGATCGTTGGCGACCGCGTAGGCATCGCCCACGACCGCCTTGCTGCCCTCGTAGACGCAGAAGGTAAAGCCGCAGACGCGGCCCCGGTCGAGCGCGACGAAGCCGGGCAGGATGTGTGAATCGAGGTATTGCAGGAGCAGCTCGGTCGAGCCGCGATAGTTCCAGCGCAGGCGCTGCTGCCAGACGTCGGCCTCGGACTCGAGCAGAGGCCGCAACTGGCGCGCGGAAAAGTGCCTGATATCGAGAACTTCGAGTTGGGTAGCGACTTGCATGGGGAGTCGGGTTCGCTAAGGGCTTTCGTCGAGCTTATAGGAAATTCATGGTTTTTCCGAACCCGTTTACCGGCTGGCGTAGACCTTATAGACCTCGAGCCCCTGCGTGTCATAGAGAAAGAGGGGCTTGTAGACGCGTCCAGCAAGCCAGCGGCCAAGTTCGGCGGTCTTGCTGGCCGGAATGACGAGCAGATGCTCGCCTGCGGGCACGCCGTCGGTGTTGTAGTGGATCAGGGGGCTGTTGCGATAGAAGGCGAGACCGTAGTCCATGTCGCGCTTGACCTCATAGAGGGCCAGCACCTTCTCATCGGGAGCCTGCCGCTGAATCTCGCGGGCAAGCGGACGGGCAGAGTAATTGAAGTCGAGATCCTTGCCGTGGTAGCCCAGCAGAAAGACCAGCGACGCGACAACCGGGATAAACGTCGCGCTGACCAGCAACGGAATACCCCAGCGGCGAATGATGAGAAACACGGCGCCGCCGATGGCCAGGGCCGAACCTCCGGCGATCAGAAGCCACTGCATGGAGGGCACCAGCGTCTCGTACTTCATATGCTGAGGAGCGAGTACAAGGACGAAGACCAGGATGGCGCAGACGGCGGCGTGCGACCAGAGTAGCCAGCGCGGCAGGCCGACGCGGCGATTGCGGTAGAGATAGTCGGCGGCGAGGATGGTCAGCGGCGGAATCGAGGGCAGGATGTAGCCGGGCAGCTTCGACCCGGAGAAGGAGAAGAAGACGATGGGAAAGAGTGCCCACAGCACAAGAAACTCGGGGAAGGCGTCGCCGGCGCGGGAGTGTCCAAGATAGCGCAGGGGGTTGTGGCGCACCTTCCACTCGGCGATGGAGACGCCGATCGAATCGACGAGCGCGCGGAGGGCGATGATGGTCCATGGCATCAGGCCAACCAGAAGCACCGCAAGGTAGAACCAGAAGGGCTGGTGATGCTGATACCGATTGGTGGCGAACCGCTCGAGATTATGTTCGAGGAAGAAGAGGCGGTAGAAGTCGGGATTGCTCCTTTGCACCGCGATGTACCAGGGCAGCACCATCACCAGGTACAGAAGGACGCCGGGGAACCAGATGGTACGGCGGAGCAGCGACCACTCGCGGCGCAGGCCGGCAAAGAGAAGAATGATGATCAGCGCGAGAAAGGGCGCAACCGGACCTTTAGCAAGGGTGGCGGCGGCTCCGAAGAAGTAGAGATCGAAGAGCCAGAACTTCTTCCCGGTCTCGTACCAGGCATACCAGCCGAGCATCCCGATACAGAACGGCGCGGCCAGTTGCATGTCGGTCGACGCGCCGCGGGCGAAGCTGAAGACGGCGACGCTGGAGGCGGTGATGAGCGCGGCGTTGAGATGTCCCCCAGGGCGGAATCGCCTCATGTGCAGGAAGATGAGGAAGAAGAGCGCAAAGGCTCCGGAGGACGAGGGCAGCCGCGCCGACCAGTCGGAGACGCCGAACTCCTTGAAGAAACTCATGGCGCGCCAGTAGTAGAGCGCCGGCTTCTCCAGCCAGGGCTTGCCGTACAGGATCGGCGTGATGGTTCCGCCGATCAGGCAATGGAAGGAGTCGTCGATCGCCTTCGGACTAAGGCTGCGCGGCACCATCGTCGTATCGAGCTGCTTGCAGATCTGGTTGTGCTGCGCGAGCATCTCGCGGGCGATCTGTGCGTAGCGCGGCTCGTCCGCGCCGACCAGCCCAAGCTGGTCGCCGCCGAGCAGGGGCACCAGGCCGTAGAGGAGCAGGAAGCCGGTGACGACGCACAGCACCAGAAACTCGTGCGGCGATTCGGCGGCAAACCCTTTCCAGATATCGCGAAGCCATGCGATGGGTGCGCGTTCGCTCCGGGCGCCGGGAGCGGCGGATTGTGGAAGATCACTCATTGGATCAGGCAAACGTAGGCTAACAGAGTCCATCACGGAGTTGGATGAGGATACGCCCGGTGGCAACATCGAGCGGGCCGCCAACGGTGCATCCGCTGGCACTGCGATGACCGCCGCCGCCGAACGACTCGGCGACGCGGGCGACATCGAGCTTCCCCTTGCTGCGAATGCTGAGGCGAAACTCGTTGGCGCCGGGCAGTTCACGAAGGAAGACGGCGGACTCGACGCCGGCGATGCTGATCAGATAGTTGACGACTCCCTCGCAGTCCTCGGCATCGGCCCCGGTGCGCTCCATATCCTGGCTGGTGACCCAGGCCCAGGCCACCTTGCCATCGCACTGGAGATTGGACAGTGCCGCTCCCAGCAGTCGGATCTTGCTGGCGGGGTTGGAGAAGTAGATGTCGCGGGCGATCTGGCTGGGGCTGGCCCCGCGGAGAGCGAGGTCGTGAACGACGGCAAAGGTATTGGCGTTAGTACAGGAGTAGGTAAAGGCTCCGGTGTCGGAGAGGATCGAGGTGTACAGGCAGGTGGCCATGCTCGGCGTAATCTCGACCTTGGCGGCGAGAGCGATGCGGTAGACCATCACCCCCACGGCGCAGGCCTGCTCGTCGATCCAGTTGATCGAGGCAAAGTTGCGCCCGCTGGCATGATGATCGATGTTGATGAGGATGCGATCTTCAAGCCCGAGAAGGCCGGTGCGTGCGATGCCGTCACACTCCAGCAGAATGGCGGGGATGCTGTGATCGGCAACGTCCGCGGCCGAGGGCTTGTGGTGGATGCGCTCAATGTTCGGCAGGGTCCGATAGATCAATGGAATGGGGTCGGCGAAGACGACATCGGTCTGACGGCCGAGCTGGTCGAGAATCTCCGCCAGGGCAAGCACCGAGCCGAGGGCATCGCCATCGGGCCGGGCATGAGAGGTAAGGATGAACCGGGGGCTGGCGCGGAAGGCTTCGAGAAGCGCTTCAATCTGAGTTTCGTGCGTCATGGTATGGAAGGGGCCGCTTTCTTCTCGCGTTTGCGCATGCGACCAAGGAGTTCGTCCATGCGGCCAGTCATTTTTTCCGAACGGTCGATCGCAAAGCTAAGTTCGGGAACGTGGCGGACGCCCATGCGGTCGCGAAGCTGCGATCGAATATAACCGCGGGCGGTGGTGAGTGCTTCGAGCGTCGAGACTTCTTCCTGCTCGCTGCCGTGGACGGCGACAAAGACGCGAGCGGACTTGCCTCCGGGCGCGAGGACGACTTCGGTGACATAGCTGGGTGCGATACGGGGATCGGATAGCTCGCCTTCGAGCATCGCCCCAATCTCTTCGGAGAAGGTGTGGGCGACTCGATTTCGGTGGTACGTTCTGGCTCGTTGCTCGGGCATATATTTCTACAGGGTGAACGGTTGAGGATATCAAAGTTCAAGCGTTTGACCTAACCTTCCGCGAATTTTTATGAGCGGAGAGTCATTCGGACAATATCTCAACGTAGGAATCAACGACTTCCGCGCTCAGTCCGGCGGCCAGCCGATGCACTGCCTCATCAATTTGCTGCACTTGCCCGGCAAGATAGCCGGCCGACGAGGAGATGGAGACGATGCCCAAGGTAACGCGGTTCCAGATCACTCCATCGTCGAGTTCGGCAATGGAGAGATTGAAGCCGTTACGCAGCTTGTCCTTGATGGAGCGGACCACCTGGCGGCGGTCTTTGAGAGATTGCGCATGGGGAATTTCAAGTTCGACGGTTAGTTTTGCTATCGGCATTCAGGCTCGGCACGTACAGCAAGGCGTCCTTCCCCCGAGTTCAACCGTCTTACAATAATGGGCCTTGCCTATCGATTGTAGTCAGTTTAAATCGCATCCCGAGGGAGCGCCTCTGTACCTAAAACAATAGTAATCAAAGTCGGTGAAATCAATGGTTACTCTCGTAAGCAACATGAAAAGCCTCTGGCTAAATCTGTTTGAGGGAAGATATTCTTGAATTTGATCATACGGTGACCGATGAGTGTGCGGCTAGCAGAGGAAGAAAATGCCGAGCTTAAGTCGATCTGGACGCAAACGCTATTGGATTCCGGGCCCGAACGGGAATGCGAAGAGCTGGTGCGGCTGGCGACCACGATCTGCGGAGTATCCGTCGGATTGGTGACGCTGCTTGACGAACGGCAGCAATGGTTTCGGACAACTGAAGCATGGAAGCTGAATGAGACTCCTCGTGAGTCCTACTTCTGCACCCAGACCGTGCAGCGAGGTGGGCTACACGTCGTGGGAGATTCGCTGGCCGATTCGTCGCTCGCATCGAATCCTCTCATCCACGGCGATCCGGTGCTGCGATTCTTTGCCGGAGTTCCGCTACAGACCGAGAGTGGCGACCTGATGGGGACGTTGTCTGTCCTCGATGCCGTGCCGCATGCGCTCGATGCAAACCAGATTCGCACGCTGGAGGTTCTGGGCAAGCAGGTAAGCGCCCGGCTCGAACTGCTGGTGCAGCGAACGGAGTTGGAGCAGGCGCTGAAGGAGAAGGAAGAGGTCACTGCGGGGCTACAGGCCAGCGAGGAGCTCTTTCGCGCATTCATGGATGCAAGTCCCTTCCTGAGCTACATCAAAGATGCCACCGGCAGATTGTTGTTTTACAACAGAAGCTTTGCCAGTCGATTCGGCGTGAACGAGCATGCATGGCTAGGCAGCGCGGATGAACAGTTATGGTCGCGGAACGTGACCAACTCGGTGCGCGAGCACGATCTCGAAGTCATGGCCGGCGGGCAGATGGTCGAGACCGAAGAGCAGATTCGCGGCGCCGACGGCTCCATCACATCGCTGAGGTCGTTCAAGTTTCCCTGCCACGACTCTTCCGGAAATATTCTGCTGGCCGGCGTTGCTGTCGATGTCTCCGAAGAGGTGGCGCACAAGGCAGAGCTACAGCGCTATCATCGCGAGTTGGAAAGGGCGAACGATCAGCTCCGCCTGCTGGCTGTCACCGATGAGCTTACCGGCCTGCGCAATCGCAGGGCCTTCGAAGAGCGGCTGGCCATGGAGTTCTCCATGGCGCGGCGGCGCAAGCGGGAGCTTTCCATCCTTCTGATCGATGTGGACGACTTTAAAAAGATCAACGACGGCTGGGGTCATCCTGCCGGCGATGAGGTGCTGCGCCAGTTGGGAATGATTCTGCGCACGACCGTCCGGCTCCCCGACCTGCCGGCGCGTTACGGCGGCGAAGAGTTTGTGGTGCTTCTTCCCGAGAGCGGCGAAGAGAGCGCGCTGGGTCTGGCGCGGCGGTTGATGACAAAGGTGAGGGCCGAACCATGGGACTATGCGCCTCTGACAATCAGCGTTGGAATGGCCACGATCAACGACACTTTGGTCGATGGGTACCAGTTGGTGGAGATGGCCGATGAGGCCCTCTATGCGGCGAAACGCGCGGGCAAGAACCGCGTGGTGGCGCATGACAGCACGCTGGGGATTAAAACCTAGATTTTACCCGACAACATAGAACTAAACCTTGCAGCTTTGCCGCTGGCAGCAGCGAAATCGTTCCTTCCGTTCGGAAACACTTGACGAATGTGATGCCGGAGGAGCTTAATTGCTAACGCCAATCGCATTCACATAAAGACAAACGTTTGTCTCTAATCATCGTGGTTGCCGGCAATCATTTAAAAAGAAGATGGCCCATGACGCTCAGACAATTTGGATGGATCGTAGCGAGCACTGTTATTGCATCGATTGCCGCCCCTTTATGGGCCTCCTCGTACTACACACAAAGGCCCGACGATCCCAGTGCCATCTATCTGACTCGCGGCGACCAAGGTGTGCGCGGCGATGGCATTTCCGACGATAGCGATGCCATTCAGCAGGCGATCAACAAGGTCCAGGAGACCACCACGCAAGGCATCGTGTTTATTCCTGAAGGCCGCTATCGCATCAGCAAGACGATCTTTGTGTGGCCGGGCATCCGGCTGATCGGCTATGGCCAAAAACGTCCGGTCTTCGTCCTCGGAAAAGATACCCCCGGCTTCCAGAAGGGCATCGGCTACATGGTTCTCTTCGCAGGCGGACGGCCTAATCCGGCGAACCATCGCGCCCGCCGCCGCGGCGAGCCAATCGAAGGAATCGTTCCTCCCAACGATCTCATTCCCGACGCGAACCCAGGCACCTTCTATTCCGCGATGAGCAACATTGACTTCGAGATTCAGGAGGGCAATCCCGCGGCTATCGGCATCCGCTTTCATGTGGCACAGCATTGTTTCTTGACGCACATGGATTTTCATATCGGCTCCGGCCTTGCAGCCTTGCACGACATTGGAAACGAAGCGGAAGACCTGCACTTCTACGGCGGGCAGTACGGCATTATCACCCGGAAGCCGTCGCCGGGCTGGCAGTTCACACTTCTCGACTCTACCTTCGAGGGGCAAAGTCAGGCCGCGATCAAAGAGCATGAAGCTGGGCTTACGCTCATCCGGGATCAATTCAAAAACGTTCCCACCGCGATCTCCATCGATCCCGGTTACTCTGACGAACTTTGGGTGAAAGACGCTCGCTTCGAAGATATCAGCGGACCGGCAGTCGTCATCAGCAACGAAGACAATGCCAGAACCGAGATTAATCTGGAAGACATCGTCTGCCGCCATGTTCCTTCCTTCGCCAGCTTTCGAGAGAGTGGAAAGAAGGTCGCGGGAGTCGGGGATATTTATCGCGTCAAAACCTTTACTCACGGGCTGACCTTTGCCGAGACAGGCGCTACCCCGGAGATCAAAACAACCTACGAGGCACAGGCGCTCAAGACGCTGCCTGCCCAGGTGCCGTCCGATATCCCGGCGGTTCCATCGCAGGATACGTGGGTCAATCTGCGCACACTCGGCGCAAAGGGTGATGGCGTGACCGACGACACAGCCGCGATCAAGAGAGCTATCGCGGAACACCGGACAATTTATATTCCGTCGGGACATTACATCGTGACCGACACAATTGCATTGAAGCCCGACACCGTATTGATAGGCCTCAGCCCGACGACGACGCAGATCGATCTTCCCGATTCCACGCCTGCATTCCAGGGGCCAGGCTCGCCGAAGGCTCTGCTGGAGACGCCGCACGGCGGAACGAATATCGTAACCGGGATTGGGCTCTACACCAACGGCATCAACAGCAGAGCCGTAGGCGCGAAGTGGATGGCGGGCAAGGACTCGCTCATGGACGATGTCCGTTTTCTCGGAGGCCATGGGACGAACTATCCCGGAGTCTCGTTCGCCACGATCTACAACAACACTCATACCGCCGACACCAATATCAAGCGGAGATGGGACAGCCAGTACCCGAGTCTATGGATCACGGATGGAGGCGGTGGGACATTCGCCGATATCTGGACTCCAAGCACCTTCGCGCAGGCCGGCGTGTCGATCTCCAATACTTCAACCTCCGGCCGTATCTACGA
This sequence comes from Acidobacteriales bacterium 59-55, assembly GCA_001897435.1. Classification (GTDB taxonomy): domain Bacteria; phylum Acidobacteriota; class Terriglobia; order Terriglobales; family Acidobacteriaceae; genus Edaphobacter. The sequence goes on along the minus strand of MKSV01000009.1, from coordinate 20,745 downwards.
GTTATCGAGCGAGCACCACGTCCGCAATGAAATGAAGGTAGACCATGCTTCCAACTGGCAGATCTACGCTCTGCAGACCGAGGAAGAGCGCGGCGAAGGGCCCTTTGCACTGCCGCTCTCGATCGTGGATTCCAACAACATTACCGTCGCGAACTACCACAGCTATCGCGTCGTCAGCAGCTACCAGCCATTTCCAAATGCAATCAAGATTGCCAACTCCCATAACATCCGCCTGCGCAATATCCACGTCTACAGCGACAGCAAGGTATCCTTCGACAACTCGGTGATCGTCGAGCTTCCGCGCAATGTAGAGATTCGAGACCGCGAGTTCGCGTCCCTTACGATTGATGGCGTTGCCGCCGCCGAACCTGCGCCCCACTCATCGATCCTCGCCGATGGAGCCAAAGTGGAAAGGCTCAGCACAGGGTTCTTCAATATCTCCGGCGCCGCCGTGGACCATGCCGGGCAACTCTATTTCGTCGATGCTCACTGGCAAAGGATCTATCGCTGGTCCCCGGAGAGAAACAATCCGGTGATCGTCAGCGACAGCCCGCTCTCCCCTGTTCAACTGGCATTCGATAAGGCCGGTAATCTGATGGTCGTCTCCTACGACGGAGACGGCACCGTGTACACCTTCAACCCCGACTCTCCCGAGGAGCGTATCACTCTGCTCAAGCCGCAGCCTGCCTCCCCGCGACCGGGCATGACAGCGATCCTTCCGGTGGATACCTGGCGCAACGAGAACGACTTCCTGAAGGCTGTGCCCATCCCGAAGCCTTATCAATACGTCTCAGCAGACGGAACGACCTTTCTTCCGGCGGGCAAAGACTTCGTCAGCGGAGCCCTTTACTACGGCACCAAGATGGCAGATGTCCTCCGGGCCTTTGGGCTGGCACCTGCGGTCTCCGGCCATCCGTTTTATATCAGCAGTGAATCCGGCGAGAAGACCTACGCGGCCAGTATCGCGCCGGACGGTACGCTGACCCATGTCAAGCTCTTCGCGGAGCGCGGCGGTGAGAGCGTTACCCAGGATGCCGGCGGGAATGTCTTTATCGCCGCGGGCCAGATTTATGTCTATAACGCCGCGGGCCACATGGTCGATACGATTCGAGTCCCCGAGCGTCCCATCGATCTCGCCTTTGGCGGAAAGGATAACCGCACGCTGTTCATTCTCACTCACCACTCCCTCTATTCTGTTCGCACAAAGATTGGAGGCTTGCGCGAATAGTCTTCCCTGCCGGGCGAGGGGCCATCACGCATCGCCGGCATCATCAGAGAGTCTCGGCAACGAACAAGACAAAAGGCGCATCCTCTCGGGTGCGCCTTTCGTTTGAATCACAATGCCGGTTTACGGCTCGGCGTTGGGGTCGGGAGCTTCGCCGGGATTTTGCTCTTCCATCTGCTTGGCAAGCTCTTCACGTCGCTTGGCGCGGGCATCGGCACGCTTCTGAGCCTTTTCGTTCAACTCGTGCTCTGCGCCGAGCAGTTCGATGAAGGCCATCTCGGCGGCGTCGCCCTTGCGGGCTCCGCTGCGTACGATACGAAGATAGCCGCCGTTGCGTGCTCCGTAACGCGGAGCCACGGTAGCAAAAAGACGGTCCACCGCTTCAGGCGTCATGAGGTAGGCAGCAGCCTGGCGACGGGCGTGGACATCTCCTCGCTTGCCGAGGGTAATCATCTTCTCGACCAGCGGACGGGTGGCCTTGCACTTGGTGATGGTGGTCTCGACGCGGTCCATCAGGATGATGGAGGTGACGAGGTTGCGCAGCATGGCGCGGCGATGGCTGGTGTTGCGGCCTAATTTGAATCCTGCATTGCGGTGGCGCATTTTGTTGATCTCCTTCGACTGGGCTGTCGCCGTGAGTCGGAATTGCGATTGGAATGCGGAGAGATCGCCGTTGAGCGATCTCTCCGGGGTGAAGCGTGTTGTTAGAAGTTCTCCGGCTCGGCGGGAAGCTCGAAGTCATCATCCTCATCTTCGTCTTCATCGTCGTCATCGAAGTTGCCGAAGCTGGCGGCGAGCGTGGCTGCCGGCAGCACCGAGGTCGGTCCGGGCTGCGGGTTGCCGTGCTCGTCGATCTTCATGCCCAGCGAGAGGCCCATCTGCGCGAGGATCTCCTTGATCTCGTTCAGCGACTTGCGGCCGAAGTTCTTGGTCTTGAGCATCTCGGCTTCAGTCTTCTGGATCAGTTCGCCGATGGTAATGATATTGGCGTTCTTGAGGCAGTTGTAGCTGCGCACAGAAAGCTCAAGTTCCTCGACAGAACGGTTGAGATTGTCGTTCTGCATCGCCGGGCCGTCGTGCAGGCCATCGTGACCGGCTTCGAGCTCTTCCTCGAAGTTGATGAAGATGGTCATGTGGTCCTTGAGCAGCTTGGCGGAGAGGCCGAGCGCATCGGCGGGCAAAATGGTTCCGTTGGTCCAGATCTCAATTGTGAGCTTGTCATAGTCGGTGATCTGACCAAGGCGGGCAGCCTCAACGAGAAAATTTACCTTGCGGACGGGCGAGTGAACCGAGTCGACGGGAATGAAACCGAGGCCCAGGTCGCTGTCGAAGTTCTTGTCGGCAGAGATGTACCCGCGGCCGCGCTTGAGGCGCATCTCCATGTCGATCTTGCCGCCCTCGGAGATGGTGCAGATATAGACTTCCTTGTCGAGAATCTCGACGTCGCCGTCGGCCTCGATGGAACCCGAGGTGACAACGCCGGCCTGGTCGGCGCGCAGGTAAAGCGCCTTGGGGCCTTCGCCGTTGAGCTTGAAGGGAATCTGCTTCAGGTTGAGGATGATGTCGGTCGCATCCTCAACAACGCCGGTGATCGATTGGAACTCGTGCAGCACACCCTCGATGCGAACAGCGGTGACAGCGGCGCCTTCGATCGACGAGAGCAGCGTGCGGCGAAGAGCGTTGCCGATCGTGGTGCCGAAGCCGCGCTCAAAGGGCTGTGCGGAAAACTTCCCGTACTTATCGGTAAGGGTTTCGGTGTCGGCTGCGAGGCGCTTGGGTTTTTGGAATCCTCTCCAAAGCATGTGTTTCTCCTTTCCGTCCTGGCCGCGATGCACTTTGCGACCGGCGGGTGGTTCGGTTGCGGTTAGGTTGTAAGTCCTGCGGTGGAAAATCCCGCGCCCGAAGATCCGGACGCGGAATACCCAGTATTTCGTAACGTCTACAGTTACTTGCTGTAAAGTTCGACGATAAGCTGCTCGTTGACGGGCAGGTTGACGTCTTCGCGCTTCGGCAGGGCGAGCACCTTGCCGGAGAGATTGTCGCGGTTGATGTCGAGCCACTGCACCGAGCTTTGGCCACTGGCGAAGTTCTTCGACTCTTCGAGAATCCCCAGAGCCTTCGAGCCTTCGCGGATCGCGATCTCGTCGCCGACCTTGCACTGGAAGGACGGGATGTTGACCTTGCGGCCGTTGACCTGGATGTGTCCGTGACGGACGATCTGGCGGGCCTGGCGGCGGCTCATGGCAAAGCCGAGACGATAGCACACGTTATCGAGACGGGTCTCAAGCTGTTGCAGCAGGAGTTCGCCCGTGACGCCGGTACGGTTGGATGCCTTCTGGTAGTAGGCGCGGAACTGGGTCTCGAGCGTGAAGTAGATGCGCTTGGCCTTCTGCTTCTCGCGAAGCTGGAGACCATAGCCGACGACCTTCTTCTGCTTCTTGGACTGGCCGTGCTGGCCGGGAGGGAAGTTGCGCTTCTCGACCGGGCATTTCTCGGTGAAGCACTTGGCTCCCTTGAGGAAGAGTTTGGTGCCGTCGCGGCGGCAGAGGCGGCAGACGGGTCCTGTGTAACGTGCCATTTCTTTCTATCTCCTGACTTCGGGTGTCGATCGCTTTACACGCTGGCAGCGCTTCAGTCACGATCCGGTTGAAACAACTTTGGCTATCGGCTTCCATCTTTGACTCAGGAAGCCGATAGCCGATTACTTATACGCGGCGACGCTTGGGCGGGCGGCAACCGTTGTGCGGCATCGGCGTAACGTCGCGGATGCTGCGAACCTCGATGCCCGCCGTGGCGAGAGCGCGGATCGCGGACTCGCGGCCGGAGCCGGGACCGGAGACGCGCACGTCGACCGAGCGCAGACCGTGATCGCGGGCCGCGTTGGCAGCGCCGACAGCAGCCTGCTGCGCCGCAAACGGGGTTCCCTTGCGGGAGCCGCGGAAGCCGAGCGAGCCGCTGCTCTTCCAGGAAAGCGTGTTGCCCGCCTGGTCGGTGATGGTGACGATGGTGTTGTTGAAGGAAGCCTGAATGAAGACGAGACCGAATGGAACGTTCTTGCGCTCGCGCTTCTTGAACTTCTTGTTCTTCCCAGCCTTGCCGGCAGCTTTGGTGTTCTGTGTCTTCGCCATTTATTTCGTCGCTTTCTTCTTGCCGGCAACGGTCCCCTTGCGCGGGCCTTTACGGGTGCGGGCGTTGGTGTGGGTGCGCTGGCCGCGGACGGGCAGGCTGCGGCGATGGCGGAGGCCACGATAGGACTGAATTTCGATGAGACGCTTGATGTTGAGCGAGACATCCTTGCGCAGGTCGCCTTCAATCTGGCCCTCTGCTTCGATGACCTGACGGATGCGGTTCAACTGGTCCTCGTCGAGGGTTCCGATCTTCGCGAAGGCGTCAACGTCGGCCTTTGCGAGAATCTTCGCCGCGCGCGAGTCGCCGATGCCGAAGATATAGGTGAGACCGATGCGCGCCTGTTTGTTATTAGGGACATCGACTCCAGCAATACGTGCCATGGGGTTCCTTTTCGGTTGAGCTCCTGGAACTTGTCGGGGAGCGGGTGAATGGTTTTCGACTGGTCCGGCGGGTTCAACGCAAGCCTTGACTTCGGCTAACTAGCCCGCGGGGGCCGGATTCGGTAAGCAGAGATACGCCTCCGCTTATCTTTCTTTATCCCTGCCGCTGCTTGTGCTTGGCGTTCTCGCAGATGACACGAACGACGCCGCGGCGGTGGATGACTTTGCACTTGTCGCAAATCTTCTTTACTGATGCTCGGACCTTCATTTGATTCCCTTCTGAGTCGTGCCCCGGTGGCCGAAGCCCCGGTGGCATGGTGCGCAATACAAGCACAGCTCACGCTGCGCTCTTAATAAAATCGATACAGCCAGATCGATACAGCCGAGGATTCTCTACTTGTAGCGATAGACGATACGGCCGCGGTTGAGATCGTACGGGCTAAGCTCAATCGCGACACGGTCGCCGGGGAGAATGCGAATGAAGTTTTTGCGCATGCGTCCGGAGACGTGCGCCAAAGCCTGATGCTTGTTCTCAAGCTCGACCTTGAACATGGCGTTCGGCAGAGTCTCGACGACGACTGCCATGACTTCGATTGCATCTTCCTTCGACAAACGATCTCCTTTGGAAAACCCGGGTTGAGCCCTGAATTTCCATTCTTGCCCGGCGTTTACGAAACCGCCGGCTGAGTCTTTTCAGTGGGTTGACGTCCACTTTCGACACAACTGCGCGCCTGCGCACGCAGCATCTCTTATCATACCCCGAACCGGGGCCATTCTCCTAACGGGTAAGCACCCGGGGGCCATCTTTTGTGAGGGCTACGGTGTGCTCGAAGTGGGCGCTATAGCCTCCATCGACGGTCACGGCGGTCCAGCCGTCCTTCAGCACCCGCACCTCCGGGCCGCCCGCGTTGATCATCGGCTCGATGGCCAGAACCATGCCTGCCTTGAGTCTCGGCCCCTTGCCGGCAGGGCCAAAGTTGGGAACCTGGGGATCTTCGTGCATGGATTTTCCGATTCCGTGGCCGACGAAGTCGCGGACGACTCCAAAGCCTTCAGCTTCGCATAACTCCTGTACTGCCGCGGAAATATCGAAGAGCCGGCCACCGACCTGGCACTGCTGGATTGCCGCCTCCAGCGAGGCAAGCGTCACGTCAAGCAGCTTCTGCGTCTGGGGGCTAACCTTGCCGACCGCGTAGGTAACGGCGGCGTCCGAGTAAAAACCGTCAATGATGACTCCGCAGTCGATCGAGACGATATCGCCCTCGTTGAGGACGCGCTTTTCATTGGGAATGCCGTGAACCACTTCCTCGTTGATCGACGTGCAAAGGGCCGCGGGATAGCCGTGGTAGCCCTTAAAGGCGGCTACGGCGCCAAGCTCGGTGATCTTGCGGACGGCGGCATTCTCGAGGTCCATCGTGGTGGCGCCCGGCTTGACGAAGGGCGCAACGGCGTCGTGGACCTGGCGGAGAGCCTTGCCGGAGATCCGCATCTTTTCGATCTCTGCGGGCGATTTGATGAGTATTGCCATTTTTAGGCTTATAGCTCAGTGCTTGGATTGGCGCAAGGACTTCAGCGCCGAGACGATGCTTTCAGCGACCTCTTCCACGGGAGCCGCGCCGTCTACCTCGCGAAAGCGGTTGCTGGCGCGATAATGCTCGATCACCGGGGCCGTCAGGGAGACGTAGGCCTTCATCCGTTCGGCGAAGGCGGCCTCCGTATCGTCGCTGCGTTGCGAGAGCGTGCTGCCGTCGATATCGCAGACGCCTGGCTTAACCGGCGGATGCGAGTAGATATTGTAGATATGCTTGCAGACGGTGCAGGTACGGCGGCCAGTGATACGCCGAAGCAGCTCCGCCTCATCGACGCGAATGTTGACGGCCACCAGCGGAGGTGTCTCGCCGAAGATAGGAAGATGGGTGTCGAGCCAGGTTGCCTGGGCCAGCGTGCGAGGAAAGCCATCGAGAATGTAACCGGCGTGAACGTCGTCGTTGTCAAGACGTGCCTGCACCATGTCGTTGACGATCTGGTCCGGGACCAGTTGCCCCTTGTCCATCAACTCTTTGGCGGCCTTGCCCAACTCGGTCCCACGAGCGATGTTGCCGCGGAGAATGTCGCCGGTGGAGATCTGCGGGATGCCGAACTCAGCCATTAGAAGCTGGGCCTGGGTACCCTTGCCGACTCCGGGTGCGCCTAAAAGAAGGACCGGCCCGGGCAGAAAGGTGGTGCCTGCCTGGGCCGGAGAATGATGTGCTGCCGAATCGCTGGTCAAGGTCGGCACTTCCCTACCAGCTCTTGCGGCCACGAATGCGGCCGCTCCGCGGAGAGAAGCCCTCGTAGTGGCGCATGACCAGTTGGGCTTCGATCTGTTGCACCGTATCCATCGCCACGCCAACCACGATCAGCAGCGAGGTGCCGCCGAAGTAGAAATTGACGCCGAGGCCGTTCGTGACCCACGTCGGCATCCGGTCGAACATTCCTCCAATCAGCCAAAGATGGTTGAAGTGGATACCGCTGAGAAGAAGCATCGGGATCAGCGAGATGATGACGAGATAGACGCCGCCGACGAGAGTGATGCGCGTCAGCACATCGTTGATGAAGTCCGCAGTACGCTTGCCGGGACGAATGCCGGGGATAAATCCGCCGTACTTGCGCATATTGTCGGCAATGTCGTCCGGGCGGAAGACGATGGAGATATAGAAATACGCAAAGAAAATAATGGAGACGGAGTAGAGGAGAACATACCAGGGTTCGCCCGGCCCGAGAGCCTGGAAGAGCGGCCCAAAGAACCGCGAATCGTGCAGCGAGTATCCAAAGATGCTGGCGCCCGAAAACAGCAGCGGCGCGGAGAGGATCGATGCGGCGAAGATGACTGGCATCACGCCGCCGGAGTTGACCTTCAGCGGAAGATGCGTCGACTGCCCGCCCATCATCTTGCGGCCGACGATGCGTTTGGCATACTGGACCGGGATGCGCCGCTCCGACTTCTCGACGTAGACGATGAAGGCGACGACGGCGAGCATGCCCACGATCAGCAGGAGAAGAGCGAACGGGGTGAAGGCGCCCCAGGTGCGGTCAACGGCGTTCTGCCAGAGGTCGCCGATACCGGCAGGCAGGCCCACGACGATACCCGCGAAGATCAGAAGGCTCATGCCGTTGCCGATGCCGCGGTCGGTGATCTGCTCGCCCAGCCACATGACGAAGCCTGTGCCGGCCGTCAGCGTCAGTACGCAGAGCGGGATGAACAGCGCCTTCGAGATGGTGACCATCGATTCGCCGGTCGAGGTATTGGTCAGGGTCAGCGCGATTGCAAAGGACTGGACGACGCCCAGCATGATGGTGACGTAACGGGTCCACTGAGTGATCTTGCGCCGGCCGAGTTCGCCTTCCTTCTGCAGCTTGGCCAGCGGCTCATAGATGACAGTGAGCAACTGGAAGATGATGGAGGCGGTGATGTACGGCATGATGCCGAGAGCGAAGACCGTCAGCTTGCGCAGGTTGCCGCCCGAAAACAGATCGACCAGCCCGAGCGACGAGCCGGAGTTCTGGTTGAAATACTGGGCCAGCATGTCAGCGTTGATGCCGGGGGTGGGAATGTGCGACCCGAGGCGATAAATAGCCAGCATGGCAAGCGTGAAAAGAACCCGCGTGCGCAGATCGGCAATACGGAAGATGTTTGCGAATTTCTCGAACATCGGAGAGTGGACCTCGGGGTGAAACCTGCTGCGAATGAACCGGCAGATGAGGACCAAGCCTCATCTGCCATCCATTCTAAATGCTGCCTAGCCGATGAGGATGGCCTTGCCGCCCGCCTTCTCGATCGCTTCCTGGGCGGTCTTGGAAAACTTGTGCGCATGCACGGTGACGGCAACCTTCAACTCGCCGTTATTGAGCACTTTGATAAGACCCTTCTTCTTGCGCAGAAGACCGAGGGCGATGATCTTGTCGAGGGTAAACTCGGTCTCGCTGGAGGCAGCGTTGATCTCGGCGATGCGATCGAGGCCGAGAACCTGGTACTCGACGCGGAAGATATTGGTGAAGCCGCGCTTGGGCAGGCGGCGATGAAGGGGCATCTGGCCGCCTTCGAAGCCGCGCATCAGGCTCGAACCGGAGCGTGATCCCTGACCCTTGTGGCCACGGCCTGAGGTCTTGCCGATGCCGGAGCCCATACCGCGTCCGACGCGCTTCTTGTTTTCATTGGCTTTTTTAGGAGCACGGAGATTGGAGAGATTGCGAATTGCCATTGTTTCCTCGCTTAACGCCGGTCCGCGCGCTGGCTGACCGACTCGCATTTGATTGGCCCTGTGGGCGTAGAACGGTTGCGCCGCCAGGTTGCTACTCGACGACGCGGACCAGATGTGGAACCTTCGCGACCATGCCGCGAATCGACGGCGTGTCTTCGCGCTCGACGATCTGGTTGAGACGAGTAAAGCCCAGGCCCTTGATGACGAGCTTGTGCTTGACCGGGGTGCAGATCTTGGAACGGAAGTATTGCAGCTTGATTTTGGCAGTTGCGTTATTGTCAGCCATTGGACTGGAGCTCCTCTGAATCTATTGAGCGAAGAGCTAGAGCTCTTCGACTGCTTTACCGCGCAGAGCGGCGACTTCGGCCTTGTTGCGAAGCTGGATAAGAGCGTCGAAGGTGGCCTTGATAACGTTGTGCGGGTTGGCGGTGCCCAGCGATTTGGTGAGCACGTTCTGCACGCCGGCCGCGGTCATGACGGCACGAACCGTCTTGCCGGCAATGACGCCGGTACCTTCGGCGGCGGGCTTCAGCATCACCTGGCCGGCGCCGAACCGTCCCAGCACCTGGTGCGGAATGGTGGTGTCGGTAAGGTTGACCTTGTGCAGATTCTTCTTGGCCGCTTCGATCCCCTTGCGAATCGCCTGGGGAACTTCCTTGGCCTTGCCCGAACCGTATCCGACCACGCCTTCGCCGGGATCACCGATGACGACCAGAGCGGCGAACGACATGTTCTTGCCGCCCTTGACGACCTTGGTGACGCGATTGATCGAAACGACTTCATCTTTCAGATTGAGCCGGTTCGCGTCGATTCTTTTCTTCATTGCCATAATGTCTTCATCCAGCTTTCTGGCCGCCGCTTGGGGGCCTGATCCTTAGAAATCGAGTCCAGCTTCGCGGGCAGCATCTGCGAGTGCCTTGACGCGGCCGTGGTACAGATAGCCGCCGCGGTCGAAGACAACCTTCTTGATGCCCTTCTCCTGCGCGCGCTGGGCGATGAGCTTGCCCACTTCGGCAGCGGCAGCGATATTGCCGCCATAGTTCTTCTCTTCGCCCTTCTTCCCCATCGAGGAGGCAGAGGCGATGGTAACGCCGTTGAGGTCATCGATCAGCTGCGTGTAGATGTGGTTGAGCGAGCGATAGACGTTGAGACGCGGGCGCTCGGCAGTTCCGGACATCTTCTCACGGATGCGCGTATGCACGCGCTGGCGGATAACGTTGCGTTGGCGAGGATTGATCATAATTCGCTTTCCTTCCTAGTGGCGTCGCCAGAGTGCTGACGACGTTCGGTCTTATTGCGTTGTGCGGGGCGGAGACAGGAACGACAACTCCCAGCCTCAGCCCCGCGAGGTCTTACTTCGCTCCGGTCTTACCGACCTTCTTCTTAAGCTTCTCGCCGGTATAGCGGACGCCCTTGTTCTTGTAAGGATCGGGCTTGCGCAGCGCGCGCATATCCGCTGCAACCTGGCCGACCTTCTGGCGATCGATGCCGGAGACCGTAATGTGAGTCTGCTTGGGGTCGATGGTGACGTCGATTCCGGTGGGCAGCGGAAACTCGATAGGGTGCGAATAGCCGAGAGTGAAGACGACCATATTCTTACCCTTCATCTCCACGCGGTAGCCGATGCCGACGACATCGAGTTCCTTGGTCCATCCGGTCGTCACTCCAGTGACGGCATTGAAGACGAGTGCGCGGGCAAGCCCGTGAAACGCTGCCTGCTTGTCTTCCTGACGTTCGGCAATCAGGTTGCCATCCTTTTGGACGAGCGTGATTCCGCCGGGAAGCATCGCGGTAACTTTGCCCTTGGGGCCTTCGACGAGGACGGTATTGCCGTTGACGGTGTATTTGACGCCGGCGGGCATGGGGATCGGCTTTTTGCCAATGCGTGACATTGTTCAATTCCTTCTGTGGCTTGCGAGTCGCTTAGAGTGCCAAGTTCCACTGCAGCCGGTGAGCTTTAGCTCAAAAATGCGAAAAGACAAAAGATCCGGAGATCTGGTTTATTTTGCTTTACCAGACTTCGCAGAGAATCTCGCCGCCGACACCTTCGCGGCGCGCCTGGCGACCGGTCATGACGCCCTTCGGAGTAGTCATGATGGATATGCCGAGTCCGCCCTGTACGCGGCGAATCTCGTCGCGGCCGAGATACACGCGGCAACCGGGGCGCGAGACGCGCTGCAGATCGCGGATGACGGCCTCGTTGTTCGGACCGTACTTGAGATAGACGCGAATGACCTTCTGGCCGTTCTCTTCCGTGGGCTTGTAGTTCGCGATGTAGCCCTCTTCCTTGAGGATGCGGGCAATCTCGGCCTTGAGCTTCGAGGCAGGAACGTCAAGCTTCTGGTGGCGCGCACGGATGGAGTTGCGGATGCGAGTCAGAAAGTCTGCTACTGGATCGGTGAGGTTCATTCATTCTCCTTCATTCCCCGTTCGCTCGACGAGTGTCTCTCACGAGAACCAGCGGGAATGTTTGTTGCGGTAAAGCCTCCAGACTTCTGCACCCTGAGCCGAGGCTCGAATGAGGTCTCTGGAAGACACGCGCGGCGCGAGGCCGAACGCGGGTAGACGATTTTAATTCTACCAGCTTGATTCTACCAGCTTGACTTGACGACGCCCGGGATTTCTCCCTTGAGCGCAAGGTTGCGGAAGCAGAGACGGCAGACGCCGAACTTACGCAAGAACGCGCGCGGGCGGCCGCAGAGTTGGCAGCGGTTGTGCTGGCGGGACTTGAACTTCGGCTTCTTTGCGTCTTTGACGCGCTTTGCGGTAGTTGCCATGTTTTTACTCTCTATACTTGTTTGTTTATTGCTATGCTGCAAACTTGGTCAGCGTGGTCGACCCGGATAACCTGATGACTAGGCTCCAACGCGGAAGGGCATTCCAAAACCCTTCAGCAGAGCGCGGGCGCCGTTGTCGTCCTTTGCCGTCGTGACGATGGTGACGTTCATTCCTTTGAGCTTATCAACCTTCGCATAGTCGATCTCGGCGAAGATGAGCTGGTCGCGCAGGCCCAGCGTGTAGTTGCCGCGGCCATCGAAGCTCTTCGACGAGACGCCGCGAAAGTCGCGGACACGGGGAAGGGCGATCGAGACGAGGCGATCGAGAAACTCGTACATGTTGTCGCCGCGCAGGGTCACCATTGCGCCGATGGGCATGCCCTCGCGCACCTTGAAGGCGGCGATGGACTTCTTGGCCTTGGTCGTCACCGGCTTCTGGCCGGCGATGGCAGCCAGGTCGGCGACCAGCGGATCCATGATCTTGACGTTCTGCGTGGCCTCGCCGAGGCCCATGTTGACGACGATCTTTTCGAGCTTGGGAATCGCCATCGCGTTGGTGATGTTCAATTCCTTGGCAAGCGCCTGCTTGATCTCTTTTTCGTACTTCTCTTTGAACCGTGATGCCATGATTGCTCTTCGCTTTCTCCACGGTGCCGGGGTGGGATGGATTCCGTCTACCGATGCGTGGGGTGAACCGTTGAAACTGAGTGGTTGAATCCGTTACTTCTTCTTGTCGGGGATGGCGTTGCCGCTGGCCTTCGAGAAACGAACCTTCCTGCCGTCTTCGACGCGCGTGCTGACGCGGGTCTTGTTGCCCTCACCGTCGACCAGCATCACGTTCGAGGCGTGAATCGGAGACTCCTGCTCGGCGATGCCGCCCTGGATGTTCCGCTGCGGGTTGGGCTTGAGATGCTTCTTGATCATCATGACCCGCTCGACCAGGAGACGGTCCCTGTCGGCGATGACGCGGATGACTTTGCCGCGCTTGCCCTTGTCTTTCCCGGCGATCACTTCGACGATATCGTTGCGCTTGATCTTGATGCCTGCCATAAAACTTAGCTCCTGGCATTCAGCCTTGGCTGTCTGCTGTAAATCGAATTCCTCTTGCGTGCTGCCGCCCGGCAGAGGCCGGACGCTGAAACAAATAACCTCGAACTAAATAACTTCGGGCGCGAGTGAGACGATCTTTAGAAACTTCTTCTCGCGAAGCTCGCGGGCCACTGGGCCGAAGACGCGGGTTCCAACCGGCTCGTTGGTGTCATTGATGACCACGGCTGCGTTCTGATCGAAGCGGATGTAGGTTCCGTCACGGCGGCGATACTCCTTGCGCGTGCGGACGATGACCGCCTTGACAACCTTGCCCTTCTTCACGGTGCCGTCGGGGGAAGCTTCCTTGACCGCCGCGGTGACAACATCGCCGAGGCCGGCCTTGCGGCCAAGACCGCCACCGAGGGGCAGGATCACCTGCAACTTGCGCGCACCGGAATTATCGGCCACGTCAAGCATTGTTCTCATTTGTACTGACATCGTTCTTCTCCTGGGTGAAACGGCCTATGGCCATCCCCCGTTACGGCTGAACCTTGTTCACGGGGCACGCCGGCCCCGCGCCCGACTATTTCGCCTCGGCAGCTACTGCGGCCGTCTTCTCTTCGGCAAGCTGCGCGAGCGAGGAGCGGCGAACGATCTCCTCGAGCGACCAGCGCTTGAGCTTGGAGAGGGGCCGGGCTTCGCGGATGCGAACCACATCGCCGACGCGGGCCGAGTTCTGCTCGTCGTGCGCGTAGAACTTCTTGTTCGATTTCATCACGCGCTTGTACTTCGGGTGCGCCTTGCGCATCTCGATCTCGACGACGATCGTCTTCTGCATCTTGGTCGAGACGACGAGGCCGACCTTCTCATTGCGGCGTGAGGGCTGGGCCTCGGCGGAAGTTGCGGCTGCGGTATTGGTTGTGTCTGCCATGAATTAGTCCTTCTTCGCTTTCTTGCGGGCGGTGCGGGTGCTCTTGGCCGGGGCTTCGTTGACGCGGACCGGAGCGGCCGCCTTCTCCGCAGCGAGGGTGCGCTGACGAGCGACGGTCTTGATGCGGGCGATGTCGAGCTTGAGCGTCTTCAGCTTCTTGAGACCTTCGGTGTTACCGAGGGTCTTCTGAAAGCGGATGCGGAAGAGCTGCTCGCCGGCCTGCGCCGCCTGAACCTTGAGCTCGTCATCATTGAGGTTGCTGATCTTTTCGAAATCCATTGTCTTTTCCTTGACTGCTAAAAGCCTACTGAAAACGCCTGCTGAAACTACTTGGCCGCAACCGTCGCCTTGACGTCGTGACGCTGGACGAAGCTGGTCTTGAGCGGGAGCTTGTGAGCCGCCAGGCGCATAGCCTCTTTAGCAAGCTCCGGACTGACGCCTTCCATCTCGAACAGGATTCGCCCGGGACGAACCACGCAGACCCAGTGGTCCGGCGCTCCCTTGCCTTTACCCATACGGGTTTCGGCGGGCTTCTTGGTGATCGGCTTGTCCGGGAACAGGCGGAGCCAAACTTTACCGCCGCGCTTGATAAAGCGCGTCATCGCGATACGGCTGGCTTCGATCTGGCGGTCGGTGATATAGCCGCACTCCATGACCTTCAGGCCGTAGTCGCCGAACGAGAGATCGGAGCCGCGCCACGCCTTGCCGCACATGCGGCCGCGCTGCTGTTTGCGAAACTTGACCTTCTTTGGCATCAACATATAAAAACCCTCTTACCCTCGGGGGCTCTGGCCCCGTCGCTTTAACTCTACGGACGGCAGGATCTTCTCGCCGTCCTGAAACCTTACGACGCGAACGCGCCGGTTGTTACGCCCTGGTCGCGGCGCTTCTTCTGCTCGTAGATATCGCCGCGATAGACCCAGGTCTTGACGCCGATAATGCCGTAGGTGGTGTGCGCCTCGGCGAAGCCGTAATCGATGTCGGCGCGCAGCGTGTGCAGCGGCAGACGGCCCTGGAGATACCACTCCGAGCGGGCGATCTCGTTGCCGTTGAGACGGCCGGAGACGCGAACCTTGATTCCCTTACAGCCGAAGCGCAGGGCTGAATCCACGCTCTTGCGCATGGCGCGGCGGAAGCTGACGCGCTTCTCAAGCTGCAGGGCGATATTCTCGGCCACCAGCTGAGCGTCAAGCTCGGGCTTGTTTACCTCGAGGATATCGATGAAGACCTCGCGGCTGGTGCGCTTCTGGATGTCCGCCTTGAGCTTGTCGATCTCAGCGCCCTTGCGGCCGATGATGATGCCCGGGCGCGCCGTGCGGATGATCAGGCGCAGCTTGTTGCCCGGACGCTCGACCTCAACCGAGCTCACGCCGGCGGCCTTCAGCTTCTCGCGCAGCTCAGCCTTCAGCTTGACGTCCTCGACCAGCAGCTTGTCATAGCCGCGCTCGACGAACCAGCGTGACTTCCACGGCTTGTTGATGCCGAGGCGAAAACCATACGGATGGACCTTCTGTCCCATATCTTCCCTTACTCCGTGCCCTTTGCCGGTTGAGCCGGCGGGCGGTGAATCAAAACTTTAAGTTTACAAGAAACTGCCTACTTTGCAGCCTTCTTGACTGCCGGCTTCCTGGCGGCTGCCTTCTTGCCCGCGGACTTCTTCGCCGCGGTCTTGCCGGCTGCTTTCTTCGTGGTCTTTTTCGCGGCGACCGATGTACCCTCAGCCGCGGATCCCGCCGCGACCGATCCCTTCTCGGCGACGGTGACGATGATGTGCGCGAGCCGGCGCTGATAGCGGAAGGCGCGTCCCATCGGGGCAGGCCGGATTCGCTTCATGCGCGGACCTTCGTTGGCGACCGCGGTCTTCACGTACAGGTTGTCGACGTCCACATCGAGACCCTGCTCCTGCGAGACGTAGTTGGCGTTCTGAATCGCCGACCGCAGAACCTTCTCCACTACCGGCGCCATGCGCTTGGTGCTGAAGTGAACGGTGTTGAGCGCCTGCTCTACGCGCAGGCCCTTGATAAGGTCGAGAACCAGCTTCGCCTTCTGCGGGCTGGTGCGCTGGAACTTCGCCTCTGCGCGGAACTCTCGGATTTTCTCTGCTGCTGCCTTAGCCATGATCTTCTTCCTTGAAGGACAAACGAAAACTCTGCCCGATTCTCTTTATTTGGGCCGTGCGGAGGACTCAGTAGCGCGGCCGGCGTGACCCTTGAAGGTGCGGGTCGCCGAAAATTCGCCGAGTTTGTGGCCGACCATGTTCTCCGTCACGTAGACCGGGATAAACTTGCGGCCGTTGTGCACTGCGATGGTGTGGCCGACAAAGTCCGGGTGGATCGTGGACCGGCGGGACCAGGTGCGGAGGACCTTCTTGTCGTTGGTCTGATTCATGACGTTGATCTTGTTCATCAGGTGATCGTCGATGAAAGGACCTTTTTTTGCTGAACGTGCCATTGTGCTGAGCTCCGAATTTCTTTGTTGCGATGCTGGATACGACGAATCTCTTGCGTGCGAGACTTGGTATTGCAAAATAAACAAAAGCTCTTTTACTTACTCCTGCGATTGACGATAAATACGTCGGTCCGCTTGTTGTTGCGAGTCTTGTATCCGCGAGTCGGCTGGCCCCACGGAGTGACCGGGTGGCGTCCGCCGGAGGTCTTGCCTTCGCCGCCGCCGTGCGGGTGATCGACCGGGTTCATGGTGACACCGCGGTTGGCCGGGCGAATGCCCTTCCAGCGGTTGCGTCCGGCCTTGCCGATGGTGACGTTCTCGTGATCGGTGTTGCCGACCTGGCCAACCGTCGCCATGCACTCGACCAGCACCTTGCGGGTCTCACCCGAGGGCAGCTTGAGCAGAGCGTAGTCGCCTTCTTTGGCGATCAGGTTGACCTGCGCGCCGGCCGAACGTGCCATCTGCGCGCCCTTGCCGGGACGAAGCTCGATGTTATGCACGATCGTACCGATCGGGATGTTCTTCAGCGGCAGCGCGTTTCCAACCAGGATATCGGCATCCGGGCCGCTCATGATCGACTGCCCGACCTTAAGCCCGATCGGCTGAATAATGTAGCGCTTCTCGCCGTCGGCATAGCTGATCAGCGCGATGCGCGAGCTGCGGTTGGGATCGTACTCGATGGTGGCAACCGTGCCCGGAATCCCGTACTTCTCGCGCTTGAAATCCACGATGCGGAGCTTCTGCTTATGGCCGCCGCCCTGATGGCGAATGGTCAGTCCGCCGGCATTGTTGCGACCACCGGTACGCGGCTTGACGGCGAGCAGCGGCTTGTACGGCTTGTCCGTCGTCAGGTCGTCGTTGACCAGCTTCGTCGCGAAGCGGAGGGATGGTGTAATCGGTCGAAATGATTTGATCGGCATCGTCTTTATTCCTTGCCTGCGGCGCTTGTGAATCTCTCAGCGACGCTTCGGTTCCTGAAATCTGTTACTGCGAAATAGCTCGCGATAGAGACTGTTGATCCCTCGTCAGAGGCTATTGATATAGTCCGGCATCTTCTCGCCCTCTTTGAGGCGAACGTAAGCCTTCTTCCAGTCGGGGCGGTAGCCGGTGAACTTGCCCCGGCGGCGCTCCTTGCCTTCAACGGTTGCGGTGCGGACTCCGGAGACCTTCACCTTGAAGAGGGTCTCGACAGCCTGCTTTACTTCGGTCTTGGTGGCCTTTACGGCAACCTCGAAGACCAGCGTGTTCTGGGTCTCTTTGACGCCCATCCCCTTCTCGGTAATCAGGGGGCGGCGAATCACGGTGTAGAGGGTTGGCATTTATGCAACCTCCTTCTGGGCAGCAGCGGCCTTGCGCTTCGATACGAACTTTCTGAGCGTCTCCTGAAGCGCCTCGATGGCATCCTTCGAAAAGACAGCGTGCTCGTAGCGGAGCAGGTCGTAGGGGTGGACCTCGGAGCTGAGCACAAGCTCAACGCCCTGAAGATTGCGCGAACCGAGGTAGAGCTTCTCGCCGAGCTTGCGGCTGCTCTCGACCAGCAGCGTCGTCTTGCCCGCTTCGAGTTTGTCGAGGGCTGCGCGATAGAGCTTCGTCTTCGCCTCGGGAATCTCGAACGAATCGACGACCGTGATCTTGCCTTCAGCGATCTTGGCGGCGATGGCCGAGCGCAGCGCGCCCATCAGCTTCTTCTGCGGGAAGGCGTACTCATAGCTGCGCGGCTGGGGTCCGTGGACCGTGCCGCCGCCGCGCCAGAGCGGAGTGCGGATCGAGCCGACGCGAGCGCGGCCGGTTCCCTTCTGCTTCCAGAGCTTCTTGCCCGCGCCCGAGACCAATTTGCGGTTCTTGGTGGCGGCAGTTCCCTGGCGCAGCGCGGCGCGATAGTGCTTGACCGACTCCCAAAGGAGCGCGTCGTTGATCTCGCCCGCGAAGACCTCATCGGCGAGTTCGAACTCACCGACCTTGCTTCCGTCGAGATTGACTACGTTGATGTTTGCCATCGTTCTTCTCTCTTCATGCCCGCCATCGATGCGGCGGGCCAAAACTGTATTTAGAAAGTACCCAACAAAGAACTTTCTGTTTGAATCTTCTTTACTTCTTCTTCGGCGAAGCCTTCTTCGAAGCCTTAAGCGCATCCTTCGTTGCGGCACCGGCAAAACCGCGACGCTCGCGCGGCGGCGCCTTGGCCTTGGAGATGAGGACGTAGCCATCACGCGGCCCGGGAACAGCACCCTCGACCAGCAGAAGATTGTCTTCAAGGTCGATGCCGCGAATGCGCAGGTTGCGAACCGTGATCTGCGCATGTCCCATGTGGCCGGGCATACGCTGACCTGGGAATACACGCGACGGGAACGACGATGCACCGATCGAGCCCTGCACCTGGAACATGTGGCCGTGTGACTTGGGACCGCCACCGAAACCGTGGCGGCGGATAACGCCGGCAAAGCCGCGGCCCTTCGAGGTCCCGATCACGTCCACGAACCGCTCATCGTTGAAGATATCAACCAGGATACGGTCGCCCGCCTTGACGGTAACTGCCTCTTCGCCATCAACATTCTTGACTGCTTCCAGGGCAACTTCCCTGATCTCGCGGACAGGAGGAACATCCGACTTGGCGAAGTGGCCGGTCATGGCCTTGTTCACCTTGGACGCCTTGACGAAATCGACATAGCCGATCTGCGCGGCATCATAGCCGTCCTTGGCCAGCGTCTTCAGCTGGGTGATGACACACGGGCCGGCCTTCAGCACCGTTACCGGATGAACGTCACCGTGATCGTCGAAGATCTGCGTCATGCCGATTTTTTTTCCGAGAATCCCTGCTACTGACATTTGAATTTCCTTTCCTCATCATGCCCGGGCTTGCTGCCGAGCACTGCCGGGCTGGTGCTGCCAAAACATGAAACAAGTGAAGAAGCTGCTGAGAAGCTTTCTCTTTACTTCTGAACCGTCTTGATCTCTACGTCCACGCCTGCGGGAAGGTCGAGCTTCATCAGCGCATCAACCGTCTGCTGGGTCGGCTCGAGAATGTCGATGAGCCGCTTGTGGGTACGAATCTCGAAGGCCTCGCGTGACTTCTTGTCGACGTGGGGCGAACGCAGAACGCAGTATTTATTCTTCATGGTCGGCAGCGGAATGGGCCCCGCGACCTGGGCGCCGGTGCGCTTGGCCGTCTCGACGATCTCGCCGGTGGAGGTGTCGAGCACACGGTAGTCATATGCCTTCAACCGAATTCTGATTCTCTGTCCTGCCATGGTTAGTCTCTTTCGCGTTACTCAAAGATCGTTTGGAGTCGCTGCCGGTGATGAACTTCTGCACCTGCCGGCAGCCCTCGTTAGTCTTGAACTACAGAAAATCTTGAACTACAGAACCCTAAATCCCTTTACCGAAATCTTCTTTACTTGATGATCTCGGAGATGGTTCCCGCGCCGACGGTGCGGCCGCCTTCGCGGATGGCGAAGCGCAAGCCCTTCTCCATGGCCACCGGAGTATGCAGCGTGATCTCCAGTTGAATGTTGTCGCCCGGCATCACCATCTCCGTGCCTTCCGGCAGCTTCGCCGAGCCCGTCACGTCCGTCGTCCGGAAGTAGAACTGCGGGCGATAGCCGTTGAAGAACGGCGTATGACGGCCGCCCTCTTCCTTGCTCAACACATAGATCTCGCCCTTGAACTGCGTGTGCGGCGTAATCGATCCCGGCTTCGCCAGAACCATCCCGCGCTCCACGTCTTCCTTCGCGATGCCGCGCAGCAGGATGCCCGCATTGTCGCCCGCAAGGCCTTCGTCCAACTGCTTCTTGAACATCTCGACGCCCGTGCACACCGTCTGCTGCGTGTCGCGGAAGCCGACGATCGAGCAGGCCTCGCCAACCTTCACCTTGCCGCGCTCGATGCGACCCGTCACCACCGTGCCGCGGCCCGAGATCGAGAAGATGTCTTCGATCGGCATCAGGAACGGAAGGTCGACCAGGCGGTCAGGCTGCGGAACGTTCTTGTCCACCGCCTCCATCAGCTCGTCGATCTTCGCCTCCCACTGCGCTTCGCCGTTCAGCGCGCCCAGCGCAGAGCCGCGGATCACAGGAACATCGTCGCCGGGGAAGTCGTACTTCGACAGCAGCTCGCGGACTTCCATCTCCACCAGGTCGATCAGCTCGGCGTCTTCGACTGCGTCGCACTTGTTCAGGAACACCACGATGTAAGGAACGCCAACCTGGCGCGCCAGCAGAACGTGCTCCTTGGTCTGCGGCATCGGACCGTCGGTCGCCGCCACCACCAGGATCGCGCCGTCCATCTGCGCCGCGCCCGTGATCATGTTCTTGATGTAGTCGGCGTGGCCCGGGCAGTCGACGTGCGCGTAGTGACGGTTCGCCGTCTCGTACTCCACGTGCGAGGTCGCAATCGTGATGCCGCGCTCGCGCTCCTCCGGAGCGTTGTCGATCATGTCGAACGAACGAAAGCTGTTCTTCGGGTTGTGCTTCGACAACACCTTCGTAATCGCAGCCGTCAACGTCGTCTTGCCGTGATCGATATGCCCGATCGTCCCTACGTTTACGTGCGGCTTCGACCGGTCAAACTTTTCCTTGCCCATGACTCT
>MKSV01000008.1 GCA_001897435.1 Acidobacteriales bacterium 59-55 | reverse complement strand
GTCCCTACGTTTACGTGCGGCTTCGACCGGTCAAACTTTTCCTTGCCCATGACTCTCTCCGTGTTCGTGCTTCTAAATTGATACTGCTAAATCCGTTGTACTCGCGGCAGCCCTTACTTGCTGTCCTTGCCCTGCACCTTGGCAATGATCTCTTCGGAGACCGACCGCGGCGCCTCTTCATACTGCTTGAACTGCATCGAATAATTCGCGCGGCCCTGCGTCGACGACCGCATGTGCGTGGCATAACCGAACATCGTGCTCAGAGGGACAATAGCCTTGATGGCCTGCGTGCCGCTCACCATCTCAATACCTTCGATCCGTCCACGTCGGCTGTTCAGGTCGCCGATGATGGTTCCCATGTACTCTTCCGGAACTGTAACTTCAACTTCCATCATCGGTTCGAGCAGAACCGGCTTGGCCTTCTTCGCGGCTTCCTTGAAGGCCATCGAGCCGGCGATCTTGAATGCCATTTCGTTCGAGTCGACGTCGTGATAACTGCCATCGTAGAGCGAGACCTTGATATCGACCATCTCGTAGCCGGCCAGAATGCCGCGCAACATGGCATCCTGAATGCCCTGGTCGATCGGCTTGATGTACTCCTTGGGAATCGCGCCGCCCTTGGTGTCGTTCGTAAACTCGTAGCCCTTGCCCGGCTCGTTGGGGCTGATGCGAATCTTGCAGTGGCCGTAGTTGCCCGAACCGCCGGTCTGCCGGATGTACTTGCCCTCAGCGTCCGAGTTCGAGCGGATCGTCTCGCGGTAAGCAACCTGCGGCTTGCCGACGTTGGCCTCGACCTTGTACTCGCGCATCATGCGGTCGACGATGATCTCGAGGTGCAACTCGCCCATGCCGGCGATGATCGTCTGCCCGGAGTCGATGTCCGTGTGCACGTTGAAGGTGGGATCTTCCTGAGCCAGCTTGGCCAGCGCCATGCCCATCTTCTCCTGGTCGGCCTTCGTCTTCGGCTCAACCGCAACCTCGATGACGGGCTTGGGGAAGTCAATCGATTCGAGAACGACCGGGGCCTTCTCGGTGCAGATCGTATCGCCGGTGATCAGGTTCTTGAGCCCAACGGCGGCGCAGATATCGCCCGCCAGAATCTCGGTAATCTCTTCGCGCTTGTTGGCGTGCATCTTCAACAGGCGGCCGATGCGTTCCGTCTTGCCGGTGCGCGGATTCAGCACCGAGTCACCGGTCTTGAGCTGGCCCGAGTAGACACGGATGAAAATTAGCTGGCCGACGAACGGGTCGGTCATGATCTTGAAGCCCAGCGCGGCAAACGGATCGTTGTCGTCGGCCTTGCGGACGATCTTCTCTTCCATGTTGTCGGGATTGCTGCCGATCATGGGAGGAATATCGAGCGGGCTGGGCAGATAATCGATCACAGCATCAAGCAGCGTCTGCACGCCCTTGTTCTTGAACGACGATCCGCACAGCACCGGGAAGATATTCATCGCGATGGTGGCCTTGCGAATGCCGGCCTTCAACTGTTCGACGGTCGGCTCCTGCCCTTCGAGGAACAGGTTCAGAATCTCGTCGTCGCTGTCGGCAACCGCCTCGATCAGCGCGTGACGGGCCTCCTTCGCCTTATCGAGCAGGTCCGCCGGAATCTCTTCGATCGAGTACTCCGCGCCCATGGTCTCGTCGTGCCAGAGAATCGACTTCATTGTGACCAGGTCGATGACGCCAAGAAACTTCGCCTCGGCGCCGATCTGGATATTGATGGGAACCGCGCGCGCGCCGAGACGGTCGACGATCGTCGAGGTCGCATACACCGCGTCTGCTCCGGCCTTGTCCATCTTATTAATGAAACAGATGCGGGGAACCTTGTACTTGTCGGCCTGACGCCACACCGTCTCCGACTGCGGCTGAACACCGGCCACAGCATCGAAGCAGGCAACCGCGCCGTCGAGCACGCGCAGCGAACGCTCCACCTCGGCCGTGAAGTCCACGTGACCGGGCGTGTCGATGATATTGATGCGGATGTTCTTCCAAGTGCAGGTCGTCGCAGCCGAGGTGATCGTAATGCCGCGCTCCTGCTCCTGCTCCATCCAGTCCATGGTCGCAGTGCCCTCGTGCACCTCGCCGATACGGTGCGTGATGCCCGTATAGAACAGGATGCGCTCGGTCGTCGTCGTCTTGCCGGCGTCGATGTGCGCCATAATCCCGATGTTCCGGCAACGATTCAGAGGTGTAGTGCGGGCCACGATCAATCTCTCATCTGCGAGTGTTTACTCGCGGTAAAAATCTGTTAAAAAGCACAAACAAAAGGCTCTTTGCTGAAAAGACTTTTCTTTACCACCGGTAATGCGCGAAGGCCTTGTTAGCCTCAGCCATGCGGTGAACATCTTCCTTCTTCTTCATCGCGGCGCCGCGGCCATTGGCGGCGTCGAGCAGTTCGGCGGTCAACTTGTCCACCATGCCCTTCTCGCCCCGCGCGCGGCCATAGGTCACCAGCCAGCGAATCGCCAGCGAGGTGCGGCGCTCAGGATTGACCTCGATCGGCACCTGGTAGTTCGCTCCGCCAACGCGGCGGCTCTTGACCTCGAGCAGCGGCTTGCAGTTCTCAACCGCCTTCTTGAACAGCTTCAGAGCCTCGTCGCCGCCCTTCTGCTCCAGGTTGGTCATGGCGGTATAGAAGATGCCCTGCGCGGTCGACTTCTTGCCGCCCCACATCATGGAGTTGACGAACTTCGTAACCAGAGTCGAGTTGTACACCGGGTCCGGTGCAACTTCACGCTTCGCGATATAGCCTTTTCTCGGCATTGCTTTTCTCTTCTCGTCTTCCTTCAGGACCGTCGACTTCTCAAGGCCTGAACTTGAAATCTAAATTCGTGCGGCGAACCGCAGGGTTTACTTGGCAGTGGCCTTCGGACGCTTGGCGCCGTACTTCGAGCGGCTCTGCTTGCGGTTGGCAACTCCCACCGCATCGAGCGTGCCGCGGACGACGTGATACCGGACACCCGGCAGATCCTTCACACGGCCGCCGCGAATCAACACGATCGAGTGCTCCTGCAGGTTGTGGCCGATGCCCGGAATGTAGGTCGTGACCTCAATCCCATTGGTCAGGCGAACGCGGGCAACCTTGCGGAGGGCCGAGTTCGGCTTCTTGGGGGTCTGAGTGTAGACGCGGGTGCAGACGCCACGGCGCTGGGGCGAACCCTGCAAAGCGGGGCTGGCGGTCTTATAACGGGTGGGCGTGCGGCCCTGCTTGACGAGCTGATGGAACGTAGGCACTGGAACTCCTTGCTGATGCGTGCGATACCTTGAAGCGAAATCATGTCAGGCGCGCCGAAGGTCAGGAGACTTCGCCTTTTTGTGCCGTACACACAAAAAGAATGAGGACGCTGAAGCGCCTCGTGCGAAGAACTGCCCTGCTTCGCGTCTGTAAAACCATTACCAGACGAAAACAGTCGACGGTGGCCGAGCGTATTTCCTCAAATCCAGAATCCATGGAAGAAAGGAAGAGCCGACTCCGTTTCGCTGTTCCGGCCCGCATAGCCCATCCAGGGTGGAGGGTGTCGCAGGCGCGATTGCGAAAGGCCGCAGACTACGACACTCCAGATCGTACTGAGGAATGTCCTGCGGTGAAATCTCTTGTATCCAGTATAACGCAGGCGAATCTTTCAAATCTCCTGCGCGGGGTATGTCTCCACCCCTTGCCCGCCAAGCTAGCTGACGGAGCAATCCGGATACTCGCGGAACCTTCTAACAATAGCAATTCCCCGGGATTCCGTCAACAATTTCCCGTAAGCGGCGATCGACCGATTCCAGTCATGGAACATGCAGTAAAACACGGTTTGCGACAGACGCATTCGCAACCTCGGAGGCTTGCCAATTCCCTACTCATAATGAAGAACCTTTGCCATATTCAACCGTAACGCCCGCCTGGCCGGAAGAAGGGTGGCGAGGCCTACGATTCCAATCAGAACCGCAACCGCCCCCACATAACTTGCGGGATCGAGATTGCTGACCCCAAACAGCGCCTTTCGCAGCACCTTCGATGCGCCTGCCGCCACGCCAACGCCTGCCAAGAGTCCAATCATCATCGGCAACGCGAACTGGCGCAGCACGGCAGCCAGCACATCGGCACGCTCCGCTCCCAATGCCAGCCGTATCGCAATCTCCTTGGTCCGCTGCGATACGGTGTAGGCCACAAGTCCAATGATCCCTATCCCTGCCAGCAGAACTGCTACAAGCCCAATCAGGCTCACCACCATCGCCAGCCGCTCCACCGTCGATACCGTAGCCTGATACAGGCTCTTGAGCGGACGAATCTCCGGAAAGATCTTCGGATCGAGGCTGTCTGCAATGACCTTCGTCATCGAGACGAAGTCTTCCGGCGCACCGGACATCTTCACCACCATCGACATTCCGGGCATATCCCCTGCTTGTGCGGACCAATATTCCTCAACCGCATCGTCATCGTTGAGAGCGTTCAGGCGGGCATCTCCGACAACCCCCACAACCGTATCGCGCGGGCTGCCGGGATTGCTGGCGTCGAACTGCTTGCCAATTGGATTCTGCCCCGGCCATTGTCTGCGGGCGAACGATTCACTGATGACGACCGCATTCTTCTCCCCCGGCAGCAGAGTGCGCCCCAGCAGAAGTGGAATATTCATCGTCTGGAAGAAGCCCGGCTCGACCCAGTTCGGATAAATCGCCACACGGCGCCCATCAATCTCGCCATCCGTGCGCGAAACGGTATGCCCCATAGGCGGCATCTTGACCAGCGATACCGAGGTCACCCCAGGCATAGCATTCAATCGACTCTCCATCTGACTCAGGTACGCTTGCGCAGAGCTTGCCGTATAGCCGTGCACCCCCAGCTGCGGGTCAATCGAAAAAACATGTTCGTACCCAAACCCCGGCGAGGTATAGAGCATGCGGTGCATGGCTCGCACCAGCAGCCCTGACACAATCAGCAGAACGCAGCTCGCCGCCACCTGCGCGCCTACCAGTACCTGCCGCGCTATCGTCTTCCTCTGCCGCTGCCGCGCTATCTGCAAGGCGGGCGTCAATCCAAAAAAGATCGCCGCCCCCAGCGCCGCGCTGATCGAAAATGCGAGGACCCGCCAATCCGGCACAGGGCTCAGCCACTGCGGAGCATCGAGCCGGACAAGGGCCACACGCAGCACCGCATAGCTCAGGGCAACCCCGGCAACCGCACCGAGCGAAGCTAACAGCAGACTCTCCGTAAACAACTGCCGGAAGATGCGCTTCCTGCTGGCGCCGATGGCCATTCGAATTCCCATCTCATGCTCCCTCGTAACGCCGCGCGCCAGTAACAACCCTCCCAGGTTGGCGCACGCCACCACGAGAATCAGCAAGGTCAGCACCGCAACCATCGTCGCGACCTGATACATCTCGGGGGTGATCACCTGCAAATGACCGCCCGGGTCACTACGGATGTACTCCTTGTCCCAGACCTCCTTGGGGTGCTCCTTGCGCAATTCATTGGTCAACGCCAACAACTCCTGCTCGGCCATCTTTGCGGTAACGCCCGGAGCCAGCCGCGCCCACATGCGGACGCTCGAAGCCGAGCTGTCGGTCAGCACCTTGCTGCCTTCGATGAAGTAGGGCTGTTGCATCAGGGGTAGCCAGACATCGGGGGTCTGCCCTCCCAGACTGGCAAACGCAGAGGGCAGAATGCCGATCACGGTAGCAGGCTTACCGCCGAGACGAATGGTTCGTCCCACCACTGAGGGGTCCGCACCGAAACGTCTCTGCCACGCACCGTAACTCAGCACCGCCACCGGGGCCGCATCCGGCTTGTCTTCCGAGAGCGGCTCGAAGAGCCTGCCCATGGCTGCATGAGTTCCCAGCTCGCTGAAGTAGTTTCCTGAGGCAAAGCTGGTACGCACCGGCTCCGCGACGCCCTCGAGATTCATTGGCGGGACGCCCATCACCGCCATCACAGCGGACAAAGTCTTCGCATGATCGCGATAGAAGACTACGGAGGGATAGGGCATCTCTCCCTGCACAATCTCTGGCGAACGCCTCTGCAACTGAACCAGAGAATCCGGATCGCGGACAGGGAGCGGCTTCAGCGCAATCATGTTGAAGAGACTGAAGGCGGTGACGTTCACGCCAATGCCAATCGCAAGCACCAGAACGGCGGTCATCGTAAACCCCGGAGACCGCATCAGCGTTCGCAGTGCATAACGCAAGTCCTGTCCTAAGCGCTCAATCCAGGTCCAGCCCCATGCATCGCGTGCCTGCTCTCGAAGAAGAAGGGGATTGCCAAAGTTTCTTCGCCCCTCCCGCGCCATCATCTCGCGATGAAAGTCCATATCGCTCTCGAGCTCCTGATCGAGCTGACGACGATTCAACAGGTAACGCAGACGGCGGAAGAGTGTACCCACAAACAGCCTCCTTAGGCAGTACGCAAGATGGCCTGAATGGCCTCGGTAACCCGGCCATAATCGGAGAGCTCGGCATCAAGCTGCTGACGGCCGGCCGCAGTGAGGGAATAGAAGCGCACTTTGCGGTTCGTCTCCGAGATGCCCCATTCGGCTGTAACCCAGCCCTTGAGCAGCATCTTTTGCAGCGCCGGATAAAGCACACCCTCCTCTACCTGCAGCACCTCGGTCGACAAGGCGTGAATACGCTGCGCGATGGCGTAGCCGTGGATCGGGCCCGATCGCAATACCCGAAGAACAAGCATGACCAGCGCGCCGGAAGGCATTCCAGATTTAGGCATATCATTCATAGGCATATAAATAATATGCCTATGAATGATATGTCAACCTCAATTTCTTCCACTGATCGAAAGAGTAGCGATGCCGGCCTCCTAAATCGTCCGTGCTAGCCTTTTCGCATGAATTGCGCCCGTCTCCCTCTGCGTCTTTCGACCGTCGTCCTGATCCTCTCTTTCTCTGCCCTCCACTCGCTCCCGGCCCAGACGACGAACACCGCGCCCCATCAAGACGCGCGCATCGGCGCCGTAATCCAAAGCATCGGGCAAGCGAAACATATCAGCCAGGCCGCCCTCTCTCCCGACGGCAAAACCGTTGCCTGGTCGCTCGAAACCCGCGATGGCTCCCAGCTCCGCCTCACCGACATAGACAATCCCACAAAAGAGACCCCCATCCACACCGAAGCCGAGGCAACCGACTGCTCCTATGACAGCCCCACCTGGTCGCCCGACGGCCAATGGCTGGCCTACGCGTCCACCTGCTCCTCCAGTGAAGACAACCCCGACCAGCAGCAGATCTTCCTTTGGTCCCGCAAGACCGGTCAGAGCCGCCAGCTCACCCACGTCACCGGCGAGATCGACATGCCCGCCTGGTCGCCCGACGGCCGCTCTCTCGCCTTCCTCTTCGTCCAGAACGCCACCCGCACCGCCGGCGCGCTCGCCGCCATGAAGCCCTGGAGCGGTGTCATCGGCGAAGAGGGCGCGGAGGTCCAGCGCATCGCTGTGGCCAGCGTCGCCACCGGAGCGCTCCGGCAGGTCACCCCGGCCAACCTGCACGTCTACGAGTTCGACTGGTCGCCCGACTCCAGACAGATGGCCTACATCGCCGCCAATCCTCCCGGCGAAAACAACTGGTGGGTGGCCCATCTCTATATACAGACAGTCCAGCCAACCACCGCCACGCAGCCTCCGCCACCGCCACAGTCGATCCTCGACACCACCCAGGTCTCCGGCCAGCTCCACAATCTCCAGATCGCCGTCCCCCGCTGGTCGCCCGACGGCAAACAGATCGCCTTCATCGGCGGCCTGATGAGCGATCAGGGTTCGACCGGCGGCGACATCTACCTCATCCCGGCCACCGGCGGCGAGCCGCGGGACATCACCCCCGGAAGACCGGCGTCCGTCGCCTTTCTCCACTGGATCTCGCCCGAGGTTCTCGGCATTACCGAGCACGTCGGCGGAGGCACCCACATCACGAAGTTAAATCTGAAGTCCCCAGGCGACCCCGGCAGCACACCCGGCCTCACCCTGCCCGAGACCATCTGGTCGAGCGACCTGGTCATGAGCATCTCGACCTCCCACACCCGCAACGTTGCCTTCGTCCGCACCTCCTTCGAAAAAGCGACCGAGGTCTGGGCCGGGCCTCTCGACCACCTCAGGCAGATCACCCATGTCAACGACGGCCTCAGGCCTCTCTGGGGCAAGTCTGAAAGTATCGAATGGACCAACGAAGGCTTCCACGTGCAGGGATGGCTGCTCTACCCGGCGCACTACGATCCCGCGAAGAAGTACCCCCTGCTGGTCTACATCCACGGCGGCCCCTCCGCCGCGGTCACGCCGCGCTGGCCCGAGGTCGGCTACGGCGGCGTTCCCTTCTCCGCTCTCGGCTACTTCGTCTTCATGCCCAACCCGCACGGTAGCTTCGGCCAGGGTGAGAAGTTCGCCCGGGCCAACGTCCGCGACTTCGGCTACGGCGACCTGCGCGACACCCTCGCCGGAGTGGACACCCTCGAAAAGCGCTTCCCCATCGATAAATCCCGCGAGGGCATCACCGGCTGGAGCTACGGCGGCTTCATGACCATGTTCGCCGTCACCCAGACCCCGCGCTTCAGGGCGGCCGTCGCCGGCGCGGGCATCAGCAACTGGCAGAGCTACTACGGCGAAAACTCCATTGACCAGTGGATGATCCCCTTCTTCGGCAAGTCCGTCTACGACGACCCCGCCATCTACGCCAAAAGCTCCGCCATCAACTTTATTAAGAACGTGAAGACTCCAACCCTGCTGGTGGTCGGCGACCGCGACGGCGAATGCCCCGCCCCGCAGAGCTTCGAGTTCTGGCACGCCCTCCGCGCCCAGGGCATCAAGACCCGGCTCGTCGTCTACCCCGACGAAGGCCATCGTTTCGTCGATCCCGACCATCGCCGCGATGTGCTCGAACGCGCGCTCAACTGGTTCGAGACAGAGATGCCGTAGAACCGTCCGAAAGCTATACACCCGATTTGCTTCGGTAGAAATGAAGACGAAGGTAAAAATACAGGGGGTCTCTGCGCTGCGCTGCGGTCGAGATGACGTCTTTTTCCGCTCCTCGGTTCGCCAACTGCCTCCGTTTCTTAATTCAGTCCCAAATGCACGTCATCTCGACCGAAGGCGGCGCTTTTGCCGCCGCAGTGGAGAGACCCCTGTATTTCGTCGTTACCGTTCTGCACCCTCTTCTTGAACGGATCATCGAACATCCTGTGTCCGAACTGCTACAGTTTTTGGACAGGTTCTAACGCCGGGATGGGAATTCTCTATATTCACTACTCCTTCCTTGCCCCTCCTCATTTGCTTCCCGTCCATGCACCTTTTACACTGGTGCTTCGGTAATTCAGAGTGCGGTGAGACCGTTCAACTGAGGGTCCGGTTGGACGGGGAGGTTCAATGCGTAGGTTCGCTGGCTTAGTAATTCTTCTACTTTTTACGATTCCGTTTGGCATATCAGTCTCTGGCTGCTCGAAGAAGACCACCGTAGAATTCTGTAACGGCGGAGACACCGGCGTTCCTGTGGGACAGGTGACGACGATTACCCTCTCGCCCAAGGTCTACGGCGTCTCGCTCAACTACGGTCTCATGGGGTCCATCTCCGCGGCTGTCGCGACCGACTGCAACAGCAATCCGGTCAGCGTCGCCAAATTCGAGTACCACACCACCGACATGACGATTGCCGACGTAAACCCAAGCACGGGAAAGCTCTGCGCGGGCACATGGAACCGCAACTCCGGCGCCGGCATCGCCGACTACACCACCTGCAACGCCACCAACAAAAGCGGCACCGCCTACATCATCGCAGAGGCTGACGGCGCCAGCAGCAATCCGCTTCCGGTCTACGTGCACCCCACAGTCACCAGCGTCGTGCTCGGCGCGCCATCGACGGACTGTTCGACCGACCCGGCGACCAACTGTAGTCCGGCTGCCTACTCCACCTCGCCTACAAGCTGCACCGTCAATCCCGCCAACGGATGCTGCATCACGCCCCTGCCCACCAGCACCGCCTACGTATCGAACTCCTGCCTCTCACAGGGCACCACCGGACAACTGGCGGCGCGCGTCTTCGACGGTAGCGGCGCAAACATCAGTTGCCAGGTCGGCCATCTCTCCTACGCAGCGCAGACAAGCTCTATCGTGACCATCGACGAGAACGGCGTCGCCACCGCACAGGCCCCGGGATCGACCATCATCTCCGCCAACCTCTCCAATGCCGGCAGTTCGGCGGGCTTCTTCTCCACCTGCCCCCCAACATCGATCAGCCTGACCGTGCCCATCACCGGGGGCACCCAGGTCTCGGTGAACCCTAACAACCCGCAGCCGCTCAATGCCGTGGTTAAGGACAAGAACGGCACCATCCTGACCGGCCTCACGCTCGAGTTCGTCTCCACCACGCCGACGACGATCCCCGGCAACTCCACCATTACGCCTCTCTTCCCCGGATCGGCCGCTATCACCGCCATCTGCCAGCCCCCCTCCTGCAATCCTTCGCCCTTCAACCAGATCGGCCTCTTCGGCAACGGCACGCCGGTCGTCTCCAATGAGTTGACCGTCACCGCTCCCGGCAAGAGCAGCACGGCGCTCTACGTCGCCAGCACCCAGTCGCAATATATCGTCCCGGTGGACTTCACCACCAACGTCATCGGCACCCCCATTCGCCTGCCCTACGTGCCCAATTCAATGGTCATTAGCAACGACGGATCGTCGATCTACATGGGCAGCGATACCGAGCTGATGACCTTCAACGCCCTGACCAACGCTCTCTCTACCCAGGATCCGACCGTGATGGGCAAGGTGCTGGCGGTATCGCCCGACAACTCCAGCATCGTGCTCACCGACCCCAATCGCCAGTTGATCTATCTCTATGCCCCAACCGGCGGCGTACAGTCCCAGATTGGCGGCGTTGCAACCCACGCCGAGTACGCGCCCGACAGCCAGACCGTCTATATCACCACCACGACCAATCAACTGCTCGTTCACTCGACCGTCACCGGATGGACCACGGTCGCGCTCACCGCTCCGGCTACTGACGTCGCCGTTACTGTGCCCAGTGTCGGAGCCTTTCTCGCCGGAGACACCACCACGGCGCGCGGCCAGTGCCCCGTCACCACCACCACGACGTCGAACGGCATCCAGGTCACCACCAACCAGTTCTATCCCGATGCCGGCGTCACCGCCCCCAAGGCCGACCGCCTGGATGCGACCAACGACGGGCTCCACATCCTCGGAGCCACCGCCGCAACCAATACCCTGATCGACCTCTCTCTCCAGCCCGGCCTGCCGACCGGCCCCTGCGATCCCGCGGGATCGAAGTTCACCGTAACTCCCGGCGCTCCGCTGGCCCTGCCCGGCGTCACCGCGACTGCGATCACCGGCATCGATACGACCTCGGACTCCAGCCTCGCCTTCGTCACCTACACCGGCACCGGCGGCGTGCTGCCCTACTACACGCCGAGCACCGGGACCATCGCCAATATCCCGCTCCTGGCGGCGACTCCGGCAACCCCGACCACGGTCGCTCCCGTCGCTCCTGTCGCCGGAGTCATCAGCTCCGACAACACGACTTTCTACATCGGCACTACGGGCGACAACGCGGTACATCTCATCGACCGCAACACCCTGACCGACAGTCCGACAAAGATCATCCTGCCCAAGCTCCCCGGCATCAACGGAGGCTTCGCCGCCCCCGACCTGCTCGTCCAGAGACCGAGGAACAGCATCTCCTAACCGCCATCCTGCTTCAAGCTGCAATAGAAAATGCCCTGCTCCTCAGCAGGGCGTTTTCCATTCCGGAAGGCTTTCCTTTGTTTGTCATTCCCGAAGGGAATCCGCGTTTCGCCCGAATCGCCAACTAATACATCTGGAGGAGAACCGCTCTAAAAAAAATAAAGTCGTAGATTGCAGGCCTTCGCGGCTTACCGCCAGCCCCGCTCAGGCCAGACGCTTCTTCAAAAGGTCCCGCGCAATCGCATCCAGCACGCCATTGAGGAAATGGATCGACTCCGGAGCCGCATACAGCCGCCCCACCTCCAGCGACTCGTTGATGACGATCGCCGCGGGTGTATTCGGAAACCCCAGCATCTCCGCCACCGCCGCGCGAATCAGGTTGCGGTCCACCACCGGCATCCGCTCGATCCGCCAGTTCTGCGCATGGGCCTCGATCAGTTCGTCGATCTCGGCCTGCCGCGACGTCGCAATGCGGTAGAGATCCTCCGCAAAACCGCGCGTCTCCGCGTCCACGTCGTCCCGCGAGGGCCAGAACAGCCTGCGTACCTCGTCCGGGCTCTGCTTGCCGAGATCGCCCTGAAACAACATCTGCATCGTCAGCTCACGAGACTTGCGGCGCGTTCCCATTATTGTTTTACCGCCAGTTTCCTTTGAATCGAGACCATCTCGATGGCCGCAATCGCCGCCTCGAATCCCTTGTTTCCGGCCTTCACGCCTGCCCGGTCCAGCGCCTGCTCCAGCGTCTCGCAGGTCAGCACGCCAAAGGCATGGGGAACGCCGGTCTCCTGTTGCGACTGGCCGATGCCCCGAGCAACCTCGTTGTAGATCGCCTCGTAATGCGCCGTCTCGCCGCGCAGCAGGCAGCCCAGCGTAATAATCGCGTCAAACCGCTTCGACTCCGCCAGCGTGCGCGCCGCCGAGGGAATCTCCCACGCTCCCGGCACCCGCACAATCTCGACCTCGGCCTTCGCCGCGCCGCTGCGGTACAAACCATCGAGCGCGCCCTGCAACAGACGGTCGGTAATCACGGCATTCCAGCGTGCCGTCACCACGGCAAACCGCATCCCCGTGGCCGACAGATCGCCTTCGATGGCAACCGGCTTGCCATGGAGCGGATTCTCCGACTGCCAGAAACCCAGAGTCAGCGCCTCAGCCTCGCCCGTCGCAATCTTTACCGTAAACAAGCGGCTATTCCAGTGCGTCGGCGCCGGCGCGGAGAGCAGCGCATCGACCTCTTCCGTGCGATAGCTGGTCAGCATCCATTTCTGCACCGCGGCATGAACCTGATCCAGTTGCGTCACCTCGATCAGTAGCGGTGGAACCGCGGGCGGCCTTCCCGTGACGAACTCGAGATTGCCCAGCGGTGCAAGATGCGCGGAGCCTCTTCCCTTGGCGTCTTCCCAGCCCTTGCCCGGCTCGAAACCGAGCGCCGCGAGCAGGCTGTTAAGCCGGTCGAACGTCTCCGCCGAGGAGACGGCGCTGACAACCGTGATTCCCTTAATCATAGGTTCGATTGTATCTTCTGGATTGCGATACCAATGCAAGATGAATGCAAGACCAACACAGAATCCAAACAGTATTAAGGAGACGCCCGTGACCTACGAGAACCTGCTCTGCGACGTCCAGGGACCCATCGCAACCGTCACGCTCAACCGGCCCGGAGTTCTCAACGCCCTCAATGCCCGAACCTTCGACGAGTTGGAGGCGGCATTCATCGCCCTGTCCCAGGACTCCGGCGTGCGCGTCATCCTCGTGACCGGCGCGGGTGAGAAAGCCTTCGCCGCCGGAGCCGATATCAACGAACTGGCGGCAACCGACGCCGCCTCGGGCAACGCCAAGGCCCGGCGCGGCCAGTCCGTCTTTCGCCTGATCGAGACCTGCGGCAAGCCCGTCATCGCCTGCATCAACGGATTCGCGCTCGGCGGAGGCTGCGAGCTGGCCATGGCCTGCACCCTTCGCCTCGCCGTCGAGACCGCCCGTCTGGGGCAGCCCGAGGTCAAGCTCGGCCTGATCGCCGGATATGGCGGTACCCAGCGCATGCCGCGGCTCATCGGCCGTTCGACGGCGCTGCGGCTGCTGCTCACCGGAGAGATGATCCCTGCCGCCGAGGCCCTGCGCATCGGCCTGGTCGACGAGGTCGTGCCCGCCGAACGTCTGCTGCCGCGAGCCGCCGAGCTGGCCGCTTCCATCGTCGCCATGGCTCCCCTCGCCGTCGCCGCGACCATCGAGGCTGTCGAGCGCGGCAGCGATCTGGAGATCGAGGACGCCATGAAGGTAGAGGCAGAGATCTTCGGGCGGCTCGCGGGAACCGCCGACAAGACGGAGGGAACGACGGCGTTTCTTGAGAAGCGCCCACCGCGCTGGACAGGACGGTAAAAATAAGCAGATAAGAAGATAAAAAATAGGCAGATAAACAGATAAGTGGACAGGATGAAAAAAGACAAAATAGCCTTTCTGTTTCGTACTTCGGCGCTTTTCTCCAGAGCAGGCGGCTTGATATGCTGATCTATGTGCGCAGACCACGATCCATCCTCCCGTTAGCTCTCCTCCCCGCCATCCTTCTTCCCCTGGCTCTCTCCGGCTGTTCCCGCACCTCAGCGCCCAGTCCGGCCGAAGTGCGGGCCATCGAGGCCCAGAAGCAGGAAGAAGCGGCTCAGGCAAAGCAGCAGATGAACATGATCCCGCCGCCCTCCAAGGCGCGGTACATGGCGATCAAGAGCCTCAACCTTTGGCAGAACCCGTATCTGACCGTGCAGGGCGGCATGGTGACGCTGCATGTAATGCTCGCCGACGCCAATACCAGCACCCTCGGCCAGGGCGGTCTGCTCCGCCCCATGGGCGCCCGCCGCCGCGACCTGAACGTGCGCATCGGCGATCTCCCCGCCGCCCTCAACGCGATCCCGGAGAGTTCCTGGCCATACGGCCGCGTCGTCGCCGTCGAAGAGGCCCACGAGGTTCCCGTCAGCGCGCGGCCCCAGGTTCGCCGCAACATGGAGACGGTGGTCAAAACCCTCAACGATCTTGGCATCGTCATCTACGACTGGAGCGAGTCCGGCAAGAGCTAACCCTCTCCCCCTCCAAAAAATCTGCCCCATGTCCGGATTCTCGGACATGGGAACGCAAACTGTTCCCCAGCCACGAACCACAATTCCCAGCTCCAGAGTTCTCGGCACCATCTACGCTAAGATGCTCTCTGACTCCATTTCCAGAACTTTCCTGACCGGGTGAGCGATTGCATACGACGGCGCTGTTTGTCTTTTGCCTGTTCTTCCTACTGGTAACGCTGATCGGCTTCTGGGCCGCGCGGT
This sequence comes from Acidobacteriales bacterium 59-55, assembly GCA_001897435.1. GTDB lineage: Bacteria > Acidobacteriota > Terriglobia > Terriglobales > Acidobacteriaceae > Edaphobacter. The sequence goes on along the minus strand of MKSV01000008.1, from coordinate 393,275 downwards.
GGCGGCGACCGGCGGCGGGCATCGCCTCGCTCGAAGAGTGGGGACTGGCCGGGCGCAGCTTCGGCACCTGGGTCACATGGTTTTTGATCGGCGGCGACCTCTACACCGCCTACACCGTCATCGCCGTGCCCGCTCTGCTCTATGGCGGTGGCGCGATGGGATTCTTCGCCCTTCCCTACGTGGTCATCACCTATCCCCTGATGATGGTGGTGCTGCCCCCGTTGTGGAAGATCTGCCATCGCCATGGCTACATCACTCTGGCCGACTTCGTCAGCGGTCACTACGGCAATCGCTGGCTGACGATCGCCATCGCCGTCACCGGCATCATGGCGCTGATGCCATACATCGCCCTGCAACTGGTGGGGATGCAGGTGGTCATCGAGGCGCTGGGCGTGCACGGAGAATGGCCGCTGGCTGCCGCCTTCGTCATACTCGCCGCCTACACCTATTCGAGCGGTCTGAGGGCCCCTGCGGTCATCGCCATCGTCAAAGACGTGATGCTTTACGTAGTGGTGTTGGCTGCGGTGATCCTGCTGCCGATCAAGCTGGGCGGCTACGCTCACATCTTCGAGATGGCAAGCCGCGCCCTGGCCACGCACACTCCGGCTGGTTCCATCTTCCTCAAGCCGGGACAGTACATGGCATACTCCACCCTGGCCATCGGATCGGCGGTGGCTCTGATGCTCTATCCCCACACCGCGACGGCAATGCTGAGCGCCAAAAGCGCCAATGTCGTCCGGCGAAACATGGCCATGCTGCCCGCCTATAGCCTTCTGCTGGGAATGATCGCTCTGCTGGGATATATTGCGCTGGCTGCCGGCGTAGCGACGAAGAACACCAGCGAAGCCGTCCCGCTGCTCTTCCTGAAGATGTTTCCGGAGTGGTTTGCCGGCTTCTGCCTCTCCGCGGTAGCGATTGGCGCGCTCGTCCCAGCGGCGATCATGTCCATCTCCGCCTCCAACCTGTTTACGCGAAATCTCTATGGAGCCTTTGCCCGCAAGCCTCTTAGTCCGGCAGGCGAGTCGCGGATGGCCAAGCTAGTCTCGCTGGTAGTCAAGTTCGGTGCCCTGGTCTTTGTGCTGCGGCTGCCCGTCGCCTACGCTATCGACATGCAATTGCTGGGCGGAATCTGGATCGCCCAGTTATTCCCCGCCGTGGTCATCGGGGCGTTCAGCCGCTGGCTCCATCCCTGGGCTCTGCTGGCCGGATGGACGGCTGGAATCGTCACCGGCACCGGCATGGTCGTTTCGCTGGGTCTCAAAAGCTCTGTCTACCCGCTGCACCTGTTCGGAGAAACCTACGCCATGTACGCGGCAGTTCCCGCGCTTCTGCTCAATCTGCTGCTCTCGGCGATACTGACAGCAGTGCTCCGCAAAACAATGCCGGGACTTCATCGAGGCACGAATGCCGCATCCGTTTATACCGAATAGAACGGGGCTTCCCCGAAGCAGGCAGGGCGCATCTTAACGCGAGACAATACGATATCGAGGTGATGGGTGAGCAAGACGGAAGAGACACATAAAAAGGAGCTAGGCAAGTCCTTGGCCAAGGGCCTGGTGGCCGGTTTAATCGGCGGGCTCGTGGCCACCGCCGCCAAGGCAATTGCGGAGAAATTCTATTCGACGCATTCGCACGGAGAGCCAGAAGCAGCATTAGCGGAGAAGATCGCCGGGCATGAATTGACGAAGAGCGAAGAAGCGGTTGCAGTCGAGGCGATCCACTGGGGTTTCGGCGCACTTACCGGCGCGGCCTACGGAGCGCTGGCCGAGTTCTACCCCGCCGCCACGGCGAAGGACGGCGCGGGATTCGGCATGGCGCTGGCTTCGCTGACCCACGAGGGCGCGCTGCCCGCGATCGGCATCTCTGCTCCACCGGAAGAGCAGACCATCGGAGAACGCACCGGCGAGATGGCCTCACACGCGCTGTTCGGCGTGGTGACAGAAACGGTGCGGCGGGTGGTACGAAAGATACTGGGATAACAGCCGAGAGCGCTCAAAGAGCGCGTCCACGATTACTCACCCCAATGCGTCGACTCCAGAGGCGCTGACGTACCGAGCTGCAGCCCCGGCTCCTGCGTAACGGGGTTTATCAGGCTGCGCTGAAGCTGCATGAGTCCGATGCTCAGCACAAAGCAGATCCCAAAGCCGAGCATAAAGCCATGATGCGGATAAGAGCCGTCGATCAGAGCTGCCACGAGCCCTATACCAATCAAAACAAAGGCAGCCAGCCGTATCACCCGACCCTCGAAGAACCTGCGCACCGGTTGCAGTTCGGCTTCGGTCCACCGGCCCGCCTTAATGCCATTGCTGAGTTTCTTCGCTGATCGAATCATCAGATAGTAGCCGCCGCAAAAGACCGCAATCAACACAAAGCCGGGAACGGAGAGACCGCTCCAAATATGCCCGACATGGTGAGAACTCCAGTAAGCCTTCACCGCAACGATCGCAACAAAGTCGCTTGCCGCAATCAGCGTTCCCAATACCGAGAGTCCGGCAAGCCTGGCGGGAGTGGCCTTCGAGCGCTGCATGGAAGCAATATAGCACCGGCGAGACCTGACGGCAGGAATACTAGACACCCTTTTTCATCGGCTCCCAGATAAACTTGTGAATCTGCAAGGAGAGCCGCGCGTCGAGCCCGTCGGCCAGCATCCACTCCACCAGATCGCGCGGATCAAGCGCCATGTTCTCTGCCGTTCGCTCCGGGCTCGGCGACTTCCGAAATGCCGGCGACAGCAGAACGCCGCCTGCCCTGCGGTTCACCTCGTGCCGCCCGATAAACTCGCGGGCGAAGTCGTAGTCTTCACGACTGGTAATGACGAACTTCACTTCATCGTTTTTTGTAAGCGCATCGAGATTTTCACGCCGGAAGCTTCCCGCCGCCGCGCCCGCGCCGGGACACTTCACGTCGACGATCTTATGCACGGCTTTAGGAACCTCGGCCAGCGGACGCTCGCCCGAGGTCTCGATCATCAGCGTGTAGCCCTCGGCCAACAGCCGCTCCATCAGGGGGATCAACTCCTTCGCCTGCAACATCGGCTCGCCGCCAGTGAACTCGATCAGACGGCACGGAGCCAGCGCCTCTATCTGGGCAACCACCTCATCTTCGCTGAAGGGCCTGCCGCCGGTGAAGGTGTACTCGGAGTCGCACCACGCGCAGCGCAGGTTGCAACCCGCGAAGCGGACGAAGATACACGGCAGCCCGGCAAAGGATGATTCGCCCTGAACCGATTTGTAGAGTTCGATTAAGTGCATCTGGCGGGTTTATTCGTAGTAGCGGGCAAAGCTGGTGTCGGTCTCGTAGAGCGTGCAGTCCTTGATGCGGACGCGGCCTTCGGTCATCTCGTGAAGCTGCTTTGCAGTCTCCTGATAGAAGTAGCGCGCCAGATTTTCGGCCGATGGATTGACCGTCGTAAACGGCTCCAGATCGTTGATCATCTGGTGGTCCAGATAGCTGACCACCGGGCGCATCACCTGCTTAAGCAATTTAAAGTCGAGCAGCAGCCCCGCTTCGTCGAGGTCGGGGCCGATCAGCGTAACAAAGACTTTGTAGTTGTGGCCGTGCGGATTCTCGCACTTGCCGCGATAGTTGCGGAGGTAGTGGCCGGAGGAAAAACCCGCTTCCACAGTGACTTCGAACATGGTTCTACGATCCCTTCAAGGCCGCGCTGCCTGGATTTTTCGGGGCTGGAGTGGCGCGGCTTTCGGCGTCTTCTTATTGTACCGGTTTACGCCGCCCTAACGCTTGTCGCGGTCCCGGCGCCGACCCTGCTCGGTATGCCGTTCCGCCTGCTCGAACAACGACGACAGAATGGCCGCAAGCGAAACGACCATGCTGACGAAAAACAGCGCCAGCCCCATCGTCCGCCACAGGGACGTATCGCCCGGAGAGCCCGGCTGCTGTGCGATGTTGGTATAGGAGACGCCAAACGAAACGATTGCGAAGACCAGCAGCGTTCCGGCGAGGATGTAGAGGTTGCGTCCCATGGATGCTTCTATTTTACGGCGAACGCTACTCGAGCGGTGCGAACTCTTTCAGCGAAGCCAGCCTCGTTCCGGCAAACGATGAGGGTTACTCGAAGAACCGCTCGACATCCGCAATCTCCTGCGTCAGCCGGTACGGTGGCAGGCTCTCAAGAAAGATGCGCCCATAGCGCTGGCGCTGGATGCGCGGATCGAGCAGCATCAACACGCCGCGGTCGTCGAGCGAGCGGATCAGGCGGCCGAAGCCCTGCTTCAGCGTGATGACCGCATTGGGCACCTGGTAGTCGAAGAAGGGCTTGCCGCCCAGCGCTTCGATCGCCTCCATCCGCGCCTTCACCACCGGATCGCTGGGGACGGCGAAAGGCAGGCGGTCGATAATCACGCAACTGAGTTGCTCGCCCTGCACGTCCACCCCCTGCCAGAAACTCGATGTCCCGAACAACACCGCATTCGGCGTATCGCGAAACTGTTGCAGCAGCACATGCCGCGGCGCCGTCCCATGCAGCAACAGCTTGTACGGCAGTTCAGCGAGCAGGCGGTCATGTGTCTCACGCATCTGTTTGTAGCTGGTAAACAGGCAGAAGGCGCGGCCTTTGGTGATCTCGAGCACGCGGCGAATGCGTTCCGTAGCCTTCTCGGGAAAATCCGGCTCGCGCGGATCGGGCATGTTCGGCGGCAGATAGAGCAGCGCCTGCTTCTCGTAGTTGAAGTGCGAGGGCACAACCAGTTCGCGCGCGCTGCTAAGGCCAAGCCGCCTGCGAATGTGGTCGAAACCGCCCGAAACCGTGAGCGTGGCTGAGGTCAGGATGACACTCGAATAGCAGTCGAAGAGCGAAGTGCTCAGCAGCTCCGAAACATCGATCGGTGTCGCTTGAAGATGCGTATGAAAGGCGGCAGCCGCTCCGCCGCGCGCGAAATTGCGGACGCCTCCGGCCGCGCGCCGTTCGATCCAGAAGACCGTGTTGCGGTCCGACGACTCCAGCAGAAACGCCAGATGGGCGCGAATGTCGGCAGTGCGTTTGCGCAGGCCCGGAATCTCCTCGACGTTCTTGACGCACTCCAGCTCGCCTTCGAGCCGCGTCAGCGCGTTCAGCGTCGCGGTATAGGTGTCGCCGCTCTCTTCGAGAAACCCCTCGCGGTCGTCAAACGGCATTCTCCCGACGGCCGGAGCGCCCAGCGAATCTTCGCCCGGCAGAGCGGCAAAAAAACGGTGGGCCCGCTCCTTGACGGTGATGCTGGCATTGACGATGGAAGAGGAAAAAGCGTCCTTGCTCTTGAGCATCGTCTCAATGTCACGGGTCAGCTCGTCGAAGCGCTGCGTGCTGAGGCCGATGCCGAAGTAGTTGGAGGCAACCTCTTCCAACTCGTGCGCTTCGTCGAAGATGACCACCGCTGCCTCGGGCAGAATGCCCGCATCGGGCGCGTTCGCGGCCTGCTGCTTGATGCTCAAATCGGCGAAGAAGAGATGGTGGTTGACGATGACGATGTCCGACTCAAGCGCCTTGCGTCGCATGTTGGTGACGAAGCATCGCTCCCAATCCGGGCAGCTCTGGCCCAGGCAGGCCTCGGTGCGAGCATCGAGCTTGCCCCACAGCGCGGACGACTCCGGGAGCGCGTCGATCTCGGCACGGTCCCCGGTCTCGGTCGTCTTCTCCCATTCGGCGATGACATGGAATTGCTCGATCTCTTCGAGGCCGTTGAGTAAAGGAGTGTCGCGCAGCGCATAGAGCTTGTGGCGGCAGAGATAGTTATTGCGCCCCTTCATATAGCAGACCTTCAGCGGCCCCAGCAGCGATTCAAGAAACGGCACGTCCTTGAAGAAGAGTTGCTCCTGAAGATTCTTCGTCCCCGTCGAAATAATGACCCGCTGCTGCCTCTCCCGCGCCAACCGCAGCGCGGGCAGCAGATAGGCCAGCGTCTTTCCCGTTCCCGTCCCAGCTTCGACAATAAGGTGGCGCTTCTCTTTGAACGCCTTCTCGATGGCGCGCGCCATCTCGTACTGCCCCTTGCGATGCTCGAAGGCCAGCGTGGAACGCGCCAGCGTCCCCCCAGGCGAAAAAAAGTCGTAAAGATTCGGCAGATTCTCCGAAGGGACCGGCGTGATTTGGATTGGGGAAGACACTGAGAGCTGTGTCCATGATATTCGTATTTCCTTCGATAACCGCCAAATACACGGCAAACGAAAGATTTGATATTTGGTAACGTATACGTTACTATTGCCCGTGATCGAAGCCAGTGAATACGTCGATATTAGGCGCCGGATTCCTTTACCGGGATTGGGGTTGTGAAGCTCGACACTGGCACATGCGTCAGGGCCATAACCACTGTATTGCATATGGAATACGGTAACTTTTCGGCACCAAGAGGCGGCAGCAAGCGGACATCGATGAGCCCGTGCGCTATGGGCTGAGTACAAGAAACGAAAGCGGGAGGAGAAAGATGCCACTCACACGGAGCTTTAGAGAGACGATCAAGGAACAACTGGCGGACCCCGACTTTCGCCGGGAGTTTCTACGGGAGGCGGTGGGCAACATGGTGGCCGGAGATTTGGAGACGGCCAAGTCGGTGCTGCGTGAATATATCAACGGAACCCTGGGCTTCATCGCTTTGGGGCAGGCTCTTTCGAAGTCGCCCAAGAGCCTGATGCGGATGCTCAGCCCGGAGGGAAATCCGCAGGCTCGCAACCTGTTTGAAATGGTCGCCTATCTTCAGAAGGTCGAAGGCACGGTGCTCGAAGTTCACGCAAGCACTGCGACTGCGGCATGAGGCTGGCAACCGATGGTCAATCTAAGCTGCAAACGTATCCCGGCTGGTCGTCTGATCGCCTTGCCCCGCCAGCAGACCTGCAATGGAGATATCTTCGTCCAGCCCTTCCCAATGCAAGCCGCGGCTGCTGATCCGAACCTGCTCCCGCTTTTCAGCTGTGGCGTGCAGAAGCCGGGGAAACCATGCCAGCGGCACGCCGATGACGCGGCCGTCGCTGAGATCGACCCACATGCTGTCCGCATCGAAGTGCACTCTCATCGCTCTAGCCGAAGAACTCATCCCATGCCTCTCGATCCGGTCTTTGTTGACTTCGACGATCTCCAGCAGTTCGCGAAGAGTGCGGGCGTCGTAGCCATCATTAGTAGGCCACCCGGACTTCGGGTTTCAGCCAGAATTTCGCTTCCAGATCATCTTTCTCGACGTGAATATCTGCCGGCTCGCGTGGCGTGCCTTCGTTGGAATAAAAGAAGAACGTAAAGCCGCGATAACGGAAGACGACTGGCATGGTCAGACTTTATCGTATTTTCGGTGTCGAGTAATCTCGAAGGCTGTTCGTAATCCACGGCGGCATCTATCCTCCACCTCCCTATAATGGAGAATGGCGCTGCGGTGCCGGGAGAAGGCACGATTATGGCGCAACGAGACGATAGGAAGCGGTTAGGCAAGAAGCACCGGCAGGCGAAGACCCGCCCCAAAAAGGGCCGCGCTCCGCGAGTCGCTCCCACCACGGGAGCCGTGGACCCGCGCAAGCGCAAGGTGCTCGCGACTAAAAAGGCAGCCGCCGCCAAGGCGAAGCTGATCTCGAAGCGTTCACCCGAGTTTGAGGCGAAGAAGCCGCTGCGCGCTCCCGAAAGCACTCGGCCCGCGGACGGAATCGTCGGCCGCCAGACGCCGCGCTCCTCCAACGTCGCCGGACGCGAAAACATCGGCGCAAATATAGGCGAAGACGGCTGGCACGAGGCCGAAGTCATCGCCGCGCAGCTCTCCACCGCAACCGAAAGCCCCGCATCGCTGCAACTGCCGCTGATCGCCGTCTGCGGCCGGCCCAACGTGGGCAAATCGACGCTCTTCAACCGGCTCACCGGCTCGCGCCGCTCCATCGTCGGCGACGAACCCGGCATCACTCGCGACCGCATCTACGGCGAGATCGAGTGGGCTGGACGCGACGCGCGCATCGTCGACACCGGCGGCGTCGTCCCCGACGACGAGGCGCTGATCCCCAGCGAGATCTTCCGCCAGGCCCAGGCCGCGCTCGAAGAGGCCGATTCCATCGTGATGGTGGTCGACGGACGCACCGAACTCGCTTCGCCCGACATGGAACTGGCGCGCCTTCTGCTGCGCGGCGGCAAGCCCGTCTTTCTCGCCGTCAATAAGATGGACACCGAGGCCATGTACGCGCAGGCGGAAAACTTCCGCCGGCTCGGCTTCCGCAACGTCCTGCCGATCTCGGCCGAACACGGCAGCGGCATCGGCGACCTGCTCGACGAGGTCTTCGCCTCGCTGCCGCCTGAAAACGTCGACGAAGAGCCGACCGAAGTCATGCTCACCGCCGAAGACGAGATGGAAGAAGATGAAGACGGGCCCCAGCCTCCCGCCCGCAGGCTCCGCTCGCACGGCGAGTATCAGCAAAGGGAGACGAAGATCGCCATCATCGGTCGGCCCAACGTGGGCAAAAGCACGCTGCTCAACGCGCTCACCGGAACCGACCGCGCCATCGTCTCGCCGATTGCCGGAACTACCCGCGACGCGGTCGACGAGGTGGTCGAGCGCGGAGGCCACAGTTTCCGTTTTGTCGATACGGCTGGAATCCGCCGCAAGGGCAAGACCAGGCTGATGGCCGAGAAGCTCTCCGTCGTCATGGCGCGCAAGCACCTCGAAGCGGCGGACGTCTCGCTGCTGGTCATCGACGCCGTCGAAGGCGTGACCGCGCTCGACGCGAACATCGGCGGCTACGCGCACGAGAGCGGCCGCAGCGTCATCATCGTGGTCAACAAATGGGATCTGATGACGACGGCGCGCACCGACGGCAAACCGCCTGCCGATATCAAGGTCTACGAGCAGCAGGTGCGCGACGCGCTGAAGTATCTGGAGTACGCTCCGCTGCTGTTTATCTCAGCGTCCGAGGGCAGGAACATCGAGTCGGTCTTCAAGAAGGTTGAGCTAGTCTCGCGCGAGCGGCGCAAGCGCGTCACGACGGGCCAGATGAACCGCTTCCTCGAAAAGGTCGACTTCCAGAAGGCGTCAGTCCCGATGGCCAAGCGCATTCGCATCTACTACATGACGCAGGCCGCCGTCGCTCCGCCAACGTTCGTGCTCTTCACCGACAAGGACGTGAAGATGCACTTCTCTTTCGAGCGCTTCCTCGCCAACCAGATTCGCGACAACTTCGGATTTATCGGAAGCCCGATCTGGTTCAAGATCAAAGCGCGGAATAAGAAGAAGACAGAATAAATGGGGCTTTAGGGCTATTCCCTCTCATGCGTGCCCTTCTTTGTTTGTCATTCCCGAAGGGAATCTGCGTTTTGTTCGCATCACCAAGGCTACATCCGGGGTACCGTTTTTCAGTTCCGCTGTGAGTCCAGCCATTCCCCCCAGGCCTCCAGCGCACGATCACACTGAATTCTATGACGCTCTTTCTTGTCGCGGATCTTTTTCCGCAGCTCTTCTTCGAGCGGGATCAGCAGGTCAAAAGTGATGTTGGCGGGCTGGAACTTTTTCCCCTCGGCATGGGTGATGTAGTGGGTGAGCGAGCCGTTGGCGCTGGCGCGGGGAGCAGGCGTCGGCGTATTGCCGTGAGCGAGCGCAGCGGCGTAGCGTCCGGCAAGCATCCCCGAGGCAATCGATTCCGTGTAGCCTTCGACTCCGCTGAGCTGCCCCGCGATCATGACGCTGGGGTGCGCCTTGAGCTGCAATGTCTCCGTCAGCAGTGTGGGCGCATTGATATAGGTGTTGCGGTGGATCTGTCCATAGCGCAGAAAGGTCGCGTTTTCGAGACCGGGGATGAGTTTGAGGACGCGATTCTGCTCGCCGAACTTCAGGTGGTTCTGAAAGCCGACGAGGTTGTAGCTGTCGGCGCGGAGGTTCTCCTGCCGAAGCTGCACAACGGCGTAGGGCCAGCGGCCGGTCTTGGGATCGGTAAGGCCGACCGGCTTCATCGGTCCGAAACGCAGCGTGTCGCGGCCGCGTCGGGCGGTCTCTTCAATGGGCAAGCAGCCCTCGAAGTATTGCAGCTTCTCCCACTCCTTCGACTCGACGTTCTCGGCACCCGTCAGGGCGTCGAGGAAGGCGTCATACTCCTCTTTGGTGAAGGGGCAGTTGATGTAGTCGGCGGTGCCCTTGTCGTAGCGGGCGGCGAAGTAGACGCGCTCCATGTTGATCGTGCTCGCGTCGACGATGGGGCTGATGCTGTCGTAGAAGGCGAGGTAGTCAGAGCCGGTGAGCCGCTGCAACTCGGCGGCAAGCACGGGCGAGGTCAGCGGGCCGCTGGCGAGAATAGTGATGACGTCCGGGTCAGTCTCGTCCAGACGCGTGACCTCTTCGCGATGAACAGTAATGCGCGGTTCGGCGGCGATGCGCTCGGCGACGCGGCGGGAGAACTCGACGCGGTCGACGGCAAGCGCGTGCCCGGCGGGAACGGCCGCAGCATCCGCCTCGGCCAGCAGGATCGATCCCGCCCGGCGCATCTCCTGCTTCAGCAGCCAGGGCGCGGTATTTTCGGACTCGGACTTGAGGGAGTTGGAGCAGACGAGTTCGGCGAAGTCGCTGGTCTGGTGCGCCTCGGTCGAGCGCGTGGGACGCATCTCGAAGAGATCGACCTCGCAGCCGAATTTCGCTGCCTGGAGCGCCGCTTCGGGACCGGCCAGCCCTCCGCCGATGACCTTGATTCGCTTTGTGGCTCGTCCTGCCAAGGTGCCCTGCTTTCCTGCAAAGTATCCAATCCGCTCAGGCACGCAATACGACCCCGACGCCTACGGCGAAAGATGCTGAATATGGTCTTGCCCCCACTTGCGATTATAGAAGGCGGTCGACGGGTTCTGTAGAATTGCAGCGATTTAAAACATTCGTCTTCGTTTGAAGGAGATCGCCATGAAGCCCTTTGCACTCGCTCTCACGCTTTGTCTCGCCGCACCGCTGAGCCTGTTCGCGCAGAGTCAGGCTGTGCCCGAGATCCCTTTCGATTCCGTTCCCAATTTTCTGAAGCTGCCGCCCGATATGTATCTGGGCGAGACGGCCGGGGTCGCGGTGAATTCGAAGGGTCACGTCTTCGTCTTCTCGCGCAGCAACACCACCGGCCCGGCCTATGGCGCGAGCGCGGCTCAGCTTCTGGAGTTCGCGCCCGATGGGACTTATATCCGCGAGATCGGGCACAACCTGTATGCGTGGTCGTTCGCGCACTCGGTGAAGGTCGATCACCAGGACAATATCTGGGTGGCCGACAAAGGGTCGGACATGGTGATCGAGTTCAATCCTGCGGGCCGCGTGAAGATGGTCTTCGGGCGCAAGCAGGAGGCCGCCGACGAGGGCACCGGGCCGGTGAAGCATGTGAAGCCGCCGCTGCCGCCGGTAGACGGCCTGTTTCGCCAGGTCACGGACATGACCTGGGACAACGACGGCAACACGTACATCAGCGACGGCTACATCAACTCGCGCGTGGCCAAGGTGGACAGGAACGGCAAGTGGCTGATGTCGTTTGGCGAGCCGGGCAGCGGCCCGGGGCAGTTCAACACGCCGCACAGCATCGCGGCGGACGCGGCGGGAAACATCTACGTCGCCGACCGCGGCAACCGGCGCATCCAGGTCTTCGACGACAACGGCAAATTTCTGCGCCAGATCACCATCGATGTGCCGTTCGACTACGCCGGCGCGACCCCGGCGATCGGCAAGAAGCCCGCGAAGGATGCGACCGGGACGATGGCGTCCGGCTCGCCGTGGGCGATCTGCATCACGCCGGGACCGCACCAGGTGCTCTACGCGTCAGACGCTTTTCCCGGGCGCATCTACAAGCTGAGCCTCGACGGCAAGGTGCTGGGCGTGCTGGGCGAGACCGGCAAGCAGCTCAAACAATTTGGCTGGATTCACGAGATCGCGTGCCCGTCGGAGAACACGCTCTTCGTCGCCGAACTGCTGAACTGGCGTGTGCAGAAGCTGGAACTGCATCCGCAGCAATAATCTGCAGCGAAGTTTGAAAGTGCTATGATGGTCTCCCCTCCCCGAATACTCAAGGCCCCGTATTGTCCCCAAGGAGGGATCACTATGAAAAGTGCGCTCTGCAGTCATGCGTCTTCGTCGATGAGCTTCGGCACGTCATCGGTCAAGGCATTGCCTTCCCCAACTAAATCTCGTCTAGGCATCTTTTCGCTGGCTTTAGCATTGGCGGCGACTCTTGCCTTTACGCCCTCGGCCAGAGCAGATTCTTACGTCTTCTCGTTCAACGGCGGCGGCCTCAGCGCCTCCGGCGTTCTTGACGTCTCCAATGCAACCGTCCCCGGCGTTCCCGGCGCGTACCAGGTCACCGGAATCCGCGGCACCTTCTCGGACTCAAACCAGGGCATCAGCAACGCAACGATCACCGGGTTGCAGACCACCGGCCTGCCGAACGTCACCAACGCCGACGGCACCTTTGTGCCTCCCGGCAGCCCCGCCGACGGCTTTGGGTTCTCCTATGACAACCTGTTTTACCCTGGCGGAAACTCGCCCTCGGTATGCCCTCCGGATCCAACGGATCCCAATGGGCTGTACCCCTTCGGCGGCGGCACGCTCGACATCTACGGCCTGCTGTTCAACGTAGACGGCGGATACAGCGTCGATGTGTGGAGCAACGGCGTGCTTCCGGGACCGCTGGGATTGAGCTATGGAGCCGGCGACTCGCTCAACGGACAGAAGCTCACCACCTTCGGAGAACCGTTCCAAGGCACCAGCGTCAACTTTACCGCCTCTCCCGTGCCGGAGCCCGCTTCCCTGATGCTGATGGGGACTGGACTCCTCGGCCTGGTCGGCGTCGTGCGGCGCAAGCTCGCGGCTTAGTCGCGCTGAATGAATAGCCTTAGGAGGCTGTCGTCGCCGGAGATCCTTTCGGCGGCGATGGCCTTCTTCGTTTGTCCCTCCCGCGCGCCCTTTTTGTTTGTCATTCCCGAAGGGAATCTGCGCCTCGCTCGAATTGCCCAGACCCCTCTGGAGAGGCCCCCACCTCACCACCAACCCGCGTCATCTCGACCTGAACGAAGCGAAGTGGAGAGACCCCCGTATTTCGCCCACTCAGGCACACATCCCCAAAAGAATCCGAGTCTCGCTCGAATCACTCCCTAACTACCCTGTGCGGCAAACTCCGCCAGCGCTTCCTCGCCGACGCGCATGATGCGCCACTCCGTCATCATCTTCGCGCCCATCTGCTCGTAGAAGCCGATGGCCGGGGTGTTCCATTCGAGCACATCCCATTGCAGCCGGTGGCAGCCTTCCGCAACCGCGATGGCGGCGACCCGCGTGAGCAACGCCTTGCCGATTCCCTTGCCGCGAAACTCCGGCCGCACAAAGATGTCCTCGACATGAATGCCGTGGTGGCCGCGCCACGTCGAGTAGTTGTAGAAGTAAAGCGCGAAGCCCACGGAGATATAGTGGCAGTCCTGCTTCAGCTCCGCCATCAGACAGTGAAAGCGCGGCGTAGCGCCGAGGCTCGTAGGAAATCCGTCGCGCAGCAGGTCGGCCTCGGTGGCAAGGACCGCATCCGGCTCGCGCTCGTAGGCGGCGAGGTCGCGGATGTAGGTGAGAATCTGGGGGACGTCGGCGGCAGCGGCAGGGCGGATGTTGAGCATATTGGTTGCTGGTTGTTAGTTGCTGGTTGTTAGTTGGCGGTCCGGGGGCGTTGAACGGTTTGCCTGGATATCCGCAGTCAGATATCTGGAGAGACTGGAAAGCATCTTCCCGATTTGTATCGAGAGAATCTCCGCTGCCTGATTTTTCTTACTGTCTCCGAACTGGAGACGGTTGGCGATAGTAAGTTGGGTCTGGAGTTCGCAGTTGCTTCCTTCGGCTTGCTTGACGAACTGCTTGAAATCTCTTCTGGTGCCTCGTGCTGAACCTTCGGCAATGTTGCTGGCGACCGAAACTGCTGCCCGGCGCATCTGGGAGGTAAGACCGTAGATTTCGTGCCTGGGGAATTCGGCCGTGAGTTCGTAGATCAGTGAGGTCAGGTCGATTGACTTCTTCCAAACCTCGAGTTCGCGAAAGGATTTACCCATGTTGGATGTTGGTTGATAGTTGATCTCCAGCAATCATAACCCCCAACCAACAACCAACAACCGCCTCACCGCGGATTCGCCGCCAGCCACTTGTCGAAGGGAATCGTAAAGGGAAACAACTCGTGCTTGCCGTCGAGCGAGTGGATCATCTTGACGTAGATCTGCGCGCCCTTGAGCGGCGGGTCGTCGAGGCCGCGAACATCGTAGAAGAGGTAGCCGCCCAACGTGCTGTGGGGGTTGACGGTCGTGCTCTGGAAGCCGAAGTCGTTGTCGTCCTGGGTAATCTTCTTGTCGACCGGCGCGTGGTGGATGGTGATCGGGATCGGCAGGGGCAGCGGCCGGTTCATGCTCTTCTTCAGGTTGAAGAGGCGGCGGTTGATCTCTTCGAGATCGGCGGCGGGAATTTTATCGTTGGCGGCGGAGATGAACTGAATGCGGACGTCTGTCAGCGTCAGCGCCGTATCGCCGTCGTTGGTGATGATGACACGCACCGGGATGAAGCCGTGCTGAATATAAGGCAGGCGAAAAAAGTTGCACTTGTCCGGATCGTTGCAGGGGTCGATGCCGATGGTGACGTGCTCGTTGGGATGCGTGTCGAAGGCCGCATACTGGTTCGCGGGCTTGACTGGAGGAGCCTTGTGGCTGGCTCCGAGCGCAGAGGCGGCGAGGATGCAGGTGGTGGCGACGACTCGCAGAGTCTGTGAAACTATTGCCTGAGGCAACTCTGGCCGGTGGAATCTCATAACCTTTTGACGATATATCAGCTTCGCCGGCATACAAGATAAAGCGAGGACAAGACGAAGTGGGGATGGTGGTCTACAGCGCGCTTCTGCTGGCCGCTCTGATTGTGGGCGCGCCTTACTGGCTGCTGCGCATGGCAACCAGCGGACGCTATCGCGCCGGGCTGGCGGGACGTTTGGGATGGGTTCCCAAACATCTGCGCGCGGCAATGACGGCGGTGGGGGCTGGCCGCGAGGTGGTGTGGGTCCACGCGGTCTCAGTCGGCGAGGTGATGGCGGCGGCGCAGTTGATTCGCGAGCTGACGTCAGCGCGACCGGAGCTTCTGGTTGCCGTCTCGACGACCACGGCGACCGGGCAACGGCTGGCCGAGCAGCGGCTGCCCGGGCTTCCGGTCTTCTATCTGCCGCTGGACTTCGCCTTCGCGGTGCGACGATACCTCCGCGTGCTGCGGCCAAGGCTGCTGATTCTGATGGAGAGCGAGCTTTGGCCTAACCTGATCGAGCAGTGCTTCAAAGCGGGCGTGCCCATGGCAGTGGTCAACGCGCGGGTCTCGGACCGCTCGCTGCCGCGTTATTTAATGTTGCGACGGCTGTGGCGGCCTCTGCTGGCGAAGATCTCGCTCTTTCTGACGCAGAGCGCGGAGACGGCGGAGCGGCTCACTCAGATCGGCGCTCCCGTTGAGCGAATTCATGTGACGGGAAATCTGAAGTACGACCTGCGCGAGAGCCGCGAGAGTCCGCTGGCGGCCATGCTGCGAGCACAGTTGCCGCCGGATGTCCGCGTCGTCGTCTGCGGCTCGACGCTCGAAGGCGAAGAGAAGATTCTGCTCGCTGCGTGGGCCGCCGTGCTGGCAGCGGAGCCGCGCGCGGTGATGGTGCTGGCGCCGAGGCATCCGGATCGTTTCTCCGCCATCGCTGCAATGATTGAAGCAGGTGGATTTACGCTGGTTCGCGCAAGCGAGTTTCGCGAGCAGCCCATCCCTGTGCAGGCGGGCAGCATCTTTCTGCTGGACACGATCGGCGACCTGGCGGCGGTCTATTCGCTGGGCACGGTGGCGTTCGTCGGCGGCAGCCTGGTGCCGTCGGGCGGACATAATCCTCTGGAGCCTGCTCGATTCGCGGTGCCCGTTATCATCGGCCCATCGTTTGAGAACTTCCGCGAGATTGTCGAGGTACTGCTGGCCCACCATGCCCTGCAAATCGTCTCGGTTGACCACTTTGCCGAGACGCTCGTCCAATTCCTGCATCCTATCGACGAGAACCAAATCCATCGGATCGGCGAAGCACGGGCTATGGAGGCGCGGGCTATGGGAGAGCGGGGGCGCGAGGTCTTCGAGGCGCAGGCTGGCGCAACGGCGCGAACCGTGCAGGCCTTGACCGCGCTGCTGGAAGAGAGGGCGGTGAGCGGGTGAAGCAGATTCGCAGGCCGCTGCTGCTGCCGCTGGCGCCCCTCTATGGGACGGCCCTGACCGTCAAACGGCTGATCTTCCGGCTGGGCTGGCTCGGGCAGAGACGGCTGGCGAACCCGGTCATCAGTGTCGGCAGCGTCTCGGCGGGGGGAGCCGGAAAGACGCCGGTGGTCCTGATGATGGCCGACCTGCTGCGGCAGCGGGGATATGAGGTGTCGATCCTGACGCGAGGTTTTGGACGCGCTCCGAAGACGGTCGAGCGAGTGGTGCCCTATGGCGATGCCTCCTGGTTCGGCGATGAGCCGGTACTGCTGGCGCAGCGGTCGGACGCGCCTGTCTTTGTCGGCACGGACCGCTATCAGGCCGGCCTGCTGGCCGAGCAAAGCGCGGCTACGGGAAAGATTGCCGTCCATCTGCTTGACGACGGTTTCCAGCATCGCAAGCTGGCCCGCGACCTCGACATCGTGCTGCTCACTGAAGAGGACACCACAGACCTGTTGCTCCCGGCAGGCAACCTGCGCGAGCCGCTCTCGGCGCTGGGCGAGGCCCATGTCATCCTGCTGCGGGAAGAAGAGGCAGAGCGGCTGCGGAGTTTCGTCCGGGATCTGACCCGGAAGAGAAAGAAGCCTCCGGCGATCTGGGTGATACGGCGGCGTCTTGTCTTTGGAGTTGCGGGAGATTCGGAAGAGGCAGGCAAGGCGATGCCCTGCAAGCGTCCCCTCGCCTTCTGCGGAATTGCGCGTCCGGCGGGCTTTACCGGAATGCTCCGAGCCCATGGCTGCCACCCGGTGGAGACAATCTCCTTCGCCGATCACCATCCATATAAGGATGCCGATATCGACGAACTGCTGGAGCGGGCGCTGCGGCAGCACGCCGACGGCTTCGTGACCACGGAAAAAGACGCGGTCAAGCTGACACCGGAGATGCGGCAGACACTGGAGAAGGCGGGGCCGCTCGTGGTGGCGCGGCTCTCCGTGACCCTGGTCGACGAATCGAACGCCGTCGCCCAGCTGATTTCCCTGGTGCCGCGGCTCGACCGCCGCAGTGGAATTCGTTGATACAGAATTCAACTCCCGTGAGAGAATGGCGGCTTGAACGAGCAGGCCCCGATTCCGCCGGATGAAAACCGTCCTCGCCGCATCCTGATCGTGCGCATCGGCGCCATGGGCGACGTCCTCCACGCCATGCCCGCCGTGACCGCCCTGCGCGAGCGGCATCCCGGCTGGTTTATCGGATGGGCAATCGACCCGGTCTGGAGCGAGTTGCTCCACACCGCATCGGAGTGCGGCGCGTCCAGTCTTGTACGCGGCGCGGCCATGCCATTGATCGACCGATGCTATCCCGTGCCCACGCGAGACTGGAAGCGCCGTCCCTTCTCTCTCGAAACGCTGGACGAGATTCGTTCGCTGCGGCGGAAACTGCGCGCAGAGCAATTCGATCTCTGCGTCGACCTGCAAGGCGCGATCCGCTCGTCGGCGATCGGCTGGCTGGCTGGCGCGACAAAGTTTGCCGGTCCGGCCCATCCCCGCGAGAAGCAGGCGCGCTGGCTCTACGGCCAGCACATCGAAACGCACGCGGCGCACGTCATCGAGCAGGCCTGCGAGATTCTCGGCGCAGCCGTCGGCGAGCCCTTAGCCCCGGCAAAGATCGAGTTGCCCCTCGACACCGCCACCGAGACCTGGCGCGACGATCTGCTCTCTCAACTGTTCTCCGACACAACCGCGCAGAAGTTCGTCATCATCGCGCCCGCCGCCGGCTGGGGAGCCAAGCAGTGGCCCGCCGAGCGCTACGGCGCGGTCGCCGCCCAGCTCGCGCAGGCAGGCTACCTGCCGCTGGTCAACGCGGTCGTCGCCGGAGACATCCTGGCCAACGCGGTCGTCGATGCCAGCGGCGGAACGGCAGTCGTCATTCCCTGTACCGTAGGGCAGCTCATCGCGCTCACCCGCCGCGCCAGCCTTGTCATCGCGGGCGACACCGGCCCGCTGCATCTTGCGGCGGCGCTCACCCGCCCCGTCGTCGCCCTCTTCGGCCCCACCGATCCGGCGCGCAACGGGCCGTATGGAACCGACTCCCGCGTCCTGCGCCATCCTTCCAGCCGCAAGGACCACACCCGCTACGCCGAGACCGAGGAGGGCCTGATGCACGTCGAGACCGATGCAGTCGTCGCCGCCGCGTTCGACCTGCTGCGAGCGACAGCGTAAGGTAAAGCAGTGAGTGAGCGAACACAGTGGCAACGGGTAGCCCGGCGCATCCGCGTCCCCCTCGGATTCATCTTTGCCGTAGTCTTCCTTTGGCTGGCTGAGCCGACCTGGACGACCATGCTGGCCAGCCTGATACTGGTCGTCCCCGGGGTGTGGCTGCGCGCCTACGCCGCCGGATACGTCCGCAAGAACGCCGAGCTGACCCGCACCGGCCCCTACGCGCATACCCGCAACCCGCTCTATCTCGGCTCCATGCTGATCGCCTTCGGCTTCGCGGCGGCCTCGGCAAGCTGGATCATCCTCATCGTGCTGGCCGTGCTGTTCGCGGTGATCTACCTGCCCACCATCCAGTCGGAGGAGCAGTACCTGCGCGAACACTTCCCCGGCTTCGACGAGTACGCGCAAACAGTGCCCCGCCTGCTGCCCCGCCTCACCGCCGCGCCCACCGGCGACGCCGCCGGACGGTTCTCCTCCGATCTTTACCTGCATCACCGCGAGTACAATGCCAGCATGGGTGCCATCGCCATCTATGCGGCGCTGGCGGCTCGCCTGCTGTTTTTAAAACAGTAGAATCTTCAAACCATCTCAACCCAGCGAGCTGCCTCTGTTTAAACGTCGATCGACCCTCTTCACCTTTGCCGCCCTTCTGCTGACGGCCTGGCCCGGCGGAACGTCTCTGCCTGCGCAGCAATCCACGCCGATTCCCACGCTGCAACCGCCGCCCGTGGGCTACACCTTCCCCAGCCACGAGATGCTGAGCTATACCGTCGACTGGCGCGTCTTCACCGCCGGAACCGCCGTCTTCCACATCGAGCGCGAGGGCAACGTGCAGAAGATCAACGCCACCGCCGATTCAGTCGGCGCCGTCACCATGCTCTTCCCCGTCGTCGACCGCTTCCAGTCCGGCTTCGACACAAGGACCGGCTGCTCCACCGGCTTCAGCAAGCAGTTGCAGGAGGGCCGGCGCAAAGTTTCGAGCGATCTGGCCTTCAACTACGAACAGGGCAAGCAGACCCAGGTGGAGAAGAACCTGGTCAAAGGCACCTCCAAGCAGCAGACCGCCTCGATTCCCGCCTGCGTCACCGACTCGCTCTCGGCCATCTTCTACGCCGCCTCGCAGCCGCTGATCGTCGGCAAGACCGTCAGCTTCCCCCTGGCCGACTCCATGCGCACCGTCACCGTCACCATGAAGGTCGAGGCCCGCGAAGAGATCAAGACACCCGCCGGAGTCTTCCAGACTATTCGCGTCCAGCCCACCGCCGACGAGGGCGTAGTCAAAAACCGCGGCAAGATCTGGATCTGGTACTCGGACGACCCCCGCCACATGCCGGTGCAGATTCGCGCACAGCTCTTCTGGGGTACGATTACCTTTCATCTGCAATCCTACGAGAGCAAATGAAAGGCAAGTGACCCCCGATGACTGAGACAAACGAAAAGCTGGTCGGAAATCCGGAAGACCCGGAAGAGTATGTCACCGTAGCCGAGTTCATCGAACCCGTCTTTGCGCAAATGGCGCGAGGCGCGCTCGAATCGGCCGGCATCGAGTCCTTCCTCGAAGGCGAGCACGGCAACAATATGCTGGGACCTGCGTTCTGGGCACGTCTCCAGGTGCATCGCCGGGACGAAGAGGCCGCCCGCGAGATCCTCGAACAAGCCGAAGACAACCCGGAGGAGGCCGAGGCAGCCGCATCCGAGGCTGAAGCCGCCGCATCCGATAGCTCTGATGACAAACACTGATATAGCGAAATCAACAAAACCTGAGACCGCCCCACCGGCAGCATCTGACTCGGAAACCGCATCCGCCCGTCCCCGAGCCGTCGTCTGCCTCTCGGGCGGCATGGACTCCGCCGTCTGCGCCACGCTGGCCGCACGCGACTTCGACGTCTACGCGCTGCACTTCGGCTATGGCCAGCGGACCGAGGCCCGCGAACTCCGCTCAGCCCAGGACGTCGCCCGCATCGTCGGCGTGCGCGAGCTTCTGCCGCTCAGGATGGACCTCTTCCGCAAAATAGGCGGTTCGGCCCTGACCGACCCTGGCATCGCCGTGCCCGCCGCGGGCGACGAGGCCAGCATCGGCGTTGAAGTTCCAGTCACTTACGTTCCCTTCCGCAACGCCCATTTTCTGTCGGCGGCGGTAAGCTGGGCCGAGGTGCTGGGCGCGAAGACCGTCTTCATCGGCGCCGTCGAGCAGGACAGCTCCGGCTATCCCGACTGCCGCCCTGCCTACTACGAAGCCTTCAATCGCCTCATCCAGACCGGCACCAAAGAGGGCGATATTCGCATCCATACACCCCTGATCGGCCTGCGCAAGAGCGAAATCGTCCGTCTGGGAGTTGAATTGGGTGCTCCGTTCCATGTAAGTTGGTCATGTTATTCCGCCGAGAAGGTGGCCTGCGGCGTCTGCGAGAGTTGCGTCCTGCGGCTGCGGGCATTTCACGACGCCGGGGCGACAGACCCGATACCGTATGCCGTAGCCGGATGAAGCAAAGAATGCATCAAAGTTTCTGGTGCCATGAACAGTTCGAGAACAACGATTTCCGCCTGCATCAAAGAGGCCAGGAGAAGAGAAAAGTGATGAAGCAACTTGAATTAAAGATGTGGAAGATTCAGAAGACAAGCACCCTGGCCCTCGCCCTTCTGGTCGCCTTCGCCATGGCGCACCCGACACGCTCGATGGCGCAGGAGACCGCCGGCATTCATGGCCACGTGAATAACCCCATCGGCCAGCCCATCACCAAGGGCGATGTGAAGCTGACCACCGATCGCAGTGCGGACGCGAGCAGCCGCAAGTACGCCTACACCTTCCCCATCGACGCCAGCGGTAATTACAAGGGCTCGGGAATCACGCCCGGCAACTATGTTGTCATCGTCTTCTCCGAGAACAAGAGCATCGACTTCAACGACAACGTCGCGCTCGCCGCCAATGACGACAAGCAGGTGGACTTCGACATGAGCCGCAAGGAGTACATCGACAAGATGACTCCCGACGAGCGCAAGCAGCTCGAAGAGTTCAAGAAGAAGAACTCCGAGGCCATGGCCGCCAACGCCAAGATCGCAAACCTGAACCAGCTTCTGACCCAGGCGCGCGCCGACACCAAGGCGGGCAACTTCGACGCATCCATGAAGGCCATGGAGACGGCCACCACGGCCAAGCCGGATGAGCCTATCCTGTGGGTCGCCCTCGGTGACGCCCAGATCGGCTCAGCCAACGCCGCTGCCCAGGCAGCCAGGACCGCCGGAACTCCGGCTACCGATCCTGCCATCGAGCAGAAGTTCGCCGATGCGGCCACCTCCTACAAGAAGGCCATTGATCTCAATGCCGCCTCGAAGAAGCCCAACCCGCAGACGGCAGCCGCCGCCTACAACCAGCTTGGCCAGGCGCTGAGCAAGGGCGGAAAGGCCGCCGACGCCACGGCTGCTTACGACGAGGCAGCCAAGGCTGACCCCGCCAACGCCGGAATGTACTACTTCAACGAGGCTGCGACGTTCTATAACTCCGGCAAGCTCGACGAGGCCGGTGCCGCCGCTGACAAGGCCATCGCCGCCGATCCCAAGCGGGTCGACGCCTACTACATCAAGGGCCAGTCGTTGATCCCCAAGGCGACGGTCGATCCCAAGACGCAGAAGATCGTCGCCCCCCCGGGCTGCGTCGAGGCCTACCAGAAGTATCTCGAACTGGCGCCCGATGGGCCTCATGCCGCCGATATCAAGGGCATCCTCGAAGGCATCGGGGCAAAGGTCGAGTCCAGCTACAAGGCTCCGAAGAAGCGATAGTTCCTTGCAAACATATAGAGCCCCGGTCCACACTGGCCGGGGCTCATTTCTTTGCACGAGAAAGGACATACGATTGAGTCTTATCCTCGATTTCGATGCAGCGCTTGAGCAGGTGCAGCTCCGCGCCGCGGCCTTCGCCGAGCCGAAGACCGAGAGCGTCCCTCTGCTGTCGTCCGCCGGTCGCGTACTGGCCGCTCCGGTCGTCGCCGACCGCGATCAGCCGCCCTTCGACCGCTCCACCCGCGATGGCTTCGCCGTCCGTGCGGACGAGGCCGCCGCCGGTCCGCTGCGCGTTGTCGGGCAGATTCGCGCCGGAGAGCGTTGGGAGGGACTGAATGAGGCCGGAAGCGTACTGGAACCCGGATGCGCCATCGAGATCATGACCGGTGCCCCGGTCCCCCCGGGAGCGGACGCGGTGGCGATGGTCGAGCATGTGGAAACGACGGGTAAGTCCATTCGCATGAATGCGGAACGGGTCCTCCACGCGGGAGAGAACATCGTCCCCCGAGGCCGGGAGGCCCGCGCCGGCGACGCGGTGCTGGCCGTGGGAACGGAGGTAGAGGCAGCGGAGATCGCGCTGGCCGCCGCCTGCGGCTGCGCCTCGCTGACCGTCTTCCGCAGGCCGAGGGTGGCGATCCTAGCGACCGGCGACGAGTTGGTTGACCTCGACGCGACACCGGACGAGCAGCAGATCCGGAACTCGAACTCTTATGGGCTGGCGGCGCTGGTGGCACGCGCCGGGGGCGAGGCCGACCGTCTGCCCATCGCCCCGGACCGGCGCGAGGAGTTGGAGCGCCTCATCGCCGAGGCCCGGACGAGCGACCTTGTCTTACTCTCGGGCGGCGTCTCGATGGGCAAGTACGATCTCGTCGAAGAGGTGCTGGCGTCGATGGGGGCCGAGTTCTTCTTTACCGGCGTCAGGATGCAGCCGGGCAAGCCGGTAGTCTTCGGCAGGCTCCCGGCGAGCGGCGGTCAGGGAGAGAGGTATTTCTTCGGGCTTCCCGGCAATCCGGTCTCGACCCAGGTGACGTTTCACTGCTTTGTGGAGCCGCTGCTGCGGGCGATGGCCGGCGCCGGAATCTCGCCGCCGCGCTTCGCGCAGGCGACGCTGGCCGAGGATGTCCTTGGAAAACAGGGACTTACTCGGTTCCTTCCGGCTCGCATGACGCCCGGCAGGGCACGCTCGATGGTGCGGCTCATCGGCTGGCAGGGGTCGGGGGATCTGGCTGCGAATGCCCGCGCCAACTGCTACGCGGTGCTGCCGCCGGAGAAGATCAGGTTTATGGCTGGAGAGGTGATTTCGGTGCTTCTACGCTGAAAATAGCGATGGCCGCAAGCTCATGCTTGCGGCCATCGCAGTCTTACAATCCTGAATCCTGAAAGTCCGAAATTCTAAAAAAATCCGAAATCCTGAAAAGATCCTGGGAAGTGCAATGTAACTAGAGAAAGCCTGGGTCTCTGGTTACATTTGGTGCAATGTAACCGGAGAAATGGTGTTTCTCTGGTTACGCGGGCTGGATGTTGGCAGCCTGCTTGCCTTTGGGCCCGGTTGTGATGTCAAACGTAACGCGCTGGCCTTCCTGCAGAGACTTGAAGCCACTGGAGTTGATTGCCGAATAATGCGCGAATAGGTCCTCACCGCCGTCTTCCGGGGTAATGAAACCAAAGCCTTTTGCGTCGTTAAACCATTTTACTGTTCCGTTTGCCATTTGTGATGCTCCTGAATGCAGGCGATATTCGCCAACTGTATGATGGTAACAGGTATAAACGGGGTTGCGTGCGACGGCGGCGGAAATTTACGGACGCACAAAAATAACTGCTCGGGCGCAATCGCGAATCATCCGCGAATCGAGGAACGGACGCGCTGGAAGCGGAAAAGATGACTGGCCGGGAGAATGTCACCCATGGCCGGCAAGCTGCATCTAAAGCTGCTAATAGCTCTGCAAGTGTCCGAACGATAACCCGCAAGCGTTTCGCCTGCCGTCCAGAATGGGAAAGATGATGCCTGTCCCCGCCGAAACTGCTACAGCTTTTGCCCTTCTTCTGGCCCGCTACCGCAGCGTGCGCCAGGCTACCCTGCACCTCTGTCAGCCGCTCTCGCCGGAAGACATGATGGTGCAGTCGTGTCCCGAGGCCAGTCCAGTCAAATGGCACCTGGCCCATACGAGCTGGTTCTTCGAGACCTTTGTGCTGAGCGAATATGTCGCCGGGTACAAGCCCTTCCACCCGGACTTCCGCTGGCTCTTCAACAGCTACTACAACTCGCTGGGCGAGATGCCGGAGAAGAAGCTCCGGGCCTCCTTCTCCCGGCCGCCGCTCGACGCTATCCTGGCGTACCGTGCCCACGTCGATGCGGCGATCGACCGCCTGCTCCAGTCGCCGATCGAAGACGAGGCCAGCCGCCGCATCCTGCTGGGCCTCAACCACGAGCAGCAGCATCAGGAGCTGATCGCCACCGACATCAAGCACGCGCTCTTCACCAATCCCCTTCACCCCGCTTATATCGAGGCATCGAAGTCGCGGAGAGGCGATGCCATCGCCCCGCCGATGGAGTGGGCCGACTTTGCGCCGGGCCTGACTGAGATCGGGGTGACGCCCGATCCAACGGCCTGCGATGCCTTTGCCTTCGACAACGAGACGCCGCGGCACTCCGCCTACATCGCGCCCTTTCGGCTGGCGACCCGGCTGGTGACCTGCGCGGAGTACCTCGCCTTCATCGAGCAGGATGGGTACAACCGGCCCGAGCTTTGGCTCTCCGAGGGCTGGACTGCCATGCGCGCCGAGGGCTGGCAGGCGCCGCTCTACTGGCAGCGGGACACCTCTACCAAATCGGGCTGGTGCATCTATACGATGCGCGGCTTCGAGCCGCTCGAAGACCTGAGCGAGACGCCGGTCTGCCACCTCAGCCTCTTCGAGGCCGCCTCCTATGCCCATTGGGCGGGTCATCGGCTGCCTACGGAGTTCGAGTGGGAGTACGCTGCAGATCAGTTGAACTCGGACGCCATCGCCGGAGCGAACCTGCTGGAGAAGGGAGATCTGCATCCTGTGCCCGCGATCCATGACGCGGGGCTGCAACAGATGTTCGGAGACGTGTGGGAGTGGACGCAGTCGAGCTATTCGGGCTACCCCGGCTACAAGCCGCTGCCGGGCGCGCTGGGCGAGTACAACGGCAAGTTCATGTCCAGCCAGGTGGTGCTGCGCGGCGGCTCGTGCGTGACGCCGGCCACGCATATCCGCTCGACCTATCGCAACTTCTTCGGTCCAGCGACCCGCTGGCAGTTCTCCGGGCTGCGGCTGGCCGCCGATGCGGGGCAATAGAGTTTTGGGCTGTCTCGACGATGGGATGGTATCTGTGAATGGTGAGACAAGAACGAAATACAGGGGTCTCTCCACTGCGCCGCGCGATGAGACCGCGCGGCTCCGGTCGAGATGACGTTTAGAGATGGTCGAGATGCTGTTCCACCTGGGTTTATTGATTTGGCGAAGTCGTCGAGCGCCCACGCTGCATCCAATGGACTGATTTGAACCTGATCACCGAAGCTTGACGAACCGGGCGGCCCGGCCGCATTGAAAATGGAGGGAAGACTCCCAAGTGCCATCTATCGCCGCAGAAACCCTTGACGCCACGACCTCCGCAGTAGCCGCCGAGGCCCGCGCCGGACTGACTGCCCGGCCGCGCACCCTTTCGGCGTGGCTGTTTTACGACGAGGAGGGATCGCGCCTCTTTGAGCAGATCACGGAGCTGCCCGAGTATTACCTGACCCGCACCGAACGCTCGATCTTCAGCGCCCACGCCGACGAGATTCTGCGACGGGCCGCAGGCGACGAGCGCCGGACGCTGACGCTGATCGAACTGGGCGCGGGAACGGCGACCAAGACCGGCATCCTGCTGGCCGCCGCCATCCGCCAGCAGGGCAAGGTAGTCTATCAGCCGGTCGATGTGTCGGAGTCGGCGCTGGCCGCGGCGAGCGAAAATATCGAGGCGAACTTTCCCGACGTCACGGTCCGTTGCCAGGTCGCGGACTACACGCGCGAGCCGCTGCCGCTGGATCGGCTGCCGGGGCTGCGCACGCTGGCGCTGTACATCGGATCGAGCATCGGCAACTTCTCGCCCCAAGCGGCGGCGGCGCTGCTGGCGAACATCCGCGCCCAGCTTCTTCCCGGCGACAAGCTGCTGCTGGGGACGGACCTCGGTCCAGGCCGGAACAAGAGCGCCGACACGCTGGTAGCCGCCTACGACGATGATGCGGGCGTGACCGCCGCCTTCAACCGCAACGTGCTGACGCGGTTGAACCGCGATCTCGGCGCCGACTTCCGCCCCGAATCCTTCGACCACAGGGCGGTGTGGAACGCGGACCAGTCGCGCATCGAGATGCACCTCGCCTCGCTGGCAAAGCAACGGGTTCACCTGCCCGCCACGGCTTCGGCCCCGGCGCTGGCGATCGACTTCGCGCCCGGCGAGACGATTCACACCGAAAACAGCTACAAGTTCACGCCGGATTCGATTGACGCGCTGCTGAAGCCAGCCGGATTTGTGATTGACCAATCGTGGCTGGACCCGCTGCATCTTTTTGCGGTGACGCTGGCCACGGCGGTTTGATTGTTTGGAAAGGCTGTGGTCTCCCACTCTTTGCGCAAAGAGCGCACAAAAAATGGGGCGCCGAAGCAGATTTGCTGTTGGTGTGGAGGAAGGCAACCGCAGATTCCCTTCGGGAATGACAAACAAAGGACAAACAAAGGAAGCTACGCCTGAGTAGGAAATAGCCTCTTGAGCCTCCACATCTAGCGGCGGTAGTCGCCGCTCTTGCCGCCGCTCTTGCTGACGAGCACGACCTCGCGGATGCGGATGCCCTTGTCGAGCGCCTTGGTCATGTCATAGACCGTGAGCGCGGCGATGGAGGCGGCGACCATGGCCTCCATCTCGACGCCGGTGCCGGCGACCGTGGCCGCCGTGGCCTCGATGGCGACGCCGCCCGCGACCACCGTGGCCTTGACATCGACGAAGCTCAGGGCCAGCGGATGGCACATCGGGATCAGATCGGAGGTGCGCTTGGCCGCCTGCATGCCGGCGAAGCGGGCGACCTCCAGCGGATTGCCCTTGGGATTGCGGGGCAGCGCGGCGAGGACAGCGTCGGATAGTTCGACGAAGGCCGATGCGACTGCCTCGCGGCGCGTCGGGGACTTGGCGCTGACATCGACCATGCGGGCGTCGCCCGATTCATTAAAATGCGACAAGGTATCGCTCATTGTTATAGGCTACCAACGGATCGATCATAAGTTTAACTCTGAGAACGCTGCCATGCCGAGAATCAGCGATAACCCCGAATGCAAACAATGCCATTCCCTGGACACAACCCGAGGGCGGCGCAAGACGTTTTGGGAACGAGCCATACTACCGTGCGTGGGCCTGTACCCCTGGAAGTGCAGGGTCTGCAAGTGCCGCTTCTTTTCGCGTAACCGCGGACAACGGAAGACAAAGTACGACGGAGCCTTGACCGGGGGCGAGGGTGCTATGCCCGGAGGCCACGGTATCATCGTTAAATGACTGCTGAACAACGCGCAAAAAAGATCAAAGTTCTTATCTTCGACGTCGATGGCGTCCTCACCGATGGCCAGATCTTCGTCCTTCCCGATGCGAACGGCCGTGGCATCGAGGCCAAGGGCTTCGCCGCGCACGACGGCCTGGGCATCTCGCTGGCCCGGCTGGGCGGGCTGCGCATCGGCATCATCACCAAGCGCCAGTCGCAGACGGTGGCGATTCGCGCGAACGACCTGAAGCTGGAGTTCATCTACCAGGGCCAGTCGCACAAGATGAACGCTATCAACGAGATTCTGGCCAAGGCCGGGATCACCATCGACGAGCTGGCTTACGTCGGCGACGACGTGATCGACCTGCCGGTGATGCGCGCCTGCGGGTTGGCCATCGCCACCGCGAACGCGCGTCCGCAGGCCAAGGCCGTGGCGCACTATACGACGCCGAATCCGGGGGGGCGGGGAGCGGGGCGCGACGCCGTGGACTTCATCCTCACAGCGCAGGGGACGCTCGAAAAAGTGATCGAACAGTATCTCGACGAGAGCAACTCCGCCGCTGCCGCCGCCGATGTGGGCACGGGTAACATGTAGAGAATAAAGGGCGGGCGACAGGCGAACAAAGATCGAATCGATTCGCGCTACAATCTCCCCATGCCGACCGCCGAAATCTCCGCCGCTCTGGCCTGGGCGCATCCCGTCACGGCGGAGTGGTTCGTCCGTAAATTCGGCAGCGCGACCGAGCCGCAGGAGCAGGGCTGGCCTAGTATTCTGGCGGGCGAGGCGACGTTGATCTCCGCGCCTACGGGGAGCGGAAAGACGCTGGCCGCTTTTCTGGTCTGCATCGACCGGCTGCTGCGCCAGGCCATCGCCGGGACGCTTGCGCCGTGCACGCAGATCGTCTACGTCAGTCCGCTGAAGGCGCTCTCGAACGACGTGCAGAAGAACCTCGATGCTCCACTGCGCGAGATACAGCAGCTTGCTCTCGAACGCGGTTATCTCTCGACCGAGATTCGCACTGCCGTCCGTACCGGCGACACGCTGCCCAAAGAGCGCGCCGCCATGCTGCGCAATCCGCCGCATATTCTTGTCACCACGCCGGAGTCGCTCTACATTCTGCTGACGGCGGGCAAGTCGCGCGAGCATCTGCGCCGCGTCAATACAGTCATCGTCGATGAAATTCACGCGGTGGCCGATGACAAGCGTGGAGCGCACCTGGCGCTGTCGCTCGAACGGCTCGAAGCTCTGGTCTGCGGCGAGAACAGGCTTTCTCCGGGAGCATTTGTGACCGGCCAGCCTGCGCCTCCGCTGCGAATCGGGCTGTCTGCGACACAGAATCCGATTGAACTGGTGGCTAACTTTCTTACCGGGGTTCACGCTTCGCGCAGGCCGGCACGCATCGTGCAGGTAGGCCAGCGGCGCGAGTTGGATATTGCCATCGAAGTGCCGAGCGACGAGCTTGGTTCCGTCACCACCACCGCGATGTGGGAGGAGATCTTCGACAAGCTGGCGGCGCATGCTGAGCATCACCGCTCGACGCTGGTCTTCGTCAACACGCGGCGGCTGGTAGAAAAGATCGCGTTCGCGCTCGCCGAGCGGCTGGGCAACGAGAACGTTGCGGCGCACCACGGCAGCCTCTCGCGCAATCTGCGGCTCGACGCCGAGCAGCGATTAAAAAATGGGGAAATAAAGATATTAATCGCCACGGCCTCGCTCGAACTCGGCATCGACATCGGCGATATCGATCTGGTCTGCCAGATCAGCACCACCCGCGCCGTCGCCGTCGCCATGCAGCGCGTGGGGCGCGCGGGCCACTGGCGCGGAGCCGTGCCCAAGGGGCGCTTCTTCGCGACGACTCGCGACGACCTGATGGAGCAGGCGGCGCTGGTGCGCAAGATGCGCGCCGGAGAACTGGACCGGCTCGAAGTTCCGCCGCAGCCGATGGACGTGCTGATGCAACAGATCGTCGCCTGCTGCGGGGCGGAATCGTGGGAGGAAGACACGCTCTTCAACACGCTGCGCCGCGCTTATCCGTACCGCGACCTTACCCGCGAGCGCTTCGACGAACTGATCGCGCTGCTGCATGAAGGAATTGAATCGAGCCGCGGACGCTACGGCGCTTACCTGCTGCGCGACGGCATCCAACGGCAGATTCATCCTCGGCGCGGGGCGCGGATGATCGCAATCTCGAACGGCGGCAGCATTCCAGACGCCGCGCTGTTCAGCGTGATCCTGCAGCCCGAGGGCGTACAGATCGCCACGCTCGACGAGCACTTCGCCGTCGACTCCAGCCCCGGCGATGTAGTTTTGCTGGGCAATACGAGCTGGCGCATTCAGCGCATCGAGGCCGCCGGGCGGGTGCTGGTTGAGGACGCCCACGGCGCTCCGCCGACGCTTCCCTTCTGGTTTGGCGAAGCGCCGCAGCGTACTGCGGTGCTATGCGATGGCGTCGGCGAGTTGCGCGAGCAGATCTCTGCCCGCACCCCTAACGTTCCGCCCGGCTACATCTCTCCGGCGCAACCTGAAGTCGCGGCGGCCAGCGCGTGGCTGATGGAGGAGTGCGGCGTCTGCGCCAGCGGAGCGCAGCAGCTGATCGCCTACATCGTCAGCGGGCGCGCCGTGCTGGGAGCCGTTCCCAGCAAGACTACCATCATCGCCGAGCGTTTCTTCGACGAGGGCGGCGGCATGCAACTGATCCTGCACGCGCCCTTCGGCGGCCGCATCAACAAGGCCTGGGGACTGGCGCTGCGCAAACGCTTCTGCCGCGGCTTCAACTTCGAGTTGCAGGCAGCGGCGACCGACAACGGCATCAACATCTCGCTGGCCGAGCAGCACAGCTTTCCGCTGGCCGATGTCTTCCAGTTCCTCACCGAGCAGACTGCGAAGGAGTTGCTGGAACAGGCCGCCATTGCCTCACCGATCTTCAAGACGCGCTGGCGCTGGGCCGCCGGGCGCAGCCTGCAACTGCTTCGCTTCTCGAAGGGCAAGCGCATCGCACCGCAGATTCAGCGCACGCGGTCCGAAGACCTGATGGCCAGCGTCTTTCCCCAGGCCGCTGCCTGCTTTGAGACCATCGTCGGCGATATCCAGATTCCGGCGCATCCGCTGGTTGACGAGGTGATGCAGGACGTGCTGCAGGAGGCGATGGATCTCGAAGGGCTGATCGATGTTCTGCGCGGGATCAAGGACGGGAGCATCCGCTGTCTCGCCGTCGATACGCCGGTGCCTTCGCAGTTCGCGCACGAGCTGATCAACGCCAATCCCTATGCCTTCCTCGACGATGCGGGACTGGAAGAGCGCCGGGCGCGGGCTGTCTCGCTGCGGCGATCGCTCCCGGAGAGCGTGCTCGAAGAGGCGGGCAAGCTCGATCAGAGTGCAATCGACGAGGTGCGCCGCGAGTGCCGGCCCGATATCCGCGACGAGCACGAGCTTCACGATCTGCTGCATGCGGTGGTCGCGCTTCCGCTGGCCGTTCTTGACACGGGGGAGGCTCGGCACTGGCCGGTGTTCTATGAGCGGCTTGCCCGGACGGGTCGTGCGCAGACGATCGACTGCGCGGGGATTCCCTGCTGGGCGGCCAGTGAGCGACTTGGGTATGTATCGGCGCTATGGAGCTATAACGAAACTGAAACAGTTACAAAAGAACAGGCATTGAAGCAATGTGTTCAGGGATGGTTACAAATCATCGGGCCAACCAGCGCTAACGCCTTCTCGGAACGGCTGGGGCTCGCCCCGGCGGAGGTCTTTCAGGCTTTTCTCGCCATGGAGATGCAGGGGCTGCTGATGCGCGGCATCTTCGAGCATCCGAAGCCATCGACCGATTACGAGATTGAGTGGTGCGAGCGCCGCATCCTGCAACGCATCCACCGCCGCACCCTGAGCACGCTGCGCAAACAGGTCGAGGCGGTGACGCCCGCCGTCTACATGCGCTGGCTGCTGGGCTGGCAGCATCTCGCTCCGCAGACGCAGCTTGCGGGAGAAGAGGGCGTGCTCGAAGCGCTGCATCAACTCGAAGGCTTTGAGGCTCCGGCCATCGAGTGGGAGCGCACGCTGCTGCCCGCGCGCGTGGCCAACTACGATTCGCGCTGGCTCGATGCGCTGTGCCTTTCGGGCGCGGTGGGCTGGGGGCGAGTTTCGCCGCATCCGGCGTGGGCCCTCGGCGACGGAGCCGCGCCGCGCCGGGTGATCCCCACCAACGTCGCGCCGATCACGTTTTATATGCGCGAGTCCGCCGAGTGGCTGCCGCACGCGCTCGCCCGGCAGTGCGTTGAAGAGGCCAAGCTCGAACAGGCGCTTAGCGCCGATGCGCTCGGGGTGCGCGGTTTGCTCCAGCAGCGCGGGGCCTGCTTTGCCAACGATATTCAACGCATCGCGGGCCTGACGCGACAGCAGACGCAGCACGCGCTGTGGGAGTTGGCCACGGCCGGGCTGGCTG
This sequence comes from Acidobacteriales bacterium 59-55, assembly GCA_001897435.1. GTDB lineage: Bacteria > Acidobacteriota > Terriglobia > Terriglobales > Acidobacteriaceae > Edaphobacter. The sequence goes on along the minus strand of MKSV01000008.1, from coordinate 361,206 downwards.
CCGCCGACGGCTTCGACCAGTTGCGCTCCATGATGGACCCTCGCCGAAAGTCGGCTGCGAGCGAGACTCCGGGGAGGCGTACAGCCCGCAGTTCCGCAGGGCGCTGGTCGCTGCTGTCGGAAGAGGTGCATGCCGCGCCGACGCCGATCGAGCAGGCACGCCGGACAGATGCGGCGATCGAGTCCGCGGCGCGCATGTTGCTGGCGCGCTACGGCATCCTCTTCCGTGACCTGCTCGCTCGCGAGTCGAACGCTCCTCGGTGGCGCGACCTGCTCGGCATTCTCCGCCGCATGGAGGCGCGGGGCGAGGTGCGCGGCGGCCGCTTCGTCTCGGGATTCGGCGGCGAACAGTTCGCGCTTCCCGCTGCCGTCGAATCGCTGCGCGCGGCTCGCAGCCGCGAGTGCCTCGCGACGATTACGGTGGCAGCCGCCGACCCGGCCAACCTTGCGGGCATCGTCATCCCCGGCGAGCGCGTGGCCGCGATTCCCGGTCGGCAGGTCGTCTATCGCAATGGCAGCGTGCATGTGGAGGGCGAGGAGGTTCCCGCGGCGCTGCTGCCTGCCTCTGCGGCGGTGCAGCCCGTTCCGGCACTGTTCTAGGGCAGGGGGAGACGCGAAATACAGGGGTCTCTCCACTGCGCAACGGACGATGAAGCCGTCCGTTGCTTCGGTTGAGATGACGTGCAGTTTTGCCGGGCGTTTAATGACGTGGTGTTTGTCCTCCGGGTGATGATGTGTTGTTTACTTTGTCTCAGAGAACAGGAAAGATGCGCTAACCATGCCGGAGCCGCCACAGGACGACGATCACTCTCGTGAGGAAGATGATGCGGCTGCTCGGCTGGGGCCGGAGGATTTTTATTACGAGGGGCTGTGGATCGTCTTTACGGCGGCGTATCTCTTGAAGCGCGGCTACTGCTGCAACTCCAACTGCCGCCACTGCCCGTATCGTCAGGTCTGATTCAATCCGGATACACCTCAACAACGAAAGCGGTTCTCCTCCAGATAAAGCCCCGGTGATTCGAGAAAAACGCAGATTCCCTTCGGGAATGACAGACAAAGAAGCTACGCCTGAGGGAAATAGCTCGAATGCCCCACTGCAAACGACGCGCTTAGGGCACGGCTGAAGCCGTGCCCTTAACAGACGGCCTAATCACGCCCCCCAGGTCATCACTCGTGTTCAGTGGGAGCGGCGGGCAACGGTTGAAGATTCTCCACGCTTTCGGCGAGGGAGAGATGGCCGGTGCGCAAAGCCTCGGCGTTATGCACGAGGAGAAGGACGCGAGGGTCTTTGCGATATTTTTCGAGGATCTCGTCGTGGCGCATTGCCTCCATCACATCGAAGCCGCCTTCGCTGGCCGTGGTGAGGTAGTGCAGCATCTTCTCTTCATTGCCGTTCTCGGCGTAGAGCCGCGCGAGTTCGTAGCAGAAGCGGGCGTGGTCGGCGGGCGTGAGCATGCGCATGGTGATTCCGCCGGGGCCGCCGCGGCGCAGCATCATATCTGGGTCGAGCTTGAGCGCAATGTTGAACTCCTTGCGGGCGCGGTCGAAGTCCTTGGTCTGAAAGTAGACGGTGCCCAGATTGGAGTGGTAGGTCGCCGACTTTTTGTCGAGCTTGATGGCCCGCTTGTAGTCGGAGATGGCGCTTCCATTCATGCCTTCGAGATACTCGACTGCGCCGAGGTTGTTCCAGCCGTCGGCGCTCTTCTTCTTTAGATGGACGACGCGCTGGAAGAACTCGCGCGCGACGCGGCGATTGCCGATCTCCAACTGGGTTACGCCAATCTTGTTGAGAATCTGGACCTCGTTGGCTCCGCGCTTGAGCGCGTAGCCGTAGTAGTCGAGAGCGCTCTCGGGGAAACGGCGCGCCCGCAGAACGTCGGCGGTCATCTCAAGCCGCTGGGGCGAGGCGGTGGCGGGATCGGGCAGATGCGCCTGGATCGACGGCCACTGCGGATCTTCGTGTTCAAGCTGTCGTGCCAGTTCGTGGCTGTGGAGTCCCTGGGCACAAAGGCCGGTACCGGCTACGAGCAGAGTCAGGAGAATGAGAAGGGAAGGAAGACGGACTGGATAGCCCATGGCATACCTCCACGAGGTACGCTCAAATCATCCGCCTGCCTGAAACTCCTGTCAATAGGGCGCTATTGCGCCGCCGCCGCGGTCGCAGCGGTAGTCGCCAGCGCGGGAGTTGGGGGGCGGACCATCAGGGCCAGCCGAGGGAAGCTGAAGCTGCCGCCGGCATCGTCGATCACGTTGACCTGGCAGATGTAGGTGCCCGGTTTCAATTGGGTTAGCGGCACATCGAACTGGAAGCCCACGGCATCGCGGTCGGGGATGTTGATGGCGTCGGCGACGACCAGCGGCGTCTCGTAGACCTTGACGCCGTTGTGCATGAACTCGATGCTGGTAAGCACGCGCACCGGCTTTCCGCTGCGCCGCTTGAGTCCAGGAGCGTCGGCGGGAGCAGCCGCTCCTGCCTGCCGATGCGCCGGGTCGTAGACCTCATACAGAAAATAGAGGTGCTGATCCTGGCGGAAGACGTGGGGGATGTTCGGAATCCACTCCATGCCGTCGCGCACCAGCGGGCTGGTCGACTTCTTCGCGGTGTTCGGCGTCCTTTGGCTCGCCAGCACGATGGAGCTGAGCTTCAGCGGGCTCTTGCGCAGGTCGGGCACCTGGAGATCCGTCTCGAAGCTGCCCATCCTCCCGGTCTGATTTTCGCGGACGACGAACTTGAGATGATAGCGGCCGGGGGCCAGCGTGAATCCGGTGGAGTACTGGATGTTCCTGCGCTGGACCTGCTGCGAGGAATCGAGCGCCAGCTTCACCGTGTCGCGGACGTTGCCGACGATGATGCCCTGCGCATTCTTCACCTCGCCCATCACATCAATGTTGGCCTTGTCGCGGTCGCCGTTCTTGAGGAAGGGGATCTGCGATCCGGGCACGATCAGCGAGACCGGGATGAAGAACTTGTTGTCCTCCAGCCGGAAGTAGAGCGCCTGCAGATAGACAGCGACATCGGTGGCGGGCAGATCGCTGCGCATCTGCTCGGTGAGCGCCTGTTCGCGGTCCTCGGTCTTCTGGTGCTTGAAGTCGGCGGGCGCGTAGTAGCCGGGGCGATAGTCGAGCTTTGCGTCGACGTGCTCCAGCTTCGCGTCGGCGCGGTTGAGCCTGATCGTCAGGCGGCGGTAGCTGCCGTCGCGGGCGGTGTTGGTGGAGTGGAAGCCGAGAATGTAGTAGGCCTCGGTGTCGTGCTGAATCTGCTGGAAGGCGGGCGCGAAGTCGTTGGAGTCGAAGAAGGCCTTGCCGCCGGTGTCGGAAGAGAGCGTGGCCAGCGTTTCCTGCGAGCCGAAGTTGGCGTCGAGCTGGCTCTGCATGGCCGCGCCGCTGTAGGCGGAGGTTCCGCGCAGGCTTCCGGTCGAGGCATCGCCTACGGGGGGCAGTGCCTGCAGGCCGCGCGAATCGACGCTGTAGATGGCCATGTTGGCGCGTACCGCCGCGTTGGTGGCGGCGCGCATGCTGGCCTGATTTTCGATGCCGTTGCGGGTGAGGCCGCCGCTGAAGTAGAGCATGCTCTTGCGCTCGTCGACGCGCTCGAGCGACTTTGCGATCTCGCGGATGGCGTAGAGTTCGCGGTCGGTGTTGAGGCTGTTGTACTCGGTGTCGTCGGCGATGAAGCTTGAAGCGTCGTCCGCCGTTCCCTCGGACGATCCCGTAGTTCCGTTGGCGAAGCCGGTACCCTGGGTGCCGTTGTACGTGCCGACGCCCTTGAGCAGCAGGGCCTTGTCGGAGGTGAAGTCCTGGTCCATGTTGAGCGCGGTGGACATGCTGACCAGCGCGACCAGATCGGCGGGCTGCATCTTCTTGTTGATGTAGTCCTGAGCCGCCTCCACGGCGCGGTCGACGTCCTCAGGCTGCATGCTGCTGAGATCGAAGAACATAACGATCAGGCGATGGTTCTTGAGGGCGGCGGGGTCGGCGGCGAAGTTGCGGTTGAGCAGGTCGGCGACCGAGGCCTGCCCGGTGACCGTGGTCTTCTCGTTGAGCACGGCGGCCTCGTCCACGCTCTGGTAGTCGAAGCTGGCGATCTTCTGCGGCTTGCCGTTTTCGAGGATGGTGAAGTCGGCGGCGGTGAGACCCTTGACGACCTCGCCGGTCTTTTTATCGCGCACCACGACGTTGGTCAGCACGATGTCGGACTGCACCTTCAGCGTGAAGGTGCCATCGGCCGCCTGCTGCTGGGCAAGGCCGGGCGCGGCTGTGCCGATGACCATTGCTATCGCCGCTATCGCTATTGCCGCTCGCCGCATATCTCCTCGTTCTTTCTTCGTAAAACCTAGCTGCTTTTTCTTCTTTCTCAATAAACCTGACTGCTTTTTCTATTCTTTCTTTAGAACCTGTAACGCGCCGTGACCGTAAGCTGCCGCATCGAAGCCGCCGAGGTTACTTGTCCGAAGGTCGGCGAGTTGAGCGTCGTGTCGATGCCCGAGTACTGCACCGTGTTGAAGGCGTTGGTGGCGGTCACCCTCGCCTCGAAGGAGCGCGTATCGCCGAGTTGTACGGTCCTCGAAAGGGACGCATCGACCGAGACCGTTCCCGGTCCTTCGATGGAGCCGCGCGAGGCGGTGCCGAAGCCGTTGGCGGGTGTGGTGAATGCGGCCTTGTTGAACCACTGCCCGAGCGTCCCTTCTCCTGCAATCGGCGCGGAGAAGACCCGGTCGGGGCGCAGCGAGTTGTTACTGCCGCTTGAGGTCTCGGAGACGGTGGCGACGTAGTGCGGCGTGTAGTACGTGCCGGTGGCGAAGGTGTAGTCGCCCGAGAAGGAGAAGCCGTCGAGCGCCTTCGACCAGAAGCCGCCCTTCGACAGCAGGGCGCGGTTGGGGCCGAAGGGCAGCTCCAGCACCCAGCTTCCCTTGAGCTTGTGGCGAATGTCGAACGAGCTGTTGCCCTCCTCGGCGTCGAGGTCGAGATCGTTCTGCGCGGGCACCGCGGCCGTGCCTCCGATGGACGAGGCGTTGTCGATCGAGTGTCCGTACTGATACGTCGCCTGTAGAGAGACCCCCTTCTGAAGGCGCTTGCGCAGGTTGACGCTGAGCGCGTTGAAGCGCGAGTAGCCCAGCGAGTCCTCATAGTTGAACGCCTGCGCCGAGGGGTTCAGGACGCCGTTTGCGGTGCGGTTGGGCGCGCGAACGATGTCGAGCCCGCCGCCCTTGGCCCCGTTGTAGCCGATGTTGGCGACGATGCCCATCGGCAGCGTGCGCTGGATGTCGATGTTCCATATCTGCACATGGCCGAGGCGATAGTCCTGGTTGGCGGCGTAGTTATTCTGCACGGGCACGGTCGAGCAGTTGAAGGCGCTGGCCAGCGTCATGTTCTGCTGCGTGCATCCCGCCGTGCCGGGAATCTGCGGAGTGGTCACCGCGTTGGTCTGGGTGAGCGCGAACGGAGGCTGCGACGAGAGCTGCCGCGCAATGGTGCCGTACTGGCTGGTGTTGAAGTTGATGCCGTAGCCGCCGCGGATGACCAGCGACTTGAATAGACTGAGCTTCGGGCGATAGGCGATGCCGAGCCGCGGCGAGAACATGTCCCGGTCGGGACGAACGAGCGACCGGGGAAAGCGGCCGCTGAAGGTTCCCGACTGTCCCGGCTCGACGGCTTCGACCTGCGAGAAGTCGGCGTTGTGGTCGAGATTCACGAGCCGGTTGTTCTTCTCCACGTAGGGCGAGAAGTACTCGTAGCGCAGGCCGAAGTTGACGGTCAGGTTCGATGCCGCGCGCCAGTCGTCCTGCGCGTACCAGTCGATGACGTTGGCGCGCAGGTAGGTCTTGAAGGCTCCGGCCTGGATGGCGGACTGCTGCGGCAGGCCGAGCAGGAAATCGGCGAAGCCGGAGCCGCTGGCAGCAATCGGCGGGCAGACGATCGTCGACGATGGCATGCAGGCGGACTCTGCCGGGTTCTGCGTCGCATAGCCGGTGAAGGTGAATGCGCCGACGCCGTTGGCGCCCCCGATCGAGTCGGCATGCACGCGGCGCACATCGAAGCCGAAGCGCATGTTGTGCTTCTTGAGCCGGTAGCTGACAGAATCGGAGAAGGAGATGGTCTGGCTGATGGAGTCGCTCGGCGCTGCCTCGTTAAGGCCGGTGAAGCCGGAGATGGTGAGGCTGGGGATTCCGTAGTAGATGCCCGGCGCCGAGGCGATGACCGGCTTTGGAATCGAGATATCCGTTCCCGTCAGAGGATCGGTCGCGCTGTCGGTGAAGTAGTTGCGGTTGGTGCTGTGCGACCGGTTCCAGCGGACGGAGGCATTGTTGGTGATCGCGCCGTAGCCGATGGTGTACCCGGCGGTGATGGAGTAGCCATTCGAGAGGCTGGCCCCGCCGAGCGGGAGGAAGATATTTCGCTGATCGCTGGCCGAGTGCGCGTAGCTGCCGCTGAAGTTGATGTTCTGCCGAAATGCCTTGGGCGCGTTTGCAGCCTGACGGCGGAAGCCGCCGAAGCCGCTCTGGCCGAAGTTGCGCACGTAGCGCAGTGACGCGCTGGTCGAGTTCTGACCGGCGTTGGTCACGGTCTGATAGTTGTTGAGCGCGCCCGCGTTGGGAACGTTGGGAGCAGGATAGTAGTTCAGCAGCGCCAGTCCCTGCGGCGCGATGGGCGTCTGCGCCAGGTTGAGATTGTTGCCGGGGATGGGCTGGCCGGTCGCCGGATCGTAGAGCAGACCGGAGGTGACGCCGCCGTCGTTGTGGATGAGCGCCGAGAAGTCTCCGCTGCGCTCGGCCAGCGTAGGAACGGTTCCGTTAAGAATGAGCGGGTTGATGTTGCGCTGCCCGGTGACGTTGAGGAAGACGAACTGCCTGGTGCTCGGCTTCACCAGACCGGGGATGAAGGGCGATCCGGCAAAGCTGACGCCGAAACGATTGGACATGGACGCGGGCTTGACCACCTGCGCGCCCGCCTCACCGAGCGCCTGCGCGACCGAGAACGGCGCGGCGTTCAAGGCGCCGTTGCCTCCCTGGTAGAAGACCATGCCGTGCGGCTGGGTGGGGTTGAAGCCGCGAAATCCTCCGCGGCCCCCGCCGCGACCACCACCGCCGCCGCCACGTCCACCGCGACCGCCGCCGCCCATCATGCCGCCGAGCATCCCTACCACGGCCTCGGCAACGTCTCCCTGTGCGCCGCCGCGCTGCCGTGCCTGCGCGACCGCATCTTCGACACGCTGGCGAATCTCATCTTCGTTGAAGTTCGCCAGCCCGTTGGTCTGGCCCATCTGCCCACTGACGGTGACGGAGTCCGCCGCCGCGTCGTCGGCGCTGCCCAGCCCGGAGAGCGTAGGCATCTGCGCTCCAACGATGCCCGAGCCCGCACTGGCATCGGCCAGATCGCCGTCGCCGGTGACGCTGAGGGACTGCGTGCCGCGCCCCTGTCCTGTGCCCTGACCTAACGCCTGACCCAACGCTCCGGCCAGAGCTGAAGCGGTGCCTGCCTGCTGCTCCTGCTGCTGCGCGACGCGCGAGGCCAGTTGCATGGAAAACTCGGCAACCTGTTCTGTCTTGCCGCCCGCTTTGCTGCTGTCGATCACAACCTCTTTTGTCTCGGTGGCGAAGGCCGCCAGTTCCGCCTTGACCACGTATCGTCCGTTGCGCGGAATCACCATGGCGAATGAGCCGGTGATGTCGGTCGTCGTGGCATATTTTTTGCCGGTGAGGGTGTTGGCCGCGGTCACGGCGACTCCGGGCAACGGCACCGTGCCCGCCTTGACCGTGCCCCGGATGGTCCCGCCAGCGGCGGTCGCCTGAATCGCCGGCGGCGAAGTTGCCTCCGGCTGGGGGGGCGGAGGCGCGGCCTCCACCTGCGCCGCGGCGGACAGCGCGGCTCCCATAAGGATGGCCATGCCCAACATCGTCCTTCGGATAAATCTCGACCTCGTATACACCTTGAACCTCACCTCGGCATCAGGCCGCAATCGGCAAATGAACGGCAAATTTTTATCTGGGACTCGCGGGAGCATTTGTCTCCGGCGATGCAGCAGCGGAATTGGCTGCCGCGCGACGCCGTCCCTGTCCGCGAGCAGCCATATCCATCACACGCAGTTCGGTGGGCACAAAGACGCCGTTTTTCAACGCGCCCTGACCGCCCACCATCTCCCCTGTCTTTACGTCGGCCAGCGTGATGCTCTCGCCGCCGGTGTTGGTGCCGGATGCCGTGGCCGCGTTTCCATTCATCGGGCTTCCATTCATTGCCGCCTGCGCCCTGCGGCCGCCGCGCCGGAACGAGGTTCCCTCGTCGGCCTGTATGGTCTGGCTGACGCCATCCGGGCGCTTCACCGTCAGCCGGGCGTTATCCATATCGATGGCGGTCACGGTTCCGGTGATGTAGGTCTTGCCCAGATCTTCGCGGGCCTTGCGCACCTGCTCGGCATCGACCACGGCTACGAGCACGGCGTGGACCGTCTTCGCCGGGGCGTCCATCACGCCCATCGCGCCCACGCCGTCGCCTGCCTTGATGTCGGCGGCCTTGATCGGCTGGCGCTGCTTCATCACGCGCGTATTGTCAGAGAGGACGACCTGATAGACCTCGCCCTCTTCGGTCTTCACCGTCAGGCGATCGGGCGCGACTGCAGTGACCGTTCCTCGCACCATGCGCCCACCGGCAAAGGACGCGCCGCCCCGTCCATTCTGCATCCCGCCCGGCATCTCATCCTGAGCAAACGCCATTGCCGAAACCGTGAGCAGAGCCACCGCAAAGAGAACCAGCCACGTTCCCGGCCGTCGTGATTCGCTGCCAAATCGCTGTCTCATCGTGCACATCCGAAATCTGGAGCAGATTTGCTGTTGGTGTGGAGAACGACAACCGCAGATTCCCTTCGGGAATGACAAACAAAGGGCTCGGCAGACTCTACACCAACTGCTACGTTGCTCTAGCGGATCGATCGAAGTTCATCGAAAGCCGTGCTCATACAGACGCGATTCCACGGCGAAAGACTCTCTGCACGGCTAAAAACTTCGCGGAAGCCGCGCCTCGATTCCGTCGGCTGAACGAAACCAGCTAGACTACTTCCATGCACCAAACCGCTTCGGGACAAGGACAAGGCAGCGACGCCCACCACGTCGAAGGCCACTTCGAGTCGAGCGCCGTCGTGCGTGACATCGTCATTGGACTGGCCGACGGCCTTACCGTTCCCTTTGCGCTGGCGGCCGGACTCTCCGGTGCGGTCGCCTCTTCGCGCATCGTCGTCCTCGCCGGACTGGCCGAGATCGCCGCCGGTTCGATTGCCATGGGACTGGGCGGCTACCTGGCAGCGCGCGGCGACGCCGAGCACTATGTATCGGAGCGGCAACGGGAAGAGCGCGAGATCGTCGAGCGCACCGAGGACGAGGAAGAGGAGATCTACGAGATCTTCGAGCAGTACTCGGTCGACCGCGCCAGCGCCGCGCCTGTGCTGGCCGCGCTCAAACAGAATCCCAAGCAGTGGGTCAACTTCATGATGCGCTTCGAACTGGGACTCGAAGAGCCGGCGGCGAACCGCGCTCACCGTTCGGCGCTCACCATCGCGGGGTCGTACATCGCGGGCGGCTTCGTTCCGCTGCTGCCCTACATGCTGGTCGAGCAGCACCATGAAGCGCTGAGGATGTCGGTCGTTATCACGCTGGCTGCACTGGCCGTCTTCGGAGCGCTCAAAGGCAAGCTGGTCGGCAGCGGATGGCTGCGCAGCGCGGTGCAGACCACGCTGATCGGCGGGGCTGCCGCTGCCGCCGCCTACGGGCTCGCCAGCTTCCTGAACTCGTACCATCCCTGATCGCGAGCGTTTTCTCTTGCGTAAGACAGGGCGCGTGCACCATAGTGACTCTGGGCCCCGATTCCGTCAAACACGAGGCAACCGGCAACGTGCAGCACTACCGCAAATATCGGCGATCCGGCGCCCTGGCGCTGCTTACTCTCGGCCTGGCGCTGCTCTCCGGCTGCGTCCTCGACCAGGACTACACCCCGGTCGTCATGCAGTTCCAGCAAGCGTCCAACTCGCTCGCCCAGTCGTTCGAGGCGCTGCTGGCCAATGCCAATACCGTCGAGTACGAGCACTACATCGACTCGCAGGCCTTCGAGCATGGCCAGCTCAGTCCCGCGCAGATCGACGGCCGCGCCGTCATCACCGAGGACGAACTCAAGCTGCGCTCGGACGCCGTCCTTGCGCTCGCCAGCTACACCACGGCGCTGGCCACGCTGGCGCAGGGAAAAGAAGAAGCGCAGATCGTCGCCGATGCTAACGCCGCCAGCGCCAGCTTTTCGACACTGGCAACCGATGGGCAGACAGCCGCCGCATCGCATCATCTTATTCCCAGCACCGCCGACTATGCCGGCCCCATCTCTGCCGCGGCCGGAGCGGCGGGAGAGATTCTCGGCCTCATCGAGCGCCATCGCACCCATGAGGAAATTCGCAAGAGCATCGAGAAGAACGATCCCGCGCTGGCCGCGCTCTTCAACCTTCTCGGCAGCGAGTCGAAGGCGATCTACGAGCGGCAGAAGAGCACACAGAGCGCCCAGGGCGTGATGCTGTTTGCGGACTACAACCGCGAGATCGCCCTGCCCGCGCCGGACAAGGACTATCTGCTCCAACTGAGCGACCGCATCAAGCAGTTCCGCCGCAATCAGGCGCTGGTCGCCAACTCCGACCCCGCGCCCGCCATCGCCGCCTTCAAGAAGGCCCATGACGCGCTGGTCGCGCTGATCCTCGCGCCGAAGACGGGCAAGCCGCAGTCACTGGCCGAACTCGTCACCTCGGTACGATCCTTCGCCGCCGAAGTGCAGCCGCTGTCGGCCAATGTTCAGGCAACGGCTGCAACCGCTAACGGAAAGGTCTGAACAGGTCTCCGAAGATTCCCTCAGCGGCTAAAGCCGCATGGCGGGCAAGTCACTTACAGCACGGCTGAAGCCGTGCCCTTAACAGAGCCTGACTGAATCCGAGGCTCGCTAACGGAAAGGCGGCAACTCGATGACCCGAACCTCCGCGACTCCGACACCGACAGCCCAGACGCCGACGCCCGCGATGACTCCAACCCAACTCGTTACTGCCATCGGCGTCACGCTGACGCAGCTTGACCAGACGCTGATGGAGCCAGACCTCGTCAATCAACCCGCGAAGTGGCAACAGATCTATGCCATGCGCAAGCATCTCGACGATCAGCAGCGGGCGCTGGTGGCCGCGGCGATCCAGGCCGACGACCCTGAGTTTCAGGCGCTCACGGGAAAGATCCAACTCGCGATCCAGCAACTCCAGAAGGTCATCGACGACCTGAAGAAGATCGACAGCATCGTCAACGCCATCGCCGAGGTCTCGGCCGATCTCGACGAGATTCTGAAAGCTGCCGCCTGAAGCGCGGGTGGCCCGAGATAGAATCCCTGCATGGGTCTCTTCCGCAAGAAGCTGAAACAGGAGCACAAGGTGATGCTCCAGGCCGAGCGCGCCGCCGGTGCGCTGCTTCCCGAATACCATCGCGCCACCCCGGAGTGCCCCCGCCCCGAGCGCTGGCACATGTTCGACTCCATGACCGCCGAGGCCGAGGTGCTCGAATTTCTGCGCACTCTAATTACAACGGTCAAGCCGGAACTGGTGGTCGAGACCGGCTCGTTCCTCGGCGTCAGCACGCTGTGGATCGCCGAGGGGCTGAAGGCAAACGGCTTCGGAAAAATTATCAGCTGCGAGTTCGATCCGCTGGTCTTCGCAAAGGCGAAGGAAAAGATCGAGGCCTCCGGGCTTTCGGAGTGGATCGAGCTGCGCAACGAGTCGTCGCTGGAGATGCAGGTGGACGGCACCATCGACCTGCTGTTCTCCGACAGCGACATGCCCATCCGCGAGGCCGAGGTAAAGCGCTTTCTGCCCCAGGTGCGCTCGACCGGGCTTATCCTGATGCACGACGCCAGTTCGCACCTCAAGATTGTCCGTGACGCCGCCTTCAAGATGGAGTCCGAGGGGCTGCTCTCCTGCATCTTTCTGCCGACTCCCCGGGGCCTGGTGGTAGCCCAGAAGCGTGCGGGACGCATCTAATTCTCTGGACGCATTTCGATGCAACGCGGTATCGTTCTTCGGAACCGCTTATTAAATTTTTTAGGGAGAGAGATCATGGCACGTACCAGGTTCTTAACCATTGCAGCCGCTTTTCTCAGTCTTACGATTGCTGCCGCGCCTATCGTCGCGCAGAGCACCGCCGGCAGTAACAGCTGGTCGCAGGAGGACACTGTCCGCATCATCAACGACGTCCAGCACAAGCTGGGCGGCCTGACCCACTATGCCGTCTTCGACTGGATCACCTTCGGGATCAAGGGAAAGACCATCACGCTGAACGGTTTCGCTTCGCGGCCAACGCTCAAGGATGAGGCCGGGCGCGTGGTCAAGAGCATTCCCGGCGTGGCTTCGGTGGACAACGAAATCGAGGTGCTGCCCAATTCGCCCAACGACGACCGTGTCCGCGCCGCCGTCTACAACCGCATCTACAGCGCGTCCACGCTGAGAAAATATAACGCCAACGCCGGAGGCGTCGGTCGCGGTGCCAGTGTCGCCCGCATGGCCGGCGGCATCACCGCCGATCCGCCGCTCGGCTACCATGCCATCCACATCATCGTGAAGAACGGCAACGTGAGCCTCTACGGCGTCGTTCTCAACCAGACCGATGCCGCGATCGCCGGAATGCAGGCCAACTCTGCGCCGGGCGCGTTCAGCATCAGCAACCATCTCGTTGTCGAAGGCTCGCACCCCAAAGAGGGATCGAAGTAGCTTCAAGTAGCTCTATCCGCAGAAAGCCGCTCTATTCCAGAGCGGCTTTTTTGTTGCAGATTACAAGTTGAAGAGCTCTCGCAGCCGTTTGGTCTGCGCCCGGCTCACCGGAATCTCAGTCTTGTTGGGATCGTCCATGCGCAACTGGTAGCTCGATTTGAACCACGGCACGACCTCGCGGATGTGCTGGATATTGACCAGGTACGAGCGGTGCGCCCGCCAGAAAGTCGCCGGATCGAGCTGGTCCATCAACTCTTCGAGCGTGCGGCAGTTCGAGTTGCCCTCGACCTTGGGCGTCACCACGGTGATCGTTCCCTCTTCGATCGAGGCGAAGCAGATATCTTTCTGATCCGTCAGCAATAGCCGGTTCTGCGTCCGCACCACCACTTTGCCCGAATGCGACTTGCCGCCGTGCGACTGCTCTTCCATCAACCGCAGCAGAGCGTCCAGCTTGGCGTCGCTGGCCGACTCCGCCGGCGCCGTCAGCCGCGCCTCCGCCTTCTCGATGGTCTGCAGCACCCGCTTCTGATCGAAGGGCTTGAGCAGATAGTCCACCGCGTTGACCTCAAAGGCACGCACCGCGTATTGGTTGAACGCCGTGGCGAAGACCACCTGCGGCAGCGGAATCCTGCGGTCCAGCAGCTTCTTCAGTACGGCGAAGCCGTCCAGTCCCGGCATCTGCACATCGAGAAAGACGACGTCGGGCTGATGCTGCCGGATGAGATCGACGGCTTCGATCCCGTTGGTCGCCTGCGCGAGAATCTCCACGCCGCCGGCTCGCTCCAGGAGATACTGCAACTCCTGCCGCGCCAGCGGTTCGTCGTCGATAATCATTGCAGTCAAGGCCATGGCGAGCCGTTAGGGCAATTCTCCTGTTACCGTGAAGTGGAAAAACTTAGAGGAGTACCGTTTTCCCTGAGAGAAAACAGAGCTGCCGAACCTTCTTCTCTATAGATCGATTTTCTCTCTCTATATCTATATCTTTACAGGGTTGTTGCGCTAGAGGCGGTTCTCCTCCGGATGTAGCCCTGGTGATGCGATCAAAACGCAGATTCCCTTCGGGAATGACAAACAAGGGAAGCTACACTTAAGGAAATAGCGCTAGTCGCTGTACACGCGCAGCCGTGCCGGAGCCTGGTCCTCGGCGAGGTCGTGTCCGCACTGGGTGCAGTAGACATCGGTAATCTGGACGCCGCGAAAGCAGCGGCCGCAGACTGGGGCCAGTTGGAACTGGCACTGCGGACAGAAATGGATATCTGAGGCGACCTCCGTGCCGCAATGCGTGCAGCGCGAGATCAGCGGCTGCCGCAGCAGGAAGTAGACGACGGCACCGATGCCGCCCGGCATCACGATCACCACCAGCATCCAGAGGCCAGCCGACATGTTGCGCCGCTTCACGTCGCGGCTTACGTAGCCGATCAGCAGAATATAGGTCGCAAAGGCGGTTCCCCACGAGTAACCCATCAGAATCCGCATGGGCAGCATCTCGTGCCGTCGGTGCGGCATGTAGACCTGAAAGAGGTACTGGATCGCCACGAAGACGACGACGGCAAGAATCACAGACCACGCCGGTATCAGACTAAGCTGATCTTCGTCAGTCGCCGCGGTCTCTTGCGATCGACTCGATTTCTGGTTCCAGAGCATCATTACGCTGCCTCACCGCCCGGGCGTTTGCGCATGCGCCGAAGCCAGACCGTCACCAGCAGCGCCATCGAAACCGGGAGAAACCAGAGCAGCAGCACCAGGAACTGTTCGCCCGAATCGGGTACGCCTGTCGGGATCAGCTCATAGCTGTCCAGAAAGGTCCATACCGCATAGCAGCTCATCACGAGAAATGCCGAACAGACCATCAGCGGAATCCATAGGCTGCGAACCCGGTTGCGGTGCGACTCCAACCTCTTCGCCCGCTCCCGCACCACCCGATGCGTCCGATTGACGATCGAAGCGCGCGCAGCCATATTCGCGTCCAGCAAAGCGGTTCGCGTCAGCGTGCGGCTGCCTTCATGCCGCAGGCGCTCCTCGAAAAGATTCTTCATATAGTCGCCTCCCCCAATGGACGCAATGCGCGAAGCCGCTCCACCTCCGGCTTCAAAGCTGCCAGCCCGCGATAGAGCCTCGATTTTACTGTCGACAGAGGCGCTCGCGTAATACCGGCAATCTCTTCGAGAGAGAGTTCTTCGTAAAACCGCAGAACCAGCACCTCGCGGTAGTTAGGTTCGAGCTTCAGCAGAACCTCGCCCACCTCGGCGCAATCCTCACGCTGCTGAAACTGATCGAGCGGAGAGGGCCCGGCAGCGGCGACCTCGAAGGGGCGGTCGTCTTCCCTGCCCTCGCTCATCTCGTCGAGGCTGGACATCGTGCGTTTGCGCGAGAGGTCGATGACCAGGTTGCGCGCGATAGTGAACAGCCAGGTGTCGAAGCGCGCCTTGCCGTTGTACTGCGCCCCGCGCAGCAGAACGCGCATCCAGGTCTCCTGGAAGAGGTCTTCGGCGACCTCGCGCTTGCCGGTGAGGAACAGAAGATAGCGCATCAAACGATGCTGATAGAGCTCGATCAGGTGATCGAGCAGCTCGGGGTCCTGTTTCTTCAGCCCCTGGGCAATCGCCGCGTTTTCGCTCTGAACCTGAGCGACCGCGGCAGCAGTCAACGTGATGGATCCACCTTGCACACTGCTTCTGACGCTTCCGTGTTGGAAAAAGACTCGATTCTTTCCGATCTTGTCCATAAAAACAAAGGTGCTTCCGATTTCCTTCCGGGCAGGAGAGTCTCCAACTATCAACTTTACCCGATGCTCCATCCTAAACGGCTGATTATTTCGGGCATGGACTGACGTTTTTGTTCGGAGGAGCGGGATGGAAGAAAGAACCGGCATTTGCTCCTCCCTCCTAAACATAAGAGGATAAGTTATTTGTATTCAACATCATGCATAATTATTTCCAATGCGGGCGGCGTTTCCGGAAAGAGTGGGTCCGGGCGGGTATTCTTGAGTCATGGAAGTTCTTTATGGCGTTCATCCGGTCGAGGAGGCCATCCGCTCCGGTTCGCGGCGGCTCGACCACGTCAGCGTCGCCCGCGAGCGCCGCGACGAGCGGCTGGAGCGTCTGATTCAGCTCTGCCGCGCGGCCGGAGTCCGGGTATCGCTCGAACCGCGCGACCAGCTTACCCGCACTGCACGGACGGACGCCCATCAAGGCGTGCTGGCCGTCGTCAAGGAGCGCCAATTTCTCGGCGTCGAAGACCTGTTGGCGCCGAAGCAGGAAGGGCAGCACCGTTTTTTTCTCGCACTCGACGGCATCGAAGACCCGCACAACCTGGGCGCTCTGCTGCGCACCGCCGATGGCGCCGGTGTGGACGGTGTGATCCTGCCGGAGCGCCGCTCCGCTCCCGTGACCGCGACCGTCGCCAAAACCTCCGCCGGGGCGTCGGAGCATGTGCGCATCGCCCGCGTCACGAATCTGGTCCGCGCGCTCGAACAGATGAAGCAGAAGCACGTCTGGGTGCTGGGGCTCGACGAGCGCGGAACGCCGGACTACACGGAGTTCGACTTCAGAACGGACTGCGTCCTTGTGCTCGGCCGGGAGGGCGCGGGGCTGCACGATCTGGTCAAGAAGACCTGCGACCACCTGCTGCGCATTCCCATGGCGGGGCAGGTCTCGTCGCTCAATGTCTCCGTCGCCGGGGCTGTCGTGATGTACGAAGCCATGCGCCAGCGCCGTCCGCCATCAGAAAAACCCGCGCCAAAGCCGCAGAAAGCCCGCAAGGGGTTGGGATCTTGAAATTGACGTCTGCTTTAATGCCGAACCGCCTGCACCTGCTTGCCCTCTGTCTCATAGTAGCTCCGCCGGCAATCGCCCAGACAACGCCCCCTGCGGCCCATGCACCCGCGCCGCAGGACCAGGTTCTCTTCAACAGCGACAAGCCTCCGGCCGCGCCGAAGACGCATACCGCCAAGTCGATCGACACGCCGACCGACGCCGAGCGTAACTCGCTGACCTTCACCGGCTACGACCTCGACGTCCATCTCACCCCGGCGCAGTCGCAGATCTCGGTGCGGGCCAAGCTGAAGATCCGAAATACCGGAAACGAACCGCTGACGCGGCTGGCGCTGCAACTCTCGTCTTCGCTGAACTGGGGAAGCTTCGGAATGAGGAGCGGGGACCGCATCGTTCCGCTCGCCTTCGCGCAGCACGCCGTCGACACGGACACCGATCATACCGGGCAGGCAAAAGAGGCGCTGGTTACACTGCCCCAGCCGCTGGCTCCGGGCGCGGGCATCGAGCTGACCGCGTTCTACTTGGGTGAGATTCAGAAGTCGGGCAAGCGGCTGGAGCGCATCGGCGCGCCTGCCGACCGCGCTCTCGCCGCCGACTGGGACCAGATCGCGCCGGACGGCACATCCCTGCGCGGCTTCGGCAATGTGCTGTGGTATCCCACGGCGTCCGCTCCGGTATTTCTGGGCGACGGGGCGAAGCTCTTTCAGCTTGTGGGACAGACGCGTCTCAGGCAATCGGCGGCGACGATCCAGCTGCGGCTTACCGTCGAATACACCGGCCATGCGCCGGATGCAGTTTACTTCTGCGGCGAGCGCAAGCCGCTGGCGGTGGTGAGCGGCAGCGCGGGCCTCGAAGCCGCAGCGCTTTCGGGCGTCGCCACGGCGGAGTTCCCTGCTCATCCGCTGGGCTTCCGCACCCCCAGCCTCTTCATCACCAGCGGAGCCCCCAACGATGCGGCCGGTGGGCTGATCTCCGCGGTGACCGACCGCCCCGACACGCTGCCCAGCTATGGTGCTGCCGCCGTTCTGGTGGAGCCGCTGCTGAAGGAATGGCTCGGCGCGGAGCCGCTGACACCGCTGCACATCATCGACCATGACGGGCAGCCCTTTGAGGACGATGCGCTGCTGGTGGCGCCGATGCACGCCGTCGACGCCGATACGCTGGCCCCGGCGCTGGTGCACTCGCTGGCCCATGCTTGGTTCCGCTCTTCGCATGTGTGGCTCGACGAGGGCGTGCCGCAGTTTCTGTCGCTGCTGTGGCTGGAGCATAGCAAGGGCCGCGAGGCGGCGCTGCTGCAACTGCAACAGCAGGTCAACACGCTGGCGCTGGCTGAGCCTGCTCCGCCTGCGGGCGCCGGGGCAGGCCAGCAGGGACAGAGCCTTATCGAGGCGAGCGACGAGATCTACTACCGGACCAAGGCTGCGGCGGTGCTGTGGATGCTGCGCTCGGTCGTCGGCAACGATGCGCTGAAGCAGGCGCTGCATAACTATCGCCGAACCGGCCAGGGTGACGAAGATCCGAAGCTCTTCCAGCACATTCTTGAGCAGGGCTCGCACAAGGACCTGAGCTGGCTCTTCGACGACTGGGTCTATCGCGACCGGGGGCTGCCCGATCTGAGCATCGTCAACGTAACGCCGCGGCGGCTGCCGCAGCAGGGGCTAAAGGCGGCAAGCTGGCTGGTGGCGGTCGAAGTCCGCAACGACGGAGACGACGCCGCCGAAGTGCCGGTGACGGTGCGCTCGGGCTCGCTGACCACCACCGAGCGCCTGCGCATCGCGGGCAGGTCGAGCGCGTCGATACGCGTCGTCTTCGAGGGCAAGCCCGACGAGGTCATCGTCAACGACGGCAGTGTTCCGGAGATGGGCGCGATGACTCACAGCAAGAAACTGGTGATCCAGACACAGTAGAGGCGAACTCCTCGAAGAAGTGACTCGGAGTACACCCCGCCTGACGATCTGCTAGGGAAGGTCTGATTAATTAAGTTCCCGAATATTCCCTCAGCGGCTAAAGCCGCATTGCAACCAGATCGCTTATGGCACGGCTGAAGCCGTGCCCTTAACAAAACCGGACTTAAATCAGAGGCTCGCTAGAGCATTTCCCTCAATGGATAGAGCGGGCCTTCAGCCCTTGCTCCATCCATCACCCACGGAACATGGGGCTTTGCCCCATGCTGGTATGGCAGCGGGCCGTTGGCCCTTGGCCGTTCGGCTCTATACCCTCCCGGAAAATCCGCTACGGACGCCGCGTTCGGTGCGGGTGCCGGGCAACGGGATGAGGTGGCGCTTGGGTCCACACCTGTGCCGCGCCCCACTGGCGAACAGCGCGCAGATCGGTGCGGACGGGATTGGGGACAGGACCCGACGCGGGGTTGGAGGCGGGATTAGGGACAGGGCCGGATGCGGGGTCTTTGGGCAGCGCCTCCGCCAGACCTTCACCAAACTGAGGCAGAGCGGCAGCCAGCGCGTGCAGCCGCGCCGGGGTCGCCATGCCACTCAGGTGCAGCGTATATCCGGTGGCGTCGAAGCGGCCCTCGAGCGTGGCAGGCTCCTTGCCGCCGAGCGCCAGCGCCGTCGGCTCCAGCACAAAAACACTTGTGGGAGGAGGCGGAGGCGGGGAGCGTCGGCCGCGAACGTGGGGGGCAGCCGCGGGCTGGACCTCGGAGCGGATCGCGATGTCGCCGGCCAGAAGCGACGGCGGCCCGGCCTCGGCGCTCGCCAGCTTCGCTCCGGTCACGAAGACCGCTCCGTCCCAGAAGGCGGGGGCAGGCGGATTGGAGTGATGGCCGGGAGAGTAGCCGGGATGATAGGAGAGGTTTCCCGTCACCGTGCCTGCCATCGAGACGTCGTCTGGGAAGCGCTGGTCGAGAACATGCAGCCAGGTCAGCAGCCGGTCGGCGGGAAGGCCGGGGATGGAGACGTTGACCGTCGCCGAGTCGAGCTGGCGGATGTCCGGCAGCGAGCCGGAGACCATGACCACCTGCGTGCCCGACGATCCTGTGGGAGGCCAACTGCAACGGACGTTGTTGAAGGAGTGGAAGAGGTTGGCGGCAGTGCCGAGGCACTCCGCCTGGAAGGTCAAGGAAGACTTGGGAACGAAGTCGGCGCGGCGGGCGTCGCTGGCACTGAGCTTGACCTCTACCGCGCTGTTACCCACCGTACCCTGCGCGTTCGCCGACAGCGTCATGTTGCCGCGCCAGCCGGCGTCGCGGCCAAATAAAACATAGCTTGCGCCGCCCAGAGGAGCGTCGCGCCACTCGCCCTGAAGATGGATCGGCACCTGGGCCAGCGATGCCGCGCGGCCGAGGGTGCCCTCGATCTGGATGGTGCCGGTGCCGGAGACGTTGGTGTCGGTTCGCGCCGGGTTGGCTTTAATGCGAAGGTGCCATTGCTGAGGATTCGGCAGCCAGAGGGCGAAGTCGGCGTTGGTGAGGGAGAGCGGAATCTTTTCCTGACCGAACTTGAAGTTGAGCCGCGCTCCGGTGGCCTCGATGTAGGGGAAACGGGGGGTCGATCCGGCTCGCTTCTGGGCGGTGGGCGCGGCCTCGATATGGGACGCTTGCAGAAGGATGCTCTCGATGTTCCATTTGCCGTTGGCCAGATGAACGAGGTTGACGCTGGGATCGGTGAAGCTGATGGTCGAGAACTCGACGCGCCGGGTCCACAGAGAGCGGAAGCGCAGGGTGACGCGCACGGAGTTTGCCCGGATGATGGGCTCGGAGCCGAAGGCGGGATCTTCGCCGACGACCAGGTTGTCGAGGGTGAATCCGGGCAGCGGCAGAAGGTTCAGGGTGACGCGGTCAAGGTGGACGGGACGGCCCAGGCTGTCGCTGATGCTGGTGGCGATGCGGCGCTGCAGGCGGTTGACGGTGAACAGCGGAGGCACGATCGCAAGCACGATGAGCACCGCAAATGCCACCCAGAGAAAGAGATAGCGGCGGAAGATGCCGGGACGCGGAGGATACGGGTCTTCGCTCTGCTCGTAAATTGGATCGGTTTCCTGCATGAACGATTGTTCCACGTTGCTACACCCGGTGCGCGGTTCCCGCCCTATCGAATGATGTGGAAGGTTCGCTTCCAGCGGGTCTCGTCGAAGAAGTGAACGATGATATGCCCCATGAAGCTGAGGCGGTCGCCGAGGCTCTGCTTGTTAATCTGGTCGGCGGGCGTCTCAAAGGACCAGTAGACGAACAGGGGGCGGCCAACGATGTTCTCTCGCGGGACGAAGCCCCAGTAGCGGCCGTCGAGACTCTCGGTGCGGTTGTCGCCCATGGCAAAGATCTTGCCGGGAGGAACGACGAGATCGCCGTTCTGAATGTGGCTGGGAAGTTCGAGCGCCCAGCTTGCCGTCACCTCGTCCATGGGGCCGGGTGGAATGGAGGGAAAGTCGTCGCGGTAGGGGTTATAAGCGTGCTCGGGATTGCCGTCGAAGGAGGGTTTGCCCGCCTGCGGCTCGTTCTGGGCGACGCCGTTGAGGTAGACGATGCCGTTTCGCAGGTGAATGTGGTCGCCGGGGATTCCGATGGCGCGCTTGACCAGGAAGAGGTCGGGGGTCTCGGGATTGGGCTTGTAGAAGACGATGACGTCTCCGCGGTGGATGTCGCGGTAGTGGACGAAGGGAGCCCATTTGGTAGGCGGCGAAAACGAAGTTCGGTCGACCAGAACGTGGTCGCCGATCAGGAGGGTCTTTTCCATCGACGCCGAGGGGATCTCGAAGTTCTGAAAGACGAAGGTCATGACGAAGAGGCCGACGGCGAGCACGGTACAGATGGAAGCCAATGATTCCAAAGGGGTCTCTGTCTGCTGGGCCTGCTGGTCCGATGTCTCTTCGGGCGCGGATTCGGTTGTGTTCATGAGGATGCCTGTCTCCACAGATTGCAAGTGCCAGTGTATCGCCGATTGGGGCGTCGCCGGGGCGGGAAATCTATTTCACGATTTGCAGGGTTCGATCCCAGCGGGCAAAGTCGGCGAGGGCGTCGACGGCGTTGGAACGATGATGATGCCAGACGCGGGCATGGGCCATGTCGAGGACGTCGCCGCCGGGCTGCCGCAGCGAGAAGTAGATGAGGAACGGCCGGCCGACGATGGCCGAACGCGGAACGAAGCCCCAGTAGCGGCTGTCCTCGCTGTCGTTACGGTTGTCGCCGAGGACGAAGTAGTCGCCGGGAGGAACGACCAGCTCGCCGTCCTCGATGAGGCTGTGCATCCTGATCCACCAGCGGGAGTTGACCGCCGGGTCGGCGCTCCGCAGCCGGGGAAAGTTGTCGCGATAGCTGTCGGGCGCGCTGGGCAGGTACATCGCATAGGGCTCGGAGAGAATGCGGTCGTTGACGTAGACGCGGCCTCTGCGGAGCTTGATGTGGTCGCCGGGCACGCCGATAACGCGCTTGATCAAATTCATGGAAGGGTCGATGGGATAGTGGAAGACGATGATCTGCCCCCGCTCGATGGGAGTCTCGGGGAGCAGCCAACTGGACGGGCCGGGAGTCGCGCCCTGCTTGTTGACGAAGAGGAAGTCGCCGACCAGAAGCGAGGGTTCCATGGAGGCGGAGGGGATGCGGACGGGCTGGATGCAGAAGGTGATGATGAAGATCGCAATCACAATGATCGAAAGCAGCGATTGCAGGGCGGAGAGGGTTCCGGTCTGACCCTGATGCGGGTCAGGCGTTGCCGCACGGACGAGAACAGGTCCCGGCCGGGCCGGCGTTGCGGCGGCCGGGCGCTGAAGAGCCGGCGAGGGATGGGCCGAAATTGAATGGTCCGAAGGGGGGGGGGAGTCAATTGCGGGCTGCTCGATCACTCTGCGCCTCCTCTCCACTCCTGACCGGTAAGAGCTTTCCGTTGGAGCGGGCTTTGCCTTTGGCCCTCTCTTTCTTAGATTCTTTCCCGGATTCTTCCAGCAGCAGGCGCTCAAAGGCGATCCGCGCTGCTTCCTGCTGGGCCTGTTTCTTGGTCGTGCCCTCGGATTCGGCCAGCGCCCTCGATGTGCCGTCATTCTGTTCGATGCGAACTTCGACGCGAAAGCGCTTCTGGTGGTCGGGACCGCTCTGCGCGGTCAACACATAGTGAGGCTGACCGGCGCCGATTGCCTGCATATGCTCCTGCAGGGCGGACTTGTGGTCGCCGATGGCGCCGCTGAAGGTATCGCCGGCCTCGATAGCCTCGCGCAGGTCGGGCAGGGCGGGATCGATGATGTGCCGCTCGATGAAGGCGCGAGCGGCGTCGAGGCCACCGTCGAGATAGAGTGCGGCGATGACCGCTTCGATGGCATTGGCCAGAAGCGCAATCTTCTGGCGTCCGCCGCTCTGCTCCTCCCCGCGGCCGAGGCGAAGAAGATCTCCAAGTTGGATGCGCGCGGCAACCTCGCCGAGATGGCGGCGGCTGACGAGCGAGGCGCGAAGCCGGGTCAACTCTCCCTCGCGCGAACCGGGAAACCGGCGAAAGAGAGATTCGGCCACGACCAGGCCGAGGACGGCATCGCCGACGAACTCGAGCTGCTCGTTGTCGCAACCGGGGTCGAGCAGGGCGTCGGGATTGGTCTCATAGGCGAGCGAACGGTGAGTGAGAGCCCAGGTGAGAAGCTCGGGGCGGCTGAAGCGGTAGCCGAACAAGCTCGACATCGCACTGCCGGATGGCGGTCGTACGGTCTTTTTGCGACGCGTCGTCATGCACCCCTCTGAGTCCTACTTTACTGGACTGAGCAAACGTCTGACCAATCCCCGAAGTGGGGGGAATCAGAAAAGAGAGCATACAGCAGGGAAAGGAAGACGTGCTTTTCAGGTCAACAGAAAAGAACGACGATCACAGCCGCTCGGGGCGAGGAATGAGTTAAGTCATGCCGTGCCAATGGTTACGATGGATTTGCCGCAAGCCCATGTCCGAGAATCCGGCCATGGGCACGCGGTTTAATTTGGGGGACCAGTTTTTGGGGACGGCGCTGAGAGTTGCCTATTGGGGTGCCGGCGGACGGTAAGCTTCCTTTTCGGCCTTGCCGCTGGGATCGAGCGGAGCGTCCGGCTCGGGAGCCTCGTGCTCGGCCCGGGGAGCGGCGAAGGGCTGCTTCAGGCCGGACTCGGCAGCGGCCTTGGTGTCGGGCTGGCTGTCGCGGACGGTCAGGGCGGCGTGATACTCGGCCAGCGCCTTCGGGCGGTCGGGGAGAACGTCATAGAGCCGGCCCAGGTAGATGTGCGACCAGGCGAGCGTGCGCGGGTCTTTGGAGAATTTGAGCGTCTGCTGAAAGTTCTGGATGGCGTCGTCGGGGCGGCTCTGCATCAGGTCGAGGCGGGCCATGACGTAATGAGCCTGGGCGTGATCGCCGTGGGGATCGTCAAGCGCCGCTTTGGCAAGCGCGGCGGCGCCGTCGAAGTCTCCCTTGAGCAGCTTCATCTCGGCCAGATCAAGCCCCTGAAGCTGTCGCGGTGCCCGGGTGACGACCTCGCGCTGGTCGGCGCTCCGAGGCAGGAAGGCGATCTGCTCGTCCCGGTGGCGCTCACGCTCGACATCCATGCCGTAGACCATCTCGGCGATGTCTTCCTTCAGGCTGATGCCGTCCTTCTGCATCTGGACGAGCTTTCCGTAGAAGTAATCGACCAGCACCCATCCCTGGCGCATGGTGAGATCGACCTTCCGGCGGCGGACCGCTTCGGCCTCGCGATCGTAGGCGGTCATGGCGTCGGTGTATTTGCCGAAATCGACGCGGCTGGCGGAGGCTTCAGGCTTTGTTGGCTTCGGGATGCCGGTGTCCATGGTCTGAATCTCGATGGCCTTGATGAGGCACTCCGTCAGCAGGGCCGAGATATCGGACTTGTAGTTAAAGTCGATGGGGGCATCCTGCACCGACTTCAGCAACGGAACCAGCCGCTTGATGGCGGTGCCGCGAGAGTAGACGAGGGGCTCCACCTCGTAGTGAAGATAGGTGTGGCGGATCTCGTCCATGTGGACGGCGCCGAGCGGGTCGCCGGAGGGCGAGACCACGACAATATAGTCGTTGCCGTAGATGCGGGCGTTGGTAGCCGAAGGCGCGAGCATTGGCTCAAGCAGAACCAGAAAACGGCGGCCGTCGTAGCTGCTGACCGGCATGTGCAGGTAGATGTCGGTGTTCAGCACCATGCGGGTCAACGGATCGTGGACGCGCTTGAGGAGATCATCGTAATCGGCGCGATGCGCGATCCAGATGACGTGAAGATGAATGTCCTCGATGAACTTGCGCAGCAGAGGAAGTATGTTGACGACCTGAGTGGAATCGGGAGGCAGCTGGGTCTGGTCGACGGTAATTGTAAGCTGCGGAGGCGGCAAGAGATAGAGTGCCAGCGAAACGTATTGGGCAAGATTGAGGGTGCTGTCGGCCAGGGTATGCTCGCGGACGTAGGTGCAGAGGGCATCGCGGCTGGCGCGGGCTTCGGACGAGGCGGCAAGTTCGGCGTTGATCTCGTTACGAATGGCCGAGCGCACCGGGCTGGAGGCGGCCAGGTCGGCGTCGTAGCCGCAGACGTTGAGCGCGACGGCGATGTCGAAGAGCGGCTCGCTGGTCTCGAGCGTGACGGCGGAGCCGCCGGCCTCGGGCTGGGCGATGCGCGGGGCGACCTGTCCGGTGGACTCCTGCACCGAGCGCTCGGGGGTACTGCTGCTGGAACTGGAAGAAGACTGCGGCTGTTCCTGAGACTGAGATTGCGCCTGCACGGAAAGAGCAAACGCGAATCCCACACCGAGCAGAACCGCGCTACGGAGGGCCTTCGACAGCTTCAACCGCGCGATTCGGGGAGAACGGCAGGACGACGATGGAGGGAAATATGGGGTAATTGGCAAAGGCACGATAAATTCGACGCTCCCATGGAGTTTAGAGCATTTCCTCTCTTCCTGTGAACTGGACCGCCTCTGCGAGCGCCGTCTCTCCTGGGGGGAATGGCGTCAAGACCTGAGGCATCGCTCTACACCCAAAGAGGAGATGCGTTAGGGAGCACCGGGAGAGGTTGCAACCTTGCCGGTGCCGACGGTCGCGCTATCCGCGGACCTGAACCCCGGAAAAGGTGAGCACAACCCGGCCTCGCACCGGCGCGCCGAAGACGCTGGCAGGCTCAAAGACGCTCATCACAAGCTGATCGACGATCTGACTTTGAACCGTTGCATCCATGGTGCCGGAGACGACGTTGTAATCGTAGACGCGCCCATTCTCGTTCACGTAAGCCTCAACGACGATGGGGACATCGTGCGTCGTGATAATAGCCCGGGGAGCGACCGCGGAATAAAGATAATGAGGAGTGGTAATGGCGCCCAGCGGCTCGTCGTTGGCCATGACGGCCTCCGGAGCCGCGACCATGCTCAGCAGCAGCACAATGCTTCCGAGGAGCACCACCGATCCGGCAAAACCGGCCGAAACCTGCAACAGCAGAGGGCGGACCGTATTGTCCCACTTGAGGCTGAGGTTGTCCCTCCAACTGAACTTTCTCGCGGCATACTCGTGCGAGATGGCGAGGCGAAGCTTCATGCCGAGATCGACGGGGGCCTTAGCCGGTCCCAGCAGCGCGAGCGACTGCTGCATGGACCGGAGCGCCTCAAACTCTCGATTGCAGTCTTCGCAGGACTCGAGATGATGGGCGATCTCCTGCATCTGCCGGCCAGTTACAGCGCCGTCGAGGTAGCCGGAAAATGAGGCTTGAATCCTTGCACAGTTCTCGATCATTGCGTCACCATCTCTTCGGATGAAGGCATAGCGAAGGAAGATGCAGAGTTATTTTCTGTTGCCTTCGACTGAGCAACGATCAGGGAGCGCAGGGCGGAACGGCCGCGTGTGAGTCGCGACTTCACGGTGCCGAGATTGACGTTCAAGATTTCAGCGATCTCTTCGTAGGCAAAGCCCTCGATCTCGCGCAGGACGAGAACCGTGCGGAAGGCCTCCGGAACCTGCCGGAGAGCGGCTTCGACGCGCTCGCGGACCTCGTTCTGAGCCACATTGTCGAAGGGGGAGTTGCCCTCGTCGGCAAGTGTCGCGCCAAGGGTGACACCGCTGCCATCTTCTTCGTGATCGTAGGGCGAATCGATGGTGACTTCCTGCTTTTTGTGCCGCGACCACCAGCGCCGCTGGTTCGAGGCCTCGTGCAGGGCGATGCGGTAGAGCCAGGTGCGCAGGCTGGAGTCGCCATGGAAGCTGCGAATATTGCGAAAGACCTTGATGAAGACTTCCTGGGTGATGTCGGCGGCATCGGCAGGGTCGTCGAGGCTGCGAGCGATCAGCGAGTACAGCGGCTGATGGTACTGGGCGATGAGGATGGCAAACGCGTCCTCGGAGCCGGCTTTGAGATCGGCTACAAGTACAGCATCTTCGGTGCTGATGCCTATCGCGCTCGCTAAATGACCCATTACGATGCCCGCCTGCATTTCGGGTGTCCTTTACACTACGACGTTTACGAAACAACTGGCAAATAACGAAATCGGGTGAAAAACC
Organism: Acidobacteriales bacterium 59-55; assembly: GCA_001897435.1. Classification (GTDB taxonomy): domain Bacteria; phylum Acidobacteriota; class Terriglobia; order Terriglobales; family Acidobacteriaceae; genus Edaphobacter. Next base: position 334,237 of record MKSV01000008.1, on the reverse strand, counting down.
GCGCCGGCGGCGGAAGAGCGCTCGCTCGCTCCTATTATCTTTAGACACCGGTAGATAGCGGATAAGTTCCCGAAGACATTGACGAATGCCGTCGGCTCCTCCAGAATAGAGTGAGTCCCTCCTGAGAGTGGGCCTGTGGCGCAGCTGGGAGCGCGCTTCCATGGCATGGAAGAGGTCATCGGTTCGATCCCGATCAGGTCCACCAATAATTCAACAACTTGCAAGCTCCCTCCTTTCCCGCTTGGTGTCATTTGGTGTCAAATTTCCAAACACCTTCACAGACACAGCGCCGTGCTTGAGCACCTTCCCTCCCAAAGTCACCGCATCCGGCAATGGCTTCACCGTCTTTCGGTGATTCTTTTCCGACGATTTCCTCAGCTCCCGGTTAATGGAGTTGACCGTCGCCTGCACGCTCTCGGGAATCTCCTGCATGTAGACATCGGTTGTCGTCGCGGTCCGTGAGTGGCGCATCACGCCCTGCACGTCCTTGACTGTACCCTTCTTCTGAGCCAGAGTTGCAATCGTGCGCCGGATGACCTGAAACGTCAGCTTCGGCAGTCCCAGGTTGCGGGCCAGCTTGTGAAGCACTCGTTTCCGAAAGTTGTCGGTATCGAGGAACCCTCCAACTTCGTTGGCGAAGATGAAGTCGTCCGGCGACAGCTCCGGCGACTTCTTCTTATCTTTCGACGCCGCTTCCCGGGCTCGCTCCTCACACTCCACACGCCATGTCTCCAGATCGTCCGCGAGCTTCTGCGGAATATGGATGACCGTGAGACTCTTTTTTGTCTTTCCCCAGGGACGAATCTTGCCCTTGTAGACGGTCTCTATGATCTTCAACGTGCAGGCATCGTAGTCGAAGCACTTCCACCGGAAAGCCAGCAACTCGCTCGGACGGAGAGCATTCGTCATATCCAACTCAAGCAGGATGCGATCCCGCAGAGTCAGTTCTGCAAGAGCAAGGCCGAGCTGATCCCAGGTAAGCGTTGTTGTGTCAGTCTCACGCAGTTGCGTGGGCACCTTCACTTTGCGCGCAGGGTCTTTGGTAAGGAAGTCCTGATCGACCGCCTCAGCGAAGATGTCTCGAAGGTACGCGCGCATCTGCAACACTGTGTCCTTGGATCGGGTTATAGCCAGCTTGTTCAAATGAAGCTGCAAGCTGAACTTGTCGAAGTTTGCCAGCGGAATCTCCCCGAGCGGATCGACGAGATCAGACTGAATCAGAATCGTTTTTGTTTTAGCCGTCTCTTCTTTCCAGACGGCCTCTTTCAACGGAAGGAAACGATTCTTGACGAACCAGGCAAAGGTGACAGAGCCGTCGTTCATGACTCTGGTAGGGGAACCCGGCTTCCCTATCTGTTTTGTGATTTCGCGTTGCAGTGCTTCGCGGGCCTCGAACTTGGACATCTTTGACTTCAGCCCGAGAATGACCGGAACGCGAACGGTCTTTTGTTCGTCAGTGGTCGGGTCATTCACCACTTTGCGGAAATACCCGTACCACTGCTTACCGCGAAGGGTAACGTACCCCCGTTGGTGCGATGTACCCATTCAATCCCTCAGTTCTGTGGCGGGAACAATTGGGCCTGCCTCCATTTTACCGGCGTTTCCTTCGCAAAATGGAGAGGCGCTCACGTTCGTTGACAAACTCTTCGATCTGGCTTGAGCGGTAGCGAAGTGTCCCATCACCCACGCGAATCACGGGAAGATATGGGGCTTTTCTTGATGAGTGATCCCATACCCAATCTTTGGTTACATTGAGCCGTTCCGCGACATCTTCGACCGTAAGGAGAGGATCGATTTGGGTTACGCGCTGAACTGGAAATGGCCGCTGCAATTCTTCAAATGAGGGCATCTGTTGATGAGACTCGCGAGATGCAATGGACCTGTCCAGTAGCCGAAGGTCTCGAAGCCCGTGTGACTGTGACATTTGTCCTCCTGGTAATCGGGCGCTTTTAGATAATCGATACGTTCCCGTGCTCGGCATTCGCTTGAAAGCAATTTCGGAAGAGTACCCAACCCGTTTGATGTCGGGCATCGCGCGCCTCTGGACCAAGTGTGATGCGACCAACCTGGATCGTCCAATACTTCCTATCTATGGCAACCAAGATTTCATCTATGGCGAAAGTTGTGACAAGAGCGCTCAGGGTACTCAAAAGTACCCGATTGACATTAGCTGTTTTCTCAATCGACTCTTAATTTTGAGATTGATTTTCCACAGAAGCATATAGCGAAGGGCTTCTGCGCACGACCGAAAGAGGGATCACGGGCTATGTCAGTCCTCATAGAGTTCAGGCATCTGAAATACATTCTGGCGGTTGCAGAGACCGGGAACTTCACGCGGGCAGCGGAACGTCTATTCCTGGCCCAACCTTCGCTCAGTGCTCAGATCAAAGACCTTGAGGATACCCTCGGATTCCCAATTTTCCTTCGTGATCGTACGGGCGTGTACTGTACACCCGCAGGAGAGATGATCGTTTCCTATGCTGAGTCGGCATTGGCAGAACAAACGGAGACCGTCAAAGCAGCTCGTGCCATTTATCGAGGAGAAATACCCATTCTGAGGCTCGGCTTCTCCTGCTTCGTCCAGCCAGAACTCCTTCAATCCTTCCGCGATGCCTATGCCCGCTTATTTCCCGACTGCCAAATGCAATTGTCGAGCGGCAATCACTCGCATATTCTTCATCGATTGGAAGAAAAATCATTGGATGGGGCATTGCTTCCTATGCCGATTACCGGTGACGATTGGGTATTTGAACAAATCGCGTGCAGTCCACTCGTTGTCTGTATGCGAACTGACGATCCCCTAGCTGAGGAAATTGAAATCCAGCCAGCAGAGCTCACAGAGAGATTGACAATTTTTCGAGATCCGGAAATGCATCCCGCGGCCCATGCTCGTTTAATGAACATGTTATCTGAAGTCAAAATTCTTCCGAAGGTGTCCTCCCTGGCAGCAACACCAGCCGACATACAATTCATGGTTCAGGCAGGATGCGGTCTAGCTCTGATGGATCAGAGGACCGTGCTTTATCCAGGCCTCACAGGTAGGCCAATTGCGGGGATACGTTGGACAGTCGATACCGCATTCGTACATCACAATAATGCGGAGCACTTAGCGCTTCCAATTTTGGTCCGGTATTTGCGAAAGTTGGGGAACGGCAAGCCTCTAAAGCGGCCTGCACGCCGAAAACATGTGAAGGGACTTCAGCTGGAGTTGCTTGCATAATCGAAAATTGGCAATACAAGCACTCTTCCATTTCAGTGAATGAACTGCCTTGTTATTGTCAACTGATGTGTTTCCGTCTAATGGTCCGTCGCCAAAATCAAAGACTGCATTTTTCGGCTAGTGATAATCGTGGCCCGAGGAATGGCCATAGACGCGACCTATTGCACCATAGATAAGAAGTCTTGGACGAATTGCATTAGCGACGCTACCTTCTGACACATGACGGCAAGAACCTGGCCGTTGGAGGTACTGATGATCGCTCAGTTCAAACTCACTATTCGACGGAGGATTGCCCACCTCCGGATTCTTCCAACCCTCACTCTATTTACTATGCTTGTTGTCTTCCCGGCACTCGCTTTTGCGCAAGTTGGCGGGTCGCCATTCGATACTGGGTTTACCGCACTACAAAACCTCTTTACCGGAACAATTGCCAAGGTCGCCAGCCTGATCGCGATTGTGATGGGGGGCTACAGCTTTGCGCACGGCGAGCCAGGCGCGAAAAAAGCGCTGGCTGGCGTCGCTGCTGGAACTGGTATTGCCGTCCTCGCTGTGAACGTCCTGAGTTGGCTTTGGGGTGTGTAAGCACATCTCACCTATCCACTCTCAACCTTCCATTGCAGCGAGCACAACGAGGGGTTTATGCCAGACGTGAAGCCACAATCCAGACGTACAAATCGGGTCTTCAAAAGCCTGCATAAACCTCTCACTTACCTGGGTGTAGAGCGTACTCTGTTTTACTTTGTCTGCGTCGGTGCAGTCGGCACATTCAATCTCTTTGATTCGATTCTGGCGGGCATCGCTGTTTTCATGGGAGGATTTGTCTTCGGCCATTGGGTGACGAACAGCGATCCAGCTTTTCTCCGTATTCTCGCCAAATCGGAGAGGTACAAACTCCGCTATGACGCCGCCAAGCAGCAGATTCCGCGCGTGGAGGTTCGCTGATGCTGCGACTCGATAAAGCAATCAAGCCGTGGAAGAACTCGGCATCATTGAATGACCATATTAACCTGTATGGCTTCTGGAACGAAACGGCATTCCTCACCAAGAGCGGCGATTTGGGTATGGTGTTGCGCGTCCCCGGCGTTGACTACGAAAGCCTGGATTTTGCGGAGCAGGAGTATGCCGTCAATCGGTTGGAAGCGGCACTGAAGTCCTTCGGGCCAGGCTTCCATATCTATCAATATCTCTTCAAATCCAATCGGCCTGACATTCCTTTTGCCAAGTACGACGACCCCATTGTGGAAGCTGCCATCGAGCAGCGGCGTCAGTTCTTTATGTCGAAGTGCGACCGCCTTTACCAAATTGAAATCTTCTACTGCATTATGCTCGAAGGCGCACGATCAAAAACCGGCCTTGGCACCGCATTCGCTCGTCTCGTGCGTGATCCCGCTGGAGCAATCGGTGAACTTAAGGCGCAATTTATCAGCGGCAGTATGAAAACCTTGCTGCGTTCACAGATTGAACACGATCTGGCAAAACTGGAGCAGCGTGCTCAGGGATTCACACGGCAACTCGCTGACTTTATGCACATTGAGGTGCTAGGACAGCAAGGCCAACTGCGCTTCTTTCGTCGGCTGCTGAACTACGACGATTGGCGCATTGCGGGCAAGCCACATTCTACGCAGTTTCTCGATTACCAAGTTGTCAACTCCGATATCGAAGCGGAACGTGATCATCTGCGCGTGGGAGATCACTTCGTTCGTGTGCTTACGATGAAAGAGGCCATTACCGAAACGCGGCCTCTGGTATTGGACACTCTGCTGAAGATTCCTGCCAACTTCTATGTTGTGACTGAATGGACGGCGCTTTCGGCAGACAAGGCCCGCAAGGAAGTAAACAAACGACGTCGCCACTTCAATATGTCTAAGACTGGCTTCGTCTCACAAATTGGCAACGACGCGACCCAGACAAATCCTCGTGATGTACTGGTGGATGAATCCAAGCAAGCCGACATTGAAAATCTGGGTGACTGCCTTCGCGCTCTGGGCGATGGTCAATCATTAGGCGATTTCTCGCTCACAATTGTTCTCTATAGCCGCGTGAAGTCGGAATTGGAACAACTTGTGGGCGAGTTCACAGGCATCTTTACCAACGCGGATGGCAACCTGTTTGCCGAGACATACAACCAGCTCAATGCGTACTTTGCCACTGTGCCCGGCAATTATGCGCTGAATCTCCGCAGGTTATATCTGCTAAATGCCAATTACGCCGATCTCAGTTTTCTGTTCACGGTATTGCCGGGCGAAAAGACGAACGCATACCTCGGCACGGAGTACCTGGCTGTGCTCGAAACCGACAATAGTACGCCGTACTTCCTGAATCTGCACAACGGCGAGGTGGCCCACACACTCATTCTTGGAATGACGGGGAGTGGAAAGAGCTATCTTTGCAGTTTCCTATTGCAGAATGCGCAAAAGTACGCGCCGCTCACGTTCATCTTCGATATCGGCAGCGGCTTCCAATCGCTTACGGCAATCTTTCGCGGCAGCTACTTGAATGTCGGCCAGGAAATGCGAGATTTCACCATCAATCCCTTTTCGCTAGCGCTCACCAAGGAGAACCTGCAATTTCTTTTCAGCTTCTTCCGTGTGCTCATTGAGGGAAATGACCAACGCTATCGGCTGGATTTCAAGGAAGAGCGCAAGCTGTGGGATGCTATCGAACGAACGTACATGCTGGAGCCGGAGCAGCGCACCTTATCGAGTTTCGCCAACATCATTGGAGAACTGAAAGAACGCCTGCATCGCTGGACCCGCTCTGGTCAGTATGGTTTTGTCTTTGACAACGTCGAGGATACGCTTTCTTTTAGTCGTTTCCAGACTTTCAATTTTCACGGCTGGAACGACACACCGGAGGTTCTCGAACCGTTGCTGTTCTATGTGCTACACCGGGCCAGCAATGAGATAGCCGATCCGCAGAAACTAGCTACCTTTAAGACATTCCTGATGGATGAGGCGTGGCTGTTTATCAAGAATGAGACGATCCGCAACTATGTCGTCCAGGCGCAGAAGACCTGGCGCAAACACAATGCTGCCATGATTTTGGCCACGCAATCGATTAAAGAATTGCAGGAATCTGGCATGTTGCAGATCGTGTCTGAGAGTTGTCCGACGAAAATCTTCCTTGCGAACCCGGAGATGGACCGCGATGTATACCGCGAAGCCTTTCACCTGAACGATATGGAACTCGACCTGATTGCCGGGCTTATTCCACCCGGCCAGATGCTCATTCGCAAGGCTCAGTCTTCCAAGAGAGTCCAGTTAAACGTCGATTCGATTTCGCACTGGATGGCAACCAACAACGCCCGCGACAATCTCAAGAAGCGCGAGTATTTCGAGCGCTTCGGTATTGCCGACGGCTTACGTCGCCTTGCGTATGAGTTTCCTTTCCGGCCCCGGTCCGAGTCCGAAGCCATTCACACTAATCATCAAGGAGCTGCCGTATGAACCGCCCATTCGCCGCCATTGCCGGGGCTACCCTGGCTCTTACCTCCGCTGTGGCCGTTACGCAGGATACTTCGGCCCGCACCGTGCAGTATCACTCACAAGACATCGTGCCGATACACGCGAAGCTGAAGTACACCACCCTGATTGAGGTGCCGCCCACCGAGAAGATAATGGAAGCGGCTACCGGCGATAAGGACTTCTGGGTTGTCGATGTAGTGGGAAACTTCTGCTTCGTGCATCCGGCTAAGGCGGGCATCAGTTCGAACTTAAATCTCATTACTGACAAGGGCAATATCTACAGTTTCACCTTGCAGGATGTGTCTGGAACCTCTTCTATACCGGATCTCAAAGTGCTCGTTGAACCTGCCGACCGTTCCTCTATCGTCGCGTCGTCAGGGCCTCCGCAGTATGTTCCTGCCGCTCAACTGGCGCAGTCGAAGCAGGAACTCGCCGCCGTGCAGTCTCACATTACCCAAGCGGTCGATGAGTATAAGAGCGCTTATCCGTTGCAACTGAAATTCGACTACGACTACAAGGTGAATGAAGCTCCTTTCGATATTCAGTCGATCTACCATGACGGAAAGTTCACGTATATCAAGACCAATGCGCCAGAAAAGTTCAGTGTGTACGAAATGAAGGATGGAAAACCGAATCTTATCAATTACGAACTTCGCGACGGCACCTACATCATCCCGAAAATCATGGATTCAGGTTATGTGGAGTTGGGCAAGAAGCGCATGGAATTTTCTCGCAAAGGCTAAAGCAAATGGATGACCAGAACACAAAATCATCGGCAGACCCGGATATCTTTGAGCTACCCGAACTGCGTCGCAGCCTCGTGGAACCGAAGGGCGTACTCCGAAAAAACCTGAAGGTGTTCCTTTATCTTGGAGCGGCATTGCTTGTAATTGTTGCCGCAATCTTCAGTTCGGGCGGAAAGAAGCCCTCGGCTCAGCAGGACGCGACGAAGGGACAGCCTCCGCAACCTGCCGTGCAGGACAACACGGATAATAATGTTGCTGACTTAAGGAATCAACTTCAAGCAGAAAAGCTAAAGGAACAAGAACAGGCGGCTGCCGCTACGAATGCGGCTATGATTGCGCGTGCGACGCCCGCCCAGCAATCTGCCGCTGCTGCGTATGACCCTACAGGTCAGGCTCTTCCTTGTGCTCCCGGCCAAACTTGCCCACCAGCTACTTATGGGCAGCAGAATAGTAGTGAACCTCAACTTAGCCCTGAGCAACAGCAGGCCCAGCAACTCGCTGCCAAAGAGCGCGAGCTTGCCTACAATGCACGGTTCGCATCGAACCTCGCCTATTCGCGTGGAGCCGAAGCTCAGCCGCCGCAGCTGACAACCCATAAAGCTGTATCTTCAAACGAATACGTTTCCCAGCAGAATCCTTATACGACTGCAGCGCAGCCGGACAGCAGCTTGACTATGCCGCGAGCGGCCGGAAGCCCTACTCCGGTTCCAGTCGGTCAGTCTTCGATTAAGCATGGCCCCGAAGTCAATATCGACTCGGCTGCGGGACAGCCTTATGTGATTTATGAGGGGCTGACGATGGACACTGTTCTGATGAATCGGTTGGACGGCGATGCTGTCGGCCCGGTCAAGGTACTGGTCTCCAATCCCGTTTACTCTCACGATCACCAGCATGTGCTCATCCCAGATGGGACGATTGTGTTGGGGGAGGCCCGCAAGATCGGTTCCTCTGGATTTGGCCAACAGCGCCGCATGGCCGTTGTCTTCCACCGGATGATTATGCCGGACGGCTACTCCGTTGACCTGAACCAATTTCATGGCCTTGACCAGATTGGCGAAGAGGGCTTGAAAGATAAAGTGAACAATCACTATCTCCAAATATTCGGAACCTCGATTGCATTAGGAATCGTTGCCGGAGCGGGCGAAATTGCTCAGGGTGGCGGCACCTTTGCGGGATCTGGTTCTCAGCAGTTCACAAATGGAGCGTCTGCATCTATCTCCCAGTCCGCAACAACAATACTTGACCGATTTATTCAGATACCGCCAAATATCACTATCCGGGAGGGACATCGTGTGAAGGTCTATTTCACACAGGATATGTTGCTCCCGGCATATGAGAATCACACTATTCCACAGACGTTATAGGAGGCTTGCATGAAAAACACTGCCACATGGGTTTCGATAGGGCTGATCCTCGGAAACCTTGCTTTGACTGGATGCGAAAGCAAGCAGGATAAACTCCAACGCTTACAGGCCGAATATGCCGCAGCTTATAAGCAATATCAACTCGACTGCGTTGATCCAATGACGAGCGGCGCAGCGGATGCCCTTAACTATGTTCCTGGAACTGCGGCTAAAAGTGCTGCTGCGAAGCCGAATGTCGATCCAGCCGAGGAGGCGAAGCGCACGGCAAAGTGCCAGGCCGATGATGCAAAAACCAAACAACTTCAACAGGAAGTTCTCGATGCCACAAGCAAATGAACCTTACTTTGCGATTTAAGGAGAACCGGACATGAAATGTTTTGCCATTACTACTGCAACGTTGCTTCTCAGCGGGGTGGCTGCCCAAGCCCAGTTTGGAGGGGTTGTCTTCGATCCCACGCAATCCGGCCATGCCGTCCAGCAGATCATGCAGGCCAGGCAACTCTATACCACTACTGCTCAAACGACTCAGAACGTTATAGCAGCCTACAATTTTGCTAAACAAATGGCCAGGTCGCCCGCGAACCTCTATCGGCCCTATGTTTCACCATCCACGTATTGGACGGCGCTTAACCGTACCGCGAATACCTACGGCAACTCCCAAGCTGTCATCAATACTGCCAATACCGGAACTAACGCTCAGGCTGCCTATCAATATGCCAGTGTGCCGCGCACAAGAGAACTGTCCGACTATGGTTCCCTCAGCCCCTCTGCGCAGCAGCAAATTGCGGCGGAAGGGGCCACAACAGACCTGAGCGATTCGATTACGGAAAGCAATCTCCAAACCCTTGGCACCATGCGATCGAATGAAATACGGCGCGAACAGGACATTACCGCACTCGAACAGGCGAGCCATTCTATGGACCCAGCTCAACATACCGATATGGCCACGATGCAGCGTATCAATCAAGCAATGGTTCTCCAACTCCGGCAGCAGCAGGAAGGCAATCAGCTTCGGCAAGCAATCGCGCTACAACAGATTGTTACGCAGAAACAGCAACAGGATGCGATGAAGGCTGGGTTTCAGGACGCCGCTGCTTATGAGCGTGATTACAACACTGTTATTGCACCTATGACGAACCATGCAGCCGACGCTCTGAGCTACTAAACAATGTTTCCAGGAGTTTGCTATGGACCTGCTGAGATTAATTACGACGGGCTGCGATTCGCTGACTGCCACGGCAGCGCCATCCGTCACCGCGCTCGGTCTGCATATGTGCGTCGCTCTGGCCACCATCATGCTCGTATGGTTTGGGGTACAGGAAGCATTGGCTTCCGCACAGGGTGGCCCCGGCTTCAACATGGGTAAATTCCTGAGCTTCTTTATGCTCATCACATTTGCATACGTGATGGTGAAGTTCTACGACAATAGCATTCCCGGCATCGGCTACTCCCTTAAGGGCTTCATTAACGGAGGCGCACAGAGCCTTGTTACCGTTATAGGCAAAGACAGTGTAACTACCATCTTCAATACGCTCCATCAAGCCGAAAAGCCGCTCGGAGGGGCCATCCCAAAAGCGTTATTGTCACCTTATTACGCGCTTGTTTACTTCGTGGTGCAGCTCATTATTTCGCTACTGAGTGCTTCCATCGTTGCGATACTCGCCTATGCTGCCATTGGAATGACGGTCATTGGCCTCGTCGGGCCAGTATTTATACCTTTTCTTGTTTTCGACAAGCTCGACTTCCTGTTTTGGGGCTGGCTCAAGGCATTCGTGGGTTTCGCATTTTTCAAAGTCATTGCGGCGGCGACGCTTAGCGTTCTGAGCCATCTTTATACATCTTATTTATCGACATTGTTTTCGCTCGATCCAGTCACGATGGTGACACACCTGCCAGGACTTATCATTCTCGTTCTCGTCAACGTTTACATCTTGTTCAAAATACCCGCCATGACCATGACGTTATTTTCAGGAAGTCACGGAGGACATGATGGAGGCGTGGGCATTGCTACAGTGGCGCTTCTGCGCAGTATATAGAGCGCGTAAATGCTTCGGAGAAACTCATGAACATTACGACGAAAGCATCTCCCGAAATCACCCGTGCTGCGGAACGATATCTGGAGCAGTACGGCGACCCTCTGGTAATAAATACGTATTTGAAAGTGACCATCCTTGCGCTCACGGTAATTTCGCTCATGCTGGCTGCGCTAGTTTTCAAGAGCCAGAAAGCGCTCGCCAATATGCATCCATTGATTGTTCGGATCAATGATGTTGGCCGCGCCGAGGCTATCGATTACCGCAACTTCCAATACCGTCCCCAGGAAGCCGAAAACAAATATTACCTCTCCCGCTGGGCGGAGTTGTATTTCTCGCGCAACCGTTTCACGGTCGAGCGGGACCAAACGAACTCGCTCTATTTCCTCAATAGCGATGTGCAGCGGGCCGTAATCGCGCAGGAACGCCAGAACAATGTCATCCTGACATACCGGAATGACTCCACGCTTCCGTATGTTGACGTGGAGATCAAGAACGTCATTCTTGACGACCTGCGGCAGTCTCCTTATTCGGCGCGAATCGAGTTCGAGAAGGTGTACACAAATCCGGCGGACCATACTGAACTCAAGCGGGAGCGATGGGTCGCCAGCGTCACCTATGTCTTCCGCGAGAACGTCAAGAACAATGAGCTGGCCGTGAACCCTCTGGGATTAATGATCGTGCGTTTCCGAGCCGACCAGGCCTTCAGTTAGAGAACCAGAATCCGAGGTCATTCCGATGTTGAATCATGCTGCCAATCCGGTTGCACAGCCCAACTCGTCTCTGCAAGCGCCCAGCACGGCACCTCTGAGCTGGCGAAAGAGCAACGGGGCGTGCTCGATGCCTTCCTTCTGGGGAGTCTTTGCCGCTCGAAAGAAGGCTACGGTGTGGGCGACCTTACCCACCGAGATAGAGAGGATGACTTCGGTGCATTCGGGGTTCATCCGCCTCGTATCCCGTCCTCTGCTCGGGGTCACGCTTCGGGCCTGTCCGGCGCCCTGCGGCAGGCTTGCTCTTCTGCTTTGGCTGCGCCACCCTGCGGGTTACGGTTTCCGTCTATGACGGACCCTTCGTAAATGCAGAGCTTCGGCCTTGGGAGCCGGGGCCACTCGCTTGGCTTCGCCTGTGTGACCCGAGCAGGATACGGGAAATTCAACGAAACGGAGATCACCACCATGTACCAGAACAAAGTCACCCTCATCGGATTCCTCGGCGCAGATGCAGAGGTTCGCACCAACAACAACCGCGGCCTGACCACTCTCTCGCTGGCAACCAAATCTTCCTACAAGAAGAACGGCAAGTACATCGAGCACACCGAATGGCACCGTTGCATCGCCTTCGGCAAGCTCGGAGAGTTCGCCGCTACGCTGAAAAAGGGCGCTCATGTCCAGGTCGAGGGCGAGCTGCGCAGCCGGAAGTACGACAGCAAGAAGACGAACTCGGAGCAGACCATCTGGGAAATCCGGGTCAGCTCGATTCTGAAGCTGGATCGGGCAGCCAAGGCATCGCCGGAAGACGACGATGTTTCCACAGAGGAAGAGGCCGCATAGGCCCTTTCCTCTTCACCTTCGGAAGCCCGGGTTGCCGGGCTTCCACCGCTGGAGATTGCCGCTATGAGTTTTGAGTTGATCCTCCCGTTCCTTCGCCCGATTGAGCCGCTGTTGCTGGATGACAGCATCAGCGAAATTATGGGCAATCCCGATGCTTCATGGTGGTATGAACGGGAGGGTATTATCAGCCGCGATACGGCTATTTCCTTCGACGCCGGCAAGCTCCGCACCGGCCTCGAAGTGATCGCCAACCAGCTTGGCAAACGGCTCGATGAAGACAATCCGGTTCTGCACGTTCAGCTTCCGGATGGGAGCCGCCTGGCGGCTGTCATCCCGCCCGTTGTGCGTCCGGCTCCGGCCATTACGATTCGCAAGTTCACCAGCCGCCACTATACGGTTAATGACCTCATCGCTCGCGGCACGCTGACGCGGCCGCTTGCGGAGTTCTTATCGCAGCAGATTCGCAGCGGAAAGACGCTGCTTATCAGCGGCGGAACCGGGACGGGAAAAACGACACTTTTACGAATCCTGGCGGATGCCATTCCGGAGCAAGAACGCATCGTTGTTATTGAGGATACATCGGAACTTCACATCCAGAAACCGAATATTCTGGCTGTCGAATGCCAGACAGATACGTTCAAGGCCAATATCTCTTTCGATGATCTTTTGAAGTCCGCTCTCCGCTGGAGACCGGACCGGATCATCCTTGGCGAAGTGCGCGGAATCGAGGCGCGTACGCTACTCGATTCCTTTAATACCGGCCATGCCGGTTCGCTTGCCACGATCCACGCGAACTCGGCAGAAAAGGCCCTGCATCGTTTTGCCAATCTGGTCATGCGAAACCATGCCCAATCGACCTTCACCGACACCGAAGCCGAAATTGCAGAAGCGGTCGATTTCGTTGTCCACATCGAGCGCCAACCAGGCTGTCGCATGGTTCGCGAAGTGATAGCGCTTCGCGGGTACGATCGTGACGCCAAAGCATTCTATATTGACCCGGTCTTCGCCATACAAAACACCTACGGTTCCGGCGCATAAAGCTCATTTGATTTCATCCAAAGGAGATCCAGATGCCACTACTTGAAGTCATCCAAACCCGCCAACTCAGCGCCTCTATCCGGCTCACGGACACGACTGCAACCCTGGTCGATCAGTACGCTTCTTTCATCCATGCGTCGGCTGATGATGTTGTGGAACAGGCGCTTGCTTACGTCTTCAGTAAGGACCGTGACTTTCAGGAATTCCTGAAGACACCACACGCGCAGAAGGTGACGCCCACTCTTCGTATCCGTAGGACCACGACTGCCCCCTATGCGGTTGAGCAGGCCAATAAGAAGCCTGCTGCCGGGGTGGAGTCCAGCGATTCCGTGCAGGTATTGAAGGCATGATTCATACCTAATATCCGTGGTGGAGTATAGACGGTGCTTCGCACCGGGTTATTTCGACACTCCACCCCTTACAGGTTGGCGTTTGCTACCGATTGATAGCGAATGCTACTGCCAATGAAATGAATAGATTGAGAAATACGCGATAACGAACGGTAACGATGGATACCGTTTGTTACCGCAAAGTGGAGGTCAGTTATGACGACAAAAACTCTGACTGTGGAGGTTGCAAGAGATGTGCAACGCCCTGCCACACGCAACCGGCAGATTGGAGTTCGCCTCACCGAATCGGAGTACGTCACCCTTGAAACTGTGGCGTGGAAGGCTGGCCGGACAATTGGCGATTGGGCGCGAGAACAGCTACTCGCATGGATAAACATCGCCTGTGCCGCTGATTCTTCTACTCGGCTATTGACGGAAATTGTTGGCCTTCAGCTCTTCCTTACGAACGTACTTTCTCCCATGGCACAGGGCGAAAAGATCAGCGCCGAACAATACCAGGAGATCATGCGGCAGGTGAAAGCCAACAAGCATAAAGCCGCACAGGAAGTGCTTGCCCAGAGAGCGACAGAGAGGAAGGAGTAACTGTATGGCAGAGACGAAATGGGGCAGAAAAGAGACGATCTTCTGGCCGCCGAAGCAGCCCATCTATACCTACGGGGCGATCTTTCTGGCATTGATCGCAACCGGCTTCTTCGTCTATCTTCGGTTCGCGTACGGAATGACGCCATTGCAGCAGTATTATCTTCCGCTCTACCTGAAGACAGAGATTACCGGTTCTATCCATAAAGCCGGCAAGTATCAATTGCTCTTCGTTTCGGATGGAAAGCGCCGCTCGTTTTTGGTAACGGAGCAGGATGTAGAGGCTGGCAACACACCGCAGAGAGCGGGCAGACCGCTGCCCTTAAAGGTGTCTACCGCCGCCACCAAAGCAGGCTTTGCCTATTTGTATCGCGGTCCGCTGACGGTATATCAAAACAAACCGCTCCACGCCTATCTAAAGCACGCGATCTACGACGATGTGGGACTGTTTACCCGCTTTTCACTGCCGTTGAGCTTTGGGTTGGCCGCACTGGTTCTCCAGCTTCCATTCTCCATTCCCAGGGACATCCGCCGTCGCAAGGAACTCAAATATGGCCGCCGCTTGAAAGGGCCGGTAATGGTCACGCCCAGGGAGTTCAACCGCGCTGTGCATGGCACAGGTATTGGAATCAAGACCGATGATTGCAAGGAGATGTTAAGGATTCCGCAGGCAGCGGAGGACCAGCACATCGAGATCATCGGCGACACCGGCACAGGCAAGACCACGATCATCATGCAACTCCTCCGGCAGATACAAGCGCGGGGACATTCCGCCATCATTTACGATCCGGCCTGCGAGTTTATCCAGCGTTTCTATGATGAAAACCGAGGCGATATTGTTCTTAACCCACTGGACAAACGTTGCCCATATTGGGGACCGTCGGAGGAACTGGTGCGCTGGGCGGAGGCGAAGACCATTGCGGCATCGCTCTTTCAGCCGACGACCGATCGCAAGGGCGAGTTCTTTATTGAAAGCCCGCAAAAGATCTTTGCTCATCTGTTACTGGACCAGCCGTCGCCTCAGGAGCTTGTGGCTTGGATGTCCAAGCCGGATGAGATCGATCACCGGGTCAAAGGAACCGAACTGGCGGCGTTGATCGATCCGCGAGCGCCACAACAACGGTCGGGGGTTCTTGGCTCTCTGGGCTTGGTTGCGGACAGCTTTCGCCTCCTGCCAAAAAAGTCGGAAACTGAGGCCAGGTGGACGGCCCGCGAATGGTCCGAAGAGCGGAAAGGATGGATCTTCATTACCTCCCAGCCAGCGGAACGGGAGGCGCTTCGTCCCTTGCACAGCCTATGGATTGACATGCTTGTGCTCCGACTCTTGACCGCTCCCAAGGAGAACCAGAGGCCGGCATGGTTCGTACTGGATGAATTGGCGTCCTTGCAGAAGCTTCCCCAGCTCCATACAGCTATTACTGAGAACCGTAAATCAAAGAATCCAATTGTGCTGGGGTTCCAGGGCAAGGCCCAGCTTGAGGTGATCTATGGCCATTTGGCCGAGGTCATGCTCTCTCAGCCAGCCACCAAAATCTTTCTGAAGACAACCGAACCAAACGCCGCCGAGTGGGTCAGTAAAGCCATCGGCAAGGTTGAAATCGAACGGATGCGCGAGACCCATTTTGACGGCTCCCGCGATGGCCGCAATTTTTCCATCGATCGGCAGGTCGAGCCGCTGGTTCTCGATTCCGAGATCAGTGGATTGGAGAATTTGCGGGCTTTTCTTAAATATGGAAACCATGTTGCCCGCTTTTCCTTTCCCTATATAGATGTGCCTGCGTCGCAGCCGAAATTTGTAGAGCGCCTGGTCAACGACTATATCCACCGGAAGCCGAAACAGGAGGCTAGTGAGGGCGAAAGGCCACCTGTAATCCAGCCTCCTTTACCTCTGGGTAAAGTTGATGCGCCATTGCCCACAGAGCCAGAAAAAGTGGAGCAGAGCGTAGGCCGCCAAGGCGAACTCTGGCACAGTCCGCAGATTTGAGGTCATGTATGCTGACCATCTCGAAACCGTTGAATGCCGGGCAGGCCCAAACCTACCACGCCAAAGAATTCACCGCCAGAGAACAGAACTACTGGAGCCAAAAAGGCGCTGCGGTTGGCGAATGGCAGGGTAGATTGGCGGACCAGTTTGGCTTGGCCGGAGCGGTGTCCGCGCAGGATTTCGCACGGCTCAGCCAGGGCCAGCATCCCAATACCGAAGAGCAGTTGGTCCGGCACCGCCCAGCGAAGGAATACCACACCGCGGACGGCAAGAGCGTTTCTCCGATGGAGCACCGCGCCGGTTGGGATGCGACTTTCTCCGCGCCCAAATCGGTGTCGCTGACGGCTCTTGTCGGCGGCGATGACCGGGTGCGGGAGGCCCACCGAGAAGCTGTCAATGTCGCGCTTACGGAACTGGAGAAGTACACGCAGGCCCGGATCGGCGGTAACAACCCGGCAGAACCAACAGGAAGATTCGTTGCCGCAAAATTCGAGCACGATACTGCCCGTCCTGTGGACGGTTATGCTGCGCCACAGCTCCATACCCATGCCGTTATCTTTAATATGACAGAGCGGGAGAACGGCCAATATCGCGCCGTGCAACCGCAGAGTCTCTTCCAGTCCCAGCAGTTTGCGACTGCCGTTTATCAATCTGAGCTGATGTACCGGCTATCGCAACTTGGATATGAGATAACACCGGGAAGAAGCGGCGCGCCCGAGATCAAGGGATATACCCAGGAGTATCTCGACGCTTCCAGTCCACGTAGCCAACAGATTCGTGAGCATCTCGAACGCAATGGCTTCGTTGGTCCGGAAGCGGCACAGATCGCCGCTCATGCCACCCGCGATAAGAAAGCAATCGCCTCCGACCGGGATGTACTCATGGCGCACCGTGCTCTCGCCGCGCAGTTCGGCGATCAGGCAGACCGGGTATTCGCAGCCGCGCAGGAACGGGCTCTGCAGCACATCAGATCACAACCCAATCGTGACCGCCGCGCGCAGGAGGCCGTGACCTTCGCCCGCGATAGAAACTTCGAGCGCGAAGCCGTCACCGATGAACGGTTGCTTTACCGTGATGCGCTTCGGCGGGGCATGGGCGAGATCACATATCCCGACGTGCGGAGGAACTTTGAAGCCAGGCATCACGCCGGAGAATTTCAGTTAATGCTGCCAAATCAGCATGACTCCAGCCGCCATTTCACAACGCGGCAGACCATTGCTCAGGAACACCAGATTGTTTGTTTGATGCGGGAGGGGCAAAACCAGCTTGCGCCGATTATGCCCATCGGCGAAGCGATCCATGCCGCAGACGCGAATGCTCACCTTAATAAGGCCCAGCGAACTGTCATGGAGGACGTGCTCATTTCTCCCGATAAGGTTCAGGGGCTGCAGGGACTTGCCGGAACGGGAAAAACGACAGCCCTGTCCGCGATCCGTGAAGCCGCCCAGACAAAGGGATATGAAGTTGCGGGCGTGGCCCCCACTTCACGCGCCGCTCAGCAGCTACACGACACAGGTGTGGCCGCCGGTACATTACAAGGGTTTCTTGCACGCGTTCCACAGCAAGATGCGGGACAAAAGACCTTATATTTCGTCGATGAGTCGAGTCTTGCCAGCACTCGGCAGATGCAGGACTTCCTCGATCGAATGGGACCGCAGGATCGCGTCCTGCTCATTGGCGACACGCGCCAGCATCAGGGCGTGGAGGCAGGACGCCCTTTCGAGCAATTGCAGGAAGCCGGAATGCACACCGCTCGACTCGATCACATCGTCAGACAAAAAGATCCTGAGTTGAAGCAGGTCGTCGAATATTTCGCTCGTGACGAAACCGCCCTTGGAATCGCCATGCTTCAGCAGCAAGGGCGTATTAGCGAAATTGCAAATCCTGTCGAGCGCGTTAATGCAATTGCGAGGGCATATGCGGCAGACCCGGCCAATACCCTTATCGTTTCACCCGACAATGCGTCCCGCAGGGAGTTGAATCAGGCAGTACGGCAGGACCTCAAATCCAAAGGCGTGTTGAATTATGATGACGTAATCATCCGCGTGTTGGTGCCGCGACAGGACATGACCGGGGCGGACCGAAACTGGGCATCCAGGTATGAGGCAGGCGACGTTCTGCGATATTCCGTGGGAAGCAAAGCATTAGGCATTGAGGCTGGCAGCTATGCCCGCGTCATCGCAACCGACCCTACTGAAAACCTTCTAACGGTCGAGAAAAACAGCGGTGAACAGATTATCTACAATCCGCATCGCCTCAAAGGCATCAATGCGTACCGGGAGTTGGAACTTGGATTTGCCCTCGGCGACCGCCTCCAGTTCACCGCGGTGAACCGTGAGCTTGGTGTCGCCAACCGTCATCTCGGTACCGTGGAACAGATTGGAAAAGACGGGTTGATCGCCGTCCGCATGGATAGCGACAAGATTGTTTCCTTCGATGCGAACCGGATGCGCCATTTCGACCACGGCTATGCCGTGACTTCGCACAGTTCACAAGGACTGACTGCCGAGCGGGTGATTGTCAACATCGACACAAACGTCCACCCTGATCTGATAAACAGCCGCTTTGCCTATGTTTCCATATCCCGCGCGTCGCATGACGCGCAGATCTATACCAATGATATGGCGTCGCTTATCCCTGGTCTTAGCCATGACGTGAATAAGACCTCAGCGGTCGAAATCGGAAAGGCACATAATATTCCACTGAGCATCGAACATGGCGTTGGTAAGTCGCAAGCCAACGATATGGCGGTCGGATATTCTCTCTGAAGTTGTCAGGTCAAGGAGCGTCCTCGATTGGATGGACTTCAAAGGCTTTACTGGCAGAGGCAAAGTAACGCTTCTGTATCCAGAAGGCAACGTTGACAAGTCCGATGAGTGCCGGAACTTCTATCAACGGTCCCACCACGCCGACGAACGCCTCACCAGAGTTCAGGCCGAAAACCGCGACCGACACCGCAATCGCTAACTCAAAATTGTTACCCGCCGCAGTGAAGGAGAGCGTTGCCGATTGCGCGTAGTTCGCACCCAGCCGCTTCCCCATCCAGAAGCTCACCAGGAACATGATGAGGAAGTAGACAACCAGCGGGATGGCGATGCGAACGACATCTAAAGGCAATCGAACAATGAGATCACCCTTGAGAGAGAACATCACCAGGATTGTAAACAGCAGCGCAATTAGAGTCAGCGGACTCACACGCGGGATAAAACGTGTCCGATACCATTTCTCTCCCTTCAACCGAATGAGAACGAAGCGCGTGAGGAAGCCAGCAACAAACGGAACCCCGAGATAGAGACCGACGCTCTTCGCAATCTGGCCAATGCCAATCTGGACGACACTCCCCTCAAGGCCAAACCACTTCGGAAGCACCGTCAGGAATGCCCAGGCATAGAGGCTGTAGAAGAGGACTTGAAATACGCTATTGATAGCGACAAGGCCGGCAACATAATCTGTGTCTCCCTCCGCCAGTTCATTCCAGACCAGGACCATCGCGATGCACCGCGCAATGCCAATCAGGATCAGGCCGCGCATGTAGGCGGGCTCGCCGTGAAGAAACACGATAGCGAGCAGGAACATCAGAACTGGCCCGATGATCCAGTTCTGTACCAGTGATAGGCCGAGGACACGCTTGTTGCGGAAGACCTCTCCCAACTTCTCGTAACGGACTTTCGCCAACGGCGGAAACATCATGATGATGAGCCCGATTGCAATGGGGATATTGGTAGTTCCGGTTTGGAAGCGATTAACGAAGCCAGCGGACGCCGGAATGAAGTGGCCGATTCCGACTCCGATTGCCATCGCGAGGAAAATCCATAGAGTAAGAAAGCGATCGAGGAAAGAGAGCTTCTTCCGTGGAAGTGGAGCGCAAATCTGGCCCTGCGTATAAGGTGTAGTGGACATAGCTATTTGGCTTCTGGTGCGATGGGGAGATCGATGGGGACGGGGAGAGGCGCGCCTTGAAGAGCAGCAAACTTTGCAGGACTACAGCAAGCCTTCGAGAGGCGTGCCCGGTCAGCCTGCATCGCACGCTCCTCTTTCATCCATGCAAGCGTTTGCCGGAGAACCTGGGCGGCGCCGATGTTCGGTGGCATGACGATGCGATAGTGCATCCACTTGCCTTCGCGTCGAGCTTCGACGATGCCTGCACGGCGAAGATATGCCAGATGCCGAGATATTTTGGGCTGGAACTGCTCCAGAATCTCTACGAAGTAGCAAACGCAAACTTCCTGGTCACCCATGAGATTGAGCAGACGAAGTCGGGTGCTGTCGCCCAAAGCCTGAAAGAACCGTTCCATATTGAACTGCGGAGATTTCGCTGCCATGAGTTAACTTATACGCATTGACGAATGTGTTGGCAAGGGATATAGTCGTCTTTGCAAATATGTTTGCGGAGGCGAAAATGGCAGAGCAAATACTTGAGTCGGTCCGATCGAAATACGGAGCTGTCGCGGAAAGCACTTTATCGAGCGATCATGCAGGGGTAAAAGCAGTAGCGGAGGCATTCGGCTATACCGCCGAGGAGTTGACCTCCATTCCGGCGGAAGCCAATATGGGTTTGTCCTGCGGCAATCCCACGGCGACAGCTCATATCAAGCGTGGAGAGGTGGTAGTGGACCTGGGCTCGGGCGGTGGACTCGATGTATTTCTTGCATCGAAGATGGTTGGGCTGGAAGGTCGCGCCATCGGCATTGACATGACCCCAGGCATGATCGAAAGGGCACGGGTAAACGCAAAGGCCGGCGGCTATACTAACGTTGAGTTTTACCAATCCACCATCGACCAGATTCCACTTCCCGATGCTTCGGTCGATTGCATCATCTCAAACTGCGTCCTCAACCTTGCTCCTGACAAGCCTGCTGTCTTTCGTGAGATCGCCCGCGTTCTCAAGCCAGGTGGCCGTGTTGCTGTAAGCGATATCGCGCTGAAGTATGAACTTCCGGAAGCTGTCGCTCAAAGTATGGCCGCCTATGTTGGATGTATAGCTGGCGCGATCAAGATTGAGGACTATCGAAACGGTTTGCTTGCGGCTGGCTTTGAGCATGTTCAGATTGTGGATAGTGGCGCTGACCTCAACGCTTACGCCAAGGTAGAGAATCAAACGGGCTGCTGCTCACCCGGCATGGATTCTGCCAATTCGCTGCAAGTCATTGAGGGATCGTGCTGCGCTCCGCTACCGGACGCATCCGTTTCGCTGCACCAGGAACTGAAGACACTCCTTTCAGATTACGACGTCAACGCCGCGGCGGCGAGCGTGAAGGTATATGCCATCAAGCCGGGTGTCGCTGCCTCTCCTGCCTGCTGCTCGTAAAGAGCTCCAGCGCTGTAAATGCCGCTTCAAAGGACGTTCTTACGCCGCACTAGAATTAAGGAGACAAATGTATAAGGTAATTTTTGCCTGTGTTCATAATGCCGGTCGTTCACAGATGGCAGCGGCTTTCTTCAACCACTTTGCCGATCCCGATAAAGCGCAAGCAATTTCCGCAGGAACCGAACCCGGCCTCCGAATACATCCTGAAGTAATGGAGGTCATGCAGGAAATCGACATCGACCTCAGCAACGCCAGACCTCAGAAGCTCACAGAAGAGTTGGCGCGAGAAGCCAAGCTTCTTGTGACGATGGGTTGCGGCGATAAATGCCCCTATGTGCCAGGATTGCGCCGAGATGATTGGCCTCTTGCTGATCCGAAGGGACGACCATTGGATGAGGTCCGAACCATTCGCGATGACATTCGTAGACGTGTTGCTGAGTTGATCCTCGCTGAAGCTGTTGGACGAAGTAACGCGACGATGGTCAACTAATGCACGGAGCAGTTGGGCGAGTGCGATATATCGTATTACAAACTACAATTAGCGATGACGATTCAAATCTAGGTGAGCGCAATGTCGCGCCACCAATCAAATCATAGAAAATGTTAGATGGAGACTATATGAAGTGGATGGAGTGGATGCGCCGCGGAACATGGGTTGGGCTAGTGGGAATACTGACGGCGGCATCTGTCCATGCGTCGGATCTCGACGTTGCTAAAAAACAAATTCGCCATATCGTCGTGATCTATCAAGAGAATGTCTCATTTGACCACTACTTCGGTACCTATCCCCATGCGCTCAACCCGAAGGGCGATCCCAAATTTACGGCACTACCGGGAACACCGAAGATAGATGGGTACACAGAGAAGCTGCTGAAACAGAATCCGAACTTTCTAAATGCCGGGAATGAATTGGGACGCACGAACCCATTTCGTTTGGACCGGAATCAGGCTGGAACTGCGGATCAGAGCCATAACTATGGAGCGGAGCAGCAAGCCTTCAACGGCGGAAAAATGGATCTCTTTCCCAAATCCGTGGGACGCCCCGATGGTCCCCGCATTCCCGGACAGCATGTCGGCATCCTTGCAACAAGCGGCCTTACCATGGGCTACTTCGACGGCAATACGGTTACTGCCTATTGGAATTACGCGCAACACTTCGCAATCAGCGACCGCTTCTTCGGCACGAACTTCGGGCCGTCAACTCCGGGTGCCATCAACTTGGCTTCCGGCCAAACCAACGGTGTAGTCAACGACCAAAATGCCGAAGGCGGTATTGTGGCGGATGGCAATGGTGGATTTACCATGATTGCGGACCCGCAACCTGCCGGGGATCTTTGTACGAGTACCTCAGATGCACTCGTCCATATGACAGGACGAAACATCGGCGACCTGCTCACAGAGGGAGACGTGTCGTGGGGTTTTTTCCAGGGCGGTTTTGATCTCAGTGTTGTGAATCCGAATGGAACAACTGGGTGCCGACGTTCTTCCATGTCGAAGTGGACGGCGGTCAACAAGCGCGACTATATCGCCTTTCATCAGCCATTTCAGTATTACAAGTCAACGGCCAACCTGAAGCATGTTCGTCCTTCATCGCCAAAAGTGGTCGGAATGAACAAGGATGGTGGTGCGAATCATCAGTACGATGCGCACGATTTCTTCGACGCCGTAAAGGCAGGCAATTTCCCGACAGTGAGCTATCTCAAAGCCCCGGGCTTTGAGGATGGGCACTCAGGCTACTCCAGCCCACTCGATGAACAGCGCTGGGTTGTCGGCATCCTCAACTTCGTGCAAAAGCAACCAGAGTGGGAGCACACGGCGGTCATCATTGCCTATGATGATTCGGATGGATGGTATGACCACCGAATGGGGCCACTAGTGAATGGCTCATCGACAACTCAGGATGCGCTTAATGGCGTCGGGAAATGTGGCGATGGAACGAATGCACTCCCCGGCGTGAATCCTGCGACCGAACATGCGCAAGGCCGTTGCGGCTTCGGTCCGCGTCTACCTTTGATTGTCATCTCTCCATGGGCGAAAGCAAATTACGTCGATCACAATGTCACGGATCAGACTTCGATCATCCGCCTAATAGAAGACCTTTATCTCGACGGTAAGCGCATCAGTGGAGGCTCATTCGATGCCCAATCTGGGTCGCTGTTGAGCATGTTTGATTTCAGCAAGGGCAAGCCGCAGAACACCGGAAAGCTCATCCTTGATCCTGATAAAGGAACGGTGGAAGCCGGGAAGTAGAGAGCACATTGAAGCAATGGACACGCAGAAGGCTCATGCAGAAGGGCAGCCTGGCTATGACCGGGCTACTCAGCTTTCCGAGCATCGCCCAAAGTACGCGCAACACTTTGGGACGTGGTATGGAGATGCCTCATCTGGCATCCGGTCGCGCAAAAACACTGGATGCGATGAAGCTGGCCTCATTCGTAGATCCATTGCCGCTGCCGGAATTACAGAAAACAAAAGGGCGGCGTTCTTCAGAATTGCATGGTGCAACGGATGCACCTTATTACTCCATCCGCGTTCATGAAATCTCTTGCAAAATGCACCGCGATTTACCTTCGTCAAGAATGTGGGCATATGGAAGCACGTCAGCACCTGTACTGTTCGACGTGCAGAGCAATGAAGGTGTCCTGATCGATTGGATCAACGATCTGCCCGCAAAGCACATTCTTTCGCTTGATCCTCCGATGCACGGAATGCTGAATGCTCCCGAAACGCGAACTGTCGCGCACATGCACGGCGCGCGCGTTCCTAGCATCAGCGACGGCTATCCAGAGGACTGGTTCGGCACGGGAAAAAGCAAGCTATGCTTCTATCCCAATCGGCAGGATGCAACCGGACTCTGGGTACATGACCACGCGATGGGAGTTAGCCGCTTTAATGTCTTTGCCGGTCTCATGGGCTGGTATCTGATTCGTGATGAAGTTGAGAAGGCATTGAATCTGCCATCTGGAAAGTACGAGTTACCGCTTCTCATCTATGACCGGAGCTTCGATCCCCAAGGCCAGCTTTACTATCCCAATCCGCCAGATGAAGGCGCTTGGGCGCAGGAATTTCTAGGCGATGCCATGGTGGTTAACGGCAAAATTAAGCCATATCACGAGGTTGAAGCCCGGAAATACCGCCTGCGAATTGCAAACACCGCAAACTCGCGCTTCTTCTCCCTTTCGTTATCAAACGGACAGAGCTTTTATGTCATCGGTTCGGACCAAGGACTGCTCTCTGCAGCTGTCGCTATGAAGCGCCTCGTCCTATCTCCCGCCGAGCGGACTGACTGGATTGTCGACTTTAGCAGCGCACGTGGCGAGAACATCGTTCTGGAGAGCGACGGCCTGGAACTCATGCAATTCCGTGTTGGCAAAGATGCGGTAACGGACAACAGTCAATTACCGAAAGTGCTGCATCCGGTCGAACGAATTGACGAGACGCGGGCTGCCTCCACACGTCTTATGACTTTGAATGAATTCGACGGAGATAATGGCGAACCAATGGTGATGCTCCTTAACCGGAAGCATTGGGTAGATCCAGTGACAGAGCGCGTAAAACTGAATTCGGTGGAGATATGGAGCCTCGCAAACCTGACGCAGGATACGCATCCGATCCATCTTCACATGGTCCGCTTCCAAATATTGGATCGAAGGAACTTCTCCGTTGATGACTACCTCGCGAACGAAACTTTGCGCTACACGGATGTTGCGAGACTGCCAGGTGAACATGAAATGGGATGGAAGGACGTCTTACAATGTCCGCCCGAAACGGTTACCCGCATCATTGTTCCATTCCAGGGATATACGGGCCGTTATCTATGGCATTGCCACATTCTTGAACATGAGGCCAATGACATGATGCGCCCCTATGATGTGATCGCGTGAGTACCATTCTGAGATCTTCGCCGCGGAGATTTTTGATTTTCTGGCCGTAGTTTCCGCCCTTTAACTCTCCAAGACTACTGCCGCTTTTCAACTGAGGAATATACCTTCTATTGTATTCCCCCACTACGCGATAATCTTTACTCTGCGCTCAGGGGGAGGAAGTCTCCTCCCTGCTTCAGCCGCATGGCGTCTTGCGCTTCCCACCACAGCGGGCCTGTTCCTGCCCGCAACGCCGACCCTAATTCCCTGAAAAGCAAAAACAACAGCAAAAGCCGCTAAGGGGCTCTGCCCCGATCGCGCGGCGCAAGGGGTATCCCCAGGCTTCCGCGCTTCGCTTGTGCAGCCCTCCGCTGCGCTTCGCCCTTTCCATTCTCGCTTCGCTTCATTGCAAGGGTGGGTGATCCCCCTCCCCATTGCGCCTTGCTACCCCCGCCTTCGCCAGGAGGCGTTCGGCATGTAGGTACATGCCGCGACGGCATGAAAAGCAAAGGCAAATGCCAAGGAGGAAGCACCCATGAACACCACAGCCACTAAGCGCGATCACCAGTCCACTCAAAAACCCAAACAGCCGCAGCAACGGCAGACAGCGAAAGAGATTATTGCCTCCAATGTAAAGAGCCTGATTGAACAGCTTGAGGCGGGACACAGTGATGCATTAACAGCGTACCTCGACGCTATGAGCCGCTTTCACAATTACAGCTTCGGAAACATCCTCGAAATTGCACGTCAAAAGCCGGACGCGACCCGCGTAGCTGGGATGTATGCGTGGAACCAGCTAGGCCGCCGTGTCAAAAAGGGCGAAAAGGGCATCCGCATTCTTGCTCCCATTATTGGCATCAAGCGCAAACCGAAGGAAGAGGCCGAGAAGGACATCACTAAACAGAACCGCGCTGTTTTGGTTGGTTTCCGTGCTGCGTATGTCTTCGATGTCAGCCAGACCGACGGCGCGGAGCTTCCCGCCATGCACGAAGTCAGCGGCGATGTGGGCGAGAACCGCGACCGCTTGCTTCTGTTTATCGAGAAGCAGGGCATCGAGCTTGTCTTTACCGAGAAGATCGCGCCCGCGCTTGGCATGAGCTACGGCGGCAGGATTGCCGTGCTTCCCGGACAGTCAAAGGCCGAGGAGTTTTCCACGCTTGTGCATGAATTGGCGCATGAGATGTTGCACAAGGCCGAGCGGCGCACGACCACCACTAAGGTTGTGCGGGAGACCGAGGCCGAGGCCATCGCGTTTGTTATCGGCAAAGCTGTAGGGCTAGAGGCCGGAACCGCATCCGCTGACTACATCCACCTGTACCACGGCAATGCTTCACTGCTCGCCGAGAGCTTGGAAGTTATCCAGCAAACCTCTGCCGTCATTCTTGCCGCACTGGAGCCGTCCCGCACTGAGACGATGCCCGATGCAGAACTGGCGAAGGTGGCGTGATGCAAACCATCCTTCGCATTCTCGAAAAGGCCGGAGGCTTCCGGCCTAGCCTCTACCTCAAGATTGAGAATCCGCCTTACATGGCACTCGTTATCGAAGCCACACCGGAACCGGGACCGCTGGGACTCCCTGCAATTTCCATCGCGCATTACGGCAAGCAAAACGGCGACCCCATGCGCGACCCGGAGATGTGCTTCGAGTTGTCGAAACCCATTGCAGGCAAGCTCACGCTCGACCCCTATTACTGGCGCAACGATTACGCGGCAGTGGAGCAATTTTCCCGCGCTATCGTGCGCGGCCACTATGTCGCACTTCTCGACCTGCACAGGCAACACGAAGGCTTCGCCGCCGAGTGGAACAAAAACCTCAGCTTGCAAGGCTTCGCCGAAGCCTTCACGGACGCCGCCATTCGTGGCTAGTCCGCTCCCTTGGAGCGGATACAGCCAGTGCGTCTCCGCTCTATTCATTCAACTCTTAACCATGCTCGAAAGGAGCAATCATCATGGAAACCACCATCACCAATGCCACCGAGTACCGCAACCTGCCTCTCGCGCTGCTCACCGAATCCACCACTAACCCCCGCCACATCTTCGAGAACGATGCTTTGAAGGAGCTTGCCGAGAGCATCCGCACTCAGGGGGTTCTCTCTCCCTTGCTTGTGCGCCCATTGAATGAGCGTAGCTTTGAGATCGTCGCAGGGGCAAGGCGTTACCGCGCCGCGCAGATGGCCGAAGCCGCGACCATCCCCGTCCGTATCGTCAATCTCACCGATGCCGAAACCTTGGAAGCCCAGTTGGTTGAAAATCTTATGCGGCGCGATGTTCACCCGATGGAAGAAGCCAGCGGTTTTCGCGCTCTGCTGAATCTGGAGGAGCCGAAGTACAGCATCGAACAAATCGCCGCCCGTACCGGGAAGAGTCCGGCTTACGTCGCGGCTCGTCTTAAGTTGACCGAGCTTGCGCCCGCCGTGGTCGAAGCCTTTCACCGCGAGGAGATCGGCGTCGGCCATGCGCTCCTGCTGGCGAAGCTCCTACCCGAACAGCAGGAACAGGCGCTTGCCGCCTGTTTCAAAGAAGTTTATAGCGGCGGGAGCGAGAAACCTGCGCGTATCCTTCTTCCCGTCCGTCAACTGCGATTCTGGATCGAGAGCAACATTCTTCTCATGCTCAAACTTGCTCCATTCGACAAACGAGACACGCAGCTTGTGCCAGCGGCAGGTAGCTGCGTGGATTGCCCGAAGCGGACAGGACACAACAAGCTCCTGTTCTCCGACATGGGCAAACAGGATGCCTGTACCGACCCAACCTGCTATCACGCCAAAGTGGACGCGCATGTAGCGAAATCCATTGCTGCGAAACCTAAACTCGTGCAAATCAGCACGGCCTACGGCCAGCAGCAGGAAGGCAGCGCCACACTTCCGCGCAACAGGTACATCGAAATACGGCCAGAGAAGCCCGCGACCAAAGAAGAGGCTACCCGACCGGAGTTCAAGACCTGCAAATACACCATCGAAGCCATCATCTCGGATGGCATCGACAAGGGCGAATTTCGCAAGGTATGTACCGAGGCAAATTGCCCCGTGCATCATCCCAAAAAGCGTCCGCACCAGATAGCCGATGATTCCAAGTGGAAGGCCGAACAGGAGAAGCAGCGTAAAGAACAGGCGATTGCCAACACCACCGGTATTCGCATCCTTGCCGCCATCACCGCAGCCGTTCCGGTGCGGTTGATGAAGCGCGACCTGCTTTTTGTCGTGGAACGGCTTGCATCATTGTTGGATGAAAACCGTCTCGCCATCATCGCCCGTCAGCACGGCATCAAGAAAGCCAAAGAAAGCGACTCCATCGGGAAGCTGTTTACCGCTTACCTGCGCCGTGCCGAAGAATGCGAACTCGGCCGCATTCTGGTAGAGATCACCATCATCCACGCTGCCACGCGGCAGAATGCAACGCAGGTTCTCCGCGATGCCGCGACTGTATATAAGGTGGATGTGGATGCCATCGGTTTGAAGGTGAAACAGGAGTTTTCCGCCAAGGAAAAAGTTAAGGTGGCAAAAAGAACCACAGCACAAGCTGTACCGCAAAAAGCCAAAAAATCGGCTTGAGACCGGAAGCGTCATTGGGGTCTGCCGAACAGCAGACGGTGGATTCAAGGTCGAAGTGCAACAAATAAGATCAATGTTCTCCTGGAGATGTCTAAAAGCTGCCATGGAAAAGATGGAAAACAAAGGACGTTTCCCACTTTCCCACGGCACGGCGGCGGCGGTTTCTATGATTCCACTACACATATCTGTTGCACTTGGTCCTTGAACCCGCCGACCCCCTTTTTCGTCCGCCCGTCTTCCCACCCTGGGCGTTGCTCCTGCACAAGGCGCAGAAGCGACTATGCCCGCCCGCCCGACGGGCTTGTGATGGCATTCTGAATTGTTCTAGCAGGGACGAATGACAATCCAGACGACTTGCTCTTGATCTGAAAATCAGCACATCTTCCGACTCAAGTTTCGGATTTACTTAAAGCAAAGGCGCAGTGTAATGAAGTCAAGAAGTACCAAAACAGCTAGATTCGGTATGTCCTCAAACGATCGTGGGATACCCGTTAGAGATCAAAGATGTTAATCCTGTATCAGAAGATGAATGATTGGGCATGGTTCACCCCCGGAAGAAATATCGCAAGCGCGCACCAGACCGGATAGAGCTTTCTTCATTCTAGAGAGTTCGACGATCTTATGCTCTATGAGTGTCAATTTCTGCGCCGCAATCTCTCGCGTTTCCAGACAGGCTTTTCTTTCATCAATTCCCAGTAATCCGCTGACCTCTTCCAAAGTGAATCCCAGGGTTTGAGCCCTTTTGATGAACCGTACCCGTTTCACCGTTTCCAATGAATACTGGCGATAGCCGTCAGGCGGCTTCGATGGTTCATGCAGCAGATGACGGCGCTGGTAGTAACGGATCGTCTCCACGTTTACGCCGCTGCGTTTTGCCAGCGTGCCGATCGTCAGGTCGTTGCTCATATCTATCTCTCTTGACTCCGTACTATGGTACGGACTTTAGAGTGATGTTGAAAAGAGCTGCCTGAAAATGCGATCACCTTTCAATGCGAAAATCGCCCTCGCCGGCGGAGTGCTGGCCAGTATCGGAGCGTCCGTCTGTTGTGTAGGTTCGCTTCTGCTTTTGAGCTTGGGAATCGGGGGAGCGTGGATCGGCAACCTTACAGCCCTGGAGCCATACCGCCCCGTCTTCATCGTGCTCGTCTTGCTATTCCTCGGGCTCACCTTCCGAAAGCTCTATTTCGTTCCCCAAAGCTGCGATTCAGAAGCAATTTGCGATGCGGATCGCACCAGAAACGCTCAGCGGCTCATCTTCTGGATCGTCGCACCGCTGCTGCTCGGCCTCATCGCTGTGCCGTGGCTGATGCCACTCTTCTCTCACTGAGGAACCTATGATACGAAAACTCCTTGCTTGTATATTGATCGGCCTGCCAATAACGACCTTCGCCGCAACCCCGCAGACAGCCGTTCTCGACGTGCAGAACATGACCTGCTCCATGTGTTCGATCACCATTCGGAAAGCTCTTGAAAAAGTGCCTGGGGTGATGAATGCCAGGGTCGACTACGATCACAAGACTGCAATCGTAAAGTACGACCCCGATAAGGCAAGTCCACCAGCATTAGTGAAAGCCACCACGAATGCTGGCTTCCCTTCAACACTGCACCATGGGACGCCAAAATGACTTCTTCTGAGGTTGTCCTTGAATCACGGTTAACATGCCCGCTTTGTGGCCACGAAACGGTGGAGACGATGCCTTCAGATTCCTGCTGCTTTTTTCATGAGTGCGTGCAATGCAAAGCTCTGATTCGGCCAAAGGCTGGCGATTGCTGTATCTTCTGCTCATATGGGTCCATGAAGTGTCCGCCAATCCAGTTGCAGGGTCATTGTTGTAGTGGCTGATCTCACGGACTGACTCATAAAGAGAAATATCCCCTTTGGGCACCCCAAAAGAGAAAAGCTTGCAAAGCGACAGAGAATCTTGGGGTTGCTTTTAGCTGACAAGAGGAAGGGTTGGCCTCCCACCGAACTTATCCATTCTGACGATCTGACGAGCATTCTTAAGTTTTTGTCGTTTCGGCCTTGACTCTATACCTAGGTACAGGGCTTACCGTTGATTCATGGATAGTTTGACCATAAGCGAAGTGGCGAAACAGGCAGGAATAAATCTTCAGACGATTCGATACTACGAGCGTCAGGGGCTCCTTGCGCCCTCATCCCGTACCGAAGCTGGATATCGGATCTTTTCGTCCGAGTCTGTGTGGCGGATTCGCTTCATCAAGCGCGCTCAGGGTCTGGGTTTTTCGCTAAAGGAGATCAAGGACCTGCTTTTCTTGCGCATAGACGCTCATACGACACAGGCCGACATTCGTAAGCGGACCCAGGCAAAGATCGCGGACGTTGAACAGAAGATTCGCCATCTCCAAGCCATTCACACAAGTCTTTTGCGGATGGCGCAGGACTGCTCTGGTTGTGGCCCTTTGAAAAACTGTCCCATCCTCGAAAGTCTGGATGGAAAGGAGTTTGTATGACCGAACGTACTTGGAAGCAGAGCCTGCTTGCTGTACCCGGCGTTGGACTCTCGTTACTGCCTAAAGTTGCCTGTCCGGCCTGTTGGCCAGCATATGCGGGGCTGCTTTCTTCGCTAGGTCTTGGCTTCCTGATCTCGACGGCATATTTGCTGCCGATGACTGCGGCATTTCTTCTTTTGGCTGTGGGGATGCTTGGGTTCCGCGCACGCCGACGGCGCGGATACGTGCCGTTTGCTTTGGGAATATTTGCAGCCAGTTTCATCCTGTTCGGAAAGTTTTCTTTAGCTTCCAATCCTGTTCTGTACGCCGGATTGGGGTTGCTCATCGTGGCCTCTGTTTGGAACGGTTGGCCAACGACTTCCCGTTGTATCTGCGCCCCCGCAACGGAGAAGTTCCACGGATTAGGGGCGCTCAAGGAGAATAAAATGGCTGTCAACAAGAGAAAAGTGGAAGTCTTCAGCGCAGCGTGCAGCGTGTGCGATGAAACCGTTGCACTCGTGCAGAGCCTGGCCTGTGGGTCATGCGATGTTATTGTCCATAACATGCACCAACCCGAAGCAGCAGCAAAAGCCAAACGCTATGGCGTCCATAGTGTTCCTGCTGTCGTCGTAGACGGCAAACTCGCCGAATGCTGCTCTGGTGGTGGACCGGAAGAACATGCGTTGCGTGCTGCTGGAATCGGCGTTCAACTCTAAACTGCATTGCCAAATGAGACGACGTGGTGTTTACGGGTTGCCGTACACCGCGCCGGCCTCATGGCGAATTTTGCTCAACAAACAAGAGTCCCGCGAGTGATATTTTCCCTGAAGGGTCAGTAATTTCCGCCGTTCTGATTAACCGGGGCTTCATTCGGTACTCGCTCACTCCGGAGTTCTTCACCATGTTCGATCAGGCCGGAGCTACCGTTTCAATTTCTCCTGCGCAACGTGAAAAGTTGATTCAGACACTCGCCGCTGCCACGTTCTTGATTTTCTTTCAAGCCTATATGGTGGCACCTCTCATCCCCCGCCTCTCCCATTCATTTGGGGTGTCTGAGCAATTCATCGGCCTGATGGTACCGGCCTACATGATCCCGTATGGTTTATCCACTCTGTTTTATGGACTGCTTTCCGATCGGCTCGGTCGCCGCCGCATCATGCTTGGATCGTTGGCCGCATTCATCCTCCTCACCCTCATTACAGCGACGGCGCGTTCCGCTCCCCAAATCCTCTGGTGGAGGTTCTTGACGGGATTGGGCGCGAGCGGGGTTGTTCCGTTGGCGTTGGCGCTTATAGGGGATTTCTTCCCATACGAGGAACGCGGACGGCCTCTAGGCTGGTTGTTTGGAGCCATGGCAGGCGGAATGGCGTTCGGTTCCAGCTTTGGAGTCATACTTACTCCATACATCGGCTGGCGAATGCTTTTTGTCGGCGTGGCATCTGTGTCTGTGGTCGTGTTTGGATTACTGCTCAGGTACAACCCACTCCTGAGCAGACAAACAATTGCATCGGCCCTCTCTGTTACCGATGTGATGAAGGGATACCGTAGTCTGCTCGACAATGCGCGCGGAGCACGCACATACGGCTATGTCTTGCTAAATAGTCTGTTTCACTCCGGGGTCTACACTTGGCTCGGCGTTTTCTTCGCCCAGCGGTATCATCTAGGAGAAATTGGCATTGGTCTCTCTCTTCTGGGCTACGGGGTGCCGGGATTTCTTTTGGGGCCGGTGATTGGCCGTTGGGCGGACCGCTGGGGACGGCGTTGGCTCATACCGCTGGGCCTAGTAATTGCCGCATTATCGGTTGCGGCTCTGATCTTGGATCTGCCGCTCCTCGCGGCGGCACTCGCTATAACGCTGCTATCGCTTGGCTATGACATGACGCAGCCGTTGTTTGCCGGAATTGTGACGCAGTTGGGAGGCAAGCGGGCCGGACAGGCGATGGGGCTGAACGTCTTCATGCTGTTTACTGGATTTGGCCTAGGCAGCATGGTATTCGGCGCTGCGGTCCCGCTCGGTTTTGGAGCAGCTTTTGCAATCTTCAGCTCTATTCAAGTGCTGTTCGGTCTTGCCGCTCTTTTCCTGTTTCGCGCCGAGACTGCAAAGATGAGGAGACCTGAGTAATAGGCGCATCCGTTTACATTCCTGCTGTCATTGGCCACGTTGTGTGCTGGAATTAGGCGACAAGCTGCTGGATTTGTCAGACGAAGAGTGGCTACAGTCGGCAACCTAGATGTTCGTCGTACGCAGCCTTAGCGAATTGGCAATCACCGAGACAGAGCTAAAGCTCATGGCAGCCGCTGCAATCATCGGGCTGAGTAAAAGGCCAAATACGGGATATAGAACTCCCGCCGCGACCGGGACGCCAACCACGTTATAAATGAATGCGAAAAATAGGTTTTGCCGGATATTCCTCATTGTGGCCTGACTTAGGCGACGAGCACGGAGAATGCCCCGCAGATCGCCCTTCAATAAGGTGATACCGCCCGCCTCCATTGCTACGTCTGTGCCGGTCCCCATCGCAATTCCAATGTCGGCCTGAGCCAGCGCCGGTGCATCGTTCACGCCATCTCCAGCCATCGCGATGATCGATCCGTCTTGCTGGTGCGCTTTGACGACATCGGCCTTCTTTTGAGGCAGAACGTCGGCTTCAAACTCGATGCCAAGACGGCCTGCGACGGCCTTTGCCGTCGTAGCGTTGTCGCCCGTAATCATGATGATCGTCAAACCGGCTGCTTTCAGCTCCCGAATGGCCTCCTGCGTCGATTCTTTGATGGGATCGAGAACACTGACCAGTCCCGCCGCTTTGCCGTCCACAGCGACCATCATCACGGTCTGGCCATCGTTTCGCATCGACTCGGCTTGCGCGATCAGGGGTTCGGGATTGATGGAAAGATTGCGAAACAGTTCCGCGTTTCCGACGGCAACGTGCCTGCCATTCACCGTACCCTGCACTCCCTTTCCGGTTGTGGAACTGAAGCCCTGAACATCGGTTAGCGATAGCTTTCTTGCCTCGGCTCCTCGCACGATTGCCGCAGCCAGCGGGTGCTCACTCGAACGCTCAAGAGTGGCGACAAGTTGCAGCAACTCGTTTTCATTGAAGCCCGGCTGTGGGACCACATTGTTCAGCGTGGGCTTTCCCTCAGTCAACGTTCCGGTCTTATCCACCAGAAGCGTGTTTACTTTGCCGAAGAGTTCCAATGCTTCAGCATTGCGAATGAGAATGCCCGCGCCAGCCCCGCGCCCGGTGCCGACCATAATTGCCATTGGCGTAGCGAGGCCGAGGGCACATGGGCAGGCGACAATGAGGACCGCGACGGCGTTGACCAGAGCGTGCGCGAAGCGGGGTTGAGGGCCGACCAAATACCAAACAATGAAGGTGAGGATAGCCGTCAGGATCACAGCCGGCACGAAATAGGAAGAAACGCGGTCGGCAAGACGCTGGATTGGTGCGCGCGTCCGCTGAGCTTCGCTTACCATCTTCACGATCTGAGAGAGGAGCGTGTCCGCGCCGACGCGATCCGCACGCATAACGAAGCCGCCTGTGCTGTTCACCGTCCCGCCTATGACCTTTGCACCGGCTTCCTTCTCAACTGGTATCGGTTCGCCGCTCACCATCGATTCGTCGACGGAGCTGTGGCCCTCAAGCAAAACGCCATCGACGGGTACTTTTTCACCCGGTCGAACGCGCAGCCGATCTCCGACTTGAACCTGGTCGAGCGGCACGTCTGCTTCAATTCCCTGCTCATTGATGCGTCGGGCCAACTTCGGAGCAAGCCCGAGCAACGCGCGGATCGCACTGCTGGTCTGGCTCCGGGCACGCAGTTCCATGACCTGCCCTAATAGAACAAGAGCGATGATGACTGCGGCTGGCTCGAAGTACAAACCGACCTGGCCGTCTGCCATCCGGAATGAGGCGGGAAAAATCTGTGGGACGACAGTCGCCGTAACGCTGTAGAGGTAGGCAGCTCCTGTTCCCAGAGCAATCAAACTGAACATATTGAGACTGCGGTTAACAACGGATTGCCAGCCCCTGACGAAGAACGGCCAGCCGCACCATAAGACAACTGGGGTGGCAAGGGCGAACTCAATCCATGCCCAGGTTCTGGCCGAAAGCAGATGTTGAAGAGGTTTAGATGGCAGCCATTCGGAAACCATCAGCGCAAGCATGGGGATAGCTAGAGCGACACTGATCCAAAAGCGCCTTTTCATATCGGCAAGCTCTGGATTGGTTTCTTCCATCGTAATCTCGCGAGGTTCGAGCGCCATCCCGCATATTGGGCAATTGCCTGGCTCGGAGCGCACGATTTCTGGATGCATCGGACAGGTGTACTCCACGCGAGTTGCGGGCGCGCTGATCGCAGCAGGCTCCAGTGCCATCCCGCATTTCGGACAGCTACCCGGCCCGATTTTGCTTACCTCCGGGTCCATCGGGCAGACATATTCCATCTGCTTCTCTTTATCTCTGGGCCGGGCTTTAGGCTTGGCGGCAGTCTGCGGATGAAGATACTTCTCCGGATTGGCGCGAAACCTGGTCGCACACCCCTGGCTGCAAAAATAGAATATTCTTCCGTTGTGCTCTACGCTTGCCGCTGCCTTCACAGGATCGACTTTCATCCCGCAGACCGGGTCGATGACGGTTTGCACTTCTGCTTTAGGAGCGGCAGCACAACAACCAGACGGCTGAACGTACTGATCGGGTGCGGTGTCGAACTTCTGTTTGCAGTTGGCAGAGCAGAAGAAATAGGTCGTCCCTTGATATTCGCTTGACCCCGCGGCCCTGGTTGGATCAACCGTCATTCCGCAAACCGGGTCTTTTACATCAACGGTGGGTTTGTCACAGCAGCACATTTGTTTCCCCCTTTTTGTTCTTCTATTGCTGCTGACGCATCTGGGAGCGCGATCTTACAGTTGACTTCGCCGACAGCTGCAATCCAGGCACTTATGCTCTGCACAAGTCCCGCAGAGCATCGTTAACTCTTTTGAAACGGCCTTCCTTGCACGGTACAGACGCACCGAAGCATTGTTTGGAGTTATTTGCTGCGTCCGGGCGAAGTCTTCCACAGTCTGGCCTCCCAGATCGACGCGCTCGATAGCCTCACGGTAGTCGCTCTTCAGGTCCCGGATTACGTCCTCGATACAGGCGCAGACCGTTTGCTCCAGTTCGGCTTCATACGCTGTCGGACTTTGAGCTGCAAAGTCAGCATCCGCTCTGTCCCTGGCGGAGGCCCTGCGGTAATGATCCACAATAGCGTTTCGGAGAATGCGATAAAACCAGGCGACGGTACTTTGCTCTTTCCGGATTCCCCCGCCATGTTCGAGTGCCTTGATGTACGCGGATTGAAGAACATCCTCGGCAGTCGCTCTGTCGCCCAGGCGGCGTGAAAGAAAGTTCAGGAATTGGGTCCGAAGAGCGGCAATACGCTCCATTCGATCTACCGATACGTCCGCCGTGTTGTTTGTGTGTTCTGGCATAGTGGGTCACTCCACGTCGATAATCAGCATCAATCCACCGCCGCCCTGTTCCTCGACGTTGTTGTTCGCAGTATGGTGAGGAATATGGCAATGGATGAGCCACTTGCCAGGCTTCCTCGCAGGCCAGATCACGTCGTATCGCTGCCCAGGGCCGACGTTCACGGTATCGGCCTCGAAGCGGGCCGACTCCGGGATAGATTCGCCATCTCTCGCGACTACCGTGAATGGTCCTCCATGTATGTGCATTGGGTGGACAAAGTTATTGTTGGTTCCAATGAAGCGAACCTTCAATGTCTCTCCCACCTTCATATGAATCGTGTCTGTTGAAGGGTATGCTTTTCCGTTGATCGTAAAGTAATTTGCCAGGCCGCCTTCCATGAACATCGCTGGATAGGTAAGCCCCTCGCGCATCAGCCACTCTTGAAGCTGAATCACATATTCATGATCGGCTTTGATCTCATCTTGAGGATTAGCGGGATCAATAATGATTGCTCCGTATAGTCCAAGGGCCTGCTGTCGGTCAGGCAGGAAGTGTGGGTGATAAAAGTAGGTGCCGAATTGCTTTACGGTGAATTCATAGGTATAGCTTTGTCCTGGTGCAATAGGCTTTTGTGTGATGTCTCCGGGGCCGTCCATTTGATTCGGGACGATCAGGCCATGCCAGTGAATGGTGGTTGCTTCCGGCAAGTGGTTATGAACGTTGATGCGAACGTGATCGCCTTGCTTGAAATGCAATCGTGGTCCGGGAATCTGCTCATTGTAGGCATAGGCATCGACCGCGACATTGGGAAGAATGTGCCAACGTATGACCGAGGCAGTTAGATCGAATACCTTAACCCCATTGTCAATACGGGGTTCGAGCGGTCGGTCACCTCGTTGGTCAATTCCGTAAGTTTCTGTGACCAGTTTCGGGTTGACGAACGACATATCGCGCATGGCGTCGGCTGGTGTGTCGCGGTCCATAATCATGCCTCGTGGCATTACCAGCCCGCCAACGTCTTTTGCGCTCAGTGACATATTGACGAAGTTCGCCGGTGCCACTATGCCGGCAATAAGTAGAAGAAGTGATACTCCCGCCACTGCAAGGAGTTGAGGTCTCGTCGTTTCTCCTCCCCCCATCTCGTGGTGTTCAGCACCGCCTTTATGGCTACCCTGATGCTCTATCTTCATCTCTACCGGAGCTTCGCTTGCAAACTTAGAGCCGGGCTTCCGTTCTGTCATCAGGCCATGTTTCAAACCGCGCTTCACCATCCAGACATTTGCCGGGTATGCCATAACGAAGCCAGCCGAAACTCCGAGCGACATCACGCCCCAAAAGATGAGTTGCGTCGGCTCCATCGCGCGCATGTCCCGGCCCATCATAAGCAAGCTCATGACGGGTGCCATTGCCGCCATCATGCAGTTCATGCTGATGAACTCTGGAAGGAAGGACTTACGGACATTTGTCCAGTAAGTCCCGCCCATCATGCTCTGCATGAACAGGGATTGAAAGATGAAAAGCCCAAAAGAGAAGCCCGCCAGATACTCAACAATCAGGTCTATCTTCATCGGCAGTCCAAGCGTGGCTGTGATCACAGCAGCCGCGATAATGCCCGTAGCATCTCCCGCTATGCAATGAATGGTGCTGCCGATCCCTTGTTTCCATAGCGGCTTGATGAACTGCTCATGTGTGCCCGGCTTCGGTTCTTTGTCGGCAAGCACATATAGAAGCAGCCCAAATGGACCCATATAGAGCGTGATGAGAATGAAGCCCCATCGCATCACCGTTGGCTCGGGGTTGTTGCGAAACTGATCTATCGCAACGTAGGTGGTGGAACCCGCCGCGAGAATGAACCAAATGAGAAGAAAATAATCGATGGGCTGAATAAGCAAGAGCGTTCTCCGAAGAGTGCGTTTGTTTAGATGCTTCGTCTTATGTCACATGGGCATTTTCATGCCCTTCTTGTCATTCATTTGCATCTTGTTCGCATCGGGTGACGGGTTTGCATTCGGCGAACCACCAGCGGCTGTTTTCCACGCATCGGATACCTGTGACGATAAGTTGTCCATGTGGCTTAGGAAACTGGTTACCTGCCATATTTCCTGTTCGCTGAGAGCCTGCTTCCATGCGGGCATTCCGCTCATGCGGACACCGTGTTGGATGATGTAGAAGTTCTGGCTTTCGGGCATCTCCGGCGCGTCCTCAAGGAATTGTGGTGCGCGGGGATAGAGAGAATCGGCAAGGGGCGCGCGCCGACGCTGGATGTCTCCGTGACAACTCGCGCAATTTGTTTGGTAAATCTTCATCCCAGCGGTCAGGTTGGCATCCGTGGGCTGAATTGGATTCTTCGCCTCTGAAGCGCGCCGGTCAACTGCGGCATCCAGTGAAGGCATTGCGATCTTGCTTTCAAGCAAGCTAACTTCTTTGTCCGCGCGTGGGTCTATAAACCCAAAGCGGACGTAGCAGAAGGCCACCAATAAAAGAACAGCAATGCCTGCTACAAACCCGAAAATGAACTTACGCATAATGGTTCTCCCTCCTTCCTGGGGCCTCAGATAGGTTTTGACAGTCTCTCTGAACGTCTATGCAACGAGGGGACTCGTTCCTACGGGCAGACTCGTCCCGAAGCAGTTCTTTGGGGCGAAAATCGCTCCGCCATCTTGGTCCATACTCATTCTGCTCATGTCGCCGTGCATTCCCTTCATCCCGGCCATGCCGACCTTAACCTCAACAGCGATCAATTTGCCATCTTTCTTCGCTACTTCGATCACGACGCGGTCGCCTTCTTTCAGATCCTTCATGGCAACCGGTTTATCCATTTGTGTGTACTTTGTATCCGCGGTCGTGCTGACGGTCTGGGTCTTTCCGGCCATTGTTTTAACCGTGATCGAGTTGTCTGTCATGCTTACGACAGTCCCCATGATGTGCTCCATGCCGCCATGAGCGTAAGCAACACCTGCAATAAGGATTATTGCGACAATAGTTCCGAATAGCTTTTTCATATATTCTCCAAATTCCTAGTGATGGTGCGTTGCGGTTTGTGGTTGCGGCGATTCTGCCTCGCCGTTCAAGAAGTTTCGCTCTTCCTGTTCTTCCCTAAACTCATCTGGACTCTTTGGATTGAGAGATTCCATTTGAGCTTCCTCGGCAGGAGTCAAGCGAGGAAGATGGCGAATGAAGTACACGAGTTTCCAGCTTTGATCTGCCGTATCTGCACCCCCGAACGCAGGCATTCCAGACATCCGAATGCCATTCTCGATGATGTAGAAGATCTCCCCATCCGTCAGGTCCTG
The DNA here is from genome assembly GCA_001897435.1 of Acidobacteriales bacterium 59-55. GTDB lineage: Bacteria > Acidobacteriota > Terriglobia > Terriglobales > Acidobacteriaceae > Edaphobacter. The sequence continues at coordinate 293,990 of MKSV01000008.1, read as the reverse complement.
AGTGCGAGAAAATCTGAGATCCGGGGGTTTCGGATACATGCCGTTGCCAAACATCGTATTTCCGCTGCCGTTGTTCCCGTGGCACACTGCGCAATGATCCGCGAAATGAGCCATCGCCTCATGGAGCACATCGGGCGACAGCCGAACGGGGTTCTTCATCTGCTTTGCAGACGACGGCATAGCCGTATTGCGGGCATACGTGGCCAGCATGGTTTCGGTTCGGGATGGCTTTGCACGAGCGCTGAAGCCGTGCATTGCAGTCTTCATGTAAAGCCATGCTCCTGCTGCAAGCAGACCAAAGAAGATCAGTATCGACACAGGAATCACGAAAGAGCGTTTCATGGCGGAGTCCTATTCTGGCAGAGAGTTAGAGGGATCAACGGGCCATGCCAATCATGATGAATTGGCATGGCCTCATTTCAGTACCAGAGTCGAAGGCCGAATATGAAGCGAGGTTCGCTTGTGGTTTCTCCTGCCTGGCGCGAATAGGTGGCTGTACCGCCGTACTTTCCGTTATAGGCAAACCCTATATAGGGAGCGAACTTGCGGCTGATCTCGTATCGCAGGCGGATGCCAGTATCCAACTCCGAAAGGCCAGAGCCTAGCCCACGCGAAGGGTCATCCTTGCTGTAAAAGTTCAACTCAGCCTGCGGCTGCACAATCCACCGCTGCGTAAGCAATAAATCGTAGGAGCCTGTAATGCGCCCTGCCACGTGACCGCCGTCCCGGATGTAAAGAGTAGGCGCAAACTCGAAATAGTAAGGCGCCAGTCCCTCGATGCCTATTGCGGCCCAGGTGCGGCTCGGACCTGAATCCAGATCGGCACGGACACCAACCTGCGCATCGAAATAGCGCGTATGCGGAATGGGTCGCTCATACAGGGCTTCATGGTCGCCATCGCTGACGGTGCTGTTGTTGCTAATCCCTTCCGATTTGAGCCGCAGCCGGTTCATGTCCGTGCCAATCCAGGCTTCTCCATCCCATCGCAATTCGTGATCCGAGCCATTGGTGCGGCCCTCGAATTGATCGAGCAGAATATGGGAAAAGATGTGACTGTCCATGACCGGCGGCTCCATTGCCGGTATTGTGGCGGCCGCTTTGCCGGAGGTTTGTGGCGTCGGCGTTTGTGCATTTGCCGCCTGTATGCAGCAGGACAGCAGTCCTGCGATAGCAATCGTGCAGGTAAGTAAAAAGTATTTCGCCTGAAGTGTGCAATATTTAACTTTGATTTGGATGCTCATGAGACCACCACCGTTCTGAACATTCCAGCCTCCATGTGATAGAGCAGATGACAATGAAAGGCCCAATGGCCGGGTGTATCCGCGCTGACCAGATAGCTCATGCGCTCCGCGGGCTTCACGCTAATGGTGTGCTTGTATGGATTGAATGCTCCATGCCCATTCTCCAACTCACTCCACAGGCCGTGCAGATGGATGGGGTGCTCCATCATGGTGTCATTGACAAGCACGATGCGTATCCGCTCGCCGAGCTTCATTTCAATCGGTTCAGCGCTGGAGAATTTCTCGCCGTTGAATCCCCAGATGAAGCGTTCCATGTTTCCCGAAAGGTGCAGCTCTATTTCGCGGGTCGGCGGTCGACCATCTACGCCACGGTAGCGGGCACGCAGGTCTGCGTAAGTCAACACGCGCCTCCCGTTGTTTTCCAGTCCGATGCCGGGATCATTCAGCCGATTGGTGACATGCATCGCCACGTTATCGACTTGCGGACCGGTATGCAGCTTCACGGGATTGGACGGCTTCAGCGTTGCTTCAGCCTTTTTCATTTCAGGCATCGACATGGACATGATTGGCATGGTGTTCGGTCCCGGTTGAGGAAAGGGTGTTGTGCCATCTCTGCTGCCCATTTCCATGCCGCCCATCATCTGGTGGGCATGATCTCCAGATTGTTTTTCCTGCATGGCCGAATTGGAATTCATGTCCATATGGTTCATGTCCATGCCTTCCATGCTTGAGTGATCCATATTCATGCCGGAACCGTTTCCGGCTGCGGGCATGTCTTTCTTAGTCATTCCATCCACGCCAGACATGTCCATACCGGACATACCTTCCATTTTCATGCCCTTCATGTTGCCCATGTCCATGCCCATGTCCGACATTGGGCGCATGGGGACCGGGTCCATCGCAGGAACTGCTGCTGTCATTCCCATTCTTGGGGCGAGCGTCCCACGCGCATATCCGCTGCGATCCTGCGATTGCGCGAAGATGGTATAAGCGGTAGCGTCCTGCGGTTGCACGATCACGTCATAGGTTTCGGCGACAGCGATCCGGAATTCATCCACTTGGACCGGCTCAGTATCGTTGCCATCGGCCTGCACTACGGTCATCGGCAAGCCGGGTATCCGTACATCGAAAGCTGTCATTGAAGATCCATTGATGAAGCGAAGACGGACTCGTTCTCCGGATTTGAATAGGCCAGTCCAGTTTGTGGCCGGGTTGTTCCCATTCAGCAGGTAGGTATAGGTAGTGCCCGTTACATCGAGAATGTCGGTCGGGCTCATGTTCATCTTCGCCCACATAAACCGGTTGGAAATCGTCCGGCCCAGGCCGTTCCGCTTCGCCTCGGAGATGAAGTTGGGCAAGGTGAGGCGATGATAGTTGTAATAGTTGCTCTGCTGTTTCAGGTTGCTGAAGAGTGTTTCTGGATTGGTGTCGGTCCAGTCGGAAAGAAACACAACATATTCCCGGTCAAATTCAATGGGGTCCTTCCCGCGCGGCTCGATGATAATCGCGCCAACCAATCCGATCTGTTCTTGAAACCGGCTATGGCTGTGATACCAGGCTGTGCCATTCTGCACTACGGGAAATTTGTAGAGGAAGGTCTCGCCCGGTGCTATGCCCGGGAAGCTCAATCCCGGAACGCCGTCCATGTCCGCGGGGAGCCGTATCGCGTGCCAGTGTATCGAGGTTGGTTCTTTCAGGCGATTGGTCACTGCTATCGTGATCGAATCGCCTTCCTTCCATCTCAAAATAGGTCCCGGCACCGAGCCATTGACCGCAGTGGCTACGGAACGGCGCCCCGTATAGTTCACGGGCAAAGAGTCGATGGTCAGATCGAAGTGTTTCCCGGAAAGAAGTGGCGGCGTATGGGGTGCGCTTTCGCCGAAAGCGGGTAACCCTTTCCAATCGAGGGCCGCGACCGCTCCACCGACGGCCAACCCCTGAACGAAACGGCGGCGGCTGACAGGCTGAATGCAACGGCTTTCTGTTTTGTCGTCCTTCTGCATAACTACTCCTGACTGATTTTGCCCGGATCGAGCAAGTTTTATGACGGCGCTGGCCGTTTAGTTGCGTAGACGTGCAGACGCGGAATTTCTTACAAAAAAGAGTTGCCTTACAAGGAGGGGTCGGGAAATATGCTGCCAGTTAACGGCATTACGCGCCAGCCCGGCCCTGCCAAGAGGCAGCAGAGGGTCAGAACTAGACGCGGAGACTGGAAATGAGGGGATCGAATGTCGGGATGGAGTGAGGACTTCGATCTATCTTGAATTGCAACGGATGCGCAATTTCAAGGGATATTAGGGCGTTACCCAGTGGAATCAGAGGGAGCGCTGAGATTCCCAATTCCTGCACAACTGAATTCTGAAGGAATGTCCAATCGTCTTTGCAAATATGGCTGTCACACGATTGCGAAGACGTTAAGCTGGCCACGAATTGTTGATCGGATGCACGTTGGGACGTCATCCTTTGACAATCAGCCATGCCGGACATCTGGCTGGCAGAGTCCCTGAGTGCCATCGCTCCACAGCGCACGTCACAAGTCGCAGCAAACGCCTGAACGCTCACCAGCATCAGCAACAGCAGCGACCATGTGACTTTAAGCCTCATCCTAGCCGAATTTACACCTTATATGTGTGGACGTGCAAATTGTCCTCGGTGTTTGACTGTACGACTGAGCGCGAATGTCGGATATGCAAAGCAACGTCATACCCAGGGTCTCCGGCGCTTAACTTTGTACTATTCTGGGCACAGATGTACAGTTGAAGCTGCCATGAGGTCTGTGCGCCAATTCGCGCTGATACTGACGATGTTGTTGCCATTACTGGCTCCAACCATGGCCTGTGCTCTGTCGAACGCACATCTGACTCCTGCGGAACGCGCCTGTTGCAAGCAGATGAAGGGCGAGTGCGGAAGCATGGGAATGCCAGCTTCGCACGGCTGCTGCCAGAAAGAAATGCCCACGGCAGACCATTGGAATGCAATGGTCCAAGCGCAGTCCACAAATATTCAGACTGATTTGACCGCACATGCTGGGCTGCCTCCTGCGATCCTCTTTACGTTACGGGTATCCATGTCCAGTCCTGCGCAACGGCCCGCAAGCACTCTGCCTCAATCTCCACCTCCCTCAATCTTTATTCTCCGAATCTAGCAATCTCTTTTCTCCGGCTTCGCTTGGCTGACGGGCGTATAGTTGCGCGCCTGCTCGTGCCAGTTATTACGAACCATTTTGAGAATGGAGATTTATATGTTCAAGGTCCGGGGCCTGACCACCATGCTTGTACTTGCGGCTGTGACTGCCGCGTCTGGACAAGAGCGTTCGCCAGATGCGCCTATGCCGTTATCTGAGCTTTTGACTGAAGCCAGCCATAACAACTCTCAGATAGCCGCAGCCGATTATGGCTGGCAAGCGGCCAAGGAAGTTCCGCGCCAGGTAGGCACATTGCCCGACCCGACCTTCACTTATCAGCAGTTCAGCGTCGGCAGTCCGAAGCCATTCGCCGGCTACACCAACAGCGACTTTTCGTATATCGGCATTGGCGCTTCGCAGGAACTGCCGTATCCAGGCAAGCTCCGTTTACGAGGCGAGGTCGCGCAGAGGGATGCGGATATTAAAGAAAAAGAGCGAGATGCAACTTCGGCCAGCGTTGCTGATGCAGTCAAGATGGATTATTTGCAACTTGCTTATCTGCAAAAGACGCTTGGCATTCTGATGGAGAACCGGCATGTTTTGGACCAACTCATTCAGGACGCAACGGCACATTATGAGGTGGGCCAAGGTTTGCAGGCGGAGGTGTTGCAGGCCCAGGTGGAGCGCACAAAGATCCTCCGTGAGATCACCATGCACCATGAGCAGATGGGACAGATCGAAGCCCATTTGAAGGGGTTGTTGCATCGAGATCAAAGCTCGCCAGATATTGTGACCGAGGACTTGAGCGAAAGCTTATTACGCTACACCTCCGCCGAACTGCTCCAAATGGTGAGGGAACACAACCCGCAAGTCCAAATTGATTCCAGTTCTGTCGGCAAACAAGACGCTGCGCTTACCTCCGCAAAACGTGGAAGCAAACCCGACTTCAGTCTTGGCTACATGTACCAGAACACCGACCGGAAGTATCGCGACTATTACATGCTGACCTTCAACGTTCGTTTTCCCCGGAAGGCGCGCGTAGATGCGGAGATTGCGGAGGCTGCCGAGAATCTGGCGCAAACGAAGGAAACCCTCGATGCACATCTGCAACAGCAGCTTGCTCAGGTAAAGCAAAATTATGTGACCGCGACGAGCGATGAAGAACTATTGAAGGAATATCGAGAAGGTCTGATTCCGCAATCTGATGCCGCTTACCGTGCGACTCTCAACGCTTATGCTGCTAATCGCGACCAGTTCACACATGTACTTTTGTACTTCACTAACGTGCTGACTCTGAAACTCGACGAAGCTCAGGTACTCGCCGATCACGAGACTACGCTGGCCCATCTGGAGACACTGACAGGAGCGACACTGCGATGAACAAATATATTGTTCGCACTTCTCTCGTATGGCTTGCCATTTTGATCGTTGTGGCAGGTCTGCTCGTCTACCGTTCGCGTTCACCAGGGCAGGTAAATTCCAAACGCGCACCAATGTCTTCCGATACGGAGCCGGTTGCGGCTGGCCCTGATTCAAATGCGACGAGCATGTCTCCGGCGCAGCAGCAAAAGCAGGACACGCAATTGTCGCCCGTCCAGCTTTCGCCCGAGCGGATGCAGAGCATCGGCGTGAAGACGGGTTCGGTCGAGTACAAGCAACTGACCGACGACATCCGCGCCACCGGAACCGTGAACATCGACGAGCGGCTGATTTCGTATGTTCAGGTTCGTTTTCCAGGCTACATTCGCAAAGTCTTTGTAAATGCGACTTACCTGTATGTCCGCAAGGGTGATCCGCTCTTTACGGTCTACAGCCCAGACCTTGTTGCGACACAGCAGGAGTATCTGCTTGCGCGGCAAAATCAGAAGTCTTTGAGTGGCAGCACGGTGGATGGAGTCGCTTCCGGCGCTGCCTCGCTGTCCGCCGCTGCCGAACAGCGCCTTGAGCAATGGGAAGTGCCGCAAAGTGAACTACAAAAACTCAAAGACACTGGAAAACCGATCACCAATCTAACGATCAATTCGCCGGTTTCCGGTTATGTCACTGAATATAACGCATTGCCAAACATGTACATTGAGCCTTCGACCCGGCTCTACACCATCGCCGATCTCTCGCGCATTTGGGTCTACGCGCAGGTTTTTCAGGATGACGTTGGACGATTGAAACATGGTGATCCGGTTGAAGTCACGGTGGACTCCTATCCCGGCAGGACGTTCCGTGGGAACGTCGATGAGATTCTGCCACAGGTCGATCCTGTGACGAGAACAGTCCGTGTCCGACTTGTGATTGACAACCCCGGCTTGAAACTAAAGCCGGGCATGTATGTCAATTGCGACTTGAAATCGCCGCTGGGCCGTCAGCTCGTCATCCCTGCCTCCGCAGTTTTTCAAACCGGGACAAAGCAATTGGTCTTTGTCGATCATGGCAATGGCAGTCTGGAACCAAAGGAGGTTGTGCTAGGACCGCGTACGGGAGACGAGGTTGTTGTCCTGAAGGGGCTTCAACGACATCAACAGATTGTCACCTCGGCCAATTTTCTCATCGACTCCGAAAGCCAATTGCAGGCCGCAGCAGGTTCATTCGTGCCTCCGCCTCCCGGAGCGGGCAATGCTTCACAATCAGCCGCATCTTCAGCAGCACAAATCAATATTGACTTCTCCACTGATCCCAATCCGCCACAGAAAGGCACGAACACTTTCCGCGTGAAGTTGGCGGGACCAGGCAATGCTCCTGTTGCCGGGGCCGATGTGACGGTGACTTTCTACATGGCCGGAATGCCAGCGATGGGAATGGCCGCCATGAATACAACCAGCAAATTGACCGATAGAGGCAATGGAGTTTATGAGGGCACAGGCTCGCTTGGTTCAGGCGGCGCCTGGCAGGTGACTATCACCGCTCAGAAGAGCGGGCAGATCCTCGCTACAAAGCAACTGCGGATCAACGCGACAGGAGGCATGTAAATGCTCTCCTACATCATTGAAGTCTGCGCCCGTAACCGCTTTTTGGTTTTCACGGCAGTCCTGTTGCTGACCCTTGCCGGCATCTGGTCGTTGCAGCATGTTCCGCTGGATGCGCTGCCGGACATCTCCGATGTACAGGTGATTGTGCATACCAACTGGGCAGGCCAGCCGCCCGACGTGATCGAAGATCAGGTCACCTATCCCATCGTCACCAGTATGCTGGCTGCTCCCCATGTGAAGGCGGTGCGCGCGCAGACCATGTTCGGCGATTCCTACGTGTACATCGTCTTTCAGGATGGCACCGACCTCTACTGGGCGCGCTCTCGCGTCATTGAATATTTACAGCAAATCAGCGGGCGCCTGCCGGAAGGAGTGCATCCCGTGATCGGCCCGGATGCGACCGGAGCGGGTTGGGTCTATGAATACGCGATCGTAGACAAGAGCCATCGCCATAGCCTGGCGGATCTGCGCTCGTTGCAGGATTGGCACCTGCGCTATGCGCTTGAGACCGTGCCGGGAGTGGCCGAAGTCGCGAGCATCGGCGGCTATGTAAAGCAGTACCAGGTGCAGCTCGATCCCAATAAACTGCTCGCTTATGGCATCCCGCTTTCTACCGTTATCGACCGTGTAAAGGCCAGCACGAATGAAGTGGGAGGACGGCTGCTCGATTTGAGCGGTGCGGAGTATATGATCCGCGGTCTTGGCTATCTTCGCTCGCTTGACGATCTTGCCTTGGTTGCAGTCGGCAGCAAAAACGGCACACCTGTTTTGTTGCGTGATTTGGGCACAGTCAGCTTCGGACCTGATATCCGCGAAGGCGTCGCCGAATGGAACGGAGAGGGTGAGACCGTCGGCGGCATCATCGTGATGCGCCAGGGCATGAATGCCCTGAACGTCATCAATGGAGTCAAAACAAAGCTCCGTGAAATTGCGCCGTCGCTTCCGCCGGGTGTCGAAATCATGTCCGGCTACGACCGGTCCGGTCTGATTCGCTCCTCGATCCAGACATTGCAACGCGATCTTCTGGAAGAAGCCATCATCGTCAGCCTCGTCATTATTCTCTTTCTGTTTCACTTCCGCTCGGCACTGATTGCCATCCTCGCGTTGCCTATCGCAGTCGTTGTGTCGTTCATCCCCATGTATTTGCTCGGCGTGACGTCGAACATCATGTCGCTGGGAGGCATCGCATTGGCCATCGGTGTATTGGTGGACGCTTCCATCGTCATGGTTGAAAATGGCTATCGCCATCTCTCCGAAAGACAGCAAAACGGTACTCAGGTAAGCGAACCGGAACGCCGCACCATCCTCATCAACGCGGCGAAGCAGGTTGGCCCGGCACTCTTCTTCTCGCTGCTGATTATTGTTGTGTCGTTTCTTCCAGTCTTCCTGCTCGAAGCGCAGGAAGGCCGCATGTTCCGCCCACTCGCCTGGACAAAAACGCTGGCGGTTGGATCGTCTTCTATTCTTGCCATCACCCTGGTCCCAGTCCTGATGGTGATGCTGATTCGCGGACGGCTGCGTCCGGAAAGCGCCAACCCGATCTCGCGCGTGACCCAGGCGATCTATCTGCCGATACTGCGATTCTGCTTGCGCTATCGTTGGCTTACCATCGCCGCCAACGTGCTGTTTCTCGTTATCGTTCTGCCGTTAGGCCTGCATCTCGGCAGTCAATTCATGCCGCCTCTATATGAAGGCTCGACTCTCTATATGCCGACTGCATTGCCCGGCATCTCGATTGGGCAGGCGGAAGTGTTGTTGCAAGAGCAGGACCGTATCCTCCGCAGCTTCCCTGAAGTCGTGAGCGTCTTCGGTACGGTTGGGCGCTCGGACAGCGCGACGGATAACGCGCCGCTCGACATGTACGACACGACCCTGATGCTGAAGCCGCGTGAGCAGTGGCCCGCCGGAATGACCTATGGCAAGCTCATTCAGCAGATGGATGCGAAGCTCCAGTTTCCTGGACTCACGAACACCTGGACCAGCCCGGTCGAAAACCGCCTTGACATGGAGCTGACCGGTATCAAAACTCCGCTCGGTCTCAAAGTCCAGGGCACAAGTGTCGAAGGTATTCAGCAGGTTGCCTCACAGATCGAAACCATTCTCTCCACGCTGCCGCAGGTACGGTCTACGTTTGCTGAAAAAGTTGCCCAGGGCTTTTACGTCAATGTGGAAGTGAACCGTGCGGAGGCTGCCCGTTATGGTCTGACCGTGGCCGATGTCCAGACAGCCGTCTCCTCCGGCATCGGCGGCAAGAACATCGCCGAGAACATCGAAGGGCGAGAGCGCTACCCCATCAATGTTCGCTATCAGCGCGACTTCCGCGACGATGTAGAGCAGATGCGCGGCGTTCTCATTGCGACACCGACCGGCGCACAGATCCCGCTTGGGCAAGTGGCGGCCATCTCTTTCTCCAGAGGCCCAGCCATGATTCGCGATGAAGACGGCGCGCTTACCGGCTATGTTTATATCGACCTGAAGAACGCGAACTATGGAGGTTTCGTCGCAGAAGCCAACAACCAGATCCAACAAAAGCTAAAGCTGCCTGCGGGCTACACCTATCAGTGGTCGGGAGAGTACCAGTTCGAGCAGCGCGCGAAACAACGTCTCAAGCTGATTCTCCCTGTGGTTTTCGCGGTGATCTTTCTGCTTCTCTATCTTGTCTTTCACTCCGTTGCAGAGGCGCTCGTGCTGATCTTCCCCACCATCTACGCCATGACCGGCGGACTACTGCTGCAATGGCTGCTTCATTACAATTTCAGCGTTGCCGTGGCAGTTGGTTACATTGCGCTCTTTGGCATCGCAGTGGAGACTGGCGTCGTGATGGTCGTCTATCTCCACGAAGCATTGGAAAAGCGCATCGAGTCAAACCATCAAATGACGAATGCCGACATCGAAGCAGCAGCCATCGAAGGGGCTGTTCAACGCCTCCGCCCAAAACTGATGACGGTTTGCGCCGTCCTGGCCAGTCTTGCGCCGATCCTTTGGGAGTCCGGCATCGGCTCCGACGTGATGAAGCCGATAGCCGCTCCGATTGTCGGTGGCATGATTACATCAACCATTCACGTCCTTATTCTCGTCCCTGTGTTCTTCGTCATGATGAAGGAGCGGGAACTGAGGCGCGGAACACTTCTCGCTAATCAAGATAATCAAACCACCAGCCATTTATAGCTGCGATCTCATGCTATCGTCAGGGGGCTTCGTTATCGAGTGTGGAGAAGCGTCTCAATATCTCCTTTGATGCGCGTGAGGTCAGAGGCTCCCTGATACCGTGCCCTGATCTTTCCCTGGCGGTCGATCAGGAACGTAACCGGAAGGCCGAGAATGCCGCCGTAAGCAGCTCCCAGATGTTCGTCTCCCATCAACACCGGGTAATTAAGCTTCAACTTGTTGATGGTTGAGATCACTGGCGGAGCTGCGTCGTCCATCGATATTCCGATCACCTGAAATTGATTAGAGCCATACTTGTTCTGCCATTCGTTAAAGGTGGGCACCTCTACAAGGCACGGTCCGCACCAGGTTGCCCAGAAGTTGAGCAGGACGACCTTCCCACGGTATGAAGTTAGTTCAATCTTCTTGTGGCGCAGATCCATACGTGAAAAATTTGGAGCAGCACGATGCGCTTTTGCTCTCGAAGGAACTGTTTGTGCAGCAAGCGGAGAACTTCCGGCAAACAAGGCAATAGACACTAGGAGAAACAGCAACAGCATTCGCGGCATCTCAATTCGAGCGTTTCTTTGCATCGATCGTCCTTTATCGCCCTTTAGCTACTGGATAGCCCTTGCCGGCCCAGTCCGTGCCGAAATTATCAGCCAGATAAAGCGCTTTTACCTGAGTGAAGCCGAGCGCGTGTAATTGCTCGTAAGCCGGCCGGATGTTCGGGCAATGACCCCAGGGACAGCATCCGCAGTAAAGGACGATGAACTGGTCCTTCCTGAGGCTGGAGACCCGTTCGCGGAGTGACTGCAATCCTGCACTCGTGCCTGTGGCCCCCACATACTCTGAACCGGGTATATGCGCTTCAGCGTAAAGAACGTGCGATCCGACCTGTAGTATTAAAGGCTTTTCTGAACCATGCAGCATCCGCACGAGTTCTGCCGGTTGCACAAGTGCCGCGGAGGGAATCGTCGTGTCCGCAACAGCCGAGGACTTCGTTGGGACCTGCTGTGCCTGCATGACAGTGCCAGATAAAGCCAAGATCGCAAGCAGTATCGCGGCGGAGGTTATCTGAAGAAAGCGAAATTTCAAGGGGTGATTCCTTTCTGAGGAGGACTAAAGCTGAACTGGCAATAAAGGAACTGTTGTGTCGTGCCCTTTGGCGTGTGGTGGAGTACGGTTGAACTTCGTATCAGGCGAAACCGTGGTCCCATTTCGCGGCTCAACGATTCTGCATCGTAACGATTTGTATCAAGCCCGCTGCATTTCTGTGGACCCTGCGGCCCAAAGGTTGCCATGACCACCTGCCCTCCAATCTTAAGGGCTGAGGTAGTCTGACGTATATACGCCAATCGCTGTTCGGGATTGGTAAGAAAATGGAAGACCGCCCGGTCATGCCAAATGTTGTACGTGTTGACTGGGAAAGCAATTGTTGTCACATCGCCCACTATCCAATTGACGGATTTTGCTGCTCGTTCGAGGCGATCCTGAGATTTCTTAATTGCCGCGCCCGCCAGATCCAGGACAGTAAGGGCACTGTATCCCCTAACAAGCAAGTCATCTATCAGCGTAGATTCTCCGCCTCCAACGTCGATAATCGAAGCAGAATGGTCCGTGGCCGCATCCGAGATCCAGTCGAGTGAGGTTTGCAAATGAGACTCGTACCAACTCGTCTCATCAGGAGATTTGGTTTCGTAGATCTGTGCCCAGTGCGCCTGTGTGTCCATCGTCTTATGCTAATTCTGCCATCTGCGTTGCGAGGTTCGCGGAAATCAGCTCCAGGAAGTTTGCTGGCCTGCTCTCCAATTTCAGTTTTTGGTCATTCTATGACTCCCAAATTGACTCCCACAGTGGAGAAATTCAGGGACTTCATTTATGTCAATATCATTCCATAGTGGAACTATATTGACGTCACGACATCACCGCAGCATACGCTTGAACTGTGACAACCCGAATGGATCATGGGTTCCTTTGGGCCGATCTTACGGTGCATGAAATCGTTATCCATAGTCATCTCGGGAAGGGCTTCTATCGTCATGGTCAAAGGCACTATCACTCTCTAACGAGCCAATCTGTGGCAATATGAACGTATGGGTCTTTGGTCCAGGGCGCTTCGCCTTACCGCAATCTTTCTCGTGCTGTTTACAGCCGTGGAAGTGTTTGCGTGTGACCTTTTGCCTAATTCGGACTGCTACGTCTCACAATCGCAGAGTCAGCATAAGCACCAAGGCCCAACCTCCGGTGATAACTGCCTGTGCTGCTGCGCACATCTCATTGTAGTAAAGCGAGCCGCACTTGCCCCTCAGGTATTGACTGTTCCGGCTCCCCGCGAAGAAGCCGTTGAGCAGCCATTGCTTGCTCCGTCTTCTATCGACCACCCTCCCCAACTTTCCTAGACATCAGTTGGAACTCAGTTTTCAAAAATAATCTAGGAGTTGTGTATGCGAGGGAGACATATCTTCTCTCTGTGCGCGCTATTGCTTTCAGCTTCATTGCTGGGAGCACAGCAAACGCCGTCAACTGTATCTACGGTAGACGACATTGTGCGAGCAGGGATTGCGAATAATAAGGATTTGGCTGCTGTTCGAGAGCGGATCGCAGAGGCGAAGGGTCTCGCGCGACAAGCTGGAGTGCGGCCAGCGCCAACGCTTGGGCTAAATGGGGCAACTGGGAAGCCGCTCGGCACAGTTGGCGAGGAGCAATACGGCGGAGAGTATTCCCAGCCCATTGAGACGTTCGGAAAGCGCGGGAAGCGCATCCGTGTCGCCGAGTTCTCGGTTGGTCTGGCGGAAGCCGAACTACAGGGGCGAACTGCGGAACTTGCCTATGAGATCAAAGCAGCCTATGCCCAGGTGATCGCGGAGCGCCACAAAGTCAAGCTCCTCAGTGACCTTATTGCCTTCAACCAGGAAACCCTGAGACTCACCGAGGCGCGAGTCAAAGAAGGTGATGTTGCTCCACTCGAAGCGGGGCTGCTCAAGGTTGAAGTCAGTCAAGCCGAAGTCTCGCGGATGAGTGCTCAGAGTCGCCTTACATCTGCCGAATTTGAGCTGCGCCGTCTTGCTGGCTTCAGCAGTGGCACTCTAATTCCGGATGCTATCTTTCCTGCTCCAACACCGCTTCGACTGGATGAACTGCAACAAAAAGCGCTGGAGAATCGGGCAGACCTTAAAACAGCGCGTCTTGAAGAGGAGCAGCAAGCAGCAAGCGTAGAACTTGCAAAGGCGAACGCCAAACCGGACCTGACTTTGTCCGCAGGTTATACCAGGCAGCACAGCCAATTCGATGGACTGTTCGGCTTGACCAGCAGTGGAGCACCAAGCCCTATCCGAGACCAAGTTGATATTCTCAGCTTCGGCGTTTCCATCCCATTGCGAACTAGCCGGAGCGGAGTCGGCAATGTACAGGCGGCAACAGCCCGCACCTCTGGCGCTCGCCTGCACCAGGAATATCTTGAGAAAACTATTCCAATAGAAGTGGAGTCGGCATATCGGCGCTGGCGCACTGCATCCGATTCCTTGCAGATGCTTCAGAGCGGCGTACTAAGTCCGTCAAGCGCCAACCTTTCCGTTATCCGCGAAGCGTATAAACTCGGCCAACTACGGCTTCTGGACGTTCTCAATGAGCAACGCCGTTTGGTCGATACACAGTTGGCTTACATCGACGCGCAAGCTGATGCTGCCCGAAGCAGGGCCGAGATTGAGCGTGCTGTGGGAGGAAACCTACCATGAAGAGCCTAATTTTGTTGTTTCTATGCGGCACATTTGCCATAACCGGTTGCAACAAGCACACCAACGAAGATAAGGAAATATCTTCCTCTCAGGAGCAGTCCACGAGCAAGGCGGATATGGTCGATATGACGATCTCCGCCCAAAACCACATTGGGCTGACTATCTCACCTGCTGAAGTAAAGCAACTCACGCAATATCTGAAGGTCACCGGCACGGTTCAGCCGATTGACAGCCGCGTTGCTTTAGTGAGTCCGTTGGCGCAAGGGCGCATCCTGGAAGTCCGCGCAAAAGTTGGCGACAGGGTTGAAGCAGGACAGATTCTCGCCACCTTCGACAACGTCGAAGCTGGAGAATTGGTTGCACAGGAGCTATCTGCACGCGCTGACTTGGAGCGCATGAAGGCGCAGTTAATTCCAGCCACTCGCCAGGCTGGACGCAGCCGCCGGCTTGCCGATATTGGGGCAGGGGCAGAAAAGGACTATGAATCGAGTAAAGCGTCAGAGAATGAAATTGAAGCCAATATCCGTTCGCAACAGGCTGTCATAGAAGGCATACACCAGAAATTACGCCGCTTTGGGGTGTCGGATAACAAGATCGGTGGAACTCTGCTTACCTCCCTCAAAGCCCCTTTATCTGGTGTGGTCATCAAGGCGCAAGCCTCACCTGGAGATGTTGTGGATGCCGCGCGCCCCGTATTCACGGTCGCCAATCTTTCGCACGTCTGGGTACAAGCTGAAGTGTACGAAAAGGATCTGGGGAAAGTGCGCGTTGGGCAGAACGCTTTCATCACGGTAGACACCTACCCGAATCGTTCCTTTCAGGGTCGAGTCGCTTACATCAGCGATGTGATCGACCCGCAGACCAGGACGGCCCGTGTTCGCTGTGATGTGGCAAACCCTGAGTTTCTATTGAAAACAGATATGTTCGCCAATATCGACCTTCCTACAACATTCAGCAAGCGGGCCATAGCAGTACCAACAAGCGCTCTTCAGGAAGTGGAAGGAAAGAATGTCGTTTTCATCCGCAAAACGCCTACTCAATTTGAAGCGCGCGAGGTGGAAAAAGGGACCACAGTTGGCGACTTGACCGAAATCGTGAGTGGACTTTCCAGTGGCGAACCGGTGGTGACACAAGGAGCGTTTCATCTTAAGTCCATCCTCGCGGGTGGAAGCATGGGGGATAACGACTAATGGATCGTCTTGTTGAAGCCGCCCTTCGTTATCGTGTTCTTGTGCTGTTAGCTACTGTGTTTGTCATCGTGCTTGGCGTCGTTTCGCTTCGTAACCTTCCGATGGACGCCGAGCCAGACATTACGCCGAACCAGGTACTTGTTCTCACGCGTGCTCCCAGTCTGTCTCCACTGGAAGTCGAGCAACTGATTTCATTTCCTGTTGAACTGGCGATGAGCGGGCTGCCTGGAGTCACGCACATTCAGTCAACATCGAAGTACGGATTGTCCTATGTTGCTATCTACTTTAAGGACGGCATGGACACCTACTTTTGCAGGAACCTTGTCAACGAAAGGCTGCCGCAAGCAAAGGAAGCAATTCCAGCCACCGTAGGCGTTCCGGAAATGGGACCCATTTCTACCGGCCTGGGAGAAATCTATCAATTCAACGTGACTGGCTCTGGGCGCAGTCCGATGGAATTGAGAACGATTCTCGATTGGGACATCGCACCGAAGTTGCGTCAGGTGTCAGGCATTGTCGAAGTGAACAGCCAGGGAGGAGAACTCAAGACATATCAGGTGGCAGTCGATAACGACAAGCTCACGGGGTATCACATTCCCCTTCGACGTGTCATTGAAGCTCTCTCCAAAAATAATGCGAACTCAGGAGGTGCCTACATTGAACATTCTGAGCAACAGTCGCTTATCCGCGGAGAGGGACTGATCGGAAGCCTGTCAGATATTGAAAACATTGTGGTGGGCAACTCACCTACCGGGACTCCCATCTTCATACGGAACATTGGCAATGTCCAGTATGCCCCAATGGTCCGTAATGGATTTGCGACTGAGGATGGAAAGGGGGAAATTGTTTTAGGCGTATCCATGATGTTGGTTGGTGACAATTCCCGGGCCGTCGCCATTCGAGTAAAAGACAGTTTGGCTGAGATCCAAAAAACTTTGCCGCCAGGTGTACGCATTGTGCCACTTTATGACCGTACAGATCTCGTTAACCGAACGATTCACACGGTCACTCGAAACCTGATTGAAGGAGGCTTGTTGGTCATCGCGGTCCTGCTTCTGCTGCTCGGTAGCTTCAGGGCCGGCATCATTGTTTCACTTGCGATTCCATTATCCATGCTGGCCGCATTTATTGGCATGGTCCAAGCCAATATCTCCGGTAACCTGATGAGTCTTGGTGCCCTCGACTTCGGACTAATTGTAGATGGTTCGGTCGTTATCATCGAAAATATCCTGCGTCGGCTCCATCACCGCAAACCGGACGAAGATCTGGAAAGTGTCTTTGGTTCTGCCGCGCGTGAAGTGGCAAAGCCCATCTTCTTCGGTGTCCTTATTATTGTTCTGGTTTATGTTCCGATCCTGACACTGAGCGGCGTCGAGGGCAAGATGTTCAAGCCCATGGCGGTAACCGTCCTGTTTGCTCTTTTGGCATCGCTCGTCATCGCGCTTACAGTGATGCCTGTACTCGGCTGGTATGCGCTTCCCAAGCATCCAAAAAAAGAACACACCTGGCTGATGCGGAAGGCAGACCACTTCTACCGGCCAGCTCTCAAGCGGGCATTACGCTCACCCTTTTGGACTGGCGGCATCGCCCTGGGAATCTTTTTGGCTTCATTGTTTGCTATTCCATTTTTGGGTGCTGTGTTTATTCCGTCTCTCGATGAGGGTTCGATACTTGTACAGATGTACAGGGTTCCGGGAATCTCCATCACCGAATCGTTGCATGGCAACCAAATTGTCGAAACGGTACTCCGTGAATTTCCGGAAGTGTCTCACGTCTTTAGTAGGACCGGAAGCCCGGAGGTTGCCACCGATCCAATGGCTATCGACCAGAGCGATGTGTATGTGATGTTGAAGCCGACCGAGCAATGGCCCGTGAAACGCAGCAAAAACGATCTTATTGCTGCGATGAAGAAACGGTTGGGCGAGGAGGCGCCAGGAGCGGTATACAGCTTTTCGCAGCCAATCCAGATGCGAATGCAGGAATTGATGGAAGGCGGTTCGCGCAGTGATATTGCAATCAAGCTGTTCGGAGATAACTTGGACACCTTGCGGCAGAAGGCCGATCAGATCGCGGCAGTTGTCCAGAAAATCCCCGGGGCGGCCGATGTGCGCGCCGAACGGGTTGCAGGTCTGCCTTATTTGCGCCTCCGACTTCGTCGCGATGCACTTGCACGTCACGGCCTGGATGCCTCAGATGTGTTGGACACAATTCAAGCTATTGGAGGCAAAACTGTAGGCGAGATAGTGGAAGGTAATCGACGCTTCGCTTTGCAGGTCCGCTTTCCTGAGCAGCAGCGTGCCACGGATGAAGCAATCGGAAATTTGCGGGTAGGTGACAATGAAGGACATTTCATCCCGCTTGCTCAACTCGCCGACATTCAGGAAGAGGATGGCCCAGCGCAAATCAGCCGCGAGGGTGGTCAGAGACGGATCAGCGTGGAGGTAAATGTTCGCGGACGTGATCTTGCCA
Source organism: Acidobacteriales bacterium 59-55 (assembly GCA_001897435.1). Taxonomy (GTDB): domain Bacteria; phylum Acidobacteriota; class Terriglobia; order Terriglobales; family Acidobacteriaceae; genus Edaphobacter. The sequence goes on along the minus strand of MKSV01000008.1, from coordinate 276,122 downwards.
GCTTCGTCAGCGCTGCCAAACAGGCAATCGCCACCCAGATCAAAATTCCAAGCGGGTACCAATTGGAATGGAGCGGCCAATTCGAGCAGCTTAAAAGTGCAAGTCAAAGACTAATGATTGTAGTGCCTGCTGCGCTGACGCTCATCTTCGTTTTGCTCTATTTCAATTTTCAAGCTACCTTTCCGGCGTTGCTTATCTTCCTGAACATTCCGCTGGCGGCAACGGGCGGCATTCTAGCCCTGCTTGTGCGCGGATTGCCATTCAGTATTTCCGCAGGGGTCGGATTCATCGCACTGTTTGGCATTGCGGTTCTGAATGGCATTGTTCTTCTGACGTATATCCGCGAGCTGAGGCAGAAAGGTTGTCCTATTGAAGAGGCCGTGGAGCAAGGCGCGCTGACGCGACTACGCCCCGTCCTGATGACAGCACTCGTCGCCAGTCTCGGATTTATCCCGATGGCCGTTTCCCACGGAGCCGGAGCCGAAGTCCAGCGGCCGCTTGCTACCGTCGTGATCGGCGGCCTGGTAACTTCCACGTTGTTGACATTGCTGGTTCTTCCAACGCTTTACAAATGGGTAGAACAACGGCGTGAAGCAAAGGGAGTTCAGGCTTGAACGCCGTTCTCTATTCGCTCTTTCCCGTGGCGGCGGCGCTTGTGGCTGCTGCTTGCGCCGTCTTCTCTCAAAAAAGCGACCGCATTCGCTGCCTCATGCAGCATCTTGCAGCCGGAGTGGTTGTCGCCGCCGTTGCTGTGGAGTTGATTCCCGAGTTGCTGCATAGGCGCTCCCCCATTCCAACTGTGCTGGGATTTTCTTTGGCAGTTATTGTCCTGGTGATACTCAAGCGGACAGAGAGCGGAGGGTCTTCAAAGAACGCCGCCCTAACAATCCCGAAAAGCTATATCGCTGCAACGGGAATTGATCTATTGCTGGACGGGATTGTCATCGCCATAGGATTCGCTGCTGGAAGGAAACAGGGAAAGCTGCTTACTGTTGCCCTGACACTTGAATTGGCTTCCCTTGGATTGGCACTCATCGGAGAGTTGCGAAGTCGCCAGCTTTCACGCTGGAGAGCTTTCACAATTACGGCAGGCGTTTCGTGCTTCTTACTTATTGGTAGTGCTCTCGGGGCCTTCATCCTGGACTATCTTTCAGCGCCTTTCCTCACTGCGGCACTTGGCTTCGGAGTAGCCGCACTCCTTTTCCTGGCGACGGAAGAATTGCTGTTGGAGGCGCATAAGCTGGAAGATACCACCTCCACGACCGCCATTTTCTTTGTGGGATTTTTAAGTATTTTGATTCTCGACATAATCAGTGGTTGATGTAGATGCTTCCAAACTGGATTTGCTTATGACCAGCAAGAAACATGACAAAGATCGTCCGGTAACGATGCCAGCAGCAGTCGTTTGGCTGCAAGGCATTACTATCGTGTGGATGCTGGTTGAAACCGCTGTGTCTCTCTACTCAGCGCAGCAGGCGCATAGCGTAGCTCTTCTGGCCTTTGGTTCCGATAGCCTTGTGGAGCTAATCTCGGCAACTGTTGTACTCCTTTCATTTATGCCGGCGTTCTCTTTCAGCAAAAGACGCGCTGAGAGGTGGGCGGGGATTTTGCTCTTTGTGCTAGCGGCCATTGTTGGCTTCACCGCAGTGGCGTCTCTCATTGGCGGTGTCCATGCGGAGACGAGTTGCCTTGGAATTGGAATCACGATAGCGGCACTCATTATCATGCCAGTGCTTGCCTGGGGTAAACGAAAGGTAGCGCTTTTAAATAACAGCCGAGCTTTAGCAGCGGATGCCATTCAATCAGCAACATGCGCCTATCTCGCGGCACTTACGCTGGCTGGCCTGACGATCAATGCAGTCTTCCACATCCATTGGATAGATTCGGTGGCTGCACTCGCTGCACTGCCCATTCTGCTCATTGAAGGAAGTCGCGCAATGCGTGGTGAGAACTGTTGTTGAGCTAACTAGGATAGACGAGTTCGGGAGTCCTGAGGACTGTCAATATAGTTCCATTATGGAACCATATTGACATTTCGCCCCCCACCGCCGCACACTGTATTTATGCCGCGCACCCGCATGGACGAGCTATACGCACTCGCTGAAGAACATGATGGCCTGCTCACGTCTAAAGAAGCACGCGCCCTGGGAATTCAAGATTCCGTGCTTGCTCGGTTGAGGCAGCGTGGCCGCTTGGAACGAATGAGCCGAGGCGTTTACCGGATTGCCCACTATCCGACAGACCGGCTCGCACAATACCGCGAAGCGGTGCTGTGGGCACAAGCAAGTCATCATGGACCAGAGCGCATTGCTCTGTCTCATGAGACGGCGCTGGCCCTCTATGGCATCTCTGATGTGAATCCTTCGCGGGTGCATCTCACGGTTCCAAAATCCGCCCGTCTCCGCCGGGAACATCCCGAATGGATCATGATTCATCGGGCCGACCTTACAGTGCCGGAGATCAGCCAGCATGAGGGAATGCCTGTCACGACCGTGACGCGCTCTATCATGGACGTCTTATCGACAACGCGCAGGACTGACATCGCCCGGCAGGCCATCACCGATGCGCTCCGAGAAGGGCTACTCAGCACCGCTCAGGCAAATGGCCTTCGCAAGGCCATCAATCGCTCCGCTCACGGCCTTTCATTGTCAATCAAAGGAATCAAGGTAAAAGTACATGACTCCACGGCCAGTTGAACGTCTTGAGAAGACGCTGGCGCGAGTCGCCAGAGAACAGGGCTTGGCACAAGAGCGCCTCCGCCGATGGGTCTCCTTTCTGGCACTCTGCGGAGTGCTGGAGCGGGCAGTGAGTGAGGGCGTCCTGACCAACTACTACCTCAAGGGTGGCGTCGCGATGGAGCTTCGATTTGCTGAAGGTGCTCGCGCAACCAAGGACATCGATATTGGTGTTGCTGGCAAACGCGAGGAAAGACTTCGGGTATTTCAGGATGCAATAGCATTAGGATTCGACGATTTCACGTTTCAGGTAAAGGGCAAGCCATTGAGCATGGACAAAGTGGACGCTGTGCGCTTGGAACTCGCTGTCCGGTTTAAAACCCGTGCGTGGCAAACCATCGAAGTTGATCTCGGCTCATCGGGAGAGGGTGCAGTGGATCTTGTGGAGCCTGCGATTCCCGGGCTTGCCGCAATGGGATTGCGCATACCATCTCCGGTCCGCTGTTTGAATTTGAGTGAGCAAGTTGCCCAAAAACTGCACGCCTGTACGGGACCATATTCGCAAGGCCGTGCCCGCGATGTGCTGGACATCCTGTTGGTTGATTTGTTGGGAAAATTGGATATTACGGCGGTGCGCCTTGCAGCGAAACAGGTTTTCACTCAGCGGGCCACTCACGACTTTCCTCCTTCTAACCAACTTCCGACGGAATGGCAATCCGAACTTGAGGCACTGGCGAATGAGCTTGGCTATCCGGCGACCTCCGCGACAGAGATAGAAGCTAGATTCCGTGCTTTTGTAGACCTGATCGCGGACTGGCCATAAACATTGACCCGGATTTGAGATTCTGGCACTATTAGCAGGTATTAACTGAGTAGCTATGCGCGGAGTTGTCCCTCCCCCATTCCGCATTGCTGCCGGTTTGCTGTTGGCCGTCCTGTTGAGTGTTGTCGGATGCCACGTCCTCCGCCGGAGGAATCCTGCCTCTCCAGAGGCGCTCCTCAAGCGAGCCGACGACATGTCGTGGCTGAACAGCTGGATAGCAGCAGAACCACTGTACCGACAAGCGGAAATCCAGTTTGCACAGAAACACCAACTCTCAAGGGCACTCTATGCGCGGGTCAGTGAGATGCCTGCTCACAGCGAATCTTCAGCGGGAATCCCGGCCCAAATCTCGATACTAATAAAGGATCTGAAATTACCTGAAGCGCGTGATCCTGAAACGCGGCTTCGCGTTCTGACGATCCTTGGAATGCTCGAAGTCAACTACGACTCTGGAATGGCAAGAGAAACGTGGACTCAAGTTGAGAATTTGGCGCTTCGGCGGCACCATTATCTGCTCGCATCCAGAGCGGTCGGTGAGCAAGGAATTGCGGCATTTCTCCTTGGAGACATGGCGACTGCGAAGAAGGATGTGGTCAAGGCATGGATAGTGGCGAAGACGGCTGATCCCGCCGCTCATATTCGATATGCAAGTATGTATGGCACAGGGTTGGTGGAACTTCACAAATACAAAGAAGCTCTTGGCCCTCTGAACGAAGCAATTAACGTCGCCAAAGATACTCCCGGCGCGGCTTATCCAACGATTGCCATAACCGCGAAAATCGGAGCTCTCAGCGGCCTTGGAAAAGGCCAAGAGGCGTTGACGTTGGCGGGGGAGGAGATGGAGCGAGTAGGCAGATACCATCTTGTCGAACATCTCGCCGACGTTTACCAAATCAGAGCTGGAGTCTACGAAGCAATGGGGAATTGGGATCAAGCCGTATCCGACTACAGACAGTCCGCCCAATATGCAAAAAAGGTATCGCATTGGCGCGGCTTGACTCAGGTAGATGGTCTGCTCGCAAAGGCGTATCTACATCAAGGAGCGTTGGAATCAGCATTAGCCGCGATAAATGAAGCTATCGAGGCAAACGAGCGTATCCCCGATGAGCTGTATTTTGTTCCTAAGAATCTCGCCATTAAGGCAGACATTATGGCTAAGAGGGGAAACATCAAATCGTCAAATCAGTTATATGAGAAGAGCGCAGATATGCTTGACGCTCTTCTGAGCAAGGTGCCGACCCCGACTGTCGAACGCCAACTCCTGAGCGATTTGAGCGAGGTGTACTCGGAATATTTCACATCTTTGAGCAATCAAGGCAGGACTGCTGCTGCGTTTCATGTGATCGAACGCGCGCGAGGTCGAGTCGAAGCACAAGCATTAACGCATCACGAGGTGATTGCGCCACACGATCCGAATCTTATGGAGCAGCGCCTGACAAAGCTGAATTTTGCATTGCTCAATACCGATGAACCGACCGCTAGAGGCCACATTCTGGACGCGATTTATCAGGTGGAGCAACAATTGACTCCGAATTCAGCGGAAGTCGATACAGCGCCAGAACCCGTGGATCTCAGGCAACTGCAACGTGATCTTCGCCCTTCTGAACTCTTTGTTGAATATGTCCTCGATAGCCCGCAATCCTATGCTCTCGCCGTGACCCATCAAACTGTCCATCGGTATACGTTGCCATCGAAAGATATATTGGGGCAACAGGTGATGCGATACAGGTCTGAGATATTGCAACAAAAGAACGATCAGGCGCTTGCACAACAGCTTTTCAATGCTCTTCTGGGTGGAATTCAAGAATTCAAAGACAAGCAGACGTTGATAGTAGTACCTGATGGAAAGCTCCACCTCCTACCCTTTTCAGCTCTGGAAAACGGCGGCCACTATATTCTGACCTCACATCTTGTGACCGTGGTTCCATCTGGAACCGTGCTCGACATTCTAAGACACCGCACAAATCAAATGGTGAGAGACGATCTACCGTATCTAGGGGTAGCAGCGTGGACAACCAATTCATCATCCCCGAGCACACTTCTTACAAGCATTCGCAGAGCAGTTTCGGGACCTGACAGAAAGGAACTCGTCGCTCTGCCAGAGAGCCAGCATGAAGTCGAAACGATTGCGTCCGACCTGCCAAAGCCGAACACTGTTTTGTTGGGGTCACGCGCAACAGAGACAAATTTCAAAAGTCTTCCGCTTAGCCACTACAAAGTTGTCCACCTGGCCCTCCACGGATATGTTGACCCCGTGTTCTCGGATCGTTCAGCCCTTATCTTCGCTCCAGAGCCGGGGCTCACCGATGACAGCTTGCTGCAGGTTCGGGAGATCAGGAAACTTCATTTCAATGCCAACCTCGTAACCCTCTCCGCCTGTAACACCAGTGTGGGACAAATCGGCGAGGAAGGGGCTGCGAATATCGTAAACGCATTCATCGAGGCGGGATCTCAAAGTGTGGTGTCCACATTCTGGGAGCTTGAAGATCACGCAACCACACACCTAATGACCGTTTTCTATGAACATCTCGGCCGTCATGAAGAGAAGGCAGAGGCTTTGAGGCAAGCGCAACTTGAAATGCTGAATTCAGGCTCTCCTCCGTACTATTGGGCGGCCTTCGTGCTCAACGGTGAACCGAACGGCAGTTTATTTTCAGCGCCAGATAGCAATCTTTCTTCAAGGAGTATCCAATGACAAAAGATAAATCTGCCCCAGCGGAATCATCTGTCCAGCTTTCCATGCGCGAACGACACACCATTCTTGAGAACGTACTAGCCACTTTGAATAAGCGATTCTATCTCCCGGAAAAACTGAACGATAATTGGCTGAACGCTGTGGAGCGCCACCGGCCATTGATTGAAGGAGCCGACACAGCAGATAGATTTGAACAGTCCATGAGCGATCTCCTGGCGGAGCTTCATACGTCTCATCTGGGATTTTTTCATGGCCGCGCTCAACGAGCTTCGAGCCGAGCCGCATTGAGCGCCACCTACCTAGCCGATGAAACACTGGTCGGAAAGCGTTGGATATTTCAGGATGTCCACTCGGGAGGTGCCGCATCTATCGCCGGAATTGAGCCTGGAGACATTCTTCTAAGCGTGGATGGCCGGGAGATTACCCCGCCGGAGCATCCGGTCTTCCCGATGGGTAAGCAGACCGTTCTGGACATCGTGGGCAAAGACGATCAGCGGCGCACCGTTGCCGTCGATGTGGCGCGACCCAAAGGAAAGAAGCTGCACTTCGTCGAGCCTACGCTCGTTCAATCACGGCATCTCGGAGAGGGGCTGGGCTACCTAAAGGTCGCGATGTTCCCTGGGATGGTCGGAGTCGAAGTTGCAAACGAAATCTCGCGTGCCGTCGATAAATTAGGAAAAATAGACAGTCTCATCATCGACCTTCGCGGGAATACGGGAGGAGGAATTGGAGCGCTTCGTGTTATGAGTCTGCTCACGCCCGGCAGGATTCCGGTAGGGTTCGCACTTCCTAAAAGCCGCGTGACGCCGAATCTGGATTCCGAAAAACAACAGTTTCGTCGCTTCGGCAGCATCCCGACTTCCAAGAAAGCACTCTGGCTGCTGGCATTACAGTTTGCGCCGGCAATGCTCGCCAAAACTCCTATCGTGCTTGAGACGGAGGAATTGGGCCACAAGCAATTTCATGGAGGGACAATTCTTCTAGTAGATCGCCATACCGCGAGCGCCGCCGAAATGATCGTTGCGTTCGCGCGCGAGAACAATCTCGCCAGAATAGTTGGCGAGAAGACCGCTGGAAGGCTGCTTTCCGCCACTTCCGTCAAGGTGGGTCAGGGGTACCGGCTGGCATTGCCGACCGGGGCCTATTACACATGGAAAGGCACCGTTCTTGAAGGAACACCCATCGAACCGGACGAACAAATTCAGTTTGACTGGCGTCAAAGGAGCGCGAGTTTTGATGGTCAACTTGACCGAGCTATTGAAACTGCCCGTGACGTGCAAATTCAACGGGCTAGTTGAACCGACCATTTGATAATGCTTTGAGCCATATTTAATGACTTTCTGTCGAAGCCGGTTGCGATAATAGGCTATCTAATTTGGAGAGAGTAGTAATATGACGCTTGATCCTGCTCATGAGTGGTTGAAAGAAAATAAGATCCGGGTCGAGATTTCCGCAAATCGAGGTAAACCGAGACTTGTTCTCGATCTCCGGAGCCGATTGCCATTGAGCTGGCGTGAGCCAGTATGTCCTGGCCTGCCTGATCACGGGTCACGGCTACATCATATCGCCCCGCTCCGCTATAGCGAGGAAGAATGATTGTCAATTTCACCAGTGCGGCAGGCAACAGAACAGTCTTCAATCGACTAGGTTGATCGCCGCGAAATGTTCCAGCGTTCCAGAGGTTAACGGTTTGAGGAATTGCGGCAACTTCCGCCATCTGATTCTGCGTGCGTGCTCTGCGGCGACCTAGCATGACGAACACGACGGCAACCAATAGGCACGAAGCAACTGCGACCGTGAGAACGAGCCGTCGCCGGCGCGAATGGGTTTCGCGCCGCAATTCCATCAGCCGCGTCATGCAAACGTGACAATTCGCCGCATGGTTAACTCTTGGATCTGATAATTGGATACGTCTGGACTTAGTGGCCAGGCTCTTAAGAAAGGACTCATCGGGACAGGGACCAGCAGAGATTTCCCGCTCTGCGAGCACGTGTTCCTGATGGCGCTGCGCAATCCAGGTCTCAAAGCGATCTTCGGAGCGTGAAAGCCCAGGCAATTTCAGCCACATTGGGAAGAATCTCCAGATTGGGAGAGAGCGTGGAGCAACAACTCCATCTCCCGAAAATAAGCACGTCGCACAGCAGTATGGTCCATGTCGAGGTGCTCAGCGATCTTTCTCCACGAATAACCCAGCCAGCGCCACTCTACGATTGACTGGGCGAACGGTGAAAGTCGCCTGAAAAGTTCCGTCGCATAGACTCTTTGCTCTGCCTCTGACTGACCAACATACACGTATTCCAGATCACGAAGCGACCCATATTGAATTTCTCGACTTTTCTTCTCACCTTGTTGCCGAGCGCGGCGCTTAAGGACGCTCTTTATATGCCATTTGAGCTTATTATCGGGAGATTCAGGATGACGCCCAATGTAATTGGACGCGCTTTGTACAGCATGATCCATGAGGTCATGGGCAGCGGCGTGATCGTTCAGGTATGTCCATGCACATAGGACTGCGTAGGGCCAAGCTGCCTTCGCAGCGGCTTCCACCTTCTGATCAGACGCAGGGTGCCCAGTCGAATAGGCCCAACTCCACGTCAGCTCCTGCCAGATGCGACCTTGTGGCTGCATACGTGAGCGACCGTCTCGAATGGGTTAACCACTTCAACTCCAAAAGTATAGACGAGCGCCGCACGAATATTTTCGCTACCTTGCCCCAAAGACGAAATGAAAGTGCCTTTAACAGATACGGGGCAGAATTGCGAGAGTGTCCCAGCACGCGGAATGAGCCTTCAGGATTGATGGGCGGTGACACATGATTTGGAGTTCGCCAAAGCAGGCTTTTCGTGATTCGACAAACCAAAGTCCGCATTTGCCAAGACGAGCTGACAAAGGCCCACCGAACTATGCCAGTTGCCGACGGGAAAGGCAGGAGAGAGTCGCTAGTCGCACGAAAGTACAGGGAGGAGAAGGATGCTCGGCTCAATTCGCAATCAATCTCATTCAGGGGAAATGGAAGATGCGTATTCTGTCCCGCCTTCAGCATGGACCAGCCCGCTTGAGTGAGTTACGTAGGATGTTTCCCGAGGCATCAAAGAAAATGCTCACCCAGCATCTCCGCGAGTTGGAAAAGGACGGCCTCGTTGTCCGGACTGACCTGAGTGGCCGATTGCCGCACGTGGAATATTCGTTGTCTAATTCACGGGGCCTCGCGGCACTGAGCTTGATCGACACTCTGGCGGAGTGGAGCAGAGAATATCTGTCGCAGCGGTAAAGGTTCAGGAAACTCGACAAGAATGCCCCATCATTTGCGAATGCATATCTGGAGCGCCCCATCTGAGGGATGAGCGGTTATGAACAGACCGCCGTACAATTGATACTCATCTGGAAAATGATTGTGAGCTGGCCCGCCACGACCCAGCCCACGGCCCTGAAGTTTGGTGTCAAATTGGTGTCAAAGTGCGCCGATTAGGCCGATTTTTCCGGTTATGCCGTCTTCTAACCACGCTGCCGTCAACAATTTAGGTTTTTGGCAACTCCATGGCATGGAAGAGGTCATCGGTTCGATCCCGATCAGGTCCACCAATCAATTCAACAAGTTAGCGAGCGCAATCCGGGAGAACAGCGGGCTGCGTGCGAGCGGTACAGGGCGATAAGAGACGCCCATTGCAGCTTCCCTCTGTACGTCTGTCCACTCCCAGTTCCGCACAATCTTGCGCAAAGGCTTGCAAAGAGGCACAGATCACAGGCCTAGAGTGCCTGCGCTTCCTTCCACTGCCTGAGTCTTTCAATTGCAAGGTGAATATCTGAAATCTTCTGTGCACGATCTGGCTCTTCTCGTTCGATCGTCAGCGCACCTGAATAACCGATCTGCTTCAACAGATGTAGAAAACCCGGGAAGTCAACCTCTCCATCTCCCAAAACGCACTCCTGCCCCAACATGCCGCTGCCGGGAATGGGGGCGCGGCCGTCCTTGCAGTGCACAGACAATACATGCGACTGTAGCAGCGCAAGCGCCTCGAGCGGGTCGCCCGATCCGTACAAAATCATATTTGCCGGGTCGAAATTGATCTTCAGGTTGGGCCTGTTTACCTGTCCCAAAAAGTCCCGCAATACTTTCGCGGATTCCTGTCCCGTTTCAAGCACAAAGTTCTGCTCGTTTGCCGCGGCAGCATCGCACAGCACTCGGGTTACATCGACTAGCTCTCGATAGAGTCGCTGCGAAGAGTCCGCGGGGATGAAGCCGATATGACAAGACACAGCTCCCACGCCGAGATTTCGTGCAAACCCGGAAACCTCTTTCGTGTGCGCGATGCGCTCAGCGCGATATCGCTCTGTCGTAAAGCCGACTGACTCATGCACCGTGGCCAGGTTGGAGTAGTCCTCGTCCGCGTAGGAGCACACCGCAGCGGTAATAAGAATCGGAGACCTCTCCAAGGCTGCCTTCCAGTCCTCCGCTGCCGCGATGCAATCCAGCGAGGGCGGCACACCGAGCTGAATGACGCGCAATCCGAAATCTGCGAGCTGCTTCTGCGTCTCTTCGGCCGTCGCCTCGGCCCACACCAGAAGACCAATCTCCATAGGGTTTAAAGGCCCCATCCAAATTCCTTTCCATCGGCATCCCGAGATGCTTTGAGTTGCAGTGAGATCGCGACCGCTCGCGCGGATTCCTCCGGCAAACACAACGTCGGGGCAGCGTTGCGACGGCAGCAATCAATGAAGTACGCGATCTCGTCAAAATAAGGATCGTGCTCGGGAATGTCGATAGGGATCGCTTCTTTCCCATCTTCTCTTCGACTCAGCATGTTGTCGCGAAAGGTTAACAGTGTGTTCTTTGTCTGGATTTCAAACCCTGCGGAGAAGGAAGCACCCGAAGGAAGGAAGCCCCCTTCTACTTCGACTTCAAGTCCATCGTCATACCGTAGCGTGCCGCGCATCGTATCCACCGGTCCCAGGCTGTTGGCACGGACAGAGCGGGGATGACCGAAAAGGCGAAGCGCCTGATCCACATCGTGACTCAGCAGATCCAGAATAGCTCCGCCGCTGCGCTCCTCCTGTACGAGCCAGCTACCCCACTGCGGATAGCCCGTGCTGCGCTGCAACACACACTGCACAATATTGCCCCGACCCACTTCCTGTAGAAACTTCGCAGCATAGCGGTATGGATACATAAACCGCAGCACCTGGCCCACCATAAAGACACATCCACTCGCCTTTGCCGCAGCGATCAACTCATCGCAATCGGCGGTGTTCAAAGCCATCGGCTTCTCGCAAAGCACATGCTTCCCTGCTCTGAATGCGGCGAGGGTCACCTCGCGATGCAGGTCAGTAGGCAGGCACACGTCCACAATGTCAATCTCAGGATCCTCAAGGATCGATCGCCAATCCGCGTGCCACTTTACGCTATCCGGCAAGGGCCCGGCCTGTAGATCCATATTGCCGCGCGAGGGGCCATCCGAAGACGGGCGGGTGCGCGATGAGACGGCCTTCACCTCCACTCCGGCGATGCGCTGCATTGCAGCCAGATGCGCTCCACCCATGAATCCATAGCCAAGAAGCGCCACCTTCATCAACTCATCTCTCTCCTGCAACGCAACTCCTTGCATGACACAAAAAACAGATTCACCGGCATGGCACCCGTTCTGTATAGCATGACAGCGACTTCCATCTACAAAGATACCGAACGGAATATTTCGCAGATGAGGGATGTCTGTGCATCAAGATATACATCTCAAAAAGAAAGCGGCTCCCGAAGGAGCCGCTCCCATTGCGAGAGATCAAAACTTCAATCTTGCCGCGAACTGGATGATACGCGGGTTGTAGGCGTTGGACGTTGAGGTGATCCTGCCAAAGGTGGAGACGGGCTGGAAGCCTGCCACGGGATAGTTGCCAGAGCAAGGCGCAGTGATCGTGCAGGGCGTGAGTGAGAGCGACGCGTTCGGATTGATAAACTGCGTTGTGTTGAGTACGTTGAATGCCTCCGTGCGGAATTCAAACTTCAGCCTTTCGGTGATGTCGAAGGTTTTGAACAGCGAGAGGTCCACGCGCTGCAAGCCAGGGCCGTAAAGCTGGTTGCGGCGCTCGGTTCCTACCGTACCAACCTTCTGGAAGACGAAGTCGTTCACGTTAAACCACCGGCTCACACTTGGGCTGGATACTTTGCCGCTGCCAACCATATTTGCACGGTCGCCATTCCCTGCGTTGGGGCGCGTACCACTGCGATTGATGGTGTTCGTCACAGAGAACGGCATGCCCGTATTCCAGACGAACAGACCGTTAGCCTGCCATCCTTTCACCAGGGCTCCGGTAAGGCCATGCTTGCCCTCACCGAAGGGAAGAGTGTAGTTGAATGTGCCGGTCACGCGCTGACGCACATCCAGATTGCCGTTGCCGTAGTCGATCGCCGAGATCAATTCCGCAGATGAGCCAAAGCCGTTGCCACCATTGTTGCTGATGGACTCTGCATCATCGAGCAGACGAGCCCACGTGTAGCCGAGTTGCATATCCAGTCCCTTGCTGAAGCGACGCTTCACGACAGCCTGCATCGCGTGGTAGTTGCTGATGCCGCTGCTCGTGTAATAGGGAATGGATGTTACGTTCGGCACCACGCCGGCGAAGCGCCGATAGTAGTTATACGAGACAGAGTACGGCACATTGTATTTCGGGTCGATAGCTGAGCTTAGCGCCGGCGTGTTGGTCGTGGTGTCGTTCGGATTTGCGTAAATAAAGGACTGCGGCGCCAGCGTGTTGTAGTCAGACAGGTAGTACGCGATATGGCGTCCCAACTGTCCGACATAGGACACGCTGCCGACGAATCCAGCAAACTCTCGCTCCGCCGTCAGATTGAACTGCTCGATATAGGTGGATTTGAAGTGTGGATCGAGTGCGGCCGTGATACTTCCGCTCGGGTTCGTCGCACTGTTTGGATTGGGAGTTGGCAGTCCACCGGCAAACTTGAGGAACAGAGCAGCCTCAGCGGGTGTGTATCCCAAGTTTGCGATTGCCGCATTCTGAGCCTGGGTAGGCGTATATGCGCCCCACGTGGCAGTGAATGGCTGGTTTACCAGAGCCGACCCGGATGTCGTGTTCTCGGGAGCGTAGGTCATGCCGAAGCCGCCGCGGATGACCGTCTTGTCGATTGGAGTATAGGCGAAGCCAAATCGCGGAGCAAAGTTACTGTAGTCCGTGCGGATATTTCCGTGGCCATCGATGCCATCCTGGTTCGCGATCACGATACGTCCGAGCCCCGTGTCGAAGTTCGACAGGATGTTATTGATCTCGGTATACGGCGTGAACAGGTCATAACGAACACCGAGATTGAGAGTCAGCCTCGACGTGAGGTGCACGTCGTCCTGGAAAAAAACGTGCGGCTCCCAAGTGCGATTGTGTGGGGTGTAAAGGATCTTGTTACGACCGCCATTTATATAGTCGCCGGAGAGAAGCGTAGAGAAATCGCTAAAGGACCAGTTGCCGTTTGCGGTGTCGGTCTGGGTGACAGAGTCCTGACGTCGGATGACGCCGGCGCCGAGTTTGATGGACTGCTTGCCACGAATGTAGCTCACGGTTCCTTCGTACTGAAAGGTATTCTCGTGGTAGATGATGGGCGGCCGGTTCCCCAAGGTAGTGGAGGTGCCCTGGTTGATGGTGACCGCCGAGAGTTCCGCAGTGCGAGAGTCGACGTTCATGTTGGGCTGGCCCATGGCGGTGTTAATCGCCTTTCCAAAGTTCAGCGGATACTGTGCGTTGTCCAGCAGCGTATAGCCGGCCTTCAGTTCCACCAACACATTGGGGGTAAAGGCATGGATATAGTTCAACTGGGCCTGATGAGCCCGTGTCACTGCCGGGCCGGGATAGCTGCCTAAGTTTCCACCGGGAACGATAGGGCCAGCCGCCGAGGTGACTTGCGGGAAGAGGCTGCCGATATTCGTATCGACGGCATTGTAGGTGTAGCGAAGGTATGCAAGATCTCCATTGCCAAAGCGGTGGTCTGCGCGTCCATCGGCCGTCTTGTTATTCTGCGAGTTTCTCGGCGCACCAACATAGTTGCCCGAGACGGCTGAATTGTTAGTCGGCAGCGGGAACAGGTTGAAGTACTGAAGGCCTATCTTATCGAAGTTCGCAGGGTCCACAATCTTGTTGATCGCCGGATTATCCGTGAAATTACCGACATTATTGCGTTCGAAGAGCGTAGGCACTGTGGTCGTCGTCGGGTTCAGGTTGCGGACGATGTTGAGGCCTTCATAATCGGCAAAAAAGAAGGTCTTATCCTTCATGATCGGCCCGCCCAGGCTCCCGCCGAACTGGTTCTGGCGATATTTGGGCTTCGGAATATTGGCGCCAAACTTGTACGGATTGGCGTTCAACACATCATTACGGAAAAACTCATATACCGATCCGTGGAACTGGTTGGTACCGGACTTCGTGATGACATTCACCGTAGCACCGGCGGAGCGCCCCACCTCAGCGGTGAAGGCGTTGGTCTGCACGCTGACTTCCTGAATAGCGTCTACCGAAGGACGGACGCCGAGGGAGCCGATGACACGCTCGTTGTTGTCTATACCGTCGACCATCTGGTTGTTCATCATGTCGGCCTGACCGTTGACGGAAACCGACGATGTCTGGCGACGGTCATCAGGGCGGTTGCCGCTGGCCAGACCGTTATTCAAACCTTCAGTCGCACCTGGAATGACCTGCACCAGATTGATAAAGTTTCGGCCATTCAAAGGGAGTTCCTGCGTCGCCTTCTCGGTCACCGTTGTGATCAGCGCAGACGTATCCGTGTGCAGGGCCGGTGGCGCCGCATCCACCGTCACGACTTCGCCCGTGCTGCCGACATCCAGCCGAGAGTCCTGTCGAGAACGGTCACCCGCTGCCAGAGCAAACGAGTTAACCTTGAACACCTTGAATCCCGGCGCTGTGACCGTCAACGAATAATGGCTCGGCTTGAGGAGCGTGAAAGTGTACTCCCCACCTGCACCAGAGGTTGCAACGCGCTTTTCCTGCGTATTTACATTGGTCAGTTCCACCGTCGCACCCGGGACAACAGCACCAGTGCTGTCCATGACCGTGCCCACTACATCGGCAGTTGTACTCTGCGCCCACGCAGGCATACAAGCGATGGCAGCGACCACCGCCAACGCCATACTACAAACCACACGTTTGAGAAGCCGACTCGCACTGATGGGCACCAGTGCATCTCTCGTTTGTCCATATGCAACTAACGATTGTCTGAAATTTGATTCATATATCATTTGGAGCCTCCTTGAACTGCATAACGGACTTCAGTGAGGACGAACGCGCATATTTAAACTTTGTAGACAGCAGCAGGCAGCGGTTTCGAATCCAGATGAAAATCGTTTACGGTCAACTGGGATTGACTCTCAAAAGAGAAAATTCATGTACATAACTTCACTTACTGAAAAAAATAAATGCACTTTTGGTACAGACTTCAAAGCGTTCTCCGGTAAAATGTCGAAGAACATTTTGGTAGGTGGATCGTATTAACGATCCTTCCGAGCGTCAAGTACTTTTTTCAATATATTTTGAGCTTGTCAAGGCAGGCGGAAACCTATTGTGTAGAAAGGACATGCATGCCTGCGAAAGACAAGCTCCTGAAACCTCCATTCCGTTCCGCACGCGGTGCTGTCATTACCGCACTGCTGCGCAACGAACAGCTTTCTCGCTCTGAACTGAGCGAAACCACAGGTGTAAGTCCCGCGGCCATCACCGAGGTAACGCAGACATTTCTACAGCGAGGTTTACTGGTTGAACTGCCTTCGCAGGCCGCTGGACGGCGCGGCCGTCCCACGGTGCAACTCAGGTTGCAGGCCTCCCATGCCTATTTCGCAGGCATATCGGTCGGCGAATCCGATATGCCCCTGGTGATTACGGATCTCCGCGGAAAGGTACTGGAACGCCATAACCTGGCCGCTTACGGAACACCGGCTGAACTCGCGAAAACTACAGTTAAGGCGTTTAAGGAAGTGCTGCGCACAGCCCGGATACCCCGCAGCAAGGTCCAGGGGGTGGGCATCGCCGTTTCCGGCATCGTGAACGCCGCGGAAGGGTTGTGCCGTTATTCTGCTGCGCTGAACTGGAAGAATGTGCCCATCGCTCAGGTGATGGCAAGAGCTCTGCATATACCCGCATGGATCGACAACGATGCCAATGCTGTTGCAGTAGGCGAAAAATTCTTTGGCCGCGCACGCGACCTGGAACACTTCTCCAGTATTGTTTTAGAACGGACCATCGGTTCTGCCCACTACATCAATGGCATGTTGTACCGCGGCCACGACGGGAGCGCCGGAGAGATCGGGCATATCACCATCGATCCCAAGGGCGTGTTATGCCGTTGCGGACGCAACGGTTGCCTGGACACGATAGCCGGCGGACACGCTCTGCGCGATGCAGCCAAGGCTGCAGGCCTCACGATCGCCAACATGCGCGAGCTTGAGGAACTTGCGCTCCACGGCAACCCCACAGCCACGCGTTTGCTGCGCGTTGCGGGCAATGCTCTCGGTGTTGCCGTTGCGTCGCTTGTTCAGTTGAATAATCCTCAGCGCGTGCTCTTCACCGATATGGAAGGCTTTGGCAACGGCGTCTTTCGCACGGCAACGCGGCAGGCCATCGAGAACAACATCCTGGCTCGTTTTCTTGGATCAACGCAGATCATCTTCAATAATGCCGAGCCTGCGCTGTTGCCGCGCAGCGCGGCGTCCATCGCGGCTTTCGAGTACCTGGACTCGATCTAGACGTCAACGCATCAACTCGGTTCTTACCGTAAAGCCTGGATCAAGTGCAAAATAACAGTGGAGAAGCCGACCCGCAAACGCAGCTACGGTTGCGTCTGCGTGAGGTTAAGCGCGCGCTCCCTCCGTCATAGTTCCACCTCTCTACAAAGAAGCGCCCGCCATCGGCTCCGATACAGGAAACTCAGCCCCACGTCGTTCTTTCTCCGAGAAAATCAGCAGAAAGGCCACCAACACAACGGCAGAAACGACGGCAGCGGAAAGCCACACTGCCCGCCAATCGTGCGTCACTGCGCCATTGACGGCCGTCAGAGTAAAACGATCCACCAGCACGCCGGAGACCCACGATCCCACAAACATCCCCAACCCCAGCGTGATAAACGCAATCAACCCCTGAGCCGCGGATCGTAAGTCCGGTGGCGCTTTGCGATCAATGTAGATTTGCCCGGTAACAAAAAAGAAGTCGTAACAGATGCCATGCAGAAGGATGCCGCCCCAGAACATCCACACTCCTGCTCCCGCGTTGCCATAGGCAAACAGCATATAGCGCAGTACCCACGCAAGCATTCCCGCCGCCAGCATGTACTTCACCCCGAGCCTTCGGAAGAAAAAGGGGATCAGAAGCATGCAGACCAACTCCGAGAGTTGCCCGCCTGTCATCTTGCCTGCGGCATTCTTTACGCCAGACTCATTAAGAAAGACGTTCGTAAAGGTGAAGTAGAACGTCAGGGGAATGCAGATCAGGAAGGATGCAATCGCAAAGATCGCCATCGATCTCTCCTTCAGCAGAGACAATGCCTCGCGCGGAAATAAGCTTCCAACCGAAAACTTCTCCCCTTGTGCCAATGGAGGTGTATGCGGCAAGGTCAGCGAATAGATGGCCATCAGCATGGATGCTCCCGCGCCCAGCACAAGCGGCATTGGCGTGGCTTCCAACCCCAGCTTGCCAACGACGAGTCCGATAAAGATCCAGCCGGTTGTGCCCATCACGCGAATGGGGCCAAACTCCTTTCCGGGATTGTGAATAAGTCGAAAGGATAAAGAATTTGTCAGCGCAAGCGTAGGCATGTAGCACAGGCAGTGCAACAGCATCAAAGAATAAACAGCGAAAAAACTTTGCTGACGCGATGCCGCAAAGAGCAGCAGGCCTCCTGCAAAATGCAACGTGGCCAGCAGTTTCTCCGTAGCAAAAAACTTGTCGGCGATAAGCCCCACAAAGAAAGGAGCCACAATAGCTCCAACCGCTGTAGTGCCGTACACCAATCCCACCTGCTGCCCGGTGAAATGCCGCGCCGTCGAGAGCCACGTCCCGATGGTGACGTACCACGCTCCCCAGATAACGTAGTTGAGAAACATCATCAACCCGAGGCGGATCTTAACTTGCTGATTCATTCATCTCTTCCTCGTGTGCGACAGAATAGCTAAAAAGCTGGGAGCGAATGCCTGCGGATATCGAAAGCTGTTGTATCACTGCTTGCCGGGAGACATAGGCAAAGCGAAGGCTACGTAAGCGCCGTGAATGGGGTACTGCGAAGCAGGGTGCCCAGGCACGGAGTGTGTGTAGGTAGTCGATCGAGCAGCAGCACAGAAGACCACGTATTCTCGCCCATCTACTTCGTAGATCGCCGGCATGCCATCCATGGCCGCGTCCACCTCAGACACCCACAGCACCTTACCGGTGCGAGAATCCAGCGCGCGCACCTTGCGATCGCGGCTACCCGTGAAGATCAGTCCGCCTGCCGTGACGACCGGGCTCACCTTTGGAAACTGCGAGCCTGTATTTTTGTAGCCTTGAGCCGCAAGTTCCGGAACTTCACCAAGGGGAATCTGCCAGCGCATGTCGCCGGTATTCAGGTCATAAGCGGTTAGCGTAGTCCACGGCGGTGCAATGACAGGCAGACCGCTCTGCGCAAACATGAAGCCGAAGCCGCTGCGATAATGGGCTTTGGCCGGATCAACTGCAACTGGATTGGTCTGCGGCAGAGCAGTTGCGCCCGATTCGGGTGCGCGATCCGGGTGCTTGAGATAGGCGAGCAGCGACTCTACCTCTGGATCGCCCAGCTTTGCAAATGCCGGCATCGGCCCCTTGCCATAACGGACAACCTTCAAAATATCCTCATCAGCCAAGTGGCCGTACACATCCACCAGCGACGGAATCACTGGTGGCTTGCCCCTGCGATCGCTGCCGTGGCATAGGCTGCAGTTCGCCTCGAACAGCGCACGGCCACGCACTTCCGGTGTACCTGATTTCAACGGCTCCGCCGCAAGCGTCAACTTCAGCATGGCTGGCAGGTCCTTCGACACCACGTAGAAATACCCACTTGTCGGATCGATAGCAGCGCCCCCCCAGTTGGCGCCACCATTGTTGCCAGGCATCTCGATGGTGTCCACCAGGGAAGGAGGCGTAAACAGACCACCATTGCGTGCTGCTAATATCTGCTTGCGTACAATCTCCCGCTCCGCCGGCTCAAGGAACGGGCTAAGGTCCTTCACCGTGAAAGCCTGTCGCGCAAAGGGTACCGGTTTCGTCGGAAAGGGTTGTGTGGGCCACGTCTCCTCCCCGGGCATGTTTGACTTCTGCACCGGCCGCTCTTGAATCGGCCAAAGCGGCTTGCCCGTCTCACGCTCAAAGACCCACACAAAGCCAACCTTGGTGGCCTGCGCCACGACGTCCACAGTGCGTCCGTTGTGTCGAACCGTCAAGAGCATGGGCGTCGTAGCATTGTCGTAATCCCATATGTCGTGATGAACCATCTGGTAATACCAGATGAGCTTGCCAGTGCGAGCATCCAGTGCCAGCAAGCTGTCACCGTACAGGTTGGAGCCGGGGCGGTTCGCTCCATAGAAGTTGTACTTCGGACTGGCCGTGGGCACAAAGACCATCCCGCGCTTTTCATCCAGAGCCATGCCGCTCCAGGCATTGGCGCCACCCACCGTCTTCCACGCATCCTTCGGCCACGTCTCGTAGCCGGGTTCACCCGGATGCGGGATTGTGTGAAAGGTCCACGTCAGTTTGCCCGACAGTACGTTATACGCACGAATGTCACCGGGGCCTGACGCATACTCCTCGTTCGTTGCAGAACCGAGGATCAGGAGATCGCCGAAGATTCGCCCCGGGTTGTAGGACTGCACCAGCGTCAGGCTCTTCGGGTCACGGCCAAGCCCTTCGCGCAGATCGACGGTACCGTTCGTCCCAAAGCTTTCTATAGGTTGACCGGTCTCCGCGTTAAGCTCCTGGAGCGCATTGTCCACGGACAGAATCAGACGGCGATCGCGTTTGTCCGCACTCTCCCAATAGTTGAGACCGCGAGTCGTCATCAGCGGCGTCTTCGCATGGAAGGCATGTGACCACAACTCCTTCCCTGTGGCCGCATCAAGCGCTACTACGGAGTTGTTATGGGCCAGCACATACATCGTGCGGCCGATGACCATCGGATTGAAGACATACCCGCGCTCGTCGCCCGTAGAAAAAGTCCACGCACGCTGCAGCTTGCCTACATTGGCCCGATTGATTTGGCGCAGCGAGGAATACTGCGCACCATCCGCTGCACCGCCGTATTCACGCCATGTACTGTGCGCCGTATCGATCGGCGGCTGCGCCATCGCGTCGTGAGCAGCGATTGCTCCCGTCACGCAGCAGCCAAGCATTACTGAATACCAGCACCACCTGGCTGAACTCTTCCACGTGACCATCTATACTCTCAGTTCTGCGAGCGGCGGCCCGCGGTCAGCGCTTAGAAAGGTCGCGAATCCAGATATCTTTGAACTGCATGTTTCCTGCACCGCCGGCATGAAGCTGCAATGCGATCTTTCCATCCGGAGCTCCCGGCTTGGGATCGGTGAAGTCCACCATAGGAACACCGTTCAAGCGTGAGCGGTAGCGATTCCCCACGACCTCCACCAGGTAGTCGTTCCACTCCCCCTTGCGAACCACGCCTTCGTTCTCCGGAGCCGGCCACACTACCCAGCCGCGTCCATCTTCGGCGTATACGCCCGCGGTGTGATGCATCATCGTGCAGTCAATCTCAAACTGCATGCCCTGCGTCGTATCTACGGAATTCGGTTTGAATCCCGTATGAAAGAACACACCGCTGTTGCCGTCGCCTACGCACTTGAAACGCAGCGACAACTGAAAATCCTTGTAGTCCTTGTCCGTCTCAAGGTAGCCGTATGCCTTGGTGAGGCCGCGCCCATGCAACAGGCCATCCTCAACCGTCCAGCTTTCGGCGCCAATCTTGGTCCATCCGGTCAGGTCCGTGCCGTTGAAGAGCTCGATCCAGTCATTGCCAGGAGTCTTCTGTTTGGCTTGTGCGCCAACGTCGATGCCGCAGGAGGCAGATAAAGCAACCAGAAGCAGGCTACCCAGCAACCGCCTGCACAGAGCCATCCTCTTTCCTGACATCTCGATAGAGTTGGAGGCTTTTGCGATGCCGGCAAAGTTTCTGAAATCCATAACAATTTTTCCTTCCTTAACAGAGAGATGACGTAAGCCGCCAACTCCTCGAAGCGACTGCGGTGTCAATGCCTGTCTCGCTGTGCATACACCATACACTCAGCCTTAAAGCTCGGCAATGCAGCGCGGTTCACCATTCCATTCCATGTACAGAAGATGGCCGCGCTTCACTGGGTTGCGGCTGCTTATAACGCCGCCATGACTTCGCGATACAGATACTGCGCGCCCTCGATACCATCCCACGGGCCATCCTCATATTCCAGCGCAAAGACCCCCGTATAGTTGTTGTTCAGCATGATGCGCACATTGCGTTGCACATCCGGCTCGCCGAAGCGGTTCCAGAACTTCGCGTGAACGGTGGTATGCGCATAGGGAGCAAGATCGTTCAGCGCGTGATAGAGCAGATATTTATGCTCCCAGTTGCAGAAATCCGGACTCGCCTCACAAAAAACATTGTTAACCTCTTCGATAATGATGCGGATGTTGATCGGATTCGCCGTCAGGCCCCAGTGGTTTTCCAGCGTCACCTTCACGCCGACCTTCGCTCCGTACTCTGCCATTTCTTTAAATGACAGAATGCACTGATCCAGGTACTTCTCGATCTCCGGATTCTTCGGATAGCTACTGGCATTCGGCAAGGGACAGGGCGCAATGCGTGGCCCACCGCTATTAACTCGCATGGACTTGGCGCCAAGGATGGCCGCGCCATCCAGCCACTTCTTCGCCACCTCCACACCGGCCTTGCGCTTGCCGTCATCCAGATCGCAGATATCCCGCGGCGCGTTATTTGAGATGTGATGGCAGAACACGCCCTCTTTCGCCTGCACGTTTGCCATCTTCTCCAGCCACTGCTTGCCCGAGGCTGTCGATGGATCAAACTCGATCACGGGACGGGGCTTGCCGTTGTAGCCAATGATCGTGGACGTCACATACTGGCTTTTGTCGTCCATATCGCCGAAGAGACTGGACCACATGTCCATCTTGGTCACTCCCGGGAAGGTCTTTTTCGTGAAAGCCGGAAAGTCCAGCATCGTGATCTCGCCGTACTTCGCCTTCATCTTTGCAACGGTGGCCTCGCCGCCCACTTCGCCGCCCATATTGCTGCGATTCTTGAAGATCCAGCGGATTGGATAGCTGTTAGAAGCGATGCGCGCCACCTTCTCTTTATCGGTCATCTCACGAAAGGCACCTGCGTGGGTGATAGGCTCCGGCGCGGCTTGCGGGCCTCCCTGAGCTTCAACCTGCGGCGCTGCTGATCCCAGCAAGACTCCCGCGGCCAGACCGCCACCCGCGCTCCGGAGGAAGTTGCGACGATCTAGAATGATGCGGCTTGCACTGTGTGAACTCATAGCGGCATGTTCTCCTTCACGTTACGGTTATGGCTCCATCCTGTGGCCGCGAACAATGCACAAGAGGCCATTGCAGGCGAAAAACCTCAAGCACGGTGAAACAAGGGGGCTGTGCGGAAGTCCGTGCAACAGTACTACAACAGATGACCGATGCGTGTACAGAGTTTTTTGAATAGAAACCCTTCTTATCTTCACTTAACGAAATAATAAAATGAGGCCGGGTTCGCGCTTCAACTCCCTCGCAAATCCCAGCGATCAAAAGCTTTGACCATGCCAAAAGAGCCTCCCGTCTGACCGGGAGGCTCTTTTATTACAGGGTTTAAGAAAAATGGTTTTTGCCGTTTAATGCAAGATAAAAGACCACAGCGTATCGCCGGAGGCACAAATCACATACTGGTGGCCATCCAGTTCAAAGGTCTGTGGCGCATTGGTGATTTGCCCGATGCGTGTATTCCACAACGGCTTGCCATCCGTGGCATTAAACGCTACAAGACTACCTGCGCCATCCCCCGAAAAGATTAGCCCTCCAGACGTCGCAAGCAAGCCGCCGCCGCCAATCCCATCGCTATAGAAGCGATGACGCCAGCGCGCCTCTCCCGTACGGTAGTCGATGGCTGTCAGGTAGCTACCGGTGTTTCCCACATGCACCTCTTCCTTGCCCCCCAAGCCCATAGAGCCACGCGGGTCAGGGTCTGTGAGATACAACAGTGAAAAGCTATTCACCTCATAGGTGTATAAAAGCCCCGTAACCGGAGAGAAAGCGACAGGCTGCCAGTTGATGGTTCCGCTTGAATTGGGGGAGAACAGAGAGCCTGGAATGGTAGCGTCCTTGCCGGGATCGCGCTTTGGGCCGCCTGCCGGTGTAAGACCGTTCGCCCAATTCGTATCCAACCCATATTTGCTGGTAACCAGATGCTCGCCGGTTACCCGGTCCAGCGTGAAGTAGTATCCGTTGCGCGCCGCGGTTGCCACCATCTTGCGCATCTTGCCCTTGAACATGCCATCAAACAACACCGGCGTCTGAGCCGAGTCATAGTCGTGCATGTCATGCGGCGAGGTCTGAAAGTACCACGCCATCTTTCCCGTATCCACATTGACCGCAATCAGCGAGCATGTGAAAAGATTGTCCAGGTCGCCGCGCAGGCCGGTCGTGTAAGCCGGAGTCGGATTGCCGGTACCGAAGATATACAGTTTGGTCTCCGGATCATACGCGCCGGTAATCCACGTCTGCGCCCCGCCATGTCGTGCCGCATCGATGCTTGCCCACGTATCCGCGCCCGGATCGCCCTTTTGCATCGGTACGGTGTAGAACTTCCATTGCAACTCGCCAGTCTCCGGGTCGAAGGACTGCAGGAATCCTGGCGAATCGATGTCATTCCCTACGCCTACCAACACATGATTCCCAATCACGATGGGCGCAGGCGTGGCGAAGTAGCCCTCCTCCACGTTGGCGATCATCTTGTGCCAGCGTTCCTTGCCGGTCCTGGCGTCCAGTGACACCAGATAGTCGTCCGGGGTCTCCATGAACAGATAGCCGTTCCACATGCCAAAGCCGCGATTGCCGATGTGCGTGCCGCCCTTGGTCTTCCAGAAATAATGCCACAACTGGTGCCCATCGCGTGCATCCAGCGCCCAGGCATTGTCCGGCATGGTGACGTACAGCGTGCCGTCCACCGCCAGCACCGATCCTTTGATGGAGCCTGCGCGAATGTTGATGTTGCCGGGCCCCTCGCCTCCAACAATCAATGGGACCGGCGCAGGCCTGCCCGGACGGCCGTCAGAGGGAGCGCTGTCGGCCCCCGGCGTCAGTTGCGATAGCCATGCGAGCGACAAATTCTTCACCGTCTGACGATTCACCTGTGCCAGCGAACTGTAGCGCTTTCCCGTGTAGTCTCCGTTGTAGGTAGGCCACTGCTTGCTCAAGGGCTTCAGCAGTTCTTCCGGGCTAACGCCTCCTCCCTGAGCAATCGATAGAGCGGAAGAGAAGACGAGCGAGGCAATCGAGAGCGCGTGTATAAGTTTCACTTCAGGGTCACCAGATAAGCGGTCAAATCGTGAATGTCATGATCCGTATAGTGAGGCAACATGTCCCGGTGTGCCTGCATCGGGTCGTGCACTACCACAAGCGGTACCGCACCTTTTCGCAGAAACGTGCGTTCCGTTTCATCACTTTGTTTCAATGTCACCAGAAAGTCGTCGATGTGGATCAACTCGCCCGATACTTTCTTTCCCGGCGCGGTCGTGACGTCGACGGTAGCCTTACGAGCGGTCGTCCGTTGCTGCGCATTCCCTGCACCTCCCCTGAGCCACAGCGCCTGTAGTTCAGTCGGCTCGGGATAGGCACTGGCGATACCCTTCAGATCTCCAGTCGCCGAGTGGCAACTGGCACAGTGCGCCGCAAAGTAAACCTGTCCGCGACTCGCATCACCCACGAGAATGTTGAGAGCTTTTTTCTGCCCCGGGGGAGTTCCCTGCGAACCGATGGTGCCGATCACGGAGCGCACATAAGCAGCCACAGCCCCGGCATCTTCATCGTTCAAACCGATGTTGGGCATGCCTTGAGCCTTCCGTGAACCTTGAATGATAGGAATAATCAATTCGCCATGCTGGTCGGTGAGTGCAACCTGCGAGCGCAAAAGGTTAGGGCCGCCCATGTCGCCGCCGCGCAGGTCCGATCCGTGGCACGCCTGGCAGTTGATGCCATAGAGCATCTTGCCGTGGGCGACCGCAGCCGGATCTTCCGGAGCACGTACTTGACCGGAATTGAAAGAAGAAGGAGCCCGTGCTTGACCCCTCGCAGCAGATACCGCCGTAAATTCAGGAGATAAGCAAAGCACAAGAACCGCCACGGCCATTAACATCGCACCGGCAGCAAAATAACGGGAGTAACTACGCATAAAACCTCGATACCGGTGCAGCGCCAAGCCGAAACTTAGCGATCTTCATGACACAGGTCGAACCCACGACCGCAAAACAGCATGCGCTGATCCTGCGATCTGACTATATTGTGGTCGTGCAAGATATGGTTGCAAATCCGAACCTAGTTCTAGCATAGGGGGTGACTGTCTGTACAGGTGCAGGTTGGATGACTTCCACATTGATATCAATCATAATCTGCGAAATCCGAGGACGCAGTTAAAGGCTGTTACTCACGGGCTTGCACTGACTGAATGGCGTCGAGACTCGGGACATAAGCTGTACTCGATTGAACAAAGCTGTTGATCGCCGATGCCCTCAATTCTCAAATTTTGAGTTCTACAGAGACGCCGTTCACCTTCGCTTGAAATGACGCGGCAGGATTCGCCCCTCGGACCGCTCCTCCGCCTGTAACGTCATAGCCAAGCAAAGTCTTCAGAGAGATCTGGTAGTTCCTGCCGATTCGATGAGGGAAGGTTCTCAAGGCTCTTCTGATCGACTTCATCATGGATGACAGCCTGCTCTGTCTGTAGAGTCTGCGCTGACGCATCAACAGTAATCGACTGCGAAGCGATACCGACTTGAAGATGAGCATCGACACGAGCGACGATGCCGACCCTGACTTGGACATTGGTCGCCCGAAAGCAGTTCTTCCCTATCAATAAAACGAATCGTTTCGAAAATACATTCTATTGAAAAGAAAGTATCATAAAGGCTTTGGCATCGAAGTGATTATCGCTGTGGATTCCCTGATCCTCAGTTCTGGTTTCAACACCACCTGGTGCGGACCCACCAGAGATTCATCGGCCTTATTCTGAACCCTTTCAAGGAGCAGTTGCATTGCTCGGCGGCCTAGCTCGCGGGCCGGTTGAGCCACGACTGTGAGCCGCGGATGAAAGTTCTCCGTCCAGGCAAAATCGTCAAAACCCACCACGCTGATCTGCTCCGGACATCGAGCGCCCACCTCGCTCATCACCCTTACGAAGCCCAGGAGCAGCTTATTATTGGTGCAGAACACCGCAGTTGGAGGATGGGGCAACCGAAACAGCCGGTGTCCGAACTCATAACCGGCCTGTTCTTGCATTCCTACCAACTTCCAGTGCTCATCAAGCACGGGTAAATGGGCTGAAAGCATGGCCTTGCGGTATCCTTCCAGGCGGGCCGAGTGAGTCGATAGTTCGGTTCTTCCAGCCAGGACCGCGATTCGCTTATGCCCCAGATCAATCAAATGACGAGTCGCCTGATGAGCACCCAGGAAGTTATCGGTTGATACCGTGTCACCGCGAAATCCAGGTGGAATGCGATCAAAGCAGACAATGGGAAAGCGCCGGCGCATGAGCCGGTCAAAGGAAATGGCGGAATCTGAGCATGCAATCAACACCCCATCCACCCGATGACTGAAAAGCGTATTGAGTTGTTGCTGCTCCTGATCAGGATCTTCATTCGCATTGCAGAGTATTACCGAGTACCGGGCGGCCCGAGCAACTTCCTCCGCTCCCACGATAACTTCAGGGTAAAAGGGATTGGTCACGTCCGGAAGGATCATTCCAACGACTTGTGTTCGACCGGTCTTTAGACTTCGAGCAATCTGATCCGGATGGTAATCCAGCGCTTCCATGGCTTTGCGAACTCGCTCCGAGCGCTTGGGACTGACGTTAGCCGTCCCGTTTGTTACTGCCGACACGGTCGCGATTGAGACTTCCGCCAGACGAGCCACGTCCCGCATTGTCGGCGCATTTTTATTTTTCATATTTAATTTCGCTAAACGTTTAGGAGCTTGTTGCCAAAGAAATACCGCTATTAATCATACCGCCTCTCAGCTAGGGAATTCTCCAGCGTTGCTAAGACCGAAGAGAGTTCTCGAAGGCTCCTACAGCAGCATCTCTGGAGAAATAGGCAGACTTCCCTGCGAACCCGGCGTGTAGGTCCGTACGTCCCCATAATTGAATTCCATACCTTGCTCAGAGACCTACTATCGCTGAGAGCCATGATTTGCAATCTCTATCCTCTTGAGGAATCGCCTTCGTACCAAAACTACTTACCTCCTCCTCTTTGGGATGACAAAACAGTAAGCCGTATACTTTATTTCGCTCCAGGCACGCTGACCTACAGCGTATCCAGGATAGAGTGGTCTATTCACCGGCGTGAACTTAATCCGTACCCAGATGGCCTTTCTGCCTTGCGTAAGTTCGCGCGGGATCAGGAACTCATCGTCACGAAAGCGACGATTCGATGTTTCCACAATATGCTCTGTAGCCCCAAGTTCTTTTTTAGGATTTGAGTACACCACGGTATTTGATCCAGCCAAGTACCATATGCCGGCTAACTTCCAAACCGATTTCGACTTATCTGCTATGAAAACTTCGGCGCGTTGATCCGCGAATGAGTAATCGAGCTTGCGCCGGAGAAGTACTCCCAGGTTGTGGGCGTTGAGGTGAAGCTTGAACTCTGATGTACCTGTCGTTGTACGGCCGCGATCTGTCTCTGCCGGATAGATCTCCTTGCCGTTCAAGGTATCGATGCCCCATTCATAGCGAGAGGTGAGTGTATATGGCTGAGAAGCCTGAGGCGAACTATAGCCGTGGGCCCGTTCGTCAGACGCATTGCCTATCTGAAGTTGATCGGTCTTGACGAGAGAGGACGACGGGAGGCCGTACCAATAAGCTATGGTTTCATAGTGTTGTGTCGATTCATTCGTACCGCCGTGCTCCAGACGAATAACCGCATTTTTTCCGAACGGCATCATATCGGCTAACAAAAAACGATAGGCAGACTCGATCTTGTCCTGCTCATTGACCGCTGCTTTCATATCGCGCGCACCCACGGGATGTCCCACAAAAGCGAGGGTCATGTTTAGACCACCCCAATAGTCACCGCCGCCGCCCCATTCTTCAGTTCCGGTACCCTGGGCTTGTGGTGTAAGACTGTCATCAAAGAAAAACCGTGGATCACCTTCTAGCGTGCGCAGGTCAGCATCGTGCGAAAAGATGAATGAGGTGCCTATAAAGCTTCCCGACCAATTTTCATTCCCCTCGGTTTTGCGGGTATCGAGAAGGACCATGTCTTCTCCGAGCACAGGATGAGGAAAGTCTCTGTAGGTCGCATGAAAATAGGAAAGCTCATTTTCTGGGGCATCCAGCGGCATGTAGTGAACACCCCATTCGACTCCCTTGACGGGCTGGCCTGCACCTACGAGTTCGATCCGCGCGGACCGGAAGAACGGCATCGGGAAATAACATGCAAAGTAAATTCTGCCGTTCGCAAAGCGGATGTTAACTGGGAATGCCTTCACTAAAAACTCGCGGTTGTCGCGATTGTAAAGGGTACCCGCACCATAGAAGAGGGCAATCGGCGCATCAATCGATGGTTGTTTTCTGCCGTCCCATGTGATGCGCAGATGCACATTCGTGAAGGCGGCGGCCTCGTTGTCGGGGATAGAAAAGGTGAGAGAGCGAACCGTAGCCTTGTCCTTTAGATTTGCCGCAAGGATCGACCCGCTTGCTGGCACGTCTAGCGTTCCTCCTGTCTGCTTATAGCCGCTCTTTGGCGAAATGTCGGTGCCAGCTCTGGAGATTAGATTGAGCACGTCCTGGCCAGGCACCGAACTCTCATTCCAACTCTTGAGCGGATGCGATAGCTCCGTTCCAGGTACAAACTGGTTATAGATGTAGTAGCCGGTCCCATAATGTGTCCGGGTATAGGCCATTTGAAAGCTCTTTTCAAATGGAATCGGAGTCCAGACCAGATCAGCTCCCCTTGTCGTCGCCCAAGTCTCATTTAGAGGGCTGGGAAACGGTGCAGAAGGAAGAAAAACAGAATGGGGATCAGGATGAAGCGGGTCGGCTGTACTGCTTTCTTGTATGAGGTGGTCTTTCCCATCAACCACGTAATGCCAAGGGCTCCCGTGCCAATGGTTGTAACGGCTGAATAGGAGTAGCCCAGACCCCTCCAGGTCCAGCGTAACGTTGAAGCTGTCAGAAAGCTGATATAGAAAATGCGATGCATCCGCACCTTCATTTCCACCGCGTCGATCATAGGTGCTACGCATGTAAGTGCGCATTCCAATGCGCTGGTGAGCCCACTGGTCCCACGACCGGTAGGCGTCGAGACCAACCGGAATGGGGTGAGGCCTTTCAGCCGCTTGGGCCCCCGTAGTCAGCAAGACTACAGAGAACGATAGACACCGAAAGCCATAGCCCAACCATCTACCCTGCATCAGAGATCCTCCAAAGTTTTAACGTCAGTTTTAGGTCGCCAATATTAGCCAACTAGCTACAGCTTTCCGGCATTATTAGAAAAGCTATCTCAGAAAACATACTTGAGTGCCACCTGCATAATTCGCGGATCGCCTGCACCAAGTATTTTTCCGAAATTTGAAGAGCTAAGATTAGAACTCGGATTATTAAATGTGGGATGATTGAGTGCATTGAACGCTTCAACACGAAACTGAATAGACTGAGGCTTTTCAAAAGCTTTGAAGGGGAAGGTCCGGAACAATGCCATGTCTACATGGTAAGCACCTGGCCCTTCAAGTGAGTCGCGCCCAGCATTCCCATAGGTTCCTGGCTGATTCTTGCTGAATGCTGCCGTGTT
The DNA here is from genome assembly GCA_001897435.1 of Acidobacteriales bacterium 59-55. GTDB lineage: Bacteria > Acidobacteriota > Terriglobia > Terriglobales > Acidobacteriaceae > Edaphobacter. The sequence goes on along the minus strand of MKSV01000008.1, from coordinate 245,873 downwards.
AAACCACTTATTGAGGCTACGGTTATTTATCTGATTTGGATCTCCGGCGGCGCTGATCTCTATTCGATATGGACCTAATGGAAGACTCCTGAGTACATAGGAACCATCAGAACCGCTCGCCGTTGATCGTGAAAAGCCAGTGGAAGTTTGAAGATCCGTGATTTTAGCTTGTGGTGTAGCGGCGCCCGTCGAGTCCTGAATCGTGCCCGAGATCTGATCCACGGCGGTTGCCTGCGAGCGAGCCGGGGGTGGGCAAACAGAACAGTAGAAGAGTAATCGCTCCAACCGCGATGCGTTGAGACCAAAAACACATAGATATCTCCCTAAAAGTTTAAAATAAAACGAATCGTTCCTTTATCTATAACTACTGAACTGACAGCGACGATTTGACTAAAAAATTAGGTTCTTACAAGTTTATAGCTGTCTGATCTATATTTTGAAATCTCTCACTATCAATAAAAACTAAACGTTTATGTAAAATACGGCTTGAATTGAGCAACGTCGTCTCCCTCGATCGATCGTACCGCTCGGAACAGAAAAAGGAGCAAAACGCCATGTTTCAACCGGAAACGTACGCAGTTGCTCTCCTGTTCATGTTCACCAGCATGCTCTGCTGGGGGTCCTGGGCCAATACCATCAAGATCTGTCCCGGCTACCGATTCCAGCTCTTCTACTGGGACTATGTTCTCGGTCTGATTGCGGGCGCCCTTCTTCTGGGAGTGACCCTCGGAAGTTTTGGAAGTGCGGGGAGACCATTCTTTGCAGACGTTTCTCACGCAAACATGTCGCATGTCCTACTTGCGATGGCAGGCGGAATCCTATTCAACGTTGCCAACCTGCTGTTGGTCTCGGCCATTGAGATCGCTGGGCTGGCCGTTGCGTTCCCGGTGGGAATCGGGCTGGCGCTGGTAGTCGGCGCGCTGAGCAGCTACATTCTGTCGCCCAATGGCAATCCATTGCTGCTGTTTGGCGGCATCGCGCTTGTGGTGGCAGCCATCGTGTTCGATGCAATCGCATATCGTCTTCGGGAAGTAGAGCATCGCTCGCTCACCAGGCGCGGCGTAACGATCAGCCTGCTGGCCGGGCTGCTGATGGGTAGTTTTTATCCCTTTGTCTCAAAGGCGATGAGTGGAGATGACGCTCCGGGTCCGTATGCCGTTACACTTTTCTTCGTGCTGGGCGTGGTTCTTTGTGCCATCCCGTTCAACTACCTCCTGATGCGGAAATCTCTCGATGGAAGTGAGCCGGTCTCAATGGAGGGTTACTGGAAGGCGCGTGGCGCGTGGCATCTGTGGGGAGTGGCAGGGGGCGCAATCTGGTGCACGGGCGCTGTGCTCAACTTTGTCGCTTCACGAGCGCATATCGTCGGGCCGGCGGTTTCGTATTCGATAGGACAGGGCGCGACCATGATCTCCGCGGCATGGGGCGTTTTTGTATGGCGAGAATTCGCCAGCGCCTCGCAGCAATCCAGGATGTTTCTGGTATGGATGTTTATCTTTTTTCTATGTGGGCTGACCGCCATCGCCCTTGCTCCGATCTTTTAGGGAACGGAGTTGCAGTCATATTTAAGGAGAAGTTATGCTTGCGGGCACAAAGCCAGTCGTTGTCGTAGGCAGCATCAACATCGATCTCGTCGCTAATACGGAGAAAATTCCTATTGAAGGCGAGACCGTCCTCGGAAAATCATTTCGGATTCATCCGGGCGGCAAAGGCGCAAACCAGGCTGTCGCTGTCGCTCGCCTCGGGTATCCGGTGCGCATGGTGGGGAGGCTTGGGGACGATAGCTTCGGTGCTCAACTGAAAGCCAATCTGAAGAGCGCGGGAGTTGACGTCGCGGGCGTGGCTGTCTCTCCGGGAACTTCCGGCATCGCCATGATCGTCGTTGCGGAGAAAGGCGAGAACAGCATCGTGATCACGCCGGGAGCAAATGCTCTGCTGACTCCACAGGATCTGGACGCGAACATCGAGATCATCCGATCTGCCAGCATCGTGCTTACTCAGTTGGAGATCCCGATAGAGACGGTTCGACATCTCGCGGAGATCTGTTCGCGAGAGGAGGTCCCGTTGATTCTCGATCCCGCGCCGGCCAAGGAATTGCCGTTGGACCTGCTTAAAAATATCGAGTGGTTCACTCCGAACGAGACCGAAGCCGCTTTCTTTATCGGCCGCTCAAACGGCGTCGCCAATACGCTTGACCCTGTTCCAATGGCGCAGAGGCTGCTAAGAAATGGAATGAGAGGGGTTGTCCTCAAGCTGGGTTCTCGCGGCGCGTACCTGGCGTCCGCCACAGGACAGACGGCGTTCCTCGATCCTTTCCCGGCAGGGGCCATCGACACGACTGCCGCCGGCGATGCTTTCAATGGCGCCTTTGCCGTGGGGTTGATGCTCAAGATGGGACCGGTTGAAGCGGCGCGTTTTGCAACTGCGGCAGCGGCCATCTCAGTCACGCGAGCAGGCGCTCAACCCTCGATGCCAGGAATGGAGGAGGTTGAACAAATGATGGCGCGGTCGAAATGAAGCAACTCTCGGATGCCTGGGCCGCAACAAGATTCGAATCGCAGGACGCAATGCGAGATAGAAGCGAGGATGCAACGAGATGAAAATACGTATGAACTCTAGAGTGTCGATAGTCTCCCTATCAACCGTGCTAATGACAGCAGGCCTGCTTTCATCGGCAATCGCTCAGGATTTTCGCTACCTGCCGCGCGAGCAACAGATTCCGTCTCCAGCCTGTCTGACGATGCATTTTCCCTGGGAGGGGGGCAATACTGCATGCACGGAGAAGAGTCATCAGGATTGGTTGAAGGCAGTGACGGATTGGCGGACTGAGCGGCGTATCCGGGTCGGGTATGACGGAGCACGCTACGAGATGCCCGCGCTGAAGTGGACGCAGTCGAGCTTTATTCAACCGCAGATGATGGTGCACGACCTCTACTTTTACGATCGAGCGGCTGGGAAATATACTGTCGACCGCTATCTCGACGATCTCGAAAAGCGCTATGGCGGCATCGATGCCGTGCTGATCTGGGCGACCTACCCCAACATGGGCATCGACAATCGGAACCAGCAGGACATGGTGCGCTCGATGCCCGGCGGGGTGGCAGGCGTTCGGCAGATGATCGCTGATTTTCATCGCCGGGGCGTTCGCGTTCTCTTCCCGATCATGATGTGGGACCAAGGTACGCATGACGTCGGCAAGGGATGGCCACAAGCGACTGCGGAGTTTATGAAGGAACTTGGCGCGGACGGCGTCAATGGCGATACACAGGATGGCGTGCCTCTGGCGTTTTCACTGGCTGCCGACAAGACCGGGCATCCGCTTGCGTTCGAACCGGAAAATGGTCCCTCCGATGAAGCGCTGGCATGGAATGTCTTGACGTGGGGACAGTATAAGTTCCAATTCGCGCCAACTGTAGACCGGTATCGCTGGCTTGAATCGCGGCATCAGGTGAATATTCAGGGCCGCTGGAATCGAGACAAGACGAACGACTTGCAATACGCCTTCTTCAACGGCGAGGGATGGGAGAGTTGGGAGAACGTCTGGGGCATCTGGAATGGATCACACCGCGGGATGGCGAAGCGACCCGTCGGATGGCAACGATGGAGCGCGGAGTTGCCCCCTTTCTTGTGAGCCCGGGATGGGAGCCGCTCTATCCCATGCATCGGTACGGAGTCTATGCCAGCAGATGGCCTCACGAAGATCAAACGGTCTGGACGATTGTGAACCGCAACGAGTATGACGTGCAGGGAAGGCAGATGACGGTGTCCTCCAAACCGGGGATGCGTTACTTTGATCTTTACCATGGAGTCGAACTCACTCCACAGGTGGAAGGCGACAAAGCTGTTCTTTCGTTTCCCCTGGAGGCACACGGATTCGGAATGGTTCTGGCTACGGCGGGCGAGCCGGATGCGTCGATACGACAATTGATGTCCAGGATGAAAACGATGACTGCGAAGCCCTTGTCGGACTATTCGCATGAGTGGAAGACGCTGCCGCAGCAACTGGTCGAGATCGCTCCAACCAAGGCTGAAACCGGCTCTCCGGCCGGCATGGTTCGCATCGCAGGTGGGAGCTATGTCTTCAAAGTAGACGGGATCGAGGTCGAAGGATCGGATGACGTTGGCGTCGATGTGCAATACCCGTGGGAGAACACGGCACGACGTTTCCATGAGCATCGGATGGAGATCAAGCCGTATTACATCGACAAATATCCGGTGACCAATGCGGAGTACAAGAAGTTTCTGGATGCGTCGCACTATCATCCGAAGGACGATCTTAATTTTCTGAAAGACTGGAGCAACGGGTCCTATCCCAAGGGTTGGGACAGGAAGCCGGTGACCTGGGTTTCACTGGAAGATGCTCGTGCCTATGCCCGATGGGCGGGCAAGCGGCTGCCGCACGAATGGGAGTGGCAATTTGCCGCGCAGGGCACTGATGGCCGGACGTATCCCTGGGGCAACACATGGGACGAGAAGGCCGTGCCTGTGCCGGATCAGGGGCGCACGATGCGCGGGCCTGATGATGTGGATGCTCACCCGGCCGGGGCCAGCCCGTTTGGCGTTGACGATCTGGTAGGCAATGTCTGGCAGTGGACCGATGAGTATACGGACGAGCATACGGCCGCTGGCATCCTGCGTGGAGGGAGTTACTATCAGCCGCAGGGATCCATCTGGTATTTCCCCCAGGCATACAGGAACGACAATCATGGCAAGCTACTGCTAATGGCGCCGAGCTACGATCGCTCGGGTACAGTCGGTTTTCGCTGCGTCAAAGATACTCAGTAGCGTTTTAAGCTGGAGGGGTGACACTGATAATGGCTGCGCCCTTCCCATCAAATGCCGGGACTATAGAGCGAGGAAATAAGCCTGGAGTTGCAGTCCGAGTTCGGCCTTTTTGAGAAAGCTTCCTTAAAGCCAAACTTGGCAAGAGAATCTTTCGACGCTACTTCCTGCTCGCTTTATTTGGTTGCCCCGGAAGTGTTCAATTTAATACTCCAGATCGAAGTTGTCGCCCCAATAAATAGGGTCTGATTGTCGGACATCCCGAAGGAGCAGTTCGCTGCCACCTCAGGCGTAAGAATCTTACCTAGCATCTCACCCTTAGGATTGAACACCTGTATCCCATCTCCTGCTGTGATGTATAAATTCCCATCGACATCAACACGAAAACCATCGGGCACCCAGGGTTCGATGATCGCAAAGACGCGCGGATTGGCCAATGCCGTGCCATTCTCGGTGACGTCAAATGCCATGACCTGATGAGGCCGGAATTCGCCGTGTGTCCGTCCGGTATCTCCCACATAAAGTACCGACTCATCGGGTGAGAATGCCAGCCCATTCGGCTTGTCGAAGTCTTCCGACACCGCTGTGATGACTCCAGTTTCAGGCTCTACCCGATATACCCGATTTCTATCTTGTTCGGGTTTGTCGCCATGACCGAAGTCAACGGGACATAGAAATCCGTAGTCCGGATCAGTAAACCAGATCGATCCGTCGGATTTGACAACAACATCGTTGGGAGAGGTCAGTCGGCCACCTTGATAACGGTCCGCCACAGTCGTCAAAGTCCCGTCGTGTTCGAGACGCACCACCGATCGGCCGGTCGTTAGGCACGAAACCAAGCGATCCTCAAGATCAGTTGTGCCGCCATTGGCCCTGGAGGCAGGTTGGCGAAAAACGGACATGCCATCGCTTTCGGTCCACTTCATGATTCGATCGTTAGGAAAGTCGGTAACGATCAGGTGTCCAGCCCGTTTTACCCAGCAAACCCCTTCGGCAAACCTCAAGCCGGAGGCAAGTAGCTTGAGTTCGGGCGAAGGCCCCAGAATGCGTTGAAACTCATCGGAGAAGATCTCGAACCTGTTTCGCATTTCACCCTGCCTCGATTAGCTAACTTAGAAATCGCGGAAAAATCCTCCGGCGCTCCAGCCGCCGTCAACGCACAGAGTTTGCCCCGAGATGTATGAACTCTCCGGTGCGGCAAAGAAGAGCACAGCATGAGCCATCTCTTCCACCGTGCCTGCGCGGCCTAGCGGTATGTGGCTCAGCACTCTTTTGGCACGATCCTTTTCCGACGCACTCTCGCTGTAGAAAAGCTGCTTGGTGCCCTCCGTCAGCGTTGATCCTGGAGCAACGCAATTCACGAGAATTCCGTGCTCCCCTAACTCGATCGCCAGCGTACGGGTGAGATGGGCTACCCCGGCCTTGGCCGACGTAAATGCGCATTGCAGGCGAGCCGGTACAACTCCCAGAACGGAGGCGATGTTGATGATGCGTCCTTCTTGCTGTTTCAGCATGATGCGCGACGCGGCCTGGCTGACCAGGAACGTGCCGGTCAAGTCAATCTTCAGGATTCTCTCCCATTCCTCCAGCGGAAACTGGTCGATGTTGACTCGATGTTTTGCGGTATTGACACCGGCATTGTTCACCAGAATATCGAGGCGGCCGAATTGCTTATGAATTTCCGCCATCGCCGATTGCACAGAAGATTCATTGCTGATGTCCATCGCGACGGCCAACGCACCCGGCTTGTTGGCAGCGGTCTGCTGCACTGTAGCGACGTCAATGTCCGCATAGGCAACCCGGGCACCGTTCGCGGTAAGCATATCGGCGATAGCCTGTCCTATGCCACGGGCTGCACCGGTAACCAGCGCGAATTTTCCTTCCAAGTTGACTTTCATGGTGTGGTGAACCCTCCGGGAGTACCCTCATCAATTGTGGTAATTGTGGTTTGTAGAAACTCTGCCTGGCTGGATGGAGACTAATTTCTGGAAGCATCCGCTAACAGAGCTGCAAAAATTTTTCGAGGGGGAGAATAAGGCTGACGGCCATGAGAGACCAGCTTGTTATCGATCAAGAGCACGTCTCCGCGTTGCCAGTCGAACATAACCGTCTCCTGAGCAATCGTGCGCCGGATGCTATCCAGATCAGAGAGAGCGATCTCTGAGCCATCGACATGGGTCGAGTGATAATAAAAACGGTCACGAATAAAAGGCTCGAGCAGCCGGGCCTTCAGACGTTGGGGCAGGGCCGGGCCGAGCCATTGCGATGTCCACGGCGCTACTGATTTATGCAGTAAATGAGCCTGGTTAAACCACACGTGCTCACCGGTCACGCGATGGGATTTTGTTACAGGCGACGGACCATGGGTCACCTCCAGCCCTCCATCCTTCGCCCATTGCATGGACCAACCTTTACTCCTCGCAATGTTCTCCATCGCGGCACGATCCGAAGTGCCGAAGGCAGTCTCCCATGTCACTTCGAATCCGTATTTTTTCTGAGTGGGAAGCTTCCTATGCAGAACCAGGCCACCCCTTTGTTCAAAGCGGTCGATCAGTTTGCGTGGCAGCTTCTTGTAAACTGCACGCATATCGGCAATCGGAGTTTGACCGCCTCCACCAGGAGCAGTCTCGCAGAAGAACATCACTTTGTCGGGCGTGGGGTCGGGAAACTCCGGCGAAGGAGCAAGGTAGCTCATCTCCTGATGGAGCCCAATGACGACATGGCGGGGAGCATCCGTCGAGGTGACGATTTTTCCCGTAACTGCACTGCGGGGAGTCGTGCCCCCAGCGTAATCCAGAATGACCGGCGCCATTCGCTGGGCTACGGCAGAAAAATCTTCTGCCGTGCGGACCGAGGAAAAGCCCCGGAACAGGACCGCGCCCGCACGGTGTAACTGCTCCTCACGCCATGGACTGCTATTCGTGATCCAGTCTAGCAATTCAGTAAGCGGCACGCCGGCCGCTTCTGGGCGCGCCTCGACGACGAATGGCAGACCACCGCAGTTTTCCAGTATGGGGTGCGAAACAGCTATATCGGCGCTCACCGCTGTACCTCCGTATGCAACTCGGACTGAGAATTAGATAGAACGAAAATCCAAGACAATGCTCGACAATAACTCGGTTCAAATCGCATCGACCCAAAACTTATAGAGGTCGCCGTAGAGTGTCAACGCATTTCAGCTTATTGAACGGAGGCGAAATAGCTGGTTCAGCGTAAGAATTCCATTCATCAGTGGAAACACAAACAGAATGGCTTGGTAATCTGGTTTGAGACCGGTAAATCAGACTCAACATGAAGCGAGATTCTATTGAATCGTTCCGATGGATCGGTTCTAGACTGTCCCGGCCTGCGAAGCGTATATCTCAGCGAAGCGGGTGACTCAGAATAAGACTGGCAATGTCTTCAGCATACGCGAGTTAGGTTTCGTCAGGTCCCATGTTGGTTTTTCCTCCACGAGCCGGATGCTGGACAGCCGGTCCAGGACCGTCTTGAACACGACCTGAGCTTCGGTGCGAGCGAGGTAAGCACCTACACAAAAGTGAATTCCTACGCCAAAGGCAATATGGCGATTCTTCTGCCGCTGAATGTCGAACCGGTCGGGATCGATAAAGTATGCCGGATCCCGATTTGCCGAATTTAGCATCTGGAAGACCATATCTCCTTTGTGAATCTGCTTGCCGCCTAACTCCGCATCCTGCTTCACGAGGCGTGGTTGACGAGCAACCGGGCTCTCATAGCGCAAGATCTCCTCGATGGCAGAGTTCAACAGCGATGGGTCTTCCCGAAGAAGCTTCCACTGATCAGTGTGCCGGAGAAGCAGGTAAATTCCATTGCCGATTAGAGATGTTGTTGTTTCGTGACCGGCCACGAGCAGAGTTATTCCTGTGTTGATCAGCTCAGTCTGAGATAATCGGTTCCCTTCCGATTCGGCAACGACTAATAGGCTCATCAAGTCTTCGCGTGGGTTACGCCGTTTTTCGATAATTAAGTCGGCCAGATATGCACGAATCTCCACTAGCGCTTTCTGAGCACGCTCCAGTATCTCTTCTCCGGGCTTGTTGACACCTTGAAATGAAAGAAGGTCGTCTGCCCACTTTTTAAAGAGGTGCTGGTCTTCCGGCGGGGTTCCCAGAATTCTGGCCAGCACAGCGAAAGGGAGAGCTATAGCAATATCCGCGATAACGTCCATTCCGCCCTTGTCGAGCCCAGTGTTCACCAGATCGTCGACAATGGTCTGAATGCGTCCTCGCATGGCTTCCACCATACTTGCGGTCATGGACTTTGTTACCAGCGCGCGCAGCCGCGTGTGATCGGGCGGATCGGAGTGCAGAAGCCCCTTGGTGCGATAGTGATCCTCGAAGGCCTTGAACCTGGCTCGCGATTCGGAGGGAAGATACTCCACGACCCTTGCCAGGCGACCCTCGTTCGAGTAGCTGGTTACATCCCGAAAGGTCGTCACCATGTCGTCGTATCGAGTTACGATCCATCCTCCGATAGACTCGCACCAATAGATCGGGTTTTCCTCGCGCAACTGACGCAGGATTGGGTATGGGTCTGCCAGAAACTCTTTAGAGATTAGAATTTCATCCATTGCTGAAGCTGGAGATTGCATAGTAAATCCTGTTTTGTTCCTTTTGTTGAGAATGGATCATTGAAGTATGTTTAACATGGCATCCGCGTCAAACTTCTTCCGGCTCTCTGTAATTGATCCCTATGTTCGATTAACCGCGAACCGCGCCAGTTTAGCGCGAAATCCGGAACGTTGAAGCACCTCTGGGTTGACTACATTTTGCGGAGCAAGTCCCTGGGCGACTCGAATGACATTGCGAATGATAACGTCGCGCGTGGCATGGGCGGCACGGTGAGTACTGGGCAGCCAGTGCGGCGTCAGGATAACGTTCTTCAGTGCAAGCAGCGAATGATCGACCGGCAGGGGCTCCGTCTCAAAGACATCGAGGCCGGCTCCAGCTATCTTCTCTTCGCGGAGCAACTGAATCAGAGATTGCTCGTGAATCAGTTCCCCCCGCCCAACATTGATGAGGTACGCCGTGGATTTGAGCAACGAGAGCTCTCGCTTCCCAAGCATTCCACGGGTTCGTTCTTCGAGACGGCAATGTAGGCTCACAAAATCGCTGGCGCACAGCAGGGAGTCGAGATCAACCAGTTGCACTCCCAGCGCTTCTGCCTGAAGTGGATCGGCGCTGGGAGAATACGACACGATATTCATGTGAAAGGGAGCGACCAAGCGGGCCAATTCGGCACCGGTCTTTCCAAGGCCGATGATCCCGAGCGTCTTGCCTATCAGGTCATCCCCCATAAACTCCGGTTGCCGGTCCCAGCGCCCGGAGTGCACCAGCGCCTGCTGCAGAAGGAGCTTTTTTGCCAACGCGAGCAGCAGTGTAAATGCCGCTGATGCGGTCGAGTGTGTCAGCGTATCCGGCGCATTGAAGACCACGACATCGTTCGCGGTGCATGCTGAGATGTCAATCTTGTCGTAGCCCGCGCCGGCTCGTGCCAGAACCAGCAGATTCTCGGCTCCGTTAAGGAATGCCGACGATTTGACCCAGGGACGAAAGATAACGATCCCGTTTGCCTGGGCAACATGCCGAGGGGTGATCTCGAGCGAATAAAGCCTATCCCAGTAAGTATCGTCGCCATGCGTCGGTTGCTGATCCCGCAAAAAGGAGGTTTCGATGTACCCCGTTGCGGCCAACATATCGAGGCCAATATCCCCAACCTTTACACTTCCGTCCGTGTCTAGATAATCTCCTGTAAACGACAGCTTGAACCTAGACATCATGACCGCTCCCTCATCTGTTCTTCAGTGGTCACTTCGATGTGAACACCTGCCCGAGTCAGCAGTTCCGGGCGGAGCGCAGCCCCTAGCCCCGGCTTGCCATTCAAACGAAGCTGACCGTCTTCGAGAATGATCGGCTCAGTGAGCACGTCGTTATACCAGCCATCCACATAGCCTCTTACGATCTCTTGAATCATGGCGTTTGGAACATGCAGCATCATGTGCGCGGCGGCCCATAGAGCGACCGGCCCGATCGTGTCATGCAAGGTAACGGGCAGGTAATACGTATCGGCCAGGCTGCAGATCTTCCGTGTTTCTGTGAACCCTCCTCCCCAAGAGAGGTCCGGCATGATGACATCCGCAGCCGGTCTCTCGATATATTCGCGAAAGCGGTATCGCGTGAACGCCCGCTCGCTTTGGCAGATGGGAACGCTGGTAGATGCCTTCAGGCGGACGTATGATTCGACATTGTCCGGAGGCATGATCTCCTCCAGCCACATCACGTTGTACGGCTCAAGAGCGTGCGCTATGCGGCTGGCATTAGGCAGATTCCATCGCGCGTGCCCCTCGATCGCCACCAGCATTGCGCCATCGGTGGCGCGACGAATATCGTCCAGAATGTCGATGCCGGACTTAATCTCCTGATCGCTGATGAAATGACCTAACGTGCCTGCCGCGGTGTCCTGCCCCCACAGACTGACTCTTCCATGCGGATTCGCGGGCCCAGCGAGAGTCGTGCCGAATCGATCAAATGGCCAGATCTTCATCGCTCGAATGCCCTGCTTCAAAAGATCCTGCGCAAGCTCGCCGGCGCGTCCCTCGCTCCATGCAGTGTAATCGGGATATTTTCCGAATCCAACGCAGGTGTTGTAGACGGAGATACTTTCGCGATTGCGCCCACCCAGCAGATTGTAGATAGGCTGCTCCGAATACTGTCCTGCCAGATCCCACAGAGCAATATCAATCGCGGAAATGGCGCGCATCTCCGCGCCCGCGTAGCCGCAGAAGCTGGCTAAAGAGAAGAGGTTGTTCCAGTGATTTTCGATATCGAGCGCATCTCGCCCCAATAGAAGCGGGGCGAAGAGATCGTGGATTACCGCATTGACCGCTCGCGGCAGATAATATGTCTCTCCGAGGCCAATCAGGCCTTCGTCAGTATGAATCTGAACCCACAGGTTGTTCGGCAATGCCTGCCGCGAATGCGGCGATCGCTGCTGCCACACCGCATCCGGGATCGCCTCAAACCAGATCGTCTCCAATCGCGTGATCTTCATAGGCCTGCACAATCCAATGGGGTTATCACCTTCACAAAACAAGAGAACCCTTCCACGGCTTCTCTCCTTTTCACTCGTTCACCCCTCGTTCAAAAGACTCATACCTCGGAGGTGAGCAGATGTTGCGCAACCGACCTGACGACCGACTCAGGTCCGCGAAAGGCCCAAAGCTGCGACTCATCTTCGGAAAGAGCCTGACCGGTTCTCGAACCAATGGCGGGCACATGGTATTCAAGCTCGCTGAATTCTCCAAGTCCGCTGTTTACATTGCAAGCCTGAAAGGCGAAGCCAAAATTGTCCGGCTCCTGCAATGGAGTATCGACGTATTCTCCGGAGGGGTTCACGTTGAAATTCCGAATAATCAGAGAGGCCTCTCTTCCATGGCCATACATGTAGCCAGCACGGCCGGTAAGCGCGATGGCGCGAACGCCGAGTTTATGCTCTCCGGGGGCTCGCATCTTATATCGGACCAGATGCTCGCTGACGATCAAATCCGCAGCGTCGATCTTGCCCATGTAAAGTTTTGGCTCGCTTTGAAAGATCGTCGGTACAAGCATGTCGCCGCCGTGAGGCATCTGCGCTAGTTGCCATATGCCGATGTAAGGGGGCCGATCCGCGCCTGTCAATTGCAGAGATGTACGCAGAGTGTAGCCGGCAAATTTCAAGTCTTCCCATCTGCCGTGCTGGTCATAGCGAAGAGGATTCAGCGCGGGGGCCAATGCTTTTGTAATCTCGAGGTCAACTTTCTGCCCGGTTCGCGATACTGCTAAAGTAGCACGATTCCTCCAACTAAGTACCCCATTATTTCGGGAGACCTGGTAGCGCCCCGGATCGAGTTCCCGTTGCTGCCAGTAACGATCCATCTTGGGATAGTCTGGAAAGAAGAAGTCTACTTCTGGCGCCAACCAAGTGCGCTCTCCGCCAGAATTGTGCCAATGCGCATCCTCGTAGAACTTGCGCGCGGAATCAATCTGACCGAGAGATGAATGCGTCCAAAAGAAATTCTCCTCATCGCCGGGCGCGAATAACCCGAGAACGCGTCCCCCGTAAGGCAATACCAATACGCGCGCGCCGTCGGGGCTTTCCCATGTTTCCGTCGGCTTGCCAACGGCTTCAAGATTTTTTGCAAGTGTCAGACGATTCATGATTCATTCTCAAAGAGAAGCGGCTCACTGGATTTTAGGAAAGCAATCTAGCCATTTACATCTCCCAAGGAGGCCGGGTTTGCTTCTTGAATAATCGTTTGCCTGGCCGCTTTGTAGGCGTTCAGCTATAAGGGTGTCAATCCATTTCGGCCTATTGAACGCCGACGCCTGACAAGCATCATTGTGTTTTACGAGATAACCGCGACATCCAAGAAGCGTTCTGGATATTGAACACTTCAGAATTGATTCCACATGCTATGCGAAAGCTATAGCATGAGCTCCCGCGTGACCAGTCTTCACAAGCATGACAATCCGGAGATTTTTGCCTTCCTGGCAAGAAGAATATTTGCTTCGCTGGTTATAGTAACCCTCGTGAGTCTGGGAGCTTTTTGTCAGTCCGTAAGAATGAGAGAGAACGTGAAGCAGACAAGTGATGTCATCTACGGACGTAAGGCGGGAATGGCGCTCACGCTTGATGTATTTGAGCCGGCAAAGAAGAACGGTGCGGCAATTGTTTATATCGTCAGTGGCGGCTGGCTTTCGAGCCACGACGACACGACCATGGTTCATGTTACGCCTGAGGTCTACAAGCCGTTTCTGGACCGCGGATATACCGTGTTTGCAGTGGTTCACGGCTCTCAGCCCTATTTTCCAATTCCGGATGAGGTTCTCGATATTCATCGCGCCGTTCGGTTTATCCGCTACCATGCAGATCAATATGGCGTCGATCGAAACCGGTTTGGCATCCTGGGGTCCAGTTCCGGCGGCCAGCTAGCTCTCATGATCGCAACCCAGGGCGGCTCCGGACCGGCCAACGCGCCCGACCCAATCGAGCGAGAGAGCAGCGCGGTGCAGGCAGTTGGGTGCTTCTTTCCTCCTACTGATTTTCTGAACTGGGGCGCTCCCGGTGTGGATGCGGTTGGACGAGGGCCCATGTCTCCCCTTGTGGGTGCCTTCGGCACTATGGCAAGCACTGAGCCGGGCAGGCAAGTTATCGGGCGTCAGATCTCTCCTATCTATTTCATGAGCGCAAAACTTCCTCCCGTGCTTATCATTCACGGTGATGCCGACGAAGTGGTGCCGCTACAACAATCGGAAAGTTTTGCTGCGAAGGCGAAAAAGCTTGGCGCTCCAGAGGTCAAGATTATTGTGCGCAAAGGCAAAGGCCATGGCTGGCCTGACTACTGGAGATCCAAGGAAGATGTCGATGCATTTGCGGACTGGCTCGACCTGCATCTGAAGAACTCACCAATCCGCTAACCGCAAGACAGAAGACTTGCCGGAAAGCCAAGCCGGAGATTCCAGAGTATTGAGAAGTGCTCGCTACGCAGTAGCTTCGCGTACGCCGAGCCGCTTTTCCCACCCCTTCCGGGATGTGTCGAAATAAGCATTTGGATCGTAGGGGTGCGCTCGCACGACGTCCATATTCAGATCCAGTCCCAGCCCCGGAGCAGTGGGAATCGGCAGATGCCCGGTTTCCATATCGATGGATGGAGTCCATGTGACAAGATCTCTGGTCCACGGCTCATTGAACGGGTCAAAATGTTCCTGGATAAGAAAATTGGGAATGACTGCCGCGAGTTGCAGGCATACTGCCGTGGCCACAGGGCCGCCACTCTGATGAGGGGCAATCCATGCTCCGTTTGCATGAGCGATGTTAGCAACAGCAATCGTATTGGTAATGCCGCCTAACGACATCGGCTCAGGCTGATAGATGCTGACATACTTCCCGCGGGCCAGAGTCTCGAACTGCCCCACCTTATCAAACTGCTCCCCGGTTGCCACAAGGATTGGGCAGATGCTCGCAATCTCATTCGTTAGCTCTTCGCGCTCCCCTGTCGTCGGCTCCTCCCACCAGAAGATATTGAGTGGGGCCAACCTGCTAGCGATACGTAAGGATTCGCTGGGAGATAACCTCGAGTGGACATCGATAAGGATTTTCAGATCTGGACCAAAGTGCTCTCGCAACCTATGCAGAATCTCGAAGGCCAGTTCCGTGTCCGGATGATCGATGAAGCCTTTCGCCATTCCAAAGGGATCGAGCTTCAGAGCTTTGAATCCCCGTTTCACCACCGTTTCTGCAATTCGTAAAAAGTGCTCCGGCGTGCGTTCTGTACGATACCAGCCGTTGGCATAAGCCAGAATGGAATCTCTATGCTTTCCACCGAGGAGCTGCCAGATCGGCACTCCTAAGGTTTTTCCCAAGATGTCCCAACATGCGACTTCTATGGCTCCCATAACCAATCGGTGAATATGTCCGGCATCGGCAATCGTATTGATGATGATGCTGGCAATAGAGTTCACCTGCATGGGGTCTTTGCCGATTACAAAATGGGCCAATTCATGAACCGCCGTCTCTGTGGTCGAGGTAAAGCCGTTGATGGTCGCCTCTGCAATTCCATAGGTGTCGCTGTCTGTTATCACCTTCACAAAGAGCCAGTTTTTCCAACCGGCACTAACAGCATAGGTTTCGATGTCGATAATTTTCATAGGTAGATCCTAAGTGTAGTTTTTGAATGCTCGATCGGAGTTCAATACTTCGAACAGGTATTGACAATAGAAGAAGCGGAAGTATGTAAGTGTCCTACGCAATTAACGACTTCGACATCGCGGCTGAACCGATAGCGACATCCCATCTTCAAGGACAAGCACAACTTACAAAATATGATGAGACTATATCGAACCATCCCTATTCTCGCGCTCCTGATTGCCTGCCAATGTGCCTCAGCGCTGGAGATGACCCCTCAGGAGAGGACCGAAACCGAGCGCTGGGTGACCGCCAAATTTGACGGAAAGGTAAAACCGCGACCAGATTCAAGCTACTTACTGCCGGAATTGAAATCTGGAGTACCAGAGAGGAATGCTCGCCAAGGTCGCAAGCTGAGAATTGCAGACAGGCTGTTTGATCGAGGTATCAATTGCCCATCCGACGGTGTCATGAAAGTACATCTTTCTACTCCGGGGAAGCGGTTCAGTGCGCTGTTGGGGGTGGACAGCAATGACCTCGGCTACTACTCCAGCCTTGGGCGAGGCAACCTCGTAGTCACCATAGAGGTCCATGGGAAAGAGATGTTCCAGTCACCGGCTATGCGCGAAGGCCAAACGGCAATTCCGGTAGACATCGATCTGGCCGGGGCAACTGATTTCACGCTGAGAATTGCCGGGAAAGATGGCAGTGTCGATTTGGCAGATGCAAAGATAACCCAGAGCAACGGGCGCGAGATTAACATAGATGATCTTCCGATTGGCCCTTTACGCGCGGATTACACGATCAGCCCACCCTTCTCATTCGTGTATGGCGGGAAAAAGTCCTCGGAAACAATAAAGGATTGGAGCGTACAGCGCAGTTCCCGCTCCCTCGATTCTCTGCGCACTGAACATACTCAAATCTATAAGGATAAGGGAACGGGTCTGGAGGTTCGGCTGGTTGGCGTGGAGTATCGCGATTTTCCAGCTGTTGAGTGGACGGTGTACTTCAAAAACACGAGCCATGTGGAAACTCCCATTATCGAGAAAGTTCAGGCACTGGATACTCGGCTGGAAAGAAATGGGGATGGAGAATTTCTCTTGCACCATAACAAAGGAGCTCCAGCTACCCCGAACGATTACGAGCCATACGAAACTCTGCTGGGAAAGGACTCGCGAAACACCTTAAGCGGCTACGGTGGCCGTCCTTCCAACAAGGATCTTCCGTATTTCAACCTGGCATGGCCGGGTGAAGGTGTCATCATCGTTGTGGGCTGGCCAGGTCAATGGTCGAGCCAACTTGTTCGCGACAAGGCAAATGGTGTTGAGGTTAGCGCCGGACAGGAATTGACTCATTTTAAGCTTTTGCCGGGAGAAGAAGTTCGAACTCCGCGAATGGTGTTGATGTTCTGGAAGGGGGAATGGAGGCGCTCTCAAAACATGTGGAGGCGTTGGATGATGGCTCACAACATGCCCCGGCCAGGGGGTAAGTTGCCTCCTCCGCAGATGGCGGCGAATACATCGCGCGAATATATCGAGATGACTGAAGCCACGGCCCGCGATGAAAACATGTTTATCGACCGGTATATCGAAGAGGGCATTAAACCGGACTATTTCTGGATGGATGCCGGCTGGTATCCGAACAACGGAAGCTGGGTGAATGTCGGAACCTGGGAGGTCGATACCACGCGCTTTCCAAAGGGCATACGTGAGGTAAGCGATCATGCACACTCTAAGGGGGTAAAGACCATTCTTTGGTTTGAGCCGGAACGCGTGACCAAAGGGACATGGCTATACGAGCATCATCCTGAGTGGCTTCTGACACCGCCGCCTAATCCCGGCAACCAGCTTTACGATAATGCATGGCGCCTATTCAACTTCGGGAATCCTCAGGCTCTTGAGTGGATGACCAACCACGTCGACAAGGTGATTACCGAGCAAGGCATCGACCTCTATCGTCAAGACTTTAATATGGACCCGCTGAATTATTGGCGAGCCAACGATGCCCCTGATCGTGAGGGTATCACCGAGATTCGCTATGTCACGGGATATCTCGCATATTGGGACGAATTGCGGCGGCGTCATCCAAATATGCTTCTGGATTCGTGTGCAAGCGGCGGACGACGCAATGACGTGGAGTCGCTTCGACGCGCAGTACCACTGACCCGAAGCGATTATCTGATGGAAGCGGTTGAGCCGATTAGCCAGCAAATGCAGACCCTAGGGATGGCTCAATGGATTCCATACTTTGGGACAGGCGTCAGCGGCGTGGACCCGTATACTTTTCGGAGCCAGATGACTCCCGGCATTATTACAACCTGGGATCTGCGCCGAAAAGACAACGATACAAATGCAATGCGAAATCTAGTCAAACAGTGGCGGTCGATTTCGGAGAATTATTATGGCGACTTTTATCCGCTTACTTCCTACACTCTGTCGAATGATGTCTGGGCCGCAATGCAGTTCGATCGTCCCGAAGTCGGAGAGGGCTTTATCGAGATATTCAGGCGCTCCCATAGCCCCTATGAAACTGCGCGATTCAAGCTACACGGGTTGGAGCCTGGAGCCAAATATTCGGTGAGCAATCTCGATGACTTGACCCATCGCGATCTATCCGGGAAAGAGCTTATGGATCAGGGAATCAAGATAACGCTCCGGCATTCGCCCGACTCTGCGCTACTAAGCTATAAGCGCGTAGTTATTGGCGGTAATACGCAATGACGATGTGAGGAGATGTAACTTAACATTAATATAAGTAAGCCGTGCGGGGGGGCCTATAGTAAATCAGCTATAGGCACTCTCTCAGCACTGTGACTGTTATTTGACGGTTGCTTCCTCATACTGATTTTATAGTTTTACCAATCACGAGAATAGCCTGCGGTCCAACCGCCATCGACGACCAGAACGTGACCAGTCACATATTTGGCGTCATCCGATGCGAGATAAAGGACGGCCGCGGCGATGTCATCAGTCTCTCCAGGCTTACCAAGCGGGATGTGCTCCATGAGACCCTCGGCGCTCGCCTTATTGTCGGCGTTATAGAAGAGATCACGTGTTCCTTCGGTGAGAATAGAACCAGGAGCGACCCCATTCACCCTGATTCCATACTGTCCAATTTCGAGCGCATGAGAGCGCGTAAAGTTGAGCATTCCTGCCTTTGCTGCAGTAAAGGCACACTGAAGGCGCGCAGGGATCACACCGAAGACCGAACCTATATTAATGATCGTGCCTTTGCGGCGTTTGATCATCGATGTCGAGGCTGCGCGAGAACAATAAAAAACGCCATCGAGATCAACGCTAATGATTCTGTGCCAGGCTGCGTCTGAGAATTCGTGAACTGGCCCTCTGTCCTTGCCAACATTAACGCCGGCATTATTCACCATGATGTCAATTGGCCCCATCTCGCTTTCAACTGCAGCGATCATGGCCTCGACAGATTCGACTTTTGATATATCCGCCCGATAAAACTTTGCCGTTCCACCGCTCTTGCGGATGATACTACAGGTCTCCTCATCACTGTTGAGATCATTGACAGCAACGAGCGCGCCGTTCTCAGCTAATGCAAGAGCAATGGACCGTCCAATGCCACTAGCTCCTCCCGTGACTAAAGCGATCCGATTCTTGAGATCGACTTTCATTACAAATCCTTCTCTTGCTCGTGCATTCTCTATGCGCTCCATTAAAAGAAGTGACCCTCATAGAGACAAGACCACTCGATTATCTTTCGTTTACCGGATTGGAGAGTTGCCCAATAGCTTTGATTTCGACAACAACCTGATCTCCCGCTTTGAGGAAGACCGGCGGCTTCTGCGCAAAACCAACCCCATGCGGGGTTCCTGTGCTGATCACATCACCAGGGCGAAGCGTAACTCCGCGCGAAATAAACGCGATGAGTTCTCTCACACTAAAGATCATCTTGCTTGTATTTGAGTTCTGCAAGACGCGGCCATTCACCGAGCAAGTGATGCCAAGTATCTGAGGGTCTGGCACATCATCCTTCGTCACAAGATACGGGCCGAAGGGGCCGAAGGTATCCTGACTTTTGGCCCGTACCCATTGACCGTCACCGCGCTGAAAATCTCTAGCGCTAACGTCGTTGAGACAGGTATAGCCGGCTACATAGTCGAGCGCGTTCTCGGCCCGGACTCCGCTGCATTCTCGACCAATAACAACCGCAAGCTCGGCTTCGTAGTCAACTTCTTTCGTATCCAGCGGAAGTATGATCGGGTCATTGGGGCCAATCATCGCACCCGTCCATTTCGCAAACAATACAGGCTGCTCGGGCGAAGCAATCTTGCTCTCCTCGGCATGGTCCTTATAGTTGAGACCAACGCAGATAACATTATGAGGTGTAAATGGCTTGGCTATCTTGATTTCACTCTCAGGACGCACATATTGGCTGACTCGTGGATCAGCGATAAACGATCGCAGGCGCGATTCAATCTGGAAGAAATCCTTGCCCGACGCAAAAATTTCTTGGAGTGTGAGAGGGAAAAAACTCCCGCTTTCAGACAGCAAGCTATTTGCATCAGAGAAGATCAAAACTCCAGAATCGATTTTTGCGGCGAGACGATGGCCTTCGGTAGTCACAACAGAGAGTAACTTCATAAGAACACCTTTTTCTAGATAGGTATGAGTTAGATCAACAAGTACATAGTTAGAGAGTAGCAGGCCAGACTAAGGCGCTTTCCGGGCGTTTGCCACGAATGAAATCGCGCGCAGATTCTGCTGCCTTTACTTGCAGCAGATCCACTGCGCGAGTCGAAACGGAAGCTGCGTGGCTGGTTAAGATAACGTTCGGCAAGGTCCGCAAGGTGCTGTTTTGGGCTAGCGGCTCCTCTTCAAATACGTCTAATCCAGCACCCGCGATATGATTGCTGTGGAGAGCCTCCACCAAGTCGGATTCTTTGACGAGCAGCCCGCGAGAAGTATTGACGAGCACAACACCACTCTTCATCTTCTGAATGGTATTGCGGTTGATCAGATGTGTTGTCTCCTCGACCAAGGGACAGTGTAAGGAAATGACGTCTGCTGAGCTTAGAAGAACATCCAGTTCAACCCTCTTCACCTCATTTTCGGTGAAGAGATCATCGTTCACATAAGGATCGTATGCGACGATATGGAAACCAAAGGATTTGGCCTTCTGAGCAACACGACGGGCAATCGTTCCAAAACCGATAAGTCCAAGCGACATATCGATAAAGGCGGGAATAGGAAGCAAAGGAGCGATGCCCCATTCGCCATGCATGATTCTATAGTGATCATGCGGAATTCTTCTTCCCAATCCCAATATCATAGCCAACGCGTGATTGGAAACCTCTTCGATGCAATAGGTTGGTATATTGGCGATGCCAATACCTAAATCCTTTGCCGCAATCAGATCAATATTATTGACGCCAATGCCATATCGCACGATGCCTTTCAGATGCGGCAAAGACTGAAGTACGCGCCGTGTAATGGGCGCCCATTGCACCAGAAGGGCATCGGCAGCGCCGCAGCGCTCAATTACGTCGTCCTCGGTTACGCAAATTGGATTCGTTTCCACTAATTCAATTGCAGCAGATTCCAATACCTCTCTCTGCAGATCGAGTGAGGGGAAGGTATGGTCGCTGATAATAGCTGTTGGCATTTAGATAAGAAGCCCTTTCATACATGAATCTGAGAGAACGTCGGTTTGGTTAGAAGGTCAAGAGAGGGTTCGCTCTAAGTTAACGACTATAGAAGTTAGAAGAGGCTGGTTGTGATGGTTTGCTATATGACTCAGCAATACCCTCATATCGCTTTCTGAAACAGATATTCTTCGCCCGGCTTCAAGAGTAGTGCTTTTACGTTCGGAGCCAACTCGGAGCAGAGATCAAGAAATCTGGAAGGATTACCGTTCTGTTCAACAAACATCCAGAAATGTGTAGGGATGACGACAGCAGGGGCAACGAGTTGCGTTAGCTGAGCTGCTTCCTTCCAGTCCATATTGCCAAACGCACCATTGATACAAGGCAACAAGATGTCGGGACGTGTTTCGACTGCCAGTTGAAATTCTTCGGGACGGTAGGCCGTATCGCCGGTGTGATAGACCTTGATCCCTGAGAAGTTAAGAACGGTTCCAAGAGCGTCCGGAGCCAATTCGCCGTGGTCTGCATACACGGACTTGATTTCAACCCCGTTTACAGTCGTCGTTTTCCCCTCTTCGAGAAGGTGACAACGGTCGGCAGGGATATTCAGCTTCTCGAATTCCTTAAGGCATTCGATGGGGCCTGCAAAATGGGTGCGCGAGTTTCTGGCAATAACGGGCAGCGCATCGATGTCCATATGGTCCAGATGTTCGTGTGTGCAAACGATAAGATCTGCAGCAACCTCTTCTGCAGAGATCGGGCTCAGGGACATGCGCTTGAAGCCGACTACGCGCTCAACGACGTCAGAGAGATATGGGTCGACATAGACCACCTGTCCGGCGTGCGTCTTGAAAGCAAATCCGGCCTGGCAAAGCCAGTAGACAGCCAGCGATCCCTCAGGCACGATCGACGCTGCAATTGTATTGGAAAATGTGGCCATCAGCTATTAACTCCTGCGTGTCTGCGCATCGGAATTCCAAAGGATCTGGTAAGGATTTTCGACCACTTCAGCAATATGCTGAAGAAACACTGCTGCCACTGCGCCATCAGCAACACGATGGTCTACGGACAGGTTCAGCACCAGCGTAGGCTTTACGACCAGAGCCGCATCCATCACCCATGGGCGGTTTTGCAGTTTGCCCACCGCAAGAATAAAGGTCTGGCCCGGAGTAATGATGCCTTCGAAGCTATCAACACGGTACATGCCAAGATTGCTCAGCGTACCCACTGCTCCCTCTATATCCGAAAAGACCAAACAGCTCTGACGCGCTTTGTCAGTGAGTTCGCCTCTCCTGCTGGCAATCTGTTCCAGCGAGAGTCGATCGATGCCAACCAGGGTAGGAGCGGAGACACCGCGCTCCGTTGCTACTGCAAGCCCCAGATTGACTTCCGATGGGCTGCTAATCGCTCCTGCACCCCAAAGCTTGCTCATCTCGGGCGTCTTTGTGAGAGAAACCGCAAGAGCTTTCAGCAACAGATCCGTATAGGTTAGCTTTGTTCCGGCTGCTCGGCCAACTGGTTCCTTCAGACTCTCATAGAGCGCAACGAGGTTCTCTGCATTGACTTCAACAGATACAGAAAAGGCGGGGATTGTCGTAATACTTTCGACCATTTTTTCTGCAATAAGCTGACGCCTTTTGATATCCGTATCCTGCACCTGTCTGGGAGTTGCCTTTGACGCAGAGCGAAGATCATCTTCAACAATACGGCCGCCAGGGCCGCTGCCTTTGATCTTTGAGAGATCGATGCCGCGTTCGCGAGCGACCCTCCTGGCACGAGGCGACACAAGGCTGCGGTCAGGCGAACCTGCTGACTTACTTGCAGAGTTGCTTACAGGCTCCGATTCGGCCTTTGCCGGCGCGACTGCCTTAGGCGTCGGGGCAGATGCTGATTTGTGAGAAGTATCTTTAATGGGAAGTTCTGCATCTTCAGTGCTGTCGCCAGCTTCCTCTATATAGGCAAGAGGGGTACCAACCGGGACAACTTCCCCTACCTCGACGACAATCTCTTTCAGGGTTCCGCCCACGGGAGATTCAACATCCATATCCACCTTGTCCGTGGTTACGGTCAGAATCACTTCATCCTTGGTGATGGCATCGCCGGGCTCCTTCAGCCAGGTGTTTACTGACCCTTCCGTCATCGTCAGACCAAGTTGCGGCATCGTAATAGCACGGCTCATGAGAGATTCCCTCCTGCAGTCTTGGCGCCTTGCATGGAAGGCCCGATAGGCGATGTCTTTTGCATACAAATCAATGTCATATCTTTTTTTTCATGAGGTCTGAAACTTCTGCGACGATTCGCACTACAGATGGCACTAGGTATGAGTCTGTCGAAGGGCTGAAAGAGTGCGGCGTCGGAAGCGTGCAGATGCGAACGACCGGCGCATCCAGTTGATCGATTGCCTCGAAGGCAACGATCGCCGCCACCTCCGCTGAGATGCCACAGCTCGCGTAGGCCTCATCGACTACTACCAGCCTTCCTGTTTTGGTAATTGACTTGAGGATCGCCTCCTTATCGAGTGGAACTAGGGTTCGCAGATCTATCACTTCCGCCGATATGCCGTTGCGCTGGAGCTCCTCGGCTGCATCCAGCGATCGCTGAACCATCTTTCCAAGCGTGACTACCGTTACGTCTTCACCAGAGCGAATTACATTCGCTTCGCCAAAAGGAATCAGATACTCTTCCTCCGGCACATGACCTTTGGTACCATAGAGCCCCTTATGCTCAAGAAACATAATCGGATTTTCATCGCGGAGGGCAGTCTTGATCAGACCCTTTACATCGTAAGGTGTGGACGGAACAACGACCTTGAGGCCAGGGATATGTGCAAAAAACGACCAGAAGGTATGAGAGTGATGAGGTCCGGTACTACGGATTCCTCCACCGGCAGCTCGCACCATCAGAGGAACCTTAAATCTCCCATTTGATATGTAGTGAATCGTCGAGGCTTGCTGGACAATCTCTCCCATAGCCTCAAGGGTAAAGTCCATGAAAACAATATCTACAATCGGGTGACTTCCGGCTAACGCGGCTCCCACGCCAAATCCGGCCTGCGCCCGTTCTGCGATAGGGGTATCGCGCACTCTGGCCTGGCCGAACTCCTGCCACAGACCTCGGCTTTGCTGAAAGTTACCGCCTCGCGGTCCAATCCCCTGGCCGATATAAAAGATGTCGGGATTGCGTAGCATTTCTTCGCGCACACCC
The DNA here is from genome assembly GCA_001897435.1 of Acidobacteriales bacterium 59-55. Taxonomy (GTDB): domain Bacteria; phylum Acidobacteriota; class Terriglobia; order Terriglobales; family Acidobacteriaceae; genus Edaphobacter. The sequence goes on along the minus strand of MKSV01000008.1, from coordinate 221,596 downwards.
TCTACTCCAGCCTGGGCGTAAGTAATCACTCGCTGGTCTGCAGTGGACGACGCAGTGGAAGAAGTGGAGTTTATATTTTTCTGTGGCATTAATCTCTTCTCTCAACAAAAATTCATTCAGCAGGCGAATAGAACACATGATCCAGCGCGGTGCTATCGGCTTCGAGCGGGCTGGCAAGAGCAAAATCAGCGGATTCTTCGATCACATCTTTGATCTCTTCGTCGATTCGCTGGAAGTCTGTTTCAGTAGCCAACCTGGCGGCTATCGAATCATTGCGCAGCTTACCGATGGGATCGCGCTCCTTCCATTCGGCAACCTCTTCCTTCGTGCGATATGACACGCCAGGATCTCCGGCGTGGTGGCCGAACCAACGGTACGTCACACATTCAATGAGGGTGGGGCCGCCCCCTTCTCGCGCTCTCTGAATCGCCTCTCCGGCCTTCTCATAGACCGCCATTACATCGTTCCCATCGACCTGAATGCCGGGAATCCCGTAAGCCTTAGCCCGACTCGCGACATTTGTATTTTTTGTAGTTTCTGAAAAAGGCATTTCCGTGGCATAGAAATTGTTCTCGCAAACGAAGACGACCGGAAGGTCCCAGGCTGCAGCCAGATTCAAGCCCTCGTGGAAGGCTCCGTTGTTTGATCCGCCATCGCCAAAAAATGCGACTGCAACCTGGCTGGTCCCCCTCAACTGAGCACTGAGGCCAGCACCAGCCGCAATCAGAATCCCGGGAGGCACTACGCCATTCGAACCCAAAAAGCCAACTTCCGGATCGTATAAATGCATGGTCCCACCGCGGCCTCCCGAGCATCCGGTCACAACTCCCATGAGCTCCGCCATGGCATCTCGCGGCGCTACCCCTTTCGCCAGTGCGTGTCCGTGGCCGCGATGCGTGCTAGCGACATAATCATCCTGATGGAGTTGAGCACAGACTCCGGCAGCCACAGCTTCCTCCCCCACATATATATGGATAAAGCCCGGCATCTTTCCACTATGGAAGATCTCTTTCGCTTTCATCTCAAACTCACGAATCAGCACCATCTTGCGATAGAGCGCTAAGACTATTTTCTTGTCTTGCTTTAGTTTTGAACCATTCTTCGCTGTCGAAGATCTCTTCATAGATTGCCTCATTCTTTTAACTACCTTCTCCCTGAATAAGCGGAAAATCGGATGGCATCAGCTCTCAAAATATCTTGAGAAACCAATTGCCAACACCGCCGCAACCAATAGTCCGATACCCGCAACAAAGGGTCTATAGGTTTTAGGTTTCATCTGGCTCCATTCGCCGGTAAACACTCCTGCAGCCTGACCGCTCACAATTACCGAGATCATGAATACCGCAAACCCTATCGAAATACCCAAACTCCCCAGAAATGTTGTTCCGCTGCTATAGATTGCAATACCGGCCATCCATAGCCCGGCAGATATCACGGGATTTACCACTTCCCTGAACCCGCAACTGAAGTTCCCCCAGCTCTTATTCTTCGTAAGCAGGTAAGCCGCATATGCAATATTGATGATCGCCCCGCCAAGAAGGGCAATCGGCCAGACAGCAAAGGGAGTCCAAGCGGGCTGACCACCTTCGCCCTCCGCCCGCTTCATAATGTCTCCGCCATATGCAAGAGCAACATTTAGAAGAGATGCAAGCACCCCGGAGCCAATTGCAATCCCAATGGTGAGCAGATAAGCCGACGAAGAGAAAGATGCCTGTCGCATGGCAGCTTCTTTCTGAGCAAAGCCTGCGCCAATCCCCTTCTGTTTGGCCTCCAATTCGCGAAGATAGCCGCTCCATCCGCAAAACCCAGCGCCAAATATCATCATGAAAATTCCCGCAATGATCAGCAGGCTGTTTGATTGAAAGAGCATTTCGCGATGCAGTGAAACCAGTGGAATGATAGTTCCAAAAGCCGCACCCGTTCCATTAAGAACCGCTCCCGCAACTGCAAGGCCAAGACGGTGTACGCAGATGCCAGCTCCAAGTTGGGCGAAGCCCCATAGGATGCCGAGGCTAAACGGAAGTAGAACCTGCTGAAACGTCAAGGACGCATAGACATGGCCCATGTGTGGAAGCACAGAAAACGCGAGGCCAAAAGGCATAATAATCAGCGAGAAAATTGCATAGATAAACCAAAAATTCTCCCACTTCCAGAATCTCGCCCACTTCAGCGGCCACATGCTGACGCCAACGCTGACACCTGCCGCCAAAGTCAATATAAAACCGATCGCATTATTCACATAGACTCGCTTTGGCTATAACGGTGCATAGCATCTGATTTATCGTCTTGTTCTTTGAAAGCTGCAATCTCGTCTCGGTTGACCAAATAGCCAGTAAGATTAGGGTTACGCTCCGACGGGTATAGAAATAACTCCGTTCGAGCGCTGGTGCCTCTTCCCACCAGATGTTCTCTCTTTGTAGAGTCGGCGTTTACAAGTGTCAATCGATTTCAGCCTATTGAACAACGCACTAATAATCGCACCTGCCGTAACAGGTATCTCTCTTCGAGAAGCGCAATAAATGATCTTGCTGCGATTTCACATGCTAATCTTTCATTTGCCCGATGGCTGATCGAACTTGGACTTCCCATAATCACTCAAAACGAGAAATGCCCATGAAAGAGACCCAACGAAAACCAACCCAATCGTCCGCATTGATACGACTCGCCCAGGAAATGGGTCCGATCAGAGCCGAAGATCTGACTGAGAATGTAGTTCGCCAATTCAAAGCCTGCATCCTCCGAGGTGTCATCAAGCCTGGTGAGCGCCTTCCCTCCGAACGGGAATTAGCTGTGCTGTTTAATATCTCCCGCGGTTCATTACGTCGAGCCCTAATGGCTCTTCAAATCATGGGGGTGCTCAATGTAATTCATGGTTCGGGAGCTTATCTGTCCGATGCTGCAGAAACGATCCTGAGCGATCCAGAGGATCTTTTGGTCCCTCTTCGCGGGCACTCATTTGCAGAGATGTACGAGGCTAGGCGCGCGATGGAGGCAGAATCCGCAGCTTGCGCTGCGCTTCGCGCTACCGCGAATGATATAGAGAAGATGAGGGCAGAACTTAAGGCAATGAAACCGCTTCTGATGAACACTCGTCAGTTTGTCAATCGAGACAAGATGTTTCACCATCATATTGCCGTAGCTTCGGGAAATATTGTTTTCATCTGGTTCATCGATCTCCTGCAGAAGGTACTGGCTAAGGGCCAGTTGATTCATGCGCGTGGCGACCATGCTCAACTGGTGCTCTCGGAGCACGAACGAATTCTAGATGCTATCCAAGCGCGCGATCCCGATGCTGCAAGGGCGCAGATGTTAGCGCATTTAACTCTGAGCAAGGCATACACTCACCACCAGGCAGGTATCGAGCTAAGAGTCTCTCCAGTTAGCAAGTGGAGTTCTCGCAAGAAATCCAAAGGTAACGACGGTTCCTTTTGAGAGCAGGCTCGGATGCGTTATGTGCGAACAAAGTATGTGCTTATCTTCTGCGGAACGCTTTGGGTTGTGTTCATCGCGAATAAGCATCTGTCCGCATCTACACCCTCGCCCATACCCGTACGTCAAGCAGATGCAGCCTGTGAAGGATGCCACTATGAAATCTTCCATAAATATCTCGCTACTCCAATGGCTAATGCCAGCGGAGTAGCTTCAGACCGCGCCATCCCTGGAAGCCTTAACCATCTTCCCTCGGGCGTGAAGTACAACATTTTTTCCGAGAATGGTTCGCTATGGCTTAGCTATGACCGCGAAGGGAATCTGCCTCTGCATGGTTCGAAGGAACTCGACTATTTTCTCGGATCGGGGCACCTTGGCGTCACCTATTTATACAGCATTAATGGTTACCTCCTCGAGTCTCCGGTTGCATACTATGCAAATCGTAATGAGTACGATATGAAACCGGGACTCGCCTCCTTTCAGTCAATGCCTCCCGCTCTGCCGGTAACAAGCGGATGTCTGCGTTGTCATATGAGCGGCGTACAACAAGAAGAGAGGGGATCGAAAAACCGCTATCAGACTTTGCCATTCCTCCATAGCGGCATCACCTGCGAGCGGTGCCATGGTGACGCAAGTAAACATGTTGCGAGCAAAGGACGTGCAGCGATCATCAACCCTGTCAAGCTTGATCCCGAGCGTAGAGACTCAGTCTGCATTAATTGCCACTTGGAAGGCGACACCAATGTTGAGCATCGTGGCCGTTCTGTACTGAACTACATGCCGGGCGATCGCATCAGCGATTTTATTTCTTATTTCGTTTATGCTAACGCAAACATAAGCGACCGCGGCGTAAGCGAAATTGAGGAACTGAGCCTTAGTAAATGTAAGAGGGTTAGCGGCGATGCAATGTCCTGCATGAGTTGTCACGATCCTCATTACACCCCATCCAAAAGAGAGCGGGCTAATTTCTACCGATCTAAGTGCCTTGCGTGCCATAATCAGCCCAGGTTTCTAACGACACATTATCCAAACAACCAGGATTGCACCAGTTGCCATATGCCGGCTGGAAAAGCAGAAAATATACCTCATGTTGCATGGACTGATCACCGTATTCGACAGCGACCTGGTCTGCCGGGTCTACCAAATACTCCATCTATGAATGATGACTTAGTTTCATTTCTACAGAATGATCCGAGTGCACGGGATCTGGCATTGGCATACTACAACTTGGGGGTGGACCGGAATACCGCTACGAGAAATAAAACTCAGCGACTGCTGCAATCTGCCCTGCAAATAAATTCTCAGGACACCAAGCTTCTCTCTTCTCTCGGATATTTAGCTCAATTAAATGGAGAGACAGATCATGCGATTGAACTTACCCAAAGCGCCTTGACGATCGAGCCGACCAATGTCGAAGCAATTAATAACTTGGCTATGCTTTTGGCCAAATCGGGGCAACTTGCGCATGCTGCATCGCTATGGAGAGGGGCTTTTGCTCTCAACGAAGATAACGAGCAACTCGGAATCAACCTGGCACTTGCTGAATGTTTGCTCAATAGACAGAACGCTGCGAAGCAAGTACTTGAACGCGTATTAATCTATAGTCCAGATAGTCAAATAGGACGAAGAAGACTTAATACTTTGCAGAGTAAACAAACGACATGCTCAGCCCAATAATTTAGGATGGCAATTCTTCAACCGTGTTCTGCTACGACTAAGAGCACGAATATGGCCGCAACACCTATTTGCGACTGACAACTTCCATAAATTTATGGCTCTTCAGGATGACATCTAATGAAAAGGGAGATGACAATGGAAAGCAAAGTTAGTCTAGCTCAAGAAATCGCAGATAAGAGGGTCGCTCGAGGTCATATATCATGCTGGTGGTTAGGCGGCTCAGGATTTGCCTTTAAGGACCCAGGTGATACGGTCATCTATTTAGACCCATACCTTTCAAATGCCGTGAAGGGAATATTCGGAGCGGACCGCGCCTTTAGTGCTCCGATAGCTCCGGAGGACGTTCGTGCTCATGCGGTGGTTTCAACCCATTGGCATGAAGATCATCTGGATCCCGGTTCGATTCCGATTATTGCGCGCAACAATCCTGATGCCAAATTTATTATGCCTCCAAGCGCTACATCTCATGCGTTGAGCTGGGGAATACCCCGATCTCAGGTTTTGGGAATACAGCATGGACAAAAGATACAAGTAGCAAATGTGATGATTGAAGCAGTACCGGCACGCCATGAAGCCGGTATTCCGGGCTGGGACGTTCCAGATGCTATGGGAGTGTTGTTACAGGTCGGATCCTTAACCATTTATCATTGCGGCGATACCGAATACGATGTCAGACTGCGACGTCTCAAGACCCAAAAACCAAACGTTGCAATGCTTTGCATCAATGGAGTCAGCGGAAATATGGATGCTCATGAGGCTGCATTGCTTGCGTGGCACCTGGGATCGGAGGTAGTCATTCCAATCCACCATTACTTATGGGCTACCAATACTGGCACAGAGGAGGAGACTCTAGATCCGCAACTGTTCGCAGACACTTATACCCGTCTCGGAGGTGCGGGCCTCCCATTAATTCCACAGATCGGCGCAGAAATTGACCTGGGTAGAGAATAATTATCCCCTGTGTGGTCGCGCTTCAACCTCTCGTTCAATAAGCTGAAATCTGTTGACATTCTTTAGCGCTCAAACCTACAAAGTTAGGCCAAGAGGGCTGAAGCTTGATTCATTCTGATTGCTCCAGCGTAGCGGGAGATATTTCGACGTTTTTTGCAGTAAGACGAGCTACATAGAAACAGATTTATCTTGATATCGCTTTAAGCGATCTAAAGATTTGCACGCCTTCACTTAGATATTGACAGTGATGCAGCTTATCTCCGTATAGGTACGCTGAAACTATTGCAAGCCGTGACATTATAAATCTTGACTATAACCTGCCAATATTATGTGGAATTGATTGTGCTTCCATAGTTGCATTTGTTATTGCCACAAAGTTAGGAGAGATTCATGAGCAGCCAGCTTCGATTGGTTGGTAGAAATGCCCTTATTACAGGATCAGATATTGGGATCGGCCGCGAAATCGCGCACGAATTTGCCCGAGAAGGAGCAGACGTAGTCCTCCACTACTGCCATCATCGAGATGGCGCGTTGAGCATAGCAGAAGAAATCAAGACTATGGGCCGCCGCGCTGCAGTCATTCATGCTGATTTCGATGATCTGAATAATGTTGTCGCCCTTGCAGATCAAGCAATTGAAACTATGGGGTCCATTGACTGCCTTGTCAACAATGCTGGCATTACTTTCAACGCTCCTTTTTTAAAGATTCGGCCTGAACAGTTTGACAAGCTATTTAATGTCAATTTCCGGGCGCAGTTCTTTCTGACGCAAAGCATCGTCGCAGATATGCTGAAGCATTCCGGTGGGACGGTATGTAATATATCGTCTATTCACGGGCTTCAAGGCGCTCCTGAGCACTCCGCTTATGCCGCTACGAAGGGAGCGATTATTGCTCATACCAGAACTCTAAGTGTAGAGCTTGCCCACCTTGGAGTTCGAGTTAATGGAATTGCTCCCGGCTGGATTACGGTGGAGAACTATTACAAAGCGATTCCGGGGTTCAACGAAGAGCAGGCAAAGCGAGATGCCTATAATACGGTGCCCATAGCGCGCTACGGGCAACCATTAGACGTCGCGCGACTGGCGGTATTTCTTTCTTGTGATGAATCGAGCTTCATGGTAGGTCAAACTATCACGCTGGATGGGGGAACGACCGCCTTGATGTCTCTCGTTTCTGATTTCCGGAATGAATCAGTGGCACGCTTCGGCAAAGAATACCTTTCCAGAACGGAACGTTAGTTTGAAGTAATTCCATGCCATGTTCTATTCCGTCGTTGCTTTTATTCATATTTGATTTGCTCGATAGGAGAGCGTGAAATGCCGAAGCAAGTTTCAGTTGAAGGGTTAAAGAAATACTGCATTAAAGTTCTTAGCAAAGCGGGCCTCAGCCGGAGTGATGCCGATACTGTGTCCGAGGTTCTGGTTATGACTGATACCTGGGGAACGTTCTCGCATGGTACAGGAGCGCTAGTTAACTATGTCCGCGCACTACGGGCGGGAGGCATTGATTGCAACAGCAAACCGGAGATCCTCTCTGAAGGAGGTTCGTGGGCTGTGATTGACGGACATTCCGGAATGGGAATGACAAGTTGCTGCATGGCCATGAACCTGGCCATCGAAAAAGCTCGTACAAATGCTATTGCATGGTGCGGAGTTAGAAATAGTAGTCATTTTGGCGCTGCCGGCTACTATGCCAATATGGCAGCGAATCGCGACATGATTGGGATCTCAATGAGCAATGCAGATCCTAATATGGTCGTTCCTGGAGCGCGTGGACATACCATCGGCAATAACCCCTTCGCCTATGCGGTTCCTGTTGGGACTGGGCATCCTATCCTTTTGGACATTGCATTGAGCGCAGCGGCTCATGGCAAGATCAAGACGATGAAGGCGCTTGGAAAGCCCATTCCATCAACCTGGGTTACTGACGCGGAGGGCATACCTACTTCGAATCTTAGTAACTGGCCCGCCACCGGATCATTGATTCCGATGGCGGGTCATAAAGGGTATGGCATCGCAATGCTGGTGGAAGTAATGGCTGGCCTCTTGACGGGTGCCGGCATATTGAACGAGGTCAAGAGCTGGGTCTTCAACCCCGAAGAGAGCGCCCACCTAGGTCAAGCGTTTATCGCAATTAATATCGAGGCGATCTTACCAATAGAAAGCTTTAAAACGCGTATCGACTCCATGATTCTTCAAATTCGTCAAGCTCCTACCGCAACAGGCTCAGACCGGATATATATGCCGGGCGAAATCGAATGGGAGAAGAGAGAGAACGCTCTTAAAAATGGAATACCTTTGCCAGATCCAGTCATCTCGTCTCTTCGACAGGCTGGCCAGGAATTAGGTATAACAACCACGCTCTTCGATTGACTAAATCCCAAAGATTCGCGTGCGTAATATATTTCGCTGCTATCGAAACGAATGACATAGGTGATGGATCGTGAATCGTCGAAAATTTCTAAGACTTACAGGTCGCGCAGGTGCGGGACTTACCTTGGCATCCTCCCTTCTTGATAAAAACACTCTATATGCTTCAACGACCGGGAAGAGCTATGCCTCAGATGGGAGGGGCGTCCCGACTCTGACGATGACGCTCGATACGGGATGGGTTATTGCTATTGACCCTGATAATATCGGCCGGAAAGAATCGTGGTTTCGCGCACCTCAGAAGGGGGCCAGAGCGACGCGTGTTCCGTCCGTTATTCAGGAATCCTTCCCCGGCTATCACGGGGTTGCATGGTACTGGCTGGAGTTTACAGCTCAACTGCTAGCCTATACTGCGGCGGGCAGGTATTTGCTTCGCTTTCATGCTGTAGACTATCTTGCCGAAGTGTGGCTGAACGGGACATCTCTTGGCGCCCATGAAGGTGGAGAAACTCCATTTACCTTCGATGTGACCGATACAATTCGTCCCGGTGCGACTAACTATTTGTCGGTGCGGGTCCTTAATCCAAAGAACGAGGCCATTGATGGTATCGTTCTTGCGGAAACGCCTCATCGCAATAAGGTTATCAAGTACCAGCCTGGTAACCTCTACGATTTTGGAGGCATCATCTCTCCGGTAGAACTCTACCAGACTCCGGCGGTCCGGCTTACAGACCTTTATGCCGACCCTGACTGGAAGACAGGTTCCGTACAGATTCAGGCGGCTACGCACAACTCCCTGAAACAGGCTTCTCATGCACGCCTGCATTTTGTTATCACCGAAAGAGCAAACGGTCAGACCGTCCTGACAGATTCTATCGAGGTGGTAATGCCTTCCGGCAATTCGGTTGTGCAACACCAGGTCACAATAAAGGATCATCGGCTATGGCAGCTTGACGACCCGCATCTATATCGATTGAGCGTCGCCATCGAGGCCGAGGGCATCGATGGTGCATTCGAGGATTTCCGATACTTTGGGTTTCGCGATTTCCGCGTCGTCAACGGATATTTCCACATGAACGGCAAGCGTCTCTTTTTGCGTTGCACGCACACAGGCAATCACGTTCCCTTTGGGCAGGTGGTCCCCCCTTCGGGTCATGCTGATATGCTTCGGCGCGACATACTGTATGCAAAGGCCAGCGGCTTTAATGCTGTTCGCTTTATCTCCGGCGTGCCATACCCCTATCAGCTCGATCTATGCGATGAACTGGGATTATTGGTTTACGAAGAATCCTCTGGTAGTTGGCTATTAAAAGATTCGCTCCAAATGAAGAAGAGGTATGAAAATTCTGTAAAAGAGATGATTCTGCGTGATCGCAATCATCCTTGTGTCGCCATCTGGGGGATGCTGAACGAAACTGAGGATGGGCCAGTCTTCCGAGAGGCCCAATCAGCATTGTCCCTGGTGCGATCGCTTGATGAAACACGATTGGTCCTCCTTTCCAGTGGGCGATTCGATGGCCATCTAGACATCGGATCGGTAAGCAATCCGGGTAGCTCGCAATGGGAGTTCACCTGGGGCAAAGAGGCGCCGGGAGGGCCCAAGGTTCCAACAAAATATCCTTCCGGCATTGGTATCGGGGACTTTCATTTATATCCAAGGGTCCCGCAATCGTCGGAGGTGAATCGCATAATGCGCACCCTCGGCGAGGGTGGCAAGCCGGTCTTTCTCTCGGAATATGGCATTGGCAGCATGATGGACGTACTTCACGAGGCCAAGATGTATGAGCAAGCCGGCATACCGGAAGATGCCGAGGACTATGTGCTGATGCGATCCATGGCAGATCGCTTGATTGCAGACTGGTCGCGATTCGGCATGGATAGTGTCTATCCCAATCCTGAGACACTATTGCGAGTAAGTCAGCAAGCAATGGCGCGTCATCGCACACTTGGCTTTAACATAATCCGTTCCAACCCGAAAATTTGCGGCTTTAATCTAACAGGCATGCTAGACCATGCAATGAGCGGAGAGGGAGTCTGGAGATTCTGGCGTGACTGGAAGCCAGGAGCTTTCGATGCGATGCAGGACGGATGGGCACCGGTGCGGTGGTGCTTGTTTGCGGAGCCAACGCACACTTATACAGGACGTCCTGTAACTCTGGAGGCGGTTCTCGCCAATGAAGACGTACTGCGCCCGGGGAACTACCCGGTTCATTTTCGCGTGTGGGGGCCTAACGGCACTGCATGGGAGCAAGAAGCCAAAGTTTCCATCGCGGAAGGAGCAAATGGAGCCCTCGCAGTGCCGGTCCTTAAAGAAGAGGTAGTGCTAACCGGAGTGGGCGGGGATTACGAATTAACTCCATATGCATCCAAGGGATTTGCGCCTCCAGAAGCCTCGTGGCAGTTTCACTTGACTGATCCAGCATCTCTGCCTCAGTTAAATCATACGGTCGCGGGCTGGGGTCTTTCTCAAAAAGTACAGTCGTGGCTCCAGTCGCACGGAGTAAAGGTAACGCTGATCGAAAACACCTCGACACAGAATTGCAATCTGATCCTCGTAGGGGATCTCTCTAAAGCGGAGACAGCTTCAGCACAGTGGAGGGATTTGGCGGCGCGTATGGCGACGGGGAGCACAGTCATATTTCTCTCTCATTTAGCCTTTGCTCGAGGCAAGAAACCCGATCAATCCGCAGCATGGCTCCCCCTGGCCAAAAAGGGAAGAATTTATGAATTCTGGGATTGGCTCTACCATAAGGAGTGCGTTGCTAAACCTCATGCAGTATTCGAAGGACTACAAGGAAGAGGCCTCCTCGACTGGTACTACTATGGCCCGATGCTGCCTCACTCCCTGTTTGATGGCCAGGAAACTCCAGACGAAGTAATCGCCGCGGCATTTGCAACAGGTTACTCTACGCCTGGAGGATATGCGTCCGGTATTCTGCTTGGATCTTATAAATTTGGAACCGGACGGTTTATCGTCAATACGTTTCCAATCCTGGATCATATCGACGATCATCCTGTCGCAGATCGTCTACTTCTGAACCTTATTCAACACACTGCCAGGATGACCAACGGCTCAGCCTCTGCACTCCCATCTGATTTCAATGCTCTCTTAAAGGAGGTTGGCTATATCGAATAGAAGGTTCAGCCAGATCCATACTCGATTATGATTTGAGAACTTTTTGGGTAATAGCCCAAAGAGAGTTATTTCGCAGTGCTCTTCTCGTCTAATTTTCTAATTTCGCTCTGAGCCAGTTGGCGGACGGGCTCTGGGCCCAGTTCGACTGCCTGGAGAAAATATTCTTTTGCTCTGGCTCTCTCTCCTGCAGATGCACAAGCGATCCCTAAGCGAAAATATTGAGAACCTTCAGGTGCAGGAGCAAGATGAATTGCGGTCTTGAATTCATCGGCAGCAATTGCGGGTTGATTTCGATCAACCGCTACGACTCCTAGAACTTCATGTGCGCGTGACTGCATCCCTCGTTTGGTTGTCTCCCATTGCTCTAAGGGAATTTGGCGAGGCGGTTTAATCTCATTTACCGCGATCAGAATGCGCCGCGCATATTCTTCCGCCTGCCCAAGCAATTTAGCTGAATCTTTACCGTCGGTAGCATGGTTCGCAATGGCAGGAGCCAAAGTTAATAACGTATTTATGTTATCGGGGTTTGCCAAAAGGGCTTTCCGTCCGGCTTCTACCATCTCCTCAAACTCTCCCAGATCTTCAAAGGCATGCATCTGATATTGGTATGCGACGCCAAGCAGATCAGATTTTGGAAATTGAGCCGCGAAATCATTGAAATCCCTCAGTACGCTTTGAGACCTAGTGTCAGTCACGATCTTCAGGTAAAGATCCAGCTCTACCTGCGATTTAGCTTGAGGGGCCTGACTACGATTCGACAATAGGCCAAGCTGCGCTTGAAGAGATGATCCACTGCACACAAAAGCAAGGGACATAAAGACTATAAGGCGACAGAATCGGATACCAAAGCTATTCTGAGCCATAAATTGCCTTTAATTTTTGGAATACCTCTAATTCCGCTTGCGCGGCCTGCTGATTGCCGGCTTTGCGGTACAGCATAAATAACAGGTACCGTACCGCATTTGCATTCGGACTCTGGTTCTCCGCTACTTTTGCTTCACCTATGGCCTCCGGAATGTTTCCAAGGCGCTCATAGACCTGAGCAAGCGTTAGATGGTTAGAATATTCGTGGGGTTCGCGCTCAACAGCTTTTTTTGCAAAGTCAAGTGCTTGCTGAGGATCTTGGTTAATCATTAAATGAGCCATCGCTTGGAAAGGCCAACCGAATGGCTCATTGCTTTTCTCCAGGATACGAATCGCCCGAGCATAGTACTCGAGCGCTTCGTTTGACTTCCCACCGAGTTCCAGGCAACGTCCCTCTTGATAAAGACTCTTCCAATCGTTTGGTGCCAGTTTCGTTGCTTTGTCAAAAAAGGTTAATGCAGTCGCCACGTCCGATCTGATCGCCAAATGATAGAGTCCTAGAAAATAATTCGGCTTGAAGCTCCGAGGATCGAGCCTGGACGCCTCCTCCATTTGCTGTTGAAACAGAATAAATTGATTCAAGTTGTAATAGGCGCGGCCGAGATTTTCGTGCAATATCGATTTGCTCATTCCTAGATCCTGAGCAGATCGAAGAGCCTGGACTGCCCCTATCGAATCATGAAGTTCCAGGCGAGCAGTGCCCAGCCAATAGAATCCGTCTGGATCGGATGGTTCCGCTAATATCTTTCGCTGCGCAGATTCAGCAACCTCTTTCCATCGTTTACGAACAGCTAGTTCGGAGATCCGCGAGCCCATCTCAACAGGCAGAACCGGGCCTTGTGATTTAGGTTCAATCGACTCGATGGTTCGTCCCGATTGGCCATTCGCAATGGGAGGACTCCAACAATTCAGCAAAAAGAACCACAGTGTAGCGGAGCAGGACATAGCCACTATTCCTGAAATCACAGGGTAAATACCGTATTGGGCCCCAAATCCTTTCAATGCGGAGCCGCCTGGCCGTCCTGTGGGAACTGGTTCTCCAGATGCCCCTGGACCTTCTTGCGCATGGCTTCGTCAGCACTTTTCCGCATTTGCAGAAGGACGGTATTTTCCTTCTTCTCTTCTTCAGGCATTCCGAGCTGTCTGTATGCTCGAGCCAATTGAAAATGAATCGCATCGTCTTCCGAATCCAGAAGGCTTGCCCGTTTTAGGTCCTCAACAGCTTCTTTCGGTCTCTTGAGAGCAAGGAGCGCTCGTCCCCGAACTACGAGCGCGTCCGGGACATTTGGCTTTAGCTCCAGTGATCGATTAGCAAGAGCATAGGCCTCTTGAGGATCTTGCGTCAGGATGATACGCGCAGCTTCCCAGTTCGCTCGGTAATCATAAGAATTTAGCGAGAGCGCATGCCGATATGCTGCAACTGCATTTGGAGTGTCCCCCATTACCCACAATGCATGTGCATAGTTATAGTAAAGATCTTCCGAAGCATCGGGCGCTTTCTCGATTGCCTTCTTGTAATGTTCCACGGCATCAGCCGTTATCCCCTTGGCCTCTGCCGCCTTTCCGAGGAGATATTCCAATAGGTAAGAGTTTGGGTCGACGGCCTGAATGTCTCCAAGAGCCATTTCAGCCAGCCTGGAGTACGCCATACCCAGCGAATAAAGCGCTTCTACGTTATGTGGATCCGTTTTCCGAAGCTGCTCCAACAATTTAACAGCGCCTGCGAGGTCCCCAAGCTCAACCTGACTTCTTGCAAGAAATAGCTTGGCAATCGAGTCGTCGGGATTGAGGCGCAATGCTGACGCAAGTTCGCGGCGAGCAGATGCAAAATCTCCTTTCTGAAAAAAGGAGAGGCCTAGCAGCGCGCGTGGGACAGACGAATTTGGAACGAGTTCACAGGCACGTTTCAACACAGGGATCGCTTCTTCGAAGCGCCCTTGTCGATAATAAAGATTCCCCAGGTTATTGTAGGCCGCAGCCAATTTCGGATCTAAGCGCAGAATGGCTTTATATTTCTCGACTGCTGCATCTAAATTGTGCGCCTGCTCCTCGGACTTGGCAGCAGCGTAGATCTGCGGAATGCGATCCTCCGCTTGTTGCGAAACAGCGGACGATGTGAGCGTCACACATAGAAGCGCGAAAATGATTTCGGATTTCAAGAGGCCCTCCCCATTCGCGCTTGATTGCTAAGATAAACCCTGCTTATCCCTTCACAAATCAGAGTGTATGCAGAATAGACTACCGAATCGTCGCACCCCATTGAAAGGCTCGATCAAAAGGCCGGACTAAAAGGCTGATAAAACGCCTCCGCACGTTGAAACGGGCGGAGGCATCGTGAATAAGCTAAATACAATCGGGATTAGAAGCTCAGCCTCACCCCGAACTGAACCTGCCGTGGAGCATTCGCTTGGCTGTTGACCTTTCCAAATGCCCCGTTGCACGCCCCGTTCTCTGATGGTGTCGTTCCGCAACTAACTTGGCTGAAGTCCATATTTGGTCTTCCGAACACCACGCGGTTGAAAGCATCGAACGCATCGATTCGGAGTTCTAAATTCGCAGTATCGCGAATCTTCGTGTTCTTCAGAAGCGAGAGACTTTCGTTTGCGAACATGAAGCCATGAAGCTGCGGAAGCGTTGGCGGCGCATTGCCCAGAGCAAAAGCTCCGGCATCGCTAAATGCAGTTGGATTTACATAACGGTCTGTGTAGGGGTTGAATTTGCCTCCCTTGTACAGCTTCTGATTTACACCCGGTACGATATTGGGACGCGTACTACCATTGAAGATGGGGTTGGGCGTCCCTCCGCCAATTGGCAGAGGGGCCGCTTGAGAATATGTCAGAACCCCAGACGCACCCCATCCACCCAATACCCTTCCAAGAATCGGACTCTGGTTCAGAAACTTCTTCCCAGGTCCAATCGGGAGCTCGTAAGTGCTTGCAATATTGAGAACGTGGGCTCCTCCGGCACCATCGGCATTCGCGCCGAGAACCTGCCGTTCCCGTCTGCGTTGTGCCGTATCCTGGGGATAAGCTCCAAAGCCTGAGAACTGCGAGAGGCTATCGGTTATGGTCTTAGACCAGGTATAGGTTACAAGCAAGGTCATACCGTTCGAGTATCCCTTCTGTAGGCGCTCCTGCAAAGAGTGATAGCTCGAATGACCAGGAGTCTGGACCTTTTCATTGATCGCGTTGTATTGAGGATACGGCCGGAGTGCCTGCGCCACGGTGCCTTGAAACCCTGGATAAGGAAGCTCAATACCAGCAGCCACCGCTTCAGGGGAATTGATGTCTTTACTCAGTACTGAACCGAGACTGAGGTATTTCGCCGGTGTTTGATTCGCATTCAGCAAATTAGAACCAAGCCGGACGCCGCTACTGCCCACATAGGAACTCTCCAAAACCATCTTATAGGGGAGTTCCTGCTCAACCGTTAAGCTCCATGTCGTAACGTATCCGTTCTTCCCGTCAATGGGCTGCATGTAATCGAGGCTCTGACCGTTCGCGAGCGTACGATCACGCACAGGCGGATCTACAACGCTTGGAACACCTACATCCCAAGTCGGGCGAAGTTGAACGGGCGGTGTAATACCGGCGTCCTGGCTGCTCATGGTGTTCTGATACTGAAACCCAGTTAGATAGCCTGCGGCAATCATAGGTCCCATAAGCGTACTTGCTCCGCCACGAAGGCTCGATTTCCCAATGCCACCGCGGATAACCGTTCCCTCATGCCACCGATACGCAAAACCAAAGCGCGGCTGCCACATGTTGTAGTACGTGTCGGCCATTTGACTCTTACAGAGAGAAGCCCCTCCGTCCGGAATACAAGCCCCTCCATTCTTACCGGTGAAGACAATCGAACCGAGTCGCCCGCCGGCACCGGGATTTGGAACCGTAGGATCGAAGGTCGAGAATCCATTATTGGGGTCAGTCACAGGAATACTGTAGTCCCAGCGCATTCCCACATTAACCGTAAGCTTTGGAGTGACCTTAATATCGTCTTGCGCATAAAATGCTCTATATCCTGTCTTTACCAGTCTAACCGCTGCTCCTCCAGTCATGCTTGCGTTGCTAAGAGTTCCCAGATAGAAACTGGCAAATCCGTATCCCAGCGCTCCGCGATTTGGAGCATTTGGCTGGGTTGTGGCTGCACTTCCAAATGAATAGGTTCCGATGTTTCGAGCGAAGGCGTCGCTTTCATCCTCCCAACGTATCTCCGTTCCGAAGCTAAGTGCATGCCGCCCCTTTTGCCATTTGAAATTATCGGCAAAGAAAGCGCACGGCTGACATCCGCCACTTGTCTGGTTATTATCTTGACCAGCCCCAAACGTTGGCATACCTGCTATAGAAATAGCTGGATATGGCAGACCGGCGGTTGCGAGAGGGCTACTGAAGCCCTGCGGAACAAGTGGATACCACGCACGCGTTCCCGAAGTATATTGAATCGAGTAAAGCGTTTGATTATAGATATTAGCCGAGAAGTTCTGGTCGAGAGAGAAGCGCGGCTCATAAAAGACGCTCTCAAAGTTATTTCCGGCGCCTAATGGTCCCGGGATCACAGGAGAAGTGATTCCAGGCTTCTTGATCTGATAATAGGAACCATGAAGGATAAATCGAGGAGTAATACTGTGATCGATCTTCACAAACGGGTAGAAGTTATTGATAGTATTTTTCCCCGGAATTGCGACAGCATTATCGGTAATCCCAGGACGCGTAGCAGTAGGCATAAGATCCAAGTATGGAGAGCTTAGAACACTCTTTCGGCTGGCAGGAATGATATTGCCAGGAAATTCCTGGCGGACCAGGCCGCCTGCCCCGTCTGAGACGGTAGTTGCTGGATCATATATCTTAAAGGGAAGCTCCGAAAAATCTCCAGTCAGCATCTTCGCGGTAGGCAGGGTTATAAGGCTGCTCGAAACGCCGCCGCGAAATTTATACCAATCGAACACAACCGAAAAGAATGTCTTGTCGCGACCGTCATACAGCTTGGGGATATACACCGGGCCGGATAACTTGGCTCCGAATTCATGCTGCTTCTGCGAGTTCGTTTTTCCACCGTAGTACCCGGAGGCATCAAACTTATTATTACGCAGGTACTCCCAGGCTCCACCATGGAGGCGATTCGCGCCACTATGGAGATGGAAATTAAGCAACCCTGATCCGCGGCCGTACTGGGCACTGTACGCATTAGTATTAATCGCAAATTCGTCCACAGCATCGACCGGCGGGCCTCCCTGCTCCTGCCGACCGCCACCATCCGCATTCATATACGGAATTCCATCATAGTAAAAGTCTTGGCTAAAATTCGGGGCACCGTTGATTCGGGCCGCAAAAGTATCGCCAGTTACGCCCGGCGCCAGCGTTATAAACGAATCAGTCTGACGGGGAGCGCTTGACACCTGCAAAGGGAGCTGCTGGAGAGTTTCTGCCGCGATTTGTGTGCTTCGGTCGCCCCTGTCCAACGTGACGTCGACGGCATGGGCTTCCACTGTAACGGTCTCCGAGGCTTGCCCTGGAGCCAACTCGATGTCAAGCACTGTAGTGTGACCAACCGAAACGTCAACGGCACTGCGCACCTGGGTGCTAAAACCAGGCATCGCTACCCTCACCTGATATCTGGCAACCGCCAAATTTCCGACTGCATAGTCACCGCTGCTATGAGTCGTGACTGTATGGCGCACGTTCGTCCCGACATTCGTGATCGTGACAGTAGCTCCCGGAATTACAGCTCCTGAAGTATCCGTGATCGTTCCCTGAATCGAACCGGCAGTGACGCCTTGCCCTAACAGTGTGCGAGGTACGCACAACATCATCAACGAGAATAGGCAGCTCACCAGTATGAGCTTTTGCAATCCATATATCTTGCGCATGTTCATATCTCCCCAAAAAAATTCAATGCGTTGCACTAATGGCCTCTTATCTCTAACGGCATCTCATATGGTGACTTCGTGTGACACCGCATAATTCACTGACCAGCAGTACTGGCGGCGCCAGTAAAGGATGGCGTGAAATAAACTTCTAGTCAGCGGCTATAACACTGTCAAGAAAGTTCAATACGCTGAACCAAAGACGCTTGATAGCAATTTGGCAAGGGATGATGGAGCAAGAGAAAAATAGGAAAATCGCTTGCTTCATTTCCTCCTTATGCTCATAGCAATGCAGATGTCGTCGAAATCCGTGCTGTTATGGATATACTTGCGTCAAATTCCTTCCGTATTCTTCTCAAAATTCCCGCTATGAGTATCTTCCGTGCGATGCCCACGAGGTTGCCACATCCTTTTAATTATGTGTAGGCTTTCGTTTTCAAAAGGAATTTCCTTGTAGTTATCAATTGCAGGATCATTGGCTTGTCTCGATGTGAAACATACTCTTTCCTGAAAGGAATGTAATTTTGTCATTTGTAGGAATTGATATAGGAACATCTTTTATCAAAGGGGCCATCCTAAACATCAGAGGGGCGGAACTTGAGCATATCCGGCGGGTACCATTCCCGGCTCCGATATCTAGCCTCGATCCTCTCAAATATGAAATTGACCCCGTTCGCATCTTGAATATTGTCAGAGATCTCGTCACAGACCTGGTAAATCTGACAGAAGAATGCGAAGGCATTGCTATGTGCGCACAAATGCACAGCATGGTGCTCATGAATGATCGAGGCGAGGTTCGATCAAATTGTTTAGGTTGGCGCGACCAGCGAGCGCTCGCTCCTCATCCATCTGGTTCCGGATCCTACTACGAGGTTTTGCAACAGAGGATCACAGGTGAGCAACGCCGTGACCTTGGCAACGAATTGCCGGTAGGATCGCCACTATGTTTCCTATTTCAGATGTCCGAGCTTGATTTGCTTGAACCCGGAACTATTCCGGTTTCTCTTCCTGATTTTGTTCTTGCCAGTCTATGTGGAACAGAACCCTCAGTAGAAATTACGAATGCTATGGCATACGAATTAATCAATCTGCGGACATTGCAATGGCATGCCGATGTAATTCAGCAATTGGGATTAGAGAAGATGAGTTGGCCTGTGCTGCGCCGATCGGGGGATATTGTTGGTTTTATACAGATAGGTGAAAGACGGGTTCCTTGCTATACACCCGTTGGCGATTATCAATGTGCCTTGGTAGGGGCAATGTTAACCGACCACGAATTATCACTCAATATCTCAACCGGTTCTCAGGTAAGCCGCCTAACAAGTTCGTTGGAGCTGGGAGATTATCAGACCCGCCCCTTCTTCGATGGGAGGTTTACGAATACACTTTCTCATCTTCCGGCAGGGCGATCGCTGAATATTCTGGTGGACTTATTAGAAGAGATAGCGCGCAACTCCGGTATTGCTCTTGAAAACTCCTGGGCCTATATTGCACAGGCTGCAGCGGCGGTCGATCGTACGGACCTCAGTGCGAAGCTGACCTTTTTCCGCGGGCCCTGCGGAAATCGCGGCGCGATCACGAATATCAGCGAGACCAATTTTAACGTAGGCACGCTATTCAGAGCTGCTTTTGAGAATATGGCCGAAAACTACTACTCCTGCGCACTTCGAATATGGCCGGATCGATCATGGTCGAACATCGTCTTCTCGGGTGGACTTGCTGATAAATTGCCTTTATTGCGTCATATCATTGAGGATCGTTTTCAGACAAAAGCCAGGCTTAGCCCTGTAGCGGAAGACACCATGTTCGGCTTGTTGGCGCTTGCCACATCGTTTGCCAGAGAGGCTCGATCGGTGGAGGAAGCCGTGGAACAGCTTAAATCGAACTTTAACTTCGATGCACCTTCTAAGGATTAGTGGTCACATAAAGGAAGAGTGAGGCATACAGGTGGTCAATTCTCATAGATCAAAGGCAGACATTCTAGGGCAAATCCGACAAACCGGATTGCTTCCGGTTGTTCGAGTAACTTCACGTGAGCACGCTCTCTGTGCTGCCGAAGGGGTAGTACGAGCGGGGATCCCTCTTATCGAAATCACCTTGACCATCCCTGGAGCAATTGAAACGATTAAGGAGTTAACGGAGCGCTATGGGAGCAAGCTGATAGTAGGAGCAGGAACAGTTTTAGATGCAGGGCTCTGTCATGCAGCCATTCAGAACGGTGCGGAATTCATCGTGAGCCCTTCGCTTGAGTTGCCCGTACTTGCAGCAGCAAAGGAGCATGAAGTCGTGTGCATCTCCGGCGCGCTAACTCCCACTGAAGCAATGGCTGCGTGGCGAGCAGGCGCCGATCTCGTGAAGATATTTCCCTGTGGGTCTGTGGGAGGAGCTAAGTACATCCGCGCACTCAAGGGACCGTTCCCACAGATTGATTTTGTGGCTACTTCAGGTGTTGATATACATAACGCCGCAGAGTTTATTGCTTCGGGAACAATTGCGGTTGGCGTCGGAGAGAAAATCTTCGATCCGATAGCGCTTCAAGAAGGCGATGCGGATCGCGTCTGTTCGAATGCGGTCCGATTTGTCACAGCTCTCCAACCTGCTCTCAGACATGGTTGAGATTCAGCCTCTTTTGAGCCTCGATGCGTCCTGCCTCTTCAACTTCTTGCTGAAGAGGCAGGAGATTTTCAATACAACTCAGAATGTTTAAAGCATCCTCGATTAATGGCTTGCTTACAAGCTGCACAATTAAACGGCCTCAAATAGAAGCAGTTCCGATGTCAGTGCCCCAGGAAGACGAACGACTATTCCCTGCTCCATCAGGATGAAACCATCCACAATGCTCGTCTGCCCAAGATTGTCGAATGTAACCTTGTAACGTTTTGATACGTCCAGACCGCGCATTCGTAGACGATATTCCGGCTTTGTTGGCGCTGCGAGCTGAAACAGTCCACAGATCCCTCGCGCACGGTCTTCAGAATCGAGTTCCAGAACGCCCCAGCCTTGAGGCTCCACGCCACTTACCTCGGGAGTGTGATGATAGATGCGACTGGTCTCGATGAAGGGCCGGACAAACGACTTATAGATAGAAATCCAGTGCTTGGTACGGGCCATGAACAGAGGATTGGGCTTGGCTCCTCGTGGGTACAAGAAGCCTGCCTTCGGAATAAGGAATAGCAACAGCCGCGATTGAAAATCGTAATCTGCCGCAGACTGTCCATTCTGGCCACCAAGCAGCCGATCTACAGTCTCCGGCGGCAACGCCATCGTCATTCCATTCGTAATCGAGAAGGAGCGAGGAGCGATTTGCCAATCGGTGACATCGGTGTGGTTGAATCGGCGCATGATGCCGATGTCAGTGCGGCCGCCGCCGCCGGCGCAATTCTCAAAAATTACTTTGGGGAATCGGGCTCGCAATCGTTCGTAGACCGCGTACTGGGCCTCGTAATAGCGCCAGTAGCCATTTTCCACGTAGCCATTATGCATCGTCTTAATCCCACGGGTCAGGTCCGTATTGAAGTCCAACCTGAAAAAATCGAGCTGGTTTTTTTCGATCACACTCGTGATCTGGTCTTCCATCCACTTTGCGACTTCAGGCTTCGTCAGATCCAGCAATCCGCCCATCTCCCGCTTGCCGTTATAATTCATGGCTAGCCAGTCCGGATGTTCTTTGGCAAGTCGGCTTGCATCACCAACCCGTTCTGCGTCCATCCACAAACCCCACAGCATACCGGCGGCATGCGTGCGCTCACGGAAATACTTCAATCCCTTCGGAAAGCGCTGCAGATTCTCGTCCCAGTCTCCTACAGTTGTCCACCAGCTACTGTGCGGCGCTGCGTACCAACTCGCATCAATAAAAAAAACTTCGGCGCCAATTTCAGCGGCTTCGTCAATTGCATTTTCTACCTCCTCGGTCGTGATCTCTATCTCCGGCCCGATGCCAGACTCGATCCACACTCTGCGGCCACGCGCCGCCGGAGCAAGAACGCTCCGCCTTAGATGTGTATGCATGGATTGAACGGCATCATCAAGACCACCATAGACAAGACCAAGGTGCATCTCCGGCGTTGTCACCGTTTCTCCAGGAGCGATGACGCGCATAGGGGCTGGCGCATCGAGACCTGCAGAAAATGTCAGCGCGGCAGCATTGCCCTTTAACTCTGTATTAAGGTCAAAACCGAAGCTGTATCCTCCAGTCCACGCTAGTTGACCAATAAAAAATTCGCCGGTCGCATTATTGCGAAGCATGAAGATCGGGTGTCTATATCGGTCGCGGCGATATCTCCCATCGACGTTATATCGAGCGTGAGGCATATCATGCCACTGGAAGTTACCTTCATGGCCCCACGTCGTATTCTCGAAATAGCCGATAGAGTACAAGGGAAGGTCTGTCCCTTTCAGATGCTCTTGCCAATCGTCATTCTTCCGCATCACCCCGCTCCAGGGGCTTACTGTAGCTAATGCGGCCGGCTGCTTCGATGTATTGGTCACTTCCAGCCACCGTGTTAAAATTGCGGTTCCATCGAGCTTCGTGTGGACAACAACCGTAACGGGGCGAACCTCATTGATCAGAGTGACAGTGACGTGCGTACTTCCATCAGCCGAGGAGGTTTTCTTCAGACCTCCCCATTTCCAATCCGTCAATAACAATTGGCCATCGATCTCAAGCCGGAATGCCTCCGGCATCCGATGCTCACCTGGGATAATTCTGGCATCGTAATAATTGATATATCCCGCTCCGTTCCACCCTCTACCTACAAACTGCCCATTGATGAGCGACTCCTCATACACAACCCAGCCAGTTCGATAGCTGATGGTAGGCTCAGGGCCCTCTGCCACGAAAACATCAGACCATTCAGCTTTAGAGTTCTTATTGTCGGCCCGTGCTCCCATTCCGGTTGCTGGTGAAGTGCGCTGCGTCGAACTCTGTGGCGAAGATTTAGTCTTTGTGGCGCCTAATGCCTGACGGCTCTCCGCCAAAAGACCCGTAGAACCAATCAGCAGAATCTTGCCCGCATCGCGGCGCGAAATCTTTCCCATGGATAATCTCCTTATAAATCATTGATTTTTCATGAAATCTATTTTGGACAGCGCTTCCTAACTGCATGAAACGGATCTGTAACTTCTTCCAGTCAGCACCCGGACATTTGCAGGGAAAGGTCACGAGATACGCGAATTAACTCTTGACCAAGCTCAGGCAGTCGAAAAAGTGATATCTGTTTTGAAGATCCTCGCAGCGAGATTGCAGCAATAACTAGACCCGAAACATTGACAATTGGCACTGCAACTGCCCTGACTCCGTAAACCTGCTCTTCATTATTGACGGCAAAGCCACTCGAACGGACTTCTGCCAGGTGTGTCTTCAACCCAGTGAGTGTCGCAATTGTCTTCGGGGTAAACTGTGCGAGCGCCCGTCCTCCGAAGAGCTTGTTCAGATCCGCTTCTGCTAGCTGGGCAATAAGAGCCTTGCCCTGCGCGGTGCAATGAAGGTCAAGATGGCGGCCGACCCAGGCTCCACCGCCGGCATCCAGAAAACTGGTTGCTTTGCCAATAATTACCGCCTCTGCACCTCTGAGTACGGAAAGAGTTGCTGTGAGATTCACCCTGGCTGAAATCTGTTTGAGAAATGGAGTCGCCAGAGCGCCAAGATCCAGCTCGGCCGTGCTCGCGCTAGCCACATCAGCAAAACGAAGGCCCAGCGAATGGCGTCCATTGTTTCCTCGTTGTACATAGCCGCGAGTCGCTAACGTATGAATAAGGTAGTGTGTAGTGCTCTTGGGGATGCTAAGTTTGCGGCTGACTTCGGAGAGTGTCAGCCCCTCTCGTGAGATAGCCAGGAGTTCCAACAAACTCATAGCACGATCAACAGCAGGTAGCCTGAACTGTTGATCCCGTTTAGGAGCTTCGACCTTCGTCACAATTGCGCTCTGTCTGCCAATTCTTGGATGCGTAGCGATCATACTTTTAGCCATCCTTTTCTCAAGTCAGTAGTCTTAGCTCTCTCCCTGCACTTGATATCCCAAGGCAGAAAGAAGTTCTATAAGCTCCGCGCGATGTTTTGCGCCGAGCGGCTGGACGGGAGGTTCCGGGTCACCTACCGGAGGCCCAATTAGATTGAATGCGGCCTTCATTACGCTGAACCAATGTGGTCCGTTACCTCGCTGCGTATAAGCCGAAAACTCCAGGCGCATCAACTTCGATAACGTACGCCACTGTTCACGTGCCGATATCAGATCCCCTCGAACTGCGATCGCCTCATACAGTTGACGTGCAGCACGTGGAACAATGCTCGGAATCCCGGAGATCCAACCATGCGCTCCATGACAGAGACCCTCGAAGGCCACGGAATCAAGTCCGCAATAGACCCGTAGCACTCCGCTCGTTTCTTCCTGTAAAAGTTCGCAGATACGGTCCGGATCGGGATTTGACATTTTTACAGCGGCGATCGCACCTTCATTGAACAACGTAAGCAGATGATCCGTCTTCAAGTCGACGCAGGTCAGAGGAATGTTGTGATAAAGAACGATAGGGATATCAACCGCATCTGCAATCCGTCGGTAGTGGTCCATGACCTGTTCCGGCGTGGGAGCCATGTAGTATGGCGGCACAATCAGCAAAGCATCAGCCCCAGCTTCTGCAGCGTGCCTGGATAGCTCAACCGTGGTCCGCGTACTGTAATGATGAGTCCCCGCCCACAGAGCTGCACGCCCATCGTTGATCTTTATCATCTCTTCCAGAAGGCGCTTACGATCGTCGACTTCGAGCACTGTAAACTCGCCGGAACTTCCAAGCGGCGAAAGCCCGGCAGCACCCTCTCCGATAAGCCAGTCGACATGCGGCTTCAATTGCGAATAATTGATCTGGCCATCGGCGGAGAACGGCGTCACGCAAGAAGCAACGATCCCCGCAGGCAAGGAGCGGTCGAGCGTCTTTAAGATATTTGTCTGCGGAGTTACAGTGGCCATCATTTCCTCTATGTAATTTTGTGAACTTGCGCCGTCGCAGGCGACACCGGCCTACTCGACGAAATTGGTACAGTGGACGAACCTTAGCACCAAAATAATTCCATCGTCAACCATTTCTAATTTTTAATGACTGAATTCCTAAAAATAGTGTTCCGCTTTAGCAAATCGGGTTCTGCTAACTGGTCCGAACATTTATAGGGACACGCTATCCAGGATGGAATTGGTTGTTGACGCTATCGTGTTCCATTTGCAACTAAAGGTCTGCCGGACGATTCAACAGCCCTCAGTATCTCGAAATCAGTTCTCATACCAAGCGTTCAAAAAGCTATGCCGGCTGGCTGGCATGCACCAGAAAAAGCTCCACTTCGCTGCATCCTCCAATGACGAGAGGAGTGCGCTGATGAACGCTCGTCGGCTGGATTCTCAGGATTGATTGCTCTCCGTTGATAGCCATTCCTCCCGCCTGCTCTGCGATAAAAGCAAGAGGACTTGCTTCATACAGTAATCGCAGTTTTCCTTCCGGATGAGCGGTCGTAGGGGGATATAAAAAGATCCCTCCCCGAAGCAGTGTTCTGTGGAAGTCCGCTACCAATGACCCAACATACCGAGAGCTATAGCTTTCGCCTGGATCACTAGTCCGTAGCCGGCTTAAATATGCTTCATAATGAGCCGGGAATTCGTCGATGTTCGCCTCGTTGCACGAGTAATACCTGCCCCTGTTCGGCATTTTCAGATTTTCGCCGCTCAAAACAAATGAGCCGATGGTGGGATCGAGAGTGAACAAATGAACCCCATTTCCACTCGTATAAGCAAGTACCGTAGATGGCCCGTAAAGCACATACCCCGCAGCAACCTGGCAAATGCCGGGATGCAATGTGAGTCGTCCGACGATTTCTTCCACGCTTTGGTCAATCCGATAGATCGAAAATATTGTTCCGACATTGACGTTCACATCGATATTTGAAGATCCGTCAAGGGGATCGAAGAAGATGGCGTATTTACTCGTTTCAGTTGCTTTGTCAGATATTATTGGTTCATTATTTTCTTCGGAGATAAGGACGGCCGCAGCGTCATGCATTCCTAGGCAATGAATAAGGGCATCATTCGCATAGATATCCAGCTTTTGCTGCGATTCACCATGGCTGTTGACTCCTCCATCCTCACCGACAAGTCCCGACAGGCTTGCTCTCCTAATCTTCGCCTCTATCATCTTTGCGGCAAGCGTGATTCCCGACATCAACTTCAATAGGGCGGCGGAATCTTCCGAAGTGATCTCTTGCTGCTTCAGAGATATGTGTTGTTGAAACGTAGTAATCATCGACCTTTTCCCTATCTCCCAATATCGTTTGCTAACTGACAAAGCCTCTTTTGTCGATCTCAGCCTAGAGCGCAGGTTCCGACTCCATCGAAACACTTGCTGTAATTTGGGCCACGGCTAACTGCGCGACAGGAACTCTTGCAGGCGAGCAGGATATGTAATCGACGCCCAACGAAGCGAAGAAATCTATCGACCTCGGATCGCCACCATGTTCGCCGCATACCCCCACTTTCATTTGAGGGTTAATGCTTCTCAATTGCTTGATAGCCATCTTCATCAGAGCTCCAACTCCCGGCCGGTCGATTGTTACGAAAGGATCTGATTTCAGGAGGCCTTGCTCCAGATAGCTGCCCAGAAAGCTACTTGCATCGTCTCGGGAGAAGCCGAACGTCATTTGCGTGAGATCATTGGTGCCGAATGAGACGAAGCTGACATGCTCCGCAATCGCGCCCGCACATATAGCAGCGCGAGGAAGTTCTATCATTGTTCCCACAAGGTATCGAACACTGAGCGCATGTTCCTCAAATACTCTGCCAGCGACCTCATCTATCTTGCCCCGCAGCCAACCCATCTCTTCGGCACTTCCCACTAAGGGCACCATAATCTCGGGTTGAGGATTTAGCCCTTCTCTTTTTACAGTGAGTGCCGCCTGCAGAATAGCCTGCACCTGCATCTGCAACATTTCGGGATAGGTCACACTCAACCGGCAGCCGCGATGCCCCATCATGGGGTTTATTTCGTTAAGTTCGCGAACCCGTCTCAAAAGCAATTCGAGCCGTTCTATTACCTCCCGCTTCCCGCCTTCTCTTGCTAGCCCGATTTCGGCATGGATTTCATCGAGTGCGGGAAGAAACTCATGCAAAGGAGGATCAAGAAGCCGAACCGTTACCGGAAGAGGCGACATCTCCCGGAAGATCTCTTCAAAGTCGGCTTGCTGCATCGGAAGCAACTTGCTCAGGGCCGCTCGTCGGGGATCGTGATCTGATGCCAAAATCATTGCCCTGACAAGCGGCAAACGCTCCGGAGCGAAGAACATATGTTCTGTCCGGCATAACCCTATCCCACATGCTCCTGCCAGCCGAGCACTCCGGGCGTCCTCCGGAGTGTCCGCATTAGCCCGCACATCCAAGTGGTTCAGATCGATCGCCCATTCAAGAATCGTGTCTAACTCCGGATGCTCGTTATCCACCGAGTGCATGGGCAATTTACCCGCGAATACGCGCCCCGTCGATGCATCTAGCGATATCCAGTCGCCTTCGCGGTATATTGCGTCTCCGATACGCAATACCCCTTCGGCTTCATCTACAAGAAGGCTCTTGGCTCCCGTAATGCAGCATTTCCCCATGCCCCGCGCCACAACCGCAGCATGGCTGGTTGCACCGCCGCGCGCAGTCAAAAAACCTGCGGCTACAGCCATCCCATGAATATCCTCGGCCGTAGTCTCATGGCTGACCAATATCACAGGATCGCTCTCCGGCATTGCTGCAATCCGTACAGCTTCATCTGACGAAAGAACGATCCTACCGACAGCGGCCCCGGAGGATGCGGGAATGCCGACAGCAATTATCTCCGGAACGCCCACCGACAGATCCAACTGAGGAGCAAGAATTTCAAGGATGGTCGAGGGCTCTATTCGCGTCACGGCCTCCCGCCTTGTAATCAATCCCTCTTGAACCATGTCCACGGCGATGCGTACCGCGGCTATCGCGCTTCGCTTTGCAGATCGAGTCTGTAGAAGAAACAACTTCCCCTTTTCGATGGTGAATTCAAAGTCCTGCACATCGCGATAGTGGCTCTCCAGGCGCCGAACGATGGCGGATAACTCTTCATACACTTCCGGCATGCTGCTTGCGAGCGCAGCAATCGGTACCGGGGTCCGCGTTCCTGCCACAATGTCCTCGCCCTGCGCGTTCGTGAGAAATTCGCCGAAGACCTCCGAGTTGCCGGTTGATGGATTGCGCGTGAAGCCGACGCCCGTACCACTGTGGCATCCTGCATTGCCGAAGACCATGGCTTGAACGGTAACCGCGGTGCCAAGCTCATCGGAGATGCCATTGAGACGACGATAAGTTCTGGCTCGCACATTGCTCCAGGACTTAAAAACAGAGTTGATTGCCAGAGAGAGTTGCTCTTGGGCGTCTTCCGGAAATGCTCTTCCCGAACAACGCGCGATTGCTTTATGAAACGATTCGGAAATATCAGTGAGAGCCGCCTCCGAGAGTTCAGAGTCCGAACCTATATCTTCTCTTTTCAGTGCAGAATCCATCACTGCGTCGAACTCCGCCTTCGGAGTCTCCAGAACCACGGTCCCCATCATCTGCAATAACCGTCGATACGAATCCAGAGCAAATCGAAGCGATCCACTCTCTCTTGCAAGTCCATCCACACCTTTTCGCGTCAGGCCGACATTCAAAATAGTATCCATCATGCCTGGCATGGAAATGGCCGCTCCGGAGCGTACGCTGACCAACAGCGGATTCTGCTCGTCATTGAACCTGCGGCCGACACACTGCTCCAGCCAATGCATCGCGGACTTCAACTCGTCCGCAAAGCCCGCGGGAAGTACACCATGCTGCAAGTAATATCGGCAAGCATCAGTGCCAATAGTGAATCCCGGTGGCACGGGTATGGATAGCTTGGTCATGCCGGCCAATCCGGCACCTTTGCCACCCAGGAGATCAGACATGGATTCGTCGCCATCTACAGTGCGATTACCAAATCGATAGATATATTTTTCTTTGGTGTTCATTTGGCCTGTCATAACTCGATAAAGTGGTTCTCTATCCCACAGCCCCATATACGCTTGGCGTTTCTTTGACCTGTGAATAGGAAGAAGAGAAGGAAAGAAGTCCGGTTGCGCTACTTTGTGAGATACAACTCAGGCCTGCCATGACAACTCTCCGCACGTGAATCGAGCGCGGCTGGCCAACGCAAGGGATTTCCGAAATCAATCGATGCGGGCCTGGATGTGTCGTCAAACATGGCCCAGGCAGTCTCCGAAGGAAGATGCGGAAACATCGTGACCCCGAACTGCGTAAAGAAATAATAGCTATAACCCATGATTCTCAACTCCGCTTCAAATGCCGCGTGGTCCAACTCATTCCACATCCGGGCATCAGGTCTGGGGGAATAGCCAAACGCGAGTTGCTTCTCAGGAAACAGGGCTCTGATGGCCACGGCAAATCTCCGGGCCTCGGTGGTATCCGGCACGGCACTCTTGAAGCAGATGACATCAGCATGAGGAGCGTAAAGCAGGGCTCGCTCTATGGCCGCATTGATGCCCCCACAATAAACCTGGCCGTTGCTCGGTGAGGTCAGTCCACTCAAGTGCTTATGATCACGTAGGTCGCTATCGTTTGTGACGGCGACTGCCCTGCGCGCCTCAGTACAAGCAAAGACTTTCATTTCAATCCTGTAAGCGATTGCAGTCATTCTGGCTGAAACTAGCCGCTGCACAGCTTCTGCGGAAGGTACAAGCATCAAGTTCTGTGCCTGCCCGGCAGTCACCGCTTGATGAAAGTGACGTTCCAGCTTAATAACTACCGCATCTCCATCCAGAAGTTGTTGTACCAGTTCCAAAGAACCAGTCTCATCGATGCCGAGGTAGGCCTCGTCTGGAAAATGGATTGCTTCTTTAGGTGCTATATGTCCCAAGTTCTCTCCTTACCCTTACAACGATGCGCATTGCTCGGTGCTAGCTGGTGTATGTAAAAGCAACCTGATGCGACAATATGCGGCATAGATCGCGCAATCAATAGGCACTAGGTCAATTCGGGCGAGTGGACAAATCTGCCGCGCGTTCATTTCAGAGAACGCAATTGTGCGCCACGCAATGACATCCCATTTATCGCTTGAATCACACTGGCTCAGACAGGGCAGTATTTATCTGACCCTAGACCGAATCGGATGAGATCGCCTAGACTATCTTTCCATGCCTGTATCTAGCGTTTTGTTGCACAAGCTAAATGACGCCCTCATCCATCGGCGCGTCCCTGAAGGATTCCTGCGGCTACAAAAACTAGGTGAAGCCATCGGTCCTCTTCAGCACTCCGATCCCAATGCCGCATCTTATCTCCTCTGTGTAGCGCAATGGGTTGATATTGGCTACCGCGATATTGCGTTTCTCGATGATCTGATCTCACGCCTTTCAAAAGTGCCGCGCTCGCAGTTGCTCTTCAAAGACTATGTCAATCTCAGGATGGTGGAAGGATATCGAGCCTTTGCTTCGGAAGATGCTGTTAGTGCGATCCCCATCTTCGACTTTGTCCTTCAGATTGAGGGAGGGGTTTTGGATCCGCATATCCGCAGCCTTGCCCATTTCTGGAAAGCACGCGCCCATAGAAAACAGGGAGAGTACGAACTGGCATTCCACCACATTACTGAGGCAAAAAATCTAGCCACGCATCTTAAAGCTTCCAAACTGGTCGCCGAGATGAAGATTCATGAAAGCTGGATGCTGTTCCAGCGCGGACAGAGAAAAGAGGCTTTGCGCCTTCTTGACGAATCAGAAGAAGAACTAAAGACAACGGGGCACGCGCTCTCTCTGGGGAATATCGCCTCCGCGCGCGGCCGGTTTGTGCGTCGCTCTGGAGAATACGGAAAAGCCCTGTCGTATTTCGAGTGCGCAATGAGCATTTACTCCGAACACTTTACCCACCATCCCAACCTGGCTCGCGCACTGGTCAACGCTGCCTATGTCAAGCGCCTCATGGCGCTTGATTTAAGAAATAAATCCAATGCCGGGCGCGCCAGCGGCGCTCATCACGCCCGTTATCTATCGATCTGCCGTCAGGCCCTCGATCTGCTCCAGCAGGCTGGCGAGATTTACTCCCACAATCACCATCAGGCAGGAACCGGCGCTGTCTTCGTGAATGCTGGCTACCTCCATCTGGATAGTGGCGACATCGATCGCGCCGAAGGCGAGGCGGATAAAGCGTTTCAACTCGGGGAGCAAAGACAAGACCATATTCTGATGGCGCGCGCCCGCGCTCTGCAAACAGCAATTCACAACGATCGCGCTGAAGAGCAGGTAGGAGAGTCGCCCGATACCGCGATGCATGCGAATTTGGCCCGGATTTATTCCGAAGAAGCCATCGAACTCGCTAAGCAAACCCAGAACAAGCGGCTGCTTGCAGGAGCCTACATCGCTCGCAGTGCAACCGCCGCCAACGATTTTTTTCAGGACTGGGAAGCTGCCAAACAGTTCGTCACTCTCGCGGGAGAGCTATTAAGCAGAGATGATCGGGACCATCTCTCCCAGGAGTTGAGCCAGTTGAAGACACGCATCCTGCGAGCAACCGGCATCAACGAGATGCTGCGCTCATGGTCTGAAGGCATTGTCAGCAATAAGACCTTCCAGCAATTGACGGAAGAGTTTGCGGAGATTGTGATTCCTAAGGTCTGGCTACGTGAAGATCGCAAGATCTCCAGAGTAGCGACCAGGTTGTCAATGTCTCCTAAAAAAGTGCGGAGGATCTTGGCTAATGCCAATCTAAATTGAACATGCGCGATAGTAGCTGAAATGGCCGCCTCAACGGCGTGTCGCCTTCCCAACCGAAGACACTCACTTCCAGATGGCGGTCCACCTCCAGGTACAGATCCGGAACGCCTTGTCCCGGATCTGTACCGTCCGCTCAATGCTTCTCTTCCGCCCCGGGCTTCCCCCAGAAGACAATGGTTCCAAAGCGCGTTGGAGTAACGATGTCGACCGCTCCGTCATGGTTGAGATCGACGCTCAGAACCTCCGAACCCGCTCCCGATTCATTGTCGATCAGTTCGGGTACAAAGCGGGCGCCACCCGGAGCCTTGGGATCGCGCACCGTCTTGTACACATACAGGACCGGCTGCCCAAACGAGTCGGGATCGAGAAATGTATTCACATGCGACAGATAGCGCTTCCCAACGATGAAGTCCGGGATACCATCGCCGTTCACATCCGCGAAGCCGGACGCATGCGGTTCACTGAAGACAACGCCTCCCGCGTTTTCCGCTTTTGTGTTCAGATCGTCCGAGATCATGTGCCTGACGAAGGTGATGTTCCCCTGCGCATCGCGCTTCTGTTCAAACCACGCCAGTCCCCATCCATGCGCGTTGAGCGCGGTGACCACATCCGGGAGGCCATCGCCGTTTACGTCGTAGACGCCCATGACCGCGCCACCCATGATGCCGCGGCCATATCGGCCGAACGCCACGGGATGATACTTCCAGGTATCGTGCGCGGGATCCTTCGGACCTTCCCACCAACCATAAGCATTCAAAATGTCCATGCGTCCATCGCCGTTGATATCGCCTACGCCGATTCCATGCGCCGTGCCGTAGCCGGGCTCTGAAACATTCTTGATAATCCAGGACCCGGTGGGATTAGCGGGGTCGGGCTTCGCATACCGGACCTGGCCGCCGCCCATGTAGACGATCTCCGGCTTTCCGTCGCCATCCACATCGCGCAGCATCGCCACCTCGCTCTGCACCTCTTTCACCACTTGAAATTTGTCCCAGCGACGGTGCTTGTCCGCTCCCGGATTCACATACAGCGTCACCCCCAGACTGCCGTAGTTCGTCGAGATGATATCCGGCCAGCCGTCGCCAGTGAAGTCGGCCGCACTCTGTATCCAGGCGTCACCGGGGAATCCCGAGGTCTGGTTGAACGCCTCCGCCGGATAGATCTCTTCGCTCCGGGTGTAGTCGGGCCCATAGTAAATAAAGGGCCCGCTAACGATATCCTCTACACCATCGTGGTTGAAGTCCGCGGCCGCGACGGAGAAGGAGTAGAAGAAATCCGTCAATATCTGCCTGCGGAAGTTTGGCGAGGTCTTGTCGGGCTGCCGAAACTTGATGGAGAGATCCTTGTACTTCACATTCTTGAACCGGACTTCGCCGGTTCCGCCGACATAGAGCGCGAACGGTCCATAGGTCTCGTCGCTGACGGCGCCATGCTCGCGCCCGTCGTTCAGAAAGGTACGAACGACGTTGGCGTCCATGAACATCTCCGCGGTGTTCCATTCCCCTGCCTTGAGACTTGTGTCCGGCGGCGTCAAAGGCAGCCCGGCGGCGGTAGGCCGGGGACGGTAGTTTCTAACCGGAGCGTTCGGATCAGGAGGAGGGGTAAACCGGACAAGCCCGCCTCCTCTCCTCGCCTTGTTGCGCGAAGTGATGGCGCCGTCGGCGCCCAGCGTTACCGAATAGGTTGTAATCTGGGGATCGGACAGATCGACAAACGTCCCCTTCATGCCGGCGTCGCCCTTGGTCTCGCGAAACAACACGCCCGCTTGACAGCCGCCTGTGCAGCGATACTCCACGTACACGCCAACGTCCTGATAAGACTCGTCCAGGACCAGCCAGCCGCCGCTGGCGGCAGTCGGCTTGCCTACAATTTCGCCGTTCTCCGCAGTCCATTTCGCATTGCCAACCGTGTGCCATCCTGTAAGACTGGAGCCGGTAAAGGTCACATCCGGAACAAACGACGGCCCGACAGCCACCATGGGCACGGCTCCAGCCAGTGCCAACAGTGCCAACGTTAAATAGGATTTACACGGCATGAAAGGTCTCCAAATTGGTAACGGATCTGCGGTTGATTTCAGTATTTAGATCGGATCTGCGGCAGCGTCGAAAGCCTGAAAGCACACTCCTCTGGAATTAATTGACACCAGGAAGAATCGGATTGGTCTCTGTTCTTTGTCGCGGCAGTCCAGATATCATGCGTATTGTGCAAATACGCCTGCGTTATTCCCAAAGCATATTACTCGTGGAAATTTGTGACAGTCAAGTGCCTGAACGATAAAAAGCATTCCGGATACGATCAGCGACCGCTTCGAGATGAATTGCGAGTCCCTTGCGCGACGCGGCCCTGCCTCTCTGATTTTTCTACAAACATGCACTCTCGCAGTCGTGATAGAGTGCCTTCTACCAAAAGAATAGCCTCTCGCTCGTTGCGTAGTACGAATGATGTCTTGCGTCATTCCCACATGCTTCGGCGATTGCACTCTCTCCCAGGAAGGGAAAAACATGGAAGGTCCGCAAACATCACGGATGGCAGAAGCCCTCGACCGTTACGTCCCAGGCACATTGCATGCATCGTCCCCGAAATCAGATCCACGCGCCGGCAGCCGCGGTGCGTCGAAGCAAGGCAGGCCCGGGTTGTTCTCTGCCGCCCTGGTGATCGCCACGCTCGCCTACAGCTCCACGTCGTATGCGCAGCAGGCTGGGACCAACTGGGCCGACTATCTCGGCGGTCCGGAGAGCTCCCACTATTCGCCGTTGACGCAGATCAATACCGGCAATGTGAACAAGCTGGAAGTTGCCTGGAGTTATCCGACCGGAGATGACGTGACCTATACATTCAGTCCGCTGGTCATCGATAACATCGCATATTTCGCCGCCAAGAAGGGGTCCCTGGTGGCGGTGAATGCGGCGACCGGCAAGGAGTTGTGGGAGCATTCCTTTACCGCCCCGGGAGCTACAGCGTCCCGCTTTAGCGGGATCGCCGGCATGCGCGGAGCGAACTATTGGGAGAGCAAGGATCGCAAGGACCGGCGTGTGCTCGTCTCTTCAGGAGGTTTCCTGCAGGCTCTCGATGCACGGACAGGCAAGCTGGTCGATTCCTTTGCGGATCACGGCAAACTGGACCTCAAGATCGGCATCGACCGGGCGACCCGCCCCCTCTCCTCAAGAACTCCAGGCCGCATCTTTGAGAACATCATCCTTCTTGGAAGCGCGACGGGAGAAGGATACCTGGCGCCTCCAGGTGATATTCGCGCCTTCGATGTCGTCACGGGCAAGCTGCTGTGGGTCTTCCATACCATTCCGCGCCCGGGCGAGTTTGGATATGACACCTGGCCCAAAGATGCCTATAAATACATGGGCGGCGTAGACGTCTGGGGGGAGATTACCGTTGATCCAAAGCGCGGAATTGCCTACTTCCCCGTGGCATCGGCGAAATATGAACTCTATGGCGGAGACCGTCCCGGCAACAACCTTTATGCAGATTGTCTTCTGGCGCTGGACGCCCGCACAGGCAAGCAGCTCTGGCATTACCAGATCGTTCATCACGATGTATGGGATTACGATCCGGATGCTGCTCCCCAGTTGGTGACGGTAAAGCACGACGGTAAGATGGTCGACGCGGTGGCGCTCGCCTCGAAGAACGGCTTCCTCTTTGTATTCGATCGCGTCACGGGAAAGCCGCTATGGCCCATCGAGGAGCGGCCTGTTCCGCAGAGCGACGTTCCTGGTGAAATCACCTCGAAGACGCAGCCCTTCCCCACGGTAGTGCCTCCGTTTACACGCCAGGGCATGACCGTCAAGGACATGTACGAAGGATTCATGAGGCCGGACGAGGTCGCCTGGTGGAAAGAGCGTCTATCGAAAGCGAGAACCGGTTTCTATACGCCGCCCGCTGTCGGCGTCGATACCATCAACATGCCGAGCGTGAACGGTGGCGCATTATTCTTTAGCACCGGTGCGGATCCCACGAACGGCACCGTCTACGTTTTAGGGAAGAACATGCCCTCGATCGTGAAGCTGGTGCCGGGAGGCGAATCCACGACCGCGAATGCGGGTGGGCTGATTCCGTCTCGCCCGCACACTGCGCGGGGAGTTCGGCCACGCTTTCCGAACCAGGAGCAAATGGGGCGTGCGGTGTATGAGCAGAATTGCCAGCTTTGCCACGGTCCGGAGCTGAAGGGAGATCGCGGCCCCGCCCTCGACACGGTCGTCAGCCGCCTGGGCGCGGAGGCGACCCACAACACGATCATGAACGGCAGAGCGACCATGCCGTCGTTTTCTTCGCTGCCGGAAAAATCCATGGACGATCTGATGGCGTTCCTGAAACAGCCCGACCTTGCACCTCTCGGTTCGGCGCCCACGCCTTCGATGCAGGCCATGATGAGGACGCTGAGGACGGAGCCATCCTACCCGAAGGATGTCGAGGGACCTCCATCACGTTATAAGACCGGCTACGGAAACGAAGGCTACATCGTCAAGCCACCATGGAGCACCATCACGGCCTACGACCTGAACACCGGCAAGATCAAATGGCAGACACCATATGGTGACGTTCCGGAAGCGGGTCCGAGCGGCACGATGCGCGGCAATGTCTATCCCAAGAGCGGCTTCGTCACCACGGCCGGAGGTCTGGTCCTGTTCGCCGGCAACGATTCAAAGCTCTATGCCTTGAGCAGTGCTACCGGCAAGCTGATCTTCAGCAAAGATCTTCCAAATGGATCGCAGGGAGTGCCCGCCGTCTACGAAGCAAACGGACGGGAGTACATTCTGTTCGCTGTCAGCGGAGCCGGCACGCCCTACCCGGAAGGAGCCTATATTCCGCCCGGCGGCGTACCGACGCCTGCCCCAACCTCGAAGGGATATATCGCCTTTGCCCTTCCGTCTGTCGCAAAGAAACCCTAGGAAACCTCTGATTAAGTCCGGTTCTGTTAAGGGCACGGCTTTAGAGCCTGTCCTGAGCGAAGCCGAAGGATGCCGCAAATAGCTTGACTGCAACGCGGCTTTAGCCGCTGAGGACATCTTCCGAGACTTAATCAGACCTTCCCCTGGATCGGGTTGCGGCAGTTGTGAACAAGAGCAACCACTCGAAGTCACTTTAAATATTGAAGGTGGCGAACTGAGCAATTCCCGTACATCTCCCGCAGTCGTCCTGCGGGAGATGTACGAGACGCTTCTAAGTTATTGAAAGGATGGAGCCGATGAGCGGAGTCGAACCGCTGACCTACTGATTACGAATCGGCTCAGCCCTGCGTAGGTTGTTGTGAGTTATAGCACGTTGCAAGGTATTTTGGAACGTTTTGGGTTGTTTCTGGGTGGGTTTGGACAACCACCTGGACAACCATCCTGACATGCCGATTCTAAGTTAACCGGTCGACAGGCTGTTCGTGAGCGGTGGGTCGAGCGCACTTTCCGCGATTGCAAGTTGAGAGACTAGAACGGGGATGGTTTTACCGAATCACGCAGTCAGAAACAGGAGTGTCCCCATGCTTGAAATAGGTCTCTTCTGATTTGATGCTTTTACCGTGTCAAGGCAGCGCTCTAACCAACTGAGCTACGTCCCCAAGAAGCTTTTCAGCAACTTGGATTAAAGTCACATAGAATCAAGCGTTTCGCAGAATTCTCTGGTTTCGTTCTTTTCTACCTTGTCGCTGCTATGGACTCAGTTTTGGAGGTGATTTGGACACCAAGTGGACACCAAACTGGACACCAAGACGAGCACCGGCACAACAAGACTGAGTTTATCAGATTTGGTGTCCATGTACATGGTCACCGGATCGCATTTCGTTCACAAAGTGTGGGGACCAACGACATCCAGTGCCCTGCTCGCTCAAGCGAGGACTTCCCTCAGCATCTGGAGGTATGTCGTCGCCTCATCACGTGTGAAGGTCGGTCTCCATACTGATAGCCTGACTCCGTTTATGCCCCGATCTGTGCCGTTAGCCAATTCGTCCAATTTTTCAGTCACGAGGCGGACTGGAGAGCTCCAATTCTGAAAAACCGCTAGGTCATCCTTGATGAGCTCATTAGCGTGGGCGATGAACTCTTTGAGAGCGTCTTCGATTGCGGTCAGTACCTCTCCCGAATTCTCATGGAGCGCCACAAGCCCAAGCTCTGGCAAAACCGAAATCATTCTGCAGCTTTCGACTACGCCGCCGACTCCTCCTGCGTCCAGAACAGCAGTTCCAGATCGCCCCATGGTTTGAGCAGTGTCGGTAGCGAGTTTGGTGAGTCCAAGCCCAAGAGCCTGTTTTGCCAGGGCGACGGCGCTGGCGAAACAATCCCGAAGGTTCAAATCGTTTGCGGTAGCTGGCTGAAGCGTCCGGCAGCGGCTGTAGAAGGCGATGACGTGCCAGTGAATCATTTCCTCCAGATGGTCAGGGTATTCTTCTCGGCGATGAATGTGTCCAGCAGTTTTAACCCGCTCCTCGCCGTCAGCTATCGCATAGAGGTCAATCTCAGGCAAATTCGCGGTTGTGATGCGCTGCCAAAGCCATAAAAGTTGCTCTCCGATACTGTAGGCACACTGATTGAGATAGAACAGTATGGATTCTTGACCCGCAGCGCTTGCGAGGCCCATCTTCTCAAATGACATCCAAAGTCCGTCATCAAGCTCATCGAGCATGTGAACGGCACTGCTCCAAATCGCATGCCTCTGTTCCGAATACGAGCCAGCAATCTTGTTCACCAACTTCGAATGAAGGGACTGAAACGAGACCGTACTTACGCCAGAAAGCGAGAGCCGCAACGGCGTGTCAGGCGATGCGCTCATACTTGCTCCGAGGCTTTGGCCCTTTGCTGCCAGGGTCACCTCTGTCCTGCATAGG
Organism: Acidobacteriales bacterium 59-55; assembly: GCA_001897435.1. GTDB lineage: Bacteria > Acidobacteriota > Terriglobia > Terriglobales > Acidobacteriaceae > Edaphobacter. The sequence goes on along the minus strand of MKSV01000008.1, from coordinate 182,703 downwards.
TTCAAGATGACATTCCGAACGGTCTTGACTAGGCCAGAATGTCCGAGATCATCACGTTCGATCACGTAGGCCAGTAGCTTGAGCAACGCTTCAGCCGTATCGGTCGCTGCGGTCTGTTGCCGCGTGAGGACGGCTATGGTCGCGATCTGGGACCACTCTTCTATGAGCCAGCGCAGTGTGCTCAATGAGCCACCGACAGCCAACTCTCCAGCAATGGGCAAGAGCTGGTCGTTAAGCGTGAGTATGACATCTTCGTTTTTCTTGCCGAGTGCTTGCTTCCCAGCGATTGTTAAATATCCAATGATGAACGCGACCGTAGGATGTTCGTCGGGTGGCGCATTGAATGGCATCGTCCGGACGCTGTTCTTAGCCAGCTTCGCTAAGGGTTTTATGAGCGTCTGCGCTCTCTGCGTATCTCCTGTCTCGACAGACGTTCGCAATAAAGCCGCGAACGTCTCCATAGATGTTCCGATCACCCCATCCCAACCCGTTCCGATGCCCATCATCGCTGTCGTACTGTTCGCCATATTGAGGCTAGAACCGCGCACTTCGATGTATTGCTGAAGGATGTGGATGATGGCCTCGCTTGACTCGTACAGCAGGCTGTATTGCTGTTCGGCGCTGAAGTGGCGAGTCAGGGAGTAGAGATCATCAAGAGACTTCTTAAGTCGCTTTGCCAGAAACGGTGCCTTGGCATAAAGAGCCGCCGTAGTGACGCCGATGTTGTCTACGGTGCGGCCGAGCGGGTCGGTCTCATTCTTCAGCTTGTTGAAACGGACCAACTCATCCTGAACGACGCGTAGGCGCTTGACTTCGGCATGGGCTGTCTTCCAAATGTGCGCGACGATGTTGGAGGGGTCGCTGAGGAATGCCACCCTGACAAAGAGAATGGAAAGAAGTACGAGGCTTATGACAGCGCAGAAGACAGGCAAGCAGAATGCAGCGACGGGATGATGTTTCGGCGAAACCAAAGCGCCGACAAGGCAGGTTACGGCTAAGACCGACAAGGCAGCATAGATGGCACGAGTGATGTTATCTGCCGCGTACTCTCTAAGAATTCCCGGAACCGACCGATCGGATATCTGTTGGATCACGAACAAGCTGAGCGTGAACACAACTGCTATCAGTCCGATGAGAGCGGCGCCCACACCGATACAGAGTTGCGGAAGCACCGCTGGATCGAGGCGCAAGAAGTATGCACCAAGTCTGAAACGGAAGATGAAAAGAATCGAACCGGTTACCAGAAGCAATCCGGCGATCACAACCGTCCAAAGATGAGTCTTGGCTTTCCAGTAGGCGAGATAGATTTTCTGATAGCGTGGGGAGGCGAGCTGGAGCCTCAGCCAATCTTTCGCGGCGCGCGGAAATGATGGGAATCTGGATCGCCATTCCACCCCGCAATTCTATATGCCGTAATTCGAGGATTGCGGGATCTGAACGCTAGCGCCACTACTTGCGGAACGCGTTGAACATTGTGACCGCATCGGAGGCAAAATCATCGAAACGATCCAACGTGTAGACATTGAAACCCGCTTCCATCAGATGGTGTATCTGAATCTCACCCCCGATGTAGACGCGTTGACTCTCGGGCAAAGCTCTTTGAATCTCACGCTGTTCGTCCATCATGCTCTTGATGTCGCCGGGGAGTTGAAGGTTTTCGGGGATCGAGCATTCGGGCTTCATCGCGATCCCGTATCCAAGAGGCTCGCTCACGAACCCGTTTGTAGACCGGTAGGCGAATGCCCGTATCACGCCCGTCTCTTCGGAGAAGCCATAATGGTAAACGGTTGTCTTCTGGCCTTCGGGAAAGTCGTCCATTTCCTCTTTGAATTTCTGCCAGAGATCGGAAAGAGATTTCGGGGTGTGGTAGTCCAGATTCTCAATTCCGATGACGACCTTGCCACTATTCACCTTCACGAACCAGCGATCAAGGAATCCTCCTGTACCGGTTCCAGCCATGAGCATCCTCAAATGGGGAACAATCAAGGCCTTCGTTGTGAACATCAACGCCCTACCACCAGGCGCGACTGCGAGCGTATCGGTTGCGACAAACACTTGACGTTCTTCGGTCTTAAAAATCAGCGAGGACATGGCTCTGACGAGGGTACTACAGCGCCCAGGAGTCGACTGAAGACGTTACCCCGCTGAACAGTGCTTATTGTCCTGCTGATGCTCGATGCCTGACAATGGGATGAAATGGACAGGCCGACACAGCACGAGACCGACGACCAGGGCGAAGCGCTGCTGTATACCGTCGTCGCCGGCCTGAAGTGGACGGCAAACGGGATCGGTAAGGATTACGGTCGAGATTTCGAGGTCGAGATCTTCCACGATGGCAAGACGACAGGATTGCTGTTCATAGTTCAGTTGAAGAGCACCGTCAGGCCGCGCCATTCGAAGGACGGCAGCTACCTATCCGTCGACTTGAAAGCCCGGAATGCCCGCTATCTGTCTGGCGAGCTGCGTCTGCCTACCTTTGTGGTTCAGGCCGATGTAAGCAAAGGCAAACTATTCTGGTTCGCGCCTCAGCTGGACGGAGTTCTGAAGACGAAGCTCACCGCGAGTCCACCGGCAAAGACCTTCACGGTGCGGGTCCCTGTCGCAAATGAACTTCCCGCTACCTCCGAGGCTCTGGTTGAAGTCGTGGGAAAGCTTACGACACTGCTAGCATCGCAGCGGATGATGGAAGTTGAAACAATTCCATTTCTTGCTGCAACGGCTTTGATTGAGGGCCGCGGCGAATTGAGCAAATCACTGCGCGATAAAAGTGACGCTCTCGACCTGATGGTTGCACAGTCCGGCACTGAAGCGGGCAACTTCAGCGATGCGCGAGAAGCCATTCGCGTGGTGCTGTCGTCCTCGCAGTCAAGCGTTGAGATGAAGTTCTTCGCGGCGCTCCTCGAAGAAAAGAACGAGAGGTTAGCCGTCCGGGCAGTGGATGACGAGCGCGGCGATCACTTGGCAATAGTTCTGGCTACTGCTTCAAAACTGCGGGAGCTGACCCGCAATGGCCCGCCCGAGTTGAAGCTTTACGCAATGATTGCTCGTGTTGCAGGCGAGTTCTATGCGCTGACGCGGGAAGACTGGGGACTCTATCAGAACAGGCGGGTCCATGAGTCCACGGGCGACGTGTGGTGGCGGGCAAGATTGCGCCTATACCGGGCAGAGACCATTGGGAGAGTCCGGCGAAAGTATGAACAGTTCCTCCGACTCGTTCGCATTTCCCAGAAAACTCCATATGAATCCGCGTTACCGCTGGCCTTCCTTCGGATCATCGAGGGAGCGGCCACTCTCATCCATCGCCTCGACCTTGACGGTTTGCCGGATGCCGCCAACGCAATTCGCAATTCAGTGCTGAGCGTGTGTCAGCTTGCCGCTTCCATCGCCGCGCGTTTCGGCCTCGACAATGAGAGAGCTCGTGCTGCTGTGAACGCAGCCATGCTTTCGCGAGACCGAAGTGCAGAGTGCGTTGTCTGGGCGGAGAACGAAGTTGCCATGATCGCTGATAGGCCGATCCGTGAATGGGCACAAGGGCTCATTGCAAGTCAGGCAGCGACCCTGGGCGACACGTCTCCTGTGGAAGAAGACGTGTCGATCGCAACGGAACAACAGATTTACGAGAACATGGCCTACGGGTTGGGGATCGATCTTTCGGACGCAGAGAATCCGCTGTCTGAGATGGTGTGTGCTGCCATTTCGGACTTCGACCCGACGCGGGTACTACAAACTTGCTCCCACATGTTCTTGACCTTGGGCCGAACCGGCCCCGGCTTACTTCACTTCTTGCTGGCGCAGCAACTTCAGCTACCCACGTTGGGAACGAAAGTCATTCATTGCAACCTTCACAAGTACACTCGCCATGGCCCTACGCTGGATAGCACCTATGACGAGTTTCGCTCGGACTACTGTGACCATTGCCCTGATCAAGCACCTCGTAGTTCTGATTGGAAGTACACACACGCATGGCAATTGCAGCAAAACGAGATCAACAAAGAGTTCATGGTCGGCCCTCGGCGCTCTACCTATTCGTCGCGTCCACCGCTGCCTCCTGCTCCTTCGATCCCCATGCCGGCGGGTTCTTGCGCTGCCTGCGGTCTTGGGTTTGAGGATAGTGGACCGCCCTGGTGGTGCGGTCATTGTCAAACGTGGTTTTGCTCCCGCCAAGCTTGCGTTGACTCCCACGAAAAACATCCGTGGCCGTTTTAGCCAGACTGCGCAGCGCCAGATAGGTCATCGATATGACGAGAGATCAAGAACACGGCTACAAGCGGTTGAATGAGTCAGTGCTCCATCCCGGAGATATCGTGCTTGCGACGGCGACGGCTGTTACAAGCAAAACCATCAGAGTAGCGACGGGAAGCGATGTCTCTCACGCTATGCTTTATGCGGAAGACCACTCCGTCATTGACGCGACCAACGAAGGTGTCCATTCGCGGAATACGCAAAGGCTGCACTTTGACAACGACTGTTCGGTCTACGTTCTCCGTCTCCGGGCAGGCATCACACGGCAACAGTTGGATGGTGTCCTGACGTTTGCCCGCAGTCACATCGGAACCCAATACTCAGTGCGTGAAGCCATTCAAACGGTAGTTGGGCGCAGAGATAAATGGTCCACGAAGCAGTTCTGTTCTCGGCTTGTAGCTCAAGCCTTTTCGTCCGCCGGAATTGAGCTAGTGGACAACGCAAACTTTTGCTCGCCCGCCGATCTCCAACGTAGCAAGCTCCTTGAAGAGATCCCGAACGCGACAGTTCCGGTAGGAGAGGGCGAAGCGGAGTCTTGGAGCACTCGAGCTGACATCCCGCAGCTCATGCGAGATGCCACGAATGCATTGCTGGACGGAGCACGAAAGAGCGACCCCAGCATCCAGTCCCTAAACGATCTCGATCTTTACCTCGCGTGGCATCCTGAGAAGGACGCGGAGTTCTCCGGGCTCCTATCGTCTTCTGGCTATCTGACCCTTTGGCAGATAGAGAAGGAGAAAAATCCTTGGCAATACGATTTGAAGGTCATGCGACAGGAGCCAACGGATGGACTCGAAAGCTACTGCAGAAGTCTTCTCCAGGGCGAAGCGGTTGCCCCAAACCGTTATGTTGTGAATCGGGGCGGTTATAGAAGGCTCGTTGCTGATTACGGGCTCACGTACTACAAGTTGATGCTTGAGCTCTACGAGCGACTTGCGTTTCTGCACCATCAGCGAGTCGATGTGGCGACAGAATGGCTGCAGGCACAGGGCCATCTCGAAGTGCAGGCAGATGTTCATTTGATCCCACACTCAGCGGAGTGGTTTGATGCTTTGGAAGTCTGGGACCCGATTCAGGCCGCGATGACGCGAGCGGCGATCGAGACCTTCGAGAGTGCAGACATCTGCTCCGTTTGTGGAGATGAGCCGGCACAAGATTACTATCTTCCGAAGCCGTTCAGGCCTGGTGGGGGAGTTGATTCGTTGCGTCTGTGCGAAGACTGCTTGGGAATCCGGCGAGCGTCGGGAGAACCCTTTGTTTCATTGGCCTGACGTCTAGCTGTGAAAGTTAGCCGACCTGCGGCGCGCCGCCACGTCCATCGAACTCTTCTTCATCGATCCAGCAATGGAACAACTCGTCATCTTTGTCTGGGAGAGCTACTTCCTCTCGATACTTCCACCCTTCCCCCAAATCGCTGGGTCTTGGCGCGTCCAAGGTATCTGAAATAGTTCGTGCAATCTCGTCGTCGCCCAAGAAGCCGATAATGCGTAGTGACTTGTTCCATTCCAACGCAAACGACCAAACGAGCCTGTCTTCAGGATCACGTTTGAGAGCAATTTTGAAGAAACCATCCGCTCCGATACCCCTGACTCTTGTCGGCCATGAGAGCGTGTGCTTACCGTTTCATGAGCGCCTTGCCTGCAGTCAGCATTCCAGATCCTATGATGGGGGCGCTATTGACAAGTGATGGTCGAATATCTACCATCGTTGCCAGATTGAGGGTCGAATGTCTTCTACCAAAGAAAAGGCGCAACAACGCGCAAATCTGCTGCAGGGCACACTGGACATGCTGATACTGCGGACCCTGCTTTATGGTCCTGCTCATGGCCACCAGATTGGAAAACATATCCAGCGCACGACGAATGATTTTCTACAAATGCAGCACGGTTCGCTCTATCCGGCGTTACACCGCTTAGAACAAAGAGGCTGGGTTACCTCCAAATGGGAAACAGCGCCGGACAAAAATCGGGAGTTCAAATATTACCGACTGACCGAGAAGGGCAAAAAACAGCTCGTGGTCGAGGAATCGAAGTGGAAACAAATGGCAGAAGCGGTGTCTAGCGTCATGTGGCCAGTTACCGAGGAGAACTGACATGAGATGGTGGCAAATCAGAAAGCGCGATGCTGACCTGGAGCGAGAACTACGCTCCGATCTTGAGCTTGAAGAAGAAGAGCAGCGCGACAACGGATTGCCACCGGATGAAGCTCGCCGCGCAGCCAGTCGAGCATTCGGCAATGTGACATTGATCAGGGAAAAAACCCGTGAAACCTGGGGATGGGCGCCCTTCGAGCGGTTGTGGCAAGACCTGCGATATGGGATGCGGCAATTGCGAAGATCGCCTGGCTTTGCGGTTATAGCTCTATGCACGTTGTCTCTAAGTATTGGCGCGGCAACCTCGGTCTTCAGCGTGGTGAATGCAGTTCTCTTAAAGCCGTTTGCCTTTCGGGATGCCGACCGCCTTCTTGTGGTGAGAGAGACGGAAGATAAAGCTGGTTCAGGACGAGAGATCGTCCCAGATAACTACCGCCACTTCCTCTACCTGAAAGAGAATGCCAAGACTCTTGAAGATGCCGCAATCTTCCGCCATAGTGCCGGGAGCATTTCGCCAAATGGCGACCATCCGCGCGTGGTTGGCACAGTCATCACTTCTCCGAATCTCTTCCGGCTTCTCGGGGTGCGGCCTATGTTGGGCAGGAACTTCGTCGACGCGGATGCACGAAAAGGCGCAGCCCATATCGTAGTCCTGAGTTACGAAGGCTGGCGCGAGTTCTTTTCCGGCGATTCCAATGTGATCGGAAAGACGTTGCGCATTAATGGCGAACCTAATACTGTCATTGGCGTGCTGCCACCGGGCATGCACTTTCCACAGGTTGCTCTCTCACCAAAGATCCACTTTCAGGAATTGGGACAGAACGTAATGCTCTACGAGCCATTCGTACCAGCAGAGCGCGATTTGAAGAACGACACGGGTAACTTTAATTATAGCGTCATTGCAAGGCTCAATCCAGGTGTAACGGTTCCGCAGGCACACGCAGAGCTTGGTGCGTTACTGAGTAGTTACACCGTGTCCTCGCACCTCCCGGTACGTTTTGGAATTGCGATAGCTCCGTTAGCGCAAGATGTTGCTTCCGGTGTGAGAGGAGGGTTATGGCTCTTGTTTGCAGCGGTAGGCGCGGTGCTGCTGATTGCGTGCGTCAACCTAGCGAATCTGCAGTTCGCGCGCGCGGTAAGCGCAGAACATGAGACGGCGGTTCGCGCGGCCTTAGGTGCAAGCCGGAGCAGACAGATCATGGCGCGGCTGACAGAGAGTTTGATTCTTGCGGTGATCGGCGGCATGGCAGGGATAGCGCTTGCATTTCTTGGTGTACGGATGCTGCTGGCCCTTGTGCCAGCGAATATTCCCCGCCTAGAGGAAGTGCGCATCAGTGTACCAGTGCTCCTGTTTGCCGTTGCGCTATCAATGCTTGTAGCCATCGCATTTGGGATTCTGCCTGCGCTACGTTCCTTGCGTGTACCTCCGCATGCCGCTTTGCAGACAAACTCGTCCCGCACGGCCAATGTACGAGATGGACAACGTATGAGAAACATTATGGTCGCTGCACAACTCACCTGCACGGTGGTTCTGCTGATCGTTACGGCCCTGTCGCTGCGGAGCTTTTCACACCTGATGCATCAGAACCGTGGTTTTGACGCAAGCCATGTAACGGTTGCGGGAGTTGATCTCTTCGCACCACAATACGGAGACTTTTCGTCCAAAAACCCCCAGCCAGTAAAGCAGGCGTTTGCCGATCGTGCACTCGCAGCTCTGCGGCAATTACCTGGAGTGGAATCTTCGGCACTCACCAGTGCCACGCCTCTGAAAGGCGAGACATGGGTGGACTACCTGCACCGCCCGGATCGCCCTCTTCCAGACGGTCAGGAGCCGCTGGTTAATGTGAGGTTCATCGATCCCGATTATTTGCCAACCATGCGGATTCCGGTCGTTGCCGGTCGTAATATCTCGGCAGGTGATCGTGGCGACCCCTATGTGGCGCTCATCTCGGAAAGAACCGCGCGGGAAGCTTTTCCCGGCGAAGACCCTATTGGCAGGAAGATTGGCTCTCTGGCACCGGACAGTGATCACTTATTCACCGTTGTTGGTGTTGTAGCAGATACGCGCATTAATGGCCTGAAAGACACGGCTGCGATGGCCTATGCACCGTATTGGGTGTTTACGCATTGGACGCTTTCGTTTCTGGTGCGTAGTTCGCAACCGAGCGATGTACTCATTCCCGAGATGCGGCGGGTATTGTGGCAGGTCGATCCACAGGTGGCCATTCCTGTCCTCAAATCCATGGACGAGCAAGTGAGCGAATCAGCTGCGACAGACCGCTTTCAGGCAATCGTGCTGAGCGGCTTTGGTATTTCGGCGTTGCTGCTGGCGCTGCTTGGAGTGTATGGCGTGCTGGCATATTCCGTTTCCCTGAGGCAACAGGAGTTCGGCATCCGCATCGCTCTTGGTTCAGGAAAGGGTTCCATGGTGGGGTTGGTGCTACGTCAAGCCGCATATCCCGTGTTGTTCGGTACAGCCGCCGGTTTAGCGATTTCGTTTGTGGTGCTGCGCTGGGTTCGGAGCTTGCTGTATCAGACTCCGGTGATGGACCCGTTGGCAATTAGTGGAAGCGTTCTTCTACTTCTGGCCGTTTCCGCGACTGCAGCCATGATTCCCGCCTATCGGGCTGCCTCTGTCGATCCCATGCGAGCGTTACGGAGTGAGTAATCCACACTACTGACGATGTGGCTTATTACGGAGGAGCACCGAGATGAGATGGTGGCAAACCAGAAAGCGCGATGCTGATCTGGAGCGAGAACTACGCTCCGATCTTGAGCTTGAAGAAGAAGAGCAGCGCGACAATGGGTTGTCACCGGATGAGGTCCGCCGCGCAGCCTATCGAGCATTTGGTAATACCACGCTTATTCGGGAACACGTCCATGAGGCGTGGGGCTGGGCACCGATCGAACGGCTCTTGCAGGATGCTCGTTATGCATTGCGGCAACTGTGGCGGTCTCCGGGATTCAGCATTGTGGCGATGATGACGCTTGCAGTTGGCATTGGTGCCACAACAGCGATTTTTACGCTGGTCTATGACGTGATGTTGCGTCCACTGCCGTTCGCACAGCCTGATCGGATTGTGACCATTGAAGAGAAGGTAGCGGAATGGAGCAACCTGTATCCGACGCTGCCAGTAAGTGCAAATCACTTTACATTCTGGCAGCAGCACAACAAGAGCTTTGACTCGATGGCGCTCATGCAGCAATTCTCAGTCCCACTGGGCGCGCCTGGACATCCTCTACAGGTGGAAGCATTGTCGGCTACGCCGGGAATCTTTTCTGTGCTCCAGGTACAGCCAGCGCTGGGAAGGACATTCACAGTCGATGAAGCACAGCGCGGACATGAGCATGTTGCGATCCTCACTTATGATCTTTGGCGTGAACAGTTCGGTGGTGACCCAGGCATTCTGGGCAAGACCATATCGCTGGATGGGTTTCCTTACTCGGTCATTGGAGTGATGCCGCAGTCCTTTCACATGCCTTCGATACAGACGATGGACACCCTTGGCACTACGAATCACCCATTGCCCATCGGAGTCCTGGTGCCACTGACATTTTCGAAAGAGCGTCTGGCCGAGGAGATGGGGGATCTGAATTATTTCGGACTGGCGCGGCTGAAAACTGGAATATCGGTTGCTGTGGCAAACGAGGAGCTAAATGCGCTCCAGCACACAATCTCCGCGAATCTGCCTGCGGATGAAAAAGCGACGCTCTCTGCGGCGATCACACCATTCCAGGAAAAGTTGGTGGGAAGCAACCGCAAGCCACTGATGGTGCTGCTGGCGGCGGTGATGGGCTTGCTTTTGGTGGGCTGTGTGAATGTCACGAATCTACTGCTCTCTCGCGCTGTCAGCCAAAAGCGACAGATGGCCGTGGCAGCCGCATTAGGCGCGAGCCGTGCTGAATTGGTGCGTATGGCAATCCGCGAAACTGCGGTGCTTGCCGTGCTGGGAGGCGGACTGGGTGTTCTGCTCGCAGCCTGCATCGTTCCCAGCATGCAGCGGTATTTGCCTCCGGCACTCGACTTTCGCGGCGCTCTGCACTTGGATTGGGCGGGGGTAGGATGCGCGTTCCTACTGGCAACCCTTGCCACACTGGCAGCGGGAGCTGCCCCGGCGTCCATGGTCTCCCGCACAGCTCCGCAAGAAGTTCTGCATAATGACTCGCGGCTGGCGAGTGAATCACCTCGAAGCCGACGGGCGCGTCGTGCTCTGGTCGCTATCGAAGCAGCAGTAAGTGTTGCTCTGGTATTGATGACCGGGCTGCTGACCGCGAGCCTGGTAAAGCTGATGGCCGTCGATCGCGGATTCACTACGGAGCGGACCATCGCAGCCACCGTCGAGCTGCCATCAGAGGGTTATCACGATCGCCAACATCGTGCAGAGTTCTATAGGGATGTCCTCCAACGCTTAAACAGGTTACCCGGCGTAGAACATGCAGCCTTCACGAGCGTGCTACCTCTCACAGGAGGCGGTTGGGGAGATATGGCGCGGATTAGCGGAGATAGTCGACCTGTTACGCAATTGCCTCTTGAGAATTTTCGCTCGGTCAGCCCTCAATATTTCTCGGCCATTAATCTTCCACTTATTGCAGGGAGATTCTTCAGTGAGAGTGACTGGGGCAAGAATCTGGCGTTGGTATCGCAAAAAACGGCCAGTTCTCTGTGGCCGGGGAAAGATCCTATTGGGCAGCAATTCAGTCGAGGAGACCCCGCGACCGAAAAGCCGTTTACCGTGGTGGGAGTTGTATCCGATGCACGGACAGTCTCCCTGGCGAAGCCTGACCCGATGCTGATTTATGTTCCATATTGGTATCGCGTCGAGCCGATGGCCGGGTTGGTGATCAGGACGCGTCAGGATCCTTCCGAGATGGCAGATATGGTCCGGCAAACCATCTGGAGCGTTGACCGTGGTGTACCAGTTCCAACGGTGCGCACGCTGAGTGGTATGGTTGCGGATTCGGTAGCAAATCAGCGTTTCGAGAAGGACCTTTTGCTCTTCTTTGCCGTGAGTGCGCTGCTTCTTGCCGGACTGGGAGTCTATGGTGTTCTCACTTATTCGGTCGCGCAGCGTTATCGTGAAATAGGTTTGCGTTTAGCTCTTGGTGCACAGCGGCCGAGCGTATATTGGCTCGTTCTCCGCGATGGACTATTGCCAGTTGCAATTGGTGCGGTTGCCGGTGTCGCACTGGCGTTCGGATCAGCGCGCGTTGTGGGCAGCCTGCTCTTCCAAATCAGCCCTTATGATCCGGTACTGAGTATCGGTGCGGTTGGCGTGCTTCTTGCGGTATGTATATCCGCATGTTTGTTGCCGGCCTGGCGTGCTGCCGCGGTGGATCCAATGCGGGCATTGCGAACAGAATAAACAAATTGCTTTGACAAGCCATTGCTCCCAGAAGGCCTTGCTGACCGCCTTAATCTGCCGATCACCTATTGACAATCTATAGGAATGAGACCACACTCATATAGACATACGATAGGAATATGGGATGAATTCTAAGCAGGTAAATCTCCTCCAAGGCACGCTCGATCTCCTTATTCTGAAGTCGCTCGGCGCGGCAGAACTTCATGGCCTGGGTATTTCGCGACGAATCGAACAGATGACACAAGGAACGTTCCTTGTGAAACCGGGTTCGCTGTTTCCGGCCCTGCATCGCATGGAGGAAGCTGGCTGGCTGAGTTCATTCTGGGGTGAGTCTGAGAATCGCCGCCGCGCAAAGTACTATCGCCTCACCAAGGCAGGTAAGGGGCAACTGGTAGTTGAAACCCAGGAATGGAAGAAGATCTCTCTGGCGATGAACAGTGCGTTGGAAGCCACATAATCCGCGAATAGAGACATGTTGACGATGATTTCATCTCGGTTCAAAAACCTCTTTCGGAAAGCATCACTGGATCGCCATCTCGACGAAGAATTGCGTTCCTATGTGGACATGGTTACCGATGAGAAAGTTGCTGCTGGTATGCCTGTGGCAGAGGCTCACCGAAGGGCTTTAGCGGAGCTTGGAGGTATCGAACAAGTGAAACAGGTAGTGCGTGACCGGCGTCTCGGTACATGGGCCGAGTCTTTCTGCAGAGATGTGCACTATGGCTTCCGTCAGTTATCGCAGCATCCCGGCTTCGCGCTGACAGTCATCGTTACACTTGCCCTGGCGATCGGTGCAAATACCGCAGTCTTCTCCCTCGTAAACGCTCTAATGCTTGAGCGCTTGCCCTATTTACACCCAGAGCGAATTGGCACGATCTTTAGGAATGTTCAAGGGACAGAGGCATACGATGGGCCACACGGGATCACTGGAGAACAATGGGAACAATTGCGCGACAATGTCCCTTCTCTCATCTCCGCCGTTTCCAGTCGTGGCGTCTCCGGAGCCAATCTCCAAGCCGGAACGCATGTCGACTACGTACATGCCGGACGAATCTCTGCCCACTATTTTGATGTGCTTGGATTGCATCCCGTTCTCGGACGCAATTTTACAGATACGGAGGATCTTCCAAGCGGGCCGAAAGCCGTCATCTTGAGCTATGCGCTGTGGCACAACATCTTTCAGGAAGACCGCAGCCTCGTTGGGCAGACGATCCGTTTGAAAGGCGACGCGTACGTGGTTGTCGGTGTGCTACCTGGGGCTGCTGCGACGCCTCTGAATGCGGATCTCTATACGGCGCTTCAGCCCGGCCGCAACGGCGAGGGAGGCGGGACAAACTACGAAGTCATTGTGCGGTTGCGGAGTGGAGCCACCTGGCAGCAAGCGAATGGCGAGATCAACCGCGCTTGGAGAGACGGAGCCCAAAATCTCGCCAAGGGATACGGCCCTAACGCCAGAGTTTCCTTTTACACAGTTCCGCTGCAACGTGGCGAGACGGCGACACTCAGGCCTCAGGTAATAGGGTTAATGTCCGCTGCCGCTTTGATCTTGCTAATTGCCTGTGCGAATCTCGCCGGTCTTACGCTCGTGCGAATCACCCGTCGATCTCAGGAGATGGCAACAAGGCTCGCCCTTGGCGGGTCACGCTGGCAGATCCAACGACAACTGTGGATTGAAAATCTGCTCCTTGCACTGCTTGGGGGCTCGGCTGGTGTGGGTCTTGCGTTTCTAGCGCTGCGCGGCCTGCTTGAGTTGCTGCCAGTCGGTTATCTTCCTGTCGCAGGCGTTCACCTCGACGGCATGGTTCTGTCGTTCACCCTTTTGATTTCGGTGTTCACCAGCGTCTTCTTTGGCATGTTGCCTGCACTCGCCGTTCGCAGGATAGACCTCCGCTCATCGATGGGAGGACACGCCTGTTCCAATACTGCGCGCCACGGAGTACGCCAAGTGCTGATCGGTGGACAAGTTGCACTGACGGTGATGCTTCTCGCAGCAAGCGGTTTGCTTATCCGGACACTGATTCATTTGCAGACGTTACCCGCAGGATTCAACCCCAACGGGGTGCTGGTTGCGAAAGCGTCGCTGGACGACGTGCGCTATCGTGACCCTGCAACTTTTCGCACATTGCTCAATGAGAGCATAGGCGCGATGAAGCACATTCCTGGTGTTGAGGATGCCGCTGTAGGACTTTCACTGCCATACGAGCGGGTTCTGAACGATTCCGTTACCTTAGCCGATGGCAAGGAGGCGGGACATGAAGCCGCGACGGATATGCTTTATGCAACACCCGGATACTTTTCGACCCTGCAAATTCCGTTGTTGGCAGGGCGCGCGTTTACCGATGCGGACGGGCCGACAGCGCAACACGTAGTGATCGTCAATGAGAAGTTTGTGAGGAAGTTTTATCATGGCGCGAACCCGCTGGGGCGGACCGTGCGAAGCGGGCCGTCAAAGGCTGTGATTGTTGGCGTAGTAGCAGACGTTCAACTGTCCTCGGGGCTGAACCCCGTTGCACCTCTTCAGAGCGAAGAGACCGTCTACATTCCGGCCGCGCAGATCACGCAGCCAGATCAGCTTGCGTTGATACACACCTGGTTCCAGCCCAGTTGGATCGTGCGGACCGCAAAACCCATAGCCGGCCTCACTGAACAAATGCAACGTGCTCTGGCGGATGTGGATCCCTCTCTCCCATTTTCCGGGTTCTATTCGATGAGCGATCTTCAAGCCCAGACCCTGGCTTCGCAGCGCATTCAGGTAGCTTTGCTCGGAACGATGGCTGGCCTTGCACTCTTGTTGAGTGCGGTTGGGATCTTTGGCCTGGTGGCGAACTCTGTGGCACTGCATACACGTGAGATCGGCATTCGCATAGCTCTCGGATCTAGTTTGGGAAAGGCCATTCGTCACGTTGCCGGCGTTGGCCTGCGTCCGGCGGTGGCCGGCCTATTGCTTGGCTTGCTAGGCTGCGCCGGAACACTCCGTCTTATGCGCAGCATTCTGTATGGCGTGAGCGTGTATGACGTCCCAAGTTTGTTATCTGTCGTCGGCGTTCTTGGCGGTGTTGCCATTCTGGCCGCGACGATTCCAGCACTACGCGTTGCGCGAATCGATCCCGCAAGAACTTTACGAGAAGAGTAAGACCAAAGTAGGGAATGAGCGTGCGCTTGCAGGAGGAATGTATCCGCAAGGCGACCTCCGCTTGTGTCAAACGCTTCGACCTTCCCACTCATTCTGCCTTTGTCCATTTGCTAACTGAATCATTTATCGGTTCGTATTTTCCGCAAAATCTATGCCTATAAAAAGAAATATGTGATGGTCCAAGAGTCTGCCATTACGCGTCCCGTAGAGAGCCCTGTCTCATTCGACCGCCTGTTTGGCCTGTTTGGCGAAATAGGCACTTTCTAAAGCGAAGAGGAACGATATCCTTAAAATAAGGATTGCGTATGATGCCTCTCCGGAATGTCCGTGGCTGGTTGCTTTACGCCTGTGCCTGGATTCCTTATGCCGCCAGCTATTACGTCATTTTTCGGGTCCAACGTCATCCAAATTTGCTGGCAGTCAGCGAAACCATCGCAAATATCCTGCCTGCGGCTCTTCTTGGCGCGCTGGTCTTTATAGTCCTATCTCGAATCCACCGGTCAGGACGATTTTTGCAACTCGCGAGCCTGCATATTACTCTTTGTGCCATTTATACATCCCTCTGGCTGGCTTTGAATCTCCTGGGGCTTGCCGCTGTCGGTGGCGTAACAGATGGACATTGGAGAATACCTTCGTGGGGAATCTACGCTGTCCAGTGGCAGGCGTTCAGCGGTGTCATGATCTACGTCACATTGGCTGGTGTTTTCTACATGATTTCGGCTCAAAGGAAAGCGCAATATGAGCAACAAAGACGGCTCGAAGCGGAAACATTGAGAATTCACGCCGAACTGGGTGCCCTTCGCTCCCAGTTGAACCCTCATTTTCTGTTCAACGCTCTTCATTCCGTTACGAGCCTTGTCAAACTCGATCCCAGTAGAGCAGAAGAAGCTCTTCTAAACCTTTCCATCATGTTGCGCTACGCCTTGTCTGTCGATTCTCAGGCTACTAGAGACGAAGCGACCCTTGCTGAGGAACTCAACTTTACTGAAGCGTATTTAGCGCTTGAGTCCCTTCGTTTGGGGAGTCGACTGGCTGTGACAAAGGATATATCTCCATCGTGCTTCGATTGCACGCTTCCCGCGCTCACGCTACAACCGCTGGTGGAAAACGCAATTAAACACAGCATCGCTCCTCGTATTGAGGGAGGAAACATCTCTATTTGTGCTTCTGAAAGCGAAGGAGTTCTATATGTTTCCGTCACAGACAATGGGGATGCAAAGCCTCCCGATCTTTCCCTAACCAAGGGAATAGGGCTAAGAAATATCAGCCGACGGCTAAACCTTTGTTATGAGGGACGTGCACAATTCGACATAGAGGGAGGCACACCTGCAGGATTTACCGTGTCCCTCGCACTGCCACAGGATGATCTCCGATGATTCGCGCTCTCATCGTCGAGGATGAACCACTGGCGCTGTCACGTCTACGGTCGGCGCTTGCCCTGCACGAAGATGTCGAGCTTGTTGCAGAAGCGGACAATGGTCCATCCGCGCTCCATGCCATTTCCACTTTGGAGCCATCGCTCTTGTTTCTCGACGTGAGGATACCTGGGTTCAGCGGCCTGGAAGTTCTACGGAAGGCAAACCATTCTGTCCCTGTCATCTTCACGACGGCCTTCGATGAGTACGCAGTGCACGCCTTTGAATGGGGAGCATTCGATTACCTCCTGAAGCCCTTCGATGATGCCAGGGTTGCGCGGGCATTGGAGCGTTATCGCACGCGGAGCCACAGCGATGCACAAGAAACACAGGTACTCGAACGGCTTGATGCTACAGAGAGTACGGGCATTCTTGAGCAGTTCTTCGTGAAACGGAACGGTATCACAATACCCGTCAAAGTCAGCGATATCGAATTGATTACCGCAGAAGGCGACTATTGCCGTGTGTATGCGGGTGGAAGCAATCATCTCATCCATGTGCCCATGCGGGAGTTTGAACGACGCTTGGACTCGGCCCGGTTTGTACGGGTCCACCGTTCTACGATCGTTCAGGTAAGTCGCATCGTGCGAATGGAAGCATCTGGACGCGGTGCACTCTTGCATCTCGAAAGTAGCATGACAACAGCAGCTAGCCGCGCCGGTTTGTCTCTGCTGCGCGAACGAGTTCCGTTCACCCGCCATATTGGACTGCTCAACGAATAGATAGTTGCATACGTTGCCGACACATTACGTTGGCATTGTATGAAGACCTTTTTTCTCATCGCAGCAATTGCTCTTGCGTCGACTGTCAACGGGCAACAATGCCCGCGCTCTGGTGCTCTTCAGGGAATAGTTAAAGATCCTTCGGGTGCGTTGATATCAGATGCCGTGATTGCGATCGAAAGTGCTCAGACACAACGGCACGCCTCCACGGACGAACATGGAAACTGGAAGTTAGAGTGCGTGCCATACGGAACCTATTCACTGCAGATCACAGCGCCGGGATTCCGGCCTTTTGATCAGAGGCTGATGATTCAGCATCCAGAGACAACGATGCTCACGTCTTCTTTAGTCATCGCAGAGGTTGAGCAAAACTTGAATGTGTCGGCTTCTGAAGGTGACGGAACTCCCGGCGAATCACCGGTCCTCGATGCTAAGGCCCTGGAAGGATTCGCGGATGATCCCGATGACCTCGCACGACAGCTCCAGACATTGGCCGCATCCGCGGGTGGCGCTCCGGGAACGGCAACGATAGTAGTGGACGGATTCCAAGGTGCTTCAAAGCTGCCCCCAAAATCTGCCATTCGCGAAGTCAGAATCAATCCGGACATGTACTCCGCAGAGTATGGCAATCCTCCTTACGCTGGTGGCAGGATTGAGGTCTATACCAAGAGCGGACAGGACAAATATCACGGCGCTCTCTTCGGTGCTCTCAGTTCCCATATATGGAATGCGAATGATCCGTTATCCGTAAACCGTACACCTGCCGACAAGATGAGAGCCGGCTTCGAGCTGTCAGGTCCGTTACTCTCCAACAAACATGCCGACTTCGCGCTTGATTTGGAGCATCGCTCCATAGACGAGAATGCAGTCGTGAATGCCACGGTGCTATCGACAGGAGGATCGCCTTCGCTCCTGAATCAGGTCGTTAGCACACCGCAGCGGCTATGGATTGGAAATGCCTGCCTTGGGTGGCAACCGGGGGATAAAGACTCCCTTACCCTGTCCTTCGCGGCGAATCGCAATGGCTTGGAGAACAAGGGTGTTGGAGGCGCAGTGCTCCAAGAAGCAGGCTATGGCAACCTGTTGGAACAATATGATCTTCGCGCAGCCAACACTCAGTTCTTGAGTAATTCCTTGCTTCATTCAACTCGACTCGGATGGAGTTGGAAGACAACAGAGCAAGTTCCGAACACAATGGGCCCGTCCGTGGCGGTGTCAGGATTTTTTACACGCGGCGGTTCGACTCAGGGGCATCTTGAGACCAAAGAGCATGATCTGGAATGGGACGATGACATCTACATCTCAAAGAAGCAGCATACGGTCAAAGCTGGAATCCAATTGTTGGCCGCTTTCATTAACAGCAGCAATCCAAACACCTTCAACGGAGCGTATACATTCGCTGGAGGTATTGCTCCCAATTTGACGGGGAACGGAGCCGTAGTGATTGACGGGCTTGAGCAGTATCGCCGCGCACTCTTGGGGCTCGCAGGTGGGAATGCAACCGCCTATTCACTCACCACAGGAAATGCGCGCGTTCCACTCACGCAGTGGACGACGGCTGTGTACGTTCAGGATGATTGGAAGCTCAACAAGCAAGTCAACCTCTCAGGGGGCTTACGATATTTCCTCCAAACATCTCCCAATGTTCCAGCGACGTTCGCTCCGAGACTGGGGATCGCCTATGGCTTCGGGCCAAAGCAATCGTGGGTGTTGCACGCAAGAAGCGGGTTCTTTTATTCCCCGATCACCACCAGCGTAAGCCTTGAAACGGTGCGACTCAATGGTGTTCGGCAACAAAATATTACGGTCTATGGCGCAGACTTTGCGAGTCCGATCAACAATACGAATGCTAGCCAGCAGATTGCGCAAACGCGCAGCTTCGCACCCGGAGTTGGCATAGCTCCATCCTGGCAGTCTCAGCTTGGGCTAGAACATCGCTTTCGGAGCGGATGGTCCGTAAACGCGAACATCTACTACTCTTCTGCGTGGGATATGCTGCGGTCGAGCAATATCAACTCACCACTTCTTCCAGTGAACTCAAGCGATCCGGCGTTGGGGCCGCGCCCTTACACACCCAACCTCAACCAGTTTGAATACGGCATGACTGGTCGTTTTCAAGGCCCATATGCCTATCTTGGCCTGACGCATTTTGCCAAGTCTTTCAACCTGATCAGCGGTTATCTCTACAACGGCTTCCGATCGAACGCCGACACGCCAAACACTTTTCCACAGAGCAACTACACAGAGACGGCAGATTGGGCACGTCCCGCTGGAGCCACGAAGCAAAGTGCCTACATCGTTTTCATGTACACACTGCCGTTTGCGATCTCTACGACAACCAATCTCTCGGTCGCAAGCGGAGCACCTTACGACATAACCACCGGGCTAGACAGCAATGGAGACGGTGTGTTCAACGACCGTCCCAGCAAGGTCTCAATTAGCGGCTCCGGCGTATATAACACGCCGTTTGGACTTCTTTCGGTCACATCTGTAAATGGCGACCTTCCACGAAACTATGGAACGATGCCTGCGACCCTTCACTTGGACTTTTCACTTGGAAGATCCTTCACATGGAAGGAGGGTATCTTTGGCGGAAAACATCAACAGACGTTCAAGATTGAGGCTCGCTCCGCCAATTTGCTCAACCATGCAAATTACACGGGGATGGATGGGATTGTCGCGACTGCACAATTTGCGACGCCTGTGACAGGAGATTATGCGAGGAGGGTCGAGTTCACTGCCAGAATGAGCTTTTAGAAATATCTGCGAGGAGGACAGCTTCTGTTGAAATCACTAATCTTGACATACTTGTTTAAAACTACTATTGTCGCTCACATGAAGAAGAAGGCTCAATACCGCGGCCTCTTTCCCGGCGCATTGGAAATGATGATTCTTAAAACGCTGAGTTGGAAGCCGATGCACGGATATGCGCTCGCCCAAAGGCTTAAAGACATTTCGGAAGATTACCTCCAGATCGAGGAGGGTTCTCTCTATCCGGCCTTACAGCGGATGCTGAAGACCGGTTGGCTGGAAACAGAGATGGGGCTTTCAGCCAGGAATCGTCCGGTGCGGGTCTTTAAAGTGACCGAGGCGGGCAAGAAGCATCTGGAGCAGGAACTGGCCAGCGTCGAGAAGATGTTTGCTGGCATTACCCGTGTACTAACTTTGGCTGAACAGTAGAGGTCCATATGGGCTGGCTAAGACAGCTGTTTTCCCGCCGCCATCACTATGACGAGCTTTCTGAATCGATTCGCGAGCACCTCGACGAAAAGATCGCCGATTTGATGGATCGCGGCATGTCACGGGAGCAGGCAGAGAGTGCTGCTCGGCGTGAGTTCGGCAACATCACGCGCATCGAGGAACGCAGCCGCGAAGTGTGGCAGTGGCCGACTCTTGAAAATATATGGCTCGACATAAGATTTGCCTTCCGGCAATTGCGAAAATCCACGGGGTTTACGCTCACCACCGTATTAACTCTGGCATTAGGAATTGGTGCTACGGCAGCTATCTTCAGCGTAATCGACGCTGTCATTCTGCGTCCGCTCCCGTATAACGGGGTCGATCGCATTGTCAGCGTTCAGACTTACTCCTCCTCCGGCTACTGGCAGAAATGCTCATGGCAGGGATACCTGGCGATGCGCAAGTTGAACCAGACTTTCGACTCTCTTGCTGGATGGGCCGACTACTGGGGCATGACTCTAAAGTCCGGCGATCAGACGCAGTATCTCAACGTCAATCAGGTGACTGACAACTTCTTCGATGTCTTTGGCGTGAAGCCGCTGCTAGGCAGAGCCTTTGTACCCGGGGAAGACCAGCCCGGGAAGAACAATGTCGTGGTTCTCAGCTACGAAGTATGGCGACAGTCCTTTAATGCCGACGGCCATGTCATCGGAAAAGTGGTGCATCTAAGCGGTGATCCGTATGTCGTCATCGGCGTGATGCCGGCTGGATTTCGTTTCCCGTATGGAAGGCCAAACCTGGCATACATACCGGTCCATGTTCGGCCGAGCTGGGTCGGTTCCTGGAGAGACCACTGGCTAATGACAGTGGGTCGGACGAGATCCGGAATTTCGACCCAGCAGGCGAACGCCGATATGGCGCATGTGATGCGCGAGATCGGCCTGGAAAAGCCCGATTCGGACAAGGGACGAACGGCAGATCTTATTCCCATTTCTGTGGCCTCGCGGGGGAAAGAAGAAGGAACAGAACTTGCGCTCATGCTTGGAGCAGTGCTGGCCGTTCTTCTTATCGCCTGCGCTAATGTTGCGAGCTTGCTCCTGGCCCGAGGGATTACGAGAGAACACGAAATGGCCCTGCGCGTAGCTATCGGAGCTGCGCGCACACGGCTCGTTCGTCAGCTTCTTGTTGAGAACGCCATGCTGGGGTTGGTCGGCGCCGGTGCAGGCCTTTTGCTGGCGGAAGGAATGCTCGTAACGATGAAGGCATTCTTGGTGCACGCGTTCATGCGCGGCGGGAATGTTCACCTGAACATTCCCGTTATCGCAGGCACTCTGATAGTCAGTCTGGTCTCCAGCATCGGAGCAGGTCTCATTCCAGCATGGCGAGCGGTGAAATCAGACCCAAATCGTGCTCTCAAATCAGGAACTTCAGTGGGCACAGCGCGACATCAGCATCGACTACGCGCCGGATTCGTTGTTCTGCAGATTACGCTGTCCCTCGTGCTCGTTGTCTTCTCCGGTCTATTACTCCTCACACTGCAGCGCATGATGCGAGCCAATATCGGCTTCGATTCGCACCACTTGCTGATCTTGAATATCAATATCCCTGCGGGCGACTACAAAGGCCGGAACTATGTCAATGAACTCATGACGCCGCTGGAACAATCTGTCGATGCCATCCCGGGAGTGAAGGCGGCAGGATTTATCGATCAACCGCCCGCCCTCGGTTATGGATCGGAGACAAGCATGCACCTCGCAGGCCATACTCCCACGCGACCCGGCGAGGAACGCGTATCTGAAAGCCGATCAGTCACCTCTGGCTACTATGCTGCGTTGGGTTTACCGATCCTGCGCGGTCGTAATTTTAATTCGCTCGATACACCACGGTCCCGGCCTGTTGTCATCGTTAATAAAGCATGGGTCAAGGAATCTCTCTCAAGCGGGCAGGACCCACTCATGCAAGCATTTGAGCAGAAGAATGGCCACAATATGGCCATCGTCGGAGTTGCGGGTGACGCCAGACAACTTGCGTTGGAGCCCGCCCATCCCGAAATCGACTTCCCGTTCTCCCGGTCCAGCATCGAAGACCAACAGGACGCAGGTTCCTTCAGCGTATCTCTCTTTGTCCGCACGATAGTGCCTCCGCAAAGCATCGTTCCGGAATTGCGAAAGGCACTCCATGACATTGCGCCCACAGTTGCCTTTCAGACACCTGAAACCATGGACGAGGCACTCAACGACGTACTGATCAACAACCGAATGGAGAGTTGGGTCTTCGGCATCTTTGCTTCTATTGCCGTCTTGCTTGTCATTGTCGGTATTTATGGCTTGATGATGCAGGAAGTCATAAGCCAGACACGGGATATAGGAGTGCGGATGGCACTCGGAGCATCGCGGCGACTCATTGCACGTCTGACCATGATGCGAGTCGCAATTCTACTCGGAATCGGTGTCGGAATCGGTCTTCTTCTTATCGCTCTTCTGCGTCGAGCGATATCCAGCGTCATTGCGATTGAGTTTGGACGTGACGGTGCACTGATCGCGGCATTCGTGATCTTGTTTGCTCTTGTGGGGTTTCTCGCCGCGCTGATTCCGATACACCGGGCTGCAACGGTAGACCCGATTCGCGCGTTGCGGAATGAATAGGAAAGATGGAATAGGGCGTATCCAATATGAATTGGCTCAGACAGTTCTTCACCCGTCACCGTCACTACGATGAGCTTTCACAGTCAATCCGCGAGCACTTAGACGAAAAAGCTGCCGATTTGATGGATCGCGGCTTGACGCGTGAGCAAGCCGAACGCACCGCCCGCCGTGAGTTCGGCAATGTGACGCAGATTGAGGAATGCAGCCGCGAAGTCTGGCAGTGGCCAACGCTGGAATCGATCCTGTCAGATGCTAAATACGCAATTCGGCAGATGCGAAAAGCTCCCGGCTTTAGCACGGTTGTGGTCGTCATTTTAGCGCTCGGCATCGGAGCCAACACAACCGTGTTCAGCATTGTGGATGCAGTGATGCTGCGCCCTCTGCCTTTTGCTCAGCCACAGAGGCTCGTTGAGGTGAAGGCTAGCGGGGAACAGCATTTTGAATCCAGCGACGTATCTTATCCGGATTTTTTCGACTGGCGAACTCAAGCCCACAGTTTTGAGCACCTGCTCGCTTATCACGACACATCAGATACCCTCACCGGCGTGAATCGCCCTCTGCATCTGGATGGCGAGGTCGTTTCGTGGGAGATGGTACCCACGCTCGGCATCTCCCCTGAACTAGGACGCGGGTTCTCTCCCGAAGACGAAAAGCAAGGCTCTCGGGTAATCCTGATCAGTCACACCTTCTGGAAGACACAGTTTGCCGGAGACCGATCTGTGCTTGGTCGCAGCATCAGCCTTGGTGGAAATCTTTACACCATCATTGGAGTGATGCCTGCGACATTCCGCTTTCCCGTCACACAGCCAAATAACAGTTTCTGGACGACGCTTGCGGTTGACGCCGACGTTACTGACATTCGCCCCTTGACGGCCAACCGGAGCACACATTTCCTGACCGTCGTCGGAAGGCTGAAGCCTGGAGTAACAGTAGCGCAAGCCGATCAGGAGATGAAGGTAATCGCCGCCAGACTCGCAAAACAATACCCCGAAACAAACACTCGCCATAGCTCCGCCTGGGTGCAAAGCGAATTAGCTTCGGTACTAGGTGACACAAGCACGTTGCTTCTGGTGGTATTAGGCGCCGTGATGCTTGTGCTTCTCATCGCCTGTGGCAACATCGCCAATCTGTTATTGGCTAGAGTTCGTGACAGGCACCGCGAGATCGCCATGCGTTCTGCGCTTGGCGCGGACAGGGCAAGGATTGTACGGCAACTTCTGGCGGAGAGCCTATTGCTAGGGGTTGCAGGTGGCATCGCAGGATGTCTACTGGCGTTTGCCTGCACGCCTGCCGTGCTTCGGCTGATCGGCGACAGTGTACCCAGGGCAGCCGATGCTGGTGTGGACTTGCCGATGTTGGGATTTGCGCTGGGGATATCACTGCTCTCGGGAGTAGTTTTCGGAATAGTTCCCGCCTTGACTGCCTCGAAGACAGATCTCGTATCGACGTTGAAGGAAGGTGGCTATTCAGACATCCCTAGTCATGACTGGCTGCGCTCGTCTGTGATCGTGGGACAAGTTGCGGTAGGGATTGTGTTGACCGTGGGGGCGGGACTGCTCATCACCAGCTTTGTAAGATTGACACGCATGGATGAGGGATTCACCCCCGACCATTTGCTAACTTTTACCTTCGACCTTCCCGATGCCACCTACAAGGACACGCGTTCGCAGTTCTATCAGCAATACTTCGAGAGATTGCGCGCTCTACCGGGGGTCCAGTCTGCAGCCGGGGTACACAACCTGCCTATGACGTACGATCTGGCGATGATCAGCTTCGAGGACCCGGAACACCCTCTTCCCAAAGGGCAGCAACCCAACGCGGATCTCACATTTATATCGACCGATTATTTCCATACGCTGCAGGTACCGCTGCTTAGAGGTCGAGACTTCACTGACTCGGACGATATGAAAGCGCCACAGGTAATGATCGTAAACGAGGCCTTCGCAAAGCGATATTTTCCAGGCGAGGATGTACTCGGAAAAAAGTTGAAACCTGGTGCATTGAACGGAATGCCCGGAGGGCCACCGTTACGCGAGATCGTCGGCGTTGTCGGCAACGTCCGGCACTTTGGCGTCCAACGTGAGATGCCGCCAGCAATCTATCTACCGGCAAGCCAGTTACCGAACTGGTGCTGTCTTCGCTCGGTAGTACGAACGTCGGTGGACCCCATGAGTCTTGAGCCGGCTGTACGGCGGCTTGTATCTTCGATGGACCCTAACCTTCCAGTAACGCAGGTCCGCACGATGGACGAGCTATTTTCGCTACAGCTTGCTCAACCGCGATTCGCCATGATCCTCCTCGGTGCCTTTGCAGGATTAGCACTTCTTTTGACCGTAGTAGGACTCTACGGAGTGATGGCGTATTCCGTATCACGAAGGACACGGGAGATCGGTGTTCGCCTGGCTCTAGGTGCTCAGCGAAATACTGTCATGCGAATGATCCTGCACGATGCCGCTGTCCTGTTACTGATAGGAACCGCAATTGGCGTCGCGGCGTCGATCGTATCTGCATCGGTGCTGAAATCGACACTCTACGGCGTCGATCCTCATGATCCACTCGTTCTGACTGTCGTTTGCATTTCAGTTACGCTGACTGGACTTTTGGCAGCGTATATTCCATCCATTCGTGCAGCATCTATCGATCCAATGAAAGCGCTTCGGACTGAGTAGAGGTCATCATGAACTGGCTGAAACAACTGATCTCCCGCACTCGTCGCTATGACGAGCTTTCCGAATCGATCGGGGAACACCTGGAAGAGAAGATTGCCGACCTGATGGATGGCGGCATGACAAAGAAGCAAGCGGAGCATAGAGCCCGCCGCGAGTTCGGCAACATTACGCGCATCGAGGAGCTTAGTCGCGAAGTGTGGCAGTGGCCGAGGCTGGAGAGCATCTGGGCCGACGTACGATATGCTCTGAGGCTGCTTATCAAGTCGCCCGCAATCACGATGGTCATCGTGCTGACGCTGGCACTTTGCATCGGCGCGGTGACGGCCGTCTTCAGCCTTGCGTATGGCGTTCTGATCGATCCGTTCCCTTACAAAAACACTGATGCGCTTGCGACGCCGAAACTGTGCTCACCGGAAGTGTCGCACTGCTATTGGGATGAATACACACCGCAGCAGGTTCTTGAGATTGAGCGAGGAACAAATATCTTCAGCAGCGTGACAGCCTATACAGTCGGCAATATCATGGTGACCAGCACCGCGGAAGCACGACAGGTTCGCGGCGCGTACATAACACCAAACCTCTTTGATGTCGTTGACCTCCAGCCCATGCTTGGCCGCGCATCCGGCGAAGACGACGTACAGCCTGGTCATGGAGAGGTTGCGCTCATCAGCTACCGCTACTGGCAGGCTCACTTCGGCGGCTCTCCATCCGTCGTTGGCCGGACAATCACAGTGGCCGGACACCCACGCATCATCATAGGGATTCTGCCGCCGCGTTTTTTGTGGCGCGGAGCAGATCTCTATCTGCCGATCGAACTGGCTTCGGTGAATCAGACTGAGGGACGGCATTCGTTCACACTACTGGGGCGCATGAAGCCAGGAGTAACCGAAGCGCAGGCAACAGCAGAACTACAGTCAGTCTTTCAGGACTTCGCCGCACAGGATCCGCATCGTTACCCCAAGAACTTACAACTGGGACTAATGCGATTCAAAGAGATGTATCAGTCCGGGCTTACTGGGACGCTATATCTACTGTTGGGTGCGGTCTTCGTTTTGATGCTGATCGGCTGTGTGAATGTCTCCAGTCTGCTACTGGCTCGTGCGGTCAAACGTGAGCATGAATTTGTGCTGCGCTCTGCGGTGGGCGCATCGCATCTTCGGCTCGTTCGGCAAGCGGTGACGGAATCTTTGCTGCTCGCAGTCATTGCATTACCTGTTGCGATCGCCTTCGCAGATGTGGTCCTGCGGGCCGCATTGCGTTTTGTGCCCAGGAATGCGATTCCCGATGAAGCATTGGTGACCCTGAATATGCCCGTGCTGGTGGCTTCTTTGGGGATAGCGCTCCTCACGGTGTTTCTTTTCGGGCTGCTGCCAGCATGGCACAACGCACATCCGCGACTGGCAGCGGCGCTCAACACCGTGCGCTCATCGGGAAGTCGCGCCCAACGCCACTGGCTTCATGGCTTTGTCGTGGCAGAGATTGCCCTGGCGCTGGCCCTGCTCTCCCTCGCAGGACTCATGGCGCGCTCGCTAATTGCGATGGAAAACGTTCCAACTGCATTCCTCCCGGATCAGACACTGCTGATGCGCATCCCGCTGGATGCGAAACGATATCCGACACCCGAGAGCAAGGGGCAGTTCTTTAGAGAGCTCCTGGAACAGGTACGCCGCCTTCCCGGAGTAAAAGCTGCCACAGTAGATACCGAACTGCCGTTCCTTCGGGGCTACGGCGCTCATCCCCAGATTGGCAGCCTACCTGTTCGCCGTGAAGACTACAGCAATCTGCATCTGGTCGATCCTGCCTATCTGAGTATCTCAGGACAAAGAATGCTCAAAGGCCACTTCATCGATGCACGCGCGCTCTCCGAGCAATCGCATGACATGGTCGTGACCGAAAATTTTGCGAGGCGCTATTTCCCGGATGGAGACGCGTTAGGACGGTCCGTACGATTGTCCGACTTCATGCCATTCGATGGAAAGAAGCTGACCAATGACACCTTTACGGTTGTCGGCGTAATAAGCGATCTGCCAACTTATCCCGGTTATGCCCGCGACTATCCTCACCTCTTTCTGCCGTATACGGTAGCCCCGGTGATGGATACTGTCGTAATTGCAACCGACCTTCCTCCTGACAGCCTCATCGGACCGGTCCGTGCCGTGGTCAGACATATTGACAAAGAGCAACCTGTGATCGATGCGATGTCGCTTCGCGATCTGCTGAATATGTACGGCTACGCAGGTCCGCGCTTTGCCCTCGGGCTATTCGGGGGGTTCGCCTGTGCTGCGCTGCTGCTTTGCTTCATCGGTATTTATGGAGTGCTTTCTTTTGCCATTTCGCAACGGACACAGGAGATCGGCATTCGCATGGCGATGGGGGCCAGTCGCGCTAGCGTGACAAGTATGGTGCTGCGTCAGGCATTAGGCCTGGCGCTGCTGGGAATCGCCATCGGGCTTCCATTGGCCTTGTTTGCGGGGCATTTGGCAAAGAACACTCTTTTTCATATTTCCCCGAGCGATCCAACTACATTCTTTGCAGTAAGCTGCATCCTCCCAATGCTGGCACTGGTAGGCACATGGCTGCCTGCACGCCGTGCCGCGGCCGTTGACCCGATACAGGCCCTGCGATCCGAATAGGAGTTCTCAATGCGTTGGTTCAAACAATTATTTACTCGCCACCGTCGCTACAACGAGATTTCTGAGTCAATACGCGAACATATCGATGAAAAAGTCACCAGCCTCATGGACCGTGGCATGAGTCGAGTCCAAGCCGAACGCGCCGCTCGACGAGAGTTCGGCAATGTGACTCTGATTGAGGAGCGCAGCCGCGAAGTGTGGCAGTGGCCAACCTTGGAGAGCATCGTGGGAGACGTGCGCTTTGCACTGAGGCAGCTACGTAAATCGCCAGGATTCACAGCGACCGCGATACTAACATTGGCACTGTGTATAGGAGCGAATGCGATAGTCTTTAGCCTCCTGTATGGCTTAGTGCTGCGTCCGCTCAATGTTCCCGAGGGGAGAAACCTCTATCAGGTTGAGGTTGGAAAGGATCGCTCTCCCGGGATGTCCTATCCCGATTACGTCGATTTGCGTGACCGAAATCGAAGCTTCGACGGTCTCATCGCATACGAAATATCAACAGCTGGCCTGGATACAGATGGCAACCCATCTCCAGTCTGGCTGCATACAGCAAGCGGAAATTACTTCGACGTATTAGGCATTCATCCATATCTGGGGCGCTTCTTCCACAGTACAGATGAAAATGGGCCGAACAGCGCCCCATACATCGTGCTCAGCTATGCCTTTTGGCAGAGCCATTTCCAGAGCAATAAAGGCGTGGTGGGCCGTACTGTTCGACTAAACAAGTTTACTTATACGATTCTTGGGGTCGCTCCGCCGGGATTTCGCGGCACCGAATCGTTCTATACGCCAGCGCTTTGGGCGCCCATTGTGAATCAGCAGCAGATTGAAGGATCGAGCAATCTAGACAAGCGTGGAAGCCAGGGGCGGTGGGTCATTGGGCGCTTGAAGGGCGGCATGACTCCAGCGCAAGCGACAGAAAACCTGAACTCCATCGCAACATCGTTAGCCAAGGAGTATCCGAAAGAAGACACAGGCATGAGTTTCGCATTGGCGCGCCCAGGATTGGCTGGTGACATGCTAGGCGGACCGGTCCATGCGTTTGTAGCTGGTCTAATGCTTCTTGCCGGGCTGATTCTACTGGCCGCGTGCGCCAATCTTGGCAGCCTGTTTTCCGCTCGTGCCGCAGATCGTTCACGGGAGATCGCGCTGCGGGTGGCGCTAGGTTCGAGTCGCGGGCGCATTCTGCGCCAACTACTGACGGAGGCAGTCCTGGTTGCCATGGTTGGCGGCGCCATGGGACTCGCGGCGAGTGTCGTAGTCCTGCGCTGGCTTAGCGCATGGCAGCCAATTCCAGACATGCCCATCAATATAACGGTGCATCCAGATGCGCGTACTTACATCGTGTCTCTTCTGCTTGCTCTGGCGAGCGGACTTCTTTTCGGCATGGTGCCGGTGCGACAGGTGCTGAAAGCCGACCCTTATCAGGGCATCAAGGCCGGTGCCTTCGAATTCACGGACGCGCGGCGACGCGTTACGTTACGCGATGTGTTATTGACAGTTCAGATTGCGGTATGTGCGGTGCTCGTGACTTCGTCGCTAGTAGCGGTACGCGGGATGGTGCGCTCGCTTAAGAGCAACTTCGGTTTTGTGCCTCAGAACACGATGCAGGTGAACACCGATCTGAATATGGCTGGCTATAGCGGTGACCAAGTGCCGATGATGCAGAAACGCATTCTGGATGCGGTTCAGAGGATTCCCGGGGTAACCGCGGCGGGATACGCAAGCCGGATTCCGCTGAATCTTGGCTGGAGCGAAACAGCAGTCTTTTCAGACAGCACGACGGATTACAAGATGTCCAACAAGGCGGCGCAGACCATCGAGTATTATGCCTCACCTGGCTATTTTCAGGCTGCAGGGACCACACTGCTACGGGGAAGAACTTTAAACTGGAACGACAGCAAAAAAGCACCCCGCGTAGCAGTGGTCAATCAGGAATTTGCACGCAAGCTGTTCGGCTCGGAAGGAAAAGACATCGGCAGCTTTTTCAAGATTGCAGGTGGGACGCGGGTGCAGGTGGTGGGTTTGGTCGAGGATGGGAAGTATGGGACCTTGAGCGAAGACCCAAAGCCAGCGATGTTCCTCTCAATTTTGCAAACGCCGTCGAACGCAATATGGATTCTTGTCCGCTCGAATCTCAGTCCGCAGGAATTGGGGCCAGCACTGGAACGCACACTGCACGGGCTGGACCCTGGGTTGCCTTTCACCATCAATACATGGGAAAAGGAACTGGGTACTGCGCTGTTTGCGGCGCGTGCAGCTTCAATGGCACTGGGCGTGCTTGGTGCATTGGGCGCAATATTGGCACTAACGGGCATTTTCGGCATTGCAGCGTACTCCGTAAGCCATCGACTGCGTGAACTGGGAATTCGTATTGCGCTTGGGGCGCGGCGCAAAGAAGTACTGGAAACAGCATTGGGGCGCGTCTTCCGTCTGCTCACATTTGGTTCGCTAATGGGGCTGCTACTAGGGCTGGCTGCGACAAGAGTGCTGTCATTCATCGTGTATCAGGCCACGCCGCGCGATCCCCTCGTGTTGACTGGAGTTGTGTTAACCATGCTGCTGATCGGGATATTGGCCATCTGGCTTCCAGCGCAACGCGCTTTATCCGTAGATCCTTTGGCTCTACTACGCGAAGAATGAATGAACCGCGCATTTAATCATGCTGGCAGCCATCCTCGCGATTGCGATGTTTCCCAGGATTCCAACTCGCCGCGGCTCACAACCGAATCTAAAGCCCCCCAACCACCAAATGGTCGTGCTGAGTCAAGAAGCCGTTATCATGAATGGCGCTATGCTGATCAATGGCTATGCTGGAGAACGGTTGAGCGATGTGCCAGAAAATGGAAGTATTGACGGGGTCAGTTTTGAAGAGTTGAACTTGGGTTCCTGTCTCTTTCAAGCTCGACCGGGCATCGAAAATACTCTTCGTCAAGTCCGTTCGATAAGGAATTATCCGTCGATCTCGATATCCCCTAAAGTCTCCTGGCTAGCCTTGTTTCGCAACTTCGGCTTCCTAGGTTTCGACTCAATGGAGAACAACGTACCGGAATCTCATATTTCGGTATGTCCTACCGTGTCAAGGTAGCGCTCTAACCAACTGAGCTACGCGCCTGCGCTGTTTTCAAGCCTTTATGCCAAATCACTGATTCCAAAAGGCCGGTGGGACTTTCTACGCTTTCTCCAGAATCCATTCCTTCCATTGAATATCGTCAATTTCGGGTGGTTCCGGTGACTAAACGGTGACTAGGAAGTATCGAGAGTCGAGCGTACAGACCGCAAACACTGTCACGGCCCTCATTGAGGGTAACAAAGAATTGGGTCCCAATGGTGGCGGTCGAAGGACGTGTCTCGACTCGACTCCGCATTGCTGTCGGAATCGTATGGGAAGTGGCGCGCCACAAGAGAGGGTCGCTCCAACGAACATTCCGTGTTTGATTCAGGATTAGTGCATATGCGTTCGATAAATCCAACGATCAAAGCACACGGATGTCTGGCAACTGATTGCAGCCCCCCTTCAGGTTCAACAGGATGTCTAATGTGAAAACGCCCACTTTACCTCATTTCACTTTCTAAATACCGAAAGAGAACGATACTCCGAAACCTAAGCGTGGCTGCATGATGAAACGTGCGATACAGGCGCGTTGGGAACATGCTCATCAATGCCGCAAATGCGGGCATATTGTGCGAATTGATGATATTGCTCCACGAGTGATAACGACGGGTGCCCGAGCTAAGGGAACGATTGGACACCTATAGGAGCCTCCGTGGGCTCTTTTGCGTACACGGAAGGAGACAAAGCAGTGGAACACGAAACGAATGGAGTACCCCCGTTGCTCCACATCCACGTTTGTCAGCATTGCGACAGCCCTTTTCGGCGAAAAGAAGGAGCGGGCCGAGTGCATACGACAGGATTCTTTATCTGCCCTAGATGCGGTAAGGAGGGACCGTTGAATATCGAGATCCGCGAAATCAAAGAAAGCGAATCTGCGACTTCAACCACCTGACAATAACCACGGCACGAGAAAGTGTCTTTGAGTCTGGCAGCCGTACTATCCTACGCAGCTTCGGAACACCCTTTCATCAAGAAGTCCTGATCTCGTTCATTCACGCCTTTCCGAGGTCAATCACCTTCTGGCGGCCAACTTTGCTCATCCTAAGCTTCTGGCCGTTGATGAGCACAATGGAACCATCTCCGTGTCCTTCCCGATAGATTTCGCGTATATGGTCCAGGTTGACAATCGAAGACCGATGAATGCGCACAAAGCGTTGCGGGTCGAGCTTATTGGTCAGCTCAGTGATGGTTTCGCGCAGCATGTACCTGTGTCCATTCGTATGGAGACAGCAGTAATAACTCGCTGCTTCGATCCATTCGATCTTTTCTACGGGAAGGAGTATTTCCTTTTCTCCATCTTTCACAAGAAAGCGCGACGCGTAGGAATTTGATTCTGTGCTTGGGGCACGCAGCCCATTTAACACGGCTGAGAACTGTTCCTGCGTGAGTAGGGCGGTCTCTGATGCGATCTTCTTGCGAACATGCTCCAGCGCGGCTGCAAGCCTCTCCGGATCGACCGGTTTTGTCAGATAGTCAACGGCGTGAACGTCGAATGCTCGGACTGCGTGTTCGTGATATGCGGTCACAAAAACGGTGGGCGGAAGATGCTGTAACCCCACCTGTTCAATCACACCGAAACCGTCGATCTTGGGCATTTGGACATCGAGAAATAACAAGTCGGCTGGTTCCGACTTCAGGTAGGAGATGGCCTCTCGACCGCTCTCGCACTCCGCAACAATCTGCACATCGTCATAATCAGCCAGCAAGAGAGTAAGAAACTGCCGCGCCAGTGGCTCATCATCCACGACTACTGTGCGAAGGCTCATGCCGTTGCCCGTTCGTAAGGAATCTCAATTGTGACTTGATAACCGCCCGTCTCACGAGAACCAGCGTCGAACTCGAAGGCGTCGGGGTAAAAATACGCGAGGCGTTCTCTGATGTTCTGCATACCGATCCCGTGTCCCTTCGTGGATGAGTCAGACGTGCCGGACCCACTATCGCAGACCTGCATCCAGAGCCTATCGCCTACTCGCTTGACGCAAGTTTCAATGGAGCCGCCAGCCTCCGTCGGCTCTATGCCATGCTGAATCGCATTCTCGACGATAGGCTGCAAAAGAAAGCAAGGCACAAGACTCTCCATCGCTTCGGGACTTGCCTCGATTTTCACTTTCAGGCGATGTGCAAAGCGAACCTGTTGGATTGCGAGATAGCTCTCAACGACTCGCAACTCCTCGACAAAGGGCACCTTTTCAGGAGTACGGCGTTGGAGCGTCGTGCGCAGAATGGTATTGAGATGAATCAGCGTCTTCGATGCCTCTGGATTTCTCCCCTGTGCCACCAGACTGGCTAAGGCGTTCAGCGTATTGAAGAGGAAGTGAGGCTCTATCTGCATTTGCAGTGCCTTGAGTTGGGCCTGAGCAAGCTGACGCTCTATCTCCAGCTTTTGCTGTGCCTG
The DNA here is from genome assembly GCA_001897435.1 of Acidobacteriales bacterium 59-55. Classification (GTDB taxonomy): domain Bacteria; phylum Acidobacteriota; class Terriglobia; order Terriglobales; family Acidobacteriaceae; genus Edaphobacter. The sequence continues at coordinate 149,096 of MKSV01000008.1, read as the reverse complement.
CATGCGGGAGTGGAAAAACGCACACGCGCCGCCGATAAATCCATAGATGGCAAGTTCCACTCCGAAGCGTTCCAGCGTCCACACCCAAACTGTGTGAAACAGACGACCCCACGCAGGCCAATACCACGAGCCGAGCCAGAGGGTGTGCTTAAGCAGAGCTAGATGCAGAATCGCAAGAACACACGCGGCCCCAAGATGAGCCATGACTGTCAGTCCTGAAGGCTTGAACACGGCGGGCCATCGATCCGCGAGGGTCCAGAGAACCAACGTCACGGCAACCCACCATATCCAGTACACGCAGCCATAGAGCAGAGAAGGAGCGAAGGAACCTTGCAAACGGTGAAGCTCAAGATTGCGATTGCACTCTTGTGCCGTCCAGAGCGCAAGGAATCCAGCGATCAAGCAGGCGACTGCCAAGCCGACCGCCGGTCTCACCGGAAGAATCCTTGAATCTGAATTCGGTCTACTCATGCCTCTCTCCTCTGAACCTGACAGAATTTTATTCCCATAGATCGCCGTCAGAATGCAAGCCGCACACCCAATTCAACACGCCGCGCCGCCTCAGCAGCAACGGGCTGACCGAGCGATCCCGAGGACAGAATGGTGTTTACTGCAGTCAAATTCGTGTGGTTCAGAAGATTGGCGCTGCGCGCGTTGAATGTCAGCGTGCGAGGATGATTTTTGTCCTTGGAGTTCAATGCAAAAGCGCGGCTCAGATTTATGTCGAGATGAAACACGCCCGGCATAGTGCCAACGTCGGCTGGTACGTTCCCGTTGACGGTATTCGTGGTCATGAGGCCGTAGGGCGTCTTGTAGACACCAGGGCCGAGAGCAGACGCATACGAAGGCCGATCCGTGAAAGTTCCATCGCCGTTATTGTCCGTGCCGGTGGTGACGTTATAGGGAATCCCATTGGAGAAATCAAATTGGGTTGTAGCTTCAATTTGGTATGGAAGAATCAGATTTCCAGAAAGAGTGACGCTGTTTTGTGACCAGTTATAATGCCGCCCGGATTCTCCCCTTTTTGAATAACTCGATTGCGGGGCCGGATTGCTCAGAGTGTCAGATTTCATATTCCTCCACAAATATCTTGCCGACAGGCCAAACCGCTTGTAGCTGTGCTGGCTAACCGTGAACCAAGCGGCGTTACCGGATATGTGGCCGGAATTTTGATACTCAATCAGATTCTCGTTAGGAGCAATCGGTCGCGGTGCAAGCAGAGCCGCCGTGGGATCTGGAGCGATACCGACACTGCTGACGACGAGCGGAGCGTTGATGTTCACGGTGCGGATGAGACCATAGGCCCCTCCACAAAAATAGTTGCCGCTGGCATGCCATTGATGAGCGAACTCATGGTCTATGTTGATAAAGCAATTAAAGACTTTGGATTGAACAATCTTCGGCGAAAACAGATTGGTTGTGGCCACCTTAACGGAACCAGAAACAGGGGTTAAGGGATCGCTATAACCTGGTGAATACACGGTGATCTGCCGTTGGAGGATTCCATTCAGCCGATAAACATCGGTTGCGTCAGTTTGGGGAACCGGGTCACTAAAGAGTCCTGCACGAGCGTGAAACACCCACGTTTGCTTTTTGCCGGGTGCCCACGCAAGGCCCAATCTTGGGTTGTAGTTGGCAAAGCTTCCCGGTGTGGTCTGTAAGGAATAGCGAAGCCCGGTATCGAGGCTCCAGTGCTGGGTGAGCTTCAGGGTGTCCTGCACATAAAGATTAACCTGCCATTGCGTCAGTGGGACCAGCGGCGTTCCTGTGGTTAGTTGATAGGTCGTCGGCGACCCTCCGGACAGATTATGTACAGCTCGCCAGTATTGCTCGATCGGTTTGATCGTTTCTGTCTGACTGGTTGGGTTGTTGTTCGCATCGAGCACAGGCGCGCTCCCGCCGCCAAACACGTATGCACCATTGAACGTGTTTGGGTCGTAATCATGCACGAAGATGCCGAACGATTGGGCGCCGAAAGCGATTGTGTGCTTTCCATGCACCACAGTCATTTCGTCGTCCGCTTCGAGGTCGCGTTCCCGGTCGTTCAGGTTTTGGCTGGTTGCTCCGCCGCCTGTGAAGTACCCGGAAACCTGCACGGAAGGATCGTTCGCCCCTGGTGTCTGTGCTGTCCGTCTCCAGCTATATCCGATGCGAGTTTCGTTCAGGATGTTCGAGTTGATGGTCTGCGTGTTGTGGAATCGCAGGTCGTATTCGCTGACCAGACTTGAATACCCAGCATCAGTGAGGGTGAGACCGCCGACACCCTGATTGCCCTCATTGTTCACATTCGCAGAGAACGAAAGACTGGCTACATTACTTGAAGTCACCTGCCAGTCGCCACGCGCCGACGCAATCCAAAGTCGCTGTGGAGCGGAAACCGTCTTCTGGTACGGAACGCCGTTTCCATTCGGCCCCAATCCGCCGTTTGCGTCGAGCGTGACTGCATTCACCACATTAAATTCGTCAATGTCGCGCTTTTCGACTGCCAGTGCAAAGCCGCTTTTTCTTGAGATGATGGGCCCGCTCAGTTCAAAGCCGTAGCGCCGTCTTCCGGCAGGCGTCGCTATAACGGAAAACGGGTCAGTGGCATTGAACATGCCATCGCTGTCCGTGAAGAAGACCGCACCGTGAAAAGCGTCGGCTCCTGGCTTGGTTGTAATTTCGATGACACCTCCGAAAAAGGGCGGATACCTATATCTGGCTGAAAAGAGATCGGGATTGATGCGAATCGAAGCAATTGAGTTCTTCGGCGGGAGAGCGCTTGGGTTCTGGAAACCATCTACCATAACCATCGCCTGAGTTGGATCGCCGCCAGCTTCGGAAGCCAGCACTTCAAGTTCGCGCAAAAAATCATCCGGGTCGTCGACAAGCCCTTGTACGCCCTTTGTGCTCAGGGTGATTGTGGCAGCATCAGCGTCGATGCCTGTATCCCCGTTGACCTGAACATCCGTCTGGACCGCTGAGACGGCCAGTTGCAGGTTCACATGAACGTTCGCGCCTTGGCGACCACGCACCAGGATCGTGCCTCTCGAAAAGCCATCAGCGTGTGCCGTGACAGTGGTGGAGGTTGCCGAAACGCACGGCAACACATAGTGGCCTGCTGTGTTCGTGGTAGTGGTTTCTCCCTTAGTCGCACGCACCTGCACATGAGTAATCACGGCTCCGGTCGGGTCGGTGATAGTTCCGTCTATTCTTATTCCGTTTGGGCAACGCTCCTGAGCCGACGCCAGTGAAGTCACCGCAACAAGAAGCCATATTGACAGCCAGAATCGCCCTGTCTTCATATCCCGCAATCTCCCGATCAGACGATCTCAAGGGCTGCGGGCAAGTTCCATCAGTTTGCAACGAAGGTGCTGATTCCTTCGAGGAATAGCTTCTTTTCTTTCACGAATCCTTTACCAGCGTAGAGGGCTTCAAACCTCGTGTCGTCTGTGAGTTCTCCCTACCCCACAGATGATGCGTGTCGGGACGGTTCGGGGTTTTGATACAAGCAAGCCGACGCTTTCGTAGTACGAAATGGGAGTTTCCTTGCATATTTCTCATTCACACGTCGGGCTCGCAAAAACTTCTTTGGCGGGCGACACTGCCGATCGAACGGGGGACTGACCGGGTATCGGCCCTTAAATCTCCACTGAACGTTCGTCTGGATAGATAAAATGTCCAATTTGGATGTCGATGTGAGACATTTCCTATTGGCACAGGTGTGCTCTGTAAGCGCCGAGATGGAACGCTTCAAAACTGTAATGACCACTGTGAATATCGATTTCATTTTAGGCACTAAGAGTTACTGATTATCGACGGAGCGCGGTTAAAAGACTTAATACCTCACTCATGGCTTTGCCCCTCTCCCGATTGAACGATTCCACAGAAAGCGAACATAATCCGCACTTTGCTACGAATGACCTGTCTGAGCAAGAAACAACCACGTTCTTGAGATGAATGAAAGGTTCGCTTTTGAGTCTCAACGGGAGTGCTCTTCTCTCACGTTGACACTTGAGTGTTGGCGCGAATAAAGAAAGGCCGCTACGCTTGTGAACGCAGCGGCCGAGAGTGGGAGGACACCACAGGTGAGAAAGCAGGAAACGCAGTGGCCCCCGATACTAGAGTCGAAAAAATCGCGGTTGCGGGAGTGGATAAGGGCTAACGATAGCGCCGACGTAGTCTTCACCGCACGGTAGGTCATACCCGAAAAGAGTCTGTCTGCCGGTGGGATCTGCTCGAAGGATCACTGAGCGATCAGAATCCTTGAACATTATAGTCAGATTCTGAGGAGACATAGAAAGGCCACATCCGATCGCTTTGAGGCTGGCCTCCTTGTGGGTCCAATAGCGAAGTAATGTCCGTGCCCTAGTGCTTACGGGTAGATATTTGATTCGAAGCACTTCCTCTCCATTCAAACACGAATCGGCGATGACTTCTGACTGACTACTGCCAGCGCTCAACTCCTCTATATCAACGCCAATTTCAGCATCAGTGACTAGCGCGATAACCACCGAATCAGCAGAATGCGACATGTTGAATCCAAAGTCTTGCGATCGATACGATGGCGTGACAAGTTTCGGCTTTCCATATGGCCCATATTGAAACTCCACTTCTTTCGGATCGCAAGAGCAGTACGCAGCGATTAGGATCCTGAGAAGAGCTCTTGCGACAATAAATCCCCGCCTGTCTTGTTCGACGAAGAAAGAATCCGCTCGACCCCGTTCTTCCGAGTTCAGTAAGGTTGAGAGCCCCGCGTGGCAGGAAGCTAAGCTCTGGCGTGACAACATCCATGCATCTGCGCAAAGTGGAGTTGACGTGAGCCTGGCTGCTAATGCATGTTCGATCAGCTTGTTGATTATGGGATATCTGGCTCCATTGGAATGATCAGGCCGTCGCTGAGGAATTCCGTCACACTGGTCCGATAACAATTTGGCACCATCTCGTTTATCAATGCGAACCATGTATGGTCCGTCGGAATGCGCAAGTGTTGACGCTGAATCCATTCAACGATAGACGCAGTGATCGTTTCATGACAGGATTACTTCGGGTGGAGACGGGAGACCAGACTTCCTGTTATCGGTTCTCCTGCGATAGGATTCACCCGATTGAGGCAATGTTCCTCGTTCAGGGTAGAGCCAGGCAGATTCCGAGAGCGCTGTTTTGCGTATGCAATGCGTGTCCAGTCATTGAACTTGTTTAGGAATCTGAGCGTTGCTATGGATCTCAGCATCATCGTTCCCATCCACAGTCTCGACACTTTTTACAACTCTATGCTCTGCCTGATTCCATGAGCTTTTGACGTCCGCTTCTGCTCATTTTGAGCCTCGCTTCTGTTGCGAGGATCACAGAACCCTCGCCTTGCCCATCCCGGTAGATTTCCTGGATACGATCAAGATTGACGATTGAAGAAAGCGGCGCCGCGGTGGCATGTCGCGAGTTCTCGCCGCGCAAAGCGATGCTTGAATTGACCCGAGAATCCAGGCAAGGGTGGTATCACCTAACAAGCTGGTGTTAGGCAAGCAAAGCATGTATCCCCTCCTGATAGGCCAATCAGAGTTTCTATCGCCCTTTTGTTTCAACCTCACAAAATACCAAATCTACCTTCGGCAGTCGAATTGCCTTTAAAACCATATACTTGCCCTGCTGTACCAATTCTATCTGAAATGGATTTCTTTGCCGACCGATCGTCGCCTCATTGTGGGCTTCGACTGCTGTGGCTCGACTAGTCGCAACGACTTTAGAGTAGTGCTCGAGCCAGGTAACTTGTTCATCAGCGCCCGGCCCCTCCCATATCAGCCTGTAGTCTCCTGGTGGAAGATCGACAGATCCGACACGCAGTGGTGTCGTTAAAGTGATATCTGTTCCGTTTAGCTTAGCGGCAAACGCCGAAAGTTGAATTGCTGCGATGAGCAAGCAGGCACATCCAATTGTCTTCATAGCGAATCTCCTTGACATTGTTTCGTGATAGAGCATCTTGACCCCTCGGCGAACCGTCGACGCACCAATGGTGAAATCATGCGGCCGTGAACGATCTTTCTGCACTAAAGCATTCCACGCAGCAAGCAGGGTGGCCAGAACTTTGCGGCGAACACCTATCGCAGGACGGTAGACGATGGAATTTCCACGGTAGTCTTCCGACCGCGTTAAAGAAATCGCGATAAGTAATAAATATCGACTGTCAAGCGACGATGGGATATTGGAAATATGAAGATGTGACTGCTCCTGGATGGACGCTCGTCCTATCAAACTGATGAGCACCACTATTTCGGAACTATCGTGACCATCAGTCACCTGTATAAATCTTTAGAGAAGAGTGCGATGGGGAAGCGGAAGCTGGTGTACAGCAGATCGGCGTAGTCCTTGAAGCAGGTGTAGGCAGGGGCTGCTTTTGCAGAGAAGCGAAGCCTGATCCTTCAAATGATCTACGGTGAGGGTAAGTCCCGCGCCAATGTTGGGGGGCTTTTGGAAGCTATCAGCCGAACGAGGATGAACTCCTCACTGTAATCAGATACTTAGAGTCGAGCAGCTCAGTGAATTCACCATTACCTCCGACACGGTCTTTGTGTTGATCTCGGTGCCCCCAGAAAGAGCATTCCGGTGATCGTATATCCTCAGCCTTCCTTTTCTTCAAAATATCCGCTTTGCACCCGCACTTGTATGAAGCATGTCAGTATCTATACAGCCCTGTCACAGGGCCATTATTTGATCCCAAGCACTCAGAAGGTGCTCCTCCTGACGCAGGCGAGTATAGGATTCCGCATTCTTTCTGCCAGCCTCAGAGAGTGATTGCCACCTTCCGATGTTGTCCGGGAAGTCACCTGTAATTTGCTCAATCCGCTCAATCATCGCAATATAATCTTCCGGTTCAAATTGACATGACTGAGGTAGAGATTCCTTAAGGGCACCTGCTCCCAGTCCCAGAGATAGGCATCCGCAAGCCATGGCTTCCAGTAAGGTTCTACCCAGGCCCTCCTTTGCACAGAGTGATATTGTTACTAGTGCAGACTGAAGGACTTGAGCCATTTGCCGTTCGTTAAATCCTTCCAACAATACCCATCGGTAGTTCGAAATGACATTACGACCAGCACGGCTTCTCGATATGGTCATTTGGCGCAGCATTGCGAGCTGCTCCTTCTCTTTGCACACACAAGCAATCACGCGTTGCTTTTCTGAAAGCGGTGCATAGGCAAACAAGTTGGAATCGATATGAAAACACATTCTAAAGACTTTCGCTCCGGGGAACGAGAATCGTAAGTGATCGAGGTTATGGTCAGACACTGCGAAGATTGCCACGACTGAGTCGTCTCTGTAAGCATCAAACGCTTCATCGCCACTCTGACCGAATATCTGAAAACCATAATAGAGATTTTTGTTAAAGATTACTTTTCGCCCTGGAAATGCGAGTATTTTAGAACCCATAGACTCCGGTAGCACAATATAATCCCTATCTCTGTCATATATATCCCAGAACCTACAAGAATCAATCGTGGGCGTTGCATTCCCAAACCAAGTGTGCCGGTAGCCTGGTCTAGTATGAAGCGCATAAGCCTCGAAGCCCGCTTCAGTCAGAATATCGACGTGTTCATATGTATGCTTCTCCCCCCCAAATGGCAGATTGGTATCAGATGCGAAGTAAAAGATCTTGCTTTGTTTCATGATCACCTCCAATAGTTGCGTGTTCACTTGAAGCCAATAATGACTCGTTCCTCTTTAATTAGGCCGAAGCGAGCAACGACCTCTGGCTTTAGCTCCGATTGTGGCTCGTATACATGAACCTCAAAACCACAGTCTCGCAGTCGATCTATGTAATCCGCTGCATAAACGCGGACGTGATCGTCCTGTCCAAATGCCTCTAAGCGCTGCTTGCGACTGGTTATTGTCGGATCTTCGTATGTGGTCGATAGCTCAGGAGAGATTGGGACCTGTAATATCGCCCGCCCTTCCCGCTTCAGTACTCTAAATATCTCTGACATCGCAGCTCTATCGTCGGGGATATGTTCAAGGACGTGGTTGCAAATAACAAAATCGAATACTTCGTCTTCAAACGGCATTGCGGTGATGTCGGCCTGAACCATAACTCCTTTAGGGTTCAGATCCGTAGTCGTATACTCGATTTGAGTCTGTTGTGACAGTAATCGGGTAAGTCGTAATTCAGGAGCGACGTGCAACACCCGACTCGGCTGGGTAAAAATAGTGGTATGTTGGAACAAGTACAGATACACCAATCGTTCCCTATCGATCGAAAAGCATGACGGGCACAAACCGTTGGAGCGAGAGCCGGCTCCGATGATTCTCCATTTGCTCGCCGCTTCAGCCGCCTTGCCATGTGGGAGGAATCGACTCAATTTCACCCCACAAAAGGGACACTCGACTTGATCACCGCTAAGCATCTCCAAGACATGGCCCTGAAGCCAAAGAAAGGCATTGATCACTTCGTGTTTATCGAGAGACTTGAGCTCAGTTTGCGCCGGATTGGACATAACGTGTAGGTTCCTTCACGATTTGCGACGTTAATAAAATTGCTTGAGTTCTGTCGACGAGTTAAGTGGGTTGTACCGTTGTGGATTTCGTAATTGCATGCGAGAAATGAGCGCCGCTATTGTGCAGACAATGCGAAGTATCTGCGGCTAACAATGCTATCGGCAAAGGGCAGCGATGCCAGGGAGCCCAGAGCCGAGTTTTATCAATGTCTATGTAGCCGCCCGCGACAGCATCAACACACCATATCCAATTGCAGTCTGTGTTTCGGACTGGATGCCGGAATCGTCGCTGCCTTGGGGAGCTTGCTTTTAAGCGTTGCCGTCCAAGTACACCGGGCTTTGCGACAAGATGTTTGAGGTCATTGCCCATGTGAGAAAGTCTCGAGCTTTGCCCTGATCGCCCGAAAAATATTCCAAAATCAGAGTCAGAGGAATCGGTTCTCTGTTACAGAGATGCTCCATAAACCGGCTAAAGGGCGAAAAAGCAATTGGGATTGGAACGGCATTTCCGAGGGGGTTTTGAATTTGCTCTCTGCCGCCAGATTCGCTGACAAACACCACACCTTCCGGTACGCAGAAAGCCAGTTTGGCGCGCGCACTAACGTCGATCTCCCGGTAACGGCTTTCTTTCATCGCGAGATCTATAGTCCCGTCCCCGCTTAGACCCAGGCAGTCGTGCAGCCGCGAACGCGGTCCAACAATCTCTGAAGCATCTGAAAGAAACGCGGCCCACCATGCAAATGTGCTGTTTGATAGCACGATGCGATTAAATCTCTGGATAAAGCGAAAGTGATCGATTGGCGTACCGTCGTAGTAAATGGGCGAGAAACATGCCAACGACGCGCGAACTTGATTATCTATACCTGTTCCACAAACGTAGATGTTGCGCACATTGCGAAGTGTGGCTAAGGCGTGGTGATAATAAGACATCGATAATGTGAGGTTCAGCGCCCCAAAATCATATCCTCGGCGAATATTTACGACAACGTCTTCCGCCATCAGGCGATGCAGATGTTTGGCACGCTTCAAACGAAACCACTTCCGTATCTCATTCCGAAAAGGGGTGAAGTACTCCTCGCGCTGAAATCCACCGTGTATTTTAAAATGTCTTGGGGTCCGATCCGCGAGTAGCGCTGAAAGATCCACCGTCACTCCATTCCAGTCGCCACGATTTTCGATTTCAAGATTTTCTATCGGACCTGTGACGCGTCGTCCTGGAATATGAAAACTCGCATTCGGGAAATGTTCAATTTGGTTCGCCAATGTGGCTGGCGGTCCAATATCAACCTCTTGGCCCATAAACATGATGACGGCTCTGTCGGGCGGCAGGCAGTTGAATTCGAGGCCTTGTTGCTCAGCTATAACGCGGCCTAGAGCGTATTGAAACAGATTGTTGCCCAGACGACCTGATAAGCGAACATCCACGGACATGTAGCTACTCCTCCACGTAGAAAACGGGGGTAATATGAATCGTCGTTTTGGGCGCCTCTTCAGAGCGGAGAACGAGCCTCCACCTCAAGATGAGGAGTACCTCGATGACGATTACCTGATTGATGCTGTCCTACGGACAAGACCACTTTTTTTGTTGCGAAACGTCCGTGTGACCAATCAATTTCGACTCGCGCGCCTCAAACGCTCCAAATGGGCAGATGCTCTTAGCTCTTCAGAGTGGACGTCTATTTCTCGGCGAGGCCGCGCCGTCTAGCTAAAGGAAGTCCTCTATTAGAGACCAGATGCTTCGGTTCTCAAGTCGGATGAAGATAGAGATCTATGTTTGAAGAAACGACCCGGCCGTTAGGAAATCCTCGAATCGATCCAACTTGGATCGATGTATGGCTTCGTCAGCAACGCGAATTCTGCGTTGCTATCCCATATATCTTGAGGTTGAATGTTTTTCAGATGAGACCATGTGAGGGATGCCCAAAGATGGACGCAATATGATTCGTCGCAATAGCGCGACCCACTCCCTAGAAAGAAGGATCGCAACTGATCCTCCTTGTAGAGTGGCCAAAAAAACTTCTTGTAATCCACTACATGAATCTCGTCGGGATGGAGTTCGGCTAACAGCTTGGGTACCCGCACTGAATGCCTGTTCCAGTCCTCGGACGAAAACGTTCTGTATGTGTCTAGCCAACGGCGGAGAAATGGGGCGTTAGGCTTCGCAAGAATTACAGCATTACATAACCCCACGCCACGTTCCTCACCTAAGACCATGTCAAAGTGCTCAAGAGATCGGAATGGGCGAAGGCAAAGTACATCGATATCGAGATAGATCCCTCCCCGTTTAAGCAATAACTCAAGTCGTAGTACGTCAGCCATGTGAGCGGGATGAGTCAGAGCAATTCCGAAGATCTCGTGAGGAGGTGCGACACGGATGAGGTTCAGATATGGCCGGGCGCGGTTCCACCATATGCCGGAAGGCTCGAAAGCATAATAGAAATTGATCCTTTCCGGATGGTTGATTCGATGGCACATTACAATGGCGAGGTAATGAATAAAGCAAAAATGTTGTGCTTCAAGATCATCCGTCAGTCCGAAAATGAAGTGAAACTCATTAGGAATGCCCATAAGAGAAGATGCACCTCGGATTCTCTATCATTGCGGCACGCACAAATATAGCAGCGAGACAATGGTGGGAATTAAGGCCCGTTTTGATTACACGAGATCATTGGTTCTTGCGAATCTGAAGTCCTCTTGATAACCGGATGCTTGAAGCCTGAACATCGCTGCATACTCTCCATCTTTCGCGATAAGGTCTTCATGCGCCCCCTGCTCAACTAAACGGCCTCGATCGAGCACAAGTATCTTGTTTGCCATACGGACCGCCGGAAGGCGATGGGAGATGAGTACAGCCATTCGGTTCGCAGTCAAATGGGCGAAGTGTTCTATCAATAGGAATTCATTCCTCGCATCGAGAGAAGCTGAAGGCTCGTCAAGTATCAGCAACTGAGCGTTCCGCATACAGGCACGCGCGAGCGCAAGCTTTTGCCATTCCCCTCCGGATAGCTCTACTCCCCCATCAAATTTCTTGCCAAGAATCTGATCGAGTTTTCGTGGTAGACGCTCGATAATCGGTAGAGCGAGTCCTGCTTCAGCCGCCGATAAGAGCCTTTCGATATCCGCGATCGACCCGAGATCGCCGTATCCGATATTACGTGCTGCAGTCATTTCATAGCGGACGAAATCTTGAAATACAACACTCACCGAGCTTTGCAGGGATTCAAGATCGTAGTCGCGCAAATCAATTCCATCTAAATAGATTGCGCCCTCCGTAGGCTCATAGAGCCTAGATAGAAGCTTCGTGATTGTTGTTTTTCCCGCTCCGTTTTCGCCCACTAATGCAACTGTCTCACCGGGTCTAATGGAAAACGAGACATGTTGAAGGGCCAATGTCGATGTGCCAGAATATGCAAAAGATACATTCCTGAATTCGAATCCTTTTTCAATGGGTTTTGGAATTTCAAAACGTCTGCCACTGGTGGCGATCTGCGGTACGACTCGGAAAAACTCAAATACGTCGCCCAAATGAAGTGCCCGATCCAACGTTTGGGAAAGTGTCATAGACATCTCCTGCATTAGCCATTTGCTGCGCTGGAAGCTTCCCCCGAGGAAAAAGAGAGTACCGATAGTGATCAATCCATGGCCAGCCTGCCACACAAGATAAGTGTACCCAGCATAGTAAGCAGCAGTACCCATTACAGTAAGTAAACCTACTATGGTGTTGCGTCTCCTGGAGAAACATGCGTTCTCCTCATGGAGTTCCGTGCCTAGACTGTCGTATTCATCAGCAAAATGAGTCCCAAGGCGAAACGCCTTAATTTCCTTAACGCTTGAGGTGTTTGTACTGAGGTTCATCAGATATTCCATGGCTCGACGCATCGGTGTGCGCTTCCGATATAGTTGATGTATCTCGGCCGCGAAATGCATTTCCGCAAGAGCCAAGGGAGCGAGGCTTATAACTTGCAGCAGCACGAGCCAGGGCGCGTAGATAGCCACCGCCCCAATTAATACAATTAATCCGATCGTGTTCTGCGCGAACTGCGCAATACTGAACAAGACAGCAAGCTGGGTTGCAACTTGCGACCGGGCCCTCTCAAGTTGATCTTGGAATAAGGGATTTTCAAGAGATTCCAAATCGAGCGCGTTTGCGTGATTAAGAATTCTTAGACTCAGATGATGCGAAAACAGATCACTGAGTCGGCCATCGGTATAACCCGCAATTTTCCCCACGAGGTCCGCGAGCGCTAAAATAGCAAATTCTGCGACAAATATTTCCCATACGTGATTCCAATCTTCGCGGTGTCCATGTTGTACCCGGACGACGGCATCAATCAACAGTTTCGAGATGAACAGCGTTAGTGGAGGAAAAGCCGCCAGCATCAGTCGTAACCCAAGCGAAGCAATCACAAAACCATGACTGACACGCCACAACTCCTGAAAGATTTCTGGGACGCGCCTCAGAGAGGCAAGCTGTTTACTCCACTTCTCATTTCCCAACAAATCTGATTTCATTCGGGCCTTCCTGTCATGTTCGAATGACATAGAAAGTTAGGATTGTGGTTGAAGGAGGCATAGAACATTCAGGCACAAATCCTTCACGTCCATTCGTGAATCGTCTGCGGTGCATAACCGTTACAATGCGTGCGAAGAATGTGTCGGAAAAGAATACGCAAACCTTGTTTCATTTCCGCTCGATGACTAGTACAGGCTGCCTTGCGCTCGTTGCTTCTTAAGTTTGCTATCCGTCTACAGCCGACCAACGAAGGCTTCTCGCGCAGTTGTACACCGTCGATGTTCCTCCTCGTTGCCCTACGAGATTGGGAACAATAGCCCACTTTTCGGCTGGTAGCCGCAGGAGTATCTGGTCGACTGCCCCAAGTTGTTGATAGTTTTGCAGAGCTAGCAGGTAGGTAGCGTAATAGCGGGAAGAGACCGCGTATGCGTGCGTGCAGAGAGTTCCTGAAATGTTCACCAAGCGCGGATCGCCGTTCTGTTCGGTTCCGTGCCAATCGTAAAAATATAGGAGATCATAGGTGAGAGGCTGGATTCGACTAAATATGGAAGCCCAGCGGTCATGAAAGTCGTCGCGAAAGATAACGTCGTCTTCTAGAATTAGGACGCTTGTGTACCCTCTTTGTCTCGCAGTTTCAATGACGGCGCTATGGCTTTGTGTTAAACCTAGTTCCTCAGGACGGACATTGCCATTCCCCCTGGCATTAGTAATGGCGGCGAATCTTTCAGCCTCGATCCCCACACGGGCGAGTTCTAAAACAGCTTCATCGAGTCTCGCTTTATCTCTGTCGGCGTTGATGAGAAATGCAGCATCGAACAAATCCAGTACAGGACCCATCGCTTTGATCCCCCAGGTCTTGATAAAAGATCTTTAGTACACAAGGTTTCGTCTTGAAGTCTGCTCGCAGATGATTATTAGATGGAGGTAACAGTTAACGAGCTCGCTGATTAATGTATTTGCTCCAAGACGTCATGATCCGACTGAGACCAACATTGTTTCGTTGCGCAACAAGGTACGCGGGGTGGCATCGAAAGAGTAGCGGGTCGAAAGGCAGTCGCGTCGCAGAATGTTGAGGCAGCAGAATCAGAAGTCGTGAGCGGTCAGCGAGAAAAACGCCACGGGTTTCCGAGTGACGTGCAAGCGGACACCAAGCATAGCTCATCGAGCATCAGATTTGGAGCTGCGGTCGTTCGAGATTCCTAAAGCAACGTCGAGTGCATCGAGAACAGGAGTATCTGGATTAAATTTGCGGGCGAAATGAGCCCTTGAAGTCCAGATAGCGGGTAGATCTGATGTGCCAAGAGTTTTTGGATGCCCATCTGCTGAGGTCCAGTCCGCATATCTTCTATTCTGATTTTCGAGCCGAAGACTAGAAGAATTGCAAAGCAGTGTCTGATAGATGGCTTCGTCAGAGATAGCGCTGAAGTGGAAAAAGTCAAGCAACTCACTGATAACTGAGTTTTCCGATAACAGGACGCTCGCAATCGTCCGATTACCAGTAATCCAGTGATCGCCGGCATAGCAACTGAGGTTTCGTGGGAGGAACCGTTGAACGCGTATTAGGATAGAGCTATATCGTTCTTGCAAGAGACGGGTGGCCTCCGTTACATCGGATGCGGATTCGATCTCCCTCATGAAGTCCGGCTTAAGCATCGTCTCTAAATAACGATGCCGAGCAACATCATGCCAGGTAGCGAATTGTTCAACCTCTTCAGAGCTTTCCGCTATCGCCTCACGCTTCTGAATCAATTGAGAAACGACATAGCCATCTACCTCCGAGCGATTTAGATCATCCATGATCAGCGACGCTTCTCGTACAGGATAGTCAGAGCCACTCAGGATATAGAACCAGTCTGGAGCCGATTTCTCGTACAGCAAACGAAGTGCGGCAAGTTCGGCATGTACTAACGAAATGTGCCCCCAAAAGGTCCGATGCGAAGGATTAACGAAGGTTACCGTAGAAGGGAATTTGCTCATATTAACAGATGATCGCTCGAAATCGTGGTGGCATGCGATCGAGCAGCCGCCAAACATCGTCTCCAAGCTATTGCATAATCTCAGCAATTGATGAGGATTATCGTGGGAAAGAATGACAAACCCTAAGCGAGTCATCGATTCACCTAACTTTGAGAATCAAACCTGCTATCGCCCACACAAAACGATAGAGGATCTGCAACAGGTGATCTCTTTGCTATAGAGAGCGACCAAGTGCTAAGCGTTGCGCTTTGAAATCATTCAATGAGCCGTCGAAGCCTTGAGGCCCACCGAACAAGAACAATACTCAGGCCGACCGGTAGGTCATACGTGCCTGAAATTCCAGTCAACTGGGGTGATTGATGAAAATTTGCATGCGTAAATCCCTCGTCTGTAGCTTTCCGGATCGCTCGTGCGAGAATCCGTTCAAAACTCTCCCCTCGTGAATCATCGATCTCATTCTCTAAGGGAAGAAGAAACCTGCTTAGAAATCGCGGCGAGGCACAGAAGCATTCACTACTGGCCCAATTCCGATGAGGGACACAGGAAACGATATCGTGCGTTTTAAACTCCGCGACGTCATTGAGAATTGCCTCTATATTTTTTACGAAGTAACGGCCACTCACTTTCACAACTCGGTCGGATTCGGTGAAATGTCCATCGCCAAGAGAGCGACGAATAATGCCCATCTCTCCATAGCCTTTGCCACGCTCCCCTTCCCCCTCGGTGCAATATGAGACGAATGTAACGCATTTTCTTAGGGGGTTGTCATGTGCGGCAATTTCCTTTATCTCGTTCAAATCAAATCCAGAGTTTTCACAGAATGTAACATGCTGTATTCCCGGAACTCTAAGCCATCGGCGTAATGATTTTTTATAGTCTTGCAGCCTTGCTTTGGGACTTGTACGTCTAACTGCTACGCAGTTCCGTGGGTCCACTGTGGCGGTGAGGAGCAGATGAATCGAAGATGAAGAGACAGGGGACATTAGATAAGCTGTATTAAAGCTATTAGCCAAGCAGGAGAACTCTCGCTATTCCGAATGGGGCCCAGGTTGTATGCCTGCAGCAATGCGAAGAACTGGTCCACCGCATCGCTAAATGTTTTGCCAAACCATGCTTGAATGATGTTCATTTTCATTCCGCTTGGTTTCACCGTTCTAATGCCCTATTGCAATAGGCAGGAGCACCATCTTTCCATTTGTCCGCACTATTTCGGAAAGGCTCGATGGTAGCGATTTGGGCATCCGCATTTTCGAGTGGTTGGGGTCGACCAGATGAAGCTAATTGACGAACGCCGGCTCTTCTGCGGACAGCTACAAAACGACGACTCTCGCCAAGGATAGGGCTGAGATCGAGGTGGTCATTCATCGCAGTGTCGGAGCTTTAGGCTCGAGAAGCCAGATAAAGCTCGCAGGGATTTGCTCTCCCGAACTTGATCGTACTTCGTCGAAGCGCCGGTCAGCCTTCAGGATATACGGGATCTTATTGAGGATTCCCAACCACATATTCCAAGACAACACGCCTTGGCCTGAGAGGTCATGGAAAAGTAAGAACTCGGGCATGATCGAAAGATCATGGTCTTCTGCTAAGATTTCGGCCGGAATATTGTTGATCTCTCCAAGTATCACTTTGGCTTGCGGGCATCTCTCATAGACCTCCGAAAAGAATGCCACCATTTTTTCTGCCGACCCCTCAGAGAACTCATGGCCAACAAACCACATAGAGATAACGAGTTGAGGGCTTCTACGTACGTTCTCCGGAACTGCTTCACTCCAGACCGCAACATCATATCCATTTGCAACTGCGGCCACTCTGCGGGAGCCAATCATAGGACTCAAACGCATCCTCGTCTGTTCAACGGCAGTTTCCGAAAGGTCAACTCCAAAAATGGCGAGATCTGTCCATCGCTCTCGGGCCAATGCAAGGAAACGGCCATCTCCACACCCTAGGTCGATGATCGCCGTAGGCGCGCTGGATGAGAAAAAGTCGAAAGCGGCAGGAAAGAATTTCTTGCCGTGCAGTTGTCCGCTTCCGCGGACGTTCCTACGGCGGTTGACAGAAGGCTTCGCGCCTCGGGCTGTGAGCATGGTTGGCAACTCGTGGAAATACTCCGCGTACGACATCAGCAAGGAAAAGGCACCGTTCCGCCCCAGCGACGTGCGTCCATCAGGCGTGAGGGCATATTCTCCGGTGGTCCGTTTCATCAAGAGGCCGATGCTGTAGAGATAGCGGAACATAGCAGAGATAATCTCTACACGATGAGTGGACTCCCAATCAGACTCGGAAAAGTCACCCTCCATCATTCTTTCAACCATACCCATTTCCCCAAGCGTGGCAATCACGGGCGACGCAAAATAGCCACGCAGAAGCGCCACGAGCTTTCCACGCTTTGTATTGCCGCCATAGATACCGCGCGGAGGAAGCAATTCCTCTTGGCTTTTTAAGTGTGGGCGGGAAGGATCTGTTCTGACCATCTTTGTTTCCTCAATTACGGTCTTCATTATTGGTGTTCTTTTATGAATGGTTGTCTACTCATGCATTAGGTTTGTCTATCGTCAATAGTCAGCGTGAAATCAGAAGAGTTTTACAAGACCTCGTTAGTCAAGAAAACGTGACAAAGAAGACATAAGAAGTCCTGTGCCATGGCGATACTGGCCTTGCCTTGTCTCGCTGGACAGGAGTAGTAGAACTAGTTCAAGAAGAACCTTAGCGCTTGGTGGCGAGGCGCTTCGAAGAAGAAGAACGGCGCGTATAAGATTATTGCCAGTCGGGACGACGCATCGGGTATCCCGCTTCGCTGGAGATCTGATCGGCAAGCCGAAAATCGGCTGCAGTGTAGATACCCCATGCGTTCAATTGACGGGGTAGTTTACACGAAAATGGATTTCTGCATCATATCTCGGAGTGCTTGGCGGAAGCCATGTCGCAGTGACGTTGGAGGAAGCTTACTGGACAGGGTTTATTAGCGTTTTAGCCCCTCCGCATTTGACGGAACATCATGAAATGCCAACGTGTAAGACACCATAGTGTAATATCCGAGAATTACTGTGACATCAGATACTCCGTTGTTGCCGAGGAGTTGTACGGCTCGCTTATATAACCCGAGGGGAACGTAGCGGGAATTGATCAATGCTGTCGTTACTTCGTAGATTGCGTCCTGGCGTGGATCGTCGAACACGACCGGCAATCCAATGATCATCCTCTCTACTTTTTCTGCTGGAATACCCGCTTCCTTTGCGGTCTGCTCATGCTTGCAGATTCCAAATGGGACGCCAATTTTCGAAACAACCAGGATTGTGGCGATCTCTCGCTCTGCGTCGTTGAGACTAAAGTGCTCTTTGTAATACACTCCGATCGGAATCATTAGGTTCATCAGCGCCGGATTTTCAGCCCAAATCTTGTATGGCCCTAAAAAGCTTCCGGGTGTGTTGGAGACTTTCTCGTATGCCTCGCGTTGCTCTTTGCTCATCCTGTCGATGGGAATTTCGGTGTATCGTCCAAACGTCGGTTGCGAAGCCATTGTGTTCTCCCTTTTAGATTGTGCGACTGCCTGATTGCAGATTGGGTGGATACACATTGCAAGAAGGATAGAAGTCGGAACTTGATATTTCCTGTGCGCACGCCTTGGCGATAGCCCGGGACTTTTCGTAGTTTTCGCTTAAGGTTAGGAGGTTTTACAACTGAAAGGGATCCGTGGCAGCTCGTTTGATACTCTGATATTGCGGTTGCGGTCTGCCTAGTACCTGTCCTGCTGTTCCCATACGAATAACGTGTGAATCACTTTTGAAGTGGACCTGAACTGTCATACTCGACTTGGTGTTAGCAGCTCGCAGTTCAGATTCTGTTGGTGCGTTAAGGCACAAGTTCAAAAGGTAAATCGCACTCCCAACTCGACCCTTCGAGCTGTCTGGGCAGCGACAGATTGTCCAAGAGCTGAGGATGAGACAACTGTATTCACGGCCGTCACGTTCGTGTGATTCAGTAAGTTGGCACTACGTGCGTTAAATGTGAGTGTACGGGGATGATTCGTATCTTTTGGATTCAATGTGAAAGCTCGGCTCAAGTTCGCGTCGAGATGAATCACACTCGGCATTGTTCCACGATTGGCGGGAACGTTGCCGTTGACCGTGTTGGTCGTCATTAATCCGTAGGGGGTCTTGTAGACTCCCGTCCCGGGAGTGGATGCATACGAGGGCCGGTCCGTAAAATTCCCGTCTCCGTTATTGTCCGTGCCTGTCGTGATGTTATAAGGAAGCCCACCACCGACATCAAATTGGGTTGTGGCTGTAAGCTTATACGGAAGATTGATGTTTCCAAAAAGGATAAGCGCGTTCTTTCTCTCCCAATCAGAACGCCCCGATTCTCCCGCATTCGAGTAGCTTGACTGTGGGGTCACATTGCCGCGGGTATCGGTTTTGAAAGTCACGTGCATATATCGAGTCGACAGACCAAAACGCTTGTAGCTGTGCTGATCGATACTGAACCACACCGCATCGCCAGCGCTGTGTCCGGAATTCTGATACTCAACCCTATTTTCGCCGGGGGTGATCGGACGCGGCGACTGAAGCGCATCTATGGGGTTGGGAGAACAGCTTGTACAGCTTCGGACCAACGGAGCGTTGATGTTTACAGTGCGGATATTGCTAATATCCTCTCCGAAGAAGGCATTGGCACTCGCATGCCAATGATGAGGAAAGTCGTGCTCGATGCCGATATGGGTCATAAATGCTTTGGGTTGAAAGGGCGCTGGCGAAAATAGATTCGTTGTAGTTATTTGCACTGATCCCGAAATCGGAGTCAGGGGAGCGCTATAACTTGGCGAATATACCGTGACCTGTTGTTGCAAGATTCCATTCAGTCGATAGACATTGGTCGTATCGCTTGCATCAACAGCGCGAGTAAAGAATCCCGCACGGGCATGAAATACCCAGGTCTTTTTTTTCCCGGGAGACCACGCTATACCCAACCTTGGACTGTAGTTTGCGAAGGTCCCTGGCGAAGTCTGAAGCTGGTAGCGAAAGCCAGCATCGACGGTAAAGTTGTGCGTGAGCTTCAGCGTGTCCTGGGCCCAGAGGTTAACTTGCCATTGGTTCAGAGAAACCAAAGGAGTCCCCGTAGTGACCTGATAGGTTGTCGGCGAACCTCCGGGAAGATTATGTACGGCGCGCCGGTATTGCTCAAGAGCGCTGATGGTCGTCGTTTGACCTGTTGGATTGTTGTTCGCATCAAGGAGTGGAGCGCTGCCGCCGCCAAAAACGTATGCGCCATTGAATGTGTTTGGGTTGTAGTCATGCACGAAAATCCCAAGTGATTGGGCGCCAAATGCGAGCGTATGCTTCCCATGCACCACAGTCATATCTTCGTCAACTTCGAGATCACCTTCTCGATCGTTCAAACTTTGACTGATTGCACCTCCGCCCAGAAAGTATCCGGAAACCTGTACGGAAGAAGTGTCCGACAGGGGCATCTGTTCCGTACGTTTCCAGCTATATCCGATGTGGGTTTCGTGCAAGATATTTGGACTGAGCGTCTGCGTATTATGGAATCGCAGGTCGTATTCGCTGACCAGGCTCGAATACCCAGCATCCGCGAGCGTTAGACCGCCGATGCCTTGATTACCTTCATTATTTACGTTTGCGGAGAACGAAAGACTGGCCACGTTGCTCGGGGTCACCTGCCAGTCTCCACGCCCCGACGCAATCCAGAGCCGCTGTGGGGCAGAAACCGTCTGCTGAGACGGGACGCCGTTTCCATCCGGTCCTAATCCGTTATTTGCGTCGAGCGTGACTGCGTTCACTACATTGAATTCGTCAATGTCGCGTTTTTCGAGCGCCAACGCAAAGCTGCTCTTCTTTGAGAGAATCGGACCGCTCAGCTCAAAGCCATATCGCTGCCGGCCAGCAGGTGTCGCGGTAACAGAGAATGGATCGGTGGCATTGAAGATTCCATCGCTATCCGTGAAGAAGACTGCTCCATGAAATGCACCGGCTCCGGGCTTGGTAGTAAGTTCAATGACGCCGCCAAAAAACGAAGGCGTCCTATATTTGGCCGAGAAGAGATCCGGGTTGATTTGAATCGATGCGATAGAGCTCTTAGGCGGGAGCGCGCTCGGGTTCTGGAAGCCGTCCACCATTATGACCGACTGATTTGGATCGCCGCCAGCTTCGGTCGCCAACACTTGAAGCTGACGCAGGAAGTCATCCGGGTCATCGGCGAGCCCTTGCACGGCCTTTGAGTCTAGGTTCGTTGTCGCCCCGCCATTGTCTGTGTCTGTATCTCCGCTCACCTGAACGTCTGTCTGAACAGATGCGACTGCCAGCCGAATGTCGATGCGCGCGCTTCCTATTGAATGGCTCGGTATCCGAGCTATGCCTTTAGCAAAACCGTTGGCTTGGGCTGTAATGATTGCATGAATTCCGACGCACGGAAGCTCATAGTGCCCTACTGCGTTAGTTGTTGCGGTTGTTCCTGCAGCTTGTATACGAGCGCTTGGAATAGCAGCGCCGGTCTGATCGGAGATCGTTCCTTGTACTCTGAGCCCTGAAGTGCAAGGTTGTTGGCCTATTGCCGCGACAGATGAAAATAATGCCAACATAGTCGCTGTGACGTTCCAATTCGCTCTCATAAGACAGTCCTGGGACGAGTCTGTAGAAACTCATGTCCATTCGCGCTGACAACATTTCATGGGCATGCATGGACTGGTTCCAGTGATTTGAGGCAGAGATACCGAAGGGAACGGCGAAAGTCCGATTTCGCACGGTGAATCAATCAGGCCGACCGATAAAATTATAAATTTGGAATCTATATGGCTGTAGCGGATTCAGCTCAGCGGCCTAATGACGTTAAGTTCGCCGCTAAATAACGGTGGTTTACCGCAGGCCCGTCAAATTTCGCCGAATCCGACTTTTCATTGCGGTGTCTGCTGATTAGCATCCAATTGGCATTACATTGCCTTACGATACCCATTCAACAACTGGCAAGGTATCTACTTTGGGAAATGCCGAGTGAGGCGTGATTTGACTGCTGAATACATCAAGGGCACACCAGTACTAAAATCTCATCGTGGTCAGAACGGGATTGCGAGGAGCAAACAAATGGCCGACGCAAAAATCCTTCCTATTCAGCCTGGTGTCGCATTCGCCGCGGTCTCGCTGATTGCTGGAGTTCTGGCGGTTATTACCGCAAGAGAGGCCAACGGCAATCAAGACGTCCATCACGCGTACGTTTCTTTTGCTCCCTCACTCCTTTATGGCTGTGTGTATTGGATCTGGTGGGTTGTCGTGACTTTCACTCTCTGGAATCTCGCGGACCGTTGGCCGGTGGTCTTGAAGGCTTCACGGGTGACGATCATGGCTCATCTTGGGGCCTCGTATGTCTTAGGAAAGGCACATCTCGCGATCCTTCAGCACGCCATCTGGTTCGCTGGGCGGCATTGGCCCACCTGGGGTCGCGTAGACGGGACGCTTGTAGTGACCACTATAGAACGCCTCGGAGTGGAACTTGTCAGTTACGGATTCATCAGCGGTATATGTGCCTTCCTTCACTCGCGAATGCAGACACAACAAGCTCTAGTCCAAAAGCTTGACGTTGAACGCCAACTCACCCAAGCACAACTTAAAGCATTGCAAATGCAGATGGAACCTCATTTTCTCTTCAACACCTTGAATGCGATTACCGCACTTGTCGAAGACGGAAGCCAAAAGGAAGCGGCCGACACCCTCGCGCATCTAAATGAAATTCTTAAGTCCACCCTTGTGCGGGAGACTCCAGAAAAGATACCTCTAGCTCAGGAGTTAGCGGTGGTAGAACATTATCTTGCCATCGAACAGGTCCGATTCGCCGACCGCTTATGCGTTGAAATGTCAATTGATCCCGATGTGCTAGACAGCATGGTCCCATGCTTTTTGCTCCAGCCTATCGTTGAAAATGCGATTCGTCATGGCATTTCTCCGCTTCTGGATGCCGGAATCATCCAAGCCTCCGCTGAGCGCGATGGAGATATGCTTCATCTATCTGTACGCGACAATGGGCCCGGCCTGACAAGCGAAGGAACCGCAGGGCACGGAATTGGACTCCGCAATACGGAACAGCGGCTCGCGCACTTCTATCCTGATAAATACAAGTTTTCTTCAGGCCCCCGACAATCCGGCGGGTTTGAAGTCTCTATTATCATTCCCTATGAGCGAGCGCTAGCATGACCCTGAAGACTCTCATCGCCGACGACGAGCCGCTCGCACGCAAGAGGCTGCGTCAGCTCCTGTCCGTCTATACCGACATCGAGGTCATTGAAGAATGTCGAAATGGCAATGAAGTCGTATCTTTTCTGAAGACGAAGCCCGCCGATCTTGTTTTTCTCGACATCCAAATGCCCGGAAGCAACGGGTTAGAGGTGATCGAGGCAGTCGGCGTAATGCACATGCCGCTAACTGTATTTGTCACCGCCTACAACACATTTGCAGTCCAGGCGTTCGAGGTGCATGCACTGGATTACCTTATTAAGCCTATCAGTTCGGAGCGGCTCCAGGCTGCTGTCGCACAAGTCAGAAAGCGCATCGCGGCAGAGTCTGCATTGAGCGTCCAGGCTCAGCTCAATAATCTTCTCCAGCATGTGAAGGTCGGCTCCCCGAGCACGAATTCCTTTCCTGAGCGACTTCTCGTCCCGAACGGCTCGGAAGGAATATTCATTGCGACTGAGGACATTGAATGGATTGAGGCAGCTGATGATTATGCTTGTCTTCACATAGGTGGCCGGACGTTTATGCTCCGGGAGACAATTCGTCAACTCGAGGCAACTCTTGATCCGAAGCGCTTCGTTCGAGTTCATCGCTCGGCCATCGTGAATGTCAGATACGTTTCAAAAATCCTGAGAGAAGGCCGCGAAGATGCTTGGTTAACGCTCATCAATGGGGCAAGAGTCAAGATGAGTAAGATCGGCTGGCAGAACTTGATGGCGACCACGAGTGCCGACCCGCAATCAAAACACGCGAACAGACGTAGCGGACAGTAGTTATCGTATTGCCGAATCGGGACAGGATCACTGGGTACTTCAAAATGGCTCTGGCTCACGTAGTGAAACACAATTGCGGCTTGCTGGATATTTGGAGCGAACTGCTTCCCGACTTGCGACTGCCAGTTGCTCTGCCGGATCGACCACGGCGTAACAAGCCTTCCCAGCATTCTCTGGTGCAAAGCAAACCGATATCTTTGCGAACTACACCCGGATCCATCGGTTCGGGACTAAATCCGCGGATGTGAGATACGAGTCTCCCTTGAATGCCGGATCATCGGCGCGATACCACGTCCGCGGTGCAATCACGATTTTCTCAGGATTCTTGGCGAGCCATGCCGCCCACCATGAGTAGGTGCTGTTGGCGATTACGAAATGTCTACATAATGACATCAAATAGAGATCATCTGCTGGATGGAGTTGATCCGGACTCTCAGAACTAACAAATGTCATCGGGAGCGGTAATGACAGCTCTTCTTTACACCAATGAATATCATCCGAGAACACAAACACGCGTGCGCCGGGTAGTTGTTCATGTATTGCCTCAATTGCGCGCGCGTAGTACCCGAGTTCAACTGGTCCCTTGGGGTCCTCATCCTTGAGGACGTCCGTACGCCGAATATGCAAACAAACCGAATCGGATTGAGTAATCTGCTCGGCTATGGAAGCTGGATAAGGCGATTTGTAACTGTCTTTAAACTGGAAATCATTGCTAATAGTTTCAGCGTTTTCCAGAAAGTATTTCTCACTTTGCCACCAGCCTACCACTCCAACGTTGCGATGGATTTTGCATTCCGAGAAGACTTCGGAAAAAAATCCAAACCCACTCTCTGTCATTGTCCAGATCACATTGGCTCGTTCGCTCTGAAGCCTTTCAAGAGTTGTAATATCAGCCTCAATGTTGAAAACATCGAGTGCAAAGCTTCGTGCCGTTGCCTCGGGAGCGCTATTGATCGTAAAGGAGGGTGACAATGCTTCGAGGTGAAGGAAGAGCCTATCATCGCGAGAGATCGCGAGGCTTCGCCCGAGGGCATACTGGAACATTTGGTTTCCTAAACCACCAATCAGTTTAACTATGACCATGAGTTGACCTTTCGCCGCGAAATTGAAATTCCGCTGTTCATTTAACTCCCTTTTCATCTGGAGTTGTCTTCGATCACCTGGATTGTTGTTGCCGGAGTACCTACGATAGGCCAAAACTTGCGATCATCGTTTCGATCATTTGCCTCGCGGTGTCGACCCCCCGCTCGCTACGAATTTTGATCCCAAGGTCAACTGCGTTTTTGCGAAGCACTCGGTCTTCTTTACATTGCATAATTGCGTGTGCAAGCGTAGTCGCATCGAGTTTCTGTAGAGGGATTGCCGGGACAGTACACCCATATTCATAGGCGAGCTGAGACCAATATCTTTGGTCATATATTTCGCTGTGAGGGATGAAAACACCGGGAACTCCTGACCGAAACACTGCTGCGGCTGTGCCGGCGCCCCCATGAGTTACAACACAACTAGCGAACCGAAATAGCCACGAGTGTGGAAGATATCCGACTCCACATACAGTCGCGTTATCGCGCAACCCGCCCGTAGGAATGTCAAATCCCTGTATGAGAGCTCTGCTCTCGGAAAGCGTCAACGCCTCGAGAATGATGCTGAGAAGAACCTCTGGGGACTGATGAGGCATGCTCCCCAAAGTCACGACCACAGGAGGCGCACCCGCTTTGAGGAAACTTGTTAGTTCCGGTGGAGGATGGTAGGCAGGATCCGAAAAGAAGAATCCGGTGATCTGATAGTGGCTGGGCCAAGTGGCAGGTCTAGGTCTCAGATGACGGCTCATGGCGTACAGAGCGAGTTGCGGTGAATTCGCGCCGGTAGTAAACGGATCCTTAACAGGTGGAAGGCCGATCTTGCGTCTGAAAGGATTCACGAGCTTGTCTCCCGCTTCGCGGATAGCAGGACCTCCATTCCCGCCGAAGTGTGAGACTTGGATTGACACAAACGGAATTCCCGTTGTCTCGTGAACAATCCGTGCCAAGGGTTGCGCCGGGCCGCTAACGAGAAGAGAAACTGTGCTTGAGAGGTTCGTAAGTTCCTTCAACGCGGCAGGGAGATAAGATTGCAAGATGGAGAACTCCTCAGCCATACGTCCGCTCGCTTCGTATGCATCAGCATTCGTTGACCATGAGAGATTGATTTTATCGCGTAGCTCCGGATCGTCAGCGGCAATTACGGCATAGCGGAAGCCGGATTGTTTAAGCATTGAAACCGCGGACTCTGGAATGGCAAAAATTGGCTCGTGCTGATGTGCTTCCAACTCGCCCGCTAAGGCGAAGAATGGTTCGAAATCTCCTCGTGTTCCGAAATTGGTAATCAATAAGCGCATGAGAGATGATGTTTGTTTTAAATTCGGATTGTCTTGACATTGCATTGAAGGGATTGAGACTTAATCCTCGGATATACCAGCCATGGTCGGTGCTCGATTGAGTTGTACTTGTTGATCGATCCAGCGGTAGGTGGCTTCCAGCCCTGCACGGAGAGGGAGAGAAGGCGTCCAACCGAGCTTTTCGGAGATTAAGCGGTTATCGGAATTGCGCCCGCGCACTCCTAGTGGGCCTCGGATATGGCGCACTCGTAGCGGCTTACCCGCAATTTGCATTACGAGTTCCGCGAGGAAATTGATGGTGACCATCTCTTCCGAGCCAATATTAACCGGCCCAGCGAACTCCGAATCCATCAGTCGACGAACCCCTTCGATGCAGTCGACGATATAGAGAAAGGATCTGGTCTGTTCGCCGTCGCCCCAAATGTCTATCTCGCCGCCTGGATCGGCCTCGGCAACTTTACGGCAGATTGCGGCAGGTGCTTTTTCCCGACCGCCCGTCCACGTTCCCTCTGGACCGAATATGTTATGGAAACGTGCAATGCGAACTTGGATTCCGAAATTCCTGGCATAAGCGAGATAGAGACGCTCACTGAAGAGCTTCTCCCATCCATATTCGCTGTCGGGTGCCGCCGGATATGCCGAAGCTTCTGAACAATCCGGATTTCCTGGATCCATCTGGTTGCGCTCTGGGTAGATGCAAGCCGATGAAGAGTAAAAGATGCGGCGAACGCCTGATTTCCGTGCGGACTCGAGAACGTTAAGGTTGATTGTTGCTGAATTGTGCATAACCACGGCATCATGATCGCCGGTAAAGATATACCCTGCTCCCCCCATATCAGCAGCCAATTGGTAAATCTCGTCAATCTCGGATGTAGCGCGATCCGCCGTATGAGGATCCCCAAGGTCCCCGACTAGAAATTCCTGGCAATCTGACTTTGAGAATTCAGGGATCTTGAGATCCACTCCCCGGACCCAAAAACCCTCTTCAACGAGGTGCCTCGCTAAATGTGAACCAATGAAGCCGCCAGCTCCTGTCACTAGAATTCGCTTCATAACGTACTCCTTTGAGAGATAAAACCCCAATCATCGGGCCGATAGAATGGAGCTCCTATAGTGTCTTCCTGGATTTTGTCTTAACGAGGCAGAGATGCGACAAGGCGGAGCTGCAGTAGGCCGCCCTGTCTTCGAAGAACACTTAAGTTGCGCGATTTGATTGTGCGGAGTTCTTAGTGAAGCTGAAGTTTGTTGAATTGTCTGGTTGCTGTCCCAGTCTCATTGTCGCCTTGGCTGCCAGTAGCGCCTGCAGAGATGATGTAAACTGACTTGCCATCGTCGGTGATGATGAAGTCAAGCGGTGTCGTCAGGCCAAAATCGAAGGTTATATCGGTTGTTCCAGTGCAATCCGCGTTTACTGTGTATTTTGCGGTAAACGTCGGCCGCGAAATCGCACCGGCCACAGATTGGGTACTGGTGCCTGTCACGCCGCCCTTACCGTCCGCGACAAACCGACCCACAAGCGAGTATTGCAAACCGCCCGCAGTGATCCCGTTAACGCTGAAACCGTATCCGCCATTCAGACTGGAGTTTGAGCAGTGAGGAGCTGCCTGTTGGGTGTCCTGTTGAGCCACGCTAATGACGACTGCCTGGCTAAGGAATATCAAGAAGAGAATAAGCTGGCGCGTCGCGGTCGAGAAGTTGGTCAAGGTAGCCTCCAAATATTTTGTACGTTTTTGTCTTCGCTATTAGAAAGGTGAATGGAGACGACTTCGAAGACGGCAAGTCGTTCCGTCCGTATGCCTCCGAAGAGAGCAACAGAGTTCCAGGAGGAAACTATCTTGGGAATGGGGCAATTGGCGAGAAGACCTATTCTGAGACCAGTGTCATCTCATTATTGCCAATCAGCGAGATACCGATACTCAGCTTTCGCCATCGGTGGAGCGCTTTCAATGGGAGAAAGTTGAGGTGCACAAGTTGGAGACACGGGCAGGGATTGAGCTAGTCGAATTTTCTTGAGATTAGAACGCGCCTAGAGCGTTCAAACGGATGCTAGAGCAACTCTGTGATCCGGGCGGTCAACGCAGAACGCGATCGTCCCCATTCTTCGAAGTTGCGCAAGCATACCAATGAAACTCTCAGGTGCTAGTGCTCGACCAGGTTTGCCGTTAATCTTCTCCAGAATTGTCCAGCCGTTCGAAATACCGTCGATCTCTCTCAAGACAGCCACTAGAACCTCGTATCGGTCAGGAAGCGGCGATGGAAGAGCATAGACAGCCTCACCCCATTGCGTTTGCCAGGAAACCACCAAATCTGTGGGCACGTCTGGTCTCGGCTCGATCTGAACCGCATCACCAATCAAGGCAGGCACTAGTTCGAGTGGATGGGGATATGACGCCTCTTTCGTCACAACAAATCCGTCGAAGACACATGCGTCAAGACCCGACATTAGTAAACACCAAAGTGCATCTTCGGGTGTCTCAACGACAGGTTCACCTCTGGTGTTGAGAGATGTGTTTAGCAGAATGGGAACTCCTGTTCTTTCAAAGAAGCGTTTTACAACTGCATAATAAGTTCCATTTAGTTCTTTCGTGACAGTCTGCAGTCGGCCCGTTCCGTCGACGTGAACCACGGCTGGAATCAAACTGCGTTTATCTTCGCGTACAGGCACTACGCGCAGCATGAACGGGCTTTCAACTTCGACATCCTCGAGGTCGAACCATTCCGGTGCATGGTTCGCCAGCACGACCGGAGCAAAAGGCCGGAAGTCCTCACGATACTTCACTCGTGAGTTGAGAATGTTTTTCGCGTCCGCCCCTCGGGCGTCACAGAGGATGCTTCGCTGCCCCAATGCTCTAGGGCCCAATTCGCACCCCCCCGAGAACCAACCAATGATTTTCCCTTCGCAAAGGAGATCAACTGCTGCTTCGATCGAATTCTTCGTTTCTTGCTTAACCAGGAAAGGCGTGCTCTCGATCGCGTTTCTTATCGTCGCCGATGTGTAAGAACGCCCGAGTGAATCTCGCGTCAAGCGGATGTATCGGTTCCGAGAATTCAGCTGCCAGTCTGCAAAGAGTGCAGCACCGATAGCGGTTCCGCTGTCCTCCGCCGCGGGAATGATATAGACATTTTTGAAACCCGATTCGCGAACGATCCTCTCATTTGTAATTCCGTTTAGTGCCACTCCACCGGCCATCGCCAAGTTGTCACTGTTCGAGATTGCACGAAGTTGGCGGACGAGGTACATCATCGCGTACTCAAGTGCCCTTTGGACAGAACTGGCTAGATTGTAGTACTCGTGCAATTGGTTGGGATATCTTTGATTGTGCGGGAAGCGCTGGGTGACTAGGCTCGTGAATCGAAGATGTCCATCTTCGATTACGAGAAACTCCTCGATGGGAATTGTGGGTTTTCCGTATGGTGCGAGTCCCATCACTTTTCCCGCATCTAGGTTTGCCCCAAAAATCTGATCTGAAACTGAAGAAAACATATCGCCCAGACTGTTGAAACTTCTCATACCCTCCGCATTGCTCGAACTTCCGGTGTCGAGGTTTTCCACCCAACCGCCAGCGTACTTCAGAAGCGGTCTGATCTGAATCCCCTCAGCCTCATACATGGAGATTGTCTCTTTCGGACCCACGATCGCGTCGCTAACAGCTGCTCTCTCGTCGAGATCCAAATCTTCGAGGAATGAACCCCACCCATCCACTACCAGGACTGCGGCATCGGTGAATCCAGAGGTGCCAAATGCGCTAATTGCATGCCCAAGATGATGAGTTATCGTGCGCGCGCGGGTGCCCAACCGAGCTGTACGTAACCTGGGATTAGTGGATAGATCATTGTTTGGATGAGACAAGGGATGAAGAGAACAGATACAGCAGCATATAGCGTCCAAATCCTCTGGAGTGATGTCGGCCGCCTCGAGACAATAATTGAGAGCGAGACTTGGTAGGCAAGCCCATATTGGCGCGCGCTTTATTCCGGATATGCGTTCTTCTTGGATCGCAACGAAGAGTTCTCCATCCCTTAAGAGGCATGCGGAGCCATTGTGCGATGCTCCTAGTCCTAGAATCCACTGGCTTGGACTCATTGCGAATCTCCTTTGAGTCGTATTGCGTTACCATTCGCCAAACCATATGTCTGCATGGTGAGATCTGCGGAGGTGCAAACAAGTTTTCATTTGGGAGAGTGCATTGATGAGATACGCCTCGATGGAGGGACTCCGGCCGAGCGTGCAAAGAGTTGAACTAATACTTAGCGAAGCCCGTGTTCGAGACGAGGATGGTCTCCGCCATTTGTGTTATTGTCGGCTCTTCAAACAACTTGGCAAGAGGTAGTTCGACGCCGATTCTGCTGCGAACCTCAGCAACTAATTTGGTAGCGAGGAGAGAATGGCCGCCCAGTTCAAAGAAGTCGTCATTAATTCCAACTAGGTCAAGGCCAAGGAACTCCTCCCAGATTCCGGCTAGCGTCGTCTCCAGATCGTTGCGTGGCGCAACATAAACGTTCCTGAGGTTCGGCCGCGGAACCTTTGAGAAACGCAGATTGCTGCTGGCATCAAGAGGTTGATCGGAGCTTGTAAGATTTGGCCGAGTTAAGCCTTTCGCCCTATCGATCCAGAACCTCTTGCGTTCGAAAGGATATGTAGGTAGAGATATTCTCTGGGCCTCGCTCTGACGCACTCTAGACCACTTCAGCGACACGCCGACTTCCCAAAGCTGCGTTAGAACGGTCAGAACTGATCGTTGTTCGCTTGGGCCAATAGAAGGCGGCATGGCTGCGAACACCTGAGGGTCTTCGCGAGCCCGATCTTTATGAAGCGCCAGGCCCCGTAGTGTTTGGCCAGGTCCGATGTCGAGGAGCATTCTGTTCTCGCCACGGAGCAATTCAGTAAGACCGGCGTCGAATTGCACCGGAAGGCGCATTTGCCGGGACCAGTATTCAGGACTTTGCGCTTCGTCTTTCTGAATCCATGTCCCGGTGACGCCGGAGATGAAGGGAATTCGTGGAGGATTCAGACGAATTTTTCTAAGTTCGGAGAGAAAGGGCTCAATCGCTGGCTCAACTAGAGAGCTGTGAAATGCATGCGATGCCCGCAAAGGCTGACAAGCGATCCCTTCCGCTTTCAACTCAGTTCCGAAGGCTCTGATGGCATCGGGTGTTCCCGCGATAGTGCACAGATCAGGCGCGTTGAAAGCTGCGACAGCCAATTCGTCAGTTAGCCGAGGAGAGATCGAGGCACCGGATCGCGAGACTGCCAACATCGCGCCCGGAAGGATCTGCCGCATAAGCTGCCCTCTTATAGCAATGAGCCGGAGTGCTTCCTCAATGCTCATCACCTCTGCAAGGGCTGCGGCGGCGTATTCGCCGAGGCTGTGTCCAAACATCGATTCCGGCTCAATTCCCCAGGAGATCCAAAGTTTCGCGAGAGCATATTCGACGGCAAGGAGTGCCGGCTGCGCAATCCATGGCTCGCCAACGTCAATGTCGTGTGTCGACTCAGAAGAAGGAGTCTCGTACAAAACGGCCACAAGATCGACGTCAAGCAAAGGGGACAGAATATCGGAACACTGACGGATGTGCCGCCGGAATATAGGCTCCTTAACATAGAGATCTCTGCCCATGCCGGGGTATTGCGCACCTTGGCCCGGAAAAAGGAAGCTCACCACTGGAGAGGTCGCCGCCCAGCAGTTCTGAGATACTCCGACGCCATTATTAGCCGAGTCAAGCGCAGTGATTGCATCATTCATCCCGCTGCAGACCAGCGCATGGCGGAATCCAAAGGGATGGCGTCCCTCCTGCAGGGTAAACGCAACGTCGGAAAGGTTCAGCTGAGGGAGATTGCGGAGATGCTCAGCCAGGTTCCCGCAGACTCTATGAAGAGCTTCCTCGGATCGAGCAGAGAGAGGCAATATCTGTAGAGCTTCTTTTTCTACCGAGGATGGCAGAGGCGGAGCTTCCTCAAGAATGAGGTGGGCATTCGTACCACCGACGCCGAAGGCGCTGACGCCTGCCCTCCTTGGGGTGCTTGCTTCCTTCCATCGAGAAGTAACGGAATTGACATAAAAGCGCGTCCCTTGAAGGGTGATCTGCGGATTCGGTTTCTCATAGTAGAGTGAGGCCGGAATCGTCTGGTACCTTAGGCTAAGCGCCGTTTTGATGAGCCCTGACATCCCCGCAGCCGCGTCCAGATGTCCCACATTTGTCTTTACGGAGCCGATTGCGCAAGATCCCGGAGCGCCTTTGCCGAATGCCTTCATGAGTGCACGGACTTCAATGGCATCGCCCAACGGTGTCCCCGTGCCGTGGCACTCAACGTAGCCAATGGTGTCCGGTGACACATCCGCAACTCGCAATGCTTCACGGATGACGTTCATCTGGCCTTGGGCGCTTGGCGTTGTAAAACTTGCTTTGTCCGAACCGTCGTTATTGATGGCTGAGCCGCGAATAACAGCGTAAATGGAATCGTGGCTGGCAAGCGCGTCACCGAGCCGCTTGAGGACGACAGTTCCCGCACCGTTTCCGAAAACCATCCCACGGGCTGCGGCATCGAAAGCACGGCAGCGCCCATCGGGAGACTGAAGCGAGCCTTCCTCATATCGATAACCAACGTAATGTGGGACACTGATGGCGACTCCACCGGCCAGCGCGACATTGCATTGCTGTTTCTTGAGGCTTTCACAAGCGAGATGAACGGCAACAAGCGAGGTCGAACAAGCAGTTTGAATGGAAACGGCTGGCCCCGTGAGATTGAGGAAGTGCGATACTCGACTGGTGAGAAACGCTAGATCGTTTCCTAGTCCCAGGTGGACCGGACCTACTGCCTGAACGAGCCCTGGGTGAGAAAAGATGTTGAGCAGGTAGGTGTCTGTTCGAGCACCGGCAAACACTCCCATCGCATTCCCGCAGCTCCTTGGGTCGTATCCCGCATCTTCCAGAGCTTCCCAGCAGCATTCCAGAAAAACTCTATGCTGCGGATCCATGAGTTCGGCTTCCCGGGGAGGAATTCCGAAGAACTCTGCATCAAATTGTTCCACATTCTCGAGCACCGCGGCCGCAGCAACATAATCAGGGTCCTCGTAAACATCCGAACCGATGCCCTCCGATTCAAGCTGTTCTGGCGAAAGTCGAGAAATGCAGTCCTCCGCGTTGTAGAGCTTGATCCAGAATTCGCGCACATTTTTCGCCATGGGAAACCGTCCGGCCATACCGACGATGGCGATGGGCTCCGAACCGCTTCCATTCCATGCAAAGATTTGGTCGAGGGTTTCATTGTCAGGCATGTACTTCTCCTCAAATCTTGGTGGCGGGAGGACTCAACCGCCGGCTAATGCAGCAATTAACGCCGGTAGCCTCTGAAAGTGCTGGATTGGCGAGTCAAGCGTCCTGAACTATGGGCAATCCGCAACCGATGTGTCGACTGAGTATTGGTTTGAGATAGTTATTGATCAGCCCAAGCACTGCTTCAGATGAATCGATCATGAAGTGATGGCCGCCGGGAACGATATGAAACAAGAACTGCCCATGAGTATGTCGATTCCATTCCAATTGGCGTTGGTGACTAATGTAGATGTCGTCAGCTCCGCGGATGACGACGATGGGAGTTTTAATAGGCGCGGCATCGCGATATCGGTAATTGACGTACAGCTCGAAATCGGCTTGGAACATCGGAAGCAGAAGTGCAATCAGTTCGACATTATCGAGGAGAGTGGTATCAGTACCAGAAATCTTTCGCAGGTCTCGTTGAATCTGTTCCTTGGTTAGCGTAAGCGGCTCTCCTGAAGAAATACATGTATGTGGTGCAGGGGCTCCACTCGCGACGAAAAGCTCCGCCCGACCTCGACCTGTCGCTTCTAATCGCTGGAGTAGTTCGTAGGCGATGAGTGACCCAAGGCTGTGGCCAAAAAATACATATGGTGGATCGAGCGCCGGCCCGATCTCACGCTCGAGATGCTCCACGATTTCGTCCATGTTGCGGATATATTGCTCCCGGAGACGATTCTCTCTGCCAGGAAGTTGTACCCCCAGAACCTCGACCTCCGCTGGCAGGCGATCAATCCATGGCCTGAAAATCGACGCGCTAGATCCTGCAAAGGGAAAACAGACTAGCCTCAAGGATGGCTTCGCACTCTTGGAGATTCGAAGGAGCCAACGGTTCTCGGTTGAAACGTGTATGGGCATTGGGGATGTGGCTGTGACTGGAAAAGATCGAAGACTGTTCTATGACTCTCGTGAAGAACCTGCAATTAGGAGGGGCGCGTCGGAAGTGGCGGTACCGTGGTGAGCCTCCGCAACCATCTCATCTATGGTGACGGCAAGACTGGCTATATCGAGGGCCTCATACAGATGTACAACTTCTAGCTGGATTCCGTAGTGTTCCTTCAGCTGAGATGCGACGGACGCAGCCATTAACGAGTCTGCTCCGAGCGCGAAGAAGTTGTCGCGGATTCCAAGAGGCCGAATGCCGAACACAGGTTCAAGAATCGATACGAGGCGAATCTGCGTCAGAGTCGAGGGCCCAACGAAGGGCGTCGAGAGACGTGGGCGAGTGTGGACGGTAATTGGAAGTGATGCGGTGGTGTTCGAGCCATCAACGATCGCAGACTGTTGAACGGAGGCGGCGGATTCCGATTCAGCCGATGTTGTACGCTCCAGCCAGCATCGTTGCCGCTCAAACGGGTAGGTAGGAAGCGAGATACGACGTACATCTTTTCTGGCATAGACCGAATTCCAGTCAATTGTTACTCCACATACCCAGAGCGACCCTAGCGTCGACAGAAGTGACGCATACTCGGTCTTTTCACTTGCCGTTGAGGAGAGAGCGACCTGATTTTTCGAGGCGAGTGGAAACCGGTTTGCGAGCTGCTGTAGAACTCGCTGCGGTCCGACTTCGAGAAAGATAGCATCTGATTGTGCATGAGCCTCTCTCATGTTTTCGTGGAAACGCACGGTGTTTCGAAGGTGATTTACCCAATAGGCGGGATCGACGGCCTGGGCCGCTGTGATCAGAGTTCCTGTAAGGTTCGACATCCACGAAATGCGCGGAGGGGAAAGGGTGATGCCCATGAGGCATTCGTGAAAGGCGTCGAGAATCGGGTCCATCAGCGGGGAGTGGAAGGCTCTCGAAACCGCGAGTTGCCTGCAATGGATGCCATCAGCCTCAAGTCGACGATGGAGGCTGTCAATTGCAATCTCTGATCCTGAAAACACGCTCTGCGAAGGCCCGTTTACAGCAGCCAAAGAGATGGCATCGCTGGTGAACGACATGGCCTCGGTCTCCGCTAACGGCGCGCTGAGCATGGCACCTCGTTCCGTGGATTGCATCAGTTGTCCCCGAATAGTGATCAGCTGGAGCGCCTCTTCCAGATTCAGTGTTCCCCCAATCGAAGCTGCGACGTATTCGCCGAGGCTGTGGCCAATCATCAGCTCTGGTTTGACACCCCAGTTGATCAGCAACTGGGCTAACGCATATTCAAATGCGAAGAGCAGAGGCTGCGCGTATTCAGTCTGGTCGAGGAGCTTGTCTGCTTCCCCCGTTGTGTTCGTGTGCATGAGAGAACGGGGATCCCGACTCATAAACCGGGATAACAGATCGAGGCAGGCATCGAATGTTTCCCGGAAGACCGGTTCTGCTCGGTAAATCTCATGTCCCATGTGGAGTGTTTGCGATCCCTGGCCTGGAAACATCAGGATGACCGGGGGAGGAGCAGTTGAAATGCTCACAGGCGAGCGGTGAGCAGCCACAACGTCAGTCATGGAGCCGCTGTTAGTTGAGGCTATGACCTGGGCATGACGCCACGCGAGTTGTCTTCGCCCCGTAGCGAGCGTGAACGCTGCGTCTGCGAGGGCCACGTGCGGCTGAGCTAGAAGATGAGCGCTCATCGCGGGGACTATCCGGTCCAGAGCTGTCTCCGAAGCAGCAGAATGGATGAGAAGATGGAGAGCGTTATCCTTTCGGTGAAAGTTTTCTGAGGCTACCGCCTCAAGAACCACATGGGCATTGGTTCCACCTACACCGAAGGCGCTGACACTCGCCGCCCTCCTGCAATGAGTGGTCGGCCATTCCCGTAGCTCAGTGTTGACGTGAAACGGAGTTCCGCTAAAGTCGATGTGTGGATTCGGCTTTGTGTAATGCAGGCTAGGTGGAATCAGCCCGTGTCTCAAAATCAGCGCTGTCTTGATAAATCCCGATATTCCCGCTGCACAATCGAGGTGGCCGATGTTGGTCTTTACCGAGCCAATTAGACATCGGTGGCCGTTAGCCCGATGAGTTCGATAGGCGCGTGCTAGCGCCGCAATCTCGATGGGATCTCCCAGTGGAGTTCCAGTTCCATGAGCCTCGACATAACCAATCTCTTCGGGAGAGATATTCGCGTTTGCCATCGCTTCGGCAATTGCGAGAGCTTGACCCTCGACGCTGGGCGCGGTGTATCCAACCTTGGCGGCCCCGTCATTATTGACCGCTGAACCCTTGATGACGGCGTAGATTTGGTCCCGATTTCGCGCAGCGTCCTCATAGCGTTTAAGGACGACCATACCGGCTCCATTTCCAAACACGGTGCCGTCCGCCTCGACATCGAATGCGCGGCAGGTGCCCGTCGCCGAGAACATCCCCCCTGAAAAATGGGGATAGCCGTACCGAAGATGGAAGTTCAGGGCCGCCCCTCCTGCGAGAGCCATGTCGGACTCCCCGGATAAAAGGCTTTGACAAGCCAGGTGAACAGCGACGAGCGATGTGGAGCATGCGCATTGCACTGTGTGACTCATACCCTTGAGGCCGAGCTTGTATGAGATGCGAGTTGCCAAAAAGTCCGGGCTGCTGGCTAGATTCAGCTGTACCATGTCGATCTGTCGGAGCAAATCGGGAATACTCATCAGATGGGATATCAGATAAGTGTTCAAAGAGCACCCGGCAAAGACGGAGACCTGCCCTGGATGTCGATTCGGATCCTGTCCTGCATCTTCTAGTGCTTCATAGGCGCATTCGAGCAGAAGGCGATGCTGGGGGTCGATGATCGCCGCTTCGCTGGGAGTGAAGCCAAAGAAATGCGCATCGAATAACTCTACGTCTTCAGGGAACGCGGCTTTGCGGACATAGTTTTCACGTTTCCAAACCGAAGGATGAACGTCAGATGCGAGGAGGTCTTCCTCGGAGAGGTCTCGGATGGCGTCTTTCCCCTCGCAGAGATTATTCCAAAAGGCAGCGATGTTCGAAGCTCCCGGGAGCCTTGCAGCCATCCCGATAACCGCTATGTCCGTCATAGAATAGTTCCTCAGAGAACGAAGTACTGATAGACCGGTTTACACCCCAGGCACAAGGACGTCTTCATCACTTTTCTGTTCTTGCCTGTGCCTGCGGGCCGAGCCCCTGTCACGGCTCTGTCCAAGCTGTTCACCTCTATTGCCTTGCGAAGAGAGAATTTCGGCCATGCCTCTAACACTCACACCCTCGAAGATCGCGACGATTGGGATCTCCATTCCAAGCGTCTTTCGGAGCCGGGAGACGATTCTTAGAGCCAGGAGGGAGTTCCCACCGAGCTCGAAGAATTTGTCGTCCCGGCCCACTCTAGCAACGCCGAGATGCTCCTGCCATGCAAGGGCAATTGATTCTTCCAGTTCACTTGCGGGAGGCACATATTGCTGACCTGAATCCTGGGTGAGATCCTCGTTAAGAGCATGATCGCTCGGGTTGAGTTGTGATTTCTTTGCAGCGGGAGCGGGGTCGATCGATCGTCGATACCTCGCCTCCATGTTTCCGGTTGAGACAACAAAGGAGCCATCCGCTGCGCTCTGCAACAGGAGGATTAGAGCTTTCATTGCGTCGCCAGGCTTTACTGCATACTCTCGAAGCGCCTGCGGTAATCCGGTAGGTGAGTCATAGCGTGATGTGAGCCATGCGTCCCATGCCACGCTGATCCATTTCGTCCTGGACGAGATACTCCGGTGGACGTTGGCTGCCGATTCGGCGGCGGCATTCGCTGCGGCGTAGGTCGAGAGTCCGACTCCACCTAATACCGCGGCGGTCGATGAAAACTGCACAACGAAGTCAAGGTCGCAGTCTCCCATCGCGCGCTCGATGTTCCGAATTCCGTAGACCTTCGCTTCGGTGATTGCATTCACTTGCTCTTTGTCTGCATCGGCGGCGAGGTGAACGACGCTTTGGCCAGTCGCTCCCGCAAGGTGAAATACCCCGTGAATAACACCAAATTTATCGAGAACGTCGCGAGTGACCCGTCGCACCGACTCTTCGCTTACGATATCGCCTCGGAGAGTGAGAATCTCGCCGCCCTCGTGCTTCAGTTGGTTGAGAGCACGGAGCTGCGGAGTCAGTGTTTTCTCTATCTCTGAATCTAGGACCTGATCCGCTTCTGAGAGGAGAGGAAGGCTATGCCGAGCGACAATCGCTATGCGGGCTTTGGCGTTCTCATGGAGACTTCGGGCAATCTCCAGCCCTATCTCTCCTGTACCTCCCCAGATAAGATAGACCCCGTTCTCCCGGAGCAAAGGCGAAGTTCCAGCCTGAGGTAAGTGCAAGGCGGGATAGTGGGGAGACCAGCGGTGAGTTCCACGGAGGGCTACGACTGGAACGGGGTCCGCCGTAAACAACTCATCCCAGATCCTTGCCGAGAGAAGCGAGAGCTGATTGCGGGATCGATTGCCAACGTCGATCAAACGGCAACGGACTCCAGGATTTTCCTGCGGGATCACGCGGCAGGGACCGATTAACAAGGATTTCTCCGATATCGCCCAGTCCGCATCGTCCACCTCAAAGACCCGATCCGAAACAACCGAGATATCGAGTTGGGCCCCACTGTCGGTTTCGAGGAAAGAGCGCAACAGCCGGCTGAGACTGAGTACACCGTATGTTGTGACATGTTCTAGTTTTTCGGCATCTGTAAATGAGTCGAAGTCTGAAACTAAGTTCCACATATGCAGAATGGATATCCCATCTAAAGCGCGATCCGCGACTTCGGCAAATACCCTGGAATAATCGTTTTGATCGAGTGGATCGATCCTAAAATCGACTTGGATTTTGTAATCCCGTCGCGAGCTATCCCCGATAACGAAGACTTTGCATCCCGACTCTCTCAACTTGTCGACCAATGCGGTACAAATCGGGTGCTCCTGTGCGAAGACGAGCCACGTGCGCGTCGCTTCGGTCATCTCGATCTCTGCTGGCAACATTGGAACGCTTCTCCAGCCGGGAGAGTAAAACCACGAACTGATCTCCGGCGCCCTAAAATTCAGTAGGCGTTCTAAGCTCTGGTCGTCGGAGGGCGGTTCGATCCAATGCTTTTGCCGCTCGAATGCGTAGGTTGGTAGTGGTACTCGCGCCCGTGGTTCTTCGTGGTAGAGCGCCAACCAATCATCGACCACTCCGTGCGCCCAGAGCCGAGCCGAGGCACGGTGAAGAAACGTGTCATCTGTTTCCTGATCGTAAGGATGTCTCATAGACGAAACTGCAATCACGGCGCGATCCTTCGTCGTCAACGTTTGAGACAAAGTGGAAAGCGCATTCGCCGGCCCGACTTCGAGGAAGATGCGGTCAGGCTTGCGAAGCAGTTCTTCCATGCCATCGTGAAAGCGGACAGTCTGGCGAAGATGCTTTACCCAATACAGCTGGTCGTCTATGAGGTCTGGCGTGATCCAATCCCCGGTCAGATTGGAGATATAAGGTATCTCTGGAGGATGCGTTTTGAGGTTTGATACAAAGGCCTGGAACTCCGGGAGAATCGGTTCAACCAGCGAGGAGTGACTTGAAACAGAGATCCGTAGCCGCCGAGATTCGACCTCTTCCCCCTTAAGGAGCCTCTCCAGGTTTTCGATTGCCATAACGGTTCCTGACACTACCGTCTGTGCCGGGCCGTTCACAGCAGCGATCGAGAGATCTGCCGAGAGATATGGCTTCACCTCCGCCACGGTCAATGGCACACTCAGCATGGCTCCATGCGAAATTTGGCTCATGAGCTTCGCCCGGACTGCGACAATTCCGAGCGCATCCTCAAGGCTCAGAACACCCGATAGACATGCTGCGGTATATTCACCGAGGCTGTGACCGATCATTGCAGCGGGCTGTAGACCCCACTCCATCCAGAGGCGGGCCAGGGCATACTCTATGGTGAACAACGCGGGAAGGCCGATCTCTGTCCCGCGCATGATCTCAGTTGCTTCGGAAGATGGGATCTCGGGAAAAAGATGAGCACGCAGATCGCAACCGAGACGCGGAGTGAGGATCTTCGAACACTCATTGACGTAACGCTGGAAGACGGGCTCGGTTGTATAGAGACCAGCTCCCATCTGGAGATATTGGGAGCCTCCTCCTGGAAACATAAAGATGACTTCGCGAGTGCGTCCAGCAGTATCCTGAGTGACCCTCCAGGTTTGCGAGTCGCCGCGTAATGCCGGAGCCGCGTCAGAGAGTTTGGCGCAGATGACTGCTCTCCGGTGGCGAAAGCTGTTTCGACCATTTTGTAACGTGTATGCCACGTCGGCCGGATGTAGATGGGGATTCTCAACGAGGAAGGCTGCCACTCGCGTCGTTACTTCTTCAAGCGCGCGAGACGTCTTGGCGGAGACGCACAGGATGTGTTTGGATCGCCTCGACTCAATTGACTGGCTCGTGTTCGCCTCCTCAAGAACAACATGGGCGTTAGTGCCGCCGATGCCGAAAGAACTCACTCCTGCCCGGCGCGGCCCGTTTCTATTCGGCCAGTCTCTCAAAGTCGAATTCACGTAAAACGGCGTCGAGGCAAAGTCGATCTGAGGGTTTGGGTTTTCAAAGTGCAGACTCGGCGGCAGCTCTGCATTTTCCAGGGCGAGGGCAGTCTTGATCAGACCAGCGACGCCGGCGGCCGCGTCGAGATGTCCAATGTTGGTCTTCACAGATCCTATGGCACAAAAGCCGTTGTCACCGGTGACCGCTCGGAAGGCGTTGGTTAGAGCTGTGACTTCAGCGGGATCCCCGAGAGGTGTTGCGGTACCGTGGCACTCAACATAGGTGACCGATCGCGCGTCAACCCCAGCGAGGGATTGCGCTGCGCGAATAACCTCTGCCTGGCCCGAAACGCCCGGGGCGGTATATCCTAGTTTTCCGCTACCATCGTTATTGACTGCCGAACCGCGAATAACAGCAACGATGTGGTCACGGTTTGCAATGGCATCCTCAAGGCGCCTGAGAACGACGATCCCTACTCCGCTGCCAAATACGGTTCCCTCGGCGGAAGCATCGAATGCGCGACAACGCCCATCAGAGGAGCACAGGCCTCCAGGCTGAAACATGTAACCTCGTCTTTGCGGAGTCTGGATCGACACACCTCCTGCGAGAGCCATGTCGCACTGGTAGCTCAGGAGACTTTGGCAGGCGAGATGAACGGCCACCAGAGACGTCGAGCACCCCGTCTGTACATCGATACTCGGTCCGTGAAGATTGAGTTTGTAGGAGATACGCGTCGCCAGGAAATCCTTGTCGTTGCCGATCATCGCCTGCAAACTGTCGGCCGCATGTGGATCGTTCAGGTTCGGGAGGAGGTTGTATAGCAGATAACTGCTTAGACTTGTCCCAGCGAACACGCCGAGAGGCTGGGGGCTTCGATCCGGCTTGTATCCGGACGATTCGAGAGCTTCCCAGGCGCACTCAAGGAAGACTCGATGTTGCGGATCCATTAGAGCCGCTTCCTTCGGCGCAAAGCCGAAGAAGCTAGCATCGAAGCAGTCGGAATCGGTGAGGATCGGGGCGGCCCGGACGAATTCTGGAGACTGATAGCGGTCGGGTCTCACTCCAAAAGATCGCATCTCATCTTCAGTGAAATGGCTGATCGAATCGAATCCATTGTGGAGGTTCTGCCAGAACTCACGCACGTTCGCTGCGCCTGGGAATCGGCAGGCCATACCAACAATCGCGACGCTCAGAGACGGTATGTTTTCTGTGGTCATGACGCAACGGGCCTCATTGAAACAGCGTTCTTCCGCATCTCATCGAGCCTCTTCCGTTGCAATGTTGCACGGTCAGCCTCGGGCAGAATCGGCTTGCCGTTTGGATTAACGTCGTCAGGCGACAGAGACCCGGCTAGCTGACGTATCGTGGGATTCTCCAACAATTTGATCAATGGAAATTGGTGCCCGAGCCGCTCTGTCAGTGCGGTGTGCACCTGTACCATCAACAAGGAATGTCCACCTAAATCAAAGAAGTTGTCATCAAGTCCCACAGCGTCGAGCTTGAGGACCTTTTGCCATATCTCCATCACACAAGATTCGAGGTGTCCTGGTGGAAGGGATAGACGTCTGTGTCCATTCGACGGAACAGGATAAGAGGTTAGCTCCAACCGTTCGAGCTGCTTCCGGTCCACCTTGCCGCTCGTCATCAATGGGATCTTGTCGATAGGCATAAAGA
This sequence comes from Acidobacteriales bacterium 59-55, assembly GCA_001897435.1. GTDB lineage: Bacteria > Acidobacteriota > Terriglobia > Terriglobales > Acidobacteriaceae > Edaphobacter. The sequence goes on along the minus strand of MKSV01000008.1, from coordinate 106,379 downwards.
TGGAAGGGATCATGTACTCCGGCAGCGCCACACGGAGGTACGCCCTGAGATCATCTACGGAAATCGCCCGGTCCCCGGCAACGACGTAAAACGCAGCCAGACGAACATCATCGCCGTCACCCCACTTGATGACGGCGACATCGCGGATGTTATGGTGAGCGGCAAGTGCGAGTTCGATCTCCGAAAGTTCCACGCGGAAGCCGCGAATCTTTACCTGGTTATCTGTCCGACCAAGGATTTCGATGCAGCCGTTTGGAAGATATCTGGCGAGATCGCCTGTCCGATAGAGGCGAGCACCTTCGCGAGGGCGAAAGCGGTCTGAGATGAATCTCTCCTTCGTCAGGTCTTCGCGCCCCCAATAGCCACGGGCGACGCCGTCTCCTCCGATCACCAGTTCGCCGATAGCGCCGAATGGAGCCAGAAGGTCATGGCGATCGAGAATGTAGCACTGGGTATTCGCAATCGGTCGACCGACTGAAATTGGTGGCTCTCCGGTCTGCATCTCCTGCATTGTGGACCAAATGGTGGTCTCTGTTGGGCCGTACATATTAAAGATGCGGCAGTTGTATCGCTCCCGAACTTTGTCCACGAGAAGTCCTGGTAAGGGTTCGCCTCCAATCAGTAGAGTGTCTACTATGCCGAGCAGACTATCGTCACCCTCGGCCAGCAGTAGCTTCATCATCGAAGGAGTGCACTGCAGGAATGTCTGTGGCCCGTGGTCCAGTTCAAAAGAAACGCGTTGTCTCGACGTTGCTTCGGGTTGACTCTCCTGCATCAGACTACGCAGAAGAGGAAGGCTTTGAAGCACCAGATCAGTATCTACACCGAAGTCGATAAGACATGCAATCTCGGTGACTCCTGTCTTTGAGATCCGGTCTACGATTTCCTTACAGCTTTCAACTGTGCCAAATAAGCCGCTCGTCTCCCAGTAACGATTGAATGCGAAGTCGAGGAGATCATCGAGATCCTTCGGCGTCAGATTCTTGAGGTCGACGGGAAGATTGAGGGACGCGATGAGCTTTTCGACGAGCCCCAGAGAAGTTCTGAGATACTCGCGAAACGGCACTCGGATTCTTTCTCGCACTGTGTCTCGGTCGTCTCCGAGATAGGTGTGCAACATAAGTGTCACTTGTCTGGTGGTAGGATCGAAGCCGTTCTTTTGCAGTGCCTCATGATAGCGCTCGACGTTCGCGGCAACCTCATCGAGGGTTTGGCCGAGAAGATGTGTCAGAAGATTTGCGCCAAGATTTCCCGCAAGATCAAAAGTAGCCGACGTTCCTGAGGCAGTAATCCAGATGGGAAGTTCCGCTTGAACCGGAGAAGGATATAAATGGATGGGAATCGCCGTCCCTCTGCCATTTACTGCTTCGACAGATTCTCCTTTCCAAAGACGCCGTAGACGTTCGATCCCTGCGACCATGATCTCCCGTCGATTGTCGTATCGGTCAGGAGCAAGAACGAAATCATCTACATGCCATCCGGAGGCAAATGCCACGCCTGCGCGTCCTCCGGAAAGATTGTCGATCGTGGACCACTCTTCCGCCACGCGAATGGGGTCGTGGAGAGGGAGCACTACGCTCCCCGCCCGGATGGCAATGCGGTCCGTCACCGCGGCGAGCGCGGCGCTGGTGAGTGATGGATTTGGATATGAGCCGCCGAATCGGTGGAAGTGGCGTTCCGGAGTCCAGACTGCGGAAAAACCGTTGCGGTCGGCGAACTTTGCCCCTTCGAGTAATAGTCTGTAACGCTCTCGCCCTCGTTGCTCCTGTGCATCAGCAAAATAAAAGAGGCTGAACGCAGGTCCCTTCTTTGTCTGACGGTCGACGGACAGCAGTGAGGCACCGCGACGGCCTCGTTCGGGGATCAGTTCGATGACAGCACCGCGGGTGAGGGGCCAGAGCAGCTCAAGCATCGAGATATCAAAGGAGATGCTGGTGAGCGCGATGAACTTGTCTCCCAAGTGGCAATCGAATCGTTCATCCATTCCCTTGAAAAAGTTGATGACATTCCGGTGCGTCACCATGACACCTTTGGGCTTTCCCGTTGAGCCTGACGTGAAGATCACATAGGCCAGTCGTTCGATCCCGCTAGTCAGCGGCAAGGCCGCGCCCGATGCGGGATGTCCGTTCAGATCCCAGGATGAAGGATCGTCTACTTTGACAACTTCGATTTGATGATTGAAAGAGAGACTAGACCAGGCGTCAGCTTCGTCGCTGAGCACAATTGGTGCTGCGGTCTGTTCGAGCATGTAGGTGATCCGTTCCCGCGGAAGCGCCGGGTCAAGAGGAAGAAATGTCGCACCGGATTTCAGAGTGGCAAGCATCGCAATCGGAAGGTTCTTCGTTCGGTGGCAGTGCAGGCCAACGACCGTCTCTTCGTTGATTCCTTTCTGCCGGAGGAACTCTGCGAGGCGCGTAGAGTATGCCGACAGTTCGCCGTAGGTTAACTCCCCGTCCCGCGCACGAATTGCGCATATATTGGGGCTTCCATTGGCCTGACGTTCGATGAGCTGCTCGATTGTGACATCCGCTTCGTATGGGACGTCTGTATCGTTCCATCGTTCGAGCACTTGAACGCACTCATCTTCCAACAGAAGAGGGATCTCCTCCAATGTGCAGCTCGGATCGGTGGTAACAATGTTCAGCACACGCTCGAATTGCCTCGCCAGAGTTTCCACAAGCTCACGCTCCAAAAGGTCGGAGCGATACTGCAGGAGTCCCATCAGTTCGGACTCGCCTTCGGAGATGACGAGGGAAAGATCAAACTGGGCACCTTCGTTTTCGACCTCCAGCGCGTCGAGCTCGAACTCTCCGAGTTGCAGGGAGTTTCTATCGTGTCCCAGGAGGAACGACGAGAGTCCCCGATCCTTCCTTCTTGCAACAGATTGAAGGCTGAACATGACTTTCGTGAGCGGCTCGCCGCGAGATCCGTAGAGCGTATGGAAGTCATCAGTCAGCGCGCTGAACGGATAGTTCTGGTGTTCCAGTGCCTTCGATACGTCCTGCTGTGTTTGCGAAAGGAGATTGAGAAAAGTTGAATTTGCATTCCACCGAGCACGCAAAACAATCTGATTGACGAAGTAGCCGACGGTGTTAGCCCAGGCCGCATCGTTTCGTCCGGAAACCACTGAGCCGACGAGAAGATCATCCTGTGCGGTGAGCCTCAAAAGAAGCGCCTGAAATGCCGTCATTAGAAATGTGTAGAGAGAAACGTTGGATAAAGCAGCTGTCTTTTTGATGCGGGCGGTGAGTTTTTCTCCAATTCTGAAGCGCACGGTTCCGCTACTTCCGCCGGGGGAACCGGAAGATCGATCGAAGGGTGCAGCAAGAGTAACCTGAGCATCCCGAAGGTACTCGAGCCAGAACTCCCTCTGCCGTGCCCAGAGATCATCTTCGAGCGCTCTCGCCTGACTCGCCACGAAAGCCGAGTAGTGCGGACGCGCAGGATAGTCAGATACGCTACCGCTCAGAAGCCCGGTGTATGCGATGCGCAGGTCTTCAAGGAGGATCGATATGGAAGACAGATCCGCGAGAAGGTGATGGAGAGTTACCAGTAGGACATCTCCGCGTTCGCCTTGCCGAATGACATGAACCCGGAAAGGAGGAGCCTCGGATGGACTGAATGGACGATTCGCCTCTTTCTGAAGGTACTCGTGAAGCGCTTTGTCGTTCCACTCTTCGCCCGCCGCCACAGTGAAGTCGACTTCGTGACCTTGGAGCGGCCGATGGATAGGGCCCCCGTCGGAGTTCACGATAACGCTGCGAAGTAGTGAATTGCGATCCGTCAGTATCTGGAAAGCCTTTCGTAAGGCCGAAATATCGAATGGCCTGTCGATACGAGAGGCCGAGAACAGATTGTAAGCAGGACTCTCCGGCGCGAGAAGGTGCAGAAACCAGATTGCCCGCTGTCCCATGGACAGAGGAAACTCTTCTGGAGCTCCATGCGCAGGGGACAATGTCTTCGATCCTTCGTTTGATGGATTCGGGAGGATCTCCTGCGCTTCCGCAGCCAACTCCCGCAAGGTCTTGCCCGAAAGCATGCTCTCCAGCGAAAGCGAGAGTGCCAGATGTTCCTCAAACTGAAATCGGAGATTGGTCATCATGAGGGAATCGAGGCCAAGGGCTAGCAAAGAATGGGTTGGGTCCACGTATTCCGGTTTGATCTGAGCCATCTCAGCGGCCAACTTACACATCGCCCGAAGACGGATCGCTCCTGCGGAATCCGCATTGCTATCGATGACACAGACATCATCCCGTTCCCCAGTGTGATTCAGTTGTTCGAGATTGCCCCTAAGATAAAGTTCCCGGCACGCCTGCCGTCGCACCTTCCCACTCGTCGTTCGCGGGATAGTTCCGAACTTGACGAGGACCACTCTCTCGAGAGCGACTCCTTCTTGCTCGCCAACCGCTCTGCGGATTGCCCGCTCCAAGCGGCCAAATTCCTCCGAGGAGCCAATCTGTCTTGGGATCTCCTGGACCAGGACTACGCGGCTTTCTCCCTCGTGCTCTATCGAGAAAGCAGCGCCTATACTGGCGGTGAGCGCCCAATCTGATGCGACGGCAATCGATTCGATGTCCTGGGGATAATGGTTCTGTCCACGCACGATGATCAAGTCCTTTAGCCTGCCGGTAACGAAGAGCTCATCTCCCATTCGAAATCCAAGATCTCCCGTGCGAAGAAACAACGCATCCGAACTGGCCGTGCGCGCGTGAAACACCTCTTCCGTGGCTCGCTGGTTGCGCCAGTATCCCCGAGCTACTGAGGCACCATTCACCCAGATTTCACCCACTCGACCAAAGTCAACCTGAGTTGAAGTCTCCGGATCGACAATCTTCACTCTGAGGCCTTTCGCAACGGTACCCGATCCAGCCAGCACACGGTTGTTCGCGAGCATTCCATCCTGTACCGCAAGATTCTTCCGTAGCTTCTCGGCATCAAAGCGATAGAGAGCAGTCGACTCCCCCGCTCGGATCCCCGAAACGAACAGCGTTGCTTCTGCTAACCCGTAGCAAGGCACGAACGCATTTCTGCGGAAGCCGCACGGTGCGAACCGCTCCGCAAACCGCTCCATCGTCCCCGGACGAATTGGTTCGGATCCATTGAAAGCCACATGCCAATGAGAAAGATTGATCGTAGAAGGAAGGTCTCCTGTGATCTTTTCCGCGCAGAGGCGGTATGCGAAGTCAGGTCCGCCGCTGATTGTCGCACCGTACTTAGAAATTGCCTCAAGCCATTGTGTGGGCCGATGGAGGAACGAGGCCGGAGACATGAGAATGCAGCGTGCGCCCATCCAGAGCGTTTGCAGCACGTTCCCGATCAAACCCATATCGTGGTAAAGCGGCAGCCAGCCCAGAACGATCGAGTCGCGCGTTCCTTGAAACGCATCGTGAATCATGCGTTGATTTGCTAGCAGATTCCCGTGGCTAACCATGACACCTTTTGGCGTTGACGTGGAACCTGAGGTGTATTGCAGAAACGCTAAATCGTCTTGGCGAATGATCTCAGTGCGCGCCCCGACAAGTTGTGCCAAGTCCAAATCATCCGTAGTAACGATAAAGAACTCCCGCCCACTGGCGTGTTCCTGCATGGCCTGTCGGACCTTCGGGAGAAGATCGCATGTTGTGAGTACAAGACTCGCGTCAGCGTTCGAGATAACCGAGGCGAGACGGTCGTTGTGCTTCCCAGGTCGGGGACTGTGGAGTGGTACTGCAATAACCCGCGCATAGAGGCAGCCGAAAAAAGCGCTCAAAAACTCAAGTCCCGAAGGATAGATCAGGACAGCCCGATCCCCTGGATTTGCGTATATACGTAACAATTCCGCGATTCCGAGAGAACGTTGCTCGAGATCCGCATACGTAATGCTCGCTTCTTCATCTCCGTCATTGTCTAAATAGCTATAGGCGACCGCGCTCGGTTGTTCGGAGGCGCGAAGGCTCAGTAGATCCGAAATCGTTGTCGGCATCATGATGGTTGCGATCGGCTATGCAGGAACTGTTAGTTGATTTGTGGATGACGTCGCCTTTGATTCAGGCGAGCGTAGGATGGCCAAGGGGCATGATGTTCATTGCGCGCAGCTACCGAACTAGCACGTCTACTGGTTCACCAACTGAGATCCGGCTGTGATCACCCACTCTGAGAGGACGGTCACGGCGAGCGAGCGCATCAGAAGAGGGAGCGACACCACGAGCTTGTTCCCCTTGGCTGATCGAAGAAAGGTTCCGGAGACGCCTTTCAATGGTCCTGCCGTCAGTCTGATCTGCTCGCCGGGAAGGAAATAAGGGATCGCTTCAACTGGTAAAGGAGAGTCTGCGATGGAGCGCACCATCGCGATCTCATGTTCTTCGATCGGTGTCGCCTGCCCTCCGTGGCCGAGGATGCGTATGAAACCGGGTACGGCATACAGCTTGGGACCAGATTGGAGATTAAGAAACGAGAAGACGTAGCCCGGGAAGAGCGGCGGTCCTTCATTAAACTTGTTTCTACGAGAAATCTTCGAGCCTCTGTGGATGGGCAAGTACTCTTCCACTTGAAGTTCTCTAAGTCGCTTTGATACGACCATTTCGTAATTGGGACGCACCTGTAGCGCGTACCAGTGGGAATCGGATACGGCAAGAGCCATGGAACCCCTCCGTGCCCTAAAGTGCTTAGCGGCAGCGACCAGCGATCTTGGCTACTCATGGAATCGACAACTGATTCGGCGCGTCCGCTCCTATCACGGTGGCGCGACGCCTTAGGCGGCCTGCGCACAGAGCTATCGCGCGACCTGCTGAAGTCTGGCAATGCATTCTGGGAGGTGGGGCCTAACTAGTGCCGGATCGGAACTTATTTTTCTATCCCTAAGTTCCGTGAGGCGAGACTGAAATCTCATAGTTCGACCCTGAGGTGCACACTATCTGGCGTCTTCTGCCTGCATGAAGCGTGATGCCTCAAGCAGCATCCTGATGGGATGTGACCGCAGATGACAAAACCCAAAACAGCGCAGACTGCCGTCATGAGCGTGTATTCACGCGAATGTCTCAAATGAGAGTTGAGCGCTCTATTGTCCATGGCACATCGGGCCAGACAGCGTTTTCTCCCCAAAGGCGGAGAACCCGCGGACCCCGTTACCACTTATGGTGAACATGATTGTTTGGGTATGGCCAGAAAATGTCAACCTTCAAAATGATCTCGATGCTTATCGCGATATGTATCTAGCGGCCAAAGAGTCTAAGAAGTATAAGCTGTTTCCGTTTTCATTCTGCTCCGGGCTTCTCGTGTCGTATCGATACGTGTTGATATCAAGTGGCTTAGCCTGGCAATGATCTGTCTATTCTTTTAGCCACTGCAATCGAGAGAACAGGGATTGCGCATAGCTCGCCGTCATCCACGATTGAGATGCGTGTTGCTCAAGAGAAACAGATCGTAGGTCATGAAACCCGATAAGCAACAAAGCTTTGCCGATAGATCTGCTGCTCGCTCCTTCATATTGCTTCCTCCTGCTGCTGGAGGCACAAGTCGAATGCCTTCCTTTCGCGCTTATCCCGCCTCACATCGAGAAGTTGGCTGCCCGTTGTATGCTTGGGAACGTAGCAATATTGCAGATATGCTTCAAAAAGCCCTCGATTAGGGAGACCTCTTTCGATCAGTTGAGGGAGATGGTTTCGATAAAGCCGCGCTAAGGAATCCGGAGAAATTGTACGGATCGATCGGCTACCATGCCTCTCGAGAGTTTCCTCTAACCAGCCTCTTTCAATCCAAATCAGGACCTCACGCCTGCTTACCTTCAATGCGGCCGCCAAGCTCTCAACCGAGAACAAATCACAGCGAATCGAGCGAACGGAAAGCCCATTTCGCGCCAGAACGCTTCTGATGGACTCTTGGCTCCTTCCAAGTTTCCTGGCGACGACTTGTAGTGAATGGGCCGCTAATTCTTCTCGGAGCTGATCGAACTCCTCAGGGCTCCATCTACGATAGTCATGTTTACCGCGGAGCCCGTGCTGGCGAATAAAGCGCCAGCACGCATCTTTGGATTGCCCAGTCATTCGTTGGAGACGCCCTAAGAGATCGAGAAGTTTGTCACCAGATAAGACTCTGGCTTGCACTACAAGCTGCTTCGCTTCTTGACTCCAGCGTTCTTCCGATGGAATTGAACGTGCAACAGTATTTCCCATAGCCTTCCCAGACCGTAAAAAAATCTCTTACACCTCTATAGCCATCGAGAATGGAAAAAACGAACAGGATATACAACGATCGAAATTTGGTTTATGTTTTTTGAGAGTTGCCCGAGCGATGGGCGAACGTTCTGTGCAGGATCGATCCTATGGCACTCCCGACGCCTTCCGATCTGCTTTGGGTAACGGGCTTCCCGATTCAGGGGCGATGGCTGACATGTCTTTTACGTGAAGCCGTGAGGTCCGAGTGGCCTCATGCAGTCGACATTGCAGTCTCTTACTTAGGCGATGACAGTAATGCACGCGAACTGATGGAGCTTGCGATTCTCCAGACTCAGGAATCTCTTGTTGATCAAAAACAAGCTTCATTACAGGACGTTCGACAGACTCTGATGCGGTGCTACAGGAATGCTGTACGACGAACCTACCGCCAAAAGGCAAAACTGAGTCTATGGGGGACCTCTGGAGACCTGGAACGTGTGAGTAGTCCGATTTGGAACCACACTAAACAGGTAGACGCGCGAGTCGACCTTGAAGCGATACTACAGGATACCCCCGAGGACATACGCCATGCGCTGTTGATGAGATATGGGGCACGCTCAAGTTGGGAAGAGATCGCTAAAGAAACAGCCCTCACTAAGGATGGGATCCGAATGCGTTGTAAACGTGAGCTATCTAGGTTAGCGGAACAGTTTGGCGTGAACCGCAAGAAGCAGAAAAATTTGACGGGCGGGAGATGAACGGGTTGAACAATTCGGCAAAACCCGTCGTAAACAACGACGACGACAGGCTGCTATTCGAGGGTTTGGAACGAAATGCGATACAGCACTATCCCAACCCAACGCGTCGCGGCTGTCCGTCTGAGGAAGTTCTTCAAAGATTTGTGGAATCTCCATCGGAGGTAAGTGTTCACGATCTCAAGGACCTGCACATCTTTCATTGCGCCGAGTGTACGTTAGATCTAAAACGTCTTCGTGAGGCACGAGAGAAGCGCATTGCAAATGGGGGCTCCTCCTCTCTGCAAGTAAGCAAGAGATTATGGGTTGCCGTAGCGGCAGTTCTTTTGATTGCTGCGATAGTTCCTGCGGCTTGGTATTTTGCACATAGGAAGAACATTTCCGAGGAGCATGTAGCCAAGCTGGTTTTGAGGGACATCAACGTTGAGCGAGGTGCTGAAGCAGCGCTTGTCATACCAAAATCGCAAGTCACCTTACATGTCGAGCTAGTACAAGGCGACCTTGCAGAGAAATACGAGGTCGTGTTGTCAAAGAATCGTTCGATGGACGGTGCGCCCCTGAGGTTTGTAGGTGCGCCTGATATCAGCAGCCTTGGATCGCACATCGATGCACATTTTAATCTTCAAAATGTTCCCGTTGGCGGTTATTGGGTCGGGGTGAAAAATATCACCACTGGCCGAGTGTGGTACACATTCGTCCGGATCGAATGAAGATCCTTAATGTGTGCGTGACATGACTTTTCGCGCCTCCCCCAAACTGCGCTCGAGTTGCTTCGTCATAATTCGGAGACTCTGCTCTGTGACCTGAAGAACATGAGGGGAAGCGCTCTTATCTCTGCGGAGAATGCGCCCAAGTCGGCAAGCGATAGTCAAAGGCCGGCAGAGAACAATTGCATCCTCGATACTGGCTCTGGTGAGGCTATTTCCCCACACGTCAGAATACGCCGCGAGAACTGGATTCAGGCTCCGTGTTTCCGGTCTGAGCAGAGCGAGGTATTCCACATTCTCGAGTGCCGTGCCAAGGCGGGCATACTCCCAATCGACGAATACGAGTTTCCCGTCTTGGATGAGAATATTACCGGAATGCAAGTCTCCATGCACGAGGACTTCTGGAAGTCCCAACTCAGAAAAATGGGGTGCTAGATTTTCAAGGTGCGAGAGTATGGTTTGAATTCGCTGGACCGTTACCATGGCAGCGCGCAGCCCGTCTCTTGAAGACAGAGAATCTACTGCAAGGGGCAGCTCCTGAGACAAGCTACGCAGCAGAGTAGCCGTATCAGGAAGGTTGAGTAAGGGATGACGCAACATTGGAGCGAAGTCTGCGCTCATCCGCTGTAACCGCGCAAATTGCCTGGAAATCTTCCAAACATCACTATCTGTGATGACTTGTCGCACATCAAGTGGAGTACCGGCATGCTCCATCAACACCATGTTTTGTTGGCTACAGTGTGCGACGATTTGAGGCACGCAATCTGGCGCTTCCTGGGCCAAGATCTCTAATAACTTGCACTCCTGACTGGTCCCTCCTTTGAGCCAGTATTGTTTCCCAGCGGGCCCATTGACGTTGACCAAGGTACGATCAGCACTCACATGGTGCTGGAGGAGAGTCAAAGAGTGAGACGGTATGTCCAGGGTCTCCGACAGCCACGTGCGTGCCTCTTCGAGCCATCGCAGGCGACTGAAGCGCCCACGCCCAGTCTCTCCTGCCTCCCTTAAGCGGAGGACGGCGTCCAGTTCCTGAGAGTCTAGTTCCCCTTCTTTCAGTTCGTGAAACTGCCGCCGTCTGAAGGGAAAGGGGGTCACGCGATGTGTTGCATATGGAAGACGGATGATCACGAGACCACCGTCATGACTACCTGGGATGATGTCGATAATTTCACTTTTAATGGACCACTGTTGTTCCCAAAAGCAATGCATTTGGAGCTCGAAGCGGGCATCTCGTCGTAAATCGAATCTCTGGAGGGCAACCGGCGTATCGTTGCCCAGCGTCATGAGATATGTTCCATCGGCCGACACAACAAGCAATCGGAAGCGAAGATATTGTGGACTTAACGAACGCATGTCATCGTCCGCCAGTCTCATTACGATCCGTGAGGGGGTGAGATATCCGCTACAACTCAATGGCTACTCACGATCTCGATGGCACGTTCTAATTGCAAGTCCCTCCCGGTCTGTGCAGCAATTGGGTCGAAAGCGATCTCAACATCAGGAGAGATGGGGATTCCCTCCAGTGTCTTGCCGTGGGCTGTTTGGTATTGACCTGCAGGGAGCATGAGTTGAAACCCATGGGGCAATCGGGTCTTTGTACCACCTCGCACTCTGCCGGCGGTCGGTTCGCCAACAATGGTTGCCAGGCTCTGTTCCTGAGCACAGGCGACGAACATCTCACTCGCGCTCGCGGTATGCCGATTGACAAGGACCGCTACTCTTCCGTGAAACGGACGTCGCGGTCCTCCATGGATCTCCAAGCGAACACAAAGATGTTTATGACTCAATTTGCAGTACAGCGTGCGTAAGAAGAACCGCGCTGCGAGCGGGAATAAGCGAGACTTATTATGCGGAACGCTGTCAAAAACAAACGTTTCGAGGGCATGTGGCGCTTCATTGGCTTTATGAGGGTTACGAAAGAAGGTTCCCACGGTATAAGCTCGATCTGCCAACAGGTCCAGGAGCCGCATAAAGCCGACTCCGCCGCCCCCATTGCCTCGCAGATCGACCACCAGCCGACTAACGTCTCCCAGGTTGTCGACGGCTTTTTCGATTGCATTGGCAACATCGATACCGATGCTGCCGGGAAACATCGATATCTTGATGTAGCCGACGCCGTCGGCAATCGTCCTTGCGCACACAATGTTTTTGGGCTCCGAAAATGCTGGCGGTGTTTTGCTCGCTGACAGCAGGCGCTTCGATCGCGGCTTCGGAATGACCAACTGTTTGAGCAAATGATGATCACCATGCGTGCCCACGAGCACACTTGGAGTTGACGGGATCTGAAACGCAGGATGGCTCGGTGGGCGAAATGCGACTGATTCAACCTCGAGGAACAAATCACCAGGTCGGATTCCGGCGTCGTAAGCAGGACCATATTCGTGTATGTCCTGAAACGCCCAATATTCACCCTCCGCAGTATCGAGAGCGCAGTAAGTGGCACAGATTGCTCTTGCAGCGGAACAACGGTCCAGATCTTCGTGTTCGAACCCTACGTGCGAAAGTCCGAGCGTTTTGAGAAGCTTATTGATCTGAAACACAAAGTTCTGACGAGAAGAACTCGCCAGTATTTCCAGATCGTACGTGCGAATGTTGACGTGCCATTCATTAGAGGAGATGCCTAGCCCTTTCAAGCACAATTCGACGCGTGCCGATACCGCATCCAGGACTTCTTTCTTCTGTGTGTAATCCAGAAATGATGTCAACTGTCTCGATTCTCCTGTCTATAACCTGAGCGACCCATCACCGGACACCTCAAATGGAGCCCAGTAATACGGGGGTTGTTTATCTTGTAGTAGACCGTATTGGCTCTGCCGCAGCGCTTCGGAGATTGAGGCTCCTCGGCCAAGGTATCCGTAGAACACCTTCATCATGCGCGCTGTCTCACTATCGTCCACGCTCCAGAGTGCGGAGACAACGGACCTGCTTCCGGCTTCGATGAATGCATTGGACATATTTGCAACATCAGCCTCACTGAACGGCCCCTTCCCTGTATCACAAGCTGATAGTGTCACCAACCGCGCATTAAGGATCAGCCCACGCACTTCTCTCACCGAGAGTAGGCCATCATCTGGCCCTTTCGGCTCAGGGGCAAAAATCAGCGACGATCTGTCCGGGTATTCGACGTCTGCATATCCATGCAGTGCCAGATGCAACACCTCGAATTGGCCGAGTTTAAGGTGCTTGAATTGAGTTTCGGTTGCTTCAGGCCCGAAGAGTACGCTTGCGTTCTCTCTGGACTCGGTCGCGGCATTTTGCACTTCAGTTCGAGATGCGGGAAGCGCTTGCAGCGGCGCGGGCACAGGCATACCAAAACGGGTGGGAGGAAACGACCACTCGTCTTCGTTGGTCCACGGAGCGACGCCTAGAAACTGATTAGACCCCATACTCTTTCCAGACTTTTTCCGTAACAGATCCAGTACTGTGGACGATGGGGAGTAGCTGATGTCATGCGTAGCAATCACGTATCGTCCCTCGGACATCAATGCCGCAAATGGCAGAAGATGAAGCTCCTGGTCTGGGATGACCACCACATGTGGGCTGGAGTGGAACTCAGGTACAGATGCGAGTAGCTCCTCGGATAGTCGAGTCGCATCCGTAGGATCTTCTTGCTTCGCGGCGATGGATTGCCTGTATCGCAAAATCTGATCGCGGAGTTCCTGACGGCCGATTAATTGATAGACCTTCGCATTGGATTTCGTGATCGCAATGACAAACGATCGCGGATCATCCAGTACATATTCGAGAACTAATTCTCGACCTTGCAGCGATCGTTGCAATTGCTTCAATGAGATTGGAGAATGCGAGAGGGTTTTAGGAGGGGAATCCGAAGGGATCTGAAGCTCCAGTTCATACAGCTCCCCATCGATGCCTTTGCGTTCATTCCCATCTGCGGTTCGCGCAAGTGATTCATTCAAAGACTCCAGTTTGAGTTCGGCCTCGCTCGGCTGCAACGGATCTCTCGGGGGACTTTCGAGCGCCTCGGCTTCCACCCGACCTCGAGCGGACTCAATGACCTGGAAGGCTGGACCCAACTTACGGGCCTGGACGAGCGATTCAAAATATCCGGTATAGATATGCTGCATGTCCCCGATCAGTAATCGCTTTACATTAGGCGTGGGGGAGGTTGACAAGAGGATGTTAGCCACGCGTAGACTTCTTGCGTAAAGCCGGTCTGAAGCATTTTCTTGCTTCATTGTATTGAGAATAGATGCTTTAATCGCTAGGCTTTTCGGCAAAGAGTAGATCTCTTGGGGTAGGTGCGCATTGGCCGAGATTGCGTCGTCAATGTCTTTGAGCGCGTTTTCATCGGCGCCCGAATGGAGTTGGGCGACGGCTAAGAGGTTTCCCGCTTGAATCGCGCCACGCCAGAATCCGACGTGGTGAGCATAGTCGACGGCCGATGCAAATTCAGCTTTAGATTTATTCCATTCGCCAAGGTCCTCATATATTTGTCCCTTACTCAGTCTGAGCTCGAACAGATGCGGATCCAAGTGATCGCTTGGCAAACGTTTGAGATATTCGGATGCGAGAGCTAAGGCTTCGTCATAACGATGGGCCTCGCGGAGCGCATCTATTTTTGCATTGTAGGCAATACTTGGATATGCAACGCCCGGGTGTGATGCTGCCGTGCGAATTGCACTATCAAGAACACGGTTCGCCTCCTTATATCGCTGGAGTTCGACGAGGCCGGCACCATATACGCTCTCATAGCGCACGTGTGCGGCAGGATCGTGCAGATACTTTGCAGCAATCCAGGCCCGAACCACCTCCCGTTTGGCAGATCGAATGTCGCCCAGGTAGAAATTGGCGATTCCTTGCTCGCCGATCGCCCGCATCATGAGACGATACTGGTGCTGCTTTCTCGCTTCCACTTCGACGTCACTCCACACTCTCTTGGCCAGAACTGCATCGAAATTTGTCGCGAGCATGCCCTGAATGACAAGAATTCTGAGCCGCAATTCAGGGGTTGCAGCAATCGGAAGTTTCAGATCCTGCTGTAAATCGATTAACAGAGGTTGCAGAGGCTCCGATTCAGCTCGAACAACATACTGGCTCACGTGAGCATAAAGCGCCGCTTCAACATTGCCCTCTTTCGTGTCCCGGGATTCAACGTCGCTGTACAACGACGTCGCTTCTAGCCATTGATTGTTCCAGGCCAACTTGTCTGCGCGACGAAGTTCGCTGATTTGCGAGGTATCTGGCAAGCGTCCTTCATTTCTCTTGCGAAATGCGACCAACGGGCTCAACCCAATCAGCGCCGCGATAGCAAGGAACGATAAACCTAAAGATTTAGATCGATTCCCCATGAAGTTTTGTCAGGACGGAGAGGCTGTTGGTGCAAAGAGTCTCAGATACACAATGACCTAGTATTGATGTGCTAAATGATTGCCCTGTGATGCTCTCCTTCCTAGCCCCCCTCCCTGACTACTGGAATTCGAACAGCTACAATCTGTCCTCGAATGGACGCGTCCTTTTTGAGGTGAATCTGGATTGCTCGCCAACGACCAGTTGGATGAGGGAGGATAATCGCCCGCGATTCATCGCGGTCCACTATCTCGCACCAGCAGCAAATATAACGGCCGTCGCGAAGCTCTAATAGAAACATCGGGCGCTCAATCTCTATTTCGACATCTCCCCTCACTGCCAATGACCGCCGATGTGTGTCAATTAGCGCGATGCTTCCCGATGGGACAATTGGATATAAATAGTTCCGTTGTTGCCCAATAACCACGCGTAAGAAGCGGCCATTTCTTTTTGCAGCACCGTAACGCAGCATTTCAGTGTTCTCTGGCGGAATGTTGGTATGGCTATCGTCAGGAAGTAGACGTCGGGCTGTTACTTCCGCTGCTCCTTGCGTCAAGAGAGTAGTCTCCTTTTCATTACGAGGTAGCGCGCGGGTATCTTCTTCCATGTCGGCAGGGCCATCGACGGCGAGCAACTCTTCAAGAGTGATCTGATACAGCGCTAAGACGGCAATGAGCGGGTGCGCTCCGATCTCATGCTCCGGGTTGCTTTCGATACGTGCGAGCCAACTTGCGGAAATCTGGTATCGATCAGATCCCCGAATCGTAGCAATTTCTATGGATCTCAGAGCGACGTCCCGAAGACTGAGACCGAGGCGTTCTCGCACGATTCGAAGCTGTTTTCCAAGATTATCCACAGGCATTCGGCTCCACTACGCCCGGGTGATATGCGTCACAGCAACTCTGATCAAAAAATTCCAGACAAAATAACAACTAATCGTCTGTCAGAAGCAATTATGTTGGCCCAATATCCATGCGTAAAGCATTGATTTGGCGTTGGTGCTTATAGGAACCAGCGGGAGGGATGAAGTATCGTATCGGAAGTATTAAGGAAGGGGGAGAGCGTTTCCGACCTATTCTTTTTTGTTCTAATGACGCCTGCTTAGGGGCTAATCGCGATTTTGTTCATTGGGCCATGCTGCCCACAGTCCACAAACTACCCACTTTGAAGGATGATGAGAATGGAATGTTTCGTTATCTCGCGAGATGCCGCCTGCTGTGTTTCTGCCCAAGTTCATTGCAATGGTGTTGAGGCAACAAAGCCGGCGATAGCTTGAGCCCCTGCCCTCGGACGGTCTGAATAGGGTTTGGGAGATGATGTTTGTTCATCTTTTTTCTGAGACGTTGGATCAACGCCTCGAGAGCTGCATGAGAGCGCCCCAACTCTTCGGCCCACACATGGTCAAGAGTCTCTGGAATTGAAACAATCCGATAAGGATTGGCCGCCAATCGCTCAAGCAGGGTGACTTCTTTGTTTGTGAGTTGAACTGGCCTTCCCTCCGCAAGGAGGATGCGTGTCTGCTTATCAATCACGAATCGGCCAACACGGTTTCTCCTGTCTTCTCCAGAAGCGCTGCCGAGATCTCTCTGCCTCCTTCGAAGGTGGGCGTTGAGGCGCGCCAGGAGTACCGAATAATTATCAGTTTTGAAGATGTAGTCGTCGGCTCCGGCATCCAGAGACGCAGTCTCATACAAGTCGCCTTTCAGTGAGGTGTATACGATGATAGGGGTCGTGACACGCCTGGCTCGCAGTTCTCGAATGAGGCCCGTGCTCTTTCCGAGGTCCTCCCCCAATTGATCCATGTCACGCGGTCCGTGAGACGGATCAAATATTGAAGAAGAAAAATCCATCAGAATAAGATCGAACTCCATATCTCGCGTGAGACGCTGCGCGGCTATGCCGCTTTCAGCGACTTCCACGTAGAAGCCATACCGCTTAAGGATCTCTTCAACGAAGTCAGCGTTATCACGTGATTTGTCAACGAGCAGGATCGATTTCATCGTGCCGTGGTCTCATTTGCAGCTGGAGTTGATTTGTTCAACCGGTGATCTCACAAAGTGCGAAACTCAGTTCTGTCCACTCCATAGTGTGGATGGAGCTGCCATTTTATCCCCACGATAGTATGGATGGCGAGTGATATCTGCATTGCTCTTGGAGAGCGAATCCGTGACCTCCGTTCGACGCGTGGATGGCGTCAGATTGATCTTGCTGAAGAAGCGGGCATTCACGAGAACTATGTTTCCGATCTTGAACTTGGACGAAAAGAGATCTGTTTGCGGTCCTTGCAGACTCTCGCTCGCGCGTTCGGTATGACGACAGCAGAGCTTTTAAGCGGCGTGGAATAGATTCTTGCTGGCACGAGAACGGGCAGACTGCCCGAATCGAACCTGCCTAAAGGGTTGAATCGAGTCGAACGCAGATGGCGAATGAGATTCGTGTTCGACAGGGAGATGGATGATTCTCCGAAGAACTCCCAAGTTCGCGTTACTCTTCAGTTAGGGAGGATCCGCCTATGCTTTCCTCCCCTGGCGATCTTGGCTCCGAGTTGAAATGCCGTGGCTTATCTCATCTCGAATCCTACCGCCTTATCATCGCTTTAACCTTTTTCTGTGGAAGCAATCCCCCATGTCGCACATCGTGTCATGACAAAGGCAACCAATCATCTTGTGACTTGTTGCCAGATACACGGCTAAGGGCTCGGCATTCGCAGAATTGAATTCGGTAGCAGTTCTGCCAATGAGGAGGCCAGATGCCGCAGCGGGGAAAGATCCTTCGTAGTTTCCGCGAAGCCTGGGGATGGACCACACGACAAGTTGCGGAAAAGAGCCGAAAACTTGCAGAGATATGGGGGGACTCCGAATATGCCTTGGATGCCAGTTATATTTCGAAAATTGAGAACGGTGGGACGCCCATCCCAGCAGTTTCTTCGGGAAAACTCGCATCGATGATGGAAGTTTACAGCAAGGGGTCAAACACTCTTTGGAATTTAGTCAAACCGCCACGAAATGGCTTTTTAGTGGACGATCCGCTTGGAGGCCCAGAATTCACACAAATGATTCGGGAGGGAAGGCTGGCCGAGAAACTCGCGGTCTTGATGGCGTCCGCCTATCCGGAATCATCGATTCCTAATCAAACATCCATCAGTCCCATGCGCGACAATGATGGGCGTAGTCGCATGCATCCGTTTCAAGATCGTAAAAGATATATTCGCGCAATCGTGGGTCTCACGGACTACTGCCTCTTTCCGCTCATCTGCCCAGGCACGTTGCTGATCGTCGATCGGCAATGCAAGTCGATTCCGAGCTACGACTTCTTTAGCGAATTGGAGCGCCCTAAGTTTCTTATCGAAACCCATGACGGAATGTTCTGCTGCTGGTGCGACTCGCTCGAAGGAGGGCAAATGATACGGGTGGTTCAACATCCCTTAGGTACTCTACCTCACAGGTCATTGCATAGGCCCTTAAAGCTTGGTCGTGAGGCCGAAATCATAGGCGAGGTCACATTTTGGGGAATGGAAAGCCCGAAGCACCGCCAGGTTCGCGATATCTAGCCACGTTCAATGCGCCGCAGGCACACCCAATAAAGCTTTTTGCACATCCCCAAACAGTGCTTCTTGACTATGTTGATAAAGAGCCAGGACACGTTTCAGCATTAGATAGTAGGAAACAGCAGCACTCTGGCCATAGGAGTGGAAATGGAGATCCAGACACTGATTGCTCTCCGCAGCGCGCAGTCGTCCGACGTGCCATTCCAGCCTTCGGGCCTCGAGTCGAAGTTCCTCCGCAATTTCGGCGGCTTCAGGATGCCATCGCTGAAGATATGCAGCCATCTCTATGAGGACATGGGAATTGCTTTCGATCCGATTGATCCCATCCATTCCGCCAAGAAGGTTCCATATATCCTGGCGACCGAGTTCTCTCGGATGCTCCTTAGGTTTAGGTTCGCCTGATGGTTCCACCGCATCAAGCGCAACCGTCTCGATTGCATGCCTGTCAACGGGGATAATGCTTTGCATCAGATCCTCCCACGTACTCTTGCGCGACTCGCGTATCCTTCGGACGTACCGAAGGGTAACAAAAAGGAGTGCAACAAATACGATTGCAGAAATTCCAAGCGAAACCAGTAATTGGGCACTCATTATTTACTCCATTCACCATCTCGTCTGATGATAGCCTCTCGCAACGCGGCCACCTGTCCTTCCATCCGAGGTGACATCTCACGCGGCGATGGCTCTGGATGCCACAGAGAATAGCTCCAATACGCTTCACAAGCAAGGTAAAGCCACTGGCGGATTGACTGGAGAGAAATGAGGAGGCTCCGCATCGTATTGGCTTCACTGAAGCGGGAGACCAACTCAATGAGGATGCCGATAAAACAATAGACAGCCATTCCGGTTGCGATACTCGCGATGTGGCTCCTCCAATTGAGGCCGGCATCCGAGGACACCACGACCATGACGGCAAAGAGTTCCGCATTCAGAACGACAGAGAAATACCCAATTCTTATTGCAAGGTTCTCGACTAAATCACGCCTCTCAGGATGTTGCAGATGGCCTAATAGCGCGGCAATGAGAATACTTCCTAAAAGACTCACGAACAATTTGCCGCGGACGTCGACAGCCCACGTTCCACCGGGTCGAAAGACCTTGCTCGCAATCTCGTAAATAAGCGCAAGTTGAAGGCTTGCGTCGGCTAAAGCAAGAACCCAGTACGTGTGATTGTAGAGGGAATCGCCATAATGGTTGCGTATCCCGAATAACCAGGCCGTTCTGAGGATTCCAAAGGCAATTAAGGCTGTGAAGGCGGGATAACGACTGACACGTTTTCTTCCGCACAGAACGGCCAGTAACACGCAATTACCAGCGAAACCTGCCGCCCAGAGAAAGTCATGGAGCCCTGAAATGCTCATGGAACTGCCCCCAAGCGGCAGATGTCGCACTTAGACCATATGCTACAGGACTATGTCTTCCGAGACCTCCAGCATGGGTGACAGGGTGGCTGCTGAAGTGTTGTGACCGACTGTGGGAGGTGGAACGGGATCGGTTCCGGTGGGGATGCCTGCCGTTTGGGCAAACACCGCACCGGTTGTAACTAGCATTGCTGCCAGGGTTAGACTCCGAGTGAGCGTTCTCATCGGGTGCTCCTTCACAGCGCTGGTTGCGCTGCGCGGAGACTAGAAAGAGATACTCATAAGTCATTTAGAATCTGACACTTTGGTGCGTAGGGAAACCAAAGTGGCAGAGGATATCCGAGATGGCATGAAGATTCAGTTGCTTAGGCGAACTCCTCGAGACCCATGATTTGGCTGCTAGGTCAACAACAAAACTTTGGTTGGTGCATGGAGTAAGCAAAAATGGCGTGACATCGAAGGAATGTGCTCTTAGGAGGCTCGACCGATCGGGGCGAATGCTGGATGTTGATGTGGAGCGCCGCGTGATCCACGCTTTAATCGGTACGTCACCCGCGCCCTTATATTGTCAAGTTTTTTAGCAAAAAAACTTGACTACGGTATTGAAAATTGAGACTCTAAAACAGTGAAACGAACGGCTTCCAATCCGAAAACCTCCGGCGTCATCCGCTCGCGAATCAAGCGAAGCGGAGAACGTCTGTGGCGTCTGGATGATTTCCGGGATCGGCCATTTCCCGCAGTCGCCCAGGAATTTTCACGAATGGCGCGCAAGGGGGACCTGCAGCGGATCAGCAAGGGCGTCTACTACCGGGCGCGGCCAACCTCTTTTGGGCCGAGTCGACCAAACCCAATCGCAATTCGTCAATTAGCGCAACGAACAAAGTCGGTCTTTCCCTCTGGTGCGTCGGCAGCAAATCTTCTCGGTCTATCAACGCAGACGCCAAAGCGTGGCGAAGTTTCCACCAACTCTCTTAGCCTTCCTCGGAAACTGATTGGACCGGATACTCGTATTCACGCCCGACGCCCCGAAGCATGGAAAGAACTCTCAGAAATAGAAGCAGCCATTTTGGACACATTGCGGAACGGCGGTAACGCAAGTGAGTTCTCGCCAGCCGAGACGACCTCTCTTTTACTGAAACTTCTCTCGAAGGAACATCGACTTAAGAAGCTCCTGGCAGTCGCCAAGACAGAACCTCCAAGGGTCCGGGCATTGCTCGGAGCCTTCGCTGAGACGCTGGAAGCATCACCTTCTACACTTGAGAAGCTGCGAGCAACGTTGAATCCGTCGTCACGTTTCAACTTCGGACGATTCGTCGGGTTACCTACTGCCCGCAAGTGGCTGGCAAGGGATCCGCGGCATGAGACTGTTTGAACATCCCGACTTTGACCAAGCTATCCTGCGAGCCGCCGAATACTTTCAGGATCAGGGGTTTCGACCGGGTGTTATCGAGAAGGACTACTATGTCACCGAGGCTTTGCGCATCCTCGCAAACGTCGCCGGCGACAAAATAATCTTTAAAGGCGGCACCAGTCTTTCCAAAGGATGGAACCTGATTCAACGGTTCTCCGAAGACATCGATATTTTCCTGGATCCTCAGGCGTTCACACCGCCGCTAGGGAAAAACGGCATCAATCGACAGTTGAAGGCACTGCGAGATTCGATCGCTGCGCATCCCGCCCTTGAGTATCTGCGAGAGGAGGGCCAGACAATTGGTGGGTTCGGCCGCAACGACCATTTCAGCTATCCACAGCTTTATGGCGGTCCGGGCGAGGTGGAAATCGCATTCTTCTTGAAACTGGAGCTGCGAGCGGGCGCCAGCCAACTGAGGTTGTTGAACTGCGGTCGTACCTCAGCCTCTTCCTCAAAGAATCAGGTGTCAGCTTTGGGGCCGAAGACGAGAACGCATTTCCAATGCGACTCCTGCATTTCCGCCGAACCTTCGTAGAGAAGATGTTCGCGATCCATGGCAAGATCGAGATTCTGAAACGTGAAGGACGAGAGCTGGGCGGCTATGCACGTCACTATTACGATCTCTTTCAGCTTTCTCAGCGTCCGGAAGTACTAGCCATGCTCCAATCTACGGAATATACGGAAATCAAAACAGATTATGACCGGGTCAGCCGGGAGCACTTTCCAAACAGCTATTACTTTCCTGAGGGGATGCGATTTTCAAACAGCGACGCATTGTTCCCGACGGGCGCATTAGCGGTGATGATCGCAGATGCCTACACAAAACAGTGCGAGCTTCTTTGTTTTGGCGCTTACCCATCATGGGAAGAAGTCGCTGCGTGTTTCAAGGAATTCCGTCAGCACCTCTAGACCGTGAGGATCTATCTCGTATTGGAGTACGGCCGAATCGCTTTACGTGCTTCATCGTTGCTACTGACTGTCGAACAGTCCAACCTGCCGATTTGTAATGGGATCCGCGCTTATCAATCGCGCCTGCATCTTCTTCGCGGGCTGGATGCGTAATAGATGTATTGGTGGCCTCTCAACTGGCATCAGGTACTCCTCATAATCACGCGGCTCAAGGAACGAACTCATGCGGTCGTGAATCGGCTTTATGTGGAATGCAAAGTTTTCGCAAGAAATGTTTGGACCAATACAAAAAATATCTCGGCAGCCGGTTTGGAGCGTAGCAGAAAACCGGCTGCCGAATGCGAACCTTGTAAGCCCTGACTCGTTCGGAACGCGTTAACAGTAAATGTGCCGATTGGGCAAATCGATTGAACAATGCTGCCCGCATCACTCCCGTCAGGTCGATATCTGTAACTATTTGAAACGACGCGAGCTGCGGCCCAGCCTAAGACTGCGTTAAAGGTTCGTGTTCAGGTCTGCCGGACTTTCATTTCCATCCGATCTGGCTGGTTCTTTCTCGAAGATCCACTCATACAGGACGGGCAGTAGCATCAGCGTGAGCAGCGTGGCTGTTACAAGACCGCCGATAACAACGGTCGCCAGCGGCCGCTGCACCTCAGATCCCATCGAAGTGGAGAAGGCCATTGGGAAAAAGCCAAAGCTCGCGACACAGGCGGTCATCAGTACTGGCCGGAGCCGTCGCCGCGCACCCAGGAATACTGCGTCGTAGGTAGATAGCCCTTCCTCGCGGGCATGGTTAATGGCACTCACAAGCACGACGCCGTTCAGCATCGCAACGCCGAAAAGAGCAATAAAACCGACCGAGGCCGAGAGATTCAGATTCATTCCTCGAATCCATAGAGCAGCGATGCCACCGACCAGGGCGAATGGAATATTGCCCACAACCAGCAGAGCCTGCTTGAACGATTTGAAGGTGAAGTAGAGCAAAATGTAGATGAGGAAGACGACGATTGGAATAATCAGCATCAACCGCTTTGTTGCTCGCTCCTGATTCTCGAATTGGCCGCCATACTCGATGGAATAGCCGACTGGTATCTTTACATCGCGGGCGATGTTCGCCTGCACCTCCTTCACAAAGGAGCCTAAATCGCGTCCTCGGACATTCGACATAACAACGGCTCGCCGCTGGCCCTCCTCGCGGTCGATCTCAATCGCGGCGCGGACCACTCGCACCTGTGCCACCTGGCTCAACTTCACCTGAGCGCCGTCGGAGGAGCGCAGGACGATGTCCTGCATGGCCTCGGGATTAGCACGATAGGAATCAGGGAGACGCAGGGCTATGTCGTACCGCTTTTGGCCTTCGATGAACTGTGAGACGACCGAGCCGGAAGCACCTGCTTCGACTGCCTGTTCCACGTCCGTGACATTGAGGCCGTAACGGGCAAGTGCAGCGCGAACCACTCGGACAGTGAGGTCGGGCACGCCCGAGGTAAGTTGAATCTGTGCATCCGCAGCGCCGCGCACTCGCGCTGTTGCACGAAGCACCTGCTGGGCCAGCGAATCGAGCTGGTCGAAGTCATCACCGAAGATTTTGATGGCGAGGTCCGCTTTTACGCCGGAGACAGTCTCATCGACGCGCATTGCCATGGGCTGCGTGAAGTCATAGGCCAGCCCTGGAAAGGTCGCCAGTGTCTTGTCGAGCGCCTCGATCAGCTCGCCCTTGGAATGGAAACGATGCCATTGGCTCATCGGTTTCAGAAGAAGGTAGGTGTCCCCTTCATTGATACCCATCGCTTCGGTAGCAAAGTCGGGCCGTCCGATTTTTATGACGACATCAGAGATTTCGGGAAAAGCACGCAGCTTCTGCTCGAGACGTTTGCTGATCTCAATCGAATCGGTGAGCGAGACGCCTGGCAGCTTGCGAGTTTCAACAAGGATCGAGCCCTCGTCGAGCTGGGGCATGAATTCGGTGCCGATGAATTTGAGCGAACCGAGTGCTGCGGCGAGAACAACAAGACAGATGCCTACTGTGAACTTTCGATGCCGGATAGCGGCTGCCAGCCATCGCTGATAATGGTCGGCCAGTTTCTCCATCCAATCGAATCTTCCCTGGGAAGGTCTGCGCGCCAATCCCTTGGAAAAGGCGAATGAAGTGAAGACAGGAATTGCAATGAGAGATAAAAGCAGTGCGCCAAAAAGTGCCGAGCATACGGTAAAGGCCATCGGATGGAACATGCGGCCTTCGAGCCCCTGCAAAAAAAAGATGGGCAGATAGACACCGATGATGATGATGACGCCGAAGGCCATCGGACGTGCGACCTCGTGAGCTGCGATGCGAACCGAGTCGAGACCAGACTCACGTTCATGGTGCTCTTCGAGTCGATGAATAGAGTTCTCCATCATCACCACAGCACCATCGACGATCATGCCGAAGTCGATGGCTCCCAAACTCATCAAGTTGGCGCTCATGCCGAAGAGACGCATGTTGATGAAGCTGATCAGCATCGCCAGTGGAATGATCGAAGCGGTGATGAGAGCTGCGCGCAGATTGCGAAGAAATAGAAAGAGTATGACCGTGACGAGAATGAAACCCTCGAAGAGATTTTTTTTCACCGTAGCGATGGTTCTGTTGATGACCGTTGACTGGTCGTAGAAGGGAACAATCTTTACTCCTGCGGGTAGGCGCATCTGCCCGATCTTTTGTTTGACCAGATGGATGACACGTTCGCCGTTCTCGCCCTTCAGCATGATGACCATGCCGGAGATTGTCTCGCCATTCCGCAGGACGGCTCCGTTTCTGGGAGCCGCACCAATCTGCACCTTTGCCACATCGCCCAACATCACGGGAACACCGTGGCTCGAAAGCACGACAATATTGCGTAGGTCGTCTAGGCTTTGAGCTCGCCCTTCACCGCGTAAGGTGTATTGCTCGTCGTTATGTTCAATGTATCCGCCACCGAAATTAGCGTTATTTTCGGAAACACGTTGCGCGATGTCATGTAGCGTCAGACCGTACTGACTCAGCAGCGCGGGATCGACAATGACCTGGTATTGCTTTAGCTCGCCGCCCCAGCTATTGATTTCACTGACGCCGGGAATAGTGCGAAGCTGGCGCTTGATCTGCCATTCCTCAATATCCTTGAGCTGCATAGCCGAGTATGGACCACTCAGCGTGTACTGAAAGAGTTCTCCGAAGGCAGTTGCAGGAAGGCCAAGCTGCGGTTGCATACCTTTCGGCAATTGATCGGCAGCCTGCTGAAGTCGCTCGTTCACCATCTGCCGACCGAAGTACATCGAAACGGAGTCATCGAAGACAACCGTGACGATGGATAGCCCTAGCTTTGAGATGGAACGCACCTGCTCCTGCTTGGGCATCCCCATCATGGCCTGTTCGATGGGATAAGTAACAAGCTGCTCGACCTCTGTCGGCGGCATGGAGGGAGCGTCGGTCACAATGGTGACCTGGTTGTTAGTGAGGTCGGGAAATGCCTCCAAAGGCATGGTGTAGACGGCATAGGCCCCAGCTCCAATCAGTGCCAGAACGAAAATGAGTACTATCCAGCGCGCGGAGATGGCAGCATCAATGATTCGATTCAACATGTTCAGTCTCCGATCGTCGCCTTGAGAAGTTCCGATTTGGCTATGAAGCTGCCGTTCGTGATGACCTTATCGCCAGCACTCAGGCCCTGCTGAATGCGAATTCTGCCCTGTACGATCTCACCGAGCTTGACGGGCTGCACACGGAAACGATCGGGCGCTACTTGCACGAAGACCACATCCTGTCCATTGATCTGCTGAACGGCCTCCTGCGGGACCAGGAGTGTCGGTCTGCCGGAACCTATGGAGAAATCGGCATTGGCCAGCATCTCGGGACGGAGGCGAGTGTCAGGATGCGCGATGACGATGCGGACCTGAATGAGATGGGTCGTAGGATCGAACTCTTGACCCAAATTTTCGATCGCGCCGGAGTAGGTTGCCCCTGGAACGTCAGGGACACTCACTGTAGCGTGCTGGCCGATGTGCAACTGGGATAATACGTCAGCATCGACCGAAGCCAGCATCCACAAACGACTGAGATCTCCGATTACGAAAGCATCTGTAGAGGGGGAAATCGTAGCCCCTGGGGTAATGCTCTTTTGCAGGATGCGTCCGCTTGCCGGAGCCTTGATGGGGACAAGCTCCGCACCGCCGGAATTGCCGATCTGCCGGGGATCGATTCCAAGGGTGTCCTTCAGATGCGCTGCTTCCATCTGGACGTTGTTGTCGGCTTCGCGTGTGGAGCTTTGCGCATTTACGAGTGCCTGTTTTGCGTCTTCCACCTGCATGACCGATTCTGCCTTAAGCGCATATAACCGCTGGCTGCGCCCGTAGTTCTTCTCGGCCAGTGCCTCGGCGTCTTGCAACCGGGTGCGTTCTATAACAGCATTTGCATAGGCTGCAAGCGCCTCATGCACATCATGACTGTGCATGAAGGCGAGAACCTGGCCCTGATGCACATAGTCGCCAAGATTGGCATTTACATGGTCGACTCGCCCCTCAACGAGAACGCCAACGCGCCAGGTCGCATTATCGGGAAGTGCGATGCGCCCCTTAGCTTGGTGCGGCGAGACTGCCGTTCCGATCTCGATGGCAGCAACTGTGATCTGTTGTTCGGTTTGCGCCTGCTGGGTCAAGGTGACCTGATCAGCCTGCTGGCCTCTGGGCTGCGTATTCCCAGCCTCGCCCGATGGAGTTTTTGCATCGCGGCATCCATAGAGAAAGAGACACATTGCAAGACTCAGAGTGATCGCGGCTCGGTGTGTTTTCTTCATTAGTCCATTCCTTCCGTGTAGTTCAGTTCGACCACGCTGAGGTGATAGCTTTCGAGTGCGCGCACATAACTCAGCTCCGCATCCACGCGAGCCCGTTCTGCATCGAGAAAGCGGATAAGATCGAGGCCGCCCGCTTGGTAAGCCGCTCTACTGATATTCGAGATTTCAACGGCCTGATCTCTCAGCGGACGAAAGACGTTCACGAACTGATTGCGACGAAGGTCATACTCGCGCCGGGCCAGCGCCGTCTCAGCAAGGATTTGATTGCTCGTGGCCTGATACGATGCCTGAGCGGCTTCGGTCTGCGCTTTTGCAGCCGAGACCGCCGCCCGATTGCGATTGAACAAGGGAAGATCGAACTGCACTCCTGCGATGGGAGCATCGAGATTTCCGGCATCGCGTTTGTATCCGCCAGTGAAGAGCAGATCGGGACGCCCGTTCGCCCTTTCCAGCCTGGTCCGCGCCTGCGCCTCTGCGATGCCTTCCTTGGCAATTTGTCCTTCGATCCGCAGAGTTGCAGGGTCGGAACCCGACGGAGTCGGTTGAGGCTCTTCCAGGTTGGCGAGATCATCGGAAAGGGTCCATCGACTGTCAGCAGGCGCATTCATCTCGCGGGCTAGTGCGAGTTGTGCTTTTTCGGAATCGAGTTCGGCATTGGCCGCCGCAGCCCGTATCTGCTGTCCTTGCAGGCGGATGCGAAGCAGATCCACCTCGGCAATCTTGCCTTCGTGAAAGCGCGCCGCATGATAGGCGATCACTTCGTCAAAGTATTTGCTGTCTTGCTGGTAAAGATCGGCTAGGGCCTGTGTAGCCTTTGCAGTCCAATAGGCTTGCCGAGCAGCAAGCGCAATCTCGCGGCGGGTGAGTTCAGCCTGCAACCGGCTCTGTGCCGCGCCCGTCTTGGCAACATCGATACGCCCGCTGCGCTTCCCGGAGACCTCAAGAAGCTGCGAGCCTTCCCAATAGGTCTGGGAGTTCTCTCCCAGGATCGAAGTCCCGGATCGAAGGTCCTCTTTGCGGAAAAGGAAGCGCGGATTTGGAAGTGCACCTGCCTGCTTCTGCAAATCCTCTGCTGCGGAGACTTTGGCATTCGCTGCCCGCAGTTCCGGGCGATGCGCAAGAGCATAGCTGACCGCATTCTGTAGCGACAGGTTTGTCTGTGCATGGCAGACCTGTGCCCACAGGAAAGTACCTGTCAGGAGATAAAACCATAGAAATCGTTTCATGAAGACCTGCGCTATTTCGCTGAGTCCGTTCAGAATGACGGATAGGAAGAGCGAGCACCACGACAATTCGGGAACATGTTGCGACGTTCCTTCGAAATCTGCGCAGGTTATTGCAACCTGTGCAGCGGGTGCACCAGCGAGACAGGACTATAGGGGAGGGGCGCGGGGCGCAGTACGGGAGCGAGGGGGCGGGTCGTGGCCACCGGAGATTGGCTGATCCACATACGGTTCCGAGCTTTCGGCGACCGGGAAATCGCATACACTGACCGCCAGGAAGACCGGAACGGTCAGATCGTGCGATACGTCGGCGTACCAGGACTGGAATACCGCATCATCATCCGGGCTGGTGGCACCGATCTCCGTTTTCGTGCCAGCCGGTTGAGGGTGATGAAAATGAACGTGGAAAAAACCGGCGTGCGGATGGCAATTGTTCTCCTCATGCTCATGGAAATGCTGAAAAGGCGCTTGCACAAATGAGAGCGCCAGCATAAGGGCCGTCAGAATGGAGACGAAGTGCCGCACAAAAGTATCTTACATGCCGGTTCGACGAATCTGGCTTCAGAACTTGAGCTGAAGGTCAAGCTGCATACGCCGGGGAGGCTGGGCGGCAACGGCATGGCCGAAAAACGGCGATCCGATCACTCCGATATAGGTCATATCGTTGGCATGATTTAGAACATTAAACGAATTCATCGAAAGCGAAGCTACGGGTCCTTTGTTGCCTGCTTTAGTGAGTAGGAAGTCATGAGACAGGTTTAGATCGAGATCGAGATACGCAGGGCCATGAAAAGAATTCCGTGGGACTCCAGCAGGCCGTGCGTTTGCCATGCCGCTATTGAAGTCATCATTGCCAGTGGTGATATTGACTGGTTTTCCTGAATAAGCCGAGAGCGCCGTCCCGAAGGTGAACCACTTCCCAGCTTCAAAGGCTCCAAGCATATCGAATTTATGCCTCTGATCGTTGTCCGAACGTGACCAGTCGGCGTTCGGGAAGTAGCTGTTTGCCGGAAAATAGGTAATGCCGCCGGTGTTGTTATAGGTCTTGCCGAGGTTATAGCGCACCTGGCCGGTAAAGAAGCTGACCGGTCTCCCACGGAAGCCAACTTCCAGCGCGTTGCTCTTCTGGTAGCCTTCGGACTGTAGCTGCCGCTCCTGCCCGAGATTCGGATTCGGACGCGCTGCGTAGATGGGTGGTCGCGGAGCATTTACATCGACAGACCGAAAAAGATCGATTCCTCTCGCGCCAATGTAGTTTACAAAGATCGAGCTGCGTTCATTGAGCTGCTGCTCGA
The DNA here is from genome assembly GCA_001897435.1 of Acidobacteriales bacterium 59-55. Lineage (GTDB taxonomy): Bacteria > Acidobacteriota > Terriglobia > Terriglobales > Acidobacteriaceae > Edaphobacter. The sequence goes on along the minus strand of MKSV01000008.1, from coordinate 76,921 downwards.
TCCCGATTCCATATTGAATCGTGTACGGAATACGCTGCCTCGGGTCGAGTACCACGACGCTCGTCGGAACTCCGGCCAGTTCAGGCGGTGTGATTGGATAACTCGGTGAATCTACGAGAAACCGCTTCAGGAGTACTCCGTTGAAGTGCAGCAGGTCGGAGATCGGGGATGGACCAGTCCGGTCAAAGAAGAAACCTGCCCCTCCGCGAACTACCGTTCCACCTTTCGCTGTGGGCGCGTAGGCGAAGCTCAACCGGGGTGCGAAGTTGTGGGCGATGTCGTGAAAGTAGTTCTGCCAGTAGTAGCGAACCCCGGCGGCGATGGAGAGATTGGACCGGAGACGAATGGTGTCCTCAACAATGCCGGCCACCGTCTTTTCGAGAAACGTGACATGCCCTTGCCCGCTCTGAAAGAGATAGGAAAATGGTTGCGCAGCAGTGTAGTCGGCGAGACTCGCGAATGAGTACGTTCCCACCTGGTTGGTGAAATCATCGAAACCGCGACGGCTGATGTCCGGCACGTCGACACCGAATTTAATCTCCTGCTTGCCACTTGTATACGTCACGATGTCGGTTCCATCGAAGTGGTACTCGGTGCGCCGGGAGTTGGCCTGCGCACCTCCCCCTGTGAATGCGCCGGACACGATGAGCTGAGGATTTTCATTCAGGTCGTGGACTTGGCTGTCGTAATGGCCCACGAGGAAATGAAGCTGGTTGAGGACTTTGGGCGAGATGACGTAGAGGTGGCCGACATTGATCTCATGCTCGAAGAACAATGTGTTCGTTCCTGCCTCCGGTAGCACGGTTCCACCTACTCCCTGATTGGCAACCATTCGGTGCTCGTAGGAGTACCCTATCCAGAACTGATTTCCTTGCCCATAGTCGTGGAAGACACGGCCAGAGATGAAATAGTGATGGGTCGGATTGGGAACATTTGCATTGATGGGTCCGTCGGGTCCTGCCGCCAGAACTATTGCCTGCTGATTGTCGTTGTCCTTGTCGAGAGAGAGCAGGAAGGTCGTCTTCTTGCTGTGACTGAGCGCGCCGGTAAGAGAACCCTCGAAGTAAGTGCGCTGCTCGGAGGGTTTGGTCGCCGCAAAAGCATTGGTCGCATCGAAAAGCGAATCGCGATACAGGAAGTTTCCTGAACCATGAAGCTCGGGCGTTCCGCCTTTGGTTGTGATCTCAATCCGTGCGCGTCCCGGCCTCGAATAGAGAGCAGTGTAGGGGTTTTGATTGATCTTCACGCTCTGGATCGCGGAGGCGGTGACTCCCGGGCCGTTCGCCTCCACGCCATTGACGACAAGCGTGACTCCGTTCGTGCCCGTCGCATCGGCATCGAGGAAGCGGGACATGGTCGTAATGTAGTCCTGGTCGAAGACAGGTAAACGGTCGAGTGCGTTGCGATCGATGGTATTGCCGCTCTGGTTCTGAGCGATCTCCGTGCTCACCTGTGCGGAGCTGTCGGAAGCACTCACCTGTAATTCCTGGTTCACGGCAGCAACCCGCATGACTATCCTCATCGGTGGACGGTTCGACGAGTCGATTCGTGTCGTCTGTTTGATCTCCTTAAAGCCGTCCTTTTTTACATCCACGATGTAAGAGCCCGCGGCAACACCGAGAAAAAAGAAATTACCTGTGCCGTCGGTCGTTCCTCTGGCGACAGCCTTTCCTTCCTGTGTTGCAACCACGATCTGCGCTCCGGGAATGACGGCACCACTTGCGTCCTGCACACTTCCACTGATCGCACGGCGAGGCGTGGAGTTCTGCGCAGGGGCGACTCCGGCAAAAATGCATATCAGCAGAAAACACGAATGAACACGAGCCTGCATTACACCTCGGAAAAGATTTGAGCAATTCAATGAATTGTTGCGCTTGTTGCCGCAGAGGCTTTTGGCAGTCGAATACGAAAGACTGAGCCTGGACCCGGCTCGCATTGGACTTCGATCGAGCCCTTATTTATGGAGACGGCCCATTGGGCGATCGAAAGACCCAGTCCGCTTCCACCTTCGGCACGCGTTCTGGCTTTGTCCACGCGGTAGAACCGTTCAAATATCCGCTCGCGGTGTTCGGGTGGGATGCCGGGTCCACTGTCCTGCACCTCGATATATGGAAAACCTTCGTTGTTCGTCACTCTGACGCGGATTTCGCCTCTCGCGGGCGAATACTTCACGGCATTGTCGATAAGATTTATCAGGGCTTGCCGAAGGATCGTCCGGTCCGCCATCGCTGTGACAGTCTCGTCGCCTTCTACGCGGAGTGTCTGTTGCTTTTCCTCGGCCAACACTTCGAGCAGATTTGCAGACTCCGTGGCGAGATCGAAAAGGCGGGTTTCTGTGAGGTGCGGTTGCACTCTGCCCGCATCCGCGCGGGACATTGTCAGGAGGCTATCTACGAGCTTGGTGAGCCGACTCGTCTCCTCCAGCATGCTGCCAATGATGTCGCGGTAATACTTCTGGTCGCCAGGCTTATGAAGTGAGACTTCTCCAACACTCCAAATCGCAGTCAGAGGGGTTCTCAACTCGTGCGAGGCATCGGCAGTAAACCGTCGCAACTGGTCAAAAGAGTTTTCAAGCCGCGCCAGGGTGGTATTGAATGCAACTCCCAGTTGACCAAGCTCGTCGTCCGGATTGTCGATTTTCAGTCTCTCGTGTAATTGCTCGGCAGTGATCTCTGCAGCGCGCTTGGCCATCGAGTCGACCGGCTTGAGGGCCTTCGCGGCTACCAGATATCCCGTGATCACCACGCCGAACAGGATGAGGGGTAGCATGATGCCAAGGGCCGTCGACATCTCCCAAAACTCCTGCCAGAGCGATTCTTCGCTAACTGCAAGCCTGACCAGAACAGGATCACCATTAGAAAGATGGTGCACACGGCTTAAAGCGCGCACTCTCAGCCCGGAAGGCAGACGGAATGATCTTGGCGGCTCCGGACTGAGGCCTGCGGCCACGACAGGTGCTGAACCTAGTGGCTGTCCTTCGAGAGCCTCGCTCCGATAGAGCAGTGAACCGACAGACGACCAGGCTTCAAGCAGAAAGCCTTGCCGGAACTTGCCCTCGTGAGCCTCACCTTCCTCGGAGTCCGGTTTAATCTGGCCGGTCGGACTACTTGTAAGCATGCTTTCAACGGCTTCTACATCCCGGTCCAGACTTAGATCCAGTTGTTCCCGAAGACTATGCAGGAAGAATACCGAGACGCATCCCGCATAGAGAAGAAGAGCAACCGCGAGAAGCGAGGCGTAAACAGTGGTGAGCCGGAATCTGAGGCTCCGACGGGTTCGAGGGTTCACGATTGCTCCTCATGCAGCATGAATCCAACTCCGCGGATGGTATGCAGCAGCTTCTGGTCGGACGGGTCGTCGATTTTTTTGCGCAACCGCGCAATATGGACATCGATCACGTTGTCGAGCGGCGTGGCCCTGGCAGTCTCCTTCCACACATCGCGAGCCAGCATCTCTCGCGTCACAACTCGACCACGGTTTTGCACCAAATATTCGAGAAGTTCGAATTCGCGGGCGGTCAGCTCTACGCGACGGCAATCGCGGGTCACAGAACGCCGTACCAAATCAATCTCCAGATCACCCACTTTAATTACGTTTTCTGAATCCACTTTATTGCGTCGCAGCAATGCCCTTATTCGTGCGCTCAATTCGGCAAACGCAAACGGCTTTACCAAGTAATCATCCGCACCGGCATCCAAGCCAAGTACGCGATCTTCGACGGCATCCTTTGCGGTCAGCAACAACACGGGGAGTTTTAACCCTTGCTGTCGAAGAGCCCGCAGAACTTCGATTCCATCCCGTCCAGGAAGCATGATGTCCAGAATGATCAGATCAAAGGCATGGGTACTGACGTGAAAAAACCCTTCTTCACCGGTGTGCGCCAGGGTAACGTCGTAGCCTTCTGCCTCAAGCCCTTCCTTGAGCGCGCCCGCGACCTTGGGTTCGTCTTCGACCACGAGAACTTTCACGATAGTGCCTCACCTATATTTTGAATCCTGGTTGCCCATTCTTCTTCTGAAATATTTCCTACAAGATCCTGAAGCTGAAATTAAGGAATTCGTAAGAATCTCTTCAGATGCGTTTGACCGCTCTGTTCTATATAACAATGTTCGTCGGCTTCTGGTGTAGACCAGGCAATCTTTCCCGTGCAGGAGGTTCACGATGAGCAAGTTAGGTATAGCGAAAGTATTTGGTGTTTTGCTTTGTGTGACGGGATTTTTATCCGGAGGTCATCCCGCCAACGCTCAGGAAGTCCCGCCTGATTATCAGCAGGTTTTGAAGATTGTGGGCAAATCAGGAGACTACAAAGCGAATGTTTTGAAAGTAAACATTCCCAGGAATGACTTGCACATGAAAGTAGCTGGCGTCGCCTTGCCGACTCCATTTGGATTTGGCGGCTGGTTTGCAATGACCAAGGGTGACGGTGGCCACGATGTCCTGATGGGAGATCTCGTCCTCACCCAGGAGGAGGTCAATCCTGTGATGTCGGCGCTGCTTGAACATGGGCTGGAAGTGACCGCGCTTCACAATCACTTTTTCTGGGATGAGCCACGAGTCTTTTACATGCATGTCCATGGACATGGGCAAGCAGTTGATCTGGCGAAGGAGATCAAACCGGCCCTTGATCTGATCGGACATGGCGCGCCAACTCCAGCGGCCGCTTCGAGCGGCATTGTACCCAAACCCGCATTCGATACTGCAAAGATTGCAAAGATCGTCGGGCATGAGGGCGAGCAGAGCGGCGCTGTGTACAAGATCACGGTTGGCAGAGACGATCTTTCCGTTAAAGAAATGGGAGCCACCATCAATGCCCGCATGGGCCTCAATACCTGGGCGGCATTCGCGGGCACAGAGCAGGACGCTGTGATCGCAGGCGACATCGCTATGTTGGAAACGGAGGTGACGCCAACGCTGAAAGCTCTTCGAGCGCATGGTCTGGAGGTTGTGGCGATCCATCACCACATGACGAATACGAAACCCATGATTATCTTCCTGCATTATTGGGGCCGGGGGCGAGCTGACACGCTGGCGACCGGATTCAAAGCTGCTCTCGACGAACTGGGTAAAGGCCGGACTCAATAGCGACAAACTCAACGCGAAACCGAAAAAAGGATCAGTCCGATGACGCCGGAGGTGGCCACAAGGATCGGTTCCGGAATCTTCCACCGCCAAAGCACGATTGCAGTCAACCCGAAGATGACCACGGTCTGTACGTCATAGATCGAGTGACGGGCAATCACGAATACCGAACCGGCGATGGCTCCTGTGGCGGCAGCCGTTACGCCCTTTACGAAGGCCTGGATCGCAATATTTTTTGATATCCGTCTGTAAAACGACGCGCTAGTCAGAACCACAACATACACGGGCACAAAGACTCCTGCTGCAGCAAGAACGGCGCCCGGTAAACCATCAACGAGGTACCCGATGAAGGCAACTGTAATCACGACAGGCCCGGGCGTGATCATTGCGACGGCGATCGCGTCCAGAAATTGGCGTTCGTTGAGCCAATGATGGGTTTCAACCACACCGCCGTGCAGGAATGGCACGATGGCAAGGCCGCTTCCGAATACGAAAAGACTGGACTTCAGGAAAAACCAGAAAACTTGAAAACGCGTTTCTTGGAGCCATTGGACAGATATGGGGACGGCAGGTATCAAACAAAGTGTTGCCGGGATTTTAGAGACGCCCGTTTTGACGACCAACGAGCAAAGGCCTCCTAAGAGAAACAGCCAGAAGATTTCTCGCCCGGTAATCGCAGTGGAAACTGCCAAGACAGTAGCAATTGTCCAAAGAACCTTGTCTCGCTTGAGTGTGGATCGCCCCAGTTTTATGACAGAGCGCAGGATGATGGCAACGACCGCGGCCCCAATTCCATAAAAAACGGCCTGCAGTTGCGGCAATCCATCGTACCTGACATAGAGGGCCGAAACGGCCAGCACCATCAGGAAGGATGGCAGGACGAATGCAATTCCGACCAAGGACGCGCCCATCACACCGGCTCTCACATAGCCGAGATACATCGCTAGTTGCGCCGCCAATGGACCCGGCGCCAATTGAGCAAGCGCCAGCCCTTGTAGGTAATCTCCTTGTTCGATCCATTTCTTCTCGTGGACCAAATCGGTTTCCATGCGACTGGCAAGGGCGATTGGGCCGCCAAAACCGAATGTACCGAGGCGTAGAAAGTAAGCGACAAAGCTCCACAGAGGAGCCGGTTCATTGGATTTGGATTGCGCGTCAACGTTCACTTGACCTTCTCGCAGATGGAATTTCCGACTCCTACGCAGCGGGATCACGTCATCGAATGGTAGAGACCTTCCATCAGATCGATTCCTCGACTGAGCAGTTCGTCATCGGGAATGTCCTGCTTGGCCCATCCTTTCAGAATCTGGTTGATCGTGATCCCCTCGGTGCGGCCGAATTTTTCTTCATCGAGGTCAGCATCATGGACGGTCTGTCCGATGAGACGTACTTTTTTGTCCGTTACTCCGAAACGCGCAGCCAGCGTTTCAAAGGTGCAGTGATTGCCTTCATGACCGAAGCCGCCGTCCTGATACATATCGAACGGCACGGCCTCGGGATGATCGTTCGGGTTCACATCAAAAAGGAAAGTGGCCTTCGGATCGATAAACCGCTTAATCAGCCACGCCGAGGACACTCGATCAATTCCGGGTCGCGGACGTGTAATCCAGCTACGACTTCGGTATTCCATCTTCGATACTCTCCATTTTCCGCTCTTTACCTGCGAGGCTATAGGGTGCTCCGCTTTGTAAATGGCTTCTTCGGCTTTCGATCGGAGAGAACTCTCAAAAAAGTCGATCTCCATGATTTCTTCAAAACGTCGCTTCAATCGAGCCAGCTGGCTAGAAAACGCCTGATTAGAGGGTTCGAGTTGTTGCACCTCACGAATGAGCGCTGTGTAGTCTGGCTTGCGCTCTTCGCGAAAGTTTTCTTTGAGAACGTCGGGGGGAAGGTCATCGATGGCCTGGACCTGCAGCACAGATGCCTCTCCCTTGAGGCCGCGGATCGTTGTGGCCAGCCACTCGAATCGCTCCTGGTTGGCTGGCGTATTAGGCAAAACATAGCCGGAATTCCGCAGCGGGAGCGTTCCGTATTTCTGGAGTTTTCGCCATACCCCCACCCTCTCGCTGGCGTATTTGGACGGCAGAGTGAAAATCAGTAGAAGCCATGGAGCAACCTTCGCTTTTGATGTAATATTCATAACAAGCAGATGTTATAACATCTGCTTGAGATTCCAAAGGGGTATCGGGGAACAGATATGTCATACGCCCTAAGCACTCGCGATTGTGGAGAGATGGGAAACTCATGACTGAGCAGGTAGGTACCAGCCGAACAAGCAGGAAAAGAAAAGCGGCCTGGTTCTGGGTGCTTTCCTGGGCGACGGCGGCGGTGGCACAGACCGGGACAGCAGGGCCAGCTTCTATCGCTACAGGTCCGGTGACGATAACTGAAGTGGTCCAATCCGCTCTGCGCGATTACCCGCAGATCCACGTCAGCCAGGAAGAGTTCAATGCGTCCGTTGCCAATATTCGTCTTGCGCGAACCGCCTATCTCCCTCGCGTGGATGGCCTTGCGCAGGTGAATCGAGCAACCCGTAACAACATCTTCGGCACCCTCCTGCCGCAGAACACGATACCCTCCATCTCCGGTCCTGTCATCGGCAGCAACAACGGTGGTTCGGTGTGGGGTAGTGCGACGGGTTTGCTGGTGAGCTGGCAGCCTTTTGACTTTGGCCTGCGCCATGCGAATGTGAAGGCAGCACGCGCCGCCAAAGATAAGGCAGACGCGAGTGTGCAGCGCAGTCAGCTTGAGGTTACTACTGCAGCCGCCGACGCATATCTGACACTGATCGCAGCAAAACAGATCGAGAAGTCGGCAGCGGCTGCTGTCGACAATTGGGACGTTCTGCTAAGAACAATCCATGCTTTGTCCTCGGCTCAGTTGCGGCCAGGCGCTGACGAGTCGCGCATCGAAGCAGAACTGGCCATGGCGAGAACCCAGCTCGTTTATGCCAGGCAGGCGGATGAAAGCGGCAGAGCCACGCTAGTGAAATTTTTGTCGCGCACCGGCGACATCAATACATCACTTGACACTGGAAGATTGCTTAGTGAGTTGCCTCCTGGCGGCGACGAGGAGGTGCCGTTCCAAACCGCAGATCATCCTGTCATGGCAGAGCAGCGGGCAAACGTCGCCCAATCTGCAGCGCAGCTCCGCGCAACGGAACGCAGCTGGGTTCCGCAGTTCAACGTGGAAGGCGCCGCGTATGCGCGAGGCTCCGGGGCCGAGGTCGACGGACATCGACTGCCGGGAGCAAACGGGCTCGCACCCACCGTGCAGAACTATGCGGCTGGCGTCAACATCACCTTTCCTTTCATGGACTTTGCGAGTATCCATGCTCGCGAAGCCGCTCAGGCCGCAACCCTCCGGGCAAACCAGGCAAACGAACAGTTGGCTGATAAGGCTTTACAGGAGCAATTCGCGAAGGCGCAAGCCGCCCTGCGTGCTGCACGCGAAGTAGCGGCGAATACACCGATCGAAGTGAAATCGGCCCATATGGCCTTCGATCAGGCGAAGGCACGCTATCAGGCGGGGCTTGTGCCAATCGATGACCTGGCTCAGGCTCAGCGACTGGTTGTGCAGGCCGAGATCGATGACTCCATTGCGCGCCTGAACGTGTGGCGTGCACTTCTTCAATTCGATGCAGCTCGCGGGAACATTCAACCTTTCCTGCAAGCCGTTAACAAGTGAGTTTTGGGTAGAAACGATGCGTCTTGTTCTTGCAGCTCTGAGTCATCCACTTTCGGTGATCGTCGCGCTGATTGCGATCCTAACTGGATTCACGATGTCATTGGGTCGGATGCGTACCGACATCTTTCCTGAGGTTGGCAATCCCGTCATCTATGTCGCACAGCCCTATGGCGGCATGACTCCGGCGCAGATGGAAGGATTTCTTACCTACTACTACGAGTATCACTTCCTCTACATCACAGGCATCCAGTCCGTCGATAGTAAGAGCGTACAGGGTGCAGCGTTGCTAAAGTTGACCTTTCGCGAAGGCACCAACATGCAGCAGGCCATGGCCGAAACGGTTGGATATGTTAATCGCGCCCGTGCCTTCATGCCTCCGGGAACCGTTCAACCCTTCATTACACGCTTTGACCCAGGCAGCGTAGCGGTTGGCCTGCTTCTCTTTACCAGTTCCACGCATAGTCAGGGCGAACTGCAGAACATTGCTCTTAATCAAGTGAGACCCCTGTTTGCAACCTTACCTGGCGTCTCCGCTCCTCCGCCTTTTGGCGGCAACCAGAGAACGATTGTCGTTACGCTCGATCCGGACAAGTTGAAGCAGTACCATATCTCGCCGGAGCAGGCGATCTCTGCTGTCAGCACAGGGACGGTCGTCGTTCCGTCTGGAAATCTATACGATGGCTCGCTCAATCGTATTGTGCGTACGAATGCGACTCTCGGACCTGACTTGAATGATCTGATGAACACACCAGTTCATCCCGGTTCTGGTACGAGCGTCTACCTCCGCGACATCGGGTCAGTTGAGAATGGAACTGACATCGTTACGGCTTATGCGCATGTCGATGGCCGTCGCACGGTTTACATCCCTGTGACGAAGCGGGCTAACGCCTCTACACTTGCAGTCATCAGCGCCGTAAAAGCGGCATTACCAGCTTTCAAAAAAGTTGTTCCCGATGACGTCGATGTACAACTCGCATTCGATCAGTCAGGATACGTGTCGAATGCCATCAGCAGCCTGGTCCGGGAAGCCCTTTTAGGCGCTATACTGACTGGCCTGGTTGTGCTGCTCTTTCTTCGGGACTGGCGCGGCGCGATCATCGTCGTAGCAAACATTCCCTTTGCTCTAGCTTCTGCGGTGCTTCTGCTCTGGGCGACTGGACAGACCATCAACATCATGACTCTCGGGGGTCTTGCCCTTGCCGTAGGTGTGCTTGTAGACGAAGCCACTGTGGAGATCGAAAATATCCACACACAACTTCTTCCAGGGGTGTCTCGCGCTAAAGCGGTTCTTGAGGCTTGCAAACGGACAGTGCTTGCCCGCCTTTTATCCATGCTCTGCGTCCTCGCGGTTTTTGTTCCTTCCTTTTTCATGAGTGGTGTTGGCCGTCAACTCTTTGTCCCTCTTTCTCTCGCAGTCGGCTTTGCGATGATCGCCTCTTATCTTCTGTCGAGCACCCTGGTCCCCGTCTTCGCCATCTGGATGATGAAGGAATCGCATCGACGCGAGGAGACGGAAGGTCTCTTTGGGCGGATTCGTGCGCGGTATGACCGTTTTCTTGAATACACGTTGAAGCGTAGACGGCCCGTTATCCTTGGTTATTTCGCGGTGTGTGCAATCATTCTATTGCTTGCCGCCCCACGGCTAGGGACGGAGATCTTTCCCGATGTCAATGGTCCGGTTTTGCGGATGCGCGTCAAGGCGCCAGTTGGAACCCGTATCGAAGAGACCGAGCCGATGGTCCTGCACGCCCTCGATCTCATCAGCAAGACCATTGGCAAGCAGAATATCGAAATCACTTCAGACTATGTTGGAGTGCAGCCGTCAAGCTATCCGGTCAACCTGATTCACCTCTTCACCAGTGGTCCAGAAGAAGCTCTGATTCAAGTGCAGCTTCGTCCTGGGCATCCTAATGACGAGCAGTTACGAGAAGATCTCAGAGCCGCGTTCAAGAAAGAGCTACCCGATCTAAAACTCTCCTTTGAAGCGGGAGATATCATCTCGCAAGTCATGAGCTTCGGCTCGCCGACGCCTGTACAGATCGATGTGCAAGGCGTCGATCTCGATCAGAACTATGCTTACCTCGCCAAGATAGAGACAGAACTCCATAAGCTGAGTTTCCTGCGTGATATCTCAGTCGTTCAGCCGCAGAAATATCCTACGGTGGACATTAACGTAGATCGTCAGTATGACGGACAGTTCGGGCTGACCATGGCGGACGTAACCAATTCCTTGGTTGCAGCAACAGGCTCCTCCCGATTTACCTCACCGAACTATTGGCGCGATCCACGAACCGGGAACGCTTTCCAGATTCAAGTACAGCTTCCCCCAAATCGAGCACAAGGGCTGCCTGCCCTATCGTCGCTTCCTCTTATGCGCGATGGCTTGACGCAACCCCAACTCGATCAGGTCGCAACTATGCGGTATGGCACGATGCCAGAAATGATCGAGCGCCTAAGCGGACAGCGTGTGGTAAGCCTTACAGCCAATCTGCACGGCATCACTCTGGGTGATGCGAAGAAGCAAATTCAGCAAGCGCTCAAAAAGATGGAAGCACCGCCGAAAGGTTCTACAGTAATGATCCGTGGCGAGGTTCCAGCTCTTGAGGAGACTGTCTCTGGGTTGCGGGTGGGACTTCTGCTTGCTATCGCATCTATCTTTCTTCTCCTTATGGCAAACTTCCAATCGCTGCGTCTGCCGCTGGCCATTCTAAGTACCATCCCCGGTGTTCTATGTGGCGTGGTGTTGATGTTGCTCCTTACGGGAACCACACTGAATATTCAGTCGTTCATGGGCGCGATCATGGCCGTAGGTATCTCCGTTGCCAACTCGATTCTCTTAGTCAGCTTTGCCGAACAGGCGCGTCGCGAGGAAGGTACAGAAACCGCTGCACATACTGGCGCTCTTGGCCGTTTCCGCGCGATTCTCATGACTGCCACCGCCATGATCTGCGGCATGCTCCCCATGGCAATCGGCTTCGGTGAGGGTGGTCCACAAGCTGCGCCTTTGGGGCGGGCGGTTATTGGTGGTTTGATCTTTTCTACCTTCACAACACTGCTGGTTCTTCCGGCAATCTATGCGCTTCTGCAACGACGCGCCTCTGTCACTGCCAATTCCCTGAATCCCCTTGATCCTGAGAGCCGCTACTATGTCCAGTCATAAGAGACTTGTTCTGACAATATTTTTCTTCTGCCTACCGGCTCTGGCCCAGGCTCCCAAGCGCGTGGAGTTCGCGACTGTAGAAAGCCGCACTCCATCGAAGACTGTCACCCTGCCCGCGGAGCTGGCGCCGTTTCTACAAACGGATATTGAGGCGCGCGTCCCCGGATATATTGAGCGCGTGCTCGTGGACCGCGGCAGCAATGTCCGGCGCGGCCAGCTGTTAGTGGTACTCTCCGCGCCTGAGTTGACGGCGCAGACTGCCGCCGCTGAATCGGCTCTGCACCAAGCCGAGGCCGATGAAAGTCAGGCCGAAGCTGAGGCCGCCGCGGTCGAGAGTACCTTCGATCGTCTTCAGGAGGCCGCGAAGACCCCGGGTGCCATCGCAGGCAATGAACTGGTGCAGGCTGAAAAGCAGCGTGATGCTGCGAAATCGCTTGTGCAGAGCCGAAAAGCGGCCATACGTGCAGCGCAGGAGAGATTGCGGGCGGCCAGAGAAACTGAAGGCTATCTCCGCGTCAGGGCTCCGTTCGATGGCAAGATTACAGACAGATTTGTCCACCCGGGGATGCTAGTCCAGGCCAATGCGAGCGTGCCGTTGCTGAAACTTCAACAGATCAACCACCTTCGTCTCACCGTTCCTGTCCCGGAGACCTATGTTGGTCATGTGGTACGTGGAACTTCCGTCAACTTTCATATCGCAGCGCAACCGGGAAAGACATACACGGCGAAGATTGCCAGGATCGCAAGTGCTCTTGATTCTCAGAGCCGAACAATGATGGTGGAACTCGACGCCTACAACAAAGACGGGACCTTAGCTCCCGGGATGTATCCGTCTGTTGACTGGCCGGTCGGTTCAGCGGAGCCTTTACTGCTGGTGCCATCAACAAGTGTGGTCACCACAACCGAGAGGACCTTTATCATCACGTCGGTGAACGGACATGCTCATTGGGTCGACGTTCGCAAGGGAGCTGCTTTTGGAGATCAGGTTGCCATCCGCGGGAGCATCAAACCAGGGGAAAGGGTTCTCAAGCGCGCGTCAGACGAGGTTCGAGAAGGAGTACCACTGCAATGACTTCCTGATCGGAGGTAAATATGAGCACAGATTGTCGCAGTCTACCGTCCACCTTCCTATTGGAAATGTCGATCACGGCAGCGATTGCTGCTTATATCCAACGGGGCACTACCACCCTATTGATGATTGCCGGACGAAGATCTTGTACAGGATGTCTGATGGCAATTTCCTTTCTGGTTCTGGCTTTGCCAACGCCCTTTGCAGAGGTGCCAGGGCAGGCTCGTACCACCATTGATCGCATCATGGGGAATAAGGGTACATATATCGATAGCGAAGGCGTTTATAAGGTCCTCATGCCAAGGGGTGATGCGACCATCGTCCAGGACTATCAGACCTTCTCCCAAAATCTGGGCTTGAATTCGTGGGCGGCATTCACCTCTGCAGTGCATCATCCGGCGTTGTTAACCGGCCAATTGCTTCTCCGCGAAGACGAAGTAACTCCTGTGTTATCCGCAGCGCTCCAAAACGGTCTGGAGGTTACCGGCCTGGCCGACTGCTCCGTTATCGCTGGTCCTCGATTGAAGACGCTCGACGTGACAGGAGCGGGGAGCTTTCAAGGTCTCGCTATCGCATTCCACAACGCTTACGCTCAGATCAGGCGTGTTCGTTCCGAAGCGACGCTTCATTCATCAAAGTTCTTTTTGCCTGATGTGCAGCTCGATAGTTCCATCAGCCCTGATCCGCTAAACAATATCCTATCGACAAGAGGTTCGATGGCGGATGGTGTATACAAGGCAACAATCGGCCGCCACGGGCTTCTTCATGGCGAAATGATTGGACGAGAGATGGGGTTCGCGACCTGGATCGCATTTGCCGGAACGGATAAGCGTGCTTTGGCTCAGGGAGAGTTCGTAGCTACTCCCGACGAACTTCAATCTCTCCTGAAGGCGCTCATCGCAAAAAAGATCGAAATAGTATCTGTCCGCAATCACACGGTAGGCGAACATCCTCAATATCTATTCGTACGTTTTTGGCGGCAAGGAGTTGCCGCCGAAGTTGCAAAGGACGTGCGCTATGCACTCAACGTACAGGTAGGAATACTTCCGGCTCCCATTGTGGGTAAGGCTCTCTGAGGCAGATCAGTCATGAAACAAATTATATTGGGCGTCATTCTGTTATCCCTCGCAGCTAACTCTGGGCTCTCTTTCGCTCAGGCAAGCGCAAGTGTTCCTCTCAAGCTGGAATCGACGATTGCAATGCCCGATGTCCAGGGACGCATCGATCACTTGGCCATCGACTTGAAGGGACGGCGGCTCTTCGTCGCGGCCTTGGGGAACAATTCAGTCGAGGTTATTGATCTGAAAGCCAATAAGCTGATTCATACGATTCCAGGCTTGGACGAACCGCAGGGTATTGCCTATATTCCTTCCTCGAATCTGCTCTTCGTTGCAAACGGTAAGGATGGATCGGTCCGTGAATTCGATGCCTCTTCATGGAAGCTACTCAACTCCATTTCCTATGGCGACGATGCCGACAATCTTCGCTATGACCCGGGAAGCGGCCACACTTGGGTTGGCTATGGAGGAGGCGCTTTGGGGGAGTTCGATCAAAAAGGCACGAAGCTCGCCGATATCAAACTGGATGCTCACCCTGAATCGTTTCAGCTTGAGAAGAATGGATCGAGAATCTTCGTTAACCTGCCAGGATCACGAAAGATTGATGTCGTAGATCGTAAGACAAGAACCGTGTTGAGTTCATGGGGTACTGGAGGCCCATTGGCCAACTTCCCAATGGCACTCGATGAACAGGATCATCGGCTATTCGTGGTGACGCGGCTTCCCGCACGATTGATCGTGTTGGACACAGAGAATGGCCACCGGATTGCCAGCCTTCCAGCGGTTGGTGACTGTGACGATCTCTTCTTCGACCAGCGGCGTCACCGAATTTATGCGATTGGAGGAGAAGGCGACATCTCGATCTTCAAACAACAAGATATCGATCATTACAGTGAAATAGCCCGGATGAAAACAGTAAGGGGCGCGCGAACAGGATACTTCTCCCCGGATCTGGACAGACTATACCTTGCGGTAAGAGAACATGGACCACAACCTGCAGAAATTCGTGTTTACATGCCGCAGCCATGAGCGATTGTGCCTCAACAATTTTTCCATGTTCACCGTGGCCCGTTGTCCCGTTTGAAGTTGAAGCCACTGCTGAAGATGCCAAGCGAAATCGATAATCCCTCTGGAAACCGATCCTACGATCGACTATTCTGGAGGTGCTCGTATGAAGGCATTTCGCCAATCCGGGATCGTGCTGCTATTGCTAGTGTCCTACCTGACCCCGGCGATGGCCTGCATGGTTTCCGACGTGCAGATGAATGCCGAGGAGCGAGCCTGCTGTCGAACGATGCAGCACCACTGTGAGCAGATGGAGATGCAATCGTCGCACGATTGTTGCCAAAACGCTCCTCAGAGTGCGCAGGACAATGCGCTGGATACAAAAGCGACAACCTATCATCCGGTCGTAATTGCGGCGGTTTGGGTAGCGATTTCCGACTGGTCTCATCCGGTTTTGACTACTGCGGGCTGGATCGAGCATCTTGGCTACTCGCCGCCACAGTCCCCACCTGGTTCGATCTCCATTCTCAGAATCTAGCCCTCCTCTCTCGCTCTGCGTTCGCCGGGCGCGGGCATACATGTCTGCGCGCCGGTGATGTTTTCAACAGCAATCGAGATTGGAGTCAGTATGAACGTGGTCTTTTGGACCGCCACGCTCGTGCTTGCCAGTACGTTCTCCGCCTTCGGGCAGGAGACGGGTGCAAGCACGCCTACCCCTTTGTCCCAACTTCTGGCTGAAGCACAAGCCAACAATCCGCAGCTCGCCGCAGCCGGTCATGAGGCGCGAGCCGCGAGGCAAATAGCTCCCCAGGTTACGACGCTGCCTGATCCGAAGTTCACTTACCAGCAGTTCAGCGTTGGCAGCCCGAAGCCATTCGCGGGATACACCAATAGCGACTTCGCCTATATCGGCGTGGGAGCGTCACAGGAGTTGCCCTATCCGGGGAAGCTGCGACTGCGCGGACAAGTAGCGGAACGCGACGCCGACACCAAGCAAGCCGAAGTCGGAGTGATCGGCAGCGGCATTGCTGACGCGGTAAAGGCCGACTATCTCCAACTCGCGTATCTGCAACAGACGCTCGGCATCCTGCGACAAAATCAAGCTATCCTCGACCAGCTTATTCAGGATGCGACCGCGCATTATCAGGTTGGCCAGGGAATGCAGCAAGACGTGCTCGAAGCACAGCTCAACCGCACCAAGATCGTGCGCGAGATCACCATGCACCATCAGCAGATGTGGCAGATAGAGGCTCATCTCAAGGGCCTGCTCAACCGCGATCAGCAATCGCCGGACATCGTTACGGAAGACCTTACGGAATCTCCACTGAAGGCCACCTCGGATGAGCTTCTGGCGCTGGTGAAGAAAAACAATCCCCAGCTTCAAGTGGATGCGAGTGCCATTCGGAGACAAGACGCGCAGGTAGCCTCCGCAAAACGCGAAGATAAACCCGATTTTGAGCTGGGCTATATGTATCAGAACACCGACCGGAAGTATCGGGACTACTACATGCTCACCTTCGATGTCCGCTTTCCGCGCAAGAAGCGGGTCAATGCGGAGATTGCCGAAGCGCAGGAAAAGCTCATCGCATCACAGAAGACACTCGACTCCCATCTCACCCAACAGCTCGCGCAGGCACAGCAGCTCTATGTGCAGGCATCGAGCGATGAGGAGCAACTGAAGGAGTTCCGTGAAGGCTTGATTCCTCAATCCGACGCAGCCTACCGGGCAACCTTGAGCGCCTATGCCTCGAACAAAGACCAGTTCACGCATGTGCTCTCGTACTTCACCGATCTGCTCAATCTGAAGCTCGAATATGCCGAGACGCTGCTCGATCATGAGACGGCGTTGGCCCACCTCGAATCCCTGACAGGAGTGATACTGCGATGAATAAGTATGTCCTGAGAACTTCTCTCGTCTGGATAGCGGTGCTGGCTGTTTTGGTGGGGATTTGGGCCTACCGCTCTCATTTGAAGAATGAGCCTCACCCAATGCCAATGTCCAGCGAGGTTCAGCCCGTAGCCGCAGGGCCCACTTCCGATGTGGCAAAACCCGAATCGTCCATGCCGGGTATGTCCATGCCAGAGTCGAAGGATGCAGCTCTTGTGCCGGTACAACTTACCCCGGAGCGGATGCAAAGCATCGGTGTGAAGACCGGCACAGTCGAATACAAGCAACTGAGCGATGATGTCCGTGCTACGGGCACGGTGGATATCGACGAGCGACTGCTTTCTTATGTGCAGGTACGCTTTCCCGGATATATCCGCAAAGTCTTCGCCAATGCAACGTATCAATATGTTCGCAAGGGCGAACCGCTGTTCACCGTGTACAGTCCCGATCTGGTGGCGACGCAGCAGGAATACCTTCTCGCGCGGCAGAACCAGAAGGCGCTTCAGTCGAGCACTGTGGACGGTGTCGCCGCTGGCGCAGATACACTTTCGGCTGCTGCCGAACAGCGTCTAGCGCAGTGGGATGTTCCGGCGAGTGAAATCGCGAGGCTGAAAGAGACGGGCAAGCCTGTCACCGACCTCACCATCTATTCTCCGGTTTCGGGATACATCACCGAACGTAATGCTCTGCCCAATCTCTATGTCGAGCCATCGACTCGGTTGTACACGGTTGCCGATCTCTCACGTGTCTGGGTGAATGCCCAAATCTTTCAGGACGACATTGGGCGGCTGAAGCCCGGAGATGCCGCTTCCATCACGGTGGACTCATATCCAGGACGCATCTTCACTGGGCAGATCGAAGAGATTCTGCCGCAGGTGGACATGGCGACGCGCACCGTCCGGGTGCGCCTGGCAATCGCTAATCCCGGCCTCAAGTTGAAGCCGGGCATGTTCGTCAACGTCGATGTGAAGACCAATCTGGGCCGCCAACTCGTCGTGCCTGCCTCAGCAGTATTCCAATCGGGAACGCGGCAGCTCGTCTTTTTGAATCACGGCAATGGAAGCCTCGAACCGAAGGAGATTGCTGTCGGCCCTCGCGTGGGAGACGACTTTGTCGTCCTCAAAGGACTCGAAGCACATCAATCGATCGTCACTTCGGCAAATTTCCTGATCGACTCCGAGAGCCAGTTACAGGCGGCAGCAGGCTCATTCGCTCCTCCTCCTCCGGGTGCGGGAAGCAACAATGCGCCTGCTACTACTCCTGCCGAACCACAAGACAATATCGACTTCACTACCGACCCAAATCCGCCGACCAAAGGCAATAACATCTTCCGCGTTCGGCTGACCGGGCCGGGAAACACGCCGGTCACAGGCGCATCGGTGACAGTCACGTTTTACATGGCGGCGATGCCCGCAATGGGCATGGCCGCGATGAATACGACGGCAACTCTCGCGGACAAAGGCAACGGTCTCTATGAAGGAACTGGAGCACTTGGTTCCGGCGGCACTTGGCAGGTGACGATTACAACGCAGAAGAACAGACAGATCATCGCCACAAAACAGTTGCGGGTGAACGCGACGGGAGGCATGTGATGCTTTCCAAAATTATCGAAGTCTGCGCACGCAACCGTTTTCTCGTTTTTGCAGCAGTTCTGATGCTGACACTGGCAGGCATCTGGTCGTTGCAGCACATGCCTCTTGACGCGCTGCCGGATATTTCCGATGTTCAGGTCGTCGTTCACACCAACTGGATGGGGCGACCTCCCGATGTGATCGAGGATCAGGTGACATACCCCATTGTGACCAGTCTCCTTGCCGCGCCGCATGTCAAAGCAGTGCGCGCGCAGACCATGTTCGGTGACTCTTACGTTTACGTGGTCTTTCAGGATGGCACTGACCTTTATTGGGCACGTTCCCGCGTTGTCGAATACCTGCAACAGATCAGCGGACGCTTGCCGGAGAACGTGCATCCCTCGATTGGCCCTGACGCGACCGGCGCAGGCTGGGTCTACGAGTATGCCATCGTCGATAAGAGCGGAAAGCACAGCCTCGCGGACCTGCGTAGCCTTCAGGACTGGCGGTTGCGCTATGCCCTCGAAACTGTTCCCGGCGTTGCGGAAGTCGCAAGTATCGGCGGCTATGTTCGCCAGTATCAAGTGCAACTCGATCCCAACAAGCTGCTGGCCTACGGCATTCCACTTTCCACGGTTATCGACCGTGTGAAGGCAAGTACCAATGAAGTTGGCGGACGGGTACTCGATCTGAGCGGCGCGGAGTACATGATTCGCGGTCTTGGCTATCTTCGATCACTCGATGATCTGGCAAGTGTTGCTGTCGGCAGCAAGAACGGCACGCCCGTTCTGCTTCGCGATCTGGGAACGGTCAGCTTCGGTCCTGACATCCGCGAAGGAGTGGCCGAGTGGAACGGCGAAGGAGAAACGGTCGGCGGCATCATCGTCATGCGCCAGGGCATGAACGCGCTGGATGTTATCAACGGAGTCAAGCAGAAGCTCCGTGAGATCGCGCCATCGCTTCCTGCGGGTGTCGTCATCATGCCGGGGTATGACCGCTCCGGCCTAATAGACGCCTCGATCAAGACCCTGCAACGGGACCTGTTGGAAGAGGCCATCATCGTCAGCGTCGTCATCATTGTTTTCCTCTTCCACTTCCGGTCTGCATTGATCGCCATCCTTGCTCTGCCCATCGCCGTGCTCGTCGCCTTCATTCCAATGTACTGGCTGGGAGTCACCTCGAACATCATGTCATTGGGAGGCATCGCGCTCGCAATCGGCGTGCTTGTCGATGCCTCGATTGTGATGGTCGAGAATGGCTATCGCCATCTCTCAGACCGCCAGGAGAACAGCTCGGTGCCGGTGTCGGAATCGGAGCGCAGAACTATCCTCATCAATGCGGCGAAACAGGTTGGGCCTGCATTGTTCTTCTCGCTGTTAATTATTGTTGTATCGTTCCTGCCGGTGTTTCTTCTCGAAGCTCAGGAAGGACGCATGTTCCGTCCGCTGGCCTGGACAAAGACCTTAGCGGTCGGATCGTCTTCTATCCTCGCCATCACGCTGGTTCCGGTCCTGATGGTGATGCTGATTCGTGGGAAGCTGCGTCCGGAGCGCACGAACCCCATCTCGCGTGTCACTCAGGCGGTCTATCTGCCGATTCTTCGCTGGTGTCTGCGGCATCGCTGGCTCACCATCGCTGTCAACCTGATCTTCCTGATTGCAACGCTACCATTGGCGACTAAGCTGGGCAGCCAGTTCATGCCTCCCCTCTTTGAAGGCTCCACGCTGTACATGCCTACCGCTCTTCCTGGCATCTCGATTGAGCAGGCGAAGGTTCTTCTTCATGAGCAGGACAGGATTCTTCGTGGCTTCCCGGAAGTCGCCAGCGTTTTCGGTACGGTTGGGCGTTCTGACAGCGCAACAGATAATGCACCGCTCAATATGTATGACACCACCGTTATGCTTAAACCGCGCGAGCAATGGCCCACAGGAATGACCTACGAAAAACTCATTCAGGATATGGACGAAAAGCTCCAGTTTCCCGGCTTGTCGAATACCTGGACCATGCCAGTCGAGAACCGCCTCGATATGGAATTAACCGGTATTAAGACACCTTTGGGTCTCAAGGTGCAGGGACCGGATGTAAATGGCATTCAGCAACTCGCGTCGCAGATCCAGAATGTGCTCTCCAGCCTGCCGGAGACACGTTCGGTCTTTGCGGAAAAAGTCGCACAAGGTTTCTACGTCAATGTCGAGGTCAACCGGCCGGAGGCCGCACGTTATGGCCTCACCGTCACGGATATTCAAACGGCTGTTGCTTCAGGCATTGGCGGCGAGAATATCGCAGAGAACATCGAAGGCCGCGAACGCTATCCCGTCAATGTCCGTTATCAACGCGACTTCCGCGACAATATCGACAAAATGCGTGGCGTTCTGATCGGCACGCCTTCCGGGGCGCAGATTCCACTTGGACAGGTAGCGCGTATTTCCTTCAGCCATGGCCCGGCGATGATCCGGGACGAAGACGGTGCGCTCACTGGCTACATCTATATCGATCTCAAGAGCGCGGACTACGGTGGTTTCGTCGCCAAAGCAGACAAGCTCTTGCACGATAAGCTCACGTTGCCTCCAAACTACTCGTACCAGTGGTCGGGAGAGTACCAATTAGAGTTGCGGGCGAAACAACGGTTGCAGCTCATCCTTCCAGTCGTGTTCTTCCTGATCTTTCTGTTGCTGTACCTGGTGTTCAAGTCTGTTGCCGAAGCACTCGTGCTCATCTTTCCAACGGTCTATGCCATGAGTGGTGGCCTGCTGCTGCAGTGGCTGCTGAAGTACAACTTTAGCGTGGCGGTTGCGGTTGGCTACATCGCGCTGTTCGGTATTGCTGTGGAAACCGGAGTGGTGATGGTGGTCTACCTCCATGAATCGCTCGAACGCAGATTGCAAGCTGGTAAGCCTTTGACCAACGTAGATATAGAGGAAGCTGCCATTGAAGGGGCTGTACATCGTCTCCGGCCAAAGCTGATGACCGTCTGCGCGGTCCTCGCCAGTCTGGTTCCGATCCTATGGGAATCCGGCATCGGCTCGGATGTGATGAAGCCGATTGCCGCGCCGATTGTTGGCGGCATGATTACTTCGACCATTCACGTTTTGATTCTTGTGCCTGTCTTCTTCGTCATGATGAAGGAACGTGCGCTGAAACGAGGAACTCTCGTTCCTCGTTTCAGCAATAACGGCTCTGCCGTTCAACCTTCTGCTTAATTGGAGATACAACAATGCGAACCAAATATTTCATACTGACTGCGGCACTGGCGCTGAGTGCAGTGACCTTACTCGCGCAGGAAACACAAACCATAAGCGGAACCGTGACCGATGCGATGTGTGGCGCACACCACACCATGATGAAAAACGCCACTCCTGCCGAATGCACGCGCGCCTGCGTCAAGCAGGGAGCCGAGTTCGCGCTTGCGAGCGGGGATAAGGTCTATACGTTGAAAAGCGACAAAGCGCAGTTTGACAGATTCGCAGGACAGAATGCCACAGTAAAGGGCAAGGTGTCTGGTGATGCGATTTCTGTAGATTCCATCAGCCGGGCGAAATGAGACTTGCTTTCGCCTGCCATAAACTACGTTGACCATCGTTGCCCAGGCATAGTTTCTTTCTACCCCAATGATCGAGACGGGCTGATTTCATGTGATACATAAAAGTAGCTTAGCATCTAAGCGATTTTATGAGTATAATCTTGGGATGCCATCGATCCTCAAAAAGAGGGAGCTTGCCAAAGAGATCGTCGAAAAGTTAGCCCGTCGTCACAGCACGGCAGTCGTGTTGTTTCATCATGCAATTGCCGAACGCATGGGAGTGGGGCCAACTGACTACAAATGCCTCGATTTGTTGCGCGAGCGCGGTCACATGACAGGCAGTGAGCTCGCTGCGGTTACTGGCCTGACAACCGGTGCAATCACGGGTGTCGTCGCAAGACTCGAACGAGCAGGATATCTGCGCCGCGAACCTGACCCGCATGATGGCCGAAGACAGATACTCCATCTGGCGCTCAAACAGTCGCCGATCCATGAAGTAATCGGTCCCTTGCGAAAAGACGTTGCAGTCATGTTGAAGGATTTCGACGCGCAACAACTCATCGGCATCACTCAGTTCATGAATCGGAGCACCGACCTCATCTACCGCCACATTGCGCTGTTGCGGGCACAAACACTCAGCGGCAGACAAACCACCAATGAAGAAAGTGTCCAAATATGACACCCAGCCTCCGCAAATTGAACCTCACCGCACACGTCACGTTCTCTGTGAGTTGGATTGGCGCAGCGTTCGCATTCTTCATACTCAGTATTGCCGGGCTCGTCAGCCGAGACGCGACCATGATGCGCGGCGCCTATCTCTCGATGAACTTGATCTGCCTCTATTGCATCATTCCTCTGAGCCTGGCGGCGCTTGGAACCGGATTGATCCAGTCCCTCTGCACCCAATGGGGCCTATTCCGGCACTACTGGGTGTTGGTCAAATTTATTTTGACCGTACTTGCTGTTGCTGTCTTGCTGATGCATCAGTTCTCGGCGATGGCAAGGGCCGTGAGGCTTGTATCGACGGCCACGGCGGGAGCGATGCCCACTGCCGAACTTGGCAGCGTCGGTTTTGTGCTGGCACGTGCTTCCGGAATTGGCATTCTGGTGTTGTCGGTGATTACCATACTGTCGGTCTACAAGCCCTGGGGGCTCACCCCATACGGAGAGGACAAACGGCGCGAGTTGCGCTACAAGGTCGCGGCGGCGGGCATCGCTGGCAGTCTGCCCGGCTTTGATGACCAGATCCCAAACCAGGAAAGGCCCCGGAAACTCCAAATCGTCACTGCGCTTGTTATAGGATTCCTCGCACTGGCCGCACTTATCTCCATGCATCTTATGGGCCACGGTTTTCATCACGGTCATTGAGGAGCATTGCGGTCCCGGCCTTCATGGGAATGCCTGCGACAGAGTATGATGTGGCCATGACGTGGAGAAGTACATTCGCGGCGCTGCTGGCAGTCATTCTCCTGACTGCGTCCTCGTGGGCGGCGGTCTGCGATGCGAATTGTGCCGCGTTAGCTTCCCAGTCGGAATGTCATATGAAGCCTGCTTCCTATCATGCGGCGACGGCAATGCATACCCACGATATGCATTGCGCGCACATGAACAAGCGCGACGAATCGGGAGTATCAGCCGTCGAGCTAGCTGCTACGCCTGATTGCACCCATCTGCTCTGCAGACAAGTGGCGAGCGTGAACCTTCCTGTAAAGGCGTTCCAGTCCGATCAACTGAAATGGACCGTGATTCATCCGGTTCCGAATTTGGAAGGGGGCATCGTTCCTCTTCGTTATGTCAGCGAGGCTCCTCCTCCGGACATTGTCGATTCTCATCCTCCTCTCACGGTAGCCCTCAGAATCTAGCTCCGGCGCAACTGTCGCCAATGCGTTCTGTCATGGGCCGGATTGTGCTGTTCTGTACTCAGTCTTCAGTTCGCGCCAGTGGCTCACATTTGTGGCTGCATTCCCCTATGCCGGAATGCCTATCTAACTGAGGACATCATGAGTAATCGTCGTTCCTTTCTCCAGAACACACTGGGATTAGGTGCTGCCTGGCTGGCTTCCACAAAAGCCTTCGCTCAGACAGAGCAGAACACCAAAATCTACAAGCGGGTTCGTCAAACCCATCCCGGTCCGGCCTTCAACATGCCGGTCGTCACGACTGACGTCGGGGACCTCCCGTACACAATGGACGGCAACACCAAAGTTTTCCATCTTGTTGCCGAGGTCGTAAAGCAGCAGATCCATCCGATGAAAACCATTGACCTGTGGGGTTTCAACGGAAGCGCACCAGGGCCCACGATCCAGGTCAATCAAGGCGATCATGTGCGGGTGGTCTTCGACAACCATCTGCCTGAATCGACTTCGATCCACTGGCACGGGTTCGAAGACACGATTCAAAACGATGGCCAACCCGTAATTAGTCAGCCTCCGGTAAAACCTGGAGGGCAGTTCAGCTATGAATTCGACATCCATCAGGAAGGCACGTACTTCTATCACTCGCACATGGCGATGCAGGAGATGGCGGGAATGCTGGGCGCTTTCATCATGCACCCTAAAGAACCATATCGTCCCCATTGCGACAAAGACTTTCTGATTCATTTGCAAGAGTATGCAGTACTTCCTAACAACACCGTTCCCAACACCATGAATATGGAATTCAACTGGCTCGTCTTCAACGGTAAGGCCGGTCCGGCAACCACTCCTCTCGTCGTCCGGCTCGGAGACCGCGTGCGAATTCGCTTTGTAAACCTCGGCATGGACCACCATCCGATGCATTTGCACGGCCACACCTTTTACACCACAGGCACAGAAGGAGGCCGCATTCCTGAATCGGCCTGGTGGCCTGGGAACACGGTTCTCGTTGGTGTGGCACAGGCGCGAAATGTGGAATTCGTTGCCAACAATCCCGGAGATTGGATGATTCACTGCCACTTGCCCCATCACATGATGAACCAGATGTCGTCTGTCACCGGAAAGATGACGCGCATGGCAGGAATGCCAGCCGGAGGTGACATGAATACCGGCATGGGGATGCTTCAAGGGGAACCCGGTGCTCCCCTGGGTGAAGATTACGGTCCGACTCTAGGCCGCGGTCTCGGCGGCGTTGGCAACGCGACCGACACTTCGACAACCAACGGCCCCCTTTCTCAAGAGAAAGCCATGGCTGCAATGCCAGGAATGCAGCATGAGATGGGAAACATGCAAATGGGCGGTATGGAAGGAGACATTGCGAAGAGTGCGAACGATGTTCCGAACTTCCCGCAAGACGCCTACATGGAAGGACCAATGATGGCGATGGATAAGGCTGTCGAACGGCCTGAGAATTACGGCCTGAAGCCGGGCTGGAGCGGATTCATGCAGGGCATGATGACATTTGTCCGCGTGCTGCCGCCCGAGAAATACGACGAGGTCATTTCTCGCATGAAGAAGGCCAACCGTCCCAAAGACCCCTATGCCGCCATTCTGGAGCGCGCCTGAGATGAGGAACAAAGCCATGAAATTGAGACTTCTTACATTCGCGATGATGGGCCTTTTCGGTGCCGCAGTGTTTGCACAAGACGCCCAACAGAAATCCATGCCGTGCATGGAAGGCATGGTCATGCCCGGCTGCACACCAGCAAAGAAGCAGCAGCCACTACAAAAACAGAACAAGCCTGGGATGCAGCACGATCAGCCCCAGGACATGAACAACATGCCGGGAATGCAGATGGGGCAGCAGCAGAATCCGCAAAGTCCGGATACCCATGCGACGATGACTTTGCAGGAACCAGAAAGCCCTGCAAACAAGACGGGGGCCAATCTGCCTGCCCCCGAACTTCTGAAAGAGGTCGTCACGCGGCCGACTATGAGTCTCAACGACTTCACGCAGTTGGCCGATGCGAACAATCCCACCCTTAAAGAAGCCGGCGCCTTTGTACGTCGTTCACAGGCCAAGGCCCGACAAGCAGGTTTATA
Organism: Acidobacteriales bacterium 59-55; assembly: GCA_001897435.1. GTDB lineage: Bacteria > Acidobacteriota > Terriglobia > Terriglobales > Acidobacteriaceae > Edaphobacter. The sequence continues at coordinate 50,928 of MKSV01000008.1, read as the reverse complement.
TCCAAATCCTTCTGTTGGCTATCAGGGAGAGCAGATTCGCGGCGGTTCTTATGGTGGCGGAGAACACGGCGGTTTTGTGCAGCAAACCATCGTGCTGGGCGGAAAACTGGGACTCCGGCGCAACATTCATGAACAGGAAAGCCGCTCTGAGCAGATCGGGGTAGAAGAACAGACTTACCGGGTTCACGCTGATGTGCAGCAGGCATTTTATGATGCGTTGGCTGCTCAGGTGACTGTCCATCTCCGGCAGCAATTGCTCGGCATAGCGCTGGACGCGGTCGAAACGGTGCATCAGCTTGCCAACGTGGGACAGGCGGACGCGCCAGACATCCTGCAGACAGAAGTGGAAGCGGAACAGGCAAAGGTGGACTACGTAACCGCCCAGCGCCACTATCTTGAAACTTTCCGCGTCCTTGCTTCGCTTGCGGGCAAAGGCGATTTGCCTGCGAGCCCGTTGCAGGGCGATTTAGAGAAGACACCCGACCTGAATGCTGAGCAGATGGTTGAGTCAGTCGTCTCTGACAGTCCTACGGTAAAGCGGGCGCACCAGGAGATTGTGGTTGCTCAGGCGCGCCTGAAAGACGCGAAGCGCGAGCCGATTCCCGATCTCACGTTGCGTGCTGGCGAGCAATATAACTTTGAACAAGTCAGCGAGAGACCTGTCAAAGCAACAGGTCCGCAAAGCTTTGCCAGCGCCGGCATCAACATTCCTCTCTGGAACCGAAACCAAGGGAATGTTCAGGCTGCAAAGGTCGAAATCGAACGTGCAAATCAGGATCTTCTCCGCGAGCAGTTGTCGCTTCGTCAGGCAGCAGCTCCACTGGCGCAATCGTATGAATCTGCGAAATTCGAGGCGGACCGCTATAAAACCCAGCTCATCCCCCGTTCGACGCGAGCCTATGAACTCTATCTGAAGAAGTACCAGAGCATGGCGCAAGCCTATCCCCAGGTGCTGGTTTCACAGCGCACGCTCTTCCAGTTGCGGGTTGGCTACGTCATGGCTCTCCGTGAAGTGTGGCGGAATGCAATTGCGCTCCAGAACTATACGCTGAGCGGTGGACTCCATGCTCCCGTGTCAACCGATACACCAACTACAACGATTAACTTGCCGAATGCCGGTGGAGCACAGGAGTGAACAGGATGAGACGCAAGTTCATCATCTCATTTTCGGCCATCATCCTTCTCGTCATCTTCGCTTGCATCCTTGTGGCTGACCGCCTTATCCATCGCGGCTTCAGCACGCGAGACAAGCCAAGCGGGGTAGAAGCATCGCTTGCCATGTCTATGCGCGACGTGGCGATCCCAGAGCGCTACAAGGCGATGAAGAACCCTGTTGCGGTCACTCCCAAGGCGATCCATGAAGGCATGGCGCATTGGGCCGACCACTGTGCCACTTGCCATGCCAACAATGGCAGCGGGGACACGATGTACGGAAGGACCATGTATCCGAAGCCGCCGGATATGCGCCAGAAGGACACACAGGAGATGTCAGATGGCGAACTCTACTACACCATCAAGAATGGCGTCAGGCTTAGCGGCATGCCCGCATTCGGAGGCCCTGGCGATGGCGATCTTGATAGTTGGAAGCTCGTCGCGTTTATCCGTCATCTCCCTTCTCTTACCCAAGACGAGGAACTGGAGATGGAAAAGCTCAATCCTAAATCACCTGATGAACGGCAGGAAGAGCAGCAGGAAGAGGATTTCCTGCGCGGCGGCTCTTCTGCACCACAACAACCTCACCACTAGAAAGGAATTATGAGTCATGAAACGTCGCATCCTGGTTACAGTTTTGCTTCTCTCCTGCATCACACTGATAGCGCGCGCCCATGAGGGCATGATCCACGTCATGGGAGTCGTGACTGCATTGAGCCATAAATCGGTAACGGTCGAGACCACAGACAAGAAAAGCGTCGAAGTCGTATTGGCCGACACAACGACCTACGAGAAAGCCAAGAAAGCCGCGACTCGCGCAGACCTCAAGATCGGTGATCGTGTCGTCATCCATGCCATGAAGATGAAGGGCGTTCTTCAGGCACACACCGTGCAATTCAGTGAGGTGACAACTCATTAGGTGTGCGGAGTATTGGGCGGTCTAGCACGACATTTGATCCTCACACATCCTTCTCATGGCTTTTTATGCTTCGATGGCTGCCGCCGCGTTGAATCATGGAGTTTTTTTCGGAATTCCGCACTTCATGCCTCCGCAACGCGGCGCGCAGATTGCGGAAGAGGTCATCGAATGGAATTCGCCCCTGGCTCTAAGACTCTGAAGATATGGCTCATGGAGACGAATGATGAAACTTGCTACAGGCGATCACAGACAACATGGGGGCGTGCACGATATGCATGAGGGGCACGCCTCACAGGTAGGAAACACGGGTCCTCATACGGGTCATGACCAGCACGCTGGTCACTCTGTCGCTACGTTCCGAGAGAAATTCTGGTTGAGTTTGGCTCTCACCCTTCCAGTGGTCTTCTGGTCGGCTGAGGTGGAACATTGGCTTGGCTACAACGCTCCGACATTTCCAGGATCACGATTTATTCCCGCAATTCTTGGCACCATTATCTTTGTCTATGGCGGAAGTGTGTTCATTCGGGGCGCATGGAGAGAACTTTCCGATCGCCGTCCCGGCATGATGACTCTAATCAGTCTGGCTATCATCGTTGCTTTCACAGCATCATTCGCGGCGACGCTTGGCTTCTTCAAGGTTGATGTCTGGTGGGAGCTTGCAACCCTGATTACCATCATGATTCTCGGCCATTGGCTGGAGATGAAAGCAATTACCCAGGCTCAAGGCGCCATCAGTGCTCTTGCCGCGCTGTTGCCAGACAGTGCCGAGCGTGTGACAGAGTCAGGCACTGAGAAAATCCCACTCTCAGAATTACGCTCTGGTGATGTAGTACTAGTGCGCCCCGGATCGCGCGTGCCTGCCGACGGAATCATTATCGAAGGTACGGCCGACGTTGACGAATCCATGATTACTGGCGAGTCTCGGGCGGTCTCGAAGGGAGAGAGATCAGCAGTGGTGGCTGGAACGGTTATTGCCGGCGGAAGTCTGCGGGTCCAGGTTAAGGAGGTCGGAGAGCAGACCGCACTCTCTGGCATCATGCGGATGGTCGCTTCAGCGCAGGCTTCCGGCTCCAGAGCTCAAGCTTTGGCTGACCGCGCTGCGGCTTTGCTGTTCTATGTTGCACTTATATCCGGCATCCTGACGTGGGTCTATTGGTGGTTCACGGGCGACAAAGAACATGCTTTCATCCGTACCGCCACTGTACTGGTGATTGCATGTCCGCATGCGCTTGGCCTAGCAATCCCGCTCGTCATTGCGATTTCCACGTCTCTTGGCGCGAAGAACGGCTTGCTCATCAAAGACCGTCTTGCACTCGAGCGGGCACGAGAACTAAATGTTGTGATCTTTGATAAGACAGGAACACTCACCAAGGGTTCGCCTGTTCTTTCAGCAATAGCAGTGAATGCTGGCATGAGCGAACAACAAGTGCTAGCGCTTGCCTCGGGAGTAGAAGCGGACTCGGAACATCCAATCGCCAAAGCTGTTGTTTCCGGCGCGCATGACCGCGGTGTTACCTCTAGCCGATCTACGGATTTCGAGGCGCTGCCGGGGCGTGGTGCGCGCGCAACTGTCGACGGACAAACTGTCGCAATTGGAGGGCCGCACTTGATTGATGATGCAAAGGCTGCCGTTCCTTCAGAGTTGGAGAAGACTGCGAATATGTGGTCCTCCCAAGGAAAGACTGTGCTTTACGTTATGCAGCAAAACAGCGTGATAGGTATCCTTGCGGTAGAAGATGAGATTCGAGCAGAGTCAGCCAAAGCGATACAGGCATTGCACAAGCTCGGTGTGCGCGTAGCAATGATCACCGGCGATTCACAAGCAGTGGCAGATTCGGTTGCGAGCAGACTCGGTATTGATGAGGTCGCTGCACAGGTTCTGCCCGCCGATAAGGCGTCGGCGGTAAAACGCTTCCAGGCTGGGGGCAAGAAAGTGGCAATGGTTGGCGACGGTGTGAATGATGCACCAGCGCTCGCGACAGCAGACGTCGGAATTGCCATAGGTGCTGGAACGGATGTTGCCGTGGAATCGGCGGGAATTGTTCTCGTCCGCAGTGATCCCCGAGACGTCGTTCGTGCGATTGAGTTATCGCGGGCGACATACCGAAAGATGGTGCAGAACCTATTTTGGGCAACTATATATAACCTCATCGCCATCCCCGTGGCAGCCGGACTCTTTATCCGCTGGAATATCGATCTCCCAATGAGTGTGGGCGCGATGGCCATGAGTATTTCGACCATTGTCGTTGCCCTCAATGCGCAAACTCTTCGCCGCCTGAAGCTCGCTTAAGGAGCCAGATAGCATCAGCGGAGGAGGCACTTTGTGGCGCAGAGACAGGAAGGATTTGAGAGGCAATCGGAGGAACGCTTGTGTGGCTTACCGCTCTCCTCGTGGGTGTGGGCGCCATCGTATGGGGAGCGGAATCATTTGCCAAGCACTTAGCTACCGCCGCGGCGCGATTGGGTGTCAGCAGTTTCGCGCTGGCCTTGCTGCTCGCTGGCGCGGAGCCGGAGGAACTGGCGACAGCAATAGCGGCCTCCATTCGCAAATTGCTGGCGATCGCCCTGGGCGATGTGATCGGAGCAAATATCACGGTTTGCCTAGTGGCGCTTGGCATCGGGGCTTTGCTGAGCCCTTTGCCCTTTGGACGACGGGTCTTCCGGTACGCGCTCCTCGGTCTTCCGTTAGGCACCCTCGGTACATGGTTCGCATGGAACGGCACAGTCATTCTGATGAGATTAAATTAAAGAATGATCATTCTTGCCTGATTGAGTTAAGCATTCCACTTAACTCATATCCACGACCGCATGACGACCTTTCTGGAACCGCGTGACTATGCCGAGTATTTAGACCCTTCCGACAGGCCGCCGTTCCATCTGCTCCGCATCCTTCCTTCGGAAAATATGCGCGCAGCTCTGATCGAAAAGTCGCCCATTACGAATCGGCAAGTGAGTCTCTTCGACAGCCATTGACTTTGGACTCCAATGCGAAACGACTCTATAGTTCGTAATTCCTAATAACTTTCGGCGTTCCCGCACCACCCTCAAACAGGATTCCTTTTACTGTTGGCTGACAGCAAACGGAGCTAGAGAAGGCTGGCGCACCATTCGACAATACTCAATCACTATATTCCGCCCGTACATGTCGAAGGAATCCTCAAGACGATCTGTGGTCGATGTACGGAGCCGATCGACGTGCCACCACAGACTGCGAAAATCGAGGAACTGCTGCTCAGAGATGTTCTCCGTCAAGTGGAACTCCTGCTGAAGCAGATAAGCCAAATGAGTCAAGATCAGAGCATTCCTTTCCAGGCGCTTGATGCCTTCGAATCCTCCCAAAAGCTCAATTAGTTCCTTTTTCGATAGCTGGAATGATTCTTCATCTCGTCTTCGTTCTCCGCTGGAATCCAGCATGTCTCTGACGACTCGCTCAAAATTGATCGCGGCGATCGGCTGAAGCTTCGCGATCAGCATGTTCCACTGACGCTCTCGAGAAGGACCCTTTGGACATAGTTTAGCTCTGGCAATGAGTTGCTCAAGAGAATGGACAGAGTGCATATCCATGGTCACTGATGAACACCCGCATTTAGAAGCATGCCACGATTCGCATTGGACGAGGCACCTATTTCTTAAGCTAGTGCAACCACTCAGCAACTTATTCCACACGCAAATGATTGTTTCGCTTGAGTTCGACCCCTGGCACCGACTCATTCGCTGAAATCGCTGCCTTGATCGAAGAAGCACTGGGTTCAGAATGCTGTACATATGAATTCAGTTTCTGCTTCTCCGTATCAGGTAGATATGCCTGAAGGCTCTGCCAAAAGGAACCGGGAACCTTGGCTTCCACCTGTTGATACGTGAGCGGTAATTGAGTCTCATCGTGGATTACTAAGGTGGGCTGACTATTTGCGTGCTTCCTAAGCGTGACTTCCAACCCCTCCACCTTCTTGAGTCCGCGACTCTCAAGATAGTACAGGACCATGTTCTTCGTTCTTGCCGCTTTGTTTTCGGCGACTCGAGCACGGTCAGTGAGCCGGGCGGCTTCGCCCCGGCAATGTGCAGCGCGAGCATCCAGAGCCAAGAGGAAGTGACCGATCCGATCGACCTTCTGGTTGTATGCGTGACAGAAATACTGGAACTGCTCAATGAGCATGGGAGGCACACAACCCTCTGCGTTTGTTTCGGACTGCTCCTGAATCTGATCAAGAAGCAGATCCAGCTCACGATCCAGCTCAAAGAGCGAAGGATTCGATCCAGAAGTGGACATAGGTATCTCCTTGAAAAAAGGATGGCGGCCGAGACGTCGGCCGCCTGGGAAGAAAAATGACTTAAGCAGCTTGCATCGGAACGATCTGCCCGAACGGCGCAGACCTGGCTCCAGTGGAGGCCCAGATCACAGGGAATTTTGGCTCTACGTCTGGAAGCGTGCCGTATAGGTCCGTGAGAAAGACGAGGAGTTGTGGGTGTATTCCTTGCTGTTCGACCCATAAGAAGCAAGGGCAGAAGTCCGTGCCCCCACCTCCAAGTGGTAAGAGGCGAAGAGGCTGTCCCGGCACAAAGCAATCAACCTTGTGTACGTGCGCGTCGAAGTAGACGACGTAGACCCTTTCCGGTCTTTCGCCATCTAGAATGGAACGGATCTCCGCTTCGAACAGGGAGAGTTGCCGGCCGTTGATTGATCCCGAACAATCGACGAAGATGACCACTTCACCGACACCTTCTCGGTGGATACCTGGCAGGTACAGGCCTTGCCAGATGTGTCTTCGATTCGGGCGCATCCACGAGTAATCGGAAGGAGTGCTATCCGACCATGCGCGGCGCAACAGCGCACGCCAGTCAACGCAGGCTTCCGCCGCACTCTCGAGGCTCCGTGCAACACCAGCCGGGAGCTTTCCAGCCAACTTCGAGATCGTTTGTGCCCGGCTAACAGCAACATTCCATTCCGCTGACTGTTCTTCAGCGCCCTTGCCCTCGTTCTCTTCCGGAGTGGGAGCATCGAGGACTTGGCCGAATCCACCGGGAGTGCGCGGAGCTTGAAGTTCTCCATCCTTCTCCGTGCTATTGTTCATGGGCAAAGGTGATCCATTCGGACCCTCACTCTCGCTGCCTTCGAGCAGGTTGTAGATCTCCTCCGCGCTCATGCCGCGGTACTGCTCATCTACCAAGCCTCCCTTCGGCAAAGACAGGCCAGCGTCCAGAACGAGTAGATTGATTGCGTAGTCGCAGGCGCGGTTCCAACGGTTCGGACAGCGTGTTCGCCTTCGAAGATGATGCTGGAGTGCGGGATGAAGAACTTCATGGGCCAGCACGCCAACCAGTTCAGCTGCCGTCAGTTCCATTACAAACTGCGGGTTATAGAAGAGAGATACTCCGTCCGTAGCCATGGTTTCGATCGACGAAGCCTCACAGCCCTTCAGTCGAAAGAGCAGACATCCAAAGAATGGATGATCGAGGAGGAGCGAGGTCCGCGCTCTTTGGAGGCAGACCTCGATAGAAGTTCTGGCGTTCATGCCGCTGGTGCCTCCATGTACACCGACATGTGAGCAAAGATGTCCCCGGTTTGTGCCTGATCCCTGGAAAACGCGGCAGTCTCCGCACTGCGGCTCTGCAGCACGTCGTCGATCTCGCGCACGATACCCGCGGCCTCTATCGCTGTTACCGCCCTCAACAGGTTGTCTTGCTTTAACTCCTTCGCGGAATATGCGCAGAGGCGCTCTCGGATCGCAGATGCGAAGCGCTCCAGGTCGGGGTCCTGGTTGACGTTCAGCTGCGGGAGGACCGAGACGAGCTCGTCGATGTTGGTAACGAGCGTCTTGTGAAAACGAGATTCTGGCTCGTTGAGTCGCTCGACCATGTTCGAGACCACCTGCCGCAAGCGCTTCCAGAGTTCTTCGGTTCCCTTGGCGAGCTTCTCTTTCGCATTGGCGTCGATCTCGCGGGCCATACGAGACTGCTCTTCGGCAGACATCTCGACACGAAAATCCTCGCCCGCCGGAAATGGCAGAACGTCGAGTTTTACATTGAACTTGTCGCGAAGCTTCTCCGCGGACGGATAGTCTTCTTCGCAAAAGAGACCTCCCAACTCCGATCGCGCCTCCTGGATGTAGGCCGGATATACAGCAAGGAACGATTCCACCCCCTCGTTGAACTCGCGCTCGAACTTGCGCATCTTCGCTTTAAGCTCAAAGAGGAAGTGGCTTGGCAAAAGCCGGAGCCCTTCGTCCGACCATGGCAATGTGACCTTATAGAAGTGTTGCCGGATCTGGCCGGCAAGCGAACGTAATTCCTCCAGCTTGCTCGCGCCCATCAGGAGCTGTTTGTTGTAACGGCCAGCGCGCTCGCGGGCGCCATTCTGGTCGGCGACCTCGCGGCTGACCTTGCGGTCATGTTTCGTGGCCGTCCACACGCTAATGTGAACAGCCGCCAGCATTGCTTTGTGAGTAATCATCAAATGACCTCCGCGTGTTGTAGCCCGAACTCGATGAATTCAGCGGTGTGGGTGATAGATCGGTCCCGAACAGCTGCGTCACGCATGGCAAGAACTCTCATCTCTGTTGCCATTCGCTTGAGATACTTCATTCCCTTTGTGATGGACTGATCGTTGAGGACTCGCCCGAGAGCAGTCGCAATTGCGATCTGCGACGAGGGATCGCTCGGCAGGGGTGCGGAATCTGGATTGAGGAGAACCTCGTCGATAGATGGAAGTTGGCGGAAGAGTTGCAGGAAGCCGACAAGCTCCGCGGCAGCCCCAGGTCCGATGGCGCCCTCGAACATCCCAAATGCCAGGGCGGAATCCAAAGCAATTGATCTCTTGCTGAGACCATCCAAGATCTTCGAGGCCATCTCCCAGGTACGGGGAGTGGGCCAGGCGTTCTGATCGGTGGTTGTATCGGAATCGTGTAATAGGTCCGGTTTGAAACGCAGAAGCGCGATGATCTCGTTCCGAATGTTTCCCTGGATCGCCCATTGGCACCACTCCGTCGGTTCCGGTTCAAGCACAAGGTGTTCGAAGCGGTTGCGCAGCGGCCGCGGCATGGAAAAGTGCACTCCCCGTTCGGAGGCCGGATTTCCTGCTGCGACGACAATCCAACCCTCTGGCAGGACGTACTCTCCAAGTTTTCCGTCCAGGACAAGCTGATAGCAGCCCGACTGAGTCAATTGAGGTGCAGACGTAAGTTCATCGAGGAGCAAGATGCCCTTACCTTCTGTCGGCAGAAATTTGGGGGGCACCCACTCGGTCCAATTCGCCGTAATTCGGGGTAGACCTCGCAGGTCGACTGGATCAAGCTGGACCGCGCGGATGTCGCGGAAGTCCCAACTGAGACGTTTCGCGACCTGGGCAACGATCTGGGACTTGCCGATTCCACATGCGCCCCAGATGTGGACAGGTACACGCTGTTCGATGAGCAGGAGAAGTGCTTCTACAAGCACGGATGGCTTCATGGATTTTCCTTTGATTGTTGATGGATGGAAGAGACGGAGGGAGAAGCATTCCGGCAATACCGTGATGCGGGTGAGTCGTTCCTGAGCGTATGCTTGGCGAACCGCGGGGAGCTTTCAGAGTGGAAGAATGTTGGATCCGGACTACAATCCTGGCAAGCCGGTCCATCCGTATTGCTAGGAGATCCGCTCATGAATTCTGTTCGCTATCAACGTATAGAGGTCGATGTGTCAGACCGAACTCTCTACCCATTTGTTCTGCCTGGCACAATCCTCATCGTGGACAGCGAAAGGAAAGTGGTCCCGACTAATAGTGAGGATATGGAGGAGACTGACCGGCCAATTTTTGTGCTGAACACCCTACTCGGAAGGCGATGCTGTTGGTGCAGCACCGACGGGAATGGAGGTAGATGGACCATCATTCCCTACGAATATGGCGAGAGTAGGCCTCCGGAGATGTTTAACACCGAAGAAGTTCAGATCATCGGCCAAGTCGTGCAGACGATGATGAACCTTGCTTGGTGCAGCCGAGTTCAAGACTCGTAGATGAGAGATGAGTGGCATTTAGAGCGATAGTGCGCTTGCAGTGTGTCAGTTTTGTGCCGGAGATCAAGGCACCAGTAGATTGGTAATCGTTCCTTCGATGGGCATTCCGTTGAGTCAGGTCTGCCAGGCCACTGCCAGCGACGGAGCTAGCAGACAGATCTCAGCAATCTCAATAGCCCCTTTCCTGCATATGAGACGTTGGTATTAGCCTCTTGATTTCTAGGTCAACTGCTCGACCACGATTTCTGGTCTGAAGCGGCGAATCGCAGGATGATGCAAGTCTGATTCGAGTCATAACAGCTGTAGGCCAGTTGATGATACTTGAAGTGCTTATCTATAAGCGTGTGTGAAATGGACACATCCCCATGAGCGGCTCGTTGTCATCCGGCAATGCATACTGCTTCCACTCGCGGTTTGTCGATTGCCCATAGAAACCGATATCCGGATGTACGGGCATTCCGTCGTAAGCCAACATGCGCTTGTGAAGACGTTGCCGCATGGGAGCCGCGATCGGCTGCAATGTAGCTGGATCGATAAAAAGAGATCTTGGTTGGAAGACCAGGACCATGCCCGGGCCGAGATCTCTGCTGCGTCGGCGCTGGTAAGTTGGCGAGGCGCCCACGACGAACATCTCGCATTGCTGAAAGGAGAACTCCCAGAGCGGATCATCGGGCGCCCGGGTGCCGACCGGAAGGGGATCGTGTTCATGAAGAGTCTGAAGCACTTCCCAGAAACGCGTAACAAAAGATTCATGATTCGAGATCGTCGGATCGGGCTCGAAGAAGGCGGCTAAGCTGGAGCGCTCATAGGGCGCAACGGCGATCAGGTTTACAAACGTGGTGAGATTCACCGTAAGGTCGTCGTTGTTATCTTTATTTGAAAAGCAATAGAGCATCTCCCCGCGAGCTTCTGCGCCCTGCCCAAAGAAGCATGGATAGTCCGGAGTGCGGACCTTCGCGCTGTATTGTTCGTAGGCCTCGATCTCCCAACCGTCGAGTTGACTCGCTCCCAATTCGCCGTGCTGGAGGACCCGGGTGGTCCAATCCGCGATGATAGCCGCCGTCACGATCCGCTCTTCCCGGCCAGCAAACCTCTGCCGCGCCGGCCCAAGCGGATCATCCGTCGAAAGCCTGCGGCCTGCTGCTCGCCCCAAGAACCGCTCACCAGTGCCGGCTCGGCACCAGCGTCTCCTGTTTCGACAGTTGAGTCATGGAACCTTGCGGTACCAAACAGCATGTCCCACCACGGCAGAGCCGTTCCATAGTTCGAGCTGCGTCGGCCTGCAGCTTTCAGAGCATGATGCGTTCTGTGGAATTGCGGAGAGATGACGATCCGCTCTCCAACTCTTCCGTAGCTCACTCTGGTGTTCGCGTGCGTGATGCTACCCAGGAAGCGGAAGCCCAGGATAAGAAATGGGAATTGCATCGACGGGACCCCGATGCATAGGCCCACAGCGATCAGCCATACATAGGTAATCGCGTCCTCGAGGATGTGCGACCGGTCATCCGACCAGAACGTCATTTGATCTTCGGCATGGTGGAGGGAATGGATGCCGTACCACCACCCATATCGATGGGAGAGGCGATGGCGCCAATAGTCCGCGAAGTCGAGTATTGCGAAACTCAGCAGGAAGGCGAGTGGAGGCCACGGCAAGAGCCATGAAAGCGTCGGCACCGGAGCTCCATGTGCAGACAGGAAGCCATCGAGGGTATGACGTAGCCAATCGTATTCGAAGAACGCGATGAGGGGAAACAAGACGGTTCGAACAAACAACGCATAGGCAACGTCCGCCGCAATGGAATGACGCTTCGGCCAGGTCGTGAGAGGCCAGAACCGCTCGAGCGGTGTACAGACCAAAAAGCTCAAAAGCAACTCAGCTAGGCCACAGCCTGAAAAGAACACCCACATTGTGGAGACGGAAACGCCATGACGAAGGCCCAGCCTTTCCAGCAACGCGTGGATCTCCGACACGACGTAGGGAACACCTGTCGATCCTGTCTGACTGAAGAATGACGCTAATGCCATCCTGCCCTCCAATGTCGAGCCACGTTTACCATGACCTCTTAAAGGAGGGGATGCCAGCATTTTGCAGGGAACCTTCACACATCGGCAGCGAACCATCGATTTCTTCTGTCAAAACGAGAATCTCGTTCCAAGCTCAATCCGCCTGGCGGCCTCAGCCGCCAATGGCTGACCAAGGCTCGACGATGAAACAACGGTCCCGACGGCGGTCACGTTCGTGTGGTTCAGCAAATTAACGGCTCGGGCATTGAACGTGAGGGTCCGCACGTGATCTTTGTCTCCGAACTCGAAGACGCGACTCAGGTTCGAGTACATATGCACGATCACGGGCATCGTCCCCAGGTTTCGTGGAGCGTTCCCGTTTACCGTGTTGACTGTCATTAATCCAAAGGGAGTCTGATAATCGCCATTTCCCGTAGTCGAAGCAAAGGAAGGGCGGTCATTAAATGTGCCGTCACCGTTTGCGTCGACGCCCGTCGTGAGGTTGTAGGGTGTGCCGTAGTGCCAGTAGACCTGCGTGGAAAGGACAAGCTTGAACGGAAATCGCAGATCGCTTTCGATAAGAGCGCCACTTGATTGCCAGTCCGGACGTGAATACTCTCCGTGCTTAGAATATGTAGACTGCGGAGTGATTCCAATCGGTTGCGACGTTCCGCCATTGGATCGAAAGTTGCAGTTCCAAAGTCCGAGGTTTAACGTCCAGTGCTTATAGCTTTTCTGTTCAATTCCAGCCCAGAAGACGCTGCCACGGTTGTGCGCGGAGTTCTGAAACTCGAAGATATTCAAGTTCGGCGCTCCGGGGCGCGGCGCATCGAGGGCAGCGATGGGATTGGGCGCCGACCCAGTGCTCGAGGCAACGTAGGGAGCATTGATGTTAACCGTCAGCGGATCACCCCACGCAGAGGACCAAGTGAACCAGACATCTGGATGCCAGTGATGGGGTAGATCACGCTCAAGCCCTACAGCAAGCTCACCTACGGGAATTTGTTCGTACGCATGCGGGAACTGCCAGCGTGTTCCCACCTGCGCCGACCCAGCGATCGGCACCAGGGGAACGGAATAGCTGGGCGAATACACGGTCGTTTGAGCTTGGCGGACACCGTTCAGCCGGTAAGCCTGGTCTGCGTCGGCAATGTCGACGGGAATGTTGAAGATGCCGGCTCTAGCGTGGAGGGTCCAGCTCGATTTTCTGTCAGGCGACCACGCTAGCCCAAGCCTCGGACCGAAGTTCGCAAAGGTGCTGGGCGAAGTCTGAAAGCTGTAACGAAGACCGGCCGTCACCGCCAATCGTGGCTGCAACTTGATGGTGTCTTCAGCGAATAGGCCCAATCTCCATTGGGTATAGGGCACCAGTGGGTTTCCCATCGTGATCTGATACGTAGTCGGTGTCCCGCCTGGCAGGTCATCCAGGGCACGCCGATATTGTTCGAGCGGAGTAATCGTTACTGTCTGCCCGGTTGGATTGCCGCTGCTGTCAAGCTCAGGAGCAGCCCCGCCGCCAAAGACATAAGCGCCATTGAACGTATTCGGGTTGTAGTTGTGAACGAAGATGCCAAGGGACTGGGCACCGATCTTGATCTGGTGCTTTCCCCGCACAATCATCACATCGTCATCGATCTCCAGGTCCCGCTCGCGATCATTGAGATTCTGGCTAGGTGCGCCACCGCTGTTAAAGTATCCGGCCACTTGCAGGGAGGGGCTCGAAGAGTTCGGCGCCTCATCGGTTCGTTTCCATGTGTATCCGATTCGAGTCTCCTGGAGCACGTTCGCGTTGACGGTATAGGTGTTCGAAAAGCGCAAATCATACTCCGCGACTCTGCTGGTGTAGCCAGCGTCGGCTGTCACGAGGCCGCCGACTCCCTGGTTGGTGCGGTTGTTCACGTTTGCATCATAGGAGACGGTTGCCATATCTTTCGGTCCGAGCTGGACATCGGATCTGGCTGATGCAATCCAGAGCCGTTGTGCCGCCGGAACCGTCTCGAGGAGAGGAACGCCGTTACCGTTCGGGCCTAGATCACCATTGGGTCCGAGCTGGAGTGCATTGACGACGTTGAATTCATCGATGTCGCGTTTCTCCAGCGCCAACGCGAAACCGCTCTTGTTCATCCGAATCGGGCCACTTAGCTCAAACCCGTATCTCCTCCTTCCAGCTGGGGTCACGGTGACGGAAAAGGGATCAGTGGCATTAAAGCTGCCGTCGCTATCAGTCAGAAAAAGAGCGCCGTGAAGCGAGGACGCGCCCGGCTTCGTGGTGATCTCGATCCGGCCTCCTTGAGAATCCGGCTTTTCGTACTCGGGCGAGATGGGGTCCGGGTTGACGCGGATGGAGGCGATCGAACTCTTAGGAGGTAACGCGCTTCCATTCTGGAAACCATCCACGACCACGTTCGCGGAGGTAGCGGCGCCCCCTCCGGTCGAGGCCAGCAGTTGCAACTGCTGCAAAAGATCGTCCGGGTCGTCGGGCAACTGCCGGATGTCGTCCTCATTAAGGGTTGTCGTGCCGGCTCCGCTGTTCGTGTCAAGAGCATCGGTCGCGTTGGCGTTCACCTGGACATCGGTCGTCACGGCCGCGATTGCCAAGCGGGCCGAAACCCTCGCGGTGCTTCCCGCCGGTGCTGCGGCTGTAAGCGTCGTTGGCGTGAAGCCTTTCGCCTCGATCTGAAGCGGCATGGAAGATCCGGCAACGCAGGCGAAAAGAAAGGCACCCGTGGCGTCTGAGATGGCCTCTTCACCGTCTGGTATGCCGATATGAGCTCCAACGATAGCGGCACCCGATGGATCGTTCACCATCCCTTCGATACGTATACCGTTGAGGCAAGACTGCTGCGCCAAACCAGACCTCGCATGCAGCAGAACAATGCACGCGAACAGCACTACCGATCTTCGTGCGCTCCAGGCTCTTCCAAAATGACCAAACATATAGTTGCCCTCGTAATGAGGGTCAAGGGATCTGTTTCGCAATTCGAGAGATTTGCAGCTAAGCGCATAGATATTGCAGGGAAGACGATAGCGGTAGCACCGTTCCAAGCAAGCGGTGCGGTCTTCCTACTTATGGCTGATGGCTAGCAGACTATGCCACCCACCTTTGCTCATGCGGAGGCGCTCCCCGTTGACCAGAACGACAACGCCCTCGCCTCGCCCCTCGCGGAAGATCTCGGAGACTTTGGTGGCATTCACAATAACCGAGCGATGTATGCGAACAAACTTTTGCGGATCGAGCGTCTGAGCGAGGTCTTTGATGGTCTCCCGAATCATGTGCCGCTTTGGACCGACGTGAAGGCAAGCGTAGTAGTCCGCTGCTTCGATCCAGTCGATATCATCGACAGCAACGAAGATGTCTTTACTCCCGTTGGGCACGAGAAGCCTCTTCGGGTAATCGGATCGAGCCGAGAGGGCTCGTTCGAGATACGCAAGCACGGATTGCCATTGCCGCGGATCATTCAGGGGAGATCGGGATGCGATACCATCCTTGACGCGCGCCAGCGTTGCCTGGAGGCGAGACAACTCGACAGGTTTGGTCAGGTAATCCAGCGCATTGACCTCAAAGGCCTGAACGGCATATTGGTTGTGTGCTGTCACGAAGATGGTCGCGGGTCTCCTCTCAGCATCGACTTCTTGCAGGACTTCGAAGCCGCCTCGGCCGGGCATCTGAATATCCAGGAAAAGCACATCAAATGTGGAGTGATTGAGCGCAGCAATCACCTCCTTACCGTTGCGGCATTCGGAGGTGACTGAGACATCAGGATCGCTTGCCAACAAGAGTCTCAGACGCTCTCGCGCCAGAGGTTCGTCATCGGCAATCAGGGCTTTTAGGCGCATGCTTCGTATGGGATGGAGATCGCCACCTCAAATCCTCCTGCTTCCATAGGTGCCGCTGTCATCTCAAATCGGTCCTGATAGAAGTGGTGGAGGCGCTCCCTCGTGTTTTTCAGTCCTATACCGTTTCCATCTTGCTTCAACGCTGGCGCTCCCGGACCAGTATCGCGAATACGCATGTGCAGGCTTGCGCCATCGCGGCGGATCACGGTCTCAATCACGCCCTGATCTTCACAATGCGCAATCCCATGCCGAATGGCATTTTCTACGATGGGTTGGAGAAGAAAACTTGGCACGAGGCCCGAGAGTGCTCCTTGCTCGATACGGATGTCCAACTGCAGTCTGTCGGCGAAACGGACACGTTCTATGGCGAGATAATCTTCTACAATTTCAAGTTCCTGCGAGAGCGGAACCTTCTGCGGCGTAGTTCTGGCCAGCGTGGTTCTCAGAATATTGTTCAGATGTGTCAACATTTGTGCCGCTTCATGCTGCCGTCCAAGCTCCACCAGCGTCGTGATCGCGTTCAAGGTATTGAATAGAAAGTGCGGCTCCATCTGCATCTGCAGTGCCTGTAGCTGAGCCGAAGCCAGTTGTCTCTGCAACTCTGAGGAATGGATGGCATCACGTTGAGAACGGATGTGGTACTGGATCGCTCCGATCACTCCGACAATGAAGCCGTAGATGAGGATCTCGGTTCCGAAGCGATTGAGTTCAATCAATCGATGCCAGTCCGCTTCTAAGACGCTAGCACGCTGTGCAGCGACCACCGTGTAGCCAAGACTCCATAGGAGAATGAGATGAACATATGCCGCCAGCGGAGCGGCGAATAGGTGAGCTATCGCAAAACGGGGAGAAAACGGCGTCATGGATGGAAGTTCTCTCCCGATCATCCAAAAAAAACTTGCAAGCAGACCCCACCATCCCCAAAGCACAACACCGTAAAGCAGCGATGGGAGGTGTGTCACGGAACTACATTCGCTCGCCGTCACAAGAGCGAGCGCAGCCGTCACGGATGAAATGACAAAATACGGAGCGAAAGCGCCTGGGTAATTCCTACCATCCCTGCCAGAGGCGCTTGTCACACATCTGGACTCTGGATATGATGTTGGGCTCAAGGAAGCTGCCATGAGGGTTCCTCCTGAATCGACTGACCTACAGGGGTCATGCTTCCAGTGTTCACTAATCCCCGCAAAAAGGGAAAAATTTGCAGGGAATCTTGACAATCCTGCAGCGAACACGTTCGAGGCAATGCTAATGGACCGCGCTCTTCCGGCGATAACAGATGGGACGAGAAGGCTTGTCTCCAGCGGGATGCGTTGAGCTTCCAAGTTATCGACGCGCTTGAAGCGCGGGAGACAAGGAGGCCGGCGATGAAACTGCTGAGGCTGTTGCTCGCTCTGACCTCGGGAAACAACCACAATTACGAAAGCCAACCCTACCGATCTCGCAGAGTTGACACGGTCACTCACGTCAGAGCAATACGCTCATTAAACATGGTCCCAAGCTTTTGCGGTTCGGCAGCCCGCAATGTTATCGATAAACTGGCAAGCAGGGCCAACGTTCTGAGCGACTGGCAAGATCCGAATCGAAATGTGCCATTATGGGCGGCAATTGAGATTTTCATTCCTCCAATTTACGTGGTGTTCGGACGAGTTAGATAGAAATGTCACCGAACGAATTATGCCGGTGTGAAGCGGCCCAAAACACGTACCGAAAGCTCGCTGGACTACTGCTCAACGGTCGAGGCAAACCGGAACGGTTTCGACTTCTGTCACCGAAATCGAGCACGCTTTGGGTCCTGCTGTAGCCCTCAGACTTCTTGACCCGAGTCGCTCAATAAGCGCCTCGGCGATTTGGCGTCGACCGCCGTTTAGTCGGTGCTACTCGGTTCGAAGCGCTTGCATCGGATCTAGCCGGGAAGCACGCCACGCCGGTGCCATGCACGCTGCACCCGCCACCGTCAGCAGTACCACACTCACCAACACAAACACGATAGGATCGAGCGGACGCGTCGCATACAGCATAGAGCGAATAAGGCGCCCCGCCACGACGCTCCCCACGAGCCCTAGCATTAATCCGATCAGTGCAGGTTTCAGCCCATCCAGCAACACATGCCCTAGTACCCGATCGCGCTGAGCGCCCAACGCCATCCGAATTCCAATCTCCTGCGTTCGCTGCGCCACCAGGTACGACAGGACCCCGAAGATGCCCACCCCCGCCAGCACCAGCGAGAGCAACGCAAAGAAAACCAGCAATGTCGCATTGAAGTTCGCATCCAGCGAGGCCTTCCCCAGAATCTGCTCCATCGTCAGAATGTCACCCACAGCCAGATCTGGGTCCATGCTCGCAATGATCTTCTGAGCCGGAAGCGCGAAATCCTCCACATCGCCTCGGCCACGAATCACAAGATAAGCAAACCCGTTGCTCCCGCGATACAGCGGGTAATAAATCGTCGGCTGCATCTGGCCGGCTAAGGTCTCCCGCGTATCGCCGACCACTCCTACGATTTCGAAAACATGCGGACCATCGAAGTTACCATCGTCGACGTGTTTCCCAATCGGATCGGAGTTGGGAAAAAACTTGTGCGCGAATGCCGGTGTCACAATCGCAACGTTCGCGTTATTGAGCCGCTCCTTGTTCTGGAAGAATCGTCCGCGGATCAGCGGGATCTGCATCGTCTGGAAAAAGCCCGGATCGACGATGCGCACGGTGGCGCCGAGATACGTTCCAGTCGCTGGTGGCGGAGCCTCTTTGAGCGTGAAAGCATCGTCTCGCTGGTGACCGGTCCCCGGCAGGGTTGTATCCAGCCCGGCCGCCTCCACGCCCGGCATTGCCCGCACCCGGTCCAACAGCTGCTCAAAAAATGCCAGCCGTTCCGTGGGAGTTCCATAGCGCGCCTCGGATAATCCCAGCTTCATGGTCAGCACGTTGTGCGTGGCGCAGCCCAGGTTCACCGCGCGCAGCCGCTGATAGCTCTTCAGTAGCAGCCCGGCCGACGTCAGCAGAATCATCGTCAGCGCCACCTCCGCTGTCAGCAACGCGCGGCGCAGGCGAACCTTGTCTCTGCTTCCCGCGTGCGAACGCGATGCGTCCTGCAATGTGTTCAGCATCTGTCGGTCGTCCAGTGAAAGAGCCGGGACCAATCCTGCGATCAACCCGCATAACGTCATTGCTCCCAGTCCGAACAGAATCGCGGCCCCGTCCAATTGGATTGAGGAAACTCGCGGCAGGTCTGTCCGCACCTTCACCAGCCACTCCACTACGCCCCACGCCAGCACCAGTCCCAGCCCTCCCCCAGCAAGAGAAAGCAGCAGACTCTCCATCACCTGTTCCCGGATCAGCCGCCACCGGTTCCCGCCCAGCGCGGTCCGAATCGCCGACTCCTTGCGGCGTGAGGCGGCTCGTGCCACCAGCAGATTCGCTATATTCAGGCAGGCAATCAGCAGCAGGCATCCGGTCGCCGCAAACAGCACGTAGAGCGCAGGTTTGATCTTGCCCACTTCCGACTCTAGCAGTGGCGTCAGCACCGCAGCGTCGGAAATCGGCCCCACAGGAAATTGTTGGCGGATGCGCGCCTGAATTGCACTCAGCTCGGCCTGCGACTGAGCTGGCGAAACACCAGGCGCGATCCGCCCCACCACCTGGAAGTTATGCGCGCCATGCGATCTCGTGAACCACGTCTTAGTCTCTTCGTGCCGCACCGCCGTCCACAGTTGCGCCTTCGCATTCGGATAAGCGAACCACGCCGGCAGCACGCCAATCACCGTATATGGTTTGCTGTTCAGCAAGATCGTCCTCCCTACCACAGACGGATCGCCGCTGTATCGCCGTTTCCACAATCCCCATGTGATCACCACTGTCCCGTTGGCTTCGGCATTGTCATCGCTCGCAGTAAACAAGCGGCCGAACACTGCCTCCACTCCAAGCGTCGGAAACAAGTTCCAGCTTGTCTCCTGCGCGTCTACCTGCTCTGGTAGCTGCCCCGCCGACCCCGAGAGGCTATAAATCGTCTCTCCATAGAGAGCCATCTGTTCGAACCCGCGCGCCTGCTTCTGCCAATCGAAAAAATCCGCGCTGGCAACGAAATTATGCTCTGGCATCGCGCTGTGCGTGTCCGTTTCGGCAATATCCATCAGCCGCCCTGAATTGCGGAACGGTAGCGGCTTCATCACCACCGAATGCACTACCGTGAACAGCGCCACCGTAGCTCCGATCCCCAGTGCCATCACCAGCACGGCCGTCACCGTGAATCCCGGCGTCCGACGCAGCAACCGCGTCGCGTATCGCAGATCCCCCCACGCGCTCTCCAAAATTCCCATCGAGTTCTGCCGCCACGCTGTCTCCCTCACCCTCTGCGCATTGCCCAGCTTCACCCGCGCCCGCCGCCGCGCCTCATCGGGTTCCATTCCGCGCGCCACGTTCTCCGCCGTCTCTTCTTCCACGTACGACTCCATTTCGCGCTGTATATCAGCGTCGGCCTGTCCCCGTCGAAAGAACCTGCGCCAGCTCATATCGCCTCCTCAGCCCTGGGTCTCTTCGCCCATCACCAGTCCAATCGCCCGCGTCATTTGCCGCCAGCGGCTGGTTTCGCGAACCAATTGCTTACGGCCCTCTGCCGTCAATCGGTAGAACTTGGCCTTGCGATTGTTCTCGCTCGCACCCCAATAGGAAGAAACCCACCCGCGGTCCTCGAGCCTGTGCAGGCCCGGATAGAGGGAGCCTTGCTCCACCTCCAGAAGATCCTCAGAGGTGCGCTCAATGATTTTGGCGATCGTATGCCCGTGGGCATCACCGCCGACAAGGGTCCGCAGGATCATCATGTCCAGGGTGCCTTTGAGCATTTCATTCTGCGGTTCGCTGCTTTTGCGCATCTACCTCTCCACTCGAACTTCTATGGAGAGGATCATATACCACTAGAACTTCTATGGGAAGCCCGAGATCTCGATTAGGGACGACAGGGCAATGCACTCATTGGCCCAACGGATCAAACTGCCTTTTACTTCCGCGAACGGCGTTTCTCGGTACCGATCCTGAAAATGACTCGGAAGTGTTTACTCCTATGCAACTTCCGGATCGGCCACTAACCGCTCGCACGCTGAATCATCCGGGGATTTCTACGCGGCAGGGATTTGATAGACTCTGGTCAAGACGCAAACCGACGACAGTCGAACATAGATGAAATCATCGCTTTTGAAGTGACCGCTGCGAACGCCTGGGGCTCGCCAGCCTTCCTGAGGAGCCTTTGGATGAGTTCAGCAAGAAAGAGATCTCCTGTCCCAACAGAGCCCGCGGCGTCTGCCAACATCAATCGAGAAGAGACTCCTTTCGAAACGCTGGCCAGCATCTGTTCAGTTCTAGTGGTGGGCCTGTTCATCATGACCTTCTTAGCTCAGAACTACGTCATTCCGTCAGGCTCGATGAAGAACACTCTGCTTATAGGTGATCACCTGGTGGTCGACCGGATCACGCTAATGCCAGCCGCTTCGTGGATGCCGCTGATAAGATCCCGCGAGCCGAGGCGCGGCGACATAGTGGTGTTCTACAAGCCCGTTTATCAGTCTGGTATTGATGCGACTGACGCCGATGGGACTCCTCAGTACACTCCCCTGGTGAAGAGATTAATTGGCGTACCTGGCGATCATATCCACCTGCGCAACGGCATTGTGATTGTGAATGGCGTCGCGCAGCCTGTTGGATTTGCGCAGCCGACGACGACGGATAACTTCAACGAATTCCTCGATGATTTTCCCGCAGTTCCTCCGACGGAGGCGAATGGGTCCACAGAGTCGTGGGCTCTGAACTTCCCAAATTATGTGCGCGACGGCGACCTGGTGGTTCCACCCGGCATGTACTTCATGATGGGCGACAACCGGCACAACAGCCTGGACTCGCGCTTCTGGGGCTTCGTGCCGCGCGCCAACATAATTGGCCGTCCGCTGTTCAACTATTGGTCGTTCGAGGCCACTGATGGAGAACTTGAACAAACAGGAATCGGTAACAAGCTCGCGTGGATCGGCCATGTTCTGGTGCATTTCTTCCCGGACACGCGCTGGAGACGGACTTTCCACGTTGTTCGTTGAACCGAAATTGTAAGATCCCGATTTGATCTTGGTGCGCTCCGGTCGAATGGCCGCCTATTCGGCAATTACTACTTGTGCACTACCCGACACGCCAGCCGCAGTTCTTGCCAGGATTACTCCCCCAGAAGTCGGCTTCTCGGAAGGAATTCTTGCGTCAATAAGCGAGTTGGCGATTTAGCGTCTATCCAGAATCGTCACTGACGGCGCTTATCCCCGCACCGATGCCGTACCTCAGAGGCAATCAGGATGGCTGCCTGGTTGAGTCAGCCATCTCACTAGCGGCGATATTGCCCGTCAGTAACTTGTTCCATCCAGTCGACTACCTTTCCGTCCGTCCTCTCCTGGATGGCGATGTGGGTCATAGCCGTCGTCGACGTGGCACCATGCCAGTGCTTCTCGTTTGGTGGGAACCAGACCACATCTCCGGGACGAATCTCCTCGACTGATCCGCCTTCCCGCTGTACCCAGCCGGCTCCAGCCGTGACGATCAAGGTTTGACCCAACGGATGCGTGTGCCAGGCTGTACGTGCTCCCGGTTCAAACGTTACGCTTGCGCCTGCGACCAGCGCTGGATCGGGCGCGGTAAAGAGCGGATCGATTCGTACAGTTCCGGTGAACCAGTCTGCCGGCCCTTCGCTGATTGCTGCGAGCCAACTCTCTTAATTTCCATTTGCTTCTCCTTGGAACGGCGACATGCTTCGTCGATTCGAATGGTCTTGGCTGGTGTACTTATGGGCGAAGCAGAGCCTTGATGGCTCGCCGCTCATCCATTGCGGCGTAGCCCTCCGCTACCTTCTCCAACGGCAGCTCAAGATCGAACACTTTGCCGGGTTGAATGCTGCCCTTCAAGATGAGATCAATCAGTTTCGGAAGATAGCGGCGCACGGGAGCAGGACCTCCGTGCAGATGAACATGCGAGAAGAAGAGTTGCTGTCCATCCAGTTCAACGCCGTGTGGCACCCCGACATACGACACAAAACCACCCGGCCGCGTGGACCGGATCGCCTGCTGCATCGACTCCGGAGTTCCGACGCACTCGAGCACGGAATCTGCTCCGATGCCGTTGGTCAATTCCTTTATGCGAGCGACACCTTCATCGCCGCGTTCTGTCACGATGTCGGTCGCACCGAACTCACGTGCAAGTTTCTGTCGAGTCTCATGGCGGCTC
Source organism: Acidobacteriales bacterium 59-55 (assembly GCA_001897435.1). Classification (GTDB taxonomy): domain Bacteria; phylum Acidobacteriota; class Terriglobia; order Terriglobales; family Acidobacteriaceae; genus Edaphobacter. The sequence goes on along the minus strand of MKSV01000008.1, from coordinate 27,785 downwards.
ATCGCAATAATTCGCTCCGCTCCCATTTGCTTCGCGGAGAGCACGCCGTGCAGCCCAACAGCGCCGTCACCCACGACCACGACGGTCGCGCCCAGCTTTACGTTGGCTGCGTCGGCAGCGAACCAGCCCGTGCCTAGCACGTCGGAGGCCGCCAGCAGGCTGGGCACGAGATCGTCTGAAGGTGTGTCAGAGGTTGCCACGAGTGTTCCGTCGGCCAATGGCACGCGGAGATAGGGAGCTTGCGCCCTCGTCATGAACTCACGCTGCACGCATGAGGACTGATAACCAAACTGGCAATGAGGGCAAGTGTTGTCGGAGGTCGCGAAAGAGCCGACTACAAATTGGCCGGGCTTGACCGAGGTCACCGCACTGCCGACCTCTTCTACAAAGCCGCAGTACTCGTGCCCCATGGGTGTGGCCCCATTCAGCGGCTGTAGCCCGCGATATGGCCAAAGGTCCGATCCACAAACGCATGTAGCTGCCATCCGGATGATTGCATCCGTAGGACTTTCGATCTTTGATTCCGGCACTTCCTCGAACCGGATGTCCTTGGTTCCATAAAGAACTGTTCCACGCATATCTTCTCCTTCCGTGAAAGCTTGTTTCCATGTGAGACGTACTCGCGAAGTCCGCTCAAACGACGGTCATGGCACCGTCCAAGGTGGCGCTCTATTCACAGATTTGGACTTTGCCCCATCTGCTTCCCTCTCTAGCGCATGACGAAGCCACCATCGACCGAGATCGACTGACCGGTGATGTAGCTGGCCGCATCGCTGCACAGGAACAGAACGGCGTTCGCAATCTCTTCGGGGCGGCCTTCGCGCTGCATGGGAACGAACATCTCGCGCATCATTTTCAATGCCTCTCCCTGGCCGCCGGCCTCCATCTTGTCGACCATCGGAGTACGGATGAGACCGGGGCATACAGCGTTCACACGAATGCCGCGAGTTGCATACTCGAGAGCTGCACTCTTCGTGAGACCGATCACGCCATGCTTCGCCGCGTGATACGTCCCGCGCTGATTGCCCCCAACAAGACCTCCCAAAGAAGAACAGTTGACGATGGCGCCACTGCCTTGTTCCCGCATCACCTGCAGCTCAAACTTCATCGAGCTCCAAACGCCCCGCAGATTGACCGCCATGACACGGTCGTAGTCATCGCGAGGTGAATCGGCGGTCTCGGCAAGGACGTTCTGAATGCCCGCGTTGTTGAACGCTATGTCCAGGCGGCCGAACCTGGCAAACGTCTGCTTGACCATTGCTTCCACTTCATCGTCCTTCGAGACGTCGCAGCGGATCGGCAGAGCTTTGAAGCCTTTGTCAGCCAGTTCCTTGGCGGCGGCCTGCACGTCCTTCTCATTCACATCCGCCAAAGCCACGGAGGCTCCCGATTCTGCAAAAGCCTTTGCTGTTGCAAATCCGAGTCCTGACGCTGCACCCGTGACGAGCGCTACCTTGCCTGTGAAGTCAAATGGGTTTTTCATTCTGTTTCCTCTTCTCGTTCGGAAAAATCTCACATCGTATAACCGGGTTTCTTGTAGAGCTTCTCCTCGTTTCCGACAATGTCCGTCCGGTACACCTTTGCAGCCCAGTCCTCGGCTTCTATCTCCTCGAATGCGACCGAGACGGACTCTTCTTCATAGTTGAGCGTGCCCATCACGCTCAGGGTGATCTCTTCTGCGAGTTGCGTTTTCTGCTTCTCGCTCTTTCCAGGCCAGAGCTTCACAATCACGTGGGGCATGACGGCCTCCTCTCCTCGCTGCTGTCGCCTAACATCGACTCTCTTAGATTGACTCCTTCCAATTCGTTTGACAATCCGCTGAAATCAACAAGGGCTTGTGAGTACAATTCACAAATGCTGCCTTCGGACTTAAACGCGCTTGCAACCTTCCTGGCCGTTGCTGAAGAGCGGAGCTTTACCCGTGCCGCGAAACGTCAGGGCGTCTCTCCATCGGCCGTCAGCCATGCCATGCGTGTCCTCGAAGAAGATGTCGGTGTCCGGCTGCTCTCGCGAACGACGCGCAGCGTCGCGCTCACTGAGGCAGGGGAACAGCTGCTTCTCCGTCTAAAACCCGCGCTGACGGACGTTGAGGATACGCTAGCTCAGATCTCCGGCCAAACACATAGAGCCGCAGGGCGGATTCGGCTATTACTCCCGCGGCTTGCGATCTCGTCTGTTGTTGCGCCGAAGCTAGGCAGGTTGCACAGGGAATATCCCGAGATCCTACTCGATGTCGCTACAGATGACAGTCGGCGGGACATCGTCGCCGACGGCTTCGATGCCGGCATCCACTTTGGTGAATACATTGCCAAGGACATGATCGCGGTTCGCGTGTCGCCGGACCACCGGCCGGCCATCGTCGGTTCTCGTGAGTACTTCAAGTCGCACCCGAAGCCGAAGGAACCACGTGATCTGCTACAGCACAGTTGCATCAACTTCCGCCACGGAACTGCTGGCCTTTATCGATGGGAGTTCGAGAAAGGAAAGAAAGAGCTTTCCGTTGCCGTGAGCGGCCCTCTCGTAGTGGATGATCTGGAACTTGTGTTCCGGGGAGCACTCGACGGCGTGGGATTGGCATTCGTCTCAGAGCACGATGCGGCTCCATATCTTGGAGAAGGTCGGCTCGTTCGCGTGCTTGAGGACTGGTGCCAGCCCTATCCCGGCTTTTTTATCTATTACCCCAGCCGGCGGCAACAGCCTGCGGCGCTTACCGCACTCGTGAACGTTCTACGGTCCTGACGGCGTGTTGGGTTGGGTACCGGAAAGCGACTTCTGTTCACTTATCGCGAGCGAGCCAAATCTTCACTTGGCGAGAGCAGGACAGTGCACTCATTGACCCAACGGATGGGATACGGCTTTTACTTCCGCGAACGGCGTTTCTCGGTACCGATCATGCAATCACTTCTAAATTGCAATTACGTGACCTTAGAGTGAGCTTGATTAGAAATCCGAATGTAGAAGGCGGCAGCAGATGGGTGACCATTACAAGGTTGATCTCATGCCAGAATACGAAGCAGTATCGAGGTATCTCGATATAGTCCATATGAAACTGAGACTCGGGTAAATCATGGCAACGTTAATTGTTGATACCGGCATAAATCTCGTAGGAGTCTTTTCTGTTGAGGAGAACTCCTACGTCCCGTACCGAGATGACGGGATTCAGACCGCCATTCGGTTGATTCAAGTGGCGGACGAAGTCGTGACATTCAATGGCAATAATTACGACCTGGAGAAGCTTGGTGCATTCGCGGGACTAGTCGGCGATCTTCCTCTGAATGGGGTTCACAGTGACATGCGCAGCATTTGTTGGAGCGACAGGATATGGGGAAGCGACCTTCCGGGAACCTACTACCGCCACTACACAGAATGCCCCGCGTTTCCTGATACGCATGAGGGGTCTACTGAACGCGACTGCTATATGACATTCAAACTCTGGGAACTGTGGAAGCAAGGGACGCTGAAAGTCATTGATGGGTACTCCAAGTGAAAGAGAGTTGGTTCTCCGGTTTGCGAAGGGCTCCTTTGATTTGCGTTAATTGAGATATCGTGACCGACGTATCGTTTTCCCTTAGATCCTTCCAGCAGGCGGTCCGCGCTAATGCCGCGGATCTGCATTCCTCCGCGACCGATCGAAACTTGCTCTTTCATCTCGATAGACCTGGTGAAGGCGTGACAAGGTTGACGTTCGCGCGAATGAAGGGTAGGACGGTCACAGCGATGGTCATGTTTACCCAGGTCCAACACTACGAGGGGAAACCTTGCTATCAGATTGGCTATGCAGTTCCCAGGCGGTATCAGAAGCAGGGCCGCGCGAAGGAAATCGTCGCCGCAGCGGTCAAAGAATTCACGTCTGGGATGAAGCGCCGTGTACCTGAGTTCTACATCGAAGCAATCATCGACGCGCAGAATAGGGCCTCCCAGCGCGTAGCAGAGCAGTTAATCTCGGACAGCCCAAAAGAAGTCACCGACAAAATAGCTGGCGTTCCTGCGCTCCAATACGTGAAGCACATTAAGTAAGGTTAACGGCCTTCCATGGCGAGTTGCTCACCGTGATGAAGTTCACGCCGCGGACCAGCTGCGCGCGGATCACGGAAATCGCAGAGGCGCCAGCGAGCGCATTATCGCCAATACGCTCACCGAGCCAGATTAGTAATGATATATCGGCCTACCGTCAGTGATCTGCTTGTGATGACCAAGGCGTTTTACGGGGACAATTTACTTCAGTGCCAATGGATGTTTGGATTCAACTCCGCAGAACTTGGTGACCGGAAATCTACAACCTGGGTGGCTTTGCAGGTGTTCAATGTGGGCTCGGGCACCGGTGATCGATTCTTTCAACGCTTGTACTGGGCCGTGGCAATATTTGCAGCGCATGAGCTCGCTGCGTTCAGTGAGAGCTTCGTAAAGGGTGCATGGAAGCCAACGGCCGCGTACTTTGACCTCGCACTCCGTCATTACCAGTGGTTTCTTCTTAGAGGACACTGATGGGTGAGATGCGATTGAGGATTATTGTGATCACCGGCTCTTTTGGGTATTGCCGATCCAAGAGGCAATTCCTCCCCTGATCTCTTGCATGACCAATGAGCTATTCGAAGAATAGACACGAGGATGGAACGTCTTCGTCTTGGAAGTTACTCAAACCCACGCCAACGAGTCGGTAGAGTTGGCCTGGTGCAAGTTGCACCCGATCACAAAGTCCAAGCGCGACGCGAGTGAACTCCTCGTAGGAGGTTGGTGGCGCGGGTAAGGTCAAGCTGCGGGTGAGCGAGTTGAACTCCTTCGTCTTCAGCTTTAATCCAATGGTGCGAGCGCCTCGGACATTCTCACGGGATGCGGTCCAAACCTTTTCCGCAAGCCTGCGGATGTGGGGTTCACAAGCCTCAAGTGGAACATCCTCCTGAAAGGTGTCTTCCGCGGAGATCTGTTTCCGAATGCGATTTGGCACTACAGGATTGTGATCGATACCACGAGCAAGTTCGTACAGGCGCGTTCCCCAACGGCCAAATTGCTTCTCAAGGGTCTCGATGTCCATCCGGAAGGTATCACCGACAGTTTTGATGCCGACCTGCGTCATACGTGCTTCCGTGACCTTGCCGACGCCGGGAATACGGCCTACAGGCAGAGGCATCAGAAAGTCTTGAACCTCATGCGGTTGGATGACGAAAAGGCCGTTGGGTTTCTTCCAGTCCGATGCGATCTTTGCCAGAAACTTGTTAGGTGCAACACCGGCAGAGGCGGTGAGATTCAGTTCTTCCCAGATCTGCCGACGAATTGTCTTGGCGACAAGCGTCGCCGTTGGCAAGCCCATTTTGTTCGTCGTGACGTCGAGGTAGGCTTCATCGAGGGACAGCGGCTCGACCAGATCTGTGTGGCGTCGGAATATTTCACGAATCGCCTGAGAGACAGCCTGATAACGCGGAAAGTCTGGTGGAAGGAAAATCGCGTCCGGGCAGAGTCGTTCGGCCTGAACGGCGGGCATTGCTGATCGAACCCCATAGCGCCGCGCTTCATAGGAAGCTGCGCAGACGACCGATCGTTTGCCTTTCCAGGCGACGACAACCGGTTTTCCTTTTAAGGAAGGATTGTCGCGTTGTTCGACCGATGCGTAGAAGGCATCCATGTCGATGTGCGAGATCTTGCGAAATCCAATCAGATCGCGGACGTCCGATACTTCGCGTTTGACGAGCGCATTAGACATTGCACCGTTTACAGGACGCATAATGCTGAACAAGAGCATCCCACTCCTCGATCCCGACAAAGGCCGAGTTGGAGTGGCCGCTCAAGTCGTCCGCCTGAAGAAAAGAGAGGTCCGTTGGACGTGCTTCCGCAAATGCGCGCAACAATTCGGATCCCTGCTTGCAGAGAGATGTCGAGCCACCCCGGAAAAGATGATTGAATTCTCCGTCCGCATTATTAACGATCATCGCTGCTCTTCAGCCCTTCACCTTTGTATTTTGTCACGTTCGCCTCTTATTCGCCTACTTCGCCGACATTGAATCCTTGCACCGTATTAGGCGGCAATCGATAAGCGATTTGGCGGCTCGAATTGCAAGCTTCTTTGTACAGGAATAACCTTCCCTTGCCATCGCTCCCATCGAACCTTCGGAACCGTGTTCCGTCCGGGTCTCCTGGGCCGACCAGGACGGTCCCATTCTCCGCCGTCCGAAACGGCCACCGGAGCGAAGCCGGCGGCTCGCAGCGAAGCTCCTGATTCGCCTTTCTTGGTGTAGGTAACAACCCGCTTGTAGCCTCGTTTGAATGCTTCGCGACAGCCGTACCCATAGAGGATGGAACACGCATTGGCCACAAGACCATGAGGCTCCATGTCCTTCACGCAGACCCTTGTGATCTCCATGCAGCCTTGCGCATCCAGATGACGCGACCCGGGACGACCGGCCGCCATGACAGCCACCATATCGTCCCCATTAAAGAGCGCCGCTCCATATTTCCAGCCGGAGGGTGGATCGCAGTGGCGATGATGCTCTCGGATGAACTCCTTAACGTCCGAAAACATGACTTCGCCAATTTCCAGACCATAGTGCAACGTCCAGCGTAACGCGCCGTCTTTTGTAAGAATGTCGTGGACGACGAGTCCGGTCGCTTCGAGTGCCCATTGCGCACGCTCTCGCCGGTTGAAGCTCTGAATGGAGTCGATCCATCCAGCAAGATTCCACTCGCAACAGGCATCAAGGTTTATCTCGCGCGTGTGAATCAGTACGTCTGACACATCCAGATATGCGGAATCACCACAATAGGGACAAATATCCATGGAGTCTCTCGGGAGTGATAGGCTGGCTCTAGTTCCAACCATGGAGGAAGAATGAGTATCTCGGCAGCAGTGGCTGAGCTGAACAAAGAGATTGTGGTGCTGGATAAAATCATCACCGAAGCGGAGCGAACGAAGGCACGCCTGGTTACACACCGAGATGCTCTCCTCAAGGAGGATCGAGGGGGTGGTGGAGTCGCAGTCAAGAGAGGCAAGCCTGGCAGGAAATCCGGTCGCCCAGCGAACAAGGCTAAACCAGTGAAGAAAACAGCAAGCGTGAAGAAAGCCGCTGGGGCAAAAAGGGCAATTTATGAAAAGAAGACAGTTGCCCCAAGGAAGCGGACGATGTCTCCCGAAGCAAGAAAGAGGATTGCTGATGCCCAGAAGAAGCGATGGGCCAAGCAGAAACAGACAGCGAAATCTGAGTAGCTCAAGCGGACTTGCGAGCAAGGGGTGGGATTTGCTGTCCCGCCTCTTGCCTTTGAAGCGGACTTCGCAAACACCTTCACTCTCTCGAGCAGGACTTCTGTTGCGGATTTCATGAGGAGCCGTTACCGGTCCCGATATTGAAACCCTCAAGCAATGAGCGCGTTGGTGGTGATGCACCCATCGCCTAAGAATGGTCGGGAATCCTCATCTTTCAGCGAGCCTGGACGCCAACCGATCATTGTCGACAATCGCGGAACCGACAGCCCGCTATTTTTTCAACTGAGTGTGGTGAAGGGCCGCGTTCATCACATCGCGAATTGCCGCAACTACGGCATCTGGGTCTTGAAGGTGAATTGCGTGACCGGAATCCTGAACTTCGACAACTTTGCTATTGGTTGAAAGGACCTGAAACGCCTTTTTTTCTTCGATCTTTTCCTCGCCTGCTCCTTGCATGCCGATCATGGTAATGAGCGGTTTTCTACCAAGCGGATGCCCAAACTGCTGAATCTCGTAAAGAAGCTGGAACTCCTCGGGAATGTAATCGGTCTTCTCGTCGATCGCGACCTTAGGCGGCAATAGCTGCGCCCATAGTTGCAGCTTTTGAATCTCCGCCGGCAGACGGTCATACGGCGGGCTAATTTTGTGGCTTTTGTATTTCATGGCCTGCTCGCGCTCCGCATCACTGATTGGAACAGGAGGGCTAGTCTTCATCGTCTGAACAGGCGGAATCGTTCGATGCGCAAGGGTTCGAACACGAACCAGTTTTCCGAAATAACCCAACGTATCATCCGGGCCCGGCGCATCGACCAGAACCAAACCCGCTGTCTCATCCGGATATCCTTCTGCGAAGGTTTCGGCGACCAACCCGCCAAGTGAATGTCCTACAAGAATGTATGGCCCTCTTTCGCCGGAGAGCTTCAGCGCCAGTTCCAACTCATATGCTTCCTGCCTGAAGGTCGATGGCTGGGGACCGGGATCGCTCCATGCGTAACCGGCACGATCGTACGAGCACACCCGTGCGGACAACTGAAGTTTTTGCTGTACGAGGTACCAGGCAAACGAAAAATCTCCCCCTCCCGGCGACAGGACGACCGTCTGCTTCCCCTTTCCTGTGCAGTTCAGGTGAATGCGATACCCACCGAGGTCAACCATCTTGCCCAAAGGTGTGGGCTCCGGAGAAGACGACTGCGCAGCCCCAGCAAGAGCTGTGATCAGAGTCGCGCCCCCCAAAACCAATCGAATTGTCTTCCAGGTCATTGTTGTCCTTGGACCACTCGATAAGGTATCCATCAGGAATTCTATCGACTTTACAATTATGTTTCGTGGCAGCTTCGATCAGTCCACTCGCAGTCAGAAGTTAGACTCCAGAGGCCGTGGACGGCTGCGCCGACATCTTGCGTCGACGTGACAGGCAGAGCCACGCCTTTGTATTGTGGTCGCGGAACTCAGCCGATCGCAACTCCACGATCTCCAGCGCTGCTTCGATGGCGAGAGTGACCTCGCGGGCCGAGCGGCGCGGAGGGCCAACCTCATGTGGCGGACCTTCCGTGCTGCCGATCAAGCTCAGCCACAAGCCTCCGGGTATCAGTGCGGCAGCGACTTGTGCCGCAAAATGCTGTCTCTCGTGCGGTTCATCAAACACATGAAAGCAACCGCGGTCGAACACGAACTGGAACGAGTCGTCAGGCGGAGCCTTGGTGAGAACGTCCCATTCAGCGAAGCGGCAGCTCAGAGTATGTCCCGCCATCTTCGCTTGAGCTCTTTCGACGGCAAGCGTCGAGACATCGACTCCAACCACGTCGAACCCTCGCTCGGCCATCCAAATTGCATTCGTGCCAGTGCCCGCCCCGATCTCAAGCACTGGACATGGCGTGACCGCGCCCGAAGTGACGAAGTCCACGAGTAAAGGTTCTGGTTGCCCCGTGTCCCAAGGCAGCTGTCCCGAGGCGTAGCTATCATTCCATGATGGGTGTGGCATCGCGCTCCAAGTTTAGTTCATCTGCAAAGGCGTTACTCGAGTTGCTTCCCATTTCCGCAATTAGACCGAACACAGGTTCGACTCACTGGGTGCATTGGCAATGACGGGGCGAATTGACTACCCCTGTAAAGACGGCAGAATAGTTGATTGGATCGCTCGCGTTTCAGAAGAGCAATACAGGAGAGCCATGAGAGAAGTGAAGTTAGACTCAGCAGAGATGGCTCAGAGGTCGTCACCACCATTTCGCGAACGATTCGGAGCGGTTCCAGTGCTGACGCTCAGCGCTTTTTTGATCACGGCCAAGCTGAGCTGTTTGGAACGCTCATATCCGACACTGCTTCTCTTGCTGTGGCGCAATCCTGTAGCGCTTTCCCACCAATGGTGGCGTCTGCTCAGCCCTTTGCTCGTCCAGCCGGATCCATGGCCACAGGCGCTCTCCGTGTTCTTTCTGTTTCTGGTCGTTGGAATCCTGAGTGAGCGACTGTGGACGAAAGCCGCCTGGCTGAGCCTCTACTTGGCTGGTGGCCTCGCAGGCGAGATCGCGGGTTACATGTGGCAACCTTACGACGCCGGCATGTCGGTTGCTGGTGCGGGGCTTCTCGGGGGCTTGGCCGCTTGGATGATTTCAAGAGTTCCCGCCTGGCAAGCCAAATTCGGCGGTGGGCTGATACTCTTTGGCGTTCTGGTCCTAGCATTGCGTTCCGATATCCATGGTCCGTCGATCTTTGTCGGCGGCCTGATTGGAGCGTTGATGATTCGTTTCGGTGGTCATTCGTTCATCAAGATTCGGTAACGCCGGTCTATACGGACGGCACCCGTTGTGGAATCAAGCCCGAAGTGTCGAGTTCCGCTGAGTGCAGACGAGGCATGAGCGCAGGATTGACATACATAGAGGTGCAATGTATAAGACTTCTACGTATGGATGTAGCAAAAGACCTCGTTGCGGCTTCCTCGACTCCGCTGGTACTCGCCATCCTTGCCGAAGGCGAGAGCTACGGCTACGCCATCATCAAGCGCGTCGCCGAGTTGTCAGGCGGACACCTGCAATGGACCGACGGCATGCTATATCCCGTACTGCATCGTCTCGAACGCCAGGGTTATGTGGCGGCGAAGTGGGACGCGTCCGAGACTGGCCGCAGGCGGAAGTATTACCGAATCACGGAAGAAGGCCAGGCGGAGCTTACTGCGCAGCGTCAACAATGGAAGGCCGTCGATGACACACTGCGGGGAATCTGGATGGGGGAAAGCACCGTATGACGACATTCGCCGACCAGCAGCTTGAAGACCAAATCGCAGAGTGGCGGACCTACGTGCGCCGCCGGCAGGCACTTTACCGTCCCGATGCGGAGGAACTCGAGGGACATCTTCGCCACCAGCTGGCGGCGCTTACCGAGGCGGGTCTGACAGGGGATGAAGCATTCCTGGTCGCCGTCAAGCGCATGGGCAGCCTCGATGAGCTGTCGCGCGAGTTCGCACGTGCGCATTCCGAGCGGCTGTGGAAGCAATTGGTGATTACGCCCGAGACCGAAGCGTCGACACAGACCGGACGCGACGAACTCTTCATCGTCCTGGGCCTCGCAGTTGCGGCGGCGATCGCCGTCAAGCTGCCGGCGCTCTTCGGCCATTGGATCAACCCGAGCGCGGAATTCCCGCTGTTCTACGCCAAAAACGCCAGCCTCTTTGTCTTTCCGCTGCTCACCGTGTACTTCCTGTGGAAGCGCGGATCGGACCGTGTCCGTGGTCTCTGGTTTGCGATGGCCTTCGCAGCCGCGGCTGTGCTGGCCAACGTGTTTCCTTTTCCGAGCGGCAGCGAGACGGAGATGCTGACCGCTCTCCACTTGCCAATCGCTCTCTGGCTCATCGTGGGCTTTGCCTATGCCGGGGGCCGATGGTTCGACGACGGCGGGCGCATGAACTTCGTCCGGTTCTCCGGCGAGCTGGCGATCTACTACGTGCTCATCGCGCTTGGCGGGTTCGTCGCGATTTTATTTACGTTCATGATGTTCAGAGCCATCGGGATGAACCCCGGCTGGTTCGTCGCAGGGTGGCTGATCCCGTGCGGGGCGGCAGGGGCTGTCCTCATCGGATCCTGGCTGGTGGAGGCGAAGCAAAGCGTCATCGAAAACATGGCGCCGGTGTTGACCAGGCTGTTCACGCCGCTCTTCACGCTGCTGTTCCTCGCCTTTCTGGCGACGATGGCATGGACGGGCAACCCAATCAACGTTAGGCGGGAAGTGCTGATCGGCTTCGATCTACTGCTGGCAGTCGTGGTGGGACTGGTACTGTACGCCGCGTCGGCGCGCGACCCGCAGGCACCACCCGACTTCTTCGACGGTCTGCAACTGGCGCTCGTAGTCAGCGCGCTCGTGATCGACGGGGTGGCGCTCTATGCGATTGCTGCCCGCATCTCTGAATTTGGCTTCACGCCCAACCGGGTGGCGGCCCTTGGCGAGAACATCATTCTGCTCGTCAACCTGACGTGGTCGGCGTGGTTGTACGCGCGCTTCCTCGGTCACAGGAGCTCGTTTGCCGTTCTGGAGCGATGGCAGATGGCGTACCTGCCGGTGTTCTCCGCCTGGGCGGCGGTGGTGGTTCTCGTGTTCCCACCTCTGTTCGGGTATCGCTGAAAACGGTACCGCTGAAGACCATGAAACTTTCCATGAAACGTGCTGACTTCCTCTCTCTGCCTCGGGTAGTCGTCATGACCGCGTTGGCGATGGGTGCTCCGGTCACAATTGTCGCGAACAGGGCAATACACTCATCTAGCAACGGCTCAGCGCCAGTCCAGTTTGATCTGATGTTCGGCGACTTGGCACTCATCCAGAACGGTAGCGCATTCGCCTCTGAATCTCAATCGTGCTGCGTGGAGGGCTGCGTACGCCGGCGCGACAGGCGGAACTACGCCTTTGTGTTGTGATCGCGGAACTCGGCTGATCGCAACTCGACGATCTCCAGCACTGGCTCGATGGCGAGGGTGACCTCCCGCGCCGAGCGGCGTGGCGGACCGACTTCGCGTGGGGGATTTTCAGTGCTCCCGATCAAGCTCAGCCACAAGCCACCCGATGCCAATGCGCCGGCAACTTGTGACGCGAGCCGCTGTCTCTCGCCTGGTTCATCGAACACATGAAAGTAACTACGGTCGAACACGAACTGGAACGAGCCGTCGGGCGGAGGCGCGGCGAGAATGTCCCACACAGCGAAGCGGCAGCTCAGAGTGCGTCCCTCTATCTTGGCTTGGGCGCTTTCGACGGCGAGCGGCGAAACATCGACTCCAAACACGTCGAAACCGCGTTCCGCCATCCAAATTGCATTCGTGCCAGTACCCGCCCCGATCTCAAGCGCCGGACCCGGTGTGACCGCTCCCGACGTGACAAACTCGACGAGCAGAGGCTCCGGTTGTCCGGTGTCCCAGGCAACTGTCCGGAAGGCATAGCTCTCATTCCATGATGGATGTGGCATCACGCTACAAGTTTAGCTCCAACCGCAACCGCGCTAATGGGACTAGTGCCGTATTCCCGAAGCGTATATTAGTTCGGACGTTCGTTGAACCCTCGCCCGCTCAGGATCATCGGCACGCACTTATCTGTCCGCGCAGCCCTGGTCTTTGACTGTTTCGCGCTTGAGATGTGAAAGATGTAAGACTTTCTCCGACCTGGTGTCAGCGCTTCGAACGCTGCTTTGAGAATCGCGTTCTCATTGAGCTTGGCCTGCAACTCCTCCGGAACAACGTACTCAGAAGCTTTCTTGAGTTCTACTTTCTTGCCGGACTCCTCGATTTCGATGGCCTCATAAATGTAATCCGTCAGAGTTGACCGCAGAGACGTAATCTCTTTGACCGAGGTGAATTTGATCCACCGTCCTGCCTGGCTGTGTCCCCCGGCCCTTTGAAGGATGCGCTTCGGGTCCTTGAGTAGCGCGCCTTTGAAGAACGCGAGCGCGCACGACTCCTTAAGCGGGATGACGATAACCACATTCTTCTTCAGGAAAGTGAAGCAGGGCTTGCCCCACTTCAACTCCTCCCTCAAATCACAGTCGAGTGCGATTTTGCGCAGGTTGTCGGTTTCCTTCTGCCACTTCTTTGCATAGGGGACCTTCATCGTGTCAGTCTCTTCCACTCGGGGCTGATAGGCAATCCAATTCTGCCAGAGCGAAGCTTACGTGAGAAAGCGGTACAAGATTCCTGCCAAAACCGGGCTAATTTCATCCCCGGATTGTCGTGATGTCTCCCCGGTTTTGTCCGATAGGGCTGAGACCAACCCGCCACATACGATCCGCAACGATGACGTAGCCTGCGACTACGAAGAGCAATACAAAGCCAGCCATGAAGTAGGGGAGCACAAACGGAAAGGTATTCATACTGGCATGAAACATCGCACTTGCCTGTATCGATCGGGCAGACCGGTTATAGAGCCATGTCAGGATGATGACAAGGGGTATCAGGAAGATGACGCGTATTTCGAGGTACGTGGCCAGCGAAAACCGTGCTGGGCGATAGTAATCGAGAGGTGCGTGCCACAACGCCCACGGTAACCAGACCAGCACACTTGCAACCAGAGGCGACCGTTTCTTCTGGAGACGGTCGAGAAGGAGCCCGCGCCATCCAGGCTCTTCAAGCGCGGCAACAAAGAGCAAGTTATATAGAAAAAATATGACCCCGAATGCGATCGCGCTTGTTATCGATCCGTGGCCAATTGGCTTTACCAGCGGCTGATGCAACAGCTTGGCGACAAGCGTTCCTAAGAGAAGGATCGCAGGAAAAAGCAGAAACCCGATGAGCGACCAGCGGTCTGGTCGATGCACAAGCCGCCGCAGAAGGCTGCGCACTCCTGAGTCACCTGAAAAAACTCCTGAAATGATCCACGCTGGCAGAATGGAAGGAATAATCAACCAGGGATCCAATCGAAAAGATAAATGGGAACTAACCCGCCACGCATAGTAGAGCGAGAGCACAATCCAGCAGGACGCCAGCAACGCTAGAAAAGTCAGGCTTCGTGGCAAGAGCCGGTAAGAATGATCGCTATGACGCCGGTATGAGAGCACCATCGCTGCAAGCGCTGGCCCCGCGGTTCCAATATTGAGAAATTCTTCGGAGGCGTGCAGCTTGATGGAAACGATCCATGCGGTCCAAGCGAACCCATATGCGAGGACTAGATACATCCAGACGCTTCTTGTGATCTGATGTTCCGGTTCAATCTGTTGTTCCATTTCGACCTCCACGGAGACAAAGCTCTCCCCATAGCGCAGAAGCATGTCCGGTATTGTTCAAAAATCGCTATTTACTGCAATGATGAGCGACTGCACGAAAGAACAAGATTGACAAGCCAGACGATCCCAGAAGCGACGCTGCTGTAGCAATCACGATGGAATTCTGTAACTGAAGGGGGACTGCCACAGAAAGCAACTCCCAAAAGACGAGACTCCAGACCCGAAATGCTCCGGCAAGACCGCTGCGACCACGCTCGCGTCTCATTTGATAGACAAACGTCTCTTTCATCTCGTCGCTAAAGTGCTGGCGAAATTCGCTCGGATATGCAAAAAGCAAAATTTCGTAAAGAGAACAACTTCTTTGAAGTGTGCTCATGGCGTTGTTCCTCACCCTGCCGTGCTCGGCGTAAGTTTTCTCTCGCGCGCAAGACGTATCACAGACTCCATGCGGCCGATGTCCGCCTTAAGAACCGTCCGCCCGATACTGGTCAGCTTGTAATATCTTCGTCTGCTCTCGTGATCAGACGGTTCGCCCGTTCCCTCTGTCTCTTCAATTAACTCCATCTCTTCCAGCCTTTGGATCGTGCTGTAAAGGGTGCCGGGACCCATCCGAAATTGGTCGGCGGAAAGCTCAGAAACACTCTGCATGATGGCGTACCCATGCTTTTCGCCGTCGGCGAGAGCGAAAAGAATAAAAAACACCGCAGGTGTGAGCGGAAAAAGATGCTTCAACTCGTCCGGAACCTGGTTAGGAGCTTTGGCCATGTTTCACCCCGTATATCAGTAATCGATATAACGCTTGTTGATACTTAAAGTCAAGACCATTTTTTAGGCATTAGCGGTGAAGGTGAGGGGCTGGTGGTATAGTTATTTTTCAAAAAAAGATGTCGCACACTTTCCCGCCGGGGGGACGCGTATTCCGACTCTCGCCACACCCAAGCCAGAGAGAAGTCTTCAACACACGGCCAGCAATCGCTACTATCGTCCCGAGCTGGATGCGCTACGCTTTCTCGCGTTTCTGATTGTGTTCATCGTGCACCGCATGGACTTTCTTCCCCTTGATCCTGCGCAGCACTACTGGGCTTACAACCTTTGCCTGCTCGGCGATTTCGGTGTGCCTGTCTTCTTCCTGCTCAGCGCCTTCCTCATCACAGAATTACTGATGCGTGAAAAAGACCAGGTGGGGACTATTAATTCCGGCGCCTTCTACATGCGCCGCATTCTGCGCATCTGGCCTCTCTACTTTGCCGCCTTCTATGGGCTGGTCCTCTTCGGGCACTTCGTTCATAGCGCCGGCCCAAGAGACCCCAGATCGTGGCTTGCCTTCACCTTCTTCGTCGGCAACTGGTACATATGCAAGTTTGGCTGGATTCACTCCTATCCAGTCAATCCGCTTTGGAGCATCTCGGTCGAAGAGCAGTTCTACATCGTGATTCCGCTGATTGCGCGATTCGGAGGGCGCAAAGGGCTCAAGATTATCTCGCTGGGCCTTATGGCCGTCTCGTACATCTGCGTGATCGTCTATGCGCGGCATGGCTTTCACGGCTTCAGCAGCCAGTGGACCAACAGCTTCGTCGAGTTTCAGTTCTTCTCCGCCGGGGTGTTGCTCTCGCTCTTTCTGCGCGGACGTGTTCCTGACTGGCATCCTGTTCTTCGCATACTCGGCATCGTGGGGGCCATTGCATGCTGGTTTGTCGCCTCGGTCCACTTCGGCGTTCAGGCGGATACGCCGCAGTCCACTGTTTTACAGGCACCTATCGGCTGGGCACTCGTGCTGGTTGGAACGGCGCTGCTTTTTCTCAGCCTGTTGGGCACGCCGGAGCGCTTTCTGCCGCGATTGGTCGTCTACCTTGGCCGCATCTCCTATGGCCTCTATGTCTTTCATGAGCTCGTCTACTACCTTGTCTTTCACCTGGGCAAGACGTGGCTCACCCGCTTCTGCGAATTGCTTCGTCTGATAGGCTGGCGTGGCGGAGTGGGAACAATCCTGTCCTTCCTTTTTACGATCCTGGTGGCGCACCTGTCTTATCAGTTTTACGAACGGCCATTTCTTCGTCTCAAACGGCGCTTTACCATCGTTCCTTCCAGAGATTGAATTTGCAATCACCAGAAGGCAAGCCCTAACATCCATTGCGGCACAACTATGTTTTTAGCCGACGAAGGGCATCTGCGACCCGCGAGCGATGCCTCCGGCTTACGGGCAGCTTGTCTCCAGTGCGTAGTAGCAAAAATGAGCCGTCTTCGGAATGAGCGATTGTCTTTTGGATCTGAGCAAAATTAACAATGACTTTTCGATGAACCCGGAGGAATTGTGAATGGTCCAATCGGCTCTCGAGCGATGAGAGAGACTCACGCACGAGATATTTGTGCCCTTGGGAGTGAATTGCGACGTAATAGTCTTCAGCACTCATCCAATCAATCTCTGAGAGATCAAGGATTACTGCTCCCTCGCCTGTGCCGACCAAAATTCGTCTCACAGGTTCGATTTGCGTCTCAGGAATGGGTGGCTCGTTAGCAAGGAGTGCTGACAATCGTTTCGAAAGCTCGATGGCCTCTTTCGAGCGACATCTCTCGCGAACTCTGGCCAAGGCGTCTTTGAATCTTGTCTCATGAAGCGGTTTTACGAGATAGTCAAGCGCGTTTGATTCGAAGGCGCGTACAGCGAATGTGTCATACGCCGTGATAAATATTACCCACGGCAAATGTGCAGGCGCCAAGGCTCTTAGCACAGCAAACCCGTCAATCTCGGGCATTTGTATGTCTAAGAAGACAAGATCAGGTTTTAAGTTATCGATCAGCCGGATCGCCTCTCGGCCATTTCGCGCTTCAGCAACTACCTCACAGTCATTGTGCGCAAGTAAAAGTTGCCGAACGGCTCTACGCCCGAGAGGTTCATCATCGACGATCAGAATACGAAGGGGAATCATGGCAATTGCACCCGGAGTGGCAAGGTAATTGTGGCCTCAGCACCGCCGGCAAGTCGAACATCGAGAGAAAGCCCCGCACTGTCGCCATAAAGCGCGTGCAATCGTTCTCTCGTATTCGATAGGCCAACACCGAGTGTCTTCGTGGCCCTCTCGCCCCCTTCTCCGTTATCAAGCACCTTTAGCTCCAAGAGCTCTCCCCTAACTCTCGCGAAGATATCAATGACACCTGACTCGGCCGTTTTGAGCACGCCATGTTTGATTGCGTTCTCGACGAGGGGCTGCATGATAAAGCAGGGCACAAAAGCAGACATTGCGCTCTGCTCGATATTCCACCGGACATCAAGTCGATCGGAAAATCGCACCTGCTCGATCTCAAGATATTGCGCAACAAAGGCTATCTCTTCCGACAGCGGGATTTCATTGGGTTGATCAGAGCGGAGTACCTGGCGGAGTACGTCGGCGATGAGTTCAAGCATGCGAGAAGCGGATTGCGTATCTTCCTCTCGTACAAGAACGGAAAGCGCATTGAGGCTGTTGAACAGGAAGTGCGGATTCAGCTGCATACGCAAAGCGCCCAGTCTAGCCTCTGAGAGCTGAGCTTCGAGTCGTGCCGCATCCGCCTCCCGTTTCCTCGCTTCAATGAAATACGAGTAAGCATAGACGCAGCCAAGGATCGCGAAGTAGATGGACACTGCAAATGGCAAGCCGCTCAGCATCCAGGGGATAAAGGCACGCAGCAAAGAGGTGTAGTGGGGAAGAAGCTTCAACATCGCTGCCATGAAGAAGCCTAGCGACGTTAGGCCGATGCACAATCCGAGGGCACCCGCTGAATGGACGAAAAGCCAGCCGGTCAGGCGCGCTCGCGAAAATGGGAAGCGCTTGCCCAGACGGTAGATGAGCGGCGTGAAGATGCCAACGAGGAGCCAGTGGCTCCCTGCATAAACCAACTCTTGCCATCTTACCGGGTGCTGTTCGAGCTTCGATTGGACATAGACCTGAAAGACAGACAGCGCAGCCGGAACGATAAAAAAGACGGAAATAGAGACAGCGTTACGGTAGCCGATCTCCAGTCGCCCAAATGACCACAATTTTTTCATGATTCTGGCCATCAGATACTGCCCGTTGGAATGCACCGCTGGCGAAACACTTGCTTGCTTTTAGTCCATTATGAACCGATTGTTCATCTAGAAAACAGCCATTGACTGCATTTCGAGACCGTTCATCGACATCGCGATATCCGTTGGCTGATTACAGATCGCAATTGTAACTGCGGAGATGTAAAAGAGGCTCTCGATGGTTAATTGATTTGCACTATTCCGTCAAGCTGTGCGAGAGCGAGGACCTATGCATTCACGTATTAACGCACCTTGTCGCCGGTACTATTTGGCACTTCTCACCATGCTTGCAATTCTCGTCTTGATTGTGCCATCGCACGGTCTAAGTAAACGTACCGCAGGAAATAACGAGGGGTGGATCGGTACATGGGCAACCGCTGCCCAGGCTCAAATCCCCGGACGAGTTCAGACATTTCACAATCAGACATTACGCTTAATCGTGCATACCAGCGCCGGTGGTACCAAGGTAAGAATTAGGATCTCCAACACCTTCGGAGATGAGCCTTTGGTGATCGGGGCGGGTCATCTCGCACGTCGCGCAACCGGGGCGGACCTCGTTCCGGGATCAGACCGAACAGTAACCTTCAGCGGACACAAATCCACAACCGTTCCCGCGCGATCAATGCTGATAAGTGATCCTGTGAAACTTGACGTGCCCGCTCTCTCGGATCTGGCGATCAGTATCTTTCTGCCGCAGAGCACTCACGCGACAACCGTCCATCTCAGAGCCTTTCAAACGAACTATGTCTCGCCTGAAACCGGAGATTTGAGTGCAGAGATAAAGTTTCCGGTCGCCAGGACAATTGCGTCCTGGCCATTCCTGACTGGAGTGGACGTTGCGGCAATGCCTCATGGAGCCACAATCATCGCATTGGGATCCTCACTCACGGACGGCGTTGGGTCCACTCAGGACGCCAACCGTCGCTGGCCCGATGTGCTTGCAGAGCGGCTACAAAAAGCTGGAGGCAACAAAGCGGAACTGGGTATTTTGAATGAAGGAATTATCGGAAATCGATTGTTGAGCGACAATCGAAGCCCGCGACAGACGGGTGGTCCGCCTCCGCTAAGAGCCGTATTTGAGCAATATGGACCAGCTCTTGGCCAAGCCGGTCTGGCGCGCTTTGAGCGTGATGTCCTTGCGCAAGCGGGGGTAAAGTATGTTGTTGTCGGCCTTGGCGTAAACGACATTCTCTTTCCCGGATCGTTTATCCCTCAGACCGAACGAGTCACCTCCCAACAGCTGATTAGCGGTTATCGCCAAATCGTCACTCGTGCTCACAAGCAAGAAATCCGTGTGATCGGCACGACCATTCCTCCCTTCGAGCACGCAATCTGGCCTGCTCCTTTCTTCGATGGCTTTTACAGTGTTGAGAATGAGAAAACGCGTCAAGAGATCAACATGTGGATTCGCAGCAGCGGCGAATTCGATGGCGTGATTGATTTCGACAAGGCGGTGTGTGACCCGAATCATCCCGCACAGCTGCTGCCTGCATATGACAGTGGGGACCATCTGCACGTCAACGATGCTGGCAACGTCGCTCAAGCAAATGCTATTTCGCTCGGACTATTTTCAAGCGATTAGATCGCACGTAAATACCTCTGATGGACTAGATGGAAACGCGTTTATCTAAATCGGATATGGCCAAACGCACCCTGATTCCCGGAACCCTGGATCTGGTGGTATTGCAGGTATTTCTTGCGGGAGGGCGTCAACACGGGTTCGGGGTTGCTCGCTCTATTGAGAAAATAAGCAGCAATGAGCTGCAACTGAATCAAGGAACAATACATGCTTCGCTGATTCGTCTTAAGAGGCGTGGTTGGATTCAATCAGAGTGGGGGACCTCCGAAAACAACCGAAAGGCGAAATTTTACGAAATCACAAAGCCAGGGCGCATGCAATTGACTGCGGCTACTCGCCAATGGGAGTGGTTCTCGAACCTGATAAACCATGTATTGGAACTACGTGAAGGAATATTGTTCTCAAGCGTCGTGCACAAGTAGACCCTGCCCGCCTGAAATTTGGTTGCGTCGACCGCGATCATACTCTTTAAGATGATATGCGGTTGAGGATGATTCGGATGCTAGAGAACAGCTCCGGGCAAGCCCACTCATCTTGAGCCTCAGACATTCATTTTGAGGGCGTGGGTTTCGACCTGAAGACGAATTGCGGCGACGGACATAGTAAGAACTAACAAATGTCGAAATCCCTGCTGTCACTGTAAACTGACTGGTCAGTCTGTTATTATTAATGCATGACGCCGCGACCTGATGTAAGCGCTGAGCGCAAAGACCAGATTCTTAACACCGCCGAAGATGTGTTTGCTGAGCGTGGCTTTGATGAAGCGCGCATGGATGATATTGCTGAGCGCTCGGGGCTGAGCAAGGGCGCCATCTATTGGTACTTCAAAAAGAAGGACGACATTATTGCCGCGCTTCTGGACCGTGTATTCCGGCGCAACATCGAGTCGATGCGCGCGGAAGCGGCACGCGCAGGCAGCGTGCTCGACCGGTTGGCGGCAATGGGCGAGCAGACCTCGCGCGACTATGAGTCGATGTCGCGGCTGATGCCGATTGCGTTGGAGTTTTATGCGGTTGCGCTGCGACAGCGAAAGGTGCGCAAGCATCTTGCCACCATGTACGACGAAATTCTGGCCATTATTGTTCCGCTGATCGAAGAAGGCATCCGCAATGGAGAACTCGATGATGGCGTAGACCCGAGGCAGGCGGCGACGCTGCTATTGGGTATCTACGAAGGACTGGGGCTAGTGTGGGCGATCTCGCCAAAGACAGTTGACTGGAAGACGCTGGGGCCGCAAGCGGCGCAGATGCTCTGCGATGGGCTGAAGCGCAGAGGACAGGGAAAAAAGAAATAAGGAGGACGGAATGCGTTATGGGAACGAGCTGAAGATACTTATCGCAGGTGGAGGCATTGCGGGCCTGACGATTGCCGCGACGCTGGAGCAGCGCGGAATGCGTGCCGAGATTGTGGAGCGAGCGAAGAACTACGGCGGCGTTGGTTATGTCCTTGGAATATGGCCTGCGGGACTGAATGTGCTGAACAGTCTTGGCCTTCGCTCGGAGCTGGAGCGCATCGGTGTTCGACCGGGGATGTACTATGCGGCTCGTCCAAATGGGAGCGCCCTGATTCAGGCGAAGTTCGGAGAGTTCTCTGCGCAGTATGGCGACAATTTTTATCTGGGCCGCGCAGAACTGATCGATGTGCTGCGTAAAGCTGTAGCGAGTCCGATTCATTTTGGCCGCTTCATTACAGGCCTGCGCCAGTCTGAGCAGAGTGTCGCCGTGACGTTCAACGATGGCACAACTGCGGAGTACGATGCGGTGATTGGAGCAGACGGATTGCGGTCGGAGACACGGCGGCTGGCGTTCGGAGAGGTGCCGCTCACGTATCACGGCGTTACCGGATGGGCGTTCTGGACGGGCATCGATATCGGCAGCGAAACACGCGAGATCTACGGGCCGGGGCGGTTTATGGGTTTCTATCCTTCACGAGAGAGACCATGCTGCTTTGCCGCGGCGAGCGCTCCACGCTCCGCACCTGATGATGCCGCGACGCGACGCGGACGGCTGGAGGCGATGTTTGCCGGCTTTCCGGAGTGGGCAAGGGCGGCACTTAATTCGAGCACCGATCCGACGATCTGGCACGATGACTTTCTGGATCTGCGCATGTCTCGCTGGACAAACGGACGGGTTGCGCTGGTGGGCGATGCAGCACATGCGCTTCTGCCCTCGGCCGGGGTAGGAGCGTCGATGGCCATCGAGTCGGCGTATGTTCTGGCAGACGAGCTTTCGCGTGCACCTTCGGGACGCATTCCGGATGCTCTGCGCCGATATGAGCAGAGGCGAAGAACGAGGGTAGACCGAGTTCAGCGACAATCGCGGCAACTGATGTGGATGATTCGTCCGCGCAATCCGATTGTTACCGGGGTGCGCGACTCGGTGATGCGAATGGTGCCCGAGTCGGCGTTTCTTTCAATGTTTAAGCCGCTGATGGAGTCGGTGGTTTGATGACTAGAAGACGAACCATTGGCAAGCCTTTGAAAAAGGCAACCGCGGAATGTCGCTTCCTTCCTTATTGCGAGTTGCTAGCGTCTTCGACGTTAGTCCCAGCAAGCTTCTTGAAGGATTAGGAACGCCCGCCAAGACTGATGCAAAGCGTTCTCAGGCAAAGAAGCGTGTATCGCGTTGAAAACTGGTGATCTCTAACTTGCCTGAAAAGTACGTTCGTAAAATGGAGGAAAGCAACTCATAGTGCCTATAAGAATTTATGTCACTCCTTCATTTCACGACGCAGATTGCTTGCTTAGCCGAGGAAAGACTTGCTCTTCCGTCGCGAGTCCTTGTTCGAGGATCGAATCCTGGATGAAGTCGATGAGATTGAGCAGCCCTTCCGCTGCGTCTTCCTGTTCATAGCTGACCGTCGCTCCTTCGTATATCCCGATCAGCGCACGTTTCTGTTTTCGAAGCAGCGTGAGATCAAGGCTGAAGTCGAGGACAATGCGAAGATGTTTGGAAGCTGCCTCGGACGTCTGGGCCGCGTTCCCATCGTAACGGATCTTTGGATGAGGCTTCGTTTTTGACATAGTTTTCTATCTCTCCTCATGACAATGGAGATAAATTCGAGTCGCTTTGCAGGGGCTCCGAATGTTGGAAAGCCGGGTGCGCTCTACCTAACTTCTGGAAGTGTCACACCGATGCGGATCTCAGATGCGCATCGGCATGACGACATACTGTTGCTGGAACTCTCCACTCAAATTCTCGGGCACAAGCAAGCCTGCCGAGATCGAGTCTTTGAGGGACAATCGCATAGACCCTTTGTCCCCAATGGTGCGCAGAAACTCGACCAGATAGTTGCCGTTGAATCCGATAGTGATGGGCTCGGCACTATAACTGACGGCCAGCGTCTCCTCTGATTCGCCGCGATCTGGAGCGGAAGAGCTGATCTTGAGCGTGTTGTCAGCCAGATGGAACTTCACTCCATTAGAACGCTCGTCCGAAAATTCCAGCACACGTTGAATCGAGCTCATCAGTTCGGCGGAACGGAGCACCATCGAGTTAGGCATACCCTTCGGCAAGATGGCTTCATAGTCCGGAAAACGTCCAACAAGCTTGCGTACGCTCAACAGCCTTGGCCCAATCTGGAAGTAGAGGGTTGCATCGTCTTCGCTGAAGTACACCGCTTCCTCCTTGGTTGAGGACAGCAAGGAGAGCAGATCGGTGAGGCACTCTCGAGGAAGAAGCGACTTCTGCACGCCCTGAACCGCTATGCCATCATCGGGGACAACGACGAAGGACAGGCGATGTCCGTCCGTCGCAACCATGCCTGCCCGGTCAGGGCGCAGTAGCAATAAGGCGGCCTTGAGAAGGTGACGGTCGTCCGCGGTCGCCACGGCAAAGATGCTCTGGCGGATCAGCGTCCTCAGAACTCGGCTGCTTAGCTGTACAGAATTGGCAGGCGGTGTGGAGATGGTTGGAAATCCGGAGGCTGCGCGGCTCGCCATGCGGGTCTTGGATTTGCCGGCATGAACTTGAACATGGTCGTTCGCAAGCCCTTTGAGATGAACTGGACCCGATGGAAGAAGTTTCAGATAGCTCAGAAACTTCTGTGACGGCACAGCCACGGTCCCGGCGGTGGTGACCTGCGCGGGGCACTCTGTCCGGATCGTCCGGTTGAGATCGGTGCCGGTAATCGTAACGGCTCCGGTTCCGCTCGCATCGAGAAGAAGGTGGGTGAGAATGGGTTGCGTGCTCTTACTTTCGCTCACGCGCGCGGCAGCCGTGACCTCTGCAAGCATCGTATCGCGGTCCGCGCTGAACTCCATTGCTGGTGCATCGGTAATTGTCTTGGAAGAAGCCATAGAAGTGGTTTCCTTTCGATGAGGAGGGTGAAGAATGATACCGGGTTAGAGGGACCCATCCAGGCGGTCGCTTATTGGCGAAGCTGCGAGCCGGTGTAATCCGCTAAAACAACGGGAGGGTCTCAGCGATCTCGGATTGAGATGGACAAACTGGGGTTGGTTCAATGGTGAAATCGAGGTCTCTCAGGTTGCCGAGCCGGTAATAACCGCCTCGTTCCCCGTGGAAGACCAACCTCTTTCGTCCTCGAACCTTTCGTTCCAGTACTTTGAATTTCGACTGGGAGCTGCCGTCTTTGAATCGCATCCGCTCCTTCAGAACGATCGTCTGTCCGGCCTTTGGGAGCACTTTGGCGAGACGCCGCCGGCACTCCGCACGCCATTCGAGCGCCGATTGGGATTCGGTTTCTGTCAACAGATCGAGAATGCGCGCGGGACAGTCTGTCTGGCATACCCCCATCGTCTCGTCGGCGTCCTTGTATCCAAAGATCATTCCCTCTTTATTGCGGGGATTGAAGTTGACGAGGCAGATGACGCATACGACACATCTTGCCCCCGTATCCTTCTCCACCTTTTCGACAGCGGCATAGTATCTCCTCATACAGACGACCGCTGAGTCTAAGACCTTCTGCACGAAAAACTCGCCCTCGTAAGTGAGTTGGTGGTCGAGATATTGTTTTGGGGTCGCATGCCCCTTCATAGAGCTCATGTAAAGCCAGCCCATAGTTTCCTCCTGCAAAGAAAAACCCTGAAGCTTTTGGGCCTCAGGGGCGTAGCGGCGATATTTATGATCGGCAACCGGCAGGCAGAATGCAGTGTCGCAGGCGAAAGCTGTCCTCGCCCCTTACATCAGCAAGAGGCATTTATGAGCTTTGTTGATATTGGATCAAGGTCAGTTCATTGAGAATCTTGAACACTACGATCGCAGCCAGGAAACCATACAGATGACGGTCTACCGCGACCCAGGCTACGCCACTCCAGATAGTGTTGCCGATCAAAGGTTCCAGCCCCATGAAAATCCCGCGAGATCTCTGCATACGCTGCTTGAGCACAATGGTCCTGCTTTCCGGGATAAAGTATTGCTGGCTTATCCCCCAGCATTCAAAACGTGTGTCATTGGAAGAGCGAAGCATGAATGAGACGGGCGCACGCAGAGCCTGCTTCGTTGGCATTACGCTGCCTTGTCTGGTCGCTCCTCTTCCGGATGCGAGCCATTTCCAAGAACTGAGTCTGGAAAAGGAAACGCAAGCCAAGGCGCGTAGAAAGCACCGTTGCAGAGACAAATCGTTACAGCCAGCGGATCAATATCCATGCCGTACAGTCGATAGGAGAAGTTACTGGCATGCAAGAGCATCCGGCCAGTCCCTGCTGCAGGTTCACCGATCAGTTGGAGCCGTGGATCGTCACTCCCGTTTTGGACGCGCTCACTACTATCACTTTTGTCGAACGTTATCTGCGCCATCAACTCACAGACGGCGTGTGGAGTCGGATAATAGGCGTGAGGATTCCAGCCTTTGCCTCTCCGTTCGGAGAGCAAATGTCCCAGGTAGTCATGAGGTTCGAGGAGCAACTGTTCAAAGTTGAAGCTGCAATAAAGAGCCTCGGAGCTTGCCTCTTCCAGTTGAGGTGTCCGCCTCGACACGGCCAGTCCCCACGCAAGCCATTGGACGAGAGACTCGAAGGCGGACCAGTGGGACTCTCGATAGGCGAGGAGATCGACACACTTTTGGAGCATCTTCACCCCCGCAGGCGAAGGAGTTGCTGCAAATTGCACCTGAGGGATAGGTTCATCAAGCAGATGGCCGGCCTCTAAGGTGCGCAGGTAATGATCCCAGCGGCCGGTTGCACCTGGGTGGTTATCGGCCATCTGTACCTGAAAGAGGAGCCATCCGCGATAATGCCATGGTGGAACAGGATCGCTCAGAAATGGCATGCGGCCGTGTTTAAGCACAAACCGGTTGATATCAAGCTCCGGGAGGCCTTCCGGGGAACGCGATGCAAGGCGCATGGGAAGACCTCCGCTGGAAGTGCTGTCTGAAGTGTTTTCGAGGAGTAAACTCCACACCGCACAGAGGTGGATCTGACAGCGCTCCACCCGTGCATTTGTTGCTTACGCCGCATCCTCGACAGCGGTACTTTGCTGGTCGCTCTCGTCAATCTCGGCGAGGATCTCACTCTCTTCATCCGTCGCTTTGCCATCTGGCGGAGCCTGAATTTCCGCCGGTTTCGGAGCATCGGCAGGTGCCGGACTCTCATCGAAGTTGAAGAGGTTGGCCGTCATTGCGGGAGCGGGCTTCTTTTCCTCGGCAGGCTTTGAGGCAGCATTCGCAGACACCTTGTCAGCCGCCTTCGATGTAGGCGTGGCTGTATTGCTGGTCTTGGAGTTGTTCTTTGCCCTTGCCGTCTTTGCCGCCGCAGCCATCTCTTCCTTCGCGATCTCAAGCGTGTTCTTTAACTCGATATGCGCGCCGACGAACTGCGAGAGCGTCGCCGGTAGCTGTTCGTCGAGTTCCTCGGGAGTGCCGGTCACGCTGACAGGTGTAGCGAGCGCAGCATCTTCCGTGTCGTTCAACTTCTTGGGCATGACGAGAACACGAAGGCTATCGCCTTCAAGAGGATTGAGCAGCAAAACGACAGGCCGCTGCCGGAGCAGCGGCGCCAGTTCCTTGAACATGGTTCTACCTTCCTGTATTGGGGATGTGAGAGGTGCTACGAGATGCTAAATATCGGGATCGTCCCAGTGCCGCGAATAACGATGACCGTGACCCACCGCCTCGGCGTAACCATCGATGTCATGGTCACGCAGCCAGAGCAGCTTATAGATCTGGTTCACTGCGGCTTTCATGAGAGCTTTCATCTCCGCGTCGGAGATTCGGGAGTAGTTTGGATCGGCGCTGCACACCGGGCAAACCTTGCCCGCATGCAGGTCTTCGATAGGGCCGTTACGAAAGGCGCGGGCAACAATCGCTTTCGCTTCGATCGCACGCGCCTTGTCGAGTCTGATCTTCATGGTGACCGCCTTTAGAGATCACCTTACGCTGCCTCGGGTTGGAATTTCTTTAATAATCCACGCGAACGGCGCTGCGTGCGTCTCCGCAATTCAGGATCGACCGGCATGACATGCATGCGTCCGGTCTCTGCATTGTAAAAGGCCCCGTGGTGCCCGATCGTCCCATATCGGAAGAGCCGCGCCAGCATCGCCAACGCGCTGGCCGCCAGGACCTGATTGGTGTAGGGTTCCTGCCGCTGGAGAGCCTCGAGAGCGCTACAGCTTGGAAGAGGATCTTCTCCGGCCCAGGGTGATGCAATCTCCGGGTACAACTCGACCACGGTGCGGAGCCTAGATAGTTTGCGTCGATTGCGGTCATTGAGGGGCTGGCCCAGGATATATTGGCCGCTGGCCGCGTTGTTTCCGAGATCCAGCCATTATCTAAGCGATTTTCTCTATATGTTTGATTCCGTTTCTGGAAGCCGGGATGGGGGTGCAGGGGC
>MKSV01000007.1 GCA_001897435.1 Acidobacteriales bacterium 59-55 | reverse complement strand
CTTAGCATTCTGAAAAGGGTGCGGCACGGCCTTTCCCTTTGGAGTTCTTGATCGAAATCTTCAATTCCACATAAAACCGATCCACGACCGCATGACGACATTCTTGGAGCCACGCGACTACGCGGAATACCTGATGTTGGCGGACAGACCGCCTGTACATCTTCTTCGCATTTTGTCATCGCCTGAAATGCAAGCGATGCTTGTTGAGAAATCAGACAACAAACAGGTCTGTCTCTTCGATCGTCATTAATCAAAACTCGTCAATTCGGACGCATACCCTGCTTGGTGTTATGTTCCCGCGTTGCGATGGTGATTTGCGCGAGGTATCCGACGCCATTGAGGAACAATAGATCCCGAGCGTCAGGAGCTATTCGTGCCCTTATTCATCGCCAGCACGGACCGACTTATTGCTGTCGCTAGTCGCGCTCCGATAAAAGCGAACCTATTCAAGCGGAAACAACACCTCCTGACGAGGTGTGCCGTTCTGCATTAGCTTGCGGCCTGTTCAAGCAACCTGATGACTTTCTCATCCAGGTCCCTCGCAACTTCCAACGCCAGTGCGTCGCCGTAAGGAGCCAGATAACTGCTCATAGAGTCATAGGAGATATGCACCACATCTTCGCGTTCACTCACCAGGATGGTGACCGGAGCGTAGGAGGCAGCGTCAGGAACACGCTCAGCCATCTTTTTCATGATGAGCGGATTGCCAGCAATAATTCTCACCATCTTGAATTGTTTTGCAGCCGCGTCTTTGCGAAACACTGCTCCTGGATCAAGGCGCAGAAATTCCATCAGATCAGATGGGCCGACAGCCTTTTTGATAAGCTGCTCATATTCTTCGAAGGATTGAGCGGCGGCTTTCTGCTCGAAGTATCTGCTTCCGAGCGGGCGCCCGATACCCTTATCCAGTTCAGTAAGTACCTCTTCGAATGATTTGCTGGACACCAGATCAAATCGTTCAACTTCAATCTTTATTGATTTCATGACACACATCCTCTCTTCTTGGATTCTTCATTCCTCATCTTTATTGTCGTGCCTGAAACATATGCAGCACTGCGACACGAGGGATCCTAGAGGCCGATCTCCTCGCGGGCAGCAACCTCGGCGAAGCGTTCGCTTCGCTCGTGAACATGAGCGACAGGGGTGCGATCGATCATGAGACTCAGGAGTTCGGGGCGGCTATAGTGGCCACGCGAGTCCATCATCTGTTTCCGTCGGTCGATCAAAGAGAAATCGAGATCGGCAATCACTACGCCCTCTCCCGAGCGCAGGGGCTTCCCGATTAGCTGGCCGTCGGGTGCGACGATTGCGGTAAAGCAGCCGCTCGAAATCGGACCCAGCTTGTCGGTGCCGGTGTCCTTCAGGATCTTCGCCTGCTGCTCGGCATCAAGCCATGCCGTGGCGTTCACAACAAAGCAGGCTGACTCCAGCGCGTGCTGGCGAATATTGATCTCCATCTGCTCGGAAAAAATGTCTCCCCCGAAGGACCCGGGATACATTGCCGAATGAATCTGCTCGCCGTCAGCCATCAGGGCATAGCGAGCTAATGGGTTGTAGTGCTCCCAGCAGGCCAGCTGACCGATGCGCCCGACGGCGCTATCCACAGCGCAGAGTCCCGAGCCATCGCCCTGTCCCCAAACCATACGTTCGTGGTAGGTCGGTGCGATCTTGCGTCGACGCTGAATCAGCGTACCGTCTGCGTCGAACAACAACTGCGTGTTGTAGATCGTGCCACCGTCGCGTTCGTTCACGCCAATGGAGACCACCATCCCCGCCTGTCTGCAGGCCTCACTGATGGCGTCCGTGGTGGCCGACGGTACGGTCACCGACTGTTCTAACAGGCGATGACGTTCCGCGCCCGACTCATAGGGTCGCTGGACAAAGGAAAAATAGGGGTAATACGGCACTATGGTTTCCGGAAAGGTCGCAAACTGCACGCCTTTGGTGCCAAGGTCGAGGATCGTTTTCACGACCTTGTCCACAGTACCTTCCCGGCTGTAGAGGACAGGACTAAGTTGTACGGCGGCGGCTTTGATAACAGTCATTTTGAATCTCCTTTGGGGGTATTTTGCTGAAGTTCAGTGGAATTACAGAGTCCTACTGTGGCAGGACGTAGTGATTTAAGAGACTTGCTTGAGGCCGATCACACCTGCCAGAATGAGGACGATACAGAGAATTCTGATCGGCGCAGCGGACTCACCCAGGAGTGCTATCCCTAAAATCGCAGTGCCCGCAGCACCGATGCCGGTCCAAACCGCATAAGCTGTTCCCACCGGCAGTGTGCGCAGCGAAATAGAAAGAAGAAAGACGCTCAATAAACCCGTGCCGACCGTAAACAGCGCAGGTATCAAACGGGTGAAACCTTCAGACCGCTTCATCGCGAAAGCGAAGGCGATCTCGACGATGCCGGCAATACCAAGTAGTGTCCATGCCATGTGACTGCTCCGTGCCTTCATTCGCCAGGTGAAATCGCTGGTGGTTGGTCTGATGAGGCGTGGTTATCAGGCGCGCCCCCTCGATGAAATGCGTAAATCTGTGGCAGCAAAGGCTTCAGAGTGAAGCGTCAACGAAAAAGCGTTTCTGAATCACTCGCTGAGCCACTCGCGTTTACGCGGTGCGAATTGAAGCTCACGCTTTGCCTTCGCATTTGAGGCTCCGCACAATTTCGTCTGGTAGTAGACGGCATCCTCACCAGCAGTCTGCAGCACTTCGTCCTCTGTAGTGAACGGTGGCGGTGGAGCACCCACAAAGCTCGCAAACCTGGGCAGCCATACACTCACCGAAGAAGTGTCGTCGTCAACCACCACATACTTACCTGGCTCAGCAGTGAGAGCCGCAACCGTCGCCCGTGCCGCGTCCTCAATATGAACGGACGACCATTTCGCTTTGCCCCCTTCAATCACCGGAAAGAGCTGTTTGCGAATCTCATCGGCTGCCCCTCCGTCCGGGTTGTACCAGGTATTAGGCCCGTAGAAGAATCCGTAACGCAGGGCGACGCCCTCGATCGATGACTCAAGCGCTCTCTGCTCCAGATAGGCATACATCTGCGCATATTTAGCGATGCCTCCGCTCGCATTCAAAGCGAGCGGAGAGCTCTCATCGGCCAGCGCTTCCTTCGCATCGAGAAAGAATCCACTCGACTGCTGGATGTAACGCCGTACACCGCAGGCAAGAGCAGCGCGGTGCAAATTGTTCCCGCCCTCGATGCGCAGTTTCTGGTCAACATGCGCATGCGCCGAAAGCTCCGAGGGCGTCCTCGGTATCGCTGTCAGTTCATCGATCACCACCTCCGCATGAGAGGCTCGCAGCACTCCTTCAACAGCGTCGCCGTTAAGGGCATCTGCAATCGCCACATCCACGCCAGCTGCTCGCAGTCTCCTCGCTCCAGCTTCAGAGTGTGTCATACCCGTCACCGTGTGACCCTCGGCAATCAGCTCAGCGATGAGCGGCCGACCGATCGCTCCAGTTGCTCCCGCAACGAAAACTTTCATGTTTCTCTCCTTTTTATGTCGCCGGAACTAAATCCGCGAACCCTTGGTTATCTATGTCGCTAGGCCTAATCCGCGACCCGACTAGTCGGAACATCAGTACTGATCACTTTGAAATGAGTTCGGCGGGACAGCAGCTCATCCAGGCTGAACGGAAAATTGTCACAATTTGCCAACAAGAAAGAACCTCCTATCCCGGTGAGAACGGCGTAGTTCAGGACCGCCTTGATTCCCAGCGAAATCGTCATTGCCGTGGCGAAGACGATGAGTAGACCGCCGCCTAGCCGTGCGGCAATGCGTGTATGCCAGCCAACTATGATAAGAAGGCCGAAGAGAATCTCGGCGCCAGTGGCGACTGCGCCCAGGGTCGGGATCAAACTTGTCGGCCAATACCCATTGAGGGTTTGCGTGTAATCGAGAAACCGTGAGTAATTTCCCCACTCGACATTCCGCTCTCCAAACGGCCCCCAGAGTCCAAACCTGTCTGCAACAGCTGATAAAAAACCAAGACCCAGCCCAAGTCGTAAGACCACTGAGCTCATGTTTCTATTTTGAATAGACATTTCATTCTCCTCGTGGGCATCGCCACTCTCTAAATCCACTTGCACACTGGCACACAGCCTTGCTTACTTGACTGGTATCACCAGAGGCGTACCGTTCTTATGGATCAAGAAAACGAGGAATTTTGCAGGCTTTGATTTACTGGCATTCCGGCTAACGACGTGAATATCGTTGGGGTTTTCATAAAAGCTTTGACCGGGACTGAGCGTCAGTTCTTTTCCGCCTTTGACCTGCATTACGACAGAACCCTCCAGCACATAAACAGACACCTGCGCGTCGTGGCGGTGAATGGAACTCGAAAAACCTGGAGGAAAGTCGACGGTGTACATCAGAGCTTCACTGCCGGGGGCGGCCGCCAGGGTATGCGTCATGATCGGCGTGATAGTTTCCTGCGCCATCAGGGGGCTGGTTAAAGCAAAGGTGGCGGCTCCGAGAAAGGACAGCGCCAGAATTCGTTTGAAAGTCGCTATGGTTGCTTGCATGGGTGTTATCTCCTTAACTCCACACTAGGCGTCGTGTGGCGTAGATAGAAGGTCCATAATGCAAACAAGGGGTAGTCCACTTGCGGGTGCTTTTGACGGGAGGCAGAGCCAGGCAATGTCTAAAGAAGAAACATTTCAGGATCTCTCACTCAACCTGCCATCCGGCAAGCAGCAACTCTGGCGTTGGCTGTATACGGAATTGCGTGGTGCCATCCTTGACGGAAGGTTGAAACCCGGCGCTCGCATGCCCTCCACGCGTAGCCTGGCCAAGCAGTATTCTCTTTCGCGGGGAACCGTGGCCGTTGCCTTCGACCAGCTACAGGCTGAGGGATACACGCGCACCGAAGTGGGTTCAGGAACCTACATTGCTTCAGGCGTTCCTGAGGGGTTGCTGCCCTTAACGCGTAAACCCGTGACCCCCGCTTTGCCGACATCGAAGGCTGTGTTCTCCAGACGCGCGCAGGAATTTCTGAAAGGTGTGGAAGTAACCCCTGCATCTCACGCCATCGGCAAGGCGTTCCGCGCCTACGAGGCGGCGATCGATCTCTTTCCCGTGGATCTCTGGGCGCGCGTTGGTTCCAGGGTATTACGCAAAGCTCCGCGTTCCCTCTATGGTCACGGTCACGCTGCAGGCTATCAACCCTTGCGTCGCGCCATCGCTGAGTATGTTGGTGCGTCACGCGGAGTGCACTGCTCGGCCGAGCAGATCATCGTCACCTCGGGCGTACAGCAGGCCCTTACTCTCGCCGGCCACTTCCTGCTGGGGCCGGGCGAACAGGTCTGGATGGAAGATCCCGGTTACTCCGGCGCACTGCAAACACTCCGCGCCACAGGCGCAAGCATCGTTCCAGTACCCGTCGACAATGACGGCATCATCGTCAAGGCAGGCCGAAAGCTTGCCCCCAACGCAAAGCTGGCGTATGTCACACCGGCCAATCAGTTTCCCATGGGCGTTACCATGTCCGTGGACCGCCGCCTGGAACTCCTGCGCTGGGCTGCCAGCGCGAACGCATGGATTATCGAGGACGACTACGACGGCGAGTACCGCTATTCCGGTTATCCCGTTGCTGCACTGCAGTCGCTCGATAAGTCCGGTTGCGTCATCTATGTCGGCACCTTCACGAAAGTACTTTTCAACGGGTTGCGCCTCGGATTCATGATCCTGCCCGAGCGCCTCGTCGAGCCGTTTACATCTGCCCGTAGCCTCGTTGATCGCCATCCGCCTACGCTCGAACAAGCCATCCTGGCGGAGTTCATCACTGAAGGCCATTTTGGTCATCACATCCGCCGCATGCGACAAAACTATGCGGAACGCAACGACATTCTCAAAATCGCGGCCAATAAGCACCTGAGCGGGCTGCTCGATGTCGAGCACGCTGCCGCAGGCATCCGAACATTGGGTTGGCTCAAAACATGGAAGTCCGATATCGAGGCAGCGCTGCAAGCACGGAAACTGGGTCTTGAAGTAGAGCCGCTCTCGACCTTCATCGTGAAATACGAACGACCGCCAGCGCTGATGCTGGGCTTCGCGGGTTGCAATCCGGCAGAGCTGCGACGCGGCGTGTCTGTCCTTGCGACCGCCTTACGTTCATGCTAGATGGTGCAATCTGATTCACAGCATATGTCGCTCTATGGGTTATCCCTCCGTATGGCTCCTATATCCAATGTCGCATTGGACGAACCACGCTGTTAGTAGTGCCAGGCATGGATCTGAAATCCGTTAAAAAATTCGTGACAGGCTCGTTCCCGCCCGCAACGCGTGCCTGAAAATCCTGTGCGCGTGAGCGCACAAACGCCGAAGACAAGCCGCTGAGGGCTTTGCCCTGGCGCGGCGCAAGGGTTTCCCCAGTCTTCCGCGCTTCGCTTGTGCAGACCTTCGCTGCGCTCGCCCTCCGCTCTGCTCCGGGTGGGTGAACCCCCTCCCTCTGCGCCTTGCCGCCCCTCCTCATTCGGTTCCTCTCATTGCGGCATGTAGGTACATGCCGCACGGCATGAAAAAGCAAAAGCCAAAGGAGAGAACACCATGAGCAGCGTTGCCACCAGCAGCAACACCGACAAGCAGCAGCCTAAAACGGCGAGAGAAGTAATCGCCGCCAACATCCAGAGCCTCATCCGGCAGCTAGAGGCCGGACAATCCGACGCACTCACCACGTACCTCAGCGCGATGAGTCGTTTTCATAGCTACTCATTCGGAAACATTCTTGAGATCGCAAGGCAGAAGCCGGATGCAACGAAGGTTGCCGGATTCTGGAAGTGGAAGGAGCTTGGCCGCAGTGTGAAGAAGGGCGAAAAAGGCATCCGCATCCTTGCCCCCATAATCGGCGTTCGTCGCAAAAAGGACGAAGAAGCCGAGAAAGACATAACCAAGCAGAACACAGCCGTATTGGTTGGCTTTCGTTCTACCTATGTTTTTGATGTTTCACAGACGGAAGGCGCGGAGCTTCCCGAACTGCGGGAGATTTCGGGCGATGTGGGCGAGAACCGCGACCGTCTGATTGCCTTTATCGAGCGTCAGTGCATCGAGCTTGTCTTTACCGAGCGCGTCGCCCCTGCACTCGGCATGAGCTACGGCGGACGCATCGCCATCCTGCCCGGTCAGTCGAAGGCCGAGGAGTTCAGCACCTTAGTGCATGAGCTGGCGCACGAGATGTTGCACAAGGCCGAGCGGCGCACGGCAACAACGAAAGTTGTCCGCGAGACGGAGGCCGAGGCTATCGCGTTTGTCATCGGCAAAGCCGTAGGACTCGAAACCGGAACCGCATCCGCCGACTACATCCAGCTTTATCACGGCAACGCTTCACTGTTGGCCGAAAGTCTGGAAGTGATTCAACAGACCTCGGCTGTCATCCTTGCCGCCTTGGAATCGTCCGCAACCGAGACGATAGCCGATGCAGAACTGGCGAAGGTGGCGTGATGCAGACCATCCTTCAAATCCTCAAAATGGCCGGGGGTTGGCATCCCGGCCTGTATCTCAAAATCGACAACCCGCCGTATACGGAGCTTGTCATCGAGGCGATGGACGAGTCCGGCCCGATGGGACTTCCTGCTATCTCCGTTTGTCACTATGGCGAACAGAACGGCGATGCCATGCGCGACCCGGAGATGTGTTTCGAGCTTGGCCTTGCCGGGGGAGCGCATCTCTCCGCGTTCTACTACCGCAACGATTACCTCGGCATCGAGCAGTGGAGCCGGAATATCGTGGATGGCAATTACATCCACCTGATTGCTCTCCATGCGCAGCATGAACGGTTCGCTAAGACGTGGGACGACAACCTGCGTTTGCAGGGCTTCGCCGAAGCCTTCGAGCGGCAGCAGACTCCACGCGCCTAAACCCTCTCCGCAGCGGAGCGGACACAGGGCAGCGCGTCCGCTCCACCACCTTATGCAATGCAACCCGCTCGAAAGGAGCTATTCATCATGGAAACCACTGTTATCAACGCTACCGAATACCGCAATGTCTCGCTCTCTCTGCTCAGTGAATCGAAGACCAACCCGCGCCGCATCTTCGAGGATGCAGCCTTGAAGGAACTTGCCGAAAGCATCCGTACCCAGGGCGTCCTCTCTCCCTTGCTTGTGCGTCCTTTGGACGAGCGCGGCTTTGAGATTGTCGCCGGAGCGCGGCGTTACCGCGCTGCGCAGATCGCCGAGGCTGAGACTGTACCCGTCCGCATCGTCAATCTCACCGATGCTGAAACCTTGGAAGCGCAGTTGGTCGAAAACCTGATGAGACGCGACGTTCATCCAATGGAAGAGGCTCAGGGATTCCGCGCTCTCCTGAATCTTGACGAGCCGAAATACTCCATCGAACAAATCTCCGCACGTACAGGGAAGAATCCTGCTTACGTCACGGCTCGTTTGAAGTTGACCGAGCTTGCGCCTGTGGTCGTCGATGCCTTCTATAGGGAGGAGATCGGCGTCGGCCATGCGCTGCTACTGGCGAAGCTCCAGCCCGGCCAGCAGGAACAGGCGCTTGCCGCTTGCTTCAAGGAGGATTGGAGTGCGGGAGGGCAGAAGCCAAAACGCATTCTTCTCCCCGTCCGCAATCTCCAGTTCTGGATTGAGTCGAACGTCCTGCTCATCCTGAAACTCGCACCGTTCGACAAGCGGGACGGGCAGCTTGTGCCAGCAGCCGGAAGTTGCGTGGACTGCCCCATGCGAACAGGGCATAACAAGCTCCTATTCTCCGATCTTGGCAAATTGGACGCGTGTACTTCGCCGAACTGCTATCAGGCCAAGGTGGATGCACACGTTGCCAAGGCCATAAGCGCCAAGCCCAAACTCGTGCAAATCAGTACGGCGTATGGACAGCAGAAGGAAGGGAGCGCCACTTTGCCGCGCAACAAGTACACGGAAATTCGGCATGAGAAGCCCACAACCAAGGAAGACGCCACGCGGCCGGAATTCAAAACCTGCAAATACACCACCGAGGCCATCGTCTCCGAAGGCATCGATAAAGGCCAACTGCGTAGGGTATGTACCGAATCAAGCTGCCCGGTGCATCATCCCAAGGCCCGTCCGCAGAAGGCTGCAAACGACGCCAAATGGAAGGCCGAGCAGGAAAAGCAACGCCGGGAACAGGCTATCGCCAACACGACCGGCCTCCGTGTGCTCGCCGCTGTGAGCGCAGCCGTTCCGGTGCGATTGATGAAACGTGACTTGCTTTTCATCCTTGAAAAGCTGGTAACAGCAATCGACGAACGCCGTCTCGAAGTGCTGGCGCGGCAACATGGTATTCGTCAGAGACGGGACGACGGCGGAATCGGCAAAACGCTGACGGCTTATCTCCGTCGCGGTGATGAAGGCACACTCTCCCGCCTTCTGGTCGAGGCCACCATCATGCTTGCCGCCTCACGGACGAATCCCGCTACTGTGCTGCATGACGCTGCCACGACGTACAAGGTAGACACCGATGCTATCGCCTTGAAAGTGAAGGAGGAGTTCGCGGCCAAACAGCAAGCACAACGAGCCAGAAAGCCGGTAATAAAGACTCAAATAAAAACCGCGAAGAAGGCCAAAGCCGCTTAGCTGTGCGTTGTCCCCTGTAGGAGCCTGACCTTTCCGGCAGGCTCCTTTCTTGCGCCCGTCCTTCCCGCCCAGGGCGTTGCCGCTTCCGGTGGAAGCGGCGCCATGCCCTCCCACCCGACGGGTTTAGGTTTTGCCAACGATAAATGCAAGCAGCTATTCAAGCCGCCCGAATGAAGAAAGCTCACGAATGAGGCGAGTTTAAGCCCTTACCCGTGTCAATATCATTCCATTATGGAACTATATTGACATTCATGGATGTTCCGTAGCACACTGTCCTTATGCCACGCACCCGCATGGACGAGCTATATGCACTCGCTGAAGAGCACGACGGCCTGCTGACATCTAAGGAAGCACGCGCCTTGGGAATTCAAGACTCCGTACTTGTTCGATTGGCTCAGCGCGGCCGCTTGGAACGGATGAGCCGAGGGGTGTACCGC
The DNA here is from genome assembly GCA_001897435.1 of Acidobacteriales bacterium 59-55. Taxonomy (GTDB): domain Bacteria; phylum Acidobacteriota; class Terriglobia; order Terriglobales; family Acidobacteriaceae; genus Edaphobacter. Next base: position 1,570,499 of record MKSV01000007.1, on the reverse strand, counting down.
ATTGCCCACTATCCGGCAGACCGGCTTGCACAGTACCGCGAAGCGGTACTGTGGGCACGGGCAAGTCATCACGGAGAGGAGCGCGTTGCCCTATCTCATGAGACGGCGCTGCTCCTTCACGGAATTTCGGATGTGAACCCTTCGCGAGTGCATCTCACCGTTCCCAAAGCTGCACGTCTTCGCCGGGAACACCCTGAATGGATAATGATTCATCGGGCCAACCTTACAGGAGAGGAGATCAGCCAGCATGAGGGAATGCCTGTAACAACAGTGGAACGATCAATTATGGATGTTCTATCGACAACGCACAGGACTGATATCGCGCGGCAGGCCATCACCGATGCGCTCCGCGAAGGGCTACTCAGCACCGCGCAGGCGAGTGGACTTCGGAACATCATCAATCGCTCCGCACACGATCTTTCGCTATCAACGAACGGAAGCAAGGTGAAGATACATGACTCCTCGGCCAGTCGAACGTCTTGAGAAGACGCTGGCGCGAGTCGCCAGAGAACAGGGCTTGGCACAAGAGCGCCTTCGCCGATGGGTCTCTTTTCTGGCGCTCTGCGGAGTGCTGGAACGGGCTGTAAGTGAGGGCATCCTTGACACCTACTACCTGAAGGGTGGTGTTGCAATGGAGCTTCGATATGCTGAAGCGGCTCGTGCGACAAAAGACATCGATATCGGCATCTCTGGCAACCGCGGCGATCGATTAATGGTTTTTCGAGATGCAACAGCGCTGGGATTCGACGATTTCACGTTTCAGTTAAAGGGCAAACCATTGAATATGGACAAAGTGGACGCCGTGCGTTTGGAACTGGCGGTCCGGTATAGAACCCGTGCCTGGCAAACCATCGAAGTTGATCTCGGATCATCGGGAGAGGGTGCAGTGGATTTCGTGAAGCCTGCGATTCCGGGGCTTGCCGCAATGGGATTGCGAGTACCATCTCCGGTTCGCTGTTTGAACCTGAGCGAGCAAGTCGCCCAAAAGCTGCACGCCTGCACGGGACCGTATTCACAAGGACGTGCCCGCGATGTGCTGGACATCCTATTGGTTGATTTGCTGGGAAGATTGGACATTACGACAGTACGCCTTGCAGCGAAACAGGTTTTCATTCAGCGGGCCACGCACGATTTTCCTCCGTCCAGCCGAATCCCAGCGGACTGGCATTCGGAACTTGAGGCATTGGCGAATGAGCTTGGTTATCCCGCAATCTCTGCGGCTGAGATAGAAGTTCGCTTCGGCGCTTTTGTAGACCTGGTGGCAGGCAGATCGTGAATGTTGACCCGGATTTGAGATTCTGGCACCATTAGCGAGTAAATAACTGCGTGGCTATGCGAGCTGCTATCCTCCCCAAACTCCGCATCGCTGCCGGTTTGCTGTTGGCCGTCCTGTTGAGTGTTGTCGGATGCCACGTCCTCCGCCGGAGGAATCCTGCCTCTCCAGAGGCGCTCCTCAAGCGAGCCGACGAGATGTCGTGGCTGAACAACTGGATAGCAGCAGAACCTCTTTACCGACAAGCGGAAATCGAGTTTGCACAGAAACACCAGCCCTCCAAGGCGCTCTATGCCCAGGTGAGCGAGATGCCGGCTCACAGCGAATCTTCAGTGGGTATCCCCGCCCAAATCGCGATACTGACAAAGGATCTGAAATTACCTGAGGCGCGTGAACCTGAAACGCGGCTTCGAGTATTGACTATTCTCGGAATGCTCGAAGTCAACTACGACTCTGGAATGGCACGAGAAACGTGGACTCACGTTGAGGACTTGGCGCTTCGGCGGCACCATTATCTGCTCGCGTCCAGAGCGGTCGGCGAGCAAGGAATTGCGGCATTTCTCCTTGGAGACATGGCGACCGCGAAGAAGGATGTGGTTAAGGCATGGTTTGTGGCTAAAGCTGCCGATCCTGGTGCTCATATTCGATACGCCAGTATGTATGGCACGGGTCTGGTGGAACTCCATAGATATAAGGAGGCACTTGGGCCACTGGATGAAGCAATCGAAGTCGCCAAAGATACTCCCGGCGCGGCATATCCAAGCATTGCCATAAACGCGAAAATCGGAGCTCTCAGCGGGCTCGGGAAAGGTCAGGAGGCATTAGCACTGGCCGGGGACGAGATGGAGCGAGTTGGCAGATACCATCTCGTCGAACATACCGCCGACGTCTACCAAATCAGAGCTGGGGTCTACGAAGCCATGGGGAATTGGGACCAGGCCATATCCGATTACAGGCAGTCTGCCCAATATGCAAAACAGGTATCGCATTGGCGCGGTTTGACTCAGGTAGATGGTCTCCTCGCAAAGGCGTATCTGCATCAAGGGGCCTTGGAATCAGCATTAGCCGCGATTAACGAAGCTATCGAGGCCAACGAGCATATACCGGACGAGTTGTATTTTGTTCCAAAGAATCTCGCCATTAAGGCAGAGATTATGGCCAGGATCGGGGACATCAAGTCATCAAACGAGTTATATGAGAAGAGCGCAGATATCCTTGACGCTCTTCTGAGTAAGGTTCCGACGCCGACTGTCGAACGGCAACTCTTGAGCGATCTGAGCGAAGTGTATTCGGGATACTTCGTGTCGTTGAGCAACCAAGGCATGACTGCTGACGCGTTTCGCGTAATGGAACGCGCGCGCGGTCGAGTAGAAGCACAAGCATTGACGCATCACGAAGTGATTGCGCCACACGATCCGAATCCTCTGGAGCAGCGCCTGACAAAGTTGAACCTTGCATTGATCGACACCGATGAATCAAGCGTTAGAAGCCAGCTACTGAACGCGATCTATCAAGCGGAGCAACAACTGACCCCAGATTCAGCGGAAGTCGATACAGCGCCGAAACCCGTGGAGCTTCGGCAACTGCAACGCGATCTTCGCTCTTCCGAGCTCTTTGTTGAATATGTCCTCGATAGCCCGCAATCTTACGCTCTCGCTGTAACCGATAGAACTGTCCATCGCTACACGTTGCCGTCGAAAGATATATTGTCGCAAGAGGTAACGCGATACCGGTCTGAGATATTGCAACGAAAGGACGATCAGGCCCTTGCACAACAACTTTTCAACGGTCTCCTGGGTGGAATCCCAGAATTAAAGGACAAGCAGAAGTTGATTGTGGTGCCCGACGGCAAGCTCCACCTCCTGCCCTTTTCAGCTCTGTCGAACGGTGGGCACTATGTTCTGAACTCTTATGTCGTGTCTGTCGCTCCGTCTGGAACTGTGTTCCACATTCTAAGGCACCGCGAAAATCAAATTGTCAGAGACAATTTGCCATATGTAGGAGTGGCGGCCTGGACAACCAATTCATCGCCCCCGAGAAAATTCCTTGCCAGCGTTCTACGAGCAGTTTCCGGACCTGAAAGAAAGGAACTCATTGCTCTGCCAGAGAGCCGGCATGAAGTCGAAACAATCGCAGCTGACCTGCCGAAGCCGAACACCATTCTCCTTGGAGAAGATGCGACCGAGACTAATTTCAAACGCCTGCCACTCAGTCAATATAACGTGGTCCACTTGGCCCTTCACGGATATGTTGATCCTGAGTTCCCAGATCGCTCTGCTCTCGTCTTCGCCCCCGAGCAACAATCCACAGACGACAGCCTGCTCCAGGTGCGTGAAATCAGACATCTTCATCTCAACGCCAACCTGGTGACGCTTTCAGCCTGCAATACGGGCCTAGGACCTGTTGGCGAAGAGGGAGTCGCGAATATCGTCAACGCGTTCATTGAGGCAGGATCGCAGAGCGTAGTGTCTGCTCTTTGGGAGCTAGAGGACCACTCGACCACTCATCTGATGACTGTCTTTTATGAACATCTGGGACGTCACGAAGAAAGGGCGGAGGCTTTGAGGCAAGCGCAACTTGAAATGCTTAATTCGGGATCACCTCCGTACTATTGGGCGGGTTTTGTGCTCGACGGCGAACCGGGCGGCAGCCTGTTCCAGGCGTCAGGTGTCAATATCTCTTCAAGGAGCTCCCAATGACAAAGGGTCAATCTGCTTCAACGGCATCATCTGTCCAGCTTTCAACACGCGATCGCCGTGTCATTCTCGACAACGTACTGGCCGCTCTGAAGAAGAGATTCTATCTGCCGGAAAAGCTGGACGATGATTGGCGTGCTGCTGTGGAACGCCACCGCTCAACAATTGAAGGGGCAGAGACCGCAGATAATTTTGAACAGTCCATGAGCGACCTCCTGGCGGAACTTCATACCTCTCACCTGGGCTTTTTTCACGGCAGCGCTCGCAGAGCATCGAGCCGCGCTGCACTGAGTGCCACGTATCTAGCTGATGAAACACCGTTCGGAAAACGATGGATATTTCAGGATGTTCACTCTGGGGGGGCAGCATCGATTGCCGGAATTGAGCCAGGCGACATCCTTCTGAACGTGGATGGCCGGGACATTACTCCACCCGAGCATCCGGTTTTCGTGATGGGGAAACAAACTGTTCTGGGGATTGTGGGCAAAGACGATCAGCGGCGCTCCGTTGCAGTTGAGGTGGCGCAACCCAAAGGCAAGAAGCTGCATTTCGTTGAACCTACGCTCGTTCAGTCACGGCATCTCGGAGATGGGCTGGGATACCTAAAAGTTGCGATGTTCCCTGGGATGGTCGGAGTCGAGGTTGCAAATGAAGTCTCGTGCGCGGTCGATAAGTTAGGCAAAATAGACAGTCTCATTATCGACCTTCGCGGGAATACCGGAGGAGGAATTGGGGCGCTTCGCGTCATGAGCTTGCTCACGCCCGGAAAGGTTCCTGTAGGGTTCGCACTTCCCAAAAACGTGACGTCGAAGCTTGATTCTGAAAAGCGGCAGTTCCGCCGCTTCGACAATATCCCGAGTTCGAAGGCGGCGCTTTGGTTGCTAGCATTGCAATTTGCTCCGGCAATGCTGGCCAAGAGGCCTATCGTCCTACAAACGGAGGAATTGGGTGAAAAGCCATTTCACGGAAGGATAAATCTTCTTGTGGACCGCCATACCGCGAGTGCAGCCGAAATGATCGTTGCGTTTGCGCGGGAAAATAATCTGGCCAGAATCATCGGTGAGAAAACGGCTGGCAGACTCCTTTCCGCTACTTCCGTAAAAGTCGGTCAGGGCTTCCGATTAGCGTTGCCAACCGGGGCCTACTACACATGGAAAGGCACTGTTCTTGAAGGGACTCCCATCGAGCCGGACGAACGGATTGAATTTGATTGGGAACAAACAAGATCTGGCATCGACGGGCAGCTTGAACATGCAATTGAGAGCCTTCGCACCGAGAGAGCACGATGGGCCAGTTGAATCCGACACCGCAGGTAGGGGTCGGCTAGGCTCCGGTTTGCTCGTTGTGCACCAGCAATCCGGAATCAGGCCGGTTTCTCGCCTCAGGCAGTGTTCGCTGAGTGATATGGCGATTTATCACTCATCGAGATGGCAGACACGTTGCTCGTTCTTGGCGCCCGACGGAATAGATCAGGGGAGTGTGCCTAAGGAAAGGTGTATCTGCTGCAACAACGCAAGTGGCGATCACATTACCTTTGTTGGCCGATGCGTTTCCCGCCAGTCGCTTGGCGGCATCCCTTCCCAATTACGGAATGCGCGTCCGAAAGAATTGGGATCTTCAAAGCCCAGCAAGTAGGCTGCTTCGTTCAACTCCAACGCGGAGTTGCTGAGATAGTACCGCGCCATTTGATGACGTGCTTCGTCCAGGACTCGCTGGAAGCTTGATCCCGAATCCTGCAGACGACGCTGCAAGGTACGCGGTCCCATGTGAAGAGCCTGCGAGATCGCGTCGATCGAGGGGCGATGCCCAGTGAGCTTGTCCTGAATGGTGCGGCGAACCAGCTCCAGAAAGCTGTCCTCTTCTTTGTACTGACGCAACTGCTCCTCGAATTGCGGTGCGAGCAGGTCGAGAAGTTCGGCGTTGCGGGTGACGAACGGTTTTGTCGCATCTGAGGCGCGGAAAACAACCACATTTCGTGGTCTGCCAATTAGGACTTCGCAGCCCAAGCTACGCTCGATCTGACGTGGGTTGGAACGTTGCTGCACGTACTCGACTCTGACAGGATTCAGAGCCGTTCCGCTCCCATGCCGAGCTAAGGAACGCATCCAGGAGAAGCAGTAGTCAGTAAGAGTCCACGGTTCATCATCGACGGCAAGCAGCCAACGGAAGCCGACCGTGAATTCCTCTGCGTTGAGTTCTACAAGGATTTCTTCCGGGGCCGTCAGCTTCTTGTATCGGGCCATATGCTGTGACGCAGCAACCAGGTTCTCGGTGGAAAGCGCCGCAATCGCCATCGGATGAAAGCGTTCGGTTTTTGTTTCAACCCCAAGTTTCACACCGATGAGCGCGTCCGAACTAACCTGATCGATGGCACGCCAAAGTGCAAATAGCTCCCCCGTCGAGACAAGCACGCGGGTTTGCTCGAAGAGGTCACGCGGAAGACCTGCCTTGCGCAACACAGTGGGCACAGAAACTCCTAGCTCCTCCAGCTTTACAGCGAGGCGTCCCGGAACGCGGAAGTGTTTGAGCATCGCTTGGTCTCCAACTCTAAAGATACTGCGCTTGTCCATGACACGCCATGCAATGGACGCCAAAGTACCTGCGAAAGGTGTCAACTTCGCAGACTGATGTTTGTCGTACCTTGCAGGCATATTGTCGTGTCTGGCCGGGCCGGGCCGCCGCCTTAGCGTTAGGTTTAAGAGAATTAGAGGGGAATGAATCAGCAAGCCAGCTCCGAAACCCGACGAAAGGCTCAAAACATGCGCAACATCGACGATAGCTACATAAAGCGGGGCATCGACCGTCGCTCCTTCCTCGGTATCACTGGAGCAGCTGCGGTCGCAATGGTGGCAGAGGGGCTTTCAACTCCCGCGATCGCTGAGCCAAGCGTGCAAGCGCACGTAAATGGGCGACGCAAGTTGGGTTCGCTCGAAGTCTCGACAGTGGGCCTTGGTGTCCAGAACATGAGCCGCAAGTATGAGACAACCGTGCCGTACCGGCCGGAGATGATCGATATCATTCGGGCAGCTTACGATCACGGGGTCACGTTTTTCGATACGGCTGAGGCTTATGGGCCTCTCGAATGCGAACGAATTCTCGGTGAAGGCATAGCGCCGTTCCGCAACAAGGTCGTGATCACGTCGAAGTTCGGCTGGAACATAGACCCTGACACGGGCCAATTCCGAATGGGGCTCAACAGCAAGCCTGACCACATCAAGAGAGCTGTCGAAGGGATGCTCAAGCGGCTCCGGACTGATCGGATTGACCTTTTGTACCAGCATCGCGTCGATCCACAAGTTCCGATTGAGGATGTCGCCGGAGCAGTTAAGGACCTCATATCGGAGGGCAAGGTTCTGCACTGGGGCCTTTGTGAGATGGGTCCGAACACTCTTCGTCGCGCACATGCGGCGCTTCCCGTCACCGCCGTACAGAATGAGTATTCAATGCTTTGGCGCGGACCGGAAGAGGTCGTTATTCCAATGTGCCAGGAGCTAGGCATCGGGTTTGTGCCGTGGAGTCCGCTAGGTGTACAGTTCCTCACCGGAGCCATTGACGAAAACACTCGCTTCGCACCCGGCGACATTCGCTCGGCGGAACCTCGATTCTCTTCCGAAAACCTGAAGCACAACCTTGAGCTCGTAAAGCTCGTGAAGAGGTGGGCTGAACGGAAACAAGCCGCTCCAGTCCAGATTCCTCTCGCTTGGTTGTTGGCGCAGAAGCCGTGGATCGTGCCAATCCCAGGCACAACCCAGATGGCGCACATGATCGAAAACGTCGGCGGCAGTTCGGTTAAGCTCGGCCCGGATGAACTGAAGGAGCTGAACGCATCAGTATCCAGTATTCAAATCCAAGGCAAGCGTTTGCCGGATGGGGTACTCGCACTCTCGGGTGTGGAAGCGCCGCCGAAATCCTGAGTTCAGAATTCTTCTTGTATCCGCGTAGCGTGAACGATCAGCCTCGCTATTTCAAGTACCTCAACAGGGCAACCACACACATCGAGGGAGAGCCATGAAAACCTTATTGTTCGGTCTATTTCTATCAATGCTGATGACGCAATCGTCCTACGCGCAGCAATCGCCAGCCCCACCAACAGAGACGATTAAGACTGCCGCAAGTCATACACCCGAACAACAAGAAGTCATCGACCTCTCAAACATGAAGTGGGATTGGATGGCAGACAAAAAGGTCGATTCCTTAGAGACACTATTTGATGACAAAGCCATGTTCACTCACATGGGTGGGACCTGGGGAAAAACCCAAGAACTAGCTACCATTAAGAGCGGTAGCATCTGGTACAAGAAGGCTTTCGTTTACGCAGTTGACGCTCGCATATTTGGTAACACAGCCATCCTGCTAGAGGACATTGATTTGCAGGCAGTAGTCGGTGCGCACGAAGTCACAAATCCCTTCATGGTGACTGAGGTTTATAGCAAGGAAAACGGCAAGTGGAAGCTTGTCCAACTCACGTTCTCGCATCTGCTCAGGCCGGTCAAAGTGGATAGCAATAAGAATTAGCCACGAACATCCGAAAGATGGAGGGGGGCAGGATGATGAGACGAATAGATTTCTTGTCGATGATTGCCTTCGTGGCGGTTTGCTTTCTGTCTGGGGCCGCTTGGTCGCAACAACGGCCAGCGAAAGGCCAGGGGCTGCGCGCGGAGAAGAAGATTCTGATCGTTTATCTGTCTCGAACGAACAACACCAAGGCCGTCGCGGACATCATCCACGAAAAGGTTGGCGGAATACTGGTCGCTCTTGAATTGCAAACGCCGTACCCGGCGGACTATCACGCCACCGTACAACAAGTCGTTCGCGAGAATGAGACCGGCTATCTCCCGCCTCTCAAGACAGTGATCGACGGACCGGATCAATACGATTTTGTCTTTGTCGGCTTTCCAACTTGGGATATGAAGCTGCCCCCGCCCATGAAGAGCTTCCTGCATCATTATAGTTTCCGGGGAAAGACAATCATCCCGTTCAACACCAATGGCGGATACGGCCCCGGGAGCACCTTTCAGACCGTGCGGGAACTGTGTCCGCAAAGCACTGTGCTGCAGGGCTTCTCCACTCGGGGAGGATCGGAAAGAGATGGACAGCTGCTTGCCATCAAAGATGGCACAGCTGAAGAAGTCCGCACGGAAGTCGACAAGTGGCTAAGGACAATCGGGATGCTCAAGTTAAGCGTCTCTCAACTGCAGTAGGAAGGGTGAACAATCGTGGAGAAAAGAACATTAGGAAAGAGCGACCTTCAAGTCTCGGCGTTGGGACTGGGCTGCATGAGCATGACCTCGGCTTACGGTCCTGCCGCCGATAAGGGCGAGATGATCCAGCTAATGCGGTCAGCTTACGATAAGGGAGTGACTTTCTTCGACACGGCCGAAGCCTACGGACCGTTCGCAAACGAGGAGTTGGTGGGCGAGGCACTGGAGCCAATCCGCGAACAAGTTGTAATTGCTACGAAGTTCGGCTTCGATATTGATACTGAGACCGGCAAGCGCGGCCCGGGCGCGAACAGCCGTCCCGACCACATCAAAGCTTCGGCTGAGGCTTGCCTGAAACGGCTTCGCACAGACCATATCGACCTCTTCTACCAGCATCGCGTCGATCCCAACGTGCCGATCGAGGAAGTCGCCGGTGCGGTAAAGAATCTGATTGCCGAGGGCAAGGTGAGGCACTTCGGCTTGTCCGAAGCGGGAGTAGGGACGATCCGCAAAGCTCATGCTGTGCAGCCGGTCACGGCGCTGCAAAGTGAATACTCACTTTTTTGGCGCGAACCAGAAGATGCTGTGCTGCCCGTGCTCGAAGAGCTTAGTATCGGCTTTGTTCCGTTCAGTCCTCTTGGTGCCGGCTTTCTGACTGGACAGATCGACGAGAACACGAAGTTCGACCCGAGCGATTTCCGCAATCACGTGCCACGCTTCTCGCCTGAGGCTCGCAAAGCGAACATGGTGCTCGTACATGCCGTGCAGGCAGCAGCACAACGCAAAGGTGCAACGCCAGCGCAGATCGCTTTAGCGTGGTTGTTGGCGCAGAAGCCGTGGATCGTTCCCATTCCTGGCACCACAAAGATCTCACGAATGGAAGAGAACCTTGGGGCGGTCGATGTCCAGTTGACTGGGGTCGACCTCCAGCAAATTGAAGAAGCCACCTCGAAGCTGTCGCTCGAAGGTACTCGCCTGCCAGAGGCCATGCTCAAGATGACCGGAATCTAGACAGCGGTAGGGCAAGACAGTGGGCTGGAGTCGGTCAGTGAGGAGGCCTACAAAGCATTGAAGCAAAGCAGCTCGCGAGCATCAAACGATTGAGTAGTGATAGGAAAAATCATGGAAATGCGCACATTAGGAAAGAGCCGCCTCGAAGTCTCAGCACTCGGCCTCGGATGTATGGGCCTGAGCTTCGGTCTTGGCCCCGCCACGGAGAAGGGCGAAGCGATCAAGCTCATTCGCGCCGCTGTCGAGCGCGGCGTCACCTTCTTCGACACTGCCGAAGTGTATGGCCCGTTCGTCAATGAAGAGGTCGTAGGAGAAGCTCTCGCTCCCTTCCGCAAAGACGTCGTGATCGCTACTAAATTCGGATTCGAGCCCGATCCCCGCAACGATGGCAAGTGGACAGCAACCAACAGTCGCGCCGACCACATTAAGCAGGTCGTCGAAGGCTCGTTAAAGCGTCTGCAAACGGACGCCATTGACTTGCTTTACCAGCATCGCGTCGATCCCAACACGCCCATTGAAGAAACTGCTGGTGCCGTTAAGGATTTGATCCAGGCAGGCAAGGTGAAGCACTTTGGTCTTTCCGAAGCAGGCGCAAAAACCATTCGCCGCGCTCATGCCGTGCAACCCGTCACGGCCCTGCAGAGCGAATACTCTCTCTTCTGGCGCGAACCCGAAAAGTCTGTCATGCCTACCCTTGCAGAGCTTGGTATCGGATTCGTCCCGTTCAGCCCCCTCGGCAAAGGCTTCCTCACTGGCAAGATCGATTCCTCTACGAAGTTCGACAGCACCGACTTCCGCGCCGTTGTTCCCCGGTTCAGCGAAGACAATCGCAAAGCGAATCAGGCTCTCGTAGATGTCATCACCAAGTTTGCAGAACAAAAGCAGGCTACGCCCGCTCAGATCGCCCTCGCATGGCTCCTTGCGAAAGCGCCATGGATCGTTCCGATCCCAGGCACTACCAAGCTTTCAAGACTACAAGAAAATCTCGGGGGCGCTGCCATCGAGTTGACCGCTGACGACCTGCACTCACTTGAAGAGGGGTCTTCTGCCATAAAGGTGGAAGGGGAGCGATATCCCGCGACACACGCAAAGCTTATCGACCGCTAGAACTTGATGGTTTCATCAAGTGTCTTCGGCCGAAGAGGGCGAAAGGTGGATAAGCGTTTGGGTTCAACCTTTTAACCCGGCTTGAGTTGACTCATTATGTGCAATATTGAATCTCGACTGGAGACAACAGGGCAATGCACTCATTGAGCTGGAATCCGGACGCGGATTAGTGACGCAAAGAGCCTTTATCGCTACCTGTTGTGACTCACCACTCCGTTGCTTAACAGTTGTTCAGATCGACCTTGTTAGCGTGATGGCTCAATCGCTTGCCGAAATCGCGTGATACTGCCCTCATCTCCTTCACGAAACGCGCTTCGTGACATCTCCAAAGACTCTTCTCGCTGCGCAGATGTGTTCAAGATTCGCCCGAAGTTTCGATTTCACATGAGCAGACCCAATATCTTTCGCCAGGTTCTTCACTTCTCCCGGATCAGTCTGGTAGTCGTAGAGCTCTTCTCCCTCTACGCCCGCACTACCCCACGCCGTGTAACGATACCGCTCACTCCGCAACGAATATCCCATCACTGCATGTGATCCCACAGTGCGTCCAACCTGCGTAATCGCTGGTCGGTCCCACGGTCCGTCGGGATCCGACAGCAAGGGCAGCATGCTATGACCCTGCAGATTAGCGGGACGGTTGTTCAACTCGCACATCTCTGACAGAGTTGGGTAGATATTTAGATGCTCCACAGTTCTCTTGCAGGCTTTACCTTTTGCAGGCACTCCAGCTCCAGCAATGATAAGAGGGACATGCGCCGAAGCTTCGAAGAGCATTCGTTTCTCCCACTGGCCGTGCTCCCCAACCATGAATCCATGATCAGACCAGAAGACGATCGCAGTGTTGTCCAGCAGCTCCAGACGCATCACCGTATCCAACAGGCGTCCTACTTGCGCATCTACAAAGCTGATGGCTGCGAAGTGGGCCCGCATAGCTTCGCGGTGCTGCCGTTCTGTCATTCCATAGTTCGCATTCATGGATAAGTAGGCGAGTTCTGGGGCCACCTTCAGCTCATCAGAAGCAAGGATCGGAAGCCTCATTTCATCCAGGGAATACATATCGAAGTATTTCGATGGCACGATGAACGGTACATGCGGACGAAAGAAGCCGGAACCGATGAACCAAGCCTCATCCCGGTGCTCTTCCATCATTGCGATGGCAGACTCCGCCACCATAAAGTCGGTCATCATTTCATCTGTGCCATCTGAGGCGTATCCGGCGATGGATACACCGAGATCTCCATTCTTACTGAGCGGGAGTATCGGTGTCCGCCCATCTTGGGCAATACGAATCCCTCCCGGCCCCTTACCTCCTCGCAACCATGGAATGTTCGAACGCTTGCGATGCTCTGACAGATGCGGAGCCCCTTCGAAGTTCTGTGCCTTGCCGGCTGCTTCTACAATCTTTTCTTCAGTCGCATAGAAAGTCACGAGCCCTTCATCATGGATGCGATCGTATCCGGCAGGATTGACAGCCACCTGCCAGCTTGCAGCATCATCGAAACCTGGGGTTCCAATCTCGCTGGGATTGTTGTAGTGATAGATCTTCCCCGTCCGCGCCGTGAAGTATCCGTTCTTTTGAAACAGTTGTGGCAGTGTGACCGCCTCAGGAATTGTGTCGCGGAAGTTTGTCTTCAAGTCCCAGACCTGTGTCGTGTCCGGCGCCAGTCCGGTCATAAGAGAGTCACGCGAAGGACCGCAAAGCGGGTATTGGCAGTAGTTCCGCTCGAACCGCACACCGAGTTGTGACAAGCGATCCAGATGAGGCGTCTTCGCAACCGGATCTCCAAAGCTCCCGATCCGCGGGGTTAGATCGTCACAGCAAATGAACAGTACGTTACGTTTCTTCGCGCCTCGTGTTGATATCGCTGGTGCGTCCAGCGGGCTTGCCTTAAGAGGCGTCGCCAGCGCATTTGCCACAAGGGGAGCAGCCATCGCGCTCGCGGAAAGGAAAGAGCGCCTGCTCATTCCACCAACTTTTCTTTCATCGCTCATGAATTGTTCTTGGTCCCTTCATCTTTTCCAATAAGATACACGCCGGACCGTATCACCCTGTGTCCCGAGAAGCCCGTTTCCCGGGACTGAGCATCCCTCAGCGGACTACTACATAAGTGAGCAGGACGGCTGCGGTGGCGAGAGCGGCTATACGCACTCGATGTCTCCGGTCCCAAATCCGATGTATCCGCTGCCACTCAGCAGCACCTTCCGCCACGCGATTATTGAGTGGAACCAGGGCAAAGATCGATGCCACCGAAGTAAGGACCCAGATCGCATCTGCTGTAAGCAGGATTGCGCGCTCAGGCGTGTGCCAACAGAGCCAGGTCTGGATACCGAGAACCAGGGTAGAGAGCAGGTACCAGACCGGCATCACTTTTCCAAGCACGAGAGCAAAACGGCTTAACATTTTCAACTGCGATTCGGGTTCGAGCCGCCACGCGGCAGGGTTCACGAATGCGGATACAGAAAACTCGGCGCCTACCAGCGTAAGGATGACGAGGAGGGTAGCCATATTAAACAAATGCATAAGGGCTCCTATTGACTCTTCGCTAAAGACGCTTTCGAATGGAGCACTGATGCAAAAAGCAGCACTGACAAATTTGTCAGTTGGAGTAATCTGTGGGCGTTTCAAAGAAGGAGATCTCACCATGCCCGATCGATGTGACGCTAAGCGTCATCGATGGGCGATGGAAGGGCACAATCCTCTGGCGACTGTTGGACGGGCCGATGAGGACGAACGAATTGCGGAAGAGTATTCCTGAAATTACCGAGCGGATGCTTCTTCGTCATCTGCGGGATATGACAGGGGCTGGGATTCTGGAACGTCATCTGGAGCAAGGCTTGCCCCTGCGAGTGCGGTACTCCCTAACGCCGTACGGACGGACGTTGATCCCGGTGTTGGATGTTCTCTGTTCGTGGGGTAGAGAACATTTGAAACGAAATCCCTTTATCTGACTTTCGCTGGGAAGCGGTTCACTCTTCCTGCGGCAAACGGGATTCTTCCGCTGTCCGCCCTGTTCGCAGGCAAGTCCTCATAAGTCGTGATATCTGGAGCAATCGCTGCACTCCTTTAATTCTTCCAATGGGCGAAGAGTTCACTCCTCGCTTCTCCGGGGGGCGTCCCTCGTCACTCCATCTTGCGGCTGCGTTCGGAGTTCTGCAAACCCACTTAGTTTCGCGAAGGTGGGCACCCGGTTTGGTGGTCAAACGATGCTCCGCTCGGGATGTAGATACCGTCGTTCACCGAATCCGGGGGACCCGCGTGCTTATTTTAGGCTTTGCCCAGGTTAGACCGATCACTTGGCTTGACGGAGCTTCAGTACCGGGGCTCTGCGGGAGGCGGCGGAGCCGCGTGATAGTCGTGAAGTATCCGAAGCAAACGCATCAATTCTCGTCTGTCTGCTGGCGCCAATGGAGCCAATGCGCGATCTTCCGCTTTTTTTAAGCTAGTCTTCAGGCGGGCGAAGCGATCTTTGCCCGTTTCTGTGAGCTCAACGATATTCTGACGGCGGTCATCGGGATCTGAAGCGCGCGTGACTGCGCCATCTTTCTCAAGCTCATTCACAACTGCGTTCATATCACTGCGGTCGATGTTCGTCCGCCGGCATAGTTCGGCTTGTGAAAGGGCGCCAAAGGCATCGAGTGTCGCAAGCGCGGCGAGTTGGTAGCGATGAGTACCTTCCACGGCGAGAGCTTCGCCCACGACTCTGCCAACCAAAATGGCAGTTTGATTCAGCAACCTGGACGACAGATCTCGCAGTAAAGGTGCCTGGCCGGCATGTCGAACGATGTCCATCGCGTCCCCGAAAAGATTGGTGATACCAACAATATACCGTTGGCGTTACCAATGATTCATGATAACTTTACATAGATCGTTGGTAAGGCCAACGATCTCGCGGGAAAGTGCCGCCCTTTCAAACGGTGATTCGATTACTACGGACCTATGAAAGGGGCAGACTTGTCCCAGCCGATTTTCAGAGAGCTCGGTAAGAACTACCTATGGCGAAAGTACATGCATTCAGGAGCCAGAACCGCGTGTTCGGCTTTTCGCTCGATGAGCAAGGGGCGAATCTCCCACAGCAATATGGCCCGTGGACCAGCTTCAAGACCATAGAGTTGTACCACGACGAGCCCTATCAAGGCGTTGATGTGACTGCCTGCCTGGAGGACATTAGCAAGCATGGCTTTCACTTGACCGCTGCGCACAGGCGCATTACGCACCTTGCGGTCGTGAATGAGCGAGCGCTGGTACTCGGCGGTGGAGGAGCAGCAGGCAATGCGTGGTTGATCGGAATCATCGCCGGCCTGTTTGATGGCGGATTAGACGTTACCAAGGCTGATCTGATCATCGGTACATCGGCCGGCTCGACGGCCGCGGCGCAGATAACAAGTGCGCTCCCGACCAAACTGCTTGCCGACATCCTTTCGGCTGCGCCCCAGCAACAAACTGGTTCAATGGTATCTAACGGTGGGCGCGTTCCAAAGGGATCAGCCGACCATCTGGAAAAGACAAGCCGAATCATTCATGAAGCTGAAGGTGCGTCCGATATGCGCCGCAGATTGGGTGCGGAGGCGCTCGCAATGGCTGAGTCATCGGACAATTCTGTGCAGATGCGGTGGCGTGATACCGTCGCTGCTCGCCTGCCCAGACAAGAATGGCCGGAGCGCATGATGTTCATTCCGGCGGTCGATGCCGATACGGGTGAACCGGCCGTGTTCCATCGCCACAGCGGGGTCGATTTGGTGGACGCAGTCGCCGCGAGCTGTGCCGGCGGCTTCGCATACAGGATCGGCGACAAACGATACATTGATGGCGGCTACCGAGCCGACGTGAATGTCGATCTGGCAGCCGGATACAAGCGGGTTCTGGTTATTCCACCACTCGGCGACAGAACACGAAAACCACGGGATTGGGGACTTCATCTTTCAGCACAGGTCGACGAATTACGTGCGCATGGCAACAAAGTAGAAACAATCTTCCCAGATAGCGACTCGGAACACGCACTCGGCGCAGGCATGAACATGATGGATTTGACGAGGCGTGGACACGCCGCTCAAGCAGGTTACAACCAAGGCAAAGCCCTCGCCGAGCAAATCTCCCAATTCTGGCGCTGACGCTTACGAAACCACCGAGCTCGTACGAGCAGCAACAGCCCACTAAAATGAGTCCTCATAATGTATGGTCCGCCGCGTGACTGCAAGGATTAGTTTGGTCGAGAAGACAAGTCTGCGGCAATGTATTCGGCCTTTGATGGAGCCGCGTGCTCCTGGCCGGCCCAATCCAATTGGCTGGGCGTTCATCGTCCACACGCGCCTTTCGGATACCTTCACCTCCAAGTTCTCCCTAGCCTTTCTAACCGCAATGCTCGCCGGATTCCGCTTTACCCACATGGCGCATGGCTGGCTGCCCAAACTACTTGCCGAGGACGCAAAGCATGTCGCGGCAATCAACCAATCGCTCACTGGGGTCTTTGTGCCCATGTTGCTCAGCGTTTTCGGCAATCGCTCGAGAGGGGCGAATTTGACAGCCTACGTGGTCATTCCCCGAACGTCAGTTGTTGCCGACAGGGCTTACCGCTCATTGACTGTTCATACGGGCCGATCACGACCTCAGAGCGGTTCATCATCCACGTAGGCTGGGCGACAATTCTTTACATTGCCTGCATGCCCGTGATGTCTAATCAATGAAGTTCAATAGCTCATCGTATGGAGATCTCAATGCTTCGTATTAGCCCATTCCTCCTCTTTGACGGCAACTGTGCTGATGCCATGGAGTTTTATCAAACCTGCTTCGGCGGCAGTCTTTCCCTTACGCGGCTCGGGGATACGCCAATGAAGAACGGATTTCCCGCAGAAAAACACGATAGAATAACGAACGCTTATCTGAAAAGTAATGCAATTGAGTTCTCGGCTACGGATTGGCTGCATCCCACCCGCATGCCCAAGCAAGGGAACACCACGGCCATCTACGTCACTGGCGATCAGCTTGCTGATCTTAGAGACATCTTCGACCGACTGTCTAATGGGGCAGATAAGGAATTCCAAGTCGACTTGAAAGAAATGCCATTCGGACTGTACGGTCGCCTTACTGATAGATACGGCGTAGAGTGGTTCTTTCGAGGAGAAGCCGTAGCTACCTAATCCAAGCGTTTTGGTGACTGATGAACGGGAGTTACCCGCTTTCACCCTCCATCGCTGAGGCCCTTGCAGACGCAGGTGCGCTCTATCGATGTCGTCTTCATTTGTCCAAGTATCACTTGAAATGGCCAATAGCACTCACGCCTGGACCCCTGATCCCGGACCCACCCGCTCGTGTGAGTGCGGTCCGATCTGTTAGAGCAAAAGTTCTAGCATTCTGGGCACTAGTTCAGAGCAAAACGTTGAGTCGAGAAACAAATGTCTACCAAACGGCCCGTTTAGTTTCATGTAAAGATTTGTCGTTCGGAGAGTTCTTCGGAACGAATATAACGCCCGACATTTCTTTACAGAAACAGCAGCATCGGGGCAGAGGACATCCGTGTCTATCTGAATGGAAGCGGTCACCATGAAGAGTGCTTTTGTGGTGATGCACTCCAATCCAATTCGGAGCATTTGGTATGAAAAAATTGTTCATCACGTTAGCTGGAGCCGCTGCTCTCACTGCATCAACAGCATGGTCTCAGGTTGTCGTGCGCGTGCGTCCACCCCGAGTGATCGTTGAAAGACCAATACCGCGTCCAGGGCCAAGATATGTCTGGTTGCCTGGTTACTATCGCTGGGGAGGTACCCGGTATGTGTGGGTTCCCGGAAGATATGAGCTTCCGCCTCGCCCTGGTGTGGTCTGGGTCGCTCCCAGGTGGGTTGAACGGAATGGTTCCTGGGTATTTGTGGCAGGATTCTGGCGTTAGCTCAGGCCCCTCCCTATACGATTGACAGCCGCTGGAAGGCAGAGTTGCACTTGAAATCCACCGGGCAGGTTCTGGGCTGCGACTGTTCCACCATACAATGTCGCAATTCTTTTACTAATGGAGAGGCCCAGACCTGCGCCACCTTGCTTGTGAGAATTCTGAGAAGCGATTCGAAAGAACGGGTCGAAGATCTGCTCCAGAGCCTCTTCAGGGACACCAGTACCTTCATCTCTCGTGGTGATGACGATCATTGGGCCTCGGAAGTTGGAGATATCTGCAATATTCACTTCCACAACCCCGGCTCCCGGTGTATGTTTGAGCGCGTTGCGCACAATGTTCTCGATACAGCTGTGTAGGAGACCCGTGTCTCCCGAAATATAGCGGTCGAAGACGCCTGTCTGAACGACCGTCTTTGCCTCAGCCTCTCCTTCAAACGATGCATCCTTAACAATTTGTTGTATCAATCGGCCTATGTGAATTGATTCGCGTCGTGAGTGTTTATCCGAGGCGTCAATCCGGGCAAGCGTCAGCAAATCCGAAATCATCGTCTCCAAGGTCTTGATATCGGCCTGCATACGAGCTGCTGCAGCGAGATCACCACGATGTACCAGCTCCGCCGAGACAGTTAGCCGTGCTAGAGGCGAGCGCAGTTCGTGGGATATATCACGGAGCAATAGCTTTTGCTGTTCGAGTAAAAGCTGAACTCGCTCAGCCATGCGATCAAAGTCATGGGCCAACGAAGCAAGTTCGTCGGTACGACCCGCGAGGGCGGGTGAGGCGCGTGCCGTGAGATCCCCGCCTGCGATATCCATGGCAGTCCTCTGCAAGCTTCTGATTGGCTTCGTAATGCTTCGAGCAAGCAGACCGCAGAGAGCCGCCGAAATGACCAACACAAAGGCCGTTCGAAACGGTCCTTTTTCTGGGTCAACATAGTTCCCAAACATCTTCACTTGCGGCACTTGGGCGATGAAGAAGTAGACATGATCGCCGTGCGTCTGCCTGACTACGCCAAGCCACGTAGAATCGAAGGAGTATTCCGAACGCTTCTCGGATCGAGCTCTGGCCAGTAAATCTACAGCGCCAGGTGGCATTGGACTCGCAGCAGCATCAGAATTGTCCACGAGAAGAACGGCAGATGTAAGCGCATCACTTTGAATGTCTATGAGATATTCATTGAGTCTTTTCGAACCTCCCTCTTCGTATGCATCGATTGCAGTCTTCGCATAGAGATCCAGTGAATGCATCAGCCATCGGTGGGCAAGAGGACGTGCATTTGTCGCAGCTGTAATGACAGCTAAACTCAAGAGCACAAGTGCGGACGCCAGCCAAAATGTAAGGAACACGCGAAGAAAGAGGCTACGCATGTGTCAATCCTGTGTAGCAGTATCCAAGGTGGCGAATGCTGCGAATCCTTTCCGTATCTCCTGCCTGCGCACCTAGCTTCCGGCGCAAACTGCTAATATGGTTGTCGATCGCCCGGTCTGTGACACCAACGGGACGGCCCAAGACCTGTTCGGTAAGCTCATCGCGAGTGACGCACTCGCCACTACGGCGAACTAAAGCCAATAGGATATCGAACTCTGCCGCAGTTAGAACAACCTCTTCTCCGTCACGTAGTACCCGTCTCTTCGATACTTCAATCTTCAAGTCTCCCGCCAAAAGGGTGTCCCTTTTGCCACCAACACGGCGGCGAAGAACAGCACGGATACGCGCAACGAGTTCTCCAGGGACGAATGGTTTGGGAATGTAGTCATCCGCACCGCTTTCCAAGCCTGCAATGCGATCGCCGGCATCCCCTCGTGCCGTGAGCATGATGACAGGAACATCAGAACGGTCGCGGATCTTTTTCAGAAGAACGCGCCCATCGCCATCGGGAAGCATGACATCGAGAACAACTAGATCGTACCGCTTTGATTTCAGTTCAGACTTTCCTGTAGCAATGTTGTGGGCGGAGGTAATGGCAATTTCATCCATTGCCAGAAGCCGCGTGAGCGATTCACAAAGCTCGGTATCGTCGTCTACGAGAAGGATCGAGCTGCTCATTGTGCCCATCCGAATTTATCCTTTCCCTCGAATCAGAGCTCTTGCTCGTTCGAGATTACCTTCGCAACCAAAACGAGCTTGTTGCCAAAGGGATCAATGACTGTCAATATCCTGCCCCAATCCAGGTCTTCAATGCCAGGTTTCATGTAAGGATTTTTCCGCTTTGTCAGCTCTTGATGGAGTGAATCAAGTCCGTCGGTCTCGATGAACAGCTTCGTTCCCGGCGTCCCATCTCCATAATGTTCCGATAAGAGCAGGGTTGCGTTGTCACGTTTTACTTCCATAATGGACGGGCCACCATTCTCGGGGCGATGTTCCCAGCTCAACTGAAATGCAAGCCAGTCGAGGTAGAACGATTTTGCAAGATGATTGTCGAAGATGCGAAACGCAGGACGAGCAGGTTTCATAGCCATAGAAGAAGCTCCGGTTCGGTAAAGTGTGCATAATTCTTGGCACAAATTCAGTATGTCGGAGGTCGTACTGGATACATTGGCTCGGACAAAACTTTACACGCTCTCATGGGCATTCGGAGCCGTCTTTGACCTAGATTCGATCAAGGAGGAACTATGAAGTCGAATACCTTATCCGTAGCTTGTCTAGCATTTGTTGTTGTCGCCACTGGCGCATCCTATGCAGTTGGACAGCAGCCAACTCCACCACCTGCCAATCAACCCATCCCAAGCGAATCTGTTCCAACCACTACCGGCGGCTGGCCAACCCCCGAAGAAGCAGTGAACCGGATGAGCAGCAAACTCAATCTCACTGACGATCAAAAGGCCAAGATTACTCCGATCATCGCTGATCGACAAACACAGATGAGAGCACTGATGGCCGATACTTCGGGTCGCCGGTTGCGGAAGGCAAGGAAAGCAAAATCGATTATGTCCGATAGCGACAAGAAGATTCAG
Source organism: Acidobacteriales bacterium 59-55 (assembly GCA_001897435.1). GTDB lineage: Bacteria > Acidobacteriota > Terriglobia > Terriglobales > Acidobacteriaceae > Edaphobacter. The sequence goes on along the minus strand of MKSV01000007.1, from coordinate 1,549,379 downwards.
GCGGTTCTGACTAGCGATCAGCGAAAGACCTACGCACAGATGAAGGAACAGAGGAAGGAGCAGTTGCAAGAGCGTAGACAGCAACATGCAGGCAGCGACATGCAGTAGGGCTTGCTAATTGAGACGGGTGAGCCGCTTCACTGGGACGCGGTCACTCCAGGTTCCCATATCAAGAACACTCGGGTCCTGAAAGATGCGGTTCCCCTCGCCTCCGAACGCCGCATCCATGAGCCTGTCGAGCAATCTCCATGTCCCCATGTAGTCCAATGCGTCGACAACACCGATATAGGCCGTGTTTCTGCTGAACGAAGCCTTGGTTGGCTCCTTCGCAAACGTACCGTCGGCGTTCAGCACCGCGTACGGCGTGAAGTGATTTGCGATTAATGCGGGCGAACCGTGATCATCGCTGTGAAGCATTAAGAGCGCTTTGTTCAAAGGAGAAACCGAGGTGGATTCGTGCAGAATTCGTTCTCCGTCGAAAGTCCCAACCGAAGTGTCATCTTGCCCAACCAGAATGAGCATCAACGTGTCGGGCGGAAGCGTGCTTAAGTCGGCCAGGGGGACGGAGGCGACCCCGCCCCGTTGACTATCTCCCGGCTCCACTGACATCAGAGCCTTCATTTTGGGTAGGCCCTCGACAACTGCTCTGGCCGCGATTCCAGCTGCGACCATTCCGCCGGCCGAATGGCCTGCGACGACGACGCGATCAAGATCGGGACGAACGCTGTAGTTGCCTGATTGCAGCACCCGCAAGCCAGCTTTCACCCCAGCCAGAGCATTCGGCAGAGCTTGGCGCGTCGGTGTTAGAGGGCTGTTCTGATAGTTGGGCCATAGGACGATGTTCCCTCGCATGACAAGATGATTGATCCACGCCTGGTATCCGTGTGGGGAAATAGCTGCCCATCCATGACAAAAGATGATGACAGGCGCTGTACTTGGACCTGGATTGGCCGGAAGGAATATCCATCCCCCTTGACTGCCGTCCGCAATCTTTAGGGTGACCACGGAGTGAGAAGTGGCTTCGCTGCTTCCGGGGCCATGCTGCGGCTGAGATGGCTGCGTTGGCTTTGCGCCATTGCTTATACCGTTCTGACCCAATGCTCCCACCGTTGTCAGTAAGAGGACAGCCGCGGCGCCCGCAAACCGCTGTTTAATGTTCATCGTTCCTCCTCGTTCCGCTTCATCTTGAATGGTCTTGACGCCAGTCAATGGTTGCCGATTGCGAAGAGTCTGCGGGTAAAGATTTGTAGTCTCGTGTCCGAGGCAAACTTTACATATCCATACATTTCAAACAGCGACATGCGACAGGGTGTTGCGTTTCAATGAATGCACGGCTTGGTTCCGTGACTTTCTAAATCGAGGTAAAACATGATCTCTCAAGCCAAACTTAGCGTTGCCATCGCAGGCTTCCTTCTCTGCACTAGCATGGCCCCCGCACAAATTACCCGTGGAAGAACTCGTATCGGACCCCGCGGAGGCACGCATTCCGTGACCCAAACACGAGAGAACGGACAGGTCTCCAGCACGCGTCAAGCCACCGGCCCCAATGGAGCTAGCTACACAAATCAGAGGACGATGTCTGACGGCCACTACACGGACACTCGAACGATGACCGGACCAAACGGCGCTGCTCGGACTTCTCAGAAATCTGTGCAGAACGGAGAGTTGACGAGTACGAAAACTGCGACGAGGCCGAATGGCGCAACGTACACCAATCAGCGGACAGCCGGGAATGGACAGTACACAGACAGCCGCACCGCAACCGGGCCAAACGGTGCGACGTATACATCGCAGCGCTCGGCCGAGCCCGGACAGCTCAATAGCACAAAGACAGCTGTTGGTCCCAATGGAGGTGTCTACAACGATCAACGAAATGTTGCCAACGGCCAGGTGAACAATGTTCGAACCGTCACACCTCCACCGCAGCCCTAATCCAACTGGGGCTGCGTTTGGCAAAACTCGCAGCCTCATTAAGCTTGCGAATAGTCCAGTCCACAACAAGAGATCTTGGGTTATCGGCTGTTCTCTCTAAGCCAAGGAGGCGTAGAACAAAATGCTAACGAATCGCTCGATGCCAGAATGTACGGTCATACCGGTTCTTTCGTATCCCGATGTCAACCAAGCCATCGATTGGCTCTGCAAGGCATTTGGGTTTACCCTCCGCTTAAGAATTGGCGACCACCGTGCTCAGCTTGCGATAAATAATGGTGCGATCGTCATCACGAAGGAACATGCGTCCTCAGCTAGAGCAATAGGTTCGGTGATGGTGCGGGTGGAAGATGTTCATCGGCATAGCGTAATTGCTACAGGACACGGAGCCCACTTGATTTCTCTGCCCACGGATTATCCATACGGTGAGCGACAATATACGGTCGAAGACATCGCAGGACATCGCTGGACTTTCTCGCAGACTCTATCGGACACCGATCCGGAAGAGTGGGGCGGCTCGCAAACGCAAGTCATCCGTCGCTGAAACTCTGGTGCCTCTGCACTCTGATACGAGTGATCGAGATCGCGAAAATTTCTAAATAATTCCTCGCAAACTTCCTGCACAATTTCGTGATTCGGGCTCAACACAGGTAAGTTGTCGTCGATACAAGCCCGTCCGTAGGACTACCGGGATAAGCGCCTCGAATGTCGCTAACGCAGACAATTCTTGACATAACACTGATTTGAGCTGGGTTTCTCTGAGTGGTGCGGCGATTCATGCCGGTGCGCTCACATCGGGTGCATCACCCACCTCATCAATGCACGGTCCACATCAAGAAACCAACTGACTGACATTGCGAAGTCGCGATGTCAGAGCAGTTCCTAATCGGAGGACAACAAACACTATGCGTATACCTGGAATCATCGTCCCCATCGTCTCAATTCTTGCTCTATTCGCGCTGGCTGGCTGCGGAAGCTCAAGCGATCAACCAACCCCACCACCCGGCGGCAGTTTCACCAATAGCGCTCTAAATGGCACGTATGTGGTGTCATTTTCTGGTTACGACACCAGTAACGGATACGGAAGTTATTTTTCAGTTCTTGGAAGCGTTACAGCCAACGGCAGCGGCGGCTTCACGAACGGCACAATCGATATCGATGATCCCGCTTTGGGTTCCGCGTTGCGAAGCAATTATGCCTTCACACATCTGCCGACAAGCGGAACCTACAACGTGACATCAGATGGCAGAGGCACTGGCAACATCTCCGTCTCAATCAATGGAACGAATGTTCAATTCGGTCTCGATTTCGTTCTTACATCGAACTCGCATGGAGCCATCACACGTTTCGACAGCTACGGGAGCGGCAGTGGTGCTATCGACCTGCAAAGCGCGAACCTCGCACAAAGCAGCCTCGCCGGTTCTTATGCGTTCGGGTTCAATGGAGTTGATTCTACCGTCGTCAATTCTTTGTCGACGGTTGGCGCCTTCACTCTCGATGGCAACGGCCAGATAACAGCGGGACAGCAGGATTTCGGCGACAACGGGAACTCGAGGGGGCTGAGAAATCTTCCCATTAGTGGTTCCGTTCTTGTGGGGGTGCCCGGCTCCTCTCAACTTACGACAAGCGCCTTCGGATTTGGGACACTGCATTTTGACGTATGGGCGATTGATTCCACCCATTTGAAGTTCATCGAAACCGACTCCGTAGGCTATATGGAAGGCGATGCGATCTCCTCAACAGGGCATACTTCTTTCCCATCTGGTCCACTGGTGCTTGCTCTTTCCGGAGAGGACGTCTCTGAAGGGCCGTTTGCCGCCGGCGGCCTGCTCATGTCAAATGGAACGAGCCAGATCACGTCCGGGTTGGAAGACATCAACGATCAGGGAATCGTCGCAGAGGCACCAAGCGTTACCGGGAGTCTTTCATCAAGCGGGCCGCGCACCGTGTTGACACTTAATGGCATTTATAACGGCATTCTGACGAACAACACACTCGGTGCAGCAAGCTATACGTTCGCCGCTTATCCATACGATGGAGGCGCATTCCTGCTCGAAGCCGACAATGGCGCAGGTTCCACCTTTGGAATTTCCGGTGGCAATCTCTATGTCCAGAGCGCGACTTCGATAGAAGCATCTCAGGGCTACGGATTGAATCTTTCTGGCGTCAATGGCAATGGAGAGGTCGACTCGATCGCTCAATTTACAACCTCGGGAAGCACCATGTCTGGACTTTATGATGCAAACAACCTTGGCTATTTGGTTACCGGTGCGAATCTCGGAACTGGAAGCTATTCGATCAATCCAAACGGTCGGGGCTCACTTTCATTTCCCAGCATGCAGGTAAATGCAAATTCTTATATCCCCGCGCTCAATTCGACTCTTTACGTGCTCGACAGTTCCACCGCGCTGCTCTTGGAAACGGACTCGAGCCAGTTGTCCATCGGGACAATTCAACTTCAGAACCCTTCGAGCGGATCTTCCATGACACAGCTTTCAACTGTACGCCCGCGATTCACCATTGTGAATCCGGTCTTGTCAGCCCATGGTTCGGCTCATTTGAAGCGTTAGGGCGAAGTGGTCTCGCCTATCAGGCGGGACCACTTCAACCGATGTCTGCGATCATCAATAGCGAGGCTAAATGACCTTTCCAGCTACAAGATGAATCAGATAATGCAAATGTCAGACAGACTCTAAGACTCTCTTAAGACTTTCGAGGTCACGTTGTATTGCCCCTTTCATCATGGAGAACACGGGAGCCAGGAAGATGTATCTGAATCGAAGCGTAAAGTGGGCAGCGCACGTAATCCATGCACCTTCCGGAGCTGGATCAACTTTGAAGCGCCATTCTGCCCGCTTGAAGTATCTGGCGTTGCCATCCGAGTTGGTTAACTCCACAGTAGCTCCCTCTACCGGATCAGCTTTGCTGACGCGATACGACATCTTCCCGCGCTCTGGACCGGCGCCTTTCTTATCTGCAATCCCGAATGTCGAAAACTCAAACCCAACTCCAGGTGCAGTCGCGGGGTTATGGCGCACGCTTTCTACTCCACGATCCCATTGAGGAACATTCGAGTAATCGCTTAGATAACTCCACACCTCTTCAGGCGTTCGCGAAACCAGAATTATCGTTTCTAAGTGCATGTAGCCTCCCTTCAGGAGCGGCCCAATTGAGGTGATGAAATTGCAATAGCGAGACCCCTGCGGATCAGCCTCATGGAGTTGACATTGGCACGTCGGCATCAAACACACCGGTTTCAATCGTGTCGCCGTGTTTCATTTGCACGATAATCCGATAAAGTCCCGGCGACGGAAAGCCATAGGGAAAAGAGACCGTATTAGGCCGTCCGCTGCTAACCATATCCATATCCATCCCAAGCATGGTTCCCGTATCGACCGCATTCGGATGACTCTGATCATTGATTGAGGCATTGGAGTTTGCCATAGTCATTGCGGCCATCGCCATCGTTCCATCGGGATGCACATGAGCAAAGACACTTCCATCGGATTTTACGAACGCAGCATGGCCAAGCATCCCCATGTAAAGGGCAACATCGCGAGGTGGTTTCCCCTCCGGGTCCAGGAGTTCGAATCGAAATATCTCAGATTGCTTCGGAATCTGTGGTGCAAGTGTCCTCCAGATCATGGTGTAACCATCTGGAAGTGTGAAACGCCGGTCCGCCGTACATTGTTTCGCGGCGCCTGCCGCAGACTCTCGCTTCCGAGTAGCAGCGCCAGAGGTGATCGGAAGTGCTTTACCTTCGGCATCGTCGCCACGTAGTGGAAGCCCGTGGACTGTTGGAATAGTCAGCTCAGAGACCAGGGTCTCGGGAAAGCCACTAGCGTGGACCACATCCGCATAGATTCGATAGTCGCCGGCAGGCATAGAGGGCAACGCAAGTCGAAATTCCCCGGTCCCGGTCGGTTCAGGATGCAAATGAAATAGGACGTCCATCTCCGGCCACCGAATCGCATACAGGTGCATCTCGTGATTGTGATCGGGGATAAAGTCGTCCATGCTTCGTGGACGGAACCAGTCGGGATCGCGCAGCTTTAGATCAAGGAGATTTCCCTCTTCTAAGGTAGAGGCCATTTCCAACGGCTTGTAGATGTTACCTGCATACTCCGCGGCATCAACCGTCCACCAGTGATTTCCAGAAATAACGGCCACCATCAGAGCGAGCGATGCGATTGCCATGGCAACGCGGCCTCGCCGAGTATCCTTGGCCGAGCGGACCTGTCCCGGTATCAGCATCGCTTCGGTTGATGCGGCCTCCACGATACGCACCATGCCTATCAAGAGAGCTGTTCCAAGAATTGCAAGCAGTGTTCCGAGGCCCTTATGCATGGACTGCGTGATTGTAGCGGTCGCGGGTAACGGGATGGACAAGATTCCCTCTCCATATTTGCCATTAGCCACAAAGCGCACCTGCCATGACCCGGCACTCATGATCCAAAGATGACCAACATAGAATTGAGCATCTCTTGTAGGCTTCTGCATGGTGTCAGGGACCGGAGGGTGCTTCGCAGCTTCACCAGTTAAAGGCATCGCAGTAATCGTGATGCTGTCAACCACAGGCGATTCCGTTCGTACTTCAATCTCTGCAACGCCAGGGATTACGAGCGGTGGGCGGAGCACGACCAACATTTTGTAGGCGCCTGCTTGTCCTTCAGCGTAAACGTCGGGGCTACCCACATGGGCGTATCCGGATGTCGCTGAAGCCAGCACCAAGATACAAAGCAACCATTTCCATCTCTTCATCGCTGTATCTTTCGCATCCAGTCACCAACGGTTAGTCCAAGCCACACGCTGATCGCGGCACACACTGTCGCCATTCCTAGACCTCTTATAAGCATGGAAGGCTGATCGCCGCGAATGAATTGGCGGAGCACGACTGGTGCCCAGGGAGGTACGGAGAAGGGGTGAGAACCTGTGGCGAAGAATCGGTTGTTGGATGCGGGGGTCATGAGAAAGCTAGCAAAAGGCCACTCAACGGCCAGCAGGCTTAAGACAAACAGTGGCCCGCTCAGCGCAGATGCCAACAGCTTGCCGAGACTTCCTATTTTCGTCCAGAAAAGATCCAGCAGCATCGCTGGAACAAGCAGAAGCATAGGAAATTGTGGAGGGACGAAATGTGTGACCGGCTGATAGACGGGTCCCAGTTTCGGTTCCGCCGGAAATAGCGGCAGGATCAAGATGAATGCAATGACGGACGCAATGTAGAGGGCCGCGATCGATGTGGCTGCCCATTTGTATCGAGAAGCTCGCGACGTTGCGGCAAAACACACCGGAACGCCGATGCTTAGAGCAACGTAGGGGAGAGAGGTATGAAGGAGGACGTCGCGCGTGAACTCCATACAGAAAAACATGACGGACATGAGCAGAACACTGGAGAGGTACAGTACCAGCTTTCGCAATCGCGAAAAGAGTATTGGCTGGCCTTCGGCTCGGTTCAAGGCCGACATAGCGAGTAGCAATGCCCCAGCCTCGATCGCTACATCGCCCAGTATCAACAAAGTATGAGGGGGGCTGACAATCTTCACATCTAGCCCATAGGCGTTATGCCACCAGTTATCGAACGGTGCAGAGGTCAACATCGCTAGCCCGCCCCATGCCGCTAGAAATGCACCGAGAGGACCACTGAGCCCCACGACTTGTACAGACGTTGCGATCAGTTCCGTGGGTCGCTGAAACGTAGCCTTGAGGATCAAGTATCCACACGCGATGCCCGCCAGGACACCACAGAGGTAAATTGCAATGTGCGCCGGGGTCCAGAAAGTGTCCCGACCGATCGATTGATGCCAGGAGACATCCCATCTCCCACCGATCGATGCTGAAGTCACAGCTAGCGCCAAGCACCACAAATACCAGGGAATATCCGTCTCACGTTTCGCCGCATACGTAATGGGTACCGCAACAGTTGCCATGTCTGCTCCTACAAAGTGGGCTTCCCAATCAAGGATACGAACAGGGAAGACCGATCTTCACTCTTCACTTTGTCAAGTTTTGTCGGACCGGCATGGGGAACGGAAATTCGATCTGTATGGTCCAATCTGTCAGTCGAATAGCCAATGTAAAGTTTTGTCATCTGGCTCTCGTCTTGCTATTTCAGCAGAGTTTATTTGGTAGCTTTCGAATTGAGGTGTCTACGTGATCCCTCTAGTGCCGGACAACAAAACAGCGGGGAGGGGTTCCACGAAGAATTTATTCGAATCTGGGACTGCGATCTGCAAGAACTGGCAGCGTTGGAAGAGCGCAAAGCCATAAGCGAAAGTGAACATTCTTCAATCCTCTTTGCCAAGAGGATGGCCCAAAGCTTTTGTCCGATGGCCCATCAAATAAGATGGCGCGAACCATCCTTTCCGATGCTGCCGTCCAACACACTCCGAATCTCTGGGGAGTCCTGATAGACCGGATGAAGGCGAATGAGCGAGACCGGAGCCAACGGGGGAGGTGGTGGACCTTGGGAGAGTGTCCACGTCTGCCCTAATTGTGAATACGTCATCAACCTTGCGGATATAGATCTCCGCGCGATAACGACTGGAATCGTATCGTGTTCCCGTTGCGAATGGGCGGGCAAGATAGAGATTCAGATAGTTGGCAGCAACGGTCCGGCGCCGAAACGAGAGGAGTAGAAGTAGAACTTACGCCGAAATCGGAAGTGGTAACTGTTTATAAGTGCTAACTTCAGAAGTTTTGCGGACGAACGTCCGCACGATCTCACTAGCGATCTTGGAGTCGTTATCTGCCCTGGAAACAAGGAATGTACGCAAGCGGAGGTTGTGTTCCGCAAGTGGCCTGATAGTCACTCCGTTTCGAGCCATTAACAACGCTCCCGCTTTCACCAAAAATGCGACCGCAGACCTGTCCGCAACAAACGGAAATGCCTCTTCCGGGGCGGTGACGTGCTGAATACGTCCGGGGCGCACATTACGTCGTTCTGCTGCTTCGAGGATCAGATCATAAAGAGGGGGATGCAGCCTACGTTCAAAAAGAATCCATCTGCGACCATTCACGTCTGCAAAGGTGACTTCTGGTTTCTCGGCCAAAGCGTCTCTCCGTGCCATCGCAATATAGAAGGGTGTGTCCGCAATCTGAATTTGGGTAAGCAACGGCGATTCTGGAGGTTCATTAGCGATCGCCAAATCTAGTGTGCCATCCAGTAGATCGTGAACGAGGTCCACGGAGTATTGGCTTGCTAATTCAATTCTTAGCTTCGGGTAAAGCGGAAGGTGGATAGACATCAAAGTCGAAGTTAGGAATGGGTCGGTATACGGGGAACGTCCGATATGGAAAGGCACGTCCACGTCCTGCATCACGGCCCTGGCCGCTTGAACGGCTCGCTCGCTGTAGAGAAGGGAAAGTCTCGCCTGTTGGACGTAGGCCCGTCCCGCATCATTTAAAAGCACGCTTTTGCGGTTCCGAATGAATAGTGGTCCGCCGACAATGGTTTCAAGGTCCTGGATGTTCTTCGTCAGCATCGGCTGACTGATACGGACCTTCCGCGCTGCCCGCTGATAGTGCAGCTCTTCAGCAAGAGCGATGGCCGATTCCATCAATTTCGTTTCATTTCGCAGCATACGTGCTCCCATAAACTCTGAGTAGATGGGATGGGACGACGCGCTGGTGAAGCGATAAGCGGTGTCAAATGAACTGGATGCGCGCTGAACGTCCCACCGCTAAAACATTGCGAGATTAGATGCAATTTGCTCAAAAAAGTAAACGTAATGATCCTTATTCTTCCTGTTGATAAGTAGCCTCTCTTTGTGAATTGGACACCGTATCGCATGGTGAGCCATCTTCGGAGCACGGTACGTTATCTCTGCCCTGAGCCACGCCGGGGCCGCTTCGACGGGAGGTTCCATGCTCTCAACCGCAAAGCCCAACCCCCGCAGGCTAATTCCTGCGTTCGAGCCATTGCTCGATCTTCACGAAGCTGCTTCGGTTTTGGGGATGCATTGGAAGACCTTAGAGGGGAAGGCACGCCACAAAGAAGTGCCCGCTTTCAAGGTAGGAAAACGTTGGAGATTCCGTTTAAGTTCCCTGGATTCGTGGCTGGAGACAGGCCTAAAATCGAATACAACCGATCAGGCCGCTGTGACTGGACAGGAGCGTCCTTGAAGTTCACACGGCAGCGTTTTCAGCGCGGCACCCTGCGCAAAGTTGCGCGGGCAGACAATCAATGGGCTTGGGAATACCGATACCAAGACCCCGAAACCAATAAGAGAAAATCCTTGTACCTGAGCGTGGAACAGTTCCCGACACAGACCGCTGCCGAAAGGCATCTGGGATCGTTTGTGCTCAAACTTAATGATGAAAATCCAACCCTCGCTGTATTAGACCCGACCTTTGACATCATCCTTGATCGTTTCATCACCGAAGAACGCTTGCTTGAAATCAAGAGCGTGCGCCCAGGTGAACGAAGCGATGACATCGGCGAACTGAGCTATTCAACGGCTTCAGGCTACCTCAGCAACATCAAGCGTATTCGCGAGAAGTGGGGAACCACCCGCCTCTCTCGGATGAAGCCGATGAAGATCCAGGAGTGGTTGAAGGGCCTTGATTTGGCACCGAAGACCAAAGGCCATATCAAGGCTGTCATGCACCGCTTGTTCGAGAAGGCGATGTTTTGGGAGTTGGTCGAAAGGCAGCGCAATCCTATGCAACTCGTGGAGATCAAAGGGATCAGCAAGCGGCGCAAACGGCCTCTAATCCTGACGGTCGATCAGTTCTTTTTGGGCTTTGAACTCGTGCCCCAGCCCTATCGCACGATGGTGCTGGTGGCGATCTGTTCAGGAGTACGCGCCGAAGAGGTTCTCGCGATCGAGAAGCCGGACATTCATTTTGAGAAGCTCAGCATTCAGCTCTTCCGCGCGGTTGTCCACGGGCGGGCCAAGTTCGTGAAGACTGAGTATTCCGAGGATGAGTTGCCGCTCGATCCAGACCTCGCGGCGATCCTGTTGGACTGGATACGCCAATGCGAACTAGAGGCCCGGGAGGCGTTCGAGAGAACCGGAATCGAGGTTGAGGAATCCGATCTTCTCTTCACGAGTCCCGTCACGGGACGCCACTACCATGCGTCGCCCATCCAACAGGACTATTTCCGTCCTGCATGGTGCTGCCTCGTGGCGTGTCCAACGTGTGGGGCCGGTGCCGGCGTCTGGTGTCTCACGGACTCGCCGGTGCCCAACGGAAAGCGTCTACCGATTCACGATGAGCGCTGGGAGGCGGCGGGCAAGTACGGCCATGTCGGCTGGCACACCTTCCGCCATACGTACCGTTCATGGCTTGACGACACGGGAGCACCCATCGGCATTCAACAAAAGCTGATGCGGCACGCCCAGGTCTCGACCACCATGAACGTCTACGGCAACGCCCTGATGGAGTCCAAACGCGAGGCGAACACAGCAGTTGTAAACAAGATCTTGAGGAGCTCGTAGCGATGAAGGGAAACGTTGCCGAAATGCAGAAAACCCCACGGAGAATTGTTGGCTTCTCTTACGTGGGGTTATCTGGGGTTGGCGTTTCCGCTAAGTGGTTGCGGGGGTAGGATTTGAACCTACGACCTTTGGGTTATGAGACGACGCAAATCCCTGTAAGTCCTAGATAATAAAGGGCACGAGTGGTAACCCATAGGAACAATCGGGAATGGCTCTAAGTGGCACATATGGAAAGGGTTAGGAGCAAATAGGAACATTTGGGAATCGTCCATTGGGGACTTAGTGGGGACTTAAAAAAGTCTTAAGTCCTCATTTTGCCCAAACTTTTTGAGTCCCCAATGGGGACTTAAACTAGACTCTTCGAGGCCCAAAGGTCGCGCTCCTAAGTACCTGATTTCAGTAATCAAAGCCCCCGGTAATTGAACTGTGGGCCTTTGGGAAATCCCAGTCCAGATGGCCGGTTGACGCCAAAGATCGGCGTCAGAACCAATAAGTCCCCATTGGGGACTTAAACGGAGCTGCCATGAACGTTTCATCAAACAATGTCTGCGAATCCGCAGTTCTGCTGGCTGATTTCTCTGACCTCCCTCCGAAACCGCCGCGTTCGAAACTCGAACCGCACCGCGAACTGATCCGAGAACTCCGCCGTAAGGGGCGGACGTATCGGGAGGTTTCTCGGCTCTTCGCCGAACGGCTTGGAATGCGGGTCGCGCCCAGCACACTGCATTCCTTCGTGAAAGTCCGCGCCCGTCACCGGAAGCAGGTGCAGTTCGAGCTTCCTGCCGTCGAGCTCCCGGTTGCCCAACCGCCAGTGAGCGCCCGCCTCGCTGCGTTCAAAGCCAAACCCACAGCGCAGGAGGCAAAGCGTTCCCGCTTCGTCTTCCGTGAAAACGAACCCCTCACCCTGAGCACTGATGGAGGTGCCCGATGACACAAGCAGCAAAGACTCAAACCACGCCAGCGAAGCGCGTGGTCTTCACAATGGGCGGTAAAGGCGGCGTCGGCAAGACGGGCGTCATGGTGGCCCTGGCCGAATGGTTCGCCGCAAACGAGATTCCTGTCACACTGCTTGACCTGGACACAGAGAACAAAGCCCGTGGCTCTCTCAAGCACTTCTTCAATGGCTCCGTCACGAAGGTCAACATTCATACTCCTGCTGGCCTCGATGCTTTCGTCGATCATCTCGACAGCGGTTCGGAGATCATCCTGGCCGACATGGGAGCCGGTGCCGGACAGGTGGCGGCGGACTGGTTCGAGAGCATGTATGAGGATGTAGCGGCGACCGGCGTCAGCTTTACTGCTGTTGGCGTCGTCACGCCGGACCCGGCAAGTGTAGAAAGCATCCTCGCGTGGGCAAACCGTCTACAGGATCGCGTTAAGTATGTGGTGGTTGAGAATGCGACCAGTACACTCTCCGATTTCACCTACTGGAAGGCAACGGAGCAAGCCAAGCGATTCCGTGAGGCGTTCTCTCCAACTGTCCTCCAGATGGAGTTCCGACTGGCAGAGCTGGAAAATCCAGTTCGTCAACACGGGATCAAGCTGGGAGATGTGGCGGATCGCAAGGCATCTGTAGATGAGCTGAAGCGAGCATCGCTCGTAATGCGCGCGCAGAGCTACCGTCGTAGGCTGTTCAGCGAGTTCGACCGCACAAAGGAGGTCTTCCTTCCATGAGCACCGTTCCCACGTTGCATGAACTTGATGAAGCACAGGCGGGAGAGTCGACTTTGTTCGACTCTCTCGCTCGGCTCGTACCGGAAGAACTGCAGACCGCCTACTATCGTGTTCTCGCTCACACCCGCACTCTGAGTCCAGATGACGAGATGCTACGCATCCTCGAAGCCATGGGCATCCTCGCATTGCTGACGCGGCATACGCCAAAGGACATCGCTGATGAGCGTGAGCGTATCCAAGCGATGCTCGATGCACACCTTCAATTCTCCGATGAGGCACAAGAGAAGATGTTGGGGTACGTCCATTTCATAGAGAGTCGTCTGGCAGAACTGCCTTCTGAGATTGAAGTCGGTCTCGACCCTCAGCAGATCGCCAAGATTCTTGGCGAGAGTCTGCGTCAGCACTTTGTGAGTTCGGGTATGCCTGAAACCGTGGCAGGACTTCAGGCGACATCTATTGCGATGGGGAATACGCAAAAGCAGCTAATCGGGGCCCTGCGTGACCTGACGGACAGAGACGGCGGCGTCGCTGCTAGAGTCGAATCCGCAAATCGCCAAATTGTGCAGACAATCGAACGCCGAACCCGGACCCTGGATGAACTGGTACACGAATTCAAAACAGACCTGCTCCGTATCTGGATTCCGATAGTCACTGGCGCAACAATGCTCATCGGATTGTTCGCGGGCATGGAAATACAAGGATGTCGAGACTCTGAACCCCCGCCGGTAACTCAATCTTCGCCTATTCCACCGCAAGCGCCTTTCATCCCGAACTCAGCTCAAGAACCCACGGCCAAGGCCGCCGGCCATCACGTTCAGGGATCGACTGCTAAGCAAACCGAGCATGTCGGACGGTGAAAGTTGCTAAAGACGCTCGTCCTTGATTGGCAAGTATTTGCAACTCGTTTTGTGGGTTCATTTCGAGCGGGGAAAGCCCTTCAGGCTATTTTCCAGAGAGGCACGCCGGGCCGATGCCGTTCCTTTGCCCTGGCTTTGCGCTGAGACGATCAATAGCCTGGAGGGCTTTCCCCGCTAGGGATGGCCGGGATTCACCGCTCAAGTACACTTTGGAACCGAACCCGCACACTGCTGCAGCCGCTAGGGATGGCCGGGATTCACCGCTCAAGTACACTATTTCCGGCCTCGTACCTAGTCAATTTCCTGCTAGGGATGGCCGGGATTCACCGCTCAAGTACACTTCATCAGGTGGGGAAGTAAGAGGATCACCCGCTAGGGATGGCCGGGATTCACCGCTCAAGTACACTACGGCGGCTGAGGACCAAGGCCGGTAGCAAGCTAGGGATGGCCGGGATTCACCGCTCAAGTACACTCACAAGCAGTTATCATCAGGCTAAATTTCTGCTAGGGATGGCCGGGATTCACCGCTCAAGTACACTCGGGAGTACGAAGGACAATGCTGCCTATTCGCTAGGGATGGCCGGGATTCACCGCTCAAGTACACTTACGCCAAGAACCGCGATAAGATCCAACTCGCTAGGGATGGCCGGGATTCACCGCTCAAGTACACTGACCCAATCTGGACAATACGCCTTCATGTGCTAGGGATGGCCGGGATTCACCGCTCAAGTACACTTTCAACAGGTTGTTGGATAGGTTGTTAGCGCTAGGGATGGCCGGGATTCACCGCTCAAGTACACTCATTCAACGAATCGGGCAGGCTTTTGAGGCGCTAGGGATGGCCGGGATTCACCGCTCAAGTACACTATAGATCGATCCGATACTCGTCAGGCAATTGCTAGGGATGGCCGGGATTCACCGCTCAAGTACACTTGGTTGAGGCGAAGTTCTCGGAGCTTATCGGCTAGGGATGGCCGGGATTCACCGCTCAAGTACACTTCGCGTGGGCGAACCTATTGAGATGAATGAGCTAGGGATGGCCGGGATTCACCGCTCAAGTACACTCACTAGGATCCGCCATCGCAGCGATCAGAGGCTAGGGATGGCCGGGATTCACCGCTCAAGTACACTATGCCGCCGTTGTCCTCCAGATACACAAACGCTAGGGATGGCCGGGATTCACCGCTCAAGTACACTAGGCCGCGCCGAACTCGCTGAAAAGCAGAGAGTTCGGCGCGGCTTATCTCTTCAAAAAAGCAGAATCTGATCTGGAACTGGCTCAGGTTCACGAGGTTTTCGTCCATAGAACACCTCCATCTTGCCGAACTGGTGGTCAGTCACGGTCATCAAGCGCACTTGGCCAAGAGGCGGAATGATCGCCCGGATCGTAGTGCGGTGCGAGTCTGCTGCTTCTTCGCTTGGCAGATACCTTGCGTAGATCGAATACTGCAACATCATAAATCCATCTTTGAGCAGCCCTTTACGGAAGCGCGTGTAGTCGCGCTTATTCTCCAACGTCTCCGTTGGCAAGTCGAACATGGCTATGAGCCACAATGATCGATACGCAGAAAGAAGCTGTCCTTTCATAGCAATCCACGACCGCATCCATAAAGTAATTCCTAGCTAGCAGCAACAGCGGTTCTCACGTCTTCAGCCTCGACCCGGCGAACTCCGCGCTTCCTCGTAACTTCTTCCTCGCAAGGAATGAGCAGGCTCGGTATCTCAGGATCGCGAGCATCCCCTGTGATGCACTTTGCCAAAGAGTTTGCCGTTCGCAAGACGATATCGAACAAAGATCGTTCCTCTCTGTCGAGGATGTAGCGCGAAGTTGTTGCGCCGATCATCCAACCCTTTGTCTTCGAGTCGAACGGTCCTTCCGCATCTTCTTTGGAAATCCACTGACACACACGCCTATCGACGAGCGGGCGAAATGGCTCCATAACATCTGCGGCAAGGCAGAAGGCGTCGTAGCGATTCTTATGCCGAAATCCAATTGAAGGATGCAAGCCAGCGGCACAAAGTGCTCTGGCTACCGCTGCTCGCAGCACCGTATAGCCATAGTCCAGATGACGATTTTGATCCGCTTTGTCAGAGCCGCGCCGGAACTTACTATCGCCAAAGATGAGGCCCCAATACTTGCGAGCTGCCTGAGCTTCAAGATTCCCTTGATCGTCGGTGCGAACTCGCGCAGCCATCGCAATGAGTCCGTGATCGTTGCCATGGAGTTCTCGCAGTAGTTCTCCCTGGGCTTTGATCTTTGCGCGGACGATCTGTTGCCAGAGCCGCTTGCGGGTCGGGAGTGTCATCTCCATCTGTTTTGCGAAGCGTTCTGTTTGTATGAAGTGGCTCTGCACGGGGAGCAGCATAGAGGCGGGCAGAAAGTTTCCGTCAATGGTTACAACAGAGCCGCCGGCCTCCGCAATGCGCGAGAGGACAGCTTGGGACAGGGTGATTTGAGGATGCGCCAACAGTAGTACGGCAATCTCGCTGACTGGAGTCGTGAACGGTAGAGTCAATTGCTCCTCCTTTGGGCGCTCAATGACGAGTTGTGCGTCGCGGATGCTCAGACGTGCGGGATTTGCGATTTCGACAATGCGATCAATCATGCGCTGTAAATGACCTTTCCGAGGGGATCAAGGGTTATCTTCTCGCATTCCAATTCGCGGAGCCTGTCGAGGCGGGTACGAACTCGATCTCCACTTTTCTGCATCTCTGATCTCATCTGGGATAGAGTGAGCCCCATTTTCTTTGCGGAAGAAACGACAGCACTGTGGCGAAGGAAGACGTAATCTCCATCACTCATGCTGGAGAAGATGTAGACATCCCGCAGATCGTTGACGGGGTCGAGCATCTCCACTGCATCCCCCTTCATCAGGTGCATTACATAGGTTGACCCCTCGCCATCCTTCTTGTTCACAATCTCGTAGGGCCCTTTTTTAGGGGCTATCCGCTTTGCCTCCTGGGCCCGATCTCTCATGGCCTTTAGCCTTGTAACAGGCCCGGGCGTATACCAAAGCTCCCCTGCCACTGGATCAATTCGCTTGAAGATTACGATGTGATGATTTTCAGCGTTGAGGACAGCGCCGTGGCGCAGAGTTTCTAACGTCAGTCCGCGTTTGGCTAAGCGCACTTTGCGTATGGGGGTCTTTCTCCCGTCTTTTCCTTCAAGATACGGGAGATTGCCCTCAAGGCTCTTGGGATCATTGCCGACTTTTTGGAGTTGTGCGCTGATGGCTTCTCGAACACTTTTGTCTTCGATCAAAAGATCTAAATTCTTGAGATCCGATGGTGTCAACTTATGGACCAATTTGGTGATGTGCGCAACGTCACTACCGGGTTTTGGCGGCGCGTAGAACGTCTCTTCATTTAATTTGCCATTCAGCGCGTGATCCACGCGATGGGAAACCTTGATTTTTTCTGCCGCCTGTTGAACTTCCCCTCGGAAGCTCCTGATCCGCTCTTCGATCTCGCCATTTGCCGGCCAGGGCGGAGGGAAGTAGCGCGGAAGCAAGTGTCCACTGGCCCGATCATGGCGCTGGGCCTCAAAGGCAGCGCGTTGTATTGTGGACTCTGTGGTGAGTGCTATCACGATGGCATCGACCGCGTGATGGCGATGGTCGTCGCGAGACTTGGTTTCCTGGCGGGCAGCCTCAGTATTGACCGGTTTCGGTTTCAAGATTCCATTCAGGCCCCAGCGTTTGCGCATCTCTGCGGTCAATGCGCCCGATGAGGCATAGACGCAGCGGCGGACTCGGTCGTCCCAATCGAGCTGCGCGTCGCGCCCACCGTAGAGGAGCTCGACATACTCGCTGGCCAGCTTGCTGATGTAGCGCGTGTCAGAGAGATGTCGATTCGTGAAGCTCTGCAGTTCCTCTTCTGTTTGGATGATGAAGCGATCGTGTAGAGCCTTATCCTTCAAAGCATTCACGAACTTCAGCATCTCGTCCCACTCCGGGCTTGGGTCCCAGGCCTGTCGCGGTGTGCGATCCGCCTTGCGGAGGTTGCAGGCACGGTGTGCCAGCACCTTGTTGGAGAACGAATTGTCGTTGCAGCGGCGGGGAAGGATATGCTCAACTTCGATGCCTGAGTCTTCGGAGAAGACATTCTCCATATCGCCGAGAGGCAGCACACAATAAACGCACTGGCCCCTAGTGCGCTTGTAGAGCGCAACCCTTTCGACGAGGCGGTCGGTTGGCCGCTGTCCTCGCTCTTCGATCCATTTCTTAGCGGTTATGCGTTCGCGTTCGCGCTCCTTGTTTCCCTTGTGAATCTTCTCGCGCTGTTCGGCGTTGCGCTTCAAGTCACGAGCCAATTCAATACGGATACGCGCTGGGCGCCATGTTTCTTGCCCGGTTTCGATCTTGTATTTTCTGATGATCGCGTTGAGCACTTTTCGCAGTTCTGTGAGTGCGCGCTTGACGACGGGATTGGGGATGCGTGGCAGCTCATCAGTTTCGACCGGCGGGAGAAACTCATACGCCTCGCCGCCGGAGAGCTGGCTTGGGTAGACCTCCTTGACGGCCTCCGAGTAAGTAAGTCCCTGCTCCATGTGGGGCAATAGCTTGAGTATCGCCACATGAGAAAGCGCGGCGTAGCCTTCCTCGGCTTCAAGGCTGGCGAGCTGCTCGGCTTTAGCGTCGTCAAGATTCCACTGCGTCCTGGCAATGCGGAAAAGCTTCTCCGGTGAAGATTCGGTGATCCACTTGCGGACGATGCGGCGGCACTCCTGCTCCTCCATCGCACTCCAGCGTTCTACACCGAAAGCATCGGCCATGATTGCGTTTGTTCGGTTGCCTCGAAGGTACGTGCTGTCCTCATCGTCATCCAAGTTCAGCTTGGTTCGTTTGTGCAGGCCGAGTCGGACCTTCACCTCTGCGAACGGCAGGCCAAAGAAGGTCTGGGTGCCCTTCTTGGTCTCCTTTTTGAATATGACGGTGGAGAGCATAGCTATCAGCTCGCGTTGCTTTTCGCGCCACTCAGTGCCGCTGATCCCTTCGGCCTTCAGGTTATTAACCGTCTGCACAAGCCTAAAGTGCTGCGCCAGCAGCGAAGACTTCGGAGCGCGTGGCAGTGGGGGATCACGCTCCAGTTCGCATTTGCCGGGCTTGCCAGCGGAAACATCGCGCTGCTTAAACATCAGGCGCTCGATGCGATTGTAGAAGTTGGCCGTCAACAGGTCAGGGTAGTGAGCCTGTTGCGTCTCCCATATCTTCTTGAACTCGTCCTGATACATGCGTCGCCCAGTTTCGATGGGCGCAATATCGCTACGTTTACGGTTTCGGATCGCGGCTTGATGGGGATTTATGAATGCAAGTCGCTGGGCTAGAGTAAGCCCAGTCGCGGTTAGTTCCTCTTGTAATGTTCGAATGTTGTTTAGCTTATTGCTGCGCTCAGTTTCTTCCTTCTTCGCATCGGCTGTTGTGAGTCCCGAGCGTCCCTCGCGACGATTGCTCTTGAAACCGCGCCTCTGACCGAGGTGATATAGCGCACGACCTAGCTCTGGTAGCTCCAGCTTTTCCGTGGCTGCCTTCGCTCGGAGGTAGTAGCAGATCACTTGGTCGGGGTCGGCGATTGTAGGGGCCTCGGCGCGGATGCGCTCCCTCCACCCCCACGCCAACTGATCGTCGCGCGTCTTGTCGCTCATCAGGTCTTTGTCGAAGTCGGTCAATTTCTTATGGCGATCTTCAGCCTTCTTGCCAGCGAAGGGGAGCATCCCTGCACTTTGCAGAGCAAGGTAGAGGTCCCGATGGCGAGCCTGTCGTCTGCTGGTTTGACGGCGTTGCATTCGGCTTTTGCGGCGAATTGCCGCTTTGGAGCCACCTGGTTCGCCAGCCTCGAATTTAGCGACATCCATGGGCGCTTCAAAGATGCGAACTCCGGCATCGACGATCTGTTGGCCCTCGACATCTGCGAGCGCCCAACCGATAGAGGTGACACCGAGATCCAAACCCAGGGTTAGGTTGTTGCTATCCACAGTTACTCCTTGATGAACTCTTGACGAATCATAGGGGGCCGGGTAGAGTTCTGTCAGTGTACTTGAGCGGCGAATCCCTTGCTATTTTTAGTAAGCTAATCGTCGTAAGGCTACCGCTCACTGAGCGACCTTTAGGACGCCCCGATGCCTCGGCAAAGGGGCGTTCTTGTTTTTGTATGCTTCAATTGCTATGTCGTACAACATCGAACAGCTATCGGACAACCTCGAACGATGTTCGATCCCGTTCGATGTCGGTTCGAGTCCTATTTTTGTCACCGCATTCCTAAGCCGACAGGCTTAGGGATGGTGTCTCTTCCTCACTTGCGCTTTTCGCTTCCGCTGATCCGAGTGTCGCTCGGAGTCCTGCATACGCCCGTTATGAGCTATTGCTTGCCACGCGCAGCTGATCCGGGGTGTTGCAAGGCTGTCTGGAACCACAGAGGGAACACGGATGTGTGCCGTCGGAGTTCAAGGATTGCAGCCTCGGAAACCTTTTCGACAATCTGACGAAACACCTTACCAGCGTCGACAGGGCCAGCCCACGCTAGCGCTCTGACCAACTCTCCAGCAGGTTCATCCCAGAGGACGAGCTGCCAATCGGGAGCGTGCTGGAGATAGACCATCAGTTTGCCCAGCTTATACGAACGAGTTCTGCCCGAAGTCCAATAAACGATCTTGACGGGAACTTGAGTGGTCAAGCCGAGGGCATTGGCGCAGGCCGCTCCAAAGGGAGCGATGGCCTCTCCCGATTGAGCGGCGAGCTGGTGAATGAAGAGGTGAGCGTGGGGCGCATGGCGGCCAAAGCGACTGGCAACGGGGGCAACGTAGACTCCGTGTGCAGCTCGAAGAATGACGCCTCCTTTTGCTAACGCGCGGAGCGCCCGGGATACGGCAGGCCGATTTCCAAGATGGAGGAATGCTGCTGCCGTGATCGGTGTCCCTTCGGGCCGGCAACTGATGTCCGTGGCGATTGCTTGGGTCAGCTCTTGCATCCTAACCGCAGTATAAGGATGCGGCTGGCTCGGCTATAGTTTGGGCTGGTGTTTAGCCCGTCGGGTGGGCAAATTCAGGCGCTCTCGTTCTTCTGAGAGCGACCTTCAGGGCGGGAAGACGGGCGATTTCGCGTCAAAGAGAAATCAAGGGGATGCCTACGGGGCCGCTGCGGTACCCGATAGTACACCCAATTCCACCTATTTCTTTTGTGTCCATAGAATGACGGCGGGCGGCGGAAGCCGCCCGCCGAGGGTAGCTCTAGCTGGCTTCCGCCAGTTCAGGGGCATCTGAGAGCGCTGTTTCGGCCTTGGATTCAAGAGCGGAGAGGATGACTGCGGAAGTCTTCTGGATGACTTCAAGACTTTCGGTAAGGAGTGCCGTATTACCGTGATAGAGGTGAATATAGTCGGCAGATGCCCGCCCCGTGCTGAGTCCGATCGTCTTGCCGACCACAAACGCAATGGCCTCGGCCTCCGTCTCGCGCACGGTCTTCGTCGTCGCGGTGCGCCGCTCGGCTTTATGCAGCATTTCGTGCGAGAGTTCGTGAACAAGCGTGCTGAACTCTTCGGCTGCCTCCTGTCCGGGCAGGAGGGCGATCCTGCCGCCGTAGCTCATTCCGAGTGCTGGCGCAATGCTCTCTTTGAACTCAAGCTGGATGCCCTGGGCGGAGATGAAGTCTACCAGTCGTTCGCGGTATTCACCGACATTGCCGGTCACACGTTCTGACAACTCGGGAAGCGCTTTGCCTTCGGTCTGAGAGACATCGAAGACGTAGGCGGAGCGGAATCCTACCAGCACGGCTTGATTCTGGGTGCGGATGTCCTTCTTGGCCTCGGCATCCTTCTTCCGTCGAACTCCGATGACAGGGGCAAGGATACGGATACCGCGCTCACCTTTCCTGACCTTTCGGCCAAGCTGGTTCCACGCATAGAGGCCAGCAACGCGGGTAGCATCGGGCTTCTGTCTTGCAATCTCAAGAATGTTGCCAAAGGAGTAGTTGTGAAACCTGCCCAT
Organism: Acidobacteriales bacterium 59-55; assembly: GCA_001897435.1. Classification (GTDB taxonomy): domain Bacteria; phylum Acidobacteriota; class Terriglobia; order Terriglobales; family Acidobacteriaceae; genus Edaphobacter. The sequence continues at coordinate 1,527,498 of MKSV01000007.1, read as the reverse complement.
CGCAGTTAGGTAGGCGGTGAGGCCGTCTGAATGTCCCTGCTCCAGTTGTTCGATGAGGGCTTGGATGTTGGCAGCAATTGCTTCTTTTGTTGTTTGCTGCTTTGGTTGCGGATTTTTGGGGTTCTGGGTGAACGGAATGACGGGGTTTGCGGTGGTGATAGCGGTGGTGTTCATGGGTGCTTCCTCCTTGGCCTTGGCCGTTGCTTTTCATGCCATGCGTGGCATGTACCTACATGCCGAACGCCACCTGGCGAAGGCGGGGTAGCAAGGTGCAAGGGAGGGGTTTCCCCACCCTTGGAGAGGGAGCCGAAGGTGGAACGGAAAGGGCGGAGCGCAGCGGAGGTCTGCACAAGCGAAGCGCGGAAGATTGGGGAAGCCCTTGCGCCGCGCGAGGGCAGCGCCCTTAGGAGGGTTTGGTTTCCTTATTTGCGCGTAAAGCGCGCCTGATTGGCCCTCTACGCTCTTGCTTGGCATCCCGGCAGAAGTGCCGATTCGAGGCCATACCTAGTAGATTGGGTTAAGCCCGCTGGCACTCGATGGAAGGAATCGACTCCTATGAAGAGCTACTACCGCGTCATGCTTGGACGCAAAAGCATTTACGCTCCAGAATGTTTGGCCGGAAAGTTTATCGGAGCCGGATTCGATATCAACCAAGACCTGACGAGCAAGCTCCCCGACGAATGGCGAATGTTCAATCAGGAATTCATTCCGATCTATCTAGCGAATCACCCTGATAAATCCAAGATCAGTGCGGGACTCGCTTGTGGTGCTTTATGGACGGTCGCCAAGGGGATTCAAAAGGGCGACATCGTCCTCTGTCCCGACGGTTCCGGCCAGTATCGTGTTGGCGAGGTGAGTGGAGATTACTACTACCAGCCGGGGGAGATCCTCCCTCATCGCCGCCCTGTTCAATGGTTGAGTGTAAGCATTGATCGAGCCGCATTGAGTGAGGCTTTGAAAAATTCTGCCGGATCGATCGGTACCGTAAGCAATATCTCCCGATACGCCGAAGAGATCGAGAAGCTAATTGGCGACGTCTCCGCTCCGAAGCTCATCTCGACGGATGCCACAGTCGAGGATGCTTCGGCCTTCGCGCTCGAAGCTCATCTTGAAGAGTTCCTGGTAAAGAACTGGGCGCAGACAGATTTGGGCAAAGAGTACGACATCTACGAAGAAGATGGCGAGCCAGCACAACAGTATCAGACTGATACTGGGCCTCTCGACATTTTGGCTATCAGCAAAGATAAGAAGCGACTCTTGGTGGTGGAACTGAAGAAGGGTCGGGCGAGCGATGCCGTCGTCGGACAAACGCTACGGTATATGAGTTTCGTACAGGAAGTGTTGGCCGAAAAGGATCAAGGAGTGAGAGGGATCATCATCGCACTCGAAGATGACCAGAGAATTCGACGGGCCTTGTCGATGGTCCCGAGCATTGACTTCTACCGTTACCAAATCAGTTTCAAGTTGGTTAAGAACTAAAGCTGATACCCGCTAACGAAGCGATTCTAGAACTCCGTTAGCGGAATACGCTATATGCATGAAAATCTAGGTTGTCAGAGTGGGGCCTGTAATTCGCCTGCGCAGGCTCGCGTATGCGCTCGCCATGCAACTTGTAATACTCCTTGCCATTGTCGAACTCCTCGCGTATTCGCCTGCTGACCTGGATTCGCCTGTCCAACGGGTCGATGGTGATGTACCCTTCGTCGAACAGCCGATGTAGATCGCTGCGCATGAGAATGCCATTCGAGACCTCATGGCGCTGAAGAACCGCATAGGGTTTTATGTGAGCAGCGTCGAGGACAGGTAGTGTCCGCTCGCCGGACAACGCACAGCGCCGCTCATAGGCATCAGTAATGACGATTCGAAACGAACCCTGTCCAAGTCTTGGTAGAACGATCTGTGGCTTGCCGAGTCCATGTGATTCGATTGCGGCCAGCGTGGCCGTTTCTTTATGCAACTTTTCTATGGGCTGTAATCGTAGCCTCTGCTCAACTTCATTCCAGAGCTCACGACCGGTTCCGATTTCTCCGTCGTAGCCTTTGCCTTGCACCGTCTGCGATTTGAAATCCGGAGGCGACGGGAGCCACTGTTCGGTCGGCCAGAAAAATGGCTCCGCAAGTAGTACACAGCCGATGGTGGGGTTGTCGGCTGGTTGAATGACGGCACGCCGGTATTTGCCGATACGCTGTCGCATCTCAGTCAAAGAGGAGACACCGTTACCTTCACGAAAGGCGTCCCACGCCAGATTGACCGGCAACTGCTGAAACTTGGTAAAGAAACCACCGCCCACAATGAAATTGTCGGGTGCGTGTAGTTTGAACAGGAGCAGTTCGCCAGGGTCAAGGGCTTTGAAAGTCGCCGTAGGCGATGGCCGCCAAAAGTTCACCTCGTCCACGTTGACGCGTGAGGCGTGGAGGTCGAACCATTCTTTATCAGTGACACCGACGAATATCCGCATGTTCCTTGTTGAACGACAGTTTACAGTGGGCGACTTCGTCTGTACGAACAACTGGCAGTTCAGTATCGTTGAATGTCCCCGTGCGTCTTGCGCCAAAACTCGCACCGCTGGTGCGAGTTTTAGGCCGGAGAGCATCGTCCGCTCTAGGGTCGCACTCTTGAGCTGACGCGCCAACTCGGGTTTGCTCCAGTGTGCCTTGACGGCGAGCTTGAGGTGAAGCTCTCGCTCTTCGGGCCGCTTGGACTGTCCGATGATGAGTAGGTTTGGGGGCAGCGGACGATAGGCCGTAAAAGGGGTGCGAAGCGTCCTCCGTGAGCACTTTCTCCACTTTCTCGACATTAGGAACCTGATAATCAACAATGTTTGTTGCAAGAGAGGATTGAGGATGAACGCAACAGAAGCAAAGCTCCTATTGGCGGATTGGAATGAAGAAGGCGAATCCCCGGCCAACTTGCCAGCGTCCGCATTATCAAATTTGACCGTGGATGACCTGCCGGACGGCCTCACACTTGAGGTCGGAAGCATGAAAGACGGAGTGCTGCATCTTGACTGGAGCGGATCGCTTGGCCGCGACGGTTCAGTTCTATATGGCATAGCGGACCATACGATGACGCGCAAATATTGGTATTCGCCGCTAGGACTGGAGCAATATCTAGATCTCGTTAGGCGTGCGGTAGAGACGCGGCAGCGGCTGCGCGGAGACGTCGAGCTTACCGATTATGACGACGATGGTGCCTACATAGCGCTTCGCTTCCGCATCGATACTTCCGAGACAAATCTAGGCAGAGCATACGAGATCATTCGGAAAGTTGCCAAAGAGGTGGAGGAGGCAGCGGAGCACGCCGCGGACGAAATCGGACAGCGGATCGCAGAAATAGCATCACGCCTTTCCGGTTGGGGTTCTGAAACGCTTGACGCACTCGTTGAAGCTGTAGAAAGCGCAAACTCTGCTGACAGCAAAGGGAGGACTCTCGAGGAGCTTTGCAGCCGTCTTCTTGAGTCCGTTCCCGGATTTATAGTCACAGGGCGTCTGCGTACTCAAACCGAGGAAATAGACATCTCGGTACTCAACGATAGTGCAGAGCCACGTCTGCGCCGCGAGGGTGCAGTAATTCTCGTCGAATGTAAGAACTGGTCAGGCAGGTGCGGAAAGAACGAGTTCGTCGTCTTCCATTCCAAGTTAGAAAACCGGAGCCAGAGATGCACATTGGGATTCTTGGTCTCGTGGAATGGCTTTAGCGATACGATTACCAAGGAAATGCTGCGAGGAAGTCGAGAGCAAATTCTTGTGGTACCCGTGACGGGTGAAGATATACGCTCTGCCGTGCGATCTGGAGACTTTGCAGAGACACTCTTGCGATGCTGGGAAAAAGCAGTAAATTTGTGATTCAGTGACGAGTGATTCCTCAAATCTCGGTGGCTGATTGATCTCAACGCGTCCTCAGGTGGAAGAACGGTCTCCCGGTGGCCTTCGTAGAGGGACGTCTGCCGTCTAAGCCAAGTCTGTTCTGGATTAGTAGAGGTACTGCTGGAAGCCAACGAACATATCCCGAATCTCGGGAGGCTTACCCAATTCAAGGATCGCGTCGGAGATGGCGTTGTAGCGAAGGATCAAGAGCGGAGACAACTTGTCCTGGTCGAGCTCTTCCACGCCCTCGGTGACGTACTGAGAGAGCACGAAGTCGAGGAAGGCCTGCTGCTTTTCTGGGAACGTCGCTTGAATCGAGGGTCACGCACGATCAGCTCGTTCCTGTCTGGTCGCACGGGGTAGAGCGAACGCGATGTAGGCAAGCACGTCATATAGATCGGATTGTTCGGCAGCGAGCGCACGCTGGATTTCAGCAAGCTGCGTTCGATCAAAACCCTTACCTTCAAGGCTCCTCAGCAGAGTACGGCGGGTATCGGGTTTACTCCAGATTTTGCGGAGTTCATCTTCATCCTTGAAAAACTCAGGCAGCGTGCCGAACAGCGATTCCAGAAACTGATTGGCAGAGATGGGTCTTCCGTCTGCACTCCAGAAGCTGGTTGCTGTCATGTGTTGAATCTCGCGGGCTTTTCCATCTGCCAGACGAATCACTAAGCGCTCACGGCGTGGCGCAGGGTCGTCTTCGCCCTCAGGTTGTTCTCCGTCCGGGGGAGGAGCTGGTGGCTGGGGCAGTCGCGGCTCTGGGTCTGGTTCAGGATCAAGCGGCTCACCGTCCCACTCAGGATCGTTGAACAGGTGATGGGCGCGAACGAAATCGTAGATGGTGAAGAAGTCCTTACCGTCGAAAAGACGCGTGCCACGTCCGATGATCTGTTTGAACTCGATCATGGAGTTCACGGGGCGGAGCAAGACGATGTTGCGCACGTTGCGAGCATCAACGCCGGTGGAGAGCTTCTGTGATGTCGTCAGGATCGTCGGGATGGTCTTCTCGTTGTCCTGGAACTCGCGGAGATACTGGTCGCCCAAAGCGCCATCGTTTGCCGTCACTCGACAGCAGTACATCGTGTCGGTGCTCGTCTTCTTTTGGTTGATGAGGTCACGGACGGCGGCGGCGTGGAGCTGCGCGGCGCAGAAGACGATGGTCTTTTCCCGCTGATCGATCCGCTCCATGAGCACAGAGACACGTTTGTCCTCGCGCTCCTTGATCTCAATAATGCGATTGAAGTCGGACTCAGTGTAGCGACGGCCTTCCTCTACTTCGCCTTCAACGATGGTGTCGTCTGGGGTGTACACATAGTCGTCGAGAGTGGTGGATACCTGAACGACTTTGAAGGGCGTGAGGAAGCCGTCGTTGATGCCTTCCTTCAGCGAGTAGATATAGACCGGCTCTCCGAAGTAGGCGTAGGTGTCCACGTTGTCCCGGCGCTTCGGAGTGGCTGTAAGGCCAAGCTGGACTGCCGGGGCGAAGTAGTCGAGGATGCCGCGCCAGTTCGACTCGTCATTCGCGCCGCCACGATGGCATTCGTCGATGATGATGAAGTCGAAGAAGTCGGGTGGATACTGGCCGAAGTAGGGCGCTGGCCGGCCATCCGGGCCGGTGCCGGACATGAACGTCTGGAAGATCGTAAAGAAGATGCTTGCGTTTGTAGGGACTTTGCCAGACTTGCGAATCGAGTCCGGTGCGATACGGATGCGGGCATCGTCGGCAAACGAAGAGAACGAGTTGTAGGCCTGGTCAGCAAGGATGTTACGGTCGGCGAGGAACAGAATGCGGGGCCGACGGGTAGGCTGGCGCGAGAGATTCCACTTGGCGTGGAAGAGCTTCCATGCAATTTGGAAGGCAATGGCGGTCTTGCCGGTGCCGGTGGCGAGAGTCAGCAAAATGCGCTGGCGCTCATCAGCGACTGCCTCAAGGACTCTCTGAATGGCAGTGTCCTGATAGTAGCGAACGTCCCATGAGCCTGAGCGGTCCTCGAAGGGAACCTGAGCGAAGCGTTCGCGCCAAGCATTCGGTACGGCAAAGGTCGCGGCCCACAGTTCGTCCGGCGTGGGGAAGTGATCTACCAGACCCTCGGAAGTTGTGATGGCAATCGGGCCGTCGGGTTCATCTATGTTGGCTGGCTCCTGAACTGGCGTACTACCCAAGTCCATGCGATAAATCTTGAGTCCATTCGTCGCATAGGCGAAGCGGACGGCCATCTTTCCGGCGTAGTGCTTGGCCTGGGCGACTCCCTCGGATTCGGAGAGGTCTTCCCGCTTGGCCTCGATGACGGCGAGCTTGCGGTTCTGATAGACAAGGACGTAGTCGGCTGTATCGGGATCAGTGCGCCGTCCGGCCCCGATCAGGCGTCCTTGGGTGATCTTGAACTCGCGCAGAATCCGTGAGCCAGCAACCACGCCCCAGCCTGCGGCGCGGAGGGCGGGGTCGATCAGCTCGGCTCGGGTCTCGGACTCGTTGCGCATCGTTCGTTAGTGTTTCTTGGCCTCAACCTTCTTCCCTTTGCCTTCAGGGCAAAGCCCCTTCGCTCTGATCCATGCAATGGCCGTAAAGAATTTGTCCCGAGGAATGTTTAGTTTATCGCTATGCCAGTCCTCTCGTGCGGCATGAACGATTCGCTCATCAGTGATGGGCTCACCGTCCATCAGCAGATTGTTCCAAGCGGCATATACCGTAGCGAAGATTTCCGCTTGCTTGGTGGTCATTGGCGTCATCAAGTTGAGCAGCTTATCGAGGTCTTGATTGCGATCCGCTAACGCAGTGCGGGTCTTTGTCACGAGAGAATCAAAACCTGCTTTCTTCGTGACCCTATAAGCTCCGCTCGGCTGACGCGCGAATGTGAGATATCCAGCCTTGTCGGCCCGATGCTCGACTTTCTTGAGATGAGGAAAGTCATTTGGCCCGGCGGCATCGCGGACGGGAGCCCGACCCAAATCTACTCCCACATATGCCTCCACCATATGTGCAATCTTTTCCGCTTTGACATGTCCGAAATCGGATGCCCTGTGCAGTGCTTCGTGAGTTGCATAGGCGACTGCAAGAACTCCAATGTGCAGATCGGTCGGTGATATGTTGGATATCTTAATCGGAAACGGGATGACCGCCGCTTTCGATTGTCTCTGATGCAACTGGCCGGAGAAAGCTTTATGGAGCAGAGACTGTTTTAGTCCGTCCAGCAAAGATAACTTTTCTTCATACACACCTTGCAGGCGATCCGTAGCATTGGAGAATCGATCTAATTGATTCGCAAGTAGCTTCTGCTGAGCGAGGGGCGGAAAGGAACAGACCAGACTTGCTAATGATCCTTGATTAAGGCTCTTGATGTTTGTTCCTGTCCCACCATTTGTCAGCCGTTTGCGTGTTGCTCGGGATCTCATGAAGTGACAAAGATACCTTGGCCAAACATCATCAGTAATAAGACGAGTTCTGATTGTAAAACCGGAGTGTAGCGCATTGTGCGGGCATTCCTCCACGAGCATCGTACGACCAATTAGGTCAGCATTTCCATTGGAGCGAACGGTCAGCAGGTCATTAGCTCTAAGTACATCCTCTTCATTTATATCTCCATCAATCGTGACTGACGCTAAATCCTCTGTCGGAGTGAAAAATCTATCTCGAAAGTCTTTAACTCCAATGATCGTTGCAGTTTGACCTCTACTGGCCTTTGTAAAATTGGCGCCGTTTCTAAACGAGGCGACTTCATCCAGTCGCTTGAAATGACTGTTGGCGTTCGTTACGAAGATTGCGTCGCGATAGCTTTCAAACGCGCTACGAACGATCTGTAGATTGAGGGCACAGTTGATGCGAGCCCTTTCAAGGCTTTCGAAAACCTTATCAAGGGTATCGGCTATGCGCCTTTGTTCTTCAATACATGTAAACGCGATCTGCAGTTCCTCAAAATGACGCATCCTCAAAGACTTAACGGTTGCGCCTACTGCAACCCGAGGAAAATAATCCTTTTGATAGATCAGATAGTAAAAGAGAAATCTTGCGTTGATTTCCTTCGAGAAATTGTAAAGAGCGTAAGCCCGCTGGTGTAGATCAAATTTACCGATGAAGTGGCGAGGAATGAACTCTGTGCCCTCGCCTGGAATAATTAGCGCTTCGCAATCGAACAGATAACGTCTGCTCTTCTTGATTACCTTAGACCGGTCAAAAAAAGCATATAGGCCATCGTCTGTGGCGTCCTGCGTATCGGACTTTCCGTTTTTTATGGTGCAAAGCGAACTCAGCGGCACAGTCATCCACTCTTCTGCTGCTCGTGGTGCGTTCAGCTTGGAAGTATTGAAGTTTGACGGCACGGCGGCATCGTTTAGCTTCCCCGACGTATCTTTACTCATGGCTTAGCCCTTTTTTGCCAATCCATTCTTCCAGCTTCTGCTGCAACTCTTCTTTGCTAGGAAGGTAGAGTTGGTATTCGCGAGCGTGGATGTTGGCATCCTTCGGAAGGGTGATCTCGACCAACGCGGTGTTCTTCTTCTTGCAGAGGACGATGCCGATGGTGTGGTTCTCCGCTTCTGTCTTCACGAAGCGGTCGAAGTAATTGACGTACATTTGCATCTGGCCGAGGTCCTGATGGGTCAGCTTGCCGATCTTGAGGTCGATGAGCACATAGCAACGCAGGAGCCGGTTGTAGAGCACAAGGTCTACAAAGAAGTGTTCCTCATCAAAGGTGAACCGCTTCTGCCGTGCTTCAAAGAGGAAGCCTTTGCCTAGTTCCAGCAGAAAGTTCTCGATGTGGGTGACGATGGCTGATTCCAGCTCGGACTCTGAGTAGCTGGCCTTTTCCTGTAGGCCAAGGAACTCCAGAACGTAGGGCTCTTTGAGCAGGTCATGTGGCTTTGCGACGTGGTGTCCCTTGCGTGCAAGCTCCCGGATCGAATCCTTGTCGCGGCTCAGAGCAAGACGCTCATAGAGGCCGGCATTGAACTGGCGCTTTAACTCCCGCAGCGTCCAGCCCTGCTGGGTGGCCTCAATCTCATAGAAGCTGCGCTCGGCCTCTTTCAGTCCGATCAGGAAGACGTAGTGCGACCAGCTCAGAGAGAAGGGCGGCTGGAACTGGTCGTTCGCCAATATCCCAGACAGTGTCTGGGATATTCGTGCTACGCCCGATTGGTCAGAAACGTTCTGACTGACTGTGATCCCACGGGATTTCCCAGACACCGTCTGGGAAATTTGAAAGGCCCGTTCCGGGTATGCCAGATAGAACCTGCGCATGTACTCAAGGTTGCTGCGAGAAAATCCACTCCCAAACTCGCTCGAAAGTCTTGCGGAAAGGTCATTGAGAAGGTCGGAACCATATTCCGCCCGATTTTTGCCCTTCTGCTCTTCCTCGACTATCCGGCGGCCAATCTCGTAGTTGGTATGAACCTGTAGCAAGTCAACGCCACGGGCGATGGTCTGGCGGGCCGACAGAACCAAAGCCCGGATGTCCTCATAGAGCGGAACTGGCTTTTTGAGTTTGCTCATAGCAGACCTCGGATGCCCTGGAGGATTTCGGCGCTTTCGAGGTCGAGGGCGGCGATCTCGTCCAGTATCTCCTGCGGGGAGCGATGGACGATCTCATCATTGCCATTCGGGTTCTTGACGGAGAGGTCGAAGGTCCTCTTGTCGATAGTGCTCACATCGATCGACCATGACTGCGGGGAGTCTGCGAACGTCGCCTGTTGCGAGATGAAGTCGGCCAGATCGGCATCGTTCAACGGATTCGTTTTGCCGAGATTGCGGCCGGGGCTCAGTTGGTAGAACCAAACCTTGCGCGTTGCAGAGCCTTTGGTGAAGAAAAGCACAACCGTCTTCACACCCGCGCCCTGGAACGTGCCGCCGGGGCAGTCGAGGATCGTGTGCAGGTTGCACGATTCTAGGAGAAGCTTGCGGAGCGAGACGCTCGCATTATCCGTGTTCGAGAGAAATGTGTTCTTGATGACAATGCCAGCACGTCCCCCGGCGCGGAGCTTACGGATGAAGTGCTGGAGGAATAGAAACGCAGTCTCAGATGTCTTGATGGGGAAGTTCTGCTGAACTTCGGTGCGCTCACGACCGCCAAAAGGCGGGTTTGCGAGGATGACATCGTGCCGGTCCTTCTCCTGGATGTCGTTGTTGTTCAGCTCCAGCGTATTCGTATGGATGATGTTGGGAGCCTCGATACCGTGGAGGATCATGTTCATCAATCCGATTACATAGGCAAGGGGCTTCTTCTCCTGGCCGTAAAAGGTGCTGGTCTGTAGCTTCTTGCGGTTGGCGACGTTCTTTGCCTCCTGATTGAGCCGCTCGAAAGACTCGCAAAGGAAGCCTGCAGAGCCAAGAGCTCCGTCGTAGATCGTCTCGCCGATACGGGGTTTGACGATAGCAAGCATGGCGCGGATGAGCGGGCGGGGCGTGTAATACTCGCCGCCGTTCCGTCCGGCGTTCCCCATTGAGCGAATCTTGGCCTCGTAGAGGTCGGAGAGTTCATGCTTCTCAGTCTGCGAGTTGAAGCGGAGGGTATCGACCAGCTCGATGACTTCGCGGAGGTTGTAGCCGGACTGGAACTTGTTTTTGAGTTCGCCGAAGATCTCACCAATCTTGTACTCGATGGTGTCGGGACGTTCCGCCCGCTGTTTGAAACCCTTCAGGTAGGGGAAGAGCTTCTGGTCAACGAAGTCGCGGAGGTCATCTCCGATAAGGGCGCGGTTGTGGTCAAGGCTGCCGCTGGCCGTAAGCGGCGTGGCCCATGAGTGCCAGCGGTATGCCTTCTCTAGCAAGAACGTATGAGGCTGGCCGTGCAACTCGGCGATCTGCGCCCGGTCCTGTTCGAGCGCATCGAGGTATTTGAGGAACAAAAGCCATGAGGTCTGTTCGATGTAATCGAGTTCGGACGAAACACCAGCGTCCTTGCGGAGGATGTCGTCGATCTTCTTAAAAGCCTGTTCGAACATTCTGGGGATACCTTTTCTGCGGGTCTCCCTACAGGATAAGCGACTGCTGGCAAAAGATGGTGGAGTGCGATTATCTCAGCAGTGCCGAGACAATTCCCCTTGCCTGACATGCATCGTCAAAAGGGCTCCGTCCTGAAAGGGCGATGCCGGGAGTTGCTTCGCCTGTTCTAGCCTCAAGAAGCCATCAGCATTGCTGTTGGGTTCGTCAGCTTGCAGGTCAATTCCTTCGCGACCAAACCATCAATGGACGGTCAGCCCACTCGCCCGGAAGTCTAGGATGCGGCTTCGACCGAAACAGATTTGACGAGATCGGAGGCACGGAACCGCCAGAGCTTTCCAAGCTGGTAGCCTCTGACTTCTCCTCTTCGCGCCATGCGCTGCAGGGTTTTGGGGTGAATCCTGAGGAGGGCTGCGGCTTGCTCCGTGTCGATCAGCGGCTCAAAACGTGGATCACTGGTTGCCGAGACCCGAGCGGGTGGTTTCTTTGAGAAGTCCATTGCGAATCTCCCGTGATGGGAGGGCCTATTCGTGCAAATCCCTCATCTCTAGCTTCATCGAACGTTGTAATTCTGTCCAATGACTATTGCGCACTTCGTTATTCCTCACAGGAATAAGTCGCAACGCCCTCATTTGAAAAGGCATATTCGCCGCGCTTGATGAATGTCACTTTGAGGTCAGCCCGGTCGAACCGTTTTACTGTGCCACGTGTCCGGGGAACGAACCCATAATAAGGGCTCGGGCTGTTAAAGGTTGGAGCCCGAACCTTGAATAGCGGCAGGGCTAGTGGGCACTCAGAAATCGGTCAGACTTCGCACCGAGCACCTGCGCGGAAGTTTCACAGAACTTGCATTCCAATTTCGAACAGCCTTAGCGTCGCTCTATGTTGACGATTCGGGCAATGACCGGCGGCGCTGGCTATGCACAAAAGCATCTGGAGCACAGCGACTACTTCGATCAAAATCGCACGGTGCAGGGTGAGTGGCATGGTCGGGGAGCGGAATTGCTAGGGCTGAATGGCGCGGTCACGCACCAGCAGTTCGAAGCCGTCCGTGAGGGGCTGCATCCTGAGACGGGCGAGTTTCTGCGTCCGCGCCACAGTGCGGACCGGCTTGCAACTGATGGAGAGGTGGAGAGCAAGGCGCGATCTCTATACGACCTGACCTTTTCGGCTCCGAAATCTGTCTCCGTACAGGCTTTGGTAGGCGGAGACGACAGACTGCTGGAAGCGCATCGCCACGCCGTCGATGTGGCCTTGCAGGAAGCGGAGCGGTATGCGGGAGCAAGAGTGCGTTTGGATGGCGCGAACCATGATCGTCAGACGGGAAATCTAGTCGTCGCGGCGTACACACATGACAGCAGCCGTCAGCTTGATCCGCAACTCCATACGCACGCGGTCGCCGCGAATCTGAGCTATGACGGGGTAGAGGGTCGGTGGAAGGCGCTCCAGGCCTCGGGGATGTATGAGCGCCGTGCCTACATCACTGAGGTCTATCGGAATGAATTGGCTCGGGAGGTGCGCGGGCTGGGATACGAAATAGAGAGTCAGCGGAACGCAAAGGGAGTCGATAACGGGTTCGAGATCAAAGGCATTTCAAGAGACGTGCTGGAAAGGTACTCACAGCGCAGCGACCAACGGGATGAGTCTATTCGTCAATTCGCGGCTGCGCATGGGCGACAACCAACGGACAACGAGATCGCTGTGCTGGTGCGGGAATCCAGACCGGACAAATTGCATGAGATCAACTCAGCGGAGGTTCATCGCCTACAGCTAGATCGTATCTCCCCACAGGAGCACAGAAACCTGCTCGATCTGCGGGAGACTTCTATCGAGCGTGGCCAACCGCTCGTTCCTGAACGCGCCTCTGCTGCCCAATCCCTTCAACATGCGGAGGAACACCTATTCGAGCGGAAGACTGTCTCCAAGGATCACGAATTGATGACGGAGGCCTTGCGCCACGGAAGGGGAAAGCTCGACCTTGGCGATTTGCGTGGGAGCTATGAGTTTGAGGTATCGCAGGGCAAGCTGCTTCAGGTCGGCGGCAATGTAGCAACCCAGACAAGCCTTGAACGGGAGCGGAGCATGGTTGCGGTCGTCGATCACGGCATCCATCGTTATCCGGCTCTGGGTGGCAACGATCACTTTGAGCCGAAGGTGAGTCTCCGGTTAGAACAACGTCACGCCGTAGAGACGATACTTGCGTCCCAAGATTTTGCAGTCAATCTGCGCGGTGCGGCAGGGACCGGGAAGACTGCTACGTTGCAGGAGATTGATCGCGGCTTGCACGCGGCGGGGCATGAGGTCTTGGCTGTAGCTCCAACGCGGAGTGCTGTCGAAGAGCTACAGAAGGTTGGCTTTGGATCGTCGATGACGATCTCTCGTTTGCTGGAGGACCAGACTGCACAGGAGAGCATTCGGGGAAATGTGCTGATCGTAGACGAGGCAGGCATGGTCTCAGGGCGGCAAATGGAAGGGCTGCTCGATCTGGCCCGTCGCGAGGATGCGCGGATTCTGTTCTCCGGGGACACGCGCCAGATACAGAGCGTGGAGTCCTCTGACGCTTTGCGAATCCTGGAGCGCGAGTCGCGGATGACAAGCGTTTCCCTGACCGGCATCCAGCGCCAGTCGAACCCTGAGTATCGAGAGGCTATTACAACCTTCCGGCAATCGCCCGATCAAGGCTTTGCCAAGCTCCAAGACTTGGGAGCCCTCCGTGAGGTGCCCTACACGGAGCGAGCGAAGGCAGTGGCCGATGTATATCGAGAGATGACGGCAGAGCCTGGTTGCAAGGTGCTCGTCGTTGCGCCCACGCATGAAGAGATTGGGCGCGTCACGCAGGCGATCCGCGAAGATCTGAAGCAGAGGTCTGTATTGGGTGATGGTGAAACTCTCCAGCGACATATTCCGTTGCAGTGGACGGAAGCGCAGAAGAAGGACATCTCCAACTATCAACCCGATCAGGTGCTAGTGTTTCATCGTGCCTCACGCGGTATAGAGAAGCATGAGGCGTTGACTGTCACTGGCGTTTCGGATTCCAGCATCCACACGATGAACGAGCGTGGTGAAGATAAGTCCGTCAGTCTCACACAGGCAAGATCGTTTTCCGTGCATGAGCGCACGGAGATTGAAGTCGCTGCCGGGGACAAGCTCCTGATGATGGGCAATCGCAAAGAGCCGGGATTCCGCGCAACGAACGGAGAGCTAACGACCGTGCGGAGCGTCGAGCGAGGCATTATTAATCTGGAAGACGGTCGAAGCGTGCCGGCGAACTATCGCGAATTCACGCATGGTTACGCCGTCACGGCGCATCGCAGCCAAGGTAAGACAGTCGATCAGGTCATCATCTCCGCTGACGTTATGAAGCAGGAGCTGTTTTACGTCGCTGCGTCGCGTGGCCGTGGGGGGATTGCAATCGTCACTTCAGATGTAGAACGCCTTGGTCAATCGTTGGGTGTCTCGATGGCACGTCCGTCCGCAATAGAGCTTGCAAACGAGATTTCACAGTCGAAGCAGTCGCTTGAGCATAATGCGGGGATGAACCCGAAGCAGGTCATCGAAGCGCTTAAGCCTCCCCGCGATATGGGGTTTGAGCAAGGTATAGGATTGGGATTTTAGCCCCAGTTCATGCGCGGAATCGCTCCTGCCAACCGGCACTAATACCGGCAATATAATCCGCAATGTACCGTCTAAATTGTTACAGGTGTATACTTTGTGATGGATATGAAACCGGCAAAAAAAGCGCCTATGCCGACACCTTCCTGGATGGAGCCAATGCTTCCATCGGACGGAGGTAGAGTACTGGAAGATATTGCTTTCGACCTCATCTCCAGCTCCAATGCACTGGCAGGTCAGATTCATCCCATCGTTACTGAGTCAGTAGGCAACCTGGTTCGTTCGATGAACTGCTACTACTCAAACCTCATCGAAGGGCACGATACGCATCCGCGTGACATCGACCGCGCACTGCATAAAGACTACTCAACTGAACCTCGCAAGAGAGCCCTGCAGCTCGAAGCGGTCGCTCATATCGAAGTGCAGAAGGCAATCGACGACGGCGACGATCCGAAAGACTTTCCGGCTTCATCGGCATACGCCATCTGGCTGCACCGCGAGTTCTGCCGTCGTCTGCCAGATGAGCTGCTATGGGTGGAAGATCCCGAGACAACGCGCCGCATAAGGCTTACGCCTGGGGCGCTACGCGACGGGGAAGTCGTTGTCGGTCTGCACCTACCGCCACCGGCTGCCGCGCTTCCTGGGTTTCTTAAGCGTTTCGAGCAGGTCTACAGCCCACAGAGTTTATCCAAAGTGCGACAAGTAACCGCCGTAGCGGCTGCACATCATCGCTTCCTCTGGATACATCCTTTCTACGACGGCAACGGTCGCGTGGCGCGATTGATGTCGCATGCTCTGTTGCGTCGCCTCGGAGTTGGCAATAGCCTCTGGTCTGTGGCGCGGGGTCTTGCGCGGAATGTGGGTGATTACAAATCCTTGCTGATGGCTGCGGATGCTTCACGTCGTGGCGATCTGGATGGTCGGGGGAATCTTTCGCAGGCGGCTCTTGATAGCTTTTGCGAATTCTTTCTGCGTGTCTCGAACGATCAGGTTTCGTATATGAGCACGATCCTTCAGCCTTCTGAGTTGCTCCGTCGCATGGAAATCTACGTCGAAGACGAGACGCGCGCGGGTCGTCTCCCTAAGGGCAGCTTTCCATTACTGCGTGAGGCTCTCCTTGCCGGTGAGTTTGAGCGCGGGCTGGCTCCCTCGCTTACGGGATACAAGGAGCGGATGGCGCGGACGGTCGTATCGAAGCTGCTGGATGCGGGGCTGCTCGTTTCCCCAAGTCATGTGGCGCGTCTGCGACTCGGATTCCCGCTGCCAGTTGTCGAGCGCTGGTTTCCAGCGTTGTATCCATCAGCTAGCTATCGCTTCTATGCCTAGCTCGATACGATCAGGACTGCTTCTAAACTATTTTTAGCTAGTTTTCCACAGGCGAATCGAGTCCCAAGCGTTCCCAAGAATTCCTTAGAAGACACTGTAACGACAATAAAGGCCTCAGAGTCCGAAAGACCTCTTCCCAAAGGGCTTCGTGGGCATCTGGACAAATCTTACGCACAGTTTGATCGTGTGTTCAGGAGGCGTACGAGCCATGTCCGATTTCAAGTTTTCAACGGAACCGTTCCTGGATAGCGATCAAGCCGCCGCTATCCTTCGCATTCACCCTAAGACCCTTCAACGTCTGGCCCGACACGGTCGCGTCATCGGGTACCGTGTCGGCAAGCTCTGGCGATTTCACCGTTCAGACCTTGAGGGCCGGAATGATGGCTTCGTTTCCACACTCGACTCCGACACTGCCGAGCGGTACGCTTTAAGTACCACTCGTGCCCGCAACTAACAGGAGGTAATCCATGTTTGTTCGGACACGGTTTCAATATGGCAGTCTGCGGCTACGGAAGCGCGAGCGAGGTTCTGACGTGTGGGAGTTTCGTTACTACGAGACCAACCCGGAAGGCAAGCGGGTACGACGGAGCATGATCCTTGGGGAACAAGCTCTGTATCGGACCGAGGCCGAAGCACGTAAGGCAACGCAAGCAATTCTGATGCAGCTCAACGAGGAAGCTCCACGCGCCGAAATGGAAGCGCCGACGTTCGGTGCTCTGCTCGATAAATATATCGAGCATGAGTTGCCAGAGCGATACTCCACGCGGAGTTCGCATCTCTCGAACATTCGGAAACACATTCGACCGCGCTGGAACGAACAACCCGTAAACAAGATGAAACCGATGGCGATGGAGCTGTGGCTGCGTGATCTGCCGCTTGCTCCAAAGTCGAAGGTTCATATACGGAGCCTGATGCACCTGGTCTTGAAGTGTGCGGAGCGATGGGGAGTCATTGAAATTGGCAAGAACCCCGTCACGCTGGTGCGCGTCAAGAACGCAAGCAAGCGACTGAAGCGGCCCCAAATCCTCGAAGTGGCTCAGTTCTTCGAGATGCTCAAGCATCTCGCGGAGCCGTACCGCACGATGGTGATGGTGGCGCAATGTACCGGACTTCGCATCAGCGAAATCCTGGGCCTGCAATGGGGCGACTTCGATTTCGAAGCGCACACCTTCATGGTTCAGCGCAGCTCTGTCGGTGGACGGATCGACGCGGCGAAGACGGAATACTCGAAGGACTACGTTCCGCTCGACCTGCGTCTGGAAGAACTGCTGCTTCGGTGGCGGAGCTTCAGCACCTATTCCAAGGATGGGGATTGGGTATTCGCCAACCCACAGACTGGGAAGCCGTATCACCAGGAGAGCCTCAAGAAGCGCCAGCTTCGCAGGGTCGCCGACATCATCGGTCTGCCAGAAGGGATCGGTTGGCATACGTTCCGCCACACCTATCGCTCATGGCTCGATGAGACCGGCGCTCCAATGAAGGTGCAGCAGGAGTTGATGCGTCATGCCTCTATCCAGACGACGATGAATGTCTATGGAAGGGCGATGACAGATTCGAAGCGCAAAGCCAATAGCCAAGTCGTAGGGCTGGTGTTTGGCGAAACGCTGGACGTAAGAAAGGGGGACTTAAACACCACAGTCCTTCAATGAAGAAGGACTGTTCAGGAGGAGCCATTTCCGATTGGGGGATAATGGGGTCTTGTTTGGGAAATCGAAGTCTGTAAGTGATTGATTCTTTGGTTGCGGGGGTAGGATTTGAACCTACGACCTTTGGGTTATGAGCCCAACGAGCTACCGGGCTGCTCCACCCCGCTCTTCAAATATACCTCTGTTATGTTGGATGGTCAATTGAGAGGAATGTGCTTGAACAATCGAATCTATGCCTACCCAAAGTATCGTGAATCCCTAACAATTTAGACAGGCTATAAGCCGAAAAGCAGTAATTGCAGGTGCTACGATTAGCGCCTGCAATTACTGCTTTTCGACGGACGGAGAGCCGTGTTAGAACGGAATATCGTCGTCGGTGATGCCGGTATCGGCATAGTCCGGTTGGGAGGCGGGAGTTCGTTGGTCATAGCTCGCGGTGTTCGACTTGGAATAGCTGCCGCTCGACTCGCCACCGCTCTTGCTGCCAAGCAGCGTGAGTTCGTTCACCAGAATCTCGGTCTTATAGCGCTTCTGGCCAGACTCTTTATCGTCCCACGAACGGGTCTGAATCTTCCCTTCGATAAAAAGCTGGGTGCCTTTTTTGACGTAATCGCGGACAACCTCGGCAGTGCGCTGAAAGCAGACAAGATTGTGCCACTCAGTCTTATCAGCCCAGTTGCCTTGCGCGTCTTTCTGGCGGTCGGCAGTCGCGAGCGAGAAGCTAGCGACGGTCATGCCGCCGGCGGTAGAGCGGATTTCGGGGTCTTTGCCTACGTTGCCGAGGAGAAATACTTTATTAACGCCTTTAGCCATTTTTTTGCTCCAGATTTGAAAGATTGAGGATAGCAGATAGAAGCTAACGACTGCGGTCGCCAAAGACCTTTGCGATGGCGAGGACCAGCGTCATGAGACCGGTCGGCAGGCATCCCATGGCGAGCATGAGCGAGAGCCAGCCGGCGTCAGTATGAGGCCCATGGTGGCCGACGCCTCCGAAGACGGTGAGGGTGAGTAGCGCGGCAATCACTCCTGTGGAGAAGATGCCGATGCCGGAGCGAAGAAGTGTGCGTGTATCTGAATGCATAAGGGGCAGGGAACGGGATCAGTTTAATGGATCAGGGATTGCATGGCATAGACGATGACTCCGGTAACGGAGACGTAAAGCCAGATAGGGAAGGTATAGCGAGCGAGTCGCTTGTGGGCCGGGAAACGGCCGCTGAGCGAGAGAAAGAACGTAATCAGGATCATCGGTAGCGCGAAGACGGAGAGGATGATGTGCGAGGCCAGGAGCTTCCAATAGAAAGGCCACCATGGGCTGAGTCGATTGAAGTGGGTTTCGCCATGCAGAGCGAAGTTCACCAGGTAAGAGCCGAGGAAGATGGTGGAGAAGAAGAAGGCCGTGAACATGGCGGCGCGGTGAAGCGGGATGCGGCGGGTGCGAATGAAGCGGTAGCCAAATAGCAGAGCGATAGTCGAGAGTCCGTTGAGGACGGCGTTGACCAGGGGCAGGGAACGGAGCTGGGTTCCGGCGACATCGGTCGGCGTGTGGAAGTAGACGAGCCAGCAGATAAAGGCGCTGGTCAGCACGCTGACGGCGATGATGGCGGCGATCGTCGCGGGTGGAGTACGAAGGTCGTTTCGGACTGGAAGAGTGCTTTCGGTCATCTGCGTCATTTAAAAGAGAAGTCGTCCCTTCGCGTTCAGCATCAAGGCAGCCATCAGCAGAGGAAGATAGATGACCGAAGCGCGGAGGAGATCACGAGCGTAGCGGCGCGAGACCTCCGAGAGCGGATCGCGGACGATGCGGGCGAAGCGGATTGTGTAGTAGAGATAGCCGATACTGAGAATGGCTGCGGCGACGGCGTAAGGAATTCCGGTAACGCCGAGCCAAGTGGGCCAGAGGCTGACGGGAATCATCAGAATGGCGTAGAAGAGCGACTGAATGACGGTGCTGCGCGCGGCGTACAGCGCGTCGGGCTGAGTCGGTGTGAGGCGGATTCCGGCGCGGGCGTAGTCTTCGCGATAGAGCCAGCCGATAGCCATGAAGTGAGGAAACTGCCAGACGAAGAGGATGGCGAAGAGCGCGACGCCGGGCCACTCGATGATGCCGCGGGCGGCGGTCCAGCCTATAAGCGGTGGGAGCGCTCCCGGGAAGGCTCCGATGAAGGTGTTGATGACGGTGAAGCGCTTGAGCGGAGTGTAGATACCAACATAAAGAATGGCGGTGAGAAGAGTCAGCGTTCCGGTAAGCAGGTTGGTGGCGACGGCGAGATAGAGGCTGCCGAGAAAAATTGCGGCGAAGCCGAGGATAAGGCCGTGCGGCAGGCTGATGCGACCGGCAGCCATGGGCCGTCGGGAGGTGCGGCGCATGAGATGGTCGGTCTTCCGCTCAAGAGCCTGGTTCAGGGCTGCCGATCCGCAGGTAACTACCGCGATGCCGCCAATCGCCTTGATGAGCCCGACATGGAAGGGGCTGATGCCGCTGTCGAGGCTCCCAAGATAGAATCCGGCTCCGGCGGTGATGACGACCATCGCCGAGACGCGGAGCTTGAAGAGCGTAGCGTAGTCGGCGAGCAGCGAAGGCGTGGCCTTGGAGCGAGCCAGAACGTGATCGGTTGTCGCGGAGGTAGCCACGTTTTTAGGATACAGCGTATGGCGTGGATTGTTTGATCTGGATTGCCGGGGAGGCAGAGTTGCAAGCATGGAGCTGCAATTTAACTTTTCAGATGCACATAAGCCCCATGCGAACTGCTGGTCATTGCACCATTTAAATTCACGCACCCCTCTTCTTTCCCGGAGGATCCAGGATGGGTTTCCCTTAGCTATTGATTCTAAAGGGGGGTATTCTCAAAAGGGACTGTCCGGCCCACCGTCGAGATGGCTCTTCCCTCAGGCGACGCTATTTCGATAGATTCTGTCAGGGTTTGGGGCGGAGCTGGGTGAGGAGGGCTGCGGCAGTGGGTTGGGTGTTGAGAAGGTCGGCGGGGGTGAGCCAGGCGCGGCGGAGCTGGGTGATGCCGTAGCGCATCTGGTCGAGTTCTTCGGTGGCGTGGGCGTCGGTGTTGACCGTGATCCTGCAGCCGTGTTGTTTGGCGAGGCGCAGGTTCAGGTCGTTGAGGTCGGCTCTTGCCGGCGAGGCGTTGTGTTCGACGGCCACTCCCAACTCGGCGGCTCGTTTGAGGATCTGGTCGATGTGGACGGCGTAGGCTTCGCGGCTGAGGACCTTGCGGCCGGTGGGATGACCGAGGATGCGGGTGTGCGGGTTCTCGATGGCGCGGAGGATGCGATCGGTCATCTGCTCGATGGGCTGGTCGAAGCGGCTGTGTACGCTGGCGATGACGATGTCCATCTGGGCGAGGGCGCTGTCGTCGAGGTCGAGCTGGCCCTCGGCCAGGATGTCGACTTCGATGCCGGCAAGCACACGGATGCGACCTTCGTACTTGTCGTTCAGTTCCGCGTCGACTTCGCGGATGCGCTGGATGTGGACGAGTGCGCGGGCGTCGTCGAGACCGTTGGTCATGGCGAGATTCTTTGAGTGGTCGGTGATGGCGATATAGGCGAGGCCGCGGGCCAGTGCTGCTTCGGCCATCTGGCGGATGGTGTCGCGGCCGTCGGTGGCGTCGGTGTGCATGTGCAGGTCGCCGCGAATGTCGGCCAGCGTGATGAGTTGCGGAAGAGCGTGGGTAGCGGCGGCTTCGAGCTCGCCGCCGTTTTCGCGCAGCTCGGGCGGGATGTAGTCGAGGTCGAGAGCATTGTAGATAGCCTCTTCACTTTCAGAGGCGATAATCTTGTTGTCTTCCAATCGCAGCAGAGCGTATTCGCTGAGGGTGAGGCCGCGTTTGATGGCGCGCTGGCGCAGGGCGACGTTGTGCATCTTCGAGCCCGTGAAGTATTGCAGGGCGGCTCCATAGCTGGCGCGGGGAAGCAGGCGAACGTCGACCTGGAGGTTATTGCGCAGGGTAAAGGAGACCTTGTTCTGACCACGGGCGAGGAGTTTGTCGATCAGCGGCAGCGTGGCGACGTGCTCGACCGCGGCGGCGACGACGTCGGGTTCGCAGGCAGGGCCGGTGACGAGCAGATCGAGGTCGCCGACGGTCTCGCGGCCTCGGCGGAGAGATCCCGCGGGAGTGATGGTCTCGATGCCGGGAAAGGCGCGGATGAGGGCGGAGATCTTTTCGGCGTGGTCGTGGGCCTGGTCGACGCGGAAGCGGCTGGAGTTTTTGCGGTAGTCCTCGATGCCTTTGAGAAGCTTAGTCGTGAACTTTTCGCCCATGCGGGGGAGCTTTGTGAGGTGCCCGGCCTTTGCTGCTGCTTCCAGCCCGTCGATGTCGGCGACCTGGAGAGCGGACCAGACAAGGGCGACGGTCTTGGGCCCCATGCCCGGGAGCCGCAGGAGTTCGAGCATCGTCGGCTTGTATTTGGTAAGAAGTTCTGTCCGGAGCGGCATGGTGCCTGTGGCAACCAGTTCGACGATGTTGGCGGCCATGCCTTTGCCGATGCCGGGGATGGCGAGGAGCTGTTTGGGTTCAGCGACCAGGGTAGAGAGTTGCGTCGTCTGCTGTTCGACGGCCTCGGCGGCGCGACGGTAGGAGCGGATGCGGAAGGGATCGGCGGCGTCGATCTCAAGCAGCGCGGCAGTTTCATCGAGCAGGCGCGCAATGGTGATGTTGTCCATGAAGTAGATGCGCCGGGTCTGTTCGATTCTGCTGTGCGCAGTCTTCGCCCGGCTGCTCAGTCAGTATGCAACGGCAGGTGATGCGGATGCACGTCCATAAGGGCGGGCCGGGCGAAGATCTCGATTAAACAGCCTCTTTGAGGCGATTGACCTGGTCGGCCTGAGGGCCTTTGCTGCCTTCGATGATGTCGAATTCTACTTCGTCGCCTTCTTTTAGACTCTTGTAGCCTTCGCGTTGGATGGAACTGTAGTGAACGAACACGTCGGCTCCATCATCGCGGCCGAGGAACCCGTAGCCTTTTGCGTTATTGAACCACTTTACGGTGCCTTTATATTGTGCCACTTGAACAGCTCCCTTTTAGTGCGTTGCGCATTGCGCGACTCACGACTTATCTGAATCAGACGCAGGAGTTGGGCGCGGAGTTTTCCGGGTATTTTGTTCGGAAATAGAGGGAGTTTTTGTCTTGCAGGGTGGAGAATTCTACTCAGCAATCGGTGGTTTCGACGCAGTTTGTTCGCGTGGCAATGTCAAAGGTATGGATGCCCGACCCGATCACCCGAGGTCGGCAGAAGGTTTGGGCATCCTTTCAGGATCGTGTCACGCACTCAGAGGCGACCTTCGCGGCGAGCGGCGGCGTAGAGGGAGACTCCGATCAAGGTCTTACCGTCGTGGATCTTGTTGGCGGCGATCAGAGAGAGCGCCTGGGAGAGGGGAGTGCGAACGATCTCGATATGTTCGTCCTCTTCCGGGTTCGCTGCACCTTCGCGAAGGTCGCGGGCGAGGTAGATCTGCATGGACTCACCGAGGAAGCCGGGACTGGCAAAGTATTTCGTAAGCACCGTCCAGCGCCTGGCGCGGAAGCCTGTTTCTTCAATCATCTCGCGTTTTGCTGCGGCTAGGGGAGCTTCTCGTGGCTCGATGCGCCCAGCAGGCAGTTCGAGCAGAAACTGACCGACGGCATGGCGATACTGGCGGATGAGGATGATATCCGGGTCTTTGGGATTCCTGGACTCATCGACGGCGAGAACCACGATGGAACCGTTGTGGTGGATGACATCGCGGGTGCGGGGTTCTGTGGAGCCGGGCTCGATCACCTTCTCGGTGAAGATGGAAAAGACCTTGCCGTCGTAGGCGAGCTTCGAAGAGAGAACGGTGGCCTTTGTTGCCGAAGTCTTCTTTTTGGCAGAGGTTTTGGGCTTGCCGAAGACCGCCTGGGAAGGCGCTTTGGGCTTGGCGGCGGGAGATCTTTTCGTCGAGATGGCCATAGAGCTACGGTATCATCCTGCATCGTGAGTTGGAGGTTAGGCATCCAACGGATACATGATGATAGTAAGGTGGATAGGTGCCGCAGTTTCTGGGCGGCTCCGGAACGAACTGCCAGCAAGAGGATTGTGGCCGCGATGAGCGCTGAGTGTTACCCGATCACAATGTTGCCGCATGTGTCGCAGCTTTATCGCGGCTATCTCGCCATGGGCGATAGCCCGGCGGATTCGCCGGTGCGGCGGTGGTACGGGGATGGGCCGGTGGCAAGCCGCTGGATGCGGGCAGCGGAAGCCCATGCGGGCGGCGATGCTTCGCTGCTGGCGGATGCGCTGGCACGGCAGAGTGCGGAGTTCGGCGCAGGCGCCGCGGCAATGGCAAATATCGAGAAGCTGCGCCATGGGGCGCGGGCGGTCGTGACCGGCCAGCAGGTCGGACTGTTTGGGGGGCCGCTGCTGACCCTCCTGAAGGCAGCGACGGCAGTGGCGCGGGCCGAGGAAGCGACGCGGGTGTCGGGCGTGGAGCACGTGCCGGTATTCTGGCTGGCGACCGAAGACCATGACTTACCTGAGGTCAACCAGGCTGCGCTGCTGACCAAGACGACGGTCGAGACGCTTCGGGCCGAATTCAAGCCGCACGGTGCGGTCGAGGTGGGCAGCATTGTTCTGGGCACGGAGATGGAGCCGGTGCTCGAGCAGGCTGGTGAACTGCTGGGATTTGCCCCGGTGTGGGAGACGCTGCGCGAGTGCTATACAGCAGGACAGACGCTGGGTGGGGCTTTTGCGCGCTTGATGGCGCATCTATTCGCCGATCAGGGATTAATCGTGATGGATGCCGCGTCGCGCGAGTTCCACGCATTGGCGGCCGGGACGTTACGCTACGCGATTGAACATGCCGACGAATTGGAAGCGGGATTATTGCAGCGGACTGCCGAGCTTGAGTCATTGGGCTACCACGCTCAGGTGAAGGTGGCGGAGGAGATGAGCCTGCTCTTTCTGGTCTGCAATGCAGATGGAGAGCGCCTGGCGCTCCGACGCACTGCGGACGGTGGGTGGAAGGCAGGTCGGCACGTGTATTCGACGGCGGCTTTGCTGCAGATTCTCGAGAAGGAGCCGGAGCGATTGAGTCCGAATGCGCTGCTGCGGCCGGTTTTTCAGGACACCATCCTCCCCACGGCAGCCTATATCGGCGGTCCGTCGGAGATTGCGTATTTCGCGCAGAGCGCGGTCTTGTACCAGGCAATTCTGGGCCGGATGACGCCGGTGTTGCCGCGGTTGAGCGGGACGATTCTGGAGCCGGCGATTGCGGCGGTGATGGAGACGCACGGCATGCACTTGCCGGATGCGATGACGACCGCGGAAGAGTTGGCGCAGCGGCTGGGCGCTCGCGCAATGCCGATGGAAGCGAAGCGGAAGTTTGCGGCGGCAGGCGATGCGCTCGATGAAGCGTTGATGGCGGCGACGGAGTATATGGGGAGGCTTGACGAGTCGCTGGGGCGGACCGCAGACGTCGCAGGATCAAAGATGCGGTATCAGATGAACAGGCTGCGGAGGATGGCATCGTCATTCGAACTGCAGAAGGAAGCCAGCCTGGGCAAACACGCTGCGGCGATCACGCTGAATCTGTTTCCTGAGGGGCATCCGCAGGAACGGTTGGTTGCAGGGGTGTGGTTTCTGGCTCGGCACGGGGAAGGCCTGGTAGAGCGGCTGGTAACCGAGGCGAAGAGCCACTGTCCCGGTCATGTGGTGATTCGGATCTAAGGCCCCGGCCGAAGCTGCGCAAGGCTGGTCCGTCAGAAGTGATACGCCGCGCCGAAGGTCAGCAGATTCGGAGTCAGGCCGTTTTGAGGAAAACCCAACCAGCGCTGATATTCGAAATCTGCTCGCGCATTGAGGTGAGTCAACAGTCTGTAGTCGAGGCCTGCCCCGCCCGCGAAGAGGTTATAGGCGAGATTGGAGTGGGGGTATCCGGGGTAGGCAGGATAATTGAATACGCCGCGACCATACATCACCCTGCCGTAGGGCATGAAGCGTCCATAGGTGAGATGGTAGCGGCCGCCGATCTCGTAAGTCTTTTCATAAATCTCCGAACCATGCCCGTCCTTGACGAAGCGAAAGGCACCTTCGATGCCGAGGTGACGGCTGAAATCAAAGTCGAAGTAGGCGCTGCCGCCGTTGATGCGGTTGGGTAGATAGTCGGAATTGGCATTCGTGAAGCCGATTCCAACCTGGAAATCAGCTTTGCGGGAGGCGGTCGGTTTGGCCTGGGCATGGAGATGCGATGCCATTGCGATCAGGCACATCAAGGCGAGGACTCTTGTGAGCAAGGAGGTCTCCCGGAAAACAGACAGATCGCCGAACCTACGGCGATCTGTCTGCGAATGGCGTGTGATTGGCGGCCTTCGAACTAAACGACGATGAAGAGCCTAGTGGAAAGAATACGCCGCGCCAACTGTCATTACTATCGGCGTAAGTCCATCCGGAGGATAGCCCGGCCATCCTTGAAATTCGATATCGAAGGCTCGGACGTTCAGATGCTTTGTGGCGCGCAGGTCGACTCCTCCGCCGAGAGCGTAGATCTTGTAGGTATAGGTCGCGGCAGATGGGTAGATGCTGGGATACTGATACATGAATTGTCCGAAGCCGACCAGACCTTTAACGTAAGGAGTAAAACGGCCATAGTGCATACGATAGCGCGGTCCGATGAGGTAGGAGGTTTCGCCGATGTCATCCTGTGTCCACAGGTTGACGAAGTGAATGTCCCCTTCGATGCCGAAGTGCTTCGTGAAGTCATAGTCGCCATAGATACTGAGGCCCTTAATGGGCCTGCCATAGTCGGGGCGGGCATAGGTTACACCGCCGCCGATCTGAAGACTGCCTGAGCGGGTTGCGGTGGGGATAGCTTGCGCGTGCGAGAACGTAGTGAGGCCAAGCGCGCAAGCGAAACAGCCGATGAGAGTGTGCAGCTTCAAAATGATTGCCTCCTGGGGAGTTTGTGTGTAGGCAAAAGGACGACGAAATTCAAAGACGGCCGGCTATATCAAAAGGAATCAAAAGAGCGCGGGAGGCAGCTTCGGCAGCCTGATCTCCCACGCTCTCCGGTATTTACTGTTGCGGCGGTGTCGCCGGTTGAGGCGTTGCTGTTCCCGGCTGAGTCGCATCGGCGGGAGCCGCAGGGTTGGGTGCGGTTGTGCCAGCCGGTGCGGGGGCCTGGTAGTAGCTCAGCTTGTAATAGATGGGCATGACCTCAAATGGCATCTTGTCAGCCGGACTGAGCAGCGGCTCGTAGGCGGTATGCATGACGGTGACCTTATCGGTCCATGGGTCGAAGCGGAGGAATGCCGCGAGCGGCATGGCTGCCTGCTGCTTGAGATCCTTCATATCAAGCTTCGGACTCTTGCTCTCCAAGGCTTGTAGCCAGAAGGTGGAGTCCTTGTCGCTCTTGACGAGGCCGTCGCCGATGAGCGGCTGATTGAGAGCTTGCAGAGCCTTGATGCGCTGCTGAAGCTGCTGCAGGTAGAGGCCAAAGTACTGCTGCCCGTTGACCAGTTCTTTGGCATTCAACAGTTCAATGGCCTTCTTCGCAGCGGCCTCGTTATCGGCATCGGTGTGGTGCATGGGGATGCGCTGAAAGACGGAGTCCGAGGGGAAGAGAAGCTGGTCGTTGAAGGCGTACTTGGTGTCGAGGCGGTGGCCAAGGATGATGTGAGCGATCTGGAAGGCCAGGATCGCGTTGAGGTTGCCGGTCTGCTGCGCGCCGTCCTGGGTGACGACGCCGGTGGTATCGATCAGACCCTTGGAGATGACGATCGTGTTGCCGATGGCGAGCGACTCCAGCGGTTCCGTGAGCAGGGTGCGGACGCGGATGGGGCGCGAAAGAGTGATGTTGTTGTAGGCAAGAATGTTGTTGGCGAGATCGCCGAGGGTCTTATCGAAGTCGCTGGGGGCGTCAAGCAGGCCTGCCTGATAGAGACGTTCAATGATGTTGTCCTCTGCCTGCTGAACCCATGCGCGCTGCGCGCCGAGCGGGCTTACATCCTGGGCATCATTGCTGACATCGGTGGCACCTACGACCTCAAGAGAGGTATTCTCGGAGTCCTTGGTCGGCACCTTGAGCGAGTAGCCCCAGATGTGGGTGATGGCCTTGAACTTCAAAGTGTGCGAGGGGCTCTTCGGGTCGCTCTCCTCCACGTAAGACGAGGTGGGAAGCCAGAGATTAGGCTGAACATTAGTGCGCCAGCTATCGAAGTGGTAGTACTCGCTGTAGCCCTTGTCCGTGCCGGCAAAGTCGCCGTTGAAGCGGACAATATTGCCCTCGCCGGTCTCAACCCAGATCCGACCGAAAAAACGGCCGCGGGTGTTCTTGCCGATAGGGGTTACATCAAAGACGGCAGTGGGCGTATTGCCGAGAAATTCGTTGCGCACGAAGTTGAAGGCGTAATGCTGCCGATCAAAGTCGTTGGAGTCGATCAGCAACATCTGAACGAAGCCGGTGGAGTTGAAGTTCAGGTGCAGGCTGTTGCCGATGCCGGTGAGGAAAGAGGCAGAGCTCTTAAAGAATCCGCCCACGCCCTTCTGCGGCTTGTTAACGTCGTAGCCGTTATCGCCGATGACGTTACCGAACTCGACACGGCCGAGGAAGTGCTGGTCGGACTCGGGAGCCTGGCTGACGACATCGTCGGGCTTCATAGTCTGGATGTAGGTTTCAACCAGGGGAGCGCGCTCTTTGAGGGTAGCGATCACCACCTTTTCGCGTGCGATGGCCTTGTCAATCAAGGCCGTCTGCGATGCGGTGAGCTTGCGTGTGGGCAGACTCTGGTCCTGCGATTTCTTTCCAAAGTGCGGGAAGCCTGCGGCTGCACTGGCGGGGAGTGTGCTGAGGGCGAAGAGTGCCAGCAGCACACCGGTGGTGGATTTTTTCCCAAAGATCATTGTTTGCGGCTCCTGCGGCCACCTTGCGGTTGGCCTCGTAAATGTTGGTGCAATCTGGTCAAGCGGCAACCAGGAAAAGATTATCCGGCGAGCTGGAAGGCTACGTTGACGATGCCCTCCCAGTCGATGGGGCGTCCCGAGGCATCGGTTGCCGGGGCAAAGCGAGTGCCCTCCACGGCGCGGACCGCGGATTCCCCGAGGCCGTGGCCGAGATCGCGCGTGACCCCGAGCACGTGGACCGTACCCGAGGAGGAAACGCGTAGCCGGACGGAAACTGTGCCCTCGATGTGCATCTTGAGTGCGTCCGCCGTGTACTGCGGACGAGGCTTGAATAAGACCTTGGGAGCCGATCCGGAGTGCGTTGCGGTGGGGGTCTCGGCGCGAGGTGTCGGGGCAGGCGCGAGCTGACCGATGCTGACGGGGGTCGCAGCGCGGCCATGGGAGTTCATTGGCCCGGTTGCACCGGCGACTCCGAGTTTGACGCCGCGCACGGCGTTAGCGGCATTGTCCCTGCCGTTCATATTTTGGCTGCCGGCAGACCCGGAGCCGAGGCTGACGGCTTTGGCGGCGGGACCGCTGCCTGTGTTCGAAGCGGGCATGCCCGCCAGTCCGCGATTTCCGAGATTCACATCGGCGACGGCAGGGCGATTGGAGGGCGCGATGGGATTATCGGCTCGCCCCAGGGAGACGGGAGAGGGGTGAGGAGAGTTATTAACCACTGCCGCAGGTCTTGCCTGCGCGAGATTGACGACGCGGGGTGCCGGAGGCGGTTGAATCCGCTTGGGCGGCGCGGGAAGCGCGACCGGCGCCGGGTGCGGCATCTTGACCTCGGGGAGCTTGGGCTCGTTCAACTTCGGCTCCGGAAGCTTGATCTTGGGAGCTTCGGCTTTCTGTACCGGCGGCGGAGGGGGAAGCTTGGGGACGATTTTGGGTTCGGGTGGCGGCGGCTTAACCGGCAACTCGATGACCGTGGCCAGCTTTTCCGGTGGAAGAACGGTGGTCTTTACGACCGCACCGATGATGATGATGACAACCGCAATAACAACATTGATAACGATGGAGGTGAACAGAGACGACCTGCTCTGGCTTCCGTCATTGAGGACACCGAAATGCTTGAATTGCATGTTCGGCGGCGCTGGATTGTCACTACGAAGCGGTTTTGCCATAAAGATCCTTCGAGAATGCCTCCCATTTGGAGGCGGAGGATGGAAGCCGTCTCAGCGAAAACGCCGAAGACGGTGCAACCGAAGTGCAACAGTCCACGATTCCTTCTAGAGGTTGTCGAGTGACCGAACTTCGCCGGTCTGCCCCGATAAACTTGTTTGACGACGGAGACAATACCGCAACCGCCGTAAGAGCTTATGTAGACAGACGAGAAAATAGAAGTAAAAGGTTGTAGCAGGCTCCGTGCATTGGGGAGTGATTTCTGTTCACATGCCGGGGCTCTGCATTTCGCTACTACAAGTATAGTGCTGGAACGCTATCTGATTGACACTGGTACTTTTGTGGTATCCAGATAGAGAACATTGGAGGACAAAATGAAGATCCTGGTGACGGGTGGAGCAGGTTATATCGGAGGTACGGTGACGAGGCTTTTGCTGGCCCGGGGGCACTCGGTGACGGTGTTCGATAACCTGTGCCACAGTAAGAGATCGGCGGTGGCGGAGGGCGCGGAATTCGTGCTCGGCGACCTGGCGGACCGGCCTCTTGTGGAAAAAGTCTTGAAAGCCGAACATTTTGATGGCGTGATGCACTTTGCGGCCCTGATTGAGGCGGGCGAGAGCATGAAGAAGCCGGAGGTTTACTTCCGCAATAACACGGCCTCGACCCTGACCCTGCTCGAGTCCATGCTGGCAATCGGCCATGATCGGCTGGTCTTCAGTTCGACGGCCGCCTGCTATGGGGAGCCGGAGACGACGCCTATCCTGGAAGATGCCAGACTAGAACCTACAAATGCGTATGGCGAGAGCAAACTCCTTGTAGAACAGATGCTTCGCTGGATGAACATCATCCATGGGTTTAGATATGCGAGCCTGCGATATTTCAATGTCGCTGGCGCGATCGAAGGTTATGGCGAGGCGCATGAGCCGGAGTCGCATTTGATTCCGCTGATTCTCGATGTGGCGCTGGGACGTCGGAAGGACATCAAGATCTTTGGGAGGGACTATCCGACCAAGGACGGCACCTGCATCCGCGATTACATCCATGTACGCGATCTGGCGGAGGCACATCTGCTGGCGCTCGATGCGCTGAAAAACGAGAGCCGGTTGATCTACAACATCGGCAACGGGCAGGGTTTCACAGTGCTCGAGGTGATTGAGTCGGTGCGGCGTGTGACGGGACGGCCTATCGCCGTCGAGGAGCGCGAGCGCAGGGCGGGCGACCCGGCAGTGCTGGTGGCCAGCTCGGAGAAGATCAAGGCGGAGCTGGGCTGGAAGCCCCAATTTGCAGAGCTGGACACAATTATTGCGAGCGCCTGGAAGTGGCATCAGCAACGCTACTCTTAAAGCTTGTGCGATGAACATGAGTTTGACGTGGCAAGTGTGGTTTAGACGTGATAAATCGATGGCAGTAAAAGGAGCCTCCTTTGATCGAGAGCATGTTTCACCTTCATTTGCCCATTCTGGAGAAGCTGCTGCGCCCCATGATCGTCTATCTGTTCCTGATCGGCTTCCTGCGCCTGTTCGGAAAGCGCGAGCTGGCTCAGTTGAATCCTTTTGATCTGGTGGTGCTGCTGAGTCTGTCGAACACGGTGCAGAACGCGATGATCGGCGACGACAACTCGGTGACGGGAGGGATCATCGGGGCGTTCGCGCTGCTGGCGATCAATTGGCTGCTGACGCTGGTCCTGTTCCGGGCACCAAAGCTGAACACGGTCGTTGAAGGTACGGATACGATCCTGATTCGGCATGGCAAGCCGGATGAGGCTGCGATGAAGAAGGAGTCCCTGACAGAGCACGATCTGATGTCCGTATTGCACAAGCAGGGAATGAACAGCTTCTCCGAGGTAGAGAAATGCGTGCTCGAATCGAATGGGACGTTCTATCTGGAGGGCGTGACGCCCAACTTGGGGGAGATCCACCGCAGGGAAATACTGGATCTGGTGCGGTCGCTGTCGGCGGAGGTGAAGGAACTGAAGGTGTTGCTGGCGGCGAGAGGGGCGACAGGGTAGACGTCCGTGACTTTTATTTGCGATGGGAAGCGTCGAGCAGTAGCATCGGAGAGAAGGGAATGGGGTCTCCCGAAACCGCCGAGAGGCTGATGACTCCTGCCAATTCCATACGCTCCGCGAGAGCGGAGCATACGACGAGGGCAGGAATGTCTACCTATCTCTGGATTACCGTGGGCAGCGCACTGGGCGGTGTTCTGCGCTATGCGCTTACACGTCTGACACTCGACAGCAGCACGACCTTTCCCTGGGGAACGATCCTCATCAACGTGATCGGCTGTTTTGTGATCGGCTTCTTCGGGACCCTGACGTTTCCCGGAAGCCGGTTTGAAGCTCCGGAGAATATCCGGCTGTTTGTGATGGTCGGGTTATGCGGCGGGTTTACGACTTTTTCTTCCTTCAGCCTTCAGACCTTTGATCTGCTGCGGACAGGCGAGTGGAGCCGTGCGCTGGCCAATGTAACGCTATCGGTCGTGCTTTGCCTTGGATCGGTTGCGCTGGGACATATGGTGGCTCACCACAGCAATAGGATCTTTGCCGTCGCCGCCAATCAGGAAGAAGAATATACCGGCTGAGTCTGCCGCGCTGGATGCGCAGTCGATTGGCGCGCTATTGCCTGTCCTCTACAATCGAGGGTGTGAGGGACATGACCAGTTATGAGCACAATTCGTTTGCGCAAGAACAAGTCCACGATGTCGAAGGTGGGTATTCTGACTGCCGCTAGCGCCATTGCCCTGGGTTCCGTTACGCCTGCGCTTGCTGCCGGCGCGAAGTTTGGGCCGAGTAATCCGTTCTACGCGCCGAGCACGCTGCCGTTTCAGGCGCCGCCTTTCGACAAGATCAAGGACAGCGACTACCAGCCTGCAATTGAGGCCGGGATGGCGCAGCAGTTGAAGGAGATGAAGGCGATTGCCGATAATCCCGCCCCGCCGACCTTCGAGAACACTCTGGTCGCGATGGAGAAGACCGGCCAGTTGTTCAACCGCGCGATGATGGCCTTCAGCGGCGTGACCGGCGCAAACATGAATCCAGTGCTGCAGAAGGTGCAGGACATCGAAGCTCCCAAACTGGCGGCGCACGATGACGCCATCTATCTGGACTCGAAGCTGTTTCATCGCGTGGAGACGATCTATAAGGAGCGCGATTCGCTGAAGCTCGACGCTGAATCGCTGCGGCTGGTGGATTTTTATTACAAGAAGTTTGTGCACTCCGGGGCCAACCTCTCCGATGCCGACAAGGCGAAGCTGAAGAAGCTGAATGAAGAGGAGTCGACGCTTTCGAACGACTTCATCACCAAGCTGCTGGCCGCGACCAAGGACGCTGCCTATGTAACGACGGATAAGGCCGCGCTGGCGGGGTTCAATGACTCGCAGATTGCCGCTGCGGCCGAGGCGGCGAAGGAGCGCAAGAAGGAGGGCTGGGTGCTCCCGTTGCAGAACACGACGCAGCAGCCGGACCTGGTTTCGCTGAGCAATCGCAAGACGCGTGAGGCGCTATTTGAAAAGTCGTGGAACCGGGCGGAACGCGGGGATGCGAACGATACCCGCGCAACGATTGCGCGGCTGGCGCAGGTTCGCGCGGAGAAGGCGAAGCTGTTGGGCTATCCGAACTTCGCCGCCTGGACGCTGGAGAATCAGATGGCGAAGACGCCTGCGGCGGCGCTGAAGTTTATGGATGCGCTGGTTCCGGCGGCGACGGCGAAGGCGGCCACGGAGGCGAAGGATATTCAGGATGTCATCGATGCCCAGAAAGGCGGCTTCAAATTGCAGCCGTGGGACTGGGAGTTCTATGCCGAGCAGGTGCGCAAGGCCCGCTACGATCTCGACGAGTCGCAGGTGAAGCCCTACTTCGAGTTGAACAATGTGCTGGAGAACGGCGTGTTTTATGCCGCAAACCAGCTTTATGGACTGACCTTCAAGGAACGGAAGGATATTCCGGTCTACCAGCCGGATGTGCGCGTTTTCGAGGTCTTCGACGCTAATGGCAAGCCGCTGGCATTGTTCTACGGTGACTACTTCAAGCGTGACAACAAGAACGGCGGCGCGTGGATGAGCGTCTTCGTCGGCCAGTCGAAGCTGCTGGGCACACTGCCCGTGGTCTATAACGTCTGCAACTTCACCAAGCCGGCGGCGGGCGAGCCGGCGCTGATCAGCTTTAGCGATGTGACCACGATGTTCCACGAGTTCGGCCACGCGCTGCACGGCATGTTTGCCGATACGGAGTACCCGAGTCTGTCGGGCACTGACGTGCCTCGGGACTTTGTAGAGTTTCCTTCGCAGTTCAACGAGCACTGGGCGAGCTATCCGTCGATCTTCAAGCATTACGCGAAGCACGACAAGACCGGCGCGCCGATGCCGGACGAACTGGCTGCCAAGATTAAGAAGGCAGCGAAGTTCAACCAGGGGTATGCGCTGACCGAGTTGCTGGCTGCGGCGGAGTTGGATATGCAGTGGCATACGCTGCCTGCCGATGCTCCGTTGCAGAAGCCCGATGCGTTTGAAGAGCAGGCGCTCGAGAAGACGCATCTGGCGATCAGCTATGTGCCGCCCCGCTACCGCTCCAGCTACTTCATGCACATCTGGGGCAATGGTTATGCGGCGGGCTACTACGCGTACTTGTGGACGGAGATGCTGGACGACTCCGCATACCAGTGGTTTGAGGACAACGGCGGCCTGACCCGGGCGAACGGCGACCGGTTACGGCGGATGGTGCTCTCGCGGGGCAACACCGAGGATCTGGCAAAGATGTACGCAGCGTGGCTGGGCAAGGAGCCCAGCGTTGAGCCGATGCTGAAAGATCGCGGGCTGGTGCCTTCCGGCAGTCCTGAGTAACCAAATTAGAGCAGATTTGCCGTTAGTGTGGAGGAACCGCAGATTCCCTTCGGGAATGACAAACAAAGGGCTCGGCAGACTCTACACCAACTGCTACTTTGCTCTAGTAAAAATGAGAACGCTATTCGGGAGGCGGGTTGCCGCACTCTTTGTGCATAGCGTACCTTTTGGTGGATAGATAAATCGATGGAGGGCCGTTCGTGACGACGTTGGGAGATGGCAGGAATCTGGATTCGAGTCTGCGGGAGAACCGGGTATTTCCCCCGCCGGCGGAGTTTGCGGCGAAGGCATATGTAAAGAGTCTGGAGCAGTATGAGGCGATGTATCGCCATAGCGTCGAGCAGCCGGAGGAGTTCTGGGCAGAGGCGGCGGCGGAGCTGGAGTGGTTTGCGCCGTGGACGAAGGTGCTCGACGGCGAGGGCAAGGATGCCAAGTGGTTTGTCGGTGGCAAGATGAACCTGTCGCACAACTGTGTGGACCGCCATGGCCTGGGAGCCCGCAGGGACAAGGTCGCGCTGCTATGGGAGGGAGAGCCTGGCGAGGTTCGGCGATTGACTTATGGCGATCTATTGGGCCAGGTGCAACGTTTTGCGAATGTGCTGAAGGGGCTGGGGATCAAGCGTGGGGACCGGGTCGCCATCTATATGGGCATGTGTCCGGAACTGGCGATCGCACTGCTGGCGTGTGCGCGGATTGGAGCGATTCATTCGGTGATCTTCGGGGGATTTGCCGCCCATGCGATTGTGGATCGCGTGAACGATTCGCAGTGCGTCGCGGTGCTGACGCAGGACACAAGCTATAGGCGGGGCCATGAGGTAAGGCTAAAGGATATTGTGGACGAGGCGCTGGAGAAGTGCCCGACGGTGAAGAATGTCGTGGTGTATCGGCGGTCGGGTTCCGAGATCAAGATGAAGGAAGGCCGCGATATCTGGTGGGACGAGGCGATGTTGCAGGCCGCGCACGAGTGCGCTCCCGAGTGGATGGATGCGGAAGATCCGCTCTATTTGCTCTACACATCGGGAACGACGGGCAAGCCCAAGGGGCTGGTGCATACCACTGGCGGCTATGCGGTGCAGACGTACCTGACGAGCAAGTACATCTTCGACCTGCGCGAGGAGGATGTTTACTGGTGCTCGGCCGACATCGGCTGGGTGACGGGGCACAGCTACGTGGTGTATGGGCCCTTGCAGTGCGGGGTGACGGTGATGATGTACGAGGGCGCTCCGAACTGGCCGGAGAACGACCGTTTCTGGAAGCTCATCGACGACCATAAGGTGACGGTCTTCTACACCGCACCGACGGCGATCCGGGCATTTACGAAGTGGGGCAACGAGTGGGTGGCGAAGCACTCGCTGGAGTCGCTGCGGCTGCTGGGAACGGTGGGCGAGCCCATCAATCCCGAGTCGTGGATGTGGTATCACCGCGAGATCGGCAAGGAGCGCTGCCCGATTGTGGATACGTGGTGGCAGACGGAGACCGGGTCGATCATGATTTCGCCGATTCCAGGCGCGGTGCCTGCCAAGCCGGGATCGGCGACGCGGCCGTTCTTCGGAATTGTGCCTGAAGTGGTTACACGATCAGGCGCCCCGGTTCCCGATGGCCAGGGTGGCCTGCTGGTGATTCGCAAGCCGTGGCCATCGATGGCGCGGACGATCTATGGCGATCAGGAGCGGTATGAGCAGGCCTACTGGAACGAGATTCCGGGCAGCTACTTCACCGGCGACGGCGCCAGGCGCGATGCCGACGGATATTTCTGGCTGATGGGGCGCGTCGATGACGTTATCAACGTCAGTGGACACCGCCTGGGAACGATGGAGGTGGAGTCCGCGCTGGTGGCTCACCCGAAGGTGGCTGAGGCCGCGGTCGTAGGTCGTCCCGACGAGATGAAGGGGCAGGCGATCGCCGCGTTCGTCACGCTGGAGTCTGGCAATGAACCGAGCGAGGAGTTGCGGCAGGAGTTGCGGCAGTGGGTTGCCAAGGAGATTGGCGCGCTGGCGAGGCCGGACGATCTGCGGTTTACCGATGCTTTACCTAAGACGCGGAGCGGGAAGATCATGCGCCGGCTGCTGCGTGAGTTGGCCGCGACTGGCGAAGTGAAAGGGGATACCACCACCCTGGAGGATTTTGCCGTGATTGCGAAGCTGCGGGAGGGTGAGGAGTGAGCGGAAGCTCGCTCCCGTCTCTTCTGCTTAGCGCAGGTGCGCGGACGGTTTCGTGGGAAGGGTGAAGTGGAAGGTCGTTCCCCGATCGGCGTTGCTGGTGGCCCAGATGCGGCCTCCATTCTGAGCGATGATGCTGCGACAGATAGCCAGCCCAAGGCCTGTCCCGCCGAGTGCGCGGGAGTCTGAGGCGTCGACCTGCTGGAAGCGGTCGAAGATCTTCTCCAGCTTGTCGGCAGGGACGCCGCGACCTTGATCGATGATCTCGACAATGGCTTCGTTCTCGTCGAGATTGCCGGCTGCAAGGTGAATCTTGCCGCCGGGATAGGAAAACTTGATGGCGTTCGAGATGAGGTTGTTGAGCGCCTGAAAGAGGCGATCCGGATCGGCCCAGACACTGACGCCGTTGGCGGCAAGCGTGATCTGGACCTCCTGCTTCGGGCTGAGCGTCTGTTGCAGGCTTGCGGCGCGACGGAGAAGGTCGGCGATATCGCACTGGATAGGCTGAATGTCGGTTTTACCGCTGCCGATGCGTTCAAGATCCAGGATGTCGTTGACCAGGCGGATCAGGCGATCGGAGTTGCTGATGGCAATGTCGAGCATCTGCTGAGTCTTTTCAGGCCGGCTGGCGAGGGCTTCGCCGGCGAGCAATCCAAGCGCTCCTCGGACGGAAGTCAGTGGTGTACGCAGCTCGTGGGAGACGGTAGAGATAAACTCGTCCTTCATGCGGTCCAGCGCGCGACGCTCGGTGATGTCGGTGAAGGCGACCACCACGCCGACGGCCTTGGCAGTCCCTTCGTCAAGCGCGGTGTGGTCAATCTGAGGCTTGGCGACATAGTCGACGGGGAAGCTGGTGCCGTCTTTGCGCCAGAAGACATCGTCGGAGACGCGCACGGTCTCCAGGTGAGCGAGGCTCACGCGGATGGGGCAGTCGTGCGCGGGATAGGGCATGCCGTCTGCCCGGGTATGGTGAATGAGGGAGTGCATCTCCTCGCCGAGCAATTCGGCCTGGGTGTAGCCCAGCATCTGCGCCGCGGCGGAGTTGACAATGGTAATCTTCCCCTCGAGATCGACTGCGTAAATACCGTCGCCAACGGATTCGAGGATCGAATCGGACTGACTGGTGAGCGCGCGCAGGCGCCCTTCAACGCGAACCTGCTCAGTAATGTCGATACCGAATCCGAGAACATAGGGGTCGCGGTCCGGGACAACAATCAGCTTGTTCCGATAGGCAATAACGCGCGTCTCTGTATCAGTATGGAAGAGATGGAGAAGTCCCTGCGCCTCCCCTTCTTCGGTAACCTGCTTCAGGTAGGCAGGCAGCAGATGCTTGCGGGCGGGAACGATGAACTTGGCGAGCGAGTGACCGACCATATCGGCCACGGACCGCCCGAGAGTCGCCGCACCGTGGGTGTTGACGGAGAGAAGAACGCCGCGCAGGTCGTGTGTGCAGACCATGCCTAGCGAACCCTCGACGAGCAGACGGTAGCGGGCCTCGCTCTCGCGGAGCGTCGCTTCGGCGGCGCGTTGCGTCGTGACGTCGAGGCCGGTGGCGATGATGAAGGTCATCGTTCCGCTGTCGTCACGCAGCGCCGTGACGTTCCATGCGATGCGGCGGAGATCTCCATTGCGGTTCAGCCATTCATTCTCAAAGGTGGCAGGGAAGTCGCCGGAGCGGAGCCGCTCGAAGTCTTCGATCGCTTCGGGGACGGAGTGGCGGGGGTGGAGTTTGTCCCACGCATAGCGTCCGACCAGCGTGGTGAAGTCGTAGCCGGAGGCGATCTCGCAGGCGCGGTTGAAGCGGACGATGCGCCCCGCGGGGTCCATGACCATGACCAGAGCACCGACCGTGTCAAGGACAGTGGAGACGAAGTTGCGTTCGGCGGTGAGAGCGGTTTCGACGCGGTGGCGATAGCGGGCAGCGCGATTGATCTGGCGGACCCTGTTGCTGAGCTCAAGCTGCGTGGTGACCTGGCGACTTAGGACGGCGAGCGCAGAGGACTGCAGCGGAGTGAGTGTGCGAGGAAGCAGGTCGAGCACAAAGAGCGCTCCGAGCGCGACACCGCCCAGCGTAACGACCGGCGCTCCCGCATAAAACCTGTAGTGGCGGCCATCGAGGAGGATGCCCTGAGGGCCATACTTGTGATCCAGAAGCGCATCGTCTATCTCATAGAGCGAGCGGCCGAGGATAGCCGTCTCGCAGGGCAGACTGCCGAGAGAGGTATCAAGCGACTTGATGCCAAAACGGGACTTCAGCAGGATACGATCACTCCCTATAAAGGAGAGCGCAGCGACAGGAGCGTCGCAGATCTGGGCTGCCAGGCTGACAATCTCATCCAGGGCGGAGTCGGGCGCACTATCGAGAACCTCATATTGGCTGAGGGTCTCAATTCGCAAAGCTTCGTCCTGAATATGGGGGCGGCTCATCTGGCTTCTCGATGGTAGGGGAAGCCGTAAGTGCTGGCACTGCTACTTTTGGGGTAGCGCGGCGAACTATGGTTTGGGCAGGGTGCAGCATTCGCCCGCGGCAGGGGGCTCGTCGGCGCTGGCATCGAGCGCGACCTTCCAGCTCCCGTCGGCCACCTTTTTCCAAACGGTAAAGTACCGCCCGGAGATGACGACGGGCTGCCCATTTTTGTCTTTGGAGTGGCCCTCGTAGTGTCCCCACGTAAATCCCATGTCGTTCGAAGGCCCCATCCGCGCTCCCTGAGGTGTCCAGGTAAGTTGATAGGTCTTCGGATCCCATTGCGCCTGGGCGGCGATGGCGGTGCGGCCGAGGACGGCGGGCCGCCCGTTATTAAGGGTAACCGCGTCATCGGCAAACCAACTGGCGAATGCCTTGCCTCCGCCGGCGGCGACGGCCTTCTCAAAACGGCCCTCCAGCTCCATCAGCAGTAGAACACCGGGCGTGAGCGCAGGCTCCGCAAAGGGGCTTACAGCGGGGTCTGTAGGCTTCGCAAGAACGCTGAATCCGGGTGTGGCGGCAGAAAGTCCAGGATCGGTCTGCGCCCTGACAGGAAGCGCGACGGCCACGAAGAGAAGAAGGCCAAGAGTCGATATGCGCTGCATATTTGGTAATGCTACCAGTATCCAACCTTGCAGCCGAGGGTGCTCAGGCTACATGGCAGGTGGATGGTGGGGGTCGACCGGTTCGCCCTGCGTAACGGTGGGGGCCTTCTGAGCGGAGGATGGATTGACCGAATCACGGAGTTCTTTCGACGGCTTGAAGAAGGGAACTCGCTTGGCCGGGACGTCAACTTTTTCGCCGGTCTTGGGATTGCGACCGGTGCGGGCATTGCGCTGGCGCGTACGGAAGCTTCCGAAGCCTCGAATCTCGATCTTGTCGCCGGACTTGAGTGCCCCAATGACAGACTCAAAGAGGGTATCGACGATGACTTCTCCATCGCGGCGGGTCAGGTCGCCCAGGGCAACCACTTTGTCTACGAGGTCGGCTTTGGTCATGAAGGGTATCCTTTCGTGCTGGGGAGGGCGATAAAGTTTCGATGCAAAATAGTTTCCTTCTCGTTGATTGTAGACGGGATGGAAGCGATCCGCGGAATGAAATCGCCACGAAAAACGATAAGGGAAGCTGCATGAATTCAGATGCAGATTTGTGCCGAAAAGTCACGCGGCAGGGCGCAAATAGATTCTTTTTCCAGAGCGGCGCGAAATTCCTGCCGTGAATGTGGAAAAGGAGAATGGACGCAACTCTACTTCCACATGAAATAAAAGCCCGGGGCACGGTTCAGCAGTTGGCTGGGATTGGGGAAAATATCGTCTGCGTCTCCGGTGAGCAGGCCAAGTAGACTGCGCTTGTTCTTGGCGGGGCGAACGATGCTCGGCTCGCCGGAGATGCCGACGCTTCGGGCGGTGTCGATCAGCGCGTTGCGGAAGCCGCCCACCTTGTCGATGAGGCCGAGCGGGAGCGCCTGCTCGCCGGTCCAGACCTGGCCGGTGGCGAGCGGCTTGATTTTGGCGTCGGTGGAGTGGCGGCCGGTGGCGACATCGTGGATGAACTGGCCGTACATATTGTCGACCAACCCTTGGAAGTAGGCCTGTTCCTTTGGCGTGATGTCGCGGCTGGGATCGCCTGCGTCCTTGAGTTCGCCGGCGTGGATGGCGACGCTTTTGAGCTTGGCCCAGTGCATCAGGTCGCCGTAGTTGGTCCACTCCATGATGACGCCGATGGAGCCGACGACGGAGGCGTTGTTGGCGTAGATGCGATCGCAGGCGCTGGCG
The DNA here is from genome assembly GCA_001897435.1 of Acidobacteriales bacterium 59-55. Taxonomy (GTDB): domain Bacteria; phylum Acidobacteriota; class Terriglobia; order Terriglobales; family Acidobacteriaceae; genus Edaphobacter. Next base: position 1,486,855 of record MKSV01000007.1, on the reverse strand, counting down.
ATGTAATAGGCGCCGGAGGCTCCCACGGACTCGATCGACGCGATGACCTTCTTGTGATTCTCCTGCCGGACGCGGAGAACCTCGTGGTATATCTCCTGCGAAGCTGCCGCGCCTCCGCCGGGAGAGTTGATGTGCAGGATGATGGCCTTGACGGAGGAGTCCTCGCCGAACTTGCGCAGTTGCGTGTCAATCTCTTCCGGCGAGAGGATGACGCCGCTGATATCGATGACGGCGATACGGCTTCCTCCGCCCAGGTCGAGTGCTGCCGATCCGGTGGCGGAACGCACGGTCATCCAGACCATAAAGGTAAAGAGCAGGACGACTGTGGCGATGGACCCACCGATGACGCCGACGTAGAACCAGGGCGAACGCCGCCGGGGCGGAACGTACTGGAGCGGATAATTCGGGTACGGTGGGGGAAAGGATGGCGGCGGCACTGCGTAGGGTGGTGGCGGCGGCGGAGCCTGATTCTGCGGCGGTGGAACGAAATCTTCCGGCATGGTGAGGAGTGTAGCAAAGACGAGGGAAGGGCGGGAGATCGCCTTTCAAACGACGCTCGGAACGAAAATTGCGAGCGCCCCGGCAAAATTGTACGATCTGCGTCCTAAATGGTTGCCTGGGCGTCTAATTATTGCAGTAAGATGAACCGGTAGTCTCCCTACAACCCTGTCGCGCAGTAGAAATCCGTTTTGCCGAAAGTTCGGTAGTCTGATGGCGCATCCGCAGCTAAGTATTGTTATTCCTGCCTATAACGAAGGAGCGCGCATCGAGGGCGCGCTTGAGCGTGTCTTGTTCTGTATCGCGGCACGGGGATGGGATGCCGAAGTCCTAGTTGTTGACGACGGGTCGACGGATGGTACGGCGGCGATTGTCCACCGCTGGATGTTGGACAATCCGCGTCTACACCTGATCCAGAATCCTGGGAACAAGGGCAAGGGATATTCGGTTCGCAATGGCATGTTGCAGGCAGCGGGCGAGATCGTGATGTTTACCGACGCCGATCTCTCGGCTCCCATGGAAGAGGCAGAACGCCTGATCGCGGCGCTGGCAGACGGAGCCGACGTGGCAATCGGGTCGCGCTGGATGGATCGGACGCGGCAGACGATCCACCAGCCGCTCTACCGCCAGTTCTTCGGACGATGTTTCAACTGGATCACGCGAATCGTGATGGGGCTCCCCTTCAAGGACACGCAGTGCGGCTTCAAGGCCTTCAGGCGGGCGGCAGCGCAGACCATCTTTCGTCTGCAGACCATCGAGCGCTGGGGCTTCGACCCTGAGATACTGTTTATCGCCCGCAAGCTGAAATATGTCGTTCGCGAGGTTCCGGTGACCTGGGGCCATGACGAGCGCAGCCGCATGAGCTACCTGAAGGATGGCATCAAAATGCTCGAGGACATGGCGAAGATTCGCGCGAACTCCGTGGCTGGAAGGTACGATGAGGCGATCGCCGCGATGAAGGACACCAGCTCCATGGTGACGCCGCAGGTCGAGCATGTGACCAAGGTGAGCGCCGAACTTCGCTAACTGGGAGCGCGGACCTGCCGGCGCATCGCAGCATCCTCCGGTGGGACTCTCTCGCCTTTCGATAGATGTTGTCTGAACAATCTCGATCTCATCTCACTTGATCCTTTCAGGATGTCGTGGAGCGGCAGTACTTTGCCGGTTCGCCTCCCCCGAAGGTTGTACCGTGCTGTTCGAACGTGGGACAGCCGCTGATGGACTCTATTGCTACCTTAGGCTTTGAACCACCTGTGTAATTTCTGAGGAGCGTTATGAGTTTTCGTCCCGCCGTTTATGGGATTGGTGTGGCATTGGGGCTATGCATGAGCTTGATACTGACAGGCTGCGGCAGCGGCGGAGCAGCTTCAGGGGGAAGCTCAGTGTTGGGCGCGGCACTGACAGGCGTCGTTCGTGGGGGACAACAGCCAGTTGTGGGATCAACAGTGAATTTGTATGCGGCGGGCACCTCCGGCTATGGTTTGGGCGCAGTGACGCTGATGAACGGCTCGGGCTCGGTGACCACAGACAAACAGGGGAAGTTCAGCATCGCAGACGACTTCACCTGTCCGTCACCGGATGCGGAGATCTACCTGGTGGCAACGGGCGGAGACGCGGGATATGGCACGAATAACGCAGCGGTGCTGATGTCGGCACTGGGGAGCTGCGGAAGTCTGGGGGCCGGGACGGTTATCAACGTGAGTGAAGTCTCGTCGGTGGCCTCGGTCTATGCTCTGGCGCAGTTTATGACGCCGGGCAGCACGGCGGTCGGAACCAGCAGCACGAATGTGCGTGGCTTGGCCAACGCATTCTCGACCGTGACCAATCTGATCGACCTGAGCACCGGCCAGGCACGAGCCACGACGCCGGCTGGGAATGGGACGGTGCCGCAGGCAACCATCAATGCGCTGGCAAATATCATCGCAGCCTGTGTGAATACAAAGGGTGACGGCGCATGCACGCAGCTCTTTTCCCTGGCGACTCCTCCGGGCGGGACTGCGCCGACAGATACTCTGTCCGCTCTTCTCGATATTGCGTTGAATCCGGGGAACAACGCGGCGAAGCTATATGCTCTGCGGCCATCCTCGGGAATGTTTCAGCCGACTCTCTCGGGAGCTCCCTCCGATTGGACTCTGAGCATCGAATATACCGGCGGCGGTTTGAATGCTCCTCAACTGCCTGCGATCGATGGTCTCGGCAATGTGTGGGTGCCGAACGCGATCGATCCCGGAACCCTGAGCCAGTTCAGCCCGACGGGTGAGCCGCTCTCCGGAGCAAAGGGATTCAGCGGCGGGGGCCTGAGCTATCCGGAGTCGGTCGCTGTGGATGTGGACGGAAATGTGTGGAGCGTCAACGAGGGCAACGCCAGTGTCAGCAAGCACACATCCGGCGGCACTCCGCTCTCGGGCGCTGCGGGATACACCGCCTCCGGGCTCAGCCAGCCTGTTGACCTCGCGCTCGATGCGTCCGGCAATGTCTTCACGGCGAACGTCAACAATTCGGTGACTAAGTTTAATCCGTCGGGTGTGCCTGCGGCCCGGTTTACCGGAGGCGGCCTCGATGTTCCCTATGCGGTGGCCATTGAGCCCTCGCAGAACAACGTGTGGGTCGCAAACTACGGCCTTAGCAACAGCCTCTCGAAGTTCAGCAATGGCGGCACCTCGCCAACCGTGACCGGTTATATGGGCGGAGGAACGGCCGGGCCGGTGGGCGTAGCGGTGGATGCGAACGGCGACGTGTGGGTGGCAAACTTCAATAGCGCATCCGTTAGTAAGTTCAATAGTGCGGGAACCCCAAAGTCCGGCGCCGGCTATGCGACTCCCGCCCCGGTCAGCGCGGTTGCGGTCGATGGAAGCAACACCGTCTGGACCGCAAATACGGACGGATCGATCAGCCGGCTGTCTGCAACGGGCGCGCGCATTTCGCCGTCGATGGGCTACATCTCCGCGGGAGCTACGGGCGAGGTGGGCATCGCGCTCGATGCGTCGGGAAACGTCTGGACGACGGACAACTATGTAAATAGCATCTTCGAGTATGTCGGAGCGGCAACGCCGACAACGGTTCCGCTGCAACAGGCAGTGAAGAACAACGCGCTGGGCAAGAGACCCTAAGCGGGTAACCCACACCTGACCTTGGCATTGCTACCAGATACTCCATCTTCGGAGCTGCTCTACCGCGCCTCATATCAGGCAATGGCCTGTTGGATAAGTGCTTCGAGACCAGCGATGGGTTGGAGGACTTCGTCGCTGAGGTTGTAACGGTTCTGAAGGTAGTAGGGGTCGTTGAAACTTAGCCAGGTTTTGCCTTCTGCGTTCTGCCAGGCGAGAGCCTTGAGGGGAAGATCGATTGCGGAGAGGGGAGCGGCCAGCATGATGGGGGTGCCGCCCCTGGGATTTCCGAAGATGAGGAGCTGGGTTGGCGGCATGGTAAGGCCGACTTTTGCGGCTTCGCCGCTATGGTCGATACGAGCGAAGATGGTGATGCTCTTCGCGCGGAGGACGGCTTCGAGGCGGTCGAGGGTTTCTGCGACGGAGTAGGGGCTGGGGTGTGTGATAAGGCCGTTGGCAGGGGACATTGCGAGCTCCTTGGGCGGAGTGTATCAGCCGGATCAGGATTTTTCTATTCAGTTCGAGGTGGATGCTATAAAGGCTGGAAGGTAAATTCATACAACGAGAGATGCGATGAGCGAGAGCGGAATGAATAGCGGTGTAGTGCAGGTGGAGGAGATTCGTCTGGGTGGGATTGTGCTGCGGTTTTTGGTGGATGGGCCGACGAGTGGCGGCGGGGTGACGATGTTCGAGATGACGGTGGCGCCGGGGGCGGGGATGCCGGTTCCGCATCATCATGTGGGGTTCGATGAGTCGGGGTATGGGGTGAGCGGAAGGCTGAGGTTCATGCTCGAAGGGCAGAGCATGGATGCGGGGGAGGGCGACCTGGTGTGGATTGAACGCGGCAAGGTGCATGGTTTTATGAACCCGTTCGATGAGCCGGCCAAGGTGCTTTGCACGATCACTCCGGGAGTGCTGGGGGCGGAGTATTTTCGGGAGATTCGTGGGTTGCTGGCTGGGGGTGGACCACCTGATCCTAGGGCTATGGGGGCGGTGATGTTGAAGTATGGGTTGGTGCCGGTGAAGGCGGGTTAGTGGTGCAAAAGCAAGATGGGCTTATGTCTCGCATAATCCTGCTATCATCTGTCTAGACAGTTTTAGTCTGTCTAGACAGGGGTATTTTATGAAGGGATATAAGCTAAGCGATCAGGTGAGGTCTGTTGCGAAAGACCGTTATGTCAAGCCTGCACTTCGGTCTGGGCACACCGATTTTTCGATCAAGGTTCGAAGCGTGCTGGATGATCTAGTTCCTCTTGGCTTTCCGGTCAATAACACACCGCAAGTTTGTAATGCTCTGCGCTCGGACAAGTTTTTGCGGGAGAACGGGCTTGTAATTACATCCGTCGATGGACCGCCATCTAAGCTGAGCACGACTGTGGTCGTGCATTATCGAGTTGTCGGGGCTGAGGCGGGAGACCCCAGGGGGGGGAAGACCGGGCATTCAGGTGAAGACGCAGCGGCTCGGGCGAAACGGTTGACGGAGTCTTTGCGTGGTCTGCTCAAGCAGGAGCTGAAGGAATATGGCGGCGCAGAGGAATTTGTGCGATGGGTGCGCTCGGATGAGGATGCAGCGTGAGCAATATTTATTGGGACTCGATGCTGATTATCTATCTGCTGGAGGGGAATCCTTCGTACTCGAAGCGGGTGCAGTATCTTCTGCAACGGTCATTCGAGAGGGGAGATTCGCTCTATACGAGTTTTCTTGCGTATGGAGAGGTGATGGCGGGGGCTGTAAATTCGCCGGAGAAGGCGAAGAAGATCCAGAAGACTATCGAAGAGATAGGTTTCACTTATCTGCCATTCGATGGCGGGGCGGTGATGCCTTTCAGCAAGCTGCGGGCCAAGAACAAGTTGAAGGTTGCAGATTCGATCCATCTCGCGTCAGCGGCTTCTGCGGGAATTGATCTTTTTTTGACCGGGGATAAGCAGCTGATGGGGCTGGATGTGCCGGGGATTCAGTTTATTGCGGATTTCAATACGCCGCTGTTGTAGATCTCGGAAAGAGCGATGGAAGGGCACCGGGGATGGCTAGTAACACCGATTACTCAAACTGTTGGGCAAGCTGTCTCGGAGACTGCGCTGAGGGCATGTCCGACGAACATTACATCTCTCAGTCCGTATTCATACATGCCGACATACAAGTTCAGGGATTCTCATGGTGCAAAGATAAACCCAAGCAGATGCGGCTGGAAACGCTCAAGAAGCGAATCCTCTGCAAGAAGCACAACAGTCAACTAAGCGAAGTGGACTCGGCCGCGAAAGCATCCCTCATTAACATCCGAGATGCATACGCGCTGTTCGACGTACGCGGGAAACTGAGTGAGCGACGGTGGAACATCAAGCGATTTCAGGTTGACATGCTGCGTCTCGAACGCTGGAGTCTGAAGACCTTGATTAATCTGAATCACATCAACGGCTGGACGATTGGCGATGATGCTTCAAAGCCTCACACCCCGCCCCGTGAGCTGGTTGAGGTCGCATTTGGTCGCAAGAGGTTTACTGACGCCAAGGGTCTATACTCGATGTCAAACGGACAGCATGTCATCGACTTCCATGAGGGTGCATTTTCATTCTCTGCATCAACTAACGGCAACCAGCTAGTCGGCGGTCGATTTTGGCTTTGGGGTGTTCCGTTCTATATGTCGATTTACCCTGACCCAATTCAAGAAAATGGCGCGCCCATGATGCGACGACGAATGACGCACTGGTTCCAGACGTGGGACGACAAGAGGCGGCAAGTGAAGTCGCACTGCGTATTGTTCAACTATCCCAAGCAATAATCCGCTGAGGCCCGTAACGCAGAGAACATAGATGCAGATGAAATTAGTGATACCGTTTTAATGAAATCGGAATAGCTAAGTACTCAGCTGAATAAGAACTCTTTGGTACGGAGTTCTTTGACGGTGTCGCGTAGTTTGGCGGCTTTTTCGAATTCGAATTTTTTGGCGGCTTCGCGCATGTCGGATTCGAGTTTGGAGATGTAGGTGTCGAGTTCCTGCTGGGTGGAGAAGTCGGGCATGCCTTCGGCTTCGTCGGTGAGGTCGGCGTAGTCGGCTTTGAGGATTCCGGCGAGGCCCATCTCGATGTTGCTCTTGATGCTGGTGGGCGTGATGCCGTTTTCTTCGTTGTAGGCGACCTGCTTTTCGCGGCGGCGGTCGGTCTCGTTGATGGCGCGCTGCATGGAGTCGGTCATCTTGTCGGCATAAAGAATTGCCCGGCCTTCGAGGTGGCGGGCGGCGCGGCCGATGGTCTGGATGAGCGACCCCTGCGAGCGCAGGAAGCCCTCCTTGTCGGCGTCCAATATGGCTACCAATGAAACTTCCGGAAGGTCGAGGCCCTCGCGGAGAAGGTTGATGCCGATCAGGACGTCGTACTCGCCCTTGCGCAGGTCGCGGAGGAGCTTGATGCGCTCGAGCGTTTCGATCTCGGAGTGCATGTAACGGCAGCGGACGCCGACTTCGGTGTAGTAGCTGGCCAGATCTTCGGACATGCGTTTGGTGAGAGTGGTAACCAGGACGCGCTGATTTTTTGCGGCGCGGTCGCGGATCTCGGCGAGCAGGTCGTCGATCTGGCCTTTGACAGGGCGAATCTCTACGGTGGGATCGATGAGGCCGGTGGGGCGGATGATCTGTTCGACGACGACTCCGGCGGACTTGGTGAGTTCGTAGGGGCCGGGGGTGGCGGAGACGTAGATGATCTGGCCGGTGCGCGACTCGAACTCTTCGAAGCGCAGGGGGCGGTTGTCGAGCGCGGAGGGCAGGCGGAAGCCGTAGTCGATGAGGTTCTGTTTACGGCTGCGGTCGCCGTGCCACATGCCGTGGAGCTGGGGGACGGTGACGTGGGACTCGTCGATGAAGATGAGGAAGTCGCGGGGGAAGTAATCGAGCAGGGTCGGCGGCGGCTCGCCCGGGAGGCGGCCGGACATGTGGCGGGAGTAGTTTTCGATGCCGTGGCAGTAGCCGACGGATTTAATCATCTCCAGGTCGAAACGGGTGCGCTGGTGGATGCGCTGCGACTCAACCAGGCGACCTTCTTTTTCGAGCTGGGCCTCCCACTCGAAGAGCTCTTCGAGGATGGAGTCGGAGGCGGCCTTCTTGCGTTCGGGCTGGACGACATAGTGCGACTTCGGATAAATGGGCAGGCGGGAGTATCGCTGCCGGACGCTGCCGAAGAGCGGGTCGATCTGTGAGAGGGAGTCGATCTCGTCGCCGAAGAGTTCGATGCGGTACGCGTTCTCGTCGTAGGTGGGGTAGACCTCGATGATGTCGCCGCGGACGCGAAACGTCCCGCGTCGGAAGTCGACGTCGTTGCGCTCGTAGAGGATTTCGACGAGGCGACGGGTGATGTCTTCGCGCTTGATCTTCTGGCCCTTTTCAAGCAGGAGCAGCATTCCGTAGTAGGCCTCCGGCGAGCCCAGGCCATAGATGCAGGAGACCGAGCTGACAATGATGCAGTCGCGGCGCTCGAAGAGGCTGCGCGTGGCCGAGAGACGGAGTTTGTCCAGCTCTTCGTTGATCGTGGCCTCCTTTTCAATGAAGAGGTCCCCGGCGGGGATGTAGGCCTCAGGCTGGTAATAGTCGTAGTAGGAGACGAAGTATTCGACGGCGTTGTTGGGGAAGAAGGTCTTGAACTCGTGGTAGAGCTGAGCGGCGAGCGTCTTGTTGTGCGCGAGGATGAGGGCGGGGCGGTTGGACTCGGCGATGACCTTGGCCATGGTGAAGGTCTTGCCGGAGCCGGTGACGCCGAGCAGTACCTGATCCTTCTCTCCGGCGGTGAGGCCGTTGACGAGTTCGTCGATGGCGCGGGGCTGGTCTCCCTGCGGCTTGTACGTGGTGGAGAGCTGGAAGTCCATCTCTGTAGGATAGTGGATTGAGAGCGGAGGGTGTGAATGGGCGCAGGAACAGAGCTTTGGCTGATTCGCCATGGAGAGACGGAGTGGAGCCTGAGCAGGAAGCACACCGGGCGGACGGATATTGGGCTGACCGAGCACGGGCGCAGGCGGGCGGAGGAACTGCGGAATTATCTTGTGGGCGAGAAGTTTGCCGCAGTGCTGACGAGTCCGTTGAAGCGGGCGCGAGAGACCTGCGAGATCGCTGGATTCGGCGATGTGGCTGAAGTGGATAACGGGCTGCGGGAGTGGGACTACGGGATTCAAGAAGGCCGAACGACGGAGGAGATTCGGGCGGAGACGCCGGGGTGGTCCGTCTGGACCCATGAGATTTCCGGCGGAGAGACGCTGGAACAGGTGGGGGCGCGGGCGGATGGCGTCATTGACAGGGCTTTGGCTGTGGCAGGCGATGGCGAGCGAGTGGCGCTGTTCGCCCATGCGCATATTCTGCGGATACTGGCGGCGCGATGGGTTGAGTTGGGGGCACGCGAAGGCAGGTTGTTCGTGCTGGGAACGGGAAGCGTCAGTGTGCTGGGGTGGGAGCGCGAGGCAAGAGTGATTCAAGCCTGGAATAGGGGATTTGAAGAGTAGCTACGCGCTGATATGTTCGGGACGGACACCCATGCCGATGAAGCGCGCCATGAACCGGCGGAAGAGAAGATGCGGAGTGAGGAGGCGGAGCAGTAGCGGCGGCTTGACTGGGGCAAAGTTGCCGAGCGAGCGGGAGAGGAAGTAGTGGACAATCACCTGGAAGGTCTGGGTGATGCGGGTGGGAAGTTCCCGGCGGCGCTGGATCTGGGCGAGGGTGAGTTCGGTGACGGCGCCGCTTTTGAGTGCGGGAGCCAGAATACGAGCGGCGGCCACTGCGTCCTGTATGGCGAGGTTGATGCCGATGCCGCCTACGGGCGACATGGCATGGGCAGCGTCACCGACGCAGAGCAGGCCGGGGCTGTACCAGCGCGTCAGCCGGTTGACCTGGACGGAGAGAAGCTTGAGCTGGTCCCAACTGGTGATCTCATCCACGCGATCTTGTAGGAACGGAACGAGACGGACGAGCGATTCATGGAAGGCAGGGAGTCCGGCAGGTTGGATGTGGGTGGAAAGAGAATCCTTGGCGATGATGAAGGCGCACTGGAAGTAGTCGCCGCGATTGATCAGTAGAAGGAATTCCCCATAGTTAATGTTGCCGAGGGCATTTTCGGGTTCTCCGTCGCGGCGGCTGAGCCGGAACCAGAGAACGTCAATAGGCACACCGGTATCGTGGAGAGGAAGCTGGGCAGAGGAGCGGGTGGTAGCGTGCCTGCCGTCACACCCGACGACCAGAGATGCGTGAATCTCGACCGGGCCTGCCGGGGCGTTGGCGCGGACTCCGGCGACGCGGCCGTTCGATTCGATCAGGCCGGTAACCTCGTGCTCCATCAGCAGGTGGAAGCTGGGGAGTTTGATCGCCTCGGAAGAGAGAAAGTTGAGAAAATCCCACTGCGGCATCAGGGCGATGAACTTCGCCCTGGTGGGCAGATGAGTGAAGTCGGCCATGGTCATCTTCTGCCCGCCGATAGCGATAGCAAGCTCGGTGAGTTCCTGATGGGGAAGCGCGAGGAAGGCGTCGAGGATGCCGAGTTCATGCAGAAGTTCAAGGGTAGAGGGATGGATGGTGTCGCCGCGGAAGTCGCGGAAGAAGTCCTTGTGCTTCTCAAGGACGGTGACATCGATGCCCTGGCGGGCGAGAAGGTAGCCCAGCATGATTCCAGCCGGACCTCCGCCGACGATGCAGCATGTAGTCGTTGATCCAGGGATCGGAGCAGCAGCGGGCATGGTGGTGCAAGATTAGCAACGGGGTACCGATGCGTCAAAGACTTTAGTCGCGAGATTAAGCTGAGGTCTGCTCATTCCCAATGCCGAGGATCGAGAGCCAGTCGGCGGCGCTGTGGGCAAGGTCATCGGGCGCTGCGGCGGCGAGAGTCTGAGGGGCGAGGCCGAAGGTGCAGCCGATGGATCTGGCCCCGGCATTACGCGCGGTAAGGACGTCGACGTGCGAGTCTCCGATCATCAGGGTTTGAGCGGGAGCTATGGTCCGACCGCTGAGAATGCCGGCTTCGGCAATGAGGGTGAGGAGGCCATGGGGATCGGGCTTCTTGGTGTGGAAGCTGTTGCCTCCATAGTTCTGGAAGAAAAAGCGCGAGAGTCCGAAGTGATCGCAGATGTCGCGCGAGGGATTGACGGGCTTGTTGGTGAGAACTGCCATCAGGGTTTCGGGCCACGCGGAGCGGATGGCTTCGAGGGAGGCGATGACGTCGGGATAGACGTAAGTGAAGTCCAGCTTGTGGATGCGGTAGTAGTCGAGAAAATAGGTAAGAACTTCGGCAACGTATTCTTCATCGTGGATATCGCCCTCCGGGTCGCCCAGGGCGCGGCGAACCAGCATGGAGGCGCCGTCGCCGATATAGGTGGCAATCACCGCTTCGGGGAGCTCGGGCTTGTTGAAATGGGCAAGAGCGGCGTTGATGGAGTTGCACAGATCGGCGCGGGAGTCGATCAGGGTTCCGTCAAGGTCGAAGGCGATGAGGCGCGGCGGGGAAGGGAGATACATTTCTTAACGATAATCGACCCCCCGTGCTGTAAGCTCGGTTGGGCATCACAGGAGGCAGTAATGGACGATTTGAATGGAGCAGAGTGGTCGCGGCGCCGTTTCATGACGGCAATTGCGGCAGGCGTTGCAGGCGGAGCGATGATAAGTGCCTCTGAGGCGCAGGCACAATCGCCGAACCGGCCGATGGGAGCGGACGAGGCGATTCGGGAGCTGAAGGAAGGCAACGAGCGTTTTGTGTCGGGAAAGATGACCTCGTTTGCTCACGATTTGAAGGTGTTGAAGGACGGAACGGTAGAGAAGCAGGAGCCGTTTGCCGCCATCCTGTCATGCGCGGATTCGCGGGTGCCTGTAGAACTGGTCTTCGACCAGAGCATCGGTCATCTCTTTGTGGCGCGCGTAGCTGGGAACATGATAACGCCGGAGATCACCGGCAGCCTGGAGTATGGAGTCGCGGTGCTTGGAATCAAGGCGATTCTAATATTGGGCCATGCCAAATGCGGTGCCGTAAGCGCCGCCATGAAAGGCCAGGAAGTTCCGGGGCAGATCAGCGCGCTGTACCAATACATGATGCCGGCGATCAAGGATTCTCACAACGATGTCGCGGATGCCGTGAAGGCCAACGCGAGGTTCCAGGCGCAGCTTCTACGGGAGAGTTCCACCGTCATCGCAAAGGCAATGAAGGACGATGGAGTTAAAGTTATTTCCGGATACTACGATCTGGCGACGGGACGAGTTGTGATGCTCTAATCGCTGGATTGCATTGCGGCAGGTCTTCCTGATGAATCTGTGCGTTTACATGACTGCGGATGCGGTCGTATTCGCTATTAGTTTTCCATGGAAACAAAAAGATGACTTGTAAATAGTGCTCGGTCGATTGTTCACGGCACGGCCATTATTTCATTGGATCCCTCGTTTCCTCGTGCACCCGTATTTATTTGCTAGCTGCAATAAATTGGGTTCTAATGGATTGCGGATCATCCAAACGAAGGTGCCGAGGTAATAGGGTTGGGCGTATTTGATCTGACTGGGAAGTGCGCAGTCGTCGTTGGTGGTACTTCAGGTATCGGCAGGGCAATCTCTGTGGGATTGGCCGCTGCTGGAGCGGATGTCGTCGCCTCGTCGCGTACCAAGGATCTGGTGGTTGATACTGCGGACGCGCTGGAGTCGCTGGGCCGTAAAACCTTGAGGGTGCTATCCGACGTTACGGACCGGAGATCGTTGCAGGAGTTGCACGACGTTGTTCTTGCCTCCTTCGGGCGGGTCGACATTCTGGTCAACTCGGCCGGCATCACCCGGCGCATGGCGACGCTCGATCTACCGGAGGAACTGTGGCAGAGCATCATGAACGTCAATCTGAACGGCACGCTCCGGGCATGCCAGATCTTTGGTAAATCGATGTTGGAGCAGCGATATGGACGCATCATTAATATCGCGTCTCTTTCGACGTTCGTTGCATTCCGCGATGTGGCCGCCTATGGAGCCAGCAAGGCTGCGGTCGGGGCGCTCACGCGCTCGCTGGCCATCGAGTGGGCGCAGCAGGGCATTTGCGTCAACGCCATTGCGCCGGGAATCTTTCCTACCGACCTCAATCGCAAACTCCTCGATTCACCGCGCGGTCACGAGCTTTTGCTGAGAACGCCCATGAACCGTTTCGGCTGCGTCGAAGAACTCGTTGGCGCCGCGGTCTTTCTTGCATCGGATGAGAGCGCCTACACGACTGGCCAGATTGTTGCAGTTGATGGCGGCTATCTTGCCAGCGGAGTGAACCAGTAAGTGTGTGAACACCTGAATTCGGGCGGTCGACGGAGGGGGGACGGCTTTCGCCGTTCTCTCGTTCTCTTTGCTCTTCTCTGCGCGATGTGCGGTATAGCGCAGGCTGAGAATGGCGCCGCCGGATGGCTTCGTTACAGCCGCATCACGGAACCCTCTGCGCTACGGCAGTATCAATCATTGCCTCACCGGATTGTGCAGACTGACACTTCTCCCATAGGCCGCAATGCGTCTGCCGAACTGGCACGAGGTCTGCGCAGTATGCTCGGCATGGACTTTGAAACAGGTTCTACGCTGCCTGATGCGGATGCCTTTGTGCTTGGCACACCCGAGGAGTTACATCGGCTGATTCCGCACTGGAAGCGGCCGGCGGGCCTTGCCCCCGAAGCCTTCGCGGTATCGAGGCTTGATGAGCACGGCCACCATCTCTGGATCATCGCCGGCGGCAGCGAGAAGGGCGAGCTATATGGGGTCTTTCACCTGCTGGAGCAGGTCGCCGAGCAGCGCGAGATCGTGCCCGACTTCGAATCTCCCTCCGCGCCAATTCGCTGGGTTAACCAGTGGGATAACTTCGACGGTTCCATCGAACGCGGCTATGCGGGCCGCAGCATCTTCTTCGACGGCGGCCATGTGCGCGCCGACCTCACGCGCGTCTCCGAGTACGGACGGCTGCTGGCCTCGGTCGGGCTGAACGGCTGCACCGTCAATAACGTCAACTCCGATCTACGCACCCTGCAGCCGGAGATGCTCCGCGAACTGGCGCGCATCGCCGACGCGCTGCGTCCCTGGGGCGTTCGCATGTCGTTGTCGGTCGATCTTTCGAGTCCCGAAGTCGTCGGCCACCTGCCGACCTTCGACCCTCTCGATCCGCGGGTTGCGGCGTGGTGGCAGCAGAAGGCCGATGAGATCTACAGGCTGATTCCGGACTTCGGCGGCTTCGTGGTCAAGGCCGACTCCGAGGGCCGCCCCGGCCCGTCGCAATATGGACGCACCCCGGCGGAGGCTGCCAACGTGCTTGCGCGAGCCCTGCAACCGCATCACGGCATCGTTCTTTATCGCGGCTTCGTCTACAACCACCATCTGGACTGGCACGACCTCAAAGCCGATCGCGCCCGCGCGGGCTACGATAACTTCCGTGCCCTCGACGGCAAGTTCGAGCCGAACGTCGTCATTCAGGTGAAGTACGGTCCTATCGACTTTCAGGTGCGTGAACCGGTCTCGCCGCTCTTCGCCGCGCTTCGGCATACCAGCCAGGCCATCGAGTTGCAGGTCACGCAGGAGTACACCGGCCAACAGCGGCACATGGTCTTTCTGGTGCCGATGTGGAAGATCGCGCTCGACACCGACATGCGTGCCGGAAACCGCAGCACGCCGGTTAAGGAGATCGTCGAAGGGAAGAGCTTTCACCAGCCGCTGGGCGGCTTTGTAGCCGTCGTCAATGTCGGCCTCGACGACAACTGGCTGCATCATCCCATGGCCATGGCCAACCTCTACGGTTATGGCAAGCTTGCGTGGAATCCCAACCTCACTACGGACCAGATTATCGACGGCTGGACGCGGTTGACGTTCGGCAACAATCCGCTGGTCGCCTCCACCATCGACGACTTACAACGCAACTCGTGGCATGCCTATGAGCAGTACACCGGGCCGCTCGGCCTGGGCACGCTGACCGATATCATCGGCATTCACTACGGCCCTGGCATTGAATCGGCGGAGCGCAACGGATGGGGACAATGGATTCGCGCCGACCACAAGGGCATCGGGATGGACCGTACCGTGGCCACGGGCACCGGATATATCGGCCAGTATCCGCCGGAGCTTGCGAAGGTCTATGAGTCGCTTGCCACCTGTCCGGACGAGCTTCTGCTCTTCATGCACCACGTTCCCTACAGCTACGTTCTGCACAGCGGAAAGACCGTGATTCAGCACGTCTACGATTCGCATTACGATGGCGCGGCTACGGCTGCAACCTACGCTCCGCGGTGGGAGAAGCTGCATGGGTTGATCGATGACGAGCGTTACCAGAGGACGCTCGCTCTCTTCCAATACCAGGCCGGCCATGCCATCGTCTGGCGTGACGCTGTCAGCGAGTGGTTCCTGCGCATGTCGGGCATCCCCGATGCAAAGGGCCGTGTTGGTCATTATCCCAATCGCATTGAAGCTGAAGCGATGCAGAGCGACGGTTACACTCCCGTCGACGTTGCCCCTTGGGAGACCGCTTCAGGTGGCAAGGCGGTGGTCTGCAATCGCGCTGTTGCCTGCACACTGACCACAAAGCTCGACAGGCCCGCAGGCGTCTACAATATTGCCGTTCAGTACTTTGACATTCACCCCGGAACCGCGCAGTACGAGCTTCTGCTCAACGGCAAGCCCATCGCTCATTGGGCGGCGAACAATATCGTTCCTCCGGCCGTCTCCGATAAAAAACTCGACGGCCACACCAGCACGCGCTTCACCGTGCACGGCGTCCAGCTTACGCTCGGCGATACACTGGTATTGCGTGGTGTCGCCAATGGAGCCGAGCCTGCACCCGTCGATTACATCGAGATCACAAGACCATGAAAATAATCGCTGCCCGCCTGATTGTCTGCTCTCCCGATCGCAACTTTGTCACGCTTAAGATCGAGACCGACGAGGGCATCTATGGCCTCGGAGACGGAACCTTGAATGGCCGTGAGCTTGCCGTCGCCAGTTACCTGTCTGAGCACATTCTGCCCTGCCTGATTGGCCGCGATCCCTTCCAGACGGAAGACATCTGGCAATATCTCTACCGCGGAGCATACTGGCGTCGCGGCCCCGTCACCATGGCCGCGATCGGTGCGGTGGACGTGGCGCTGTGGGACATCAAGGGCAAGGCGCTCAACACGCCTGTCTACAATCTGCTCGGGGGCAAGAGCCGCAACGGCGTGCTCGTCTATACGCACGCCAACGGGCGCGACATTCCCGAGGCGCTCGACTCTGTCCGCAAGCACATGGACGAGGGTTACCTTGCCGTGCGCGCCCAGTCCGGCGTGCCCGGAGTCGCCAGCAGCTACGGCGTGCCCAAGGCAGGCAAGCCATACGAACCTGCCGAACGCTGCCTGCCGTCTGAGAGCCTTTGGTCTACGGAGAAGTACCTCAACTTTGTGCCGACGCTCTTTGAGAAGCTTCGCGTCGAACTGGGTCCGGACGTTCATCTGCTGCACGATGTTCACCATCGGCTTACGCCCATCGAGGCGGGACGTCTTGGAAAAGCTCTGGAGCCGTATCACCTCTTCTGGATGGAAGACCCGACCCCCGCTGAGTTGCAGGAGGGCTTCGAGGTCATCCGCAGACACACCACGACGCCTATTGCTGTCGGCGAGGTCTTCAACTCCATCTGGGACGCGCACGATCTCGTTCGCCACCAGTGGATCGATTATCTCCGCATGGCCATTGTCCACGGCGGTGGCATCACACCGCTCAAAAAGACAGCGGACTTCGCCGCTCTCTATCACGTCCGCACCGGCTTCCATGGCGCTACCGATCTTTCACCGGTCACTATGGCTGCCGCGCTGCACCTTGGCCTGGCTGTCCACAACTTCGGCATTCAGGAGCACATGCCGCATAGCGCTCTCACCGACGAGGTCTTTCCCCACAACTACACTTTTGACGCCGGCTATATGTATCCCGGCAGCGCGCCCGGGCTTGGGGTCGATATCGACGAAAAGCTCGCGGCAAAGTATCCCTACCAGCGTGCCTATCTTCCCATTGCGCGCAAATTGGATGGCACGCTGACGGATTGGTAGTTGTCAGGGGAGTCTGATGCTACCTGTTTGGCAGCGATCGCCTTGTAGTGAGCCTGCTCTCCAGCGGCGGTAATTCCGCACCCGAGCGCGCGGCAATTTTTATTGCCATCTCCTCAACGTAAGAGGTTCTACTCAAGCTCACAAAGCAGCCAGCGACTCTTTCACGGTTGGCGTTCGCCCTGCTTGCACATCGAGGCGCCGCAGGTGGTGAAATTTGGAGAGCACGGCATTGGCCTTTGCCAGCACTTCGATGCGCGCAACATACTCCGCTAACTTCGCGCCGGGGATGGCGAACTGCGCCACGCCATCGGTGAGGATATCCAGATAAGCGCGCGCTCCGCAGCAACCAAGGCTCATTGCCGCGCGGCCTGTGTTCATCACCTGCGGCACAACGGCGCACGCGGGCCTGCCCATCGCCGGCGGCGTCTGATGCTCCACCTGCTGCGTCGCCTCGGTCAGAATCAGTGACTGGCTGGCATTGACGAAGAGCATCACCACGTCCGGTGGCAGCGGAGTCTCAGCCAACGGGGAATAGACAACATATTTAGGCTGCGAAGCGAGAACGGGAATCATTGCAAGATCTTCTTCGCGGACATACTCAAGTTCGCCGAGCACCTTCAGCGTATCCATTAAATCGGTCTGCTGCTGTGGCGATGGCTCTAGATGATGCGTGTAGACTCCAATGGCGCAAAGGCTATGATCGGCCGCCGACGTAGCAAACGATGCCGTAGCGGCGTCCTCCCAGAACCTGCATCCCGCGGAGACGCGGTCGGCATGCCCATGTACGCCGTTGGGGATAGCGTCCGTGAAGCTGATCGCGATAGGCGGCTGGCGAAGGTCGAGCGATTCGTTGAGCGATACAGCAAGTTGTGCGTAGTTGTTGTCCGTCATTGTTTTCCTTGTTCGACTGGAAGAGATTTCAATCTGCTAGCCTTTTGCTTCTTGCGCCTTGAATCCCATGCTGGAGATGTAGTTTTTAAGCGAGTCCTCCGAGACTTCGCCAGGGTGATACTTGATGACTACACTGGCATCGGGATAGCTTGCCCTGGCCCATGCGACGCCCTTCTCCTGACGCAGCATGACCTCCAATCCCACGGCGCAGGTGACGCAGGTGAAGCCGGTGACGCGATAGGTTACGGTCTTCTTCGCAGTCGTTTCAATGGCTCCGATCGTCGCCAGACTGCCGGTGCCCAGCGTAAGGAGTTGGATAAATCGTCGACGAATCATTTTGGTTCTCTCCTTGAAGTTCGAGGAAATTCAATTGGAGGAGCAGCGATAAACGTTGAAGCTGTTATTGCGCTACACCGCTGCCTGCCTGGTACTTCCATGCGGTTTGAATGCTTGCTTTGTCGGAGAAGCGGGTGTCGGTGTACTGGCTGAAGTCCAGCTTCTTATGCAGGATGCCGGTTTCGATCATCAGGTCACGAACCATGTCGAAGTCTGCCTTACGCGGTGCGAGCGGGCTGTACGTGACGCGGTCCATAGGTCTGGTAAGCGCCCATCGCAGCAGTGCGGGCTTCTGGTTGTAGTAGAAACGGCCTACGAAGTCGGCTGCGTCCTCGCGCTCCGGCTTGCCTTTGTCGAGCCAGAGGCCCGACCGCGCGATTCCGTCGACAAGGACCTGGACAGCCTTTGGGTTGTGGTCGATCACGTCCTGCCGCACCACGAGAATGCAGGACATGTAATCCGGCCAATAGTCCCGCGCCTGAAAGAGCACGCGACCATAGCCCGCCATCTCTGCCTGCGAAGGAAAGGGCTCGCCCATGGAGAAGGCGTCGATGGCCCCCGCCGCCAACGCGCCCGAAACGTCCGGCGGAGCCATTTCGACCATCTTGATGTCGCCTGGCTTCATACCCCAGACCTTCATCGCGCGAAAGAGGATAAGACGCTCATCGGAGAAGCGGCTCGGAATCGCGACCGTCCGTCCGCGCAGGTCGCCGACAGTTTTGATCGGGCCATCCTTGCGGACAACGACGGCACTGCCATAACGATGTCCGAGGTAGACGACCTTGATGGGAACGCCCTGGGCGACGAGCGCAATCGCCATAGGCGCGACGATAAAGGCTGCCTGCACCTTGTTCGAGATGAGCGCTTCCTTCATCTCGGGGAAGCCTTGAAACATACGCGGCAAAAAAAGCTCGCCGTTCTTCGAGAACTTCGAGATGTAATCAGTTACGGGACAGGTGAGCTGGCAGGTGACGGGGAGGTAGGCCACCGTCATCTTCCGCTCCGACATTGGACGATAGTCATTGAGAACCGCGGCCCAGTTGACGTTCAAATAGCCGTGCAATACGGAGACGGCCACGAGCCATCCGAATGCCCAGAAGAGAATTTTGTTTCTAAGCCTCATCGCGGAATCCCCACCGAACGGATTTAATTCTTTCGAACCTGCGGAAGCCCATGTCCAGCGCCAGGCCGATGACCCCGATCAGCAACATGGCCGCGACCACAAGGTCGTAACGCTTTCCGGAGTTCCGCGAATCGATGACCAGATACCCCAGGCCGGATTCGACGGCGATCATCTCCGCCGCCACCACGACCAGCCACGCGATGCCGAGCGCGATGCGCAGGCCCACAATAATCTGTGGAAGCGCGGCAGGGAAGACCACCTTGGTAAGCAATTGCCAGGGCGCAAGGCCGAAGTTACGGCCTGCGCGCCGGTACACCGACGGCACATTGGAGACGCCGTCAATGCACGCCACAACAATAGGAAAGAAGGCGCCAAGGAAGATGAGGAAGATCGCCGCGTTATCGCCAACGCCGAAGAAGATGATCGCAACCGGAATCCAGGCGATGGGACTGATGGGCCGGAGAATCTGCATCACCGGGTTCACCACGTAGTCGGCCTGGGGATACCAGCCGAGGATCAGGCCGAGAGGAATTCCCAGGGCCGAGGCAGCGCCGAACCCAATGGCCACGCGGCGCAGCGAATCGACGATGTCGCCCCAGAGGACGTTTTCGTGGAGCAGTTCAGCCATTCCTCTTTCTACTTCGAGGGGAGAAGGGAAGATCTTCGTAGCTGTCCAGATGACGCAGTAGTGCCACGCAGCCAGCAGTAGCGCGGAGACTAACAGCGGCCAGAAGAATCTCTCCCATCTCTTCGGTTCGGCGAGTGAGTTCATAGTTTGTGCGCCAGCCCGATCTGTTTGAAGATGCCGTCGCGCAGCTCCAGATAACGCGGCGAGCTGATATCGCGCGGGTGTGGAACATCGATGGTCACAATCTGCTGAATCTTCGCAGGCCGCGCGCTCATTACGACGACCCTGTCCGCAAGCTGAACGGCTTCGTCGATATCGTGGGTGACGAAGATGATGGTCTTGCGCTCTGCCTCCCAGATGCGTAGCAGTTCACTGCGCATGACCAGTCGAGTAATCGAGTCGAGCGCGCCGAAGGGCTCGTCGAGGAAGAGCATGTCAGGATTTACAGCCAGAGCGCGGGCAACTTCGAGCCGCTGCTTCATGCCGCCTGAAAGCTCCGGCGGGTAGGTCTTCTCAAAGCCCTTCAGCCCAACCATGTTGATGTAGTGCGCGATGCGCCGCTCGCGCTCTTCGCGTGACAGCTTAAATAGACCAAAACCGATATTGCCTTCGACGGTAAGCCAGGGAAAGACGCCGCGCTCCTGAAAGACAAAGATTCGCCGGGGATCCGGCCCCTGCACGACTTCGCCATCAACCTTGATCGCGCCGCTAGTCGGTGCGAGGAAGCCGGCCATGGTATTGAGCAGGGTTGATTTTCCGCAGCCGGAGGGGCCCAGCAGGCAGACGAACTCACCATCTCCCATCTCAAGATTGATGTCGTTCAACACATGCGTGTTCTTGCCATCGCGTGTGAAGACCATGTTGACGTGCTCGGCGCGTAGCTTTGTCTTTAACTGCAAGGCTGGAGATACCGCAACTGTTTCCATTGACGACACGATCAATCCTCCGAGTAGCTCCAGCGCGACGACTTTATATTTTCAAGGGACCGTATTCCCATATCCAGGAGCAAGCCAATTATTCCGATAAGAACCATTCCAGCAACCACCAGGTCGTAACGGTTGCCGGCGTTGCGCGCATCCACGATCAGGAAGCCAAGGCCGGAGTTCACCGCGATCATCTCCGCCGCGACGACTACCAGCCATGCAATGCCCAGGGTAATCCGCAGGCCGACGATCAATTGTGGTGTCACCGCCGGATAGAGGACGCGATAGATCAGGTCAAACGAACTCAGGCCAAAGTTGCGGCCTGCGTTGATGTAGACCGCTGGAACGCTCTGTACAGCGTTGATAGCCGTCAGCAGCAGGGGAAGAAAGCAACCCAGGAAGATAAGAAAGATTGCCGCAAGATCGCCTACGCCAAACCACAGGATCGCGATGGGAATCCAGGCCAAAGGGGAGATCGGGCGAAGAAGCTGGATGATGGGGTTGAACGCCATCTCGGCGCGACGATACCAGCCGATCGTCAACCCCAGCGGAATGGCCAGAACGACGGCCAGGGCAAAGCCCCAGGTCACGCGAAACAACGATGCAACCACATATTTGAAAAGGACTCCATGCCGCACCAGGTCGACGATGCCGCCGACGACTCCCCAGGGGCCGGGCAGGAGGTGAACCGAATCCCTGTTGATGGCAATCTGCCACGCAACCAGTAGGGCCGCAATGAACAGTACCGGGCGAAGCCGAACGCGCAGATTCAAATTTGTCAATCCCTTTCCGTGCTGCCAATGTTATTCATGCGCAGCTTCAGAATCTCCAGTGCAGTCGGCTGCGGCTGGCCGCTTGCTCAAAAAATCAACCATGGTCCTATAGAAATACGAAGGAGAGCCTGAGGTTTCGGTGTTTTCGTGTGCAGGCTGCTTTTTTGTCCTTCCGATCTTAGTCTCATGTAGTTAACTTCTTCCATCGGCCTTAAGGTGGATAGAGATATCAATCTTAAGGCCTACGTCGGGAGTCGAAATCCATCGCCATGCCGCCGGCACGCGCCTTTAAGATTGAGCGGAGTTTTAAAACTTGAGTCCGGCAGCAAGACCATTGTGGCTTGAATGCTATATGTTCAGTACAGCCGCCTCAATCGAAGACCTATGCGAACCTCTGCATCCAATCAAACCATCGTGAACGATCGGCCACGGCCAACCGGAAGAACTCTCCAATGGAATCGTCTCGCGACAGGCATGTTGACCGTAGTGATACTGCTTTCTGTCGGCTGCCGCCGAGGTGCGCGACTGCCGGCCACGTCTTCCCCGACCTACGCCGAGTTTGTCTCCAACTTTTACGTGGGCTTGGCGGCTCTCCAGGTCGGGGACGATGTCAGGGCCGACAGCAAGCTTGAACAGGCCACGAAGCTGGTCTCCGGCGAGCCTGCCGCATGGGCTAATTGGGGTATTCTTGCGCTACGCCAGAGAAGTTTTGACGCGGCGGGGCAAAGGCTTGACCGAGCCCGCTCTCTTGCTCCGAAGAACGATCGCATCTACTATCTGCTGGGGCTGCTCGATAGCAACCGTGGCGACTCCGCCAAGGCTATCGCCAACCTGCGCGAGGCAATCCGGCTCAACCCGAAGAATTTGCGGGCGGCATATCAGCTTGCATCGGAGGTGGAGCGCCGGGGAGACGCGACCAGCGAGGTGGACTATCAGCGGCTGATCGAGCAGATTCTGGCCGTGCAACCAGATAATCTCGCGGCGCTGCTGGATCTCAGTCGAATTGCCGCCAAACGCGGCGATGCCGCGACGCTGCACTCGACCGTAAGCAAAATTGCGGCGCAATCGAGCGCATGGCCCGCGGACATTCGTCAGCAGCTTGATGCTTTACAGGTGGCGGCCTCCGGGCCGGACCCGAAGGCTGCGGCAACGCGATCGATCTTTCTGCGAAATGTATTGATGCAAGTGCCGGAATTCCGCACCAGCCTGTCCATAATTAAGCCGCAACCGGGCGAAGAGGCTGAGCCGTTCACGCATTTTCTGCGGCTGGAGTCTCCGTCGTTCAAGCCTGCCGCCATCGATGAGGGGATGACGTTTATTCCTCAGCCGCTGGCTGATATCCCCGTCGGCAGTTGGAACTGGGTTGGAGCGATTTCTCTGGATGGGAAGGGGACTCCCGCTACCGCGGTGGCCAACGCGCACGAGGTGCGTTTGTCGACCGGGGCGGCGCTCTCATTTCCGGGAGGTAGAGCGGCGACCGCTCCAACCCCAGAGAGTATCTTGCCTGTTGATTTCAACTATGACTTCAAGACGGATATTGTTCTGGCGGGTGCTGGAGGGCTGCGCTTCGAACGACAGAACAGCCCCGCCATATTCACCGATGTAACCGCGCAGACGAAGCTGCCTCGCTCGGTGACGAATGGAAGCTATACCGGAGCGTGGGCCGCGGACATCGACGCCGATGGCGACCTCGATATTGTCGTGGGTGCCAAAGATGCGCCGCCGCTGGTGCTTCGTAATAACGGCGATGGAACGTTCCAACCGATGCATACTTTTGGCGGCGTCTCCGGGGTTCGCCAGTTCGTCTGGGCCGATCTGAACGGTGATGGCAATCCCGATGCGGCGCTGATTGACGGCTCAGGGCAATTGCACGTCTTCCTCAACGATCGCCTCGGAAAGTTCCACGAACAATCGGTTCCGGAAGGTTTTGCCGGTGTCGACGCGCTGGCGGTTGCCGATGTGAATCATGGAGGGCCGCTCGGTCTGCTTACAGTTCGCAAGAGCGGAGCGATCACCAGCCTGTCGACTGCAGATGACGGTAAGGGGTGGGCCACTTCAGAGGTGGCGACTGTTCCCGACGCGGCGAGATATCTGGCTGGAGAGGTGCGGCTGCGCGTAGCCGATCTGGACAATAATGGTGCATTCGATCTACTGCTGGCGTCGGTAACTTCCACGCAAAGTCCTCTGATCTGGCTTCAGGGAGAGCATGGAGCCTTTCAGCCGATGAAGAAGGCGCCGCTCTCTGCGCGAGTCTTCGGCGTGGCTGATCTGAAGGGCGATGGTCGACTCGATCTGCTTGAACTCGCTCCTGACGGGCACGCCTTTAATGCCGTCAACCGGGGAACAAAAAAATATCATTGGCAGACCATTCGTCCTCGCGCGCATCAGGCCACGGGAGACCAGCGAATCAACTCCTTCGGCATCGGTGGCGAGATCGAGATCCGTTCGGGGCTGCTGGTGCAGAAGCAATCGATGACGAGCCCGGAGCTTCATTTCGGACTGGGAGAGCAGGAGGGTGCGGACGTGGCGCGCATCGTCTGGCCCAACGGGTCGGTACGTGCCGAGTTCGCTCTCAAGGCCGATCAGGTGATCGTGACCGAGCAGCGCCTGAAGGGGTCCTGCCCTTTCCTCTTTGCCTACAACGGCAAAGGGATGGAGTTCGTGAAAGATTCGGTTCCATGGGGCTCGGCGATTGGTTTGCGCATTAATTCCCTCGGATCGGCACGCATCGAGGCGACGGAGGAGTGGTACAAGATTGGACGAAACGAGTTGGTCCCGAAGAATGGCTTTTACGACCTGCGCGTTACCGGCGAACTATGGGAGACCTACTTCTACGACTATCTTGCACTGATGACGGTCGATCATCCGGCGGGCACGGAGATCTTTACGGACGAGCGTTTTGCCGTTCCTCCGGTGAAGCTGGCAATCACTGCTGTCGCCACGCCTCAGCCAATTGCCCGTGCTATTGATGACAATGGGCAGGACGTGACCGCGATTCTGCGAACGCTCGATGGCAAATACCTCGATAACTTTGGCCGTGGGCAGTATCAGGGAGTGACGCGCGACCACTACGTCGAGATCGATCTCGGCGACAACGTGCCCGGAACAGGCCCGCTCTGGCTGATTGCCAAGGGCTGGCTGCATCCATCTGATTCGTCGCTCAACGTAGCCATGAGCCAGGGGCACCATGAGCGCCCGCAGCCACTGAGCCTCGAAGTTCCGAACGGGCACGGCGGCTGGAAGGTTGCGCGTCCGAATCTCGGCTTTCCTGCCGGCCGAAAAAAAATCTGCCTGATCGATCTAACGGGTGTCTTCGTTCCGGGAACGCCGCGCCGCGTGCGCCTGCGCACCAATCTGGAGATCTATTGGGACTCCATCGAATGGGCACGGGGACTGCCTCATACGCCGCTGAGGGTCGATCGTCTGGCGCCGAGCTTCGCCGACCTGCACTATCGCGGCTACTCGACGATCCATCAGGCCAACGCATCGTCACCCGAGATTCCCGACTATAACCACCTGATGGCGACGACGCAGATCTGGCGCGACCTGCCCGGCTACTATACCCGCTACGGTGATGTGCGCAAGCTGCTGGGAGGCATCGACGATCGCTACGTCATCATGAACGCAGGCGATGAGATGTCGCTGCGATTTGCCGCTCCGGCGGCTCCCCCTGCGGGATGGGTGCGCGACTACGTGATTGCTGGCGACGGCTGGATCAAGGATGGCGATTACAACTCGACCAATTCGCAGACTGTGCTGCCGTATCCCTATCACGCACGGAGAGACTACGACGTGCCACCCGGAAAACTGGAAGACGACTGGGAGTACCGGCATCACAAGGAGGACTGGCAGACCTACCAGACCCGCTACGTCACGCCGGGAATCTTTGAAAATGCCTTGAGGAGCAAAGCCGGTCAATGAAGCGCGTACCCATTGCACGTATTCTGGTCAGCATCTTTTTTGTGGGATTGCTGCTCACTCCTTTTGCGGTGAGAAAATTGTCCGGGCGTGATGCTTCCGCACGGACAAAGCTCGATGCCAGCGCCGCCTTGGCAAACCACGGCTTCTATCTCACGGAGGTCTCTCACGCGGCCGGCATCGATTTCGTTCATCAGGGACCTACGCTCGATCCGAAACTCGCCGACATCATGCCTGAAGTGGCTTCGATGGGTGCCTCCGTCTCCATCGTCGA
The DNA here is from genome assembly GCA_001897435.1 of Acidobacteriales bacterium 59-55. GTDB lineage: Bacteria > Acidobacteriota > Terriglobia > Terriglobales > Acidobacteriaceae > Edaphobacter. Next base: position 1,461,369 of record MKSV01000007.1, on the reverse strand, counting down.
TTTCGATCGTGACGGATGGCCCGATATCTATGTGACCAACAGCGCGGAGGGCAGCAAAAATCATCTCTACCGGAACATGCACGACGGTACCTTCAAAGACGTGGCGGAGCAGTTGGGCATCGCGGACGTCAACAAGGCCGGCACCGGCGTCTCCATGGGCGCTGTCTGGGGCGACTACGACAACGACGGTTACGAGGACCTCTTTCTGATCAAGTGGGGACGGCCCGAGCTGTTTCATAACGATCACGGCCACGGTTTTACGCGCGTCAGCGATAAGGCGGGCCTGCCGCCATGGATCAACGCGAACACCGCCGTCTGGTTCGACTACGATGGCGACGGTCTGCTCGACCTATTTGTCGGAGGCTATTACCCGGAAGATGTCGATCTCTGGCACTTGAAATCGACCAGGATGATGCCGAACAGTTTCGAATATGCCAACAATGGCGGCAGAAAATACCTCTTTCATAACCTGGGCAATGGCAAATTTGAAGAAGTAAGCGCAAAGGTCGGCATCAAGAGCCGCCGCTGGGCTTTGGCCGCCGCCGCGGCCGATCTGCGGGGCACCGGGCACCCTGACCTTTTTGTCGCGAATGACTACGGCGTTTCAGAGCTCTATCTTAATGATGGCAAGCGCTTCCACGAAGCAGGCTCGCAGAGTGGCGTGGGATTTGCTCCCAAGAGCGGAATGAACGTCGCTTTCGGCGATATCTTCAACCAGGGAAGATATGCGGTGTACGTTTCGAATATCTCGGAGGACGGCGTACTGATCCAGGGAAACAATCTGTGGGTGCCCAAGGAAGGCACGAAGGGAAGCGGCATCAAGTATGAGAACCTTGCGCGCGCGATGGGTGTCGAGTTGGGCGGATGGAGCTTTGGAGCACAGTTCGGGGATTTAAATAACGACGGCACGCTCGACCTCTATCTCACCAACGGCTATGTCTCGCTCGATCGCAAGAAGAGTTACTGGTATGACTTCACTAAAATCTCTGGTGGAAACTCTCTTATCATCGACGACGCTAAAAACTGGCCGGCGATGGATGGGAGAAGCCTGTCCGGCTATCAGCAGAAGCATGTCTGGCTCAACGACGGCGCGGGCAAGTTCGTCGATGTGGCGCAGGCGGTCGGTGTAACGGATACCTACGATGGCCGCGCCGTCGCTCTCGCCGATCTATGGAATCGCGGCGTGCTGGATGTGATTGTAGCCAATCAGCGTGGCCCGCTCCTCCTCTACAAGAACACCGTGGCGCCGGGTGAGCAATGGATCGAATTCCAACTGGAAGGGACGAAGAGTAATCGCAGCGCAATCGGCGCGCAGGTTGCCTTGTCATGGAATGGGCAGAAGCAGATTCAGGAAGTCTCCGGTGGCAGCGGATTTTCCGCGCAGAACGACCGTCGCCTCCACTTTGGGCTGGGAAAGAACCCGCAGATCGAGAGTGCGGTGATTCGCTGGCCTTCTGGCAAGGTGCAAACCTTGCATGACCTTGTACCGGGCAGACTCTATAAAATCGAGGAGCCCAAATGAGCCAGTCCGCAATCACGACTCCCATGCCGCCCAACAACGGCATTCAATGGAAGAAGATGCTGAGCATGGATAACCGGTTCATGCCGCCGCTCTTCATCACGCTCATTCTTCTAGTGGGCAATGTTTCGTTTGGCATCCTCGAAAGCTACGAGAAGACGCTGCTGGCAATCGTGACCAGTATTGTGGCCGAACTGATTCTGGGCCGCATCTTTCTGCATAAGTGGCCGCACCTTGCCAGCGCCTATATCACCGGTATCAGTGTTGGCATCCTACTGCGCTCGCCTCTTTTCTGGCCCTACGTGCTCTGCAGCCTATTGGCAATCACCTCCAAGTACGTGCTGCGCATCAACGGACGTCATATCTGGAATCCGTCGAACTTCGGCATCTCCGCGATGCTCTTTCTGGCGGCTGAATCCGTCGCCACGCTCAGTATCCAATGGGGCAATAATCTTGGCGCTATGCTGGTCATCTGGATTCTGGGCTCGGTGATTATCTGGCGTCTGCGCCGCTTTCATATCTGTGCGGTCTATGTCGTCTCGTTTGTTGCGCTGGCCTTCGTGCGCACGTGGATCACGGGCGACCCTCTGCTCTCGGAGATATCGCCTGTTACCGGGCCGGAGTACCAACTCTTCATCTTCTTTATGATTACCGATCCGAAGACCACGGTGCGCTCGAAGAAAGGTCAATGTATTGTTGCCTTCATGGTTGCGTTGGTAGAGATGCTGCTGCGTCTCGATCAAAGCGTCTACGCGCCGTTCTATGCACTGTTTATGGTGGGACCCATTGCATTACTGATCGAAATGTGGCTCAACTCACGGCGCTTGCCTTCCAGCGTATCGGCGACATTCAACACAAATATAGTGAATCCTTAGTTTGTTTTTCGCTATAACTGAATGAAGGAATATGGATGCGTTTACAACTCCGAGTTATTGCCTATCCTGCACTCATCATGCTTCTGCTTGTCGCCGGCTGCAAACAAAAGCAGTCGGTTGAATCCACACAGAACAAGCCTTCAGCGGTTAATCGTCCTGCTGAACCGGAGAAAGTCTCAAAGAGTACCCAGCCTGTCTTGGCGCGGCCTTCAGGTCCCATCCAATTTGCCGATGTGACCGCGCAGGCAGGTATCCATTTCAGACATAACAGCGGGGCCTTTGGAAAGAAGTATCTCCCCGAAACGATGGGCAGCGGTGTCTGCGTCCTCGACTACGATAATGATGGCTGGCAGGACATCCTGTTTGTAAACTCCATGGATTGGCCGGGCCATAAGTCGTCAAAATCCTACCCCGCTCTCTATCACAACAATCACGACGGAACGTTTACCGATGTAACTCGTCAGGCAGGATTGGCGACGGAGATGTACGGCCTTGGCTGCGCTGCCGCCGACTACGACAACGACGGCTTCGAGGACATCTACATAACAGCTCTCGACGGCAGTCACCTCTTTCATAATCTCGGCAATGGAAAGTTTGCTGACGTTACCGCCAGGGCCGGCGTGCGCAGTTCCGGCTTTGCCACCGGTGCAGTCTGGTTTGACTATGACAACGACGGCAAACTGGATCTCTTCGTCTCGCACTATGTGGATTGGTCGATCGCAACCGATCAATTCTGCTCGCTCGACGGAACACATAAATCCTATTGCACGCCCGAAGCATACAAAGGGCAAAGCGCGACCCTCTATCGTAACAAAGGCAACGGAGCCTTTGAGGATGTAACTAAGAAGGTCGGCCTGTACGATCCGACGAGTAAGTCGCTCGGCATTGCCTTGCTGGACTATGACAGTGACGGTTGGCTTGATCTGTTTGTAACGAATGATACGCAGCCTAACAAGCTCTATCACAATAATCATAATGGGACCTTCACGGATACGGCATTTTCCGCCGGCGTAGCTTTCAGCGATGCAGGCAAAGCGCGCGCCGGCATGGGAACCGATGCCGCCGACTACGACGGCTCAGGGCGGCCGGGGCTGGTCATTGGAAACTTCACTAACGAGAGCATGGCGCTCTATCAGAACGATGGCTCGGGCCTTTTCACTGACAAGGCTACCGATTCAGGCATTGCCGCGGCGTCCGCAAAATCGCTGACCTTCAGTGCCTTTTTCTTCGACTACGATCTCGATGGCTGGCCGGATATCTTCGCTGCCAATGGCCATGTGGCCGATGATGTCAGCGTGGTTCAGCCCACGGTTCACTACGCCGAGCCTCCACTACTCTTCCGGAACAGGGGTAAAGGAAGATTCGAAAACGTCTCGACTAAAGTCGGTTCCGCCATGCGGCAGGCCATCGTCGGACGCGGCGCAGCTTACCTGGACTTCGATAACGACGGCGACCTGGACCTTGTAATAACAACAAGTAATGGCGCTGCACGTCTTTTGCGTAACGATAATGGTAACCAGAACGACATGTTGCGGATTAAGACCATTGGAACGCGATCCAATCGCGACGGCATCGGCGCGAAGGTCACGGTCAGGACGAACAAAGGGTTGCGGCACTTCGAGATGGTGAAGACAGGCTCCAGCTATCTTTCGCAGAGCGAGTTGCCATTGACCTTCGGCTTAGGGAAACCCGAGGAAGGAAAGCTTGTAAGTGTGTCGATCACCTGGCCAAGTGGAAAGAAAGAGTCGATCTCCGATATTAAGCCAAATCAGTTCATTACCCTGAAGGAAGGCAGCGGGGTCGTCTCCGACGAACCAGTTATATTTTCACGTGCGTCATCGCAATCCGTGCCATCTCATTAGCCCTATGGCAAAGATGGTTTTAAGTTATTGCTGAAAGCCACAGCTTCGCAGCAAGTCTGCGATCTCATCTCGTGTAGCTCCGACTTTATGAGCTGAACGGAACAGGTCATCCGGATCGACGGGATACCAGTTGTGCCGCTCACGATTACAGAGTCCAGCGACATCAATCGGCTCAACTGCCTTCAGAATGTCTTCAATCAATCGATCCGACTCCTTCTCTATGCACACATGCAGAGCGCGTTCGAATAAGTTGCGGCATGCGGGGCCGAAAGTCGGATGGTCGTGGAGAAGGAAGGACGCAGCCAATTGCGGCTTTTTCAACCTTCGCGCAGTCTCGGAGTAGCTGGCTGCTGCAAAGTAGAGCAGCGACAAAGCTGTGAAGACCGGGAAGTTATTCATATTGGCGTACAGGCTTGCGATCAGTCGCGAAGTTGCGAACAACTCTTCCCTCGTTTGCGTGGCGTAGTCTCGCAGTCGTATAGAAAGATCCGGTGAATTCCATTCATGTTCGAATATCTCGGCGAGCCTGCTGATCCCCAGCAACGTAAGTGGGAATCCGGTAGACAGGAGAGGATCCACAAATCCTGCTGCCGATGGAAGCAGCGCCCATCTCTCTCCGCAGATTCTTCCACTCAGAAATGAAAGTCGTTGCACATGTGTGAGTGGATGTTCTGTTCTCGCATCTGCGAACTGCTCTTTGATTGCAGGAATTGAGTCGATCAATCTTTTCCATGCGGCTTCGCCATCGGAGAGGCAGAGAGGAGCGGCAGCATCGTCTCTTGCCGCGACTCCAGCGCTGGTTACGCCATTGTTGAAGCGGAGAACCCATATCCATCCACCATCAAAGATATGATGGACTGCCGCGTCGTCGATAGGATACGGAAGCGTCCCTAAGCCCGAATACCCAGGCTCTTGATCCAGTCGACTTACGTTCGAAAAATGACCGTACAACGCTTGCGTCGAAGGGTAGTCGGGCAGAGTAGCTTCAGGCAAATGTAATGCACGATGAAGAAAGCCTCGAGGCCCCGTCGCATCGACTACGAACCGGGCATGAAATGCGATATCGTGCCCGTCTTTCTTCCCTTCGAGTAATACGGCATTGCCCTGGTCAGTAAATTTATCGAGCTTGACTTCGTCAACATACTCGAGGCCTAGAGTCTGAGCTTCATGAACGAGTAGTTCGTCAAAGTCCGCACGGTACCAGTGCGTATCTGCGATCCGATCATGAGGACTCGCTGCTACAAGAAGCTGGTTCAGGCGATTTGGATCAGGAGCATCGGGATGGCCAAGTTGATGATGATAGAAGGTAAAGCCCCGCTTTAGTCCGCAGGTAGTGTTCGGGAAGTGTTCCTGCCAGCTACCCCACTTACTCAGTGGGCTAAGTCTCGGCAGGTTATATCGAGTTGCCAGATCTTCGAGAAGAAGATTGGACAGGGGAGTGGATGACTCACCGACAACGACACGTGGGTGCTGGCCTCTCTCCAACAGAATGACAGAGCGCCCCATGCGGTGCGCAATCATCGCGGTGAGAGATCCCGCAAATCCGGATCCCACGACGGCGATATCGTAAGTGCGCGTCAACTACGCCCCCCGCAGTTCTCACAGTCGACGGGAGCTAAGATGCATTGCCCAAGATTCATCTTTTGCAGCCGCTCAATGCGCCGTGCATGGCAATTCCGGCACGCAGCAGAAATAGTGCGCAAGTCCCAGAGGTCAACGAAGACTCGCCCCTGTTTCAGTCCTATGCCGTAGCTTGCCGCCGATTCAACTACATCCAGGCGTGGAGGAGTAAATTCGCCATGCCGCGCCAACGCCTCCATCGCGCCGTTGCCCGCACGCGTAGGAATCAGAGTAGCCGCCGTCGCTCCGCACTCGAAGGCGAAATCCAGAGAGCGTTCCGTCCAGTAAAGCGCTTCGTCTGTCTTCATAAAAGGAGGCTGAACAAGAATGAAGGCGCGAAGATCAATCTCATTGCTGTGCAGGTACTCGGCTGCTATAGAGAATTGATCCAGCGTCATCCGCTTGTTCAGACGATCTAAGATCTCTGGATGAACGGTTTCGAGTCCCATCGCTACTTCTAACTGGTTTGGAACAAGATCACGAAACCGCAGGCAATTTTCCTTGAGCAGAGAAGGATGGCTCTCGACGATCGTTCGCTCAAAATTACTTACTCGGGTCGCAATCGCCGGATAGTCTTCCGTTGGGATAGCATTGCGGTCGAAAAAACTGCCGCTGTTATAGAGCTTGACCTGTCGAGCAGATGGTAGTTGCGATAAAGCATAGTCAATCTGCTCCGGGATCGCGCCGGCCGGAACTGTCTCGATCAGGGTATTGCGCCACAGATCGCACATCAGGCAGTGCCACGGGCACTCACGATTCGTTAGAAATATCGTGGCTACAGATACCAACTCTCTTGTCGCGGAGCACTCCCGTTCCACGAGAAACGCATACGGCCGTCGAGGGTCGAGGCTCTCACGCGGTGGACGTTGCGCAAGAATCCACTGATCGCGTTCGACACTGTGGGGCGGATACGTGGACGTCAACGTGCCCCCTACAAGTAGAGCGATAGAAACTGTTTTCGATACTCCGCTTCCTTGTACGGCAGCTTTTGGCGCATCGAGTCTTCCGGCAAAGCACCATGCTGAAAGCGTCGCTTCGGGAAGGCAGGCATCTGCAAGCCTGTCACCTTTGCTATCCCGCGAGAGACGATCTCGCCCTTGAGTTCATAGAGCTTCTCGATGCTGTAATCCGTGAGCTCGATAAAAGGAATAGCCTCTGCCACCGCGACAACATTGGGCCGGGTAAACGGACTGAAGCCACTGAATCCGAAGTGATGCGCCGGAGCATAGGTGCGCGTGTACGACCGGCTCAGGCCGCCGCTATAGGTCAATGAGTGTTTGATCTTTCCTACGCCCCAGCCTTCCTGGTAGAGCATCTGATTATTGATGACACTGCGAATCGTCAGCTCAGGATTTTCCTCAATCGGATAGTCCTTCAGGTTCTCGTCGCCGCCTTCGCCATCGAGCAGGTAACGCCAGTCCGGGTACCGTTTGCGAATGCCGCGGCACAGCGCCAGCGACATCGTAGCCGATTCGATATCGAGAGGCTTGTAGTCTTCGACGATGCGAATTGTCTCCTGCGCATTGAGGGTCGAAGCATCCACCTCCACCGGTTCGAGAAAGAGTCCAAGCCCGACGGCGTCTAGGAACGCGCGAGCCTGCTTCACATCGGGACCATTGCCTAGGTCCAGAACGAAGGCCTTCAGTCGCCCCAGGTTCATCCCTCGGCGCTTCATCACGTGGTACGCCGCAAGAAAGACGCTACCGCTATCGACGCCGCCGGAGAAGCAAACACCAATCGGAGCGTCAAGAGGAACGCGGTCAAGCCATTGGGAGATCTCTTCAGCCAGCGCCGCAATGTAGGCTTCGCCGATCCGGTCGAGATCGGGCGGCAGAGTGCCCAGTTCCGGCGTGAAGAAACGTGTATAGACCGGGTCTGGATCGGGACAGCCTATAAGTTGAATCTCGACTACATAATGGGCAGGCACCATTCTGGTGTAGCTGGGGTGAAACTGCCCTTCAAGTCCCTCGCTCTTCAGCCAGTCATAGATGGCATCGATGCGGGACGCCACAATCAGGGCAGGCCCTTCTTTCCGTTTTGCGAGAAAATAGCGCATCGGCCTGTCGAGCGATCGCGCCATCTTGACCGTCTTGCCTGCTCGCGCCAGCAACGTGAAAGATCCCGCGACTCCGCGCATCGCGTCCGCAGGGCCGTTGAGCAGTAACTGCCTTGCCTCTTCTGTTGTCAGATTGAAGATCTGGTTTTCTTCCGGCGCGGTCAGATCAACGACTCTTTCAATATATTGGTGCACGAATAGTCCTCTGGAGGGCGTCCTTTTCAGACCAGTCTACGCTCTTCAACGTGTCCTGCAAAAAGCCTTGCGGAGAAGCGTCGAGGGGCGCCCGGATCCGCTTGTCGAGCGCACACTGAGAGAATGTATCAATAAGACCATGGTGTTCTACAATGTGCGGTAACGATGCGAGTGAAAACTATCTTCCCCTACCGCGGATTGCGCGCGCTCAAGCTCTGTCCAGCAGGAGGAACGCGAGTTTGTGACTTTATTCCTCGCAATCTTCTGCGTATGCTCTCGGGGCGTAAATCTTTAGCCGGACTTCTGCTTCTCGGCCTTTGCTTTCATGGTTCTCAGCGCGGATGGGCCGAGGAAAAGGCTCACGATTCGGCTGCTGCCGCAGGGCTGAACAATGTTGGCGTCGCTCTGATGGGACAGCAGTTCACGGAAAAGGCGCTGCAGAAGTTCGAAGAGGCTCACAAGGCCGATCCGGCTTCCGCGATTCCTTTATTGAATAAAGGAATCGCTCTGCTTTATCTGCGCAGGCTTCCCGAAGCGGAAGAGACATTGAAGCAGGCAACAACGGTCGATCCCGGCAATGTGCGGATCTGGTATTGCCTGGGGCTGGCCCACCTGGCCGAGAGCAAGTCCGACGTCGCTGTCGAGGACTTCAAGCATGCGATCAAGCTCAATCCAGTGGATGCGGATAGCCACTACTATCTAGGATCGCTCTACCGAAGTTTGAAAGACTACGACCAGGCTATCGGCGAATTTGAAGAGGCCCTACGTCTGAATCCATTGCATGCCTCCGCGCAATTCGGTTTGGCCAGTGCGTTACAGCGATCGGGAAAAGTCGCCCAGGCGCGTGAGCATCTGAAGCGCTTTCAGACGATCACGCAGACGAAGGTGGGCACGCCGCTGGCCGTCACTTATGGAGAGCAGGGCGACTACGCGACCGTACAGAACATTCGTCTTCCCGAACAGGCGGTTGGGCCCATGATTCCGGTGAGCTTTGTTGCCCAGGCCGGAGCCGGCAGCACGACCTCGTCGTCCCCTCTTGCAGCCAATCAGGCTGGTGGCGGCGCCTGCATCCTCAATGTCGATGGCCAGAAGAAGATCGTTGTGGTGGGCGACGGCGATTCCGCCATCCGCGTCTACAAGAGCCTCCAGAGTGGCGCTCTGGAAGAGGTTCCCGCGCAGCAGACCGGGCTTACCGCCAGCGGCCATGGAATAGCTTGTGCCGTAGGCGACTATGACAGCGACGGACACCCCGATCTGGCCGTGGCGCTGAGCGACCGGGTGCTTCTCTTCCATAATCTGGGTCACGGCAAGTTTGAGGATGTAACCAAAACTGTAGGCATTCAGCAGTTGAATCATCCCGCAGGACTCACCTTCGTCGATTTCGACCACGACGGTGATGTGGATCTCTTTATCACCGGCTCGGCTCTAAGCTCCGGTACGGGGCCCGATGTACTCTGGCGTAATAACGGCAACTCAACGTTCACCGAATGGACAAAGCCCACGGGACTTGCGGGGAAGGGAAACACGACGGCGGTCACGCTCTCCGACCTGAACAACGATCGCGCCGTCGATCTGATCGTTACCGGCGATAGCAGTTCGCCAACCATCTTTGAAAATAAGCGGGAGGGCGCCTTCAAGGTACTCCCGCTCTATGCCGACTCTGGCCTGACTCCAACACGCGGCGTTCTCGTCTCCGACTTTAATAAAGATGGATGGATGGATGTCGCCGTCACACACGCGGGCGCTCCCGGCGTCAGCCTCTGGCGCAACAAGGATGGCGAGCACTTCGAACGGGTCGCGTTGCCTCTTTCCGGAGCCAAATCTGCCTGGGGACTGACCGCCATCGACATCGACAACGATGGCTGGATCGATCTTGCCGCGATTGTCGAGATGGCGAACGGCCCTGAGCTACACGTCTGGCGCAACCGCGGCGCGCAGGGATTTGAAGATGTAAGTGACGCACTAGGGCTTAACAAGGTCAAGCTGCAAAATCCACGCTCGGTCATCGCTGCGGATATCGATGGCGACGGCGCGGCGGATCTGATCGTCACTCAGTTGAACGCTCCGCCTGTTGTCCTGCGCAACGTAGGCGGCAGTCGCAATCACTCCCTGCGCCTGACTCTTGCAGGACTAGCCGACAACAAAACGGCAATCGGCACCAAGGTAGAAGTTTTCTCGAATGGCCGCTCACAGAAGTTTGAGGTAGCCGGCGGCTCCGGCTACCTGAGCCAGGGCCCGCCGGAGATCCTCGTCGGACTTGGGCAAGCCGACAAAGCGGACGTTGTCCGCATGTTGTGGCCAACCGGCGTCCCTCAGGACGAGCTTGATGTTGCCGCCGGCAAGCCGGTGACGCTGACCGAACTCGATCGCCGGGGAAGCTCGTGCCCAGTGCTGTTTGCGTGGGATGGAAGTAAATATCAGTTCGTCACCGACGTGATTGGCGCCGGCGTCATCGGTCATTGGATCTCGCCTGTCTCCACCAACCATGCCGATCCCGAAGAGTGGATCAAGGTCGACGGCTCGCAACTCAAGGCGCGCGACGGCCTCTTCAGCCTGCGCTTCGGCGAGCCCATGGAGGAGATCAACTATATAGACCAGTTGCGTCTGGTCGCCGTCGATCATCCCGAAGGAACCGAAGTTTATCCCGACGAGCGCTTCCTCGACGATCCGCCCTTTGCCTCTGGAGCAACGGTCGTCGCTTCTTCTTCGAGACGTCTGCCTGCCGGTGCGTGGGACGACAACGGTCGCGACGTGCTTCCGCTTCTGACCGCCCGCGATCACGAGTTTGTCCACAACTTCACCAACCTCAGCTATGCGGGCTATGCGAATATGCACAGCCTTACGCTCGATCTGGGAGCGTGGTCCCGTCAGAATCCTCTTCGCCTCTTTATGAACGGGTACATCGAGTACTTCAGCGCCAGTTCGATGTACGCTGCATGGCAGGCGGATTTGAAACCCATCTCGCCCTTTATCGAGGCGCAGATGCCGGACGGAAGCTGGAAGCGGGTCGTCAACGAGATGGGATTTCCCGCCGGACTTCCGCGAACCATGGTTGTCGACCTTACCGGCAAATTGCCGGTCGGCACACGCCGCATTCGCATCACCACCAACCTGCAGATCTATTGGGACCAGATTCTTGTCGATAACGGCCCCGACAGCGTGAAGGGCGTGAGGCAGACGGAGCTGCCCTTATCTACCGCTCACCTCGCCTTCCGCGGATATCCGCAACAGGTGCAGGGAAAGACCTCCGGTGATCTCACCTATCGCTACGACCGCATCAGTGCGACCGGCCCGTTCCACTGGCAGCGCGGCAGCTATACGAAGTATGGTGAAGTGACCCCGCTGCTCCACCAGATCGATAACCACTACGCCATCTTCGGTAGCGGAGAAGAGATCGACGCGGAGTTCAGCGCCGCGCCCCTGCCACCGCTGCCGCCCCACTGGAAGCGCGACTACTTCTTTTATGCCAACGGCTTCGTCAAGGACATGGACTTCTATGAAGCGTCGCCCTTCACCGTGGCGCAGATGCCGTTCCACGAGATGACCTCCTATCCCTACCCGGCGAGCGAGCGCTATCCGGATAACCCGCCTTCGGTGAAGTACGAACTGGACTGGAACGATCGCTTCGAATCCGGCGACCGCACCCAGCGTTTCCAGTTCGATTACAAGCCCACCGTCTCGCAGCCAATCACCGGCCAGCCATCAGGCAATGCCTCATCCGCGCATCTACACTAGTTCCTGAACCTCATGGCTAACTCAACGATCCAACTCCATCCGCCTGCCGAGAAGAAGACGCTGTGGGCCTGGGCTGTCGGTACCTTCTTCGGAGCGGGACTGCTCAAACCCGGTCCCGGAACCTACGGCTCCATCGCCGCTGTCCTTCTCTGGTTCATCGCCGCACACGTCTTCCCGATCACGCCGCTCGCGCTGGCCGTCGGGACGGCGGTGGCGGCTATCTTAGCTACTCTGATCGGCATTCCCGCCGCCACCATCGTCGCCCGCGAGTCCGGCCGCGAAGACCCCGGCCATGTCGTCATCGACGAGGTCGCCGGCCAACTCATCGCCCTGATCGCCATCCCCGCCGATTGGCGCTATGCCATCCTCTCGCTGCTCCTCTTCCGCTTCTTCGACATCCTCAAGCCGCCGCCTATCCGTCAACTGGAGCGTCTTCCCGAGGGCACCGGCATCATGCTCGACGACGTAGCCGCCGGTCTGTTCGCTCTGCTCTTCGCCCAACTGGCGCATCTGTTTTTCTAACCCACAGATATGAGGCTCGCGGTTGAACTCTCGGACGTGGGCCTGTCCTCGCTGCCTTGCGCTCGATCTCTGCAACGCATACCCTGAGACTCAGCAATGAGTCTCTTTCACCCCATTACCGCGCCACATCTCGACCGTGTAGATCCACCCGCCGCCATGCCTGGAGGCGAAGCCGAAGTGCATGGTGCAAACCTCGACCCGGTAGGCCACTCCGTGCCTCACGCCACCATCGGCGATACCTCCGCCTTCGTCACTCTCAGCCGTCCCACCCGGGCTATGGTGAGAATCCCCGAGGGCGCCATTACGGGAGATATCGTTCTGTACCGCAACGGTGCTCCGAGTAATCCGCTGAACCTCCGCGTCGCCGTCCCCATGGCGGAGAACCTCCATCCCGTAGCCAATCCCGCCGTCGACGCGGAAGGCAATGTCTACGCTACCCTCTCCGGCTCCCGTGGCCAGGCGATGCCGGTCTCCATCTTCCGCATCCAGCGCGACTTCCAGATGACGCCGTTCGTCCGCGACCTACTCAACCCCACCGGCCTCGCCTTCTCCCCCGACGGCTACCTCTATGCCAGTTCCCGTGCCGAGGGCACGGTCTACCGCATCTCGCCAGAGGGAGCCATCTCCACCTACGCCGAAGGTATGGGCATTGCCACCGGCATCGCCTTCGACCGTGAGGGCAACCTCTTCGTCGGCGACCGCTCCGGCACCATCTTCAAGATCGCCCCCAGCGACGCCGGCGGTAATAGCGGCGAGATCTTCGTCTACGCCACGCTCGAGCCCAGCATCGCTGCCTACCATCTCGCCTTCAACGACGCGGGCACTCTCTTCGTCACCGGCCCCACCACCAGCAGCAACCAGGCCATCCATGCCATCGACCGCGACGGCAACACCACTGTCTTTTATCAAGGGCTGGGGCGCGCTCAGGGCATGGCCTTCGACGTGGACGGCAATCTCTATGTAGCTGCCAGCCTCCACGGCCAGCGCGGCATCATCCGCATCACCCCGGAGCGTGTCGCAACCTTGGCGGTCTCCGGTCAGAACCTTGTGGGCCTTGCCTTCCTCGAAGACGGCTGCGCCGCCCTGGCCACCCGCGACGCGCTTTACCATGTGGCCCTCGACATCGAAGGCCGCCCCCTGATCTAGTGCTACTCGCTGTCGTCGCCGCGACGATTCTGCGCGTTGGAGCGGGCTAGTTCTTCGAGGTCGTCGGGGTCCTGAATGGGAGAGGATATTTTGTAGTCTCCGCTGGCCCACTTACCAAGGTCGATCTTGCGGCAGCGGTCAGAGCAGAAGGGGAAGTCCTCGCCGGTGGCGAGAACGACTTTACGGCATGTAGGACAGAAGAGCGCTTTTGGCATCGCATATCGATTGTAAATTTTTAGACGGTGGAACGCAGCACGCCAAATTCGGCAAAGATGAGATGTGTGGGAAGAGATCGTAACCCTTTGTGTGGAGCTGAGGTTAGGTGTGATCCGAAGATTTATTGTTTTGTTTAGCGTTTTAATAGCAGCGGCTACAGGAATGGCGCAGGCGGGTGCTTCTCCTGCCGAGAGGGCGCTGCTGCGGATGGCCAACCAGTTTCGGGCGGAGCATGGGGTGGCTCCGCTGGCCTGGGACAGCGCTTTGGCACGGGCGGCACGGGTCCATGCGAGACGCATAGCGGCAGCGCCGGAAGACCTCGAACACCAGTATCCGGGCGAGGCGGATGTCATCACGCGCGCATCCCGAGAGGGTGCTCTCTTCGCCGCGATCGCGGAGAACCTGGCAGGGAGAGGGCAGAATCCAGCGCAACTGCATCAGGGGTGGGTGAACTCGCCGGTACACCGGACGAATCTTCTGAATCCAAAGATGAATGCGGTCGGGATAGGGGTGGTCGAGAGGCAGGGACTGCTGTACGCGGTCGAAGACTTCGCTCAGACCGTTGCAGCGCCGAAGCAGGCAGCCATCGAGAGCCAGGTGATAGCAGCTTTGCAAAAAGCCGGGATAGCGTCCGCGAGGATGACCCGGGCGGCGCGGTTAAATTGTGACAGTCAGAGCGACACGGCAGAGGGTGCCCTGCTGGTCGTTCACTGGGAAGGACCGAATCCAGGGCAACTGCCGGAGGCGTTGGTGCAACAGATGTCGCGGGCAGCGTATCACTCGGCCGCAGTGGGGGCCTGCCCCGGTTCGCAGCCGGGGCAGGGATTTACGACGTATCGAGTGGCTGTGCTGCTGTATTGATAGCACGGTTGTCTCGACCCGTTCGTAGCTATTTATTGTTTTTCATTGGCTTGGGCAAGAGATAGCCGCGACGTGCCTGTACCCGCACATCCTTGCGATCCACTTTCACCTTCAAGCGGTGGTAGGCACCGTTGGGCTTTATGTTGTCGAGCGGAAGTTCGAGGAGGTATGCGTACTGTGGCGCTTCTGTGAGTCTCTTCAACCCTGCGTCCAGATCGTTGCTGTTGTTGAAGAAGGTGCCGCCGGTTCCGTCAGCGAGTTCGGCCATCACGTTCTCAGTCGCCTTCATGGAGCTTGCCTTGTATCCCCCCCTCGACAGTACGGGAATCCCGTGGACATCCTCACTGGCGGTCAGGGATGTTGTGTACAAGCCGCGCGCATCCAGGGCACTGATGGTCACATCGGACTGGGCCGCGGAGTCGATAATCCGTGACTCCGCAGCCCGTGCGTCCGGCTCAACGGTAAGGAAGCCGGGCGATACCAGAATCAGGGTGCGTTGTCCTGGCAGGATGGACATCCTGCGCACGAGCTCTCCGATCGTAGCCAGGGATAGTTGAATATCCTGACGGCCGACCGTAAGAACTCGCGTGGCGGCCGCCTCCGCCAGCCTTTCGGCGATAGGATAGTCGCGCCTGGGATCGAGGCCTGGATCACAACTGAAGACCTGAGCGATAGCCGCCTGAATTGCCACGCTGTTGTGTTTATTTTCCATCAGGTCGGCCTGATAGTAGTCGATGCTGGGGCAGTCAGAGTTGCCGGGCTGATAGAGAATCTGTGGTTGCAGGCTCGTGATCGCGTCCTCAAGCTTCGTTCGATCACGAGTCAATCCGCTGTTGATCTTTCCGGAGAGAGAGACGACGGCAGCCGTATCCGAGTCGACCAGCGATCCGGAGAGCAATCTGGTGCCGGCTCTTTTTGCACGCACAATGTCTTCGGCGCTCAAATGCATATCGTCGAAGAGAAAGACGATGAAGCGCGGCGGCATGGTCGACGATTGCGGCAGGGAATTGGAAGGAACGGGAGAGGAGGCCCCGTTTTCGGAGCTGCTCACGGGGCGGCTTTCTGTTCCCATGCGCTCTTCGGCCATAAACGCGGAGAGCGGACGGGGCCTGCCGTTATCGAAGACCTGAAAGTCCTCTCTTTTCAGATCGCCCACCGTGCGGCCCTGCTTGTCGCGAACGACGACAGGCACCAGCACCTTGCTGACGGTTACTTCAATCTTGTAGGGAGTGCTCTGAGGTTCTGCTGCCTGTTGTGCTGCGGCGGATGCGCAGGAGAAGAATCCCATGCAACACAGCACAAGCATCCTGCGCAACGGTGCGCTCATCGGCATTGCTCTGAGGACTTCGAAGTCAGACATCTTCCTCCAGCCGCAGGTTTCTCGCTCGTTGCCTTACCCCGTCAGGAGAAGAGCAGCACTGAAACCGCCATTCTAGTCTCAGGGAGGCAATTGAATACCGGAGATTCGGTGGTGGAGATTAGTCGAGGATGCGGGCGACTACATCGTAGTCGTGGGACTCGGTAATCTCGGCGCGGTAGAAGGTGCCGGGGACGAGGGCTTCGTGAGGGCCGAAGTCGTTGATGAAGACCTTGCCGTCGATCTCGGGGGCGTGCAGCATGGTGCGCCCCTCCCAGAGAAGTTCGGTCTCTTCGGACTCGCCTTCGACCAGCAGATCGATCTCGCGGCCTACCCATTTTGCCTTGGACCTGGCGCTGATCTTCTGCTGGAGCTTCATCAGTTTGTTGCGGCGGGACTCGATGGTTCGTTTAGGAACTTTGAGTTCGGCGGGCAGGTTGAAGGCAGCCGCACCCTCTTCATCGGAGTAGGTGAAGACCCCGAGCCAGTCGATATCTGCCGCGCGGATAAAGTCTTCAAGCTGCTTGTAGTCGGCTTCGGTTTCGCCGGGGAAGCCGACGATAAAGGTTGTGCGCAGAACAATTCCGGGAACCGTGGCGCGGGCCTTTTCGATGAGTTTTAGGAAGTGCTCGGGGGTGCCGCCGCGCTTCATCCGCTTAAGCACCGAAGGGCTGGCATGCTGGAGCGGTACATCGAGGTACTTCGCGATGTTGTCGTGCCGGGCGATCGTCTCGAGCAGCCTCGTGGTCACCTTGTTGGGGTAGGCGTAGAGGAAGCGCAGCCAGCGCAGGCCGGGAAGGACGGCAACCGCGTCGAGCAGGGTAGCCAGGCCGTCAGGGATGCCGAGATCTTCGCCGTAGCAGGTAGTGTCCTGCCCGATCAGGGTGATCTCGCGGACGCCCTGAGCGATGAGGTTTTCGGCCTCCGTAATGATCGACGACATGCGGCGCGAGCGGAACTTGCCGCGAAGCTGCGGGATGATGCAGAAGCCGCAGGGATGGTCGCAGCCCTCGGCGATCTTGATGTAGGCCGAGGCCCTGGGCGTCGTCAGAATACGGGGAGTGGTATCGGAGTAAAGATACTCGGGCAGAGCAGCGGTAGCTCCCTCCCAGGTGGCGCGAGAGAAGCGGCCGGCACGCTCGCGGGCATCGCCTTCGGGGCGACTCGCAATGGGCTCGCTGTGTTCGATCTGGAGCTGGGCGCCATCGCTCTCGGGACGGCTGTGCTGGTTGACGGCGCTTGGGGCGCGGTCGATCTGAGCCTGGCTCAGGATATGAAATGGAGAATTGTTGGCATGACCGGTCGATGTCAGACCGGCAGCAGCGAGAATCGCCTCAAGCTCGCCGGTGCCGACGACAGCGTCGACCTCGGGGATATTCTTCTGAATCTCGTCGCGGTAACGCTCGACGAGGCACCCGGCGACGATCAGGCGCTGGGCTTTGCCGCCGTGAGCTTTTTTGTGCTGGACCATCTCGAGGATGGTATTGACGGACTCCTGCTTGGCCGAGTCGATGAAGCTGCAGGTGTTGACGACGAGTATCTCCGCGTCGTCGGCGCTGGCAGTGATGTCTCCACCGGCCTGGTGAAGCATCCCCATCATCACCTCGGAGTCGACCAGATTTTTGGGGCAGCCGAGGGAGACGAAGCCGATCCTGGGGCGAGGTTTAGCCGTGGTCTGGGCAGGGGCTGTCGTCGACGGCTCTTCGAGGATGTCAGGGGGAGTCACTAACTTCTATTATAGCGATTCCCGCTGATAGTACGGTTCGCTGCTCACCTCAATTTAGCTGTCAAGTCGTTTAAAAAACCCGGGCGAAAGGGGAAGATCGATCTTTCCATCTGTCCCTTTCGCCCGGAATGCGGATGTGGCCGAAGCCACGGTGTTGCAATGGTTATGCCAGGCGGCGCTTGATGACTCCAGCCAGACCGACCAGGCCGGTGCCGAGCATTGCCAGCGTCGACGGCTCAGGAACTGCCGACGGAGATGCCGAGGTTGTTGCCGAGAAGGTCACCGTTCCGTTGCCCTGGGTCGAGAACAGCAAGGTGCCGTCGGTATTGTCGAAACCGGCTGCGTTGGTGGAGAGGACGCCCGTGCCCGTGAAGAGCGTGTAGCTGCCGATGCTCTGTTCGGAGAGGGTGTTGAGGGTGTAGGTGACGATCGTTCCGTCTGTGTTGGTCAGCGTGATGACTCCGCTGCCGGCGACATAGGGATCGTAGCTGAAGTTCGAGGTGATGGTGCCGGGCTCGTAGGCGGAGAGCAGGGTCGTGAAGTCTCCGGTGAGAGTGTTCGCCGCGCCAACTGCGATCGTGTCGGGGACGAAGGTGAGGGAGGATCCGTCATCCGTCACCGATGCGCCGGTAATGGAAAACTGGCCGGTGATCGGGGTTGCGTGAAGGACGGAAGGAACCGCAACGAGCGCGGCCATGACTGCGAGTGATGCAAAAATCTTACGCACGTGGAATCTCCTAAGTGAATATCTGTCAATAGATGCAGATCATACCGGGATTGTTTTCGTGAAGTATTTTTCTTCCTGAAGTGCAAAAAAATGCATATCTGCCAGAGATTGCAAAGTGCGCGCAGCCGTTTGCTTTTTCGTCACTCAGGGGAGAAAAGCCCAATCAAGTAGTCTCAAATTTGTAGGCAAAATTTTGCAACTTCGACTCGCCTTTTTCTGGCATTGAGCGCAGTCTCGCCATAACGGATTTTCGCCAAGTAATGGCCCATCATCACTTCGAATCGCAGTCGTCGAAGCGAGAGGGAAGTTTTATGACTGCAATGTTCTGCGTTGGCGATTGCGGAGTCGGCGAATGGCGTCGGCATGAATGGCGAGCGCGATGAGGCCTCCGGCGATCGTGCAGATGGCCCGACGGTGCGCGATGACCGGGCCGGGAAGCTCGTTGAGAGAGAGCAGGAAGACGATGTACGACGTAAGAAACAGCGTGTAGAGGCCGTAGTTGACGGTGTTGGTCGCGTAGGAGCAAAACGCGAAGAACGCAGCCAGTCCCGCGAGATATAACGGATCGGGGCGGATGTGAACGAGAAACATGGTGGAGACGACTGCCCCCGCCAGGGTGCCGCCCACACGCAGGAAGGCGCGCGAGAAGGTCTCCGAGAAGGCCGGTTTCAGCACCAGAAGGGCGGTCATGGGAATCCAGTAGCCGCTCTGGACGTCCATGTGGCGGTAGATCTCCGCCGAGACGGCGATGGCCACCGACATGCGAATGGCGAAGGGAAAGGTCGGGATTTGGAGGAGAGTTTGAGGAATAGCACGCAACCTCACATAGGCTCGGTACCGAGCGACGTCGCTGTTGAAGAGACGGATCAGCTCTTCGCTGCTGGTCTGGCGAATAGCGCGAAGATTGGCGGCGAGTTCGGGAAGCAGGCTCAGGCAGAGGCTGGTGATGAGGATTTGCAGAGCTCCGCCGCCGAGGATCAGCAGGGAGCGAAGCAAGGCGGCGTGCAGGTCAGCGGGAAAGGCCGAGGCAACGAAGAGCGTGATGGCGGCCTGCTGGCCGACCCAGCTGATCCCCGCCGCGCGCGCGGTGAGAATGCCGTAGGTGAATCCCCACAGAGCCGCGGCCAGCACCAGGGTAAAGCCGCGGTGTCCGGCCAGCATGCCGATCATGGTGGAGACGAACATCGCTCCCGTGGCGGCGATCATAGGCCACAAGCGGGAGTCGGCGATACGCTGGTTTACGCCGAAGCCAATCGTAAAAGCGCCGCCGCCCGCGATCAGGCCCGCGGAGGGATGGCCGACGATGACTCCTGTGAAGAGGCAGACGCCGATGGCGATCATGCCGATCAGCGGCGTATGAAAGGAGAGTTGTTTCCAGTCGAAGGTGTAGATGTCTGCCAGGTATCCGCGATGGACGGGAACGGGCGGATTGGCGGTCGTCAGCATTCTCGTTTATTTAGGATGCCGCATCGGGCGCAATATTAATTCATGGAGTTGCGAAGATTGAGGAGGGTTTTGTCGGTATGGGCGAGGCGGAGAAGGCCCTGTCGCGGGAACTCGATCTCGAGGGTGGCGTAGATGGTAAGGGTGACGGCGGCGGCCAGGGTGAGAATGTAGATCCAGTTCCGGGGACCGATAGCCATGCTGTAGCCGGCCAGGAAGGCGCAGCCAAGGCTGAAGGCGAACAGAAGAAAGAAGACGACGGCCGGCGGATGCATGTCGAATACGTTCTGCCGGGTCGTCGTGATGTCGATCATGGAGTTGATGGAAGGCAGGAGAAGCCGGTTTGCCTCAGGCGTTGCTATGGCGATGGATTGACGCCAGATCTCGCGCTGCAGGCGTCGGCTCTCTGGCGAGACTTCTTTGCTGACAGCGTTGTAGAGTCCCAGTCGCGAAGTGATGTATTCCCGGAAAAGCTGACGCAGGGGAGGTTGCGACTGCGCGGGCAAAAGATCGAGGCGAAGATAAGCGGTTCTGATGGCATTGGTCTCCTGAACGACCAGTTGGCGATGGGCATCGTAGCGATTGACGGCTCCCGAGAACGTGAAGGCCAGCAGAAGGCCGAAGAGCGCGAAGATCGCTCCTTCGATCGCACTGCTTTCGGAGGCGCAGTTCTGCTTGCAACGGAGGCGGCGGCCAAGCTCGAGCAGGAGCAGCATGGCCGGAAAGAGAAGGAAGGCGATCACTGGAGGAAAGATCATAGATTTGCAAGCGATGACGTCGAATAGGCCGATGCTGCTTTTTCTCGTCGGTTCAGCGTAGCGGGAGTTTATGCATTGGTCTAGCAATTTCTATCTGGTGTGAATTCTCCGTTTTTCATCTCCATCTTCTGCGGGGGGAAAGCTGCACCGTCTTGCGGGGAGATGATGAAGCAACGCAGCGGCCTGCAAAGTAAATGTGCTACAAGGGCATCTGGCGATTTCGCCCCTGACCGAAGAGAGGAGAACGGATTGGCACCTGGCTTGATCTGGAAGCGCCTCGCGAGAATTGCGTTCGCTGCCTGCACTGTTGCGGTCTGCGTGGCGGGGGTGTGGCTGGTGCGTCGATGGCGAGTGCCTCCGATGCCGCAGATCGACAAGCCGGTCCTGCCGGTCGTCTGGCTGGACGATGGCGCGGTGAAGATGAAGATGCCTTCGGGCTATCTGCTGGGCGAAGTCGGCCAGTACAACGACGAGTTGACGGCATACCTCCGCTTTGAATATCTTCGCGGCCTCAAGACCGTCGATCCGGCTGACGTTCTGATGACATCAGTCGAAGAGAAGGGCGAGCCGAAGTATCGCCTGTACATTATCCTGCCCAACGAGGTCTTCCACGGCGCGGAGTATCTCGCCACGCTTGAGATCGGCGGCTTCATCGACGGCTTTGAGCTGGTGCCAGTCCCCGAGATTCAGGTCAGCGACTGGAGGAAGCAGACCAGCCTCTTCTATGCGGCCTACAGCCAGCCCGTGCGCGAGCGGCTGCTCTCGCTGCCGGCGGAGTACCTGACCTCGGCGGTCGCCAGGTTCATTCTCTTCAAGGTGAAGACCGATCGCCGGGTGCGCGACCGCATCGAGCCCGTCCCTGCGGCTCTGTCGGAGGAGCAGTCGCTGGAGTTCGCCGCCGACATGATCGAGGTGGCAAAGTTCTATCAGGTTCCGCTGAGCATGTTACTCGGCGTGGGCGCGATGGAGAATAACTACCTCGATGTCCGCGGTGACCTGAAGCACACCGTCTGGAAGCGGCGGGCGCAGCCGGGAGATATTGTTCTCAAGCGGCGCAAAGGACGTGTGCTGGTCAGCAACTACTCCATTGGGCCGTGGCAGATCACGCGGGAGACGCTGCGCTATGTCCATGCGCTCTATCTCAAGGACAAGCGCGACTACAACCTTCTGCCGAAGCGGCTTCGTCCCCCAAAGAAGCTCGATCTGAACCAGGTAGACGCGCACGTGCTGACGACCTACGCGGGACTGCTGCTGCGCCAGTTGCTCGACCACTTCGACGGTAACGTTGAAAAGGCGGTAGGCGCGTACAACGGCGGAGCGGGCAATCCCAACGCGCAATATGCCGAAGGAGTCTCGATGGTGGCGACGTATGCGCATCGCGTCCTGGGCATGGCCGCCGCAAGGAAGGGAATCGCCGTATCGGAGACCCAGTTGAAGGTCAGCCGCGTTCCTGCGGCAAAGAGCGCCGCATCCGGCCAAAGCGAGGCCGAAACTCCCGTGCCGTGAGCGCTTAGAGAATCTCTGAGAGTTAAGGCAGGCTATGTTCTAGGGAAGCTTTTTCGCTTCGGCTTCGGGATTCCAGCGATCTTTGCCGCGCAGGAACGTCGTCGGCAGGAACCGTTTTGCCTCTGCCGCCGTCAGTTGATGCGACCAGGGAACACGAGCCGGAGGATTGGCCCCGGGACCTGTGCTGCCCGATTCAGCGTAGTATGCCGTCTGCTCGTTGGACGCCTTCCCCCAATTGTCCCATCCCCCGGGACGCACGTCGGCGGGCAGTTCGGTGTTGATATAGACGACGCGCGAGTACGGTCGCCACGGCCGTCCCAGTCCGATGCCGCCCTTCGACATCGAGCCTTCGGAGTGGTCGATACCGCTGGTCACCTTGCTGTCGAGGATAACGTAGCCCGTCGTCTGGTCGGCCGAGGTGCGCGACTGCGCGGTGAGGAAGCCGGGGCGGTTGGAGTGAAGCTCGACGTGGTCGAAGACGGCGGTCGCATTGCCGAAGATGAAGTCGACACCGCCTTCAATATACGAGTCGACATAGTACTGGCGGCCATAGTCGGCGAAGAGCGTGTCCTGGTGGCCCAGGAAGCGGCAGTGCTTGAAGATGGAGCGGTCGCTCCGGTTGGCCACGGCGACGGCCTGTCCGGTGTTGCCGGCGCTGTTCTCGAAGGTAATATTGTCGGCCTCGAAGCCCGGCCCGTTGATCTCGACGGTCTCGGTGAAGAAGGTCCCGCCCGCTTGCTTTGCGTTCAGCGAGTTGGTAATGACCACGTCTTCCGGCGATTTGCCCATCCCGATAAAAGTAATGTTGGGATGGTTCTGAGTGACGATGACGCGCTCGCGATAGGTGCCGGGTGCGATCTCGATATAGACGCGGCCTCCCGGCCCGGCGAAGGGATGGTGATCCATCGCCATCTGGATCGTCGGGAAGGAAGTGGTGCCCTCAATGCCGGTCTTGACCTCGTGCGAGACGCGGACGTGGACATCCTGCGCCTGGACGCCGAAGGGAAGGAGCAGTAAAAGTGGTAGGACAAGTCGCATGATGAATAAGCGTATGCGGTCCAGCGTTGGCTGGCAATTCCGGTCAGAGCTGTCTTGATCCGGACGGTTTGGGCATCGGGGCCGTCGATGGTAGGATTACTCCTGTGCCGGGTCCTACGCGACGTAATCCCGCCAACCCCGCCAGGTCCGGAAGGAAGCAACGGTAACGGGCAAGTATGGGCGCAGTGGGTCGCCCGGTACACTTTTCTCCTCCCTGATTCCCCCTGACAATTGAACTTTGGATGATGGGATGCGGTAGAGTTGCGTCTGCCGAAACCGGTGGCGCGTCTTCCACGGTAGGCATGACCCAGGTCGCGAGGTTGACGTGGAGAGTGGCCGATCTGCAATAGTTTTGTATTCTGGTTGAGATGTAGACGAGGTGACGAGTTTGAGTTTGACCGTAAAGCCGCAGACGAGGGCAGGAGCGAAGATCAGTTCGGTGGGAGCATACGTTCCGCCTCGGTTGTTGACCAATGCCGATCTCGAGAAGATGGTGGACACGAACAACCAGTGGATTGTGGAGCGCACGGGAATCCACCAGCGTCACCTCGTCGAAAAAGGCGTGGCCACCAGCGATCTCGCGGTGGAGGCGGCGAAGCGCTGCCTGGCCGCCCGCGGCATCGAGGCCAGTGAACTGGAGGCGATCATCGTCGCCACGGTGACCCCGGACATGTTCTTTCCGGCGACCGCCTGCCTGGTGCAGGACAAGCTGGGCGCAAAAGGCGCGTGGGGGTTCGACCTCTCGGCAGCCTGTTCGGGCTTTCCCTATGCCCTCCAGGTGGGCGCGAAGCTGGTCGAGAGCGGCGTCCATAAGAAGGTGATGGTGATCGGTGCGGACGTTATGAGCTCAATCCTCGACTACACCGACCGGTCGACCTGCATCCTGTTCGGTGATGGCGCTGGCGCGGTCCTGCTGGAGCCGACGGAAGAGGGTGAGGTCGGCATGGTGGACTTCGTGCACGAGATCGACGGATCGGGTGCCGCGTCGCTTTACATGCCCGGCGGCGGCAGCCTGCATCCTTCGACGGCGGAGACGGTCGCCGGGAAGATGCACTATGTCCATCAATCGGGTGGCGCGGTCTTCAAGGTAGCCGTACGCAAGATGGCCGAGTTGAGCGAGACGCTGTTGCAGCGGAACAAACTGACTGCCGACGACGTGGACTGCTTCATCCCTCATCAGGCGAACCAGCGCATCATTCTGGCGACAGCGGAGCGGCTGGGAATGCCCGAGGAGCGGGTCATCATTAACATCGGCGAATACGGCAACACAACTGCCGGCACGATCCCGCTGGCGATGCACACCGCGCTTGAACAGGGCCGGTTGAAAAAGGGAGATACCGTGCTGCTGGCCTCCTTCGGCGGCGGCTATACCGTAGGCACGACGCTGCTGCGCTGGGAGATGTAAGTCGCCGTCAAGTGATTGAAGAGCGCGGCTTCAGGGAACCTCTCATTCCGTTCGGTTTCGTTAAGGGCGCGGCTTCAGCCGTGCCATAAGTGTCGTGCCTACGATGGGGCTTTAGCCCCTGAGGGAATCTTCGGGACTCAGTCGCCCTAAACCGTGGTGTCCGGCCGTTTCGAGAAACCCGATCCGACCGATCTGGAGGTCTTGTAGATCTTCCAGAAGGCGATAGCGCAACTCACTAGGATGGTCGTCCAGAGAACAATCAGGATCGTGGTGGCCCATCTGGCGGAGAAACGGTTCCACAGGTGGAGCACGTGGCTGCCGTAGTAGAGGCCGAGCCACGCCGCTAAGGCGTGGCGAGCGCCCCGGCTCAGCGTAAAGGTCGCCATAAACTTCTTCTTCGACATATTGAGCGCGCCGGCGGCCAGGACAAAGGGCGAGAGCGGCATCGGTGGCGGAAGCACCGCGGGCAGTGCCACGGCGAGCACGGCGTGCCCTTCCATCCACTCGCAGACTTTTTTGAAGATGCGCGCGGGAACATGCTTTTCGAGAAACTGCATCCCCCCGGCATGGCCGACCTCGTAGCTGAGGTATCCGCCCAGCGCGGAGCCTGCGGTCGCCGCGAGGATCAGCAGAATCCAGTTGGACTTCTGCGCGGCGAAGAGCACGATCATGATGTCGGTGATGCCGGGGACGGGCAGGGGAACGAACGACGAATCGACAATCGAGATGAGGAAGACACCGAAGAGACCGAAGCCGAAGAACAGGTGAAAGATCTTGTTGGAGTGGCGGGGAGTTGCCGCGAGAAAGAAGGCCGGCAGCGGCGAGAGGGCAGCGTGCCTCTGCGCCGGTTCTGTTGCGGCTGCGGTGATTCCTGCTATGCCGACAGGGGGCTTCATGGTCAATATGACGCTAACAGAAGTCCGCGGATCTCAGCGATGAAAGTTGGGTAACTCGCGGTGGACTATAGAAAGCGGAGATTGGGCAGCGCAGGGAGAGCGTCGATCTCGGCGGCATACCGGCGGAAGAGTTCGATTGCCTGAACGCAGTCGGAATCGAGCCGGTAATGGATATTTCGGCTGAGATAGTGCCGGATGGTCTCAGCCGGGACCGGGATGCGCGGTGTCCACTGCCGGACGAGGTCGTCGATGTGGGCGAGGCCGTGGTCGCGCGAGAGGATCAGATCGTCCGTAAGCTCAGCCGGGGCCATGTGCCCCAGGCTCAGCGCTTCGGGACGGACAGCCCACACGGCGGCGACCCAGGGTAGGAGGGTGCGGGTCGTCCACTCGTGGGCGAGGTCGATCCACTGGCAGGGGCCGACGGCTTGCTCGATCTGCTCGCGGGCTTCGAGCGCCAGCAGCGCGGGGTCGCCGATCAGCAGCGCTGCATCCGCTTGACGAAGCATGGCGACAGGGTCGGCAGGATGCTGGACAAAGGCAGGGTGCGTTCCTAGAAACTTGCGAAACAGTATCTCGGCATAGGCCAGCGAACTGCGCGATGCCGTGTCGGCAGCGATGGTGCGAACTGCTTCGAGCGCCTCGCTCTCTTTGCTCTTGCTCTTGACTATGAGCTGGATGGAGCGCACCCGGTCCAGCGACGCGATGGCGCAGCCGGGAACGATGGCAAGATCGGGCGTCAGCGACGCGATGGGGATCAGGCCCAGATCGGCACGCCCAGCCAGCAACTCGTCGGCGCAGAGAGCAGGCTTGGTGTAGTGAAGCGTGTAGCGTTCGGCGAGTTTCGCTGCCAGCGGCGGGTGCTCGAAGTCCCACATCAGCGGGGCGGGATTAAGGAAGTTGATGGCGGCGACGCGGACGGGATGGGATGATTTGGGCAACTGGGATGATTGAGGCACAGCTAGATCTAATTTAATAGATGTCTAGTTTAATAGATGTGGACGGGAGGGCTTCGATGCAGCGAGCTGTAGTTGGGTTCTATCAGGATGAGGAAGGCCATTGGGCGGCACGGCTGGAGTGCGGCCACGGCCAGCATGTGCGCCACGATCCGCCATGGATGGTGCGCGAGTGGGTGCTGCACGAGGAGACCCGGGCCGAACGGATCGGGCGGATGATGGAGTGCAAGCGATGCGATGAAGAATTAAACGATCCCCTGGAAGATTCTGACGATTCTTAAGGTAGGATTCTCCTCGGTCGTGGAAGCGCCGCGATCAGTTCTTTGGAGGGCTCTGCCTTGGACGGACTGAGTAGGGTTGGTCGTATTCTGTTTGGCGTTGCGATCGTGCTCTTTGGACTTCAGTATCTCTTTCACGCGCAGGCCGCCGGGCCGGCACCCGGGCCTCCGTGGACCGCCGAGACAGGCATCCTTGCCTGGCTGATCGGCGCGGGCTTCATCGCCGCCGGCGTCTGCATTGCGACGCGGCTGTGGGCGAGAGTGGCGGCGGCTCTGCTGGGAGTGGCCTTGCTGCTGCGCGTACTGCTGGTCTATGTGCCGAGTCTATTTGAGCATCTGCGCGATCCCGGCCCGTGGACGAGCGGATTTGAGCTGCTGGCTCTGAGCGCGGTCGCCCTGGTGCTGGCCGGTGAGATGGAGTCTCCAGGCTCCCGGCTGTGGGAGGGCCTCATCGTCAGCCGGCTGCTCTATGCGGCTGCGCTGGTGGTCTTCGGCGTCCAGCACTTCCTGTATGCGAAGTTCATTGCGACCCTGATCCCAGCGTGGATTCCCGGTCATCTCTTCTGGGCGTATTTCGTGGGCGTTGCATTCTTTGCCGCCGCCCTCAGCATCGCGACGAATAGGCAGTGCCATCTGGCCGCAGCTCTGCTGGGGCTGATGTTCCTGTCGTGGGTTGCCGTGCTGCATGTGCCGCGGGTTGTTGCTATGGCTCACAGCGGCAACGAGTGGACCAGCGCTTTTGTCGCCCTGGCAATGAGCGGCGGCGCGTGGGTGCTGGCCGGAGCATTGCAGGGCAGTGCCCGGGAGACGCGATG
This sequence comes from Acidobacteriales bacterium 59-55, assembly GCA_001897435.1. Classification (GTDB taxonomy): domain Bacteria; phylum Acidobacteriota; class Terriglobia; order Terriglobales; family Acidobacteriaceae; genus Edaphobacter. The sequence goes on along the minus strand of MKSV01000007.1, from coordinate 1,433,860 downwards.
ACGAAGGTACAGTATCGGCGCATGGTTGCATCGTGGTATTTTTCTAGCCTATGAATCGGCGTGAGTTTATCTCCTCTTCCGGTGTAGCCGCGGTCGCCTTGGGCCGTGGTGCCAATGCTTCCACAACCACGGCTTCACCCCATCCCAAACCTGTGCTGATGAAGCTGGGCTGCCAGAGCGCGCCGACCAGCGACGAGCACCTGAAGTACCTGGCTCGGTATGGGGTGCGCCATATCTGCGGCTATCCCCAGATTGCGGACGGCCGCATCTACGCAACCGTCGATGAACTCAGCAGGATGAAGGATCTGGCGGCGGGCAACGGTATCGAAATCGATTGCGTTGTACCGCCGGTGCTGGCCTCGAGCTATATCGACAACGAGAAGCACCCGGCCATCATGCTGGCCCGGAGCCCGGAACGGGACCGTGATATTGAGTCCATCCAGAAGATGATTCGGAACTGCGCGCAGGCGGGTCTGCCAATGCTCAAGTACAACATGAGCATTCTCGGCGTGCTGCGCACCGGTCGAACGCCGGGGCGCGGAGACGCCAGCTACAGCCAATGGAAGCTTGCCGAGGCTCACCCGAAGACGCCGCTGACAATTGCCGGAGAGGTCGATGCGGATCGTTTCTGGGAGCGGATCACCTATTTTCTCGATCGCATCATTCCCGTCGCCAACGAGTACAAGGTACGTATGGCCTGCCATCCCCAGGACCCCGGCGTACCGCCGGAGGGATATCAGGGGGTCAATCGCGTCCTGGGCACGGTCGACGGGCTGAAGCGCTTTATCGCGATTCGAGAGAGTCCCTATCACGGGTTGAACTTCTGCCAGGGAACCGTGTCGGAGATGCTGGCCGATCCCGGCAGGGAGGTCTATGACGTGATCCGGTACTTCGGCTCCCGCAAGAAGATCTTCAACGTCCACTTCCGCAATATCCGCGGCCACCGCAACGACTTCGTTGAGATGTACCCGGATGAGGGCGACGTGGATATGGTGAAGGCGATCCACGTCTATCGCGAGGTTGGATATCCCTACATGCTGATGCCCGACCACGTGCCCCAGGCGGAGAGCGATCCCCGCGGCCTGCAGTCCTTCGCGTTCTGCTACGGGTACATTCGCGGGCTGATCCAGTCGTTAAACCATCCTGCGTAGGCAGCCTGGAGGCGAGGCCTTCCGCTGGGCTCCGGCGGTGGCCCGGACAGCGTGTGCTTATAGTAATGAGGGTTGATAAAAAGGGAGCGGATGAATGCGCCGGGTTGAGCGGGATACGGTTGCGATACAGGAAAAGGCACGGTTGGCATGGATGGCGTTGACCCTGACGCCGGGCATGGGGCCGACGCGGATCGCTCGGGCGGTCAAGGCGCTGGGCACGGCGAACCGGCTGTTTGAGTCTTCACTGACCGAACTGGAGGCGACCGGAATGCCCGCCGAGGCCGCTCAGTTCATCTTCGGCGGCAAGGCGCAAGAGGCTGCCGAGGACGAGATAAGCCGTGTGGCCGAGGCTGGCGGCAGTATTTTGACGCCGGACGACCGCTCCTATCCCGAGCGCCTGCGCGAGATCTACGACCCGCCTGCGGTGCTCTGGATTCGTGGGAACGCGGATCTTCTGGCGCGGCCCGGAATTGCGGTGGTAGGAACGCGTCATCCCTCCCCCTACGGCACGGGGATGGCGGAGCTGTTGTCCCGCGACCTGGCCCATCGCAGGCTCGTCATCCTCAGCGGGATGGCCCGTGGTGTGGATACGGCGGCGCACAAGGGAGCGATCGAGGCGGGAGGGAAGACGGTAGCCGTCTGGGGCACCGGCATCGACGTCGTCTATCCCAAAGAAAACAAGAAGCTGGCCGAGAGCATCGTCGCGACCGGCGGCGCAATCGTGAGTGAATATCCCTTGGGAACATTTCCCGCCCCGCAGAATTTCCCGATTCGGAACCGGATCCTCAGCGGGATGAGCCTGGGCGTCCTGGTCATCGAGGCGGCGGAGTACAGCGGTACCCGCATCACCGCCCGCTGCGCGATGGAGCAGAACCGGGACGTCTATGCCGTTCCCGGTAACGTGACCAACAAGAACGCCTGGGGTCCTAACACATTGATAAAGCAGGGGGCTAAGCTCACCGCGACATGGGAGGACGTCTGGGAGGAGCTGCCTTCACAGATACGGCGTCAGTTGGAAGCGGAGGCGGGTGAGATGGCGCCGGATGAATCGAAATCGGCGAAACCTGCATCTCTATTTACCAATACGCCGCTACCGCAGCATGAACAGATGGTTCTGGATCATCTGAGGCACGATGAATCGGTGCAGCTCGACGACCTGATGGAGCGGCTGGAGGCAGAGTTGGGATCGGCCGAGATCTTTACAGCGCTGTTCGAACTGGAGCTAAGCGGCCGGGTCAGGCAGTTGCCCGGCAAGAATTATGTCCGGTCGTTCTAAATGAGAAAAGTGGGCTGCCGGGCGCCGATCAGCCGGATGCACTTTGCCCAAGATGCAGACGGAATTGAAGATAGACAGTCTATCGATATAGTTTCTTGTACCCAGACTGAAGTTTTGCAGAGATGCCCGGTTCGCTTATTTCCGGCAACTCGTGTTAGGTTCGCATTGGAATCCTGCACGATGGAACATCTGGTCAACGGTATGCGTTTTTGTTGGATGAAGGGAACGAATGGCTAAATCACTTGTGATCGTCGAATCGCCGGCAAAGGCGAAGACGATCAATAAATATCTCGGCAGCGACTATATTGTGGAGGCTTCTCTGGGCCACATCATGGACCTGCCGAAGAACGACATCGGCGTGGAGTTGAAGAAGCGGACGTTTGAGCCGACGCTGATTGTCTCCCCGGGCAAGGAAAAGGTTGTCGATCGGCTGAAGAAGCTGGCAACCAAGGCTGAGATGGTCTATCTGGCGCCCGACCCCGACCGCGAGGGCGAGGCGATTGCCGCGCACCTGGCGATCCAGTTGCTCCCTGTGGTCAAGGACAAGTCGAAGGTACGGCGGGTCACCTTCAACGAGATTACGCAGAAAGCCGTCCGGGCAGCCTTTGCTCATGCGCGGGATGTCGACGAGAATCTGGTCGATGCTCAGCAGACCCGGCGTGTGCTGGATCGCTTGGTGGGATATCAGGTCTCGCCGTTGCTGTGGGACAAGGTACGCCGCGGATTGAGCGCGGGCCGGGTGCAGACAGTGGCGCTGCGCTTGATCGTGGAGCGCGAGCTGGAGATCAACTCCTTTGTCCCGGTCGAGTACTGGACCATCGGCGCAAGGCTGCAATCCTCACCCAAAGATGAGTTTGTCGCCCGGTTCACCGGCATCGACGGAGTTCCGTCCCGAGTTGCCAACGGCAAGGACAAGGAGGGCAAAGAACTCTTCCTCTCCGGCGCACTGCCCAACGAAGAAGAGACCAACCGCGTCGTCGCGGAGTTGAAGACGGCGGAGTGGTCGGTCGCTCAGGTCGAGCGCAAGGAGCGCAGGCGGAACCCGCTGGCCCCGTACATCACCAGCAAGCTGCAACAGGATGCCTCTTCGCGGCTGGGCTTCAACGTGCGCCGGACCATGGGCGTCGCCCAGCGGCTCTATGAAGGTGTCGAGGTCGGCACCGACGGCACGGTCGGCTTGATTACCTATATGCGTACCGACTCCACAAGAGTCTCGCCCGACTCCATCGTCGAGGCGCGCAACTATATTCAGAAGACCCTGGGCGCAAAGTACCTTCCGGAGAAGCCGGTCGACTATAAGGGCAAGAAGGACGCCCAGGACGCGCACGAGGCCATCCGCCCGACCCGCGTGGAGTACACGCCCGATTCCATTAAAAAGTGGCTCAGCGACGAGCAGTACCGGCTCTACAAGATGATCTGGCAGCGCTTCGTCTCCTCGCAGATGATGCCGGCGATCTTCGATCAGACGACGATTGAGATTGCAGCCAAAGCCGGCAAGACGACCTACGACTTCCGCGTGAGCGGCTCGGTCCTGAAGTTCGACGGCTTCCTTGCCATCTGGGATGGAGGGTCGGAGGACACCATCCTGCCCGGCGTCAGGGACGGCCAGTCGCTGGCCATGCAGTCGATCGACCCGGAGCAGAAGTTCACCGAGCCTCCGCCGCGCTACAACGAAGCCAGCCTGGTCAAGACGCTCGAAGAGCAGGGAATCGGACGGCCTTCGACCTACGCCTCGATTATCAATACGATCCAGGATCGCGACTATGTGAAGAAGATCCAGTCGAAGTTCGTGCCCACCGAGATCGGAACGGTGGTCACCGGGCTGCTGGTCAAGAACTTCCCCTACATCTTCGACACCCAATACACGGCGACGCTCGAAGGTGAACTCGACGCGGTCGAGGAAGGCCAGGAGCGCTGGACCGATCTGCTGAACAGCTTCTACGACCACTTCGAGGGGGAGCTGAAGGTTGCCAGCACCCACATGGAAGACGTCAAGCGGATGGAGCACGCCACCGACGAGATCTGCGAGAAGTGCGGCAGCCCGCTGGTTCTGAAGTGGGGCAAGTTCGGCAGCTTCTATTCGTGCAGCAACTTCACCAAGGTCAAGCCCATGACGGTTGCGATGGGACCATGGAAGAAAGACGCGAAGGCGGTGACGAAGAAGCTGACAACTGGGCTTCATTTTCCGATGACCGTGAAGGCGACGACGGACGATGTCATCGACTTCTCAAAGGATGTTGCGGACACAAAAGAACTGGTTGCTGCGATCAATGCGGCGGTCGGGCAGGGAAAGAAGATCACGGTTGAGCCGATTAGCTGCGACTTCACCAAGGAGAACTTCGCCGCCAAGCCGGACCTGAGCGCTCCCGGTGCCGATGACGTTCCCGAGGAGGAGTTCTGCGACAACTGCGGCCGCGTGATGGTGCTGCGCAACGGCCCGTGGGGCCCGTTCATGGCCTGCCCTGGCTACAACGAGGACCCGCCCTGCAAGACCATCCGCAAGCTGACACAGAAGGTACAGCAGAAGCCTCCGGTGCAGTTGGAGGAGATGTGCCCGAAGTGCGGCAAGCCCTTGCTGCTCCGCAATGGGCAGTATGGCGAGTTCATCAGTTGCAGCGGCTATCCGAAGTGCAAGTACATCAAGCAGGAGCTGCTCGATGTCCCCTGCCCGAAGTGCGGCAGCGAGATTGCCGTCCGCAAGACCAAGCGCGGCGACACCTTCTATGGGTGCGTGAAGTATCCGAAGTGCGACTTCGCCTCGAACCTGAAGCTGGTCAACCAGGCCTGCCCCAAGGGCGACAGCACCTATCTCCTTGAGGTGACGAACGATAAGGGAACCTATCTGGTGTGCCCGAACAACCGCGAGGCGTTGCCCAAGCGGCGCCGGAAGAAGGGCGCTCCGGAAGAGGAGCCTACTACTCCCGAGTGCGGCTACCAGAAGAAGATCGCGGGGCCTGCTCCGGTTCCGGTCATCGAGAAGCCTGACCCGGAGAAGACCCGGCCGATGGTGGAGAGCGTAGCATAAATAAATCAGGCAAATAAAAGACAGTAAACAAAGGGAGAATAGATGGCGACGGCAGCGGACGCGGAACTGATATTGCGGCTTTACGAGCTTCGGCGGGAAGAGACATTGCGCAAGGCAAGGCGGTTCATGGTCTTCGATTTCCAGCCGAAGACGCTCGAAGAGCTGCGTGCCGTATCCCGGGACACGAAGTCGGAGCACAACGCTGCCTGGCGGCAAGTGTTGAGTTACTGGGAGATGACCTCTTCGCTGGTGCTGCGTGGCGCCCTTGATGCGGACCTCTTTCTGGACTCCAACGGCGAGGGCATTCTTGTCTACGCCAAGTTCCACCACTTCCACGCCGTAACCGAGAAGGAGTCCGGCAATCCGTTCATGAAGAACACGGCGGAACTGATCGAAAGGTACCCGGTGGCAAAGGCGAGGCACGAAGCCTTCCTGAAGATGCTGGGAATCGCGCCTTCACAGGCCTAAGGCTGGCTGGAAGCCAGCCTCCTCCGGCTTCCTTTTAAGCCTCATTTCTGTTACAAATAGGTTGTGGACTTCAGGGTTCAGAACACCGCTGCGCTGGTCGCCTGAGCGGTCGTTTTCACGTAACCTATTGAAAAGAAAACAGGTAGCGAATTATGGCAAAGGCAGTATGGAACGGCCAGACGCTGGCCGAGAGTGAGACATTCGAGACGGTCGAGGGAAATATTTACTTCCCGGAAGAATCGGTCAAACGCGAATTTTTGAAGCCGAGTTCAACCACCTCCAGTTGCCCCTGGAAGGGGCAGGCACGTTACTACACGGTCCTCGTGGACGGGCAGGAAAATCAGGATGCGGCGTGGTACTACCCCGATCCGAAGCCTGCGGCGCGGAATGTGAAGCATCATGTGGCGTTCTGGCGCGGCGTAGAAGTAACAAAATAAAAAGGATAAGGTCGGCGGGCCAGAATAGACCGTCAAGGAGGCAACGGGAGAGGCGATTGCCTCTCCCGTTGTCGTTTTAGTAAGCCTGTGCCTGGTCGAGCGGAATCCGCACCTGGAAGCAGGTAGCGCCGGGCCTTGATTCCACGGTGAGGAAGCCGGAGTGGCGGCTGACGATGCGCTGTGCGGTATCGAGTCCCAGTCCCAGCCCGTGCCCCGGGGCTTTGGTGGTGAAGAATGGCTCGAAGATGCGCGACTGGATGGCAGGATCGACGCCGGGGCCGTTGTCCCAGACCTCGACGTAGGCCATGCTGCCGGTGAGGGTGGTGCGAAGGCGCAGGACGCCGGGAATGCCGCTTGCATGCATGGCGTCGATGGCGTTCTCGATCAGCGCTGTCCAGACCTGGCTCAACTCGCTGCCATAGGCGCTGATGGCCGGCAGCGAGGGGTCGAAGTCGCGTTCGATGGCGACTCCCTGCAGCCGTGAGGCGAACATGGCCAGCGTGGTTTCAAGCGACTGCGCCAGGTCGATGTCCTGAATCGGCGCCTGGTCCATGTAGGAGTAGTCCTTGATGGCGCTGATCAGGTCGAAGATGCGCACGGTCGAGTCGATGATGGCCTCGGTCATGCGCTCGACCCGCAGCGACGTGGCGAAGGTGCTGACGGCGATGGGCAGCAGCTCCGGCGAGGCGTGGCTGGCCAGGTCGTCGAGTTGCTCGATGGTTAATCTCGTCTCCGAGAGCGAAGGCGCGATCTCCCACGGCTCGGCGACGCCATGGGCGGTCAGCCATGCTGTAAGCTGCTCTTCCCGGTCTGCCGCAGCCAGCGGGTTCTGCGATGCGTTCACCACGTTCGAGAATTCGGCCATCTTGGAGCGGGTGCGAATCAGCCAGCTCTTGTAGACCGCCGATTGCTCGGCCTTGAGGCAGAGCGAGCCCAAGCGGTACTTCTGGTCGCCATAGCGGCGGAGTTCGCCGAACAGGCTGGCGGCGGAGCGTTGGGCGGCCGAGGCAGGGTTGTTCAACTCGTGCGACAGGTTGCCCGCAAGCTTGCCCAGGGCGGCCAGCTTCTCTGCCTGCTGCTCCATGCGCGTCACCTCGCGCACGCGATCGAGGAGAACCGAGACGCAGCGCTGCGCCATGGAAGGCACGGCGGCGAGCATCTCCGGAAACAGAGACTCGTGGATGTCGAGGATCCACGTGGGGCCGATGGTGTAGCCGTCGCCGCCGTAGGTCTTCATGCGCGAGAAGGGCAGCTTGCCGGTCATCTGCCCGGCGCGGCCGATGAACAGCGCCATGGGGCCGGAGTGCCGGCGGCGGACGTGGATCTCTCCGCGCAGGATGAAGACCAGATGCGTGGCGGGCTCGCCCTCATTGAAGACGAGCGCGTCGCTGTCGCTGATGCGTTCGCTCCCGTGGGAGGCCAGCCAGCCGTACTCTTCTTCCGTAAGGCCATTGAGCGGCGAGATGGTACGCAGGGCTTCGATGATCTCAGGCAGCGGGGTGGGGGCTACCGGGGTGACGGGGACGAGATAGGGCTCGGTCGGGAGGGTCGTTGTTTCCATGGGTCCGGGTTCCGATGCTGTTGTCATGCTGGACGATGTTGGTGTGTACGGAGATTCGTACGCACGGGTTCCCTGGGTAAATACAGGCTATCAGAGTCAATTGGTGCTACCAAGTGCTTGCTGCCTGCGGCAATCCGAGTGCTGAGGGCAATGAATGGAAAAACCAACCAGATGCCGCTCCTTTGAATCCAATCGAACAGAGAAAGAAAGAAGAAAAAAGAAATAATCGAAAAAAGGGAGTAGCGCATGAGTGCAAAAAATTATTGGTTAGCTTTCGGTATCGGCGTCAGCGCGGGAGCCGCGGTCGCCCTTCTTTATGCGCCGCAAACCGGGGTCAAGACGCGCAAGCGCCTGCGCAAGGGCGTCGAGGACGCGGGGGATTACCTTGTGGACGCGGGAGACTATCTCAAAGAGCAGGCGGAACGCTTCAGCGAGGAGAGCCAGAAGGCCCTCAAGCGTACTCGCGGAAAAGTCGAGTCCGCGGTCGAGAAGGCAGGCGACGCGGTGCAGAGCGTCGTCAAATCGGCGCAGTCGCTTGTATAACTTCGACCGCTCATACGGATGCAGACCTTCTATCTTCAGGCAGAAAAGGTCATCCCGGGAACTCCCCCGGGATGACCTGCATTAATCTCTCTTATTCGCGCGGGCCCACGGTCACAACAAAGTAAGTTGCCGGCGTGTCGCCGACGTTCTTGATGAAGTGCTCGTCCCCGGCGACGCAGATGCCGACATCTCCGGCCACCATCTTTCTGCTGACGCCGTTCGTCATCAATTCCACGGTCCCTTCACGCACCAGCCACAACTCATTGTGCAGGTGCGTTCCTATCGCCTCATGCGGAGCGCCCGCCGCCTGCGTCGTCTCGTGCATCTCCAGTCGCACATTGCCGGCCTTCAGCATTCCGGTGACATAGTGGCGCGACACGCGCTCCTTCACGCTGCCCGACTTCGGCGGCGCAGGCGGAAACACGCCCGACTCGATAAAAGGCAGAGCAGATGGGTTGCTCTGGGCCTGCGCGACCTCCGGTATAGCGGCGGAACAAGCCAGCAATGCCGGCAACAAGGCTGCAAACTCACGACGATCCATAGGGCTCTGGTCTTCCTCCGCCTTAAACAATACGCCCCGGCATACATTGCCGGGGCGTATTGTTTCTCTGCTATTTCAGCTAAACGGCGGTCAATGCAAGACCCGCCATCTTCTCTTCGCCATCCGACGCAATTGGCCGGTAGAACAGCGAGTTGTTTTCCATGTAGACCTCGAGGAACGCCGGCCGTTGTGCGATGCCGCCGCCGATCAGCGCCTCCGACAGCGGGTCTTCCACGTACTTCTGTAGCGCGCGGCGCAATGGGCGAGCGCCATAGGTGCGATCCGAGGCAGTCTTCTCGATGATCCACTTCTTGGCCTCGTCGGTGACTGAGATGGTGATCGACTTGTGCACCAGGTTGACGTTGAGCTGCTGCACCAGCAGTTCGAGAATCTGCATCAGGTCCGCATCCGATAGCGACGTGAAGATGATGATCTCGTCCAGGCGGTTCAGGAACTCCGGATTGAAGGTGCGCTTGACTTCGCCCTTCACCAGCTCTTCCATCTTGTCCATCACCATCTCTTCCTTCTCACTCTGGAAGCCCAGCCCCTGCCGTTTCTGCAGGTGCTTCGCTCCAATGTTCGAAGTCATGATGATGATCGTGTTTTTGTAATCGACCGTGTTGCCCAGCCCGTCGGTCAACTGCCCGTCTTCAAATACCTGAAGCAGCAGGTTGAACACATCCGGATGCGCCTTCTCGATCTCGTCGAGCAGCACGACGCAGTACGGATTGCGCTTCACGCGCTCCGTCAACTGGCCGCCCTCCTCGTAGCCAACATATCCCGGAGGCGAGCCGATCAGCTTGCTTACGGAGTGCTTCTCCATGAACTCCGACATATCGAAGCGGATCAGCGATTTCTCCGAGCCGAACAGAAACTGCGCGAGCGTTCGCGCCATCTCCGTCTTGCCCACGCCGGTCGGCCCCAAAAACAGGAAGCTGCCGATGGGGCGCGCCGGATTCTTGAGGCCCGCGCGAGACCGCCGAATTGCCCGTGCCAGCGCCGAGATCGCCTTGTCCTGCGAGATCACGCGCTTGTGCAGCTCTTCTTCGACGCGCAGCAGCCGCTGCGTCTCCTCTTCCTTGAGAGAAGTGATGGGAACCCCCGTCCAGCGGCTCACGACATCCTCGATATCTTCGCGCGTCACGATGCCCGCCGAAGAGTCGTCGAGGTGATACTTGTCGCGCAGCGTCCGCAGGTTCTCCCGCTCCTTGCGCTCCTCGTCCGAGTAGAACCGAGCCTTTTCGAACTCGTGGTTCGCAATCGCGTTCTCCATGCGATGCACGATGAACTTGATCCGTTTCTGCACCTCGGTCAGTTCTTCGGGCAGGGAAGTCTGGCGCAGCTTTACCCGCGCACCCGCTTCGTCGATCAGGTCGATGGCCTTGTCCGGCAGAAAACGATCCGGAATATAACGGCTGGAGTGAGAGACCGAGAAGGTGATCGCATCGTCGGTGTAGCTGACCGCATGGAACTTCTCGTACTTCTCCTTGATTCCCATGATGATCTTGACAGCGTCCTCTTCGCTCGGAGGAGGCACCTTAACCGCCTGGAAGCGCCGCTCGAGCGATCGGTCCTTCTCGATTGACTTGCGATACTCCGCCGGGGTCGTCGCGCCGATGCACTGAATCTCGCCGCGGCTTAACGCAGGCTTCAGAATGTTCGCAGCATCGAGCGAGCCCTCGGCTGATCCGGCGCCCACCAGTGTATGCAACTCGTCGATGAAGACGATGGAGTTCTGGTTTTCCATCAACTCCTTCATGATGGTCTTCAGGCGCTCTTCAAATTGCCCGCGATACTTCGTGCCCGCAACGATCAGTGACAGGTCGAGCGCCAGTACCCGCTTGTCCGCGAGAAAGCTGGGCACCTCGCCGTCGGCGATCTTCTGTGCCAGCCCTTCGACGATGGCGGTCTTGCCGACGCCCGGCTCGCCGATCAGTACCGGATTGTTCTTCGTCCGCCGGCACAGGATCTGGATCACACGATCGACTTCGGCATCCCGTCCGACCAGCGGATCGAGCTGCTGGTCGAGAGCGCTCTGGGTCAGGTCGCGGGAAAACTCAGCCAGCATGCTCTGCTCGCCGCGCTGGCCCTTGCTACTACCGCCCTGCGTCGGCACCTTCTCCTGCGTCGTCCTCTGCAACTCCTCGCGGATGGCAGGCAGTCTCAGTCCGCGTTCGGTCAGAATCTCCGCCGCGAAGCACTTCTCCTCGCGCAGCAGCCCCAGCAGCAGATGCTCGGTGCCGATATGCTTGTGCGACAGCCGTTCGGCCTCTTCCGCCGCATAGGCCAGCACCCGCTTGCATTCGTTCGACAATGGCAGATCGACCGAGGTCGAAACCTTCTCCCGGATCGTCGTATGTCCTTCAATCTGCTTGCGTATTGACTCCACTGAAGCGTGAGACCGCAAAAAGCGGTTCGTCAGCGCCTTGTCCTCCCGCAGCAACCCCAGCAACAGATGCTCTGTCTCGATGTAAGGCGATCCGAACTGGCTGGCCTCATATCGAGCAAAGAAGATCACCCTCCGCGCCTTCTCCGTATAGCGTTCGAACATGTTCTCCCCTTCAACGCCGGACACCACCCAGCCCGAAGGCCGCATAGCGCCGTTGGTACCGTACCGTCTCCGCGCCAACCGCTCGCGAAGACCTTCAGGCTACTTCAGCTTGCGAAGCATCCATTCTGCTTCTATCAGTGTAGTCGCCTGTGCAACACATCCGGAAATCCCTCAAAAGTTATGCAATACCCTAGCACTGTCTATTAGATGAAGTCTGTGCAAAAAAGGCACCAAACCTGGTGCATCAAGCTCCGGCCTCGACCAGACGTCCTTCCCGCAATTGCAGCATCCGCCCGCAACGACCTGCAAAGTCAAGACTATGCGTCACGATCACACTGGTCAGCCCGTGGGCCGTATGCAGCCGCTGAATCAGCCCGAACACCGCCTCCGCCGTCTTTCCGTCAAGATCGCCCGTCGGCTCGTCCGCCAGCAGGATCTTCGGCTCCGTCACCAGCGCCCGCGCCAGCGATACCCTCTGCTGCTCGCCTCCGCTCAATTCGCCGCTGCGGTGCCCGGCCCGATCTGCCAGCCCCACCTCCTCCAGCCAGATTCGCGACCGCTCCAAAGCCGATGACCGCCCCATCCCGCGCGCCAGCAGAGGCATGGCGACATTTTCCAGCGCCGTGAACTCGGGTAACAGATAGTGAAACTGCCACACATAGCCTACGTCACGGTTGCGATAGTCCGCCGCCTGTGCCACTGTGAAGGTGCTCAACCGGCTCCCCCCGCACCACACCTCTCCCGCCGTCGGCGTGTCCAACGCGGCCAGCAGGTGCAGCAGGGAACTCTTGCCCGCGCCGCTCTCCCCGACGATGGCCACCATCTCCCCGGCGTGGACCGTCAGATCCAGCCCACGAAAAAGCTCCAGCTCGCCTCGGCCAGCCGCTCCCGGCACCGCGGCATAGGTCTTGGTCAGGCCGTCCGCCCGCAGCACCGCCGTCGGCGCGACCGCGCCCGGCAGCGGCTGCAATCTCTCCGCCTGCCAGGCGCTCTCATCCCGAACCGGAGCAGTGTGCTTTGCGCCGAAGCGCAGCGACCGCCGAATCTTGTCCGCTGGTCCCAAATGCTATCCCTCCGCCTTCGCCGCCCCGGCATGGCCAGGGTAAGCCCCCAGCGAGATCGCCAGCCGGTTCCATGCATTGATCGTCGTAATCACCAGCGTAAGATTCACCGTCTCCACATCGCTGAAGTGCGCGCGAACCTCGTCGTAGATCACATCCGGGGCATGGCCGTCCTGAATATTCGTTACCGCCTCGGTCCACGTTAGGGCCGCCCGCTCCCGCTGCGTGTAGCTGCTCGAACTCCGCCAATCGGCAAGGCCGTCGATGCGCTCTACCGGCTCATTCAACTTCCGCAACTCCGCCGTGTGGACATGGATGCAATACTCGCAGCCGTTCATCAGCGAAGCGCGCAGCCTCACCAGTTCAAGCAACGACGTCGGCAAGCCGGTCCCGGTATTCAAATAGTGCCCAAGCTCCCGCATCTTCGCCATACCGTCCGGCGCCAGCCGCGTGTACTTCAGCCGTGGTTCACTCATAGCGCAAAGCCTCCGCAGGCAATACCTTCGCCGCCGATCTCGAAGGATACAGGGTAGCAACCAGACTCACCCCCAGAGAAACCGCCGCCACGATTACAGCATCCCGAATCCGCGGGGCAAACGGCAGGTAGTCGATCGAGTAGACCGATGCATCGAGAGGGAAGTGATAGTGTCCTCCCAGCCAGCTCAGCCCGTAGCCCAGGACCAGTCCAATCGCTGTGCCGATCACCGAGATCAGCAGCCCCTGCAGCAGGAAGATTCGCCGCACCTGCTCGGCCCGCACGCCGAAGCTCATCAGGACGGCGATGTCCCGCGTCTTCTCCATCACCATCATCGTCAGCGCGATCAGGATATTCAGCGCGGCCACGCAGACGATCAGCGCCAGCACGATGAACGTGACGATCTGTTCCAGCTTCAGCGCGCGGAACAACTCTCGGTTCTGCTCCATCCAGTTGGTAGTCTCGAAGCCCGGCCCCGCTGCTTTTTCAATTGCGGTGCCGATCCTGTCGGCATGATAGAGATCGTCCACCTTGAAGGTGATCACCGAGATCAGATCCGGCTCGCTGAACAGTCTCTGCGCATCAGCCAGCCGTACAAACGTATACGTTGAGTCGTATTGATAGAACCCGGACTTGAATATCCCCACCACCAGGAAAGCGCGATAGCGAGGTACTAACCCCAGCGGGGACAGCTCTCCCTGCGGGCTGATTACCTGTACCGTATCGCCGACTCCGGCTCCAATTGTCTCTGCCATGTCCTTTCCGATCACGATGGGAGGAATGGGCTGTGCGGCCTGCACTGCTGTGGAGTTGGCATTCACTGTGGCAACAGGTTCGAGATCCTTGGCCGATCCTTCCACCATCGACTGCAACAAATCTCCCACCGTCTTCTCGTCCTTGGGCAGAATGCCTTTAATCAAGGCTCCGCCACTCCGCGCGCCTCGTGTGACCAAAACCTGCCCATAGAGCCCCGGCGCCGCTGCCGTTACGTGCGGCAGCTTGCGCAGCTTTTCGAGCAGAGGCCTCCAGTCGCGGATGCCGTCTGCCTTTATCCGCATGAGTTCGACGTGTGCAGTCGAGCCCACCAGCCGCGCCTGCAGGTCCTTCTGCATCCCGTTGGTAATGGCCAGCGCGATAATCAACGACGCCACACCTGCCGCCACGCCAACGACGGAGATGATGGTGATGACCCCCACCACTGCCTGCCGCCGCTTGGCCCGCAGATACCGCGCCGCAATGAACAATTCAAATCGCATCGAACCCTTGAAGGAACTCTTGAACCCTCAGCTTACTATCCGGCGAGTCTTGTTCCTCGAATCGACTCACAAGAGGCTAAAAAGAAAGGCGAAGACCGAAGCCTTCGCCTTTGCATCCTTCGCCAAATCATGCCGCTCTAATTCGCCAGAACGGCGCGATAGCGCACCTGATTCTTCTTCACCCTGGCTACCGCGTCGTTCGCCTTGCTCATGGCGAAGCGCTCGGTGATGGCCTTCACGCCATGCCGCGCCGCGATATCGAGCATCTCGTGCAGGTCGCGCGGGCTACCCGAGGGGCTGCCGGAGACGGCTCTCTGCCCGCCAATCAGCGAGAACGCCTGAATCTGCAGCGGCGAGGGTGCAATTCCCACGACGCAAAGAACTCCCTTGGGCCGGAGCGCATTGATATATCCCTGCCAGTCCTGGTCGGCGCTGACGGTCGAGAGCAGAAAATCGAACGATCCCGCAACCTTCTTCAACGCGCCCGTGTCCCGCGTGTTCAGGAAGTGATGCGCGCCCAGCTCCCGCGCCTCCGCCTCCTTGTCCTTCGAGGTAGAAAATGCCGTCACCTCGGCGCCAAACGCCCTGGCGAACTGAACTCCCAGATGCCCCAGCCCGCCAATCCCGATCACGCCCACGCGCGACGAGGGCCGGACCCCATGGTTGCGCAGCGGGCTGTAGACCGTGACCCCCGCGCACAGGAGCGGAGCCACATTCTCGCTATCAAGCACCGCCGGAACCGGGATCGCAAAGCGCGAGTTCACGCGAATCCGATCTGCGTATCCGCCGTTCCGACCCACGCAGGTCGGTTGCGCCTTTGCGCAAAGATGCTCGTCGCCCTGCCGGCACCACTCGCAGATGCCGCAGCTGTCCGACTGCCAGCCCACGCCCACGCGCTCGCCGGTTGTGCGATCGAGCACATGGCTGCCCACGGCCACCACGGTTCCGACAATCTCGTGCCCGGGGATGAATGGATACTTGCTGTATCCGAAGTCGTTGTCGATCAGGTGAATATCACTGTGGCACACACCGCAGTGCGAGATCTTGATCTCGATCTCATCCGCCTGCAACTCACCCGGATCGTACTTATAAGGCAGCAAATGCGCACCGGCCGCGTGCGCCGCCAGACCATGTATTTCACTCATTTGAAATCTTTTCCTTTGCATGCCTAACGTACTCGTCGGCATCTGCTGTTTGATGCTACAACATCGACACGAGCAAAATGTTGATAGAAATTTCCCGATGGGGAGTGCTGGCTGCAAGACATTGCAACATAAACTCTTTTTAGCGTTCTGCCGTACCCGCGATCGAAGCCGGCCGGATGCGGCGCCTCTCACCAGCAACCCTCAGCATCGTCCAACAGTCCGGAGTAAAGTTTTCATCATGATGACCAACGCCGTGAACCGACTTCAGCTTCTGGCCACTATCTTCGCGCTCACGGTTCTCATACTCTCCCCTGTCTCCGCACGGGCGCAGAACTCCTCTGCTCCGTCTCAAGCCGCGCCCCAGCAGCCCAAAGCCGATCAGGCCCCCGAGGATGGCGGCCCCCAGTCCGACTCCGGTCCCATCGTCATCAGGAAGAAGCCGGAAGCGGAAGAGCCGCCACCGCCGCCCGCACCTGCCGAGCCCACCGTCAAGAATCCCAACAACGAGACCTTTTCGCTCCGCGTCGATGTACCCATCGTCAACCTCGATGTCAACGTGATCCTCGACAAGACACACCAGTTCGTCCCCGGCCTCAAGTCCGGCAACTTTCTCGTGCTTGAGGATGGCGTACCCCAGACCATCACCAGCGTCCGCACCACGCAGACGCCGATCACCGCCGTCATGCTGCTGGAGTTCGCCGCCAACAGCTACTACCTCATCAATGATATGCGGAATGCCTCCTACAGCTTCTTCCGCACTCTGCGGCCGGACGACTATGTTGCCGTCGTCACCTACGACCTCCACACCCACATCCTGACCGACTTCACCAACAATAAGGATATCGTCGCCCAGGCGCTCCAATCGCTCGTCATTCCGGGCTTCTCCGACACCAACCTCTTCGATGCGCTCTACGAGACGCTCGACCGGCTCAGCCGCATCGAAGGCCGCAAGTACATCATCCTGATCGGCAGCGGTCGCGACACCTTCTCCAAACTCACTCTCGACAAGATCCTCGCCAAGGTCAAAGCGACGCCAAACGTCACCATCTTCACCATCGGCACCGGCGCGCTGCTCAATGAGATGTACAGCGGCCGCGGCGGCATGAGCGGCGGCATGGCCGACCTGAACTATCTCCAGGCGCAGAACCAGCTAAAGACCTTCGCCAGCATGACCGGCGGTCTCAGCTTCAGCCCGCTCTTCCAGGGCGCGCTGCCTGACATCTTTTCCGAGATCAACAACTCTATCCGCAACCAGTACGTGCTCACCTACCGTCCCACCAACACCAAGGACGACGGCTCTTACCGCAAGATCAAGGTGCTGCTGGTCGACAACGAAGGCCACCCGCTGCGCATGCAGGACGAAAAGGGCAAGGCGTTGAAGTACTCCATCATCGCCCGCGACGGCTACAACGCCAAACTCCCCGTCGAATAGGTTCGCCCTTTCGAAGCGAGACGAAGACTACGTCATCTCGACTGGAGGCAGCGCCTTTGGAGAGGTTTTGAGCTTCAACGAGGCCGGGGCACGGTCAAATCCAGATCTGTCGCGATCATCTGTTTGGTTGCCAGGATCACCTGTCCTACGTGCTCATGCGCATGAGCCACCACCTGATAGATCGCCTCCAGTACGCTCACCTCGGGCCGTCCCGGCTGCGGACTGGTGCGCTCAGTCAGTCGCTCCACGGGCAGGGAAGCGATCACGCCGCGCGCCTCCGCTACGGTCGAGGCAAACATCTCTGCCAGTGCCGCTCCGCTCTGGCCGCCATCTGCCGCAAACTCCTCCGCGCGTACACGAACATCCTCGGCGTTGCCCACGCCGTGCATCACCCACTGCCGGATATTCCCGCAGAGATGCAGCACCAGGTTGCCCACGGCGTTCTCGTGCGCGCCGCCGCGAGACCATATCTGTTCATCCGTCAACTTCCCCAGACAGGTCTTCATATGAGCCGCCACCATGTCCAGCCTGCGGCACGAAAAGTCCAGAAACAGCCGTGCGATTTCGTTGTCCATCTCTGGATTCTAGCTGACGGGCGTTGACCAGAATCCACGTGCCCCGTACACTCTAGAAGGCAGCCGACGAGAAGCACTACGTGGCGCCAGCATCGCCCGTTGCCCCCTCGTTCAATGGTAGGACAGTCGGCTCTGAACCGATCAATCGGGGTTCGAATCCCTGGGGGGCAGCCAATCCAATACTTCCCCGAACTTCCCTGAACCGCTCCGAACTCTCGGAGCGTTTTATTTTGTGTAACTTACGTCGATTTAGCGTTCGTGGACGTTCGATAGGGTTCGGGGGAAGCCGGACTTTCTTGCGGGTACGGATGCGGGTATAGTGAGTACAAATTGCGGGTATCGAGTGTACCCGCAATTTTGGAGGCTCACGATGTCACTCACAATCCGGGAGATTGAAAACGCGAAGCCTGCCGGCAAACCGTACAAAATGACCGATGGCGGCGGCCTTTGTCTCCTGATCGCTCCTTCCGGTGCGAAGCTATGGCGCTGGCGGTACTACTTCGACGGCAAAGAGAAGATGATGGCATTTGGCGAATACCCGGTCGTCTCGCTCAAGGACGCTCGCGATCTGCACTTCGCGGCACGCAAGACATTGGCAGCTGGCACCGATCCGATGGCGGAACGCAGGTCGGAATCTGAGGCCAAGCAAAAAGAAACTGACGACCGGCTGCGGCAAGCGGAAAACAGCTTTGAGAAGATTGGCCGCAAATGGTGGGCATGGTGGTCTGTTGGCAAGTCTCCTCGTCATGTCGATACAGTCATGCGTCGTCTGGAGGCCGACGTTTTTCCTGTGATCGGCCACAAATTCATCGACGCCATTACCGCCGCTGATGTTCGAGAACTAATCCTGCCGATTGAGGCACGCGGTGCGCGCGACGTTGCTAAACGTGCCCACGAAACCATCGGTCAGATTTTCCGCTATGCCATTGCGAATGGACGGGCGACACGTAATCCCGCAGCGGACTTCAAACCGCGTGACGTTCTCAAACCAGCGGAAGAGGAAAATTTCGCGCGTGTAGAGGCAAAAGACCTGCCCGCGTTGCTGCTGAAGATGTGGGAGTACGAGGGCGATATTCTCACGATCTATGCTCTGCAACTCATGGCTTACCTGTGGGTCAGAACATCGGAACTCATTGAGGCTGAGTGGCCGGAGTTTGACCTGGACAGAGCGCGATGGGAGATTCCACCGGAGCGTATGAAGAAAAAGCGTCCTCATATCGTGCCGCTACCTACGCAAGCTGTGGCAATCCTCCGGATCTTGCATTGGCGCACAGGCAGAGGCAAGAAAGTTTTTCCCGGCGCGAATGATAAAGGAAAGACCATGAGCAACAACACCATTCTGTTTGCACTCTACCGTCTTGGGTATAAGGGCGAAATGACTGGTCATGGCTTTCGGGGAGTTGCGTCAACGGTCTTATATGACTCCGGTCAGTTTGAGGAAGATTGGATTGAGATGCAGCTCGCCCATGTCCAACGCAACAAGGTTAAAGGGGCCTACAACCACGCCAAGTATTTGAAGCAGCGCACAGCGATGATGCAGTGGTGGGCTGACTATCTGGATGAACAATTAGCAAGGGGCAGACAAGCATTAGCGGCCTAAGCCGATCTTCTCGATGATGTCTTCGGCGCTGGACGAACCGAGTGTGGCATCCGCTTTCCGCTTGCCACGTACACAGCAGTTCGGGATGCGAGGACACGATTGGCCGCCCATTGCTTCACTTCGGACCTTACCCATGCCACAGCGCGCGGTCCAACCTGGACAGGTGCGGGGAAACTTTTCTCCCGTATCAAAGTGTAAAGGGTTGTCTTGGATAGGCCTGTCACGGCCTTCACTTCGGGAAGGCGGAGAAAGATTACGTCCTTCAGAATGCTTGAGCTTTCGCTTTCGTTTCTAAAGCTGCCTTGCGTGCTTTTCGCACCCTCCGATTCCGATGAGAAACGCAGACTCATACTCACCTCTCGTTCAACAGTTCGGAGTGTTATAGAACGCAATTGGCTCCGAAGACGTGTTGCCTATGAGATTCCATGTGTCGCGGGAAATCGTCCAATGAAAATTTGGGTGAGCGTCATTCCTTTTTGGAATGACGACTCCTAGTGCGGAAGCTCATGCAGCCGCAAATCGACACGATTCAGGATTACAATTACTGCATTCGGTGGTTGATTCCGCTGTATTGAAGTGTTTGCTGTCCCTCCCAGAATCTGCCGTCTGGAGGATAGTCATGGTCTTACCAGAGATTCGATTGCTGCAATCAGCGATTGTGCTTGCAGAAGAACTTCATTTCTCAAGAGCAGCCGAAAGGCTGAACATGAGCCAATCCACGCTCAGCAAGCAGATATTCAAGCTGGAACGTGGCTTGGGTTTTCAGGTCTTCAAACATAGCCATCAGGTTGCCGAACTCACAGAGGCAGGGCGGGTCTTCATCGTCGAGGCGCGTGAGGTTGTTTCTCATGCAGAACGGGCGGTGCAGTCCGCTCGGGCTGTCCTCGATGGCCCGAATGAAATTCTCAATATCGGCAAGTCGTCCTACACCGAACCGATTCTCGTTTCAACGCTCCTATCCATCCAGCTCTCACTCTTTCCCGAGATGAGGATCAAGCTCTGGAGCAACTTCTCGAATGAACTCGCCCGTCAGGTCAGCGGCGGGGCACTCGATCTTGCCGTAATAACAGGTGTCCCTCCCAAACCGCAACTCAGCCTCCTACATATCGCCGACAATCCCATCTACATTGCACTGCCAATGGTGGATGAACTGGCAGCGTACAGAGAGATTCGCTTGGATCAACTGCATAGGCGAATCTGGATACTGCTCGGGAAGCACGCAAATGCCCATCTATACGACACGATTTATTCCGTCGGCGCAGACAGAAATGCCTATCCATCGGACAGTTATCACTTCACGAGTCCCGAAGAAGCCTCTGAGCTGATTCGTGAGCATCATGGAGTTGCATTCTTGCCGCGTTCTGCGGCTTGGAGAATTGCACGTGATGGTATTACGATGCGACCTCTGGCTGAACCCCGTCTTCGCCTTGTCACAAGCCTTGCGGCGCGCGCGGACAGCAAATCTCGACTCGTGAATGAATTCGTCAAAGCTGCCGGAAGAAAGTTTGGCATTGTCGGACAGACTGTTCAGAGAAAACTTCCACTTGCCATGTGATTCATTCGGTCTTGAGCATTTGAGATTCGTCACCGTCGATCTCATGGATCTCGATGTTCAACGGCCCTTCTTTGCCGCATTTGGGGCAGACAAAAAGCCCTGTTGTATGTACCCGACCTTCCACTTCTTCTCTACGGAAGGGACTGCGGCAATGCAAACACACATGAAAGTGCAGGAGCCCTGCGGGCGGGCTATTGGAGTTTTTCATTGCGGACACAGTCTCCTCAGGAATCTCGTGCCGTTGTGCCTACTGCGCTGATCGAAGCATTCATTCTCAATTGAGAGCCTCATCGCTACTTGTTCGAGAGCGTCCCGTCCCTTTGCCGAATTTCCCGGGGCCTCACTTCTTCAGCGGTTCAGGAATAGAACGCCCCTTACCCTTCTCGGCGACGATAAACTCCAAGAAGCGGAGATGCTTGGTGGTGCTCGGATTCCAGTGGGAATGGATTGTGCCTGCCGGAACAAACAAACTTTCTCCGGCATGCAGCGTTACCGGCGGCTTCCCATCTTCCTGCCAAACGCCCGTCCCTGACACGACATAGAATGTGATCGCCGCCGGATGGAGATGTCGCGGGTTGATCCCACCCGGAGCATATTCCGTCTCGTAGACTGCGACCTCCAAATTTTTCGTGCCGGGTAATACGGTCTTCAGCAGCGGCGCATGCGGTATCGCCCCGCGTTTTCCTTGGCTAGCAGAGGCCCCTGCCGGAAGCATGCACAGGACTCCTACCGTTGCTATTCTGATCGCCATGAGATTCAATGTCT
This sequence comes from Acidobacteriales bacterium 59-55, assembly GCA_001897435.1. Lineage (GTDB taxonomy): Bacteria > Acidobacteriota > Terriglobia > Terriglobales > Acidobacteriaceae > Edaphobacter. The sequence goes on along the minus strand of MKSV01000007.1, from coordinate 1,412,443 downwards.
TCATCATTTAAACGTCCCTCCCTGGACGCCATCATGGACACAGAACCTTAAGAATTCCTCAAAGAGATCGGCAATATAAGGCGGCAACTGTCGTGCGTGGCATGTAACCTTTAAAGGACCAATCCGGGGCAGTGTTGCGACAGCTTTGGACTGTAACCGTGGAATCGACGATTAGAGGACTAAGCCCTAGTAACGCGGGCTTTGAATCTACACGAGATTCGCATCCGCGGCCCCTTCAACTGTAAGGTTCTCCGTCCTGGCGCGTCAGCACGTGCAGAGGAAAAGGAGAATCGAAGATGAAACAGAAAACCGATCCCGCCAACGCAACCCAAACCTGTTCCTGCGCTCCCTGCCCCTGCACCGACTGCACGTGCGCGACGACGGCCCATGCCCAGCACGCGTAACATCAATGGAATCCGGGCAGCGCGGCCACGCGCCGCGTTTCCCGGCGGTCTTCGCCATGACTTCGCACGCGCCCACAACCCGAGACACAGTCGCCGGCCTTGCCGGGCAGCACAGCCGTTTCCTGCAATTTTTGCGCCGCCGTGTCGACGATCCCGCCGCCGAGGACATTCTCCAGGCGGCCTATCTCAAGGCCATCGAGCGCGGTGCGCAACTGCGCGAAGCGGAAAGTTCCGTCGCCTGGTTCTATCGCATTCTGCGCAACGCCATCGTCGACCACTACCGCCGACAGGCCTCCGACTCCCGCGCAATGAACTCGTGGGCAGCCGAATGGAAGGAAAGCTACGAGCCGGAGATCAAGTCCGAGGTCTGCGCCTGCGTCAACGAAGCCGTGCAGGCCCTCAAGCCGGAATACCGCGCAGCCATCGAGCAGGTCGATCTCCGCGGCGACTCGGTTGAATCTTTCGCCCACGCACAGCACACCACGGCGAACAACGCCAGCGTGCGCCTCCATCGCGCGCGCAAAGCCGTCGCCAAACAGCTCACCGCCATCTGCGGAACCTGCGCCACCCACCAGTGCATCGACTGCACCTGCAAGCACTAAGAAGAAAGGCTAGTGGTGCGGAAATGTGTTCGCAGCGCGGGTCCCCAATCGTGAATCGAATGAGTGTGCGCAATCTCTGTAGATGCGTCCTCTGCTCCTGGGGAACGACCTTCCGCGGGAATGCCGCGCATTATCTGTGGGTTCTTCTAATGTTCGCCGTTCTCGCCGGCCTCAAGCACAACCGCATCGGACTGTTTCTCGTGCCGCCGTTCGGCGCGACTCTCACGCTCCTGCTGGTCCTGCCGGAGGCTTCCGTTGCCCAACCTTGGGCCGTCGTTGCCGGCTCCGTCGCGGGAGCCGCCACCGGGGTTTTGCTCAGCTTGGTAGCGCGCGGCTCTGTCATGGCCATTCTCGCCGCTGTCCTGGCGTTCGCCGTAATGAACCTGATTCGCGCCTACCACCCGCCCGGAGTCGCTTTGGCGATGTATCCGCTGCTGCTACATACGGGACTGTGGTTCCCGCTCGATGTCGTTCTGCCGTTTACGCTCGCCGCTGCCGGGTCCGCCGCACTCCTCAGTCGCCTCGTTCGCACATGGCCTGCGTACCCGAAGCCGCTGACGAGCCACGACTTTCCGGTAAATTCCGTAGCAGCGAGTATGAGACGGACGGGGAGAGAAAAAAGCAAGGAAAGGTGAAGACAAAGAAGCACAACCGAGTTGACCCAAGTTTGCGGCGTTTGCGCGGAGCGCAAATGCCTCGATTGCACCTGCCGTCATCCCAGACTGTAAGACCGGGCGGCCTCGTGCGTCAGCCTGTATGAGGTCGATCAGGGAGGCACGATGAGCCATTATTCTTCAAACGAGACAGCGGCAGCGGTGAAAGACCCCGTCTGTGGAATGACTGTAAATCCGGAAAAAGCTGCCGCAAAGGCTGAGTTCGCGGGCGAGGACTTTTACTTTTGCAGCCAGGGATGCGCCGCAAAGTTCCGCGAAAATCCGGAAAGATATCTCGCCGCTGACAAACCCGCGCCTGCGCCCGCGCACACTCTCGATATTGACTACACCTGTCCGATGCACCCAGAGGTGCTGCAAAAAGGCCCAGGCAGTTGCCCAAAATGCGGCATGGCGCTGGAGCCTGAGACCATCTCAGCTCCCGCCGCCAAGGTCGAATACACCTGCCCCATGCACCCGGAGATCGTGCGTTCCGAGCCGGGAAACTGCCCAATCTGCGGCATGGCCCTGGAGCCGCGCGAAGTCACGGCGGAAGAGGACAATCCCGAACTCCGCGACATGACACGCCGTTTCTGGATCAGTGTTGTGCTGTCCGCACCGATGCTGGCCCTTATGATCGCGCAGTTTTTCCCCGGCGATATCGCCGCACACTGGGTCGTCTCCCGTGCGTGGACTCTCGCGGAATTTGCGCTTACAACTCCGGTCGTGCTCTGGTGCGGCGCGCCTTTCTTTGTGCGAGGCTGGCAATCCGTTAAGACTCGCAACCTGAATATGTTCACGCTGATTGCCCTCGGCACCGGCGCGGCTTATCTCTACAGCGTGGCCGCGACGTTCTTTCCCGGGCTGTTTCCGCCTTCGCTGCGTGGGCCTGATGGACAAGTGGCCGTGTATTTCGAGCCTGCGGCAATCATCATTGCCCTTGTTCTGCTGGGGCAGGTAATGGAACTGCGGGCGCGCAGCCGGACCAATAGCGCAATTCGTGCCTTGCTGGGCCTCGCTCCAAGAACCGCCAGGCGAATCGACCAGGATGGGAACGAAGCCGATGTTCCTCTGGGGCAGGTCATCAAAGGAGACAAGCTGCGCGTCCGCCCCGGCGAAAAGGTTCCCGTAGATGGAACGGTTCTCGACGGATACAGTTCGGTCGATGAGTCGATGATCAGCGGAGAACCGATTCCAGTGGAAAAAAGCACGGGCGCGAAGGTCACGGGCGGCACTGTGAACGGGACCGGCGGCTTTGTAATGCTGGCCGAGCACGTTGGCGCGGATACCATTCTCTCGCAGATCGTTCGCATGGTGAGCCAGGCGCAGCGCACGCGCGCGCCCATCCAGCGACTTGCGGACCGGGTCTCCGGTCTCTTCGTGCCGGCGGTAGTAGCCGCTGCTGTTATCACCTTTGTGGTCTGGCTTTTGGTTGGTCCCCAACCTCGTTTTGCGCATGCGCTCGTCAACGCGGTGGCCGTGCTGATCGTGGCCTGCCCGTGCGCGCTGGGCTTGGCTACGCCGATGGCCATTATGGTGGGTACGGGCCGGGGCGCGGGCGCCGGGGTTTTGATTCGGAATGCCGAAGCGCTGGAGGTCTTCGAGAAGGTGAATACGCTGATCTTTGATAAGACCGGGACCGTGACGGAGGGAAAGCCTGCGCTCACATCCGTTGCTCCGCTGCCGGGATTTGATGAAGCAATGCTGTTGCAACTTGCGGCGAGTTTAGAGATGGCCAGCGAGCATCCGCTGGCCAACGCCATCGTGACCGGAGCAAAGGAGCGCGGGCTGTCGCTCGTGCCTGTTTCTGAATTTCGCTCCATCACAGGGAAAGGCGTAGTGGGAACAGTTTCCGGCAAAAACGTTGCCGCTGGAAATGAATCTCTGTTTCGCGAGTTATCGATCGGTTCGGCTGCGCTGGAGGGAAAGGCCGAGAAAATGCGAACCGAAGGTCAAACTGTCATGCTCATCAGTATTGACGGAAAAGCCGCAGGTCTCCTCGGAGTCTCGGACCCGATTAAATCTTCCGCACCGGAAGCCGTTCGCGAGCTGAAGGCAAGTGGCCTCAAGCTGTTGATGGTTACGGGGGACAATCGGACGACCGCAGCCGCTGTCGCCAACAAACTCGGAATCGATTATCGCGCGGACGTACTGCCGGATCAAAAGGCCGAGGTGGTGAAAACTCTCCAATCCAAAGGGGGCCTGGTTGCAATGGCCGGAGATGGAGTGAATGATGCACCTGCGCTGGCGCAGGCGCAGGTGGGCATCGCCATGGGAACTGGCACCGATGTGGCAATGGAAGCGGCGGGCGTGACGCTTGTGAAGGGAGACCTGCGAGCAATTTTGCGCGCGAGGCGATTGAGCCAATACACGATGCGGAACATCCGCCAGAACCTCTTCTTCGCATTTATCTACAACGCGCTAGGTGTGCCCATCGCAGCGGGCGTGCTCTATCCGATCTTCGGGTGGCTCCTGAGCCCGGTGATTGCCGCCGCTGCCATGAGCTTCAGTTCTGTATCGGTAATCTCAAATTCTCTACGGCTGCGGAATGCGAAGCTATAACCGAATGTGGGTAAGCCAGGCTGCTGCGGATGATGAGCGAACCGCACAACTCCTCGTAGATAGTATGAGAATTCAGAATTCACGAAGCGGATCGAGGTGCAAAGGCTGCCGGCCCGATTGCGCTCCCTATCGGCTAAATGATTGCCAAGAACACTTTGATCCCAGGTTCACCCCAAGTTTTGCCCTCTTAATGTCCAGCCCTCGTCTGGTCTAGTTTTCCGCGGCGGGCCAAAGCCCTTCGCCAAGATTCTCTGCGGACGACGGCACTCATAAAAATGTCACTGCCGGTCACTCTCCTCCCTTTGACGAGTTCTTAAGGTTCTGTGCCCATGATTGCGAAAGAGGTCAGACTATGCCCGCTTTCGCAATGCCTCGCTGCCGCGTACCGGCATTGACATCTTTACTGCTGCTTGTAATCGCCGCGGCGAGTAGCCCCGCAAGAGCACAGGTTAGCGTGAAAGGTGTCGTTTTAGACCCGGACAGCGCGCTGATCGCCGGAGCTTCAGTCGGGCTGGAAGAACGCGGCCAAGCTGCCAAGCGTTTCACTCACACGGACGCCCGGGGAGAATTCGAGTTCAATTCGGTACTTCCGGGCACTTATGAAATCCATATACAGTATTTTGGGTTCAGCCCCTTCGCGGAATCGATCCAGGTGGACAGACGCGCTCTTGATCCGCTCACCATTGTCTTAGATATCGCTCCTGTGAACCAGCAGGCTACAGTCTCAGCAGGAAGCCAGGAAGATAACGTTGAGGCAAGTGAGAATTCAAATGCCGTCAGCATGAATAGCCAATTGCTCGACACGCTGCCGATCCTTGATGAAGATTACCTTGCGGCGCTCTCTCGCTTCCTCAGTCCCACTGACGTGGGGGTCGCTGGTCCAGCGTTAATCGTAAATGGCGTTCAAGCTGAGAATGTATCGGTTTCTTCTTCAGCCATCAAAGAGGTAAAGATCAACCACGATCCTTACGATGCCGAATTTGCCCGGCCCGGCAAAGGCCGAATCGAGGTCACCACAAAGTCAGGTTCCAGCAAGTATCATGGCAACCTTAACTTCCTCTTTCGTGACTCCGCTTTAAATGCGCGCAATGCTTTTTCTCTCGTCAAGCCCTCTGAACAGAGGCGAATACTCGATGGTGCGCTGGGTGGTCCACTTGGCAGAAGCAAAACCACCTCATTTCTTCTTTCGGCGAATTACAGTGTCGAGAACCTGCAATCGGTTGTATTCGCAAGAGGGCCATCCGGGCCGATCCAGGAGAACGTTCCCAGCCCAACCGATAACCGTCTATTTTCCGCACAGATCGATCACCGCTTCAGCGACACGAACCGCGCAACCTTCTTCTTTTCGCACAAGGACGATAGCGCGCGGAGTAGTGGCGTGGGAGGATTCACTCTCCCCGAAGCGGGCACAAACGACAAAATTGGTCAAGAAAGGATCGTCTATTCCCAGGAAACTACACTTTCTCCCTCACTTGTAAATCAGTTTCATCTGCTCATGGATTACGACTACGCCTCGACGACGAGCCTTCAATCGAGCCCGAAGATCGTGGTCCAGGGAGCATTCATTGGGGGCGGCGCCCAAGCTGATGACTTGCGCGACGAGGAGCACTTCGACCTGAATGAGTTACTGCTGTATTCTCATGGCAAGCACCTGCTCAAGATGGGCGTGGATGTTCCCTACTGGGGCCGGGTGGGAATCGACAACCGGCAAGATGCCGCAGGGACATTTTACTTCTCAAACCTTGCCGATTATGAAGTGCAACGTCCTTATTCCCTCACGCTGCAGCAGGGCGATACTCATCTGGCATTTTTTGAAAAAGTCCTTGGGGTATTCATCGGGGACGACTATACAGTCCGTCCTAATCTCACGGTATCCGTGGGCCTTCGATACGATTGGCAGAACATCTTCAGCGATAAGGACGATTTTGCTCCGCGCGTGTCGTTCGCTTATTCCCCGTCCAAGAGTCGCAAAACTGTCCTGCGAGGCGGCGCAGGAATATTCTACGACCGCATAGGTCACGCCCCGGTGTCGTCTTTACTCTACTTCGACCCGGAGTCGTATTTACTCTATTTCAGTGGCGAACGCCTCCGGAAATATGTGATTACCAACCCAGGATATCCAGAGCCATTTAGCCCGGATAATCCTCTCATAGATCAGCCGGTCAGCCTGGTGCGGCTTGACCCGAACTTCCACACGCCTTCTATCCTGCAATACAGCTTCGGGCTGGAGCGCCATCTCGCCAAGAAGACCACCCTCGACGTTACCTATATCGGGTCACGCTCCTTCCATCTGCTCCGGTCGCGAGACCTCAATCAACCGCTGCCTCCGCTCTATGAGGCGCGGCCCGATCCTGCAATCGGCGTTCTGCAGCAATTCGAATCTGCCGGGCGAGGCGCAGACGATTCCATTGAGATTACGCTTCGGCGCCAAGCGACAAAGTATTTTGCGGGAATGGCCCAATATCGACTCGGATGGGCGCGCGATAATACCGGAGGAATCTGGTACTTTCCACCGAATAGCTACGACCTCACGGGAGAGTGGGGCCGGTCGGATGCTGACCGGCGCAACCGATTCGACCTGTTGGGCACGTTGCGGCCTGGCAAGCTTCTAAATCTCGGCGTCGCTCTTTCGTTTTATACCGGGGCGCCGTACACGATAACAACAGGAATCGACGAATACAACGACGGGCGTGCAGATGCGCGGCCATCCGGCGTTCCGCGCAACAGCCTGCAAGGCCCGGGGTATGCGGACATCGATCTGGGGTGGTCGCACGAGTTCTTTCTGAACAAATCGAAAAAGACCGAGGGGCCGGGGCTGAAGCTGGCTATTAATGCATTCAATGTTCTTAATCGGGTGAACTATGCCGACTTTACCGGCAACTTGAGTTCACCATTCTTTGGACGCGCTGTCTCGGCCCTCCCCCCGAGGGAATTACAGTTTTCCTTCGGATACACATTCTGATCTCACATGGGCGCGCCGCCGGGCGCAGAGAGGATTAAGAATGCAGGCACATGAGATTCATTGGCATGAATGGTGGTGGCCACACGAATTGATCTGGATTATCTTCGTTTTAGTGCTGGTCGCGCTCGTGCTCGTCTCTGTGAGACCGTTGATCCGGTCTTGGTTGATACGCCAGAATCCAGAAGAAATCGTGAAGTGGCGTTTTGCGCGGGGAGAGGTCGATGAAGAAGAATTCGAGAAAATTCTAAAGCGCCTGCGAGGATAGGAAGTAACCGGCCATGCAGATTCTGATTGTCGAGGACGAGACCCGAATGGCGGCGTTGCTGGAAAAGGGCCTCCGTGCCGAGGGTCATGCCGTTATGGTTGCCTATACGGGCGCAAGCGCCGTTGAGACAGCCCAAAACTGTACGTTTGACGTCATCGTCCTTGATGTTATGCTCCCTGGTTTCGATGGATTCGAGGTTGTCCGCAGGCTGCGCGAGCGGAGGAATCAGACACCCGTTCTCATGCTGACGGCGCGTGACGCTCCACTCGATAAAGTGAAAGGGTTGGATATAGGCGCGGACGATTACCTAACGAAGCCGTTCCTGTTCAACGAACTCGTGGCGCGTTTGCGGGCGGTTTCGCGAAGGGGTCCCATTCCCCGTCCAGCGGTCCTCAAGGTGGCGGATCTTACACTCAATCCGGCAACTCATCAGGTCTTTCGGAACAAGCGGCCTATCGAATTGACGCTGACCGAATTCTCCCTGCTGGAGCTGCTGATGAGGAACGCAGGCCGTGTGCTGGAGCGTGATGCCATCATCGCGGCTGTCTGGAACACCGAAGAGTCCGGGGAAGACAGTAACCTGAACGCGTTCATCAGCTTGTTGCGCCAGAAGATCGACAAAGACGACGCTATGCAACTGATCCAGACGGTGCGTGGGGTCGGTTATCGGGTAGGAAGAGGCGGCGAGTGATAAGACGATTTTCGATTCGAGTGATCCTGACCGCTTGGTTCACAGCCATGCTCGCTTTGATAGTCTGTGCGCTGGGCGTGGCGATGTATTTTGCTATGCGCCACACAATTACTCGCGCCGCCGACAACGACCTTTCGAGCCGGTTGGAGGAGATCGGACCATTTATCGAGGGCCGCCTGCTCAACCGGGATATGCATAGCTTGGCGCACGAATTCGAGGCACATCTATCTGGCCTCAGACCCGGGGGCGACCTTTTGCAAGTGAGATCTCGGGGTGTTTGGCTCTACCGTTCCCCTTCCATTGCCCCTTATGACATTTCCCCGCCTCCGGTTGCGCAGCTAACGAAACCGCGCTTCGCGACGGTTCCGGTGCCGGGCGCTCTACTCCGAACGCTCTCGGCTAACGTGCAGGTGGAAGGCACGTCATACGTCGTCGAACTCGCCGAGCCAGTAGGAGAATACTATGCAATGCTGGGTCGCTTTCGTACTCTAGCACTGTGGTTCCTCCCCGCTCTTCTTGCGCTTTCGTGGGCAATCGGCTATTGGCTATGCCGCCGGGCTCTAGCGCCGGTTGACGAGATCGCGAACACAGCACGGGAGATCAGCGCCCGGAATCTGAGTTTGCGTTTGGCTGTGCCTCGAACCGGCGATGAGCTTGCTCGGTTGTCCGAGACTCTAAACGGCATGATCGCTCGGTTGGAGAAAGCCTTCAACAGAATTTCCGGCTTTACCGCCGATGCCGCCCACGAACTCCGAACACCCATCGCGTTGATCCTGACGACATCCGAGCTTGCTCTGCGGCCGAATGCGTCACACGGAGAGTGGCGAGAGGCGCTGGAGGAGGTCCGCACCGAGGCCGTGCGCACGAAGTGTCTGATCGAGGATTTGATGACGCTTGCCCGCTCGGATTTCGGCGAAGTGAGTGTGCAACCCTCGGTCCTCGACTTGAGCGAAACCGTGTGGCTGGCATGTGGTCGCTGCGAAGCTCTGGCCAAGTCGAAGCACATTGAGTTCGTCGTGAGCCTGCCTGAAAAAGATTTTCAAGCAAGAGGAGATCCACACGCGCTGGCGCGATTGTTCGCGATTTTGATCGACAACGCCCTGAAATATTCGCCGTGTAATGGCAGAGTGTCTGTCTCCTTGAGGGAGACAAATTCCAATGCTGTCTGCGAGGTCTCTGATAATGGCATCGGCATATCGGAAGAGGAGCTTCCCCGCATCTTCGAGAGGTTTTATAGGGCTGATCGCGCGCGCTCCCGCGATGGAGGGGGCGCAGGGCTTGGCCTCGCGATCGCACGCTCGATTGCAGGCGCGCATGGTGGAATCATTGAGGTCGAAAGTACCCTTGGCCTTGGCTCCATCTTTCGTGTGCAGATTCCGATTGTGAAGGGTATAGCCTAGAACGTGACACAACTCGCGGAGGAAACGGCGAGTGGCCGAAGATCACCCCGCGTTATGCGCGATCGACGCCCATGAGCGTGCTGGCACTCCGCGCCAAACCTGATTTGCCACCCGACGGGCTGTATAAGCCCATAACCTCTGGGTCGTACCTTTGCCGTGTTCGATCCGTCGATTATCTCCGAGTAGATCGCTACTCGGCCACAGCACGGAAAAACGAACGCCCTGTCCGCGCAGCCGGCGAGCGGAGGCCGGAAGGCAAGCGGGCAGAGAGTGCAGGGAGAAACCAGCACGGGTTCTCCCTGCCGCTTTTTTGCGGACGAAAAATGAGGGGCAGCGAACGCCACCCCTCGATGAATGGAGAGCTATGCCGCTTTCTTTGCGCCTTTGGCTGCGGGCTGCCCCGTCGTCCTCTTCGCTTTCTCCTTGGCGGTGAATTCTTGCCGTACCTTGGTGGCGATGGCGTCGGCATCCACCTTGTATATGCTGGCCGCATCGCGGAGTACCGAGGTGGGATTCGAGCGCGAGGCCGCAAGAAGGATACTGGACTCTACCAGCAGCCGAGAGAGCGTACCTTCATCGGCGCGGCGAAGGAAAGCACCCAAGGTCTTTGCAATGCCTCCATCGTCGCGCTTCTGCCGTATGCCGTGCTGCCGCGCCAGCATCTCGACGTGGCTCTCGTCCAATGTGCCTACCAACTTCTCGATGACGAAAAGCAGGTCACGTTTCATCAGGCGAACCGGGACGGCGTCCCCGATGGCGGCAAGGACACGGAGGCCGGTCGCGTTGGAGATGGCCTGTTCCTTCCGCTGCCTCTCCTGCTCGGCCTTCCACTTCTCATCGTCGCGGCTGTTTTGCTGCTTCGGATGATGCACTGGGCAAGACGCATTGGCGCACACCTTATGGATGGTGCCAACGTCCGAACCTTCAGTGACGATGGCCTCGGTCGTGAACTTACAGGATTTGTACTCCGGCCTCTGGGCTTGCTGCTTGTTCTTCGGCTTTTCATCCTGAATGGCGGTGTACTTGTTGCGCGGCAGTACCGGACTGCCTTCCTTTTGAGCACCGTAGGCCGTGCTGATCTGCACCAGCTCCGGCTTGGCGGCGATGGTCTTGGCAACATGCGCCGAGACTTTGGCGGCGTAGCAGCCTGGGTCGGTGCAGCGGTCGCCCTGTCTGCCGAGGTCATCGCCAAACAGCAGTTTGTTATGTCCTGTCCGCTTCGGGCAATCGGCACAACTGCCAACGGAGGGAACTAACTGCGCATCCCGCTTGTTGAAGGGCGCATCCTTGAGGACTAACAGGATGTTGCTATCAATCCAGAATTGCAGGTTGCGGACAGGCAGCAGGATACGAGCGGGCTTGGCTCCGTTGTTATATACCTCTTTGAAGCAAGCGGAGAGCGCCTGTTCTTGCACGTTGGCGGGCAGCTTCGCCAGCAGCAACGCATGGCCTACGCCGATTTCATCGGCATAGAACGCATCCACCGCTGCGGGTATAAGATCAGCCAATTTCAACCTCGAAGCTACGAAGATGGGCGTTTTGCCTACCTTGGCCGCGATCTGCTCGATGCTGTATTTCGGCTCGTCCAAGTCCAGCAACGCGCGGAATCCTTGCGCTTCCTCCATCGGATGAATTTCGGCGCGAATCAGGTTCTCCACTAATTGAGCCTCCAACGCCGCGGCATCGGAGAGGTTGACGATACGGACGGGTACGGTATCCTGCTCGGCCATCTGTGCGGCGCGATACCGTCGCGCTCCCGCGACGATTTCAAAACCGCGCTCATCCAAGGGCCGCACAAGCAAGGGAGAGAGAACGCCCTGGGTGCGGATGGACTCGGCTAGTTCCTTCAAGGCTGCATCCTCGAAGATGCGGCGCGGGTTGGTCTTCGACTCGCTGAGAAGCGAGAGCGAAACATTGCGGTACTCGGTAGCGTTGTTGACTTGGGTTTGCATGATGGTATGCTCCTTTCGAGCGGTTGAGGGTGAATAGAAACGGAGCGGACACACTGGCTCTATCCGCTCCGAAGAGAGCGGACTAGCCACGAATCGACTTGTCCGTGAAAGCCTCTGCGAATCCCTGCAATCGCAGGTTGTTATCCCACGAGTTTGCGAAACGCTGGTGCTGCTCGTGGAGAGCGATCAGGTGGACGTAGTTCCCGTTCACGATGTTCCGGCTCCACTGCTCCACGCCTGCGTAATCGTTGCGATAGTAGAACGCGGACAGATGCGCTCCCCCTGCAAGGCCAAGCTCGAAGCACATCTCCGGGTCGCGCATGGCATCGCCGTTCTGTTCGCCGTAGTGACAAACGGAAATTGCGGGCAATCCCATCGGGCCGGACTCGTCCATCGCCTCGATGACAAGCTCCATGTACGGCGGGTTGTCGATCTTGAGGTAGAGGCCGGGGTGCCACCCACCGGCCATCTTGAGGATTTGAAGGATGGTCTGCATCACGCCACCTTCGCCAGTTCTGCATCGGCCATCGTCGCCTCTGCTGCAGTCGGCGGCTGCAATGCGGCAAGGATGACAGCGGAGGTCTGCTGGATGACTTCGAGCGATTCCGCTAGCAGCGACGCGTTGCCGTGGTACAGGTGGATATAGTCGGCACTGGCCGAACGTGTCTCCAAACCCACGGCCTTTCCGATGACAAAGGCGATAGCCTCGGCCTCCGTTTCGCGGACAACCTTCGTTGTCGCGGTGCGGCGCTCCGCCTTGTGCAACATCTCGTGCGCCAGTTCGTGAACGAGTGTTGAAAACTCCTCGGCCTTGGACTGTCCCGGCAGGATGGCGATGCGTCCGCCGTAGCTCATGCCAAGAGCGGGTGCAATGCGCTCGGTAAAGACAAGCTCGATGCCTCGCTGCTCAATGAAAGCAATCAGCCTGTCTCTGTTTTCTCCAACGTCGCCGCTGATCTCGCGCAACTCGGGAAGCTCCGCTCCTTCGGTCTGCGAGACGTCGAAGACATAGGCCGAACGGAACCCAACCAATACCGCCGTGTTCTGTTTGGTGATGTCCTTCTCGGCTTCCTCGTCTTTCTTGCGACGAACGCCGATGATGGGAGCAAGGATGCGGATGCCTTTCTCGCCCTTCTTGACGTTGCGGCCTAGCTCCTTCCATTTCCAGAACCCGGCTACTCTGGTCGCGTTCGACTTTTGCCGTGCGATTTCGAGGATGTTTCCGAACGAGTAGTTATGAAAACGACTCATCGCGTTTAGGTAGGCTGTGAGTGCATCGCTCTGTCCTGCCTCTAGCTGCTCGATGAGGTTCTGGACGTTGGCGGCGATTACTTCTTTCGCCGTCTTGGGCTGGTTGTTGGTGCTGGTGATGGCTGTGCTGCTCATGGTGTCTGCTCCTTTGCCGGTCGGCATTTGCTTTTGCACGTCCGCGTTGAAACGCGGCATGTACATGCCGAACGCCTCCTGGCGAAGGCGGGGGTAGCAAGGCGCAACGGGGAGGGGTCTCCCCATCCTTGAAGCGGAAGCAAAGCTGGAGCGGAAAGGACGGAGCGCAGCGGAGGTCTGCACAAGCGCAGCGCGGAAGATTGGGGAAGCCCCTTGCGCCGCGCGATCGGGGCAGAGCCCCTTAGCGAGGCTTGTCTTCCTTCTGCGCGTGCGTCAGCACGCATGAATTGTCAGGGTCGCGTTGCGGCAGGAACAGGCCGCTGAGGTGGGAAGCGGAGAACGCGAGAGCGGTCGCAGCGCGGGAGGTGACGCCTCCCGCAGCTCGGCGTAAGTCTCTTAACGAGACACAGGAGGAGTGGAGTAGTCCTTAAGAAGGCGAGGATGCCCACCTTCATTCCGTGTCACCTTGGCTTCAAGGGCAGTCGATGTTTTCAAGCAGGAAGAGAACACGGTGCCATCGGTGAACTCGATGCAGATTTCCGGGCCTTCGATGGAGTCTTCGTAGAGTTTGAAGCTGCTGACGACCTTTCCAACAAATTCCTGACATTCGACCATGCAAGATCCTTTCTCATCTACGCAGATACCAGCGTGTTTCCATAGGGAATAGCTGCGCGCTGCCGTAACGAGCACGGTTTGAAATCCGCGATGAAGATTTGTCCCGAAGAGGCCCTGGCAATCGTAGCGGAGTGGCCCACTCTGGGGATTGGAAGAGAACGGATGGCCCCTGCGAAATTTCGAGCTGAGAAAAAGAGCAGTAGTCCCCATCGTGTCTCCTCAACAGGATTTAGGGAAGAACGTCTGCGGTGCGCCCCCGCAAACATGCCCTATAAACCCAGGTCGGGGAGTTGGAAAGCCGACAGTACCCGGCTCCGTGGACCTTTAGCTTTGGGGGCCTGGACATACGTCCACGGCTCCCCGACGCAAAAGTCGTAGGGATACCTCAGCGCAAAAACGCGCCTTTGTACTGTTGGGGTTTCCACACCCCAGGACGGTGCGTGCCCGTCCCGCATCCATGATTTCGGATCAGGATTGAAAAAGCAACTAGGGTGGGTCATGGGCTGGGACGCCCAAGGTCAATGGCTATCGAAGAGACTCACTTGCCGATTGGTGATAGGCGACTTCTCGACCAGGGCTGCTCGCATATTTTCGGAAGGAAGGATGCGGAGCAGATGGAGTGGCAGTCTGTCGGAAGGCTCTAAATACTCGGCATAGTCACGCGGTTCCAGAAAGGTCGTCATGCGGTCGTGGATCGGCTGCATGAGTTCGTTCGGCTCTCCGGTGATGACGGCGAACGCGCGCTCCCAATGGTCCGTCTTCGGGTTCTTCCAGAGTTTCCAGACGCCAGCCATACCGAACGGCTCCTGGCCTGGCAACGTAAATTCGTATTTCGGTTTCTTCTGTCCCTTGGGCATCTCTTTCCACTCGAAGATCGCATCCGCAGGGACGATGACGCGGCCTTTGAGAAAAGCATCTTTCCAGAACTTGGAAATCTCGATGCCTTCGGAACGGGCATTGAAGAGAAGCCGGTCGGGGAGCTTGAATCCCCAACGCATCAGTTCGAGTTGACGCCGGCCGTCCGCGTTGACAGAGACGACGGGTTGCACGGAGCCGGGCGCGATGTCCTCTTTCGGGCCGAGATCGAGGTCTTCCATGCCCTCGGTGACGCCGAAGGCGTCAGCGATACGCTGTTTGTCGGATTTTCGGCGATAGCGGCCACACATGGGCTAAGTGTAAGTCGTCAGACGCAAAAACGTTCGATCTTCAAACTGAATGGGAGCAATTAGTTAGAGCATTCTGCACAAGTTGCGGTTCAAATGTCATTTGACAGCGCTCGGACAGGATAGGCGAACATAAGACGAATACACTTCGTTATGCCCGCCGCCGCCGCAATCCGCCTTCAAGTCGAAACCACCCTTGCAAAACGGGTGCCTGCCGCCCTGACACTCAAGATCAAGCAGGCCCCGGAGTTGTTCTCTACAGGGATTCATGAGGTGGATACGATGCTTGGCGGGGGCATCCCGCGTGGCAGCATCTCGGAGATCGTGGGCACACGCTCGACGGGCAAGACTTCTTTTGCGCTCTCGACTATCGCGGCCATCACACAATCGGGCGCTGCTTGCGCGTGGGTCGATGTGGGCGATGCCCTTTCGCCGGAGTCGGCGGCTGCGGCTGACATCGTTCTGAAACAGTTGTTATGGCTGCGGCTGTCGGCGGAACGCAGACAGAGAGTAACGGATAAACCGTGGCCGCGGCTGGAACAGGCATTAAAGGCGACAGACCTGTTGCTTCAGGCCGGAAGCTTCGCGGCCATCGTCCTCGATATAAGTGACGTGCTGCCACAGCACGCGACGCGGATTCCATTATCGACGTGGTATCGCTATCGACTTGCGGCAGAGCAGGCTCGCACTGCTCTTGTGCTTCTGACACAAACTCTGTGTGCCAACAGTTGCGCCGCGCTCGCATTGCGCTGCGAACCGGCTCAGATTCCATCTTTCAGCCGCAATGGAGAGACGGCATTGTTTGAGGGACAACGCTACGCGCTGGTGCGGGAGCGCAACCGCAATGAAGGCTCCAGCTTCCAGCAAAAGAAGCCGCCTCTACGGGCTGAGTGGACTGCGGAAACACTGTGGTCGAGGGTGCGGTGATGTATGCCGTCATTCATACCCCGAACTTCGCGGCACAGGTCGCGGTGCAGCAACGCCCGGAGCTGCGGAACAACCCCTTTGCGCTAGTAGAGGGAGAGCCACCGGCAGAGGTGGTGATTACGGCGAACAGAGCAGCGCGTTCGTCCGGCGTCGAAGCCGGAATGACGAGACTGCAAGCCGAGACGATCCCCGGAGTAGCTGTCGTGCGCCGTGTGCCGGAGGATGAAATCTCGGCGCTCATGGTGCTTCATACAACAGCGTGCATGTTCTCGCCGCGCATCGAGCATGTCGAGTATCTACCCGGAACTTATGCGCTCGATATACGCGGGATGAATGGGCTGTTTGGAGATGAGACACAGCTTGCAAACACACTGCGCCAGCGCATCACGGAGGCGGGCTTTCTGGCGAATATTGCTGTGTCGCAGAACTTCGATGCGGCGGTGTGTCTTGCGCGTGGCAGGAATGGAGTCTCTGTCGTGCCGCCAGGCTGCGAGGCCGAAGCGTTGCGGGATCTTCCACTGCATGTTCTGAATCCTTCTGTGGAGCACGCGGAGACGTTTCACGCATGGGGCATCCGCACCTGCGGCCAGCTCGCCGCGCTTGCAGAGACAGATTTAATCTCCCGTATCGGACAAGCCGGAAAGCGGCTGCATCTGCTGGCGCGCGGCGCATGGCCGCACCTGATGTTTCCGATGGAGCCGAACTTCGAGGAAAGTCTCATCGAGCGGATGGAACTGGATTTTCCCGTAGAAATGCTGGAGCCGTTGCTGTTCCTGCTCGCCCGCATGACTGATGCGCTGCTGGAGCGCGTAAAGTCGAGGGCGCTTGCGATAGCGATGCTCCGCGTCGTGCTTCATCTGGACGGAGGCGAGCAGCATGAAAGGCTTGTCCGGCCAGCCTTGCCGCTCGAGGACAAATCGACACTGCTCAAGCTGTTGCAACTCGATCTCGAAACACATCCACCAAGTGCCGCGATTCTGAAACTGGAACTGCACGCACAATCCGCCGCGCCGTATCGCACTCAACATGGCCTGTTTCTTCCCCAGGCCCCGGAGCCGGGAAGACTGGAGGTATTGCTGGCGCGGCTGCGGAAGCTGTTGGGAGAGGATCGTGTCGGCTCCGTGGAACTTAAAGACGAGCACCGCCCCAATGCTTTTCGCATGGTTCCGTTCGCGCCGCCGCCTCCGAAGAAGAGTGTGCCATCCTCGCTTTCCATCACAACGGCGCTGCGTGTCTGCCGTCCGCCGCAGACAGTCGGCGTAACGCTGGTTGGGAACGCGCCGGTGCGCGTCCTTTGGGGAGGAGAGCGGTATACCGTTCGTGAGATTGCAGGGCCGTGGCGCGTGAGTGGGCAGTGGTGGTCGGAGTCTAACTGGTGCCGCGAAGAGTGGGATGTACGATTGGCGGCGGAGAGTGCGGAGCGCGTCTGCCGCATCGCTTACGATCCTCGGTCGCGCTGCTGGTATGTGCAGGGGACGTATGACTGAGTATGTGGAACTGCATAGCCGCTCCGCCTTCTCTTTTCTCGAAGGCGCGTCTCTGCCGGAGGCCCTGATTGCGCGAGCCGCCGAACTGGAGATGCCAGCGATGGCACTCCTCGACCGCAACGGCGTGTATGGTGCGCCGCGTCTTCACATGGAAGGCCAGAGGCGAGGCGTGCGGGCGCATATCGGTGCGGAGGTCGCCGTAAGCGACCTCGGCGAACGGCTGCGGCCTGCCAAATATCTGCCGCATCAATATCCCGTCGAGCCGGTGCGCCTGCCTCTGCTGGCAAAGTCGCGCATTGGATATCAGAACCTTTGCCGTCTCATCACGCGCTACAAGTTGCGCGAGAGCACGAAAGCAGAGGGCGCGGCACTGACTACAGATTTTGCGGAGTTCCATGAAGGTCTTATCTGCCTGACGGGTGGCAGTGAGGGGCCGCTTGCGGCTGCGCTGGCACGTGGCGGCTTCGACGCGGCACAGCAGAGCGTCGAACGCCTGGTACATCTCTTTGGGCGGAGCAATGTCTATGTCGAGATACAACGCCACTTCGACCGTGAGGAAGAGCATCGCAACCGTGCGGCAATTCGCATTGCACGTTCATTAAATCTGCCGCTGCTGGCAACGGGCGGCGTGAACTACGCGACGGAGCATGAGCGTGAAATCCTCGATGTTTTCACATGCATTCGCCATAAGACGACGCTCGATAAGGCGGGACGGCTGCTGACCACAAACACGGAGCGGTATCTCCGATCCGCACGAGAGATGCGGCAGCTTTTTTATGACTATCCCGAAGCCATCTCGAATACACGCGAACTGTCCTCGCGGCTCGAATTCGAGATGACGAATCTCGGCTATGAGTTTCCAGCCTATCCGGTGCCGGATGGGGAGACGATGGACTCGTTTCTTCGTCAGCGTGTCGAGGAAGGGATACGCAGGCGTTACCTCCCGAAAAACAATGCCGCGCTTTACGCAAAGGCAGCAAAGCAAGCGGAGCGCGAGCTACGAGTGATTGAGCAGTTGGGACTAGCGGGATACTTTCTCATCGTGTGGGATGTCGTTCGCTACTGCAAGGACAACGGCATCCTTGTGCAAGGCCGCGGCAGTGCCGCAAATAGCGTCGTCTGCTACGCGCTTGAAATCACCATCGTCGATTCGGTTGGACTTGATCTGCTCTTTGAGCGGTTCCTTTCGCTCGAACGCGGAGAGTGGCCCGACATTGACATTGATCTGCCGAGCGAGACCGACCGCGAACGCGCCATCCAGTACGTCTATCGCAGGTATGGAGAACTTGGGTGCGCGATGATGGCGAATGTCACCACTTATCGCCATCGGTCGGCGTCCAGAGAGACGGGCAAGGTGCTTGGCTTCTCCGAAGCGGAAACCTCGCGCATCTCGGCGCTCGAAACTCCGTGGGAATGGAAGGGGCCGAAAGACACACTCGAAACCAGCTTCAAGACGGCGGGCTTCGACCTTAAGAATCCCCGCGTTGTGAAGTATCTGGAGATATGCGAGCGGATGCAGCACCTTCCGCGCAATCTCTCACAACACAGCGGCGGCATGGTGATCTGCCAGGGCCAGCTCGATGCCGTGGTCCCGATTGAGCGGGCGTCGATGGAAGCAAGGACGGTCATTCAGTGGGACAAGGATGATGCGTCGGACATGAAGATTATCAAGGTCGATCTGCTGGGCCTCGGCATGATGGCCGTGCTCGCGGATTGTCTGGAATTAGTGCCGAAGCACTACGGCGTGTCGCTCGACTACGCTCAGATCCCGCAAGACCCGGCTGTGTACAAGACGATTCAGGCTGCCGACACGGTGGGCCTCTTTCAGATTGAATCGAGAGCGCAGATGTCGGCGCTGCCTCGCTCGCGCCCAGCATGTTTCGAGGACTTGTCGCAGCAAGTTGCCATCATTCGACCTGGGCCGGTCACAGGGCAGTTTGTGAACCCGTACATCCAGCGCAAGCTGGGCAGGCAACCGGTGACATATCTGCATCCATCATTCGAGCCGTTCCTGAAGAAGACGTTTGGTGTTCCGTTATTTCAGGAACAAGTGATGAAGATTGGCATGGCGGCGGCGAACCTGACGGGCGGCGAAGCGGAAGAGTTGCGTAAGGCGATGGGAGGCAAGCGATCGGACGCCATTCTCGCCAGGATGCGGTCGCGCCTCATTGACGGAATGACCGCCAATGGTATCGGGCCGGAGGCGCAGACGGAGATTCTGCGGATTCTCTCGACCGTGCGGGAGTTCATGTTCCCCGAGTCGCACGCCCACAGTTTTGCCTCGCTTGCCTATTCGAGTGCGTATGCGCGGTATTACTATCGCGCCGCCTACACCTGCGCCATGCTGAACAATCAACCGATGGGATTCTATCGGCCATCGACGCTCATCCATGATGCCAAGCTCCACGGACTAAAGATTCGTCCCATTGACGTGCAGCGTTCGGAGTGGGACTGTACGCTGGAACGTCTGGAAGAAACGGAAAGCAGCCAATACAGTGATCCCTTCGCTCTGCGGGTGGGGCTTCGCTACGTGAAGAGTCTGCGGCAGGAGACTGGTCAAGCCATCGCGGAAGCAAGAATCAGCGATGGGCCGTTCACGTCCGAATACGATCTCAAGCGGCGCGTACCCGCAATCCGGAAAACCGAGTTAGCGCAGCTTGCCAACGCCGGAGCCTTCAACTGGACGGGCGAAAAACACGACCGCCGCACGGCTCTATGGCGGGCAGAGCGGGCAGGACAGAGCATTGGGCCTCTGTTTGAAAACATTCCCGACGAATTTGAAATCGACCTTTCCTCACCGCTCCTGAACATGACAATTGATGAGCGGCTGGTGGCGGACTTCTTCATTACCGGCTTCACCATTGGGCCGCACCCGATGGAGTATCACCGCGCCAGGCTGAATGCGGAAGGTGTCATGCGGGCCGCAGACCTAAAAGATTTACCGGATGGAACGTTCGTGCGGATCGCCGGAGCCGTGATTGCGCGGCAACGTCCGGGGACGGCGAGCGGTTTTATCTTCATCAGTGACGAGGATGAAACCGGCATCTCGAACGCGATTATTCACCCTAAGGTGTATGAGCAGTACCGCATGGCCGTGACGCGGGGAAAGTTTCTTCTTCTGGAAGGCACGCTCCAAAATCAGGACGGTGTGATTTCGGTAAAGGCATCTGCTGTGCGCGTGCTGGAGCTTGGGCCGATTGATATGCGGTCGCACGACTTTCATTAGACTTTTCGACATCTGGCCCAGGTCGCCGAGGTGGGAGCGTAAGACACGAAGCGGCTGAACTGGAGAAAAAGGCCCTCATAATGGAAGGTGGAGAAAACAATTGAGCCTCACCTTCGATATCGCCTGGGAACTGATGCCTCCTCAAGATGGCACCTATATCAACAGCAAGGTTCCACCGGATGCAGTAGAGAACTTTTGGGGAATTTTGACGCGAGCCGCAAATCGTACCGGTGATCCCGAAGAGGTGTACTACATGATTCGAGCACAATTCAGCGAGGCGATGGGGCTTCCCGTTTACAGAAGTTCGTCTCTATATTTCGCTCCGGGGGACGCAAGGGCAGCAATGGATAGCGCAGCGGAAAACGCACCTGTATTCATTTCCGCTTTTTATGAGACATGCGAACAGATCAAACAACAACTTGGGGCGAGAACGGCTCCGAGTGTACAGGTGATGAACAGATTGCTTGAAATGCACGGTCTTGGTTATGTCATTACTCCTCCGAATCTTGTCCTGCGGGAACAGGTCGAGGTCATCCCAGTGCAATCAACAACGGTTCTGGAACAAGCGCAGGCGCGATTTCGAGAGGCCATCGAGAGATCGCGGGTATTGCTGGAGGAAAACAATGGTGACGAAGCGGTCGCCCAAATATGGTGGCTTCTCGAATCAATCATGCTTTCCTTCCCAGGCTGCCATCTGAATGGACAGGAAATTTCAGGCACGTATTTCAATGAAGTTGCAAGAAGCCTCAAGCGAGCCGCAGGAGATGCCCCGGTTATGGGGGCTGTCGTGCGCTGGCTCGAAGCACTTCAGTCGTATCTCTCCGGGCCAGGTGAAGCTGGAATCCGGCACGGACGTCATCTACATCTGGAAGGTTTGAAGAAGCACGAGGCTGAGTTGTTCTGCAATCTGACCCGGAGTTATATTTCTTACCTTTTGTCTGAATACGAACTCCTCACTGCTGTGGACCACGCGCCATCAGAATAACGAAGACGAGACTATTGACCATGTTGACGATACTCCATCCAGAAAGCGCTCATTTCGTCCACTCGATCGGGATAGGGCTATGGCCTCTATCGCTGCCCGGCGATGCAACTGCGAGGCTCGTAATAAAAACAACCAAGGAGATGTTGCTTGCGGCGAAGGTAAACGGTGGATTCAAAATCTATGTTGTCCCATTGATGCTCTCAGGAAAAGAGACTATTGGCCTCATGTCGGCATTCTTCGATGTCGAAGATGAACCCCTCGTTATCTACACGCCGCTCTTCGCGGACGATGACACAAGCAAGGTGGTCAATATGCTGACGCAGCCCACTCTGGAGATTCACTTTTTCGACGAACAAAACCGCGAATGGCTCGGATATACGTGCTCCTTGACCTGTTCACCAGTTGCGAAGGACCGCATGGAAAAGGGACGCCTACTGCCTTTTGATTTGAATCTGGCACGACTCACACATATGCAGCTTCATTTATGGTTTGGGAGCCGAATGCAAAGCGACGATCAGGATGCCATCTCGATCGATTTTCAGGAAAGCCACTTTGCCGATGACCTGGTGATTTTAGATGCTCGCGCAGATAACCATCTCTATCAGGGCGGCCAGTCTTTTAGCTTCTCTCAGCTCGAACGTCAAGAGCCTGGGGCTTTTCAGGAGAGGGACATTGCACATTTGCTCGGACGTCTTTTCGATTCGAGGGACATCTATATGAACCCGCTCCGGGTGACGGACCGGGAGGAAATTGCCGATCTCCTTGTGTTGACGGATTCCGAGATCATTGTCGTGCAAGCGAAGGACAGTCCGAATACGGAGCAAGTGCTGCGCAACACAATCGTCCGTAAAAAAGCTACTGCGAAGAAGGCACTCCTGAAGGCAATCAATCAGGTACGAGGTGCGCTCCGTTATATGCGGTCCGCATCTCCGTTCGAGATGATAGTAGGAAATATTGTCGTACCAGTTGAGCTGGGCGGCCGGCAAGTACGGGCTCTCATTGTGGTCAAAGAACTTTTTAACGACGAGTTCGGAGAGTATAGCCTCCCGATCCTTCAACTTTCTAAGGAAACCGGGATTCCGTGTATTGCTCTTGATTATTCTGAATTGCAGGTTTACACCGGGATGAGCAGTCGAGGGAAATTTTTCGAAGCATTCGATTTGGTTTACAACCACGGTCAAGAAACTGGTCAGTTACCTCGCTTGCGGATATGGATGGTTGATGAGGAGACCTCATCCTGCTAAAGAAAAAATTCACGATGGGAACAAGCATCCTACTCTCATGACACATTCCCACAGCCGCGGCGTGCAACTTTTCATCGGAACTAGTGGGCACTTCTATCCCGGCTGGACAAGTGTCGTCTCTCCGCGTTCTCTTCACAGAATCAATGCTTTAACTAGAGGTGTGGATTTTTGCCGATCGCGGAGTACATATGTCACATCAGGGTTTTGGGCCGACGGGAACTGATCGCTTCTTCTTTCTTTTTCGATTAGCGCTTCGCACCATTGAGGTTGTCGCAGAAACGGGAGCCGACGGCATGAACAGATGATGGATGTGGAAGCAACTTTTCTGGTGCGCTCTCTGATGATGGGTTTCACGCGCTCTATCGTCGGCGGGCACAACGGACGACAGTTGAAATACGCCAGGAGATGCCATGCACAGCTCCTTGTGCCGCTGTTTTATGTTCTCCTCTACACTGTTGATGGCCTCAGGCACCTTCGCATCAAGAACGTATCCAAGCATTCCGCCGTGTTGCACAGCTTTTGAATACCGACCGGTAATGAATCGGAGCATACCGAGTCGTACATATTCGGAGGCATAGGTACGCGTCTTGCCACTCTTTATCGCGTTAAGCCGCTTGCTTTCCAAGCAAAAATAGATGTCTTCGCTGGGCACCGGTGGGATGAAGGCAATGTCCATCCTGCCGAAATCTTCCCCCGGCATCGGGTCCAATTCAACCACTTGAAGTCGAATCTGAAACATCAGATGGCGAGCAGTGCGGTTTTGGGTAAGTATTCGCCATAAGGCAATCGTGATATCGTCTTCCTTCTCGTCCGCCACCGGAGAGGTCATTTGTTGCCAGCTGGCAATAACGAGTTCAAGGATCTGCGGCACCATGGAATCGATAAGGTCGGCCCATTCTTCGGATGCCCCAATAGTGGTCACACTTCCCCCCGCGCCTGCATCAGGATGGTGGCCGCTATTTCGTCTGCGTCATTTAGGGCGGCTGTTGAACTCCAGAATCTCTGGCCGATCTGCTTCACAAGATAGAGACTGTTTCCGCTAAAGACCTTCGTCCCGCGAAGCAACTCAAAGCTGTTCAATTTCTGCCCCGCTGCCGTCCTTAGCTCATCGAGCGCGACAAGAATGTCGGGGAGTTCGTGGTTTTGCATCGAAGGTGCATTCCGGGATGTTTTCTCCAGTACGGCGATTCCCACCCCTAATTTTTCAGAGGCGATTGACACGCCACGCACGGTGTACGAGCTGTTTTTCGACCACCCGTTCAAGGTATCGCAAAGCAGCTTGATATAGGTGTCCCTCCGGTTTTCCCCAGCCGGCATAATTGTCGGCACATTCGTCTTATTCCTACTTGGAAGGACACTTGGAATCGTGATTTGCGCGGTATCCGCAATGAGAGCCCGCTCAACCGGAAGGATGTCGAAATACTCGTCCAGTAGCTTGTCGATCGAGGTGCTAGCTGCATCGACAATACCTGCGCGATCGACGAAATATCTGTCTGCCTGAGAGGTTGCGTCGTGCACAATCCTGCTCACCTCCTGGACGATCTCCTTGCCGCGCGACGGGTTGTCGAGGGATTCGGGCAGGCAGAACGGTAGTCGGAGAAGCTCGTCGATGTGGACCTGCTGCCGCGTGATTCCCCAGTGCGACGAAGTGTGGAACAGAAAGAAACGCGCGAGATCGGAACGAAGATAGGCCGCGAGGAATGCCAACAAGTCGCGGTCCTTCTCAGGGCCGTGAATGCCGCGCAGGAAATCTTGAAAGGACACATTGAAGTTGGCGAAGGCAACACGCGTGAAACCCTTAGTGACCAAAACATGAGGCGACTTGAATACGGTCGTGTCCTTATTTGAGCCACTCCGGACGGTGAATGCGGCTTCTTTAAGTTCGCGGCAGTCGGAAGGAAGTAGGAAGAGATCAATCTTTGCAGCCGACGATGCCTCAATGAAGTGCTTTCCGGGCAGCTTTATGACTTCTGCCTTGGCCGGATCATCATTTTCAGAGACTGGCTGTAAGCCAGCCGCCATAGTCCAGCGCTTTGTCGTATTCCGATCCTTTGGTTGCTTAACTACATCTCTTAGTCTTGGATAAAGCGATAAGCGCTCGATTAAACGGCGGTCCCGCGCGGTCGCCCAATATCGTTGCTTCCAGACTTGGGGACCGTCTTTGCCTTGCAAATCTCGGAGAACATCTTCCACCTTCAAATAGGCTCTGTCCTCTGGTGCAATCGTTATTACGTCCGTTTGCATGACGAGCCAATCGGATTTAGGGGACCAATACTCGATTCCTTGCTGAAGGCTGGAAGGTCGATCTTTTCGGTAGGTGACGATCAATGCGGGATGACGAGCCTCCGCGAAGAGGAAAAATCGATAATCCGCCAGGTTCAATACACGCTCAACCGTGTGCGCACTGAACAGCTGCTTCTGGAAAGCGGTTGCGGTGGTGGTGTGATTGAAAAGCGTGCTGTGAGGAACAATCAGGCAGACTTGCCCCTTCGGGTCCACGTGGTCTGCAGCCTTCCAAATGAATGCGGCCGCGATTTGGTTGTCGGGCAAAGGCAATCGACGCGTTTGATCGCTGCACCATTTTCCCGGCGGGGTATTCTTTTCGGCGGTGCTGCCCCAAGGAGGGTTGCCAATCACTAAGTCCACGTCGGTCGGATATTGGGATTTGTCGTCGAAGAAATCAGCGCACCAAATGTGCCCTTCAACCGGCTTGCCGTTTTCGTGGTCGGGATAATGGACAAGCTTCGGAAGCCTGTGGCCCTTTGCCCCGAGCTCAAGGACATCGCGTGGAGAAAGCTGATCAAGGTATGCCAGATAAAGGCTGAAGGCGGTAATTCGGCAGGCAGTGGGATTAATGTCAATCCCAAAAAGGCTGTTACACAGTATCTCTCTCAGCTCGCGTGCCCGCCGGTCGTTCCGGGCGGTTGGATTTGTCCGCTTCCATTCTTCGGCCATCCGATTGAACAGAGTAACCAGGAAAATCCCGGAGCCGCATGCCGGATCGAGATAGCGTTTGCCAAGAAGAGAGGATTGATTCGAGAGCGCAACGTCAAGTACAAGTTCGGCAAGGAATCTGGGAGTGTAGAACGCGCCATCGCGCTTCTCGGAGCTGTGCAGGAAACGCTCGTAGATGGCGCTGATGGCCTCGATGGGAATGACCGCAAAATCGTAAGGCCAGAACGATTTCTGCCCAGTGACAACGTTCGTCGCTTGGAAAAATTCATTCAGCGGATCGATACAGTCCGAATGGACGATTCTCGCTTCTGCATCAAGGTTGTCGCTGAACAGATCTCCGTTGAAGTCACGCCCCAGTTTCTTGAACAGCTCGTAAAGGTGGCGCTTTGCCAGTGGCCGGTGTTGAACACCAAGAACATCACGCAGATGCTTCGCGTTACGCAGACCGAGTGAGCGAAGGTAAGCCTCTCCGACAACGTCTCGGTCGAACAGATAACAGGCGAAGACGAGCCTGCACAGGAGCGCATCTAGAACTCTGCTATCGAGCTTTTCGCCGGCCGCTGTGATGAGCTTGTCGCGGGTCGCTTGAAGATTTTCGAGCAACTCCCGGTCAACACGATTTGCTGGATCGAAGAGCGTGCTGTGGCGGGTGAAAAACGTGCCCGTTTCCACCGACGGCAGGAATTCCTTTATGGCCGTCGTAGATCTCTGAATGGTTTCTACCAGCCCCGGAGTATCAGTGCCAGGGCTTCCCGGTTTGACGAGCCCTGAATAGATATGAACTTCGTCATCGGCAATCAGAACCAGGACTGGGGCGCCGCCGTGATTCCAAAAGGTGCGGTGAAGTTTAAGTATTTCCTGTTTATCAAGTCTCTTGACCTGTTTGAAATAGACGAGGGGAGTGCTTTCAGCACATAAGACGCCATCAAGCTGGAGGAGATCGAAGGCACGGCGGAGGACATGGCTCTGAGATGCGTTCACGCCAGGTGCACTTAGTTCGGCTTTGCTGGCGAAAAAACCTTTCGCGCCCGCCGGTCCGACGCCGAATTCTTCCCGCCACTCGCTATGTGCCGCCACG
This sequence comes from Acidobacteriales bacterium 59-55, assembly GCA_001897435.1. Classification (GTDB taxonomy): domain Bacteria; phylum Acidobacteriota; class Terriglobia; order Terriglobales; family Acidobacteriaceae; genus Edaphobacter. The sequence goes on along the minus strand of MKSV01000007.1, from coordinate 1,385,889 downwards.
CTCATTCTCGCCCTTAATCCAAATGAACCAGATCTCGACAGATTTGGATAGTCGTCTCATTTTCGCATTTTATTCGCCATTATGCCACGTGAATTTAGACCGGTTTTCCCTCGTACCGAGTTTCAAATCCCAAGTCTTTTAAGATCGCCACCGCCTGATGAGAGTTGGTGGTGTCATTCGGCGCAACCCCAGCGGCCTCAAGCACAAGCGGGCGCGCCGGGAACTCTCTTCCATCAATAAGGGCGGTCCATTTCGGCAACCGTCTTGTCTGCATAAATTTTTGGGCTGCTGCAATTATGTCCTGCCGAGTCAGCGCGGAAACCTTTGCACTTGCCATCTGATCCATCTCCTGCTCGAATACTCATCATCATACAACGAGAATTACAATTATTATTATTATTCATGGTTGCCATGGATCTGGCGAGAATGGCTCAGCACGCTTACAAACGCTTTAGGTAGTGGCCAATTCTAGCTGTGGTCGGCACATGCTGGATGCGCAATCCTGCACCAGCTTGCGGAAGGCATTGCTCGAATCGCTAAATAGGCCGCGCATGAGAGGACGGCAAGACCTATGGTTACACCGGAATTTGTTGCACTGCGTGCCCTGATGGGAGATGCGTGGGTAGAAGCTAACATCCTGTCAGAGAAGTCAGAGCACTTGTTGGGGCGTTGGTATCGCAAGGCAGATGGGAATCCTTGGGTGCAATACACAGATCAACTTGTCGAGAGATTGATGGGAAGCGACAGGTTGGCATTTGATAAAGCAGCGCTGGCTCGCAAGCTGGCAGCTGAATACGTTTCAACTCTGGCGGAAATCGAAGTGGCAGTACATCTTCTCGAACAAGGGTTCGGTCTTGTGTTGGAGCCAACAGCTCCAGCGAAGGGGCCAGACTTCCGCGCTGACATCGCTGACAAATCGTACTTCGTGGAGGTTCGCGCAGTCAGTGACTCCGAGGACGATGAGCGGTTTAATGCGGTTAGCTCCGAGGTATTCGCTCGTCTCAGCGCGACTCCATCACGGTATACGGTCGAAGTAACGGTGGGAGATGATTGCATTGCCGGAAGCGGAGAACTCAAAAAAGCGATCGATCAAATTGTCAATGCGCTATCCGTGATGAAGGAGAAGAAATGGGGACATGCCCGCTTGTTTCATTCGTCTAGCGGCTCAATCCTTGATCCCGGTACAGGTTTAAGTGCTGAAGAAAAAGATATGGTTGCAAAGGCGGAGATCATTGCGCACTTTAATGACACCGGCAAAGATGAAGAACAGACGGTGGCATCTGCCTGGAGGCCATATAAGTCTCCACCCGAGCCTGATCAGACTCACGAGAGACTGAAGAAGATGCTTAGCAAGAAAAGGACACAACTTCCAGAGAATTCCCGTGGAATTCTTGTCTTCGACGTGAGTGAGCTATTTATGCTGTCTGATTTCTCGATCGAGTCGGCATTGTATGGAGATCTCGTCGTAAGGCTCACTGCTGCTTCAACTCCTGGCGGCCCAATTGGCGAACCAACGTTGTTTCGGAATGGCCGCGGATTTTTCGGCAAATCATCGAGAGTGTCTGCCGTGGTGTTTCACACCCGCTTTGTGGACCGAGGAAAGATGGAGAACCGTTGGCGGGTCTATCCGACCAATCGAGCCAACGAGGGCACGATTCAGCTGGAAGAGGCTGAACTCTCGCTTTTCGGTGACCTTGAAGATCGAAAAAATCTTTCTGCCGAAAACCTGCCAGAGGCGCTGTCGCCTGCTTCTGAGGACACGACTGAAAACTGACCTAATTCTTCTCTGACACTAGCGGTCGTCACAAGCCTAGCGCCAGAGCAGCTGCCTTCGTTCCAACCGGTGTAATCTTGATCAGTTGTTCGGTTCTGAAGTCTATTGCAGATGCCTTGGACACATCATGGCTCAGGCTTTCGGCCAGTGCTGCGGCGTCGTTTGTGAACACCTGGGCGTCATGGGAAGCACGCGAAATGGAAACATACGCGAAGCGATTGTTTATTAGGTCGGGGTGAACCTCTGTGTCCATGTTGACCAAGACACGCTCGGAAGTGAGGCCCTGTGAGCTGTGCGACGTAACGGCGTAGCCATGATCGAAGTGCCGCATCTCGTTCGCATCGAAATGGACAATTCGGTCTTTCGTACCATCCACGCGAACGCTGATACTGCCGTCATCCCCGATACTCTGGATGGTGCCGAGATCACGATTTGCAACCTGCAAGTCTCTTTGCGGAGCCGTGAACTGGATTTTGTCGCCAAGAGCAAACTCGCGTTCGATCTCGCGGTACGCGGCGATGCCGCGCAATCGTGACGGGTCATAGGTCACTTGCTGACCATCTTCTTTGCGCACGGTAACGAGATTTTCACCCGGGTTCGTAGTGACGACCTGGGCGTAGCTTCTGGCCTCGATGCCGTACTCTTTGCTGCCGCGAACGTAATGGAGAACATCTCCGGGCTGGTAGCGTGCGGCCCATTCGCGGTCAGCCCCGGTCATATCGTTGCGCGGCGCAAGCACGCGCATGGAATGATCGGTTTTATCCAGGACACCGAGAGATTGCAACTCCTGCCGCACGGCCTGATTGATGGCACGGCGCGAAACGTTGTCGGGTGAAACGATCAGCGTGCTTTCAGGATGTGCGGCATACTCTTTAGCGATGGCCGCGACACGTTCCTGCGGGTCTTCAATCTGTGTAATCCGTCCCTGCTGCGAAAGCATCTCGACGCCAACAGCGGTTTCGTTGTTGGATAGATGCTCGACGGCTTGCAATAGCGCGGCATTTTTCTGGCGCATGATCTGGTCAAGCTGCGCGGTCCTCATGCCTGATTCCTGCAACTGCTCGAAGGGCTTTCCGGCATCGACGCCCTGATGCTGGCGCGTGTCGCCAATCAAGAGAACCTTATCCTGCTTAGCAATCTTGTTGAGGAAGTCGCGCATCTGTTGCGTCGATGCCAGAGAGGATTCATCGATCATGTAGAGATGCTTGCTTGCGGGATCGCCGGCGGCCTGCAGGCCGCCGCCCACAAGGAAGCGTTGCAAGGTATCCGCTTTAACTCCTGCATCACGGAGCTGCTTCGCCGCCCTTGATGTCGGCGCGAAACCTTCCACGGCGTAGCCGTTCTTTTCGGCTCCTTCTCGGATGGTTGCCAAGACTGAAGTTTTGCCACTTCCTGCCCGCCCCTGTAGTCCCTGAACGCGGTCATAGGAGGTTAAAACTTCTTCAACAACCCTCTTCTGTGCGGCGTTGAAGTGCGGGCGCGAGTCCACAAGCGGCACTGCGCTTTCAATCCTCATGATCTGCGGTGCGCGGCTCTGCCCATCCCGCACCTTCTGGACAATCTCATTCTCGGCCTTGATGGTCGCCGCGGTTGTGAATCTGCGTCCGGCTTCGCGCACGTTCGCCGGAACTTGCTTGAACTCGCCGGAGGCAACACGCGCCTCGAAGCTGGCTCTGACCTCCGGGTAGGTCATCTCGCCCATACCCCGGCGTAAGGCGTCCACGTAGATAGCGCGTTCGTCGATGACGGCCTCCCGCTCAAAGCTCTTATCGCGGGCAAAGGTCACAGCTTCGCGCACCTGCTGCTGCCGCTCATTTGCAGGCCGTTCCTGCGCCTGTTCCTTCCGGCGTTCGCGGGCTTCGGCCACAACCCGGTCGGCCTGATTGCCGAACTCGTCGGCAATCTGTTTGTGTGCGGCCAGGATTTGATCGGGGGATAAAATCACTTTCTTATCGCGGGTGTTGTGTGCCGCGATTTGCGCCGCCTCCGGCCCGGTGAAACCGCTGCGGGAGAGGGCTTCTTCTATCTGCTGGCGGCGCGGGCTGGATGCCTCAAGATAGGCCGCTGTGTAGCCTTTTACGTCAGGTGCTCCACTCTTGCCCGCTTCGATTTCATAGCCAAGCTCGCGCAATTTATATGTCAGATGGGATTGGTAAACAGCGGTAGCAAACTGCTGGCTGTCAAACAGGGAGTGCGGCTGCAAGGCCCGCATTTTTCCATTGTCACGCTCTGTCATATTGAACACGACAACATGCGTGTGAAGCTGCGGCGCGGCGTATCCGTCTACGGGCCTCGCCGTGTCATGCTCGAACTTGGCTGCTGCAAACTTGCCGGTCGTCTCGGCGGGACTGTTGCCGCCGATGCGGGCCTGCGTGTACTTCTCCAGCTCATGCAGCGCAACATCGACAGCTTCCCGGTGTGCCTCACGCACCCGGTTATCGCCGCCGACAAGCGCAGTCAATGAAATGGATTTGGGTGCGGAGAACGTCGCATCCCAACCGGCACGGTGCTCGACCGGAGAGATGATCTTGCCATCTGCGTTCTTGTATTCGTGAACGACACGATGCAATACCAACTGCTTGCCCGTTTGCGGGTGCTGCCCTTCGGAGAGACGGGCAAACTCCTCCGCGCCCACGGCTCCCGACAAACCAAACTTAGAAGCCAGCTTGCCGTGCCATTCGCCCTGAATGGTGTCGCCCTGCTTCCAATAGTTCTGCTCTGCGGCGGTGAACTCTTTGGTGTGGTAGTTCTGTGCCTGGGATGCGGAGAGCGGTTTCGAGATATTCAGCATCAGAGACTCCATCCGTCGTGTACGGCAGCATGTTCCTCATGGACATCAGGAGTCACGACTGTTTCCGGTTGAATGGACTGCGCCGCCGCAGGTTCGTTCGGCTCCGGTGCGGTCGCTGGGGGTTCCGGCTCCTGCTTTAATTCCGCTTGCTGTCGGCCTTCGCGCAAAGCCGTGGGGTCGTATGGTAGCTTGTCGTCGGTGCGTTCGCGCAGCTCGAAGGGCTTGGCGACTTCAGGCATATCGAAGTACGGAAACGAGAAGTAAGTCACGAAATTTTGATATTTCATGAAGGCGTGCAGGTCGGGCAGGCCGGAGATTTCCGACTCCAATACCAGCGGCTCAACTTGCCGCTCGATGGTGAAGTTGTGGCCCGACCGCGTGCCGTCGAAGTGCGTCTCACGGAGGCGTTCAATCTCCACCTTGCCGATGAATTTGCTCACCCACTCGCCTGCATTTGGCTCCTTCGTGGTGAGCCAAACGCTGGTTGCGGGCTGCGATAGCATGACCTCGGCTAGATGGCCGTACAGATATTCCAGTTGGGCTTTTCCCTGAAAGCCGAGTACGACCGGATTCCGGCTCTTGCGGCTCTCCGTGATGGCCGTGTGAAGCTGCGGCAACTTCTGCAAACTCGCCAGCTCGTCGATCACAAACCATACGCGCTTTTGCTCTTTGGTCGGCTCATTCAGCAGCCGCAAAACCAGCCAATCAATCCACAAACTTTGCAGCGGACGCAGGGCTTCACGTTCCGCTGGAAGGGACGTAATGAAGATCCAGCCCTGGCGCTTCTCGGCCCATTCGGTTGCCGTCCATCTGCCATTGCCTTCGCCCTTCTTCGGCAGCAGCCGCAAGCTGTCCGCGACCAATCCAAGCGAACCGAGAACACCGGCCCGCTGCTGGTGCGCCCGCGGGTCAATCAGGTGCGCGTGCTCTGTACCTTTCAGCCTACGGTCAATCTCATCCGGGTTGGACATCCACTGCACCAGCTCGTCCGGCGTCGGCCCATAGGCCATCAGGAAGGCAAAGATTTTCTGCGGCGATTCGATGAAAAACTCTCCCTTCCGGTCCTGCGGAGGTTGGAAGAAAGATGCGGCCAGGGCCTTCGCTTCCGACCGGCTGCGTAGCTCCTCGGCTGGCCCCCAATAGGGGCAACGCTTGTCCAGAGGATTCAAGATCACATCCCCACGCGACGGGTCATAAAATCGCTTCACGAACTCGCGGGCAGGGTCATACACAATGGCGGAATCTTCCCGGCCCCGCACCTGCCGGAGTACCTGAAAGAGCATGGCGGACTTGCCCGCGCCGGTGTCCCCGATGATCTGCATGTGCTGCGCTTCGGCCTTCGCGGGAATCCGAATCATCTCTTTCATGTCGTCCGTTTTGAAGCCGATGCCGTCACCTTTGACGGCGCGATTGAACGCCTGCGGGGTGAGCCGTTCCGGGCCTTTCAAGCGCCGCCCGTACTTCAACGCTTTTTGCCGCTTCACGTCCAGCGTGACGGCGAACGGAAGCAGTACCAGAAACAAGCCGGCCCCGCAAAGCATCGGCGGCTTCAGGACGGCGGACACGTCGTGTCCTTCATAGACGGCGGCTTTCAGGTACTCATGGAGCCGGGCATCCACGTAGCTCCGTACCGGCCCGCGAAACAGCAGGTCATTCCCGCGCTGAAGTGCCGTGACAGAGAGCGCCAGCGGGAGGACACGGCCACCGGGTTCCGGTGTCTTTCCATGCACGACATCCCCATTCATCACCGGCCCCGCCTTCAGGCCGTGGCCGGTAAGAAAGAGCATCCGGTACTCGCTTTTGTGCGTCCGGCTGAAGCTGCCGAAGACAGACGTGCGGACGTAGACCGGAGCGTAGAACCATTGCAATGGCTTCGTGAGAAAGCGAAGCCATCCAAACACAAACACTACCGCCAGAATCATTGCGGAGAAGATAGCCGCGTAGGTATAGATAGGCCGGTTCTGCGGCCAGATGATTGTTTCCTTGCGGCCCCATGTCATCTTTGCCATCGCCTCACCTCCTCCGTGCCGAAATCATCTTTTGAACAATCTCCTGCTTCCGCGTGCCGACGTTTTCGAGCAACTTATCGAACGCTTCAGAAGGCATTTGTTGGCCGCCCGCGAGCGGGCGAAGGACATTGATAAGGAGCAGGCGAATGCCGACAACTTCCTCCAACAGAGGATCGTTGGGAGAAGTTTGCAACTCGCGGAGAATGACATCGCGCATCCATTCGCTGCGGGCCTGACCCAATCCTTCGGCGTGTTCCGTGACGGCGCGATGCTCCTCCTGAGTGAGTTTCACCGTCACGGGACATACCCTGTTGGCTGCGCGGTCGGCGTCTGAAACCGCGGTGGTTTCGGCATCGAGAATTGCCATGCAACACCTCAAAATCTCAGGTGCACCCAGGTGCACCCGATTTTGCTATGTGGTTGGTTCTAAACAAGTGCACCTAAGTGCACCCTGCACGACCCTACTAGGGGTGGAGTGTCGAAATACATCCGGTGCGAAGCACCGCTCTGGTACTGCCACGGATGCAGGCGGAGAATCATGCTCTCGATCCCGCCACAACTGCCGGTGTTTGGGACGCTGATGATGCAGTGGAAACAGGCTTCTTCGGTGATGCTTCCGCGCCATCATTGGCATTGGCACGACGCACGCGAAGCGTCGGCGTAATCCGCTGCGCTTCGGGCGACTTCAGATACTCCTGAAAGTCGCGGTCTTTGGCGAAGACATGCTTCAAGGATTCTTCGACAACATTGTCTGCGGGCGCTTTGATGAAAGCGGCATACTGATCGACCAATAAAGCCGTTGAATCGGTGAGCCGAATCGAGGCGCTGACGTGGCGGGTTTGGATGACTTCCAGCAGTGGCATTGCATTCTCCTTTAGGGTTGAAATCAAACTGTCTTTCGGTGGGCAATCATGCGCTGTGCGGTCGCCGCAATCTCCCGCGCACGAGCGGAGCAAAGTGCGGCGGAAAGCTCGGCGCAGCGGCGCGACTCAAGCATGGTGATTACGTCGTCGATGGCGATACCTTCGATGAGCCAAAGGCGAGCCGAAGCAATATCGACGGTGCGCTGCGAGTAGTAGAGAGGATTGGGCTTGTCGAGGCGGAGCGAAGCCAACTCCCGCGTGAGCTTCACGGCATCTTTGCCGTGGGCAAGCTCATGGGAAACCCATGCCCAATCGCTCTCCGAATGGCTGTGCTTCAACGGCGGCTTGCGAGGCGTCGAGATGGAAACAAAGTGCATGGCATCGACCGCATCCGTATCAAGCTCGAAGTCATCAGGAGTCCAGATGGAATCGTCGGGATATTCGACCGTGACTCGGTATGAAGGATCGTATTTCCGATTCAGGAAACCGGGGACGCGCAGGACACGGTTGCAATCGGTGCAAGCGGGATCGCCGCCGAAGGCGATAGCGAGCAGCTTGAGCGTCCGTTCTTGCCCCGCAAAGTCGAAGCCTTCGACGCGCCAAAGTACCTGATACTTGCCGGGAGATGTGGAGAGAATCGAGGTCGGCGGCGGTACAAGTTGCGATGCCCGGAGCGCAGCGAGTCGGGCATCGCCATCCTCGTCAATGTCGAGGTACAGATGCCGGACGGAAGCGATGCACTCTTTCGTGCGCTTGCGGCTGCCAGGGCGAAGAGGATTCGCGGCGGCATAGACGTTCGCTCCGGTGCCGTTCTCATACGAGAGCCACGCCTGATAGCGTGGGGCAAGCGCAGTTTCCAGTGTGACGACGCGCTGCGTCGGAACGGTTGGACTCTCCCTGCGAAGCAGGAGAGCAATCGTCTCTTCCGGTGCGAAGCAACGGTTGAGGAATTGGTGGGCGACTAGATTCATGGAAGCACCTCTTTTGGAGCGCGATGCTGCGGGCCTTAGCAGGAAAAGAAGCCCGGTGATTGACCGGGCCTCAGCCATGTGGAGGAAGGGCCTATTCGGCCTCTTCCTCTGCGGGCATCTCATCGAACTCCTGCTCGTCCGCGCTGGCCTTCTCTGCGCGGTCGAGCTTGAGGATGGAAGTGACCCGAACGCTGTCAGTGCGTACCGGCTTCTTCGCCTTCTTAGGCGTGTACTCGGTGTGGCGAATCTCACCCTCAACCTGTACGTGTGCGCCCTTCTTGAGCGTGGCCGCGAACTCACCGAACTTCCCGAAGACGATGCAGCGATGCCATTCGGTATGCGAGATGTATTCGCCGCTCTCTTTGTCCTTGTGGGAGGTCTTGGTGGCAACCGAGAACGTGGTGAAGTTCTGGTTGTTGTTGCCGTTGCGAACCTCGGCGTCGTTGCCAAGGTAGCCGATAAGGGTAGCGCGATTGAGGTACATGGTAGTGTCTCCGTTTTTGAATTCCCGAACCTTGTTCGGGTCACACCGGGCGAAGCCTAGCGAGTGGGCGCGACTCCCAAGGCCGAAGTTCTGCATTTGCGGAAGGTTCGGAAACTCTTTTCGTCCGCATTCTGTGCGGAGTTTTTACCGAAAAGATTTTCTGAAAGCCGTAAAAGCAGAAGAACGAGCCTGCCGCCGGGCGTCGCATAAGCCCCGAAGCAGTGACCGAACATGGACGGAATGACTCTGGGGAGACACGCGCCGGAACGACCGCGCATCCTTCGCTTCCTGACGATGTCATTTGAACGGCAAACCAGAACCATGTTCTCTGCCCGATCTCCGGGCAAAGCAGCGTCCCTCGCATCCGTATTCGCTCGTCTTGAAGTTCGGTGCGGCCATGCTCAAGAGCACACTCCAACGGTGAGGGTGTATTCGCCGCATCATGCTCAAGAAGGTTATTCATGCCGGACGCTCCAATTCGGGTTTCCGTCCTCAACTCATGCCGCACTTGCCGTGGTGGAGGCTCGGTAGATGTCCTCTGTCTCGAAGGATTGCTCCGCATGGCTGTAGCCCTTCACGCGAATCAACTCGCGTACCCGGCGTCGGCCCGCATGATCGCGCTCGCAATAAAGAACAAAGTCAATGGCCTCGGCCGTCTCCGAACGGATGAAAGAGTGGTTAAGATTCGGCCTTGCACTCAGGGCGAGGTCGGAGAGACGATTGAGCGCGTCCCACGCGCTCTTTGCATGGATGGTGGACAGCGTTCCACCATGCCCCGTATTCATCGCTTGCAAGAGGTCGTAGCCGCATTCATCGCGTATCTCGCCCATGATGATGCGGTCGGGACGATGGCGTAGCGCGGCGGCTACAAGCTGGCTCGGAGTGACGGCAACCTGGCCGGGGATGGCTTCCACCGCCTCCCACCGAACGGCGTTCGGATGGGTTATTTTCAACTCGGCGGGCTGCTCGATGACGATGAGCCGTTCCTGCAACGGCACATGGTCAAGCAAGGCTTTCATCAGAGTCGTCTTCCCGCTGCCAGTTCCGCCGCTGATAATGCCGTTCTTTCGCTCTCCAATGAAGTCCACAACCCTGTCTCGAATCTCTTTCGGCAAGCTGCCTGATGCAATCAGCTCATCGGACGTGAACCAGCGATTGAATTTCCGCACCGTGAACGTCGGCCCGTTGATGGATGATGGCGAACCGACAACGGCGACTCTGGAGCCATCCGGCAGGCGGGTATTCAGGATGGGGTTCTGGCTGGTGAGGTCTTGCCCAAGTAAACGGGCGACGCGCTCTATCGCAGCCTGCAAGCGGTCGTTTGTGTACGGCGTGGAGAGCATTATTTGCTCGACAACGCCGCCGCGATCCGCGTACACGCCGCGCGTCCCATTAATCATCAGATCCGAGATGGACGGGTCCAGCAGCAGCGCCCGCAGTTCATCGGGAAAGAACGGCAGTATCAGGTCGAAGCTCACCGTGCCGCTCCTGTCATCGGCACGGCAACTCCGCTCGCGGTAGGAGCCGGAGCGCCTGGCGCGATTGGATCGACGGAGATGCGATTCTCATGGAACTCTGTAATGGTCAATCCAAGCGGGTTGATGGTCTCAAATTGTGGGAAGATTTTGGCCTGATCGCTCACCTGGGCCGGATTGAGATAGTAGGTCACACTCAGCATCCAATGCTCCGTCCGGGGCTGGCGCGAGTGGTCTGGGGAATAGGTTCTGTCGATGGCTACCAGTGCTGTGCCACGGGCGACCTTAGCCCGCTGAATCGTCTGCACAGACATGGAGGTAATCGTTACGTCTCGCACCTCTACATCGCTCTGCTCCATCTGGCCGCCCATGACTTGAGAAACCAGATGGTTCTGGTTGTCATCGGTCATCAACTGCGAGGCAAGCGATTGAGAAAGAAAGTAGTAGTTGAGAGGGTACTTGCTGGCAATCGTGTCCCGATTGATCGTGTAGCGGTAGTTCGCCCAATCAGTGAGGTATGTTCGCACCTCGCCTTCGCGGGGAGTGTAGTCAAGATCGCTGTACTGGATGGCCTGGGCGCGGCCCATTTCATCAATGCGGACGTAGCGGTTAATGACCGGGCGATGGGCTAGGGATACGCTGCTCCATATTGCTCCGCATAGCAGGACCGTTTCACAGGCGAGGATGAAACGGTAGGTTTTCCGTTCAGCATAGTGAGAGGCGTAGACTTCATTGCCTATCTGGTCCGTGAGCACTGCCTGCTCCGGCGTCAGTATTGGTTGCTCATTGACTACTGCTGTGTGCGTGGACATGGGGAGAATGACTCCTTTGATTGACTGCATGAAAGACCGCGAAAGCGTAAATCAGTCCGGCGATCATGGACCCTGCTAGCAGAAGCAGCAACAAGGGCCGAATGATTCGTGATGCTCCGGTAGCTCGCGCGAATAGAAACCCCAACAAGAAATTCCACATGCTCATCCTCCCGATTTGATTGCGAGGGCAGCCGCACCGCCAGCGAGTTGCGCTGGTGCTCCGGTAAGCCCTGCCGCTCCGCCGAAGATCGCTTGTGTCATGCTCGGAATAAAGAGCATATTCACGATGAAGGCGACGAATACCATGATGCACGGAATGAGATTCGCAAGCCACATTTCAATCGAGTAATTTCCATTGAAAGTCTGCTGGATAAAAGCGTTCATAAAGCCGCCCCACACGAAGATGAACGCGGCGGCTACAGCCCGAATCATCGCAAAGCTGATAAGCACGTCGAGGAAGTGAAAGAACTTCGCTCGGAATGTTCTTGTCATTAGGAGCGGGACGAAGATAGGACCGAATAAGGCAGTTACGCCGTAGAGGATGAAGGCGCTGCAATTAATCACAAACAGAATTGCAGACGAAATGCCGAGAAGCGCCTGCACGACGAAGTAGCAAAGGATCTGAACCGGAGCCATGAGCGACGGCATGGCGGTACTATCGCCAGCGGTCTTGAAAAGCTGGAGCAGATTATCGAGTGAGTTCTGATCGAAGGCGGCAACCATCGCCTGCGCGATGTACGAAAAGAAATGGTTGATGCCGAAGGTCGCACCGGGGAAGGGATTCACCCAATAGTTCAGGAGCAGGCAGCAAACGATGAGACGTACAAGGAAGTTCACCAAATCGCCTGCGTGGACTGGCTGGGCATGGAAGCGAAGTGTCATGCTCTGCGTATTCCAATTAACGACCATGCTAATGAGCACAAAGAGGGAGATGCAGGCCAGCTCCGTCAGTCCAAGTTGCGTGAGCGCACCACCGTTCTGCGTCGTCAGATTGGTTAAGTTGTTGGTGAACTGGTACAGCCAATCGACGCCGGAACTTGCGCTCGGAAGCGCCTGCGCTAATAGAGCTACGGAGACCATATCGCTACTCTCCCTCAGTTGCGTTTAGGGGATGTACTTCTGCCAGGTCTTGCCTTCATGGGCGGCTGAGGAGTTGTGTTTTTTCTTGTCCGCTTCCACACGCCGCCGGAACGCCTCATCCTCGGCTTTGCGTTCCTCGACCTCGTTCTGCCGTTGCTGAAGGATGGTCGCTGCTTTGGCGGCGGCAGCGGCGGCTTTCGCTGCGTCGTGCCGCTGGTAGGTAAGCGCGCCACCAATCGCCGTGAGAACCGCGAGGATGGCGAGCAGGATTTTCGTATTGATCGCTTTCAGCATTGCGGTCTCCGATTAGGGAAGATAGGTGTCCCAGGTCCTTCCTTCATTGGCGGCGCTGGTGTCGTTAACCGAACGCTGCTGCTGGACGAAGACGGCGGTGTTCAGGTCTTCGGCCTGGGCGTCCCGCCGCTCCATGTTTGCAAGCGTCATCTGCGAAGCAAGGCAAGCCTGTAGTGTGCCCTGCGACTGCATCTCGGCCATCTTCTGCGCCTCGGCAGCGTTGAGAAGATTAAGCTGTTGCACTTCGCTGTTGGTGGAATCGCTGCCGTCGAACTGCTGTGACAGAAGCGAGGTGTTGGCCGTCGCATTTTCACTGCGAGCTGTGCGGTACTGGCCGACGGCCGTAAGGCAGTCCGGCGAGACAGCATCGGAGGTTTCAATCAAGGCAAGCTGCGAGGTGCGAGAGCTGCCGAGAGGCTGACTGGCAAGGTAGGTCGGTGCGCTGCCGTTCATGGTGATAGTGGCAGCCTTCCATGCCGTACTCGATGCGGACGGCGAGTTCGTATTGAGCGCAATGCTCATGCCTGCCGTTTCGCCGAACATATTGGCGACGTTGACGTTTTCAAGGGCATGGAGCGTCGTCTGCCACTGCTGTTTCACGGAGAAGTGCGTGATGTTGTTTTTCAGCATGTTGTACTGCGTCTGAAGGGTAGTGAGTTGTGATACGAGGCTCGCGTAGCTGGTCGGGTCGAAGACAATATCGCCGATGCCGAACAAGGCGAAGCTGGGCGTCGCGGTGAGCAATACTGCCGCGCCCGCTCCGATGAGCCATTTCCGACGTTTGGTGAGAGTAAGTTTCATGCTGCCTCCTGCGGTTGGTGTTTACATGCACTGCGGGCAGGTCGGATCGAGCCTGTCCAGAGAAATATGTGGTGTGTTTGTTATGGCTTCGGTGGATTGGAGATAAATCCACGCAAGCGTATTCCTGCCGGTGGCTGTCCCAAAGAGCAGGAGGGCAAGCAGGATGGCAGCGATAATTCCAGACATCTGAAAGAACCGATGAAAAGGAATTATCTGCATGACCGTCACTCCTCCTCTGCAAGCTGGCGGGCAACCTGCGGAATGATTGCAACCCACTCAATACCGCTCCGCTCGATAGCATCCGCGACGGTGTACTGGATCGTGGAAAGCCAATCGGCTCGATTGAGGACAAGTGCGACGGCAACCTTCTCGCCGGTGGATTGCACAGACCATGCCTCATGCCCTCCACGCTTCGCATCGCGGGATTTGCGGAGCAGATGTTCGTAACGGTCATTCATTGCAGGCTCCTCTCTATAACGTGGGATCGACGTGGTGTTCCGCGTAAGACGGAATCAGGAGATCGGTGCCGATATACACGCGGGCGCGCGAGCCTTCTTTGAGAGTGATAATCGGAAGCCTATTTAAGAAATGGTTTAAGACCTGCTCACCTTCCACGGCGGACTGTTCGGAGATCCCGTTACGAATCTGCACCGAGGGATCAAGAACGCTTCCGTTGTTGCCGATCTGCGCGAGGCCACCTAAGCCGCCGATGGCTGCGGCGGCGGCGAATGCCTGCAAGTAGCCGTGATTGACTTTGGTTGCGAGGCCGGTCGTCCCGATCTGGTCAAGGCCGATGTACTTGGCAAACTCCAACGAAAACCCATCTGGGCAGATAGCACGATGGAAGGTAACGAACATCTTGCGCTGCTGTGCATTACCTACACTCTGCACGTCGCCGAGTAGCCGCGTGCCTTGCGGCAAGAGAAGCTGTTGATGGTCGTGGGAATACAGGTCAGTTGTCAGTGAAACCATAATGGGACCGCTAAATCCGCCGTCGATGTGATTGGTGACAACTCCCTCAAGCACGGTGCCCTCGAAGACGCGATAGAGGCGGCCATCGTAGGTATCGAAGTCATATCCGGCCATCGGGTTTTTCTGGCGCTCAATCTTCGCCGCTGTACTGACTGGCTTGGACGGAGCCGCGCCGCCGGCTGCGATAGCAGCCGTTTCCTGCGCGGCGGCCTCTGCCGTTCCTGGAGATGGGGCGGTACGCTCAAAATCAATCGCAACCGTGTCGCTGTTGATGGCGTCCTGTTGCTGTTTCTCTCTTGCAAGTTCCTTCTGCTTGGCCTCGGCCTGAGCTTGAGACATATTCGAGGTGCGCTGCGGCGCATTGGGACTGTCCCCATAGATCGCATCGCGCTGCGCAGGGGTCATCGGCGGTGCGCCAGCCGCCTCCGGGCCGGGCGCACCTTCCGTCCGCTGCAACTGCTGGAGAGCGGCGGCAAGTTCCTGCTGATGCTGCCGTGCCTCGGCGTCGCGCTGCGCCTGCAACTGCTGCTGCGACTCGAAGCTGTTTACCTGCTGTGCATTTGGCGCTGCCGGGCGCATCGGCATCGCACTCACCGGCGCACTCTTCTTATTGCCGCTCAAGAGGCTGGCGAGATTGGCGATGCCAATAAACCCGATGATGACAACCAGGGCAATCACCACCGGCATACTTTTTCGCAGCGGAGGTTTGGATTCCGGCTGTTCCGGCACGGTCGCAGGGACATTCTGATTCGGTTCCGGCATGGCTACCTCGCTCCCTCACGGTGAAACTCCACCTTCTGCTTGCCGATAGCGAGGTAGCCGTTGTCCAACTCCTTCGGGACGGTATAAAGGCCATTCGAGAAATCGAAATTGATAAGCGAAGGCTTTTTGTCCTTCACTTCGTAGAGAGCGGGCGTCTCCTGAAACTGGCCGCGCAGGTAGGTGAACTTGTCGTCACGCCATATCTCCTGCAAGCCAAGCTCTTCGCCCTTCGACTTGTCCCATGTGTAGTCAAAGTGCAGCGAGCCGGGATACTGGCTGCGGTAGACTTCCTCCTTTGTCTGCTCGGCGTTGAGAGTGGCGGCCTCGGCTGCTTTCGCGGCTGCGATTTGCTGCCTGGCCTGATCCAACTCGGCGGCGGGGACGAAGACGGGTAGCTCGGTCAGTTTCTGCTTCGCGGCCTTGTCACCCGGAAGTATGAAGATTTTGGAATCGAAGTGGGGATCTTCGTCGCCGGAGACTTCACGTAACTGCAAGGTGTATTCGTTGCCGTGGTCGGAGACAATATGCACGTCCGTTGTGCTGCCTGCGACCTTTGGCTTGATGCTGATGAAGCGGCTGGCAACATGGCCGCCATCGAAGACCCAATCCACCGTGTCACCGGCGAAGACGTTTGCAACCTTTTCCTCGGCGGGCAGGAGAATCAATGTCGATTGCAGAAGTCCGGCGCGAACCACAGGCGGCGTGTCCGCTTCGGACACGGTAATGGTACGCGGCGCATTCGGCGTGAGGTGCTTTGCGTCGGGAGTACCGGGGCCAGAGGCAAACGCGGCGGTGGCAGCAAAGAGAAGCCCACAGGTGGCGAAGATAAGGATTGGCGGTTTCATTGCTTTCTGTTCCTTTCGGCGGTTATGCAGACTCACCCTGGGCAAAGCGCGTAATACCCTCGGTGAGTCCGTACTTCGCGATCAGCTTCGACCGGCGCACCCGGTCCTTGGGTTTGGTGGAGAACGTCGCGTAGCTGCGTGCATCGAGATTGAAACGAACAACCTTGGTGAGTCCGTCGCGGCGCATGTACAGCGCCTCGCGGTCCTGTAAGCTCTCAAACAGTGCAAGCTGCTGGTCCGTCATCTTGAATAGCTCTGCGTAGCGTTTGCGATTGAACGTCGCGTCTTTGAGAAACACGAACGACGTGCAGGAGTTCACGATGGAGTCAGCGTTCTTGCCTAAATCCTCTGCCGACTGCCCAATCATGGTGACGCCGCCAAGGTTCTTGCGGACGGTCTTGATGGAAGCCAACGCACCTTCGAGCAAGTGGCGATTCTTCATGGAAGAGAAGATTTCCTCGATGAGGATGTGTTTCGGAGCGCCAAGATTGGCGGGGTCATAAAGTACGTCGTTGATACGCCGCAGCAGCCACACCATCAGCGGCTCTATGAGGTCGGCGTACTGTGGGTTATTGACGCTCTGGAAGTCGAAACACTGGACACGAGAGAGCGAGAGGCTGTCCTCCACGTTATCGAAGATGGCGCTGTAGATGCCTCTCCCAACCCATTTCGAGAGATACCTGTCTAGCGTTTTGGGAAGGAAGAGATTGGACAGGCGGCGGTTGTCAGGGTCGAGCAGGTACATATCCTGCACGGCTTTGTGGATCACATCTTCGTCTTCCGGCTCCAACTCTGCGCCGCCATTGGTCAATAGGAGCTTGATGAACGAATACAGGAACTTAATGTTGCTCTCGGTCGGTTCAAGAGAAAACAATGCGACACGCGGGCCATCTTTCCCGATGCGGTCAACGCGACCGCCGTACAGCTCGACGACGCTTTCATAGCTGCCGCCAATGTCGAAGATGTAGGTGAAACCACCGTATTTCTGCTCAAGCGCAACGGTGGCATTCCCAATCACGCTTTTGCCTGAACCCGTGGGGCCGATGATGAGCATGACGCGCACTCCGTCTACATAAACGTCTTGAAAGAACGGTGTCCGTGTGCGCGTCTCGAATACGTTGAGGTATTCAGAGTCGAGGTCTTCCGAACGCGGATGGCCGACGTGTGGGGTAAACACGGAAGACAGCCGCGCATGGTGTTCCTCGGACAGCCACAGGGGGAAGACGTTGAACTTCCCATTGCCGGGGAACATGGCATAGAACGCACAGAGATTGCCAAGCGTCTCCTCGATTACCTGGGCGCGAGCATCGACGAAGATCCGATGCACGGCAGGCGCATTGTCACGAAGCTGCTCCGCGCTGTCGGCTGCGAGCAGCAAGCGCAGCGAGTATTCGCCCTGCGCCTTCTTGTCCAGCTCGCGGATGACAACGCTCAAGTCATCGACGCTGCTATTCGCGGCCTTCGCTCCTGCTCCGGTTTCGAGCGATGCTATATCGCGTCCGCTCATCACACGGGTAAGCACGCCGACTTTGAAAAAGCTGATGAACTTCTCTTGCGCGTCGATCTCATGCCGCGCCGCCGCCGTGGACTTGGGCCGCCATGTCGAGCACAGGACGCTATCGCAGTCCAGTGTCAGTAAACCGGAGAAGAGACACGGCCTCGATGCCTCTGGCGTCGTTTTGAGCGAATACATCTGGACATAGCGTTTGCCGACGCGGAGGTGATCGCGGTGCCATGCGACGGGATTGCTGACGATCTGGCGGTCTACCCCGGTATCGTCGCGGAGCTGCGACTGCGAGGCCCATTCCTCAAGGTTGAAGAGATAAGAAAAGAACTGGAATGCGGTGTTCTTGTCCAGCATTCGCAGGCCCAACAGACTGCCGAGATGCCCTTCCAGAATCGTTGCCGACTTCTGAAGCTCTGCCAGCATCCGCGATGTGTTGGCGGAGTGTTCCTGCGGCCTACGCTCGAACGCCTTTAGCTTAGGTGGCTCCAATGTAAGGCACCAATGAAGGTCAATGCGACGGAAACCTGCCGTCCTCTCAAGGAACGCTAGCCGGTCATCGACGAATGCCTGTGTGACGGGGTTGCTGTACGCCTTCTGCCGTGGCAGCTCATAGCCCGACATGACACGGGTGTATTGATACAGGCACGCGCCTTCGGGCAAACCGTGCAATGCTCCTTCAATCGACCGCATCCGCGACTCAATCTCCTGGTCGGTCAATCCCTCTTCATCGATGCCAGTGAGAGCAAACAGGCATCCGTAGCCGCCGCCCTTGAGGGCAAACACATTCGGGGCGATAAAGCGCGAGATTGGCACAATCGAGCACGCGGCCCCGGCTTTGGCGAACCACGGAACGAATTTGGCTTGCTCAGTATTTGCGCGGGTCATAATAGGACTTCTGGCCGAGGCTCAGGCCCCATAGCTGGAACATCTTTGGGTGTTTGCGGACGATGAGCCACGCGGCGACCGTAAGCGCGGGGAAGGCCATCATCGCCAGGAGGCGAAACCCAATGAGGAAAACCGTTACGCAGACGAAGACAATCGCCATCCATGCGCTGAGGTCGAGGCCAAGTTTGGCCCGAGGCCGGTTGAGCGCCTGATTGATCGGTAACGGTTCTCCCCGCTTGGTCATGGGCGCACCTCACATGTTCTGGCCGGTGAGAGAACCGATCCAGCCCGCGCCCCATCCCAGAACTCCGGCACCAAACAGCGCCCCGAAAAGGCCGGGAATAGCGTCTTGGAACCGCCCGCTCATCATGCGAATGCCGGCGAAGATCAAGCCGCCAAAGCAGATGACAGCGCCTGCATAGATAGCGAAAGTTTTGAACGTGGACATGAGAGTCGTCGCCCCGGAGAAGTCCATCGTTCCCTGGGCGTGAGCGACACCACTTCCGACTCCGGCAAACACGAGCGCAGTAAGTGTCGGCCCCATGACATGAAGGGCATGTCGGAGCGATTGCTTGGAGAAGGGGTTTGCCCACCGTTTGGCGGGGAGATTAGACAACCAATTGAGAGGCTTTCCCAACCGGATTGCGCGGCGGATTCTGAGCATCTTTGCACCTCCGCTGACTCGGTGTGTCAGCTAGGCGCAACGCTAAGATCAGATGGCGCAAACGTCCAATGACATTTTGAGCGAGCGTCATTCCAAAATGGAATGACGACGTGGGTGAGACACCTGATTATCTGGAGTAATGCGGGTGGGCAGCGCGCTTTTCCGAGCGGCGAAATTGTGCAACAAGCGGTTGCACAATCTGCTCATCTCATTCGTCGTCTGATAAGGCCGATTCAAAATCCTGACCACCGTAGAAGACTCCTATGATGTTGACCCGGTCCTCCTCCACATCGAAGGCGATGGCGACACGCTTGCGATAGCTGGTTACACGCAAGCCGGGGCAAATATCCTCACGCCTGTTCCCACGATTGGGGAAGGTGCTTAGGCTTTCGCAATAGGTTACGATGCCGTCAGTGAAGCGGGCGGCGATCTCCGGCGATGCCGCTGCAGCGATGTAGCCATACACCTCAACGAGCTGCGCTTCGGCCTCTGGTGTAAAGACGACGGTATAGGGCATTATCCCTTCTTTGCGAGCGCCTTCTTATGTGCATTGGAGAGGGCAGAGCGCACATGCGTCGCAGATACAGCGCGAGACGGATCTGCTTTGAGGGCATCGTAGGCGGGTGCCACAGTTTCGCGCAGCCAGTCTTCGACAGCACGGTCGCGAGCGAGAAGTGTCCGAAGACCGTCGCGGATGACCTCGCTCTCAGTGGCGTACTCTCCTGTGGAGACTTTTGCACGGACCAGATCGGCCATTTCGTTAGGCAGCGTGATACTGAGTTGTTGTGTCGATCGCATGGAATCCTCCCAATCCAGAACAAGGATTGAATCCTATTCCATCCTACTCCGTTTGGGAGGACGAGGAACCACGCAACTTGCCGCAAGAGTCAACGTGTGCTGCCGTCGTTTTTCACGTCAGGGATTCTTTTGCGGGTATCGAGGAGGGTATCACTGTGGAAATCTAGGCTATCTTATTTATTTTCAATACCTCTGAATCCCTGGGGGGCAACCAAAATAAAATCAATAACTTAGTTCGATCTGACAGGTGTGGATTTTTGCCTCCGGTGTAAAGACGACGGAATAGGACATGATCTCTTCTTTGCGAGCGCCTTCTGATGTGCCTTGGAGAGGGCAGAATGCACATGCGTCGCAGACACGGCGCGAGACAGGTCGGCTTTGAGGGCATCGTAGGCGGGTACCACAGTTTCGCGCAGCCAGTCTTCTAACGGACGCACAAGAATTGATGGAGGCGCTGAGAGGCCTTTGCCAGGCAAAACCCTCCAATTTGTACTCGTATTGGACAAGAAACCTCTCGGCAACGGATGATCAGGAGTCGGGTCCTGGATCATTCGGCCCTGACCACTATCCTAAGGATCTGCTGATGTCTATCGAGCTCTACTCCCGCCGCCGCTTTAACTCCCTCATCGCCTCGGCTTCTCTGTGGCCGCTCGCTGCGAAAGCCTTCGCCGCGTCCACTCATGAACTTCTTATTACCAAATCCGGCGCGGTCGCCGACGACTCCACCGTCAACACAAAGGCTATCCAGGCCGCCATCGATCAGCTTGCCGCCAGGGGCGGCGGTACAGTCGTCGTGCCCAAAGGCGTCTTCGTCTCCGGCGCTCTCTTCTTCAAACCGAAGGTCCATCTTCGCCTGACCGAGGGTGCCGTCCTCAAGTGTTCCACCGACCTCTCGAACTTCCCCGCGCAGCGCACGCGCATCGAAGGCCACTTCCTGGAGCACTTCACCCCCGCCTTCATCAATGCGAAGAATTGCCACGGATTCCAGCTTACCGGCGAAGGCATCCTCGACGGTGCCGGCATGCCTGTCTGGGAGGCGTTCTGGAAAGGGCGAGCCAAAGACAGAAACTTTGCGAACACCGGCCTGCCGCGCGCCCGTCTGGCACTCATCGAAGGCTCGAAAGATGTCAGGATCGAAGGCATCACCTTCAAGGACTCCCAGTTCTGGAACTGTCATCTCTATAACAACGACGGGGTTCTCGTGCGCAACGTCCACTTCCAGGTGCCGGACGACTACAGGCAGGCTCCCAGCACCGACGGCATCGATATCGACAGCTCCCGCGACGTCACCGTCGACGGCTGCGTCTTCTCAGTCACCGACGACTGCATTGCCTGCAAAGGCTCCAAGGGGCCGCGCGCCATGCAGGACAAGGACAGCCCTCCGGTCGAGCGCATCCGCGTCCGCAACTGCACCTTCAAGCGCGGCGGCGGCGTTCTCACCTGCGGCAGCGAAGCCACCATTGTTCGAGACGTCATCGCCGAGGACTGCAAGATCGCCGGCCGCGTCCGCATCGCAACCCTCAAGCTGCGCCCCGACACTCCCCAGCACTACGAGGACATCACCTTTCGCAACATCACCTCCGAAGGCCCCGCGAGCAGCATCATCAACATGGCGCCCTGGTCGCAGTACTTCGATCTCCAGGGCATGGCGCCGCCCAAATCCATCGTCAAAAACCTGAAGATCATCGGCATCAAGGGCACGTTCAACTCCTTCGGCACCATCAAGCCCAACCCCGGCCAGACCGAGATCAGCGACGTCCTCCTGAAAGATTTTGACGTCACCATCAAGAACGACAAGCTCAACACCTCCGGCGTCACCAACCTCAAGCTGGAAAACGTCATCGTCAACGGAAAGCCCTACTCCGTTTAAGTCCGGCCGGTACAAGCATGATGATGAATTCACTTCAGGTCAGCGTGCATAAGGCCTTCATGGCGGCCTTATGCTGAATACGGAGTATGACTTCGGGGATACCCTTTAACTAACCGGAAGTGCCCTGCATTCTTAAACTGAAAATCTCTCCGCGCTGCGAGCTTTGGCTTTTGCCGCTTCTTCTTCTCGATTCTTTGGAGGTGCATTTGTTTCGAGGGAACAAAGTAGCTGAGTCGAAATTTCAGCAATTGCATCAATTGCAGCCGTGAACGCTTTTTCGTTTGCCTTTGACGGTTTGTTGAAGCCGCTAATCTTTCTAACGAATTGGAGCGAAGCATCTCGAATCTCGTCTGCGGTGACGGGAGGATCGAAATTGAAAAGCATTTTGATATTTCGGCACATCTTCTAAGACCCCCATCCATTCAGTACTCGTGAGCGGCGCAAAGCCTGGCTCCCCTCAACTTTACTCAAAGGATGTTATGTCCGGATAGCCCACTATGCGGAGGAAATCCAAGAGGGAGACCTGTCGATTTACCGTATCAGCCCCGGGCAAATCTCCTGCGAGCGATCCCCAGCAGAGACAGCGCCCCTGTCCCCAGCAACACCAGCGTGCCCGGCTCGGGAACCGGCGTGGCGGACAGGTTCAGAGCTACATCCAGGCTGTTGCGAAGGCCATCGACAAAATAAGCGTTCCCGTTTGGTGTCATGAAGCCGCCATCGATAGACCTGTCGCCTAAATAATCCGCATACAGGTCCGGGTTCGATCCCACCCATATCCCGCGGAGATAGCTTCCGTCCGGCAGGTCGAAGCTTCCGGCGAAGATCATATGGCCGTTGCCGCAAAAAATACGATAGGGGTGGAATCCTGATCCCGCATTCAGCGCACATGAATCCGATCCGGCAATCGGATGAGGGTCGTTCCAGAGAAGAGGTGGTTCCGTCGTAAACACCGGGATTGAACTGTTGATGTAGTGAGTCTCGTAGCAGGACATCGGGTTTACCATGCCGCCGCAGTCAAACTGCGGATTGTTCAACATCCGATTGGAGATATTGATGGTGTAGTTCCCGAAGTCGTCCCCGCCCGCAAAGATCTCATCCTGGGTATACGCGACCTCTCTCACGGAATAGGTGTCCGCAAAGACTCGCGCACCAGGCAATACGACCATCGCAAAGGCGCAGGAAGTCAGAATGGCAATCCGTTTGAAGTCGAAGCTCATCAGAATCAATGCTCCTGGGAAAGGATTCAAGCATGTGCATTCAGGCACGTAGATAGCCAATAGAACCCCGCGCTACCACGGCGCTTCGCATCGTTGCAGCCATAGATCTCCGCAAACATATGCATAAAATTATGCAAAATTGTGCCAACAACTTCGGCCGATCCCTACCGCACCCACGCATCCCGCAGAAAATCAAAGCTCCCTGATCCCCGCTGCCGAATCCCTCCAACCCGCCGCGTATGCACCACCTCATTGTTCGGATACCAGAGCGGAATCCCCGGCAGGTCTTCGGCCAGAATCTTCTGCACCTCGATGTAGGCCGCCCGCCGCTTCCCCTGGTCGGTCTCCTCCGAGGCCTCCTTCAACAGCGCATCGACCTTCGGATTCGAGTACCGTCCCCGGTTGCCTCCCCTCGGCGGAAAGCTCTCCGAGCCATACGCATAACGGAAGATGTCCGGCGCTTCATTGCTGCCGATCCACTTGAGTCCATACATCTGAAAGGCCCCATGGGTCACATCGGCATAGAAGGTCCCAAACTCCGCCGACCGTATATTCAGCCGAATCCCCGCCGCCCGCAGTTGCTGTTGCAGCACCATCGCCATCAGCCGCGTCGACTCGTCCGTGCTCGTCTTCAACGTCAACGTCAGGCGCACCCCATCCTTACCGGCAGGGAAGCCGGCCTCGTCGAGCAATCGTTCGGCCCGCACCACATCATGCGGATACTGCGCCATCTCCGCATCCGTCGCCGCCGCCCAATGCCCCAGCGGAAGCAGCGTATTGGCGATCTTCGCCTGCCCCCGCCACAGCGCGCGGATGATCGTCTGCCGATCCATCGCGCAGGCCACCGCCTGCCGCACGCGCCTGTCCTTGAGCAGAGGATCGGTGACGTTGAACGTCAGGTAAAATACCGGCGACCCCTGCCCGGTCTCGACCTTCAGGTTCGGATTGCGCTCCAACTCGTGCACCATGTCCAGCGTCACCACGTTGCTGGCCATGTCCGCCGAGCCCTTCTGCAACTCCAGCGCGCTTGTAATCGTGTCCGGCACCACCTCGAACCGCACCCGCTCAATCCTGTGCGCACCCGCCGGAGGCTCGGGAGATTTCACCCAGTAATCCGGATTCCGCTCCAGAATCACATCCTTGTCCTGCACCGCGCTCACGAACCGGAACGGCCCGCTGCCCACCGGATGCAGTCCGAAGTCTTTCCCCGCCCCCTTCGGCACCACGCCGAACAGGCCATCGCTCACGTTGAACAGCAGGCTCTCGTCCGGCCGCTTCATGTGCACGACCACGGTCAGCCGATCCCGCGCCTCCGCCCTCGCCACCGAGGCAAAGTTGCCGCTCTTCGCCGAGATGAGAGTCCCGTCGATCAGGCTGTTGATCGTGTAGGCCACATCCTCCGCCGTCAGCGGCCTTCCATCCTGAAACCGTACTCCGTCGCGGAGATGAAAGACCCACGTCAAGGCATCCGGCTGCTCCCAACTCGTAGCCAGCCACGGCTGCAAATTGTAGTGCTCATCTTTCCGCACCAGAGCATCGAAGATCAGCCCCCCAATCCGTTCCGACTGCGCATCCGTCCCCTGCCGCAGATCAAGATTATTGGGGCTGCTCTCAATAATCATCACCACCGTCCCCGGCGCTTCCACTCGCCCTTTGCACCCCCACAGACAAACGCAACACATGATCGCGGCAATAAGAAGCAGGTATTGTCGCTGCCTGAAACAAACGTCATTTCGACCGGAGCGAAGCGGAGTGGAGAAACCCCTGTATCTCGCTCTTTCCTCGTTTTCAACCATGGCTGACTTTCCCCAGCACCACAGCCGGGTGCCCCATTCATGCGGCCTCATCGCATGGGTGGGCATTCGCGCAACAGCGCGAACCGCATTCCTCCGCCCGGCCGCATCGCTCATCCGTGCGTCACCTTCCCCAGTACCACCACACGCCGCGCACCCGTAGCGCTCGGAACATTCCCCGGCAGTCCAAACCACGTCAGCCACGCCAGTAGCGCAAACGCCACTCCCTCCTTCGCCTGCGCCGGAACCCCCAACTCCTCCATCAATCGGACCTTCACCCCCAGCGGTTCCAGCCCCTCGCGCAGCATCCCCATCAACGCGGCGTTCTTCGTTCCGCCCCCCGCCACCACAAACTCCGTCTTCGCCAGCGGAGCGGCGCTCCCCAGATGCGCCCACACAAACCTCCGATACCCCTCCACCACCGACTCCGCCGTCAAAGCCGTCGCCGTCGCCACCACATCGGCATCCTTTGCTCCCGCCTTCCTGCATCGCTCAATAAATTCCGCAACAAACCCCGCCCCAAACTCCTCTCGTCCGCAGCTCTTCGGCGGCAGGGCAGAGAAGTACCCGCCCTCCAGAACCCGCGCCACCACAGCCGAAATCACGCGCCCGCGCCGAGCCACCGCACCCCCGCGATCGAAGCCGCGGTTGTACAGCCGCGCCATAGAGCCGTCGATCACCATATTTCCCGGTCCGGTATCGAAGGCCATCACGCCATCCACCCCGGCCCCCGCCGGAATCGCCGTCAGATTTCCGATGCCCCCCAGGTTCTGCAACACCCTATTCACCCTCGCCGACCGGAACATCGCATAATCGAGCATCGGCACCAGCGGCGCACCCTGCCCGCCCGCAGCCATATCTGCCGGACGAAAGTCGCTCACCACCGGAACCCGCAAGCGTTCTGCGACGACGGAGGGCTCCCCCATCTGCCAGGTACAGCGCACATCGCTGCCTAAAAATCGAGCAGCCGCCCCCTGGTGATAGACCGTCTGCCCATGACACCCCACCAGTCCCACCTTTACCCCGAAATTCGCCGCCGCCTTCTCCACGCAATCGGCATAGATCTCCCCCAGCCGCCAGTTCAACCGCGACAGCTCCGCGACCGGGATCGCCTTCGCATCCATCGCCGCCAGCACCGCCGCCCGCACAGCCTTCGAATACTTAAACCCCGCATGGCCCAGCAGCTTTACCCTTGGCGTTCCGCCCTCGTCCAGCGCCGGAGCGACCCGGCAGAGCGCCACATCGACCCCATCCGCCGAAGTCCCGCTCATCACCCCCGCCACGACCATCGACTTAGCCATCGTCACCATCCATCAACCCTGAACCCACCTAAATAACGTCATCTCGACCGAAGGCGGCGCTTTTGCCGCCGCAGCGGAGAGACCCCTGTATTTAGTCTTTGCGGTTGCTTGTTTTCAGACTAGCCTTATCCCTTCAACTCCCGCTGCAACTCCGCCAACAAATTCAGCGCCTCCCGCGGAGTCAGACCATCCACATCCACCTCGCCCAGCCTATCCACAATCCTCTGCGACAGCGGCGTAAACATCGTCATCTGCATCTGCGGCGTTACCGGAGCGGCCTCGCGAATCTGCCGCGTCTCCGCCCGTTCATGCACCTTCAGCACCTCGCGCGCCCGCGAGATCACCGCCCCCGGCAATCCCGCCAGCCGGGCCACCTCGATGCCGTAACTCTTGCTCGCCGCCCCTGCCTCCACTGTATGCAGAAACACAATCCCCGAAGGCGTCTCCTTCACCGTCACCCGTAGATTCGTCAGCCGCTGAAGCTGCTCCGCCAGCAGTGTTAGCTCGTGGTAATGCGTCGCAAACAGCGTCCGCGCTCCAATCCTGTCGTGCAGATGCTCGACCGTAGCCCAGGCCAGCGAAAGCCCGTCATAGGTCGCCGTCCCTCGCCCCATCTCGTCGAGCAGCACCAGCGACCGGTTCGTCGCCGTATTCAGAATCGCTGCCGTCTCCGTCATCTCCACCATGAACGTCGACCGCCCCCGCGCCACGTTATCGCTCGCGCCGATTCGCGTATAGACCCGGTCGACCAGTCCCACCTGCATCCGTTCCGCCGGAACAAAACAGCCGCACTGCGCCATCACCACCAGCAGCGCCGCCTGCCGCAGATAAGTACTCTTGCCGCCCATGTTCGGCCCCGTAATCAGCAGCACCGCCGGCCCCGCATCGGCATCGAGATGCACAGAGTTCGGCACAAACCGCCCGCCTCCCGACTCCTCCATCCGCCGCTCCACCACGGGATGCCGAGCGCCCACAAACTCCAGCACGCCGCTCGCATCCACTACAGGCTTCACCCATCCGCGCAACGCCGCCAGATGCGCAAAGCACCCCAGCATATCGATCTCAGCTACCCGCCGCGCTGTCTCCCGCATCCGCTTCGCCGCATCCAGCAACTGCCGCCGCAGCTCCGCAAACAATCTGCGTTCGATCTCGCCCGACCGCTCCTGCGCAGTCAGAATCTTCGTCTCGTACTCCTTCAACTCAGGAGTCGTAAACCGTTCCGCGTTGACCAGCGTCTGCTTGCGCTCATAGTCCGCCGGAACCGCCTTCGCGTTCGCCTTCGTCACCTCAAGGTAGTAGCCAAACACCGAGTTGAACCGCACCTTCAGCGATCCGATCCCCGTCCGCTGCCGCTCGCGTTCTTCAATCGCCGCCAGCGCCTGCCGCCCGCTCCGGCTCAACTCGCGCAACTCGTCCAGCTCCTTATCCACGCCCGCGCGAATCACCCCGCCATCGGCCAGCGTCGCCGGAGGCTCCTCCGCAATCGTCTCCACGATCATCTCGTGCAGATCTTCCATCGCATCGAATGCCGTCACAGACCCAGCCACAAGATTGGGTGCCCCATGTCCCGCCTCTGGGACATGGGTTTCCGCAGCGGCAATCACTCCCCCCAGCCTCCGCCACAACCCCGCCTCGAACGTCCCCACCGCCGCCTGAATCCCGGGCAGGCATCCCAGCGTCCCGGCCAGCGCCATCACCTCTCTCGGCCCCGCCGAGTCGAGCGCCACGCGCCCCAGCAGCCGCTCCAGGTCGAGCACCCCATGCATCGACCGCCGCAGCTCTTCGCGCCGCCGCAAATCCGCCGTCGCCTCGCCCACCGCCTCCAGCCGCGCTTCAATCTCTGTCAATTCATTGGAAGGCCGCAGCAGCGTCGCCCGCAGCAACCGCTTGCCCATCGGCGTCGAGCAGGCATCGAGCGTATAAAACAAGGTCGTCTGCGCCGACTCCCCCGAGAACAACGGTTCGACAAGCTCCAGATTTCTTACACTCACCGCATCCAGTTCAAGGCACGTCGACCGCTCGTAAAACCGCAGCCCATCCACATGCTCGAGGCCCCCCTGCTTGGTCGCCCGCATGTAGTGCAGTAGCGCCCCCGCCGCCACCGCCGCCGTCTCATGCCCTCCCAGTCCCATCCCGTCGAGCGACTGCACCCGCAGATGATTCCGCAGCAGCGGCACCGCATAGTCGGCGGTAAACACCCAATCCTCCACCGCCGTCTTCGTCCGAATCGCATCCAGCCCCGCCGATTCGACCTCCTTCGTCTCATCCGGCCCCGAGCTTCCGGGTGCCCCATCCATCGCAGTCTCATCGCGATGGGTGGGAAGTAAACCGCTCGAACGACCGCCGGAGTGACCGTCCATTCCCGCCAGCCCACCCTGCGGATACAGCAACTCCACCGGCCTCACCCGCCCCAATTCATCGACTGCATCGGCCCACCCCTCGGCTCCCGCAAACTCGGTTGCGCGAAACTCTCCCGTCGAGAGATCCAGCAGCGCCAGCCCCACACGTTTATCGAGTACCGCAACGCTGGCCAGATAATTACTCTGCTCCGCCCCCAGCGCCGGATCGACCGCCGTCCCCGGCGTCAGCACCCGGGTCACCTCCCGCTTCACAATCGTCCTGGTCTGCTTCGGGTCCTCCATCTGCTCGCAGACGGCGATGCGATACCCTTTGCGCAGCAGCCGCTGAAAGTACCCTTCCGCCGCGTGGTAAGGAACGCCGCACATGGGCTGCTTCTTCTCCCGGTCGCGCGCCGTCAGCGTCAGTTGCAGTTCGCGCGATGCGGTAATCGCGTCCTCATAGAACAGCTCGTAGAAGTCCCCGATCCGGCAAAACATCAGGCAGTCGGGATACTGCTCCTTCGCCGCAAAGTACTGCCGCATCACCGGTGTCAGCGTTGTCTCCGTTGTCGTTTCGATTGCCATAAGCAGAAACGCCAGAATACCGCACCCACCGCCACGCCTGCCGTTATCCGTCTTTTCCAGGCTCGCCCAAAATCTCCGGGTTTCGGTGTTCGGGTGCCCCATCCATCGCAGTCTCATCGCGATGGGTGGGATTCACAACCGCTCCATCCAGCAACACGCCGCATTTACCTTTGAAGCAGCGATCCCGAGCCAACCAGCAAGCCCGTAGCCTGAGGTGCAGTATCTCTTTCCCCGCGCGGTCGATACCTCATCCCTCCATACCCGATATACTTAAGATTCGCCAAAAAGCGAACGAATCTACCCATGTCCCTCCTCTGGCTCAGAGTCGCGGTCCTTCTCTACGCATTCGCCTCGCTCGCCGTTCTTCCGGCGGCGTTATACGACCGTCCCCGCTGGCGCCACATCGCCATCCCCGCCACCACTGCCGCCATCTTCTTCCACTTCGTCTCGCTCGTCGAGATGCTCAACGCGGCCCACCACCGCCTCCCCGTCGACACCCATGAGGCGCAGTCCTTCCTCAGCCTCGTCCTCGCCATCGCCTTCCTCTTCATCTACGGACGCTACCGCGCCATCTCCCTCGGCATCTTTCTGCTGCCCATCTGCTTTCTCCTCGGCCTGCTCCCCGCCTTTCGCCCCGGCGAAGAGGCGACCGCCTTCCCCCATCACCTCCACGCCGGCTGGATCTTCCTCCACGTAGCCCTTCTGCTCGCCGCCTACGCCGCGCTCTTCCTATCGCTTCTGGCCTCTCTCCTCTATCTTGTGCAGGAGCGCCGCCTCAAAAAGAAGTCGCGAGGCCTCACCTGGCTGCCTGCGCTCGAGACCACCGACCAGATCGCCCTCAAGACTCTGCTCTTCGGCCTCCCCTGCATGACCGCCGGCCTGCTCATCGGCACTGTCATCGCGCAGCAGACCATCGGGCCGACCTACTTCCTCGACCCCAAGGTTCTGCTCTCCTTCGCCATGTGGCTGGCCTACGTCGCCATGATCTTTATCCGCCGCCACTCCGGCCTGCGTGGACGCCGCGCCGTCTACCTCTCCAGCTTCGTTTTCCTGGTCGTCCTCGCTGTCTGGGCGGCCAACCAACTCTCCGTCGTCCACAGGTTCGCCGCGCCATGATGAAAACGTCCACAGCGCCGGGCTCAACCGTTGTCATCCTGCTCGGCATCAATCACAACACCGCGCCCATCGAGGTCCGTGAGCGCCTCGCCATCTCCCCGGCGCGTCTGGCCGACGCCACCCGCGCGCTTGCCCATCAGCCCGGCATCCGCGAGGCACTCATCCTGTCGACCTGCAACCGCGTCGAGCTGCTCACCGTGCAGGACGCCTCGCAGTCCGAAAATCCGGGCACCCTCAACTTCCTCAACGAATACCTCAGCATCCCCGTCACCGATCTCAAGCCGCACCTCTACGAGTTCCGCGAGCGCGAGGCCGTCCGCCACCTCTTCCGCGTCGCCAGCTCGCTCGACAGCATGGTCGTCGGCGAGCCCCAGATCCTCGGCCAGGTCAAAGAGGCCTACACCACGGGCCGCGAGGTCGGGGCCGTCGCCTCCACCCTCGAAGGCCTCCTCCAGCGCGCCTTCACCGTGGCCAAGCGCGTTCGCACCGAGACCCAGATCGGCTCCAGTTCCGTCTCCATCGCTTCGGTGGCCGTCGATCTCGCCCGCAAGATCTTCGACTCCCTCGAAGGCAAGACCGTCCTTCTCGTCGGCGCGGGCAAGATGTCCGAGCTTGCCGCCCGCCATCTCATCCAGCAGGGCGCGGCCTCCATCCTCGTCGCGAACCGAACCCAGTCCAGAGCCGAGCAGATAGCGAAAGACTTCAACGGGCAGGTCATCCCCTTCGATCACCTCTACGAGCAGGCCGACCGCGCCGACATCGTTATCACATCCACCGGTGCGCCGCAGAAGATCTTCGGCCGCTCCCATGGCCAGCACTTTCTCCAGCGCCGCCGCAACCGCCCCATGTTCTTCATCGACATCGCCGTTCCCCGCGACGTCGATCCCGGCATGAACGACGTCGAGGGCTGCTTCGTCTACGACATCGACGACCTCCAGCAGGTCGCGCAGGCCCATCTCGCCGATCGCAGCCGCGAGGCCGAGGCCGCCGAGGTCATCGTCACCGGTGAGGTCGACAAGTACCTCCAGCGCCTCCAGTCGCTCAACGCGGTCCCGGTCATCCAGTCCCTCCAGCAGTACGCCGAGGCCATGCGCCAGGCCGAGCTGCGCCGCTCGCAGTCCCGCCTGTCCACCCTCACCCCGGAACAGCGCGAGGCCGTCGAAGCGCTCACCCGCTCGCTGACGGCGAAGTTCCTCCACCATCCCCTCACCGGCATCCGCGAAGCAGCCCGGCAGGGAGACGCTCAAACCCTCGCCGAGTTGGAACGCCTCTACACCGGCCAGTCCAATTCCAAATCCGACCCGCCCACCGACGAGTAAGATCAGCTTGCCAGAGCGGACTTCATCGGAAGATCAGAGCGCATTGCCCTCCGTGCGCGATTTCGATGTGATGTGAATCGGGGCCAGCGCCATCACGACTACCGCGCAGAACAGCGCGACCGACATGAGCGACAGGCTGCGCCCAATTCCCCAGGAACTCTTCAAATATCCGACCGCCAGAATTCCGAGGCTGCCCGCCATCGTCCCGGCAAAGTTGTAAAGTCCATAGGCTGTCGCCCATTTATCGGAAGGCATCACGCTGCTGAAGATCGGCATGGAGTTCACCTCCAGCATCCCCCGCGCAACCGAGTACACCAGCAGGTTGGCGCTGAGTGGGCCAACCGAGGGAATGAATCCCGTCGCCAGCATCGTCGGAGCCATGAAGCTCAGACCTATCACCTGAACCCAGATCCTTCCCCGGACGTTGCTCTTCGCCCAGCGATCGGCCCACACTCCGCCCGCCATCGATCCAGCGAGCGCAGGGATATAGGTGAACATCGCCAGATAGAAGCCCGACTGCGTGAGGCTCATGCCAAACTGCTCATAGAAATAGGTCGGCATCCACGAGGCTGTCGGCCAGCTTGTCAGCGACAGCGCGAACGCCAGAAAGATCAGGCAGGCACCGGTGCGGTTTTGAAAGACTCCGAGCAGATTCCGTGCCAGCGATTCCTGGGCAGCCTTATCGCTCTTAGTCGCGAGCGCATCGCCGGAGGATGAATCTTTCTCTGGCAGCCATAGGAGCAGTACCAGTGCCAGCGCCAGGCCGAGCGCTCCCAGAAGGTAGAAGCTCGCCCGCCACGAGAGATGTTCGGCCATAAAGCCGCCGTAGAAGCCGCCAAGGCCGGCCCCAGCCGGCAAGCCGGTAAGGATCGCGGCATTCGCCAGGGAACGGGTCGAGTCGGTGTGAAATGCGGCAACGTGAGCCAGCGCCGCCGGCAAAAAAAGCGCCTCGGAGAGCCCGAGAAAGACGCGCAGCACGATGAGTTGCGTGTGGCTCTGTGCCAGCCCCGTCCCGAAGGTTACCGCACTGAAGAGGAGCAGGCTCCACAGGATCACTTTTTTGCGATTGAAGCGATCTCCCAGATATCCGCAGAGAGGAGAGCTGATGCCGTAGGCCCATAAAAAGACTGTTCCCAGCAAGGCCAGAGCCACATTCGAGATATGCATCTCGCGCTGGAGTACAGGAAAGATCGCGAAGATCGTCATGCGATCCATGTAGTTGAGACAAGTCACGATCCAGAGGAGCGCAACCACCATCCATTTGTTCATTGCTGCCTCGTCATCTCGCGCAACACCGTTGCATCGTATTCAACGAGTCATTGAGGCCGATACGATCTCGCTGGATTGGCGGTTAAGATTCAGGGTGCAGCATCCCGATCCGGTCAAAGGTTGGCTGTGGTGCTCTCCCCATGATTGCCGTTTAGCCCCTGCCTCCGGCAATTGGTTCAGTGTATTGAACCCTGCTTGTTCCCCGTGACATTGCAACCCCGGATATCAAAAATAGTTGCGCTTGCGGTATCGTCCTATCTCCAGCCATTGCAATAATTTCACTGGCTTCTTTCATGTGACCTTTCGCCTTTTCGACCATCTAAAGAGATGAGGGTTTTATGATGCGAATGCCAAGGTTCAAAGCGCTGTTGGTTCTCACGCTGGCGGCTCTGTGCGCGCCCGCCTTCGGGCAGAGCACGAACGCGGCCAGCCCGGGAACGGTAAATTACGTCGAAGGTCAGGCCTCGCTTGAGGGCCAGACGCTCTCCTCCGGCTCCGTCGGCACTACCGGCATGCAGCCCGGCGAAGTCATCGCCACGGCCAACGGCAAAGTAGAGATTCTGCTCACGCCCGGCATCTTCCTTCGGCTCGGAGAGAACAGCACCCTCGAGATGGTCTCCACCGATCTGACCCACACCGAGGTCAAGCTCGAGCGCGGCCGCGCCAACGTCGAAGTCAACCAGATCTACAAGCAGAACACTATCCTCGTCGACTTCCAGAACGGCCAGACGCAGCTGCTCAAAAACGGCCTCTACGCCTTCGACGCCAACGACTCCACCGTCCGAGTCTTCGACGGCAAGGCCGCTGTCTATCCCGGCCACGACTTTCAGAGCAACATCAAGCCCATCGAGGTGAAGGGCGGACGTCAACTCGCGCTCAACGGCGAGCCGAACAAGCCGCAGCGCTTCGACAAGGACCAGGCCAAGACCACGGACCTCTATAAATGGAGCAGTCTTCGTTCGGCCTACCTGGGCGACGCCAACATCAACCTGGCCTCGCAGTACGCCGGATACGGAAGCTTCAGCCCCGGCTGGTACTGGGCGGGAGGCCCCTTCGGCTATACCTGGCTTCCCGGCAACGGGCTCTATTGGAATACCTTCGGCTATGGCTTCTACTCGCCCTACTACCTCTACGGCGGCGGCTTCGTCTATCCGGGCAGAGGCTTCTACGGACCTGGCCGCGGATACGTCTATCCCGGTCGCGGTTACGTCTCTCCGGGTCGCGGCTACGTCCGTCCCGGCAGCGGCTACGTTCGTCCGGGTGGACATGGCAGTGGACCGATCGCCCGGCCTCCCGGTGGCGGCGGCGGTCACGCCTATCCCGGCGGCGGAAGGGGTATGGGCGGTGGAGCGCCGCATGGAGGCGGAGCCTCCCGGGGCGGCGGTGGCCACCGCTAATTAGAACCCGCTCTGCCGGCTGAGAATCATGCAGCCGGCAGGAGCGGTCTCTCGGGAACCGGTGCCCGGCCTGCCGAGTAAAATACGACGTATCCCTTTATGTATCAGCACTATAACGAATTATTCCGCTGCCTCCTCATGCTACAATGAGCACCGAGGCAAGTCGAAAGCATGAGCAGCGAGTTCAACAATCCAAAGAACCCGATCCGTATCGGCAGCCGAGGCTCTCAGCTAGCTCTCTGGCAGGCCAACCACGTCCTTTATGCTCTCCGCGACGCCGGCTACCACGTCGAACTCAAGGTCATTCGCACCACCGGCGACCGCATGCAGCAACCCGGCTTCGTGCCGCCCGCGAACCTCGACGGCAAAGGCATCTTTATTAAGGAGATCGAGGAGGAACTGGCCTCAGGCGAGATCGATCTCGCCGTCCACAGCCTCAAGGACTTGCCGACCACGCTCTCCCCTCAGTTCGACCTCACCGCCATTCCCAAACGCGCTGATGCCCGCGATGTCTGGGTCTGCGAGCCGTACTGGTCACTTAATACGCTTCCCCTGGGAGGACGCATCGGGACCACCAGCCCGCGCCGCCGTTCCCAGCTCCTCGCCCTCCGCCCCGATGTCACCTTCGTCGAGGTGCGCGGCAATATCGACACCCGCCTCAAGAAGCTCGCCTCCGGCCAGTGCGACGCCCTTGTGCTTGCCGCCGCCGGTCTCGATCGCCTCCAACGAACCGAGTCCATCCACCACCGCTTCTCTCCCGACGAGCTTTGTCCCGCCCCCGGACAGGGTGCTCTTGCCCTCGAAACCCGCAGCCCCGACTATCCGGTCGACGAGGCCCGCGACGCCTACATCCGCCAGGCCATCGCCTTCTTTAACCACCCCGAGACCCGTTTTTGCGTCGAAGCCGAGCGCACCGCTCTGGACGCCCTCGGCGGCGGCTGCTCCATCCCCATCGGCATCCATTGCGTCCCAGAGTTTGAAAGGTGGCGCGTCTTCGCCCAGGTGCTCGCGCCCGACGGCGAAGCCATGGTCCAGATTGACACCGAAGCTCGCCTCGACACCACTCCCCAGGCGCTCGGGCGGTGGTTAGCCGACGACCTCATCTCCAGGGGCGCACTCGACCTGCTCGCCTCCTGAGTTTCTTTACCCCCGCCGACTTTAATCGGGACTATTACGTCCCATACCCGCGGTGCTCCATCGCCTGTAGCTTCGCCGCGTCCGGCCACGAGATCGTCAACAGGAACGCCGTGTCCTCCAGCGCCTCCACCTCGTGCTTAATCGACGCGCCCAGCGTCAGCACCCCACCCGTCTTCAACTCATATGCCTTGCCTTCGACGGTAAGCCGTACCGCGCCCTTCAGCACCTGCACCGACAGCGTTCCGTCGGCATGATGCTCCTTGATGATGGCGCCCTTCTCCATCGAGATCATCACGATCCTGAAGTCCGACTTCTTGAACAGGCTCTTGGTGTATCTGCCCGCCGCCCAGGGCTTCTTCTGCTCCGCGTCAGCCATCTCCTGCGCCAGATCAAATTGCGCGCTGTCCTTCAACATCGTGCCATCTGCTGCAAAACCTTCCGTCGCCATAGATATCCAACCTCTCTGTTAGGGTTCGATGCATTCAGTCCGGTCCGCGTCCACTGCGAGCCGGACTTTGAAGGCAAAGTTCCGAACAAATAGTCGCGGCGCTCAGGCCGTCTCGTCATGCACCGACGCGCCCGGAGCATTCGCCTTGACCGATTCGATGCCATGGTCGCGCGCCGCCGTGGTCGTATAAGATTCGCTGGTTCCGACGATCTGGTGGTTGGCGGCCTTCAGGTTGAACATGAACTGCCCGTTCTTCGTCTCCTTCCGCTCATAGCGCGAATCGTCGGGCGCGTTCTTCTTCACCGACTCAATCCCGTTTTCGGCCGAGCCTTTTTCCCTGTACATCTCGCTCGCCAGGATCTTCTCCCCATTGCCCGCCTTGAGATGGAAGTAGAACTGCCCGTCCTTCGCCTTCTTGATTTCGAACTTTCCTGCCATTGTTCCTCCTTGTCCGGTAGGGAGCTTTTCGTGCATCTCCTTGCGGCCCATACTTTAGTGCCAGCGATTGTAACCTGTCCGGCGCAAATGCCGTTCAAGGTCCGTCTACAATCGCAAGCAGATGGCTACTCTCCACAGCAGACCGGTCAAGCGCGTCCTCGTCACCCGCACCCGTCGCCAGGCCTCCGAACTGGCCCGGCTGATCGAGGCTCTCGGAGCGACGCCCATCCTCATCCCGACCATTGAGATCGTCCCTCCGGAGACCTACGCTCCACTTGACGACGCGCTCAAGCAGCTCGAAAGCTACGACTGGCTCCTCTTCACCAGCGCCAACGCCGTCGAGGTCTTCCACCAGCGTCGCCAGCTTCTCAGCCAGCAAAACCCGAGTGCCCCACGCCCGGACTCTCGGACGTGGGTCTCCACAACCCCGAAGGTCGCCGTCATCGGTCCCGCCACCGCCCGCGCGGTGCAGGGAATTGGCCTCCCGGTCGATCTCGTCCCCCCGCACTACGTCGCCGAATCGCTCGCGAAAGCCCTCATCCCCGAGGCAGTCGGCAAGCGCTTCCTGCTCGTCCGTGCCGCCGAGTCTCGCGACGTTCTGCCCGAGGCTCTCACCGCCGCCGGCGCGCATCTCACCATCGCCGACGCCTACCGCACCCGGATTCCGCCCGCCTCGATCGCAGAGCTTCAGCAACTCTTCGCCCAGCCGGACGCCTTGCCCGACGCCATCACCTTCACCAGCGCCTCGACCGCGCGCAACCTCGTTGCGTTGCTCGAAGCCGCCGGCGTGGTCCTTCCCGCCTCCATCGCCCTGATCTCGATCGGCCCGATCACATCGCAGGCGCTGCGCGACCTGGGGCTTGAGCCCGCCGTCGAGGCTGCCGAGCCAACCTTACCCGCGCTGGTCGAAGCCATCGAGGATCACTGGTCGAAGAAGTAAGTTCTTTCGTAGAGAAGCCGCCTCAGTGCGAGGTCCAAGTCTTATCCGACGAGTTGCACAGCTTCTCCAGCGTGCAATCCGCGCACCTCGGTTTGCGGGCGATGCAGACCTGCCGCCCGTGATGGATCAGTTCATGAGAGAAGGCGATCCAGTGGTCCTGGGGAATGATCTTCATCATGTCCCGCTCCACCTTCTCGGGAGCCGTCTCGCGGGTCAGCTCAAGCCGCGTCGTCAAACGCATAACATGCGTATCTACAACAACTCCGACGCCAATCTTAAACCATGATCCGAGGACAACGTTGGCCGTCTTGCGAGCCACGCCCGGCAGCCGCAGCAGCTCGTCCATCGTCTTCGGAACCTTGCCGCCAAACTCCTCGACCACCGTTCTGGCCGCGCCCTGAATCGACTTCGCCTTGTTGCGAAAGAAGCCCGTCGTGCGGATCAACTCTTCCAGTTCGGGCAGCGAGGCCGCAGCCATCTCCTTGGGAGTAGGGAAGGCCTTGAACAGCGCCGGCGTGACGAGGTTGACGCGCACGTCCGTGCATTGCGCCGAGAGGATTGTGGCGACGACCAACTCCCACGCGCTGCGATGGTGGAGCGCGCAGACCACCCCGGGATAGGTCTTCGCCAGTATCTCCAGAATTGCCGAGACGCGCTCCGGCGCCAGAGGCTTAACTGTCTTGCCCGGCTTCTTCTTCGCGGATGCGGGCGCGCTCGCCGCAATCGCCCGCGCCCGGTTGCCCGCAGGGGATTTTGCTACTGGTTCAACCGTCTTCGCTGACCTTGCGCGCGCCATCATCGCTCCAGCTACCCCAGCCGGTTCAACATCTCTTCCGGAGTCAGGCGCACGCAACTGAAGACCGGGATGTCGCGCAGCGTGTACAGGCTGATCTCGGTCTCGCGCAACTGCTGCACCAGGTCGACGAAGTCCTCGGGGAAGTTAGTCTCAAACGCCACCACGAAGTCCTGATCGTCGAGGCCGAACGAGTAGGTTGTATTGAGCTTCACCCGCGGGTAGCTCAGGCCGATGCGGATATGCTCGTCCATTAACCGCTTGCGCTCTTCCGCCGACAGCAGATACCAGGGCCGCGTCTTCATGAACGGATAGATGAAGTTGTACTTCTGCCCGCCGGGACGAATCGCGCCGCGGCCTTCGCCCTCGCTCTCGTCCGCCCGGCCGATCTGGTACTGCGACCGCTTGGTCATCGCGAGATAGTGGTGCGGCGTGTTCAGGTAGCCGCCCAGGGGGCTGGACAGCAATTCGCTCCGCATCCGGTTCATCTCGTCGACGGCATAGCCGATTGACCAGATACACATATCCACATCGCCGCGCGTGCCGATCGTCGAGTAGGTCAGCGAGATGAACTCTCCCGGCCTCTCCCACTTGGCCAGCACGGCGGCAAAGGCGGCCTTGTGCGCGGCCTTCTCCTCGGCGGGCAGCCTGCGCCACTCCGGCATCACTTTATAGAAGCTGAAAGCAACGATCTGCCGGTTGGCAGGAGCCTTGTGGGTCACGCGAACAGGACGTGCAGGCGAAGCAGGGACGGTGGCAGGCGTATCGGATTTTGATTCGGACATACGTCAATCGTAACAAAGAGCGGGGCCGCCGCAGAGAAGCCCGCGGCGCAGCTATACTAAGGAGGCCCGCCCACTGCGTAGCCCATGACAGAAAAAATCGTCAACTTCCTTCTGCCCTACATCACCGGACTGATCGCGGCGATCCATTACCCCGGCATCGTGCTGCTGATGGCGATCGAGTCGGCCTGCATTCCGCTGCCCAGCGAGATCATCATGACCTTCGCCGGCTTTGCCGTCTACCAGGGCAAGATGACCCTCTTCTGGGCGGCCACCGCCGGGGCCATCGGCTGCAACATAGGCTCGTGGGTTGCCTACTGGATCGGTGCCTACGGCGGCCGTCCCATGATCGAGCGCTATGGCCGCTACGTTCTTCTTAGCCATCACGACCTCGACCGCACCGAAAAATTCTTCGCCAAATATGGCGACATCACCGTGCTCGTCGGCCGTCTTCTCCCTGTCGTCCGCACCTTCATCGCTCTGCCCGCGGGCATCGCCCGCATGCCGCAGCTTCGCTTTCACGTGTACACATTTATTGGCTCGTGGCCGTGGTGCTTCCTGCTTGCCTACATCGGGATGAAGGCCGGCGAGAACTGGAACGATCCCAACTCGCTGTTGCACCGCATTCTTCACAAAGCCGACCTGGTTATCATTCTGCTGATCGTCATCGCCATCGCCTGGTTCGTTCGCACCCATCTGAGCAGACGCGCCCAGAATCCAGCTCAGTAAACCCGAGGAGTCTCAGGTGGTTCAGACTAATGCCGGCGAAGTCACGCGCGAGAAGCACATTACCGCTCTCGATGGTGTGCGCGGTCTTGCAGTGGTACTCGTTGTTTTTTTTCATTATGGAGGTGGGGCGCAGTCCCATCAGCCGCTGGTTCACGCCATGGGGGTACTCACCAAATTCGGGTGGTCCGGCGTCTCCCTCTTCTTCGTTCTCTCCGGTTTTCTTATTACAGGCATTCTCTGGGACGCACGCGGCAAGCTGCACTGGTGGAAGAACTTCTATATTCGAAGATCGCTTCGAATCTTCCCGCTCTACATCGTTGCTTTGGTGCTGACCGCCTGCTTTGCCGAATGGCATGGAGCAATCCTGCGCAATCTCAAAAATTTCGCAGTCTATGCGCTCTATCTACAAAACTACCCGGCAATCTTTCCAAACTCCCTGGTGACCCGTCTCAAGCTCTACCATTTCTGGAGTCTCGCCGTAGAGGAGCAGTTCTACCTTGTCTGGCCGTTCGTCGTTCACCTTTGCCCTTCGCGTCTGAGCGCGAAGCGGCTCTGCGTCGCGGTGATTGCAGGCTCACTGGCCTTTCGTCTCATTGGCATTCACTATCAATTTGAGGACCTCAGCGGATTGACGCTCTCGCGCGCCGGCGAACTCGCCTCCGGCGCCTGGCTTGCCCTCTCCATCCGAGGCACGGAACGCGAGTGGAAGCGGATCGTGCGCTGGGCTCCCTGGTGCGCCATCGTCTCGATGCTCGCACTCCTTGGCATCGGGATTCTTGACGGCGGCTTTGAACTTGCGGCTCCCCGGATGACGACCGCGGGCCTGGCCTTCCTTGCTCTTCTTGGCGCGTCCATGATCGTGCTCGCGATCAGCGGCGTTCGCTTCCGCCACGCGATGCAGATGGGCTGGCTACGCTGGCTCGGAGGCATCAGCTATGGGCTGTACGTCTACCATGTGCTCTTCCTTGGACTGTACGAACAGGCTGCGCGCTCCCTGCTGGGTCCGCGCAGCCAGGCTGTCACCGCGATTGCCGTTGCCGCCATCGGCCTGCCCTGTACCCTGCTGATCGCCACGCTCTCGTTCCGGTACCTGGAGTCTCCCTTGCTGAAGCTGAAGAGCCGGTTCGGCCATGGGGAAGAGCAGAAGATCACACGTCCCATCCAGCACATCGCAAGCTAGTTCAAAAAATCGCGCGAGGCACTGCCGAATCTTCTGGAGGTGGCACGATGCGCCTTATCCATTAACTCTCCTCATCGAGCATTGCGCCTAGTCTATCGAGCCTCCTCTCCCAAAGGGACTTACGATCGGCAATCCACTCGCTGGCCAGATCAAAGCCCTTCGTTTGGAGGGAGCAAGTTCGTACGCGCCCGGCCTTTTTCGTGCGAACAAGCCCCCCGGCCTCCAGCACCTGTATGTGCTGAACGACCGCCGCCAAGGTCATCTTCAGCGGCTTCGCCAGATCGGAGACCGAGAGGGGCCCGTTGCTCACGCGTTCCACGATTGCGCGGCGGGTGGGATCGCCAAGCGCGTTGAAGACGCGGGTGATGTCGTGTGCTGTTCTCATCAGCCGTTCCGATCCAGTTCTTCACCGAGTTTGCCGAGAATGTCGGTTGTACCTTCCTCACGACCGCGGGCGGCCTCGGGACCGTCAAAATAAACGCCCTGCTCGGTAAACACGAGTTTCGTACCCTGTCCGTCTCGAATAAATTCGATGGTGTTCTGAGAGGAAGACATACGGCGGTCGCCACAGTCCATCGTGTATACGAAAACGATGCTATGGTTGGGAATGATCCGGTGGTAACGGGTGTCATTGCGCATCAACTCGCCGCCGGGAACACGGAAGGTCCAACGCTCAAACTCGTCAACTTTGAAATTCATCTCGAAGCTAACGATTTCAAAATCGGCTCCGTGATGTTTGCGGGCTACTGAGTGTAGATCGTGCTCGCCTCCCATCCAACGGCGTTTCTTCTCTGGATCTCGAAAAGCGTCGAACACCTTCTCAGGTGCATGGGGATAGCGCTTCTCGATGGTGAATGTGCCGTGAGTGATTTGCAGATTGTCCATTTCTGTCTCCTGGTTTATTTAAGTTGCAACTTAACTATCCATCGAGGATCGATACATAGTCAAGTATTTACTTAAGTATTAGACATGAAGGATTCTGTGATGGCTTGGCTCCTATGTGTGGGCTGTCCATTGCGAATACTCTTCACTTCAGGGATCCAGTCCGCTGGTGGCGGGAGAATCCGAAGCCCCCATCGCGCCGCTCGACGATCTTGTCTTCACCGGCTGGGATATCTTCGGCGGACTGCTGCAATGAGCTGAACATAGATCGTTCATGCTGCGGCGTTGCCTTCGTTCCGGCTGTGCTATTCTTCATCCGAGCGTGGAACTTTTTCTCAATCTCGCATGGGCGACCATCTCCATCCTTCTGATTGCAGGTTGGGTTTGGTCGATCCGTAAGGGCCACACTGAGTTCCAATGGACAACCATAGTGGCGCTTGCTCTCCTGCTTGTGCTGCTGTTTCCTGCCATCTCCATGACGGACGATCGTGTTGCCATGAGCACGCCTGTCAGGATGGAACATGTGATGGCATCCATCGAAGCGCCTCTTGCTCAGGCAATCCTTCCCGGGCTCTTCGGACTGTT
The DNA here is from genome assembly GCA_001897435.1 of Acidobacteriales bacterium 59-55. Taxonomy (GTDB): domain Bacteria; phylum Acidobacteriota; class Terriglobia; order Terriglobales; family Acidobacteriaceae; genus Edaphobacter. The sequence continues at coordinate 1,343,982 of MKSV01000007.1, read as the reverse complement.
GGCCGCGTTCTTGCTGGTTATCCTGAACATGGCTGCGCTCAGCCTCTACTCCCGAGTACGCACCCGCGTATTTGCGGAAATGCTTCTGGCTGGTTTCATTCGAGCCTTTGGCGTTCGTCCGCCTCCTGCATCAGCGCTCTTCGCTCGCTAGCAGAGATTCATTTGTGACACCCCTCTTCCTCTTTTTTTAGATCTCGAAGGCAGTATGACGCGGAAAGTTTCGTACGTTCTTTGTGCCATTTTGATGGCATCCCCTGCTCTTGCGGCGCCACCATCGCCGCCGCCCGGCGCCGCAACCGCTCCAATTACCTTGCAGCAGGCAGTCGATCTTGCGCTGACCGGCAACCCGTCGCTTATCGCGGCGCGAGAGCATCTTTCCGCGGAACACGCGACCATGCTCACCGCCAGCGCGCGTCAGAACCCGACCCTCTCGCTGCTGGGGCAGAGTGTCACGCTGCCTGAAGTCAACAATAGCAGCGGCAACCCTTCCTTTTACTCGGCGAACGTCTCCCGGCTCTTTGAGCGGGGACAAAAGCGCCGCTGGCGGATGGAAGGCGCAGCCGCAACCGCACAGGTAACCGAGAGCCAGCTCCACGACCAGGTGCGGCAGGTTGTCCTCAGCGTCCGCCAGGCCTTTACCGTCATGCTCGGCGCAAAGGCCGCCCTTGCGATCGCCGAAGAAAACCTCACCGACTATCGCAAGACAGTAGACCTGAGCAAAGCCCGCCTCGATGCCGGAGATATTACCCGCACCGACTTCGAGCGTATCGATCTCCAGCTTGCTCAATTTGAATCCGACGATGACACTGCCCGCCTGAACAGGCAGCAGGCCGGCGCGCAACTGCAGCAACTCTTCGGCGTCGATCATCCATCGCCAACCTTCGACGTCACGGGCACGCTGGAGCCACCCGCCCTGACTTTGACGATGGCAGAGGCCGAGACGCGCGCGCTTGCCGCTCGCCCCGACTATCAGGCAGCACGGCAATCTCTTTTGCTCGCCCAGGCCAACGCCCGCTTCGCCATCGCTAACGGCACCGCCGATCCTACGGTGAGCGGCGAATACGAGCGCAACGGTACCGACAATACCTTTGGGGTCAGCGTCTCCATCCCTCTGCGCATCTTCGACCGCAACCAGGGTGAGAAGCAGCGCACCGGCTACGAGGTCAATTCCAACCGCTTCGCCGTGATCGCTGCGCGCAATCAGGTTGTTTCCGATGTGGACCAGGCGTGGTTCGCACTCGAAACCACCCGGCGTCAGGCCATTCGCTACAACACCCACTACCTCGATGAGTCTGTCCGCGTTCGGGACAACCTGCAATTCAGTTATCGCAGCGGGAATTCAACGCTCCTCGACTACCTCGAAGCCCTGCGTGATTACCGTTCCATCCAACTCAGCGGCCTCAACGCCAACGTTCAGGTCTGGCTTGCCATTCACCAACTCAGCTTCGCGACCGCGACGGATATCCTGCCATGAATAAAATACGCATCGAAGTTCTGTTGATCCTTGCGCTCTCTGTCGTTCCCTTGACTGCCTGCAGGCACGCTCCGCCAACGGCTGAGAATCAGCCCGGCAATGTCGACGTCGAAACCACGGTCGTGCACTCCACGCAGAATACCGACTACCTCGACGTACCGGCGCACGTCACCGCAGACCCCGCGCACGTCGTCCATATCTACCCCCCGCTGAGCGGCCGCATTCTCGGCCTTAACATCCTGCCCGGCCAGAGCGTCACCAGGGGACAGGTCATCGCGCAACTGCAGAGCAGCGACATCGCGCTGGCACGCTCGGACTTCGAGAAATCGAAGATCGAAGTGATCCGTGCCGACAGCGCCCTCAAACGCGGCAAGCTCCTGCTCGCGCATGACGTTTTGTCGCAGGCTGACTTCGATGAACTCCAGGCAACAGACCAGGTCGCGCACGCCGAACTGGAGCGCTCCCGTCAGCGCATTCACGAACTCGGCTTCGCTGAGAACAGCGCCTCCGATATCGTTGCCCTCCGCGCTCCCATCTCCGGGGTCGTCCTCGATATCGGTACCGCCGCCGGAGAGATGCAGCGCTCGCTCGACAGCGCCACCGCGATTGCCACCATCGCCAACCTTGATACGGTATGGATTGTCGGGAACGTCTTTGAGCGCGATCTCAGCTCGCTTCGCACCGGTCGCACCGTTGACATCGTCGTTCCCGCCTACCCCGATCTCAAGCTGACCGGCCGCATCAACAACGTCTCCGATGCCCTCGATCCCATCACCCATACCCTCAAGCTGCGGGTGGTTCTGGCGAACCCGAAACACCTGCTCAAGGCTGATATGTTTGCCACCATCCGGGTGGCCGGCGCTGTGCGCACGGTCTTCGTCCTGCCTGCGACCGCCGTCCTGCATGAAGACGGCCGGACCTTTGTCTTCCTCTCCAACGCTTCGGGAAAATTCGATCAGCGCGTCGTCACGGTTGGCCGCTCTCTCCAATCAGGCTCCGTGAAGAGCATTGAAATTCTCAGTGGCCTCAACGATGGCGACAAGGTTGTTATAGCCGGTGGAGCCCTTCTCCGCCCCACCGGCGGAGACTAAACATGAAATCTCTCGTTCGTCTCTTTATCCGCTACCGCACCATCATCATGATCCTCTTTGCCGTCATGTTTGTCCTTGGCGGCTACCTGCTCACGCGCCTCGACATCGAGGCCTACCCGGACCCCTCACCTCCGCTCGTCGAAGTCATCACGCAAAATCCCTCCTGGTCCGCCGAAGAGATGGAGCAGCAGGTCACCGTACCCATCGAGACCGCCCTCAACGGCACGCCCCGCCTCGACCAGGTGCGTTCCATCAGCGTCTTCGGCCTCTCCGACGTCAAACTCTACTTCAACTTCGACAGTGATAACTTCCGCGACCGGCAGGAGATCCTCAACCGCCTGCAAACCTTGAGTCTGCCCAATAATCTTCAACCGCAGCTCTCCCCCTGGTCGCCCATCGGAGAGATCTTTCGCTACCAGCTTGTAGGCCGCGGCTATACTCTCGACGAGATCAAGGCCACTCAGGACTGGCTCGTTCGCCGCGAACTCAAAGAGGTTCCCGGCATCATCGACATCACCACCTTCGGTGGAACCACCCGCCAGTATCAAATTGAGGCCGACCCCAACAAACTCATCAGCTTCGGCGTCACCCTTCCTCAGGTCATCAGCGCCGTTCAGTCTTCCAATGCCAACGCCGGCGGCAACTATCTCCAACTCGGTAACCAGAACGTCAACGTGCGTGCCCTGGGCCAGGTCCACACGATCGACGACATCGGCGCGATTGTCGTCGCGGAAAAGAGCGGCACGCCCATTACGGTCCGCGATATCGGGAAAGTGACTGAAGGCTTTCAGCTCCGCCTCGGCCAGGTCGGCCGCGATAAGCAGAACGATATTGTCCTCGGTATCGTTCTGCTCCAGAAAGGGGAACAATCTCTACCCGCTCTCAAAGCTCTTAAGGAAAAGATCGCCAGCCTCAACTCCGGCAGTCTCCTTCCGCCGGGCATGCATATCAGCGCGGTCTATGACCGCACCACCCTCATTGCCCGCACCACTCTCACTGTCCGCGAAATCATCGTTGTCGGGCTCATCCTCGTGACGCTCGTCCTGCTCACGATGCTGGGAGACCTGCGCATTACATTCATCGCTGCAGTCACGATTCCCTTTGCCGTGCTCTTTGCCTTCGGGATGATGGTGCTTACGGATCGTTCCGCTAACCTCATTTCCATCGGCGCCATCGATTTCGGAATCCTCGTGGACGCTTCGATCATCGTGCTCGAAAGTATTCACCGCAAGCTCTCCCGCCGCGTCAACGGTGAAGATACCGGGGCCCTCATCGTCGAAGGCGTTGCCGATGCCTCGCTTCCTGTCCTCTTCTCGACCGCGATCATCGTCGTTGCATTCATTCCGCTCTTCACCATGCAGGGCGTCGCCGGACAGATCTTCTCTCCCATGTCGGTCACCTATGGGTTTGCTCTTCTCGGCGCGCTCATCTTCGCCCTTGTCTTTGCCCCCGTCCTCAGCTATCTCACCGCACATACAAAGAAGCAGGCAGGCGACGGGTATACCTGGTTCAGCCGCTTTCTTCGTAAACACTATAAGCGCCTCCTCCATGGCTCGCTCCGGCACTCCTCTGCCATCTGGGCCGGCGGAGCCTCGATGCTTGTCATCGGTATTCTCTGCTTTGTCTTTGTAGGGGGAGAGTTCATGCCTCCGCTCGAAGAAGGCAACCTTTGGATCCGCGCCACCCTTCCCCAGGACATCTCCTTCGATACCTCCGCCCATCTGGCCAACCAGATTCGCGCAGTCATCGCCCAATCTCCGGAGGTAACGCAGACCGTCTCGCAGATGGGCCGCCCCGATGACGGCACCGACGTCAGTACCTTCAACAACATCGAAGTCTCCGTCGCGCTCAAGCCTGCCTCCGAGTGGCGCGCCGGCCTCACCAAGGAGAAACTCATCGAGGAGATGAGTCGTCGCCTCTCCCGCTTCCCGGGTATCGAGCTCAATTTCTCCCAGAATATTCAGGACAACGTTGAAGAGGCTATGTCCGGAGTCAAAGGCGAGAACTCCCTCAAGCTCTTCGGCGATGACTTTGACACGCTCACCAGCCTGGCCGGCAAAATCGAGCAGGTGATGAAGTCTGTGCCCGGCGTGGCCGACGTTGGGATCTTCAAGATCGGCGGACAGCCTTCGCTTACGATCCAGATCGATCACGCCAGGGCCGCCCGCTATGGCGTTCTCTCCTCGGATATCAACGCCGCCGTTCAGGCAGCCGTCGGCGGAGCACCCATCTCGCAGGTCATCCAGGGCGACCGCCGCTTCGACCTTACCGTGCGCTATCCCGAGGCCGACCGCAGCAGCCCGGACGCCATCCGCGCCATCCTGATTCCCACCGCTGACGGCGGCAGCATTCCTCTCGGACAGGTTGCCAATGTGGATATCCGCGAAGGCAGCTTCATGATCTACCGTGAAGGAGGCCGCCGCTACATCCCCGTCAAGTTCAGCGTGCGGGGCCGCGACCTCGCCGCCACCATCAGCGAACTCCAGAGCAAACTCAGGCACACCATCAAACTCCCCACCGGATACGACTACACCTGGGCCGGCCAGTTCGATGCGCTCAGAAAGGAACAGCGCCGTCTCGCCATCATCATTCCGATCTCGCTCGCCATCATCTTCCTCCTTCTCTATATCCAGTTCAGCGACTGGAAGGATGCCCTGATCATTCTCGCCGTACTCCCCTTCGCAGCCGTCGGCGGAGCTGTATCCCTCTTTGTGACACGAACGCCCTTCAGCATCTCTGCTGCGGTCGGCTTCACCTCCCTGATCGGAGTTGCCACGCTGGCAGCCGTCGTCTTCATGTCAGGAGTGCGTCGTGCTCAACGCGAGAAGAGTGCAGAGAAGGGCCTCGAAGAGGGCTGCCTCGACGAGATGCGTCCGGTCGTCATGGCCTGCCTTGCCGCCGGTCTCGGCCTCCTCCCCGCTGCACTCTCCAATGGCATCGGGGCCCAGGCCCAGCAACCTCTTGCCCGCGTCGTCGTCGGAGGTATGGCCACCACCATCATCACCATCCTCTTCCTCCTCCCGCTTCTCCTCAGGCGGGCAACAGGTCCTCTTCCAAAAGAATGACCCCCTCGTGCCAGTCGGAGTCTCCGACTGGATATCCTGCACTCCACAACTGTGGAACCACGCCCTTAACGGCATACAACACGGAAGGATTAGAAGTGGATGGGGAGGCGCCAGGGTGTCTTGTTGATATCCCGCGAGATCATGAGCTTCAACGTCCATTGGTCGGATCCAGCCGTCAGACCGCGGCCCACGCCCGCTTCGATATTCCAGGTCTTGCCGTTGCGGTCAAATGCACCCCACACTTCATGGAATTGATCGTGCAGGCTGTCGAAACTTCGAAAACGTCCGAAGCCGTCATACACCTCAGCAGCCACATCCCATTTGTCGTTGAGGTTGTACACGATCCGTCCGGAAGGGTTGAACTCCAGTCCCGCCAGGCCGCCGGTGTAATCCGTATCCACAATCGGGTTGTAAATAAGCTCCCATTTGCCGAGGTTTGCACCGACGATGGGCCTTATCTCGGCCGTGTACTTGCGCGGCTCCCAATAGTGGTAGTTGAAGCTGAATTCGAAGTTGTTACCCCAGAAGAGCTTGTGCTGCTGCGCGTTGGGTCGGACGAACAGTTCGCGGATTTTAAAACCATCGATCGCCCCTCCGCGCCCGGTGGAATACGGCGAATAGACGGGCAAATACAGCCCCTGCTCCATCCACGGAGTGACTCCATAGGCCCATTCCCATGCTCCGTTGAAGGAATGATTGGCAATAACGGCGTCGGGGTATGAGGGCTCAGTCCTTCCCACAGGGGTAAAGTTGCTGTGCGCCATGACGCCGAATATTCCTGGCGGCGCAATGTTCGCGTCGTAGACCTGGATTTCGTCGGTCTGTGCGAGGGCCGCAATGGGCGCGACCATCAACGCGATGCCGATCAGTGCGAGTGCGCGCAGATGGATTCTTCGCAAAGTTCTCATGGATAAAGTGCCGCTTCCATTCTCTCAGAAGCAACGCTGTGTCCAATGAGCCCCGGTTCGTGCGGCGACGTGCTGCCTCTCACTTCACTCCGTTTTGTCCAACTTCATTCGAGATGGAGCATCGGCTCTCGGATGGCCGGTTTTCAAGGATTTTCTACGTTATCGCTTATGTGGGGCAGGTTATCGCTGACTCCGTTTTGGAGCGCTCAACTCATTTGCTCCCCCTGTGTTTGCTGCGCGATACTGACTCTTCCGCACAGCGGAAAATTGCTTCATGGAAGGGTTTTGCTCAGTATGTCTATCTCGGATTCGGATGCCGCCAGACCGGCAGCGGCAGATATCAAACCTGCAACAGGAAAATTAGGCGTCATGATTCCCGGCATGGGAGCCGTCGCCACCACCCTTATCGCCGGCGTAGAAGCCGTTCGCCGCGGGTTCGCCAAACCTATCGGCTCCACCACCCAGATGGGAACCATCCGGCTTGGCAAGCGCACCGAAGGACGCAGCCCGCTCATCAAGGACTTCGCCCCCATCGCGCCGCTCGACGATCTCGTCTTCACCGGCTGGGATATCTTCGGCGGCAACCTCTACGATGCAGCCAAGACAGCACAGGTGCTCGACCGCGACCAGTTGGAGGAGATCAAGCCCTTCCTCCAGTCCATCGAGCCGATGCCCGCCGCCTTCAATCAGCACTACGTCAAGCGGCTCGACGGCAAGAAGATCAAGACCGGCAAGAACAAGTGCGATCTCGCCAACCAGATTCGCAACGACATCGCCGAATTCAAGACCAAAACCGACCGGCAGGTCATGATCTGGACCGGCTCGACTGAGATCTTCCTTGAGCCGACCGCCGTTCACCAGACGCTCGAAGCCTTCGAGAAGGGGCTGGTCGAGGACGATCCCAACATCTCGCCCTCCATGCTCTATGCCTGGGCGGCGCTTAAAGAAGGCATCCCCTTCGCCAACGGCGCACCAAACCTAACCGTTGATATACCAGCATTACAGGAGCTTTCAAAGAAGATGAACGCTCCCATCTGCGGCAAGGACTTCAAGACCGGGCAGACCTTCATCAAGACGGTGCTCGCCCCGGCCTTCAAGACCCGTCTTCTGGGCGTCAGCGGCTGGTACTCGACCAACATCCTGGGCAACCGCGACGGCGAGGTGCTCGACGATCCGGAGTCGTTCAAGACCAAGGAGGAGTCAAAGCTGGGCGCGCTCGAATACATCTTTCAGCCCGCCCTCTACCCCGATCTCTACAAGGAGCTTTACCACAAGGTTCGCATTAACTATTACCCTCCTCGCGGTGATAATAAAGAGGGTTGGGACAATATTGATATCTTCGGCTGGCTTGGCTATCCGATGCAGCTCAAGGTGGATTTCCTCTGCCGCGACTCCATCCTTGCCGCTCCGCTGGCGCTCGATCTGGTCCTCTTCATGGACCTTGCAGCACGGACTCCAAGCCTGCGCGGCCTGGGCATTCAGGAGTGGCTCAGCTTCTTCTTCAAAGCGCCGCAACATGCCCAGGGAGTCTATCCGGAGCACGATCTTTTCATCCAGCACACCAAGTTGAAAAACACCCTTCGCCACATCATGGGCGAGGATCTCATCACGCACCTGGGACTGGAATATTACGGCATGTAACGAGAGAAACAGTGTTTAGGTGGTTACAGAGAGATCTGTAGCCACCTTTTCTATTAAGTTACTGTTTCTATTGCTTTTATCCAGCTACGGCCATCAATCGCTGCCAGAGAGCCCTGGTTCCGGCGTCGGTCTTGGACGAGACGGCGAGCACCTCGTCGACCCCATGCTCTCGCTTCAAGGCGGCGATGGACTTTGCCAGCACGTTGTTGGAGAGCCGGTCGGATTTTGTTCCGACGACCAGGTAGGGCCGCTCGGTCTGCTTGAAGTAGTCGATCAACTGGGTGTCGCTCGGCTGCGGCGGAATATTCGTGTCTACCAGGCAGATGCACAGCGCCAGCGTCTCGCGATCGGCGAGGTACGGCTCAATGAATTTGGGCCACTCAGCGGAGATGGACTTCGAGATCTTGGCGTAGCCGTAGCCGGGCAGGTCGGCGAAGATGAGCGACGGCGCGATCTTCATTTTGCTTCCCGCGCCCTCGTGCAGCGCGAAGAAGTTGATGGCCCGGGTTCGTCCCGGGGTGGACGAGGTGTGCGCCTGCTTGGAGCCGAGCAGCGAGTTGATGAGCGAGGATTTGCCGACATTTGACCGTCCCAGGAACGCGATCTCCGGCGCGCCCGAGGTCTTCGACTCAGCGGGGAAGTGAGCGACGTCGGTTGCGGAGAGCAGGAAGACGGGGGTCAGCGGCATGGCTTCAGTCTATCGTTCTATGGCCGGCGGCAGGAAAAGCGCAACGGATATAAGATCGGGCGCGACTAGATGCGGTTCTTCTCCAGATGTAGTCTTAGTGATTCGATCAAAACGCGGATTCCCTTCGGGAATGACAAACAAAGGAATCTGCACTGAGAGGAAATAGCTCTAATCCAAAAAACCACGTCCCAGAATCGGGACGTGGTTTTCAGACTTTTCGGTTATGAAGCTACTTCACGGTGAGGGGAGCGGTGAGGCGGAAGGTGATCTGCGACTCGGCGGGGATGACGACGTCCTTGTTGCCGGTCAGAGCCGAGCCTGCGCCGCCCGCGCCCGCGCCTGCGAGGCCGCCGATCAGAGCGCCCTTGCCGCCGCCCGCGAGACCGCCGATGATTGCGCCGAGACCGGCACCGCCTCCGGTCAGGGTTGCTGTACGCTTGCCCTTGCCCTTGGCTACCTCTTCATAGGTGGATGCCTGTACGGGAATTCCGGCGATCGAGGTCAGTTGAATCGCGAGGTCGCCTGCTCCTTTGAAGCGGCCCTGGCCCTTGGCGGCGACGACTGTTCCCGCCACCTCGGTGCCCCTCTTGAAGACAGTGCCGCCGTCACTTGTGGACAGAGGTCCGCTGAGGACTCCGCTGAAGCTGTCGCCTACGTTGCTCTGCTTTGCGCTGAGCGTCTGTGACATGCTGACGCGCACAGCCGCTCCGCTGGGAACGACTTTCGACTCGGCCACAGCCGGGGCCGGGGCGGGGGCTGGAGCAGCCGGAGCCCTTGCCGCCTGTTGCCTTGCCGGAGCGGCGGGTTCGCGCTTGGCCGCCTGCGCAGGCGCGGTGCCTGCGGGATAGGTGGTGGAGCCATCCGCGTTGGTGATGGAGCCGTCGGCGTTCTTGGTCACGACCGGTGGCTTGACCCCGGCCGGATAGGTGACCGACCCGTCGGCGTTGGTAATCGACCCATCCGCATTCTTCGTGCCCGCGGGAGGAGAACTCTTGCATCCGCTCAGGATTATCGCTGCGCCCAGCGCCAGAGCGCCCCACATCTTTAACGGTTTCGTGCTCATCATGGTCTTTCCTCCGTAAATTTGGCAGCGGCCTACGGTCCAGCCGCTGCTGACATTGGATGCAGCTTTGCACCTCGGGGCAAAGCTGCCGGATGGGAAATCATTCACTTCCGGTGGCAAAATACCTATCCACCATACTCTTGCCGCTGAATTCTGTACCTATTGGGCGGAGAGATCGAACACCTTTTCCATGACCACCCACTTCTGAGTCGGGGTGGAGAGAGGTAACTCCTGCTGGAAGTTAGCCATCAGGGTCTCCCACTCCTGCACCTTGGCGTTGGCGGCGTCGGCGGCGGCCTTGGCGGAGAGGGAGAAGGCGTCGTTGGTATCCATAATCATGAAGAGGCGATTTCCCGCGAGGTAGATCTCCATTGCCTCGATGCCGGCGTCGAAGAGGCTCTGTTTGACCTCGGGCCAGATCTTGACGTGGTAGCGTTTGTACTCCGCGATGGCGGCTTGGTCGTTCTTGAGGTCCAGTGCTAGGCAGTAACGTGGCATTCTTGCTCCGCGGATTGGATTTGTTCGATAGCCCCGGGGAAGAACGGGGATAAATTCAATCGAAGAGTAACATTTTCTTATGGCAAAGTGTTTCCGCAGTGAACGGGCGGGAGCGAGGCAAAGAAATACAGGGGTCTCTCCGCTGCGCCGCGCGATGATGCCGCGCGGCTTCGGTAGAGATGACGTTTATTCGGTGGCGTTTAGGAATTGCGGTAACTTTTAGCTAGCCCGTGAATGCGGTATTCTCGTTTTGTGCAACAATTGGATTTCAGCCTATGACAGATATATTTCGCCTGGAAAATAAGATCGCTCTTGTGACCGGCGGTGCCAGCGGCATCGGCGCCGCGACCGCCCGCGAGCTGACCCGAGCCGGAGCGCACGTCGTGATTGCCGACCTCAACCTGCCGGCGGCCGAAGCGCTTGCCGCCGAGCTGCCGCATGCGAAGGCGGTTGCGATGGACGTGACCGATTCGGCTTCGATTGCCCGCGCCCTCGCGGGCATTGCTCACCTCGATATCCTCGTCAACAACGCGGGCATCGGGCTGGTGGGCGACATTACGCGCACGTCGGAGGCGGACTTTGCCCGTGTGATGCAGGTCAACGTGCATAGCGTCTTCCTGGTGACGCAGGCGGCGTTTCCGCTGCTGCTGGCTGCGCGCGGCTCGATCGTCAATATCGGTTCGGTGGCCTCGGTTGTGGGCGTGAAGCAGCGGTTCGCCTACTGCGCCAGCAAGGGCGCGGTGCTGGCGATGACGCGGCAGATCGCGGTCGATTATCCGAAGGAGCTGCGCATCAACTGCATCGCTCCCGGCACGGTGCAGACGCCGTTCGTCGAAGGCTATCTGGACAAGTACCACGCCCACGAGAAGGAAAAGATTCGCGCCGAGCTGGTGGCGCGCCAGCCGATCGGACGGCTGGGGACGCCCGAGGATATCGCCACGCTGGTTCGCTTTCTTTGCTCACGCGAGGCCGAGTTCATCAACGGCGCTCTGATTCCCATCGACGGCGGCTGGACCGCAGCGTAGACGCGCACTGAGAACTCTCAAAAAAAACTACCGACAGGAAGCCGCCACCTTGAACGACATCCTTATTACCGCAGTCCGCGTCATCGATCTTCGTTTCCCAACATCGCGCGATCATATCGGCTCCGACGCCGTGAACAAGGACCCGGACTACTCGGCTGCCTACTGCATCGTGGAGACCAACAGCGGGCTTGCGGGCTATGGGCTCTCGTTCACGCTGGGGCGGGGCACGGACCTGGTGGTGCAGGCGGCGCAGTATCTGTCGCGCTACGCGGTGAACCGCACGCTGGCGTCGATCACCGACGACTTCCGCGCCTTCCTGCGGGAGCTGACCGACGACACGCAGTTTCGCTGGCTGGGGCCGGAGAAAGGCGTGATCCAGCTTGCCGCCGCGGCGCTGATTAATGCGCTATGGGATCTGTATGCGCGGGCCGAGGGCAAGCCGCTGTGGCAGCTTCTCTCGGAGATGGAGCCGGAGCGGCTGATCGGCGCCATCGACTTCCGCTATATCGATGACGCGCTTTCGCCGGAAGAGGCGCTCGATCTGCTGCGCTCGCGGAGGGCGGGGCAGGCGGAGCGGCTGGCGCCGCTGGAAGAGAAGGGCTACCCGGCTTATACGACGTCGGTGGGTTGGTTCGGGTACAGCGAGGAGAAGATACGGCGGCTGTCGAAAGAGGCACTGGCGGAGGGCTGGACGCACTTCAAGCTGAAGGTGGGCGGCGATGCGGCGGACGATCTGCGCCGTGGCCACATCGTGCGCGAGGAGATCGGCTGGGAGAACAGGCTGATGGTCGATGCCAACCAGAAGTGGGGCGTCGCCGAGGCGATTGCCCGCACCCGGCAGCTTGCCGAGCTGAAGCCGTGGTGGATGGAGGAGCCGACCAATCCCGACGACATCCTCGGCCATGCGCGCATACGGCGCGAGGTGCCCGAGGTGCGGATCGCGACCGGCGAGCATGTTCACAATCGCATCATGTTCAAGCAGTTTTTGCAGGCCGGGGCGCTGGACGTGGTGCAGATCGACAGTTGCCGCGTCGCCGGAGTTAATGAGAACCTTGCCATCATCCTGCTCGCGGCCAAATTCAACGTCCCTGTCTGTCCGCACGCCGGCGGCGTGGGACTGTGCGAGTATGTGCAGCATCTCTCGGCCTTTGATTTTCTCAGCGTCTCAGGCTCGCTCGACGACCGCGTGATCGAGTTCGTCGATCACCTGCACGAACACTTCGTCGATCCGGTCCGGATTCGCAACGGGCGCTACCTTTTGCCGCGACAGCCCGGCTACAGCATCGAGGTTCACCAAGAATCCCTAACCCGCTTCGCCTTTCCGCAGGGCGCGGCCTGGAGCACAACCGAATGAAGCTCGTCACCTACTCTGTCAACGCCGATGCCGCCAACCTGCAACTGCGCACGCTGGGAGCATCGGTGCCCGCCGATTTGCTCAATTGCGGTGTTCCCACGCCGGGCGTTCTGGTTTCGGGTGCAGAGGGCGAGGAGGTGGTGAGCCTCTCTTCGCTGGGTTTCCGCTCGGTGCGCAACATCATCCAGAGCGGGGAGCAGGCGCTCGACGACATTCGCGCCAAGGTCGTCAACGCGCCGCGGCTGCCGTTGTCCTCCGTCACGCTGCACGCTCCGATTCCGCGGCCGTCGCGGATCTTCGCTATCGGGTTGAACTACCAGAAGCACGCCGACGAGTCGAAGATGGCGGTGCAGAAGGTGCCGACCGTTTTTATGAAGCTGGCCAGTTCGGTGGTGGGGCCGGACGCGCCGATCGTGCTGCCGAAGATCAGCGAGCAGCCGGACTACGAGGCGGAGTTCGGTGTGGTGATCGGCAAGCCGGGCTACCAGATCGCGGCGGAGGACTGGAAGCAGCATGTCTTCGGCTACACGATCGTCAACGATGTGAGCGCGCGCGACATTCAGCTGGCGACCTCGCAGTGGACGCTGGGTAAGTCGTTCCCCAGCTTCTGTCCGCTGGGGCCGTCCATCGTGACTGCCGATGAGGTGGCCGATCCGCACGCGCTCGATATCTCGCTGACGATCGACGGCGAGACGCTGCAAAGCTCGAATACGAGCGACCTGATCTTCAAGATTCCGGCGCTGATCGCGCATCTGTCGAGCCTGACGCCGCTCGAGGCAGGGGACATCATCAGCACGGGAACGCCGGAGGGCGTGGGTCTGGGACGCACGCCCAAGCGCTGGCTCAAGCCGGGCGAAGAGGTCGTGGTTACGATCAGCGGGCTCGGACAACTTCGCAATCGGACGGTCGCGGAGTAGCGGAAGTTCCGCGGCGTAGAGGCGGGCGGCTGTGTTAGATTGGGCAACCGATATGAGATTGACTAATTTTTGTCGATTCGCGCTGCCTGTTTTTCTCCTTTTGCCGTGCTTCGGCGTCAAGGCTCTCGATGCGCAGACGGCGGCTGCTCCTCATCTGGAGAAGCGCGGCGCGGCGACGCAGTTGATCGTCGATGGCAAGCCCTTCCTGATGCTGGCGGCGGAGCTGCATAACTCCAGCTCGTCGAGCCTGGAGTATATGAAGCCGGAGTGGCCGAAGCTGGCCGCGATCCCCCTCAATACGGTGCTCACGCCGATCTCGTGGGAGTTGGTGGAGCCGGCCGAGGGCAAGTTCGACTTCGCCCTGATCGACGGTCTGCTGGCGCAGGCTCGCGAGCAGCATCTTCACGTCGTCTTCCTGTGGCTGGCATCGTGGAAGAACGGCATGTCGAGCTATGCTCCGGTGTGGGTGAGGCGCGATACGAAGCGTTTTCCGCGCGTGATCGAGAATGGTAATCCTGTCAATATTCTGAGCACTCTGGCTCCGGCGACCGTCGATGCGGACGCCCGCGCGTTTGCTGCCGTGATGCAGCATCTTCGCGAGGTCGACGGCAAGGATCACACTGTTCTGATGATGCAGGTGGAGAACGAGGTGGGCGTGCTGGGCGATACGCGCGACCACTCGGACGCCGCCAACAAAGCCTTCGACGCCGCTGTACCCACGGAGCTTCTGAGCTATCTCAAGGCGCACAGAGACGCGCTCGACCCCGAGCTTCGCGCTCTGTGGCTGGCGAACGGCGAGAAGACGACGGGCACGTGGACGCAGGTCTTCGGCGATACGTCGCGGGCCGATGAGATCTTCATGGCGTGGAACTATGGCCGCTATGTGCAGGCCGTGGCCGCGAAAGGCAAGGCCGCCTATCCGCTGCCCATGTATGTTAATACGTGGCTGGCGAGCGAGGATACGGCGCCGGGCGACTATCCCAGCGGCGGGCCGCAGCCGCGCGTGATCGACATATGGAAGGCGGCAGGGACGGCGCTGGATATCTATGGGCCGGATATTTACCTGCCGAACTTTACCTGGTGGGCCAATCGCTATCATCGCCCGGACAATCCTCTCTTCGTTCCCGAGACCGCCGGTGGAGCGGTGGGCGCGGCCAACGTCTTCTATGCGGTGGGAGAACATGCCGCGCTGGGGTTCTCGCCCTTCGGCATCGATTCGTGGAACGATAAGGACAACATCCTGGGCAAGAGCTACAGCGTGATTGCGTCGCTGGCGCCGCAACTGCTCGAAGCACAGAGCAAGGGCGAGGTGCATGGCTTTCTGCTCAACAAGGCTCATCCCGCGGTGGATTTTTCGATGAACGGATATGTGGTCCACGTGAGTCTCGACGAGATCTTCGGTCGCGGAACGGACGAGGGCTTTGGACTGGTGATGGCCACCGGGCCGGAGGAGTTTCTGGGCGCGGGCAAAGGCTTCCGCGTCTCCTTCAGCACTCGCTCGCCAAATCAGCGCGTCGGCATCGGGACGATCGACGAGGGCAGGTTCGAGGACGGCAAGTGGATCGCTGGACGCAGGCTGAATGGCGACGAGAGCGACCAGGGAAGCTACTGGCGCTTCGATCAGCGCGAGGTCAAGGTCGAGAAGGCGAGCGTGTATCGCTTTGAGTAGACGGCGTAGTATGCATGAGATCGCGTAGTTGAATCAAGAGTGGCGGGGCGGTTTCGCGGATGGTATGGAGGCTTTTGCTTCCGAAGAAGGAAAAATACAGGGGTCTCTCCACTGCGCAACCGACGATAAACCTGTCCGTTGCTTCGGTCGAGATGACGTGCGTTGATAGAGAATCGAGATGATGTGCGTGGATGGAGGATCGAGATGACTGAATTGGTCGCGGAGCCGAGAGGATGCGCTCGTTTGTTGCTACAAAATGCCGAATTTGTGTTGTCACAGAAATACTGAACATGCTCTAAAGTAGGAAGTACTTCAGCCTGTATCGTCAGAGTCCCGCATCGTCTCCCCATGGGTTCGCAGAGCATCACACCCTCGCTACGCCGCGTCCGCGCTCCTCTCTGGATCGTGCTTCTTCTTGTGTTTGGGGTTGATTCGCTCGCTGCGCAGACCTCCGCCACCGCGCTTCCGCTGATGCTTCCTTCGGCGATTGCCTACGATGCGCAGGGCAATCTCTATATTGCGGAGACGGGTGGCAACACCATCCGCAGGGTCGATGCGGCGGGCGTTATCACCACGATTGCCGGGACCGGGACGCAGGGATTTTCGGGCGATAGTGGCCCGGCGGTGGCGGCGCGACTGGATTCGCCGGAGGGGCTGGCGCTGGGCGCGGACAATAAACTCTATGTAGCGGACACGCATAACCATCGCATTCGCAGGATCGACCTCGCGACGGGCCTGATTGCTACCGTCGCTGGTTCAGGCGCTGGCTTTGCGGGCGACAACGGCCCGGCTGCTGCGGCGCGGCTGGACCTGCCAACGGGGCTTGCGCTCGACGAGGCTGGAAACCTCTACATCGCCGATACGGAGAACTTCCGCGTTCGGAAGATTGCTGCCGTTGGTGGGCTTATCACCACGGTTGCGGGCAATGGGAGGCAGGGATTCTCGGGCGACGGCGGCGCGGCGACGGCTGCTTCCATCGACTCGCCCTCCGGGCTTGCCGTCGATGCGGCCGGGAATCTTTATATCGCCGATACGCACAATCATCGTGTCCGCAGGGTGGCGGCTGCGACCGGCGTGATTACGACGATTGCAGGCACAGGGGCCGAGGCGTTTTCGGGCGACGACACTGCGGCCACTGCTGCTGCGCTTGCGCTTCCGCGTGGACTCAGCATCGACGGCGGCGGCAATCTCTATATTGCGGATAGCGCCAACCACCGCATTCGCCGCATCGACGCGGTGACGCACGCCATCACCACGGTTGCGGGCGATGGCGTGCAGGGATTTTCTGGCGATGGCGGCGCGGCTGCATCGGCAGCGCTGGACTCACCCGGTGCGGCGGCGATCTCGCCTGGGGGATTGGCGACGCTGGCGGATACAGCGAATGGGCGCGTTCGCCAGCTCGACGCCGAGGATGCGCCGGTGATTCATACCATCGCGGGTGTGTCTTCGGTTGCGGGTGGCGCGTTGACGCTCGCGGCTTCGCCTGCGATGGTCTATGGCACGGGAGAACTGACTGCCAGCCTCGCCGCCGCGAATACGGCAACTGGGTCTGTCAGCTTTACGCTGCTCGATGACTCCACGGCTGCGGCGACCACGGTGGGAGGCATCCTGCTGGCGGACGATGCCGCTGTCTTTGATGCGGGCGCGCTGCCGGTGGGCGCTTACACGCTGACGGCGGCTTACTCGGGCGACGCGACTCATGCAGCGATCGAGAGCCAGCCGCTTGCCTTTCAAATCTTGCCGCGTCCGCTCGTGGTCACGCCCGATGCCGTCACGCTGCTTTATGGGCAGGCTGTTCCCGCGCTGACGGGGAGCTTCAACGGCCTGCTGCCGCGTGACGATGGCAGCGTTACGGCGAGTTTTACGGCGCAGATTCCGGCTTCGCCTGCGGTGGGGACTTATCCCATCTCGGTTGCTGTCGGCGGGACAGCGGCGAAGAATTACAAGCTGACTGCGGTGGCTGCCAGCGTGACGGTCAGGCCCGCGCCCACGGTGACGACGCTGGCCGCGTCGTCGACCTCGGTGGCGGCGGGTAGCCCGATTGCGCTGACGGCGCACACGGTCAGCACGACAGCGGGAGCTCCTTCGGGGTTGGTCACGCTGATGGATGGGAGTGCGACTCTGCTGACCGCTGCGGTGCTTCCGAATGGCGATGCGGGTTTCAGCACCAGCGCGCTTGCGCCCGGCACGCATAGCCTGACGACGTTTTATGCGGGCAGCGCGAACTTCGACGCCAGCGCTTCGGCGCCGACGCTGATTACGGTCCTGCCGGGGCCGGGAACGACGCCAGGCTTTACGCTGAGCGCGGCGGGAACGGCTACGCAGACGATTCCTGCCGGGGGAGTGGCGAACTTCAACTTCACCGTGCAGATTGCGGGCGCGGAGCTGTCCAGTCCCATTACGCTGGCGGCGAGCGGGCTGCCTCCGCTGGCGACGGCAGCGTTCAACCCGGCCTATCTGCCGCCTGGAGCGACGCCGGCCAGCTTTACGATGACCGTTACGATGCCGCAGACTGCTGCGCTCGCTCGCGGTTCCGATGTGCTGTTGGGGCTGCTTCTGTTTCCGGTGATCGGCTGGCGCTCGCGCCTACGAAGATTTCGCCGGGGAAGGATCGGGGCTGCGGCTGTTCTTCTGGCGGGGACGCTGGGGCTGTGCGCGTTTTGCTCGGGCTGCGGGAGCCGCATCAACACGGGCGATTCGTCCGGCGACCTGGTGAAGACTTACCCGATCACCGTGACCGCGACGGCGACCGGCGCTACGGGCGGCGCTCTTACGCAGTCGATGACGGTGGAACTGGTGGTCCATGCTGTCGGCGGCGCGAAGTAGGACGCCGGCCGGACGGCTTCGGGAGTTCCCTCTAAAATAGAGGGATGCTGCTTGAAGGACTTCAACTTCCTCTGACCACGCCGTTTTATCCCGATGGGCGGCTCAACCTTCGCAAACTGGAACAGAATGTCGCCGCTTATTCGAAGACTCCGGCGGCGGGGCTGGCAGTGCTGAGCGCGAATGGCGAGCCGGCGATGCTGTCGGACGAAGAGACGCTGGAGGCGTTGCGGGCGGCTATTAGTGCTGCCGCCGCCGAGAAGGTGATGCTGGCTGGAGCGTTTCGCGAGAGCGTGAAGGGAACGCTGGCAGTGGTCGATGCTGCGGCGGTGCTGGGCTACGACGCTGCGCTGGTGCGGAGGCCATATGGGTTGAGCGGCGACGCGCGGCGGACGCAGGAGACGCTCACCTACTTTCAGGCGGTGGCGGATCGCTCCGCGATTCCGCTGGTGATCTGTGACGAAGGCTTGAGTCTGACGGCGGAGATGGTTGCGGAACTGGCGGGGCATCCCCGGATTGCCGGAATGGTGGCGCATGATGCCGCGCCGGACCGTGTTGTCGCGCTCCGCGAGGCGACGGCGGCGGTGAAGCGCGAGGTGACGGTGACGGCCGTGTTTGCGGCGGTGACAGGAAGGATGCTTGCGCGGCACAGGGCGTCGACGGGCACGGTGCTCGGGGTGGAGAAGCTTACTGGCGGGGGAACGGCGGTGGCTGCGCCTACGGCGTCAAAGGCTTCTTCTCTGAAGACGCGCACGAAGACGGTGGGATTTCAGATACTGGCCGGAGGCACGGCGCGGATGCTCGATGCTTTGCTGGCTGGGGCGGTGGGCGCGATGCCACCCTTTGCCGCCTGCGCGCCGCAGGCCTGCTACGAGGTGCTGGCGGCGTGGAAGGATGGCGACCGCGGACTGGCGGAGGAGAAGCAGGAGCGGTTGCAATCAGTGGCGAAGAGAGTGGAAGAGGAGCTGGGGGTCGCTGGGGTCAAGTTCGGCTGCGACTTCAATGGCTACTGCGGCGGCCAGCCTCGGCTGCCGCGACTGCCGCTGACGGGAGCGGAGCGGGAAGAGGTTGAGACGCTGATGCATGGTTTGCGGAGTTAATGGAGCGCGGCATCGATTCCTTCGTTTTCTGATTGGTCAGGGAAGATTCTGATCGGGTCTCTGGAGGTTTCCTCAGCGACGGAACAGGGTTGCGGAATGAAGAGCCGTACCTCAGGGGCTAAAGCCCGCGGGAGACAAAGCGTTAAGGACACGGCTGAAGCCGTGTCC
Organism: Acidobacteriales bacterium 59-55; assembly: GCA_001897435.1. Classification (GTDB taxonomy): domain Bacteria; phylum Acidobacteriota; class Terriglobia; order Terriglobales; family Acidobacteriaceae; genus Edaphobacter. The sequence goes on along the minus strand of MKSV01000007.1, from coordinate 1,324,498 downwards.
TTAACAGAGCCTGACTTACATCAAGAGTTGTTTAGGTTGAAATGAAAACCCCATGTCCCAGAGGCGGGACATGGGGCACCCGGATTATGCGGGTTGTGCTCTAGCGGCGGGCAGTGACAGGGACGCCCATGCCGCTGAGTTTGCTGCGTGCCTGCATTGCCTCGGGCGCGTTGGGATAGCGCTGGATGAGCGAGCGCAGTTCCCGGACTCCGGCGGCGGTCTGCTTGGACTCGATCAACGCGTTGCCCTTGTGCAGGCGCGAGACGGGTACCTTGTTGCTGGCCGGGTACTGCTCGATCACCTTGTCGTAGTTCTTGATGGCGTCGCTGTAGTGGCCGCCGCGATAGGCGATCTCGCCCTGGTAGTAATAGGCGTTGCCGGAGAGGGGATTGTCGGGGTAGTACTTGGTGACGTCGCTGAACTCGGAGGCGGCGAGCGAGTACTTGGCCGACATGTAATCGCCGAGCGCGGTCTTGTAGAGCTGATCGGCGGGAGGAGCTGCGGGGCCGGCATCGGCGGGCGGCATGGGAGTTCCGGCGAGCGGCTTGCCGCCGGGGCCGGTGGCCGGAGCGGGAAGGGCAGAGGCGTCGGAGGGAGCGCCGCCGGGCGTAGCAGCGGAGGCGTCAGGCAGGCCGGAGGCTGCGGGCTGCATGGTTGCGCTCATCGACTGCTGCTGATTCTGGATGTTCTGGAGCACCTTTTCGAGGTTGGCAATGCGCGCCTTGACCTCATCGATGGAGTCGTTCATGGTCTGGATCTGGTTGGAGACCTGATCGACCTTGAGGTTCTGCGCGTTCTGCTGGACGAGCATCTGCTTCTTCAGATCGTCCATGTTAGCCGACATCTTGTTGACGGTATCGGCGCTCTGCTGGACTAGATCCTTGAGTACGCCCATGTTCTCGGCGCTTACCTGCTGAAGCCTGGCGACGGCGTTCTGCAACTGCTGGACCTGGGTCTGCAACTGGACCATGTCGCGGTTGGCGGCAAAGGCGGGCGATGCAAAGAGCATGGCCGCTGCGAGAGCGGCTGCGGAGGCGATGCGGATCGGCTTGCGGGCAAAGGGAAGAGAGATATCGTATTTGGCCATGGCAAATAGGCTCGGCTTTCTGAGGATGCTGTCAGCCCTCGCGCAGTCGAGAGCGCGAGGGCTGACGGTGAGTAACGACGACCCGGTCTAGCGGTCGAGAGAGAACTGAGCGCGGCGGTTCTGCTGCCAGCAGCTCTCGTTTTCTTCGGTGCAGAACTGCTTCTCCTTGCCGTAGCTGATGACGCGCAGGCGGCTGGCCGCGACTCCGGCGTTGACCAGAGCGGTGCGGGCGGAGTTGGCGCGGTTCTCGCCGAGGGCCAGGTTGTACTCTGCCGAGCCGCGATCATCGCAGTAGCCGCCGATGACGACGCGGATGGCAGGGTGCGCGGAGAGATAGCTGGCGGCCTGCGCGATGGAACTCTGCGCGTCGGGGCGAAGGTCGTAGCTGTCGTAGTCGAAGAAGACGTCCTTGACGTTCTGGTGGAAGACCTCTTCGCTGCCCATGTCGCCTTCGTTGCTGGGAACGGTGGGCGCTTCGGGAACGCGGACGGTGACGCGGACATTGGCGTCGGTGGTGCCGCCTTCGCCTTTGGCCGTGAGGTGGAAGTTGGTCGAGGTGGACGGCGAGACGGTCTGGGTGCCGTTGGCGTTGACCGGGCCGATGCCGTCGATGGTGACGGTGTCGGCGTTCTGGGTGCGCCAGTTGAGGACGACGGACTGGCCCTGGTCGATGGTGAGCGGATCGGCGGTAATGGTCGCCGTCGGCGCTTCTCCGGTGGAAGCGGTCGTTGGGCCGAGGCTGCTGGGGTTCACTCCGCTGTTCTTCTTGTGGCAGCCGGTGACGGCAGCAATTGTGATTACGGCGGTGGCCAGCACGATGGCCCGTTGAAGTTTGGTTTGTGTTGCGCTCATCATCTATCTCCCATGTTAAAAGCAGTATCTCAAAACAATCAGAGGTTAACCGCGGAGCGAGTCCGCGGGTCAGGCAGAAAAACTACTTCCAACTCCAGTTTGGCATGTCCGTGCCGGCGCCGGTAAGGGGATGCTTCTGGGTACCGTCGGCGAGCATGGACCAGATCCTGGTCTGAGACGCCCTTCCGTTGGCGCTATTGGCGTAGACGATGTGCCTGCCGTCGGGCGACCAGGAGGGGAAGTCGCAGGGGCCGCCGTCGTGGGTGAGCTGAATCCAGCGCTTGGTGGCGATCTCCATGACGTAGATGTCCTGCCCGCCGGGAGCGCCGGGGCCGTACTTGCGATTCCATGCGAAGGCGAGGAACTGGCCGTTGGGCGACCACGAGGGCGAAGAGGCATAGCCGCCGTCGGTCATGCGCTGCACGGCGGAGCCGTCGGCGTCCATGATGTAGATCTGCGGAAGGCCGGTGCGGCCGCTGACCCAGGCGATCTGGGAGCCGGTCTTGGGATTGTAGGTGGGCGAGACATCGGGCCCGCGGAAGCTGGTGATGCGGCGCGCCAGACCGCCGTTGGCGTCGGCGATCCATATCTCGGGGTCACCGGTGCGGGACGACGAGTAGGCGACATCCTTGCCGTTGGGTGACCACGCGGGCGACAGGTTGGTGCCTCCGGCGGCGGGGAAGTTGACCATCCGGTTGAGGAGAAGGGAGAACATGCGGATCTGGAAGCCGTTCTTGCCCAGGGAGGAGAAGGCGAGGCGCGAGTTGTCGGGCGAGATGCGGGGAGAGATGGAGATGGTGCCGAGATGGGTGACGGGATGCTGATTGGCGCCGTCATAGTCCATTGCCCAGATCTCCTTGTTGCCGCCGGCCATCTTGACGTAATAGATCTTCGTCTCGGCGATGCCGGGGGTGCCGCCGCCGAGCCGGAAGATGATCTCATCGGCGAAGCGGTGGGCGATCTGGCGTGCTGCGTCCTCGGAGGCCGCCTCGTTGTACTGCTTGGCTAGCACCTGGGGATACTGCGTATTTTTGGCGTCGAAGAGGTAGCCGTTGCAGATGACTCTGCCGCCCTGAACGCTGAAGCCGCCGAAGGCGACCATGGCCGCCGATACCGGAGCCGTGGACCACTGCTGGAGATTGATCTCCGCCGGCGCGCCGGGGGTGGACTGCGGCTGGAGGCTCTTTGAGACCACGTCGAAGATGCCGGCGTTGGTGAGGTCATTAAAGAGCGTGGTATCGAAGGTGTGCTTGAAGGGGGCGGTCTGGGGATCGGTGGAGAGGGGCTTGAAATCGGCCACGGCGATGCGGATGCTGGAGGCTCCGCTCGAGGTCTCGGTCTTGAACCAGTCCTGCGCGTGCAGAGAGGAGGCGCCGAGCACAAGGAGGCAAAGGACTGCCATGCAGAAGGGCAGCCGCGCGGGTGTGGGAGTGGAGGTACGGACTGGGCTAAACATTCTCTCCTATGGTAGATGCAAATATTTAGACGCAGGGTATTTGCAAATGATAATAAACACGTTATTGCCGACGGTAATTAAAGGTGTACTCCACGGTAATGTGATCGCCCTGGGGCAGCGGACCGAAGCCGTCGACGCGCTGCAGGGCGCGCATGGCCGAGGTATCGAGAGTCGGGGAGCCGCTGCGGGTCTCGATGCGGGCGTTGGAGGGGATGCCCTCGCGGTTGATATCGAAGACGATGGTGACGCTCTTGCCGTTCGAGGCGATGGGGTCTGCCTCCTGCGTGTACCAGTTCTGCGCGACGGTGCGGTTGACGATGTTGACGTAGTAGGCGAAGCGGGCTCCGAAGGTGCGATTCTGCACGCTCATGCTGGCGGTGCCGTTCTTGACATCCGTGGTCGCCTGGGGAATGCGGATGCCGCCGGTGTCACCGGTGGCAGCCTTCTGCGGCTGCGGCGGCACGGGCTGAACGTGCTTGGGCGGCTGCGGGGTTTCCTTGGGAGCGATTTTGGGAGGCTTCGCCGCTTTGGTGGGGATGGGAACCTCATGCGGCGTGGGCGGCGGCTCGGTCTTCTCTTTTGCGATGAGCGGAGCCGGACTTGGCCTCTCCGAGGTGAGCACGCCGGTGTCGAGATCGCGCTGTTTGGGCGGAAGCGGGAGCGAGGCGACCATGGTGGCCTGGATAGCTCCGGCGTTCGACGCCTGTTCGCCCCAGGGCGGCGTGTAGGAGCGAAAGATGAAGGCCCAGCCGAAGATAACCGCGGCGACCAGGCCGTGCAGGACAAGCGAGCCGACAAGGTTGCCGCGCATATTCTCACCGGGGCCGGTGTCGCGACTGTATTGGAGGTGAGTAGCTATGACCCGGTCCTCACTTGGCTTGGATCGGCTGGGTGACGATGCTGATGTTGGTGATGCCGGCCTGCTTGACTGCGTCCATCACGGAGGCGAAGGCGCCGAAGGGCACCCGCTCGTCGGCGCGCAGATAGATGACGCGCTTGGATGGCTCGGCGGTGCCGACGCTGCGCAGGCGGGCAGGCAGCTCATTGACGTTGACGGGCTTGTCCTGAAGGAAGACGTTCTGGTCCTTGTCGATGGTGACGACCATGCGCTCTTCGGTGAGCTGGTTGACGGAGCGCGTCTTGGGAATGGCGACGACGACGCCGGACTGAAGCACGGGCGCGGTCAGCATGAAGATGAGCAGCAGCACAAGAACGACGTCGACCAGCGGCGTGACGTTGATCTCGGCGAGCGAGGTCTGGGTGCGGCCCTTGACGGAGAAGGCCATCGCTAGAAGGACCTCCGGCGCGGCTCCTCGGGTTGTTGGGGCTGTTGCGTGGGAGGCGGCGTGAGTAGCGCAGAGTTTTCGATGGCGTTGAGCAGTTCGCGGCCGAAATCGTCCATGCGTGAGGCGAACTCGCGCAGCCGCGCGGTGAGCTGGTTGTAGCCGATGACGGCGGGAATGGCGACGACCAGGCCGGCGGCGGTGGTGATCAGCGCCTCGGAGATGCCGGGGGCGACGGCGCGCAGGGTGGCGGCGCCCGCGGTGCCGAGGCCGTGGAAGGCGTCGATGATGCCCATGACGGTGCCGAAGAGGCCGACGAAGACGGCGATGTTGCCGATGGTGGCCAGCCACGTCATGTTCTTCTCCATCGCGGTGAGAGCTTCGCTCGACGCGGTCTGGGCGGCGCGCTCAAGGGCGACGGGGTTGCGCGGCAGGCCGCGGCCGCCGTTCTGGCGCTGGTACTCGTCGTGAATCTCAGTGAAGACGGCGACCAGCGGGCTGGGCTTGAACTGCTCGGCGACGGCGGCGATCTCGCTCAGGCGGCTGGATTTGCGGAAGGCGCGGACGAAGCGCTGGCCCTGCATCTGCGCGCGACGGAAGCTCGACCACTTGGAGAACATGATGGCCCAGGAAAAGATGCTGCCGATGAGCAGGATGACGAGCACCGTGAAGGCGACAGGTCCGCTGTTGTGAACCATCTCGACCAGCGCGCTGTTGGAGGCTGCCGCGGGGAGCGAGTTGGAGATGTCTTCCTGGAGGAGTGCAAGGGCGAAGGTCCAGAGCATAGTTATTGATCACCAGTCGTTAGTGTAAATCGAGGTTGCGGAGAAATGCAGGCAGGGGGCATCTGCCGTGATGCCCCGGCGACGGCAAATCGATGCCTTGCACGAGGTTTGCCATCTTTTGCTATTCTCGCGGTACGTTCATCGTCTGAGGCCTTCATGCTGCTGGAATTGCGCGCGGAAAACTATGCTGTGATCGACCGTGCGGTCGCTAACTTCGGGCTGGGATTGAACCTGCTCACGGGGGAGACCGGCGCGGGCAAATCGATTTTGATCGACGCTCTGGCGCTGCTGCTGGGCGGCAAGGCGTCGGCAGACGTGGTTCGGCATGGGGCCGACAAGGCGGTCGTCGGATGCGTCTTCGAGATGACGCCGGGGGTGACGGCGATCCTCGAGGCCAACGGCATCGATGCCGATGCCGATCATGTGCTGCTGCGGCGCGAGATTGCGGCGGGCGGCAAGGGGCGGGTGTTTGTCAACAATCAGCCGGCGACGGTGAGCGTGTTGCGGCAGCTTGCGCCGGAACTGGCGCTGGTGCACTCGCAGGGCGAGACGCTGGGCTCGTTCGACCAGGCGCAGCAGCGGATTCTGCTGGACCGGTTCGGCGGGATATCGACCGACGCGGTGGCCGAGGCGTTCGCGGCGTGGCGGGCGACGACGGACAAGCTCGATGAACTGCAATCGGCCGAGCAGGACCGCCTGCGCATGGCCGATCTGTGGCGTTTTCAGAGTAAAGAGATCGAGCAGGCTGAGTTGGCTGCCGAGGATGAGGACGCTCATCTGGAGGCCGAGAAGCGCGTGCTGGGCAACGCCGAGAAGCTGTATACGGCGGCGATGAGTGCGCATGAGCTGCTCTATGAGTCGGAGAACTCGGCGGAGACGACGCTGGGTGCGGCGGTGAAGCATCTGGAAGAGTTGGCTCGCTACGACGCGCGGTTTCAGGAGCCTGCGCAGCAGCTGGCGGCGGCCAAGGCGGCGGTCGAGGATGTGGATGCCGGGGTGCGCGACTTTGCCGACAATATTCACGCCGCGCCCGGTCGGCTGGAGGAGATTGAAGACCGGCTCGCGGCTCTCGACCGGCTGAAGCGCAAGTATGGGCAGACGCTGGCCGAGGTGATCGCGTTTGGCGCGGAGGCGTCGCGGAGGCTGGCCGAGGTGGAGAACAGGGACGCGCTGCTGCTGGAGTTGAAGACGAAGCAGGAGCAGGATGCGGCGGTATACCAGGCGGCGGCAACTGCGATGACCGCTCGCAGGAAGGATGCGGCGAAGAAGCTGGAGAAGCTGGCCGAGGGACAGATCAACGATCTGGCGATGAGTACACGGTTCAGGATTGAGGTCACGGCGGAACAGTCGCGGGAGGTATGGACGGCGCATGGATGGGATCGGGTCGAGTGCCTGATTGCGACCAACGCGGGCGAGCCGCTGAAGCCGTTGCACGAGATTGCGTCGGGGGGTGAGATGTCGCGGGTGATGCTGGCCCTGAAGGTGACGGTGGAGGAGGGGGCTTCGGCCGGGGCGGGGCGAAAGAAGAAAGCGCCGCTGCCGCGGACGCTGGTCTTCGACGAGATCGATATCGGCATCGGCGGGCGGGCGGCGGAGGCGGTGGGGCGGAAGCTGAAGACGCTCTCCGAGGGGCAGCAGGTGTTGTGCATCACGCATCTGCCTCAGATTGCGGCGTTTGGCGACCAGCATTTTCTTATTGAGAAGACTGAGAAGCGGGGGCGGACGCAGACCGATGTCCGGCGCATGGAGGAGAGCGAGCGGACGCAGGAGATCGCCCGGATGCTCAGCGGGGCGAAGCTGACCGAGACCAGCATGAAACATGCGGAGCAGCTGCTGAAGAGCAGCCGGTAGAGCAATTTCCCCTATTTAGGCAGTGAGACCAATCGGACACGAGCCTGAAAGGGCGGTTGTTTGGGAGTGTTCTTTTAGATCATTGCTTCGTAAAGATAAAATCGGCGGTGCATGGCAACCAATCGCACAAAAAGGGGAATGCGGACAAGGCTTTGTAGTAGACCCCTTCGACGACGCCGCGATTCAGCGTTGTTGTACTGTACGCTATCTGAATATTAAAGCCGAGGTCTTGAGCAATTCGTTTCATACGTTCAATAACGAGCAAGTCCTCGGGGCATTCCGGTCGCTTATGGTTGACTCGCCATTTGGCCGCTGGGTGGATATATTCCCGACAGGAAGGCTCATGGAGGTACATACAAATCCCCCCAGGCCTGAGAAGCCTTTTGACCTCGTGAAGAGTCTCTTTCTGCAAAATGAAGTGATGCGCAGCTTGAAAGCTGAATATCAAGTCCACGCTGCTGTCCGGCAGTGGCACCGAGTAGCTTCTGCAACTGATTTGAGCATCGACTTTAGCCTCGAATATCTTTTCCCATTTACCTATTCCGCCAATAGCTGCGGGGCTTATGTCCGAGGCAATAACAAGTGCTTCGGGGTGCATCCGCTTGACGACGGAGGAGGCCCAGCCCTCGCCAGCTCCTAATTCGAGAATCGAACCGTGAAATTTACCCTCATGGGCCGTGAGTTTTGGCAATAGCCAGCGCAGTTCTGAGAATTTATTCGATAAGTTCGAAAGCCAATCCTCATGCTGGAGCTTGTCCCAAACCGCCAACTCGATGCTCTGGAGTTCCTCGATATTAGCCATGTTCGTAAAGATACAGCAATAATTCCTATACGCATCCGGTGATGATTCCACTTACTACGGTAATCGTGGTTCCAGAAGCGCAAGTGCCCGAATACCCATTTGCAGGAATGATCTTATGTACGGTCAAGTCAAAGGAATTAGCATTGATAGTGGTGTCATTGATAAAAATAGAATGATTATTGAGCGGTGTGATTTTTACTCCACCGACGCTGGTATTCGTGTTCCGCCATTCCTGCCATCCGCTAGAGTTCTGCACGAGAGTGAGCCCACCGTTAACGGTCTGGCCGCCCCCGTCGATAAACTGGAAATTCGGATTGAGATATTTGAACCCCGGGTTGCTCCCAGGACTAAGTGTCGCGGCGATAGTGCCGTTGCCATTGCCGGACAATCCGGAAATGTAGACAGAAGATTGCCCCCCGCCAGTCATTCCTGCCAGTGCGGTCACGGCATGCCCTGAGAAGATACTTGCTCCAGTCATCATCGATGAAATACTAGCAGCGCTACTCGAAACAATTACAGGGTCGATGATCGACGCGGTTGAGTCCAGAAGGATCGTGCCGCCGAACCAGCTAAACGGTTGATTTCCTGTAGAAATTGCTCCGCTCCAGCCCTCTGCATGGCAACCATAACACTCATAACCTGTGTCAATGATCTGCGCATGAGTAGCCAGTGTCGTCGATGTGCCATCATTGTTGAAATCAATTGAAGTCCCAAACAACTTCCAACTATTTGCGGAGAAGAACCCCCCTCCGGTATTGTTGAACACGTCCGACGCGACAAATCGATTGTTTTCTCCCGCATTGAATGAATTGGCAGCTTGCGAAACTCCAAACCAGTTCGCAAATATATTTGAACTGGTGAAGGTATCGACATAAGCGTTGTTGGCTGTCTTCATCCCTATTTCGAATCCTGAAACTCCGACGCCGGTGAATGCCTGGTTGTCTCCGTTGTAGTTGCAGGGGATGACGCCTGAAGTCCCGCTTCCACCGCAAGGAACTCCCCACGCCGGATCGCCACCAATCCACAGGCCCACCGACGTGTTTGTGGTCCCTAAGCCTGTGCTCGTGCCCACAAATGCCAGGCCTTCAATTCCGCCTACGCCGTATTGCGTCCCGCTCGCCGAATCGCCCACGACAATCGCGACGCCGGAGTTCGATGAATAGTTGAGCTTAGTCGCAATCAGTCCTTGCCCCTTGAGAAGAATGCATCGCGGTTTAATAATCGTGGTTGTGTAAGGGTAGGTTCCGGCTGGGACGATGACCGTTCCACACCCGACTGCGGCGATTGCGGCATTGATCTTGGCCCCGATATCACTCCCAGAGAACATCGCAGCGTTATAGACGTTGTTGAGGATATTCACATTCAGCGAGGTTCCTGCCGGCTGCGTGATTGTCTGGCTACTTGTAGGAGTAGGCGAGATGGACGCTGCTGGGCCGCCAACAATATCATCAACGGTCCATTGGATGACTCCAAACTGATCTTCCAGGATAAACTTATATGCAGAATTGCTGAGAAAGACTTTAGCCGAACCCGTTGAATCAAGAACAACCGGATTCGTATTTGGCGTAACCCCTGATGCATCCGTATAGGTAGCTTGGGGAGTGCTCGTCCCGGCCGTATAGCTATACAGCAGCCCCCCGGCAAGTGGCTTGCCGCTCTGATCGAGTGCCCTGAAAACAGGAAAGGGCAGCGGCTTCAGGGGAGTTTGCGCCATCATTGGCAGAGCCAGGACCAATAGACAAAGAATTCGCTTCATGGGGCTCCTTATAAATACAAAATCCGCTAAGTTGTTGTGCTGTACGCTATCTGAATATTAAAACCAAGGTATCGAGCTATTCGTCTCCAAACTCTCCGGTACCCGCAGGGGAATTACTCTGACGGCACATCCTTCTCCGTGGTGCGAGGCATCCGACAGACCAGCAAGCGCTCGAAAATCGACATGGAGGGATCGACGATGACGAATCAACCCAAAAAGTGTGCGATGGAAGGCTGTAGCTGCGTTCCCGAAGCAGGCAAGAAATATTGCTCGAGCTACTGCGAAAACGCCAAGGGAATGACGACCTTGAAGTGCAATTGCGGACATGCCGGATGTGTCGGAGGAAATCTGTAGGTCATTCTCCACAAAAGACTTGTAAGAGAGTGGTTAACGGGCACAGGCGAAGAGGCCGCGCGGCCGGGCGTCGGTTTCCGGAGCTGTTCGTGTGCCTGCTTTTGCACCATCCGTGGTTCAATCCGACGCCAGATCCGGTGCTGACGCGGTATACTGAGAGACGTGACTACAACCACACTTGACCATGCTGCGGTGGATCAGAACGGCGGCGAAACAAAGACCAAACGGGTTCTCCTTCTCAAGCCGCGCGGCTTCTGCGCAGGCGTGGTTCGGGCGATCGATGTCGTCAAAATCGCACTGGAGACATTTGGGGCGCCGATCTATGTTCGCAAGGAGATTGTGCACAACAGCTATGTTGTGACCGATCTGGCAACCAAGGGCGCAATCTTCGTCAACGAGCTGGATGAAGTTCCCGAAGGTGCGCGGGTGATCTACTCGGCGCATGGGGTTTCGCCGGCGGTGCGTCAACGCGCACAGGAGCGGGGGCTGAAGGTGATCGACGCCACCTGCCCGCTGGTGACCAAGGTGCATGTAGAGGCGATCAAGTTCGCCAAGCAGGGCTATTCGCTGGTGCTGGTGGGGCATCGCGACCACGAGGAAGTGGAAGGAACGCAGGGCGAGGCTCCAACCGTGACCCAGGTGGTTTCGACGGTCGAAGAGGTGGAGGCGCTGGTGGTTCCGGACCCGGACAAGGTGGCCTACCTGACGCAGACCACGCTCTCGCTGGACGAGGCGCGCCACATGATCGATGCGCTGAAGAAGAAGTTCCCGAACATTGTCGGACCGCACGCGCAGGACATCTGCTATGCGACGGAGAACCGGCAGACGGCGGTCAAGAATGTCGCCCACGGAGCGGACGTGGTACTGGTGGTCGGTTCACGCAACAGTTCGAACTCGAACCGCCTGGTGGAGGTCTCGCAGAACCTGGGCACAAGCTCTTACCTGATCGACAAGGCGGAGGATATCCGTCCGGAATGGCTGAATGGCGCGAGCACAGTCGCCGTGACCGCCGGGGCGTCGGCTCCGGAGGTTCTCGTCAAGGATGTCGTGGAATACTTACAAACCAAAGGCTATGGCTCCGTCGACGAGGTGGAAGTCATGCCGGAAAATGTACGGTTCGGTCTACCGGCAGAAATTGTGCAGGCGATTGCGTCCGCTCCTCCGGTGTCCCGGTAAGCGAACGTTTGCAGCCAGAGAGCTTGTCATCCATGAGCACATCTTCAAGTAATCCGAGGACCGCAACTGAGACGGCACGGCCGCGCTATGGCCGGATGGACCTCGGATTGGAGCATGTTACCGACGCGATCTCCCGCGCCAAGGAGTGGCTGCTGGGGCAGCAGAATCCCGAGGGTTACTGGTGCGGCGAACTGGAAGCGGACTCCATGCTGGAGTCCGACTACATCTTCGTGCATACGCTGCTGGGGACGGGCGATCCCGGCAAGATGGAGAGGGCGCTCAACGAGATTCTCCGCCACCAGAACGAGGACGGCGGATGGAGCCTGTATCCGGGCGGGCCTTCGAACATTAACTATGGCGTGAAGGCGTACCTGGCGTTGAAGCTGATGGGCTGGTCGAAGGATCATCCTGTGCTGGTGAAGGCGCGGGAGTGGGTGCTGGCCAACGGCGGCGTGGTGAAGTGCAACACCTTTACCAAGATCTATCTCTGCACCATGGGGCAGTACGAGTACGACGCGGTGCCGGCGATTCCGCCCGAGATCGTTCTGTTTCCTAACTGGTTTTACTTCAATATCTACGAGATCTCTTCATGGTCGCGGGGGATTCTGGTTCCGCTGTCGATCATCTACGCCAACAAGCCATTTAAGAAGCTGACGCCGGAACAGGGAATCGAAGAGCTGTTCGTGGGCGGCCGCGAGAATGCTAACCTGCACCTTCCCTGGAACAAGAAGAAGCCGATCAGTTGGGGCAACTTCTTTCTCTTTTGGGACCGCGTGGCGCATGGCTTCGAGCGCGTGCATATTCGCCCGCTGCGCAAGATCGCGCTGAAGAAGGCGGAGAAGTGGATGCTGGAGCGGTTCGAGAAGTCCGACGGGCTCGGGGCGATCTATCCGGCCATGCTGAACTCCATCATCGCACTGCGCTACCTGGGCCGCTCGGTCGACGATCCTGAGATGATTCGCGCGCTCGACGAGTTTGAGAAGCTGGGAATCGATTGCCCGGAGGGAACGCCGGACTATCCGACACCGACCTTCAGGATGCAGCCCTGCCTGCCGCCGGTGTGGGACACCGCGCAGGCGATGTATGCGCTGGGCGAGGCGGGCGTGGCCAAGGACGATCCGCGCATGTTGAAGGCCGCGGACTGGATTCTCTCCAAGGAAGTGCGCCAGAAGGGCGACTGGGCGCAGAAGGTCAAGAACGTCGAGCCGGGGGGCTGGTACTTCGAGTTCAACAATGAGTTTTATCCGGACATCGACGATACCGGGCAGGTGCTGCTGGCGCTGAACTTCGTGGACAATCCCCGCGAACGCTACCAGCACGAGGTCTGCCAGCGAGCGCTGAACTGGATCTGGGCGATGCAGTGCAGGAACGGCGGCTGGGCGGCGTTCGACAAGGACAATACCAAGAGCATCTTCGAATACATCCCCTTTGCCGACCACAATGCCATGCTCGATCCGCCGACGGTCGACATCACGGGCCGGATGCTGGAGATGCTGGCGCAGTACGGTTATACGCGCAAAGACCCGCGCGTCGAAAAGGCCGTGCAGTTCATCCTGAAAGAGCAGGAGCCGGACGGAAGCTGGTTCGGACGCTGGGGCGTGAATTATCTTTACGGCACATTCCTCGTGTTGCGAGGGTTGGAGGCGATGGGCTTCTGGAACCATGAGCCCGCGATTCAGCAGGCCGCCGAGTGGATTCGCATGGTGCAGAACGCGGACGGCGGCTGGGGCGAGACCTGCGGCACCTACGACGATCCCAACCAGCGCGGCATCGGGCCGAGCACACCGTCGCAGACGGCGTGGGCGCTGCTTGGCCTGCTGGCCGCCGGAGATACCCGCTCGGACTCGGTGGCGAAGGGAATTCGCTGGCTGGCGGAGCAGCAGCACGAGGACGGTAGCTGGAGCGAGTTGGTTCCGGGGCGCAACGGCGAGAGCTACTACACGGGAACCGGATTCCCCAAGGTCTTTTATCTCGGATACCACCTGTACAAGCAGTATTTCCCGCTGCTGGCGCTGACGACGTATCAGCGTGCCATGGGAGATGAGGCGGCAAAGTCGTCGGAAGCACAAGAGATTCATCGGAGGAAAAGCTGATGGCAGTACCTGTTTCGCAGGCCTGGACGGTTGCAACCTATGTTTTGAAGCAGAAGCTGACGGGCAGGAAAAAGTATCCTCTCGTACTGATGCTGGAGCCATTGTTCCGCTGTAACCTCGCGTGCGCGGGATGCGGGAAGATTCAATACCCGGCCCACATTCTCAAGAAGGATCTGTCGCCGGAGGCCTGCTTTCAAGCCGTCGAAGAGTGCGGCACGCCGATGGTTGCGATTCCCGGCGGAGAGCCGCTGCTGCATCCGCAGATGCCGGAGATCGTGGCCGGTCTGGTGGCGCGGAAGAAATACGTCTACATGTGTACGAATGCGCTTCTGCTCAAAGAGAAGCTGCATCTCTTCAAGCCGAGCAAGTACCTCTCGTTCTCGGTTCACGTGGACGGCCAGCGCGAGCACCACGACATGTCGGTGTGCCGCGAGGGCGGCTACGACATCGCCATGGAGGGCGTGCGCGCCGCAGTGGCCGCGGGCTTCCGCGTGACCACGAATACGACGCTGTTCGACGGCGCCGATCCCAACAGCGTTCGCGCACATTTTGACGAGCTGATGACGGCTGGTGTCGAGAGCATGATGGTCTCGCCCGGATACACCTACGACAAGGCTCCTGACCAGAAGCACTTCCTTGGCCGCGCCCGGTCGAAGAAGCTGTTTCGCGCCATCCTGTCGAACCGCAAGAAGACGTGGCGGTTCAATGCCTCGCCCATCTTCATGGAGTTTCTGATGGGCAAGAAAGACCTGCGGTGCACGCCGTGGGGGATGCCGACGTTCAGCATCTTCGGCTGGCAGAAGCCGTGCTACCTGCTGCAGGACGGGTATGCGGATTCCTTCAAGGAGTTGATGGAGACGACGGTGTGGTCGAACTACGGCACCGAGTCGGGTAATCCGCACTGCGCCAACTGCATGGTTCATTCCGGCTACGAGGCCAGCGGCGTCAACTACACCTTCGGTTCGGTCAAGGGGCTGTTGCAGACGGCCAAGGCCATCTTCTTCAGCAGCTACAAGGATGACGACGCGAAGAAGCTCCTGGTGGAGTGGAAGCCGACGCACGGTCCGCTGGTGAAGATTACGGAGCCGGTCGCGGTGAAGCAGGAATCCAATGACCTGCAGGAAGTCTCAGGAGATTAATCATGGCAACCGAGACACAGGACGCAGCAAAGATTGAACAACTGTCCCATCTGAATCCCGATGAGATTGAAGTCGCTGCCGGGCGCGAGAGCGAGCAACTGGAGGGTTGGGTTCCGGAACTGGCGAGCGAGGCGGAGATTCGCGAGGCGCTGGAGAAGGCGTTCGACTATCGTGGCGACATTACGGTCACACGCAAGGACGGGACAAAGATCGAAGGCTATCTCTTTGACCGGAGATCGGGCTCGACGCTGGCGGACTCCTTTATCCGCATCATTCCGTCGAACGCGCAGACCAAGGTGAATGTTGCCTACTCGGATGTGGCCGCGCTGGTCTTCAGCGGGCGCGACACGGCTGCGGGCAAGACCTTCGAGGCCTGGATCAAGAAGTACTGGGAGAAGAAGGCCGCGGGAGAGACGAATATCCGGATCGATCCTGAGAAGCTGGACTAGAGCGGTTCTCCTCGGATGGATTTTCCGGGCGATTGAAATAAGGTGCAGATTCCCTTCGGGAATGACAAATTAAGGAAGCTACGCGCGAGAGAGAATGACTCTAGGGGAAAGTTTAATTAAGTCTTGGAAGATGCCTTCAGCGGCTAAAGCCGCGTTGTCGGCAAGTCACTTACGGCACGGCTGAAGCCGTGCCCTTAACAGGACTGGACTTGATCAGAGGTTCTTGAGAGACTCCGGCGGCTTATCGAAGGCGGGCGGCGGAGGGCCGTCCCTCTGTATAGAAAGAGCAGCAATTGCGAGTATTCCTTACGGGAGCGACGGGCTTTGTCGGCAGCCATGTGGCGCGAGCCTATGCGTCGGAAGGCGCGAGCCTGCGGCTGTTGACGCGGGCGACAAGCCGGCTCGACGCGCTTGCGGGTCTCGATGCGGAGACCGTGACCGGCGATCTGCGCGAGCCGGAGAAGCTGCGGTCGGCGCTGGTGGGATGCGATGCGCTGGTGCATGTTGCGGCGGATTATCGGCTGTGGGTGCGCGATCCGGCGCAGATGTATGCGGCGAATGTCGATGGGACGAGGGAGTTGCTTCGCATTGCGCGTGAGGCCGGCGTCGAGCGCGTGGTCTATACATCGAGCGTTGCGACCATGGGCTTTAAGAGCGATGGCTCGATCGTGAATGAAGATACTCCGGTCAGACTCGCGAACATGATCGGCCACTACAAGCGGTCGAAGTTTCTGGGCGAGCAGGAGGCGATTGGAGCCGCGCAGGCCGGGCAGCACGTGATGATCCTGAATCCGACGACGCCGATTGGCGCGGGCGATGCCAAGCCGACGCCGACCGGACGGATCGTTGTGGACTTTCTCAATAAGAAATTTCCGGCCTATGTGGATACGGGATTGAATCTCGTCGATGTCGCTGAAGTTGCGCGCATGCATGTTGTCGCGCTGGAGCGGGGAACGCCGGGGGAACGCTACATCCTGGGCGGAGAAAATCTGACGTTGAAACAGATTCTCGACCGCATGTCTTCGATTACGGGTTTGCCTTCGCCCACGATGAAGGTGCCACACACGGTTGCGATGGCGTTCGCGTTCTTCGATGAAAACTTTACCGGCAGGCTCTGCGGCAAGGAGCCGCGTGCGACGGTGGAAGCGGTTCGCATGGGCAGGAAGACGATGTTCGCTTCGTCGGCAAAGGCGGAGCGCGATCTCGGCTTCAAGGTCTTGCCGGTCTACCAAGCGCTGCGCTCGGCGATCGACTGGTTCATCGCGCATGGCTACGCTCCCGCGTTCGACAAGAATCTCGTATGACAGAATGCCCCGCCATCATCGCCGCTCTGCCGCGCGAGGTGAAGCATCTCGTTCGCGGATGGCAGGAGCATCGGCTGCCGGGCAAGATCATCGCCTATACCAATAATGTTGGGGTGGTTGCCGTTTGCGCGGGGATGGGAGCGGCACGGGCTGCGCTTGCCGTGCGGGCTGCGCTCTCTCTGAAGCCGGTGACGACGCTGCTCTCGGTGGGGCTGGCGGGCGCATGCGATCCGTCACTGCGGGTTGGCGATATCGTTCGTGCCGGTGTGGTGATCGACGCGGACACCGGAGAGCGATTTGCCAACGGATTATGTGAACAAACGCTGATCTCTACCTCTGCCATCGCGAGCGTCAGGGAGAAACAGCGGCTTTATGATTCGTATCAGGCCAGCGCCGTCGATATGGAAGCGGCGACGGTGGTGCGGCTGGCGCAAGCCCATGAGATTCCCTTCCGCGTGATTAAAGCGATTTCGGATGAGGCATCGTTCGAGATGCAGGAGCTTGGCCGGTTTGCCACGAGCGATGGGCAGTTTCGCGAAGCGGCCTTTGCTACGCATGCCGCCCTTCGACCGCAGAGTTGGCCAAAGCTCTTTGCGCTTGCGGGCAACAGCAAGCGTGCGGTCGAGGCGCTCACGAAAGAGTTGGAGTCCCAGCTAAACTGGTATCGACAGAAAGCGTAAGGAAATCCGTGACACTACAGCAAAAGCAGGCAGAGACAGTTCCGGCGACGATGCGCGCCGCGGTTTATCGCGGCGTGAACGATGTTCGGGTGGAGACGATTCCGGTGCCGGAGATCGGCAAGGGCGAAGTGCTGGTGAAGATCCATACCTGCGGCATCTGCGGGACGGATCTGAAGAAGATTCACAGCGGCTCGCACGATGCGCCGCGCGTCTTCGGCCACGAGATGGCGGGGACGATTGTGCGCGTGGGCGAAGGCGTCACCGGCTTTGCGGTGGGCGACCGCGTGATGGCTTATCACCACATTCCCTGCGGCGAGTGCTACTACTGCCGCAAGCAGACCTTCGCGCAGTGCGAGGTTTACAAGAAGGTCGGCTGCACGGCGGGGTTTGCTCCATCCGGTGGCGGCTTCGCCGAGTATATCCGCGTGATGGACTGGATCGTTCGCCGCGGACTGGTGAAGATTCCCGATGAGATTCCGTTTGAGCAGGCGGCGTTTCTTGAGCCGGTCAATACCTGCTACAAGGCGATCCGGCTGCTCGGCCTCAAGGAGGACGAGACGGTGCTGGTGATTGGGCAGGGACCGATCGGCATTCTGCTGGCTACGTTGGCGCGGCAGACCGGAGCGACGGTGCTGACCAGCGATCTCTATGCGGAGCGCCATGCGGTGGCGGCAAAGTTCGGGCTGCATCATCCGCTCGACGCGCGAGGCGATGTGGTGGCGGCGGCGAAGGCTGCGACCGAGGGACGCGGCGCGGATGTCGCTCTGCTTGCGGTCGGCGGTAACGGGCTTATTAAGGTGGCGATGGACGCGATTCGTCCCGGTGGCCGAGTGGTGCTGTTTGCGCAGACACAGCATGGCGAGGCTCCGTTCGATCCGGCTGCGGTCTGCATGGACGAGAAGACGCTGATGGGTTCGTACAGCGCCTCGGTGGCAATTCAGGATGAGGTCACGCAGATGGTGTTTGATGGCTATCGTAACGGGTTCGATCTGACCAACCTGATCTCGCACCGCTTCTCGCTGGAGGATGCGGTGGCGGCGATCGATCTGGCTTCGAATCCGCAGGCGGATTCGTTGAAGATTGTGATTCAGCCTTAGAACCTGTTCGCAAGGCTACGCCATCTCGACCGGAGGCTCGCAGGCCGCTAGTGGAGAGGCCCTGTATCTATCATTCATTCCTTAGCGCGGTTCTTCTTCAGAGGCAGCCTTGGTGATGCGAGCAAACGCAGATTCGCTTCGGGAATGACAAACAAGGGAAGCTACACCTGAGAGAAGACGCTTAGTCGCGGGTGCGCTTTTTGATCTCGACGTTGAGGCGCTTGATCTTCTGGTTCAGGGTGGAGAGCGGAATCTTGAAGTACTCCGCGGCCTCGGTCTGGTTCCAATGACAGCGCTCGAGCCGGTCGGAGATGATGCGGCGCTCGATCTCTTCCATCAGGTCGAAGAGCGAGGCGTCGGGCTTGTGGTCGAGCAGGCTGGCGGAGTAGGTGCTGCCGGTCAACTGCGCCGGGAGCAGGTCCGGCGTGATGGTGCGCGAGGTGGCGAGGACGACGCCGCGTTCCATCGCGTTTTCGAGTTCGCGGACGTTGCCCGGCCACTCGTGCTCCATCAGGATGCGCATGGTCTCGGGCGAGAGCGAGGGCTCCTCGGTCCCGTTCTCCCTGGCATAGAACTTGAGAAAGTGCGCGGCCAGCAGAGGGATGTCTTCGCGGCGCAGGCGCAGCGGGGGAAGCTCCAGCGTGATGACGTTGAGCCGGTAGAAGAGGTCTTCGCGGAAGCGGCCTTCGCGGACGGCCTCCTGCAGGTTGACGTTGGTGGCGGCGATGATGCGGACGTCGACCTGAATCTCCTGCACGCCGCCGAGGTGCATGAAGCGGCGATCCTGGAGGACGCGCAGGATCTTGGCCTGCATGTCCATGTTCATGGTGCCGATCTCGTCGAGGAAGAGGGTGCCGCCGTTGGCTACTTCGAAGAGGCCCTTCTTGGCGGTGATGGCAGAGGTGAAGGCGCCCTTGACGTGGCCGAAGAGCGTCGATTCGAGCAGGTCCGAGGGGACGGCGCCGGTGTTGACGGGAACGAAGGGGTGGTCGCGGCGAGGGGAGTTGGCGTGCAGCGCCTTGGCGATCAGCTCCTTGCCGGTGCCGCTCTCGCCCTGGATGAGGACGGTGGAGCGGCTGGGTGCGACCTGTGCAATCAGGTCGAAGAGGCGCAGCATGGGCTCGCTCTTGCCGACGATGTTCTCGAAGTTGTAGCGCTGCTTGAGCGTGCGCTTGAGCTGGATCACCTCTTCTTCAGCCCGGCGGCGGGCGATGGCGGTGCGTATGTCGGCGAGCAGCTTCTCGTTGTCCCACGGCTTCTGGACGAAGTTCTCCGCACCGGCGCGGATGGCATCGACGACGTTGCCCACGGTGCCGTAGGCGGTGATCATGATGACGGGCAGGTTGGGCTGCATCTCAAGGATGCGCGGCAGCAGGTCGATGCCGCTCTCGCCGGGCAGAGCGAGGTCGAGCAGAAGCAGATCGTACTCGCTGCGCGCCAGTTGCTCCAGCCCGGAGACGCCGTCGCGCGCGATCGTGATGGTGAAGCCTTCGAGCGAGAGCAGGGTTTCGAGCGATTCGCGGATGGCCGCTTCGTCGTCGATGATGAGAATGTGGGGCGTACCGGCAGCCTGGGCCGTGCGCTGCAGATGGAGCGACTCCGCTGCCATCTCTGTTGCTTCAGACATGAATCGTCTTCCTCTCCGTCTCCTGACGGTTGTTGGTATAGCCTTCGGCAGGCGCGGCCGGCTTGCTGCCCAGGGCGGGGAATTCAAGCTGGAAGGCGGTTCCGACGCCCGGCTCGCTCTCGACGTGGATCTTGCCGCCGTGCTCCTGAATGATGCCGTAGCTGACGGCGAGGCCGAGGCCGGTGCCCTTGTGTTCGCCCTCCTGCGGCTTGGTCTTGGTGGTGAAGAAGGGATCGTAGATGCGGTGCAGATGTTCGCGCTCGATGCCGCCGCCGGAGTCCTGGATGCGGACGAAGACCTGTCCCGAGGCGTTGAAGGTAGCGACCTTGAGGGTCGCATTGGCGGTGCCGAACATGGCGTCCTTCGCGTTGAGCATGAGGTTGAGGATGACCTGTTGTAGCTTGCCTTGGTTCCCGTGGATGCGGGCAAGGTGCGGATCGAGGTTGATCTCGGTGTGAATCTGGGCGGTCTTGAACTGATGCTCGAGCAGGGTGAGCGTATCGCCGAGCAGATGGTTGAGGTCGATGCTGGTGAACTCGGCCCCGCTGGTGCGGGAGAAGTTGAGCAGACCGTTGACGATCTCGGAGGCGCGGAAGGTCTGCTGCGTGATCTTTTCGAGCACGGGAGCGAGGCGCTGGTCGTCGCTCATGTGCTTGGTGAGCATCTGGGTGTAGCTGGAGATGACGGCCAGCGGCGTGTTGACCTCGTGGGCGACGCCGGCGGCGAGCAGGCCGATGGAGGAGAGCTTCTCCGACTGCGACAACTGGGCTTCGAGCTGGATGCGGTCGGTGATGTCGTCGATCAGGATGATGCGGCCGACGGCGATGAAGTCGCGGGTGACCAGAGGCGCGATGGCGATGTTGGCGGTACGCAGGTTGCCGTCGGGCAGCGCGAGGCGGAACTTGTAGAGCGTGTGCGTGCCCTGCTCCTCGCGCACGCTGTCGAAGCGGGCGACGAAGTCGGGCGGGAAGATGGACGAGACGGGCTGGTGCAGCACCTCGGCACGCGACCGGGCGTACATGACCTCCATCTGGGTGTTCCAGCTCTCGATGCGGTCTTCGAGATCGACGGCGAAGACGCCGACGTTGATCGACTCGACGATATTCTCGTGGAACTCCTTGAGGCGCTCGAACTCGCCGATCTTCTGTTCGAGCCGCCGGTAAAGCTGCGCGTTCTGAATGGCGATGCCGATGTAGCCGGCCAGCGATTCGAGCAGTTCCATATCTTCGCTGGAGAGGTAGTCGCCGTTGTCGGTTCGCCCCAGTCCGATGACCGCGACGGTGCGCGTGCCCGCGCCCTCGCGGCTGGCGACGCGGCAGGGGAGATAGTAGTTCATGTCCAGGTCGCGGGCGCTGGCGCGTTGTGCGTCGGGCAGGCGAAGAACGTGCTGCGGAGATTCGAGAAAGATGTGGCTGTTGGCGCCGGGGCGGTCGAAGTCGAGGAAGCGGACATCGAGCGCCTGGAGGTCGGCAGCCTGCAGATTGGCGAGGCCGTGAGAGGCGGCCAGCTCGAAGCGCGGGGCCTCCGAAGAGGGGGAAGAGGGGAGAGAACGGTTACTTTCCGTGGCCAGAAAGACGGCGACGCGCGTGACCAGAAGCGTCTGCGGCAGGCGCTCGACGATGGAGTCGAGCAGGGCGCGAAGATCGGTCTGCGAGTTGAGGCTTCGGCCGAACTCGATCAGGGTCTCGCGATAATCGAAGCGCTTCTGGTCGAAGACGCGGTCGACGCGGCCCTGGATCGCCTTCTTGAGCGGCTCGAAGAGGATTCCGGTAAAGACGATGGCAGCCATCAGGCCCCAGACGTGCAGGCTGGGCAGGCGGGCGCGCACCATCTCTGCCGAGACCGCGACGATGACGAAGTAGAGGCCGACGAGTGAGGCGGTCGCCAGCGTGTAGGTGACGCCGCGCTTGAAGATCAGGTCGACGTCCATCAGCCGATAGCGCACGATGGCCCAACTGAAGGTGAGCGGAAGGAAGATCAGAGAGAGGCCGGCGATCTTGGTCAGCAGCGACGGAACCGAGGTGCCGGAGAAATAGAGATACGGGATGACGTAGAGCAGCGTGAACGGCGTGATGGTCAGCAGAGTGCCGCGGGTAAGCCATTTGAGTTGCTGGCGCTCGAGGCCCGACTCGGCCCGCTTGTAGCGGAAGCGGAAGACGATGGCGGCGATGACGTAGTAGAGCGCGAGATAAGCTACCGCGATCTGGTCGAGACGGTGGCGCAGGACCTCGGTCGCCGACAAATAGCGGATCGCGGAGTACTGCAGACCGATCAGGAAGATCGCGGGGATATAGATGATCGCGCTGAGGAAGCGGCGCCTCAGGCGATGGGCTCGGTCGGGAGCGAAGACATCGGAGAAACTGACCGCGAAGTGGAGAAACAGCGCGGGTTGCAGAGCTTCGGCAACGATGTTGCCCCAGTAGATGATGTAGTCGAAGGTATCGAATTCGGTGGTGTATTTGAAGGAATAAAGGACGAAAGAGACCAGGCAGAAGACGTAGAAGTGCGTCGATTTGGGCGCGGTCCAGCGCCGGAACAGGACGTAGATTCCGATCGCCAGATAGACCAGCGCGATGAAGCGCAGCCACTGGTTGCTGGAGCGGTCGGTGGGGATGAGGATCAGTTGGATGTCGAGCTTGGTCGCGCCCGCCAGATCGCTGGAGCGCGGCAGCGGACGCATGATCGAGTAGGTGGCATGGGCCCAGATGCCGCTATGGAACATCTCGCGAACCAAGGATGCGAGGCGGGGCGTCTGGTGGTCGTTGATGGCGACGAGGATATCGCCCTTGCGGATGCCGGCACGGTATCCGGGGGAGTCTTTGGGAACGCGGTCGGCGCGCAGGCCGCCCGAGGCCTCCACCCACCAGATGCCGTCGGTGGGGACATCGAACTGGCTCTCCCGCTTGAAGTTGATCCCGGCAAGCACACAGGCTCCCAGGGTCACCAGTGCCAGCGCGATCGCCAGAATCCGCGTTTGAAAGCCGTTCCTCATAAGAATTCAGCAGCTTATGTTAAGCACATCACACACCAAACTAATACACGGCAAAATGCTGGCTCGATGAAAGTGATCGCCCCGATTGTCTACGGAAAATCATAACTCATTCCGTAAACATAGAGATACGGAAAGTTGCAGCTATTGAGTAAGGCCGAAATGCTCCTGTAACCATTGCGCAATCGTCTGTTGCATGCGGTCGAGCTTGGGGCCGGGAGACGCGGGGATTCCCTGAAAGAAATGCTCGGCTCCCTCGATCCAGACCAGGCGTTTGGGCTCGGCGGCGGACGCGACCGCGCTTTCGACTACCTCGCGAGCGCCGAACTGGTCGTGGTCGCCGCTGACGAAGAGCTTGGGCTGCGTGCATTGGGCGAGGAACTCGTAGGTGTAGCTCCGGCCTTCGACGAGGCCGGGCAGGCCCAGCGCCAGAATGCCCTTGACGCGCTGGTCGCCGCAACTGGCACGAAGATTGACATAAGACCCGAAGGAGAAGCCGGCAGAGAGGATGGGGAGGCCGAGGTTGCGGTCTAGCCAGTCGAGCGCGGCGCGAGCGTCGTCCTCTTCGCCGCGCGCATGGTCGAAGCTGCCTTCGCTGAGGCCGACGCCGCGGAAGTTGAAGCGCAATACCGGCAGGCCGAAAGAGGCGAAGGTCTTCATGGCGTGGTAGACGACCTTGTTGTGCATGGTGCCGCCGCCCATGGGGTGAGGGTGGCAGACGAGGACGGCGTAGGGGGCGTCGGCGCGACCGGAGTTCAGCACGGCTTCGAGGCGGCCGGCGGGGCTGCGGAGATCGTCGATGGAGCGGATTTTCGGGGGATTGTTTGTGGTCATTTTATTGAGGTGCTAGCATTGCCCGGCGGGTGGGGAGAGCTTCGTTGCTGTCTTTATATCGTATGCTGGAAGCATGGCGATTGATCCCATTCAGCTTACAAAACAGTTAGTCGATATCGACTCCACCACTTACCACGAGGGCCGCGCCGGGGCTTTTTTGTATGAATTTCTGACTGCGGAAGGCTATGCCGTTGAAAAGATGATGGTTGAGCAGCCGGAGCTGAACCTGACCCCGGGCGGGGGCACGGAAGAGCGGTTCAACGTCTATGCGGCGCTGCCGGGAGTGACGCCGGATGTGGTGCTTTCGACACACATGGATACGGTTCCGCCGTACTTTGGCGCACGAGAGGACGACGAGTTTATCCATGGCCGCGGGACCTGCGATGCGAAGGGCATTATCGCCGCCCAGATCGCCGCGGCGGACCGGCTGCGGGCCGCAGGCGTCAAGGTGGGGCTGCTGTTTGTCGTGGGCGAAGAGCGCGACTCGGCGGGAGCGAAGGTGGCCAATCAATTCCCCAAGGGGTCGAAGTTTCTCATCAACGGCGAGCCGACGGAGAATCGGCTGGCGCTTGCCACTAAAGGGGCGCTGCGGGTCGAGTTGCGTTGCAGCGGCAAGATGGCCCATTCGGCCTATCCGGAGCTGGGCGAGTCGGCGATCGACAAGCTGCTGGAGGCGCTGAACGACGTGCGGGCGCTGCCGCTGCCAATTGAACCGGAGATTGGGCCGTCCACGCTGAACATCGGCCTGATTGAGGGCGGACGCGCACCCAACGTGATTGCCGACAAGGCGGAGGCTCATCTGCTGTTCCGCACGGTGGGGCCGTCGCAGGAGATCAAGGACCTGGTGTTGAAGACGGTCGGCGACCGGGCCAAGGTGACCTTCTCGCTCGACATGACTTATGTGCGCATGCGCAAGGTAGGCAAGCTGCCGACGATGATCGCGAAGTTCGCCACCGATATCCCGTCGCTGACCAACTGGGGCGAGCCGTTCCTGCTGGGGCCGGGAAGCATCCATGTGGCGCATACGCCGGACGAGAAGATCTCGAAGAAAGAGCTGCTGGAGTGCGTCGAGCTTTATGTGGAACTGGCGACGAGCCTGACGCAGTCCTGCTGAACGAATCAGTCGAGTCTCGACACGGCAGCACGTTACATGTAACAATTTTCTTATGAAGGCCGCGAGCACCGGGAAGAGCAAGGCCAGCGACGAGCGCGAGCAGAAGCGTGCGGCAGCGAGGGAGCGTGTGCGCAAGCACCGCGAAGCCTTGCGCGCTCAGGGCCTGCGCCCTATCCAGATATGGGTGCCGGATACCCGCAGGCCGGGCTTCGCGGAAGAGGCTCGCCGCCAGTCGTTGGCTGTTCGTGACGATCCGCAGGAGAAGGAAGTTCTCGACTGGATAGAAAAGGCAATGGACTATTCGGGATGGGAGTGAGCCGAGGCGATATTGTCATCGTGGTGGCTCCGGGGGACTATGGCAAGCCGAGACCCGCGCTCGTTCTCCAGTCCGACCGATTTCACGATACGGCATCGGTCGTCGTTGCGTTACTGACGACGGACCAGCAGCCGGCATCCGGATTATTTCGAAAACCGATCCTGCCTTCGGATGGAAACGGCCTGCGGCAGCCGTCCGATGTGATGATCGACAAGCTGGTAACGCTGCCTCGCATAAAGGTCAGCGAAGCGATCGGTCACCTGTTGAGTTCAGAGATGGCCGAAATCACAGCCGCCTTTGCACTCTTTCTGGGGATGTAATACATCACCTCGATGCTCCCAAATTACCGGAGATGATTTTGAAGGGTATAGTTCTCGGGTGTTCCTAATCGAGGATCGATGTCCGATTGCATGAAGGGAAGTAATACACACAATCGCCGCACTGTTTTTACTGTCATTTACCTGGCCATGCGATACTACGCGGCCTATATGCTCTTGAGCTATGGATTCGCCAAGGTGATGGGAGCGCAGTTCACCGTGCTTGACTCACAACTGGCGAAACCAATGGGCGAGGTATCGGGCTTTTGGCTGACGTGGTACTACTTCGGATATTCCCCGCTCTATTCTGCCGTGATCGCAGGAGCGCAGATTGTGGGGGCGTGCCTGCTTTGTTTTCGGCGTACCGCGTTGCTCGGGGTACTTCTCCTGCTGCCTGTCATCGTCAATATTGTAGGCATCGATTTATGGGTGATCCGATTTCCGGCCGGTAGTGGAGCCCTGCGAAATGCATTTCTTGTTCTCGGCGCTCTGTTGATCGTGTTGGCCTTCCATGCAGCAGACTTATACCGGTTTTTCATGCGTAAACGAGATGACCTCGCTTTGCTGGCGAGATTAAGACCCTGGATTCTGGGTTTTCAAATAATCATCGTCGCAGGAATGCTTGGTTATACAGCGCATGAGGCATATTGGGAAGCAAATGTAAATAACCGTGCCCCGTCGCCGATCGATGGAGCATGGCGTCTTGTAAAGGCGCAGCCCGAGAGCGCCAAACTTCCCTCATGGATATATTTTGAATACAACCGCGCCCATATGGTCGTATTTCGCTTTCCGAATGGGAAGTCCGAGATGCACGATTTTCGCGCTGATCCACGAACGAAGACTCTAAATATCTCGCGGGAATGGCTTTCGCCGGGCTCGGATGTCTTCGAGGGGTCGTGGGAACGAGACGGCGACACGCTGAGAGTCCATGGAACATGGGGCAACGCCGCGCCTGTCGACATGATCTTCGAGCGCAAGCATATGCCTGTGAAAGACCATGAGTAATATCCAAGCTCTTGTGGACTAGCTGGAAAAGACCTTGAAGGGAAGGTTGTCCGCATTGTCCTCGGCGAAGACGGCGGTGGCGTCGGGGTTGGCGGGGTTGTAGCGGGCGTTGACGGTGGGGGCGCCCTTCGCCAACCGCTCGGCTTCGCCTCCGGCCAGACCGACGCTGCGGAGGTAGCCGCCGTAGTACTCGCCGTTCAGGATGAAGTGAAAGCCGGCCTCGATCTGGAAGGGCGCACCGAAGGTGTTGGCATCCTCGTCGGCGGGCACAACGGCCCAGTGATTGACCTCGGCGGCGACGACCGGCCAGTTGGCGGCCAGTTGCAGCTTCTTCCGGCGGCTTCTGCGATGCAGCCACAGGCGAACTGAGTCGAAGAGAAAGATTCCGGCCATTTGCGCTCGATTCTAATACGAGTTCCGCTAATTAGGCCCGCGTTTTCCTCTGTTGTCTGCGGTTCTAAACTAGGGCTATGGCAGCCGAGTTTACCCATCTCCATCTTCATTCCGATTACTCGCTCCTCGACGGAGCCTGCGACGTCGACAAGCTGGCCGCGCACGTCAGCAAGATCGGGCAGACGGCCGCCGCCATCACCGACCACGGCAATATCTATGGGGCCGTACATTTCTTCAACGCGATGCAGAAGAAGGAGCTCAAGCCGATCCTGGGCTGCGAGCTTTACCTCTCGAAGACGGCGGATCACCGCGAGATGGCCGACGGATACAACCACTTTCTGGTGCTGGCCGAAAATGAAGAAGGTTATCGCAACCTCGTCCGCCTGACCAGCGAGGCGGCGACCCATGGCTTCTATCGCAAGCCTCGCGTCTCCAAGGAGTTTCTGTCGCGGCATACCAAGGGGTTGATCGGATTTTCCGGCTGCCTCGCAGGCGAACTCAACCAGCATCTGATGGCAGGGAAGTACGAGGAGGCAAAACAGTCCGCGGGATACTTTCAGGACATCTTCGGCAAGGACAATTTTTTCCTTGAGATTCAGGATCATGGGCTGGAGCCGGACAAGGGCGTCTGCGATGCGCTCTTCAAGATGGAGCGTGAGCTTGGCATCCCGCTGATCGCGACCAACGACAGCCACTACGTCGCCAACGACGACAGCCGCGCCCACGAGATTCTGCTGTGCGTGCAGACTGCGGGCAGCATGAATGACCCGAACCGCTTCAAGTTCGACACCCAGGAGTTCTACATCAAGAGCGCGGACGAGATGCTCCGCACCTTCGCCCAGAACCCCGAGGTTTGTACGCGGACGATGCAATTCATCGATCGTTGCAACCTGAAGATGTCGAAGGTCAAGAATCCGTTTCCGGTCTTCGATGTTCCCGAAGGCGAGACGCTGGACAGCTACTTCGAAAAGGTCTGCCGGGAGGGGTTGAAGAAGCGCCTCGATACGGCAGTAGCGCATCTGCGCGAGCGCGGGCTGCTGCGCAAGACTATCGCCGACTATCAGGCGCGGATCGACCGCGAGATCGACTGCATCAAGCAGATGCAGTTTCCCGGCTACTTCATGATCGTCTGGGACTTCATCCGTTATGCGAAGGAACAGAACATTCCGGTGGGTCCGGGCCGCGGCTCTGCGGCAGGATCGCTGGTCGCGTATGCGATGGAGATCACCGACATCGACCCGCTGCAGAACGAACTGCTCTTCGAGCGCTTTCTCAACCCGGAGCGCGTGTCGATGCCCGATATCGACATCGACTTCTGCATGAATCGCCGCGGCGAGATGATCGAGTACGTCAAGCGCAAGTATGGCCATGACCAGGTGGCGCAGATCATCACCTTCAACACCATGGCCGCCAAGGCCGCCATCAAGGACGTTGGGCGCGCGCTCGACATGCCCTATGGCGAGGTCGACCGGATTGCGAAGATGATCCCAACGACCATCGGCATCACCATCGATCAGGCGATGAAGGACTCGCCCGTTCTAGCCACGGCCTACGAGAGCGATGCGCGGGTCAAAGAGGTGATCGACACGGCGATGCGGCTGGAAGGGCTGATTCGCGGCGCCGGGATTCATGCTGCCGGGGTGGTGATTGCGCCGCAGCCGCTGACCGAACTGGTGCCGGTGACGCTGACCAAGGACGAGGCGCTGGTGACCGCCTACGACATGAAGGCGGTCGAGAAGATGGGCCTGCTCAAGATGGACTTTCTTGGGCTGACGACGCTGACTGTTATCGACGACTGCCTCAAGCTGATCCTGCAGAACCGGGGCGAGACGGTGGAGATGGCCAAGGTGCCGCTCGACGATGAGAAGACCTATGAGCAGGTCTTCCATCGTGCTTTGACCTCGGGCGTCTTCCAGTTCGAGTCCGGCGGTATGAGGGACGTACTGCGCCGCTACAAGCCGACCACGGTCGAAGACCTGACCGCTCTCAACGCGCTCTATCGTCCGGGGCCGATTCAGGGCGGCATGATCGACGACTTCATCGAGCGCAAGTGGGGACGCCGCCCGGTGGAGTATCTGCTGCCCGATCTGGAGCCGCTGCTGCGCGAGACGCTGGGTGTCATCGTGTACCAGGAGCAGGTGATGCAGATCTCGAACGTGGTGGCCGGCTACTCGCTGGGCGACGCCGACCTGCTGCGCCGCGCGATGGGTAAAAAAGACGTCAAGGAGATGGACAAGCAGCGCGAGCGTTTCATGGCCGGAGCCGCTGCCAACAAGCATCCCAAGGATGTCGCCGGGAAGTTGTTCGACCTGATGGCGCAGTTTGCCGGGTATGGGTTCAACAAGTCGCACTCGGCGGCCTATGCGCTGCTTGCTTACCATACGGCGTGGCTGAAGACGCACTATCCGGTGGAGTTTATGGCGGCGCTGCTGACCAGTGAAACCTCGAAGCCGGAAAATGTGGTCAAGTACATCGGAGAGTGCCGCGAGATCAATATCTCGGTTGTGCCGCCCAATGTGCAGGCTTCCTTCGCCAACTTCACGCCGGTAGGAGATGCCATCGGCTTCGGGCTGGCGGCGATCAAGAACGTCGGCCATAATGCCATCGAGTCGATCATTAAGGCGCGTGAGGAGTTGAAGACGGCAGGGAAGACCGGCTTCGCCAGCCTGTGGGAGTTCTGCGAGAAGGTAGATCTGAGGCTGCTCAACAAGCGGGTTCTGGAGTCACTGATCAAGGCCGGGGCGATGGATGTCTTTGGCGGACGCGCTCAGGTCTCGGGCGCGTTGGACAAAGCCATGGAGCGGGCGCAGAAGGCGCAGCGCGATGAGGCGGCGGGGCAGCACGGGTTGTTCGGCATCTTCGACTCGGACGTGCCTGCGGGCGGAGCCGGGCACGAAGAGGCTCTGCCCAATGTAGCGGAGTGGGACGAGCACACGCGGTTGCAATATGAGAAGGAGGTGCTGGGGTTCTTTGTCTCCGGACACCCGATGGACAAGTACCGCGAGAAGCTGCGCAACATGAAGGTCGTCGATACGGCCACTGCCCTTGAGATGAAGCCGGAGCCGCAGACCTTTCGTCGCGGCCGCAACGAGGAGCCGCAGAACGAGATCGCAATCGCCGGTGTGATTACCGGGCTGAAGGTGGCGAAGTCGAAGCGGTCGGGCGAGCTTTACGCGCAGGCCGCGCTCGAAGATACGGTGGGGAAGATCGAGCTGATCGCGTTTCCGCAGTCGTACGAGAAGCTGGCGGAGAAGTTGAAGATCGACGTGCCGGTGGTGATTCGCGGCGTGTTGCGCGGCGAAGAAGAGTCGGCGCCGAAGCTGGCGATCTCGAGCATTCAGGCGCTCGAAGATGTGAAGCTGAAGCTGCCGGAGTCATTGCGCATCAAGGTTCCGCTGCACAATCCGGATGCAGCGCTGCTTGAGAAGCTTCATGCTATCTTTCTGGGTGCGCCGGGCAAGGGCAAACTGCTGCTCGATCTCGAAGAGCCGGGGGAGTTCTGCGCTGTGCTGGAGCCGCATAACGTGATGGTGGCGGCGGACCGGCTGTTCATCGACCAGGTGGAAGAGCTGGTGGGCCGCGGCGGCGTTCGCGTGATCGACTAGAGCTGTTCTCCTGTTCCTGCGCACCGGAACGCGGATCGAAATGCCGTTTTTCCCGGGGAAACAACGGCGTCCAGACTTCCGCCTCGGAATACACCCGCAGGAGAACTGCTCCAGCCGGGATCGGCTCGCGATACCATACAATCAAGAGGCAAGACGGAAACAACCAAGAGACTTATGGCTGAACACGAAGCAAGCAGAGCAGCGCACGCTCATCCCATAGCCGCACCGGTTCCGGAAGCGTGGATCAAGACGGAGCTGGCCCGGCATGCCCAGCGCCCCTATCCGATGGACTTCATCGAAGCACTTTTTACCGACTTCAGCGAGATCCACGGCGACCGCGCCTTCGGCGACGACGCGGCGATGAGCTGCGGCATGGCATTCTTCCACGGCGAGCCGATGCTCGCGGTCGGCAACCTGAAGGGACGCACGCTCAAGGAGCGGGTGGCGCGGAAGTTCGGCAGCCCCGATCCCGAGGGCTACCGCAAGGCGCTGCGAGCGATGAAGATCGCCGAAAAGTTCGGGCACCCGATCTTCACCTTCATCGACCTTGCCGGCGCGAATCCCGGCATCGGTGCCGAGGAGCGCGGTCAGGGCGAGGCGATTGCCCGCAACCTGCTGGAGATGTCGCGGCTGCGCGTGCCGACGATTGCCACGATCACCGGTGAAGGCGGCTCGGGCGGCGCTTTGGCGCTGGCTGTGGCCGACCGGGTTCTGATGCTCGAGAATGCGATCTATTCGGTGATCTCTCCTGAGGGCTGTGCGTCGATCATGTGGAAGGACGCGAGCAAGAAGCAGCAGGCCGCCGACGCACTCAAGTACACCGCGACCGATGTTCAGCGACTGGGGTGCGTCGACGATGTGCTGCCGGAGCCCGCCGGCGGAACGCAGAATGATCCTGCTGCCGCCATGGCAATGGTTGACAAGAGGCTTCAATATCATCTTGCGGCTCTTCGCGGCTTGCCCATCGACGAGTTGCTCGAAGAGCGGTATCGCAAGTTCCGCAATATTGCGCAGTTCTATACCACCGCCTCGTAGCGGACGCAGCACAGGGAGCAGGTATTGTTGAAGGCGTTTAGCTCAACACCGTCAACCCGTTCGGACCGTCCACTGCAAATTGCGCTCTTCCTGATCTCGGTCGCGTGGTTCTTTATCTCGCAGTCGCTGGCGGGACGCGCCGCGACCGGCCTGTCCGTGCGTTTTGGCCTCAGCGACCAACGCCCGCTGCTGTCGGTGCTCTTCCTGCTTTTTCTGCTGGCGTTGGGCTTCAGCTTTCTGCAATCGCTGGTAGAGCGAAACGCGTCTCTGCACGAGGTGCTGGGATTACCGGAACGGCCGACGGGAGGGCGGGAGTGGGTGATCGGCGCGGCGCTGGGATGGGGGCTGGTGGTGCTTGCGGTGCTGCCGATGGCGCTGGGCGGAACGCTGCATGTTGAGTTCTGGTGGTCGCTGCGCTCGTTCTGGCTGCTGGTGTTGTACCTGGCGACGCTGGGGGTCAGCGCGCTGGTCGAAGAGATTGCGTTTCGCGGCTATCCGTTTCGCCGCCTCATCAAGGCGATGGGGCCGACCGGCGCAACCGTGGTGATGTCGTTGTTCTTCGGGCTGCTTCATGCCTTCAACCCGGACGCGACGTGGATCAGCGTTCTGATCACCATGTTCGCCGGGGTCCTGCTCTCGCTGGCGTGGCTGCGCACGCATGGTCTGTGGCTGGGCTGGGGACTGCACTTTGCCTGGAATGCGAGCATGGGCATCCTCTTCGGCCTGCCGGTGAGCGGCATCGTCGATTTCTCCAGCATCGTCCAGACCCGCGCGGTTGGAGTGCATTGGCTGACCGGCGGGAACTATGGTCCGGAGGGAGCGTTGCTGACGCTGCCGGTGCTGGTGGTAGGCATGGTGGTGCTGGTCCTGGTCACCAGCGACTATGCGTGGCAGTACACGCACAAGCCAATCATCGCCGCGGGATATCCGATGGATGCGCCGCCTCCCGAGGCGCACACGGCCATGGAGCAGAATGCGAAGCCGGTATCGCTGGTGCAGATTCTGCCGACGACGCCGGATGGCTCGATCGATAAGCCTCAACAATAGTCTTTCGAGCCTCGGAAGGGCATGACGATGGAGCTTGACTGGAGTTGCGGAGAGCTTGCCGAAGGGCTGCGCTGCTATTGTGCCGAGGAGTTTTTTCTGGCCCACGAGCACTGGGAGCTTGTCTGGCTAAGGCTGCCGGAGCCGGAGAAGACCTTTCTGCAGGCGCTGATCCAGGTGGCCGCCGCGTTTCATCATCTTCAGCGCGGCAATCGACAAGGCGCTGAGTCGTTGCTGCGGCA
This sequence comes from Acidobacteriales bacterium 59-55, assembly GCA_001897435.1. Classification (GTDB taxonomy): domain Bacteria; phylum Acidobacteriota; class Terriglobia; order Terriglobales; family Acidobacteriaceae; genus Edaphobacter. The sequence continues at coordinate 1,291,813 of MKSV01000007.1, read as the reverse complement.
CGCACAGAGGCGCATGGAGCCTCTGCCGGATGTCTTCGGCGGCATCGCAGTCGAGCCGTTGCGCAGGCAGATTGAGGAGCGGCTGTCGGCGCTCGAAGCGCGCGATATGCCGTTGCTGCGCCTTGCATCTCCGCAGATTCAGCCGGCCAGGACGCGATCGAGCGATGTAGGCGTTCCGGCGAAGCGCGGATTCCCTTCGGGAATGACAAACAAAGGAAGCTACACCTGAGAATGGCTCCGGGCGAGCGGGCTATTTTGTGTAGTGCTTGAGAGCGCGGATATCGGGAATGGTGATGACTCGTCCGTTGATTGCGATCAGGCCGTCGTGTTGCAGCCGGGCGAGAGCGCGGGAGACGACGTCGCGAACGGAGCCGATGCGGGTGGCGATCTGATGATTCGACAACGAAAGCGGAAATGAGGTCGCGCCGCTGGGTGGAGCGCCCGCGTCCTGCGCTTCGGAGAGAAGGAGAAGCGCCAGCCGCTGGCCGACCTCGCGGAAGGAGAGAATCTCGACCATCTCGGCGTGTCTCCGCACCCTGGCGGACATCAGCTTGAGCGTCTTGAACATGAAGGCGGGATGTTCGAGGCAGAACTCACACATGTCCCGCTTGGCGATAAAGAGCACGGTGGAATCTTCTTCGGCCATGACGGAGGCAGGGTAGGGGCCGTCGTCGAAGACCGGGACCTCGGCGATGACAGCGCCCGCGCTATCAACGTGCATCACATGCTCACGCCCCTCGGCATTGTTCCTGAAGGCGCGCACCTTGCCGTCGACGATGACATAGAGGCCCTTCGCCTCCTCGCCGGCGAGGAAGAGCAGCTCTCCTTTTTTGAACTGCATCCTGACGGCCTGTTCCTCAAGCTGCGAGAGCTCCTTTGCATTCAGATCCCCGAACAGCACCGTGTGTTTCAGCGCGGCGGCCTTTTCCGTTTCCATTGCACCTCCGTGGGTAATCCGGTCCTACGACCGATGTCATATCGCCATGGTTGATCGTAGCGTAGATTCTGGGGCAGAAACGTGGATTCGAAATCGAGCGCAGGAGACCGCAATGCAAAAGTACAATTTGCAGGAATTGATTGAGTACAACGACAGCAGATTCAACCCCAAGGTGCTGGTGAACGAACCGGGGTACCGCATGGTGTTGCTCAATCTGCGCAAGGGCCAGTCGGTTCCCGAGCATGCGAACCAGGCTGTGGTCACGGTCTATGCGATTACCGGCCACATCACCTTCTATGAGAATGGGAACCCGATCGATCTGCGCGCGGGAGAGGTCGTCCGCATCGACGCCGGGGCGCAGCACCATCTTGAAGCGCTTGAAGATTCAGCCCTGTATGTTCTCGCGGCCGGTCAGAGCGCGGCGAAGCCGGCGGCAGAGGCTCCCCAGGCGGAGGAGTTGGATCTGCGTGACGTGCCGCGTCCGCTGCGCCATTCGCTGGTCTTTCAGAAACTGGACGCGTTGACGACCGGCGGTTCGTTTATCGTCGTCAACGATCACGATCCGGTGCCTTTAAGTATGCAAATTGATAGTATGAGACCAGGACAAGCTGCATGGGAGTACATTAAACGTGGACCGGATATCTTCCGTATCCGGATTCGGCGGGTAGCCCCTGCCGCTGCCCCGGAGGCCTCGGTTCCCGCACAGCCCCAGGTTGCCGGTAAGATGAGTACGACATAAGGACGCGTTAGCGTTCAAAGAATTAAGGAGATAGAGATCGCAATGGCCACAGCTTCCACAGACCTCTCAGCCCTGCCGCAACGGAACTACCTGAATAGTGAATACGGCCTCAAATCGTGGCTGCTGACCCTGGACCACAAGCGCATCGGGATCCTCTATCTCATCTCTACCAGCTTCTTCTTTGTGATCGGCGGCACGATGGCGGCGCTGATCCGGCTGAATTTGCTGACGCCGGGCGGCGAACTGGTCTCCGCCGACACCTTCAACAAGTTGTTTTCGATCCACGGCATCATCATGGTGTTCTTCTTCCTGGTGCCGATCGCTCCCGCGGTACTGGGAAACTTCCTCATCCCGCTGATGATCGGCGCCAAGGACGTGGCGTTTCCCAAGCTCAACCTGACGAGCTGGTACCTGTTCATGGCCGGCGGTTCGCTCGAGCTGTACATGATCGTCTTCGGCGGCGTGGACACGGGATGGACATTTACGACTCCGCTGAGCACCCACTATGTGAATACGCATGTGATCGCCGCGGCGATGGGTATCTTCGTGGCCGGATTCTCCTCCATTCTGACGGGCCTCAACTTCATCGTCACCATTCACCGGATGCGTGCGCCGGGCATGACGTGGTTCCGTCTGCCGCTCTTTATCTGGTCGTACTACGCAACGTCGATTATCTTTGTGCTGGCCACGCCGGTCGTCGCCATCTCGATGGTTCTGATCGCGCTGGAGCGTTTCAGCGGTATCGGGATCTTCGATCCGCAGCGGGGCGGCGATCCGCTCCTCTTCCAGCATCTGTTCTGGTTCTATTCGCACCCCGCCGTGTACGTCATGATTCTTCCCGGAATGGGGATCATCTCCGAGGTAATGGCGTGCTTCTGCCGCAAGCGGGTCTTCGGCTATACGGCCGTGGCCTTCTCCTCGGTGAGCATTGCGGTGTTCAGCTTCTTCGTCTGGGCGCACCACATGTTCATCATGGGCATCTCCAACTACTCCGCGCTGGTGTTCTCGATCTTCAGCATGATGGTCGCGGTGCCTTCGGCGATCAAGGTCTTCAACTGGACCGCAACGATGTACAAGGGGTCGATCAGCTTCGACACTCCCATGCTCTATGCGCTGGGCTTCATCGGCCTGTTCGCGGCGGGCGGCATGACCGGCATCTTCCTGGCGGCACTCGGCATGGACATTCACCTGACCGAGACCTACTTTATCGTCGCCCACTTCCACTACGTGATGGTGGGAGGAATGGTCAGCGCCATCATGGCCGGGCTCCATTTCTGGTGGCCCAAGATCACCGGCAGAATGTATCCCGAGTCGATGGGAAGGCTGGCCGCCTCAACGCTGTTTATCGGCTTCAACCTGACCTTCTTCCCGCAGTTCATTCTTGGCTACCTCGGCATGCCGCGGCGCTACCACTCGTATCCGCCTGAGTTCCAGGTGCTGAACGTGCTGTCGACGGCGGGCGCTTCCATCCTTGCCCTCGGATACCTGCTGCCGGCGGTCTATCTGATCTGGTCGATCAAGTACGGCAAGGTCGCGGGATCGAACCCCTGGCGCGCTGCCGGCCTGGAGTGGCAGATTCAGTCGCCTCCGCTGACGGAGAACTTCATCGAGGTTCCGGTCGTCACAGAAGAGGCTTATGCCTATGCCAAGATCGACGGCCAGGTAGAAGTGGCCCACTGATCGTGCCGCATGGGGTCGCGCTCAGGCAGAGACGGAGAGACTGAATGAGCACGCCGCTACAGGTACTTGACAACAAAAACACCCAGCGTATCGCGATGGAAAGGCAGAGCCAGTGGCTGGTCTCTGCCTTCATCGTTACCGGCATCTTTTTTATGCTGCTGCCGGGTACCTTTCTGGGCGTCTGGAACCTGCTTGATATCTCGGAGGCGCACCTTTCGTCGGCGCTTCCGCAGGCATGGCTGCAGGCCCATGGACAGGCGCAGATCTTCGGCTGGATCGGCTCGTTCATTATCGGCATCGGCCTCTACTCGCTGACCAAGACGCAGAGCACGATGATCTTCCCCACGCGGATCGGGTGGTCTGCGTGGACGCTTTGGACGCTGGGTATTGCGCTGCGCTGGACCGCGGGAATCGTCCTGTGGCACTGGCGAATTCTGCTGCCGGTATCGGGGCTGCTCCAACTCATAGCATTTCTTCTCTTCTTCTACGCCGTGCGCAGGCATGGTCCCAAGGCGACCACCTCGAAGCCTGAGCCGTGGATGCGCATGGTGGTGGCGTCGACGATCTGTTTTCTCCTGACTCTGGCGGTTAACTTTGTGGTGCTGCTCCGGCAGGGGATCACGGGAGCTACTCCGGCTCTGCCCCATGTCCTCGATCAGGTGTTTGTTGTGCTGGCCGTCTGGGGCATTATCGTGCCGACGGTCTGGGGATTCAATGCGCGCTGGCTGCCCATCTTTGCGGGGCTCAGGCCGGCGAATGGCGATCGGCTTCTGTGGGCGTATGGTCTGAGCCTTGCCGGTCTGGTCTTCACGTTTTTCGATTTCCTCGCCGTAGCCTCGGTCGCCTTCTTCTTCGCGGCGCTGCTGTCGATTGACGCGCTTCATGTCTGGCGGCGTTCCATCCATCCGCCCAAGCTGCTGAATATTCATCCCAGCTTTCCGATATTTGTGCGGCTCGCCTACGTCTGGCTGATAATCTCCTGCGTGCTGGCGCTGCTTGCTGTACCCTTCGACCACGCGGGTGGCCTGTGGGGCGCGAGCCGACATGCGCTGACCGTGGGCTTTGCCGCCGGGATGGTCTTCGTCATCGGTCCGCGCATTCTGCCCGCCTTCTGCGGTATGAAGATACTGTGGAGCAAGCGGCTCATGTTCTGGTCGTTGTTGCTGCTCACGACCGGATGTTTTCTGCGCGTCAGTTCCGAGCCGCTGGCCTACGAAAATCTCTGGAAGCCTGCGTGGAAGGTTCTACCGGTGTCCGCAATCATTGAACTGACAGCGGTAAGCCTGTTCGCGATCAATATCGTGGTGACGCTCCTCCTTCCCGCCGCTCACCTTCGGACCGGGGAGAAGCCGTCTTTGCCGCAGGGGAAGGCCGCCCAGGCCTGACGCTGACGCTGGCGGGGAAGGGCAGGATTGCCGCCTTGCGCCCGCAATGCTATCCTTACTCAGACACTAAGATAAGAGTGAAATAGAAGATCAGGAGTATAAGAAATCTGTGTTGGCATCCGCTAAAAAGACAGACATCATTGAGAAGTTCCGCACGCACGACTCAGACACCGGCAGTCCCGAGGTTCAGATTGCGATCCTGAGCGAACGCATCGGCGAGTTGACGGAACACTTCAAAACCCACAAGAAGGACCACGGTTCGCGCCGCGGGCTTCTCATGCTCGTGAGCAAGCGTCGCGGTTTGCTCGACTACCTGAAGAAGTGCGATGCTGACCGCTACCGGGACGTCATCGACAAGCTGGGAATCCGCAAGTAACACGTCGTCTCCGGAGACACCGTTCAAACTATGGAAGCATGCACGGCCCGCTCTCGTTCGGCTGCAACTTCTCGTGCAAGGTCAGGCAAGACCTTGCCGTGGGAGTCGCTGGCGATGAGCGGAGCCGGCGTCGCTTCGATAGCCGTTGACAACGGACGGTCGCTGTCTCTGGAAAATTTATTACAGTGCAGCCTGCTGGCGGCTCGATAGCCGACCCCGCGAGGCTGCGCTTTTTCGTGCCCGCAAAACAAATTGCGGACGACGCGATCCATAAGTTTCACTGACAGATAAACGAGAGAAGAGGGCACTATGAAGCAGGACGTGACAGTTGAGCTTGCCGGCGGCAGGCAGATTAAATTTGAGACGGGGCGTATGGCCAAGCAGGCCTCCGGCGCGGCCCTTACATCGAGCGGCGACAACGTAATTCTGGCGACGGCGGTCGCCTCGCCCGACCCCAAGGAAGGCATCGACTTCTTCCCCCTCACAGTTGAGTATCGCGAGTTCACCTACGCCGGCGGGCGCATTCCCGGCGGCTTCATCAAGCGCGAAGGCCGGCCCAGCGAGAAGGAGATCCTGACCAGCCGTCAGATCGATCGTCCTATTCGCCCGCTGTTCCCCGAGGCCTTCCGCAATGAGACCCAGGTGGTCGCCTTCGTCTACTCCGCGGACAAGGAAAACGATCCCGACGTGCTCGGCATCAACGGCGCAAGCTGCGCGCTGGCACTCAGCGACATCCCCTTTCACGGTCCCGTGGGCGCGGTGCGCGTCGGCTACATCGATGGACAATACATCGTCAACCCAACCTATGCAGAGCGCGCCCAGAGCACGCTGAACATAATGGTCGTCGGCACTAAAGACGGCATCGTGATGGTCGAATCCGGTTCCAAGGAGACCTCGGAGGAGTCGGTCGTCGGCGCAATCGAGTTCGCTCATGTCGAGATCAAGAAGATCTGTGCCGCGATCGAAGACCTGGTCAGCCGCGCAGGCAAGACGAAGCGTCTCGTCACCGCGGTCGAGACCGATCAGGAGTATCTGAAAGGCCTGATGGCGAAGGTCGGCGAGAGATTGAAAGATGCGCTCGACACGCAGAAGCATCCCAAGTTCGAGAGCTATGCGCTGGTCAAGGAGATCAAGGACGAACTCAAGCGCGACCTTCCCGAAGGCGATGCCGTGGCTGCGAAGAAGCTCAGCAAATACTACGAACTGCTGCGCGAAAACATCTTCCGCGAGCAAGTCCTCAACGACCGCATCCGTCCCGACCATCGCGCTTTCGACCAGATCCGCGAGGTCACGGTCGAGGTCGGCGTTCTGCCCCGCGTCCACGGCTCCGCGCTGTTCACTCGCGGAGAGACCCAGGCCCTGGTAAGCGCAACCCTCGGCACCACCGACGACGCACAGCGCATGGAGAGTTATCAGGGTGAGCAGAAGCGTCGCTTCATGCTGCACTATAACTTCCCGCCGTTCTCGGTCGGCGAAGTAGGCCGCATGACCGGCGTCGGACGCCGCGAGATCGGCCACGGCGCACTCGCCTGGCGTGCGATTGAGGCCGTCCTCCCCGGCGAGGACGAGAGCCCGTACACACTTCGCGTTGTCTCCGACATTCTGGAATCCAATGGATCATCCAGCATGGCCACCATCTGCGGCGCGTCGCTTGCACTCATGCAGGCCGGCATCCCCATCAAGGGCGCAGTCGCCGGCGTGGCCATGGGCCTCGTCAAAGAGGGTGACAAGTACGCCATCCTCACCGACATCGCAGGTGCGGAAGACCACTACGGCGACATGGACTTCAAGGTCGCCGGTACGCGCAAGGGTATCACCGCCCTCCAGATGGACATCAAGATCATGGGCATCACCCCCCAGATCATGCGCGAGGCGCTCGAGCAGGCTCGGAAGAACCGTCTGAATCTCCTCGACACCATGGATGCGACTATCTCTGGTGCACGCGAAGAGAAGTCGCAGTTTGCTCCCCGCATTCACACCATTCAGATTCCGACCGACAAGATCCGTGATCTGATCGGACCCGGCGGCAAGGTTATCCGTGGTATCGTCGAGGCGACCGGCGTCAAGATCGATGTGGACGACAGCGGCCGGGTCAACGTGGCTTCGAGCGATGCCGATGGTCTGGCGCGCGCGATCCAGATGATCAGCGACATCACCGCCGTGCCCGAGGTTGGCAAGACGTATCTCGGCAAGGTAGTTCGTCTGGCCGAGTTCGGCGCATTCGTCGAAATCTTTCCCGGCACCGACGGTCTTCTGCACGTCTCCGAGATTGCGGAACATCGCGTCAAGGAGGTCAAGGACGAGCTTCGCGAAGGCGATCAGATTCTGGTCAAGGTGCTCTCCATCGAAGGCAACCGCATCAAGCTCTCGCGCAAGGCGGTTCTCCGCGAACAGCGTGCCAAGCTGGGTCTGCCGGAGCCTGGGCAGGTCGGCACTGACGGGCCGAATCCTCGGGCGGACGCTCACCCTCACCCAGCCGCTTCTGAAGAGAACGACGATGAGGATGGAGACGACTTCGACGACAACGAAAGCGAAGAGATGGAGTCGGACGATGAGCCGAACTTCAACCGTGCGGACGGAACTCCTGCACCTGCAGGCTCGAGTGTTCCCGCGGGTCCTGGCGGCCAGCGTCGTCCCGGCGGCAGGCGTCGCCGTGGTGGACGCCGTGGCGGCTCAGGCGGCGCTCCTCGTCCCGGCGGCAATGGCGGTAACGGCAATCAGTAATTGTTGTGGAGCACGATCGGAGAGGCCGCGCCATCAGCGCGGCCTCTCTGCTTTTGTTCCATCCGACGATCTATTTTGATCTTGAGGTTCCAGCGGATGCTGCCCGGAAGACGATCGCACGACCGATGGACGATATGGGCTGCCTTTGCGGCGTTGTGTGTGCTGGTGTCGAGTTCCTGGCTGCTGCCCTTCGAAGCGAATGACGGACCATGGTCGCTGGTGAAGCAAAGCTGCTTCTACGGAATTGTGGGGCTCGTTGCCATCGTCGGCTATCGTTCTCTTTGGAGCAGCCTGCAAAGGAACGCGACTGCGCGGCTGCGATTGGCCGGGGTCAGCATCATGCTGTTCGGCGTGCCCGCCGCGGTACGGGCTTGGACGCAGCATGGCGTGTCCGATGTCAATCGGGCGGGGCTCTTTGGGCTGGTTCCGTTCGTTGTTGCGGTCACGGCGATGGGACGTGAGCCGGTTGCGGGGGAAGAGTTCGGAGTCAGGCGATTCTTCGCTCCTGCGCTGGCGGCCTTTGGCGGCGTGCTTCTGGTGGTCTCTTTCGGCTTACCGGTATCGGTGCGCGCAAGGGTCATGTTTGGCGCGGTCCTGGCAGTTGTTGTTGTGGTTGGCGTGGCGAGTGCGTGGATCTACCGGCTGCTTCGCGGGGTCGGGATGATGGAGGCGGTTGCAGTCGTGTGCATATCGAATGCAATGTTTCTGGCGGCTTGCAGTCCTCTCTCCGGTGCAAGCTGGAGAGAGGAGGCCGCGTCGCTACTCTCGCTCTCGTCTCTCTACTCTTTTTTTGAATTGATCCTGCTGATCTGGCTGCTGCGGAAGATGTCTCCCGTGCGTCTCGCCGCTCGGTACCTGGTGGTACCTCTGCTGATCGTGCTTGAGGGACTGGTGATGCTGCGGCCTGATTTCACGCTGCGAACAGCGGCGGGAGTCGCTCTGCTGGTAGCGGGGACGGGATATCTTCTGCTTTCGCGGAAACAGGATTCTGATTCTCCCTTGTCGATACGATAGATTTTCCGCGCATTGGGGCGTTACACTGCGATTCATGGCTGCTTCTATGTACATCGTGGTGGAGGGCGTCGATCCTGGCTTCGACATCTTTGTGAACGGACGTTCGCTGGCACGGCACGAAGATGCTCTGGAGAAGCTGTCGCTGTCGCTCGGTGTGCGGCCGCTGATCGAATTTTTTTCGGCGGACGAGAACTCGATGGCACTGCTGATCGAGGAGGGCGCGGGGGATCAGGAACTGCTGCGTCGTCTTCCCCCGCCCCAGTGGTACGCTCCTGCCGACGGGCTGAAGACGGTCCAGGTGCTGCTGCAGGCGTTGCGCGACGACCCGCAGCAACTGGGAACCGAAGGTAAGCAGGTTCTGTCCGAGTTGAAGGAGTACGCCGAGGTTCTCGAAAAGGCCCGGGACAGAAACCTGCGCTGGCATCTGGCCGTAAGCTGGCGATAGAGCACTTTTCCTGTGGATGGGAATTCCGAGACGTCGTTCCGCGGCGTTTTCATTGAAGAAAACGCCCATGGATGCCGGGGGCCGCATTACACCTACAGGAAAGCTGTTCGAGCTGTCATCTGCAAAACTTAATGTCGAGTTTCGGTTGAGCCGACTGTGGTGGCAGACACGTCGCCCTGTCCTAGCTTGCGATGGAAGAGATTGAAGACCAGGCCGTAGAGGCTGTAGGCAAGCTCGGGGTCGTAGCGGGGGCCTTCGTCGCGCATGAAGGCGTGGGCTCCGTTGACCTCGTGCCAGCTTAGTTTGATACCGAGTTCGTTGAGCCGGGCGAGAACCGTCAGCCGTCCTTCGAGCGGAATGTGCGGGTCCTGGCGACCCCAGATCATCAGGAGTTCACCTTTAATGTCGGCAGCGCGCTGGAGCGAGTCGTCCTTCATCCCCTTGCCGAGGCCGCCCTTATGGATGTCGGTGGCGTAGAAGCAGGCAGTGGCGAGTACATCGGGGTTCATGGCGGCGCGGAAGGCGAGGTGGCCGCCGAGGCAGATGCCGAGCGCACCGATCTGCCCGGTGCAGTCAGGGCGGCTCTTGAGGTAGTCGATCGCGGCGCGAGCGTCGGCGTCGTAGTTCTCGAGCGGCTTGGTGGTCTTGAGCGTGTTGCCTCGGTCCGAGCCCGTCTGGTCATAGGCGAAGACGGTACCCGCAGGCTCGAACTCGTGGTAGACCTCGGGCATGGCGACGATATATCCCTGTCCGGCGAGCAGGCAGGCAGTGCGATGGATGGGAGCGGTGATCTGAAAGATCTCGGAGTAGAAGACGATGCCGGGATAGCGTCCGGGCGCTGCCGGCCGGACGATGTGGGTGCGCATGGGGCCGCTCGCGGTGGCCAGGTCTACATGCTCGTCGCTGATGATAATCATGTTCTTTCTCCGTTTTCCTGATGGATGATTGTTGCAGTCTTCTGCTCTTTCAAGCATAGCCGTTTCCGGAAAAATGCGGACAAAACAGGTAGCATAGAGGGAGAGTCTGGCTGGAGGGATGCTTTGATCGGGTTACGGCGGTTTACGGTTCTGGCAGCAGCGGTTCTGATGGTTTGCGGCACGGGAGCTTACGCGCAACAGGCGAAGCCTTTGGGCGCGAAGGCGCAGGAACTTCCGGAGTATCTGAAGGGTGCGGGAATCGTGGAGCGGCTCAATCAGCCGCTGCCGCTGGACGCTGCCTTTGTGGACGACGCTGGCAGGCAGGTAACGCTGGGGACGTACTTCCACCAACGTCCCATCGCGCTGGCGCTGGTTTACTTCAAGTGCAAGATGATGTGCCCGCAGGTGATGCATGGCCTGGCGGTGGGACTGAAGGATACCGGGCTGACGGCAGGCAAGGAGTTTGACGTCGTGATCGCGAGCATCGATCCGACGGACACTCCGGAGGATGCCGCCGCGGCGAAGAAGACATTTCTCTCCCAAATGGGACAGCCGGGCGCGGGCGACAGCGTTCACTTTCTGACCGGGCAGGCTGCCTCGATCGCGGCACTGAGCGGAGCGACGGGCTTCAACTATGTGCCGGTTCCGGGACCGGACGGGAAGATGGACCAGTTCGCCCATTCGAGCGTGGTCATGTTCGCTACGCCTGAGGGGAAGATGTCGCAATATCTTGCAGGAATTGACTATTCGGGCCGGGATGTCCGGCTGGCGCTGGTGGACGCTTCGCACATGAAGATCGCCACGGCCAAGGATCTCTTTCTGATGTATTGCTGCAACTATCAGCCATCTTCGGGCACATATACAGTGGCGGTGCTGCGGCTGCTGGGGTTGTCGGGGATGGTGACGCTGGCCGGAATCGGCCTTGGGTTCTACTTCCTCAAGCGGAGCAAGAGTCTGCCGGGAACACCCGTCTAAACAGAGATTGGTCACGATGGTTGACGCCCAGCCGCTCGCGCACCATGCGACAGGCTGGGCGTTTTTGCGTTCAGGCTGCGACGGTCTGTACAAAGATTCCGCGAAAGGCTCGGCGCACACCGGCGAAGACGATCAGCCAGAGCAGCGTCACGAAGAACGCCATCGGCAGGCCTGCCCGGGCCATCAAAAAATGGAAGATCAGGATGTTGACCAGCACCGGCCCCAACAGCACGAGCGCAAGCGGGACGAAACGGTTGACCAGAAGGAGCGCGCCTCCGGCGATCTCCAGCAGAAAGATGACGACCAGCGCATGGGAGACGAAGAGCGCGCCCATGTACTGCCCGGCCAGTCCGGACGGCGGAGGCATCGGGATAAAGTGGAAGAATCCATTCAACCCGAAGACCAGAAAGATCAGGCCAAGCAGGTTGCGGGCGATCAGGACGGCGGCTTTCATGATGTTTTCTCCTGTGGGGATGTGGATTATGCTGCGAGGGTCCGGACGTGTTCGAGAACCGGCTTCAGAAATGTCTCGCGATCGACTTTGCCGGCGTTGAGCTGCGATGCTCCGCCTGCGGAGACGAACTTCACGTCGGTGACGCCGATGAACCCGAGGATCGCTTTCAAGTAGGGCTCGATAAAGTTCATCCCCTCGGCCGGAGTGCCGGCCTGGTAGACTCCGCCGCTGGCGACCAGGATAGTGGCCTTCTTGCCGCTGAGCAGGCCCTGCGGCCCGTTCGCGCTGTAGGAGAAGGTGCGCCCCTTGCGAACGACCTGATCGATCCACAGCTTGAGTACGGAGGGGATGGAGAAGTTGTGCATGGCGACACCGACGACATACTCGTCGGCTTGTTCCAGTTCGGCGATCAGCTCCTCTGACGAGGCGATGATCGCCTTTTGCTCCGGCGCACGGGCATCCTCCGGCGTATAGGAGGACGCGATCCAGGCGGCATCGAGCGGTTTCGGGGGATTTGCGGCCAGATCGCGATAGATCGCTGTGCCATCGGGATGGGCAGCTTTCCAGCTTTTGACGAATTCGCGGGTCAGTTCGCGACTGATGGAATTTTCAAGCGGGCTTGAGTCGAGTTGCAGCAGTTTGGGCATGGGGAAGCCTCCTTTAATCGACATAAGATGTCTAAACAACACTTGACGTCTTATATAGACGACATCCGTTGTTTATCGGATTCTTTTTCTTGTTTGGTAACCTCTAATTGGAAGAGGTCCCATGCCAATCTCCGATTGTGAGGTACGCGATCCACGCATCCGACGCACACGGCAACTGCTGCAGTGCGCGTTGCGGACCTTGATGGAGAAGAAGAACTTCGACGAGATTTCCGTGCAGGACATCACGGAGCAGGCCACGGTGAACCGGGCCACGTTCTACGATCACTACACGGACAAGTTCGCGCTGCTGGACGCCATGGTGGGAGGTGGGTTCCATAAGCTGCTCGCCGAGCGCCAGGTCGCCTATGACGGCACCTGTCCGTCGGCGGCGAGCGCCATCATCCTGGCAGCCTGCGACTATCTCTCCGAGGAGTTTGGCGGCAAGGCGGAGTGCAAGCGCCAAAGCGCCTTCGAGCCGTTGATCGAGGCGGCCATCACTGCCGCGATTCGCCGCATCCTGATCGGTGGAATGGCGAAGGCCGAATCCACGACGGGAGTGTCGCCGGGGATGATTGCCACGACGGCAAGCTGGGCGATTTATGGTGCGGTCAAGGAGTGGGTCCAAATGGAGAACCGGCCGGAAGCCGAGGAGATTGTGCCAGTGATCCTGCGGCTGGTGATGCCGATTCTTGCGGGAGCGAGGCCGGTGGAGTCCGGGGAACTACTGGCTGTAAGGGATTAGAAATCTCGGCATGAGCCTTCGCTGAGCAATTGCAACAGAACAATCACAGGAAAAGGTGTGTGCTGGCGGCGTGAGCGGGATGTGGGCGGAAGACTTTCACGAGTGGCTGCAGGAGCGTGCGATCGAGGCAGGGTTCGACACGGCCGGCGTTGCTCCCGTGTACGGGGCAGAGAGCGAGGACGGCCAGGTGGATGCAGCCCGGTTTGCCGATTGGGTGGACGCAGGCCGGGCCGGGGAGATGGAGTATCTGAAGCGCCGAAACGAGCAGGGGGTGCTGCTGCGCGCGGGCGTTGAGGTGGCCATGCCGTGGGCGCGGTCGGTGGTGGTTTGCGCGGTGAACTATAACGGCGAGGGCCCGCTCTCGATTGAGCCTGCCGGAAGCGAGACCGGGTGGATTGCCCGCTATGCGTGGAGTGGGAGAACCGTCGAGAATCCGGAAGACGGCGAGAGGCTGGCGCCTTCGGACTATCACGACGAGATGCTGGGCCGGTTGCGCGGGGTGGAGGCGGCGCTGCACGAGCGGTATGGGTGCGAGACGAAGTGCTATGTCGATACCGGGCCGCTGGTCGAGCGGGCGGCGGCAGCCAAGGCGGGCGTGGGATGGATCGGCAAGAATGCCTGCGTCATCAATCAGGGGCTGGGGTCGTGGCTGCTGCTGGGCGTGATCGTGACCTCGTTGGAGGTGGCCGAGGACGTGGCGTTGGAGGTTGCGGCGGACCGCTGCGGAAGCTGCACGCGCTGCATCGACGCATGCCCGACCGATGCTCTGGTTGGGCCGCGGCAGATGGATGCTTCGCGTTGCATCTCTTATTTGACGATTGAGAAAAAGGGAACAATTGCGGAGGAGTTTCGCGAGGCGATGGGGCGGCAGGTGTTCGGGTGTGACATCTGTCAGGACGTTTGTCCTTGGAACAGGAAGTCTCCCATCGCGACTCGCGAGGGAATGCTGACGAGACGGGAGATGGTGAATCCGGAGCTGGGGTGGCTGGCGGCGATGGATGCGCCCGCGTTCCGACGGTGGTTCAAGGGCTCGCCCGTGGAGCGGACGCGGAAGAAGCGGCTGCACCGCAACGTTGCCATCGCGATGGGTAACAGCGGCGAGGAGCGATTTGTGCCTCAATTGGAGTCGTGGAGCGCGGGCGAGGACGAGGTGCTGGCGGAGAGCGCGCGATGGGCGCTCGGACGGATCGCCGAGGCTGTGGAGAAGGGCTGAAGCGGCGGCCGCGCTCTGCTAGCATCAAAGGCAGCGGCAGCGTTTTTCAGCGGCTGCCGCGATGATTCTATGGCCTCTACCGTTCCTGAGAAGACTGTTCCGCCTAAAACCGCTGAGCCTGGGGCCGCGCCCGAGGCGGCGAAAAATGAGCTGCCGCCGAAGCCAATCGAGGAAGTGCGTCCAGTGGTGCCGCGGAGCGGTTTCTGGCCGCAGATCGTGGCGCTGGCTCACTACCTGATGCGGACGGAGGTGCATACCTATGCGTTCAGCGTAGCGGCGAACTCGATCCTGTCCCTGTTTCCATTTATCGTGCTCTTGCTGACGGTCTGCCGCCGGGTCTTCCATTCGCGATCGATGGAGAGCGTGGTCAGCGAGATGATGAAGGGTTTTCTGCCGACGGGACAGGACTTCGTGATGCGCAACATGCAACTGCTGGCGCACCCGCACGAGCGGACTGAGATCTTCTCGCTGGTGATGCTGCTGATTACGTCGACGGGCGTGTTTCTGCCGCTGGAGGTGGCTCTTAATAATGTCTGGGGAGTGAAACAGAACCGCAGCTATCTTCGTAATCAAGCTGTGTCTCTGGGGCTTGCGCTTACCGTGGGCGTGCTGGCGATGGCGTCAGTAGCGTTTACGACGGCGCAGGCGACGGTGCTGCCCTGGCTCTTCTTCGGGCACACGCAAAACGAGGTGTTTCACTTCTTTACGTTGTTCTTTATGCAGATATGCGCCGGAATTGCCAGCATCATGCTGTTTTTCCTGATCTACTGGGTGCTGCCGAACCGGAAGATTCCGGCGCGGGCGGTTCTGCCGACGGCGATTGTGACGGGCCTGCTCTGGGAGGGCGCCAAGCACCTGTATATGCGCGCTTTGCCCTGGCTGGATTTCCAGGCGGTATATGGGCCTTTTTATATCTCGGTCGGGCTGATGATGTGGGCGTTTCTGTCGGGCCTGCTGCTGCTGGCAGGAGCGCATTTTTCGGCGACGCGCTATGCGCTGTGGACGGCGCGACAAGAGGCACGGCAGCAGGCAGAGCAAGAGGCGCAGGAGAAGAAGGCGTAATGCTGGACGCAATCAGATTACGGGTACCGGTGTGGGCGAAGCGCTTGCCGTCAGGACTGGCGGGGGCTGCGTTACTGCTCTCGCTGTGGTTCTGCGTGCTGCTTTTGTTGCGTCTGCTGCCAGGCCGGTGGGGATCGTTCTTCAACCTGATCGAGATCTTCGTTGGGGTGGCTCTGGTGGCGGTCGGGGCGGCTCTGCTGATACAAGTGGTGCGGCGGCGGATGTTGTGGAGCCTGCGCAACAAGCTGGTGCTGACCTATCTGCTGATCGGGTTGGCGCCGGTGGTCTTGTTTGTGACTCTGGTGCTGATCTCGGCTTACATTGCGACCGGACAGTTCGCGATCCACCTGGTCGATTCGCGCCTGCAGGCGGAGTTGAGCCAGATGGCCGGAGCAAATGAGCACCGCGCCGGACTGATCTCTCAGGTGCTCGAAGAGAGTCCTTCGGCGGCGGAGAGGGAGAAGAGGGATGTGGCGGCCAGCGCCGACGTGGCGCGGATGCGTCTGCTCCCGGAGACGAAGGCGTATGTCGATGGAGCGGCGATTCCCCTGGACCCGATCGATGAGAAGACCCCGATGGGCTTGCCGCCGTGGGCCTCGCAGTTGAAGGAAGGATCGTTTCAGGGGCTGGTGCTTGATGGTGGCGACCTGTACCTGGTAGTTCTGCATCAGAAAAAATTGGCCGATGGGAGGTTGTTCACGCTGGAGAGCAGCGTGTTCGTCGACAGCAGGCTGATGAACTCAATGGCGGATGGGCTGGGGCGGGCAGCCCTGTTTCCGAGAAAGATGAAGAGTCTGGCGGAGGAGCGCCGCGCGGCTGCGGCCGCCGCCGACAACAAATCTGTCTCCGCGGCGTCGGGCAAGGTATCCGGCATGGAGAGGCTGGCCGTCGGTACGAATTGGATTGTGGGCGGCAAAGAGCCGCAAGGAGAAAACATTGCGGACATCCCCGTGCGCTTCAGCTCCGAGACCGCGATCACCGATTGGGGCACGGGAGACGGCGACAACATCCTGATCGAGGTGGACTCGCGGCCCACGTTGCTCTACCGGCAGCTCTTCGGCGCATCGCTCGGCGGCATCGTGACCAGCCAGATCCTCAATGGGCTGATCGCATTGTGCGTGGTGTTTGCGTTGATCGAAGCGTTGGCGTTGTTTATGGCGATTCGGCTGAGCCGGACGATTACAGCTTCGGTGGCGGATCTTTATGAGGCGACACAGGAGATCGACCATGGCAGGCTGGACCATCGGATCGGAGTGACGCGGCAGGATCAGCTTGCGGAGTTGAGCCGGTCGTTTAACGCGATGACCGGATCGTTGCAGCGGCTGCTGGTCGAGCAGAAGGCGAATGAGCGGCTGCAGAACGAGATCTCCATCGCGCAGGAGGTGCAGTCGAACCTGTTTCCGCATCATGTCTCCAACCTGGCGAGCCTGGAGTTGCATGGCGTCTGCCGTCCGGCGCGGTCGGTCAGCGGCGATTACTACGACTTCCTGATCTTTCACGAAGAGGCGAACGAGGGTGTGCCGGCGCGGCGGGAGACCGGGGTTGGGATTGCGCTGGGCGACATCAGCGGGAAGGGAATCTCGGCTGCGCTGCTGATGGCGACGTTGCACTCGGCAGTGCGGGCCTACCGGTTTGCCAGCGAGGAACTGGTGTACAGCGAGTCGAGCATGGCGGGATTGATGGCGAGCCGGGACGAGGAGTACTGGGGGAACTGCGATGAGCTGTTCCAGTCGCCGGGACGAATTCTTTCGCTGCTGAACCGTCATCTCTACCGCAGTACACAGCCGGAGAAGTACGCAACGCTGTTCCTGGCGCACTACGACGCGGCTTCGTCGATGCTGACTTACTCGAATGCGGGGCAGTTGCCGCCGCTGGTGCTGGGACGCGACGGCTCGATTCGCCGGCTAGATCAGGGCGGAACGGTCGTGGGCCTGATGGATGGGATGCACTATGACGAGGACCGCTTCCAGATGCGGTCCGGTGACATTATGGTGGCTTATTCGGATGGGGTGACGGAGCCGGAGAACGACTTTGGAGAGTTCGGCGAGACGCGGCTGATGGAGGTGGTGGCACGGTATCGGGACCAGCCGCTGCATGTGATCTCGAACAAGGTGATGCAGGCGCTCGATGCGTGGATCGGGGCTGAGGAGCAGCCGGACGACATTACGCTGGTGCTGGCTCGGCAGGCTTAGGGCGGCTGCGGATCATGCTGCCGGGCCAGGCCTTCTGGCTTAGGACTTCAGGCGGAACGCCTTGACGGCGATGGCGTTGGGCGAGCTTCCGGCGGGAAGAATCGTGAAGAGGTTGGGACCGGCCTTGTCCTGGGTGCGGAGGATGGATACATCGCCGGAGTGGGAGTCGGCGGCGAGCAGAAGATGCTCGTCGGCGGAGAAGGCGAGGGCATCGGGCCGGGAACCGGTGTGAATGCTGGCCGAGACCCTACCGTCGTCGATGCTGTAGACGCCGATGGCGTCGGCTCCGAAGTTGGAGACCCAGAGGGTGCTGTTGTCGCGGCTGACCAGGCCGTGCGAGGGCTTGTTGCCGATGGGCTGGGTCCAGCCGACCTCGTTGGTCCAGGGATTGATCTCGGAGATGCTGTCGGAGTCGAAGTTCGAGACGAAGATTTCGCCGCCGTCGGGCTTCATGGCGAGGCTGACGGGGGTCTTGCCCACGTCGAGCAGCGTGAGCAGATGATCGTCCATCAGCGAGGGGTCCTGCCTGGCGGCCCAGGAGCCGGGAGCGGCGGAGAGGCTGATGGCCATGACCTGATGCCCGGCCGAGCAGGCGATGAAGGCTTTGGAGGAGTCAGGGAGGATGACGGCATCGGTGGCTCCGGGGCAGCCGGAGAAGGCGTCGCGGAATTGCAGGATGTGTGCGGGCGAGGACTGGTCGTAGGGGGCGATGCTGTAGAGGGAGACGCTGCCGCTGCCGCGGTTGGTGACGACGAGAGTGCGGTTGTCGGGCGAGATGCGGGCCAGGCCGGGCTGCTCGCCGGTGCCGGCGACGGCGACCTCGCGGCGCTGGTCGAGGTCGATGACGCTGACGCTGTTGGAGCCGGAGTTGGCGACGTAGGCACGGCGACCGGCGCTGTCCACGCTGATGAAGTAGGGATCGCGATGGACGGGGATGGTGGCCACGACGCGGTTGGATTCTGCGTCGATGACGGAGATGGTGCCGGAACGGGTATTGACGACATAGACCTCGTTGCGGACGGGGTTGGCGGCGAGCCCGGTGGGGTTGGAGCCGACCTGGAGGGTGCGATCCTGGCGCAGGTAGACGAGGTCGAGCACGGTGACGGTGTTGGAGTCGCCGTTGCTGACGTAGGCGAACTCATGGTATCCGGCCGGGACGTCGGGGAAGCGGCTACGACGGCAGCCGGTGCAGGCGACAAGGAGTGTCAGCACGGCGGCGGCGAGCGATCGGGAGAGGAAGAGAGAGCGGGGGGTCGGCACTGTTGCGAGTCTATCGGGGAGAAATGGCGGGAGCAAGGGGGAGTGACGGGGTGGTGACTGCGGGAGAGCTTCGATGCCGGACGGCCGGCGAGGATAGCAGGGAATCGGTCACTTACCGAGTTCGGCGGCAGAGGCTTAATCGCGGGGCTTTTTGGTGCGTCGCCATTGAAAGGTGATCCAGCCGAGATAGCCGATCTGGACGGTCCAGACGGCGATATAGGCGATCAGGAGATGGCGGTGTTCCATGGTGCTGAGGTCGAAGAGCGAGTGCCAGGTCATGGTGCGGTCTCCAGAGAGGCTTCGATGGCGATCAGAGCGTTGTCCTGCTCGGCAAGCTGACGGCGGCGCTCGAGCGCGAACCGGAAGAGCATGATGAAGACTCCCCACAGGCCCCAGCCGGCGATGTTCCAGAGGAAGGCGGTCATCATGGTGGGGTCGATGCTGCCGCCGTCGCTGAAGACGGGTGAGGGATGCTGGGTGCGCCACCAGTGGATCGACATGTAGACGATAGGCACGTCTACGGCAGCGAAGACGGAGATGACGGCGGCCAGGGTATGGGCTTCGCCGGTCGAGGAGAAGCGGCGCAGCAGCAGGTAGCTGACGTAGAGCAGCCAGAGCAGGAGATAGGTGGTGAGGCGGGCATCCCATGCCCACCAGATGCCCCAGGAGGCGCGTCCCCACAACATGCCCGTCATCAGGCCGATGCTGACGAAGACGATGGTGACCTCAGCCGAGGCCAGCGCGAGCGCATCCGCGGTGAGGGCCTTGAGGGGATCGCGGCGGCGCCAGTAGAGATAGGCGAGCGAGGCGATGAAGTTAACGTAGGGAAAGATCAGCCCCATGATCGCCGACGGAACATGGTAGTAGAAGATGCGCTGCACGTTGCCCATCGTGGCCTCGGTGGGCGCGATGAAGATGGCTTCGCGGAAGCCGACCGCCAGAACGGCAAGGGCGGCAACAAACCATAACCAGGCGGCGCTGCGGATGATGGCGGATCGGGGCACGATGGCCATATTCTATCGCGAATCGGCCTCTTCTTTCTTGCCGGAAGGGTTATTCGGCGTTGAGGACCGTATCGAAGAGGAACAGGCAGACGATGGTGTAGACGATATCGTAACCGGCCAGTTGGGTGATCCAGGTATTGATCTGGAGAGGATCGAGCTCGGCGGTGAGGACGCCGGTAGTGGCCTGAACCATCTCGAGCAGCGCGGGCAGCGAGATGGGAAGCAGCAGCAGGGGGAGAAGAAGCTCGCGGTTGCGGGTGCGCAGGCCGAGGACGGCGAAGAATGTCCCGTTGACGACCAGGGCCCAGGTGCCGAGCGGAAGGATGATGGCGAGCAGCCAGGGATTGCCGAGGACGTGGAGGTTGTAGAAGACGATGAAGACCGGGGCCAGGATGGCTTCGACGACGAGGACGAAGATCATGTTGGCGAGCGCCTTGCCGAGAAAGAGCGCGGAGGCGGGGGCAGGGGCCATGCGTTGGGCTTCGAGGACCTGGTTGTTCTGCTCGCGGGTCCAGGACTGGTTGAGCGCGGTGACAGTGGCGAAGAGCAGAGCAACCCAGAGAATGCCGCCCGAGATCTGGCGCGAGACGGCGGCGGTGGGGTCGAAGGCCAGCGAGAAGACGACGACGACCAGCAGCGAAAAGAAGAGCATCCCGTTGATGGAGTCGCGGGAGCGCCACTCGATGCGGAGGTCCTTGCGGAGGTGGCCGAGGACGTGGCCCAGATAGCTCGCGAATGAGTTCATTTGGTCAGATCGGCCAGGGTGGCGCTGGCGGTGCGAAGGTAATCGGCGGGGGCGAGGAGGATTTGCAGGCCGCGCTGTCCGGCGGAGATGGAGATAACGTCGTGGAGTTCGATGGTCTCGTCGGCGTAGGCGGGGAAGGGCTTGCGCGCGCCCATGACGGTGACGCCGCCGCGAATGTATCCGGTGAGAGGCTCGACTTCCTTGAGCGAGGCCAGCTCGGCTTTTTTTGCGTTGGCGGCGTGAGCCAGCTTTTTGAGGTCGAGTTCGGCGTCGCCGGGGATGACGGCGAAGAGATGGTCTCCCAAATTTGTCTGGGCAAGGAGGGTCTTGAAGACCTGTTCCGGGGGAAGGCCAATCTTGCGGGCGACCGAGATGGCGGTGAGGTCGTTGGGATCGACCTCGTAGTCACGCAGCTCATAGGAGATACCGAGGCTGTCGAGCAGGCGGGCGGCGTTGGTCTTGGCGGGCGCGTTCTTCATGCGGCAGGCTCGGCGTCTTTGCGCGTGGTGGCGACGATCTGGCCGTTGCGCATGGTGAGGGTTGCGTCGGCGATGGGCTCGCTGAAGTGGGCCTGGTGTGTGGTGATAACGATGGTGCGGCTTCCGGCGACTCCGTTGACGGGATGGACGGGCCAGGTGCGGAAGTCGGCGAGCAGCTCGACCATGTGGTGGGCGGAGGCGACATCGAGATTCGAGAAGGGCTCGTCGAGCAGAAGCAGCTCGGGATCGGTCTGGAGGACGCGGGCGAGCGAGGCGCGCTGGCGCATGCCCTGCGAATATTGACCGACGGGACGGCTGAGATGAGGGTCGAGGCCCACGGCGCGCAGGGCGGACTCGGGATTACCGACGCAGGCGCAGCCGCCGTCGCGGTGGAGGCTGGCGAAGTAGGTGAGGTTCTCCATGGCGGTGAGTTCGTCGTAGAGCATGGTGGCGTGGCTCATGTAGGCCATGCGGTGGCGCTGCTGCTGCGGCGGCTCGGAGAAGACCGTGGCGGTGCCCCGGCTGGGAGTGATGAGTCCGGCGATGACGCGCAGCAGGGTGGATTTTCCTGCGCCGTTTTCGCCGACGATGACGGTACAGGAGCCGGCTTCAAAGGAGGTCGAGACGTTGCGGAGGGCGGCGAAGGTTCCGTAGATCTTGGAGACGGACAGCAGTTCGGCGGCTGGTGGAGCTGCGCCGTGGATGGGCTGGGCGGACTTCTCCATTTATTTTTTGAAGTCGGCAGGCAGAGCCGCTGCCGCCGCGGTAGGCGTGGCAGGCTTGGCCGGGGCGTACTTGGAGGCGCACTTGGCCTGAAGCTGCGTGGCGTGGAAGACGCCGTCCTTGCCATAGGTGCCCACGGCGAGGGCCTGGGCATCGTCCTTGAAGGTGTCCGGCGGCGGCTCGACGCCCTTGTAGCTGACCTTGAGCGTGTGATTCTGTTCGAGCAGCTCGAAGTCGACGAAGGTGCCGGTGCGGTGGATGCTGCCCGGAGCGACATTGCCGGCGACGCGCAGATGACGCGCGTAGGCCTTGTTCCCCATCGCCTGGAGCTCGTTGATGGTGACGTAGTAGCTCTTGTTGTCGCGGACACCGGTGAAGGCGAGATAGCCCATCGTGGCCAGGACGATCACTGCGGCGATGATGATCTTCGAAGTGCTTTTCTTAGAGGTGGACATGGCTTCTGCTGATAAGTCTACGGTTTTGGAGGCGGTTTGGGTAGAGGGGAGCTTGCTCTCTATAAAATAGGTCGATTATCGGAGCCGTGCAGGATGGCGCGCTGAGCCCGTTTTGTTTGATGGTGTGGCCGGTTGAACGGGTCTAATCGGAGCCGGATCAGCGGCGTATACTTACTCGATAACACCGGTACGAATTGGGGAAAAAAATGAGCACTCACGGAAACGGAAATGGCGCCAACGGCAATGGATACAAGGTGCCGACGGGGCGGGCGGAATGGATCGTAAAGCGCAAGGCCGAGGCCGAGCGGACGGGCGACACGAATATGTCGCAGATGCATTTTGCGCGCAAGGGGCTGATTACCGAAGAGATGGCCTATGTTGCCCAGCGGGAGAAGATCGCGGCGGAGCTGGTGCGGAGCGAGGTCGCCAAAGGCACGATGATTATCCCGGCCAACATCAACCACGTTGAGCTGGAACCGATGGCGATTGGTGTGGAGTCGCTGTGCAAGATCAACGCGAATATCGGCAACTCGGCCATTGTTTCGGACGTAGACGAGGAGTTGCGGAAGCTGCATACCGCCGTGCACTTTGGCGCCGACACGGTGATGGACCTTTCGACGGGCGGCGACATTCCGATGATCCGCGAGCAGATTCTACGGCACAGCCCGGTGCCGATCGGGACGGTGCCGTTGTATGAAGCTTTGACCCGGGTGAAGCGTCTGGAGGAGTTGAATATCGACATCTATATGGAGGTGCTCGAAGAGCAGGCGCAGCAGGGCGTGGATTACTTCACGATCCATGCCGGGGTTCTGCTGGAGTACATTCCCCTGGTGGCCAAGCGGGTGACCGGCATTGTGAGCCGGGGCGGGGCGATTCTGGCGCAGTGGATGACTTCGCACCGGAAACAGAACTTTCTTTATGAGAACTTCGACCGGATTACAGAGTTGATGGCGAAGTATGACGTCAGCTACTCGCTCGGCGATGGGCTGCGGCCGGGGAGTGTAGCGGACGCTTCGGATCGGGCGCAGTTTGCTGAGTTGAAGACGCTGGGTGAATTGACCCGGCGGGCATGGAAGAGCGACGTGCAGGTGATGATCGAAGGGCCGGGGCACGTGCCGATGGACAAGATCAAGGAGCAGGTGGACAAGGAAGTCGAGCTTTGCGACGGCGCTCCGTTCTATGTGCTGGGGCCGCTGGTCACCGATATCGCTCCGGGCTACGACCACATCACCAGCGCGATCGGCGCGGCGATGATCGGCTGGCACGGTGCGGCGATGCTCTGCTATGTGACTCCGAAGGAGCATCTTGGGCTGCCGAACGAGAAGGACGTGAAGGACGGCATCATCGCCTACAAGATCGCCGCTCATGCGGCGGATATTGCAAGGCATCGGCCGGGGGCGCGCGACCGCGACGACGCGATCTCGTATGCGCGCTATACCTTCGACTGGGACAAGCAGTTTGCCCTGTCGCTCGATCCGGATACGGCGCGCGGGATGCATGACGAGACGCTGCCGGACGATTACTACAAGGAAGCCTCCTTCTGCTCGATGTGCGGGCCGAAGTTCTGTTCGATGAACTGGTCGAGCAAGGTCGATGAGTTCAATGCCAAGGAGCACGGACTGAAGAAGGCCGACCTGACGCAGATTGTCGCCGAGCAGATGGCGCTCCGAGGATAACGCTGCCAGAGACGAATCGAGGCCGCATTCTTCGGGGTGCGGCCTCCTTTTGTGTGGTGGGCTATTTTGCGGCGGCTTCGAGGGTGGCGGCGGCACGGTTGAGGGCTTCGCTGAGCGCGGCGAGCTGAGCCTGAGCGCGAGGCGCGTCGGCAGTTTCGATGGCCTCGTTGACGCCGGGGATGACGATGGCAGCGTATCCGGTGTACTCGCCGGGAGCGTAGATGGTGTGCTTGTACCAGGGGCGGCGAGGCAGGCCGTCCGGATTCAGCAGAGCCTCTTCGGTGGCGCGCAGGGCATGGTTGAGCGGGGTCGCATCGGCGGGCGGATGGTCCTGAATCTTGCGGATGGCCGCGCCTGCCGCAGCGAAGCGCCGGGCAGCGTCGGCGGCGGCGGTGAAGTCAAGTTGCAGCCCGGACTTTGCCGCGTGGTGCTGCGCTGTTTTGAGGTAGCCGACGATCTCCCTGCCGTAGAGTTGGTAGTCGTAGGGCAGAACGTCGGCGTCAGCCATGTGCAGCACTTCGAGGCCGAAGACGCGGGCCTGCTGCTGCTCGTAGACGAAGGTGGGATCGCCGAACTTGATGAACCAGTTGTAGTCGTCGAAGGTCGAGTGGTAGACGCCGTAGGGGCCGTCGGAACCGATGTCGGTGGAGGGCACGCCGAGGTGCTGGAGGAAGGGCGTGTAGTCGGAGCCGGAGCCGAGGTTATCGATGGTGACGCCGGTGGAGCGGGCGGACCTGGCGTGGCGGCTCTGCACTTCGGCAATCGCTAGCTGCGACTCCCTCCATTGGTCGTATACGGTGCCGCCTTTGGGGCTGGGAACTTTGGAGGTGACCTCGCGGAGAAACTGCTTGAGCGAGGGAACGGCGGCGGCGGTGAAGTTGGGGCCGGAGACGCTGACGTCGGTGTTGAAGTAGGCCACGGCCTGACGGAGTTTGCCGGCATATTGCTCAGCCCATTCGGTCGAGCCAACGAGGCCGGGTTCCTCTGCGTCCCAACTGGCGAAGACGATGGTGCGCTTAGGCCGCCAGCCCTGCTGGAGTAGAGCGCCGACGCCGTGGACGGTTTCGAGCATGGCGGCAGTGCCGCTCCCGGGATCGACGGCTCCATAGACCCAGGCGTCGCGATGATTACCGGCGATGACCCAGTCGTCCTTTTGCGCGGGATCGGTGCCGGCGATGGTGCCGATGACGTTCCAGATGGTGCGGCGGGCGTAGTCCTGCTTCAGACGCATATGGACGGTGACCTTGCCGGTGCCACCGAGGTGGTAGGTGAAGGGAAGCGAGCCTTGCCAGCCTTGAGGCACGTCAGGGCCGTCAAGGGCCTTGAGGATGGGTGCGGCATCTTTGTAGGAGAGCGGGTTAGCGGGGATGGAGGGCAGATCGACGGGCGCTTTCACGCGCTCGGAGTCGGGGAGATCGGGGGTGGAGGCGACGCCGGGTGTCTCGGGATCGCCGGGGTAGATGGGCAGGAACTGCACGGAGCCGCGCTGGACAGCGGAGGCGGGACGGTAGGGACCCTTGGGATAGGGGTCGCCGCGGAAGTAGCCGTCGTCGGCGGGGTCGGAGTAGATGAGGACGCCCTTCGCTCCATATTGCTGGGCGATATAGACCTTGATACCGCGAAAGTTCTGCCCGTAACGGACGAGGACGATCTTGTCTTTGACGCTGATGCCGAGGCTGGCCAGCTTCTTGAAGTCGGCGAGCGTACCGTAGTTGGCGTAGACGACCGGGGCGGTGACGTCGCCCGAGGGAGAGTAGCCGTTGAAGGCGGGCAGGATGCGGGGATCGTTCTGGGAAGGATCGCCGCCGTACTTCGCAGGATCGACGTGCTCGGGCGTGGGGCCGGACATGAGCTTGTCGCCTTTGCTGTCGAAAGCTTCCACAAGGATGCTTGCGGGCTTGTTGAGAAGAACCTTGTAGGGAACGATGCTGGTTTCAAGGCCGGCAGCCTTGAATTTTTCAGCGACGTAGAGGGCTGTCTTGTAGTCTTCGGGCGAACTGGCCCAGTGCGGCTCGGCGGTGAGGATTTTGAGATGTTCTCCGGCGAGCTTTGCATCTGGGATGGCCATGAAGGCCGCGTCCCATTTGGCTTGCTGGGTAAAGTCTCGATAGCCGAAGACGCGCTGCGGCGCCGGCGATTGTGCCGGGAGGGCGAGGGTGGCAAGAAGAGGCAGGCAGGCCAGAGCGCGGAGGGATATCAAATGAGGTCCTCGGGGTGAAGATTCAGAGTATCGCAACCGGGGATTCTCTCGCTTCCGTGGGGGACGCTGAAGAATGGAGTCGATTGAAGATGATGGTTGGATTCGTTGTTTTTATGCTGCTGTATCGCGAGGGGCAAAACCAATACGATAGATAGATCAAGCGAAATTAAAAGGTGAAGAAGTGTCGACACATAGTATTGCGGGTGCGGAGATCGAATCGCCCGGGCCCGCAGCAGAGGGAACACTGTATCGCGTGCTGACGGCGGTGAGCTTTTGCCATCTTCTGAACGACATGATGCAGTCCCTGCTGCCTTCGATCTATCCGATTCTCAAAAGCTCGTTTGATCTGGATTTCGGTCAGATCGGGCTGATTACGCTGACCAACCAGATTACAGCGTCGCTGTTGCAGCCCTTCATTGGCCACTTTACGGATCGCAGGCCCATGCCGTACTCGCTGCCCATTGGCATGACGGTGACTTTGGCAGGGCTGACAATGCTGGCGTTGGCGCACAAATATCCGCTGCTGCTGCTGGCAGCCGCCCTGATCGGTGTGGGTTCGGCGGTATTTCACCCGGAGTCCTCGCGGGTGGCGCACATGGCTTCGGGCGGACAGCACGGGATGGCGCAGTCGTTCTTCCAGGTGGGCGGAAATACCGGGTCTGCGATTGGGCCGCTGCTCGCCGCGTTCATCGTGCTTCCGATTGGGCAGGGTGGTATCGGGTGGTTTACTCCGGCGGCGCTGCTGGGCATCACCGTGCTGGTCTGGGTGGGCGGATGGTACAAGGCGCGGCTCGCGCATCTGAAAAAGCGGCCGGCGCGTCACGCGGAGCACGTGGTAGCCCTGCCTCGGAAGAAGGTGGCGTCCGCGATTGCGGTTCTGGTAGCGCTGGTCTTTTCGAAGTATTTCTATCTGGCCAGCATTACCAGCTACTACACCTTCTATCTCATCAACCGGTTCCATGTGTCGGTGCAGAGTTCGCAACTGCATCTGTTTGCATTTCTGGGAGCGGTGGCGGCGGGCACGCTGATCGGCGGGCCGGTGGGCGACCGGGTAGGCCGCAAGCTGGTGATCTGGTGCTCGATCCTCGGGGTCCTGCCGTTCACCCTGATGCTGCCCTATGCGAACCTCTTCTGGACCGGGATATTGAGCGTGATCATCGGGTTCGTCATTGCATCGGCGTTCTCGGCGATCCTGGTCTACGCGCAGGACCTGGTTCCGGGACGGGTGGGGATGATCTCCGGCCTGTTCTTCGGGTTTGCCTTCGGGCTGGGCGGAATTGGAGCGGCGGTGCTGGGCAAACTGGCGGACGAGACCAGCATCGTCTTCGTGTACAAGCTGTGCGCTTACCTGCCGGCGATCGGCCTGCTGACCGGATTTCTGCCGAAGCTGGATCAAAGGCGGCAACTGGAGCCTGCGGTGTAGCCATATGTTGAGACAAAAAAAGACCCGGAAGAGGATGCTCGCCGGGTCTTTCTTTTTGTGCGATGTTTAGCTAAGCAGCAGGTAACTAGGCAGCAGGCTGACCGCAGAACTTGCAGCGGTGCGCGGCGACGGGGATCTCGGAGAGGCATTCGGCGCAGGTCTTGTTGGTGACCGCTTCGGGGCCTTTAACCCTGGCCATGAGCTTGTTCGCCGGCAGCACGAGAAAGAAGTAGATGACGAAGGCAAGCAGCAGAAATGCGATGACCGCATTGATGAAGTTGCCATAGGTGACGACACCGCCGTTGACGTGCGCTACCAAGGCGGAGAAATCCGGTTTGCCTACGAGGGCAGCTATCAGAGGGTTGATGATGTCCTTGGTGAGAGACGCGACAATAGTTGAGAAAGCCGCGCCGATGATGACAGCAACAGCCAGATCCAGAACATTGCCACGCAGGACGAAGTCACGAAAGCCTTTTAGCATCGGTTGATCTCCTTGAAGCTGAAAGTGGTGGTTCAGAAACACGCCGAGTATACGCCCGCTTGGTTCAGATGGGTTCGCGCCGGGGAATGTTGCCTGAAAGGCTATTCGCTGAGGATCTGGGGCCTGGTCTCGAAGTCGGTACCGAAGGTGAAGCGCTCCACGATCATGCAGAAGATGTGCTCAAGGGCGAGATGCGACTCCTGGATGTTCATGGTGACGGTGGAGGGGATGACGATGTTGTACTCGCAAAGGCATCGCATCTTGCCGCCGTCGCCGCCGCTGAAGCCGACCGTGGTGATGCCCATCTTTTGCGCCTGGGTGAGGGCGTTGACGATGTTGGCCGAGTTGCCGGAGGTGGAGATGCCGAGAAAGACGTCGCCGGACTGGCCGAGAGCCTCGATCTGGCGCTCGAAGATATGGTCGAAGCCGAAGTCGTTGCCGGTGGCGGTGAGGATGGAAGAGTCGGTGGTGAGGGCGACGGCGCGCAGGGCGGGACGGTTGACGGTGAGGCGCACGACGAATTCGGCGACCAGATGCTGAGCATCGGCGGCGGAGCCTCCGTTGCCGGCGACGAGCAACTTGTGGCCGGCCTTCATGGCCTTGGCCGTCACATCGCCGATGCTGATGAGGGTGTCGGCGATGTGAGGATCGTCAAGGACGGCCTGCATGGTGGCGATGGACTGGGCCAGTTGCTTTTGAATGAGTTCCTTCATGGGTCTCCGCGAGGACCGGCTGAATCGCTGCCTCGATTTGTGATTCTGCTGTGTGATTTTATCGCGGGCGTACTGCTTCCCGATTAATTGCGCCCCCGTTCTGCATGAGGAGAGAGACGCGGGATACAATTTTGTTCGCCGTGCAATAGGATGCTTCTTTGCAGGGCAGGAGATGTAGACCCTATGAGGATGAAGCTGCGGCGGATTGGCGGAAGCGTTTTGGCGGTGTTGTTGGGCGTGGGTACGATGCAGGGCCAACAGGCGCAAAGTATGCCTGCATCGGAAGGGACGACGGTCCTGTTATGGCCCAATGGGGCTCCCGGAGCGAAGGGCGATCAGGATGTGGATAAGCCGACGCTGACCATCTATCTGCCTTCTGGAGCGAATGCGACGAAGACAGGTGTTGTTGTTGCACCGGGAGGCGGGTACGAGCACCTGTCGATGACCAAGGAGGGTTCGGATGTGGCGCACTGGCTGAACCAGCGCGGCGTCGCGGCCTTTGTGCTGAAGTACCGGCTGGGGCCGACTTACCACAATCCCATTGAACTGGGAGATGCGCAGAGGGCGATGCGGATGGTTCGCGCAAACGCCTCTGAGTACGGCATTGCGCCGGATCATATCGGGATGTGGGGCTTTTCGGCAGGCGGTCATCTGACTGCAACCACGGGAACGCACTTCGATAGCGGCAATCCCAGCGCGGCGGATCCAATCGACCGGCAGGGAAGCCGTCCGGATTTTCTCATCCTGGCCTACCCGGTGATTACGATGGATGCTTCGTTCACGCATTCCGGCTCGCGAAGGAATCTGCTGGGGGATAATCCCGATCCGGCGGTTGTGCTGTCAATGTCGAATGAGTTGCAGGTGACGAAGGACACGCCGCCGACCTTTCTGTTTTCGACGACGGATGACCAGACGGTGCCGGTGATGAATAGCGTTGCGTTCTATTCGGCGCTGGTAAAGTCCGGGGTTCCGGCGGAGATGCACCTGTTTCAGCACGGTCGGCACGGGTCTGGGCTGGGGGTGGGGAATCCGCAGTTGAGCGTCTGGCCTGACCTGCTGATTAAGTGGATGCGGGAGCGCGGCTATGCTGCGCCGGCAACTGCGGCTGCGACAGGGAACTGACGACCGGCAGGACAGATCATGGCGGGAAGAGTGATGACAGTTGCAGAGTTCACCTCGGCGGATAGCGGTGAGTTTTCCGGAGCTTTGCTGGCGCTTTGGTGGGACGGCAAGGGCGACTGGCAGAGGGCACACGAGATCGCCCAGGATGTGCCGGGCGCGGAGGGAGCCTGGGTTCATGCCTACCTGCATCGCAAGGAGGGCGATGCGGGGAATGCCGCGTACTGGTACCGGCGAGCGGGGCGGCCGATGCCGGAGGGCGATCTAGGTGGTGAATGGGAAGAGATGGTGCGCGAGTTGCTGGCGCGATAGCGGCTCTGATAGCGACTCGACGGTAGGGCACACGGCGAGGCAGGCTGCAATCGCTTGTGATCTCAAAACGGATTTATTGAGAGAAGATAAATTTTCTACTTTGCATCACGCTTCTTCTTGTGTAGATTAAATGCATCGGCACAAAATGTGGCTTCAGCTCCTCTGTTGCAGCGAAGCTTGTTGTG
Source organism: Acidobacteriales bacterium 59-55 (assembly GCA_001897435.1). Taxonomy (GTDB): domain Bacteria; phylum Acidobacteriota; class Terriglobia; order Terriglobales; family Acidobacteriaceae; genus Edaphobacter. The sequence goes on along the minus strand of MKSV01000007.1, from coordinate 1,261,536 downwards.
CTCCTGATTCAACCGCCACGTCCGCGGGTTTACCAAAGCACCTCTTTCACTAAAAAAATCCTGAAAAGAGTGGTAGACACATGCGCATACGAGCGGTCAAGGTATTTCTCGCACTTCTGTTTACTCTGATATTTGGCGGATCGATCCTCTACGGATCGGCAGCGATGGCGCAGACGCCTGCGACATCTCAGACAGACCGGATTGCCGCGCTGGAGAAGCGGGCCGACGAGAATGCTGCCGCAGTTGCGGCGGCCCAAACGGCGGGAGACAACGGCTGGATGCTCGTCTCCGCGGCGCTGGTGCTGATGATGAGCGGCCCGGGGCTGGCGCTGTTCTACGGCGGCCTGGTGCGTAAGAAAAATATCCTGGGAACGATGATGCAGACCTTCGCCATGATGGCGGTTATCACGGTTCTGTGGGCGCTGTTGACCTATTCGCTGGCATTCAGCAGCGGGAACGCCTTTATCGGCGGTCTGCACAATATGTTTCTGCACGGCGTGGGGCTGGCGCCGGACCCGGCCTACGCCGGGACGATCCCGTTGCAGACCTTCATGGTCTATCAGATGATGTTCGCCATCATCACCCCGGCGCTGATTACGGGCGCGTTTGCCGAACGGATGAAGTTCTCCGCGATGCTGGTGTTTATGGTGCTCTGGGCGATCATCGTCTATAGCCCGATGGCGCACATGGTCTGGGGCAAGGGCGGCCTGCTGAATGCGACCGGTCGGATGCCGTGCCTGGACTTTGCTGGTGGAACCGTGGTGCACGTGACCTCCGGTGTCTCGGCTCTGGTGACGGCGCTCTATCTGGGCAAACGTATCGGGTACCCCAAGATTCCGATGCCGCCGCACTCGGTGGTGTTGAGCTTCGTGGGCGCGTGTATGTTGTGGGTGGGCTGGTTCGGCTTCAACGCCGGGTCCGCGCTCTCGGCAGGCACGCTGGCGACTTCGGCGTTTGTGGCGACACAGTTTGGCGCAGCGGCGGCGGTGATTGGCTGGTCGGCCGTGGAGTGGATGCGGCAGGGCAAGCCGTCGGCACTGGGAGCGATCTCGGGCGCGGTGGCCGGGCTGGTGGCGATTACGCCGGCAGCAGGGTTCGTAACGCCGATGTCGGCGCTGTGGATCGGCCTGATCGCCGGTGCCTTCTGCTACACGATGGTGGTGAAGGTGAAGAGCTGGTTCGGCTATGACGACTCGCTCGACGCCTTCGGCGTTCATGGAGCGGGCGGAACGCTGGGAGCGTTGCTGACCGGCGTCTTCGCGACCAGCGCGATCAATCCCATCTTTGGGGCCGGCAAGCCGACCGGGCTGCTGGAGGGCAACTGGCGCCAGTTGTTCCACCAGGCGTTCGGCATCGGGCTTGCGTGGACCATTTCGATCGTGGGCACGCTGATTATTCTGTTCCTCGTGGACAAGACGATCGGGCTGAGGGTGAGCGAGGAAGACGAGCGCATCGGTCTGGACCTGTCGCAACACGGCGAAGAGGGTTACGATTGGGCTCACTAGTTCTTAGTGGGGGCCGCAGTTCAACGAATCTGAAAGCGCGAGAGGATACTCCATATGCAGAAGATTGAAGCGGTGATTCAACCATCGAAACTGGATGCGGTGAAGGATGCGCTGGTCGATATCGGCGTTGAGGGAATGACGATCACCGAGGCCCGCGGCCACGGTCGGCAAAAAGGACACACGGAGTTCTACCGGGGACGAGAGTACTCGGTAGACCTGCTGCCGAAGGTGAAGCTGGAACTGGTGGTGAAGGAGGAGATGCTGGACAAGGCTATCGCGGCGATCATGACGGCGGCGCGAACGGGCACCATCGGTGACGGCAAGATCTTCGTGTCGAAGATCGATGAGGCCATCCGTATCCGCAACGACCAGCGGGGCGAGGCTGCGCTCTAGCAGCGTCTCCACGGTTGGGGTTCCCGATGGGAGATGTTCTCTCCCATCGGGAATGAATGCCTTTCAGCAGCCTCTATGGGCTTTGGTTTTCTTTAGAGGAAAACGGCATGAGCACAAACGAGACCACTGACAGCGGAATACGGGACAGATACCAGGCGAGAATAGTGGAGATTCGCTCCGCATTCGATGCGGGCGCTTCGGGGGCAGCAACGATTGCCGCGCGGTCGAAGGCGCAGGACGAGTTTGCGAGCAGTCTCTGGGCGCAGGAGGTGCAGCGCGACCGGCGGCTGGCGACTGGAATTGCGCTGGTGGCCATCGGTGGCTATGGCCGGGCGCAGCTATTTCCTTACTCGGATGTGGACTTGCTTTTCCTGCTCGACGGACGGCTGGCGGAGAAGGATGTGAAAGATGCGATTCGCCGCGTCAACCAGGAGATGTGGGACTCCGGCATTCACATCTCTCCGACGACGCGGAGGCTGCCCGAGTGCGAGCGCTTCGACGAGGAGAACGCCGAATTTGCGATCTCGCTGATGGACCACCGGCTCATCACCGGAGATGCCGCGATCTACAGAAAGCTGTCAGGCCAGAGCATCCCGAAGCTTCTGCTGCGCGAGCAGAAGGGCTTGATGGCGCAGTTGACGGAGCTGACGCGGGCGCGCCACGCCAAATATGGGGACACCCTCTTCCATCTGGAGCCGAACATCAAGGACTGTCCCGGCGGCCTGCGCGATATCCATGTCTGCGAGTGGATGAAGCTGTTGCGCGGGATTGGGCCGGATGCGGGGGGCCGTGTGTCGAAGAACGGGAACGCCGATGAGGATGGGGAGTTTCGCAAGGCCGTGGAGTTTCTATGGCTGGTGCGATGCTTCCTGCACTATCGGCACGAGCGCGATGACAATTCGCTGGACTGGCAGGCGCAGGATGCGGCCGCGGCGGCGGGCATCGGGATGGGCCTGGGAACGGCGGCGGCGGGAGATACTTTGCCCGGCGCGGATGCGGCTTACTGGATGCGGTTCTACTTCCGCCACGCACGGCGGATCGAGCGGCGGGTGGCACAGGCGATGGAGGAGGCTCCCCTGGACAAGCCGCGGCTGAAGCTGCTGGGGTTGAAGAGGGAGCGGCGTGCGGAGTCGCCGCAACAGGGCTTTCGCGTGGAACGCGGGCGGATTGTGCTCGATGCCTTGGTGACCGATGGGAGCGGCGAGGCGGGGCATGATCCCGCGCAGGACCCCGACCTTGTGCTGAATGTGTTCGAGGTCATGGCTCGTAGCGGCTGCACGCTGGGCGAAGAGGCGGAGCAGCGCCTGCTCCAGGCAATTCCCGTGCTCTCCGCGCATCTTGAAGAAGGGCCGTCGCTATGGCAGCATCTTCAGAAGATTTTGACCGGACCGCACGCCGGAGACGCCTTGCGGACGATGCACGCGGTAGGAGTGCTGGAATTGCTGATTCCGGAGTTCCATGGAATTGATGCTCTGGTGATTCGCGATGCCTACCATCGCTATACGGTCGATGAGCACACCTTTGTCCTGATCGACACGCTGCACAGCCTCGAGCGCGAGCAGACGGGGCCGCTGGCTGAGTGGGCTGCGCAGTTTTCGCGTCTGGTGCGCGAGCTTCCGCATCCCGGCCTGCTGTATCTGGCGGCACTGATGCACGATACCGGCAAAGGCCGCAGCACGGGCGACCATGCGCAGGAGAGCATGAAGATGGCCGCAGGCGTGCTGGAGCGGCTGGAACTGGACTCGTACGAGAGCGGCATGGTCAGCAGCCTGATTGCGAATCATCTGGAGATGTCGCAGGCCACCCGCCGCGATATCTTCGACCGGCAGACGGTACGGGCCTTTGCCGCCAAGGTGCAGACGCCGGAGGTTCTGCGGATGCTGACTCTGTTTACCTATGCGGACATCAACGCGGTGCATCCGGATGCGCTGACGCCGTGGAAGGCGGAGAACCTGTGGCGGCTCTACATTGCGACGTCGAATTATCTGGACCGCAATGTGGACGAGGACCGGGTCGGCGCCCAGGACGAGAGGGAACTGATTCACCGCGTGGCCGCGCTGCTGCCGGGACAGAAGGCCGAGGTGGCGGAGTATCTTGACGGGTTTCCTGAGCGCTATGTGCTGACCCGGACGCCGGAGCAGATACGGACGCAGTTTCAAATGGCGAAGCGCTTTGCGGAAGACGCAGTCCAACTGGATTTTCGCTACGCTCCGGGCGTGAGCGAACTGACGCTGCTGACTCCGGACAGGGCGCTCCTGTTCGCGAATATGACCGGCGCTCTGGCGGCGTGGGGAATGAATATCGTGACCGCCGATGCCTTCTCCAATCGGCACGGCGTGGTGGTGGACAGCTTTCGCTTTACCGATAGCTTTCGCACGCTCGAGATGAATGCCTCCGAACACGAGGCGTTTGTGAAGAGCGTTCACGAGGTGATGAGCGGGGTCCTGCCGGTTGAGAAGTTATTGAGCGGACGCAGGCGCGGCAGGCGCAAGGCGCCGAAGGTGGTGGTGGAGTCGAGGGTCGAGTTCGACGACGCAGCCTCGTCGCACAGCACGCTGCTTGAAGTCGTCGCGCAGGACACGACGGGGCTGCTCCACGCGCTGAGCCTGACCCTGGCCCGGCAGGGCTGCAATATCGAAGCGGCACTGGTCGATACGGAGGGGGAGATGGCGATTGACGTCTTCTACGTGACCCGCGCCGGGGAAAAGCTGATCCCGGACGAAGAGAGATTGCTGCGGGATGCGCTATTGAAAGCCATCCATGAAAACGCGCGCTAGCTAGATATTTTTAGGGTTTATCGGCCAACGACAGCATGTTTAGTGACATCCAAGCAGATGCCATGAATATAGTCTGCGCAAATATTTGCCAGCTATGTGAAAAAAGCTATCGAAAACGCCCATCGGTTTTATTATTAGAGATATGAGTACAGCATCAGGCGAAACAACGAGCAATGGCCGCCCCACGGCGGTTCCGCAAAAGAGCGATCGGTATCTCTTCGGTTCCCTCGATAGCTTCGGCAAGAACCAGGAGAAGCTGAGAGAGGTGAGCTGGGGGTACGACCAGCCTGAAGGCATCCTGCTGGCGTCCGTGGATTCGGCGATCAACTGGGTGAGGAAGAATTCTATCTGGCCGATGACGTTCGGGCTGGCCTGCTGTGCCATCGAGATGATGTCGATGGGCGGTTCGCGCTATGACATCGCCCGATTCGGGGCAGAGGTCTTTCGTCCCTCGCCGCGGCAAAGCGACCTGATGATCATTGCCGGACGGGTTTCGCAGAAGATGGCTCCTGTCATCCGGCGCCTGTACGAGCAGATGCCGGAGCCGAAGTGGGTGATCTCGATGGGCGCCTGCGCCACGTCGGGCGGCGTCTTCAACAACTACGCCCTTTTGCAGGGCGTCAATCAGGTAATTCCTGTCGATATTTACGTTCCCGGGTGCCCGCCGCGCCCGGAGCAGTTGTTATATGCGATCACACTGCTGCAGGAAAAGATTCAGCAGGAGCGCGGTACGTTGAAGAAAACCCTGAATCTGGACTGAATGCAGTCGTTTTGAGGCTTGGTTACTTGCGAGGTTCCTAGGCTGAACATCGGATTTTTTTAGCGATTCGGCTGGTAAAGTATTGAAAAGACGGTAGTGAGAAGGTAACTTTAACTGGTAATGCTAACAACCTGCGTTAGCGTTACTGAATCGAAGTAAACTGAACAAGCCAATAGGCTTGTAATAAATGGAAGAATTTTTAGCGGAGGAAGTCAATGGTTCATCGCCCGTTTCGTAGTGTTGGCCGGTTCGTACTGGCTGCATGTGCAGTCAGCCTTGGAGTCGCAAGTCTGGGTGCACAGACAGCACCCAGCACAACCGCCCCGGTGGGGCCTAACCCTTCGCGAGTCGATATCTTCACTGGGTTCTCCTACTTCGGCGCCCACGGACAGGTAAAGCCCGCGGGAATCAACTACTCTTCGATCGACCTCGGGGCCATCGGCAGCGGCGCTTACTACTTCAACAAGTACTTCGGCGGTGAAGTCAACTTCGTTGCCCATCCGGACGGCAACAACGACGGCCTTTATTCCGCGTCCGCCGGTCCTATCTTCCGCGCTCCGATGCAGAACTTTACCCTCTTTGCCCACGGACTGGTCGGCGGCGCCAAGCTTGGCGGCCCGAACAGCGAAGGCCCGGTGCCCTATCACGAGCCTTATACCTGGGGTCCGACCCTGACGGCCGGCGGCGGCATGGACTACGACCTGCCCTTCTTCAACAATCGCTTTTCGCTTCGCCTCTTCGAAGCTGACTTCCGTTACATCCATGCCAACTTCGGCCCCTATACGCCTCCCCCGACGGGTGGTGTCATGGGCGGTCGCGCCAATCTCAACGGCGTTGACCTGAGCACCGGTATCGTGACGCACTTCGGCCATGTCATTCCGCCGCCGCCCGTCACCTACAGCTGCGCTGTCTCCCCGGCGACTGCTTACCCCGGCGATCCTCTGACAGTGACCGGCACTGCTCTGAATCTGAACCCCAAGAAGACGGCTAACTATACTTGGACCGCTGATGGCGGCACCATCTCGGGCACGTCCAATATCGCCAACATCGACACCAAGAACGCCGCTCCCGGAACTTACACGGCCAAGGGCCATGTTTCAGAGGGCACCAAGGCTGGTCAGATGGCGGATTGCTCGGCTCAGTACACGATCCAGGCCTTCCAGCCGCCGACCGTGAGCTGCTCGGCGAACCCCTCAACCGTGAACCCCGGAGATTCCTCCACAATCACGGCAGAAGGCTCCAGCCCGCAGAATCGTCCTTTGACCTATAGCTATAGCGCAACCGAAGGCACCGTCAGCGGCAACGGCAACACCGCAACGCTGAGCACGGCCGGCGCGGCGCCTGGCACCATTACCGTCACCTGCAACGTGGTCGACGATAAGGGTCAGACAGCATCGGCAACCACCAACGTCACTCTCAGCGCGCCTCCGCCGCCTCCGGCTCCGACGACCAGCAGCCTCTGCTCGGTCAACTTCGAGCGCGACAAGCGGCGTCCGACCCGGGTTGACAACGAAGGCAAGGCTTGCCTTGACGATGTCGCCCTCAACCTGCAGCGCTCCTCCGACGCGAAGCTCGCGGTCGTAGGCAACGCGGCCAGCACCGAAAAGAAGGGCAGCACTCTCGCCGCCCAGCGCGCTGTCAACACGAAGCAGTACCTGGTAACGGAGAAGGGCATTGATGCCAGCCGTATCTCGGTCTACACCGGCACTCAGGACGGTAAGACTGTGACGACGACCCTCATCCCCGCCGGAGCCACGCTGGACAGCACTGGCATCACCGCTGTGGACGAGAGCGCTGTCAACACGAAGCCGACACGGCGTCGTCGCAGGTAATAAGAACGCAGCATCGCAGCAAAGCACAAAGGCTGACTGGGTTGGTTCCCAGTCAGCCTTTGTGTTAAGCGCGTTGAGCGAGATTCAGCTTATCCTTGTTAGAGTGAACTTGTAGAAGTGGATAAATTACGTTGACTAGACGGTACAGATTTCAAATCCCTTTCCTTGCTCTCTTTCTCGCCTTCTCTTGCCTTTGGGGAAATGCGGCGACCTGGCTGCCCTTCGGACCCGATGGCGGAGACGCGCGAACGCTGACTGCCGATCCGCAGAACTCCTCCCATCTTTACCTTGGCGCGGTCAACGGCTGGATCTACGAATCCAGCAACGGCGGCCGCGAATGGAAGCGGCTTGCGCGCATCGGCGATCGCGACGATCTGGCGCTGGATTCTATCGTTATCGACAAGGCCGACCCAAGGCACATCCTTGTAGGAGCCTGGGTTCTGGGCAGCAATGATGGCGGCCTGTATACCAGCCATGATGGCGGCGTTACCTGGACCAGAGACAACGACATGAAGGGCCAATCCATCCGCGCCCTCGCTGCCGCTCCATCCGACTCGAAGATTCTGGTCGCCGGCACTTTGCTGGGCGTTTATCGCTCGATCGACAATGGCGTGCACTGGAAGCTCATCAGTCCGGAGGGCAGCAAAGAACTGCACGAGGTCGAATCCGTGGCGATCGACCCGTTAGATCCAAATATCATCTATGCCGGAACCTGGCACCTGCCCTGGAAGACGGCCGATGGCGGCAAGACCTGGAAGAATATCAAGGACGGGATCATCGACGATTCCGACGTGTTTTCGATCATCATCGATCCGGTGCAGCCAAATCAGGTATATGCAAGCGCGTGTTCCGGTATCTACAAGAGCGAGAATAAGGGCGAGAAGTTCCAGAAGATACAGGGAATTCCCTCGACCGCCCGCAGGACTCGGGTTCTGATGCAGGACCCGCAGCACCTGAACGTCGTCTTTGCGGGAACGACGGAAGGGCTTTTTCGTTCGGGGGATTCCGGCAAGACCTGGCTGCGCACGACCGGACCGGAGGTGATCGTCAACGATGTTTACGTCGATCCCGCCAATACAAACCGCGTCCTTCTGGCAACCGACCGTGGCGGCGTACTGGCGAGCAACGATGGCGGCAAGAGCTTTCTGCCTTCGAATGGAGGCTTCTCTTCGCGTCAGGTCGTAGCTTACGTTCAGGATTTTGAGCACGCCGCAACGATCTATGTGGGTGTAGTGAACGACAAGTCATGGGGTGGCGTCTTCGTCAGCCACAATGGCGGACTTACCTGGAACCAGACCAGTGCTGGACTGAATGGCGACGATGTCTACAGCCTGGGGCAGGCGTCAGACGGGACCGTGATCGCCGGTACTTCGCATGGCATCTATCGACTGCAGGGCCAGGTCTGGAGCCGTGTCGAGAATATCTCTTTTGCGGTTCCCCGCGAGGCCGCGCCATCGCGAGGCAAGGCAGGTTCTGCGCGCCGAGCGACAGCGGTTGCCGTGCGGCGTGGACGTTCGGATTCCTTCGACGGCAGCGTCAACGGGATTGCACGCGCAGGCGATACCCTTTATGCCGCCACCTCGGACGGATTGCTGAAGAGCGTGACTGCCGGATCGAACTGGACGCTGACTCCGGGTCTAGCGAGGCAGAACTGGCAGTTTGTCGCCGCGGCCAGGTCGATGGCTGCGGTAGCCAACCTGAATGCCGTTGCCCTGACAACGGATAACGGCAGGAGATGGAGGTCGATCCCATTGCCGGCGACTGCCACGCAACTTGGCGCTGTGGCCGTCGATGGTGTGGGTGGCCTGTGGGTCGGTGGGCGTGAAGGAGTGTTTTACACGGAGAATGAGGGTGTGACCTGGCATACGGTCAGGAATCTCACTGTCCACGATGTGAGCAGCCTCTTCTACGACGCACCGTCGCAGCGCATCCTTGTCACGGCGAACAACCGGAACACGATCGTCTATGCCGTCCACGTTCCGGACAAGACCGTGAAATATTGGAATACGGGCTGGTCGCTGCGACTGGCGCGGCCGGTGGGAGACCATCTGGTTGGCGCGACATTGTTCGATGGCGTCGTTGTTCAGCCGCGCATGGTCGCGTCGAGGGAAGCGGTCTCGGGCAATACCGAGGCATCGGCAAAGCCGGAACCCGCCGCCAAGGCCGAGACCATCGCCAAGCCGTAGGGCCGTGGGCTCTCCCCAGGGTGCCGCAGAGGAATAGAATCGTACTATGAGTCTCTCATCAGGCGCGCGCCCTCGGCACTCCTTTCAGACAGATGATCCTGCCCTCCTTCCCATTGCGGAGAAGGTGCAGCGCGGCGAACGGCTTGATTTCGACGACGGCGTCACTCTCTATCGCAGCGGCGACGTGCTGGCCGTGGGGTGGCTGGCAAATATGGTCCGCGAGCGGATGCACGGCGACGTGGCATACTTTAACGTCAACCGCCACATCAACCCCACCAACGTCTGCATGGCCTCCTGCCGCCTGTGCGCATTCGGGCGCAAGAAGGGCGAGGACGGCACTTACACCATGGCGCTCGAAGAGGCCTGGGAGACGGCGGGGTCGGGTTACTCGGAGGCGATCACCGAGTTCCACATCGTCGGCGGTTTGCACCCCGATCTGCCCTTTGAATATTTCATGGACCTGGTGAGCGGTCTGAAGCAGCGCTTCCCCAAGGTTCACATCAAGGCGTTCACCATGGTCGAGGTGGCGTTCCTGGCCAAGCGCGGCAAGATGACGATTCCGCAGGCGTTGCAGCGCATGAAGGATGCCGGCGTGGACTCGATGCCCGGCGGCGGCGCGGAGATTTTTGCCGACCGCGTGCGGCACATTATCTGCGACCACAAGATCGATGGCGGGGAGTGGTTGGAGACCGCGCGCACGGCGCATAAACTCGGTCTTCGCTCCAACGCGACCATGCTCTACGGTCATGTCGAGAACGACGAAGACCGTGTGGACCACCTGTTGAGGCTGCGCGAGGTACAGGATGATACCGGGGGGTTCCAGACCTTTATCCCGCTTGCCTTCCATCCCGACCATACCGCGCTTGCTCATATCCCGCGCACGACCGGGATGCTCGACGTCAAGCAGATTGCCATTGGCCGTCTCATGCTGGACAACTTCCCGCACATCAAAAGCTACTGGCAGATGGTCTCGCCGAAGATGGCGCAGGTAGCTCTTCGATTTGGAGCCGACGACATCGACGGCACGGTTGTCGAAGAGAAGATCTACCACGACGCCGGAGCGACCACGCCCCAGGGAATGCGGCGCGCCGACCTGGTACGTCTGATTACCGAAGCCGGCCGGGTGCCGTTCGAGCGCGATACGCTTTACCGCGCCGTGACTCGAAGCGAAGATTCTTTTACCGTTGCGGTTTGAGATGACGGACTTCTCCAGGCCGTAAAGGCCCTCCGAAAATGTTTGCTCATTGCCCGGAGGGCAGGTAAATCTTTTTCCCACTACCTTGCAATGTCCTACCGCGATCTCTCGGTAATGCCGCATTTTTTGTGCATTTACCGGGCATTCTTATTTGGCAATGCACGTGCATTTGGAACGGCAGAACGGAAGTTTCGCCCGGATCAGGTAACCCGGATTCCACGGGTTCCTGCTAAGCCCGATGTCCGTGCTGAGGCATAGCGGAGAAGTATGCCGTTTTATGCGTTGTGCAAATTTGAATTGCTGTGAGGGAGACCTTATGTATCTATTTCTTCTGCCATCCATGGTTGCAATCGTCGTTATCGGCTTCATCCAGCTTCGCGATCAATTCGCAGTGTCAAAGGCATCTTAGACATTAGCCGAGACCCGAATTCTTCACTTACTTGCCGCCCAACTCCCAGGTCTGAATGGAACGGTAAGTAGCAAGAGGAGACCGGGCACAATAGACCCGGCTCCTCTTTGCCAACCGGCGAAGGAGTTTTTTTACTTCGCCTTTTTACTTTGCCTCCAGTACGGCAACCCCGTAGTGATCCAGCGTCACGGTGCCGGCATCTTTGTCCTCAAGAACGTTGTGCATCGTTGAGGGCAACTTGACGGTCTGCGGTGTCTTGTCGAAGTTGACGAGGATGAAGACTCTCTTTCCCTCGCCCTCGCGGGGATAGACATCGACGCCCTTCGGCACTGGCCCAAACTCAGGCGTTACGCCGCTGGTTTCGGTCATCCATTGTGCCGCCTTCAGCATGGCTGCATCGTCCATCCATGCGCCAATGTAGGTGATCTGTCCCTTGCCCACCTTGCGAGTGATGGCGGCAGGCTGCCCGTCCAGCCAGCCGTTGCTCTTGCCGTAGCGCATCAGGACCTTTGTATCCGGCGACGATGTGCTGAGTTGCTCCGCCCAGATCTTTGACGTTGTATTGCCCCAGATTCCGCTCACGGGAACGGTGTCCTCCGGCTTGTCGTCAATTGCATAGAACTGATCGACGCGCCCGCCCAGTAAGGCGACGAGGGGTCCGGGGCCGCGTTCCGGTTGGAGTCCGTTGTCGCCGTCTTTCATGGCTGCGCGTTGCCCGAGAACCAGGTGCCCGCCATTTTTGACGTAGGCAATCAGGTTCTTTGCGGCTGCGTCCGTCAGCACCTCCAGTCCCGGCGCGACGACCAGCTTGTAGCCGTCGAGCGGTGTTGTCGGCGACACGATGTCGATCGACTGCGCGATCTCGCGTAGCGGTTTGTAGTAGCTCACAATCTGCGCGACCGGATCGAAGTTCTTGTTATGACGCTGCCAGTTGATGGCCCAGCGGCTGTCGTACGAGTGCAGAATCGCGACCTGAGAGTGGACGCTGGTCCCCGCCAGCGCAGGACCGGCCTTCGCGAACTCCTTGCCGATCTGCGCGACCTCGGAGTAGACCGGGACCGGAGTTCCGTCTGCACCGACCAGGGTGCCGTGCATCTCTTCCTGCCCATTCAGATCGGAGCGCCACTGCCAATAGCTCACCGCGTCGGCGCCGTGGCCGATATCGTGCCATGCCATGGCGCGCACCTCGCCCTTGTCGAGAACGGTGTTGACCGGAGACCAGTTGACGAAGCCCGGCTGCGTCTCCATGACCCAGAAGTTCTTGCGCAGGAAGCCTCTCGTCAAGTCGTGGGCGGCACCGTTGCGGTTAGGATCGAGATGCCCGCGGCCGACGTAGTCGTCCCATGAGGCGAAGTCGAGATCCTGCGAGACCGTATAGTGGTCGAACCCGTCGAACCAGCCCATGAAGTTGGTGGTGATGAACTGTCTTCGGTCGCTGTTGGCGCGGATTACGTCGAGCTGGTTCTTCTGGTAGCTTCGCCACGTGTCCGAGACAAACCGCTTCCAACTGAGCAGCAGGCCGGGGTTGCCGTATTCCTCTTCGATCGGAATCTGCGACCAGTCCGTGTATGTCTCGCTCCAGTAGGCGGTCGTCCAGCGTTTGTTGAGGTTGTCGAGCGTGCCGTAGCGTGCCTTCAACCAGTCTTGAAACTGCTTCTGCACGTCCGGGCCATACGATTCGGCGGCGTATTCGTTGTCGATCTGCCAGCCGATCACGTTGGGATTGTGGCCGTAGCGCTCTGCCATCTTCTCCGCGATGCCGCGGGCCAGCTCGCGATACTTCGGATTAGCCCAGTTGAACTGCTGGCGGTTGCCATGCTCGTCGCGGCGGCCGTCTTCCTTGATGCGCAGTGTCTCGGGATACTTCTGCGTTAGCCATGCCGGGGGAGCGGCGGTCGGCGTTCCCAGCACCACAAAGATGTGATGGCGTGCGGCATCGGCAATCGCACGATCCACCCAGTCGAACTTGTAGACGCCCTCGGTCGGCTCAATCGACGACCAGGCGAACTCGGTGATGCGGACGAAGCGAATGCCGGCCTGTTGCATCAGCGTCAGGTCGGCGTCCCAGCGGGACTCGGGCCACTGCTCGGGATACCAAGCGGTGCCCAGATAGATTGGTGGCTGCGCCTCGGGTTGAGGCTGCTGCGCACGGGCAGGCGTAGCCGGTGCGGCGATGAGAAGCGCTCCCAATGCAAGCGGGAGAAGGGTGCGAAGCGATGGCATCATGGCGGTTTCTCCAGTGGCCTTCAGCAAAGAGTCGTCTGTGCGACGGCGTCTTTGCAAGCGGGTCGACGACCCCCATACTAATCGCAATACGCGGGCATCCAAATTTAAAAAGTAAGAGGTTGACAGAGTGAATGTGCAGCGGCTAAAACGCTTGAATAGATCGCTCGACGATATTCGCGGTTGCTCGTGTCAAGCGGTGGACGGCTTGCGTGGCCTGGTCAGTTCAAAGAGAGTCAAGCGGATTATCGCAGTGACATTATGCGGCGCTTATAGTAAAAGCTATAAGGCAATGAGATCGGTGCAGCTTCTGCCAGATCTGTAGCGGGAGTCAACGCCAGTGTGCGCATTTTGAGAGTGGATGAAGCTTATGGAAGTGTTTGAGGAGAAGATCGCAGCCGCCGGAGATATCGGTGAGAGACACTTCCATGGGGAACCCGATTTCGTGCCGCTTCGCGCGGCGGGCCACATAGCTTTCGGCAATGGCGTCCAGCCTGCGGACGGCGCGAGCCATTGAAAACTCTACCGTCAGATCGGAATGTGCCGGACGCACGAAAGAGAGGTTCGCGCGGTTTTCGGCGAATCGACCTTGCCTACGTTGAACTGGCGTCGAGCGAGGTAGCCCGCGACATCAACCGCGACATCGTTCTGGAGCTTATCCGGACCAAGCAGCCTATTGCGCGCGCTGGCCTCTCTCGTTGGTCGGGGCTTCAGCCCAGCACCGTCTCCAACATCGTCGAGCAACTGATCGCCGAAGGCTGGATCGAAGAAGGGGCGGAGTCGCGCAAGCCAAGGGGCCGGCCGGCAACACTGCTATCGCTGAATGCGAATCTTGCGATGATCGCGGCGGACATACGTCCGCACCAGGCGATCATCGCCGTCGTCGATCTGAACGGACGGTTTCTTTCGCGCGAGGTGATTCCCATCGCATCCGACCCGGAGCGCGGCGTGCAGCGGGTGATCGAGTGCATGAAGAATCTGCGTTCGAGTCATGGGGACAAGTCCTTCGAGGGCATCGGCATCAGCCTGCCGGGCCGGGTCGACCCCGTTGCGCAGCGGCTGATCCTGGCGCCGAATCTGAAGTGGTACGACTACGACATCAAGAGCGCCATCGAACGCGCCATGAAGCTGCAGGTGGAGATGGACAACGCGGCGAACGCCTGCCTGCTGTCGGAACTGTGGTTCGGCAGGATGGACGGCGTGCGCAATGCGGTCCTCGTCACCATCTCCGAAGGTGTCGGCTCTGCAATTCTTGCTAACGGCCAACTGGTCGTCGGCAAGTCCGGCCTCGCCGGCGAGTTTGGCCATATTCCCATCGATCCCCTTGGCCCTCGCTGTGGTTGCGGCAGAACCGGCTGCTGGGAGATGTACGCGTCGTCGCGCGCCGCGCTGCGCTTCTACGCCGAGTCTTCCCCGGAGATCGCCGTTACGGGAATTCAGGGCTTGCTGAATCTGGCGGAGGATGGGGACAAAAAAGCTACTGCGGCGCTCGGGCGGCAGGCTTCCTATTTGGGTATCGGACTGCGGCTGATCTCCTCGGCGCTCGCTCCGGAGCTGATCCTGTTGAGCGGCGATCTCACTTCGGCGTGGTCGCGGCTGGGACCCATCGTCGAGAAGGAACTTGGCGAGCAGATGCTGGCAGGAACGCCTCCGCGCATTGTGGTCACGACCGATCCCGAGCTGGCGCGTCTGCGAGGAGCAGCGGCTCTCGTGCTGCAACGCCACTCAGGTCATCATCGTTCCACTCATGCTGGGGGCAAGGGGCAAAAAGCTCCCAAGCAGAAGGGTCGCCGCCCGGCAGGAAAAGCAAGCGCCGGGAAAAAGTAATCTACTGCGCAGAGCACTGTCCTTGATAGAGCTCGATCCAGGTTCATCAATACTCCCGAAGACTGGTTGCAGCCAACTCAGGCTCTTTGTTTCGCACGTCTGGTGATTTCGGGGGCGAGCAGCAGCAGCAGAATCGCCCCGACGGCGGGGACAGCCAGCCCATCTCGTAGCGCATGGAAGTGTGTAGAGATGGCGCCGGTCAGCCAGGGAAGCGTTGCGCCTCCCAGCGAGGCCACGGCAAAGACCGGTCCGAGTCCGGGATGATTGCCGGTGCGAGCCAGGAAAAACGAGACGATCAGGGGATAGATCGGCGCGAGTGCCAGTCCGCTAAGGATCGTGAGCGCAACCACCCCTCCGGACCCGAGATGGGTTGCCGCGATCAAGACCGCCGTCGTGAGAATGAGCACAAGAACACTCACCCGGTAGAGCGCTGCCTCGCCGAACAGGCTCGTCAGGACGGCCAGCAGCAAGCGTCCGCTCAGTTCCGCTATCCAGAAGTACAGTGCGACCGACGAGGCCAGCAGCGTCGTGGTGCGGAGCCCGTAGCTTGGCAGCCATCCGCCCAGGGAGTTCTCGATGCCGACGTACAGAAGCATTGCCAGCGAGAAGATGAACAGGGGAAGCATCGGCATTGGCATCTTCGTCCGCCTTACGATCTGGTCCGGTGAGTCAGCCTCGGCAGTCGTCTGAGATGCTGTGCGCGGTATCTTGATCGCAAAGAGGGCGGCAAGGAAAAGGCAGGCAGCAAGGACAAGAAAGAAGAGCGGCACACGTCCCGGCCCGCAGGCGCGCACCAGCAGCGAACAGACGATTGCGCCCACTCCCCATGCCACGTTCAGCAGTGCCAGCAGGCGGGTGCGGGAGGAGGTCGCCGCCGTACCGACGATGACGTTCCCCGCCGTCAGCCCCGCGCCCAGTCCCAGCCCTACGCAGAACAGCGCGACGTGTGCTGTGCCGAAGTCGGCCCACGTCATCAACACGCATCCGGCTGCTGTCATGCATGATCCGGCCAGAACACTGAGGCGAAGGTTGCGCGTGGCGAACCATGCCCCGCAGAGCTCTCCCACGAACACGACCGTGAACAGTGTTCCTGCCTGCTCGTCCTGGATATGCCATCGACTGATTAACGCCGGCAGCAGTGGTCCCAGCATCACGGTCGCGATGCCCGCCACGAAGAAATAGAAGAACGCCGGACCGATCGCGCGGAAGGCTGCGGTCGAGGGGTTCGAGGATCCCGTTGCAGATGGCGTGGTCTCTGGCAATGCGTTCAGCTAGGCCCTTCAGTCGTAGCGTAACTGCGTAGTCGATTCTGCCAACGATACGATCGACCTAGAGTTTATTCCTGTGCGCTTTTGCAGATCGCTCTTCGGGAACACCCGCTGTCGATTCTCTGACCACCAACTCCGGCTCGAACCAGATCGACTCGGGGTAGCTCTCATCCGGCGACTGGATGCGACGAACCAGCATCTGCGCCGCCGTCCAGCCCATCTTGTGCAGAGGTTGGCGTATCGTCGTCAGCCGTGGATTGAGATACTCGGCGACGATGATATCGTCGAATCCTATGACCGAGATGTCGCGTGGACAATTCAAGCCCACATCTTCGATAGCGCGAATGGCTCCGATGGCTGCCGTATCGTTGAAGCAGAACATCGCCGTGAAATCCCGGGTGCGCGCGAGCAGCTCACGCACCGGGGGATAACCCAGCTCCGGCGACCACGAATTCTTTTCGAGATGAATGCACAGCTCCGGCCGGATGGTGATGCCGATCTCCTGCGCTATGCTGACGATGGCCTCCCAGCGGGCATCGGTGTCGCTGACATAGCGTGAGCCGCGCATGAACGCGATGCGGCGGTGGCCGAGATCGTATAGGTGGCGGAGCGCCATCTTCGCGGCGCGGCCGTGGTCAAGCACGACATTGGTGACGCCGGCAATCTTGCTGTGCGAAGAGATGCCGACAACAGGCAATGGCACTTTGTGGCGAAGCTCCGTGTTCACCATCAGAAAGCCATCGACGGCGCGGTTCATCAGCAGTTGGGGGTACTCCTCGACAAGGTCGGGACGGCCAAGGTGGCTGACCGTGAAGTAAAGGAATCCCTCCTGGAGCAGATACTGCTCAACCCCGAGCATGACGCCCGTAAAGTAGCCTTCGCTGACCTCCGGAACGATCAGGCCGACGGTATTGGTGACTCGCGTGCGCAGCATCCGCGCATGAAGGTTTGGGCGGTATTCGAACTTCTTTGCCGCCGCATGGACCCGCGCCTTGGTTGCGTCGGAGATTGACTTCGCCACCGGCGAGTTGTTGAGCACGATGGAGACGGTCGCAGGGGAGAGATCCAGATACTCGGCAAGGATCTTCAGCGTAACCGGCTTGCCGGCCTCGGATATTTTTTTCTTTCCTGTCATGGTTCTCCAGGCAGACGGTTGGAATTGGTGCAACCTTTGTACACCTTTGCTCTCACTGATCGCGACCGCTCGCGAAAGAGTGGCTGCTCGCCGTCCGCGCTTACCATGCAAATTACCATGCCGTATCCAACAAAAGCCACGCCTTTCAAAGGGTTGTCCATAGGATGGCGCTCGTTTGTTGCCAGGCGTTACTTTTTGCCGAAGACATCTCCCATCCGGCGAATCTGCGCACCCACGCCGCGCAGCTTCTCTTCCAGCCGCTCATAGCCGCGGTCCATGTGATAGACCCGGTCCAGAATGGTCTCTCCATCTGCGACCAGCGCCGCCAGCACCAGCGACGCCGACGCGCGTAGGTCCGAGCACATCACTGCCGCAGACTGCAGCGGCGTCTTGCCGCGAACCGTCGCAGTGCGCCCCTGCACGGTGATGTTCGCTCCCATGCGGTTCAGCTCCTGCACATGCATGAAGCGATTCTCGAAGATATTTTCCGTGACGATCGTCGTTCCCTCGGCCTGTGTGGCCAACGCCATGTACTGGGCCTGCATGTCGGTGGGGAAGCCGGGGTACTCTTCCGTCGATATGTCGGCGGCCTTCAGCTCTCCACCCGACCGGACGCGAATGTGGTCGCTGCCGACATCGATGCGGACGCCGCACTGCTCCAGCTTATGGATGAGAGCGCTGAGATGAGCGGGCTCGCAGGCGTCTACATTCAGATCGCCGCCGGTGATTGCTCCGGCGATGAGGAAGGTTCCTGCCTCGATGCGGTCGGGGTTGATGCGGTGGCGCGCGCCGTGGAGTTTTGCCACTCCCTGAACCCGGATCGTCGAGGTTCCAGCACCTTCGATGTTCGCCCCCATGGCGACGAGCAGGGCGGCAAGGTCGGTGACCTCGGGCTCGCGGGCGCAGTTCTCGAAGATGGTCTCGCCCTCGGCCAGGGTGGCGGCCATCAGCAGATCTTCGGTTCCGGTGACGGTGATCTTGTCGAAGACGATACGCGCGCCCTTGAGGCGGTCGGCACGGGCTTCGAGGTAGCCATGCTCCTGAGTAATCGTCGCGCCCATCGCTTCGAGGCCTTTGATGTGGAGGTCGATGGGGCGGCCTCCGATGGCACAGCCACCGGGCATGGCGACGCGGGCGACTCCAGTGCGGGCGATCAGCGGGCCCAGGACCAGCGAACTGGCGCGCATGGTCTTGACGATCTCGTACTTGGCCACCGGATCGGAGAGGACGGCGCAGCGGATGCGGGTGCGGTGCTGGGCGCGCCCATAGCCGAGTTCGACCTCGGCGCCCATGCTGGCAAGCAGCCTGCGCTCGGTCTCGATGTCGCGGACCTGGGGGATGTTTTCGAGAATGACCTCGTCCTCGGTGAGAATGGCGGCGGCCATGCAGGGAAGAGCGGAGTTTTTGGCTCCGGAGATCTTGATGGTGCCGAGAAGAGGGTTGCCACCGCGTACAACAAACTTGTCCATCATGCCAGTTTACGGGGCGACGGCGTGGAAATGGGTACCTGCTCTGGTACTCCCGGCAGGGCAAGAGCATCTGAAGAGATGGTGATAGGGGGAGTTTCGGTGATGAAGAATATGGAACGGTTCAGGATTTCACCCGGGGCACGAGTGGGCAGGGTACGGCTGGCAGTATCGAATCTGGAGGAGTCGTTGGCATTCTATGAGCGCGTGATCGGATTTCGGGTGGTTGAGAGACAGGGGTTGCGCGTCGCGCTGGGAGCCCATGGCTCTGATCGTGAACTGCTGGAGTTGCAGGAGATGCCGACCTTGCGCCCGCTGGCTTCGCCGCGGCTGGGGTTGTACCACTTTGCCGTGTTGCTGCCGACGCGGGCGGCGCTGGGTTCGTTTGCGGACCATCTGGCGCGGTTGGGAGTACGGTCGGGCTCGGCAGACCATCTGGTAAGCGAGGCGTTTTATCTGGTCGATCCGGACGGCCTGACGATAGAGGTGTATGCGGACAGGGACCGTTCGGAGTGGAGATACAGGGGAGACGAGGTGCTGATGGCGGTCGACCCGCTGGATATGGCCGGGCTGATCGCGGAGTCGGCGGGAACGAAGTGGGAGGGATTGCCGGCGGGGACGACGGTCGGGCATATGCATTTTTATGTAGGTGAGATGGCGGCGGGCAGAGCTTTCTACGATAGGGGGCTGGGTCTGGACGTGATGAGCCGGTTGGGCGATGCTGCGCTGTTTCTGGCGGCGGGCGGATACCACCATCACGTAGGGATAAACACCTGGGCGCGAGGTTCGAGCATCGCGGCGGCGGGTGATCCGCGACTGCTGGAGTGGGAGCTGGTGGTTCCCGAGGAAGGCGATGTGGAGGAAGTAAGCCGCAGCTTGGAAGAAGGTGGTCATGTTGTGGATCGTAGCGAGGGCAAGGTACGGTTCCGCGATCCATGGGGAATCATGGTTTCGCTGGTGGCGGAGAGGGCTTAGAGTGAGCCTCCGACGAAGATTCAGATCTCTTGAGGGGGATTCTGGTAGATGCCGAGGACGTTTCCTGCCGGATCGCGGAAACGAGCGGTGATCTCGGGAGCGTCGGCCCCGATTGGCTGGACGATCTCGCAGCCGCTGGCGGCGATCCGGTCGATGGTTGCGGCCACGCTGTCCACCATGATGTAGATGAGAAGCCCGGGCTGGGTGGAGGGTGGGCGGCCAAGTGTCCATGTGCCGCTTACCTCGCCGACGCCATCGTCAAAGGAGGTGGCGCCATCCCCGCGCTGCCGGATGCTCCAGCCAAAGACGTTTTTGTAGAAGCCGGCTGAACGAGCTATGTCGATAGCAGGCATATCGATGTAACAGATCTTTCCATTTCCGATAGTGGGAGGCATGGGGCGCTCCTTTCAGAGTGAGCTTTTCAACGTCCTTCTTCGCTACGGCCGCTTTGCTCCAGTGCTGCCCGCGCTGTTGCCTGTTCCTTTGCTTCCATCCATCCGCGCAGGATCACCACGGCGGCGACCTGATCGATTACATATTTGCGGTTCCGGGAATTATGTCCAGCTTCGTTGAGAATCTCGTGTGCCGCGACCGAACTGAGCCGTTCATCCCACAGTGTCACCGGCAGCGTGGAGCGTTTACGCAACTCTTCGGCGAACTCCTGCACCTTCGCCGCCCACGGGCTCACATCTCCCGACATGTGCAGGGGATTCCCGACAATAATCTCCACTACCTCATGCTTGCGAATCAGCCGCAGCAGGCTGCGCATATCCTCGCCCCGGCTTTTGCGCCATAGCGTCAGAAGCGGCTGTGCGGTGTAGCCCAGCGGGTCCGAGAGCGCCACGCCCACGCGTACCTTCCCTACATCCAGCGCCATCACCCGCCCGGTTGCCATAGGATTAGTCTAACTGGCGGGTGTTGCGTTGAAATGTACAAGGCGCATACGAATAATTACGTGGTCAAATCTCCAGGCGGGAGTCGTCGATGGCGAGGCGGACGTTGCCGTCTGATTTGCTCAGGCGGCGGACGGCTTCCATCTTGTCGACGTTGGCCTTAAGCATGACCACGGCGATGGGGATGGATTTGCCCGCGGACTTGATGGTGCGGATGGCGGTGTCACGGTCGATCTCGCAGACCGTCATCAGCACGCGGATGCCGCGCTCGACTAGCTTGGCGTTCTTCATGTGCACGTTGACCATGAGATTGTCGTAGACATAACCGAGACGGGTCATGGCGCCGGTCGTGATCATGTTCAGGATCATCTTCTGGGCGCTGGCTGACTTCATGCGTGTCGAGCCGGAGAGGACTTCAGGGCCGACCTCGGCGACGATGGTGGTATCGGCCACGTCGGCGAGCGGAGTGTTCAGGTTGCAGGTGACGGCGGCAGTCTTGGCTCCGCGCGCGCGAGCATACTCGACCGCACCGACGACGTAAGGCGTGCGGCCGCTGGCGGAGATGCCGATAACGATGTCCTTGCGAGTAGGACGGCGGCGGGCGATGTCACGCTGGCCGATCTCGGGCGAGTCCTCGTTGACGTCGGAGGCGGAGGCCAGAGCCTTTGGCCCGCCGGCCATAATGTACTGGACTTGTGACGGAGCTGTGGAGTAGGTTGGTGGGCACTCCGAGGCATCGAGGGAGGCGATGCGACCGCTGGAGCCGGCGCCGACGTAGATCAGGCGGCCTCCATCGCGAAGCGAGCGAGCAACGGTATCCATGACGATGGCGATCTCAGGCAGCGCCTTTTTGACTGCAGCGGCGATCTTAGCGTCCTCATGATTGATGATGCGCGCGATCTCCAAAGCAGATTTAGTATCCAGGCCCTCGGATGCGGTATTCGCTGTCTCCGTAGTGAGCGCGTGGAACTCCAAGGGGGAACCGTTCTCGGGTTTTGGCGTGGAAGCCGGTTCAAGCATGGTAAGGGTAGCCATTCAAAATCCTGCTGGAAGAGTCCTTTTTACTGCTAATACAATTCTAGCGCCTAACGCGCCCTATTGCGGCACCAAAGGTAAGGCCAATTCCCAATTCACGTTGTTGACCTGTTAAGATGCAACTGAGAGGCAATAGTTTGCCTGTCTGTGGCTGGCGCAGAGTGACGGAGCCAGATACGACGGTTTTATCGTTTGAACATTGCGATTGAGGCAGAGTGCCGCCCAGTGAGAACCGTGCGTCTAAGACAGTGAGGAATGGAAATATCGTGGAGAACGATGAGCAGGGTCCGGATCCGGGCCAGGATTGGCGGCAGTTGAATTCGCAGAAGGAGCCCGATTCGCGGACCGGCTGGCAGGCATGGGTGCGGGATCTGCTGGTTTCTGTCGCGGTGTCGGCTTTTATCATCGTCTTTCTCTATCAGCCGGTGCGGGTAGAAGGCACCAGCATGTTGCCGATGCTGAAGGATCAGGATCGCCTCTTTATCAATAAGATGGTCTACCACGTGGAGGATATTCACCGCGGAGACGTCGTGGTGTTTCTCTATCCGCGCGATCGCACCAAGAGCTACATCAAGCGGGTGATTGCGTTGCCCGGAGACGACCTGCGTATCGATCACGGAACGGTTTACGTCAATGGCAAGCAGGTGGTGGAGAAGTATGTGCCGCCGCGCTTCGCCGATGAGCGTTCACAGCCTGAGATGGTGGTTCCGCCTCACGAGTATTTTGTGATGGGCGACCATCGCTCGATCTCGAGCGACAGCCGGGACTTCGGGCCGGTGGAACGCAACTTGATCTATGGAAAGGCTGCGTTTGTGTACTGGCCGATGGATCAGGCGGGAGTTGTAAGGTAAGGCAGGGATTCGGGGGATGTTTCAGTGCCGCGTCGACTCGGTGAGTCGGCGCGGCATACTGTTTGCGGCTTAGTTTTAGATGGATGCGCCTGCGATGATCTGGGCGAAGCTCGTCGGGTCCAGGCTGGCTCCGCCGACCAGGGCGCCGTCGATGTTTTCGAGGCAGCAGAGGCTGGCTGCGTTATCCGGCTTGACCGAACCGCCGTAGAGGATGCGGGTGCTGGCGGCGATGGCGGGGCTGAGGACCTCGGCGATCTGCTCACGGATGAACTTGTGCGCGTCCTCGGCGATCTGTGGCGTAGCGGTGAGGCCGGTGCCGATAGCCCAGACCGGCTCGTAGGCGATGACCAGTGAAGTAGCCGCTGCCGGGTCGATGCCTTGAAGTCCAACGGTGATCTGCTGTCGGAGCACATCGTTGGTCTTGCCCGACTCGCGCTCGGCCTTGTGCTCGCCGACGCAGACAATAGGGACGAGTTTGTGAGCGAGGGCGGACTTGAGCTTCAGGTTGACGGTCTCGTCGGTCTCGTTGAAGTACTGGCGACGCTCGCTGTGGCCGATCAGGACATGAGTGACACCGATGGCGTTGAGCATGATGGGCGAAGTCTCGCCGGTGTAGGCTCCGTTATCGAGCCAGTGCATGGTCTGAGCGCCGATACGGACCTCAGTTCCTTTGGTGGCCTCGATCGTTGCAGCCAGGGACGTCGTCGAGGGACAGAGGACGATCTCGGCCTTCTGCTTGCTTGCGATGAGGGGGAGGAAGGCATCGGTAAAGGCGGTGGCTTCGGCAGGAATCTTGTACATCTTCCAATTGGCGGCTATGAGTGGTTTGCGCATTTGTATCGAATCTTCCTAGTATGTGTAATTTTCTATCGTCGAGACCTTACCAAGGCCAAAAGTCTTGTAGTTAGCAAGGCACCGAACAGTCCGATCGTAATAGGTAAAACTATCATTCCCGCCTCGGCGAATTTCGCATCCAGAGAAGGAAGCGAAGATTCACCGTACAGGAAGAAAAGAAACATCAGGTAAACCCAGATGCTGAGTAAAGATATTGTGGGTCCAACAATTGTGTAAGGCCATAGATGTCGTGCAGATTTGAAAAATAGAGAAAATAACCCTCCGCACAATATGGCTGCACTTCCAGAGCCCACGATAATAAATATTGCTCTTCCCATCTATGTCACTACTTATCCGTGAGAGCGGCGACGCCGGGCAGGATCTTGCCTTCGAGGAATTCGAGGCTGGCTCCGCCGCCGGTGGAGATGTGAGTGATCTTGTCGCTGACGCCGGATTGCTTGACGGCGGCGACCGAGTCTCCACCCCCGACAATGGTGGTTGCGTCGTTGTTGCCGGCGACGGTGTAGGCGATGGCGTTGGTGCCCTTGGCGAAGGCGGGCATCTCGAAGACGCCCATGGGACCGTTCCAGATGATGGTACGGGCGTCGGAGATCTCCGATTTAAAGAGTTCGATCGACTTGGGGCCGATGTCGAGGGCCATGAGATCGACGTGGAAGGGGTGAGTGCCCTCGTGCAGTTGGGTCTTGGCGTCGTGGGCGAACTTATCGGCGAGGACGTGATCGATGGGCAGCAGGAAGCGGACGCCTTTCGCTTTGGCCTTATCGAGAGCGGCCCTGGCGACCTCGATCTTGTCGGTCTCGACGAGTGACTTGCCGGTGGTCTGTCCCTGTGCGTTGAGGAAGGTATAGGCCATGCCGCCGCCGATGATGATGGCGTCGGCGATATCGAGCAGGTTGTCGATGACCTGGATCTTGTCGGAGACCTTGGCTCCGCCGATGATGGCGACGAAGGGCTTGTCGGGCTGGCTGAGAGCCTTGCCGAGGTAGGTGAGTTCGCGCTCCATGAGCAACCCGGCGGCGGACTGCTTGACGAAGTGGGTGATGCCTTCCGTAGAGGCGTGGGCGCGATGAGCGCTGCCGAAGGCGTCGTTGACGTAGATATCGCACAGGCTAGCGAGTTTTTTGGCGAAGGCCGGGTCGTTGGCCTCTTCTTCGGGGTGGAAGCGGAGATTTTCGAGCAGCAGCGTCTGGCCGGATTCAAGTTGGGCAGCCATCTCGTTGGCAACTTCGCCGATGCAGTCCGGAGCAAAGGCTACGTTCTCGCCCTCGTCGAGAATGTCATCCAGCAGCTTGCGGAGGCGGTCGACGACGGGGCGGAGGCTCATCGTAGCAACCGGCTTGCCTTTGGGGCGTCCGAGGTGAGAACAGAGGATGACCTTGGCCTTGCGGCGGAGAGCGTACTCAATGGTGGGAAGAGTCTCGCGGATGCGGGTGTCGTCAGTGATCGTCAGCCCATCTTTGGAGAGAGGGACGTTGAAATCGACACGGATAAGGACGCGCTTGTTGGCGAGATCTAGATCGCGGATGGACAGCTTGCTCATTTTCTTTCGTCTCCGGGGAATCCCCTGGTTATTGCTGCAAACTCTTCACAACGAAAATATGGTTACGTTCTGACTTGCAACGGGCTTCCCCTGTGATGGAGGAGCACCCTCGGCAATCGTGGGCTTCAGACGTGGGCCGCAGACGCTGCCCGGCTCTTCTGCTCCTTCGATGATACCGAAGTGCGGGAGGTCATTGCAGGTGGTTTGAGGGAATCTCAGGCCTCGGGAATGTAGGCGTCAGCTTCGATCTCGACGCGCCACTTGGGATTGAGTAGAGCGGCGACGACCATGGTGGAGGCGGGCAGAATCCTGCCAAAGACTTCGCCGTGTGCGCGGCCAATCTCCTCCCAGTCTTCGGCGCGGGCGAGGAACATGCGCGTGCGGTAGACATGCTCGAAGCTAGCTCCGGCTCTTTCGAGAGCGGCTTGGATGATGGCAAGAGCCGCACGGGTCTGATCGGCGGGAGAGGCGTCGTCGGCCCCCACGGGGCCGCTGCCGGAGACGTAGACGTGATTGCCGACGCGGACGGCGCGGGAGAAGCCGATGATCGGCTCGTAAGGAGATGTACCAGGAATATTGGTGCGGGTCATTCGGTAGAGCCTCTCTTTGTCTTCAGCGTCTTCAACAATTGCGAGTAGGGTGCTAAGGCGCTGCACAATACTGTACTTCGTCGATAGAGATCAGAACCGTTTTGAAGACGGTCGACTGCGCCAGTAAAGGCAGGTTTCCGCAAGGACGTCTGCCCCTGCTCTTACTCTTATAGGACTGCCTGTTCTTATTGTACCGAGAGGATGCGGTCGGTCTGCGGATGGCAGGCCATCAGGGATCAGTATTTAGAGGGAGAAAGCGTCTCGTGGAAACTGTGTTGGCTCTGGAGTGCAGCCAGTTCTGCCTGTGCGTCGCGCAGAGCTTGCTTCAGCCTTACGCATTCGTCGATGTCTTCGGTGCAACCGTACCAGCGCAGGATTTTGCCATCTCTGTCTCGTCGGCATTTGCCCCGGGAACGCACCCATCGCCAGCCATCTTTGGTGTGGATGCGATATTCGACGTCAAGCGCATCGCCACTTTCGAGGGAGGCTTCAACAATCGTCATTACTTGTTTCAAATCTTCGGGGTACACCGCGTCCTGCCAGCCCATATTCAGGGCCTCTTCCGTTGTTTGGCCGGTAAACTGTCCCCACCGGGGGCCGGCTTCGATGATCTTGCCGTCTGCCCCCATGATCCAGGGGATATGAGGATTCAGCTCGATCATGTGGCGGTAGTGAGCTTCGCTCTCGCGAAGCGCGTCTTCCATCTGCTTGCGTTCCGTAATATCGACGACGGCGATGGAGATGCCGATAATCTCACCGGCCTCGTCGCGTGCCGGCCGAAAAGACGAAAGATGCGTAACGTCATCGGGATCACGAAGCCAGGTGGGCTTTCTGATCTCCAGCCCCGTAATCGTCTCTCCTGCGAGGGCGCGGTGAAGATATGGCTCGATGTGCGTATAGACCATGGGGTGAACCATCTCTGACATCTTGCGGCCGAGGTGGGCCTCTGCAGAGAAGTGGCCGAGATCAGCGAGGCGGGAATTGATGCTGACGAACGTCAGATTGGTATCGACGAAGGCGAGGCCAACCGGAGCACCATCGTAGATAGCCTGCAACTGCGCCAGCCGCTGCGAGGGGAGCGGCTCCATGCAGGAGACCAGGGCGGAGGCCGAAGAGCCCGGCAAAGGCCGGGAAGTAGCCGGCATCGGAGCGGCGATGACCTTGGGAAGATCATGCACGGAAAATGGGGGACCGTAGAGCCAGCCCTGTCCGATGTCGCAGCCAAGCCAGCGCAGGATGTCGGCCTGGGTATTGTTCTCGATGCCTTCGGCGACGGTAGTCAGTTTGAGGCTCTGCCCCAGACCGATGACGGCTGCGACAATTTTGCGGCTGTCGCGGCTCTCGATCATGGAATTGACGAAGCTGCGATCGACCTTCAATTCGTCGAAAGGAAGCGCCTGGAGATTCCGCAGGCTGGAATAGCCTGTGCCGAAGTCATCCAGTGCCAGCTTCACGCCCAGATCCTTGAGCCCGTTCGCGATGGAGCCGGCCAAATCGAGGTTGTCAACCAGCGCGCTCTCCGTGATCTCGATCGTGAGATGGTCGAGTGGGAAGGCTCCGTACTCCGCGATTCGCCGAATCTGGCGGGGAAGAGATCGGTCTCGAAGCTGGATGGGGGAGACGTTGACCGAGAGGTGAAGATTGCTGTTGAGGGCGGCGGTAGCGGCAAACGCCTGCAAGAGAATGGTTTCGGTGAGTTCTCCGATGAGGCCGGCCTGTTCTGCAATGGGGATGAACTCGTCGGGATGGATCACGCCGCGGCTGAGGTGCGGCCAGCGGGCTAGGACTTCGAACCCCAGCAGGGCTCCCGTTCGAATCTCAACCAGAGGTTGAAAGTAGGGGACAATCTCTCCGCTTTTCAGCGATTTCCGAAGCTCAGTTTTGATATCAGACCGCTTTGTTGCCATGTGTGTCGAGTCCCTGAACCTTCGACTGAATCCTGGCGTACGCGAATCCGGTCCAAACGATATTCCAATATCGTAGATAGGCAAAGGGGAGTGGGCAATGACACCCTTGGGGGATAACCATCCATCGAAATTTCTTATACATCGAGATACCGCCGTTATATTTACAAAGCAGGTTGAACTGCGGTGCACACGGACGGTCGGAGATTCCTTCTTGGAAAAGAGAAACGGCAGCGCAACTCCATAATGGAACTGCGCTGCCGTTTGTTTAAACCGAGATGTTGAGGCTTAGAGACCCTTCTTCACGAGGAAAAGGATGAGGTCCTTGACGCGGTTCGAATAACCCCATTCGTTGTCATACCAGCTGATGATCTTGCCGGTGTTGGTGCCAACGACCTTGGTGAGCTTGGAGTCGAGGATGCTGGAGAGCGGGTTGCCCTTGTAGTCCGACGAAACTAGCTCTTCTTCGGTGTAGCCGAGGATGCCCTTCAGCGGGCCTTCGGCGGCTGCCTTGAGGGCGGCGTTGACGGTCTTGGCTTCGATGGGCTTCTCGGTGACGAAGGTGAGATCGACGAGCGACACGTTCGGGGTAGGGACGCGGACTGCGAAGCCGTCGAGCTTGCCGTCCATCTCGGGGATGACGAGCTTGAGGGCTTTGGCGGCTCCGGTGCTCGACGGGATCGAGCTGAGAGCGGCGGCGCGGGCGCGGCGCAGGTCCTTGTGCGGCGTGTCGAGGATGACCTGGTCGTTGGTGTAGCTGTGGATCGTGGTCATGATGCCGCTGGTGATGCCGAAGGTGTCGTGCAGCACCTTGACGACGGGCGCCAGGCAGTTGGTCGTGCAGGAGGCATTGGAGATAACGTTGTGCTTCGCCGCATCGTACTTGTTCTCATTGACGCCGAGAACGATGGTGATGTCCTCGTTGCTGGCCGGGGCGGAGATGATCACCTTTTTGACGGTTGTGCCGAGGTGAGCTTTGGCCTTGGTGGCGTCGGTGAAGAAGCCGGTCGATTCGACGACCACCTGTGCGCCTACCGAGGCCCAGTCGAGCTTGGCGGGATCGCGCTCGGCGAAGACCTTGATCTTTTTGCCGTCGATGGAGATGAAGTCGTCGCCGTGCTTGATGTCATGGGGAAGATTGCCGAGGATCGAGTCGTACTTGAGCAGATGAGCCAGGGTCGCCGGGGTGGTGAGGTCGTTTACGGCTACGAATTCAATCTCCGGGTTGCTGAGAGCGGTACGAAAGACGTTGCGTCCAATGCGGCCGAAGCCGTTGATGCCTACCTTTACTGCCATGATCGCGGTTGCTCCTATCGTTTGACTTATGCGTTGGTGAGAGTTGAGAGCGCGGCTGGACGGCGAACGCCCCATCAAAACCGATCCTAGCACCCGGAGGCAACCTTCGCAAATAGGAGGTACGACCAAAACGCAGAGGTAAGACGTTGGATTTGCGGGTGGCTTTGACGGTGTGTTACAAGCGTGACATGCGCGAACTGCGCGATTGGATGCGCGAAAAAATGAGACGACGCCCTAGACGTGGACCGAATGAGTCGGAGTCCACGGGCAAGAGCGGGCAGGAACTGCCCGCGAATCAACCTGCTCCACTGCGGCCGACCTATCCGGACGCCTTGCCGGTGCGAGCGGTCGAGGCCGACTCGGTGACGGCTGTGGCCGAAGCCGTAGCTGAGCCGGCTACAGAGTCGGTTCATGCCGAAACGGCTATTCCGGAATCGAAAAAGGCAGCCGAACCCAAGGTGGTGATGGAGACGCAGCCGGAGAATCCGGCAACGCCGCCGGCGGAACCGACGGCAGCGAAGTCGCCCAAGGGATACGTGGTGCTGGCGATCGGGTTGCCGGGGTCAGGCAAGACGACCTGGTACAAGCGGCGGGGAGTTACACCGCTGTCGAGTGATCTGTTGCGTACCCTGCTTTTTGACGACATTACCGAACAGCGCTACCAGGGGCTGGTGTTTTCGACGCTGCGCAGCCTGCTGCGGGCACGGTTGATCGCCAAGATGCCGTGGAACTATGTGGATGCGACCAACCTCTCTCCCCACGAGCGCAAACAGTGGATTAAGATGGCGAAGAGTTTTGGCTACGAGGTCCAGGCGGTCTTCTTCGACGTGCCGCTGGCCGTGTGCATGGAGCGCAACAGCAAGCGCGACCGCGTCGTGAGCGACGACGTCATGCAGAAGATGGCGGAAAGGCTACGTCCGCCGACATTCAAAGAGGGTTTCGAGAAGATTACTGTGGTCCGCGTGAAGGGTCGTTCCGCAGCCGGCACCGAACAGGGTGGGGCCGAGGCCGATCCAGAGGCCGCACAGTAGTTCCAAAGCCCGGATAGGCAGGCTCATGGCCGCGGTTGGCGTTGAGTTCGCGAAGGTGAGCTATGCTCTGCCGCCTGCTGACGGCCAGCCAGGCAGGGTTCTTCTGCGCGATATTTCTCTTCAATTGGAAGCGGGAACGGTCACAGCCCTGCTGGGGAGAAGCGGCTCGGGCAAGACTACGCTGCTGCGAATGGTCAATGGGCTGGTGATGCCTACCTCGGGTGAGGTTCGGGTTGGGGATAAGGCAACCGGGGAGTTTGACACCGTATCTCTGCGCCGAAGTATTGGCTATGTGATTCAGGAAACAGGGCTTTTCCCGCACATGACCGTCGAGCGGAATGTAGGCATGGCGCTCGAACTGGCTGGTCGTTCACGGGGCCAAATTGCGTCCCGGACGGCGAAGACACTGGCCTTAGTGGGGCTGGGTTTTACCGAGTTTCGTGGACGCTATCCGTGGCAGCTTTCAGGAGGGCAGCGGCAACGGGTGGGTCTGGCGCGGGCGCTGGCGATGACTCCGGAGATCCTGCTAATGGACGAGCCGTTCGGCGCGCTCGATCCGCTGACGCGAGCGGAGATGCAGACAATGCTGCGAGATCTTCTGCAGAAGGTGGACAAGACCGTTCTGCTGGTGACGCACGATCTCGATGAGGCGCTTTATCTGGCTGAGAGAGTGGTGTTTCTGGCTGAGGGGTCCGTGGTTGCGGACCTGCCGGCCAGCGAGGTTTTAAAGTCCGAAAACCATCATGTAAAAGATTATGTTTCTGCGGTACATCGCGCGGTATCCATATGATGCAGTTTTTCGAATCGCACGGATGGGAGATTGCACGGCTGACGTTTGAGCATCTGTGGCTGACGCTCTTTGCGATGCTGCTGGCAGCCGGCATCGGGCTGCCGCTGGGCGTTCTGCTGACGCGACGGCCGCGGTTGGCGAAGCCGGTGATCGGATTTGCGAACGTGGTGCAGACGATTCCGAGTCTGGCGTTGTTCGGTCTGTTGCTGCCGGTTCCGTGGCTGGGAGAGAATGCGGCGCGGCTGGCGATTCTGGCTCTGACAGGCTATGCCCTGCTGCCCATTCTGCGGAATACCTACGCGGGAATAGGAAGCGTCGACGCGGCGCTCGGCGACGTGGCCGAGGCGCTGGGAATGACCTCGTGGCAGCGGCTTTGGAAGGTGGAGTTGCCAATGTCGGCCAGTGTGATTCTGGCGGGGTTACGGACGGCTACAGTGACCTGTGTGGGGGTGGCCACGATAGCGGCGGCGATTGGCGCAGGAGGACTGGGCGAGTTGATCTTTCGCGGGGTTGCGAGCGTGGATAACGGGCTAGTGCTGGCCGGGGCGGTGCCTGCGGCTCTCCTGGCTTTAGTGGCTGATGCGGGCCTGGGATGGCTGGAGAAGAAACTGGCGATACGGCGATGAGGTGGAGTTGATAAGAACCCGGCATTGTCGATCCCACCCTTCGCTAAGTCGCGAAGAATGGGGCGCCGGAGCTTTTTGCGGAGTGCTGGCACTTGTCCTCGCTGGGGTTTTCTGCGGGATTGTCGGATGTGCTCCGCCACGGTCTTCGCGGATTGTGATTGGGGCGAAGAACTTTACCGAGCAGGTGGTTCTGGGGGAGTTGGTCGCGCAGGAGATCGAGGCGGTCACCCACGAGCGGGTGGACCGCAAGTTTTATCTGGCCGGGAGTTACATCTGCCAGCAGGCTCTGGTCAATGGACGCATCGATGGTTATGTCGAATACACAGGGA
Organism: Acidobacteriales bacterium 59-55; assembly: GCA_001897435.1. Classification (GTDB taxonomy): domain Bacteria; phylum Acidobacteriota; class Terriglobia; order Terriglobales; family Acidobacteriaceae; genus Edaphobacter. Next base: position 1,229,845 of record MKSV01000007.1, on the reverse strand, counting down.
CGGCGCTGACGGCGATCCTGAAGCAGCCGCTGCCGCCGGTGGGGCAGCGCGACGCGGCAACCGTCTTTGAGACAGTTCGGCGATTGTATGCCGAGCGCTATGGGGTGAGGGTGGAGCGCGGATTGGGCTTCGAGGATACGTTTGCCATGGTAATTCGCGGCGCTGACGCACGGCGGCTGGGCTTGAAGACGATCTCGGATGCGGTAAAGGTGGCGCCGGGATGGAGGCTGGGCGTGGGCTACGAGTTTCAGGAGCGGCCGGACGGGTTAAAAGGGCTGGAGGCGACGTACGGTCTGAAGTTTCGAGAGGCTCCGCGAGTGATGGATTTGGGGCTGCTGTACCGTGCGCTGGGGGCAGGGCAGGTGGATATGGTGGCGGGGAACTCGACCGATGGACCGATACGGGCGCTGGGGCTTACGGTGCTGGAGGACGACCGGCATTATTTTCCACCATATGAGGCCGTGCCGCTGATTCGAGAGGACTCGCTGCGGCGGCATCCGGGAATTCAGATGGCGATGGATCGGCTGGCCGGGAAGGTGAGCGCGGAGGAGATTCAGGAGATGAACTTCGCGGTGGACTCGGAACATAAGGATGTGGGCGCGGTGGTGAGGGCATTCCGGGAGCGAAAGGGGCTCTGAGGCGGTGAGGCGTAGTCTGAGAAAACAAGGGTCTTGCTGAAGCTCTCTCCTTTTCGGTGTTGGGAAGGATCATTGGCGGACCAGAGACGCTTGGTGGATGGATGAACATCGAAAGTGGGGAGGCCGTGCGGAAGTTCCGCACAGGAAAGGAATTGTCACGATGGCAGAAGCCTATATCGAACCCTGGTTGCGGGGAACGTTGACGGAAGTGGATGCAGTGCGGCGGCAGGTGCTGCATACCTTTGAGCTGGCCGAAGACGATATGGAGAAGTGGTGTGCGGGGTTAAGCGATGCCGAGGTGAATGCGCGGCCGTTCGAGATTGCTCCGGTGACATTTCATCTGCGCCATATTGCGGGCAGCCTGGATCGGCTGTTGACGTATCTGGAGGGCCGGCAACTGACCGAGGAGCAGTTGAAGACGATGCGGGCCGAACTGACCGCCGGTGGCTCGACGGCGGAAGTGATGCGGTTCTTCAAGGATGGGGTGGCGGAGGCGCGGCGAAGGGTGTTGCTGATCTTGCCGGGGAGTTATGAAGAGGCCCGGGGTGTGGGGCGGAAGATGCTGCCAACAACCGTTGGGGCGCTGCTGATTCATTGTGCCGACCATACGCATCGGCATGTGGGGCAGGCGGTGACGACGAGCAAGGTCGTGGTTGCGACGCGGCATTGAATCATTTTTCCGGAAGCTTTCCGTTGGCGCGACCGGGGCAGTTTGTATGATGGGTGGGCCACTGAGCTTTGAGAGGAGCCGTCGATGCAGCGCAACCTATTTACAGGCTGGAAATGGAAGGCGGGGGCATGTCTATGCATCTCCGCGATACTTTTTCTCGGGACTGTCTCCGCATGGGCGCAGACTAATGCCGGAACGCAAACCGATTCGAGCGTAATCGACAGCCAGGGGACGGCGCATATTACCCGCGTCATTCCTGTGCCGACGACGATCAGCCCGGAGGCGCAGCGGATGCTGGCGCGGCCGCGGTCGGATGAGGCGAAGCCGGAAACGCTGGAGGCGCGGCGAACGGGAACCGATGCGTGGCAGGCGCGGGCGGGCAAGCTGTCGGAGTCGCTGTATCCGGTGCATGTCGCTGACGGGAAGATGGCGGGAGTGCCGGTGCGGGTGGTGACTCCGCTCGAAACGCCTGCCGACCGTCAGGATCGGGTACTGATCAATCTGCATGGCGGGGGGTTCAACTCGGACTCGGGGTCGCTGACCGAGAGTGTGCCGATTGCGAACCTGACGAAGACAAAGGTAATCGCGGTGCTTTATCGGCTGGCTCCTGAGCATCCATTTCCGGCGGCGGTGGACGATGCTGTTGCGGTGTATCGAGAGGCGCTGAAGACCTATAAGCCCGCGAAGATCGCCATCTACGGAACCTCAGCCGGGGCGATTTTGACTGGCGAAGTAGCGGTGAAGCTGAAGCAGCTTGGGCTGCCGATGCCGGGGGCGCTGGGGATCTTCTCGGGATTCGGCGACTTCAACCATGTGGGTGACTCGCAGGCGATGTATGCACTGGCGGGTTTGTCGGGGCACCTCGACCCTCCGGGCAAAACTCCGCTCGCTCCGGAGTATGTGAGGGAGACGAACCCGGAAGATCCGGTGCTGTCGCCGCTGTATGCCGACCTGCACGGGCTGCCGCCCACGTTGTTCATCACCAGCGGGCGCGACATGCTGCTTAGCGGAACAACGATTCTGCATCGCGCATTTCTACGCGCTGGCGTGGATGCTCGCCTGGTGGTCTTCGAGGCGCTTCCGCATGCCTTCTGGAACGATGCGGAAATGCCGGAGTCGAAGGAGGCTTATGGGATTATGGCGGGGTTTTTTGATAAAGAGCTTGGGCGATGAACAGGGAACTTGTGACTTGTTATAACGTCCGCAATGTCATAGATTGAAGCCATGAAAGAACTCGTCTTCGAAATTACGCAGGAAGCAGATGGGGGCTTCACCGCTGAGGCGCTCGGCGAAAGTATCTTCACGCAGGGAGATACCTGGGACGAATTACGGTCCAATGTGCAGGAGGCGACTGAGGCTTTTTATTTCGATAGGCCGAGGCCTGCGAGCCTTCGTATGCACATGGTTCGCGACGAAGTGCTTGCAATCGCATGAAGTTGCCTCGTGACTTAAGTGGCCTGGAATTGGCCGACCATCTTTGCCGTCGATGGGACTACGTGAAGGTCAATCAGGTGGGCAGCCATATTATTCTTCAGACGCAGGAGCCGTCGCCGCATCGACTTGCCATTCCTGCTCATAAAGCGTTGCGGGTGGGAACACTGAACGGGATTCTCCGCGATGTGGCGCAGCATAAGAAGGTGGACCGAAGCGTCATTCTAGATGCTCTTTGAGCTACGGAATGACAATCAAAAAAGAACACCGGTGGTATTTGCTCTAGCTGACCAGGTGGCCCATCTTTTCGTGTTTGGTCTGGAGGTAGCGCTTGTTGGTGGGCTCGCTGGGGACCTCGGCGGAGATGCGCTCGGTGACTTCAATGCCGGTGGAGACGAGGGCCTCGACCTTCTCCGGATTGTTGGTAATGAGGCGAACAGCCTTGACGCCGAGCGACTTGAGGATCGCGGCGGGAAGCTCGTAGGCGCGGCAATCGGCGGCATAGCCTAGTTCGAGATTGGCTTCGACGGTGTCGCGGCCCTGGTCCTGAAGCTCGTAGGCGCGAAGCTTGGCCATGAGGCCGATGCCGCGGCCCTCCTGCTGCTCGTAGAGGAGGATGCCAGCGCCGGCTTCGGCAATGGTGGCGAGCGCGAGTTCGAGCTGCTGCCGGCAGTCGCAGCGCAGCGAGTGGAAGACGTCTCCGGTAAGGCACTGGGAGTGGATGCGGACGATGGGAGGAGCGGCATGGATGTCGCCCATGACCAAGGCTACGGCGGATTCGGTGCGGGTGGCCGGGGCGGGCATGGCTTCGTTGCAGGGTTGGGGATTGGTGAGGATGCCTTCGAAGCCGAGAATGCGGAAATGTCCCCAGCGAGTGGGGAAGTCGGCGTCGGCCATCTTCTTTACGGAAGTGAAGGGCATAGTGCGATTATACGTTTCCGACTGCATGGACATTGGATTCGCAACGGTGTGGGTTTGATGCAGCCCAGGAGGTAAAGTAAGGGGGTGACACAGGCCGACCCCAAACTGATCCTGATTACGCTGCTGGTCGAGCTGGGCGTGGCGGCGGCGGTGTCGAGCTCGCTGGCGCGGGCAAAGACGTTCAAGGACCTGCTGCTGGCTCCGCGGCGAACTCTCCGGCAGAAGACGGGACTGGTGACGATGATCTGCGTCCCGCTGACACTGGGAGTCTGGGTACGGGTCCTGGTCCCGAACTTTCTGGCGGCGGACATCTCCTTCGAGACGACGATCCTGCTGGGGATTCTGGTGGGCCCGTGGGCGGCGATGGCGGGCGGCGCGGCGTTGGCGGTTCCGGCGGTGCTTCACCACGAGTATCTGGCGCTACCGGTTAATCTGCTGGTTGCGGCGGCGGCGGGAATGTTTGGGCGCTTTGCGAAGGCGGAGGATGTCTGGTCCTTCTCACCGATGATCGACTTGAGCATCTATCGATGGGTTACACGGAATCTTCGCCATCCGAGGCTCGACCGGCAGGTCCTGCTGCTGATTTCGATTGTGATCGGAGAATTTGGCCTGAGCATGTTGTCGCGGCTCTATCCTCGGCGATTTTTTGAGCTGCATTCGGACTCCTGGTGGGTGGAGCTGTTGATCTGCGCGAGCGCTCCGGTGGTGGTAGGGATTCCGCTGAAGATATGGAACTCTGTCCGTATTGAGCGCAAGCTGGAGGAGCAGGGACGGTTGCTGCTGGAGGCAAGGCTCGATGCGTTGCAACGGCAGATAAACCCGCATTTTTTGTTCAATACGCTTAATTCCATTACGTCGCTGGTGCGGTCGCGACCGGAGCTGGCGAGGGAGATGATCGTCAAGCTGGGCAACATTCTGCGCGTGCTCTTGAAGGACCGCGAGGCATTCGTTCCGTTCAGCGAAGAGCTGATGTTTACGGACGACTATCTCGATATCGAGGTAGTCCGCTTTGGCGAAAAACTGAAGGTCGTGAAAGAGATTGCCGAGGAGACGCTGCATATTGTTGTGCCGGGGATGTTGTTGCAACCGCTGATTGAGAACAGCATCAAGCATGGGCTGGAGCCGCGCATTAGCGGGGGGACGGTGACTCTGCGCAGCCGGATCACCGAGGATGGGATGCTGCTGGTCGAGGTCGAAGATGACGGTGTGGGCATGGACCCGGAGCGGGACTGCGCTTCGCCGGTGAGCGGGCTGGTGCGTCCGGGATCGGGCATCGGGATTCGGAATGTGCAGGAACGGATGAGCGTCCTCTATGGCAAGCTGGCGGTTGTCGAGATCAACAGCAGGCCGGGCCGGGGGACCAAGGTGTCGCTGCGCATGCCGATTCTGGACGACAGCGCCGAGGTCTGGGGACCGGTGGGAGATGCGGCCGGGCAGGCACTACGGCTGGTGGGGGATGCGGTTCGGGCGGTGACGCGGGGTTAGAGAGGTTGTTTGCCAGTCAAAAAGGAGCAAATACAGGAGTCTCTCCACTGCGCAACGCACGATTGAAACCGTGCGCTGCTTCGGTCGAGATGACGTGCTTCTTTCTCCTCATGGAAGCATTAAAAGCGCTCTAGCTGGCGGAGCGGCTTCGGGCGATGACGCGCTCGTAGTAGCTCTCGTACTGCGGGATGATGCGTGAGGCGCAGAAGTGGTCCTGGGCCGTCTTGCGCGCGGCTTTGGACATGGCGGCCAGCCGGGAGTCATCACGCAGCAGAGAGATGGCCGCTTCGGACATGGCACTGATATCTCCTACTTCAAAGAGAAGGCCGTTCGGTTCTTCGCCGACTTGCCCATCATTAATCAGTTCGGGCACGCCGCCTACGCGGGTGGCGATTGAGGGCACGCTACAGGCCATGGCTTCGAGCGCGGCGAGGCCGAAGGACTCCATCTCACTGGGCATGAGCATCAGGTCGGCAAGAGGGAGAAGCTCGTTGACGTTGTCCTGCTTGCCGACGAAGTGAATGCGATCCTGCACCTTGAGCTGCAGCGCAAGGTGCTCGGCGGCGCTACGGTCTGGGCCATCGCCGATCAGCATCAGCCGCGCGGGTATGGCGGCAGCGACGCGGGCGAAGACCTGGACGACGTCGAGGATACGCTTGACGGGGCGAAAGTTGGAGAGGTGAACCAGCAGCCGCTCGTCTGCCGCGGCAAAGCGAGGACGCATGGCGGCGACGAGTTCAGGGTTGCGGGTGTAGACGTCGCAGTTGACGAAGTTCTGGATGACTTCGATCTCGGAGGTGACGCCGAAGGCTTCGCGGGTGCGGTCGCGGAGATGGCTGGAGATGGCAGTGACGCCGTCGGACTCGACGATGCCGAATCGGGTAATGGGCCAGTAGGAGTGGTCAAGGCCGACGAGGGTGATGTCGGTTCCGTGCAGCGTGGTAATGAAGGGAAGGCTGCGGCCGTTGGCGGCGAGCATCTGCCGGGCGAGCAGGGCGCTGACGGAGTGAGGGATGGCGTAGTGGACATGCAGCAAGTCGAGCGCGTAAAACTCCGCGACCTCGGCCATGCGCGTGGCCAGAGCGAGATCGTAGGGCGGGTGCTCGAAGAGAGGATAGTTGGAGACGGCCACTTCGTGAAAGTGGATGTTGGCTTCGCGGCCAGTGAGACGGAAGGGCTGCGAGTAGGTGATGAAGTGGATGTCGTGACCGCGGGCGGCGAGCTCGATGCCGAGTTCGGTGGCGACGACTCCGCTGCCGCCGTAGGTGGGATAACAGGTGATGCCGATCTTCATGGGAGTCTCTCGTCGCCGATGCCGGGCTTGTCTCTATGTTCGTCTATCTGTCCGTAATGGATGAGTTCGAGGCCGGGAAGGGTGCGGATTGCCTGCGGAATTTCACTCAAAAGCGCTTCGCGCTCAATCTCTCGGGTGGCGCGGAGGCGTGTTGCGATGTCATCGAGCGCGGCATCGTTGTAGCCGGGGTGGCAGACCAACTCCCATGTGCCCTCGGGCATGGCGTGAAAGATCTTGCGCAGGGATTCGGCGTTGAGATGGCCGGTGGCGGAGATGCCGATGGTGCCGTCGGTGGTGAGGATGTGGCCATGGGTGAGTTGCGGCAGCGACTGGAACGATTTTTTGCCGAAGATACTGAGAGCGTGGAACTGGAGTCGGCGGACGAGAGCGTTAGGGGCGAGGCGGGAACTCCACGCCGGCTCGAAGGGATTGCGGACCGCAGGGATGGAGCAACGTTGCGCGAGGCGCAGCAGCGGCCTGGATACGGCGGGGAAGAGATGCGTGTGTTTGTGGGTGTCGAGGTGAGTGACGCCGATGCCGGCGCGTTGCAGCTTTTCGATCTGGGCGAGGGCTTCGCGCTCGATCTCGTCTTCGCGGATAGAGCCGCGCAGGAGCGCCTGCATGAAGTCGAGCAGGGATGGGCGGAAGGCTTTGCTGTCGGGGCCAAGGAGGGTAGGAATACTTTCAGGCGGGGAGACTGGGGTGCCGTCCGTGAGGACGACGTGGCATCCGACGCCGAGGGATGGGTTCGCGTGCGCGATCGCGACGGCGTCGTCGAAGGCCGCGCCGGTAGCCATGAGAGTCGCGGAGGTAAGGGCTCCGGCACGATGGAGTTCCGCGATGGCACGATTGACGCCAGGGGTAAGGCCGAAGTCGTCTGCGTTGATGATGAGGCGGGGAGCCATGTTAGCTATATCACAGACGGAAGGGTAAAAATGGTGGGCAGTGAGGGACTCGAACCCCCGACATCCTGCTTGTAAGGCAGGCGCTCTAACCAACTGAGCTAACCGCCCGTTCCGGTTATTTAAGACTGGGTTTAGTGTATGGGAGCTGTGGCGGCGACGCAATGCGAACAGATATTTTTGCCGGTGTCATCATTTATTGATGACGATACGTTTTGCTATAGGCAAAAGGGCCATTTTGCGAAATCCGAATATTTGCACCATACTAAAAGCTCATTGGGAAAGTCCAACGCAACAGGGCTCTCGGTTGCCGAGGAAGACTCCGACTCTATTTCTTTATGGACGCAGAGCAGACAGCACGAAGCGGATCGGATTGGATGATGGTCGCCATCGCTCTGCTTGCATTGGCGGTTTTCTCGTGGGGTGTTCGATATAAGCTGTCACTCTATAATCCCGATGCCCATATGTCGGCCGCAAAGCTGCTGTCGCAGAGGGAGAGGCCTGCCACATCTGAGACGCTGAAGCTGGCAACCGATCCCCTGGTAAACTCTGGACCGGTTACGCTCTTCGCTCTGGCAATGGGAGTGATGCTTACCGGGCTGTGCATCCTGAATACGAATCTGCCGTTGAAAGATGCGTGGCATCAAGCGCAGATCCCTAAACAGCCGGAGCGAACCTTCTTCTTCTTCCGTCCACCGCCTGTCGTCTTCGCCGCTAGATAATTTCACGCACATCGCGTCTGCTTGAGCAGTTGCTCAGCGCACAGCTACAGGCTCTTATCCGGAGAGTCTCAGGCTGGATTTCCACGATGGCCGGCATCCGATTCATACAGGTGTTCACAACATGTGCAAGCGAATTTCCCTGCTCCTGGCAGGGTTTGTGGTGGTGTCTGCCGTGGCAAGTCTGAGCGTTGTTGGCTGTAAAGGGAACCCTTCTCAGTCGGGGGGCGATGACGAGTCGGCACAGTCTGCGCCGATTGCGCCGGTCGCCGTGGCAGCCAGGGTTCCGTTGAGCAACACGCTGAATGTTGCCGGTGAGTTCATTCCGTTTCAGGAAGTGGAACTGCATGCGAAGGTCGCCGGATATATCAGACATATCTACGTCGATATCGGCGACAAGGTAAAGACGGGGCAGATACTCGCTACGCTGGACGTCCCTGAGTTGACGGCGCAGGTGCAGGGTGCGGACGCGGGTGTTCGCCAGACGCGGGAACAGATTGTCCGCGCTAAGAGCGAGGTTGCACGCGCACAGGCTGACTATGCTGCGATCCATTCAGGGGCGCAGCGTCTGCAGCAGGCCTCCGATGCGAGGCCCGGCCTGGTTGCCCAGCAGGAGCTCGACGATGCGCTGTCCAAGGATCGTGCCGCCGCGGCGCAGGTGGATTCGGCAAAGTCGGCGCTCTCGGCGACAGAGCAGGCGCTCGGCGTCTCGCAGGCGCAGCAGCAGCATTTTTCGTCGCTGGCGGATTATTCGCGCATCACAGCGCCTTTCAGCGGCGTGATTACGTGGCGCTATGCCGATACGGGGTCATTGATTCAGGCGGGCACGTCGAATGCGAACGCGATGCCGGTCGTAAAGCTGGCGCAGGTGAATGTGCTGCGTCTGCGGATTCCGGTGCCGGAGTCACTGGCCGGATTCGTGCGCGATGGAGATGTGGCGACCATACGCATCCAGGCTACCGGAAAGACATTGATCGGCAAGGTAACCCGGAACGCGGCGTCTCTCGACACGTCGACGCGGACGATGCCGGTCGAGATTGATATTCAGAACGGCGATGGCAGCCTGACTCCGGGGATGTATGCCGATGTGTCGCTGGATGTTCGCAGGGCAGGCAATGCGCTGGCAGTTCCGGTGCAGGCAGTGGACCAGAGCGGGGATCAGCCGTTTGTCCTGGTAGTAGGCAAGGATAACCGGCTTGAGAAACGGAACGTCAAGATCGGCGTTTCGACCGCTAACCTGGTGGGGATTCTGATCGGACTGAAGGATGGCGATCAGGTGGTTGCCACGAATCTGGCGATGTTCCATGCGGGAGAGAAAGTCAGGCCGCAGCGCACGACGGTCAACGTAACCGGCACGGGAACGGGAGACGCTGACTAATGACAGGTTTTGCTCTTCGTTATCCCTTCTTCATCGTCATGCTGTGCCTTGTCATCTCGGTCGTGGGATTTACGGCCGTAGCGCGGATGCCGGTCGATCTCTTTCCGCAGATCGACATTCCCGTGGTTGTGGTTGCGACCTTTTACAACGGGATGCCGCCGGAACAGATCGAAACCGATATTACCGGGCGATTCGAGCGCTTCTTCACGCTGGGCAGCGGCATCGATCACATGGAGTCGCGCTCGCTGCCGGGCGTGAGCCTGATCAAGGTCTACTTTCAGCCGGGAACGAATCCCGATTCGGCAGTAAGTACTATCTCAAACCTTGCCATGGCGGACCTGAGGCGGCTTCCTCCGGGAACGCTGCCGCCCGTGGTGCTCAAGTTCGATGCCTCCAGCCTTCCGGTCTGTCTGATTACCTTGAAGGGAAAAGGACTGAGCGAGACAAGCCTTCGCGATGTTGGGCAATATACCGTTCGCACACAGGTGGCCAATATTCCCGGCGCTTCGGTGCCGCCGCCCTTTGGAGGCAAGTACCGTCAGATCCAGGTCTACGTCGATCCGGTGAAGCTGCAGGCACATCAACTAAGCCTGATGGATGTGGTGCGAACGGTCAACGAGTCGAACCTGATTCTTCCCGCAGGCGACGTTCAGATCGGGCCGAAAGATTTCAACATCTATACCAACAGCCAACTCCCCGATATTGCGGACATCAACAAACTGCCGCTGAAGACAGTTGGGAATGCCTCGGTGCTGGTCGGAGACATTGGACACGCGGCCGACGCGCAGCAGATTCAGAACAGCATCGTGCGCGTCGACGGGCAGAAGTCGGTCTTTCTGCCAGTGCTGAAACAGGGAGGCAACAGCAACACGATTGCGATCGTCGATGGGATCAAGAAGGCGGTCAGTCACCTTGTCGATGTTCCCTCGACGCTCGTGGCCAAGGTGGTCTTCGATCAGTCGACCTATGTGAGGACCGCAATCAGAAATCTGGGGAACGAGGGCGGCATCGGGTTGGTTCTGACTGCCCTTATGATCCTGATCTTCCTCGGGAGTATGCGGGCGACGGTTGGTGTGATGCTATCGATTCCGCTCTCGGCGGTGGCCGCGCTGCTCTGCATCTCCGTTGCCGGCGGGACGATCAATACGATGGTTCTCGGTGGGCTGGCGCTGGTATTTTCGCGCCTCATCGACAACTCGGTGGTCGTTCTCGAAAACATCTTCCATCATCTCGAACAGGGAGAGACGCCGGAAGTGGCGGCGAAAAAGGGCGGCGAAGAGGTTGCGTTGCCGGTTCTGGCGGCTACCTTTACGACGGCTATCGTCTTTTTCCCCGTGGTTTTTCTGTATGGAGTGAGCCGGTTTCTCTTCACCGCGCTTGCGCTCTCGGTGGTCTTCGCACTCTTCGCCTCCTACTTCGTGGCGATGACTGTGGTTCCGCTCTTCTGCGCGCGGTTCATCAAGAACGCGCACAACCAGGCGGCGCATCATGGCGGGGGAAGCCCGTTTCAGCGGTTCGTCCGCTGGTTCAATCGCCGCTATGACCAGACGCTGATGCACTACGATCGATCGATTCGTAAGAGCCTGCTTCGGCCTGTGGCTACGGTGATTGGCGTCCTTGGGGTGTTTCTCGTGAGCCTGGCGTTCTTCCCACTCATGGGAACCTCCTTTTTCCCTCGTACCGATCCTGGACAGTTCGTCATCAATATCAAGGCTCCAACCGGAACACGGATTGGAGTGACGGATCGCTATATCCAGCGCGTGGAAAAAGATATTCGCGAAGTTATTCCGAAGAAGGACCTAGGAATTGTGGTCTCGAATATAGGCGTGACGCCGGGATTTTCGTCGATGTATACGAGCAACTCGGGACAGGATACGGCGACGGTTCAGGTGAGCCTGAACAAGGAAAATCATCTTGGAAGTTATGCCTATATGAACCTGGTTCGGAATAAGCTGGCGAACGATCTTCCGGAGCTGTCCACGTATTTTCAGACAGGAGGGCTGGTGGATTCGGTGGTCAATCTCGGGCTTCCGGCTCCGATTGACGTCCAGGTGAGCGGTAAGAATCTTAAAGCATCCTACGAGAAGGCCACGGAGCTTGCCGCCAAGTTCCGGCAGCTTAGTGGCGTGAGCGACGTCATGATCCCGCAGGACCTCAACTATCCGTCGCTTCGCGTCAATATCAATCGCGAGATGGCTGCCAAGTTGGGCCTTTCGTCCAAGGAGGTTGTCGATAACGTCATCACCGCGCTGAACTCGAACCAGATGATCTCGCCGAGCTATTGGGTCGATCCGAAGTCCGGAAACGACTACTTGCTGACCGTGCAATATCCGGAAAAGCAGATCGAGTCGATACAGGACCTCAAGAACATTCCGCTGCGCGGCACGAAGTCCACGCTGACCACGCAACTGGGCGCGGTGTCGGATATCAAGATGATCGAATCACCAACTGAGGTCGATCACTACCAGCTTCAACGAGTCATCGATGTCTATGTCTCTCCCGCATCAGAGGACCTGGGAGCAGTCGCTTCCCAGGTCGATAAGATCATCGCGCACACAGACCTGCCCCAAGGAGTGCGCATTAATGTTCGCGGCTCGGTCGAGGGCATGAGGCGGTCCTTCAAGAGCTTTGGCATTGGGCTGATTCTCTCGATCATTCTGGTGTATCTGGTTCTGATGGCTCAGTTCTCCTCTTTTGTCGATCCGCTGGTGATCCTGTTGGCGGTTCCGCCGGGCATCACCGGTGTCATCGGCTTTCTTCTGCTGACCCATACGACGCTCAATGTCATGTCGCTGATGGGTGTCATCATGATGACCGGCATCGTTGTGTCGAATTCGATTCTGATCGTCGACGTCGCTCGCAATCTGCGCGGCGAAGGCATGCCGATCGATGAGGCGGTTGCGATGGCTTGCCGCCTTCGCCTTCGCCCGATTCTGATGACTTCGCTGGCGACGATTCTGGGGATGATTCCGATGGCGCTGGCGCTGGAGGCGGGGAGCGAGCAGTATGCTCCGCTGGCGAGAGCAATCATCGGGGGGCTGACGGTATCGGTGATCGTCACTGTCTATGTTGTGCCTGCGGCGTATCTGTGGATTCATCGCAAGGAAGAGCGCGTCGCCGCGGCGGGAGATGTTCAGCATGATGCTTAGATTTAATTTTGTTGTTTCGTGTTTGCTTGCTGTATCCGCTTCGTCTGCGCTATCTGCACAGTTGCACCCGGCCTCGATACTGCCGGATGCGCCGTCGGCAGATCACGTTCTTCTTGCCTCGGCAGAGATGGGCCACGCTACCGGCTCGTCGCAGACGCAGGCTGCGGATGCTTCTTCCAATGCGGGTGCTCCGGTCCTGCTCACCCGCCAGCAGGCGGAGCAGATTGCTCTCGCACATAATCCAAGAATCCGCGTCAGCCAGTTGCTGGCAAAGGCGGAGCATGAAGTTGTCCGGCAGAGCCGCTCAAGCTTATTGCCGGATATGAGTGGAAATCTGAGTGCAGTGCAGGCAGAGGAGGGAAGCCGTATTTCGGCTGGCTCCTTGACAGCTTCGAGGCTGGTGCAGCACGCCGGTATGGGCGTTCAGTTGAGGCAGTTGATTACGGACTTCGGACACACGCGAAATCTGGTTGCCTCGGCAAAGTTGAATGAGAAAGCGCGGATGGCAGACGCGGAGGCAAGCCGTGCCGATATCGTCCTTGCCACGGACGAGGTGTTCTACCGGGCGATTGAGGCGGAAGCGACGTTGAAGGTCGCGGAGCAGACAGTTTCGGCGCGGCAGACTCTGGTCGACCAGGTGAATGCTCTGACTTCGGCAAAGTTGAAATCTGATATCGATCTTGGCTTTGCCCAGGTAAATCTATCTGAAGCCAAGCTACTGCAACTGGACGCGGAAAATAATCTCGACGCCGCAAAAGCGGCTCTCGACGCCGTGCTTGGATATGAGCGGGAGATGAACTACAAGCTTGTGGCATCTCCCAACGATGCGGCGCCGTTGCCACCCGATGTTGAGCCACTGATTGCATCTGCAATTCAGAACAGGCCCGATCTTCAGTCGCTGCAATGGAGCGAGCAGGCGGCCCGCAAGTTCAGCCGGGCACAGCATGAGCAGTTTCTGCCAACGATCGGAGCCTTAGGTGTGGTGGGAAAGACTCCCGTTGGATCGAGCCAGTATTTCACCTCCGATTGGTACGGAGCAGTGGGCATCAACTTGAGCGTTCCCATCTTCAACGGCTTCCGCTACGCAGCGGAGGCGTCCGAGGCTTCGCTACAGGTGCAGGCTGCGACGGAACGAACGCGCGGTCTGCGCGATGCGGTGGTCCGCGATGTTCGTACAGCATGGCTCAATGCGAGAACTGCCGCGCAGCGCGTTACGGTGACTGGTGAGTTGTTGCAGCAGGCCAATCTCACGCTCAACCTGTCGCAGACGCGGTATCGACTCGGATTGAGTTCGATTGTGGAGTTGAGTCAGGCCCAGTTGCAGCAGACGCAGGCTGCTATCAGCGAGGCCAATGCGCGGTCCCAATATGGCTTTGCCATGGCTGCTTTGCGCTTCCAGACCGGAGGCCGCCCTTGATGGCGACAGCTACAAAGTATGAAAAAAACCGCCCATCTTTGCAAAGATGACAACCGATAGCTGAGGAAATTTCATCTGTTCCGAATCCAGCATCTAAACTAGTCATTCATCTTTGTTTCTCATCGGATGGTATTGACAAGTCTATGCGTGCTCTAAGTCTGAGATTGATCGTTGCGTTAATTGTGGGTGTCACGCTGGTGTCCCTGGCGTCATCCTGGTATGAAGTGCAGGCCGAAAAGGACGCATTGCGCAGGGATCTCCAGCATAAGGCAGAGACGTTTGGCGAGAGTGTTGCCAGTAATGCCGAACTCTATCTGGAGGCCGGAGACAGGCTCGGTCTCGAACAGATGGTCCAGCGCTTCAGCAATCGGGATCATTTACTGGGCATCGGTATCTACAATGCGGACGGTTCCTCGCTGGCGATGACTCCCGATCTAAGCGCAGTTCTATCGGATACGCCGGCAGGCTTGACAAATGCTCTACGCGATAACCGCGTTGAAAGCGGATCGATGCGGCTGCACTTCAGACGAGTCTATATGCTGGCTGCTCCTTTGCACCTGGCGGACAAGAGTGTGGCAGGCGGAATCATCATCGTCTACGACACGGCATACATCCGCGCTGCGATCTTTCGCGTCTGGGGCCGCGTGTTCGTCCATATTGCGATCCAGATGCTGGTGATCGTTGGGCTCACGCTGCTGATCTTACGCTGGAGTCTTACCGGCCCGATCGCTAGAGCGGCATTGTGGATGAAGGCGCTGCGCACGGGGAGGAATGTCGCGCAGCCGCTGGCGCGAGATCTGGATTTTCTGCTGCCCCTGACACGAGAGGTGGCGCCGCTGGCGGCAAGCATGAAGGAGGCGCGAGAGGCAGCGGAGATCGAAGCCAGGCTGAGAAACACGAATGAATCGCGATGGACTGCGCAACGGCTGGCAGACCACGTCCGCAGCAAGTTGAACGGCAGCAATTTATTTGTTGTCTCCAATCGCGAGCCGTACATCCATAATCGGCAGGGCAACACGATCACGGTTACCGTTCCAGCCAGCGGCCTGGTGACGGCCATTGAGCCGATTCTTTGTGCCTGCAACGGAACCTGGGTTGCGCACGGAAGTGGCAATGCGGACGCGGAGACTGTGGATAGCAACGACCGGCTGAAAGTTCCACCGGACGATCCGCGATACACGCTGCGTCGGGTGTGGCTCAGTGCAGAAGAAGAGGAGGGCTACTACAACGGGTTCGCCAATGAAGGGCTGTGGCCGCTATGCCATATGGCGCATACGCGCCCTACGTTTCGCGCGTCGGACTGGGAGCATTACAACCAGGTCAACCAGAGATTCGCCGACGCGCTGGTCGAGGAGATGGCGGGTGAGGAACATCCTGTCGTTTTGATTCAGGATTATCACTTTGCCTTGCTGCCGCGCATGGTGAAGGATCGACTGCCGCATGCGAGAATCGCGATCTTCTGGCATATTCCGTGGCCCAACTCGGAGGCGTTCAGCATCTGCCCGTGGCAGCAGGAGTTGCTGGATGGCTTGCTGGGCGCCGATCTCATTGGATTTCACGTTCAGGCTCACTGCAACAACTTTCTCAACACCGTCGATCGCGTCCTCGAGGCGCGAGTTGACCGGGAGCATTTTTCCGTCAAGCGCAACAACCACTGGTCCTCCGTACTGCCGTTCCCGATCAGCGTGGAATCGTCCGACGAGATAATTGCTGCTGGGGAGAGGAATGCCGAAGAAGAGCGTAGCGCGCTGATCGCGGAACTTGGCATCGAAGCAACCTTCCTGGGCGTTGGCGTCGACAGGGTGGACTATACCAAGGGAATTATCGAACGCTTTCTGGCCGTCGAATCTTTTCTGGAAAGGTATCCCCGCTATCAGGGCAAGTTCACTTTTATACAGATCGGGGCGCCCACGCGCAGCCGTATTCAACGGTATGCTGACTTTCAGGCGGAGGTGGAGGCCGAGGCCAATCGCATCAACGATCGTTTCCGGCGCGGCAAATGGCGGCCGATCGTGTTTCTGAACCGCCAGCACACGCATCAGGAGGTACGGCGTTACTATCGGGCGGCACACGTGTGCATGGTTACGTCACTACACGATGGCATGAACCTGGTGGCCAAGGAATATGTGGCCGCGCGGCATGACGAACGAGGTGTGTTGATCCTCAGCCGGTTTACCGGAGCGGCGAGGGACTTGCTTGATGCGATCATCGTTAACCCTTATGACATTCAGTCGACGGCAGATGCCATCGCCCAGGCGCTCAACATGGACATCGGCGAGATGATCGAACGGATGCAGCGAATGCGGAAGTCGGTGAAGGAGCACAACATCTACTGGTGGGCGGGCAGCCTCATCGGCGACCTCTGCGACCTTCGTATCAAAAAAGCAAAAAACACAAAATCCGTAAAAGCTTTTATCTCGAAAAAGGCGACAAAGGAGTCGTAGCCGTGCAGAGTACAAAGACACTGCTCACCGATTTTATGGAGCAATTGAGCGTAGCGCCGACGTCGGCCCTTCTGCTGGACTATGACGGCACTCTGGCTCCGTTTCAGATGGATCGCAATCGCGCCTATCCTTATCCCGGGGTTGTGGAGATTGTCGAGAGCATCATTCAATCGGGCAGGACAAGGGTCATCGTGGTTACAGGGCGACCCATTCGCGAGTTGCGGGCTCTGCTTCCTCCTATGAGCAACCTTGAAGTGTGGGGCGAACATGGGCTGGATCATCTGCTGGCCGATGGGACTTATCAGCAGACAGCCATAGCACCTGAGATCACCGAGGTGCTGGCGCAGGCGGAGAGATGGCTGAATCAAGCGGACCTGATGCCGCTGGCCGAGATCAAGAAGGCCGGCCTTGCCGTCCATTGGCGTGGGCTGTCGGAGGCTGAGATAGGACGAGTGCAGGCCCGCACGATGGAAGGGTGGGCCCGGCTTGCTGAACAGCCGGGGATTAAGCTGCTACGTTTTGAGGGAGGGCTGGAGCTGCGGTCGGCGCGGCCGAACAAAGGTGATGCGGTAGCTACGATTGTGGAAGAGCTCGATTCGAATACCCGCATAGCCTTTCTCGGGGACGATCTCACGGATGAAGATGCTTTTCGTGTGCTGGGAGATCGAGGGCTCTCGGTTCTGGTTCGGGCGGAGTATCGAGAGACGAAGGCGAATGTGTGGCTTAAGCCTCCACAGGAGTTGCTCGGATTCCTGACTCAATGGTTGAACTCAATCTCTGTTTGAAATAGCGTTTGAGCCTCGATAGATCACGGCCTTGTGCAGGATAGCCAACCCCAGGACAAGAAAGGTTCTTTGATGCGAAAATCCAGATGAATTGCCAAAATAAGGGCGCGAAGTGACAGTTGTTTAATGGTCTGATAATCTACCATGCTATGCAACGAGGTTTGGCATTCGAGGAAGCAGGGTGGCAAGGATGACGAAGGCGGCACAGTTTATGGATGGCGTAGAGATTACAGCGGCAATCACCGACAAAGGTGCAGAGGTCCTCACTCCGGAGGCGGTAGCGTTTGTGGCGGGATTGCAGCGCGAATTCAATGCCCGGCGCAGAGAATTGCTGGCTGCCAGAATAGAACGCCAGAAGAGGTTGGATGCAGGACAACGGCCGGATTTTCTGCCCGAGACAAGCCAGATTCGAGAGAGCGAATGGACGGTTGCGCCGTTGCCGGATGACCTGCTGGACCGCCGCGTGGAGATCACCGGGCCAGTGGATCGGAAGATGATTATCAACGCGCTGAACAGCGGCGCGAAGGTGTTTATGGCGGACTTTGAAGACTCGACGACGCCTACGTGGGAGAACGTGGTTGAGGGGCAGTTCAATCTGCGAGACGCGGTACGCCGTACCATTACATTTTCGGATCCGAAGACGGGAAAGTCTTACAAGTTAAATGAAAAGCCCGCGGTGTTGTTTGTGCGTCCGCGAGGATGGCATCTTGAGGAGCGGCATGTAAAAGTCGATGGCCAGGCGATGTCGGGATCGCTCTTTGATTTCGGACTGTATGTCTTTCATAATGCGAAGGAGCTTTTGGCACGCGGATCGGGGCCTTATTTCTATCTGCCGAAGATGGAGAGCCATCTGGAGGCGCGGCTCTGGAACGATGTGTTCGTAAAGGCTGAGGCGGATCTGGGAATCCCCAAGGGTTCGATCAAAGGAACAGTTTTGATTGAAACCATTCTGGCGACTTTTGAGATGGACGAGATCCTTTGGGAACTCAAAGAGCATTCGGCCGGGCTGAACTGTGGACGCTGGGATTACATCTTCAGCTACATCAAGAAATTTGCCGGAGATCAGAGCGTATTGCTGCCGGACCGCGGACAGGTGACGATGACCACGCACTTCATGCGGAGCTATTCGAAGCTGGCGATCAAGACCTGTCATCGGCGCGGAGTCAGCGCGATGGGAGGGATGAGCGCATTTATCCCGATCAAGAGCGATCCCGTGGCGAACGAGACTGCGTTGACGCAGGTGCGAGCAGACAAGGAGCGCGAGGCCACAGATGGCCATGATGGAACCTGGGTCGCGCATCCAGGGCTGGTTCCGATTGCGCTGGAGGTCTTCGATCGCGTAATGCCGCAGCCCAATCAGATCGATAAGCAGCTTCCTGACTTTCACGCGACGTCGGCAGACCTGTTGGAGGTTCCGAAGGGATCGATCACCGAGGCCGGAGTTAGGCAGAATGTTGCGGTGGGACTGGGATATGTGGAGGCATGGCTGCGCGGCATCGGTTGTGTGCCTCTGTTCAACCTGATGGAAGATGCGGCTACGGCGGAGATCAGCCGCGCACAGCTCTGGCAGTGGGTCCATCATCATGCGGTGACGGTCGACGGCGTGCCGGTGACCGTGGAGATGGTGGATCGGGTCATCGCAGATGAGCTTCGCCATGCGAAGGAGACAGTGGATGCCGAACGCTATGCGGCTTACCTGCAGGCGGCGCAGTTGATGCAGGAGTTGGTGCGAGCGCCACAGTTTATGGACTTTCTGACGGTCCCTGCCTACGAACGGGTTCTGGCGGAGGGTCTCTAATCCCCAGAGATTCGGTGGCCGGCCATGCTCTCATCCGTTATCCTCGCTGAGCTTACATCCGCAGTTGGAGCGGATGGCATTATTGTGGGACAAAATCAGCTCCATACCTATGAGTGCGATGGCCTTGCGGCGTTGCGTACGATTCCGGCTGCGGTGGTATTGCCGCGCTCGACAGCCGAAGTTCAGACGGTCGTTAAGATTTGTGCGCGGCATCGGATTCCGTTCGTAGCGCGAGGCGCAGGTACAGGGCTCTCGGGTGGCGCGCTGCCGGCTGCGGGTGGAATCGTCATCAGCTTTTCCCGCATGACCAGAATCCTCGATGTGGATATTCCGAATCAACGCATTACCGTTGAGCCCGGGGTGATTAACAACCATGTCACGCAACGGGTTTCGCCGCATGGATACTTCTACGCTCCAGACCCGTCGTCGCAGACGGTTTGCACGATTGGGGGCAACGTGGCCGAAAACTCAGGGGGAGCACATTGCCTGAAGTATGGCTTCACGACGACGCATGTCCTCGGTCTTGAGGTTGTGCTGCCCACCGGCGAGTTGGTGAGCTTTGGAGCGTCTACGCTCGATGCGCCCGGCTACGATCTTGCCGGCGTCTTCGTGGGGTCCGAAGGCACGCTTGGCGTCGCCACGTCGGTTACGTTGCGCATCGCCAAAAAGCCGGAGACGGTGCAGGTGCTTCTCGCTGCCTTCGATTCCATCGCGGCAGCCGGGCAGACCGTCTCGGACATCATCGCAGCGGCAATTCTGCCTGCGGCCATGGAGATCATGGATCGCCTCTCCATACGCGCCGCCGAGGCCTCCGTACATCCGAACTACCCCGACGCAGAGGCTCTCCTTCTGGTTGAAGTCGATGGTTCCGCGATTGAGGTTGAGACGCAGATGCAACAGGTGCGCTCGCTTTGCAAGACAAATGGAGCCTGGGAGGATCGGCTGGCCCAGAGCGAGCGGGAGCGGATGCTCGTCTGGAAGGGACGCAAGGCTGCGTTCGCCGCTGCTGGACGAATTGCTCCGAACTATATCGTTCAGGACGGCGTCATCCCGCGAACGAAGCTGCCTGTCATCCTTGAAGAGATTGGCCGAATGGCGGAAGAGGCCGGCCTTCTTGTTTCGAATGTTTTTCACGCCGGTGACGGCAATCTGCATCCCATTGTTCTCTATAACGCTTCGATCCCCGGACAGGAAGAGATTGCGGTCGATCTCTCCATGCGCATTCTGCATCGTTGCGTCGATCATGGCGGTTCCATTACCGGAGAGCACGGAGTCGGAAAGGAAAAGCAGCAGGCGATGGGGTATATGTACTCCGAGCCGGACCTCGACACGATGCAACGTGTGCGCTGCGCATTCGATCCTCAGCAGATTGCCAACCCGGACAAACTCTTTCCTCGACCGCGTCTGTGCGGTGAGAAGACCGGACCCTACCAGCTTCATCCGCTGGAGAGGGAAGGAACAGCCGAATACTTTTGATGGCCACAGGGGAATATAGAAGTTTTGATTGAGCAACTATCCAATTCGCAGATGCTATCCGCTCATCTAGGAACAATCGTCGGCTCTGAGCATGTAAGCATCGCCAAGGAAGCAATTGCGGTCGCGCCGGCAGACGCAGCGCAGGCCGCCGCGGTGCTGCGATTTGCGAACGATAACGGGCTCCCGGTAAGTCCCGTTGGCGGCGCTACCAAAAAGGGATGGGGCAATCCGGTCAGTTCGAAGATCACTCTTCACACCCATCGCATGAACGCGCTGCTGGAGCATACCTGGCAGGATATGACCTGCACGGTACAGGCAGGTTGTCCCTGGTCTTCCATGCAGGCGGCTCTCGCACGGCACGGCCAATTTGTGGCGCTTGACCCCCTATGGCCGGATCATGCAACTGTCGGCGGCGTCATGGCGACCAACGATTCCGGCACTCTTCGGCTGAAGTACGGCGGTCTGCGGGATCTGATTATCGGCATGACCGTTGTTCTTGCGGATGGCACCATAGCCCGTACCGGAGGCAAGGTTGTTAAGAACGTCGCAGGTTATGACTTGCATAAGCTGATGATCGGAGCATTTGGGACTCTTGGCCTGACGACGGAGATCACCTTCCGCCTACACTCTCTCCCAGTTAGCTCTCAGAGCTTCACGCTCTTATCGCAGACGGTAGAGCCGCTCGGCGACCTCCTTCTTCAATTGATCGACTCTCATCTCAGCGCCCAGAGTATTCAGCTACGAATTGTTGGCGATAGCTTCGGGTTGGATATCCAGCTTGGGGCTCTTCCTGAAGTTCTCAAAGAGCAGTCGTCATTGCTGCTGGAGATGGCTAAAAAAGCGAAGCTCTCTGTCGAGGAGGCATCCAACGAGGTGTGGAATAGCCGTCATCTTCTTTTCGCCGACGCGAATGGCTTTACGATCAAGGCAACGATGCTGCCCTCCGATATTGCTCGATTTACATCGATGGCCCACGGCTTTGGCGGGACTGCTGTTACACAAGCAACGGGCATTATGACGGCCTTTCTTCCGGAAGGAAGGGAAGAAGCGATCCTGCAACTTCGCCGGGAGTTCACCGGCAGTGGTGGGTCGCTCGTTATTCTTCAGCAGCCCGCCAATGGGAGTGTCGATCTTTTGGATCCGCCCTCCAATTCATTTCCGCTGATGCAAAAGATCAAACAGCAATTCGATCCGAATCGGATACTCAACCCCGGCGTCTTTTTAGGTGGAATTTAACTATGGCTCATCTCTCTGCAAATGAAGAGCGGAAGCCGTCCAGCTTTGACCATCATCATCCGCCTGACTCTGCCCTGATTGACGATTGTGTTCACTGTGGCTTCTGTCTGCCAGCATGCCCAACCTATGTGCTTTGGGGCGAGGAGATGGATTCTCCGCGCGGCCGCATCTACATGATGAAGAAAGCCGCCGCTGGGGAAGCGCCGCTCGATCGAGGCTTCCAGCAGCACATGGATAACTGCCTTGGATGCATGGCGTGCATGACCGCCTGTCCCTCGGGCGTGCAGTACGACAAGCTTATCGAGGATACGCGGGCGCAGGTAGAGCGCAATATCCCGCGCACAACTTCGGATAGCCTCTTCCGGAGAATCTTGTTTGCGACCTTCCCTTATGCCAATCGCCTTCGCCTTCTGGCCCTGCCGCTGCTCATCTATCAACGTTTCGGCTTGCAGAAACTGGTACGCGCAACCGGCCTTCTGCGGCTCATCCCGAAGCAGGTATCGTCGATGGAGGCGCTCCTTCCACAAGTTCCTGCTACGTTGTTTCGACGACTGCCTATCCACATCGAACCCAAGGCGACTCCTCGCCTCCGCGTTGGAATGCTCGCAGGTTGCGTGCAGCAGGTCTTTTTCCAACATGTGAACGAGGCAACGGTGCGCGTTCTTGCCGCGGAGGGCTGTGAAATATTCATCCCTCCATCGCAACAGTGCTGCGGTGCGCTGATGGTTCACTCCGGCCTCGACGACCAGGCGGCAGACTTTGCCCGCAGGATAATCGCGGTCTTCGAGAGCGCCAACGTTGACGTCATTGCAATCAATGCTGCGGGCTGCGGCTCTACCATGAAAGAGTACGGCCATCTGCTTCGTGACGATCCAGCGTGGGCAATACGGGCGGCAACCTTCAGCGCAAAGTGCAAAGATATCTCGGAGATTCTCTGCGATCTGCCGCAGCAGTCTCCGCGCCATGCGCTGCCAATGCGCATCGCTTACCATGACGCCTGCCATCTGCGTCATGCCCAGGGGATATTCGAGCAGCCTCGCAGCCTGCTCGCCAGTATTCCTGGCTTGGAGGTTGTGGACGTCGAAGAGATGAATCTCTGCTGCGGTTCTGCAGGAGTCTACAATCTGCTGCACCCTGACGCGGCTAATGAGCTAGGCGACCGCAAGGTCACAAACCTTCTCGCAACGAAATCGGAGGCTGTCATCTCGGCGAATCCCGGCTGCCTGATCCAGTTGATGAATGGCCTGCGCCGGCGCAACCTGGACGCGATGCCTACCTTCCACATGGTGGAGTTGCTGGATGCCTCGATCCGGAATGTATCTCCCTCATCTCTGCTCCGGAAGAAGCCTATTGGAATTCCGTACAAGAGTTGAAGCACCCATGCTGACGATGCTCGACTCGCTTGAGGGAATCTCGTTTTCCAGAGAACCGGGGCTTTTGAACTGCGGATTGCAATTGACATACAACAGCAAGTAAACTAACTACGTCTGGAGTTGGTCTGCGGACGGTGGGAGATTTTCGGAAAACAGCAGGGAATCGACGCTGACATCGAAGAAGAGCTGTAGACACTTGTTTCAAATACGGAGAGGTGGCAGAGCCCGGTTGAATGCACCTGACTCGAAATCAGACATAGTCGCAAGGCTATCGGGAGTTCGAATCTCCCCCTCTCCGCCACAAACCAGTTTCAGGACTTCCAGCGATATCTAAAGAAGATCGAGCCCGGAATCATGGGCTGGATTTCTGCTCGCCTCGATTGCACTTGGCTAAACGTCGGCCGTCGCCCTTGCCATTTCTTTCGGAGACAAAGAAATGAAGTAAATAGGGAGCTATCTCCTGGCGAGATGAGAATCGCCCTGAACGGCTGAGATCAGTGCAAATCGTTAATCCAAGAAAATATCTGATCGGTGATCAGTGCTGAGTTGGATGTGCTGACATACAACAGGGGCACTCACTCTATCCGGGATCAATCCTCCGTAAATGGATGATTTGAGGCACCTCCCGGTCTTGCAGAACACGCGGCATTACACATGTCGTCCTATTTTGTCCAGATGTGAAAATAAGGTGGCTTTACCCCCAAAATCGATTTAGCACTTGACGAGTGGTGAGTTCCTCTCTAAAGTCTTTTCGTCACCAAAGTAGCGCAAATTATTGAGGCCAAATTCAACCCGAGGATGTAGTGGATTGATATCAAGTAAACATTTACCCAAAATAATAGGCAGAGATTGCCTCTGCAGATGGAAGGTGATTCCTATGTATCGCACTCGTTTACTCACATTTGGTGTAGCCCTGATGGCTCTCCTGCTCACCATCCCCCTCGCCTATGGCCAGGAGAACGCGACCATCAATGGAACCGCCACTGATCCTTCCGGCGCGGTCGTCCCCAATGCTTCCATCAAACTGGTCAACACGGAGACCAACGAGACACGCACTGGAACTACAAACGAGGCTGGAATCTTCAACTTCCCCGGACTGCGCATCGGCCACTATAACCTTACGGTAACGGCTCCGGGATTCCAGGTCTCCTCGACCACCGGCATTGTGCTGAACGTCGCCCAGACCCTTCAGGAGAACATTGTTTTGGCGGTGGGAAGCGCGCAGCAGACCGTCTCGGTTGAGGCGAATGCGTTGCGAGTCCAGACCGAAACCAGCGAGGTGAGTAACCTGATCTCGGGAAGCCAGGTCTCCGAACTGGCGACCAATGGCCGCAATATCACCGCCCTCGCCGTTCTCGGTACCGGTGTCTCGAACAATCTTCCCGACTACAACGGCGTCAATGCGTTGACTGCCGGCAACGGAATCAGCTTCAACGGAACGCGCCCGAGCCACAATATCTACCTGGTAGACGGCGGAGAGATCTACGACCGCGGTTGCGGCGGTTGCTTCAGCATTCTGGTATCGCAAGATGCCATCTCGCAGTTTCAAACACTGAACAGCAATTACAGCCCTGACTATGGCATTGGCTCCGGCGGCCAGATTTTGATGGTCCTGAAGTCCGGTACGCGAAGCTTTCATGGCGGACTTTGGGAATTCAACCGCAATGAAAAATTCGACGCCAACAACTACATTACCAAGCTGGGAGGAAGGCCCAAGCCGAAGCTGAGAGTGAATGTCTTTGGCGGCAACATCGGCGGTCCTCTCTTTATTCCGCATCTCTACAACACACATCGCGACCGGACCTTCTTCTTCTTCAACGAAGAGGCCCGCCGCGAGATCCGCGGAAGCGCTCCTACCCGGACCACAACAATTCCAGCGGCTGACTTCCCGACCATGGGGCAGGACCTTGCTTATGTGCTTCCTCCCAAGGGAACGGCGCCAATTGTTCCTTTTACGAACGACCCAGCCAAGCTTGCAATTTACACCGCGGATGGTCTAACTCCCGGTGATCCATTTCCCAATCCCAGCAATGATAAAAAAACTTACATTATTCCTGCCAATCTGCTCGATGCGAATGCAGTTCGATTCATGGGGACGGGCGCATTTCCGAAGCCAAACTCTCCAGACGGCAGTAACGTGTACGTCGCGTCCATCGCCGCGCCTACCTATGTTCGCGAGGACCTGGTTCGTATCGACCACGCTATCAGCTCAAAGCTTCAATTGATGGGCCACTACATTCACGACGCCAATAAGCAAACCAAGTATCCTCCGCTATGGAGCAACGACTCTTACCCCACAGTGGGAAGTGTCATGGATAACCCGGCGTGGGCGGCTGTCGTCAAGCTGACGCAGACGATCTCTCCCAACCTGCTGAATGAAACGGCGTTCAACTTCGATGGGAACAAGCTCAGATTTACTCCTGTCGGCATCTTTGCCCAGCCTGATGGCTGGGATGCCGGAAGCTTCTTTACCGGCAACAACGCCCTGAACCGACTCCCGGAGATTGACCTGGGCGCACCTTATAGTACGACCTGGAATTCGCAATACTTCCCATGGAAGAACGCGGCGATGGACTATCAGACCCGCGACGATCTTTCGTGGTCGCATGGAAAGCACAACTTCAAGTTCGGTTTCTCTTACATGCACTTCATCAAGAATCAGCAGCTTCAGTTCAATACGCAGGGGACTTATGGCTTCACCCCGGGTTCCTATTCTCACGATTCCTATGTCAACTTCCTACTGGGCTTTGCCAACTCCTACACCCAGCTTCAGGCTCTCAACACTCCTCACTGGGTCAACAATACCTACTCTGTCTATGCTCTGGATAACTGGAAGGTAACCAGGAAACTGGCACTCAATCTCGGCATTCGATTCGATGCGCTCCCGCATGCATTCGAAAGGGACAATCGGTTTGCCAATTTTGTGCCTTCTGCCTACGATGCTTCCCTTGGCAACCCGCTTAAAGCGGATGGCACTCTGGACCCGACAAACCCTGGCTTTAGCCAGCCAGCGGGTGCTCCGGCGCCTTTCTACCTCAACGGTATGAAGATTGCCGGCGTCGATGGCTTCCCGCGCGGAGCCGTTAAAAATCCATACAACACCTTCCAACCCCGCATTGGCTTTGCCTACGATTTGACCGGCGACGGCAAGACGGTGATTCGAGGGGGTTATGGCATGTTCTTTGAGCGGGTACAGGGAAATGACGTCTACAACGCGGGCGGCAATCCCCCCTTCTCGTTCCAGCCATCCGCCAACAACGTGTACTTCTCCGATCCTTCAAGGGATAATCAGACTGGTCAGGCTGCGGAAGAAGCCATTCATCCGGCTAGCATGACTAACCTGGCATATGCCTATCCTGCTCCCGGCGTTTCCATGTTCAGTTTGGGGATGCAGAGAGAAGTCGCTCCTTCCGTCGTGGGCATTCTTCAATATGTGGGAACCACTGGGTGGCATCAGAATGATGATCGCTCAATCAACACCCTACCCTTGAACAGCACGCAACGGGAAGCCGTCGCGAAGGGTACAGCGGATGCAAACCAGTACAGACAGTATCTCGGTTATGCGAGCATCACCCAGGAAGAGCAGACTACCAACTCGAACTATCACTCGCTTCAGGCCGGACTTCGCGTGGAAAACAAGCACGGATTCACGGTGCAGTTATCCTATACGTGGTCGCACGAGATCGATCTCGCAAACGGCGATCTGGCGCGGCTCTCCAACCCATTCAACCCAGACTATGACCGCAGTTCAGGCTCGCTCGACCGGCGGCATATCTTTAGCGCAAATTACATCTATAGTGTGCCGTTTTTCAAGAATGGTAATTTCCTCGAGCGTCAGGCTTTGAGCGGTTGGCAGATCTCCGGTATTACGATTGCGAATAGCGGAACTCCTGTCACCATCGGTTATGGAGGGCCCGACACGCTTGGCCTTGGCGGAGGAACGAGCAATCGTGCCAGCATCCTTCCAGGTGTCTCAACCAAAGGTCCGAAGACACAAAAGGAATACTTTAATGTGAAGGCATTTACCGATCCTATCAATGCGTGGGATGTTGCCTCTCCCGGCCCCAATGCAGGCTTTGGAAATTCTGGAAAGGACAAGGTCGTTGGCCCTGGCCGATTCAATACCAACCTGTCCATCTTCAAGTCGTTTCCAATCCTGAAAGAAGGGCTCAGGCTCCAGATTCGTGTCGAGTCCTACAACACGTTCAATCACACGCAATTCCAGAACCTCAATACTAGCTATAGCACCACGAACGATAGTTTCGGACAGGTTACCTCAGCCTGGGACGCACGCAGCTTCCAGTTTGGCGGTAAGTTGCTGTTCTAACAACAGCGCCGCTCCGGGACGTTCTTCTCGTCCCGGAGCGGCGCTTCTATTTAAGTGGCCCTCTCGTGTTCAGTCAGCGATGAGCCGATTTGACGGCATCTCCTTGATTCGCTCTACGTGGCTGTTCGTCCAGTGAATTTCAAAAGATCGGCCTGTGTGTTTTTCTCAGATCCAAAATGAGTCTTCGATCGCTGACAGAATAGAACCTTGATTGAGCAGTTACGGTTTGCGCCCTGCTGTTTCCCGCCGTATCTTGCGGTAACTCCTTTTCCGCAATCTCGGCAATGGAACGTTTGAAGAGGTTGTGGCTCATTGTCGCGATAGAGCACCGGAGCCACACTGGAGCAAAGTAGCAGTTGGTGTAGAGTCTGCCGAGCCTTTGTTTGTCATTCCCGAAGGGAATCTGCGGCTGCCTTCCTCCACACCAACAGTAAATCTGCTCTAAATACCAGATAAGTTTTAGAGTATTGCCCTACGGATGAGATAACGGCTTCAGGGTTGCTGCTGTGGGACACCCGCGCTCCCGGTTACCTTCTGGATCAACGACTCTGTCGTCTTATTGTGTAAATCTTTTGTCTTCGCGAATTCAAGGTCGGCCTTCTGCTTTTGCCCCTGCTCCATGTAGATTCTGCCCAGGCGGTAATGAGCGTCGGGCTCCTTGGGATCAAGCTCTTCAGCTCGCAGAAACGCTTTAATGGCCTCGGGATTTCGCTTCTGTTTAGCGTAGATCATGCCCAGGTCAAAATAGGCCAGTCGAATATTCTTCTGTAGCTGAATCGCTCTGGACAACAGAGTCTCCGCGGCCTTGTCGTCGTTATTGCGGATCTTGATATCGCCCAGATAGGTCAACGCCTGTGCATGATCGGGATTATTTTTCAACTCCAGTTCAAACTGTGGCGCGGCATGCTCGTAGTCATGGTTGGTGAAGTAAAGGTACCCGAGTTCAAAGTGCACATTTGGTTCATGGGGGGCGATACGAGCAGCGGTTTCAAGTTCGGCAATCGCCTCCGTGCGTTTATCCAGGCTGTCCAGCGCCTGGCCGAGAAGCATATGAGCCTGCACGGAGTCCGGGTCCGCCTTCAGAATGGCTTCATACTCAGCCATTGCGCAGGCATACTGGGCGCTCCAAAGGCAGCTTTGTGCCAGCACATTATGCAGTTCGAGATTGGACGGCTGAGCGGCGGCAGCTTCCTGGAGGTAAGGCGCTGCCTTGGCGTAGTTGTGAAGCCCAAAATAGCTCATTCCTATGAGCAGTCCGCTTCGCTTGTCTTGCGGATTCTCTTTCGCCGCAGCGGCAAGCGGCTTGATCGCGGCTGCAAAGTTCCCTTGTTTAAATTCAGCCAGTCCCAGATTGAAGGAGACGCCGCGCAACTTAGGATTGAGCGTCAGCGCTTTGCGATACTCACGCGCAGCTTCAGGGAGGCTGCCCTGTTGAGCCAGAGCCATACCCAGACCCAGGTGTACCTCGGCGTTTTGAGGATGGGTCTGCGCCAATTGGCGCCAGGCAAGCTCAGCATCGTGAGCCTTGCCTGCCTGCGACAACTCGACCGCTCGCCTGAAGGCATCCTGCTGCGCATAAGCAGGCCTTTGCGCAATGATGAGCAGCGCCGCAATTGCGAGGAAGGAGATACCGGCGCCAGCAAGGTTCAGCAGAGACAAGGCCCTGTAGCGCGTCCGAAAATCTTTAAAGGAAAACTTCGCCATGAATAAGCAGTACCTGGTCTCAGTTTATAGATGAGAATAGCCCTCGCACCCGCCTTCCATCAATATCCGCGTGTAGACGTGGTTGATGCCGGGCAGGAGGCGCGAGGATCAAATCCAGTCTGCAACAAAACGGTTTGGCGGCGACGGCTTTAGAATGTGGGTTTGAGGTGATAGCCATGGGGATGAGCGACGAGATATTTGAGGTGATGTGCCCGGACTGCGGTGCGATGCTTAAGATCGATCCGGTGACGCGAGCGATCATCGCGCACACCACCGCTCCAAGGAAGAAGATGTTCGAGGACTTTGGCGAAGCTGCGAAAGCGCTACGCGAGGCCGATGCTCGTCGGGATTCGATCTTTGCGCAAAGTGTGGACGCGCAGAAGAATAAAGACGATGTGCTGGCAAAGAAGTTTGCCGAAGCGGTGAAGAAGGCCAAGGAAACGCCGCTGGGGGAGCGGCCTTTGCGGGATTTCGATCTGGATTGAAAGACCTGATCCGAGTTCGGGAGTTTATCTGCATAATTGGCGCGGTAGACTGAGGAGATGCCACCTATCATCAACGCGCAGGGATTGAGCAAGGCCTTTGGCGCAACCACCTTATTTCGCGAAATTTCCTTTACTGTTTCAGATGGCGATCGCATTGGCCTGATTGGACCCAATGGAGCGGGGAAGAGTACCCTGCTGAAGGTATTGGCCTCCGAGGAAGACGCCGATGCCGGTGATGTTGCGGTTCGCAAGCGGGCTCGTGTCGGATACGTGAAGCAGGAGTCTGAATTTGCTGCCGGAATGACGGTACGCGACGCGCTTGAGGCGGCATTGAGACGCGCTCACGTCTCCGAGGCGGAGCGCGAAGGGCGTCTGCGGGAGATCAGCGGGAAGATCGGGTTTCCATCGCTCGACGTTGAAGCCTCGACCCTGAGCGGGGGCTGGCGGAAGCGGCTGGCGATTGCAGAGGCCGTGGTGACTCATCCGGATGTGCTGTTGCTGGACGAGCCGACGAACCATCTTGATTTAGCTGGTATTTCGTGGCTGGAGGGATTGCTGAATGAGGCTTCTTTTGCTTGCGTTCTTGTTAGCCATGATCGTTATTTTCTTGAGAATGTTGCGACGGAGATAGTCGAATTGAACCGCGTGTATGCGGACGGGCTGCTGCGGGTGAAAGGAAGCTACTCGAAATTTCTTGAAGGCAGAGAAGCCTACATGGAAGCGCAGACGAAGTTGCAGGATGCGCTGAAGAATCGCGTGAAGATCGAGGTGGAATGGCTGCGTCGCGGCCCGAAGGCCCGATCGACGAAGGCCAAGGCGCGCATCGACAATGCGAACGATCTGATCGGGCAGTTGAAGGAAGTGAACTCCCGGGTGCAGACGGCGACGGCGGGGATCGACTTTTCAGCCACGGAGCGGCAGACAAAACGGCTGGTTGAACTGGAAGACGTCAGCATCACCCTCGGCGACCGGAAGATCGTCCAGGGATTGAACTTCCTGATTACATCGGGGATGCGAGTGGGCTTGGTAGGGCCGAATGGGAGCGGCAAGACGACGCTTCTGCGGCTATTGACCGGAGAATTGGAGGCCTCAGCCGGCATGGTGAAGAAGGCCCCGCTGCTGAAGATCGTTTACTTCAGTCAGGCACGGGAGTTGGATGAGGACGTGACGTTGCGGCGGGCGCTGGCTCCGGATTCGGACTCAGTGGTGTATCAGGGCCGCGTCGTCCATGTGGCCAGTTATGCCACGAAGTTTTTGTTTACCAGCGAGCAGTTGAACCAGCCGGTTGAGCGGTTGAGCGGCGGCGAGCGGGCGCGGGTGCTCATCGCAAAGCTGATGCTGGAGCCTGCCGATCTGCTGCTGCTTGACGAGCCCACCAACGATCTGGATATCGCGACGCTCGAAATTCTGGAAGAGAGTTTGCTTGAATATTCGGGTGCGCTGGTATTGGTGACGCACGACCGTTATATGTTGGATCGCGTGTCGACTGTGGTGTTGGGACTGGATGGACGCGGTGGCGCGGAGATGTTCGCGGATTATTCGCAGTGGGAGCAGTGGCGGGGAGTAAAGGTGGAAGAGGCTATTGCTCCGGGTGCGACCGGGAAAGCCGTTGCCCCCGCTGCCTCTGCTGCACCGGCAACTGGTGGCAGGAAGAAGCTGTCTTACCTTGAGGCTCGGGAGTTTGCCGGGATCGAAGTGCAGGTGGAGAAGGCTGAGGAGCGGCTACAGGCTGCGCGCGAGATGATGGAGCGACAGGATGTAGTCACGGATGCGGAGAAGCTGACGGACGCTCTGGCTGAGATGGAATCGGCGCAGACAGCTGCGGATGCGCTGTATGAGCGGTGGGCGGAACTGACCGAGAAGGCTGGGTAAGGTCCTAATGAAAATGGTTCGCGCTTTCGCGTGAATCCCCACCCATCGCAAGAAACAGAGACGCGATGAATGGGGCACTCGGATTGAGTAGTTAGAAGCCCATTCTGTCATCGGCGGAGGGGCCGTAGAGCGGGGGGACAGGAAGGTCGTTGAGGCGCAGGTAGACGCCGAGCTGGGCGCGGTGGTGGATCAGGTGGTTGAAGAACATGTTGCGGTAGGTGGTGGAGCGGGGCTCGTTGGAGATGATCGTGTCTCCGAAGCTGAACTTCCAGGGCTGCTGAAGGTCGGCGTCGCTGGATTTGGCGAGTGCAGCTCGGGTTTCAGCGGCAAGAGTATCGAAGGTTTCCAGCAGCTTTTCGCGCGACTCAAATTCGAGGGTAGGGAATTTGGTTGTGGCGAGATCCATGCCCGACGTGGTGAGGATGCTGGTTCCGAATTGGGGAAGGCTGGCGACGTGGACGGCGAGCCGTCCCATGGGCATCGATTTGTCGTGACACTTGAAGTCGGGCTTGTCGGTTGGGATGCGCTCAAGCGTGGTGCGGGTTCCGGCCATTTCGTGGTCGAAGTCCTGGAGGAGAATTTCGGCGATAGTCATTTGATCCCTTTCCTGTGGCGGTTCTGCGCATTGAGGGGAGCATAGCGGAGTTCTACTGACAGCATCCTGTCAGTAGAACTCGTATCACTTACAGGCCGGTGATGTTGTAGCCGCAGTCAACGAAGGTGGTTTCGCCGGTGATGCCGCTGGCAAGATCGCTGGAAAGAAAGAGAGCGGCGTTGCCTATTTCGAGCTGGTCGACGTTGCGGTGGAGCGGGGCGCGCTCTTCGACGGCGTTAAGAATTTTAGTGAAGTCGCCGATGCCGCGCGCGGCCAGCGTCTTGATGGGGCCGGCGGAGATGGCGTTCACGCGGATCTTCCTGGAGCCGAGCGAGGCTGCCAGATAGCGGACGGTTGCCTCGAGCGCAGCTTTGGCGACGCCCATGACGTTGTAGTTGGGGAAGACCTTGGTGGAGCCGTAGTAGGTGAGGGTGAGGATGCTTCCGCCTTCGGTCATAAGCGGAACGGCGGCGCGGCTGACGGCGATCAGCGAGTAGACGCTAACGTCGTGGGCGATGCGGAAGCCCTCGCGGCTGGTGAGCAGAAAGTCGTTTTTAATCTCGTCGGGGGGGGCGAAGGCTACCGCATGCACAACGGTATGGATGGTGGCGTAGGTCTCTTTGAGCTGGGCGAAGAGGGCTTCGATCTCTGCGTCGGAGGAGACGTCGCACTGGAAGGTTCGGGCATTGGGCAGATCCGCTGCGAGCCCTTCAGCATCCCTCTGGAGACGTTCGCTCTGATAGCAGATGGCGAGAGTGGCCCCGGCTTGGGAGAGTTTCTGGGCGATGCCCCAGGCGATACTGCGCTTGTTGGCCAGGCCGAAGACGACGGCGACTTTGCCTTTGAGATCAATCATGGGTGTTCTGTGCTCCTGTTGGTTTCCGTTGGTAAGGATAGCAGCGTGAAGGCAGTTTCTGAGTTGCTGGTAGATTGCGGCCCAGGAGTTTCATCGGTAAATAATTCTTTCTGAATGTCTTAGGTCGAGTCATTTCTGTCGGGTCGAAGCTTCCCCCTAACAATAAGGAAATAGACTAGAACTAAAGCTAATTTTCTATACTATTTATTTTCTATTTATTGCCGCTAATTCTTCAACTGTGACATTCATTGTGCTGCTTCTGGGTGCTGTGATTTTCCTATCTCTGGCCTGGGATTCAGAGATAGGGAATCAGAGGATGTCAGCCTTCGAGCTTATAGCGGGTTTCGGCGACGCGGTAGAGGGGACGCCACACGAGCCGGTTGATGGTGACGACCATCAATGCCATGACGATGGTAGCCAGTAGGAGGATATGGAACCGGCCGCTGTCGGTGGCGGCGCTGATGACGGCACCGAGGCCCACCGTCTGGTAGGTATGGTTATTCAGGCTGAAATACTCCGCGATGATGCTGGCGTTCCACGCCCCGCCGGAGGCGGTGACCATGCCGGTGATGAGATAGGGAAAGATTCCGGGCAGGATAACGGTTCGCCAGCGTTGCACAGCGGTGAAGCGGAAGAGTGTAGCGACCTCGCGCAGGTCTGAGGGGATGGCCATCGCTCCGGCAATGACATTGAACAGGATGTACCACTGGGTTCCCAGCATCATCAGGGCGACCGAGCCGATACCAAGTCCACCTCCCATTTTGATGAGCGCGAGCAGGATCACGGGAAAGAGCGCAGGCGCGGGGATAGAGGCAACGATCTGAACCAGGGGCTGCGCGATCCGTGCCAGCTTTGGATTGAAGCCGATGGCGACGCCCGCGGGGATGGTCCACGCCGCGGCCAATACCAGCGCTAGGTTAACCCGGAGGAAGGTAGCCAGCGCACCTTTGAGTATTTCGCCGAACTGGCCGGCCTGCACCTGCCGCAGCAGTTCGACTGCCTGCCATGCCGCGTAGACGACGGCGGCGACCATGACAGCGAGGGCCAGGGCGCGCAGCCATGCAGCCAATTGGTCTCGCGTCGATGTTCTTTTGGAATCCGTGGAAGCCAGGCGGGCCAGACGCTCTTTGCGCGACTGGGCCAGTCGGCGGTAGATGCCTTCGCTGAGGGGCATGATGGTTCGCTTGCGCAGGTTGCCAAGCGCGCGCGAGTGCTCAAGCAGGTGCAGCAGAGGGGAGCGGACGCGGGCCGTGGTCTCGACCATCTCGAACTTGAACTTGTCGCTCCATGCGATGACCGGCCGCCAGATGAGCTGGTCGGTGGCGACGATGATCGCGATCATGGTGAACAAGCCCCAGGCGATGGCCTTATAGTTTCCGTCGCCGGCGGCGGTCTGGAGATAGGAGCCGAGGCCGGGGAGGCGAAAGTCGTGCTTGCCCAGAACGAACATCTCGCAGGCCATGAGAAAAAACCAGCCGCCGGCGACGGAGACGATCGAGTTCCAGACCAGTCCGATAGCGGAGTAGGGCAGCTCGAGCTGGATGAAGCGCTGCCAACGGGAGAATCTATAGATCTTCGACGCTTCGCTCAGCTCGCGAGGAATGCTCTTAATCGAGGAGTAGAAGCTGAAAGCCATGTTCCAGACCTGGCCGGTAAAGATGAGGACGATTGCGCCCATTTCGAGACCGAGCTGGCGGGTGGGAAAGAGCGCGACCATGGCGAGCATGACGCCGGGGAGAAAACTGAGCACGGGAATTGATTGCAGGATGTCCAGGCCCGCGATCATGAAGGATTCCAGGCGATTGCTGTAGGCGGCGACGTATCCGTAGCCGACCGCGAAGACGAGGCTGAGCAGGTACGCGAGTCCGATGCGGACGACCGAATAAAAGGCGTACAGGGGCAGAGCATGGGGGCTGAGCGAGATTGCGATCTCGGGCTCGGGATGGCCAAACCAGTACTTTGCGATCTGCATGAGGCCGTAGAAGCAGGCGAGGCCAAGACCGGCGACGCCCAGATCGAGCACGAAGGGCCAGCTCCGCCTGAGCGCCTGCGAGCGGGCGAAGATATGCCGGCTGCGATTGGCGCTGAAGCTGTCCGGCAGGTTGATCATGCCCCGATCTCCGCGGAGGAGTCGGACTCGGTCTCGTTCAACTTCTCAGGGAGGATAAACCTGCGGCGGGAGACGTCGAAGTCGAACAGCTCGGCGTAGCGGCCCCAGTTGATGGCGGTCTCCAACTGGAGGATGGTCTCCTCTTCGCTGAACTGCTCGTCAAGCAGGTCCTGAAAGAAATCTTCTGGCACGGAGCGATCGCTCTTGGCCTCGATGGCGCGGACAATCTGGCGGATGAGCAGGACGTTCTCGAGCGCGGCGGCGCGGAAGAGCTCTTTCTGGCGGAGAATCTCGGAGTTGGCATACTCGGCGCCGGTGGGAGTGATGGCCGCATCGCCTTCGGTGACGGTGAGGAAGCCGAGCAGTTGCGCGGCATCGACGATGGGCAACAGGTCGTCGATCTCGAAGGCGAGGTCGTCGGCGAGACGGTAGATGTCGTCCTTGCCGTCATGGTCGAGCACCAGTTCCAGCAGGCCAGCGATGCCGCCAGGGCGGGCGTGGGGAAGCATCTGGTAGTGCATCTGGCGCTGGTTGCGAGCGGGCTTGCCGCCAAGCGGGCGGGGCAGAGCGGGAGGCTTCGACTCGGGCTGCGTGAGCACCTTGTAGATGTAGTCGACCAGTTGGGTGAAGGCGGTCGTCTTGCGGTCACGGGGATGGGAGAGCGTTACCTTGAAGTCGGTGCGGATGTGGCCGGGATTGCGGCCGAGGACGATGATACGGTCGGCGAGCAGGACGGCCTCTTCGATGTTATGGGTGACGATGAAGATGGCCTTGGTGGGGATCGTCTTCTTCTGCCAGAGTTCGAGGAGTTCGCTGCGCAGGTTCTCGGCAGTGAGCACATCGAGCGCGGAGAAGGGCTCGTCCATAAAGAGAACCTCGGGTTCGACCACCAGAGCGCGGGCAAAGCCGACGCGCTGGCGCATACCGCCGGAGAGCTCTTTGGGATAGGCCGCCTGGAAGCCGTCGAGACCGACAGTATCGAGAATCTTGAGGCTGCGTTTGCGGCGTTCTGCGGCCTCCATGCCGCGTGCCTTGAGCGGTGCCTCGACGTTTTCAAGGACGGTGAGCCAGGGAAAGAGCGCGAAGCTCTGAAAGACGATGGAGACGTTGACGTCGGCGGTTGCGATGGGCTTTTCGTGCCAATAGACGACTCCGGCCGAGGGAGCCGAGAGGCCGGTCAGCATTCTGAGGAGCGTGGATTTACCGGAGCCGGAGGGGCCGAGGAGCGCGACGATCTCCCCGGCGGAGATCGACAGGTCCGTGGGCGAGATGACCTGGATGCGGTTCTCGTTCGGCTGGGGATAGTATTTCTCGACCTGATCGGCGCGGATAATCACTGGCTGCATATTTTTCTAATATTATTGAATTTGAACGATGAATTCAGATGGCCTGTCCGTCTATCGACACTGCGGTCAGCGTATCATTAGCGTGTAGGGCAGTTCGTCAAACCAAGCCTGACACAGTTGCATTTATAACTGAAAATTGAACTTCCGATTTGGGGATACATAAGAATGGCAGATTCGACATCCACCACTACGCCTAAGCCCAGAGTACTTGTTGCCGACGACGAGCAGGTGATTGCAAATACACTCGCCATCATCCTGAATCAGGCAGGCTTTGAGGCCCGCGCGGTGTTCAGCGGTGAAAAGGCAGTTGAGCTGCTCGACAGCTTTCAGCCGGACATGCTGATCAGCGATGTCATCATGACCGGGATGACCGGGATCGAAGCCGCGATCATTACGCGAAGCCGGCTGCCCAAGTGCAAGATTCTTTTGTTCTCAGGACAAGCCGCGACGGCTGATCTGCTGGAAAAAGCGCGCGCGCAGGGCCACGAGTTCGAGATCCTGGCAAAGCCGGTGCATCCGACTGACCTGTTGGCGAAGTTGCGCGGCTGAAGAACAAATCCCCCTGACGACGGCCGATTCGGCCAGAATCAGTCGCCACCGGCGTTGATGGTGGGTTTCGTCGCGAGAAAGACGCTGACGACGGTGCCGTGGGTGGAATGGCCGGTATCGCTGTCCAACTCGATGCTGCCGCCATGCTTGGTAATGATGCCGCGG
The DNA here is from genome assembly GCA_001897435.1 of Acidobacteriales bacterium 59-55. Taxonomy (GTDB): domain Bacteria; phylum Acidobacteriota; class Terriglobia; order Terriglobales; family Acidobacteriaceae; genus Edaphobacter. Next base: position 1,192,720 of record MKSV01000007.1, on the reverse strand, counting down.
CTAACCCAAAGCCCCAGGCCGGTTCCTCGCTCGCCTTTGGTCGTGAAGAATGGCTGAAAGAGGCGGGGGCGAACATCGTCGGGAATTCCAGCGCCATTATCCGCGATCAACACAGTAGCTCCCGGCTCTTGCTTGATTCCGTTGCTATATGCGTCCGGACCTCGTGGGGTGATGCTGACGCGAACCTCTCCTCCTGGGCCTGCTGCTTCAGCCGCATTTGCAATGAGGTTGGTGAAGACCTGGCGAAGCTCGGCAGGAAAGGCGTCGACTGAGACGGAGGAGGGCAGGTCCGTATGAATCGTCACTCGCTCGTCGCTGAAGCGATGCTCCATGAGCAGGAGTATCTCCTGAAGCATCTCTTTGAGATCGACCTGCACGGGAGCTTTGGATTCACGGTAGAGGCCGAGCATGGCACGGCTGATCTGGGTGACGCGGGCTAATTCCTGTTCGGCCATATCCATAAACTGTTCCGATTCCTCTTTTGAAGCGCCGTTGCGCATCAGGTAGAGGAGATTGGAAACGGAGTCGAGCGGATTGTGAATCTCGTGGGCGATGGTCGCGGCAAGACGCCCGGCGACTGCCAGCTTCTCGTTCGCCAGCAGAGCGTCCTGGGTCTTGCGCTCCAACGTAATATCGCGAAATACCATGACAACGCCGGCAATGCCGTCGGTGCGATCGCGAATGGGCGCGCCGCTGTCGGCGATGTTCAGCTCTGTCTTGTCCTTACGAATGAGAACGGTGTGGTTGGCCAGGCCGACGATACGGTTGAGCCGCTTGACCTTGGCGACAGGATTTTCCACGATGTCGCGGGTCTTCTCATTGACAATGTGGAAGATCGCCTCCAGCGGTTGGCCTTGGGCTTCAGCCTGCGTCCAGCCCGTGAGCTGGACTGCGACCGGATTCATCATCTGGACGCGGCCCGCGGCATCGCAGGTAATCACGCCGTCGCCGATCGAAGCCAGTGTGGTTCGAAGTTCCTGTTCAGACTGGAAGATCTCTTCTGCCCTCCGGCCGAGCACATCGAGAGACGTTTTATAGGCACTCGATACGGCGTGCAGACGGTTAAGGGTAAAGAGGCCGATTGAGATGCCAACGCAGAGTGCGAGCGCCAGGAGGAACCACTCCATCTGGCGAACCTGGCGGCGCCAGAGTTCGATGCGTGCCGATCGCCGCTGTTCGGCGTTATGGGTCGTGTCGGCGATATCCTGACGAATATCGTCCATCATGATCTTTCCGCGCAGGTTCAGGTCAACGTCGCGTACCTGCCCCCCGGCACGAATCGTGGCGATGACCGGCAGTGCGAATGCGTCCTGCCAGAGTTGGTGTTTTTCGATGAGATCATCCAGGTAGTGCTTTTCGACAGAATCCAGCCCCGGAAGCGTCTGCATCCTGTCGAACTCCGCCTGCAGGCTGGAAGAGGCAGCCAGATAAGGCTGAAGGAACCGATTGTCTGACGTATTTTCATATCCACGGAGGCCGGACTCTTCGTTCAGAATCAGCTTTTCAATGCGACTTACCTGGGCGATCCGCGCATTGGATTCCTGGATGAGGTTGACGGTCGAATTTGCACCTCGAATCTGTAAATACAAAGCGACGGCCATCAATAACAACGCGATGACCGGCAACAAAAATACCTGCCGCAGAATGCGATTGAATTGACTTAGGTTCACAGACCCTCTTGCTCTACGCGTCGCTCGATGGTTGCAGGAGACTGCTTAACTTCTGCAAAAGAACCGGAGGTCCCTCGCCTTTGGTCATATAAAGATCGACTGTCGATAGCACCTCCGACGACAGTCCCATGTAAGCCGAGAGCAGAAGGATTGGAATATGAGGCTTTGTCAGGCGCATCTTCGTGGCCACTTCGCCCCCGTTCATGCCTGGCATGGAATAATCGAGCACCACGGCCTCAACCGGCTCGCGAGAAAAGATATCCAGCCCGGCAGAACCGTCCGGAGCAGTCAGAACCCGATAGCCGGCGCGTTCCAGCAGGATCTTGCGGACCTTGAGGCCGATCAGTTCGTCGTCGACGCAGAGGACGAGATGTGATTGTTCGGTCATAGGGAGGGGTTGGAAACTACTCTCCAGAATAACTCCTGGGCAGGGGAAAGGTAATGTTCTATAGAAATTGACCCTACGATTCATCATACGTTAGCAATTCAGCGGTCACAGTAGGTTAACCTGACGGTAACACCGAGGTTACAAATTGAGTCAGACGATTTTTGTATTAGAAGACGACGCCGATATCTCACGGCTGGTCCAATACCATTTGGAGAGCGCCGGATATACTGTTCGTGCCTATTCAACGATCGGGCAGATCGTTCCCGATGCCGACCGCCAGCCGCCTGCGCTTTTTCTGCTGGACATCATGGTGCCGGGCGGCGACGGGCTCGACCTTTGCCGAAGGTTGCGCCAGAATCCCACCCTGAGCGTGATTCCCATCATATTTCTCACCGCGCGCGCCGCAGAGAACGATCGCGTGCAAGGGCTGGAGATGGGCGCGGACGACTACATCACCAAACCGTTCGCAACCCGCGAACTGGTGGCGCGGGTCAAGGCTGTGCTGCGCAGGTTTGAGCGTCCGACCTCACCGTCGGTCCTGAAATTTGAAGACGTGGAGATCGACGCTGGGGCCATGCAGCTTCGCGTCAAGGGGGAGCTGGTCACCACAACCGCAACAGAATTTCGCCTCTTGGACTATCTTGCCCGTCATCCCGGCCGGGTCTTCAGCCGCGACCATCTGCTGGATGCGGTCTGGGGCGATGCACGTTTTGTAACGCCGCGTTCGGTCGACGTCTATGTCCGCCGTATCCGTGAAAAGATCGAGGTCGATGCCGAAACTCCGCGCTATCTTAAGACCATGCGCGGAGCAGGGTATCGTTTTGAGATCCCCAAGTCATCTCAGGCTTAAGCGCAGAGGCTCAACAACCCATGACGCGTAGCCTCTTTCTCTCGTTCTTTGTTCGGATGACGATTGCGTTGGCTGTCGTGGCAGCGCTCGCCGTCTGGTTGATTCCACGCGGCTGGATCGGCATAGCCGTTTGCGTTCTGGCCGGCGCAGCCATCAGCGCTCTTCTGCTTGTTCGGCCAATTCGGCGAAATATCTCAGAGTTGCGCAGCGCCGCGGCCGCGTTGCCGGAGCAACCCGCGGGCGGGGTCAACAACCGCTACGCCGATTTCGACGAACTGTTCGACGCGATTTCGATTGCTTCGGATCAGGCGCAGCGGCGGCTTGCCGAGGCGTCTGAAGCGCGCCACGAACTGGAGGCGATGATCGACAGCATGCAGGATGCCGTGGTTGCCGTGGACCAGGCGGGACGGATTCAATGGACGAATCAGCGCATGCAGAAGCTGCTGCCGGATACTTCGTCCGGGGGCGGCGTGCGCATTGGCCATGCACTGGTCCAGACAATCCGCGACCCGGATGTACTGCAATGCGTGCGCGCGGCTCTGGATGAACGCATTGTGAGCGAACGCCGCTCGACGTCGCTGGCGCCGGGCAGGATTCTCGAGGTGGCCGCGTCACCCATGCCGGGCGGCGGCGCGGTGGCTGTTCTGCACGACATTACCCGCATCGAACAGGTGGAGCGCATCCAGCGGGACTTTGTAGCCAATGTCTCGCATGAACTGCGCACGCCGCTTACGTCGATTACCGGCTATGTCGAGACGCTGTTGGATCATGAGGCCAGCCTCAGCGCGCAAGCCCGGGAGTTTCTGGCGACGATTTTGAAGAACGCGACCCGGATGAATCGCCTGACAGAGGATCTGCTGGTGATGGCGCGGGTTGAATCGTCGGAGTTGAAGCTTCATCCGGTGCCGGTGCGGGCTGACATTCTGGTTCGCGATGCGGTGCAGGCGATGAGCGGGTTGGTTCAGGATGCGGAGGCGGTGCTGGAGATTGGAGAGGTTACTTCTGCCGAGGTGCTCGCCGATACAGATGCCATCGTGCAGGTGCTTAGCAATCTGATTGAGAATGGAATCAAGTACGGGCAGGCCCGGAACACATCGAGCTGCCGTGTCATTATCAGTGCGCGCGAGCTTCCAGAGCCTGCCAACGCGGTAGAGTTCCGCGTACGCGATTTTGGCCAAGGAATTGCCTCTGAGCATCTTAGCCGGATATTTGAACGGTTCTACCGGGTGGATAAAGCCCGCTCGCGGGAATCCGGAGGGACCGGGCTTGGGCTTGCGATCGCCCACCGGATCCTGCAGGCGCATGGAGGTGCAATTCGAGCCGAAAGCGTATTGAATCATGGCAGCACGTTTATCTTCACCTTGCCAAAACAATCTAAGCCGGGCTCTGGACAGTGAGCCGAGGCATCAAGCTTTTCTCCAGCATTCATAGATTTGTAACCTGTGATTAATATTTCTGGATAACACTTCAAGGTGAGTCGAATCCAATTTTCGGGGTAATCAGGTGAAACGAATAAGTTTAGGAATCGCCGCCGTGGCGCTGTTCGCATTCTGCGTCACTGGCTGCAAGCAGTCTGCCAACACAACCGCAACACCGGCAAGTCAGAGCAGCGCGCAGAACCTGAATGGTGCGGGCGCTACATTTCCCTATCCCATCTATTCGAAGTGGTTCAACGAATACGCGGCTGCGCATCCCGGAATCCACATCAACTATCAGTCCATCGGCTCGGGCGGCGGCATTCGCCAGGTGACGGAGGGAACGGTCGACTTCGGAGCGAGCGATGGCCCGATGACGGACCAGCAGATCGCCGAATCGAAGGTTCCGGTGATGCACATCCCCACCGTGCTCGGCGCCGTAGTGCCTGTCTATAACATTCCGGGCGTCACGGGCAATCTCAACCTTGCTCCCGATGTGATCGCCGATATCTACCTGGGGAAGATCAAGAAGTGGAATGATCCGCGGTTGGCGAAGGACAATCCCGGCGTCAAGTTTCCCAGCACCGCGATTCTTCCGGTCTACCGCTCTGACGGCAGCGGGACGACATACATCTTCACGGACTTCCTCTCCAAGATCAGCCCCGACTGGGCAAAGAAGGTCGGGAAGAGCACATCGGTGAAGTGGCCGGTGGGAATCGGTCAAAAAGGTAACGAAGGGGTTGCCGGCATGGTACGCCAGTCGCCCTCGTCGTTCGGCTATGTCGAACTGATCTATGCGTTGCAGAACAAGATGACCTACGGCGCCGTTCGCAACGCTTCGGGCAAGTTCGTCCTCGCAAGCACAGACGGCGTGACTGCCGCAGCCGCAGCCGCTGCTTCAACTATGCCGGCGGACTATCGCGTATCGATCACGAATGCTTCAGGCGATACTTCCTATCCCATCAGCAGTTTCACATGGTTCCTGATTCCGACGCACTCCCCGAATACCGCGAAGACGGAGACGCTGAAGAATTTCCTCACTTGGATGCTCGATCACGGCGAAAGTGAAGCGTCGTCCATGGGTTACGCGCCGCTTCCGACACAGGTTCAGGCCATGGTTCGGAAGAGCATTGCCGATCTTCACTAGACCAATATGCCGCACGGCTGGAAAGGCCGTGCGGCGTCTCTGGCTCTTGCCCGGATACAATCACCTATAGAGTCTCAAAATCACAGGATTCAAGATTGTGCCTTCCAGCCGTATGACAACCGAACGAGAACCAGGATCATCGATACCGGCTCAATCATTCTTCGCGCCTGGTGTGGGCGGTACGGATGGGTCTGCAACAGGCGACTCGGCGCCTTCCTTAATACGCGACTATCTCAGCAAGCGTGGCAGCGGCCGGATTGCGGACAGCAGTTTCGCCGGGGTAATGCTTCTTTGCGCGTGCAGCATCTTCGCCATCGTGGCCTTCATCTTCTGGATACTGATTCTCCGCTCGCATCTCAGCCTGGCGGAATTCGGCTGGAAGTTCTTTACTCGTTCGGCGTGGGATCCTGTCGCCGGTGACTTTGGCGCGCTTCCATTTATCTTTGGAACGCTTGCGACTTCTCTTCTTGCCCTGCTGATGGCGGTGCCGCTTGCGCTCGGCGTTGCGATCTTTGTTACGGAACTTTGCCCGAAAGCCTTTCGCGCGCCAATCTCCTTCCTTACCGAGTTGCTGGCTGCAATTCCCAGCGTCGTGTATGGGTTGTGGGGAGTATTCGTCCTTGTCCCCCTCATGCGGGACGTTATTGGGCCATTTCTTTCAAAGACTTTAGGCTGGACCGGGTTCTTTGAAGGCCCCAATTTCGGCGTGGGGTTGTTCACGGCGAGCATTATTCTTTCGATCATGATCCTGCCCATCATCTCCTCGCTGACGCGGGACATCATGATGGCAGTGCCGAACAGTCAGCGCGAGGGCGTTCTTGCACTGGGCGCCACTCGATGGGAGATGATTCGCGTCGGCGTTCTGCGCAACTCGCGCATCGGCATCGTAGGCGCGATTATGCTGGGCCTGGGACGCGCGCTAGGCGAAACGATGGCCGTCACCATGGTCATCGGCAACCACCCCAATATCAGCAAGTCGCTCTTCGCGCCAGCCAATACTCTTGCCAGCGTCATCGCGGGAGAATTCACCGAGGCGACCGGGGACCTCTACCTCAGCGCGCTGATCGAGATTGGTCTTGCTCTCTTCCTTGTCACCATCATCGTTAATGCAATCGCCCGGCTCATGGTTTGGGCAGTCACGCGCGGCGCGCCGGTGGGAGCGGCTTGATATGAGTACGCAGCCTATTCCTATTCCGCCTGCACGTCCGGGGCCGATGAACTTCCAGTCAAAGGGAATGCGCGTCAATTCCGCGCGCCGTGCGATCACGAATCACGTCGTTAGCGGCCTGGCCATACTTGCTACTGTTCTTGTTCTCGCTCCTTTGGCCGCGATTCTCTTTTATCTGATCTACAAGGGTGCAGGTTCGCTGAACCTGGCATTTTTTACCCATGTTCCTGCGCCAGTCGGCGAAACCGGCGGTGGCATGGCGAATTCGATTCTTGGGTCAGGGGTAATTCTTATCCTTGCAAGCGTCATGGGGATTCCGATAGGGATTGCCGCCGGAGTTTATCTTGCGGAATTTGGCCGGGGCAAGATGCTTGCCAATGCCGTGCGCTTTACAGCCGATGTGCTCAATGGTGTGCCTTCCATCGTGATGGGCATCGCCATCTATTCACTCGTCGTCATGCCGCAGAAGCACTTTTCGGCGCTGGCGGGCGGTATCGTTCTCGCGATCATGATGATACCTACCGTGACGCGCACCACCGAAGAGATGCTATCGACTGTGCCTCATGCGATTCGCGAAGCCGCGCTGGGCTTGGGCGTTCCCAAATGGAGGACGGTACTTTCGGTCAGCCTGCGAACGGCATCGCCGGGAATTATCACCGGCTGCATGCTCGCGTTCGCCCGCGTTGCGGGGGAGACCGCGCCCTTGCTGTTTACCGCCTTTGGCAATCAGTTCTGGAGCTTCAAGCTGAATGAGCCCATTGCGGCGCTGCCTCTCCAGATCTTCGTTTATGCCATCTCGCCCTATGACGAGTGGCACCGACTGGCATGGGCGGGGTCGCTGGTTCTCATCGTTTTGATTATGGTCTCAGTCACGCTCGTCCGCATCTATGCCAACCGCGGCGTACTCAAGGGAGGAAGCTAGTGGGAGTAGGCATTCTGGTCGAGAATCTAAACGCGTGGTACGGCACAAACCACATCCTGCAGGACATCAATCTCCACATTCCTGCGAACCATGCCACTGCGCTCATCGGGCCGTCCGGCTGCGGCAAGTCCACCTTCGTTCGCTGCCTTAACCGGATGCATGAGACTAATCCCGTTGCGCGTGCAACGGGCGTCGTCAAGATGGGCGATCTCGATATCTACAACGATGCTTCGCCGGTGGAGATCCGCCGACGCGTAGGCATGGTGTTCCAGCGTCCCAACCCCTTTCCGACCATGTCGATCTACGACAACGTCGCCAGCGGTCTGAAACTCAACGGCTTTCGCAACCGCCGCATCCTCGATGAGACCGTAGAGCGCTCGCTCAAGCAGGCTGCTCTGTGGGATGAGGTGAAGGACGATCTGAAGAAGAAATCCGGCGCCAGCATCTCTGGCGGCCAGCAGCAGAGGATGTGCATAGCGCGCGCCCTCGCCGTCGATCCGGAGGTTCTTCTGATGGACGAGCCTGCGTCCGCGCTTGATCCGGTTTCGACATCCAAGATCGAAGACCTCATCTTCCAGCTCAAGAGCCAGTACACGATCGTCATCGTTACGCACAACATGCAGCAGGCTGCACGCGTGGCGGAGAACACCGGCTTCTTCCTCAATGGAAAGATGGTCGAGTTCGATTCCACTCATAAGATCTTTACCAACCCCCGCGACAAGCGTACCGAAGACTACATCACCGGGAGGTTCGGATGATCCGCATCAAGTTTCAGCAGAGCCTCGACGATCTCAAAGAGCGGTTGCTCATCATGGCAGGCATGGCCGAACAGGCGATTCAGCGCTCTATCGAGGCCTACAGCAACCGCGATCTGGACATCTGCGAACTGGTCTTTCGCTCTGAACCTGCAATCAACCGCCTGGAGCGCGAGATCGATCAGATGGCGCTCGATCTGCTTGCCATGGAACAGCCCATGGCTATCGACCTTCGCTTTATCCTTGCGGTCATTCGCATCAATGCGGATCTGGAACGCGTCGGCGATCAGGCCGTCAATATTGCCGTTCGCGTTCGCGAGATGGGCGCCTTTGCCAACACTGATCTTCCCGTGGATATCCCAAAGCTGGCGTCGCTGGCCTCCGGCATGGTGCGCCGTGCGCTCCAGGCATTTATCGAGGCGGATGCCGAACTGGCACAGTCGGTGCTACTGCTCGACGATCAGGTCGACGAGATGAATGATGCCGCGTTCTACGCTCTCAGCTCGCTCATCAAGGAGCGGCCCGAGCTAACGCCGCAGTCTCTCAACGCACTGATCATCGCACGGAATCTCGAACGTGTGGGCGATCACGCTACCAATATCGCGGAAGATATCATTTTCTGGGTGCGAGGATTCGACATCCGGCATACTCCGCGCACGGATTAGATCAATCTGTTTCTGGCGGCGCCCACCAGATCAGCCGCGGGATCATCGGATAATAGAGCGCGAGGCGTATCTTGCCGGATGCTTCGTTCATGATGCGCGCGTAGGCGTCCATCTGTGCGCCATATTTTTCGCGCTCTCCGGCGAGGAATGCCTCGATACCTTCACGTCCGTGCGTGGTCGTTTTGTAATCCACGATCCATCTGTAATCATTGCCTTGAGCCTGGGGTGTTGCTCCAGCACGAAAGATGCGGTCTAGGCGCACGCTGCGGCGCGTCTCCGTCCACGAAGTCAGCGCAAGCTCGCTCGCCGCATCTTCATGAGGTCCAAGTACCCAAAGGCCTTCGGGATCTTGCAGTGCATTTTGAAGCGCGTTTCTTACGCGCACCACCAGGCGTTCCACGCGTGCCGCTGGCAGACTATCGCTCCGTAATACCGAGGAGATGCGTGGCCCCCAATCTGCAATCTGTTTCAGCATCTCTTCCGCGCCGGTATCTTGGGAAAGTTGTCGGATCACGATCTCCAAAAATCCGTGCACGGCATTGCCAAAGGCGCGTGCTTCGAACGACCCCTCCGGGCGCTCGAAATGACTGGTCTGTGCCTCTGTCTCCGTGGATATTTGCGAAAGCCGCCGTGCTTCAGCAAATCGCAGCCCGGGAGAAAAGGAGAGAGGAAGACGTTCCAATATCGCGGGCTTTTCCGGTGAGGAGGCAGCAAGGCTGCCGACCCACTCTTCAGGAAAGGAAGAACGCAGTGCTGTCTCGTCGGACACAGGAATCCTCTTGTGCATCCTGTCCGAAGCATCCCGCGCTGCGATGAAATGTCTCTCCGCTGCCGGCCATGCCGCGCTTAACAGGCTTCCATGCGCAAGACTTGGGGATCCGTCCAATTTGGCATCGGGGGCGGCAAATAGGTGAAGCTCCTCCCGTGCACGTGTACAGGCCACGTAAAGCAGCCGCTTTCTTTCAGCGGCGTCGCGCGACTTTTCGATACTGTTGAGCCAATCATTGAGTTCTCGCGATTCCTCGCCTTTGCCCACTATGGGAGCCAGCACGATATGCGCGGCAGCGTCATCGCCAGAGGCGACTTCCTTCCATGTCAGCAGGCGGCTTCCGGAGGTGCGCGCCTTCCTCTCCAGCCCAGGTACGATCACGACGTCCCACTCCAGTCCTTTTGCTCCGTGGATCGTCATCAGATCCACTATTCCATCGCTCACTGGCTCTGCGTAGAGTCGGCCTAGCCGCGCCTTCAGCAGAGCCAGATCGATGGCGCCTGTCTCTTGCTCGATTTCGTCCAGCAATTGTAGATAACGCCGGACGTGCACCAGTTCGTCAGACTTCAGGTAAGCGTCGCCGCCCAGCGATCTCCAGGTACGCTCAACCCATTGTGATGTTGTCAACCGGCCATACTGAGCCGCAGCCGCTTGCAGCACCGGCCATATCCGTTCCAGCCGCTCGCAGCTCTCATCGTTGAGCAGATGCCCTCGCTCGGCGATGATGTCTCCGATACAGCGCTCGGACCAGGCATTGTCGTCAGCGCCTGCGAGCAGATGTAACTCCGCCAACGCTAAACCACACCAGGGAGCATGAAGGACAGCCAGCCATGCCGCTCTGTCTGCCGGATGCAGCAAGGCCCGAGTTAAGGCAAAGAGATCGAGCACCTCGTGAAGCTCACCCAATTTTTCAATCTCGACAGCACGGAAGGGAATTGAAGCACCGCGCTCATTGCTCTTCTTTAACGCGCTAATGATTTCAGGGAGATGATTGCGATTGCGCACAAGCACGGCAATCTTCCACGGTTCGGTTCGTCCCTCCGGCAGCGCTTTTTCCTGCCATTGCTCGATGATGCCACGCATAGCTTCGGCATCCATCTTTGCGTGCAGCTTGCCGGCCGCCGGATCAATCGTAGAAACCACATCGCCATGCCATACTACGTCAAGCTCGCTGCTCTTTGATGAGCCGCGCACAGCGCTGGCAGCAACGTATTCCACTTCGCCGGAATTCGACTCGTCGACTTCACGCGGAAAGAGCAGCGAAAAGTCTCGATTGAACGCGTCAACCAATCGGCGCTGCGAACGGAAGTTTGCCGTCAGCCGGAGGCATCCTATCGGAAGATCGCCGATCTGTTCTGTGTGCATGGTTCGCACGAATCTCTCGACCCGTGCCTGGCGAAAGAGGTAAATCGATTGCTTGGGATCGCCTACGAGAAAGACTGTCTGACTGTGCCCGTCCCAGGTTTGCGTTAGCAGTTCAATCAGCTCGTACTGACTTGTCGAGGTGTCCTGCATCTCGTCGACGAGTAGGTGCTGGAGCCTCATTCCCATTGCGGCTTCGAGATCATGGGGCCCATCCTCGCGACGTAGTGCTGTCCTGGCAAGAAGGCCGAGTTCCGCGAAGTCACACTCGCCGCGCTCGGCGAAGACCAGTTGCAGTTCAACCATTGCACGGCTGAGGACGCGGAACAGTGCCTTCGTGACCAGCCATTGCTCTTGCGGATACTTCGCCGGAGGCAGGTAACGGACTGCCCTGATTGCGGCCAGCACGTCATCGCGGCCGCGCAGTCTTGCTACAAGATCGCCAAGCCGCGCGCCATCATTCGTATCGATATCGAATTTTAGCCAGTTGCTACGAAAGCCTGAGCGCCAAGCTCCGTCGCTCTTTGTCAACAGATAAATTAGTGCGCGCCAGTGCGCAAGATGTTCTACGGCCTCTTGAGGCGGCGTGTGCAGGCCTGCGCAGACTGCAATGGGAGAGGTCGCATCTTTGTAGCCGCCCGCGTGTCCCAATTCGCCAGCCAGGCGTGAAAGCTCCCGCAAGATATCGCTGGGCAGGCTATGGGAAAGCCGGGTTAATCCGGCACAGATGGCTTGCTCTAGCGTTCGTTCGAGACGGGGCAGCACAGCCATATCCAGGTATGTGTCATCAAGATCGCGGCCGGCAAGTGGAACGAGTTCACCCCACTGATCGCGAAGCGACAGCATCTCCGCCAGCAGCCGTTCGCACTCCGCCAGGTTTCCATCACGGTGCAGGAGAACCAAGCGAAGCGCGGCATTCAGCGCGGCGTCGCTGCCGCCTAGCTGCATCAAGGTGCGCCGTGCCGCCTCGCGATGAAGCCCCGAAGGGTCGAGCACTGGAGAACGCTCACCGCCGCCGCCGGAGAGCACGGGCAGCGAGGCGGTAATCTCGGCGCATACAGAATCGATGGTTCGTATCTTTAGCCTGCGCGGCTGCTCCAGTAGTCCCCAGCCCAGCGTGCGGTCGCGTCGCAGTGCAGCTTCGGCCAGCGTCCGAGTATTGCGCTCGAATTCGCTGTCGCTTAGTAAGGGTTTGTTTTGTGCGGCTTCTTCCAATTGAGCTAAAATTCGCTCGCGAATCTCGCCGGTGGCCTTCACCGTGAAGGTAATTGCCAGCACCTGCTCGGGCTGCTCCACGCTGGCATCGCCGAGAAGCTTGAGATAACGCTGAATCAGCAGTCCTGTCTTTCCCGATCCGGCCGGAGCTTCGACGATCCACGATCTTCCGATATCGAGCGCCTTCTCGCGCTCCTGCCAGTCAGCAGGCTTTGCCGCATCTTTCCGGCGTGGCGTCTCGGGTTCCGATCCCTCAATGAACAGCTTAGTCACGCCCGACCTCCGTCGCGAGTGCGTTGTCCAAGTCTCCAAAGGAGGCTGCATCCACGCGGCAGAGCAATCGCTGAGCGCAGTGGGCACAAGTAAGGGGAAAGCTCTTGGGGTTTACCCGCGCATCGCCGTTAGAAAAATCCTCGGCGAGCGACGTTAGTATCCGGTGCCATTCTTTCACCTGCTCGTCGAGGCTCGCCGGTCGCTGCCTGGGCATCCGTATTCCCGAAGCCTCGCTCGTGGCGAATCCTTCCAGGCCCATGTCTTTTCCGGCGCGGACTTGTGCGAATGCGATAGCCTCTAACGGTTCCGCGTCCGAGAGCACGGCATAGAGAGGCAACTGCGGCGCGTCCGGTCTCTCCGACAACCAGTCAGCTGGTTCAGCCGCGCCCGTTTTGTAGTCGATGATGATGTCGCCGTCCTTGCCGATGTCCACGCGATCGACGCGTACGCTTAGCCGCAGAGGGCCGATGCGCACGCCTTCCAGCTTCTTCTCGCTGAGCTTTACTTCAAAAGGAGGCCGCTCCAGTTCCAGTCTCAGCCATGGCCGCAATAGGTTTTGCAACCGCTCGCGCTGCATGTCCAGATAGGCCGTGTCCCAGGCGGTTACGCTTAACTTCGCGGCCTTTTCCAAAGCCGCGGAGATGCTCTGATTGAGCAGAGCATCTCGTTCCGCCAGAGTCATTTTCTTCAATGCGCTCTGAGTTTTCACCGCGTTCCAGAATGCTTCGAGCACAAGATGCACGATGGTCCCGCGCTCTGCCGCATCAAGCCCCATGCCGGTACTGCGGAGTTCTGTCGACCAGAGGCGCCGTTCTGCAAAGGCGCGAAATCCACAAGCAGCCTGCAGACGAAGAATGTTCGCACCTCCATGAATAACCCGATCGGGCAGCTCCGGCAAACGAGCTGTGTCCTCGATCGTCTCCAATGCAACGATGGCGCGCTCTTCGTCAGTTACGGCGAGTTCTTCGGGTTCTGCTTCTTTTAGTTTCAAGCTGCTAAGCGCGGAGGATGGGCGCTGCGGTCCTTCAGACGATTCTTGAGCGTAGCTGAAGACGACCATCGCTGCACTCTCGGCAATTCGCTCGGTCATGTGTCGCGCATCGTTGCTATCCTGCTCGGCATCCATGCCCGGCATCTTCAACTCTCGCTGGATGGGCCAGGGCAGTAACGGGTTGGATCTCTTCGGCAGGGGCCAGTCAAGGTCGCCGCTGCGCAGAAACCAGATCGCATCGAATGTCGAGCCCGCCGCTTCGAGCGGCCCCATCACCTGCACCGGAGCCTCGCGTGATTCCGGTGCAAACATGGTCTGTTTCGCAATTCGCTGCAAGGATTCCAGCGCCGGTATGAATCCAATCCGCCGAGAATCAAAGTCAAGAGTTGCCAGTTCGTCCAGCGCACTCTCCCATTTGCGCCGCGTTTGAAACTCGAGGCTGTCTCTGCCGGAATCTGTGCACCAGCCTGCACCCGAGAGGAGTTCGCGCATTGTCTCGGCCCAATCCGAATAAGAGCGGCGTTCCTGCTGCGGTTGCCTCTGCGATATTGCAGACATGGCTCGCAGCCGAGCGAGCAAGCTGGAAAGCTTTGCCCGTCGTTTTGAACCTGCTATGGCATTAATCAGCCAGGACAAAGATATCTCGGGCCGCAACATCTTTGCGTGTCGTAACTCGAAGGCGTCGAACTCAGCTCGAGCTCCGTGTTCTGCAGAAGTCGTCGCAAAGTGGGGGGATAACAATAATTTTGTAACTCTGTCTAATGGCAGCGGCTCAAAGGGCAAGCGCAATAAATCCATGGCCGTTGCGACCATGGGAGTGTCCGCCAGCATTGTTCCAACGGAAAACTCGAATGGATCGCAGTTTTGATTGACTGAAATATCTTCTAGTTCCGGAGCTAGAATCTCGCGGAAGACGCGGTCGATCTCTCTTCGCAACCTATCCAATCTAGGCACAACGACGGCCACATGAGCTTCGGGATGTTCTTCCAGCAGCTTTCGCACGCCCCTTGCTGCAAGCCTCAACTCCTTGCGTTCGTCGGACGTGGGGATTAACAGGCGGTGCTCGGGTGTAACTGACAGGTTCAACTTTTGAATGGAGACTCCGGTGTTACGCAGTTCGTCAACCAGTCCCGACTGGGCTGGAGTCATCGCGTCAAATCCAACGAGCAAAAGGGAATTCAGTGTTGGAGGCGTGACCAGTTTGGACGATATGACTATTTGCAGAGCCTCTTCGAGTTGAGCCTGGGGTAAAAGGTCATCAGCTTTTATACGACGCTCAAACTTCAGCGCCCATCGTTCGAAGGCTCTTGTGTCCTCACTCACAGACGACCCACGTAACTTTCCTTGGCCCTTGTAACTGCATAACAGGCGCCACGCTTCAGCCGCCATCTCTGCCAGAGAGTCGACTGAACGCAGGCTACGCAGCTCTGCATCCGACGACAGAATCTCTCGCCAGATGGCATGTTCCTGAGTCCGATTCAGCAACATCTTTGATGCATAGCCTTCGATCAAAAGCTGATGCCAGAGAGCCGCCGTCCAGGCATCCCATGCCAGCACTGTGGGAGCTTGCCAGCTATCGAGATGCAATGCGCGGTTTCGGCGATCGAAAGCAATGCGCAGAGATCGTGCTGCGCGCTGATTTCCGGTCACCACCGTCGCGCCGCGATCCAGTGCCTGAGCAATCTCTACCGGCAGCAAGATTTCACCATCCATCTCTTGTTTATACGCCCGCTGCCGTTGGAAAAATCAGTTTGTCAAACCTCGACTCTTCTTGTTCCACAAACTCATTCCCAGCAGTACGACCGCCGCGGCCAATGGCAATCCCAACGCCACTTGCAGCGATCCCGTCCGTGTCGAAACAACACCCATCAGCCACGGTAGCGCCGCAGCTCCCAGTCCCGATACAGCAAGGACAACCCCTGCCTGCCGGGCGGACGGCCCCTCCGCCATCAGCAACGCAAAGGTGGCCGGAAAGAACGGGGCAAGGCTCAAGCCGAGCAGCACGGCGAATGTGGCAATCATCATGGCGGAATGCGCCGTTGCCAGACCGGCGGTGAACGCTACTGTCAGCGCCAGCCCCCAACGCTGCGCGGTCTTCTCGCCGATCTTCAACATCACCAGCGACGATCCGGCGCGGCCGGCTGTGAGCGACATCCAGAGCAGCAGTGTCGTGTACTCACTGATGGCCAGGGTCTTTTCTCCATAGCGCAATGCATATGTGGTCAACCATCCGCTCAGGCAGGTTTCCAGTCCTCCATAGAGAAGTAACAACGCCATGAAGTAGATGAATAATCTCATCGTCAACCTGCCGGTGGACGAGGTCTCTTCGACAGTTACCTCTTCTGCGGCGAATGCGCCCTCGATAAGGGCAGCCACACAAACGGCCATAAACAGGCAGGCAAAGCATAGGAGCATCTCTCGCAGGGCAAAGTGGGGAATGAGCCACGCCGCCAGGAGTGGCGAGAGCATCGCTCCAAAGCTCCACGAGAAATTAAGGAATGCCAACGCCGACCCGCGATGTCTGGTATACCGCCGTCCGGCCAGAATGTTAGTGGCTGCAATAATCCGGCCTAATCCAAATCCACCCACGAACAATCCGAAGCAAGCCGCGGCAAGTCCGGATGCCACTGCGAAGATTCCAAACCCTGCTGCCGCCGCTGCCAGCCCGACCAGCAAGCTTCGCCGCAGATGCCGCGAGACACTCACTCCGCCTGCGAATGAGCCGCAAAATTGCGCCAGAAGCAGTAAGCCGCTCTGCGCATCCAGCAGATGCCATCGCATAGTCAGCAGCGGCAGAATCGGACCTAACAGCGCGGTTCCAAGCCCCGTCAACACAAATCCGCAATGCATCAATGCCGCAGATGGAGCCACCTTGAGTTGATCCGCCACGCAACCCCCGCTCAGGCCCTTCCATTATCATCAATTAAGGAGTATCCGCCGTGCTGCGTAAAGCCTTATTTCTTGTTCTGTTCGCATCGCTTCTCTCCGGCTGCCGCAAGCCGGTAGCCCCCGCGACCACCAGTTCCACCGCAGTTCCCGCAACGTTCCATCTGCGGGGCAAAGTCGTCAGCACCGATGCCTCACACGTGACGATCGATGGCGAGGCGATTCCTGGTTTCATGGCGGCGATGACGATGCCCTATAAGCTCAAAGACCCAATCGTCGCCACGGAGCTTCACCCCGGTGACCGGATTACGGCGACTGTGCTGGCCGACAAGGACGGAGAATACTTCAGCAACGTCCGTCTCGACGACATTGTCATCATCTCGCAGGCCCGGCCCGACTATAAGCCCGCTGTCCAGTACCACGTTCCCAAAGCTGGAGATGAGGTTCCCGACTTCAAGCTGCTGAACCAGAGCGATCGAACCATTCGCTTTTCGCAGTTCAAGGGTAAGGTGCTCCTCCTCACTTTCATCTATACCCGTTGCCCCATTGCAGACTATTGCCTGCGGATGAGCCATAACTTCGCCGAGGTGGACCAAGCGCTGGCCGCCGACCCGGAGCTTTATAAGCAGACCCATCTTCTCAGCATCAGCTTCGATCCCGCCTATGACACGCCAAAGGTACTGCGCAGTTATGGCGGGGCCTACACGGGGAAGTATACGAATGAGAAGTTCCTTCATTGGGATTTTGCCGTGCCATCGAAGAAGGATCTTCCTGCGATTACCCAATACTTTGATGTCGGGGTCACGCCCGGCGATAGCAATACCTTGAATCATTCGCTTTCGACCGTGCTGATCGGCAAGGATGGGAAGGTGATTGCCTGGTATCCCACGAATGAATGGAAGCCCGCCGACATCGTCGCCCAGATGAAGCAGGCTGCCGGGGTCTGAGAGTCAAGCGCAGCGGGGAATTGCAGACTGACCCGCCGCTGGTTATCGCGGCGTCAGGGTCAGGGTGTGTGCGGTGGCGGCATCTACGGCTGAGTTGCTAAAGGGCAGGGTAAAGGTGGTGCCCTTGTACCAGGCCGGCCATTGGTCCATGAACCAGGGGCTGGCGGGGTTGCCGGACTGCCCGAGGACGAGGTTCAGGGTGGAATGATCGAGATCGGAGAGGTCAGCGGTGAAACGTTCCGATGGGCCAAAGCTTCGACCGACCTGCTTCACAGTCGTGGCGTCGCCGCTCTGCGGCTGCGGCCCGGTTCCCGTGGAAATGCCGACAAGCGACTGGAGCAGGGCCGACTGAGAGAAGAGTGGATGCTCAATGTCGACGGGATGGGACTGGCCGTACTTCCATTTTGCAAGGTCGAAAGGAGCGTGGCCGTCGAGGAGGCCCTTGCTGACGGCCGCAGTGAGAAGCTCGTTCCAGTTGGTGTAGTGGGCCGGGAGCCAGCGAGCGGGAGCATGCATGATGAGTTGTTCTTCGGCGTAAGGCTTTTCGTTCCAGGTATAGAGCCGCAAGTTGTTGCCGGGGTTGGGGCCGAGGTGCGGATTGAGCAGGAGGGGCCACAGAGCGGCGCGGGTGGCGTCCACAATAGCGGGTGCGGCGGCGGTAGCGTCTACATTGCCGTTCCAGTTGCGGAGGATGTCGGCGGCCTGGCGGATACGCTTGTCTTTTGTGCTGGAGTGGTCGATGGCGTAAGCCAGGCGCTGGGCGATGACATGGTCGAGGTCGGAGTAGACATCGGTTTGCAATGTGAGCATGTCGGCGGGCGTGAGATGGTCGCGCGAACCGAGGAGCTTCCAGATACGTTCGTTGCGGTAGGGCGGAGCCCAGTTGAGGGTGATCGGGTAGGGATAGTCGTCAGGCGTGACGCGGGCGTTGGCGGTGGCAAGGATGCCGCCTGCCGGGTCGAAGGTCTGTGGAAGCTGGTCGAAGGGAATGTAGCCTGCCCATTCATGGGTGGCGTCCAGAGCGTCGGTGGGTACGGGACTGAGCGCGGCGGGCTGCGCGAGACTGCCGCGAATGGGGATCTTGCCGACGGCGTGATAGCCGATGTTGCCGTGGTCGTCGGCGTAGACGACATTCTGGGCAGGGCCACCGAAGGTGGAGAAGGCGGAGATGAAAGAGGGCCAGTCGATGGCGGAGTCGATGTTAAAGAATGATGGCGTGATGTTGGCGGGATCGTAGATGGTCCAGCGAAGAGAGATCTGTCGCTTCTCCTGAGGAAGGAGCGCGGAGATGAGAGGCGTGGCGACGGAACCGTGCCGGGTGGCGGCGACATCGAGGATGACGTCGGAGCGGTTGCGGACATGAATAACTTCCCGCTGGTGGAAGAGGGGATGCCAGGAGCCGTCGGGGGTCTGGTATTCCGCTGCGGAACCGGAGCCGCGGGTGTGCTCGATATATAGGTCCTGCACGTCGGCGCCGAGATTCGTGAATCCCCAGGCGATGTGGTCATTGTGACCGACGATGACGAAGGGATAGCCGGGAAGGGTGACTCCGGCGGCGTGGAAGTCTCCGTTGGGCGTAGGTGCGTGAAGATCGGCTGTATACCAGACGCCGGGAACGCTGTGGTTCAGATGCATATCGTTCGAGAGCAGCGGCCTGCCGGACGCCGTGCGGGTTCCGGTAACGGCCCAGTTGTTGGAGCCCGCGGTGCAGCCTTCGCAGCGGGAGGAGGTTGAGAATGGAGCGAAGGTCTGCTGGAGGGCAAGAAGATCGCGAACTGAGTCAGAGTAAGGGACTGGCTTATCAAGCCTGCTTTGTGATTTGTCGAGCGGAATCTCGGTAAAGTCGGTTGCCGGGTTGGTGAGGTCGATGATCGGCTGGGTGGGAGGATGGTCACGCCAAGAGCCCACGGGGTAGAGGTCGGCAAGTAGCTCCTGCGGGAGCTTAGCCGAGAGAGCCTCGCGGTTGAGCTTTTGCGGGAAGGCGTTGGTGAGGTCCTGAAACATCGCGAGTCCGACGAGGATGGAGTCGCGGGGAGTCCATTGCGCGGGTTTGTAGCGGAGGATGCGGAACTCGATGGGGAGATGCGTGCTTTGCGTGGCGATGGAGTCATTGACTCCCTGCGCATACCGTTGGAACCAGCGCAACTGGTTGGGTGGCAGTGAAGCGGCGGCGCGGTCCGCAGCGGCGCGAACCTGGAGGATGCGCTGGGCGCGATCATGCGGAATGAGGCTGGGGCCGAGAACTTCGGCGAGTTCTCCGGCCGCGTGACGGCGGAGGACGTCCATCTGCCAGAGGCGATCCTGCGCGGTGACATAGCCCTGCGCTAGGATGAGATCGTCGAGCGTGTCTGCGTGAATATGGGGGACGCCGTGGGCGTCGCGCTGAACGGTGACTGGAGCGGAGAGGCCGGTGATGGAGAGCGTACCGTCGATCTGCGGGAGGGAGTCGTGCATGGCTTTACGAATCCAGTATCGCCCTCCAATGAAGGCGGCAACCACGAGAAGAAGCGCAAGGGGGAAGAGGATGGCAAGGGTTCGAAAGAAGATCCGGCGACGTCTTGCTCTGAGATCGCGCTTTGCGGTATCTTGCGGCAGGTCTGCGGAGCGGCGGGTGACCAGTTTGGGTTCGGATGGGGACGGATCGTTGAAATTCATGCGCTTCTCCAAAGTCTAAATGCAGATTGATAAGGGGTGTCGAGATGACGGGAGGCGCTGTTATGCTCGGAGAATGGCAGCGGAGGCGGCACTTGCCTCAATTGCTATTTGAAAAGACTAAAGAAAGGGGGTGGGTGGATGTCTTCCGGGGCGAGTCTTCATGGGTTAGAGATTGTGATCCTGCTGCTGCTGATGATGGTGGCGTCATTCTCGGCCATTGCGCATCGCTTGAAGATACCGTACCCGATTGTGCTTGTCGTGGCTGGACTGGTCATCAGTTTCGTGCCGGGCATGCCGCGGATTCCGCTCGACCCCAGCCTGGTCTTCCTGATTTTTTTGCCGCCTCTGCTGAACTCGGCGGCGTGGGCGACGTCGTGGAGAGAGTTTCGCCACAATCTGGTGCTGATCTCTTTTCTGGCAGTGGGGCTGGTGGGCTTTACTGTCTGGGGCGTGGCCCTGTTCTCCGAGCACTTTATTACGGCACTGGATTGGAAGGCGGGTTTTCTGCTGGGCGCGGTGGTTTCGACGACAGACCCGATTGCGGCGGCTTCGATCGCGCACTCGATAGGATTGCCGCGGCGGATTGTCGAGATTCTGGAGGGCGAGAGCCTGCTGAACGATGCCACTGGCCTGCTGGCGCTGGAGATTGGGATCAGCATCATCATGAGCGGCGAAGCACCTGAGGTGGGAAGCGGAATTTTGCGGCTGATCTACCTGATTGTGGGTGGGGTAGGCGTCGGCCTTCTGATTGGCCTGGTCGTAGGCTGGCTGGAAAAATTTGTTGACAACGGGCCGATCGAGATCGTGCTGAGCCTGATTGTTCCCTATGCCGCGTATCTGGGTGCGGAGGAGGCAAAGGCCTCAGGCGTGCTTGCAGTGGTTGCGTGCGGACTTTATCTAAGCCGGAAGAGCGCCACATTCTTTTCTCCGGGAGTGCGCCTCCAGGTGATGTCGGTCTGGGACGCATTGACTTTTATGATGAACGGCCTGGTATTTGTGCTGATCGGTTTGCAACTGCCCTATGTGCTGGCGGGCATTCGCGGCGAATACGGGCTGGCGACTCTGTTGGAATATGGCGTGGCCTTTAGCGTGATACTGATCGCGCTGCGGATGGCATGGGTGTTTCCCGCAGTGAAGATGGCGTCACTGCTGCGGCGATGGACGGGACATGTGGAGAAGCAGCCTGACGCGCGCGACGTCTTTGTCATCGGATGGACGGGGATGCGTGGAGTGGTGGCGCTGGCCGCCGCGATCTCGGTTCCCGAGATACTGGCGGATGGGAGAATCTTCGGACCGAGAAACCTGATCGTATTTCTCGCCTTCTGCGTGATCCTGGTGACGCTGGTGGTGCAGGGATTGACGCTGCCCACGCTGATTCGCGGGCTCGGACTCGCCCGTACCACGGGGATGAGCGCGGAGGAGAGAGAGGCGCGGAGGATCGCGCTTGAAGATGCGATTGGGTACCTGGAGGAAGGACGAAAGCAGAGCGGTGACAGCTACTTCCACTCATTCGACGACTTGCTGGACCGCTACCGGCACCGTTTGGAGCAGGTTGAGTCGGGGTATGGAGAGGAACAGGACAACGGAACGTACCGGCACGTGATCGAGACAGCAGAGGGTGCGGTGAGAGCGGAGCGGCGGGCGATCATTCGGCTGCGCGATCAAGGTCGTATCAGCGACGATGTCCTGCGCACGATGGAACGGGAGTTGGACCTCGAAGAGAGCCGCTACCAGGTGGCGAAGCTCTAGGAGGCCGCTTGTCGGCTTCGGGGGCCCGGTGCGCTATGCTAAGGATTCGCACCGTCGGCATCGGCTGTGCCTGCCTGGAGGATGCTGCTTGAATTGCCGGATCTTTTATCACGATAAATGTTTCGATGGGGCCTGCTCGGCGTCGGTGTTTACGCGGTTTCATCGCGAGTGCGTCGGCGGCGTAGAACGCTATGACTATCATGGGCTGGTGCATCGGGCGGGGGCGCTGTTCGAGGAGCGGGATTTTGTAGACGGCGAGAATGCGATTGTCGACTTCAAATATTCCGCATCGCCGAAGGTGACGTGGTGGTTCGATCATCATCTGAGCGCATTTTTGACGGCGGAAGACCAGAAAGATTTTGAACGGGGACAGGAGGATGGGTCGCAGCGGCTGCGGAAATTTTATGACCCGAACTATATCTCCTGCACCAGCCTGATCGCCGATATTGCGCGGATCAATTTCGGGTTCGATACAACTCCGCTTGCGGAGTTGATCAAGTGGGCGAACATCGTCGATGGAGCGAAATACGAGAGCGCGCACGCGGCGGTCGAGATGGCCGCTCCGGCGATGAAGCTGACGATGGCGATTGAAAGCTCTTCGGATGACAACCTGGTGCCACGGCTGATTCCGCTGCTCACGGAGATGCCCTTGCAGAAGGTACTGGATCAGGCGTTCGTACAGGAATTGTTAGGGCCGCTGATGGAGCGGCATCGCGCGGCAATTGAACTGATCGGTTCGCGGGCCACTCTGGATAACGGCGTGATTAAGTTTGACATTACGGACCAGCCCACAGAGGGATACAACAAGTTCATCCCTTACTATCTGCACCCGGAGGGTATCTATAACGTTGGGTTGAGCAAGTCATCGTTCCGAACGAAGGTTGCGGTGGGAACGAATCCATGGACGACTCTTCCGGCAGAAAGACTGGTGAATCTTGCGGAGATTTGCGAGAGATATGGCGGCGGTGGTCACGCGCGCGTCGGCGCAATCAGCTTCCCTCCAGATTGCGAAGATGAGGCGCGGAAGGCCGCCGGGGAGATCGTCGCAGAGTTACGCTCGGCGAAGTAGAACAGACACGAAAAAAGCGGCCGACAGAGGTTATCTGTCGGCCGCTTTTTTCGTGTCGTCCCTAAGGTTTGAGCTTGCTGAAGATAGAGAGCTTCGTGATGTCGTTGAAGATGACGAATGTCGCAAACACCAGAAGGCAAACAAATGCAATCTGATAGACGCGCTCCTTAATCTGTTGGTTGACATCCCGCCGAATGATGCTTTCGATGATGAGGAAGAGAATCATACCGCCGTCGAGGATAGGGATCGGGAGCAGATTGAAGATGCCGAGATTAAGCGAGATATAGGCCATGAGGCCGACGAGTGGCATCCAGCCAGGCATGGAGACGGCCTGGTGGATCTGCTGGCCGATGCCGATCGGACCGCTGAGGCTGCGGACAGAGACCTGGCGCGTGAACATGCGCTTGAGGACTTCGACAATGAGCATGGAGCCTTTTTTATTGAACTCCCATGAGGCAACTGCCGCTTTGCCGAAAGGAAGACGCTGAACGGTGACGGGCGGGGGAAGCGCGCTGAAGCCGAGCCGATAGTCCTTGGTGCCGTCGCCAACATCGGCCAGCTCAGGAGTGATCTTGATGGGGATGGTCTTGCCATTACGCTCAACGGTAAGGGTGGAAGGCTTGCCCGCCTGGTCCTGCATGTAGGCTAGCAGGGCGGGAACATAGTGAAGGTGCAGTCCGTCGATTGCAACAACCTTGTCGCCTGGCTCAAGGCCAGCCCGGGTAGCGGGCATATTGGGTTCAAGCGACGCGACCTGGACCGGCGCCTCCTGCATAACGGGGATAAGGCCGAGGGTGTCCAGAGCGAAATTCTCAGCGCCGCCCTTGGCTTCGACGAAGAGCTTGGTATTGGTCCGCTGACCGTCGTGAACGTAGGAGAACGGAATCGTCTGGTTGAGATTCAGCAGGGATCGGATGGCGACCTGGTCCCAGGTTGGATTCTCGATGGTGTCGTAGTGGACGATCGTGTCGCCAGAGTGGATGCCGGTGCGGGCGGCAGGGGTGTTGGCCGAAACATAATCGACGTGGGCTGGGCCGTGAATGTAGGCCTGCACCTCGTTGTGGACCATGTAGACGCCGGTCATCAGAGCGATGGCGAGCAGAAAGTTGGCGAAAGGACCGGCGAGGGCAATCAGGACGCGCTGCCAGCGGGGATGGTTCTCCAACTCGCCGGGGTCGTCGCTTTTGGCTTCGCCCGGCATCTCGCCGGACATCTTGACGTAGCCGCCTAGAGGAAGAAGGCTGAGACGATAGTCGGTATCGCCGCGTTTGAAGCCGAAGAGCCGGGTGCCGAAGCCGATGGAGAAGACCTCGACGCGAACCTTGCAGAGCTTGGCAACGATAAAATGCCCAAGTTCATGCACTAGAACCATGATGCCAAGGACGATGGCAAGCTGAATGACTGTCGACATGGGAGAGTGGAAACCTCGTTGCTGAGTAGGAAGTTAGGAGCTATCGATTACGAAGAGCGCCTGTGGTCTGTCGGGTAATCACTTCGCTGGCACACTCTCGCGCAGCAAGGTCTGCCTCCAGCACTTGCTGGATGGTGGCAGGGCGCGGGCCGGAGGTTTCGATCAGCACAGCCTCAATTGTACGCGGAATGCCCATAAAAGGGATGGTCTTGCCGGGGTCCGGATTGAGGAAGGCGGCCACGGCAACCTCGTCGGCTGCGTTGAGGGCGATGGGGGCTTTGCCGCCTGCCGCCGCGGCTTCGTAGGCGAGCCGCAGGCAGGGAAAGCGGGCAAGGTCAGGCTGAGAAAAATCGAGATGGCTGAGAGTTGCGAGGTCGAAGGCAAGATCGACCTTTCCGTCTACCGCAACGCGTTCAGGGTAGCTAAGCGCATAGAGGATGGGGAGGCGCATGTCGGTGACGGAGATCTGGGCGAGGATGCTGCCATCGACGAATTCGACCAGTGAGTGGACGGTGGACTGGGGATGGATGGTGACGCGGACCTGCGCGGGAGGCAGGTTGAAGAGGCGGCAGGCCTCGATGACCTCGAAGCCCTTGTTCATCATAGTGGCGGAGTCGATGGTGATGCGCTGTCCCATCACCCAGGTAGGGTGCTTGAGTGCCTGTTGCGGAGTGATCTTGGAGAAATCGGCGAGCGGCGTGTTGCGGAAGGGGCCTCCGGAGGCAGTGAGCCAGATCTGCTTGACCTCTGCCGGTGTACCGCCACGCATGGCCTGATGGACAGCGTTGTGTTCGGAGTCGATGGGGAGCAGCGCGACGTTGTGCTGCCTGGCGGCGGCGATGATGAGTTCGCCCGCGGCGACGAGGCACTCCTTGTTGGCGAGGCCGATGGTCTTGCCCGCGCAGACGGCGGCATAGGTAGCTTCGAGCCCCGCCACACCGACGATGGCGGAGACCACGAAATCAACTTCGGGTAGTGTCGCGACGCGGATGGTTCCGGCAGTGCCGTAGACGATCTCGATGCCGGTGACACCCGCGGCCTTGAGGCGGCTCTGGAGTTTGCCCGCAAGCTCTTCCGTGGCGATCGAGATAACCTTCGGCTGCCAGCGGACGCACTGCTCAAAAGCCGTGTCGGCATTTTTCCCGGCGGCCAGGGAGATGACCTGGTAGCGGTCGGGGAAGGATTCGCAGATGGAGAGAGTACTGTGGCCGATAGAGCCGGTGGAGCCTAAAATGGCGAGCTTTTTCACAAGCATCATTTTCGCAGATTTAGCACTACATGGTTGTTAGAACCTGCCCATGCCGAAGGCATCTTTGAGGATAAGGACAAACCACAGGATCGGGGTAGCGAGAAGCAGGGCGTCGATGCGGTCGAGGATTCCGCCGTGGCCCGGAAGCATTGTGCCTGAGTCCTTCACTCCGGCGCCGCGCTTGATGGCAGATTCGAGCAGGTCGCCGAGTTGGGCAGCTACGTTGAGGACAGCCGCCAACAATATGGACTGCCACATGGGCTGCGAGGTGTGGAGGATCAGGTTGCCGCGCGAACTGAGCACGTCGCCGATGTAGATCACCAGGGTGGCAGCGGCCACGCTGCCGACGATGCTGGCCGCGGAGCCCTCCCATGTCTTGCCGGGGCTGAGGCGCGGAGCGAGTTTATGGCGGCCGAAGCGGCGGCCGATATACAGCGCGGCGATGTCTCCCACCCAGACGCTGACCATGAGAAATACAACCAGCGCGGTTCCGTCCTCTTTTTTCCAGAGTAGGGGAATCAGGGTGAGCGGATAGGCAATGTAGATGAGGCCGAAGATGCCTTGCGCCGTGTCCGGCAGCACCTGAATGAGAGGGGATCGGAACCCGTTCCAGGCGAAGAGAGCAAGCGTGAGCGCGCTGAGGACGGGGAGTTGGGCCTCGACCGGGAAGTTGGGCAGGGTGACGACGAAGGCAATCGCGGTGGCAAACGACATCCACCAGAAGGGAATGCGGAGCTTGGCCCCGTGGGTTTCGGCGCCGACCGCGGCGAGTTGAAGGTACTCATAGACGGCCAGTTCGGCGACGATGGCAGCGAAGAGCGTAATCATCCAGAGCTGGCCAAAGAAGATGAGCGCGAAGACGGCGGCGATGAGGGCGATGGCGGTGAGAATGCGTTTCATGGGTCTTGAAGAGAATACAGCCTTGCTTCTGCATAGACTCAGAAGTTGTTGAAGGGTTCAACGCCGGGTGAGTTCGTGGGGCGGGGTAAGTTCGGTGGCAATCTCTGATTCAAGTTCTGAGACAGATTGGAGAGTATCGATCTTCTCGTCGGAGTGGGTGTCGTTGAGTCCACCGTAGCGGCGGTCGCGACGCTGGTAGTCGGCAAGGGCTTCGAGCAGGTGAATGCCGCGGAAGTCAGGCCAGAGACGGTCGGTGACGAAGATCTCGGCGTAGGCGATCTGCCAGAGCAGAAAGTTGGAGATGCGCTGCTCGCCGCTGGTGCGAACGATCAGATCGGGATCGGGCATGTGCGCGGTGTAGAGGGCGCGGCCGATACTGGACTCGTCAAGGGCATCGAGCGCGCCGGCGCCGAGCAGGTCTTCGATGGAGCAGCCCCGGGCATGGGCGTCGGCGGTGAGGCCGGTGAGAATCTTGCGGACGGCGTCGACGATCTCGGAGCGGGCACCGTAGTTGAGCGCAAGGGTAAGCGTGGTGCCGGTGTTTTTGGCGGTGGACTCCATGGCCCACTGCATCGTCTCCTGCACCTCGGTGGGCAGGTCGTGGGTGCGGCCGATATAGGCCATGCGGACGTTGTTGTCGTTCATCCGCTTCACATTGCCGATCAGGTAGCTTTTGAGCAGTTTCATCAAAAAGCTGACCTCAGCTTTGGGACGGCGCAGGTTATTTTCTAGCGAAAAGGCGTAGAGGGTGAGGAAGGGAAGATCGATGCGGGAGGCGGTTTCTACAACGTATTGGACTGATTCGGCACCCTGCTGGTGGCCAAGAAAGCGTTTGAGAGCGCGCTTACCCGCCCACCGGCCGTTGCCGTCCATGATGATGGCTACGTGTTGCGGAATTTTGGTGGGGTCGAGCTGCCGGTAGACGCTCTGCTCCTCGGGGGAGAGTTCGTGGAGACGGCTGGGGACTCGATTGGGGGATTGTGACGGCAAAACAACCTCGCAAAGACTGACGCTAGCACACCGGGAAAGCGTGTGCAACGGAGGTCGGTCGTGGTAGAGGCAATCCAGGCAAAGGAGAGGCGCTGCATCTTCCCCCTGCCTGTGGGAGAAGATGCAGCGCGAGGTCTGCTTGAGGACTAGGCGGTGCGACGGCGTCCGGCGGCTAATTCGCGGACATGATTGAGGAAGATCGAGCGTTGCAGAGCATCGAGCTGCGAGGTGTACTCGGCGATCTCGGCGAGGAAGGGATCTGTCATCAGAACCGCAGTCTCATCGCGATGGCGGTTATTCGAATCGCGCAGCAGCGTGGAGATGTCCACCTGGAGAGCGCGGGCGAGGCGATCGAGCGAGGACAGCGTAGGCATGGCCTTGCCGTTCTCAATTTTGGAGATATACGTGCGCGGCACATTCATGCGTGCGGCCAGTTGACGCTGCGACAGGTTACGCACATGGCGCAGGTCACGGACGGCGGCGGCTACCTGGATGCCACCTTCCTGCGCGGGCTGTTGGGGGACGAGCGCCAAGGGGGCTGGAGCCAGTTTCGGCTCCTCGACCTCGAGGCATTTGTGGCAGCGGCGGCAAAGTGCGTTCGACGGGCGAAACTGCACCAGACTGCAATGATCACAACGCAACACCTCACGTTGTTCGACGGGCGCCATCATGGTTGCCATAAGTTGTGCGTAGCGGGCGGATCCAGAGCAGGGACCGCAGCACACGTCCGATAACGGAGCGTGAGATGTGCCTAGGATGACACCGGGTTACTGAACAGTCAAGAGGAAACCCGTTGATTATTAGCAAAATGCCTAAAAAAACCGGAAAGGAATCAAAATGGTAACTTGCGCAAAGGGGCGGGAGATGGGTGCCCGTCTAATTGCAGCCGCGCAGCATGCCGAAATAGATGAGCGAAAGGATGACGGACCCGGCGATTCCTATGGCGAAGAGTGGCATTCTTCCGGCGGAGAGTGAAGCAGATTTTGTATTTTGCCCCGGGTTCAGAGGATTGTAACTGAGAGTGAAGGTGCGGCCCTGTTCGAGATAGGTGCGGGAGGTGAACTCGTCGGTGTAAGTTTTGCCGTGGGCGTAGTAGGTGAAGGTGATGAGGAAGTGTTTGCTGGTGGGGATGCCGAAGGCGAGGGCTCGCCCTGCTCCGAACTCGTACTTGCAGGCGATGACTTCGGCTGTGGTCTCGAGCCAGGGCGGAGCCGGGTCTGGCGTGTGCTTCATGCGAGGATCTGCCGGGAACGAAGGCGCTGGACGCCGGCGGCGGCGAGGGCAGCGTTGGTTTCAGCGACGGAGTTGGGCAGGTTGACGGGGCGAGTAGCGTCTTCGATGACCAGGCACTCGAAGCCGAGGGCGGTGCCGTCGATGGCGGAGTAGCGGACGCAGAAGTCGTAGGCCAGACCGCAAAAAAAGAGGCGATGGAGTCCGCGTTCGCGAAGATATCCGGCGAGGCCGGTCGAAGTGAAGTGGTCGTTTTCGAGGAAAGCCGAGTAGGAGTCGATGTGGTGGCGGAAGCCCTTGCGCAGGATCAATTCCGCGTGCGGAATGTCGAGGGCGGGATGAAAGCGTGCGCCCGGGGTGTTCTGGACACAGTGTTCGGGCCAGAGCGTCTGCGGGCCGTGCGCCATCTGGATAGTTTCGTAGTGGCTTTTGCCGGGATGGGTGCTGGCGAAGGAGATGTGCCGGTGGGGGTGCCAATCCTGGGTGAGGATGACATGCTCGAACTTCTGCGCGATGGCATTGACGAGGGGAACAATCTGATCCCCCTCATCGACGGCGAGTGCGCCGCCGGGGCAGAAATCGTTCTGGACGTCGATGACAATCAGGGCATCTGCGGATTGTGTCGCGGTCCTCACGGCTGATTCAATCTTAATTGCATGGCATTCCCAATGTCTGCTCAATCAGACAAAGGACCTCGTCCGGGAAAAGAAACTTGCAATTTGCAAGTTAGATTTGATAGCGTTCCACTGTGTCTGAAAAGAATGGGGTAAGGCACCGGTCCGGTTGCCCGGTGAGTATTTCGCTGGAGATGTTGGGGGATCGCTGGTCGTTATTGATTGTGCGCGATCTGATGGTCCGTGGATATCGCACGTTCAGGGAGTTTGAGAGGTCGGGCGAAGGCATTGCCAGCAATATTCTGGCCGACCGCCTGAAGAAGCTTGAAGCGGCGGGGATCCTTACCGCAGAGGCTGAGGAGACGGACGGGCGGAAGATTAACTACCGTCTGACGGAAAAGGGAATCGATCTTGCGCCGGTGCTGCTGGAGTTGCTGATCTGGGGAGCAAAATATGAGGAGACGGGAGCGCCGTGTGACGTAATGGTACAGATGGCGAAAAATCGCGAAGCTGTTCTCTCGGAGGCTCGGCGAAGGTGGCAGGAACGGGATCCGGCGCCATTGCTGCCACCGTTCGGGAAAGATTCGACGGAAAAATGAAAGCGATATGGAGGATTCATGCAGGTAGAGATGCGATCGGCTGCACCAGCGAAGGGGATGCTTTGGACGGGGCGGATTCTCAGCGTCCTCGCTGTCCTCTTTATGCTCTTCGACGGCGTGGGACATCTGCTGAAACCGGCCCCGGTCGTGGAGGCATTCGCACAGCTCGAATTTCCCCTGCGTCTGTCTATTTGCCTCGGCATCATTCAATTGATCTGTGTTGTTCTCTATATTGTTCCGCGCACCGCTGTTCTCGGTGTGGTTCTACTAACCGGCTATCTCGGTGGCGCAGTCGCCATTCACATGCGCGTCGGCAACCCGGTGTTTGAGTGCATATTCCCCATCATCATAGGCATATTGTTTTGGGCAGGACTTCTTTTGCGCGACATGCAGTTACGCGAACTGTTTCCAGTGAGAAGGTAGCCATTCACCGATTTTCACAATCTTCGATTGAAGGGAGCAATAGATGAGCAAAGTGCGGGTACTGGTTGGAACGCGCAAAGGCGCGTTCGTCCTGACATCGGATGCGAAGCGGGAGAAGTGGGATGTTAGCGGGCCGCATTTCGCGGGCTGGGAGATCTATCACGTAAAGGGATCGCCGGTCGATCCGAACCGGATCTACGCATCACAGTCCAGCGGCTGGTTCGGGCAGGTCATCCAGCGCTCGAATGACGGCGGCAAGACATGGGAGGCGATGGGCAATAAATTCGCTTACGACGGCGTACCTGGGACGCACCAGTGGTACGACGGAACGCCGCATCCGTGGGAGTTCAAGCGGGTCTGGCACCTGGAGCCGTCGCTGACCGACCCCGATGCGGTCTACGCCGGAATCGAAGACGCCGCGTTATTTCAGTCGACCGACGGCGGCCAGAATTGGCAGGAACTTTCGGGTCTGCGCGGGCATGGCTCCGGTCCACACTGGCAGCCGGGTGCGGGCGGGATGTGTCTGCACACGATTATTCTCGATCCGAGCGATGCCCGGCGGATCTATATTGCCATCTCGTCTGCGGGAGCCTTCCGCAGCGACGATGCGGGGAAGACATGGAAGCCGATCAACCAGGGCCTACGGTCGGAGCATATTCCTGATCCGACGGCTGAGGTTGGGCATTGCGTTCACCACATCGCCATGCATCCCTCGAAGCCGGACGTGCTCTTCATGCAGAAGCACTGGGACGTAATGCGCAGCGACAACGCTGGGGACTCGTGGCAGGAGGTGAGCGGGAATCTGCCGACCGATTTTGGATTTGCCATCGATGTTCATGCGCATGAGCCGGAGACAATCTATGTCGTTCCCATCAAGAGCGACTCGGAGCACTATCCGCTCGATGGAAAGCTGCGCGTGTATCGCAGCCGAGCTGGGGGACATGAATGGGAGCCGCTGACAAAGGGGCTGCCGCAGGAGAACTGCTATGTGAACGTGCTGCGCGATGCCATGTCGGTCGACTCGCTCGATACATGCGGCGTGTACTTCGGTACGACCGGCGGACAGGTGTACGCCTCGTCCGACGCGGGAGATAGTTGGACGCCGATTGTGCGTGATCTTCCGGCAGTGCTCTCGGTCGAGGTGCAGACGCTCTCATGATTAGAGTCCTGCTCCCGGCCCATCTGCGAACGCTGGCACAGATCAAGGGCGAGGTGCAGCTTGACGTGATTGGCGCGGTCACGCAGCGGTCGGTGCTCGATGCTCTGGAGGAGCGCTATCCAATGCTGTGTGGAACGATTCGCGATCACGACACACAGCAGCGGCGGCCGTTTCTGAGATTCTTTGCCTGTGAAGAGGACTTGTCGCATGAGTCGCCGGATGCGCCGCTGCCAGAGGCGGTCGTAACGGCGGCTGAGCCCCTGATTGTGCTGGGTGCGGTGGCTGGCGGCTAGTCGCCTGCCTCGGCGAGGAGCGAAGCGAACGTAGTGATGAAGCTGGCGCCGTTGGATCCATCGGGATCGGCCATGTCCGGGGTGGCGGGCAGGACGGTAGTGTCGGCGGGGCCAGGCCAGAAGGGCTGGATTCTACCGAGGCCACCTTCGCTGAGCCACTCGGTGACAAGTTGAAAGGCGGAGGCTGGGTGCCCGAGGCGGAGCCAGTCCGCGCTGGGGGATGCAGCACCCGGAGCGGGCACCGCCATCTTGGTGGCCATCAGGTTACGCCGGCAGGCGCGGACGTTTTTGGAGTAGCCGTTGTCCATCTGGCGGTCGAAGGAGGCAATAGCGGCGGAGCCGTCGAAGGTCATGCCGCGGCGGCGAATGTGGGTGGCCCCGCTGAGGCACCAGACGTCGTCCACGATGACGGTAGTGGTGCGGATGAAGGCGGTGCGTCCGGGGAAGCCGACAGGATGGAAGATCGCGACTCGGTCGGGGACGGAGGCGAGCAGGGCGGTAACGGCATCGGTGCGCGCCTTGTAGTGCTGGCGCGACCAACCCTTATAATTTTGCGCGAAGTCGGACTCACGCGGAGTGCAGACAATGAGGCGGAGATTGGGACGCAGAAGCAGAGCGGCGAGAATGTCGGAGACAAGGTCGATCTCCCGCGGCTGGGGCGGGCTGCTGGGGTAGGCGGTGCGGGCGAATTGCGGTGACTCTATATAGATAAGTTCGCGGGCGTCGTGAATGGCACGGTGGAGCGACCAGAGCGAGTCGCGGAGGCCGTGGGTGGAGACGATGACCTCGCGGCGAAACTCCTTCTGCATGCGTGGCTCGTTGCCAAGGTCGAGGTGCGGAGGATCGACGCCGAGTTTGGCGGCGAGGTCGTCGATAAGATTCTGAACGGTTGCGCCCGGCGCTGGCGGATTGACGAGACTGAGTTCAGGAGTCTCGCAGATGGCTGGAGTGGTCTCGAGCAGGACACCGATGCCAGTGTTGGTAATAGTGGCGTCAGTCGGTGGATTGAAGTTGTCGCCGTCCATGGATACGAGCCACCCGGGAGTGGTGGGGGCGGGAAGGGGGATGATCGGCTGTGCTCGGCGCATGGCGTGGCGGGCAAGGTCGTAGGCAAGTGCCCCGGTGACGTGGATGCCGGGGGCGTGGATGTCGGGGCCTGCCGGGTTGCCGGGATTGCCGCTGGCGTGCAAGGCAGAGCGGGTTTCGGGAGCCCAGCGGCTGCCGGAGAGGACCGCCTCCCATTGCAGCGTGCCCGTAGGTGTGCCGCCGGTTGTGCCGCTGGCGACGATGGTTTCAAAACGGGCCATCGTGGGCAGACGCGGTCCCTGGCGGGGCGAAGTTTCGCTGGCGAGCGAGCGGAGGAAGTCGATGATGCCGCTGGGCGCGGCGCCGGGCGGCGTGACCGTGGTGGGGATACCGAAGAGCGGATCGGGCGCGACAGACTTGAAGATAGGTGGAATGGCGCCGGTGAGGGTGACTCCGGCAAAAGGATCGGCTGGCGGCGAAGCGGGACCGGCGGCGATGGGTGAAGTGACCCCGGCACAGAGTCTGCGATTGCCGTTGCGCGGAGCGACGACGATGTCCATGGTCAGGTTGGCGGGCGAGGGATTCGGCTGGCCGCTGACGAGTTGGAAGGGGTTGGAGAGAAATATCTGGGTGGCCGCACCGCTATGGGCGATGGCCGCGCCGCCGTTTCCGCGTAGAAACGATGGCGCATCGGAGGTGATGGCGGCGATGGTGACATAGACCTGGGGATAGATGCGGATGTGCGCCCCGTCAGGCGCTCCACCGTCGGGGATAGTGACGACGACGTCGTGGCCGTCTCCGCCCGTTGCCCAGGCCGCGGTGATACCGGTAGCGGGAGAGACAAGAGGCGTGGGAAATCCGGCGGCGGTATTGGGTGCGGGGAAGGCCGGCCAGTGCGCGGCCGCGCCCAGCGCGGTGGGAGCGGCCATGGCGGCGTCGATGCTGGGAGAGACAGCAAGCGTCATGTCCTGGTTGGCACGGGTGAGCAGCGTCTCCGCCTGCGCCATTGTGTCCGGGCCATCTGCCAGATAATTGATGATGACCTGATCGCGCACGATAGGAAGGATGTCGGCGGGGATGGTTTGGTCGTCGGGATTGACGCCGAGAGTGGCGGTGGCGGTGCGGTTGCCGAGCAGCGCCCACGTGGTGTCGACGATGGCTGCGCGATAGAACTTCTGCGCGAGGGGGTTAGCCAAGGCGGGCGGCACAAGACGAGTGCGCGCGAGGATGCCGTTGGTAGCCCAGCCCCAACGAAGGCGGCCGTTGTCGGTGGAGGCGGCAGCGAGTCCATCGCCATTGGCGAGCGTGAAGAGTCCGGAGGCGGGGACAGTGCCGGTCTGTGTGGGCGTGCTGTCCTGGGTGACGAGGATCGCACCGGGATCGGCGGGCTGGTAGATGGCGCCATGCAGATCGACGCAATGGACAAGGGTGACCGAAGATAGCGCGGCGATGGTCTTGACACCGCCGGCTACCGTCGGAGCCGTGGGGTTCCTGGTGAGCAGACCGGTGAGCCAGGTCTGGAGATCGGTGAACATGCAGGCGACGTAAATCGGGTCGATGATGAGGCCGCGGGCGTCATGGAAGGAGATCTTGCCGCCACTCTTGTCGGTATCGATGAACTCGTCGGCCTCGTACCAGCGAGCGGATTTGAAGCCTGCCAGTCCGTGAACGACCATAGCGTGTGGGATAGGCAGCAGCAGCGGATTGTTGCCGGTGACGTAGCGTGTCTGGGCAAGAGCAGCGAGACGAAGTATTGCCTGAGGATGAAGACGATAGACGGCGGCGGGGCCGCTGAGCGGATTGCAGGCAGCGTCGTAGAAGCTATCCGTTCGAGCGCCGGTGGTGAGGCGCAGGATGACGGGATCGCCGGACTTGAAGTCGAGTGCCGTGGTGTCGCCGGCGGCGCGGGTGATGGTGAGGTTGTCGCCGGAGCGCGCGGTGCATTCGACGATCTCGAATTTTGAGGTCGAGGTGCTGAAGAGAGTGAGCAGAATGGAGCCGGTTGCATCCGGAGAGGGAAAGTTGTTGCCATCTCCCGCTTTGACCTTGAGGGTGAGCGCCGAGGCGGAGAGATCGGCGGCGAGGTTGGAGGAGACGACAGTGAAGGCGTACTCCAGAATGCCGCGGAAGGGAAGGCGCACGGAGGCGAGATTAAGAGTGAGTGCCGTGGCGTCGTAGTCCGCGGCTGAGACGGTGGTATCAGCCCAGCGGGGAGAGAGCGAAAGGGTCGTAAGGCCGAGGGTGTCAAGGCCATCGGACTGCAAGCTCTGCTGAACGGATTGGGGGGTGAGTGTGGTGATGGGTAAGGTAGCCATAGTTAACTCACAACCTGCGTTTTTTGAACGATGCGTCCGTCGGGGGCGGAAATCCTGACGTCGAAGCCGGTAACGACTCCGAGACAACTCACGGTATAGGTGTGGAGCGGCCCAGAACCGGCATCGCGAGCGATCTGGATATCGGGCGCGGGACCGGCAGGATGCATGACCGTGGGGATGGAGCCGGCGGGCAGATCGATGGTGCGTGTGATCGCGGGCAGGAAGATGATGGCCTTCTTGAATGCCGCGGTTACTTTGATGACATAAGGGCCATCTACCGGCGCGACGAGCGGAACGCTGGAAGAGAAGGTTAAGAGAGTGCGGGCGTGTGGGCCAGCGATCTTCTGCACATGGAGAGCGGAGAGGTCGGGAGCGGGATCGACAGCGCCGCTTGGAATCGTGGCCAACTGCTCGCCGGTTCGGCCGATGGGATCGGTGATGCGGACTGCGAAGTTGACGACGTCGGACACGTTGGCGCGGTAGATAAGGGCGCGGTAGACGACCGGGCTGACGCCGGGTGCGCTGGCGATCCAGACTCCGGAGACCCCAGCCGGGGCAGTATTGTCGAGTTGATCGAGGGTGGAGTCCAGAGCGAAGAGGGGAGCGGTCTTGGGCGGAGCGCCAGGAAGCGTGGCGCGGACGGCAACCTTGTGCGGACCCAGGGGGGTCTTCCTTCGCGGCGAAGCGCAGGTCCATTGGACGATGAAGCTGGCGGGGGTGGGACCGGCTCCGAAGGTGAAAACGGAAAGCATCGGCGGATCGGATGGCGGTAGAACAACCCATGCGGCGTTGCTGGCGGGCGAGCGTCCGGGCAGACCTCCGCGGGTTGGATCAAGCTCGGTCCATGCGGTCGCGCGATACCAGACACGCCGCCAGGAACCGCTGGGCGCGTCCAGTCCCGCAGCAGTGGAGATGAAGCTGAGGCCGTTCGAATCGGTAGTCTGGGTAACGTTCCAGCCGGGAGCCGCGGGTTGAAGACGAAGAATAGCCGGGCCCATGGAGTCGAGTTCTTTCGCGGCGTCGTCTACGCGGACGCGATGAAGCTCGATCTTGCGCGGACGCGGACCGGGACGGGTAGCGATGCTGATCTTTGCTTTGTAAGCCGGAGGCGTGGCTGAGGGGTCGAAGAAGGAGGCGACTTCAATGGTCGGAGCGGCCGGGTTCATGATGTGCGGCGCGGCGATAGCCATCAACGAGTCTTCGGGCGTGGCCCCGCCTGGCCAGTCGCTTTCAACCTGCCCGGCGCTGACGCCGAGCACAACGTAGACGTGAATGCTGGTGGAACCGCGCGGCATGGTGACATCGGTGCTGGTTCCCTGGAGCAGCGTCGCGTTCATCCGGGTAAAGGGAAGACGGGATGGGTTAGCGTGGAAGGCATTTTTGAGGATGAGGAGGCGGTCGTCGAGGGTCTGGTCGGGCGTGGCCTCGGGGAGACGGTTGGCCTGAAGCAGCGTGGTCTCCGTCGCCTCGTAGACAAAGTACCCCCCGGCGTTCGGTTGCGCCGTCCAACTGAGCCTGGCATGAGACTGACCTGAGGCGTCGGGCAGGCTGCCGAGCAGGACATGTGCGACCGGGACAACAGGAGGCCGGGGATCGGAAGAACTGACGACGGTGGGATTTTCGGACCACGGCCCAGTTCGCTGAGGGGCAATATGCTCCTGCGCCCTTGCCCAGAGGGCGAGTCCGACGTGGCCGGTGGGGCCGAAGTCGAGCGAGAATCCGGAGAGGGTGACACGGAAGCGGCGATTGCTCCCCTGGGCCGCGCCGAAGGCGACCTGAGCATCGCCAGCTTCATTGAGGGCGATGATAGACATGCCGGACGCGGCAACCGGCTGGTCTGCGCCGTTGAAGTTGAGAATGAGGGCCGGTTGTCCACCTCCGATGGAGCGGGGCAGACCGGAGGGAACGCTGAGGCTGGGCGGTGGTGATCCTGTGGTGGCTGCCGCGTAGAGATTGCCCACGAAGGTGATCTGCTGCGGGGAACGAATGCGCCAGTCCCAGAGAAACTCGATCTCGAGCGACGCCGGACAGACGGTGCCGGTGGCGGGCAGAGTGGGCAGCAATGTGGCCTTGGCGATGCGGACTCTGTCGACGGCGGGCTGCTGAACGGTAGTATCGGCCGTGCTCCACGGCGTCCATTGGCCGTAGATGTCCTGAATAGCCGCGCCGTATTTGAGCTGGAGGCTACCGGGATTGACAGGGATAGGAAGCTCGCGGTCGATCACGTGAATACGCCAATACTCAGGATCCGGAGGATCGGTTTTGACGTTGTTGATAGCGATGGTGCGGAAGCCGCCGCTGTCGCGCTTGTCCATCAGCGCCTCGGTGCTGATGTGGGGCGTGATCCCGGCGCGGGCTGCGGCGAAGCTGGCGGTACGGAAGAGCTGTGCCAGGGGCGAGCGGTCCCAACTCAGGCGGGTCGAGGCTCGCCAACTGCCGTTAGTGAGCAGGGGACGGAGAATGCCGAGGGCCGGAGTGACGAGATTGGCGGGCGGTGGCGGCGGCAGCGCGGCTCCCGGTGCGGGAACGATGGCGGCGTAGTCGGCAGGGTCGGAGAAGCCGTCAAGACCGCGCTCGTAGTGAGCGGTAATCATGTAGTCGTAGCGCGGGGTGATCCTGAGATTGCTTTCGGGCGCGTAGGGATAGGCGGTGCCAAAGCCGAGCACGAGATTGAGGAAGGGATCGGTGCTGGCGGCCATCAGAAGCATGGCGAGAGGAGATATCTGTGAGGTGCTGCCACCCTCGCTCATCTGCTGACCGGAGGAGTTCTCCGGCGGGGGCAGGTGAACGGTGATCTTCTGCGCGCCCTGTTGATTGGGAGGATAGGTGGCGGCGATCGGCTTGAGGTCGTTGAGGGCGCTGACATTAACTTCGTGGACGAGACTTGCGAAGTCAGGTGCGGTCCAGGGCGGGGCGGGAACGCCGGCGGCAAGATTGGGAGCCCAGCCGAACGGCGGAGCACCGCGCTTGAGACGGGCGATGGCGGCGGTGGGCGCATCGGTGAAGGCTCCGGTGAGGCCCTGCGGCTCGCCATGTTTGCCGATGCCGCTCCAGTCAGCTTGTTTGACGGGGAGGCCTACGAGTTCGACGGGCTTCCATCCGGAGGCCTGTGAGAGTGGCCCGGATTCCACTCCGGTGACGCTGATGACAGAAATGTTGTTGCTGAAAAGCAGACCTTCGATCACCGGCGCGGCGATCGAGACCGAGACGCCGGCGCCGGCAGGAACGATAGCGAAGCCCACGACGTCCGAGAGCGTAGGCGCACCTGCATAGGCGATGAGCAGGCCACCACCGGAAGCATTGACGACGGCGGTGACGTGGGACATGCTGTTTCCCGGCCATGTGACGGCGACCTGATTGCTGAAGAGCAGGCTGCGCTGCTCAATCGTGAGCGGCTTTTCATCTCTGAGTCCATGTGGCCTCTGCCAGACCATGAAAGGCTCGGTAGGCAATCCCATGGGCGGCTGGGAAGCCAGACTCGATGTTGCCCGCAGCATCCAGCGGAGTTGAATGACCGGCTGAGCGGCAGGCGCGACAAAGGCCAGGCTGACCGGCTGCTGGATGCCGAGACGGCGGGCCGCGGTGGTCCAGTTGACGACGGCGCCTTCGGCGTAGAAGAGGGTTGGATCGACGATATAGTTTGGCATTAGTCCACCTCCTCCCAGGGAGCAGCAGTGAGCGTCAGGTCGAGGATGTTGGAGAACTGGTCGGTGGCTCCGGTGCCGTCCAGATAGGGCTCGGTGTGGGCGATGCGGCGAAGCGCCAGCTTGATGTGCTTTCCACGCGAGTTCGGCTTGAGGGTAACGAGAGCGCGTTGGCCGCCAGGAGCGCGGACGATGCGATCAACGATGGCGTCGCCTCCAGCCTGCTCGTCGAGCGAGAGCCAGGGCTGCGGATCGAGATCATAACGTTGGGCGGCAGCGGGGCCGGGATCGGTGATCTTGATAGGGATAGGACGATCGCGCCACATAGGTTCGCTGGAATCAATAAGGATGGCGGCGGGCTGTGGATTGGGCAGGGCTGCATCCCAGAAGACGACGATGCGCGGCGATTTGGGCAAGGGCTGGGCATCGAGCCCTGCGGCGATGAGCGCGGTGTCGAACTCCGAGCCTTGAGGGGCGGTGGCGGCGAAGGTGGTTCCGATGGCCTGGAGCTTGCCGGTATCGTCGGAGTGGACGCCGCGCTGCACAAGCCGAGCGATGCGGAACGATCTGGCGAAGTCGTCAAGCGTGGGGAAGCCGCCGGTAGTGAAGGAGCCACGCCAGACGAGCATGCCCTTGGCGCCATCGTCCGCAGCCTTGTCGAGCATCTCGATATCGAGAATGTAGTCGGTGTTGAGGTCGAGCGGGATGGGAATGGTAATCATGGATTGGCGAATTGTAGAGCCATTGGCATCAATGCAGGGCAGGCTGCCGGCTGCGAGGTCTCGGACTGCGCCTTCCCAAGGAGAGAAGATGGTTCCCACAACCGGCTTGATGTTTGCCGGGGTGAGCGGGAAGGGATGCGGCACCGTGGGGGTGGAGGGGACGGGCTGATAGTTGGACGGACGCAGGCGGGCCTGAAGCTTCTTGCCATAGGCATCGTAGAGAGTTCCAACGTTGTTGGTGGCGAAGACGACTTTGATGGGCTCGGAGCCGAAGTAGTGCTGCTCGGCTTCGCCCGGCAGAGCGACCAGCACCCAGGGATCGAGTCGTGCCGGTGGCTGGCTGTCGGTGTGGAACCAGAAGGACTGTTTCTGATCGGTGACGGTCTTCTGATCGGTGGTGGGCTGGCCCGCCTGTCGGCGCTCGCGCGAGGCGTCCCAGGTGATGCGGACCTGATAGTCCTGATTGGGTTGGAGCAGGGCATTATCCGAGCTGTCGAGGCCGAGGGCCGCGTTAAGCACGCCTTGCTTCTTCTTCTGCTCGGTGTTGTCGAAGTCTTGGCGGATGACCTCGCTGGTGCGAAGCAATTCGATGGCGGCGACGAAGAACGGCCGCAGGGAGAGCTCTTCGAGGACCCTCTGAGCTTCGGGGAGATAACCGATCTGTACGCGGTCTGCATCGGGCGAGCCCTTGATCTCGACCATGACGGGCACATAGGTTCTCCCGTTGAGGGCGGCCTGCTCTTCGATTAACTGGATAAAGATATTCCAGGGACCGGAAGAATCGGTCCATGTGGACGGGAAGGAGGCGGGCGGAACCCTGTCCGCGTCGGTGACGATGTGCTGGTTGGAGAGATGATCGGCGCCGTCGCTGGCCGCAACGACCAGATCCTTATTGATGAAGCGCAAGGGAACCATGAGGAAGAGGCGGATGTACTCGAAGGCTCCAGTGTGAAGCACCACGGCATCGAGTAGAGGACCGGGTTTGTATTGAAGCTTCTCGAATGCCCCCTTGATGATTGAGCGGCGGCTCTGATTGCCGAAGGCGATGAGCGCGCCGTGGTCGAAGACAGGCGAGGCGAGGACACGGCTGAAGCACTTCGGCGCCGAGACCGTGGGTGGAATGTTCACCGGGGGAACGTTGGTGATGGGCGGGATGTGAGAGATGGCACTGTCGCGGAAGTCGATGAGGCTACTGAGCGCGGAGCGCGAGACCGCTTGTCCCAGGGTGAAACGTTGTACGGCATCGCTCAGCGAGAGCACCTCAGTGGGGAGAACCGCTTCGACACCTCCTCCCTTGATGGCCGTTATAGGATTGTCGACCGTAGGTGCCTTGGTAAGATCGATTGTCGTTGTTGCGGAGATGATATTCAGGGCGGCTGCGCTTGCCGATGGATTGATGGCCGTAGGCGTGACGGCGCGAAGCAGGTTCGGGTTGATTGCGGCGATCCGAGTGGCTGCCGAAGCAGAAGAGGCTGACGCTGGTGCAGCGGCCTCGGTGCCGGCCGTCACCGCACCTTTACCAAGGACGATGGGAGGTCGTTTGAGAACAACGGGGGGGCGTTTGAGAATGATCGGAGGGCGGGTGGGTTTCTGGCTGGGGCAGGGGACTGAAGCTCCCTGAACCTCGGCGGGAATAATTCCGCGCATCTTATCGATGAAGGGATCGCCGCAGCGCCAGCGCTCGGTGACCTTGAGGGTGATGTCGGGCTGGCCGGAGCGGACGGTGTTCGGCGGATCAGGCCAGGGAAGGCCGGTAAGCTGCCAGCCGTAGTCGGAGGGGCCGAGGATCTGGAGCAGGAACGAATAGAGGACGGGTGCGGCGGGGGCGGCGGG
The DNA here is from genome assembly GCA_001897435.1 of Acidobacteriales bacterium 59-55. Taxonomy (GTDB): domain Bacteria; phylum Acidobacteriota; class Terriglobia; order Terriglobales; family Acidobacteriaceae; genus Edaphobacter. Next base: position 1,151,416 of record MKSV01000007.1, on the reverse strand, counting down.
CTGGCAGACCGTTCCCCAGACCTCGGTGACGGTTTCGTCGAGATATTTGCTGGAGCCGACAGCCTTTGGAGTCGCTTCGGGCACCCAACTCAGAAGAGCGAGCTGGGCTTCGAGCGCTTCGGCGCCGGACTTCGAGGCCCACCACGTCGCCGGGGTCGCACCGGCGGTCAGCGGGCCAAGCAACTCAATGTTGGTGATGGTGTATTTGAACCAGACATCGCCGCGCTGCACGAAGCCATCGGCGTTGGGAACGCCCGGCGTTCCCTGAAGGGCTTGTCCCAGGAAGGCGAGAGAGGCAGCCTGGCTGGGCGGCATGGTCATCATCAGCGCGGGAATAGCGTCAATGGGGACGACTTTGAGGTTGCCGGGATTGGAGTCGTTGCCGGGAACTCCATCGGCAAGGCCGCTGTCGATAGGCTTGTCGACGCCGGTGCCGGTGACCAGCGCGGGCGAGCGGCTGATGAGTTTGAGAGAGGTGACCAGCGGAGGCGGATCGGGAATTGGAATGGTGCTGTCACCGAGCGTGAAGCTGACGCAACCCGAGACGGAGAAGAAGAAGAAATCAACTTTGCCGCAGATCTCGCCGTGGATGCGGTGATAGTTGTTGCCGGCGGGATCTGAGCCGATATCGACCGAGAGATCGGCATAGGCGCTGATGTCGATGATGAACAGGTGCAGCGAGCCGCGCACCGTGAGGATGCCGGCGACGCGGAACGGGGAGAAGCCGAGCACCGCGTCAAACCCGGCGGAGAGTTGGACGTAGAGCGAGCCTCCTCCCCACTTGAAGGAGACATGCAGGCCGGTGGCGATGGAGAAGCCAAAGACCGGTGGGAGGCCATTGTGGGCCGGGATGCCATTGCCCGACAGCATCAGGTAGCCGGAAGCATCGAAGACTTGGAGAACGGTCGCCTGGATCTGGTTGTTGTATTTGCCGAGATCGAGATGCCAGTCGGTGACATCGTTGAAGTTGAAGAAGGCCTCGACGGGGATCTTAATCGTGAGCAGCGGATCGATGTCAAAGTCGATGGAGAGGCCGATGGTGAGGGTTCCGCGGCCGAAGTCGAGATCGATGACCGCGAGGAAGGTGCCCTCGGCGTCGCCGCCCAACTCTGGCATAACGGCCAGCAGCTTAGCCTTCATCATCAGCAGCAGGCGCGGGCCGGGAAGCTCAAGCAGAATGACGCCCTTGAGGTTGAAGATGACGCTGGATCCCATGGTGCCAAGAATGGCTCCCACGCCAAAAGCCCAGGTGTTGATCTTCGGCTTCCAATATTCGAGCTTGGTTGGCTCGCCGTGGGTTGCGCTGAGCCAGGCCAGCGCCGGAGCCATGTTGGTGGACGCGATAGAGTCCTCGTTGCGAGCATAGTTCATGGCGAACAGGCCGAGGAATCCGTAGATTCCCATGCCGGAGTTGGCCAGCGGAATGGCCACGGGAAAGTCGACTTCGAGCGTGACGATGACGCTTGTGCCGGGGCCGCCTTTTTCGACGGGAATGGAGGCGACTCCCAGTCCGGCGGCGATGCGGACCTGCACGGGAACGAGGGTAAGGTCGAGCTGGCCCTTGAACTCGTTGTCATTGATCTCCAGATAGCCGCTGCCCTTGATGGCGCCTGGAATATCGATGCTGGCGGCGAAGGCCGTCAACTCGGGTGGGCTGACGGGATCGAGCTGCATACGCACACGGGCGCGCTCGATGGAAACAACTCCAAGGTCGATGGCGAATCCGAGATCGACTTCAAAGATATAGGGATTATTGCGGGCGATGCGCGCGCCCAGAATCTTGAGGATCTGATCGAGCCCCGAGCCGACCTTGATGGCTCCAGGCTTGGAGACATCGATGGTGTAGCCCTTGGATGCATCGAACATGGGGCGGAACTGGAACTTCGGCTGTCCCGGAGGGTTGCCGATAAGCAGGCCCGCGGCCTTGTAGCGAACGGCCAGCGGGGCATCGCGCGAGATAGTGAGCAGAGGCTGGCCGCCAAGCGATATGTCGAGCGAGATGGCGGCTTCGAGATCGAGCAGGATGATGAGCTGCGAACCTTCGGGCCGGTTCTGAAACTCGATCTCGCCGCCGTACCAGATGACGCGCTCGACCGTGATCCACGGGATCGCTGCCATGCCGACAACGACGCCGCCGGCGAGCAGGCTTTCGGCTACGTCAGCCCAGACGCCCTCATCCGCGATTGCATCGGCGACCGCCGAGAACAGCGGGGTGAAGAGGATGGCCATGCCGAGAACGTTTCGGCCGTAGTTTCGGGGCTCCTTCGGATTGGGAGGCATCCAGCCGGTCATCATCAGGCCATCGCGGTCTGCTGGGTCGGCTCCGAAGTAACCGGTGACAGTGACGATGTCGGTGGCATCATCAATCTGGATGACGAGGCGAATGTCGATGATGCCGTCGGCGGGGTTCTGGCTGCCGAGGCCTTTGAACTGGGGAATGTCCTGTCCGGCGACGCCGCCTTTGGCGAGCTGATTTTCCGACGCGGTCTGGATGTCGAATTTGCCGCTGATCTCGCAGGCGACAAAGTGGTTTTTGACGATGCGGACCTTTGCGCCGATCTTCTTGAACCAGCTTGGCGGCGGAGGCGGCGTTGCGCTGGTGGGATTGTTGGGAACGGGGACAGGCGTGACCGGAGTCGCGCTGGGGCGTGAGACATTGCCAAGGGTGGTTGAGCCGGGGGCGTCTTTTGCCGGCCATGAAGCCTCAGCCTTCCAGAAAAGATTGCGGTTTGGATCACCCTGGTTAGGCCAGTTCGTCATGTCGGCTTGCGAGGTGACGGTGAAGATCCTTGGCTTTGCCAGGGTTTCGATGAGGCTTTTAAAGGCATCAGCCCGGCGCAGCGCAAGCGCGGTGTTGTAGTCGAGCTTCGTGGGGCCGCCGCTCTCGAAGCTGGCATAGCCGTCGATCCTAATCTCGGTGCCGGGATCAAGAGCCTGTAGGATGGGCGCAATGGCGCTGGCGGCATCGCTACTTTGCTTGCCTTGGAACGACGGCGTCCACGACGAGGTGAGGCCTTCATCGACGGCAGGCGAGGTATGTGTATTACCGGACAGTTTGCCGAACGCCTTAACTTCGGCAGTGGTGAGAGTGGAGAACGGCTGATCGTAGCGGAAGAAGGCAGTGAAGCCGGAGACGCCAGGTTTGCCTGAAAGCTCGGCCTTGAGCTGCACGGCGGGAGCGCCCTGAGCTACGTTCACGGTGATGGTGGAACTGGTTCCGGAGGCCACGCCATCAACGGTCCATGCCGTTTGCGCAGCGGTGGTCGAATCGGTATCGAGCGCGATAGTGACGGTTGTCGCCGTCTCGGAGACGAGCTTGAACTGTGGCGCGCCAACCGTGGAGCTGCCCTGGGTGACGGAGGTGGTCGTTAACACGGCGGCGGGATTGGAGGTAGCCGATGTGCTGCCTGGTGGCAGAGCGGCGGACGGGGGGCGGCGATTGGCCGTGATGGTCAGTTTGACCGGCGTAGCTCCGGGCTGCGCTCCGTTGGCCGTGATGACAATGGTGCGCGTGGCGTGCGAGGAGAGGTCGAGGTCGAAGAGTCGCCCCGGAGCATCAGCGTCGGAGTCGAACTTTGCGCTGGCGGTATAGGGCGTCAGACCGCCGTCGATGTCAACGACCATGCGTGTGTGGTCAGGCAGAGAGACGGTTGCGGTGGCGTCGTTGACACGGGTGATCGCGTAGCAGAATCCGGCGTCGTCGTAGAAGCGGGCACTTACCTTCACCTGCGCGCCGCTGCCCTGATCCACGATCTCAAGATCAAAATCTCCTGTGATGCCGGCCGATGCGCCGATTCCGATAAGCAGGTTGCGCGCTCCAGCGTCGAAGGCAAGATCCTGCGCGCCGTTGGGTGCGATATAGAGGCGTACCTCGGGCAGGTAAAGGCCGGTCCAGCTTTCGTCGTAACCGAACTGCGCGAGAATGTCAGGGGGCGTCGAGTTGTCGGAGAGATCGAGGGTTGCCGAGCGGAAGCCGAAGCCGACGCAACTGGACGAGCCGATGAAGGCATAGGGCGGGTCCATGGTAATCAACTCGGCGACACCCAGGTCGCCGGGATCGTCAAGACTGCTGGCGCCGGCGGAGAGGAGCGTGGCGTTGAGCGGATCGTTGGCTGCGGAGCCCTGTGAGAGGCGGACCTTGATCTTTGGTAGCGTGATGCGGACGGTGGTGTGCTCGGGATCGGTGAGCAGGATGCCACTGGGGTCAAGCTTTGCTCCGCGCAGAAACGGCGGGCGCAGGACGACCGTAGTGAGCAGCATGTCCAGGACGAACTCGGTGCTTGGATAGTCCGAGGGGGGAGCGTCGGCGGGATTGCTGTCGTATGCCGTCAGGACCGCGGCCGAGGAGGTGAAGGAAGATGACGCGCCGATCGCTGCCACCGCAGTCGATATCTTCTGCGAGGCAGTGCGGGGCGCGCTGAGTTGAAAGTCGATGTGAGCGTCGCGAACGTCGATCCAGGGATCGCGACGTCCGGGGTCGCTGGCTGGATGTCCCTCTACGTTCTCGGCATCTACGCCGAAGGTCATGGAGGAGGGATCGATAAAGGGATGGACCCCGCCGCTGAAATGCGCAACGCCACGGATGACAATTCCTGTATCGTCAGCTGTTACGGTGTGTTCGGTCACCGCAAGGACGGACAAGGCGGCGTGCCATTGCCCAAAAGTGTCCCCGCGTAGAAGGTAGGGGCTGATCAAGTCGTACAGTGCGAGATCATAAGGCACGACATACCTCCTTAACTCTTGCGGTGGAATTGATTAGCGCAAGATATACGTTGTGACTCAAGTCTGTAAAGTCAATGCGAATCAATTTTTATTTATGCGTTTAGGTAAAGAGAATCTCGCTCGGCCTGAATCGCGGTTAAAAGCGAATACTGGAGCGTCGCGGGAATTCATGGCCCGCGAGATGGAAGAGCAACACTGTCGTGGCAACTGCGTTCTATAGACTGGAGAGATGGAGAATTCAATAAATGAGAAGCAGATTGGAGAGGCGCGTGTGCGCGTGCGCTACGCGGAGACCGATCAGATGGGTGTGGTGTATCACGCGAATTATCTGGTCTGGTTTGAGATCGGACGCGTGGAGTTCATCCGTCAGTTGGGACTCGACTACAAATCGATGGAGCGCGAAGAAGGCTGCGGGATTGCTGTGGTCGATGTGGCGGTGCGGTACAAAGTTCCGGCTCGATATGACGACGAACTAATGGTACAGACGCGGCTGATCGCAGCCCGAGGCGCGGTGATCCGGTTTGGGTACAGGATCATACGTGTGGAAGACGACACTCTGTTGTGTGAGGGGCAGACGGTGCATGTTGTGGTGGACGGCAATATGAAAAAGCGTTCGCTTCCACCAAAATATGCGGAACGTTTCGCGGCGCATCTCATCTCATAATGAGATTTGAAAAGAGGCAGCTTGATGGCAATTGAAGTAAAAAGGGTTGCGCTGATTACAGGCGCAAACAAGGGCATTGGCCTGGAGACGGCGCGGCAATTAGGCGCTGGGGGCATCACTGTCCTTCTGGGATCGCGCGATTTGTCGAAGGGCGAGGCGGCCGCGTCGGCGCTGAAGAAAGAGAGGATTGACGCGCGCGCGGTGAAGCTGGATGTCGATGTTGCTGCGGATCATACGTCTGTTGCGAAGGCAATTGAACGAGATTTTGGGGTACTCGATATTCTCGTGAACAATGCGGGCGTTCTCATCGATCGCCGCCCGGAGAACGAGACGAGCGTAACCTCGATGGAGGTTCTTCGACAGACCTTCAATACGAATTTCTTTGCAGTTGTGGCTCTAACGCAGACGCTGCTGCCCCTGCTACGCAAGAGCACGGCTGGCCGTATCGTGAATCTGTCGAGCATCCTGGCATCGTCGACGCTGCACGCCACGGAGGGATCGCCAATCTACAATGCCAAGACGTTTGCCTATGACGCTTCCAAGACGGCGCTGAACTCTTTCACCATCCATCTCGCCCATGAGCTTGCGGGCACCAGGATCAAGGTAAATTCAGCAGACCCAGGCTGGGTGAAGACGGAGATGGGTGGCAAGGGAGCTACGCTCGAGATAGCCGACGGTGCGAAGACATCCGTTCGATTGGCTACGCTGCCGGAGGACGGACCTACGGGCGGATACTTCCATCTGGAGGAGTCCCTGCCCTGGTAATCGGATTTCGTGGCTTCGCGCTTGATGCGCGAGATGAGATTGCCAATCACTTCTGCCAATGCTTGCGGGTAGTCTGCCAGGCCTTGGAGTACTTCCAACTGGTATAGGTGGAGTGGTAGAGATGTAGAAGCAGGCCTTCGCGTCCATCGAGAAAGCCAAGCCGGAAGATATAGTTCCACGCAAAGGTCAGGCCGGGGACTGCCACGATATTCCAATAGAAGGCCAGCCACGAACGGCTGGTCTTTCCTTTGGCGATGACGATCTGCGCGCCGAGCGTGCTGTAACGATCCATATGTTCGAGATAGCTCTCGATGGTGGGATAAGCGTGGTGGATGAGATCGTGGTGGAGAGTTTCGAGCTTGCCTTCGAAGGCGATGGTCTCGTGAACGGGCCGTTCGGTAAAGCGGGCAGCAGGAGCAAAGTTCGCAGCATGGCGACGGAAGAGGCGGAGTTTGGGATCGGGGTAGTAGCCTCCATGTCGAATCCAGCGATTGAGAAACAGGTTGCGTCTGCGGAGAAGATAGGCGTCGGCGTGTGGCTGTTCAGAGAGGAGAATGCGAATCTCTGTCTGCAGCTCCGGTGTAAGCTCCTCGTCGGCATCGAGAGACAGAATCCAGTCGCCGGTGCATCGTTCAATGGCGGAGTTCTTCTGCGCGGAAAATCCCTTCCACTCCTCGACTATGACCTTTGCGTTTGCGAAGGAACGAGCGATCTCTATGGTCCGGTCGGTCGACCCTGAATCGATGATGACGACTTCGCTCGCGAACTTAACGCTGGTCAGGGTTCGCGCTAGATTCTCCTCTTCATTGAGGGTGATGATGGCGACAGACAGGGTTGGCGGCATGAGCCTCGCGCAGCGTTAGAGCTGGCTCCTTACTTGGAAATGGTATTTTCGGTTCGTGGGTAATCCTACCGTAAAAATTCGCTCCATGGCCGCGTTTCTTTCGGTAATCGGATTACGTGGGCGTACGCAACAGCAGATAGGTACCTGCGATGCCGAACAGGAGATCCGGCGACCACGCAGCCAGCAAGGGAGGCAACGTGTTGACGTTGCCCATCGCTTCGAAGAGACCTGCTACCACCCAGTAGGCGATGGCGAGCCCGATGGCGGTCGCGATGCCGGCGAGACTGCCTTTCTTGCCCATCGAGAGCGAAAAGGGAATCGCGAGGATGGCCATGACCAGGGTAATGAGCGGATAGGCGATCTTGCGGTTGAGTTGCACGCTCAAGCGCGTGGTGTCGAAGCCGCTCTGTTTCAGGTCGGAGATGTAGCGCGAGAGTTCACCGTAAGACATCTCCTGCGACGGTATATTTTCCTTTTTGAAATAACTGGGCTGTTCATGGATCTCCGGAAAGGTGGCTACCGTGAAGGGCTGGTAGGAGGCCACGGCCTCGTCAGTGAAGGTTCGCTGCCAGCCGTCGTCGAAGACCCAGCGGTCTACGCGCGAGTCCCAGCGGGCGCTGGCGGCGAAGATGCGGCGCTGAAGCGCAAACGTGTTCGGCGCAAACTCGAAGACGCTGAGATTGGCGAAGACATTTTTGTCCGCGTCGAAGAACTGGTAGTAGAAGATGCGCGAAGGTTCGCCCGATGCCGTGGTCTGGCCGGAGATCCATTTGCGGTCAGGACGCAGGAATGTTTGCGCCGGCTTGTCCTTGATGACAGAGAGCAACGCCTCCTGGCGACGATTGGCCGCCGGCAGATAGAGTTCGTCGAACGCGAACAGGCCGGCAGAGATCATCATGGTGACGATCAGAACCGGTGTGACGATCCGGTAAAGACTTACGCCGGTCGCCTTCATCGCCGTGATCTCCGAACTGCGGCTGAGTGCGCCGAAGGTCACAAGTACCGCCACCAGCGCACAGAGCGGTGTGACGTTATAGAGGATGAAGGGAATGAGATTGAGAAGGTAATCGCCCACTGTGAACAGCGGCGTGCGATTGCGGAAGATATCGCCGATCAACTCAAAAAAAGTAAAGATGATGGAGAGCGCTGAGAAGCTCGCCAGGATCATCGCGAAGTTGGTCGCGTACTCGCGCATCACATAGTCGTCCAGCAGCAGAGGGAACTGGATGCGGAATGTGCGACGGAACCGGCGCAGAACGGTTGCTACATCCGGCGTCAAACTGGTGGCTACTGTTTCTGCTCTGCCGCGAGACATGATTCGCGTGTAGAGCTTGCCTAGAGATGCTCCGATGCTGGAGAAGATGCCCAGCGCGATCGATCCGCGCGACATCTGGTACAGCAGGACGACGCCCGCAAAGGTGAAGATGAGGTTTGCGCCCCACACCCCAAGGAAGGGTGATAGCCTGCCGTTTTTTGCGAATGCCACTCCAACCGACGAGAGGAAGTAATAGACGAAGACAAGCAGGATGGTGAGCACAAATCCCGTTGATTTGCCTCCGCGTTTGGAAGACAGGCCCAGCGGGACACCGACAAGCATCAGCACAAGACAGGCGAAGGGATACGAGAAGCGCTTGTGGAATTCGATGCGGTAGCTGCGGGCGAGGTTTGCGGGCACGCTGCTCAGATTGCTGCGTGTCCATAGCTCGTGCAGCGGCAAGGCGAGGATGGGTGTGTCGAGACGGCCGAGATGAGCGTCTGCCTGGGCTTCGGTCTCAATCGGAAGATCGGTCGAAGCGAAGGTAGTGATGTTGTATTGGTTCGGATTGGACGCAGAGGTATCGTGCTGGCCTCCATCGATCAGATGCAGCCGGATCGTCTGGGCATCGGGCGTTCCCGGCGTTCCGTTGACGACAATGGCGCGTTCGGCGGTGGTGATGTGCGGAGTCGCGGGATCGGTGAGGTCGGCGACGAAGACATGGTGCCACAGAGCAGCTCCGGCGGCGGGCTGCACGTCTTGAATATAGAGGACGTAGTTGCGGAAGTTCTCGTAGAAGACGCGCGGCTGCACTTCAAAGGATGCCTGCGAAGACTTGAGTTCATCTCCCAGCCGCAGCAAACCGGCCGCGGCGCGTGGCGCTAGATACAGCGAATTGAACAGGCCAAGCCCAAGGGCCGCTGCGGCGACGATAGAGACGATACGCACAAAGCTGAGCGCCCCCATGCCGCTGGCGCGCATCGCGGTAATTTCGCTGTCGGAGGCAAGCCGGCTAAGGCCGAGAAGGATACCGACCAGCACCGCCATCGGAATAGTGTAGGTAATGGCACTGGGCAAGGTGTAGGCGAAGACTAAAACAACCTGGCCGAGCGTGGCCGACTCGCGGACCACAAGCTCCAGAATCCTGCCGAGGTCGCGCATGAACAGTACAAACGTAAACAGCGCCCCGCCAAGCAGAGCGTAGGAGGTGACCTCGCGGAGAATGTAGCGGGTGAAGATGCGCATGCGATAGATAGTTGCCTGAATTGAGTTTAGCGCGTGCGTCGGGGAATCGGCGGATAGGCATTACAGGTTTCAAGAAGCTCGTTATACAATGAGGCGGTTTTTAGTCTCTATGCTGCTTCCGGCCTCAAGAACAGATCCGAGCTTGTTGGAGCCATCTCCAAAACGTTCGCGGAGACGATGATTTATCGGATCGGAGAAGAGGCGTGCAACCGCGTCTCCCAGTAGTCCCGCAATGAGAATGACGGAGAGAAACAAGACAGGTACAGCGCGCGTTGGTTTACCGATGCCAACGAACAGGTGGAATAGGGCGAAGACCACGAACATATGGGTCAGGTAGACCTCATAACTGCGTTGGCCGAGCTTGACGAGCGGTTTGAGAAGGCGCGGGTTTCTCCATTGGGTCTGAGCCGCCACGGCGATCAACATACAAGTTCCAAGGGCAAGGATGGTCATGTCGAGCCCGTTGCGGCCAAGACCCCAAACTCGGAATCGCGAGACCGCGAAGCACATCCACACCGTCAAGCCGTTTCCAACTCCGTCCGAGGCTTTCGCGATCTGCTGTGGTCATGTCCTAATGATTTATCAGAAGTCCAGGGACCCTTGTGGGCATCGTGGGCGCTCTATTCAGAATTGGCAGCCTACTTTTCCATCTTGTCTCAAGTTCAGCATTATGCTGCCGATGTCCCAAAGCAGCTTCAAAACGGCTGCTGCCAGCCCAATTTTTAGACTGAGATTGAGCATGGTGTTCAAAGAAGCGATGGAGTCTACATATGCCGATCCCCCTTGCGTAAGCAAAGGAACGAAATAGGTACGCGCCTGCACGAGGACTCCGAGCGCGAGGATAGCAAGTATCTGCGCGGTGAAAGATTCCGCTCTTCGCCAGCGCGTCGTCGCACGAAAGAGGACGACGATTTTCAGTGGGAGTTGCAGGATGAGCAGCGTCATGATCTTCCAATAAAAGATGTGCCACTCCGGAGAGATTCCGATCGGCAAGCCCTGGAGGTGTCCAATGACAGGCCCCAGCAGGAAGTCTGGTCGATTGGGCACCGTCAGCAGCCATGCCACCAGCAGCGCGCTGACGCTCAAATCTGCCACGCGGCCGACCATGGAGGCCTGCTTCTCCTGGGGAGACAGGGGCGGTAGATCGGAAGGATTCCATTGTCCGGGCAGCGAGAGTTTTTGGCGGTAGTGGGCATATCCGTACTCGAAGGCAGCAAAAAACAGCGTTACAAATGCCCAGAACATGAGTGCGACGCCGGGAAATCGCAGGAATGCATCGCCCAGCCCCGCTCCCCCCGTATGGCCGAGGATGACGGACATGGCCTGTCCAATGGCATAGATCAATAGGACGAAGGGGAATGCTTTCTTCAGAACCAGCCAGTAGAACGGGAAGATCTCCGGCCCGATCAGCGATTGCTGAGGCAGATAGCGTGCCGCGACTAAGATCGGCCTCCCGTGCCGTTGCAACACGGCGGACAATTCCGCTTCAGTCAAAGGCTGTCCGGTTTCTTCCGCGAGGTCATCCATCTCGTCCAGCAGATTCGCACGCAACTCGGCAAGAGTGTCGGCCCGGCGACGAGCGGGCAGGTACTGTCCAACAGCTTGTAGATACCGTTCGAGTAGATCGCTCATGATTCCTCCTTCAGAATGGCGTTGAGCGAGGCATTGATTCCTCGCCACTCTGCCAACAGCTGTTTCAAAATCTCTTCGCCCGCGGGGGAGAGCCGGTAGAAGCGCTTGTTCCGCTTCTCCTCCTCGCGCCACTGACTGGTCAGCAGTCCCTGAGTCTCCAGCCGCCGCAGCAAGGGGTAGAGTGTGCTCTCTTCGATGGCGAGCCCCTGGTCGGCAAGCGCCTTGCGTAAGGTGTAGCCGTAATGCTCGGCTCGCAACTGCGCCAGGACGGCAAGGATCAGGCAGCCACGGCGAAGTTCCAGCCGGAGAGAGTCGAAGAGGTCGTTCTGGGTAGATGCAGTCATACTGTGTAACACATACTGTATGACAAACAGTATGCGTGTCAAGATTAAATTCTCAATATTTGCTTGTTCGGCTGATCATGAAGCGACGATGGGAGGGAATTGAGAATTGCCACTCAAGTAAAATCGTGAAAGCCCATCCCCGGCACTAAAAAGGAGAGTTCCCGTTTTGAAGAAAGCCCTTATCACAGGCGTCACCGGACAGGACGGCGCCTACCTCGCCGAGTTCCTTCTCGCCAAAGGCTACGAAGTTCACGGCATCAAACGCCGCAGCTCCCTCTTCAACACCGGGCGCATCGATCATATCTATGAGGATCCGCATAACCCTTCGCCCCACTTCATCCTTCATTACGGCGACCTGACCGACAGCTCGTCACTCATCCATATTGTCCAGAAGGTCCAGCCTGACGAGATCTATAACCTCGGCGCTCAGTCGCACGTGCAGGTCTCCTTTGAGCAGCCCGAGTACACCGCCGATGCCGATGCTCTCGGCCCCCTGCGTCTGCTCGAAGCCATCCGTATCCTCGGCCTCGAAAAGAAGACTAAGTTCTATCAGGCCAGCACTTCCGAGCTTTACGGGCTGGTTCAGGAGATTCCGCAAAAGGAGACCACGCCCTTCTATCCGCGTTCTCCCTATGCCGTGGCCAAGATGTATGCCTACTGGATCTGCGTGAACTACCGCGAGGCTTACGGCATCTACGCCTGCAACGGTATTCTCTTCAATCACGAGTCTCCCTTGCGCGGCGAGACCTTTGTCACCCGCAAGATTACCCGCGGCCTGGCCCGTATCAAAGTTGGTTTGCAGAATGAGCTATATCTCGGCAATCTGGATTCCAAGCGCGACTGGGGCCATGCCCGCGACTATGTCGAGATGCAGTGGCTCATGCTCCAGCAGGAGAAGCCGCAGGACTTCGTCATCGCCACGGGACAGCAGTACAGCGTCCGCGATTTCGTCCAGCGCTGCGCAAAGATTCTCGAGCTTGATCTGACCTGGCAGGGAAGCGGAATCGACGAGAAGGCCACAGATAAGCAGGGAAATGTCGTCGTAGCCGTGGACCCGCGTTATTTTCGTCCGACCGAGGTCGAAACGCTGCTCGGTGATCCGGCTAAGGCACATCGTGAACTGGGCTGGACCCCGAGAACCAGCTTTGACCAACTCGTCGAAGAGATGGTCGCCTCCGATCTCAAAGATGCTCAGCGCGATGCTCTGGTACGCAGGCACGGCTTCGATGCCTACAACGTCCGGGAGGCCTGAAAGATCGTCAAAGGCCTGGTCCTTAATCGATGAAGGACCGGGGTTTAAACTCTCACGAGAGAACGCAAACATTTGTTTAAAGGACATTGCGCACCTCCCTATGAATAAAGACTCCCGCATCTATATTGCCGGCCATCGAGGACTTGTCGGATCGGCCATCCACCGTGCCCTTACCGAACGCGGATACACAAACTTGTTGCTTCGGACTCGCACCGAACTCGATTTGACTGATACCAAGGCTGTCAACGAATTTTTTGCCAAACAGAAGCCCGAATACGTCTTCCTCGCCGCAGCGAAAGTTGGCGGGATTATGGCAAACAATACCTATCCGGCAGACTTCATTCGCGACAATCTCATTATCCAGACAAACGTGATTGAAGCCAGCCGAATCAACGACATAGATCGCCTTCTCTTCCTTGGGTCGAGCTGCATCTATCCCAAACTGGCACCACAGCCCATGCCCGAGTCGTGCCTGCTGACCGGACCGCTCGAACCCACCAACCGTCCCTATGCGCTGGCCAAGATCGCCGGTATCGAGATGTGCTGGAGCTACAACAGGCAATACAAGACAAGATACTTAGCCGCCATGCCGACGAATCTCTATGGTCCGGGGGACAACTTCGACCTGAACGCCTCTCACGTCCTGCCTGCGCTCATCCGAAAGACCGCCGAAGCGGTTAAGTCCGGAGCGAAAGAGATTACCGTATGGGGAACTGGAACTCCGCGCCGGGAACTGCTCTATTCAAATGACTTAGCAGATGCTTGCCTCTTTCTGATGAATCTGGACGAGAGCAGTTACAACTCTCTTCTCAGCGAAGATCAACCGCCATTGGTCAACATCGGAACAGGAGAAGACGTCACCATCCGAGAGCTAGCCGAAACAGTGGGCCAGATCCTTGATTTCAAAGGTAAATTGGTCTTCGATACGACCAAACCCGATGGCACTCCACGTAAGCTCATGGACGTCACCCGTATCCATAAGCTTGGCTGGCACCACACGACCGGGCTGAAGGATGGCATTCGGCTCACCTGGGAGGCTGTTCGAGGTCAGTTCGCTTAGAGGCTTGCAATCGGTAGAGGTTGGGCGAGAGGCGGAAGAATGACCCAAAGGTGGTATCCCCTAACCGACCCTGAAAACCTAGAATCTCTCCATGCAGCCCTCCCCGCAGCATCGTGTTTCAGTATCTGAAACATGGGTAAAACTCTATAAGCAAGGATGGCGATCTCTTCTTGGGATCGCCGTTCTTGCGATTGCTCCTCTTCTCTTCGCACAATCAACAGTCGATACGCCTTCGAACGTTGCAGAACAATTTTTACTTGCGGCCGCGAACCAGGACCGCGTCGCGCGTGGCTTGAAACCTCTTCGACACGATCCGATCCTCGCCCGGGCCGCTCTGGCCCACGCTCGCGAGATGGCTGCGCATCGCGGTATATCGCATCGGTTTCCCGGGGAGCTTCAGCTCTCGGCGCGCGGAGCCACCGCAGGAGCGCGGTTTAGCCTGATCACTGAGAATGTTGCACAAGCTCCAATTTCGGCTATGATTCACGACCTCTGGATGGGGTCAAAGGGGCATCGCGAAAATATTCTCGATCCTAATGTCGACACTGTCGGTATCGCGGTCGTTGTGCGCGACCATGAGTACTACGCTGTGGAAGACTTTGCCAACAACGTTATGCCGCTCACTGTTGACGCGCAAGAGACAGCCGTGTCAGATCTTGTCGCCAAATCCGGTATGAAGATCGCGAACGGAACGGTAATGAGCGAGCAGGATGCGCGGCAGACGTGCAGCATGAACAGCGGTTATGCCGGCTCCAGCACTCCGTGGTACATCATGCGATACACTGCGCACGATGTAACGGAGCTTCCAGCGCAGCTCCTGTCCCGGCTGAATTCAGGGAGATACCGCAAGGCTGTCGTCAGCGCGTGTTCAGAAAAAAACGCAGGCCCTTTCACGGCCTACAATATTGCAGTGCTTCTGTATCCTTAAATAGCAGCGCTGTCCCCGGAACCGACTTCGGTTCATACTCACTCGACAGCAGGGAATAGTAGTTACGAATCGTTGCGCTTTCTCCAGCTTCCACTCAGATAATCATGATTCATCATGGCAATGACTTCGAGCCGAATTTCCTTCGGACAGGCAGCCGTGCATTCGCCAATGTTAGTGCAACTGCCAAAGTTTTCATTGTTCATTTGGACGACCATGCTGCGCCCACGATCGTCGCGTTCGGGCTGACCCTGGGGAAGAATGCCAAGATGCGCGATCTTCGCTCCGGTAAAGAGCGCCGCGGATCCGTTAGGACATGCAGCGACGCAGGCTCCACAACCGATGCAGGCGGCGGCGTCCATCGAACGGTCAGCCACATCTTTACCGACGAGGATGGCGTTGCCGTCCGGCGCCTGGCCTGTCGAGACGGAGATATATCCTCCGGCCTCAATCACATGGTCGAAGGAACTGCGATCGACGACGAGATCCTTGACGAGAGGGAACGCCCTGGCGCGCCATGGTTCGATGACCAGCTCCTGGCCGGGCTTGAAGTGTCGCATGGCCAGTTGGCAGACGGTGGTGGCGCGCTCCGGACCATGCGCGACGCCGTTAATCATAAAACCACAGGAGCCGCAGATTCCTTCGCGGCAGTCGTGGTCGAATGCCACCGGTTCCTCGCCGCGCTCGATCAGGGTTTCATTGAGTACATCGAGGCATTCCAGCATCGACATCTCGGGGTCTACGTCGTCCACGGTGTAGCGGACGAACGCGCCCTTCTCGTTACGGTTCTTCTGGCGCCAGATTTTCAGCGTGAGTTTCATTACTTGTAGCTCCTCTGGCTGGGATGGACGTATTCGAATTCCAGCGGCTCGCGGTTAAGTTCGGGCGCCTGGCCGGGACCGCGGTAGCCCCATGCTGCGACGTAGGAATAATGCTCGTCGTCGCGCTGGGCTTCGCCCTCGGGTGTCTGATATTCCTCGCGAAAGTGTCCGCCGCAGGATTCATTTCGCTCTCGCGCGTCGATGCACATCAACTCCGCCAATTCAAAGAAGTCGGCCACGCGGCCAGCTTTTTCGAGACTTTGATTCAAGTCGTCGCCGCTGCCCGGAACCGTGACGTTCTGCCAGAACTCCTCGCGCAGCGCACGAATTTTTCCGATGGCTGTGTCGAGACCTTCGGCTGTTCGAGCCATGCCGCAGTACTCCCAGACGATCTTTCCCAACTCGCGATGGAAGGAGTCGACCGTGCGCTTGCCTTTAATAGACAGCAGCTTGTCGATGGTTTGCTGTACGGAAGCAACAGCGCTTTGGACCTCACTGTGCGATTCATCGACCTTAGCGAATTTATTTGTTGCCAGATAATTGCCCACTGTGTAGGGAATGACGAAATAGCCATCCGACAGTCCCTGCATCAGCGCGCTGGCGCCGAGCCGGTTCGCTCCGTGATCGGAGAAGTTAGCTTCACCCAACACAAAGAGGCCGGGGATAGTGCTCTGCAACTGATAATCCACCCACAACCCGCCCATCGTGTAGTGGATGGCGGGATAGATACGCATCGGCACCTTATAGGGATCTTCGTCGGTGATGCGCTGGTACATCTCGAATAGATTTCCATAGCGCTCGCGGATTGTGTGCTCGCCCAACCGCGCGATCGCAGCGGAGAAGTCAAGATAAACTCCAAGTCCGGTCTTTCCGACACCCCGGCCTTCGTCGCAGACCATCTTGGCGTTGCGCGAGGCTACGTCGCGCGGAACAAGATTGCCGAAGCTCGGGTAGCGCCGCTCCAGATAATAGTCGCGCTCGTCCTCCGGGATCTGGTTCGGAGGACGCTTGTCGCCCTTTTCTTTAGGAACCCAGATGCGTCCGTCGTTGCGCAGCGATTCGCTCATCAGAGTGAGCTTCGACTGATATTCACCCGATACCGGGATGCAGGTGGGATGGATCTGCGTGAAGCAGGGGTTGGCGAAGAGTGCTCCACGCTTGTGCGCGCGCCAACTGGCGGTAACATTGGAACCTTTGGCATTCGTGGACAGATAGTAGACGTTGCCATATCCTCCGCTGGCCAAAATCACCGCATCGGCAATATGCACGCTGAGCTTTCCTGTAATCAGGCTGCGGGTGACGATGCCGCGCGCCTGCCCGTCGATGACGAGAAGGTCGAGCATCTCAGTCCGGGGAATCATGGTGACAGTTCGGGCGTGAATCTGACGCTCGAGCGCCTGGTACGCGCCCAGTAGAAGTTGCTGCCCCGTCTGCCCGCGTGCATAAAAAGTGCGGGAGACCTGCGCCCCACCGAACGAACGGTTGGCCAGCGAGCCGCCATATTCGCGCGCGAAGGGAACACCCTGTGCCACGCATTGGTCGATGATGTTTACGCTGACCTGCGCGAGCCGGTAAACATTGGCTTCGCGAGAGCGGAAATCGCCGCCTTTGACGGTGTCGTAAAAAAGACGATAGACGCTGTCGCCGTCGTTCGTGTAATTCTTCGCCGCGTTAATGCCACCCTGCGCCGCGATGGAGTGCGCGCGCCGGGGCGAATCCTGAAAACAAAAGCACTTTACCTTATAGCCAAGCTCGCCGAGCGATGCAGAGGCGGACGCGCCCGCAAGCCCGGAACCGATCACGATGAGGGAGTGCTTGCGCTTGTTGGCTGGATTGACCAATTTCATGTCGAAGCGGGCTTTGTCCCACGCCTGCTCAATTGGTCCGGAGGGAATCTTTGGATCAAGCGTCATTTTACGAGCCCCAGCATAATGCTAATGGGAATGGAAATGTATCCCAGGACGAGGAGAACGGCGACGAGCAGCGCCGTACGTTTAAGTGCTATCTCCCTGCGAAGGGAATGGGAGAGGCCGACGGACTGCAACATGCTCCACAGTCCGTGGCGCAGATGAAGGCCCAGCAGGGAAATTGCAAAGATGTACCAGGCGGAAACCCACCAAACCTGAAAGCCCGATACCAGATTGTGGTAGACGTCGCCCTCGATGAAGGTCGCTTCTGGATGAAGTGCGCCGGCGGTGAACTGCAGCAGGTGAAGGATGATAAACGCCAGAACGATAGGGCCGCTCCAGTACATCGTGCGCGAGGCATAGGAGGAGTTGATGGCCTCTTTGCGCGAGTAGGCAATAGGACGCGCTCTCTTGTTACGCAGACCAAGCTGTATCGTCGCCATGATGTGCAAAATGATCGCTACGATCAGAACGCTGCGTATGATCCAGAGCAGGCTTTCATCGAAGTGCAGAAAGTTGGCATAGGCGTTGATTTTTTCCGGCCCTGCAAATACCAGGAGATTGCCCAGGAGATGACCAATCACGAAGAGGAACATTAAAGCTCCGGTCACCGCCATGACGATCTTTTTGCCGTTTGTAGACTGCCAGAAGCTAACAGCAGGATACGAATATTGATTCACCGACGTTGTACTCATCAACCCTTACCGCCTTATTTATATCCTGCTCGAACCTGAGGAGTATTGCTTGTGCTCGCCGCTTTCATGGCAGGTCATCAGTCTGGCAATCTTCCTTCGCAGTTCTGAAACACCTGAGACCGCTGCTCAGTGGACTATTTTACAGAGTGATTTAGATCACTGCACAATCATGGGGATACGGCATTGTCTTATGGCCGATTATCAACCAATCATTTGTCGCTTAGTTGGATTGAAGGATGGGACTCGGCGTTAATGAAAGCCTTCTTCAGCCACATCATGTGAGGCAGCAAACGAGTCTAACTATTGTCAGTGATCCCATTGACTAGCCCTTCGAACTCAAGGGAAGCGCGGAGGATTCATCCCGTGAAACTACATCGCTATAATGCCCAGATCGTCCAGCCCAATCGAAAAAGGAGGCGCGGCCGAAGCGAGAATCAGATTGACTCGTAACGCAGGCTCATCCAGAGCTACTTTCCGGATCGATGGTGTTTTAGGAATTCTTTGAGGGCAACCGCATTGTTGTGCTCAGTATCATGTGAACTGTAGATAAGGGTTACTGTTCCCTGGCGCGCAGCCTCGATGATCGGATGCCAGGAGTCAGGATTGCCTTCCAGTTCCACAAAGTAACGACGCCGGAATTCATCCCATTTGGCGGGGTCGTGGCTGAACCATTTCCGCAGTTCCGTGCTTGGACCTACGTCCTTGAGCCAGCCTTCAATTTGAAGTGATTCCTTCTTAACGCCGCGAGGCCACAACCGTTCGACCAGCAGCCGGGTGCCGTCCATCTTGTCGGCTGCTTCATATACACGTTTTATCTGGATCATGGTGAACTCTCCCCAGAGGTAAATCCCTGAGTGCCGTCCTCTGTTCAATCGCGGGCTATAGCCTGAGATTTCAGGCCGGGCTGCCAAAACAAGCCAACTCAGCCTGTTGGGATACTCTTAGCGTCACACGCTTCCTTCTCCATTGCAACAGCACGTGGAGAAAGCAGATGATCTTCGGAGTGGATGCGCCGCTCCATATCCTGGCCGAAAGAGGCTATGCCGTTGTAGAGGTCTCATTGTGGTTGCGGCGGCGCACGTAACGCAGTGCCCTTATTGCATTCGCAGTCACACGCAGCGCGCGAGACAGAAGGGTGCAACCGGACAAGAGATTATGGGAGCAGTCTGGGGCGCTACAGAGATGGAATCGGCGCCGCTTATGCTCACTCTGCTCTCGCCATTGTTCCGGCAAAACCATCCGAACCCACTTACTCTCGATCCAACCCATCAAAGGCCTGGACTATACAGCTTAGAAGCTGTACCCGATGCCGAAAGAAGCAACTGGGAAGAATGAGGCGTAGCTCAGGTTATTGTTGTTGCGGCGAATGAAGGCGGCGAGATCGCGCTGGAAACCTTCGTCCTGCTGTACGGGCTGGCAGCCCAGCGGTTCGGGTTCGGATGGATCGCAGGCGCTTCCCGTGAAATCAACCTTCAGCGTCGGCTGGCCAACATAATAAAAGCCCAATTCGACCGGGAAGCTGAAGTGTTTTCCGCTGCGCGGAATAATGTTGCCCCAGCCGATGGTCAGGCCGGGCGAGGTCTTCCAGACTCCGATGGAAGCGCTGCCATGCAGCGGATCGGTCTGGCTGCTGACGTAATCGCCGCTATCGAGCGAGATCGTTTGCCCCGGAGGCACGATTACAGTGGCACGTACCCCAGTCTGGTTCAGGAAGACGACCATGGGGCTGATGTGGAGGCCATTGTGGAAGGGGAACCAGTCGAGCGATGCCTTGCCGCCACCGAGCCGCAGGGCTGCTTTGACATCGGCGCCCTCCTCCTGAAATGAGCCGGAATAGGCAAAGTACTGTGCTCCGAGCCGCACGTTGAAATGCCGGGCAACGGCAACAGCGAAATCGCCGCCGATGCCATTAATTCCAGCGTACGCGGCCACTCCGAAACGGCCGGGCGCTCGTGTTGGGACGGCTCCTGAACCGGGTGACGCTGACGATATTTGAGATGGCGCGGTCTCGATCTCATCGATGCTGGAGCTTGAGGATGAAGTGAGAGATGCTAACTCGTGCGATGCGGGGAGGAACATAGGTGCCGATTGGGCATGAACCGGAAGGACAATGAATGCCCCGAAGGACAGGACGATACAGTTGAACCATTTCATGGGCCGGGTTTACTCCTGAAGATAAGTACATGGTTTGCGCGAATGCATCAGCATGGAAAAGCTGGCAAGCCGTTCAAAGTAATCCAGAAGGCGCGTTAAAAGGATTTCTGTGTCTCTTCTTCGATTCAATCTGCGGGCTGGCGACAGGCGAGCAGAAATCCATAAGGAGAGATTAGCGTCAGTTGGCCGGAAAGCACATGGCTATAATGGGTTACATCCTCTTCGCTTATCCTGAGGGATGAAGGACCGGAGCAAAAGACGGTTCGAGTCCTCAGGTATTCCCGGCTTTACCCGTTATGGGCACAAGGAGCACTGCAATCTCATGGCAAAGTTGACCATTTTCTTTGGAATCCTGCTCATTGTGATCGGCGTCGCCGGTTATGTTCTCACCGGAAGCGAGCACCCAACCGCGCTGATTCCGTCCGGCGCAGGGATTTTGTTTGTGATCTTCGGTGCGCTCGCCAGTACGGAAAACCCGAAGAAGCGCATGTTGTGGATGCACGTCTCTGTCACGGTAGCGCTACTTCTGTTCCTCAGCCTCATCCGCGCCGATATCGATGTGATCCGCCTCAGCCGGGGCGCTTACTTCCAATACCCCGCCGCAGTGATCGAAAAATCTGCGACGTCGTTGTTCAGCCTGCTTTATGTGCTCTTTTGCGTTCGATCCTTCATCGCAGCGCGACGCCAAAGGACTCTAACTCCCGGCTCCTGAAGTTCTCGCTCTGAATCCATGCCGATGGCTCGCCCATCTAATCTGGCGTAAGCTCAAGCCAGTCTATGTCTTCTTTCGGTCCATCCAAATACGGCGGCGGTATGAAAGCTGTCGATCGCCCATCTCGCGGTCCAGGACGATCGGTTGCGGCCGATCTGAGCGCTTCCAGGCCCAAGCCAAAGCTCAAGAAAGTGTTGCCGGAGGTATGGCAACTTGTTAAGCCTCGTCGCTGGCTGCTTGGCGGCAGCTTTTTGTTGATGGTGATCAACCGGGCGAGCGGCCTCATTCTGCCCGCTTCGACAAAATACCTCATCGACAATGTCATGGGAAAGCACCAGCTCAACCTGCTGCCCGTCATCGTCGGCGTCGTGGTTCTGGCCACGATTATTCAGGGAATCACCTCCTATACGCTGACTCAGCTTTTGTCGAAGGAAGGCCAGCGTCTCATTGCGGAACTGCGCATGAAGGTGCAGGCGCATATCGGCCGGCTGCCGGTCGCGTTCTACGACGAGAACCGGACGGGAACGCTGGTTGCGCGCATCATGACCGACGTGGAAGGTGTCCGCAACCTCATCGGAACTGGCGTCATCGACTTCTTCGGCGGCGTTCTAACCGCACTGTTTGCCTTTGGCTATCTGATTCACCTCAGCGTGAAGATGACGCTGGTTACCTTCGTCATTCTGGTCGTCTTCGGCCTTATCCTGCAACGTGCCTTCAAGGTTATTCGTCCCATCTTCCGCGAACGCTCCAAGATCAACGCCGAGGTTACCGGGCGTCTCACCGAGTCGCTTGGCGGTGTGCGCGTCGTCAAGGGATATCACGCCGAGGCCAGCGAGGCCAGCGTCTTCGCCGCCGGAGCCAATCGGCTGCTGCAGAACGTCATCTCATCGCTGACGGCGCAGTCGCTGATGGCGCTGGCATCCACTGCCGTTCTCGGCGTGGTGGGAGCGCTGGTGATGTACCTGGGAGCTCACCAGGTGGTCGCCGGCCACCTTACCACCGGCGGCTATGTCACCTATGTCATGTTCCTGGCGTTCATGATTGCGCCCATCGTCCAACTGGTCTCGATTGGAACGCAGCTTACGGAGGCTGTCGCCGGGCTCGACCGCACCAACGAGATTCTTGCCGAGCCGCAGGAAGACTCCGAGGCCGCTCGTGCCCACAATCTCGGCATCATCCACGGCGATATCGCCTTTCGGGACGTCACCTTCGCCTACGAGCCGGGCAAGCCGGTGCTGCACGGCATCAGCTTTGAATCGAAGCCGGGCACGGTTACGGCTCTGGTGGGATCGTCCGGTTCGGGGAAGTCGACCATTATTTCGCTGATCTGCGGCTTCCATAATGCCACCACAGGGCAGATTCTGGTCGACGGCATCGATCTCTCCTCGGTTCGCCTCAGCAGCTACCGGCAGCAACTTGGCGTCGTGCTGCAGGAGACCTTCCTGTTCGACGGCACGATCCGCGAGAACATTCTCTTCAGCCGCCCGGACGCGACCGAGGAACAGCTTCTCGAAGCCTGCCGCATTGCGCGGGTGGACGAGTTTGCCGAGCGATTTCAGGAGCAGTACGATACCGTCGTCGGCGAACGTGGCGTGAAGCTGTCGGGCGGACAACGGCAGCGGCTTTCCATCGCCCGCGCCATCCTTGCCGATCCACGCATCCTGATTCTCGACGAGGCGACCAGTTCGCTCGACTCGGAGTCGGAGGCCATGATTCAAAACGGCCTCAACTTCCTGATGCAGGGACGGACGACCTTCGTGATCGCCCACCGCCTTTCGACCATTCGCCGGGCCGACCAGATTCTGGTGGTCGAGCAGGGACTGATCGTCGAGCGGGGCACCCACGAAGAGCTTTATCGAATGGGTGGCCGGTACTATGACCTGTACACGCGGCAGCATGGGCTTGAGACCAATCTCTTCCTTGCTCCCGGTGAGGGCGACACAGTGGATGAACCGGTCACTGTCAAAGCCTGATTGCTCGAAAGGCTACAACTTAACCCTCCACGCCGAGTTGCGTCAGGAGAAAAGCGTAGTCGAATGCGATCTCCTTCAGATAGTCGTAGCGGCCGGATGCTCCGCCGTGGCCTGCGTCCATGTTGATGTGCAGCAGCAGGGGAGTATCGTTGGTCTTCAGCGTCCGTAGGCGGGCGACGTACTTTGCCGGTTCCCAATACATGACCTGTGAGTCGTTGAGGCTGGTCTTGACCAGCATCGCGGGGTAGGGACCGGGTTTGAGGTTGTCGTAAGGGGAGTAGGAGCGCATGTAGGCGAAGGCCTCCGGCTCGTTAGGGTTGCCCCACTCCTCGTACTCGGCGACCGTGAGCGGCAAGGTGGCATCGAGCATCGTGTTCATCACGTCGACGAACGGCACGTGCGAGAGCACCACGCGGAAGAGGTCGGGGCGCTGGTTGACGACCGCTCCCATAAGCAGCCCACCGGCGCTGCCGCCTTCGATGGCGACGCGGTCCTTCGCTCCATAGCCTTTAGCGACTAACTGCTCGGTGGCGGCGATGAAGTCGGAGAAGGTGTTGCGTTTGACCATCATCTTGCCGGCATCGTGCCACGGGTCGCCCATCTCGCCGCCGCCGCGGATGTGGGCGTAGGCCATGACCACGCCGCGATCGAGCAGCGACAGGCGGGCGGGGCTGAAGCCGATGGGGAGGGGATAGCCGTAAGAGCCGTATCCGTAGATATAGAGTGGATTCTTTCCGTCGCGCTGGAAAGAGTCGCGGCGGTAGACGAGCGAAACAGGAACACGAACTCCATCCTCGGCGTCGATCCAGACTCGCTCCGATGCGTATCGAGTGGAATCGAAGCCGCCGGGCACCTCCTGCTGTTTGAGTAAGGTGGAGGTCCCGGTCGCGACGGCGTAGTCGTAGACTGAGGCGGGTGAGACCAGCGACTGATAGCTGTAGCGGTAAGCGCCGGTGACGAACTCGCGGTTGACGTGGGATTGCGCGGTGTAGACAGGCTCGGGAAAGCTGATCTTTGCTGTTTCGCCGAGTTTGCCGCCGTCTGTGAAGCGGATGACCTCAATTGTCGTCAGGCCAAGCTCTCGTCGCGAACTCACGGCAAATGAGTCGAATACATCGAAATCTTCAAGCGGAGCATCTGCGTCTTCGGGGATCAGTTCCTTCCATGCTTCTCTGCCGCCTCCATCGACCGCAACGGTGACGACGCGGAAGTTCTTGCCGGTGTCGTTGGTGCGGATGTAGAAGAGTCCGTCGCGATGATCGACGTAATACTCCTGCTCGTCGAGCCGGGGTGCGATCACGAGGAAGACTCCGCCGGGAGTATCGGCGGGCAGATAGCTGCACTCGTTGGTGGTGTGACTGCCAGCCTCCATCAGAAGATACTTGCCGTCTCGGGTTTTGCCGACGCCGAGGTTGAAGCGCTCATCTTTTTCTTCAGAGAGGAGGGAGTCCTCGGTTGCCGGATCGCCCAGTCGATGGCGGAAGAGTTTGTCGTGCCGCTTGGTCGTTTCATCCTCGGTGGTATAGAAGAGCGTGCGCGAATCGGCGGCCCAGGCGAGCGAGCCTACGCGCTCGGCGGTGTCGGCAAGGTCGGAACCGGTCTTCAGGTCTCGAATATGCAGAGTGTACTGGCGAAAGCCGGTGTTGTCGGTGGAGTAAGCGAGAGTGTTCCCATCTGGACTGACGCTCATGGCGCCTACGGACATGAAGGGCTGGCCTTCGGCAAGCTTATTGACGTCGAGCAGGATTTCCTCGGGCTGCTTGGCGTCGAATGTTGCTCCTGAGGCGAGTTTGCGGCAATGGATGGGGTACTGGCTGCCTTCGACCGTCCGGGTGTAATAAAACCAGCCGCAGTCGCGGTAGGGAACCGACTCGTCGGTTTCCTTGATGTGGGAGAGCATCTCGGCGTATAACCGCGCCTGCAATTCCGTAGTAGACGCCATGACGGAGAGCGTATATTGGTTCTCCGCTCCGAGATGAGCGGTTACCTCGGATGAATCTTTATCCCTCATCCAGCGGTAAGGATCTTCGAGCGTATGGCCGTGCAGTGTCGTTGTCGTAGGTTCCTGGCGTGCGGTTGGCGGCGTGGCATTCTGCGTCATGCAATAGACTCCAGCCGACAGAATACAGTGCCGGGCCGATTCAGGCAGAGAGGCAACCCGAACTTGCGGCGGCACACCAAACCAGAAGGGATGAGGCGGTTCGTGTTATAACTTCCGCCGGAGGAGCCAAAGGCAATGAACTTCAATCCAATGCGAATCATGATGCTCGGCATGACTGCAATGCTCTGTCCGGTTGCGCTTTTGGGTCAGGCAGGAGCTGTCTATGTGTCGTCGGTGAGTCAGGCCGGTCAGTCGGGGCAGGGGCAGCCTGTTCCTTCAAACCAGCCGCAACCTGGGATGGGACAGCAAACGGCGATGCCTGCCATGCAGGACTCGGTTGGCAGCACCGGCACCAGAACGGACGAGATGAAGGACAAGATGTTTCTTCGTCGGGCGGCGGAGGGAGGAATTGCAGAAGTTCAGTTTGGTCAACTTGCCGCGGAGAAAGGCGGCAGCGATGAGGTGAAGGCCTTTGGCCAAAAGATGGTTGAGGATCATGGCGCGCTGAATAAGGAGATAGAGGATGTCGCGGATTCTGCAGGCGTCATGCTGCCCAAGCGCATGAATAAAGAAAGTCAGGCGGAGTACGACAAGCTCAACGGCCTGTCCGGCGACGCATTCGATACGGAGTACCTTACGCTGATGGTGAAGGCTCACCATAAGGATCTGCGGGATTTCCGGATGGAGTCTGTCAGCACCCAGAATCCGGCATTGCGAGAGATCGTTGTCAAAGGGCAACGGGTCATTTACGGGCACATGGTGATGGTGGATAAGCTGGCGAAGAGCAAGGGAGTGGAGGTTCCGGGACATCACCACCATAAACCGGCCTCGCCGTCACCCCAGTAAAGCTTTCAGCATAGAGGGAAGAGGGCGCGCAGGCGTCCTTTTCTTTTGCGGCTTCCACTGGCCTGATAGCGTAGAATGTCCTTCAATGAAGCCCATGTTCCGATGGCTGGCAATCGTTTTTCTGGTTCTTTCGCCGGCCGCCGTTTTGACTGCGGAGACGGTAGCTTCGCTGCCCGCGCCAACAGGATATGTCAACGATTTTGCTGGCGTTCTGTCTCCTGCCACGGTACAGAGCGTGGATGACCTGTGCGCCGCCGTTGACCGTCAGGCACATGCCCAGATTGCTGTCGTCACTATTAAGAAGATCGACGGCGATCAGTCGATCGAGGAATTCGCTACGGCGCTCGAGGATAAGTGGAAGGTCGGCGCCAAGGGAACGGATCGCGGAGTTCTGATGCTGCTGGTGATGACTCCGCGGCGTGGCCGGATCGAGGTGGGCTACGGGCTGGAGGGCATTCTCAACGATGCGAAGGTGGGGGATATAGGCCGGTCCATGGTGCCCTCCGCGCAGCAGGGCGACTACAACCGCGCGGTGCCGCTTGGGGTGGGGCAGATTGCGCGGATCATCGCCGCGGACGCAGGCGTTACGCTGACGCAGCCCATGCGGCAGTATGGACGTCAACCGGCGCCCGCCGCCCAACTCAGTCTTTGGCAGGTCATCCTCGGCGGCGGCGCGATTCTCTTTGTGCTGTTCATACTGGCCAGAACAGGAAATCTAGGCCTGATCTTTTTCCTGCTGGGGAGCCTGATGGGTGGCGGCGGTAGAGGAGGGCGTGGGGGCGGAGGAGGTGGTGGCGATGGAGGCGGCTTCGGTGGTTTTGGCGGCGGGAGTTCCGGCGGCGGCGGTGCCAGCGGAGATTTCTAGGGATGTGAATGTAGACAAACAGGGATGGAAAGAAGAGGCGGAACCATTCGGGATGGGATGATAGAGTACAGCCGGATGCATCTGCCGCGAACAACATCGAAACTACACGAATGAAATCGAGGGATGAATGAAATCTTTATGGATCGTGCTTGGCGTTGTGGGTGTCATCGTTCTCATACTACTGTTCGGGTTCGGCAGCTACGTGAGCACAAAGAACACTCTGGTGCAGAAAAATGAGGCCATCAACCAGGCCTATTCACAGGTGAACGTGGTGCAGCAGCGCCGTCTCGACCTGATCCCCAACCTGGTCGCTTCGGTCAAGGGCTACGTCAACGAAGAGTCCACCGTTTTGACCAACATTGCGAATGCCCGCGCGGCGATTACCAGCGCTCCCGACCGCGCGAGCAATATTGCGGCGAACTCCAAGCTGGACGTTGCGCTGGGGCCGTTCTTCCGTTTGCAGGAAGAGTACCCGAACCTGAAAGGCAATGAGCAGTTCACGCGGTTGACGGATGAGTTGGCGGGAACCGAGAATCGGATCGCGGTCGAGCGCAGCCGCTATAACAAGACGCTCGAAGACTATAACGTCTATGTTCGACAGTTTCCCAACAGTATCTGGGCCAACATGGCAGGCTTCCACTACAGGGATGAATACTTCAGGGGCAATCCGGCAAACGGCGAGGCGCCGAAGGTCGATTTCTCAAAGTAGGTTGTTGCGGCAAGAGAAAGGCCGTCGCCTCGGCGACGGCCTTTCTCTTTGGGAAAACGGAATTACTTCGTGAACGAGGAGATCGCGGAGGCCTCGTCGTCCTTGACGTCGAAGACAGTGTAGAGCTTGGTGATCTGGAGAAGATCGTGGACCTTTTTGGTGAGATTGAGCAGCTTCAACTCTCCGCCGCTGTTCTTCACCGTCGTAAAGGCGCTGACCAGCTCGCCGATGCCGGAACTGTCGATGTAGGTGATATCGGCCAGGTTCAGCAGAATCTTGTTCGATCCCTTGGCAAGCACGTCGCGAACCGCGTCGCGAATGGTCACGCTGCCTTCGCCGAGTGTGATTCGGCCGCTTAGATCGAGAATGGTGACGCCGTCCACCTGGCGAGTCTGTACTTTCATGCTCATGAGTAATTGTCTCCTTAGTTCCCCGGCTGTGCGGGTTGGCGATGTTTGATCAGTGTCAGTTCCGTGCCGGGATGTAGCTGGCGAAAGTGTACCTCATCCATGAAGGCCCTGATAAGAAAGATGCCGCGGCCGGAGCCGCGAAGGATATTTTCCGGAGCCAGCGGGTCCGGAATGGTGTCCGGGTCGAGACCGGGGCCCTGGTCGGAGACGCGAATGATGAGCGAGTCCGATGTAGTTTCAAAAGACGCGGTGATGTGCTTCGAGGGGTCATACGCGTTTCCATGCAGGACGGCGTTGACTGCCGCTTCACGAACGGCCATGGCCACATGGGTCGTGGTGTCTTCGTCGAACCCGGCACGCTGCGCAACCTGCTCGGCAGTCAACTCTACCTTGTTGACGCTGTCAAGGGAGGAGTCGAGCGTAAAGCTGACGCGACTTGTCGTTGAATCGGCCAATGCATTCCTTGCTGAATCCCCGCGCCGGTCGTCAACTTCAGACAAGAGCGATGATGGCAGTGTGCTTGTGGACTCCCCGAATGTCAAGGTTGTCCGGCTTGTCTTATTCTCCAAAAGCTTCTCCCTGCGCCAGCATGGCCACTGATTGGTTCGACGGATTGGCGCTGTGGCTTCGGCATTTGAGCTCCTCGATGTGAGCTACCATGCGAATAAGAGGAGTATACGGATGCAAGCTGGCATAAATCCGTTTTGCATCGTAAATTTGTTGGATGCAGATTGCGGTTTCAAGGTTTAATACCGTAATTCTGCATGGCGTGGCCAGGTGGAAGACCGTATCCTGCCGGAATTGCCTATGACGAAACCGAACCAGCGAACCAGTGTCTCCGCCCTGATGGGCGCGAGCGTTAAAAACGCACAGGGCGTGGTGCTGGGCCATGTCTGCGAGTTTGTGGTGGCTCCGGGCGTCGATACGGTTCACGTGCAGTGGCTGGCGGTGAGGATGCTTGCGGCAAAGCGAAGCGCTCGGCCCTCGCTGATCCTGGTCTCCGACTTAAATCTTACAAGTCGCAATGAATTGCACTTGCGCGAAGGGGCTGCTCCAAGCGTGTTGCCCGACGGTGAGGCACATCTAATGCTGGAGCATGACCTGCTCGACCAGCAGATTATCGATGTCCATGGCCGCAAGGTTGTTCGTGTCAATGATGTGGACCTGGTATGGGAGCAATCGGAGAAGGGGTCAGCCGCCTTGTCGCTGCGTATCGCAGAGGTCGAGGTCGGGACGCGCGGTGCAGTCCGCCGCCTGCTGAAGGGGCTGCATACCTCAACCGCGGAGCGTATCGCATCACGATTCAGTCCCAGCCTCATCCCCTGGAATTTTGTCGATCTGATCGACCGCGACCCAGCCCGGCGGGTGAAGCTCAAGATCGAGCAGAACCGGCTTTCGATGATGCACCCCTCCGACATTGCCGACATCCTCGAAGACCTCGCTCCGGCAGAGCGGCAGGCGCTCTTCTATAGCCTCAATGAAGAGGTCGCCGCCGAGGCGCTTGAAGAGGTCAAGCCGAAGATGCAGCAGGCACTGATCGAGTCGCTGGACTCCGGCCAGATCGCAGATATCGTCGAAGAGATGGACCCCGGAGCCGCCGCCGACCTGCTGCTGGAGTTGCCCGAGGAGCGATCCGAGGCGATTCTCGGGGAGATGGAGCCGGAGGAACGGCAGGAGGTAGAGGAACTTCTCGAATTCTCTGGAAGCTCGGCTGCCGGACGCATGACCACCGACTATATCGCGTTGCCATCGACCGCTGTCCTCGCCCAGGCAATCGAGGCACTCCGCAGCTTCGAAGGCGACATCGAGACCGTCACCGATATCTATCTGCTCGACAGCGAGGGCAGGATCGAGAGCCTGATCTCCCTCGTCCAGCTTCTGCTGGCGAAGCCGGACGCACCGCTTGCTAACCTGCCGCACAGCCATGTTGTAACCTGCGATATAGACGCCAACGGGCGAAAGGTCGCCGAACTCTTTGACAAGTACAACCTGCGCGCCCTGCCTGTGCTCGACCACGAAAAGCGGTTGGTGGGAGTCGTCCATGCCGAACAGGTGATAGCCCTTCTGCGGGCAAATCTCTAAACTTGAATCAACCCAGAACTTTAACTAGCCAAGGACAAGGAAGCGCCGCTTTCGATGAAGATTCTCTATGTTGCCGGTCTCACCCCGAACGATACCTCTCTCTATCGCATGTGGGCTCTGGAACGGCTGGGGCACAAGGTCATTCCTGTCAATGCGCATGACTATCGATACCGGAATCCGGTAGCGCAGAAGGTGTTTCTGCGGCTCGCGACGGGGCCTATGGTTGCGCGTCTGAACCGCGATCTCCTTAATCTGGCCGTCGTGGAAAAGCCCGATCTGCTATGGACGGACAAGCTGCTTTCGATGCTCCCAGGAACGCTGGATCGCATGAGGGCCATGGGCATCGCCACCGTGAGCTACATGATCGACAACCCCTTTGGGCCGCGGCAGGATCCGGGCTGGCGGCTCTACATGAAGGACATCCCTCATTACGACCTGCACGTTGTCCAGCGCGACAAAAATATCCTCGATTATCGCCAGCGCGGCGCGCGAGACGTCATCAAGATCCAGACAGCCTACGAACCTACGATCCAGTACCCGCCTCCCGATGGCTGGTCCGATGTCAATCGCAATCGGGAGGTCTCGTTTGTAGGAACTCCTTACGATAATCGCGCAGAAACGCTGAGCCGGTTGGCTAATCTGAACGAGTTCGGGGTAACCATCTCCGGCAACGCCCGCGCGTGGAAGAAGGCACTGGGAGAAGGAGACTTTGCGCGCCTCTATCGCGAGGGAGAGTTGTACCGGCAGCAGTATCGAGAGGCTATCTGGCGGTCCAAAATCAATCTCAGCTTCATCACTCATTCCAATCTGGACGAGTTCGTTCATAAAAGTTTTGAGATCGCGGGCTGCGGCGGCTTCCTGCTGGCCGAGCGCTCCGAAGGCCATCTTCAGCGCTTTCGCGAGGAGGAAGAGGCCGTTTTCTTCTCCTCATACGACGAACTGGTGGAAAAGATCCGGCGCTATCTGCCGGATGTGGAGGCTCGCGAACGCATCGCTGCCGCCGGATGTGCCCGAGCGCTCCGCGATGGCTACCACAATGACCGGCAGGTAAGTCTCATCGTCGATCGCGCTCAAACTATTGTTAACCGCCTGCGCACAGCCTCTGCAAAGTGATTGCCGGAACTTCCCGGACTTTGATTTAGCCTGAAGATATAGTTTGAAGAGTCATGCGCCCGAGCGGATATATCCCTCGCCAGCTGACAGACAAAGGGCAGGGGACAGGCATGGCATCGTGGCGCAGATGGAGAACGAGCATTCTTCTCTTTCTGGCTGTGCTCGGCCCGGGCTTTATCACCGCCAACGTCGACAACGATGCCGGCGGTATCCTCACTTACTCCCAGGCGGGCGCGCAGTACGGCTATACCCTACTCTGGACGATGATTCCCATCACCCTTGCACTGATTGTGGTGCAGGAGATGTGCGCGCGCATGGGCGTGGTCACCGGCAAGGGGCTCAGCGACCTCATCCGCGAAGAGTTCGGCCTGCGTATGACGTTCTTCATGATGATTCTGCTGGTCGTGGTCAACTTCGGCAACGTTGTCGCGGAGTTCTCCGGCATCGCAGGCAGCATGCAGCTTTTTCATATAAGCAAATTCGTCAGTGTTCCGGTCTGCGCTTTTCTCGTCTGGATACTGGTTGTCAAGGGAGACTACAAGAGCGTCGAAAAGGTTTTTCTTATCGCCAGCGTCTTCTATATTGCTTATATTGCCGCCGGTGTTCTCAGCGGCCCTGACTGGCATCTGGCGCTGGTCGAGACGGTGAAACTGCCCGATCGTGGCGTGTGGCGCGACAAGCTGTATGTCTACATGACGATCGGCATCATCGGCACGACGATCAGCCCGTGGATGCAGTTTTACCTGCAATCGTCCATCGTGGAAAAGGGGATTACGGTTCGCCAGTACAAGGCTTCACGGCTCGACGTTATCGTCGGCTCATTTTTCACCGATCTGGTTGCGTGGTTCATCGTCGTGGCCTGCGCGGCGACGCTCTATACCCACGGCATCCGCAGTATCGCCGACCCGGCCGATGCAGCCGGAGCGATGAAACCTCTGGCCGGGCAGTACGCTTTTATCCTCTTCGCCGCGGGTCTCTTCAATGCTTCGCTCTTCGCTGCGTCGATCCTTCCGCTCTCGACCGCCTATACCGTCTGCGAGGGACTGGGACTGGAGAGTGGCCTCGATAAGAGCTTTCGCGAGGCCCGTTTTTTTTACTGGTTCTATACGCTGCTGTTGGCCGGTGGGGCGGCCATCGTGCTGATCCCGAACTTTCCTCTGGTCAGATTCAGTATCTTGTCGCAGGTGCTCAACGGAGTGCTTCTTCCCATCGTGCTGATCTTCATGCTGCGGCTGATCAATAAACATGAACTGATGGGCAAGCACACCAACTCCCGGCTCTTCAACGCCGTTGCGTGGCTGACGACTGTGATCGTGGTTGCGTTGTCGGCGGTGATGGTCTGGAACGGCCTGCATCCCTGATGGAGGGCTCTATAGCAACTTGCCTTCTGACAGATCCCGGATCAGGCCAAGGTCTGCCGCCAGAAAGTCATACTCCGGCAGAGTCGACAGCGGAGCCCAGCGCATGTCGTTGAAGATTCGATTTTCCAGCGGCCCGTGAAACTCTTTGACGATGAAGAACTGCAGATCGACGGCTCCGCCATTGCGGTATTTGTGCCGGATCTGCGCGACGCGGCGGCCGATGATGGCCGAGATTCCAAGCTCTTCGTTCAACTCTCGCATGAGGGCTTCTTCCGGGCCTTCGCCCGGTTCGATCTTTCCACCGGGAAACTCCCATTTGAGGCTCATCGGCTGATCGGCTTTGCGCTGGCAGATGAACACTTCGGTCCCGCCCGCGCCTTCACGCAGGATCAGCGCCGCCACCACAAGCCGCAAGGGCCGTGGAACGGCTGAGTCGACGCGTTCATCAAGCTTGCGTATCGTATCTTTCACCTGACTACAGTTTAGACTCCCGCGGCCGCAAAAAGAGGTTTTCTCCGGGTGATGAGGGTGATGAGTAAGCTTCGTGCTTCCCGGTGGGCAACAACGCATTGGATTGAGCCGCAGAGACGCTAACATGGCATAGACGATCTGGGAGGATTGCGAATGACATCTTCAGGCCAGGAGGGAGCCAGAGAGCTTCGTGTGGTTGCCATGGGCGGCGGGACAGGTCTGTCCACGCTGCTGAGAGGGTTGAAACGCTATGTACCGATGCGGGAGCGCCGCAAGCGGCCCCGGGAACAGGATGGTGGTGGGAATGCGGCGATATCCCACCCGGATGCGCGCTGGGTGATCCGAGAGTTGTCGGCAGTGGTGACGGTGACCGATGACGGTGGCTCGTCGGGACGGCTGCGCGAGGACTTCAAGATGTTGCCGCCGGGCGATGTGCGCAATTGCATGGTCGCGCTCTCGGAGGATGAACACCTGCTTTCGAAGCTGTTTCAGTTTCGCTTCGATCAGGGGGATCTGGATGGGCATAGCTTCGGCAACCTCTTCGTCGCCGCGCTCTCGCACATTACCGGAGACTTCGCGCAGGCGGTGCAGATGTCGTCGCAGATTCTGGCGATTCGGGGAAGGATCTTTCCGGCAACCAATGCAAACGTTACGCTGGCAGCGCGGATGGACGATGGCTCCGTGGTCTGTGGCGAGACGAACATTACCGCCAGCAAGCGGCGCATCGTGCAGTTGATGCTGGAGCCGGCGACCGCCGATCCGCTGCCGGAGACGCTGCACGCGATTGCGAATGCGGACATTATCTCTCTGGGGCCGGGATCGCTCTATACGTCTCTGATTCCGAACCTGCTGGTTCGCGGGATTCCCGAGGCGCTGGCAGCTTCGCGGGCGACCAAGGTATTTGTGTGCAACCTGATGACGCAGGCGAATGAGTCTCTGGGACTGTCGGCCTCGCAGCACATCGAGAAGATTCTGCAACATGCGGGAGCGACCAAATCTCCGATCTTCGATTACGCGCTGATCAATACCTCGCCCATTTCGGCAGAGCGGCTGGAACAATATGAGCGCGAAGGACAGGAACCGATCGAGGCCGATCTGGAGCGCGTGCGAGCGTTGGGGGTTGAGCCGCTGACGGGGAACTTCGTGCATGAAGGCGATGTTCTGCGGCACGATTATGACCGCGTGGCGGACAAGCTGCTGGGGCTTGCGAGCGTTGAGAGAGCCACTGTGAGCGAGAGTGAGGAGACTAGCAATGAGTGAGATGCCGGTGCTGGAGGGAACGAGGATACGGCTGGAGCCGATGACGCCGGGGCATCTGCCGGGACTGGAAAAGATTGCCTTTGACGATCGAATCTGGCGCTACATGCCGGTCATCGTGAAAACGCCCGAGGACCTGCGCGGGTGGCTGGAGAAGGCGTTGCGGTTGAAGGAGGCCGGGACTTCGCTGCCGTGGGTTACGATCTTGAAGCAGGAGAACCGAGTGATCGGGAGCACACGATTCTCGGACCTCGATCGCATCCATGAGACAGCGGAGCTGGGACATACCTGGCTGACCCCGGAGCTTCACGGCGCGGGACTGAATGCCGAAGCGAAGCTGCTACAGCTCACCTATGCCTTCGAAGAACTGAAGCTGCGGCGGGTGGCTCTGAAGACGCATCACGAAAATCTTCAGTCGCAGAAGGCCATGCGAAATATCGGAGCGGTGGAGGAGGGAAGGTTTCGCAACCACTTCATCATGCCCGATGGCAGCCAGCGGCACAGCGTCTGGTTTTCGATCATCCGGGAAGAGTGGCCGCAGACGAAATCTCGACTAGAGGAGCGGGTACGGGGGATTCGACCGTCCGTTTGAGCTGTCCGCAGGCGGCATAGATGTCGCGGCCCCGCGGGCGGCGGATGTAGGCCGGAATCCCGGCGTCGATGATGCGTTTCTGGAAGGCGGCGACCCCGGCCTGGGGCGGCTCGTGGAAGGGCATGTCGGGGCCGGCGTTCCAGACGATGAGGTTGATCTTGGTGCGCATTCCGCTGACCAGCGCGATCAGTTCGTCAGCATTGGCCAGTGAGTCGTTGATTCCCCCCAGCATGACGTACTCGAAGGTGATCCACTCGCGGTTGCGCAGAGGGATGGTCGAGAGCGCTTTGAAGAGGGTGGCGATGTTCCATTTGCGCGTGATGGGCATGATGGACTCGCGGATGACGTCGTTGGGAGCATTGAGGCTGACTGCGAGCTTGGGCCGGACGGGCTCGCGGGCGAAGTCCAGAATGCCGGGCAGGATGCCCGATGTGCTGACGGTCATGCGCGATTCGGGGATACGCATGTAGACCAGCAGGCGGACAGCGTCCATGAAGTTGGCGTAGTTGAGGAACGGCTCGCCCATGCCCATGAAGACGAGGTTGATGCGTGCCGGGGCGGGGTTACCGCGGCTGCTGCCGAGATCGACCCGGTGGCGGTTGAGCACGGCGGCAACCTGTCCGGCGATCTCGCCCGGGGTAAGGTTGCGGCGGATGCCGAGCTTGGCGGTGAGGCAGAACTGGCAGTTGACGGCGCAGCCGACCTGGCTGGAGACGCAGATGGTGGCGCGGCGGTAGGGGAAGGCGGCGGAGTTGCCGGATGCGTCTTCCTTCTCCTCTTCTTCGGCTGCAAGGGAGCCGTCGCCACGTTCGCCGCCGTCGCCGTCGGGCATCCAGACAGTCTCGACGGTCTCGCCGTCGGCCATACGGATCAGGTAACGCTCGGTGCCGTCGATGGAGCGGGCGGT
Organism: Acidobacteriales bacterium 59-55; assembly: GCA_001897435.1. Lineage (GTDB taxonomy): Bacteria > Acidobacteriota > Terriglobia > Terriglobales > Acidobacteriaceae > Edaphobacter. Next base: position 1,115,732 of record MKSV01000007.1, on the reverse strand, counting down.
CTGGACGATCTCGGGCAGGCCGATGGTGTAGCCCTCGGCGGTCAGAGAGTCGCGGAGGCTGGCGGGCAGGGTGGTGATCTCGTCGAGGGTGGCGACCCGCTGACGGTAGACGGCTTCGATGAGCTGGTTGGCCCGGTAGGGACGCTGGCCGAGACCTGCCATAAGGTGGGTGAGGGCTTCGAGCGACTGGCCGAAGAGGGGTCCGGGCTGCGGGGAGGCTTCGGCTACGGTGTTTGTTTTGTTCAACATAGTGGTATGTCTTGTCTCGGGCGGGCTCTGGTTAGTTTACTCCGGATGGGTGAGCCCGGCCAGCGGGACCCCTTGCTGTGAAAGAATGGAGGGTAAGGAGTTCCATGTCTGTAACGCTGGTTGAAGATAGTGGTTTGACGAGAAATGCCGCCGCCCGCAACATCCGCAAGACCGTTTTGTCGAACGGATTGACGGTGCTGACGGAGGCCATGCCCCATGTCCGGAGTGTTTCCATGGGGGCGTGGATTGGGACCGGTTCGCGGGATGAAGACGCCGCCGTGAACGGGATTTCGCACTTTGTGGAACATATGGTGTTTAAGGGGACGACTTCACGGTCGGCCCAGCAGATTGCCCGCGAGGTGGACACCATCGGCGGCAATCTGGACGCGTTTACCGGCAAGGAGATGGTCTGCTTCAACATCAAGGTGCTGGACGAGAACGTGGCTCCGGCGCTCGATGTGCTGGCCGATCTGGTTCTGCATCCGACGTTTACGCCCGAAGAGCTGGCGCGGGAGCAGGGCGTGATCCTCGAAGAGATCAAGATGGACGAGGACAATCCTGACTATCTGGTGCACGAGATCTTTACCCAGAACTTCTGGAAGAACGATGCCCTGGGACGTCCCATTTTGGGAACGAAGAAGACGGTTTCGAGCTTCAATCAGCAGATCGTCTTCGATTTCTATGCCAGCCGGTTTACGCCGCGAAACATGGTCTTCTCAGCGGCGGGAAATCTGGATCACGATAATTTTGTGGCGCAGGTGGAGCAGCAGTTCAGCTCGCTGGCTGCCGCGGGTGGCGGACTGCTGTCGAAACTGCCTGCGCCGGTGGCTACGCCGCACATCACGCTTAAGCGGAAGAAGTCTCTGGAGCAGGTGCAGGTCTGCCTGGCGGTTCCGGCTCCCCCGGTGAACCATGCAGACCGTTACGGGGTTTATCTGCTGAATACCATGCTCGGTGGAGGCATGAGTTCGCGGCTCTTTCAGACGATTCGCGAGGATCAGGGGCTGGCCTACGCCATCTATTCGGAGATGAACCCCTTCCGCGATACCGGCTCTCTGTGCATCTACGCGGGCACGGCGATCGACAAGACCGAGAAGGTGGTTCAGCTTACCCTGCAGGAGCTGCGGCGTCTGAAAGAGAACACCGTCAGCGAGGGAGAGTTGAAGCGGGCCAAGGACCAGTTGAAGAGCAATATTGTGATTGGCCTCGAAAGCTCGGGTAGCCGCATGGCGAACCTGGCGCGTCAGGAGATGTACTTCGGGCGTTTCTTTGGAGTCGACGAGATTACCCAGGAGATCGAGGCTGTCACGACGGCCGATATTCAGACGCTGGCGCAACAACTCTTCCATCCCGAGGCGATTGCGCTGACGCTGCTGGGGAATCTGGGTGAGATGAAGATTGAGCGGGGAGATCTGGCCTGCTGAATCAGGTTGATGATCCGGTCTGGTAAAGTTTTGTTCGGTGTTGGAAATTGGATAGCTGAGGGATTGATGACGAAGATGACCGCTCTGAGGCAGGTTCGGGCAGGACGACGCGAAGAGGGCTTCACCCTGATCGAGCTGCTGATCGTGATGTCGGTGATGCTGATTCTGATGACGCTGGCTGTTCCGCAGCTTTTGAAGCTGAAGAAGCAGGCCAACCAGACCTCGGCGATCCAGTCGGTTCGGACTATTGGGCAGGCGGAGCTACAGTACAACTCCGCATATCCCTCCCACGGATTTTCCTGTTCGCTGGCGACACTGGGCGGCGATCCCAAGTCTGGCGCTCCCTCGCCGGAGGCGGCTCAGTTGATTACGCCCGATCTGGCAACCGGACACAAGGCCGGGTATACCTTCGCGATCACGAATTGCTCGAAGGTGACCATTAATAATCAGGATATGTACACGTCCTATGAGATTACGGCTGTGCCCGACGCGGTGGGCAAGACCGGCGACAACGGCTTCTGCGCTGACGAGAACAACACCATTCGCCAGGACCCCACCGGTGGGACGAATTGCACGCAGCCAATCCAGTAATGCTGAAGAAGATCGTTTTTCTAATTCTCGTCTGCTGCACGGCGCGTTTGTTCGCACAGAATAGCGATGCGCTGATTCGCAAGGTGGATGACCACTATAACCATCTGAAGTCTCTCCGCGCGCACTACACGGAGCACTATGCCGGGATGGGAATGGACCGGACGGAATCCGGCACACTGCTGCTGAAGAAGCCCGGCCGGATGCGCTGGAACTACGATAAGCCGGTGGGCAAGGTCTTTGTGCTCGACGGCAAGTATGCCTGGTTCTATACGCCGGGAGACGCACAGGCGCAGAGGATTCCCGCGAAGCAGTTGGACGATCTTCGATCTCCCCTGCGGTTCCTGTTAGGGCATACCCAACTCAAAAAAGAGTTGGATCAGCTGACCGTTTCGCCTGAAGGCGCGGGGTTCAAAATCTCAGGTGTTCCGAAGGGGATGGAGCAGCGAGTCAAGCTGCTGACACTCGGAGTCACGGCGGCTGGAACGATTGAGCGAATGCGGCTCGAGGAAATAGGCGGGGCCATCACCGAGTTCACTTTCACGGGGATAGAAGAGAACGTCCCGGTGAAGAATGAAGATTTCGTATTTCGTCCTCCTGCCGGAGTCAACGTGGTGAACGGACTTCCTCCAATCTAGCTTCATCCGGCCATTTTCCGTTCATTGACGGTCCTTCTCTTGCTTCTCTTCCTTCGCTCCGACCTGTGGGGGCAGGGGAGGATTGTAAAATGGAATTAATTTAAAAGTGATTGAATTGACCGTGCGCGATGCCGTGCGCAGAAAAGTTGAGTATTCTTCTTGGAAAATATAAGCGATGTAATTATTGCCAACCGTCTCAGTACCGCTGAGTTCCGCGCCGCGGTCCTTGAACTGGCTCCAGCGGTCGCCGTCTTCGACTGCGATGGGACGCTGTGGTCGGGTGACTCCGGTTCCTCCTTCATGAACTGGACCATCGACACTGGCCTGGTCTCGCGCGAGGCTACGGACTGGATCGATGGGCGGTACCGGGGTTATAAGCGGGGCGAGGTCTCGGAACTGGCGATCTGCGGCGAGATGGTGCAGCTTTACCAGGGGCTCCGCGAGGACGAGATGCGCCGGGCAGCAAAAAAGTTCTTTGCCAGCCATGTTGAGCAGAATATCTTCCCGGAGATGCGGGAGCTGGTGGCGGAGCTGCGGAGCGGAGGAACGGATATCTGGGCGGTCAGCTCGACCTGCGACTGGGTAATCGAAGAGGGGGTTCAGCGGTTCGATATTCCTCCGAATCGGGTGCTGGCAGCCTGCGTGACGGTCCGTGATGGTCTGGTAACGGATCTGCTCCGTGACGTGCCGACGGACGAAGGGAAGGCTGCATCACTGGCGCGCGTGGGTATTACAGCTCCCGATGCGGTCTTCGGCAACTCGGTGCATGATGCGGCGATGCTGGCGATTGCACGGCGGGCGTTTCCTGTGAATCCTACCCCGGTGCTGGCGGAGCTTAGCGTTGCCGAGGGATGGCCGGTTTATTACCCTGCATCGATCGATCAGGATAGTTAGGGGAAGCAGGGCATTAGGCCAGAGGGGTAGCCCTATACCTCGGGATACAGAAGCTCGGTAAACCGGGGATCGTCCGCCATATCCTGAAAGTCCGAGTCTCCTCGCGCCTGAATCCTGTTCTGCGGGTTCTGCCGGATCGCTTCCGTCAGATGCTCCAGACAAGTGTGCGAGTCTCCGGTCATGCTCGCGAGCACGGCCAGGCCGTAAAAAGCGTAGTCAGCCTTGCCATTGTGGTTCAGGATCGTGTTGAACTCCTGACGAGCATCTTCGTAGTGCCCATTGTTCAACAGAGAGATGGCGTAGTCATACCGCTCTTCGTTGCTCTTGAAGCTGGTCTTTCCCTTGGAAACCTGCAACAGGCACGCATTGATGTACATGCGAACGCGGTCTGCCAGCTCACCGGCGCCCGATGCCAGCATCTTGTCGAACGCTGCATGTGCCTTATCGTACTTGCCCTCCTGCATGAGTCGAAGCGCTGCTTCATAGTGCGCGACCGCTTGCTGACGGGCGATGTCGTTCTGTGGTGGAACGATGCCAGCCAGAGTTCGCGGATGTTTGCCTGAAGATGCCGAAGATGCACTTGCCGTCTTTGCCTGAGTCATTGGTAGTCCTGTCGCCGGATCGCGCTCCCGAGACTCCCGTCATTACGGAGAGCCCATTCCTCAAAAAAATTCTCGTCTCGGTTTTATACCCACCTACGGCCGCAAGGTCAACTCCCCGAAAGTTTACGGCTTACCGCTCCGGTTTGTGAAGTCTGCAATATCGCGACAAAGGGCATCCCACAGAAGGGACTGCGGCGGGCCGTTGCTACCGCTTTCCATACATGACTGGATTCAATTCGGGATCGTTATACATCTTCATCTGCCGGTAGAGCTTGAAGCGGCGAGTCCCGGCGATTACTTCGGCCCACAGGGCATCAAGGCATCCGGCCAGGTCCCGGCGCTGCTCTTCGAGCACGGCCAGCCGTGCAGCGTTGCGGGCGCGGTGGGCGTCTGTCGCCGTCTGCCTTTGAGTCTCTTCGCGAGTGTGATAGATCTTCAGCGCGAGAATCGACAGCCGGTCGATCATCATCCCCGGTGTCTCCGAATGCAGCGGGGCCTTGGCATTCTGCTCGCCGGCCAAAGCCAGAAGGGATTCATCCATCCTTTCCACTAAATCGTTTCGTTGCTGATTCAGTCTGTCGATTGCATGCTTCACCGCGGCAATCTCCGCGTCTGTCGCGTGGGAATCACGCGCCTTGTCCTCTTCGTGCCAGAGATCGAAGTTGGCGCGGTGTTGCGAGATGGCAAGCTCCATCAGACCATTGCCATGCAACTCAGACTCGGTTCCATGCCAGGCCAGCGTCCTCTCATCCTGCATCCCGGATATAGCAAAAGCGTCCAACGTCTTCATTTCGCTCCCATTCACGCCCACGAAAACTCTATCAGGAAGGCTTCCAACAGGGTTGCGCCATTCGATCGAAGCAAGCAGACTAAAAACAGATCATGCCATCTTCTACCAGACGGGTCCTTATCTATCGCCTCGGCAGCCTCGGGGATACGATCGTCGCTCTTCCTTCTCTGCACCTTGTCGCGCGAGCATTTCCACAGGCCGAGCGCCGCATGCTGACCAACTTCCCGGTCAATGTAAAAGCTCCGGCTGCCGCTGTCATTCTGGGAGACAGCGGCCTTGTCCACGGCTACTTTCGCTATGCAGTCGGCACACGCAGTCCTCGCGAACTGCTCTCACTCTGGTGGCAGATCGCTCGCTGGAGGCCGCAGGTCCTTGTATATCTGAGCGCGTCACGAGGTATGGAAGCCGCCCGTCGCGACGCTAATTTCTTCCGGCTCTGCGGCATCCGCCGCCTCATCGGGGTGCCGATGACCGAGGAGATGCATCAGAACCGCTGGCAGGAGCTTGAGCAGGCTCTCGAACCCGAAGCCGCCCGGCTGGCTCGCAACCTTGCCGAACTGGGGGACGCCCGCTTGGACGATCCTGCGAACTGGGACTTGCATCTCACCGCCGAAGAACAGGCTCGCGCGGTTGAAGCCCTTCAGCCGGCCGCGGGCCGTCCGATGATCGCCGTCAGCGTCGGCACCAAGGTCCAGTCCAAGGATTGGGGCCGCGAAAACTGGCGCGCGCTGTTGACAGAGTTAGCCAGACGCCATCCCGGCCATGTCCTGACGCTCAGCGGCTCTCCGCAGGAGAGTGAGGCCAGCGAGTTCGCAGCCGACGGGTGGCGAGAGGCTGGCGGCGGCACGGTCGTCAACCTCTGCGGACAGCTCACCCCTCGCGAGAGCGCGGCTGCCTTTGCCCGTGCCGAGATCTTTATCGGCCATGACAGTGGGCCAATGCATCTCGCCGCCGCCGCCCAGACCCGTTGCATCGCCATCTTCGCTGCCCGCAACAAGCCTCGCGTCTGGTTTCCATACGGCAGGCAACACCGCGTCCTTTACCATCAGACCGACTGCTGGGGCTGCGGTCTCGAAACCTGCATCGTAGAGCGAAAGAAGTGCATTACCTCGATTACGGTCGCTGAGGTTTTCACCGAGGTTTGCGCCATCCTCGGCTAATGTTCTCCTTTCACAAGAAAATGCGATGATGGATAAAAGGAGCCCTCCCAGGTATGCTGCCCGAACTGCACTCTATTCTGAATCTGCTTGAAGGCGGATTCAGCCAGCTCAAGGTATTGGTGATAGGCGACATCATGCTCGACCGCTATATTCATGGCGACGTCGACCGCATCTCGCCTGAGGCTCCGGTTCCGGTGATTCGCCATGCCCAGCGCTACGAGCGGGCCGGCGGCGCCGCCAATGTGGCCATGAACCTCGCCGGCCTCGGCTGCCAGGCGATCCTCAGTGGATTCTGGGGTAATGACATGGAACAAAAGGAGCTACAGGCGATTTTGGATCGCGCGAATGTCGATACGGTTGGCGTGGTCTCCAGCAGCCTGCCAACCATCTCGAAGACCCGTATCGTGGGCCGCAATCAGCAGCTCCTCCGGCTCGACATCGAGAGTCGTGACACCCTGCCCGAGATTGAATCAAGAAGGCTTATCGACCGGGCTACCGAGCTGGCCAGCAAGGTCCATGCCGTTATTCTGTCGGACTACGCCAAGGGCGCTCTCTCCACGCAACTCTGTGCCGCTGTTATCAACGCTGCCCGCATCGCGAAGGTTCCTATCCTCGCCGACCCCAAGACTCCCGATTTCAGCAAATATTCAGGCGCGACCACTGTTTGTCCCAACCTGGGCGAGCTTTCGCTGGCCACTGGAGTTCCTGCGCACCAGACCGACGAGATTTTGAGCGCAGCTCAGGCTCTGGTCTCCAAGCATGACTTCCAGTTCCTGACCGTGACGATGAGCGAGAAGGGAATTACCCTTCTTCACCGCTACAGTAAATATCACTCTCCAGCCCGAGCCCGCGAGGTCTTCGACGTCTCTGGAGCGGGCGATACAGTGATCGCTACTCTGGCAGCCTGCCTTGCCGGTGGACTGCAAAATGAGACCGCCGTCGAACTCGCCAATCTTGCGGCCGGAATCGTCGTCGGCAAAGCAGGCACGGTCCCGATTGCAAAACACGAGCTTGTCGCCGCGTTGACTCCCAGCTCCGGTGTTACGGCGGGCCAGAAGATCCTCGATCTCGAACACGTCAAGATGCGTGTAGCGGAGTGGCGCGCAGCCGGCGAGACCATCGTCTTTACCAACGGCTGCTTCGATCTTCTCCACGTCGGCCACATCACGCTGCTCGAAGACTGCCGCCGCTTCGGCTCCAAACTCGTTCTCGGCCTCAACGCCGACTCTTCCGTCTGCCGTCTCAAAGGGCCCACTCGCCCCATCGTCGGAGAACGGGAGCGTGCCCGTGTGATGGCTGCGCTCGCCGCTGTGGACGCCGTGGTGCTCTTTGAAGAGGACACGCCGCTTGAGATCATCCGTGAACTCAGGCCGAACGTTCTGGTCAAAGGCGGCGATTACACGATCGAGACCGTGGTCGGTCATGAAGAGGTTATCGCCGCAGGCGGTCGCGTCGAGATCGTTTCTACCGTCGAAGGCTTCTCGACGACCAATATTGTGAACAAACTCACTGAAAATTCGGCGACCGGCAATTCAGCAACCAGCGAGGAGGACTAAACGTGATTATCGTCACCGGCGGAGCAGGTTTCATCGGCAGTAACCTCGTGCAGCAGCTCAATCGCGCGGGCGAGCGCAATATCCTTGTCGTCGACAATCTTGCCCCTTCTCCCAATTTGAGTGGCCCCAAGTTCCTTAACCTTGCAGGAGCAGAGTACGCCGATTATATGGATAAGCGCGAGTTCCGCGCGGCGCTGAAGAGTGGAGATTTCGAGGGAGCCAGGGTTCGCGCCATCCTGCACCAGGGCGCCTGCTCCAACACGCTTGAAGACGACGGCCGTTACATGATGGACAACAACTTCACTTACTCCAAGGAGTTACTGCACTTCGCGCTGGAACACAAAATTCCTTTCGTCTACGCCTCGACCGCCGCCGTCTACGGGGCGAGCACGGAGTTCAAGGAGGTCCCGGCCAACGAGCGTCCGCTCAATGTCTACGGCTACTCCAAGCTGGTCTTCGACAACTACCTTCGGCGCCTGTTGCCGGAGATCAAGAGTACCGTCGTCGGCCTGCGCTACTTCAACGTCTACGGCCCGCGCGAGCAGCACAAGGGCCGCATGGCCAGCGTGATTCACCACTTTACCCGTCAGCTCAAAGACACCGGCACAATCCGCATGTTTGAAGGCTCGGGAGGCTATGACAACGGGGAACAGCGCCGCGACTTCGTCTTCGTCAAAGACCTCGCCCACATCAATATGTTCTTCGGTGGTCTGCTTCCCGACAGCCCGCGCAAGCCCGTGCACGCGATCGTCAACGCCGGAACCGGAGAGGCCCGCACCTTCAAGGCGGTGGCTGAGGCTTTGATGCAGGTTCACGGCCCGGGTCGGATCGAGTACATTCCGTTCCCAGGCGATCTCAAAAGCCGCTATCAGCATTACACCCAGGCTGACATCTCCGGTCTTCGCGCTGCGGGCTACGCTGCTCCATTTACTGTGCTTAAAGAAGGCGTCAGGCAGACGTTCGCAGAGGAGCCGGTCGTTTGATTTGGCTCTGGCATCTGCCAGAGTAAGTTAGGGCGAAAACGAGCCGGAATCTGCATCGAGATAAATGATTTGCTATAAATACGAATTTGGATACAATTGCTCTACTCTTCCTGATAAGGAATAGAGTCCAGGGAATGTGGTGTTGAATAGGTTCTCGCTGGTCGACAAACAGGAGCAACGTGAGAAATCGTTTTCTAAATTCGATCCTGCTGTTTGCGATGCTTATGGTCTTCGTGTGTGGCCAGTCTGTTTCAGGGGCTGCGCAGACGCGCAGCAAGGTGCCGCTTGCTCCCGGCCCGATGCTGGAGCAGGGATTTCTTACGCTCGATACTCCTGACTTCACGCTCACCCTGGTGAAGTCATCGCAAACAATCGCCTCCCTGAAGCCGAAGAGCACGCAGAATTTTGATTTCACTCCCGGAGACTTGCTTGTCCAGCGCTCGCAAAACGGCTATTACCACCTCGGCGATCTGGATCTGAGGCTCCGGTCTGGTGACAGCGGAACATGGGCGAGTTATTCCACCGCCTTTGCGCGGCAGCCGGTCAAGGCGCTGCCTGCAAAAGGAAAGGTATTGGCGGAGGCTGATCTTGCGCCGACGCTGGCGCCTGATATTCCGGTGCGAGTTGTTCGCGCATGGGTAATCGAAGATGGCAGGCTGGCGCTGCGCTTTAAGCTGACCAATAAGAGCAGCCAACCGGTGGAGATCGGCTCGCTCGGCATTCCGATGATCTTCAACAATGATATGAATGGGCGCACGCTGGAGCAGGCCCATGAGCTGTGCAGCTTTTACGATCCTTACATAGGAGAGGACGCCGGCTACCTGCAGGTCACTCGATTGAGCGGTCATGGACCGGCTCTGCTGGTTGTGCCCGATGGGCATACACCGTTTGAAGCCTACAACCCGATCCTCAATGGCCATGGACCCAATCACACGCTTAAGATCTTCAACGATCCCACTCCTCGCGGCATGACCTTTGAAGGCTTCTACGACTGGATGGTGCATAGCGGGGCTTATCAGCAGAATGAGTGGAAGAAGGCGAAGCCGTGGAACCTGGCGACCACCTTTACCTTGAAGCCCGGCGAATCGCGCACGTATGGCGTGAGATTTCTTCTCTCCGATTCGATCCGGCATATCGAGAAGACACTGGTGGCCAACCGACGTCCGGTGGCGGTCGGGGTGCCGGGATACATCCTGCCCAAGGATATCGACGGACACCTCTTTCTCGATTACCCGGAGCAGGTGAGGTCGATCACGGTTGAGCCTGCCGGAGCTATTGATATTACGAAAGCTGCCGATACTCCGGCAGGCTGGAAGGACTATATTCTGCGGGGAAAGACGTGGGGGCGGGCGCGTCTTTCGATTACCTATAAGGATGGCTTGCTGCAGACGATCAGCTACATGGTCATCAAGCCGGAGGCGGAGGCGGTCACCGACCTTGGCCACTTCCTGACTACCACTGAATGGTTCGTTGACCCGAAGGACCCCTTTCACCGCAGCCCGTCTCCGATGGGTTACGACCGGGAGGCGAACCGTATCATCACGCAGGATAGTCGCGTCTGGATTGCGGGTCTGAGCGATGAAGGCGGCGCAGGCACCTGGCTTGCCACTGCTATGAAGGAGTTGGGTTCTCCCAAGCAGGAAGAGATCGCCAAGTACGAGAAGTTTGTCGATGGCGTTCTGTGGGGCGAGTTGCAGCAAAAAGATGGCCCCAATCAATACGGCGTCCGCAAGAGTCTGTTCTACTATCAGCCCGATCAGATGCCTCCCGGCTACTATCGAAGCGATCTGAACTGGAAGAGTTGGACGAGTTGGAACAAGAAGGACTCCGAGAAGCTCGACCGCTCGTTCAACTATCCGCATGTCGCCGCAGCCTATTGGGTGCTCTATCGCCTGTCGCGCAACAATCCCGGGTTGGTGACCAATCATCCGTGGCAATGGTATCTCGATCATGCCTATGAAACAACTCTGGCGATGATGAAGTACGCGAAGTACTACACCCAGTATGGGCAGATGGAAGGGGATGTCTTCGTCGCGATACTGAAGGACCTCAAGCGTGAGGGCATGACGACGCAGGCAGGGACGCTCGAAGCCGTAATGCGCGCCCGCGCCGACCACTGGAACAAGGAGGCGTATCCATTCGGCAGCGAGATGCCGTGGGATTCCACGGGACAGGAAGAGGTCTATGCCTGGACTAACTATTTTGGCTATCGAGAAAAGGCGGAAGTAACTCTCAATGCGATTCTCGGATACGATCCGGCGATTCCCAGTTGGGGTTACAACGGCAGCGCGAGACGATATTGGGACTTTCTTTATGGCGGGAAGTACAGCAGGCTCGAACGCCAGTTGCATCACTACGGCTCTGGCATCAACGCGATCCCTCTGCTCGCAGAGTACCGCCAGCATCCGGACGATCTTTACCTGTTGCGTGTCGGCTACGGCGGAACGATGGGAGAGCTCAGCAACATCGACCAGGAGGGATTCGCATCCGCTGCCTTCCATGCATTTCCCGATATGTTGGCGTTCGATCCATTTACCGGCGACTATGGCTCAGGGTTCTTCGGCCATGCCTGGAATACAGCTACTTATCTGACGCACGATCCTCGCTTCGGCTGGCTGGCCTTTGGCGGCAATGTAGAGGTCAAAGGTAAACGGGTCGAGGTGAAGACGCTGGATTCTTTCCGCACGCGTCTATATATTGCGCCCCTTGGCCTCTGGCTCACGCTCGATGCCGGGAAATTTACGGGAGCCGAATTCGATCCACAGACCGGCTTGCTGCAACTGACGCTTGCTCCCGCGACGGAGTTCACTCCGGCAGCGCGTCTGCGCATCGAGCAGCCGGCGAAGATTGCAGGTATCGGCAACGTCTGTCCCGCAGAGACTCTGCAATCGGAACGCGGAGCATGGATCGTGCCGCTGAAGCGGAGCGCCACTGAGATCGTATTGAAGAAGAATTTCCCACAAGCATGTTCGACAGGAGAGAAGCAATGATGGATTTTGATCACTACTCCCGCAGACGTTTTCTCGCATCGGCGGCTCAGGCCGCGGCTATCCTGGCAATCACACGGAACGGCGTGGCCTTCGCCCAGGACGCGGTCCTCGATGTGCCGCGCAGCAATAACTCTATCGGATACGAAAAGGTCGCCTGGAAGGTGCAGTCGTTTCCGATGACGCAGGTTAGTCTGCGCAGCGGTCCTCTGCTGGACGCGATGGAGATCAATCGCAGATATCTCAACCTGTTGCCGAACGATCGCCTTGTGCACATGTTCCGGGTCACGGCAGGCATTCCATCGAGCGCCGAGCCGTTCGGCGGATGGGAGGCTCCCGACTGCGAACTGCGCGGGCATTTTGCCGGGGGGCATTATCTTTCGGCGTGTGCGTTGATGTATTCGAGCACCGGAGACGAAGCACTGCGCTCGAAGGCAAATGCTCTGGTTGCAGACCTAGCCAAGTGTCAGCAGCCGAATGGCTATCTTGGCGCTTACCCGGAGACATTCTACGACCGCCTCAAAAATCATCAGAAGGTCTGGGCGCCCTTCTACACCTATCACAAGATCATGGCCGGTCATCTTGATATGTATGTTCACTGCGGCAACAAGCAAGGGTTGAAGACCTCCGAGCAAATGGCCGACTGGGCGGACAACTGGGCAAAACAGTTCAACGAAGAAGAGTTTCAACGGATCCTGCGGGTTGAGTTTGGCGGTATGACCGAGGTACTGTTCAATCTCTACGCCGTGACGGGTAAGGAGAAGTATGTTGTTCTGGCCCGTCGTTTCGGTAAGAAAAGCTTCTTCGATCCTCTTGCCGAGCGTCAGGACCACCTCGCCGGACTGCATGCCAATACGCATATTCCTCAGGTAATCGGCGCGGCTCGTGGGTATGAGCTATCTGACGATGCGACTTATCACACGATCTCCGATTATTTTCTACATGAAGTGATCGACGAACATACCTACGCCACCGGCGGCACCAGCAATGGCGAAGGCTGGCAGAAGCCCGGCGAACTGGCTAATCAGCTTGGCCCCGCGGCCGAGGAGTGCTGCTGCAGCTACAACATGATGAAGCTGAGCCGGCATGTGCATGGCTGGACGGCCGATCCGCGCATTATGGATTATTACGAGCGGCTGCTCTTTAACGTCCGTCTCGGCACTCAGGACAAGGACGGCATGTTGATGTACTACGTCTCTCTGAAGCCGGGGTACTGGAAGACCTTCGGCACGCCGTTTGAATCTTTCTGGTGCTGCACGGGTACAGGCGTCGAAGAGTACTCGAAGGCAAACGACGCCATCTATTCGCACGATGCGGACAGCCTGTATGTCAATCTGTTCATCGGATCGGAGCTGCAATGGCCGCAGAAGAAGTTGAGCGTCGTGCAGGAGACGAACTTCCCGCAGGAGGAGGGGACGACGCTGACGCTCAATCCACAGAAGCCCACAGAGATGGCGCTGAAGATCCGTATTCCTTACTGGGCGACCAAGGATGTCGTCATTAAAGTGAACGGGAAAACGCAGAAGATCGCCACGGAGCCAAGTACCTATGCCGAGATCAAGCGGCGATGGGTGAAGGGCGACAAGGTCGAGGTCTCACTTCCTATGAGTCTGCATTCGTCGCCGCTTCCCGATGACCATACCATTCAGGCCGCGATGTATGGACCGCTGGTGCTTGCCGCGCAGATGGGCCGGGAAGGCCTGACCCATGAGCGGATTTATGGGCCCAATGGGCCGCGTGGACGCGATATGAAGCAGCTTCCGATGCCGGAGGTCAGTTCTACCGATGGGAATGCGTCATCTTCTGTCGAAGTCGTTCCCGGTCAGAAGCTGAAGTTCCGCACTATAGGACAGCCTGAAGGAATGCACCTGATCCCGCTCTATCAATTGATGGACGAGCGCTACTCCGTCTATTGGAAGGTCAATCGGAAGACAGTGTAATCTTTCCCAGCGGGGTCTCTGCCGACAGGGCAGAACCCCGAACGGAGCCGCATGGCCGATGGATCGACCAAACGAATTGAACGCTTGAGAGGGCTATGCCGGCAGAGATAACGGAAGAGATCGGACCCTCAACGCAGGGGTTCAAGCGCGGCTTGGGCCTGTTCGACTCCGTGATGGTTGTGGTCGGCATCATGGTCGGTTCGGGCATCTTCATCGTGTCCGCCGAGATGTCGCGGCAGATCGGAAGCCCGGGCTGGCTGTTAGTAGCCTGGGGTATTACCGGCGTGCTCACTGTTGCGGGCGCGCTCTCCTACGGCGAACTGGCCGCGATGATGCCTTACGCGGGCGGCATGTACGTCTACCTGCGCGAGGCATTCTCGCCCATCTGGGGTTTTCTCTATGGGTGGACGCTCTGGACCGTGATTCAGACTGGAACCATCGCGGCCGTCGCAATCGCATTCGCTCGATTTACCGGAGTGCTCTTTCCGCAGATATCCGAACAGCATTACCTCATCGCTCCGATTCATATGGGCAGCCGCTATGCGATCTCGCTCTCGACCGCGCAATTGCTCGCGATCGGCGTGATCGTCCTGCTGGCGGCGGGCAACAGCCTTGGCCTCCAGTACGGGAAGATCATTCAGAATGTCTTTACGGTGGCGAAGCTGGGCGGGCTGGGAGCGCTGATAGTGCTGGGCCTGACTGTGTGCGCGAACAGCACAGCTCTACATGCAAATTTCACTCACCCCTGGGCAGTGCATAACGTATCGCCGCTGGCGCAGGGGTTGGATGCGGCCAGCGGATTCGGATTGATCATCGCTCTTTGCATCTCGCAGACAGGCTCGCTGTTTTCAGCGGACTCCTGGCACGACATTACCTTTGTCGCAGGAGAGGTTAAAAATCCGCACCGGAATCTGCCGCTGTCCCTGTTGATCGGGACCTCAGCCGTGATCGTGCTCTACCTGCTGTGCAATGTTGCTTATCTGGCCAGCCTTCCGCTCAGTGCTATACAAAGTGCGCCCAGCGATCGCGTGGCAACAGCGGTTTTGCAGAACATCTTTCCTCGGACCGGACCTGCGCTGATGGCGGCAGCCATCATGATCTCGACCTTCGGGACCGTCAACGCGCTGACGCTGGCAGGAGCGCGCGCCTGCTATGCCATTGCGAAAGATGGCTTGTTTTTCCCGGCGGCGAAGAGGTTGAACCGGGCCAAAGTCCCAGGGTGGGGGCTGTGGATTCAGGGGCTGTGGTCGGTGGTGCTGGTGTTGCCGCGAACGATTAATCCGCTGACGCATGAGTATGGCAACCTCTATAGCAACCTGCTCGACTACGTTATCTCGGCAGCGCTGTTCTTTTATATTCTGACGATTCTCGGTCTCTTCCGCCTGCGCCGCACCCGGCCCGATGCGCCTCGACCTTATCGTGCGTGGGGATATCCGTGGTTGCCCGGTATCTATATCGCAGGTGCTTCCGTGATCCTGCTGGCGCTCTTTATCTACCGTCCTGGGACGACATGGCCGGGCATCGCCATCGTCGCAGCGGGCGTGCCGGTTTACTTTATTCTCCGGCGAAGCGCACGGGCCGAGGCTCTACCCCTTCTCTAAGCGGCTCCATATCGTCGAAACTTCCGCTGCTGCGCGTGGGTTGTCCGAATCTTTATACTGTCCTAAGGCGGAACCTCATGGGAGCACTCAGGTTTTTATGGAACGCGACTCGCGGCGACAGGCTGCGACCCTGGCGAAGCGCCTATCTGCGCTGGCGGCTGGAGACGTACTCCGGGCAAAGAGCGGATACGGTCCGCGCGGGGGACTTCTGGAATCTCTTCTGGAAAGAGAAGAAGCAGTTGCTTCGCTTTCTGCGCTGGACCGCCGAGATGGGTCACTATGCGGAAGACCCCATAGACGACAGGCGCTGATTTTGCATCTACTTGCTTAAAGCCTGCATTGCGCTACGATGCATTGCGCTTCGATTGAGGTGGAAGATATGAGTGAATGGATGAAGTTACGGACGGCCGACGGCCATGATTTGAGCGCGTATGTGTCTCGTCCTGCCGGAGAGCCGATCGGCGCGCTCATCCTGGTTCAGGAGATATTTGGAGTCAATGCCCATATCCGTAGCGTGGCGGATGGATACGCGAAGGACGGTTTTGTCGTGATCGCGCCGGCGTTATTCGACCGATTTGGGCATGGGATCGAATTGAAGTACGAGGGAGAAGACGCGAAGCGGGCCGGCGAATTGTGGAAACGACTGGATCCCGACAAGGCTCTGCTGGACATAGCCGCTGCTTACGAAGTCGCAAAGGCGACGGGGAAGGGTATCGGTGTAGTCGGATTCTGTTTTGGTGGGCTGATGAGCTGGCTTACGGCGACTCGCGGTGAGAGGTTGAAGATGCAGCCCTCCTGTTGCGTCGGCTACTATCCCGGCGGAATCGGGAAGGTTGCCGCGGAAGAGCCGAGTTGTCCGGTCATGCTGCATATCGGCAGTGCCGATTCGCACATCGGGAGCGATCAGATCGACGTGGTTCGCAGAGCGCATCCGGAGGTGGAGGTCTTCATTTGCGAGGGGGCAGGTCATGCGTTCAACCGCGATGCAGATCCCAATGCCTACCACGCGCCGTCGGCGGCGCTGGCTCGTGAGAGAACGCTGGCGTTTCTGAAGACGCACGTTGCCTGATCTGCGTTTATGCTTGAGCGACGTTTTATAGGTACGCAAAATATAAAAATTGGCGGAGACAGGCTTATCCGATGAAGATGAAATCCGGATTTTCGGCCCTGATGCTGATAGCTCTTCTCTCGTTACCTGCCTATGCGAAACATGCCTCCTTTTCGGAAAGAGTTATCTTTCATCAGGGTGAGGATGGCGTGAACACTTACCGCATTCCGGCATTGATAGAGACTGTTAAAGGAACGTTGATTGCCGTGGTCGATGCCCGCAGGGACAGTTCCCGAGATTTGCCCGCTCACATCTCACTGGTGATGCGACGTAGTTTCAACGGAGGTAAAGACTGGGAGCCCATGCGAACCATCGTCGCGGTGGAAGAGGGGGGCGTTGGCGACGCATCTCTTCTGCTAGACCGGTCGAACGGTCGCGTCTGGTATTTTCATTCTTATGGGCCACCGGGAATAGGGTTCCACACAGCCAAGCCGGGAGCCAGAACAGGGGCTACTACGTTCCAGTTTCACGCAATGTATAGCGACGACGACGGAGCCACCTGGTCCAGCCCCGTCGACCTGACGCCTCAGGTCAAAGAGCCGCAGTGGCAAGCCATGTTTGCCGCCTCCGGGACTGACATTCAGGCGAGCAGCGGACGCTTGCTTGTACCGCTTGTGGTACGGGACGAGCGAGGCATTGTGCATTCGTTCAACGCCTATAGCGACGATCACGGAAAGACCTGGAGACATGGCGAGGCGATTGGCGACGGTACGGACGAGAGCCACAACGTGGAATTGAAGAACGGCGTTATTCTGCAAAATATGCGCAATGGGAAGACGCGCGCTATTGCCCGGTCCTCCGATGGGGGTGTTTCATTCGGGCCCGTGAGCCACGATGCCGCGCTGATCGATCCGGGATGCAATGCATCGATTACACGGTACCGCCGGGGAAAGACGGATGTATTGATCTTCACCAATGCGGCGAGCACACGGCGCGAGAACCTAAGTGTGAAGGTAAGCTACGACGAAGGCCGGACCTGGCCGGTGGCGCGCACGCTGCATGCCGGGCCGTCGGCCTATTCCACTGTGATTCCGCTGCGCGACGGCAGTATCGGGGTTCTCTACGAAGAAGGAACGACAAGCCCATACGAACGCATTGCCTTTGCGCGTTTCAATCTGGCGTGGATCGCTCAACGCGGAGACAAGCTGCGCTAAGAAGGGCGATGAGCTTGAACGATATCGAGGAAGAGTTGGTGGACTCGCAAGTCGGCCCCCAACTCAGGGTGGAAGGTAGCAGCGAGCAAGTGCCCTTCGTGAACCAGCACCGGGAAACCATCACGATTGGCGAGAACTTCGACGCCAGGGCCGGTGCGGGTAATGCGAGGCGCGCGGATGAAGACCATCTCCAGTGGATTGCCGGGAAGATTGGTTGGCGCGGTAAGGATAGTGGAGTCGATCTGGCGTCCATAGGCGTTGCGTTCGACGGTGATGTCGAGCGCCGCAAGCGATTTTTGTGTGGGATTCTTTACATCTTTCGCCAACAGGATGCACCCGGCGCAGGTGCCAAAGGTCGGAGTGTGTCTGACGAAGGATTGAAGAACGTCGAAGAAGCCATTCTTCTCTAAAAACTTGAGCATGGTTGTCGATTCGCCGCCCGGCATGACTAACCCGTCGAGATCGGCCAGTTCTGGCGGAGTGCGGACAAGCTTTGCAGCAATGCCGAGGGAATCGAGTGCTTTGACGTGCGCTTCAAACGCGCCTTGCAGGGCAAGTACGCCGATGGTCATAGATTTTTGTGACATGCCGTTGATTCAATTGTAGTGAAGTTGAAGCGTTGCGGCATGAGAGGCGCTACCAGCCGCGGGTCTGCATGAGCTCAGATTCCTCGATTGCAGCGGCAGCGAGTCCTTTCATCGTTCCGGTAACCGCCTCGGAGGCCTCGGCGACGATCTTTGGATCGTTGAAGTGGGTAGTTGCGATGACGATTGCCTTGGCGCGGGAGACTGCCTCGGCGCGCTCCTTGGGATCATTTTCTACGTCGAGCGGCGTGGCACGCTCCTTCATGAAGATGCCCGAGCCGACGAAGATGGACTCTGCGCCAAGCTGCATCATCAGTGCTGCGTCGGCAGGCGTTGCGATGCCGCCGGCGGAGAAGTTGGGGACTGGCAGTTTGCCCGCCTTCGCCACCATGCGGATAAGTTCGTATGGCGCGCCGTGAACTTTGGCGGCGTTATAGAGCTCAGCATCGTCGAGGACCGTGAGAGCTTTGATCTCGCGTACGATCTGGCGCATGTGTTGGACGGCGTGGACGACGTCTCCGGTGCCGGGCTCGCCCTTGGTGCGGATCATGGCTGCGCCTTCCGCGATGCGGCGCAGGGCCTCGCCGAGATTGCGCGCTCCGCAGACGAAGGGCGTGGTGAAGGCGTGCTTGTCGATGTGAAAGCTCTCGTCAGCAGGAGTAAGGACTTCGGACTCGTCGATAAAGTCGACGCCGAGTGTCTGGAGCACCTGTGCCTCGGCGAAGTGGCCGATGCGCGCTTTGGCCATGACGGGAATCGAGACTGCAGCGATGATCTGCTTGATAAGTTTTGGGTTGGCCATGCGGGCGACGCCGCCTTCGGCGCGGATCATGGCGGGAACGCGCTCGAGCGCCATCACCGAGATAGCGCCGGCCTCTTCGGCGATGCGGGCCTGCTCAACGTTCATGACGTCCATGATGACGCCGCCTTTGAGCATCTCTGCCAGGCCGGTCTTGAGCCGAAGCGAGGGGGAACCGAAGTTGCCGTTGGTGGTGTGGTCTGCCATGACGATATCTCCTTGGGAGCCGCGAGGTGCGCTCTGAGGGGTTGATTCAGGCAATTCGCGGGAAAGTCCAGTTTATCAGTTTTACGCCGACTCGATGCGAGAGGCGGCAATCGGCGGCGGAAGCGTTCGCCGTCGGGTTCTCGCTGAATAGACACACTTGTTTGGAGAATGAAGTGAAGTGGCTTATGGCTGAAGAATGTGCGAATATGGCGGGCGAAGGATAGGGGACACGAACGATGCAGATGGAAAGACCTCGTAGTTGGAAGATGGTCGTTCAAGCGATGGTGGTGCTGGGATTAGCGACGGCTGGGATGGCGCAGAGAGGAGTAGCGAAAACGGAAGGATCGACGAATGCTCATGTCATTCTGGTGATGACCGATGGGCTGCGCTGGCAGGAGGTCTTTCGCGGAGCCGACGAGAGCCTGCTGGTTCCGGCGCGTTACTTCGACGGGCGCAGCGTGGCCGGACTAAAGCAGGAATACCTGGCCGCGACTCCGGAGCAGCGCCGCGAGAAGCTGATGCCGTTCCTGTGGAGCACGTTCATTCCCCAGGGCCAGATCTACGGAGACCGCGATAAGGGGTCGGATGCTTTTGTGACGAACGGGTTCGATTTTTCGTACCCCGGCTACAGCGAAACACTGACGGGGCATGGCGATCCCAGGATCGATTCCAACGACAATAAGCCGAATCCGAATATGACGGTGTTGGGGTGGCTGAATAAGCAGCCTGGATTGGAGGGCAAGGTGGCTGCATTCGGAGCCTGGGATGTGATCTCGGCAGTGGTGAATCCGGAACAATGCGGCTGTGTGGCCAACGCTGGATATGAACCGTTGAAAATCACGCCGAGCACGCCTCGACTGGACCTGCTGAATTCGATCAAGGCGGAGACGCCGAGGATGTGGGAGGACGAGGCCTTCGACACCCTAACCTTCCATACAGCGATGGAGTACATCCGGGTGAAGAAACCCCGGGTGCTGTTTCTGTCGCTGGGAGACACGGACGAGTGGGCCCACGCGGGTAATTATGGAGAGTATCTGAACTCGGCGCATCGGGCGGATGCCTACCTGAAGCAGCTGTGGGACGAATTGCAAAGCATGCCCGAGTATCGGGGAAAAACCACTATGATCTTCCTGACCGATCATGGAAGAGGAAGCGCGCCGGAAGGGTGGAAGACGCACGGCCAGAAGACACCGGAATCGAAGTATATCTTTATGGGTTTCATGGGCCGCGGTGTTCCAAGGAAGGGCGTTCGGACCAATGTTGGGGCAGTGACGCAGAGCCAGGTTGCGGCAACACTCGCCGCCTATCTTGGGCTGGACTGGGATGCGGTGGAGAAGAAGGCGGGCAAGCCTGTCGCGGCCGCCTTGCAATAACGACCGGCGATAGTCACTCCAAAGCTATGCGTTGCAGATCTCGCAGATGCTGGTGCCGTACTTCTCCACTTTCTCCGGGCCAAGACCAGTGATCGATCGCAGTTGCGCGATGTTGCGCGGCCGTGTGAGCACGATGCTGCGAAGGGTCGAGGAACCGAGGATAAAGAACTGCGGAATGCCCATTGCTTCAGAAGCGTCCTTACGCCAGTCGCGGAGGCGCTGATCGAGCTGCTGCTGCTCGGCAGTGAGAGATTCCGCAGGCGCTGTGGTTGTGGCGCGCTGGCGGTGGAATGTTTCGTCGGAAGAGGGCGTGTCTTCCGTGCGGACCACGCGGGTAGGTGATTTCGTCGAGAGTTTGGGCTCGGTTGCTGCAGAATGACTCGCTGCAGGTGCACCATATTCTCCCGGTGCGGTTCGGGAGTCGCAGATGGCGCAGATGGCTGCACCAAAGCGATCCGCCTTTTCCTGTCCGATGCCGGATACGTCGAGGAGTTGGGCGATGCTTGTGGGGCGAGCGAACACAACGTTCGAGAGGGTGGCATCGGTAAGTACCAGGAAGGAAGGACGGCCATTGCCTGCTGCTTCGGCTTTTCTCCAATCGCGGAGTCGAGCGTCCAGATCTTTCTGCTCCGGTGTGTAGGCGGCAGTAGAATCTGTCTTTTGGGAAGTGGCTTTCTTCTCAGACCTCCGCGGCTTACTTGTGCCGCGGGTGGATTTTTGCGTCTCTATGTCTTTGAGCAGGGCATTGAGGCTATCGGAGCCGGAGAGAGTTCGACCCTCGTGGGTGAGGGAGGCTCGCTTGAAGTGAATCAAGGTTCCTTCGGAGTTAGTGAAGGCGTCGGCGGTAACGGCGATGAGTCCGGCGCGAGTCAGTGCGTCCAGGTAGCTATCAAACTGCTTGCGGTCGATGCCGAGAGCCAGGTCGCCGTGGAGCTTTCCGGTTGCCTTAGCCATACCGCTGTCGAGGGCTTCGAGAATCGAACGAAGCTGGCGGTTTTCCTGCGCGGTAGGCGGACGGAAGGTTTGCGCGGCGGCTCGCTCGGGCGAGCAGAAGTCGCACCGGCCGCAAGGGCGGAGTCCGTCGGCGGTATCGCCGAAGTGCTGGACCAGCGCAGACATGCGGCACTGCGGCGTCTCGGCGAAGGCTACCATGCTGTCAATCTGGCTGCGGCGAAAGGCGAGTTGCGTGTCGTAGCCGCTGCGCCAGTTGGTCTGGCCGGTGGAGCGGATATTGCCCGCCATATCAAACGCAGCTGCGCCCTGGGAAGCGAGCTTTTCGGCGGTGCGATCGAAGGTTTCTGCATCCATTCTGAGGCGCTGACGCAGCAGGTCGGGCATCTGAAATTCGCTATTGAGGGCGGCAGCCAGACGTGCTAATTCACCGGTAGCGGGGTAGTCACGCTCAAGAAAGAAGTCGTGCATCTTGCGATCTGCATATGAGTGCAGGAGCACCGTTCGCGACGGCTTACCATCGCGTCCGGCGCGGCCAATCTCCTGGTAGTAGGCCTCGACGCTGCCGGGCAGCGCGGTGTGGACGACGGTGCGGACGTCGGCCTTGTCGATGCCCATGCCGAACGCGATGGTGGCGACGACGATATCGAGCTTGCCCGAGAGAAAGTGGCGCTGAACACGCTCGCGGACACTCGGTTCGAGGCCCGCATGATAAGCAGCGGCGCTTCCTCCAAGCACGGAGGCCAGTTCTTCGGCTGCCTTGCGGCTGGGCGCGTAGACGATGGCGGGACGGTTGGACGGGGATTTAAGAAGCTTGGCGGTGAACTCGTTACGGCGCGGCTTCGACATCTCGACGACTTCGATAGCGAGGTTGTGGCGGCGAAATCCGTGAATGAAGAGCGCCGGCTGCGAGAGATGAAGCTGCGCGACAATGTCTTTCTGAACGGTGGGCGTGGCCGTCGCAGTCAGGGCGATGACCGGCGCAGGACGCAGGGCGGGCAGATAATCGCCCAGGGTGCGGTAGTCAGGGCGGAAGTCATGCCCCCATTGCGAGATGCAGTGGGCCTCGTCGATGGCGATCAGAGCGGGCTTCTTTTTCGCCAGCATCTCTGGGAAGCCGGGGACGCGCATCCGCTCGGGAGCGATGAAGAGGAACTGCAACGTGCCGTCGAGGTAGTCGCGGCAGGCCTGACGGGATTCCTCGCGGCTGAGGCCGGAGTGGATGCGGGCCACGCGGAGACCGAGCGCGGACAGCTTGGCGGCCTGGTCGTCCATTAGAGCGATCAACGGGCTAATGACGAGAGCGGTGCCTCCCCGGGCGAGGGCCGGGAGCTGGTAACAGAGGCTCTTGCCGGCGCCGGTAGGCATCACCAGCAACACATCGCGGCCGTCGGTCGCGGCACGGCAAACGGCCTCCTGGTTGGTCCGAAAGGCGGAGAAGCCGAAGGTCTTATGGAGGAGAGCAGCGAGGTCGACAGAGTCTGCGGAATCGGAATCCATGTGCTTGGCTATCTTCGCATATTGTTTGCCTGCGGCGTAGTGTCCGGGTGGATGCGGTGCCTATCGCGGGGCTTCCGGTCCCGGTCATAAAGCTGGGTGCCCACGTCTCGCATACGGATGTAGGCTTCGAGTCCGCACTCTCCGCCGCAAAACTATATGGCATCAAGCACGGCACGTTGTGCGGCGAGCAGTTCGTGGATTCCTTTTTCCGCGTAGTCGAGCATCTGGCCCAACTGCTGCCGGGTGTAGGAGTTTTTTTCGGCGGTGGCCTGCGTTTCGACCAGCCCCCCGTCCGCCAGCATGACAACGTTCATATCGACTTCGGCGCGCGAGTCCTCTTCGTAGGCTAGATCGAGCAGGACGTGGCCATCGACGATGCCGACCGAGGTTGCTGCAAGCATCTGACGCAGCGGCGAGGCCTTCAGCGTCCCGGCGGCGACCAGCTTTTTGAGCGCGAGAGCAAGTGCGACGCAGGCTCCGGTGATGGCGGCGGTGCGGGTGCCGCCATCGGCCTGGAGGACGTCGCAGTCGAGGATGATCGTGCGCTCACCGAGCGCCTTCATATCCACCACGCTTCTCAGGGAGCGACCGATGAGGCGCTGGATCTCGTGGGTGCGCCCGCCGATCTTGCCACGCTCGCTCTCGCGGGCGGTGCGGGTGAGGGTGGCGCGGGGCAGCATGCCGTACTCGGCGGTGACCCAACCGCGGCCGGAGTTGCGCAGCCAGCCGGGAACGCCCTGCTCGACGGTGGCATTGCACAGGACGCGGGTGTTGCCGGATTCAATCAGCACGGAGCCTTCGGGCATAACGATATAGCCGGGAGTCATGCGGATGGGGCGGAGGGCGTCGGCGTCGCGATTGTCGGGCCGGAAGAGCTGCGATGGGTTTTGAGACATGGAGGGATTATAGTTGTGCGGATTTTTAACGAGTGAGCGTCTCGCAGAGCGGGTCTTTTGATGGCATCAGACTGAAGTCCCAGAATCGGACTCGGTTCCATAATGGAAATCAAAAAAAATGGGAGATCTCGTGGATTTTTGGGAGAGGTAGTGGAAAGGAGGTTCCGATTTGGGAAAATGTCTGGCCGTGGAATTGTGTGGATTATGATGGCGGTGTACCAGGGGTCGCTTTCTAAGCAATGACTTAGAGAGCGAGTTCCAGTTTGGCACTTGAAGTGATTACAGGAGTGTACCGGCAGCGATAAAGCGAGCAGGAGACAATTGGAGTTACTACATGCAGGCAATGCAGAGCAGGATAGCCTCAGAGTCAATGGGACAGCCGATAGGATTTGCGGTGTGGGACCGCGGCGATCGTGGCAACGGGAGAGAGGATAAGCGACGTTGCGACGCGATGGGGGGAGTCGCGGAAGGTGCCGGGCTGGCTCACGACGCGGGAAATCTACTGGGGGCGTTGAGCCTCTATTCAGAGCTGCTGGCGATGCCGGGAGTGCTGTATGACGAGCATCGCGGGTACGCGGAGGAGCTGCGGCTGCTGAGCGACCGCAGTTGGGCGATGATCGGCCGTCTGGTGCAACATGCCCGGATGAACCTGGCGCCGCGCCCTGCGGAATGGACGGTATTGCCGGAGTTGGTGGAACGATGCCACGGCGTCTTGAGCCGGGTTGCGGGGCGAACGATTGATGTTGATATTGCCTGCGGACCCGGCTCGGAGACTCCGGTCAATGTACGACCGGAGGCGATGGAGCGGATTCTCACTAATCTGGTTAAGAATGCCGCGGAGTCGATGCGAGGCGAAGGGGTTGTCTCGGTGAGGACCGATGGCGTTCTGGACGGTCGACGGCGGAGGGTGGTTTTGACGGTCGAGGACACCGGCTGTGGCATAAGCGGGGCTACGGTAAGGCGATTGATGCAGTCTGGCGCACTCTCCTCGCCGAATGGGCACGGCCTCGGCTTTCGCGTAGTGCGAGAGTTGGTGGCGATGTCGGGCGGCTGCCTGAACATCGAAAGCCGGGTTGGAGTGGGAACGAAGATCTTCGTCGCGTGGGAAGCCGCGGACTTGAGAGTAGCGGCGAATCGAACAGATCATGCACCGGTTGTGAATCGTCGAAGGGCAGTCCGAGTCGGAAAAATAGCTCACGCAGAATGTTGATAAGAGGGTTTCGCTTCTGGTGATGGCCCATCGAGTAGGGCTTGGGCATAAGACAGGGAAAAATCGACAAGATGGAGGAATGGATGTTGGGAATTGCGGGCTGGGATGAAGATACACCGTCAGGCGTACTGATCGGCCTGACACCATTGGGTGGCAATGCAACTGGCGCAGAGGCACACACGGATCCTGCTGCCGGGCACATGGATTTATTGCACGTCATGGTGGTTGACGATGATGAGATGGTGCGAAAGTCCTGCTGCGAGATTGCGGCGCAGTTGGGATGTGCCGGAGTCGTCGGAGCGGGCAATGCGACGGCGGCGCAGGCGATTTTGAAGGACCACCAGATCGACCTGATCCTGCTCGATCTGAAGCTGCCTGGCGGTGGCGGCATGTCGCTGCTGGAGCAGGTGAAGATGCTCCATCCCGAGACTGCGGTGGTGGTGATGACCGCGTTTGCGACGGTGTCGTCGGCAGTGGAGGCGATGCGAATCGGTGCCAGCGACTATCTCACCAAACCGTTCGCTCTGGAAGATCTGACACGAGTGCTGGAGCGAGCGGGGCAGCGCCACCACATGGACGTCCAGAGCCGTCAACTCCGCGAGCGATTGAGAACGCAGGCCGGGATGGGAGGCATGGTCGGACGTTCCCCCGAGATGGAGAAGCTGTACCGGATCCTGTCGAAGGTGGCTTTTTCGACGCATCCGGTGCTGATCCTCGGCGAGAGCGGTACCGGCAAGGAACTGGTGGCGCGATCCATCCATTTCAATGGCACCAACGCAGCCAAGCCGTTTATTCCGGTAGACTGCGGAGCGCTGGTGCCGACGCTGATCGAGAGCGAGTTGTTTGGGCATGTGAAGGGAGCCTTCACCGGTGCTGACCGAGCGAAGGAGGGGCTTCTAGCCTCCGCGGGCGGAGGCACGGTCTTCCTTGACGAGATCGGCGAGCTTCCGCTGGATCTGCAGGCGAAGCTGTTGCGGGCGTTGCAGGAGAAGGAGGTACGTCCCGTCGGGGCGACACAGACGCGACCAATCTCGGCCCGGGTGCTGGCGGCGACCAATCGCGATCTGTCTGCCATGGTGGAGCAGGGCCGCTTTCGAAAGGACCTTTACTTCCGTTTGAATGTGGTCAACCTTCGGATTCCGCCTCTCCGCAACCGGCGGGAGGACGTCGCTCCTCTGGCCATGCACTTTCTGGCACGGATGCAGCAGGAGACCGGGGTTGAGCGGGTGTTCTCCGACGAGACGCTGCGAATGTTGACCGAGTACGATTGGCCGGGGAATGTTCGCGAGTTGGAGAATGCGATTGAGCGGGCCTGTGCCTTGTCTTCGGGGCCGGTGCTGCATATGGGAGATCTCCCAACGCAGTTGCAGGACTTTCGGATGCAACGGCACACTGCGACTCTGGATGAAGACGGAGCAGCAGACACGGGGGATAGCGCGATGCCCAGACCAGGGATCGTCTCCATTGCAGAGATGGAAAAGCAGGCCATCCTGGAGACGATACGGCAACTCAACGGAGACAAACTGATGGCGGCTCGTTTATTGGGGATCGGCAAGACGACGCTCTATCGAAAGCTCAAAGAGTATGGCATCGCGGAGGGGTAAGAGGGTTTCTTCCACAGGCAGAATTTTCACACTTTACGGTCGTGGATGATTTTGCATCTAATCGCTATAGGTTGCAGCGGGAAGAGTGAGGGATGTGGGGAAGCGATGATTGCTGAACGGATATCGGGAGTTCTGTTGCATGTAACGTCTCTGCCGTCCTATGGCGGGGTGGGAGATTTCGGGCCGGCGGCCTATGCGTTCGTCGATTTTCTGGCAGCGGCGAAGCAGCGGCTTTGGCAGGTTTTGCCGCTTAGCCCGACCGGATATGGAAGTTCTCCTTACTCGGCCTTATCGGCATTTGCCGGAAATCCGCTGTTCATCAGCCTGGAGCGACTGGTAGAGGATGGGTGGATCGGAGCAGATCGGATCGAGGGGCTCTCAGGGCACAACGGAGCTGCGGATTTCGTGGAAGCGACGCGGCTGAAGTTGCCTCTCGTCGAGGAGGCTGCCGCTAATTTTCTTGAGCGAGCGTCGGACGATCTGCGGCTTCGCTTTCAGAAGTTCTGTGCCGACAATATTTCGTGGCTGCCTGACTACGCGATGTTCACTGTGCTGCGGCGGATGCACGGCTACGTCAGTTGGAATGACTGGCCGACGCAGTACGCATGCCGGAAGAACGATGCTTTGACAGCCATGCTGAACTCTCACGGACGCGAACTGGCGGTAGAGCAGGCGGTTCAGTTCCTGTTCAACGAGCAGTGGTGCGCACTGCGCGGATACTGCGCCGAGCGCGGGATCAGCGTCATGGGCGATGTCGCTATTTTTGTGAACTATGACAGCGCCGATGTCTGGATGCATCCCGAACTCTTCGAACTGGATGAAGACCTGAAACCGGTGCGGGTGTCCGGTGTCCCGCCGGATTATTTTTCGAGCACAGGCCAGCGCTGGGGCAATCCGCTCTATAAGTGGGGCGTGATGCGGGAGCGCGGCTTCGACTGGTGGGTGGCGCGGATTCGTCGCGCCCTGACTCTGTACGACTCGATTCGGCTGGATCATTTCCGCGGGTTTGAGGCGTTCTGGTCGATTCCGGCAACCGAAGAGACAGCGGTCAACGGGCAGTGGGTGAAGGCTCCCGGGCACGAACTGTTTCAGCGGTTGCGCGAGGTCTTTGGAGAGTTGCCCTTTATTGCCGAGGATCTCGGGCTGATTACGCCGGAGGTGGACGAGTTGCGGGAGCACTTCGGGATGCCGGGGATGAGGATTCTACAGTTTGGGTTCTCAGACCGGGGAAGTCATCTTTATCTTCCCCACCGCTTTGTACCGAACACCGTGGTTTATACCGGCACGCATGACAACAACACAACGCTGGGCTGGTGGCGCGATGATATCGGCGAGGTCGAACGCGCCCATGTGCAGACATATCTACAGACGATTGAGCACGAGGGTGACATCGTGTGGGCGATGATGCGCGCGGCGGAGCGGTCGGTCGCCAATGTGTGCATCCTTCCGATGCAGGACGTGCTGCATCTGGGCAGCGAAGCGCGCATGAATACACCGGCAGCGGGAGCTGGGAACTGGACTTGGCGCTATGATCTCGATGCTCTGCACCCCGACTTTGCGATGAAGCTTGCCGCGTTGATGGAGATGACGGATCGTGACGGCTATGAGGCTCCGAAGGAGGGTGAGGATGCCGGCAAGCCGACCGAAGACGCTCACAAACGGGCAGAACCGGGCTCCAGCATTTAGACTGAGAGGAAGCACAACTAAAATGCTCAGGAGCACACATGCCTCTCTCCGGCGAAGCTATTCGCACTATGAACTATGTTGACGATATCTCGGTCACTCTCCGCCGCATCCTCGCGGTGCTGCCGTCGCTGACGGAGGATGAACGGCAGCGCGTCGCCGACCACATCAAGCACGCCGAGCCGAGTTACGAGTCGGTGATTACAGCGGTATCGAGCAAGAAATGACCCATCCAGCCGGATAGCGGCAGCCGGCTGAGATTTAAACGTATTCGGTTATAGGGGCAGGGCTGGCAGGTCGCGGCTTTGCCCTGTCCCGCATTGCGGCCGACCTTCATTTTGTGCTCGGAAGATGGGATGCCTGCAAATCCTCGCCGGGCCGAGGCAAGCTTTGCCGATCTACAGACCGAACGTGGAGAAGGCCGTACTTGGGTCAATGCACGGGGTGAGCCTGAGCCGGACGCGTGCCGATGCTGGCGAAGAACGCAGGGCGCTAAACGGCGCTATCCCGCCAATTCATTCCAGTTTCCTATGCCTGCGTGCTCCGTGACGAGATATACGACCGGAACCCCGGTCGTATTCGTGTCCAGAAGCTGTTAGAATCTATAAAATCCACTCCTCTGGAGAGGCAATGCAAGCAATACTGGCGCTTGAAGACGGGCGCATCTTTCGTGGTAAGAGTTTTGGCGCGCGAGCAGAATGCTCTGGCGAGGTTGTTTTCAATACATCGATGTCCGGCTATCAGGAGATTTTTACCGATCCCTCCTATGCGGGGCAGATCGTGGTTCTTACAAATCCGCATATTGGAAATTATGGGACAACGCCGCACGACGCGGAGGCGAAGCGTCCTTACATCGAAGGTCTGGTGACGCGGGAATTTTCGCCGATGAGTTCGAATTGGCGTTCGACCCAGGTCGCCGACGAATATCTTGAACGCTATGGCGTGCCGGTGATTGCGGAGATCGATACGCGGGCCGTGGTGCGGCATCTGCGGGCTCATGGCGTCATGCGCGGTGTGATCGCGAGTGGGGATAACCTGGACACCGAAGCGCTGGTAGCCAAGGCGCGGGCGATCAAGAAGATGGAAGGCACCGACCTCGCCAGCGTGGTAACGACAAAGACCGCGTATGAGTGGGATGCGAACGAGCCCAGAAATCAGACCGGCGATGCACTACTAACGGCTGCGCATGAGAGCGATGCGGAGCCGTTGCACGTGGTCGCTTACGATTTCGGCATCAAGCAGAATATTCTCCGTATGTTGACGCGCGAAGGATGCCGGGTAACGGTGGTTCCGGCAACCACGCCAGCCGAAGAGGTACTGGCAATGAAGCCGGATGGGGTCTTCTTCTCGAATGGACCGGGCGATCCGGAGCCGCTGGAGTACGCGGTCAAAAATGTGAAGGGATTACAAGGCAAGGTTCCCATCTTCGGGATCTGTCTTGGACACCAGTTATTCGGGTTGGCGCTGGGCGGCAAGACCTACAAGCTGAAGTTCGGTCATCATGGCGGAAACCATCCGATCATGAACCATCGGACCGGCAAAGTGGAGATCACGGCTCAGAACCATAACTTCAACGTCGATCCGGATTCGCTGCCGGCGAATGTGGAGCGGACGCACACAAATCTGAACGACCACACGCTGGCAGGATTGAAGCACAAGACCGATCCGATGTTCAGCGTGCAGTACCATCCCGAGGCCAGTCCCGGCCCGCACGACTCGCATTACCTCTTCAGGGATTTTCGAAAGATGATGGAAGAGTGGAAGAAATAAAAGCTCATCGCGCGGCTTTGGCCGCGCATTTTTACGGCACACGGAAATTAGTCGAGAAAGAGAAATAGATGCCACGCAGGAATGACATCGCGAAGATTCTGGTGATCGGCTCGGGGCCGATTGTGATTGGTCAATCGGCGGAGTTTGACTACTCCGGTACGCAGGCGTGCAAGGCGCTGAAGGCGGAGAACTATGAGGTAGTGCTGGTGAACTCGAATCCGGCATCGATCATGACCGATCCCGAGGTCGCCGACCGGACGTATATCGAGCCGTTGAATGCCGCTTATCTGGAAGAGATTATCCGTGTCGAGTCCGAGATGATGGCGGAGCGCTCCGGCAAGTTTGCCGTGTTGCCGACGGTGGGCGGCCAGACGGCCCTGAATCTCGCGGTTGATCTGGCGGATTCCGGTGTGCTCGAAAAATATGGCGTTGAACTAATCGGCGCGAAGCTGGAAGCGATCAAGAAGGCGGAAGATCGGCTGTTGTTCAAGGACGCGATGAACAAGATCGGGCTGGACATGCCTCGCTCGCAACTGGTGAACAACATTCGCGATGGACTGGAGTTTGCCGCGAAGATTGGCTTTCCGATTGTGATCCGCCCCTCATTTACGCTGGGCGGTTCGGGCGGCGGCCTTGCCTACAATCGCGAGGAGATGATGGAGATTCTGTCACGCGGCCTCGATCTCTCGCCTGTGCATGAGTGCCTGATTGAAGAGAGCGTGCTGGGATGGAAAGAGTACGAGCTTGAGGTGGTTCGCGACCTCAAGGACAACGTCATCATCATCTGCTCCATTGAAAACTTCGATCCGATGGGTGTACACACCGGCGATTCGATTACGGTAGCACCGGCACAGACGCTGACCGACCGCGAGTATCAGGCGATGCGGGATGCGGCGATTCGGGTGATGCGCGAGATTGGAGTCGAGACCGGCGGCAGCAATGTGCAGTTCGCGGTGAATCCCCTGAACGGGCGCATGACGGTGATTGAGATGAATCCGCGCGTATCGCGCTCGTCGGCGCTCGCTTCGAAGGCTACCGGATTTCCGATTGCGAAGATTGCCGCGCGGCTGGCCGTCGGCTACACGCTCGATGAGATTCAGAACGATATTACGAAGGCGACCCCTGCCTGCTTTGAACCAACGCTTGACTACGTTGTTGTGAAGATCCCGAAGTGGCAGTTCGAGAAATTTCCTGGAGCCGATGAGGGTCTGGCACCGCAGATGAAGTCGGTCGGCGAGGTCATGGCGATTGGCCGAACCTTCAAGGAAGCGCTGATGAAGGCAGTCCGATCGCTCGAAACGGGCAAGAAGGCCACTGCTGCCGATATCGAGCCGCGCAGGCTGACGCAACGGCTGGTGACACCGCATCCTGATCGGCTTGCTTATATCCGCTATGCGTTCGAACGCGGAATGAGCGTGCGCGAAGTGGCGCGGATGACCTCGATGGATCCGTGGTTTCTGTATCAGATCAAGCAGATCACCGACGAGATTAAGGCTATCGGGGGAGTATCGATCGACGAGGTTACGGCGGACCAGCTTCGCACGGCTAAACGGATGGGCATCTCGGACGAACGCCTGGCCGCATCTTGGGGACTGACCGGGGCGGGAGGAACAGCGAAGGTTCGTGCGCTGCGAAAGAAGCTGGGCGTGCTCCCGGTGTACAAGATGGTTGATACGTGTGCCGGAGAGTTTGAAAGCTACACGCCGTATCTCTATAGCTCTTACGACGAAGAGGATGAGGCGGCTCCGACAAAACGCAAGAAGATTCTGATTCTGGGTAGCGGACCGAACCGGATCGGACAGGGCATCGAGTTCGATTACTGTTGCTGCCATGCTGCATTTGCGTTACGCGAAGATGGCTACGAGACCATTATGGTCAACTGCAATCCCGAGACGGTATCGACCGATTACGATACGAGCGATCGGTTGTACTTCGAACCGCTGACGTTGGAGGATGTGCTCGCCGTCTATGAGCATGAGGCCACGTCAGAAGCCGAGATTGGGATGATCGTGCAGTTTGGTGGACAGACGCCACTGAATCTGAGCCTTCCTCTGAAAAATGCCGGCGTGCCGATCATCGGGACCTCGCCTGAGTCAATTGACCTGGCGGAGGACCGGAAGCGGTTTGGAAGACTGATTGAGGAGTTGAAGATTCCGCAGCCCGAAGGGGCGATGGCGACCAGCGTGGCGGAAGCCGTTGCGGGCGCGAATCGCGTCGGTTATCCAGTGCTGGTGCGGCCTTCCTACGTTCTGGGTGGGCGGGCGATGGTCATTGCCTACGACGATGAGGCAGTCGTTCGATACATGACTACCGCGATAGAGTATTCTCATGAGCGTCCCGTACTGATCGACCACTTCCTCGAAGAGGCGATCGAATGCGATGTCGACGCGCTGTGCGACGGCGAGGATGTTGTGATCGCCGGGATTATGCAGCACATCGAAGAGGCTGGGATTCACTCCGGGGATTCATCGTGCGTCCTGCCTGCGGTCGACCTCAGCGAAGAGGTGCTGGGCACGATTCGTGAGTATACGCGGAAGCTGGCCATGGCCCTCGATGTAAAGGGATTAGTAAATATCCAGTTCGCCATCCAGCGCGGCAAGGTGTATGTGATCGAGGTCAACCCGCGGGCTTCGCGGACTGTTCCCTATGTCTCCAAGGCAACCGGTGTTCCTTTGGCCAAGATTGCCTCTCGCCTGATGG
Organism: Acidobacteriales bacterium 59-55; assembly: GCA_001897435.1. Lineage (GTDB taxonomy): Bacteria > Acidobacteriota > Terriglobia > Terriglobales > Acidobacteriaceae > Edaphobacter. Next base: position 1,082,781 of record MKSV01000007.1, on the reverse strand, counting down.
TGGGCCGAAAACTGAAGGAACTGCTGCCTGAGGCGACGGCAAGCGGCAAGGACCTGGGAACGGGATCGTATTACTTTGTGAAGTCTCCGGTCTTTCCATGGGGCAAGTTCCCCGGCGTAGATACAGTGCTTGGCCCGGAGATGAAGTCGACCGGTGAAGTGATGGGCGTCGCCGATAACTTCGGCGAGGCCTTTGCCAAGGCACAGATCGCCGCAGGACAGGTGCTGCCGTTGGAGGGAACGATCTTCCTGAGCGTGAATGACCACGATAAAGATGGCGTCGTTTCGCTGGCGCGGCAGTTTGTCGAGATGGGCTTCCATCTGGTGGCGACTCATGGAACCGCGGCTGTGCTCGAACGGGCAGGCTTGCAACCGGAGCGCGTCTACAAGGTAAAGGAAGGCCGCCCCAACGTGGTCGATCTCATCAAGGGCGATCGTATTCAACTAATTGTGAATACGCCGCGAGGTCAGGACACCTTCTTCGATGAACAGGCGATTCGACGAGCTGCCGTGCTGGCGAGGGTTCCGACAATCACAACACTGGCTGCCGCGCGAGCCGCGGTAGAGGGCATCTCGGCGCTGCAACAGGGAACATTGAGCGTAGTCGCATTACAAACACTGCATGCGACCCGGGTTCAGGTTACCGTCTGAGGTCGTGAAGGTGTTCTAAGCCGGGCTGAGCATTCTCAACAGGAAGAACACCACAACTCCTGCAAAGAAGATCAGCGCCATCTTGATTCCCGGTTCGTGATTGACTTCAGGCATCAAATCGGTTGCAGCCACATAGATGGTCACACCGGCAGATAGCGGCAGCCCAACTCGAACCAGAGATGGTTGCAGGTTGATGACGAGCACGCCGAGCACCGTAGTCGCGCCGAGAAATAGGGCGGAGTTCAGCGCCGCTCTCCCACTCTGCCCGCCTGCCATCATCACGCTGGCAACGGTAAATCCCTCCGGCAGCTTATGCAGGAAGACAGCAAAAAAGAGCACCCAGCCCAGCCAGTCCGAGACGACAAAGCCGGAGCCGATGGCGACGCCGTCAAAGAACGTGTGGGTCGCCAGTCCAAGCAGCACAGAATAGCTGGTCTTGGCCGATAGAAATTCATGATGGTGTGTCTCTTCGCCAAAGTGAAAGTGGGGAACGAGCGAATGCTCCAGCAGATGCACGCCGCAGTATCCAACCAGAATCAACGCGGGACCCCACGTTGAATTAACCGCCATTCCTTCAGGCACCATCTCCAGTAGCGCCGCGGCGAGCATGAAGCCTGCCCCCAGCGCAACGAAATATCGCAGAGACTTTGCGGATGGAGATCGTCGAACGAGCAGCACCCCGCCCAGATAGTCCGCCAGGCCGGCGATCAGTCCCAGCCCCAGGCTCAACCATAGCTTGGACATCGCTAGTTGCCATGGCGATGCTGCAACACACCGCCATCCACTACCGAACCGATCGGCAGGCCGATGATTTCAATTTTCATATTAACTTGATTTTACCCGTCTCCGGCCATTGGGACTCTCGCGCCAGGAAGAGCACCACTCCGAGGCCGCAGAAGAAGACGAGGCCCTCAAGCCGCTCCGATAACGTATGCAGCCGCTCGAAGTCCTGCCGCGCTGGATTGGTCATGGCGGCTGTCTCGATCTCCCCGCCGGCGAGAGCGCGATCCTGCTCCATTGTCGGCAGGATGCTGAATTGCGAGTAAGCCGTGATGGCGAGCATTACCAGCGTCAATGCCGTCTCTGCCGCAAATCCCGCTCGTGCCGGAACCTCGGCCCGTAGCCATAGGATTGCCGTAGCCACGCAGAATACGGACCCGCCGATCAGCCCGATCCAATGGAGAATGCGCAGGGTTCCACCGACGACCAGGCCGGCTTCGTGCGGGCTTGCCAGGCGTTGAAACGCAACCGGCGCAACGACGAACGCAAAGAAGGCCAGGCCACCTACCCAGGCAACCATGGCCAGAAGCCGCAAAGCTCTTAGTATTTTCTCCATCATCAGACGTGATCCCGTCCAATCAATCGCCGAATCCGCTCCGGAATCGGCGGGTGCGTCGAAAAGAGTTGTCCAAAACCTCCACCGCCCAGCAGCGGGGCCACGATGAACAGATGCGCCGTCGACGGCGAAGCCTGCATGGGAATCCGCCGCGAATAATCGTCGAGTTTTTGCAGGGCTCGCGCGAGAGCATAAGGGTTACCGGTTACATGAGCGCCCGTGGCGTCTGCTTCATACTCCCGTGACCGCGAGATCGCCAGTTGGATTAGCGTCGCCGCGATGGGGGCAAGAATGAGCATGAACAGGCTGCTAAAGCCGCCTCCGCGCTCCCGACTGTCGCGGCTTCCGCCATATCCACCAAAGAGGGACGCCCAGTAGCCCATGCGGGCAATCATGGTGATAGCTCCCGCCAGCGTTGCGGCGATGGAACTGGTAAGGATGTCGCGATTGCGCACGTGCCCTAGTTCATGCGCCAGGACGCCCTCCAGTTCCTCGTCGTCGAGCAACTCCAGAATGCCATGAGTCACGGCTACAGAGGCATGCTGCGGATTTCGTCCGGTAGCGAACGCATTAGGCGACTCCGTCGGCAGAACGAAGATCTTCGGCATGGGAAGCCCCTGCTTTGCGGTGAGCCGTTCTACCGCCGCATACGCCCGTGGCAGCTCTTCCCGGGTTACCGGCTGCGCCCTGTACATGGCCAGGGCAATCTTGTCCGAATAAAAGTAGGTGCCGAAGTTGAACGCGACCGACAGCACGAACGCTAAAAGCATTCCGTTGCGTCCGCCAATTCGTTCTCCGATGAACAGGAGAAAGAGGGTGAGGACGACGAGCAGAAGCGTCGATTTGAACGTGTTCATTGGTCAGTCCCTCATGCTACAGGTCCTGTCATGTTAGACGCTTCAGCGGCAGGTTCGCTCCGCTGAAGGGCGCGGCGCAGAACGACTTCGAGCGCCGCTTTCTGCTCAGCGTATTCAGCATCGGTCACCCGTCCCTGCAACTTGTCCGCTTCGAGCGAGAACAGTTCTTCCTTCAGGGCGGCGAGGGCTGCGTTTGGTCCCGGAGGTACGGTCGCAGTTGCCCGCGCAGAGGTGGATTTCGCGGGAGTGCCCTTCAACATGATTCCCCCTCCGGCAGCCATGGCAAGTCCCAGCGCGCCGAGGATCCACCATTTGTACTTTGCCCAGGGATCGTCGTTTCCTGTGGGATCGATGGGATTGCCCAGGCCACCGCCGGGACGCGTGTCCGCTGCCGCAGAGGACTCCGGGCCTCCCGTAGTCTGTCCCTGGCCGGAAGTTGCCGCGGCCTGCGTATCCCGCGGCAGTTGCCCGCTGCCCGACAGGGTGAAGTCCAGTTGCTGCGATGGAGCTACGCTGCGCGCCACGTAGGTCTGCGCCGTCATCTCTTCTGTGACAGGCGAGTAATCTGTCGAAGGGCCGGCTGTGAAGGTCATGCTCTTGGGCATCATGATGGCGACAGTATCGGTCGGCATAGTCATGCGCGGAGTGAATTTGAAGCTGCCGCTGTAGGGCAGATGGTAGGTCACCTGAAAGCGCGTCTCGCCGGGGCGGATAGGGAAGACAAAGGCGTAGTGGTTCGGGTCGCCCAACGGCATCGGCGAAGCCTTGACCGGCATGCTTCCGGGAGCGAGCGCCGCCGATCCTTCGATCACCGCTCCGTCCGGCAGAAAGAACTCGAAAGATTTGGGACTGAACTGCGTCTTTGGCGGATCCGAGGCGTTCTTGATAAAAAAGTTTTCAACTATATTCAGCCGCTTGCCGCTCTCGTCGGTCTGCACGCGCATCACGTCAGCTTCAGCCGTGACTCCAGCTACTTTTTCCGCGGCGTTGTAGACATCCACCTCGACCGATTCCGTTCCCGGCGGCGCAGGGCGGAAGTAGGCCGCCTTGTCATGCGTCACGCGCACCAGATGCATTCCGGCATCGGGAACGTCCAGGGTGAAGCGCCCGTGCGAGTCGGTCTTGGTCCGCGAAGCCTCCTGCATGCCCTGCGCCAGGCGGATGAGCACAACGTCGTCGCCGGCGGCGGGCTTGTTCGTCGTCTTGTTGGTCACGGTGCCGGTGATGGACTCAGCGAGGGCAAGACCGGTAAACGCCACGAAGAGCGTGGCAATTCCTGCAATACGTCGTAGGTTTCGAAAGGAAGGGGTCACGCGTTAATCTTACGTCAAACCTGCCTCATCTGGCTGGTTCGCGGGATTCGCGGCTTAGATTCGGCTGCGACGCCCGATTTCGCCGCGGGCATTCAGCCTGTCGATCTCCGCAAGTACACGGGCGGCTTCGTCTTCCAGGCCGGCTCGCTGCTCCGTGTAGTCCTGCTCGGGATACTTTCCGGCGAGGTATTCGAAGTTCAGGTCGCGCAGGTTCTCGTAGATGACGTCCTTACGCTCGCGCAGATAGTCGACCCGTGTTTTGTCGGCCTGAATGAACGGGTTGCGCTCCGGCCAGAAGATATACAGGAAGATTCCAATCGTCAGTGCGACTCCGGCTATTGCGCCCATCAGTACTCCGTCTCCCGGCGAATACGCTCGCGCATCGCCTCGTTGTCGGCGCTCGACAGGCCGGTGGCACTGGCTGGCGGCGGGTTCATAAGCGACCGCCGCTTCCAAAAGTAGATGAGGGTGCCTGTGCCCAGCGTGGCCAGGAGAAAGACGGTGAAGGGCGCGATCCAGGCGACGTTGTCGAATCCGCCGCGGATGGGAGCGGCGAGCACAGTCGCTCCATACTTCGCCGCGAACGCGTTAAAGATCATGGTGTCGGAGCTGCCGCTCGCCAACTGAGCGTGCAACTCATCGATCATTGGGCCTGAACTGGGGCAGCTCACATGGTTGCACTCCAGAAGGATCTGCCCGCAGCCGCAGGCGCAGACCATCTGGTGGCCAATTCTGCTGAAGCGCGCTCCCGAATCGCCGGCTCCGAGCATAGCTACGGCGAGCAGGCATACTGCCAATCCCTGTGCCCAGCGCTTAAGCAACATGGTGAACCTCGGTTTCTGCCAGGGGAGGCTCTAAGGATGCTCGTGTCCGCGGGTTCTTCGTCAGGCTCGGCACCAGTGCCAGCAATGTCCCGAAGACGACGATGGCCACGCCGATCCAGATCCAGTTCATCAGCGGATTGAGAAATACCTTGATGATGGGGCGATCGGTCTCCGGATTCTTGCCTTCATAGATGACGTAGAGATCGCTGGCCAGTGTCGAGTGCAGCGCAACCATCGTCGACGACGTCTGGCTGGCGAGGTAGAAACGCTTTTCCGGCGCCAGTTGCGTGATCTTTTTGCCGTATCTATATACATCGAGCAGAGCGTATTCCGTATCGTAGTTGGGCTTGCTCTCCTGGGTGAAGCTCTGGCAGACGAGTTTGTACGGCCCCATCGTCACCGAATCGCCATAACCCATTTCTTGCTCGTGCGATTGATTGAAGGCGCCACCGGCGATGCCAATAAAGAGCACCACGATGCCGAAGTGGACAAGATAGCCGCCGTAGCGCCGGGTATTGCGACGGACCAGCAGAACGGTCGAGGCAAACAGATTCTTGTGCGTCTGCGTCCGGACGACGAAGGCTCCGCGAAGGAACTCCGCGGCAATCGCGGTGATGACCCCGGCGGCAAGGGAGAAGGTGATCAGGGAGAAGATCGTCGCTTCCATGGCGTCGCCCGCGCTCCATGGCCGGACACCAGCGATTATCAACCCGACGAAAGCCACTGCCATGGCGATGCTGGGAAGAATGAAGTTCCTTCGGAGCGAGCGCAGGGAAGTGGAGCGCCACGCCAAAAGAGGCCCGATGCCGGTGAGGAACAGAAGAAAGAGGCCGACGGGAATGTTGACCCGGTTATAGAACGGGGCTCCCATGGTGACCTTTGAGCCCTGCACGTACTCCGACAGGATGGGGAACAGCGTCCCCCAGAGCACGGTGAAACAGGCTGCCAGTAGCACCAGATTATTGAAGAGGAAGCTGGACTCGCGCGAGACCAGCGACTCCAGCTTGTTCTCCGATTTGAGATGGTCTTTCTGCTTGAAGAAGGTGAACAGGCAGATGGCAAAGACGATGATGATGAATCCGTAGAACCAGTTGCCGATGTCGGACTGGGCAAAGGCATGGACCGAGCTGACGATGCCGGAGCGGGTCAGCAGGGTGCCCAGAATGGTTAGCATGAAGGTCGAGAAGATGAGCCAGACGTTCCAGCTCTTCATCATGCCGCGTTTTTCCTGCATCATGACGGAATGTAGAAAGGCAGTGCCGGTGAGCCACGGCATCAGCGAGGCATTTTCGACCGGATCCCATCCCCAGTAGCCGCCCCAGCCAAGCACGCTGTAAGCCCAGTGCGCGCCCATGAAGATCCCGAGGGTGAGAAACAGCCAGGTCACCATGGTCCAGCGACGTGTGATGTGAATCCACTTCTCACCGGGGTAGCGCATCATCAGCGCGCCTAGCGCGAAGGCGAAGGGAACGGAGAAGCCCACGTAGCCGAGGTAGAGCAGCGGCGGATGCATCACCATCTCGGGATATTGCAGGAGAGGATTGAGGCCAAAGCCGTCTGCTGCCAGTGGTCCCGGTTGAATGGCGAATGGCGGAGCGGCGAAGTTCAGCAGCAGAAGGAAGAAGACCGTGATACCCGCGAGGATGGTCGACGCGAAGGCCGACAGCCGAACGTCCACCCGATGCCGCAACCGGAGGACGAATCCGTAGGCTGTGAGCAGCCATGCCCACAGCAGCAGTGAGCCCTCCTGTCCGGACCAGAGCGCGGCAAACTTATACGCCGGGTTGAGCGCGCGGTTGGTGTGGTGGAGGATGTAGGAGACGGAGTAATCGTTAGTAAAAGCTGCCCAGACAAGCGCGAATGCAGCGCCGGTCAATGCGATGAAGCTGGCAATGCCGGCTCGGCGCGCGGTCTCGCCGAGTCTTCCCGAGCCATCGTCTGCATTGGTTGTCTTGAATCGCCAAAGCGCGAATGCTCCTGCCAGCAGCGTATAGACGCTCAACGCGAGGCCGAGCAGCAGCATGAAACTTCCAAACTGAGGCATGGGGTGCAATTGCATGCTCCCATTCTCTCAAGCCGGAACCGAGAACGGCAATAAAAGTCGTTTACCGCACGGAAAATTACGACAGGACTTTAGGCAGACTGCAAGAGGCCCTTCACGCTTTCCAGCAGGTTGTCTGGCGGCAAAGGTTTCATGCGGAACAGGACGTCCAGCCCCTCATACTCGGTTTCGGCCTCGTAGAGACCGCTAATCACGAGTACCGGGAGGGTAGGATGCGTCTGCCGGAGACGCTGAACGAACTCCGCCCCATTCATTCCAGGCATGATGTGGTCCGTAATGACGAGGCCAATGCCGACGGCGAATTCGTCTCTCTCGAATTGCTCCAGCGCGCGCTGAGGATTAAACACGGCAATGGCGGCATATCCTGCGCGTTTCAAGATGGCCTGCCGGGTGGCTGCCTGCACTGCATTGTCGTCAATAAGAAGGATCGTCGATGCCATTCGGATATTGCTCCAAGGAGAAAAACGCAATCAATCAAGTGGTGCTCCGCTGGTTGCTCAGTTTTGCAAGGGAACGCGGAAAGAGAAAAACGCCAAAATAACTTATATTATTGCTATCGTCGTCAGCTTCGGGCGTTATCGGGCCGGATCATCTACAAGATACTTTTGGATGCGACGACAGAACGAGGAGTTATCTTCGGCATCAATTTTAGCGTCAGTCTTTAGCATTTTTTGCGGGAAACAGCCATCGCCTCCAGTTTTATTCTGGAGGTGATCCTTTCGCTGGACTTGGCGAGTTAAGACAATTTAGAGTTGGCCAGAACCTCAATCTGAAGGCAGCTTTTATAAGGTTTATCGTGACTCTATCCATCATCGACTGGCTGATCATGCTGGTCTATTTCGTCTTCGTTCTGGGGATCGGGTTCGCACTCAAGCGCTATATGCGTACCAGCAATGACTTCTTTCTTGCGGGGCGTTCTATTCCAGCGTGGGTGTGCGGGCTGGCTTTCATCTCGGCGAATCTGGGGGCCCAGGAAGTAATAGGGATGGGAGCTTCTGGGGCGAAATACGGCATTATCACCAGCCATTTCTACTGGATCGGCGCGATTCCGGCGATGGTGTTTGTCGGCATCTTCATGATGCCGTTTTATTACGGGTCCAAGGCGCGGTCGGTGCCCGAATACCTGCGGATGCGCTTCGACGAAAAGACGCGCGCGGTCAATGCATTCTCGTTCGCGATCATGACCGTCTTCAGTTCCGGCATCTCGATGTACGCGATGGCCCTGCTGATTCAGACGCTTGGGCTATTTCACGGGATTATCCCCGACCAGTACATCTTCCACGTCTCGGTCTTTCTCTCGGCGATTATTGTTTTGGGCTATATCTTTCTGGGTGGACTTACCAGCGCGATCTATAACGAAGTACTGCAATTTTTCCTTATCGTAGCGGGCTTCGCTCCGCTGGTCTGGATTGGGCTGCGCAACGTAGGCGGATGGGAAGGAATCAAGCGGACGCTTCCGGCAAACATGACCCATTCCTGGCAAGGTATGGCGCATGCCTCGACCAATACTTTAGGAGTGGAGTGGGTCGGGCTTGCCATGGGACTGGGCTTTGTATTGAGCTTTGGCTACTGGTGCACGGACTTTCTTGTCATCCAGCGGGCCATGGCAGCGGATTCCGAGGTTTCGGCGCGCAAGGTGCCGCTGATTGCAGCCATCCCCAAGATGTTCTTCCCCTTTCTAGTTATCCTGCCCGGCCTGATCGCGGTGACGGTGACCTCGAAGATGGCGACCACTCCTGCTGCTGTCGTTGCTACGACCTCTGCCGACGGTCACGCGCTTCCGCTTGACGAGCAGCACCCGCACGGCATTATCCCGCAGAAGATCAACCCGATCAATGGCCAACCGGTCCTCGACACGAGGGGAGATCCGGTCTACAACTATGACCTCGCCATTCCGGTAATGCTGCTGCACTTCTTTCCGACAGGGATTCTCGGGTTGGGATTGACGGCGTTGCTGGCGAGTTTCATGTCCGGGATGGCCGGTAATGTTACTGCCTTCAATACTGTTTGGACATATGACATCTATCAGGCCTATATCAACAAAAGGGGAACGGACGCGCATTATCTCTGGATGGGTCGGATGGCGACGATAGGAGGTGTCGTCTTATCGATTGGGGCGGCCTACGCCGTCACCAACTTCAATAACATCATGGATGCGCTGCAACTAGTGTTTTCAATCGTCAATGCTCCTCTGTTTGCCACTTTTCTGCTGGGAATGTTCTGGAAGCGAACGACCGGGCACGGAGCGTTTGCCGGACTGGTTGCCGGAACGGGCGCGGCGCTGCTGCATCATGGGCTGACGATTCCAACCAACGCGGCGCCGGGGATGCATGGCGGCTGGCTCGCGATTGTCCATCATTATCCGAGCGACATGGCGCAGAACTTCTGGACGGCCATCTTTGCATTTTCGGTCAACCTTGTCGTTACCATGGTGGTGAGCCTGGCGACGAAGCCGCGTGCGGAGTCCGAGTTGGTGGGGCTGGTCTACTCGCTGACGCCGAAGCCCGCGGAGGGGCATCTAAGCTGGTATCAGAAGCCTGCAACGCTGGCCGTGGGCGTTATCGCGATTCTTATTGTTCTCAACCTTGTCTTCGCTTAGAAGGAACCTGAAATGGGACTCGACATACGCATTCCGCTCGGCCTCATCTTCCTGATTACCGGAGGAATGATGACCATCTTCGGCCTGTTTACGCGGCATAGCGATATCTATGAGAAATCGATGGGCATCAATATGAACCTCGGGTGGGGCGCGGTGATGTTCCTCTTTGGACTGGTTATGTTTCTGGTGGGACGGCGACAGAAGTGGCAGGATGACCCGGTGACTCCACGGCCATGGGAGCGTGGAGATGGGACGCGGCACTAGTTTTCCATCTGGAGCGCAAGCAGGCAGGAGCAAAGCTGGGCGGAGTTCATACTCTCCCATGTCCGAAGATCCGGACATGGGGCACCCATTTCTGACGCCTTACGGCCTATAGAGTGCCTTCTCGGGCGCGGAGGGCGAGGCCTCGGGCAACCGAGGTGAACTCGTTGCCGGTGCGGACGCGTTCAGCCGTGAAACGGGACTCGAAGATGCGGCGCACGGCTGGAACGAAGCTGGTTCCCCCGGTGAGGAAGACGCGGTCTACGGTTTTAGGTGAGATGCCGGTGGTTTTGAGCAGTCCGTCCACGCACTGTTCGATGGATTGCAGGTCTTCGCCGATCCAGGACTCGAAGTCGGCGCGAATGACGGTGGCTTCAATATCCATGCTGCCGTCACGGAAGGCGAACCGAGCCGATTCGTTACGGGACAGTTCTATCTTGAGGCGCTGAACGGCCTGATGCAACTGGTAACCGAGATCTTCGTCGATGAGGGTGATGAGCGCTTCAATCTTCTCCGGTTCGAGGGCGTTGGCGCGGGCGCTTTTGAGTATCTGATTGACATTGCGCGTCTTAAGGAATGACAGGTAGTGCCAGCGTTCGAGATTGGCGTAGATCCAGGCGGGAACGGCGGGCAGTAGCTTGTTGAGCGAGCGGGCGAGCGAATCGGCCCCGAGGGCAGGGGAGACGAGTTTGCGGACGATGCGGGCGTCGAAGGCATCTCCTGCGAGACCGAGGCCGCCGTTGCCGAGTAGATCTTTTGCGGTGCGTCCGCGTTTGCGAATGCTGGGGCCGACATGGATCAGGGAGAAATCGCTGGTGCCGCCGCCGAAGTCGCCGATCAGGATGAGTTCGTCGTGGTCGAGGGTCGATTCATAGGAGTAGGCGGCGGCGATGGGTTCCATCTCGAAGTCGACAGAATCAAAGCCGGCCTGGGTAAAGGCCTCGCGGAGTCGTTCGATGGCGAAGGCGTCGTCTTCGGTGGTATCCGCTCCGACGAATCGGACGGGGCGGCCTACCGTGGCACGACGGACTGGCTGACCGAACTGCTGCTCCGCATACTGGCGCAGGTCGGTGAGGATGCGGGAGATAAGGTCTTCGATGGTGTAACGGCGACCGAAGACTTCGGTTCCGGTGAGGGTGCGGCTGGTCAGGTAGGACTTGAGCGACTGGATGAGGCGCCCCTTGTGTTCGGCGTCGAGATAGTGCTCGATCGCGGAGGGGCCGCTGAAGCTTTTGATCTGGGTCCGCGCGGCTTGCTTGTGCTGCTCCAGATAGAGGACGGAGCGGAACGATTCGACGGTTGCCGCGGCAGCGGGGAAGGAGACGAGTTTTACCGTGCCTTCCGGGGTGGCAAGAGCGATGGAACTGTTGGTAGTTCCGAAATCGATACCGATGGAAGGGAGGCTGGCAGACAAAAGAGGCATGGTCTTTCAGAATGCCAGATTTCAGGAGCGGAAGGCCAGGGGGTGCAAGAGAAGGTAGTGCCTCACTTTGAAACTGAGGCACTACCGAAGAGAACCTATGGCTCTTTGTCCCCGTTATGGAACGATTCTCCTGTTACGGTGAGGGGAAGAGGAGGGATTTCGTTTTCCATCAGAAGACGGTAGATATTCTCACCCTTCCCCCAATGCTTACGGGAGAATTGTTCCTTTAGAAATTGAATTTAACCCCAAGCTGAACCTGTCGCATTGGAATTCCAGTATCTGTGATGACTCCGGCTGCTCCAGGTCCATCGTCGACGTAGGCATCCGGTTGCGCAAAGTTAGGGTGGTTCAGCATGTTGAAGAACTCCGCGCGAACCTGCAGGTTTTTTGTCTCTCCCATGGCAAATACCTTGCGCAGCGATCCGTCAAAGGTATTGATCCCAGGTCCGGTCAAGGTATTGCGTCCTGCGTTGCCAAAGGTATACGGAGCCGGCGCTGTATATGCATCCGGGTTGAACCAAAGATTTACAGACCGTTGTCCACGAGGCAGGCTTCCGTTCCCAATCTGGTTTGGTCGTAACAGGCCCTGTGATCCGGTATTGGAAGGATCAAACCCGATCAGAGGAGAGAAGGGGAACCCACTGGCGAGAGCGTAGATTCCTCCCACATGCCATCCGCCAAATGCAATGTCCAGAGCGCGGTTAGCGGCGGCGAACTTACGCCCGGAGCCGAATGGGAGTTCGTAGTCGAAGCTGCTTGCCCAGCGTAGCCGCTGGTCGAAATCTGCCGGACTCCGCTCCGCTCTTACGTTGTAACTGTCTTGCGGAAAGGGCTGTGCGCAGCATATTTCGGGCTGATCGTTTAGGGTCTTGCTCCACGTAAGGGAGCTGAGAAAGCTCAGCCCATGGCTGTACTGCTTCTGCAGTTTCACTTGCGCCGAATGGTATACCGAACTGCCGCGATTTTGAATTGACGTAAAAGATCCGAAGGTTGGATAGGGGCGGCGCGATTGAACGTCGCCCGGTCCGGGAATCTTCACCTGGTTCTGGTCGGTTGCGGACTGCAGGTGAGTTCCCTTGGATCCCGCATAGGCCAGGCTCAGAGAGAGCCTTGAAGAAAATGCCTGCTGTACCTGAAGATTCCACTGCTGGTAGTACGGAGTCTTCAGCCTCCTGTCCACGCTCGTCACCGATGGGAAAAGAGCATTCTCTTCACTGAATGGGGGAAAACCGCCTGAGACCGTCAGCAAGGGCGTCACTCCATCACTAATGAAGTTCGATTGGTAATAGAAGGGCGCGTTGTAGGCAAGCTGCAATGGCGCAGCCGTCCGAATCTCCTGGCCATTATAAAAAATTCCATACGCTCCGCTGATTACAGTTTCGCGATGCACATTGTAGGCGAATCCGACTCGTGGAACGAAGTTCAGATGATCCGGCTTGACCAGACTGCGAGAAGCGCCGTCCACGCCCGCAACGATCAGTTTTCCGGTCGCAAAGTCGAAGTTGCTCTGATGGTTATTCTCTTCCACAATGGGAGAAAAATAGTCGTATCGCACTCCAAGATTCAGGGTCAGCTTCTCGCTCACCTTGTAATCGTCCTGAAAAAACGCACTCGGCGTGTACTGCCGGTTGTGTAATTTGAAAACGGTCGTAATTTGAGAATTGATTGGCAGCCCTAACAGCCAGTCTGCCAGCGGACTCCCGTCGGCCCCGTCCATCGGGTTTGAGGTGAACTGGCCGCTAAAGGAGAACTGCCCATTCGGAGCAGGCACCTGAAGGATGTTGAATTGGCTCCAACGCATCGACGCGCCTACCGCGATGGTGTGCTTGCCCCGAACCATGTTCAGCGTGTCCGTAATCTCTCGCTCCGAACTGGAGATGATCGTCGGGGCATAGCGTGGAGCGCCTACACGTCGATATCCGCTCGGCACAAAGAGAGTCAGCCCGCTTGCAAGTGTGGCCGGCACTCCCGGAACCAGCAGGTCTGCAGGCGGCTTGACATTGCCCCCGGGCGGCACGCCACGATTGATGTCGATGTGGTTGAAGCCAATTCTCAGCTCATTCACTGTTGAGGAGTTGAAGATGTGCGTCTCCCCCAGTGCCGATCCCAGCGTATTTTCCGACGCCTGCCCTGTGCTCGAACCGCCGCCGCTGGCAATCCCGGGCAATGGCGCGGGATTCTCAGCTGTTTTCCCACTCATCGACCAGCGGAAGAATGCCTGATCCTTGTCCGAGGCGCGGTAGTCTCCGCGAAAATCTCCCTGGTCGATGCGGTCATGCGCGATGGGTGAAATAACGTAGTTGTTCTTCAACTTGCCAGGCTGGTTGGGCAGTGGATACACACTCATCACTCTCTGCGCCAGGGGGTCCATTCCCGTCACAATATTCCCTGGGAACGGATTGCCCGTCGCGGGGTTATAGATGATTGGATTTCCCGGTCCGGAGAAGTCTCCATTGCGCTGTGCGGCGTCCGGTACCGAGGAGATATATGTTGTGGGCGTTCGGCTGATCGTTCCCTGATAGTCGCCAAACCAGAACAGCTTATTCCTTAGAATCGGCCCACCCAGCGTCGCGCCAAACTGATTTTGCTGAAACGATCCTTCCTTGGTCGTTGGATCTTCAAAGTATGGCCGCGCATCCATCGCCGTATTCCTCAGGAACTCAAATACGCTGCCGTGATATGCGTTTGTGCCAGATTTGGTCACAGCATTGATCGCCGCTCCACCACCTCGTCCAAACTCGGCAGAGAAAGAATTAGTCTGAATCTTGAACTCCTGGATCGCATCCACGCTCGTCCGCAGAATCAAGCCGCCGGTATCGTTCGAGTTGTTATCGATCCCGTCCAGCAGAAAGTTATTCATCGTGCCGCGAGCACCGTTTGCCGCAAAGCTGTTCTGGGTGCCCGAACTGCTGCCGCCTCCCGTATTTCCGTTTGTCCCCGAACTTGTCGCAATCACGCCCGCGCTCAGTGTCGCCAGTTGCAGATAGTCCCGGCCGTTCAATGGAAGAGCTGTCATCGTCTGCGATGTGATCACCTGTCCCAGAGATGATTTATCCGTCTGGATCGTGGGTGACTCGTCCGTCACTGTCACATTCTGGCTCACCTGACCAACGGATAGAGAGAAGTCAACTCGACGTCGATCCTGTACCTGCAGCGTAATGCCGGTCCGAGTCTGAGATTGAAATCCCGGAGCTTCTACCGCCACGGAATACGTTCCTACTTTTAGCGGAGGAGAGGTATAGTCCCCATTTGAATTGGTCCGAACCACCGTTTTAGAGTTAGTATCTCGCTCGGTAATCGTAACGTCAGCCGAAGAGATAACCGCTCCCCCGGGATCGTGGAGGGTTCCAACAATCGTGCTGCTGTCTACCTGGGCAGACATCGCGACCGGCATCATGAAGGTCAAAGAAAGAAACAGGATTCTCTTGATCATTTCGGCTACCGTCTTTCGTATTACTTGCTTTTGTCGATGATGACGGTATATGTACCATTAAAAAGATTAGTATGGGAAATTAAAAAATAGATAAAGATGCATTTTCCGGCACATGAAGACTAGTCAGGAGCGCTCCTAAACCTTGTTGGTTTCGTTTTAGCTCGCGACCGTCTCCAGCTTCGCGGCTTCCCATGCCGCGATGCCTCCGGCTAGCTCGATCAGGTCAGTCTTGCCGCGTTGCTTGAGAACGCTGGCAGCGATGGAGGAGCGATAGCCGCCTGCGCAGTGCACCGCAATTCTGCGGTCGCGAGGAACCTCGTCAATGCGTTGCTGCAACTGAGTCAACGGCAGGTTGATGCTGCCTTCGATGTGTCCGGTGGCCCATTCATCTGGGGTGCGGACGTCAACGACCAGGGGCGGATTCGAGGATGCCAGTTCGTCGGCCAGCATCGGAGGACTGACTCTCTCCGTCGTCTGGATGAGGTCCGGCCGCTCCGCCAGCGCGGCCATTCCATCTTTCAAGTAGCCTTTCACGTTATCGAAGCCGATTCTTCCCAGGCGCAGTGCGGCCTCTTCTTCACGGCCAGGATCGGCGACGATGACGATAGGCTGGCCTGGATCGAGCATCGTGCCTGCCCAGGTCGCATAGGATCCGTCCAGCCCGATATTGATGCTGCCGGAGAGGTGGGCTTTGGCATACTTCACCGAATCGCGCACATCGAGAATCTGAGTTCCGGCATTTCCAGAAGCTAGAACCTCGTCCAGCTTGAGTGGTTGCAGAGCCTGTTTCAGCGTCTGATCGAGCGTGGGTAACTCGCGCGTATTCAGGATGGCGTCATACGTGAAGTAGGCCGGGGCATCGGGCTGGTCGACCGTGACCAGCCGGATAAACTCCTCCTTCGTCATCCGTTGCAGAGCGTAGTTGAAGCTCCGCTGTTCGCCCAGCGTAGAGACTGTATCGGAAGAGATGTTCTTTCCACAGAGAGAGCCGGCGCCATGTGCCGGATAAACCAGCGTTTCGTCGGGAAGCAGCAGCAGCTTGTTGTGCAGCGATTCGTACAGATAGCCGCCGAGTTGCTCGGCCGTCCAGCCGAGCGAGGCGCGCAGGTCGGGACGACCGACATCTCCGATAAAGAGCGTATCGCCGGTCAGGACCGCGTATGGCTTCTCCGGGTTCTTCTCAAGATCGAAGACCAGAATGGAGATCGATTCGATGGTGTGCCCAGGGGTCTCCAGAACCTGGAGTCGCAGCCCGGGAAACTCGAGCGTGTCGCCATCTTTCATCGCGGCGAACTTGTACTCGGTCTTGGCTTGTGCGCCAAGCCGTATCTCCGCGCCGCAACGGTCGCGCAACTCGAGATGCCCGGCGAGAAAGTCGGCATGAAAGTGCGTGAGAAAGACGTGACGAATCTTTACGCCGAGTCGTTCTGCATCATCCAGATATTGCTGAATGTCCCGCTGCGGATCGACGACGACGGCCGATGCGCTGGCTTCGTCGGCTATCAGATAGGATGCGTGGGCGAGGCAACCCAGATAATACTGCTTGAGAAACATGCCCCAGATTGTAGATCAAGCGAGAGATGCCCGTTGGATGATACCCGGTTATCGATCTTTTTCAATTACAGCTTCAGGACGTTGCGCGTACTCGGCCCATGAACCGTCATAGAGGCTGACGTCAGTAGCTCCGGCAATGGCCAGAGCAAATGCGATGACTGCTGCCGTAACACCGGAACCGCAGGTCGTTGCGATCGGTTGGTCCAGATGAATGCCTTTGGCGGCAAAGTATTCACTGAGCCTGGCGGCCGTCTTCAAGCGGCCATCTTCAACAAGCTCCGTGAAGGGGACGCTGGCGGCCCCGGGCATATGGCCCGAACTAATGCCGGGTCGCGGCTCCGGCAAAGTTCCTGCGAAGCGGCCTGAGGAGCGGGCATCCAGAATCTGAGCGTGCTCTGCGATCATCTGCTGGACCTGATGGAAGTCTTTCACCCGATCGCGATGGAGCGTGGCCCGGAACGTGGCGGGTGCGCGGTTAACGACGCCAGTCTCCGTGGGGAGATCGGCCTCGGTCCAGGCACTCAGTCCTCCGTCAAGAACGTGGACATTCTGTGCTCCGAAGGTACGGAGCATCCACCAGGCTCGCGGAGCCGATAAGACGCCTTCCTGCTCGTAGACGACGATTGTCATCTGATCACCGACACCAAGAGCCGACATCTCGCAAGAAAAACTCTCAGGTGCCGGCATCATATGCGGCAGCGGCGTGGAGTGGTCGGAGAGAGCGTCGATATCGAAAAAGATAGCGCCGGGAATGTGCTTTGCCAGGTATCGCGCGTGAGTGTCGATTGGAGGCGCTACTCCGACGGGAGGAAGTGTGGCGTCCAGAAGGACAAGGCCGGGATCGTCAAGACGCTCAGACAGCCAGAGAGGAGTAACGAGAGGGGTCATGGAGGGCTGCTTCCTTTTGCGAATTGACGCCATTTCGAAAAGTTAGAGTGGAAAAAACGCTTCTGAGGCCGCGCGCAGCCAGATGGCGACAGCCTTTGCTCCAGGATCAGGATAGCCGAGCACGCGGTCTCCGAGGTAACTCGACCGGCCCAGCCGGGGCTTCATCTGTGCGGTCGCTTTGACGCCGCGCTCCGCGCTTTCGACGGCACCCATGAGCATTTCGCGCGATGCTTGTCCTTTGGCGTTTGTTAAAGACTTTACAAATGGATCGAGTGCATCAAGCATGGTTCGGTCGCCCGGCCTGGCGCCGCCCAACTCGCTGATGGCGCGGCATCCTTGAGCGAGGGCGTCAGTCCATTGCGTCAATTCTGCGCCGGAGCTCTCCAGAACAATGCCGCAGCGTAGAAAAAATACGCCGTAGAGTGGGCCGGATGACCCGCCCAACTCGCGGCGGAGAGTATGCGCAAGCGCCTTGAGCGTGGAGGGAGCGTAGTTCAGCGGGTACGAATCCACCGCATTCTGCACGGCCAGGGCCGCGCGTTTCATGCTCGCGCCCAGATCGCCGTCGCCGGTGATGCGGTCCAACTCCGTAAGCTCGGTTTCCGCTTCGATCAATGCGCGGCAGGCCGCTTCTATGGCCTGCTTTGATCTTCTTCCGGCTTCCGTACGTAGGGGATTTTCTGTTGAGGAGGCGATCTTCTCGCTGCCTCTCACCTGCGTCCGTACCTCTGGTCTGCCGGGACGCTGCCTCGCCACGTTAGGCCAGGCCGGAGCCGCGGTGGGTGCGTCGAGCCAGCGCAGTCGCTCGTCGTCGACACCAAGAACAGAGATCGAGATTCCCGCCATGTCTAAAGAGGATAGAAAGGTTCCGGCGTAGATTCGTTCGAGCGTGAATCCTTTGCTCTGGAGAAAAGACGCTGCATGGCGAGCCACGATGGCGAGTTCCATCTCCGGAGTTGCTCCAAGGTTGTTGACCATGACGGCCACACGTCTTTGCTCGCCGAACTCTCCATGCTCCAAAATCTCTGTTAGCAGCGTCTCGGTCAGCTCGTCGGCACGCTGGAGGCGGCTCCGCATCTTGCCGGGCTCTCCGTGGATGCCGAGGCCAAGCTCCATCTCATCTTCGCCGAGGTCAAAGCCGGGGCGGCCGACTGCCGGAGAAGTCCCAGCAGAAAAAGAGACGCCCATAGTGGCAAGTGATGAGACCGCCGCTCGGCCTATCGCTGCTACCTCGGCCATGCTTCTGCCCTCGGCGGCTGCGGCTCCAAGCAACTTGTGGATGAATACAGTCCCGGCGAGCCCGCGTGCGCCCGTGCCTTGTCCTGTTCCTTTCAGGGCAACGTCATCGTCCACGATTACTACTTCTACCGGAATCCCTTCGGCTCGCGCCATCTCGGCAGCGAGGCCGAAGTTAAGGCGGTCGCCGGTGTAATTTTTGACGACCAACAACGCTCCGGGCTCTCCCGCAACGGCCTTGATGGCTGCAAAGACGGAGTCGCTGCTGGGCGAGGTGAAGACTTCTCCGGCCACGGCGGCGCTCAACATGCCAGCCCCGACATAACCTGCATGAGCCGGTTCGTGTCCGCTGCCGCCGCCGGAAAGCAACGCTACCTGATGATTGCGCACCTTCTCCGCGTCCGCGCGGACCATCACCTGGTGACCGGACAAACGCCTCAACCCCGGATACAGGACAGAGAAGCCCTGCAGCATCTCTTCGACAACGTCTTCAGGCCGGTTGATGAACTTTTTCATGACGAAGCCCATCATACTGCTCCGAATTGACGTCTTTCGCGATAACTACGAAGCCGCAGGACTGCCCGCAACGCATCGTCTTGCACATGAAGATCTCCCCTGCTAACTAATCTTCTAGTTGCTCGTCCCATCAATGTGCTCCGGTTACGGGAGTAAGCGAAACGATGCCGCCAAAGCGTTCCAATACGTTGACAGAAGCCGAGCTTCGCATCATGCGCATCCTGTGGGCGCGCGGAGAGTCGCTGGTCAGCGATCTGGTCTCGGCAATGCCCGAGAGTTCTCCCTTGGCGTACACCTCGGTGCTGACGACTGTGCGTGTTCTGGAGCAGAAGGGTTATGTAAAGCACCGCCCCGAGGGTCGCGCATTTTTGTACAGTCCCTGCGTCGCCGAGCAGGATGCCAGCCAGTCCGAGGTGCGGCATGTGCTGCATCGGTTCTTCGACAACTCGCGCGAGAGGTTGATGCTCTCGCTGCTCGGAGACGGCGGGATCACTGCCGAGGAACTTCAGCGTTTGAAGAGCGCCATCGCCGAGGCTGAAGCCGCAGCCGAAGAAGGGGAGTCATAAGAGGATGGAGAGCGCTGCCATGAACCTGCTCCTCGAAATCTCGCGCTTCACCGCGCAGGCATTCGTCTCCGGGCTTTGGCAGGGGATTGTGCTGATCTCATTCGTTGCTCTCTGCCTTCGCCTGTTGTCGCGCGTGAGCGCTTCTGCCCGGTTCGCTGTCTGGGGATTTGCCTTCGCGCTTGTGGTTGCCATTCCATTGCTGCATCTTCACGTCCTCGCCGTTCATGAACCGTCCGAGCCTTCCGCCGTGATCCATGTAGGGATCGTTTGGGGCCTTGTCATTGCGGGCATCTGGGCTGCACTGATGTCTGTGCGCGTTATTCAGCTATTGATGCAGACGCTTCGACTGCACCGTATCTGGAGGCAGGCTAAGCCTGTCGCCACTACCGGCGACACCTTCGCGTTGTTTGAAACGTGCAGACGACAGGCGGAACTCTGCACTTCCGCCCAGGTGGACTCACCCAGCGTGATTGGATTCTTTGCACCCCGGCTGCTGATCCCTGAAGGGCTGTTCAGCAAGCTGACGGAGCCTGAGTTGCGGCAGATTGTTCTGCACGAGTGCGAACACCTGCGCCGCGGCGATGATTGGATAAACCTTATGCAGAAGGTTGTCCTTGCCCTGTTCCCGTTGAACCCGGCGTTGCTCTGGCTGGATCGCCGGCTGAGCCTGGAGCGCGAGTTAGCATGTGATGCCGGTGTTGTGGCATCGACCTCAGCGCCGTTCGATTATGCCAACTGCCTGACGCGCCTGGCGGAGCATCGGATTCATTGCCGCAAGGTCGCGCTCTCGCTGTCCGCCTGGAGCCGCCAGTCGGAGTTGGCCCGTCGCGTTCATAGTCTGCTGAGACCGATGCGCAGGATGTCTTCGTTGCAGGCGACGATATCCATTACGCTCCTCACTTTTGGGTTGGCTGGAGGAGCAGTGGAACTGGCGCGAGTTCCGGGGCTGGTCTCGTTTGCGGAAGCGCCTTCTGCTGCGGTCGCTTCGGTCGAGGAAGCCGTCGCCCCTGTTCCGATCCCGCCTGCTACTTCTGTTTCATCTGATGCGCAAGTAACGCCGGTGGTCTATCGCCAGACGGCGCAGCCACACGTCACTCTGTTGAAGGCAGTCATGCCTTCGTCTACAGTTCGTCACATTCGTTCCGCGAAGAAGCCGAAGAGCGCGAAGGCCAGGAGTACTCAGCCGTGGCCGCAGCCGCAATTGCACACAGCGAAGGCAGACGAGGTTTCTCCAAAGCCTCGCGTCGTGCTGACCATGGCGACGCCGCCGTCTACAGCACCGAACGCACGTCATTTGAGCAAGAGGGAAACGCAGCCTGCTTACGCTACCTCAATTGAGTTTTCATCCTCGTATGCCGCCATCCCCTTTGGGGACGGCTGGCTGATTATCCAACTTTAACCACAGACAGTGCCGCATTGAAGGAGCCTTATGTCCGCATCAACTAATCAATTAGTCGTAAAACTCCGAAAGTTTACTTTGCCTGTAAGCCTGGCTGTCGTCGCAGTGTTCGGCTCGGCGATCTTCCTCCACAAAGACTGTGTTCATGCTGCCACGGTGACGACGTCTCCGCTCGACGACAATAGTGTCGCCGCGCTTACGGCAATCGATCATGCGATGGAGGCTGTGGCTTCACGCGTCACGCCTGCCATCGTCAATGTCGCGGTAACCTCCAAGGCAGAAGATCAGTCGGTAGCGATGCAGGGAGGCGCCCCGCAGGGTCTTCCTCCCGGATTTGCGCAGTTCTTCGGATTCGGAAACGGAGGAGGCGGTCATATGCAGGTTCCGCAACAGCCGGAGTTGCAGCATGGCATTGGCAGCGGAGTCATCATCTCACCTGACGGATACATCGTGACCAACGATCACGTTGTCGATGGAGCAACGAAGATCAGGGTGACCTTGCACGATCGCCGCGTGCTGGACGCCAAGGTGGTTGGCATCGACAAGCTGACGGATCTCGCCGTCATCAAAGTCGATGCGCACAATCTGCCCACGGTCGCCTGGGGAGATTCGACCAAACTGGAGCCGGGACAGACGGTGCTCGCATTCGGCAGCCCATTCGGTTATTTTCAGTTCTCGGTGACCCGAGGCATCGTGAGCGCGGTCAACCGGCAGAATCCGTACTCCGATAATGCCCGCAAGCCCGGTGGCTATATCCAGACTGACGCAGCGATTAACCCGGGTAACTCCGGTGGAGCGCTGGTCAACTCGCACGGCGAGCTGGTGGGCATCAACACCTTCATCATCTCCAACAGCGGTTCGTTCGCCGGTGCGGGGTTCGCCATTCCTGAGCAGATCGTCAAGGCGACCGCCGATCAGATTATCAAGACCGGTAGCGTGCACCATGGCTATCTGGGCATCAGCATGAATGACGTAACGCCTGAGAACGCGCACTTCTTCAACCTCAAGGATGCGACTGGCGCGATCATCGCGCAGGTTACACCTGGCTCTCCGGCGAGTAGCGCAGGTTTGCGCAACGGAGATGTCATCCAACAACTCGACGGTAAAAAGATGATTAACGGCAGCGCACTGCAGTTGGCGATCGCCGACGTAACACCTGGAACCAAGATTCATCTTGGCATCGTGCGCGAAGGCACTCCGCAGACCATCGACCTGACTGTGGGTGAGTTCCATGGCAATGGACAGGTTGCCGACAATGAGGGCGACGGGAACGGTTCTGCAAGCCAGCGGGGCAAGCTGGGCCTGGCCATGTCCGACCTGACGCCGGATGTGCGACAGCAACTCAACGTCCCCGATGGTGTGAAGGGTGCGGCCGTCCAGAATGTTCGGCCGGGCAGCCCAGCCGCAGAGGCCGGCTTGCAGTCCGGAGACGTGATTGTTCAGGTGAACCGGCACAACGTCACCTCCGCCGATCAGGCAGTGGCAAGCGTCCATGCAGTTCCAGCGGGACAGGATGTGCTGCTGCTGGTCTGGTCAAAAGGTGGAGAAAGCTACCGGGTTGTTCATCCTGACAATGGTTGATCGTTGAACATTGCTAAACAGTCAAAGGCCGTCGCAGAGGTTTGCGGCGGCCGTTGACTGTTTCGGCTTCGATCAGGAACTATGGCCGGTGCAGCGAAGCACCCCGAGATAGGCGCTCCATGGCCCCACAGCGTCACGGTACTGATAGGCCATCGTGCGGGATAGCTGATGGAGGTGAGTGAGGTCGTGGACGGTCCATGCTGCCAGAAGTTCCGAAAGAGTGACCACGCCCAGCGCAGGATGCCTCCCACGGCGTACAAGGTCTTCCTGCGTTAAATTCAGTGACTGTAACGCAGACAGACTCTCGCTGCGCAGGGAAGAGAAGCTTTTCAGAAGTTGCTCCAGTGATTTGCCGTCGCTCTCCTTCACCTGCGCGAAACGGTCAAATGGATCAAACGGCCGCGTTTCGCCGTTCTCCAGCAAAATCCGCACCCGTGGCATCCAGTCGGTGCGCTCCGCGAAGACGAGATGGCCCACAATATCGAATGGGTTCCAGGTGTCGATTCCCTCGTTGCCGCGCACCCAGGTGTCGGGAAGCCCGCGCAACAGCGCATTCAGGACGGCAGGCGTACGCGTGAGAAGCGCGATGGACTCGGCTAAATTGAATTCCGCAGGGTTGGCCATGCCTCCATAGATACATGTCTGGCCCTTTTGATTCAAGCGGCGGAGCAACGGCACAGGGGACACCTGATCATCGAGGCCGACTGTTGCGTGACTTTAACGCTGCCTCCCTCTAGGCTGGTATCCAGACTGAAATACCCGTGGAGAACTGATGCGCCCTGCCGATGAATGGGATCAAACTGTCCTGAGCCAACGTCGCCAGCTTCTGATCCTCGGCTTTTTGATGCTTACTGGCATCCTCAACTATCTCGACCGCGTCTCGCTTTCAATCGCGAATCCGGTCATACGCAAAGAGTTGTCCTTGAGCGGCACCGAGATGGGCAGCCTGCTCGCTGTTTTTTCGCTCGCCTATGGGCTGGGCCAGATTCCGGCGGGTACGCTGGTCAAGCGATTCGGCTTCCGACGCGTGCTGGGCACAGCATTGCTGGCGTGGTCGGCGGCGCAGATGGTGACGTCGCTGGTACGGTCGAATGGAGCCTTTCAGGCGCTCCGTGTCATGCTCGGCCTGGGTGAGTCGCCATTTTTTCCGGCATCGCTTGATGCTGTCCAGTCCAGCTTTGCGCCGGAGCGCCGGGGCCGCGCGATGAGTCTTGTGAACGCTTCGACGATCCTGGGGCAGGTGATCGCTCCACCGGTGCTCACGGTGTTGATGCTGTGGGCTGGATGGCGAGGCATGTTCGCCATCATCGGCATCGCGGGAGTAGCTTTTGCCGCGGCATGGCTTGCCCTCGGACATGGACGCAGTACTCACTCCTCCGAGGCGGCGGGGTCTCCGCAAACGAGACCGGCGTCCCGTTCTTTTGGCGCCTTGTTTGCCGATCCGGATCTGCTCGCCCTACTGCGCACCAAAACGATGTGGGGGATGATGCTGGGATTTGGCGGCATCAATTACACCGCGTGGCTCTACCTCACGTGGCTGCCCGGCTATCTTGCGTCGGTGTACCACCTGAAGCTGGGCGCCACCGGCATCATCTCAGGTATACCGTTTGCAGCAGGCGCAGTGGGAATGCTCACCAGCGGCATCCTCACCGACCTGAAGGTGCGCGATCTTGAACAAGCCCGGTCATTTCGTCGGCAGCTCATTGTCATTGGAATGGTTCTCTCCGCCGGATGCACCGCACTGGTCGTCCAGGCAAGCAGTCTTACGATGGCGGTTGCGGCGATCAGTATGGCTGTCTTCTTTGTTCATTTCGCCGGCACGGCTGCCTGGAATCTGATCCATGTTTCGACCGCTGCCCGGCTGTCCGCGCAGGTGGGTGCGCTGCAGAATATGGGGAGTTATGCAATCGCTTCGGCGGCGCCGATCATCACCGGGTGGCTGCTCGATCGAACCCACTCGTTTCGCATCTCACTGATGATCTGTGCCTGCGTTACCGCGGCGGGAGCGTTGGCTTACCTCACCATGACATTGAAGCCCATCTTATTGGGGCGGGGCGACGAGGATGCGATTGCCCTGGAGAATGATTGATTGTAGATTCCCGGCGGCGTCGAAGACGTTGAAGTTCGCGGGTTGGCCGGGGAGCGGGTTCGCGATCGTGTCTTCGAGGCCGAGTAGCTTTGCGGGATTGTGTGACGCAAGACGGACTGCCGTGCCGAGAGGAGAGCCGGTGAAGCGTTGCAGGTTAGCTACGGCGCGATCCATGGTGAGAACGCTGCCCGCAAGGGCGCCGTTAGAGATGGCGCGGCCATTAGCCACCTCGACCTGAAAGGTGCCGAGGGTATAAGTTCCGTCAGGCATCCCGGTTGCGGACATGCTGTCAGTGACAAGAATGGATTTATCTGCTCCCTTGGCCTTGAGCCAGAGGCGAACCATCTCCGGCGCGACGTGGATGCCGTCGCAGATGAGTTCGGCGAAGAGGTGGTCGTCGTCGAGGACCGTGGCGATAACCCCGGGATCGCGATGATCGAGCGGACGCATGGCATTGAAGGTATGGGTCGCGCTTGCGGCTCCGGCTGCAATGGCGGCATTGGCTTCTTCGCAGGTGGCGTTGGTGTGTCCGATGCTGATCTTGACTCCGAGAGAAGTGGCATGTTCGATGAGCTCCAGAGCGCCGGGAATTTCGGGAGCGATGGTCATGAGGCGGATATGCCCGCGACCAGTCTGGTAGAAGCGGTCGAAAAGCGCTATGTCGGGTCGAAGGATATTGGCTGGGGGATGAACACCTCGCTTGGCGTGGGAGATAAATGGGCCTTCGAGGTGAATGCCGATGGGCCGCGCTTCGCCTGCCGTTGCAGGAGCTTCTATAGCGTCTGCCAAAGCTTCGATGGAATAAAGCGTCTGGTCGACGGGAGCCGTAACCGTGGTTGGGAGGTAATGACCAACACCCCTGCTGGCTAGGAATCGGTTGACCTCCCTTAACTCTCTGGGGCTGGCGTGCATAATGTCGTAACTGGCAGCACCGTGAGTGTGGATGTCAAAGAAGGTCGAAGTCAGGATGTCGTCCGATTGGTTTACTGGATCGGATTCAATGCTGGCAATGAGGCCGGCGTCGTCGACGACGATAACGGGGTGGTCGATCGTGCCTTGTGCTGTATGGAGAGCGCGTGCGGTCAGAGTAGTTGACATCGAGGCTAGTTTATCCCGCTTATCTCGTTGAAGTGGTTGGCGGGGCAGGGATACCAAGCTCCGCCGCCGTAGGCAGAGTGTGGCTATCGGCCCACTGGCGCTGCGCCGTGCGGAACTTGTCGCTGCGGGCGAGCCAGAGGCCGACGGTGTAGTCGTAGTGCTCGAGCACGGGGCGCAGCGCGTACGGCCGGTTGGAGCGCAACCAGGCCTGCTGGTACAGGTCGCGCAGCAGGGAATAGGTGTCTCGAATGTCGGTGATGCGGCCGTTGACGCCGTTGATGTCGGAGAGTTCGCGGGCGACGGTGACGCGTTGCTTGCGGTCGGTGGTTGTGCGCATGTCGTAGGCGCGCTGATAACCCTGGGCGATCTCGTCGGCTAACTGGAATTTGAGGCCGATGAAGTCCATGCGCCGGGCTCCGAGTTCCAGTGCGTCGATGGCGTCGGTCTCACGCAGGCTGGTGGGAGCAGAGGGATAGGCGTCGGCGGGATTGTAAGGCGCTGCCGTGGCCGTAAAAGACTTTGGCGGCGCCGGCGCAGCGGCACGAGCCTGTGCAATGAGTGTGAGAGCGCGTTCGGCGTGCAGGCGAAGATCGTGTGTGTAGGGGCGAATCTTGGCGGCGTAGACCTGGCCGTCCTTGCTCATGGGATCGAGCCAGAAGAGGCCGTCGGAGCCGTCGCCGGTCTTGGCCTGCTGCTTCAGGAGTTCATGGGCGAGCATCATCTCCTTTTGTGCTTCGTTGAGCTTACCGGTCATGTCGCCGTGGAAGACCTGGGCGAATGAGTCCTGAAATTGCGGGATGGACGATTCACCCTTTTGCCACGACGCAGCTGCGCCGAAGAGGATGCCGTACCAGTTCATGTTTTCGAGGCCTTCGCCATCGTCGTTCCAGATGGTGTTGAGCGCGCCGGTCGCGCCGAGCCGCTGACCGTCCCGAATAAATCCCTGAATGTTGAGCAGAGCGTAGTTGTTGTTCGGGTAGACGCGGGACCAGTTGTTAACGCCGGGAGCAACCCAGGTCTCGAAGCCTGCGTTGATGAAAGGCGTGAGATACCGGTCAAAGCCGCGTGGATCGGGATTGTAGGTCCAGGCCACGGCGATGGTGGAGTCCTTGAAGGACTGCGGCATCTTCTTAAGCAGGTCCGGGGAGTCCTGCGCGATATCGCCCCAGAAGAGCAGCTTGCGGTGCAGCGGTTGGAGAGCAGTGACGATACGCTGCATGAAGTCGAGATAGACGGCTCCAAGACCGCGGGCGTCGACGTCGGCTTTGGTCCGGCCCGTGCCAAGATCAACGGTTTCATCGGCGCCGATGTGGAGGAAGGGGCCGGGATAGAGTGCGGCCAGTTCCGTGAACATTTGTTTAATGAGAGGAATCGAGCCGGGCTGGCCTGGGGCAAGGACGGTACCGTGCGGCGTTTCGGCAACGTCGGCGTATTGCTCCCACGTCAGATTGTGATGGAGATGGCCGAAGGCTTCCTGCTCGGGGATGATGGTCACGTGATAGGGCCGTGCATAGGCAACCAGCGCGGCGGCGTCGGCTGCGGAGATGCTGCCGCCGGGAGGCGCCATGAGCGGATTGGAGGCATATTGCTGGGTATGTTCGAAATAGGGCGAGTAGATGTTGAGCTTATAGGCCGCAATGGTTCGGATTTGCTTTTTCTGGAAGTCGAGTGTGGGCACTGGGCCGCGGGAGAGGTCATCGTCAAGGCCGCGGTACTTCATCGCCGGCCAATCGCGGATATTGGCGGCATGAAGGACTGCTTTTGGGCCGTCGCCCACGATGAGCTGCTTGACTGTCTGCGCGCCGTAGAAAAGCCCTTCAGCCGTCGCGGCGGTAACGATGAGCCGGTCATGGCTGGCAGTGATGGCATAGCCTTCTGGCTTCATCTCGGCGGTGAAGTTTGCGACCGGGTGGGTTGCAAGACGAGTGAGTTCGATAACGAAACCGGTCGCTGAAGCCGAGGCAATATTGCGCTGTTGCAGGCTGGTCGCCAGATCGGTGGTAGCAAAGTGGTCTTCCTCGGAGCAGGGAGAGGCACAGACGATGCGGACGCCGTTGGGTAACGGTTGGTCGGCTGCGGCATGAATCTCGCGTGGCATGGGGATCAATTTGATCGAGGACTGCGCGGAGGCGAGAGTGGTCAGCGCGAGGAGCAGGAGGCCGCAGCGGTAAAGAAGCATGTGTAACGGTATATCAGCCGGAGGAGAGATTGTGGAGTGCCGGATGTGGGGCGCGGTTATATGGCTGTGCGGTGACTGCAATGTCAAAAGAATGTGAATAGAACGCGGATTCGCATTCTATTCACATTCCTCTGCGAGGATCACTTTCAAAGAGCAGTGCTGCGTGTGCTTCGGCCTACAAAAGACTGGATCGCAGGGTTGTGCGCCGCCTGTTCCGTGCCACTCTGGAGATTCCATGACGAAGCAATTTCAAGCGATAACGATAGTGGTGCTGGCTCTTTGTGTGATGTCGGCGCAGGCGCAGACGAGCGCAACGGCCAGTTCCAACGAGACGCCCCATAGACGGGCCGCAAAGAAAAAAGCACCCGCAGAGAGCGCGATCGGACGTGAAATCCGCGAGCTGCGCGAGCAACTGCAGACCATGCAGACTCAGATAGACAGTCTGAAGCAGCAGAATGCTGATAAGGACGCGAAGCTGGCGACGGCCACTCAGGACGCGCAGGCCGCAAATGCTGCTGCCGCCCAGTCAACGGAACAAGCAGAGAAGGTGAGTTCAAGCGTGCAGTCGAATACGGCTGCCGTAACCGCGCTGAATAGCGACGTCAAGGATCTCAAGTCGGCGAATACCGGGATGGCGAAGACGATCGCGGATACAAAGAATGATCTGACGAAGAAGATCGACGAGCCGCTGGCCTTGCACTACAAAGGAATTAAAATTACGCCGGTTGCGTTCTTCGCGTTTGAAACAGTCTGGCGCCAGCGGGCAATGAACGCCGACATCAATACACCATTCACTTCTACACCCTTTGCGAATGCGGGAAACGCTCATATGAGCGAGTTCAATTTCTCAGGCCGGCAAAGCCGTATTGGAGGATTATTTGAAGGGGATACGCACTCGGTAAAGCTCAAGGGTTATATCGAGGCGGACTTCCTGTCTTCGGGTACAACCAGCAATAACAACCAGAGCAATAGCTATACGATGCGCCAGCGTCAATTCTGGGGACAGGCTGGATTCAAGAATGGGTTTACAGTGACCGGCGGACAGATGTGGTCGCTTGTGACCGAGACCAAGAAGAGCACGGACAACGGCACCGAGAACCTGCCGGCGAACGTGGACGCGCAATACAATGTCGGCTTTAGCTGGCTGCGGCTTCCTGCCATTCGTTTCCAACAGAAGTTGGGAGGTATCACCACGGTTGCGGCGGCGTTGGAGAACGGTCAAATTACCGGCTTTGACAAAGGCGGGGCGAATGGGCCGACGAACTATTTCTTCGGTGGGACGGGCAACAACGGCGGTCTCTATAACACTACGACGACCTACACCAACAACGTTGCTCCGGATCTGGTGGCGAAGGCCGCGTTCGATCCGAAGTTCGGCCACTTTGAGGTTGGCGGAGCTCTCCGGTTCTTCCGCGATCGCTACTATCCGGATGCCTCGGCCACGCCGCCATCGTCTGCCGGAGCCAAAAACGATACCAAGCTTGCGGGCGGCATCTTTGCCAATGCCCGAGTCAAGGCTACAAAATACGCCAGCATCGGAGTTCACTTCCTGGGTGGCGATGGAGTAGGGCGTTACGGAACCTCCGGCCTCTCCGACGCGACCGTTCATCCCGATGGAACTCTGGAGCCGCTGCACGCCTACCAGGGGCTGTTTTCTCTCGAACTGCACCCGACTCCGAAGCTTGACCTGTTCGGGTATGCGGGCGGGGAGTATGTTCAGCGCACCCTGTATGTGAACTCGAAGGGACAGGAGGTCGGATATGCCCCTTCTTCGCAGAACAACTCTGACTGTTTCACAGAGGGACTCCCAAGCGGCGCGGCGACCTCCCCGGCGGGGTCCTGCTCGGCCTTGACCCGCAGCGTGTTTGAAGGGACGGGCGGCTTTACGTACCGCTTCTACAACAGTCCGAAGTATGGCCGCTTTCAGTACGAAGTCCAGTACAGCTATCTGAGCAAGGGTACGTGGGCTGGCATTGGCGGCGCGCCCAAAGCAACCAACAATATGGTGTTCACAGGGATGCGCTACTACATCCCCTAAAATTCATCTAGTTTTCCGCAAATCGGAAAAGGGCACTCATAAAGAGTGCCCTTTTTCTTTGACATGGGGGACATTGTTCGTGGTGCGACCAATTTTGATAGGCTTCAAGGGATAGCTCCTTCAGGGGTGATGGCTTTTGGAAAGGTGATAAATACGATGCTGGATGAGAACAGGTTATTTCCCTCGGATAGCGCGGCGCGTTCGGTAGCCGCGAAGTTATATGAGGCAGTGCGAGACCTGCCAATCATTTCACCGCACGGACACTGCGATCCGCGCTGGTTTGCGGAGAACCAGGCCTTTCCCAATCCGGCGGCCTTATTTATCACGCCTGACCACTACGTCTTCCGGATGCTTTACTCGCAGGGAGTCTCGCTGGAGTCGCTCGGAGTTCCACAGGTGGATGGCGGCCAATCGTCGGACCCGCGCGAGGTCTGGCGAATCTTCGCGAAGTACTACTACCTATTTCGTGGAACGCCAACGCGGCTGTGGCTGGACTATGCCTTTGAAAAGCAGTTTGGCCTGAAGGAACGGTTGAGCCCAGGCAATGCGGACGCTTACTACGACCACATCGCGAAGACATTGGAGACGCCCGAGTTCCGTCCACGAGCGCTGTTTGAAAAGTTCAATATCGAGGTGCTGTCTACCACGGACACGCCGCTCGATACGCTGGAGTTTCACAAGGCAATCCGTGAATCGGGGTGGAAGGGAAGGATTCTGCCCACGTTCCGTCCCGATGCCGTGGTCGATGCGGAATATGCGGGGTTTGTTCAGAACATTGAGAAGCTCGGCGAGATTACTGGTGAGGATATTGGCACCTTCAAGGGCTATTTGAACGCCCTGCGCAATCGCCGCGCCTTCTTCAAATCGATGGGAGCGACAGCCACCGATCAGGGGCACCTGACGGCGCGGACCGCCGATCTCGATGCAGCCACGGCAGAGTCGTTGTACGGGCGTATCCTCTCAGGCCGTTCCGTGCCGGAAGAGCAGGAGATCTTTAGGGCACAGATGCTGACCGAGATGGCTGGGATGAGCGTCGAAGATGGGCTGACCATGCAACTCCATCCCGGCTCGGTGCGGAACCATAACAGGGCGGTTTACGAGAAGTTCGGCCGTGACAAGGGCGCCGACATGCCTTCGCCTACCGAGTACGTGCGTGCGTTGCAGCCACTGCTGAACAAGTATGGGAACGATCCTCGGCTGACGCTGATCCTGTTCACGCTCGACGAGACTTCGTACTCGCGCGAACTGGCTCCCCTGGCCGGGCATTATCCCGTACTGCGGCTGGGGCCGCCATGGTGGTTCCAGGATTCGCCCGAAGGCATGATGCGCTTCCGCGAACAGGCCACCGAGACTGCCGGCTTCTACAACACGGTTGGATTTAACGACGATACCCGGGCGTTTCTCTCGATACCGGCGCGGCACGACGTGGCCCGCCGGATCGATTGCGCCTTCCTCGGAAGGCTCGTCGCGGAGGGGAGATTGGATGAGGACGAGGCGTTTGAGGTGGCGAAGGACCTGACGGTGAACCTGGCGAAAAAGGCCTATAAGCTGTAACGTCAGGATATCTGCAATATCGAGGAAGGCCGGCGAGTCTGCCGGCCTTCTTCAGCGTTCAGCGAAGTGTTGCGGCGAACAATGTGGTCAATTTGCCAAAGGCACGATCAGCCTGGGCAGGATGGAAGACTGGGTTATCGGGAACGGTCCAGCCATGGAAGGCCCCTTCATAGGTCTCGCTTTCGTAGATGCCGCCCCAATCCGCTAGTGCCCGTTCGAAGTGGAGGACGGCATCGCCGTCCATACTCTTGTCGTTACTGGCATGTCCAAAGTAGAGTCGCGCAGTCACCTTCGGCAGAACCAGGTGCGGGCTTGCAGGGTTGTCAGCCTTATAGAGGCCTCCGCCGTGAAATGAGGCTGCGGCGGCAACCTGTGGCGGTCGCGCGGCTGCGGTGCGCAGGGCAAGCGCTCCGCTGAAACAGTAGCCAACCGCGCCAATCGGGCCGGGACGCACGGATGGCTGCGCGGTGAGGAAGTCGATATAAGCTGCGGCATCCAACCGCTGGGCCTCGGGTGTCAGGGGAGCCATGAGTTCGGCCATGCGCTGCACGGTCCGTGTATCGCCCGGCGTGCGGGGAAATGGAAAGACCGGCGGACGGCTGGTGCGGTAGAAGGGATTGACCAGAAGGACAGCATAGCCTTCGCTGGAGAGTCGATGCGCCATGCCGCGATGTGCCTCGCGGATGCTCCCGATGTCCGGCAGATGGAGGACGCCGGGAAGCGGTTCGGCGGGGTCGGGGGAGAAAAGAACAGCATCGGCAGAGCCGTCTGGCATGGGGATCTGGAGGTCTTGCTCGGTCATGGATATCTCCTTCGTTGGACTGTATATCACCTATTGCCACAGAGTAAGATGAGAGATATGAGCCTCTTTTTTTCCGCGGGAAGTCCGACGACCGAGATGTCGCCGAGTGAAGTGCAGGCCAACCTTTTCAGCGCTCTGGACAAGCTGGGGGAACGGAAGAAAGTGCTGGCCGTTCCGCCGGACTTTACCCGGATGCACTCGCAGAGCGGCGTTCTGACCGAACTGGCATGGAAATATTACGGCGACAAACTGGTAGATGTTCTGCCGGCGCTGGGAACGCACAAAGCGATGACCGACGAAGAGATCGCTACGATGTTCGGAGCGACTCCGCGAGGCTTGTTCCGTGTGCATGACTGGCGCAACGATATCGTGACCCTGGGCGAGGTTCCCGGCGAGTTTATGTACGAAGTGAGCGAGTGCAAGCTCGACTACCCCTGGCCGGCGCAGGTGAACAAACTGCTGCGCGATGGCGGCCATGACCTGATCCTGTCCATCGGACAGGTGGTCCCTCACGAAGTGGTGGGGATGGCGAACTATAACAAGAACATTTTTGTGGGAACAGGCGGCTCGATGGGAATCCATCGCAGCCACTTCCTTGGCGCTGTGTACGGCATGGAACGCATGATGGGGCGGGCGGATACTCCCGTGCGCCGGGTGCTGAACTATGCGAGCGAGCACTTCGCCAAAGACATGCCAATCGTCTACGTTCAGACCGTGGTGGGTAAGAATGACGCAGGCAAGCTGGTAATTCGGGGCATGTATGTTGGCGATGATATGGAGTGTTTCGAGCTGGCAGCAGAGCTGAGTCTGAAGGTCAACTTCAAGATGATGGATCGCGAGATCAAGAAGGCTGTGGTCTTCCTCGATCCGCACGAATTTCGCAGTACATGGCTCGGAAACAAGAGCGTCTACCGCACTCGTATGGCGCTTGCGGATAACGCTGAACTGATCGTTCTTGCCCCTGGCGTTCACGAATTCGGCGAAGACGCCGCGATCGATGTGCTTATTCGCAAATATGGCTATTGCGGAACTCCGAAAACGCTGGAGGCCGTTAAGGAAGACCCGGCGCTGGCAGGAAATCTGAGCGCGGCGGCGCATCTGATCCATGGCTCCAGCGAGGGCCGCTTCACGATTCGCTACTGCCCGGGGCATTTGACCCGCCAGGAGATCGAAAGCGTTCACTTCGAATACGGCGATCTCGCCGAGGCAATGGCGAAGTACAAGCCGGAGACGCTCGAAGATGGGTGGAATACGGTGGATGGCGAAGAGATCTTCTACATATCTAACCCTGGCCTCGGTCTGTGGGCCTACGAAGGCCGCTTCAAGGATTAGGGATTTGCAGACTGAGCGTATTAATCGGTATGCTGGTGCTGTCTAAATTGGTTAGACCAATTAAATTTCAAGAGAAGAGAAGGTTTATGAGTGAAGGATTGAAGCTTCCGAAGTTTTCGTTGGGTGTGGGCGACCGGTTTGCGCACCAGGCAAAGGCGCAGCTTGCAGCATGTATTCTGGCCGCCGATCAGGGTGTCGAGGTGATTCCGGTCTGGAATAAGTCGAACCGGGAGCACCTTATTATCGGATCGGAACCGAGTCAGACCCGTGCTGCCGCGGACGCGGCGGTCAAGGAACTGGGATGGACAAAGCCTTACTTTCTGGACGCGGATCACATCAATCTGAAGACGGTTGAGCGTTTTCTGGAGCCCTGCGACTTCTTTACCCTCGACGTTGCCGATCTGATCGGGCAACCGGCCGACGCGAAAGATGTTGAGGCTTTTGTGAAGAAGCATCCCGAGCTTGTCGGTACGGTGACGATTCCGCAGATCGACCAGCCATTCAAGACCGATGCCGCCTTCGTAACGGGTGTGGCAAATAAATTTCTGGCGGCGGTGCAGGATGCCGGTCGCATCTATCGCTTCCTGGTGGAGAAGAAGGGCGCGGGGAACTTTATCGCCGAAGTCTCGATGGACGAGACGGACTCTCCCCAGACCCCGGTGGAGTTGCTGATTATTCTGGCCGCGATTGCGGATGAGAAGATCCCCATCCAGACGATCGCTCCGAAGTTTACGGGCCGATTCAATAAGGGCGTGGACTATGTGGGCGATGTTGTGCAATTTACCAAGGAGTTCAACGAGGATCTGGCGACGATCGCCTTTGCGATCAAGACCTACGGGTTGCCGGATAATCTGAAACTGAGCATCCACTCCGGGTCGGACAAGTTTTCCATCTATAAGGCGGTGCACGACGCGGTAAAGAAATTCGACGTCGGGGTGCACATGAAGACCGCTGGAACGACCTGGCTTGAGGAACTGATCGGTTTGGCCGAGGCTGGCGGCACCGGCCTCGAGATTGCAAAAGAGGTTTATTCCGAGGCATATGCGCATAGCGAAGAGCTTTGCGCTCCCTATGCGACAGTCATCGACATCGATCCGTCGAAGCTGCCGAAGCCCGAAGTGGTCAATGGATGGACCAGTGAGCAGTACACCTCCGCTCTGCGTCACGAGCAGGGAAACAAGGCGTATAACCAGAGTTTCCGGCAGTTGCTGCATGTCGGCTTCAAGGTGGCGGCGAAGCTGGGAGATCGTTATCTGAAGGCACTGGAGGCAAATGAAGAAGTTGTGGCGAGGAATGTTACGACGAATCTCTTCGAACGGCACATTCGTCCAGTGTTTCTCGGCAAATAGCTCGATTATTTTTTAGAACGGCTTAGGCACTCATCTGAAAGTCGATCGAAAGATCGCTATGATGGAATAGATTCGTGCCCGATTCGGGCATTGAAAATTGAGGAGAATGGCGCAATGGATCTCGGCTTTAAAATTCCTGAAAAGGGCACACTGGATTTTCTATCCCTCGGAGCACTCGTCAACCGGCTCGATCCCGGCATCATCCCGTTTCGCAAGGCGACTCAGGCGGCGATTCATGTCAGCGGCGGCGAGTTCAACGTGGCAGCGAACCTGTCGGACTGTTTCGGTCTGAACACAGGTCTGGTCTCGGCAATGGTGTCCTACCCTATTGGCGACTTGATCGCCGAGCGTGTGCGGGCGATGGGCGTCAAGCCGACCTACAAGCGCTTCGAGCACGATGGCACTCGCGGCCCCAATATGGCAACCGTGTACAGCGACCAGGGCTTCGGCGTCCGAGCCCCGGTAGTGTTTTACAATCGCAGCAATGAAGCGGCAGCCCTGTTGAAGCCGGGCGACTTCGACTGGAAGGCGATCTTTGCGCAGGGCGTTCGCTGGTTCCATAGCGGCGGCATCTTTGCTGCGCTGTCGGAGTCGACGGCGGAACTGCTGATCGAGGCGATGAAGGCAGCCCGCGCCGCCGGCGTGATCTGCTCGTTCGATCTCAACTATCGCGAGAAGCTCTGGAAGACGGTCGGCGGAATCGAGCGTGCGCACAAGGTGCTTGGCGCGATTGCCGAGAACGTCGATGTGCTGGTCGGCAATGAGGAAGATTTGCAAAAGGGTCTTGGATTTGAAGGGCCTGAAGTTGCGTCGGCCTCCAAACTCGATCCCAGTGTCTTTCTGTCGATGATCGACCAGGTTGTGAAGCGCTATCCGAATATCAAGGTCGTCGCGACGACGCTCCGCGAGGTTCATTCCACGAACCACCATAGCTGGAGCGCCGTGGCCTGGGTGAATGGAAAGACGGTCAATGCTCCCACCTGCGAGTTGAAGGTGCTCGATCGTGTCGGTGGCGGCGACGGCTTTGCTGCCGGCTTTATTTATGGCCTGCTCAGCGGCCAGGAGCCGGAGCAGGCAATCCGACTGGGATGGGCTCATGGAGCGCTGATGACGACCTTCCCTGGCGACACCACGATGGCGACTCTCGATCAGGTCAAGGCGTTTGCCAGCGGCGGATCGGCGCGTATCCAGCGCTAACTATTTGCCGCAGGAATGGACCCGCTCCAGTCTTCCG
Source organism: Acidobacteriales bacterium 59-55 (assembly GCA_001897435.1). Classification (GTDB taxonomy): domain Bacteria; phylum Acidobacteriota; class Terriglobia; order Terriglobales; family Acidobacteriaceae; genus Edaphobacter. The sequence goes on along the minus strand of MKSV01000007.1, from coordinate 1,046,608 downwards.
GAAGATCGTGAAGACTGGAGCGTAGACGCTCGATTGAATAACAGTAAAAGGAGACTTGATGGGACATCCGTTGTTTGACCTGAGCGGCAAATCGGCCGTAGTGATTGGTGGTACGTCGGGCATTGGCCTGGCGATGGCGATTGGGCTGGCGGAAGCGGGCGCTGATGTTGTGGCCAGTTCGCGGCGTGCTGAACAGGTTGAAGAGGCCGCGAAGGCGATTGAGGCCAAAGGCCGCAAGGCGTTGCGGCTGACTTCGGATGTAGGAGACCGTGCGTCCTTGCAGGCACTGCTCGATGGAACCCTGAAGGCGTTTGGCAAGGTAGATATCCTGATCAATTGTGCGGGCAAGATCAAGCGCGAGCCGACGCTGACTGTCTCCGAAGAGACCTGGGATGACATTATGAACACGAATGTGACGGGGACGCTGCGCGCCTGCCAGATCTTCGGAAAGCACATGCTGGAGCGGGGCTATGGACGGATCATCAACATCGCCTCGCTCAATACCTTTGTTTCGTTAAAGGAAGTTACCGCGTATGCGGCGAGCAAGGCCGCAGTGGGCGCGCTGACGAAGTCGCTGGCCGTCGAGTGGAGCTCGCAGGGCGTAACTGTGAATGGAATCGCTCCGGGAGTCTTCCGGACGGCGCTCAACCAGAAGCTGCTGGATGAGAGCGACCGCGGCAAGGAACTGCTGATGCGAACGCCTATGGGCCGGTTCGGCAAGACGGAAGAGTTAGTAGGCTCCGCTGTTTTTCTGGCGAGCGATGCTGCATCGTTCGTCACTGGAGAGATTCTTGTGGTCGATGGTGGATTCCTTGCCAGCGGCGTGAATCAGTAGACGGCACTCAAGTTCAAGAGCAACAAACGTCAGCCGTCATCTCCATTGTGACGGCTGTCATTTTTTAACCGAGCCACTTAGGATTGGCGGCTGTGCCATCAAAGTTATTGCTGGTTTTAAATAGTTCAAATTTTCCCTCACTGGCGGCTGCACGGGTGCGATCAAGCAGACTTGCAATCTGAGTCTGGCTGAGCGGCTTGAAGGTCTTTGCCGCTCGCAGTGCCTGATCGAGGATCGTGGACGATTCGACGCCTGTGATGACAACGGAGACCGGCTGAGTGAGGCCGTAATGAAGAGCCTCCATGGGTTCAACCGTTTTGCTGCGCAGAATGTAGCTGCCGCCGAAGGTCTTCATGGCGAGGATGCCGGTGCCTTGCTTGAGCGCGACCGGGATGACCTGCTTTGTGAAGGAACGGAAGTGGGCATCCATCACGTTGACCGGCATCTGAACAGTATCGAAGCGGAAGCCGTGCTTCTGTGCTGTCTCGAACATACGCAGGTGGATTGCCGGATCCTTGTGTCCGGTGAAGCCGATATAGCGAATCTTTCCAGCCTGTTTAGCGGCAAGCGCGGCTTCGAGAGCGCCGCCAGGCGCGAAGACGCGATCAGGATCTTCCATGCGGATGATTTCGTGGAATTGGACGAGATCGATGACATCGGTCTGAAAACGCTTGAGAGACTCTTCTAATTGCTGGTTGTAAGCCTTACCGGTGCGACCGTCCATCTTGGTCATAAGGAAGACCCTTTTGCGGTAACCGTCGCGGAGTGCCTGGCCCATGCGGACTTCGCTGGCACCTCCGTTGTAGTCCCAGCAGTTGTCCATAAAGGTGATGCCGCGGTCGATAGCCTGCCGTATCAGGCGGATGCTCTCGTTGACTTCAGGCTGGATTCCGATGTGGTAGCCGCCAAGGCCTATGGCGGAGACACGTTCGCCGGTCTTGCCAAGCTCGCGGTAGACCATGTCGGGTGATTCGGGCCGGGTAGCCGGGCTGAGAGATTGCGCAGAGGATATAGACTGACCGGAACTGACGCCGATGGCGGCAGTGATTCCGGCGGCGGTTGCTGACTTGAGGAAGTTTCTACGTTCCATAAGTGCTCTCCTGCCCTATGTCCGGATGTTACGGATTTGGATGCAGGCGAGGCAGCCTCAGGTTACTTGTGAGCAGCGCGGGCGATGAGGGTGGCGGTGTAGGCAGCGCCAAAGCCGTTATCGATATTTACGACGCAGACGTTGGGAGAGCAGGAGTTGAGCATCCCTAGTAGCGCCGCCGCCCCGGCAAAGGACGCGCCGTAGCCGACCGAGGTGGGGACGGCAATGACCGGGACGCCAACCAGACCGCCAACGACGCTGGGCAGAGCGCCTTCCATGCCGGCACAGACGATCACGACATCGGCCGTGGCGAGGGAGTCGCGTTGCGCGAAGAGCCGATGGATGCCGGAGACGCCGACATCGTAGATGCGGCTGACGCGGGTGCCGAAGAGTTCTGCAGTGACGGCGGCTTCTTCGGCCGCGTGAAGGTCGCTGGTCCCGGCGCAGAGGACGGCGAGGTGGCCCAACGGCTCGGTGGTAGGTGCCTGCCGCAGCGTGATGGCGCAGGCCTGTCGGTGATATTCGGAGGCGGGGGAGACGGCAGCAACGGCTGCGGCAGTAGCTTCGTCGGCTCGGGTGGCAAGGACATCGGCGCCCGTGGCGGCCATACGTCCGAAGATCTCAGCAGTCTGTGCGGCAGACTTGCCTGCCGCGTAGATGACTTCGGGCAGGCCGGTGCGAAGAGCGCGCTGATGATCGATCTTCGCGTAGTCGAGGTCTTCGAAGGGAAGGACGGAGAGGCGGGAGGAGGCTTGCTCCGGGGTAAGGGTGCCAAGTTGGACTTCAGCGAGCAGTTCTAGCAGGGACGGCTTATTCATTTTAATTTGCCCGCGTGATATGCGGCGATCGCAGATTGAATGACCTGTTTCACCGGAATGTCATGTGCCGAGGCGGCGGCACGGCAGTCTTCGAACTCTGGAGTTGCATTGAGTTCTTCGCTCGCGAGCGAGCCTACCTTGATGCGAATGTCTCCGTAGGGCGTAGTAACAGACTGGTGACTGCGGTCGAGGCAGGATCGCCGCTCGTGATGGATGCGGATGCCGAGAGTGCTGGTCTCGCGCAGAAGAAGTTGTTCGAGCACAGAAACTTTATCGGGATCGCAGAGAATGGTCAGTAGCGTCCCGGGACGGCCTTTTTTCATCACAACTGGCGTCAGCATCACGTCCAGGGCGCCTTGCTGGAGCGCCTGTTCGGCAACATAAGCGATGACCTGGGGGTTGAGATCATCGAGAGCGGTTTCAAGGACAGTGACTGTATCACTAGCGGGCTCACCAGCCTGTTCCAATTCTCCGATACTCAGGCGAAGAACATTGGGAAAGCCTTTAGGGTTGCGATCTCCCGCACCGTAACCGATATTTTGAATACGCATCGTGGGCTGCGGACCGAAGGCAGGAGCCAAAGTACGGATGAGTGCTGCGCCAGTCGGGGTAACGAGTTCCATCTGCGGATCGGCAGAGTATGTGGGGAAGCCACGAAGAAGGTCTGCCGTGGCCGGGGCGGGAACAGGGAAACGCCCGTGGGCGCAGTCGACCATGCCGCCTCCGATGTTCAGAGGCGAGCAGAACCACCGGTCAATTGCCAGCGCATGGATGCCCGCGGCTGCAGCTACGATATCGACGATCGCGTCGACCGCTCCCACCTCATGGAAGTGAATCTTTTCGACATCCACATTGTGGATCTTCGCCTCTGAAGCCCCAAGCAGTTCGAATGTCTGTATAGCGGCCTTCTTGACTTTTGAATCAAGGTCGCTGAAGTCGATGATTTTACGAATTGCGCTTAGATGACGTCCGTGATGATGATCGCTTTTCTTCTCGTGGGAGTGAGCGACTTCATGGTGTGCGTGATTGTGTTGAGTCGAATGCTCGTGAACATGATCATTTGCATGGGAGTCATGGGATGCCGACTTTTTAGCCTCGCCATCCAGGACGAAGATCTTTGTAGAGGAGATGCCGCTGCGATCTACCTTATCGATCTTGAGCGATGCCCCAATGTTCAGGGACGCAACCGTATCGTGAAGAACCTGTGGTGAAAGACCTGCGTCGAGAAGGGCGCCGAGAAACATGTCTCCGCTGATGCCGGCAAAGCAGTCGAGGTAGGCGATGCGCATGAGGCTATTGTTTCACGATGGCAGCAAGACTTGCAGACGTCTCCACCCCGTCTTGATTATGAAAAGTGGCAATAAAGATGAGGCGTAGTACTTAGTTTGTACTGGAGGGGATCTTCGCGACGGGGAGGACAGCGTTCATGCTGCCGGAACGATAGCCCTGAGTATCGAGAGTGATGTACAGAAAGCCGAGGGAGCGCAGCGACGCGGTGATCGTATCAAGCATTTCGAGCGAGAGCGCGCGGGGCAATTCCTCACGAGAGATCTCGATGCGGGCCAACTCACCGTGATGGCGAACGCGAACCTGCTGGAAGCCAAGCGCGTGCAGGGCCTCCTCGGCCTGTTCGACTTGGGAGAGACTTTCTCGGGTAACGGGGCGGCCGTACTCGATGCGCGATGCGAGACAGGCCGAGGCGGGTTTATCCCAGAGCTTCAGCCCGGCTTCATGGGCGAGTTGGCGAATCTCAGCCTTGTTAAGCTGGGCCGTGACCAGGGGCGCGACCGCATGATGCTGGCTGGCAGCCTGCTGGCCGGGACGAAACTCACCGCGATCATCGAGATTCATCCCATAGGCAAGATGTTCGAATCCACGCGCTACACGCTCCGACTCCATGCGAGTGAACAACTCGCTCTTGCAGAAGAAGCAGCGCTGACTATCGTTGCGTTGGTAGTCGGGGTTGTCTAGCTCCTCGGTGCGGAGAATCTGGACAGGGATCTTGTGTTCGGAAGCGAAGGCAAGAGCTGAAGCCAACTCGGCTCGGGGCAGAGAAGCAGAGTCGGCGATGACCGCCAGCATGCTATCGCCAAGAACCTGATGGGCCACATAGGCGAGATAAGCAGAGTCAGTTCCGCCCGAGTAGGCAACAAGAAGGCTACCGAGATCGCGAAGCGTAGTCTCAAGCAGCGCGCGTTTAGCGGCGATAGACATTTAACTCAATTGTAGGCCAGTACGGGACTGCCAGAAGCCGTGGGAGGTTCGGGCACTTTATGTATGGCAGGGCTCTCCAGACGCGTTTCGTTTGTATCGCATCCGTGCACGCTCAAGTTTTTCCAGATCGCCATCGCTCAATGGTACCGCTCCGCCAAGCTGGCGCGCGAGGAGACAGACATTGGCAAAGTGTTCAACGGACTCCGTCTTCATGAACGCGTCGAGCAGGGTCTCGCCGTAAGTGAGTAGACCGTGATTGGCCAGCAGGATCGCATCGCTGGTCGGGAGAAAGGGTTCCAGGCTGGCGCCAACTTCTTCCGTGCCGGTGGTCGCGTAAGCTGCCAGAGGAACCGCGCCCGTCGTCATGACAATCTCCGAGCAGATAGGCTCATCGAGCGGCTTTCTGCACGCCGCGAATGCCGTGGCAACGGGGGGATGAGCGTGAACGATAGCGTGAACATCGGATCGTAACCTGTAGACAGCAAGGTGCATCCCGATCTCGCTGGTTACATTGCGAAAACCGGAGAGTTTGTTTCCCTCCATATCGACGATGACCATGTCGGATATCTTCAGGAGACCTTTGCTGCATCCTGTCGGGGTGGCGAGAATGCGATGCGCGTCCAGACGCACTGAAAGGTTTCCGGCGGTAGCCGGGGCGTAACCGAGCCGGTGCATGGATCTTCCGAAGCGGACTAATTGCCTGCGAAGATCGATTTCCAGAGTGCTCATCCTTCCCAAGTTATTACCGTCGATATGGATTTGTATAGGGTCTTCGGTCAGATATTGGGCCATGAGATTATGCGGCTCCTTTCGACTGATTTCTAAACTTTCTGACAGCGGACCCAACACGATCGGAAATCATGAAGATACGCCCCGCAGTAAGATTACCGGCCACCTTATGATGTCCGACAGCAGCAAGACCCATGGATGCGATGCAGCCACACTGGGAGCAATCGGGCTTGCCCCCGAATTGGCAGGGCGTAATTGCCGTCTTCAGGTCGGCGGAGATCGTGTGGGTGGTACGGGCGAAGATGCACTCGTCAGGAGACTGGGGAGGATTATAGAACTCATTGAGACAGGACTCATGCATGTCCAGAATGGGATACAAAGGGCGGAGGCGAATCAACTCCGCGATCACAGCGGAACGTACCTCGGGTGTCAGAATCTCTGGCCCCTCCGCACCCACCTGCGGCGTGAAGATACTCATCCAGACCTTTCTCGCCTCTGGCCTTGCGCTCCAGAAGCGAAGAAAATCCTCAAGATAATGCGGCCGGCTGGCGATCTGTCCGGTGATGGTGCAGTGAATCGTGGCGCGGGCACCCTCGAGATTCTTGAGGATGCGGGCATAGGTAGCTGGCTTCCTGCGCTCGTCGTGCTCAGGCTGCAGTCCGTCAATGGAGACGACCAGATTGAGCCGCGGAAGGCTGGCCCAGTGTTTGGGAATCTGACGGAAAGCGCTGGTCACGATTTGGACGTGGATGCCGCGGCGGTCCAGTTCGGGTAGCAAAACTTCCAACTCGCGATAGCGGACCAGAGGGTCTCCGCCGACCAGAGACAAGTGGAGCGGCTTATGGTAATCGACAAGACGGAGCACACCTTGGACTAAGGCATCGCTTTTATAGTCCGCGAGACCGCGGAGGGTAACGCCGCCACCGCCCAGATGCGCGTCATCGAAGGCGTAGCAGCCGGGGCAGCGAAGCGGGCACTCCCGGGTGATTTCAATCGACAGCGACGGACGTCTGCCTGTGAGGATTCCAGCCCACGCATGCATTACTTCTGAAGTCTTCACTCAATCTCCCCCGGTGGTCGGTACTGCCTGGGCTAAGGATTCATCGATATTGATCTCTCCGCAATCTTCTGTTAGATCAGAAAAACCCTGGAACTGTTGTCCACACACGGCAATTCTTCTGCGTGGAGCGAAGTCATTTCATCGAGTTAATTTGCTGCCATATCTCGGTATCTACGGGAACGCCGAGTCGGAGGTTCTCTTCGCGAAGTCGAAGTGCCTGTTCGCCCGGATACCGCAGACGACGGGACGGGTCGATGGGAGGCGCATCGTGAAGGTTGGCGATAACACCTTCAGCAATGTGGGTCAGTTCAGCCACTGAGGCGAGGTTCGCCGGATCGATGGCCAGGAAGAACTGGGAGAGCCCGGCTTCGTGAAGAGGGTCAAGCGGTAGCTGGTGCGTGGCGAGTCCGCCGGCGAGCATGGCGCCCATGATGTCGAGAACCAGAGAAAGACCTGAGCCTTTCCAATAGCCAACCGGAAGCGCTCGTTGCGATGCTTCGATGGCAGCGGAGTCGGTAGTAAGGTTTCCTTCGGCATCGTAGCCTCCGGGAACGGGCAGCGGAACGCCGCGCCTGGTATAGGAGTCGAGAGCACCGTAGGAGAACTGCGACATTGCCATGTCCAGAACGACATGCGCCGGCGGCCGCGGGATGGCAATGATAAGTGGATTGTTGCCGATCACGGGGACAGCGCTGCCCCATGCAGGCACATTGGCGAGCGTATTCGTCCAGCAGATGGCGAAGAGGCCCTGATCTGCGGCCTGCCAGCCGTAAGTGCCGCCACGCATCCAGTGGTTGGTATTGGCCAGCGCCACGGCACCAAGCCCATGTTGCCTGGCCAGAGCGATAGCCCGCTGCATGGCTGCATAAGCGTTGAGATTGCCGATGCCGCGATGGCCGTTCCACCGCTCGATGCCGCCGAAGCCGGCCACCCGCTCCGGCTCGGCATTCACGTCGATGCTGCCATTGCGCACGATAGCCGCAAATCGCGGGAAGCGGTTGAGCCCATGAGTGTAGATCCCATCGCGAGTTGTTTCGGCAAAAAGTTGGGCACAATGGGCAGCGCGGTCTTGCCTGAGACCGAGTTGCTGCATGGCTCGGCACAAGGCCTCGTAGAGATCGTCGTAAGGTACTCGGAACATGAGACTAGTTTAGGACGCCAGACGACCTTCATGTTCCAGGAGAAGCCTGAAAGGCGCTTGTTTTCCTGATTTGAAATTAAAAGCTTGACGGATGCCATGCCAAAGGAGCTTAATAGCTAGCGCAGTTCAGACTTTATTTAGACAAACGTTTGTCTAAGCAGTAAGCAGGACTGTTTTATGGCTGAGAACTAGAAAAATGCGTTTAGTTGCAAAATTTTTGGAGGCGATACGATGAAAATTAAATGGCAAGCGTTGATGCTCGCCGTCGTCCTGATGGGAACTGGTTATCTCGGAATAGGGTTCGCTCAAAGCACCAATTCGGGAGACGTTCGCGGCCTTGTGACAGACACGACCGGAGCCTTGATCCCAGGCGTGACCGTGACGGTTACCAATAACAACACCGGGGTCAGCAAGGTCCTCACGACAAACAACGATGGCTTGTACGATACCTCTTCCATCGTTGCAGGCAACTACAAGATCACCTTTGTCAAAGACGGCTTCACCAAGCTGGAACGGTCGTCGATCACGGTCAACGTTGGAAATACCACGGTCAACGCCGAACTGAAGGTGGGCTCCGTGACCGACCAGATCGTCGTCAGCACGGACGTTCCTCTGCTGCATACGGAAAACGGCGAGCAGACCACTACCCTCGAAGCCAAGACGCTGCAACAGCTTCCGCAAACAGGACAGAACTGGGAGAACTTCACCATCCTGTTGCCCGGCTCGTCGGGCGCGCCAGGCGGCTCCCAGGGAGCGGCCAATCCGGGGCAGGTTGCTTCCGTGAACGGCAACCTGCCGTTCAGCACGGTGCTCGCCGACGGCGCTTCGACCACGCTGCCGTCGAGCGCAAACGCCGACGTCGCCGTTCTCGAAACGGTTCAGGAGCTTCAGGTTAGCGCATCCGCCTTTTCCGCTCAGTATGGGGTGGGCGGCATCATGTTCAACCAGATCAGCAAGGGAGGCACCGACAGCTTTCACGGTTCGGCCTATGAGTATCTCCAGAACGACGCGCTGAATGCCGCCAGTTATGCTTTTGGGCAGAAGACCCGGAAAAAGGCGCTCTCACGAGTTCGTTACAACAACTTCGGATTCTCGGTTGGGGGTCCGATCATCAAGAAAAAGCTGTTCTTCTTCTTCGACTATGACAAGACCATCAATCATGGGGCAGCTTCAACCAACACGGTAACGGTTCCCGACGCGGCTGCGCTGAATGGCGATTTTTCGGCCACTGGATTGGCGACGATCTATGACCCGGCAACAACGAAGGTGGTTCAGGAAACTGGCACGCGGCTGCTTCCGAACGGAAAGACACAAACTTGCCCCTGTATCGGGAGAATGTCGTTTGCGGAGGAATATGGAAATGGCAATCGCATTCCCGCGAGCAGGATCGATCCCGTCGCCAAGGCTATTCAGGCCTACTATCCAACTGCGAACGTCCCTGCTACACCTGTCAATGGCATACAGACTCTTAACTTCTTCTATAACGTTCCCAATTCACAGCCGTTCACCAAATATTTTGGCCGCCTGGACTACGATATCCGTTCCAATAACAGGCTGACCATGTCTGAGACCGAAAGCGATAATCCAGCCTACTCCAACGGTCAGGGCAATTGTCCCATCAACTGCCAGTCTCAGGACGTCAGCCGCCACAACGCCCAGATTACGGATGTATGGAGCATCAGCCCGACGACGATCAACGAACTTCGCATGGGTTATACCAACCAATTGAACTTCTTCGTCCCTGCATCGCTGGGCGGAGGATACCCGAGCAAACTGGGTTGGCAGTTTTCCAAGGCGGATGTCTTCCCGATCGTCAATGTGACCGGATACTACGGTCTTACCTCTGCCATCAACGCAGTCTATAAGGAGCACGTCTACGATCCATCGGATGTAGTGACTTTGATCCGCGGCAAGCACATTCTGCACTTCGGCGGCGAGTTCCTGTTCTACCGCGACAACTCGACCGCTTGGGGGAATATCAATGGCGGCACTATGGGCTATACCGGCGTGTATACCTCATCGACGCAGGGCGACAGCACGACCGGATTGGCGTACGCAGACTTCCTTCTCGGGCAAACCCATAGCTGGAGCGCGCAGGTTACGCCGGAGTATGGCGGTAGAATGCGCCTGCCGCAGATGTTTATTCAGGACGATTACAAGGTCCGTCCGAACCTGACCTTGAACATCGGCTTGCGCTACCAGATTCAGTCGGGCTGGGGCGAGGTCAAGGGCAATATGCGCGCCTTCGATCCTAACGTGAGGAATCCGGCTACGGACACGATGGGAGCCATGTGGTACGGGTCCACCCACGCCAACGGTCGCACGACGCTTCAGAAGCCCGTGTACAACACTTTCCTACCGCGTTTTGGATTTGCCTGGCAGGTCACCCCAAAGACGAATCTGCGTGGAGGCTTCGGTCTCTACGCGTATAACTGGAGCCTCGATACTTATTCCGGCGGCATGGGGTCAGCCTTCGGTACACAAGGAAATCTTACCGATCAATCCAATGGCGTGACGCCGGTTGTGATCCTCTCTTCGGATGGGTCCAGCCTTCCGTACATCGCTGCTTCCACTGACCCGGCTGCTTTCAACCATCAGAACGTAACCTACAACAAGTACCATACGCCGGTCGGCGGATCATACCAGTGGAATCTGAGTCTGCAACGTGAACTGAACACAAATATGGTGTTTCAGCTAGCATATGTGGCCAGCCATGGTCACGACCTGCCATTCCCGGTCGATATCAACCAAATCCCTGAGGATAAGCTGGATCCCAATGATGTAGCGCTGGGCTACCGTCCTTATACCCAATACAACCAGATCAACGGAAATACAGTCAACGCCATCTCCAACTACAACTCCCTGCAGGCGTCGATTCAGACGCGCATGACGCATGGGCTGCAGTTCAACGCCAACTATGTGTGGGCTCACTTTCTCGACGATATGGACTCATCAGGCTGGGGTAGCCGGGCCGGCGCTCAGACGTATCAGCGGGCGTACACTCCTTCGGCAAACTATGGAAACTCCAACTTCGATGTGAGAAACGCAATCAAAGGGAGCTTTGTCTATCAACTGCCGTTCGGCAGAGGCCGTCAGTTCCTCAACAACAACATCTTCCTCGATGAGATCTTTGGAGGCTGGCAGGGTTCGGGGACTGTCGTCGTCCAAAGCGGTCAGCCATTTACGGTGACGATGGACAAAAATAACTCTTACGCTCAGGCCGGAAGCTGGTTCCCCAATGTCGTCGATCATCCACATCTGGCTGATCACAGCCAGTATCACGGGACAAACCAATGGTTCGACGAAAGTGCGTTTGCAGCGCCCGATCCGGGAACCTTCGGTAATTCGAGGAGAAATAGCCTGAACGGTCCTGGACTCTCGCAGGTGAACTTCTCTCTCGGCAAGACGTTTGCCATCCGGGAGCATATGGGTTTCCAGATTCGAGCGGATGCAACCAACATCTTCAACCATCCCAGCTTCGGGCTGCCCAGTTCCTCGCTAAAAGTTGACACCTCCGGTAACGTTGTTACCGGCAGTTCGACCATTCGAGGAACCACGGTTGGCGGTCGCACCATGCAACTGAGCGGGCGATTCTCCTTCTGATAAACTTCCATGGGATGGCAGGGTAACTTGCCATCCCATGGCATTTTAATGAGCGATCGAATGGGATGATCTCTCCTGAGGTCAAATGGTTCCTGAATGAGGCTGTTTTCGTTTCTTCTTCTGTTCAGTCTGTGTGCAGTGGGACTTGCTGGGGCGCAGCCCGGTCAGGGTTCCGTCTCGCAGCAGATTCAGGGACATGAACGCCAGGCACACGAGTTCCTGAGTCAGAAGAAGCCCGAGCTTGCGGCAAAGGAGTTCGCCGCCGTGGTTGCCCTGGACCCCAACAATACTGACGCCCAGGCGAATCTGGGAGTCCTCCTTTTCTTCCAGAAAGATTATTTGCAGGCAGAGCCGCATCTGCGCAAAGCGGTGGAGCAGCAACCGGAACTGACAAAGATTCGTGCCTTGCTCGGCATGACTGAGAGGAATCTTGGCCAGACAGACCTCGCGCGCGCCGACCTGCAGGCAGTGGTAGGCCAGCTCAAGGAGCCGGGGGTGCGGCTGGAGGCGGGCCTGGAGTTGATCGAGCTGTACACCGCCACGCAGGACCTGCCAAAGGCAGCAGCCGTCGTTGAGACACTGCGGCAGGGTGCGCCGGATGATCCTCGAATCCTCTATGCGGCTTACCGTATCTACTCCGACCTTGCCGGCGAATCGATGCTCGATCTGTCCGTAGCGGCTCCTGAATCAGGCCAGATGCATCAGGCCATGGCGCACGAACTGAACCGCGAACGAGACAACCCAGGAACGATTGCAAACCTGCGCAAGGCGCTCGCCATCGATCCCAAGCTGCCCGGAATTCACTATGAACTGGCCGAAGCGCTTCGTATATCGCCTGACCTGAAGCTCCGCGGCGAGGCCGAGCAGCAGTACAAACTCGCCGTCGCAGCCAACCCGCGGGACGAGAAATCCATCACTCGGCTGGGCGATCTTGCCGTCGAGAAGGATAACTTCGACGCTGCCGTCACCTACTACAAACAGGCCCTGGCACTTGCTCCGGGAGAGGCGGACGCGACGCTGGGACTTGCCCATGTCTACATCGAAAAGGATCAATCCGCATCGGCGCTCCCGCTGCTGGAGCCTCTGGTCGCATCGGACCCCACCAACGTCCTCGCGCATTTTCGGCTGAGCACCGCCTACCGCAAACTGAAGCGACCCGACGATGCCAGGCGCGAGTTGGATGCATATCAGAAATACAAGGGCATCAAAGAAAAGATGCGGTCCATCTACAAGGAGATGCGGCTCGACACCCCGCAGGACGAGCCGGATAAGTAGATGAACGTCGCGCGCAACGAGCAACGGAGGGGACGCGGGCACAGGACGAACTTTGCCTCGTATCTCGCAACTCTGTGCTATGTTGCCTGTCTTGTTCTAGGTGGGCGAACGCTACCTGCGCAAAGCAGCGCAGCCGGTAAAACCGCAGCCTCCAGTGAACACACTACGGACCAGCGAGTTCCGCAGCTAGCCGATATTACCGCCTCGACCGGTATCCATTTCGAGCACCTCTCCAGCCCCGAGCAGAAGTACATCGTCGAGTCGATGAGCGGAGGAGTCGCGCTCATCGACTATGACGGTGACGGCTGGCTGGACATCTACTTCACCAACGCTCCCAGCGTCTCCATGGCGCTCGCCGGAAAGAAGGCGCGTAGCGCGCTCTATCACAACAATCGCGACGGCACGTTTACTGACGTCACCGAAAAGGCCGGAGTCGGCTATCCGTGCTGGGCGATGGGCGTAGCTGTAGGCGACTATAACAACGACGGCAAACCGGACCTGATCGTAAGCTGCTTTGGCGGCGTGGTCCTTTATCGCAACAATGGCGACGGTACCTTTACCGACGTTACCAAGGCAGCCGGACTCGATAAGGATACGGGCTGGGCCACCGGCGTTACATTTGGCGACTACGACGGCGACGGCCACTCCGATCTCTTTGTTCCTCACTATGTCGATCTGGACATGAACGACCTGCCGCAATTCGGATCGAGCAAGACCTGCCAGTATCACGGAGTAGCCGTTCAGTGCGGCCCTCGCGGTCTCAAGGGATCGCCCGACACGCTCTATCACAACAACGGTGACGGCACGTTTGCCGAAGTTGCGAAACAGGCTGGGGTTGACGATGCCAACCACTTCTTCGGCCTGGGTGCCGTCTGGTCCGACTTCGACAACGATGGCAAGCTCGACCTCTTCGTCGGCAACGATGGCGAGCCGAACTACCTGTATCACAACGAGGGCAACGGGCACTTCAAGGAGATGGCCTACGACGCAGGTGTCGCGGTCAGCGAAGATGGCACGGAGCAGGCCAACATGGGACTGGCTCTCGGCGACTATCTGAACACCGGACGCCTCAGCCTGGTGGTGACCCACTTCAGCGACGAGTATGCCACGTTGTATCGCAACGATGGTGCGATGACCTTCTCCGATGTCTCCCGCTCGGCCGGGATCTCGCGCGCAAGTTCGCCCTATGTCGGCTGGGGCGATGCCTTTCTCGATCTGGACAACGCGGGAAGGGAAGACTTGATTCTGGTCAACGGTCACGTCTACCCGCAGGTGGACAGCGTAAAGATGGGGACAAGATACAAGGAGCCAAAACTCGTCTTCCTGAACCAGCGCAACGGCAAGTTCCTAGATGTGAGCAAGGAGTCAGGCGAGGCCGTACAGGTGCCGCAGGTGAGCCGGGGGCTGGCCGTCGGCGATCTCTTCAACCGCGGAAAGCTCGATATCGTCGTGGAAAATCTTACGGGCGGGCCGATGATCCTCGAGGCCGGAAGCGATCCGGCAAACCATTGGGTTAGCTTTGCTCTTGAAGGCAGCCCGCAGAATCGGTTAGCCCTGAACGCCCGCGTCTGGGTCACAACCGGCAAGCTGCGCCAGATGGACGAGGTGCGAAGCGGAGGCAGCTATCTCTCGCAAAGCGATCTGCGATTGCACTTCGGTCTGGGGCGCAGTGCGCGCATCGATAAAGTCGAAGTGCTTTGGCCGAACGGCGGCCGGCAGGTATTTGAGAATGTCGCCGGAGATCGCTTCTACCATCTGACTCAGGGTGGAGCCCTCACCGCCGCTAAGGCAGTGCCACGTGGCGCTGCCGCCAGATAGCGATGTTTTGCTTCAACGTGCCGCCCGTTTTTTCTGCAACGATCTCGCTTGCGCCGTAGACTCACGAACGATCAACTCCGGGTCGATCCGTATCAACTCAGGCGTCGTCTCATCTGCCAGCTTTTTCAGCAGCATCCGGGCAGCGGTACTGCCCATCTTCTGTAGCGGCTGCCGGATCGTCGTCAGGCTGGGAACCTGAAACTGCGAGGACTGAATGTCGTCGAACCCCAGCACCGATACATCGTCCGGCACGCGAAGGCCTGCCTCATGCAGGGCGCGTATGGTGCCCATCGCCGACACATCGTTGAAGCAGAGGACGGCGGTGAAAATGTGGTGGCTCCGTATCAGGCGGCGGATACCCGGATAACTGATCTCGGGTGAGTGAGAGTCCTTCTCCAGATGAATTGTCAGCTCGTCGCGTACTGTGAGACCAAGATCGCGAGCGACATGCAGCGTCGCGGCCCATCGAGTATCGGAGTCCGAACTGAACGGCTGCCCCTGCATAAACGCAATCTTGCGGTGGCCGAGTTGGTAAAGATGCTTAAGAGCAAACTCCGCGGCAAGCTCGTGGTTGAGAATCACATTTGTCACCTTCGACAGACTCGTGTGTCCGGCAACCAGCACCGTAGGCAGAGGCATGGGAGCGCCTTCTTCAAGGTGGGTGTCAATCGCCAGAATGCCATCCACCCCACGTGATCGAAGAAGCTCCGGATACGCCGATACCAGTTCCTTCTTGTGCCTGTGATGGACCGTGAAGTAGAAGAACCCCTCCCGCATTAGCAGGTCTCCGACGCCGCTCAGCACCTGAGAGTGGTAGCCTTCGCCCAGCTCCGGGAGCAGAACGCCGATCGTCTGCATGCGTTTTCCCTGAAGGGTCCGGGCGATCATGCTGGGCTGGTAGTTGAACTTCGCCGCCGCTGCTTTGACGCGTTGCCGGGTGGCTTCGGGAATGGACCTGCCGGGCGCGTCATTCAGGACGAACGATATCGTCGATGGGCTCAGGTCGAGGTATTCGGCCAGCATTTTAAGGCTAGTCCGGCGGGTCGTGTGTGAGTGCGGTGCAGAAGCTTTCGGCATGAACGATGTTCCGAAGTTCCCTCGTTTACAGAGGTATTTCTATCCATTCAAGACTATCAGTACATCGCGATAGAGCCCTGATCTCTTCTTTGCAGTTCAGAGTGGACAAAAGACAAACGTTTGTCTAAACTTGTTCCGCAACACCGCCACAGGATATCCCCTGACTGGCTGCACACTGGGCCGGTATTTGCACCCGCGCGACAGGATTGTTTTAAAGCTAGAACCTCTTCAGGAGCCGCCAATGATCTTCCGTTCCGCTTTACGCGGTGTGATCTCTCCATTCATCATCAGTAGCCTGTCGATCGCCCTGATGGCCGTTCTCTATGTGCGGCCCTTATCGGCGCGCATGGAGCCGCCCCCCGCAAATGACCACACCGGCGCGAACGATGCGGAGACCTCCCGCTTTGTAAACGATCTGCTGAGCAGGATGACCCTGGAAGAAAAGATCGGCCAGATGAGCCAGATTGCGCTCAACCAGCCGCAGGATGTCTCACCGGATCAGCGAATTCTGAAGGGCCAGGTAGGCTCCTTCCTCTTCCTGACGGATGCCAAAGAGATCAACCGGTTGCAGCACATCGCGGTCGATCAAAGCAGGCTGCATATCCCGCTCATCTTCGGGTTCGATGTGATTCATGGCTTCCGCACGATCTATCCTGTGCCGCTGGCGCTTGCAGCATCGTGGGACCCTGCCATGGTCGAGCAGGTTCAGAGCATGGCGGCAAGGGAGGCCAGCGCCGTCGGCATCAACTGGACGTTCGCCCCGATGGTGGACATTGCCCGCGATCCGAGGTGGGGCCGCATCATGGAAGGCGCCGGGGAGGATCCCTTCCTGGGATCGCAGATGGCGGCTGCACAGGTTCGTGGCTTTCAAGGACCGGCCATCGGCAGCCCAAATCACATCCTGGCCTGCGTAAAGCATTTTGCGGGTTATGGCGCAGCTGTGGGAGGGCGTGACTACGACTCCTCGGATATCTCGGATGAACAGCTCTGGAACGTGTACCTGCCTCCGTTCGAGGCTGCGATTCGTGCCGGTTCCGGTTCCATCATGCCCGCCTATATGGACCTTAACGGTGTCCCTGCTACGGGCAACAAATTTCTGCTTCAGGATGTGCTGCGCGACAAATGGAAGTTCAACGGATTTGTCGTGAGCGACTGGGATGCGGTGCGCGCCCTCACGACGCATGGCTTTGCATCCGGCCCGGAGGATGCCGCAGTCCGCGCCGTCAATGCCGGAGTTGATATGGAGATGACCGGACATATCTACCGCGATTATCTTGCCGCTGCTATCAAAGATGGCCTCGTCGAGCAGTCCACGATCGATGAGGCCGTACGCCGCATCCTCACCATGAAGTACCGCCTCGGCCTCTTCAGCCACCCTTACGTGAACCCGTCGCAGTCCGCCGCCCAACTCGTCACTCCTGAACAGCGCCGCGCCGCCAGGACCGCGGCCGAACGCAGCGCCGTCCTTCTGCGCAACGAAGGAAATCTGCTCCCTCTCAGCAAGTCTCTAAAATCGATTGCCGTCATCGGCCCGCTCGCCGACTCCAGGCCTGACACTATGGGTTCCTGGAGCCTTGCGGGGCATCCGGACGACACAATTACGGTACTCGAGGGCATCCGCAAGCGCTTCGGTTCAGGTACGACCGTGTCCTCAACCAAGGGAGTAGAGATTGAGCGAGGTCAGCCCTCCATCTTCGACAGCCAGTTTCCCAGCCCGCAGCCCACGCTCAAGACAGACGCGGAGCGGAATGCCGAGTTTGCGCACGCCATCGATCTCGTCAAGCAGTCCGAGGTCACAGTGCTTGTCCTGGGAGAGGCGCAGAACATGAGCGGTGAGCGCGCCTCGCGGGCGACGCTCACGCTTCCCGGGCGGCAGGAGCAGCTTCTTGAAGCTGCTGTGGCAACGGGCAAGCCGATTGTCCTGGTACTGCTCAACGGCCGGCCTCTCAATATCACCTGGGCCTCGTCGCACGTGCCTGCAATACTCGACGCGTGGTATCCCGGCACCGAAGGCGGCAATGCGATCGCGGACCTGCTCTTCGGCGATGCCAACCCCGGCGGCAAACTGCCGGTGACCTGGCCTCGCAGCGTGGGACAGGTGCCGATCTACTACGCGCACAACCTGACTCAGATCCCCGAAGCTCCCGATACGCGCTACTGGGACAGCTCCAGCGCGCCGCTCTATCCCTTCGGCTATGGACTCAGCTACACCGGCTTCAAACTGGACGGCCTCCGGAAGAGCGCGTCCTCGGTAAAGGCTGGCTCTTCCTTCACCGTGTCGGTCGAGGTGCAGAACACGGGATCGGTGGCGGGCGACGAGGTAGTGCAGCTTTACACCCATCAACGTTCCGGCAGCGCGTCGAGGCCGGTGCGGGAACTCAAGGGCTTTCGCCGCATCACGCTCAAGCCCGGCGAGAAGCAGACCGTGACCTTCCCGCTCGACACCCATGAACTGGCCTTCTGGAGCACGCAGACGCGTCAACGCTCGATTGAGCCCGGAGTCTTCGATCTCTGGGTCGGCTTTGACTCAACCGCAACCGATCACACGACCTTTACCGTATTGCCTCAATAGTTCGGAGAAGGAATTCTATGCGCTCTAAAATCTCTACCTGCCTGCTGATCGCGGCTTCGACGCTATTTCCCTTAACTATGATGGCGCAAAAGAATGCCACCGTCTGGCTGACTACTCCCGATAAGACCGCTCTCTTCGAGCAGCAGAAATCCTCCCTACACTTTGCTCGAACTTCCGGTCCGGCGCCCACCATCGAGGTCGATGATAATCAGAAATTTCAGTCCATGGACGGCTTCGGATTTGCCCTGACCGGCGGCAGCGCGCAATTGATTGTCCACATGTCGCCCGCAAAGCGAACGGAGCTTCTCCGTCAGCTATTCTCCACCAGCGGCGACGGCATCGGAATCAGCTACCTGCGCGTGAGTATCGGTTCGTCCGACATGAACGAGCGCGTATTCTCCTACGACGACCTGCCCGCGGGCGAGACCGATCCCACGTTGGCAAAGTTCAGCCTCGGTCCTGACCGTGCCGACGTCATCCCGGTGCTGAAGGAGATTCTGGCGATCAATCCGAAGATCAAGATACTCGGATCGCCCTGGTCGGCTCCCGCATGGATGAAGACCAACGACGATGTGAAGGGAGGAGAACTGAAGCCGGAGTACTACGCAGCCTATGCTTCCTACTTTGTTAAGTACATCGAAGGCATGAAGGCCGAGGGCATTCCCATCGATGCCATCACAGTGCAGAACGAACCGCTCAATCCCAAGAACACACCCAGTATGGTGATGGAAGCGCTCGAGCAGGACCGGTTCATCAAAAATGATTTGGGCCCGGCGTTTCAAAAGGCTGGAATTAAAACGAAGATCATTCTGTACGACCACAACTGCGACCGCCCTGACTACCCGCTCTCCATCCTCAAAGATCCGGCGGCATATAAGTATGTCGATGGCTCCGGCTTTCATCTCTACGGCGGCAAGATCGACGCTCTTACCGAAGTGCACGATGCTTTCCCGAAGAAGAATCTATATTTCACCGAGCAGATGGTGGTCAGTCGTCCCGGCTCTCAGGGGCTCAAGATTGCCAGCCCGGTGTCGCGGATCGTTATTGGCGCAACCCGCAACTGGAGCCGCAACGTCTTGCTGTGGAATCTCGCCGCCGACCCTGAAAACGGGCCGCATACCAGTAACGGCGGCTGCACCATGTGTCAGGGAGCCATCACCATCGACGGTGACAAGGTCACTCGCAACCTCGCCTATTACACGATTGCCCACGCATCGAAGTTCGTCCGGCCCGGCTCTGTCCGTATCGTTTCCAGCGAATCCGATGTGCTTCCAAACGTCGCCTTCAGGACGCCGAAGGGCAAAAAGGTTCTTATCGTGGCGAATATCAGCCCGGACTCTCAGAAATTCAGCGTTCATTACCACGGGAAGACATTTACGTCTGATCTGGGCGCTGGGGCTGTAGCTACCTATCTCTGGTGACATCGCTTGCCATCGAGGGAAGATGTGCGGCGACGACTTCAAGAATGCGCGTGTGAATCTGCTCGATGCTGCTCTCGTCGCGGACGGGGAAGACGCGCCGTGGATCGCGGGTGGCAATCTCCTCGTATTTTTCGTAGATGCGGCGGTAAAAGTCGTCTGACTCGCGCTCGAAGCGATTCTCGTCGGTGCCGTGATGATTGGCATGGCGCTGATTGCGGCGGCGGGCGCGGCGAAGCGATGCCTCAAGCGATGGCAGCAGAAGAAGGGTCAGGTCGGGCTGCAAGTTGCCGCAGGCAGCCGCGTGCATGGCCAGGATGCGTTCACTACCTAGCTGGCGCCCTCCGCCCTGGTAGGCCTCCGAGGAGTCGGTGTAGCGGTCGCAGAGGACGATGCTGCCCGCGGCGAGCGCTGGCTCGATAATCTCGGCGATAGCCTGGGCCCGGTCGGCAAACATCAGGGCCATCTCGGTGGCAGCGGCGATGGGTCCGAGCGAGGCTTCGGAGCGCGAGTCAAGCAGGATGGCGCGGATACGGTCGCCGAGAGCTGTTCCTCCGGGCTGGCGAAGGCTGACCACGTGATGACCTGCGGAGGTAAGCGATGCAGCCAGCAACCGGAGCTGCGTGGTCTTACCCGAACCGTCCAGCCCTTCAAAGGTAATGAAATATCCGCGCGACATAGAGACAGGTTACCGCAAGGAGCGGAGAACGCATCTTACAGGAGTGGTCGCAATCGAGGGCCGATGGAGGGACGCCATGATCATTCTCTATCTCGTTGTGCTGGGATTGGCGATTGTGATCTTTCTGGCGATTGGAGGACGTCGCCGGAAGGCGGGGATAACGCCGCCTCAAATCGACGTGACCAAAAAGTCCGACCTGGAGACTCGTACGCCCGGAGAAGATTGACAGCGATCAGGATGCGGGGGGCATTTGAAACTTCGTCCCGGGGCTTGTCTGCCAATGAACGCCATCGGGCGCGATGATAATCTGCAACGGGCCGTCTGCCTTTTCGACGAGGTAGGGCCCTTCGGACTTATGGTCGTGGTGCTCGGCGTCGGTGTAGGTGAGGGTGATTTTGCCTGTGCCAAGCACCTTGAAGCGATAGTGGAAGTCCGCTCCGGCGGCGAGGTTCTGGGTGCCGAAGCTGGCGCTCGGGTAGTCTACTTCCATCAACAGAATCGGCTGGCTGGTGTGGTTGCTGACCGTTGCCTGAACGCGGTCCGAATGACAGCCAGTTAAGGCGAGCAGGCAGGCGAAGAGCGCTGAGATGCCAAGGGATCGCATAATCTCAAGATAACAGGCATGGGGCTTGTAAAGCGCCATGCAGGTCTCAGGAATAACTTGCTGCGGCTCGATCGAGAATGCGTGCGGTGAGCACAACACCGCTGCGGCCGTCATGCAGCGTGACCGGGAAGGCAAGCACGCTCCAGGTAATGTTCTCCTCATCCGGCTTGGGCCGGTTGAGCAGTCCGAGCCGGGTGCGGTCAATGTAGGTCTCCCGTGTAAGCGCAACCGTCTCGATGATCTCGCGCCAGTTACGCATCAGAGCCGGCATCTCCTGCGAAGGGCTCCGGCCGGCATACCAGTCGCGGGGCTGGCCCAGATATTCGGCTGCCGAGTCATTGCAATAGAGCCAGATGGCGCGTTCGTCGAAGATTTGTACAAGCACGTCCGAGCCAATGGCCATCGCGATGCGAGAGTAAAAAAAGTCGCGGGCGTCAACGACGACGGGAGCGCCGCGGTGCTTGGCTTCAAGGGAACTGAGAGCGGCGAGAATCTCTTCAATTGAGCTATGGCCCTTGAGCAGGTGCATATCCTCGGCTCCGCCGAAGAAGCGTTCAAGGGTTGCCGACAGGATGATGATGGGAACATACGGGCGACGGCGGCGCAGAAGGTTGGCGGCTTCGGTCCCGAACTGTCCCGCCCCGAGGTGATAGTCGAGAACGGCGATATCGATGCTGTTGAATAGTTCGGTGGCTTCCTCGATGGTGGAGGCTGGGATGCAGTCGTAGCCGTGCTGGCGAAGAATGGTGGCGCGAAGAAAGAGATTGTCGGGTTCGTCGTCGAGTAGAAGCACGCGGACACGCGGAGGGCTCAGCGACACGGAGCCGCTTCCATTGCTGTTTCGCGTATCGGGTGGATCAGGCATCACCTCATGTTTGGATGCGAAGATGCTGACTGAAGTCATCTTCGTGCCGTCATTTTGGCTCTGATTTAGACAGTTTGAGACTGCGCAACAGTTCGGGAAGGCGGTTTACGAGGGCGACGGAGCGGAGCCACTGGCGGTTATCGATGGCAGGGTAGCCGCTGACGACCTTGCCGGGAGCGACGTCGCCGGGAATTCCCGATTGCGCAGTGGCGATAGCGCCGTCGCCGACGGTGCAATGACCGGCGACGCCGACCTGGCCTGCGAGGATGACTCCCCGGCCAATCGTCGTCGACCCGGCAAGGCCCACCTGGGCGCAGAGCAGGGTATCGCTGCCGACGGTGGAGCCGTGGCCCACCTGGACGAGATTGTCGATCTTGGCCCCGGCGTGGATGCGGGTTTCGCCGATGCTGGCGCGGTCGACGCAGGCGTTGGCCTGGACCTCGACGTGGTCTTCGAGGACGGCCGGACCGGATTGCTGAATCTTGTACCAGTTTCTCCCGGATTCGACTCCTGCCTGTTTCGCAAAGCCGAAGCCGTCCGCTCCGATGACTGCTCCATTCTGGAGGATAACGTTGTCTCCCAGGCGGCAGTGCTCTCGGACAACGGCGTGGGCGTGGGCAAAGAAGTTGTTGCCGGCCTGGACATCGGGATAGAGCACGACGTGCGGCAGAAGCGTGGCATTGTCGCCAAGAACAACATGCTCGCCCACGACGACATAGGCCCCGATGTGAGCGTTGGCCCCAATCTTTGCTGTAGGCGCGATGACGGCGGTGGGATGGATGCCCGGCGCATACTCCGGCGGCCGATAAAAGAGTTCAATGGCGCGAGCGAAGGCGAGATAGGGGTTTTCGATGCGCAGCGTCGCAGCAGCGATCTCGGCAAACTCCGGTTCAACGAGAACGGCGGTGGCCCGTGTGGATCGGGCGAGAGAGGCATATTTGGGGTTGGCGACGAAGGTCAGGTCGCCGGGAGCAGCGGTGTCGATGGCGGCGACTCCGGTAATCTCCGCGGCGGCATCGCCGTCGAGCGCGGCGCCGAGATGTTGAGCAAGATCGGCCAGCTTCATGGTTCGGATTGTAGCGCGATGGAGATGACCGGGCTGGGTTGAGTGCCCCTGGCAGCTCCAGAGTTTTTACCTATCTCGTGCAAGCTATTCACCTTCGGTATTGATCGACGTTTAGTTGGGGCGGATGTTGGGCGGTAGAGGAGCGTCAAAGAGCTCATTTTGCAAGCTGGGCGCTGCGGAAGTGGGTAGGAGCTTCTTGCGGGAGGGGGTGGTAATGACGGCGATCAGCTGCAAATCGGCGATGGCAGTCCGGGGGACATAGATGCGCTGAGTGTTGGAACGGGTGTCGGGGGGGATGAGCTGAAGTCCCGCGTCGGTGACCAGGTCGTCGAGCAGGGAGGAGTCAATTGGGGCCAGCCCCTCAAGCTGGTCAGGAGCGGCTGTCGCGGTCGGCGGAGGTGCCGAAGATGGAGGGCGGAAGGTAAGACGGAGCCAGAGCCCCTCATTGCGAGGGCGGGCAAGGAAGGTGCGGCGGGTGAGCCGCTCGGGGTTGACGGCGTCGTTGAGGTTGAAGTCCCGGACGTAGCAGATGTGCTTGATGTCTTTGAGAAAAATAGAGATAACGCGACCGGAGAGGTCGAGGAGGTCGATCGTCGGCTCGGGAGGACGGGCAGTCAGAAAACCGGCAAGAGGGAGGTATCCGGGGACGGTCTCCCCAGTGAGGCGGCGCACGACGACCTTTTTGCGGGAAGAAGACATGGGCCTGGCGGATTGTCGCACGGCGGAGGCCAAACGCAGCGAAAAAGGTGCAGAAAGGGTAGCCAATTCGTCATCTATGTGGTAAAGTGGCGTTTTGTGCTTAGCTTCACAGATCTTTCTAAACGGTTGATTCGTCTCAGTTTAGGGCGAGCGGCGTCCCGGGTAAGACCCGGCATGGAGTGTGCGCAGCAGATATGGCCGACTACATCTACCTGCTTGAAAACCGCCTCTCGCAAGCCCAGCAGGCGTCTCTACAGACGGTGCGCGAAGTTGCGCGAAATAAAGGGCTTACTGTATTTCTGGTAGGCGGTGCGGTACGCGACCTGACTAGCGGTTCGCCGGTGCGGGATCTGGATGTAGCGGTTCAGGGAAATGCACTCAAGCTAAAGAAAGATATAGAGAAAGCCGGAGGATCAATCTCTGGCGAACGGGAGGCTGAGCAGGCTTTCTATGTCCGGTTTCCGGGCGGGGTGCGTCTGGAGGTGGGCAGCACGCTGTCGGTTACCTATCCCAAGCCGGGTAAGCCGGTGTTCAAGCCCGCGACCATCCTTGAGGACCTGCGGCGGCGCGATTTCACCGCCAACGCGATGGCACTATCGCTCAATGACGGTTCCTACGGGCTGTTGATGGATCCATTGAACGGCGTGGCCGACATCGAGAACCGCGAACTGAGGCTGGTAAGCAACTACGGATTCATCGAGGAGCCGGTGCGGATGATCCGGGCAGCGCGATTGATGGCGCGGCTGGGCTGGCAGATGGACGAGAAGACGCAGGAGCGCTACGAGACCGGGCGGCAGGAGGGATATATCTCGGCGATGGACGCCTTCCATCGCGGATATGAGACGGAGGAGATCTTCCACGAGGAAGACCCGCTGCGGGTTCTGCATCGGCTGGAGAGCGAAGGATGGATGAAGCACCTTGCCCCGGCGCTGAGCTCGGCGAAGGTGAACGTTCCCGAACTGGAACGGCTGCGGGCTACGCTGACGCAGTTGCAGTTGCGCGGCATCTACCCCGAGGGATCGGTGGCAAACTTTCCGCTGTTGACTGCGAAGATGGCTCCAAAGGACGTGACGGCGCTGAAGAAGAGCTTCCCCCGGCAGGGATTTGTCGGCGAGATCGAGGCTCTGGAGCGCGAGGCGAAGGAGTTTGCGGCGGAGTTTTCAGGCAAGGGTGCGGCGGCTCCCTCGCAGGCGTGGAAGCTTCTCTATTCCGCCAAGCCGGAGGCAGTGTTGTGGACCGCGCACACGGCGAAGGGCGCGGCGATGCAGGCGAAGTTCAACAGCTTCTATAACGACTGGCCGCAGGCCCGTCAGCGACTGCCGCACACCATAATGCAGGAGATGAGGATCGTTCCCAGCCTGCCCGGGTATGACGATCTGCTGGACAAACTCTTCTTTGAGTTGATGGATTCGAAGCTGGGTACCGATGAGGAGATGAAGGCGTATCTGGAGCCGTATTCGCCTCCGGCTCCTCCACCTCCGGTGCATCTGCGCAGGGCGCGCGTGGCCAAAAAAGACGCCAAGCCGGCGAAGAGCCGGAAAAAAGCGGCGGTTGAGATTGAGGCCGGAGCGGAAGCTATTGCAGAGACCGAGGTTGCAGCAGCAGCCAAGCCGGTAAAAGCTGCCGCCAAAAAGGCTGCGCCCGCGAAGCCCGCAAAAGCCGCGGCAAAGAAGGCTCCAGTTGCAGCCAAGAAGGCGACTCCGCCGGTAAAGGCCGCTGTGAAGAAAACTGCTCCCCCGGCAAAGAAGGCAAAGACGCCGGTGAAAAAAGCCGCCGTGAAGAAGCTGCCGGTAAAGGCCGTGGCGAAGAAGGCTGCTCATGTGGCCAAAAAGGCACCTGCAAAGAAGCCAGCGGCAAAGAAGGTTTCGGCAAAGAGCGCTGCTCATAAAGCCCCGGCGAAAAAGGTTACGGCCAAAGGGTCGAAGCCGGCGACGAAGAAGGTTGCAACGAAAAAAGCTGCTGTCGCGTCGGGCAAAAAGAAGAAATAAGGTTCAGGTGATTTGGGGAAGTGGCCTCGCGTCCATGATGTGGATGCGAGGCCTTTCTGCATCGATTCGGTTCAGGGTAAATTTCCCGATGGTGTACGGGAGATGCGCCATGGCGAAGGCTGATATATAGATCGGGCCTTCAGCCCTCTATGCATACCGTGGTCTCATACCCAGGGCTTCTCCGCCCCAGCGGGCAAAAGCGCCCACCGGGGACCCCGGTTTGCCCTGGGCTGGTATGAATCGCGCCTTTGGCGCTAGCCTAGCCGGCTAGTCCTGTGCGGGCCGTTTGTAGGGCTTCTGCATTAGAGCGCGGGCTTCGTTGATTGCACCCTGGGTGTTGTCGTTGGTCTGGACGGCGAGGCGGTACTCGTTGACGGCGCGGTCGCGCTGTCCGGTGATATCGAAGATGCGGCCAAGCTCAATGTGACTCCAGACTTCGATCCACTTGGGATCGCCGTCGCCGCGGAGGGCGTCGCGGAAGGAGTTCGCCGCAGACTGGTAATTGCGCTGCATCATGAAGATCTCGCCGATGCGGTAGGAGGCCAGCGAGCTGTTCTTGTTGGCGTTGAGCGCTTTCTGGTACTCGACCAGCGCGGCGGAGAGATCACCCTGGGCAACCTGCTGCTGGCCGCGCAGGACAGCGACACGGACGGCGAGATCGGGCGTGCTCTTGAGCAGCCAGTTGTCGGGGTCGATGGTGATACGGCGGGGGCGGCCGAAGGTTTCGATGGAGTACTGCGACTGGTTGCCGCTGACGACGATGCGGCGAATCTCGGTCTTGCCGTCGGTCTCGATGCGAAGCTCGACCGGCATGCGGAAGAGGTCGAGATCCTGGGTAATGGCTCCGACGGTGCGGAAGCCCTTGTTGCTGCCGAGGCGGAAGACCGTGTATTTGTCGCCGAAGTTTGGCGCTCCGGTGCCATCGATCCATTGCGAGAAGAAGGGCGTCAGTTGCAGGTTCGACTGGGCCTCGGCTACGGCTTCGAGGTCGGAACTGCGAATGGGTTTGTCGGTGTACTGCGACAGGACGGCGCGCAGGAACTTCTGAAAGACGTCGTCGCCCATCTCCCAGCGAAGCATGTGGAAGACCATCGCGCCCTTTTCGAGGGTCATGGACTGGAACTGGGGCGAATAGGGATCGAGGCGGCCCAACGAGGTCAGGGGCACAGTGTCGTAGGCGAGCGCACCGGCTGAGACATCGGTGATGGCGGACTGGAAGGCGGCCTTGCCGGCGGAGTCTTCGAGATACATCAGCTCGGCGTAGCGCGACATGCCGTTGGTGATCCAGGCGTCGTTGAGGGTGGCCGGGGAGACCTCGCCGCCCCACCACTGATGGGCGATTGTGTTCGAGAGCAGGCGCTGGGCATTACGGGCGGCGATGCGAGCGCCACCGATGGCCGCGATCTCGGGCGCCCAGGTGGCAGAGACGGCATCGTCGGGCAGTTCGACGACGTTGAGGATGGGAGACTCAGGCTGGCCGAAGGTGCCTGACATATAGAGAAATTCGCGTGTTGCCGTGCTGGCAAAGTCGGCGGCGGCATCCTTGTGCTTCTCGGTGACGTAGACGTGGATGTTGTTGGTGTTGGGGAAGGAACCGGGATCCAGAAACTTGCCTGCAATGATGGTTCCGGGAAAGCCGGGCTTGGCCCAGTTGAACGTGTACTCGGTGCGGTTGCCGGGGAGGCTCTTGGGTGCGCTGATGCCGCTGCCGCTGCCGACCACGCGCTCACCGGAAGGCACGCTGATGTGCATCTCGGCGGTGAAGCGGTCGGTATAGAGGCCGGTCATGGGGAACCATGCACCGGGATAGAGGAGGATGCTGATGGGATCGTCGATCGAGGCCATCTTAATTCCGCTGACCGGGCTGGTGTCCGAGCCGGTGAGCGTGCCGGAGTATTCGAAGTTGTAAGTAGTACTGGTGCCCTTGGGGATCGGAGCATCGAGGCTAAAGCGTACGGTGCTGTTGCTGGTCAGGCGCTCGGACTGGAGTGCCTTGCCGCCGGCGTCCGTAACCTTGGTGATCTGGAGACCATTATTCAGCTCGAAGATTGGTGAGGTGACGTCTTCGAGCGCGGTGAAGGTGACGGCGGCAGTGGCAGCGAGGTGGTGGGTGGCAGGGTCCAGATCGGCATGAATCACGTAGCCGGTGACGCGTATCTGGGGACGAACGGGCGCTGCCCAGAGGCTGGCGGTAAGCATACAGAGAGGGAACAGGGCCGTGACCAGAACTCGGAGATGCCGGGATAGTGAATGCATGTCGGGCAAAGATCCTCAGAAACATGGTACTGCCTTGGCGATGGCCGCTATAACGTCTTCAAAGTGTTAGACGCTTGCGGTGGAAATTCGGCCACGTGTGGCGGGAGACTGCTTGAGGAGGGCTTCGACGGCGTCGCAGACCTCGGTGACAGGGCTTGAACCGGAAGCGGGGATGAGCTTGCGCCGGGTTTCGGCGAGATCGGCGATCATTTGGGCGCGCTCGGGGGTGTCTGAGAGCAGAGGCATGAGCGTGGCGGCTACGTTGGCTGCGGTGAACTGGCCTTGCAGCAGTTCGGGAACGATGCGGCGTCCGGCGATGAGATTGACCATGGCGATGGGGAGGTTGTCGTACTGGTCAAGTTGGGCAGGAATCTCCGAGGGGTAGCGGACGAGGCGTTTAGCAAGCGCAAAGGTGAGGGGAGAGACGTGGTAGACGACGACGAAGGGGTTGCCGATGACGGTAGCCTGCACGGTGGCTGTGCCGCTGGCTACGATGCTGGCGCGTGCGTGGTGGAGAGCTTCGCGGGCGTCGTCAACCAGAGTGATGGAGCTTTTGGGCCACTGCATGCGAGGCAGCAGTCCCTGAAAGACAAAGTTGCTGATCGCTCCTTTGTCGAGAGTGCTTGCTACAGGTATCAAAAAATCATAGTTCCGACCTAGAAGTGCGGCAGCTTCGAGCATGGTGGGCAGGTTGGACTCGACCTCTTTCCACCGGCTGCCGGGGAGCAGCGCGATCCAATGCCTGCGCATATGCGAGCTTGATTGAGGGTCCTCATGGTTGGCGGCCATGTATGTGACGGCAAACTGCTCGCGCGAGATGGTGGGCGAGGGCAGGTAAGCGAGTGGATGACCGGTGAAGGCGGCATCGACGCCGCGGGCGCGGTAGAAGGATTCTTCAAAGGGGAAGATGACCATCATGCGGTCGATCCGCTGCTGTACCCAGCGGAGGCGTTTACGCTTCCACGCCCAGAGCTGGGGGCTGACGAAGTAGACGACGGGGATATTCAGCTTGCGGAGTTCGCGGGCGAGGCGGAGGTTGACGTCGGGGAAGTCGATGAGGATGGCGGCGTCGGGCCGGCGCTCCTTGATCGAGGCGACAAGACGGCGGTACTCGCCGTAGATGCGCGGCATGTGGCGGAGGACTTCGGTGATGCCCATGTGGGCGACGTCTTCGGCGCGGACGATGCGGTCGAGGCCGGAGGTTTCCATCTCTTTGCCGCCAAGGCCGAAGAAGCTGGCTCCGGCATGGCGGTTATGCAACTCATCGATGAGCTGCGCCCCGTAGTGGTCTCCGCTGGCTTCGCCGGCAGAGAGGAAGATGCGCGGATTGGGAATTGAGAGAGCGATGGGATTAGCTTAAATGGTTGGAGGGAGAGAGGAGGTGGAAAGGTTACAATTGTGGAGAAAGGCGGAAACCATGTCCGATATCGTTACTGCATTGCGACAGGTGATTCAGGATCTGGTTGCGCCCGATCTTAAGGCTCACACTGTCAAACTGGAAGCCCTACAGCGGCAGAGTGAGATTCAGCATGATGCGGTGATGAAGACACTGGACGCTTTTCGGGCAGAGATGCGATCTGAATTTGCTGCTTTGAGCGCGAATAATCAGGTGGAGGTTTTTCGCCAGGTATCTCCGATCAGCGAACGAGTGGCGGTGGTGGAGTCACGTACAAAGCAGGGGTAAAGAGGGCCTTCGGTCTATAGGCCTGAAGGAGTGGGTTCCGGTGTGAAGGGAGCGCTGTCCGTGCCCATCTCCTGGTCCTTGTATTGCAACTGGTAGAGCTTCCAGTAGAGGCCGCGATGGGTGAGCAGCTCCTGGTGCGTGCCGCGCTCGCGTAGCTGGCCTTTGTGCATGACGAGAATGGTATCGGCGCGCTGAATCGTGGACAGGCGATGGGCGATCAGGATGGAGGTGCGGCCCGTCACCATATGGGAGAGTGCGTTTCGTACATGGATCTCGGTGTCGGTATCGACCGAGGACGTCGCTTCGTCGAGGATGAGGATGCCCGGATCATGAGCCAGCGCGCGGGCGAAGCTGATGAGCTGCTTTTGTCCGGTCGACAGCGTGGCTCCGCGCTCCTGGACCGGCTCGGTGAACTGCTGGGGAAGCGAGCGGATGAAGTCGCCGACGTTGACCTCGTCGGCAGCGCGCTCGAGGCGCTCGTCAGTGATCCATGAAGAACCGAGGCGGATGTTGTCGGCGATGGTGCCGGTGAAGAGGAACGAGTCCTGCAAGACGATGGCAAAGCGGCGGCGCAGTTCGTGCATGTCCTGCTGCCGCACGTCGACGCCGTCGACGAGGATGCTGCCGCGCTGAATGTCGTAGAAACGCATCATCAGGCTGATGATGGTGGTCTTGCCCGCGCCGGTATGGCCGACGATGGCGGCAGTCTCGTTGGGCTCGACGACGAAATTGACGCCCATGAGAATCCACTCGATGTCGGCATAGCCGCGCAGCTCGTCGTCGGTGGCCGAGGCGACACGAATGCGCTGCGCCTCGTCGAGAGTCTGGTAGGTGAACCAGACGTTGCGGAATTCTACCCGGCCTGAGTTGTCGCCTTTGACGGGATCGGAGGGGGAGACGATCTCGGGCTCGGAGTCGAGCAGTTTGAAGACGCGCTCGCTGGCGGCCATGGCGGCCTGCAGGATGTTGTATTTTTCGCTGAGGTCCTGGATGGGGCGGAAGAAACGCTGCGCGTACTGGATAAAGGCAATGAGGACGCCGAGCGTGACGGTAGCGCCGGCCACGTGCATCGGGTGCAGGAGATATTCGTAGAACGGCAGGCCTGCCGGGAGCGGCGTTCCTGTGAAGAGGGCGCTGATGCCGCCGCGCCAGAGGACCAGCGCGATGGCGGTGGAGCTGAGAAGCTCGACTGCCGGATAGTAGAGAGCGTAGGCGAAGATGGCGTCCTTGAAGGCGTCCATGTGCTGCCGGTTGACGGAGGCGAACTCATTGAAGGATCGCTGCTCGCGGTTGAAGAGCTGCACCACGGACATGCCGCTGACGTGCTCCTGCATATAGCTGTTGATGCGGGCGATGGCGGAGCGGATACGACGGTAGCTCTCGCGCACATGGTTGCGGAAGATGCGGGTGATGTAGAGGATCACCGGAAGGACCGCCAGCGTCAGTAGAGCCAGCGGCCAGCTCATCTTCAGCATAATGATGATGATGAACGCAAGGACGAAGATGTCTTCGAAGATGGCGAGAACGCCCGAAGTGAACATCTCGTTAAGCGCGTCTACGTCGGAGGTGACGCGAGTGACGAGCTTGCCGACGGGATGTCGGTCGAAGAAGGCGGGAGACATGCGCTGGAGGTGGCGGAAGATCTGGCTGCGCAGGTCGAACATGATCTTCTGCCCGGTCCACTGCATCAGGTAGGTCTGAGCGAACTCGAGCGCGTAGGTAATGAGCAGTGCGGTGAGGTAAAGGAGGCCGAGCTGGGTAATGCCGGTCATGGGTCGCGGGCTGAGATGGTGGGCCAGCCAGGAGAGCTTCTCAGGCGGAGTATCCGTCATGTAGGTGTCGACGGCAACCTTGACCAGGTATGGGCCGACGACGTCGGTTCCGGCTTTAAAGATGATCGCGACGGCGGAGAAGGCCGTTTGAATCTTGTAGGGCCGCAGATAAGT
Source organism: Acidobacteriales bacterium 59-55 (assembly GCA_001897435.1). Lineage (GTDB taxonomy): Bacteria > Acidobacteriota > Terriglobia > Terriglobales > Acidobacteriaceae > Edaphobacter. The sequence continues at coordinate 1,015,171 of MKSV01000007.1, read as the reverse complement.
CAGGAGGCGACGCATGAGGCGGCCATCGTAGGCTTTGCCGACGATGTCGTCATCCTGCGGATTCTTCTTCGCGGCTTCCTTCTCCGGCTTTCTGGTTTTACGTTCGTCGGCCATCTAACTTCCTATTCTAGATGCTTGGAGGATGGGATGGGACCGTTGGAATGCCCTTGTGCCGTGGCGATTGAGGTCGCGCCGACGATGGGGCCTGTGCCGGAACGCTGGGCGAAGACGACGACACTCATATTCAGGGGAACGGCGTCTTGCGGGGCAGTGAGGGTAGCCTTGACCGGTCCCCGGGTCAGGTCTTCCAGTATGCCGATCCGTTGCAGGGAGCGAACGACAGCGGCATGATGAAGTTGGATGCCGCGGTTTTCTCCACCCTTGATCTCCGTCGTGTCCGAAGGGTCTACCAGAGCGGCGTAGAGATCTGCTTTGGGCAATCGGCTGGACGGCGCGGCGAGAGATACGGAGATCGCGACGCGATGTCCGTCGCTGACGGGGTTGGCAAGAGCGAGGTCGATCCTGGCAACCTTTCCCGCACGGACAATGGCGCTGCGAGCATGAACTGAATCGTTGCCGACAAATTGTTCTGCGCCATCAACAACCATCTGAGGGGTATAGACGCTGTCGATCCCGAAGCGAAGACGATAGCTATTCTGGCGGTCGGTGAGCTGGTGTGAGGAGAAGCGATCGCGCCAGCCAAGTTGATCCCAATAATCCACATGCTCGCCGAGCGCAATGATCTCCACGTCATCCACGGGTTGCGTGCTGACGAGTCGTGCCAGCAGAGCATCGGCGGGAGGGCAACTGGAGCAGCCTTCCGAGGTGAAGAGCTCGACAAGCACAGGAGTACGGCTTTGCGGCGGCGCGACCTGAGCGGAGGCAGGAACCTGCATCGATAGAAGAGCGGCGAGAGCCCCTGCGATGGAGCCGGCGCGGAGAATTCCAAGCATGCGATAGAACCTTCCTGACGTTTGGATGTACCCGCCAGTCAGAAGGTGCGGCAAGGCAACGTCCGTGAAACAATTACACCGGGAGCACCCTTCAAAAAGAATATGACAATCCCGGCTGGCGTCTACATCTCGGTCCCGTTTTGCAAGGCAAAGTGTACGTTTTGTAACTTTGCCTCGGGAGTGTTTGCCTCCGAGCGGATGCAGGGGTATGTGGACCGCGTCTGTCATGAGATTGAGGGCGCTCGGGCCATGGCGGCGAGGACTGACGCGGAGATGCCGGGGCAGGTGGATACGGTCTATTTTGGGGGTGGTACTCCCAGCCTGCTGGGGGCATCGCAGTTTCGCCGAATCTTCGGGGCGCTTCGGAGGGAATTCGACCTGATCGCCGATGCCGAGATCACGCTGGAGTGCGCTCCGGGGCAACTGGCGGATGAGACGCTGAACGAGTTGGTGGAGCAGGGAATGAACCGCATCAGCTTCGGGGTGCAGTCGTTTGTGGACAGGGAGACGGCTGCTGTGGGACGGCTGCATACGCGGTTGCAGTGCGAGGCCGAGATTGCAAGGCTTCGCGCTGCTGGCGTTGCGGAGATCAACCTTGACCTGATCGCGGGGCTGCCGTATCAGTCTCGGGAGAGTTGGGAGTTTTCTGTCGAACAGGCGATTGCCAGCGCCGCGCCGCATGTGAGCGTCTATATGCTCGAGATCGATGAGGAGTCGCGGCTGGGCAAGGAGATGCTTGCCGGGGGCGAGCGATATCATGCAGCGGCTGTGCCTTCTGAGGATGAGAGCGCCGACTGGTACCAGATGGCATGTGAACGGTTCGATGCGGCCGGACTGCGACAGTACGAGCTCTCGAACTTTGCGCGGATGGGCCATGAGTCGCGGCACAACCTCAAATACTGGCAGCGGCAGCCATACATGGGCTTCGGACTGGACGCGCACTCGATGCTGCTGCGCGGTACGGAAGCGGTGCGGTTTGCGAACACGGACGAGATGGACGCTTATCTGGGAGAGACAATACAACGCATTCCAAAGACCAGCCTGGAGTTTGATATCGTTGGCCGCGAACAGGCGTTTGAAGAGTCGCTTTTCCTTGGGCTGCGATTGAATCGAGGCGTGCGCTTCGATGCGCTACGTTCGGAGTTTGGCGAGGCGATACTGCAGGACGTGATGCCCGCCTTGCTGGAGGTTCGCGAGGCAGGGCTTCTGGAGATGGAGTCTGACCGGATGCGACTGACGGCGCGGGGTCGGATGGTGTCGAACGAGGTCTTCAGTCGGCTGCTGATCGCCTCCGCCGCATAATTCAGACTTTTGAGAGGGAAGCATGATCGATCTGCGCAGTGACACCGTGACCAAGCCGACCAAGGCGATGCGCGAGGCGATGTTCGCGGCCGAGGTGGGCGATGACGTGTATGGCGAGGATCCGACGGTCAATCGGCTGGAGAAAGATGCCGCTGCGAAGTTCGGAAGGGAAGCGGCGATCTTTGTGCCGAGCGGAACGATGGGCAACCAGATCGCCATCAGGCTGCACACCCGCCATGGGCAGGAGGTCATCTGCGAGGCGCGGGCGCATGTGATGGACTGGGAGATGGCTACGGCTGCGGCCTTTTCCGGCTGCCAGTTGCGCACGGTCGCGGGGGAGCGGGGCAGGCTGACGTGGGAGCAGATCAGCCGCGCCATTGGGCCGAAGATCTACTATCGCGCGCAGACCGGTCTGATTTGTATTGAAAATACGCACAATATGGCGGGCGGCACCGTAACGCCGGTGGCAGCGATGCGGGAGATATGCGAGGGAGCCCATGCGGCGGGGCTGCCGGTGCATCTGGATGGAGCGCGCATCTTCAATGCTGCCGCCGCTCTCGGAGTAGACGTGGCGGAACTTACGCGCGGGTTCGACACAGTGATGTTCTGCCTGTCGAAGGGGCTGGGCGCTCCGGCGGGGTCGATGCTGGTGGGCAGCAGGGAGGCGATTGAGCAGGCGCGCATCTTTCGCAAGGCGCTGGGCGGCGGCATGAGGCAGGCCGGAATTCTTGCGGCTGCGGGCCTGATTGCATTGCAAGAGATGCCGGCACGGCTGGCAGACGACCATGCAAACGCACGTCTGCTGGCAGAGGCGGTCGCGGAAGCGCCGAGCGCTGAGATCGATCTGGACGCGGTCGAGACGAACATCGTCATCTTTCGTCTACGCGACGGCGACGCTGCGAAGTTCTGCGATAGATTGAAGCAGAAGGGTGTGCTGGCAAGCGCGATCGGAGCCGATGCGGTGCGCTTTGTCACTCATTACGACGTGGATCGTGAGGCTTGTGAACGGGCGGCAGCGCTGGTGTCGGAACAACTGCGCGCATTGTGATTCTGCTGCTCAGGTCGAGGAGGGCTTACGGCGGTCTTTCACTTTGGCGGCGGGTGATCCTGCGTAGACGGTCCAGGGAGCGAGATCTCTTGTCGCGATGGAGCCCAGTCCAAGAACCGAGCCTTCGCCGACGTTGACTCCCGGTGCGACCGAAGCGCGAGCGCAGATCCAGGCATAGGCGCCGATAGTCATGGCATAGGCCAGCAGGGGAAAGGCGGGGTCGTCGTAGTCGTGCGTGGCCCCGCAGAGGTACGCATCCTGCGAGAGGATAGAGTGAGAGCCGAAGATCATCGGTGCAGGGTTGTAGATCTCGGCTCCATCGGCGGCGGTGACCTGGTCCGCGCAGACCAGGTTCCACGGAGCCCAGATCTTGGATGCGGGATAAAAATGGCAATTCCGCCCCATGGTGGCTCCGAAGCAGCGGAGCAGCCATGCACGCCAGGCATGAAAGGGACGCGGCGACGTGCGGTACAACAGGACTCGGCAGAGGTTCCAGAGAACGCGGCGGGCTCGATTTCCGACTGAAAAGGCTGGGCGCAGGTAAGGATCGGCTGCCGTCTCGGGCGAGATATGCTCGGTCGCGTTGTAATGAATCTGCCTGGGCATGGTTTAGGACTTCGCTTGCGATTGAAGGGCCGCTTCAAATATCTGGATGATAGTCTTCGCCGTCTGCTGCATATCGTAGCGGAGATGGAAGCTGTGAAGCGCTTTTTCTGCCATCTGGCCGCGTTCGCCGGGGGACATTGCGATCCATCTTCGAAGCAGGTTCAAAGTGCCTTCGGGCGTATCGAGTTCCATTAGGCCGGCTCCGTCACTAGCAATCTCTTCGGCAATATTGACCTTGTCGGAGAGCAGGACGGGCGTTCCGCAGGCCATAGCCTCGGCAACGGCTATGCCGAAGTTCTCCTGATGGGAAGGAAGAATGAAGGCCTCAGCCGCGTAGAACGCTCCCCACTTGGCGTCGCCGGTGACCATGCCGGGCCAGTAAATGCGGTCCGCGATGCCTGCTCTGGCGGCAGTCTGCTGCAACTCGACGCTCCATCGCTGCTGGTCGGGTCCAACCATCACCAGATGAAGGTCGGGGTCGCTGGCTGCAACCTGGGCAAAAGAATCGATCAGCATGTCGCAGCCCTTCTTGCGGTGGATGCGGCCGAGGAAGAGCAGGTGCCGCTTGTCTTTCACCTGTGGGCACTTTTCAAAGAAGGTCTGCTTGAGCAGATCGGGATCGCCCGTAGGTCCCTTTGCGCCGTAGGGAACGACGTACGGATTCCAGCGGTGCAGCCGGAAGCTCTCTTCGGCAAGACGTTTTTCCGCCTCCGAGGTGAAGAGGACGCGATAGGCTCCGCGCAGATTCCAGTACTCCGACAGCAGCCAGTAAGGCCATTTTTTTAGGTGTTTCAGAGGGAAGGCATGTTTGAAGTAGGGGTCCAGCATGCCGTGGGTGAAGACGAGGTAGGGAGTGTCGGTTCCGGAGAGCGCGCGACGGGCACCCATCCCGCAGTACTGCCAGAGCCCGTTGACGACAACGCCGTCGAAGCGGTGACGGTTGGCCTTGACCCACGGAACGAGGCGGCTGTTGTAACCAAAGGTCGTGTTGACCGGGCCGAGCGCATGCACAGGGAAGCCGATATCTTTCAGGAAGGACGCTGCCGGATCGTCGAACGTTGCTACCTCGCCGACGTAGCCGATGGAAGCATAGCTCATCAGCACCCGCACCGATTGCGAGGGGCCGCCGGCGGCTGGATTCAGAGTTCCCATAATGTGAAGAATGCGCATCGGTGATCGACCCCACTTGGAATATTACGATGAAGCATTTTCGTGAAATGCCGTTTTGAAATCGAGACAGGTATCAGGCAACGATCTTTCGTGTGAGTTGTGCGATGGCCTGACGCAGACTATGAATATCTTCCTCGAAGCTCCAGGTTCGGATTCGTTCCAGACCGCGTTGTCCCATTTGAGCGGCTGTCTCCGGCGTTGCCAGTACGGTGCGCAGCGCCGCAGTTAGAGCTTCGACATCGCCTACGGGAAAGACACAGCCTTCCACCCCGTCCGAGATCAGGTCCGGCTGGCAGCCGCAGTCGTCGGAGAGGATGACCGCGCGTCCTGCGTTCATGACTTCGTTGACGATCAGGCCCCAGGGCTCATGCCGCGAGGGCAGCACGAAGACCGACGCGATATCGAAGAAGGCCGGCAGTTCCGACTGATTTCGGAAACCGCAGAAGCGGACTCCGCTGAACCCCGTCTCCGCTGCCTGCCGTTCGAGCGCGGCGCGCTCCTCGCCGTCCCCCACGATCACGAGGTAAGGATGCGGCTCAACTCCCGGAGCAGGCGACAGATTGTTGTAAGCCGCAATCAGGTCGGTGCAGCGTTTGCGAGTCTGCAACTTCGAAGCAAACAGGATGACCGGCCGTGAGGGATCGAGATTCAACTCTTTCAACAATCGCCCGCGTCCTTGCTCCGCCTCGCGGCTGCGCTGTTGGAAGTAGTCGTTGTCGACCGCGTAGGGCATAAGGAACTGCGGAAGGTCATTGCCGAAGTGGTGGCTCCAGTACTCGGCATTCAAGGTCCCCACCGGCAGAACGCCATCTACCAGATTCTTCAAGGCATGAAAAAAGAGTGCCTTCGCCGCAAGCTTTGACTTGCTTCGCGGGCGGTCCTTCAGCCACATATCGCCGCGCAGCAGAACTGGGATGCCCAGCGACTTTGCCGCCAACATGGCATGGAGCGAATTGACGGTCGCATACCCATGTACCCAGAGCAGATCGAAGGGAGACTCGCCGCGGCCTCCGCGCAGCCGTTTGAGGATGCCGTAGTTCAGAGGAGTGGCTACACCTACCGTGGCGTTGTCTCTCAGAACAGGCAGAAATTCGTGCCGATAGCCTTCGAGCAAAGGCACGTCCCACTTCACATCCACGCCGAATCCCTCATCCTTGTAGCCTCGAACAGAGAAATCGGAACCGAAGAAGACGGTCAGATCGATATCCGGCTCCTGAGCAATTCTGCGCAGGAGAGGAGCCTGATATTGGATTGGATGGCTTACCACGTAGGCCAGTTTTACTTTGCCGGTCATCCTTTTATCCGCTCGCAGGGGAGGGGAAGTCGCATCGACGATCTCCTCGAATCAAACATGATGGTTGCGCAAGTGCGTGGACCGACCTCTTCACCGGATACTGACGGCAAGGATCGAGGCAAGGCCAACCAGCGTAGATAAGCCGCCCGACTTGATCGCAGCCTTCATCGCATTTGTCGGCAGCAGGACGATGTCGTTGGCTTGCAGGACGGGGTCGGGAGCCTCTCCCTTAATGACCTTGCCCGCGTCAACCTGGACGACCTTGCGATCGAGGCCCACCGTTCGCACGATGCGCAGATCCCCCAGCTTGCCCTGCCATCCGGGTCCGCCGCCAAGGGCTGCTGCCTGCATCAGGGTGAGTGGAGCATTCTGTTGAATAGGGATTGCGCCTTGATTCTTGAACGCGCCGAGAAGATAAACAACTCCCACACGGGAGACGACGACAGTATCTCCTGGAAAGACCGGGACATTTGCGCGTGCGCTGTTGGCCGGGTCCGTTCCGAGGTCGACGACGATCGGCTGGGCTACGCCAGGACGATCGATGGTGATCATATGGCTTGCAGTTGCAGGCAGTCCCCCCGCGACGGACAAAACGTCGAACAACCGCTTTTGCCCCGCTACTGGGACGACAGCGTGTGCCTCACCGGTTACCGTGACAGACTGGTTGGGGGCTTCCGTCAGTTGGATGTTCACCTGGGGATCGCGATACATGCCTGCGCTGGTGAGCCGCTTTGCGATCAGGTCCTGGGCCTGATGGATAGTAAGACCCTCGACGTGCAAATTGCCGATGAGAGGCAGTTGGATCGTGCCGTCCAGGCTTATCCTGGCCTCAGGCTGGTAGTCCGTTGTTCCATAGAGGTGGATCGACAGCAGATCCCCGCGATCGAGAATAATGTCTCGGCTGGCCGGATAGAGAATTGCAGGGTCGGTGGTCGGCTCCAACGGTGGATTGACCGGCGCGGAGATTCCCAGCGCAGGGCCGCTGAACTGTGCTATAGCCGGCGAAGAAGAGAGGCACAACACGAAGATCACAGCGGCTATCGCGAGCGCGCTCCAGATGCCATGGTTCCGCAACCCTTCCACGCGCACATCCAGTCTGAGACGATCATTTTGCATTAGTCGGTCTCCCCGGTTCTGCGATCTTTTGATCTCGAATCCGACTGGGGCTCCCAGCTTCCGGAATCCCCGCTCGAATAGGAATAGCCGGAGTATCCGTAGTAGCCGTAGTACTCCGGTGAGTTCGTATCGACCGCATTCAGTACGATGCCGGTAATTGGCGCCCCGGAACGCAGCAAGAGATCGCGCGCCCTGCGAACCACGTGTTTGCTCGATTTGCCGTGGCGGACAACCATGACCACGGCATCGGCGTGACGGGCCAGGATAACGCCATCGGTGACGGAGAGGATGGGCGGTGTGTCAATGACGACATACGCGTATAGATCACCACACTGCCTGAGTAGCTGATCCATTGCCTCCGAACCTAACATCTCGGTTGGGAAGGGCGGCATGGGGCCGGCTGGCAGGATGTCGAGGTTCGGCACCTCCGGCACGGTCTGTACTGCCTCTTCCAGCGGCGCGGCTCCGGTAAGCACGGTGGTCACGCCGGTCTTGCCGCTCATGCCGAAGCGATGATGAACGCTCGGCCTGCGCAGATCGGCGTCGATGAGAAGCACGCGGGCATCCCCCTGCGCCAGGATGCAGGCAAGGTTGGTAGAGAGCGTGGTCTTGCCTTCCGATGGCGTGGCACTTGTGAGCAGAATGAATTTAGGAGGATGCCCGGTAGTCGCCAGCAGCAGCGAGGTTCGCAACGCTCGAAACGACTCCGTAAACTGCGACTTCGGCTGGGACAGGACGCTAAGATTCTTCTGCGTTGGAGTTAAGGTGCTCGATTGTTCGACAGAGAGCCGGCGCGCCTTGGGGATAACGGCGAGCGAGGGAAGCTCGATGAGGCTTTCGATCTCCGCGACGCTACTCAGGCCGGTGTCGAGGCTCTCGACGATGAAAGCTATGATGATGCCGCCGAGCAGGCCGAAGACCATCCCCGTGAGAACTACCGTCGACCGGCGCTTGAGCGTCGGCTTTGCGGGAGGTAACGCCTGGTCGACAACGTCGATCTCCAGCGATTCAAGTCCTGCCTCGACTCCGGCGGTCCGCAGCCGCTGGAGGAGCCCTTCGTAGAGAGTCCTGTTCGACTCGAACTCGCGTTGCCGCAGCGTGTACTCGATGAGGTCGTCCCGAAGCTTGTAAGCGTCTGTCTTCTGCTGTTCGAGAGCCGCTTTGGTCTGAACTTCGTTGGCGCGGGCGACAACGAAGTTCTCCTTGGCCTGAAGCAGAAGCCGATTCTGCTCTTTGGTGACCTCTTTGGAGAGTTCGTCGATCTGTGCCCGGAGCGCCTTGGCCTGCGGGTGATTCGGGCCAAGGGTCGCCTGCATTTGCGCATAGCTTGCTCTTGCTGTTGCAAGCTGCGTGCGCAACTGGGTCAGTTCCTGGGGAGCGGCTCCAGGCGCCGCGTCGATGGAGCTTTCCACCGAATCCGGGTCCATGCCGCTCAGGACGCGATAGCGCGACTCTGCGATGATGCGCGCAATCTTCGCTTCGCCGGCTGCCTTGGAGAGATCCTCAAGCGAACTACTGATCTGATTGTGATTTGGATCGAAGCCGACGATGCCCAGCTTCCTCTGCAGGTCCATCATCTGTTCCTGCGATGTTTCGACCTGCTGCTTGAGATCGTCCAACTGGCTTGAAAGCCATCGCGAAACGCGCTGGGTCGAAGCGAAGCGGGTCTCATAACTGCGCTGAATGTAGGCCGAGATGACCTTGTTGACAATGTCGGCAGCGAGCTTGGGGTTCAGACTGCTGTAGCTGATGTTGATGATCTCGGTTTTGGGAACAAGAACGATCCGCAGGCCGCTCTGCAGAGCATGGACCGTGGCCTGGCGCACGGCGGGGTCGTCGATGTTTCCGTGCGGCGCGTCCTTGCCGATGAAGTCCGGGTTATTCGCTAGATTCATGTCGCGAGCAACGGTCAGCATCAACGAATCGCTGCGCAGGATTGCGATCTCCGTTAGCATCTTTGACGCAGTATCGGTTCCGCCCAGCGCCTGCACTGCGCTCAGCCGGTACTCGTTGGAGGAGCCGGAGCGAACTTGAATCCGCCCCACGGCTTCATAGAGCTTCGGCTGCGTCTGGGCTTTGTAGATGCCATAGCCCAGGCCGAGAAGAATCGCCAAAATAAGGATCTTCCGTCGCTTTTTAAGCGTGAGGATAGCGTCAGACAGGGCAGTATCCGTAACCGCGGAACCGAATCGAGGCGAATTCAGTTCTGAAGTATCCCCATCGGCTGAAGGCTGCGTGTTTTGAAGACCCATTACTTTTAGTCTACTAGACGGTTCCATCAGTAAGGAAGCCAAAGTTACTATCTTTTCATCCGGACAGATAGCTGGAAGGCTACCGCCAGAATCTTCAAATTCAGCTATTCTCTAACAGGAAGCACGATATCTCCCCCATGATGAACAATCCCATTCAAATTGCCGTTGTCGGATCTGGATATGTCGGTCTTGTCGCCGCCGTCTGTTTTGCGGAGATGGGCCACTCCGTTATTTGCGTTGACAATGACGATCGCAAGGTGGCCGCCCTGCAAGGGGGCGACACCCTGATCCACGAGAATTATCTGCCGGAGCTTCTGGAGCGATATCGCAACACGAAGATCAGGTTCACAAGCGATCTCGCGGAGGCGACGCGAGAGTGCGACGCCATCTTCATCGCGGTAGGAACGCCGCAGAGCGAGACCGGCGATGCCGATCTGTCCTATGTCGAGGCCGTCGCCTGCGAGATTGCACGGTCGATCACCAGCTATAAGGTCATCGTCGAAAAGAGCACTGTCCCCGTCTACACCAACGAATGGGTGCGACGGTCGATAGAGCGAAACGGCGTGGACCGTAACCTCTTCGACGTAGTGTCGAACCCTGAGTTTCTCCGCGAGGGCACGGCGGTCGCTGACTTCCTGCATCCTGACCGGATTGTCGTGGGCGCCGATAGTGATCGAGCGGCGGAACTCCTAAGCCGCATCTATGTTCCACTCACCGGCGGCGAATACTATCAACGGCCTGACGCCATTGCGGGTTCGTGCAGTTCGGCCGCGCCTCCGCCGCTGCTGCTGACCTCGACCAAGAGCGCCGAGATTATCAAGCACGCGTCGAACGCCTTTCTCGCGCTGAAGATCTCGTTTATCAACGCGGTCTCGAACCTGTGCGAGGCTACCAATGCCAACGTCGAGCAGGTTGCTCTCGGCATGGGGCTCGATGGCCGGATTGGCCCTAAATTCCTTCGTCCCGGCATCGGGTATGGCGGCTCCTGCTTTCCCAAGGACGTGGCAGCATTCCGTTCTGTCGCGGAGCATATGGGGATCGACTTTAATCTTCTGAGCGAAGTCGAGAAGATCAATACTCAGCAGAAGAAGCGCTTTCTGGGCAAGGTTCGATCCGCCTTGTGGACCCTGCGAGGTAAGAGAATCGGAGTTCTTGGGCTGGCCTTCAAGGGAGAGACGGACGACATTCGCGAATCGCCTGCCATTGAACTGGTTGAGATGTTGCTGGCCGAAGGCTGCTCTATTACGGCATTCGATCCTGCCGCGATGAAGCGAACCCAGGAGCACCTGGCACCCTGCGATACCCTGCGTTATGTGGATTCGGCGTATGAGGCCGCCAAAGACGCGGATGCCCTGTTGATTCTCACCGACTGGCCGGAGTTCGCGGCGTTGGATCTGGACCGCTTGAACCGGATCCTGCGCTACCCGATTGTGCTCGATGGGCGCAATCTCTATGACCCCCAGGTGATGGCACGGCACGGGTTCACCTATATCAGTATCGGGAGGCCGGCGGCGTATCCGGCGAGGGAACCGCTCCCATGAGAACAGCCAACGGAGATTGCCTGAGCCGTATTGCCTGATTCACGGTGGGGCACTTCCGTTCTGCGACGCGGCAGTTAGATCTGGCTTCGGAGGCCTGTTAGCAAGGTAGCGAAAGGCTTTCCGAAAGCCGGAGAGAGGTATACAAACATCCATGCTGCAAAGAGTTTTAGTCACTGGAGCCGCGGGCTTTCTCGGTTCCCATCTCTGCGATGCGCTGCTCGCAGAAGGGCATACCGTTGTCGGTGTGGACAACTTCTGCACGGGGCACGCCTCGAATCTAAGCCACCTCGCGAGTGAGCCGCGCTTCAGCTTTCTGGAGCAGGATATCTGCAAACCTTTTGATTCAGGCGAGGTGAGCTTCCTCTTCAACTTCGCGTCTCCTGCCAGCCCTGTGGACTACACCCGGCTGGGGGTTGAGACGCTTCTCGTCGGTTCGGCGGGAACGATCAACATGCTCGATCTGGCGCGCAGGTACGGAGCGCGCTTTCTCCACGCATCGACCTCGGAGTGTTATGGGGATCCCGACGTGCATCCTCAGATCGAGGCCTATTGGGGTCATGTCAATCCCATTGGTCCCCGATCTGTCTACGATGAGGCCAAGCGTTTTTCCGAGGCTGCGGTGATGGCTTATCACCGCTATTACGGAGTGGATACCCGCCTGCTGCGCATCTTCAACACTTATGGCCCTCGGCTTCAGATCGACGACGGACGCGTGCTCTCCAATTTCATGGTGCAGGCGCTTCGAGGAGAGCCGCTCACGATCTACGGCGACGGCTCGCAGACGCGCAGCTTCTGCTATGTCTCCGACCTCATCGACGGCATCCTCCGCCTCTCGCGCTCTGATGAACATCTTCCCGTCAACATGGGCAATCCCGTCGAATGGACTATCCTCGAATGTGCGAAAGAGGTCCTTGCCGTAACAGGCTCGAGCAGCGATATCGTCTTAAAGCCTCTACCGCAGGACGATCCCACGCGACGTTGCCCTGACATTACAAAGGCGAGGACACTTCTAGGCTGGGAGCCGGAGATCAACCTTCGGCAGGGTCTGCTGAAGTCGCTGCAATACTTCAAGAGCGAAATCGCCTGATCGTCGTTTACCTATCAGTACTGCGGATAGGTGTGCAGCTTGGGAAACCAGGTGAACTGTACGGCGACGGTAGTGTTTTTCTGGAGACCAGTCTTATAGATCGGAGCCTTCCAGCCTTCGTACTGCACCCAGCCATTGAGTTCCAGATCCTGACCAAGGCGTTTCACGATGCTCGCCTTGAACTGATTCTGCGTCGTTCCCCCCGGGATGAAGTCGTGCGGCGTCTTCTTGTTCATATATTCGAGTTGAACCCACTCATTGCCTGAAAGATGATAGGTCAGCCATGCCTGACCGCCTTTTGCCTCGCGGCCGATCCAGTCGCCCATGATGAGTCCCTTGTTGGTATAGCCCTGCAATTGGACAACCTCGAAGTAGTTGAAGGTTCCTGCGTGACTTCGGCCCACCTTGGGATCCGTGGTGACGGCTTCTATCCTGAGGTCAAGTTTAGGTAGCTTGGGAAACTGGGAGATATAGATTCCGGTGCGATAGGCGGCGCGACGCGGCGCGCTGATCGGTGTTACGTCGTCATGGGCGATCGAGTCGGCATAGAGGGTTGCGTAGCGCCGCAGGAATGGAAGGCGATAAGAGAAGCTGAAGTCGCTGAAGCGCGCGCCAGGGTCTTCGCGCGAAAACTTCTCCGACGCGGTGGTGTCATTGAAATCGAAGAAACCCTTGAGGAAGGTATGCAGGGTCACAGGAGCGTGGCCTGCACCTCCAAAGATGATGGTCCGTTGAAATCCGAACTCGAAGTTGACCGTGGGACGGAAGGAAAACATCTCGGAGTGAACATAGGGGCTGTTCGGAGCGGTGTGCCCCTTCAGGCTCCCGAGAAAGAAGTCGTAGCGCACCGGACCGAGCAGCTTTGACAAAAGAAAGATATTAAGCGGCTCGACGCGATTCACGCGAAACGAATAGATGTTCTCTGCGTTGTTTGACCATGCCATCGCTCCGCCTGCCGCAGGCCCGAGCCATGCGTCCGATTTGCCTGCCGAGATCTCGTGGCCCAGCAGATGAAACGAAAGCGAGGCTTCGACCAGCCGAAACGGGTTCTCGGCGGCGATGGGGCCGGAGGGAATCGTGTCCTGCGGCTTGTTTGGAGGCGCGAAGGTGATGAATTCCAGCTTCGATAGCGTGCTGGACAACGCGTCGGAGTAGCCGGCGGCGGAGGGAGCGTGCTGATACTCTCCGCGCACGCGAAGCGAGAATCGCCCCAACTCATTCACTGTCGAAAAGCCGGTGATGTTATTGAAGCCGGTCTGGTAGGGACGCCCGTAGTCATTACTAATTGTCTGCCCCAGATGATAACTGTCGCGCAACGTCAAGCCGCTGATCCCCATCAATCGGGTGTAGGCGGATTCAAGTCCATAGACGGCGCCTCGATCCCTGAAATTCGTGGGAACCTCTGCCTCAAATTCCGCAAGCAGCTTCGCCAGAATCTCCTGCGCTTCTTCGTTGTCGCTGTTGATGATGTCGTACTGCGACTTCTGGAGCATGTGCAGCGCGCTTCGTCGCGTCCATGGCCTCATGCCCAGAAACATCGTATTGAGGAACCCCATTGAATAGAGCCGGGTCATCGCGGGATACACCCAGCTATCTACAGGAATATAGGTTGAACCGTAGTGGTCCGTTGGGATCTTCTTTGCGACCGGCGGTCCATAAGGCGCGTATGCCGTGAAGGGCGTTTGCGGCGAGGCCGTCTGCGGCGGAACGACAGGCGCGGGCGCTTTCTGCGGTACAGGTACGGCAGGGACAGTCGACTGATCTTGAGGCGTGGGAGAAGATTGTGGCGTAATGATTGATGAATCAACCATTGCAATCGCCTCCCGCGCTGGAATAGGTTCCGTCGGCGTCTGAGAAAGAGCCGAAGAAGCGCCACCAGCAAGCAGAAGAGCAAAGGGGAGATAGACCAATTTCCGCACTTACACCTCAGATATCTCGATTTGAATTGTTACGACACGATATTGGCATCTGCGTAACATTTAGATGCATAAATCGATGGTCACATCAGTGTGTTCAGCGGGTTGCCGCAGCAATCTTTTTACGCAGCGCATCGCCGGTATGATTTGCCAAGGCTTCGGTACAAATCTTCCTTCCAATCAGAAAATATTTCAGGTGTGCGACTGGGTCGGTTATCTCCTCGTTGCGCTGGTCGCTCGATGAAGCAGCAACGCAGTCGATCAGGACCGGACCATCGCCGCCTCGCGTCCGCCCGATGGATTCCTGCGCGACCCGGTACAGGGCGACCGCATCGCTTGCGTCGACGGGAATGCCGGGGACTCCGGCCGATCGTGCCTTGACACAGAGATCGATCGCGACACTCTTCTTCTTACCTTTCTCCGGCAGAACAACAAAGATGACAGGCAGCTCCAGCTTCCCCGCGAGCGCGAGGGAGCTCTTCCATAAGCCTTTCGGCACTTCCGTCCGATCGATGTAGGCGACAACGATATTCGACTGCTTCAACGACTTGCATGCGAGGGCCGCGCCGAGAGCCAGCCTTAATCGGTCTTCCACATCGCCGATCCATGGCAACTGCCGTCTCGCGATGGCATCTTCGGCGATCGTAGCGGATCGTTCTTTCTTCTTTCGAGTGCCGGAGATGTGACGGAGCAGGGAATCAACTTTCACGCCAAAGAGAAGGCCCATCGCGGCACCTGCCATAGCGTCGCTCACCAGATCTCCGGATCGCAATTCAACGGCCGTGCTTACGCGGCAGGCCTCCTGTCCGCTCACCGAGCCCGGTCGTTTACGCAGCTTTTTTTCGCGATGAAGCGTGGCGGCATATTCGTCGAGCAGTCGCATCTCGACGATTGCGGAATAGATCTGCAGCAGTTTCTTGTTGGGCACCAGTGGATTTTCGTGCGGCGCAGTCTCGTTCAAGCAAGTTCCTCCATCCATCTCTATACAAATCGAGGGCTCCGCTGGGAACCCTCGATAAATAAAGACGATTACTATTGCTGCCGTCTAGGCCTTGGCTGGATCGATAGTCTCTACGTTCAGGCCGAGTTCCGCCATCGCCTTCTGCGCCTGCTTTGGCTTGAACTTGCCCTCGCGGGAGAGCTTCGACAGTGTCGCGCCAACGATTGCCTCGGCGTTGACCTCGAAGTGCCTGCGCAGATGCTCGCGATTGTCGCTGCGGCCAAACCCGTCGGTTCCCAGCGCAACCAGCCGCGTGGTCAGCCACGGAGCCAGTTGATCCGGCATCACCTTCATGTAGTCGCTGGCCGCGATGATAGGGCCTTGCGTTCCGGCAAGCGTCGTCTGCAGATAGCTCTGGCGCTCCTTTTCCGATGGATGCAGGCGGTTCCACCGCTCCACGCCCAGAGCGTCGCGCCGTAGCTCGTTGTAGCTGGTAACGCTCCAGACGTCGGTGTGAACGTTATACTTCGCGGCCAGAATCTCCTGCGCTCGAAGCACCTCGTTCATAATGGTTCCGCTGCCGAAGAGCTGGGCAACCGCTTCACCGCCGGTCGCGGGTTTCAACTTGTACAGGCCACGCAGGATGCCTTCTGCCGCGCCTTCCGGCATTGCGGGCATGGCATAGTCTTCGTTGTACATCGTGATGTAGTAGAAGACGCTCTCGCCCTTCTCATACATCCGCCGAATGCCATCCTGCACAATCACGGCTAGTTCATAGACGTAGGCCGGGTCGTAGGAGAGGCAGGTGGGAACCGTGCTTGCCAGCAGGTGACTGTGCCCGTCCTGATGCTGTAGCCCCTCGCCGAGCATCGTTGTGCGCCCCGCCGTGCCGCCCATCAGGAAGCCCTTGCCGCGGGCGTCGGCGAACGCCCATATCATGTCGCCTATTCGCTGGAATCCGAACATCGAGTAGTACATGAAGAAGGGAATCATGGGCAGCTTGTAGTTGGCATAGGCCGTGCCCGCTGCTGTAAACGAAGCCATCGAGCCCGCTTCCGTAATGCCTTCTTCCAGAATCTGCCCATCCTTCAACTCTCGGTAGTAAAGCAGCATGTCGGCATCGTGCGGCTGATATTTCTGCCCCTCGGGAGCGTAGATGCCCACCTGACGTATCGCCGACTCCATGCCGAAAGTGCGGCCCTCGTCGGGAAGAATCGGCACAATTAGCTTGCCGATCTTCGGGTCCTTCAGCAGATGGCGCAGGATGCTGACGAAGCCCATCGTCGTCGAGACTGCGCGCTTGTTCGAGCCGCCTGTCCATTCGGCGAAGTAGTCCAGCCCCGGTGCGGTGAAGTCCGACTTTGGCACCTCGCGCCTGGGCAGATATCCGCCCAGTTCCTGCCGCCGCTGTTGCAGATACACGATCTCCGGCGCGTCCTCTGCAGGGCGATACGGTGTGCCGTGGGTCGCCGCCTCTTCGGGGATAGGAATATCAAACCGCTTCACGAACGCGGCCAGCTCCGCATCAGCCATCTTCTTCTCGTTGTGCGTGGCATTGCGCGCCTGTGATGATCCCATGCCGTAGCCCTTAACTGTCTTGGCGAGGATGACCGTCGGGCCGCCCTTGTGTTCCATCGCCCGCTTGTAGGCGTTGTAAATCTTCGCCGGATCATGCCCGCCGCGATGCAGATGGTGAAGCTGGTCGTCGGTCATGTCTTTGACCAGTTCCAGCAACTCGGGATACTTTCCGAAGAAGTGCTCGCGGATGTAAGCTCCATCCTTCGCCTTGAAGGTCTGGAAGTCGCCGTCGACGCACTCCTCCATCCGGCGCAGCAGCAGGCCGGTGTGGTCGCGCTCGAAGAGCGCATCCCAGTCCGCGCCCCAGATCACCTTAATGACGTTCCATCCCGCGCCGCGGAACATGCCTTCCAGTTCGTCGATGATCCGCTTATTGCCGCGCACCGGGCCGTCCAGACGCTGCAGATTGCAGTTCACCACGAAGATCAGGTTGTCCAACTTCTCGCGCGTGGCGACCGCGATTGCGCCGAGAGTATCGACCTCGTCGGTCTCGCCATCTCCTACAAACGCCCAGACTTTACGTTCAGTCTCCTTGATGAGGCCGCGATGCTCGAGATAGCGCATGAAGCGTGCCTGGTAGATCGCGTTCAGAGGACCGATGCCCATCGACACGGTCGGGAAGTTCCAGAAGTTCGGCATCAGCCAGGGGTGCGGATAGGAGCTGAGGCCGGGAGAGTCGCGCAACTCGTGGCGGAAGTTCTTCAGGTGGCTGTCGTCCAGCCGCCCCTCCAGGTACGCCCGCGCATAAACGCCCGGCGACGCGTGGCCCTGGAAGTAGATGAAATCTCCCGGCTCCTCTCCGTACTTCGCGCGGAAAAAGTGGTTATACCCCACTTCGAGCAGTGTCGCCAGCGACGAATAGGTGGAGATATGACCGCCGATGCCGGCATCCTTCTTATTTTGCCCATGCACCATGGCCATCGCATTCCAGCGAATCAGAGCTTCAATCCGGCGCTCCAGCGTCCGGTCGCCCGGATAGGGAACTTCATCCTGCTTGGAAATCGTATTCAGATAATGGGTCGTCAGCTCATTGGGCGCGGGCACTCCCGCCTGTTGGGCCCGCTGGCGAAGGGCAACCAGCAATTCGGCACCTTGTTCCCAGTCATTGGCAACGACATCGTCGAACGCCTCAATCCACTCGGACATCTCTTCGGAAAAGTCAGTTTTGGCCGGAGTTTCAAGTTTCATCGTCATAAGCAGTCCTTATATTCCCAATTGCCGGGGTTGTAGGTGAACGCCCCAAAAAGCTCTGTGTCTAGGATAGACGCGTCGAGGCACAAACGTCACTAGTCCCCGCTTTTTCAAGGGAATCGGAGAAGGAGCAACTGATAATCGACCACGTCGCTATTTCCCGGATTCACTATGGAAATAGATTCTAGGTGGAGTAATCGGCGTTGATCTTTACGTACTCTGCCGTGAGATCGCAGGTGATGAAACGGCATTCGGCGTTGCCCTGCCCCAGGTCCAGCGCGATCGTGTACTCGCGCTCCTGCATCGCGGCATGGGCTGCCGCCTCCTCGAATCGAGGAGAACGCATGCCTGCCTCGAAGACCGGCTGGGCGCCAATCGTGATGGTGACCTTTGCCGGATCGAATTCGGCTCCGCTGTATCCCGCCGCCGCCAGCAGGCGTCCCCAGTTGGGATCGGCGCTCGACCACGAAGTTTTGCAGAGGGGCGAATGGGCGATTGCCTTCGCCACCTGCTTTGCTTCAGCCTCGGTCCTCGCCCCGGTGATGTGCAGCGTAACGACGTGGCTGACGCCTTCGCCGTCATCGACAATCTGATGCGCGAGCGATCCGCAGACCAGGTTCAGGGCATTGGCAAAGGTCTCGCTGACGCGCTCATTCAGCTTTACGCCACTGGCTCCGCTGGCCAGCAGAAGGACCGTGTCGTTGGTGGAGGTGTCGCCGTCGATGGAGATGCAGTTGAAACTTCGCTCGACGGCGGGCGCCAACAGAGCGTTCAACTCCTTGCTCTCGGCGTCCAGATCGGTGAACAGATAGACCAGCATGGTGGCATGGGGGGGACCAACAGGCGCTCCGAGTTGGGGATGGATCATCCCCGCGCCTTTGGCCGCGCCGAAGATTCTCACCTCGGCTCCATCCACGTCGATCACGGCGCGAGCGGTCTTCATCCGGGTATCGGTCGTCAGAATGGCCTGGGCGAAGAGTTCCGCGTGGCTTGACGTGCTGCCCAGTGCGGCCTGCGCCATGGGCAGGGCTGCGATGACTTTTTCTGCCGGAAACGGCACGCCGATGATGCCGGTCGAGGAAGGGAAGACCTCGTCGAAGATGCAATGAAACGTCTCCGCTGCGGCAACGCAGGTTTGGACGCAGGCCTCGATTCCGGCCTCTCCGGTGGCGCAGTTCGCGTTGCCCGCGTTGATCAGCACCGCTCCCACCCTTCCGCCCGTGGACTGGAGATGTCTGCGTCCGACCGTGACCGGGGCGGCGACGACCTGATTCTTCGTGAACATCACGGCCGCGTTCGCTGTCTTCGCTGCTACGGCGACCGCGACATCCAGCTTTCCGCTCGCCTTGATGCCGGCTCTGACCGCTCCCCATTGGAAACCGAGGGGCAGAGACTGGACGTTTGCCTTCGAGTCGTTGCTCATGCACTTACTCTATCAAGGCTCGGCGGCGAAAACGGTCTTTCGGATATTCTGGGGATACTGCGTGAAACTGGCGCTGCTTTTTTGATGGGAGATGCTTGTTTATGCTGCTCAGAGAATTGCGAACATCGGTGCTCGAAGCCAACCTCGAACTGGTGCGGCGGGGGCTGGTCCTCTATACGTTCGGCAACGCCAGCGGCGTGGACCGCGAGCAGGGGCTTGTGGTCATCAAGCCTTCGGGTGTCGACTACGACGACCTGAAGCCGGAGCACATGGTCGTCACCGACCTCAACGGCAAGATCGTCGAAGGCGATTTGAAGCCTTCGTCCGATCTGGACACCCATACGCTTCTTTATCGGGAGTTCACCGATATCGGGGCGGTCGTGCATACGCACTCCGAGTTCGCGACCAGCTTCGCGCAGGCGGGGATGGCGATTCCCGCCCTGGGGACGACTCACGCAGACTACTTCTACGGGCCGGTTCCGGTGACCGAAGAGCTTACGGACGAGGCCATCGGCGGCCGCTACGTGCATGAGACGGGGCTCGCCATCGTGAGACGCTTCAAGGGGATCGACCCGCTGGCCGTGCCCGCCTGCCTGGTTGCCGGACATGCCCCATTCGTGTGGGGCCGGACGGCGCACGACGCGGCTCACAACGCCGTGGTGCTGGAAGCGGTGGCGAAGATGGCCTATCGCACGCTCACGATGCGCCCCGGCTGCAAGGGCGTCTCGCAGGCGCTGCTGGACCGGCACTACTTCCGTAAGCATGGCGCGTCTGCCACTTACGGGCAAGCGAACTGATCTCCGATCTGTAGCACAAAAGAATAGTCCCATCCGACGGAGATAAGGACGGGGCTATTTTTTGTCTGGATCTAACCGCTAGAAACTGACAGGCAGGGTGCGTCCTTCGGCGGAACTTATCCGCGCCATCTCGAGCAGGCGGACGACCTGGTAGGCGTCTTCCGGTTGAACTTCCAGGGGAGCTTTCCCGTTGATGGCATCCCGGACATTGGCATAGTAGCCGCGATAGTCTCCAAGCTCCGTCCTGATCGGCGTGCGGGTCAGGGTTCCAGGATCGGCTGGATTGGGAGCAACCGTCAACGTTCCCCATTCCGACTCAGGCTCCGCCAGCCATTGCCGTGCATCGCCGACGGGCGGGACTTTGGCTCCGGCTACAAGCGCGGGCTCCTGCGGATCGAGGCCGTACTTCTTGAAGCTGCCGAGGGTTCCGTGAAGCAGAAAGCGAGGTGCCGCATCGCAGGCCAGCATGGTGGCGCGGCAATGAGCCAGCAACCTGGGATAGTGCAAGGTGATGTCGAAGGCGTCTTCGATATCGGTGGCGTCGCGGTCTCTGCGCACGCTGGCGGTGATCGCCTCGGGTACTCCGAAGAGAGCCAGCACCTGGTCGACAAGATGCGGTGCAAGGTCGAAGAGCATTCCATTGGCCGGGTTGCTCGACTCCTTCCACGTGGCCTCGCGCGGCAGCGGGCGAAACCGGTCAAAATGGGATTCAAAGGTGACGAGCCTGCCTACGGATTTCCGTTCGATGAGCTTGCGGACGGTGAGGAAGTCTCCGTCCCAGCGGCGATTGTGGAAGGGTGCCACGACGAGGCCGCGCGACGAGGCCAGCTCGATCAACTCTCGTGCCTGTGCGCTGCTTGCTGCGAAGGGCTTGTCGATGACGACATGCTTGCCGGCTTCGAGCGCCTGTTTTGACAGCGCAAAGTGGGTCTCGTTGGGCGTGCCGACGACGATCAGCTGGATATTTAGGTCGGTGAGCGCCTCTTCGACCGAGCGGAGGATGCGGGCGCCGGGATAAGCCTTTGCGGCCTCGTCGCCGCGACGCTGCACGATAGCTTCGAGCTTGAGGCCGGGGACTGCGCTGACGAAAGGGGCATGGAAGACGCGCCCGGCAAGGCCAAAGCCGATGACGGCAACTCCGATATCTGACATGGATGCTCTCCTTGATAAGGTGAAGATCAGTGTTTCATAGGTGGCGGGGTGGGGGAAGGTGAGATGTCTTTACCCCAATGAGCACTGAATTAAAGACAGCGAATTAACGACAAAGGCAGGGTTACATTCCCACCCATCGCAGACTGCGCGATGGATGGGGCACCCGTGCGTGAGTGGCTGATTTAAGAGAGGATTACCGAATAGGTCAGGCGTTGCCGATCTCGCGCAGGGCGGGGTAGAGCTTGCGGTAGCGGGCGTAGGCCTTTTCCATGGCGGCGGCATCGCGTGGCTCGACGGTCGAGGCTACACGGATGGTGGCGGCACAGGCGGCTTCGACCGAGGGCCACGCGTTAACCCCGGTTCCGGCGAGCAGCGCGGCTCCGAAGGCTCCGCCCTCTTCGGCCTGCAGGACTTCGACCGGCTGACCGTAGACGTCGGCCTGAATCTGACGCCAGAGCGTGCCACGCGCGCCGCCTCCGCCGAGACGGATGCTGTCGACCGGGATGTGCAACTCGTGAAAGAGGGTGAAGGTATCGCGCAGGCTCATGGCCACGCCTTCGAGCACGGCGCGGACGAAGTGGGCGCGAGTGTGGCTGGCGGTGATGCCGACGAATGCGGCGCGGGCCTCGGGGTCAAGGTGCGGGGTGCGTTCGCCGAAGAGATAGGGTGCCCAGAGCAGGCCATCGCTGCCCGCGGGGACCTCGCCAGCCAGTGCACTGAGTGCGTCGTAGCTGTCGCCAGGGGCGAAGGTGTCGCGGAAGTAGCGCAGGCTGAGGCCGGCGCCGTTGGTGACGCCCATGACGTGCCAGCGGCCGGGAGCGGCGTGGCAGAAGGTGTGCAGTCGACCAAGGCGATCCATGGTGGGGGCATCCGTGGCGGCGAAGACAACTCCGCTGGTGCCTATGGTGGCGGACACTGAACCGGGGGCGAGGATACCCATACCGACGGCTCCCGCACCCTGGTCACCCGCGCCGGCGGCGACGGGGGTGCCGGCGGCGAGGCCGGTCGCTCCGGCTCCGGCGTCGTTGATGCGGGCGCAGATCTCGGGACCTTCAAAGAGTCGGGGCAGCCAGTTAATGGGAATGCCCGCTGCCTCGGCGACTTCGGTGGACCAGCGCCGGTGCGCGACGTCGAGCAGAAGGGTGCCGCTGGCCTCCTGCATGTCCATGGCGAACTCACCGGTGAGGCAGTAGCGGACGTAGTCCTTGGGGCAAAGGACATGGGTGATGCGGGCGAAGATCTCCGGCTGGTGCTCGCGGACCCATAGCAGCTTGGTCAGGGTGAAGTTGGGCAGGGCGGGATTGGCCGTCAGTTCGATCAGGCGCTCAAAGCCGATCTTTTCGGTGAGCCAGTCGCACTGGGGCTGGGTGCGCTGGTCGGCCCAGATGAGGGCGGGACGAAGGACAGCGCCGTCGGCGTCGAGCATGACGCAACCGTGCATCTGGCCGGTGAGGCCGACTGCCTCAATCTCCTTGCCTGCGAGTTCGCTCTGTGCCATGGCTCCGGCGATGGCCTCGCGGGCGGCGCGCCACCAGTCATTGGGGTCCTGTTCGGCCCACCCGATGTGCTCGGAGTGGATGGGCGCATGTTCGGCGCTGCATGAGGCGATGACCTTGCCATCGCGGTCGATAAGGATGGCGCGAGTGCCGCCGGTTCCGACGTCTACTCCAAGAAACATATTGATTCCTCTTACAGTTGTTGAATGCTTTTAGTAGAAGTGTAGCCGGAGATCTGGCGGAAGATGAAGAGGTTCGGGATGATTTATACCGAAGGCAAACGTAGGCTGGCCAATTTCGTTGCCGAGGTCACCCCGAAATTAGGCTTCCCGGGTTTTTGCAGGAACACTTTTTTGAACATTAGAAGCAACTTAGAGCATCTGAATATACGCAGATCACTACAAGAGGGTGTCGACAGCGGAAAAATCGTCCTCGCGTCGCTAAAACCGTAAAAGTAGACGGAAAGAATGCAGGTAACATTCAGAGATATGAGCCAAAGCAAGAGAGCGCGTTACGCCAGGAGTATGGCCGCTGTGCTCGGGGTTGGGCTGTTGAGCCTGTCAAGCGGGTTCCCATCGGCCATGGCGCAGGAGGGCGGTCTGAAGACCCCGGCCACGGGACCGAGCACCGGGCCAACCAGTTCGCCGATCGCCACCGCGCAGCAGCAGCTTTATGGAGCTTCGGGAACCAACGGAGCGGAGGCGACATCGAGTTCTTTCCAGGGCAGCGTGGTCGAAGGCAAGTCGACCGGCTCGGTCATGGACCTGTCGCTCGATGAGGCCATCCAGCGGGGACTGCGAAACAACCTCGGCATCATCCTCCAGTCCTCGGCGCAGAAGAACGCGGGCGGCCAGCGGCTGGAAGAGTTGCAGGCTCTGCTGCCGACGGTGACTGCGGCGGCAAGCGTCCAGGTGCAGCAGGTAAACCTCGCGGCCTTCGGGCTCAAGTTTCCGGGACTGAATCCGATCGTCGGGCCGTTTCAGGTGGTCGATTTTCGGGCCTACCTGTCCCAGAATCTGGTGAATGTTTCGGCTCTGCAAAATTACATCGCCGCGAAGCATAATTTTGAAAGCGCCAAGCTGACAGCCGCCGATGCGCGGAACCTGGTGGTGCTGACGGTGGGCAACGCCTACCTGCTCTGCATCGCGGACGCGGCGCGGATTGAAGCTGTCAACGCCGAGATGGCGACATCGAAGGTCTCACTCGACCAGGCGACGGCGGCACACGATGCCGGAACCAGCCCCAAGCTCGACGTGCTGCGCGCTCAGGTGGACTATCAAAATGAGGAGCAGCGGCTGATCTCCACGCGGAACCAGTTGGCCAAGGACAAGCTGGCGCTGGCGCGGACCATTGGTCTGCCGCTCGATCAGGAGTTCCGGCTGACCGATCAGGTTCCCTACGCGGCTTTGGATCACGTTGATCCCACGGCCGCTTTCGAGCAGGCGTTGAAAGACCGCAAGGACCTTGCAGCGTCGGCGGAGAAGGTCAAGGCAGCACGCGCCGAAAAGACCTCGGCATGGGCGAGCCAGCTTCCGGTGGCGAGTTTTTCCGGAGACTATGGCGATCTGGGAACGACGCCGGGCCACTCGCACGGCACCTATACAGCGACCGGACAAGTAAGCGCGCCGATTCTCCAGATTGCCAAGACGCGCGGCCAGGAACAGGTGGCGGATGCCCAGTATGAAGAGGCCAAGGCCAAACTGGCCGATCAGGTGCAGCAGGTGAATGCGGAGATTCGTGACAGTGTGCTCGACATTCAGGCGGCGGAGAAGCTGGTCGATGCGACACACTCCAACGTCGAACTCGCTAACGAGGCGCTGAGCGACGCGCAGCAGAGATTCCACGCCGGAGTTTCCGACAATCTGGCGGTTTCGCAGGCCCAGGCTCAGACGGAACAGGCAAACGATCAATATATTAGCGCGCTGTATCAGCACAACATCGCCAAGCTTTCGCTGGCGCGGGCGTTAGGTACGGCGCAGACAAACTACAAAGACTATCTCGGAGGAAAGTAGCTTGCCAGACCAAGAGCATCAAAATCGCGACGGACAGGCCGCTGGAACCAGCGGAACGGATCACATTCAACCGCGCGAAGACGCGGGCATCGACCGTAATGACGAGGAGATGCAGCCGGAGAAGTCGTCCCGGCGCAAATTTATCGTGATTGCGGTGCTGATCTTCCTCATCGTCGGCGCCTGCCTGTTTTACTGGCACTCCACCTTCACCGAGGATACAGACGACGCGCAAATCGACGGCAATCTCTATCAGGTTAGCTCGCGTGTCACCGGTCAGGTAATCAAGGTGTACGTCGACGACAATCAGCAGGTCCAGGCGGGGCAGTTGCTCGCCGAGATCGACCCGAAGGATTATCAGGTCGCTCTGGAGCAGGCATTGGCCAATCTTGCCAGCGCAAAGGCTGCTGCCATCCAGGCAAACGTCAACGTTCCGATCACAAGCACCAGTGTGCGCACCACCCTGAGCACGACCGGTTCGGACGTTCAGGGCGCGATGGCCGCAGTTGCCCAGGCACAGAAGCAGGAGCAGGCTTCCGAGGCACGGGTCGATCAGGCAAAGGCGAACGCTTTAAAGGCGAAGCTTGACGTGGATCGGTACACACCCCTGGTGCAGAAGGACGTCATCTCGAAGCAGCAGTTCGATGCCGCCGTGGCGCAGGCTTCAGGGACTTCCGCCGCGGTGATTGAGGCACAGGCTGATGTCATTGCGCGCCGGGAGGCGGTACGCGAGGCGCAACAGCGTCTGGAGCAGTCGAAGTTTCAGGCCAGCGAGTCCCGCACCAACGGGCCGCAGCAGGTGAGAGTACAGGAGGCGAAGGCCAACGCCGCGCAGGCGGAGGTCCAACAGGCGCAGGCCAAGGTGGACCAGGCGCGTCTGAACCTGAGCTACACCCATATCACTGCTCCCGCGACCGGAATCGTGAACAAGAAGAATGTGCAGGTAGGATCGAATCTCTCGATCGGGCAGGATCTGCTGACGATCATTCCGCTGACCGACTTGTGGGTGACCGCAAACTTCAAGGAGACGCAGATCCAGCACATGCATCCCGGCCAGACGGTCAAGATTGAGGTGGATGCTCTGGGCGGACGCAAGTTTGACGGCAAGGTCACGCAGATTGGGGGAGCCACCGGCTCCAAGCTGTCGCTCTTTCCGCCGGAGAACGCTACCGGCAACTATGTCAAAGTTGTGCAGAGGATTCCGGTGCGCATCGACTTCACCGATCTACAGAAGGAAAACGGAGATTATGCCCTGCGTCCGGGCTTTTCTGTTACTCCTTATGTTTCAGTGAAATAGAGGAAGAAACCAGTCTGCTTTTCTCGGCATCTTATAGTGATAAGAGATCGTTTTGAGAGGTGAATCATGGCAGTTGTTACGAAAAAAGCAGATGTAGCCATCGCTGTGCCGCATTGGCATGCGCACGCGCAAGAGACGCAAAAGTTCGGTACGGTCATTGCAAATATCCCGCATCCATTGAGTGCGGGTGTACGTGCCGAGATGGTCGGCAAACTGAACAGGCTTCTTGCCGATTCGAGCACCCTGCGCGATATGTACAAGAAGCATCACTGGCAGGTCTCCGGGCCGACTTTTTACCAGCTTCATCTGCTCTTCGATAAGCACTATGCGGAGCAGGTGGAGATCATCGATACCATCGCGGAGCGCATCCAGCTTCTGGGTGGAGTCAGTGTGGCCATGCCGGCCGATGTCGCTGAGATGACGAGCATTCCGGAGGTGCCAAAGGACAGAGAGCCGGCGCCCGTGCAGATCTCGCGGATGCTTGAGGCTCACAAGCTCATCATGAAGCTCAGCTCCGAGATCGCCGCGGCAGCGAGCAAGGCGGGCGATGACGGTACCAACGATATGGTCGTCGGGGATGTGCTGCGGCCTAACGAGCTTCAGTCGTGGTTCCTCAGCGAGCACCTCGTCGATACGCCTTTGATTCTGGACAGGGGCTAAGCGAGAGAAGTCTTTCAGCCACAGCCCAGCCGCTAAAAACGGCTGGGCTGTCTATCTTTAATCGGGTCGTATCAAGAAGACCGCATCCAAACCCCTCCCGAATTCATCTACAATGACATACTCCCTATGCCGATTGCGCTCGCATTTTTCGTGCATTACGCCTACCTGATCCTCTTCCTCTGGGTCCTGGTAGAGCAACTCGGCATGCCCGTTCCCAGCATCCCTGTGCTTCTGACGGCAGGAACCCTGAGCGCGACCCATCGCATTCACCACTCGTATGCTTTGTTGGCCGTGCTTGCCGCCTGCCTCATTGCCGATTCAGTCTGGTATTGGCTGGGACGGCGTTATGGCGGCAGTGTTCTTCGCCTGCTTTGCCGATTGTCGTTCGAGGCCTCCACCTGCGTCAGCAAGACCGAGGGCTACTTTTTGCGACGGGGTCCGGTAACGCTGGTCTTTGCGAAGTTCGTTCCCGGGCTCAGCACCGTAGCCGCGCCGATCGCCGGTCAGACGGGAATGCCCTATAACCGATTCCTTATGTGGGACCTGGCAGGCTCGATTCTGTGGGCGGAGACGTTTCTGCTGGCCGGCCGCTTCTTCGGCGATCTTGCAAAACGGAGCGCACCGTTCTTCGAGCTTTTAAGCCACTTCGCGTTCGCCATCTTTATCGCGATGGTGCTTGGCTTCTTCGCTTATCGCTTACTTAAGCAGCGCAAGTTTCTGCAGCAGGTACGCGACCTGCGGCTCGAGCCAGCGGAGTTGAAGGCCATGATGGACGCTGCCGAGGAGCAGGGGAATATTCCTCCCTTCATCGTCGACCTCAGGCACCCGCTCGACTACCTCCCTGATCCGCGCGTGCTGCCGGGGGCGTTGCGCATTGGGCCGAACGAGATTCGGCAGCACAGCGAGATCATCCCACGTGACCGCGACGTGATCCTCTACTGCACCTGCCCCAGCGAAGAGACGAGCGCGAAGCTGGCGATGCAACTGCACAAGATGGGCATCTACCGCGTACGCCCGCTGCGGGGTGGCTTCGACGGCTGGAAAGCGGCGGGATATCCGCTGACCGACTACGTCGAAGACGTTCCCCACGCGCAGCCGTTGCTGCCCGTGGCGCAGCTTAGTTCCCCAGCCGGAAATTGACGGAGATAGTCGTCTGCACTTCGGTAGGACTGCCGTTGAGTTGGAATGGTTGATAGCGCGCTGCGCGAATGGCGTCGAGCGCAGCGCGCTGCAACATAGCCGGTCCGCTGATAACCCGCATATTGTCGATGGTTCCCGTGCGCGAGATGATCGCGGCAACGACGACCGTTCCCTGAACACGAGCGACCTTGGCGATACTCGGGTACACCGGCCGAATCGGAGTGATCAGCAAGCCGTCGGCCACGCCGGAGGAGATCCTTATCTGTTTATTCGCAGGATGGGCCACAGAGATCGCGACCTCCGGGCCGACTGCGGTTCCTGTGCCGGCAGTCTTTGGAACTCCATCGGTCGTTCCCATGGCAAAGGGAATCGTGGAGAGGACGGGCCGATCGTCTGCCTGCCGTGAAAACAGCGCAGGCAAAATAGGCATCGCCATGCGCGGTTGTGCAGCGATGGATGCGGTCATGCCTGCCGAAGCGGAGGAGGCCTTCACTGGTTTGAGGGGGACAGGAGCCTCTACCGGCAGGGGAATCAGGAGCCTTGGTGCGCTTATCTGGAACGGCATCTTCTCCGGGCGAAGCAAAGGCAGCGCCAGGATCAAGGATGCGATGGCGAACTGCAATCCCATGGAGGCGAAGGCAGTCCAGCGTTGAGAGGAAGAAACTCGGTTGACCTGAGAGATGACGAGACTGTTCTCAAACATAGATGCACCCTCCAAACCGTCGGATCAGGTGCGCATCTGCGAGGAATGCGTCCGTACTGAGTTAGACACCCGAGGGCTAAAAATGTTCCCGCGGAAGTCTTTCCGAACTTCCTCTTCGGAACCCGTTACCATAGAACTTCGCCCGCAGTGCGCTGCGGCAGGAGAGGGAATTGGCCTACAACGATCTTCGCGACTGGATCAAGCAACTGGAAAAAGCCGGCGAGCTAAAGCGCATCACTGTCGAGGTCGATCCCGATCTGGAGATGGCCGAGATTGCAGACCGCGCCGCTAAACTAGGGAAGGGAACGGCGAAGGCAGGCGGCCCGGCGCTCTTGTTTGAAAACGTCAAAGGCCATCCGAAGGCTCGGGTACTGATGAACCAGTTCGGCAGCGATCGTCGGATGAAGCTCGCCTTGGAGACCGACTCGCTGGACGATATTGCCGGACGCATTCGCGAACTGCTCCACCCGGTCTCGCCGACCAGCCTGATGGACAAGCTGAAGATGCTTCCGAAGCTGGCCGAGGTCGGCAGCTTCTTCCCGAAGGTAATTTCGTCCAAAGACGCTCCCTGCAAGGAAGTCATTCATCGCGGAGAGGATGTCAATCTTTTCGATCTCCCTGTGCTCAGGACATGGCCGCAGGATGGAGGCCGCTTCATCACGTTGCCCTGCGTGGTGACGCGCGACCCGAAGTCGGGCAAGCGCAACGTCGGCATGTACCGCATGCAGGTCTACGACGAGAAGACCACGGGAATGCACTGGCAGCGGCAGAAGGTCGCAGCCGAACACATGCGCGACCGGTTGCGGGCCGCGACTCCGGATCTTGCAGGGAATGTCGATCTCATGGCGCTGACGGCCGGCGGTACGACTTCTGCTGCGTCGCTGGACACGCTGCATGCGACCACGGTGACGAAGATTCGCAACGACCGCATGGAGGTCGCGGTGGCTATCGGAACCGATCCGGCAACGACCTTTGCGGCGATCGTTCCCGCGCCTCCCGAGGTAGAGGAGTATTTGATCGCAGGCTTTCTCCGCCAGAAGCCGGTGGAACTGGTCAAGGCGGAGACGGTTGACCTTGAAGTTCCCGCTCACGCGGAGTACATCCTCGAAGGCTACGTGCAGCTTGGCGAACTTCGCACCGAAGGGCCGTTCGGCGATCATACCGGCTTCTATACGATGCAGGATGATTACCCTGTCTTTCATATCACGGCGATCATCCATCGCAAGCAGCCAATCTATGCCGCAACCATCGTTGGTAAGCCGCCGATGGAGGACGCATGGATGGGCAAGGCGGTCGAGCGCATCTTTCTGCCGCTGATGCAGATGACGCTGCCCGAGATCGTGGACGTCAATCTTCCTCCCGAGGGCGTCTTCCACAACCTGATGATCGTCTCGATCAGGAAGTCCTATGCAGGCCATGCGCGCAAGGTGATGAACGGCATATGGGCTATGGGGCAGGCGATGTTTACCAAGTGCATCGTCGTCGTCGATGAAGACTGCGACGTGCAGGACGTGGCGGAGGTGGTGCTGCGCACGACCAACAACATCGATCCGGAGCGGGATATCCAGTTCACGCTCGGGCCTGTGGACTCGCTCGACCACGCCAGCCGCCTGCCGAACTTCGGCAGCAAGATGGGCATCGATGCTACTCGAAAGTGGCCGGCGGAGGGATTCACCAGGCCATGGCCGGCCATGCTCACGATGGAGCCCACGGTGAAGGCTCGCGTCGATGCGCTGTGGGAAAAATTGGGCATCAAGTAGGCAAATTGTTCTTTTCCACGGCTGAAAATTGCGGAAAGAATGACGGGATTCTTCTCTTTATAAATATTGCGAAAGCCGCTAATTGTTGCCGGGCAACGCTTTAGAAGCACCCTGCCTCTAAAGCTGATATCCATTTTCTGCGTTCTACCCGGAGGGATAAGTCTTGAAACCATTTTTGAAATCACTATATTTAGCTGGCTTCCTGGCATCCATGCTCGGCGTGTCGACATACTCCCATGCCCAGGCTACCCCCATGGCGACGCGCGTTGGGCACGTTCAGGTCGGAGCAGGGTTCTCGTTTGCCATACCGGACTACAGCGCAACGTACATTAAGGGCTTCACTGTCTATGGCGATGCCGATCTGTGGCGGCGGCTCGGCATCGAAGCCGACGTACATTACATCAGCATCTTTACGCCAACCGATATTGGGCAGAACACTTTTCTCGTTGGTCCAAGATTTTCCTTGGTACGGCAGGGCCGTATAAATATCTACGCGAAGGCTCTGGGCGGGGTGGGTCGTTTCGTCTATCAGCCGGGCTGGAATCCTCATCCTCACACCGATACCTTCGGCGTCTATTCCCTTGGAGGCGGCATCGAATATCGAGCCTCACGGCACCTCAACATTCGAGCCGTGGATATTGAGGCGCAGCGTTGGCCCAGCTATGGAACACCGGGATTTCCCGCGCATGGATTAACCCCGTTCGTCACTACCTTCGGCGCCGCCTACGCATTTTAGATCTCTGCAGGTTCAGTACGACAAGAAAAGGGCCACGCTTCTCAGGAAGAGATGCGTGGCTTTTTCTTTGATAGAAGTTGGTGGACGCGGTAGGGATCGAACCTAGTAGTAGTGTTGATACTAGGCTAAATAGCTGATTCTATTAGTACAGAAATGTCATAAATTACACCTTCGAGGAATTGCTAATGCAAAAGTAATGCAAAATAGCTGGGGTGAGCGAGGTCGTAAATAGGGGATTGACATAAAAGCAAAATAGGTATTGCAATTCGAATCTACTTCTGCTAGTCTCGTTCTAAGACCCGAAAAGGGGGAGTGTCCTCGATGAGAGGGATGTAACCAAGCCGTGAAAACCGGAACTCTGGCAGAACTATGGAAGACCAGAGGGAGCTGAAGCGGCAGAGAGAAGTTTCCGTAAGCCCAGTGCCTGAGCATCGGTCTGGGGTAAAGCGAGCGTGGTGCGTTATTCCACGAACCAAAACACAACCTGTTTTTGTTGTCTGTCCCTTTTTGGGATAGGCCCGACTGTTTACGTCCATTCGTGGACCTTACAAAAGGAAACAAATGAACCCAGCGCCATCTCTGTTTAATTTTTCTAACTGCTCTCTGGTCATTGACAATATCAACGCCGCCGCAGATGTCGAATACCTCACTCCGCAGGAAATAGCGGAACTCCTCAAGGTGTCAACCAATACCGTGACCCGCAAGTTTGAACGGCGTAACGGCGTGCTGGACCTGGGCAGCAGCGAGTCTCGGTTTACGCGCCGGTATCGAGTGCTTCGCATTCCGCGAACAGTCTTTGAGGCTTACGTCATTGAAGCCAGCGTGGGACGAAGCTAATGGCTAGCCCTGCATCCATTCCACAGTACGACCAACCGAGCTATCCCTATCAACAGTATGTTGAGGAAGAGGCAGCCCGTTACGATGTTGACCTCAAGGCCAGAATTGCAGTCCTGGCCAAACGTAATTGTCGGCCATCCATCCATGTACCTCGCCTGGTGGAGCGCATCGTCTGGACGTATAGCAACAAAGCCGAGCGTATGGCCGAGGCTCACCGTCTGGCTATGACGCCGTGGCCTGTCTTCAATCCTCCGATTCAACTTGTGCCACCAACGAAAAGCACACATGTTCAGCATGAAGAGGATGATGAGCCACTAGAGGCAAAATATCCGTCTGAAGAGGCTGAGGGCGAAAACAAGGGTGTCACGGTATCACCAGATGAGCGGGAGGAGCGGCAAGAGGCTATTGCGGACGATCCTGCCCCTGTTAATAGCCCTAAGATACTGCTACGTGCTAACAAGCGTACTGTTACAGCGGCATTCGATGACTTCCTAGCAAATAAACCATACGCGGCGGATGCTGTTATAGACCAATCAACTCGGTTTGCAAAGTGGGTTATTGGTTACAAGCTGGTAGATCAAGCCGAAGGAGCAATAACTCCCGATGACGCTGCCAACGAAGTAGGGCTGAAGGTGTGGCAAGCTTTATCGACCTTCGTGGGTGATTCAGAGGATTTCTGGAAGTGGCTGAATAAGGTTTGCAAGAACAAGAGCCTTGATACGTTCAGCAATCACTGCGATGAATTCACGGGCAGGCTGCCTCTCATGCTTGAGGATGAAGATGGTTTTAGCGAACAGAATCCTCTTCTAAACCGCGATCAAAGGCAGCAGTACATCCGCGAGTTACCTGATTGGATTCAGGGAACCGATCTTTGGATTTGTAAGCTCATTCGAGCAAATCGTTCCTATGCGGAGATTGGTAATTTACTTCATATCACTGAGCCAGCCGTGAGACAGCGTGTAGCCAAAATGCGCATGCGGTCTCTGGCTGAGGCTAAGGCTTCTGGGGTAGTCAAGCGCATACGTGTGCGCAACGAGTGGGTAAATGCCATCGCTGATATTGACGAAAGAAAGAAATAAATTGCCAAACTACTATAAGACTCAAAAGGGATTTAGCTACTTTTTCGTACCAGACCGTCTGCTTGAATTGCGACCAATGATAGATGGCTTCACCCTGGATTTATGGTTGCTATTGCACTCTCGAATCCAACACAACCAAAGAGGTCCATGGGCATTGCTCACTGATGACCAAATTACCAATAACCCTATGTGGGGAGATAGAAGCATAAGCGCAAAGGAAGTTAGCAGGTCGCGAAAACTTCTGAAGCAATTAGGTGTGCTCTCCTATCGCAAAGACGGTCTAGCTTGGCATTACTTTGCGGTGCATCCTGTCTCAGGGGTTGCTATTGACCCTGGACAGGCGGAGATAGAGCGGAGGGACAGTGTTGAACCGTCCAGAGTAGCGCAGCTTGAGGCAGAGCTAGCAATCCTAAAGAAGCAACTAGAGGCTAAACCATCGTCAACACCACCTGCACCTGCACGGCGTGTGCCTGTACAGGAAGACTACGACCCATACGATACAGGAGCGGTGCTCGACTAGTTGAGGGACGGCGGGGCGGCACACACAACAAGACGCTAAAAACTTCTGCCCCGTCCTGCCTCTCAGTGTGATATTTCACACTTTCATAATCCGATAACTATCTATAGAATCTATAACTTATATGCTCTAAAATGCCTTGTTAATTATATTATTACTATTCTTATATTCTTACTATTATTAACTTCTTACTGTTCTTACTATTCTTTACATACCCCAACACCTGCGCACACTTATGCAGGTACGGTTGTTTTCGCATAAGTGTGCGTGTATTCCCATCCTGAAAAATAAATATTGAGTATCGGCAGAATTTAGAAACATTGCCCCCCTACTTTGGAGTTATCACCTTTGACAGGGAAGAACAACTTTTATCCCGCCATCTTCCAAAGGAGGAACCATGACTATTGCAGACCAGATTAAGTTTCTTGCTGGTTACATCCGCACCATTGAAAATGTTTACGTCAATGAACCTGGAAACCAACCCAGCGACCGTTTAGTTATGGTTCTCAAAATCTTTCGCCATGATCTGCGGAGACGTGCTGCCAATAAGCCATGCACTCTCGATTGGCTGGAGACTCTGAAGACTGGCGTTCGAGAGTCAGTCAGCATTGTTGAAAACCTCTATGAGCTTGAGTCAGAAGCAATGAGCAAGTGGAGTTTGGGGAAGCAAGCACAGAATGCGCAGCAAGGGTTAGCAGGAATTCTCCTGGCCTTGATTAATGATCTGGCTGGAGTGATTCACGAAATTGAAAAATTGTATCCAGAACTGACTGCCCAATTCGACCGTGAGCGCATCCGTTGGCACATGATGAAACAGGCAGCGGATGAGGCAGACCGCATTGAGTAAATCCCACAGAGCAAAGCAAAGAGGATTACAACGGCGCACTGCCTTGAGTCCAAAAAACATCGTTGAATTCGCTTTGGCTGAATCTGCCAAGATCCAGCAGCGCAATCAAAGCATGCGAACAAATGCTCTCCAGACCGCACCTGAACTCCTGAACAAAATAATTTACATACCAAGGATCAAGCAGGATGAGTAACGAAGTCCCAGTGCAAACATTTGTAAAAGCAGAACAGATTCTGCCCGAAGCGTATCTCACACAGTTGAGCAGGAACGGCAGAAATCTTTATGCCACGATCTGGAACAGATTGAAAAACACCACCCGGAGAACGTTGTGGCAGTATGACGAAGATATTGCGCATCGCTCAAAATTTCGTCTTGAACAGCTTGTATCTGCCCAAAGAGAATTGGTGATTGCTGGGCTAGTCCATCTGGTGCCTGGTGCCATTCAAACTCAGTATGAGTTGATTAACCTTGAGGCAGAAGAAACACAATAGACATTTAAACATTGCTGATGGTTGCGCCACCTGTGGCCATCGGCGGTACGAGATGATGACCTTTCTTTGCTTGAATTAACTTGGCGGTTCGTTCACGCAATCTTTCACCATCATCTCAATATGCGGTAGGTGACTCATACACCTAACGAGCAGGGTTGGTTTTTCGCTACGTGGTTATTCGCTCTTCCTGCGTAGTCTTTCTCCCCAACCTGATGAATTAGGGCAGTTGAGCGCAAACAATCGTTCCTGCCCTGGTTCATTCCATCGCGCATACTTGTGCGTCAAACTTGACATCCCACGCACCCAACGCACCCAACGCGTGCATACCGGCTCTGCGTCGGTGAAGGGCTGTGGTGCCCTATTATGTAGAGCGTCCGACCTTTCGACGTGAACGGAGCACCCAGAAGCTTAAGACAGCAAAAGCCAGTATGCCGAGAACTGCTCCCACGACTGGCGCAATCACACGCTCCCACCCAGATGGCCAAAAGGAATCGTAGAAAGCAACGTCGATCTTTGATGACTTAGTGGATTGGACAATGTGACCGACTCGGTTCACAGCCAGAATAACCAACCCGCCAACGAAGAGGAAAAAACTGAGTAGGACGATATTTGACCTGGCGAGTAGCCCATCAGTGAGGGTAGAGAGGGATGCAGTACACACCCACCAGAGAAAAATGAGACAACCATAGCCGATGGAATTGTAGAACGGATGAGGACCAAAAAACGAGAACGGATTCATCAGCCAAGAGTCCGTTGCAAGTCGCGTAGCCGCTTCCGGTACGCTATTGGCATCGATCAGCGTGAGAAGACTCCCGAGTCGCCATAAGAGGAAAAGAACCACTAAACTCCCGGCCATATAAATGGAACAAGCGGCGCGAAACGCCTGGTTCCTTGAAAACGTCATTCCCAGCCCGGTTACTTCTTTCCCCTGAAGACCTGCCCACCCCACCGCAAGGCTGAAAAAGAATGTCCAGTCTGTGATGCTCTCCAGCAAATCCATGTGCTTCGCAATTGCTTCCAACAGCGATTTCGTCTCCACGTTGCACCTTTTCGTCCAGCAAGGGTAGGGGCCATTAATAACTCAGGAGTTTCCTAGATTGGAACCGACGCCCAAGCAACTTCCTCGCGTCCCCGCTTCAAAATGTGGAATCTATTCTGCACATAGTGTGCAGATCTACAGAATTTAATAGAAAAGTCAGGACCAGGCCACCTAACTGCGTCGTGATTAAGTACCAAACTACGCCTACTTTCGATGCGTTTCAAGCGAATTTGTAAGGCATTCCGCAGGAATCTAGTCAGCCCTTTGTGGCGGCCCTGCCCTCCATCCTCTTTCCAATCTGAACGGAACAACTATGAAATTTTTGCCTTGGCTTCAATCAAGGGCAGCAAAACAAAACGAGAAGCGAGACGGACTTGAGACTCAAGGAATTGGTCTGTCGAATCTGGGTGCGATCTGGTCCTTTTTGGATGGTGGAAACCGATTCAATGAGTCTGATGAGGTTGTAAACGATGCAACAGCCCTGAGTATAGCCACGGTCTATACATGCTGCCGCGTGCTCAGTGACGGAATCTCTTCTCTGCCTTGCAAGGTTTATAAGCAAACTGCAACGGGGAAGATGGAAGACATTGATGCTCCGCTGTCTCATCTGTTGCAGATTGAGGCGAACCCAGAGACGAGCGCTTATTCGTTCTTCGAGACCTTAACCACACACTTAATGCTCCGTGGAAATGCCTACGCAGAGATCCAACGAAGTACGGCTGGTGATCCTGTTGCGCTATGGAACCTGGACCCTCGTAAGACTGAACCCGTTCGCCTAGGATTGAACGGCGATCTCGCATATAAAACGTGGGACGGTATGGGGCCTGGGCAGACACGCGTCATAGCAGCGAAAGATATGCTACACGTCGTGCTGTTTTCGTGGGATGGAATTCAAGGTGTTAGCCCCGTCGCAATGTTGCGTCAGACAATGGGCCTTGCAATTGGGCAGCAGAAATTCTCAGCGCGAATGCTCAGAAACAATGCCGTCCCTGCTATAGCCCTCACGACTGACAGTAAGGTTAAGCCCGAAGATAAGACCAAGATGCGTGCAGATTGGGAAGATCAGCAACTTGGAGGGAATCAAGGCAGGATCGCCATTCTTGATGGTGGCCTGACGGTTGAGCGGCTGGGGCTGAGTGCAGAGGATTCTGAGCTACTGTCCTCGCGTTCATTTTCCCGTAGTGAAATCGCTGCCGCCTTCCGTGTGCCAGCGTCGATGGTAGGGGATTTGACCCGCCTGTCTAATTCCAATCATGAGCAACAGAGTCTTTCGTTCGTGCAGGATTCCCTGACGCCAATCCTAAAGCGCATCGAGATTGAGTTTAGGCGCAAGCTCCTCCCACCTGCTCCGAACGGCAAACCGAATACATCTTTCATCCTGTTCGATCTACGTGAGCGTCTACGTGGTGATTTTGCCTCAACGATGGCAGGATATGCGACAGGCAAGCAGTGGGGATTCTATTCAACAAATGATGTGCGGCGTGAGTTGGGCGAGAACCCAATCGGTCCAGTTGGAGATGTCTATTGGACTCCTGTAAACATGCAGAACTCAGAACTCCTGCTAGATACAGAGTCTGTTCAAGATCAGCCGATTGGTGCCGCTCCGGTTGTTTCTGATGATGCAGCAAGATCTTCTGCACAGTATGCGCGTCTCTATAGGGATGCAGTGGGCAGACTGGCTGCCAGAACACCTGATAAACGCGATCTATCGACCGTGACGCAGATATTTGAACCTCTTGTGTCCTCCATCGCTGAATCGAAGATTGAGGCTATCAAGCAACACACATGGGCAAATGATTGGACGTATGAGCCAACCAAGGCCATTGCTGCCTATCTCAAGAAACTCACTGAACGTTCGGCAACCTGGACAACAGAAGAACTTGATTCGATCTCTGCTCAAGAATTGTTGAGAGTCACCAAAACCCTATCGCTTACCGCTCATCGTAGCGTTGCCGAGCATGTAGCACTGAAAGGTCTGCCCAATGGCTAAGTTAGAACAACGCAATATCAAAGCAACAGAAATCAGATTAGCTACTGGTGCAGATGGTTCTAAAGTGCTCTCTGGTTATGCTGTCCGATTCAACAGCCCTAGCGTGGATCTTGGTGGGTTCACAGAGATTTGCAATCCTGGCATGTTCACTCGAACTCTGAGGGAATCTCCAGACGTGGTGATGCTAAGAGACCATGTGAGCAGTCAGTTATTGGGCAGGACTACAGCAGGAACACTCACACTTAATCAGGATGCTAAGGGGCTGGCGTTCACGGTCACCTTACCCAACACCGCGATTGCAGAGGATACAGCCGAGAATATCCGTACTGGGAATCTGACCTCATGCAGTTTTGGGTTCAATGTTCCTGAAGGTGGCGACAAGTGGGCGTCTACGCCTGATGGTGCTGTTGTCCGCACCCTGCTCGATGTGAACCTGGCTGAAATTTCTGTTACCAGCTTCGCAGCGTATCCAGCAACTTCAATCAATCTGCGGAGTGCTCCTGCCGAAATTCGCGGACTCATCACCCGTAGCAATTTAGACGGCTGCGATTGCGATTGTCCTGAATGCCT
Source organism: Acidobacteriales bacterium 59-55 (assembly GCA_001897435.1). Lineage (GTDB taxonomy): Bacteria > Acidobacteriota > Terriglobia > Terriglobales > Acidobacteriaceae > Edaphobacter. The sequence continues at coordinate 976,634 of MKSV01000007.1, read as the reverse complement.
GGATGATGATTGCGAAAACTGTTCAATGCCCACATGCGATGACGAGGAATGCGCAGAAAACGGCTGTCCTGCTCAAGATGACGAGGATGAAGACCGCAGCAAACCTCTGAATAAATCCGAGCGCCACAAGTTGCACATGCACTTGGAACTCTCTAAGCGCAAATAACCAACACAAAAGTTTGTGACGGCAGACACGCTACCCGTTAGCTGCCTTCGATGGCGTGTGTCTGCCGTTGCTGCATGAGAAGCACTTGCCCTGGGGTGAGTCGCTGTCCTGCGCCCAAATTCAAATTCCGAAAGTTGAAACACATGAATATTCAAGAGACTACCGAGAAACGCAACAAACTGATGGTGGATGCACAGGCCCTTATTACCAAGGAAACGGTGACCACTGAAGACCGCAGCAATTTTGACAAGATGATCGCTGATTCTGATGCGCTGACTGCTGACATCACCCGTATGCAAGCGGTTGAGACCTTCAATAAGGACCAGCAGCGGAGCACTCGCCCGCCCCGTGCCGGCTTTGGCAACGATGATAAGTCTGAAGAGACGGTTAAGAGCCAAAAGCGTGCGTTCAAGGAATGGATGCGTTTCGGACAGGTGAGTCCTGAAAATCGTTCCTTCATCCGCACTCAGGAACAGCGAGACCTTGGAGCAGGCGCGATTGCTACGCCAATCACTGGCGGCAATGTCCTCGTTCCAACTAGCTTTGATCCCATCTTCCACGCAGCTCTGAAAAATTACGGTCAGCTGGTTGATGCGGTCTATACGCTGAATACAAGCGGAGGTGGCCCGATTGATGTGGCAATGGAAAACGATACGACTCAGGGCTTGACTCTGATCTCAGAAGCCACCGCAACCACAGAGAACGACCCGACGGTATCTGGCTTTCAAAGTCTCACGGACACTGCTACCTCTGGTCTGGTATCCATCAGCAATCAGCTTTTGCAGGATTCAGAATTTGATCTCGATAGTTGGATTCAGAACAAACTAGCAACTCGGTATTACCGTGGTCTTGCAGGATGGATCTCTCTCGGCAATGGAAGCAACGTGCAGGCTCTTGGTTCCACGCTTGGCGCAACGTCCGCGAGTCCTACCGCGATTGTCTACGACGATCTCGTGAATCTATTTGGCTCGTTGGATGCGGCTTACGCGCTAAATGCAAGTTGGGTTATGTCGAGCAAGACTCGTGCCGCCTTGATGGGACTAATCTCGACTACAGGGCAGCCCATTCTGCAAACTGATCCCGTAAGCTCCCAGCCGTTCTCTTCGATCTTTGGCCGTCCGATTGTGATTGATGAATCGCGGCCTGCGATTGCAGCTTCGAGCACTTCTATTCTGTTCGGTGATCTGAAGCAATACACTGTGCGAAAGGCTGGTTCGTTCGGAATCAAGCGGCTTTCGGAATTGCTGGCACTCAAAAATGAGACTGGATTTGTTTTGTTCTGTCGTGTGGGTGGATATAACACCGATGCCGGAACTCATCCGATTCGCAGTCTGACGCAGCACGCTTAATACATAATCAGCACCAATGCAATGCCCCAAATCTCGTAAACATTAGGGGTTTGGGGCTTTTCATTGTGGAACCAAAGTGGAAAGAAAAAGAAATAAAATTGACCCGAAGTCGGATTCTTCCTGTAGTCTTTCTGAGATGACTATGAAGACTTTTTCCGAAGCCGAGATTCAAAGTGTCTTTGAGGCACTTAACATTGAGACCGAAGAAAAGCGAACTGCACTGTGTTTCACTCCCTATTCGGGCGTGGCAGCGCAAGTTCCTATTCAGGTTGTATCGCGCCAGAGTAATGAACGTCAGCAAGGCTAATGCCAAATCTTACCGAGATCATTAAGGAAGTCAGCGCGATTGGGACTGGGCACGACGTGGTGCGCAGGAAATACATGCGCGAACTCTCCCAGCTGACAGACCGAAATTTAGTGATTTATTATTCCGGCTGGTTGCAGAAGCGTGGACTACCGGGTCTCGATCAGTACATGGCACTCGACGACAATGACAAAAATGGATTCATGGCAGCATTTCATGACCTAGATAAATCCAAGGGGTTGGATATCGTCCTCCATACTCCTGGCGGCGATATTGCTGCCACCGAATCGATCGTTCATTACATCCATCAAATTTTCGGGTCAAATGTTCGCGCCATAGTTCCTCAACTTGCGATGTCGGCTGGAACGATGATTTCTCTTTCTTGCAGCGAAATCCTGATGGGGAAGCACTCCAACCTTGGCCCTATCGATCCGCAAGTTGGATTCCTCCCGGCGCATGGCATTCTTGAGGAATTTCAAAGGGCAACTGACGAGATCAGTAGTGCACAAAACCAACAAGAACTACAGGGGAAACTTGCAGTTTGGCAGCCTATCGTAGCGAAATATAATCCTACCCTCATCGGACAGTGCCAAAAGGCTATCACTTGGTCAAATGAAATGGTGAAACGGTGGCTCTGCGATGGGATGTTTAAGGGTGAGGAGAATGCAGACGAAAAGGCCGAAGCCATCGTTCAAGGGCTAGGCAGTCACGCTCTGACTAAGAATCATGCTCGCCACATTCACACTGATAAGCTGCTTGAACTCGGTATAAAGATAAAGTTCATCGAAGGAGATCAGAAACTCCAAGATGCAATTCTTTCCCTCCATCACAGTTGCATCAACGCTCTCTCACATACACAGGCAGTCAAGATCATAGAAAATCAGAATGGTGTTGGTCTCTCATTGGCTGTGCAAGTGATGAATCAAGCAAACAACCAATCGGCTCAAGCTACGGGGCAGACACCTCTCCAACAGACAACACCTTCACCTGATGCCCTAGATTCTTGATTACTCTTAAGTAATGGCAGTTAGCTTGATGCAAAAATTTCCCTGCCTCATTTCTTTGCATACTCTGCATCGGGTTGAGGCAGGGATTTTTTGGAGGTCACTTTTTGTCGATTGCTTCCTTTAGATGCTTTGCACATGCCTCAGCAGTGCTCTGATTCGCTCTGGCCGCATTGAACTTGTCAACCGAATAGGCGAAGGCGAGATCTCCAGTCCTTGCATCTTTCATAGTGATACTGGCACCTGCCGCAGACCGGGGAGACACAAAAATGGTTTTGGCCCATCCTGCCTTCTCGACATGTGAGGTTCCGGTAATGATGTAATCAGCCTTCGCTTTGTCATCGGTGATCAGGATTGGAACTTTCTTCTTGAGAATTGCAGCGCTGAGATAGTTTTCGAAACCGTCCATCGGTTCGATGAAAACGTGAGAGTTTCGAGCGATGCGTCCAGTCAAAGGCTTCTGTGCCTGACAAGCGGTGAATGTAAAGGCCATAAGGCAGAGCAATGCAAATTTCTTCAAGTGATTCTCCAGTGGTCATGTGATCTGATGTTTGGTGACGTACCGAATACTACACCCTTCAACCAATTAGCCCTCACCGTTTGCATACTCTGCATTCAGTGAGGGCCTTATTTCGTTTAAGGATTCAAACACCGCTTAAGTCCAATTTCCAGCTTGTCCAAACGGTTATAAGAACCTCTCAGGGTTCTCTTTTCAGCCTTGGTCCTCTGTCTACCTGCACTCCCTGCAATCTGGGCAGCAACCTTCGGCTCGCGTATGATTGGCTTTCTCATTAATTCTCAATATCTCTACAAGGAACCAACGTGAAGCGCATCAATACTTCGTATTTTTATCGCCTAGCCGAGAAGCTAATTCCTCTTCACGGCATTACGACCGAGATGACGCTTGTAGGGATGTATGGAGAGCTGTTTCAGGCCGAAGAGGCGTTGCGAATTTTTGCTTTCAACGACACCCTTCCTCCGATAACCAGCTATTCCTCTTGTTCTGAATTGCTGTCCGCTCTCCAAGAGATTCTCAAGGACGCATTTCGGGATCAGCAAAAATTTACATATGCGGAAGTGCAAGCCCTTAATAAGGGGCTTGAGCGATTTGAGATTTCGTTACAGTCAGACTTCGGCACTCGTGACACGTTCATCGTGTCACCTAAGGCTGCTTACTCTACAACCCTCCTTGCAGAGCGCGGAGAGACTGTTTTATCCGACGCTGTTTATGCACTAGTTCCGTCGATCAAACAGGATATGGCGAGCGGTTGTCGATGCCTCGCATTCGAGCTTTCGACGGCTGCTGCGTTCCATTTCTTTCGTGCCGTTGAAGCGATGGTAAGGACCTACGCGGAGTTTGTTCGCCAAAAGCCTTTTACGGAAGCTGAAAAGAAACGTGGGCTTGGTGGATATTCGAACCTACTCAAGCAGCAAAATTTAGGGGTTGACCCACGAATCACGACATCAATCGACCAGATTTCTTCTCTTCATCGCAATCCAACCATGCATCCCGATATGCATATTTCCAGTACGGAAATCATGGCTACCATCGGAATGGTCGTAAGCGTAATCGAAACTATTACAGTAGATTGGAATCGACGGAAGAGTACGCCTGAAATACCTCTAGTTGATTTACTTCCAGACGACTCGAAAGTTTCCGCACTGTTGGAGGACGGAAGTGAAGAAACAAAACGATGAGCGAGGGAACGAATGGTCAACATTAAAGATGTTGTGTTTCACAGGATATTTTTAGCCGCTGTTCAACGGCAGTTGCATACTGTGCGTTTCCAGCAATCGAATGTTCATCTCTTCTGAGGGCAGAATGCGCAGCAAATGGAGCGGTGGACGCTCGCTGGGACTCAACCATTCCTCGTACTCATGCGGCTGAAGGATAGCAGGTTGGCGAGAGTGTATCTCAGCCATGCGCTCATTGGGCTCTGTGGTGATGATGGCAACAGTAGGCATTGCGTTCCCATCCTTGGGGTTCTTCCAAACACTCCAGATCCCCGCCATGCCGAACGGCTCACGCCCTGGCACAGTGATCTCATATTTGGGATTGTCGCGTTTGTGAATGCGCTTCCATTCGAAGAAGCAATCAGCAGGAACGATACATCTCCGCTCCTCAAATGATGCCTTCCACAATCCGTTCTTCAGCAGAGAGTCAGACCGTGCGTTGAACACGAACCGAGTGGGCAGCTTGAATCCCCAATACATCAAGTCAATGATGCGGTCAGATTCGCTGTCCATGCGAATGACTGGTTCCGTCTTCCCGGGACTAATGTCGTCATCGGGAGCGAGAGACAACTCATCCGCAAATGGCTTGGAATGGAAGGCTTCAGCAATCTTCTGTTTGTCGGAGCGTCTTCCGTAGCGGCCACACATTACAGTTTGCGTATCACCTTGCCGTCGGCCATCGTTAGGTCATAGCGAGTCAGAACTATCTCCTGGAGCTTTGGACCTGGCAACATTGTGCCTTTAAGAAATTTGTCAACGAAATCGCGGCTGAAGCCTGTTCCATCAGATAAATTCTCCGATGTGTCCCCATTTTCTTTCATGGTAGAGACAATGATCTCTATATTTTCTTCGTTATAGTCTTTCCATTCCATGCCGGTCTCCTAGTAGGTAGCGCAAAACCAGCCTCATCATGCTTGTCTGAGAAATAGTAAGCCGCCCATAAACTGTTTTCGATCGTATACATTGGATGCCAGATATGGTGTATTACATCGCATGGGTCAGCAAATATCTGCAAATTCATTCAACGTATCTTCAGCTTCGCAAACTGTTCCGGTGTGAGTCTCAGAAATACGCCACCCTTGCCGTCACTGATGGCTCTCTCTATTGACTGCTTAGCCTCAAGATTTGCCAATCCTCCGCCACGCCTCACCATCTCTAAGAGTTTGCCTTCGTCTTGAAACTGGAGGGTACGGATACGTTGTTGTGAGGCGCTGTCATAGACAATGACCTCCCATCCCTTCTTCTGTTCAAAAGCCACGTATACGGGCCTCAGTGGAGGCTTACAGCGGGTGCAGTATTTTTCGCCTGGGATGTGTGGGGCAGGCAGCCAAGATTTACAGGAGCAGCAAATCTTGCCTTCTTCCCGCTGCCTAGCTGTTGAGGATCGTTCGCCGCCCATAGGCGAATAATAGGCGAAAATGGGCGACGTGTCATCACGATAATTTTTTCGAGTAGCGGAAACTCACGGTCCGGCATTCTACCCAGAATAAAGGGTGAAATAATGGTTTCTGCTCACTTCGAGGAAAAATGACACGCCCTTATTACAGCGCTCGGACTCATCCGCAGCAACTCTTATTGCGGGACTTTTTTAGCAGGGTTAGTTCGCTTTTTACTATCTTCCATCGCAAGGATTATTTTAAAGAGAGGACGGGCATTTCCGCGAACGATTCACCGAAGTCTCTCGGTGACGATGCACTTCTCTATCTTGGGTTCAGAGCATTTCCGATTGATAATTGGACAGTAGAAATGCGCACCGAAGATCACATTCTAGACATGGTGGAGTTCTTGTGGGATCGCGTTTCTAAGCCCGGCGAATGGGGGGAACTATGTACCAGTGCCGGCGTATATAACGATTACTATTCGTATGACGAACAGACAGGCAAGGATGAGTTTAGACGTGCCGCAAATGTAATCCTTGCACAGTGGGGCGACGGTTTCGAGTTGAACACGACAGGGCAGGTTCAAGCGTTAGGAACTCCAGGATTGCGTGAGATTCTCATAGCTGACGTTGTGCCATTTGATGAAGCGAACGTGGATTCGAAGGTTCGACTAGCCCTGCATAAATGGCGGGGGCGGCACGCTGCAAATACGGACAAAATTGAAGCGGTTCGATTGTTAGCGGACGTGTTCGAATATTTGAGAAAATCTGACCGCCTGGATAGGGCATTACGTACCAAAGATGCGTCGGACCTCTTTCAGATTGCGAATAAGTTCGGCATACGGCACCACGATCCTGATCAGAAGACGGACTATGACAAAGCTATTTGGTATGCATGGATGTTCCATTTCTATCTAGCCAGTTACCATGCAGCCATTAGGTTGATTCAAAAGCAAGAAGAAGAGCAACGAAAGACTGCGGGCAGTGGCGCGAACACACGAACTACACCTCATTAGGAACTTTGGCCATATCCGCATGGCCCGTACAACGTCAGAGTGCGCCCCTTGCTCTCAAAATGCACGCCTAATTAGTAAGCACCAATAGAAAAGCCCCTCTGCCCACCTCGAAACATGAGGAAGGACAGAGGGGCATTTTTGCGTTTAAGGGGAGTTTAAATTGAGTATGGCTGTTCGCCGCTGTCCGCTCGAACATCGTTCGTTCGAGCGTATGCGAAGGCTATCGCTCCCAATATGAGAGGACGAACATCATTCTTTGGATTGTCGGCACCGTGGCTCATGCCTTCGAGGATTGCAGCCACTGTTGCAGCAGCGTGCGCGTCATCGGGCAAAAGCCTTTGGTTTAGATAACCAGTCTCAAGCCAGTATGCGAATGGACCGCTATCTGACCCTTTTGTTGCCTCTGCCAATTCCATCACAACTTTCTGCCAATCGGCATGTGTACGAAAGTGGATGGGTAAATGCTCGTTTTGTTTAGTCGTGTCAGGCAATGGCAATCCTTTCGGTTACTGGCTTAAGTGCGCGGGTAATCCAAGGCTGGTTGGGCAGTGCCGTCCCGTCCTCTATGCAAACCTCGCAGGTATCAATACCGCTGTTAAGGTCAGCCAATCTCTTTCTCTCTTGAGTGGTCAGGGGCATGAGTGAAGCCTTCAGTTCAAGTTCTGCTGCCTCATTAATCCATGCCTGCATCTGGGATGTAATGGCGATCGCGCGGTTAAGGATGGGCTGATAGTCGGCTGAAATATTGGACATTGTGAGACCTCGTTGTGTGCAGCAGGATTTTTACTTTCTAAAGACAGAGTACGATCCAATAAATGCAATGTCAAGGAATAAAGACAATAGAATCAATAACTTGCAACCTATACTGCATTCAATGTTTTCTATGCTGCATGGATGTTAATGAATTTAAACGGGTTAGGAGCAGATTCATGCTTTCCAAGTTCCCACGACTAAATCATCCAATCTGTTCTGGCGCGATTTAACCCAAGGTGCATAGGATTTCTCAGTCGTCTTGATCGACGTATGGCCCAGCAGCTTCGATACTTCTTCCAGTGGAACACCCTTATCCAGCAACCCTACAGCGAAGGTATCCCGCAACTGATGCGAATGACCACCGGGCATACCCGCTGCCTCGAATGCTCTCTTGAATGCGCGTTCCCACACGTCTACAGCAGCCTTCGGTTTACCGTCACTGCGATTCCAGAAGATGTAATCAGGGTGTCCGTTCAACTCCATCACGGAAATGATCTCCCTCGCAACGTCGGGCGGTAGGGGAACTGATACATGCGTCCCTGTCTTCTGTCTGCTAGTGACCACACGATAGATGTTCTTTTTGGTGTCCCTCTGAATCTCTTCTCGTTCCAGCGTGACGGCATCCTGGATTGCCAGACCGCTATAGCGCATCAGCCGTATCAGAGCATGGACTCGCCTCACCTTATCGGGTGAGCGGAATTCTTTAGGGATAGACTCCAGCAGCTTCTGATACTGGGCGTCAGTCAATGGGAGTGTTGGTATGGGCTTTACGGTGATTGCAGTAAGTTGGGGAATATGGTCAGTCAGCTTGGCGTTGAAGCAGTACCGAAGAAATCCTCTCAACCTCTCCTGCACCTTAGAACGGGTGAGGGAAGAGGGATACAGCTTCTCCCACTCTGCCCGGAACTCCGTAAGGGATGCCAATCCAATCTCATGCGTAAAGAACTCTCCACGCTTTGCCATGAACTCCGTCAGACGGCCCAACTCCCTGATGTGCTTTTTGTGAGCAGTGGGATCTAGCCCCTGGGTGAGTTTGTCAGAGAGGTACAGCTCCACAGCCTTTGCGATTGTGGGTCTCGTTACCGCGTTAACGCTAATATTCCCAATCGGCCTGTTAGGGTCAGCCGCTCTAAATTTATCTTCTAATTTCCGCTTGGCTTCCTCGGCAAGCCCCCAACTTCGTGTCTTGGCCGATACCATCCGCTGTTTTCCGTTGTGGAAATAACGGAGACTCTTCCGACATTTACAGCGTTTATAGAAGTTGTCATCGCTGTGGTCGCAGTCCGTGGAGTGTCGAACGAAGATTGTAATGAGGGGAACTGAGGATATCGAGATGGTGTCTCGAAGCGAGCCGGTGGACATGTCTCGCAGTATAACTAATACAAAAGTAAGGCAATTCTTACGTCGTGCTATCTAAGTTGTTGATTCTAAATAAGTAAAAAGTGGTGGACGCGGTAGGGATCGAACCTACGACCAGTCGATTAAGAGTCGAATGCTCTACCAACTGAGCTACGCGTCCATTTTTACCTCAATTGCATGAGGGGGAAGCGATTGAGAGATGCACCCTGGAAAGGGTCTGCCACACTCAATCGACTTAGTTAAGATAACACAGCTTGCCGAGGAGAATTGCTCCTGGAGCTATCCTTTAGCCGACAAAATCTACGTTGGCGCGGATGGGAATGATGCCGCGGTCAAAGCCCATGTCGAGAAGCTTCCGGATGGCCACTCTGCCATCTTCTCCATAGTTCAAAGTGCGGTCATTGACGTACATGCCGACAAAGCGATTTGCGAGCGTCGGATCGAGGTCGCGGGCGAACTGCATGGCGTAGGCAAGGGCCTCCTCGCGGTGGTCGAGAGCATGCTGAATGCTGTCGCGAAGAGCGTTGGTCGTGATGAGCAGCGTCTCCGGACCTAGCGACCTGCGAATGGCATTGCCGCCGAGAGGAAGCGGAAGACCGGTCTCGTCGCGCCACCACTGGCCGAGGTCAAGCAGTTTGACCAGGCCGTCATTGGCGTAGGTCAACTGACCCTCGTGAATGATAAGTCCGGCATCGAACTCGCCCGAGAGGACCGCGGAGATGATCTTGTCGAAGGGGACAACGGCGGTCTCGATCTCAGGAGCGAAGAGCTTGAGCGTCAGGTAGGCAGTCGTGAGGGTGCCGGGGACGGCGATGCGCGTCTTCTTCACCTCGTCGAGCGTGAGTTTGCGCGTGGAGACAATCATCGGGCCGTAACCTTCGCCGACGCTGCCGCCGCAGGCCATCAGCGTGTACTTCTCCTGCAGATACGGATACGCGTGGAAGGAGATGGCGGTGACGTCGTAAAAGGCCTCGTCGATGGCGCGATGGTTAAGCGTCTCGATGTCGGTGAGGGTGTGGTTGAACTTGAAGCCGGGAACGCGGATCTTGTTGGTGGCCAGGCCGTAGAACATGAAGGCGTCGTCGGAGTCGGGGCTATGAGCGATGTTGATCTCTTGAATGGCGGCGTTTGCGGTAGTCATGATTCGGCAATCCTTAGCAGAGTGAGAAGAACGGGAGAAAGGAACGTGAAGCGCGGCCCGAAATAATTGGTTGAGACCGTGAAAAATTATGGCTGAATCAGGAGCGCTGCCAGCGTTGAAACGCACTGAAGATTCCTGCGGCTGCCGTAATTTTGGCGGCTTCTCCCAGTAGAAACGGAGCGATGGCGAGGCTCCATACGGCCACACTGCCCAGGTGGAGCAGGGAGGCCAGCCAGGCGGCGCCGATAGCAAAGGTGACGATGCTCGATCCGATGCCGGCGAGGATAGCTCGGCTGAACCGTGACATGGCGGACGGAAGGTAACGGACGATCCAGCCCGCCGCGGCGGCAGTCAGCGGATAGGCGAAGAGAAATCCTCCGGTTGGTCCAAGCAGCTGGGCAAGGCCCCCGGGGCCGGCAGGACTGAATACAGGCAGTCCCGCGGCGCCTTCCGCGAGATAGAGAAGCATCGTCGAAAATCCGGCAACCGGGCCGAGCGCCATGCCGATGAGGATGACGGCAAATGTCTGTAGCGTGATTGGCACAGGCGTAAAGAAGAGCGGGATTGACACGTGAGCGCACAGGGCCACGAAGATCGTCGCGGCAACTAAGATGGCGATCTTGCCCGGGAGCGTCTCGTGGAGCGATCTGACGTTGTGCATCATGCCGGTGGAGGAAGAGCTGATGGGTTGCATGGGCAGGTCCTTTCGCGCGGCTAGCCGCGTTTGGGTAAAGTTGCCTCGTCGTCGAGGGAAGGATGGGCCTGGCGGGATGCCGGGTTCGAGGATGCTTGCTGCTGCCTGGAAGTAGCCCGAGGAGTCTTCGCTTCTTCGACAGCCGAGAAGAGATATTCGCTGAAGCCAGGCTGAGGTGGCGAAGAGGGGCTTTCGGTCCGATGGCTGCGGATGCGCCGGACGATTGCCACGGACGCCCACAGCAGAACAAGAAGAGAGGCCGCCGAGATCATGAAGAGAATTCGCATCTGCCAACAGCAGAATACCAAGGTGCGCCGGTTCGTGCAGGCAATTCGGCTTCATGAGCCCATTGTGCGATGATTCCATGGTCTTGCACTTGTCGGAGCAACGGTCTTCCGCGATTGTGGCCGGTACAAACTTGGTACATAGGCGAGGGGAGCACGTTTTCCACTTGACGGAGAGCGGCAGGAAATTTGTACTCGATAGCAGGGATATGAATCACTCCGGCACATCATCCGCAGCAAAGACACGCCCCGGGCTTGCCGGGCGGCTCTACGCGTGGGTTCACGGCGGGTGGCGAAAGGTGATGACCGGCATGGCCGCGGTACTTGCGCTGGCGATGGCCTACCACGTGATCTTCGGCCAAAACGGGCTGACGGTATACCAGAAGAAGCGGCAGGAGACCCAGGCGCTTACCTTGCGCCTGCATGACCTGCAACGCGAGAACGACATCATGAAGGGCCACGTCGAGCGGTTGGAGAACGACCCGAATGCGATCGAGCATCAGGCCCGCGAGGAACTGCACTACACCCGGCCCGGAGAGGTGATCTACACCCTGCCTCCGGAGACGGCGAAGGACACCGCAGGTCAGAGCGGCGTTACGAAACCCTAATCGCTACGAATTTCCACGGGAACTGGAAAAGCTCCACCGGTTCAGGAGATGTATTCCTGGAGCCATGGATCGGTCGTGCGGACCAGTTCCTCTGTGTTCCCGTCAAACACAATCTTTCCTTCGTTGAGAACAAGGAACCTGGTGCTGTCTTCGATACCCCCGTCCGGAATGAGTTCCATCCGCCCGGTCTCCTTATTAAAGCGGTTTCGTGCGAGCGCGAAGGCATCCTGCAGGCGGTGGGTAATCAGCAGAGCAGTCGCGTGAGAGACGTCGCGCTGCTTGACGACGAGTTCAATAATGGTCGTCGACGTGATGGGATCGAGTCCGCCGGTCGGGGAATCGTAGAGGATCAGGTCGGGATGGGAGATAATGGCGCGGGCAATCGAGACGCGCCGGCGCATTCCACCGGATAATTCCGACGGGAATTTGTTAATCGCCTGTTCAAGTTCGACGAACTTCAGCGCTTCGACCACGCGTTTGTGAATTTCGTCTTCCGGAACGTGGTCTTCGTGGAGGCGGTAGGCCACATTATCCTCCACCGACAGCGAGTCGAACAGCGCCGATTCCTGGAAGACCATGCCGATTCGCGAGCGGAGTTTATAGATGTCCTTCTCGCGCATCGCCGTGATCTCTTCCCCGAAAACGCGGATCGTCCCGGAATCGGGGCAGAGCAGACCGTTGGCCAGCTTCATCAGAACCGATTTGCCCGTGCCCGCGGGACCGAGAATGATACGGGTCTCGCCGCGCTGGACAGTAAAGGAGATATTTTCGAGCACGGGTTTCAGATCGAAGGCGATGGAGACGTCTTCGTAGACGACGACGGGCTCCGAAGGACCGGCATCGTTCCAGTTCGGTGAGCGGTTGCTGTTGAGGAGATCTGCGGGCATGGCCGGGGTCACCTGCCGAAGATGCCGATCATCGCCCGGCTGACGATGAAGTCGACGATGATGATAAAGACCGAGGACACGACGACGGCCTGCGTGGTGGAACGGCCGACACCCTGGGTTCCGCCCTTTGTCTTCAGCCCGAAGTAGCAGCCTACCGTGGCGATGATAAAGCCGGAGAAGATCGGTTTTGCGAGCCCCTGGACGACATCCCCGTAGACCAGCGCCCGATACGAGTTATGCAGATAGGACGATGGACTCAGGCCAAGCAGGCCCACGCTGACAATTGCACCGCCTGCGATGCCCACCACGTCCGCGATGATGGTCAGAAAAAAGAGCATGAAGACGGTGGCGTAGAGTCGCGGCGTGACCAGCTTACGGATCGGATCCGTTCCCAGGGCGCGCATCGCGTCGATCTGCTCGGTAACCTTCATCGAGCCAAGCTCGGAGGCCATTCCCGAGGCATTCCGCCCGGAGAGCATCAGCCCGGTCAGCACCGGCCCCAGTTCCTTGACCATGGAGAGCGCAACCAGGTTGCCGGTCATGCTTACGGCGCCGAACTGCTGTAGCGATGTGGCCGACTGCAGGGCAAGAACGCACCCGGTAAAGAAACCCGTGAGCACGACGATGGGCAGGGACCCAAAGCCGATGTAGTCCATCTGAGTAAAAATATCGGGCCAATAACGAGGGCGCGAAAATATATTCGTGACGGCACGCCACGAGAGCAGCGAATAATCCTGAAGCGCGGCGATCTTTTGCTTGGCGAAGATCTCTGGAGAGACAAGGGGCATGTCGTTATCAGGCTCACTGTATCAGATGCAGGGGGTAGCGTTGAAGATTGCATCTTCCTGCAAGGGATTGAATAAGTTATTCCCCGAGGTTAGGGAGATAGTGCCGGGGAATGAGAAAATAAAATGGATTATGGCTGAAATGAGAGCGGCGGTGCTGTACGGCAAGCAGGACCTGCGACTGGAGCGGATCGTGATCCCCACTCCGGAGGCGGGAGAGTTGCTGGTTCGCGTGAAAGCGGCGCTCACCTGCGGCACGGACCTGAAGGTCTATCGGCGCGGCTATCACGCCCGTATGCTGAAGCCCCCTATGCGATTCGGCCACGAAGTCGCCGGAGTCGTCGAAGAGGTGGGTGAGGGCGTTACGGCGTTTCGTCCGGGTGATCGGGTGGTCGTTCTGAACTCCGCGCCCTGCGATATCTGTTTCTTCTGCACCCACAATCAGCAGAATCTGTGCGAGGACCTCTTGTTCAACAATGGGGCATACGCGGAATTTCTGCGGGTTCCGGCGCGGATCGTCGAAAAAAATACGCTGATTATCCCTGAAGGGATTCCCTTCGAACACGCGGCGCTCACGGAACCCTTGGCCTGCGTGGTTCGCGGTATCGAAGAGAGCGGGACGAAGGCGGGCGACACGATGATTGTCATCGGGGCCGGTTCTATCGGGCTGATGTTCATGCATGTCGCGGAACTGGCCGGAGTGAACGTAATTGCAGTGGTAAAGCGGGAAGACCAGGCGGTGACGGCGAGGCTGTTTGGAGCGCGAAGCACGGTGCAGGTGAACGAGACCGAGGATGTCGTCGCGGCAGCCAGGGCATTGACTCCCGGCGGACGAGGAGCGGATATCGTCATCGAAGCCGTCGCCGTGCCGGTTACATGGGAGTGGGCCGTGGACATGGTCCGCAAAGGCGGTGTGGTGAACTTTTTTGGCGGGCCGCCCAGCGGGACCAAGGTGCAGTTCGACACCAATCGCCTGCATTATGGCGACATCACCCTCAAGGCCAGCTTTCATCACACGCCCGCTACCTGCCGAACCGCTTTTGATCTGGTGACGAGCGGCCGGTTCAAGTGTGCCGAGTACATTACAGAGCGCGTGGAATTGGACGAGGTGCCTGCTGTCTTCGCCCGCATGATGGATCGCAAGGGCGGCTCAGGAGGGATCAAGACCGCCGTCTTTCCCGATGGAGTGCCAAAGTGAGCGAGATAAGCATGCCCGAGCATGCGTTGCTGGGAGCTCCGCTTGAGTATCTGACACCGCTCGAACGGCCCACGCTCGAAGAGGCGCAGGAGTGGTGCCGCCATCTGGCATCCACTCACTACGAGAACTTTCATGTGGCGACGTGGTTTCTTCCGCGCGATGTAAGGCCGCACTTCGAGAGCATCTATGCTTATTGCAGGGTCGCGGACGATCTCGGCGACGAGGTGGACGATCCAGCGGTGGCGATGCGCCTGCTGGATGCCTGGGGATCGATGCTCAATGAGTGCTACGACACGCCGGAACAGTCCGTTCACCCGGTCTTCGTCGCGCTCCACGAGACGGTGCGCGAGTGCGAGGTACCGCGAGAGCTCTTTGCGGATCTGCTGCATGCCTTTCGCATGGACCAGGTGAAGACCGAGTACGAGACCTGGGAGGAGCTGCTCGAGTACTCCCACTATTCGGCAAACCCGGTTGGCCGGCTGGTCTTATGGGTGTGCGGATACAGAGAAGAACCGCTGGCGCTGTTGTCCGATAAGGTCTGCACCGCGCTGCAACTGGCTAACTTCTGGCAGGATGTCGTTGAGGATGCGGACCGGGGCCGCCGCTATCTGCCGGCCCAGGCCATGGATCAGTTCGGCGTTGAGAACGGACAGATCGCCGGCCGCGTCTTTACGCCGGAGTTTGCCGCGATGGTTCAGAGTCTTGTCGAAGGAACCCGTGCCATGCTCCATGATGGAGGGGTGATCAGCAGGCATGTGGATCCGGAGCTTGCCGTCACGCTCGATCTCTTCCGCAAAGGCGGCGACGCTATTCTCGACGGAATTACCGCGGAGAAGTTCGACGTTCTGCGAGGCCGGCCGGTCGTCTCCAAGGCGAAAAAACTGCAATTGCTGGCGGGAGCTTTCCTCGCAAAGATGCGGGCAGGGCTGGCCAGGTGACAACCGCACAGGCCTATGCCGCCTGCCGCGAGATCGCGCAGCGCGAGGCAAAGAACTTCTACTACGCGTTTCGCGTCCTGCCGGAGCACAAAAGCGATGCCATGTGCGCGGTCTATGCCTTTATGCGCAGAGCCGACGATATCGCCGACGATGAATCGGTCTCCATCGAGCAGCGCCGGGCAACGATGAGCGCCTGGGTCGAGGCGTGGCGTACTGCACGTAGTAGCGGGTTATCCGACGATCCCGTCTTTCTTGCGCTCAACGACACGCAGAAACAGTTTGCGATTCCCGACGCTCTGCTCGAAGAGTTGGTGCAGGGAACCACGATGGACCTCAATTCGCAGCTTGTAGATGCCGGTAAAACCCAGACATTCGCGACCTTCGACGAGCTTTACCATTACTGCTATCTCGTGGCATCGGTCGTGGGCCTGGTCTGCATTCGCATCTTTGGCTATACCGATGTCCGAGCAGAGAAGCTGGCCGAGGAGACCGGCGTCGCCTTTCAGTTGACGAACATCCTTCGCGACGTGAAAGAGGATGCCGAACGGGGCAGGGTCTATCTGCCGCTCGACCTGCTGCACGAGTTTGGAACAAGCCTGGAGCGTGTCGAAGAACTTGCAAAGGGGGTCCCCGTCGCTTCGACTGAGCGGGCGATGCTTCACCGCGTTGCGGCGAAGGCCGCGGAGTATTATGCATCCGCTGACAAGCTGCTTCCATTGATCGACAGAGACAGTCGTGCCGCTTTGTGGGTGCTGGTCACGATCTATCGCGATCTGCTGGTCAAAATAGAGAAGTTCGATTGCGATGTGTTCTCGCAGCGAGTGAGCGTCTCGACGGCGTCGAAGCTGATGATTCTTGCGCGAGGCATGGCGATGGCGCTGCGTAACCGGATGACGGCATGAGCAATGCGCATAACAACGATGTGATTGTCGTAGGAGGAGGCGTTGCAGGGCTGGCCGCTGCGGTGGCGCTTGCCGGAGCGGGAGCGAAGGTCACGCTCCTCGAACGCCGGCCCTACATCGGCGGACGCGCCTACTCGTATGAGCATCCTGCCATCGAGGAGACCATCGATTCGCAACACGTCGTTCTCGGTTGCTGCACCAACATTCTGGACCTCTGCCAACAGGCAGGAATGGCCGGCAGCATTCGCTGGTACGACGAGCTGACCTTCCTTGAGCCGAACGGCCGCCGAAGCGTGTTGCGTAGCGGAAGTCTTCCAGCACCTGCGCATCGAGCAGTCAGTTTTCTACGCGCACCGATGCTCAACCTGCGCGACAAGGCCGGAATTGCAACGGGCATGGCCCGGTTCCTACGCGGGTATCCGGTGAGCGATTCGGAGAGCTTTGCGACCTGGCTGAAGCGCACCGGACAGACGGACCGCGCTATTCGTCATTTCTGGGAGCCAATCATCGTCGGGACGCTCAACGACACCTTCGAGCGATGCTCCCTGAAGTACGCCGGAAAGGTCTTCCACGAATCCTTTCTGCGATCGGCGGAGGCGGGCAGGCTGGGAATTCCGGCCGCCCCGTTGAGTGAGTTTTTCACTCCGGTTGCAGATCATGCGCAGCGAAAAGGTGTTGACCTTCAGTTCAGGGCCGGCGTCGATCGCATCGAACAGACCCCGGACAAACGCTGGCTGGTTCACTCCGGCAGCGAGAGCTATGCGACCTCTTCCATCATTCTGGCGACAGCATTCAAACAAACGCAGGAACTGCTCGCGAGCCTTGAGTTGTCCACCGAAAGCAACGCTCGACGCAGCGCGGACTTCGAGAAATTTATTGCGGCGCCGATCACGACGATTCATCTCTGGTATGACCGCGACATCACCGACCTGGACCACGCCGTTCTGCTGGACACGCGAATCCAGTGGATGTTCGCGAAGTCGCGCATCCGGCGTTGGCCGGCACAGCGCGGCAGTTATCTGGAACTGGTCATCAGCGCGTCATGGCCGGAACTGAAGATGAGCAGGGAGCAAATCCTAGCCTCGGCGCTTGAAGAAATAGAACTCTTCTTCCCCATGATCAGGCAGGCAAAGCTGTTGAAGAGCGGCGTCCTTAAGGAAGCGCGTGCCACGTTTTCGGTGGTGCCAGGGCTGGATGCCTTCCGCCCGCATCAGGCTACGCAATGGCCAGGCCTGTATCTCGCGGGCGACTGGACGGCGACGGAGTGGCCCTCGACGATGGAGGGCGCAGTCCGCAGCGGCAGAATGGCGGCAGGCGCTGTGACCGGGGATACCGGCCGGTTTATGGCTGCTGAAACCCCCGCAAGCGGATGGATGCGCTGGCTGAGTCGCATTTAGCCGTCGGAGTACCCGGCATTATCTCTTGGGGTGACAGCTTCGCGCATAGCGGAGCGCGCTCTCCGCGAGGATGAGAGCGAGCCCGACGAAGAAGATCGCGGCGTTAGCAGCAGGAGCAAGCCTGAGATAGGGCACCGCCCAATGTAAGACAGTGAGCCAGATCAGGATGGCGAGAGCGAAGCTGCCATCGTCTACGAAGAGGCCGAAGATCTCGCGGAAGATGTTTGATATCCATTTCATCTAATGATCCTCGCGGCTTGATGCAATGCCTGCGACTGTCTGCGGCACAGCGGAATCATAGTGAGCGCAAGCAGCAGATAAGCGGCGATGAGCGCCAGGATCGACCAGTCGGCTCCTGGCCACGCCAGGTTCATGCCCTCGCCAACCCAGAAGGTTCCGAAGGCGGAGAGCAGAACGCCGACGACGAATTTGAGCATGTTCTCGGGAATGCGGGCCAGTGGCCGATGCAGAATGAGTCCAAGCGCGACGATCACGAGCAGCGCGGCGACGGCTCCAAGGCTGGCGGGAAGCAGCATTCCAGTGTGGCCCGTTCCGATAGCGATGACGATGAAGACAACCTCGGTGCCTTCGAGCATGGTGATGTTGAAGGCGGCGGCGAAGGCGATCTTGTCCCATCGGGTATGTCCGCTGCCAAGATGCCGCATGGCCTCGGCATTCTTTGCGAAGGCTGCCTGCTCATCATGAAGCGGGATGAGTCCTGCGGACCGCAGAATCGCTTTGCGCAGCCAGCGCAGACCGAACAGCAGTAGCAGGGTGCCGACGACAAGTTGGATGATCGGCAAGGGAATGTGAGTGAGCGCTGTTCCCAGGGTTGCGATGATAACGAGAAGAACCCCGACGGCCGCCGCGCTGCCGAAGAGAGCGGAGCGCCATCCGCGCACGCTGCCTACGGCGAGGACGACCGTCAGGGCTTCGACGCACTCGACCAGCGAGGCGAGGAAGGACGCGACGATCGACGTTCCCAGATGTGCCCAGCCAACGCCCATACTTCTCCAGATGTTTAGTGAATGGTCTTCATGCGGCGGGACATAAAGTCCATCAGCAGGTAGTTGCCGAGCGTCTCGGGAGTGGTGAAGTAGGCCTTGCCGCGACACATCGCCGACACCTTCTGGACGAACTGAACGAGGGTGAAGTCGCTGGCCAGCATGAAGGTATTGATCATGATGCTGCTGCGCTTGCAGCGGCTGACTTCCTGGAGCGTCTCTTCGATCACCAGCGGATCGAGCCCGAAGGCATTTTTATAGATGCGCCCGTCGGGAAGCGTGAGCGCGCTGGGCTTGCCGTCCGTAATCATGACGATCTGCTTCATGTCCTTGGTCTGGCGGGCGAGGATGCGCTGCGCCATGCGCAGTCCTTCGCGGGTGTTGGTGTAGTGCGGGCCGACCTTGACGCGCGAGAGCTGCGAGATGGGAATCTCTTCGGCGCTGTCGTGAAACAGAACGACATTGAGGGTGTCACCGGGGTACTGAGTGCGGATGAGATGAGCAAGCGCCATGGCGACGCGCTTGGCCGGAGTAAAGCGATCTTCGCCGTAGAGGATCATCGAGTGGGAGCAGTCCAGCAGCACAACGGTGGCGCAGGAGCTGGTGTAATCAGCCTGCTGCACATAGAGGTCGCTGTACTCGATGTTGAGCGGCGCGTTCTCCTCGCCCTCGACAGCAGTGGCAATGCCTTCGCGGGCGAAGACGCTGGAGAGAGTGGCGGTAAGGTCGAGATTGAGGGTATCGCCGAACTCGTAGAGCTTGCTGCTGCCATTCGTCTCGACGCCGGAAGCCTCGTGGCGGGTGTCGTGGCGCCCCATGTTGGACTTGCCCAGCGGACCCAGAAGTTCTCGGAGAGCCTTGTAGCCCAGAAAATCCATGCCCTTGTCGGTAACTTCAAAGCGGGCCTCGGCGTTGCCGTCGCCTTGCTGGCCCTGACGCTGCTCTTCAGGAAACTCAGCGTTGATGAAGTTCTGGTCCTGCATCTTCTGGATGATCTGGTCGACTAACTCTTCGACCTGGTCGGCGTTGAGCTGGTCAAACTTTTCCTGCGATTCTTCGTCAAGAAGATCCCCGGATTCAAGAGCCTGCTTGATGGCCTCGCGCAGGTTATCGAGGGTCTGGTCGTTCATCTCCTGAAACTGGGAGTAGGGATCATTGAAGCCGGAGTCGAGCAGGAAATCGGAAAGCGCCTGCATGAGGTCTTCGAGGCCGAAGCTCGAGGAGAGGTCGCCGGTGAATTTGGTGTAGCGAATGCGCTTCATGAAGACCTGCCTTAGTTGAAGCCGCGGCGGGTGCGGTTCTTAGCCGTGTAGTCAAGCTCCTGTTCGCGCTCGCGCATCTTTTCGGCGTAATTGATCGCGTCGCTGGTGCGCTGTTTCTTTTCAGCGGCGCTGAAGCTGCGTTCTTCGCTGCGGCTAATGCGCTTGTGGGCATACATGCCTTCGAGCAGGAATTCGGCTGCGCTGACGGCTACTTCAGGCTTCGATTTTCCCTTGATTTCGAGCGGCGAGAGCTTCTCGAAGAGGCCCTGAATCTGTTGCAGTTCGGCGAGCGATCCGGCGGCGGGTTGGGCGTCGTTGAGTTGGACTGTGCCACCGAGATTGAACCACTGCTCGATCTGCTGAGTATCGGTTCCGGCGAAGTACTCGTCAAAGACACTGGCCACACTCGTGCGGATGATCTCGCGGATGACTGTGTCGGCGCCGCGCATCTCTCCCTCGTACTCCAGCTCGATCTTGCCGCTGATGCCGGGTAGCGCGGCATAAATGTCGCCAACGCGCGGCACGGCGATTTTTTCGTCGTGGAGCAGTGCGCGGCGCTCAGCGTTCGAGACGACCAGTTCCATCGTGGTGATCGGTAGACGCTGCGAGACGCCGCTGCGCTTGTCCACCTTCTTGTCCTCGCGGGCGGAGAAGGCAATCTGCTCGACGATCTGCCGGATGTAGTGCGGAATCTGGATGTTACTCGCCGCGCGCTCCGACCAGGCCTCCTGCGTGGTGATGGTGATGGCCTCGTCGATCGACTCGGGGTAGTGGGTGCGAATCTCGCTGCCGATGCGGTCCTTGAGCGGCGTGACGATCTTGCCTCGCGCGGTATAGTCCTCGGGATTGGCGCTGAAGACGATAGCTACATCGAGCGGCAGGCGAACAGGGTAACCCTTAATCTGCACGTCGCCTTCCTGCATGATGTTGAAGAGCGCGACCTGGATCTTTCCCGCGAGGTCGGGAACCTCGTTGATGGCGAAGATGCCGCGGTTGGCGCGGGGCAGAAGGCCATAGTGCATAGTCAGCTCGGAGCCGAGGTCCTGATTGCTGCGGGCGGCCTTGATGGGGTCGATGTCGCCGACGAGATCAGCGACGGTGACATCCGGGGTGGCTAGCTTTTCTACAAAGCGGTCGCCGGGAGTGAGCCACGCGATCGGAGTCTCATCGCCAAGTCGCGCGATAAGGTCGCGGGCGAACTTCGAGATCGGAGCGTAGGGATTGTCGCGCGTTTCAGCGCCGGCAACATAGGGACACGCGGGATCGAGCAGCGTGGTCAGCGAGCGCAGAATGCGGGACTTGGCCTGTCCGCGGAGTCCGAGCAGAATAAAGTTATGCCTGCTGAGGACGGCATTGACGATCTGGGGGACGACGGTGTCCTCGTAGCCGACAATACCCGGGAAAAGCGGCTGCCTGGCGCGAAGCCTGGCGATGAGGTTCTCGCGAAGCTCGTCCTTGACGCTGCGGGCGAGGCGTTCGGGCGTGAATTCTGATTTGCGGAGTTGGCCTAGCGTGGTGGGGAGTCCGGTTGCCATACGTCTAAGTATAGATGTCTGGCAGCAGCGGGAGACTCAGAATGCCTGTTGAGCGGGTGAGCGCGGAGTAAAGTTTAGGGCAGGCAGTAACTTTTTTACCGGATTTGCGTTTCTATAAGTAGCAGGACAGCGCGACCGCGTTTGGCGGCGCGACGACGGCAGCGAGGAACTTATGCGGCTAGGCGACGGTTTGCTGAAACTTTCAATCTCCGGCCTTCTGATGGCCGGTCTGCTTATGGTTGGTGCGACAGGGTTTGCGCAGGAAAAGGCTGCGGTCATGCCCGACGCAGAGATCGAGGCCAACGTGCTGAAGGCACTGGCGGGCGTTCCGCAACTGGCGGATCAGTCGATCAGCACAACCACGGTCTACGGCCAGGTTACGTTGAGCGGCACGGTGCGGGACGAAGCCTCCAGAGACATGGCCGAGAAGGTCGCGGCGGACGCTCCGGGCGTGAAGAAGGTCATCGACGAACTGGCGATTGGTACGGTTGCCACGGCTGAGAGCGCTCCAGCGCAGGATCAGGAGAATGCCGGAGACGATGGCGGGCCAGTATTGCAGTCCGACGGAACCTACGCGCCCGCGCCGGATTCGCAGGAACAGAGTGCTTCGGAAGACGGCAACGCGAATGCGGAAGCAGCACCACCTGCGCCCCCTCAACAGGGGCCAAACGAGCCAGATAGTCAGAATCGACGGCCTTATGGACCTCCCTATAATCGGCAGTCGGCTGAGAATACGCGAACCTATACCGATCAGTTGGGCGGAGAATCGGTCGTGGTGCCGAAAGGGGCGCTGATCCGCGTCCGCATCAACGAGGCAATGAACAGCAGGAACACCGCTCCCGGAACAATCTTCGACGGTGTGGTTCTTAGCGATGTCGTAGCCGGAAACACAGTCGCGATTCCGCGTGGAGCGGCGGTGCAGGGCCGGGTCGTCGATACGCAGAATGCCGGAGCCTTAAAGGGCAAAGGGGAACTGGCGCTGCAACTGACCCAGATCACGCTGGGCGGCCAGACCTACCCGGTCGTCTCCGATGCGTGGACCCATCAGGGAGCCGATAAGACGGGGCAGACGGTTGGCAACGCGGTTGGCCTGGGCGCGTTCGGCGCCATGATCGGTGCCATCGCCGGGGGAGGACCGGGCGCATTGCTGGGGGCCGGACTTGGCGGAGCAGCCGGTGTTGGGGTCTCGGCCGCATCGGGCCATGGCGATTCGATGATTCCAGCCGAGGCGATTCTGACCTTCCACTTGGCCCAGCAGGTTCCCATGGTGACGGTCTCGCAGAACGAGATGAACCGGCTGGCTTCGGGTGTTGGTCCGATCGCGCGGCCCACCATGCAGCGTCGCCACTATCCTCGCCCCTACCCGTATTACTACTACGGGCCGGCATATTATCCCTACTAGGGCAAGGCCTCCTGATTTATACTTGTTGCTTGCCCTGCAAATGTCGTGGTGCGCGTCGCAGGAGATGCCGCCATGTCACGCAAAATCCCGGGCACGCGACCGCTTTCCGGTATGGAAGACGGCGCGGCGAAGTGAAGGTCTCTCGTCTAAATGATTCGCATTCTGCAGCAGGACAACCGTGTCATCAAAATTATCTTCGCCGTCATCATCACTGTAGCCTGCGTCACCATGGTGATTACGCTTGTCCCGGGCATCTTCGACAATACGGGCGAAAGTGGGCCGAACGGCAACTATGCGGTCGTCCGGGGGCCGGGTCTTCTGGGCCGGTTCGCCAGCGACAGCATTCCTGTCAAGGAGACCGAGGTCCAGGAACTGGCCCAGCGCCAGTTGCAGCAGCAGCACCTTCCGGATTTCCTGATGCCCTATATGACGCAGCGGGCCGGGCAGGTTCTGGTTCAGCGTGCGATCCTGAAGCGCGAGGCCGACAGGATGAAGTTGCAGGTCAGCGATGAGGATCTTCGTCGCGAGCTACAGACGGGGCCCTTCGCGCAGTATCTCTTCCCGAACGGGCAATATATCGGCGACGACGGCTACATGAACTTCGTGCAGAGCAACTTCCAGACCAGCCGCAGCGACTTCGAGTCCAAGGTAAAGAGCGACATGGAGTTGACTCGCCTTCAGGCGCTGATTACCGGCGGCGTTACTGTCTCCGATGCCGCCGTTCGCGAGGCCTACCGGGTGCAGGGAACCAAGGTCAAGTTCGATTACGCGGTGATCTCGGCCGAAGACATCGCCAAGACGGTCAATCCCAGCGATGCGGAGCTTCAGTCCTTTTTCGAGACCAATCAGACTCGCTACGCGACGGCAATTCCGGAAACCCGCAAGATTCAATACGTCGCCTTTGACGCGTCCAATCTGCCCGGCGGCAAGCCGCAGATCACCGATGCGGAGATCCAGGCGTATTACAAGAAGAACCAGGATGCCTATAAAGTGCAGGATCAGGTCAAGGTTCGCCACATCCTGATCTCCGTTCCCCAGGGCGCGGACAGCAAGACGGATGCCGCCGCCAAGTCGAAGGCGGAAGACCTGCTGAAGCAGATCAAGGCCGGCGGGAACTTCGCCGAACTCGCGGAGAAGAACTCCGACGACCCGGGAAGCAAGTCGCAGGGCGGAGAGCTTGGCTGGCTGGACCGGGGCAAGACGGTTCCGGAGTTCGACAAGACTGCATTCTCACTGGCGCCGGGGCAGACGTCGGGTGTCATCAAGACGCAGTTCGGCTATCACATCCTCCAGGTCGAGGATAAGAAGACAGCCCACGAGCGGCCTCTCTCGGAGGTAAAAGCGGAGATCGTCCCTGTGCTGGAGCAGCAGAAGGTTGGGGCGTCCGAGCAGGGATTTGCGTCGCAGTTAGCCGCGGACGCGAAGAAGAATGGACTGGATAAGGCAGCGGCCGCAAAGGGCCTGCACGTTGTGACAACGGACTACATTGCAAAGGACGGTGTCGTCGCAGGGTTGGCGGATGGTTCCTCGCTGCTGGCCCAGGCGTTTACCGTTGCCAAGGGGGCCGACCCCACAGCGGTTTCGACCGGCAACGGGTTTGCCGTCTTCCAGGTGGAAGACATCAAGGCGGCTCACGCTCCGGACTTCGCAGCTTACAAGGCCCACATCCTTAATGACTACCGCGAGCAGCAGGTGCCACAACTGTTAAGTGCAGCGGTCAACAAGCTGGATGACCGGGCCAAGGTGTTGAACGACCTCAAGAAGGCCGCCGCGGAGATGAACATTCCGGTCAAGAGCAGTGATTTCGTCAACCGGGATGCTCAGCTCCCGGATCTGGGTGCGATGAGCGGTCCGGCGTCGGTCGCCTTCTCGCTGGCCAAGGGTGCGATCTCCGGGCCTATCAACGCAGGCCGGGTCGGTGCCGTTCTCACGGTGCTCGACAAGCAGGAACCGAGCGCGGACGATATCGCGAAAAACTTCGACAAGATGCGCGCGCAGTTGTTGAGCGAGCAGCAGAATGAGATCTTTCAGGTCTATATGGGAAGCCTGATGGAGAAGTACGAGAAGGGCGGAGCAGTCCGCTATACCAAGCAACCGGCCCAGCCGGCACCTGCCCCAGCCGGCAATTAGCGGCTTTAGAAGAGGCAGGCCCGGTGGGACCTGCCTCTTTCCAGAGCGGCTGTAAATATACACACCTCAAGAGATCGCTAAAGAAAGCCAACGACTGACCGCCATCGTTTCGCGGTACTGGCGTCTAACGTAGCTGTTCATGCGTCGATTGAAGTGCGTGTGCCCGGAAGTCAACGTCGAGCGATACAGCCCCGGGAAGCGCGAAGTATTCACTCAATTTCTTCCATATGGGTTACTCAAAGCGATCATGCAAAAAGTTTCCGACTGGCGTAGAAAAGCGTTTGCAGATATATTCACCCTTCGCCAGCTAAAGCTCGCTGGTCCAGCAGCAAAGACATAGGAATGATTGCCTTGCGGCATTGAACCGGTTCCCAGGGAAGACAAATGGACACGCACACACTCATTGTGATGAACGTGCTTTTGTATGTGCTGTATGCGGGCGTGATCGTGTTGAGTGCCCACATGACCGGGATAGCCAAAGGGGCGCTCTGGTTTGCTGCTTCCAATCTCAGCCGTGGGGTAGGGCTGCTCGTATTGGGACTGGGTACGTGGCTGCCGGTGAGTCTTCAAACCGTATCGGCATTGAGTGGTTTGCTGGCGGTGAGCGGTATTATGATGCTCCATTTCAGCTTTGCCAGCCTGCTGGATCGAAGTTCCTTGCTGCGCTCTCTGCAATATGTGCTGATGGCAGCGATGCTCGTGGGGGTGGTCTATCTGCTGTTTGTCCCATCGATCTATCCGGTAGCTCCGCTCCTGGCATGCTCCATCGAGGCGGCACAGATTGCGGCGACCGTTTCGGTAGTCCTCCTTTTTTCCGGGGAAGATATGGGGATTGCTGCATGGGTCACCGGCATCGCGCTGTCGGCGTATGCGGTTCTGCTGCTGATCCGGGTTGCGGTGATGATGCGCTTCGGCACCCCGGACTATCTGATCCTGATGGCGGGCACGACGAAGTTTTGGCTGGCAGGAAGTCTGCTTGTGAACAGTGTGATCGCCTTCGGTTTCATGTTCCTCTCGGCCGCGAAGCTGCGGATAGACCTCTTATGGCATGCACAGGTAGACGAATTGACCGGCTTGCTAAATCGCTGGGCGCTCAGACGGATCGCCCTGCGGGAGATATCGAGGTGCGGCCGCACGAAGTCGCCGATCTCCGTGGTTATGATGGACCTCGATGGCCTGAAACTCGTCAACGACTCGCTGGGACATGGCGGTGGAGATACGGTTTTACAGGCGGTAGCCGAGGTCCTGCGGGAGACTGTCCGAGATCAGGACGCGGTAGCGCGGATTGGAGGAGATGAATTCTGCATTCTGCTGCCGGATACGGGGCTCGTCGAGGCGGCGACAGTGGCAGAGCGTCTGCGGCTACGGGTGGATCTGATGGCGCTGTCGTACCGGGGGCAGGCGGTGCGCGTCTTCGCTAGTCTCGGAGTGGCCTCGTCGGAAGGCTGTGGCCTCTCCTGGCAGCGGCTGATGGAGCAGAGTGACGCGGCGCTCTACCGAGCTAAGAGAGAAGGCAGAAACCGCGTAGTGACGGTTGAGATCATTGGCCCGTCAGACTCGATCGACGAGAGCGTACCGGAAGGTTAAAGGGCCGCCTGCTGGAATGGCAAGCGGCCTTGGCAAACTTAGTTAAGCACTATTTGATAGTTCCGTTGAGCCCGTCAGGGAAGAAGACCCCCTTGTTCGTGGAGCTGCCGCCGGTGACGATCTGAAGGATCTGGGCCGGCGTCCGCGCGAAGGCTACGCTATTGGCGTCCGCGTCGACGAAGGTGGTTGCGGAGAGGGAAGCGGATCCGTTGAGCGTGACGTTTGCGGTGGTAAGGCCGATGTCGTCGACGGGAGTGCCGGATGGATTAGCCAACTTACTTCGTGTTGCCGAGATCTTTTGTGTAAGCCCAGCCAGCGTTCCCGCACCGGCATCCAGTTGATTGAGTGCGGTTCGGATCAGCCCCGCGTGGTAAGCCTCGACTGCGAGGATGCCTGCAGCCGCGCCTAAAGTATCTTTACTGGTGATGGCTCCCGCCGCACCGTGATAGGCCGTTACGCCAACGTCTTCAAAGATGTAAGCGCCCACGAGAAAGAAGGCGTCGTTCGCGAACGGATCGAAGGCCGGTCCGATACCTGCGGCCATCGCAAGTGTATTGAAGGAGGTGTAGAGATCGAGGTTCGGCATGGAGACGGCGTTCGTACCGAGCGCACCCTGAAGGAAGGTAACATGCTTTCCTTCTTCGATGGCGGTCTCCATGGCGTAATCCGCGTTCAGCGGATTGGTGAAGGGGACCTTGGCAAAGCTGGGCTTCAGGGCAACGCTTCCCGCGGTGCCGCCGTTGACGGAGACGGGGATGGGAGTCGGCAGCTTGTCGATGGTGACGCCGAAGGCCGCGAGGTTGTAAAACTGGGCTTCGAGGTACTCCAGGTTGAGTGCGAAATTGAGAACATCGTTGTCGGAGATGGCGGATTGCGCCTTGGAGGTGCCGGTGAGGAAGATGCCGGCGAGTGCGGCACCGCCCAGCGTCATCATGGTGCGGCGGCTGGAGATGATTTCGTCGAGTTGTTGAGTCTCTTGATTTGCCATGGTCTTATCCGTCCTTAGGAAGCGGTTGCTTTGATGGTGCCGTTGAGTCCATTAGGGAAGAAGCCGCCCTTGCTGAGGCCTGCTCCGCCGGCTGCGCCGTAGACGATGTGCAGAACCTGATCGGTGGTTCGCGAGAAGGCGATGGCGTCGCCGGTATCGGCTGCAATGATGCTCTTGCTGGTGAGCGCAGTCTCATTGCCTCCGCCGAGCGTTCCACGCAGGGTTGACACCTTGTTGGCAATATCGACGTAAGTCTGATCGTTTGCCGTTGCCGCCATACCGACGAGCAGGGTGCGAATCGCGGCGGCGTGATAGGCCTCGACGCCTAGAATCCCGGCCGCCGCTCCCAGGATCGTCTTGTCCGTGAGCAGGGGAGCCGCGCCGTGGTAGGCCGTGACACCGACATCTTCAAAGACAAATGCGCCGATAAGAAAGCCTTGCGGCGAGGTGAAGGGATTGAACGTTGGTGTAGTCGTAATTCCTGCCGCGACGGCAAGCGGAGCGAAGAAGCTAAGGTCGATATCCGGCCGCGGGACGGGTGTTCCTTTATTGGCTGTAATGGCCTTTTGCAGAAAGCGAACGTGATTGACCTCGTCCTGCGCGATCTCATTGGCGTATTGAGCGAGCCCGGAGCTGGCCCAGGGAACTGCCGCGATATTTCCGGAGACCGTCGTCTTGCCTGCGCCGCTCCCTGCGTCGGTGGAAGAGAGGCCGCTGCCGGTCGCGGCATAGAGATAGAACTCCGCTTCCAGATACTCGAGGTTCAACGCGAAGTTCAGAACGTCGTTGTCGGTGACGCCGGTCGGAGGAGGGGTTGTGCCTCCACCGCCACTCGACGGAGGAGCGCTGTCATTGCTGCATCCGGCAAGAAGCGCTGCTGCGGCTGCGGTTCCGGCCCCCGCCATAAACGTCCGGCGGGAGACCGCTTTTCTGATTCGTTCGGTAACTTTTTCCACGTGAGTACTCTCCTGAATGCAGGTCTGAGTTGCGCCTTCATCTGGAGTACGCCCACGATGGAACTGCGGATGTAACGAATTTAAATAAAATTAATGGATTGGACGGGAACAGGCAATGAGGTCTTCGATGAGCCTGACTCCCTCTGATGAAGGGTTCGGCTCAACGCCCGCACATGCGTCTCACTTTATCTATGGGAGCCGTTGATCGCAGTGCGCTCGAAAGTTTGCTCGATGCCGTCGCCAGGAACAGCGATGGCGGCGACATCGAGCAGAGAGCGTTTGATTATCTGGCTAGTTGTCGGCGTTGGTGATGGCGTCCAGATACGCGACGTCAAGCGCAGTGCCCTGAACGGTAATGAACTGGTTGTCGATCTCGGAGCCGTCCGCAGTGTTGAAGGCGTGAACCTGGCCGCCGTACGCCGTATAGATCTTGTGGAAGTTCTGCACCCAGCAGAGGCCGGTCAAATCGCCGTAGTAGTAGAGATTCTGATTCGTGTTCGGATAAGCAACTGTCGTCGCACCGCCCGGAGTGACATTGGGGATAATCTGGGCAGTCTTGGCCCCGCGATCGAAGCGGGTAAGGCAGTTGTAGTTCTGGCCGAGCTTCTGCCGCTCGCCGGTGGCGCAGAATTGCGAGCCTATCCAGAGAGTATTGTCGTCGGCGAAGAGAAGCTTGGAGTGGTTGCCGTCGGAGATGGGATATTTGCCCGTGACCGCGGTCGAAGGGCTGTTGGCTGCGGCGGCCAAATCGACGGTGGAGAGATAGCCTGTAAACAGACCGTCCGGCATCTGCTGTTGACCGGCGACATAAAGAGTCGTGGCGTCTGAAAGCGCAACCGTGACGCCGCCGGGAACCGGCACATTGGAGATGAAGGCGGAGTTGTCCGGAGTGCTGGTCGGGATGGTGTTGACGTTGAGCACACCCGTCCGCAGGAGGGTAAGGCTGGCCGTGGTGCCGCCGCACTCGGGACCGCAGTTCAGGATGTAGGCGGTCGATCCGTCCAACGAGAAGTAAGCTCCCACAGGGCGGTCAAAGTTGCTCGCCGATCCTCCGGGATTAACCGGGACAATGCAGTAGACAGGCAGATTGACGGGCTGGCAGTCGGCAGCGCCCGTGGACTGGATGGCCTGCATCGCAGTGGGGAACTGATTCGAGTTCAGCTTGACCAGGCGATAGATGAGGTTGGAGTTACGCACCATGGCCAGGACCACGGTATCGCCCTGGTTGACCGATACCTTGTCGATGTCAGGAAGATTGAGGCCGTAGCTGCTCCCGGTCGTATTATCGACGACGACGAGCTGGCCTGCCGCCTCTGCTGCCGCATAGTAGTGCGTAAATGTCGGCGGAATCGCAATCGAAGGAGACCCGGGAAACTTTCCGGCGGAGCCGGATTGGGATTCCTTGCTGTAATCGATGATCTGCAGGCTTCCGTCTGTCTTCGAGTAGACGTAGCCGTGAACCTGTTCCGGAAAATTGAAGATCATGTTGGGGTAGCCCGAAGAGTACCCCGCCACCGGAAAAGTAGGAATGGTGTTCTGGATGTTGCTGCGAATGTCGCGCTTGGCGTCGAGAATCTGTAAGCCACCCTGGGTACCATTCGCCGTAAAGGAGACCATGACGCGCTGGGCAAGCTTGCTGGGCGGCTTCGGCCGGTTGGCGAAGGTGTACTGCGGAAACTTGTAATAGTAGTACTCGGCGCTATGGCAGGAGCTAAGGGCGAGGCTCGCGACGGCGATCAGCAGGCCGCAGAAGATCTGGGCGCTGAGGGACTGGACAAAGAGACTTCGATTCTTCAACGTGGACAAACTCCAACCTTAGCGCTGCGGCGTATTTTTGCGGGCCACTGCTATTGGCTGAGTATAACAAAGGACGGTGGATGAACGGGTTGACGAAGGCCGCCGCGAAACGCCGAAGGCACGGGTTTGGAGCGCACAAGGCCGGTGGCTTAGGATGATGAGATACGCGGAGACGACGATGAGCGATGGGGCTGGCGGTATTGAGATCAAGGACAAGGAAAAATCCAGCGCAATAAACCGCTTGTTCTCGGGGGGAACGGTGCTGTGCGATGGCGCGATGGGCACCATGCTCTATGCCCGCGGCGTGTTCATCAACCGTTGCTACGACGAGCTGAATCTGTCACAGCCGGACCTGGTCCGGGAGGTCCATGCGGAGTATCTTCAGGCGGGCGCAGAAGTCATTGAGACCAATACCTTTGGAGCGAATCGCTACCGGCTGGAACACTTTGGCCTGCAGGACAAAGTCCGCGAAATCAACCTGGCCGGCGTGAAGCTGGCGCGGGAGTGTGTTGAGCATATCCGTGAGAAGCAGTCGAGTACGGCATTCGTCGCGGGCTCGATCGGCCCCATGGGCGTCCGTCTGGAGCCGCTGGGCAAAGTTGGACTAGATGAAGCGCGGGCGGCTTTTGCGGAGCAGATTCAGGCTCTCGCCGAGGGGGGACCGGGCGTGGGAGCCGATCTGCTGATCGTTGAGACCATGACCTCGCTGGCGGAGGCGAAGCAGATCCTCCTGGCGGCACGGAGCGAGGCTCCGAATCTCCCGGTTATTGTGATGATGACCGTTGACGAGGAAGGGAACTGCCTCGACGGCGCGTCGCCGGAGACAGCGGCGAAGAAGCTGACAGAATGGGGTGCGGATGCCGTAGGCTGCAACTGTAGCGCGGGACCGGCGACCGTATTGAGTGTGATTGAACGGATGCGTCCGGCAACCTCGCTGCCGCTGGCGGCGATGCCGAATGCGGGGATTCCGCGCGCGGTCGAAGGACGGACGCTCTACCTGACCTCTCCTGAGTACATGGCGAGCTTCACGCGCAAGCTGGTGAAGGCAGGAGCGAGCTTCGTCGGTGGATGCTGCGGAACGACTCCAAGCTACACGCGGGCGATGAAGAGTTCGCTGCGGGCGATGGGAGCGATGAATGCCGGCGCTCAGGTGATCGAGCGCGCGGACTCCGGCGGCACGGCCACCATCAAGAACAAGGTGGAACCGCCGCCGCTGGCCGAGCGGTCGAAGATCGGATCGATGATCGCCGCGGGCAAATTCGTCTCTATGGTGGAGATCGTTCCGCCCAAAGGAATCGATTGCAGCAAGGAGTTGAACGGCGCCGCAGAGTTGCACAAGCTTGGCGTCGACGCGATCAATGTGCCGGATTCCCCGCGGGCGAGCGCCAGGATGAGCGCGCAGAGTCTGTGCGTGCAGATTCAACAGAACGTCGGGATTGAGACGATCCTGCACTACACCTGCCGCGACCGCAATGTGCTGAGCATTCAGAGCGACCTGCTGGGCGCCTCCTCGATCGGTCTGAAAAATATTCTCTGCCTGACCGGCGACCCGCCCAAACTGGGCAACTATCCCGACGCGACGGCGGTCTTCGACGTGGACGCCATCGGTCTGGTAAATATCGTGCGTAATCTGAATTGCGGGCTGGACATCGGCAAGAATTCGATTGGCGAGTCCACTGGATTCACGGTTGCAGTTGCGGCGAATCCCGGCATTCCCGACATCGATCAGGAGGTACGGCGTTTCGCGTACAAGGTGGAGGCGGGCGCGGAGTACGCCATCACCCAGCCGGTCTTCGATCTGCGGCTTCTAGAGGCTTTTCTGAAACGGATCGAGCAGTTCCGGGTTCCGGTCATCGCGGGAATATGGCCGCTGACCAGTTTAAGGAACGCTGAGTTCATGAAGAACGATCTGCGCGTCAGCATGCCGGAGGAGATCATGGCGCGCATGGCCGCTGTAACTTCGCCCGAGGCGGCGCGGGCAGAGGGCGTAAAGATCGCTCAGGAGATGCTGGCCGAGGCGCGGCCCATGGTGCAGGGGGTCCAGGTCAGCGCGCCGTTTGGCAAGTACGCGGCAGCGGCGCAGGTGCTTGGTCTGATAGAAGCGGAGGTGGCATAGTGGCGACCTTCGAAGAGCAGTTGACGGCGCTGGAGCAGGTAGTCGAAAAGCTGGAGCGGGGTGATCTTCCCCTCGACGAGTCAGTGCGCCTCTTTGAAGAGGGAGTGACGCTCTCCAACGCCTGCAAGAAGGAGTTGGAGGAGGCAGAGGGGCGAATTCAGGTCCTGGTGGAGCGGGGAAGCCGCATGGTGGTGAAGGATCTGGAGGTCGAGGAAAGTGTTGAGGCGGATGAAGACGAGGAGTAAAATACGGGTATGAAACGGGATATTCGTAAGCTTGCTGATTGGCTCGTCGAGGTTTGCCAGGAGGGTGTGTCGATTGAGAGCAAGATCCTCGAGTGGAAACTGTCTGAGAAGACCGTCCCGGTAAATCCGCAACCCAAGGTAGGTTAGTTGCCTACGTTTACGGTCGTTGCCGGAGCGAATGGTGCCGGGAAGTCAACACTGACCCGTTTTGGGCGCGAAGGCTTTCAAGAGTGCGCTGTACTTGATCCCGATGCGGTGGCTCGCTCTATGCAGCGGCTTGGGGTGCGAAGCGCTTCTCCGATTGACGCGGGGCGATCGGTGCTGGAAATGGCTAAAGGGTATTTGAAGAGTAGAAGTAGCTTTCTTATCGAGACGACACTATCAGGCAATACCTACTTGCATATGATGGCACGCGCGAAGGCACTTGGTTATCTGGTGGTACTTCTCTATGTTGGGACTGCCGATGTGTCCATCAACATCCAACGAGTGAAGATTCGGGTGCTAAAAGGCGGGCACGATGTTCCGCTGGAAGATCAATTGCGGCGTTATCCGAGAAGCATTGTCAACCTCAGAAAGGCTCTTGAGATTGCGGACGAAGCGATCGTCTTTGATAACTCAACCCCGAAGGGGCATACAAAAGTCGCCGTCAAAGACACGCGTGGATTCGAGATTTTTGAGCCAGTACCAGAGTGGGCTGCGTTTCTTCGGAGCTGACGGTGCCCAATTGCTGACGTGCTAAGCGGGCCATGTGCTGTCCGTGTTTGCTTCTAGCTTGGAAGGGTACGTCAGCCATCGGTAAGTATTCTGAGCGTCTTCTATCCATTTCTCTGGAAGCCAGAGGTGGCCGCCTGCATCTTCGCTGCTTCTCTGGCAATGAACGAACCAACGATGAGAGGGAGGAACGATGACCCATTCATAGCAATTGGTTCCTACGGCGTCAGCAGGACTCCCCCCAGGATCCTCATTGAGTATTTCAATATATTGTTCCAAGGTGTAAGAAATAGTATCTCGGATCAGGATCGAGAACGATGTAATGGCACGTCTCATCTGCTGACAATTGCATCAGTCGATGCAGAAGAGAGCCAAATTCCTTAGTACAACTTCTTACGTCATCGAAACTCATGCATCGCATTGACGTAGCAACTCTACGACTATCGATTGATCTGCAAGTACCAGCTTGTTGTAGGAGTTCTTTCGCTCGTTCAATATTGGTAACCCAGCTCATGGACTGAAGGGTATCAGTTCAGGCTGCTGCCTAGCGGTCGCGAGTCGTCACGAACCCCGGCACCCACAGCAGGGCGCGCTTGGCTTCGGAGTCGGGCAGGTCAGCGATGGTGAGGCGGGCGGCTTCGGCGTAGGCGCAGGCGGTGTCCATGGCGTAGTCGATGGAGCCGTGGCGGTGCAGAATTTCGAGAATCTGCGGGTGAGAGACGTTTTCGAAGCTGCGGTCGGCGAGCACCGTGCGGATGGCCTCGCGGTCGGCTCCAGTGCCGCGTTCGAGAGCATGAATGACCGCCAGCGTGGCCTTGCCCTCGCGCAGGTCCGAGGCCACCGGCTTGCCGAGAACCTCTTCGGCGGCGGTCAGATCCAGGACATCGTCGACGATCTGAAAGGCGAGGCCGAGGTTGCGGCCATATTCACCTAGCTGCGACTCAATCTCTTCACTTGCGTTTGTAATGGCTCCGCCAAGTTGCATGGAGACCTTGAAGAGGCAGGCGGTCTTGCGGAAGATCAGGTCGAAGTACTCTTCCTCGTTGATGAGGTGGCCGAGCTTTTCGATCTGGAGCAGTTCGCCTTCGACCATCTGCTGGGTCAACGAGATGAGCAGGTCGAGGACGCGGAAGTTGCGCTCTTCGAGGGCAGTGGCGAAGGATTGCATGTAGAGCCAGTCGCCTGCAAGGACGCACTTGGAGTTGCCCCAGGTGGTATTCGAGGAGGGACGTCCGCGGCGCGTCTCAGCCTCGTCGATGATGTCGTCATGGACCAGGGTCGCCGTGTGCAGCATCTCGACCACCGCGCCCAGCCGAATGCGGCTGTGGCTGGTGCAGCCCAGCGCCTTGGCGGAGAGCAGCAGCAGCAGCGGCCGAATGCGTTTGCCGCCGCCCGCAATGAGATATTGCGCGATATCGGTGATGACTTCCACGTTCGACGCGGATTGCTTGGCGAACTCCCGCTCAATTGCGGCGAGGTCGTCACGGAGGAGGTCGAAGACCTCGGTTGCAGTCGCGATGGAGAGCGTGCTCACTCGTATCTCAGGGTACCAAGGATGCGGGGCTAGTTCGAGCGGAAGTTGGTGAACTGGAGGTCGACGCCAAGATCTTTACCGCGAAGAAGCCCCATAATATCCTGCAGCACGTCGCGGTCTTTGCTGACGACACGCACCGTATCGCCCTGAATGCTGGCCTGCGCCTTCTTCTTCGATTCCTTGATGAGTGCCACGATCTGCTTGGCCTTCTCGGAAGGGATGCCCTGGACGAGCTTAACCTTCTGGCGGACGCTGGAGTTTGCAGCCGGCTCGATCTTCTCGTATTCAAGATTCTTGAGCGAGACGCCGCGCTTGACCAGCTTCTGCGACAGAATTTCGATGACGGCCTTCAGCGTGTACTCGCTCTGCGAGGCCAGTTGGATCGCTTCCGTGCCTTCCAGTTCGATCTTCGACTTGGAGTCCTTGAGGTCGAAGCGGGCATGGACCTCCTTACTGGCCTGGTCGATGGCGTTCTTCACTTCCTGAAGTTCTACTTTGCTGACTACGTCGAAGCTGTTGTCGGATGCCATATTTGTCCTCTGCGTCTTAGTTGATCTCTTTTTTGGCTGTTGTCTCTTTATTATGTCAGGCCGTAGCGGGGAAGAGGCGATGGAAGTTTTCAGTCGTGACAGTTTCCAGTTCTTCTATTGAGATGCCGCGAAGTGCTGCCAGGGTTCCGGCCGTATGAACGACGAGCGCAGGCTCGTTGCGCTGGCCGCGATGCGGGATCGGCGCAAGAAAGGGAGCATCGGTCTCGACCAGAATGCGATCAGACGGAGCCATGACGGCTGCATCGCGAATGGTTTGGGATTTTGGGTAGGTGAGGTTGCCGGCAAAGGAGAGGTAAAAACCGGCATCGAGCGAGCGGCGGCCCTGATCCACCGTGCCGGAGAAGCAGTGCATCACACCGGCAAGATGATGAGGCGTCCAATGGGTTGCAATCAGGGCAAGCAGGTCCTCCCATGCGTCGGCAGAACCAAACTTCGACTTGGCTTCCGGCGTGGCCAGTTCGGAGGTACGGCAGTGAATGAGAATTGGCTTCTGCACCTCGGCGGCGATCTTCATCTGGGCGACGAAGGCCTGTTGTTGAACGGCCGGTTCGGGATTGTCCACATGATAGTAGTCCAGCCCGATCTCTCCAATGGCAATGCATCTGGAATCAGCGGCCAGCCGGGTCAACTCAGTCAGCGCCTCAGCAGTGGCCTGCACAGCCTCTTGCGGATGAATCCCGACGCTGGCATAGAGCGCAGGAAGGCCGGCGCCGGTAGCGCTCCGGGCGATCTCAAGTGCCTGGTGCATCGTCGCCGGGCCCTCGCCGATGCCGATGGCAAGGATGGTATGGACGCCGGCAGCATAGGCTCTGCGCAAAACCTCGTCACGGTCCTGCGGTGTCTCCATGTAGAAATCAAGATGAGCGTGCGAATCGATCAGGGGCATAGGTCAGGTTTCAGAGTAATGCAACTTCGGTCCAATCGGCATATTCAAGGCCGCCCTCAACCATCGCTCGGCCAAGACCGAGAGAGCTACCCGTACCTAACCAAACCTGCGCCATGCTCCCTCAATAAGTGTCCGGCAGAAGATTAGCTTTATAAGTTTATTGTGTTATTTTATTTCGATATAGAATCTCAGAAATTTCCTTTACTTTCGCAATGTATCATTACGAAGATTGAGAATTTGCCCCAGCCACCCTTATTAAACGGAGTCCGAATGAAGCCCGGTGCCAATACGCTGCGCGAAATCTACCATCAACCCAGGGCTTGGGATGTTTGCCTGCAGTATCTCGATACGTTGGATGTCCATGCCCTCGCGGGAGATCAGATCCCCGAAGAGGTGGCATGGATCTTTGTCGGTTGCGGAACCAGTTACTATCTGGCACAGGCGGCAGCCAGCAGCTTCACCCTGCTCAATGCAAGGCGAGCCTATGCCGTGCCCGCGTCCGAGGTCACGATCTTTCCTCCGCTTGTCTTTCCCAACAAGCCCTCGCAGATCTTTCCCGTTCTGATCTCCCGCTCCGGCCATACTTCGGAGATTCTTCAGGTTGCCGCCTGGTTGAACGCGCGCGGCATCGACTTTCTGGCCATCACCTGCGACGGTAACGAGTTGGAGACGACAACCCCGCGCGTCATCAAACTTCCCATCGTCGAAGAGAGCACCGTGATGACCTCTTCCTTTACCTCGATGCTGCTGGCGCTGCAGTATGTGGCCGCCTGGTTCGCCGATGAGCGGGAGTTTCTAACCTCCCTGAAGAAGCTGCCGCATCTCCTCGAAGACCTGCTCGAAAAATATGGTCCGCAGGTGGAACGCTTCGCGCAGGATCGATTCGACAACTTCACTTTTCTCGGGCAGGGACCGTTCTACGCCATCGCCTGTGAATCGGCACTGAAGGTCATGGAGTCGTCGACCAGCTATGCTCAGTACTTTCATACCCTCGAGTTTCGACACGGTCCCAAGTCGATCGTGTCGGATCGCACGCTGATCGGAGCCTTGATCTCGGAGGCGGGATACCTGGACGAGGTCCTTGTGCTTGAGGAGATGAAGGCGCTTGGAGGCCGGACACTGGCGATTGCCAACGACGCGTCCTCGCAGCTTCGCTCCGCCGCGGACCTGCTGATCGAGCTCTCCCTGCCGGTGCCGGAGTTAGCCAGGCTGGTCGTCTACGTTGTCTGGGGGCAATTGCTCGGCAGCTATCTTGGACTGGCCAAGGGGCTCGACCCGGACAATCCGCGCAATCTCAGCCGCATCGTCACCCTGCCGGCCTGAAGGCGGCACACAAATTGAAACCTGATCGAGGAACAAGATGAAGAGCCCGGATCAAAGCAAATCGGAAGATAAATTCGTCAACATGGTCACCGCGACGGCCGACGTCGATCTCAGGCTCAGCGACTTTCACCCACGCTCCCAACTGAAGACGCCGGTTCACGACATCAAGAAGCCGCGCTTTCCCGTGATCGACTATCACAATCATCTGGATTCGATGGAGCCGGACGAGTTGTTGCGCATCATGGACGCATGCGGCGTCGAACACGCTGTGAACATCACCATGCAGACCGGGCAGGCGGGCCTCGATGCCATGGACCGTCTGCATCACGCGGCGCGAGACCGCTTCTCCAGCATCGGATGGATGGACTGGAGCGATGTCACGCACAAGGACTTTGTCAGCCGCACCTGCGACCGGCTCGACGCTATGGTCGAACATGAGGCCTGCGGAATTAAATTCTGGAAGGACTTCGGCCTCACCGTGCGAGGCGCTGACGGAGAGCTTGTCCGCATCGACGACGAGCGCTTCGCTCCGATCTTCGAAAAGGCCGCGCAACTGCGGCTTCCAGTGATGTTCCACACCGCCGACCCCGACGCCTTCTTCGATCCCATCGACGCCGAAAACGAACGCTACGAAGAACTGGCCGCTCATCCCGACTGGGGTTTTTCGACCGTCCCGGTCAAGAAGCGCGACTTGCTGGAGCAGCGCAGCCGCATCTTCGCTCGCCACCCCGCTACAACATTTGTCGGCGCACATCTCGCAGGTAGCGGAGAAGACCTCCGCTATCTTCACCATCTGCTCGACACCTATCCCAACCTGTCGGTCGATATCAGCGCGCGAACGCCGGAGCTTGGCCGCCAGCCTTACAGCGCCCGCGAACTCTTCCTCAAATATCCGGACCGAATCCTGTTCGGCACGGACCTGTTGCCCGAGATTTCCATGTATCGTCTCTATTACCGGTTTCTGGAGACCTATGACGAATACTTCGAGTATCCCTCTCACGCCTCGCGCCAGGGCCGCTGGAATATCTGCGGCATCTCTCTTCCCGACGATGTTCTGCGCAAGGTCTACGGCGACAATGCATTGAAACTGCTTCGCCGTTGATAGATTGAATGGGTCGCCGTATAGCGATCAGGCTTTGGGCAACTAGACTGAGAATTCGAGAGTTCTTCCTTATGACGGCGACCGCCTCCAGCAAAGTACGCTATGGCCGATATCTGATCTTTATCGCGGGCATTGGCGGCCTGCTCTACGGAATCGATATCGGCATCATCGCCGCGGCGCTGCTCTACCTCGGCAAAACGGTGAGCCTCACTGTCGAGCAAACCTCGCTCATCGTCGCCGCCGTCCTTGGCGGAGGCATGCTCTCGTCGCTCGTCGCGGGCGTTCTGGCCG
This sequence comes from Acidobacteriales bacterium 59-55, assembly GCA_001897435.1. GTDB lineage: Bacteria > Acidobacteriota > Terriglobia > Terriglobales > Acidobacteriaceae > Edaphobacter. Next base: position 937,317 of record MKSV01000007.1, on the reverse strand, counting down.
ACTACTTCGGCCGCAAGAAGATGATGATCGTCAGCGGCCTGATGTTTGTCGCTAGCGTGGGCCTGATCGTCATCTCCCAGGGATTTGTCTCGCTCTTTATCGGCCGCCTGCTTCAAGGCATGAGCGGCGGTGTCATCGCGGTCGTCGTTCCGCTCTATCTCGCCGAATGCCTCACTGCGAAGAGTCGCGGCAAGGGCACCGCCATCTTCCAGTTCATGCTCACCTTCGGCATCGTGATCGCGGCGCTGATCGGCTTGTTCTATACCCACCAGGCAGAGGCCGGCATCGCTGCCGCCGCCGGGAACGCCATGCTGATCCGGGCTGCGGAAAATCATGCATGGCGCGGCATGTTCCTCTCGGTCATTTATCCCGGCGCCATCTTCTTCTTCGGCTCGTTCTTTCTGAGCGAGACTCCGCGCTGGCTCTTTCGCAAGGGTAAAAAGCAGGAAGCCCTGGCATCGCTGCTTCGCTCCTCCTCCGATGAGGAAGCCAGGCTCCAGATGGAGGAGATGAAGATGCTCGCGGCAGAGCAAGGCAGGAAGAAGAGCGTCTTCCACGGCTCCGACTCCATCTTTCAAAAGAAGTACGTTGTTCCGTTTGTGCTGGCATGCGTCATCCTGGCCTGCAACCAGACCACCGGCATCAATTCCATCCTCGGATTCCTCGTCATCATCCTCAAGCAGGCCGGCATGACGGCCGGCCACGCCTCGCAGGGTGACGTTCTGGTCAAGGTGCTCAACTGTGCCATGACGATCGTTGCCGTCGCCCTGGTCGATAAGAAAGGGCGAAAGTTCCTGCTCAGGATCGGGACCGGCGGCATCATCATCGCGCTGGTCGCGGGCGGACTCATCTTTCACAGCTTCGAGTCCAAACGCATCGACCTGAAGAGCACCGTGCAGTCAGCAGTCGCCGGTGACAGTTTGAACCTGCCCTTCAGCAGCATGGAATCCGACGCACCCCGTTCCAGCGCCCCGTCTATCATCACCGTTCTCTACAGCTATGGAGCCGGAGACAAGATGGTCACGGCGCGCAGCGATCAGGAATCGGCGCTGACCATTCAGCCGGAGGGAAGCGAAGAGAAGTCGCCTCTGGTGATTAGGCGCGCCGTCTACGGATCGGTGCCGCCCGAGACCACGGGCTGGCTGATCACTATCTGTCTCGGTTTGTTCATCGCCTGCTATGCGATGGGCCCCGGCGTCGTCGTATGGCTCGCGCTTACGGAGTTGCTGCCGACCCGCATCCGTTCCAGCGGCATGGGCGTCGCTCTGCTCATCAACCAGGGCGCGTCGACCCTGATCGCCGCGGTCTTCCTGCCGGTCGTCGGCAACTACGGCTACTACGCCATGTTCTTCTTCTGGGCTGCCTGCACGGTGCTCTACTTCATCACCGCCACTTTCTTTCTGCCGGAGACCAAGGGCAAGACGCTTGAGGAGATCGAGCAATATTTCGACAAAGGACAGCGCACCGCTCAGTTACCGGGATAAGCAATCAGGGCAGGGAAGTCAGCGCGCTTCAAGCGGCTTCAGTTCCCCGAGCATGGTCGGAATCAGTTCCGACACCGTGGGATGAATATGCATGGCGCGCTGGAGCGTCGTGTAGTCCTGCCCGGCGTACATCGTATCCAGAATGCAGTGAATCGCCTCGTCCCCGCCCGTGCCTAGAATCGAAGCACCCAGGATTTTTTTGTTCTCGGTGTCGACCAGTATCTTCATGAATCCCATGGTCTCGCCCTTCTCGACGGCCCTTCCTACCCGCGTCATCGGGCGCGTGCCGATCAGCGCAGGCCGCCCCGTCTCACGCACCTCCGCCTCCGTCATGCCGGCTCGTCCGAGAGGCGGATCGATGTAAAGGGCGTGTGCCGGGATGCGGTCCGTGACGCGCCGCGACTCACCATCCAGCAGGTTGCCTGCGACAATCTCGAAGTCGTTATACGACGTATGCGTAAATGCTCCCCGGCCGTTGCAGTCGCCTAGCGCGTAGAGGCCTTCCACGCTGGTGCGAAGCTGGTCGTCGACGACAATATAACCCCGCTCGTCGACGGCGACTCCTGCCCGATCCAGCCCCAGGTCGTCCGTGTTCGGCCTTCTGCCGACGGCCAGCAGGACATGCGATCCCATCACCTCAGGCTCTCCGTCCTGGCAATTGACGCCGACGGCGATATCCTCGCCCGTTCGGCGGAATCCGATGCATTCGGCACCGAGACGGAGATGAATGCCCTCCGCCTCCAGAATCCCTTTGATCGCCTCCGAGACGTCTTCATCCTCATGCGACACCAGCCGCGGCCCTTTTTCTACCACGGTCACCTCGCTGCCGAAGCGGCGATACATCTGCGCAAATTCAAGGCCGATGTAGCTTCCGCCCACCACGACAAGATGCCGGGGCAGCGTCTCCAGTTCAAGCAGAGTGGAGTTGGTGAGAAATGAAACCTGGTCCATCCCCGGCATGGACGGCACGTTTGCGCGGCCTCCGACGTTGATAAAGATGCGCTCGGCCTTCAGCGTCTCCGAGCCTGCCTGGATCTCGTGCGCCGAGAGAAAACGCGCCTGCTCGTGATACACCGTGCATCGCTCCATCCCTCGCAGCCACTTCTCGACCCCCTTCCGCGACTTGCCGGACACAGCCTCCTTGCGAGCCATCACCGAGCGCATGTCGACGGCAATATCGCCGCCAATCCGGACGCCGAAGTCCGCGGCTCTTCGCGCCATATACGCAACACGAGCGCTGGCTACCAGAGTTTTGGTGGGAATGCAGCCGGTATTCACGCAGGTGCCGCCGAAGAGCTTTCGTTCGAGCAGCGCAACGCGCTGTCCTGCTCCTGTCAGACGGCCGACAAGCGGCGGCCCTGCCTGTCCCGCTCCGATGACGATGGAATCGAAGGTTGTGCTCATACGATACGCACCCCACTCACAATAACGGCCATCATAGCAGTCGCATTCCACCGACCGCCCCAGGTCGCCTCTCTGAAAAAGATCCCGATTATCGATCTGAAGTTGACTCGGACCAATAAAGTCCTATATTAAATAAGGACTGAAGTTGTCCGATATTGTGATCCTCTCTTCCAGGAGAGAGGCTGCAAATCGAACTCATTGATCAGGCATGACTTACTTCGATCAACCCGGCAGGTTGATCGGAACGTTTTTGAGGTTACGGAAAGGGTATTTATGCGTTCTTCCCGGAATGGGATGCCATTTTTTTCGCAGATGCTTCGCGTCTGCTTGTCTCCACTTCTGCTCTCTGTAGTAACGGCCGGTTGCCTCTGGGCTAAAGACAGGCCCGTGGAACCTCTTTCCAGCAATCCCGCTGCAGCAGGGAATCCACCGATCGCCTGCACCAGCACCCCCGACAGCCCCGCCAGAAGCCTCTCTGGAGTCGTGACCGATGCAACCGGCGCCGCCATCGCTCACGCGCAACTCACAGTGGCTTGCGGAAGCTACCGCAATACCGTGACCGCCGATGCCGCCGGAGCCTATTCGCTCACGGTTCCCGCCGGCCACTATCAGGTGTTGGTCGCGGCGCCGAACTTCAGCGATCTGGACCAGAACGTCAACGTCTCGGATGGCCTGTCCGGCACCGTTTTGAATCCCGTGCTGCAACTAGGTCAGCTCAGGAGCGTTGTCAACGTAACCGCGATCAATGAGTTTGCCACGCCGGTCAGCAGCGGAGGCACCAAGACCGATCTGCCACTCGCCGAAGTTCCCCAGGCCATCACCGTCGTCAACCGCGACTTGATGAACTCGCAGGATGTCGTGAAACTCGACGACGCACTCCGAAACGTTGCCGGAGTCATGCCGGGCGGCTATTACGACGGCTGGGACTACTACCGCATTCGCGGCTTCGACGCCTCGTTCAACACCTACATCGACGGCCTGCGCGGCGGCAACGGCATGATGGAAGAGACCTGGGGGCTGGAGTCGATCGAGGTGCTCAAGGGACCCTCGTCGGCGCTCTATGGACAAAGTGTTCTCGGCGGCCTCATCAACATCGTCACGCGCAAGCCCGTCCCGGATCGCTTCGCTCATGTGCAGGTCACAGCCGGCTCGTTCAACTTCATCGATCCCGCCATCGATATCGGCGGCTCGCTGAACCACGCGCGCACCGTCTATGGACGGCTTGCCGCTCTCTACCACTCGGCAAATACGTTCGTGGACCATACCTATCGGCATCGCTATTACTTCGCGCCTTCGCTGACATGGCGTCCTGCATCGTCTACCTCGCTTACGCTGATTGGCCGCATTCAGCGCGACAATGGTCGCCAGGGCATGCCGCTACCGGCCGTAGGCACGGTTCTGCCCAATCCCAACGGCGTCATCCCCATCAATACCTACGACGGCGAGCTTGAGGCCCACGCCAACCAGTTGGCCCAGGCAAATCAGCAGTTCGGATTCCAGTTCCGCCATAACTTCAGCGACCACCTCTCCCTGCGCCAGAACTCCCGCTTTGCCTGGTATCAGCAGGAGTGGAATCGCATCTACTACCCTGACTATCTCGATCCGACCGACCAGCGTACGCTCTATCGCTATCCTTTAAGTTGGCATGGTCCGTGGCAGACGCATGAAGTAGATACCAGTCTTGAAGGCCGTGTCCGCTTCCTGGGCATGGAACATAACGCCCTGCTCGGCCTCGACTTCTACCGCAGTCCATCTTCGGCCCGCGGCTATATCGGCGGTGACGAGCCTCTGGACATGTATGCGCCCGTCTACGGCGCCAATCCCGTGCAGCCTCTCGTGCTTTACACCGAAAGCGAGACCGTCACCCAGTACACCGGCATCTATCTGCAGGATCACATCCGTCTCCCGCAGCATGTCACCATCACCGGTGGAGGTCGCGTCGACTTCTCCAAGAACGAGAACAAGGGCCTGCCCAACCAGAACGGAACCGGCCTGACGCCCCGCCTCGGCGTCACCTGGCAGTTCATTCCATCAACCTCCATCTACGGCAGTTTCAGTAAGTCGTATATGCCGCAGTCCGGCCAGGTCTACGACGGCTCAGCCGCCGGTACTTATATTTCACCGGAGCGCGGCCAGCAGTGGGAAGGCGGCCTGAAGTCCTCATGGTGGAGAGGCCGCGCAATGACTACGCTCGCTATCTTCCAGCTCAATCGCAAGAATGTTGCCTCGTCCGACCCCGCGCATCCGAACTTCTCCCTGGTCACTGGCCAGCAGCGCAGCCGCGGCGTCGAACTCGAGACAACGCTGCATCCCCTCACCGGATGGAACATCACCACGGCGTACTCCTACATCGACGCCGTGGTGACACACGATACCACTCTCCCCGACGGCACCCCGACCATCAATGCTCCCAGGAACATCTTCAATATCTGGACCACCTATGAGATCCCACGCGGCGTTGTACGGGGTCTTACCTTCGGCTTCGGAGGCAATCACTACACCGATCAGTCCGGCGACCTGGCCAATACCTTTCAGCTTCCGGGCTATGGCCTCCTCAACGCTTCGCTCACCTATCACCGCGGCCACGCGCAGTGGCAGGTCAACGCAAATAATATCGCCGACAGTCGCTACTTCAGCGGCTCTTACAGCGATGTTTATGTAAAACCGGGTGAGCCTCGCGTCATCCGCGGAACCATGTCCTGGAATTTCTGATGACCCAGATGATTCATACGATCCTCCATCATCCGCGAAAGGTCTGGCTGCGAAGGGCGCTCTTCCAGATTCATCTCTGGTTGGGCGTCCTGCTCGCCGTCTATGTCATCATCATCGGCCTCAGCGGTTCGATCCTCGTCTTCCAGGATGAGATCCGTCACGCCTCGCTCGAGCATGTGCCCTTCGACGAAGCCAACATCGCACCAATCGGTGCCGTCATCGCCACGGCACAGAGCAGCTATCCCACATCGAAGCTCACCTTCATCACCCCGCCGCTCAAAGACAGCCCGCAGTGGGGACTCTACCTGACCGACGCCCACGGCAAGGACAAGACCGTCTACGCTGACGCGGCCTCCGGGGCACTGATCAAACAGCACGGCAGGCTCCTCATCGACACCGTCCTTGACCTGCACGTCTACCTCCTGATGGGACGAACCGGCTTCATCGTCAACTGCATCGCGGGAATTGGCCTGCTTCTGCTCGCAATTACCGGCGTCGTCCTGTGGTGGCCGGGCATCAAGCTATGGAAACGCGGCTTCTTCGTGGCGTTTCATCATCGATGGAAGCGGATCAACTTCGACGCGCACAGCGCCATCGGCATCTGGACGCTGTTCATCGTCTCCTGGTGGGGCATCACCGCGGTCTACTTCCTGCTTCCCGAAAGAGTGAGCGCGGTAGTCAACGTGGTGTCGCCGCTCGTGGGCATGAAGGAGCCGCACGCTCCCGAACCGCCTCCGGGGCAGGCCGTTGCGCGTCTGGAAGACATCCTCGCCCGCCGGCAGACGATCTCACCGGGATACCTCAGCGGCATCGCGCTGCCGGAAAAGCCGGGCGGTAACGTGACGCTATATGTAGACCGCCTCAGCCCCGGAGACTTTTCGCATCGCGATATCGACACCTTCGACGGTCACACCGGCGAACTTCTTACCGTGTGGCACTACGGCGAGAACCACTCACTGGGCGACTGGTTCCTCTGGCTCATGTATCCCCTGCACTTCGGCACCCTGTGGGGTCTGCCGGTCAAAATACTCTGGGCGCTATTAGGCCTCAGCCTCGCGGTCCTGAGCGTGACCGGCCTGCTCATGTACTGGAACCGCTACCTCGGAGCACGATGGCGCGCCCTGCGCTAGAGAGAAGGATCGGCCGCATTCTTTTTGGGCATTTCAACACGTGCCCGCAATCGTGCGAAGGCCCCCAACTGTGTTAGATTCAAAAAAGCCCGCAAGACTGCGGAGAGATGGCCGAGTGGCTGAAGGCGCACGCTTGGAAAGCGTGTATACCGCAAGGTATCCAGGGTTCGAATCCCTGTCTCTCCGCCACAAGACTTCCAGAGACGCGGTCTCCGATCCTATTTTCTTAATACCCATAAACAATAAAAGCGTTACTTAGAGAATAGATGCTCTCGCTATCTCCCCTGTCTCGCTTCTTCTACGGAGCTTGTGCCTCGATCTCTTCCTTTACGCTGGCTGCCGAGTGCAACTCCACCGGAACGCCGTGCAGCATATAGCCGTTTAGCGTCGAAGGATCTTTCCAGTTCACCTGCCAGCCCTGGTCGATCGCGATCAGGATGTATTGGCCCGGTAGCACGTCGTTCAGATCGAAGCTCCCATCGGTATTCGTCTGGTCGCGGCGAATGATGTTGAGGCCCGCCGGATTGCCGAGCGTCGCCGGCACCAGGAGAACCATCGCGCCGACTGAAGGCTTGCCGTCCTTGCTGGCGATGCCGGTCACCGAAGCTCGCCCATCGGCGACGTGCAGGTTCAGGGTCGAACTCCCGCTCGGAACCGTGACAAATCGTCCCACCGCTTCAGCGGATTGCGCCGTGATCCCAGTGAGGTACAGGTTCGGCTTGCCCATCAGCACGACCTCATATCGTCCCGGAGGAACTTCCATTGTGCGACTCGCACCCTCCGCCCCTCCGCGGCGCAGCAGCGCGCCCCTGAGAAAATAGCCTCCCGCGCCGTCCCGCGCCGCATTGCGACCGCTACCGGGATCGATCAGGCTGACGCGAACCGAGTTCGCCTCGGCCTCGTCAATCCCATCGATACGGATCGAGACGCTGGCCATGGTCGAAGCCGCACTCATATCGAGCGTCTGGACTGCTCCCGCCGTGACATCGATCAGCGCCGGCTTGACCGCCTGGCCTCGTCCCTGCAGCCTCACCTCGTAGCGTCCCGGCGCCAGTCCGCCGACATCGATGCCGCCCTGCGAATCGATGTGCGCTGAAAAAGGGGTGTAGCCGAGCCTGCCGCCGGCAGAGAGCTTCTCGATCATCGGGTAGGCCTGCATGCGCCGGTCGCCCGCCGTCGCCGCATCCGGCAGAATGCGCAGGTGGACCGAGGGGATGGGAAGAAGCTGGAAGTCCGCCTGGCGGTTGTCGCCCGCGCCCAGGCTGATTGTCTCGGCCTGGGCGGAATCATCCGTGCCCGGATACCACGTCAGCGGATAGGCCACGTCGAGCGAAGGATCGAGCGGCGGCTGGTTTGCCGTGTTGAATCCCTTCTGCTGCGCGGCCATCGCATACCAGACCTGCGCCTGAACGTTGATCTGATAGTCTCCCGGCAGCAGATCGTCGAACTCGTATATGCCTCTGTCATCGGTCGAGGTGCGGGCGCGAGCACGCGGAGGCGGCGGCACCGCGTCCGGCCGCGGAGCCTGAACCACAAACAGCGAGACGCTGGCATTGCGGACAGGCTCGCCGGCCTCGTCGAGGACGCTGCCCGTTATCACTGCCTCCGGCGCAATTCGGAAGCGCAGATCGAGAGTGGGCGAAGCTGCCGTCAGCACAATGCCGCTCGAAAAGGACTCATGCTCGTCGTAGCTCTGAGTGACGTATCCGCGGGCGCTGGCCACCAGTCTCCACATTCCGGCCGAAGGGAGGGAAATAGAGAAGCGGCCATGGTCGTCTGCGTCGATGGGACCGATCGGGGCAGGGGACTGGCGGCTCGGCGCATTGCCTCGGGGGACGAAGGTCGCAGTCAGGGAGCCGTGTTGAACCGGCGCTCCGTTGGTGCTGTTGACCAGGGTTCCGGTAATGCTGAAGGATCTTGCGGGCGCGGCCTTGCTCTGCGCCACGGCAAGAGGTCCGGCAGAATATCCAGCCAGAAGCGTGATGGAAAAGATCCGCAGCAGGGAAGTCAGCTTCATCGCGTCATCTCCGCTGTGGGAACTACATCCAGATCGAGCGTCGGCTTTTCTCCGGCGCTGATCGTGACGGCGCGGACGCGGGTGGCAAACGGCACCAGCGTCGCCGGATCGCTGTAGTCGGCGGTGTAACGCTCGGCAAACGCGACGGCCTGGTAGCTTCCCGGAGGAACATGAGCATAGTGATAGCTGCCATCCGTGCTATTTCCATGCAGAATAAAGACCGTCTCCGCGCTTGGAGTCGAGGGAATCAGATAGACCCAGCAGTCGGACGGAACGCCGCCCAGCCGGCACACTCCCTGCAGGCTCGCCGTCTGGTCGCTCACCGTGATCCGGATCGGCGTGCCGCCCACGCCCGGTCCAACGGTAAGCTCCTGTTGCAACAGGTCGGTCGCCCCATAGCTTGCGGACTCGATATACCAGGTTCCGCTGCTACGTCCGCGCAGCCTGTAGCTGCCCGGAGGAACCGTGAAGGCTACCGTGCGATCCCTTCGCGTGACCAGCCGTATCGTGGAGTTCATCGGCTCTGCGTCGGATTCGGTATTTTCGAGCGTCAGCCCCAACTGCTGAAGGCTGGGCTGCTGGTTATCAGACGTTGCAGATCCATCCACCTGCAACTCCACCGGCAACACCGGCACCTGAGCAAGATGAAAGATCACGCCGGAGACGTCGCGGTCGGTCACGGTCACGGTCGTCTGCGCCTGCTCCGAGCCATCGGGAGACAGAACGCTCGCCGTAAGCGTGTAGGTGCCGCTCGGAAGCTCCATCGTGGCGACACTCGATGCGTCAGAGCTTGCTTCCTTGACTGGAAGGGGGAGCCTCAACCCATTGCCGGAGCGTGCCGTAATTCTCGGAAAGCCGCGTCCCAGGCTGGAGTCGAAGGTTGCCGTCACCTTGTAGGCGTTGCTGACAGCCGGGTGCAGATCGAAGCGCAACTCTTCGCCGCTACGAATATGGATCGAATCGGAAGTAGAGGTAATGGATGAGCCTTCTGCTGGAACTCTCACTGGTAAAATGATTTGCCCACTGGCGTTGCGATTGGCCCCCGCCATGGTTTCAAGCCTGTAATCGCCTGGTGGCACCGTAACCCGGAATCGGCCATGGCTATCGGTCTGTGCCTGCCCGGTTGGAACCCAGCCTCGACCGGAGCCGTCGTAGACTCGTCTGCGGGCGCTAACTACAACATGCGGCAGAGGATCTCCATTCGGAGCCGTCACCGTTCCGGTGAAGATGGCCTCGGGGTACAGGCGTAACTCAATCGGGGCCGTTTGGCTGGCTCTCCAGGAGGAGGTGATCGAGCCGCCGGCGTCGATGCTGGAGTAGAAGCCGGGCTTGATGACCTGAAAAAATCCGCTGGCAGCGGTGACCTGGTCAAATTCGAACTTACCCTCGCGGCCAGTGAGCACCGCTCGACCACTGAACCTTACCAGAGCGCGGGATACAGGCAGGTTGGTCATGGCATTCATGACACGGCCGGAGACTGAGATTGGGGTGGTGGCTTGAGCGGACGAATTTGGCGGAGCCAAGGAATTTCCGATCATCTGGGCGGTCAGCTTTGGCAGACACAGGGCTGCCGTCAGCATGGAGAGGACGCATGCACTGCGGCGAAATCCATGCCGGAATCGGTTGTCGAGCCAGACCGGTCGCACGATCACACAACCTCAGAGAGCATCTGAGATGAGACTACCTCAGGCGGGCATTGGTGAGAATGACCACAAGGTTTAACGGAGAAGCCTATTGACTGGTTATATTTGGGTGAAGGTGCTCATCTGGCGCTTCCAGATACAATGTCCGATAACACATATTATGTATATTCAAGCTTGAGCGAGGAATTCTCTCTTCACCACTGATGATTCGAGAAAACGCAGATTCCCTTCGGGAATGACAAACCAGGAGAGCTGCCCTTTTAGGGTGGGTTTTCTTCGGAATGACAAGCAGAGGACGCGACGCCTGCGAGGATCCGATTTTCCCGATGTAACCAGAGAAACCTTGTTTCACTCGTTACATTTCGGCTTATGTAACCAGAGAACGCACGTTTCTCCGGTTACATGAAAGATTTTCGCCTTATGTAGCTGAATCATCATGCTTTAACTCTTGCCGGCACCGGAATCTGCTCCACAATCTCGATCCCGAATCCCTGCAAGGCCGGAACGTGCGTCGGCGTGTTGGTCAGCAGCCGGATCTTGTGAATTCCCAGGTCCGACAGAATCTGACCGCCCAGTCCGACCTGACGGAGCGTCCTCCGGTCCTCGCTCCGCTCTCGCGCCCTCTGCTCGCGGTGAAACGCGATCCGGTGCGGGGTGGCGGAGCGGTCGATGCCGAAGCCCTTGGTTCCGTTGTGCAGGTAGACCAAGGCTCCCCGACCAGCCTCGGCGATCATGCGCAGCGAGTTGTCGACCGTGGCGCGGCAGTCGCAGAGGGTCGTCGAAAAGACGTCTCCGGCCAGGCAGTGGGTGTGGACGCGCACGGTTACCGGCTCGTCTCCGGTGACATCGCCGTAGACCAAGGCGACGTGCGATTCACCGCCCTCGACCTCGCTCTCGTAGGCGATCATGCGGAACTCGCCGTACGCCGTAGGCATCATGGACTCGGCGACGCGGTGGATGTAGCGCTCGTTCTGCAGGCGGTAGCGGATCAGGTCGGCGACGGTGACCATCTTCAGCTTGTGCTCTTCGCAGAACTTCACCAGGTCCGGCACCCGGGCCATGGTGCCGTCCTCGTTCATGATCTCGCAGATGACGCCGGCTGAGATGAGGCCTGCCATCCGCGCCAGATCGACGGCGGCTTCGGTCTGCCCTGCCCGCACCAGGACGCCGCCCTTGCGCGCCCGCAGCGGGAAGACGTGTCCCGGCCGGGCCAGGTCCTGAGCGGTGGAGCCGGGATCGATCGCCACCCGGATGGTGTGCGCGCGGTCGGCGGCGGAGATGCCGGTGGTGACACCCTCGCGGGCCTCGATGCTCTCGGTAAACGCGGTGCCGAACCGGGAGGTGTTCTCCTGGGTCATTGGGCCGAGGCGCAGATAATCGGCGCGCTCTTCCGTCAAGGTGAGGCAGATCAGGCCGCGCCCGAAGCGGGCCATGAAGTTGATGGCCTCGGGGGTGACGAACTCCGCGGCGAGCGTAAGGTCGCCCTCATTTTCGCGGTCCTCGTCGTCGACGACGACCACCATCCGCCCAGCTCGTATCTCTGCGACCGCCTCGGCAACTTCGGCAAACATGACCACCCCTCCCAACTCTTTGCGATACGACTCTATACATCATACGTTCGACACAAGGGGACGATTCGATTAAGTCTCCGAATATGCCCTCAGCGGCTGAAGCCGCGTTGCCGGCAAATTACTTCGAGCTGTTCCCCTTCATGTGTAGTCATGCAAGCCCGGAAGAAACGCAGATTCCCTTCGGGAATGACAACAAAATAGAGCAAACATGATCCGATAAAGAGTTACACCTTCGGGAATGACAACAAAAACAGGGCAAAAACCTGACTCTATTCAGAGCATCCCAGAAAGAACGCGCCGCATGCAAAAAGCGCCCAGAGCAAAAAGAAACGCCGCCATTTTCAGGCGGCGCTTGTCGCTCCAGACTGTTTCTTACAGAGTCGACTCAATCTCAAATCCCCAGGCTTCGAGAAGCGCTTCGGGAATGTACTTCGAATTCTTGTTGCGACGGGCCCACTCACGCAGCCGTGTCGACCGGATGTACTGGTCGGGCGTCAGTTTGAACTCTTTTACCACCTGCTCGAACGATGTGACCGTCGGCACAACCGGGCCTATCGGCTCCGGCTTGCCCCAGTTCGGATTTCCGCGACGCTTTGCCATAGTCTGTTCAATCCCTCTTCTAAAATGATCGTCCGCACTCCGTCCGGCGGCTCATGGAAAACTTATGTAATGTTCATTCTACTGCGTTTAACGCCATAAATCAAGCGTTTCAGCGCCATTTCCCCAATAAACGCACCCTGTTTCTCCAATCTGCTGTACTCTTTTCAGGCAAAACGAATCGCCGTCGAGGCATTCACGGAACGGCATCCTTTCCGTGCCTCTATTCGTCTATGAATCAGTTTCACCTGAGATTCGACTCTTTCCGCACGACCAACCGCACCCGAGGCAAAGTCCATGAGCCTGCCGCCCTGCTCCACCCTTGAAGAAGAAGAGGTTGTTGAAACAGAGTCAGCCTCGCCCTCGGGCGAGTTCTCGCGCCGCACCTTTGTCAAGGCTGCCGGCATCCTCGGCACGGCGGCCGCAACCGGCATTCCGCGCATCGCCGCGGCGGAGGCGGCCCAGGCCGCGACCGCCAGCACTCCGCAAACGATCTCGGTCACGCTGAAGGTAAACGGCAAATCCGAGGCGCTTACACTGGACACCCGCACCACGCTGCTCGATGCCCTGCGCGAACATCTTGGCCTGACCGGCAGCAAGAAGGGCTGCGACCATGGCCAGTGCGGCGCCTGCACGGTGATCGTCGACGGCCGCCGCGTCAACAGTTGCCTGACGCTGGCCGCCGTGGCCGACGGCGCTGAGATTACGACCGTTGAAGGGCTTGCCCAGGGAGACGACATCACCGGCCTTAGCCCGGTGCAGGCGGCGTTCCTCGAACATGACGCCTTCCAGTGCGGTTATTGCACGTCGGGCCAGATCTGCTCGGCCACGGCGCTGCTGGAGGAGCAGAAGCAGGGCACGTTGAGCACGGTGTCTTTTGAGACCGGCAATGTCAGCAATCCTCAACTGACCGACAACGAGATTCGCGAGCGCATGAGCGGCAACCTCTGCCGCTGTGCAGCCTACCCCAACATCGTCGCAGCGGTTCGCGCGGCAGCCAGGAGCGCCCAGGCATGAACCCCTTCAACTACCAGCGCGCCACCGCCCCGGAACAGGCCATCCATGCCATCACTGCCCACAACGCCAAGTTTCTGGGCGGCGGGACCAACCTCGTCGACCTGATGAAGGACGGCGTCGAGCATCCGTCGACCCTTGTCGACATCAACCGGCTCAATCTGACCCAGGTCACGGCCACGCCCAGCGGCGGCGCTCTGATCGGGGCTCTGGTGCGCAATAGCGATCTCGCCAACCATGAGATGATCCGCCGCAACTACCCATTGCTCTCGCAGGGCCTGCTCAGCGGTGCCTCGCCGCAGCTTCGCAACATGGCGACGACCGGGGGCAACCTGCTGCAACGGACGCGCTGCTACTACTTTATGGACACGGCCTTCCCTGCCTGCAACAAGCGCAACCCGGGCAGCGGCTGCGCGGCGCTTGCGGGGTTCAACCGCATCCACGCGATCCTGGGGACGAGCGCCGGCGGCAGCGGCGATGCAACCGAGTGCATTGCCACCAATCCCTCGGACATGAACGTGGCCATGGCCGCGCTCGACGCGACCATCCATGTCGAGGGGCCGAAGGGCAAACGCGCGATTCCCTTTGCCGAGTTCCACCGCCTTCCGGGCAAGACGCCGCAGATCGAGACGAATCTCAGGCCGGACGAACTGATTCTCGCGGTCGAGCTGCCGGCGCCGAAGTTCGCGAAGAACTCCTGGTACCTGAAGGTGCGCGACCGCCAGAGCTACGCCTTTGCGCTGGTCTCGGTCGCCGCGGGGCTGGAGATGAACGGGAGCACGATCAAGTCTGCCAGGCTGGCGCTGGGCGGGGTGGCGCATAAGCCGTGGCGGTCGCTTGAAGCCGAGAGGTCGTTGGCCGGTACAACTGCGGGTGCGGCTGCATTCAGGAAGGCAGCGGAGCTGGCCGTCGCCGGGGCCAGGGCCCGCGAGCACAACGCCTTCAAGATCGAACTGGCCAAACAGAGCATCGTGCGCGCCCTCACGCTCGCAGCCGAGGGGCCGCAAGGAGTACAGGCATGATCGACACGCCGCTGGAGCAGCAGAAGGAACGCCAACTGGGCCACCGCTACGACGCCTTTGCCAAGGTGACGGGGCGGGCTAAATATGCGGCCGAATTTCCCGTGAAGAACGTTGCCTATGGCCATATCGTGCAGGCCGATATCCCAGCCGGAACGGTGGTGTCGATTGACGATGCAGCCGCCAGCCGCGCCTCCGGGGTGCACAGCATCGTTACGCCGTTCAATGCGCCGAAGCTGGCCGAACTGGGCAATGTGAACGTGCTTCAGAACGCGACGGTGCTTTACAGCGGGCAGCCGATTGCCGTCGTCGTGGCTCGTTCTTTGCCCGAGGCGCAGGCAGCCGCGGCGCTGCTGCGCATCACGTACAAGGAGGAGGCTGCGAAGCTCGACTTCAAGGGATTGCTGAACGACGCTCGTCCGCCGAAGCGCGGGGGCGCGTCGCGCCGCGGCGATCCGGAGGCTTCGGCGGCGAAGGCTGCGGTCACGATCGACGAGACGTATACGACGCCGATTCAGAATCACAACCCCATGGAGCCGCATGCCACGATTGCCTGGTGGGAGGGCGACAGACTGAGCGTCTACGACTCAACCCAGGGCATCTCCGGAGTGCAGCAGGCGCTGGCTCGGGCGTTCTCCATTCCGCAGGCGAGCGTCCATGTCGAATGCCCGTATACGGGCGGCGGATTCGGCTGCAAGGGATACGTGTGGTCGCATACGATTCTGGCGGCCATGGCGGCGAAGGCAGCCGAGCGGCCGGTGAAGCTGGTGCTCGAACGGCCGCAGATGTTCGGGCCGGTGGGCTCGCGTCCCAACACGCGGCAGCACATCAAACTTGCCGCGGCGGCGGACGGCAAGCTGCTGCTGCAGCAGCATGACTCGGTGTGCTACACGTCGATGATCTCGGACTGGGTGGAGAGCGCGGCCAATCAGACGACGCTGCTGTACGACAGCGAATCGCTCTCGACCAGCCATCTGGTGGTTCCGCTGAATCTGGGGATGGGGACGTGGATGCGCGCTCCGGGCGAGGCGACGGGCAGCGTGGGGCTGGAGATTGCGCTGGACGAGCTGGCGGAAAAGCTGAACATGGATCCGGTAGAGCTTCGCCTGGTGAACTATGCGGAGAAGGATCCGCGGCAGGGCAAGCCGTGGTCGAGCAAGCATCTGCGGGAGTGCTACGCGCAGGCCGGGGAGCGGTTCGGGTGGTCGAAGCGCGTGGCTCGGACGGGCCAGCACCGCGAGGGCAACAGTCTGATCGGACATGGCATGGCGACGGCCAACTACGGCGCGGGACGATCTCCGTCGTCGGCGGTGGTGCGCATCCTGCCGAATGGGCGCGTCTTTGTTGGCATCGGCACGCAGGACCTGGGCACGGGAACTTATACGATCCTTGCGCAGGCGGCGGCGCTGGCCTTCTCGATCGATCCAGCGATGGTGGACGTCAAGCTGGGCGACACTTCCCTGCCGCACTCGGGCGGATCGGGTGGATCGACGACCGCGGCCTCGGTCGGTCCCGCCGTCTACGATGCCGCGGCGCAGGCCAGGCTTAAGCTGGCGCAACTGGCTGCCGGCGACGCGCAGTCCCCTTTGCACGGAGTTGCGGCCGAAGAAATCGAGACGAAGGACGGCAGGATCTTTCTCAAGACTGCATCTGGGACTGGGCCCGACAAGTCCGAGGCCATCACCGCGCTGCTGGCGCGCAACGGCGGCACGCCGGTCGAGGCGACGGCTACCTCGGAGCTGGTCAAGGATCGCGACAGCTTTACGTCGCACTCCTGGGGAGCGGTCTTCGCAGAGGTCGCGGTGGACGCCGATACGCACATGGTCCGGGTGCGGCGGCTGGTGGCCACCTATGACATCGGCACGCTGCTCAACGACAAGACGGGAACAAATCAACTGGTTGGCGGCCTGGTGTGGGGGATTGGCATGGCGCTTCACGAAGAGTCCGTCATCGACACGAAGTACGGCCGTACCGTCAATGAGAACTTTGCCGAGTACCATGTTCCGGTGAACGCCGATGTGGGCGAGATCGATGTGACCTGCCTCAATATTCCGGACTTCCGGTTCAATCCACTGGGGGCGCGCGGGATAGGCGAGATCGGTATTACGGGGGCGGCTGCCGCCATCGCCAACGCGATCTACAACGCGACCGGCAAGCGGGTGCGCGATTTTCCGATTACACCGGACAAGCTGATGGCTTAGGGGTGGTCCGGTTGGGGCTGTGAAGATGCCCTCAGCGGCTAAAGCCGCAATGCGGGCACGGTGCTTATGGCACGGCTGAAGCCGTGCCCTTAACTAAACCGGAGTTTTTCCGGAGCCTGTGAAGCTATGCCCGTAACAGAGCCGGCCTACGCAGGAACGGATCGATGTTCCGATCTGTTATTGGCTTGTTGGAAGGCCGCCTGCTTGCTGTAGCCAGTCGTCACTGTACGCCGGGCCTAGCTCGTCGAGGGTGACGGTCTTCCCTGTCTCGGTGTTGACCAGGGGGAGCTTCGATATCGCCTTGAACCGGTCGTATCCTGCGATCTCCCCGGATTGATCGGAGGGACCTCCGGTCGTATGGAACCGGGAAGGCATGGCGACGATATTCGTCAACGCTCCGTCCAGCCGGGAGGCATAGTCTTCGCGAATAAAGAAGGCATCGTTACCAACCATGGTTGTTCCAAGGAATTTGTAGCCCTTGCGCGCGGCGAGCGAACGGAACGCGGCGATGGAAGCTCCAAAGTACAGGCGGCTGGGGTGGCTCCTTCCGCACTGGAACGTCGCATCGTAGGGTATGGAGACGGGATGCAAATCTCCAAAGACTGCGTTGTATTCGCAGATGCAGAGGATGGGCCGAACTGCCTCCATCGCCTCCCAGATCCAATAGTCGTTTCCGTCCACGTCGATGCTCAGCAGGCCGATCTCTCCGGCAAACCCGGCTTCGGCAAGGAGGTTATTGATGTTCTCCCTCGTAATGAACGTGGACTTTGCCGCCAGATCGTAACGATACGAGCGATGATCTTTTTCGAGATTTTCACCGAGCGCCGGGTCTCCGTCCATGACCAGCCCGCGCCAGTTGCGATTCTCGATCAGGAAACGGGTGTTCGCTTCGATGTAGGCCTGCACGCCGAATTCGACAAAGATGTGAAGATGAGGCGGAATCGCGGCGCGTTCAATGAGCCAATCGATAATCCCGTCCTCGCCGAACTGGGAGAATACTTTGAATTCGATATCATGCAGGGATCGAACCGTCTCTCGGGAGCGAACCTGCCAACTGGCCATGCGGCCTTGCAGCAGGAGCAGATCGTATGCCTTCTCTTCCACGGTGCGATTGACGAGGGCCCTGACCTGCCGGACCAGCTTTGACTTCATCGTTGCTAGCGCCATCCTTGTTTGCCCCTCACTCCAATCACTTATAACTGCACCGAACCAATATGCGCCAATCTTTAGAAACTTGTTAGGGAATATCTGACTCAGTCTCCGAAGATGCCCTCAGCGGCTGAACATGCTGTGGAAAGAGTCGGGATGCAATGGAAGAACGGTACCTCAGGGGCTAAAGCCCCACGGCAACAAGACACTTTCGACATCCTTCGACTTCGCTCAGGACAGGCTCTGAAGCCGTGTCCTTAACAAGACGGAGTTTTTCCTCAGCGTGTGAAGCCGTGCCCTTAACAGAGCCTGACTTATCAGGGATTCTTCACAATTATTTTTTGAGAGATGCATGAGAGCCTGTGGCGGGAGGAACACACAAGTCCGCTGCTAGACTAGACGGGTATCGACCTATCGATCCTATCAATCTGTCGACGCGGAAAGGAGCAGAGTTGAGTCAGCCTACCGCTTTACCCGCTACTCCTGCCGGCGCTTTACCTGCTACTTTTAATGACTTCCTCGGCAACGCCTCCACCGTCGAGCATCTTCGTACCGCCATCGCCGCCGGTCGGCTGCCGCACTCGCTGATCCTGTCCGGAGCGAGTGGAGCGGGAAAATATACGCTTGCGATCATGCTGGCCATGGCCGTCGAATGCGAGCGACAGCCGCGCGATCTGTGGTCGAACGGGCAGTCGCTGGCCAGCTTCTGCGGGGTTTGCCACAACTGCACCCGCATCGCCGGCGCGGCCAATCTTGAAGACGAGGTGGCGAAGGCGGTCGCCACCCGCGAAGAGATGCGTGACGCCGACAAGAAGGACACGCGCGTCCTGATTCAGCCTCACCCCGATGTCCTGATTGTCCCTCCCGATCCGCCCCAACTTCTGATTAAGTTAGGCCAGGTGCGGACGATTATTCAGCGGGCACACTATCTGCCGTCCGAGGCGCCGAAGAAGATCTTCATCCTGACGGCTGCCAGCTTTATGAAGGAGGCGGCCAATTCCCTGCTCAAGGTTCTCGAAGAGCCGCCGGAGACGGTGCATATATTGATCCTCGCGGAGAATCCCGGCGAGTTGCTGCCGACGATCCGCTCGCGCTGTGCCTCGGTGAGACTGGGCGCGCTGCCGGTTGAGGAGATTGAGACGCTGCTGGCTGACCGCCGTCCCGACGTTCCGCCGAAGCAGCGCACGTTGATCGCGCGGCTGGCGCAGGGGGCGGCGGGCAAGGCGCTGGGCTTTGACCTGGCTGCCTATACAGCTTCGCGCGCGGACGCGCTGGTGCTGCTGCGCAATGCCTCGTCCGAGCCCGATCATACTGTTCTCTTCAAGATGACGGAGACCTATCGCGCCGGGGCCGAGGGACAGCAGAAGACGGTTGCGCTGCTGCGGTCGCTAGCGCTGCTGCTCGAAGACCTGCTGCTGCTGGGAGCGGGGACTCCGGAGCTGATCCGCAATACCGATCTGCGTCCGGAGCTGGATCGGCTGTCGCAGGCGCTCTCCTTCCAGTGGATCGAAGGCGCGGCGCGTGGACTGGACCAGGTCTACAGCGGCCTGCGCCGCAACCTGTTGCGTTCGCTTTCGCTCGACGCGTTTGCCGGGCAACTGGTCGACTCGGCGCGATGACGATGCTGCTCCAGCCGTCCGGCATCGAAACCGCCGCAAAGATTTTGCGCGAGGGCGGCACCGTGGCCTTTCCTACCGAGACGGTCTATGGGCTGGGAGCCAATGCGCTCGATGGCGCGGCGGTTGCAAAGATCTTTGCGGCGAAGGGGCGTCCGTCGTGGGACCCGCTGATCGTTCACGTCGGCGACCGGGAGATGCTGGAGCGGGTGGCGGTCGTTACGGCGCAGGCGGAGAGGCTGATCGGGGCCTTCTGGCCGGGACCGCTGACGCTGCTGCTGGAGCGAACGAAGGAGGTTCCCGATGCGGTGACCGCGGGGAGGCCGCTGGTGGGCGTGCGCATGCCGTCGCATCCGCTGGCGCTGGCTTTGATTCGTGCCGCCGGGGTGCCGGTTGCCGCGCCCAGCGCCAATCGTTTTGGGCATACGAGTCCGACGACCGCAGTGCATGTTCTCGAGGATCTGGATGGGCGGATTGACGCTGTGCTCGATGGCGGGCCGACGGCGGTGGGCGTGGAGTCGACCGTGCTCGACCCGGCGCAGGAGGGGGGACAGGAGCCGATGCTGATCTATCGTCCCGGAGCGGTGACGCTGGAGATGATCGAGGCGGTGGCCGGGGCGGCGCGTGTCTTCCGCTCTGCGGTTGCGGGGGACGAGAATTCTTCTGCCCCGCCTTCGGCCATGCCCTCTCCCGGGGTAGGCATTCGCCACTACGCTCCGCGGGCGAAGCTGATTCTTGTGGATGGCGCGGCAGAGTTGAGCACGAAGGCGGAAGAACTTTCGCGCGGGGGAGAGCGAGTTGGCGTGATGCTTCCGCAGGGCTGGGCGGCAACGGCAGCGGCGGAGGTCTTCCTGTGGGGTGAATGGGAGAACGGGCAGGCGCTGGCGCAGCGGCTCTTCGCCGGGTTGCGCGATCTGGATGCGCGAGGCGTGACGGTGATTCTTTGCCCGCTTCCCGAGGCCGGCGGCGTGGGGCTGGCGATTCGCGACCGGCTGGAGAAGGCGGCGCGAACGAAGTAGATCGTAGACCGGGTAGCTCGTATACTTTAGCCATGCAAAGCGCAGAGATCGAGCTAAAATTCCCCGTCTCCGATGCCGCCGCACTTCAGGCCCGCCTTCCTCAGCTTGGCTTCCATCTCGATACGCCCCGCACCTTTGAGCACAATACTCTGTACGACACCGCCGGGCGCGATCTGCGGGCGCGGACGCAACTGCTGCGTATCCGGCAGTATGGCGACCTGTGCACGCTGACCCATAAGCGCGTGCCGGAGGAGACTCCCGGCGACGGCCGCTACAAGGTCCGTATCGAGACCGAGACGACCGTGGCCGACGGTCATGCGCTGGGAGAGGTCTTCGAGCAGCTCGGCTACAGGGCTGTCTTTGTGTACGAGAAGTTCCGCTCGGAGTGGTCGCATGGCAGCGATCACTCGGCGCATCTGGTGATCGACGAGACCCCGATCGGCAACTATGGGGAGCTGGAAGGACCGCCTGACTGGATCGACAGGATGGTTGCCGAACTCGGGATCGACCCCGCCTGTTGCCTGACGGCGAGCTACGGCAAGCTCTTTCTGGCGTGGAAGGAAGGCAGCGGAAGCACTGCCGAGAACCTGACCTTCGCGGCGATCTCCGCACCCGCGCTCGCAGGCCGCTAAGGGTGTTTTGCGGGGTTTGGTGTGGGTAGCAGGGGAATACAGGGGATTCTCCGCTGCGGCGCGGCCTTCGGTCGAGATGACTTGATTTTCCGGCAGGGCTGGCTCTTCCGGAGGGAGTGTGGATGATTTGAGCGAGACGCAGATTCCCTTCGGGAATGACAAACCAAAAATGATGGCCTAGCGGATTCCCTTGGGGATGGCAAGGAAAGAAGGCTGTACCGGGGAGAATTCCCTCGGGGCAAACGAAGGCATCTGCACCGGAGCGGGAATCGATCGGATCTAAAGCGGCGGCGGTTTTTGCCGATAGGACCTCTGTACCCCGGAGGTTCTACTTGGCAGCCCGATTTCGCCCTTCTCGTCCCCTTCTCCTCGTAGGAAGTCTCTTCCTCTGCGCCGGAGTGGCTTTTGCCGGCATCGCCCATCGAGACGTTGTGAGCAAGGTGGCTCCGTCTTATCCGGAGCTTGCCCGCCGCATGCACGTCGGCGGCACCGTGGTTCTGCTGGTCACGGTTCAACCGGACGGCGTGGTCTCGAAGACCAAGGTCGAATCCGGCCATCCCCTGCTCACGGCGGCGGCCGAGGATGCAGTCAAGCGCTGGCACTTCGCCCCCGGGCCCGACACCTCCGAGTCGGAGATTACGGTCAACTTCAGAAATGACGGACAGTAAAAGGAGGGGCTAAAGGTAACGAAAAGCTACCTCAGGGGCTAAAGCCCTTCGCAAAGGAAGCACTTGCGGCACGGCTAAAGCCGTGCCCTTAACAAGACGGAGTTTTTCCGTAGCCTGTAAGCCGCGATCTTAACAACAAACGGGACTTAGTCGGAGTTCCCGCCCGGGAGCGTTGGCAGGAACTTCTGTAGCAGGAATTCACCGCACGGTAAGGACAACCCATGAAACTTGAATCCAAGCTCGGCCTCAGCACCGGCTTTCTCGTCATCGCCATGCTTCTCAGCGCCTACACGGCGCACGTCCGCATCGAGGAGGCCAACCATCTCTCCGATGTCGTCACCACGCGGAGGCTGCCGATCATCATGGGGAGCCGGGACGTGGACTCGCACCTGACCCGCACCATCAGCGGGCTTGAATCGTACATGCTCTTCGGTCTCGACCCGGCCACCTCGGCCAGCTTCCGGCAGGCGCGGAAGCAGCAGTTCGCGATGGCGGAGGCGGCGGTCGCCAAGCTGAGCGCTGACAGTACTCACTTCGACCTTGGCGCCGACGCCTCGCGGCTGGCGATGCTCCAGTCCGGCCTGGCGAGATTGAAGCCGCTCGAAGAGAAGGTCGAGGAGTTGAACGAGACCAAGACGTCGCAGGGAACGGCGCAGGCCTATGACACGCTGCAGAACCAGATTCTGCCTCTGGAAAAATCTCTCTTTGCCACCGTGACCGATATGGCGCAGTCGCAGATGTCGCAGACCAACGAGGAACTGGTGCAGCTTCGCCGCGCCAACCGCTCCACGCTGCTGACGCTGTGGCTGGCAACGATCCTCGGCGCCATCGTCGGCGGTCTGCTGTCGGTGTTCATGGCGCGACGCATTACGCGGGGCGTCGACCTGGTGGCCGAGCGTGCGAACGCCATCGCCTCGGGCGATTTGACGGGCGATGCGCTGAGCCTGAACAGCCAGGACCAGATCGGGAGCCTCGCCACGGCGATGCAGAAGATGCAGTCCAGCCTGAGCAGCATTATCGGTACGGTAGTCCACACCTCGGGCTCGCTGACCGGCAGTGCCGCGTCCATGCGCACGGCCAGCGATCAGATTCATCGCCGCATCGACCAGCAGAGCCAGCAGACGCAGCAGGCGGCCTCTGCCATGCAGGAGATGTCGGCCAGCATCGCCGAGGTCTCCCGGCACACGCAGTCCGCTGCCGAGACGGCGAGGGATGCCGCGGAGACAGCACGCTCGGGCGGAACGATTGTGAAGCAGGTGCTGGGCAATATGCACTCGATTGCCACCGCCGTGAGCGATACCTCGGCCACCGTCGGTCTGCTGGGCGACGATTCGCGGAAGATCAGCCAGATCGTCACCGTCATCGACGAGATTGCGCGCAAGACCAATCTGCTGGCTCTGAACGCAGCCATCGAAGCGGCCCGCGCCGGAGATCAGGGGCGCGGCTTCGCCGTCGTCGCCGGGGAGGTTCGCCGCCTGGCCGAGAGCACAGCGCAGGCTACCGGCGAGATCGCGAGCATGATTCAGGGCATTCAGGACCGCACGCGGACCGCGATTGCCAGCATGGAGAGCGGCACGGAGACGGTTGAGCAGGGCGTTGTCACCACGACGCAGGCCGGTGAGGCGCTAGAAAAGATCATCGGCATGGCCGAGAGGGTCGACCGCATGATCGCGCAGATTGCCATCGCCGCCTCGCAGCAGGCCGCGGCGGCGGATCAGTCGAGCGCAAGTCTCGACTCGATCCATTCGCTGAGCCACGAAAACCTGACCGAGATGGCGACGACCGCGGCGGGGATCGAATCGCTGCGCACTACCGCCGTCGCGCTCGAGCAGCAGGTCGATCGCTTCCGGCTGCAGTCGCAGCCTGACGAGAGACTGGTGCAGTCGCCCGCGCCGGTTCTGCGGGGTTCGGCGGCCAGCTTTCAGCCGGCCTGATCGGCGTTGTGCCAGGGAAAGTTTGATTCGAGCAGATTCCTCGATGATTGATAGGGCGAGCCTTCATCCCTTGCTCCATTGATGGCCAAGGGAGATGGGCTTCACCCCATGCTGGTATAGCGGCGGGCCGTTGGCCCTTGACGTTTGACTCTATACCTTCGTAGAAACTGATCTAAGGACGGTCGGATTGAGTCTCCGAACATGCCCCCAGCGGCTGAAGCCGCGTTTCCGGCAAGTCACTTACGGCATCCTTCGACTTCGCTCAGGACAGGCTCTGAAGCCGTGCCCTTAACAAAACCGGACTTAATTCAGAGTCTCCCTAAAGCGGTTCTCTTCCGGATGCGGTCTGGCCGATTCAGGCGAAACGCAGATTCCCTTCGGGAATGACAAACAAAGGATCTAAGCTGCCCTGAAAAGCGGAAGGAGCCGGCTTTGAGAGGAGATGGTTCCGGGCTCCCTAAGATCTCTTCAACGGCTAGAACGCTGTGAGCTATATCTCATTTTTATCAATGATCTATTCGCGATTCCACAGGTTGTACATGAGCTGAGCTTTTTGGGCATCCACAGAGGTTCTCCCCGGCCAGTCCTGGCGCCGGTATGATAGAAAGTACGCGGCAGAGGGACTTGCCTCGCCGAAGGAGAACGCTTGAGCACTCTGTCCATCTCTGAACCTCTTTCCAACGGCCCGGAGAGCTTTGATGCTGCTGCTTTCTCGGCCCATGCACTCTCTTCCCCGCAGAATCTGGCTGCGGTTCTCGACCACACGCTTCTGAAGCCTGACGCGACGCGCGCACAGGTACTTCAGCTTTGCCACGAGGCGGCGGAGCATCGTTTTGCCTGCGCCATGGTGAACCCGACGTGGGTCTCGCTGGCTGTTGCCGCCCTGGCCGGGACGGGTATCCCGGTTGGCGTCGTGGTCGGCTTTCCTTTGGGGGCGACGCTCTCCAGCTCAAAGCGCGACGAGACGGCGCGAGTCGTCAAGCAGGGTGCTCACGATGTGGATATGGTGCTCAATATAGGGTTTCTGAAGTCCGGGACCGCCGCCGACTATAACGTCGTTCGCCAGGATATTCGCGGCGTTGTCGACCTGGCTCACGCCGCCGGGGCGATCGTCAAGGTGATCCTGGAGACCTGCCTGCTGAACTTTGAAGAGAAGCTGCGCGCCGCCGAGATCGCCCTGAGCGCGGGCGCGGACTTCCTGAAGACGAGCACTGGATTTTCTACCGGCGGGGCTACGGCCGACGACATCTCGCTGCTGCGCGGAGCGGCCGGGCGCCGTGCCGGGGTGAAGGCTTCGGGCGGCATCCGCTCGCTGGCCGACGCCGCCGTCATGTTGCGGGCGGGCGCTTCCCGCATCGGAGCCAGCGCCAGCGTGAGGATTCTGGCGGAGCTTTCGGCGCAGACTGTCTAAAGGATGCTCCAGTGGATGATGCACACCAATTGCAGCAATGGGCAAGGCGGGGGTAAAGGTGAAATACAAGGTATCTCTCCGCTACGCAGCGGACGATAAAGCTGCCCGTTGCTCCGGTCGAGATGATGTGCTTTTAGAGTTGAAATGACGAGGCGCTCTCGGCACGGCTGAAGTCATAACCTTAACGATGTAACGGGAGCCTTCCGCGGGCTGTCCGGTATCGTCTCTTCTATCGCAACGAGAGAGACTTTTCGGTATTCTGAATACCGCAAGCCGTTTATTTCAGGTGTGTTCCCGCACCAACCTGGAGACTCCACTCCTCAACCTTTGCCGTAGTATGATCGCCTCTTCTTATGCCTATCGCCGACAAGTCGCGCCGAACGAACCAGCCTGCCGCGCCAGCGGAGGGAGATCCCGTTCAGCATGAGTTCGAAGGCGATTACCGGCCTCCGGCGCAGGCCAGCGAGTTGAAGGAAAAGCCGGCCAATGTTCGGGTCGAGCCGCTCCAGGTCGACTTTCTGCACAGCCTTGCCGACGCGCTCAACACGACGCTGGACCTCAATACGCTGATGCATCGCGTCGCGGATCTGGTCCGCGCTGTCATCGACTATCGCATCTTCGCGATTCTGCTGATCAACGAGCGGACCAATGAGCTATGGATGCGCTTTCAGACGGGCCATGCCGCCGAGGTGGAGCGCACGCGGATCAAGCTGGGCCGCGGCGTCATCGGGCAGGCGGCGCTCCAGCGCAAGTCGCTGTTGATCGAGGACGTCTCCAAATATGAGCACTACATCAATGTGAACCCCAACGTTCGCTCCGAGCTGTCGGTTCCCCTGATCGTGAAAAACAAGGTCATCGGTGTCCTTGATCTCGAGTCGGAGACGCTGGGGTACTTCACCCGGGAGCACCAGCGGCTGCTGGAACTGGTGGCCTCGCGGATGGCGATCGCGGTTGAGAACGCGCGCCTGTACACCCGCGTCTCCCGCCAGGCGCAGACGCTGACGGTGCTCAACGAGATCTCGCGCGAGATTACCAGCATCCTCGATCTGGACGACCTGCTGGAGCGCATCGGCCAGTTGATGAAAAGGGTCATCGACTTCCAGATGTTCAGCATCCTGCTCTGGAATGAGCGCACGCAACAGTTCGAACACCGCTTCTCTTCCCGCTACGGCGAGCGCGTGACGCGCGAGCGCACCATCGTTGCCGGCCAGGGGATCATCGGCATCGCGGCCCAGCGGCGCGAACCGGTGCTTTCGTCCGATACGCGCAAGGATACGCGCTATCTTGCCGAAAATCCGGAGACGCGTTCGGAGCTGGCCGTGCCTCTTATCCATAAGGGGCAGGTGATCGGCGTGCTCGACCTCGAGCATACCCGGGTCAACTACTACAACGAAGACCACCAGCGGACGCTCTCGACGCTGAGCGCGCAGGTGGCGATCTCCATTGCGAATGCACGCCTCTACCAGCGTATCCACGAAGAGGAACAGCGCATGGAGCGCGATCTGGAGATGGCGCGCAAGGTCCAGCTTCGGCTGATGCCGTCGCGGCCACCGAGGCTCGATCGCGCCGAGATCGCCGTGCAGTTTCTGGCGGCGCGGTCGATTGGCGGCGACGTCTACGACTTTCTCGACTATGGCACGCCCGGAAGGCCGGCGCGGATTGCGATTGCCGTGGGAGACGTGAGCGGCAAGGCCGCACCGGCTGCGCTCTATGCCGCGCTGGTGAGCGGAATTCTGCGCTCGCTGGCTCCGCAGCACCTCTCCCCGGCGCAGATGCTGGGCGCGCTCAACGATCAGCTTCAGGAGCGCAAGCTCGCTTCGCAGTATGTCACTATGCTGATGGCGGCGTGGGACGACTCCAACCAGACGCTGCAGATCGCCAATGCGGGATCGGTGCAGCCGCTGTTCGTGTCGCGCTCGTCGGAAGGGATGACGGTCAAGACGATCAAGGCTGAGGGCTTTCCGCTGGGTCTCTTCCCTGATGTGAAGTATGAGGAGTTCACCCTCTCCACGCAGCCGGGGGACCTGATCGTCTTCTTCTCGGACGGCATTACGGACGCGGAGAACGGCGCGGGTGAGATGTTCGGCACCGATCGGCTGCGCGATGTGCTGGAGTCTCAGCCCGGATCGGCTGCGGCGTCAACGATTGTTGACGCTATTTTGAAGGCTGTCTCCGACTTTCAGGATGGCATCGAGCACTTCGACGACGAGACCGTGGTGGTGCTGCGGGCGCTGTGAGGGGGACTGATTGAAGCTGGAGGGTTCTCCTGTCAGGGGCAGTGTTGGTGATTCGAGCAAGACGCGGATTCCCTTCGGGAATGACAAGCAAAAGAGCTGCACGCGCTCTCAACAGAAGCTGATATCGTCGGAGCTCTGCTAAGGAAGCGCTGCGAGCGCCTTGCGGGCGGCCTTGGCGTAGTCACCCTCGGGGGACAGCTTGAGGTAGGTGTTGTACTCGGCTTTGGCCTCCTCCAGCTTCTTCATCTTCTCCGCGGCCTGGGCAAGCGAGAAGTGGGTGGGGGCGTAATCGGGCTCTGTCTTTACGGCGTCTTTGCTGCGCATGTAGGCTGCGGTGAAGTTATCCCTGTTGTAGTAAAACTTGGCGACCCTCAAATCCTCATCGACGCGCTCGTCGGGAGTTTGCAGGTCCTTGACCTTGGGAAGTTTTTTGCGTGCCGAAGTTGGAGGGGGCGTGTCCGGGGTGTCGCTGCTCGAACTGCTTGAGCTGCTGCTACTGCTGCTGGAACTGCTGTCCGGGGCTTCACCCGGCATGTCCGGTGCCTCGGTTGTAGGGAACGGATGTTCGCTGGCGGCCGAAGGCGCGGGTGCGTTGGGGCCGGGGGCAGAGGGGGTCGGGGCTGCGGGTGGAGGAGGAGCCTCGCCGGGAAATGGGAATTGCTGCGCCGGTGATGATGGCTTAGCAGGTGCCGGAGCGGTCGGCGTGGGAGACTGGGCACTCTGCGCCAGGCACGCGGTCGAGAGCGCGGCGGCGACGAGAAGAATGCGGAATGGAGCGCGGGCAGACATCAGACTTTAGATTACTCGACTTATGCTTTGACGATGCTGTCCGGGAGTTTGTTATAGTCAGCATCGGATGTACTTGTTTTAGAGATGCTTCGACGCTTTTTCGGGTGCTTCCACTCCGATCTTCATGGATGTTCTCTCACTTATGCCCCAAGGTCTTATCATTCGCTCTTCGTCGATTCATGCAGCCGGCTGTTATACGACACGACCTTTTAAGAAGGGATCGCGGGTGTGCGAGTACGAGGGGCCTCGATTTACCAAGGAAGTCGCAGACGAGCGATACAAGGATCGCTTTGTCACCTACCTGTTTAGTTGCGGGGACGACGGCATGGTCATCGACGGCTTTGGCACGGCGATGTTCATCAACCACTCCTGCGATCCTAATTGCGAGACGGAGGACCACGGCGGGCGGGTATATATCGTCGCGGTTCGCGATATCGCCGCCGGAGAGGAGCTGACGTATGAGTACAACCTCTGCGATAGCGACGACGCGGAGGCCGACTGCTACTGCGGCGCGGCGACGTGCCGGGGAACGATGTTCAGCGAGGCCGAGTTGAAGCGGCGGGCGCGGGTGGCGAAGCGATTGGAGCGCAAGGCGAAGCGGAGCTGACCCGGCTGCGGACGATACAATAAGGGTGCGGCGATCGGGCGCATCTTCTTCTTCTATGGCATACCAGGTTCTTGCAAGGAAATACCGGCCACAGCGTTTCGCGGATGTCGCGGGACAGGACCATGTGACGGTCACGCTGATGAACGCCCTGACCCAGGGGCGCACGGCGCACGGGTATATCTTCAGCGGGCATCGGGGCATCGGCAAGACGACGATTGCGCGCATTCTGGCTATGGCGCTGAACTGCCGCAACGCCATCGGCAGCGAGCAGAGGCCGACGGCGGAGCCTTGCGAGGTCTGCGAGAGCTGCACCGAGATTCGCAACGGCAATGCGGTCGATGTGATCGAGATCGACGCGGCGACCAATCGCGGCATCGACGAGATTCGCGAGCTGCGCGATGCGGCGCGGTATCAGCCCGCGAGGGACAAGTACAAGATCTACATTCTGGACGAAGCGCACCAGATTACAGATGCGGCGTTTAACGCGCTGCTGAAGACGCTCGAAGAGCCGCCGGAGCACATCATCTTCATGATGGCGACGACGCAGCCCGAAGACATTCCCCAGACGGTGCGCTCGCGCTGCCAGCACTTCAGCTTTCACGCGGTGAAGCTGGTGGACATTCTCGCCGAGCTGCGCGGCATCGCGGAACGCGAGGGCGTGGACGCTGACGATGCCGCGCTGTCGCTGCTGGCCGAGGCGGGCGATGGATCAATGCGCGACGCGCTCAGCATCATGGACCAGGCGATTGCCAGCGCGCCGGTGGCGGATGGCAAGCCTGTGCTCGATGCCTCGCAGATTCGCGAACTGATGGGGACGGTTCCGAACGCCGTGTTTGAAAAAATTCTGGAAGCAGTCGACGGAAATCGCAGCGCCGAGGTGATTACGGTTGCGAATCAGCTGCTCGATGCGGGCAATAGTCCGGCGCAACTGGCGCGGCAGTTTGTGCGCTATCTGCGGAACTGCGTGATTGCGAAGATCGCCGGGATCGGCACGGACGGAGCCGACGCCGAGGGTGCTGCGGGAGAGTTGTTGCAGATTTCTCCCGACGAGCAGCGGCGCGCGGGACGGTCGGCTGCGCTCTTCGGCGAAGAAGAGTTGACGCGATTTCTGCAGGTGATGCTGCGGACGTTCGATGAGCTGGGCTATCGACAGGAGCAGCGGTTTCACTTTGAGCTGGGGCTGCTGAAGCTGGTGCATCTGCGGCGGCTGCTGCCGGTCGAAGAGGTACTGAGTCAGTTCCCTGTTGCCGGAGGTGCGCCGCAGCCGCGAACGCAGAGTGCGCAGGCGCGGGTTGCGGCTCCGAGTCCGGTGGCGAATCGTGTGGTGAGCGCTGCGGCGCCGGTGAGCGCGAAGCCTGTATTCTCTCCGTTTGAGGCGGATAAGAGCCGAAAGCGCTTTGAGGGCGGAGAGGTTGAGAAGATTGCGGTGGCGGCTCCCGCTCCCGTGCCTGCTCCTGTTCCGGCTCCAGCCAAGGCGGCTGCGCCTGTGCACGTTGCGCCCGCAGTCGTACCTGTAAAGGAATTTGTGCCGGCTCCGGTTGCAACTATCGTTGCCGATGTTGTGCCGGCATTGCCGGAAGTTGAGGTTGCGCCTGTTGATGCCGTCGATGGCGGTGTCGTCGATATCGCGGCTTCCAGCGAAGTTTTAGAAGCGAGTTCTTCCCCGTCGTCCCAGGCGGCGGAGTTGCAGCGTGTTGCGACAGAAGCTCTGATGAACGCGAAGAGCCAAGGCTCGGCAGCGGATGCGCTGGCCGATGCCGAGTGGACCGTGGAAGGCGGCGAGGTTCGGGTGCAGACCGAGCTTTCGAAGAACATGCTGCCGATGGTGGTCAATCCCGAGGCGGAGAAGATTGTTCGCGCGGCGTTGCGTGAAGCCGGAGCATTGAAGCTGGTGCTGCTGCCGGGAGCCGCGACTGCCAAAGCCGCGAAGAAGCCGCGCGCGGCCAAGTCCGGCAGCGCGCAGGCCAAGGCGATGGAACATCCGGTGGTGCAGCAGGCGCAGAAGCTGTTCGATGCCGAGATTCGGAACGTGATCGATTTACGTGAGGGGGAGTAATGGATTTTTCTGATCTGGGCAAGATGAAAGAGATGATGGAGCAGGCCAGGCAGATGCAGGCTCAGATGGAGCGCAAGCTCTCTGAGACGGTGGTCGAGGTATCGAGCGGCGGCGGCATGGTGGCGGTGCGGATGAACGGTAGGAAGGAAGTGCTGCGGCTCAAGATCGACCCCGCCGCCATAGGCAGCGAGAGCAGCGATCTGGAACTGCTCGAAGACCTGATTACTGCTGCGGTGAACGAGGCCGGCCGGCGCGTCGACGAGACGATCAAGGCCAACATGGCGGGGATGATGGGCGGACTGAATCTGCCGGGGTTGACCTAGTGGCGCAGTTTGCGGAGCCGATGGCGCGGCTGATCGAAGAGTTGCGCAAGCTGCCGGGCGTCGGAAGCAAGAGCGCGCAGCGGCTGGCGTTTCATGTGCTGCGGTCTTCGGCGGAGGATGCCGAAAGATTGTCGGCGGCGATTCGCGAGTTGAAGCAGCATCTGCGGCTGTGCTCGATCTGCAACAACATTACGGACGTCGATCCCTGCGGCTATTGCACCAGTACCGCACGGGATCAGAGGCTGGTTTGCGTAGTCGAGGAGCCGACGAATATCGCCACCATTGAAAAGACGCGGGGATACTCGGGCGTGTATCACGTTCTTCACGGGACGCTTTCGCCGATCGGCGGCGTGGGGCCGGAGCAGTTGCGGATCGCGAACCTGCTGGCGCGGTTGCCGCATGTGGATGAGGTGATTCTGGCGACCTCGCCGACGACCGAGGGTGAGGCGACGGCGGGCTATCTTGCGGGGGAGATTCGCAGGAGCAGGCCGGAGGTGAGGGTGACGCGGATCGCAACCGGAGTTCCGGCAGGCAGCGATATCGAGTACGCGGATGAGGTCACGATGTCGCGGGCGATGGAAGGTCGGCGCGAGTTTTAGAGCTTTGCGCTTAACGTCGATGGACTGACAGAAGACAGGCAACGACAACGGCGGCTGGTGTAGGTTTTGCATTCCCACCCATCGCGATGAGACTGCGATGGATGGGGCACCCGGACATTTGTGAAATGGTTGGCGGAAAAGAACAGGCAACGACAACGGCGGCTGGTGTAGGTTTTGCATTCCCACCCATCGCGATGAGACTGCGATGGATGGGGCACCCGGACATTTGTGAAATGGTTGGCGGAAAAGAACAGGCAACGACAACGGCGGCTGGTGTGGGTTTTGCATTCCCCACCCATCGCGATGAGACTGCGATGGATGGGGCACCCGGACGTTTGTGAAATGGTTGGTGGAAAAGAACAGGCAACGACCGATACAGGGGTCTCTCCACTGCGCAGCGCACGATGAAACCGTGCGCTGCTTCGGTCGAGATGACGTTTTTTGTTATCGCGGAAAGATCTATCGCAGAAACATTAAAGATGCGCCGGAGCGATTCTCCTCCAGATGAAGTCCCTGGTGATTCAGGCGAAGGCGGATTCCCTTGGGGAATGACAAACAAAAAATGAATGACAAACAAGGGAAGCTACGCCTGAGGGAATAGCTCCCCCTTCGCAAGGATGCACTAGCTTTGCAGGTTGACGCCGGTCATCTCTTTCGGCTTTTCGAGGCCGAGGAGGGTCAGGATGGTGGGCGAGATGTCGCGGAGGCTGCCGCCGGGACGCAGGATGCGGTGATGGCTGGTGTCGGCTTCGTCGTTGATGAGGATGAAGGGCACGGGATTGGTGGTGTGCGCGGTGTGGGGGCCGCCGGTGACGGGATCGATGAGCATCTCGGCGTTGCCGTGGTCGGCGGTGACGAGCAGCGAGCCGCCGCGCTGCTTGATCGCCTGATAGATGCGGCCGAGTTGCGTGTCGACGGTTTCGACGGCGCGAATGGTGGGTTCGAGCTTGCCGGAGTGGCCGACCATATCGGCGTTGGCGAAGTTGACGATGACGACGTCGAAGGCGGTGTCGTTGACGGCCTTGACCACCGCATCGGCGATGCCGGAGGCGGACATCTCGGGAGCGAGGTCGTAGGTTGCGACCTTCTGCGAAGGGACGAGGGCGCGGTCTTCGCCGGGAAACGGCTTTTCGATTCCACCGTTGAAGAAGTAGGTGACGTGCGCGTACTTCTCTGTCTCGGCGACGCGGAGGTTGCGGAGGTTGGCCTGGGCCATGACGTTGGCAAGAAGATTGTCCATCGACTCGGGCTGGATGACGATGGGCAGCTTGAAGTTCTTGTCGTACTGCGTCATGCAGACGTAGTGAATGTTTTTCGGCGCGCGGGAGCGTGGGATCTCAGCTTCGAGTTCGGCGGCCTTGGGCAGGTCGTTGGCGTCGGCGGCGGTGAGGCCGCTGGGGACGTCGCAGTTGCGGGCGAGGACGCGGGTGATCTGGCGGGCACGGTCGGCGCGGTAGTTGAAGTTGACGCAGACATCGTTGTCGCGGATGAGGCCGACAGGTTTTCCCGCTGCGTTGACGACCGTGAAGGGCGGGATGAACTCGTCGGTGGTGTCGTTGTTGTAGAGTTCGCGGACGCGGGCGACGGGGTCCTGATAGCTTCCGCCCTGAGCGTTGCCGGTGACCATGGCGTCGAAGGCCTGACGCTCTTTCTCCCAGCGCAGGTCGCGGTCCATCGCATAGTAGCGGCCGGAGACGGAGGCCAGTTGGCCGACGCCGATCTCGCGGAACTGTTGCTGCAACGCTTCGAGGTGGCCGACGCCGCTCGTAGGCATGGTGTCGCGGCCATCCATGAAGGCGTGGACGAAGACGCGGGTGAGGCCGTGCTTCGCGGCCATGCGTAGGAGGGCGTAGAGGTGACGCTGGTGCGAGTGGACGCCGCCGTCGGAGAGCAGGCCGAAGAGATGCAGGTTCGCTTCGCGGGATGCGGCGAGGTTGAAGGCGTTGGTGAGGACGGGGTCGCGGAAGAGGCTTTCGTCGGCGATGGCGGCGTCGATGCGGGTCATGTCCATGCGGACGACGCGGCCGGCTCCGAGGTTGAGGTGGCCGACCTCGGAGTTGCCCATCTGGCCGTCGGGAAGGCCGACGAAGTGCTCGCTGGCGCGGATGAGGGTGTTGGGATAAGTGGTCAGCAGCTTGTCGTAAGTGGGCTTGCGGGCAAGCGCGATGGCGTTACCGCTGGTCTCGGCGCGGTAGCCCCAGCCGTCGAGGATGGTGAGAACGATTGGTTTGTTTGACATGGTTTAGGTCAGGATAACAAGAGTCACCGCTTATCTGCTTTGCGGGCGGGGCGCGAAACGCGGATTCCCTTCGGGAATGACAAAGGAGGGGCAGTTGCGGATTGAATGCGAAAGCCCGGCGCGAGGCTGGGCTTGATGTCATACGGGAGATGAGCATAACGGCTCCGCCCTGGGCTGGTATGGATCGCGCCTTTGACGCTGGCTTGCTCTGCGCCGTCACGAAATTTACTTCAGGATTTACATCCCATCCATCGCGATGAGACTGAGATGGATGGGCCACCCGAGAGGTTGTGGAGAGCGTGACCGGATTGGCTCTGACGATGATGGCATTGCAATTGTTTGCACTTCTCATGGAAACACTTTTCCTATTGATTCCTAAAGGCTTATGTGGGATTCTTGGCGGGCCATTTTTACTCAAATTTCTCTCGTGGAGAAGCAAATGTCCTTTGCATCGAAGATCTTTTCTGCCCTTACGTTCGTGGCTGTACTAGCAGCACCCATGGCGGCTCTCGCCAGCCCTATCACCTACACCACCACCGGGCTCGCAAGCGGAAGCATCGGAGGAACTTCCTTTACAAATAGTTCCATTACGTTCACCTTCGTCGGCGATACCGACAACGTGAATTTTAATGGAAGTCTATACACCAACAATCCGGGTGTAAGCACCGTGGATATTGCAGGAATAGGGACGGCCATGTTTACCAGCAGCACGATTGGCTTTGCGGTCGAACCCGGTTATCCCGGCGCGGCCTTCTACGATCCAGCCACATCCTTTGCGTTTGGCACAACTTCGACCGTGTTTACGAGCTACGCGCTCGATACTGCGATCGGACCCATCACAGGTGGCCTCATTTCAAACGGTACTCAGGCAGAGGCCACGAGCCTGGGAGCACTGGTGATCACAGGCGGTACCCCAACCACATTCCAAGCAGCGACCGGGGTGACGCCCGAGCCTTCTACGGTCGCCCTGCTCGGGACCGGCCTCGTGGGCCTGTTCGGTATTGTCCGGCGCAGATTCAGCTAGGGATGGTCTGAGTAAGTCTCGAAAGATGCCCTCAGCGGCTAAAGCCGCGTTGCAGTCAAGCCACTTGCGGCACGGCTAAAGCCGTGCCATTAACAGAACCGGACTTCATCAGAGGCTCCCGTAGACGTGAGAACGGGAAATCGTTCGAGTCGATCGCTTGAAGCTGCTCACGATGATGGTGTGAGCAGCTTCAAGCGTTTGTATTTCATAACCAGGTTGTGGAGCCATCCGCTGGACGGACGGTCTCACTCGCCGAAGTTGACGGACTCGATGCCGAGGAACTCGGCCGATTGGCCGAGCTCTTCTTCGATGCGGAGAAGCTGGTTGTACTTGGCGATGCGGTCGGTGCGGCTGGCCGAGCCGGTCTTGATCTGGCCGGCTCCGGTGCCGACGGCGAGGTCGGCGATGAAGGTGTCTTCGGTCTCGCCGGAGCGGTGGCTGATGATCGAGGTGTAGCCGAAGCGGCGCGCCAGTTCGATGGCTTCGAGCGTCTCGGTGACGGTGCCGATCTGGTTGACCTTGATGAGAATCGAGTTGGCGATCTTCTGCTCGATTCCCTGCTGCAGGCGCGTGGTGTTGGTGACGAAGAGGTCGTCGCCGACGAGCTGGACGAAGTTGCCGATCTGGTCGGTGAGCAGCTTCCAGCCGTCCCAGTCGTCTTCGGCGAGGCCGTCTTCGAGCGAGACGATGGGATACTGGCGCACCCACGACTCCCAGAACGAGGCCATCTCGGCGGAGGTCTTCTCGGACTTGTCGGACTTCTTGAAGACGTACCTGCCGGTCTCCTTGTTGTAGAACTCGCTGGCGGCGGGATCGAGCGCGATGGAGATGTCTTCGCCGGGCTTATAGCCCGCGAGTTGGACGGCTTCGAGGATCAGCTCGATGGCTTCGGCGTTCGACTTCAGGTTCGGGGCGAAGCCGCCTTCGTCGCCGACGGCGGTGTTGTAGCCCTTCTTCTTGAGGACGCCCTTGAGGGTGTGGAAGACTTCGGTGCCCCAGCGAAGGGCGTCGGAGAAGGTCTCGGCGCCGACGGGCATGACCATGAACTCCTGGAAGTCGACGTTGGAGTCGGCGTGCGAACCGCCGTTGAGGATGTTCATCATGGGCGTGGGCAGGAGGCAGGCGTTGACGCCGCCGAGGTAGCGGTAGAGAGGCAATTTGAGGGCTTCGGCGGAGGCGCGCGCGCAGGCCATGGAGACGGCGAGGATAGAGTTGGCTCCGAGCTTGGACTTGTTCTCGGTGCCGTCGATGGAGATCATGGTGGCGTCGATGAGGCGCTGGTTCGAGGCGTCCATGCCGGTGAGTTCGGGAGCGAGGATCGATTCGACGTTTTCGACGGCGTTGAGGACGCCCTTGCCGAGATAGTGCTCCTTGTCGCCGTCGCGAAGTTCTACGGCCTCGTGCTCGCCGGTGGAGGCTCCGCTGGGAACGGCGGCGCGGCCCCTGGCTCCGCCGTCGAGGACGACGTCAGCTTCGACGGTGGGGTTTCCGCGGGAGTCCAGGATTTCGCGCGCGTGGATAGAGACGATCTCGGTCATGTTGCTCCTATAGTTTGAAGTTTCTTGAAGCTGGTCGACGACGCGGTGGTTCAGGCGTTCGTTCAATTTGGGGCGGCGGTCGACGCGAATGGAGCCTCCATCGCCTGTGGCGATGGCCTGCACCCATGCTGCGTCTGGATTGCTCACTCACTGGATTTTAGCAAAGCGGAGAGGAAGCCGCCGGAAGGCCCGATTCCCGCTGCAAAGCAGGGGATTCCTGTGACGGCGTGGGAGTAGCAGGTTCGATTCCCTTTCGCCAGATTTGTTCCTTTCAAAGGGCGAGAGCCTCTAACCTTCTGATTGGAGAGCCTGTCTAACTTTAAGGGCTGAAAATGCTCCCGAGGAATCGCCATGAAACTACCGATCGCGACCGCTGCACTTCTTCTTATCGCAGTTCCCGTCATTGCGCAGGATGCGCGGATGGGCGTTTCGACGCCTCCGTCGACGGTGATTACGACCAGCGACGAAGAGAGCCCGGCTCCGGTATTGAAGCCGCGTGTGCCCGAGGCCAAGCCGTCGGCGGCGGTTCCCGAGACGAATAGCCAGACCGTCTATGGGCCGTATGTGCCCTACCATGCCCCGGGGACTCCAGCGCCGGTACAGACCAATACGGCTGCGTTCGATCCGGATGCGAACATTGTGACCGAGACGACCCCGGATACGCCTGTTGCCGATACCGCGGCGCTCGACGCCGGAATCGTGACCAGCGTGCCCGAGCGCGAGGGCGAGTTGAACGAAGGAACCCTGCTGCGGGCGCGCATCAACCAGGCGCTTTCGACGACGAGCACAGTTGAGGGATCGCGCTTCACGGCGTCGTTGACCGAACCCATCATCAACAAGGGACGCGTGATTATGCCCATCGGCTCGGTGATCGAAGGGAACGTGACCGAGGTTCGCAGCGGCCGCCGTATCTCCGGCCGGGCGGCGCTGCATCTTGAGCCGCGCGATGTGACGCTGCCGGATGGGACGCACTACGTCATCCATGCGCAGTTGATCGACACCGATCAGTACGATAAGAGCAGCGTGGACCGCGAAGGCACGCTGCTGCGCAGAGACCACCCGAAGACGACGCTGGCTGCCATGTCGGTTGCGACCGGCGGCGCGGCCGCTGCCGGCGCGATGATAGGCGGCGGGGTTGGCGCATTGGTCGGCGCGGGGATTGGCGCGGGTGCAAGCACAGTTCTCTGGCTGAAGCAGGATCGCCAGGAGGCGCTGCCCAAGGATTCGCTGCTGGTGTTCAGCCTGACGACGCCGATGGTTGTGAAGCCGCTCGGCGGCAACCATACCATCAGCAGCGTGTCGGCCAGCGGTGTGGCGGCGATGGGAGCGGCGCAGTAGACTCGGTATTCCCTCTCCGGATATTGTCTTGGTGATTCGGGCGAAACGCAGATTCCCTTCGGGAATGACAAAACGAAGAGGAGATGGCTCCGGGTTTCCTGAAGATTTTCCTCGCTCGAGCGATTCCCTCAATGGATGACGTGGGCCGTGGGCTGATTATTATTAGTTAGTAGTGGATAGCTGAGAACTGTGGAGTTCGCTTTGATGAATCGCCGCCGCTTTCTCGCTGGATCGCTTGCCGCCTCCGCTACTCTTCCCGTGGCCAGTTCGTTCGCGTCTGCCGCCGCGCCGGAGCCGATTTTGATCGATTCGCATGTCCATGTGTGGAAGCATGATCCTGCATTTCCCTTCGCGGAGGGAGCGCATCCACCGGCAGAAGACGCTGCCCCGGAGACACTGCTCGGCCTGATGAAGGCGAACGGCGTTTCGCGGACGGTGCTGATTCAGGTGATCCACTACCGCTGGGACAATCGCTTCGTCGCCTCGGTGCTGAAGCGCTATCCGCAGTACTTCAAGGGCGTCTGCCGTGTGAATCCGGAGGACCCGGATGCGCCGGATCATCTGAGCACGCTTACGGAAGAGGGGTTTCATGGGGTTCGGCTGAGTCCCTCTGCCGGAGCCGATGGGGACTGGATCAAAGGCCCGCGGATGCTTCCACTCTGGCAGCGCTGTGCGCAACTCAAGGTGCCAATGACGATTCTGACGCCGGTGACGCGGCTTCCTGACCTCGTGCCTCTTATCGAAAAGAATCCAGAGTTGACGGTGGTGATCGATCACATGGCGGATTCTCCCCTGGATGAGCCGAAGAAGCTGGAGATGCTGATGGATCTGGCTCGGTATCCGAAGGTCTTCGTCAAGATTTCGCACATGTGGTCGCTCTCGAAGCAGCCCTATCCTTATCCGGATGCGGCGGTGCAGGTGAAGCGTCTTTACGATAAGTTCGGCGCGGGGCGCTTGATGTGGGGGACGGACTGGCCCATCTGTTTGAAGCAGGTTTCCTATGCCAGGGCGGTCGCGCTGTTTCGCGATCACCTTAACTTCATGCCGCCTGCGGATCACGAGGAGATGCTCTATAAGACCGTGCAGCGGGTGTGGCCGTTTGGGTTATGACCGCGGCACGTAAGAGGGCATACCCCAGGGGCTGAAGCCCCGCTTTTTGGGCTCATGTGAGAGACCCAAGGCTGAAGCCTTGGGGTACCCAGAGGCAAGACGGATTCGTCAGGCACTCCCTAAAGCCTAGTTGCGTACCTGTTCCAGCAGGCGCTTCCAGTTCTTCTGGTTGCGGCGATAACTCTTCTTTAAGTCTTCAAGGATGCGCTCGAAGTCGGAGTGTCCGCTCAGCTTGCGCCATGCGGGATTTTTGCTGAACCAGGGGTAGTTCTCGTTGCCCAGATAGATCGCGCGGCGCAGCCAGTGGAGCGCCTCGGATTCGTCGCCCTCGACGGCGAAGTAGGTTGCCAGGCGATAGGCCATCTCGCTGTCGGCTTCGGCGGCGGAGAGCGTCTCGTCGACGATGAAGCTGGCGGCCTTCTCGCGTTCGCCGAGCTGAACGTAGCAGAGGGCGATGGTGGGAAAGACGATGCGCAGCGAGGACTCGTCGCGGATGACGCTCTCCAGCGTCTCGATGGCGCGAGGCAGATCGCCGACGCGCATCTGCTGGTAGCCGAGAGAGATGCGCAGCATGGGCTGTTTCGGTTCGAGCGTCAGGCCTTTCTGGATCTCGTCTGCTGCCAGCTCCATCTGGTTCTGGTACTGGTAGACGCGGGCGCGGTGGTTGTAGACCATGGCCGCATTCGACGGATTCATGCGCAGTGACGCATTGAACTGGTCGAGCGCCTCTTCGTACATGCCGTCGATACGCAGCGTCATGCCGGCGACGAGACGGACGTTCCAGTCGTTGCCCGCGGTCTGGAGCAGATGCTCGATGCCGTGGCGCGCCGACTCTTTTTCGCCGCGAGAGAGGAGCATGTAGACGCGGTAGAGATTGGCTTCGACCGATCCGGAGTCGAGCGACAACGCCTTGTCGAAGGCGCGGCGGGCTTCGAGGACATGCATCTGGCCGCCGAGAGCGTGACGGGCGTATTGCAGGTGAGTGATGCCAAGACCAGACCATCCGGGCGCGTAGTTCTCGTTGCGCTTGACGACCGATTCGAAGAGGCCCCGGGCGTGATCGAGATCGTCGCGGCTGCCGGTGCGGGTCATGAAGGAGGAGAGGAAGGCGCGGGCCTGCAGATATTCTTCCGAGAGATCGTCGGTCAGCGATGTGGCGCGGTGGCTTTCGTGCGGTCCCTGAAGGTCGCCGAAGCCCTGCAGGGTGCTGAAGACCTCGTTGCAGATCTCCGACTGGACCGAGACCAGGTCGAAGGAGGCGACGTTGATGGAGCCGCCGGCGCGGACGCTCTGGCTGGGCACGTCGAGGAGCTGCCAGTTGAGATCGAAGCCCTTGTCGGAACGCAGGAAGTTGCCCGCGAGGACGAAGTGGACGAGCAGCTTTTTGCCGACACTGAGCGGATCGAGTTGCTGGGTGGCAACGTTCATCAACGAACTGGATGGGCGGACGACCAGCGACGGCATTCGGGCGAGCCGCGCGGCGATGGCGTCGGCCAGCGCGTATCCGTAGAGAGGGGCGACGTCGGAGGGGCCGTAGTTGATGAAGGGCAGCACGACGATGCTGTTCTGCGTGCTGACCTCGGCGGGGGTGGACTCGCGGAAGCGCTCGGCGAGCATGGAGAGGAGGCCGGTGGTGCGCTTCTCTTCCTCGGGTGTCTCCTTGCGGTTGAGGTTCTGCTGTCCCTGCGCGGGGAGCAGAGAGACGGACTCTCCGTGCAGGAGGACCGAATCGAGCTGCATGGCCATCATGATGGTCTTGAGCGCTTCGCGGACCTCGGCCGACGAGGCGAAGCGCGCCGAGGGCTGCTTCTCCAGGCAGCGGAAGATGACGCTTTCAAGTTCTACTGGAAGATGCGGCGCTATCTCCCGGATTGAAGGAGGTTCCGCAAACTGGATGGCGCGAATGCTCTGAAAGTCGGGCGCATCGGGTCGATGGAAGGGATGGCGGCCGGTCGCAAGCTCATAAAGGATGAGGCCGAGGGCGAAGATGTCGGACTGAACACTGGACTGGCCGGTGACGAACTGCTCCGGGGCCATGTAGGCGATGGTGCCGCCGCGAGCGGTGTAGGTAGCTCCGGTGCCGGGAGGATTGCGCTTGCTGTCGGGGCCGGCGGGGTCGAACTCGGCCTTGTCGGGAGCGAGCCGGCGCGCGAGGCCGAAGTCGAGAATTTTGATGAGTCCGCCGTCGGTGAGCATGACGTTGGCGGGCTTGAGGTCGCGGTGGAAGATGCCGAGATTGTGCGCGGCGGAGAGGCCGTCCGCGATCTGGATTCCGGCTGAGAGGGTGAGTTGCAGACTGGCGGGGCCTTCGGCGATGAGCTTGTCGAGCGATTTACCGGGGATGTACTGCATGACGATGTAGGCTTCTTCGCCGCCGTCGGAGTCCGCCGGAGCCACGCCTACCTCGTAGATGGCGCAGACGTTCGGATGGTCGATGGCCGAGGCAAGCCGGGCCTCGCGAAGCTGCGTGGAGCGCATCTGCTGGACGGTGAGATTGCCGCGCTTGAGGAGCTTGAGAACTACAGGGCGCTGGAGGAGGGTGTCGTTTGCCAGGTAGACCACGCCGCTGCCGCCCGCGCCGATCCTGCGAACGAATTCGTACTGCTCGATGACGCGTCGCTTCATGTTTCCATTATCGCAAGCCCGACGGTTGGAGAGATTGCGAGGCTATTAACGGAACGGCTGATGGGGCTGCGGAAAAACTCCGCGTGGACTGAAAGGCCGGACCTCAGGGGCTAAAGCCCCTCTGCAGACACAGCGCTTATGGCACGGCTGAAGCCGTGCCCTTAACACAACCGAATTTTTCTCGCGGGGTTCATGGGGCTGCACCCCATGCCGGTATAGAACGCGCCGTTGGCGCTGATTCGTGGGTAACCGGCGCTATTTTCCGGACGGGGTGGGAGTGGGATCGCGCAGCTTGTATTCTCGATCAGATTTGCTGCTGGTGTGGAGGAAGGCAACCGCAGATTCCCTTCGGGAATGACAAACAAAGGGCTCAGCAGACTCTACACGAACTGCTACTTTGTTCTAACCTAAAAAGCGTACTCCTCATTTCGGCCAATCCGGTGCTGAGCCGTTATCATAATCACCACTAAGTTAAGCCAGCAGATTCCGGAGAGTCGCATTGACGAGTTGTTTTCAAGCCTTAGCCTTGGCGGTGCCGACGCGTCTCCACCCTGTCGATCTTGCCCTGGTTGCCTTTTATCTGGTGGGGATCACGCTGTTTGGGCTGCGGT
The DNA here is from genome assembly GCA_001897435.1 of Acidobacteriales bacterium 59-55. GTDB lineage: Bacteria > Acidobacteriota > Terriglobia > Terriglobales > Acidobacteriaceae > Edaphobacter. The sequence goes on along the minus strand of MKSV01000007.1, from coordinate 895,000 downwards.
TTCGCTCGAAAAAGAATTCTGACACGCGCTCGCTGAAGAGCTACTTCCTTGCTGACCGGGCGATTCCCTGGTGGGCTATCGCGCTCTCGATCGTCTCGGCTGAGACGAGCACGCTGACGATCATCTCCATTCCCGGCCTGGCGTTTGGCGGCAACTTCGGATTTCTTCAGGTCGTCTTCGGCTACATGATCGGGCGCATCGTCGTGGCGATGATCTTTCTCCCCAAATATTTTCAGGGCGAGATGCTGACCGCCTATCAACTGATCGACAAACGTTTCGGCCCGACGCTGCACAAGGTGACTGCCCTGCTCTTTCTGCTGACGCGGGCGGCGGCGGAGGGGGTGCGGGTGTTTGCGGTCTCCATCGTGGTCGGCATTGCCATCGGCACGCGCGATGTTTTGTCAATCGCCATTATCTCTGCGCTGACGCTGCTCTATACCTTCGAGGGCGGAATGGCCGCCGTGATCTGGACGGACGTGGTTCAGATGGTTATCTATATCGGCGGAACAGTCGTCGCTATCGCTACACTTGGAACTCATATTCCCGGAGGGTGGGGGCAGATTCACGAGGTCGCTGCGGCTGCGGGCAAGTTCCGACTCTTCGACTTCGTGCTAAACCTGAGCCAGACTTACACCTTCTGGGCAGGACTGATCGGCGGGACTTTTCTTACGATGGCCTCGCACGGCACCGATCAACTGATGGTCCAGCGGATGCTTGCCGCGCGCAATCTGCGCCAGTCCATCGTTGCTCTGCTTTCGAGCGGCGTCATTATTCTGCTCCAGTTCACGCTCTTTCTCTTTATCGGTGCGGGGCTGTTTGTCTTCTACGGTCTGCATCCGGCGGTCTTCGAGTCTGCCGACAGGATCTTTCCTACCTTCATCGTTCGCCAGATGCCGGTTGGAGTCGCCGGGCTGCTGGTTGCGGCGATCTTAGCAGCGGCTATGTCGAACCTGAGCGCCGCGCTCAATTCCCTCTCCAGCACCACCGTCGTAGACTTCTATATGCACTGGCGACCCGCAGCCGACGATCGCGAACGGATGCTGATCTCGCGTTCGTCTACGGTAGTGTGGGCGTTTGTGCTGTTTGCCATTGCCGTCTACAGCGTTCACGCCGGAGGCAAGGGGCACGTCGTCGAGATCGGCCTCTCCATCGCGTCGGTCGCGTATGGGGCGCTGCTGGGGGTCTTCCTGATGGGAACACTGACGCGCTATGCAACGCAGACGGGAGCCATTCTGGGGATGGTCGTCGGCTTTGCGCTGAATATTCTGCTGTGGCTGCATCCCGATCCCATTTCGTTGGGGTTCGTCACGATTCCGCATGTGGCTTGGACATGGTATGTCTTTATCGGCGCGGTGGCGACCTTCGTCATCGGCAGCCTTGCCAGCTTTGTCTTCCGCGGTAAGCCTAAAGCTGTTGCGGCAGCAGCGCTGCTTGTTCTTGTCGCGTGCAGTGCACCTTTGGCGCGGGCGCAGGGCTTTGTGCCTCATCATCGCGGCGGCTTCGTCAAGGCCTCGGCCAGTCCTACGAAGGGTTATAACTTCTCAGCCGTGAGCACGCTGATCGGCGATGCCGTCGCGGCGAAGAAACTTCCCGGCGCTGTCGTTCTGATCGGTCACGACGGCAAGGTGGTCTTCGAGCATGCCTATGGCAATCGCTCGCTCGAACCGACCGTCGAGCCCATGACTGAAGACACGATCTTCGATATGGCCTCGCTGACGAAGTGCCTATCGACGGCGGTTGCCGTGATGCAGCTCTACGAAGAGCACAAGCTTGGCTTCGATGATCCGGTGGCAAAATATCTTCCGGGTTTTGCGGCTAACGGCAAAGAGAATGTAACTATCCGCGAGCTATTGACGCACTACTCCGGGCTGCCGCCGGACGTGAATCTCAAGGACGCGTGGGGGCTTGCCGCTCCGGATAAGGCGGAAGGCATACGGCGGGCGCTTGCTTCGCCGCTGGTTACTCAGCCCGGCACGCACTTCGAGTACTCCGACATTAATTTCATTACGCTTGGAGCGCTGGTGGAGAAGATCAGCGGCGAGCGGCTTGATGTCTATGCGCAGCAACATATCTTCACGCCGCTCGGGATGACGCACACCAGGTATCTGCCGATGGGGCAGACGTGCGGACGGACGGCTAATCCTCTCGCTCCTCGTGGACACGCGGTCTCGATGGCGATCAAAGCGTGCGGCCCTGACGACTGGAACAGCTTTCAGCTTGTCCCCCACATCGCGCCAACGACCTTCGACGACGAAGGGACCGCGGCCACCAATCCGGACTTCGGTCACATGCTTCGCGCAGTCGTCAACGATCCAACCACTCGCCGCATGGGCGGAGTTGCGGGACACGCGGGCGTCTTTAGCACGGCCTCCGACACGGCCATCTTTGCGCAGGCGCTGCTCGATAAGCTCACGAAGAATACCGGCCCGTTTCCGCTGAAGCAATCCACGCTGAAGCTGATGACGGAGCCGGAACAGCCGGCGACGGCGGAGTCGACTGCCACCATCTTTACGCCTGACGGAAAGACGACCAAAGGGGTGGCCACGCGCGGCTTCGGCTGGGACATCAACTCACCGTACTCGCGTCCGCGCGGCGGGGTGTTCCCGATCGGCAGCTTCGGCCATACCGGCTTTACCGGAACGTCTGTCTGGATGGACCCCGCGAGCGACAGCTACGTCATCCTGCTCTCGAACGCTGTTCATCCGCGCGGCAATCCGCCGATCTCCGTTCTTCGGGGTCAGGTGGCAACGGCGGCGGCGGAGGTTCTCGGCGTCAATCAAGGCACGTCCCTTTCGAGCAGCAATGAGGTTGGCGTCAAGACTCTGACCGGCATCGATGTTCTTGAAGCGACCCATTATGCCGCGCTGGCCGATGCTGCACGACGCCATGGAAATCGTCTTCGCGTGGGGCTGCTGACCAACCAGACCGGCCTGGACAGCGAAGGCCGTCGTACCGTCGACCTGCTCGCGACGGAGGCTCCGAAGTTCGTTCCCGGCCTTGTGCTCACCACGCTCTTCTCGCCGGAGCATGGCATCTTCGGCAAGCTCGACACGGCGAAGGTCGCCTCTGCAACCGATCCGGCGACACGCCTTCCGGTGATCAGCCTGTACGGCCCCAAGGACTCCGACAAGCGGCCGAAGTCTGCGGACCTCGCCAAGCTCGACGCTGTCGTCATCGACCTGCAGGATGCGGGGGTGCGCTTCTATACCTACGAGGCGGTTGTCGGCTACTTTCTCGAAGTGGCGGCGCGGACTTCTACTGAGATCATCGTGCTCGACCGGCCGAACCCCATCGGCGGCGAGATGGTGCAAGGGCCGGTCTCCGATGCCGGGCTTGAATCGTACGTCAACTACATGCCGCTACCGGTTCGCCACGGTCTGACCCTCGGCGAACTCGCCGGGTATATCAACAAGGAGCGGCGGCTCCCCAGCCCAACTTCGCCGAACGTTCAGGTTCCGATCAACGCTCATCTCACCGTGGTTTCGATGCAGCACTGGAGGCGCGGCGAATACTTCGACCAGACCGGGCTGACGTGGGTGAATCCCAGCCCCAATCTTCGCAGCTCGACTGCCGCGATTCTCTACCCCGGCGTGGGTATGATCGAGACTACCAATATTTCCGTGGGCCGTGGCACTCCGACGCCGTTCGAGCACATCGGCGCACCGTATATCAATGCGGCGAAACTGGCCGCTTATCTCACCGCGCGGCACATTCCCGGAGTCGCCTTCACGGCCACCAGCTTTCCCGTCGACGAAGACTCGAACCGCTACCCGTATCACGGGCAGACGATTCCCGGCGTCCACATTGCGCTGACCGACCGAGATGCGCTGAACTCTCCGGAGCTGGGAGTCGAACTGCTCTCCGCGCTGCAACGGCTCTATCCCAAGCAATTTGATTTCGCCAAGGCGCAGCGGCTCGTGGTCAGCGTCAACACCATGCTTGCGCTTAGCAACAACGAAGACCCCCGCGACATCGTGGCGGCATGGGCCGGCGATCTGGCGGCGTTCAAGAGACGCAGGGCGCTTTATCTGCTTTATCGGTAGGGTTGATAAAGTTCTGGAGATTCGGCTAAACGCAGATTCCCTTCGGGAATGACAAACAGAGAAAGGCGGCACCGGATGCAGTCTCGGTGATTCGGGCAAGCTGCAGATTCCCGTCGGGGATGACAAACAGAGGAAAGTTGCGGGTGTTCGCCGCTTTGCAGGTATCCATCTCACTACTGCCTGCGAAATTCATCTTTCCTTCGCCTTCCATACGTCACAATAGTAGAGATTAGTTAAAGAGAGGGACCATGCCGCGCATCAATTTTCAACAGCAACTCGTTGCCCTGAAAGACAAGCTGCTCGCCATGGCCGCCCTCTCCCAGCAGGCGCTGGCGCTTTCGATTAAGGCATATCTGAACGGCGATTTAGTTCTGTGCGACCACGTCAAAGAGATCGAGGAGGCCATCAACTCCGCCGAGCGCGACGTCGACGAGATGGCCTACGACCTGCTGGCCAAGGAACAGCCCATGGCCATCGATCTGCGCTTTATCCTCGCCGTCATCAAGATCAACGGCGACCTTGAGCGCATCGGCGACCAGGCGACCAATATCTCGCAGCGCACGCTGCCTCTGCGCCAGGGACCGCCGATTGAGCTGCCCATCGATATCTCGGAGATGGGAGATAAGGTCGGCATTATGATTCGCAGCGCTATCCAGGCTTTGCTGGAGGCTGACGCGAAGCTGGCCGAGTCCGTCCTCGCCATGGACGACGAGATCGACGATATGAACCGCGCTGTCCAGACCGAACTTGTCGACCTGATGCAGCGGCAGTCCGATGTCAGCGGTCAGGCGCTGAATGCGATCATCGTCTCCCGCAATCTGGAGCGGGCCGCCGACCATGCCACCAATATCGCCGAAGATGTCATCTTCTGGGTGAGAGGGTCGGACGTTCGCCACAAATTTTCTTTGGAGCAGGCCGACTGAACTGCGACCGACTAGAGCGGTTCTCCTCCAGATTCGGCGAAACGCAGATTCCCTTCGGGAATGACAAACAAAGGAAGCTGCGCCTGAGAGAGAATGTCTCTAAATTACGAGCGACGGCGATCAGGTAAGCGGAGCCGGATTAAAGAGAGCCAGGTCGTTGTGCAGGCCCCAATGGTCGGCCCACGTCTGCTTGCGGCCGCTGGCTACGTCGAGAATGAGGCGGAAGATCTGCTCTCCCACCTCTTCGATGGTTGCCTCGCCGGTGGCGATGCGGCCCGCGTCCACGTCGATCAGGTCCGCCCAGCGCTGGGCCAGCGAGGTGCGCGACGCGACCTTGATGACCGGAACCATGGCGAGGCCGTAGGGCGTGCCCCGACCGGTGGTGAAGACGTGCATGTTCATCGCGGCAGCCAGTTGCAGCGTACCGCAGACGAAGTCGCTGGCCGGTGTGGCGGCGAAGATGAGTCCCCTCTTCGTGACTCGCTCGCCGGGGCCGAAGACTCCGGCGAGCGCGCTGGTTCCGGACTTTGCCGTTGAGCCCAGCGCCTTTTCGACGATGTTGGCCAGGCCGCCCTTCTTGTTGCCGGGCGCGGTGTTGGCGCTGCGGTCGGCGGAGCCGCGAGTGAGGTAGTCGTCGAACCAGGCCATCTCGCGGATGAGATCGCGTGCCACCTGTTCGTTCGCTGCACGCGCGGTCAACAGATGCACGGCATCGCGAACCTCGGTCACTTCGGAAAACATGACGGTCGCCCCGGCGCGGACCAGCAGGTCGGCAGCATAGCCGAGCGCGGGATTGGCTGTGACGCCGGAGAAGGCATCGCTGCCGCCGCATTGCATTCCTACGACGAGGTCGGAGGCAGGGCGCGTGACCCGCGTTCTCGTATTCAACTGGACCAGCCGCCGCTCGGCCATGGTCATGATGGCGGCAACCATGTCGCCGAAGCCGTGATGCTGTTCGTCCTGCATGCGGACGACGTAGGGCGCGTCGGAGAGGATGGGCAGCGTGGTGATCGGGAGCAACTGCACCGGCTGGAGCTTCTCGCAGCCCAGGCTCACCATCATCGGGGCTCCGCCGAGGTTGGGATTAAGGCTGATGTTGCGCAGCGTGCGGATGGGGATCTCCGACCCCGGCGCGCTGATGGCGACGCCGCAGCCGTAGGTGTGGGTGAGCGCGATGACATCGTCGACGTTGGGATAACGGGGCAGAATCTCCGCCTTGATGCGCTTGACGGCGAAGTCGACGGTCGCGGCAACGCACTGGACCGTCGTGGTGATGCCGAGGATATTTTTGGTGCCGATCGAGCCGTCGTCGTTGAGGTAGCCCTCGAAGGTAAATCCTTCGAGCGGCGGCAGCGGCGCGGGGACCGCGGTGCAGATGGGCAGGTTGTCGAGCGAGGGAGGGTCGGGCATCCGCATGATTCCCTCGTGCACCCAGGAGCCGCGCGGGATCGCCTGCTCCGCATATCCGATGATGGAGCCATAACGAAGGATCGGCTCGCCAGCGGCGATGTCGACCAGGGCTACCTTGTGCGCTTCGGGAACAGCTTCTGTAAGGACGAGGCCGGAGTCGAAGCGCGCGCCGGCGGGCAGGCCGCCTTCGTTGACGATGATGGCGACGGTGTCGTCGGGATGCAGCTTCACATAGAGCGGCTTCAGGTTTCCGGTTCCGGCGGCGACGACGGTCTTTCCCGCGCGCTCACGGCTGCTGTAGCTTGCCATCGATCAACCTCCACAGGTGGAGAGGATTGTTCTCTTGCAACGATTCAGGTAATAGCCCCGCTGGAAAGTCCTGATAGCAGATGGGGCGCAGGAAGCGCTCGATCGCCATGGTTCCGACCGAGGTCACGCGGCTGTCGGAGGTGGACGGCGAGGGGCCGCCATGCACCATGGCGTGACAGACCTCGACCCCGGTCGGGAAGCCATTGACGAGGATTCGCCCCGCCTTTCGTTCGAGGACAGGAAGGAGGCGGCGCGCCAGATCCGTGTCCTCTTCCGTCATGTGCAGAGTGGCCGTAAGCTGCCCCTCAAGCTGCTCGGCAATTGCAACAGCATCGTCCGCACCGCCGCAGGCGATCAGGAGGCTGGTGGGGCCGAAGACCTCGTCCATCAGTTCCGGCGTTGCGAGGAAATCTTTTGCGCTGGTCGCGAAGAGAGTGGGCTGTCCGGCGAAGGAGGACTTTGCAGGCTCCTGGCCGGAGGCGAGCTTGTCGACCTTGTCGTGGCCCGCCCACTGCGCGACGCCGTGCTCGTAGGCGCTATGAATGCCGGCGTTGAGCATGGTGGTCGCGGACTTGGCCGCGATGGCAGCTTCCGCAGCTTGCCGGAAGCGGTCGAAGGCGACGCCTTCCATGCCGAGGACGATGCCCGGCTTGGTGCAGAACTGTCCCGTTCCCATGGTGACGGAGTCGGCGAGGCCCTGCGCCATCTGCTCTGCCTTCTGCGCCAAGGCACCGGGCAGGACGAAGACCGGGTTGATGCTGCTCATCTCGGCGAAGACGGGGATGGGGACCTCTCTGGCGGCTGCAAGCGCGACCAGAGCGCGGCCGCCGCGACGCGATCCGGTGAAGCCGACTGCCTGAATCGCCGGATGCGATACCAGGGCTTCGCCGACGGCGTTGCCTTCGCCGAAGACCAGAGAGAAGACGCCCTCGGGCAGGCCGCAATCGGCGACGGCGCGCTGAATGACGCGGCCTATCAATTCGGAGGTTCCCAGGTGCGAAGGGTGAGACTTTGCGACGACGGGACAGCCCGCCGCCAGTGCTGATGCGGTGTCTCCGCCTGCGACCGAGAAGGCGAGGGGAAAGTTGCTGGCGCCGAAGACCGCAACCGGGCCGACGGGAATCTTTCGCGACCTGAGATCGGGGCGCGGCGCGGGCTTGCGGTCGGGCATGGCGTGATCGACGATGACGTTGAGCCAGCGGCCTTCGCGGACCAGCGCGGCGAAGAGCTTCAACTGCCCCACGGTGCGGCCGCGCTCGCCTTCCACGCGGGGGCGCGGCAGGCCGGATTCGCTCATGACACGCTCGACCAGAAGATCGCCGAGATCGACGATTCCCTGCGCGATGGTTTCGAGAAAATGAGCGCGCTGTTCAAGGCTGGTTGCTCGATAGGCGTCGAAGGCGGCTTTTGCCAGTGCGCAGGCGGCATCGACATCTTTAGCCGAGCCCCCGGCAAAAGCGGGAGTCAGCTTCTCTCCGGTCGCTGGATTGACGGCGTATATCGTGCCTTCCGTGCCGCGAACGGCTCGCGCTCCGACCAGCATCTCACCTGTAACTTCCATCGTTCTCACTCCTGTCGTTGTTATGCTGCTTTGATCTTTGGTATCGAGACGCTGCGGTTAGGAACGGCCGGCAATCAGCGCGGCGAGAGCTTCCGTCTCGCTCTGGTCGAGGTCGGTGAGCGGCGTGCGCACCGGGCCTGCGGGCCTTCCGATGGCGCGCATGCCTGCCTTAACGATCGACACGGCGTAACCCTTGCGACGATTGCGGAGATCAATGTAAGGCAGCACAAACTCGCGAAGCTGCTTGAAGACCTCTGCATGATCGCGCTTCCGCACCGAGGCGTAGAAGCTCTGCGCGAACTGCGGAAGAAAGTTGAAGATCGCCGAGGAGTAGGTGGTAACGCCCATCTCCAGATAAGGCAGCGCGAAGGTCTCGGCCGTGGGCAGGCCGCCGATGTAAGTGAGCCGGTCGCCGAGCCGGGCGTAGATGCGGGTCATCAGCTCGATGTCGCCATGCCCGTCCTTGAAGCCGACGAGATTGGGGCAGCGGTCGCAGAGTTGCTCCAGCGTCTGTTCATTAATAACGGCGTTGTCGCGGTTGTAAAAGATGACACCGAGGCTGGTGGAGGCGCACACCGCCTCGACGTGCGCCATGATGCCGGCGGGCTCGGACTTGAGCAGATACGGCGGCAGAAGCAGGACGCCGTCCGCACCCGATGCCTGCGCTGCGTGGGCGAACTCCTTCGCCATCGCGGTGCCGTATCCGCAGCCGGCTACCACCGGAACACGATGATTGGTCTGCTCGACCGCGGCCGAGACGACTGCCGAAAACTCCTGCAGCGTGAGCGAGAAAAACTCTCCCGTGCCGCCGGCCGCGAACAGGCCCGCGGGTGCGAACTGTAGCAGCCATTCGATGTGTTCGCGGTAGGGCTTTTCGTCAAAGGCGTATGTTTCAGTGAAATGAGTGACGGGAAATGAGAGGAGTCCGGCTCCGAGCTTCTTGGCCAATTCTGTGGGAGACATCTGATTCATGCGAGGTTCCTTAATTTGGACTAAGGGAGGTTTGATTAAGCCTCCGAAGATTCCCTCAGGGGCTAAAGCCCCATTGCGAACAAAGCACTTGCGACACGGCTGAAGCCGTGCCCTTAACGGAACCGGTTGATTCAAAGGTTCCTAGGGGACCATCATATTTGGTTCACCAGACTTATGGCCAATGCCCTATCATGGGCATTCGCAAAATATCCGCATGAATTGGACATCGCAGGCGGTTTCCTATTGCGGATCCATTTTCACGGGAATTCAGAGAGGGGTTCATCTTGTTTTTAGCCAAGGTTCTAATGGCGGCAGTCGTGCTTTCGGCAGCCGCAATCGCTCAGGTGAGGCCTGCCGGAGAGTTTATCTTCGCGCTGGGGAGCACGTCCTTCCCTTCCAGCCATGCCTCGACCGTTGTGGAGTTGAAGGGCGGCGGGCTGATGGCAGCATGGTTTGGAGGCACGCATGAACGGGCTCCGGACGTGGCCATCTGGAGTTCGCGCCGGATTAACGGAGTCTGGAGCAAGCCGGTGGAGATGGAGCGTGAGAAGGATATTCCTTCGTGGAATCCTGTGCTGTTTCACACCCGGGATGGGCGGCTGTGGCTCTACTACAAGGTGGGGCCGAGCCCCGGCACGTGGTCGGCGGGAAGGATGTACAGCGATGACGAGGGCGTGACCTGGTCGAAGCCTGAGGGTTTGCCGGCCGGCCTGCTGGGACCGATTCGCGCCAAGCCGCTGGTCGAGGCCGATGGCACGATCGTCAGCGGGACATCGTTCGAGGCCTATAAGACCTGGGCGGCCTGGGTGGAGCGCAGCCGCGATGGCGGCAAGAGTTGGGCCAAGATCGGGCCGATTACTATTTCGGCGGCAGTCGACGAGGCCGAGACGCCCGCGCCCGATCCCGCGCCGGGATCGCCGGGATTCGCGGCGAAAGACAAAGGACCGAGGAAGACGGTCGGGATCATCCAGCCTTCGATTATCTCGATGGGAGGCAAGCACCTGCGCATGTATGCGCGGTCGCAGACGCTGGCCTCGAAGATTGCCGTTGCCGATTCCCACGACGATGGCCTGACCTGGACGCAGGCGCGGTTCATCGACCTGCCGAACAACAACTCCGGCATCGACGCGGTCGCGCTGAAGGATGGACGCATCGTGCTGGTCTTCAACGATACGACGCGCGGGCGATCACCTCTGAACCTGGCGGTGAGCAAGGATGGCGAGCACTTTCACATCTTCGCCACGCTCGAAGATGCAGAGGGTGAGTTCTCCTATCCGGCGATGATCCAGAACTCGCACGGCGATTTGGAGATCACTTATACGTGGAACCGGAAGACGATCAAGTATGTGCATGTGCCGCTGAAGGACGTTCCGAAGGCTTAGGTTGGGGGCGTTGGAGTGGGGCGGTGGAGGGGAGAGGCGAAATACAGGGGTCTCTCCACTTCGCTTCGCTTCGGTCGAGATGACGTGCGTTTGTGGTGGGCTGGAGGGATTCTCTTCCGGGGAGAGTCTCGGTGATTCGAGCAAAACGCAGATTCCCTTCGGGAATGACAAAGAATGAATGGTATGCCTAAGGGAGACTGGTGGAATACAGAGGTCTCTCCACTCCGCTACGCTCCGGTCGAGATGACGTGCGTTTTTTGGGTCGAGATGTTCGCGGCTACCAGGTGGAGTAGGCGGTGCCGTCGGAGCCGGTTAATTGCGACCCGCTGTGAACGTCGTCGATGCCGGACTGCGTCTGGTCGATGGTGGACATGGATTCTCCCTGCGACGGCATCCACGTATCGTTGCGGCGGGTGAAGGGATCGACCGGCATGGTTTTGAGGTAGCCGGACTGAACGAGATCGTCGAGCGAGTCGGGGCCCTTCTGCTTGTCGACCGTGTAGGAGTCGATGGCGGTGCGCATGGTGTGGAGGTCCTCCTTGAGGACGGCCTCCTTGGCGTTGCGGATGTTGTTGGTGTAGGACGGGATGGCGATGGCGGCGAGCAGACCGATCACGACCATGACGATCATGAGCTCGAGCAGGGTGAAGCCTTGTTCTCCGCGACGAGATTGATTGATCCCACCCATCGCGATACGACTGCGATGGATGGGGCACCCGAACTTTTGAGGCGTACCGGTCCGGTTCTTCGCGATGAGACTGAGACGAGTCGGGCACCCGGGTATTTGTGGGGAAGATGAGGGCATGGCTACCATGTGTTGTATTTTGTGCCGTCGAGGGCGGTTCCGTCACTCTTGGTATAGACGTCGAAGACATTCTGTCCGCCAAAGGTGGTCGAATCGGGATCGTCCTGGTTGGAGCGGAGGCCCCAGTCAGTCGAGTTGGTCATGGGGTCGATGGGGATGCGGCGGAGAAATTTGACCTTTTTGTCCTGAATGTCGACGCCGTCGACCAGCGTCTGGAGGTCGGGAGGATAGTTCATGCTGTCGGCCTTAGTCATCATGCCTCCCTTTTCTGCGGCGTCCTTGTAGTGGTCGATGGCGTCGCGCATCTCCCAGAGGTCGCGGCGAAGCTCCCGCTCCTTTTCGCGCTTGACCTGAAAGCGGGCGATGGGGATGGCGGCGGAGGCGAGGATGGCAATGATGGCCACGCAGATGATGAGTTCGACCAGCGTGACGCCGGACTGGGGGTTGCCTCGCAGGGGATGGGAACCCACGTCCTCAAGCGCCGGACCCTTCGGCAAACTCAGGGCAGGCTGTGGGGCACCCGGATTTGCGCGGGGCGAGGCCATCACTTCACATGCACCACGGCCTCGGAACCGACGGCCGGAAGATTGGCCTGGGCGCTGTTACGAGCCCCGACCTTGACCAGTGCGAGGTTGGAGTCTCCGGCGGCAATGGCCTTGAAGGTGAGCGTGCAGAGGTTTCCCTGCCCGCTGACACCGCTGGCGTTGGGCGGCCGTGAGGTGGAGATGGTGACGAGGCCATTGCCGTCGTCGCGATGGACGAGAGCTACCGCCTGACCGTCGCGGCTGAGGAAACTGCCCGCATCGACGTTGACGAGTTCAAGAACCTTGGAGTTGTACTGCATCTGCAAGGGGACGGAGTAGACGTCGCGTCCGTGGTCGAGCATGACGGCGACCTGGAAGGTGCTGCCGACGGTCTGAGGCACCGAGGGTGGAACGACGCTGAAGTTCATGGGGGCGGTAGAAGCTGCCGGGGGAGCGAGCGGCTGAGCCTGCTGCGCCAGTTGCCCCACCATGGCGGCGGCTGCATTGGCGGCAGTGGTGGGCGGCCCGGTGGGCTTGGGTTTCATTGCCCCGGAGGCGGGGTTGCCCAGATCGGCGCCAGGTTCCTCGGAGCCTTCGAGGCGGCGCAGCTCGATCGACTGACCGGTGCCGGAGTCGATGGCGCGGGTATTGAGGCGGGTCAAGAGCGATTCGCGGACAATATGCGGGATGAGAAGGAAGACAACCTCGTCCTGTTGCACTTCCTTGCTGCGCGAGGAGAAGAAGAATTTGAAGAAGGGAAGTTCCCCAAGGCCGGGCGTGCCGCTGACGCTGAGGTTATCCTGCTTGGTGAGGATGCCGGCGAGAATGCCGGGCTCACCCTCCTTGAGGGTGATGACCTGCTCGGTGGTGCGCTGGCCGATGATGGGCTCGGTCACGTTCGAGATGGTGACGGAGCCTTGCTGCGAGGAGACCTCAATCTTCATCTTGAGGGTTACTTCGTTGTCGTAGTGGACGGTCGGCGTCATGTCGATATTGACGCCGACGTCGATAAAGGTGAACTGGGTCTGGACGCCGATGCTGGCCAGGCCGGTAGAGACTCCGGCGTTGTAGGAGCCGGTGGCGATGGGAATCTTCTGGCCGATCTTGAGCGTGGCCCGCTGGCCGTCGGTGGCGCGGATGTTGGGATTCTGCAGGATGCGCGTGTCCGAGTCCGTGAGCAGGGCATCGAGGGTCGCGCCGCTGATGCCGACCGCGAAGTTAGTGGCATTGAGATGGGCCAGCGAGTTTAGAGTGAAGTTGGAAGGCGTCGTCGTCGTGCTTCCGGTGCCGGTCCCGGTTCCTGTGCTGCTGCCGGTGGTCGTCGTTCCGGGCGTCGCCTGTGGAGTGATGCTGACCTGCTGGGGCAGGGTGAGGCCGAGCTTGCGCATCTTGTCGCGGTTGACCTCGAGGATGGCGACGTCGACGACCACCTCGGGACGGGCGCGGTCAAGGTCGTTGAGCAGCTTCTGCGCCAGAAGAAGCTGGTCCGGCGTGGCGCGCATGACGATGGCGTTCTGGCTGGGGACGAGGTAGATCTTGGTGCTGGGGTCGAGCAGATTGCGGATGGCGGTAAGGATCTCGTTGGCGTCGTTCTGCTGGCTGGCATTGGTGAGGTAAAAGGTCTGGACGGCCTGCTCATCCAGTTCGGCGCGCTTGGTGCGGGTATTCTGGGCGACGAAGATGGTATTGCTGGTGACCGGCTTATAGAAGGTGCCGGAGATGGTGCCAACGATGCGCAGGGCGTCGGAGAGGGTAACGTTGGTGAGATCGATGGGGATGCGCTTGGAGGTGTAGTCGGGATCGAAGAGAACGTTGAGGCCGGCGGCCTTGCCGATGGCCTGGTAGATCACCTTGACATCCTCGACCATGTGCAGGGTGATGGGGTCGTTCGAGACCGGCTTTAATTGGATGGGACCGGCGACGGTGCTGAGTTCCTTGACCAGATCGGACTGCCGGGAGACGTGGCCGGAGGGCGAGGATGCGGAAGCGGCTGCCCCGGGAGGCTCAGGATGCTCCAGAAGATCGATCTCCTGCTGGGCGGTCTGGTTGGAAGGATCGATCTCGCGGGCGCGTTGGAACTCCTTCAACGCGCCGCTCAGGTCGCCGCTCTGGCGCAGAACGCGGCCGCGGTCGATGTGGCTGACCCCGGCTTGAAACCTCATGCGCTCGAAGTGGGCCTTGTAGCGGAGGTCTTTGGGATTCTTGAGCGTGGCCTGGCGGTAGGCTTCATAGGCCGCGTCATAGTCCTTGCGCAACTCGGCTTCCTGGCCGCGCTTGTCCCATGTATTGGCGGACTGGGCGCGGGCCGGAGCCGGGCTAAAGGCAGCAAAGCCCGATAGGAGCAAGACAAATAGAAGCGTCTGGACTGTGAGTGCCGGTAATCGAAGAATGGAATTTTTGCCGCGAGCCATGCTGCTTCCGTTTGCGTCCTTTACACGGTGAAGAGTGCGGCATCTGCCGGAGTGCGCGCCTGCACCCCTTTCGCACGAACAAAGGACGATGCCTGCGGGGGCCGTGCCTGCCAGGCTGTTGCGCTCGGGTGAGTATAACATTCGCGGTGCGGTCAATTTCATTCGGACGGAGGCTTCGAGGGTTAGACGCGGCTGGCGGTTGCAGGTGAGGTTTGGCTTTGCAGCATGTTAAAGTAGAAGATTCCATGCCTCGTTCCCTCTCCAATCCGACCGTCGCCCACCAGCCGAAGCCGGCGGTGAAGGCAAAGGATCGCGACCCGGTGGCCGCGGGGATGCGCGACGCGGCGTTCAACCGCTCTGCCAGCTTCAATTACTTCCTGTCGGACAAGTTCGAGGCCGGGGTCGCCCTGCGCGGCACGGAGGTCAAGTCCATCCGCGAGGGCAAGGCGAATCTGAAGGATGCCTACGGGCTGCTCAAGGATGGCGAGTGCTTTCTGCTGAACGCGCATATCGGTCCTTTTTCGCATGGAAACGCGATGAACCACGATTCCCTGCGCACGCGCAAGCTGTTGCTGCACAAGGCCGAGGTGCGCAAGCTGGAGGCGCTGACGCGGCAGAAGGGGTTTACCTTGATCCCGACGCGGCTCTACTTTCGCAAGGGGCGGGTGAAGTGCGAGCTGGCGCTGGCCAAAGGCAAGCAGGACTGGGACAAGCGCGAGACGGAACGGCGCCGCGAAGCAGACAAGGAAGCCAAAGCGGCGGTGGCGCGAAGTCAGCGTCGGTAACAACTCCGTGAAAAGCATCCATGACAGTGGCTTATCCCGACTTATCCATACCTATCTGGGCCGAATGGTTGAGAGTCGCGCTACCATGGTTTCATGAACATGAAGCTTCTCTTTCAGGACGCGGCGGGATTTGCCGTGCCGATGCTCGCTGTCTTTGCGGTGGATATTGCCACGGGAGATGACGCCGAGCCCTTGCCTGCGCTGTTATCGACCTCAGACGCGGTGACGAACGCCGCGGCGAAGGTGATGGCATCGGGCGAATTCAAGGCAGGGATGGGAGAGACGCTGCTGCTTCATGCTCCCGGCGGACTGAAGCCGGAGCGGTTGCTGCTGGTCGGCCTGGGCAAGGCGAAGTCTCTGTCGGTCGACGAAGTGCGCAAGGGCGGAGGCGTCGCGGTACGCATCGCTAAATTACGCAGCCTGCGGACGATAGCGATCGCCTTTCCCGAAGATCATGCCCTGTCGGACGAGCACCTCGATGCCCTGCCCGGCCCCCTGGTGTCGCGGGCTCTGGTTGAGGGAGCTTTGCTGGCGGATGCCGATTACGACACCTATAAGAGCGACCGCAAGGATACCTCGCTGCTTACGCTTTCCGTGGTCGCGAAGGAGGCAGAGAGGTCCGCGCGAGCGGAGATTCAAGAGGGCTTTGATGAAGGTGTCATCGTGGCCGAGGCGCAGAACTTTACGCGTGCGCTGGTGAATGAGCCGGGCAATGTGTTGACGCCCACTGTGCTGGGGCAGCGTGCCGCCGCGATGTGCGCGGAGATGGGACTGAAGTGCGAGGTCTACTCGACGGAGAAGCTGCACGAGTTGAAGATGGGCGCTTTCTGGGCGGTTTCACAAGGCTCGCCCGAACCCCCGGCGCTGATTGTAATGACCTACGAGCCGGTCTCGGGAAAGAGCGATACGCCGGTGCTGGGGCTGGTCGGCAAAGGCATCACCTTCGATACCGGGGGCATCTCGATCAAGCCGGCAGAGGGCATGGAAAAGATGAAGTACGACATGGCCGGAGCCGGAGCCATGATCGGCGCGATGCGCGCCATCGCGCAGTTGAAGCCGAAGGTCAAGGTGATCGGCGTGGTCTGCTCGGCGGAGAACATGCCCGATGGGAAGTCGTTCAAGCCGGGGGATGTCGTCACAGCGATGTCGGGCAAGACCATTGAGATTGTGAATACCGATGCCGAAGGGCGGCTGGTGCTGGCCGACGGTCTGCACTATGCCAAGACGCTGGGGTGCACACACCTCATCAATGCGGCAACGTTGACGGGAGCCTGCGTGGTCGCGCTGGGCATGGTGAATGCCGGTTTGTTTTCCAATGATGATGCGACCTGCGAAAGGTTTCAGGCGGCGGTGGAGATCTCCGGCGAGAAGTTCTGGCGGCTTCCCTGCACCGACGACTACCGCGAGTTGATCAAGAGCCAGATTGCGGATATCCGGAACACAGGGGGGAGCCGCTGGGGGGGAGCGACGACGGCGGCGATGTTCCTCAAGGAGTTTGTCTGCGATACTCCGTGGGTGCATCTGGACATCGCAGGGTGCGCGTGGAACGACGAGGTCAAGCCGTGGATCGCCAAGGGGCCGAGCGGCATCGCGGTACGGTCGATCGTGGAGTGGGTGCGAAGCTACTCGGCTTAGAGGCGCGGATTGCGCGTGGGTGATTGCTCGAACAGGCTACGGACGAGGTTGTATGCAGTCCAAGAGTACCTCAGGGGCTTAAAGCCCCTTTGCTGACGACGGGCTGACGGCACAGCTAAAGCCGTGCCCTTAACAAGGCCGGAGTTTTTGCGCAGACTGTGAAGGTGTGTTCTTCCCTTGTTTGTCATTCCCGAAGGGGATCTGCGTTTTGCTCTCATCACCAAGGCTACATTCGGAGGAGAAGCGCGCTAACAGCGGTGGATTTTGTGATGCGTCGCGTTACATCACCGGCGGGGCCTCGATGCCGAGATAGCCGAGAGCGCGGACCATCTCTCGCTGGGCAACGGCGGCGGTGGCCAGCAGGAGCGCTTTGCGGGTGGGATCGGTCTCGTTGAGGACGTGGTGGCGGTGGTAAAAATTATTGAACTGTTGCGCTAGTTGGAAGGCGTACTTCGCGAGATAGGCCGGTTCCGCGGTGGCGATGCACTGTTCGATCATCAGGGTTAGCTTGGAGGCGAGCAGCCACGTCTCCCAGAGGCTGGTTCCCTCTTCGCTGTCGAGGATGCCGGGAAGATCGAGATCGGCAATGGCTGCCAGAGAGGCTTCCGGGGTGGTATTGGCTTTGCGGAAGATATTGGCTGCGCGCACGATGGCGTACTGGACGTAAGGGCCGGTCTCGCCCTCGAAGCTGAGAGCGTCCTTGAAGTCGAAGGCGATGACGGTGTTGCGGGTGAAGCGCAGCATGAAGTAACGCAATGCGCCGACGCCGATCTGGGTGGCGATGGTGCGGCGTTCTTCATCGGAGAGCTCCGGGTGGCGCGTGTCGACTTCAGCCTGGGCGGCGGCGATAAGCTGGTCGAGCAGATCGTCGGCTTTGACACCGAAGCCCTTGCGTCCGCTGACCTCGATGTACGATTTGGCGCGGTCCTCGTCGCTGATGGCGTAGCCGAGATCGATGGCGCAGCGCGGCGTGAGCGCCACCATCTCGTAGCTGAAATGGGTGTAGCGATCGGCGGCCTCGGTGAAGCCCATACCGCGCAGCGCCTGAATGACGTTGTTCTGCGGATCGTTCTGGCGCGAGTCGATGACGTTGTAGATGGCGTCGGCCTTGCCGAAGACAGGATGGCCCGGATCGCTCGCGCCCGCGGTGGAGATCCAGCAGGTGTGCGTCGGGTACTCGTGGAACCTCGCGTAGCCGAAGTCCTTGCCCGGCAGCAGGCCGAACTTCCAGAGATGGTAGGCGATGTCCTTGCCGACGTAGGTGACGGTGCCGTTGGAGCGGACGATGACCTTGGCGTCCTCGTCCGGACCTGTGATTGAATCCCACGTCCCAGACTCGGGACGTGGGGCACCAGCTTCGTTGCCTGCGCGGCGCATGACCAGGCAGCCCTTGTTTTTGCCCTCGGTCTCTTCGTAGAGCACGCCTTTGGCGATCATCAACTCGCGGGCGGCATCCCAGAAGTGGAGGTGCAGTATTTCGCTCTCGCGGGGAAGGAAGTCGTACTCGATGCCGAGCCGCTCCATGGTTTCGAGATGGCGGTGAAGGACGGCGGTGGAGATGAGGTCGGCGATCTCGGCCGTCTCGTTGCCTCCGACTTCAAGCGCGTGAAGAGTGTCGAGGCGGAGCTGCTTGCGGGCCGCGATCTGCGCGGAATCGGCGGTATACCACTGCGAGACGCGGGCGTAGAGATCCCAACAGTAGAAGTCGATGCGCCGGTTCTCGTTGGTTAGCGTGGCAAGCAACTCACGCGTACTGGCGAGGGTCTTGCCTTCAAGGTGGACGAGGCCTACGACGACGTCGGCAACCTGGACGCCGGTGTTGTCGATGTAGTTCTGCACGCCAACTTCGTAGCCGCGCTTGTAATTGTCGGGGCGGAGCAATCGCTGGAAGGTATCGCCGAGAATAGCGTTGCGCAGGTGGCCGATGTGAGCGGCCTTGTTGGGATTGATGCTGGTGTGCTCGACCAGACGGAAGCCGGGGCCACCGATATCGGCGTGCCGATCGCGGGCGATGCGGCGAACCGTGGCGGCGCGGTCGAGGCGAATGTTGAGATAGCCCGCTCCGGCGACTTCGACACCGGCGATGCCCTCAAGCTCGGGCAGAATTGCAGTCAATTCCGCGGCCAGTTCGGTCGCGATGGCGCGGGGCGCCTTGCGAAGCCGCTTGGCCAATTCGAACGCCACGGGGAGAGCGACCTCGCCGAGGGCGATGTTCGGCGGTTGCTCGATCGCCAGGGTCGCGAGCGCGATGTCATATTTGGCCAGAAGAATGGCCTGAATGCGGGCCAGAAGAGATTGCTGGATTGTGCGATACATGCTTCGATTTCACCGCTTTAAAGTTTTGGGGCTGGATTGAGTTTACGCGAAGGTTGTTACGGCAGTTCCACCGGCAAGGTCTCAATCTCTTCGAGAAGTGGCCTGTGGTTCTGGGATTTGATGCGATGCATGAAGAAAAATACGGTGCCGACGCTGGTAATCGAGATGAGAAGCCATGCATGGACGGCGAGGCTGAACAGCGCTGCCTGCGGCTCCGGCGCGCCATGGCTGACCAGAGAGGTTTTTACCGCCCACTCGAAGGTGCCGATGCCTCCGGGAGAGCTGGGAATCAGGTAGGAGAGATTGCCGACGGAGACAGCCTGCCAGCAGCCGGCACGACCGGCGACAAGCCCGATGAGGTTGGCTGTCGAGACGAAGATCATGCCTTCGCAGGCCCAGATGACGGCAGACATCAACAACAGCAGCAATGAACCGACGATGCCGATCTGGCCAATGCAGTCGAGAGCCAAGTTGATCCAGTGTTCGAGCTTTTTGAGGAAGGGATGCTGCGGAAGCCGTGCGAAGAGCCGCCGAAGCAGCGGCCCCAGGGTGCGGGCTCCGAACAGGAGGGCGAGCAGGCCTATGGATGAGACGGCAAGCATCATTTTGGCAAGAAGCCGGGAATGATGATTGACATCCTGTCCCATAAAGACGACAAAGAGCAACACCAGCACAAAGATGTCGAGCAGCTTCTCGAAGATGACAGTGCTGAGGATGACAGAAGGAGAGGCTTTCAGGTCCGGAGCGTAGGTGAAGATGCGCATCACATCGCCGATGCGAAAAGGAAGAATGTTGTTGGCGGCAATCGAGGTGATGAGGACACGGGCGCAGACGGTGAAGGAAGCTCCGGTAGGGCGCATCATGCGCGTCCAGCGGACGCAGCGAAGGCCATAACCGGCGAAGGTAAATGCCAGGATGCCTGCGATCCATGCGGGATGCACCATCCTCAGCGCGAGAATATGCGACAGGGATATTCCACTGGACGCCGACAATTTCCAGATGGCGGGATGCGGAAAAAAAGTGTACCAGAGAAAGAACGCGCTGATAAGAAGGCCGGGGATGGTCTTCAAAAGATTGCGCGTGCCCGAGGATGCGCTCATGTGAAGAGAGGGCCCGGGTTAGGTGCGGAAAAAATAACAGCGGATAGGGGCATAGATCGTTCTATTGTATCGTCGGCCGCGGACTTAGCATCTCAAAAAAATATCGTATCTCCCGCCACTATTTTCCATGCATTGCTCTGCGCATCGTCTCTCTTTGAGAGAAGATTGATCTACAGTGCGTTCGCCGCTTGATATACGGTTGCCGGTGGGTTTTCGGCATCTGATGTGAATTAGGAGCAACGGATAATTTGGCAGCAACGGTAACATTGCCGCTCTCGTCGCGGCCAAAGGCAAGCGACAGCACGACGCTGGATCTGGGCTTCGCCTGCAAGGTGGTCACGGCTCTGACTCTGCTTGCACTGGCAGTGCATGGATATCATCCCTATGCCGAAGACGGCGGCCTCTACATGGCCGAGGTCAAGCGGCAGCTCGATCCGTCTCTATATCCACACGGGACAGAATTCGTTGCCGGACACCTGCGATTCTCGCTCTTCGGGTCGCTGACGGTGGGGTTGGTGCATTGGTCGCGCATGACTCTGGGCACAATACTTTTGCTGTTGCACGTCGCGAGTTTCTGGACCACCCTGCTGGCCGCGTGGCTGCTGACGGCGCGATGCCATGCGGCGCGGGTGGCGCGCGTTGGCGCAGTAATGCTGCTTGCGACGTGGATCACGTTGCCTATCGCTGGGACCTCGCTGATGCTGATGGACCCCTACGTGACGGCTCGAAGCATTTCGACGCCCTGCGTGCTGCTGGCTCTGGCCTGTGTGCTCGATCTTCTGCTTCCACCCGCCGGCGGACTCGCGAGACGACGCGGGGTATTCGCGCTATTCTCCGCGGCCCTGCTGCTTGCGGCGGTCATGCATCCCTTGATGGCCGCCTACGGATTCGGCTGCGTGCTGGTGCTGGTTTGCATCCTCTCTTCCCTTGGGCAAGTACAGATATGGGGAACGGCGGGACTAGGCATGACAGCGCTGGGAGTAGCGGCGGCAATCCAGGCGATGGCACCGCCGGAGAGCGCGGCCTATGCTCACGCGGCAATGACCCGGTCCTACTGGTTTCCGGGAAGCTGGCACTGGTATGAGCAATTTGGCCTGATCGCTCCGATGATCCTTCTCGCGGTGGTTGGATTCGGAAGGCGCCGGGAGGGCGATGCCGCGAGAGTGGCGCTGGCGCGGATGGCTGTCGTCTGCGGAGGCGTCGCGATCGTTATAGCGGGAATGTTTGCGCGGCAGGGACTGGCAACTCACGCGGTTGCGCGACTGCAGCCGCTGCGGATCTTTCAGATTGTGTATGTGGTGATGATTCTGTTCGTCGGAGCGACACTGGCGGAACGGTTGCTTCGGCGGCGTGTTCTGCGCTGGGTGACGACGTTCGGGCTTCTCGCGATGGTCATGCTGTTTGCGGAGCGACAGACATTTCCTTCCTCGTCGCATCTTGAGCTGCCATGGCGCGCGCCGCATAACCAATGGAAGCAGGCCTTCGTGTGGATCAGTGAAAATACGCCGAAGGATGCCCTGTTCGCGCTCGATGCGCACTACATCACCAGTCCCGGCGAGGATGCGCAATCGTTTCGGGCAATCGCGGAGAGAAGCATGCTGCCGGACTACTCCAAAGATGGCGGCGAAGCCTCCATTACACCGGGGCTGACCTCCGCGTGGACGGCTGGAGTCACGGCGCAGATGCGACTAAGCGACGAGTCCGATGCACAGCGAATTGCTACCTTGCGGCCCATGGGCGTGATGTGGGTCGTGCTGAGGCGAAGCTCCCCTACTGCGTTTGAATGCGACTATGCAAATGAACGAGTAAAAGTATGCCGTCTGCCGGACACTTCTGATATGGAACAGCATTAGGGTGGAATCCTTGACTGAGGCTGCGAGCAAGCGAGATCACACAAAACTAGCCACCGGATGTGCTAACTTTAGAGAGTGGTTTGAGAGCGTAGCTCAGTTGGTAGAGCATCGCCCTTTTAAGGCGTTGGTCCTGGGTTCGAGCCCCAGCGCTCTCACCAAACAAAACAAAAGACTTAACGTCCAACCAAAAAGCACCCATAAAAAGCCGCTGTGATACGAAAGTGATACAGGGGCCTCCCTTCTCCACCACGGCTCTTCCGAACGCGTACACGCAATCCGCAGACTCTACACCAACTACTACTTTGCTCTAAGGGGCTGTGTACATGCTCTCCAACTTTACGCGGGGGATCTTGTACGTGTTAACCGGGCTTCCAGGTTCGACATGAGCCACTGCACGCAAGCATCTACCCGCGTTCGCCAACCAGTGAGATTGCTCCAAGGTGCTTGCTATATCGTGCGAAGAGACGCCGCATGGAGCGAATCCGCGAGCCGAGTTCCGGCCTGGTTGCCACACGAAACGCAATGCCCAGACTATGTAACAGCCCCTCATCCTGGAGCAGTCGTCGCGGCTCCAGTAAACGCATGGGCGCTTCGCTGCTCCAGGTCACCTTGAGGCCGTTCTGGTTGAACAGCCTGATCCACTCATCCCGGCAGAGAGGCTGCACGCCGACGTGAATCTCTCTCGACATCTCTGTTTGAATCTCCTGGCGCAGATGATCCGGCATGTTGTTCGGCAGGAGGCAGAGTTCATGAATCCCGTACCGCCCTCCAGCCCCCAGGAGGCGGCAGGCCTCGGCGACGATACGGTTTTTTTGTTGCGGAGTCTGCATGCTTAATAAGGCTTCGCTGTAGACCATACTCGCGCAGGCGGAAGGCAGCCCCGATTGGTCGGCGCTGGCCTGCACAATCCTAACGCCCGGTGCTCCAAATCGCTGCTGTAACTGGCGAGCCGCAGATGGTTCGCGTTCGACGCCCCAATACGCCTGTGGGTGCTTTTCCAAAACCATCCCGGCAGTCACCCCAAGGCCGGGAGCGAACTCGACGACCCGGTCCCGATGAGAAATGGCGAGTGCATGGAGCATCTGCCGGGTAAGCTCAATGCCGCCAGGCCGAAGGACTCTCTTGCCAACACGGGCCAGCACCCAGTGCCCCTGCATCTTGTCAGGATTTTGCCCTGCGCCGGGCAACTCGGATGCTATGAGATCCGAGGCGTGTTGCATGGTGCCGGTGTGAGCTGTCTGTGTCATAATCTTCCTCCACCCTTTATCCTGAGCGTCGGAATATCTATTGCATAGGACTTTAGTCACGGGCGAGTTCCAGCCATGGATGCCCTGGGGCGTGACAAACGGCAAGGATAATCTTCACGCTACGTCCAGTATTTCCATTGCTTCCGCTCAATTCATTGAGATAAAATCTGCATCTGCACGAGGTTATGTATGCAACTTCGTATTCAAATAGAGACCATTGCAGAAGCTGCTTAACACCGTGCGAATCGATGCTTTGAAGTCTCATTCTTTGGGTTCACTTATTTCTCTAAAGTTGGCAGCTTGAAGTGATGTTGCAATTCAAGTCCGGCATCCATCTTTCGCACCGCGCCGGGTGCGGGTTCATCGCGTATCCGGTCACTCTCATGGTGTTCGCCGTTCTGGCGAGGGGCGTTTGTGCGCAAGGAACGAAGACAGTTTCCTCGCCATCTTCGACCGAGCAAGCCATCAAGCTGGTGGAAAGCGGACATTGCAAAGAGGCGCTGCCCGCTTTGAAGCAAGCCTTGCCTCATCTCACCGATAAGCAGCTCAAATACCATGCGGCCATGGCGCTGGTTCGATGCGCCATGGGGCTGGGGGAGGATCAGACTGCGGTGGACACGCTATTTCTGTTAAGGCGGCAATTCCCCGGTGACCCCGAGGTCCTATATATCGCGACGCACTATCTCTCTCAGCTTGGCGACCGCATGTCGCAGGAGTTGGAGACCAAGGCTCCTTCCTCTTTCCAAGCCAGAAAGCTGCAGGCTGAAGCGCTGGAGTCCCAGGGAAAGTATGATGAGGCGGCTGTCATCTACAGAAAGATTCTCGAAGGCAATCCCCATACTGCAGGGATCCACTATCGGCTCGGACAGATTCTTCTCGCGAAAGCCGGACCCTCCGGCCCGACCGCCGAGGCGAAGGTTGAGTTTCAGAAGGAGACTGAAGTCGATCCCATGAATGCCGCCGCCGAATTCGTGCTGGGTGAACTGGCGCGACGCAGCGCCCAATGGGACGAGGCTATCGCTCACTTCACCCGCGCGTCCAGACTGGATGTAGGCTTCTCCGAAGCCTACCTGGCGCTGGGAATGTCCTTGACGTCCTCGGGAAAATTTGCGGAATCGATCGCACCGCTTGAGAGGTACACGGCGATGCAGCCTGAAGATCCCGCGGGACACTATCAGCTGGCTCTCGCCTATTCACGAACCGGCAATCGCGAAGCCTCGTCAAAACAGATTGCGCTGCAAAGGGAGATGGCAGGCAAGCAGCAGCAGACAGACACGGTTGAAGGACACGCGGCTCCCCGCTGAGGTTTCAGCTTCATGCAGAAGTCACAGCGCTGTTCCTTCCCTTCTCTTTCCCGCAGACAATTTATTAACGGGGCTGCGTCATCTGTACTCGGCGCTCACCTTGTCCCCTCCGTTGCGCACGCACTGTCTTCCACATCACTCTCGTCAAACAGCCCGCCTGCCTTTCAACTGGTCGACCCCTCCGAAAGCGGGATTCATTGGTCGCATGTGGCCGGTCTCTCCAGCAAGATGTACCTGCCGGAGACAGTTGGGGCGGGCTGCGCATTTCTGGACTATGACAACGATGGCTGGATGGATATCTATCTGGTCAATAGCGGTCCGTGCGATTTCTACAAGCCCTCAGCGCCGTTGAGAAATGCGCTTTATCGCAACAACCGAGACGGCACCTTTACCGATGTGACCGAGAAGGCTGGCGTGTTGGGCAACGCCTATGGCATGGGCGTGGCTGTGGGCGACTACAACGGCGATGGCTTCCCGGACCTCTACGTGACGCAATATCCCAGCAGCATTCTCTATCACAACAATGGAGACGGCACGTTTACCGATGTTACCGAGAAAGCGGGCGTGTCTGCGCATGGTTGGGGCACCAGCGCCGTGTGGTTCGACTACGACAACGATGGCCGGCTCGATCTCTTCGTCTGCCGCTTCGCAGAATTCAACCAAGCCATCGACCCATACTGTGGCGATCGCGCAGCGGGGCTGCGCTATTACTGCAAGCCGACCTCTTACAAACCCATGCCCAGCTGGCTTTATCACAACAATGGCGACGGCACGTTTACCGATGTAAGCCGGCAAACCGGTATCGCAAGTACGCTCGGCAAAGCATGGGGAGTCGTCGCCGCGGACATCAACAACGATGGATGGATAGACCTCTTCATCGGCAACGACACCGCGCCGAACGCACTCTTCGCAAATCGCGGCAAGGGACGATTCGAAGACATCGGCTTTCAATCGGGAGTGGCCTACAGCGCCTTCGGTGTGGCGAGGTCGGGTATGGGTGTCGATGCGGCAGACTTCGATCAGGATGGGTGGCTCGATCTCTTCGTCGCCAACGTCGATCACGAATCGTATGCGCTCTACCACAACAACAAAAACGAGACGTTTGACGACGCTTCGGTTGGGGCGGGAATCCATCGCGCAACAACGTCGATGAGCGGCTGGGGACTAAAGTTCTTCGACTATAACAATGATGGCAATCTGGATCTCCTTCTATGCAACGGGCACCCAGATCTGATGATCGAACGCCATCAACAAGGGACGGCTTATTTCGAACCGATGCTGCTCTTTGAGAACGATGGGGCCTCGTGGAAGAACGTCAGCGCGCAAAGCGGCCCTGTCTTTTCCCAAAAAATCGCCGGCCGAGGCCTTGCGCTCGGAGACTTCAATAACGACGGATCGGTCGATGTACTGGTGACGACCAATAACGGCGCGCCACTTCTGCTGCGCAACAATGCCGGGCGAGATAATCATTGGCTGGGCCTTCGTCTCGTCGGCAGCAAGGCCAATATCGACGCAATCGGCGCCAAGGTCATTTACAAGGCAGGACCACTGATTCGCCATGTCACCAAGGTCGGTGGAGGCAGCTACCTCTCGTCACACGACCCGCGCATTGTTTTAGGACTTGGCCGGAACGCGCAGATCGATTGGATCGAGATTCACTGGCCAAATCCCAGCGGCAAGATAGAGCGGTTCAAAGATCTTCCTATCGATCGCTATGTCACGGTCGTCGAGGGACAAGGCTCCTGGAAGTAAGGGCCATCACCAGGATTTCAGGCTTGATGGCTGCTTGACGGTAGGAGGCCGAATAGCGCGTCGGCGCCATTCGGCTCCTCATGCGAGGGCTAAAACTCTACATTTCCTCGAAGCTCGATAACCCGGCCGAACGCGCCGTTCACATTCCCGTTGGTAACTCTTCCGAGTCCAAAGCTACTGCTCTGCACTCCGGAGAAGGACGACAACCCGCCGGACGGAATGCCGAAGACAGGGTGATTGAAGACGTTGAGGAACTCCGCCTGAAGACGGAAGTTGAGTTCTCGATGCAGTGGTATAGCTTTCGTTACGGAAAGATCATCGAAGAAACCGTGCGGCGCATGAAGGTAAACGATCCTTCCGATAGATCCGGCAGTTGTGTTCGGCGCGATGTAGGAGGAGTTCGCACCGCCGCCTGTTGCGCTTGCCAGATACTTCGGATCGATCAGACTGGCAAACGTGTGGCCCGGAACCCGGTGAACGCCCACAGCCTTTTGCAGTTGCGACGGCGTTACATTGTTCAAGGTAACGCCGCCGTCTCCATAGTCATTGAAGGTGCTATAGCCGCCGATGAGGCGGAAGGGCGCACCGCTCTGGAAGGTCATAATCGTTCCCAGCGTCCATCCGCCAACTACCTTGTCCACTACAGCGTTGCTGCTGAGAAACGGCTTGCCCCGCCCGAGTGGAAGATCGTAGGTCGCGTTCACGTGGGTCACATGAGTGATATCAAACTGGCTGGGTCCGTAGCTCTGAGCCAGATTGCGCAGAGAAAACACGTTGAGCGCGCCGGTCCAATCCTGCTGGGTCGATACGCCAAGACTCTTGCTGTAGGTGTAGTTTGCGTCGAACTGGAGTCCCTTCCACGCAGCCTGCCGAAACTCTACCTGCAAGCCGTTGTAATTGGAGTAGCCCGCGGCCGTCATATAACCCGTCGACGATCCGGCGGCAAAAGGATTCGCCTGGAAAAAGTTGATCGGATATCCGGCTCCTTCTCCCGTATACCCGGCATTGGTCACGCAGGGAGCGAATTTGCTGCCAACCAGATTACAGAAGTAGGGATGAGTTCCATTGACACCGCTCAGCACGCTCGCGAACGCGCCTACGTTACCCGTCTGCAGATCATTGATGAACTGAGAATTGGTAAAGTCGGAGTCGGTTGGCGAGCCTCCAAACGCCGCGGTCATGATGGGCAGCGCATTTGCGCCGGTGCCGGCAAACGAGGTGCCGCCGCTGGCCGCAAGATTTGCCTGCGCCTTTTTGAACTCGGCAAGAAAGCCATTCTCAAAGACATTGACTTCGTTCGGATTGATTGCGATCCATTGGTGGAGAGTCCGGTTCCCGCTATAGCGAATCTCGAGGACACGCGAACTGCCGAGCGAACGCTGTACCCCGAAGTTCCACGACTCGGAGTACGGTTGCTTGATGTTGGGATCCATGCCATTCACTCCTGGAGCACCGCCGATAAAAGTGAACTCCGACTGCGGAGAAGTCTCTTCGTAGGTCGCAGGAGAGACGGCATAGGGAGGCAGCGACTGACCGAGCGTCAGGCTGCCCGGGGCAAACGTTCCCGTCGTCCCGGTATTGTTCGGGTTGAGCGAGAAGTTCTGATAGAAGAAGGAACCATAGTCCGACGCCTGATTCCAGTAGTATTGATACGGTTCGGTAAAGCGCCGCAGCGCGAAGCCGCCACGTATCACCGTGCCGTCCCCGCCGAGCAGCGCCTTGAAGGGGCCGTCTGCAATCTTCGGATTCCAGGCAAAGCCAATCGCCGGCTGTGGCGTAACTTTCCACGGCTCGTAGACGTGGTTTCTCGATTCCAACTGCGGATTCGGATTTCCCTGGAGCGATCCGGGGTTGAAGAGGTTGCCGACGCCGGTCGGGCCGTAGACATCGCCTTCTGAAGCAGAATGATAGGCGCCCGTCAGGTCATGCTGGTCGCCGACAAAGTCCCACCGCAGGCCGTAGTTGAGCGTCAGGTCCGGCGTAACCTTCCATGAATCTTCCGCAAACAGTCCGGTCGCGCTCGAAAGTTCGTTGAGGTTATAGGCTCCTATGCCCTGGAGAAAGTTGTTGTCGTGCGCATTCTTGGCAAATTGCCCGTTCACATTCGAGATTCGGCCCGTCAGGATGGCATACAGATTTTCCGCGCTGGCCAGATCGTTGCTGCTCGCTCCCGGCAGACTTGGCGAGGCTCCGGAGTTGGTGAAGGCCTGGAGCGCAGGATCGCCATCCGCGAGTCCCAGGGTAAAGGTCGGGTAGCCCTCCGGAGGATTGTAGTAGTGGTCCTGCTCCCTGTACCAGGAGAAGCCGAATGAGATCGAATGTGTTCCCCGCTGCCAGCTTACCGAATCCGATGCATTCAGAATGGGATAGAAGGTTGTGATCGGGAGGGGATATAACTGGCCCGACATGTTTCCGTTTGCGTTGGGGTAGTTCCATTGCACTGTCGGCAGCGTTGCGTAGGAAGGCTTTACTCCCGGAGCGTACTGCGTGTTGTCGTAGAGATATCCCAGCTTCAATTGGTTGATGAGCCGTGGTGTGATGATGAGGTCGAGACCGTACGACGCCGTGAAGTTTTTCGACGTATTGTCGGCAACCTGATAGTTAAAATTTGCACCGGGAAACAGGGCAGCCGTCGCGTTGGCTTGCGAGTGTTTGTTGTAGAGGAACGAGAGATACATCCTCACTCGATCCGAGAGGTTGTAGTCAATTCGACCGCCGGGGTAGTAGTTCGTGACCGGAGCATTGTTGTTCCAGTTGATCTCGTTATAGTTCGGGTCGCTCGTCGGCGAGATCGCCCCGCTGCCGGCCGCATCATTGATCGCCTTCAACTGGGCGCTTTGCAGCGCATTCACCGTGTTCGGAAGCGATGGGTCGTAGTTGTGCGCGATATCGAGCACGTTGACCGTTCCTCCAGAATAAGTGAAGTTTCCCTGCTGTGCGGCCTCGGTAAAGAGGTCGTTTGAGGCCGATAAGGATCCGGGCTGCTTCGACATGGCAAAGCTACCGAAGAAGAAGAGCTTGTCCCTAAAGATGGGGCCACCGATGCTGCCGCCAAAGTCATTCAGAATGAGTTTGTTCTTTCGCACTCCGCCAGCGTTATTGGACCAACTATTGGCATTCAATCCGGAGTTGCGGAAATCTTCATAGATGCGTCCATGAAAGCGGTTGCTTCCGCGCTTGGAGACGAAGTTGAGTTGGGTGCTCGATTGGCCAAAGCCGGAGTTCAGGCTTAGCTGGTCGGTCTGAACCGTCATCTGCTCGATGTTCTCAAGTCGCGGCGATACCGCGGGCTGCGTATTGCCACCGAACTTCATGCGGCTGGAACTGCCGATCACGCCGTCGATATTGCTTCCCTGATCGTTCAGCGGCAGCCCGTTGAACGTGCCGTTGTATCCGGCAACCAGCCGTGAAAACGAGGTCAGGTCGCGCCCCTGAAGCGGAAGATCCTGAATCTGCTTCATGTTGACAACCATTCCGATAGCGTTGGAACTGACCTGTAGAACCGGAGTCTCAGCCCCCGCGACATTGACGACCTCGGATACCTGACCCACCGGAAGTACCGCGGCAATCGTATTCGACTGTGAGGCCTGGACGACGACCGAGTTATAGACCTTGGTCGCATAGCCTGTCTTTGAGATCGTGAGACGGTAAGAGCCAATCGTCAGGTTCACAAAACGATGAGATCCGTCATTCTCCGTCTGCGCCTGTCTGACGCTATTGGTCGAAAGGTCCACCAACTCCAGCTTTGCATCCTGAATGAGGGCGCCGCTCACATCCTTGACCGTAACGATGACAGTTCCCTGCGATCCACTCTGCGCGAGCGTAGGAGTCGAGAGAAGGCCCGCCGCGCATGCAAGGCTCATAGCAAAACAAAGGAGAGATAGGTAGTTTTTACGATTCATAACGCCTCCAAAAAGTAAGTCCTCATCACGGTCATGTCTCTTTGCGAAAACGATTACGCTTCTATTGCCGCAGGGTCGCGAAATCTACAGGCATGGGTCTTTCGGCTCTTTGAATCTGCCCGGACAAACAGAAACGACATCAAAAATTAATCGACAGGTACAAGTTTGTATTCTTTTATGTATTTAAAGTCAAATACTAAATTTGCGAAAGAGATCTGCCGTTCTCTCCACTTTGGAGTCTTTGAACTATCCAACGCTATTGCAACATTTACAGGGACAAGAGAACCGTTTCATCAAGTGCATTCCAGTTCGTTTTAAGGAACAATGCGACTTCCCGCCTTGTCATTCCCGCGCAGCAAGGCGGACAGCACGCTGATGCACTCGCGCGCTTTTTCCCGCTCCCCCAGCTTCCTGTAAGCGGTTGCCAGACTGGTGTAGACCGAGGGGTTCCAGGGCTCAAGGTTCCGGCCGATCTCCAGATGGCTCACCGCATCCTTGGTTCGGCCCTCCATCAGGTAGAGTTTCCCCAACGCGATCTGAGCGGTCGAATACCGCGGCTGAGCCGCGACCGAGTCCTCCAGCGCCTTGCGAGCTTCAGTAAACGTTGCTTCGCCGGGCGTGGCGCCGACATGCATAAGAATCGTTCCCAGCAGTGAGAGCATTTGATAGTCGCGATGTCCCGCTTCGATGGCTCCCCGAACAAGGCGCAGTGCCTTCTGAAAATCTTCTTCGTAAAGAGCCTCCTGCACAGATGCCAGATAGGCGATGTCACTACCCGGCGCCAGGTCGCTCGCGCGATCGAACTCCGGCTTCGCCTCCTCCAGGCGGTCGAGACGCGCGAGAAACATGCCCCGTTCGTAATGCAATCGCGCAGAGTCCGGCAGATGCTCCAAGCCTATTTCAACAACGCGCAGACCGAGAGCATACTCGTTGTGATCGGTACAGGAATCAGCGACGTACGCATAGAGGCTTTCGTCCTTTGGCGTCTGTGCCGCGGCCCGTTGCAGAGCCTCCAGCGCCTTCTCCTGCTCGCGACTTCCGATGTAAGACTGTGCGAGCAGATTGTTCACTGCCGCCGTATCGTGATCGCCTGAGCGCAGACCGTTCAATATCTCGATTGCCTGTCCATATTGTCCCGTCCCCAGATAGCAAAGGGCCAGATTGAACTCCGAGGCATACTCTTCAGCCACCTTCCCCCGTGCCTGCAACAGAGGAGCAATCGCCTCTTCGAACCGACCCTGCCGGGTCAGGGCAATTCCCTTCTGCAATGCCGTCTCCGCAGCGGGATCTTTCTTCTGCGAAGAGGCCACACTGTCAGATTGTGCTGAAACTCCACGGGTAAGCGATGTCGCAAGCGCAAGAGTTGCGGCCAGCAGGATCGGAACGATCCCGCAGCACCGCGCCCTCGCATTCATTCGCAAGCGTTCCACCCGCACATCCTATCGGGTAGCAGCATCGGCGTTCCAGTCCGGCGGCTCCTGGTGCAGGATATTGTGAACGAAGAAATCCTCCAGCTTGCGCTGCCCGTAGGCTCCGCCGGCTCCATGTCCTCCCCCCGGCACATAGAACAGATCGAACGTCTTATTGGCCTTGATTAATCGATCCACAACCTGAAAGGTCGATGACGGATCGACATTCTTATCCATCTCGCCTACAACCAGCATCAGCTTTCCCTGCAGCCGATAGGCATTGTCTACATTGGACGACTCAGAATACTGTGGGCCAACCGGCCACCCCATCCATTGCTCGTTCCACCATATCTTGTCCATGCGATTGTCGTGAGATCCGCTGTTGGCCACGGCAACCTTATAGAACTCCGGATGAAAGAGAAGCGCGCCCATCGCGCTCTGCCCTCCGGCCGAGGTGCCGAAGATTCCTACATTCGATATGTCATACCAGGGATACTTCGCCGCAGCCGCCTTGTGCCAGAGAATCCGGTCGGGAAATCCGGCGTCCTTCAGGTTTTTCCAGGCAACATCGTGGAAGGCCTTCGAACGGTTGTTGGTCCCCATGCCGTCAATCTGAACCACGACAAATCCCAGCGCCGTCAGCGGCTCGCTGCGGCTGGTAAAGGATTTGGGTACAAACGATCCCTGCGGCCCGGCATAGATATCCTCGATCACCGGATACTTCTTCGTGGGATCGAAGTTCACGGGCTTATAGATCACGCCCCAGATATCCGTCTTGCCATCGCGCCCCTTCGCGGTAAAGACCTCCGGAGCGTGCCAGCCGGAAGCAACCAATTTGCTGATATCGGCTCGCTCCAGCACAGCCAGTTGCTTATTGTCTGCCGTGCGGTAAAGACTCATCACCGGGGGATCGTTGATCGTCGAGCAGATATCGACATAATATTTCCCGTCCTTCGAATACTCCAGATGATGATTCCCCGGTGACTCCGTCAGTGGCGTCAGGCCTGTGCCGTCAAAGTTAATCCGGTAGCCATGGACAAAGTAAGGGTCCTCCCCGGCGTTCATGCCGCTGGCCTCAAACCATATCTGCCGCTTCTGCTCGTCTACATAATTGACAGCGCGGACCACCCACTTTCCCTTCGTAATCTGATTTTCAACGTCCCCGGTCCTCCCGTTCAGAAGGTACAGATGCGCCCAGCCGTCGCGCTCCGACATCCAGATGATCTCTTTGCCATCCGCTACGTCGTATCTGTATTTCTTTCCTGTGTCTGTCTGGTTCATCACCAGGGGGCGATAGTCGATAAAAGTTGAACTTTCCTCCGAGATCAGGCTGCGCGCATGACCGTTCGTTCCATCGACCTCGATAACGCGGTACGCCTGGTGCCCACGCTGGTTGTACTCGAAGGTGAACCCGCGGCCATCCTTCCACCACACCGCCCGCGACAGATCGAAGGGATTGGGAAATAGTTCGTTACTGATATTGAATTGCTGCTTCGTCTCCACGTTGAAGAGAACCGGCTGTTGCAAAGCAAGCACATCGCCTGCCTTGGGATACACCATTGACGAGTAGATTGGCTGTAGCTGCGATGCCGGCGAGGACTCAATGTAGTGCACCAGCCGTCGATAGCCGGGACGAATGCGGTACGCCACAAGATGCTTCGAGTCCGGCGACCAACTGAAGCTGTCCGCCGAATAGTAGTTCCCTTCCGAACCATCCGTGCTCAGCACGATCCTTTCAGAGCCGCTCTTCGCCCGCACCACAACGTTATAGTTCTGGATACAGGCAAACCACCGCCCATCGGGTGAATCCTCTCCACGCTTCTCGCTGTTGGCCGCCTTG
This sequence comes from Acidobacteriales bacterium 59-55, assembly GCA_001897435.1. GTDB lineage: Bacteria > Acidobacteriota > Terriglobia > Terriglobales > Acidobacteriaceae > Edaphobacter. The sequence continues at coordinate 861,517 of MKSV01000007.1, read as the reverse complement.
GGAGTCTCGTCATAACCGCCGTCGGAGCCGTCCTCGTCATCTCCTTCATGAAGCGAATGGCTCGAGCAGACATAGCTCTTCACATCGCAGTGCCAGCGCATCTCATCCACCACAAACTCAATGGCGCTCTGCTTATCGACGAATCGAAACCGCGTAAACGGAAGCTCTTTGGCCTTGTATTCTTTTCCTCCTTCTTTTGTAAGCGCGGCAGCCAGCCGCACCTGGTCGAACGCAGGCTTTTTTACCTGCGTCGCCGCGTCCACAAGAATGAAGTCGTGACCGCCCTCGACTGTCTTGCGATAAACGAAGTTATCCGAATCACCCAGCCATATCGGAGGATCCGGAATATTCAGCGCCAACCCGCGATTCTTCTGATAAAGCTCGGCCGCCCGCGCATAGTCTGCGCGCGTTACCTCCGCCGCGGCTCGGTTCGCGGCCAGCATCGGCCACAGAGCCAACGCAATCAACACCAACATCTTTTGTGTCATTCTGTCTTCCTTACCTCTTGCGCGATCTTTAGCTCATCCTCTAACTGAACTCAGCCACCACTTCAAAGTGCTTGGCCTGATCGGCGGCAAAGATTGCGGTGTCCTTGTGCAGGCCGCCTATCTGCGCCTTCTGTCCATTCACGGTGATGCCGGTCAGAGTGTTCTGAACAGGCAGACGGAACTTCACGTTCAACTCCTTTGGCCTGTTCTCTCCAGGGAAATCGACAGTCGCCACAATACGGTTGGCATCCTTCTTCTGGATTCTGAAATCCACCCGGCCCCATCGTGTCGGCGCCTGATCGATTCTGATCTCCTTGCCCGAAGCGACCCAATCCCTTGGCATTCCCTTGGCGAGATAGAGGCGATCTTCGTCCGAGTCTTCCAGAACCAGCATCCATCGCACCAGCGCGGGTATTGTCAGTTGAGCCGGAATGCAGAACAGCGCCGTGCCTCCGGTGATGCCTGACACTTCGCCCGCCGTCCAACTCCCCCTTGTATGGTCGTGAAAGCGATGCGAATAGAGAAACAGAAGATACTCTTCAATGCGGTCGAGGCGTAAGAGCATCAAGGCATAGCCGTAAGAGATGAAGCCGAGCATGTCGCGTCCGCTCGCGTGAGGCCGTTCCACATTGGCGACAACCCCCAGCGTCATCGCGCCATACGCACGCATGCAATCGATCACCACGTTGGCAAGCTCCGGAGGTAAAACATCCGCATGGAGCAGTTCCGCATAAGCGCGATGCGCCCACTGCTGCGGACTGGGATGCTCTTTCTCCAGCGACTCCCAAAACGTAAGCGTAGCCCCCGGTAGTGGTCCTATATAGGGAGGCTTCATGTCACGGCGGATATTCTTTTGCACACTGGCCGTCACCGCCTGCGAGAGCATCTCGCTATGCCGCATCCATTCATCTTCTGTTCCGCCGGATCGCTCTTTGTCCAGACGCTTCCATGTGCCGGCAATATCCTTCAATCCGCGCGCGGCCATCGCGCTGTTGGCAAAGTAGGGCTTCCACCAGGTCATCGGGTGCGGTGCAAGACACGCATCGGACTCGTTCCATCCATGAATCAACCCATGCCCCGCATCGTCGGCAGGCAGCTTCAGGCTCTCGTCGTGCAATTGGGTCAACAACGCGGCGGTAGCTTCAATCTTCGCTCGATGCTTGACGAACAGCGATCTATCGTTGGTGTAATTGAAGTATCGCGCCAGCAGAGACAGCGTCAATCCGAACTGTGCAGTCTCCGGCCCGCGCATATTAATCATTCCTTTGTCGTCGACAAAGTCGGTGTAGTAGTTATCGAAGACCTGCCCCGCCATCTCAAAGCGTCCCCACTCCAGATTCGTATAGAGCGAGCTTGTAAAGATATCCTGAAAGCCGTCGTATTCAGAGCCGTAATAATCGCGGTCGACCGCTCCATACTTTGGATAGACTCCTCCCGGCCGCACCATCTGCTCCTTCGCGAACGCATACTTCGACATATCCACCCAGGACTTGTCCGGCAGCGACGCGGAAGTTACATCGTGCAACTGGCTCTCCCAGTAGAGAGCGAACTCAAGCAGCCCGCGATAGAAGGCCTCAGGCGCGGGGTCCTCTCTCCGAGGAGGAAAGGCCGGGTAGCTATACCCATACTCCGCTTTCACAATCTTTCCGTTCTCGACCTGCACCGTCCGATGCCACGTCTGAACGATGAACTTGTCTCGTGCCATGACATCGCCGAAGACGATTACCTCATCGTGCGCCGCGTCCGAGATCGGCATCACCTTGCGAACCGCGGGCATCCATCCGCCCAGCAATCCCTCTAAGCGCTTTTCTACCCGTTCTCCATGCAGATCGGGAAACGACTGCACCGGATGATACGTTCTCGTGTTCCCTCCGGGGTAGACCGGCATCGTGTCTTCGCACTCTCTTGTACCGACAAAGGTATTCCAGCGCACGCGCGCGCGAGGATTGCGCAGCGCCTCAGTCCCCTGTGGAGGAGCGGCGGAACGCACTCGCTCCGGGTCGGGATCTCCGTCCTTCAGCAGCGCTTCGGCCAATAGATCCGGGCCGGACAGCCCAATCTCGCTCAGGCTCAGGCCGAGATACGGAGCGCCTTCCGCGAACACCGCTTCAGCACTCTTCGTCAGAACGCGCCCCGTGCCATTCGACGAGATCAACGTAATAGCGCCATCGCGAGACCGCAGGTCCTCATACGCCTTCCACGTCTCGGCATTCCGTTTGAAGCTGCAAAGAAGCGTGTGGCCCTCTACGTCAATATCCTTGGCAGCGATCGAGCCGGCGGCCTGTAATCTCCCGGCTTCACCTTTCGTCTCCGCCACGGAAGGCAGGCCGTTCACCCCTGCGGCTGCTATGGCAATGCCTTGTATAAAACGCCGTCTATCCATCGCCTGCACTCCTCTGAATTTTCCAACTCCGGCAACTAGTTCGTTCCGGCAACAGGTCCATAGAACTTCCACTGGGTCGTGTAGTCCTTGGTTAATTTCTGGCCGGTCAGGATCGCGCGCAGCATCTCAATCGGCATCTCGTTCTCATGCAGGATGGCGTCGTGAAACTGCCGGTTCGTCATCTTGCCGGAGTCAACCAACTCCTTATGCAGCGCGCGAAACTGAAGCGCGCCCACCATGTAGGCGCATTGATAGAGAGGCCCCACCGAGCCATCGAACGAGCGGCGCACCTCGGCCGTGGCGTTATCCGGCTCATGCCCAACACTGTTGATCAGAAAGTCGACGCACTGCTTCGGCGTCCATAGGCCGAGATGAAAGCTCATCGTAAAGATGATCCGCGCCGAACGATGCAGCCGCCAGAACAACATGCCCACTCGCTCTTCCGGCGTCGTGGCAAAGCCCTTGTCCCAATAGATCATCTCCCAGTAGAAGGCATTGCCCTCCGACCAGAACGGCGTCGCGAACACCTGGCGATAGTTGCGATACCGGTCCGTCATGTACTCCTGAAGATAGTGACCGGGAATCAGCTCGTGAAACACCGTGGCCCGCGCAAACGGAATATTGTTGCCGCGCATGCTCATCATGCGCTGGTCGTAGGTCATCGTATCCGTCGGGAAAGAGACGCTGATAATATCGCCGCCGGTAAAGAACGGATTGACGAGCTGCCGCTGCGGCGACATCATATCCATCCTCCACGTCTCCTTTGCAAGAGCCGGTATCGTCACCAGATCGTTCTTTTCCGCGAAGTCGATCCCTTCGAGCGCAAGCTTTCGTATCAGCGCAGGTTGCCCGCCCGGCGCGACGTGCATTGTCTTCACATGCTCCAGTGCCTTATGCCAGTCGTCGCCGTAGCCCATTTCCCTCGACGCCTTCAGCATCTCTCGCATCGACCACGCCATCTCAGTCTTCGCAATGGAGATCAACTGCTCCGGCGTATACGGGATCATGTTGTCGGCAAGCTCCGCCATCAGGGCCTCGCGTCCCACCGGATCTCCGATGATCGTCGTCTTGTCGTCGGCGCTGATCCCAACCAGCTTCTCCTTCAGAAAATTCGCATAGTCTCCCAGAGCCTGATCGGCCTGCTTGTATGGCTCCGCCACCCACCATGTGAACTGGGGATCGTAGCCGTTATAGAAGTCGAACTGCCGCTTCAGCGCTCGCTGCAGGCTCTGCACGGCGAACACAGCACGGTTAGCAACGATCTTGTTCACTCGAATCGGCGCAACCTGTCCTGACTGCGCGTTTCCCTTGGCAGATACTGACAGCCCCTCCTCCTCTGCCTTGCGGACCTGCGCAATCGTCCGCACCATCTCCGTCAATTGCCCAGCCTCTTTCTGGGGATCGCATGGCGCCATGCGCCGCAGCGAATCGTCCAGCCCAATGATCGTCCCGGCAAATGGAAGCAGCGGCTTCATCTCGTCGATCTGCTTGCCGACAATCGACAGTTGGTGCAGCTCAGAGTTCACGTGGTTCTTCAGAAGCAGATAGTCGACCCGGTCTTCCTGGTTGAGAGCATCGAAGTCGAGTTTCGCCAGCGTCTGCAACTCGTCGTCGTAGAACCGCTTCATCCGTGTCGCGCGCTCGGGCGCAATCGGCAACGCATATTTCTTCAACAGGCTGCGGCGATCGGCCCTGAAGTGCTCGATGATAGGCCGCATCCGGCTTGCTGGGGCGGCCCCCACAGGCTGGCTCGCGGAGCCGACGCAGCAGAAGATCGCAATCATTCCGGCAACGGATACGAACCAACGCAAAGCCCATAGGGCCGGCTTCTTACTCATCAATGGCTCCCTCGTAGTTTCTTCCGCGCCACGGCTGGGCACAGCTTGTTCACAGCACGTGCTGGAGCGCTCCGTGCTTCGGACCGTCTTATATCACGACACATACACAACTGTATACATTTATGGATTTTATGTTTGCCCTAACGATGCCTCTTCGTCGCTATTTGTAGTCTGTCGAGACTCCTTCCCAAAGGAAGGCACATCTGCTCAGCGGCAGCTATAGTCGATCGTCACCGTACCGTGCAGCATTACGCCGGCCGTAATGTCGAAGCCGTTCTCGCTCTCGCTCCCGCTCCCTATCCCAACAAAGCTCGACCCACCATTCTGCGCGGCGGTGCAGATTACACCCGCACGCAGTCTTGTCCGCACGCTCGCGATCAACCCATGTGCACCCGCGGCAGGAGCGATCACGGTAAGGCGTCCCCGCTCTGCCGTACAGGTGTATCCCTGGGCGCAAGCGGCACTGCCGCCACGATTCCCTGCTCCTGCTCCGATCGCCGCTGCCTCCATCCCCACTCCAGCAGCCGTACCGTGCGCCTCCTCTCCGGAGAGCGCCCCGGCAGCTTCCATCCCCTGAATCGCTCCGCTAGACCGGCTTACAACTATCTTTCCTCCAGCATTCGTGATCGCAAGCGCAAGCCCGGGAGCCTTTGGGTCCTGCAACTCGATACGCGTTGTGCTCACGGGACCATTCACCTCGCCGTAGAACGCGGCGGCGGTCATGCGGGGTACGGTAAAGTTTCCGTTTGCCGGGTCGTACTCCATGCTGCCGTTCTGCAACCGGAACAGTTGGTACGGCGGCGTATGCTCGCATCCACGGGAGTCGCATCCTACTGTAAATAGCGATCCCATATTCATTGGAGCATTCCTTATATTGAACAACTCCCGGTAAGGTCCCAGATAGCTGTTCCAGCGAATCGGCTCCAGCGTTCCGCCGCAGCCCGTGTACAGGGCGCATGGGTTGTTGTTCGACCATATCGAAGGCTGATAGTTTGCGCTGATGCCCGCCCCTTGAAATCCCCATCTCTGCCCGTTGGAGTTGTAGCCGCTGCTCAGCGTGTGCTGGGTTAGCTGCGTCATCTTTCCATTCATCGAGAAGCTGGGGTGGTGGGGATTCTCGATCACGTCACCCGCGGCCCACTCTACCGCGTTCGGTTCAAGAGGCACGCCGCCTGCTACCCGCGGTCCCAGCACCTCGGCTCCGGGATAGAGATGAAAGCCATAATAGGAGGGCGGAAGATCGATCGTAGCCGTGGATGCTTTCGCGTCCCTGCCTGCCTGCGGCCATTTTAATACCCGGTTGACATCGTCGACGTACTCCGGCCGATGCACTTCGCCGTTGAAGGAGGGATCGCTCGCGTCCGCGATGACGACGGTCTCTGCGTGGTCGAAGATATAGGACTGGTTCGCGCCCGCAAAGCTGGCCGTAACTACTCCGCCGCTCCGCGACAGGTTCACCAGGGCAACCGGAGGACGATAGACATTGAGCACATTGACCTTTGTAGTTCCCATGGCATTCCATATGTAGGCCAGATGAGTGGAATCTATCGCACCCACGACCTCATAGCTGGTGCGAAATCCGTCTCGCTGCAAATTGCGGTCGAGGCTCAGATACTGGCCGCATACTCCTCCCTGCCACAGCGATGTCGGATTGTTTGCATCCGTGCCGTTCGGGTTCTTGTGGATGATCGTCACGTCCTGCAAGCCGTTTCTCGATGGCCCGGCCTTTGTAATCAGCACCTGCTCCGGGTACCACCCACCGGCAAGGCAGGCCTTTCCGGCTGTAAAGGAGCCTTTGATTAGCCGAACGCCGGAGAGGGTAATCTCTTCAGGCTCGACTTTCACCCGAGGCGCGGGGATAGACGTAGCCACCATGCCAATCCCCGTAGACGGCGGCAGCGATACCGAGACCGGCATCACATGGACGGAGGTTCCTTCCACCAGGCTCTCCGGCCCGGTCACGATGCCGGAGATCGTTCCTTTAGATATGTCCAGCATATAAGCGCCGTCGGTTGTGGCATCCTGCGAATGCAGCCCGGCCGCATAGGTCACGGGCAGCAGCGTTGTGCCCGGCGACGCGCCCGCGGCCGCGCTCCCATGAAACCAGCTATCGCTTTCGCCTCCCGAGCGCGTATCCAGCGTGAAGCCCTCGTCCGATTTGGCAGTCGCGCCGCCATCGGTCCAGGCATAGGTGTACTGCGCGGCAAAGTCGCCGGTTGCGTGCTTGATCGAATTCGAGACCTTCATCTGCCCGATTCCGCGAGTGTTAAAGGTCCCTTTCTCCGAGATGCCGTGCTGTACCGCCCACCCGCCATCCTGTCCCCAGGTAAAGCCCGGCTGGTTAAACTCGTAGACGTTGTAGCGCGCAATCGTGTCTCGCGGATTGAACAGGTCAAAGTTGTAACGGTGAATCACCGCCGCGGTACGGTTCTGATAGTTTGCCAGCGTGTTATGGAACACCTCGTTCTGCTCCGTCCCTGCCGTGCCTGCCTCTTTGACCTGTGCGGCATTCGGCGCGGCAACCTGAGCAACTGCAAAGCGGCTCGGCAGAACACCGGCAAACAAGATGGCGGACAAGGTGCCAAACAGGGTGATGGATCGCTTCATTGAGATGCTCCTTACTCCGTTATTGTAGGAAGTTAAGATGCAATTGCCTCCCTCCTGCGTCATCTCTCTTCGGTCTTCTCTCCAGCCCAGCCCACCGGCTTTATAATCAGCCAGATGGCTCGCCGCGCCCAACCCGTCCGCCACCCGGCCAATCAGACGCTGCTCATCGACGCCGACGACACGCTCTGGGAGAATAACGTCTACTTCGAGCGCGCTATCGCCTCCTTCATCTCCTACCTCGACCATCGCCTCTACAACGCCGAACAGGTTCGCGAACGCCTCAATCACGTTGAGCACGCCACCATTGCCGCCCGTGGCTACGGTCTGCACAGCTTCCGCCAATCGCTTGTCACCTGCTTCGAGCAGCTCACCGACCAGCCCATTACTCCCGACAAGCACGCCCGCATCCTCAGCTTCGCGCAGTCCATCGCCGATCAGGAGATTGAACTTCTGCCCCATGTGGAGGAGACCCTGGCCGACCTTGCCACCCGCCACCGCCTCATCCTCGTCACCAAGGGAGACCACGCCGAGCAGACCGACAAGCTGCGCCGCTCCGGTCTTGCCCCTCACTTCAACGCTGTCGAGGTGCTCCCGGAAAAGCACCACGCCGCCTACCGCAGCCTCTCTGCTCATCACGGCTGCGAGGCCTGCACGACGTGGATGATCGGCAACAGCCCCAAATCCGATATCAACCCGGCCTTCGCCGCCGGCCTCAACGCTATCTTTGTCCCCCATGACTTCACCTGGGCGCTTGAGCGGGAAAATATCAACCATCCCCCGTCCGGCTGCCAATTCCTTGAGCTTGCCCTTTTCTCCGACCTCTCACGCCATTTTTAGGCCTGAATTTCATCTCCCGGATCTCAAACTGTAAGGTTTGTCGCTCTCGTCCGTCAGGTACAGTACCGGGCGCTTTGCCCGGCCAAAGGAGAATCAAATGACCACATATATATGTCCCTGCGGAGCAGACTGCCCTTGCGGTTCCGATTGCGCCTGTCCATCATCTAACTAGTCAGCATCAAAATAACCGGCGCGGAGCGTATCTCTGCGCCGGTTATCCAAGAGTATCCAAACCCCATGCAGACCAAAACCATCGACGATCTCATCCTTCAGCGAAGCCGGTTCCTCCAGTTCCTCAGGGGTCGTGTCGATACGCCCTCCACCGCCGAAGACATCCTGCAAAGCGCCTACATTCGCGCCATGGAAAAATCCTCCACGCTCAACAAGACCGAGTCCGCCGTGGCCTGGTTCTACCGCATTTTGCGTAACGCCGTCATCGACCACTACCGCCACCGCGATGCCGAAGACCGTGCCCTCGAGCGCTGGGCCAACGACCTGGCCACCGAGGTCTCCGCCGACGCAACGACACAGAACATCGTCTGCCGCTGCATTGAGCAGGTCCTTCCCGCCATCAAGCCACAATACAGTGAGATCATCCGCGAGGTCGATCTTGGCGAAAGCACGCTCGACAGCTTCGCCAAATCCGCCGGAATCACTCCCGGCAACGCCGCCGTCCGCGTTCATCGCGCGCGCCGGGCGCTAAAGAAGCAACTGGCGCTCACCTGCGGAACCTGCGCCGAGCACCGCTGCGTCGACTGCACCTGCTCTTGACCCACCCGGCTCCTTCCGCCCGAAGCTGCAATATTCACCCTCTCTGAATATCCACCTCAAAACTCCCTGTAACATTGATTTAGAAGTGAGAGGTGTATGAACGAAGGTCGTTGGGTTTTATTGATTGCGAGTGAAGTGGGCGGAACCGACTCCGTCTCCGATCGTGCGATGGAACGCCTGGTCGAAGCCATCAAGCAGGAGGGCTACGAGGTCGTCCGCACCTCGACGCCGGAGGACGGCCTTTCGCTGGTCACCTCCGATCCCTCGCACAGCGCCATCCTTCTGGACTGGGACCTCGAGGGCGACAACCAGTTCGACGAGCGCGCCGCGTTGAAGATTCTCCGCGCCGTCCGCCATCGCAACAAGAAGATTCCCATCTTCCTTATCGCCGACCGCACCCTCGTCAGCGAGCTTCCGCTCGAAGTCGTCAAGCAGGTTCACGAGTACATCCATCTCTTCGGTGACACCCCGGCCTTCATCGCCAACCGCGTCGACTTCGCCGTCGAGCGCTACCACGAGCAACTCCTGCCGCCCTACTTCCGCGAGTTGAAGAAGTACAACGACCAGGGCGCCTACTCCTGGGACGCACCCGGCCACATGGGCGGCGTCGCCTTCCTCAAACATCCCGTCGGCATGGAGTTTCACAAGTTCTTCGGCGAAAACATCATGCGCTCGGACCTCGGCATCTCCACCGCGCCGCTCGGCTCCTGGCTCGACCACATCGGACCTCCCGGCGAATCCGAGCGCAACGCCGCGCGCATCTTCGGCGCCGACTGGACCTTCTACGTCCTCGGCGGCTCCTCGACCAGCAACCAGATCATCGGCCACGGCGTCATCGCGCAGGACGACATCGTTCTCGCCGACGCCAACTGCCACAAGTCCATCTGCCACTCCCTCACCGTCACCGGCGCCCGCCCCGTCTACATGAAGCCCACGCGCAACGGTTACGGCATGATCGGCCTCGTCCCCATCAAGCGCTTCGATCCCGAATTCATCCGCGGCCTCATCGACAAGAGTCCTCTCTGCGCCGGCGTAGCCAACCAGAACCCAACCTACGCCGTCGTCACCAACTCTACTTACGACGGTCTTTGTTACGACGTGAACAAAGTCGTCACTGAACTCTCCAAGTCCGTACCCCGCGTCCACTTCGACGAGGCCTGGTACGCCTACGCCAAATTCCACGATATCTATCGCGGACGCTTCGCCATGGGCGTGCCCGACGACATGCCCGACCGCCCCACCCTCTTCTCCGTGCAGTCGACGCACAAGATGCTGGCGGCCTTCTCCATGGGCTCGATGGTCCACGTCAAGCTCAGCCCCCGGGCTCCGCTCGACTTCGACCAGTTCAATGAATCCTTCATGATGCACGGGACGACCTCGCCGTTCTATCCGCTCATTGCGTCGCTCGACGTTGCTGCCGCGATGATGGACGATCCCGCCGGTCCCACGCTGATGAACGAGACCGTCCAGGATGCCATCACCTTCCGCAAGGCCATGTCCTCGGTCGCCCATCGCCTTCGCGACGCCGAGGACAACGGCGACGGCTGGTTCTTCCGCCTCTTTCAGCCCGAACAGGTCACCGATCCCGCCACCGGGGAGACGCATCTTTTCGAAGAAGTCCCCGACGAACTGCTCGCCACCGATCCCAACTGCTGGACGCTCAAGCCCGGCGAAGAGTGGCACGGCTTCCAGGACGACGACATCGAAGACGGCTACTGCATGCTGGACCCCACCAAGGTGACCATCCTTATGCCCGGCGTCAACGCCCAGGGCAAGGTCGGCGAGACCGGCATCCCTGCCGCTATCCTCACAGAATTTCTCGACGCCCGCCGCGTCGAGATCGCCCGCACCGGCGACTACACTGTCCTCGTCCTCTTCTCCGTCGGCACCAGTAAGGGCAAGTGGGGCAGCCTGCTCGAAAATCTCTTCGAGTTCAAGCGCCTCTACGACACCGAAGCCCCGCTCGAAGAGGCGCTCCCCGACCTTGTCTCCAAGTACCCCACCCGCTATCGCAACGTCACGCTCAAGGAGTTGAGCGACGAGATGCACGCGGCCATGGTCGAACTCAATCTCCCCAACCTCGTCGGAGAAGCCTGCGACGAGGACTTCGACCCCGTCCTCACCCCGGCGCAGACCTATCAGAAGCTCCTCCGGCACGAGACTGAAAAGACGCGCTTCTCCAACATGGCCGGTCGCATCGCCGCCGTCATGCTGGTTCCCTATCCTCCCGGCATCCCCATGTCCATGCCCGGCGAGCGTCTCGGCGGCAACGACAGCCCGGTCATTCGCCTCATCCTCGCCATGGAGGAGTTCGGCAAGCGCTTCCCCGGCTTCGAGCGCGAAACTCACGGCATTGAAGTCGACGCCGAGGGAAACTACTGGATGCGCAGCGTCATCGAAACCTCCGGGAAGAGGCGCAGCGGCAACGGAAACGGCAAGAACCGCCCGCCCAGCTCCGCGCCTCCGCTCAAGAAGCCCCGCAAGCCAAAGCCCGGATCAGAGCCGCCAGCTCCCATCAACCTGAATCCGCTCTCCGAGCGATAGCAAAGAGGAAATCCCCTATCCGTAAAAGGACGCGGATTCCCGTCAGAAATAAAACAGCGAAGAAACGTCATCTCGACTCAGACCGAGTCGCCCGTCACTCGACACGCGCGTCGCATAGAAAAATCGGCTCGTAGCGCGCGCCGGTTGCCATCAAATCTTCGATCGTCTCCACCGTCCGAATGCCTCCCCGCGCCCCCACGGCGGTGCAGTTCAATGCAGCAGCCGCGCAGGCGAAGTCGAGTTGGCGTTCGAGCGGCCACCCCTGAAGCAGCCCGTAGATAAACCCGGCGTGAAAGGTGTCCCCGGCCCCGGTCGTATCGACTACCGGCACCCGATAGGCAGGGTTGTAGTAAAACTGCTCTCCGTCCCAGGCCAATACTCCGCCTTCTCCCAGCGTCGCGGCAGTAACGCGGCATCCATAGCGAAGCTGCATTCCGCGCAGCGCTGTCTCCAGATCCGCTTCCTTCATCAACCGGCAGGGAAAATCTCTGCTGACGATCAGGTAGTCGATGTTCTCGATGAGCCCCTCCACCCCGGGATAAAGCTCATCCAGATCGGCGATGACCGGTATCCCGGCCTCTCGCGCCCAGGCCGCCGCCACGGTAGCCGTTGCCGTGTCGTAGCCGTCGACGTGAAGCGCCCGCGCATTCACGATCCACTCCCTTTGGAGATCGCTCGGACGCAGGTCCAGTCGTTCGTCCCGCCGCCAAAGCACCGTCCGCTCCCCTCCATCGTCGACCAGGATCAACGACTGCCGGCTTGCACACTCTTCCACGGCGATAATCTGCGTCTCCACGCCGGCGTGGTCGAACGCCTTGCGATGCAGCGACGCGGCGCTGTCGTCACCCAGGCTGCCAACATATCGCGTACGCATTCCCCATAGTTGACATGCAACCACTGTGCTCGCGACCTGTCCGCCCGGCAGGACATCCGCGGCGTTGAACTCTACCTTGGAACCTCTCACCGGGTAATTTGCAAGGGGAATCACGGTGTCCGTGGCGTTGAGTCCAACTCCGACCAGGTCAACTTTCGACAATTTCATCATATTGTCACTGTAAATGAAGTGAATCGATCGGCAGGATATCGCCCCACGGCCCGCCCTCCCCAACTGGCTCAGCCGTTAGTGAAATGTCCCCCTTGGCAAGCCCGGTATATGCCGCCCCCGGACCTCGTATCTCTCTCTCATCCGGAATGAAATCCACACTTTGCGGCCCTGCCCGGACCCGCCGGGCGATGGTATACTAAGCTTCGGATTGCTCACCGCACTTTTCGCTCTCAAGCGTAAGAGAAAAAATGCGGAGGTGGCGAAATTGGCAGACGCACTAGCTTGAGGTGCTAGCGCCGCAAGGCATAGGGGTTCAAGTCCCCTCCTCCGCACCAATCCAAAGAATCAAACACTTACACCGAGGTCAGTCTATACAGGCTGACCTTATTGTTTGCTGTAACTGCTATGCAAGCAGGCTGAGATCACTTGCGATACTGTTCTTCACTCACCTTCTCCATCCATTCGACCACCTTTCCGTCGAGCCTCTCCTGAATAGCGATGTGTGTCATGGCGGTATTCGGCGTTGCCCCGTGCCAGTGCTTCTCATTCGGAGAAAACCAGACGACATCGCCCGGCTGAACCTCCTCGATCGGTCCACCTTCATGCTGAACCCAGCCACAGCCCGCCGTGACGATCAGCGTCTGTCCCAGCGGGTGCGTATGCCATGCCGTGCGCGCACCGGGCTCGAAGGTGACGCTGGCGCCTTGAGCGCGCGCGGGATCCGGTGCCTGAAACAACGGATCGATACGAACCGCGCCCGTGAACCAATCCGAAGGCCCCTTGATCGAAGGCTGCGAACCATTCCGCTTGATTTCCATTCTGTCTTCTCCTCCATGTTGGGTACGCCGCGTTGTGTGAAGATGCCTTCAAGAAGAAGGGCATCTCCTTCCCCTATGCCTCAAGCCGATAAAGGCCCATCCGATAAGCCCGCATAGCCTAAGCCTCGGAATCATGCCGGGATTTTAGACCGCACGTTTAGGCAGTACCCAGTTCGGTCTGACAAAGTGACACGTATACCCGTTTGGAATGCGCTCCAGATAGTCCTGGTGTTCCGGCTCGGCCTCCCAGAATTCTCCCGCAGGCGTCACCTCCGTCACCACCCGGCCGGGCCACAGACCCGAGGCGTTGACGTCGGCAATCGTCTCTTCCGCAATCCGCTTCTGTTCGTCGGTCGTGTAAAAGATGGCTGAACGGTAGCTGGTCCCGATATCGTTTCCCTGCCGGTTCAGCGTCGTCGGATCATGAATCTGGAAGAACCATTCCAATATCCGTCGATAGGTCATCTTCCCAGGATCAAAGACAATCTCAATCGCTTCGGCATGACCCTCGTGTCGGCGATAGGTCGCATCTTTAACCTCGCCGCCGGTGTATCCCACCCGCGTAGAGATCACGCCGGGGTAGCGCCGCAGCAGATCCTGCATGCCCCAGAAGCAGCCGCCGGCAAGAATCGCAAGCTCGTTTGAGGCCATGTCGTTACTCCTTCTTCCCTGCTTCAAACAGCTTCAGATAGCTGCCGTAGCCTTCACTCTCAAGCTCATCGAGAGGAATGAAGCGCAGCGATGCCGAGTTGATGCAATAGCGCAACCCGCCCGCTTCCCTGGGGCCGTCATCGAAGACATGCCCCAGGTGACTATCCCCGTGTGTCGATCGAACCTCCGTCCGTCTCATGCCATAAGTGTCGTCATGCCGCTCATCCACGTTCCCCGCTTCGACCGGCTTGGTAAAGCTGGGCCAGCCGCAGTGGCTGTGGAACTTGTCCAGCGACGAGAACAGCGGCTCACCCGAGACGATATCCACGTAGATCCCCGGCTCGTCATGATCCCAGTACTCGTTCTCAAAGGGACGCTCGGTCGCGCTGTGCTGCGTGACCTCGAACTGCTCGGGCGTAAGGCGCGAGACGGACTCCGCGCTCTTCGTATACTTCGCCATGGATGCACCTCGTCAGCAAACGTTAAGCCTCATTTTACAGCGCATCCCTAAATCCCGAGGCCGCCGATCAGCGGCAGGCAGAAGGAAAGGACCGCCCCCTGCGAGCACTGACTGCTCACCTCAATCTGCGCTCTTCGCCGTCTTGCGACTCCCGAGAAGTGCGATCAATCCCGCATTCAAAACCGTCAGTCCGGCCAGAAGATACAGGCCCGCATTCTGCGAGACGAAGTACTCATCGGCCCAGACCTTCAGGTTAGGAGCAAGAAAGCCTCCCAGGTTGCCCATCCCGATCACGGCGATACCGCCCGCAGCAGCGCGATCAGACAGGTATCCCGTTGGAAAGGTCCAAAACAGCGGCTGCACGGTAATAAAGCCGGTGACCGCGAGCGACAGCATCACAACCCCCATCAGCGGCCCGGTCGAGGGAAAGGCAAAGCTCGCGCAGCCCGCGATCAACAGCACGAGATAGGCAAATTGACGATGCAGGTTGAATCGGTCGGCGAGCTGCGGCAAAAAATAAACTGCGATCAGCGTGCATATCCAAGGGATCGCCGACACCACGCCAACTTCAAACCCCACCGGCGTTCCCAGCAGCGTCGATATCTCCACCGGGAGATAGAAGACCGCCCCATAGGTGCTCATCTGAATCAGCATGTAGATCAATAGAAAATAGAGCACGCGCGGATCGCGCAACATGGGGAGAATATTCACCGGCCCAACCGATTGACGCTCCTTCTCCTCATGAGCCAGCGCATCGACCAGCGCTCGCTTCTCGTCAACTGGCAGCCAGGCGGCATGGGACGGCCTGTCGTCCAGATACCAGAATGCGAAGACTCCGACGGCGACTGCCAGGAATCCTTCTACAACAAACATCCACTGCCAGCTCTCCAGCCTGGCCAACGGTCGTATATCGAGCAGCATCCCCGACAGCGGCCCGCCGACAATCAGAGCCAGCGGCACTCCCAGGTAGAACAGCCCCAGAACCCGTCCGCGAACGCGATTCGGAAACCAATAGGTCACATAGAGAATCGCGCCCGGAAAAAATCCGGCCTCCAGCACTCCCAGCAGCAGCCGCAGCAGGTAGAACGAAGTGGCGCCGCCGACAAACATGGTGGCCATCGACGCGACTCCCCAGGCCACCATCAGCAGCGCCAGCCAGAGCTTCGCCCCCACCTTATGCAGAATCAGGTTGCTGGGAAATCCGCACAGCGAATAGCTGATAAAAAACAGCCCCGCGCCCAGAGCGTAGATCGCCTCCGAGATGCCAACCGACTCCTCGAGCGCCTGCTTGGCAAAGCCGATATTCGAGCGGTCCAGGAACGAGACCACGAACATCAGCATCAGGAAGGGAGCCAGCCGCCGCGTCGTTCGCGAGATCGCGCGATCCAGAACAGCATCCGACGCGCCGAGGTCTACAGCGGAAAAATTCAATGCCGGTCTCATCCTTCGCGCGCGTTATGCGTCCTCGAAGCCTGCGGCCTCCGCAAGTCTTCGCCAGAGAAAGATACCTGACAGAAAAGCTTCAGTCCATCGACTTCGCTCGCGGTGTAGCCGGCGGCCGCGCCGAACAGGCCTCCACGTATGCGCACACAAAGAAGATAAGTTCATCTCGCAAAGCCGCAAGATGCTTCTCGGGCGCACCCGATTCGAGCACTCTCCGGCTCACCGCGGCCATCGCGCCCTGCAGCATCGAAGCCACCAGTTGAGTATCTCTGTTGAGCGGCTCGCGGGCAGTCGCCAGCATCCCGGCAATCGCCTTATTGGACCGCACGCCTATCCGCTCGATGATCTTCGCTCCGTCCACGTCGGCGCTTACATAATAGAGAGCGACGCTCGTCTTCGCATCCTTCATCTTGGCGTCAAGGAACGCAACGACCAGCGATGTCGCCATCTGCCGCAGAGCATTGCCCCTCTGCTCCAGACAAACCCGTTCTACCGCCTCCATCACCGCGTCCATGTGACGTTTCAACACAGCCTGCAGCAGCGCGCTCTTGTTGGGGAAATACTGGTACAGCGTTCCGACCGACACGCCGGCTCGCGACGCCACCCTTGTCGTGGTGAGCCGTTCCTTTCCCGCGCTCAGCAAAACCTGAACGGTGGCTTCGAGAATAGCGTCCACGCTCGCAGCCGAACGCGCCTGAACCGGCAATTTACGCGGATCTAGAAGCACCTGAGAACGTCGAGGCAAATGCGAACTCCTTATCTGAAGCTTTCTTCATCTAAACACAAGCAGCCGGACGATCTAACAATCATTGCGACAGACGAGAGGACAACACCATGACGACTCAGGCAAACCTCGGCGGCACCTTCACCCTCCCCAACACCTCGACGACCGTCAACCGCATGGGCTATGGCGCCATGCAGCTTGCCGGTCCGCAGGTGTGGGGACCGCCCCGTGACGTTGACGGCGCGCTTGCCGTTCTGCGCGAGGCCATCGAAGCCGGCGTCAACCATATCGACACCAGCGATTTCTATGGTCCGCATGTCACCAATCAACTGATCAAACAGGCGCTCCATCCCTACGCGGACGGCCTCGTGATCGTCACCAAGGTGGGCGCTCGCCGCGGCGAAGACAAGTCGTGGATTCATGCTCTCTCGCGGCAGGAGTTGATCGACGCCGTTCACGACAATCTCCGCAACCTTGGCCTCGACGCTCTCGATGTCGTCAATCTGCGGGTCGGAGGAATCACCGGGCCGGAGGAGGGATCGATCGAAGCGCCCTTCACCGTGCTCGCCGAACTAAAGCAGCAAGGGCTCATCCGTCATCTCGGCCTCAGCAACGTCAACTCCAAACAACTGGCCGAGGCACAGGCTATCTCCGAAATCGTCTGTGTGCAGAACTTCTACAACGTGGCCCACCGAAGCGACGACAACCTGATCGACGGCCTCGCGGGCCAAGGTATCGCCTATGTGCCGTTCTTCCCGCTCGGAGGATTCACTCCGTTACAGTCGTCGGCACTCGACACGGCGGCAACCTCACTCGACAGCACACCCATGCAGGTCGCGCTTGCGTGGCTGCTTCAGCGCTCCCCCAACATTCTGCTGATTCCCGGAACATCGTCTGTAGGACATCTCCGCGAAAACCTCAAGGCAGCGATATTGCAACTGCCTCCCGAGATCATCGCCGATCTCGACCGAATCGGCGAGACTCCAAAGCAGTAACCAAAGCGGCCCCCGCCGAGCCGCTCCGTTTCCAGCGCAGGCCTTCCTGCCGGCTCGTGCCGTACCTGCCCAGGCAACTGAAACAGTTGGGGCTCTGCGACGCCCGATGATACACTCAATGTCAGGTTCCGGTACGAACTTTGTACGGCAGGGGTTGAACTCCCGCCTCTCGCGCCAACCCCCACATTTCGCGTCAAGAAGGTTATCAAGCCACTTCCATGCTCTACTTCGTCATTGTCATCCACGTCATCGTCTCCTTCTTCCTGGTTGCGATCATCCTGCTGCAACAGGGCAGTTCCGCCGACCTCGCCGGAGCCTTCGGCGGCCAGGGGTCGCAGACGGCCTTCGGTCCTCGCGGCTCGGCTACCCTCCTCACCAAGCTCACCGCCTGGTCGGCAGTCGTCTTCATGGTCACCTCCATAGCGCTGACGGTCATGCTCTCCCGCAGCAGCGGCGACCACTCCGTCCTCTCCGGCTCCAGCCACCCCGTTACCCAGACGACCCCTAAGAAGTAGTCGGCAAATCGTCTCCGGCTTCATCCATGCGCAGGCCATCATAGCCTGCGCATTTTCATTCCCTTCAAGCCTCCCTGTACCCTTGATCCATGATCCACGAAATCCTGATCGTCGGCCCGCTCCAGTGCAACTGCTCCATCCTCGGCGATGAAGACTCGCGTGAAGCCATCGTGGTCGATCCCGGCGACGATATCTCCCGTATCGTCAGCGCCCTCAAAAGGCACAATCTCACCGTCAAGCAGATCATCATTACCCACGCCCACATCGACCATATCGCCGGAGCGCAGAGCCTCAAGCGCGTCACCGGAGCGCCCATCCTCTACAACCAGAACGACCTGCCGCTGGTCAAAATGATGGACATTCAGGCCGGATGGCTCAGCATCCCTACCCCGGAGGTCGCGCCGCCCGATGCCAGCCTCGAAGATGGCCAGACCGTCTCCATCGCCGGACTCACCGGCTCCATCCTCCACACCCCCGGACATACCGAGGGCAGCGTCTGCCTCTATCTGCCGCAGCAGAAACTCCTGCTCGCCGGAGACACCCTCTTCGCGGGCTCGGTCGGCCGCACCGATCTCCCCGGCGGCAACACCCGGAAGCTGCTCCAATCCATTCGAGATTCCCTGCTCCCGCTGCCGGATGAGGTCACGGTCATCCCCGGCCACGGCCACGGAACTACCATTGGAGAAGAAAGAGACTCTAATCCATTCCTTATATAAATGAATACTTTATAGATATAATGCCATCCACTACTTGATATGGAATCACCAACTAGTTACTTAGTTGATTCCTTCGCAAAGCCGGCGATCCGCCTCATCCCCTCAGCAAAGTCATCTGCCGGACCGATCAGGCTCACCACGATTCGTCCCTCCTCGGCGATCCCATAGAACGCCCCCGGATGCACCACAACGCAGCACTCCCTCAGCAGCGCCTCCGCCAGATCGCTGCGCCCCTGCGGCAACCGAAGAATCGCGCACCACCCAGCCTCCACCCGAAGCACCTCCACGCCGCTCGCTTCGGCACAGGCCAGATTCACCCGAACGCGCTCCCGAATCTGCTCCTGAATTCCCTTCCTCAGTTGCAGCCAGGTGGGCAGCGCCAGTTGCACCGGAGCGTTCATCGACAGGAAGGTATCGGCGATCATCTCCAGCCGCGCCATCGCCTCGCGCAGAACGGCCTCCGGTCCGAACCCGGCGATCCATGCGGCCTTCATCTGCGGCAGGCCGGCAATCTTGCTCATCCCGCTCAGAGCGAAGGTCGGAACCGGGTGCGGACCGACGGCGAAGCTGACCAGTTCCTCGGTGTCTGAGCGTTGTAGAGAGTAATCCAGAAAGACCTCGTCCACGATCAGGGCCAGCCCGTGCCGCTGGCAGATCTCCTGCAACCTATTCCTTTCCAATACTTTAGTTCCGTGCCCGGTCGGGTTGTTCGGATGGACGATCACGATGGCCCTTGTGCGTGGGTTGATGCGGCGCTCCAGTTCGGCGAAGTCGATCCACCAGCCATAGTCGTAGAACAGCGGATAAGACCGCAGCTTCACGTCGTCGAGGTCGGCGAGAAAGTCGAAGAGCGGATAGCTCGGCTGTGCTGCCAGCACCTCGTCGCCGGCATCGCAGAGCAGGCGGAAGAGATAGCTGTAACCCTCGCTGGTGCTGGTGGTTAACACCAATGCATCGGGATCGACCGCCGCGCCGTGGTCGCTGTAATAAGCGGCGACGGCTTCACGAACTGATCGCATCCCGCACGGGTCGGGATCGTAAACCAACGCTTTAGAGTCGCATAGCGGCGCCAGCCAAGTCGATTCGTTATAGTTGAAGCCGCAAATGGTTGGATTGGATACGGTTAGATCGTAAAGCGGATGGCCGGAGGCGCGCATCTCTCGGATCGTTGCCGCGAATTTGCTCTCGCCGAGGTTCCATCCTGTCCGCGCAGAAAACCGAAAGTTCACCCCTCCATGCTAAATCGGTAGCGCCTGCGATTGGGATCGGTTTTTGCTGTTGTAACCAGAGAAATCAGTCTTCACTGGTTACATTTGGCCCTGTGTAACCAGAGAAAGCATGTTTCAAACGTTACATGGCTGCGATGCCCTAAAATGAAGCAATTCCGCCTTTATGACACCGATTAAAGCAGTCCTCTTCGACTTCGGCCAGGTTCTCTCCCTGCCTGCCGACCCCGTTGTCTGGCAGCAGATGCTGGCCATCAGCGGCCTCTCCGACGCCGATCTGCACCGCGAATACTGGGCTTATCGCCACGAGTACGACCGCGGCACCTACACTGGCCAGAGCTACTGGCAACAGATCGCCATTGGCTCCAAAACCGTCCTGACGCCAGCGCAGATCGCCGATCTGATCGTCGCCGACGTCAACCTCTGGTCGCGCCTGAACACTCCCATGGTCGAGTGGGCCGAGCGGCTGCAGCGGGCGCGGATTCGCACCGGCATCCTCTCCAACATCGGCGACGCCATGGCCGAGGGTCTGAAGGCGAAGTTCGCCTGGATCGGCGGCTTCGACCACTGCGTTTGGTCCTACTCGCTGAAGCTGGCCAAGCCCGAGGCGGCCATCTACCGGAGTGCCGCAGAGGGACTTGCCACGGACCCGGGCGCGATTCTCTTTATCGACGACAAGGCAGAGAATATCGAGGCCGCGCACGCAGCCGGAATGCAGGCCATCCAGTACGGCCGGCACGAGGATTTCGAGCGCGAGATGCGGCGGCAGGGGCTCGAAGGGCTGCTGCATCCAGTGGCAGCAGGTTGAGCAAAGGCAGATAACAGTCGTCACAAATCAAGCCGTACACGCCGCCTGCAAAGGATTCGGTGCGCGGACGATGCGACATATTTTTTCTGAAACAGAAGGTATATGCTTGGCTCGCACAAATGATGAGCACTGAAACTTAGGGCACGACTTGAAGACTTCTCTGCTGCTACAAAACCCTGAAGGCGAGGGACGCAGATTTCACGAATTGGACTCAATGCGCGGCATCGCCGCGCTAGTGGTGTTGTTTCACCATTACACTCATATGTTTTACCCTTCCCTCCTGACGGGAACAGGTGTAGCTGCTGTTATCTTGTCCCCCTTCATCTCTGGACATGAATCCGTCATCTACTTCTTTCTTTTGAGCGGGTTCGTGCTCAGTCTCCCGTTCTTGAGAGGCAAGAACCGACCTTACCCGATATTCGTTCGTCGTCGCGTCCTTCGTATCTATGGCCCTTACCTGGCGGCCCTGGCGCTAGCTCTTGCCGGCTGTTCTCTATGGCACAGTCAACTCGGTGTATCCGGCTGGCGGGCGGGAACGTGGTCAGCTCCGGTGGACCTTCATAGCGTCATTCAGCATCTGCTCTTCATCGGGGATTACAACTATAACCGGTACAACACCGCCTTTTGGTCCCTGGTTTACGAGATGAGGATCTCTCTCATATTTCCCCTGCTGTTCCTCGCAGCAACAAACTGAAGGCAAGGTACACGCTCCTACTGATCGGCATTTGCACCATCCTTGGGGTCCATGTTGGAGATCATAAATTTCTTGTGACGTTTGAGTATGCTGGAATATTTCTTGTTGGAATCCTTCTGGCGAAGAACCTTGAAGGCCTGAGCGAGAGGTACAAGAGGCTTGCTCCATTCCAATGTGGAGCGTTTATGCTCACATCGCTTTTGTTGTACTTCGGTGGTCGGCATCTTGCCGGCATTGGACCACTGTGGCACCTGGGAGATATGCCGGTGGCAATTGGAGCGGCCGGACTGCTCATCGTTGGGCTAAATTCTCATTCAGCTCGCCGGATACTCAACTCTGCCGCTCCAGCTTTTTTAGGACGCATCTCCTACAGCCTCTACCTCGTGCACGGAACTGTGCTGTTCAGCATGACCGTGTTGCTCATGGAAAAGGTAAGTCACCCAGTATTCTTCCTCTTGTATCTTCCGACGGCGATCGTCTTATCGTGGGGATTTTACATAGCCGTGGAAAGACCGTTCATGCTTTGGAGCCGCAGCGTGGGACGACATAAAGCGGCCCCCTCGGTTGATCCGGCAGTGGCACAGGTCACACATACAAGTCCCTAAGACGCTGTCTAAAAACTCCTATTGACTGCTGTACGGACAACGGCGAAATACAGGGGTCTCTCCACTCCGCGACGCGATGAAGCCGCGTGGCTTCGGTCGAGATGACGTGTGTTTGTAGCAGATTGAAAGAGGATCGAGGGAAGTTGGTCGAGATGACGTGCGTCTGGGGTTATCGGATACGTTCTGTGATGGTTTAAATCTGTGTTTTGCAGATGCTAAAGTTCTTAGAGCAGCTCTCATGCCCCGCCCCCATCCCAAAGCGTCCAGACGTCGTTCCGAGGCGTCGCCCCAGCCCGAGACCGTCGACCCGGTCTGGCTGGCGAAGGCCATCGGCGTAACCCTGGCCTTGGCGTTTGTGTGCGGCTACCTTGCGCTCTGCTTCCTCTTCTACCAGGGACAGTGGCAGATCGTTCTGCACCCTGCGCGAACGGCCACCGCGCCTGCGTCGATCGAAGGCGCTGCCTTCGAGGCGGTCCACTTTGCGCCCGGCAGCGACGCCATCCCCAAGCTAACGGGGTGGTGGATTCCGGCAGTTCCGCAAGGGCGGTTTCACGAGGCGACCGTGCTCTTTCTGCCTGCGGGCGACGGTTCGCTGGCCGATTCGACGCCCACGCTCGGGCTGCTGCATACGCTCGGCATCAACGTCTTCGCCTTCGACTACCGGGGCTACGGCCAGAGCGCCAAGGTCCACCCCAGCCAACAGAGGATGACTGAGGATGCCGACTCCGCCTGGCAGTATCTGACCCAGTCGCGAGGCGTCCCGCCAGAGCGGATCGTGCTTTACGGAACCGGGGTTGGAGCCTCGCTTGCAACTCGTCTGGCACAATCTCATGCCACGGTTTCGGCCCTCATCCTCGACGCGCCCAACGCCGACCTGATGGATACGGTTCGCCGCGACTCGCGCTCCAGGTTCATTCCGGTGGGCATGCTCTTCCACGAAGACTTTCCGATGGCCAAACCGCTGGAGACGCTGCGCACACCCAAGCTGCTGATCGCCGGCCCCGAGTCATCGGGTCAGATGAAGACCGCGTTTCGTAGCGCGGCCGGCCCCAAAGTCACTGCCGAGACCGGGACTTCGGAAAAGACTCCTGATGCCGAGGTCCTTGTCCATTTTTTTGACCGCTATCTTCCGCAATCGGCAATCTCTGCTACAGCGGCTCGATAAATCTCTTTAAACCCACGACGACCTTCTAAACTCTTTCGAGGAAAGAATTTTATGACAAGATTTCTCAACAACCTTCAGCCCTGGGGAGCGCTTCTGCTGCGGCTGGCTCTCGGTCTCTCGGTCGTGGTCCACGGATATCAGAAGGTCTCCAGCCACGCCGCGCTCGACCGGTTCGTGCATAGCGTTGTCGTGATGGGACTTCCCTACTGGCTGGGCTACGTCTCGGCATTCACCGAGTTTGCGGGCGGCATTCTGGTGATCCTGGGGCTGTTCACGCGGTTTGCCGCGGGAATGATCGCCATCAACATGCTGACGGCGCTGTTTCTGGTGGGCATCCATCACGGCTTCGGCATGTACAACTACATTGCGGACCTGGCCGCGATTGCGATCATGCTGCTTTTCTATGGCGCGGGGGCGCTGTCGCTGGATCGGAAGATCGGTTTTTCCTAAAGAGCGGGAGAACGGTAGAACGAAAGAGCCCAGACGGAGTGAAGGCCCCCGATGCTGTGGGGGCCTTACGTTTACGGTAGGTATTGGCCTTGCGGATTTGGGAAGCCGTGACCGAGGGAAGTGAAAGTCCGGCAACTGCTGACTACACTTCATAAGACGCGGGAACAACTAAAAAGTTGTCCACGTTTTCCACCATTTCGTAGATTCAAAATTTTGATATCCCGAAAACAATAGAGGCCGATTTCTTTGGGTTTATCTGCAACTTTTAGACTGACGGATGCCTCTAACTTCCTTCATTCTTGGTGATCGCTTTTTGGGAAGGTAGGAATACAGGGGTGCGCAGCGGACGAAATAGCGCTAGAAAGCTGCCAACTCTTCCATGGCGCGGAAGAGGCGCTCCGGCTGGGGGAGGATGACATCCTCGAGCTGCGGCTGATAGGCGACGAAGACGTCCATCGCTCCTACGCGGCGCACGGGAGCGTCGAGGTCGTGAAAGAGCTCGTCGCCGATGCGCGCGGCGATCTCGGCGCCGTATCCCCAGCTGAGCATGTCCTCGTGCGCGACGAGGACGCGGCTGGTCTTGCGCACGCTCTCGGCGATGGCCTCCCAGTCGTAGGGGGCGAGGCTGCGCAGGTCGATCAGCTCAACGTCGATGCCCTTCTCGCGATGCAGCTTCTGTGCCGCCTGTAACGCACGCGGCACCACGGCGCCGTAGGTGATGACGGTCATGTCCTTGCCCGGGCGAACGATCTGCGCCTTGCCGAAGGGGATGCAGAAATCCGGTCCCGGATAGGCGGCGCGGCCGTAGGTTTCGCGGTAGAGGCGCTTGTGCTCGAGGAAGAGGACGGGGTCATCGCAGCGGATCGCCGTCCGCAACATGCCCATGGCATCGAGCGCATTCGAGGGCATCACGACGCGCACGCCGGGGGTGTGGGTGAAGATGCTCTCGCCGGACTGCGAGTGATAGATCGAGCCGCCGGTCAGGTATCCGCCGATAGGCACACGGATGACCAGGGGCGAGCTGAAGACGTTGTTGGAACGCCAGCGAATCAGCGCCAGCTCGTTGCGCATCTGGTGCATGGCCGGCCAGATGTAATCGAAGAACTGGATCTCGACGACCGGCTTGAGGCCGCGCTCGGCCATACCGATGGCGCGGCCGACGATGTTGGCTTCGGCGAGCGGAGAGTTCCAGACGCGGTCGCTGCCGAACTCGGTCTGCAGGCCGGCGGTGAGCTTGAAGACGCCGCCCTTGCCCTTGACCTTGCCGGCGCGCAAGGCCTCTTCTCGGCTGGCGTCGGCGACGTCTTCGCCGAAGACGACGATGCGCGGGTCGCGGCGCATCTCGTCTTTGAGGCAGCGGTTGATGAGGTCGGCCATGGTGCGCTCGGAGGTGTCCGCGGTGACGGCCGGCTCGGTGTCGAAGCGGGCGTCCATGGGGGTGAGGTCTTCGGAGTAGACGTGGCGCAGGATCGAGCCTGCCGTCGGCAGCTTCGCGGCGACAGCCTTGTCGGCGGCGCGCTGCACCTCTTCGTCGACCTTGCGCTCGAGGCGGTTGATGCCCTCCTCGTCGAGGATGCCCTCGCGCAGCAGCCACATCTGCATCCGCGAGATGGGATCGCGCAGGGCATCGGCCTCGAGTTCGTCGGCGGCGCGGTAGAGACGCTCATCGTCGCTGAGGGAGTGCGAATAGGGGCGGATGACGTGGCCGTGCACCAGCGCGGGTCCGTTCCCGGCGCGGCAGTAGGCTACGGCCTCGGCCATGGCCTTGTAGCTGGCAACAGCATCAGTACCGTCGATCTCGGCAAAGTGGAAGTTGGGAAAGTTGGCGACGAGACGCGAGATGTTGCCGCCGGGGGTGTTGGTCTCGACCGGGGTGGAGATGGCGTACTCGTTGTCCTCGATGACATAGACGACGGGAAGCTTCTGATTGCTCGCCGTGTTGAGCGACTCCCAGAACTCTCCCTGACTGGTTGCACCTTCTCCAATGGAGAGGAAGACGACTTCGTCTCCATGAAATTTAACGTCTTTGAACTGGCGATAATCGCCGTCATGCCTGGCGGCGGCCTCGGGGTACTTCGCGAAGTAGCGGCCCGCCTCGGCGCAGCCGATGGCATGGAGGCACTGGGTCGCGGTCGAGGAGGACGAGGTGACGATGTTCAGCTTGCTGCTGGCCCAGTGCGAGGGCATTTGGCGGCCGCCGCTGGCGGGATCGTCGGCTGCGCCTACCGATTGCAGAAGCTGGTCCTCCACCGTGTTGCCAAGGGCAAGACAGATGGCGCGGTCGCGATAGTAGGGGTAGAACCAGTCGTAACCGGGGCGCATGGCCATGCCCGCCGCCACCAGCAGCGCCTCGTGGCCTGCGCAGGATACCTGAAAGAAGATCTTCTGCTGCCGCTTGAGCACGATCTCGCGGTCGTCGGTTCGCCGCGAGAGGTACATCAGGCGGTAGAACTCGATCCACTGCTGGTCTGTCAGTTCATGCTCCGCGCTGGAGGCCGGTGTACCGGCTTCCAGAACCTCAATCTCCTTCAGACTTTGCGGTGCCATCTCTGCCTCGATCTTTTAGCGGTCAACATCAGGAATTGTAATTCTTTACCCCCGCCTTCAGCGAGTGAGCCGGGTGCTCACAAGGCTACCCTCGGGCGTGGGATTGGTGGCTACGCACCCTCAGCCCTTCATCCGTTCCTTGACGCTGTGAGCCAGCTTTTCGATCTCCTCGGCCTTTTTAATGACATCCACAGAGAGAACGTTCTGGTTAGTTTTGGAGACGTCCTGCTTCAACTCCGTCGCCAAAACGAGTAGCTTATCGGTGTCGGCAACGAGGCGCTGCTGGCGGTCGTTGTTTCGCAAACGCGCCTGCCGCTGCGCGATCGAGGGGTCCGGCAAGGCGGTCGGCGGCTCGTCCTGACCGGGACGCCCGAGTTGCCCCGGAGGCTGACGCTGCGGGGGGAACGGTTGCGACGACAACTGCGCCGCGGCCGGGGCTGCGAGAAGCCCGAAAGTTCCCACCATCAATCCCATCCCCATAAGGGCTGAACAAAGTATTTTCATAACGCACCTCGATTCCGCTTTGCGGAGAATTGCATCCTGGAAGAAGCTCAAGCATTCTGTTCTAGAAGCATTCACGAAAGCGAGACGCCTCAATCATGCTCTCCCCGCCTGCGCCCATGCAATACGAATATCTTTCAAAGGTTCTGGAACGCAACTGGCACAACTTCGTGATTCAATTTGTGGCGAATGACCTGCCGCGCCTTGTCGTTGTGCTTGTGATCGCCTTCACTTTGCAACGCATCATCGCCATCTTCGTCAACAGGTTACGTCGAAGAGCCGATAAGCAGGTTGGCAATTCGCAGCGCGCGGCCCAGCTTCGCACCGTGGCGGCGATCGTACGGGCGACGTCGTACGGCTTGATCGGATTCATCGTTCTTCTGCACATCCTGTCTCTGTTCAATATCAACCTGACACCGCTGCTGGCCTCCGCGGGCGTGGTCGGGGTCGGGATCGGCCTGGGCGCGCAATCGATCTTCAAGGACATGATCAACGGCATCTTTATCCTGGTGGAAGACCAGTACAACGTGGGGGAGGTCGTCACGATCGCCGGGCTCAAAGGGACGGTCGAGGACCTCACTCTGCGGCTTACCCGGCTCCGTGACGGGGATGGAACGCTCTATGTGATCCCGAACAGCCAGATTGCCTCGGTCGCCAACTTTTCGCGCGACTACTCTGTCGCCTCCCTGCCGGTCAGCGTGGATGCGAGCGCCAATCCCGACAGGGTGATGGCGCTGCTGCGCAAGGTCGCAGCCGAGGTGCGCCATGACTCTGCGTTCAAGCAGGTGATCATCGCCGATCCCGATATCCTTGGCGTGGATAAGATCAATGGCCGCGAGGTGATCTATCCGGTGAACCTCCGCGTGCGCGCCAACCAGCGCGACCCGGTGCTCCGGGAGCTGCGCCGACGCATCATCCTTGCCTTCGAGAAAGAAGGCATCCCGCTGGGCGTCTCTTCCAACATGCTCATCATGCAGCAGAAGGCAGACCCTACTGCGCCACCGGCTGCACCGACGATCGGCGCGTGAGAGCGTCTTTTGCGCTTCGCCTGAAAAATAGTTTGCTGAAAGTCTTGACATTCGTCTTGGACTTCATTATATAACTTATAAGTTATATAACTGTACGGTGATTTTATGATGACTTCTGCCCATCTTGACATGACGTTCGCAGCACTTGCCGATCCGACGCGGCGGGCCATCCTGGCGCAGCTTGCGCTGGGCGAGGCCTCCGTTATGGAACTGGCCGAACCGTTTGCCATGAGCCAGCCGGCGATCTCCAAGCACTTGAAGGTACTGGAGAGAGCCGGCCTGATCTCGCGCGGCCAGGATGCGCAGCGCAGGCCGCGGCGGATAGAAGCAGCGCCGCTTGCGGAGGCAACCGAATGGCTGGAGAACTACCGCCAGTTATGGGAGGGCAACTTCCGGCGGCTTGATGCCCTGCTCGACACCATGAAGGCGGCACAGGTTAAACACAAGAAGCACACACCTAAAAAATGATAGAGGAGGTCCGATTAAATTTCCGAACATTTCCTCAGCGGCTAAACAGGCTGCGGAAGAAGGGTTCGGATGTAACGAAAGCGTACCTCAGGGGCTAAAGCCCCATTGCAAACGAAGCACTTGTGGCACGGCTGAAGCCGTGTCCTTAACAAAACCGGACTCAACCAGAAGTTTCATTAAGGAGAATCGCAGATGAACAACGCAGAGACCTTCCAACTGACCACGCCCACGGATCTCGAGATCGTGATGACACGGGTCTTCGACGCTCCACGCAAGCTCGTCTTCGAGGCATGGACTACACCGAAATATCTCCCGCAATGGATGCTTGGGCCGGAGGGCTGGACCATGCCCGTCTGCGAGATCGATCTGCGTACGGGCGGAGCGTGGCGGTTTGTCTGGCGCAGCTCCGATGGGAAAGAGATGGGGATGAGCGGTGTGTACAAGGAAGTGCTGCCGCCCGAACGGATCGTCTCCACCGAGTCCTGGGGAGGTTATGGGCCGGAGACGATCAATACGCTTGTCCTGACCGAGAAGGATGGCAAGACAACGATCACGAACACCAAGCTGTTCCCGACGAAAGAGTCTCGCGATATGGCGCTGAAGTCTGGAATGAAGGAAGGCGTGGATGCGAGCTTCAAACGTCTCGAAGAGTTCCTGTCGACGCTCGCATAGGGAGCGGACGCTTTGATCGAGCCGGATGAGGCGCTGCGGGAAGAGTTGTTTCTGCGCAGCGCCTCATTAGGGCAGATTTGCTGTTGGTGTGGAGGAAGGCAACCGCAGATTCCCTTCGGGAATGACAAACAAAGGGCTCGGTAACTCCAGCTACAGCGTTTTGCTCATGGCCTCGGTGAGTTCGTCGACGGTTCGCGCCGGGGGCAGGCAGCCTCGACCGGTACAGAGGACGGCAATGCTGCCGGTGCCGTCGATTCCCGGCAGGTGCGGCAGGGTCTCGGCCAGCGCGGGCGGAAGCGAGCTGAGCTGGTCCCGGCGCAGACGGATGACGCTCTTGTTGACGGCGTATCGTGCCAAGGCCGCGGTCTCGAGCTGTCGTGCCTCGTCGTCGCCGCCGATGATGCAGACCTGGACCGTGCCCAGCAGGAGCCGTTGCAGAGCCAGTCCGTAGCTGGCGACGTAGAGCCCGAAGTGCTCCACGACTCCGGCAAAGGTTTCGAGCGTTTCGAGCGCCTTGACGGCGTAGTCTTCCACCTCATTAAGTGCGGCGACACGCAGCAGCAGGGCTGCCGCCACGGAGTTCGCGGCGGGCGTGGGCGAATCCTGCAGGGGTTTGCGTCGCGCGACCAGGGCACCGAGGCGCTGCTCGCCTTCGGCCGGAGCCTCGGTGTCGAAGAAGGCGTGGCCGGTCTGGTCGTAGAAGCGCGTGATGGCGCTGGCGGCGATCTGCTCGGCGGCTGTGTAGTAGCGCATCTCGCCGGTCGCCTCCCAGGCGTCGAGCGCGGCGTGGCCGACGAAGACATAGTCATCGAGCACGCCGGCGACGCGAGCGGCGCTGCCACCGGCTTCGCCGTAGGCGACCACGTGAGCCATGCCTTTGTCTGCGTCCCAAGCCTCACGCAGCACGCGGTCGAGAGACTTCAGCGCGAAGGCCTTCGCTTCCGGCAGGTCGAGGACACGAGCAGCTTCGAGATAGGCAGAGATCATCATGCCGTTCCAACTGACGTAGACCGTCTTGTCGACGTAGGGAGTCGGCCGCGCCAGCCGTGCCGCGTAGAGCTTCTTCTTCGCGGAGGCGAGCAGAGCCTGCGCTGACTCAACGCTTACGCCGTTGGCCTTGGCCACCGCTTCGAGGGTTACGCGGATGTGCAGGACGTTCTTCGCCGGGTTGTGGTGCATGTCGCCGATCTCGCCGATGTCGTAGTAGGCGGAGGCGATGGCCATCTCTTCGGGCGTCAATGCCGCGGCAGCCTCGTCGCGGGTCCAGGTGAAGTAGTCGCCGTCGTCGTCGAGCGAATCGTCGGCGTCCTGCGAGGCGTAGAAGCCGCCGTGCTCGCGGTCGCTCAGCCACTCGTCGATCCACCGGACCATCTCCCGCGCGACGCGCGCGGACTCCGGCTGGACGAAGGTCTGGTAGGCGTGGACGTAGTTCTTGAGCAGTTCGCTGTTGTCGTAGGACATCTTCTCGAAGTGCGGCACCACCCAGCGTTCGTCGACCGAGTAGCGATGGAAGCCGCCGGCGAGATGGTCGTAGATGCCTCCCCGCGACATCTTTTCGAGCGTTACCAGAGCGGCGGTCTTTGCAGCCTCGTTGCCTTCACCGCGCGAGGCGACGTCCAGCAGAAGATCGATCGCTCCCGAGTGCGGGAACTTGGGCTGCGAGCCGAAGCCGCCGGACCGTGGGTCGAACTGCTTGAGCGCCGACTCGACGAGCTTGGCGACCAGGCCGGGGCCGGGATCGGAAGCGCCGCCCATGAACGACTCGTTATGCTCGATGGCGGCGATGACGCTGGCGGCAGAGTCGTTCACCTCGCCGCGCTGCTTCTCGAAGACCTCGGCCATGGTGAGCAGCACGCGCTGGAAGCCGGGACGGCCGTGCTGATCCTGCGGGGGAAAGTAGGTGCCACCG
This sequence comes from Acidobacteriales bacterium 59-55, assembly GCA_001897435.1. GTDB lineage: Bacteria > Acidobacteriota > Terriglobia > Terriglobales > Acidobacteriaceae > Edaphobacter. Next base: position 830,609 of record MKSV01000007.1, on the reverse strand, counting down.
AAGTAGGGCTTGCCATCGGGAGTGAGGAACGCCGTCAACGGCCATCCGCCCTGCCCGCTGATGGCGGCTACGGCTGCCTGATAGCGCGAGTCCACGTCGGGACGCTCGTCGCGGTCGACCTTGACCGGAACGAAGTGCTCGTTGATGACCTTCGCCGTCTCCTCGTTCTCGTAGGACTCGCGGTCCATGACGTGGCACCAATGGCACCACACTGCGCCGATGTCGAGCAGGATCGGCTTGTCCTCGGCCTGGGCCTGCGCGAACGCCGCTTCGCCCCACTGCTGCCAGTCCACCGGCTGGTGCATCGCCGAGCGCAGATAGGCCGAAGCCGCTTGTTCGAGGGAGTTCTTGTTTTCACTCATCCCTCAAGTCTAGAGCACTGAAAGCAAAGCGTTGTTTCAATGCGGCTTCTGCCATAGAGCTTCTATCCTGGTGACGCGCTTTGCCATCACCACATCGAGATGAGGAAATTTATTCTCAGTCCAGGCGTCATTGCCTGCCGAATAAGGCACAAAGTGGAATATTCTGTCCTGAATTTACCGATATTTTGCATATGTGTGGCGGCATCTCATGGATCAGCACGCGCTCCAGAACTCCAATCCATGAGGTCTTCCATGCGCTATTCCCCGCTCTTATCCCTAGTTGTTCTCGGTGCCCTGGCGATTCCTGTCGCGGCTCATGCCGATACCTTCAACTTTTCCGCAATAGGCTCCTCCGGTCCGTTCAGCGGAGCCGGAACGCTTACTGCTACCCTGACCAGCGGAAGCGACTACATCATCACGAATATCACCGGCACGGGTGTCACCAACCTGATCGCTCCCGGCGGCTTCAACGGAAACGACAATATGCTCTTCCCCACTGCCACGCCGACGCTCGACGCGCACGGATTCAGTTTCGGCGAGGTGAATGGGCCGGACACCTACCAGGTAAATATCTTCAACGACGGTACCGGATACTTCGCGTTCCTCAATGATGAGGACAACTTCACCCAGACCGTCCCTGTCAGCTTCGAACTCTCCACGGCGGCGACGCCTGAACCGGCTAGCTTTATTCTGCTGGGTACCGGCATCCTCGGCCTGGCAGGCGTGACGCGGCGCAAATTCCTTACGCGCTCGTAGAAGCGAATCCAATAAATAAGAGGCCGCTCCTTGAAGAAGCGGCCTCTTTTTTTGCTATGGAAGCGATGAACGTTTTTATTGTGCCGGAGGATTGGGACCGACGACGATGGGTTTGGCCGTGGCCGGTTCCTTCGGAGCCGTCAGGCCGGGGATCACCGGAGCCTGCGACAGTTCGCCTCGAGCCGCGTCCTGGATGCTGATGCCGTATTTGTCCAGCGTGTTCGATAGAAGCTGCGACAACGCCGCCCGGTCCTTGGCATAAGCTGCCGTATCGGAGATGAGCGTATTCTCCGCCGCCGCGAGATTTCTCTCCTGTTGCAGCACGTTAGCCGAAGTCGATGCGCCCAGCTTGTACTTCTTCTGCTCCGCGTCCAGACTCTGCAGAGCATAGTCGCGTCCGGCCTCGGCTGCCTTTACCTGAGCGCGGTCGTTGGTCAGCGCGTACTGGCTGTTGATGACGTTGATGCGGACCTGCGTGTAGAGCTGCTGGAGGCGCATCTGCGACTGCCGGTACTCCATCTGCGAGCGGGCCTGATCGGCCTGGGCTACGCGGTTGCGCAGGTTGATGGTGATATTGACGCCAACGCCCTTGTCCGGGCTGGAGCTGTCGAACAGGCTTCCGAAGGTATTTCGATAGCTGATGGGAGCGATGGGGGGGCAAGGTGCAGAAGGATTGCTGAAATCGCAGATCTGTTTAGGATTCTGCGCGCCGCCCAGACCGCTGCCGCCGTAGAACGCATAGGCGTCGATCTGGGGCAGCAGACCATTTTTCTCAGCCTTGATGGTGATCTCGTTGTTCTTCATCGCCAGCACGGCCTGTTCGATCTGAGGGTTGTTGGTGTAAGCCTGCTTCACCAACTCTTCGACCGAGGTGTCTTCTTCGGGCAGGCGGTCCAGGCTGACACGATCCGTCGGAATGACGGGAGCGTTCGAGAGCTCGGGATCGTTCAGGTTTCGGGCGATCGCCTGCTTCATAATCAACTGTTGATACTCCAGGTTCGACTGCGAGGCGACCAGGGCCTGCTTGTCGCTCGCCACGGCGGAGTCCGAGTTCACCACGTCGAGAGGAGCCAGCGTTCCGATCTCCAACTGCTTGCGGTTGTCCGCTGTGAGCTGCGTGCTCTGCGCCAGCGCCCGTTCCTTGGCCTGCTCGTCTTCATAGGCGCTCACCAGACCCCAGTAGATGTTCTCCACCTGGTTGACGGTATAAAGAAGCTGCTGGCGGAAGGCCGAGTCGGTGATGCGGCGGTCGTTCTTTGCCTGAATCACGAAACGTCCGTTGATGCCCCGGCCGAATCCCTGCAGAAGATGCTGCGTCACGGTGGCCTTGAAGCTGGAGTTCAGTTGCGGGCTGTAGGTGGAAAACGGGTTCTGCGTGGTGACGCGAGTATTATTGAACGCCACATTCAGCGCGGTTCCGGTAACGAAGCCCTGCTGGTAGCCAAAGTTGAAGGTCCCGGTATCGGTCGTCAACTGGGGAAGGCCGCCGCTGAACAGAGTATTGCTCTGCTTCTGCTTCAGGTTCTCGTACTGGATCGTGCCGGTCAGCACGGGGTCGCGCAGTTCCGGGGCCGGTCCGCCGCCGTTGGTGCTCAGGACCAGGCCGGAAGCTCCGGCACCGGCTCCGCCCGCGCCTGCCGAGGTTCCACCGGGCCCGGCCGGCCCTCCGCTCGACGTAACCGTCGTGCTGGTTCCTCCCAGCGTGTTGGTCACCACGCCAGCCGGCGCGCCGCGCAACGAGGTGCCTGCTTTGGCACGGAGGATATCGGTGTCGGCGATGTCTAGGTTGATCCGCGAGATGGCGATGTCGTAGTTGTTCTCAAGCGCCAGCATGACGGCATCCGAGAGACTGAGATAGATCTTGCCGTTGCGCAGCAGGCCGTCCAGGTTGGGCGTATTTCCCAGCCGAGGTAAAGGAACGTCGGTTGACGTGTAGGGGGCAATCGGGTTCCAGAAGTGGCTCTTCGGCTTCGAGTAGTCGTGGCTGGCACTGCGCAGATAGAGCGGTTCGGTCAGTTTGGGCTGCGGCGCCTGTGGCAGGCCGGGCTGCCCGGTCGTATCGTTGACCACCGTCTGCGGCGTGGCCGGCGCGGTAGGATTGGTCTGCTGCGCCAATGCCGGTTGCATATTCGTACTCATCAGCAACAGTCCGATGCTTACTGCCGCCTGCATATCCCTTAATCTCACGATGGCTCTCCAACTCTCCATTAGCTTCTTTTCCGGCGCTGCAGTGACGGCACAGCTTATTCCCCGGAGTTCTTCAACTCACAGCAATCCCGAAACTTCCACCGGGCTGCCCTCACGCATCAACGTTTTCCAATCTAATTAAGACGCGCCTCTCGTCCTGCACGATTCTTAAAGAAAGCCATCGGCCCTTATTCAGCAGACCGGGCATGGCAGTGATACGCATCCCCTTGCCGCTTCGTTCCCAACGACCGCATCAAAATCTTCCCCGGGAGCTGCAACCTCGCCAAGTATACCAATCGCCGCGCCAATCTCTGAGCACTTCCCGGGGCTTTGCCTCGTTGCCTGCTTTTGTTCCCTTTCCCCTGAGTTTCGCCCTGGCTTTGTCGCAAACGCTCTCCGTGATACCGTCCAGAAAAGCAACATGCATCTCTGGAAAACCATTCTCGCCTACGATGGCACCCCCTTCCATGGCTGGCAGGTTCAGCCCGGCCTCTCGACCGTCCAGGGGACGCTGGCCGAGGCCGTCCGCCGCATTACCGGGGAGTCCGTTCTGCCGCAGGGCTCCGGACGCACCGATGCCGGGGTCCATGCGCTGGGCCAGGTTGCTACTTTTTCCCTCGACGGCTCCATTCCCCCGGCCAACTTTCATCGCGCGCTCAACCATGCCCTTCCGGCGAGCATCCGAGTTCTTTCGATCGAGCACGCTCCGGACCGCTTCCACGCTCGCCACAGCGCCGTGCGCAAGACTTACGAGTACCGCATCCATCCTATCGGCAGCATCTGCTCGCCGATGCTCGCGCCCTTCGTGTGGGCCTGCCCGTTTGCGCTCGATCTGACAGCGTTGGAGCAGGCTGCCGCCGACGTTCTCGGCACACATGATTTTTCCTCGTTTGCCGCCGTCGATCCGGATCTCGCCACCCGTAATCGCGAGGAAGGGGATGCTTCGGACCCGGGCGACACGACGGGCAGCATCCGTACGATCTACCACACAACATGGCGCGAGCGGGATGGCTTGCTGGTCTACCGCGTTACCGGCAGCGGTTTTCTGCACCACATGGTTCGCAACCTCGTCGGCACCTTTGTCGAGGTCGGCCGCGGGCGCCTACCGGCGGATTCCATCCCTGCGATCCTCTCCGAGAGCAACCGCTCCGCTGCCGGACCGACGGCTCCAGCGAGCGGGCTCTTTCTAATCGAGGTGGAATACTGATGTCCGCCGCCGCCCATCAACGCATCACCCGGCTTGCCGAATTGACCGCGGTGCATCGCGCCTTTCACTGGCTGCATCTGCACCAGCCTCAGCTCCGGCAGTGGCAGATGGAGATGGTCGGCATCCCCGCGCCGCCCTTCGGGGAGGCTGCCCGGGCTGACTGGTTCCTCGACCGCTTCGTCGAGCTTGGCCTGGGCAATGTTCATCTGGACGAGGAAGGCAATGCGCTGGCCGAGTTGGGGTCCGCGGAGGCTCTGCGGGCAGATTCGCCGTGCATCCTGCTCTCCGCTCACCTTGACACGGTCTTTCCCGAGGGGACTAACTGCGAGCCGCGCCTTGCGAAGGACGGTCCCCGGATCTACGCTCCCGGCATCTGCGACAACGCCGCCGGGCTGACCGCGCTGCTGGCTCTCGCCGCAGCCCTTCGCTATGCCAGGATCGCGCCGCCCATTCCGATCCTCTTTGCCGCCAACGTGGGCGAAGAGGGTCAGGGCGATCTGCGCGGGATGAGGCACCTCTTCGAACAAGGCCGCTACCGCGACCGCATCGCCGCCGCCATCGCGCTTGAAGGAGGCGGCACCAATACCGTGGTCACGCGCGCGCTCGGGAGCACACGGCTGCGCATCGAGGTCAGCGGCCCCGGCGGTCACTCCTGGATCGACGCGGGGACGCCGAATCCGATCTTCCTCCTGGGCCGGGCGCTGGTCGCGATCGCTGATATCGAGCTGTCCCGCGATCCTCTCACGACCCTCAACGCCGGGCATATCGCTGGCGGCACCTCGATCAACTCCATTCCGGAGACGGCCACGGTGCTGCTCGATCTGCGCTCCACCGATCCTGCCCAACTGATCGCCGCTGAAGCCGCCGTCCGCCGGATCTGCGACGGCCTGTTGCCCGCTTCTCCAGCGAAAAAGAGCGCGGCTAGAGCGGCAAGGATCACGATGGAAAATATAGGCAACCGCCCGGCTGCCGTCCTGCCGGATGACTCGCCTCTCCTCGACACGCTGCGCGCCGTGGACCGTCACCTTACGCTGCGGACCGAGATCCGGCTTGGATCCACCGACGCCAATATTCCTCTTTCCAAGGGAATTCCGGCGATCGCGATGGGGACAGGAGGCTCGGGGGGAGGCATCCATACGCTTCAGGAGTGGTATGACCCGACCGGACGGGAGACGGCCCTTCGGCGTGTCCTGCTGACCCTGCTTGACGTGACCCGGAGTGCGGCGAAGGATTTTGGCTGACTTTACAGGAGGGCTGATTTAAGTCCTTAACATTACCTGGCTCCTCGACGGCTAAAATAAAGTTCCGCTGGGGGAAGATAAATACAGGGGTCTCTCCACTGCGCCGCGTGATAAGACCGCACGTCTCCGGTGAGATGACGTTTTCTTGTGGCTGTAGGGCCGAGGGTGGGACCGCGCCTACCGTAAACGGCGTGGCTTCAGCCGAGATGGCGAGTTCGGACCACCTTTGGCGGTTGTGTGCGTCTAAACAACCGGAAAGTACCGGAAATACTCTAAGAAGACAGGCTTCACGGCCAAATTGGCTATACTCAAGTTCTCGCCGACCTTCAGGCCAGGCACAACGGAATGCACGAAATAGAGGTCAGACTTAATATATGGATATACGAAACAACCCTTCTCCAAGCCTGCTTGACCGCATGCGCGCCCACCGTCTCACCACGACATTTACACTTCTTGCCACCCTTTCGATCGGTATTCTGGTCGGCTCCGTGATTACGCAGAACGTGAGCGGCAAGGAACAGAGCGTCGACACCTCGGACGCCAAGCCCATCGTCATTCCCTCCCCTGTGACGCTGTCCAACGGTTTCGCGCAGATCGTCAAGGAAGTCGGGCCCGCGGTGGTCAACATCAATACCGAGGAGATTCCTAAGCCCACCGCGAACCGGCGCAACCGGCGCGGCATGCAGCAAAGCCCGGACGATGGCGATGACAGCCAGCAGGGCGATATGCAGGACTTCTTCAACCGCTTCTTCGGCGGCCAGGGCGGACCCGACGACGGTGACGGCGTAGCGGGCGCGGAGCGGCGGGCTCTCGGATCGGGCTTCATCGTCGATCCCCGAGGCTACATCATTACCAACAATCACGTAGTCGACAAGGCGGACAAGATCTTCGTCAAGCTTTCGACCGACCCGGACAACCAGGTTGGCAACGAAGGACGGCCGGCGCATGTGATCGGCGTCGACAAGGACACCGACATCGCTGTCATCAAGATCGACACGGACAAGCCACTCCCCACCATCAAGCTCGGCAACTCCGACGGCGCGCAGGTTGGCGACTGGGTGCTTGCCATCGGCAGCCCTTTCAGCCTGTCTCAGACGGTGACTGCCGGCATCATCTCCGCCAAGGATCGTTCCATCGACGAGCGTGGGCCTAACGGTCTTTCGCAGTCGCAGTTTCAGCGTTTCATCCAGACGGACGCCTCGATCAACCCCGGCAACTCCGGCGGGCCGCTGGTCAATATGGCTGGGCAGGTGGTCGGCATGAATACGGCGATCTATACCCAGTCGATGGGATCGGTGGGGCTTGGATTCGCGATGCCGTCCAACACCATCGCCAAGATCTACAACATGCTGATCGGGCCGGAACATAAAGTGGTGCGCGGATCGATCGGCATCAGCTTCCAGTCCGGGGTCAGCTCCGCGGTCAACCGCATGTACGGCATCTCGAGCGGCGTGATCGTCAGCACGGTGACGCCGACCGGCGGCGCGGCCAAGGCCGGCATCAAGCCGGGCGACGCCATCATCTCTATCGACGGTCGCGACATCAAGGGCGGCGACGACCTGGTCAACGACATCTCTGCCCGGAAGGTCGGTTCCACTGTCAAGCTGGGCTACCTTCGCGACGGGAAGAAGGCTGTGGCCGATGTCGTGATTGGAGACCGCGCCAAGACCTACGCTGAGCTTGCCGGGGGCGGAGACGACGATGATTCCGGACCGGCGACCTCCGATGCAGGCAAGACGACGCTCGGGATCACGGTCTCGACTATTCCTCCGGCCATCGCTTCGCGAACGGGGATCAGCAAGGGCGTGATCGTGACCACGGTTCGCCCGGGCTCCTTCGCCGACGAGATCGCCCTGGGCAAGGGCGCGATCATCACCGAGATCAACAAGAAGCCTGTCACCGACGAAGCGAGCTACAGGGCCATCGTCTCGACCTTGAAGTCGAAGGACGACGTGGTCTTTGTCATCCATTCACCGCTACAGAAGAACTCCGGCAACACCTACGTGGGCGGTACGTTGCCATAGAGACAGGCTGCGGTTCGCGAGAGGGGGCACCGGTCTCGGTGCCCCCCTCTTTTTGCCGAAGTAGACCTTCTCAAAGGCCTTCCCGAAATGGGGACGTGCTCGGGATTATTCTTCACAGGCGCGTCAAAACTTCCCAGCTTTCGGAATATCATTCCTATTGCGCGAGGGTTACTCTCGGGATACCCTGATCACACACGAATAGAGACAGCGCATCCGTCTATTCCATACTGAACGTTGAGGTTCTGTTCCATGAGGTTTGCTCAACTCGTCCTGTGTTCCGGACTCGCACTCGCTACCGCCGTTCCCGGTGTAGCCGTGATTCATGCGCGCCGCGGCCCTACGGCTCACCACAAGACCTCGAGCCGCAGTCACAAGCGTTCCGCGCGTCCGGTCAAGAAGACCCTGGGCCAGCGTTCCATCGACGACAGCCGCGCCGCGCAGATTCAAGCCGCGCTGGTCAAGTCCGGCTACCTTACGGTTCCCTCCGGTCACTGGGACTCCGATACCTCAGCCGCGATGCAGAAGTTTCAGGCGGACAACGGCTGGCAGACCAAGCTGGTTCCGGATTCTCGCGCCATCATCAAGCTGGGCCTCGGTCCGGATCACGAGGGCGACCGCGCGACGCTGAATTCGGGTACGACCGAATCCGCATCGACCTCCTCTGCCACCTCGGCAACTTTCGTCGCGCAGTAACGAAATCCGTCGCAACAAAAAGAGAGCCATTGCGGCTCTCTTTTTTGTTGCGGTCTATTTGCGCAGCCAAGACGGTTCTCGTTCGGGGGCGGCCTTGATGATTCGAGGCAAAACGCGGATTCCTTCGGGAATGACAAGCAACGGATACTACCCCTGAGAGGGGGATGCTGCTCCTGAGAAAAGATTGCTCTGACTATGTCTTGTTCCCAAGGGCGAAGACGTAGTCCCTCATGTCCTCCGCGCTCACCGGCAGATTGCCCGACGGTCCGGCGGTTCCCTTCTCCAGCCACAGCCGCAGCCAGTAATACTGATGCATCCTCACCAGACGGGAGGCGGTCGGCTGCTTCTGCTCGATGATGGCTGTGATTCGACCGGCCAGCGAATCTGTATCCGAGGCTGACTCGAACCCGGCCTCGACCGACTCGCACTCGAGCAGCCTGCTTCGCGCCGTGCCGAACTCGGCTTCGTTCAAGATGCCGCTCTCGCACTTGAGCCCGGACATCTGTTCGACAGCGCGGGCAGCCGAAGCATCGAGGCCATCCGTGAAGGCGAGATAGAGGATGCGTCCGGCGGCGATGCGCAGAGGCAGCATTCCGAACTCCTCGGCGAAGACTCCGGGCATGACCAGCGCCATCGACTCGGGGGAGAATCCCTCGGCGGAGAGCGCAGGGCAATTCCATTGCATGCCGAGGCCGCGAGTAATCTGCTCCGGTTCGAGGCCGCACCGGGAGATCAGCCACTCGCCGATCCGCCCTGTGCCGGCCTGCCGCTGCGCCTCCAGCGCCTGCCGCAACTGCTGCTGCGTGATCCAGCCCTGGGCCAGGAGGAGCAGGCCGAGGGGAACCCTGTGCCGATGGGGAGCGGCCGATCCGGAGATGGATGCGTCGCCGGTCTCACGATGAAGAGCGGAGCGCACCATTGCAAGCACACACCGTCCGCTGCATCCCCACTGCCCCTCGAAGACGGGTCGGCGGCGGCTCTTCCATGGCCTTGTCCAACCGCCCGCGCACTCCGCGTTTCCGCAAAGCCGCCGCTGCGTCTCGGCCATCGAAGCGGGCAATCCGATTTCATCCGAAGAGAGGTAGCGGTCTCCCTCAAAGAGGAGCGCACTGGCTGCTGCGTTGTCGATCTTTCTCTCTAGAAAAGGCATCGGATGCTCTCCAATCGTAGTTGCGGCGCCGCCACCTCCGAAATCCGCAGCGCGAAGTTGCCGCTGACGATCACGACCTCTCCACGCGCCACGATCCGGTCGCCGATTACGAGATCGACGGGTTCGGAGACATGACGGTCAAGCTCCACAACGTCTCCCGGTCCAAGTTCGAGTACCTCACGCAAGGGCATCTCGCGCGAACCGAACTGGAGGGTTGCCTCCAGCTCAATATCGGATAAAACGCCGATGGCCTCGGCCCGGGCTGCCTCGTTGGCATTGATCACATTGTCCATCTGCTTCACCTCGCTTAGTTCACGCTCAGGGGTATGGGTTCTTCGCTTGTGCTCAGGGGTGGAACGGCGTGCTTCTCCTGCTGCTCCAAGGTCGTTGCATGATTCGTCGCATAGTTCATTGCATGGTAAAGCTGCGCGCCTCGGTGCTCTCCGATACGCACTGGGTTTGCCTCACCGAAGCGCAGACCGCCCAGCCGCAACTCAGCGGGGCGGGTGTTGGGCAGCGGCAGCCGCAGAACGGTGCCAGGTGTCAGCGCAGCGATCTCACTGGCGCGCAGCCGCATCTGCGGAAACTGCAGGAGCGCTCCAATCTTCGACTGTCCGAGCAGCTCTTTCATTCTCAACTGCGCCTCCTTCGACCTGCTCACGGCCTGCAGGCCGAAGAGATGCCCCGCGTTGGTGACCGGATTCAGCTTTGAAAACTTGGGCTCGATGGCGGAGGGGTGAATCTCGACGCCGCCTACCTGTGCGACTCCGGCGGCCAGAACTCCGGCGAAGCTGGCGGCGAGCACAAGGCCCACGGGAAGTATGGCCGGTTCGAGCATCTTTCGAATGGCCTCGTTCCAGCCGCGCTCGTCATTGACCTCGGCTACGGTCGCGGTGCGCAGGCTCTCCACGTAGACCTGGTCCCAACTGGAGACGAATCCGTGCGCCATGGCTCCCAGCGCCAGCACACCGCCCAGCATGGCCATGGCGGAGAGCAGCTCGCGGCTGTGAACGCTGTCACCTTTTTCCTTTGCCTTCTTCCGTCGCTGCGGTGTTGCCTGCTCGGTGCCCTTCTCGCTCATACGGTCGCCATCAGCCTTCCTGCCGCATCGAGCAGCGCGGTGAAGTGGCGCTCGATCCATCCCGGCCATACGGCCAGGCTGCCGATGAGGACGACATAGGCGACCATGGTTTTAAGAGGAATGCTCATCACCATCGCCGGAAGCTGCGGCGACAACCGGCTTACCAGCGCAATCACGACCTCTACGGCGAGCGTGGCTGCGATGACCGGAGCTGCAAGCTGCAGGCCCGCGAGGAAGATTCCGCCCGCCATCATCGCCAGCGCGGCGCCGGTCTTCGCCTCGATCACGGCCTGGCCTACAGGGACGGTGCTGAAGCTGCGTACCAGCGCGGCCAGCAGGCTGCGGTCCAACCCCGCGCCGATGATGACGAGCACTCCCAGCCAGCCGAGCATCTGGCCGAGCACCGGCGTGTCGATCATTGAATTGGGGTCCATCAGATTCACCAGTGAGAAGCTGAACTGGATGCCCAGCAAGGTGCCGGCAAAGGTAAGCGCCTCGTTGAGCAGCATCAGCGACAAGCCAAAGACCAGCCCTACGCCGAGTTCGCCGAGGATCGACTTCACGTCGAGCGTAACTCTCGCATTCGGTACCGCGGCTACCGCAGGCGCGAGCAGGACGGTCATCGCAATGACGAATCCAGCCTTAATGCGAGGCGCAATCGCCGCCGATGAGAACAGCGGAGCAAAGACCATCAGCCCGCTTAGACGGATCATCACCAGCACGGCCGCCGTCAAAAACTGCGGCCAATCCCGAACGAACGTGCTCGCATCGCTGTTCATTGCCGTCCTTATCCCAGATACCGGTGGAAGTCGGTGAACATGCGCACCGTGAAGCTCACCAGCCGATGCACCATCCATGGCAGCGTCGCCATGGTGACAACGAAGACGACGACCAGCCTCGGCACAATGGTCAGGGTCTGTTCCTGCACGCTGGTCAGCGTCTGCAACAGGCTTACAACGAGGCTGATGAGACACGCCGACACCAGCAGCGGCGCGCTGAGCAGCATCGACTCCATCAGCACCTTGCGCATCACCTCCACTGTCTGGTCCGGTCCCACTTTGCCTCCAATCGAAGAGCAACTCGTCATAAGCACAACTCAGAAACTTTTAATCAATTGATGGGCGAGCAGGTTCCATCCATCGACCATCACAAACAGCAGAATCTTCAACGGCGTAGAGATGACGACCGGCGGCAGTTGCATCATGCCTACGGAGGTCGTCACGCTGGCGACCACAAGATCAACCAGAAGAAACGGAAGGAACAAGACCGCGCCGATCTGAAATCCGGCCTTCAGCTCGCTGAGGATGTAGGCAGGAATGACCACCTGAATGGGAAGATCGTCGCGCGACTGCGGCCGCGTGGCCATCCCCGCCGCAGCAAAGACCGCCAGATCTTTTTCGCGCGCGTAGCGCAGCATGTAATGCTTGACCGGGACGAGGCCACGATCCATTGCCTCCATACCCGATATCGTTCCGGCCTGATAGGGCACGATCGCCGTCTGCTCTACCTGCAGAAGGACGGGCTGCATCAGGAACCAGGTCATCATCAGCGCGAGGCCCATCAGGATCTGGTTCGACGGAGCGGTCTGTGTTCCCAGTGCCTGCCGCAAAAAATGAAAGACCACCAGCAGCCGCACCATCGGCGTGATCGACAACAGGATCGCGGGCAGGAGCGTCAGCAACGTAAGCCCGAGCACAATCGACCACGGGACACTGCGATTGGCCTCGATGGCCTGCGTGATGGAATCCTTCCCCTTTGGCGACGGCGCTGCCAAAAAAGTTGAGTCCTGGCGGCTGCCGTTTTTGCGATTCGCGGTCCTTCCTCGTTCTGCCTGCGGAGCATGGCTTGCGCTTAATAGCGTTGGCGCAACGAGGGCAGCGACCATTTGCGTGCCTCCCATCGGTTGCGCGTCGGCAATCGACCATGGCATCGCCAGGAGTAGCAGCGCCAACCCAAGCTGGCACATCGCGCGCGCTAACCGCATCTTCCGCTCGGCTTTCTCTCGGAGGCCTCGCGCATGTCCTTCGATCGCGCGAGAGATCGTACGCGCACAATCGTCTCCAGGCTCTCCGATCCACAGCCCACCAGAAAATGCTCTTCTCCGCAGCTCACCAGCATGAGCTGCCTCTTCCCGCCAAGCGGCAGTGTTTCGACCAGATGCATCAACCGCGCCTTGGGCTGTGATTCGCGGCGCAATCGCCGCAGGGCCTCCAGCATCCATCCGGCAAGACCGCCCGGCGAGGTTGAGGTCTGCACTTTTTGTGTCACCTGCCTGCCCTCTAAAAGCTGCATCTATCGCTCCACTCCTTCTCTGCCTCGTCGTTACGGGAGAACTGCTAGGCCAGCCGAGTCAGGCGGAGAGCGATCTTCTGATCCACCACCTCGAACTCTGTCCAGCCGAGCTGCACACCGCCTGACCACAAGGGGACATCCTCGGTATCCGGCGAGACGCTCTCGAATACCTGTCCCGGGGTGAGCCCCAGCAGATTCCTCACCTTGAACCGGCTCAGGGCAATCTGCGCAGTCATCGTCACCGGGAGCCGCGACAAGGTGGGCCATGCTGGATGGTCTTCAACATTGGCCATCGATGGGATCTCTGGAATCGGTTTTGCCTGTGCCGCGGGCGTTATTGTCGTCTGCACGGTCAATTCTGTCTCTGCCATCACTTCTCCAACTTCTGCGTGGATTGATCTTGTTTCTGTCGAGTCGGCGTATTCGCTATCGCTGGACCAAAAAGTCGGTGAAGAACAGATCCGTGACCTTCAGCTTCGGGTTGCGTTGTGCCAGGGATCTCCGCAGTTCGGACTTCAGCCGGTCCTTGCCATCGAGCGCCAGCAAGGAATCGGAGGTCTGCCGGCCGAGCACAGCCAGCGCCGTGTCGCGGACAGCATCCACCTCCCCTTCGTCATCTTTGGCTGCCTTGGCGTCGTCTGCTTTGTTCGCGGAAGCATCAGCCACGCGCAACACCAGCGACAATCGCAGGTAAGCAGTTCCGCCCGGATCTGCCAGATTGACCAGCAAGGGATCGAGCGCTATCAGGCGGGTGGAAATTTGCGCGGCCGATTTCACTCTGGAAACGGAGGCTGCCTGTGTCGTCAGCCGCCCGGAGCGCACAAGATAGTAGAGGAAGCCGCCCATTCCCAAAGAGGCTATTACCGCGCCAATTGACACAGAGAGCAGAAGCCACGCGACGGGGAGTTGAGCCGGGACGGGGCCAGCAGGAGCTGTAGCCGGAGCGGCAGAAACCTTGTCAACAACCGGGGTAGAAGTAGCCATGATGCCAGGAGGTATTGCACCTCGATGACCAGCGGGCAGGACTCGGATATTAGCAAATCTTCAGAATTGATTGTCTTGCCGCACTTTCGGAGACGATGTGAGCCTGCTGCTCGAACGGCGCGGGTAATACGACCGGGCGCGAGGTCCGCCTTCCGGCCTCGCGCCCGATGCTGCTTGATTCGCTTATCTACCGCACCATAAGCCGTCAGATTAGTAACCTACCGGATCATGGCGAGCGTGTCTTGCGTCACCGTGTCAAAGGTGGTTACCGTCTTCGAGTTTGCCTCGAAGGCGCGCTGCGCCACGATAAGGTTGGCGAATTCGGACGAGATGTCCACGTTCGACAGCTCCAGCGCGTCACCCGTGATGCCGCCGCGCGAGCCGGTTCCGGCTACACCGATGTTTGCCTGACCCGAGGACGCGGTGGTCATGTAGTTGTTGTTACCGGTGACGATCAGGCCCTGGTTGTTTGCGACCGTCGCAATCGCTACCTGGCCGACAACCAGCTTCTGTTCGTTGCTGTAGTTGGCCGTGATGACGCCGCTCGAATCGACAGTGAAGCCGTTGTAGACGCCGCTGGTGAAGCCGTCCTGATTGCTGGCGCTGCCGGCCGAGGCCGCCGTCGTCTGCGAGATGGTCGGATTGCCGGCGGCATCGTCCAGGTTCCAGTTGAAGCTGAGGTCGCTGGCGCCGTTGGGTAGGCCCGGAAAGGTAATCGCAGCAAGTGTGCCGGTCGGACTCACCAGCTTTCCGGTCGAATCGAAGGTCATCGTTCCGGTGTTGTTGGTGGCCGCGCCGGTGAAGTCGCCGGGAGGCAGCGTCACGTTGTAGTCCCAGGTGTTGGCGGCAGTCTTCGTAAACGAGATCGTCGCCTGGTGTGTCTGGCCAAGCGAATCGTACACCTGCACCGAGGTGGCGAAAGGCGTTCCAACGGCCGCTCCTGCATTAAGATTGGCCGTCAGAGAGAAGTTCTGCGTTGCCTTGGCCGCCTCCGTCGAGCCGGTCGGCAAAGTGAGCGACGACAGCGAACTGCTGCCGCTGATGACTCCATTGACCGCCCTGTAGCCCATCACGTTCTCGCCCTCCGTCGTGATCAGGTTGCCGCTGGAGTCGAGCTGAAAGTCGCCCGCACGGGTCAACGACTGGACGCCGTTTTGCTGGACAACGAAGAAGCCGTCGCCGCTGATTGCCATGTCGGTGGAGTTTCCCGTCGGATTAATGCTCCCCTGCAGATAGCTTGTCGCCGTGCTCGCCACCTTTGTGCCGACACCGACCTGCAATGCATCATTGGCGCCGTTTTGCCCGATCTGCTGATAGAAGAGATCTTCAAAATTGGTCGTCTGCTTTTTGAAGGCTGTCGTGTTGAGGTTTGCCAGATTGTTTCCAATCGTGTTCAGCGCCACCGAATCCGCGCTCAACCCGCTCAGTGCAGTTGAAAATGATCCCATCGCCGTTCTCCTTGATTACTTCGAAGTAGATATTTCGTTATTGCCGTCTGCCAGACACGAGGCCGAGGCTCTCTTGTTCCTGCGCTGTCGCCGCTCCTAGCTTCCGGTACTGGAAGTAGATGTGGTCAGCGGCGCCAGTTCCTGATTGATCGAGATCAACTGCTGCAGGCTGTTGACGCCGACCAACTGCTGGATGTAAGCATTGGGGTCGGTGGGCTGCGTCGGATCCTGATTCTTCAACTCGCTGACCAGCAGCGTCAGAAAATCGTTGGAGGTGATCGTCGCCCCGCTCGCCGTGCTGTTCGTTGACCCGCCAGGCGACCCCGAATCTCCTGTCGCCTGCGCATCCTTTGCCGATGCGTTCGACGCCGCTCGCGGCCGCGCCAGCGCCGATGCAACCCTGGCCGCCGCCGATCCTGCTGCTGTGATCGAATTCATCAATACTCCGCTCATCTTCACTCTCCCTAATCCGGTCATTCTCGCCCGGTCATTCACTGATTTGTCTCAAGCCTGACTCGCGCAGATCGAACACACCTGCTCAAGCCCGCACGCTTAACCAACTTCCGCCGCCCGCATACGACGCGGTTGACAATAGATCGTCCCCTCCAATTCCCGGCACGTGGACATAAGACCTCACACTCTCCGCGTGATTCAGCACGGCGCCTGCCGTCTCCTGTCTCCTCTCTCCTCCCTGGCCGCCGCTTTGCGCCTGTCCGCGTCCATCACCGTTCATGCCGCCCGCGAGCCCGCGGAAGTCCGCTCCGGCAGCCGCCGCGGGTTGAACCACAACTGTATTAACGGCGACATGCTCGTTCTGCAGATACGTCGTCAACGAAGGCAGTTCCCGGTGCAGCATCTCCTGCCCCGAGGGCGAGGATGTCGACAGGGACGCATCGACCACCCCGCCGCTCGTCATCTCCGCACGAATCTTCAGCCATCCATGAGTTCCATTGGGAACGCCCACCTCGAGCGTAGTCGGCGATGCCATCAAAGTTTTGGGCGCTGCATCGACCTGGCTGCCGCCAAGAGCGCCGGGGCCAGTCGGTGCACCGGCCTGCATCGCTCCCGCAGAGGATGCCGCCGCCTCAGTCTGCGGCTTCGACACAACGGTCTGCGCTGCTGTGGTGCCTGCCATAACTCCGGCAACAGTTCCCGCAACGCCTCCGTCGGAGTGAGTCGCGAGCGGTGAGACCGCCGTCACATCACCCTGTCCTTTTGTGTCGGATCCGATTACAGAAGCGGAAGGACGTGCTGCGGCCTTGGCTGGGTCAGGTGTCGCCTTCAGGGATGCGGGATCGCCAGGCGCGGTTGCAGTTGCATCTTTTGCGGCTGCTGCATCGGTTTTGGCCGTGCTGATGGGAACCTTGCTGTTGTTCCCGGCCGCACCTAATCGTCCACTTTTTCCTAGTGTTATCCCAGAAGCGGAGGTCGGCGCAGCAGAAACAGTATCGTCCACGACCTCATTCGGCTTGTTCGGTTGGCCGTCGCTGGAGGCTGCGATCGCCGGGACAGTCATCGTCATCTGTATCTGTGCTTCGATTCCAGCGGCATTCCCTGCCGATACGGCAGCCTTCTCGTCTTTTTTCTCCGGCTTCGAGGGCTTGCCTGTTTTGCCGACGTCACCCTGTTCTTTCACCGCCACTTTGCTTGATGTCTCCGGATCGGCTATCTCCAACTCTTTCTGATCCGGCGCCCCCACCTTCTGGCCATGGCCGGCCTGAAGCAGACCCGCCGAGGTCGAAGCATCTGTCGCAGGAGCGGCAGTTCCATCGCTCGCCTCGGTCCGCGGCGCATCGGCCTCCGAGGTCGAACTCGTCTGTCCTGTGAACGGAACGTTTCCGGCAGTAACCCGGTTATCCGGAACATCCAAAGAATCGTCGAGCGGAGCCTCTACCGGAGCGTTCACCGATGCCTTAGGGACGGCGCTTGTGTTCGCCTTCGATTTACTCTTCTGCGGCTCCGCGGCCTCGGATGCAGCGGCCTTGGCTCCGCTCAGCAAGGCAGTTGCCCCCTTCGTATTCTGATCCTTGCTATCACGCGCAGATGCAGCGTCCTTGAGTTCGCCCTGTATCGGAATGCCCACACCTTTTTTTGCGCCTGTTGTGCTGTCAGCCGATCCGTGAGGATGCTGCGCGGCAGCAGAACTTTTGCCGTCCTTCATATTTTGTGAGACTTTAGCATCGGCGATCTTCGGCTGCGCCTCGCCTGCGGATGCGACTTTTTCATCAAAGGCATTCGCGAACAAGCCGCTCTCCGTATTGATTTGCTCGGAGGAAACAGGATGCGAATTTGCCGGCTCGGCGCCGATTGACACTAGACTCACTGCCGTCGTCAGCATGTCTCTCCCCTTTTCGTCCTATGCGGGAAGTGCATTTGAGATGCCATGCGAGCTGTGGACTCCATTAGGAAACTTTCATCTCCGCGGCCGCGTCCGGCTCTTGCCGCGCGTCCGTCCACCTCTTCCGCAAGAGAAACCGGTCGTCGAGGCCAGCCTGCGTTCGCCGCCCGGCCTCGATCGCTGTCTGTGCCGCCGCTCGCTCGACCAGATGCTTTACCTGCTCGCTTCTTAAGCGGCTCGCGAGATAGCGGCTTCTGGCTTCCTCGTTCGAGCGCTCGCGTTCCACACGGACCTGTTCGAGACGCTCCTGCTTCCACTCCGCAATCTCACGCTGCACCTGGACAGACTTCCATCCCACGCGATCTCCGGTGGTGAGTTCGGAGTGGGCGCACGAAGCCGATCTGCGTAGCACGCTCTGCTGGGATGCAATGGCCCGCTAGGCCTCGCGAACCGCTGCCGTTCTCCTCTGCAACTCTGTCGAGTGCATCTCTTCGACGCCCCCATAGAGGGAGACAAGACGCTTCAGCCCCTCGAGGCGCGACTTCATCGCTAGAGCGCCATCGTCTTGAGTTGCGAGACGGTCTCTTCCATCGTGGCGCTTTCCTCGCTTCCCTGCTCAAGAAACTCCCGCAGTAATGGCATCGCCCGTATCGCCCGATCCAATTCTTCGTCCGTTCCAGCCTTGTAGGCTCCAATGCGAATCAGGTCTTCAGATCGCGCATACGACGACAGAAGCCTCCGAACGGTCGCGGCCTTGGCCTTGTGCTCGGGTGTCGTTACCACCGGCATCAATCGGCTCAACGAATCCAGGATGTCGACCGGTGGATACCATCCCGCGGTTGCCATCGATCGCGACAGGACGACGTGCCCGTCGAGCAGCGACCGCGCCGCATCGACCACGGGATCCTGCTGATCGTCTCCCTCCATCAGCACGGTATAGAACGCCGTAATGCTCCCGTTGCGAAAGTTTCCCGCCCGCTCGACCAGCTTCGCCAACCGGCTGAAGACCGACGGCGTATAGCCCTTGCTCGCCGGAGGCTCTCCCGCAGCCAGCCCAACCTCCCGCGCGGCCATGGCATAGCGCGTCAACGAATCGAGCACCAGCAGCACATGCCTGCCTCGCGCAGCGTAAAACTCGGCAACTGCCGTCGCCGCCATCGCCGCCCGCATCCTCAGCAGAGGGCTCTGGTCGGAGGTCGAAACCAGCACGACTGCCCGCTTCCGGCCTTCCTCGCCCAGTGAGTCTTCGACAAACTCCCGCACCTCGCGGCCGCGCTCGCCCACCAGCCCAACCACAGTGAGGTCGGCCGCCGTATTGCGTGTCATCATCCCGATCAGCGTGCTTTTGCCCACGCCCGATCCACCGAAGATGCCGATGCGCTGACCACGGCCTACCGTCAACATTCCATCGAGAACCCGCAGGCCTGTCTGTAACGGCTCGCGTATCGGCTCTCGCTCCATGGGGTGCGGCACCGCGCCGTCGAGCGGCCACACTTCCAATACTCTTGGCGCCGACAATCCGTCGAGCGGCATACCCAGGGCGTTGACGATACGGCCAGCCATCTCTTCCCCGACTGCAATGCCCGGGGCAATCCCCATCGCCGTCAGAGAATCGCCGTAGCGAATGCCCTCGGTCGCTTCGAGCGGCATCGCTACCACATGCCGCCCGCTGAAACCAATAACCTCGGCACGGTGCCTGTGCCCCGCTCCATCGAGAATCTCGCAACACTCTCCCACCGAACAGAGCGGACCTTCGGCCTCCACGGTCTGCCCGTTCGCCTCGACCACGCACCCGCTCCATCGCCACGCAGGGTGCGCCGCCAGCCGCGCGAAATAGGGCTCCAGCATGCCAGTCGTGGCGGACGCTACATCCTGCGCCGCAAGCATCATGCGGGCCTCTGATTGAGAAGATCGAAGAATCCCCTTTCGATCTCTTCCAGTTGGGCGCTTACCCCTAACTCTACTTGCCCGACGTGCGTCTCAAGGACACAGTCTCCCGGCTGCAGGCTCTCATCGGCAACCAGTTCGACCACGGGCTTTGTTCCCGCAACAAACATCTTTTGCCACCCCTCTATCTCAATCGGGGGCACCCGCAGGATCGTTGCACTGCTATCGGATATCTTCTCGAGCGCGACCCGCACCGTCGCAGCCAGCAATAGAGGATCGAAGTTTGCCTCGCGATGCAGCACGCGAGCGGCGATCGCCAACGCCAGCTTGACCACCTCTCTTTCGACTTCGGCAAAGTAGCCCGCTCGCTCCTTCGCGAAGGCATAGCAGGCATGCGAGACCCGGGCACGCTCCAAGGCGAGCCGGCTGTCCAACTCTTCTTCCCAATCCATCCTTGCAGCAGCCCTGGCCTTCCACTCCGCAGTCTCGATCTCCGCAGCACTCTGCTGCGTCTGCCTTTGCAGTTGCTCTTTGAGAGCGGCAACCTCGTCTCGCCGGGACGCCTCCTCTTCAGACAGACTCGATCTGGAATCGGTATCCTGCAGGGACTCGTCTACCCCGTGCTCTAGCGCGTGGAACTTGAGCCGAGATACCTTCGCCGGTTGCGGCGCTCCGTTCGGCAGCCGGGCGGGCATTCCCGCCAGCACAGGATCGCTCACCGAATCAGACGGCGATATCATCGTCGACCTCCATCTTCAGAATCATCCGGCCTTCGCTTTCAAGCTGCCGCGCCAACCCGAGCAACTCCTGTTGCGCATGACTTACGTCCCGCATTCGCACCGGCCCCATCACCTCCATGTCCTCCTTCAACATATCGACTGCGCGCGAACTCATCGCGCGGAACAGATGCGCCTTGACGTTGTCGCGCCCGCCCTTCAAGGCCATCGCCAGCACCTTCTTGTCGGCGGCAGCGATGAACTCCCGAATACTCTCCGGCGGAACCGTGACCAGGTCTTCGAACGTGAACATCAGGTTTCTGATCCCGATGGCAAGCTGCGGCTCATCGTGCTCGATCTCTTCGAGGATGCCCTTGCTCTCGATCTGGTCCAGCCGGTTCAGCAACTCGGCTACCGCCTTGAATCCGGAGTAGGACTTTCTACCGCCCGAGCCAGCGCCTTCCATGCGCTTATGCAGTACCAGCGCGACCGTCTGCGCCATCTCCGCCGAGAACTGCCGCATCTCCGCCAGTCGCCGCACCACATCCACCCGCAGTTGCCCATGCAGACTCATCAGCACCGCCGACCCACGCTTGGCATCGAGATGCGCTAGTACCAGCGCAATTGTCTGTGGATGTTCGTTCTCGAGAAACTTGCTCAGATGCTGCGGCTCCATCTTCTGCAGGATCGCCATATCTCCGTTGGCGCGTTCGCGGACTCGCTTGACCTGAGCGAGCAGATCCTCTGCCTTGCTCGCGCCGAACGCCTCCGTCAACAGCTTGAGCGCATACTCCGGGCCGCCGCGCACCATGTATTGCTGCGTCTCGAGCAACCCATAAAATTCCGTCATGACCTGCGTCAACTGCTGCGCAGGTACTTCTCCCAGGCGCGTGATCTCGTCGGTCACCCGCCGCACGTCGGTATCCGACAGGCTCTGAAACAGCGTCTTCGCCAGATCGTCGCCGAGCGCCACCATCAGGATCGCGGCCTTGCGCAGCCCCGGTATCTCCGCCGGTGCGAATCCCGATTCAGCGGGCAGCAATAACGGATTCTGCCGCATTGCCTCCGCTCCTCTCATCTGCATCGTTGCCCCCATCACTTACCCTCCTCGGACGATCCGATCCATCCCTCGATCAGCCGCGTGCTCTGCGCCGGATCGCGCCGGATATGTTCCGACACATGCTCGAAGATGCCCTGCTGCTGGCGCTGCGCCCTGGTCATGACCGGCAAAGACGTCATCGCCTCCTCTTCTTCGGGCCTCCAATCGGGCTCAGGCGGCAGCATCCTCTCCTGCTCCTTGCCCAGAACCGTGCCGAGGTTCGCGCCCGAGGTCAGCAAGGGCGGCTCGCGCAGGGTATCGGTCATCTGCCGCGCTATCGGCCGAAGCACAAAGAGAATCAGCAGAAGCCCGCAGATTCCTATCGCTGCTGTTCGCATCAATCCCGGCTGCGAGTTCATCAGGGAACGAGCGCCTTCGAGAACTCTCTCCATTACCGGGGGTTTCCTCTGCGGAGAGTTCGTGCTGAAGCTGATGTTCTCCATCACCACCTGGTCGCCGCGCCGGGGATCGTAGCCCACGGCCGCCTGGGCCAGTTGTTCCAGCCGGCGCATCTCCTCCGCGCTCCTCGGCTTCCAGACGGTGTGCTCCAGCTTGCCTGCGCCCTCGGTCATGGAGCGGTCGTTCACCACGACTGCGGCGGTAATTCTCCGCACTCTTCCCGGTCCTTCTTCCGAATGCAGCAGGTGCTTGGTGACGCCATAGGTTCCGTTCTCTTCGTGAATGCTCTGGTCTCGTCCACTGCCCTGTTGCGGATAGACCGGCAGCGCCTGCTTTTGCAACAGCGGCGGCGTTCCCGGAGCAGCCGCAGCCTGCGATCCTGCCACCGATCCTGCAGGTGCGCCGGCCGGAGAGTTGCTGGCCGTTCCCGGAACGCCGACAGGCTGCACCGGCAGCGCCGAGACCTGTTCGCTCTTCTGCATGCTCAGCGTCGCCGTCTGGCTGGGGTCGTAGACCTCGTCCGTGCGCTCCTCGCTGCCATCCTCATAACTCACATTCACGGTCGCGCGCACGTTGTCGCGTCCGGCAAGCGGCTCCAGCATCGCGACCAGCTTCGCTTCCATCGCCTGCTCTTCCTCTTCCCTGCCGGCATCGTTGGACCGGGGCTTGAGGTTTGCCCGCCCATCCGCGTCGACCAGCGTCACCTGGTCGGGGCTTAGATTCTCGACCGCGCCTGCCACCAGGCTGCGAATGGCATCGGCCTGCTCCGGATCGACGACCGGACGTCGTAGCTTGAGCACAACGGATGCCTTCGCGGCTTTCTCCTCGGTGGCAAACAGGCTTGGCTGCGGCAGTACCAGATGCACCCGCGCAGACTGTACGACACCCAGCGTTTCAATGGTGTGCTCCAACTCTCCCTCGAGCGCACGCTGATAATTCACCCGCTCATCGAACTCGCTGCCGACCCAGTTGGGCTTGTCGAAGAGCTCGAAGCCCAGGCGTCCGCTCTGCGGCATGCCCTTCGCCGCGACCTCCATCCGTGCCTTGTCCAGCGTGTCTGCCGGAACCTCGATACTCGACCCATCGGTCCCCGTCTCAAAGGGAATTCCGGCGGCGGCAAGCTCCTGCGACACCTGCTGCGTGTCCCTTCCATCGAGCCCGCTGAACAGCACCTTCCAATCCGGGCGCTGAGCAAACCACATCATTCCGACACATATCGCCGCCAGAAACGCGGCCGATGCAATCAGCCAGGTGCGCTTCGCCGACGGCATCTCTATCAGCCGGTCGCGCAACGCCGACACCATGGCCATCGCCCTCCCGGCTGCTCCTCCGCCGGGCGCGTCGGAGCTGCTCTGCCCAGCCCGCTGTAGCCCTGCCTGTTCCGTCTCCGCCATCTCGCCTCAGCATCTCTTCCGATTGTCTAGAACTGCATGCCCATCATCTGCTGGTACGCGCCGACTGCCTTGTTGCGTACCTGCAACGCCAACTCGAAGGCCATGTCCGCCTTCTGCGTCGCGATCATCGCGTCATGGATCTCTACGCCCTGCCCGCTGAGCAGGCCGGTGACCGCCTGCGACGCCTTCTTGTCGAGATCGCTGGTCTGCTCGACCATGGTCTGAAACATTCCGGCAAAAGGAACCGACGCGGCTGACGCCGCTGTGCCTGCACTCGCGTTCATCGCCGCGTCGAGAAATCCGTCCGTTCCGGCGACTCCCTGCACGCCCTTCATTACTCCCGCTATTGCTCCCGGGTCCATCATGTCTTCTATCCCTCCGTTGCCTGCTCTACTTCAAAATATCCAGCGAAGATGTGACCATGTTCTTCTCCGCCTGAACCGCCGAGGCGTTCATTCCGTACGACCGCGTCGCTCCCATCAGATCCACCATCTCAGTGAGAGGATTAATGTCGGGATAGGCAACAAAGCCGTCCGGCCCGGCATCGGGATGCTCGGGATCGTATCGGCGCAACGGTGCGCTCTCGTCGGTGATGACGCCGGTCACCGCAACCCCACCGGGGGTGGCGTTGGCCGCCGTCACGCTGCCCGGCAGACCGCTTGCCAGGCCGCCTGTCAGACCTTCGTTGAATCCGCCGCCGAACGCGCCGCCATTCATCTGACTGATCAGCGAGTGCCCAAAGCTGCTGCTGCCGCCCTCGGACTCGAACACGACATGATGCCGCTGATACGGGCCGCCTTCGGGCGTCCGCGTCGTCTCGGCGTTCGCCATATTCGAGGCGACCACCTCGGCCCGGATCCGCTCGGCCTTCAGTGCCGACGCGCTTACATCCATCACGCCAAAGAGATTCATGGCCTACTTCGCCTCCGCGTGAATCGCATCCATCACGTTGGTGAACTGCTGCTTCAGCAGCTCGACGCCGAGCCGGAACTGCAGTTGCGACTTGGCCAGTTGCATACCCTCGCGGTCCATCGAGACATCGTTGCCGTCCGGCCGCGACACCAGGCCATCGACCTCGACGACCGGCTCGCCTGCGCTGAAGTTCGCGTCGGGGCTGCTGTTCATCTCGCGGGCGAATGCCTGCTCAAAGTCAAAGCCCGTGGCCCTGTATCCCGGGGTATCGACGTTGGCCATGTTGCTGGCCGTCAGCTTCATCTGCTCGCTGGTCAGATCGAGATAGCGATTTAGCGCATCGCTCAGCGGGGTTGTCACTTCCATGTCTTCACCTCCACGCGATTACCCATGCAGTTCAACACCCAAACAAAAGCGCCCTCGGATGAGAGCGCTCTTATCAATCGGCCGATTGCGGTATTACTTGAGCCTTAGGCTCGCGAGGCCCGGCGATAGCGAATCTCTTCGGCGCCAATCTCCATCCGATCGCCGGAGAGAATCGCCCCCCGTTCGAGTACATGCATCAGTTCGCGCACATTCCCCGGCCAGTGATGTTCATGCAGCCTTGCCTCGGCTTCGACACTCAGCCGCTTGCGCGGCATCTCGTGGCCCATCTTTTCGAGAAAATGTTCGGCGAGCTGGCCGATATCCTCCATCCGGTCGCGCAGCGCCGGTACCTCGATGGGAAAGACCGCGAGCCGATGGTACAGATCGAGCCGGAACGTCCGCTCCTCGGCCCTCTGCAATAAAGGCTGATGCGTCGCCGCGATGACGCGGACATCGACGCGCATCGTCTCGTTGTCGCCGACGCGCTGCAACTCGCCGCACTCGAGGAAGCGCAACATCTTGGCCTGGAGCGCCAGCGGCATCTCGCCGATCTCGTCGAGAAAGAGCGTTCCTCCATGCGCCGCCTCGATTCTTCCCGTCCGCGACTGCACCGCTCCGGTAAACGCTCCTCGCGTGTGCCCGAACAACTCCGCCTCCAACAGCGCCTCCGGGATGGCGGCGCAGTTCAGCACGGCAAACGGCTTCCCTGCCCGCTCGCTCAGCCGGTGCAGCG
This sequence comes from Acidobacteriales bacterium 59-55, assembly GCA_001897435.1. Classification (GTDB taxonomy): domain Bacteria; phylum Acidobacteriota; class Terriglobia; order Terriglobales; family Acidobacteriaceae; genus Edaphobacter. The sequence continues at coordinate 805,340 of MKSV01000007.1, read as the reverse complement.
CCTGGGCCACAACCTCTTTGCCCGTCCCCGTCTCCCCTTCGATCAGCACCGTGGTCGATCGCGGAGCCACCAGCCGGATCAGCCGCGCCAACTCCCGCATCGGTGCGCTCGCGCCCACCAACTCCGGCAGCAGCACGCGCTCCTCCGTCCGAATCTCCGTGACACTCTCCCTTCGTGAGGGCTCTTCGCGTCCCAGCAGAACCGAGAGCGCTCGCCGCGCAGCCTCCTGATCGAAGTCCTTCACCACAGACGGCGCCCTGTTCGCCACCCGGGGCACGGCTGCCGGAGCCGACCTCCATGCCGCCGTATCGTTGAGCGGAGACTCCTGCGCCTCGCGCAGCGCATGCAGCAGTTCATTCCTCCTGGGACTTCGCGCCCCGCTGTCGACGCCGCCGTCGACGCGCAGCAGTTCCATCGCCGGATACATCGATCGCACCTGCCCCGCGAACTCGCCGACCTCCAGATCCGGCAGCCAGCTATCGACCAGAAGCGCCTCCGGGCGCGAAGCTTCCAACTGTGCCATCGCCTCCGCGCCACCGGTCGCCTCCCTCACCTGCCATCGCAGCCCCGTCAGCGACCGCCGCAATCTCTGCCGCAACTCCACATCCGCGCTCGCCAATACGACTGTCCGCGCAACCGCGGCGTCAGCAGAGCCTATCCCTGTCAATGTCTCCCGACCTGTTTCCATAACAATTCACCTCGTCCTTTCCTGCTGATCTCGATCCATCTGCAACTCGTGCTGCAACATCTCCCGCATCAGGCCAACTGCCAGGTTGACCCGTGTACACTCCACCAGCGCATCGGCGATGGCCTGCCGCAGCGTGTCCATACCGCCGACCAACTCGCCGCCCGCCAGTTCGCCCATGGCGAGCCTGCATTGCAGCACGGTCAACGGCTGGCAGAGCCCATGCAGAGCATCGTCCATCCGCTCCGCCAGGCTCGCTTCGGCTAACGGAGGCCCGCTACGCACTGGCGAAGACCGTTCGGCGCGAAAATCCTTCGGCCCGCTGCGGCAGCTTGCGCGCGCTGCCCATCTGGTATCCCTCGCCCCGCACCGTCTCGATGACGGTGTAGCCTTGCTCGATATCCTCGTCCGCGCTCAGCTTCTTGCGCAGATAGTTGATGTAGACGTCCACCACATTCGTCCCCGCATCGGGCGACATGTGCCAGACCTCCCGCAGCAACTCGCTGCGGCTGCAACACCGGCCTCGGCGCAGCATTAAAAACTCCAGCAGGTTGAACTCCTTGACCGTCAGCTCGACCGGGCTTCCGCTGCGCGTCACCCTGCGATCCATCCGGTTGAGTTCGACCTCGCCGTGCCGCAGCATCGGATCGGCGAACTGTTCGCGCCGCCGGAGCAGCGCCCGGCATCGCGCGGTAAGCTCGTGAAAGCTGAACGGCTTCAGCAGGCAATCGTCCGCGCCCAGGTTGAGGCACTTGACGCGCTCCTCCACCTGGCTCCGGCCGGTCAGCACCAGCACCGCCGTCTCGTCGAACCGGCCCTGCATCTCGGCCAGCACCTCCGTTCCGTCCTTTCGCGGAAGGCTCAGGTCGAGCACCATCAGGTCCGGCCTGTTCTCCTCTGCGTGGAGCAGCGCCGCCTCCCCATCGGTGACCAGCGTCACATCATGGCCTTCCAGCTTCATCCCCTTCTGTAGAAACGATCCCAAGGCCGCATCATCTTCAACGATCAATACCTGCATTCGCGTCTCCCAACTTCTGATCGCCGTTCGCATCTTCCGACGGCGTGTAACCACCATGGTTGATCGCGTCCGGCATGACAAGACGGCTGTGAATGTTTTTGCATAAGCCAATTTCAAAATGGGAATCGCGAACCACCGAGGTTACTCATTCATAACGGTCAAAAAAGAAAGAATCGACAAAAGCTGTTGCAATTCGCTTTTTATTCGCTACAATTTCGGCATGGCTATCACGCGGCGGCAAAAAGAGGTCATCGATTTTCTCTCCGGCTTCACGCAGAAGAACGGCTACTCTCCGTCCTACGAGGAGATCGCCAGCGGCCTGGGCCTCAGTTCGCTGGCCACCGTGCATAAACACATCACCAACCTGCAGAACAAGGGGCTGCTGCAACGCGCCCACAATCGCAGCCGTTCCATCGACGTTCTTCCCGCGCGCAGCGGCAAGAAAGGTGCTGATCGCCTTCCCCTGCTTGGCCGCATTGCTGCCGGGCAGCCTGTGGAGGCCATCGAGACCGCCGAGAGTATCTCGCTCAATGACATCATCGGCAATCGCGAGGTCTTCGCCCTTGAGGTCCGCGGCGACTCCATGCGCGACGAGCACATCGTCTCGGGTGACTATGTGCTGGTTGAGCGCACCCGCACCGCCCGCGAGGGAGAGATCATCGTCGCCCTCATCGATGGCGCTGACGCCACCTTGAAGCGCTTCTATCGCGAAGGCAGCATGATTCGGCTTCAGCCCTCCAATACCGAGATGGCGCCCATCTATGCGCCCGCCGCCAACGTCAGCATCCAGGGCAAAGTCCTGGGCGTGCTTCGCAAGTACGCCTGACCCCTGCATCGGAATCGCAATCGCAGCAGGAACTTCCGATCTCTTTCGCCCGGCTTTCCTACTGTCCGGGAGTCAGAAGCTCATCCCGCAACAATCGCCCGACAACTTTTCACCGCCGACGGAACCAAATCCAAATCTCATGCGTAAACACCTCCGAGACGTTTAGCATTTCAGACCAACCGGCACTCTCGGAGCAATCAAGTGGCGACACAGCGCAAAGGCAGACGCAGACTCTGGATCTGGGGCGGGACCTCCGTCCTGATCGTCGCCATTATTCTCGGTATCACCGCCTTTACCAGCGGCAGTGACGTAAAGCTCGATCCTTCGCAACTCGCGAAGGTCGAACGCGGAGACATCGCCCGCTCGGTGGTTGCCACCGGCAAGGTCCAGCCCATCACCAAGGTCGAGGTCAAGTCCAAGGCCTCGGGTATCGTCACCAAACTCAACGTTGACATCAATGCTCATGTCCACCAGGGACAGGTTCTCGCACAGCTCGACCAAATCGAGATTCTCGCGCAGGTCGCTGCCCAGCGCGCCCAGTTGAACGCCGCAATCTCCAACTCCCGCGCCGCCTCGGCTGCTATTAAATACGACAAGGTCAGCGCCGAAGCTCCCGATCTGCCCATGTACAAGCACACCTACGAGCGCGCCCTGCAGATGACCAAAGAGGGCGTCGTCTCCAAGCAATCGCTTGACGATGCGCAGCAGAAGTATCTCTTCGCCAGCAATACCCGCGATAAGGCTGTCGCCCAGATCGCCGTCGACGACTCGAAGCTTCACCAGGCGCAGGCACAGGTTGCGCAGGCTCAGGCGTCTCTTAAGCAACTGGAAGAGCAGCTCAGTTACACCATCATCACCTCTCCCATGGATGGCGTCGTGCTCTCCCGCGACGTCGAGGTCGGCGATGCGGTCAGCTCGATCCTCGTCCTTGGTTCCACGGCCACGCTGGTCATGACCATCGGCGACACCACCAAGGTCTATGTCCAGGGCAAGGTCGACGAGTCCGACATCGGCAAGGTCTATATGGGCCAGCCCGCGCGGATCAAGGTTGAATCCTTCAAGGACAAAACCTTCTACGGCAAGGTAACCAAGATCGCGCCGCTCGGCGTCGAGAAGGATAATGTCACCACCTTCGAGGTTCGCGTCTCCATCGACAATCCCGGCGGCGAGCTTAAGACCAACATGACCGCCAACGCCGAGATCATCCTTGAAGAGCACAAGAACGCGCTCACCGTTCCCGAGCAGGCCGTCATCTACGACAAGAACCGCAACGCCTTTGTCGAAGTCCCCGATTCAAAGCAGAAGAATGGCCGCCGCAAAGTGGCCATCAAGGCCGGGATCTCGAACGGAACCAAGACCGAGCTTCTCTCCGGACTCAAATCCGGCGAGACAGTCATCCTCCAGCAATAACAACTTATAAGGGACTCGACCTCATGAACATCCGTATTCTCACCACCGCCGCTCTTGCACTCGCAGTGACCGCCGCCTTCGCTGCCGACAAGCCCTTCACCAAAACCTTCGAACGCACGCTCAATGTTGCCGCAGCGCCCAATGTCTCGGTCGCCACCGGCTCCGGCTATATCCACCTCAGTCCCGGCTCCGACTCACAGATTCACATCGTCGGTCACGTTCATGCCAACAATTCGTGGTTCAGCGGCGACAGCAGCTCCCGTGTCGAGCAGATCGCCAACCACCCGCCCATTGTTCAGAACGGCAATAGCATCGTTATCGGTCCCGAGCGTCACAACGGCGACCTCTACAGCAACATTGCTATCGACTACGATATCTCGCTTCCCAGAGCCTCCAGTATCAATGCCACTACTGGCTCCGGCTCTGTCCAGATTCAGGACGTAGGAGCCAGCCTCAAGGCCACATCCGGGTCAGGCACAGTCCGCGCCGAGGGCATTCATGGACCGGCTGACCTCCAGACCGGCTCCGGAAGTATCTATCTCCAGCAGACCGCGAGCGGCGATGTTCGCGCCCAGACGGGCTCCGGCTCCATTCAATTGAGCGGACTCTCCGGCGGCCTCAAGGCAGGCACCGGCTCAGGAAGCATTAAAGCAAGCGGCCAACCCACCGCCGACTGGAAGCTCGATACCGGCTCGGGCTCGATTCAGCTTGCACTGGGGAACTCCGCTCACTACACCCTCAACGCCAGTACAGGCTCCGGCTCGATCCGTACCGCGCAGCCCATCGCCATTCGGGGCGAGATCAACAAGCACCACGTCACCGGCACGGTCAACGGCGGCGGCCCTTCGATCCGTGCCAACACCGGCTCCGGCTCGATCACGATCAACTAGAGCCATCCCGGTCCTTCCAGTGGTCCGTATCCGAGATACTCGCCTGGAGACGTTTCGTTCTCTCCAGCGGATCGGGAGGATAGGCCTCCAGCAGTTCCGTCAGTGCGGCGATCACATCCGTCGCCTGCACCTCGTCAAGCTGGTAACCGCTGGGGATGTCGTTACGATCCGTGCCGCGCAGGATCCTGACGTTGGCGGCGTTCAGAGGTAGCCACTCCAGCGGCTTCTGCCATGACGGACCGATGACCACCATCGGAAGGCCGACCGCTCGTCCGATATGCATGGTGCCCGTATCCAGCGAGACGGCCGCGTCACTGCCCGCAAGCAGTGCTGCCAACTCCGTCACCGTCGTCCTTCCCGCCAGCGATGTGCCGATGCCTCCGGCAGCCTGATGCAGCCGTTCAATGGCATCCGCGTCCGCTGCGGTGCCGACATACGCGACCGCACAGCCGAGCGCATCGTGCGCGTGGCGGATAACCTTCACAAAGCGATCACTGTGCCAGCCGGTGCTCTGGCCGCCGCTGTTCTGCGTCACCATAATGACGAGCGGCTTGCCCAGAGGATTGGCCTCCCGCGCCAAAGCCTCGGCGGCAGCCGCATCGGCTCTGGAGAAAAAGACACGAGGCTCCATGTGTCCAATCTTGCAACCCGTGAGTTCTGCGAGCCTTAGATTGTTATCGATCAGACTGAGGCTCTTTTGATACGTCAATGGGTAACGGTAGAGTCCCGGAGCGAGAGTAAAGCCGCCGCGCCATCCTGCGCCCGCCAACAGAGCTAACAAAGCGATGCGAGTGCGCTGGTCGGACGCTCCGGTCAAGGTACAGTCAGGGCGCAGGCCTCGTTGGCGCAACCACGCCCGCAGCGTCTTTGCCCCCGCGAAGGTATCGCGTAAGGCGTCAGGCGTCTCGATGAGGTGATCGACTGAGGGATTATGACGCAGCAGCGCCAGTCCCAGTCCACGCGTGGCCACCGATATCGTAGCCTCCGGGCGCGCAAGCTTGATCGCTTCGTAGACAGGCGTCAGGTGAACACAGCAACCCAGTGGAAGCAGGTATTCGAGGATGAGGACATGCCGGGCCTCGTCCGGGGCGGTTGTCATGCGCCCTCCGCGCAGGATGCGCTCCGATGCCGTGATGGCGACGGCAGAGAGATTCACCAGGTTCTTTTTCAAGGACATTCCCTGTTGCTCTCCCCGTGATTCCCTACATCTTGTAGCGGCCCATGTCGTCGTCGTTGAGATTTTCGAGCCATCGCCGCATCTCGTCAGCGTTGACGGTCTGCGCGCCGCTGGCGGCCTGCTTTGAGTTCTCGAGCACATCGCGGTTGACGTAGATGGGGCAGTCCCAACGCAGCGCCAACGCGATGGCGTCGGAGGGACGGGCATCGAGCGTGACCGTCTCTCCGGCATGATCCATCCAGATGACGGCGTAAAAGGTGTCATCGCGCAGCTCGGAGACGACTACCTTATTGACCTGCGCGTTGAGGCCGCGGGCGAGGTTCTGCAGAAGATCGTGCGTCATGGGTCGCGGAGTCGCAGTCTTCTCCAACTCCAACGCAATCGCATTCGCTTCAAAGATGCCGACCCAGATGGGGAGGACAAGGTCGCTGGCCACGTCCTTGAGGACAACGATGGGCATGTTGGTGACGGGGTCCATCATCAGGCCGCGAATCTGCATCTCGACCTCGGCTTGAGAGCCGGTATCGGCGGGTTGCTGAGTCGCGGACTGGTCGTGGGGCTTCATCAGTTCACCAAGGCTTCGCCGAGCAGGCTGTTGGGGAAGGTCTGCGTGATACGGACAGAGACATAGCTGCCCGGCGCGGGGAGAATCGGCTGATCGGTGGTGAAGTTCACCGTCTTGTTCTGGCTGCTGCGGCCGATGACTTGATTACGTTGGCGATTGTGGCCTTCAACCATAAGCTCCATTACTTCACCTAAATGGCGCTCATAGTTCACGCGCTGGATGATCCTTTGGCGATCGAGGAGGATCTGGAGCCGGCTGGCCTTGACCTCGTCCGGGATAGAGTCGGCCATCGTCAGTGCCGGGGTGTTGGGGCGGGGCGAGTACTTGAAGGCAAAGATAGCGTCGTAGCCGACCTCGTCGAGCAGGCTAGCTGTCTGTTCGAGATCCTCTTCCGTCTCGCCGGGAAAGCCCACGATGATGTCCGATGTAATGCTGATGGCACGCCGAGCGGCCTTGATCCAGGCGATGCGCTCCAGGTACCAGTCGCGAGTGTACTCGCGGGCCATGGCGTGAAGGATAGCGGTCGATCCACTCTGAACTGGAAGATGGACGTGGTCGCAGAGCGTGGGAACGGCGTCGATGGCGTCAACAATGTCTTTGGTGAAGTCGCGGGGATGCGACGTCGTGAAGCGGACGCGGCGGATGCCCGGAATGCTGCCGACCGCGGCGAGCAGTTCGGCGAAGGTCATCTTCGCCGAGGGGTCGTGATACGAGTTGACGTTCTGGCCGAGAAGCTGGATCTCCGTATAGCCGGAGTCGGCCATGCGAATTGCCTCGTCAAGCACAGACTTTGCCGTGCGGCTGCGCTCCTTGCCCCGCGTATATGGAACGACGCAGTAGGCGCAGAACTTGTCGCAGCCTTCGATGATGGTGATGTAGCCGCGATGAGGATTGGTACGGGCGATAAAGGGAGTCTCGAAGGTCTCGTCGGTCTGGCGGTCGTCAAGGCCGGTGATGCGCTCTTCCCCGGCTTCGAGGCGAGCGAGCATCTGCGGAAGGTTGCGATAGGACGCGGAGCCGGAGACGAGCGAGACGTAGGGCGCCTTCTCGAAGATGTGGTTGCCCTCCTGCTGGGCGACGCAGCCGAGGACGGCAAACTTCTTGCCTTCGCCCTTGAGCTTTTTATATTCGTTGAGACGGTGAAAGACCTTCTGTTCGGCTTTGTCGCGAATCGAGCAGGTGTTGTAGAGAATCAGTCCGGCGTCGGCTTCGTCCTGGACGCGGACGTAGCCCTCATGCTCGAGCGTGCCGATGACCTTTTCCGAGTCATGCGCGTTCATCTGGCAGCCGAATGTTTCGATATAGAAAGTCTTGCTCACTTAGACAGTATATCGCCCGTGACTGGAGGCTAGATCTTGAGGGGTTTGGTAGCGCCAACGGGGATCGAACCCGTACTCTCAGCCTTGAAAGGGCCGCGTGTTAACCAGTTACACCATGGCGCCGAAACGGGATCGCAAGTAGATTTGGTAGCGTCACCGGGGCTCGAACCCGGACTCTCCGCCTTGAGAGGGCGGCGTGTTAACCAGTTACACCATGACGCCGAAACACGAGAGAAAAGTCCCGTTTGCGATGAGTTGAGTATATCAGTTCAGACTGCGATTGAGGACGCTGCCGGGTGACTAAAGCCCCAGCTTTTTGACCTCGTCGTTGTAGTACTTGCGGTACAGAATGTCCCACTCCTGCGAACCCTCAAGAATGATCTTGCGCTGCGAGGCGATCTTCAGGCGGGCAGCCGCGTCGATCTTAGTCTCTTCGAGAAGAAGCTTTTCGAGCGCCTTGCGGGCTTCCTGGCGGATGGTATTGCGATCTTCGAGAAAATCGCACTCGGGGATTTCAGCAAGAGTGTCGGCCACGGTATGGGCCAGTTTGTTGAGTTTGTCGCGCGAGATTCTCACAGCACCGCCTTGTACTTGCGGGCAAGCTCGTTTTTTACCTTCTTGAACATCTCCGGATAGCTTGCGCCGGTCTTGATCATGTCATCCTGAAAGGCTTCGAGAATGACGCGAACCTCGTCGTTGATGCGATCTTCAAGGGCAAGCTCTTCGATCATGGCGGCCGTCACCCGCTCGTCGAGGATGGCGGGCTTGGCGGTTTCGATCATCTTCTCGGCAACAAGATGCCTGAGGGTCTGGCGCGCCAGATATCCAACGTAATCTTTAGAAAAAATCATTGACTTTCCTTCGAATATATCATGCGTGTCTATGACTTGCGCTCAGGCGGCGATGAACTCTCACTTATGTTTCGGAGCGGGCTTATGCGGGCAATGCTCGGTATTGAGGCAGGTTCCCGGCAGGCGAAGTCGCTCCACGGGACGGCCATGCAGAAGATGCTCGGAAACGATCTCGTCCACGTCTTCCAGCTTGACGAAGCCGTACCAGACCGCCTCGGGATAGACGACGACCACGGGGCCATGCTCGCACTGGTCGAGACAGCCGGACTCGTTGGCGCGAACCAGGTGCTTGAGGCCCGCATCCTTCACAGCGTCCTTGAAGGCGGACTTAAGCTTTTTGCCGCCTTGAGGCAGGCAACTGGGGCGGGATGCGTCCTTGTCGCGCTCGTTCGTACAGATAAAGAGGTGGTGTTGAAATTCCGGCACGGGAGCCCTTCTTTCCGTCTACTGCTTTTGCGTCTCTCCGTTTTGATGCTTTTGAACCGCTCTGTGTGCGGCGCACAGGGCTTTCTGAGACAATTGTGAAATCGATGCAACCTGACAATCTTATCTCGCTCAAAGACGACATGGTGGCGTTCATCGCCGGGCACGGCATGCGCCGGTTTAATGCCTATATTACGGAAGACGTCCCGACCGTTCTGTTCGAGGAAGAGAACCCGGACGGATGGAAAGACTTCGTCGAGCACGCGAAGGCGGCGGGCGCGCCCTTTGTAACCATGAGCGAGGTGGTGCTGGAGAAGTCCGATGTCGCAATCCTGCTGGAGCAGCTTCGCGATCAGAGCTTTCCCGACGACGAGGCCATCGACTTCGACGATGCAGAGTACCTGGTCAACTACGTCGGCAAGGTGGGGTACCTACAGCTTGGCTTCGCGCACCAGGGCGTCATGTTCGTCTTTGAGGTCGCAACCGAGTGGTATGACCGTTTTCAGGACCTGTTGGAGACGGCGTCTGACCTTGGCGGCATCGTTCTGGATGACCGCGACAGCGACGAGTAGACAGCACGATGATCTCTGCCCAGGCTGGGCTTCGACCGGAATGGACTACCTATACGTCTGACTCAGGCGAGGTAAACACGCTCGCGGATGCGATGGGATGTCCGCCGGCGATTGCCGCAATACTCGTCTCCCGCGGCATCACCAATGTGGGCGCGGCACAGAGCTTCTTCAACCCTTCTCTCGACGACCTGATCGACCCTCTGTTGATGCTGGGGATGTCCGTGGCGGTTGCACGGATCGAGCAGGCAGTCCGGGATGGCGAGCCCATTCTCATCTATGGCGACTATGACGTGGACGGCACCACCGCGACGGTGTTGCTCAAGACCGCGATCGAGCGGATCGCAGCTAAAGACCGCCCGGCGAAGGTAACCTACCACGTGCCCCATAGGCTGCGCGAAGGATATGGGATGCAGACGAGCGTCCTCGGCGCTGCGGCTGCTTCGGGCGTCCGGCTGGTCATCAGCGTCGATACCGGAATCCGGGCGTTTGCCGCGGCGGAAGAGGCGAAGGCCCTGGGGCTGGATCTGATCGTCACCGACCATCACCTGCCCGACGACGTGGCTGGTGTTCCGGAGGCGCTGGCGGTGATCAACCCGGCGCAGGAAGGCTGCGGCTATCCCTTTAAATCGCTGTGTGGAGCGGGGGTCGCATTCAAGCTGGCTCATGCGATTCTGGCCGCGGCCGCTACGACGGAAGAAGAACATGCGAAGCTGCGGCGCAAACTGATTCCTTCCTTTCTGAAGCTGGTTGCGATTGCCACCATCGCGGATTCGGTGCCGCTCGAAGGAGAGAACCGCGTCATTGCGGCGCTGGGATTGCAGGCGCTTCGGAACCCGGTTCAGCCGGGGTTACGGGCCTTAATGCAGGTGGCGAAGATTCCGGCAAGCCGGCCACCCACGTCAACCGAGGTTGGCTTTCGCCTCGCCCCCCGAATTAACGCAGCGGGACGGATGGACATCGCGAGCGACGTGGTTGAGCTATTCCTGACACGAGACACCGGGCGAGCCGCCGAACTTGCCGAAAAACTCAATCGATTAAACGACGAGCGGCGGGCGACAGAGGCGCAGGCGCTCGATGCGATCGAGGCGCAACTTGCTTCGCTGCGAGGGCAGGATGGAGAGTTCCCGTGTGAATGCATCGTGCTCGACGATCCGGAGTGGCACCGCGGGGTGCTGGGAATCCTGGCATCGAGGATCGTCGACCGGACGGGACGGCCTGCGCTTGTGCTTACGCACGAAGACGGCTATGCCCATGGCTCCGGGCGGTCGGTTGCGGGCTTTCATCTGCTGGATGCGTTGACCGCAGTTCACGCCGTTGACGGTGGCTTGTTCACGCGGTTTGGAGGGCACGCTCATGCCGTGGGCTTCTCTCTGCCATCAGAACGGGTTGGAATCCTGCGGGAGCGAATGCAAAGCTATGGAGCGTCAATGCTGACTCCGACGATGCTTGCGCCTGCGCTGGAGTACGACGCCGAGGTCTCGCTCGAAGACCTGACGGCGGGATTCTTTGAGTGGATGAATCGGTGCGGCCCCTTCGGCATCGGCAATCGGGAGCCCGTATTTGTAACCCGGGGAGTAACTCTTGCGAGCGATGTGCGCCTGATCAAAGAGAAGCATGTCTGCCTGCAACTCCAGAATGGCGACGGAGCGGTACGGCTCAGCGCCCTGGGCTGGAGCCGCAATTCCAACTGGGCGCGGCGATGTGAGGAACTCGCCCTGCATCGCGGATCGACCGTGGATATCGCCTATCGGTTGAAGGCCGGAGACAACCCTCAGTTCCCCGGTCTGGAGCTTGAATTGATCGACCTTAAGCCAAGCTGAATACCCCGCATCCAGCTATACACCTTTCGCGGCAGCACAAAACATTCTGCTCCGTTTTCAGTGCATGGGCGTCTTATATACTGAAAATTCATTCATGCCGACAACCGATACAAGACGCCTTAGTCCCCTTGCGCTGACAGGCATCCTGCTCGGCGCGCTGTTGCTTGCGGTGCTGGTCGTCCGCTCGTTCACGCGCGATGTGGTGGATATTCGCGCGGCCGCGGTCAACCATCAAAACCTGGTCAGCTCTGTTCCAACGAATGGAAAAGTCGAGCCGATCAAGGACTTCCGCGCTCATGCGGCGGCTCCCGGAGTCGTCGCTAAAATTTATGTCAAGGTTGGGCAAAAGGTGAAGTCCGGCGAACTTCTGTTGCAAATGGACGACGCCGATGCGCTGGCGCGAGTCGCTTCGGCGAAGTCTGCCCTCCGCGCTGCACAGGCCTCGTTGCACGATATCGAGCAGGGCGGATCGCAGGATGAAAGAATTGCTCTGTCCGGCGATCTGAGCCGTGGAAAGGCTCAGCAGGAACAGGCTGCAAAGAATCTCGCCGCATTGAAGCAGCTTCAGCAGAAAGGCGCGGCGTCGGCCAGTGAAGTGGCTTCGGCGGAGCAACGGCTCCAGTCGATGGACAATGCTCTTCAGAATATCCAGATGCGGAGCACGCAGCGATACAGCACTCCCGACCGTGCGCGTGCCGAGGCGCAACTCTCCGACGCTCGCGCCGGACTGGCCGCGGCGCAGAATGGTTATGCCAACGCGAATATCCGTTCACCACTGGCCGGGTCGGTCTACTCCATTCCCGTCTCTCAATACGATTTCGTGCAAGCCGGTGAAGATCTTGTGGATGTCGCCGACCTCAACAAGGTCCAGATACGCGCCTACTTCGACGAGCCGGAGATCGGCAAGCTGGTGGTTGGCCAGGGAGTCAAGATCGTCTGGGATGCCAAGCCTGACAAGACTTGGCATGGACACGTCAGTCGTGTCCCAACAACGGTGATCTCCTATGGAACGCGGAGTGTCGGGGAGTGCATCATTGCCGTGGACGATGCCAACGGCGATCTGCTCCCTAACACGAATGTAACGGTGACGGTCACGACGCAACAGCGGTTTAACGTGCTGAGCATCCCCCGCGAGGCGCTGCACACGGAGGGAGCGCGCGATTTCGTCTACCGCGTCATCAATAACAAGCTTGTGGTCACCCCGGTCCAGGTTGGCGTAGTCAACCTGACCCGGGTGGAGATCACCGGCGGTCTCACCGAGAAGGATACGGTTGCTTTAAGCGCGACCAGCAGTAACCGCGATCTTTCCAATGGGCTTGCCGTCAAAGTCGTCGAATAGCCATGTTTTCCAAGTCTTCTTTCAGGTCTTCCTTTAAGCCTTCTTTCAAGCTCGGCGTGATCTGCATTGCGCTGCTTTTTGTCCTTCTCTCCGGCATCCGCCTGTCTGCCGAGGGCACCCAGGCCAACACGCTTTTGCAGCAGGGACGAGTTGATGAAGCGCGCCATGTCTTGCAGCAGTCTTTGTCAGCGCAGCCGGGAGACGCCGAATCCCATCAACTACTCTGCCGCGTTTATTACGCGCAGGAGATTGCCGACGCCGCCATCCGTGAGTGTGAGTTGTCAGCCTCGATCGATCCCGGCAACAGCAATACCCAGATGTGGCTGGGGCGCGCCTACGGTATGAAAGCCTCACGAGCGAATCCTCTTATAGCGTTTTCCTTCGCCCGCAAGGTGCGTGCCGCCTTTGAGCGCGCCGTGCAGCTTGACCCTACAAATGTCCAGGCGATGAGCGATCTTGGCGAATACTATGTGCAGGCCCCGGCCATTGTCGGCGGAGGTCTCGATAAGGCGCGCGATCTGGCAAGCCGCATGGAGCCTCGCTTCCCGTCGCAGGCCCACCGCCTTCGGGCGCTGATTGCAAACGAAAGCAAGGACCCGGCAACGGCAGAGGCAGAGTTCCAAAAGGCCGTGCAGGCCGGACGGATGCCCGAGGCTTATATCGATCTTGGACATTTTTATCAGAGCCGGCATCAGCCTGAAAAAGCGATTGAAGCGCTGCTGGCGGGAGTAGAGGCCGATCACCGGAAAGACGCCACGCTCGTCGACGCGGCAAGTATTCTGACGACAATGAACCGTTCCCCGCAACTCGCCGAGGATCTGCTTCGCCAGTACCTTGCCTCTTCGGCGAAATCGGACGGCGCGCCGGCATTCAAAGTCCACATCCAACTGGGCGATCTACTCTCCCGGCACGGCGACGCTGCCGGTGCGCGACGCGAGTATGCCGCGGCGGCGAGTCTGGCCCGCAGCTATGCGCCCGCCCGCAAAGCAATGCAGGGTTCCTGAAGGAAAGAGCGATACCATGGTAGATAGCCCATCTCGAAGGAATCCCCCCGGACGTATGAGTCGTCTTCGCCTTCTTCTTACCGCTTGCTTTGCGTTTGCCGCTGCCGGGCTGCCGGCCGCAGCGCAGATCTCTTTTTCCACCGCCGTTGGTCTGGCGCTCAAGAGCAATCCCAAGGTATTGATGGCGCAGGCCGATGTGGCCAAGGCGAAGGCCTCGCTCGACGAAGCTCGCGATGTCTATCTTCCCAGCGTCGCCGGCGGCTCCGGACTTGGCTACTCCTACGGCTTCCCGATCGGGCAGCCTTCCGTCTTCAATTTCACGGCGCAATCGCTGGTCTTCAACTTTTCGCAGCGAAACTATATACGCGGCTCCCGCTTCGCGCTCGATGCCGCAAACCTGGCGCTGAAAGACGCGCAACTGGCCGTCACGGAGGACGTGGCGCTTACCTACATGGCCCTCGATAGGGACACTCAGCGGCAGGCCGCGCTGACCGAGCAGGCAGGCTTCGCGTCACGGCTCATCGAAATTATCGAGGAGCGGCTGAACGCCGGACAGGATACGCCCATTAACCTGACCGGAGCGCGCCTCTCCGCCGCACAGATCAAGCTGGCAAGACTGCGCGCCGAGGATCAGGCGGCAGAGGACCAGGCCCACCTGGCGCTGCTGATCAGCCTGCCGCAGAAGGGCCTGGGAGTGGTCAGCGACAGCATTCCTCAATTCGCGCCGCCTTCCACGGACTCCACAGTCTCATCGACGGCGGCCGCCATGCCGGACAGCCCCCAGGTCGCGTCCGCTTATGCCACGGCCCGTTCCAAGCAGCAGATCGCTTACGGCGACGCGCACTATCTATGGAGACCGCAGATAACCTTCGCGGCCCAATACAATCGCTTTGCGAAGTTCAACAACTACGACCTCTACTACCGCAACTTTCAGCACAACAACTTTGGAGTCGGCATCCAGATCACGCTGCCGGTCTTCGACGCCGGACATCGTGCCAAGGCTCGCGCTTCGGCGGCCGACGCCGTCCATGCGCAGCACGAGGCGGATCTGGCCCGCGACCAGTTTTTAGAAGGCCGGCAGAAGATACGCCATGCCACGGCGGAACTGGCAGCGCGTGCCGAGGTCGCCAGCCTCGATCAGCAGCTTGCGAAGCAGCAACTCGATGTCCTTCTGGTGCAATTAAACTCGGGCAGCGGAAATTCGTCCGCCCCGCAAATGACCCCCAAGGACGAGCAGACCTCGCGTATCGCGGAGCGCGAGAAGTTTTTGAAGGTGCTCGATGCGGATTTCGAGATGCGGAAGGCTGAGATCAGCCTGCTACGTCAGACCGGTCAACTCGAAGACTGGGTCAGGTCGGCCGTACCTGCGCAGTCCCCGGTGCTGCCTTCGGCCACCCTCAAACCGGAGTAGGGTCGATGCCTATTTGTCTCTGATTCTTCTATCTGATTGATTTACAAGGAGCGAACCACAGATAGAACCACAGAAAAACCTTCATAGCCCTTATCAAAATGGTAAACTTAGGTTATTAATATGCCACTGAAGACACTCTTTCTGAACCCGCCCTCCTTTGAGAAGTTTGACGGTGGTGCCAGCTCCCGCTGGCCTGCCACCCGCGAGATCGAATCTTACTGGTATCCCGTCTGGCTCACCTATCCAGCCGGCATGCTCGAAGGGTCTCGCCTGCTCGATGCTCCGCCGCACCATATCAAGTGGCAGGAGGTCGTCGAAATCCTCAAGGACTACGAGTTCCTCGTCCTGTTCACCAGCACCATGGGCTGGACCGGCGACCAGAAGATGGCCGAAGTCATCAAGCAGACCTATCCCAATATCAAGATCGCCTTCGTCGGCCCTCCGGTGACGACCTCGCCCGACAAGGCACTCAACGAGTGCCCGGCGATCGACTTTATCTGCCGCCGCGAATTCGACTTCTCTGTCGTCGAATTTGCCAACGGCAAGCCTCTCAACGAGATTCTCGGCGTCAGCTATAAGGATAAAGAGACCGGCAAGATCCTCCACAATCCCGACCGGCCGCAGGTCACCCCCGAGCAGCTCGATGAGATGCCCTGGGCCACCGAGATCTACAAGCGCGACCTCGACGTCACCAAGTACAACGTCCCTTTTCTTCTGCATCCATACATTGCGCTCTACTCCACTCGCGGCTGCCCGGCGCAGTGCACCTTCTGCCTCTGGCCGCAGACGCTCTCCGGCCACGCATGGCGCAAGCGGTCGACCGATGATGTCGCCGCAGAGATGAAGCAGGCCAAGGAACTCTTCCCCAACGTCAAGGAGTTCTTCTTCGATGACGATACCTTCAACATCCAGAAGGCGCGCACCATTGAGCTTTGTGAAAAGCTGAAGCCGCTGGGCCTGACCTGGTCCTGTACCTCGCGCGTCACCACCGACTACGACACATTGAAGGCGATGAAAGAAGCCGGTTGCCGGCTGCTGATCGTCGGCTACGAGTCGGGCGATCCGCAGATCCTCAAGAACATCAAGAAGGGCGCTACGGTTCAGCGCGCGCTCGATTTCACCCGCGACTGCCACAAGCTCGGGCTCGTCATCCACGGCGACTTTATTCTCGGCCTCCCGGGCGAGACGAAGGAATCAATCCGCAACACCATCGACTTTGCCAAGCGGATCGACTGCGAGACCATCCAGGTCTCCATCGCCCACGCCTTCCCCGGCACGGAGTTCTTCGACTTCGCCAAGGAGAACGGCTTCATTACCAACGAGGCCATGTCCGACGACGGCGGCCACCAGATGGCGCACATTGAATATCCTGGCCTTCCGGTCGAGTACGTCATGGAGATGGTTCACAAGTTCTACGACGAATATTACTTCCGCCCCAAGGCAGCCTTCCGCGTCGTCTGGCAGGCAATCGTCAACCGCGACGTGCCCCGTTTGTACGGGGAGGCCAAGTCTTTTATGAAGCTTCGCTCCCAGCGCAACAAGGCAGTGAAGGCAGTCAGGGAAGCCAACGCCGCCAAGGAGCAGGAATCCGTCAGCATGAACGCTTAGTCAATTTCAATCCGAGGCGGTCGGCATCCCGCGATGCTGGCCGCCTTTTTGTTGAACGATCTGACCTGAGTCAATCTTCTTTCGCATCGATCTCAAGACAATGAAGCATACCTTATCCCCGCAGCGTTACCTCATCCTGCTCGCTGTCATGCTTACCGCATCGGTCGGAGACACGCTTCTGTCTCATGGTATGACCCAGGTTGGACCGGTCTCGCTGCATCATCTGGGAACGCTGTTTATTGCGCTCAGGAATCCGTGGGTGATCGGCGGCATTGTGCTGCTGCTTGGATTCTTCGCCAGCTACCTGACCGCGCTCAGTTGGGCTGATCTGACCTTTGTGCTGCCTTCGACCGCCTTCGGCTACGTGGTCGTCGCTCTGCTCTCGCGCTTCTGGCTGCACGAACATATCTCCGCCTACCGATGGGCAGGCATCATCCTGATCGTCTGCGGCGTGGGCTTCGTCGCCAATGGCCCATCGCTTACCGAACACCCGCACGCGGACGACGCCCAATGACACCCGTGACGCCCCACGCGGGCACCTTCGAGACCTGGGCAACGATCCTGACCGTTGCCCTTACCGCCATCGCCGGCGACGTTCTCACCGCGGGAGCCATGCGCCGCATCGGCGACCTCGACGACATTCGCGCCCACTCCGGCATCCTGGGAGCAATCAAAGCGGTCATCGGCAGCAAGATGTTTCTGCTCGGCGTTCTCTCCATGGCGCTCAGCTTCTTCTCGCTTCTGTTCACCCTGAGCAAGGTCGATGTCTCGCTCGCAGCCCCTGCCAGCGCGTCGCTTACCTTTATCGGCAACGCCGCCGCCGCAAAGATCTTCCTGCACGAAAACGTGGACCGTCGCCGCTGGCTTGCCGCGCTGTTCGTCTGCGCCGGGGTCATACTCCTATCGAAGTAGCGTTTCTCTGCCGGGCAGCTCCCTGCTCCAATGAAGAACGAGAGACGGCCTTTTCTTTTACCTTATTTACCGATATCCAGCCCGAACTTTGGAGCGCTCTGGGTTCCGGTCACCTTCACCGGGATGACGGCCCCCGCACCATCCTTGCTGAAGAAGGGATTGACCGGTTTCAGCAGCAACGACTTCCACTTTGACGCCACCATCTCAGACAGCTTCGCCTCCGTTCGCACCTTGCCGGCAAAGTCGAACTGCTTGCCGTCGAGCGAGTACACACCGCTGAGGGTTATCGAAGCTCCAGGCAGAGAGTACTTCAGCTTGCTGAAGCGCAGGCTCGCGTTCTCCATCACAAAATCTCCCTGCATATGGGAGTGCACATCCTCGGCGCCCGGCTTGGCCTTCTTCGGATCGCCCTGCGCGCGCAGACTCAGCATGTCCACCTTGTCTTCTACCTTTGGATTGGTAAAGTGAATCTCTCGCAGCGTAAACGCTCCCTTGATCCCCAGTTTCTGCAGGACACGCTCCTTGCCCGGACGGATATGCACCCTGGCCTTCATCGCCACCCGGCCGGTCATCACCGCAGGCTCCGTCTTTACTGCGAGTTGCAGAAAATCCTGAATCCTGCCATCCGGCACATTGGTTTCCAGATCAATGATGTGGCCCTTCCCTTTTACGTTCACCACCTCGCCGCTGCTTGAAAACTCGGTCTCTCCCAGCTTCGCCTCGACCGGCTGCAGATAGGTGTCGCCGCTGGTGCCATCGACAATTGCATGAAATTTCGTGTGCAGCGGCATCGGATGGTTCGCGGTGTCGATGGAGAAATCCGGAGTCTCCGTCGTGCCATTCACCTCGATTCGATTCAACTGCCCCTTGAAGTCGCCGACCGACGAGAGTATTCCCCCGATGCCTTTAATTGTTCCCAGATCCGCGTGGTCAAAGGTGTAGTGCCCCGTCACCGACGAGTCGCCGGGACTCTCCGTATTCCACGGCCCGAATGTTCCTATGGAGTGGATATCCCCTCGCGGAATCGCGTTGACCAGCGTAGCGTCGTACTTCCATGGGCTGTTCGGGCCCACGTTATGCATGACGATCCGCTTCAGTTCGAAGACCTTCGGATCCTTATCCGGCTTGGCCGTTCCAATCACCAGCTTTGAGTCGTCGCAGACGATCTCGTCGACCACGATCTTGATCTTCCCCATCTTCCGCTTTGGGCCTTGCGATTGCTGCCTCATCTCGCGCGGGGGGATATTGATTGCCAGCCCGCTCACGCGCACGGTCCCCACATGCATCGGCTTGAGAAATAATCCGGACAAAGCCGCATGAAATGAAAAATGAGCCAGCGAGATCAGCGGCTTCGTCGCTCCGGCAGCCACGACATCGTCCGGGGGAAAGATCCGCAGCCCGTCGCCGGAGACCTCCAGCCCCTTCAAAACGGATACGTCAAACTTGTCCAGATCGACCCTGCTATGAAATTTTGTGCTCAGTGTCTCAACCACGCGCCCTTGGATGATCGGGCCTGCTCGACGGAGCATGATGTCCGCTACGATCACCAGCACGATGACGGCGATCAAACCTGATACGGCAATCCACCCCCAAACCCCGCGCTTGTGCGTTATCTTTCCGCGATCGTCCACTTGCTTCTTCTTTCCTCAATCGAGATTCTCAGCTCCATCTTTCAGATGCAAAAACCGGTGGATACGTTCTGCGCCGCCACCCTTGGCAGCCTCGAAAAACACCGACACTATCTTTTCCATTTTTTCCTTTTTTGTGGACAAAATATTTATCTGACAGCATACTTGTTGAACTTCGTCCCCCATCAATGCCAACGTTATGACACCTGACCGATCCAAACCCGGAATCAAGAAACTCAAGCACGTCGTCGTACTGATGATGGAGAACCGCTCCTTCGATCACATGCTCGGTGGGCTCAAAGCGCAAAACTCCGCCATCGACGGGTTGACCGGCAACGAGTCCAATCCGGACACCACCGGAGCGCAGGTTCCCGTCCTTCCGCTTGCCGAATACCAGAGCCAGCTCGATCCCGACCCCAATCATCACTTCGCCGCCGTCAATCTCCAGATCTTCGGCGATCCCGCCAAAGGCCCGCCGCTGCCGCCCTCCATGCAGGGCTTCGTTCGCAGCTACTACAACCAGCAGCAGAACGTCGGCCACTCGCATAAGATCCTCTACTACTTCACTCCCGACAAGCTGCCTGTCCTTTCTACATTGGCAACTGAGTTTGCCGTCTTCAACCGCTGGTTCTCCTCCATTCCCGGCCCAACGATCTGCAACCGCGCCTTCGCTCACTACGGAACCTCGTTCGGCCAGGTGAGCATGGACCTGTTCTACGTCGGCAAGCAATATAAGAGCATCTACGAGCGCTTGCTCGCGGCCAACAATACGGTCAAGCTCTTCTATTACGACCAGGCTAGCTCGACCATGGAGGTCGTCAACCTTCTGCAGAACGAGCCGAGCCTCTTCGGCACCTTCCCCGACTTTCTCCGCGCCTGCGATCAGAACGCGCTTCCCGACTATTGCTTTATTGAGCCCAACTACACAGACCATGACGCCCCCGACGGCAGCGGCGAGGCCATCGCCTGCGACCAGCATCCCGACCATGACGTCCGCGCAGGCGAGCAGTTCATCGCCACCGTCTACAACAAGATTCGCAGTAATCCCCAACTATGGGCCAGCACCGCCCTTCTGATCGTCTACGACGAGCACGGCGGCATCTACGACCACGTCTCCCCGCCCCCCTGCACGCCCGACGGCTTCGTTGCCCAGCCGAAGGATACGGGCACGCTCGACTCCTTCCACTTCGATCGTCTCGGCGTCCGCGTCCCGGCTATTCTCATCTCTCCGTGGGTGCAAAAAGGCTCCGTCATCAATGATGTCTTCGAGCACGCGTCCATCCCCGCCACCGTTACCGACTTCTTCCTCGGTGCCTATGATGCGCGCTCTCCCCGAGAGAAAACGGCCAATACCTTCCTCGACCAGCTCTCGCTCAAGACGATGCGAAGCGAAGAGGACTGCCCCAGCTTCGAGTTCGAATAACAGGAGCCGCTTCCATGGCCATCATTCGCGTCCCCGCTCCCTCGCCGCAAGCCTTCCGGAAGAATCGACCGATCTCCGATCTCGTCAAATCGCAGATCAGACACTTTCAGCATCTCGAACACAAGTTGCAACTCAATCTGCCGACAAAGTTCTCTCCGCACGATCTCACCACCGAAGCCGCCGCTGCCCAATACATCGCCGAGATGACGACAGCTCTCCGCGACCCCGCCGCTGTGCGGCAAGCCCCCGTTCCCATCGTCGCCGCTCCTCCCAAAAAACCGGATTCCACACCCGCCCGAAGATCGGCACCTAAATCACACCATAAGCAAACCCGCCAATCGCGCGGAACCGCCAAGACTACATCCGCCGTTCCAAAGAAGTCCCACGCAAAAAAGCATGCTCCCGCTAAACATCCGAGGAAGAGATCATGATCGCCGTAGCGCGCTCACTCCTCCTCTTCGCCACCTTCGGTCTGGCAGTATTGCCCGCGCTGCCGCAGTCCGGCAATGAGAGCCGCATCCATTCCGACTTTCGTCGCGAAGCCGAAGAGCTGCAAGCGTGTAAAAGTTTCAAGCTCGGCAGCATCGCCAGTTGCGCGCAGACTCTGGCAACCGGCCAGCCCATGCACATCGCCGTCGGCAGCATTGCCCCGCAGAATGGCATCGCTGCCGGTCTTGCCTTCGTCGAGCACAAGAACTTTGCCAATGAGTGGCGGCTCAACTGGAACCTAGATGCCGTGGCCAGCGGTAATGGCTCCTGGCGGGCCGGTGCCTACATGAAGGCCTATCGCCAGCCGGGCGGCAAGATCGTCGTCGTCTTCCCTGGAGCCTCTGGTCCAAAAAAATCTGCGCCCCTCTATCGCACCGCGCCGCTCTTCAATCTCTACGCCGAGACCACCTCGCTCAACCGCATCTACTACTATGGCCTCGGCCCCAACACGCTCGCCGCCGATCGCAGCGTCTTCGGCCTCACCCAGACCATCGCCGGGGCCAGTGCCATCATCCCGCTGGCAGGCAAGGCCGGACTCTCGCTGCTCGGCGAGTTCAACGGCCGCATCCCTTCCCTGCGCGGCAACAATGGCGAATCGAGTCCTTCCATCGAAGCTCTGTACACGGAGGCCACCGCTCCCGGCCTCGCCCGCCAACCCGGCTTTCTTCAGGCCGGTGAAGGTCTCCGCCTCCGACCTTCGCTCTTTCGCGACTCTCTCCGGCTTAATTATCTCTTCAAGTTTCAGCAGTTCATCGCGCCATCCGACTCGCACTACTCCTTCCGTCGCTGGACCGCCGATCTCGGACACGAATTCCCTCTCTATCGCAACGTCCGCCTCACTGCGGCGCGCGACCAGAACGGGCCCGACAGTTGCTCCACGAGTTCCACCACTGCCGCCTGCCCGCGCGTCTCGCTCACACAGAATCTCGAAGGTTCCATCGGCGTCCGTCTGTTGATGACAGGCTCCATCGCCAACGCAAGCAGCGTGGTTCCCTTCTACTTCGACCCCACCATCGGCGGCTCTGACCTCAACGGCCAACCCCTCCTCGCCAGCTACCCCGACTACCGCTTCCGCGCGCCCAACCTTCTGCTTCTGCGAGGGACCTTCGAACACTCCCTCGGCAAGCTGCCCGCGGGCTTCCTCTTCTCCATCGACGAAGGCAAGGTCGGCATGAACCGCGGTGACATCGCCTTCGACCACCTCAGCCATACCTTCACCGCGGGCCTCACCGTCCACGCCGGAGGGCTACCCGTCGTGTCTCTACTCTTCTCCTGGGGAGGCAACGAGGGACACCATACCGCCGCAACCATCAGCAATGTCCTGCTGGGCGCATCCGCTCGTCCCTCGCTTTTCTAGATTTTGATAAAGATTCGCCGCCGATAGAGCCAGTACACCGGTATCCAGCACACCGCGACGAATCCCAGCGAATAGAGCAGTGAAGCAAACGCCGGATTGGGCACGACGCCAAGGATGGTGTCGTAGAGCCAATGATGGAGATTCATGCGGGGATGGATAAAGATATTTCCGAACGTTGATGCCAGCAGTTCGGAGAAGACATAGGCCGTAATCGCGTTTGTCCCGAAGACCAGCAACGGAGTGAAGAGCAGAGACGGCGTGCTCCCCTTCGCCTCCTCTGCCGTCCGTCCATCGAATATCCAGATGGAAAGCGCCAGCAGCAAAAGGCTCAACCCCACCGCGAATAGAACGAACGAACTCGTCCACAGCTTCTTGTTGATGGGGAAAGAGAAGTTCCAGAGCCAGCCCAGCAACAGGCAACTGACACCGGCAACGGCAATGCCGCCTATCTTCTCGTTCAACCTCCGCTGCGTTCGCAGCCAGATGCCGGTGAGCAGACCGATCAGGGTTGTCGCCAGCGCGGGCAGCGTGCTGAGCAGGCCTTCGGGGTCGCGTGTCTTCTCATAGAGGTGCGAGGCGGCAAAGATATGCCGGTCCAGCCATGCGACCAGGTTGCGATCCGGGTCAAGCAGCGGAACATCGCGCCCCGGGGTTCCAAAGCCCGGCACGGGAACGAATCGCATCAGCGCCCAATAGCCGACCAGCAGAGCGACTGCAAGCGCGGCATAATTGCGCCACTTCGGGGTGAGGAGATACAACGAAGCCGCGATGAAGTAGCAGATCGCAATCCTCGGCAGTACTCCGTAAAACCGCAGCGTATGCCAGTGAAAGTGCGGAAAGCTGTTGACCAGCAGTCCCAGCAGAAAGAGGATCACAGCGCGTCGAAGCGTATGCAGAAAGAGCGATTGCCTGCTGTCTCCCCGCGCCAGCCGCGACGCGGTCGAAAGCACCGTCGAGATGCCGACGAGAAACAGGAAGGTTGGAAAGACCAGGTCCGTGAACGTAAAGCCGTTCCACACCGAGTGCTTGAGCTGCGCATAAGCCGCGCTGCTGCCATTGTCGTTCACCAGAATCATGAAGCCGATGGTGAGCCCGCGCAGCAGATCGAGCGACATCAGTCTACCGGGTTTGACCCGGGTCACCGCTCCTTCGCGAGCCGCCGGCGACGACTTTGCCTCAACCGCCATTTCAATTCTCCAGGCGCCGCCATTTCTTTATCGCAAGCGCACCATGACACGGCCCAAACCGCCTCCGGTCACGGCCTCCAATGTACCGGGAAATCCGTTTCAGCGCGAACGATTTTTACCGGCGGAAGAATCATGCCGCAGCTTGCCGCTCTCGCCACATGCGGTAAAGCCCCCAGGCCGCGATAGAGCAACTGTCCACGATCACGTTATCCAGAACCATCTGCTCAAATTCACCGACGCTCACCCGCCGCACGATCAGATCATGCTCTTCCGCGTCCGGTTCGGCCGTCCCCATCGTCAGACCCTCCGCCAGAAATACATGCTGCTTCTGGCTCATAACCCCATAGGCGATCTGCCAGGTGGAAAGATGGGTCATCCTCTCGGCGCGCAGGCCAGTCTCCTCGCGCAGCTCCCCTCGCGCCATCTCTTCCGCATCCACCTCCGCCATCTCCCATCCACCCTGAGGAAACTCACAGAACCGCCCACCGACGGTATAGCGAAACTGTTCAATCAAGTAAACAAACTCGTTTTCCCCTATCTTCTCCAGAGGAATAATGATCGCCGAGGGGTCTTTAACGACGACCCCGTAGATTCCCCGCTCGCCGTTCGACCGCTCAATCACGTCCTCGCGCACGCGGGTCCAGGGATTCCGGTAGACCTCGCGGCTGCTGATCTTTCGAATCATGCCACTCCTCCCAACCACCTACCCTCAGTGCAAAGGCAGCGTCACTGCGCGGGAACAGAAAATTCCAGATGCGAAGGATACTGCACCGACCCATAGATCGTCATTGTCTCGGCCTTATAGGCCTTCTTCGAAGCCCTCATGATGTTTGGCACAAAGGTCTGTGGGTTCCTGTCGTACAGCGGAAACCAGCTCGACTGTACCTCCACCATGATTCTGTGTCCCTTCAGAAAAGTATGGTCCACCCCATGCAGGCTCCACTTGAATTCAGTCACCTTCCCCGGCACCAGGGCCTCCGGCTTTTCGAAGCTCTTCACATAGCGCCCGCGAAAGATCTCGTCCGCAATCATCAACTGATATCCAGCCATCTCCCCTTCCGCGTTATCGGGATACACGTCGATGAGCTTTACCACCCAGTCCGCATCGCTTCCTGTCGTCGATGCGAATAGATCGGCCATCACATCGCCCGTCACGGTCACGTCGTGATCGAGAACCGGAGTGGAGAAGTTCGCCAGGTCTTTGCGGCTGCTTACGAAGCGTTGATCTTCCACCAGCCACGTCCTCCACTTCGATCCCTTGCCATAGGTCGGCTGAATGGGCCGGTGACGGTAAGGAATCGGGTTTGCCGGATCGGAGACATACTTCGCCGCAACTCCTCCGTCTGCAACTCCGGCCGCGGGCGCTGAAAAACTGAGGCCGCCCCCCGCGGTCAGATACATCTTCGCGTCTCGAAATCCCTTCTTCGGCGGCCACACGTCATAGCGCTCCCACCGGTCGATACCTGTACGGAAACTCGCCGTATCCTTCAGGTCGAACCCCGGACGATCTTTCAGATACTTCTCAAAGAATGGAGCCTCGATGGTCTTGCGATACTGCCCCCCCGTGGCCGCTCCAAAGTCGATCGCTCCCAGGTGTCTCAACGTCCAGTTCCATCCTCCGTGATTCCAGGGCCCGAGCACTAAAAAGACCTCGTGCTTCGTATCGTGCGGATTCAGGGCAGCATACTGCGCCTGGGTTCCCCACATATCCTCCTGATCCCACCAGCCACCGACCTCAAGTGTGGGAACTTCCACCTTCGTCAGATGCGGCTGTACCGCCATCCTCTGCCAGAACTCGGTATAGGACGGCTGCGTCAGGAAGGCCTTCGCCGTCGGCAGCTTGCTCATATGCGCGAACTTCGCTGCTCCGGCAAAGTTCACGTGATGCAGGAAGAAGTCGTAGATATCCTCCTTGTCCTCCACCGGCTTGTCCGTCTTCTGTCCCTCCAACTGCTGGACATAGTCGAATCCATACGACTCGCGAAACGCGCCGTTGTGAAAGAAATCGTCTCCCATCCAGACATCGGTCATGGGAGCCTGCGGAGAGATCGCCTTCACTGCCGGATGTGCGTCGATTCCCGCCATCATCGCCAGAAATCCCGGGTAGGAGACTCCCATCACGCCGACGCGGCCGTCGTTGTTCGGAACATTCTTCAAGAGCCAGTCGATGGTGTCGCGCGTGTCCGTCGTCTCGTCCACGTCGTGGATGGTCTTGTGCGCGACGATAGGGCGGTTCATCACGAACTTGCCCTCGGACTGATATCGCCCGCGAATATCCTCGAATACAAAGATATATCCGCTTTCCGCCAGCTCCGGCTTATTGCCGTTCACACTCTCGGAGTTGTTCGCATCCGTGCCGTAAGGCGTTCGCTGCATCAGAAACGGCAGCGCCTCCCCACTCTTCTCCGACCCTTCCGGCCGCAGGATCACGGCATGAAGCCTGATCCCGTCGCGCATCGGGATCATCACTTCCCTGCTTGAATAGGGGCGAGAATGATTGAGCCGGATGCCGACGTCGCTGAAGCGCTCCAGGCTCCATGCAACGTCCGGCCCGTAGATCATCTTCAGGCTGGTGATCTTCCCCTTCGCATCGCGCAGAAATTCCATGCGCAACTGCGATCCGGGTGTGTCGAAGTGGTCCGGGGACTCGGGGCGCAGTTCCATCCGCGCCGTTCGCTCGCTCTCAATGTAGAGCTTGCCGCCGTCGAGGTAGACCGAATCGACCGTATCCGGTTCTGCCGGTTCTCGATACTGCCCCACATATTGGTCGAGAGTCTGTGGGGCCGCCGATACCGCAGGCGTAGCGACAGGCGCCTGCGGTGCCTGGCCCGCCCACGCAACCAGCGTGGATGCCAGGACAATCCCGGCAAGCTTTACCCCAAGATAGCCGCGAATCTTCATCGAATCTCCATCTTGATCACAAGATGCGCAAATCCAGTCACGGTCCCTTCCGCTGAAGAACGAACGGACTCTCGATCACGCGGTTTTACCTGGTTAGGTGAGAAGCACAGGACTGGCCGAACACTGAAAGCCGATCTTGTTGTGCGAGCCATCGCAGAACGGGCGATTCGCGCTCGCGCCGCAACGGCAAAGCGAGATCGCCGGCTTGCCCGTCAGGTCCCACTCCTTGCCATCCGCATCGGTTAATACGATATGTCCTTCTACCCGCAAAGGGCCGTTGCAGCGTACGGTGATCTTGACTGCTTCTTCTGGCATGGAATGGAATACTCGCTCTCTTCAAGAAATGTATGCCAAGCATAGCAAATCTTCAGACAGACTTCGGATGAAGCCACATACGGGTCGCGTTCAATCGACATCCACTTCCATCTCATCGACGAAGCACCAACCCCAGTCTTCGCCAGGCTCCACCGATCGCATGATGGGATGGCCGGTCGCGTGAAAGTGTTTCGTCGCATGACGATTCGGAGACGAATCGCAGCATCCAACATGGCCGCAGATCAGGCACATCCGCAGATGCACCCACCTGCCGCCAATCTTCAGGCAATCTTCACACCCCTTCGCCGAAGGCTTCACATTTCGAATCTGATCGAGATGCGTACATTGCATAGCGTCCACCTCTCCTTTTACCTCTCACGATGTCTTCGACGTTATCAGAAAGCCGTTCCATCTTTTTGGTACTCATCGGCTCGCGCTTAGGAGGATTTTTTCGGAGAAACCTCCCTGCGATCCGCCGCAGTAAAGCTCTTGACCACAACGCCCTCCGTCTCGAAGTGCGTCACGCGATGATCAGTGCTGTGCCCCATGAAGATCGCTTTTCGTAGAAGCGTGATAAGAGGACGGGAACTCTCAGCGAACCAGCGGTCGGCGGCTCGGTCCCAATCGACAACCAGGTTGTAGGTCACATCGCACTTCGGGCAGCCCAGCGGTGTCTCCAGCCAGCGATGAAACGCGGCCTCCGGCAGCTTGCCCAGCGGGTCCGTACCGGAACGAATCGCTGCAATCTTGAGGTTCATGGATGGTCTAGCTTAACATCCCGCGCTCTGCCGTCTCTTTCGAATATCGCACCGATCAGAAGAGGGTCGAGATGCACGCGATATCCTGAGACGTGGATCTTGCCCTCCAGGCCGCGTCGCTGCTTCCCGCTGCGTCTCTGCTCCCATTTGATGCGTCCGCCCACGGACCGGCCATCGACCATCATCTGCTGCTGAACCTCTGGATCATCCTCGCCCTCGCCGTGCTTGCCCATCTCATTCTCTTCATCGGCCTCATCGCCCGCCGCCGCCCCGAGGCAAAGAACTGGCTCATCGAATACCTTCCCCTGGCGGCGCTGGCACTGCTCTTCATCTTTCTCAGCGTCCGGGCCGAACGCCTCTGGGCTGCCGCCCGCTATACAGGAGCCGAGCCCACCGCGCTCCAAGTGCAGGTCGTCGGCGAGCAGTTTGCCTGGTACTTTCGCTATCCCGGAACGGATTACACCTTCGGCATCACCCGGCCGCAACTGGTGGACGCGGGGGCCGGCAATCCGCTGGGCATCGACCCCGCCGACCCTCACGGCGCGGACGACGTCGTCGCCTCCGAACTGGTCCTGCCTGCGAACCGTCAGGTGGACCTTCGCATTGACTCGCTGGACGTCATCCACGGATTCTCCGTTCCCGAGATGAGGCTCAAGCAGGACGCCATCCCCGGCATGACCATCCACGTCCACTTCACGCCGAAGGTCCCCGGAACCTACGCCATCCTCTGCACCCAGGTCTGCGGCCTGGGCCACTACCGCATGAACGCCAACCTCCGCGTTCTGCCCCCCAGCGAGTTCGCAACGTGGCTCGCCGCAAGGCAAAGGGCGGTGCAGCCATGACTCCGCGCCCTGATAAATTGTCAGAACCCGTCGCCACAATGCCCAGTCTGCGACGGCGCATCTTCACCACCGATCACCGCATCATCGGCATCGAATACCTCATCCTCGCGCTGACCTCCGTCACCATCGGTGCAATCCTCTCGCTGCTGATGAGGATCCACCTCGTCTGGCCTGACCGCGTCCTTCCCTTCTACGGCCCCATCCTGCCTGAAGACTATCTCGCCATGGTCACGATTCACGGCACCATCATGCTGTTCTTCGTGCTGACGACGGCGCCGCAGGCAGGCTTTGGGAATCTCATCCTCCCCGCCCAGATCGGCGCTCGGCGCATGGCCTTTCCGGTGGCCAATGCTGTCAGCTTCTGGCTCACCGCGGTCGCGCTCGTCATTCTACTCAGTTCGACCTTCGTTCCCGGCGGCAGCGCCATCTCCGGCTGGACGGCCTATCCTCCCTTCAGTGCCGTCGCCGGTGCCGGTCCCGGCCAGGGACTCGGCATGGATCTCTGGCTGGCGAGCATCGCCGTCTTCGCCATCGCCTCGACCATCGGGGCTATCAATATCCTTGTCACCATCATTAAATTCCGCTGCGAAGGCATGACATGGGGCCGCATGCCGCTCACCGTCTGGGGCTGGTTCACAGCAGCGCTGCTCAGCGTCATTGCCTTTTCGGTACTGCTCGCCGCGCTGTTGCTGCTGTTCTGCGACCGCCACGCCGGAACCGGCTTCTTCGTCCCTGCCGGAGATCTCGTCAGCGGCGTCATTCACTCCGGCGGGCATCCCGGCAACGGATCACCCCTGCTCTGGCTGCATCTCTTCTGGTTCTTCGGACATCCCGAGGTCTATATCTCCATTCTCCCCGGTCTCGGCCTGACCTCGATGCTGCTAGCCAACTTCAGCCGTCGCCGCGTCTTTGCCTACCGGACGATGATCGTCACTACGCTGCTGATCGGCTTCCTCGGCATCCTGCTCTGGGGACATCACATGTTCGTCGCCGGGCTCAACCCCTTTGCCGCCTCCGCCTTCGCCGTATCGACCATGGCCATCGCAATTCCGGCGTCGGCAAAGGTCCTGAGCTGGCTGGCGACCGTCTGGCGCAGTCGCCCCAGCTATACGACGGCGATGCTCTTTTCTATCGGATTCATCTCGCTGTTCATCACCGGCGGCCTCAGCGGTCCTGTCCTTGCCCAGCCCATTCTCGACGAATACCTGCACAACACCTTCTTCGTCGTCGCTCACTTCCACCTCATCATGGCGATGGCCGCCGTCTTCGGCCTCTTCGCCGCTACCTACTACTGGTTCCCCCTGATGACCGGACGGATGATGTCCGAGTCGCTCGGCCGCCTGCACTTCTGGGGAACGCTCGTCGGAGCCTACGCGACCTTTTTGCCCATGCATATCACCGGGCTGATGGGCGAACCCCGTCACTATGCGCAGCTCTCGGGCGTCGCCAACGCCGCCGGCCAACTCCTCGCCGGAACCCTTCCGCTCAACCGCTTCATCACCTGGTCGGCGATCGTCCTCTCGACAGTCCAGCTTGTCTTCTTCGTCAACCTGTTTCACTCGCTTCGCAAGGGCCGTTCCGCTCCGCCGAACCCATGGCGAGCCACCACGCTCGAATGGCATCCAGCACTGCATCCGAACGCGCCCGCCGAAGCATTGGAGGAGGCTACCGTCGTTTATCGCCAGCCGTGCGAATACCGACCCACTCCAGGCGGCGAATTATTCCTGCCGCAATGGAGCGCCGATACCAATCCGGACATCAAACCGGAGTAAGCTAATCTCAAGCGGCCCGAGCGCGTGCGATGAAAGGGTGCCATGCCATCGACCATCACGCCAATCCGTACCGAACCCAAGCCGAGGCGTCACGTCGAAGACCACGACAACGGTTCAGGCAGGCGTCCGCCTACCGATAAGCGCACTGGCGGCGGTGGGGATAACGACAACTGGGGAGACCGTCCCCGGGGC
The DNA here is from genome assembly GCA_001897435.1 of Acidobacteriales bacterium 59-55. GTDB lineage: Bacteria > Acidobacteriota > Terriglobia > Terriglobales > Acidobacteriaceae > Edaphobacter. Next base: position 774,646 of record MKSV01000007.1, on the reverse strand, counting down.
AATCACGGGCCCCGCGAGCGGCTGGTCCGCTATCGCATGGGTATCTTTTTCGCCCTTGCCAGCGACATGATGTTCTTCGTCGCCATCGTCAGCAGCTTCTTCGTCAACCAGTCCACCGGCCACTTCGACGCTTACAACAACTACATCAATGAGTGGTCTGCCACGACCATTCCGCCCATCCTTTGGCTCAACACCCTCGTCCTGATCCTCAGCTCCATCACCATGGAGATCGCCCGCCGGCGCATGTTCCACGAAGTCGATGCCATGGATGAGTGGCTCGGCCTGGGCAAGCCTATCACCCGCCGCGCTATTCCCTGGGTCGCCGTCACCGCTGTCCTCGGCACCATCTTCCTGGTAGGACAGTGGATTGCATGGGAGCAACTGGCGCTGCAACACGTCTTCTTTCTCTCCAATCCCAGCAGCCATTTCTTCTACCTGATCACGGGCGTCCACGGCATCCACCTCGTCTTCGGCGTCTTCGGCCTCATTGCCACGCTGATCGGCCTGTATGTTTCGCGCTCGCTCGAAAGCCGCCAGATCATGGTCGATTGCGCCTCCTGGTACTGGCACTCCATGGGGCTCTTCTGGATCTTCCTGTTTGTCCTGCTGGTCTTCTTCCAATGAAGCGGCTGGCACTCGCGGCGTGCCTGCTCTTCGCTGTCCTCAGTCCCGTACCCGCCCTTGCACAGGGATGCACGCAATGCCGCGACAACGCCGCCTCCACTCCACCCGCGACCCGCCGCGCCTACCGCCACGCCATCCTCCTCATGGGGGGCGCCGGATGCGCCCTCTTCCTCGCTACGCTTGTTCTGCTGAAGCGGCAAAGCTGACGGATGCCGGCATGTATACCTTTCATCCTGCCTTGTTCCCCCTTTGGTAAGATCGTCTAAATCCTCCCTTCCGAGTCCTCATGCGAATTGTCCAGGCTGTCTTTGGCGTCTTTCACCACTTTGAACTGGCCCGCGAACTCGAGCGCCGAGGCCATCTGGAGACGATTTATTCCACGTTTCCCTGGCAGCGCCTCAAGCGGGAGGGATTGGCGCACAGCAGGGTTGAAACATTTCCCTGGTTCCATGTGCCCGAGATTCTGCTGCACCGCCGCGGCATTCGCAATCAGTGGCTTTATGACCAGATCGGCTACGCGAATGCGTTGGCCTTCGATGAGTGGACCCTCCGCCGGATCCCTCCCTGCGACGCCTTCATCGCCATCTCCGGAGCCGGTCTGAAGACCGGACGACTCGTCCAGCAGCGCGGCGGCAAATTCATCTGCGATCGCGGCTCGACCCACATCCGCTACCGCGCGGAGTTGATTGAAGAGGAACATCTCCGCTGGGGCATCGCCGAGGGTTCGAAGGACGATCCCCGCGATCTCGCACGGGAAGAGGCTATCTACAATACCGCTGACGCCATCACGGTACCATCAACCTATTCCCGTCGCACCTATATAGACCGCGGCATCGCTGCGAAGAAGATCCACACACTGCCTTACGGCGTCCTGCTTGACCGCTTTCAGAAGGTCGGCGATCCTCCGTCCGACCGGTTTGAGGTGCTGTACGTCGGCAGAATCAGCCTGCCCAAGGGATTCCCCTACCTGCTGCAGGCGTTCGCAGACCTTCGCGTGCCCAACAAACACCTCACCGTGATCGGCGGCGTTCTCCCTTATATGAAAAGCGTGCTCGAAAAGCTGCCGCAGGACTCCGTCACCTTTACCGGCACCGTACCGCAGGTCAAGTTGAAGGAGTGGATGAGCCGTAGCCATGTAATGGTCATGCCCAGCCTGGACGAAGGCATGGCTCTGGTCCAGGGACAAGCTCTTGCCTGCGGCTGCCCTATCATCGCAACAACCAATACTGGCGCAGAAGACCTCTTCACCGAGGGCGTCGAAGGCTTTGTCGTTCCCATCCGCGATCCGGCTGCAATCACTGACCGAATGCAGCGACTGGCCGAAGACCGTGCCCTGCAACAGAGAATGAGCGAAGCGGCACTGCAGCGCGTTCACCAACTGGGCGGCTGGCAGAAGTACGGAGACGACTGGGAGAGCCTGCTCCGGAATCTCACCGGGAAAGTCTAGCTTTTACTCGCTAATATCCGCCGCCCACAAAATGGACGACCTCCAGCGCGTCTCCAGCCGACACCGGCGTCTCGGGCCAGGCCGTTCGTGGAACGATGGCTCCGTTATGCTCCACCGCCACGCGGTCGCCCTGCAACCCCAGTTCGGCAACGATCTGATCCAGCGTGGCTGGCTGCGTGAGCGCGGCAAAAGTGCGGGACTGACCATTGAGAACGAGCGTAAGCGACATGACATTTCAAGGGTAGCAAATAACTGTAAACAGATCTCCGGAGCGCGTTGCAGGCCGCGCATTGGTCAAGTCATCCCCGCAAGAGAATAGAGCGCGATGCCCCGCTCTCCAATTTCTTGCGTTTAGAATCAAATCACTACTTATCCATTGAAAAAGGAACTCATGCAGGCCATTGCTGAAAAGAAGGCAGCGCATACATTTCAGGAGCTTTTGTTTACCTTGCAGCGCTTCTGGGCCGATCAGGGGTGTGTGCTGCAACAGCCATATGACGTAGAGGTTGGCGCGGGCACCATGTCGCCCGATACCTTTCTGCGTGTGCTTGGACCCAAGCCGGTGCGCATTGCCTACGCTCAGCCGTCGCGGCGTCCGGCGGACGGCCGCTACGGCGAAAATCCCAACCGGCTCTTTCGCCACACGCAGTTGCAGGTAATCCTGAAACCGCCACCGGTTCGCATTCAGGAGCTTTACCTTGAGTCGCTCACAGCGATTGGTATCGACCTCAGCCAGCACGATATCAAGTTTGAAGAGGATAACTGGGAGTGGCCCGTCGGCGGCGCGTGGGGTGTGGGCTGGCAGGTCATGCTCGACGGCCTGGAGATTACGCAGTTCACCTACTTCCAGCAATGCGGCGGCATGGACCTCGACCCGATCTGCGGCGAGATCACCTACGGGCTGGAGCGGATCGCCGGATTCCTGCAGGATGTCGACTCCATCTACGACATTGTCTGGGCAGTCGAACCGGATACGGGCCGCAAGGTGACGTATAGAGAGATGAGGCTCGCGGAAGAGGAGCAGTTTTCGGCGTATAGCTTTGATTATGCAGATGTTACCAAGCTATGGGAGCATCTGAACCTCTACGAAGCGGAGTGCCTGCACCTGTTGGAAGAGGCTAAGACCTTCGAAAAGATGGATGCCTTGAAGCTGAAGCGCTTTCCTGTGCTGGGAGCCTACGAGTTGGCGCTCAAGTGCTCTCACGTCTTCAATCTGCTGGATGCCCGCGGCGCCATCTCGGTGACCGAGCGAGTCGGCGTCATGGCCCGGATACGGACGCTGGTAGTGGGTGTCGCCCGGATTTACGCGGCGCAGGGACAACAGATCAGCGAGCTGGCGAAAAAGTAAGGACGATTATGGCGGAGTTTTTGTTTGAGATCGGTTTAGAGGAAATTCCGGCGCGGATGATCGCCGGAGCGCAGGCGGAGTTGGAGCGCCGCGCGGTAGCGATGCTGGAACGGGAGCGCCTGGTAGCCGCCGGAGCGGCGAGCCGGAGCTTCGCCACTCCGCGCCGTTTGGCCGTCTGGGTGGCGAATGTGGCGGAGCAGCAGGAAGATATCACTGAGGATCTGGTGGGTCCTTCGGTGAAGGTGGCTTATAAGGACGGAGCCCCGACGGCTGCGGCAGCGGCCTTCGCCAAAAAGGCGGGCATAGCCATTGATGCCTTGAAGACGATTGCGACGCCCAAGGGCGAATATCTGGCAGCGACCTCGATCCGGCAGGGACGCAGTGCCACCGAGGTGATTGCTGAAGAGCTTCCAAAAGAGTTGGCCGGAATCTACTGGGCAAAGAATATGTACTGGCGAGCGGGACGGCCGGAGCGGTTCGTGCGGCCGGTGCGGTGGCTGCTGGCGCTGCTGGGGTCGAAGCCGGTAAACGTCAGCTTCGGCGGTTATGAAGCCGGCGACGTGACCTATGGCCACCGCGTCCTGTTTGGCGAAAAGCCAATCAGGCTCAAATCGCCGGGCGAGTACGAACAGGCGCTTGAGAAGAGCTTCGTCGTCGCCGATGTGGAGGTGCGGCGGCAGAAGATCCGCAAGGCGCTGGACAAGGTCACCCGGACGGTCCCCGGGCTGCGTTGGCGCGAGGACGAGGCTCTGGTGGAGACGGTGACCCAGCTTACGGAGTGGCCTTCGGTCGTTCTGGGAGGGTTCGAGGCCGAGTATCTGACGCTGCCGGAAGAGGTTCTGGTCACGGTGATGCGCGACCACCAGAAGTACTTCGCCGTCGAGGACAAAGATGGCAAGCTGGCGCCGTACTTCCTTGCCGTGCTGAATACCGAGACGGATGAGGCCGGGCTGGCCATCATCCGGCATGGAAACGAGCGGGTTCTGCGGGCGCGGTTCAACGATGCCCGGTTCTTCTGGGAGTTCGACCAGCGGCTCTCTCTCAAAGACCGTGTGGATCTGCTGAAGAACGTCACCTTCCAGAAAGACCTGGGAAGCTATGCCGCCAAGACGACCCGGGTGAGGAAGCTTGCCTCCGCACTTGCCGGTCTGGCGCTCGAGCGCAGGTGCGAGCTGAATCCTGTGGCTCTGGACGAGGCAGCCTTGCTCGCCAAGGCAGACCTGACCAGCGAGCTGGTGAAGGAATTTACCGAGTTGCAGGGTGTTGTGGGGGGACTGTACGCGCGGGCGCAAGGATTCGGCGCGGCGACCGCCGACGCCATCTATGACCAGTACAAGCCAGTCTCCATGGAAGACTCCGTTCCTCGAACCCCGGAGGGAGCGGTGCTCGCCATCGCCGACAAGGCAGATACCATCGCCGGAATGTTTGGGCTGGGGATGGAGCCTACCGGCTCGAAGGATCCATTCGCCCTGCGCAGGGCTGCCAATGGCATAGTGAAGATTCTGGCAGAGACGGCGGTTGCTCTGCCGCTGACGCTTGGCGAAGTCGCGTCGGCCGCCTGCGGACAGAACGACACTCTGGCGGAGAAGGTTCGCGGGTTTCTGGCTGAACGGCTGGAGTTCTACCTGCGTGAGGCCCGTGGGCAGGCCTATGACGTTGTAAAGGCCGTGCTCGCTGCCGGGGCTGACGATGTTCGGGATGCCGTGGCCCGGGCCGAGGCGGTAACGGCCGTGCGCGGATCGGACGACTTCGCCGCGGTTTCGGCCGCGTTCAAACGGATGAAGAACATCCTCCACCAGTCAGAAGGGAGCGGCGAGCCGGACGAGGCGACTCATTCAGAAGGAGTTGCGCTCCATCCGGCGCAGGCGGTGCTTGCGGATGAGGCTCAGGGCGCGCGTCTTCGCGTCACCGAATTGCTGGGCCGAAGCGACTATGTTGCCGCGCTGGAGACGATCGCCACCTTGCGGCCTCATGTCGATAAGTTCTTCGAGGAGGTCATGGTGCTCGACCCCGATCCTGCCGTTCGCCAGTCCAGACTGGTGCTGCTGGCTGCAATCGTGGACGATATTCGGCGGATCGCCGATCTTTCAGAGATTGTGGTGGCGGGATAGCAGCAGGGAGGCTATTCGCCGGCCACGGAGAGCAGGGGGATGCGGAGCTGGGCTACCAGTTCCTTTGCCATCTCGGGATCCCCACCACGAACGGCTTCGAGCTTCACCTTCCCGATACCGCGGATGCCGACGGCATGGGCTGCGGCATAGGACAGGTCGACGACACGGTTTTCGGGGACCGGTCCACGGTCATTGACCCGGACGAAGATCGACTTGTGGTTGCGAAGGTTAGTTACCCTGATCCAACTCCCCATAGGAAGGCTGCGATGCGCGCAGGTAAGGGCGAACATGTTGTAGGATTCGCCGTTGGCCGTGGTGCGGCCCTGGAAGTGGCGGCCATACCAGGAGGCTGTTCCGACCTGAAACCAGTGCCGCGCTTTGGTGTGTTTTGCTTGCTTGGAATCAGGCTTCTTGACGGGCGGAGCCGGATCGCTGGCAGACGCGCCTGCACCCAGGGCAAGCACCAGCGTTATGATGGCAACTCCGCCTTTCATCATAGTGACCTTGCGGTCGCGTATTTTGGAAGGAATCATCTTCATGCAATTGGCTCCAGTCATTATTGTCTTGGGTTGAACCAGGCAAGTCAAACGCCAGCAACCACTTAACAGAAAATCAGGCTTGCTCGAACAGGGGCCGGTGTGCTAAAGAATTCTGGCTTAGAATAACTCTTTATCCGCCCAAATCAGGCTATTTTTACGCTCGATTTACAGCTTTTTGGCATATTCAGCGGTAAGCTGGATTTTTTCGTAAAAATGTAAAAAAAGGCAGATTTTAAGGGTTATCCCGCAAAAAGGAAGACAGTGAAGACCGTTTTGACGATTGCCGGACTTGACCCCTCCTCCGGAGCCGGTGCGACGGCAGACCTGATGGTCTTCGCCGCGCATGGTCTGTTTGGGACCTCCTGCATCACCAGTCTTACGGTGCAATCGACGACTGGAGTGCAGGCAGCCCATCCGGTACGACCGGAGACGGTGCGGGCTACGCTCGATTGCCTGCAGGCGGACCTCCCGGCAGAGGGCATAAAGATTGGGATGCTGGCCACCGGGGAGACCGTTGCCGCCGTGGCCGGTTTTCTGGAGCAACTGAGGCATCAGCAGGAACGGGTTCCAGTGGTTCTCGACCCCGTCTTACGATCCAGTTCAGGACACGAACTCCTCTATGATGATGGAATAAAATTACTTAGCGAGCGATTGTTGCCGCTGGTCGACTGGGTTACGCCAAATCTGGACGAGCTAGGAATCCTGACCGGGAGATCGGTCCGAGAGCGCGGAGACCTGCCGGGGGCTGCCCGATTGCTCCAGGCGTCGCACGAGCATCTTAATATTCTGGCTACCGGTGGGCATCTGGACCCGCCCGACGACTTCCTGCTATCGGCAAACGGAGGAACATGGTGGCTGCCGGGGGTGCGGATCGATTCCACCTCGACCCATGGAACAGGCTGTGCGCTTTCGAGCGCTCTGCTCAGCGGGCTGGTCCAGGGCAAGTCGGCCTACGAGGCTGCAATCGGGGCGAAGCTTTATGTGGCCGAGGCGATACGAACGGCTCCGGGGCTAGGCAAGGGACGCGGTCCTCTGAACCATCTCTGGACCCTGGGGCGGCGTTAGGGGACGAACGAGGAAGATGCCGGCTCGTTCACGAAAAATGGGCACGTCTTCAACTTTCACATGCGGCGACACAAAAACTCTTATAATTCCGTTTGCCGATGACTTCGTCTTTGAAAGGACTTCTCCATGCGCCTCCTTCACGGTTCTACTCTTACTGTCGCCTTCGCACTGCTCACCCCGGCGCTGGTCTATGCGCAGGCCCCGGCCAAAGCTCCGGCAGAGACCTCGCGCTCCATCGCGGGTGGCGGCATCAGCGCGCCCGGCTGGACAGGAACGATTGACGCCAATGCAGCCAAGGCGGGACAGACGATCAAGGATGCAAAACTCACGAAGAAGGGTAACGTACTCTCCGTCATAACCGGTCCGGCGGTGACGTACTGGAACCCTGCCAACAAGGCGTCCGGCGACTACACCGTGAGTGCGACCTTCAACGAGCCGAAGTACATGAACCTGAACAGCCATCCGCATCCCTACGGTATCGTGATCGCCGGCAACGATATGGGGACGGCGCAAGAGAGTTACCTCTACTGCGCGGCCTACGGAAACGGCAACTTCATTGTGCGCGGATTCGGCCCGGAGCCGTTCCAGATGAACGGGCGGCGCGGCGGCGAATCGGATGCCGTGCACAAGGCCGCCGGGCCGGGCCAGCCGGTCACCCAGGAGATCGCCATGTCGGTGAAGGGCGGCCAGGTGGAGTGCTCGATCAACGGCACCGTGGTGGCGACCTACACCAAGGACGAGGTGGTCACGGCTGGAAAGCTGAAGTCCACCGACGGCGTCTATGGGATTCGCTTCGCCCATAACACCGAGGGAACGGTCACCAATCTGAAGGTGACAAAGCCTTAAATAACATCCTCTCGGCGAGTCCTGACCCATAAACGGATTCAGGGCTCGCTTCGCGGCCTCTGAGGCAACGAGTTTCGTCCGATTCGCGACAGCGTACGCGCGCTTGCCAGCCTCCGTTCAAGATGACGCTCCAGCGTGTCGAGAGCAAACCGCTGGAGATTTGCGAGCGGTCCCTTTTGCCATTGTTCCTTTGCCAGCTCCTGAATCTTGCCTCGGAATATCTGTCCCGCCATCGTCACCGCCTCCGCCGGGAGCGCCATGCTCTCCGTCCGGCGGTCGTCCGGGCAGGTAACGCCGTCGCTTGTAGCCGAGTACCAGACCGTGCCGCCGCGCAGGTCCAGCCCGCAGACGACGCAGTGGCCAAGCTCGGGCATCCAGCCCATCAGCCGGTTCATCCAGAGAGCGAAGTAAGTGATTGGAACCGAGACGCGGCCTACCTGAATCTGCTCCAGCACGGCCAGCGCCAGCCGGAAGACGGCATCCTCGGGGGCCTGCTCCGGGAGCGCCTCCTCCAGCACCTCGGCGACCAGTTGCAGTCCGGCGGTTCGGGCGTAGTCGATGGGTCGGCTCAGCGGGGAGGAGAGAATCTCAAAGGCATCGAGGCGGACGAGCTCCTGCCGGGGCCTCTCCGTGTAGGTAGCGCGAACGTGGGTCATCGGCTCCAGTGCACCGCCGAACCGGCGACGCGAGCGCAGGGCGTGGCGGGCCACTCCTTTGACTCTTCCCTGCTCGCGAGTGAAGAGGCTGACCAAAAGGTCCGCCTCCTGGAAGGGCCACACCCGCAGCACGATCGCCTCTCCCTGCCGCTGTATCATCCGCGCTTGTCCATTCCGATGCAAAACAAAGCGCGCAGCCTATGGCCGCGCGCGTTAAGGGAATCTGTTCCGGGAAAACTAGCGTCCGAAGTGGGCCGCATTCTTCTCGCGATAGCTATCCCACTTCTCCGGCAGATCGTCTCCGGCGTAGATGGCCGACACGGGACAGACGGGCACACAGGCTCCGCAATCGATACACTCCACCGGATCGATGAACAACTGGTCTGAGTCAGCGTGGCCGTCCTCATCCTTCTTCGGGTGGATGCAATCCACCGGACAAGCATCGACGCAAGCCGTATCTTTTGTACCAATGCACGGTTCCGCAATCACGTAAGCCATAAAGCCTCTTCTCTCCTCAAACCTGAAAAATCTTGCCGCGAGATTTAATTCTACCAGCAGATTCCGCATCCTTACACGCGGAAACGTTGCGGGCTTCGATCACCGCACAGAGAGCGCGGTAACAGCTAGCTATTTGCGGCTGCTTCAGCTCGTCGCGCCGCGAACTCCGCCGGTGTCGGAATCGGCGTGAGGTCGCGGCCGGCGAACATCTCTGTGAAGACGTGCGTTACCTCAGGCAGAATCAGCTTGTTCGTGGCCAGCACCTCGCGGCTGTCGAGCGTGAACTTGCCGCCGTCGAAGTGAGTCACGGTGCCGCCCGCCTCTTCGACCATTAGAACTCCGGCGGAGGTGTCCCAGGGATTCAGGTTGAACTCCCAGAAGCCGTCCAGCCGTCCGCAGGCCACGTAAGCCAGGTCGAGGCCCGCCGAACCCGCCCGGCGAACGCCGTGAGAGCGCAGCGTGATCTGCTGGTAGAGATGAACGTTTGGGCTCGCATGACGCTTCTGGCTGGGGAAACCGGTCGCGGTCAGCGACTCCTGCAAGGTCTTCGTCTTCGAGACGTGGATGGCCCGCCCATTCAGAAAGGCTCCCTTGCCCCGCTCCGCCGAGAACATCTCGTTGCGCAGCGGATCGTAGATAACCCCGGCGACCATCTCGCCGTCCGCGTCGGCAGCCAGCCCCGCGGGACGATGCTCCAGACCGAGGATGACACAGAAGGCGGGAAAGCCATGAGCAAAGTTGGTGGTGCCGTCGAGCGGATCGACATACCAGCGATACTCGCTCTCCAGTTGGTCGCGGGTTCCCTCTTCGCCATAGACGCCGTGCGCGGGAAAGGCTGCCTTGAGCTTTTCGCGGATGAGCTGTTCGCTGGAGCGGTCAGCTTCGGTGACCAGATCGACGTCGCCCTTGTACTCGGTCGCAACGCCCTTCTCATAGAACTTCCGCAGCAATGAACCGGCCTGCCGTGCAATTCCGTCCGCAACGTGGGCAAACTCAAATTTATTCACAGGGGGCACCTCTCAATTCAATCTCTTCAAGTCTAAGACTACCGCGCATCCGAATAGTACCCGGTGCGGTAGCGCAGAGAATATTTGCCGCGCAGGGAGGGATCCTTCATCTGCACCTTGATCGCTCGAAATGAGGAGTCCCGGCCACCCTTCGGAGCATAGTACCCGAGCACGTACTGCGTACGCAGATCGTCAGACACATGCGCGAACGCGGGCCTCAGATCCTTCGGATCCTCCACGTAGTAGTATCTGCCGCCGGTATCGTGCGCCATCTGGATAAGTGCGTGTTCGCCGCCGGTATTTCGTCCGGCATCGGCGGCGATGGGGACGATGATGAGCGAGTAGACCATGGCCCCGGCACGCTGCGCCTGCTCCAGCGCCTGCTGGTAGCGCGAGCCCTTGGTGTCTCCGCCGTCGGTAATCAGCACCAGGACACGCCGCCGCCCGGCATCGGCGCGAGTCTCAGCAAGACGCTGCGAGCCCAGGTAGATCGCGTCGTAGAGGGCGGTTTCATTGCCGCGCTCCAACCGGTTCAGACCGCGCTCAATCAGTTTCTTCTGGTTGGTGAACGGCACGATCTCGCGAACTGTGTCGGAGAAGTCCATCAGATCGAGTTCGTCCTGGTCGCGCAGAAGCGCATTGACGAAGTGCTTGGCGGCGTCCTTCTCCAGCCGCTCGTCCCCCAGCACGCTTTCGCTGGCGTCGATGGCGAGCACAATCGAGAGCGGCGTCGAGGACTCCTTCTCGAAGAACGCTATCTTCTGCGGCTTGCCGTCCTCGCTGATCTCGAAGTCGTCGCGACTGAACCCGGCTACGGGAGCGCCATTGGCGTCGACAACATTGACCGCGACGTTGACCAAACGGGTCTCGACCTTAATGGTCGGCACCTGCGGCGGCGGTCTCCGCTCAATGGGAGCCTGAGGCAGCAGCGCGGCGGCAAGCAGAAACGCGGCGAGCTTCATTCGTGCGTCTCCCTCGTCTCTCTGGCGGCTACGATCTCATCGGGAAAGGGCTCGCCCGCGGCCCAGACCACCCCATCAGCGAAATGCTCTTTCTTCCAGATGGGCACGGTCTTCTTCAACGTATCGATCAGCCACCGGCAGGCGTCAAAGGCCGCGCCGCGATGCGCCGAGGCAACGACGATCAGTACGCTTGTCTCCCCGACTTCGAGACGTCCCAGGCGATGCAGCAGGGCCACATCGCGGATGGGGAACCTTGTGAGCGCTTCGGCGGCGAGGACGCGCATCTGGCTGAGAGCCATCTCTTCATAAGCCTCGTAGTCGAGAAAGAGAGTCATCCTTCCGCATGTGTTATCGCGGACGATTCCGTCGAAGACGCAGACCGCTCCGTCGGTCGATCCCTTCATCTCTTCAAGGACCTGAGCCGAGGGAATGATCGCTGTGCCTAGCTCCACTCTCATCTCTCGCACCTGCCTTGCGTCCCTCCGCTTACAGGAGGCAGCAGAGCAACCTCGTCGCCCTCGTGCAGCACCGTTGCCGGACCGGCATACTCCCGATTGACCGCCACCGCCAGCGCCCTCCAGACCTCGCTCTGCTTAGACGTCCGGGCGCGCAAAAGGCTGAGAGTGGTTTCGACCGTCGCTCCGTCGGGCACGTCCAGAGGCTCGTGCGGGAGCGCGAATAGATCCTTCAAGGTCCCGAAATAGAGTACGTTGACGCGCATATCGGTAGCATACCGCGCCATCGAGTTTAGTCGAACAGACGCGGATTCGCTTCCTCTTCCGGAGACGGGTACCAGACGCGCTGGCCCTCGATGCGGGCAAAATTCGTCAACTCATGCGGTTTGCGAAAGCTCTTGCCCGTTGAGGGAACGAAGATGTCATCTACGCTGCCGCCGCGTGCAAGCACGGCATCGCCGATCAGGGAGCGATGGCAGCGCCAGGGAACGGCCTCGGCACACATGACGACGGTCGCGTTGAGATGAGGGAGTGCCATTAGCCAGTCGATCTGCGCGGCGAACTCCGGTGTCTGCATGTAGTCCGCGTAGCCGCGGAAGCTCGCGTTGCGCCAGCCGCGGTTGATGCTGTCCTTGCGGGTATGCCTGCGGCCGCCGAGTTCCTTTCGCCAGATGGCAGAGATACCCTCTACCTCAAGCGCCGCAAAGAGCGCAGGCTGCTCGAATTGCGGGTTATGGCGAGAGCGCGGAATGCTTCTGACATCGATCAGCCGGCGGCAGCCATTGTCCTTGAGCGCCTGTATGAAGACTTCGAGCGGCAGCGTCGAATGGCCGATCGTCATCACCCTGCAACCCTCCTTTGCAAAAGAAACGAGCGGCTCCATTGCAGGAGCCGCTCCAGTTTGATTCGTGCCAAGGCTTAGACAGCTTCTTGCAGCACCTCTTCGCGGACCTGCTCGTCCTGGACTGCCTCGCGCCTCGTGTGAGGCAGCGCGACGGCCAGCACGTCCTCGATGTGCGAGGCGTAGTGGATCGTGACGCCCTCTGTTTGCTCGGGCGTGAGGTCTTCATCCACCTGCTGCTTGCACTCCGTCGGCATGATGACGTCGCGAACACCGGCACGTTTGGCGGCGAGGAACTTCTCCTTTATTCCGCCAACCGGCAGGACATTGCCGCTGAGCGTAATCTCGCCCGTCATCGCCGTCAGCGGATGCACAGGGGTGTCCGTCAACAGGCTGACCAGCGCCGTTGCCATGGTCACGCCGGCCGACGGGCCGTCCTTGGGGATCGCTCCCGCAGGCACGTGAATGTGCAGGTCGGTGTCCTTGGTGAAGTCCTCATCGAGGCCGAGCGACGCAGCGTTCGAGCGGACCCAGGTGAGCGCGGCCTGCATGCTCTCCTTCATCACGTCGCCGATCTGGCCGGTGATGGTGAAGCCGCCCTTGCCCTTCATCCGGTTCGCTTCGATGAAGAGCACGTCACCGCCTGCCGCCGTCCATGCCAGGCCGACAGCGACGCCCGCCCGCTTGGTGCGCTCGGCGATCTCCGTGTCGACGCGAACCTTGATGCCGCCAAGGAACTCGTGGACGATCTCCGAGGTGATAATCACCTTCTCCGTCTTGCCTTCGGCGACCCGGCGGGCTACCTTGCGGCAGACCGTTCCGATAAGTTGTTCGAGCTTGCGGACTCCGGCCTCGCGGGTGTAGTGCCGCGAGATCAAGTGCACACTATCGGTCGGGAACTCTACCATCTCGGGGCTGATGCCGTTTTCTTTAATCTGACGCGGAATCAGGTAGCGCTCAGCGATGTTAACCTTCTCCTCCTCGGTATAGCCAGTCAGTTCGATGATCTCCATGCGGTCGAGCAAGGGCGCGGGAACCGTGTCGAGCTGGTTCGCCGTGCAGATGAAAAGCACCTTCGAGAGGTCAAACGGCTGATCGAGATAGTTGTCGCGGAACGTGTTGTTCTGCTCCGGGTCCAGCGTCTCCAGCAGAGCGCTGGCCGGATCACCACGGAAGTCGCGGCCCAGCTTGTCGATCTCGTCGAGCATAAAGACGGGGTCGTTGGTCTCGACGCGCTTCAGGTTCTGGATGATCTGGCCGGGAAGCGCACCGATGTAGGTCCGGCGGTGGCCGCGAATCTCTGCCTCGTCATGCATGCCGCCAAGCGAGATGCGAGAGAATTTACGGCCAAGAGCACGCGCGATGCTGCGGCCGAGCGAGGTCTTGCCCACGCCCGGAGGTCCGACGAAACACAGAATCGGCCCCTTCATGTCCGGCTTCAGCCGGCGAACGGAGAGGTAGTCGAGGATACGATCCTTGACCTTCTGCAGGCCGTAGTGATCGGTGTCGAGGATCTCCTTGGCCTTGGCGATGTCGATCTCGCTGCCGGAGCTCTTCGCCCAGGGCAGGACGGCGAGCCACTCGACGTAGTTGCGCGTCAGGCTGTAGTCGGCAGCCATGGCATTCATCCGGCTCAGGCGGCCAAGTTCTTTGAGAGCATCCTTTTTGACCTCTTCCGGCATTCCGGCGTTTTCGATCTTCTCCTTCAGCTCGGCGATATCTTTCTGCGAGTCGTCGAGGTCGCCCAACTCCTTCTGGATGGCCTTCATCTGCTCGCGGAGGTAGTAGTCGCGCTGCGACTGCTGGACGGAATCCTGAACCTCGCTCTGGATCTTGTTGCGAAGCTGCTGAACCTCAAGCTCCTTCGCGAGATGCTTGTTGATGCGCTCCAGCCGGGCCGAGATATCCGGGGTTTCGAGCAGTTCCTGCTTGTCCGTCGTGGTCAGAAATGGCAAGGAAGAAGCGATGAAGTCGGTCAGACGGCCCGGCTCTTCGATGTTGATGGCAATCGTCTGCAGGTCGTCCGACAGGGTCGGCGAGGAGGTCACAATCTGCTGGAACTGGCTGACGACGTTCCTGAGCAGCGCCTCGGCCTCCGGAGAGACCTTGGGCTCGATCTCCGTGATCGTCTCGCATTCGGCCATCATGAAGGGGGTCAACTGAGAGAACTCACCCAGATGGACTCGCTCGTTGCCCTCGGTGAACACAAAGAGGCTCTGGTTAGGCATCTTCACGACTTTGTGGACGGTGGCACGGGTTCCAATAGCATAGAGATCGGCATTCTGAGGCGCGTCCTGGCGCGCATCTCTCTGGGCCACCACAAGGATGGTCTTCTCTTCGCCAAGGGATTGGATCAGCTGGATGGAACTTTCACGGCCAACGGTGAGAGGGAGCACTGCGTGCGGGAACAGAACCGTGTCCCGGACAGGCAGGACCGGGAGCGGACGAGATCTGCTCTCCTCTTCCCCTTTATTTTCAGTAGATTTCGCAGCCTTGGGCTGAATTACACTAACGAAGTCGTTCGGCATTGAGTGCACCTCTATCAGATTTTCTCATATTGGATGCGGCAGCATGTTGGTTGGTCGCACTTGCCCCAATCGCCCATCTTTTGGACGTGCGCCTCCCTGCCTTTGTCATCGGCTCAACAGGCGCGGTCAATAAGTCATCCCATCCCATTGTTGAGATGCCGCGGGAGATAGGTATGGCAATAAATATAAAAACTAGGCAGCCGGATAGCGTCCCAGAACTTTGACCATTCGGCAGTGGTCGCGCAGCGAAGACACGGCGGACGCGGCCTTTTCGGGCTGATCGAACCGAATATCCACGTAAAACACATACTCCCAGGGACTTCCCGGCACCGGGCGAGACTCAATCTTGGTCAAATCCACGCCAGCGGCTGCCAGCCGTTCGAGGGCGGCAACCAGCGTCCCCGGCCTGTGCTCGATGGCGAACGCCAGACTCATCTTGTCGGCAACCACCGTGAGTTCGTCCGGCTGCGGAGCATCGTCCCGGCGGATGAGGTGGAAGCGGGTGTAATTTTCGGCATGGTCCTCAACCCCGGCCATGAGAACCTCCGCGCCATATTCAGCGGCGGCAAGCTCAGGGGCAAGCCCGCCTACATCTCGTAATCCGGCGGACATCAGGTGCTTCACGCTTCCGGCAGTGTCGTAGAACGACACCACTTCGAACTCCGGATGAGCAGCCAGAAAATGGCGGCACTGCGACAAAGCCACCGGATGGGACATCACCCGGCGAATGTCTTCCATCGGGACTCCAGGCATGGCGATCAGGTTGTGGCGAATATGCATCAGGCTCTCACGCTCGATGCGCACGGGGAGTTCGAGAAGCAGGTCATAGTGCTCGGCGACCGACCCGTGGAGGCTGTTCTCGATGGGGAGGACGGCACCATCGACCTCTCTCGAAAGCACCTTCGCCATCACTTCGGCCGAGACGTTACACGGAACGATCTCGACCTTGCCCAGCATCGCGAGAGCGGCCATGTGGCTGTTCGATCCCATCTCACCCTGAATTGCAATCTTCAAATCCGATTCCCCCCGCAAACCCGTATTTTATTACCCTCTGGCAACCTCGCCGTACCACACGGCAACTTACAACAGGAAGGCCAATTGCCGCAGCAACGATTGCGACCGGCAAAAATTCAAACCTACAGGACATCATCAGGAGAACGACAAATGCTTTGGACTATCACCATTATCCTCTTCATCCTCTGGATCGTAGGTCTGGTAAGCAGCTATACCCTCGGGGGCTGGATTCACATCCTTCTGGTTCTCGCCATTATCGTTCTGATCTTCAACCTCATGTCCGGCAGACGAGCCCTTTAGCCGCGTTTTTTCTGTTGAAGGTCATCCCGAGATGGGCATTCAGCAGCGCTTTCATTGGGGAAAACGCCCATTGAAAGCGTGGCCCCGCAATACACCTACAGGAAAAACGCTCTAGCCGCCGACGATAGAGATTCGGCCAACAAAGAAGAATGGAGTCATCGAATGAACAAGAGTAAAGTCACAGGAAAACTCGACCAGGTTGCCGGCAAGGTGAAAGAGAAGGTCGGCGAAGCCGTAGGAGACCAGAAGCTGGCCAACTCCGGAGCAGCCCAGCAGGTAAAAGGCGCCGCGAAAGAAGCCTGGGGCAACGCGAAGGATACAGCGGCTTCAGTGAGCGACGATGCCCGCGCACGATCCAACGCTGAAAACGCGGAACTGAAGCAGCGCAGCGAACACAAGGCCCATGACGTCCGCGAAAAGATTACGTCGACCGCGCAGAACGTCAAGGACAAGATCAACGCCAAGCTGGACTATATCAAACATGAAGGGCATGACGATATCCGTCAGGTCCACTAACCGTCGCCGGCAAATTCGAATATGCAACGAGAAAACCCGCCGATCCGGCGGGTTTTTTGCGGCTCCCTATCGCCTGAGGAGAACATCCGCCGCGACAAAGACGAAAAAGACCACCGAGATGATCCCGTTGAGGGTAAAAAATGCAGCATTCATCCTGCGCATATCTCGCGGCGAGATGATCGAATGCTCATAAAGCAGCAGGATAGCGACCAGCGCGACTCCGATCACCGCTACCTTCCCGAGGCCAAAAAGCACGATCAGCCAGCCGAGCAGGAACAACATGCCCAGATGCATTCCTCGGGCGATCCAGAACGCCGCATCGATCCCAAAGGCCTGCGGCACGCTGTTGAGCCCCACCTTGCGATCGTGTTCGAAGTCCTGACAGGCATAGAGGACGTCGAAGCCGCCAACCCAGAGCAGCACCGCGCCGGTCAGCACCACGATGCGCACGTCAAAACTTCCATTTACTGCAATCCATGCCGCCGCCGGAGCGATGCCGAGCGCCAGTCCCAGCACCAGATGCGACCATCGCGTCACTCGTTTCATATAGCTGTACAGCAGCACGACGGCAAGCGCGACGGGAGACAGTTTGAGAGTCAGCGGGTTCAGCATCCACGCCCCAAGCACAAAGACGCCGATTGATACCACCACAAAGCCGGCGACAAATCTTTCACTCAGGGCACCGGCCGGAAGTGCCCTCATGGCGGTCCGGGGATTTGCCGCGTCAAGCCGGGCATCGGCGAGCCGGTTGAAGGCCATCGCAGCCGACCGCGCCGCGACCATGCAAACGATGATCCAGCCCAGCACCCGCAGCGCAGGCCAGCCATTTGCCGCCAGCACCGCACCGGTCAGGGCGAACGGCAGGGCAAAGATCGAGTGTTCCCACTTGATCATCTCAAGGGTGACGACAGTGCTCTTCCACAACGAGGTCATAGCACCATCGTAAAAGAGTTGAGGCTGCGCCGGGTCACAGCACAGCCTCGAATCGTATAAAAGACGCGCTACCGCTCCTGGGAAGAGCCGGCTACCTGAAGGTTGTTGGTGACTTTGAAGACTCCGGAGACGCCTCTCGCTTGTATATTCGCGATGTCCTTGTCAGCCTGGCTGTCGACTACACCCGAGAGAGTGACGTTTCCATTGACGACGGTAATCCGAATAGGCTTCGCCGGATCGAGCGCGTACTTGTTCAGTTGCGCCGCGCCATAGATGGCCCGCGCTTCGGCCAGGCGGATGCGGTCATCCATCGGAGAGACGGGCGCGACGCTGATGTTGTCCACCACATCCTTAACCCCGGGATAGTTGGACACGAGGCCGACTGCCGAATCCCGGTCGACTGGCCCATAGGCCGTTCCGCCCAGCGTGACGACGCCATTCTGAACCCCGATCGTCAGCGCATTGAAGGCCGTCGTCCCGTAGCCAACGCGGTCGTAGGCCAGCTTCTCCGATAACTTGTTGCGCAGCGTTGCGTCTTCGACCGGCGGGCCGGCAACCTCAATCAGGTTCTGGACACCCTTCACGTTCTTGCGCCGGTGCGCCCGCTTGTCGGCATCCTGCTTGTCGCTGTAGACCCGCACCGTGCCGTGCAGTGTGACGATGCCGTCCTGCACCGAGCTCGTGACATCTTTAAATCTCTTGTTATCCAGGGCTTTGGCCACGTCGGCCTGAATCTGCACGTCGTTGTCGCTGCTGGCAGCGGCAGCCGAGGGACTCTGAGCAACGCCTTTGACAGGTGTGCCGAAGACCAGCAGGATCAGCACACACGATAACCCGATCAGGCTCAAAAACTTTATGTCTTTGATCGTTGACATCGAACTTCCCTCCCCACAAACCCGCCTCAACTATCCGGACCGAATCTAACGATACCTTTGCCGCAGCTTATACACAATGCTGAAGACGCCCGACTCGTCGCGGGTCACGACGATCGACATATTGTGATTCAGGTCGTATTGAAGCTGCATCAGCTGTTGCGCCGAGCTGTTCACGTTCGTGGCAAACGTGGCTGTGACCTGTTTCGATAGCTGCTGCTGAACGGTAATCCTTGCCGCTGAGTTTCCCAGCGTGCCCACGAACGCGGGGTCGATCTTCACGCTTCCGACTCCGAACAGCTTCTCCACGCGGTTGCTCACGGTCGCGTTCAGAGCACCGCCGAGCAGCGCGCTGGTCGTCGGATCGGTTCCCGCCTGCGCCTGCTTCTCCTGGTAGATCTGCGCCTCTTCCTGGGTTCGCCCAAGCGCCAGCAGCGCGAAGACGTCCGTCTCGCTCAACGGCGGCTCGGAGCGATAGGTCGGCTTGAGATTGGTCATGGTTCCGTGCAGGCCGATGGTAATGTCGTAGTTCTCGACCTGAGCGGTGGCATCAACATCGATGATGGGATCGATCCGGACGGGATTGGTAAAGTAGATGTCGCCACGCTGCAACTGATATTTTGTCCCCGCGAATGTCGCATTGCCGTCGGTGATCTGAATCCGTCCCAGCACGGAGGGCGTCGCCACCGTGCCGCGAATCGTCAGGTCCACCGTTCCCGCCAGTTTCGCGTAGGAGTTCTGAAAGTCGAGTTGGGGAGAACTGGTGACCCGGACTTCAAGCCGAATTTTATTGGACAAGGCATTGGGGTCCGGCGGCGCGCTGACTCCCCCGGCCGAGGCGAAGGCCGCCAGATCGACATCGGCACCGATTCCAAAGCGCGTCAATAAAATGCTTCCGCTGAGCAGCGCGCTGTTTGACGAGCCCTGTAGCCGGAGCTTGGCTGTAGCCGTCCCGCTCAGCCCATACAACCGCACGCGGACTGCGTCGCCGGTGGCCGTGAGATCGGCGTAGAGACCGTTGCGGTAACGGAGGTAGCCGCCAATCTTCAACTGGCCGCCGCCGGTAGTCGCCGTCAGACTCTCGACCTGCAGACGGTCTTCGTTGAAGACGAGCGTCCCGTTCATCTTGTTCAGGCCATTCGGAATCCCGTCCATCGCCAGATTCACGTTATCAAACTTCACCCTGCCGGTAAGCGAGGGATTCTTCACCTGCCCACCCGCGGCGACGGTGAACTCAACCTTCCCGCTTGAGAGGATGTCGGGATGGAAGTTCTGCAGCAACGCCATGCTGACGTTACCGCTTCCCTTCATATTCAGCTTGCCGCCCTTGGGATCGGTTGCTCCAAACAACTGGGCTGTGCCGCTCATCTTCAGGTCTGTATCCTGTCCGGTGATATGAACCTGGTCGAGGGTTGCGATCCCATCGCGCAGGCTGGCACGCAGCGGTTCCGCATCCTTTAGCTCAATCCCTTGCAGCTTCACGTCGACATTGTTCAGTTCGACAGCTCCGCTCAGTGCCTTCGGAGTCTTCAATGGTCCATTGACGGTCACCACGCCGTTGATGGATGACTGCGCCTTGATATTCGACGTGCCGAACATCGCCAGAGGCTTGCCGATGTCAAGGCCCGCTATGGTCAGCTTTGCCTGGGCCTCGTAGTTATCGACCAACTGCACCTGCCCGGTCGCATTCAGCTTTGCGCCAAGCAGCGTCGAGTTGGCGGTAAGGTACATCGCCTTGCCCTGGCTATGCGCCTCGGCGACAGCTTCACCAAGAGCCTGCCCCTTCAAGGTGACGTTCGACAGCTTCGCATTCGCCTTTAGTTGAGGCTCTTTCAGAGTGCCATTCGCGTCGGCGACCATGCTCAAGACGCCATCGATGCCTGAGTTTGCCTGTTGGACGGTCTGAAATTTGGACAGGACCAGATTCTGTCCTTCGATATGACCGTGGAGGCGCTCGCTGGCTATGTCATAGCCGCCATTGCCGGCGATCTGCATGCCATGCAGCTTTAGAACGACGTTGGTCGCCTCGATATCCTGCTCATGAACCTCCAGGTTGGCTATGGCAGAGTCGTAAGGCTCACCGTAAGCGATGCCCTTCAGGAGTGAGACATGACCATTGCCGTTCATGTCTTTCAGCGTTCCCGTGACATGCGCGTTCAGCGCAACCGTTCCGGTTACCGGGATCTTCTGTTGCTGCCCTGTGATCTCCAGCAGATTCGTCAGTTCGCCATTTTCCAGTTGCGCATTGGCGTCAATGGCCATGCCTCCATCCCACAGGTAGGTGGCGACACCGCGATGGGAGGCGGCCTTCCTCGGCTTCAGGGCGCCGGTCACGTTCAGCACTGCCGTTCCGCGCTTGATCGTCGAGGTTGCGACGATCAGCCCTGAGTTGGGCGAATACTCGGCATCGGCAACCACGGAATCGATCAGCGCGTCCGTGGTACCGATCTTCGCTTCGACGTTCGCGGCTTCGAGATGGCCCTTTACATCAAGATCGAGGATCGGCCCTCGCGCCGTTCCATTGAACTGAAGCGCGCCGTGCAGAACGACCGGGATTGCGGCCGCGCCTTTCTTCCCATTGCCCTCCAGGCCGAGAGTCAGCAGCAACTGGTTGTACTCGCCCAGATCGCGAACCGTCGTATCGACGCGAAGTGCCGTGAGCGGGTCTCCTATATTGACTCCAAGGATTCCGCTGGCATCAATGTCCGACTGTGGCGTCTGCAAGGTCAGGCGCTGAATCTGGACCGTCTCGTTGCTCCCGGAGTAATGCGCCTGAGCCTGTCCCGTCACTGGAATATTGGATAGGGCGCCCTTGCGCCGCACCCCGGTTGGGGCAAACGTCAGAGTCCCATCGGCAACGACGGTATCGGCAATGTCCTTGGCCGAACCTCCCCACTCCATCTTCACCGGGCCGCTCACGGCCGTGTCGAAGCCAAGATCGCCGTAGTTCTCCGGGGCGGTTACATCCATGATGGTGCGGAGCGGAATTCTGTTCATCTTCGCCACTAGGTAAGCGTGGGCAGGCTGCACCGTGGGCAGGACGGCCTTCCCGGTTACCGGAGGCTTCGCGCCAACTGTCTTGGCGGTGGTATTCGCCGTGGTCACGGCTGCCCTGGTCGTTGGAGAAGCCTCGGGGGCATCCTTTGGCACCTCGCCCAGCCAGTTCGTGATGCGCAGATCGCCGGAGGCGCTGCCGCCACCCGGCAAATAGCCGGTGATGGTCGTCAACAGCAGGTCCGTCGGCGTAATGTGCAACTGGGCGCTGCCGTCCACGTCGTGCAGACGGACGTACTCGTCGCGATAGGCGGCCTTGTATATCTTTGCCGAGCCGACCAGAAGATATCCCGCAACACAGTCAGGATCGGGCGGCAGCACCTTGGTGCTCGGCTTCGCGCCGGACCGGGGATGAAGCCGCTCCCAGAACTTCGGCCGCTTTTGAGCGACCGCAGGAGAGATATCGCAACTGTGTCCTTTCAGATTGAGGTCTACCGTGCCCGCCTTCAGGCCGTCAACACCACTCAATACAGCGATCTGTTTCAGCTCCAGCTTGCCTTCGACACTCGCCTTCCACTCCGGATGCGCAAAGTCCTGAAGACTTGCGTTGGCTTCGATGCGGGAAGCCGTCCCCGTGTTCAGCACCAGCTTCTTCAACTCAGCGGCGTTCCGTCCTACCTCGGCTTCGACATGCAGGGTGGAGTTTGCCTCCGGCTCCTTGCCCATCCTGGTCCGAAGATCCTTCAGATCGACTGTAGCGCCGTAGCGGTCGCTCGATGCAATGTAGTGAACCTCTGCATCGAGATCGCGCGCGGCAAGGTCAAAGGGGATGGCGCGATCATTCAAAAGGAATACGCCGTTCGCCAGTTCAACCTGCCCTGCCTTGAGGTCCAGCAGCGTGTCGATTACAGGTTTATTACTTGTGCTGGGATGCTTCGGCACGGGCTGGTTCGTCTTCCCGTCTTTGTCGATGATCAGATGCACCTGGGGATGATCGACGCGCAGGTAGCTCAAGCTGATATGCGATGCGACACCGGTTCCTGCAGCGTGCGAGAAGAAGCTGAGAATCTTCACCCTCGCCTGGATCTTGTCCGCAGAGAGATAGGGAGCCTCTCCCGGCCCTTCCAGTCCATGAATCACCAGGCCATTGGCTTCGACTGCAAGATGCCACATATTGAAGCTGATCTTGCCCAGCTCCACCCGCCCCCCGGTCGCGTTCTCGAGCAGGTTGACGACTGCCCCCCCCACACGCCGATTGAAGTCTGCCGTAGTCGAATACCATGCAAACGTTCCGACGAGGAGCAGCAGAAGTACGCTGATCCCCGCGAAGATCCATGCGATGATGTGCGCCACCCTGCTACCGAGGGAGCGCTTCACCAAGGCAAGTTTTTCTTCAATCTTCTCGGGGAGACTCTCCGGCGCCGGCCTCTTCTCTGCGTCGCTCACGGTGCCACCTCATCGGCCCGCATGATTCGCACCCGACCCTGGGCTCGCAGCGACTTCAACCAGTCTCGCAGCAGGTTTCCCACCTGCTGCTGCAACAGCACTTCTTCAATGCGTGGAGATACCGTCTCCAGCTTCGGTGGCGTGACATGCCGCTTTGCGTACTCCGGCAGCATCGTCTTCTCGAAATAATTCTTGATGTCGTCATCCGATATACGGATGCCGTTGCGAAAACGCACCTCGATGAACTTCAACAACTGCATCCGCTGCCGCCACCGCTCTCGAAACTCCTTTACGGTGAAGCCGCGATCGCCCACATACTTCTGCCACCCGGCATCGGTCTCGCAGTGATACTGCTTGCAGGCCGGGATATCCCGGCGAACCGTTGCCAACTGAGCGTCCAGTTCCTTGTCCGAGACATCGGTCTCTTCCGGCTCCATCTCCGCCTGTTGCAGAATCAGGGTTCTGTCAATGAGGCGGCGAACGGTGCGTTCGCGAGACTGTTCCCCATTTGCTGTGCGATAGGGCTGGATCGATTCAAAGCGCAGCTCCTCATCGATATCGCTCTCCAGAATCAGGTCGCCGTTCACCACCGCGACCACGCGGTCGAGCACCGCTCCCTGCCCCGCGCCGGGCAGTGTTGAAGGAGGCCCCAGCGGCACCGTGGGCTGCTGCGACCAGAGCGAACGCGTCGGCACGAGGACAGCCGCGATCATCAGCACTCCGCCCTGCAACAGCCGCCAGCCCGCATTGTGTGCCGTCAAGGTCATTTAGAAACTTTGCCCGATGCTGAAAAAGAAGTTGAAGTGGCCCGCTTGTCCGACATGCGGAGGATTGTTGTTGAAGTCGGCAATAACCGGATAGACCGGAGGATTCAGGTTATAGCTGAAGTCAACGCGAACCGGCCCGACCGGCGTCTTATAGCGCGCGCCCAGCCCAACAGCATGGGAAAAATAATTGAAGCTGCACGTCCCTATTTTCTGTGACACATCCGAGCAGGTCTCTCTGTCCGGCTGATGAAAGTTGAGAAAGCTGGGGAACATGTCGCTGGGATTCTGGAACACGTTGCCCATGTCGTGAAAGATGACAAAGCTGACGTTGTTGCCGACATAGGGCAGCGTCGGAGGTGGCAGGCGCAACTCAAGCGAATTGACGAACACCGCCTTGCCGCCCACAGGAAATCCGGTCTGGAGGTCTCGCGGACCTGCTCCATTGATTCCAAAGCCCCGATGTGAGTTCGCGCCACCCGCGTACAAGCGCTCGGGTAGAGGAACGGCGTCGCAACTGGGATTCGTGGTGAGCAGGTCCCCCTTGCAGACATCGCTGCCCGCATTCGGATTCTCCCCGGCGGCGCGTTCGTAGCCGATGCGCGTGCTCCGCGCCAGTACATACTTCTGCTTGCCAAACTGGTAGTAGGTCGAGTTCGTCCCATCGACCTTGTAGAAGTCGGTCTGCGATCCGAACTTCGAGGATGCAACGAACGTCTGGATCGTTGTATAAGACCCCTTTGCCGCATCCAGCGGGCTGGGCGAGCGCGTGTCGTGAAACCACGTCACTCCCGGACCGCCTACGCGAACCGGCAGAGAGAGCAGCGGGATCAGGTCC
Organism: Acidobacteriales bacterium 59-55; assembly: GCA_001897435.1. Taxonomy (GTDB): domain Bacteria; phylum Acidobacteriota; class Terriglobia; order Terriglobales; family Acidobacteriaceae; genus Edaphobacter. The sequence continues at coordinate 750,042 of MKSV01000007.1, read as the reverse complement.
GCCGACACTTGCAGATTATTGACCTTGACTCGGCGGTATTGAAAGCCGTAGATGAACGTGTCGGCTCGCTTCACCTTTTGCGTGACGCGAAAGTCGCCCTGCAGGGTCGAAGACGCGAACGTTGTGATGTCCTGCACATTGGAGTAGCCGCCGGACAGACTCGCGGACATATTTTTCGCTCCAAACAGATGGGGATTCTGAAAGGTAAGGGTACCAATCTCTTCCAGCAGCCCATAGGATCCGTGCAGCGTCAGCGAGTCCTCGGTTCCTCTCAGATTGATTCTCGATACGTCGATCGAGACCCTGGGGCTGACACCGGTCCTTCCTTCTGGCGAAAGTCCTTCGTTGCAATTGGGATTGCCGAGCTGAATGCAGGAAGCCTCCGATACCTGGCCGCGCCTCGGCGTTCCCGTCTGCGCCTCCAGGCCGAAGCCATAGGTCACATTCCAACGTTTGGCTTCCGTCAACTGAACCAATACGTTCTTTGTGGGCGCGTCGCCGGCAGGATTCTGCACTGTTGCGACAACCTCGTTGAACAGAGCCGTGTTGTAGAGGCTCCTCTGTGTCTCGAGCAAGGCGCTCTGGTCAAGCGGATCGCCCGGATGCACCAGGATTCTCTTCTGGACGACCTCCGGCTTGGTCTTCTCGATGCCGGACAAGAGCACATGGTTGATGAAGACCTGCGGCCCCTCGGTTACGTTCAAGGCAACATTGACCTTCGTCGCGTCGGCCGAGTCCTTCTCCTGCCTGATCTCCACTCTCGCCTGATCGAAGCCGTGGCTCAGGTAATATCCCAGCACGGCGTCGCGGTCGCCGGAGAGCGTGATCAGCGAAAAAGGTTGTCCCTGCTGGGAGTTCATCAAACTCCGAAGTTCCTTTGTGCGGCTGGGATCGACGCCGTTGAGGTCGATCGATCCAAACTTCTGCTGCTTTCCCTCGGCAATCGTGTACCTCACACGAATCTGAGCCGTCTTAAGCGGCTTGCCGTTTGAGCCCTTGTCGACATCGGTCACATCCGTCGTCACCTTTGCCTGATCGAACCCGTTGGAGCGATAGAGGGCTTCGATGGAGTTGACGTCTCCGGCGACAAGCGAGGGACTATACCGCCCGCTGCGCATATAGGCGTTGGCCTTCTGCACCCTCATCCTCTCCCGGAGCAGATCGTCGGAGAAATATTGGTTGCCATCGATATTGACGGCCAGAACCTTATGTTTCTCACCGCGATCAACCGCAAACACAACCTGCTCCGCCTTAGAATGATCTCCAGTTACCTGAACCTTGACCGTGGCGTCGAAGTATCCCTTCTGCTGCAAGTAGTCGCGAATGTTGTAGACGCCTTCGTTCAAGAGGTCATTGTCGATCGTTCCCTCTTCAAATATCGGCACCAGGAGGTGGAGTCGGCTTTTGGAGATCTTTGCCCCCTCGACGAGCACCTTGACCTCCGGCCCCTGATCGGCATGAAACTCGTAGTCCAGCTGCCTTCTCGGCTTCACATAGCTCTGCTTCTGCAGTGTGACCACCGCCTCCAGCCGGTCCTTCTTCTGGTATTGCGACCGCAGTCGCGTCAGGGCGTTGCTGGTCGTCTCCCGGTTTACCTTCTTTCCGGTCTTCAACTTTCCTTTCTTTTTGAACTCCTCCACCGTCATCCCGGGATCATCCCCTTCCAACTGCACCTGTCCAATGCGAGCCTGGGGGCCGATGCTAACTGTATAAGTAACATTGACCTGATTCCCCACGTCATCGGTCACCGTATTAACCGATACCTTCGGCTCATAGAATCCCTGCTGCGCCAGCGTCTGAATGATTCCATCCGTGCCCCCTGGAACCGCGGACCGCGTCAACGCCGTTCCCGGGCTCAGCTTCGTTGCATACTCCAGCAGGGAGCTAAGCCGATCGCTCTTTACGCCTTCAATCGTTACGCGCCCAACGTAATACCGGGGTGAGCCGGCAAAGATCAGCGTCATGCCATCGCCCTGCCGCACTCCGCGCACTTCGATGTCGCGATAGCGTCCGCTGTCAAATAGCCGGCGCAGACTTTGGCGGACCTTCTGCGGATCGAAAGGCTCTCCCGTTTTCTGCTCCAGTTGTCCGGGCAGCCTGTCGGTCGCATCAAAAGTCACCCCGGCAAATTCAATCTTGTCGACACGCAACCCCTTCCAGTCCCAGACACTTGTAGACAATCCCGGACCGATATCCGCCAGCGACGTGTCCAGATCTGGCCGTGCCTGTTCCGGTGCCGGCGACACAGCCCCGGCGGCCTGCGGTACCTTCGTCGCGCCTGAATGCGCCGCGGGCGCCTGTGCCCCGTTTGCCAAGGGTGGAACCGGAACTGGAACTGCCTGTGCGGACGCAAAGCCGCACAGCATGACGAACACTCCCGCCCATCGGGCTGAGGCGGCGCGTGCTGCTGTCACCCGGAACCATGCCGCACGTCCTCCCTTAGTCTGCCCCGACAAGCACACCCCGCCATTTCCTCTTTGTACCCAACTGAAACAATATTGACCTTGCGCCACAGCCGTCATCACAACAAGCAGGCCGTCTGGCAAAGTTGGATGCTCAAACGCCATACCGGGTCGGTCGACCCTGTCAACCATCCACGCATTCCCTATACTACGAAAGAGCAGACCATTTTTTACGCGTGGCAACACATTTCCCATGTCCGAGACTCCAGGCCAACACGTCCCTCACACTTTGATCGCCGACCAGGAGCGCTACTCCCGTCAAATCCTCTTTCCGGGCATTGGAGCCGCTGGCCAGCAGCGGCTCGGCTCGGCTCATGTCGCCGTCATCGGCGTCGGCGCAACGGGAGCCGCATCGGCCTCGTTGCTCGCCCGAGCCGGCGTAGGCACTCTCGCCCTGATCGACCGCGACTTTGTCGAGCCCTCCAATCTTCAGCGCCAGGTTCTCTTCGACGAGGCCGACGCGCTTGAATCTCTCCCCAAGGCAGAGGCGGCGCGACGCAAGATCGCCCTGTTCAACTCCGCTGTCACCGTCCAGGCGCACATTGCCGATCTTGTTCCCGCCAACATAGCCGAACTTCTCGGCTCTGCCGACCTCATCCTCGACGCCACGGACAACTTCGAAACCCGCTATCTGCTTAATGACTACGCCGTTCAGCAGTCCAGACCCTGGATCTACGCCGCGGCCATTGGAGCCTACGCCGCCACCATGAACGTCCTGCCCGGCGCGGCAAATCCCACAGCCTGCCTTGCCTGCATCTTTCCCAAGCCGCCCAGCGGCCCGGTCGAGACCTGCGATACCTCCGGCATCCTTGCTACTGCCGTCAACTTCGCCGCCTCCATTCAGGTCACTGAAGCCCTTAAGTTCCTCACCGGCCAGCCCAATCTCATGCGCCGCTCTCTGCTCTCCTTCGATCTGTGGACCAGCGAAAGATCGGAGATATCGACCGCCCGGCCACGGCCAGACTGCGCCGTCTGCGGCCAGCGTCACTTCACCCATCTTGCCGGTGAAGGCCGCCCTCACATCACGCTCTGCGGACGCAACTCTGTTCAGATCCACGAGCATCATCGCCCGGTAGACTTCGCCGCCATGCGCGACCGCCTGGCTCCTCACGGCAATGTCCGCTTCAACGACCTGCTTCTCCGCTTCGAGCGCTCGCCCCACACCCTCACCCTGTTCGCCGATGGCCGCGCCATTGTTCAGGGCACAACCGACATCACCGTGGCGCGATCCCTCTACGCCCGGTTCATTGGATCATAATTTCCGAAACCCTTTGGAATCCGCTATATCAAGAGGCAGACACAACCTTTGAGCAAGCTTTCCAGTCAAACGAAAGAAACCATGAGAGCATCTTCGTTTTGCAGCAGTCTTCTGGCAGACGAAAGGATAGCGTTGCACGAACAAGTTCCGGAGTTTTTAGCCTATGGAGCAGCAAGGCCTACGAATGACTGAAATCAAGCCGGGTCCCAGCCTCTTTAAACGAAATCCACCTATTGCCGGCGAAGCTGAAGCGATCGAGAGCGCGAAGGCAGGTGATGCCGAAGCGTTTTCCAAGCTTTACGCGCTTCACAAGCGCCGCGTGTACACCCTTTGCCTGCGCATGCTGGGCAATGTCTCCGAAGCCGAGGACATGACCCAGGAAGCCTTCCTGCACCTGTTCCGCAAGATCGGCAGCTTTCGCGGCGAGTCGGCCTTCTCCACCTGGCTGCATCGCCTCACCGTTAATCTCGTCCTTATGCATCTGCGCAAAAAGGGCCTGAACCTCGTCTCTCTCGAAGAGACCATCAATCCGTCGGATGACGATGCGCCGAAGCGCGACTTCGGCAGCCGCGATCCACAGTTGACCGGTTCGGTCGACCGCGTCGCTCTGGAACGGGCCGTGGCTTCCCTGCCGCCCGGCTACCGCATGGTATTCGTCCTTCACGATGTCGAGGGTTTCGAGCATAATGAAATTGCGACTATGCTCGAATGCTCAACCGGAAACAGTAAATCCCAGCTACACAAGGCACGACTTAAGCTTCGCGAACTGCTTCGTCAACCCGAGCAGTCTATCCGGCAAGCGGGCCTCAAGGAGGCCGCCAAATGACTTCGCAGAATTCGAATCCGAAACCGCCTGCCACCATTTCTTGCGCGGAGTTCCAGGAGCAACTGCCGGATCTCTTCGCCTCGGGCGGCAGCGGTGAACCCGAAGATCCCTGTCTTGTCGCCCATCTGAAGACCTGCGAAAACTGTTCGGCCCTGGTGCGGGACCTGCAGTACATCGCCGATCAGGCCAGTCTCCTGCTTCAACCCACGCACGAGCCTAGCGACAACGTCTGGAAGAAGATCCAGGAAGGCCTCAACTCGGACCGAACTGACGAAGCCGGCCAGAATCCATCTCACTCATAAAGGACTTGCGACGGCTCGGCATCCGGTGTATCTTCTATCCAGCATGTCGAGCCGTCTCCAGACCGTCAGCTTTACCTTCCGCTACTGGCCCTTTTGTGCGGCCCGGCGGAGCACTCGCATGACTCTCTGAACCTCATCCACCTTCAGAGTCCTCGAACTTCCCGAGCCGCAACCCAAAAGGTTGCGGCTTTTGCATGTTTGCTTCCAACTCTATCGACCAGAAAACAGACGTACTACACTAAAAAGGAGAAGTTATGACACCCAATGAAGCAGATACGCTGGCCGAGCCGGTTTTAAAGCCGTCCGGCGAACTCATCATCCCTGCCCATCTTCGCCGCCTCGTCCTCACCGGGTTCATGGGCGCCGGCAAATCGACGATCGGGCGCATCCTCGCCCTGCGTCTCGGCTGGACCTTCCTCGATCTCGATGCCCATCTGGAACAACGCGCCGGGGCCACCATTCCCCAACTTTTCGAGCGTCATGGCGAAGCTCACTTCCGCCGCCTCGAATCTACGGCGCTCGCCTCGGCTCTCGGACGCCCCAACACCGTCCTCGCGCTCGGCGGCGGAACGCCGGAGGGCCTTACCAATCGCCTGTTGCTCGAACAAACTCCGGCAACGTTCACCATCTTCCTGGACGCGCCCTTCCCCACCCTCTTCGACCGCTGCATGTTGCAGAACATCGCCCGTCCCGTGCTCGAAGATCCCGAGGCCGCACAGCTTCGCTTCGCCGCCCGTCACCCCCTCTATCTCCGCCTCGCCCGTCTCACCGTCGATACCGCTGCGCTTACTCCGGATCAGACTGTCACCACTCTGATCGCCGCGCTGAACCAGGCTCCATACTGTCTTCCTTGAGCCGCCGCAGGGCATACTATCTGCATCTAACGCGTCAGGAATTGACTGGAGAAATGTGCTGGCCACCTCGATGCTCGATCCAAGCCCCGGCGAAAAGCAATCCCGCAGAGCGGTACGAGGCCACATCCTCTTCTGTGTCGGCATCTTCCTCGCGCTCTACATCGCCTGGCAGCTCGCCAAAGAGCTGGAGATTATTTACGTCAGCGCGCTCTTTGCCGTGGTTCTGACTCCCCTCGTCCTCCGCATTACCAAATTCGAGATTCGAGGTTATCGCCCCTCTCGCACCGTCGCCATCATTATTCTCATCGCCGCCGCCATTCTTTGTCTCACCCTGTTTCTGACGTTCGGTCTGCCTCCGGTTCTCAGCGATCTTCGCCGGTTTTCGACCGACCTTCCCGAGCGAATTCCCGCAACCATCGACCGAATCAACCGGCTCCCCTTTGCCTCCAGATTCAATGTTGATTCTGTAATCCAACGCGCCGAAGGCACGCTCACCTCCACCGCCAGCTACCTCTTCACCTCTCTTCCCACCTGGCTATCCCATGTCTTCGACATCCTCACCGCCGCTTTCCTATGCATCTATTTCATGCTCGAAGGCGAATACGCGTACAGCTTCTTTCTCTCTCTCTTCCCTCGCCAGCAGCGCGCCCGCCTGGACAACGCCCTCCACCGGGCCGAACGCAAGATCAGCAAATGGCTCTTCGGGCAGGGCCTGTTGATGCTCATCCTCGGAGTATCCAGCACCATCGTCTTCGGCATCCTGCACGTCCGCTATTTCTTTCTTCTCGGCGTCCTGATGGGACTGTTCAATATCATCCCGATCGCCGGCGGCATCATCACCATGATCCTCGTCGCCGGCGTAGCCGCGATCGATTCCTGGAGCAAATTAGCCGGCGTCCTCATCTTCTACGTTATCTACGTCAACATCGAGAATGCCTATCTCATTCCGCGCATCATGCGATCCAGCGTCAACCTCATGGGACTCACCGTGCTCATCGCCCTGATCTGCGGGACCGCGCTGGCCGGAGTGGTCGGGGCGCTGGTCGCCGTCCCCACTGCGGCGCTCATCAGCGTTCTGCTTGACGAGTACGCTGTTCAGAAGGAGCGAAGTTAGCCCAACCAAAGGTATTGCATACTTTCGTGTAGTTTAGACGGGAAAATATTCCGCCTTTCCATAATTCACCCTTGCTATCCTCTTTCTAGTGACCGACTTAAAATTTGCACAACCCGCACGCCGTAACCTGTTGGCTCCTGTACTGATCGCGTTTCTGCTGCTCGGTATCGCCATCGCCCTGGTTATCCGCTATACCCCGTCCCGGACGGTCAACCTGACCCTCTCGCATACCTCCCTGTTTCCCACGCATACCGTCTTCAAGTCCGACTCAATCGTCGTAGGCAGTGACAAAACCGAGGATAATCTCTACGTGCTCACTAACCTTCGCGTCGACGATCCTCTGCACCTGCCTTTGATTCTTAAAGACTTCACCGCTACTCTGACCACCGCGGACGATCAGAAGATCACCTCCAGCGCAGCCGAAGAGAAGGATCTGCCAAACATCTTTACTTCCTTCCCCGCGCTGGAGTCGATGGCATCGAAGCCGCTCGTTCGGGATACGCTTATCGCGCCCGGCGCATCCGCCGAGGGAATGGTTCTTTTGCAGTTCCCGGTTACCGAAGACGTGTGGAACCATCGCAAGTCCGCAGTTCTTCACGTGGACCTCTACCACCAGGGAGCCTTTCCCGTCTCTATCCCCTTGAATGCCTCGGCAATCTCCACCAACTTTGACCAGCCATGACACGCCGCCGCTGGATTGCCGATCATTGGACCTCTGATACCGCCACTCTGACCGGCGATCAGGCAGTTCATCTCGCTCGCGTCCTCCGGGCCGAGCCTGGGCAGATCTTCGATGTCGTCGCCGGAGGATTCCTCCATCGCGCGGAGGTTATCCGCGTCTCCGAAGATGAAGTCGCCTTCACCCTCCATGAAGAGTTGGAGTCGGACTCTGCCCTTCCTCTGCATCTCCTGCTCGCTGTCTTCAAGTTCGACCACATGGAATGGGCTATCGAAAAGGCTACCGAGTTGGGCGTCTCGCGAATGACTCCCATCCTCGCCCGGCGCACGGAGAAGCATCTCGCTCAGGCTGCCGCGAAACGAGCCGACCGCTGGCGCCGCATTGCACTTGAGGCATCAAAACAGTCCCGGCGCACCACGATCCCGGAGATCGCTGAACCCACCCTGCTCAAATCTGCCCTCGAACAGGAGGTGAGTCCAGTCCGCATTCTTCTCTCGGAGACGGAACAGGCTACCGCGCTGGCCAAAGTACTGGCTTCCTCCGCACGGCAAGCGGGCGATGAGTCCGTCGCGCTGGCCATCGGTCCCGAAGGCGGATGGACCCCGGAAGAGATGGCTCTCTTCGTTCAGCACAACTGGCAGCCGGTCACGCTCGGCCCCCGCATCCTGCGTGCCGAGACCGCAGCCATCGCGGCTATCGCCATCGCATCGTCACACCTGACTTAAAATATGTGGCCGCAGATTATGCGAATAGAAGACGCGAACATCTGTTCGCCTATTCGTATAATCTGCGGCCGATGAGTCTCTCAGATATCTCTAGCTGAAGATCTCCTTGACCTTGCTGAACAGCCCCCGCGAGGTCGGCGTATTTTCTACCACCATTGTCTCGCTCAACTGCCGCAGCAACTCTTTCTGCGACTTGGTAAGCTTGCCCGGCGTCTGCACCCGAATCTCGACGATTAAATCGCCCTTGCCGTAAGAATTCAGATGAGGCACACCCTTGCCCTTCAGCTTGAACTCCTTGCCGCTCTGCGTCCCTTCAGGAACCTTGATTGTCGAAGGCCCGTCGAGCGTCTGAATATCGAGTTCCGTCCCCAGCGCCGCCTGCGGAAACGAGATCGGCATCACGCAGTGCAGATCGTCGCCGTCGCGCTCGAAGAACTTGTGCGCCTTGACGTTCAGCACAACGTAGAGGTCCCCTGCCGGTCCGGCAAACTTTCCGGCCTCACCTTCGCCCTGATAGCGGATGCGCGTGTCCTGTTCGACGCCAGCGGGAACCTTGACCAGAATACTGTGCTCCTTCTGTACCCGGGTCTCTCCACGACAGGTCTGGCAGGGATCGACGATCAGCGTTCCCGTGCCGCCGCAGACTGAGCACGTCCTCGCCACGGAAAAGAAGCCCTGCTGAAACCGCTGCTGTCCGCGCCCGCCGCACTGCGTACAGGTCACAGGAGCCTTGCCCCTGGCCGCACCCGATCCCTTGCAGTCAACGCAGACTTCCATCCGGCGGATGGTGACCTCCTTCTCCTTGCCGAAGACCGCCTCCTCGAACTCCAGCGTCATGTCGTAGCGCAGGTCACGCCCACGCTGCACCCGCGAAGCCTTGCGATTGCCGCCGCCACCCATGTTGAACATCTCGCCAAAGATGTCACCGAAGATGTCCCCGAGATCCTGCGCGCCGCCAAAGGGATTGCCACCCGCAGCGGGGCCGCCGCCGTTGAATGCCGCATGGCCGTAACGGTCATAGGCCGCGCGCTTGTCCGGGTCGCTCAGCACCTGGTAAGCCTCGCTGCACTCCTTGAACCGCTCCTCCGCCGATGGATCATCCGGATTGCGGTCCGGGTGATATTGCATCGCCAGCTTCCGGTACGCTGTCTTCAGTTCCTGGTCGCTCGCATCCCGCGAGACACTCAACACTTCGTAGTAATCGATCTTCGTCACGTTTGCCGTCGCACTCATTCCACTAATCTCTCTTCTATTATCGCCTTGCCCTAAGAATAGGCTCGAATTTCATCGCGGCTGCACTAGTCTGTCACCTGGTCCGCATTTGCCGCGATTCGCACCAGCGCGGGACGAAGCAGTTTCTCGCGGATCTTGTAGCCCCGGCGAATCTCCTCCAGCACCTGGTGATCGGGGAACTCTTTGGTTTCGATGCTGCCCATCGCCTCGTGGATTCGGGGGTCGAACTGGGTTCCCACCGCTTCCACCGGAAGCACATTCATCCCCCGCAGAGCATCCTCCATCTGCTTTAGAATCAGTCCGACTCCGCTCCTTAACTGTTCGGCGGTGCCATCTGCCTTCAACGCCAACTGGAAGTTGTCCATCACACCCAGAAACGGCTCGACCGTGTTGGATACGACATAATCGCGGGCATCCGCGCGCTCTTTGGCCTCGCGTTTCCGGAAGTTCTCAAACTCGGCCTGCAACCGCGCCAGACGGTCGAGCAACTGGTCGCGCTCGCCCTTGACCTGCTCCAATTCTGTCTGGGAGGCAGGCATCTCGACGACAGCTTCCGCCGCCGCGCCAGGTACAACTTCGCCTTCCTGCACAGCCTCTACCGTAACTTCATCCTGCATGTGTTCGTGTCTCCTCATATTGTTCCCTCTTCTATTGTTGCCCATCCGGGCCCATCGCGCGAGCCGATCCCACTGCCGCTCCGCCATCATCCGCCCCACCGTCAAAAACCTGCTCATGCCAAACCCGATGCTGCGCCGGAAGTCTCTTCAACATCTTCGTACAGCATCAAGGCCGCCGTCGACCCTCACTCTATTGGATGCAGCATCCGATCGAACACCTGCGCAATATATCCCACCGCGTTCATAGTGTTCTCGTAATGCATTCGCTTGGATCCGATCACTCCGACGGTACCCCGGCTCTCGTTGCCCATTCGCGCCGGAGCCGCAATCAGCACCAGTCCCGCCATCTCCGGGGCCTGTTCCTCCAGGTCGAAGATCACCCGGACGCTCTCCTGCCGGGTATCGATGTAGGCATTGAGCAACTCGATCAACCGCTGTTTCTCCTCCAGGGCGGCCAACACCTCCCGCAGCCGCTCCCGGTCCTCATTGCCTCCTATGCCCTGACTGCCCAGCAGATTAGCCACGCCGTCCACATAGATCGCCTGCACCGGCACGTCGCTCTCGGGAACGGCCTTACCCCAAAGCTGCTGCACCGCATTCAGCAACCGCTGGTACTCGCTCCGCTCCTGCTCCAGCATCCGCGCGATCTCGGCGCGAACCCGCTCTACACTCCATCCGCGGAAGTTCTCATTCAAAAAATTCGCCGCCGTCTCCAACTCGATCAGCGTCAAGTCTCGATCCAGTGACAACACCCGGTCGCGCACCATTCCGCTCCGCGTCACCATCACGGCCAGCACTCGCGCCGGAGCCAGCCGCGAGAAATGCACATGCTCCAGCATCTCTCCCTCTGCCGCGGCGGCGATGGCTACGCCCACACCGCTCGACAACGTCGCCAGCACATGCGAGGTTCGCTCCAGCACCGCCTGCATCCCGGCCAGGCCCACGAAGCTCGAATCGATCTGCCGGCGTGACCTTGCCGGCAGCAGTGCGGCTCCGATCCGGGGATTCGCGCCGCCGCTCAACTGCTCCACATACATCCTGAAGGCTCGCGCCGTCGGCACTCTGCCTGCGGACGTATGCGGCTGCTCCAGCAACCCCTCGTCGGCAAGTTCCGCCATCTCATTCCGAATCGTCGCCGGACTCATGCCCGAGACATCGCCCCGCTGCAGTCGCGCAATCGTGCCCGAGCCTACGGGTTCGCCGGTTTCGATATAGCTCTCGACGACAGCTGTCAGAATAGCTCTCTGCCGCGCCGTAACCCGCTCCGCATCTGCCATCGCTGCCGCCTCCCACCGTTGCTTAACTCTACGCCAGCCGTCAACTAGCTGATCTCAAGCACATCCTCGCTCTTGTCGGCAATATCCCGGGCCTTGGCCGCGACCTTCTTTGCCATCTCATAGAATGCCTTCGACTTGCCGGACTCCTGCCCCGCCAGCGCAATCGGCAGTCCTCTGTCGCCGCCCTCGCGGATCGATGGGTCAAGCTCTACCGATCCGAGAAAGTCCAGACCGAACTGCGCCGTCGTCCGCTCCGTTCCCCCCGCGCCGAAGACGTCGATCACCTCTCCACTGGGCAGCGTCATCTGCGACATGTTCTCCACCATGCCCATCACCTCGACCTTTACCTGGTGGAACATCTCCAGAGCCTTGCGCGCATCCTCCAAGGCGACGCTCGATCCGGTCGAGACAACAACGGCTCCGGTCAAGGGAACCGTCTGCACCAGCGAGATCACCACGTCGCCCGTTCCCGGAGGCAGATCGACGATCAGAAAATCGAGGTCGCCCCACTCCACCTGCTGCAGGAACTGGCGGATGATCTGATGCAGCATCGGCCCGCGCATCACCATCGGCTTGTCGCCCGGCGAGATCAGTCCCACCGAGATGAACTTCACCCCATGGGAGAGAACGGGATCGATCCGGTTCTCGCCGATAATATTGGGCTGCCGCGATACGCCCATCATGGTCGGAACGTTCGGCCCATAGATATCGGCGTCCAGCAGGCCGACTTTATAACCCAGCTTGCCCAAAGCAACCGCAAGATTCACCGCCACTGTCGTCTTGCCCACACCGCCCTTGCCGCTGCCGACAGCGATTACATACTCCACACCCGGCAAAGGCTTCGGCCCCTGCGGCATTCCTGCTCCTGCGTGTCCCATATCCCTCTCCTATTCCGAACCAACATTCCTTGCGTCAAACACGTCCGTGGCCACCGATCAAGCGGAAACAGTCATTAAAGATGCCATCCCTCTCCTAATGACATCCGCATCTCTCTCTTGCGGGTCGTCTCTTCCCCGCGAAGCTCGCGACGCCGGCCGGCCTCTTCATAGCGACGCTTCTGATGCTCTGTCTCCGCAACAATCCTTGGGACCCCGATTCCCGCACCATCCGCGTCCACTGCAACGTATGTCAGATATGCCGAAGATACGTGTCGGAGCCGCTGCCCACGAACATCCTCCACCATGGCCCTTACCCCGACTTCCATGCTGGTTTTAAATGCCCGATTGACACTCGCCTTTAGAATCAGCAACTCGCCTACCCGCACCGGGGCCACAAAGTCCAGATGGTCCATCGAAGCCGTTACCACGGGGACTCGCGCATGCCGACTGGCGGCCACGGCCCCTACCAGGTCAATGAACTGCATCAGCCGCCCGCCGAACAGATTTCCCAGCGCATTTGCGTCCGCCGGAAAGATGATCTCGCTCCGCTCCGACTGCGACTCCTCGACCGTTCGCTCTAAAACTGTATCGCTCATCATCTACCAGTCTAAACGTGGCCGCGGTCTGCCGCTCTGACTTCAGTCGGCTTTGCCCTGCGAGATTCGCACAACTTCAATCGCATCGCCACTTGCCAATTCGGCCCTGAACGCCGCACCATCACTCTATGGACAAGATCGCCCTCTTCACCCAGATTCTCGAACAGAACCCCACCGACGCTTTCACCCGCTACGGCCTGGCCATGGCGTATGCCGCCGAAGGAAAAACCGACACAGCCCTGGCCGAGTTCGACACGCTGATTAAGCTCAATGCCGACTATGTTCCCGCGTACCAGATGTCGGCGCAGACGCTGATCAAGCTGGACCGCACCGAGGAAGCCGCCGTCCGCCTGCGCGATGGCATCGACGCCGCCACCCGCACCAAAAATCAGCAGGCATTATCTGAAATGGAGGCCATGCGAGACGATCTCGCGATCTAAAGCATCGGCTCTGCTATAGCTTCCTTTGCTTGTCATTCCCGAAGGGAATCCGCGTGTTGCTCAAGTGACAGAGACTCCATCTGGAAGAGAACCGCTCTCAACAGAAAAACCGCACCTCAGGGGCTAAAGCCCTCTGCAAACACAGTACTCATGGCACGGCTGAACCAGTGCCCTGAACGCAACCGGCCTTTATCAGCTCCTAAAAGACGAGCCAGCCTCCTTAAGAGGCTGGCCTGTATCGTTTGCGGCAACGATGGCAACGATGTCTAGTAGACGTCCCGCTGATACCGCTTCTGCTTCTTCATCGCCGCCAGATATTCATTGGCGTGCTCCAGTGTGCAGTTTGATCCCTTGGCGATCACATCCAGCAGCGCCAATTCCACGTCCTTTGCCATGCGCGTCGCGTCGCCACAGACGTAGAAGTAGGCACCGCGCTCCAGCCATCGGTACAATTCAGCGGCCTTCTCCTGCATGCGGTCCTGAACGTAGACCTTCTTTGCCTGGTCACGAGAAAACGCCGTGTCCAGATGGGTCAACACACCATTCTTACGCATCTCGTGGAGCTGATCCTTGTAGAGGAAATCGAGCGCGGCCCTCTGCTCTCCGAAGAAAAGCCAGTTGTCGCCGGGTGCTCCCTGCGCCTGCCGCTCTTCCAGAAAAGCGCGAAACGGCGCAATCCCCGTACCCGGTCCGATCATGATCACCGGAGCCGAGGTATCCTCCGGCAACCGGAAGTTGCCATTGGCATGAAGGAAGATCGGCATATTCGCGCCAACGCCTGCGCGGTCGCCGAGATGCCCGCTGGCTACGCCCTGTCGCTCGCGTCCATGCGACTCATACCGGATCACGCGCACCGTGGTCTGCACATTGTCCTTGTGCATCGCCTGGCTCGACGCGATCGAGTACATCCTCGGCGTCAGTCGCTGCAACACGTTGAACAACTCCTGCGGATTCTTGAGGACGCCGGGAAAGTCCGTCACCAAGTCCACGAACTCTCGTCCCCAGCAATATTCCTCTGCCCTGGGCTTGTTCTCCGGTCCCACCAATGCCTTCAGCCCATCGACATCGGGAGCCAATTTGGCAAACTGGGTCACACAACCGCGCGCCAGCTTGCCAATCCCCAGCCGTGTCCGCAGAGCCTCCTCCAGGCTGATCTCAACCTTGTAGTGGTCCAGAACACGCTCGTCTCCTTTGTATCCAAGCGCCTTCAACACCACTTCCACTGCCTCAGGGCGGTTCTCCGGAATAATTCCGACCGCGTCCCCGGGCGTATAGGTCATCCCATCGTCAAGTGTCAGTTCCACATGACGAGTCTCTTTTTCCGACCCCTCGGCCGTTAGCAAATCATTGACGGTCACCGTCGAATAGAACGGATTGTTCCGTGTGTACCTCGCCGAATGTGCGGGCGCCGCTTTAGCTTCCTGCTCCAAGACCTCACTCATCCTTCTATGATAAAAGGTTAATCCCCTTCTACACAATCTATTCCCGCGCTATCCCAAATTGCCCTCACGGCAGCCGGAACACGATTCCCGTGCTCAGCGTCTTTGGCGCAAAGCTGTCTCCCAGCCCGGCGAGCCGGCCATAGCTGAACTCCGCCACCCGCCAGTCCACCCGGGGCAGGATCGTAAAGTCCACGCCACCAATAAACTGATACGCGAACTTGGTCGACGAAGTCCGCGCCGAGCCCTGCCCCGCCTTCAGATGCCCGAGTCCTCCCAGCACCTCTCCGTAGGGCTTGATGGGCAGAACATGCGGCGTAACCGCGAGCCGCACACCGCCCATCAAGGTATCGAGGGTCTGGCTCGAATTCGATCCACTGGTGTCTCCCCGGCCTGCGAACGTTCCGCGAACATCGAGCCCGGTAGCCAGCAGACCGTGGCCGGAGTCATGGTACAAACCAAACGTCGGCCCATACATCCAGGGCGTGTGCGCGGCGCTGATCTTGGCAGCGGTAAACTCGCCGTAGATCGCCGTCTGCGCGCGTGCCGCTCCCGCGAGCCCCAGCGCCATGATTCCCAGCAAACAGATGTTAAGAGATTTGATCTTCATCTTAGGATTTTAATCCTGTTGGCGCAGTCTGTCTTTCGCTCGAACCTGATCGATAAACGTGCTTCGCGCGATAGAAATCTTTCTCTCCCGCCCTGTGCGCGGCAGCAAGGAACTCTACATCGACTACAATCGCAGTGTGCGACGTCTTCTGGCACTTTCGCTTCTGCTGCTCCTCAGCTTTCCGCTGGCAGCACCGCTGTTCGCGCTCTCCGCGAACTCGGAGGCGAATCTGCCGGCCTGCTGCCGACGCAATGGAGCCCATCACTGCGCGATGAAGATGCAGCGGACGGGCATCGCCGCGCAACAAACAACAGCGTTCTCCACCCCGATGAAGTGCCCCTTCTATCCGGGAGCGGCGACCCTGGTCCGGCACAACGACGCACGGCTTCACACAGTTGCCGGACTTCTTGTGGAGACCGTCGATGATCCCGTCATCAAGCTGACCTCCTATACCCACGTCCGGATCGATCTCGATACGGCATGGCAGAAGCGCGGCCCTCCCGCACCGACAGCCTAACCTCTAAACAACCGGCTCGACGCACTTCTCCTACCTCCGCGATTTCATCTCCATCGCAGGCGGGGCGGTGCATTGAATCGCAGTCGGTCTCTTCGGGCTGAACGCTACTTTTTAGTCATTGCTGCATCACAGGCCGCTCGTGCGCCGATTCATCTCCATCTCGCTGTTGCTGCTGTTTACGCTGCCGTTGGTCTCGCCGCTCTTCGCGGCGTCAACGACGGACGCGGACGTGCCTGTGTGCTGCCGGCGCGACGGCAAGCATCACTGCATGATGGCCAGGACTCTGGAGCGTGATTCCGGAAATGCTTCTCAAGATAGAACCGCGAGCCTGCGCGATCGATGCCCCTACAATCTCGCTACTCCCGCAGCTGTCAATCTTCCTTTTGTCCTGCACGAAGCTCAAACCGGCCTTATCTCAGAGATCGTCACCGCCTCGGCCAGCCCAGTGCGCACCGAGACGATTCACAGAAATCTTTTTGACAACTCCCACCAAAAGCGCGGACCTCCGTCACTGATTCCCTCCCGCTCCTGAACCAAGGAAATAGACCGTGCTGCGCGCCGCAAAAGAATGCGCGACGCACTCGAACCCTCGGAGGAATCAGTGCCGCTTCTCAAGCATCACCTTGCAGTCATCGCCTTTAGCTTTGCCGTCATTTCGACGGCCTGCGCGCAGCAAACCGTCAACAACGCCTCTCTCAGCGGGCGCGTAACCGATCCATCGGGCGCGGTTGTCGCCAATGCACAGATCACCGCCACACAAACTGCCACCAATATCTCCCGCTCCACCTCCACCGGCAAGGACGGCCGCTTCCGCTTCCCTTATCTCGCGCTCGGGCCCTATGACGTTCATGTCGAACAGCCCGGCTTTGCCGCAACCGATCACAAGGTCACTCTTACCGTCGGCGCGGACTTCGACCTGCAAATCCCGCTCGCGCTCGCAGGCACGCAGACCTCCGTCAACGTATCCAGCCGTCCCGCGCTTCTTGAGACCAATCGCAGCGAGATCGCCAACACCATCTCTCCGCACGAGATTCGGAACCTGTCCCTGCTCGGCCGAAATTTTCTCGACCTTGCGCTGCTTGTCCCCGGCGTCTCTCCCACCAACACCGCCAGCACCCAACTCTTCGCTGAGACCTCTGCCGTTCCCGGCCAGGGAATCTCCATCGGCAGCCAGCGCAACTTCTCCAACAGCTTCGTCGTCGACGGCCTCTCCGCCAATGACGATGCAGCCGGTTTAACCGGAACCTTCTATGGACTCGATACCGTCCGCGAGTTTCAGGTGGTCACCTCCGGTGGCCAGGCTGAGTTTGGCCGCGCGCTTGGCGGCTACATCAACATGGTCACCAAGAGCGGCACCAACGCGCTTCATGGCAGCCTCTATGGATACCTTCGCAACCAGCGCCTCAACGCAAACAACGCGCTCTCGCACAACAAGCTCCCCATCACACAGGCACAATACGGAGCCAGCCTCTCGGGTCCGATCCTGCGCAACCGTACCTTCTACTTCGCCAACTTCGAGCGCAAGCAACTCAACCAGTCCGGCCTTATCACCATCGCCCCGGCTAATGTCGCCGCGATCAACAGCCGACTACAGGCCATCGGCTATCAGGGCCCGAAGATCTCCACTGGCCTCTACTCCAATCCTGTCCACACGAACAACTTCTTCGCGAAGGTCGATCACCACGTTAATGATCGTGACGAGTTGAGCCTTCGCTACAGCCTCTATGACGTCGACAGCCAGAACTCGCGTGGCGTCGGCGGCCTGAGCGCCGTCAGTGCCGCTGCGGGGCTCCACGATCTCGACCAGACCATTGCCGTCAGCAATATCTTCACCATCAATCCCACAACTGTGAATGAGACTCGCGGCCAGTTCACGCGAAGCAACCTGACGGCGCTGCCCAACGATGCCGCGGGGCCTGCGGTCAGCATCTCCGGCGTCGCCACCTTCGGGAAACTCTCCTACTCCCCGACGGGCCGCTTCGACTATCTCTACGAGGTCATCGACAACCTCTCCCATCAGGCTGGACCGCACTCACTCCGGGCCGGCGCGGACTTTCTGTTCAACGACCTCACCATCACCTTCCCTATGTCCAACCGCGGAAGCTATTCGTTCTCTTCGCTCACCAATTTTCTCAATGGCACGTACAACAACTCCGGATACACGCAATCCTTCGGCAATCCCATCGTGCCCCAGACCAATCCCAACCTCGGCATCTACGCGCAGGATGAGTGGAAGGTCAGCCCGTCGCTGACGCTCAACGCCGGAATCCGCTACGATCTGCAGCTCCTCAAATCCATAGCGACCGACACCAACAATATCTCGCCGAGATTCGGCTTCGCCTGGTCACCCTTTACTCGTCGAACTACCATTCTTCGAGGCAGCTTCGGCCTCTTCTACGACCGTGTTCCGCTGCGTCCACTCTCGAACGCGCTTCAATCCAGCGGCAATACCACCAACATCGACGGCAATACCTTCGTCACGGTCAGCGTTTCACCGACGCAGACCGGGGCTCCCACCTTTCCACTCATCCTCAATACCCTTCCTAACGGCGTCCTGGTCAACTTCACAACCATGGATCCACACATTCAAAACGCTTACTCCGAACAGGCCAGCCTTGAAATAGAACAGCAACTCGGCGCATACAGCGCTCTCAGCATCGGCTATCAGCATCTGCGCGGTCTGCATCTGCTGGCCTCCATCAACCAGAACACCCCGACCTGCGTCGCCAGCGGCAACAACAACGGCTGCCGTCCCAACTCCGCTTACGGCAACAACAAGCAGTACCAGTCTGCCGGAGATTCGTACTATAACGGCCTTACCGTCTCGTTCCGGCAGAAGCCCACGAACTGGGGCTCTTATCGCGTCTCCTACAACTGGTCGAAGGCGATCGACGACGTTGGCGAATACTTCTTCAGCTCCCCGATCAACAACTTCAATATCGCCCAGGACCGCAGCCTCTCCGACGACGATCAGCGCAACCGCCTGGTCTTCGACGGAACCATCCATAGCCCGATGAACCCATCGCACGGACTCTGGAGCCATCTCTCCAGCGGTTTTCTTCTCAGCACCATGCTCCAGTACTATTCTCCGTTGCCGTTCAACGTCACCACGGGCACCAATAGTATTCAAGGCACAACACTGCGTCCCTGCGTTCCAGGCGTGGCCAATTGCACGCAGGCTCTGCCCGGAACCGTCATCGGACGTAACGCCGGAGTCGGCTTCGACTCTTTTAATATGAATGCCCGGCTTAGCCGGACCTTCCCCCTCGGCGAGCGCTTCCGCCTTGAGACCATCGCCGAAGCATTCAACGCGCTCAACCACCGCAACGACCTCATTCCCAACGGGACCTTCGGAGCCGGTGCTTATCCCAACGCAGCCAATCCCAGCTTTGGCCGCCCAACCGCAGTTGGCGATCCGAGACAGGTTCAACTGGCCGCTCGTATCACTTTCTAGCGCTCTTGCTTCATTTGTAGTCTTAAGGAACGCAATGACACGAAGTACGATCTATCGCTCCATTGCAATCGCTCTTGCCGTCGTGTTGCTGCCAGTCATCGGCTTTCTTGCCTGGCAGCACACGCGACAGCTTACTCAGACACGACACCAGGCTTTTACCTTTGAGCAGCATCCCCGCTCGCTTGGTATCAATGCCAAAAGGCCCATCGTCGCGGCCACTGTCGCCGGCGGGCTCTATCTGCTCTCCGTTGAGGACTCCGCGCTTACGCTGCGGATGTCCCACGACGGCGGCGAGCACTGGATGCCGCCGACCACGCTCAGCTCGCCCGGCAGCAGTGTGACCACCTCCGCCGAGAATGCTCCGCAGTTGGCTGCGCGAGGGATGTATGCCTTCGCGCTCTGGCAGCAGAGGAATGGCGACGAAGGAACCCAGCTTCTTGTTGCGCGATCTTCGGGGATGGGTGGTCAGCCGCCGGTAGCGACCGTCATCACTGACAAGCCGGCGACGGACAAGTCCTATGCCGGCTTCGCCACTCTCGCCGTCGCTCCTAACGGAGATGTCTACGCGGCATGGCTCGACGGCCGCGACAACACCTCGGCCTCAACCGGAACCTTCAATGTCTACCTCGCCCGCTCCACCGATCACGGAGCCACGTTTCACCGTAATGTGAAGGTGGCGACGCTGGCCTGCCCGTGCTGCCGTCCTTCGGTTGCCATCGCTGCCGACGGCAAAGTGTATGTTGCCTATCGTCATGTCTATGGAGATAACGAACGGGACATCGCCGTCTCGAGCTCGACCGATCACGGCGAGCACTTCGGGCCGCCGGTCCGCGTCGCCGACGACCACTGGAAGCTCTTCGGCTGTCCTGAATCCGGGCCGGTTGCGGCGGTTCAGGGTAGCAAGCTCATTGTCGCCTGGTATACCGCCGCGGGCAGGCGACCCGGAATTCGGCTGACTGCATCGCACGATGGCGGCCAGACATTTTCCAAAGAGATCTCAGTCAGTGACGGCATCGAAGGCGCCAACCACCCCTACCTTTCGATGGCAGACGACGGTACGATTGCCGTCGTCTTTTCTGGACGCCAGGCAACGGAGCACGGTGACTGGAACAGCATCACGCCATTCGCGTTCCGCATTGACACCCGGGGCCGCATCTCGGCCACCACTCGCGTTCCCACCGATACATCCGGGGAACGCCATCCGACAGCCAGCCTCTCGGCGGACGGCGACCTCTATGTTGTCTGGAGTGGAATGGACGGCACCCAGGCCTCGCTAATCCGAGGTGTGACAAAGTGACAGGGCATCTTCAGCTTATTGGAGTTGAGTGCCGGGACGGACTTGAGCAGGCGCGTGGAGTTTGGTTTTGGGCAGCTTCGTGGAGACTTTGAGCTGTACCAGATTTTTCTCCCCGGGCGCAGTGAAAGTAGCAATATAGGTTTCCGATATAGCCTTCTGAAATTGCTTGAGATATGGCTCCATCGATACAGGATTGCCGATGCCCTGGTAATAGGCTGTTCCGCCGGTTGCCTCGGCGACCTGGGAGAGGTAGCTCTGTCCGCTGAAGCTGGCGCGTCCGCCGCGAATGCCGGCGTCGGAGAAGTACACGGAATAGACGGCGACTCCAGCTCGCTGAGAGTCGAAGATCGCAGCGTCGACGTATGGGCTGTTCTGGTTCATCAGGCTGGTGCTGCCGTTGTAGGGGTCAACACCGTTGGTGATCATCAGCACGAAGCGCGCCTTCGGCGTCATGCGGGAGTTTGAGTCTTCGGGCCATTTCTTCACGAAGTCCGAGAGGCAAAAGTAAGGGCTGGCGCTCAGGCCGGGAGAGCCGACCGGGATACGAAGACTCTGGGCGGCAGCATCGTAGTCGGTGGTGAAGTTCTGGCCGGGGATCACGCGGCCATTCTGCATGTAGCCGACGAAAACCTCGGTTCCGGGGCGCAGACCTTTGATAAAGTCCCGGATGCTGCCGAGTTCACGCGCGACGCTGATGCGAAGACCGTCATCGATCAGGATGGCTACCTGGGCCCCGCTGGCGCGAACGGGAACGAGACTCTCGATATCCGTCTGGCGGTTGTTGACCTTGAGGACGAGGTCGTTCGCGGTAGGGACAGCGGGAGTTTTGGAGCTGACGACGACAAGAGCCTGGGTAGCGGTGGGGCCTTCCTGCTGGGCCTGAGTTGTGACAGCGGCAGCGGCAAGGAGGGTCAAGGCGAGGAGAGAGCGGGTCATGGTATTTCCCTTCCAATCTTTAGACGGATGAAATCGCCGGTAGGCGAACCTCTCCGAGACTACTATGAAGCACCCCTCCTCCTCTTCCGAACCGTCAGCCTCAGGATTTCACAGTAAAAGCTGTCGATGGCCGGACTTCGATGTAAGAGGAGCTCCCGCATTAGAGAAGAACCCCTATTCCCTCTCCAAAATAAGGGTTCTTCAATCCATGCTGATCTATTAATTGCCGCCGATTCTTAGCTTGAGCCCGGCACGGAAGGTAAAGGGAAGACCGGGATAGCCGATGGGGCCGGTGTGCTGCTGTCCCAAAAGATTGTCGAGTTGAGTGAAGGCCGTTACATGGTGGTTGACCGTGTAGAGAAGGTTCGCGTCGAGCCTGGTGTAGCCGAAGTCGAGATCATGGTTGGGAAGCAGGAGAGTGTTGCCGCCGTTGAAGTCGGAGTAGGTGAGGAAGGTGGAGTCGTCGCTGCGGCTGACCATGTTTCCCTTCAGCGCCGCGCTGAACTTGCTTCCGGCATACTGAACGGCAAAGAAGCCGGTGTGAGGTGGACGCCGGAAGGGACGTGCGCCGATCAGCGGATAGCTGGAGCCGATGGGAACGCCGGGAAGGTTGGGATTGGTAGCCGCAGTGCCATTGGCGACGGCGTCTGTAGAGAAAGACTGAAGGACCACGGAGGCAAGGTAGGTATAGCCGCCGCGCAGGAAGATGCGGGTGACGGGCTGGAATTGCAGTTCGGTCTCGAGCCCCTGGGCACGGAAGGCGAGGGTGTTCAGCTCCGCTCCGTAGAGTTTAGCGACGCTGGATTGAATGCCGAAGACATTTTGCAGGGTTCCCTTGTCGATGTAATCGATCTGGTGGTCGAAGATGTTGTGGAAGTAACCCGCCTTGAGGATGAGCTTCTGGCCGAAGATGTTCTGATCGATGCCGAAGTCGTAGGTGCGGGAGCGGAGTGCGTTGATCGGCTTGACGTGGTAGGCGTCGATGGCTGCCGTGTTCCCGGCGTCGAGAAGCTGCCCGTAGAGGCTGTTGAACTGGATAAGAAGGCTTGGCTCCTGGACCCCGGTAGCAAAGTTGGCGCGTAGCTTTGTGCCCCGGAAGAAGCGCGACCCTGGCCGCACGGGAACATAGGCGAGGCCGATGCGCGGAGTCCCGGCGGTTCCATAGAGATGGTTCCGTTCGACCGCTCCGCCAAGAGAGTAGAAGAGGCGATTTTTAATGTCGCCCTGAAATTGGAGGGTGTATTGGAAGTTGGTGCGCTGAATCTTGCGGTCTGAGGGAAAGAACCCGGTAGAGACGAAGGCACCGCGCTCGTCCTCGTAGCGGAAACCGAGAAGAGCGGTGAGGTGGCGGCTGAAGGTGTAGTCAGACTGATAGTAGAGTTCGTCGCGGTTGGAGACCTGATCCTGCCGGGTGGGGTAGATGTCTCCGTAACCCATGGCGGCGCGACCGGTGGCGCTGTAGCCGTTGGCTCCGCGAATGGTGACCGTGTCGCCGTAGTAGGTGAGGTCTCCAAAGCCGTCGTCGGTGACGTAGCCGACGGGATAGAACTGGAAGGCTTGCTCGCGCTTGCGGGCGATGCCGTAACGGACCAGATTGTGCCATCTGCCTTCGAGGGTGCGGTTTTCGAGGGTGAGGCCGGAGTAAATATCCTGGTCGCCCTGCTTGCCTACATTAGAGAGAGCGAAGAAGTCGCGCGGGCCGGGGACGCCGATAGCCGAGACCGCATTGCGCAGGGTGAAGCGGGCCTGGGTGTTGGCAGTGAGGTTGTATCCGAGATTGACCGCAGAGGTAGCGGCGTGGAACTTGTCTTGAGGTATGGCGTTGGAGCTGTCAAAGCGGGAGAAGGCACCGTAGTAGTCGAGCCGGTTATGGGCTCCGCTGAGGGTGACTTCGTTGCGGTAGGTGTGGAAGTTGCCGGCGTCACCGGAGTAGTTGAGCACGGGACGGAGCGCGCTGCCACGCGGTGTATTGAGGCTGACGACAGAGGCTCCGGCGTCGGAGCCGTAGAGCACGCTGTTGGGGCCGCGATAGAACTCGATGCCCGCAAGCGCGGTGCTGGCGACGTTGCCGAAGTCGAAGACGCCGCCGATGTCTTCGGCGGTGATGCCGTCGACAAGAACCTTGTTGGCGGTCGAGTTTCCGCCGCGAACGAAGAGCGAGGTGGCTCCGCCGTACTGACCGGATTGGACGGCAGCTACGCCGGGAGATTGGCGAAGATCATCGACGATGCCGACGCGGGTAGCGAGGTCGGAGAATGGAATAAGGGTAACCGGGGAGCTGACCTGCTGGATGGGCGTGGGGATTCCGGTGGCCGTCACGGTGACGGCGGTGGTGACGGCGGCAATCTCAAGGGTGACATTGCGGGTGACGATGTCGGTGCGACCACCGTAGAAGTTCTGGCCGATATTGGGCGTGAAGGTACGGGCTGAGGTGAGCAGAAGGAAGCGGCCGGGAGCGGTGCTGCGAATCTCGAAGGAACCGTCGGCGCCGGTGAAGGCGAAGGCTGCGACGGTCTGGCCCTGGATCAGCTGAACACGGGCTCCGGCAACGGTTGCGCCGAGCGGATCGGTAACGGTGCCGCGAACGATGACGGCGCGAGCAAAGGGCGTACTGAGAAGCAGGATGGCGGCCAGTGCGGTCAACACACGGGTGAAAGACGCGGCCGCTGAACGGCGCAGTGGTACAGACATGAGTGAAGCTCCTACACTCCCCCCTCGGGAGTGTGGTTGATGTGCGCAGACGGAACCGGTCTCCTGACTGACGCGATGCATGATGGCCGTTGATGCTGGTCGTTTCCCTTCCCGGCGCCGGATCGCGTCAGTGGGAGACCTCAGGCGAACATTCACGCAGCAATCGTGCGGCTGCGTGCGCGAATCACAGTTGCGGGGCAGTGGCGGAATCTCACCGCGCTTCCCGAGCATTCCGAATCGGGACAAAGAGTAGGGGTGAACGGACAGCGGTTCGATGCCATGCCGCAGGAAAAAATGAGCGATGTTTAAGTTTGAGGCACTGGGTGGCGGAAGTCAAAATCAAGCGAATATCGGCTGCGAACTCATTCGATCCGCCGCCTGCGGTCTGCTTCTCTATGGAATTAGGAGGAGCTTGCCGGTCGTGCGACGCGATTCGAGGTCGCGGTGGGCGTGGGCGGCATCGGCCAGCGGGTAAGTGTGTTCGAGGCGAAGTTTAAGTGTGCCACCGGCAATGGCATTGAGGACGGCGGTAGCGCGGAGTTCAAGGTCTTCGCGAGTGGCAATGTAGTCCCTGAGCGTAGGCCGGGTGATGTAGAGCGAGCCGAGGGCGGAGAGCTTGATGAGGTCGAAGGGGGGAACGGCTCCGCTGGAGCCTCCGAAGAGGACGAGAGTGCCGCGAGGGCGGAGGACTTCGAGGGATTTGTCGAAGGTAGACTTGCCGACCGAATCGTAGACGGCGTGAAGGCCTTTGGGGGACTGCTTTTTGATCTTCGCGGCGAAGTCCTCCTGGGTGTAGAGGATGACTTCGTCGGCTCCGGCGGCGTGGGAGAGGGCCGCCTTCTCGTCGTTGGAGACAGTGGTAAAGACGCGGGCTCCGAGAGACTTCGCCATCTGGGTGAGGAGGAGGCCGACACCGCCGGCCCCGGCGTGGATAAGGACTTCGTCACCGGGACGGATGGAATAGGCAGAGTGAGCGAGATAGTGGGCGGTCATGCCCTGAAGCATGGCTCCGGCAGCCTGCTGGAAGGTGACGGATTCGGGGATCTGGACGAGGCGATCGGCGGGGGCGACGGCCAACTGGGCGTAGGTTCCTGGGACACCGCACCAGGCCACCCGGTCGCCGACCTTTACAGCAGTGACTCTCTTACCCACAGAAACGACGGTTCCGGCGGCTTCCTGCCCAAGCGTATAGGGGAGTTTGGCCGGATAACGGCCTTCGCGGAAGTAAATGTCGATGAAGTTGACGCCGGAGGCTTCGAGGCGGATAAGCGCTTCATCGGGACCGGGAGTTGGAGTGGGCAGATCGCGGAGAGTGAGGGCTTCGGGGCCGCCGGTGGCGAGAATCTGGATGGCTTGCATAATGAGTTGGATGCGTGAGACGGGCACGATGATTTTTTGCGTAATCTTTTCTTCGGATTTGCGGGTAACGCATAATGTGTAGATATCCGAAGGAGTGGTTGGAAGAGGCTCCTCGCTGAGGTGTACGGATGCGGTTTGGGCTGAGTTATCGGCGGACAGTCGTGTTATGGACCGGATTGTTATGCGCCGGTCTATGTGCATCGATTCTGGGATGCCGGGGGAAAAAGGCCGCCGACAAACCGGTAGCCGAGCATTCCGACGCCGCCAGGGACTCCGCCGCCCTGGCGGAGAAAGCTTCCGTGGAGATCGTGGCGGTATGCGCGCGGCAATCCTATGCGACGGCAAGCGTGGGATTGATCGCAGGGGAGACGGGGCTGCAGGAGGATGTCTTTGAACTGCGCGACCCGGGCTCGTTCAAGGTCGTGCCCTACCGGCTGGGAGCGACGGTGAGGCTGGAGACATTGCTTCGGCAGGAGGCTGAAAGGACCGTCCGGCCAGCGGCACAGGCTGAATGCATACGGCAGTTTGCAGACCACTTCAAGCAGTTGACCGACCCGCTTGTGGACGAGGCGCTCGACGAAAAGAAGATCGATAAAACCTCGTTTAAAGATGCCGAGAAAGAGGCTCAACAGGAGCGGCAGATTGAGGAGCAGCCGCCGGAGCAGCCCTGACGGCTACTGGAGAAGGCTCTCCTCGGAGCGAAGCCGGATAATGCGGTCTACAGCATAGGGAGCGCGCTGCGAGGCGGTGTAGAAGTGGCGCACCTGAAGCTCCCCGAGAAGACCGATGCCCATCATCTGAATGCCGGCGAGAATGAGAATTCCGGCAATGACAAAGATGGGACCATGTAGCTCCATCACGTGCTGACTGGTGAGGAGTTTGAGGGCTAAAAGCCAGAGGGCCAGGCCGGAGCCGGTAGCCATTCCCAGCGCCCCGATGGTGCCGAAGAAGTGGAGCGGGCGGGTCATGTACTTCAAAAGAAAGCGGATCGTGAGCAGATCGAAGAAGACGCGGAAGGTGCGGGAGATGCCATAGTGGCTCTTACCGAACTCGCGGGCAGGGTTGGAGATGGGAATCTCGCAGATGCTCGCGCCGTACCAGGACGCCAGGGCGGGGATGAAACGGTGCATCTCGCCGTAGAGAGGGATGTTCTGGATGACCTCGCGGCGATAGGCCTTGTAGGTGGTGCCGAAGTCATGAATGTTGACGCCGCTGAGGGTGGCCATAAGCCAGTTGGCAGCCCGCGACGGGATGCGCCGCATGATGAAGTTGTCGCCGCGGTGAGAGCGCCAGCCGCTGACGACGTCGTAGCCCTCTTCGAGCTTGGCAAGAAAGTTTGGAATCTCGTCGGGATCGTGCTGGAGGTCGCCATCCATGGCAAGAATGAACTCGCCCGAGGCGTGGTCGAAGCCGGCGGCAAGGGCGGAGGTCTGGCCGAAGTTGCGCCGAAGCTTGACGACGAGGACACGGCTGTCGACCGCGGCTATCTCCTCAAGCAAGCGATAGGTGCGATCACGAGAACCATCGTCCACAAAGACGAGTTCGAAAGGGTCGCCGATGTGCTCCATAACGGCTTTGAGGCGGTCGTAGAGGGTGGTGACGTTCTCCTCTTCGTTGTGAAACGGCACGACAATTGAATATTTTGACACTGTTTTAATCATACGCTGACTCTTCGCGATACAGATGTTAGACACGCGAAGGAGCGATTGAGTTGCGAAATTCGGCATTTAAATTGCTTAAACTCAAAACTTTCCGATTTTCTTCTCAAGCGACCATCTCCACATGCTACGATTTCGCGACCTCAAAACGCTCTGTCGTGGAGAGTTCAGAACAACCGGCCTACTATCAAAAAAATAATCAGAGAGAGGTTCTTACCATGCCCCTGTCGAAACGTGCAGCAGCAGAGTTCTTCGGTACATTCTGGCTTGTCTTCGGGGGCTGCGGAAGCGCAGTCGTCGCGGCGGCGTTCCCATCGCTCGGCATTGGCTTTGTCGGAGTCGCGTTAGCCTTTGGTCTCACGCTGCTGACTATGGCATTCGCCATCGGCCATATCTCAGGCTGCCATCTCAACCCCGCGGTCTCGGTGGGACTGGTGGTCGGCAAGCGGTTCCCGCTCCGTGACCTGCTGCCGTACGTCGTCGCCCAGGTTGCCGGCGGAATCGCTGCCTCGGGAGTGCTGTATCTGATTGCTCGCGGGAAAGAGGGATTCAGCCTGGCGGGAGGCTTCGCCTCGAACGGCTACGGAGCTCACTCCCCCGGGGGTTACTCGCTGGAGTCATGCTTTATCGCCGAGGTCGTGCTGACGGCGTTTTTCCTGCTCGTCATTCACGGCTCCACGGATGAACGGGCGCCCAAAGGGTTTGCACCGATCGCTATCGGACTCTGCCTGACGCTGATCCATCTGATCAGCATCCCGATCACCAATACCTCAGTGAACCCGGCGCGCAGCACAGCACCGGCGCTGTTTGTCGGCGGCTGGGCGATAAGCCAGCTATGGCTCTTCTGGGTGGCACCTATACTGGGCGGCATCATCGGAGGATTGATCTCGCAGTACTTCTTTGCCGCTCCACAGGAGCCTGTTCGAGAAGAGATGGCGCGAAGCTAAAGCAGTTTTCCAAATAGAGGGTAGAAGTAAAAGACGGGCAGGTGCCCCATGTCCCAAGGGTGGACATGGGGCACGCTCTTTTAAGCATCTACGAGCTGATTTGAACCACCGGAGCGGTGACAGCCGAGCGCCGCCATGCCACCAACATCACTATTGCACCAACGATGATCGACCCAATTGCGGCCACCTGGGCGTTGCTCATGCCCCAGTAGAGCCGGGGATTGATGCGGACAAACTCGACCAGAAACCTGCCGAGGCCGCTGAGAACAAGATAGAACCCTGTCAGCCAGCCGATAGGGCGGACTTTGCGGCCAAGCTGCCACAGTAACCATGCGAGCGCCAGGCCAAAGAGCAGTTCGTAGACCGGGGTGGGCTGCACCAGCGCGTTTGGCGGATTGGGTGGAACGAGCGCGTTTTTCGCCATGTGGACGCCCCAGGGCAGGGTCGTATTGATGCCATAATCGCCGTCGCCGGAGGTAAGGCAACCGATTCTGCCGACGCCGTAGCCGATTGCCGCGGCAGGGGTGGCCAGATCGAGCATACGGATCGAGGCCAGCCAGCCGGTAGCGCCTCCCGGCTTGGCTGCGCGGCCCTGCCACATCAGCATGGCGATTCCGGCGACGAGGCCGCCAAACCAGGCAAATCCGGCTTGAAACCAGTGCAGAAAATCGACCAGGATGTCGAGTGGATGGCCCCAGCCCGGAGCTACGATCTGCTGCATCGCCGCACGAAGGTCAGCGACATTTTCCAGTTCATGCCAGGCCTTTGCGCCGATGATGCCGGCGATGACAACGAATGCCACCACACTCAGGGCATCCGCATTGACGCGGTTGCGGACAAAGTTCTTGTGCAGAACGATCGTTCCAACCACGGCTGCCAGCCACAACAGTAATCCAAAGGTTCCCAGATGCAGGGGGCCAATATTGATATAGGGGTACATACGCCTCGCTGATTTTAAGTATAGCTACCCTTTCGCTTGCGCCCCGTTTCGCGCTACTCTGACGTCTATGCCCACTAGCACACCTGTCTTTCCCCCTGCCTCGGAGATGGAAGTTCTCTTCTCGAAGGCCGAGATTTCCGAACGCGTCAGCCAGCTTGGCGCGCAGATCTCTGCCGATTACTCCGGCAAATCGATCGTCCTGATTGGCGTATTGAAAGGCGCGGCCATCTTTCTGGCCGATCTGGCCCGGTCTATCGAGGTGGATAACACCTTTGATTTTGTAGCGGTGTCCAGTTACGGACGGGGCACGGTTTCGAGCGGAGCGGTCAAGCTCATCAAAGATATCGACAACCCGATTGAAGGGAAAGAAGTGATTCTGGTGGAAGATATTCTTGATACAGGACTTACGCTGAGCTACCTGCGCGGCATGATGTTGCAGCACAGGCCGGCCTCACTGAAGATCGCCACCTGTCTGGATAAGCCGGAGCGGCGGCTGGTGCCGATCGATGCCGATTATGTGGGGTTCCGGATACCGAACCAGTTCGTCGTCGGGTATGGGATGGACTATGCCGAACACTATCGAAATGTGGAAGATATCCGGCTTTTCCCGGATACTAAATAATTGAATATCTCAATAGTCCAGATATTTAATAGTTTAGTTGACAAACTAAAAATAGAGGTTTTTGAGGCAATTTAGTTTAGTCATAAACTAAATTGCGGGGGCGCCGGGTGCAGGTCGAATGCCTCGGCCAAAAGCTGATAGCTCCGCAATCGTGTCGCATGATCCCAGACGATGGTGTTGACGACGATCTCGTCGATTCCCAGAGCGGCGGCCATTGCCTCCAGATCGGCCTTCACTTTCGAAGGGGTACCGACGAAGTAGCGGGGCCATTCTCCGGGTTCCGGCGACTGGATACCAAAAGAATGCAGTTCCCGAAGGGCATCCTCGGGCGAGGCGACGGGGCTGCGGTCTCCCTGTCGAATGCGCCACTGCAACAGGCGAACACTCGACGCCAGAAAGTCGGCCTCTTCCTGGGTTTCGGCACAGATGACGCCAACGGCAGCCATCGCCTCAGGCTGGGAACGGTACCGACTGGGCACAAACCGCCGCCGGTAGGCTTCGATTGCTGCGCGAACCATCTCTCCGCTGAAGAAGTGGGCAAAGGCATAGGGCAGGCCGAACTCAGCGGCGGCAGCGGAACTCCACATACTGGAGCCGAGCATCCAGACATCGGGACCACCGGGAGCGTCGGGCGCAACCCGGATGCGGGCAAAGGGGTGGTTCGCGGGAAATTCACGGTCGAGAAAGGCGAGCAGTTCGGAGACCTGGTCGGGGAAATCGTCGAGCATCTTCGTGTTGCGGTCGCGCTTGAGAGCCAGCGCCTCCATGGGGCCACCGCCGGGAGCACGGCCGATGCCGAGATCGATCCTGCCGGGATAGAGGGCGTGGAGGGTGCGGAAGACCTCCGCCACCTTGAGGGGGGTATAGTGCGGCAGCATGATGCCGCCGGAACCGATGCGGATCTGCTGTGTCTCGGCGCCGATGCGAGCCAGCATGATCTCGGGCGCGGTGCAGGCCAGCGTGTCCATGGCGTGGTGCTCCGACATCCAGAAGCGGCGGTAGCCGAGACGGTCGACGTGACGGGCAAGCTCGATTGAATTCTGGAGGGCCTGCGACGGTGCACTTCCCGCCGGAACCGGCGACTGGTCGAGCACCGACAGATACAGGCTCCGATCGTCTTTCATCATTTCTATTGGATGGTTCGCCGGCACAGAACGACGCGTGGCGATATTGGCTGGACTCTATTTGCGTCCCACCCATCGCAAAAAGCGCCATAAATACGGCACCCGGCAAGTGGCCTATATCTACTTCCCACCCATTGCAAAAAGCGCAATGGATGGGGCACCCGAAGATGGGGGCGATCGAAGAAGGAACAAGCAAGGCAGTGGAAACAACGATATTTACTTGTGGATTCGCGCAAGGGCAGCCTTGATCGTTTCGGCTGCCTGATCGCCCTGCAGATTGGCGCCGGTCGGATTGAAGTGGACGGAGTCCTGATGAAGATCGCCGTGCTGCATCATGAGCGCGTGCTGGTCGTCGACGGCGATCTTCGCGACCTTCACCAGAGGGGCGGCGATGGCGTTGCGCTCATTGACTCGTGCATTGGTAGCGCCACTGGCGGCGTCCGACCGTACGGGCGTTGTGGTCGCCCAGACAAGTGTCGCGGGACTCTTAACCAGCTTGCGGACAGAGCGCAGAAAGCCGGGAAACGCAGCCTTGTACTGCGCTTCGGTATAGCGCCAGCCGTGCATGCCATTGTTGAAGTGCACGACCTGAAAGGACACCTGCATCATGGTGGAGAACTCGACGATCTGGCGTGGCAGGCGCGGATCGCCAACGGAGGTCGACGAGGACATGAGATAGACGTTCGCGACACCGGTGAGATCCTTTTTGACCTCGGGGAAATAGTTGCGAGTGATGGAATCGCCGAGCAGGAGTACATTGGGCAGCTTCGGATCGGGATGCGGCGGGCGTACCTCCCAGGTCCACTCGATCTCTTCGGGGATGGAAGAAGAAGGTTGGGCGAAGAGGGCGCTTGTCGCCGAGATACAAAGCAAGGCTGCGGCAAGGGCAAGTACGCCGCGATAGAGGCTGATTTTTATAACGCGCTGGAAGAGACTCATGGATATTTTGAAATACTACTTTCACTGGTGCATGTTAGTCCATGCGCTTCTTCGCGGCTCAGGCATTGGACGAGATTCCCAATGCCTGAGTTCCATTACCGTTGACAGAGCACATGTCTACTTCTCTGCTGTTCCGCCTCCAACCCGCTCCAGGGTAAATGCCGCGGCCCGGAAGTCGCCGCGCAGTTGAGCATCGACGCCGCGGTGCATCCAATAGGCTCCGCTGGCCGAGGCCGGTGTATCGGGTGCCAATTTTCCGTCAAGCGTGGAGAGGCGATAGGTCGCGTCCGCGTCCAGTCCACGCAGATAGATTCGCGGGAAGGGGTACCCCTCGCGGCTGGAGTGCAGAAAGGCAAAGGTGACAGCCTGGCTGCCATCGCGCGAGACGGATTCTGTTACCGACTGCTCGCTGTTGTTCTCGGGCGTGATAAGACGGTAAAGCGAGCCGCGCTGCACCGTTTCGCGGATCGACTTGTACTGCGCCACCATCTTCTTCGCTGTGGCAAAGTCTTCGGGGGTCCACTTGCTAAGGTTGGCTCCGATGCCGAGCGAACCCTGCATCGAGGAGAGAAAACGGTATTCGAGCGAAAGCGTGCGCTGGTTCACCCATGTGGGCGAGTCCGTCACCCAGGCCATCATTACGCCGGGAGTGTAGGCGTAGGTGAAGCCGTTCTGGATGAGGAGACGGTCGTAGGCGTCGGTATTGTCAGAGGTCCAGACCTCGTCGGTCAGCCCCAGGATGCCGAGGTCCACGCGGCCCGCGCCGCCGGAGCAGCTTTCAATCTCGACACTCGGATGCTTTGCGCGCAGCTCCGCGAGGATTGAGTAGAGGTTGCGAATGAAGTCGACGTAGACCTTCTTCTGATCTTCCGGAGCCACGGCAGGCCAGCCGGGCTCGGACCAGTTGCGGTTGTAGTCCCACTTGAGGAAGGCAATGTCGTTTTCGTTGAGGAGCTTGTCGAGAAAGTTGAAGACGTAGGCGCGCACATCCGGGCGTGCCAGATTCAGCACTAACTGATTCCGGGCCTCCGTGCGCGGACGGCCGGTGAAGTTCAGCACCCAGTCGGGATGTTTGCGATAGAGGTCGCTGTCCGGGTTCACCATCTCCGGCTCGACCCACAGGCCGAAGTCCATGTGGAGAGAGTGAACCTTGTCGATGAGCGGCTTGAGGCCATGAGGAAATTTTTGCGGATTGACGTACCAGTCGCCTAGGCCCGCGTGATCGTCCTTGCGCTGGCCGAACCAGCCATCGTCCATTACGAAGCGCTCGACGCCGATGCTGGCAGCCTTTTCGGCAAGCTCCATCTGGCCGGATTCATTTACGTTAAATCCGGTTGCCTCCCATGAGTTGTAGAGGACCGGGCGCAACTTCGGATGGGGCGCGTGAGGCAGCACCGAATCGATCTCGAAGCGGTGCAGTAGTCGCGAAGCTCCGCCGATGCCGTGGCTGGAATACCCGCCGTAAAAGTAGGGCGTCTGAAGATGCTCGCCTTTCTGAAGGCGATAGCCGAAGTCGAAGGAGTTGAAGCCGCCGGTGACGCGCACCTGCTGCAACTGGTCCTGCTCGACGCTGATCTGCCACGACCCGCTCCAGCCGAGAGCGCCGAACCAGACGCCGCCGGCCTCCTGATCGTTACCGCCCTCGCGATCGATGGCAAACCATGGGTTGTTCTGCGCGCCGGTAGTGCCGCGGCGGCTTTCGAGCACAGTCTTGCCGGGATGGATCGGCTGCTGCTGTACGCTCCACTCCGCGCCCCAACGCCCGGTGAGATAGCGCAGGCGATAGTCTGTGCCGCGAGGCAGGTTCCAGGTCGCCGCCGCAGCCTGCTCGATGGTGAACGGCGCATCGGTACGGTTCTCGATCTCGGCGGAGCGGCGCAGGATGCCGGTCTCGGCATCGGCCTGGTATTGCAGCGTGACATAGACCTCGCGCGAGATATCCTTCATCACGATATCGAGCTTGTTGCCGTCGATCTTATGCGAGACGTACTTGAGGGCGAGGTCGCGGTTGCCATCGGGAAAGGTGATCTTGAGGTCGGGCTCGACATAGAGACCGCCGCCCCATCCGACAAACTCGTGCGGTGTTGTGGTGACGGGGAGATCGAACGAAGCCGCTTCGGGCATCGCCTTGGCCTGAGGGAAACTATCACCGGCACCCAGGCGCGGTCCCCAGTAGAGAGACTGGAGCTGCTGGTGCTCGTTGACCCCGAGAACGTACGTTGTGCCTGCCGCATCGATACGGAAGACGCGGGTGGCGGCATCGTAGCGGATCGATGCGGGAGCAGGAGCCGCATGTGCTACCGGCGTGATGAACCCAGTGAGGCAAAGCAGCAGAGCGAGAATGCAGAGCTGGGCCAGGCTAAACCCTGAATGCCTGCGGCGTGAGGATACGAACAGTTCGGCATGCATCTTTTTCATGACTGGCTCCCAAATTTGCGGACTGACTCTTGTACGATACATCGGCGGAGGCTCTCGAATCGCCCGCGTTGTGCAGCTTCACTTTCATCCAACATTTCGATGCAACGATCGGAACGATACGAGGAGCTATGGCTTTGCCACCGGGATAAACCGGATCGCGCAACCGCCGCCCGCCGCCAGATTCAAGGTGAGCGTCTGCCCGCTATGTACCGTCTGCCTGCGGATGGTGACGTGCTTTGGATTGGTGCCCGCGTCTTTGGCATCTTCGTAGATCTCAGCCGTGTACGCGCCGGCGCCGAGAAAACTGAGTGGCACCTGCAAGGTGCGTGGCGTCCAATTGGTCATGCTGCCTAGATACCACTCGCTGCCATGACGGCGGACGATGGTAACGAAATCGCCCGGGCTGCCATTCAAGGCGCGTGTCGCATCCCAGGCCGCAGGTACATCTTTAATAAACTGAAAGGCAGGCTGCCCGGCGTAGGCCTGCGGGCTGTCGGAGACCATCTGGAACGGCGTCTGATAGATCACATACAACGCCAACTGCTGCGCGCGCGTACCCATCACCATGGGGCTGGTGTCACGTGCGACGAAATTGTCCTCGGTGACATTGTTGAAGCCGCCGGGAGTGTAGTCCATCGGTCCCGCGAGAAGACGCGTGAAGGGAAAGACAGAACGATCCACCGGGCTGTCGCGATGGCCCGCCTTGGACTGCTCCATGCCCAGGACCGCTTCATAGCTGAGGACGTTGGGATAGGTGCGCTCCAACCCCCAGGGCTTCGTGGCACCGTGAAAGTCGACCATCAGATGGTGCTCCGCCGCTGCGCGCGCAACGTCGTAGTAGAACTGAATTCCCTTCTGATCATCGCGGTTGATGAAGTCGATCTTGACGCCAGCCACTCCCCATTTTTCATAGAGGGGAAAGGCCTCTTTCATCTGCTCCATCACTGATTCGGAGTAAAGCCATATCCACACCTTCACGTTTTTTGTGGCGGCATAACGTACCAGTTCGGGCACGTCGATCTTGCCATTCATGCTGGTGATGTCGCGGCCCTTTGACCATCCGGCGTCGAGCAGCATGTAGGGGAAGCCGCACTGCGCAGCGAAATCGACATAGTGCTTCATGTTTTCGGTTGTAAAAGCGGGCTTGCCATCCGCACCGATATCGCCGCTCCACCAGTTCCACGATGCCTTACCAGGATGAATCCAGCTTGTGTCCTGAAGGCGATTCGCGGGATTCAAGTCGTAGACGAGATTCGATTCAATGAGGCGTCCCGGATCGTCCGCCACCATGAGAACGCGCCAGGCGCTGTGATATGGCAGCGCACTGTCCACCGCGATATCCGCGTTATCAATATGCGGAGCGAGCTTCGAGACGAACCAATGGCCGGCCCAGCTTCCGGATGGATTGGTGACGTACATGCCGCTATTGCCTTCGAGATCCGCTTCGGTCAATGCCAGCCATGCAGTGCCGGGTTCGTGCGTCAACAGGGGCAGGCCGACGAGAATATGGCTGGCAACGCCGCCCTGGTTGCTGAGAGCCGAGGTCGCGAGCCTCACATATTCACTCTCGTAACTGCTGCGATAGTTTGGCAGTTCGAGCGCCCAGTTGATGGCGTCGGCGCTCAGGCGAAACTCGGTGTCCTCCTGTTTGAGGCGCACCTGCTTGATCGATTCCTGTTTGGGCAAAAGATAACGGAATGCAACGCCATCGTTATAAGCGCGAGCTTCGATTGTCATCAGCCGATGAAGACCGCCGCTCTCGCTGACGCGCACGGTCAGGCTCTTGTATGCGTCATGCACCTTGCTGGTCTTTGCGTTGAGCAGTGTGTAGTCATCCGTGCCATCGCCGGCGCTGCTGCCCACGATACTCACAGCGGAACCGAGCGGTGGCTGCCCTTCTAATTCGAGGGCGAGTCCCGAGTCGTCAAGAACCTGCTTGCCATGAAAGGTCAGAGAGTAGACCAATTTGCCGGTATTGCCGGATTCGCCCTTCGCGGGTACGACGGCAAATCGCATCTCCAGCTGCTGATTGGGCGACGATAAGACCAGAGGGACAGATTGGCCAAAGGCACAGACGCTTGCCGAAGCTGCGATACATGCCACAAGAATAAAGTTTCTGGATAAGTGTTGGATCACTGCGTCGAACCTCACAGGCAGATAGAAATCCATGCGCAACCGCTTACACAAGGCCACAAGTACAACATAGTCACCTTAAGAAAACAAATGCGGCGTTGTGAATTGGCTTAAGCTATTCCAGAAGACAATAACGAAGTTAAGACTCTGGATTAGGTTTCAACCGCGGAAAAGCGGTAATCCGCAACTTCGCTGCGGCATAAGGTACCAGTGTCAATTGTTCTTCATTCTCTGCGCTGGTAACCGGGCTTTGCGGCACTGGATCGGCAGCGCCGTCGCCGGCACGCCACCCCGGGAGCTTCCGCGCATTTACTTTCAGCTTTACCGGCGTCCCCTTCAGGCTGAAGGGCGATGTGCCGACGGGCGATTCCTGAACGGGAAGCTTACTCGATTCGTTGCTGGTGACAGCAAGCGCATAGTTCCATGACGTAGAAGGAAAGACCTGCCAGTCTGCCGTCATTCCCCTGTCCTGCAACTTCACCCAGCTTTCGCCGATGGGATAGGAGAAGACCAGCGGACCACGCTCGACCGAGATTGAATCCTTATATCCCGATAGCACCCTTGGAGAGAGGGGAAACTTCAACTCAACAATATCTCCGGACTTCCAGGTGCGCTCGATCCTGGTAAAGCCGCCAGCCGTTGTGCCGGGATGGAGGCTACCGTTGATGCGTATCGTTGCGCCATCGGCCCATGCTGGAATACGAAGACGCAGCGGAAACATAACCGGTGCAGACGGATTGATGGCGATTCGTACTGTTTCTCGAAACGGATACTCGGTCTCTTCCGCAATATGAACTGCCGTGCCGTTTACCTTTGTTCTGACTTCGCAGGGAGAATATGCTGCCGCAACCAGACCGCCATCGTGCGATGCCATCCAAAGGCTTGCGGCGAACTTTGGCCAGCCCTGATGAAAGTTTGCGGTACAGCAGCCGAAGTTCGGTTCAAGGCCGAAGAGATTCGACTCGGGACCGTTGGTCGTCCATGGCCTGCGGTGGAGGCTACTCTCGACCTGATTGGGCTGCTGATCGTATTGGTGAGCCCACATGTCATCGGTGAAAGTTCCGGGCAGAGCGTTGAAGGCAATGCGCTCCAGGCGATCGCCCAGGGATGCATCGCCGAGAATGGCCAGCGACTGCTCCAGGGAGAACATGGTCTCGACGACGGTGCACAGCTCCGTTCCCTGCGATGGATTCAGCCCCGCAAGGTGCTCGTCACAGGAAAACATGCCGTTGGGAAGGCCGTGGTATTTATCGAGCGCCGCGAGCATCTGATGAATTCCCTGCCGGTCGCTTTCGTCGTTGGACACAACCGACCAGACTGGAGTGGCCTTAATCGCCTGACCGTTATTTACGCCGTGGGTCGCGAGAGCATGATCCTTCAATCCACCGCCAGATTTGAGGCCGATGGATTCGGGCGTCGTGCGCTGCGTGTATTTGAAGTCGGCAAAATTCGCCTTCCAGTCAAAACCCTGCTGCTGAAGGATGTGGGCCAGGTCAAGCAGCTTTGCGTCGCCGGTGCGATTGTAGAGCCATATCACCACAAGAACGTTGTCCTGCCAACGAAACTTTCCCCAGTCTCGCAAAGGCCGCGTAGGCAGATTTTTCAATTGATACGCAAAATAGCGCGAGAGCAATGGAATAACGCGCGGATCGCCAGTTGCTTCCTGATATTGAACCAAAGCTTTCAGCATGACCATTCGCGGCCACCAATCGTCATTGCTGTGGGGGCCAATCATTCCGTTCGCAGCCTGATTGGACAGTGTCCAGTCAATAAACTTCTGAGCCTTGGCTTTGAGCCGCGCGTCGTCCAGGAGATAGGCGAGCGGTAAAAGACCGTCGAGGAAGTACGGGCCGCGCTCCCATGCCTCTCCTGTGCCGCCGAGCCAGGCGCTGTTGCTGCCGACGTCAGGCCAGGTCTCATCGAGATGCCCGCCGAGGCCGCTGGCCTGGATCTGTAACTGGCTGCGCAGCCAGCCGGTAGGGCGAACAGAGCCAAGGGGAAGCGCGTAGAAGGCGTTCGGTGCGAGCGGTGCGCGATTTCTAATCGTATCTTCGGAATGCGCGGTGTTCGCGGAAGAAAGTGTCGTTGAGATGGCACGGGCAGTACGACTACTAACCGGCAACGTAGCCAGAGCCGCGGCGCCTGCCCGCTTGAGAAAACGGCGGCGGCTCGCGGAGATTGATGAAATCGGTTTCATTGACACCCCCATTCAGGTTCCCTCTCTACACACTTAAGAGTCAAGTTTCATAACTTCCTCAAGCCTACTAACGTCTCATTTCGTATACTGGGCTGGTCAATTCAACACAGTTCCCATTACTTCTTTTGGTTGCTCAATTTACTAGGGAGATCCGACTATGTGCTTTTCGAATGCTCGACGCTTTGCCATCTGCATTGCTCTCGTCATGAGCTTTGCGCAAGCCGCCTTCGCGGCCGACATCCTAATCGGCGATGCGAAATCGCAGCCGGAGAGCCTGACTGTCGCGCCGGATGGAGTGTTGATCGTCGGCAGCGCCAGCACGCCGCTTATCTACAAGGTGCGCTCCGGTTCCACTACCGCCGAGAAATTTATCGACGCCAGCACTGAAGGCCCGGGAACGTTTTTCTTCGGCGTACTGGCGGATGCCTCCACGAACACGCTGTGGGCCTGTCAACTGACCCCGGTTCCGGGCAGCACTCCGGCGCGGCGGCACACCGCTCTGAGAAGCTTCGACCTCTCCACCGGCGCGCCGAAGATACGCTGGGACCTCCCGGGGGACAACACTATATGCAATGATTTTTCGATTGGACCGGATAAGGCGCTCTATATAAGCGACACCGCAAACGGAAAGATCTACAGGCTGCCGGCGGGCGCCTCCACTGCGGAACTCTA
The DNA here is from genome assembly GCA_001897435.1 of Acidobacteriales bacterium 59-55. GTDB lineage: Bacteria > Acidobacteriota > Terriglobia > Terriglobales > Acidobacteriaceae > Edaphobacter. Next base: position 710,828 of record MKSV01000007.1, on the reverse strand, counting down.
TCTGGAGCATCGGACGCTGGTAGGCATCGACGGCATTACCTTCCTCGACGGCACGCTCTATGTAAACAACGTGTTCACGAACAACCTCTACCGCATCCCGGTCGGCGCAAACGGTAAGCCGGGGCAACCGGTCGATATCTGGATGGACCAGCCGGTCAAGGGTCCGGACGGCATGCGCGCGGCGAACGGCAAGCTCTTCCTTGCCGAAAACGGCAGCGGCAAGATCACCGCCCTCACTATCCATGGAGACAAGGCGAGCGTCACGGTCCTCAAGGAAGGACTCAAAACACCGACCGCCGTCGAGCCCGCGGGCGATACGCTCTGGATTGCCGAACGTGGCGCCGGCAAGGCTGTATCGATGCCCATGCCCAAATAACCTTTTGCTTATGCGAGGAAGACGATGCAACTCGCGCTTCCAACGGGAGTGTAGTGGCCTGTAAAGGTGAGCAGCCCTGTATCGCGGTTGATAAAGAAGGATGTAACGACGTCGCTTTTGCGATTGCAGGCGTATAAAAACTTTCCGCTGGGATCGATGTTGAACTGGCTTGGGTAGTCGCCCATGGTGGAGATTTCGCCGAGAGACTTCAATCTGCCATCGCTCTCAATTGAAAAGATGGCGATGGTATCGTGCAGTCGATTGGCGGCGTAGAGAAAGCGTCCGTCAGCCGATACTCTGACGCCGGAGGCGAAGCTGGTGCCAGTAAAGCCAGGAGGCAGAGTCGAGATCGTCTGCTGAGAGGTGAGCGAGCCAGTAGAGGGATCGTAGTGGAAAAAAACCAGCGTGGAGGCCTCTTCCTGAATGGAGTAGAGCCAGCGGCCGTTGGGATGAAATACGAAGTGGCGAGGACCGTCTCCCGTGGGGAGGGAGATGAAAGGAGTGGCCGCAGGGGATAACTTGCCGTTGCTCTGGTCAAAGCGATGCACGTAGATCCGGTCTTGTCCAAGATCGGTGTGCAGGACGAAGCGGTTCTTCGGATCGGCTTGAATCATGTGTGCATGGGGAGCGTCGTGACCGCTCCATGCAAAGCTGCCTGGCGGCGCATTGGTTGGCGTTGTGCTTCCCACCGATCCGCTATCGCGGTGGACATCGCAAGCGTGCGCGAGGGAGCCATTGGGAAGGATGGGGAGTACCGCGATGCTTCCGCCGGCATAGTTTGCAACGAAGACATACTTTCCGTCGGCGTCGGCCGATAGATACGCCGGCCCACCGCCCTCTGAACTGACTGTATTGAGGAATCGCAGATCGCCGCTGACGCGGTCAACAGCATAAGCACTTACCGATCCGCTGGTGCCGTCAAAGTTGGTGACCTCGTTGGCCGCATAAAGGTATCGCCCGGAAGGATGAAGAGAGAGCCACGATGGGCTGCCTATTTCGGCAGCAAGCTTGAGCGGTGATAATGCTCCGGTCTGCGAATCCATCTCAAACAGATAAATGCCGTTTCCGTTGCTGCCGTCGCCAACTGCGCCTGTGTAGCAGCCTACATAGGCGAAGGTTTTACCGTTGTACGAGCCTCCCTTAGAACCTTGCGCAACGGCCGGGACAGTAGAGGCTATCGAAAGGGCCGCAGCGCCTTTCAGGAATCCGCGTCGTGAAAGAGCCTCATTCATGCTGGCCCGCTTGACGAAATCTTCGGCCACTTATTTTCCTCCTCTGTCGATGGATCAAAATCTGTTTTATGCGCAAATCAGGTTGCCAGGGATAGAGCCATCGTCAACAGCAAGGCGATGATCGAGATGATGGTCTCGCAGACAGACCAGGTTTTGATCGTGTCCGCGACGCTCATGTTGAAGTACTCCTTGACCAGCCAGAAGCCACCATCATTGACGTGGGAGAAGAAGAGCGACCCGGCACCAGTGGCAACTACCAAGAGCTCAGGCCGTGTGCCTGGAGTATGCATGACTATGGGAGCTACGATGCCAGCCGCTGTGGTCATGGCCACGGTGGCGGAACCGGTGGACAGGCGAATCAGCGCGGCCACTGTCCAGGCGAGGACAAGAATCGGCATGTGAGTGTGGAGAGCAACCTCAACGATCGCTTGAGAGACGCCGCTATCCTGCAGGATGCGGCCGAAGCCGCCACCGGCACCTACTAGCAAGGTAATAGTGGCTGTAGGTGCAAGGCATTCGTTGGAGAATTTGAGGATTGCCTCGCGATTGAAACCGCGCATCTTGCCGAGCGTGATGAAACTTACAAGGACGCCGAAGAGGAGTGAGATGTCGGCATTCCCCAGAAGATGCAGGCCGCCATTGAAGGCGCTTTTAGGTCGCGACAGCGTATCGGCCCAGCTCCCGAGCAACATCAATGCAACGGGTAGCAATATAGTCGCCAGCGTAAGGCTAAAGCTGGGAAGGTTGCGTTCTTCACCGTCATCGACGAACTCCGCAGCCATGGGGTTGTCCAGGTCGAGGTGAATTCGGGGGGCGATGAACTTCGCATAGAGCGGCCCGGCGATCACTACAGTAGGAATGGCAACCAATAGAGCGTAGAAGATGGTGCGCCCCATATCGGCGTTATAAATTGATACTGCGGCAAGTGGCGCTGGATGTGGGGGTACCAATCCATGGACCACAGAGAGTCCGGCAACAAGCGGGAGGCCTACCAGTATCAGCGAGGTGCGAGTGCGCCTGGCAACCGTAAACACAATGGGGATGAGAAGCACGAAGCCGACTTCGAAGAAGACCGGCAGGCCCACCACAAAGCCGATCACCATCATGGCCCAGTGGATACGCTTTTCGCCGAAGAGGCGGATCAGCGTATACGCGATGCGGTCGGCGCCCCCGGACTCAGCCATCATTTTGCCGAGCATGGTGCCGAGCGCCACCACAATCGCGATATGCCCCATGGTGCCGCTGAGTCCAGCTTCAAAGGACTGCACAATTGCATGCATCGGCATGCCAGTGGCCATCGCCAACGCAAGCGAGGTGAGGAACAGTACGATGAAGGGATTCAGCTTGCAGACAGCAATCAGCAGAATAAGCGAGATGACCGCAACGGATGCCGAGACAAGCAGAAACATCGCATGATGGTCGATCATAAAGTTGAAACCACCGAATTTTTCCTGATCAAAATAAGTCTTACGAGGGGTTGATAGGCGTCAGGCTGTAGGTTCTTTATAGGCGACGCAGTCGATCTCCACCTTGCAATCGACCACCATGCTCGAAACGACACAGGCGCGTGCAGGCGGATTCTCTCCAAAGTATTCACGAAAGACTCCGTTGAAGGATTGAAAGTCGCGAGCATCGTCAAGCCACACTCCGCAGCGGACGATGTGCTCCGGTCCGTAGCCGGCCTCCTGCAATATCGCCAGGACATTGCGAATGGCCTGATGCGACTGGACGATGATGTTTCCAACAACGACTTCGCCGTTGACCATGGGGACCTGACCGGAGACGTATAGCCATCCATTTGCCTCGACTGCGCGGGAAAATGGCAGATGTTGGCCACCGGTTCCCTTACCACCCTCTACGCCATACCGCTTGATGCTCATTGTCTGCTCCTTTGCTTCGCTCATAAAGTTGACACTTAGATCTGTGGTGACTGGCGTGGCAGAAATCTGCCGCCTCGCTGACCGGTCGAAGCGCCCTCTCGATATGACAACACACCATTGACCCAGACGGCAGCGATCCCTTCCGCTGGGCTGATCGGGCTGATAAATGTTGCGGTGTCGCGTACTGTCTCCGGGTTGAAGAGCACAAGATCAGCGCAGTAGCCTTGCTTAATTAATCCTCGATCGGCCAGTCCAAACCGCGCGGCCGGCATGCCTGTCATTTTATGGACAGCCATTGTCATAGGAAACAGCTTTAACTCGCGGCTGTAGCGGCCGAGCACGCGAGGAAAGGTTCCCCAAAGCCGCGGATGGGGCAGCGGATCATTGGGCAGGCCGTCGGAGCCGATCATGGTTGCGGGATGCGTGAGGATGCGCCGCATGTCCTCTTCAGAGATGCTGTGGTAGATGGCGCCCGCCGGCTGCAGGCGGCGGGCAGCCTCTATCTGTTCGACGCTCCAGCTTGTTGCGATTTGTGCGAGCGTTCGGCCTGCCATCTCCGGATGCGGTTCACACCATGTGATCATGATCTCGACGCGCTCATCGACCTGGCGGAGATCGAGCGTGCTTGAGCCCGCTGCGTAGGGATAGCAATCGCATCCCACTGGCTGAGCGGCGCGGGCTTCGTCCAATGCGTGCAATACTTCTCCGCTACGGCCCCAGTTCGCGATGCCGGCGCACTTGAGATGAGAGATGACAACGGGCACAGAGGCTTGACGGCCGATACGAAAGGCTTCGTTCATTGCATCGAGGATTCCTTCAGTCTCGGTGCGCATGTGCGTGGTGTAAATTGCACCGGCTGCCGCGAGCATCCCTACCAATGCCAGAACTTCTTCTGTCGGTGCCGCATTGGCGGACAAGTAGGCCAGGCCTGAACTCAGGCCCAATGCCCCGTTGTCCAGAGCTTCGCTCAACTGCGCCTGCATCCGCTCGATCTCCGCTGCGGTTGCGGCGCGGTCAAGGCGATCCATGTGATTGTTGCGCAGGGACGTGTGGCCGACCAGGGCTGCTACATTGACCGCGGGCTGCGCCTGCTGGATTGCTTCAACATAGGAGTGGAATGTCGGATAACGGAAGACGTCCGCAGTTCCTAAAAGGTTCATGGGATCAGGAGGGACGCCGGCGAGTTGCACGGGCGCAGCGCTGATACCGCAGTTGCCGACGATGACTGTCGTGACTCCTTGCGACAGCTTCGGCAGCATGTCCGGAGTGCGGATCACGTTTGTATCATCGTGTGTATGAACATCGATAAAGCCGGGAGCGAGGACGTGACCGCTGCCGTCTATGACCTGTTGCGCGTCGTAGTCGGAAGCGCTCCCGACGTCACAGATGTGTCTACCTTCGATGGCTACGTCGCCGACCGAGGGTTCGCCGCTGCTCCCATCCATAATGTGCGCGTTGCGAATAAGCGTATCGCAGAGAGGCATACTATCTTTCTACAGGAAACATTCAGCGGCGCGTCAGAATACCTGGATCGTAACCGTTGCTATCCTGTGACTTTCTTGAGGTTTGCTTGATGACAGAGAGAAAAACTGTGGCCGAGATTTCCATGCCTGATTTGCGTATTGCGCCTCTGAACAAAGGGTTGGGGGCCTTCGAGCACTCGCTTGAACCGAAGGAGATTGCGAGGTTGGGATGGAATTTGCTACGAGAGGATCTAAGCCTTCCAACGGCTGTTCTGTACCAGGAAAAGCTGATGCACAACCTGCACTGGATGCAGCAATTCATCACCACCTATGGAGTGAAGCTTGCACCCCACGGCAAGACGACCATGGCACCCAAGCTGTTTGATCTGCAACTGAAGGGCGGTGCGTGGGGTATTACCTTGGCGACTGTGCAGCAGGTGTCAGTTGCCTATCACCATGGCGTGCGCCGTGTCCTGATGGCGAATCAACTGGTGGGCAGGCCAAATATGGAGATCATATCGAGGCTGCTCGAAGACGAAGGATTCGATTTTTATTGCCTGGTTGATTCGGTAGAACAGGTGGAACAGCTCGGCAAGTTCTATCGTGAAAAAGGACAACGGTTGCGGGTGCTGATTGAGCTGGGAGTGGAAGGTGGGCGAACAGGCGTTCGTGATGAGGAGCAGCTGCAATCAGTTTTGACTGCCCTTGACGCCCAGCGCGAACAAGTGGTTCTCTGCGGAATAGAGGTCTACGAGGGCGTGCTGAAGGATGAGGATTCGATTCGCGGTTTCCTGCAACGTGCTGTAGATATTACGCGCAAACTGGCTCTGGAAAAGCGATTTGGCCGCCAGCGCATTTTGCTTTCAGGGGCGGGCTCTGCCTGGTACGACGTGGTCGCCGACGTCTTCTCCAAGGCCGAACTGGGAGATTCCGTCGATGTGGTGCTGCGGCCAGGATGCTATCTGACCCACGATGTCGGCATCTATCGCGAGGCGCAGCAGGAGATTCTCAAACGCAATCCCATCGCGAAGGCGATGCACTCAAGCCTGCAGCCGGCGCTGCAACTGTGGGCCTACGTTCAATCTGTTCCGGAAGAAGAGCGCGCCATTGTGGCCCTTGGAAAGCGGGACGCCGCGTTCGATGCGGGCCTTCCCACGCCTGTTCTGCGTTATCGGCCGGGAGCTGCCGCTCCCGTGGCAGTTCCAGCGGGTTGGCAGCTTACCAAGATGATGGACCAGCATGCCTATCTTCAGATTGCGGAGGGAGATGAGATTCGTGTAGGTGACATGATCGGGTTCGATATCTCGCATCCGTGCTTGACCTTCGACAAGTGGAGATGTCTGCCGGTGTTGAATCCTGAATACGAAGTCGTTGACGTTGTGAAGACATTTTTCTGATGCACGTTTTGAAGGTGATGGCTGGTAATGCCGACCTCGGGCGCCGTCAAATATTTAAGGGTAGGTGGTCAGGAGCCAAAGCGTGGCCCATCCACCGGAGGAGTGGCCTTCGCGCTCCTTTGGCTACGAGCAGGTTAATGTCGTTACCTGCTCGGGTGGCGATCAATACCATGGCGATCTCTACGATATCTTCGCCAACAACGCCCTCAATGCGCACACCTGTTGGCTCTGCCACCTTTGGGAAGATCGCCTCAGCTCTCCATCCACGTAATATTGCTTTTCAAACTTAAGTTCTCTTTCTAACAGGAACCTGCTGTCTATACACTTTCATCCTCGGAGAAATAGTTATTATGTCGATCTCGAACGAAGAAGATACTTTAGCCTCCATACCCACAACGCAAAGAGGATCATCAAATGGAACCACGCGGCGCGACTTCCTGCAAGGTTCATTGGCGGTCGCTGGTACAGTGCTCGCCTCTTCGGTGGGCACGACTGTTGCATCAGCAGAGACAAAGCCAAAACGCCCGAACCTTATCTTCTTCTTCGGCGAAGGTCAGCGTGCCGATGCTCTCTCTATCGCGGGAAATCAGATTTTGAAGACACCCAATCATGACCGGATTGGACGGGAGGGCATACGCTTTCGGAACGCATTCTGCACCAACGCCCTCTGCGCACCGGCGCGTGCAACGGCGCTCACCGGCATGTATTCCAATTCCACCGGAGCGCTGTCGAACGAACACCCAAATGTTCCCCTGCCCTCCGACATCCCGATTTTCACGGATATTCTTCATGAGGCTGGCTACGAAGTCGCCATCCTGGGAAAAGTACACGTCCGCAACGGAGTTGAAGAGCGCTATTGGGATTACTATTTCGGCCACAACGACCCGGGCAATAACTATGCCGATCCATTCTTCAAAGAGGGGCGCAAAGGCAAGATCGGGCCCCAGAAGCAATATCACAACGTGTATCCCGACGACCTCACCGTAGACCGTGCTCTGGCCTGGCTGGAGGAAGACCGCGGCGACAAGCCCTTTTGCCTATTGGTATGGTTTGTCGCTCCACATGAGCCGTTCTTCCGGCCGCGACGCCATCTCGACCTCTATCGCGAGACCGTGATTCCGAAGCCTGCCACCTTCGATGACGACCTCAAGGGTTATCCGGGAAAGCCGAAGAGTTTTGCGGCAGCCGAGAACAAGATCGGCACGACGCCCTCGCATACCGCCTGCGGATCGTTGGAGGGAGTGGTGAAGGACTACTATGCCGGGCTGGTTGCTGTGGATGAAAATATTGGACGTGTTCTCAACTACCTTGAGAAGAAGAACATTCTCGATGACACCGCTATCGTTCAAGGTTCCGACCATGGATTTTTCCTTGGGGAGTGGCGACTCTTCGACAAGCGGTTGATGCACGAGCCCTCCATCCGCGTGCCCCTCATGATGCGCTATCCGAAGCGTATTCCTGCAGGAACAGTTCGTGACGAAATGATCCTCGATACTGATCTTGCTCCAACCTTCCTTGACCTTGCAGGGGTTCCGATTCCCGCGCACATGCAGGGAAAGAGTGTACTCCCGCTGGCAAAGGCGGCAGACTCGTCGTTCCGCGAGGAGTGGTACTACGAGTACTTCGAATGGCCGAATCCGGAGGCAGTGCGCCCCTGCCGCGGTATTCGCACCGAACGATATAAGCTGATCCACTACATCATGGAACCGCAGGAGTATGAGGTTTACGACTTGCAGTCTGATCCGAAGGAGACGCAGAATCTTTATGGAAAGCCTGAACATGCGGCACTGCAAAAGCATCTTCAAGAGCGTCTCGAAGCACTGCGCGCAGAGATCCCGATCCGGCCAGCACCCGCAAACGCCTAAACTCATTCATGAGTAGCCAGAAAACCCTCGTTCAGGCGGGGTTTTCTAGCTGCTCATGATATTGCGGACTTTCGCTTTGGTTGAGTCAGCCATCGGGCTGCCATCATCGCAGCATAGTCGTCGTAACCGGCGCTCACGGCGATGGTTGGTACCGTGCGAAGAGAATTTTCTCCCCAATGCGGACGAACCCACATCTGTAGAAAATAACTATAGATTGTTCTGGTTGCATGAGAGTGCCAGCTAGCCATCATAAGGATGGGACTATACACTTTAGAACCAGCAAAGCTCCTTATTATTCAGCGCGTGATTGACCGGTGCATTCGCTTTTGTTATAAATGCTTTAGCGCAGCGCGTCGCCCCAAAACGTGCGTCACAGATGCATTCCTGAGTAGCTCAATGGCAGAGCATTCGGCTGTTAACCGAAGGGTTGTAGGTTCGAGTCCTACCTCAGGAGCCAAGTTTATCAAGCACTTGCAAGACCTCCTCTCCTAAACTTCATCAGACTTCGTCAAATTGCCTCCGCGGCTAGCGTTGGCTCGGGAAGCCGTTTGATGGGACTCATGGAACATGAACATTGTCATCATAGATCTCCGTCGGTCGGGGTTAGCGGTCGATCAGCTTCGCGTGCGTTGCGGGGTAGCGCTCACCTTTGACCTTGATTGCGGAGGAAGTTTCTTCGAGCGTGCGCACATCTTCTGTGGTGAGTTCGATGGTTACGCTACCAAGATTTTCTTCGAGTCGCGAGAGCTTGGTTGTGCCTGGAATTGGAACGATCCATGGCTTCTTAGCGAGCAGCCATGCGAGTGCTATTTGCGCGGGTGTGGCTTTCTTCTGCTCTGCGAAGCTGGTGATTACCTCGACGAGCGCCTGATTTGCTTTGCGATTTTCTTCACTGAAGCGCGGCACGATAGCGCGAAAGTCGGTGCTGTCGAACTTGGTGGATGCGTCAATTTTGCCGGTGAGGAAGCCTTTGCCGAGAGGGCTGAAGGGGACGAAGCCGATGCCCAGTTCTTCAAGCGTGGGCATAACGGAAGCTTCGGGCTCACGCCAGAAGAGGGAGTATTCGCTTTGTAAGGCCGTGACGGGCTGCACGGCGTGGGCGCGACGGATGGTTTGTGCGCCCGCTTCGGAAAGCCCGAAGTGCTTTACCTTCCCCACGGCAATGAGGTCTTTGACGGCGCCCGCAGTCTCTTCGATGGGAGTGATCTTGTCAACGCGGTGCTGATAGAGGAGATCGATGGTGTCGGTTTGCAGACGCTTGAGCGAGGCTTCGACGACCTGTCTAATGTGGTCGGGACGGCTGTTGAGCGAAGTCCACTTGCCATCATTATTGGGGTCGGGTTCAAAACCGAACTTGGTGGCGATGACGACGTCTTTACGGAATGGAGCGAGGGCTTCGCCAACAATCTCTTCATTGACGAAGGGCCCGTACACTTCGGCGGTGTCAAAGAAAGTGACACCGCGCTCGACAGCGCTGCGGATGAGTTTGATGGATTCTGACTTTTCCATGGCGGGCCCGAGGCCGAAACTCAAGCCCATGCAACCGAGGCCAAGTGCTGAGACTTCGAGGCCGCTTTTTCCTAGTGTGCGCTTTTGCATGATTTCTCCTGTATCGATCCTGCATTGTTCGAACAGGTACAAGTCTAGGCAGATACGGGCCTCACTATCAACAAAACATCCCATGTATCACCGACGGAAGAAATTTCGGTCGCAGGGAGTTTGTCTTCCAGAGATATACGTCGAAAGCTAATCCTCTTGCCTCTTCTCTTTGAATCCTCTTTATTTGGCAGACCAGAGCCAGGCCGCGCCTCTTACTCCGCTCGAATCCCCATACCGGGCCGGCACGATGGGCGTGGCCGCTTCCCGGCCGAAGACGTATCGCGGTAGCCGTTCAGGGATCTCGCGATAGAGATGTTCGGCCTTCGAAAGCCCTCCGCCAAAGACAAAGATGTCGGGGTCGAGCATATTGATGATGTGAGCCAGGCCTCTCGTCAGGCGATCCACAAAGCGCTCGACCGTCGCTACCGCGTCCGCGTCACCGGCCTTGTAAGCCTCCATGATTTCATGCGTGGTCTGCTCCTTGCCCGTCACCCTTTTGTGATCCTGCGACACGCCCGTTCCTGAAATCCATGTCTCCAGGCATCCTCGCTGGCCACAGTAGCACTCCGGTCCGGGAAGCTCATCGCCTCGTGCCCAGGGAAGCGGATTGTGCCCCCATTCGCCGCCGACGCCATTCGGCCCGGTGTGGAGGCGGCCATCAATGGCTACTCCGCCGCCGCATCCCGTCCCCAGAATCACGCCGAAGACCACTCTCTTTCCTGCCGCCGCTCCATCCGTAGCCTCGGACACGGCAAGGCAGTTTGCGTCATTGGCCACCCGCACCTCGCGATTCAGCGCAAGGCTCAGGTCACGGTCCAGCGGCTTTCCATTCAACCATGTCGAATTTGCATTCTTCACCAGCCCCGTCAGGCTTGAAACGCTGCCGGGAATTCCTGCGCCCACGGCTCCCATGTTGCCTGTCTCCTGCTCGATGCGGTGGACCAGGCCAGCCATAGCCGCAATCGTGGCCTCGTAATCCTCTCGCGGCGTGTCGATCCGATGCCTTGTCAATTCCCTCCCCTGACTATCGATCGCCAGGGCCTCGATCTTTGTGCCGCCAAGGTCGATTCCAATACGCATCTCTGATTTTGTCATCTCGCCCGCCACCTACATTTCATGCTCAACGCCTAATTCCAAATCACCACTTAACATTACCTGCCAACGAAAACTCAGTACAGAGCATCTGCAATTTACATAGCAGAGCAAAACTCCTGCATCAGGAAACTCTGTGGCACGGAAATCCGCCAACAGCCCATCACTGTACCGCAGCACTAAAATCGGAGAGATTCTATGCTTCCGTCCAAGCCAACCACCAGCAATCGAAACACCCCAGTGCCGTCCATGAAACTTCTCCTCCGAATCAGCATCTCGCTGCTCACTGCTGCAACTCTTCTGGCCGGCAGCGCAGGTTCGCAAACACCTGCCGACGGCGCAACTTCGAATGCAAAGATCCTCAACTATATCCACAACGGTTGGGACAGCCTCTCCCGCTCCATGAGCGACTGCAAATCGTTGGCCGACCCCAAAGTCACGACTACCCCCATCCTCTACCTTCCCGCCAGCGCAGCGACGCCCGCCCCGGTCGCCGCCATGCAGAAACTATGCAACGTCGAGGTGCGCAGGCTGCCGCGAAAGATTACTCACATGGGCGATGTGAAGGTCAGCGAGATTCCCAAGGAGGGCCTTCTTTATCTGCCCAATCGCTACGTCGTTCCCGGCGGCCGCTTCAACGAGATGTATGGGTGGGACAGCTACTTCATCATCCTTGGCCTCGTGCACGATCACAACTCCGATCTGGCTCGGGGTATGGTCGAAAACTTTTTTTACGAGATCGAGAACTACGGCGCTATTCTCAACGCCAACCGCACCTACTTCTTCACTCGCTCACAGCCTCCATTTCTCACTTCCATGATCCGCGAGGTCTACGAGCACCCGGACGGCAAACCACTCTCGAAGGCATGGCTCGCCAAAGCATACAGCTATGCTCAACGCGACTACGCCCTCTGGACTTCGCCCATCCATCGCGCTGGAGACACGGGACTCGCCCGCTACAAGGACATCGGCGAAGGCCCCGTTCCTGAGATGGCCGACGACAGCAACTACTACTCCAACGTGATTCGCTGGCTGCTCGCACATCCCAATATTCACACCGGCTATCTCGTCGACGCACCTGAACATCCCACGAAGGTCCAGGCTGCCGAGTTGGCAAAGACAAGCTGCGATATCACTGCATCCAAAGTCTGCGCACGCGCCTACGTCAATGGCCATCGTCTCAACAAAGCGTTCTACAGCGGCGACCGCGCCATGCGCGAATCGGGCTTCGACACCAGTTTCCGCTTCGGCCCTTTCAGCGGATCGACGGATCATTATGCGCCCGTCTGTCTCAATAGCCTTCTCTACAAGTACGAACGCGACATGGCCTATTTCGCAACCCTGCTCGGAGATGCGAAGGGAGCCGCTGAATGGAATCGCCGCGCCGCCGCCCGACGCAGCGCCATGAACAAATATCTCTGGGACTCCGCCGCAGGCATGTTCCTCGACTACGACTTCACCACGCACAGACGTTCGACCTACGACTACATCACGGCTTTTTATCCTCTATGGGCCGGACTCGCCAGTCCCCAACAGGCAAAGGCGACAGAGCGGCATCTCTCACTCTTTGAGCGCTCCGGAGGGCTAGCCACGAGCGACACCGACACCGGGGTCCAGTGGGATCTGCCCTTTGGCTGGGCACCCACCAACTGGCTCGCAATCAAAGGCCTCGCGCAGTACGGATTCGCCAACGACGCCTCAAGAATTGCGAATGAGTTCTCGCAGACTATTTTGAAAAACTTTCTGCATGATGGCACCATCCGCGAAAAGTACAACGTGGTCAGCGGCTCCGCCAACGTGGAAGTTGCCGCAGGCTACACGAGCAACGCCATCGGCTTCGGCTGGACCAATGGCGTTTATCTGCAGATGAGCGACCTGCTGACGCGATCCAGACAGAAAGCCGCTCCTGCTTCACCGCAAAAGCAATAACGCAGCGTCTACTGCACCTTCCCCATAGGGCGGAATCGACTCAATTCCGTCGCGCAGGCAATCGCATTCAAAGCCGCCAGCTTCAGGTTATCCGCAGCCAGCCACAGCCAGAATCGGCTTGATCCATTGCCGCCGGCCTCTTCGCGCACGCGGACCATAATGTCTTCCTGCCCGGCTGCGCTCAGATTGCTCGGCGGATCGGACTCTCCGCTTACCAGGTCGAAATGGCCGCCGGCTAATGCGGCTTCTACCTGCTCGACAGTCGCAGACCCTGCAACCTCCACCAGCATCGACGCCACATAGCCGTGAAACACTGGCGCCTGCACCACCTGCAAAGCCAGCAGCGGCAGCGAGCCGCCCGAGATTGCGGCATAGTGCTCGCGGATTCTATTCTCCGCCACTCCCAGCTTCACCTTCGCCGCCTCGCCGAGTGAAGGAAGCAGGTTAAACGCCACCTGAGCGTCATACTGCTCGCGCGGCAGCGTCTGGAACGACAACAGATTCACGGTCTGCTGATGCAACTCATCCATCGCCAGCGGCCCACCCTCCGACGCCGGTTGCATCACGGTCGCCGCCATGCTTCTCAATGGCAGCTTGGACTGAAGCCTTGCTGCCGCCAGGGCGAGCATAAGCGCCGCAGGGTGCGCTGCCACAACAGCGGGCGTGTTGAGATTCGGCTCCGACCCATCCTGCGGTGCACTCGATAACGATATCTCGGTAACCCAGGGAGCCCTCGCCGGAACCTCTTTCTCCCCCTCGAGCGCATAGGTAAGATCGACGATACTGGCTCCAGCCTGGCGAGCATTCTGCCAATGCGCCTTCGTCACCTCCGCGCTTCCCGCAAAGAAGACAAAATCCATCCTATCGAACGAAGACGCTTCCAGCCGCTGAATGAAGGTCGCCTCGTCGCCTGTCGCAGTAATCTGGCCTGCGGCATCCTCATCGTCCAGCAACACAAAACTGGAGGCGGCCAGCAGAGACTCAGCCAGTTCGTCGCTTAGTTCTTTTCCCACCAGCGACGACGCCCCGACAATTCCGATCCTGTACATCTCATGTGCCATGTATGCTCTGAATTCCTTTTCAGCAAACCGCCGTTAGAGCGATCCGCTTACCGCGCTTCGGCAGAGTGGTGCCGCCGTTCCCTGCTCCACGAGTAAGCCAATCTCGCCACTACTCCCGAAACCAGATAGCCGAGCGCGATGGCGATCAGCATGTACTGCGAGTACAGCACGATCAGCGCGCCCGCCACTGCAATCACCGCAACCAGTTGGAAGGGATGGCGACCCCCCAGGCTGATCTCCTTGCCGCTCCAGAAGCGCCAATTGCTCACCATCAGGAAGCCGGTGAACGCGATCAGGCAAAGCCACACTGCAGCAATCGCCGGGCTCACGATGGGACTTCCGCCAAAGCAATGAACCACCGCGCAGATAACGCCGGCGCCCGCTGGAATAGGCATTCCTACAAAATATTTATGCCCAGGACGTCCCGGATTCCGCGGCTGCGGATTGATACTGATGTTGAACCGCGCCAGCCGGGTCGCCCCGCAGATCAAAAAAATGAAGCAGACGAATACACCCAGATGGAGAATCTGTCCGCGCAACGCGGAATTTGCCATCTCCGGTAGCATGCGCACTCCCCAGATATAGGCCAGCAGGCTGGGAGCAACTCCAAATGTAATCACGTCGGCCAGCGAATCGAGTTCTTTGCCAAAGTCGCTCGTCGTATTCGTCATCCGGGCGATTCGTCCGTCAAGCCCATCGAAGAGGATGGCAAACCCGATAGCCAGCGCTGCCCGGTCGAAGTGCCACGGCTCCGTCACCGACCCCTGAATGCTCTGGATGATCGCATAATATCCCGCGGCAATATTGCCTGCGGTGAACAGCGAAGGCAGCACATACATTCCCCGGCTCGGTTGGCGTCTCACCTTGGCGCCCGTGTCTCTTTGCGTTCCCTCGAACGCCTCGCCACCCATCAGGCCACCACTGACGCCGAATCAATCGGCTTGCCGTCTGTTTGAGCAATCACGGCGAGCACGGAAGACCCGGCCCGCACCCTCATGCCCGTCTTTACTCTCAACTCCGCCTCCGCCGGCAGCAAAACATCCACGCGCGATCCGAACTTGATCAAGCCGACTCGCTGGCCGCGCTCCACCCGGTCACCCGCCTTCACATTACATACGATCCGACGTGCCAGCAGGCCCGCAATCTGCTTGAAGCTGACATCGTAGTCGCCCGCGTCGATCACAACCAGCGTCTGCTCGTTGTGGAGTACCGATTCCGGCTTCATCGCGTTCAGAAACTCTCCCGGACGAAATTCGACGACCTTAACCGTCCCACTCACCGGAGAGCGGTTCACATGCACATCGAAGACGTTTAGAAAGATGCTGAGCCGCAACCGGCTGCCACTCGTCGTCTCAATCCACTCAGCCTCGGTAACAATCCCGTCTCCCGGGGAGACGATCTGCCCCGGCGCCTGAGGAATGATGCGGTTGGGATCGCGAAAGAACCATAGAAAGAATGCTGCCAATATGATCGGCAACACCACCAGTGCAATCGGCATGGCCAGCCACCAAAGCACCACCGCCACCGCGCCGAGGCCTATCGCATAATAGAATCCATCTCGAACCATAAGTAGGTTTGATTATAGGCCACGCACACTTCCACTCTGTGTCGATCCGGCCACCCACTCTTGGCGAATCTCTTTCAGTGCTCAGAAACCGTAGCACCCGGTCTGCGAAGCCGTTCTATCTCATCTTTCAAGCTCAGCTTCAATTTCTTAAGCCGCACCTCTTCCATCTTCTCGTCCTCGGTCAGAAACAACTTTGCCCGCAGCGTCTCCAGCCTGCGGGCATATAAACCGTGCTCCTGCTCCAGTCGATAGACGGATGGAATGACGTTGGAATTAGGTAGCTCCGTAAACTTTGCGGTCTGCATGAATGAATTACCCCCAAGATCAGACGACAGCTCACCGATTGGCCTACACGCTAACACAGCCTCTCGGGCGATTGCAAAAGCAAGTTATGCACAATCCGCTAAATGTAGCCGCATCAGCACCGCATCGTCCGATGGCTCACGGTAATATCCCTGACGCTGCCCCACCGCGACAAAACCCAGTTCCTGGTACAAGGCAATTGCACCGCTGCTCGCCGATCGAACCTCCAACTCGATCGCCGCCGCTCCCTGCTGCCTGCTCCAGTCGATCACGCTCTTGCAGAGCATGCGTCCAGTTCCCCTGCGCCTCGCTCGCGATTCGACCGCAACGCTCTCCAACTCAGCCATGTCGCCCGCCACTTTTCCCACCGCAAATCCAACCAGCGCGCCTTCGGCCTCCGCAATCAGCAAACGCCGCCGGACGTAGCCGGCCTCCTTCCCTCCAATCATCGCGGCATACTCGTTCTCGCCCCAGTGCGGAGCCTCCGCTGTACCCCGTTCCAGGGCAAGCACCTCCTGCAAATCCTCCACCGCGCCAACCCGAATGCGGACCGCGGTCATCGCACTGAACTCTTCGGCTTGGTAAAGATCTCCGCATCCGTCCGCCGCAGATAGTTTGCGTCGAGCACAGCCGCATCATCGAAGTTCTTCGCCGCCGCACGTTCAACCGCAAACGGTAACGCATCCGCTGCGCCCGGTTCCGCAACCACACGCGGTTTCAGTTCTGCCAGAGCCTCGGCGACCTTCGCCTCGCAGACCGCCACTGTACCGCCCTCTGCCGCAACGGCCACTTGATCTCTCATCAGCAGTGACTCTTGCGGGCATCGGTGCCCCGAATATCTCCCGTAGTAAAACTCTCCCCGTCCCGCATCGAGCACAGCATGAACCGGATCTCCCTCTGCTACGGCGGCAAGCAGCGCCAGCCGCGACACAGCAATCAGCGGAACTCCCCCTGCCTCGCTCAACCCTTTCGCTGCGCTCAACCCAACGCGCACGCCCGTAAATGATCCCGGCCCATGCACCACCACAACCGCAGCCAACTCACCCAATCTCCAACCGCAACTCTCCATCACCCGCCGCACCGCAGGTACCAGGCGCTCCGAAGCCGTCCGCCCCGGCAACGACTCCGCCGCCACAATCCGCTCGATCAACTCCGTATCGGCCAATACAACGCTGCCCTCGCTTCCGCATGTATCCATCAACAAAAGCCGCATTACTTCCCTTCCCTGGCTGCATCTCCCACTATTTCAACGAGAACGCCACCCGTGCTTGCCGGGTGGACGAAGAAATACCGATGCCCGCCCACTCCCACCCGAACCGAATCGCTCGCCAGCCTCACTCCCTGTGCGGTCAACCGCTCGAACATCGCATCCACCGCATCGACGCGCACGGCAACATGGTGCAAACCTTCGCCCCGCCTCGCCACAAACCTCCCGACCACCGAGTCTTCCTCCGTCGCCTCCAGCAGCTCAATCCGGCTCTCCCCCAGGGGCAGCATCGCCGTCTTCACCTTCTCGCGCTCTATGGTCTCTTCATGGCTCACCGCCAGACCCAATGCTTCATAAAAGCCCCGCGCCGCCGCGATGCTCTTTACTGCCACGCCAAGATGATCCAACTTAAGCCCACCCGCCCCGATCGAGCGCGGCCCCGCCATCGGTCCCTCGATATCACTAAATTCATTCACGTCAGCGATGATACCTTCCCGGCCAGTAAACGGTGCCACCAAGACAGTTCCGGTGCTAGGCTTCTGCTTTTG
This sequence comes from Acidobacteriales bacterium 59-55, assembly GCA_001897435.1. GTDB lineage: Bacteria > Acidobacteriota > Terriglobia > Terriglobales > Acidobacteriaceae > Edaphobacter. The sequence goes on along the minus strand of MKSV01000007.1, from coordinate 693,309 downwards.
CCTTTCCTCTGTTCACCCCGACCAGGCCACTTTTCGGCGCCAATTTCAATTTTTCACCTACACTATAACTTTTTCACATACAATTCCTCAGTCATCACTTCACCCCAAGGATTCTCTATGAACCTGAATCGTCGCACCTTCTCAACCGGCCTCTCCACCCTCCTGCTCGCCCCCAGCGTGCTTGCCCAGACCGAAGGCCACCGCATCGAAACCTCCGAGGCCCATCCGGTCAAGGCGGTTCAGGACAAAGAGACTCGCGCTCAGCGCGATGCCCGCATGGCTTGGTGGCGCGCCGCCCGCTTCGGCATGTTCATCCATTGGGGCCTTTACTCCATTCCCGCAGGCACCTGGGACGGCAAGCGGATTCCCGGCATCGGCGAATGGATCATGAACCGGGCTTCGATCCCCGTTGCCGACTACAAGGCCCTCGCGCCCAAATTCAATCCCACCGGCTTCAACGCACACGATATCGTCGCCCTGGCCAAGGCCGCAGGGCAGAAGTACATTGTCATCACCTCCAAGCACCATGACGGCTTCGCCATGTTCAACTCCAAGGCCGATCCGTTCAACATTGTCGATGCCACCCCCTTCAAACGGGACCCTCTCCGCGAACTCGCCGAGGAGTGCAAAAAGCAGGGCGTCAAGCTGGGCTTTTATTACTCACAGGACCAGGACTGGACCGCACCCGGAGGAGCCGCGCTCAAAACCGGCGATCACCAACCTCCCACCTTCCACTGGGACCCGGCCCAAAACGGCGACTTCGCCACGTACCTGCACAAGAAGGCTATCCCGCAGATGAAAGAGCTGCTCACCAACTATGGTGACTTCCCCGTCGTCATCTGGTTCGACACGCCCACCAAGGACATGACGCCGGAACTTGCCGGAGAGATCGTCACTCTCCTCAACCAGCATCCCAACCTTATCTGGAACAATCGTCTCGGCGGCGGCTACAAAGGCGACACCGAGACCCCCGAGCAGTTCATCCCCGCCAAGGGCTACCCCGGCGAGGACTGGGAAGCCTGTATGACCATGAACGATACCTGGGGCTACAAGTCTTACGACGACAACTTCAAATCCACCGAGACCCTGCTCCGCAACCTCATCGACATCGCCAGCAAGGGCGGCAACTATCTGCTCAACATCGGCCCCGACTCCCACGGCATCGTTCCCGCTCCGGAGGTTGAACGTCTGCGCGAGATGGGCAAGTGGATCGACGTCAACGGAGAGGCCGTCTACGGCACCCAGCCCACACTCTTCGGAGCCGAGGCCGGCGCCTTCAGTACCACGGAAAAGGACAAGAAGGGGAATCCCAAGTTCATTCCCGCCTGGGATTGGCGCTCCACCACGACAGCGAACAAGATTTACGTCTCTATCTTCAACTGGCCATCGAGTGGGACCTTCCACCTCGACGAGATTCCCCGCAAAGTCACCGGAGCCTACCTGCTGGCCGACAAGTCTCGCAAGCCGCTCAAGCTGACCCGCAGCGGTAATAGCTTGGACGTTCACCTCCCTGAAAAGGCGCTGGACCCCATCGCCACAGTCCTCGTGCTCAACACTTCAAAATAGATAAGCAATGGGGAGCGGCGACGTTCCCCATGCGCATTCCGTCCAAATCCATCTACCGCATCACTTCGTATCCGAAGGCCAGAAGGCATCGACCGTTCGCAGCCATTCCTGCGCCATCAGGCCATGTCCCGCATAGGTCGGATGAACTCCATCCCAGCTCCAGTGGTCCGCGGGAGCCTTTGCGCGCGCAGCGTCAAATGCATCCTGATAAAGAACAATCGGCAGATGATACCTGGCCGCTAACCGCTCAACCACAGCCTGCCTCTTCTTCACCTCGACCATCTCTGTCGCGTAGTCGTCCTTGTGCTTGCCCACGGGGAGCAGAAACGGCTCACCCAGCACGATCCTCGTTCCCGGAAGCGCCGAAATCGTATCGGCTAACAGTTTGTCGTAGGTCCTCTCATACTCTTCGATCGTCTCGCTCCTCGGCCCGCGGCCTAGCGTGTCGTTGATCCCCACCAGAATGCTGAGCAGGTTCGGCTTCAGATCGAGCGTGTCCTTCTGCCATCGCGCCGCCAGTTCGATCACGCGGTCCCCGCTGATGCCGCGATTGACGAAGATGAGGCCTCGCTCCGGGTACCTGGAACCAATCTCGGCGGCCAGAATATAGGCATAGTCCTGCCCCATGATGTGGTTGTAGTCGCTCCCTGTGCGCTGCCGGCCGCCATCCGTAATTGAATCACCCTGAAACAGCAGGGTGTTTCCCTTGTGAAGAAAACCGAGTGGCTGCGCAACAGCGAAGGAGGAACAACAAAGAAGCACTGAGGCAAATTTGAAGAGTTTCGTCATGTCGAATCGATGTTATCAACGACCACTCAGAAATCCGCTCGAACTCTTGCTGATACATCTGCTTCCGCAGATCGTGAGGAGTTTCTACTTCACCTTCGTAGGATCCCACCCATCCGCTCCTGCCAGAAATGCCTTGGTTTCATATTTCTTAGCCTCCGCCTCTGTAAGCTGCTTCGACCACTTCTCCCGTGCCGCCGGATTCGCTCCCGGTCCGCTTGAATGGAACTCCGCATAGGTTGCTGTCTGCAACCTTGGCACAGGAGCGCCCTTCCACTCCGACCAGCCCGCCGCAGCAATATGCGATCCCATCTTCGTATTCATGAAGATCACCGTGGAGTAGTCGCGCCAGGGCCTGCCCAGATAGATATTCCTCACTCCCGGATCGGCGGTCAGAGTGCAGTGGTTGAAGACATAGCCCGAATCCTGTTCCGGATTGCTCCGGCTCTGTGCCGTCAGATACCCACCCGCGATGTGTGGAATGCTGTGAATCTCGCAGTGATCAAAGACAGCCCTGGCGTCGCCGAAGATGAAATCTACATGCCCCTCGATGTAGCAGTCGGTGAAATATTGCCGCTTCACCGTACAGGGAGATCGTCCGTCCATGCATCGATCACTTGCGGCATAGAGCGTATCCTGTGCGCCCAGCAGCCGCACCTTGCGAAAGACAGCGCGATCCCCTGTTACCTTCACCGCCACCGCCTGCGAAGGCACATCCGAGTGTTCACTATAGTCATTGGCAATCGTCATCCCGCCGGCGAAGAAATCATCGCCGGTCACGAACAGCGTCGCCGAGCACGAAGTCCCGCAAGTCGATGCCGCGCTGTTTCCATACACCAGCACCACCTTCGCAGGATCGTTCCCCTCGCCCCGAAGCTGGACCTTCGGCTTGTCCACATGCACCACCTCGCGATAGACGCCCGGCTGTATCCGTATCACCGCGCCTGTCTGCGGAGCCGCATTGACGGCCTCTTGAATCGAAGTGAAGTCCGCTTCCGACGTGCCCACCGTGATCGTCTGCGGCCGTCGGCCTTCCGCCATCCCACACGCCAAAGCCATAACGACCGCCACCGATCCGCACCACTGGAGCCATTTCATTACAGCCTCCCAAGATTTGATCTCACTCCCCGGTTTTGTCATGTACAAACCCCAAAAATGTCCGTACCTTGACATAGGTAGCCCAGCAACAGCTATCCTCAACCTCGACGCTTCTGACAGCTCCTGCTGAATCCTATACTTTCGCGGGAAAGTGGTCAGACCAACATTGTCGCCGGAGACCTCCTGAATGTCGAACAATTCTGCCAGCCTGTCAGACTCGGGCTTCACCTCTTCTGCTCCGCCCAAGTCCAACATCCGCTGGGCTGTCTGCGGCCTGCTCTTCTTCGCAACGACCATCAATTACATCGATCGCTCAGTCTTCTCGCTGATCGAGCCGCTGCTTCACCTTCACTTCATGGGCTGGATCCCAGGGATCGACGCCGCTCATCAGGCCGCCTACAACATCAACTACGGCCGCATCGTTATCTGGTTCCAGATCGCCTATGGCGTCGGCTTCCTCTTCGCCGGGCGCGTTATCGATAAGCTGGGTACCAAGACCGGATACGCCATTGCCATCCTGGTCTGGAGCCTTGCGGCGATCGGGCACGCCTTCGTCACCAGCGTTCTCGGCTTCTGCATCGCCCGCATCGTGCTCGGCCTCGGCGAAAGCGGCAACTTCCCCGCCGCCATCAAGGCCACCACCGAATGGTTCCCCTCGGAGGAGCGCGCCTTCGCCACCGGGCTCTTCAACTCCGGCACTAACGCGTCTTTCTTTGTCGCGCCCATTCTCATCGCCTTCATCACCAACCTCTACGGCTGGGAGGCGGCCTTCATCGTCACCGGTCTCATGGGCCTCGTCTGGCTGGCCCTCTGGATGGTGTTTCCGTACAACAGGCTCCGCCGCGGCGCCACCCAGACTCAGGTCGATCTTGCTCCCGTCACCAAAGGAGGCTCGCTCTTTCCCATCCTCCTCCGGCATCGCGGCTTCTACGCCTTCTCCCTCGGCAAGGGACTCACAGACCCCATCTGGTGGTTCTATCTTTTCTATCTTCCCAAGTTTCTCAACGACAACTATGGGCTCGACCTCAACCATGTGAAGTATCCGCTCATCGTCATCTACGCCTTCGCCAGCGTTGGCTCCATCGCCGGCGGATGGCTCTCCGGCTTCCTGATGAATCGCGGCTACGGCGTCAATGCCGGACGCAAGATCGCTCTGCTTATCTGCGCTCTCTGCGTCATGCCCATCATGCTTGTGCCTCACATGGGCGTTCTGTTTCCAACCAATGCGTGGCCAGCCATCGGAATCTTCTGCCTGGCGACTGCCGCTCACCAAGGTTGGTCGGCGAACCTCTTCTCCACCCCCACCGACATGTTCCCCTCCACCTCCATTAGCACCGTGGTCGGCATCGGAGGAGCCGTGGGAGCGGCCGGCGGAGCGGTGTTCACCTGGATCGTCTCCCACTTCTTCTCGCTGCACCCGATGTTTATCTTCGTCCTCGCTGCCTTCGCCTATGTCACTGCGCTGGTGATCTTCCAACTACTGGTTCCGCGGCTCGGCGCAGCCAAAACCGCCTGATCGAACGCTTCACTAACCTCTGATCCCTGGCCGCCCTGACCCAATGTCCGGGCGGCCAGTTACATTTTGCGGCCAACTGGTATTACCTCGTGTTACTCTTCTTTCACTTAAGCGCAAGGAGCCACGTTCAGAGTGAAAAAAGCAGTAGACGATGAAGCGACCGGCCACAGCCAGTTGACCATGCAGGTCGTCGAGCACGTTCGCAGCCTCATTGCCAAAGGCGAGGTGCACCCCGGAGACCGTCTGCCCCCTGAGCGCGAACTGGCCCGTAAGCTCAAGATCAGCCGCTCCAGTCTGCGCGCCGGTATCGGCTTTCTCTCCGCCATGGGCGTGCTCAAAAGCCGCCACGGTGCCGGAACCTTCGTCTCCTCCGGGCCGCCCGCGCTCGATTCCAGTTCGCTCTCCGTCCTCGGCGCCCTCCACGGCTTCCTTCCCTGGCAGATGTTCGAAGCTCGCATCGTCCTCGAAGCCAGCATCGCCGCGCTCGCCGCCGAGCGGGCCACCGACGAGCACATCGCCGAACTCGCCGAAGAAGTCGCCGAGATGTACGCCGCGCTCGCCGATCCTCGCGAATATCTCATCCACGACGTCCGTTTCCATCGCACCATCGCCCGCGCCTCCGGCAATCCCATCCTCGGCGCGCTTATGGAGACCATCACCGCCGACCTCTACCGGCATCGCAGCAAGACCGTGCAGAACACGCAGGACCTCAAAGAGTCCGCCGAGATGCACCGCGAGATCTACCGCGCCATCCGCTCCCACAACCCCACCCAGGCCCGCCTCACCATGGAGCAGCACCTCAAGCTCGCCAGCGACGCCCAGAAGCTCGAACTGGATCAGGAAGACGTGACTCACTCCGCCGGCGCGGTGCCCGAAAAGTCCGCTCCCACGTCCCACCAGCAAAATCCATAAGCAGGGTTGCCCACGTCTCTTATCTCGGACGTGGACTACAAATGCCCTCTTTCGCTCTGAGAAGAGGAGAACCGCTGTAATGTCAGCGAGAAGCTCCACAGAACTCCGACCCCTGTCCCTGCTAGACTAGGCTTTGGCCCCCACCATGTCTGACACACAGAAAAAGTTCTACCTCACCACGCCGATCTACTACGTGAACGCGCGCCCGCACATCGGCCACGCCTACACCACCATCGCCGCCGATGTCATCGCGCGCCGCCACCGCCTCCTGGGCGAAGACACCTTCTTCCTCACCGGAACCGACGAGCACGGCCAGAAGATCGAGCGCAGCGCCACCGCCGCCGGAATCCCGCCGCAGCAGTTCGCCGATCAGGTCTCCGCCCAGTTCGAATCGCTCTGGAAGCGCATGGGCATCACTAACGACGACTACATCCGCACCACCGAAGAGCGCCACAAAAAAGGCGTGCAGAAGCTCTGGCAGCTTCTCCGCGACCGTGACAAGATCTACCTCAGCACCTACACCGGACAGTACAGCGTGGGCGAAGAGATGTTCGTCGAAGGCCCTCCCGGCACCATCGGCCCCGACGGCAAGCCCACCGAGACCGTCACCGAAGAGAACTACTTCTTCCGCCTCTCCGAGTACCAGCGCCCCCTCATCGACCTGATCGAGAGCGGCGAACTCGCCATCCAACCAGATGTTCGCAAAAACGAAGTCCTCAGTTTCTTGCGCGGCAATTTCTCTGCCGAAATAACAGAAGTCTATGACCGAGAGGTTCGGGCAGGCAGGGAGACCTTGGCAGCGGGTCGCGACTCATGGGACCCGGCAGAGATTGCAAGAGAAGAGGGAAAAATAGATAAGTCGACGGCGGGGCATAATTACGTCCCCGGATCACTCAAAGACCTCAGCATCTCACGCAGCAGCTTCAAGTGGGGCATCCCCGTCCCCCGCGATCCCCAGACAGAGAAAGACCACGTCGTCTACGTCTGGCTCGATGCCCTCGCCAACTACATGACCGCCATCGGCTACGGCTCAGACGATCCCGCCGATCAAGCGAAGTTTGAAAAATACTGGCCTGCCGATCTCCACCTCGTCGGCAAAGAGATCATCCGCTTCCACTGCGTCTACTGGCCTGCGTTTCTGTTGGCATTAAATCCCGCGACAGATAGTAAGAAGCCCGAAGAAGTACCTTTCGAAGTACATCGTCAATGGGCCAAAGATTGGCTCCCAAAGGCCATCACCGCCCACGGCTGGCTACTCTTCGAAGAATCGAAGATGTCGAAGTCTCGCGGCAACATCGTCCGCACCGAAACCATCCTCGACGCCTTCGGCACCCTCCTGCCCAAGGCCGCCGAAGCCAATAGCCTTGTTAAGGGCACGGCTTCAGCCGTGCTGCAACAAACCTCCGAAGGAGCGGCTTTAGCCGCTGAGGTACGCCTTTCTTCGTCCGAAGAGTGGAAGCACGAGCAAGACCTCTTCGCCTCCGACGTCCTCCGCTACTTCCTGCTCCGCGAAATCCCCTTCGGACAGGACGGCAGCTTCAGCTTCGACTCCCTAGTCCAGCGCTACAACAGTGACCTAGCCAATGGCTACGGCAACCTGGTCAGCCGTACGCTGAACCTGATTCATCAGAATTTCGCCGGAATCGTTCCAGAAGACCTCGAAGCTCAAAATGATCCGTGGTCATATTTCTTGACAGTTGTGCCTTTGATCGCTGAGCAATATAAAAATGGTCTTCTCACTCTCATTTGCGCCAACATCATGAATCTTGTATCCGTAACAGATAGCGCAATCACTAAAAATACGCCTTGGAAACTAGCAAAATCCAAACATCTAGAGGATCAGCAAAAAGCGAGGCACACCCTACGAGGAGCATTCGAGGCAATCCGCATCATCACCGCCCTCCTCCACCCGATAATGCCTTACGCCACCGCCAAAGTCTGGGCCCAACTAGGCCTCGGCGACATCGAACTCGCAGCCCGCAACGGCGAACTCAAAGACCTGAAGTGGGGTGGCCTCAAACCCGGCACCAAACTCGGCCCCCTCGCCCCCATCTTTCCCCGAGCACCCAAGGAACTCATCCAGACAATGACCGACATGGAACAGAACAACGCCCCTAAGCCCGCTCAACCCGCCGGACTTCCCCAGGTCAACAACAGCGTCGACAAGCCCGCCCGCGAGCACACCGAGTTCCGCGAGGCGCCCATCTCCTCGGCCTCTGCTACTCCGGCATTGAATCCAATCGCCGAGACCACGCATCCCATCGCCGACACTGCCGCCGCGCCCGACACCCCGCAGATCGCAATCGACGACTTCGTCAAGATCGACCTTCGCGTCGCGCGCATCGTCCTCGCCGAGCGCATCCCCAAGGCCGATAAGCTTCTCCGCCTCGAAGTCGATCTCGGCTACGAGAAGCGCCAGATTCTCTCCGGCATCGCCCAGTGGTACACGCCGGAGGAGTTGATCGGCCGCAACATCGTCGTCATTGCCAACCTCGCCCCCCGCAAGATGCGCGGTCTCGAATCCCATGGCATGTTGCTTGCCGCCTCGCACGGCGAAGACGGCAAGCCCATCCTCGCCACCTTCGGCGAAGAGATCGCCCTGGGCTCCCGTCTCAAATAGCCCACCTATTCCCAAACAAGCACCTGGGTCAGTAGCGGACACGTACCGGCCCAGGCGCATCTCTATTTCCACGGAGCTTTACTTGACGCGCCCATCATAAAAAGCGCAATCTGCTTGCACAAGCACGCAGGAGACCGATCATGCCTAAACCTCTCTGCAGCATCCTTCTTCTCGCCTCAGTCCTTATCCTTCCTCTCGCCGCTCGCGCCGATGCGATTGACAACTTCCTCCTCACCGGCGGCGGCCATACCATCTCCTACTCTCTTCCCTCCACGACCACCTTCGCCAATGATCCAAGCGTAGAGTTTTTCTTTGCCACCGCCATCGCTACCATCGACAACGTCCCCGGCTACACATTATTTGGACAGTATGACGCCATCCCTTCTCAAATAGGCACTCTCCAACTCGATGTCCCCGAATCGATCTTCGGATATTCCGCCATTCTGTTCCAGGGCCCTCAACTCGTCAGCGTCGCTTATGTACCTTCATCCGATCCATTCAATCCGATGGACATCGTAGCAACCTTTCTTCCCGGCACCTACGATCTGATGGGAGCGGGCCTGTCCCCAGGCTCCCTGCAAACAGGGCCTTCCCTGCCCTATACGCTGACCATTACACCTCAAACCGCAACGGCGATAACTCCAGAGCCTTCCAGTTTGACTCTCCTGGCCACAGGCATTCTCGGTTTCGCCGCATTCGTAGCAATCAGACGCGACCGCGCGAGCCTGACCAGCTAGGGCCATTTAGAAAGACAGCCTGCCCCGAGAAATACCTCCGGGCGATTCCATCTGTGCTCATCGGTGCAGGCCTAGGTAAACTTCGGTGGGGTCTGCTTGCCGACAGCGACGACAAAGTACCGCGCCGGAGTGGTGCCGACGTTTTTCAGGCTGTGCATCACGTTTGACGCGGTAAAGACCACCGCCCCTGGCCCGATCTGCCCCTTCTTCCCGTCGGAATCGACCTCCAGCGTCCCCTCGCGGATCAGCAGAAACTCCGAGTGGCTGTGCCGGTGCGGCTTGTGCGGCATCTTCCCTGCCGGCAGGGTGGTCTCGTGCGACTCGACATACTCTCCTGTCGGCAGTGTCCCATGGATCACGGCGCGGCTCTCGCCGCCGTTGGCCGAGTGCTTCACGGGAAGCTTGTCGAACGGAAAGATCTCGGAGTGCGACAGCGTCGCGCCCTCCGCGCTGCCTGTCTGCGCTCCGGCTGCCACGCTGCCCATCGCCGCAAAGGCCGAGAGGGCAACACAAAGATCACGACGATTCAAATTTTTCATGCCGACATCTTACGCGACGAATACACCCTTCGCCAATCACAGTGCATGCCGCGATCGAACGCCAAGACCTGTTATGACTTGACGAAGCGGAACACCACTGCAAACCCGATCATGCCCGTGCCCAGCAGCCACAGCGACCTGGGCTCCGGCGTCACCGCCGTTGCGGAATCCTTCACTTGAGACAGGTATCCACCGCTGAGGTTGGTAGCTGGGAGGCCAAGATTGCTTCCGGTCGAGCTATTGTAAAAGCCATAAAGCTGGAGCGACGAAGGGTCGACTGTTCCCGCGGACGTTCCGCACTGCGCATTGCCAATGCAGAGATTGAGATACCCATTGGAGTCGGCAAGCGTATTGAAATAGAACGCAATCTGGCCGGCATTGCTCGCCGATGTCAGGTAATTCTGGCTCAATCCGTTATAGACATTCGATATCGAGACCAGATTGAAGCGCGGAAGGCCAGGATTGCTGAAGCTCGGATTGTTGTAGGTGAGGTCGGCAGCCGTCGCCTTGCCCGCGCTGTTCAGGGTGACCGTGCCGGTGATGGCCGAGCCGTTGACGTAAGCGCTGTTGAGATTGTAGACGCCCGCCGTAATCGTACTGGCCTGGATGGCGTACCCGGAACCGAAGAGAACGAAGGAGACGAGAAGAACGAGACTGCGGTACATGGCGAAATTCCTCTTTACGAGCAGATTTGCTCATGTAGACGGTAGCAGGAGGAGCAAGAATCATTAGCGAAATTTTCTACAACTTTGGTGGCGCATCACCGCTGTTTACGCGAAGATCATGCCGACGGCTCCCAATCGCAAGGGGGGCCGTGCACCTCGTCCTGCCCAGTCTTTCGTTACTTCTTTGTGTCCCCGCCAATCGCAACCACGACATACTTCGCCGGCACCTTGCCCACATTCTTCACTTTGTGGAATGTTCCATAGGCGACGTAGATCACTCCACCCGGACCCACCGTCTCTGACTTGCCGTCATGCTCGAACTCCAGCGTCCCCTCGCTCACCACGATGAACTCCGAGTGCTGGATCGCATGGCCCGCATTCGGCGACAATCCAACCGGCAGTACCGACTCGTGCAGCGCCACCCCTTCTCCGGTCTTCAGCACGCCGCGAACGATATTGCGGCTCTCCCCGCCATTTGCCGTCTTCCTCACCGCCATCTGCTCCAGTGGAAACGCCCGCGAGGACGAGAGCGCAGCGCCTTCCGGTTGCGCCGGAGCCTGCGTTCCCTGAGCCACAGCCGCCATCGTTGTCATCGCCGCAAGCACGACGCCTGCAACGCCAAGAACACAACTGCTCAATCTCTTCATGCCGCCATCTTACCCGCCTCGCTGCTCGCTGTCCTCCCTATTCTGCAATACTGAATTCGTCCCCATCCGAGCATGGCAATACAATAAAAGCTATGGGCAACGGCATCGCTCTTCCTGTCGGCCAACTCGCAGAAATTACTGCAAAGGTCAGCCAGGGCCTGCGCATCGACGCCGCCGACGCCCGCTGGCTATGGAAGAACGCCACCGATGCCGAGCTATGCTCGCTCGCCGCTGTCGTTCGCAGCCGCTTCCATGCGGCAGACGCCTGCACCTACATGGTGATGCGTATTATCAACTACACCAACGTCTGTGTCGCCCAGTGCGACTACTGCGCCTTCTACAAACTTCCCGGCGTCTCCGGCGGCTACGTGCTCAGTCAGGAACAGGTCTTCGCTAAGCTCGATGAACTGCTCGTTCTCGGTGGCGACCTTGCAGCCTTCAACGGCGGCTTTAATCCCCAGCTTCCCCTGAGCTACTACTGCGATCTCTTCGCCGCAATCCGCGCCCGCTACGGCGACTCCATCGAGTTCTACGCTCTCACCATCGCCGAGTTCCTCTACCTCGCCGACCACGCCAAACTCTCCTACGCCGACGCGGCAGCCCGCCTGAAAGAAGCCGGCGTGCGCTGGATTACCGGCGGAGGCTCGGAGATCCTCACTGAAGACTTCCGCGCCCGCCACTCCAAGTTCAAGTACACGGTCGCCGAGTACTTCCTCGCACAAAAAGCGATCCTCGATGCCGGGCTCAAGACTACGGCCACTATGGTGATCGGCTTCGACGAGACGCTCGACGAACGCATCGAGCACCTTGAGCGCACCCGCCGCTTCCAGGACGAGACCGGCGGCCTGGCCAGCTTTCTCTGCTGGACATTCAAGCCCTACTTCACCCAGATCGGCGGCATCGAGATCACCACCGCCGAGTATCTGCGCCATCTCGCTCTCAGCCGGATCTATCTGGACAACATCCCGCGCATTCGCACCTCCGTTCTCACCCAGAACGAGCGTGCCCTCGACGGACTCCGGTACGGCGCAGACGACTTCGACCTGCCCATCGAGGACGAGGTCACGCAGAAGGCCGGAGCGACGATTAGCCTCGACTTCGAGCGCATACTCAACTACGCCCGGCAACTCGGCTATTCGCCCCAGTACAGGCACGTCTCCGTCGGCAATAAGGTTTAATCCTGCCAGTCCCGCAGCCACCCTTCATCCAGGTGCAGCCGCATCGCCGTGTATCCCAATATCTCGTGAAGATACCGTTTTGCCAGGTCGTAGTCGCTGATGTTTCCCAGCGCCGGGCGCGGTGAAGTATAGACGCGCAATCCCGCATTTCGGCAAAGCTCGCGGATGCGGAACAGGTGTGTCCCATCGCTGACCACCACGATCGATTGCAGGTTGTTCTCCCGCGCAATCGCGGCAAGCCGCTGCACCTGCTGTTCGGTATCGGTCGAACGAGTCTCCGCGATGATGTTGCCGAAGGGAATGCCATTGGCCAGCAGATAGTCGCGTCCCACTCCTCCCTCGGTATGGCCCGAATCCTTGTCGCCACCGCCGCCAAGCGTGATTACCCGGGGCGCGATCTGCTTGCGGTAGAGGTCCACAGCATGATCGAGTCGCGCATGAAACACCGGGGAAGGATGTCCACGATACTCCGCCGCGCCAAAGACCGCGATCGCGTCAGCGGGCTGCGCCTGGTCCAGGCTGGCGACCTCGGCGATCTGCTGTGCTACCCAGGCAAACCACCCCAGCGTGCCCAGCAGGACGAACGTGAGCAGCACGCGCCAGAACGTACGGCCGGCAGAGGAGCGGCGACCATGGCTCAGATTGGACGAGGAAACGATCATCGGCAGTGAAAGATGAGTTTACGGCAAGCGGCCGTCAAGCGGGAGAATCTCTGCTCGTCGCCATCGGCGAATCTCACCGTTGCAGCGTAAGCGCGATCTCATGCGTCGGTATAGCGCCCTCGCGAAGGATCATCCAGGAACTGCCCCCGCCCGACAGATCGACGATAGTCGTCGGCGTCGAGCGAGCCGTCGGGCCGCCATCGACGATCAGTGGTATCTTTTCGCCCAGTTGCTGGCGCACGCAGTTGGCGTAGGTGCATTCGGGATGCCCCTGCAGGTTCGCCGAGGTCGCGGTAATCGGCAGCCCCAGTGCGGCTACCACCGCACGGGAGATCGCCGCCTCCGGCACGCGAAGCGCCACGTTGCCCGTGTTGGCCGTCACCCGAAGCGGCAGTTTGGATCCTGCCCGGACAATGATCGTCAGTGGCCCCGGCCAGAACTTCTCTGCCAGCCGGTCAAACGCCGAGTCGAGCTGCCGCGCAATCTCATACGCCTGGGAGACCTCGGCGATCAGCAGAGAAAGCGGTTTGTGCCGCGCGCGCGTCTTCAGATCGTAGATGCGGTCCACAGCCTTCAGATTCACCGGATCGACAGCAAGGCCATAAAAGGTATCCGTCGGCAATGCGACGACATGGCCGCAGTTCAAGCTGCCGACAACCTGGCGAATCAGTTCTGGTTCAGGTTCATCGGGATGGATGCGGAGCGTTTCAGCCGTCAAAATCTAGGCTCCTATGCCTGGTGTTCAGCCGTCTGGCCGAATTACGTTGGGGATACGTTGGATACGGCGCGAAAGCCGCAAGCCTGCATCAGGATATCAGCACCGACCATTTCGCATTGACGCGCCTTCGCCTCCCGGAGATGCCCGCCGACAGCGTAAGATTTGCCTTGATGCCCCTCTCTGGAAAGAACGCGACCTCCTTGATCGTTACCAGCCGGTCCAACAGCCGCGTCAAGCAGTTGCGTGCTGCCTTTGCCGGTCAGGCGCGTCTCAGCGGCGGCTTGGTCGCGATCGAAGGCGATCATCTCCTCACCGAAGCACTGCGCAGCGGCATGGTGCTCAAGACCGTATTTGTCAGTGAGCGCCGCTCCGTTCCCTCCATCGTTCCCCGCGGCGTCGAGGTGCTTACCCTCACCGACGAAGTCTTTGCCGGCGCCGTCGAGACTCAGTCGCCTCAGGGTATCGCTGCTCTCCTCGCCCCAGTTATTCCAAACATTGAAGCCGTTCTCCATGGCACGCCACTCATTCTCGTCGCCGCCGGCCTGCAGGATCCCGGAAATCTCGGAACCCTCGTGCGCTCCGCCGAAGCCTTCGGTGCAACCGGCGTCCTCACCACGCCCGGAACCGTGAGTGCCTGGAACCAGAAGGCCATCCGCGCCAGCGTCGGCAGCATCTTTCGTATGCCGGTCGTAGCCGCTATCGCTGCCGAAGTCGCCGCTTTGAAGCCGCACGGCATCAGGCTGCTCGCCGCCGTCGGTTCCGACGATTTCAACCCCACCGATGCGCAAAAGATCGACCTCTCCGGACCAACTGCCCTGCTCATCGGCAACGAAGGCGCGGGATTGACAGCGGAGTGGATGGAGATGGCTGACAAGCACGTCACCATTCCCTGCCCCGGCCCGGTTGAAAGCCTCAACGCTGCGATCGCCGGATCGCTTCTGCTCTACGAAGCCTCACGTCAAAGAAGTCGACGCAGGAGTCAGCCATGAGCCTCTTCGACGCCTCGCCACTTGCCACCGCATCGACGCACAATCGCCAGTCTCCACTCGCCGAGCGCATGCGCCCCCAGACGCTCGACGAGTATGTCGGGCAGAACCAGCTCCTCGGTCCAGGCAAGCCGCTTCGTCTGGCCATCGAGGCCGACGACGCCACATCGATGATCTTCTGGGGTCCTCCCGGCACCGGCAAGACCACGCTGGCCAAGATCATCGCGCGCATGACCCAGGCCAGTTTCATCGAGTTCTCCGCCGTCCTCTCCGGCATCAAGGAGATCAAGCAGGTTATGGCCGAGGCTGAAAAGGCTGCCGGCTTCGGTTCGCGAACCATTCTCTTCGTCGACGAGATTCACCGCTTCAACAAGGCCCAGCAGGATGCTTTTCTCCCTTATGTCGAACGCGGCACCATCCGCCTGATCGGCGCGACCACGGAAAATCCCTCCTTCGAGATCATCGCCGCCCTGCTCTCGCGCTGCCGCGTCTACACCCTGCTCGCGCTCACCGAAGACCAGATCGTCGCCCTCCTCCAACGCGCCCTGACCGACGACAAGCGCGGCCTCGGAGCCTCAGGACTAACCGCCAACGAAGATGCCCTCTCCACCATCGCCTCCTACTCCAGCGGCGACGCCCGCAACGCTCTTAATGCTCTCGACGTAGCCGCCAAGCTGGTTGAAGGCCGCAAAGAGCGCGTCATCACCAAAGCTCTCGCCTCCGAAGCCATGCAGCGCCGCGTCCTGCTCTACGACAAGAAGGGCGAGCAGCACTACGACATCATCTCCGCCCTGCACAAGAGCGTGCGCAACTCCGACCCCGACGCCGCGCTCTATTGGCTGGGCCGCATGCTCGAAGCCGGCGAAGACCCCATGTACTGCGCCCGCCGCATCGTGCGCATGGCGGTCGAAGACATCGGCCTCGCCTCACCCGAGGCCCTCAATCTCTGCCTCTCCGCCAAGGACGCCATGCACTTCCTCGGCCAGCCCGAAGGCGGCCTGGCTCTGGCGCAGGCCGTCGTATATCTCGCACTCGCCCCCAAATCGAACGCTGTCTACACCGCCTACAGCGCGGTCAAGGCCGACATCGAGGCCACGGCGGCAGAACCCGTTCCTCTCCATCTGCGCAACGCTCCCACCAAGCTGATGAAGAGCCTCGACTACGGCAAGGACTACCAGTACGCCCACGATGTCGAAGGCCGTGTCGCCGATATGGAGTGCCTGCCCTCCTCGCTCGCCGGACGCCGCTACTACCAGCCCACCAACGAGGGCCGCGAAAAACTCCTCGCCCAACGCATGGACGAGATCACCCGCATCAAAGCAGCCAAGCGCAAATAATCCGCTTCGTTCGCGCTCATCAATCCAGTTCAATTCCTTGAACTTCGTTGACACTGGCAATAGCTGGCTCTACAAGTTATCTGAATTGAGCGGGCGGCGAATCTATTCTCCTTGCGAAAAACTCAGGACATCCATCTGAATGTCCTGCCTAAACCGCCTCGAAGCTAACTCCATTCCCTATCGCCATAGCTAAGCGGATCTCTCCGGTTATAGCCATGCGCCGACAATTTAAGAAGGTGAGCACACGCAATGATTAATCAAGATAACGAATCCGAATTCCATCCGCAGGCAACGGAGTGGTCTCGCCGCGAGTTCCTCCGCATCTCCGGCCAGCTAGGGCTGGCGAGCGCCATTCTTCCTGCCGGAGCAAGTGCTATGGCCATTCCCGCTCACCGCACTGCCGCCACGGACGGTGCCTACGAATACGCCGCCGGAGAGGTTACGCTCCCTTTTTCTTATTCGATCGCCCGCTCTTCCGCGCCAAGGCCCGAAGGTCTCGACTTCTCACATCAACTCAATCCCGATAACTGTCAGGTCTTTGTCCGCATGGGCAACGAGCTATGGGAGTTCCGCAGCCAATGGATCATCAACCTGGGTACCGTCGCGCGTTTCAAAGGTCCCGATATCGACCACATGACGCGAGTCGAGGACGGCACCTATCCCGACGGCATGACGGCCTGTTGGTTTCTAGGCGGTATGTGGTACGACGAGTCGGAGCAAAAGTTATATGCTCCCATGCACGTCGAACAGGATGGCATTCGGCGCACCTTTCCGGGTTCCCGCAAAATCGCCCTCGGAACCAGCACGGACCAGGGAAAGACCTGGCACTACGAGGGCGACATTATTACCTCGGAGAACTACTACTACGCGCCCGATTTCTTTAAATTCTCCGGATCCGGCTATGGCATCGGCGTAGCCGATTTCGGATTTTATGTAGACAAGCGCGACGGCTATTTTTACGTCTTCCCCGACGATGCCTGGACGTCGCGAGAGAGCAATATCCGGCGATGGAACTCACGTGCAGCCCGCTGCTCCATCACCGACAAGATGGCCCCGGGGAAATGGAAGTATTTCTACAATGGCACGTGGGACGAGCCCGCGCTGGGCGGCAAATCCTCAACCGTAGCTCCCAGCCACCTTTGGGGCATCACCTACTCCACCCCTCTCAATCGCTATATATGTATGTTCCTTGCTAACCAGGACCCACCTACCCACGACAATATCGACGGCATCTTTATCGGCTCCTGTACCGATCTGGGCAAGCAGGATTGGGTGTGGGGGTACTGCCCCGAGGCCCCGTTCGGGTTCATGAATCTCATCAATTCAGACGGCACCGGCGTTGCTGATGTCTCCAGCGATTCCTTCCGCTTCTATTCATACTTTGCGAACAATAGTTTCGACCGCATGGATATCAAGCTGTCTCCCGGCAAGACCACCACGATGAATCTGCAACCCCGCTACATGTTCGAACCTCATCCCGAGTCGTCGGACCCGATGCTGGGGCGGGTCACGAAGATCGTAGGCTCGCAAAGCCCCGAGATGAAGTACACGGGATCCTGGATCGATCAAGCCAACCCTGCCTCTTACGAAGGCCAGAGCAGTCAGAGCGCCACACGCAACAGCAGCGTCGAGTTCTCTTTTCAGGGAGACGCAGTTTACTGGCGAGCCCTCTGCTCCCCGCACAGCGGCAAGGCTGAAATCTACCTCGATGGAGCCTTGCGCAAGACCGTCGATTGTTACAGCCCGCAAAGTACCAGCTATGAGCAATTCGTCTACATCCGAACAGGCCTCTCTCCCACTGCAAAGCACACCATCAAAATCGTGGTCACAGGCCAGAAGAATCCCAAAGCCACCGCAGCCACAGTCAATCACATCGCGTTTGAATACTCCGCCGAAAGCTACAAAGCTTCAGCAGGATTCAGCGGTCTCATGGGAAAGAACAACTGGCACTACCAGCAATGGAACGGGACCGAGTACAGCGATCTCACCTTCCTCACAGATGAAGCCCATCCCCGCCTGTACTGGTCCGGCAGCGGAGATTGCGCCGTCGGCGGCAACTACCTGGTTCCCGGCAACTCGCACGCTGTTCGCAAATGGATAGCTCCCCACGGTGGAACCGTCCGCATAGAAGGCGTAGTCGTGGCCGATCCGCAAAGCGATAACAACTTTGTCGCCGGCATCTCCGTAAACGGAGAAACGATCTGGCCGGACAAGCCCCTGATCGCCGGACAGAAACTCTCCCACGACTTGCGGCGCACTGTCATCCAGGGAGACGCTGTGATCTTTATGGCCGGCAAAAAGGGTCTCGCCGCGAGCACTGCCCCCGCAAACTCCGGCAAAGTCACCTGGGACCCGGTCATCACCTTCACCGAGAGCGTCCCCCCAGTATGGCAACCCAATCAGCCCGGCAACCGAAACCTCGCGTTGCACAAGTACGCACGGTCCAAAGTGCTCGTGTCTCACTATCGTCCCTTCGATGCCGTCGACGGGAACCTGAACACTGCATTCACCATGCCCGCCGACGACGTCTTCTCTTCCGGAGACGACTGGCTTCAGCTGGACCTGGAAAACAGCTACATGCTGGATCGTTATGTGTTCGTCGCTCAGACCGCGGACTCCGCATACCGGCCTTCCAGCTTCAAGCTGCTGAAGAGCGACAACGGCTTTGCCTGGACAGAAGTGGATTCGGTAACGAACGCAGAGTTCGCGCTGGAGCACTATTATGCGATTCCGCTTGTACGGATCACCCGGGATGTACCCGCCTTTCGCGCACGCTACGTCCGGCTCTATCTCCCCAAAGGAAAGCCATTCACGATCAGCGCCTTTGAACTGTACTACGCTCAAGGCAAATCGTCGTTCTCCATTCCGATTCCATCCGGTGCATAACCTGAACAACAACCTAAACCATGGAGATGGAGTTACCATCGAATAAGCCTAAAGTTTTACCTGAAAGGTCTCCGTCAACATGAAGGCAATGCTGCTCTCCGAATACAAACACCTTGAACTCCAGGACCTTCCCCAGCCTGTTCCCGGCCCCGACGAGGTCCTCGTCCAGGTCGCCGCATGCGGCATCTGCGGCAGCGACGTGCATGGATACGACGGCTCCACCGGACGACGCATTCCTCCCATCGTCATGGGTCATGAGGCTGCGGGCATCGTCACCGCCGTTGGCTCGGCAGTCAAGGGATTTGCCCCCGGCAACCGCGTCACCTTCGACTCCACCGTCTACTGCGGCACTTGCGGCTTCTGCCGCCGCGGCGAGTTCAACCTCTGCGACAACCGCCAGGTCGTCGGCGTCTCCTGCGGTGAATTCAGACGCCACGGCGCCTTCGCCGAGTACGTCACCGTTCCCGAACGAATCCTCTACTCGCTACCCTCTGCCCTCTCTTTTGCCGAAGCCGCCATGCTCGAAGCCGTCTCCGTCGCCCTCCACGGAGTTGGCGTCTCCGAGGTTAAGGGTGGCGAAACCGCTCTGGTCATCGGCGCCGGCATGATTGGCCTTCTGCTGCTCCAGTCCGCTCGCGCCGCCGGCTGCTCCCGCGTCTTCGTCGCCGACATCGACGCCACTCGCCTTAAACTCGCCGCCGATCTCGGAGCCGACCAGACCCTGCTGCTCTCCGGAGCCGACCTGCAAACTGAAGTCCTTCGCCTCACCGAAGGCCGTGGCGTCGATGTCGTCCTCGAAGCCGTAGGCCGCAACGAGACCGTTACCTCGGCCATCGATTGCGTGCGCAAGGGAGGCACCGTCACGCTGGTCGGCAACATCACGCCCGAAGTCACCATCCACCTGCAAAAGGTCGTCTCCCGCCAGATCCGGCTGCAAGGCTCCTGCGCCTCCAACGGCGAATATCCGCAGGCGATGCAACTGATCGCCGAAGGCAAGATCAAGGTCGGCCCACTCATCACCGCCGTCGCTCCCTTGACCGACGGGCCCAGTTGGTTTGAGCGCCTCTACTCCCATGAGCCCAACCTGATGAAGATCGTCCTCGACCCACGTGAAGGTGCGGTCCAATCAAGCGAAAGCGCAGCTCAATAATGGCTAATCCCCAAATGCCCAATCACCTCTTCGACCTCACCGGACAGACCGCTCTCATCACCGGGGCCAGCCGCGGCCTCGGCCAGTACTTCGCCCGCGCCCTCGCCGCCGCCGGCGCCGACCTCATCCTCACCAGCCGCCGCGTCGAAGACCTTACCCCCTTCCTTCCCGAGATCGAGGCCCTCGGCCGCAAAGCCATCCCGCTCGCGCTCGACGTCCGCGACCAGGGCAGCATCGAGCGCATGGCCGCCGCCGCCGAAGCCGCCTGCAGCCAGATTCACATTCTGGTCAACAACGCCGGCTGCAACGTACGCAAGCCCGCACTCGACGTCACCTGGGACGACTGGAACCTTGTCCTCGACACCAACCTGCGCGGCAGCTTCTTCGTCGCCCAGCAGATGGCGCGCCGCATGGTCCCCTTCGGCTACGGCCGCATCATCAACATCGGTTCGGTCACCAGCGTCTTCGGCTACGCCGGCCTCGCGCCCTACGGCGCCAGCCGTGGCGGCATTCGCCAGCTCACCATGAGCCTCGCCGACGACTGGGGCAAGCACGGCATCACTGTCAACTGCCTCGCCCCCGGCTGGTTCCATACCAAGCAGAACACAGTCCTCTACGAAAATGAGAAGTGGGTCGAATACCTCAAGGACCGCATTCCCGTAAAGCGTCCCGGCGCGCCGCAGGACCTCGACGGAGCCGTCGTCTTCCTTGCCTCGGAGTCGAGCCGTTACATGACCGGGCAGACACTGCTGATCGACGGGGGCATCTCCACCGGAGCCATGCGCGCAACCCTGTAACCGTTACCGCTATTCCCTTACGCATCAACGCACACGGCATCTCGACCGAAGCCGTGCAGCTTTATTGCACGGCGCAGTGGGAAGACTCCCTGTATTCCACCTTCCGCCGCACCGGCAATCCCCTATCCCATCAGCCCCGCTGCGGCTCCGGAGCCACCGGCTCGATCCGTCCCAGCATGAAGATGTATGCCGCAATGCCGATCAACAGGTACACCGCCGACACGCCGAATGCCCAGGCAAACGACTGCGTCGCCGCCACCACGTAGCCGGTAATAATCGGTGCGGCGATTCCTGAGATCTGGTTGGAAAAGTTCATGATGCCGCCGACCTTGCCCACGCTGTGCCGGGGTGCGATCAGCGAAGGAATCGACCATCCCACCGGAGCCGCTGCCGACAAGCCTCCGATCGAGATGCTGATCCAGATAATCGCTCGCGTGGCCGAATGTGCGTGCGCAGCTCCAAGAATTCCCAGCCCCATCGCCGTGCCGCCGATCAGAATCACCTTGCGCACCGTGTTCGCGTTCCATCCCCGGTGAATCAGCGTATCCACCAACCACCCGCCAACCAACAGGTCACCTGCCGTCGCCACCAGCCACGGCACTCCGGTATAGAGGAACGAGTGCAGCAGGTCGATATGCAGCGCCGAAGAGAGATAACTTGGCAGCCACGTCAGCAGCAGATAGAAGACGTAGTTGTACGAGCCGAAGCCAATCGCCAGCCCGAGCACCTTCCGCTGCTTGATCAGATAGCCCAGCGATGCATTCCCCGTCAGCCTATCGTCCACAGTCAAGGGCTTGGCGTCCTGCTCGATGTGTCTTCGCTCGGCCTCGGTCAATGCCGGATCGTCCTGCGGATCGCGATAGACCTTCCAGAAGTAGAAGAAATAGATCAAGCTGATCAGGCCGGTAACGGCAAAGCTCCAGCGCCAGCCCACCTTCAGCAGCAAGATGCCGATCAGCGGTACGCCAATCGCTGAAGAGAACTTCGCTGCCGAGTCGAAGATCGCCGTCGCAAAGCTCCGCTCCTTGTCCGGAAACCAATAGCCGACAGCCTTGGCGTTGGCCGGAAACGTCGGTGCTTCTCCCACTCCCAGCAGCAGCCTTGCCCCAAAAAAACCAGCCAGGTTCGGCGTCACCGCAGCAGCGAACGAGGCAACGCTCCACAGAAAGATGCCGATGCGTCCAACGCGTTTGACGCCGCACTTGTCCAGCAGCACGCCGATCGGCAACTGGCACATTGCATAGGTCCAGTTATAGGCACCCGAAAGATAGCCGAAGGTCACCGCGGAGATGCCAAAGGTCTCGATCAGCGCCTCGTGCGAGACCGACAGGTTCACCCGGTCAAAGTAGTTGACCAGGACTCCGATTCCCAGCAGCCAGGCGATGCGCCAGCGCCTGCGCTGTACGCGAATCTCTTCTCTCGATGTCGTATCCGGTGTCAGTGGGGCGGTCCAATCGTGTGGAATGGCAGTCCGCCCAGATTACACGAATATCGATCCGCCCTGAATGGCCTCGCGCGATTTGCGGTCCAAACTCGAAGGCGGGCGCACCATGATTCGGCACGCCTGCCTTCGATGCAATCACTTATCGTCGGGCGTAGGCGTCGGGTCGACCGGGTTGAACTCCTTCGCCAATTCAGGCGTGGAGCGTACATCAGAGGCCGGAGCGTTCGTCGCCTTCTCCACCTCAACCCCAAACACATAACTCGGCCCGAACATGTTGCTGGTAAAGATCACCAGCTTCTTGTCCGGCGAAAAGCGCACGTTCGGCTCCAGACGATAGTTGTGGTGCGCCATGTTCACCAGATGCTCGGAGTGAAAGACGCCGGGCTGCCAGAAATCCGGTTGATTGATCCCGGTGACCTTCAGCATCTCCGGATGGAAGAGCTCGATCCATGTGCCATCGTGCGAGCGCGCCACCTGCCCGGAGTCGCCGCCATCGCCCGTAAATAGATCAAGATCCTGGGTCAGATTGAAGTGAATCGACCATTCGTTCCGTTGCATGTGAAAGGCGGTGCGTCTATGCGTCTGGAGATTGTAACCCGCAAGAAAGAAGTCCTGCCCCTTGGGAAACTGCCAGTCGTACCAGATCGTTCGGCCGTCCAGTCCCCAGAACTCGTGCCCGGCAATCTCCATCGCCATGGTGCGCTTGTGGATCAGCGTATTGTGGGTGCCGTCGGTATGAATCATCCACACGCGGTCCACCTTATGCCATGGCCCTTCGTGGCAGTACATCAGCAATGTGGGATCGGTGGGCGAAAAGAGCATGTGCCCGATCCAGTCGGTCGAGTGGAGCAGCGGAGTGATCTTGCCGCTCTGGAGGTCGATTTTGAAGAGCACCACCGGAATGTGCGCCGCGAGACGGCGCTCCATCATCTGTTGCTTGTCCTCGGCCTGAACAAGATTGCCGGCCTGTCGCGGAGCCTGCTTCGCATTCGCGGCCGGAGCACGATTGCGCCGCCCATACTCCTGCGCCGCCCCGGCTGCTGTCTCTGCGTAGCTGCCCACGCCCAGCGTCTCGTCGGCATTGATCGTCGAAACGCCGACGCGCGGAGGCAGCGTCACCAGCTTCGTCACCTTGCCCGTGTACATATCCGCCTTGTACAGCGTCGTCGCATTGCTCGCCGCGTCGAACTTCGAGAAGAAGACGCTGTTGGTCTTTCTCCCAACGACGATGGCGTGAACACCGCCGCGAAAGTAGCCTCTGCCGCCTGCCGGAGCATCGGCCGGGCGCGGCGGATTCGGCACCAGCAGCCGCGTCTTCCTCGTGGCAAGCTCCAGCACGTGGATGCCGTCGGGCGCGCTGTAGGCCATCAGCTTGCCGTCGGGAGAGTAGGCATTGACGTTGAAATAGAAGCCGGACGATCCAGCCTCATCCGTGAGCCGGAAGATGCGATGGCCGGTATCCTTGTCGACCCAGGATTTAGGCAGATTGAATTGCGCCACAAGCGGCATAGCCATACAACATGCGGAGGCAATGGCAAGAAAGCGGGCAGAAAGATGCATAAAAACCCCTGAGGCTAAACATTGAGTCTGCTGACGGAAATAGCCGGGCGCGCCGGGAAATGCCTCGACGCGCCCGGATCGGAAAAACATTCCTATTTAGCTGCGGGAGGAGGCGTATGCAGCGGCGTCGGATCGACAGGATTGAACTTCTTCGCCAACTCAGGCGTGGAATGAACCTCCGATGCCGGCGGGTTTACTGCCTTGGCCACTTCGACACCGAAGACATAGCTGTCACCGAACATATTGCTGGTAAAGAACACCATCTTCTTATCCGGCGAGAAGCGGACGTTCGGCTCCAGCCGGTAGTTGTGGTGAGACATGTTCACCAGATGTTCAGAGTGGAAGACTCCCGGCTGCCAGAAATCCGGTTGGTTGATACCGGTGACCTTCAGCATCTCCGGATGGAAGAGTTCAATCCACTCGCCATCCTTCGCCTTCGCCACCTGGCCGGGATCGCCGCCGTCGCCGGTGAAGATGTCGAGGTCCCTGGTGAGGTTGAAGTGAATCGACCATTCGTTCCGCTGCATGTGGAAGGCAGTTCGCTTATGCGTCTCCAGGTTGTAGCCGGCAAGGAAGAAGTCTTCGCCCTTGGGGTACTGCCAGTCGTACCAGATCGTCTTACCGTCCAGCCCCCAGAACTCGTGTCCGGCGATCTCCATCGCCATGGTGCGCTTATGAATCAGCGTGTTGTGGGTCCCATCGGTGTGGATCATCCAGATGCGGTCGACCTTCTGCCACGGTCCTTCGTGGCAATACATCAGCAAGGTCGGATCGGTCGGCGAGAAGAGCAAATGGTTGATCCAATCGGTGCTGTGCAGCAGCGTGGTCATCTTGCCCGTCTGTAGATTGATGGTGAACAGCACCAGGGGAAGCCGCGCTGCGAGACGCTGCTCCATCATCTGTCCCTTGTTCTGAGGCTGCACCAGAAAGCCCGGCTTGACTCCTGGAGGGTTCACGCGACGCGCTCCGTAGTCCTCTCCCTTGCCTTCAATGTAGGTTCCGGCGGCCAGCGTCTCATCGGCATTGATCGTAACGACGTTCGCGCGCGGGGGCAAAGTCGCCAGTTTTTTGACCGCCCCCGTATACACGTTGGCGGAGTAGACCGAACTCGTCTTGGTCGCGGCATCGAACTTGGAGAAGAAGACGCTCGGAGTTTTGGCGCCCACGACGATTGCATGCACTCCCGTCCGAAAAGTGCGCGCATCGGCCACATTCGTTCCATGCGGAGGATTCGGGACCAGCAGTTTGGTCTTGCGCGTGGCAAGGTCCATGACATGAATTCCATCCGGCGCGTTGTAGACCATCTCCTTGCCATCAGGCGTATACGCATTGACATTGAAGTAGAAGCCGGAAGAGCCCGGTTCATTGGTAACGCGGAATATCCGATGCCCGGTGTCCTTGTCCACCCACGAGGTCGGCAGGCTCTGGGCAAGCGCGAGCGGGGCTATAACGGCAGAGAGAGCGAGCGTGGATAGAGCGAGACGAAAAAAGCGATACATCAGCAAGGTGCTCCTTGGAACGGCGGAGAGCCGTGAAATCGCCATTGGCGATGGGCACAGCACGATGACCCAGTCGAATGGCACACGCGCCGTCGAGACAATTGGTACGACATCTCGGGTCGCGAAAGACTTTATACACCCATCGAGGTGCTACTGGGAAATTATTCCTTTGGGGAAATCAGCCGACCGCTTGTAAGCCCCCTTCCCTCTTCCAACATCCACGTCTCGGAATCACTAGCGTCTATCCCTCCATCAGCTCGCTTCACCCTTCGAATCCCCTAAAATGAAAGCAGCCCAATGACCGACCCCACCGCTTCATCCCTGTCCGAACTTGAAACCCGTCCCGACTGTGCCGTCATCTCCCTGAACGGAGTTACGCGCGAGTATGCGGGCCGTGCTGGAGCCGTCCGCGCACTCGATCACGCTACCTTCAGCATCGTCGCCGGCGAATGGGTCGCCATCACCGGCCCCTCGGGATCGGGCAAGTCCACCCTCGTCAACCTCGTTGGCTGCCTCGACCGTCCAACCTCCGGCGTGCTTCGCATCGACGGCATCGACGTCGCCACCATGACCGCCGCCGAGCTCGACCGCTTCCGCGCCGACAAGATCGGCTTCATCTTTCAGCAGTTCCACCTCATTCCCTATCTCTCTGCTCTGGAAAACGTCATGCTGGCCCAATACTTCCACTCCATGACGGACGAGACCGAAGCTCGCGCTGCGCTTGCTCATGTCGGTCTTGCCGCCCGCGCGGAACATCTCCCCAGTGAACTCTCCGGCGGTGAACAGCAGCGCGTCTGCATCGCCCGCGCCCTCATCAACAACCCGCCCATCCTCCTGGCCGACGAACCCACCGGCAACCTCGATGCCGCCAACCAAACCATCGTCGCCGAGCTGCTGCAGGATCTCCATCGCAACGGCCACACCATCGTCATGGTCACTCACGACCCGGAGATGGCTGCGCTCGCCCAGCGCAAGATCGCTCTGAGCCACGGCAAGGTCTTCTGCCATCCCATCGGCTCGCAGGTCGTCACCCTGAAGCGCTAGAACATTTTTCCTGTGGATGTAGCCTTGGTGATTCGAGCAAAACGCGGATTCCCTTCGGGAATGACAAACAAGGAAAGCTACTCCGAGAGGAAATAGCTCTCGCCGCAACAACCTCTACCGCTCACCCCACTTCAACTTCGACCGCAGCACATTGAAGACACCGTTCGGGTGCTGCCGCAGCAGCCGCACGCTGTATTGAGACCGGCAGCAATGAACCGTATCCCCGAGCAGCAGTTCGACAGCCTCCTGTCCATCCACCGTCAGGTAGGTCTGATTCGGAACCCCTTCAATATGAATGCTTACAGACGAATCCCCAGGCACGACGATAGGCCTTAGCGTCAACAGGTGCGGGCAGATTGGGGTAACCAGCATCGCGTTGACGTTGGGCATGACAATCGGCCCATTCGCGGCAAGGTTGTAGGCGGTCGATCCCGTAGGCGTGGCCACGATGACCCCGTCTGCGCGAAACTTCGCGACGAACTGCTCATCGATCTCGATGGTAAAGTCTGCCATCCGGGCGATAGTGCCCTTGGACACGACCACATCGTTCAGCGCATCCCACTCGTGCAGCAGTTTGCCGCCGCGGTGGAGCTGCGCATGCATCATCGCCCGAACCTCGACGCCGGCGCAACCTGTGCACCAAGCCTGAAGCGTTGCATAGAGATCGCCCAGGGGAATCTCCGTAAGGAATCCCAACGACCCCAGGTTGACCGAAAGGATCGGTGTCGTCGTTCGCGCAAAAGCTCGCGCCGCGGCAAGCAAAGTCCCATCCCCACCCAGCACGATCACCAGGTTCGGCTTGTGTCCCGGCATCTCCGGCCGCTCAATCGCCTCCGCCGAGCCAAGATAGGCGGCGCTGTCCGGGTCCAGAATGTACCGATAGCCATGGCCATCAAGCCAGGTGACAAGTTCGTGCAGAATCCCGGCAAGCTCCGGCTTCTGCGGCTTGGAAACAATCGCGGCAAGGGGCATGTCGTCTAGTGTAATGGCAGTTCGCCATTGAACCTACGAGATTTCCCGCACCCCAAAGTTCGCACGGAGTAAGTATTCGTGGTTCCCTTCCATCCCGAGAATGGGCGAATCGATGACATCCACCCCGCTGCCCCCCTGCTCGATCACACACTCTCGAACGCGCTCGACCGCCAGACGCCGCGCACCGTCGTCGCGAACGATGCCTCCCTTGCCCACATGCGCGCGGCCCGCCTCAAACTGTGGCTTGACTAAGATCACGCCGGTGCCCTGCCATCGCTGCTGCACCGTCGAAAGCGCCCCCAGAACCGCCGGAAGAACAAGCGTCACCGAGATAAAAGAGACGTCCATCGCGAAGAAGGTCGGCACCGCATCGCCCCCGAGCAGTTCTCCGCGCTCCAGAAGCCGGGCATTGGTCCGTTCTCGCAGCGTCACTCGCGGATCGTCGCGCAGCTTCTGTGCAATCTGTCCATAGCCGGTATCGACGGCCAGCACGCTGATGGCCCCACTCTGCAACATGCAGTCCGTAAACCCACCCGTGGACGCTCCGATATCGACGCAGGCCGCTCCCTCCAGCACAATCTGCCAGTGCGCCAGGGCCTGCTCCAGCTTCAGTCCGCCCCGGCTGACGTATTTCAGGTCGGAGCCCAGCAGCCGAATTGAGACCTCCCCGCGCACCGCCGTTCCCGGCTTGTCGACGCGCTGCTCATCGACCAGCACCCGGCCCGCGAGGATCAGCGCCTGCGCCCGCTCCCGCGAGGCGGCATGGCCGCGATCGACCAGCAGCTTGTCCAAACGAACTTTCTCGGCCCTCGACTTGTTAATCTCCGTCATCTTTTGCATCTACCTCATAAGCCTACATGCTGGAACGGAGCCCGGATGGATAACCGCCTCGATGCAATTTCAGGTAAAGTTGCATCTGTAATGAAGCCAACCCCGGTACAAGTGACGGGCCCCCGAACCGCCCGCGGATATTGCGCAGACGTGCAATCCGCTGCGGAGTCAGGTGCGTTCCATGTATAGAGAATCGCAGATCGTCAACCCGCCACCGCCATCGGTGCCCGATGATGCAGCCTTGCTTGCGCTGGTGCGCAACGGCGACGAATATGCCATGGCGTCGTTGTTCGACCGCTACTCGAAGATTGTGTACTCCGTTGCCCTGCGCGTGTTGCGCGATCCGGCTGCCGCCGAAGACGTTCTACAGGAAATCTTCATGCAGGTCTGGCGCAATCCCGATCGATTCGTTGCAAGCCGGGGAAGCCTGGGCGGCTGGCTCGCCGTCGTCTCGCGCAACCGCTCCATCGACGCGCTGCGCCGAAAACGGCCCACAGAGGACATTGACGACATCGCGCCGGCCTCGGACTACAATTTGGCCGACGAGGCCGAGCGCAACAACATGATGGAGAAGGCGAGGGGCGTGATCCAGCAACTCCCCGCGGAGCAGCGCAAGACCCTGGAGATGGCCTTCTTCGACGGCCTTACCCACTCCGAGATCGCCGAGATGACAGGTGACCCTCTGGGCACGGTCAAGACAAGAATACGCAGCGCGCTGACGACGTTGAGAAAGGCATTCACAGCATGAACATGGCCGGACATATCGAGCGCGACGACCTGGTGCTGTTTGCCATGCAATTGCTCCCCCCGGAGGACGCCCGCGCCGCCGCGGCTCATCTTGAGAATTGCCCGGACTGCCGCCGTGAACTGGCGGAGGTCCAGGGCGACGTCGCTATCTACGCCCACACCGTCGATCTGCAATCGCCGCCCGCAGAGGCGCGAGAGCGTCTGCTGCAACAGGTGGCACTCGAGAAAAAGACCCTTCCCCCAGCCCCCGCGCCACAGGCCGAAGTGGAGCCCGAGCTTCCGATTCGCGGATCTGGCAACCGGTCACCTCTCACCGCGGACGATCTCCCCAAGCGGAGTTTTGTGGGCAAGGTCTTTCCCTGGGTGGGCTGGGCGCTGGCCGCCGGTCTAGCCGTTACCTCCGGCAACCTGTATCTCCAGCGCGAGACGCTGCGCGGGTCCAGCGACGAGCAGAATACCCAGATCGCCCAGCTTTCGACCGAGGCCGTGACTGCTCAACAGGTCATGGACGCCATGACCGATCGCAACGCCATGCGCGTGACGCTCACCATGGCCAAGGCTGCGCCCGTTCCCCAGGGCAGGGCGATCTATGTCGCGGAGAAGGGCACGCTGCTCTTCCAGGCGAATAATATGGCTCCGCTTCAGCCCGCCAAGGTCTATGAGCTGTGGCTGATTCCCGCCAGCGGTAGCGATCCCATGCCCGCCGGCATCTTCCATCCCGACGAGCGCGGCAACGCCAGCGTCATTATGCCGCCAATCCCCAAGGGAGTCGAGGCCAAGGCGTTCGGAGTCACCATCGAAAACGAGGGAGGCTCGCAAACGCCGACCATGCCGATCATCATGGTCGGCGCATAGACATCTTCAAAGGAGTATTCCCACGGATGACTTCATTTCCCGGCTTGCTTCGGTGTGCCGCCGCTGCAATTGTCTTCACGAGTCTTCTCCCGCTCTGCGCGCAGCAAACCTCAAAGCATGGCCCCAAAGTTATCGTCATCAGTCTTGACGCCTTCGGGGCAGCCAGCCTGCACGACCCGCAACTACCGGCCCCGACGCTCCATGCGCTTATGAAGCAGGGCGCCTATGCGACGTCCATGCAGCCCATCAATCCCACCGTCACATGGCCGAACCATACCGCCATGATCACCGGGGTCGATGCCGGCCGGCACCACGTCCTCGTCAACGGGCTCATCGTCAACCAGCGCACCACAACTCCGCCCAAGGTAGACGCCGAGGCTCCTAAGTCGCGCCTCGTCGCCGTACCCACCGTCTATGACGCCGCGCATGAGGCTGGCCTCACGACCGCCGAGGTGGACTGGGTAGCCATTGGAGATGCCAAGAGCATCACCTGGCGCTTCTCCGAGCGTCCCCATCTCGACGGCCTGATCGAGCACGATCTCGAAGCGCAGGGAGTCGTCACCGCCGATGAGTTAGCCCACTTCAACAAGCCATCGCAGGCATGGCGCGACCGGATCTACACTCGCGCCGCCATCGATATCATTGAGAAGCATCATCCGGATCTGCTGCTCCTCCACCTGCTCGCGCTCGACGGCATTGAGCATAAGACCGGCTTCGGCAACGATTCCGGCCGCAACACCATCGCCTTCCTCGACGACCGCGTGAAGGATATCGTCGACGCGGTACGTGCAGCGGGCGACTTCGACCGCACCACGTTCCTCATCGTCTCCGACCATGGCCAGCAAAGCGTCCATCAGCAAATTCACCCGAACGTCCTGCTCAAGCAGGCCGGACTTCAATCGCCTACAGAGGTCAGCCCCGCCTTTTGCATGCCTGACGGCGGTTTTGCCCTCGTCTTTCAACAACATGCCACGGACGCATCGAGAGCCGCGCTGAAGTCTCTCTTCTCAGGCAAGCCCGGAATTCGCGCTGCGCTGACTCCCAGCGAAGCGGCGAAGCAGGGCTGGCCAACACCGTCTGAAAGCGATCAGGCCCCCGATCTGCTTCTCTATGCCGCCGACGACTACGCCTTCAGCGGCGGCGATACCGGCAGCTTTGTAACCGATACGAAAGAGATCGGATCGCACGGCTATCCAAATACCGTGCCGCTGATGCAGGCCATCTTCATTGCAGCGGGCCCCGGCATCCGGCAAACGGGCGAGATCCCGGCGTTTCCGAACGTCGATATCGCTCCGACCATCGCGCATCTCCTTCACCTCTCCCTTGGCGACATTCAGGGCAAGCCGCTGACGCAGATCCTGAAGTAGCTCCTCCGCTCGTTGCCGAAAGCCTCAAACAATCAAGTGCCCCATGTCCCGAATCTTCAGGACATGGGGCACTCAATTTGTATCGGTAATGAAGCGGTCAGGAAGGCGGTTATGGAACCGTAACCCGGACGGATACGCCCTTACCCTGGAGAGGAATAACCGTATCGACGGAGTCCGTGTCGGTACGAATGACTGTCATATTGGTCGACTCCGGAGACGTAACGTAGACCTTCCCCGTCGGCGTGCCGGTGGTAACGGCAATGTAGTTTGGATGAACGGTGGCGGGCACCGGAATCACGGCGGTTACTGTGTTGGTGTTCAGGTTGATGACCGAGACGGTGCTGTCAGCCTGATTCACGACATAGGCCCGCGTGCCATCCTGCAACACGCCAACCATCTGCGGATTGACACCCACCGGAACCGTGGCGAGCACCGTGCCAAAGCCGTTGGCATCCACTGGATTGGTGGCATCGCAGTTTGGATTGCCGGGCAGCGAGGTCGCCGAGCAGAGCGGAATGCTGATAATGCTCACAGATCCCGGCGTCGTTCCATCCCCTGCATTGGCTACGACCAGCTCGTTGCGGCTCGGCGCGAAGTCAGCCCACAGCGGAGCCGTGCCGACTGAGATGGGATTGGTCTTGCCCGCCGGCAGCACATCCAACTGGTTAGTCTGCGAGTTGATGACGCTGACCGTGCCATCGCCCTTGTTGAGAATAAAAGCGCGCTTGTAGTCAGCCGTCATCACGCCATAGACCGGATCTTTGCCAACCGGAATGACGGTGCCGTCAGGAAGATTGTTGACCGTGTCGAACGGCCAGACCTGGCCGTTTCCCGCGCTGTCCGAACCTGTGGCGTAGATGCGCGGAGCCTTGGAGACGCCTACGACGTAGATAGGGTTCTCGACGGGAAACTCCTGCTTCAGCACGGGAGGAGTTCCCTGGAGCGTCGCAATCTGGTTCCGGCCGGGCTCCGCGATATAGGTATACGCGCCCTGGGGAAAGATGCTGACCGGGGTCGCCCCCGCCAGCAGCGTGGTCTGAAGAACCTGGCTGCTCAGCAAAGAGGTGGAGATGTCGAAGCTGTTGACCGTGGTGTCGCGGTTCAGCGTATAGCCGGTAGTGGCTGTCGTGCTGCTATCCCCATTGAGAACCAGATAATAAGGGTCCACTCCAATCGTCGCCGTGATGAGAACCGTATCGCCCGAGACATCGACGAAGGTCACCAGTCCCGGTGTCGTCGGCCCCGTCGTTGAGATCGCGACGGCAAACTTCTGCGGCTGGCCCGCGGGCCCCACCGGGTTGATGGCGGTGACGACAGGCCGATAGGTGTTGCCGCATCCGATCAGCGATGCCGAAGTAACGGCAGCCAGAGCGAATCGGACGATGAACCGGGCTGTAGACCGAGCGCCGGACCGCGATACACGCCGCGAGGGGCACGGTCCGTGTGGCTGTGTGTTTGCTTCTGACTCAATTCTTGCTAAATGCAAAACTGCTCCCGCCATGATGCTGGTGTTTGGCCATGCTCAAGGTCTGATTGTAAATCAACGCGAAGCGGTAAGCCGCCGGTGGGGGAGGAAATACGGGCCGACTGCCCTCCCTCCGACTCACTCTGCGCCAATCCGGTCCATAAACCGCTGTAACCTATATCCATGTTCACCGGATTGATCGAGACCACCGGAACCATCCTCGCCATCACGCCAACCTCGGGGGCAACACGCATCACCGTCGCCGCTCCCATGCTCGCCTCGCGCCTCAACAGCGGAGACAGCATCTCGGTCAGCGGCGTCTGCCTCACCGCGCTGTCGATCGAGCCTCATGCTTTTCCGCCGCGCTTCTCCGCCGATCTCGCAGCCGAGACCATCGCCCGCACAACACTCTCCCGCCTCCAGCCCAACTCCGTCGTCAATCTGGAGCTTCCCACGCCTGCCGGATCGCCGCTCGGCGGCCACGTCGTCCAGGGTCACGTCGACGGCACCGGAACCCTGCTCGCGCTCGACCCTATCCACCCCGAGTCTCCCGCTACCGACTGGCGTCTGCGCATCGCCATCCCCGAAGAGCTGCTGACCTACGTCGTCGAAAAGGGATCGATCACCATCGAGGGCATCAGCCTCACCGTTGCCGCACTCCAGGGTAACGAGGTCGAGGTAGCCATCATCCCTCATACCTATGCCGCCACCAGCCTGCACACGCTTGCCGTTGGCGCTCCGCTCAACATCGAGGTTGACGTTCTCGCCAAGTATGCCGAGCGGCAGCAACAGCCGGAGCACTTTATCCTGACCGAAGAATATCTCCTCGCCAACGGCTACTAGCCAAGGCTTTATGCGAGACAAAAAGCGCAGCCCGGAGGCTGCGCTTTTATTTATTCGGTGTAGATGCCGTTGTCAGATGGAACTCATATTGTGCAGGAACTCCTGGTTGTTCCGTGTCTTCGCCAGCTTGTCGGTGAGCAACTCCATCGCTTCGACCGGCGAAAGCGGGTTCAAGACCTTGCGCAGGATCCAGACGCGTTGCAGATCTTCCTTCGGAATCAACAGCTCTTCCTTACGAGTGCCGGAGCGCTGAATGTCGATGGCCGGGAAGACGCGCTTGTCTACCAATTTGCGGTCCAGAATGACTTCCATGTTGCCGGTGCCCTTGAACTCTTCGAAGATGACCTCGTCCATGCGGGAACCGGTATCGACGAGAGCCGTGGCGATAATGGTCAACGACCCACCCTCTTCGATATTGCGGGCCGCGCCGAAGAACCGCTTCGGCCTTTGCAGCGCGTTTGAATCGACACCGCCTGAGAGCACCTTGCCCGACGGCGGAACAATAGTGTTGTAGGCGCGCGCCAGACGGGTAATCGAGTCCAGCAGGATGACAACATCGCGCTTGTGCTCGACCAGCCGCTTCGCCTTTTCGATCACCATCTCGGCGACCTGTACGTGGCGGGCTGCCGGCTCGTCGAAGGTGGAGCTGATGACTTCGCCTTTAACGCTGCGCTGCATGTCCGTGACTTCTTCCGGGCGCTCATCGATCAGCAGGACGATCAGCACAATCTCGGGATGATTGGTAGTGATGCTATTCGCGATTGACTGCAACAGCATCGTCTTGCCGGTTCGGGGAGGAGCGACGATCAACCCGCGCTGCCCCTTACCCATCGGCGTCAGCAGGTCCATCACCCGGCCGGAGATGTGCTCGCGCACCGTCTCCATCTTGACCCGCTCCTCGGCATAGAGTGGTGTCAGGTTGTCGAACAGTATCTTGTTGCGCGTCTCTTCGGGCGACTCGAAGTTGATGGCCTCGATCTTGACCAGGGCAAAGTACTTTTCGCCCTCATGCGGCGGACGCACATTTCCGCTGATGGTGTCGCCGGTCTTCAGGTCGAACTTGCGAATCTGCGATGGGGAGACGTAGATATCGTCCGGGCCGGGCAGATAGTTGTAATCGGGGGAGCGGAGGAAGCCATAGCCGTCGGGCAGGATCTCCAGCACGCCTTCGGCGAAGATGTGCCCTTCCTTCTCGCTCTGCGCCTGAAGAATCTTGAAGATAAGATCCTGTTTGCGCAGGCCGCTGGTGCCCGCGATATCGAGACCACGCGCAAGCTTGCCCAGCTCCGCAATATTGTGTTCTTTCAACTCAGAAATAGTCATGTTTTACCTGGAATTTGATTTAATAAGGAGGGATTGTTTGAAACGGAGGCGGGATCTGCCTGACGGGGGGTCGTGCGGAAGGCCAGAGGTATAAAAGCGATATTGCGGATGGGGTTATAAGGCGGGTAATCGGTTAAATGTTGGCAAGACGCGCCGCGCTATGCAGCGCGGCGTTCCTGCACTTCTACCTTCTTCACAACAGAATCATCTGACTCGTTCATCGGAATCGTATCCTTGAAACGATCCAGCACCTCATTGGTCGTGTCCTGCAACCGCGTATTAGGCTTGTGCAGCTTACGCGTCGCCTTCGACGCCAGTTGACATAGCTCGTAACGGTTGTTCACGTGTGTGAGTGCTCCAAATATAAGATCTGAGCGCATAGTTCTCCTCTTCATTTTTTCTATCGGCGTAAGCTTCCTGATAGTGCTCACCAATCCGAAATTATCCAATTACTTACACAAATCCCAAAACCACAACTCAAGCACTCTCGTTTTAGTTAGACGCTAAAGACCCCGAATAGGACTCTTCTTATGTCCACATGTAACGATTAAGCAATGTACTACAGTCACTTATAGACGAAGCCTCTACCCTCCGGCCTAAAAGCCGCAACTCTAGCAAACCAGAATCTTTCCTTGCGATTCAGCGCAGTCTGCGCCTTGGCGTGAAACAGAAAACCAACCAGAATCTCTGGGAAACCTTGACCTCTCGGCGACCACCCCTGCTCTCCCGGGAAACCTCTTTCGACAGCCCGGAGCGACTCGACCCAATAGCAAAGTAAATGGTCTGGAGCCTCAGGTCAATACTTTTTTTGGGAAGCTGAGGCCTGCAATATCCCATAAATGGGATTTTCTGCTTGACTTATAGCTCCGCTCCATTAATCGCTCCTACGACCAGTAGCTTCTGTCTAAAGTGCGGTATTGGATGGCTTCAGCAATATGTTTGACTCCGATATCCTGATCTCTGCCCAGGTCCGCAATGGTCCGCGCTACCTTCAGTATCCGATCATGAGCCCGCGCGCTTAACCCCTGCTGCTGCATTGCGCGTTCCAACAGGCGCTCCGCCTCCGACGACAACTCGCAATAGGTACGGATCTGCCGGGTGTTCATCTGCGAGTTGGCGAAGATCTGCCGCGAGGCGACCTTTGCCGAGCCGTTCGTCCGCTCACCGGCCTCGCTGAACCGTTCATGCTGCAACTCCCTGGCGGCAAGAACCCGATTCCGTATCTCCTCCGACCCCTCCGCCGCCGCGCCACCGCGCAACTCCTTATACTGCACTGCCGGAACCTCTATATGGATATCGATCCGATCCAGCAGCGGCCCGGAGACCTTGGAGACATATCGCTGAATCATCGGCGGTGTACACATGCACTCCCGAGACTTGTCGTTGAAGTATCCGCACGGACAGGGGTTCATCGCCGCGGCCAGCATGAATCGCGCGGGAAAGCTCAGACTCATCGCTGCCCGCGCAATCGTCACCATCCCATCCTCAAGCGGCTGCCTCATCACCTCCAGAACGTTCCGGGGGAACTCCGGCAACTCGTCCAGAAAGAGCAGACCATTGTGCGCCAGCGAAACCTCGCCCGGCCGAGGCATCATCCCGCCGCCGATCAGTCCCGCATCGGAGATGGTATGGTGCGGCGACCGGAACGGCCTGTGCGTCACCAGTCCCTGCTCCGCATCGAGCACCCCGGCCACGGAATGAATCTTCGTCGTCTCCAGCGCCTCCTCAAACCGCAGCGGGGAGAGGATCGAAGGCAACCGCTTGGCCAGCATCGTCTTGCCCGACCCCGGCGGACCGATCATCAGGATATTGTGTCCGCCCGCGGCCGCTACCTCCAGCGCCCGCTTCGCCACATGCTGGCCGCGCACATCCTTGAAGTCGAACGGGAAATGCTGCATCTCATTCAACAGATTCGCCGTCTCTACCTTCAGCGGCACTGCGGTCACCGTGCCAAAGGCCGCAGCGTTAAGCAGCTCGCGCACTTCGAGCAGGCTCTTGACCGGGTAGACGTTCACCCCCTCGACCACCGCTGCCTCACGCGCGTTGCTTGCCGGGATGACGAGATTGGGTATCCCCTTCGCTCGCGCCGCAACCGCGATCGGGAGCATTCCCTGCACCGCTCGCAGGCTTCCGTCCAGTCCCAGTTCTCCCACCAGCAGAAAATCGCTCAGGTCTTTAATGTGGAGCGCGCCATAGGCGCCCAGGATGCCGATCGCAATGGGAAGATCGAACCCCGAGCCTTCTTTCTTCAGATCTGCCGGAGCGAGATTAATGGTGATCCGTGTCGGCGGAATGTCGAACCCGGAGTTCTTGATCGCCGATCGTACCCGGTCGCGGCTCTCGCGCACCGCCGCATCCGGCAGGCCTACGGTATTGAACAGTTCCTTGTCCAGCTTGACGCCGGAGAAATCGACCTCTACATCGATGATGTGTGCGTCAATTCCATAGACTGCTGCGCTGCGAGCCGTAAAGAGCATTCTCTTAAGCCTGATGGATCCATGAGGCAGTTAAAAAAACAATGGATACCCTGCCCCGTACCTTCGGGACACAATGATGACAAACTCCCGTCGCTATTTCGCGTTGCTCGATAGCGATCAGAAAAATACGGCGCCTGAACAATGGCCTGCGGCAAAGACATGCTGCTGCTTCGCAGCCATAATAGCAGTCTCCCTAAAATCGCGGCCATCCTTTCGGAGCTTCCGGCGGATCAGCTCGACCAGCACGTCCTCACCACGCCGCTCCGCATCGTCGACAATGAGGACAAAGCTCTCCGCCAGATTCTTTTCGAGAAGCTCGACAGCGCCAATTCGATTCAGCGCCATATCCTTGCTGCCGTGGGCAGGAGGACCATCGACGAGCACAAAGTCATAGAGTGCCGACGAATCAAAGTATTCGCCGCCATAGTGAGAGATGCTGTGGCCGGCTATCGTCTTCGGCACAAGGGCCGCAGTCTGTACCCGATGCTTCACCTGACCCTGAATTCTGGCGGCCCACTGCGGATCATGTTCCACCGTGGTAAGGACCGCTTCCTTCTTCAGGCGATCGTTGAGTTGGCTCATCAGGATGCTGGACTGTCCCGCTCCCATCTCAAGGACACGGCTCACCGGCAGTTCTGTAAAGCACCTCGCAATCAAATACAACAAGCTGTGGTTCGCCGCCGATCCAACCGGGTAATACAAATCCTCCAACCCAAGCCGGGATAGGTCCCTCAAAAACAGCTCCCGATAAACGATCTCCATCGCCGGCCGGGTAGAGTCCGCAGCCCACATCAGAGAGTTCGCGATTCTGAATCGCTCATCGACTTTTTGCCAAAGACTCATAGATTCCCGCCTGCATTGAAATGTAACGATCCCCAAAACGCTCTGCGAGAGTGTAGGGACGGTACAAGCAAAGGAACATCAGATACGCCAATATTCCGGCGGATGTCCCGATACTCTTCACCGCATTCTATAGATAAATACGCGACTAGAATGACTTGGAGGGTGATAAACCGTGAACACCAGTCTCTTTGAGCTCTTTAAGATCGGTATCGGTCCCTCCAGTTCGCACACGGTCGGCCCCATGCGCGCGGCTCTCCGCTTCGCCCGTTCGCTTGACGCTTCAGGTTTGCTCACAAACACGGCAGCGGTCCGCGTCGATCTCTATGGCTCGCTTGCGCTCACCGGAGCCGGCCACGGCACCGACCGCGCCATTCTGCTCGGGCTGCTCGGCGAAGCGCCCGATACGATCGATCCCGAACTGATCGATACCTATCTCGCCGCCATCCGTTCCACCGGAACGCTCTATCTTCTCGATCTTCACGAGATTCCCTTCGCCGAAGGAAAACATCTCCTCTTCCATCGCAACCAGATGTACCCCAATCCCGCCGATCCTACCCATCCCAACGGAATGCGCTTCTCCGCCTTCGACGATGCCCATGCGCTGCTATCCGAAGAAATCTTTTACTCCGTCGGCGGAGGCTTCATCCTCTCCGACGGCGAGTTCCAGGCAGAACGCGCGGCCGGCACATCCGCCGGCACTCGGTCCGTTCCCTATCCGTTCCGCAGCGCGGCTGAACTTCTCGCCAATGCGGACGCCAACAATCTGACCATCGCCGAGCTTCTCCTGGCCAACGAAGTCGCTCTCCTCGGCGATCCCTCCATCTCCATCAACCGTCCGGCTCCAGACACACCGCTATCGAGCGAAGCC
Organism: Acidobacteriales bacterium 59-55; assembly: GCA_001897435.1. Lineage (GTDB taxonomy): Bacteria > Acidobacteriota > Terriglobia > Terriglobales > Acidobacteriaceae > Edaphobacter. The sequence continues at coordinate 654,371 of MKSV01000007.1, read as the reverse complement.
GCCCCCGAGCAAAAGATCAAAGCCAGCATTCTCACTCTATGGCGCGTCATGCAGTCCTGCACCGCGCGCGGTATTGCGACCGAAGGCATCCTGCCCGGAGGCTTGAACGTCCGCCGCCGCGCTCCACGCCTTGCCCGCAGGCTTGAGACCGAAGGCTCCAAAGACCCGCTCGCCCCGCTCGACTGGGTCACGATCTATGCCATGGCCGTCAACGAGGAGAACGCGGCCGGAGGAAGAGTTGTCACCGCGCCCACCAACGGAGCCGCCGGGGTAATTCCCGCCCTCGCCCACTATTACATGCGCTTCATCGACGGCGCAGACGAGGCGGGCCTCATCCGCTACTTTCTCACCGCCGCCGCCATCGGCATCCTCTACAAAGAGAATGCCAGCATCTCCGGCGCCGAGGTTGGCTGCCAGGGCGAAGTAGGCGTCGCCTGCTCGATGGCTGCCGGGGGCCTCGTCGCTGCCCTCAACGGAACGAACGCCGAGATCGAACACGCCGCCGAGATCGCCATGGAGCACAACCTCGGCATGACCTGCGATCCCATCGGCGGCCTCGTCCAGATACCCTGCATCGAACGCAACGGTATGGGCGCGGTCAAGGCAATCAACGCTGCCCGCATGGCGATGCATGAGACCGGCGGTCACAAACTTTCGCTCGACCAGGTGATTGCGACGATGTATCAAACCGGTCTCGATATGCAGTCGCGCTACAAGGAGACATCCCTCGCCGGTCTCGCTCTCAACATCATCGAGTGCTGAACGCGAGATCGAATCGAGCCATCTCGAACTTTTCGAGCGCCGATTCCGCTCCTCTTCGCGCGAACCGTTACGGCTCATGCGCAAAAAAAATTTCGCAAACACATCGATTTTTCTTGACAGTAAATTTCAGTGAATCTATACCTTCGTTAGCTGCAATGCAGCTTGTTGCAGCAGCGATGTCTAATCAATAGGGAGAATAGACAAATGGCAACGAAAAAGGCAGCCACAAAAGCAGCAAAGAAGCCGGCGAAGAAAGCCGCAAAAAAGAAGTAGAAATCAACAGGCAAATAGAAACGGGGGACGCTTATGAAGCGTCCCCCGTTCTACGTTTGCATGTAATCGCTATTGCCCGGCAGGCTGCCCCGGCCCCTTCGGCGTCGAGAGATAACCGGACACGCTGTTCTTCTGAATGTCGTTGACCACCAGTTCGTACAGCACCGGCGTCTTGCCTGTATAGAACTGCACCGGCTCGTCGAGATTCTTGTCCTTCTTCTCGATGTTGCGGTCGTCCGCGCTCACGTTCAGCGTATACCGCGAGTGCTTCTGGTTCACCTTCTTCAATTGAATCTTGATCGTCGACAACAGCAACGGCTTCTCGCCCTTCTTCAAGGTGAACTCGAAGTAGTTGCGATCACCCTTGTGCTTGAGAATTTCGAGTTCGCTGTGATTGGTCGCGATCAGGCCGCTCATCACGCCGGCATCGCCCACCACCCGGTTTAGCTGCGACTTGGTCGCCTCCAGGTCGGATCGGGTCGTCGCCACGTCCGTCTTTACGCCGCCGACATCCGTCTTCACGCTGGCTACATCGTTCGATACCGCGCCGATCTGCTTCTTGTTTGCCGCCTGCTCCTGCTCCAGTCTCGTCGTCGCCGCCGCCTGCGCCGCGAGGATGCTCTGTGCCCGCGTCTCGATCTGCTTCTGCGCGATGCCGACGCTCTGCCCCAGCGTCTCGCTGGTCGCCCGCAGCCGGGCGTTCGTCGCATCCAGCTCCTCCGCAAGGTCAGCGTTTTTCTTGTCGGCTGTTGCCAACTTCTGCTCCGCGACCTTGAGATGGTTCTGCAGGCCGTAGCACCACACCAGCGAACCAAGCGCGGCCAGTAATGCCACCGCGACGACAGCAATAAATGCTCCCGACATTGATCGTTGTTCCACGTATCCTTCTTCGCTCATCGCATTCTCCTCGTACGCTGCCCTTCGATTCACTTCAACCGGCTGATTCAAAACAAGCTGCTCGTCAGTCTCTCAAACTTGGCCCCCTCTGACCAGTCCTTTCGCCGCGCCACTTTCCGAATCGCACTAAACTGGTTGTATGCACGACCTCGATATTTGCATTGCAGGAGGCGGCGTCATCGGCCTCTCGCTCGCTCTTGAACTCCATCGCCGGGGCCTCAGCGTCACGGTCCTCGAACAGGGACAACCTCTCTCGGAAGCTTCCACCGCCGCCGCGGGAATGCTCGCCGCCAGCGATCCCGACAACCCGGCGGCACTGCGCAAGCTCTCCGACCTGAGCCTCTCGCTCTACCCCGCCTTTCTCGACCGCCTTGACGAACTCTCCGGTATCCGCGTTCCCTTCCACACCAGCGCCACCCTCCAGGCGCACCTTGCTCCTCCATCGAACGAGCTTTCTACTGAAGCGCTGGCCGATGCCCTGCCTCAACTGACTTCCAACAACCGGCACTTCACGCTCATTGACGAACGCAGCCTCGATCCCCGCCATCTCGCCGAAGCCGTCCTCACCGCGGTCCGGGCCACCTCGATCGACCTCCGTACCGGCACTCGCGTTCTCTCCGTGCAATCCGTCGGAGACTCCGTGGAAGTGCAGACCTCCACGGGCGCCTTCCACGCAGCGCGCTTTATCAACTGCACCGGAGCCTGGGCCTCCCAGTCTTCACTCGCTCCCGGCCTTGCCATTGCGCCCAGAAAGGGACAGATGCTGGCAGTCGCGCTTCCACCTTCGCTCCCGCTCCATCTCGTCCTCCGCACTCACGGCATGTACATCGTTCCCCGAACCACCGGCCCCCACGCAGGCCGTGCCATCATCGGCGCGACGATCGAAGACGCCGGGTTCGACAAGACTGTCCACTCCAAAGACATAGCCCATCTTCGGTCACTGGCCAACGCCTTCTTGCCCGTTCTGTCCGAAGCGCGACAACTGGAAGCCTGGGCCGGCCTCCGTCCCTCCAGCCCCGATGGGCTGCCCTTCCTCGGCGCCATGCCCGAAAGCCGCAACCAATTCGTCGCCGCCGGACACTATCGCAACGGCATTCTCCTCACCCCGGCGACCGCGCACGTTATGGCGCAACTTCTCGCCGGCGAAAGCCCTTCCATCGACTTGGCCGACTACTCGCCATCGCGCCCGCTCCCTTCCTCTCCCATCGCACAATAATGCCGATATTCGCGCATCCTGCCGTGACAACCCTTTCATCGCTGCGCTATAAACGATGTAATGTTTACCACTTCGGAAAAGCCGCTCCCGTCTCCTGCCGTCGCTCCTAAAGGCCTGGAAGGCATCGTCGCCACCAGTTCTTCCATCTGCTTTATCGACGGCGACGCCGGTGTGCTTTCCTATCGCGGTATCGACATCCACGAACTCGCGCAGCGCTCTACCTTTGAAGAGACTGCCTATCTTCTTTGGAATGGCAAGCTTCCTACCACCTCCGAGCTTGCCGGCTTTGCCGCCCAACTGACCGCCGGACGCCAGCTCAACCCCAGGGTCCTCGAGCTTCTGCACAGCGTCCCCGCCAGCGCGACTCCCATGCAGGTGCTGCGCACCGCCGTCTCCCTGCTCAGCATCTACGACGCCGACGAGGCCGAGAACACCCACGACGCCAACATTCGCAAATCCTTCCGCCTTACCTCGCAGATTGCGATGATTGTTGCCGCCTTCGACCGCATTCGCAAGGGCAAGCCGGTCATCGAGCCGGACCACAAGCTGTCGCACGCGGCAAACTTCCTCTGGATGCTGAACGGAGAAAAGCCCTCCGAGACCGCCACCCGCGCCCTTGACATTGCGTTGATCCTTCACGCCGATCACGAACTCAACGCCAGCACCTTCGCCGCACGCGTCATCGCCGCGACCCTGGCCGACATTCACTCCGCCATCACCGGTGCGCTCGGCGCGCTCAAAGGGCCTCTACACGGCGGAGCCAACGAAGCCACCATGCGCCTGCTCTATGCCATCGACGAGGCTGGCGTCGATCCCATCGAGCACGTCAAACAGATGTTTGCCGAGAAGAAGAAGATCTCCGGCTTCGGCCACCGCGTCTATCACACCGAAGACCCGCGAGCCACTCATCTCCGCCGGATGTCTGAGGAGCTGGGCCGCGCCGCGGGCAACACCAAGTGGTTCGACATGTCGCGCAAGATCGAACTCTTCGTCAAGGAGCAGAAGAAGCTCAACGCCAACGTCGACTTCTACTCCGCCTCGACCTACACCACCCTCGGCATCGACATCGACCTCTTCACCCCGATCTTCGCCATCAGCCGCATCGCCGGGTGGGCCGCCCACGTCATCGAGCAGCATGACGACAACCGCCTCATCCGTCCGCGCGCCGACTACATCGGCCCTGCCTACCCCTCGCCCTACGTTCCCATCGCCGAGCGGTAGGACCCGGCTGGACTGCATACAGCGTCCCCATTCGCAGTAAAATAGCTTCATGCGCCATATCTACATGGACGCGAACGCTACCACGCCTCTTCTCCCCGAAGTCTTCGAGGCGATGCGTCCCTTCTGGATCGAACACTTCGGCAATGCCAGTTCCATCCATCAGCAGGGTCAGTACGCTCGCGCGGCTGTCGACCAGGCCCGTGCCGCCGTCGCCGGATTTTTACACTGCCGTACCTCCGAGGTCGTCTTCACCTCCGGCGGCACCGAAAGCGACAACCTCGCCCTCTTCGGCGTCCTCTCCGCCGAATCTTCCGCCTCGGGCGAGAAGCCTCATCTCATCACCTCGTCCATCGAGCATGACGCCGTCCTTCACGCCGCGCAATCGCTCTCGGCACAGAACATCGACGTCACCTTTCTTCCCTGCACACCGCAGGGGCTCATCGAACCCGCGGCGCTCGAAGCGGCGATTCGCCCCAATACAAAACTGGTCAGCATCATCTTTGCCAATAACGAGACCGGCGTCATCCAGCCAATCGCCGAACTCGCCCGCATCGCCCACGCCGCCGGGGCGCTCTTCCATGCCGATGCCGTCCAGGCCGCAGGCAAGCTGCCGCTCGATCTCAGCCCGCGCGGCCCGCTTAGGGAAATTGACCTGCTCACCTTGTCCGGCCACAAAATTCATGGCCCAAAGGGTATCGGCGTTCTCTACGTCCGCCGCAACGTCCGGCTCGCTCCCATGCTGCACGGCGGCCCCCATGAGCGCCAGCGCCGCGCCGGAACGGAGAACGTGGCGGGCATTGTCGGTCTCGGCAAGGCCGCCGAACTGGCGCGGCAGTGGCTCGCCGAAGACTCTTCGGCAAACGGCCCTGCGCATCTCGCCGCCCTCCGCGACCGCCTTGAGCAAGGCATTCTCTCTCAAGTAGAAGAGTGCGGCGTCAACGGCGACGGCGCGCCCCGCGTCTCAAACACCAGCAACCTCTACTTTGATCATGTCGAGGCCGAGGCACTCGTCATCGCGCTCGACCTGAAGGGCCTCTCCGTCAGCGGAGGCTCCGCCTGCCAGTCGGGAGCCACCGAACCTTCGCATGTCCTCACCTCCATGGGCCTCTCCCCGGCCCGTGCGCGCGCCAGCATTCGCTTCTCTCTCTCCAAGTTGACGACCGAAGAAGAAGTCGAACAGGCGCTCGCACTGGTCCCCACCGCTGTAGCCCGCCTCCGTGATCTAAGCCCAACGTACAAAAAGACAGAACCGGCTCTCGCCGGTTGAGTCTCTGATCGATGTGTCGATCGTAACGATTCTCTGCTCTTCCTCAGAGGTACCAGGGAATGTTTACGATGACAATTCGCTGATTTCCCCTCAACAGCAACATGAACTTCAGCAACTGGACTCGCTGCCCATGCAGCGCGTTCTCCCACCAGTGCGCCACCACCATCTCCGGAAGGATAACCGCGACCTTCCGTCCCGGATTCTCATCTTCCAATTGCAAAATATATTCCATCAGCGGGGAAAGAACGAACCTGTAGTTCGACGGTATCGTCACCAGTTCCGGATCCTTCAAGCCTTCTTTTCTGATTGGAGCCAGCACCTTCTCCGCCCAGACTCCATCCAGGCCTTCATCTCCGTCGATTTCGTCATCGGAGTGGATGTGCACGACCTTGATCTCCGGGGAGAGCAACAGGCCAAACCGCATCGCCTTCTCCGTAACCCGATCCCACCGAGCCATCGGAATCACCACAATGGGCTGCTCCAGGTTCACCAGGTTCAGCGGAGTCATATCCTTCATCTCTCGCTTTACACGCGTATAGTGCCGCTTCACCCCAATCATGATAAGGATCAGCAGCGGTATCAGAAGCGCCGTCACCCAGGCACCGGAGGTAAACTTCGTGACCAGCACAACCAGCGTGGTCAGGCCCGTTGCCAATGCCCCAAAGCCGTTGACGAACATGTGCCACCAATGTTTCTTATAACCGCCCTCCTGCTTCTTCCAGTGCACAACCATCCCGGCCTGCGACAGGGTGAACGCGATGAAAGCGCCAATCGCATAAAGCGGGATCAGCTTGTCCGTAACGCCATCGAACAGGAAGAGAATAATCGCGGTAAATGCGGTGAGCGCGTAGATGCCATGCGAGAACAGCAGGCGACGGCCGCGCAACAGAAACACATGCGGCAGGTACTCATTGGCGGCAATCGCCCGGGCCAGTCGCGGAAATCCGGCAAATGCCGTGTTGGCGCTGATGGATAAAGCCGCCAGGATCGACCCCATGGTCAGGTAATAAAACCACCCGCGGCCAAAAACCGCGGTCGTCAGGATGCTCACCACCGTCTGGTAGTGGTGCGCATCCGGCTCCATCGCCGTAATGCCATAGGCCCGGGCCAGATACGTAATTCCAAACAGCAGCACAGCGAGCATCACAATAATGATGGCCAGGGAGGTCTGGGCCTTTCTTGCCCGAGGCTCCGCGAATGCGTTCACGCCATTCGATACAGCCTCAACGCCGGTCATGGCAGCGCATCCATTCGAGAACGACTTGAGCAGCAGCCAGATTCCCAGATACTTCACCGTCGAGGGCAACGCCGGCGGAGGCGCAGCCACCGGGATCGGATGGCCACCGGACAAAATAGTGTGATAAACGCCGAAGCCGATCACCACCAGCAGCGTTCCGACAAACATGAAGGTCGGCACAATGAATGCCGCTCCGGCTTCCTTCACTCCTCGCAGATTCACAATGGTCAGAATCGCCAGAATCACTAAACAGATCAGCACGGTGTCCGGCTGCAGGCTGGGGATGGCCGAGGTCAAGGCATTGACGCCGGCTGAGATGCCCACCGCCGCCGTCAGGATGTAGTCGATCATCAGCGCCGCGGCGGCCAGCAGAGCCGGGCCAATCCCCAGATTTTCATTCGCGACGGTATAGGATCCGCCGCCGTTGGGATAAGCGGCAATCGTCTGCAGATAGCTGAAGAACACGATTCCCAGCAGGATCAAAACCGCCGAGACAATCGGAACAATATACTCAAGTCCCGCCAATCCCAGTGGAATCAGCAGCGTCATCGCCGCCTCTGGCCCATACGCCGCGCTCGTCAGCGCATCCAGGCCAAAGATCGGAACCCCAGCAGCGACGCCGATACGCTCGGAGTGCTCTTCACTGGTTGCTAACGGCTTCCCCAAAAGGGAGTCTACAAAGGACATCGCCTTTGTATAGTAATGCCTCCGTCAAGAGAAATTCGCATCTTTCGCCTCGAAGTATAATGCGCGAGCCTGCCTGCCCGTCGCCGGGCTACTCAACTTCTATAATCGACACTGAAGCTAAGATCCAGATATCAGGAGACCTCATGTCCGTATCCCTCTATGACATCCCGCTCCACCGCATTACCGGCGCGGAAGCGTCACTCGCCGGCTATCGCGGCAAGGTTCTGCTCATCGTCAACGTCGCCTCCAAGTGCGGGCTAACGCCTCAGTACGATGCTCTCGAAAAGCTCTATGCCCGCTTTAAAGACGCGGGACTCGTCGTCGCCGGATTCCCCGCCAACGACTTCGGCGGCCAGGAACCGGGCACCGACGACGAGATTCAGACCTTCTGCCGCAGCACCTTCGGAGTCGACTTTCCCATGTTCTCGAAGATCGCCGTCACCGGCCCGGAGACCCACCCCCTCTACAAGGCTCTCATTGCCGCCCAGCCCAAGGCCACGGGCAACGGTCGCGCGGCCCTGCGCGAGAATCTCAACGGCTTCCTCCAGAGCAAGCACAATTCCACCACCAATCCCGAGCCGGGCATTCTCTGGAACTTCGAGAAGTTTCTCGCCGACCGGCAGGGCAATGTCATCGCCCGCTTCTCTCCCGAGATGGTGCCCGACGATCCCGCCATCGTCTCCGCCATCGAGTCCGCCCTGGCAAAATCGTAGCCGGTAATCGTCCGGCTGGATGTGTCACCTTTCATCCAGCCGGAATTTCTAAGGAACCTCTGATTAAGTCCGGCTTTGATAAGGGCACGGCTTCAGAGCCTGTCCTGAGCAGAGTCGAAGGATGCCATAAGTGACAAGTGACCTGTCTGCAATACGGCTTTAGCCGCTGAGGGAATGCTCGGAGACTGAATCAGACCTTCCCTAAGAGGGCATTCCCTTGCCCTTCCACCATCTTTGAATTCAAATGGCAGCAACATCCGAGGAACCACTATGCGCCTCGCAATTGCTGCCATCCTCCTTTCCTGCGCCATCGCCGCCTCCGCCCAGACCATGTCGACGCCAGCCGCGCAGGCGCCTCCTAGCGCCGTCGCCTGGCCCACGCAGGACGGCTCTTTCGACATTCCCAACTTCCGCTTCAAAGACGGCGAGAGCATTCCCGTTCTCCACCTCCACTACCTCACCCTCGGCCAGCCCCACCGGAACGCCGCCGGCTTCGTCGACAACGCCGTCCTTCTGCTCCACGGCACGGGAGGCAGCGCGCACTCGCTGCTCGCGCCGCAGTTTTCCAACATCCTCTTCGGCCCCGGCCAGCCCCTCGACATTACGAAGTTTTACCTCATCCTGCCCGACGACATCGGCCACGGCCAGTCCAGCAAGCCCAGCGACGGCCTGCACATGCGCTTCCCTCACTACGACTACGACGACATGGTCGCCAGCCAGCACGCCATGCTCACCGAGGGCCTCCATGTCGATCACCTCCGCCTCATCTTCGGCACCTCCATGGGCTGCATGCAGTCCTTCGTCTGGGGTGAGACCTACCCCGGCTTCGCCGACGCGCTCATGCCCATGGCCTGCCTCCCTGTCGAGATCGCCGGACGCAACCGCATGATGCGCTACATGGCCATCGAGAACGTCAAGAACGATCCCGCGTGGAAGAACGGCGAATATGCCACCGAACCCACAGTAGGCCTCCGCGCCGCCAACGAGATGCTGCTGGTCATGGGCTCCAGCCCTCTCCAGATGCAGAAAGCCGCGCCCACCCGCGCCGCCGCCGAAAAATACGCCGACAGCTATCTCTCACGCACCACCGCCAACACCGACGCCAACAACTTCATCTACTACATGGACGCCTCCCGCAACTACGACCCCAGCGCCCGCCTCGGCACCATCACCGCGCCTGTGCTCTGGATCAACTCCGCCGACGACTACATCAACCCGCCCGAGCTTGGCATCGCCGAGCAGATGGTCAAGCGCATGCCGCACGCAAAGTTCATCCTCATCCCCATCTCCGACGCCACCCGCGGCCACGGCACCCACACCCAGGCGGCTGTCTGGAAGGACTACCTCGTCGACTTTCTCCACCAGACGGAGCCGAAGTAACGTTCTGGGAGGTCACTGTGCTTCCTGCCGCGAATAAAGTTCTCCTTGCTTGAAAAATAAGGCTTTCCATCGACCTCGCCGAGGCATAGGATTCGTGCGACAAGACAGGAGGCTCGTATGTTGCAGCCTTTGTTCACGCTCTCTGCGTTACTGCTCTTCGTTTTCCTGCCCCAACAACCGGCAACCGCACCCGTCCCTCCGGCCGCGAAGCCAGCCCCGGCCACTCCAGCCCAGCCGGCAATGCCCGCTGACGCCAAAACTCTGGTCAACCCCGTGAAGCCGACTCCCGAATCCCAGGCCCAGGTAAAGAAGATGTACGGATACGACTGCGCCATGTGTCACGGAGAGAACGGCAACGGCAAGGGCGACCTCGCCGTCGATTCCAAGCTCACCCTCAAGGACTACACCGACCCGGCGGTACTCAAAGATATGACCGACGGAGAACTCTTCTACATCATCAAGAACGGCAAAGGCCAGATGACCGGCGAAGGTGACCGCCTTAAGCCGGACGGCATCTGGAACATGGTGATTCTGGTCCGTTCGTTCGCCAAAAAATGACCAACTAGAGCAAAGTAGCAGTTGGTATAGAGTCTGCCGAGCCCTTTGTTTGTCATTCCCGAAGGGAATCTGCGGTTGCCTTCCTCCACACCAACAGCAAATCTGCTCTAAGGAACCTCTGATTAAGTCCGGTTTTGTTAAGGGCACGACTTCAGTCGTGCCATAAGCTATTTGTCTGCAATGCGGCTTTAGCCGCTGAGGGAATGTTTAGGACTTAATCAGACCTTCCGTAACGCGGCGCGGAGGCATACCCCAGTTGAACGGGAACATTCGCCTGCTGCGGTAACCCATAGTAAATAGCGGCAAGTCGGCCATCCGCGGCACAAGACACCTGACCCGGCTGTGGCCCCTTGACCGATAATTGATCGATCACCTCGCCGGTGCGCGGGTTCACCTCGAACAGATGCTGCGGCGCATTCTCAACTACTCCTCCCGTCGCCACCTTCTCGAAGGAATTGGCCCCCTTCGTCGAGACCACCCATGTATCCTTCTCGCTCGAACCCAGGATCGCATCCAGCAGGAATCCATCCGGCGGCTTGATCGTCACAGCCCCCAGTTCGCCGGAGTCGTCGAAACGATACACCGGGAGCTTCGAGCCCCGCTGCACCAGCAGAACCTCCTTGCCCCACGGAATAAATTCCGCCGCGGAGAGAGCGCCAATCATAAGCCGCCGAAGTGCGCTTGTGTTCGAATCGGCCGTCCTGCGCTCGTAGATCCGGTCCAAATCGTGAGATTCGTCATAAGTTCTGGTGTCGAGGTCCAGAATTCGATCCAACGTACCATCTTCGTGGACGATCGCCAGTACCGGCTTCATGTTGGCGCGATCGTTGCCTAAAACCAGAAATTCTCCCGACTCGAAGAGAGCCGCCTTCATCGGCTCAAACGCGAGGTCCAGCCTGACAATCCTCTGCCGGTCGCCATCGCGGTCCGCAGTCGCCAGAAAAACCGCCAGTTCTCCATTGCGCAGAGGCGTCGCTGAATCGGTCGGCTGGGAGGCCTCGATCAAACCCACAACCCGGCTCTCTGCCGGAAAGAAGCTTCCCAGAACTAACTGCTTATAACCTTTCGGCATCGGCAGGCTAATCTTCTTTACCTCCCGCTGCTCCGAGACCGAATAGATTACAGGGAAAAAGGCTACCTCCGGCTTATCTGCAACACCATAGACTTGCTCGAAGATACTGCCATCGCTCGAACAAACCGCATCTCCCATCACCGTCGCCGCGGGCAGGCCGGGTAAAGACTCTATTTGAGTTAGATCGAGACTTCGATTTGGCACCTGTTGCTCGATAGCCACCTTGGCCTGACGGGTTGGAGCGGCTTCCTTTTGGGCAAATACAGCAGGAGAAAGAAGGATCAGCGCAACCGCAAATAACTCTGGAAGAGGTGGACGAAGCACAAGTTATTCCTCCGGTATATAGAATTTCACTCCAGACGCCTGATCTCAAGCCAGCGTGGACCCAAAGCAGCTAAACCTATGAAATAGAGAAAACGATACCCAAATATTGTTATCCTTCGCCGCAGACGAAGAATTGATTTTTCCTAGGTACATTGTGTCTGCAAGCGCTTTAGAAGGGCTTGCCGGAGACAACCGGACGCAGATGGATACTTCCGAGCATTCCCGCCGGAGCGCCGCCCTTGGCATCTTTGCCCCACGTCCAGTAAAGCGCCAGATAACTGTAAGTCTCCGGTTGGCCGGCGATCGTCCTTCCCGCGGCAAACAGAAGGTCGAACCCCGGCTTGAACTCATACGATCCTCCCAGATCAGCCATCGTCGAATAACGCGTGCTGGCCGCCGACTCGCCCAGAGCCCCATGCCCAAACACTTCCATCCCCAACATAAGTTTTTTGTTTAACTGTCGCTGCACAAGCCATCCGGCGAACGGATAGTTTTTGTATCCCGACTCAGGCACGACGACCGCTCCTCCACCACCGTAACTCGTCCATACCTCCCCGGGTCCCCAGCTCTTCTGTATCCACACTGGCAATCGATACCAGGTCGTACCGACTCCCAATCCCCGGTCGGCGCTGCCGGTGGGCAGTTCCACAAAGGGAAAGATCCCGATCTGCGGCACTCGCTTCGTCTCTTTCACAAAGCGATACTTCGCGCCCACTTCCGTATCGCCGATCCCGTAGTTCGTCCCACTGCCATCCGATGGAATGTTCGCCGTCAGCGGCACCACCAGATGCAGTTGCAGATTCGGCGCCGCACCCCAGTTCACTTCATACGCCGGAACCGACAACGAAGTCCCTCCGTGGGAGCTGTCTGAGAGCGCAAAGGCATACATCTCGAAGTGATGGAAATCAACCGGCTCTGGATCATCGGTTTGAAATGGCGGCCCTGCGAGCGCCGTAAGCGCTCCTGACAAAAGCAGCAGCAGACAGGCCCACTCGCGACAAAGCTGCGGTCTCAGCCAATCCGGAATCTGTCTTCCAGACTTCACGCCAACCTCTCTTCGACCGCATCTTTCCTGTAAATCAGTCTCCTCCAACTCCCCATAAATAGAAACAGGCGAAGGAGGAAGACCTGCCCTCTAAGCTCGACCTGACTCTCTGTCGTTCAAACTGTTGCCGGAAGCCTCTCAAATCCGGATATTGCTGGAAGCTGACCTCCCGTTGGTCTTTCTCATCGAGACTTCGTATGCTTTCAGTTACAGAGAATGCCCTCCAAAGGAGTAACGATGACCGATTTCACCGCACGCAGGGCCGAATTCCATAAGCTCCACCAGAGCGGTTGTTTCGTCATCCCCAATCCCTGGGACGTCGGTTCCGCACGATATCTTCGTGGCCTCGGCTTCAATGCACTGGCGACAACCAGCGCCGGTTTTGCATTTTCGCGCGGCCTGCCTGACGCGGCCTGGGCCGTTTCTCGCGATGCGGTTCTCGAGCACATCGCCGACATCGTCGCGTCGGTCGATCTCCCCGTCAACGCCGACTTTGAATCCGGCTACGCCCACAAACCGGAGGCTGTCGCCGAAAATGTTCGCCTCTGCGTCGAGACCGGCGTCGCCGGCCTCTCTATCGAAGACTCAACCGGCGATCACGAGGAGCCGCTCTACGATCTGCCCCTCGCGATCGAGCGAATCAAGGCGGCGAAGGCTGCAATCGAGACCTCCGGCAGCGGCGTTCTGCTAGTTGCCAGGGCCGAGTGCTATCTCGTCGGCCATCCTGATCCGCTACGAGAATCCATCCGCCGTCTTGAAGCCTTCGCTGAAGCCGGGGCAGACGTGCTTTACGCCCCCGGCGCGGCCACACGTACCGACATCGAAGCCATCGTCAAGGCGGTTCACCCCAGGCCGATCAACGTCCTTCTCTCCTCCGGCAAAGGACTGAAGATTCCCGAGCTGGCCGAGATCGGAGTCCGGCGCATCAGCGTCGGTTCGGCGCTGGCGCGCGCCGCATGGACCGGGTTCATCCACGCTGCACGCGAGATCGCCGCGGAGAACAACTTGTCCGGGCTGGACGATGCCACCCCCTTCGCAGAACTCAACGGATTCTTCCGCAAAGACCTCGCACAACGCTCCTGACCGGCCTCTCCGCTCGATATCTGCGAAAATAGAAGCAGAATGCCCGCACAGGAGACCATTGCCGTTGCCATGTCCGGAGGAGTCGACTCCTCCGCCGTCGCCGCGCTGCTGCGCTCGCAGGGGTACACGCTCGTCGGCCTTACCCTCCAGCTCTGGAACCAGCGCCGCCTTGCCGGCCACGAGGGCATGCCCGAGGCGGTCCGCGGACGTTGCTGCTCTATCGACGACGTGTACGACGCCCGCCACGTCGCCGAGCAATTAGGCATTCCCTACTACCTCATCAACCAGCAGGACCGCTTCGAGGCCGATGTAGTCAAGCCCTTTGTCGCCGAGTACCTGGCCGGGCGCACCCCGATTCCCTGCACCCTCTGCAACAACCATCTGAAGTTCGACCAGCTTCTGATCACCGCCCGCCAGATCGGCGCCGACCGCATCGCCACCGGCCACTACGCCCGCAATCGCTTCGACGAGGCCCGAGGCCGCTGGATTCTCTCCCGCCCCGCCGACTACACCAAGGACCAGACCTACTTCCTCTTCGGTCTCACGCAGGAGCAACTCTCCCGCACCCTCTTCCCTCTCGGCGAGATGAAGAAGCCCGCGGTCCGCGAGATGGCGTCCGACGCCGGCCTCGATGTAGCCGCCAAGCCCGACTCGCAGGAGATCTGCTTCATCCCCGGCGGCGACTACAACGCCTTCCTCCGGGCCTACCTCGACGAGCAGGGCGAAGATCTCCCCGACTCTTCAGGAGAACTCGTCTCCTCATCGGGCGAGGTCATCGGCCATCACGAAGGCATTCAGAGCTTTACCGTCGGCCAGCGCAAGGGGCTGGGCCTTACCTCGCCCGATCCGCTCTACGTGCTCGCTATCCATCCGGACAGCCATCAGGTCACCGTCGGCTCGAACGATCAACTCATGTCCCGCGAGCTTCGCGCCAACCGCCTCAACTGGATCTCTATCCCCGGTTTGACCGAGGACATCCGGGTCACCATTAAGGTTCGCCACCGCCACATGCCTGCGCCGGCAACCCTCAGCCCTGCGCCAGACAACACCGTCACAGCCGTCTTCGACGATCCCCAACGTGCAATCACCCCCGGCCAGGCCGCCGTCTTCTATCAGGAAGACGAGGTGGTCGGGGGTGGCTGGATCTATTAGCCGCAGGTTTTTACTTACTCCAGGTCGACATCATCTTCCGGATAGCCCCGTTCCCGGTAGGCCCGGCTTGTCCGGCTGGGACTGCCGAAGTCCTTCACACGGCCGGCCAGCACATCGCATCCGGCGCGCAGCCCATTCAAAAAGCCGTTAAACTTGCGCACCGGGCTGCGGATACCGCGATCCACCGCACTGACCGCCGATGCTGTGCTGGCAAGGACTGAACTTACAATATCGTCCAACCGCGCTGCCTGCACGCGCGTCTTGTTGTTCAGGTCGGCCAGCGTCGTATTGAAGTCCTCTGCGCTGCCGCGAACGACGTTGCTGGTCTCGGCAAGGTTCTCGGCGAGCGTCATCAGCTTCGGCGCGTAGTTCTTCACGAACTCCTGCGTGCTGTCGATGGCGGGCATCGCCTTCGCCCGAATCTCCTCGACCATCGCCATCGTCCGTTTGCGCGCCTTGGCCGCGCCCACGGCCAGCATGATGAGTGCGATAGCCTGAACCACCATCGCCAAGGCAACCATACCCACAAAGATCATGAGCAGCCTGGAGTTACCCGATGAGATCGAGTCCACATCCTGCAGCCACATGCCTGACATAACAATTTGTGCCGCTACCATGCAGCCTCTCTTTCAATCACCACAGAATTTGAAACCTGGCCTTGGAGGAAACATCAGGTCTCTGAAGGACTACGACTTGGCCGGCTCATGCGTGGTCGTCGCATAGGCATCTTTGCCGGCATCGATCGCGGCGGAAACCTTGCCTTGCTGCTCCTGTATCAGCCCCTTGCCCTTTTCGACATACTCAGCCCATTGGGTACGACCGCGATCATAGTACTCCTTGCCGCGATCGACATACTCACCCACCTGCTGCTTGCCCTGCTGCGCCAGATCGGCGGCATGTTCCTTGCCCTGCTGGGCCAGGACCGCTGCCTTCTCCTTTGCATCCAGCGCACTGGCCATGATGTCTTCCCGGGTCTCTTTACCGGCCTTCGGCGCGTACAGCACTCCGACAAGGGCGCCTACGCCCAGACCTGCCAGAAACCATCCCAATCCGCCTACGCTGTTGTCGTTGTCAGACATATCTTCTCTCTCCTCTCCCATGAATCCATGGGTCAATACAAAGTCACTCAAAATCAACGGAAATAGCTCTCAGCTTTTATACCCTAAGCTACACCCCAGGCCGAACCTGCGATGGTTGTCGAAAACTCCAGACTATCCTTGCACACAGCCCTGCGCGCATGCTCGGTATCATTTTAGGGAAGATGCCCTCCCGGTGGAATAGGTTGCGCGCCCGTACTGCAGCCACTCCCGCTTCGCCGCGGTTTTCCTTTTGCGATAGCATTCGTCATACTCAGCGAAGCCGGCATCTCCGTGGGTCAGTCAAAGCATTCTGATTCGTACAGCCTCCGAGCCGGCCGAAGCATCTGATAGCTATAAGGTCAGTTACAGTATTTGAAGCAGTTCTACCGCACACCGAGGTCACATGTACGCCTACCGTATCCTCTCTTCATCGCGCGCCATCACGTTCGCTGCCCTTCTTACCCTGGCCTTCGGTATCGGCGGCTGCAAAAAAGCCGCGGCACCGGCGCCTGACGATGCGGCCCTGAGTTCTGCGCTGCAAAGCCGCATCGCCGCCGACAGCGCCCTCAAGCCGGAATCGATCCAGACGTCGGTTGAAAACGGTGTAGCAACCCTCAACGGCACGGTCAGTAATGAGGCAGCCCGCTCGCTCGCGGCCTCGGACGCCGCCCAGGTGGCTGGCCTCAGAACGGTCGTCAACAATCTGGTCGTCCAGCAGCCCGCTCCAACACCCGTTGCGACCGCACCTGCACCCGCACCGGAGCCGGTGCGCACGGCAGAGAGAAAGAAGCCCGCTCCCAAGCCGCGTATAGAGCAGGTTAAACATTCGCCTGCTCCGATCGAGCGCGTGCCTCCTCCCGCTCCCATTGAGCGCGCCCAGGCCACCCCTCCGCCAGCGCCTGCGGCTCCTCCGCCACCGCCGGTTCCGGCCTTTCGCGACGTCACCGTGCCGGCGGGAACAACCCTCCCGATTCGCATAACCCAAACACTGGACAGCGCTACCACCCAGCAGGGCGACAGCTTCAGCGGCACGGTCGCAACCGACATCATCATCGATGGCGCTGTCGCCATCCCCCAGGGAGCCGCAGTCTCCGGCCGCGTCGATACCGTGCAAGAGGCGGCTCACTTCAAAGGCAACTCTTTGCTCAGCATCGAGCTGACAAGCCTGAGGAATCGCAGCGGGAACGTCTCCCTGGCCACCGAGCCCTACAGCGTGCAGGGAAAGGGACGTGGCAAGAATACGGCTGAGAAGGTGGGTGGCGGCGCAGCGGTCGGAGCCATCCTCGGAGGCATCTTCGGCGGTGGCAAGGGCGCCGCCATTGGAGCAGCGGCAGGCGGCGGTCTCGGAGCCGGAGCCAACGCCGTCACCAAGGGAGAGCAGGTTCAGATTCCCTCGGAGAGCCTGATCCGCTTCCGTCTCACCAACGCCATCGCGCTCCGCGTCTCCACCGGCAACAACCGAAATGCACCGGCCAACCCAACTCTGAACCAGCGGGAGGGGTATCACCAATAGTCGACGGCCCCCATCGGCAAGAGATTCGACAAGGGCTTTTGG
The DNA here is from genome assembly GCA_001897435.1 of Acidobacteriales bacterium 59-55. GTDB lineage: Bacteria > Acidobacteriota > Terriglobia > Terriglobales > Acidobacteriaceae > Edaphobacter. The sequence goes on along the minus strand of MKSV01000007.1, from coordinate 636,850 downwards.
GATTGCCGCCGCCTCAGAATGGAGATTTTGGCTCTCATCCATCGTGTAAACTCGGTATCAGCGGCCAGAAAAATGCGCAGGATGCTGTTTTTACCCAAAGAAATAGGCTTCTTTCGAGGTACACCGTCTTGACGAAGGCAACGCCCAAAGCACCGTCCAGCAACAATATGGGTCCAGCAGGTTTCCTCACCTTCACCCTGCACGCCCATTTGCCTTACGTCGTCAATCACGGCACGTGGCCGCATGGCATGGAGTGGCTCCACGAGGCTGCCGCCGAGACTTACCTGCCGCTGCTGCGCATGCTCAAGAACCTCGAGCGCGATAACGTCCGCTTTAACTGCAATCTCAATCTCTCCCCCATTCTGCTCGAACAGCTCTCGCACCCCGTCTTCATCGCGGAGTTTCCTAAATATCTGGGCCGCAAGATCGTCGCCGCCCAGGAGGACGAGGCCTTCTTCACCCAGACAGGCGAGGCTCACTATGCCGAGACGGCGCGCTTCTGGCATCGCTTCTTCTCGCAGGCGCTCGAAGACTTCAACGATTTTGACCAGAGCATCATCAAAGGCTTTCGCCACTTCAACGACATCGGCCTGATCGACATCATCACCTGCGGCGCTACCCATGGCTACATGCCGCTGCTGGGAACTGATGAGAGCGTCCGCGCCCAGGTTCGCACCGCGGTTGCCACCCATACCCGTCACATCGGCTCGGCGCCGAAGGGCATCTGGGCTCCTGAATGCGGCTACCGCCCGGCAGGTTTCTGGAACTATCCCGTTGCCAACGCCGACGGTTCGCCCACGCCTCCAGGCTTCGATCGCATCGGCGTGGAGCAGGCGCTCTCCGAGTCGGGCATCGAGTTCTTCTTCGTCGATACCCATCTCGTCGAGGAATCGCACCGTGTCCCCTCGCCGTATGAACTGCTCAACGGCGGTGTGCCCATCGACGAGATCTCCGAGGAGATGACGCATCACGACTACCGTCGCCTCTACCAGCCCTATTACGTGGATGGCCCGTACGACAAGCGTTACGCTACGACGATCTTCCCTCGCGACCCCCGTACCGGCGTCCAGGTATGGTCGGGCGACTCCGGCTACCCCGGCGACGGCACCTATCTCGACTTTCACAAGAAGCGCTGGCCCGGCGGCCATCGCTACTGGCGCGTCACTGGCTCCAAGGTGGATATGGGGGACAAGCAGCCCTACTATCCCAAGGAAGCCGCCGAGCGCGTCAAGTCTCACGCAGCGAACTACGTTCACCTGGTATGGGAAGCACTGCAATCGGGCTTCAACGACTCTATCCCGCCGATTCTCTGCTCGCCCTTCGACGCCGAGCTCTTTGGCCACTGGTGGTTTGAAGGCGTCCTTTGGCTCGAAGCCGTGGCCCGCACCCTGCACGACTACGACACCCGCATCCAGCTCATCAGTTGCGCGGAATATCTCGACCGCTACCCTCGCGCGGGCTTCATCGCCATGCACGAAGGCTCCTGGGGAGCCGAGGGCAACAACCACGTCTGGATGAACCCCGAGACTTCGTGGACCTACACGCACATCTATCCCGCCGAACTCTACACCCGGGAGGTCTGCACCGCCGGAAGCTGGCGTGACAGCGCTCTCGGCAAACGCATCATGCAGCAGCTCTGCCGCGAACTTCTACTGCTCGAATCGTCCGACTGGCAGTTCCTCATCACCACCGGAGCGGCGCGTGACTACGCGGAGATTCGCTTCCTCACCCACAACGATCAGTTCAATGAAGTCAAAGCCATCTGGCAGGCGTTCGAATCCAACGGGTCCATCACCACAGCCCAGGAATCCCGCCTGGCCGAGATCGAACACCGCGACAGCGTCTTCCCCGACATCGATCCCGGCCTGTGGATAGCCGGAGCGCATGAATCTCGCGAATCCCGCCCCGCTAAAATTCCTGCTGAGGCGACGGAAGCTCGCGGTCCCAACACCGCCACCGCATAGCTGTTTATTTTATGGCGAGACCGTTCGCAGGCAATGAGCCTCCAGGCCTGCATGCACTCTTCGCGCCTAAAATAGAAGTGTGGCACTTGCATCGCCAACCTCGACGTCTCCCAGGCCGGTTACAGCCCAAAAAGCTCGCGCCACAAGCCGGCGATCGCTCTTCGAGCTATGGCATCTCCTCTCGCTCGATGCCCCGACGGTAGCATCGCTCTGGATCTGGTTCATCGCCGCCGCCAACCACATCCGGCTGCCTCTTTCTTCTACCCTCGCGATGTTCTTCGCCGTCTGGATGCTCTATGCCGCCGACCGTCTGCTGGACACTCGCTCGCTCGACAGCCAGAGCCGGAGTGAACCGCACCTCGAAGCGCGTCACTACTTTCACCATCGCCATCGCACAGCGTTCGTCGCGGGCATTCTTCTGACTTCGGTGGCGCTCGCACCACTTCTGCTCCGCCTCACCACAGAAGCCGTCCACCTCTATCTCATTCTTGGCGGCCTGCTCTTCGGATACTTCATCCTGATCCACGCTACCCGCAGCGCCCACCGCTTCCCCAAAGAGATCGCCGTCGGCATCTTCTTCGCCGCCGCCACCTTCATCCCAACCGTCGCCCGCCAGCCGGGACTGCGCCTCGCCCTGCTGCTTCCGGCAATACTCTTTGCCACCCTCTGTAGCCTTAACTGCCTCTTCATCTATGCGTGGGAACACGACTCGCAGCACGTTTCTACTTCCGGTGAGCACCCTGCCCATGCAACTACTCGGTTCGCTCTCCGCCATCTTCCTTTCTTTGCAAAAGCCATCGCCGTGACTGGAACTCTGCTTGCGCTTCTCGATCACCACGCTCCATGGTCGATTGCCCTCGCTACCACCCTCTCCGCGATCTTCCTGATGCTGCTGCACCATCGCCGTCACCGCATCCCGGCTCTGACTCTACGTGCTGCCGCGGATCTAGCGCTGCTGACGCCCATCCTCCTTATCCCTTTTCTCTACCGATGAAACCTCATGCCAACTTCAACTTCATAGCCCGCCCCTATCGCTGGCTCGAATACCTTACTCTTGGCGGCCGTCTTGAGCGCTGCCGTCTCCACTTTCTCCCCCATCTGCGGGATCAAAAGAAAGCCCTCGTCCTCGGCGACGGCGACGGACGATTTCTGGCCGAACTGATGGCAGCCGCTCCCGATATTCATGCCGACGCCATCGATAGCAGCTCGGCTATGCTTCGCCTGCTTCGTCGGCGTTGCGCGTCCAGAACGCTCGATGCCGCTGCCCGTCTTGAAACTCATCACATCGACGCGCTCGCCTTCAGGCCGGTTGGCCCCTATGATCTGATCGTCACTCACTTTTTTCTCGATTGCCTCGATGAGCCCAGCCTCGACGCGCTCGTTATTCGCATCAGACGATCACTCGCTCCCGGAGCCCTTTGGGTCGTCTCCGACTTCCGCATCCCGTCCGGTCCGATGCGCCTTCCCGCCCTCATCCTTGTCCGTGGGCTCTACCTTGCCTTCCGCATTCTGACTGGCCTTCGTACCAACCGCCTGCCTAACCATGCCGAGGCCTTGAGCGAGGCTGGGCTGGTCCGCACTGCCTGTCATCCTTCGTTTTCAGGCATGCTCATCACCGAGCTCTGGCAACTGCAAACATAACCTCGGTAGATTGCCGGGGCGCTTCTCTTTATCTGCCTTTCTTTCCCGTTTCTACCTTTCTATAGAGAGATGAGTTACCTTGGAGGCGAGGAAACGTACCCCATGAAGATTCGCTTCTGGCCTGCATCCCTGTCATCGTCTTTGTCGTCCATCGCAGCCGTAACCGTAATTCTGGCGTCTTCCGTTTCCTTCAGCCAAATGAGTCCATCTAGCGTTACCTTCACCAATAACCTGATGCCGCGGCCGGCCAGCCTAACGGCGACCGACGGCGGCTTTGTGCTGACGCCCGAGTTTCGTGCTGCCGCGACGCATTTCGACGATCCGCGGCTCGATGGCGCTATCCATCGTGCACTGCTGCAGATACGACAAAGGACAGGAGTTCCTCTCCCGGCAAAGGCCGCGCCTGCCGGAACCGAGGCTCAATTAACGTTGGCGGTGCAGGGAGCGGGCGAGAAGATTCAGTCCATCGACGAAGACGAGTCTTACTCCCTTGCCGTGACGTCCTCGGGCGCGCGCATCGAGGCCGCGACCGTTGTGGGAGCTATGCACGGACTCGAAACGCTCGTGCAGCTGGTGCAGCCTTCTGGGAGTGACTATGTGCTGCCGCTGGTATCGATCAAGGATTCGCCCCGCTTCCGATGGCGCGGCCTGATGGTCGACTGCGGACGCCACTTCGAGCCGATGGATGTCCTCAAGCGCACGATCGACGGCATGGCCGCGGTCAAGCTAAATGTCTTCCACTGGCACCTGACAGAAGACCAGGGCTTCCGCATTGAGAGCAAGCTCTACCCGCGGCTCACCGGCATTGGCTCGAACGGCCTTTTCTACACGCAGCAAGACGCCAAGGACCTGGTCGCTTACGCCCGCGCACGCGGCATTCGCGTCGTCCCGGAGTTTGAGATGCCCGGCCACAGCACGGCATGGCAGGTAGCCTATCCCAAACTCGCCAGCGGCACACCTCCACCCGCCGTCCGCACCCAGTTCGGCATCGCTCCCTTTGCCCTCGACCCGACACGTGAGGAGACCTACCAGTTCATCGCGCGCTTCCTCGGCGAGATGGCTACTCTCTTTCCCGACGCCTATATGCACATCGGCGGCGACGAAACTCCAGCCCCCGATTGGAAGACGAATCCGCGCATCCTGGCCTTCATGAAGGCGCACCATCTCAAGGACTCCCCCGCGCTCCAGGCTTACTTCAACACCCGAGTACTGAAGATTCTCACCGGCCTGCACAAGCACATGGTTGGCTGGGATGAGATCCTTAATCCCGCGCTGCCCAAGGACATCGTCATCCAGTCCTGGCGCGGCGAGGCCTCGCTGGCGAAGGGGGCGGAGCAGGGATACCAGGGTATTCTCTCCGCGCCTTACTACCTCGATGCGATGAAGCCGGCGGCAACGCATTACCTTGCTGATCCTCTGCCGTCCAGTTCCCCCCTGACACCGGAACAGCGAAAGCGCGTCCTCGGCGGCGAGGTCTGCATGTGGGCCGAACAACTCGACGAGCACACCATCGACTCTCGAATCTGGCCGCGAACGGCTGCTATTGCCGAGCGCTTCTGGTCTCCGGAGAACGTGACCGACGTGGACGACATGTATCGTCGTCTCAACGTGGTCTCCATCCAGCTCGAAGGCCTCGGCCTGCGCCATCTGAGCCATGAGGATGCCGCCCTACGCTCCCTTGCCGGAACGCAGAATATCGACCAGCTTCGGACCTTCGCCTCTGCCTTTGAACCGGTCAGCTTTCACGATCGTTATCAGGAGCAGCGGACCTCGCAACTTACCGTCCTCAATCGCTTCGTCGATGCGGTGCGTCCCGATCCGCCTTCGCGTTACAGGATCGCAAAGCTTACCCAGAGCTTCCTTAAAGCCCCACAGTCCGACACAGCAGATCAGGCTGCCCTGAATCAGTGGTTCGAGGGCGTCTCCAACTCCGTGCCTGCCGTCGAACAGCAGATGAAGCACTCGCCACTGCTGGCCGAAGCGCAAACACGGGCTGAGCAGCTTCCGGGGCTGGCGAAGACCGCAGCCGAAGCCATCCATCTCCTCTCGACGGGAGCGAAGGCTCCTGCCGGATGGAAGGCCGGCAAGCTGTCGGAGATCGAAACCGCTAAAAAGCCGTCCGCTGTCGTGCGCTTCACCTTCATCGACCCGCTCACTTCATTGGTAAACGCGGTACAGGAATAGTAGGCAGGCCTAATATGTGCAATCAAGCTCTATCCATAAGGCCAACCCGGCAATCCCTCCTCTGTCACGCGGTTGTGGCGCTGGCTTGTCTGGCATTGCTCTCCCCCGCCGTCGCGCAGAACTTTGTCGACATCAAGCCCAGCCCTGCCCAGGTCGAGTGGCAGGACCTTGAGATCGGCGTCATCTTCCACTTCGGCACCAATACCTTTTTGAATCGCGAATGGGGTGACGGCACCGCCTCGCCATCGGTCTTTCGTCCAACTCACGTCGATACCGACCAATGGATGGAAGCCGCCAAGGCCGGGGGAGCGCGATACGCCGTACTGGTGGCAAAACATCACGACGGCTTCGCGCTGTGGCCCACAAAGCAGACCGACTACAGCGTCAAAAACAGTCCGTGGCTCGATGGTAAAGGCGACCTCGTCCGCATGGCCTCCGACTCCGCGCACAAGGCGGGACTGGGCTTCGGCGTCTATCTCTCTCCGTGGGACCGGCACGACAAGCGCTACCCGGACCCCAAAGCCTACGACAAGTACTACCTCGCCCAACTTGATGAACTCGCCACCCATTACGGTCCGCTGACCGAGTTCTGGATCGATGGCGCGGGCAGCGCAGGGCGCACCTACGACTTCGACGCCATCATCAACGAGTTGCGCACCTATCAGCCGAACACAATGGTCTTTGCCGACGTCGCGCTCTATAAAAACGCCGACCTGCGCTGGGTCGGCAACGAGCGCGGTGAAGTCACCTTCGAGAACTGGAACGTCGTCGACCGATCCGGATTTCTGCGCTGGCGTCCGGTCGAGGCCGATACGCCGCTGCATCGCGGCCATTGGTTCTGGCACCCGAACGATGAGTCCACACTGCGCTCGGTAGACGAGTTGCTGGATATCTATACAAAAACGGTCGGACGCGGCGCGCAGCTTATGCTGGGACTCGCCCCGGACGATACCGGGCAACTCCCCGCCGCGGACGTCAAGCGGCTGCACGAATTCGGCGAAGCCCTCCACCGCATCTATGGCTACAATCTGGTCGCCGAGCACGGCCACAGCACCCTCTCCGAACACGACGCCGTCGACAACGACCCTGACACCTTCTGGGTAGCTCCTCCGCTGCACGGCATCCTTGAGGTCCGCTTCGACAAGCCCGTCACCTTCGACCGCGCCGTCACCATGGAGAGGCTCAACGAGGGCCAGCACGTGGAAGACTATGCCATCGAAGCCTGGCAGAATGGCCGATGGAAGCCGCTCGTCCGCGCTCACGCCATCGGGCACAAGAAGATCGATATCTTCCCTGCCTGCACCACGCAGCGCGTTCGCCTCAATTTGATATCGACCTCTGGAACTGCGGCGATCCGCGAGTTTCAGATCTTCAACGGCAGCTCAACCTCCGGCAGGTAGCGCTATCAGATCGCTTCTCCCCAAAATGCCAGATCCTGCTTCGGCGGTGTAGACTCGGAACCGGCAAAGAGTTCTGCCGCGAGCATCCATTCCCTCGCCGTTTCGTCATACCCTACAGTGGCAATGCTCAATCTCAATGGACGGAGTTCCCGTGATTTCAAGAAGAACTTTCCTCGGTGGCGTCTCTGCCGCTTGTGCCGTTAGCGCTACCGGAACCACTGCATTCGGCAAGCTGATTCCCCACTCCGGGCCTTCCGGAGTAGCCGGAGATCCCGCCTCTCTGGTCGATGTCACCATCGGGACCGGCGGTCACGGCCATTGCTTCCCCGGCGCGGTCGTACCGTTCGGCGCAGTCCAGCTTAGCCCGGACACCTACAACGACGGCTGGGACTGGTGCTCCGGATACCACGCCTCCGACACCTCCATCATGGGCTTCAGCCACACGCACCTGAGTGGAACCGGCTGCGGTGACCTGCTCGACTTTCTCGTGATGCCAGGAACCGGCGAATCGAAGCTTGTCCCCGGCCCGCGAAGCAATCCCGATGAAGGCTATCGCTCGCGCTTCGACCACAAGGACGAGCACGCCGAACCGGGATACTACTCTGTCCTGCTCAAGGACTACGGTATTCGCGCCGAGTTGACCGCTACCGAGCGCACCGGCCTGCACCGCTACACCTTCCCCTCCGGCACGAAGAGCGGGCACATCCTCGTCGATCTCGAGCACGGCTACCAGGCGAACGCCAAGCCGACTGTCGTCTCCGCATCGCTCGAACGCATCGCTCCCGACACCCTCGCTGGAGGGCGCACCACCAAGGCTTGGGGAGACGGGCGCGAGGCTTACTTCACCATGCAGTTCTCGCAGAGGCCGACGCGCATCGCTTTTTACAAGGATGACGCCGAGGTTCAGGCCGGTTCGCAGCCGCTTACGGGCAAGTCGCTCAAATGCGTTCTTTTCTTCGATCTGACGCATAACCCGATCATCTGCGTGAAGACGGGCATCTCCGGTGTCAGCGCGAAGTCCGCCGGAAATAACCTGAAAGTCGAACTGCCGGAATGGAACTTCGAGCAGGTTCGCCGCAATGCCCGCGAGAAATGGAATCAGCAACTCTCGCGCATCCACATCACAACCGACAACGAGGATCATCAGCGCGTCTTCTACGCAGCGCTCTACCATGCGTCGCTGGGTCCGGTGCTCTTCGACGACGTCGACGGCAGCTATCGCGGCATGGACAAGCAGAACCATAAGCTCGAGCCCGGTCAGCGCAACTACACGACCTTCTCGCTCTGGGACACCTTCCGGGCGGCGCATCCTCTATACACGCTGATGATTCCCGAGCGTGTGCCGGACTTCGGCAACGCGTTGATCCGCATGGCCGAGCAGAGCCCCGCGGGAATGCCGGTATGGCCGCTGCAAGGCACCGAGACCGGGACGATGACCGGCTATCACTCGGCCGCCGTTATCGCCGAAGCCTGCAATAAGGGCTTCACCGGCATCGACTACGCACGCGGCTACCAATGCATGATGAAGCGCGCCATGGTCGACGACTATCGCGGCCTCGGTTACTACCGCTCGAAGCACTACATCCCTTGCGATCTCGAAGAGGAGTCCGTCAGCAAGGGCTTCGAGTACTGCTACGACGACTGGTCGATCGCGCATGTAGCAAAGAAGCTGGGCCATGCCGACGACGCGAAGATGCTGTCCGAGCGCTCGCTCAACTATCGCAACTACTACGATACGAAGATCAACTTCGCGCGGCCCAAACTGGACAACGGAGAATGGGCGCCGAACTTCAGCCCCATCGAGATGGGCACCACCAAGAAGTGGCGCGACTTTACCGAGTCCAACTCCTGGCAGACAACCTTCGGCGTTCAGCATGATGCCGCCGGGCTGATTGAACTGATGGGCGGGCAGAAACCGTTCCTCGCCAAGCTCGACGAGCTATTCGATCAGCCAACCGTGTTGCCGCCCGATGCCCCGCCCGACATCGCAGGCCTCGTCGGACAGTATGCGCAGGGCAACGAACCATCGCACCACATCGCCTACCTTTACGTCTACGCCGGGGAGCCGCACAAGACACAGCAGCGCATCCGTATGCTGATGGAGACCATGTATAAGCCTCTGCCCGACGGTCTTCAGGGCAATGAAGACGTCGGCCAGATGTCGGCCTGGTACATCATGAGTGCCATGGGCTTCTATCCTGTCGATCCGGTCAGCGGCAACTACATCTTCGGCACGCCGCTGTTCGACAATGTCACGCTCCAGCTCGGCAAGGGCAAGCGGCTTGAGATCGTCGCCCATCGCGCCGCACCGTCGGACCAGTACATCCAGTCCGTCACCTTTAACGGCAAGCCGTACACACGGTCATGGTTCAATCATCGCGATATCGTCAAAGGAGCCAAAATTGAATTCACGTTGGGCAGCCAGCCTAACCTCGAATTCGGCACGAATCCCGCTGATATTCCGCCGTCGCTGAAGCTCGAAAGCGCGTAAGCGCACTTAGCCCCCCGAGCCGCATTCTGCACGAGTCTTATCTCGGCGCGGATTGCGGCTCTGCTTTCTCCGCGTAAAAACGACGCGCGCGATAGATTGCGCCATCGAGCGGATCGACCGTTCCCGGCACGAACTCCAGTTGAGGATAAACCTCCAGCAACTTTCGCCGCATCGCGCCGGAGACCTCCTCGACGTGCGCCAGAATGGAGCCGGTCGAAGCAATCTTCAGCCCCTTCTCGATGCCGGGCTCCGCCTTGGCAAGTCTGCCGATGACGTGCATTACAAGCCTTGCCAGTACCTCTCCGCCGCGCTGCAGTGTCTCCCGCGCTACGCGGTCGCCGTCCTGCGCCGCCCGCACGATAACGGGCATCAGAGATGCGAAGGAGAAGTCGAGCGCATTTGCAACACCGACCAGATCTTCCCTGGCTTGCAAGCCGAGATGATCAAGCACGCGGCGAAGCAACAGGGGTTCTTCTCCCGCATCGATCGCAGAAAAAACGCCTCGCAGCGCCCGTTGGCCGAGGTTGCTTCCCGAGCCTTCATCGCTGATCGCCGGACCCCATCCGCCGGCGCTGGTCGTCCATCCGCTGCGACTCCGGCCAATGACATTCGAACCTGTCCCGGCAATGACGATCACGCCCGGCTCGCCCGGAAACGCCGCATCGAGCGTGATGATCTCGTCTCCCACCAGCGTCAGCGTACCCCCCACGCGGCTCGCCATCTGCTCGCGCAGCCAATTCGTCACGTCGGCAACCGCAATACCCGCGGTCCCGATGCAGGACGCCGCGATATCGCCAAGCGCCACGCCGCTCTCCGCGGACACCGTATCTAAAACCTGCCGCAGATTTCCGGCAGCTTCGTCCTTGTCTACGCGAAGCACCTTTGCGCTGCCCGCCCGGGCGCGGGCGAGGATCTTTTGCTCGTCCGCCAGCGCGCAGGCAGTCTTGGTGCCGCCAATGTCCAGGCCAAGAAAGTATTTCATCGCCGCGTAACCCCGCTACTTTGCAGCCGCGAAGCCATCGGGCGTCGCCACCTTGATCGCATAGACGGTCATGCTCTGCCCCCGAGCCAGAAGCGTCTGATGAGGTATCCCTGCGGGAATATGAATCACATCGCCCTTGCGCAGAGGATGCGACGTGGCTCCTTCCACGCGCAGTCCGCGCGTCTCTCCATCCGCCTGCGCCTTGGGTTCGACAACCTTTCCTCCCACCAGTTCCGTTCCCTCGCCCTCGAGCACGATCAGAAAGTCCGCATAGTTCGCATGAACCTCGGCAATGCCGTCTTTCGTCCGCGCGATGAGCATCGTCTTATGACCGGGATAGGTCGCCAGTGTTACGGAGGCAGTTCCGGTTGGACTCTTCGCGGCTGCGGCAAGCTGCTCTGCGCCAAGCCGAGCGAGATCGCCCGGCGTCAAAAGATCGGCTGCGGCACTGGCCTGAGCTTTCATCCCTTGCGCCGATATCGGCGGAACAATCGAGCACGCCGCTAATGTAACGATTCCAACAACCCAGACCAGTTGACGCATTCGTATCCTCGGTGGAGCATCCCCACCATACGAAACGCAGAGTGCACCGTCAACTGCGGCCGGACGAAGTTCCTAAGGCTTTGCTTCGAAGACCAGATTAAAGGGCGTCTGCGTCGCTCGCCGGAAGTGCCGGAAGCCGCCCGAGCTCACCACGTCGCCGATCCGCTTCTCTCCGGCCTGCGCGCCCAGCGCCAACCCCACCTCCTGCGATATAGAGGCAGGCACGCAAAGCAGCGTCGAAGCCGAATAGAACATCCGCCCCACGGGATTGAAATTCGCCGTCGTCGAGTCCTCCGCAAACGGCTCGACGATCATCCAGGTACCGTCGCTCTTCAGCGAGGAGTGAACATGCGCAGCCGCACCTACCGGATCGCCCATGTCGTGCAGGCAGTCGAAGCAGGCTACAAAGTCGTAGCCGTCCCCCGGATAATTCTTCGCAGACGCCACCTCGAAGTGGAGCCGATCCTCCACACCTTCGCGCTTCGCTTCACTGCGGGCAAGTTCAATCGAGCCGTCGTGATAATCGAATCCAAAAAACTCGGACTTTGGATACGCCTTCGCCATCAGGATGGTCGACGAACCAAGGCCGCAGCCGATGTCGGCAACCTTCGCCCCAGCCCGGAGCTTCTTTTCGACCCCCTCCAGCGCGGGAATCCAACTCGATGTCAGGTTCGCGATATAGCCGGGGCGGAAGAAACGCTCCGTTCCATGGAACAGGTCGTGATGGTGCTCGTGCCACCCAACCCCCTTGCCGGTACGAAATGCATCCTCGATCTTGCTTTCATCGTTGAAGCAGGAAGAGATGATCTGAAATGCGCCGGGAAGAAACGCCGGGCTGTTCTCCACCGCCAACGCCAGCGCCTGCTCGGGTGGAAGGGTATAACTCGCGGTCGCCGCATCATAGGTTAGATATCCGCTGGCCGCATTCGCGTTCAACCACTCTCGCACATAGCGCTCGCTGGTCCCGGTACGGGCGGCCAGTTCGGCGGGAGTAACCGGCTGCATATCGCCCATGGCTTTGTACAAGCCCAGCCTGTCGCCGAGCACCACAAGAACGGCGTGCATGGCGGCTCCCATATCGCCCACGGCTTTGCCCATGAAGGCATGTAGTTTGGATTCGTCGATTGAAGCAGGTAAGCCCAAGGATCCCATAGAAGCCTCCTTTGGATCAGCATCTTAGGCCTCTTCCTTTAGATTTCGCAAGCGAAATCAAGGGAAAACGACACAGTCCCGCTGAGGGCTCCCAGCCGGCTTATCCCAAACGCCCTGACTGCAACAGAAGGCTCTCATTTGCCCTGCCTCCCCGGCCACCGGTACATTGGGCTTAATCATGCAAAATATCCTCGACCTCTTTCGTCTCGACAACAAAGTAGCCCTCGTTACGGGAGCCGCCAGCGGCCTCGGCGCGGCCATCGCCACCGCCCTCTCTCAAGCGGGAGCCGCTGTGGCCGTACACGGCAACCGCCGTCCCGCCGATGAAACCGCCGCCGCTATCACCGCAGCCGGAGGCCGCGCCGAAGCCTTCCAAGCCGACCTCTCCAGCACTACGGCAGCCGAAACACTGTTTACCCAGGTCATGCAGAAGTTCGGCCGCGTCGACATCCTCATCAACAACGCGGGAACCATTCACCGAAACGCCGCTGAAGATACGCTGCTCGAAGACTGGCAGCAGGTCCTGCAAGTCAACCTCACCAGCGTCTTCCAGCTTTCGCAGTTCGCGGCCCGCGATATGATCTCGCGCAGTGCGCCGGGAAAGAACGTCGGCAAAATCGTCAATATCGCCTCGTTGCTCAGCTTCCAGGGAGGCATCCGCGTCCCCGCCTATGCCTCCAGCAAAGGCGGCGTGGCGCAGCTCACCAAGGCTCTGGCCAATGAATGGGCGCCTAAAGGCATACAGGTTAACGCCATCGCTCCCGGCTACTTTGACACGGTAAACACCGAAGCGCTGCGGGCCGACGAAGTCCGCAGCCGCCAGATCCTCGAACGTATCCCCGCCGCGCGCTGGGGACAACCTCATGACCTCGCCGGCGCGGCTCTCTTCCTCAGTTCCAGCGCCAGCGACTACGTCACCGGAACTGTCATCACCGTGGACGGAGGCTGGATGAGCCGTTAGCTCTACGGTTCTCAGGTCCATCTCGGGCAGACTTTCAATCCCTGCCGAGGTGGACTTTGCTTGTTTACAGATCAAGCTCCGGCAGCTCTACCCCACCCCGTCTGCTCGAGATATAGGCAGCCTCGACCGTGCGCATCGTATCGATGGCATCTTCCACACCAGTCGGAAGCGTCTCCGCCTCTCCCTGTACATAAGCCTGAAGCGAGCCCATCGACCCCATGAAGGCGTCGGGAAACCAGTTCCCGCTCACGGGCTCCTCGCTCCATCCCGCATTACCGCGAACGATGTACTCCAGGTTGTCGGGCAGTCCTACGGGATAGTTCAGATTGACCCCCATCTGCGCGCGCATCGCTCCCTCCATCCCTTCCCATTGCACAAAGCTGCGCTGCATCTTCGGGTCGAAATCATGGCTATGGGTAGTCGCGATGAACACACGCTTGTCCTCGCCATAGTCGAATGTAATCACGCTCTTGGTCGCCGCCAGGTCGGCCGTGCGCGGGCTCTTGATCGTCTTTGCATAGACTCCCAACGGATTCCCGAACCAGCTTCGCATCAGATCGACATAATGAATCGAGTGATAGAGAATCTCCAGCCGCGGAGCAGTCTTCAAAAAACTCCACAGCTCCCATGGCATGTGGCAGCTTAGAGAAACCTCCATGTCGTGCAACTCACCCAGCGCACCAGTTTCATAGAGGGCGCGCGCTGCCAGCATATTCGGAGCCCAGCGCAGCTGGAAGTTCACCGCCGCCGTCAGCCCTTTATTGCGGCAGATCTTCAGAATCTCCGTGGCCTCGGCCAGCGTCTCTCCCATCGGCTTCTGTATCAGCACCGCAGCTCCATCCGGCAACTGCGGTAGCACCGTAGTCAGCGACGGTGCAGGAACCGCGCAATCGAACACCGCATCTTTAGGAGCATAGGCGATCGCCTCGGCGATCGTTCCCGCGACGAAAGGTATTGCAAACTCCTTCGCCAGCGCCTCGGCTCTCCCACGGTCTTTATCCACAATCGCGACAACTGGAAATCCCGCCTTCCTGTAGGCCGGAAGATGAGCGTCATGAGCAATCCCTCCCGCACCCACCAATATGATCGGCCGCGCTGTCTTCGGCCTCGGCGCAACCGCTTCCCGCATCGCCTTCCGCAGATCCATCGATTCTCCCGATTCTCCGTTCGCTACAAAACCCATTCTATTGTTAACAAGCATCTCGATCCATCACGCCCTTGCAAGCGGCGGCGCGGAACCGTACCTTGGAACCAGCATGTCGACCACGCTTGAGCTTGCACTCGTCTCCTGTCTTCTCCTTGGCCTGCGCCACGGATTCGACTACGATCATCTGGCCGCGATCTCCGATATCACCAGCGTTCAGCGCAACTGGCGCGAAGGCATGCGACTTGGCCTGCTCTATGCTCTCGGCCACGCCCTCACCGTCGCCATCCTCGGCTCCGCCGTCATCTTCCTTCACCTCTCCCTCCCGCCGCACATGGACGCTATCAGCGAGCGCCTGGTCGGCGCTACCCTCATCGTTCTCGCCATCTACGTCCTTGTCATGTTCCTTCGGCGCAAGCCCGGCACAGCGCATCATCACCACATCCCCCGCAGCCGCATCGCCCTGCTTATCTCCGGAGCGCGCTACACCGGCTGGCGCGTGCGTCGCCTCTATGACCCTGCCGCTCTACAGCCTGAGCCCTTCGCCTTCCAATACAACCAAAGTTCCGTCTTTGTAGTCGGCATCATTCATGGCCTCGGCGCCGAAACCCCATCACAACTTCTCCTCTTCCTTCTTGCAGCCAACCTCGGCGGCACCAGCCGGGGCTTCATCGGGTTACTGAGCTTCATCGTAGGCCTGCTGCTAATGAATACTCTGATGACCGCCTCCGCTTCGGGCATCTTTGCCTCGACCACTAACCGCCCCCGCGTCCAGGCCGTCGTCACCTCGCTGACCGCCGCCTATAGTCTTATCCTTGGAACGATCTTCCTCTTCGGAGTCTCCGACAAACTTCCACCTCTGCTTCATTAATTACAAAATCCATGAGCCAGCCTTCCATCTACGCCACCTACCCCAGCCTCATCGATCAGGTCGTCCTCGTCACCGGCGGAGCCACCGGCATCGGCGCAGCCACAGTTGAACAATTTGCATTGCAAGGCGCGCAGGTAGCCTTCCTCGATGTCTCCGACGCTCCCGCCCTGACGCTGATCGACGACCTCGCCCAGCGCTGCCCGCACAAGCCTCTCTTCCTGCACTGCGATCTCACCGATATCGATGGCCTACAATCCGCGATAGCAGCTATTGCCGCGCAGTTAGGCGCGCCGCGCGTCCTCATCAACAACGCCGCCAACGACGAACGCCACCGCTTCGAAGACGTCACCCCGGCCTCCTGGGATATGGGAATGGCTGTCAATCTTCGCCACCAGTTCTTCGCCGCGCAGGCAGTCGCGCCAGCCATGAAAGCAGCCGGCGGCGGCTCCATCATCAACATGAGCTCGATCTCGTGGATGATTCCCACCACGAATCTTTCTGTCTATATCGCCGCCAAGTCTGCCATCATCGGCATGACGCGCTCCATGGCGCACGATCTCGGTCCCCACAACATCCGCGTCAACTGCGTCCTTCCCGGCTCCATCCTCACCGAGAAGCAGCAGCGGCTCTATATGACTCCGGCACACGAGCAGGAACTCTTTCGGGTGCAGTCTCTCAAACGTTACATCCTGCCCGAGGAAGTCTCGCGGCTGCTGCTCTTTCTGGCTGCGGACGACAGCTCCGCCATCACCAACCAGAGCCACATCATCGACGGCGGCCGGATTTAGCAGCATTGCCCGCCGCACATATTGTCTTTGTATAGATTTCGCCCGCGGGCAGCCTACCAGCTACCGCGCTCACCGAACATATCGATCACGCGTGCCAGCCGCTGCGAACCGTTCTCCCAATTCTCTTTGAGGCCGCGTTCGATCCGGTTGCCATCGCCTTCGATGATCCCGGCAATAATCTTTTCGTGCTCTTCAAGAGAGTAATGCAGGTCGTTAATGATGGAACTGGAGTAAAGCCGCCAGTAGCGCTCGGCCTGCGGTTCGATTGCCCCGTGGAGCACCGTCAGCCTCGGTCCCGCTCCCGCCGACACAATCGTCCGGTGAAAGCTCTGGTCGAGATCGAAGATGCCTCCCGCTGCTGCCGGACCCGCCTTCACGATATCGCCCAACTGCCGGTTAAACAGCGTAAGCTTTTCCGCAATCGCCAACCGCTCGGCCTTGGGCAGGCTGGCAACCTGCCGCCCCGCCATTCCCTCCACCCGGGCGATGATCGAATAGAGTTCGCTGGCATCGTCCTTGGTCAGCGGAGCCACGAACATCCGCGATTTGCTGACATTCTTGTGCTCGTGAACATAACCTTCGCGCTGCAGCCAGTGCAACGCCCCACGCACCGGCGTTCGGCTCATCCCCAGGTGCTTTGCCAGATCGCCTTCAACGATCCACGTACCGGGAGACAGCTTTCCATGTACGATCAACTCCCGTATCTCCTGAAAGGCGATGCGGAGGCTGGTTCCATGCTCGGCTTTGGGGGATTTTGGTGACTTCGCGGATTTTTTTCCAGGGGCGATACGAGACGCTGTTGGCATGTGTTCGGAAACCCGGTCCTCTAAAATGATTAAGGCGCCGCTTTTACGCGTCGATAAGGACAGCCCTAGCCTAAATGATTCAATACCCGACGCGCAGTCTGAACGACAGAAAACTTTCCATGCAAATTTTTGTCTATTGTAGTATCTATTGATGTATTCATAATTGTCGACATTGTAGATGAAAGCAAACAAACCTCTAATTCGCATCTCCGTCCTTGACTCCCACACCGCTGGGGAGCCTACGCGACTCGTCCTCGCGGGCGGTCCCGACCTCGGCAGCGGTCCCCTTGCCGAACGACTGGAATGCTTTCAGCGTCTCCACGACGACTTCCGGACGGCCGTCGTGAACGAACCTCGCGGCTCCGATGTCATCGTGGGTGCGCTCCTCTGCGACCCGGTCGATACCACCTGCGCCGCCGGCGCTATCTTCTTCAACAACGTCGGTTACCTGGGCATGTGCGGCCATGGCACCATTGGCCTTATCGTCTCGCTGGCCCATCTCGGCAGAATCTCTCCCGGCACCCATCGCATCGAGACTCCTGTCGGCATCGTCTCCGCCACACTTCATCCCTCAGGCGAAGTGACCGTCGAGAATGTCCCCAGCTATCGCACCGGCCACTCCATCTCCGTGAATGTGCCCGGATACGGCCAGGTAACGGGAGACATCGCCTGGGGAGGCAACTGGTTCTATCTCGTCGAGGATCATGAGATGACGCTCTCGCTGAAAAACGTTGATGATCTGACGGAGCACACCTGGGCAATCAAAAAATCGCTCGCCGCACAAGGCATCACCGGCAGCAACGGCGAAGAGATCGACCACATCGAACTCTTCTCACCTTCTGACACACCCGGCATCGACAGCACGAACTTCGTATTATGTCCCGGCAAGGCCTACGACCGCTCGCCCTGCGGGACAGGAACCAGCGCGAAGATTGCCTGTCTCTACGCGGACGGAAAACTCGCTCCCGGCGAGATATGGACGCAGAGCGGAATTCTCGGTTCGGTCTTCAAAGGCAGTTTCCGCCTGCAGAACGGCAACGTCATCCCGAGCATTACCGGTTCGGCTCATGTTACCGCCGAGGCTACCCTGCTGCTCGACCCGAGCGATCCATTCTGCATGGGGATAAGGAAGTGACCACGAGCTACGACGCGGTAATTCTCGGCGCAGGCATTGTTGGAGCTGCATGCGCCCTGGAGTGTGCCCGCGCCGGAATGCGCGTCGCTATCGTCGAACGCGATACGATCGGCAGCGGGGCCACCGCCGCCGGAATGGGCCACGTCGTTGCCATGGACGATTCCCCCGCGCAGCTTGCGCTCACCGGCTACTCACGCTCTCTGTGGACCCGGTTGTCCCCGGAGCTTCCGGCTTCTGTTGAATACCATGCCTGCGGCACCATCTGGGTGGCTCGCGACGAAGAAGAAATGGACGAGGTCCACCGCAAACTCGCTTACTA
Organism: Acidobacteriales bacterium 59-55; assembly: GCA_001897435.1. Taxonomy (GTDB): domain Bacteria; phylum Acidobacteriota; class Terriglobia; order Terriglobales; family Acidobacteriaceae; genus Edaphobacter. The sequence goes on along the minus strand of MKSV01000007.1, from coordinate 618,469 downwards.
CACAGCGGAAGGAATTGAGGCCGAGGTGCTGGACAGCAATGCACTCGCCGAGGCCGAGCCTAATCTGGCTCGGCCACTCGCCGGCGGCCTCCTCGTCCCCCACGATGCGGTGCTCTATCCGCCCTGCGCCGCGGGGTATCTCGTCGAACAGGCCCAGCGCCACGGAGCGACCCTCCTCCTCGGACATACGGTCATCAGTGCAGCTCATGGCCAAGTAACCCTCAAGGACGGAACGGCCCTCCAGGCAAAAATTATCGTCAACGCCACCGGCTCGCTCGCCCCTGCATTGACGCCCGGACTTCAGGTCAAGCCGCGCAAGGGACACCTCATCATCACCGACCGCTATCCCGGCTACCTGCATCATCAATTGGTCGAATTAGGCTATCTCAAAAGCGCGCACTCTTCCACCGGCGATTCGGTCGCCTTCAACGTACAGCCCAGAAAGACCGGACAGTTGCTCATCGGCTCCTCTCGCCAGTTTGACTCCGACTCCGAAGACACCAGCGTCGATCACAAGATCGTTGCCGCAATGATCGAACGCGCCGCGCTCTACATGCCCGGCCTCCCTTCCCTCTCTGCCCTGCGCATCTGGTCCGGCTTCCGCGCGGCCACGCCCGACAAGCTTCCTCTCATCGGCCCGACGGAAGATCCCACCGTCTTTCTCGCCACCGGACATGAGGGTCTCGGCATTACCACATCCCTGGGTACGGCACGGTTGCTGGCCGATCATCTGCTCTCGCGTCCCACGACGATTCCACTCGCGCCCTACCTGCCCTCCCGTCTTCCCTCTTCCTATCTTTCAGACGAGGCGATCCATGTCTGAACAGATGAGGCCTGAGCAGATCCAGATCACCATCGACCAGCAGTCGATAACGGTTGCAGCCGGATCGACGGTGGCCGTCGCCATCGCACTGGCCGGCCTGAACTGCCGAACCTCCGTCACCGGCGAACCACGCGGGCCGCTCTGCGCCATGGGCATCTGCTTCGAGTGCCGCGCCACCGTCAACGGCATCGCCCACAGCCGCACCTGCCAGCTCCTGTGCGAGCCCGCCATGGATATCCGCACGCAATGACAACTCAATCTCACCTCGCGCATCGCTTCCAGACCCTCATCGTCGGCAGCGGTCCCGCGGGAATCGCCGCTGCTACCTGTGCAGCCGAAGCCGGTCATCGCGTGGGAATCATCGATGACAATCCAAACCCCGGCGGCCAGATCTGGCGCAGCCTGCGTGGACAGTCGACGCCCGACACCTCGCACGGCGACGGAGCGTCCGAGTGGTACAGAAGACTCACCGCAACCTCAGCCACGCGGCTTCAGGGCTGGTCCGTCTTCGATCAACCCGAAGCCGGCATCGTGCGCGCCGAGCGTCAAGGCGGAACCGTCCATTTGCACTACGACAATCTCATCATCGCCACCGGCGCACGCGAACGCTTTCTTCCTTTTCCAGGGTGGACGCTGCCCAACGTCATGGGCGTCGGCGCAATCCAGGCCATGGTCAAAGGCGGCCTGCCCGTAGCCGGCAAGCGTATCGTCCTCGCCGGTAGCGGCCCTCTGCTGCTGGCCGTAGCCGCTACCCTCAGAGCGGCAGAAGCTATTGTCGTCTGCATCTGCGAACAGGCATCTCTCCGACAGCTCGCGCCTTTTGCCCTCGGGCTCGCCGCCGACCCGGCAAAGATCATGCAGGGACTTCGCTATAAAGCCGCAACCCTCGATGTTCCTTTTCACACAAGCGCATGGCCCGTGGAAGCAGACGGTGACGGCATCCTCCGCTCCGTGACTATCCTGCACCACGGAGAGAAGCAGCAGATATCCTGCGACTACCTCGCCTGCGGATTCCACCTCGTCCCCAACACAGAGCTTGCGGCCATGCTGGGATGCCGGATAGAAGCAGATAACGTCGCCGTCGACGAACTCCAGCGCACCTCAATATCAAATATCTTCTGCGCCGGAGAGCCGACAGGAATCGGCGGCCTCGAACTTTCGCTCATCGAGGGACAGATCGCCGGACTTGCCGGCGCCGGTCAAGACAAAGAGGCCCGCCTGCTGCTCGATAAAAAGCGTAGAGCCTCTCACTTCGCCGACCGTCTCGCCGCTGCGTTTGCGCTGCGTTCTGAACTTAAAGAACTGCCGCAGGAGACAACGCTCGTCTGCCGCTGCGAAGACGTCCCCTATGGCTCATTGAAACAACACCACTCATGGCGCGCCGCCAAGCTGCACACCCGCTGCGGCATGGGCCCCTGCCAGGGACGCATCTGCGGCACGGCCACGCACTTTCTTCTGGGCTGGAACGCGGATTCCGTGCGCCCGCCTCTTCTTCCCGTCCGCATCGCAAGCCTTGCATCGCTGGAGGCTCCCCTCAACTCAGCCACCTCGAACACTCAGGAGACACCATGAACTGGTCCGGCGTAATGCCTGCAATCACCACTCCCTTCGACGAAGACCTCCAGGTCGATCACGCCTTCATGATCAAGCACGCGCAATGGCTGCTTGAAAAGGGCTGCACCGGCATCGTCGCGCTCGGCTCGCTCGGCGAAGCCCCCACGCTTGCATTCGATGAGAAAGTTGCCATTCTTAAAAGCATGGTCACCGCCGCCGAAGGCCGTTCTCCGGTCGTCGCCGCCATCTCGTCGCTCTCGACCGCCGAATCCGTGGCCCTGGCGAAGGCCGCCGCCGATACAGGCTGTTCCGGCCTCATGGTGCTTCCACCCTACGTCTACCGCAGCGACTGGCGCGAGACCCGCGCGCACATGGGCGCGATCTTCGACGCGACTCCGCTCAGTTGCATGCTTTACAACAACCCCGTTGCCTACGGAACCGACTTCGTTCCTGAGCAGATTCACGAACTCGCCGCCGCGCACGCCAATCTCCACGCCGTCAAGGAATCGAGCACCGACGTTCGCCGCGTGGCGGCCATACGCGCCATCGACGACAAACGATTGAAGATCTTTGTCGGTGTCGACGACGCTATCGTCGAGGCCATCTCCGTCGGAGCCACCGGATGGGTCGCCGGTCTGGTCAACGCGCTGCCCGTCGAATCCGTAGCTTTGTTCAACTACGCCATGGAAGGCCGCGCGAAAGAGGCCTTCGAAATCTATCGCTGGTTTCTGCCCCTGCTCCGCCTCGACACCGTGCCCAAGTTCATTCAGCTTATTAAACTCGTACAGCAGGAGCTAGGCGTAGGTAGCGCCCGCGTGCGCGCACCTCGCCTTGAGCTTGCCGGAGAAGAGTTGAAGGCAACGCAGAAGCTGATCCGCGACGCGATGAACTCCCGGCCCGCCATCGCTGGCTGAATCACGAACGAACTCTGCTATTGCAGGTAGTCGAACAAGCTCGTCTTCTGCAAGGCGCTCATCACACTCATCAGTGCCTGGTTCTGCACCTCAGCGGACTTCAACTGGGTGGCCACGGAGACAGTGTCCGCGGCTACCAGGCTTCCCTGCTGTACCTTGAGCTGCGTGGCTTCCGCCTGCGCATAGGTACTGGTCGCCTGCAATCTGCTCAGTGAGCTATCCAATATGCTGCGTTGCGCCGTCAACTGGCCAAGTGCTGTGGTCAGCACAGCGCTGTCCGTCGTAACGGCAGCAGTAGAGGCACCCGTCGAAAAGTCGGCGATCAACTGGTTCAACGCTCCCAAAACCCCTGAACTTCCCGAACCGAATACATCCGATCCCACAAGATTCGTCTGTATCTTCTGCCCGCTCGGAGTTTCGATCGATTGCAACTTTGCATCGCCCGCATAGATCGTAGTAGCGGGAACGGTCGAGGTATCGAGCGTAAAAGGCGTAACCGACCCCTGGCTGCCGGCAAAGAGTGCCTGCCCCAGATAACTTGTGTTCGCCAGCGACAGGACTTGATCGCGAATGCCGCCCAACTGCGCCGTGATGGTGGCGAGGTTCGCAGCGTTCATCGTTCCATTGCTTCCCTGCACCGCCAGCGACAGAGCGGAGGTCACCTGCGTCACGACTTCGCCCAACGTCGAATCGGCAACCTGCAACAAGGATGCCTGCCCCGCGGCCGTCTGGACGAAGGTGTCGTCTTTGGCAATCGAGCTTGCCATCAAGGTACTCTGCGCCACCGCCGCCGGATCGTCCTGTAATGACGTGACCCGCAGCCCGCTCGAAAGCTGGTTAGTAAGCGCGGCCTCGGCGCTGGTGGATTGGTCAAGCGCTGAAGCGAGATTGCTGACATAATTCGGATCGACTCTCATCGAACGCTCCTGATCTGATATTTGAAGCCGCCATTAATTCAGCCAAAGCCTTTGTTTGTCATTCCCGAAGGGAATCTGCGCCTTGCTCGCACCGCCAAGGCTACATCTGGAGAAGGCCCGTTCTAGCTACCACTCTACGCAACCGTCGTCTCCACGCCGAGATTAAGTGCGCTCGCCATAATCGTATTGACGATCGAAAAGACCTTCGCCGCCGCCTCATACGAGCGCTGATACTGCGTCAGATTCGATGCTTCCTCGTCCAGCGAGACTCCCGAAAGCGCATTCCTCTGGCTTGTAAGCTGCGTCAGCGTGGCCTGCTGCACTGTGTTATTTGTAGCCGCTCCAGCCGTGTCGTTGCCGATCTGGCCGAGAAACGAGGCCAGAAATCCTGTTGCCGTCTGTGTTCCCACAAGGTTTGCCGTCGCAAGCTCTGCCAGCGCAATCGCATTGCTGTTGCCCGCCGATCCTTCACCGGGAGCAGCCACCGCAACTGCCTGGGGATCGCTCGTCGCCACCTGGATCGATGCCGCCGCGCCCGCCGCGGTGGGAGGAAGAGTGAAGATCGCCGTGCCCGGGTTGCCACTGCCATCCACTCCCAGCGCATTCTGCGCATTCACCGCAGTCCCGATTCCATAGGCAAGGCTATCGAGCGCGCTCGCATATCCCGGCAGCTTCTGATCTCTCGCCTCAAGAATTCCGCCCAGTTGCCCACCCGTCAGTCCGGAGGTCACATCCTGCCCGCCACCTCCGGCAAGCACATGAATGGTCCCCGCCGCCAGTGTCGTGTTCATCGCATAGGACTGGCTACCGCTCACCAGCAGTGCGCCGTTCGAGGTCGTCAGCGTAATGCCGTTTGCCTCCGTCGTCATCTGATCCAGGCCGACATACTGTGACAACTGCGTGATGGCATACTGCCGCTGATCTTCGAGCACGCCAGCATCGGTCTGCGGATCGGTATGAGCAATCTGCCGGTTCAGCGATGCGATCGTCGCCGTCAAGGTGTTGATCTGTCCGGTGACACTCACAATCTGCCGGTTCAGTCCCGACGCTACCTGCGCAAGCTGGCTCGCGGAGGAGTTGAAGACGGACACCAGATTGTTCGCTGCCGCCAGTACGCCCTGCCGCGTCGCCGCATCGGACGGGTTGGCTTCGAGCGCTGAAAACGAGTTGAAGAAGGCATCGGTTGCCGAGCCCAGCGCCGTCAGACTGACCGACGTCGCCGACGAGGTCAGGCCGAAGATATTCTCCACCTGCTGCAACGCCGATTCGAGCGCGCCGCTCTGGGCATGCGTCTGGGTCTGCTGCTGTACCCGCTGCTCCAGAATCCGGCTCCGCTGCGATAGTGCCGTGGAGGTAATCCCCGTGCTGTAGACCTGTCCGCTCAGGGTCACGGCATCGGTCTGCTGCCAGCTTACGACCTGTCGCGTGTAGCCCGGCGTATTCTGGTTCGCCACATTGCCTGCGGTTACATTGAGCGCGGCCTGGTCTGCCATCAACGCCTCGCGGGATAGGTCCATCAACGAGCTGAGTGTTCCCATCGGTCTCTCGTATCTCTTCCGTACAGGCGGTTAAGTGCGCTCAGATTCGATGCGCTATTGTGCAGGACACCTTCGAGTACATCTCTTTTAGTCCGAATCAAATCCATCCCTGACTGATCGACAACAAGCCTCACGCCGGCCAATACGGCGATCCGTCGCTCCAGCGTTTCAAGCCGATTTAGATCCAGCACACGAAGCGCGCTGATGGTCTCGTCCATAACTTCCACAAGGGCGTGATCGCTTGCCATCGTTACTCCAACAGGGACGGAATCATCTTGTCGGCCACATCTGCCGACGACACACGATAGCTTCCCGAAGCAATGGCCTGTTGCAAAGCAGTTACCTTCTCCGTCCGGACATCGGAGCCTTCGAGAGCGTGCGCGATCAACCCGCTCGCAGAACTCAGACTCGTCTGGTCGACGCGGTTCTCTCCGCTCGAATGCGCAGCCGCAGCACCGCTCTGGCGCGGCAGGCTTGCCGGTTCCGCCGGTTGCGTCGCCTTGGATGTCATCGAGCTGAGTAGCTGTTGCAAGCCCCCAACTCCATTGGTGTAACTCATAGTTCCCTCCATCTACATGAATAGATCGGCGCATCTCCGGCAAACTTTAGTACCCGGTTGCTTCTTTTTCCGTATTGCGCTGATGTTCAAGCGTGACCTGCCGAATCACCTGTTTGGCAATGCCAAATCCTCCACCTTTGGAGATAGCAGTGGCCACGGCCTCGGTTCCAAAGCTGCTGATCGTGTCCATGGAGCTATCCGAACTGCCAGAGTTCCCGGAGCTATCGAGGCTGCCGCCGCCATCGCCGCCCCAGCTATCCTGCCCCGAGCGCATGGGCTTCAGCATCTGCTGCAGCAGCATCGCTTCAAACTGCTGGGCAGCCTGAACCAGTTTGGCCTGCTTCGCCGCCGCTATCGCGGGAGCCGCTTGGGTCGTTGTATTCGGCAATATCTTCATAGCACCTCAATCTCCGCTTCGAGTGCGCCCGCGGACTTCATCGCCTGCAAAATCGAGATCACGTCGCGCGCCGAAGCCCCAATGGTCTGCAGGCTCCGTACCAGGTCATCCACGGTCGCGCCCTGCTTGAGTTCGATACGGCTGACCGGTTTATCCCGCGCATTGACCTGCGTCTGCTGCACCACCTGGGTCGATCCCGAAGAAAATGGATTCGGCTGCGATACCTCGAACTGGCTCACCACATTGATCGCCAGCCCGCCGTGCAGGATCGAAACCGGTTGCAGAACCACGGTCCCTCCGATCACGACCGTCCCCGTCCGCTCGTTGACCACCACCTTGGCCCGTGGAAAGACCGGCACCTCGACCGACTCCACCTGCGCAAGCAGCGCAGGAACATCCTCTCCCTGCATCACCGCAAGATCGATCTCCCTGCTGTCGAGCGCATGAGCGACCGTCCGGCCCAGTTCATGATTGATCGCCTGCGATACCGCCTCCGCAGTCCGAAAGTCCGCGTCGTTCAACAGCAGTGAAAACTTGTTCTTCCCCTCAAGATCGAGCGGCACCCCGCGCTCCACCATCGCTCCAAACGGAACTCGCGCCGTATTGGGATGGTTGTACTGCCTGGTATTCCCATTCACGCTGACAGAGTATCCACCCACCACCAGCGGCCCCTGCGCCTGCGCATAGATCTTGCCGTCCGCGCCATAGAGCGGAGTCATCAGGAGCAAGCCGCCTTCGAGACTCCTCGCGTCTCCCGCGGAAGAGACCGTGACATCGAGCTTTGTACCCGGCCGCGAAAACGGCGGCAGCGTCGCCGCCACAAACACAGCTGCCAGATTCTGTACACGGATCGACGTCGCGGGCACGCTGACGCCCATGCGCAGCAGTGTCGCCGCCAGCGTCTGTGTGGGAAAGGTCGTCTGCTGGGTATCGCCGGTCCCCTGCAACCCCACCACGATCCCGTAGCCCACCAGTTGATTGTCGCGAATCCCCTCAATCGAGGCGATGTCCTTGACCCGCGCCTCGCGCTGTGTCGCCGCCGGAGCATCCGCTGCAAATCCCACACCCGTCAGCGTCAGCATCCCCGCCAGCAGTATCCCCCCGCAAACCAGCTTTTCTCCGGCTCTCCGTCGCCGCATCCATCCCCTCATCTCAACCGTCACAGAGCCTCCACTAGAAAACCAATATCCGTTGCAGAAGCCGTACGAGCGCATTCTGGCGATGGGTATAGTCGTTGATAATTCCCTTCCCTGTCACCTCAAGCTCAAGGCTTGAGATAGCGGTTGAAAGCACCTGGTTCTGTTGTGAGATATCTTCTGGCCGCACCAGTCCGCGTAGGATGATCGTCTGTGTCTGCTGGCTGAACTCGACCTGTCGCGCCGCCTCGATTACAAGAATTCCATTGGGGAGCACAGCAACCACCTGCCCGCCGAAGACCGTGCTCAGGCTGGAGTTGGTCGCGCTTGTTCCCTGCGCATTCAGGCCCGCCGCCGAATTCTGGGTAATCAGATTCTGCAGCGCGTTGGCCGCGTGCAGCGTCCCGATTAGGCCGGAGATCCCCGAGGTCGCGTTCGACGCCCGCGTATTCTTCACCGTCCCATCCGTCGATGCGGCAAGATTTTCTTCCACCACCACCGAGATCAGATCGTGCGGCCGCATCGCGCGCACATCCGCGTTCATGCGCGTCAGCCGCCCGCTATCGGACCAGATCGATCCCGGCTCCGGCTGGCCATTCGAGTTTGCCGCCCGTACCCGTTCCAGATAAGAGTCCAGCGAGGCCTCCGCCACATTTGGCTTTGGCTCCATCACCTTCTTCAACGCATGTACCTGCGCATGGACGCAACAAGCAGCTAGCAGCAACAGTAGCGTGACGACTACACCGGCAACAAATGGCCCCATTCCTCCGCTCTTCCGCGGACGCGGGCTCAGCGGTGTCGACGCGATCAGCCCCTTACCCACGCCCACCCACGGCCTCTCACTCCCGCTCAAGCCGGTCCATCCGGGATGGTTCATGGCAACATCTCCACATCCGACGGCCCGCGAACGATGCCCGTCAACTCTTCGTCCTTCGGTCCGTCATCCATGCTTCGCCGCAACAACCGCACCCGGATCATCTTGCCGATGCCGCCGCTTTGCTCCGCGACTCCGGTGACTTCAATGCGCAGCAGATCTTCCTGCCGCCAGAGCCGAACAATATCTCCTGCGCGGACCACCGGGACCGAGGGAAACAGATCTGCCCGCGCCCTCTCCACCCGCCGCGACGATACGCCGTCGAATCCCTCCACGCGAAACGAGGCCTCAGGCCAGTCTGGATGCTCGCAGTTTGCGATGCTCACCCAGGTCTGTCCCAGCACGGGGTCCGGGCGAATCCCTGTCACGCGATACCCCGGGCCTTCCGTATTCGCGGGTACCGAAGAGGCCGCCCGGAACCGTTGCATCGCAGCAGCCGGAGTCTTTGCGCAACCGGTCTGCGCGAAGGAGACATGCGTCGAACACGGCAGGATCAGCGCTGCCGTCCAGCAGAAGAAAGCTCTACTCCACGAGTTATGGTTCTTGCTCATGGCTCCCCTATCGAATCAGCCCGTTGATCTGCGAATACATGTCGTCGGCGACATGAACTACCTTGGAGTTGCTCTCATAGGCGCGCTGCGCCAGGATCATTTGCACGAACTCGGCGACCACATCGACATTCGAGTTTTCGAGATATCCCTGCTGTAGCGTGCCCATCCCGCTGGTTCCGCCCGGCGTGTCGGTAATGGGATTGCCCGATGCCTCCGTCTGCGTCAGTAAATTTCCGCCAATCGAGTTCAACCCACCCGGATTGGCGAAGGTCGCCAGTTGAATCGTTCCCAACTGCGCCGGCGTCGTCTGTCCGGGAATCTTCGCCGAGACCACACCATATTGCGAGATGGTGATGTCGGTCGCATTCGATGGAATCGAGATCGCGGGCAGCAGCGTGTCTCCCTCCGAAGTCACCAGCATCCCCTGGTTGGTCAGATGAAAGTTGCCCGCTCGGGTATAAGCCAGCGTTCCATCCGGCCGCGATATCTGGAAGAAGCCCGTCCCTTGAATCGCGACGTCCAACGGATTCGAGGTATTGTTGAAGTCTCCCTGCTTCATGATCATCTCGGCTGCCGCCGACTTCGTTCCCAGCCCAATCTGCAATCCCGCCGAGTCCGTCTGCGGACTCTCGGGCGACCCCGGAACGATTACGTTCTGATAGATCATGTCCTCAAACTGCAATCGTCGCTCGCGGAAGCCGGCGGTCGCCGAGTTGGCCAGATTGTTCGCCACCGTATCCAGGTTGGCCTGCTGCGCGCTCATGCCGCTCGCCGCCGTATATAACGCACGAATCATCGCCGGTTCCGTCCCTTCAAGTTGATCGAGCGCCCCGTGCTTAAAGAAGCAGGGGCACTCAATGGATTTGTCATACGCGCGGCAGATCTTCCGCCGCAACCTTGTCGAAACTGTTATCGAAGACGCTTAGCGCCTTCTGCATCATCTCCGCCTGCCTCTGCACCAGGACCAGTTGCATCGTGCCGTGAATGGCGTCCTCGTTCGATCCCTCGACCGATCCCTGAACCACGGTGGCATCGCTCGCGACCGGCTTCACGCCGTCTGCCGCAAAACGATTCGTTCCCTCGGCGATCAGCGCACTCCTGTCGGCAAAATCGAAGACGCCCACCTGCCCCACCAGTGCCGTGCCATCGGGAGTCGTAACCGAGATGTTTCCGTCCGGCCCTACATGCACCTCTCCAGTCGGGATCGTGATTGCCTTCTGGTTGACATCGAGCACCGGTTCCCCCTGGCCGGTCTCAAGCACACCGGTGGACGACCGCAAAAAAGCTCCATCACGCGTATAGCGAATGCCGTTCTTCGTCTGAATCGCAAAGAATCCCTGCCCTTGCAAGGCGAAGTCCAGAGGATTGCCGGTCGTCGCCAGTTGCCCCTGTCCCATGTCGAGCAGGTCGCCGCCCAGAATGCCGAAGCCATTGACTGACTGGCCTACCTGCGACACGCCAGCCGAGGCATCCTGGTCCATGCCCCCGGCCAGCACGCCGCTGAAGTAGTCGCGCTGTGCCCGAAAGCCGTTCGTTCCCGCGTTTGCCAGGTTGTTGGCTGCGGTATCGAGCGCCTGTGTGCGCGCCAGCAACCCCGTATATGCCGCATATAAGCCGCTGTCCATGCCAGTGCTGATGCAGGTCGGTGGCCGAAGCAGGAAGGCAATCGGTTAGAAGACGTTAATCACGCTGCTCAAGATTGCCGACAGACCGCCGATACAGGCTAGAGATCGACACAGAAGACCGGAGGGTGGGTTGCGAGCTTTAATTATTGATGACTCGGCAGTGATGAGGAAGGTGATCGAACGGGCGCTGCGCCAGGCCGGGCTCGAACTGACTGAGGTCCTGCAGGCCTCAAACGGCGAGGAAGCACTCCAGGCCCTGCGCGACGATGGCGGCAAGCCCCATCCGCTGTCCCTGATCCTCAGCGACATCAACATGCCCATCATGGACGGCCTCCAGTTTCTGGAGCAGCGCCGCGACGAGAAGCTCGCAGTCGGCGTCCCCGTCGTCATGATCACGACCGAAGGCAGCGAGCCGCTGGTCCTTCGGGCCATCTCTGCCGGAGCGCAGGGCTATATCTGCAAGCCTTTCACCGCCGAACAGGTGAAGGCCCGCGTTCTGCCCCTGCTGCGTGTCGCCTGAAATAAAGAAGATCTGAAAATTCGCGCCGCGAACGTAACCCCTAATCCAAATTCAGAACCACTATGAGGCCCCATGCCGGCAACCGAAAACGCTACTCCGCAGAATGAAATCGTGAACCGCCTCGACACCGCCGTCTCCGAGGTCTTCGAGATGATGCTCGAGCGAAGCTGCGACCCGCTCGACGGAGACGTCACCATCGTCGACGGCAGAATCATGGCGCGCATCCAGTTCACGGGCGCCATCACCGGCGAATGCATCCTCTACGCCAGCCAGGCTACCGCCGAGGTCACCGCTGAGGCGCTGCTGGGCGCCGTCTCCCAGCCCTGCGATCCCATGGTCGACGACGCCATCGGCGAGCTGTGCAACATGATCGCCGGCGGGTGGAAGAACAAGCTCGAACACCCGCAGGCGTCCTGTCTGATCTCCGTTCCCGCGGTGACGCGCGAAGGACTCATCGGCCTTGAAGGCAAGTTCGGCACGAAGTTCAGCCGCACCTATTCCTTTCAAGGCAACGTCTTCGGTATCCTGTTGGCCTTCTAAGGAACCTCTGATTAAGTCCGGTTCTGTTAAGGGCACGACTTCAGAGCCTGTCCTGAGCGAAGCCGAAGGATGCCTTAAGTGACTTGCCGGCAATGCGGCTTTAGCCGCTGAGGGCATCTCCCGAGTCTTAATCAGACCTTGTCCTAAATGCAATTTTAAAATTGACCACGGATAACACCGATCAGCACGAGCCAAACCATCCCTCCTCCATGCTGATCCGTGTCATCCGCAGTCGCTTTCATTCAGGCAATCCTTACTGCAACCGCCCCATCTTCCCTGCCTTGTAGTCCTCCATCGCCTGCACCAGCTCTTCGCGAGTATTCATCACGAACGGCCCATAGCTGGCGACGGGTTCGTTGATCGGTTCTCCACTCAGTACAAGCAGAGTCGAGTCCTGTTTCGCTTCGATGGTGACGCTCGCTCCCGATACGCCCAGCGTCGCAATCCGCGCTTCGCCGGTCAGGGCGCTCCCGCCATTGAGCGAAACATCGCCCTTCCTGAGTACAATCGCCGCCTGGTGACCTTCCGGCAGAGCGATCTCGACGCGCTCGCCCGCCTTCAAAATCACGTCAAACACGTTGATCTCGGTAAAGGTATGAGCGGGTCCTCTCGTCCCGTTCAGCTCACCGGCGATCACGCGGGCATGTCCGCCGGAGGCAAACTTCACCACCGGAATCTGCTCTTTTGTAATCGCCTGATAGCCCGGCTTCGACATCTTGTCGGCCTTGGGCAGGTTCACCCAAAGCTGCACCATCTCGAAGATTCCGCCCTTCCGCGCGAACTCCTGCTCGTGCATCTCTTCATGCACCACTCCCGAGGCCGCCGTCATCCACTGCACGTCGCCGGGATAGATGACGCCCGCATTTCCCGAAGAATCGCGATGCGCAACCGCTCCCTGATAGGCAATCGTGACCGTCTCGAAGCCGCGGTGCGGATGCTGACCGACGCCGGGAGTCTTGCCCGACGGTTTGAACAGTGTCGGTCCTGCATAGTCGAGCATCAGAAACGGGTTGACCTCTGCTTCGAGGCCGTTCGACGGGAAGAGATTTCTTACCGGGAAGCCGTCTCCCACCCAGTGGTTCGATCCTGCACCGTATGTGCCCAGCACTTTTTTCTGTCCTGCCATGATCTACTCCTTCCGGCGTCTTTCAAACGCCAACTTCCCTCTATCAACCTCAAAATCTGTCTTCTGCCGTCCGCCCTAGCCGGCGCAGAGAACGAAGCAGCACCGAACGCTCCTCCGCCGGAAACCCTTCCACGGCTTTTTCCATCGCGACACAATGCTCGGCAAACGCCTTCTCGATCAACTCCCTCCCGGCATCGGTCAGGTGAATAATCCGCGACCGGCGATCGTGCGCATCGTCCTGCCGTGCCACCAGTCCGCGATCGGCCAGCCGATCCACGGCAGCCGTCATGGAGCCGCTGGTCAGCAGCACCTTCGCTCCCAGCTCCTTTACGCTCAACGGCCCTCGGTGCAGCAGCGCTTCGAGAACCCCAAAATCGCTCTGCCCCATGCCGAACCCCTGGATGTTCCTGTGCGCATGAGCCTCCAGCGAGCGAGTCGCCTTCCAGAGAACCAGCCAGAGATGTACCCCGCTGGTGTCGGTTTCAGTTTCGAGATGTTCACGTTTTGACATAGCTTGATATAAAGATGCTTCACATCAAGGAAAAGATTCAAACGTCCCCTTATCTCTGCGAGGTCCACTGCCCCGTCATGGAAAAGGCCCAGCCGCGATGGCTGAGCCTTTTCGAAGATAACTATTTGTTTTCTATGACATAGACTGATTACTTAACGACAGACTGGAACAACGACGAGGTCAGCAAGCTGGCAAACTCGCTGTCGGAGGAAGAGTAGTCCACCGTCAGAGTTCCGGAGTTGGAGTCGATCGTCGTCCGGTCAAGCGCCGTTTTCTCCAGCGGAGAGCCTGAGGTCTTCTTCATGATGACCATGCCCTTCATCAACGTGGCGCAGGTGGCAGCGGTCAGCGTGTCGGACATGACCACGGCCAGATCGAACTTGACGCCGTTGTCGAAGTCCATGGTGTAGCGCGAACTCTTCATGCGGTTGCGGACGGTGTCGTAATCGGTCAGTTGCGCCGCATCACCCAGGACGCTCTTCATCATCGTCTGGGTCCCCTTGGCATCGAGCAGGCTCCAGATGGCGCGCTGGTCCACCGCCTTCATCTCGTTGACCATCTCTCCGTTAGAGAGAAAATTGGGGATGATGCCGTCGCGGGCATCGAGCGCCGATTTCACCGCCGACCGGTCGCCAAAGACCATCGTCGTCTGGTTCAGGAAGGCAACGCTCATCCCGGCCGAGCCCATGGGATAGATGTTGTTGTTGCGAACGACCAGGGGCTTGGTCTTGCTCTTGGCAAAGCCGGCGAGGATGGCCTGCGTCTGAAACTGTCCCTGCGCGATGCCGACGATCTTGGTTCCCTCCGCGCCCGAATCACGAAAGGCGGCGAAGGCGAGCACGTCAGCATCCTTGTCGACATTCAGCTTGGCGTTCTTCAGCGCAGTCTCCAGACGCTTCAGCTCCGGCGGCAGAACCCGCTCCTTGAGGTCCATCGCCGCGGTCGAGTTCTGCATAGCGCGATAGTCGACGACGATCAGTTGCTGAACGTCTCTGGGAATGGCAGCCTTGCCGTCGCTGGAAAGCTCAGCCGCCTGCGAAAACGTAGCGGAGAGCGCCAGAACTGCGATGGGGAGGAGGTGACGGTACTGGATGCGCAATGAAAAGCTCCTTAGCTGCCGGTTTTACGGTCAGGGTATTTTTCTGTGTATACAGACAGAGTGCGGGATATCTTTTGCCGCTTCTCATCGGGAAACGGCGTTTCCCGAAACACGTCCACGCTGCAATACGAGAAAAACACTCTAACCCTTCTATTCTTCCGTGAAACACGGCGAGAAGCAAGTAAACCGGGCTCCCACTTAGGACGTACAGAAAGAAGGAAGGTTGCGCTAAACCTGCAAAATGGATGCTTCTGCGGCACCGAGGCCCGAACAAATCTCCGGACCTCGATGACGCGCCTTTTATTTGGCGAAACCGGCGCGCACCTCGGCGGCGGCCTGACAAAGATTCGTAAGCGCTTCGATCGTCTCCGGCCACGCTCTTGTCTTGAGACCGCAGTCCGGGTTGACCCAAACCTGTTCCGGACGAAGCACGTCGAGAGCGAGCCGCAGCAGCCCCACCATCTCCTCCTTCGCCGGAACTCGCGGCGAATGAATGTCATAGATACCGGGGCCGATCTCGTTCGGATAACCATGCCGCTTGAACGCGTGCAGCATCTCCATCCGCGAGCGGGCCGTCTCCATCGAGATCACGTCGGCATCGAGCGCCGCGATCGACGGCAGAATGTCCTCGAACTGGCAGTAGCACATGTGGGTATGAATCTGGGTGCCGTCCTTTACGCCCGAGGTCGCCAGCCGAAACGCTTTGACCGACCAGTCCAGATACTCCGGCCAGTCGGACCGGCGCAGCGGCAGCCCTTCGCGCAGCGCAGGCTCGTCCACCTGGATGATGCGAATGCCCGCCGCCTCCAGATCCTGAACCTCATCCCGAAGCGCAAGCGCCAGTTGCCATGCCACCTCCCGCTCGGGAATATCGTTGCGGACGAACGACCATTGCAGGATGGTGATGGGACCGGTCAGCATCCCCTTCATCGGCCGCTTGGTGAGCGAACTGGCGTAGCTGCTCCACTCCACCGTAATCGCGCGAGCGCGGGAGACATCGCCATAGATGATGGGAGGCTTGACGCAGCGCGAGCCGTAACTCTGCACCCAGCCGTTGGAGGTGAAGGCGAACCCGGCAAGATGCTCGCCGAAGTATTCGACCATATCGTTGCGCTCGAACTCGCCATGCACAAGAACATCGAGCCCGATCTCCTCCTGCCGGCGAATGCACTCCTCGGTCTTCTGCTTCAGGAAATCGTTGTACACCGCAGCGGAGATCGTGCCCTTCTTGTGCGCCGCTCTCTGCTTGCGAATATCCTGCGTCTGCGGAAACGAGCCGATGGTCGTCGTTGGCAGAAGCGGCAGCCCAAGCTCCTCGCGCTGAACGCCTACGCGCTTCCTGTAAGCGGATGTACGCCGAAAGTCCGCGTCGCCCAGAGTCGTCAGTCGCTGGCGCACTGCTTTGTTGGTGCTGCTCTCCGCTGCAAGGCGGTCCTGATGACGGTGGCGGTTTTCTGCAAATACCTCGGCAGCAGCCTCCGGTCCCTTTGCCAGCTGAACAAGTTCTTCTACCTTCTGCTGAGCGAAGCTGAGCCAGCTACGGACGCGCAGGTCCAACTTATCTTCGTCGGCAGTGTCATAAGGAACATGCAGCAGTGAACAGGATGGTGCAAGCTGCACCCGCTCTGCACCGATCTTCGCGATGACAGGAGCAATCACCTTCTGCAGCGCGTCAAGATCGGCAATCCAGATGTTGCGCCCGTCGATGCAGCCAAGGCTAAGCATCTGCCGCGGCTGTAACTTGCCGACGACTGCGGCCACCTGCCCCGGAGCGCGGACGGCGTCGATGTGCAACCCCGCCGTACCCAGCGAGCATGCGAGTTCTAAATTATCGCCAAGACCACCGAAGTAGGTCGTCAGCATCAGCTTCAGCGGAATGCCGGAAAACTCCGCATACGCCGCGCGGAAAGCCTCCGCATAGCCCGCGGGAAGATCGATGATAAGCGCAGGCTCATCGATCTGCACCCATTCAGCTCCAGCCTCGACAAGGTCGCCGAGCACCTTGCGATAGGTCGCAAGAAGCCGCGGTAACAGGTCGAGAGGGTCGATGTTATCGACCGCCTTGCCCAGCAGCAGCAAGGTGATCGGACCGATCAGCACCGGCCTCGTAACCACACCAAGCTCTTTGGCCTCGGCAAACTCGGCAAGCAGCTTGGTCGTGTCGGGCGTGAAGGCGAGATCGTCGCTCCACTCGGGAACGAGATAGTGATAGTTGGTATCGAACCACTTGGTCATCTCCATGGCGGTCTGTTCGTTGCTGTTGCGAGCCATCTGAAAGTAGCGGGCAAGCGTGACCGGTCCGGAGCCGAAGCGCGCTGGCGTTGCTCCGACCAGAACCATCGCGTCGAGCACCTGATCGTAGAACGAAAAGTCATTGCTGGGGATGACGTCGAGACCGGCGTCTTTTTGCAGTTGCCAGTTCTGCTGCCTCAAGGTCTTTGCCGTTGCCAGCAGATCTGCTTCTGCAAGGCTGCCACGCCAGAAATCTTCGAGCGCGAACTTCAACTCACGATGACGGCCGATGCGGGGATATCCCAGGTTTGCGGTGAATGGTGAAGGCGATGACGTTGATGACATTCGGGTTCCTCTCCTGTGAAACGAAGGAACCACCCGTGCGCAGTTCCCGCTTATCTTGCCGTGGCAAAGACAAGGGGCTTTGGCAGCTCGATCCAGACTCGAGATCGGCGTCCTTCAGCGCAGCCGCGGTGGGAGGCACAAGGCCTCTTCCGCGGTGGTGGCGGCGGGCCGGTCTTCGGACTTTGGGCTACCTACTGAACGCCGCTTCCCATTCTCTTCGAGAACAGTGCGTGGCCCGAGGCCGTGCGTTGTTCGTTCCCATCACCGCTGCGAGTCAGTGCCGGAATCTCACCGGCTTCCCGTTTAACAAGGCCGAGACCTTGCACCTGCACACTTTCACTTTACATCAGTCGGCAGGCCAGGCGAGAGGCTGCTCCAGGCGGCGCTCCAGAACCTTGAGAGCGGGATCGAAGCCCGTGATCTGGCTGACCCACTCTGAATCGGGCTCGTAGGCCTCCTCGGGGATGAGGCCGATCAACTCGGCATCGTCGATGAGGACGCCGTGCCCCTGGGCGAGATGCTCAACCGTCGAATGAATCTGGCGCATCGGCGTGGCACGGAAATCGGTGATGTTCATACTCACCTGCGCGCGGCCGTTCGCGACGACGCCGATGGCCTTGACGCCCTGGAGACCTCCGTTGGAGGCGCGAATCTCACGGGCGATAGCGCGAGCCGCCGAGATATCCGGCTGGTGGAGATGAATGTTGTACGCGATGAGAAAGCTGCGTGCTCCAACTACCGATGCCCCGGCAGTTTCGTGAAGTTCGGGGCCACCGATATCGGGGCGGCGGGCGGCCTCGCGACGGACAGCCTCGCGCAGGCCTTCGAACTGGCCTCGGCGCACATCTTCAAGCTGGACGCGGTCGGGCCGGGCGGCAGCAGCGCCGTAGAAGTAAACCGGAACGCCGTAGGTCCGCCAGATCAACAGCCCCGCCTGCCGCGCCAGAACCGCGCACTCCGCCATCGAGATGCCGCTGACCGGGATGAAGGGAACAACGTCCGCAGCGCCGATGCGGGGATGGACGCCTTTCTGCTTGGTGAGGTTAATCAGTTCCGCTGCTTTGCCGACCGATTTGACGGCCGCCGCGATCACCGCTGCCGGTGGCCCCGCAATAGTGACAACGGAACGGTTGTGAGCCCTGTCGAGCGACCAGTCGAGAAGGCTGACGCCTTCGAGCTGCATCGCAGCGACGATCCTGCCGACCTTTGCCTCGTCAGTTCCTTCTGAAAAGTTTGGTACACACTCGATGATGGCGTCAGAGTTCATAGGGCCGTCTTACTTCCACCAGGTATAGCCGATAGAGAATTGGACGCTGGCATTGACACCGGGGTTCTTGTCTCCGAGCGAGGCCGAAGAGATATGCACTGCGTTGGCGCTGAAATCGATCGAGCGACGCGGGCGCACGAAATAGTGAAACCCGACGCCCATCTGCGGGGTAAAGTTCCACACGCTGGCATCTGAGTTGGGACCGTCGTTGGCGAGACTGAGAGGGAGCCCTCCGAAAGCCGGGTATTTGTGGTTGGTCCAAAGAACTCCTCCAGCGCCCTGTATCCATGGTGAGATGCGCCGGCTGCCGGTAAAGTTCCAGCGGAGGATGATGGGAGTGATGGAGACGCCGGAGAACGTGCCGCCGACGGTATAGAGCGGCGTGCAGGAGAGATCGGGCGAGCCGGGGACGGCCCTGCACTGCGCGCGCTGAAACTTCGGCGTGTAAGACTGCCAGAACGGGAAGGCTTCAACGGCGTACTCGAAGTTGCCGTGGAGCGGGCCGGGCAGAAAGTTGCCGGTAAGAACCTTCCCCGCATGAACTCCGGCCATCAGAAACTTGAAGCTGTTGCGATCCTCCGTCAAACCGACGCCGCTCTGGACGAGAACGCCCAGTTCCAGCGGACGCTTGACCGAGTCGTCATGGAAGGGATTCGCACCAGAATTTGCCGCTGGAGACTGTGCAGCGGCAAGGTGAATGGAGAGCACCAGTGCCAGTGCCCAGACGGAAGGCTTTACAACGCCGCGAAGTTTCTTGCTCATGTAGCTCCGATGAATATGTGAATACGCTCTGTGGACAGAAGAAAGGCCGCCGTCGCCGGCGGCCTCTTGTCAGTAATGGACCGCTTGGGCTATTGTCCGGCGTTCGCCACGGTAGCTTCGTCCATGTCGAAGTTGGAGTAGACGTTTTGCGTGTCGTCGAGATCTTCAAGAGTTTCGAGCAGCCGGATCATAGCGTTGGCCTGCGAGCCTTCGAGCTTGGTATAGGTCGAGGAGATCTTCGTGACCTCGGCGTGCTCCGGTGTGATCTTGGCAGCCTTCAGCGCTTCGGTGACTGCCTCGAAGTCCTTGGGGTCGCAGAGGACCTCCCAGCTCTCACCCTGGTCGCTCAGGTCTTCGGCTCCGGCATCGAGCACAATCTCGGTGAGCTTATCTTCACCGACGTCGGACTTCGCAACAGAGATGACCCCCTTCGTGGTAAACATCCAGGCGACCGCACCCTCCGCGCCGAGGTTGCCGCCGTTCTTGCTGAAGGCGTGACGAATCTCGCTGACGGCTCGGTTCTTGTTGTCGGTCAGCACTTCGACGATCAGCGCCACGCCGCCGGGACCGTAGCCTTCATAGGTAATCTCCTCATAGGAGACGCCTTCAAGCTCGCCGGTGCCGCGCTGGATGGCCCGCTTGATGTTCTCCGCCGGCATATTCTCGGCCTTGGCCGCGACAATGGCGCCGCGCAGGCGGGGATTGCCGTCCGGATCGCCTCCGCCGCCGGTCTTGGCAGCGATGGTGATTTCCTTGATCAGACGGGTGAAGATCTTGCCGCGCTTGGCGTCGAGCGCGCCCTTCTTATGCTTGATGGTGGCCCATTTTGAATGGCCGGACATGTACTACCTCAATCGTGGTTTTGTGCGGGGCTGCGACGATCGGCGCGCTCACGCGACGTTCGATTTTAGCATGTTGGCCTCATAAGATTGCAGCGGGCGGTTACCGCCGCTCTTTGCCTGCCTGAGAGCCCGGCCAGAGACTGTTGTCAAGACGCCAAGTCCTCTAACTATAAGATACGAAGCAACATCAGCAGTGCCGACGAGTTAGCTCCCGCGCTCTATAATTGAAATAGAGAGTTAAATAATAGGTCCGGATCGCGGATCGCTCTCCTCTTTGCAATGAAGGCTTTAGCGCGAGCCTACGGATATATCGAGGGTTTTACCGTGGACGGCCCACCATCTGCCTTCCACGCGACTGCCCGAGCGGTCCTTCGACAACACAAAAGCTGCTAGCCCAGAACTTCGGGAGCAAGAAGATCACGCATCGTCTCGCGACGGCGGATCAGTTTCACCTTGTCATCGCTGACCAGAACCTCGGCCGGGCGCGGGCGGGTGTTGTAGTTGCTGGTCAGGCTCATGCCGTAGGCTCCGGCATCGAGGATCAGCACCAGATCACCGGGTTTGACTGCGGAGAGCACACGGTCGCGGGCGAAAAAATCGCCGGACTCGCAGACAGGGCCAACAATGTCCGCCGTGATCGAGGCAGCCGCAGCCCGAGGCTGCTTGACCGGAAGAATCTCGTGGTGAGCGTGGTAGAGCGAGGGCCGGATCAGGTCGTTCATCCCCGCATCGGTGATGACGAAGGTCTTGGAGCCGTTCTTCTTGACGAACAGGACGCGAGTGAGCAGCCCCCCGGCTTGGGCCACGATAAAGCGTCCCGGTTCGATGACAAGATGAGCGGATTCGCTGGCGAGGCCTTTGGTCAGGGCAGCTGCATACTTCTGGACCTGTTGCGCAGGGTTGAAAGCGGTGGTTCCGTAGTCGATGCCGAGACCGCCGCCGGCGTCGATGTAGCGAATGTTATGACCGTCTTTCTTCAGGTCGGCGATAAGGGCAGCGACGCGAGCCGTGGCCGCGGCAAAGGGATCGACCTTGCGAATCTGCGAGCCGATATGGACGCTGACGCCCGCGGCATCGAGCCACTTCAACTTGGCCGCCTTGCGATAGATCTCGCGGGCGGCCTTGATGTCGATGCCGAACTTGTGCTCGCTCAGGCCGGTGGAGATGTAGGGATGAGTATCGGCGAAGACGTCGGGATTGACGCGGAGAGCGAATCGGGCGCGGATGCGGAGAGATTCGGCACGGGCGGCGAGCAAATATAACTCGGCCTCCGACTCGACGTTGAAGAGCAGGATGTTGGCCTTGAGCGCGGCGTCGATCTCCCAGACCTGCTTGCCCACGCCCGAGAAGACGACCCTGGACAAAGCTGCTTTATGGGCCTTGCGGACCCGCTCCAGTTCACCGCCGGAGACGATGTCGAAGCCTGCTCCCTGCTCGGCGAGCAGGCGCAGGATGGCCAGCGACGAGTTAGCTTTGACGGCGTAGCAGATGGTATGAGGCTGACCCTGAAAAGCTTTTTCGAAAAGTTGAAAGCGAGCGGAGATCTGCTGCGCGGAGTAGATATAGAGAGGCGTGCCGTGGTCAACCGCAAGGGTGGAAAGATCGGCTCCGTCGCAGTGGAGGGTGCGGTTGCGATAGACGAAGGGGCGAGGGCTTGGCTGCGGCGCGATTTTTTTGGACAAACTAGGTGCTCTTTATAGGAAGCGCGTAGGGGGCTTCGGGAATGATGATCCAGGCAGCGATATAGGCCAGGGCACCGACGCCGGTAAGAATGATGAACAGGGCGGTGATGACGCGAACCAGGTTGAGATCCCAGCCATAGTGCAGCGCAAACCCGGAGCAGACTCCGGCGATCATGCGCGGGGCTCGAGGCCGGGTCAACGGAGTGGCCGGGCGATAGGCGTCGGCAGTAAAAGGTGACGCGGCCGATGGAACAGTGGCTCCGCAGGCCGGACAGAAGCGAGATGACGATTCGATTGGCTTTCCGCAATGGCTACAGAACATGGGAGTCCTCCAAAGGACGGCGAAAGTAATTCTCCTGTCAGTGTACGGGGGAAGCTTCGAAGTTCTGGCCGTTTTCTTTCAAGGAAAACGGCACTCCTCGGAATTTCCCACTTCATGGCAACAGGAGAATTGCTCTAATCGCAGCGAACTCTATTTTGCCACACCCGCGGCCGTTTTATTTGCCCGTGTAAGGGGTTTTGAGGTACTTGTGAGCGGCATCGGCCTGGGATTGGTCTCCCCCGCCTGCGCTGGCCTGCTGGTATTGCTTAATGGCTTCGGCACGATTGTGGAGCAGGTCGAACATCTGACCGGCATTAAGCTGGGCGCGGCGGCGGAGCCAGTCGCTGCAACTGGGCTGCGCGGCGGCCTGAAGGTAGTTCTTCGCGGCATCGGCGATGTCGTTCTGCCCGCGCTGGGTATCGGCGAGTCCGAAGTAGGTCATGTGGAGCCGCGGATCGAAGAAGTAGCCGGGCTTGCGGGCGTCGGCCAGAATAGCCTCGTACTCGGCGATGGCGGCAGGCCCGTTGCCCTCGTCCTTGGTGAGATTGGCGACTTCGAGACGGAAGAGATAGTCGTGGGGAAACTCTTCGGCGAGGCCGCGCTGCACTTTGAGGGCCTCGGGATAACGGGCGTCGTGGCGGAGGAAGAGAGAGAGAGCGGTGCGCGATTCGATCGGAGTAACAATGCCGTGCGCCGCGGACTCGCGGAGCAACTGAAGTCCTTTTTCCTTATTGCCGTTGACTCCGGCGATGCCGACCATAATGCGCAGGATGCGGGGCAGGCTGGCCACGGCGAACTGCTGAATGCCTACGGCCATCTTTGCGTCGGCATAACCGGGATCGATCTTAAGGGCACGCTCACTGTCGTTGCGAGCCGAAAGTCCCTGGTGAGCGGCGGAGATGAAGCTGTGGTCCACGAGGGTAATAAAGGCTGCATGCATCCCACGAGCGTAGCCGCGAGCGAAGTAAGCGTTGGCATCCTGGGGGTTGGCGTCGATCTGCTTGTCGCAGAGGTCGATGGCGTGGTCGGTTAGGTCTTCGATGCGCTGGCGCGTGGCCTCGGGCACGGGAACGTCACGTTTGGAGCTGAGAAAACTGTCGTGCGCATAATAGGTGGTGTCGAGCAGATCCTGGTGATAAAGTTCGCGGAAGATGACGGTCGTGAGCACGTAGTCGACGGCCATGGCACTCTGCGGATTTTGCTTCATCACGGTCTCAAACCGGCTCAAGGCGCCGTCGTAGTCGAGATTGTAGAAGTGGTTGCGGGCTTCGCGGACGAGCGGCGTGAGGTTGATGGGGTCGGTATGATCGGCAGGACGGTAGGCCTGCGCGCCGGCACCGGAGGCAAGGGCGAACACAAGAAGAATAAGAATTGCAATGGAGCGTCGCTTTGGGGTCATCGATTCCAGGAAGTCACTTGGGGCTTCGGGTTGCAGAGGCAAAGCACACCTCTATGGATTGGACGTACCGTCAACGTAAACTATACAGTTGGACGCCTGTACTTCGGTCAGGTTGCCGAACGCTGTTTGAATTGAACGGACATTATGACCAGGTTTCAACTGCTGCAACTGCTGATCAGCCAGGCTCGTGCCAACGGGTTTGAGTTTCGTAAGTGGTACACGGGCAGCCTTGGCCTGCCATGGCAGAACTCGCACCATGCGGTCGAGATGGTCTCCGCCGAGAAGCGTTACTACGCGCTGCTGTTCTCGCATGAGTTCGCCTCGACCTTTTGGAAGGGCGGCGAGTTGATGACCTTCCAGGTCCCAACGCAGACCTTTACGCGCAGGATGGCGGATGGAACCATCGGCACGGTCAAGCGCAAGGCCTATACGCGGCGCAGCACAAGGGACGACGCCTGGCGTTACCACCTGCGCGAGCTGGCCGTTTCAGACGAGCCGCTCCGTTACATCCGCCGCTTTCTCCGGGTCGAGGACGAGCTTGAAGACGAGGCCGCGCCTGCTGTCGCAGTTAACCAGAACAAAAAATAGCCGCTGTCTCTGCCGCTTCCATCTTTAGTCAAGGTTCTTCGGCTGAACCTGCTTGTAGCCGGCGGGAATATCGAACTTGGACTCGTCCGCGGCCGCCTGCGAGAAGCCTGACAGTTGTGTGTTCGATTCAATCAGCACCGCCGCAGTTGCAGGAGCGGCAGCCTGTTCCGGCTCGGGGTCCGGCTTCGGTTCGGCCTTCTTTTTCTTATGTCCAAAGCCGCCAAAACCACCGGCCAGCCCTCCCAGCGAGCCCATTTTGCTGGCAATCGCCGAGGCAGCCGATTGTTGCGCGGCGTCCTGGGCAACATCGCCCGCGCTCGGCATGGCGGGACCGTCGCTCGCCGGAAGCGGAGCCTCGGAGGCTGCGGGCAGCGGCGCTCCATCGGCCGTCGTTCCCATGCGCATCACCTGGAGCACGGGAACGCCCTTGAGCTTCGACATCTCTTTCATCATGTCGGCCATTCCCTGCCCCGCACCCGGGTACTGCGCCAGCATGGCCGGGTTGAGCGCACCGGTGAAGACCATCTTCATCTTCTCGGCATAACGGCGGTAGAAGTCCTTGACTTCGTCGTAGCCGGAAATCTCAGGCGCGAGCCAGAGATCGTTCGTGATCGCCATCGAACCGGTCCGCCCTGTTGTCTTGTCGGTGGCATCCATCGCCATGGTCAGGATCGACTCATTCGCGTTTAGTCCGGCAACATCTTTGGTCGCTCCGGTATCGCGCACATGCACGTTGAATTTGACGTCCGTATTTGAAGCAGCAGCGTCCTGCTCGGGAGATTTTGTCTTCTGCTCTTCCTTCGCCTTCTGCATGGCCTTTTCGATCTGCTGACGCATCTGCTCGAAGGTCATTACGGTGTATTGCCGTTTTTCGTGGTCGATGCTGGTGATGGTTTCGCCGTCGAGGTCGATGATCTCGGTGCGCTGCGGCCCAACTCGCGTCATGCGGTTGCCTTTGACGATGACCGTCGAAACGATGGGTTCGCCGGCCTGGCGCGCCGCCTTACTGAAAGCGCCTGCCACCTTCATGATCTTGAGAATCGAGCCGCCCGTGATCTGGGTCGTCTCGGTATAGGTAAAGTCGGCGTGGGCGGCGGCAGAACAGGCAACCAGCAACAGAGCAGCAAGACTGCCGCTCAACTTTGTCATCGTCATTGCGCATCTCCAAGGACAGAAGGAACGACAGAGCCCAGAAATTCCGATGTCAGCAGATGACGCCGACCGCGCTGTCAAAACTGACCGGACGAGTGTACTGCCCGTCCCGCCTTTTTGTCATTTTGCCGTGCAACTCTTTCGTCACCCGAGGAAGGTGACTTACGGAAGCGCCAGTTCGTTGCCGGATAACGATGCTCCTGCATGAATGATGCCGATACCAGGGAGTAAGCCCTGGCAGCGGCATCGTCTTTCAAAAAACTACGCGGCCTTTTCGCAGTTGATCATCCATGGGATGCCGAACTGGTCGGTCAGCATGCCGAAGCGGTAAGCCCAGAAGGTCTGGCCGAACGGCATCGTTATCTTGCCCTTCTCCGAGAGCGCATTGAAGATGCGCTCGGCCTCCGCCGGGTCGTCGATCGCGATCGATAGGGAAAATCCCTGCGGCTTTTCAAAGTGGCCCGGAGGAGCGTCAGACGCCATCAGTATCCCGCCAGAGAACGACAGAGCCGCATGAAGGATCTTGTCGCGCCACTCCGCCGACACCTGATGCTCTGCCGGAGCATCCGCGTGGGTCATCATCATTTCGATCTTGCCGCCAAACAGCTTCTCGTAAAACGTGAACGCCGCTTTACAGTTGCCGCCGAACAAAAGATATGGATTCAGTTTCATAGAGTTGCTCCTTTTTTGAGATTTGGGTGAGTGTTCGAGACTTGTTTAGCTCATCTCTGCCTTTTGAACAAAGAGAGGAGCAAAGTAGGCGCGTAATTTCCATGCGAGGAAGGCCCACAGCACAGCGGCGAAGATTCCCGGCGGCAGGCCGGAGGGTTGCATGGCAATGTGATACGCGAGGATGTTTGCGATGACCGGGGCCAGCAGTGCCAGCCCCAAAGGCAGGAAGCGATTGCTCAGCAGGAGAACGCCCCCGATCAACTGGAACGCCCCTACAAAGAGGACAAAGTGCGAGCCGATCATAGCGCTGATGAAGGCTCCGGCAAAGCCAGTGGTGGGAGGTGCCCCATGGATAAATGGAACGAAGGCGTTCAGGCCGAAAACGAAGAAGATGAGGCCGAGCAGGATTCGCGCCACGACAACAAGGATTTTCATTTGCTGTAACCCCGCTTGGATGAGATATGAGATGCGCCACACTAATGTGGATACCGTACACAATGACATAAAATTGTGTATCCTGTCCACATCAGAGTTAAATATTCACATCATGGCAAAGACCCCGGCGAAGCGGCCCAAAAGAACGACCTACCGTCATGGCGATCTGTATCGCGCCCTGGTCTCCTCCGGCCTTGAACTGGCGCGCGCTGGCGGTCCCGATGCCGTTGTATTACGGGAAGTTACTCGCCGTGCAGGCGTAGTTCCCAATGCGGCGTACCGGCACTTTGCCGACCGTCAGGCTCTGGTGCAGGCCGTATCGGAGGCCGCCATGTCGCTGCTGGCAAGCGCAATGGAAGCGGAACAGGCCGCCATGGGAGACCGCAAGGATGCTTCGGCAGCAGCCCGCGCTCGTCTATGCGCGGTGGGGACTGGCTACCTTCGATTTGCGCAGGCTGAGCCGGGACTGTTTCGGACAGCATTCTCTGTTCCGGGCGATCTTGAGCTTGCAGCCAGTCCGGCGTCGGCAGGCGAGAGCGGGCTGACTCCCTTTCAGCAGCTCACGGCGGCGCTGGACGAGATGGTCGAGGCTAAGATTCTGCCGCCAGAACGCCGGATGGGGGCAGAGTTTCTGGCCTGGTCCGCGGTGCATGGGCTGGCGATGCTGATGATCGACGGGCCGCTGCGCAGTCTGGAACCGGCGCAGAAACAGGAGATCGGGCAGATGCTGGTAGCGATGGTGGAGCGAGGGCTGTAGTCAACAGCGGCGCAGACGGCACGTAGAATAAGTCGACACCATGAAGACCAAGGTCAACCACCTATTCGTTCCCGTTCTGCTGCTCGCCGCTCTCGTCGTCGTCGGCCTGAACACCTGGGTCGCGATCCGGGCCATCGACTCGCTGACGGACAGTCAACAGATGGTGGACCACACGTGGCAATCGATCAACCAGGTAGAGCGCATCATGGGTTTGGTCAAGGACGCCGAGACTGGCAATCGGGGGTACCTTATTACCGGCGACGAGCAATATCTTGAGCCGTACCTCTCGGCAAGACGGCAACTGCCGGCAGATCTCGACCTATTCCGCTCTCTCACCTCGAACGATCCTGCCCAGCAGGCAAACCTCGTGGAGATGCGGACGGCGATCGATCGGCGGCTTGACCTGTTGGAGCGAGGCGTCGAGCTACGCCGCAGCGGAGGCAGCGATAGCAGTCATGCGCTGATCCTGAGCGGAAACGGCAAGGCGGCGATGGACAACCTGCGCCGCATCGCCGACAGAATGGAGGTGGAGCAACATAGACTTCTGGAACAGCGCACTGCCGCCACGAAGTCGAGCGGCCGCCAGGCGCGCTACACGCTCGCGCTGGCCAGTTGCCTCGACTTTCTTCTGCTTGTCCTGATGCTTCGTTATTTCGTTCGCGAGCGGGAGATGCGGGTGGCTTCGGAGCGGGACGCGGAGCGATTGGCCGTGGCCCGGGCAGAGGCGGAGAAGAGTGCCGACGAGGTGCGAGCGCTCAATGCCACGCTCGAGGAACGGGTGCAGCTTCGCACCACCGAACTGGTTACGATCAACCACGAACTGGAGGCCTTCAGCTACTCGGTCTCGCACGATCTGCGGGCTCCTCTGCGCACGATCGACGGCTTCAGCCTGGCGCTCGAAGAAGATTATGCCGGAGTGGTGGACGACGCCGGCAAGGATTACATCCGCCGGGTGAGAAGCGCCGTTCAGCGCATGGGACTGTTGATTGACGCGCTGTTACAACTTTCGCGCATTACCCGCACCGAACTGGTACGAGAAGACTTTGACCTGAGCGAGATGGCAGAGTCGATCGCTGCCGACCTGAAGGAGCAGAACCACTCCGTCGACCTGACCATCCACATCGAGCCTGGCTTGCGCGTCTTTGCCGACCCGAGGCTGCTGCATATCGGCCTGGAAAACCTGCTGGGAAACGCCGTCAAGTTCAGTTCGAAGCGCCCCCGGGCCGTCGTCGATTTTGGCTGGGCCCCAGAGCAAAAAGCGTGGTTCGTCCGCGACAACGGTGCGGGATTCGACATGCACTATGCCGATAAGCTGTTCAACGCCTTCAACCGCCTGCACGGGGACAAGGATTTCAAGGGCTCGGGCATCGGCCTGGCCACCGTGGCGCGTGTCGTGCATCGGCATCATGGACGCATCTGGGCCGACAGCGCGGTCGATTATGGCGCAACCTTCTGGTTTACGCTAGGATGAATCCCATGACGGACAGCTCCAAGCTCATCCTGCTGGTCGAAGACGATCCCGATCATGAACTTCTGACGATTCGCGCGCTGAAGAAGTCGAATATCGCGAATGAGGTTCGTGTCGCCCGCGACGGCGAAGAGGCGATCGCTCTGCTGTGTGGCGAGAATCCGATCCCCCAGGTTGTCCTGCTTGACCTGAAACTGCCGAAGATTGATGGTTTGGAGGTGCTGCGCCGCATTCGCGAATGCACCAGCACCCAATTGCTGCCGGTGGTCGTGCTTACTTCGTCGGACGAAGAGCGCGATATGGTTCGCAGCTACCAGTTGGGCGTTAACAGCTATATCCGCAAGCCGGTCAACTTCAGCGACTTCGCGGAGGCAACGCGTCAGCTCGGAATGTATTGGCTGGTACTGAACGAATGTCCACCGCAGAACTAGAACCGCACGACTTGAACGTCCTTCTCGTCGAAGACAATGACGACGACGCTTTCCTGCTGGAAAGGCATCTGAGCCGTCATGGGTTCGTGCCGCGGATCACTCGAGTCGAGACCGCTGACGAGATGCGGGCTGCGCTACAAAAGGAAGCCTTGCCGGATATCGTGCTGGCTGACTACAACCTGCCCAACTTCAGCGGGCCCGAGGCTTTGCAATTGTTGAAGGCCTCCGGACTGGATATTCCCTTCATCATGATGTCGGGCGCGGTCTCGGAGGAGACGGCGGTCGATTCGATGCGGGCAGGGGCGCACGACTATGTCGCCAAGCAGAACCTGACGCGGCTGGTTCCGGCAATCGAGCGCGAACTGAAAGAAGCTTCAGGCCGCCGCATCAAGCTGGCCGCCGAGGCCGCCCTGCTGGCCAGCGAGGCGCGATTTCACCGGCTGGTCGAGGCGATGCCGCTGGGTTTGCTGATCAGCGAAGCCAGTGGCCAAATTGTCTACGCCAACCGCGCGATGGAGCTGTTGCTTCATTGCTCGGCCAATGACATCGTGTCGGGAGCGCTGACGCTCGACAGGCTCTGCCCGTCGCTGTCGGAGGCGCGGCGCGACGCGCTCGGCCGTGAACTCTCGGCGGGAGAGCCCTTCGAGACTGTGTGCACGACGATGAGCGGAGAGAAGATCACCGTCCTGATCGGAATCGCGTTTTTAAACCCGACGGCCGACAGCGAAGATCGCCAGATGGCTGCCTTCATCGCCGATCTCTCCTTGCAGAAGAAGAGCGAAGAGATTCTTCGCCGCACCGAAAAGCTGGCCGTGGCGGGGCGTTTTGCCGCTTCGGTAGCGCATGAGATCAACAACCCTCTCGAAGCGGTCATCAACTGCCTCTTTCTGGCCGCGCAGACAGATCTTCCCGAGGAGTCGCGCGGCTATATCCAGCTTGCGCAGAATGAACTGGACAGGGTGGCTCAGATCACCGTGCAGACGCTGCGTTTTTACCGGGGATCGAGCTACTCCGTGCAGACCGATGTGCATGAGCTGATTGAGACCGTCTTTGCCTTGCTGGAATCGCGCATGCACGGCCAGCAGATTGAAGTCGTTCGCCAGTTTCGGGCTACCGCGTCGATCGTCTCCCAGGGCGGCGAGATACGCCAGGTGCTCGCCAACCTGATCGGCAACGCGATGGACGCGCTTCCCAACGGCGGACATATTGTGCTCCGCACCGCGTCCGCGCGTAGCTGGCGATCGGGGAAAAGAGGCATCGCGGTGACAGTGTCCGACAATGGCACCGGCATGGACGAGGCAACACTGAGCCGCATCTTCGAGCCGTTCTTTTCCACCAAGGGAATCACCGGAACGGGTCTCGGCTTGTGGATCTCCAATGAGATCATCGCGAAGCATCATGGAAACATCCGCGTGCGCAGCCGAGCGGCCGGCCGGGGGAACACGGGAGGGACGGTCTTCCGCGTCTTCATACCGACTCAGGACGAAAGCTCCTCGCCTGTCGATGCAAAGCCGGAAGCACAGAGATCGTTTCAGCCGATCTCGGTGCTGGCATAAACCTATCCCATCAACGCGCGGCGATAAGACAGATATCCGGGCTTGCAACCCACGGGGAGGCGTATCTGTTCCCGGCGCAAGCCTGATGCCCTAAACTAGAACTAAATGTCCACTCAAACCGTTCGTCCCGCCCGCACCCTGCAAGGCTCGCTTACCCTGCCTGGAGATAAGTCCATCTCCCACCGCTACGCCCTGCTCGCCGGCCTCGCCGAAGGCACGACCCGCCTCTCCAACTTCTCGACCGGAGCCGATCCGCACTCCTCGCTCGCCTGCATGGAGGCGCTCGGCGCGACCGTCGTCAAAAAAGAGGACAAGACCATCGAAGTCACCGGTACTGCCGGTGCCTTTCGCCAACCGGAACATTCGCTGGACTGCGGCAACTCCGGCTCAACGATGCGCATGCTGGCTGGCCTGGTCGCGCCGCATCCGCATACCTTCACGTTGATCGGCGACGAATCGCTGACGCTGCGGCCCATGGAGCGCATCCGCAAGCCGCTTTCGCAGATGGGGGCGGAGATTCATCTCACCGGCGGCGACGGGGCCGTGGGCGGACATGCTCCGATGACGATCATCGGCGGTCCGCTGACCGCCATCGACTTCGACACGCCGATCCCCTCGGCGCAGGTCAAGACTGCCGTGCTCTTCGCCGGGCTCCAGGCCGAGGGGACCACCAGTCTCAACGAGTCGGTCCGCACCCGCGATCACTCCGAACAGGCGCTTCAGGCCTTTGGCGCGACGCTCAGGCGAGAGGGCAACAAGCTCAGCATCCCCGGTGGGCAGAAGCTCAAGGCCATCGGCGCCACCGTTCCCGGCGACCTCTCTTCGGCTGCGTTCTTCCTGTGCGCGGCGCTGCTCTTCCCCGACTCGAACCTTATTCTCGACTCCATCGGCATGAATCCCACACGCGCCGCTCTGCTCGACGTCGTCACCGGGCTGGGCGGAAAGATTAAAGTGCTCAACGTTGAAGAACATCACGGCGAACTCATCGGCACCATCCAGGTGAACACCGTTCCGGGCGGCTTCAAGGGCATCGAGATCGCCGGGGCGCTCTCCGCGCAGGTCATCGACGAGATTCCCGTCATCGCCGCCATCGCTCCCTATACCCGCGACGGCATCCGCATCCGCGACGCCAGGGAACTGCGCATCAAGGAGTCGGACCGCATCGCGCTGGTGGCAAAGAATCTCAAGGCTATGGGAGCCGAACTGACCGAGCAGGAAGACGGCCTCACCATCCCCGGCAACCAGCAGCTTCACGGCGCTCAGATCGACTCGGGTAGCGACCACCGCATCGCGATGGCGTTCTCGATCGCCGCGCTGCGCGCCATCGGGGATACCGAGATTCAGGGCGCGGAGTCCGCAGCCATCTCGTTCCCGGAGTTTTTCACCTTTCTCGACCTGCTGGCACAGCGCTGAACGGCAAAGAGATAGAGGCCAAACATGCTATTGACGCAGGGCTCGGTTCCAACCCTGTGTAAAATGACACTCGTACAAACAAACCGTAAAAGCACAGGAGAATGAAAGAAATGTCGAAGTTGACCTCAGGTAAGCTTGCAGGACTGAAAGCCGTCTCGGACGCGCGCGGTGTCATCGCCGCCGCGGCGATGGACCAGCGTGGCTCCCTTCAGAAGTCCCTCGCCAAAGAGCGCGGATCCGCCGCCGACGGCCACGATCTTGAAATATTCAAGACGCTTGTCACCGAGGTTCTTACCCGCCATGCTTCCGCCATCCTGCTCGACCCCGAGTACGGCCTCCCGGCCTCCAAGCACCGCAACGGCAAGGGTTTGCTGCTTGCCTATGAGAAGACCGGCTATGATGCCACCACCGCGGGCCGTCTGCCCGACCTGCTCGATGTATGGAGCGTTCGCCGGCTGAAGGAAGCCGGCGCGGATTGCATCAAGATCCTGCTTTACTACACCCCCTTCGAGAAGTCTGCGATCAACGACCTCAAGCAGGCATGGATCGAGCGCATCGGCGACGAGTGCCTCACCCATGACATTCCTTTCTTCCTCGAGTTTGTCGGCTACGACGCCCAGGGTGGCGATGAGAAGTCCGTCGCCTATGCGAAGAAGAAGCCCGAGATCGTCTCCGGAGCCATGGCCGAGTTCGGCAAGGAACGCTACAACGTGGATGTCCTCAAGGTCGAAGTTCCCATCGTGATGGAGTTCGTCGAAGGCACCAGGTCCTTCAAGGGCGAAAAGGCCTACACCCGCGCGGAGGCCCTGCAGCACTTCCGCGACGCCGAAGCAATGACTCACAAGCCCTTCATCTACCTCTCGGCGGGTGTCTCCAACCCGGTCTTCATCGAGACGCTGGAGCTGGCAGGCGAGTCCGGCACGAAGTACAACGGCGTTCTCTGCGGCCGCGCCACATGGAAGGACGGCATCGCCATCTATGCCAAGCAGGGACCCGATGCCTTCAAGGAGTGGCTCGAAACCAAGGGCGTCGAGAACATCAACAACGTCAACGCGGCCTTGAAGAGCGCCAGCCCGTGGTACCTCAAGTTCGGCGCCAAGAGCCTGGAAGAGCTCGGCTAAAGCAGATTTGCTGTTGGTTGTGGATGGAGGTAACCGCAGATTCCCTTCGGGAATGACAAACAAAGGGCTCGGTAAGCTCTACACCAACTGCTACTTTGTTCTAAACTTCACAAAACAATGAAGAGATAGAAACGCCGCGTCAAATAGCCGCGGCGTTTCTGTCTCTGGATCGTCTATTCCCACTCGATGGTTCCCGGCGGCTTCGACGTGATGTCATACACCACGCGATTGATGCCGCGAACCTCGCTCACGATTCGGCTCGATATCGTCCGCAATACCTCGTAGGGCAACGGCGCCCAGTCCGCCGTCATGCCATCCTCGCTCTCGACCGCTCGCACCGCGCAGGTATTGGCGTAGGTTCGTTGATCGCCCATTACGCCGACACTTTTGACCGGCAACAGGACCGCGAAGCTCTGCCAGACCTTGCGGTAGAGTCCCGCTTTCTTGATCTCGTCAACCACGATCTGATCGGCTTCCTGCAGGATGGCAACGCGCTCCGCCGTGACCTCGCCCAGAATCCGCACCGCCAGCCCCGGACCGGGAAACGGCTGGCGCTCCAGAATCTCGTCCGGCATGCCCAGATCGCGGCCAATCCGCCGGACTTCGTCCTTGAACAGATCGCGCAGGGGTTCGATCAGCTTCAGCTTCATGTCCGCAGGAAGGCCGCCGACGTTATGGTGGCTCTTGATCGTGTGCGACGGGCCATGCACGCTCGACGACTCGATCACGTCGGGATAGAGCGTTCCCTGCACCAGCCAGGCAATGTCCTGGCCGTCGTGCTTTTCAGTTTCGAAGATTTTTTTGGCCTCGTCGTCGAAGACGGCGATGAACTCGTTGCCGATCACCTTGCGCTTCTTCTCCGGGTCGGTCACGCCGGCCAGCTTCGACAGGAAGCGTTCCGACGAATCCACCGCGACGACCTTGAGGCCGAGTTCCTCGCGCATGGTCTTCTGGACCTTCGCAAACTCATCCTTGCGCAGCACGCCGTTATTGACGAAGATGCAGGTCAGCCTGTCGCCGATCGCCTTCGCCACCAGCACCGCCGCAACCGAGGAATCGACACCACCGCTCAGCCCGCAGATCGCATGGCCTTCGCCCACCTGCTCGCGCACTCGCGCTACCGTAGCCTGGATAAAGTGCTCCGGCGTCCAGTCCTGCCGGGCTTCGCAGATGTCGATGCAGAAGTTCTTCAGCAACTCCATTCCCTGCCGCGTATGGGCAACCTCGGGATGAAACTGCACCGCCCAGATGCGCCGCGCCTCGTCCGCGATACCGGCGACGGCGTTCGCCGTCTTCGCCGTCAAGGAGAAGCCCGCAGGCAGCTTCAACGCCTCGTCACCATGCGACATCCAGACCTCAAGCGTCTGCGGCAGGCCGCGAAAGAGCGGCGTCTCCGCTACGACTGTCACCTCGGCGTGGCCGTACTCGCGCGCTGCCGCCGCCTGAACCTTTCCGCCAAGATGATGCACCACGAATTGCAGCCCGTAGCAGATGCCGAGCACCGGCACCCCCAGCGCCAGCACGGCGGGATCGGCCGCCGGTGCATCCGCGTCGTAGACCGAGCAGGGACCGCCCGAAAGGATGATACCCGCAGGCCTCAGCCCCTTCACGCGGTCGAGCGACGCCGTGCAGGGCAGAACGACGGAAAAGACGTTAAATTCCCGAATACGCCGCGCAATCAATTGCGTGTATTGCGACCCAAAATCCAGAATGACGATCGTTGAGGTATCCACCTACCCAGTGTAAATGGCGCTCCGCTACTCCGCGGAAGACCTCTCGGAAGCGCGCCAAAGCTCAAGATAAGCTACCAGCCGGGCCACGTGAAAGAAATCCGACGCCACAAAATACACCACCGACACAGCGGCCCACCACCAGGCCAGAAATGCCGGCGTCGCTACTGCCTGAAACGGCAGCGGAGTGGATGAAAACACTGTTGCCAGCGCGATCAGGATGATCTTGACGATGCCCATCACAAGGTTGATCTCCATCAGCTTGGACCTCAGGGGACCGAGTCCGAACGCCGCTCTGAAACTGCCGCCTGCCCCAAGGTTGCGCAGCATGGCCATCAGTGGAGCCATGCTCAGCCCCCAACTCACTATCGCCCAGAGGGAGAAGATACCCAGCGTTCCTACAATCACCAGCGAAAAGTAGCCCACGAGATTGGGCTCGTTTCCAGCAGCAATGGGAGCGGCTATCGTCAGCCTCGATGCCCACTGCATGCCTGCAAACCACGCGGCAAAGCTGCCCAGCAGCGCGATTACCCGCACTGCCTGCAGTGCCATGAATGTTCCCGGCCGCGCATGCAGCCGGGGATCGACCCGCCGCAGCACTGCCGTCCTTCCCAACGATGAGACAACAACCCATGCGACGATCAGCAGCGGCGCAAGCCACTTCGCAACGTCCAGCACCGGCGGCAGCAGAAGCCTCATCGCCCCATCCAGCGTCTTCGCCGCGCCCATGGTATCGACCAGGGACATCGACTCCAGCGCCTTCGTATTGAGCGGTACCGCCTTCAGAATCCGCGTTCCCTCGTACCAGAGGATGAACAGCACCGGAATGCCATATGCCCAGCGCCACAGGATCTCCAGCAGCGTCCACGAAGGCTGCCTCCAGCACTTCGACATGACCTGCACGAACGACTGCGTTCCGGGCACGCGCCTAGCACTGACCGCAACACCGTCCTGCGGTGACGTCTCCACTACTTCACCACCAGATTCACCAGTTTGCCCGGTACGACGATCACTTTTACCACGGTCTTGCCTGCAACCCGGGCCGCGACCTTCGCATCGGCCAGGGCGGCGGCCTTCACCACGCCCTCCTGGCTGCCGACAGGGACGGTCACGACATTCACCAGCTTGCCGTTCATCTGCACGGGAATCTCGATCTCGTCTTCGTGCAGCAACGCCTCGTCGGCCACCGGCCACGGAACGCGGAAGACCACGCCATCGCCGCCCAGTTGCTGCCACAGCTCCGCCGCTATAAACGGAGCGAAGGGCGCGAGCAGAAGCACGAGATTGCGAAGCACCTCGTTGACCGCCGCGGCAGAGACTTCACCGGCATCAATCGCAGCCTCAGCCGAAACGATCTCGTTGACAAGTTCCATGGTGGCGGCGATGGAGGTGTTGAAGTGCCAGCGGCCGCTGAAATCGAGCGTGATCTTTGCAATTGTCTGGTGCAGCTTGCGCAGCAGCTTCTGCTCGACCGCCGAAGCTGCGCCATCGCGCGCGGCCACTTCTCCCGCACCATACTTCGCGACCAGCCGATAGACCCTGCTCAAAAACCGGCTGATTCCCGCGACTCCGTCTTCCTGCCACTCCAGATCCTTGTCCGGAGGCACGGCGAACAGAGCGTACATCCGCGTCGCGTCCGCTCCATAGCGGGCGATCATGTCGTCGGGCGAGACTACGTTGCCCTTCGACTTCGACATCTTCGCGCCGTCTTTGATGACCATGCCCTGGGTAAACAACCGAGCCGCGGGCTCATCATTTTTAATCAGCCCGAGATCGCGCATCACCTTGGTCCAGAACCGCGAATAAATCAAGTGCAAGATCGCGTGCTCGACGCCGCCGATATATTGATCGATCGGGAACCAGTAGTTCGCCTTCTCGCTGGCAAACGGAGCGGCAGAGTTCTTCGCGTCCGTGTAGCGGTAGAAGTACCAGCTTGAATCGACGAACGTGTCCATCGTGTCCGTCTCCCGCCGCGCGGGACCGCCGCAGACCGGGCACATTGTCTGCACAAACTCCGGCACGCGGCCAAGGGGCGAGCCGCCCTGCTGGGTGATATCCACCTGCGGCGGCAGCAACACGGGCAGCGCGCTCTCGGGCAGAGGAACCACACCGCCCGGCTCCACAGCCGGCATTCCCGGCTCAGGGCTGTCATGTCCGTTCTCGCAATAGACCATCGGGATCGGCGTTCCCCAATAGCGCTGGCGGCTCACGCCCCAGTCCTTCAGGCGATATGTGACCGTCGCAGTGCCAAATCCATTAGCCTTCGCAAACCCGGCCATCTTCTGTTGCGCTTCAACGCAACTCTCCCCTGTCCATCCGCCCGAATCGATGAGCACGGCATCCTCTTCCGCCGTGTAGGGCAGTTCCACCTTCTCCGCATTTACCCTGGGAGCCACAACCTGCTTGATGGCCAAACCATATTTCTCGGCGAACTCGAAGTCCCGCTCGTCGTGTGCCGGTACGCTCATGATCGCGCCGGTGCCATAATCGGCCAGAATGTAGTTGGCCACCCAGATGGGCACGCGCTCGCCGTTAAACGGATTGACGGCGAACCGTCCCGTATCGATGCCATGCTTCTCAATCGCGCCAACGTCTCCCGCCTCGCGAGCGCGGGTCTGCTGCGTTAGCAGCTCTTCAATCTTTGCGGAGAGTTCAGCATCCTCGGCGGCGAAGGCCCTGGCCACGGCATGCTCGGGAGCAAGCTGAACCGAGGTCGCTCCGAGAATAGTATCGACGCGCGTGGTGAAAACCGTAATCTTCGCGGCCTCTTCCTCTTCCCTTCCTGCCACGGCAAAGTCGATCAAGGCGCCTTCGCTGCGCCCGATCCAGTTTCGCTGCATGGTGCGGACCTTGTCCGGCCAGCCGTCCAGCTTCTCCAATCCGTCCAGCAGTTCATCGGAGTACTTCGTGATCCGCAGGAACCATTGCGTCAGATCGCGCTGTTCGACGATCGTGTCCTCGTGCCGCCAGCAGCGGCCATCGACCACCTGTTCATTGGCAAGCACGGTCTGGCACTCCGGGCACCAGTTCACCTTGCTCTTCTTCCGGTAGGCCAGCCCGGCCGTGTACATCTTCAGGAAGAACCACTGGTTCCAGCGGTAGTATTCGGGCAGGCAAGTCGTTACCTCGGTGGCCCAGTCGTAGCTCAGCCCCATGCGCTGCATCTGCGTGCGCATGGCGGCGATGTTGGCCAGCGTCCAGTCGCGCGGCGGCGTATTGTTCTTCAGCGCGGCGTTCTCCGCCGGCAGCCCGAATGCGTCCCACCCCATCGGATGCAGCACGTTGTAGCCGCGCATCCACATATGCCTGGCCAGCGCGTCGCCGATGGAGTAGTTCCGCACGTGTCCCATGTGCAGCTTGCCGCTCGGATAGGGCAGCATCTCGATGCAGTAGTACTTCGGCTTGCCGGAGTCGTGTCCCTCGGCGGCGTACAGCGAGGCATCGGCGTCCCACTGCTGCTGCCACCGGGGCTCGATCTCCGCAGGGTTGTACCGGGCCTGCTTCTCGGTGTCGTTAGTCTGTATCTCTGGCATAGACCTTGATTGTAAAGAAAAGGACGCTCCCCTGTTGAGGTTCGCGCCCTTTGCTCCAATCTTCCCGCCGGATTGCCGGCAGCTCTATGTCTGCGCCCCTTTGGCCTTCCAGGGGGCAAAGGCGTTGTTGACCCCGTTCAGCGCAGGAGCCAGCGACGGGAAATGGCGCAGCAGCACCGTCGAAAGTGTGCTGTCCGCGATCCAGTCCATGCCTACCTTGCTGTAGACGTCCTCCGTAAAGTCGGTGGTAAAGAAGCGGTCGCTGTTCAGCCGCCGCGATGCCATCAGCACAAAGATGCGGAAGGCGGTATCGCTGAAGCCGAATCCCTTGGGCGGTTTCTCCGCGAACAGCCCTACGATCAGGTCGACCTTGTCGATGTCGTTGTTGTAGACGCGCCGAATCTCCTCGCGCCACTCGGGATTGTCGGTAAGTTCCTCAAACGTCGTCACAGGCCGCAGATGCAGCAGCTCGCGGAAGCGGGTGTAACGCGGAACTCCCAATTCGCGGCAGCGCATGATATCGTGCGCCGCGATATCCATCAGAATCCCGTCAGGCCTCTCGAAGTGCTGCAACGCCTTCGGGTAGTTATGCAGCACAACAGCCCCCGGATTCATCAGCCCGAACGAATAGAACAGGTCTTCGATGTGAATGTTGTCGCAGATATTCTGCGCGTCGTTGCCTGCGATCTTCTGGAAGTTGAGCTTTTGCAGAACCTCGCCCGTCTCCCGCGACCAGAAGGTGATGTCGTCCGGAATCAACGGATGCATACGGTACACCGCCACGAACTCCTCGGTCAGCGAGTACGGAACCCCGAAGTGGTCGGTCTCCGACCCCGGAATGCCGCTCACCAGTTCGCTTCCGCTGAGCCTGCCAAACAGGTTCTTGATCCGCTCGCCGGCCAGACCCCACCAGTTCGCCCGCATGGCGATCTGGAGTACCGGATGACCGAGAATAGCTGTGGTCCACTCCACCGTATGGATCTTCGCGATGATTGCTCCGTTGATGAGGCGCGCATGTTCAAACAGATCGTTATCGCCCCACTCCGGATACTCCTGCTTCAGCCGGTCGCAGATGGCGTTGTGCTCCAGCGTGAACAACGTATAGAAAAGTTCGAGTCCTACCCACCATCCCACCAGCGCAAACGATTGCAACTGCACCAGCGCATTCGGGTCGGGATGGACCAGATGGTCCTTGCCGATGTAGATCTTGCCATCGACTCCGGTCCGCACCTTCGCCTGGTAGTCCGGAGTGCTTCCGTAAAGCTGCGAGCCGTCCCACCACGGAGTCTCCGTGTTGATATAGGTCAGCGGCGTGCCATCGTCTGCCGCCGTCCGTGTAGGATCGGGCGCGGTACGCAGAATCCTCATGGGGTCTTCGTGCCAGGTGTCGTTCGGAGCCAGCGGAACCTGCCAGGAGTCCTCCTTGATGCTCTTGCCGTGGCTGAACCAGTCGCGAATCTGAAACTGAAGCCATGCCGCGGCCAGCAAGTTCAGCGTCGTCGCCGGGGTGAACTCGTTGCGCGTCATCAGTTCCAGGCTCACCACGCGGGGACTCGGAGTCATCAGGTCAGGCTGCTTCTCCTGCCAGGTCTCGTTGAGCGGTACATTGCGTCCAAACCGCGTGCCCGCGCTGCCCATGAAAGGGCACTTCAGATCGTTGAACGTGCCGTCGGGCGTGCGCGCCGTCACCACATTGGGGTAGACCGGCGGAGTTCCCGTCGCCGCGCCCGGCGTGTTGGTGTCAACAAGGTTTGTCTCGCGCAGCGTGTTTCTCACCCCGGCCAGCACCCCCAGGGCCGCGGGCACCGGCAGCGCGGGCCACCCCACTCCCTGATCGATCGCCACACTGGTTCGGTTGTAGATCTCCGCCAATCGGCGTTTGCATCGCGGGCTGCGCAGAACTTTGATGGCCGCAAAGGCGGCGAGCGCGCCCCCGGCTAAGATTCCAGTCGCTTTCAGCACTTTCATGGCGGCGTCCTCATTCCCAACGCATGTCGCTTTAAAAGCAGGCCCGAAACTGCATGGCAATCTTAGAACCGACTGCGCAGCGAGGCAATCGAATTGCAGCGCCCGCCGTCAAAATGACGATATCTTTGTCAACTTTCGCCATTCTTTGGATAAAGGGACTACACTCTTGCGGAAGTGAGCCTGCAATCTCCGAAATCCTCAACCGGCAATCGTCGTCGGCAGGTGACGACGGAGATATCCAGGGAAGGTTATGCCCTTGAAATCTTTCGATCCCGGTCCCACAGGCCTGTGCTTTCGCTCTCCCCGAGCGCGCAGGATGCTTTTGCTCTCAACGCTCGCCTCCTGCGTCTTCGTCGTCTTCGGCTCTTTGCCTTGCACGGCGATGCCGCGCCAGGAGCAGGCTGCCGCAGCCCTTCCGCCCCGACCAACGATAGGAATCACGGCCGACACGCTCCCTTCGGTCAAAGTTCCGGTAGCGCAAGCTCCGGCAACTCCTCCTGTCATCGTCATCGGATTCCTGGGAGGCCACGTCAAGAAGAACAACGCCGTGCACCGCGAGGTTCAGCTTGCCGCGCATCTTCGCCAGAATCATCCGGAAGGAGTGTACGCGCAGGTATTTCAGAACTCGCACGGCGACAGGGCATTCAAGGAGATCGAGCGGCTGCTGGACGCAAACCACGACGGAGCGATGAGTCCGGCAGAAAAACAACACGCGCAGATTATCCTCTACGGACACAGCTGGGGAGCGTCGGAGACAGTCACCATGGCGCGGCAGCTCCAAACCGCCGGAATCCCCGTGCTACTGGCCATCCTCGTCGATCGCGTCTCTAAGATCGGCGCCGGAGATCCGCGCATTCCGGCAAACGTGGCGCAGGCGGTGAATTTCTATCAACTCGACGGGCTTCTCCACGGCCGCGCCACCATTCGCGCCGCCGATCCGGCAAGCACCGAGATTCTCGGAAACTACCGCTTCGACTACAAGGACAACCCCGTCGACTGCGATCAATATCCCTGGTACGCCCGCCTTTTCATGGGACCGCACATCGAGATCGAGAACGATCCGCGCGTGTGGAATCAGGTGGAAGCGCTGATCCGAGCCAAACTGCCGCCGCAAAAGGCTGTCTCAACTGCGCTGCTGAGTCAAGCGCAATAAGCCGCAACTGCTGACTCACCCAGCGGCCAGCGTTCGCAGCACGCCGACATTTCGCGCCTCGTCTCCCGGTGCGTCGACCGGCGTCTCTGCGATAAACGCGGCATGGGAAAACCGGATATCGTGCAGCAGGCGTCGAAAGGCCTCCGCTCCAATCGTCCCTTCGCCGATATGTTCATGCCGGTCGAGCTTCGAGCCCATCGCCGCCTTGGCATCGTTCGAGTGCCACACCTTCACCGCGTCGAAGCCGACGGTCGACTCCACCACCTTCATCGTCTCGATGTAGCCGTCCGCCGAAACAATATCGTACCCCGCAACATGCACATGGCAGGTATCAAGACACACCGCCACCGGGGCGCAAGGCTTCAGGCATTCGACCAGCTCCGCCACCTGCTCCAGCTTGCCGCCCAGCGAGAACTCCGCGCCCGCCGTATTTTCGATCAGAATTTTGAAGTT
Organism: Acidobacteriales bacterium 59-55; assembly: GCA_001897435.1. Lineage (GTDB taxonomy): Bacteria > Acidobacteriota > Terriglobia > Terriglobales > Acidobacteriaceae > Edaphobacter. Next base: position 576,504 of record MKSV01000007.1, on the reverse strand, counting down.
CTTCCCCGCAAAGTCGATGCCGTCAATCGCCCGCTCAATCGACTGCGCCGCAAGCGTCAAACCCTGCTCTCGCGTCAGCCCCTTCCAACTGCCCGGATGCAGCACCAGGTACTCCGCACCCAGAGCCAGTGCGCGCTCCACCTCGCCGCGAAACGCCGCCGTCGAGTTCTCGCGAACGCTCTCCGTCTGGCTGCACAGATTGATCAGATAACTTGCATGGATCGCCACCGGCCCCACATCATACTTCTCCCGCAGCGCCAGCATCTTTGCCGCATCCTCCGGCTTCACCGGCGACGCCTTCCACATGCGCGGGCTGGCGGAGAACATCTGGAACGTGTTCGCCCCCGCCGCTACCGCCCGCTCCACCGCTGTCCAGCACCCGCCCGCCGTCCCGACATGCACTCCAATCCGCTTCTTCACCGAATCTGCCATGCCTCCAGCCTACCGCACCTTCAGATAGGCCCATGCAATATCGACCCCAGGAAGAAATGGTGCATCTCCTTCTTCTTGAGCCGCTCGGTTCTTTCAAGAACCGGGGAGCAGGCATGCTCCTCATGACCGGCCATCACCGCAGCGGAGGGGCCGGTCAGGGCCACGCAGTGCCGCGCCCAGCGGTGTCGGAGCGCAGCGCAGAGCCTTGACGGACGCTGGAGCGAAGGGTATTTCGGCCACCGATGCCCGGCCCTGCATCTTCAACACGTTCACGCACAGCAACCGCAGCGTTTACACCGAACCACCACCGAAGGCCGGTTTTTCCTCTTAGCTGCTGATTCCACAGACGTTCACGCACAGCAACCTGTAAACACCAGCATTTTCGCGCCTTGTGGCTGTAGCCCGCTCATCCCACACACGTTCCCGCCAGGGAACTTCAGGTTGCTCCACAGCTCCCATTCGGGGGTGACGTGTCCCCTTAAATCCCATGCGCAGCATGGTGGTCTTTCGATGGACGCGGCACATCTCCTATTTCGAGGCTCGGGCTCGTGGAGATCGGTCGCAGCTTCCGTTTCCAAACGTACACAGCATAGGCCAGCGCTCCGTAATGAACACCGAAGAGCAGAGCTAAAAACCACCCGATACGAACACCGGTAGAAGACCGCTCAACAACTATCCAGTACCCCCACATCGTGACGTAGAGACACACGGCTCCGAGCGCCGCGTATGCCCCCAATAGCCCTACGGGTATCGAAATCCAAGGAGACCATCCTTGACTGTGACTGGGCATCCACGCTCCAGCTACCCAGATGAGAAGCAGGATGACAGTGACTAAAGCTAGTGCGGCCATCCAAGAAGCGACCAGGATCAGCACAGCCTTTGGGACTCTATAACGGTCTCCTAGGAGATATCGGGTCATATTGGCTCCTTCACTGTGGCTGAGGGGATGGCAGGGGTATGGACAGCGGGTTGCCGCCTGGCGCTCCGGGAGCCGAGGGAGATGCATTTGAACTTGGCGTCACTGCATTCAAGATGTATTGACCAGCGGCGTTCACGCTATCGCCTACCGCAGCTCCGAACTCTTTTGCCTTGTCCACATCGACTCCAACCTCCACCCCCACTGCGCCTACGTGACCCTCAACTCCGATTTCGTTCGGGCCTGCGGTGGCAGAGTTGATTCCGACATTACCGGTTACGGTCGTCGGTTGCGGGTCAGCATTCCCGTTCTTGACTAGCTGTTTGTCGGCCTCCACAGATGCTCCAGCGGACGATCTTCCGACTGTCACCTTGGCCTCTGCAACCGCTTTGGCGGTAACATCGACCCCGCTGGAGCTTCCACGAACTTCTATTTGAGTCTTAGCACCGATCTCGACTTTGGCATATTTCGTCGCTTTCAGCTCCGTACCGACTCCCGGTCCAGCACTGGCTTTCCCATAGAAAACTGCTTTGAACTTGTCCCACAAGGGACCATGGCCATCGGGGTCAACACGAGAGAGCGGATTATTGGTCAGATACCCATACAGGTTCAGCGTCTGCGGATCGTACAGCTTGCTGTATGGCACGGGTTCCGCTTTGGCGCTCCAGTCTGGCGACATCCATCTTCCCATGCTGCTGCTGTAGTACCTTGCCCCGAAGTAATCGAGTCCTGATTCTGTGTCCCTTTCTTTGCCGGTGAACCTGCATGCAAAAGAGGCACGATATGAACCGCCGCCGTAGATGAATTCCACTTGCATCGTAACGAAGGCCCACCTCAATTTCTTGCTTTACCGCACCTTCGACGTAGCCTCATCGGCATAGAACTCCGCAATTTCCTTCGCGTACTTCTTCTCCACGACGCGGCGCTTCAGCTTCATGCTCGGAGTCAACTCGCCCTCTTCAATCGACCACTCATCAGCCACCACGCTCATGCGCTTCATGCTCTCGTAGCTCGGCAGTTCGGCATTCACCTTGTCCACAATCTCCTGATAGAGCTTCACCACCTTCGGATCCTTCACGAGCGCGGCACGGTCGCCCGCCGCGATTCCCTGCCCATTCGCCCACGCTTCCAGCGCGGCAAAGTTAGGCGATAGCAGAACGCAGGCGAACTTGTGCTTGTCACCCACCATCGCGGCCTGCGCCACCAGCGAATTCGCCTTCAGCTTATTCTCAATCGGCTGCGGCGGAATCAGCTTTCCTCCGCTGGTCTTGATCAACTCCTTCTTCCTGTCCGTGATCGACAGGAAGCCATCGCCGTCCAGATTTCCGATATCTCCGGTCCGGAACCATCCGCCGCCGGCAAAGACCTCCGCCGTCTCCTTCTCCTTCTTCCAATACCCCGGAAAGATCGACGGCCCGCGCACCTCCAGTTCGCCGTCCTCGGCAAACCGGCACTCCACATTGGGCAGCGCCTTGCCCACGGTCCCGATCCGGTGCGCCTTCGGGTAATTGAGCGCGATCACCGGCGAAGTCTCCGTCAGCCCATAACCCTCGAAGATGCGAATCCCCGCATCGGCGAACCACCCCGCCGTATCCATTCCCAGCGGAGCGCCGCCCGAGATGAAGACCTGCACCCGTCCGCCGAACGCCTCGCGAATCTTGCCGAAGACCAGCTTGTCGGCCAGCTTCCAGCCCAGCCCCCAGGGGGCAATCCCCTCCAGCGTCTTCGGCCGATGCGCCTTCCCACGGGCCAGCGCCCAGCTCAGAATCTTCGACTTCACCGGCGATGCGGCGGATTTGCCTTCTACCGCCTGCCGGATCTTCTCGTAGACCCTCGGCACCGCCACAAAGATCGTCGGCTTCAGTGCCTTCATCGCCGCCGGCAGCAGATCGAACTTCGGGCAATAGGCCAGCGTCGCCTGATTGCACATCAGCGCATAGTCCACGTGACGCGCCGTCACATGCGACAAGGGCAGAAACGAGATGCAACTGTCTGTCTCATTGAATCCAAACGGATCGGTCGAGACGTTCAGATTGCTGGCCAGATTGCCGTGCGTCAGCATTACGCCTTTGGGCTCGCCTGTCGTGCCCGAGGTATAGATGATCGTCGCCAAGTCGTCGGCCTGAGCCTGCTTCGCCATCGTGTCGAACTCTGCATCGCGCTGCTGCTTCGCCGGCGCGCTCTGCATCAGAGCGGCGAAGCTCTCCGCGTTGCCGAAGTCGCCGGTATCCATCACCACCACATGCTCCAGCTCCGGCAGATCGCCCGCGGCCACCAACTTCTCGTACTGCTCCTTCGAGGAGAGAACCGCGACTTTTGCCCCCGAATCCCGCAGCATGTAGCCCACATGCTCGGCGGTCAGCGTCGGATAGAGAGGCACATCGACGCCGCCAGTCGCCAGCGTGGCAAAGTCCGTCACCGCCCACTCCCAGCGATTCTCCGACAGAATCACCACGCGGTCTCCCTTCACCAGCCCCCAGCCGCGAAAGATATCGGCCAGGGCACGCACCCGCCCATACAGTTCGACCGACGAGATCGGCTTCCACGTGCCATCCCCGTCCTGCCACCTCATCACAGGACGGTCACCGCGTCCCGTAGCCCGCGCCATCACATCGTTCAACGTTGCCAGATCAAACATGCCTGCCGCCTCAACCATTGAAGTTTCAATCCGTTGCGCTTTACTGGAAAACGGACACTTGCATCGTACATTGCGGAGCAGGAATCGCCTTCAGGAGCGATCACCGGCTATCTCTATTTCCCCGCCGCAATCCCGTTCAGCAGCACATCGATTACCTGAGATGCCGTGTTCCTGGCGTCGTACTCCCGCCCGGTAAACACCGCCGAACTCAGCAGCTCATCGATCGCCCCGAACATGCAATGCGCCACCACGCCATCTGAAATATCTTTGCGAAAGATTCCCTGCTCCTGCCCTCGCCGCACCACCTCGCGAACCATCTGGATGTATTTGACCAGGTGGTGGTGCGAAAACTCCTCGATGAACTTCGCGCTCTGCCGCATCTCGGTCTGCATCAGCACCGCCATGCTGCGGTTGACCGAGTGGCTCTCCAGATGGACCTGCGCGATGTACTCAAGCTGCTCTCGCGGCGCATCGAGCGTCACAAACGCATCGACGACCTTCCGGTAGAACTTTTCAAAGGTCGAGTCGATTGCCGTGCGCAGAACATCGTCCTTGCTCTTGAAGTAGAGATAGATGGTGCCGTCGGCCACGCCGGCACGCTTGGCAATCGCGCTGACCGGGGAGTTGAAGTATCCCCGCTCGGCAATCACCTCCACCGCAGCATCAAGGATGCGCTGATATTTCTCGCCTCCCGCGCCTGAAACTTCATCGATCTTTTTCAGTTCCACATTCATCTCTATCTGCCCTTCAGTCGTCCCGCTCAGAAAACCTGAGGCTAGGCCACTTTATTGAAGCGAACCCTGCGTTGCCAAGAATGAATTCCGATTTATATAGAGATCTGCATCTTTATGCATGAGCCTTCTTTTCCACATTTTTTTTGCTGATCCAAAGAGAATGGCCGGTCTCCCGAAGAAGACCGGCCCGAAAAGACGCCACTCAAATGGAAGAGACTTAGACTTGGGGGACAGGCGTCAGCCGAACGAATGCCGCAGCCTGCTTCGGCCAATCTGCCAGCATCGCCTTCGCCAGGCCGCTCGCAGATTGCTCGGCGTGAGCGGCGATCAGCGATCTCAGCGACTCCTGCGACTCCGGCTCAACCGAATTAAACCCTTCCGCTGTAATAAATTCCGGATGATACCTCTCGTCGGACACGAAGGAGCCGTCGGCGTCGTAGACCCACGCCAATCCGCCCGTCATGCCTGCGCCAAAGTTCATTCCGACGCGGCCCAGAACCGCCACTACGCCGCCCGTCATATACTCGCAGCCGTGGTCTCCAACTCCTTCGATCACGGCAATCGCGCCCGAGTTGCGGACCGCGAACCGCTCACCGGCCCGGCCTGCTGCGAACAGCTTGCCGGATGTCGCTCCGTACAAGGCGACGTTGCCCAGGATCACATGCTGCCCGCTGTCCTTGGCTGCCAGACCACAGGCGCGAATGACGATCTCGGCGCCGGAGAGTCCCTTGCCGACAAAGTCGTTGGCCTGCCCGTCGAGCACCAGTTTCATCCCATCCGCGGCGAAGGCGCCGAAGGACTGGCCCGCGGTTCCCTGCAGATTGAAGGTGATATCCGAGGGGAAATCACGCTGCGCGCGGCGCAGCACCAACTCTCCGGCCAACCGGGAGCCTATCGACCGGTCGCTGTTGGCGACTTTGGATTCGACGACGTAAGGCTTTCCTTGTTCCGTAGCCTCAAGCGCAGGCTCAACCCATGCCTCGTCGAGCGGAACTCCGACCATGGGCTGATCGTTGCGGATTCCCATCCACCGGCTTGCGCCTTCCGAGACCTTGGCCAGCATCGGCTGAAGATCAAGGTTGCCGTCGAACCGAACCTGCTCCAGCAGATCGGTCCTCCCGATCGCCTCGTCGAGCGAGGAGAATCCGTAGAACGCCAGCAGTTGCTGCAGATCGGACGAAAGCTCCTCGAAGAACCGGACCACGTGCTCCGGCTTGCCGCGGAACTTCGCCCGCAGCTTCGGATTCTGGGTTGCGATGCCCGTGGGACAGGTGTTCAGATGGCACTGCCGGGCCATGTCGCAGCCCAGCACCACCAGCACCGCCGTACCGAAGGCGTATTCGTCCGCGCCGAGCAGCGCCGCAATCAGGATGTCGTGCGCCGTCGCCAGGCCGCCGTCAGTGCGCAACCGGACGCGGCCGCGCATCCCGTTCTGCATCAGCACCTGTTGCGCCTCTGCCAGCCCAAGCTCCCATGGATTGCCGGCATATTTAATGCTCGACAAAGCCGCAGCGCCCGTACCGCCCACATTGCCGGCGATCACGATGAAGTCCGCGTAGGCCTTGGCAACACCGGCAGCAACCGTGCCGACGCCGCAACCGGATACCAGTTTGACGCCGACCGCAGCCTTCGGGTTCACGCGCTTCAGGTCATAGATCAGTTGCGCCAGGTCCTCAATCGAGTAGATATCGTGATGCGGCGGCGGCGAGATCAGCGATACGCCGGGCTGAGCGTGGCGCAGCCGGGCGATCATTCCGGTCACCTTGTGCGCGGGCAACTGGCCGCCCTCGCCGGGCTTCGCGCCCTGGGCTACCTTGATCTCGATCTCTTCGGCATGGGCCAGATACTCGGCAGTCACACCGAAACGTCCCGATGCGATCTGCTTGATCTTGTTGTTCAGCGACGTATGGACGGCAGGGGCCGCGACCGCGGCGGCAACCACCGCAACTGCCACGCCGCCGCCATTCGTCTGCGCCTCCATGGCCAGTTCAGCCTCAACGTGAATCTTTCCGCCATCGGCTGAGTCGATCTTGTAGACGGCGGGATCTTCGCCGCCTTCGCCGGTGTTCGAGCGGCCTCCGAGCAGGTTCATCCCTTCCGTAATCGTCTGGTGCGCCTCCGGGCTCAACGAGCCCAGCGACATGGCGCTTGAGATGAACCGCTTGCAAAGACTGCTCGCAGCCTCAACCTCGCTCACAGGGCGCGACGGTCCTGCGGGACGGATGTTCAGCAGGTCGCGCAGCACTGCCGGATCGCGCTCCAGAACATCGTGGGTAAAGGTGGCGAAAGCGCCCGTCGGGTCCGACGTCAGCGGAACATTGTGCGCCGTGCCGACGACCGACTGCAGCGCCTTGACGTTGGGTGGCTGCCAGACATGCGACTCGGAGACCGTATTCTTGCGGAAACGCACCCAGCCATAGTCCGGCAGGTCTGCGGCCGGAGCAGCGGCATCCTCTGCATGCCACATCTGGCGGAGCTGGCGGTCGATCTCGGCAAACCCGATGCCGGAGAGCGGCGCGGGCGTGTCGAGGAAGCAACGATCTACGACGCTCGAATGCAGCCCGAGAATATCGAACAGGTGTGCGCCGCGATAGCTGGAGACGACCGAGATTCCCATCTTCGACATGACCTTGGCCAGTCCCGCGTCGAGCGCATGGAGCATCTTCTGCTCATACTCCGCGGCATCGGTTCCTGCAGGAGCCACGCTCAACGCCGTTTCAAGCGCGAGCCACGGGCAGACGACGCCTGCGCCATAGCCGATCAAAACAGCAGCATGGTGAATGTCGCGGCAATCGCCCGCCTCAACTGCGATTCCGGCAAGCGTGCGCAACCCGGCCAGTACCAGCGCCTGGTGGACCGCTCCGGTCACCATCGCCATGGGAACCGGCAGACGCTCGGGGCTCGCCGAACGATCCGACAGCAGGAGAATGCGAGCGCCGTTGCGCACCAGTTGCACAGCCTTCATGCAGACTTCATCCAGCGCCTGAACCAGCGAGATCTCCGGCCTGAAGACGCACTGAATCTCGGCAAAGCTCAACTCGTCGGCATGGCCATGCTGACGCTTGCGCAGCGCCTCAACCTGCCCCAGCGACAACAGCGGGGAGGGCAGCGAAAGCCCCGGCAGCGGCGAGTTCTTATCCAGAAGATGCGCCCACGGCCCAAGCTGGGTGTGCAGAGAGACGACGCAGGCCTCGCGCAGAGGATCGATCGCCGGATTGGTCACCTGAGCGAACCGCTGCCGGAAGTAGGCGTATACGGGACGCGGCACCTTTGCCAGAAAGGCCAGCGGAGTATCGTCGCCCATCGACCACACAGCATCCTTACCATTAGCGGCCATCGGCTGCAGGATCATCTTCACGTCTTCGCGGGTATACCCGAACCCGCGCTGGGAGGCGGCAAGCGCGGCAGCGTCGATTGGCGTCACCGGCAGCGAATCGAGCGGCGTCTCCTCGACCAGCTTGGCGTAAGTCGCGCCCTCGTCAAACAGCCGCAGGAGCGCTTCGTTCTCGTACAGCTTATGGTTTTCCAGGTCAACCAGGAGCATCTCGCCCGGTCCCAGGCGGCCGCTGTGCGTAACAACATCCGGATCGAGGTCGACGAGGCCGATCTCCGATCCGGCGACCACCAGGCCATCGCTGGTCACGGCAAAGCGGCACGGCCGCAGCCCGTTGCGGTCCAGCGCGGCTCCAACCACGCGGCCATCGCTGAAGGCCAGCGCCGCCGGACCATCCCATGGCTCGGCGCAATCCATGTGGTAACGCAGGAACGGAGAGGTCTGCTTGCCTACGACCGCGGGCGGAAGCAGCATTCGGACTGCCTCGGCTAGGGTTCTGCCATTCTGCGAGAGCAGTTCGATGGCCTCATCGAGGCTGGTCGAATCGGTACCGCCCTCGGTCAGGACCGGCTTGCATTCGACCGGCAGGGTAGAGTCCCGCGATGCCATGCGCGCGCGGTTGCCCCAGACGGTGTTGATCTCGCCGTTGTGGCCCAGTTTGCGGCCCGGCTGCGCACGATGCCAGGTAGGCAGGGTGTTGGTCGCATAGCGCTGATGGAAGATCGCGAAGGGAGTAACGTACTGCTCGGAAGCGAGGTCGGGATAGAACTTTGAAAGGAAACTGCCGGCGACCATGGCCTTGTAGGTGATCGTCTGCGAGGAGAGCGAGGCGACATACCCGGTAACATCCCCGCGCTCATGAGCACGCTCAAACTGCTTCCGCGCCAGATAGAGCCTTCGCTCCATCGTCCCCGCCTCGGCTCGCGGCGAGTCTACAACCAGAACCTGCCGAATCTTCGGCATCGTGCTGAGGGCTTCCTCACCAAGCCACTCCGTACAGATCGGCACGTCGCGCCAACAAAGCACCTTCAAATCGTGAGTGGTCAGGCATCGCTCCAGTAATTCTTCGGCGCGCGTCTCTTCCAACGGGAGCAGCAGCATCCCTACGCCGAGCAACTCCTTCTCGTCCAACTCAATACCCGCAGCCTGCAACAGAAAAGTCCGGGGAACGGCCGTCAACACACCGACGCCGTCGCTGCTCTTTCCGTCCGCGGCGGTCGCGCCACGATGCGACAGGCGGCTCAGCGCGGTCAGGGCCTGCTCCAAAATCCCATGCGAAGGCTTCGCGTCCAGCTTCGCCACGAAGCCGACTCCGCAGGAGTCGTGGTCGAAGCGCTCATCGATCAAAGATGGCTGGGAGCCCAAAGACAGGGATGTCAGGTTCCGGGGAGGGAGATTCTCAGGGGTTGAAAAAGCAGAGGCCAGCAAATTTGAGGGAATCCGTTCCATGCTTCACTATACGTCCAGCGACCGGCAAATGTCGCTGGAAATACCTTCCTTTTTGGACTCGCCGCAGAGACAACGCAGGCGCAATATGTATAAATATACACGATGATGTATATTTATACACAACGGCGTGACCTGAAAAAGTAGGTAGGGATACAGAACTATTCGCCGGTACCGGTTGCGAAGATTGCGATACCAGACGAGGTCACCACAGCAGTGGGGCAAGCACTCATCATGAAACAACAACGCCATGCCGTCATTCGAGACCTGCTGGGCAACAGCACCGTCGCCAGCCAGGACGACCTGCGAAAAAAACTTGCCGGACGAGGCTTTCATGTCACTCAGGCCACGCTCTCACGGGACATTCGCGAGCTGCGGCTGTCCAAAGGGCCACAGGGCTATTCCTTGCCCGGCGGCGAAGAATCGGGCGAAGATGCGCTGCCGGGAATCCGCGAAGTACTTGAAAGCTTCGGCATCGAGGTGCGCCAGGCGGCAAATCTCCTTATCCTAGTAACAACGACAGGAAGCGCCCAGCCGATTGCGGCGGGCATCGATTACGAAGACTGGCCGGAGGTCGTGGGAACGATTGCCGGAGATGACAATGTGCTGATCATCTGCCCGGACAGCCAGCAGGCAAAAACAATCAAAGCACGAATTGAAGGGTATATTGGCTAACCTCGAAACACAGACACCCTCGGAAGCTACCTCCGCCCACTCGGTGGCGACCGCGCACACGCAGCCGCCTCGCATTGCCGTGGCTGGCGTAAGCGGCTATGCGGGCGGCGAACTGGCGCGCCTGCTGCTGCATCATCCGGCGCTGGCCGGGACCAAACCGGTCTTTCTTGGCCGCGCAGGCGAAGCGGAGGTTGACTCCTCGACCTCGCTCGAAGATCTGCACCCGCACCTGACAACGGCGGCCGGCGCTGGGGCGAACCCCGTCATCCCTTTCAGTTGGAGCCGTATTGTGGACGCGGGAATTGACGTACTCTTCCTGGCGACGCCGCACGAGCAGTCGCGTGAATGGGCGCCCCAAGCTATCGAGCGAGGCATCAAGGTGATCGACCTCAGCGGCGCATGGAGGTTGCACGATGCCCGCAACCGCGATGTCTATCGGCTGAAGGATGCCGACCCGAAGGTCGCTGCCGCGTTGCAGGACGAGGCGGTCTACGGCTGCCCGGAGCTGCATCGCGACGCCATCCGCAGCGCCCGGCTGGTCGCCAACCCCGGCTGCTATCCGACCTCCGCGATTCTTGCGCTCGTTCCCCTGCTACAGGCCGGCCTGGTCGATCTCGGCCGGGGCATCATCTGCGATGCAAAGTCGGGCGTCAGCGGCGCAGGCAAAGCGCCCACCGCGAAGACGCACTTCATGTACGCCGCCGACAACCTCTCCGCGTACAACGTCTTCGGCCATCGTCATGGGGGCGAGTTGGTTGAGCAGCTTCATGTCACCGCCGATCAGATTCAGTTCACGCCGCACCTGTTGCCGATTCCGCGCGGAATTCTGACCACCATCTACCTGAAGCTGAAGGTTGCTGCGGAACCTGCGGACATTTCCGCTGTCCTCGCGGATTTCTATCGCGACAGTCCCATGGTGCGGCTCTATCCGACGCCGCAGTTGCCCCAGATTCAGCATGTGGTCCGCACCAACTACTGCGATATCGGCTTCGAGCTTGCCGCCGACGGCAAGCGGCTGGTGATGGTCGCGTGTCTCGACAATCTTTTGAAGGGCGCGTCCGGTCAGGCAGTGCAGAACCTGAACCTGATGTGCGGCTGGAAAGAGCAGGAGGGCTTGCTGTGAGATTTGTCGTCAAACTAGGCGGTGCGGCCCTTGAGAATCCGGAGATACTCCACGGCTGCGGCAAGGCCATCGCCGATCTCGTCGCCGACGGGAATCAGGTGGCAGTGGTCCACGGCGGCGGCGTTCAACTGACGCGCACCCTGGCGCTGATGGGCAAGAAGAGCGAGTTCATCTCCGGCCTGCGCGTCACCGATGCCGAGACGCGCGACGCCGCTCTGATGGTGCTTGCCGGGCGCGTCAATAAATCGCTGGTTGCCGCCATCGGATCGCACGGGCAGGCTGCCGTCGGCCTCTCCGGCGGCGACGGTCACGTCTTTCGCGCACGCAAGAAAAAGACCAACCCCGACCTCGGCTTCGTCGGCGAGATTGCGGCCGCCGATCCGCGTTGGCTCGAAGCCATCTGGACCATGGGCGCGGTTCCCGTCATCTCTTCGATCGCTCTCGGATTCGACGGCGAGTACTACAACATCAACGCCGACGAGATGGCCGCGGCCTGCGCCGTCTGCACCCACGCCGACACGCTCGTCTTCCTGACCGATGTGCCGGGAGTCAAAGGCGCGGACGGCAATGTGATGCGCTGGCTCACGCTGGCGCAGATTCCCGCGCTTGAAAAGCAGCAGGTCGTCTTCGGCGGCATGTTGCCGAAGTTGAACGCCTGCCGCCGCGCCCTGACGCATGGGGTCAAGCGGGTTCGCATTCTGCCTGCGGAGGCCGCGGGGCTGCTCCCCGACCTCTGCTCCACACGGGTCAACGATGGAACGGAGGTCATGGTCGCATGAAGCTTGCATCCATACAGGCGGCGGAGAGCAAACTGCTTCTCCATACTTATGAACGCACCCCTATTCTCTTTGTCAGCGGGCAGGGCGTCTATCTGCGCGACGAAGAGGGCAGCGACTATCTCGATCTTCTGAGCGGCATCGGCGTCTCCGCGCTCGGTTACTCGAATCCGGTGATCGAAGAAGCCATCCTGCGCCAAAGCACGCGTCTTCTGCATACGTCGAACCTCTTCTTCCACGAGGGCACAGCAAATCTCGCTCTGCGTTTAACCGAGATCAGCGGTCTCGACCGCGTCTTCTTCTGCAACAGCGGCACCGAAGCCTGGGAGGCCGGGTTGAAGCTGGCCCGCTCTCATGCGCGGCTTCTGCGCGAAAAAGGACGGCAGATCGGCACGAAGTTCCTTGCGCTCGAACACAGCTTCCATGGGCGCACCATGGGCTCGGTTGCGACCACGCACAAGGAGAAGTACCGCGAGCCGTTCGGCCCGGTCATGCCAGGCGTCGAGTTCGTACGCTTCAACGACATCGCTGATCTGAAGGCAAAGTTCTCTTCCGAGGTCTGCGGCATCTGCATTGAGGCGCTTCAGGGAGAGGGCGGCATCCATCCGATCTCGCAGGAGTTCTTCGCCGCCGCGCGAGAACTGTGCGACTCGACCGGTGCGCTGCTGCTGGCCGACGAGATTCAGAGCGGCCTGGGACGCACGGGAGAGTGGTTTGCCTATCAGCACTACGGCATTCTGCCCGACATCACCACGATTGCCAAGCCGATAGCCGGCGGCATTCCCATGGGCGCGATGCTCTGCACCGATGAGGCTGCGCTCGGCTTCACGCCCGGCCAGCACGGCACCACCTTCGGCGGCGGTCCGCTGGCCTGCGCCGTGGCCATCGCCGTCCTCGACACCATGCAGCGGCAAGATATGCTGGCACACATACGCGAGGTTGGCGAGTTCTTTAAATCGAAGCTGCAGTGGCTGGCGACACGCCACGACTGCGTCATCGACGTTCGCGGGATGGGCCTGATGCTGGGCCTCGAACTGAACTCGGCAGAGCTGGCCAAACAGGCCGCCGCGCAGATGATGGAGCGCCGCATCATCATCAACCGGACCAGCGAGACGGTGCTTCGCTTCCTTCCGCCCTTCATCCTGGAACGGAAACATGTCGAGATCGCGGTCAATGCGCTCGATGAAATTTTGAAAGACCTTACAGCCTATGCCGGAACCGCATCGGCAGGAGAACAAGCCCATGGGTAGCAAAACCGTCATGATGAACCCGAAGCCCCCGGAGAGCGAAGAGACCTCGCCGCGCAAGGCGACCGCAACTCTGGGCATCCAGTCCGATACCGCCTTCAGCGAAGCCGCCAAGCGTTTGAGCGGCCGCGATCTCTGCTCCATCGCCGATCTGACGGTGCAGGAGATGGCCGCGGTCATGGAGCTGGCCCACGCGGTCAAGGCCAACCCGGAAGACTTCCGCCACGCGCTCGATGCCCGCCAGATGGTGATGTTCTTCGAGAAGGCATCGCTGCGAACGCGGCTGACCTTCGAGGCGGCGATCAACACCCTGGGCGGCAACGCCATCTTCGTCGACCAGACGCAATCGCCGCTCGGCGAGCGCGAGTCTCTGGCCGACATGGCCCGCAATCTCGAGCGCTGGATGAACATCATCGTCCTTCGCACCTATGCGCACGACACCATCACCGAGATGGCCGCCTGCTCCAAGGTTCCCGTCATCAACGCGCTCTCGGACCTCGAACATCCCTGCCAGGCAATCGCCGACTTCTTCACGCTCGAAGAGCGGTTCGGCTCTGCCGAGGGTCTGCGCTTCGCCTATGTGGGCGACGGCAACAACGTCTGCCATTCGCTGATGCTCACCGCCGCGCAACTGGGCGCGCACTGCATCGTGGCCTCGCCCAAGGGCTTCGCGCCCAAGCTCGAGATCATCCACAAGGCTATCGAGATCAGTGAGTCGACCGGCGGCAGCATCACGCTGATGCACGATCCCGTCAAGGCGGTCACGGGCGTCGACGCCATCTACACCGACGTCTGCACCAGCATGGGCTTCGAGCACGAGGCCACCAAGCGCGCGCCCATCTTCAAGCCCTACCAGATCAACGAGGAGATGATGGCCCGTGCGCAGCCCGACGCGGTCTTCATGCACTGCCTGCCGGCGCATCGCAACGCCGAGGTGACCGACGCGGTGCTCGACGGCCCGCAGTCGCTCGTCTTCGACCAGGCGGAAAACCGCATGCACGCGCAAAAGGCACTTCTGCTGATGCTCCTCGGAGGAGCGAAGCGTACCTCCAACAGCCGCAGCCGCGGGATTCAGGCCCGCAAGCGCACCACCGCCTAAATTACCCGGCGCATCCGCTCCAACATTGAGGTCTGCATCACTATGTCTGTCATTCTCGAATCTCTGCCCGCCGGTCAAAAGGTTGGCATCGCCTTCTCGGGCGGGCTCGACACCAGCGCCGCGCTTCACTGGATGAAGCAGAAGGGCGCGCTGCCGTACGCGTACACCGCCAATCTCGGTCAGCCTGACGAGGCCGACTACGACGAGATCCCGCGCAAAGCGCTCGAGTACGGCGCCGAGAAGGCCCGTCTCATCGACTGCCGCGGTCCGCTCGTTCGCGAGGGCATCGCCGCGCTCCAGTCCGGTGCGTTCCACATCACCACGGCCGGCGTCACCTACTTCAACACAACCCCCATCGGCAGGGCTGTCACCGGCACCATGCTGGTGACGGCGATGAAGGAAGACGACGTCAACATCTGGGGCGACGGCTCGACCTTCAAGGGCAACGACATCGAGCGCTTCTATCGCTACGGCCTGCTCGTCAACCCGGAGTTGAAGGTTTACAAACCCTGGCTCGATGCCGCCTTCATCGACGAGCTTGGCGGCCGCGCCGAGATGTCGGCCTTCATGCAGAAGTCCGGCTTCGCCTACAAGATGTCCTCCGAGAAGGCCTACTCGACCGACTCCAACATCCTCGGCGGCACGCACGAGGCCAAGGACCTCGAGCACCTCTCGACCAGCATGAAGATCGTCGCTCCGATTATGGGCGTCGCCTCCTGGCGCGACGACGTCGAGGTCAAGCGCGAAGAGATCACCGTCCGCTTCGAAGAGGGCTTCCCTGTCGCACTCAACGGCAAGGAGTTCCCCGACCCCGTAGCCCTGATGCTCGAAGCCAACGCGATCGGCGGCCGCCACGGCCTCGGCATGAGCGACCAGATCGAAAACCGCATCATCGAGGCCAAGAGCCGCGGCATCTACGAGGCCCCCGGGCTTGCTCTCTTATTCATCGCCTACGAGCGCCTGGTCACCGGCATCCACAACGAGGACACCATCGAGCAGTACCGCGACAACGGCCGCAAGCTCGGCCGCCTCCTCTACCAGGGCCGCTGGTTCGATCCCCAGGCCATCATGCTCCGCGAAGCCGCGCAGCGCTGGGTCGCCAAGCCTGTCACCGGCGAAGTCACCCTTGAACTGCGCCGCGGCAACGACTACACGATCCTTAACACCGACTCGCCCAACTTAACGTTCCACCCCGAGCGCCTGACTATGGAAAAGGGCGAGTCCGCCTTCTCTCCCCGCGACCGCGTCGGCCAGCTCACCATGCGCAACCTCGACATCACCGACACCCGCGCCAAGCTGCTAACCTACGCCCAAACCGGCCTCATCAAGCTCAGCAAAGGCTCCGAGATGCCGCAACTCAACAGCAGTAGGAAACAGGAGTAACGCAACCTCCTAAGAAGGTTTCTATTTGTTTGTCATTCCCGAAGGGAATCTGCGTTCCCCAAAGCAGCACGAAGGCAACCCGGAGAGCACCCATGAAAAGACGTGACGACTACGAGTTCTTCGTCTACATCCTCTCCAATCGCTCACATATCCTCTACATTGGAGTCACTAACGACCTCCGCGTCCGCGTCACTCAACACCGAAGGCAAAAGCCGGGCACCTTTACCGCCCGCTACAAGATCACCCGGCTCGTATATTTCGAGCGCTACCAGTACATCAACAACGCGCTCACCCGAGAAACAGAACTCAAGCACTGGACACGAGCGCAGAAAATTGCGTTGATCGAATCGACGAACCCGACCTGGGAAGAGCTATTTCCCGAGGAACCTGTGCCCGCGCTGCAATCTGCAAACGCAGATTCCCTTCGGGAATGACAACAAATTAAAACGAGCAGTCCTCCCTTGCTTGTCATTCCCGAAGGGAATCCGCGTTTCGCCCGAACCATCACCAATGTCCAAGGAAGACGTAAGCGAATGTGCAACCCCCAACCAGCCGCCCGGACCGCACGTTAGAAAGGAAGAAGTGCATGCATCGCCTTGTTATCTTTCTCTTCTTAACTTCCGCCATTTTCAGCTTTGCTCAAGCTCCTCAGAGGCCGAACGTCGAGAACACCAATGACGGAACAGAGGGGACCCCAATCACTTTCCATGTCACCTCGGTTCGTCAAGAAGATCTCACGGACTGCGATCCGCAAAAGTGCAGTTCAAGGGAATTCACCATTGAGGGCTATGTGGATACTAGGCGCACGGGAAGCCGGATCACTTATGTGCTGACGTGCATCGAATCAGTCGTGTACGAACCAACCCCGCACGTTAGTGGAGCTTGTGTGAGACTTCATGCAGGTGGCGACTACGATGGAAAGCGATTTGCCGATTCTATCGACTTTTGGCCAAACAAACATTACACGCCGCCACCGTATCGCGTGCTTTACAGCATTGAGTCCGAGAAGGAAATCAGTAGAGCTAGCCATTAGGCAGTTTGTAAATCTGGAGAGAAATGTCAAACCAACCCACCAAAATGTGGTCCGGCCGTTTCCGCGAACCCCTCAACGAAAAGTTCGAGGAATGGCAGCGCTCCTTCCCCTTCGACTATCGCCTCCTCCCCTACGAGGTCGAAGCCAGCATCGCGCACGCCCGCGCCATCGCGGCCGCCGGCATCCTCACCGGCGAAGAGCTTCTCGTGATGGAACAGGGCCTCCGAGCCGTAGCCAAACTCGAAGACATCGCCGGTAACGAGCAAGCCGAAGACATCCATCACTTCGTCGAGCTCGAACTCACAAAGCAGATCGGCGACCTCGCCCTCAAGCTCCACACCGGCCGCAGCCGCAACGAGCAGATCGCCACCGACATGCGGCTCTACGTCCGCGACTCCGCCGATCGCATCCTCTCCGGCCTTCGCCAGTGGGCGCTCGCCCTCGTCACGCTGGCCGAGCAGGCGGGCGAAGCCGTCATGTCCTCCTACACCCACCTCCAGCGTGCGGAGCCTGTCCTCGTCGCCCACTGGCTGCTCTCCTATGTCGGCATGATCGAGCGCGACCTCTCCCGCCTCGAAGACGCGAAGGCGCGCTTGAGCCGCTGCCCTCTCGGCTCCGGAGCCATCGCCGGCGCAACCCTCGCCCTCGACAGGACGATTGCAACAAAAGCGCTGGACTTTGATGCACCGACGGCCAACAGCATGGACGCCACAAGCGACCGCGACTTCGCCATCGAGTTCACCCAGACGCTCTCGCTTCTCGGCATGCACATCTCCCGCTTTGCCGAAGAGCTCACTCTCTTCTCCACCGCCGAGTTCGGCTTCCTCGACCTGCCCGAAGCCTTCTCCACCGGCTCGAGCGCGATGCCGCAGAAGAAGAACCCCGACCTCACCGAGCTCCTTCGCGGCAAATCCGCCCGGCTCTTCGGCGCGTCCGCGACGCTCACCCTGCTCCTCAAGGGCCTGCCCCTCGCCTACAACAAGGACCTCCAGGAAGGTCAGGAGCCGGTCTTCGATGCCGCCGAAACGACGCTTGGCATCCTCAGGCTGCTTCCCGCCTTCACCACCTCCCTGCGCTTCCGCTACGATCGCATGAAGGCTGCCGCAACCGCCGGTTATCTCAACGCGATGGCCGCCGCGACTTACCTTACGCACAAGGGCGTTCCCTTTCGCAAAGCGCACGAGAAGATCGGCCACGCCGTCCGTTTCGCTCTCGAAACCGGACGCGAACTCAACGACCTCACCCTCGCCGAACTTAACCAGTTCGGTCCTGAGTTCAGCGAAGACTTCTACGAATCGGTTACTCTAGAAGCAACCCTCGATTGCCACGACGTCATCGGCGGGACGGCACGACACCGGGTCAGACAGGCCCTGATAGACACCCGCCAGCGCCTCGAAGCCGAAGCAGGAGAGGTTAGGGAGAACCAATAATGTCCGTGTTTAGTCCACTGGCGCCGGTAAGTGATTCGACGTCATCGTCGCGTCCCCGCGTAGGTGGAGCGACGGTACGCAAAGCCAAATTGCAGGATGCCGTTCATATCTTCGATCTGGTGAACTCTCTCTCCGGCGATGGGACGCTGCTGCGCCGGAGCTACGCCGAGATCTGCGAGAACGTCCGCGACTTCACCGTCGCCGAATCCGAGAGCGGAGTCTTTCTCGGCTGCGGCGCACTGCATCTTTACGGGCCGCATCTGGCCGAGGTTCGCTCCATCGTCATGAAGCCGGAGGCCAAGGGACAGGGCGCGGGCGGCAAGATACTGCGGGCGCTGCTGGCCGAAGCCGAGGATCAGGGCGTCGTCTGTGTCAGTCTCTTCACCCGCATCCCCGATTTCTTCTTTCACTACGGCTTTCGGATGGTCGACCGTACTACCCTGCCGGACAAGATCTACAAGGATTGCCAGAACTGCCCGCGACTCTATGCCTGCGACGAAGTGGCGATGGCGCGCGGTGTTCTGCCCAGGGTCGCGGTGCTTGGACCCAGCCGGTTCGCCCAGCCGGAGCTGGTTAAGCTACAGGCCGGGGTGATCCCCACACATTATCCCCACGAGAAGCACGACAAGCCCGAGAAGCACTAAGCTCTCCGACGAGCACCCCGCTCACTTGCCCGGATACAGAACCCTGTACATCTCCCGGTTGCGCAGAACCGCCTGAACATAGTTCCTCGTCTCTGAGTAAGGGATGGACTGGACAAACTCCGGGATGTCCTTGTAATCGTTGCTCGACATCCAGCGCCGAACCGGCGTATCGCCTGCATTGTACGCGGCCAGCGCATATTCGGCCTGCCCGCCGAACCGGTCCAGCACCTGCTTCAGGTTCGCCGTGCCCAGCTCAAGGTTGATCTTCGGGTTCAGCAGATCGCTCGTCTTGAAGTGCCTGATCTTCTCTTTTCTCGCCATCGATTTTCCCACTGATGGCAGCAGTTGCATCAGACCATACGCATGAGCGCGACTGACTGCTCCAGCGTTGAACTCCGACTCCTGCCGGATCAGCGATGCCACAAAATACGGGTCCAGCCCATTCTTCTTCGATTGCGCGACCAGGTCGGCCCAGTAGGGCTGCGGGAACAGGAGATGCCAATAGACCTTCGGAACCTGGTCGATCGGCAGCGCATAGAACGAGATGTCGCTGTGCTTCATCGACTGCACTGACCGCGTGTACTCGCCGTAGGAGGCATAGATCTCGGCCTCTGCCAGCGCTCCCCATTCGTTCGCAGTCGGACTCGCCTGAATCTCCGGCCCGATGTACTCGTTCAGAGCGGCATTGGCCAGCAGCCGCGCCTTGATGAGGTGAGGCTCATTCTCCGGCAGCTCGCCAGTCAACTCCGGCACCTGCGCGGCGGGCACCGAGCTCAGCGTCGGCGCGGGTGGCGCGGGCACCTGCGCCTTCAACACGGCAAGACGCTGCCGGGCCAGCCCCGCGTCGTAGTAGTTGGGATAGGTCTCCGCGAGCGTGCGATAGTAGTTCACCGCCTGGCCGAAGTTGTGCTCCTCGTCTTCATAGATGCGCCCGCGCCAGTACAGGGCGCTCGAAACCTCGGCTCCGGCGGGATACATCCTGATCTGCTCGTCCATCAATCGCGCAGCTTCGGCGTAGTTGCGCAGCCGATAGTTCATCCACGCCGCGCGCCAGTGCGCGGAAGGCGCATAGACACTGTTCGGAAACAGCTTCACCAACAGCGAATAGTGATAGGTCGCCTCTTTTGCGTTGTGCTTGAGCAGGTACATGTTGCCGCCCGAGTAGAGCGCCTCCTCCAGCCAGCGGCTGGCAGGATAGCGCTCGACCATCTGGGCGATCAGAGCATCGTGGCCGTCCTCGTCGTTCTCGTTACGCGACAGCTCCGACAGCATGTATAGCTTGAGCGCGCCACTGTCGCCCGCAAGATTCGGCAACTGCTCGACCTGCTTGCGGCTGATGCGCTTCAGCTTCATATCGCAGACCGCGGAGTAGACCTTCAGCGCGTCGAGATCGGCCGCGCTGAGGCCGGTGCTGTTCTGCGCGATGGCCTGATACTCGCCGGCAGCCGCCGAATATTGTTTCGCGTTGAAGAGCTGGTCGGCGTGAGCTTTGCGCTCGGCCGCCGTCAGCGGCACCCCCATCGCCTGCAACTGGGTGCGCGCCTGCCCCGCCTCGGGGCTGAGGGGTTCTTTGAGATAGATCCCGCGGTAGATCGCAGCGGCGCGGGTCGCGTCGTTCGACATCTGGTAGGCCCGGCCCAGCGCATAGCGGAAGCCGACGTGCGAGGCCTGCGGCGTATCTCCGAGCGGCAGCAGCACCTTCAACGCCGCCTGCGGATTGAGCTGCTGCAGATAGGTGTTGGCCAGCAGCACCGGCGCGTCGGAGACGAAGATACTTGCCGGATGGCGGTTGGCGAAGTGGTCGAGCAGCGCAGATGCGTCGGCTCCACGGTTCGCCTGCAACAAGGCCTGTGCTCCGAGATAGTCGGCATAGTCGTCGAGCGCCTTGCCGCTCTTTGCCGCCTGGCGATAGGCGCTGGCCGCGTCGTCGTACTTGTGGTCGAGCACGTAAGCGTGTCCCAGCGCGAGGTACGCGGCGGCGGCTCCCTCGCCCGGATGCTGGTGGGCATAGCTCTCAACTCCGCGATACGCGGCGGGAGAGCGGGTCGCAGCCAACTGCTGCGCCATGGGCCGCAATCGCTCCGACGCCCGGAATGCGCTGGTGAGCTTAATGCTCTCGGCGGTCGCTCGTGGAGCAGGGCGATGCTTTCGCCGGGTAGTCGTCTTCCTGGCCGTAGATTTTTTCGACGTGGATTTCTTTGCGGAAGACCTCTTCTTCGTGGTCGATCGGGACGCTGTCTTCTTCACGCTCTTACTTTGTCTCGCAGGAGCCTTCTTGCCGGTCGCCCTGGCTGTCGACTTTTTAGCAGTTTTGGAGTGGCTGGACGATTTAGCCGTCTGCGCATCCGCGTCCCGACCGGGGACCATCATCGTGCCGGCCAGCAAAGCGCCGGCCACAACCGCTATCGAACCTCTGAACCAAGTACGCAGTATCAATTCGCTATCAACCCGCTCTTTATTCCCATCTACGTTTACTCTAAGCTGCGCGAGTCCCCATCCGGAACATCGAGGCGTGAGCGGAACCAACACAGGTACACCATAGTGACGAAACCACGTCTCTTTCGTCACTCGCCCTCAGGTGTGCCGCAAGAGACGTCCTCCCGACAGGAAACGCCGGACACCAGTATTTGCTGGTGTGTCTGCATTGCTCTCCCTTTCAAGTGCATTTACTATGAATAGAAGCGCCGACTCTGACAGGAGTTGGTTCTTTGTTTCCGAACCTTTCTGCACATGCCAGCCATCCAATCCCCAGCGACGGAAGAGATTCACCCCGATGTGGCGCTTGTAGCGCGCGCCAAGGAGGGGGACACGGCTGCTTTCGAGCAGCTTGTGCGGCAGTACGAACGCCAGATCTTCCGGGTAGCGCAGCATATTACTCAGAACCGTGAAGACGCCGAAGACATTACGCAGGACGCATTCCTCAAGGCCTACGAGAAGCTGGAGCAGTTTCAGGGCAACTCGAAGTTCTCGACCTGGCTGGTCCGCATCGCGGTCAACGAGAGCCTTATGCGGCTGCGCAAGCGCAAGACCAGCAAGACCGTCTCCATGGACGCCGACGTCCAGACCGAAGACGGAGCCATCCCTCGCGACTTCGCCGAGTGGCGGCCCAATCCCGAGCAGAACTACAACCAGGCCGAGCTTGCCGAGATCCTGCGCAAGACGATTCAGGGACTTCCCCCCGGCTTCCGCACCGTCTTCACCCTGCGCGACATCGAAAACCTCTCCACGGAAGAGACTGCGGAGGCACTTGGCTTGAGCGTACCGGCAGTCAAATCGCGATTGCTGCGCGCCCGGCTCCAGTTGCGCGAGCGCCTCAGCCGGTACTTCCAGAAAAAGGAGGGTCGTCCCGCATGACCTGCACCGACTTTCTCAGCCAGCTTACCGACTACTTCGACGGCCAGATCAGCCCCGAACTGCTCGAAGAGGTTCGCGCCCATACCGCCGGGTGCAGCCACTGTGAGGTGGTCCTGAACACTACCCGGCAGACCATCGAGGTCTATCGCGACAACGAGATCTACGAGCTCTCCGGGGAACTCCGCGAACGCCTGCACACGGCCATCATGGTGAAATGCAATAAAAAGGCCAAAAAAGCTTAAGACCGTTTTTCCCTTGACGCGGAACAGACCGGAGATTATCCTAATACCAATGGCGATATTTCGCGCAAACCGTTGTTGCATGTGTTGTTGCGACTCCGTGCGCCTTCGCCTTTGCCCCGCTTCGTAGACTGATTCAACAAGTCCCGAACATTTCAGCAAAGTCATAAGCGCCCACAAACTCAGTGGGCTCTTCTTGTTTATGCTCCACACTAAAAAGGATATCTCCACACATGCCAACCCCCGCCGAACCCGTAGTACCGATTGTCAAAGAAACCAAAGCCCAGAAGACCGAGCGCCTGAAGGCAGCCAAAAATCCCTGGGAATCCTTTGACGAGATTCGCCAGTTCGCGCGGGACGGCCACGGCTCGATCCCCGAAGAGTGGGCGCTCTACTTCCGCTGGTGGGGTATCTATTCGCAGGGCGACGGCAACGGTCTGGCCGGCGGCAAGGGCGGCGAGGGCAAAGCCACCGAGTTCTTCATGATGCGCCTGGCGCTGCCTAACGGTCTGCTCACCAGCGAACAGCTTCGCGGCATCAGCGACATCACCAAAAAGTACGCTCGCAACAACATCGACATCACCACCCGGCAGAATCTGCAGTTGCACTGGCTCACCATCGAGGCCATCCCGGAGATCGTCGACTCCCTGGTCAAGATGGGCATCTCCCCCAAGGGTGCCTGCGGCGACGTCGTTCGCAACGTCACCGGCTGCCCGCTGGCCGGCCACAATCACGATGAGCTGATCGACGCCTCTCCCCTGGCGCGCCGCGTGGTCCACGAACTCAGCTCCAATAACGCCTTCCACAACCTGCCGCGCAAGTTCAAGATCTCCGTCACCGGTTGCCCGCTGTGGTGCAACTACCCCGAGGTCAACGACGTCGCGCTGACCGCTATCAAGCATGTTGTCGACGGCAAGGAAGAGGTTGGCTATACGCTGCGTGTCGGCGGCGGCCTTTCCACCGAGCCATTTCTGGCGACCCGCATCCCTGCCTTCATCCGCCAGGAGCAGGCCTTTGAGGTCATCCGCGCCTCCGCCGAGATCTTCCGCGACGCAGACATTCTGCGCGAACACCGCATGCGTGCCCGCTCCAAGTACCTCTTCCTCCGCTTCGGCTGGACCCCGGAGTCCTATCTTGAAGTCCTCGAAGAGAAGCTCGGCTACAAGCTGATCCCCTCGGCTCACGAGGATGAGAACATCCCCGCCGACATCTACCGCGACCACATCGGCATCAACCCGCAGCGCGAGCCCGGCCTCTCCTCGGTCGGTGCCAGCGTCATCACCGGACGCCTCACCGGCGATCAGCTTCTGCAACTCGCCAATCTCGCCGACAAGTACGGTAACGGCGAACTTCGCACCACCATCATGCAGAACATCCTCATCCCCAACGTGCCCAATGAGAAGACCGCCGCTCTCGTCGTCGAGTTGAACACACTGGGACTACAGGTAGACGTCTCGTCCTTCTGGCGCGGTGCCATCGCCTGCACCGGCACCGAGTTCTGCAAGCTTGCCATCACCGAGACCAAGGGCTTCGCCAAGTGGGTCGTAGGCGAGATGGAAGAGCGGCTCCCCGGATTTGATCAGCAGATCAAGCTCCACGTCACCGGCTGCACCAACTCCTGCGGCCAGCACTGGCTCGCCGACATCGGCCTCGAAGGCAAGAAGATGAAGAAGGACGGCAAGCTCGTCGACGCCTTTCAGTTCTGCGTCGGCGGAGCCATCGGTAAGTACGCCGCCACCTCGCGTCCGTTGGGTTATCGCGCCGCGGCCGAGGATGTTCCCGACGCCATCGAGCGCCTGTTGCGCGCCTATCTCGCCGACCGTCAGCCGGAGGAAGATCTCCGCGCCTACTTTGCCCGCACCGACGACGCTTCGCTTCGCACGGTACTCAACGGCGAGGCCATCGATCCGGTCGAGCGCGACGCTCCCCCGGTAGGAGCAGGCCGCCTCGCGGCAGGCGAGTAAGCAGGGCTTATAGCCGATATCAGATGAAGCGGCGGCATGGGCAGCACGGGTTCCGTGAGCACGCCCGTGCCTTCGCTATCATCGAAGCAAGACCTATGTCTCTCTTTCCTATCTTCCTCAAACTCGCCGCCCGTCCCTGCACCGTCATCGGCGCAGGCCATCTCGCCGAATCGAAGATCGAGTCGCTGAGGGCTGCAAACGCCGAGATTACGGTCATTGCGCCCGAGGCCAGCGAGCGCATCCGCAGCCTCGCCGCGGCCGGGGAGATTCAATACCATCAGCGCCCCTACGCCGAAGGCGACCTTACAGGAAGCTTCCTCGTCGTGGCGGCCACCAACGTGCCCGCAGTCAATCGCGCCGTCTTTCGAGAGGCAACGGAGAAGGGCGTACTGTGCAACGCCGTCGACGATCCTCCCTTCTGCGACTTCTACTTCCCTTCCGTCGTCCGGCGCGGCGATCTTCAAATCGCCATCTCCACCGCGGGCGCCAGCCCGGCCCTGGCGCAGAAGCTTCGCAAGGAGATCAACGCGCAGCTTCCGCTCGACGCCGGAGAGTGGCTGACCGATCTCGGCAATCTGCGCCGCGAGGTGGTTGCTGCCGAGCCTCTCAACGACGAACGAAGATGGCTGCTACACCAGCTTGCCGAGCGCGAGGTCTGCGGCTACGATAATTGCCCGTCGCGCCTGCTGGCCCGGGAGCACGCCAAACTCAATCCAGCCAGAGATTCAGCCGGGGATTCATCCAAGGACAAGGCGTGAGCGCACCCGACGAGACCGCGATTGCGCCAAAAAGGACCGTCTCGGCCCCGGCTCAACCCGGTCACGTCTATCTTGCCGGCGCGGGTCCGGGAGAGCCGGACTACCTTACGGTGCGTACTGTCCGCCTGCTTGAAACTGCCGACCTGATACTTCCCGATGACCTTGTATCGAGCGAGATTCTTGACCTCGCGCACCAGGGCGCGGAGATCATCCCGGTAGGCAAGCGCTGTGGCCAGCCGCGCATTACCCAGACAGAGATTCACGTTCTCATGCTCGAAGGTGCTCGGGCGGGCAGATCGGTTCTGCGGCTCAAATCGGGCGATCCGCTGATCTTCGGCCGCGCCGGAGAAGAGATCCAGGCGCTCTCCGAGGCTGGTATTCCCTTCGAGATCGTCCCCGGCATTACCACTGGATTTGCCGTGGCCGCGGCGCTCAAAACGCCGCTCACCGACCGCAGCTCGGCATCGAAGCTCATCTTTGCCACCGCCCACCACGCAGCGGGAAAGGTGCAACTCACGCCGCAATGGGCGGGCATGTTTCCCCAGGATGCGACATTGGTCATCTACATGCCGGGACGCAACTTCAGGTCGCTGGCCGATGACCTGATCGGCTCCGGCATTGCGCCCGAGACGCCATGCGTCGCCGTATCCAAGGCCAGCACTTCCGCCGAGCACGTCCACGCCGCGACGCTCGGCTCGATCGAGAACGACGCCATTGGCCCGGCGCCGGTGATCCTGCTGGTGGGCAAGGCGATCCAGGTCCGCTGACCTTCGGGACCCCTGTCTACAGGAAAAATACTCTAAAGAACCTCTGATTAAGTCCGGTTTTGTTAAGAGCACGACTTCAGAGCCTGTCCTGAGCGAAGCCGAAGGATGCCATAAATGACTTGTCTGCAATGCGGCTTTAGCCGCTGAGGGAATGTTCGGGGACTAGACCCTCCTTAGAGCAATTCTCCTACAGGTGTAACTCTTTATCGGATCATGTTTGCCCTGTTTTGTTGTCATTCCCGAAGGGAATCTGCGTCTCTTCCGGGCTTGCATGACTACACATGAAGGGGAACAGCTTTAGCCGCTGAGGGAATGTTCAGGACTTAATCAAACCTCCCCTAAGAACGCGACGCCTGAATCTTCCTCCGTATCACTGCCGCGCCGCCGGCCAGCCCCGTCAGCAAAAGAACAAGGCTCTCCGGCTCGGGAACCGGGGTGATCGGTGGCGTGGACGGTGGAGGCGGAGGCCCCGGAGGCAGGAAGAAGCTGGGGACGCCGGGATAGCCGCCGCCGGGAGGTCCGTCCGGTACAGGTCTGTCTGCCCCCGGCAAAGAAGGCGGCTCATTGTAGGCGAGCAGCGGTTCGTTGTCGGAGGGAACCAGCGGAACGTAGCCCAGGGGACGATGCGGAAGGAAGTCCGCGATCGTCTCCTCCCTGATGATCGGCTGATCTGACTCTCTCTCCGGCAGGACGCCGCAGGCCAGGTCAAGGCGGCGCAGAAGCTCTTCCCGAGTCATTCTCGGACGAGGATGTGCACGGCGGCGAGGGCGGTGCTTGACGACAGGCTTGGGCTTGACGTATCCGGCCAGTTTCATGCGTGCATAACGGCGTGCTCGGGCCCTGGCCGCGCGCAGGCGCTTTGCAGCCTGCGACTGCGCCAGTTCATGCTTGTATGCGATGAACCAGCGCTGACAATCCGTCGATGCGTGAACGCCCGTTGCTGATCCAGTGATCAGAAGCACGATGACCAGGAGTAAGAACAATCGACGACGCATGATCAGAGCCCTTGAGCGAAATGTCGCTCGCCCTGAATGAAGCAATCAGAAGGCCATACACCCAAAATGCTTACTTTCTACTATTTATAGGGAGAAATCGCATACTATCTCCGCCGCAGCAGCCCACAAAGCCGCCTTTCGTACCCACCGAGTTCGCTTTTGTAAGCAAAACTTTGCATGTTTGCGAATAGATGCACACAAAAGCAATTTCTTTGCAGTGAAGACGCGCTCGCCGCCCGCTCTATTGCACTCAGCTGTTATCTGCTACTTTGGTAGCACTCTTTACCGCATGCCGCAGTTCAGAACTTCAGGCAGCAACCGTCTTCTCTAAAAAGCACGAGGGAAAAATTATGCGCAGCAGACTCCTATTGACTATGGCCGTGGCCGGGCTCACTCTCGCCGGAGCTACGATTCAGGCCCAGACCTCTACCTGGTCCATCGACCCCAACCACTCCAGCGTCCAGTTCCAGGTCCGCCATATGGGTGTCAGCAACGTCCATGGCTCGCTCACTGGCGTCAAAGGCACCATCGTCCTTAATGATGCAGACATCACCAAATCCACCGTCGAGGCGACCATTGACACCACCACGGTCTGGACCGGGGTCGCGGCCCGCGACAAGGATCTGAAGTCGCCTCACTTCTTCGACATTGAAAAATACCCGCAGATAACCTTCAAGTCGACCTCGCTGAGCCGATCCAACGGCAAACTCCAGCTCACCGGCGACCTGACCCTGAACAGCGTGACCAGGAGCGTCACCTTCGACATGGACGGACCGAGCGCGCCTGAGACCGGCAAGGATGGGAAGGTTCGCAGCGGCTTCTCGGCCACGGGCCTGTTGAAGCGAAGCGATTTCAACTTCGCGCCGAATACTCCGGGTGTCGTTGTCGGCAACGATGTAAAGTTCACGATCGACGTGGAGATCGACAAACAAAAGTAAACAACCGCAGCGAGCGGCGTTTGATCGATGTCGCTCGCTTACATCTTCGCCCGCAGCGGTTGCGAAGGCTCGGTCGTGGCTGCCGTGCCGTTCAGTTCCTGCGTATATTTCTTCAACAGCTCATGATGCAGGCAATAGAGCGCAAGCTCCAGCCGGTCGGAGACGCCCAGCTTGTCATAGACCTTGCGAAGATAGTTCTTGATAACCTGTTCCGTCGTTCCAATCTGATAGGCGATCTCTTTATTCCGCATTCCGCGCGTGATGCAACTGATAATCGCCAGTTCTTTCTTCGACAGCTTGGGCTGAACCTTGGGGTCGGTCAGCGTGGTGGCCTGCGCGCGGTAGGCCTCAATAACCCAGCTAATGGACTGGTTGTCGATCCAGGTCTCGCCGTCCGCGATCTTGCGGACGCACTTGACCAGAAGGTCGGGAGAGATCGAACGCGGAACCACACCGCGCACGCCTCTGCGGTAGAGCTCGACCGTATTCGATTCGTCGGTTTCGGTAACCTGGACAATCAGCTTCGCGTCCGGCGCCTTGCGCACCAGTTCCGGAATAGCGTCGATGGTGCCTGCGATCAACTGTCCTTCGAGAACCACCACATCCGTAGGATACCGCTGCAAGGCGAGATAAAGATTGGTCAGATTTTCTACCTGCGCCACGACGCGAATATCGTCTTCGAGGGCAAAGATCTTTCGGATTCCAACGCGATAGATGGCCTGGGAATCGGCCAGGATGACGCGGATGCCGGATTGGCCAGCGCTCTCCTCCAGCGCGCCATCGTCCGGTGCTTCCTCTTGGGGTCGGGTTTTGTCGAAATGTACAACCGTCATAAAATCAGGCCTTTAGAAAGTATTCGTCGATCACGGCAGCGGCCTTTTTCTCGGAGTTCTGTAGAGAGTGGCGTACAACACGTCCCCTGCAATGGATGGTCACGTCGGTAGCGGATCCCATAACGGCTGAGGGCATGGCGATGGTGAACTCAATTTTGCTGTCAACATCGGGAAGGTGTTCGCTGACAAAAAGCAGACCGTTTGCCGAGATATTCTCGGTCACAGCTTCGATCTCACCGTCATCGGTGTGGATGTGAATAGCCAGTCTCATAGGAAAACGCACTGCGTTACGAACTGGATTATCTCCAATCGGCTTGGACCGCTGGCTCACTCATCCTCCTTCACCGGGCTCCACGACCGTACCTGGGCCCGTTAGCTAACATACAGGAGTCTATCGCACCCGTCTTGCGCTCCTCCAGAGGTTTCTTCGGAACGACGGCCCGCAGCCCCAAAGAAGCACGTCATCTCGACCGGAGGCGGCGCTTTTGCCGCAGTAGTGGAGAGACCCTGTATTTCTTGCCCTGGGCTGCTTCGGCGACGCATAAGCATCACTCGCCATGAAGTTTTGAAACAGCTTCTCAGGGTCGGCTCCCGGCCGGTTTGCGCTTCTTTGCCGCGCTCTTTACCGCGGTCTTTTTGGAGACGGATTTAGCCTTTGTCTTCTTTGCAGGAGCACCGGCGAGAAATGCAGCCCAGGGCATCTCAGGCAGACAAGCGCCATTCGTAGGAGATGCGGCCTGCGCCTTCTTTACCGCCAGTCTTGCCATGGCCTCGACGATCCAGCGGAAGTGGGGCTCGCCGACCGAGTGCAGATCGGCGTCCGGAACCGGGTTCATGAAATCGATGGCGTAGGGAATGCCCCCTTCGACGGCAAACTCGACGGTGTTCAGGTCGTAGCCGAGAGCCTGGCAGAGCGTAACCGCATCCCGCTCCATGCGTCGCAGAAGTTCCGGATCGCAGCTCGGGGGGTCGAGATCGTAGGACTGCCCGTAGGGCTTGGCCGGATCGTAGGTCATGACGCGCACCTCGGACTGGCCGACGACGAAGCAGCGAAAGTACTCCTGATGCTTGATCGCGGTCTGAAGGGTCATGCAGAGATCGCCGCTCTGGTCGTAAGCATGGAAGAACTCGTCGCGATTGCGGACCTCGAAGACGTCCCGTCCGCCGCCGCCGTTATAGGGCTTCAGGAAGGCGGGAAAGCCGACGTGCTCGAAGATGCCGTCCCAGTCGAGGGGATATTCGAGGTTACGGACGGAACGAGTATTGATCTGCGGAGGAAACTGCTTGTGCGGCAACAACACCGTCCGAGGCACGGCGACGCCGAGCTTTGCGGCCAGGGCATAGTTGAAGAACTTGTCGTCGGCGGACGACCAGAAAGAATTGTTGATGACCTCGGTGCCGGCCAGCATGGCACTCTTGAGCCACGCGCGGTAGAACGGCATCTCGTGCGAGATGCGGTCGACGATGACGGCATAACCCGAGGGTTCGTCCATGCGAACACCGCCGACATGGACGAACTCGGCCCGCACATCATCGACTTCCATCGAATTGATGCAATCGACCAAAGCGCTGGGGAAGGTATTTTCCACCCCGAACAAAACGCCTATCTTCTTCAAATCATTCTCCTTAACCTGCGAGTGCCGTCCCGACCTTCTCGCTTTTTATGTTGAAATCTCTCTTTTTTATAGGTACGCCTGCATCATTCGCTGCCACGTCGCCCAGTCATGACCGGCGTTGTCGCCCCACACATCGAGCCGGCACGGAATCTCCGCGCCGTGCAGGATATGGGCCATCTGCTGGTTGACCTCGCGGCACATATCGTTGACGGCCGTGGCGAGGATGCACGTATTGCGGCGATAGAGGTCGAGATAGCGGCCATCGCGCATATTCGGCATGTAGTGGGTGGGCAGGTTGAAGTAGCAGTCCTGGTCGTAGTAGCCGGAGAGGAAGCGCGACGGGTCGAACGCTCCTCCCATCGACAAAATCCTGGTAAAGATGCCCGGATTCCGCAGGGCAAGGTTCAGGGCATGGTAGCCGCCAAAGCTGCACCCGACCGCGGAGATGCTCGGCAGGTCGTTTCGATATCGCACAAAAGGAACGACTTCGTCGAGCAGATAGCGCTCGTAGCGGAGGTGGCGGGCGACCCGCGCCCGGGGAATGACGGTGCGGTTGTACCAACTCTCCGCATCGACCGTATCCACGCAGAAAAGCTGGAGATGGCCGCGCTCGATCTTGCCCTGAACGGCGCCGACCATGCCGAAGTTCTCAAAGTCGAAGAAGCGCCCGCAGGAGGTGGGAAAGGCGAGTGCGGGAATTCCGGCGTGCCCAAAGACAAGCAGCTCCATCTCCCGTCCAAGGGCAGGCGACAACCATTTGTGATATTCGCGGTTCATTCGGCTGTCTCTATTGTAGACAGACGATGAGGCAGGATTCTCCGGAGCCGGGGAAAGCGGCGGTCACGTGAAAAGAGGCGGCAGGACATTGCGAAAAGCCGGATTTTCGGCCATACTTAGTTGTTGGGACCTATCGATCTGCTCGCCGTGAAGGGCGCGGACGTTTGCTCAAAATCAAAGCTCTTGAAAGGCATTCCTAGTGTTGATGATCCGTTTGGCGCGCGTTGGAGCGCGTAAGCAACCCCACTACCGCGTCGTTGTTATTGAAAAGGATCGCGCCCGCAATGGCCGGTCGGTTGAAGTCGTGGGCACCTACAATCCGCGCACGAACCCGGCGACGGTCGATCTGAAGCGCGACCGCATCGACTACTGGGTGGGCAATGGAGCACAGTTGTCGGACCGCGTGGGCAAGCTGCTCGCACAGGCTCCGGCGGCGGCTGAAACCGCAACCGCGGCTTAGCCCGGCGCAGTTTAGGCTCAGGTCACCAGTCTCCTGAATCTTTGGGAACATCGTAAAGGTTCCCAAAGATTCTTGACGCAATCGATTCCTTCTATATCGCATCCTGTACATACTCACGTAGACTTTCTCTATTGCATCGCCGTTGGATCGGCGGTGCAAAGGCTCGGCAAATGCTCTGGGTTCGTGTCCAGGCTTGCCTGTCGACCGAGGTTGCGCTCGTTTCAACCCAAACCTGAAAGATCTCGCATCAGACGAGACAAGAGGTTTGAGTAGGAGCGTTTCATCGTGACTCCCAAGAGGTGTGTGTATATGGAAGAAGCCGTGCAATTGGCATCAGGTGACCATTCCGAGAAGCAAATGAGCGGACTCGTGGCCGAGCTTGCTCGTGCGTTGGTAGACAAGCCGGACGAGGTTGCCGTCGAGGTCATCCAGGACGGCGAGGGTGTGCTGCTGCGGCTGCATGTCGCACCCAGCGACGTAGGCAAGGTGATCGGCAAGCAGGGCAGAACGGCGCGTTCGGTACGCACAGTGCTCAGCGCGGCCAGCATGAAGCTCAAACGGCGATTTTCTCTGGACATCGTCGAAGAGAACGGAGCGTCCTGACACGATGCGGGCAGTATCGGGCCTATGACGGCACAACCGGCTTCGTGGATCGTGCTGGCGCACCTGCTGCGGCCTCAGGGCCGTAAGGGCGAGCTGCTCGCGGAGTTGTTCACCGACTTTCCCGATCGATTCCGAGAACATAAACAGGTATCTCTTGCGCCCTCAGGCTTCGATGGCCTGGAAGAACAGGCGCGTTCTGCGGAGGTCGTGTCGTTCTGGCTGCCAGTGGGCAAGAACCAGGGGCGCATCGTGCTGCAGTTCGCGGGCGTAGACAGCATTACCCAGGCAGAAGGTCTGGCCGGGCTCGATGTGCTGGTGCGCGGCGAAGACCGCATGCCCCTCGACGAGGACGCCGTGTACACCAGCGAACTGATCGGCTGCACCGTCTACGACAGCACGGTGGCGATTGGCGTCATCGTCGACGTTCAATTCCCCACCACGGCGGACGGTTCGCGACGGCTGGAGGAGGCCGCTCCCCTGCTCGAGGTTACCTCCGGCGATGGCGAAGATATCCTCATTCCCTTCGCAAAGGCATTCCTGATCCGTGTGGACACCAAGGCGAAGCGTGTCGAGATGACCCTTCCGAAAGGTCTGGTGGACGTGAATCGCACTCCGGGCGCGACTGGCGACGAAGATGCTCCGGAGGAGCCTACGCGATAGGCTTGGTGCAGACTGATACAGACTGGCACGGAACTGACTCCCCTATGCGCTTCGATATCATCACCATCTTCCCCGGATTCTTCGACAGCCCCCTGGACTATGGGATTCTTAGCCGCGCCCGCAAGGCAGGGCTGGTCGAAGTGGCCACCCATGACCTGCGCAACTTTACACATGACCGGCACCGGACGGTGGACGACCGCCCCTTCGGCGGCGGCGAGGGCATGGTCCTCAAGCCGGAGCCGCTCTTCGATGCGGTTACTTCGCTGGACGTCGCTCCCAAGTTAGAGCGGCAGCCCAAGCAGGAGACGGTCATCCTGCTCTCGGCGCAGGGACGACCGTTTACACAGTCAATCGCACAGGAACTAGCGGCCACGGACCGGATCGTTATGATCTGCGGACGTTACGAAGGCGTGGACGAGCGGGTCAACGAGATGCTGTGCGACCGCGAGATCTCGATCGGCGATTATGTTCTCTCGGGCGGCGAGCTGGCGGCCGCCGTGATCGTCGATACCGTGGTCCGGCTGCTGCCGGGGGCGCTCGGAAATCCCGACTCTTCCCGTTTCGAGAGCTTCGGAGCCGATGACGCGCCGCAGGAGGGTGCATCGGCCGATGGAGTTCCCCGCAGCACCTACGGAGCCGGCGGGCTGCTCGATTACCCGCACTATACGAGGCCGGCGGAGTTTCGCGGCGTGTCGATTCCTGAGGCTCTGCGAGGCGGCGATCATGAGGCGATCCGGCGATGGCGGCGGCGGATGGCACTGGGCAAGACGCTCAGGAACCGGCCCGACCTGCTCGATCGAATCGCGATCAGCGACGAAGACCGGGAGATGCTCGCGGAGCTTCGCCTGAACTTGGAAAATGGGCGTGAATAGGGACTTAGAGGGCGCTTTTCGTGTACACTAAAAGCTCTAGTCCAAAAACAGGAAAGTTGTCATGTCGATCAATCCCATCATGCAGAAGCTGGCCGCCAAGTTGGAGCGGACCGATCTACCCGAGTTTGCCCCTGGCGATACCGTCCGCGTACAAGTGAAGATCCGCGAGGGCGAGAAAGAGCGCCTGCAGGCCTTTGAAGGCATGGTGATTGCTTGCCGCCGGGGAGTCCAGGGCACCTTCACCGTTCGCAAGATGAGCTTCGGTCAGGGCGTCGAGCGCATCTTCCCGTACAACTCCAAGGTCGTCGATAAGGTCACCAAGGTTCGCTCCTACGAAGTTCGCCGCTCGAAGCTGTTTTACCTGCGCGCCCTGCGCGGCAAGGCTGCCCGTCTGCGCGAGGTCGAGCGCGTCAAGTAGGCGATTCTCTTCCCTTCGTCGTACACAAGATGTTTTACACAGAGCCACGACTCCGGTCGTGGCTTCGTTTTGTGCGGTGGTTATACACTCGTGTTGAAGCGTATGGCCTCTGTTGCGTCGATCCGAATCTCGAAGACAGTTACCGCGGCGACTGCGAAGCAGCGGATGCTCAAACAACTTGTCTGCAGCGATGCGCCGGAACAGGCTCTGCGCTACCACGGCTTTCGCAGCATTGCGGGGGTCGACGAGGTAGGACGAGGCGCTCTGTTTGGCCCGGTTGTGGCTGCTGCGGTGATTCTTCCCGAACGCCTGAGCGGACTGGCCCGAGCTGGGCTGACCGACTCCAAGCAACTTACCCGCGAGCAGCGCGAAATTTTGAATAAGCGCATCCGGCGGATGGCAATTGCAGTCTGCGTCGCCGAGATCGACGCGGCCACCATCGACCGGGTGAACATCTATCAGGCGACGCGGATGGCGATGCTGGCCGCCGTTCAGGGCCTGCAGGTGGCTCCCGATCATCTGCTGATCGACGCCATGCGGCTGGATCATCCCTGCAGGCAGACCAAGTTGATCTACGGAGACGCGCTGAGCCTTTCAATTGCCGCCGCTTCCGTGGTGGCCAAGGTGCATCGCGACGCACTGATGCGCGACCTCGACCTGGTGCATCCCGGTTACGGTCTGGCTTCTCACAAGGGATATGGAACGCCGGAGCATCGGCGGGCGCTGGCCGAGCATGGCCCCTGCGCCCTGCACCGGCGAACGTTCGCGCCGGTACGCGCGGTCGACCGAAACACAGCTCTCGAAGAGAAGGTTGCGAGTGAGTTGTTGTTTGACGATTTCGAATTGGAAGAGGGGGCAGAGTGGGCTTGAAATTGATGTGCGTTATCGCACACCCGGATGATGAGTGTTTCGGATTTGGCGGAGCGCTGGCGCTGGCCGCGGATCGAGGAATCGAGACTTATGTGATCTGCCTGACCGATGGGCAGGCTGGCTCGTACCGGGCCGGAGCCGCCTCCGGCGAAGAGTTGGGAAAGATGCGGCGCGAGGAGTTTGCCGCGTCGTGCAAGACGCTTGGCATCACCCGACATGAGGTACTGGACTATCAGGACGGCAAGCTGGTGACAGTCGATTTCTCAAAGGCCGCGGGACGGCTGGTGGAACGAATACGGCAATTTCAACCCGACGTCGTAATTACGTTCGGCGGAGACGGCGGACTGAATACGCATCCCGACCATATGCTCGTCTCCATGCTGACGACGGCGGCGTTTCACTGGTCGGGGCAGTCGAAGCGCTATCCCGAACTGGGCGCGGTGTACAGCCCGCAGCGGCTCTTTTACCTGACTACAAACTTCTTCATCCCGGGGAGGCAGGAGCCGAAGCCCGCGCCCTGGACCGTCACGCTCGATATCCGTTCCGTGCAGGCGCGCAAGGCAGAGGCCTTCCGGCAGCACGCCTCGCAGGTTCCGCTCGTCGAGCAGACAAAGGAGCTCTTCGAAAAGTTCGGCGTGGAGGAGTTCTACACGCTGATCGCGGCGGCGGGAACGCAGCCTGCCCGGCAGGAGACAGACCTCTTCGCAGGACTGGAGGGGTAACTCTCCCGGTGCAGACGATGAACCCAGGTGCGATTTCCAAAGACGTGGAGGCGGCCACGGACCCGATTCCGCTGTTTCGCGCATGGCTGCGCGAGGCCGAGGTGGCCGAGCCGAACGATCCCAACGCGGTGGCGCTGGCGACCGCCACGGCAGATGCCGCGCCCAGTGTGCGCATGGTCTTGCTGAAGGGTCTCGACGAGCGCGGATTCGCGTTCTACACGAATGCCGAGAGCCGCAAGGGCATAGAACTGGCCGAGAATCCGCGAGCGGCGATGTGCTTCCACTGGAAGTCGCTGCGCCGACAGGTTCGGGTGGAAGGCAATGTCACCTCGCTGCCGGATACCGAGTCCGACGCTTACTTCCATAGCCGGGCGCGTGGAAGCCAGCTTGGGGCCGTGGCTTCGTTGCAGAGCAGACCGCTGCTCAGCCGCGAGGCTCTGGAGAAGTCGGTTCGGGCGGCTGCCGAACGCTATCCCGAGATCATCCCCCGACCTGATAACTGGCACGGATATGTCCTGCGACCGGAGCGCATCGAGTTCTGGATCAACCGCGAGGAGCGGCTCCACGACCGCTTCCTGTTTTCGAGGAGAGATCAGGAATGGGTTAAGGAGCGGTTGTTTCCTTAGCGTCTTCAGTCTGCGGCGGGGCATCCGGCTCGGATTGAATCAGCTTATATTTCTCAGCGATCAAATCCAGATCTTCGTCGGATAGATGTTCAATGTTGATCATCTGATTCTTCGCGGTGGAAATGGAGTGAATCAGCTCATCGAGCTTCAGGTTGATGGCGCGCGCATCGCGATTCTGGGTGTTCTGGATCAGAAATACCATCAGAAAGGTGACGATCGTCGTGCCCGTGTTGATGAGAAGCTGCCATGTGTCCGAATAGTGGTAGATGGGGCCTGTGATCGCCCAGACCAGGATGACGGCGATCGCGGTAGCGAAGGCCCAGCGCGAGCCGAGACAGGTAGAAGCACTTGCGGCGAAATGGCCAAACCGGTCTTTCGACGTGGCACAGCGCAACTCATTTTCTTTACCGTTCATCTGGTCCTTCCAGCCACTGCGAAACGACCTAAGATGAGATGCAAAAACTCGCCGCCAGGCTACGAAGGCCTGGTGGCGAGAATAAGCGGAGACGGCCCCGGCGCTTGCAGAGTGCGCGGATTCTCAAAGCCCGCTTCCGTCAGCCATGCGCTGATCTCCTCAAAAGAGTAGGTACCGCCCTGTTCGGTATTGACAAGCATATTGCCGGCGAAGAACAGCCCCATAACCGGCCCTCGGCGATCCGCGTTGACGAGGAACTCGGCGATGGCGATGGTTCCGCCCGGAGCCAGCGCCTTGAAGGTCTTGGCCAGCAAAGCCCGGCTGCGCTGCTCGCCTTCGCTGTGAAGAATATGCCCAAGGGTAGCGACGGTGTGCCCGGTGCCGAAGTCGGCTTCGAGCAGATCTCCGGCGACAAAGGAGAAGCGGTCGTCGACGCCGAACTTCGCGGCTGTCTTCCGCGTCACTGGCAGAACATCCGGCCAATCGACGGCGGTGACGTGGAGATTGGGAGCGCTCTGCGCAAGCGCAATGCCCCAGACGCCGGACCCTGCGGCGAGATCGAGAGCACTGGAACTTTGCAGCGCACCGAGATTCAGATGACCGGCCAGTACCTGCGCCGCGGGATAGGACATGGGAAAGATGTCGGTAACAAATTGCTGAAAGAAGTCGCTGCCTTCGCCTTGCTGGTTCACAGCCGAGACAGGCTTGCCGGTAGCGACGACCTCGGTGAGGTGCAGCCAATTAGGGATCAACTGCCGGCTGGTGTGGCGAAGGATGCCACCCTGAAATCCGGGCTTGGTGCTGACCAGGAACGCGGCGCTCTCCGGCGCCAGCGAGTAGACGCCCTGATCGTCCTTCGCAAGGAAGTTAAGGCCAACGAGCATGTTCATCAGGACCGCCAGACCGCGCTGAGAGGCGCCGGTAGCCTCGTGCACCTGCTCGAGATCTTTGGGGCCTTCGTCGAGAACGTCGAAGACGCGGTGCTTGATGGCCGCTTCAAGCGCCAGAGGCGGAATATAGGACCAGGCAAACTGCATAATTCGTTCAGGCGTAACAGGAGCTGAAGCGGGAGATGTCATGGACTGCCTTTCGACGCAGGGATGGAATGAGGAAGGGATTCGCAGACGATTCTACGGCGCGCAGCCTGATTCGTCCATGTTCTTCAATGAAATAGAGACGGCCATCCGTAACCTGCGGCTATCTACCGCTGATAACAGCATCCGTCCGGGCAGGCGCAGGTTTGCGGCGACGCTTGGCTGCAGTGTAGGCGACCCGCGCCATCAGCAAGACCGCCAGAACCGCCGTGTCCTTCCACGGAGTGCGGACGCCGGTCTTGACCAGCCACCAGTAGTGGATCACTCCCGCGATAGCGGCAACATAGATGAGGCTGTGAAGCCGCCGCCAGTTTTTGCCGCCCATGGCGCGCATGATGAACGCGGGCGAGGTCACGGCAAGTGCAAAGAGAATCACCCAGGCGAAGAGTCCCACCTGGATGAAGCGGCGCTTCAGTAGATCGTCCGCGATGCTCGGCCATATCAGCTTCCATTGCGTGACAATCTCGCCGGGATGATCCGCGCGGATGCCGGCCAGGGCCGTAATCACGTCATACCCGGAGAAGAGAAAGATGTAGGTTGCCAGGTGCAGCGTCGCATAGAAGAACGCATAGAGGCCGATCATACGGCGGAAGCGGACGATAAAACCGATTCGTGTGGAGAGACGGCGAAGCGGGGTAATGGCCAGCGTCGCAAGCAGAAGGTAGAGCGTCCAGTTGCCGGTGAAGTGGGTGATGTAGTTGACCGGGTCGGGGTCGAGAGCGAGGGCGCCGCTCCGGTACAGGTGAAGCAGGTAAGCGAAGGGAGCAAGGCAAAGCAGATGGAGCAGAACCTTGAGCGCGGCGATGGATCGTTTTGACATAGATGGTTGATCGGGGATCGTTTATGGGGATGATTGATCGGGATGTTGAACTCTGCTACGCCCTCTTCTCCGGATTCCGAGATTCGGGTCCGGTTTGGAGGGCGTAGCCTGGAAAGAACCTTTGGCCTAGCAATAAAAAATACAAATAAAGCAATTGGAAAAACTGTGCGGCAAATCAGTAATACTTTTTGAGGTCCATGCCGGCATAAAGGCTGGCCACCTGATCTCCATAGCCATTGAACATCAGTGTGGGAATGGTGCGGGGAAAGGCGCTGGAGTCGATGCGGCGCTCCCGGGCCTGGCTCCAGCGGGGATGATCGACATGGGGATTGACGTTGGAATAAAAGCCGTACTCCCGCGGGGCCATCTCATTCCAAAGCGTGTCCGGCTGATTTTTCTTGAAGCTGATCTTGACGATGGATTTGCAGCTCTTGAATCCATACTTCCACGGAAGAATCACGCGGATGGGCGCCCCGTTCTGATTGGGCAGGTCCTGCCCGTAGCAGCCGAAGGTGAGCAGGGCGAGCGGATTCATCGCCTCATCCATGCGCAGGCCTTCGGTATAAGGCCAGTCGAAGCCGCCAGGCAGGTCAGGCATCTGTTTGCGATCGAGCAGCGTCGTGAACTCCACATACTTAGCGCTGGGCAGGGGCTCGCAGAAGTTGATGAGTTCCGACAGCGAGTAGCCGTCCCATGGAATCACCATCGACCACGCCTCGACACAGCGATGGCGATAGACGCGGCTTTCGATGGGCCGATAGCGCATGATGGCGTCGATATCGAGAGTCTGGGGCTTCTTCACCAGTCCATCGACCTTCACCGTCCAGGGACGGGTGCGCAGGGTATGGGCGTTGCGCGCCGGATCGGATTTCTCCGTGCCGAACTCATAGAAGTTGTTGTAATGCGTAGCTTTACCGATAGGCGTCTGCGCGTCGGGAACGGTGTACTTGCTGGGGACCGTCTGGAGCTGCGTCGCGGCATGAACCTCCCGGTCGGGATCGAAGAGGCCGGAAAACCGGGTAGCAGCGATGGCCCCGGCCCCCAGGGCGGCCGCTCCGGTGAGGAAGCGGCGGCGATCCCGCCGATGCTGTTCGAACGCTTCCTTCGGCGTAATGTCGGAGGAGGGAATGCTGGGGCCAAGCGAGTTGGAGTCGCGCAGAATCATGACGCTGTTCCCTTCCCTTGCGGCTGGAGGCTCCCGATGCCGCAAGTTACTGCTACCTAGAGTACGTCCGGACCGCCGTTTTAGATGCGTCTCCCTGAATTTGACGACGGAAAACCCTGCCGGATAACCGAATGCAGTCAATCCACCTCACACAACTCCCTGCCCACAATGATTAGATGACATCCGGCCGATATGGCTACACTCCTACTGAAACAAGACAAGATAGGGTGAATTGGTGCAAACTGGTCTGCATGATAACCGGCGCTCAGCAACGGCAGATGTTTGACGCAGCGGACAGGCTGCTCGACGCACGCAGGACCAACAAACCGATCATGGATCTTCCCGCCGATCTGCAGCCGCAGACCATGGAAGAGGCTTACTGCGTGCAGGACAGGATGGCGCTCGCCTATGAGGCCATCGGCGGATGGAAGGTCGGCGCTCCGTCGGCCGATGCCACCCCCATGTTCGCGCCCATGCCGCTGGCGTGGATCTCCTGCAGCGGATGCGAGATGCGCGGGCATACGCACCGCTACCGCGGCCTGGAGGCGGAGATCGCCTTTCTGATCGGAGAGGATCTGCCTGCAAAGAAGACCCCCTACACGCGCGAAGAGGTTCTGGGCGCAATCGAAAGCTGTCACCCGGCGATTGAAGTGCTCGAGAGTGCGTTCGCTGACCCGACCAAGGTTGCGCGCCTGTCCATGATAGGCGATATGCAGATGCATGGCGGCTTCGTCTACGGACCGGCCTGCCCCGACTGGCAACGCATCGACTTCTCGCAGGAGCGCGTCACCCTGGCCATTGATGGTGCGGTACGGGTGGAGCGCACCGGCTCGAACACCTCGGGCGATCTCCTGCGCCTGCTTCCCTTCCTCGCCAATGAAGGCGCGGCGCGAACCGGTGGCATCCGGCGCGGCGAGTGGATCACCACGGGAAGCTGGACCGGAGTTGAGCTGGCTGCGGCGGGCGACGCGGTCGACGTTCAGTTCTCGACCGCCGGCAAGGTCGGCCTGCGATTTGGAGTCGAAGGCTCCGAGTTACCGGATTAGTCTGAATCCCGGTGTAAATCCCGGCATTCATCTGGCATCTTTGACGGCCCACAACGAATCCAAGTGAAGGCGGAGTTCTCCGCCTTGCGAGGTTCCCTTTGGCGCGTCCCTATTGGTCCGGGCAGATTCAGATATCGCTGGTGTCGTTTGGCGTAAAGCTCTATGTCGCCACCGAAGCCAAAAGCGAGATTCGTTTTCACCAGATAAGCCGTAAAACAGGCGAGCGCATACGCCACCAGAAGGTGCTCTCTTCCGCAGTCGAAGACGCTCCCAACGACGCTGCCGCTCCGGTCGAAAAGGACGAGATCGTCAAGGGCTACGAGTACACCAAGGGGCAGTACGTCACCATCGAGCCCAGCGAGATCGAGCAGTTGCGCGTGCCCTCCAAGCACACCATCGAGGTAACCCAGTTTGTAGGGATCGACGAACTGGAGCCGGAGTACCTGGAAAAGCCCTACTTCGTCGTCCCCGAAAATGATGTGCAGGCCGAGGCCTTCGCCGTGGTGCGCAAGGCGCTGCAGAAGACGAAGAAGGCCGCGTTGGGCAAGATCGCATTCAGCGGGCGGGAGCATGTGCTCGCAATCACCGCTCCAGCTGACGACAAACTTCCCGGCATGATGGCCTACACCATGCGCTATCAGGAAGAGCTGCGCGATCCAGCCGAGTACTTCAGCGAGATCAAGAAAGTTGCGATCAATGAGGACTCTCTTGAACTCGCAGAAACCCTCATCAAGAAGAAGGCCGCGAAGTTCGATCCCGGTAAATTTGCCGATGGATACGAAGCTGCCCTGAAGGAACTGGTAGAGGCGAAGGTCAACCATGCCTCAATACCCAAGGAAGAGTCTGCAACGCCGAAGCGCGGCAAGGTCATCAACCTGATGGATGCCCTGCGAAAGAGCGTGAGCGGCGAAGAAGTGTCGGTGACGAAGAAGAAGCCTGCGGCCTCCGTTAAAGGCGATCAAGCTAAAGGAGTTCAAAAGGAAGGAATCTCCCTGGTGAAGCCTCCTGCAACCGGCAGGAAGCGTAAGTCGGCCTAGCTGGCTGAATCGAGCGGAGGCAGGATGGCAGCAGCGAAAAAGCCAGTCAGGAAGACTACAGCCCGGAAGTCAACTGCAAAGAAGAACCCTGCAAAGGCGGCAACCAAAAAAATAATGGCCCCGCACTTTGGCAAAGCCGCGGACGCCGTCGATGAGCAGTTGGCGCGATACCGGTCGATGCGTGACTTCCATGTCACGGCAGAGCCGAGCGGCGCGAGCGGCAAGAGGAAGCACAAGACGGAAGGGCTTCCGTTCTGCATTCAGAAGCACGCTGCCTCGCATCTGCACTACGACTTTCGGCTGGGGTGGAATGGAGTCCTTAAAAGCTGGGCGGTGGCGAAGGGCCCGAGCTACTTTACCGGCGACAAGCGGCTGGCCGTCCAGGTGGAAGATCACCCGATGGAGTATGGCGGCTTCGAAGGCATCATCCCAGCGGGGCAGTACGGCGGCGGCACCGTGATGCTGTGGGATCAGGGAACATGGGAGCCGCAGCCGGGCCAGGATGTAGACAAGGGATTACGCGACGGCAGCCTGAAGTTCGTCATGTATGGCACAAAGATCAAGGGCAAATGGGCGCTCGTCCGCATGGGCGGAAAGGCCGCGAACGAGCGCAAGCCGAATTGGCTGCTTATCAAGGAACATGACGACTTCGAGCGCGGCAAGGACGACCCCTGTGTGACCGTGGAAGAGCCCGACAGCGTGGTCACGGGACGTACCATCGAGCAGATTGCCCGCAACGAAGACCACGTCTGGAACTCGAAGGATACGGCGAAGGGAAAGGCCTGGTACAGACAGGCGGGCAAGCCATCTGACGCTCTGCCCTCTCAAAATCGGCGCGGCCCTTCAGCAACAAAGAAACGCGCCATGACGGTCAGCGCCTTTGAAAATAGCTTGCGCGAGTTGCCGAAAGAAAGCCAGCCGGAATTTGTCACTCCTCAGCTGGCCTTGCAGTCCATATCGCCCCCTGCGGGCGAGGGTTGGCTGCATGAGTTGAAGCTCGACGGCTACCGGATGCAGGCACGCAAAGACGGCTCCGGCGTACAGATGCTGACGCGGAAGGGATTGGATTGGACGGCACGGGTTCGCGCGGTCGCGAATGAAGTGGCAAAGCTCGCGGTGGATAAAGTTACGCTCGACGGCGAGGTTGTCGTACTCGCGGAAAATGGAACGACGAGCTTTGCCGACTTACAGGCAGCATTTCAGAATGGCACGAAGAACATGCTCACCTACTTCTGCTTCGACCTTCTGCATGTGGACGGGCATAACGTGCGTGAGCTTCCGCTGCGTCAACGAAAGGAGATGCTGGGCGGCGTGCTGGCCGAAGCGGACAACGACGTATTGCGGTTGAGCGAGCATCTGGAGACAGACGGCGGCGAGCTATTTCGCAAAGCGTGCGAGTTGCACGCCGAAGGCATCATCTCCAAGAAAGCGACGGGGCGCTATGCCTCAGGGCGCGGCAGCGACTGGCTCAAGATGAAGTGCCTGCATGAACAGGAGTTTGTCGTCGGCGGATTCACGCTGCCATCGAATGGAATTCACGGCGTCGGCGCGCTGCTGCTCGGTTACTACAATGAAGGCAAGCTGGTCTATGCGGGGCGGACAGGGACAGGATTCACGCAGAAGACGCACAAGCTGCTTCGGGACAAACTGGAGAGCTTGGTCCAGACTGCAATGCCCTTCGCGAAAACCCCTGTCGACACAAGACGCGGAGCCAATTGGGTCGAGCCGAAGCTTGTTGTTCAGGTGCGGTTCGCCACCTGGACCGCGGACAACCTGATTCGGCAGGCAGCGTTTCTCGGCGTGCGTGAAGACAAGAATGCGGAAGAAGTAGTCCGCGAGGAGGCTACCATCGCACCTCGTCCCAAGAACGATGAGAAGAAAGCTTCAGTGCATAATTCTCCCGTAAGCGCACGTGCCGCGTACCGGGTGAAGCAGCAGGGAGCGGCAAAGAATCCGGCGTCGATGCGACACGCGCCGACCCGGCTGACACATCCGGAGAAGATACTGGACGCTGAATCAGGGCTCACCAAGCAGATGCTTGCCGACTATTACTGGACTGTCGCATCGGAGATGCTGCCGCATATTGCCGACAGGCCGCTGAGCCTGGTTCGATGCCCCGAGGGAGCGGGAAAGCCATGCTTCTATCAGAAGCACGCAAG
This sequence comes from Acidobacteriales bacterium 59-55, assembly GCA_001897435.1. Lineage (GTDB taxonomy): Bacteria > Acidobacteriota > Terriglobia > Terriglobales > Acidobacteriaceae > Edaphobacter. Next base: position 532,386 of record MKSV01000007.1, on the reverse strand, counting down.
CCATGCGCTGCCTGAAGGAGTCGGCAGTGTCGATGTAGCGGACAAAAGTGGAAAGGTCGAGCCCTACATTACGCTTTCAACCGCGGAGGCGCTGGCGGGCCTGGCGCAGATGGGCGTGCTGGAAGTGCATCCCTGGGGCTCGCGGAATGAAGATCTCGAACATGCCGACCGGTTGATCTTCGACCTCGATCCTGACGAGGAACTGGGATGGCATGTTTTGACGGAAGCAGCCGCCGAGGTGCGAAAGCGCCTCAAGGCGATTGGCCTCGAAAGCTTTTTGAAGACAACGGGAGGCAAAGGCCTGCACGTCGTCGCGCCCATTGCGCCGGAACTGGGGTGGGCCGACCTCAAGGAGTTTGCGCATGGGTTTGTAAGTGCCATGGAGAAATCGCATCCTGAACTCTATCTGACAAAGATGACGAAGGCAGCCCGCAAAGGAAAGATCTATCTGGACTATCTGCGCAATGAGCGCGGGGCTACCTCGGTAGCTCCATTCTCACCGCGAGCAAGGACAGGAGGCCCTGTCTCTCTGCCGCTCAAGTGGACAGATCTGAAGTTGCCGCAGCGGCCGGTCTTTCGTGTAGCGGACTTTGACGAGTGGAAAGTCCGATTGAAGGCCGACCCATGGAAGTCGATGCCATCACTGAAACAACGAATCACGAAAGACATGCTGGCGAGTGTAGGGATCAAACTCACGGCGTAGCGGCCAACGACTTCAGTCGATCGCCCCGCTCAGCCCCATCACCAGGCACTTTGCAGCCCCGCCCGCTTTGAGAAACTCGCTGAGAGCCACCTCGACAACTTGAAAGCCCTTCGATCTGAGTTGGCCGCCCAATTCTCCGCTGACCTTGTTAAGGATCACGGTACGGCCCACATTAATCACATTACAGGCGAACCGCACGGCGTCAGCTTCCGCAACAATAAGGCGCTTCCTCTCCGGATAGAAGGCTTCGATCTTCTTAACGGAAGCGCCGTCGAAGGCCTGCGGATAGTACATGACATAGCCGCCATCCAGCGGCGCAAAGCAGGTATCCAGATGGTAGAAGCGCGGATCGATCAGATGAAGCGAAGCGACCTCGATCTTCCATGCCTCGCGCAGCACTGTATGACTCGCTGGATGAGTACGCTGTCCATAGCCTGCCCACAGACAGGAGCCGTCTTTTGCGAAGAGCGCATCGCCCTCGCCTTCAAAGGGAGTTTCGCGCGGAAGGCTCACGACCTTGTATCCGGCCTGCTGGAACCATCGGCGAAAGTGCGGCTCTTCGCCCTGACGCTCAGGGTGGAAGAACCTGCTGAGAACGACCGTCCCATCTCGTTCGAGACCCGCATTGGCGGTAAAGACCATGTCGGGCAGGCCCGGCAGCGGCTCGACGAGAACGACGTCTGCAAGCTGTGTCACCGCTTCATAGAGATGCCGCCACTGCTCTGCGGCCTTCTCCCGCGAGGAGCTATGAACGTTGCCCGCCATCCACGGATTGATGACATAGGTCACGTCATAGAGCGTGGGAGCGCACATCAGAAAAGAAGTAAGAACGGGCCCGTGCGGATTGTAAGTCGAAGTTAATGAATCATCGTAAGTCGAACCTGTGATAAAGCTCATCGAATTATCTCCAGAGATGAGCTTCGCAGGTCGATAACAACTAAGTCAACATGAATGATTATGCTGAGTTTAATGAATAAAAACCCGGACGATACTGCATGAAAACATAAGCACGCAATATCAATCCGGGAATGTAACTTAGTGGATCTTACTTATGCCAACGCGCTGGAAACTAACCCATCTAACTTCTTCAATCCCGCCGCGACATCCTTGCCAAGATGAACTCGCAGGGCTCGCCGTCCACGTTCTTCGAGTACGGTAAGATCTCCCGCCGCCTGTGCGTCGATAACCACGCCAAAGGTATACTTCGCTCCCGGAATCGCAACATCGACAGCATGATCCGCGGTGATCTGCAGAAACACTCCTGTATTCGGCCCGCCCTTATAGTCCTGCCCGGTCGAATGCAAAAACCGCGGCCCGAACCCGAGACAGGTCGCTACCTTTTTCCTATCGCGCACCTTCATGCGGAAGCTCTGAATCTCGCTCTCATGCGCGGCGTTGTTCTGGATGTAAGCCAGCGTCGCAAAGTAATCGTGCGCCTTGATCTGCGCCAGGTGAGCCTTGATATAACCCGCCACATCCGCCTGCTTGCCCAGCGTCGCGGCGTACTTCGCGTCCGCAAAGACCTTGATGCCATCCGTCTCGACCAGCGGTGTATGCTCCTCCAATTTGCCGGTCTTGGCGTAGGCATCGGTCAGCGCGCGCGTCGCCACCTTCGCCGCCTCGACATCCGGCTGATTGAAAGTGTTGATGCCCATCACGCTGCCTGCAACCGCGACTGCAAACTCCCAGGTAAAGAACTGCGCGGGCAGACCGTAGACATCCTCAATCTCAAACCGGACGACAGGCTGGCCTGCCTTCTCCAGAGCCGCAACCCCGGCATCGAGCGCGGCGTTGTCGCCGCCCTTCAGCCGAATATAGGCGAACACGCGGTCGTCGCCATAGACCGACGGCGCGCCGATGGTCTCGCGATCGACCGGCGTAATTCCTTTGCCCAGCTTTCCGGTCGACTCGGCAATCAACTGCTCCAGCCATGCGCCGAGGTCAAAGATCTCCGGCGATGTGAAGAAGGTGATCTTGTTCCGCCCGGAGTTGTGCGCAGTTCCGAGAATCAGGCCCAGGGTAGCCGCCGCATTCGTCTCCACGTCCGGCGTCTTGGCAGCCGCGACGCCGCTTGCGGCCGACGCCAAAAATCGCTCTAGATCGAGCCCCGCTACAGCCGCCGGAACCAGCCCGAACTTCGACAGCGCGGAGAACCGCCCACCAATCGCGGGATCGCCGTAGTAGGTATGTCGAAAACCGTCCGCCTTCGCCACCTGCTCCATCTTGCTGCCCGGATCGGTGATGGCGATGAAGTGGCTTCCAGCCTTGTCGGCGCCTACAGCCTTCTTCATCTGCTCGAAGAAATAGTCCTTCAGAATATTCGGCTCCAGCGTCGATCCCGACTTGCTCGCCACAATGCAGACGGTCTTCGTCAGATCGACAGCCTTCTCCGCGGCCAGCACCTGCGCAGGATCGGTGGAGTCCACAATGTGCAACGATGGATAGCCCGCCTGCTTGCCATAGGTCAGCGAGAGCACCTCGGGACACAGGCTCGACCCGCCCATCCCCAGAAGAAGCGCATGTTCGAACCCTGCGGCCTTCACGTCCTGGCTCAACGCAGTCAGCGTCGCAAGGTCCGCCTGCTCGCGCTCCACGATATCCAGCCAGCCGAGCCACTTGCCCTCGTCGTCATTGGTCCAGAGGCTGGCATCCTTCGCCCAGAGGCGCGCCGGCTTGTTGTTAGCCTTCCAGTCCGCCTGTGCTGCCTGCAGACCACGCACTAAATCGTCGGGAAGAGAAGATTGAATGTTCACGGGTGTATCTTCTCACAGCGCCTGTTTCCCTGGCATCCTCTTGCGCTGGAAGAAATGTGCGTTTATCGTATAGATAGTCCGGCTATCGCCCCTGCCTTTCCCCGCGACCGCCGGCATGGAAAGGATCTCGCATGGCTCTCGTCGCCTCTCCCTCCGCGCCTCCTCTTACACTGAACGCGCCTGTTTCTCTTCCCGACGCGCCGAAAACGACCCCCGCCGCTTCACTCGATGTCTATACCGGCGACCCGAACTTCATGACCTCCCTGGCGCGCGGCCTCATCGTCATCCAGGCCTTCACGCAGCAGTCTCCGCAGATGACCATCTCTCAACTCAGCATCAGGACCGGCCTCTCGCGAGCTGCCGTGCGTCGCTGTCTCTATACCCTGACGAAGCTCGGTTTCGCCGGCGCCGAAGACGGCTCGCGCTATTCGCTGCGGCCGCGCATGTTGACGCTCTCCCATACCTATACGGCGTCCAACACGCTTTCGAGCGCGGCCCAGCCCATCCTCGAACGCATGTCGTCGGCGCTGCGTGAGTCCTTCTCCGTGGCGACGCTCGATGGCGAAGACATCGTCTACATCGCGCGCACCACGGTCAGCCGCGTGATGGCCGTGGACCTGCACATCGGCAGCCGCCTGCCGGCGTACTGCACCAGCATGGGGCGAGTCCTGCTGGCGTATCTGCCCGCCGACCAGTTGGAGAGCTACCTGTCCAAAGTGGTGCTGACGCCGTTTACGACGCGGACTGTGAACTCGCTCGAGAAGCTGCGGCTGCATCTGCGCAATATACGACGCAGCGGCTACGCCATCTGCGACCAGGAATATGAGGTGGGGCTGCGATCGCTGGCGGTGCCGGTGTACTCGCCATCGGGACGAGCCGTGGCAACGATCAACCTCAGCGGCAACGCCCAGCGGATGACGGCAATGGATATGCAAACGAGGTTTCTCCCGCATCTGCGTAACGCAGCCAATGAGCTGAGCGTATTTTTGCGTTGATCTTTTTTGCGGGAGCTATAAAGCATTTCAGTATTTCTGTGACCAAAAGAAGCACGTCATCTCGACCGAAGCAACGGACAGTTTTATCGTTCGTTGCGCAGTGGAGAGCCCCCTGTATTTCATCTCTTCGTTGAACCGGAAAGACTCTATGCCATTCGTGCAATCGCTCTTGAGAGTGAACAGGATTCCGTTCCATCTCAATCATCGTGGCGGAGCTGCGCATCGCATGAAGGAGAGCCTCTCCGCGGCATCCACAATCACACTCTGCGATCCCGAGGCCAGCACAATTGCCTGTCCTCGCTTCAGCCCTGCCGCGCCGCTGTCATTCCTTACAGTCCCATTGCCGGAGAGGCCGACGAGACAGGTTGGACCGTCGATATCGATGACGGTCTCACCGAAGGGAACATCAAAGCGGTCCACCGTGAAATACTTCTGCTCGATCAGGCGCACGAAGCCATCCATGGTTCGCGGCTCGACCTTGCCCGCGTCTGTCTTTGCCTTGATGACGGCCAGCCCCCGTTCCAGATGCAACTCGCGAGGCCGCCCATAATCGTAGAGCCGATAGGTAATGTCGCTGGTCTGCTGGGTTTCAAGCAGCACCACGCCAGGCCCGATGGCGTGGACCGTCCCGGCATCGACGAAGATCATATCGCCCACGGAGACCGGCACCTGCTCCAGCAGCTCTTCCAAAGTTCCATCGGCAACAGCAGCGGCAACTTCGTCCGCGCCCGCTCCGCCCTTCAGTCCCAGCGAGACGGCCGCGCCGGGCTCGGCTTCGAGCACGTACCAGCACTCTGTCTTGCCGCGGGCCTCTCCCACAGCCCGGGCCTGCGCGTCGTTGGGATGCACCTGGACCGAGAGCTTGTCGTTGGGAAAGAGAATCTTGACCAGCAGGGGAAACTCGCCGCCGATCTCCGCTGAGATATCCGCGAGCATTCGCCCGGCGAAAGTGCCCGTCTCGACCACGCACGCAGGGCCGGTCAGCCATGCCTCGCCGACGGCCGCGTCGGTTCCGGTCGACTCGTACCACGGTCGCAGATCGCTTTTGCCCCAGACACGCTCGCTGAACCACGGCTTCAAACGAAAGGGCGCTGATACCTTCAAGCTCGTCATCTAAGGCAATCCTCCTGTTACTGTGAAGCAGAAAATGCCGAGGAGCGCCGTTTTTCTTTTAAAGAAAACAGCCATGACTCTGAACTCTCTCCATACACCTACAGGATACTTGCTCTAGTCGTCGTCATCCTCTTTGGATTTGACAGGGTGGAGCAGAACCGCCGGAACCGGCCGGTCGCCCATCGCGTCCTTCCACAGGATAACGTTCAACTTCGCCGCATCGGCGCGGTCGGCGTGGCGAAAGTCCATCTTCATGCTCTCCTGCGCTCCGGGAGCGGTCTTCTTGTTGGCGGTATAGATCAGTCCATTGTCACGATTCACATAATCCGCCGTGAAAGGGGGCTGGTCTCCGGGCCCGGTAAATTCGGGCGTCATCGCGCTGCTGAAGGCGTCGTTATTATTCATTGGCGGAAGCCCAAGCACCATCTCCATCGTCCGCACCATGGAAACTGTCGTGTAGAAGCGGCTGTCGACAAACGCCTTGCCATCCGCCGCCCGGGGAGCATATTTGCTGATGACCAACGCCATGCTGCGATGCGCGTCCACGTGGTCGCCGCCATTCTGCGCATCGTCTTCCAGGATGAAGAACGCCGTATCGTTCCAATACTCGGAGTGCGAAACCGCATCGACCGCACGGCCAATGGCCAGATCGTTGTCGGCAACGGAAGATCTCGGAGTCGGTCCGCCGGGCGTCGTCCCCGCCGTGTGATCGTCGGGCATCCGCAGCAGCACAAAGTTGGGCATGGTGTCCTTGCCTGCCTTGCGGTCGGCGACCCACTGATTGAAGTGCCGCAGAAACACCTCGACGCGAATCTGGTCGGGGATGCGCAGGTTGAAGTCCGGCTGCTCCTCCGCAAAGTGACCTACCAGTTCGGGCTTGGTGGCCACATTGCGCGCGAGCAGGGGAATCGCCCATGGCCACTTGTTCACCCCGCCGCCCCAGACCTCGGGAATCTTCCCGCCCGGCTCGATCTCCTTCGGCACGCAAACTTTGGTCGCGCCGGACATCGCTCCCTGCTGCGAATTAATGGTTTTCATGGCGTTTTTCTCGTCGCAGAAGGTCGAGGAGATGTACTCGCCGAAGTGATAGAGAGTCTTGCCGTGGGCCGCGAGGTTGCCCCACATATATCCGCTCGACGGCTCGTTGACGTCGGGGATGTTCTGCAGAATGGGATAGCCGTCCGCCACCATGCCTTCAAAGTCATAGGTCCGCTGGCCACTGCGATAGTTCTGCTCCCACGTCTTCTCCAGGTAGTCGGTGCCGATGGCGGCGTTCGACCAGACGTGCCCTTGCCCGGAGACTTCGCCCGAATCATAGAAATTGTCGATCACGCCGAACTGGAGCGCCATCCGATGCTGGTTGGGCGTAATGTCCGCGCCATACATGGTCAGGCTGGGGTCGCCGTTGCCGACTGGCTTGCCGTCCTGCCGGAGGTCGCCGAACAACTGATCGTAGGTGCGGTTCTCCTTGATGATGTAGATCACGTGCTTGATCGGCCCCGCGCCCGAAGCCGAGCCGTTGGCGAACTGAATCTTCTGCTGCGCCGCCTTCATGCGGTTGGAGTCGATCACCTCTGCCGTCCATCGCGGCAGGTCTTTCTCCATCACAGTCATGTCCAGCGACACCATCGAACCGTATAGCAGGGTTGCGATGTAGGTAGTGGCTCCTTGCAACTTCTTCGCAGCGTCGGTCTGCTCCGTCCTCCGCTGCGGAGCCTTGTTTGGCCCGGTCCCCTTCCCCTTCGCCGTCGCAAGGTAGAGCTTGCCCCGCGTGACGGCCATGCTCATCGGCTGCCACTCCGTGGGCACGAAACCGATCGGCTCCACCATTCCCTTCTTCGCCGCGCGCGCCGTCAGCTTCGCGGTATCCATCACGGCAACCGCGTCCGAGCCGAGATTGGCGGCATAGAGGCGGCGGCCATCCGCGCTGAGGGCCAGCGCCTCCGGCTCCGCGCCGAAGTAACTCTGGCGCGGCAGCCGCGTATCGAAGTAACCCTTCACCGAGAACTGGTTCGCCTTCACGTTGACTGCCGCCACGGCATCGCGGTTCGAGAGGGCGACATACATCGTCTGCCCGTCGGGAGAGATCACCAGTGCGCAGGGATGCGTTCCCGGCGCGGTGGCCACGCTCGGCTTCAGCAGCGCGAGCTTGCGGCCGACGACACCGCGCTTGAGGTCCAGCTCTACCACCTCGGACGCGTTCCACAGCGCGACAAATGCACGCGAGCCATCCGTCGAAACGGCCAGGGCCACAGGATAGGTCGAAGGCACGGCATCGCTCTCCGACAGGTCAAAGCGCTTCAGGGCGGCGCCGGTGGCTGCATCGATCAGCAGTACGTCGTCGGAGAGATTGTCCGCGATCAGAAGTTTTTCAGCGCCGGCGCTGCCCACCACGGCAATCGCCGCCGGAAATGGAATCCCCTTATCGCCCTCGATCCCCCCAACCAGCATGGTCCGGCGCGCGCCTGCCAACTGCTGCAAGGGAATCTTGATCATGCGCTCGCGGACGATCTTTCCGTCGCTGAAGCCGTACACGACGACGCCGTTGCCGGTATCGTCGGCACGCTCGCCAGTGGGATCGGTAGTCGAGCCCATGCTGGCAAAAATGTGCCGCCCGTCGCGGCTGAAGGCCAGGCCCGAATAGAGCGTCTGCTGCGCCCCTACCAGCGTGCGGTCGTCGGGAAAGTCGGCAACCTTGCCGGTCTCGGTGTCCATCACCGCCAGCGACTGCATGTATCCGGACTCGAATGTTCCATAGCCCGCGTTCACGGTAACCACATAGCGGCCGTCCGGTGACACGGCCATCGAAATCGGAAGGCTGTTGAGCCGCTGCGGGCTTCCCGGCACGGGCTTCACGATTACCTTGCTGCTGGGCAGGTCAATCGCCTGCCCCCAAACGGCTACTGCACCCATCATCATCGTTGCAACCGCAAATACATTGGCTCGCATCATCCATACACCTTACAACCACAGCGTTCAGGCAGCATTACAAAACTTTTACAGACGAAATCGGTGCGATATGGGGTGCATTACAAAAGTCTTACAACCAGTGCGCTCCAACACTGATAGCGTTGAAATCAGCAGTAAAAAGGACTGATTGCACCCATGACACCCATGCTTACTCCCGAAGAAACGACGACGACCCAAGCGGCCGCCGCTGCTCATCCCCGCGTCATCCCCGCCGTCGCCGAAGTCCGTCAGAAGGTGAAGCAAGACCTCCGCATGGGCCGCGCTTATCAGCAAGGCCGCATCAACTGGATCACCACCATCGCCATGGGCCTGTTCCACGTCGGCGCCATCGCAGCGCTGTTCTTCTTTAGCTGGAAAAATCTGCTTGCGTTCGCCGTCATGTATTTCTTTGCCATCAACGTCGGCATCGGCATGGCCTATCACCGCCTGTTGACGCATCGCGGCTACAAGACACCCAAGTGGGTCGAGTACTTCCTGACGATGTGCGGAACGCTCGCGCTCGAGGGCGGCCCGATCTTCTGGGTGGCCACGCACCGCGTTCACCATCAGAACTCCGATGATGAGGGCGACCCCCACACTCCGCACGACGGAAGCTGGTGGGCACATGCCGGCTGGATTCTCTCCGGACGCGCCCTGCACTCCGAGACTGCTCTGCTGGGACGCTATGCTCCCGACCTGACCCGCGATCCCGTGCACGTCTGGCTCAGTAAATATCACTGGGTTCCCCTGACCATCTCCGGAATCCTGCTCGGCGTTATCGGCGGCCTCGCCACGCACAGCGTGATGGGCGGCATCAGCATGATCCTCTGGGGCACCTTCCTGCGCGTCACGGTCGGCCTCCATGCCACGTGGCTGGTCAACTCCGCCACGCACATGTGGGGCAAGCGCCGCTTCCAGACCAAGGACGACTCCCGCAACAACTGGTGGGTCGCTCTGCTCACCGGCGGCGAGGGCTGGCACAACAACCACCACGCCCACCCGGTCAGCGCGCGTCACGGCCTTGCCTGGTACGAGTTTGACGTGAACTACTACGGCATCTGGCTGCTCTCGAAGATAGGCCTCGCGAAGAAGATCCAGATCGCCAAGTTCGATCCGCACGATCCCAAACCGGCAGGCGCCTGAACTCTTACAGGACTCCTCTGCTTTGGTTTGTCATCCCGAAGGGAATCTCCTGAGGTGCAGCTTTCTTTGGTTAGTCATTCCCGAAGGGAATCTGCGTTTTGCTCGCATCATCAAGGCGGCTTCGGGAAGAGAACCGCTCGCGACACCAGATCCGGCATCATTCAACAAGCAAAAGGCGCGAAACTCCGCGCCTTTTGCTTGTTAAGCGCGGTCGTGCAGAGTATCCTTTTCGGCGGAAATCGTATCTAACCCTACGGCAGCAGGATTGATCTCGCCAGAGATAAAATTTCTCCACGAAAAAGAGGCACGATGACACGCATAACGAAGTCACTTCTGATCGCAGCGATCTTTACCCTTTGCGCCGCATGTCTTCCAACCCCAGCCGCCGCAGCACCGGCCGCGGCGGCCTTTCAGGGCTACAACCAGGGCGGCCAGACCATTACCTGCTCCTCCAACGACGGCAATCGCCACTACTGCAACATCGACACCAGCCGAGGCGTCCAGATGAGCCGTCAGATCAGCGGCTCGGCCTGCATTCAGGGGCAGACCTGGGGCTATGATCGCCGCGGCGTCTGGGTCGACCGCGGCTGCCGCGCCGAGTTCTTCACGGGCGGAGGCACCCAGGGACGGCCATGGCAGCAGCAGCAGGCACAGATCATTACCTGCTCCTCCGATAACGGCCGCAGGAATTATTGCGGAATCCCGACCGGCGTCAATCCCAACAGCATCGCAATGACGCGTCAGATCAGCGGCTCCCCCTGCGTTCAGGGGCAGACCTGGGGTGTCGACCGCCGCGGCCTCTGGGTCGACAAAGGCTGCCGCGCCGAGTTCGCCAGCCGTGGCGGCAACGGTTCGGGGATGTGGAGAGGTCAATCCCGCTCGCAGATCATTACCTGCTCCTCCGACGATGGCCGCAGGAATTACTGCTCCCTGCCTAATGGCATCAATCGCAACCGTGTCGGAATGACGCGCCAGATCAGCGGATCCGCCTGCATTCAGAATCAGACCTGGGGCGTTGACCGCCGCGGCCTTTGGGTCGATAAAGGCTGCCGCGCCGAGTTCCAGGTCGGCCGCTAGGGGAGCCTCTGATTAAACCCGGTTCTGTTAAGGGCACGGCTTTAGCCGTGCCGCAAGCGCTCTGTTCGCAATGGGGCTTTAGCCCCTGAGGGAATGTTCAAAACCGGAGCGGCAATTCCAAAAGGAGAAGCTCCCGCTCCGGCACATCGCCTCGCCCCGCTATACTTTCAGCAACGCTCATGAATATTAACCGACGCCGCGGAGCTATCGCCTTCTTCATCACGCTGGGCGCGTTGCTCGTCGGCCTCTCGGTGGGACTCAGCTTCGGCTGGATCATCCTCAACGACCGCGCCGTTGCATTGGCGGTCGTCGGCGTCATCCTCTTCAGCCTGCTGATCGCAGGCGTTGTGCTCAACACCGTCTTTCTGGTGCGCGAGATCCGACGCAACGAGCGGCAGGACTCCTTCCTGAACGCCGTCAGCCACGAGCTTAAGACCCCAATCGCCTCGACGCGGCTTTACCTTGAAACGCTACAGCGGCGTCCCGTCGAAGAAGAGCAGCGACAGCAGTTCTACAAGATCATGCTCGCCGACTCGGACCGTCTGCTCGCCACCGTCGAACAGGTGCTCAAGGCCGGCGAACTGGGTCAGCGCCATCGCCAGCAAAACCGCACCCTTGTCGAGATCGAGCCTCTGCTCGCCGACTGCATCCAGGTCACGCTACAGCGATACCATCTCGCTCCTGAAAGCATCACCCTCGATGCCGCCCCCGAAGACGCGCCTCTGCGCGTTCTCGGCATCGCCGAAGACCTGCGCACCGCCATCATCAATGTGCTCGACAACGCGGTAAAGTACTCGCCCGACGGCGTGCATGTCCGCTGCTCGCTGGCCATCGCGCGCCCCAACTCGATGACGCTGCGCATCGCGGACCGCGGCATGGGCCTTCCGGAGAATCAGGACAAGCGCATCTTCCGCCGCTTCTATCGCGTGCCCGGCCGCTCGACGGCCAGGATCAGGGGCACCGGCCTCGGCCTCTTCCTCGTGCGCAACATCGTCCGCCAGCACAGCGGCCACGTCAAGGCATCCAGCCCCGGCCCCGGCCTCGGCACCACCGTCACCTTTACGCTGCCTCTTGCCGCGCCCGCGACAGGCCCCGAACTTCCATGAGCGAATCCATGAACGAATCCCCGAGCGAATCCACTGCTCCACTCATTGCCGTCGTCGAAGACGAAGAGCACCTCGCGCAAGGGCTGCTCTTCAATCTCCAGGCCGAAGGCTACGTCACCCATCACGAGTCCGACGGCGATGCCGCGCTCGATTATCTTCTGCATACACAGGACAACATCGCCGCCATCGTTCTCGACTGCATGCTGCCCGGCACCGACGGCTTCGACATCGTGCGCGCCATGCGCCAGGCCGGACGCTTCACCCCGGTCCTGATGCTAACGGCGCGCACCCGTCCCGAGGACATCCTCGAAGGCATCGAGGCGGGCGCGGACGACTACCTCCCCAAGCCCTTTGACCTCAGCATCCTCCTTGTGCGCCTCAAGTCGCTGCTGCGCCGCGCCGCGTGGCAGAACGAGGTCAAACCGCCCGAGGCTCCTCCGGACGAGTACATCTTCGACCACCGCAGCATACGCTTCGACCTGCTGGAGCTGGTCGCGCCCAATCGCACCACGCATCTCACGCTCATGGAGGCCGACCTGCTCCGCTACCTCACCGACCGCGAGGGCCAGATCGTGCCGCGCAAGGACATCCTCGAACAGGTCTGGCAGGTCCACGAGGACACCGATACCCGCGCCATCGACAACTTCATCGTCCGCCTGCGCCGCTACATCGAGGACGACCCCTCCAACCCCCAGCACCTGCTCACCGTGCGCGGCATCGGCTACCGCTTCGTCGCCAACCCCTAATCGCGCTCCCTCCTAAAATCACGTCATCTCGACCGGAGCGAAGCGAAGTGGAGAGACCCCTGTATTTCGCCTTCGCCTTTGGAAACTTCCAATTAATTCCGGCATTAACCGCTGAGGGCACGGTCGAAGACAGATCCCTCAAACAGAAATCTACCCTTGAACAAGCATCCGCAAATTGCGCTCGAACTCTTCCAGCACCTGTTCTTTCCCCAGATGCTCGACAGCATAGACCCGGGCCGCTTCACCCAACTGTCGCCGTAGCGATTCATCATCGATAAGCCGCTGCACCGCAGCATTGAGCGCCAGCGCGTCCTCGGCAGGAACCACCAGCCCGCAGCCCTCGACAACATGCGCCACCTGCGTGCCCGCATCGGCGGTAGCAATCACGGGCCGCCCGCTTGAGAGCATCCCGGTCAGTTTCGAAGGCATCACCAGATCGGCGGCTCCGGCACGCTGCGGCAACAGGTGAATATCGGCAGCGTTCAAGAGATCGTTCAGCCGCGCAAAAGGCTGCAACGGCAGCAGCGTCACGTTGGGGCGATGGCCTACCAGCGTCTCAAGCTGCGGACGAAACGCTCCGTCCCCGCAGAAGAGAAAGTGAACGCGACCGTCGTTCTCAAACGCCTCAGCCAGAGGCGCAAGCAATTCGAGCCCCTGTTTCGCGCCCATATTGCCGGAGTAGAGAATGACGATCTTCTCCTCCAGCCCAAGCTCCTCCCGGAAGCTGTTGGAAGCTCCCAGCGGTTGAGGCCGGATAGCATCGACGTCCACCCAGTTAGGAAAAAGAATCGTGCGAGCTACAGGAACGCCCTTGCCCAGAGCGCGTTCGACCATCTTGTGCGAGATGCTGGAGACGCGCGTAAACGACTGCGTGAAGAACTCCTCCAGTCCAAGCGCGAGCGCATGCACCGGTCCTTTCGCCGGCAGCAGGCCAAGGTCGAAGGCAGCGTCCACCTCGAAGTCCTGCACGTGGAGCCACGAAGCCGACTCGGCGGCCTGCGCCACCAGCAGCGCCAGCGGCGCGCCAAAAAACGTAGGCTCTACGGTAAAGACGATCTGAGGCTTCCAGAATATCTGGCGAAGCATCACCGGTAGGCTGCCCAGCATAAATGAGAAGAGGTGCGCCATGCGTTTGAGGCCGGTAGGCTTCGCCGGGACGTAGAGCGGCGTGCGATAGACGATCGGCTCGCCCACAATCTTCTCCGTGCGGTAGAGCCTGCCGCGATAGTCCTCGCGGATGCTCCATGCCGGATAGTACGGCGGAGCGGTCACCACGCGAACCTCGTGCCCTCGTGAGGCCAGCCATGAGGACATCTCGCCGGTATACTTGCCGATGCCGGTCAGCTCCGGAGCATAGTTAAGCCCGTAGATCAGTATTCGCAAACTGTTCCTTTATGGCCGAAATTAGAATGCCTTCTTTGTGCTTTGATTCGATTTTACCTTTGGGAAGCTGTCCGGAAGCTCCGAAAACTCTGACTCGACTAGAGCAGTCCTCATGAAAACGTCATCTCGACCGGGCAACCTTTATAAACGTCATCTCGACCGAAGGCCCGCAGGGCCGCAGTGGAGAGACCCCTGTATTTATTTCTTTGCCGCTGCGCCGATGAAGTCAAAAGCTGCATTGTTGCTTTAAGGCAACAAATTACTCTGTGCCCTTGCGCCAATATGCCCTCAAGCCTCATGCTGAGATTCAATGGACGCTGACGTAATTACCGCAAAGACCAGCCTGCTGCAACGCTCGAAGCAGCAGCCGCTGGCTGCGCTGGGGATTGTCCTGCTGGCGCTGTTCCTGGTCTGCGCACTGTTCGCGCCGTGGCTGGCCCCGTACGATCCCGCACAGTTAAACCTGGCCAGCCGCCTGATGGGACCGAGCGCGGCGCACTGGTTCGGCACCGACGAGCTGGGCCGGGACATTCTCTCGCGCACCATCTTCGGCGCGCGCATCTCCATGATCGTCGCCGTCAGCGTCGTGGGCCTGTCGCTGGCAGTAGGGCTGGTCGCCGGATGCCTCGCAGGCTTCTACGGCGGCATCACCGACACCATCCTCAACATCTACGTGACCAACGCCTTCATGTCGCTGCCCGGAATTCTGCTGGCAATTGCATTCGTCGCCTTTATGGGGCCGGGACTCGCCAACGTCATTCTGGCGCTCGCCATCTCCGGCTGGGTCGGCTATGCGCGGCTCGTGCGCGGACAGGTCATGGCGGTCAAGGAACGCGAGTTTGTGGAGGCAGCGCGTGCGCTTGGGGCCTCCGACCTGCGCCTGCTCTGGCGACACATCCTGCCCAACATCGTTCAGCCGCTGATCGTGCAGGGAGCCATCGGCATGGCCGGCGCCGTGCTCGCCGAGGCTACGCTCAGCTTCCTCGGGCTGGGAGTTCCGCCCCCGGCGGCAAGCTGGGGCTCGATGCTCAACGACGCGCGCTCGCATCTCTTCGACTCGCCCCACCTGGTCTTCTTTCCCGCAGTGGCGGTGATGCTTTGCGTACTGTCTTTCAACTTCATCGGAGACGCGCTGCGCGATTACCTCGATCCGCGGACGAAGATGGAAACGGGCCTATAGCGCCTCGACCACCCCATAAACCACGCCATCTCGGCCAACCCACAAACGACGTCATCTCGACCGGAGCCGCGCGGTATCATCGCGTGGCGCAGTGGAGAGACCCCTGTATTTCCTCTTTGCCGTGCATACAATCCCACATGCCGCCACTTCGCCCACTCTGCGGATAATCGGATATGCTGAGATCTGAGGCTTGGAAGCGTTTATGCGTAAGAGTATCGTTTCACCTTCGCCCGTGGCGTCAACTCCCATTCCGGATCTCTGGCGCGATCTCGAGCGGATTGCGCGCGTCGAAATCACCTCCGAAGACGAGGCCTTTCCCATCGAACATGCGCTGGACAGAACCGAGTCGACAGGCTGGCGAGCCTCGGCCACCGGGCCTCAGATCATTCGGCTGCACTTCGATGAGCCTCTCGCAATCCACCGCATTCAGTTGCACTTCATCGAGCGCGAGGCGGAGCGGTCGCAGGAATTTGCCATCTACGCGGGTACAGTGGCAGAACTGCGCGAGGTCGTACGCCAGCAATTCACCTTCAGTCCAGGTGGATCGACCGAAGAGATCGAAGACTATACCGTGGCGCTCGACGGGGTGACGGTGATGGAGTTGAAGATCGATCCCGACCGCAGCCACGACTCCAAACAGAGCCGGCACTATGCCTCGCTCCAAAGCCTGCGGCTGGCCTGATCGCGATGCTCATCGGCGTCATCTCCGATACGCACGGACTGCTGCGGCCCGAAGCGCTCACCGCGCTGGCCGGAGTCGAGCACATTCTTCATGCCGGAGACGTTGGCGACCCAAGCATTCTCGACACGCTCGAAAAGATCGCCCCGGTAACGGCGATTCGCGGCAACGTCGATTCCTGGGGAGACTGCGCCGACCTTCCGCCAACCGATGCCGTCGAGCTCGGCGGAAGGCTGTTTTACCTGGTGCATTCGGTCACCGATCTGGATATCAATCCCGTCGTCGCCGAGGTTGCGGCGGTGGTCAGCGGTCATTCGCACAAGCCCTCCGTCCACTCCCGGGACGGCGTGATGTTCCTGAATCCCGGCAGCGCCGGCCCGCGGCGGTTCAATCTGCCGGTAACAGTAGCTCTCGTGACCTTGTCAAAAGAAAAGCTGGAAGCCCGAATCGTAGAGTTGCTCTCTTAGGAAACCTTTGATTAAGTCCGGTTTTGTTAAGGGCACGGCTTCAGCCGTGCCATAAGTGCTTCGTTTACCATGGGGCTTTAGCCCCTGAGGTACGCTAGCCTGTTTAGTTGCTGGAAGCCCGAATCGTCGATCTGCTTCCATAATCGTTACTGGCTGCGCATGCGCGGATTGGCAATCGTATACGCGACGTCGGTAAGAAGATTGATAGCGACGTAAGTCAGCCCCACGGCGAGGATGCACCCCTGCACCAGCGCATAGTCGCGATTCGAGATCGCCGACAGCGTAAGCCGGCCAATGCCCGGCCAACTGAAGATCGTCTCCGTAACAATAGCCCCCGACAGCAGCGAACCGAATTGCAAACCAACAACAGTCAGCACCGGAATCAGCGCATTGCGCAGCGCGTGTCGATAGACAATCCTGTTCTCGCCCAGTCCCTTCGCGCGCGCCGTGCGGATGTAGTCCTGCCCCAGTTCCTCAAGCATCGCCGTGCGAACCATGCGCGTGAGGATCGCCGCCAGCCCCAGGCCCAGCGTAATCGCCGGCAGAATCAGATGCAGCAGAAACTCGCCTACGCCGCCAGTCCCCGCGGTCGAGACCGGCAGCCAGCCAAAATAAATGGAGAACACCAGAATCAAAATAGGCCCAAGGGCAAAGTTAGGAAACGAGAGCCCCGCCAGCGACACAACGCCGAGCACGCGATCCTGCCAGCGGTTGGGATGCAGCGCCGAGAATATCCCTGCTGGAACCGAGAATCCTATGCCAATGATGAGGGCGGCCAGCGTCAGCGCCAGCGTGTACGGATAGCGTTGCAGCACAAGGTGCGTCACCGAGTCGTGAAGCCGCAGCGACTGGCCAAGATCGCCGTGAAAAATCCCGCGCCAATAATGTACATACTGCTCGCCCAGCGGCGCGTCGAAGCCGTAAGCGTGCCGCAGCGCCGAGATGTCGGCGGCATTCGCACCCTCGCCCAGCATCTGCACAATCGGGTCGCCGGGCACCAGATGAATCAGCAGAAAGACCACCGACACCACCACCCAGATCACCGGCAGCGTGAGCAGAATTCGGCGGACAGGATTCCACAGGGCGGGCTTCATGCCGTCGCTTCCCCGCCTTCGGATTCAAGCGCGTCGGCGGGCGCGTGGGTCTGAACAGTGACGCGATTGATGCGGCGTCCAGCCATCTCCGCAACCGTGTAGCGGCGGCCGTTGTCCTCTACACTCTCGCCCACCGTGGGAATGTGTCCGAGGTGGGCGAGGATGAATCCTGCCAGCGTCTCGACTCCCGCCTCGCGGGGAAACTCCCAGTGAAGCTGCGTGCTTAGATCGCGCAGATTGGTGCTTCCCTCCAGAGACATGGCCCCGGTCGAACTCAGCAGATGGCTGCGCGGTGCGATGTCGAACTCGTCCTCCAACTCGCCGACGATCTGCTCCAACGCATCCTCGGCAGTCACGATCCCGACGGTTGATCCAAACTCGTCGACGACGATGGCCATCTGCCGCCGCCGCTCCTGAAACTCCTGTAGCAGTTCGACGGCGAGCTTGGTCTCAGGCACCACCGTCAGCCGGTGCATCACCTGGCGCAGCGTCAGGCCGGACTCGCCCTTGCCTCCCAGCGCCAGCGCCACGCTGCGAAAGTGCATCAGCCGCGAGATGTCCTTCGAGTAGACGATGCCGATGATATTCTCCGGCCCTCCCGCGGGATCATAGATGGGAATGCGCGAGTGCTGCTCCTCGACGATGCGCGCGCTGGCCTGTTCCACGGCGAGGTCGGCGGGCAGCGAAAAGATCTTTCCCCGCGGCGTCATGATCTCGCGAACGATCACGTGGTTCAATTCGATGGCGCGATGGATGATCTCCTCCTGAAAGGCAGGCAGCAGCCCCATGCGGCGCGTGGCCGTGGCGATGAGCTTGATCTCTTCCGGCGAGTGTACGGCTCCTTCGCCATGCAGCGGAGCGCGAAAGAGCTTCAGCACCAGCGCGGCGGAGTGGTTCATCAGCTTCACCGCCGGCCGCGTGATGCGGATAAAGACGTCCATCGGCCCGGCGACGGCAAGCGCGATGCGCTCCGCCCGCTGCAACGCCAGCGATTTGGGAACCAACTCCCCGAGCAGCACTTCCAGGTAGGTAATCAGCGCGAACGCGATAATCACGGCGATGGTGTGGGCATAGATGACCGCATGCGCGGGAAGAACGCTGACCCATCTGTGGGCGAACTGAAGAATCATCTGCGCGACGGCAGGCTCGCCGATCCAGCCCAGTGCGAGCGCGGCCAGCGTAACGCCGAACTGCACGGCCGGAAGAAACTCGTCAATATTGTGCTTGAGCTGAAGCGCGGTGCGGGCGCCGGGCCTCCCCAGCGCGATTAATTGCTGGATGCGCGTCTCGCGGACGCTGACGAGAGCGAACTCAGCGGCGACGAAGAAGCTGTTGGCCAGAATAAAAAAGGCCACCAAGATCGTGCGGAAGAGCATCCATTCGGGCATTAAGGAAAGTGTACGGCAGGACGGCCCGTTGTCCGCCCCTTGAAATCTTTAGCCTTCCTTGTTTGTCATTCCCGAAGGAAAGCCTCGTGTAGCCTTCTTTGTTGTCATTCCCGAAGGGAATCCTCGTGCAACCTTCTTTGTTGTCATTCCCGAAGGGAATCCGCGTTTAGCTCGACTCGCCAAGGCTACCTCTGGAGGAACCACCTTAAGAACGCCGCTTCAGATGTGCGGCCGTTGCCTCTGTTTTGTTTAAGGACACGGCTTCAGCCGTGTCGAAAGTGCTTTGTTTGCCGTGGGGCTTTAGCCCCTGAGGTACGATCCTTCACGCCACGGATCTTCAGCCGTGCCGCCACCTGACTGCAAAGCTGAGACAACGCAGCAAAAAGAAACAGCCCGGAGAGGAGGCTCTCCGGGCCGGGCCACACACAAAATCCAAACTTAGGCGAGGACCTTGAGCACCGACTTGTCGATGGTCTCCTTGGGAACGTAACCCACGATCTGTTCGGCGACCTGTCCGCCCTTGAAGATCAGCAGCGCGGGAATGCCGCGGATGCCGTAACGCGCGGGCGTCGCGGTGTTGGCGTCGACGTCCATCTTCATCACCTTGAGCTTGCCCTGATAAGAGTTAGCAACCTCATCGACGATCGGGCCAAGCGCGCGACAGGGGCCACACCACGCGGCCCAGAAATCGACCAGTACGGGTTGGTCCGACTGAAGGACCTCTTTTTCAAAGGATGCATCGTTGATATTCGTTATGAACTGTCCTGCCATGTACTTCCCTCCGGGGTGTTCTGCCGTTCTAAAGTAGCCTTCACAATAATAGATGCTGAAGGGCACGGAGAGTTTCAGACCGGTCGAAGGGCCCCCACAAAAGCCACCCCCAAAAGCAAACGCCCGGACCTCTAATGAAAGAGGTCAACGGGCGGCGTAGCAGCCCTCCCCAGAACTGCCCACAGGGGATAAGTTACGGGCGAATCGGCAAAAGGTAAAGAAATCTTAGGTAACTCATTGAGAGATTACCCGGTTGTTACCTCTGAACGAAAGCGCCCCCGGCAATCGTAGTCTGGATGATCTCCAGCCCGGGATCGCCCGCAGCCGCTCGAATGATGCCGGGTAAAGCATCGGCCGCGCCGCTCTCCGCGATCACGAGCACCGACGGCCCTGCCCCGCTCAGGGCAACTCCAAGCACACCGCGACTTCCAGCCAGCGGCAGCAGACGGGGCAGCAGCGGACAGGCCTCCATCCGGTAAGGCTGGTGGATGCGGTCCTGCATCGCCGTGCGCAGCAGGTCGCCGCGGTCGAGCGCGAACGCGGAGACCAGCAGCGCCGTATTCTGCACATTCGCAACCGCATCGGCCCGGCTATAGCTCGGCGGCAGCAGCGCCCGCGCCTTTTCCGTTGCAAGACTGGCCGACGGCAGCGCAACAAAGAAGCTCCACGCGAGGTTCTTACCGCAAGTAGCTGTAACAACATGGCCTTCAACTTCGGATGAAGCCGTCATCCCGCCCAAGAAACAGGCAGCGACATTGTCCGGATGCCCCTCGCGGCGGCAGGCTTCTTCAAGAATCTGCTGGTCCGTCCAGCCAATATCCCCGAAATGATCGGCCAGCAGAACCCCGGTCAGCAGCGCAGCCGCGCTCGAGCCGCAGCCCATTCCCAGCGGAATTTGATTGTCGAGGTCAAGATGAAGCGGTGTGACCGGACGACCGTTCGCCCCTAGCACGCTGGCATAAGTCGTGAGAATCAGGCTGTTGCCGGCGTCGCCGCAAAGATCGGCGTTCCGTCCCCTTGCCTCAATATGAAAGTCGTCCGCAGCCACGGCGTCGATGGTGAGATAAAACGCCATCGCCAGCCCCAGGGCGTCGAAGCCCGGGCCGAGGTTGGCCGAGGTCGCCGGCAGGCGAAGATGCAGAGGGCTCGCAGTCGCCGTCATACGTGCTGGGTCATCTTCATGTGCGATTCAAGCGCATGAAGGACGACATCGGAGTCGGCTTCGAGGACGATCGGAGGCTTTCGCAAAGCCTCATGCCGGGCCTGATCTGCCTCGCCGATCTGCGCCTTCTCGGCCTCGGTCAACAGTTCCCCGCGATGGTAGTCGATGGTGTACTGCGAGTCCTTGAGTGTATGCCCGGTCAAAATCAGAACGGTGCGTTCCTCGCGCTGAACCTTCCCCAGCGCAACCAGCTTCTTCAGCCCCGCAAAGGTGACGGCCGATGCCGGTTCGCAGCCGATTCCCTCCGCGCCGATCTGGGCCTTCGCCAGAGCAATCTCCTGCTCTGAGACCTGCTCACACCAACCCCCGAGCGCGTCGATGACGTTAGCAGCCTTGCGCCACGAGGCGGGATTGCCAATGCGGATCGCCGTGGCTCGGGTGTCGGCCTTGACCGGCCGCATCACGCGGTTCTCATCAATGAACCAGCGGTAAAGAGGATTAGCACCCTCGGCCTGAATAATGCTGACCTTCGGAATCCGTTGGATCAGCCCAAGCCGGTGCATCTCGATGAAGCCCTTGCCCAGCGCGGAGGAGTTTGCCAGGTTGCCGCCGGGAACGATGATATGGTCGGGCACCTGCCAGTCGAGCTGTTCGAGAATCTCGAAGGCGGGCGTCTTCTGCCCTTCAAGGCGATAAGGATTCACCGAGTTGAGCAGGTAGATAGGAAAGCGCGTTACCAGATCCGTAAGAATGCGGACGCAGCCATCGAAGTCCGTCTTGAGCTGAACCGTGAACGCGCCGTAGTCCATCGACTGCGAGAGCTTGCCCCACGCGATCTTGCCCTCGGGAATAAAGACGATGCAGCGCAGCCCGGCGCGGGCGGCATAAGCGGCCATGGCAGCCGAGGTATTGCCCGTCGACGCGCAGGCGACCCACTCGAACTTGCGGTCGGCGGCGACCGAAAGCGCTGCCGTCATGCCGGTATCTTTAAAGGAGCCGGTCGGATTCATGCCCTGATGCTTGGCCAGCAGCCAGTCCAGGCCGACGGCCTTGGCGCAGCGCGGCATCTCGTAGAGCGGCGTGTTGCCCTCACGCAGGGTAACGATATTTTCCGGGTCTTCGACGATGGGAAGCAGGTCGCGGAAGCGCCAGACGCCGCTTTGATCGACCGGCAGGGTCGAAGTGCGGCGCTCCTGCCAGAGCCAGCGAAGCGCGCTGGCATTGGGCAGATTGTCGTTCGAGATCGCGGTCGAGCCGTTCGGCGACCAGGGATAGATGACGTCGTAGAGGCCGTTGCAGTCCGGGCAGCGGAATATGCTGTTAACGGCGTCGCCGGTAATCACGGCCCCGCACTCTGTACATCTAAGATTATGAGTTGCAGCTTTCATTGTTCTCTCTAGGTTACCGTAATCGAGCGGAGCGAGCCAAAGATGAAGAAGAACCTCTCCATAAACTATAAAAAAATCTCTTGCCCAACCCAAACACACGTCATCTCGACCGGAGCCGCGCGGCTTTATCGCGCGGCGCAGTGGAGAGACCCCTGTATTTCGCTTTTCCCCTCATGCCAGCACCGCTCCCTCACAGGCAAGCACAGTTTCTGGACCGCTTTTAAGCTACTTATCTGTCTGACCGTGCTAAGCGGGTTCTTCGTAGCAGGGACAGCGCAGGCACAGAAGGAGCTGCATGTAGCGGCGGCGGCCGACCTGCAACCGGTGATGCCGACCCTGGCCACGGCCTATGAGCACGCCACCGGAATCAAGCTGGTGGTCAGCTACGGTTCCTCCGCAACATTGACCACGCAGATTCTGAACGGCGCGCCGATGGACATCTTCCTCGCGGCAGATTTCGTCTTCCCGGAAAAAGTCGTCGCCGCCGGGCTGGCAGATATGAAGGCTCCGGTCGCTTATGCGAAGGGCGCGCTCGTCCTGTGGGCGCGCAAGGACTCTCCCTTGCAGCCGCTCAGCATGGATCGCCTGACCGACCCGCGCGTGAAGCGTATCGCCATCGCCAACGAGCTTCACGCTCCCTATGGCCGTGCAGCGGTGGCCGCGCTGAAAAAGCTGAAGATCTACGATCAGGTCTCGGCAAAGCTGGTGGTCGCCGAGAACATCGCCCAGGCGGCACAGTTCGCCGAGTCCGGGAACGCGCAGCTTGGCCTGATCTCATTGACCGCCGCAAGCACGGAGCACTTCAAGCAGATTGGAACCTACGTTCGAGTGCCCACCGTCTACCCGGAGCTGCGGCAGTGCGCCGTGGTGATGGCAAAGTCAGACAAACGCGCCGACGCGCACGCCTTCCTCGACTGGCTATTGACACCCGCCGTACAGGGAAACCTCAGCAACCTGGGGCTGGCGGCGGTGAGATAATCCGATCTTCCTTTTTGTGCCGCCACTCCACAAGGCCACGCCATCTCGACCGGAGCGAAGCGAAGTGGAGAGACCTCTGTATTTCGCTGTTGCCTGTTTGATGCTTCATTCAGGCTCGAAAAGATACGCCGGTCCCCCTGAAATTCGGCAAAGGGGCCGGCATTCGTCCCCTGGCAAGGTGAGCGTACGATGGCTCCCATGAAGAATCAAGGATTGTCGACTGCGGTGAAATCGACTGGCATAAAGGATCGGGGCCACCAAACCCAGTGGGCTGCACAATTTGCTGTAGCAAGCGAGCTGTGCAAGCGAGGCTATGAGGTTGCCTTCACCTCTGGACATACGACACCCGTTGCAGATCTCATGGTCGTTAGTCCGATAGCGAAAAAAATGTTCCTCGTAGATGTGAAGGGGCTATATCGGAAGAATCCCTGGCTTATCAACCGAAAGCTTCAACGGGAAGACCTGTACTACGTGCTTGCCTATGTGCCTCAAAATGAACCGAACCAGTTCTTCATCATGACACAGCAACAGACAATGCAACTCATTCAGGATAATTTGAACAAGCGAAGTAAAGCAGACGATTACCGTGTGACGGGATTCGCCTTCAACGTGGCTTCGCCATATTCGGTATCGCCATATGGCGAGTGGAAAACCTTACCGAAATAATTGGACCTGACCCACCACCGAATGTTCCACGTGGAACAATTGACAAATTTATGCTAAAATTCGCAAACTTTTTTGCTCCAACCTGCCGAAAATTGATGCTTCAAAATAGAGACGCAAGCTCACCCGGCAGCATTTCTCTCTCTTCAATCTGAACCCGCCCGGGATTGCGAGCCCTAAAACGGTAGACTGGCGCTGTATGGATTTTGAGGCGCTTTGGCTGACGTTGCGACTGGCTGCCGGCACCACTGCGATTCTGCTGGTGGCCGGGCTTCCGCTGGCGTGGTGGATCGCCTCGGGCAGAGGCGCGGGGCGGGCCGTCGTACAGGCGCTGGTCGCGTTGCCGCTGGTGCTGCCGCCAACCGTGGTGGGATTCTATCTGCTGGTGATGCTCGGGCCGTTGACGGCTCCGGGGCGGCTGCTGATCCGTCTCTTCGGACACTCGCTGGCATTCAGCTTCTCCGGCCTGCTGGTGGGATCGGTGATCTATAGCCTGCCCTTCGCGGTGCAGCCGCTGGTGGCGGGATTCGGATCGGTGGACCGCGGATATACAGAAGCGGCGGCGGGCCTGGGAGCTTCGCCGTGGCGAACCTTTCGCACCGTGGTGATGCCCTTGACGCGCGGCTCCCTGCTGACCAGCGCGGTGCTGGCGTTCACGCACACGGTGGGCGAGTTTGGCGTGGTGCTGATGCTGGGCGGCAACATCCCCGGCGCGACGCAGACGCTCTCCATCTCGCTCTACGATCAGGTGCAGGACTTCAACTACGCCGCCGCCAACCGGACGGCGCTGGCGTTGGTGATTATCTCGCTGGCGGCATTAATTGTGATCTATTCGCGGCGCGGCAGCGGGCTGGGGCGAGGTGAACTTGTCTGAGCCGACGCACCTGAGTCTCACGATGCAGCATCGGCAGGGCACGCTCGCCTTCGATGCGGCCTTCGAGCTGACCCGGCCGTGGACGGTCCTGTTTGGCCCATCGGGCAGCGGAAAGACGACGGTGCTGCGGGCGATCGCCGGCCTGATGCGTCCGGCGACAGGGCGAATCGTTCTGGGATTCGCGCCGGCCAGGGTCTTGTTCGATCGCACCGAAGGGATCTATATGCCCGCGCATCGGCGCGGCGTCCGGCTCGCCGCACAGGTAGCGACGCTCTTCCCCAATATGACGGTGCAGGAGAACATCGCTTACGGCGTTCCACCCGCCGCCATGGAAGTCGTCGATGAAACCTTGCAGCGGTTTCATCTGGAGAGGCTGGCGGAGACGATGCCGTGGAAGCTCTCGGGAGGAGAGCGGCAGCGAACGGCGGTAGCTCGCGCCGCCGCGTCGGCGACGACGCTGGGCGGCAGCGGTCTGCTGCTGCTCGACGAGCCGTTCGCCGGGCTGGACCTTCGCTTGCGCGACGATCTGCTGCGGGACCTGCGGAGTTGGCTCGCCGAGACGCACACCCCGGTGCTGTCGGTGACTCACGACGTGGGCGAGGCATTTCAGTTGGGAGCCGAGGTCATCAAGTTCGCCGATGGTCGAGTCCTGCAGCAGGGGCCTGTGGAAGCGGTGCTGGCCGAAGAACGGGAACGGCTGCTCGATCAACTCTCGGGCGGGGGCGTTCGCAAGGCTTGAATCGAGCCTCCGCATCATGGACAAAGCGCGGGTTCGGCAAATGGCAATACAGGGGTCTCTCCGTTGCGGCCCTTCAGGCCTTCGGTCAAGATGACATGCGTTTCGAGCGGTTCTGTTCCAGAGGGGGCTTGGCGATTCGAGCGAAACGCGGATTACCTTCGGGAATGACAAGCAAGAAAACGGCGAAGGTTATCGTTGTTCGGCGGCCGTCTGCGACTTCTTCAGATCGTCGCCCAGCACAATGGCGTCGGCGATCTCGCGCATGGAGATGCGTCGCTGGCGGCTCTCGCGCTGCATGGTGCGATAGGCCTCGTCCTCGCTCATCGCCAGATCGCGCTGAAGAATTCCCTTGGCCCGATCGACCGCCTTGCGCGTCTCCAGCCGTCCGGCCAGTTGCAGATTTTCCGTCTCCAGACGTGTGCGCTCGATCTCCGCGCCTACCAGAAATCCAAGCATCGAGAGCAAACGAATCTCGTTGGCAGTATGTTGATAGCTCATCTGGTGCTGTAGATTGATGACGCCGACCACCTTGCTCGCGCAGAGGATGGGCGTGCACAGGATCGCCTCGAAGTGGTCCTCGGGCAGGTTGCGGAACATGACGAATCGCGGGTCGTTCGATGCTCCGGAGACGATCGACACCGGCTCGCGGTGTTCGGCCACCCAGCCGGTAATTCCCTGCCCCAGATGCATCCCGAGGTTGTCCACCAGATCGGCGTGGGGATTCTTCGAGGCGCGAAGAACGAGCTTGTCATTCTCCATGACATAGATAAAGCACGAGTCGCAGGGGATCACCGTCGTCACGAAGTCGACGATGCTGCCGAGTACCACATGGAAGGAGTCCGCCGCCGCCAGCCGGCTGCTGATCTCATGCAGAAAGTCGATCGAGGTCAGGCCATCGCGGAATCCAGCCATGTTCGGCGTCGACGGAGCGACGCGGCGTACTTTCGATGGAGGCTCAGTCGCCTTCGCGGGAGTAGGCGGTGTCGCGTTCGTGTTGCCGCTTCGTTTCCGCTCCAGAATCTTGCCGGAGTACTGTGCTGCCTCGTTGACCAGAAAGCCCATCTTCGGATGCGACGGCTCGAAGTCCGGAGTGATGCCGTAGTGAGCCAGTTCTTCCGACGTCGTCGGCCCAATTGAGACCACCACCATCGAGCGCAGGCCGGCCGCCAGTTCTTCGCGCAGGCTCATCTCTTCGGCTACCTGGAAGAGATGAATGACCTGCACGGCCGTCATGAACAACACTACGTCGACACTGGCGTTGGCCACGCCCAGAACGCACTCACGCAGCGGCCCTATATCCTCGGGCAGCGCCCACTGGTAGACGGGAACCTTGGTGACCTCGCCGCACTTTACCGTCAGTTCCGAAAGAAATTCGGGGTTCGACGCGCCGTACTCTTGCACCGCTACCCGCATCCCGCCCAGGCGCTCGCCAAACTCTGCCTCGAGCGCGTGCATCATCTCGCGCCAGGTATTGGGCTCGGGCGCCGTCACCGTCACCGGCACCTTCAAATCCTTGAGAGCGGCAACCGGCTTGGGTCCGCGCGCTCCAATGCTGACCGAGCGCAGCGCTTCGAGAAATTCCTCGCGCTTGTATTTCGTCTCAACGATCTCCAGCAGCGAGCGAATGCCGACTCCGGTCAGAAAGATGACCAGATCGAACTTCCCGTGCAGCAGGCCCTCGGCAAAGGCCAGCGCCTGCTCGTTGGATTCGAGAGACGCCTCGCGCATGGCGGGTACGACAAATGGCTCGCCGCCATAGGTGCGGATCAGCTTCGCGACCTCTTTTGCGCGTCGCGATTCAAGCGATAGAACCCGCAGTCCGTCAAAGCTCGCGTGAGTCATTCATCTCCCCCAGCCCGAACTGCGATTGCGAACGTCTTTGAGCCGGGCTGTTATCCATAATTTTAGCGGCTTTGTATCGACAATCACAAAGCCGCTAATAAAATCGCCCTTTTTCTTTCGCTAAAACGTAAGCCGGCCAGTCAATACGAGGCCGTGGTTATAGGCATGGAAGGTCGAGGTAGCGATCTGCATGCCTCCGCCAAATACCAGCCCCAGCCTGTCCGTCGGGTCTCTGCGCAGCTTGATCCTGCTCACCATCAGGCCCGGCGTGATGAAGGTCTGATTCTTTCCATCGTTCGGCCCCAGGTGGTAGAAGTTCGAGTTCACCTCGATCTCGGGCCAGAAGATCTTGCCCACCTGATACTGCGCGACGGTATTCCATACAATCGTTCTTCCAATTGCGTGAACCGAGCCGACCGGCAAGGTGCCTCCCAGGCTCGACTGAATATCGAACCTGCCGAACCCCTTGCCTACGATCAGCGTCGGATTGATGGTGGCTCTCGCGGTTCCGTTCTTATAGCTTCCCGTCGCTCCGGTCGCCGCGATCTGGAAGGCCGTCGAGTAATTTCCCCCCTCCGCGTTTCCGGCGAACGGACGATACTTCAGCACCATCGAAAAGTCGCCTGCGCCGTCTGCCGCCTTCGGGCTGTTGTGTTGAACATACGGCGGAAGGTTTACGTCAATCTCCGTCCTGTAGTACGGGATGAAGTTGAAGCCCTTGCTGTTGCCGTAGTTCCACGTCGAAGAGCCGGTCGAAGCCCATTGATGCAGCACATCGACGCGAGCCAGTTGCACGATGCCGGACGACGGCGTGACCACCGGCACTGCCCAGCCCGGCTGTTGGGAAGATGTCTTTCGCACCCTGTCCTGCCACTGAGCAAAAAAGTTCTTCTGTGCGACACTCATCGAGCCGCAGAGCGCTTCCGCCATAAAAAGAACGATCAGAATAAGAAGTCTCATTTATTTCTCCCTTGTGAATGCGGCCGTCGTCGAATTGCAAACCGGCACCTTTGAGGAACAGGGATGCATCCGGCTCGAAGAGGCCGCGGATGGATGACAGATTGGCGTAGTTTGCTCAGGCGGAGAGCAACGATGGTTGGATCCGGTTCAGGCCGGGCGGCACGTCGAGGTGCCTGTAATTTATGGGAGTTGTTACAGGTTTGTAGCATTGCGGCCCGCAACAGAGCAAGAAATGACGAGCCCTATAACGAAAGCTTTTGCGGTGCATCGATTTTTTGTTTATACCCCGCAATTGCGCGCCAGCCTCTTGCAGTCTCGCAAAGCACGCAGTACGATCAGTTCATCGAAGGCCCCCGAAGAGCTACCGCTCTGAGTCCTTCGGCAGCGAGTCCGGCACCATGCCGTGTTCCGGGCTGAAACTCCACTTACAAATTTCATGCTCCCTGACGAGCCTTGAATCCATCGCCCTTTGAGCTTGTCGCAACGCGATGTTTATCTGGCACCGTATCTGGGCACTGTTTCTGGCCGCACCTGTCCGGATTGCGCACCTGTAACTTTCAGTCCTCACGCACTGGAAGTCGCACAAGGAGATTCAGCATGGAAACGCAGAACAACACAGCCCTGATCGACATGCCGGGGTTTTCCATCGCTCAGCAACAGTACCTGCAGGGCTTCTTCGCGGGCGTGGCGCAGCGCGGCGTCATGCCCTTCGCCGGCCAAACTGCGGGCGGTCAGATCGCCAACAGTGCAACCTCCGGTGCAGCCAATCAAGCTGCCGAGGAGGCGGAGCCGATGTGGTTCGGCACTCCGCTCTCCGAGCTGTGCAGGGAGGAGCGCTGGAAGCAGGAAGAGAACGCGCTCGACATCTGGGAGAAGCTCGTCGCGCACGCCAATGAAGACAAGGCGCCTGCGCCTGACGATCTCTTCCGCTTCAAATTTCACGGCCTCTTCTACGTCGCTCCGGCGCAGGACTCATTTATGCTTCGCCTGCGCGTGCCCGGCGGCATCCTCAGCGCACACCAGCTTCGCGGCCTCGCACAGATGGCTGCCGACTGGGGCTGCGGACGCGCCGACCTGACCACGCGCAGCAACGTTCAGATACGCGAGTTTCAGCCCAAAGATATCGTCCGCGTGTTGTCAAAGGTGCAGGACCTCGGCATGACTTCGCGCGGTTCGGGCGCGGACAACATTCGCAACATCACCGCATCTCCTGTCACCGGTATCGATCCGGAAGAGCTGTACGACGTGGCTCCGCTGGCCGACGCGCTCAACCGCTACATACTCAACTCGCGCGATATGTATGGCCTGCCGCGCAAGTTCAACGTGGCATTCGATGGCGGAGGCTCCATCAGCGTGCTGGCCGACACCAACGATATCGGCTTCGTCGCTGTGCAGGTCAACGACGGCCACGGCATTCCCGCCGGAGTCTACTTCCGCGTGCTGCTGTGCGGCATCACCGGGCACAAACAGTTTGCCACCGACTGCGGAGTGCTTCTGCACCCCGACCAGACCGTCGCCGTAGCGGCAGCCATGATCCGTGTCTTCGCCGAACGCGGCGACCGCACCGACCGCAAGAAGGCGCGCCTCAAATATCTCGTCGACAGATGGGGTACCGAAAAGTTTGTCGCCAAAGCAGAAAAACTGCTTGCCTTCCCGCTCATCCGCGTGCCTGCGTCGGCATGCGAGCCGCGCAGGCCCATCGACCGCGCCGGGCACATCGGCGTGCATCCGCAGTCGCAGCCCGGTCTCCACTACATTGGCGTCTCGGTGCCCGTTGGTCGTCTGCCCGTCGATCAGATGCTTGCTGTTGCGGAGATCGCGGAGAGTTGCGGCACGGGCGAAGTGCGGCTTACCGTCTGGCAGAACCTGATCCTCCCCAACATTCCCACGGCGAAGCTAGAAGCGGCGAAGGCGGCGATCCTCGCTGCCGGGCTTTCCTTCGAGGCCGGTACCGTGATGAGCGGAACCGTCGCGTGCACAGGAAACAAGGGCTGCCGTTATGCCGCGACCGATACCAAGACGCACGCGGTGACGCTGGCCCGGCTGCTCGATAACCGCTTCAACATCGTGCAGCCCGTCAACCTGCACGTTACCGGCTGCCCTCACTCCTGCGCGCAGCACTACGTCGGCGACATTGGGCTGATGGGCGTCAAGGTCGGCGGCGAGGAGGGCTACCAGGTCGTTATCGGCGGCGGCTCGGATAGCGACCAGAGCATCGCGCGCGAGCTGATTCCAGCAATTAAATTCAGCGATCTTCCGCCGGTCATGGAGCAACTCTTCGACTCTTACACCACGCGACGCCATGAGGAGGAGACGTTCCTCGGTTTCACACGGCGGCACTCCATCGCCGAACTTCAGTCCTTCTGCGCAATCAAGGAGCTTGTATGACGACACAGACCGCCAATCTTTCGACGCTCGTGCCCTACATCCCCGACAATGCGCCCTTCAATGACGATCAGCGCGCGTGGCTCAACGGCTTCCTCGCGGGCATCTTCTCCTCGGCGCAGCCTGCGGTCGTCGCCGAGGCTGCGCTGTCGCTGAAGATTGCGGTTCTCTATGCCTCGCAGTCCGGAACCTCGGAAGGCCTCGCTCGCAAGGTCGCCAAAGAGTTGAAGTCCAAAGGCCACATCGCCTCGCTCATCTCGCTCGAAGGCTACACGCCGGCCGCGCTCGCCGAGGAGCGCTACGCCATCCTTATCGCCAGCACTTACGGCGACGGCGACGCGCCCGATGCGGTGAAGCCCTTCTACGAGAAGCTCTGCGTCGAGCACTTCCCTCGCTATCAGGATCTCTCCTACGCCGTGCTCGCTCTCGGCGACTCGCACTACGAACACTTCTGCAAGTTCGGCATCGACCTCGATCACAAGCTGGACTCGCTCGGCGCCGTGCGTCTGTGCGAGCGCATCGATTGCGATGTCGACCTCGACGAAGGTTTCGCAGGCTGGAAGCAGAACCTGTACTCGCGCCTCGAGTCCATCGTCTCCACGCGGCCGCCGAAGAACGCTGCGGTACCGGCTAAGGTGACTGCGGCTTCTGTCAAAACCATTGCGGCCGAAAGCAGTACATCTACCTACACGCGCGACAATCCATTTCTTGCGCCGCTTGTGGACAAGCACCCGCTCACCCGCGAGGTTTCGAGTAAGCTGACGCTGCACATGGCCTTCTCCATCGCCGACTCGAACCTGAAGTACGAGGCCGGAGATGCCTGCGGCGTTGTTCCCGAGAACGATCGCCAGCTTGTCGATGACATCATTACCATGCTGAACTTCAGTCCCCAGGCGCCTGTGCAGCTCCCTAAATCCGGCGCGACCACGCTCGTCGACGCTCTCACCAACCATCTACAGATCACACGACTCACCCGCAGGATGATCGAGGCCTACGCCACCATCGGCAACTGCAAGCCGCTGTTCGGCCTGCTGGTTCCCGAGCAGCAGGCGCATCTCGAAAAATACACCTACGATCGCGGACTGGTCGATCTGCTGCACGACTATCCCGGCGTGCTGCACGACCCCGCCGACCTGGTCGCCATGCTGCCGAAGCTCGCGCCGCGCCTCTACTCCATCTCGTCGAGCCCCTATGCGCACGCGGGCGAGGTTCACACGACTGTCGCCGTCGTCCGCTATCGCGCGCACAATCGCGAGCGCGGCGGCGTATGCTCCACCCTGCTCGCCGACCGCACCAATACAGGCGAACGGCGCCCTATCTATATTCAACCGAACAAGAAGTTCCGCCTGCCCCGGCAGAACGACGCGCCCATCATCATGATCGGTCCCGGCACAGGCATCGCGCCCTTCCGCGCCTTTCTGCACCAGCGCCGCGCACTCTCCGCCACGGGAAAGAACTGGCTCTTCTTCGGCGAACGCAGCGCGGCCACTGACTTTCTTTACCGCGACGAACTTGAGTCCATGGTGAAGGACAAGCACCTCAGCCGCCTCGATCTCGCCTTCTCGCGCGACCAGGAGCACAAGGTCTACGTGCAGGACAGGATGCTCGAACAGGCGCCGCTGTTCTGGTCATGGCTGGAGGAGGGCGCCAGCATCTATGTCTGCGGCGACGCCGCCCGCATGGCCAAGGATGTCGATGCCACGCTGCACGCCATCGTAGAAAAACAGGGCCGCCTCGACGCGGAAGCCGCAACCGAATACGTCCAGACGCTCAAGGACGACCACCGCTATCACCGCGACGTGTACTAGGGAAGACTAGATTGTGTTTCCCAACATGCCCTCAGGGGCTAAAGCCCCCATTGAAAGTGACGCACTGATGGCACGGCTGAAGCCGTGCCCTTAACAGAACCAGAGTTGTTTCCGCAAATCGAACCAGAGTTTTCCTTTAACAGATCCAGAGTTGTTTCAACCAAACTAGAGTTTTTCTTCGACGGAACCAGAGTTGTTCGCGGTCTCTAAAGACGCATAAATGGCAATCACCTTCGGCACGGCTGAAGATGTGCCCTTAACAGAACCGGCTCAATCAGAGGTTCTCCAACTCTGAACAAAGGCTGTACATCACCTCGACGAAAGGAGGGCACCCGTGTCTCTACCCCTGCAGGAACTCGCAGAGTCGGCCACCGCCGAGTCCATCGTGCGCATGGCCTTTGCCGACCTCGGTCAACCCTCCGCGCCGGTGGCGACAGTCGTCACATCGCTTATTCCCTCGCGCTCGCTCGAAGCCGGAGAGCAGTACCGCTTCCACTTCGACATGACCAAGTGCATCGGCTGCCGCTCCTGCGAGATTGCGTGCAACGAGCAGAACGGCAACCCCGCCGACATTCATTGGCGCCGTGTCGGCGAGATTGAAGGCGGCACCTATCCCAACACGCTTCGACACTATCTCTCCATGGGCTGCAACCACTGCCTCGACGCCGAGTGCGTCAAGGGCTGTCCGGTCGATGCGTACACCAAAGACCCCGTCACCGGAATCGTTCTCCACTCCGCCACTGCCTGTATCGGCTGCCAGTACTGTGTGTGGAACTGCCCCTACTCGGTTCCGCAGTTCAATGCCGAGCGCGGTGTCGTCGGCAAGTGCGACATGTGCCACGGGCGCCTGACCGACGGGCGCGAGCCGGCGTGCGTCAACTCCTGCCCCGAGGCTGCCATCGAGATCGAGATTGTGAACACCGCCGCGTGGCGCGTGGACTACGCTGCCGCTGAATCTCCCGGCATGCCCGCCGCCGGCCACACTATCTCGACGACGCGCATTACACTTCCTCTCAACAGCACAACGCAGCTTGAGCGCGTCGACACAGGGCGCATCCAGCCGGAGCATGCGCACCTGTCGCTCGTCTTTATGACGACGCTGATCCAGTCGGTCACCGGCTCGCTGCTCTTTGCACTGCTCTTTGACGGCGCGCAGCCGATGCTGCTGGCTCTGCTCCTCGTTATCACCAGCATCGCGCTCAATATCTCCGTCTTCCACCTGGGCCGTCCGGCCTACGCCTGGCGAGCGATGAAGATGTGGCGGCGCTCGTGGCTCAGCCGCGAGGTTCTGCTCTTCGGTCTCTTCTTCTGCGCCATCGCTGCCTTCACATTTGCCGTGTGGCTGCAACATCTCAGACTGATCGTGCTTGCACCTCCACTACTCGCGGCTATCGGCTGGATGGCCGTTGCGCTTGGCATCGCCGGTACGATTGCCAGCGCGTACATCTATCTCGTGCCTGCCCGCCCGGCTTGGAATATGGCGCATACTCCCATCGACTTTCTTCTCAGCGGCCTGCTTATCGGCTCGACGCTACCTGTGACTCTTGACCGGATCGCTGGTGCGTTCAGCCGACTTGCGCTGCTGCAACCGTTTCACCTACAGGCGACGGCAACGTATCCGCATTGGCTGCCGGGTCTCGCCGCCGTTGCGTGGATTGCGAACCAGACCGTCAGGCTCGTTCGCCTTAATCGTTCGAGCCTCTTTGAAGACCGCGCCGCAGCGGCGCTGATGAACACACAGGATCTTCGACCTGTCGTCATTGCCTCCTTTGCCCTGCCCGCCGCCGCCGGGTTGCTCCCTTTGTGCGGAGCATTCACCTTCGCCACGCTCGCCGCAGTTGCCGCGGTCATCCTTGCCCGCTATCTCTTCTTCGTCTCCGTGGTTCCGCTCAACATGGCACTTACCTTCACTCGCGGGGGAGCGCACTGATCATGTGGACACGCATCCGCCGGGCTCTCGGCATCGACACCCGCCAATCCGAGTACACCTTCGAGCACGATCCGCGCTTCGGCCACATCGCCGCGACGCGCGTCGCCGACCGCTGGGTGAAGACGACGTGCGGCTACTGCTCGGTCGGCTGCGGCATGCTGGTGGGCGTCAAGGACAACAAAGCCGTCACCGTGCGCGGCAATCCCGATCATCCTGTCAATCGCGGCAAGCTCTGCCCCAAGGGCCTGAGCGAACACCACATCCTCGATGCTCCCGGCCGCGCCAAGCTACCGCTGCTGCGCAAGAATGGCAAGCTCGTTCCGGTCTCGTGGGACGAAGCCCTTACCGTGATGATTGAAAAGATCTCTGTCGTTCAGCGAAGATACGGCAACGATGCGCTCGGCGTCATCAGCACGGGCCAGCTTGTCACGGAAGAGTTCTACACGCTGGGCAAGCTGGTTCAGCTTGGCTTCGGCAGCCGCAACTACGACGGCAACACGACGCTGTGCATGGCCTCCGCCGTTTCAGGCTACAAACTTACCTTCGGCAGCGACGGGCCGCCCGGTTCGTATGCCGACATGGAGACCGCCGATGTCATTCTGCTGATCGGCGCGAACATCGCCGACAACCATCCGATTCTCTGCCAGCGTCTCGAACGCAATCGCATCAACAACCCCGACTCCACCGTGATCGTCGTCGATCCGCGCGTGACCAAGACGGCCATGATGGCGGACATTCATCTCCCCATCAAGCCGCGCGGAGATATCGCCCTGCTGAACGGCATCGCGCATCTGCTTATTCGCGACGGACACATCGACCGAGACTATATAGAGCGGCATACCACCGGCTTCGAAGAGTTCGCTGCCTTTGTTGCGGAGTTCACGCCCGAGCATGTTGCCCAAGTCACCGGCCTCAGCGAAGAGACCATCATTAATACCGCGTATCTCTACGGCAAGGCGAAGGCTGCCTTCATCGGCTGGACCATGGGCGTCAACCACTCCACGCAGGGCGCGGCTACTGTCACCGCGATCAACAACCTTTCGCTCATCACCGGCAACATTGGACGCGCCGGAGCCGCGCCTTTCTCCATTACCGGTCAGTGCAACGCCATGGGCAGCCGCGAGAGCAGCTTCACCTCGGCGCTGCCGGGCTACCGCAAATTCGAGAAGCCGCAGGACCGCGAAGACCTTGCCCGCATCTGGAATATCGACGCCAACCGCATTCCCACGGCTCGCGGTCTCGCCTACCCGGATATTATCGAGGCCGCTGTCAATGGCAAAGTTAAGGCGCTGTGGTTCATCGCCACCAATCCCGTCGTCTCGTTTCCCAACTATTCCGTGCTGGTGCAGGCGCTTGAGAGCGTCGATTTTCTGGTTGTGCAGGATGGCTTTCATCCCACGCCTACCAGCGAATTTGCGCACCTTGTTCTTCCGGCTGCCATCTGGGGCGAGAAGGAAGGAACCTACACCAACTCCGAGCGCCGCGTCAGCAAGGTCAACCCCGTGGTTGTACCGCCGGGCGAGGCGCGCACCGACTTCGATATCTTCCTTGCGCTCGCAGAGAAGCTCGGCGTGAGAGAGGAGCTATATCCCGGCTGGCAATCGACGCACGATGCCTTCAGGGAGTGGCAGCGTGTCTCCGAGGGCCGGATGTGCGACTACAGCAAGTTCACATGGCAGCAGCTTGAAGACGAAGGCGGCGCACAATGGGGCGGCGACCGCCTGTACGCAGACGGCGTATTCCCTACCGCTACCGGCAAGGCTGCTCTCTACAGCGTTCCCTGCCTGCCCTTCGTCGAGCAGCCGAATGAGGAGTACGACCTGATCTTCAACACCGGCCGCACCGTCGAGCACTGGCACACCCGCACCAAGACGGCGGAGGTGAAGATGCTCGACAACATGGTGCCGAACGCCTGGCTGGAGATGAATCCCATCGACGCCGCCAGGCTGGAACTTCGTCCGCATGATCGCGTCAACGTTGTCTCGCGGCGCAGCACGGTGAGAGACATCGAGCTGAGGATCACCGGCATCGTCGCGCCGGGGCAGGTCTTTATGCCCTTCCACTTCGCCGAGACGAACTCCAACCTGGTCACGCTGGGAGCCTTCGATCCCATCTCGCGCGAACCTAACTTTAAGCAGTGCGCCGTCCGGATCGAGAAGTTCTCCAGAACCATAACCTGATCCATAACCAACACTTACAGAGGAGCTTCCATGGCAAATCTCAAGTCATTCATGAAGTCCGGACATCCGCCCACTCTGCTTGCCGCCTTTCTCTACTTCGACTTCAGCTTTGCTGTCTGGGTGCTGAACGGCGTGATGGGGCCGTTCATCTCCGAACAGTTCCACCTGACCCAGGGCCAGGTCGGCCTCATGGTCTCGGTTCCCACGCTGGCCGGTGCGTTCATGCGCTTTCCGCTCGGCGTGGTCTCGCAGTATATCGGCAGAAAGAACGCGGCCATCGTCGAGATGTCGGCTATCGTTGTCGCGCTGCTCTACGGATTTTTCTTTGTCAAAACCTTCCATGACGTTCTTGCCATGGGCGTTCTGCTGGGCATTGCGGGAGCCAGCTTCGGGGTTGCGCTCTCGCTGGGCTCGGGCTGGTTTCCGAAGCAGTACAAGGGTCTTGCCATGGGCATCGCCGGAGCGGGCAATAGTGGGACTGCGGTGGCCGCGCTCTTCGCTCCCCGCCTCGCTACGCATTACGGCTGGCAGCACGTCTACGGCTTTGCCGCGGCGATGATGATGCTGCCGCTGATCGTCATGATCGTCTTCGCCAAGGAGCCGCCGGACATCGAGCACCAGAGCCTCGGCGAGCATCTCAAGTGCCTGTGGGAGAAGGACGGCTGGGCCTTCAATCTCGTGTACATCATCACCTTCGGAGGCTTCATCGGGCTGGCCACGTTTCTGCCGTCGTTCTTCGTGAAGCAATTTCACGTCAGCAAGATCGAGGCCGGCAGTCTTACCGTGCTCGCGACTTTGACCGGTAGCGCAACGCGTGTGCTCGGCGGCTGGTTTGCCGACCGCATCGGCGGCATTACGACGCTGTCGGTCGTCTTTCTGATTGTCATCGCGGGACTCTTTGGCCTCATCGCGTCGCCATCGCTGGTGGTCACGACGATTCTCTTCATGCTGTGCTTCGCTGCCCTAGGCGCGGGCAATGGAGCGACCTTCCAACTGGTGCCGCTGCGCTGGCCGGTCACAACGGCGGTGGCGGGCGGCATGATCGGCGAGATCGGCGCTCTCGGCGGCGGCATTCTGCCCAATCTGCTCGGCCAGTCGAAGCAGCATACCGGCTCTTACTCGGTGGGATTTATCGCTTATGCGGCGCTGGCCTTTCTGGTTCTGATGCTGTTGCGCGTCGTCTCCCGACGATGGGTGAAGACCTGGGTGGGAGCGGGCGGGCGCGCGCTGCTGTCCGAACACTATGCGGAGGATGTGGTGGAGAGTTTGACATAGGATTTTTGGGGAATGTAAGGCAGAGATAAAGACGAAATACAGGGGTCTCTCCGCTGCGCCGCGCGATGAAGCTGCGCGGCTTCGGTCGAGATGACGTTTGTATTGATCCAGATGACGTTTGCTTTGGTTGAGATGGCGTTTGCTTTGGCGACGTAGAGTTTGAGAGGTGCATGGGCCGTGGGGAGGGAAGGTGTGTAATAGTTCAGGGCATCGAACGTCTGCATATTTGAAGCGAGGAATAAATGCCGACCCAGGAACAGCAACTCTCTATGAAGACGGTGACCGATCCGGTCTGCGGTATGAAGGTGGTGCCGGAAGATGCCAAGTGGAAGACGGAACATGCGGGCAGGACGTGGTATTTCTGCGGGCAGTCGTGCCTGAAGAAGTTCGAAGCGGAGCCGCAGAAGTATGACGGATCGCAGAGCGCCGTGCCGAAGCCGGCGGCTGCTCCGGCAGGGGGTGAGTACACCTGCCCAATGCATCCGGAGATTCGGCAGAACGGTCCCGGCAGTTGCCCTATCTGCGGCATGGCGCTGGAGCCGGTCGATGTAACCGGCGACGCGCCCAATCACGAGTTGGACGACATGACTCGGCGATTCTGGATCGGGGTTGTTCTGACGCTTCCACTGATGGCGATCATGGTCTCGCACCTGATGCCGGGGAATCCGCTGCAACGCATTCTCGGCCATGGGTCGGGCTGGCTGGAGTTTGCGCTGGCGACGCCGGTGGTGCTGTGGGCGGGATGGCCGTTCTTCGAGCGGGCATGGGCATCGATCATTCATCGCAGCCTGAATATGTTTACGCTGATCGCGATCGGCACGGGCGCGGCTTATCTATATAGCATGGTTGCCGTGGCGACGCCGGAGGTCTTCCCTGCCTCGTTCCGCGACGCATCGGGCGGCGTGGGGCTGTACTTCGAGGCAGCGGCGGTCATTATTGTGCTGGTGCTGCTGGGACAGGTGCTGGAACTGCGCGCTCGCAGCATGACCGGGAGCGCCATTCGGGCGCTGCTCGAACTGGCTCCGAAGACGGCGCGCCGTATCGCCGGCGATGGAACGGAGGCGGATGTCGAGTTGAACGAGATCCGGGTGGGAGATCGTATTCGCGTTCGTCCCGGCGAGAAGGTGGCGACGGACGGGACGGTGCTCGAAGGGCGAAGCTCGGTCGACGAGGCGATGGTGACGGGCGAGCCGATACCGGTTGAAAAGGCCGCCGGAGACTGGGTGACGGGCGGCACGATCAACGGTACGGGGAGCCTTGTCTTCCGGGCCGAACGGGTGGGAGCGGATACGCTGCTGGCGCAGATTGTGAAGATGGTCGGTGAAGCGCAGCGGACCAAGGCACCGATCCAGAGGCTCGCGGACAGGATTGCATCCTATTTTGTGCCTGCGGTTCTTGCGGTAGCAGTGATTACGTTTCTGGCGTGGGCATTCCTTGGTCCCGAGCCGCGCTATGCCCATGCGCTGGTGAACGCCGTGGCAGTGCTGATTATCGCCTGCCCGTGCGCGTTGGGGCTGGCGACACCGATGTCGATCATGGTAGGGACGGGGCGCGGGGCGCATGAGGGCATCCTTATCAAGGACGCGGAGACGCTGGAGACGTTTGAGAAGGTCGATACGCTGGTGGTGGACAAGACGGGCACTCTGACCGTGGGCAAGCCGAGGCTGACGGCAGTGATTGCGGCTGAGGGCTTCGACGAGAGGCAGTTGCTCGGCGATATCGCCAGCGTGGAGAAGGCGAGCGAGCATCCGCTGGCTTCGGCCATCCTCGCCGGGGCCGCGGAGAGAGGGATTGAGTTAGCGGCGGTTACGGACTTTCAATCGGTGACCGGGCAGGGAGTATCGGGGATCGTTGCGGGAAGGCGGATCGGAGTGGGCAACCGCGCCATGATGGATGCTCTGGGGGCGAAGGATGGCGCGTTGGAGGCGCGGGCGGAACAGATGCGTGCCGAGGGCCAGACCGTGATGCTGGTGGCGAGCGACGGCCGGTTGGCTGGAGTGGTTGCGGTGGCGGACCCGGTGAAGGAGTCGGCGCTGGAGGCGATTCGACAGTTGAAGAAGGACGGGCTTCGCGTGGTAATGGTGACGGGCGACAACCCTACGACGGCGGCAGCGGTCGCGGCGAAGTTCGGCATCGAGCACGAGGCCGATGTGCTGCCGGGAAAAAAGGCTGAGGCAGTGAAGAGATTGCAGGCCGAGGGAAAGATCGTTGCGATGGCGGGAGACGGCGTCAACGATGCTCCGGCGCTGGCGCAGGCGAACGTCGGTATCGCGATGGGGACGGGGACGGATGTGGCTATCGCTGCCGGTGGAATCACTCTGGTCGGCGGCGATCTGCGCGGCATCGTGAAGGCGAGGCATCTGAGTCAACGCACGATGGGCAACATCCGGCAGAATCTTTTCTTTGCGTTTATCTACAACACGGTGGGAGTACCGGTGGCGGCTGGTATCCTGTATCCGGCGTTCGGTCTGCTGCTGAGCCCGATGATCGCGGCGGCGGCGATGAGCTTGAGTTCGGTTTCTGTGATTGCCAACTCGCTGCGGCTGCGGAGCGCGAAGCTATAGGGTTTGGACTAAAAACGATGCGATCCGGCGGGAGAGGAAGCGTGTGGTTTTTACAGGTCATTTGAGACTCTGCCGTCAGATGACAGGCAAATACAGGGGTCTCTCCACTACGCAACGCACGATGAGACCGTGCGCTGCTCCGGTCGAGATGACGTTTTATGAAATGGATTTGACAGTCGGGCCGCGACTCCGCTAAAACGCTTTATTCTTATATTTCGCTACAATAGCTCGTTCCCGATGAGTGAACTTTTCCGGTTGCGGGAGGGAGTGTTCGCGTGCGGGTAGCCGGCGGCAGAAAATTAACGAAGGTGAGATTAAAAGAGATGCAGTCACTGTCGAACGAAGGTCTGGTTCCATCGTGCTTCAAAAAAGTTCTGTTGGCGGCGTGCGGCGTACTGGCGCTGACCGTGATCGCCGGTGGCGTGATGCAGGCGCAGGAGAAGATGGAGTTGAGCCGGGCCGAGGCTACGGTGGTGGTGGAGCCTTACGCGCCTAACATCGTTCGGGTGACGCTGAGTCTGCGCAAGGACGATGCGGAGCGGGGGCCGGGGTACGGCATCGTGGCTCATCCGGCGTCGAGCGGCTGGACGCGGGAGAGCGAAGAGGGCGGCGACGTTTTGAAGTCGTCGCGCATGGTGGTGACGGTGAGCCCGTACCGGCACTACACGCCGACCGGGACGTCGGCGGATATCGCCAAATTCTTTAATGGATCGACGCCGGGGGTGGGGATCTCGATCAGGACGCCGGAGGGAAAGCAGCTTCTGGATATGCAGGGATGGCAGATGTCGGTGCCAAACCACAAGGACGGTAACGCCGACATTCTGTATGACCGCAGGCCGACCGATGCGCCGTTCTTTCAGGTGGGAGCGACGTTCCATTCTCCAAAAGACGAGCACTACTACGGTCTAGGGCAGAACCAGGAAGGGTATATGGACCGGCGAGGGCATGTGGTCCGATGCGCGCATGACTATAACGCGCCTGCCGGGCAAAGCGTATGCGTTCCCTTTGTGGTTACAAATTATGGATACGGTCTGATGTGGGACAATCCTTCGCGGACGACGGTTGCGTTCGGGTTCAACGACCAGACGCGCTGGACCTCGGACGTGGGGCAGAGGGTTTCTTTCTTTGTCATTGCGGGGAAGACGTACGACGAGATCTATGAGGGCTACCGGCTGTTGACCGGATCGACGCCGATGCTGCCGAAGTCGGCTTACGGATATATCCAATGCAAGCAGCGGTATACGTCGCAGAAGGAGGTGCTGGATGTGGCGAAGGGCTATCGCGAGCGGCATCTTCCGGCGGACGTGATGGTGGTGGACTGGTTCTACTACACCAAGATGGGCCAGATGGACATGGACCCGGTGAAGTGGCCTGATCCGGCGGAGATGAACCGGCAGCTTCATGCGATGGGATTTCACAGCATGATCAGCGTATGGCCGCGCTTCGTGAAGGGCTCGCGGTTCTACAACATGATCCTGAAGAACGGCTGGTTCATGCACCTCGCCGACGGGACGCCAACGAACGGCCTGCCCTATGATCGCGCGGGATCAGACATCGATACGACCAATCCGGCGGCGGCGAAGTGGTACTGGGGGACGGTGCGCGACAACTTCGTGAAGAAGGGCTTCGACTCTTTCTGGGCTGACGAGACGGAGCCGGACCTGCCTCCGAACGGGAGCTACTTTCACGTGGGGCCGGGGACGGAGTTCTTCAATATCTATCCGCTGTTTCATACCGCTGCCTTTTACAACGGTTTTCGCAGCGATCTGAAGACGCGGGCGCTGATCCTGGCGCGCGATGCGTATCTGGGAGCGCAGCATAACGGCGCGATCTTCTGGTCGTCCGACATTGCGCCGAACTGGGATACGTTGAAGCGGCAGGTGCCGACGGGAATTAATTTTGTAGCGTCGGGAATGCCGTACTGGAGCACCGACATTGGAGGGTGGCAGTATCTGCCGGCGGTGCATAAGCCGGAACATCCGCCGCTGCTCGATCCGTCGGATGCGCGGGATAATGTCGGCCACTACGACGACTATCCGGAGCTTTATACGCGGTGGTTCGAGTACGGGGCGTTTCAGCCGAACTTCCGCAGCCACGGGAGCCGGAAGCACAACGAGGTGTGGTCGTACGGCAAGCAGGCCGAGCCGATTCTGGAGAAGTACCTGCGGCTGCGTTACGAGCTGATGCCCTACATCTATTCGCTGGGGTACAGGACGCACCAGACCGGCGCTCCGTTCATGCGCGGGCTGTTCATGGACTTTCCGCAGGATGAGCGGGTGGCGAATATCGGGGACGAGTACATGTTCGGGCCCGCGTTTCTGGTGGCTCCGGTGACGGAGCAGGGAGCGACGAGCCGCAAGGTTTATCTGCCTGCGGGAACGGACTGGTATAACTTCTGGACCAACGAGCGGGTGCATGGCGGCCAGACGATCACCGTGGCCGCGCCGATCGATACGCTGCCGCTGTTTGTGCGGGCGGGATCGATTCTTCCGCTGGGCGTGCCGGTGGAGAGCACAAACGAGAAGCAGGCGATCGCGAAGGTCCGGGTCTATCCCGGGGCGGATGGCGACTTCCAGCTCTACAGCGACGATGGCACGACTTACGACTATGAGAAGGGCGCCGACGAGATCACGCATCTGCACTGGTCGGATGCGAGCGGTAAGCTGAGTTCGACCGGGGCGAAGGCGTGGACGAAGCCGGATTCGCAGATCGTCGAGGTGATGGGCCGATAAGCCGCGGCACGCCCGGCGAGGGGCTGTCTGATTTATCATCAAGCCTTGATGGATTCAACCGTGCAAACCCTGCTTCTCTCCGGCGCGCAGCTTACCGACGCGGCCCTTGAACGCCTTCTGCCCTCGACTGACACGCTGCCTCATTCCATTCACCGGGCCATGCGACACAGTACCTTTGCCGGAGGCAAGCGACTGCGGCCGATTCTGTGCATGGAGGCGGCGCGGATGACCGGCGGCGGGGCGGAGATTGCCAAAAGCGGGACCGGAATTCCCGAAGGCGCGGCCGACCTGGGCGCGGCGGTCGAGATGCTGCACACCTACTCGCTGATCCATGACGATCTTCCGGCGCTGGACAACGACGATCTGCGCCGCGGCCAGCCTACATGCCATGTCGCCTTTGGCGAGGCAATCGCCATCCTTGCGGGCGATGCGCTGCAGACGCTGGCCTTTCAGGCGATCGCCTCCCTGCCCTCGCCGCCGTCGGCGACGGTAGCAATTCTCCGCGAAGTCGCTGTCGCGGTGGGAACGGGCGTAGGACGGGTGGGCGACCTCGAGACCGCGCTGCCCCCGGGCATGATCGGCGGGCAGGTCGTCGATATCGAATCGGAGGGTAAGCCGCCGACCGCTGATCTGGTCGAGTCGATCCACCGCGCCAAGACCGGGGCTCTGATCACGGTGAGCATCGTCGCCGGTGGGCTGTATGGCATGGGCATGACTCGCACCGAGGCCTCGACCGACACCATCGCCCGGCTGCGCACCTTCGGCGAAAAGGCGGGGCTTGCCTTTCAGATCGTGGACGATGTGCTCGACATGACGCAGGACTCGGCGCAGCTGGGCAAGACCGCCGGCAAGGATACGGCCAGCATCAAGGCGACGTGGCCCGCGGTCTATGGCATCGAGCGATCGCTGAAGGACGCCGAAGAGCTGATCGCGGACGCCTTCGCCGCGCTGGAGCCGTTTGGAGCTGCGGCCGACTCGTTGAAGGCGCTGGCAAACTATCTCGTCGAGCGCAAACACTAAATGCTCACCGAAGCCGAAGTTCTTGACGCTCTTCGTGATTGCTACGATCCCGAGTTACGCTGTAATGTCGTCGATCTCGGACTGATTCGCTCGATCGCCATCGAGCACGATCTTGACGCGCCGGGAACGGGCATTGCCGGGGTGCCGCAAAAGCACATCGTTAAGATTGCCCTGATTCTTACCAATCCCAGCGAAGCGACCGAGGCGCAGACCCGCGCCCAGATCGTCAACCGACTGGCGGGACTCGAAGCCGTGGGCACGACGGCGGTCACGATTCTCGACACTCCGCGATGGACGCCGAATCACATCACACCGGATGGACGCAGAATGCTGGGTCTCGACAGCAATCCCGGATTGATCGAGATTCTCTGAGGAAGGTTTGATTAAGTATCAGAAGATGCCCTCAGCGGCTAAAGCCGTGTTGCAGTCAAGCCACTCGCGGCACGGCTAAAGCCGTACCCTTAACAGAACCGGACTTAATCAGAGGTTCCCTGAGCCATGCCTGCAAAGATCACTCCCATTCGTCCACGCGA
Source organism: Acidobacteriales bacterium 59-55 (assembly GCA_001897435.1). Lineage (GTDB taxonomy): Bacteria > Acidobacteriota > Terriglobia > Terriglobales > Acidobacteriaceae > Edaphobacter. Next base: position 487,806 of record MKSV01000007.1, on the reverse strand, counting down.
TCTGCTGAAAGCGACCGCCGTCCCGATCCATCCCTTCGATCAGATTTACGGAGTGGAGACCAGTGGGCTTGTTCCTGCCGCCAATCTCGTCACCGGCCACCCTAACGATGAGCATGTGACGGCCTACTACGGCGTCGCACCCAGCATTCTGCGCAGGCTGATCAAGCTGTGGCGCGAGACGCCGCCACCCTGTCCCATTCACGAGTACACCTTCGTCGATATCGGCGCAGGCAAGGGCCGAGCCATGCTGGTGGCCAGCCAACTGCCGTTCCGCGAGGTCATCGGCATCGAGTTGAACCCCGCCATGGCTGCCGTCGCCCGGCAGAATCTCGATCACTGGAGCGCGAGCCATGCTACCGACAGCACGGCATCGCGATTGGCGCCGGCGCGGCTCATTGAAGAGGATGCACTGACCTTCGACTTTCCCCGGACGCCGACGCTGGCCTTCCTCTTCCACCCCTTCGAAGCGCCGGTGTTGAAGCGGTTGCTGCGCCGCATCGAGACGCAGTTCGCAAAGCGGCCGGGGATGCTCGACCTTCTCTATGTCAACGCCGAGTGCCGCACCGTTCTTGACGAGCATCCGGCGTTTAGCGGTCTTTTCGCCGGCTCGGTCGCCATGTCGCCGGAGGATCACGCGGCGGACCTTGCGGCCATCGCGCAACAGGAAGAGTACGGATCTACCGGCGACGAAGAGTGCGCGATCTACCGGTATATGGGGCGGTCCAGCAGGCCCGCTACTGGATGAAGTACCCAGCAATTCGCCAGCTTCCGTCCTTTTCCATCTGCTCGGTCACTGTCTCCGTTGCGGCCTGCTTGTGCTCGAAGCTCGAAGCGAAACGAAAGACCACGTAGTCTCCGTCGGGAACTCCGGGCAAGGACTTTCGAGGGGTCGCGCTACTCAGCTTGCGCGACTTTACCGCTCCCAGCGGATCGCGGTACCGGTGCATCGCGCTCTGCCACTGCTCCTCGGTGACTCCCGCTTTGAACATTCTCGAAGCGGTGTTCCAGCTCTCCGCATACTTCCCGGCATCGGTGAGAACCAGCCACGATTCGGCTGCCTTCTGCGCCGCGGCCTCCGGTTTATCCAAAGCCCGCAAGCGCGCCGGCGAGGCCATTACAGCAGCCAGCATCAGAAGAAATAGAACCGGCCAAAATACTTTCCTCATGGCAAGCCTCCTCTCAGTCACGATACTCTTGTCTCGCGACAGCGACGGCGTACGAAAGACCATGAAGATCTCGCCGGAAGCAGGTTCACTCATCTCTCCAGCGTACGATCATGCCCCGCTCGTCGCCTTCGCCGTGTTCCATGACAATCTCCGCGTCGGCCAGGTTGACGACGCTCTCGAAGCGCTCGCCCCACTCCACCAATACGAGCGCATTGGGCTCGGAGATCATCTCCTCGAGACCGAGGACGGCGATCTGCTCTTCGGTCTCCAGCCGGTAGAGGTCGAGATGGAAGAGATGGATGGTCGGCCCTTCGTACTCGTGCACGAGGGTGAAGGTCGGGCTGGTGACGTCGTCCTCGAAGGCCGCGCCCAGCGCGGCCGCGATTCCCTTGACCAGCGTCGTCTTGCCCGCGCCGACCTCGCCTGAGAGGATCACCAATTTGGGAGGCCGGAGAATCTCCGCTATCGTCTCTCCCAACGCCAGCGTACCGGCTACCGACCTCGTTCTGAACCGCTTCTCGCGCAACTTCTCTTTCATTCTTCCATTCTATGTTTTTTCGACTCATGCCGGTTCAAGCCGCAGATCCATGTCAGGCCGTCGGCATCTTTTACCCGATACCGGAACGCATCCGACAGATGTGTAACCGTATCGGTTGCGAGAACGGTATGTTCGTCCATGGCGTGAGCCGCAAAATCTCCGGCCAGCCCGTGGAGATAGACCGCGGCCTCGACCGCACGCGCCACATCATCGGGAAACTGCGCCAACATGGCGGCTACGATGCCGGTCAGGATATCGCCGCTGCCGCCCTTGGCCATGGAGGGATTGCCCGTTGTGTTGACCGCGACGCGGCCATCGGGATGCGCTACCAGCGTCCGCCATCCCTTCAGCACCAGAGTCACCTGATGCTCGACAGCACACCGCCGCGCCAGGCCGATGCGATCCGACTCGACCTCTTTGACGGTCATCCCGGCTAGCCGCGCCATCTCGCCGGGGTGCGGTGTCAGGACCATCGTCCGGCCTTTGCCTTGCAACAACTCCGCCTTCCCGGCGAAGGCGTTCAGGCCGTCGGCATCGATGACCACAGGCACGCTCGTCCGCGAAACTACCTGCCGCGCGAACTCCGAGGCATCGCCTGCTGTTCCCAACCCCGGCCCCACCGCGAGGACGGTGATCCCTTTCATCAGGCGATCGAGCCGCTCAGGTTCGAGGTTGACCAGCGAGACTTCCCTTCCGCTCTCTTTGAGAGGAGACACCATCAGCTCCGGAGCGATGCCGGCAACGATGGCGACGATGCTGTCGACGACGGCCGCCGTCACCAGACCGGCTCCCGACCGAAGTGCAGCCAGCGATGCCATGGCGGGAGCACCGGCCTTGCCCCAGCTTCCGCCGGCGATGAGAACGTGCCCGAATTTTCCCTTGTTGGTGTTGACGGCGCGGGGCTGCTCCGCCAGCGACTTCGAGCTTCCTGTCCAGGTCAGCGCGGCCTTCGACTGCACCGCTTCATCAGGCGATCCGATCTCCGCGAGCACGACTGGCCCAGACGTCTCCGCCGTCAGATGGCCGAAGACATGCGCCAGCTTCGGAGCCGTGAAAGTGACGACGGCGTCGGCTCGGAAGGCTTCTTCCATCGTCTGATCGAGCGAATCCGCGTCCCATCCCGATGGCAGATCGACCGCGACTACAGGGACGCCGACGCCGTTGAGGAGATCACGAACGGCAATAGCGAGGCCGCGCAGAGGCGGCTTGAATCCTGTTCCCAGAACGGCGTCGATGCACAGATCGGCTGCATTCAGCACATCGGGTATGCCTTCTGCATCGAGAACTTCGACGAGCGCGACGGTGGGAGCCTCGCGCTGCAAGCGGGCGAGAGCAGCGGCCGCTTCTCCGCGCAGATCGTTCCCGTGGGCAAACAGAGCCACGCGCACGTCCCTACCCGCATCCGTGAGCAGGCGAGCGGCGACGAGACCATCGCCACCATTGTTTCCCTTGCCGCAGAGGACCGTGATTCGCTGTGCTGCCGGATACTGGCGCAGGCAGAACACTGCCACCGCCGCGCCGGCATGCTCCATCAACGATGCCAGCGGAATGCCGAACGCTTCTGCCGTCCGGCGGTCTGTCGCCTGCATCTCCTCAGCCGTCAGAATCTTCATCTGTTTTTTCTACGCCAATCCTTCGAGCAAGCCAAGCCGATCGCCCTACCGCTCGATCAGTCGCGGCGTTAAACGTCACATAGGTCGGCTGCCTGGCGCAGAGAGGTAAGGGGATCGCGTGCGGGCACGAACTCATGCGCGACATAGCCGTTGAATCCCGTGGCCACGATGCCGCGCATGACGCCGTCCCATTGCACCTCCTGGGTGTCGTCGAGCTCGTGGCGGCCGGGAACGCCTCCGGTGTGGAAGTGGCCGAGCCACTGGATGTTGTCCTGGATGGTCCGGATGATGTCGCCTTCCATGATCTGCATGTGGTAGATGTCGTAGAGCAGCTTGACGTGGGGCGAGTTCACCTGCTGCATGACGTTGACGCCCCATGCGGTGTGGTCGCACATGTAGTCCTTGTGGTTGACCTTGCTGTTGAGCAGTTCCACGCAGATGGTGACGTTGTGGTCTTCGGCGATCTTCTTGACGCGGTTGAGGCCGATGACCGAATTGCGCGCGCCCTCCTCGTCGGACATGCCGTTGCGGTTGCCGGAGAAGGTGATGACGTTGGGCACGCCGGCCTTGGCGGCCAGTGGGATATTTTCGCGGAAGGCCGCTTCGATCATGGCGTGGTTTTCCAGACGATTGAGGCCATGGGGAATATCTCCCGCCCCGGCGTATCCCATGCTGCAGATGAGGCCGTAGCGCTGGGGGATGGTGTACTCCTCCGGCTTGAGCAGATCGATGGCTTTGAGGCCGATATGCGCGGAGTAGGCGCACAGGTCTTCGAGCGAGACCTTCGGGTAGCACCAACGGCAGACCGACTGGTGAATGCGGTTCTTCCGCTGAATAGGGGCGTCATCCTGAGCGAAGGCCTTGGGCAGACCGGAGGCAAGGACGGAGCCTGCCACGGCGTTTTGAATCAATCGGCGACGAGAGATGATGGACATAGTTGGCTCGGTAAGTGTAATGCGAGATGCGCTGCGACGGAAAGTATCTCCCGAATGTTTGTCACTCTTCTGCGGCTTGTCCGGAAAAACTCAGCGATGCGCGTCCGGCAACGCCCACGCAAATAGTACACCGCCGCTGCCCGTGACCACATACTGGCGGCCATCGAGCTCGTAGGTGATGGGAGAGGTTGCGATCTGCGACCCGGTTCCGGAGTGCCAGAGTGTCTTGCCATTCGCGGTGTCGAGGGCGAGAAGATTTCCTTCGGCGTCTCCGGTGAAGGTGACACCGGTGGCCGTGGTCAGGACGCCTGTGCTTGATCCCTGGCCGATCTCATGGCTCCAGCGAGTCTTTCCGGTCTTGTAATCGATCGCCTTGATGACACCCTTGCCCCAGACGCCGTAGTCGGCGCCGGCCCAGCCGTAGGTGCCGTCCGCGGGCTTGGCGAAGTAGATACTCCAACTGGGACGAGCGCTGACGATGAAGAGGCCGGTCTTGGGGTCAAAGCTGGGGGAGCGGAAGTTGGTGAGGCCGCCCTCATCGGGCGCGATCAGGCGACCGTCCGGCGCTGGCTCCTTCTCCGGATTGGGAATGGGGCGGCCCTGCTTGTCGATGCCGAGAGACCAGTTCACCGGGCCGAAGGGGGTGGTGAGCAGGCTTTTCCCGTTGGTCCGGTCAAGCACGAAGAAGTAACCGTTACGCGAGGCCTGCATGAGCATCTTGCGGGGCTTGCCGTTGAAGTCCGCGTCGACCAGTACAGGAACCTCGGCGGCGTCCCAGTCGTGGGTATCGTGGGGAGAGACCTGGAACGCCCACGCAAGCTTTCCCGTGTCCGGGTTCAGGGCTACGATGCTGCAGGTATAGAGATTGTCGCCGGGACGGGGTGTGCCCTTGAGCACGGGCGTAGGATTGCCTGTGCCCCAGTAGATGAGGTTGAGTTCGGGATCGTAGGTTCCCGTCATCCAGGTATTGCCGCCGCTCGCCTTATTGGGAGTTCCGACCGGCTCGGTGGCGTACCAGGTCCACTGGGTCTTGCCGGTCTCAGGATCGATCGCCTTGAGATAGCCGCGCAGATTGTCGAAGTCGCCGGAGACGCCGGCGAGGACATGGTTGCCGACGATTAGCGGTGCCATCGACGTCCAATAGCCGAGGTTGACATCGGCGACGACTATGTTCCAACGAACAGTGCCGTCCTTCGCGTTGAGAGAGACCATGTGGGCGTCCGGCGTCATGAAGTACAGCCAGCCCTTGTACATGCCGATGCCGCGTTGGCCGATATGAAGTCCCTTGTTGGGCGGATATTCATAGTGCCAGATCTGGTGGCCGGTATGCGCGTCCACCGCCCAGACGTTGTCGGGAACGGTGAAGTACATCACGCCGTCGACCACCAGCGGCGAAGACTTGATGGCCGCGCCCTGGTTGGTCTGAAAGGCCCACGCAAGACCGAGATTCTGAACGTTCTCCTTTGTGATCTGGGTCAGGGAGCTATGACGGCGGCCGGTGTAGTCCCCGTGGTAGGTGGGCCAACTGTCGGCTGTCGGCTTCAGAAGCCCGGCAGAGGTAAGGTTCTGCGCATTCGCAAGGGGTGCGATTGCGAGGATCGCGGCCGCCACGGCAACAAAAGAGAAAACGTTTTTTACGAGCCGCATGTTGTGACAAAACCTTTCCACGTCAATGCTTCCGAAGCGCAGATCGAAGCGCCTATTTCAGCGTCTGGATATATGCCATCAGATTATGAATGTCCGCGTCGGTGTACTTCGGGAACTGAGCGACGTGAGCATCGGCCGGAGAATCGACAGAGTACTTGACCGTAGCGGTTGGCCAGGACCGGTACTGCCCGGTCTTGTCGATCAGGCCGATGGTGAACTCATCGCGATAGGCGAGGGTGCCATCGAACTTCTCTCCCGAGGGGAGCGTGACGGCAACCGTCGATTTAGCTCCACGCGGATAGAGCATCCGCATCTCCAGTTGCAGACCTTCGTAGCGCGAGGCGACGTGGGCCAGATCGCCCGCGGCGGAGTGGCACTTCGTGCACCCTCCGGGGCCTTCGAAGTATTGTTTTCCGGCAGCGGCATTGCCAGTCTGGAGATCCGCGACATCAACTCCGCGACGTCCGCCGGGCTTGGCGTTCGCCTTCCGGGTCTCGTCATGGATGAAAGCGACCAGGCCCGCTATCTGATCGTCGGAGAACTTGAAGGCCGGCATCTTCTTGTCGCCATCGGTTCGCCCATTGCGAACCACCTCCGCGATCTTCGTGCCCTGTCGATCTGTCGCGACGAGCTTGGAACGCGTGAGGTCAGGACCGCTCTCTCCGCCGGCGGCATCACGGCCGTGGCAAAAGGCGCAGTTCTGCTGAAAAAGCGCGCTGCCGGCCCGTACCGTGCCCGGCGCGGCATGTATCGCGGAGGCCGAAGGCGGCTGCACTGCTGCTACCGGCTTTGCAGCCGGAGCTGCATCGCTATCGTTGAGGAAGTGGAGCAACGAAGCCAACTCCTGCCCCTTGATCTGGGGGAAGGCAGGCATAATTCCCTTGCCCTGGTGGATCATGGTCTCTTCCTGGGCAGGAGTCAGCCGCTGGCCGACGCCGATCAGGGAAGGAAATGTCGGAGGTGTTCCCTGACGATTCGCGCCATGACAGACCGCGCAGTGCTGCTTGAAGACCGCGGCTCCGGCGTCTGTTCCGGAGGCCTGCCCTGCGGGGGCAGCCGCGGGCTGCGCGGACGCTGCATAGGTCGGCGTCAGTCCGCCGCGAGAGGCGGCAAAGATCATCGCCAGTGTTGTGATTGCGATTACCGGTATTTTTTTCATAGCGTCCGTCAGGAACCCCGTCGATTCAAAAATCTCAATATGTTAGTCGATCTCGTTTCGGTATCGCCCGATCCAGTATCGCCCGATCCAGTCTCACTCAAATTGCTTTTCGCTGCAATGGCTACTACACCCACCATGCCGCCGTCGGCTTTTCCTTCAACACAATCTCATTCAGGAAATCGGCTGCCTTGGTCAGGCCTTCATCCGGCGAGAGGAGGCTGTCCTCGTGCTCGATCGAGAGCACATCGTCGTATCCGTACATGCGGAGCGTAGAGACGAACTCCTTCCACCACTCGGCTCCGTGGCCAAAGCCGCAGGTACGGAAGATCCAGCCGCGATTGCGCTCGTCGGTGTAGGGCTTGGTGTCGAGGACGCCAGTCTTCGGCAGGTTGGACGGGTACATCTGCGTATCCTTGGCATGTACGTGGAAGATGGCATCGCCCAGGACCCGGATCGCCGCGATGGGGTCGATATTCTGCCAGAACATGTGGCTGGGGTCGTAGTTGCAGCCGATGGAAGGACCGGCGGCGGCGCGGAGGCGCAGCATCGTCTCCGGGCTGTAGGCGACGAAACCGGGATGCATCTCGATCGCGACCCGGACGCCGTGCTGTTCGGCAAACTTTGCCCGCTCGATCCAGAAGGGCTCGACGACTTCCTTCCACTGCCAGGCGAGGATTTCGAGGTACTCCGGGGGCCAGGGGCAGGTTACCCAGTTGGGCGAGGCGGATTTGGCGGAGCTGCCGGGGCATCCGGAGAAGTCGACGATGGTCTTGACGCCGAGCTTTTCGGCGAGCAGGATCGTCTTCCGGTTTACCTCCTGCGCCTGCGCCGCCTGGGCCTTGTCGGGGTGCAGCGAGTTTCCGTGGCAGCTCAAGGCGCTGATGCTGACCTTGTGGCGCTCGAGCGTCTGCTGGAACTCCTTGAGCGCGGAGGCGTCGTCCAGCATGGACAACTTGCAATGTGCGTCGCCGGGAAAGTTCCCTGTTCCCAACTCCACCGTATTAATGCCGAGCGACGTCAACTTTCCCAGCACAGCGTCAAAGGAAAGCTGGCTCAATAACGGTGTGAATACTCCAAGTCTCATGCTGTTTGCTCCTCACATATATCTATCTGAATCTTGTCTAAACCGGCAAGGCAAGTTGATCCGGCAATTCGTTACGTTCGATCAGGCTACATAATGAACCTTCTCCCACACGCCGCCGGCTGCGTGGCTGCGGAGCATGGCTTCGACGATGCAGGTGGAACGGTAGCCGTCGGCAAAGGTTGCCAGCGGCGCGGGCTTCGACTGCGGAGTGCCGCCTGCGCGAATCCAGTCATAGGCATCGCGAATGACGTTCAGGAAGGCGTCGGCCCATGACTCCTGATGGCCGCCGGGGAGATGGACATAGCGGCGAACCTCCGGCAGCACCAGCGAAGGATCCTTGGCCATCATCTCGTTAGGCCGGTCGTGATGACCGATCCACAGCTCGTTCTGCTCTTCCTGTCGCCACTTGAGCGAGAGACGGCGTCCATTGACCTCCAGCTGCAGATCGTTCTTGTGGCCGGGCAGTACCTGACCGACGGAGAACGTTCCTTTCGCGCCGCCTTCGAAGCGAAGCAGCACGCTGGCGAGATCTTCGCTGACGATGTCGATGGGGGTGCGCTCGCCGGAGCGATCCTGCGAGAATGCCTCGGCCGAAGCTCCGGAGGAGTAGCGGACGGGGACCACGGTCGTGAGATCGGCGAGGACGGAGTCTATCTTCAGCCCGGACATGTGCTCGGCTAGATCGCACCAGTGCGAGCCGATGTCGCCAAGCGCCGAGCTGGCACCGCCTCGGGCGGGATCGGAACGCCAGGAATAAACGTTGGGATCGGTCATCCAATCCTGAAGATAGTATCCGTGGACAAAGGCCACGCCCTCGGTATCGCCGTTGACGACCATGGAGCGGGCCTGCTGCACGAGCGGGTTGCCGCGATAGTTGAAGGTGACGACATGGGCGACTCCGGCGGCAAGAGCGGCATCCCGCAGCTTGCGGCCCTCTTCGGAGTTGAGCGCCAATGGCTTGTCGGAGATGACGTGCTTGCCCGCGGCGAGCGCCGCCATCGATACGGGAAGATGCAGATGGTTGGGCGTGGTGTTGTGAATCACCTGCACATCGGGATCGGCGATCAGATCCTTGTAGTCGCCGTAGGAGCGATCCACCTTGTAAGCGGCGGCCTTGCGGGCTGCCGACTGCTCGCTCGAACCGGCGAGGGCTACGACCTCGACATCGCCCAGCCTGCGGACAGCGTCGATGTGGTGCTCTGCGATAAATCCCGGGCCAACCAGGCCCATTCCCAACTTCTTCTTCATAAAAATCCTCATCTGCCGACGGGTTAGAGCAACCTCGGACGGCACAATCTTCCCATTCTTGGAAAACATGGGTGAAGACTATGCTCGCACACGGAAGCAGAATACTGACGGCATCGCGATCGTATGTTTACAGAGTCTAACTATATAGGCTCTGCTACTTGCCAGGCTGCCCGGCGGGACGCGGATGAGATGCCGTGCTGCCCTCCGTCATGCCGAGCGCCCATTTGATCGCTTCAAAGTACATCTTGCGGATATCGGGATCGTTCCACGACTCCTCCGTGTGACCCAGCGTCGAGTAGAAGACGCGACCCTTGCCGTACATCTTCGACCAGGCTACGGGGAAATCGTGGTCTGCACGGTGAATGCGGGGGTTGTTCGCGTAGTTCAGCTTGGTTGCGTCGAGGCTGAGAAGAACATTGACCTTGTCGCGCGACCAGTCCTTGGGCTGATAGATCTCGTCGTATTTCACGAAGGCGGCGGGAAAGTGCCGGACGGCCGGGAAGGAAGGGTCCTCATTAATGATGGGCGCATTGAAGGTCATCCAGGGGTGCTGATCGAACCAGCCGCCGATCATCTCGCCGTACTCAGGCCAGGTGTAATTGGTGTCGAGCGCAGCGTGAATTCCGACAAAGCCCTTTCCGTCTTCCTTGATAAAGGACATCATGTCCTTCTTCTGACTTTGATCCATATCCAGTTCGCCGGTGGTGCTGGCAAAGACGATGAGGTCGAAGTAGTTGAGGTTCTTCGCGTTTCTACCCAGGTCCTTCTTGGTGAGCAGTTCGGTGTCAGTGCGGATAGTCGTATCCCATAGACCGCTGTCGTGACCCATCTGATAGATGGCCGCCATGGCATCGGGGACTGAGTCGTGCTCGAATCCCTTGGTCTCGCCGATGACGAGAACATGCTTCAGGTGAATCTGCTTCGCGTGGGGAGGCGGGGGAGGCATCGTCGAGCTGGCCGACCCCTGCGCCGGAGCGAGTTGAGTGAGGCAAAGAGCGAACAGCGAAGCAGAAAGCAATCCTAATTTCCGAGTATGGCGCACATGTCTCCTTGAATAGCCCGCGATTTTCCCTGTAACGATGCTTCCAATTTAGCCCGGTGAACGGCGTCATCGGCGCGTATCCATCGATCCGCTTTGCGCTAATTCGATTGAATACACCGATTAAATTCAGATACCGGACACAAACACCGTATGAAATAAAGGGCGAACTGTCAATTCGTTGATCCGGTTCAGGGCCAACCTGCGGCGTCCGAGTCCCTTCCCTGAACGCGCGAGAGCCGCCAGCGGGAATGGCCGGCGGCTCTCGGGGTTGATGGTTCCAGTCGGCTAGAACTTGAAGTGGCCGGCAAACTGGAAGTCGCGTGCATTGCTGGACGCGCTGCTGATGGTACCGAAAGAACTGCCTCCCCACGTAGCATTGGGGCTGCCAAAGGTCACCTTGTTGGTGACGTTCAGGCAGTCTGCCTCCAACTCGATGGACATGCTCTTCGGCAGTTCAAAGCTGCGGCGCAGCGCGGCATCGATGTTGTAGGTGCTGGGATTGTTGAGGTTCCAGGCGCGGGTACGAGGCGCATTGCCGATGAGGTACTGCGCCACGCTGGTCCCGGGAGCAGAGATCGTCTTCGGCGTTGCGAAGGCGCCCTTATCGATGTAGGCCACCTTGCCAAGGTTCGCGGCAGTGAAGCCACCCGGACCTGAGCCATAGCTGCCATTGATGCGGGCCGTCTTGGAGTTGAACGAGGTGTTGATGTCGGGCATGCACTGCCCTTGTCCCGGCAGAGTCGCCGAGCTGCCGAAGCCGGTGGTGCATTGGCTGGAGACGACGGCAACGGGAGTGCCGGAAGAGTAGGTGTAGATGCCGGAGAACTGCCAGCCGCCCGCCAGATTGCGGACCAGCCAGGAGTTGGCTCCGATACCGTTTCTGCCGAAGGGCAGCTTCCAAACGCCGAAGGCATGAAGGCTCTGCGGAGTCGAGATCCGTGTCCAGGAGCGATCGATGCGGTTTTGATGCCAGTCCTTCGTTCCTCCGGAGAGAGCCGCGGCGGGAATGTTGAAGCCGCTGCGGAAGGTGCCGTCATCGCCGATGTTCTTCGAGTAGGTGTAGTTGATGTTGAAGGTCAAGCCATGCGCCAGCCGCTGTTGCAGAACGATCTGCAGCGAGTTGTAGCTGAAGTTGCCCACATTCGCGCCCCAGGTATCGGAGACGCCCTTGTACTGCGGAAAGGCAACCAGTCCCTGCGAGATGGTGGCTGTATTGTTGACAGCAGCAGCATCCTGGAAGAACTGCGGGATCGAGAGGCCGGGAACCGCGGCCATGGCCTTGGCTACGTTTGCCGGAGTCGCAGGCGCGTTGAGGATGGGAAGTTTGCCGGTGCTGTCCGTAACCCCGCCCAAAGAGGCGAGGTACGCCGGATTGAGCTGGTTCGTCCAGTAACCGCGGGGGTTGGAGCCGCTGGTAGTGGAATTAATCAGAAAGTGGCTCTGGTTGCCGACATAGTTGACGCCCAGGGTCATGTCCGGAGTGATGGCCCGCTCGAAGCCGAAGTTATAGAAGGTGAACTGCGGCGCGCGGCCCGAATAGTACGGATCGGCATAGGCAACGCTGTTAGCGGTCACGAATTTTCCGGAGCTATTCAAATAGTTGCCGGTATTCAGGACCTGCGCTGCGACACCGGGCGTTGGTGCGGAGGGATAGGCATAACCCGCCCCGAACAGAGACGTGTTGGCCTGGCCGATGCTGGTGAAGTAGGGGCCGTTGTTGAGGTAGAACGACGGATTGGCGGCTGCGCCCGAGGTGATCTCGTCCGGGCCGGTGGCCGTCATGTTGAAGCCAGTCTGGCCGGTGCCCTGGAAGGCACCGCCGCGACCGCCAACACCGCCGCCCTGCGAATAGACGGTAGCGAAGCCGGCGCGAATGACCGTCTTGTCGTTGACCGAATAGGCCAGGCCGATGCGCGGTCCCCAGTTCTTCCAGTAGGTCTTGACCGGAGTCCGGCAGCCGCAACTGACGCCCGGACCGCCGTAGTTGCCGGCGAACTGCAACATACCGGGAGTTCCCGTAATCGCGTTGGTCAGATCGGGATTCATAAAGGTCCAGTGATCCTTGACCTCGCGGTACGGCGGCAGGTAATCCCAGCGGAGCCCCAGACTCAGGGTCAGCTTGGAATTGACCTTGAAGCTGTCTTCGATATACGGAGCGATGGGCCGATAGCGCCCGCCCAGCTCGCTGATGGGCTGGAGGCCGATGGAAGGCGTTCCGCCCACGGCACCGAGCAGGTAGCTGGCATAGGAGTAGCCGGTATTCGTGGTGAGAGCGTTGCCGGAGAAGTTCGCCGTCGAGTAAGGGTTATAGGCGAGGCTGAGCACCCCGGTGTAGGTGGCGGGATTGGCGTTGTTGATCTGCTGCCACTGGATGCTGATGCCGAGGGTGATCGCATGACGGCCCTTGGTCCACTGCAGGTTGTCGACGAGGGCATAGTTGTTCGGCGTGGTGAGCTGTGTGCTCGCGGCGTTGCTGTTGCTGGTCCATTGAGTCGTGGGAGCAGCCGCGGCATACTTGCCGGTGGCGCCGAAGGCAGCACCGGGGAACTCCTCGCCTGCCTGACCGGCGGGGAGATTGGTAATCCCCATCGTGCCCGCCTCATATTGCGTGATGCCCTGGGTGGCGTTCTGGATGTTCTGGAAGAAGCGAGTGTAGCCGTACTTCAACTGGTTTACCAGGCGCGGGCTGAAGGTGTAAGTGTCCTCGACGTCGAAGACCTTGGGGGATATCTGCGCCAGATCGCCGCCCGTGTAAGGCAGGGGCAGGAAAGGCGTGCCGTAGTTATTCACATATTTGACGCTGCCCATGGCACCGATGGTTGAGATTCGCTGCTTGGCGCTCACATCGTAGTCCACGCGCCAGTCGATGACGTGGTTGTCGAAGCCGCTCGGCGCGCCGCCGAAGTAGTTGTTGACCAGGGCATCGTTGCTCGGGTCGGGCAGAAACGACTGCATCTTCTGGGAGATCGGCGAGAGATAGCTGTCGGGGATGACGTTATAAGTCGGCACACCATTCTTCATACCCTGGAACGGCGTACGAGTGCAGGTTCCGCCGGAGCAGGTGGTCGATGTGGGGTCGTAGAGAAAAGGATCTGCACCCAGTTGGGAGAAATCGCCTGCACGCATCTGCGCGGTTGGAACCGTGAACAGCGAAGGATTAACGCCCCGGCGAGAGTGAAACTTGTCAAAAGCGACGAAGAAGAAGCCCTTCTTGCGCGTCAACGGGATAGGACCGCCGAAGGAGAGCGAAAGCTCGTTCTGATGCTCCACCGGCTTCGGAGCTTGAACCGTTTCGCCTGCGGAGTTCTTGACCGTCGCGGCCTTGGAGGTGAACGACCAGGCGTCGAAGATGGTGTTTCGCACGAAGTCGGAGACCTGACCGTGATATTTGAGAGTGCCGGACTTCATGGTGAAGTTCTCGGCACCGGCGCCGGAGTACTCGGCCGGAGGTGTGCTGGTGACGATCTGGAACTGGTCGACGGCTTCGACGCTGACCGCCTGTCCGACCAGTCGGTTGTCGCCCTGCTGACTGACGGTCTGCGCGGGCATACCGTCGAGATAGAGTTGCCCTAGATAATTGCCTGTACCGCCGATGACCGGCAGGCGGGAGCCGCCCTGTGCGCCGGGAGTGAGCGAGCCGAAGGATGTCGGATCGCGCTGCGCATTGTTCATCTGGAGCGGAAGGTTGGAATAAGTCTCATTCTCGATGGTGAGACCGAGAGTCGCGTTCGACTGGTTCAGGATGGGAGGCGCGGCAGTCACCATGACCGTCTCGCTGGTCTCGCCGATCGCCAGGGCAGGGTTGAAGGTTAGTACCTGCAGCGCGTTGACCACGAGATTGGACTGTTCCATGGTCTTGAAGCCGGAGGCCTCAATCTTTACTGAGTACCTTCCCGGCGGCAGGGGCGAGATATTGAAGAGGCCGGCAGCGGTCGAGGTGCGCACCGTGGTGACATTGGTGCCGACATTGGTTGCCGTAATCGTGGCATTGGGGACGGCAGCGCCTGTGCCGTCGGTGACGGTGCCCTGAATGGTTCCCTCACCCGCGGTCTGTGCGGTCATTACCGCTGGAGTCATTGCAAGACAAAAAAGGACCGCTGCGGATAGAAACAATTTCAAAAATTGAAAATGAACAAACTGGGGTAAATCTTTTCTGGATTGCATGACAGCCCCCGATAGGTATTTTTGGGATATTTAACTCAAATGCTGCCGGCTCGAGCGTGGAGCCGGATACATGTGGTACGACCACGCCTACGAAGAAGCCAAGGGCCACATCTCAGAAAACGTCAAAAGGAGCGTTTTCGGAAAGACGAGAGGGCACTATGGCAGTCTTCGGATGCGAGACCGATTATTTACAAACGAGGAAACGTATGTCAATAGAAAAATTATGTGCAATAAGAAAACATGCGGCGACACGGGAGGACTCCCCTCCGGGGATGGAGGTCGGCAATCTTCAGGCCCTGCGACGCAGACGGAGAGGGCCGCAGCTGGATAAGGGTAGATAGACCGCGCGCAAGTGATGGTGGATAAGTACGTTAGAAGCGAATGCCTCGATCTTCTTCGCTCTCAAGCGAGCCGGTTATGGAGTGTCCGGCTGAATCTCCTGCCTGCTGACGTCATGCATCGGGCCAAGCAGTTCGGCTTGTTGATTCTTGTGGATTCTCAGGAACTCCTTCATGGCGGCTTCCTGCTCCGCCTTGTGGCCGAGCGAGCGTTCTGCAAGCGACAGCCGATACCACGAGGCTTCGTCGTTGGGATCATTTTTGATCGCCAGCTTCAGATACGGCAACGCTTTGGCAGGCTGTCCCAGGGACGAGAGGACGGTAGCCAGGCCCAGATTGGCTTCGGGGAAGTCGGGATAGATCTTCAGCGCAGCTTCAAAGTAAGTCTTTGCAGTTGCGTTTTCTCCGGCAAGGCGATGGAGCTCTCCAATCTCGTAGGAGGCGTTGGCGTTGTCCGGATTGAGCTTCAGCTCCTGCTGAAACTCCGCCATTGCGCTGACCAGATCTTCCGGATGATGCGAGTGGCGCTCCCGCTCGCGCAGGCAGCGGCCAATGCGATAGTGGATGCCGCGGTGGTTCGGATCGAGGGTCAGGATATGGCGATAGGCAGCGATGGCCTGATCGAGCGAGCCCTGGCTCTCGTAGGCCTCGGCAGCAGCCTGCTGACGCCAGATGGAGTCGGGCGCCACGGTGGCGAGCTTCTGCATGGTGAGAAAGGCGAAGTTCCCGAAGATGCGTCCATTGTGATAAAGCACCTCGGGGTCGGAGGGAAAGAGGCGCTGGAGTTCGAGCGCCACCGTGACCGCCTTGTCGTCCTGTTGCAAGGCGGTGTAAGCGCGTTCGAGTTGCAGGCCGCTCATGCGCTTTACCGGCTCATCCTTTGCTGTACGGAAGGTCTCTTCGAGCACGGGCAGCGCCTGTTTGAAGTCTCCCATCTCGGCCTGAGACATGGCGATGAGACCATCGAGCCTGGGCAGGGTGGGCTTGAGCCGTTTCGCCTGATCAAGCTCCTTGAGAGCGGCGGCATAGTCACCTTTCTGAAAGCGAATAACTCCGATGGTGGCGTGGATCTCGGCGATGGAGGGGTTGGCGCGGCTTAGCTGCTCGAAGATTTTGAGTGCGCCATCAACGTCGCCCGAGGCCAGCGCCCGCTGTGCGGTGGCGTAGTCGCTCTGCATACTGCTCTGCTGGGCCGGAATGCAGGAAGGAAGCAGCAAGAAGGCGAGAGCCGCAATAGCGATGGAGCGAAATTTCATTCAGCGGTCCCGGCCTCCTGTACGTGCTCTTCGCGTAATAGCCGCACCGGTCCGAGCAGGCCGGACGGCAGAAGCGGCGATGTCGCCTTGTAAGGATTGCGCACGGTGAAAGTGTACTGCTTCGCATTGGGTTGCTGATCTCCGATCAGCCGATTGACCCACAGATTGACGACCCGAATCTGCAACAGATTGTCGCCGGGATGAAGCGCACTGGTGGCATCGACGCGATAGGGAGACTTCCAGGCGATGCCGAGGGATCTTCCATTCACTGTCACCTCGGCGAGATCGTCTACGGTGCCGAGGTCGAGCCACAGACTGTCTCCCGGCTTGAAGGACGATGCCGGGAGATTGACGTGGGTGGTATAGGTGCCGTGGCCGGAGAAGTAGCGGATACCGGGATCGGAGTTATCGGACCACGAGGTGAGGTGCTGTAACTTGACGGAGTCGGGCGCTCCCTTACCCTTCTCAAAGGTAAGATCCCATGCGCCGTCGACCGACGCGATTGCTGTCTCGCGAACTACGGGAAGATGGCGGGAGGTTTGCTTCGCGGCATGACGGAAGACCACGAAGACAGTGCCATAAGGATCAAGGCGAAGCGGCACTGTCGTGCGGCCGTCCGCAATGTCGTAGGACGCGGGCTCAGACTTGCCGGTGTCGGCGTGCCACAGCTCCGCGGCTTTGCCGGTGATCGCAAAACTGGCGTCGATGGACTCCGGCTGGTCGGTTCGGTTGTCGATGTAATAGAGGTCGGCAACCGGCGTTCGGCGATGGACAAAGAGTACTTCGCTCTCAGGGCGAGACTTTGTGAAGGTAAAGTCGGGCGCGACCTTCGCCTGCTGCAAGGCGTCTGCCACACTTCCCTGCTGCAAGACTCGTCCTTTGCCCACGCTGCGGTCCTCGTCGCTGCTTCCCCAAAGGTCCTCGACGATGGCGTGGAACGCGGCCTGGTCGTCAGCGAGGCTTGGGTCGCCGATGGGCCGCTTGCCAATGATGGTGGCCCCATCATGCACCAGGGTCTGCAATCTGCGGAGAACCGGCAATGACATGTGAGCGCTATTCCGATCGAGGACAAGGACGCGATAGCTCATGCCACTGTCCGTCAGCAGCGCGCCGTCGTGCACGCTGAGTTTGTGTTCGAGAGCGTCCGCGTTGACATAGTCGAAGTTATAGCCGGGGGGAACATCCGGGGCGCGGCTGCCGAAGATCGCCGTTATATTGCTGTCTTCGCCGTAGAAGTATGCGATGGCGGCGACAAACTTTCCCTGCTGCAATAGATAGGAGCTGCGAGCAAGATAGGTGATCCATGGCGTCGCCTGTTCTGCCCAGGTCTCGTTGCGTGTGAACCATTGGCCGAAGGGTCCGAGGGCAAGCCCGGGAGCCTTTCCAATCAGCGGCTGGTGAACCGAGGTATGAATCACAAAGCGATTGAGCCCCTCGGCGAGTTCCTTGTCAGCAGTGGGTTTGAGCGTGTTCGGCGACCAGCCCCAGGGATTGCTGGCGGCGGTCATCGACTCCGCCGCAACCAGATTCTGTCCCCAGATATGGGCGACCGAAGCAGACTCCCGGATATCGGCGTCGTACCCAAGCAGGTCAGCGTTGACACCGGGCCTTTGTACCCACATTGCGCCCATGGGCACGTCGACATAACGCTTCATCTCCATGCCATCGCCGATGGTAGCGCGGCCTTCTTCATGCGATTCGCCGTACTGCCCCATTCCGCGAGCGTGTAACTCCGCCGCGAGCGTGCCGTAGTGATTTTCGGCAAGAAGCTCCGCGAGCGTTCTGCGAAAGTCCCAGAGAAAACGATCGCTATCGGCTGCGCTGCCGACGATGCGTCCGGTCAGCACCGGCATCCACGGCACGGGGTCGTAGCCGCGGCGTTTGACGAACTCCGGGATCATATCGTTCGTCCAGTTCTCGGTGCCGGCCTCCCAGCTGTCGTTGACGACATATTCGAGACCGCGCTTGCCCATCATGCCGCCGGTTGCGGACTTATATTGATCGAGATAGTTGTCGAAGTAGTCCTTCACATAACCGGCGTTCAGCTTGTCCACCTCCGGCCCGGTCGCTTCGGGCGAGGCTGGATGATTCGTGATGCCGGTCAGAGAGTAGCCCATCCGCAGAACCGTCCAGCGACCGGGGGGAGGCATCCAGTCGAGCGTGCCGTCCTTCTGCATCTTCGAGGTGAGATTGATGACGTCATCCACCGGAATTGCCGACCCGGCAGACGGCTTCGGCGTCGCGGCGCTGTAGTTGTCCGGCAACGTGGCGAAGGCCGCCTTCTCCTCAAATCGATTGACCCGGGCGCCGGTGTGCAGGACAAGTTCGGCGATCCGGTGCATCGGAGGTCCCTTGGGAGCGTTGATACCGAACTGGCTGAGATCGATGTCGCCTGGCTGTGCCTTCGCGGGGGGCGGCTCAAGAAACGTGAGCCGGAAGAAGCGCGCAGTTGCAGGTGCAAACGACATGGTGTGCTGCACGGCACCTGCCGTCGGGAGACGAACCACCTCCTGAAACGTGATCCCGTCGTCACTCTTCTCGAGCACCGGTCCCTGCCCGGTCTCCGGCTGAAACTGAGCCAGTGGATTGCCGGGTCCTCCCATGGCAAGGGTGACTGCCTGCATGGACTGAGGCTTCGCAAATTCAAACTGGACCCAACTCTTCTCCCCCGGAGCGGCGGCAGGAAATGCGATCGAGTGGTTGAGATCGCCGTCCCATAACAACGACGCATTCGCTTCCGGTCCGGCGCTGGTCGTCACCGTGGGTTTCAATTGCGCCATTGAGAATTCATCCGCGGGAGTACGGAACGCGATCACAACGCTGTCGGCGCCGAAATCCACCGGTCGAGGAGCCTTCGCTCCTCCCAATGCACCCATCAGATCGGCCTGCGCCAGATCGCCGAACGGCCCCGTCTGCTTCGGCGGCGACGGCAAGACCCCATGGAAGGGCCGGCCTCCGTCGACGGCGGTCTCACTCCAGACGAGCTTCTTCATTGCCTGATACGGTTTGACCCAGGGACCGCCGCTCTCGCTCCACCCGGGCGATCCGGCGATGGCCATCTCCAACCCAAGCGTGTCAGCCTTGTGCGTCGTAAATAAGAAGGCGTCCTTCCATCCGGGAGTCATATAGACAAGGCGTTTTGGAACAACCTGGGGAGTTCCCAGCGCGGCATCAAAGTTCTGGAAGCCTCCGATGCCGATTCGCTTCATCCACTCAAGATCGAGGTCGATTCCCTCCTTAGTGATGTTGCCGTTCATCCAATGCCACCAGACACGCGGACGCGCACTTTCGGGAGGACTCTGGAAGCCTTGCTGGAGATCGGTGGATGCCTGCTGCGCGAAGAGAATTGGAGCGCATGCGAATAATGCGCATAAGACAAAAGAGCTGAATCTACCGGGAACAGGATTTGATTTCATGATCGCTCGAGGATTGCCTAGTAAGGTCACGTACACTTCTCCGCTGCCTGCAAGAAGCCCATTGCGCTGGCAATGGGCTTTTTGCAGTTGCCGGAGCAATGGGCTAGAACGTCAGCTTGCCGCTCAATTGAATGATCCTGCCTGGAGACGAACTGGTAATTTTCCCTCCCAGCGAATCCCCCAGCCCATTGCTGATGGAAGAGCCGCCGCCCGATCCTCCGGTAGCCAGTCCGCCTACATTGATCGCGTATTGGTGATGATTGAAGGTATTGAAGGTGTCCAGACGAACAGCAAACCTCACCTGGTCGGTGATCGCCAGACTCTTTGCAACCCCAACGTCGAAGTTGTTGATGCCCGGCTGACGAAGGAAGTTACGGCCGGTATTGCCATACACGCCAGGCGCTGACTGGTAGAAGCAGGACATGTTCAATCTCTGGAACTTCTGCGTCAAGCCGCTATGGATATTGCAACCGGGGGTATAGCTCGCCCTCGGCGCAATGCTGCCGGTGTAGCCAAGCGGATCGGCTGCATTGATGCCAAAGGGAAATCCGGTCTGGAATGTAGTAATGCCGGTCAGTTCCCAACCTCCAACCAAAAGGTCGGTAGCCCGGTTGACTCCACCCATCACCTTTTTGCCGCGACCGATGGGAAGGTCATAGACGTAGCTCGCAACAAAGCGCTGATTCACATCGAAGTCCGACGGGCCATAATCCAACTGTGGGTTGTGGTTGTCCATGAAGCCCTGGTAGCCTGCGCCGCTGGCGCCAACTCCAGCCGCAGCCGACTTGTCGTCCATGCTCTTTGCCCAGGTATAGACCGCGGTAACTGCAAGCGTATTGGTGCGATGCTCGAACTTTGCGTTAACCGCGTTGTAGTTCGAATAGCCGTGCCAATCGCTATTGATGTAATCGCCGGTAAAGTTTGGATAAGGTAACCGCGAGTTTGGGGTACACGGAGCTACCTTTCGATTGACATAATTGCCGCTACTATCCTGTTCCTGACAAAACGCCAGGCTCTCCGCCGGGATCGCGAGGGGTTGAGCAATCTGACGACGGTTCAAAAGATGGGTTCCCTTGCTTCCGATGTAGTTCAGTTCCAACGTCGTATCCCTTGCCAGCGAGCGCTGAATGGAGAGGGAGCGCTGTTGGACGTAGGGGTTGAGCGGATTGTCCGACTCGATCACCGCGAGAAACGTCAGGGTAGAGACCGGAAATGGCCCCAGATTCGTGAAGCTTGGAAACAGGTTGTTGGTCAGCTTGTTGGCAGCGGGATTCGAAGCCGGGGTGAGATTGTTGCGGATAGCGTAAGGATAAATGTCGCCCGAGTTATCGATCTCACGCCCCTCGGAGGAATCCCAGAAGATTCCGTAACCGCCGCGAATGACGGTCTTATCTCCTAACCGGTACGCAAAGCCGAATCGCGGCGCAAAGGGAGTCTTCGAGCCGGGATGAGGAACGTTCGAGCCGCAATATCGCAAGATCTTCGTCACGCCGTCCAAACCGACTCCATCGGCGACTCCATTGGTCGATAGAGTCTTGTCGGCGTAGCACAGGCCGCCTTGCTTGTTCTGCGTGTCGAGCCAGAAGAAGTGGTTGTGCTCCTCGTAGGCTGCGGCACGGTAGTCCCAGCGCATTCCGATATTCAAGGTCAGCCTCTGGGTCACCTTGATGTCATCCTGAGCATAGGGAGCGAAATAACTGAAGATGTGCGTCTGCGGATTTCCAGCCTGATCCGTCGGGCTGAAAGGTCCCGGGACAAAACCAGCTGCACCACTGTAATAGCCAAGCAACATATCGGCGACTGCATTGCCCGTGCCGCAGTTGCCATTGGCATTGCCGCCGTGATCCGGATCGCAACTGACCGAGTTGTTTGCAAGAGTATCGGCACGGAAGTTATAGTCGCCAAGGAAGTCGTCATCGAGGTTACGAATCAGCCGCCAGCGGCGATAGTCAGCGCCGAAGCCAAAGGTGTTCCTTCCTTTCACCCATGTGTAGGAATCGGCGAACTCCCAGGCCGGTTGATCGGAGCCTGTGTAGGCATTCACCGGACCTCCTGTGCCTCCATACTGACTCATACCAATGTTGGGGTAAGTCAACTGAAGCGGTCCAAACTTCTGGAATGTGCCACTCAGTCCCAGCGAATCGACGAAGGACTGAGGCGGCGTCGTTGCTCCCTGCGGAGCCGAGGCATCGAGATAGCCGAATCGGAAGTTATTGGTGCTTGTCCCACCGAAATTGATAGTGTGGGAAATTGCCCAGTTCTTCTGCTTTTCATACTGCGTTGCCAGTCCATAGTCGAGCGATGTTGAGCCAAGGCTGCTGTTCTGGTACGTCGAGTAGGTATAGCGGCCAAAGATCTGACCGAACTTGCCCAGCGTCTGATCCACGCGATAGGTCTGCTGGTTGGTCGTCAAGGGCAATCCGACGGACTTCACAAAGTTGACTGTACCGGGAGCGGCATTGGCTGCGCCTGCATTCGGAGTCGGCCAGTAACCCGCCGCGATGGCCGCGATCGCCAATCGCGAGGTAATGCGGCTCGCGGGAATCTTGTTGTTGGGAAATGGCTGGCCGGTAAGCGGATCAATGGGAAGGCAGTTCTGCGTTGAAGCCTGCCTGACTGTGCACTCAGGAGTTCCATGTGCCGGTAAAGGCTCCTGGGAGAAGTCGCCGGTCAGGATCGCGGAATTTGGCACGGATGCCTTTGAGATCGTCCCGTTAGTAATGCGCCAGCCCTCGTAGTTGGCCATCCAGAAGGTTCTATTTCGTCCGTCATAGATCTTGGGAATATAAACCGGGCCGGCGGCAACGAACCCAAACTGATTCTGGCGCAGTTTTGGCAGTGAGGTGGGCACGCCTGCCTGATAGTCGGCTGCCGTTGGAAAGGGCTTTGCATCAAACGCGTCGTTACGGTTGAACTCAAAGATGGACCCGTGAAGAGTGTTCGTGCCGCTCTTACTGATAAGGTTGATCTGGTTCGCGCTAAAACCAAACTCCGCGGGATAGCTGCCGCTCTCAACCTTGAACTCCTGAATCGCATCCTGCGAGAGGATCACCGCTGGAGTTACAAGTGCCGTGTCCGTGTTAATCAAACCGTCCAGCGTGTAGTTATTCGACTCAGGCCGGGCTCCATTGATACTGATTGCGTTGCCCGAGCCCTGCCGCATCGTGCCCTGCTCCCCACCTACCGTAACCGCCCCAGCGCCGAGTAACAAGAGCTGCATAAAGTTACGCCCGTTGAGCGGGAGCGCCGCGACCTGCCTCTGACTTACGAGTTGCCCAATGGCGGAGCTATCCGTATCCAAAGTCAACCCCTGAGCTTGCACTTCCACGGTCTGGGTGACATCCCCAGGGTTCAGGGAAACATTGACACGAACCTTCTGATCGACCGCGAGCGTGAATGAACTGGTCACGGACTTTTGAAATCCTGCCATCTCCGCCGACACCGAATAGCTTCCCGGATTGAGCGACGAGGCCTGGTAGTCGCCGGAAGAACTGGTGACGGTACGAACAGTAGCGCCGGTCGCTGTGTTCTTCACGGTCACGGTCGCATTCGGAATCATCGCGCCGGTGCTATCAGTCACCGTTCCCAGGATGGTTCCGGTTGCTCCCGCCTGGGCATAGAGTCTGCCAGAAGCCAGAAGCAGCGCGAATACAAAGAGCGTCGCCTGAATTGATCTTTGAAGCAAACTGAAATGCATCGATCTTGCCTGTGTTGTTTTTGTTATTGCTACGCCAGACCGCATAGTGGAACCTCCTGAAATATAAGTCGAGTTACTCAGCGTCGGGCTGCTACAGCGATATCTTCGTGTTACGTTGCAAACCACCCCAATGACCGGGGGTTGGCGAAGCGTCCCTAAGTCTGCAACTAACTGCAAATTCCCCTATTGGCATATTCGCACTGGATCTAACAAGCTAGGCTCCGGGACATCTTCGTATCATCGAATGACAGGGACAACTCAGATGGCCCATAACTTACAAGCCCTGTCAGCGATTTAGCGACGGCGCAACGATAGCCCCGCTCGAATGCGGTGTCAAGATTTAAAAATAGTTTTTCTATTGACAGATAAAGAAGGATGGCAATGACGTAAGCGCTCTAACCACCGCGCATCCATTGAGATAAAAGCTGTCCGACCATTGCGCAGGTTTGCTATCGTCAAGCTGAACCAAGACGACGACTGGTCATGGTCCGCATTAACGAAAATGGCCGGCGGCACTGGAGCATAGTGCTTTACCGGCTCATTTCTATTGCAGAAGTGGGCTGATGCAGAAAAGGATTAGGTAGCATCAGACGGTGGATTATTACATCTCCAAGGTCAGACCACCTATGGGCGCCCCCGCTTCATCGATGCCTTGAAAGAATAGGAGCCTGCCGGCAGGATGTAAGAACCCGACTTAGAAAGTACCTCGCGACTTCTGTCGAGCGATTGGCCACGCAGCGTCATCGAATAGGCCTCAACTAAGTCCGACGGCAGCAGCCCTGTCGAGTTTGGAGGAATGGTCAGGTTCCATGCCACATCAGAACCAGTGACTTTCCATTTCGATATTACGGCGCCGTATGGAGAGTCATAAGTAAATGCGAGACTGCCGAGCCTTGAGTCAAAGCTAGGGCGAAGATAGATGGTGTGGAAGCCCGGATCGCCGGCGACTGTATCGATCCCGGCTGCATAACGGTACATCCACTCTGCGACCGCTCCATAGGCATAGTGGTTATAGGAGTTCATGCTGGGATCGCCGCGCATCTGGTCGCCGTTCCAACGCTCCCACATTGTCGTTGCGCCATGATCCACAAGGTATCCCCATGACGGATACTCTGTATTCAGTAGCAGCCTGTATGCGACATCGCTATGGCCCGTGTCGGAAAGGACCTCCAATAGGTATGGAGTACCCAGGAACCCTGTTCCCAGTAACCAGTGATTGTCTTTAATCTTTTGGACGAGCTTTTCGGCGGCGGCCGCGCGCAACTGAGTCGGAACCAGATTCATGTGAAGCGCGAGGACATACCCCGTCTGAGTTTCGACAACTGATTTTGAGTTGTTAGATTGCGCCTCCGGAGAGATCGTCGGCGGAGGAATGCTCGGATAGTGATCGACGGTGCCGACAAAGCCATCGGAACGGATGTATGCCTTGGCAAATGCGGCCTTGATCTCTTCGAAGAGCTTCCCATACTCCACCGACTTGGCAGAGCGCCCCGTCGCATCAGCCATCTGCTTCATCAAAGAAGCGTCATAGGCCCAATATGCCGTGGCGATCAGGTCTTCCGGTGTCGTCTGCGTGGGCGTCAGCCAATCGCCAAATGGGATGCCGAATCCATTTCTCCAGAGATGGTTGGGATTCTGCTTCAGGATCGCTGCGAGATACTTCTCCATCGCATCCCAGTTTTGCTCGATGATGCGCTTGTCTCCACTCTGTATCCAGCCGGTCCAGGGGATGATGATGCCGGCGTCGCTCCAGCCGGTTCCGAAGCCTGGATTAGGCGTGCTTGTCCCCGGGGCGAAGATCCCATACATGGGCGTGCCTGCCTGCGTCCCTCGCATGTCGCCGGCGAATTTCCGGGTGAAGGCGTCGAGGTCCATGTTGTACGCAGCAGTGCGCCAGAATACCTGTGCATCCGCGGTCCATCCCAGGCGCTCGTCGCGCTGCGGACAATCGGTGGGGACACCGATGAAGTTCGACCGCTGTCCCCAGAGGATATTGCTCCACAACTGATTGACCATCTTGTTCCCGGTCTCAAACTGTGAAGTGAACGGCGCGTCGGTATGGAAGACGACGACCTTGATGGCATTCAGCGTTGGCTTTGCATCAAGCCCGGTGACCTCCACGTAGCGGAAGCCGTGATAGGTGAACTGCGGCTGATAGGTCTCTCCGCTCGCTCCGTCGTTTCCAGCGAGGATGAAGTGGTCGGTCGCCTTGGCCGTCCGCAGGTTTTCGACGTACATCGTTCCGTCCGGATTGAGCACCTCGGCGAACCGCAGCTTAATGTCCTGGCCCCGATGTCCCGAGACATGCACGCGGGGCACACCAGCGAGGTTCTGGCCGAAGTCGTAGATATACACACCAGGAGCCGGGCTGCTGATGCTCTTTGCCGTCATCACCTTCTCTTCACGAATGGGCTGGAAGTATTGAGCGACAATCCGGGGCTCATTGGGCTTGATGACGCTCACAGGCTTCCATTCTGCATCCGAGAACGATGCCGTATCCCAGCCCCGCTGGACGCGCCGCGCATCGTAGGTCTCGCCGTCATAGATCTCAGCAGTGAGAATTGCAGACAGGTCGGCCTTCCAGTCTGCGTCTGTACGAATCCACTCCACGGAGCCATCGGAGTGCTCAATACGAAGCTGTGCCATCAAGGCAGGAGGAGTAGCTCCATAGTTATTGCCCTGTCGAAACCACATGAGAGGCGTGCTGTACCAGCCGGGCGCGAGATAGGCGGCAATGGCGTTTCCTCCCTGCACGATCTGCGATGTCACGTCGTACACCTGATATGGGACATGCTCGCGAAAGTCCATCCATCCGGGCGCGAGGATCTGGTCGCCGACAGCCTTGCCGTTGATATGAAATTTGTAAGCGCCCAATGCGGTTGCATAGAGACGCGCCGAAACGATGGGCTTCGACTCGGCAAAGCTGTGGCGAAGCAGAGTCACAGGCCCGGTCGGCCACGGAAGTCCTAAGGGAGTGCCGCCGGCCTCGGCAGGCTTCGGCTTAAACGGCTCTGCGTTTTTCCATGCGTTGTCGTCGAACTGCTTCGAAAACCAATCGCCCTCTGCGTTGAGGGCTGCCTTCCAGCCGCTGGAGGCACTTGTAAGCACCTTTACCGAGTTGTCGGCCATGACCAGATAGAGGCACATGCTCATGGGCGTCTGTGTTTCAACCTGCGTCTGTCGACCGCTCTGTGTGTCGAAGTGGGTTATGCCGATGGCAAGCTGGTTCGATCCTTCCTGAAGATCCGAAGTTACTTCCCTGCTGACATAAGTGCCCCAGGGCATCTGTTTCCACGGTGCAAGCGGCTGTGCCTCTAAGACCTGCTTCCCATTCACCCAGGCTGCTGCCGTATCTTCTCCCGTTGTATAGAGGACGGCCCGTTTCACCGTTTGATCTAAGTTGAATCGGAAACGAAAATCGTGATGCGTATCCCCGGGAGACTTGAAGCCCGGAACGGCGGCGTTGGTAATCCAGATCGCTCCCGACTCACGAATGCTATGCAGCTCCGGCGACTCATAGCTGATCCACTTTGCCTTCCAGGCACTCTGCGTGAGCAGACCCATCTCCCACCAGCTTGCCGCACTTACGGGATAAGGCTTGCCATCCTTGCCCCAGACCTTGACGCGCCAGTAATACCGCGTTTCAGCCTCCAGGCGAGGACCGGCATACGCGACATCCACCGACTGCCCGGATTCCACCCGGCCGCTGTCCCAGACGTCAGCCTTCGTGCCTGCGCCGGGCTTGCTTGAAACAAGAATCTCGTAGGCGGTCTGCCTGGCACCCTGCGCTTTGTCCCTTAGCTGCCACGAGAGGATGGGATTGGCCGTATCGATCCCCAGGGGCTCAACCAGCGCATCACACTTGAGCGCGGTTGGCCGGTTGTCAACCGAGGCTGCTCCCCACGCGATCGAGGAAAAGACAGAGACGATAGCAAGCGCCTGAATGGCCCGGCGAATTTCCCAGGTAGACTGCATCCTTTTCATAAGGCCTCCCCGACGAATCATACTCATTCCCGTGGAGCGTGACCTGTTATCTACGCAGGCAGATTGGCAGAATAGGAAGAAAAATCAAATCCAGGGGCGGTTCTCCTTGTTATCGCATAGGCGCCATTCCCTCCGTGATGCAGGTGTCCGCTCACGACCAGGGTCCGGACGATGCGATAAACGGTCGTCTTCGCAATTCCGGTGATCTGATGAATCTGCTCGATGCGCAGCCCATCCGGAACATCTCCGAGTAGGTCCAGCACCTGTACGGATTTTAATAAGACAGGAACGATATATTCGCGATCCAGCTTCGGTTGCAGTTCCCTTGCTCTTTCCGTTCTGCTCTCATTGACGTGATACTTCATGAGGATTCTTGTTTCTGTAATGGGTGACATACTGATCTCCTCCTGGGAAACGAAAGATAATTCGCAAAACCATTCTGAAGAGGCCCGACTATACCTGAACAAAACCAAGTTCCAGCAACGCTGCTATTTTTTCGATCTGCCCTGCAATATGTCCGATGCCGATGGCGCAGTGATGGGCCGGTCCATACGAGTTCCATTGCTCTACAAAACGCCGCGCACCCTGGGGAAAACGATAGCGGCTGTTTGTATTGCCAATCTCGAGGATCTCGCCGGCCACGCTCTCGCCCTCTGCAACCAGCAACTGAAAGCCTCGATCCCGGTCTTCGACGACGGAGAGCAGCGTCACCGGGCCGTGCTTCACGGACATCTCAACGGAGAGCCCCTTCCCTACCTTGCCGTGATAGACCTGCAATGGCCGCACCTTGATCTTGTCCTGCGCAATGCCAACGTGCCCCGGCCCGTCATGCCCCATCAAGATGAGATCGGCGTCGAAGTCCATCGCGTAGTACTCCGTAAAGGAGCCGCCCACCCCTAAAAGATCCATGATCTTCATGGCGATGGCATTCTTCACCTCGTACTCGCCCGCTACGGGTATGCCTCTTCCGGTCAGCATGGACGTTCCCAGAATGATCGAGCTCATGGAGTCTTCATTCTCTGGGACGCCACTTCCCTTGTAGTAGTAGGCCATGACATCCAGATCGTTCGTCTCGATAAACCGGTCGAGAGCCACGGCGGTTTGCGCGGCGCGGGAGAGTTCGTCCGCAGGGCAGTCCGGCCCAACCTCAAAGAAATTGCTGAAGTCGTCGAGCTTGGTCTGAATCGCATCCGCTGCGACATCTCTTCGCAGCTCGCTGAGTTCATCGACCTCCAGCATCTCTACGTGGATGCCAAAACGTCCGCTGATTTGCACCAGGTCAGTCGCAATATCGAGCATTCCGCTGTAATAGTGCCCCATCAGGCCAAGCCGGCTATGCGTGAGTGCATGGACGACCTCGGCTGCGCGCAGCCACTCCTCCACCTGGCTCCAACATTGCGGATCGTCATGTAACATGCCGGTCACTTGATGAAAAGGCTTGCCCAGCCGCTTAAGCACATTCGCAATCTCAGGCATGGGGCAGGAGCTGCAATGCGCAAGCCACTCTCCGGTCATGGCGGTACGGCTGGTCATCCTGTTGAAACGCTCATACTCCATCGCGGGAGCGGGCTGCAGGTTCAATAAGATGACCGGGACCTTCGCCCGCAGGATGACCGGCAGCACTGTCGCCGACAGTGCATAGGTCGTCACATAAACCAGAAGAATATCGATATAATTTCGCCGGCAGTCGTGCCCGGCCGCGACAGCCTTCGGCGGTGTATCGACAAGGCCAAGGTTGAAGACGACGCGCGACGGTCCGGCAATTCGTTCTTCGACCTCGAATAAATATCCCAGCAGCCGCGCCTCCAGCCCATCGAACTGCTCCCAGTAAGCCTCCAGCCCCAGCCCCATCAGCCCTACGCGCAGATGCTTGTACTCGCTGTTCATTGTCCTTCTTCTCTTGCGTTTCTGCCGGATGTTTTAGCACTTCCCCTCATGAAGAAGACCTCCGTCATCATGGCCTGCGACTCGCCGGGCCGCAGATCGGGCACCGGCTCAAACAGCGGAGCCATCGTCTCCTGCCAGCGGAGATTCACGTCGCTGGCTTCGAGACGCTTCGTTAGTTCGTCATAATCGGCCACATGCATATAGAGAAACAATTGCTGGTTACGTCGAAAGATCGAGTACTCCGAGACCCCGAACGACTCCAGCTCTCGGAGCAGTTCCGGCCAAACGTGCCGATGCGCCTCGTCATATTCCTCGGTCTTCCCTGCCTTGATCCGTAGCTGGAAGGCGATTCGTTCCACGCTGCCCCTCCTCGATCCATCACTTGTACTGCAGGACAGCTACTTCAAATGGCTGCAACGAGAGGGTGCGGCCATGCAGGGTTTCCTGTGCCGGCGCATGGTCGCCGGTGGATGGCGCCACCAGGGATACGGACGCTCCGTCAGCGTCTGCCGGTAGTGTTATCTGCTCGGCGTGATTGCGTTTATTGATCACCAGTAGAGACTTGCCATGACTCGTTTCAAACGCCTGTACGGAGAGTGACCCGTTCGGGTTTGTCGTCTCGACCAGCTTGTCTCCCGGGCCAAAATGATCTTTCAGCAACTTCAGAACCCAGAACCGCGGATTTGGCTCGGCGGTGTTGTAGTTCATCATGCTTACGCTGGGATACTGCGACGGATAGCCGACCAACTGCGATTCTCCCAGCACATCAATTCCCATCTTTGCAGTCTCTTCATAGATATAGGCATACATCGCGCCGTCGAGGTTCCAATAGTTCTGCGGCTCGGGTTTGGCAACGTAGCCCGGGTGATTTATCTCCTTGCCATCCTCCGGCAGAATGACTCCCAGTTCATCGAGGTCGGTCTTCGTCGACGGAGACAGGCGCTTGCGAATCTGCTCCACATAACGCACCGTATTGAGAAATCCCTCAGCCTGATCGAAGAAGGTGTACTGCCAGTCGTCAAGGGTCTGGTCCGGCGACGGCGATGCGTAGAAGTGATAGCTGATAAAGTCCAGCGGAGCGCCCTTCCGGTGATTCGCCGGATTCAGGAAATACTCGAACATCTCCGGATGCTTGCTCGGGGCGGCGAGCGCCAGGCCGACAAACTTGATATTCGGGTCGACCTTTCGCATGGCCGCCGTCACCGAGTCATAGAACTTTGTGTACTCCTGCGGGGTCCAGTGGTGCTCGAATTCGATCTCATTCAGTACTTCCCAGTAAGCGATCTTGTAATGATGCCCTGACTCCCATCGTTTGCCGTATTCGTCGGTAAAGCCGCCCTTGGTATACCAGCTCAGCAGCCGCGCAAAATAGTCCGACACCTCTTTCATCGAGGGGTCGCGCAGCTCTGTTCCCTGCGTGTAATGCCAAAAGACCTGGTTGGGATCGTCAGGAAAGGTAACGGGCTTATCCGTTTTGTACATCCACGCTGGAATCGTGCTGAAATTAATGATGACGGAATGCCCGTCCGTCGCTTTCATAAAGTCTTCGAAGGTGGGATCGATATGCGTGAAGTCCCACGACGTCTTGCCGTTGGCCGGCGCGCTCAACTCCGCCACAGCCTGCCGGGGATAAGGGAGCCACGGGACATAGCGCACATAATCTGCTCCCAGCATGTGCAGCGCGGCAAAGGATCCGTCATGCAGCTTGGCGCCGCGAAGAAGCTGCGGGTTCACAACCACCTGAAGAGTCGGCGTCGACTGCGAAGCTTGAATGACCTTTGCCCAGTCGACCTTGACCTCATCGGGCTTTGCAGTCTCCTGCGCTCCGACAGCGCAGGAGCAAACCAGAGCGGCAACGAATCCGGATAAAAACCACTTCAACGGTCTATACATTCTCTTCTCCTTGCGAGCAGTTTCGTTCTGAGCTTCTGCATGTTGGCCTCTGAATGACAGGAAGTCTATAGATGGAGCGCAGAATAGACTCTGAGAAAGAATTCTGGCGAGAAAAATTAGACAATCTATCTTATTTCGCTCCTCGAAATCCATGTATGATCGATGAACCTTGCAAGTTCTTGCAATTGTGGCTTGTTTACTGATTTTTATGGAAATACTTTGGATTGTCGCCCCTCGCGGCGGCTGAACATACGTCGAGAGAAGATATTTCATTTTATGAAATACGGGATCGCAACGATTCATGACGACACAAGGAGGACAGAGTGAAGCGAGCCCGGAAAGCTGTTCTGAAGAAGGCCGGAAACGCCGATTACACCATCCAGTCCGTCACGCGCGCATGCACCATCCTCAAGTGCTTCGACAGTAATAAAGCGACCCTGTCCCTGAACGAGATCTCGACTCGCAGCGAGCTTAGCAAGCCTACCGCTTATCGCATGTTAGTGACTCTGGTCGAGTGTGGAATGCTGGAACGTCGCGAGAAGAACAGCTATCAGCTTGTCGTGAAGCAGTGGCGCCCCAAGAAGTTCCGCCTTGGTTACGCCTCGCAAAGCGAAGAGTTCTCTTTCTCCCGATTGGTCTCCGAGAGTATTCGCAGCAGCGCCTACGATGCCGGTGTCGACCTTCTGGTGCTCAGCAATCGCTACAGTCCTAAAGCTGCGGTACGGAATGCGGAGATGTTCGTGCGCGAGCACGTCGATCTGGTGATCGAGTTCCAGACCAATCAGCAAAGCGCCTCCATCGTCGCCTCGAAACTCATCGAGGCCGATATCCCAATCATCGCCATCGATATCCCTCATCCCGGAGCACATTACTACGGCGCAAACAACTACCGCGCAGGCCTGATCGGCGGGCACGCTCTGGCACAGGCCTGCCTTCACCGATGGGGTGGTTTTGTCGACGAAGTGATTCTGCTCGAACTACCCATGGCCGGCCCGCTGCCGCGTTCGCGGCTTACCGGGATTCTTGCCGGAGTTCGCGAGGTTCTGCCTAAAATTCCTGACCAGCGAGTTCGCTTCATCAACGGAAACGGACGATACGAGGTCAGCCTCGACGTGATGCGCAAGCATCTTCGCAAGAGCAAGGCCAGCCGTGTCCTGATCGGCGGCATGAACGACCCAAGTTGCCTCGGCGCGTTGCGCGCCTTTGAAGAAGCCGGACGCGAGGAGCACTGCCTGGCGGTTGGTCAAAATGCAAGTATCGAGGCTCGGCGCGAACTTCGCCGCACCAACTCTCGTCTGGTAGGATCGGTCAGTTATTTTCCCGAGCAGTATGGCGAGGCCGTCATCTCGCTTGCGCTGGATAAGCTGCAAGGCAAGGATGTTCCGCCGGCAACCTTCGTGAAACATCGGCTCATCACGAAAGAAAACGTCGACTCGATCTATCCCAACGACAAACTCATCTCCATGGCAGATGGCGACGCTCTGCTCTTCAGCAAACGCTGACCGCTATGTTTTTGCTGCGTCCAGGCACAACTCGCAGATCGGTATCTCGAGCGGAGATAGCGCGAAGAGCACTGTGTTCAATTTCGGCAGTTGTAATGCTCATTGAAAAATCGCCTTCGCTCGCCCAGCCCGCGCACATGGGCTCGATAGACTGCTTCAGTATCATTGAGAGAGTGGCTGGAATTCCGGCCCTGAATTGAGATCACTTTGGCCAGCAAGAAGGTTTTACCTGAAGCGATCCCGGATCAAGCACCATCACGCCGGAACCGCGGAAAGACAGTCCGACGCAGTCTCGTCGAAGCGAGTCAGGCCCAGGATGCGGCGTTGCTTGCCCGCGAACTCCGCACCTCGCAAACGCAGCAGGAACTTGCCGTAATTGTCGTGGTCGAGTTCACCGGAGAGATGCGCAAGCGCCAGCAGCTTACCGCAGCCGCTCGACTGGCCCGTACTGCGGCTGCGGTCACGGCAGGCGACGAAGACCTTCCCAACCATGCGTCCTCCACCCTCGACCTCGACGCCAGCCGCGCAGAGTTCGAAGAGCTTGCCCGGTCTGCCGGCGCGACTATTGCCGCAACCCTCGTCCAGCGCCGCCAGAAGCCCGATCCCTCCAGCCTTGTAGGCCAGGGCAAACTCGATGAGATTGTCGAGGTCGTCGCTTCGACCAACGCCTCGCTTGTCCTGTTCGACCACGACCTCTCCCCTTCGCAGCTACGCAACATCGAGGCCCGGCTTCCCTGCCACGTCATCGACCGCTCGCAACTCATTCTCGACATCTTCGCGCGCCATGCCAAAACCAGCGAAGGCCAGCTCCAGGTAGAGCTTGCGCAGCTCCAATACCAGCTGCCCCGACTCGCTGGACGCGGCCGCGCCATGTCTCAGCTTGGCGGCGGCATCGGAACTCGCGGTCCAGGCGAGACCCAGCTCGAGACCGATCGCCGCAAGATCAACCTTCGCATCGACCACATCAAGAACCAGCTCGACAACGTCCGCCGCATTCGACATCAGCAACGGCAACGCCGCGAGGCTGTCCCTGTCCCTGTAGTTGCCCTTGTCGGCTATACCAACGCCGGAAAGAGCACGCTCTTCAATGCCCTCACCGAGGCCGGAGTGCTCGAATCGGCGCGCATGTTTGCGACCCTCGACCCCAAGCTTCGACAGTTGCAGCTCCCTTCCCGCCGCAAGATCCTGCTCTCGGACACGGTTGGCTTTATCCGCAATCTTCCCCCCACGCTGGTTACAAGCTTCCGCGCCACGCTCGAAGAGGTCGAGCGTGCCGAGATTCTTCTCCACGTCCAGGACGCTGCGAGCCCGATCCGTGAAGAGCAGAAGGCCCAGGTTGAAAAAGTATTAGCCGAGCTTGCCGTCTCGGCCAAGCCCGTTATCCAGGTGCTGAACAAGATCGATCTGGTCCCGGCACAGGACCTCGCCCATCTCCCCAGCGAGCGCGAAGCAATCCCCGTCTCCGGGCTTCATCGGACTGGGCTTGAACAACTCCTGCTTGCGATTGATGCCGCGCTCGTGGTCGACCCGCTCGTCGAATTGAGTTTTCGTCTTCCGCAATCGGAAGGCGCCATCCTCGCCTCGCTCGAAGGCGGAGCCATCATCGAGGAAAAGCGCTTCGAAGGCAATCTTGTCTTTCTCCGAGCCCGCGGACCTCAATCCCTTCTTAACCGATACCGCCGTTTTCGCGCGAAAGATAACGAGCGCCTGCGAATGGTGCGGACTTAAGTTGACGGCACTGATCCTTCCAGATATCCGGTTCCGGACGGCAAAATACTTGACCGCTCACAACATAAAGTAGGGTGCGGTAGTTTTCAAGCGCGGCAAGACCGAACTGATTATCGGTAACTTGCCATCACAAATCACGCAATTTTGATTTCGAGGGTACGTTGATTCGACAGGTCGTTCGCGCTGAGTATGACGCAGCTTCTATCAATCGTTCCGATAGAAGTCGTTGTAATTGGCTTTCCGTCTATCGGATGAATATGAATTTTTAGCACCCCCTCAAACTTTTCAGGGAGACGGACGGTCACATGCCATTGATGGTTCGACACTGACTCGGTCTGCCAGCCAAGAGTACCGAAACGCGTTGGACAACGCTCTACTATGATCTTTTCGCCTGCCTTAAACCAATGGCTTGGTGCGGCCTTCTGTAGATGGCACACCTGGGCATCACTCTCTTCATAGCAGAGCAACCAACGAAGCCCCAGCGCGGGCTGTAAGACAGAATTGATAACTGCAGACCATCCGTATTTGTTTCCCTCTCCTGCATAGCCGCCGGGAATGAGAGCGTCTTCAGGAGAGTAACGATTTCCAGAATCGGCGGCATAGCAGACTAGACCATAGAGAGTAAGTAGGAAGGAGCGATAATCCTCTTGCCGAATCTTGACCGCGAGCGTTCCATGCTCCATGAAATTCGAGGTCCTTTGCTCCACTCCATCTATATGCAGACCTATAAGTTCCATCCCTGCGATCGATCTATGCTTAAGATGACCCCGATCAAGCGCCTGATCGCCCCAGTCAGCGAGGAACCAGTCCTGCATAAAGCGATGATTTTCATAGCTGAGTAGATGCCTGGGATCGCGATGAGTATCTTCCGGAGTGAATGGGGTAATCCCAGCAGCCTTCATCTCCGGACTTAGCGCTGCAAGAGTCTTCTCCAGTGATCGTTGAATGTTCAACCTCATCTCGGCAGCAATCGTGGTAAATCGCACTGCTTCGCTGCTAAGTGCGGGATCGGCGACTGCTGCAGCCGCTAAAGCACGAGCATGATCGTGCATGCCTCTCCACACACCAGCGGCGTTCTGATAGTAGAAAGGATGCGAGTCAGGATAATCATTCAAAGGATCGCCGAGATCGGCCTCTGGCGATCCCCAAATCAAACCGTAGCGAGCATCGCTGGGGGAAAACCTTTGCTTGGAGTACTCGTAGCGGCGAAGGACGTAATCGGCCATTCTCCCCAATACAGGAAGCCTTTTTATAAACACCTGTAAATCACGCCTGTAGAAGTAGCCGCGCGCCGAGTTTGAGAGGAATAGGCCCACATTGAGAGGAGCCTCTACCTGATCCTGCACGTTGTAAAGAAAATTTCCGTCCGGCAGTACGTACTTATCCAAATAAAACTGAAAGTATTCGTCGCTCGATGCCGTCAGGTTCCACAGTTGTTGTGCCCAGATAAACTCATACTGGGCGACAGGAAACAACGCGTGACTCCGCTCCGGAATCTTTGTATAGGCTCCCTCCCCAATCTGGTAAGTTGGCTCAAGCCCGCGGTAGCTACATCGCGATAACATGATGCCGGCCCGAGCACTATCGCGCAGCCACTCGTCGGGAATTGTCACCGGCATTGACTCTTCGAAGAACGTGTTCCATCGATTCCATACTCCTGCAAGCGCATTGAAGAAAGAATGTGCGTTTCCGTTCATATACCGATCGATAAAAGCGCGATTTTGTCCGTCACGATAGACATTCATACCGGACGAAACCTGATCTTCCGGAATCATGATCCGCACGCGGGCAATGGGCCTTGCATCCAAGCCGTCCGGCAAGAGAACCATCGCTTCATAACCGCATTGGTATTGTTCATTCCATACACCGGTATCTGCTATTGGCGTATAGCCTCCGAGCAATGTCCGCTTACTGAATCCCTTCTCATACTTCCAAAGATGAACGTTGTCGTTTGGGAAGAAACCTTTCGGATCGAATACAGGACCTAATTCATCGGGAGCCCAGGATGCCTGGGGCGGCTCATTGTTCAACTCACGGGAGGTACCATCCGGTTCGAGAAAAAGAGAGCGCTGAGGCCCTCCTTGCTCGTTGGCAACCAATGTCCATCCGATATATTCTGCCCCTAACGCCGCGACATTTTCATAACAAGGGTCCTCGGTAGAATTCAGAACATATTCTCCCGGTAAATCCGGGCCGGGAATATATTTTGCAGGCCGGCGTAGCTGGGCATCCGCAGGAGCCGTAATCGGACGAGGACGAATTCTCGACAAATCGCCAATAAATTTCGGTATAAGCGCGATCGTTCCGCGTCCAACAGTAACGAATGCGATTGCACCTCGATGTGTAACATGCTTTTCAAAGACGGCGGTTGGCACACCGTTCATGTCAATGACGGCGAGCAGATGCCATCCATTCACGACTTCTCCTACGGATACTTTGTGTTCACCTGGCCCACTTTTCAAGCGAACGCCAAGTGAGTCGATTGCAACTGTTGTCGGAGGCGTAGCCAGCGCGGCTCGCTCACCTGCCAGGAATTCGTAGTATTCATTGACGATTCTGGCCGGTGCGTACATTCTGCTTTTTCCAGATGTTTGCTTCTGCTGCGCGCAAACATATTCCGGGCTCAACGTCGATGCGATACCTGTAGCAGCCAGCAATTTAAGAAAGGACCTGCGTTCGATCGAGGACATAGCTTCTCCACATCTTGAAACAACACCGTACACCATCGTCTCTTGGAAGATAGACTATTTTGCAGCAATCGAACTCACAGGGCGGTACATACAACAGATTTCGCAACGAGCTTGAGCATGCAACCGTCCACGCACTGTGGGAAGGAACGCCCTTACCAAGCACCGATCGACCTTAAAATGTTTGCGCTCCTCTCAGGCGCTTACAATCGAGTGAGTTCTACAGACGCCTGAATGAGGCTCGCCCGCGAGCGTGCCGCAAAGTACAGGAGAAACAGCGTGATCCGTGAGTAAGAATCCTTTGGAAACCAGCCGTCGTTCCTTTCTCAAGTCAACCGGACTGGCCGCTGCGGCAGCGATAACGCCTGCTGCGATCAGTATGGAAGCCGAGACACCCACGGTCACGCAACATGCATCGACGAAGGATGAGCGAATCGCGAGCCCGGTCACGCTGGTCAGCATCTTGCAGGGAACAGACTCGACGCGGTATTTCTCGCGCGGAAATACGCTGCCGATCGCAGCGCGTCCGTTCGGCATGGCGCACTGGACGCTGCAGACCACACCGAACACGCCATGGATGTTTCAGCCCGGGCAGCGGCGCATCCAGGGATTTCGGTCGACGCACCAGTTGAGCCCCTGGCTGGGCGACTACGGCCATGCAACCTTTCTGCCGATATCAGGCGCACCCAACCTGGAGTACGGTTCGCGTTCCAGTTCGTACCGCCCGGAGGATTCGATCCTGTCGCCTCACACGATGGCGATGAGGCTGCTGCGTTACGGCATCGACGCCGAACTGGTGCCGACGGAACGCGGAGCACTGATCCACGCAAACTATACCTATAAGCAGACGCCCGGCTTCGTCTTCGATGTGCCCGGGGACAACCCGCCGATGCCGGAGCCCGATGCGCCGCAACGCACCGTCCGCTTCCGCTCGACGGCGAACTCGGGCGGCGTACCGAATGACTTCGCCTGCTTCTACGTTTTGCAGTTCTCCGAGCCGTGGACAACGCTTGAGCACAAGGATCAAAAGGACCATCGCACCACCCATCTAACCTTTGCGGACAACGTTCGCTCTGTCGATGCACGTATAGCGACCTCGTTTATCTCCTTCGAGCAGGCAGAGCACAACCTGCATCTCGAACTCGGCGCCAAGCCCGTCACGGCACTGCGCGCCGAGGCAGAGAAGGTATGGAATGAACACTTGAAGCGCATCGAGCCTGAAGGTGCGAGCGAGCAGCAGCAGCGCACCTTTTACTCGTGCCTGTATCGCACGCTGTTGTTTCCGCGCATGTGGCATGAGCTCGACGCTAGTGGTGCAATGCACCACCGCAGTCCCTACAACGGGAAGGTTGTGCCCGGCGTGATGTACGCGGACCACGGTTACTGGGACGTCTATCGCGCCTGGTATCCCATGATGACTATCCTCTTCCCCGACCGCCTTGGGGAGATTCTGCAGGCGTGGGTGAATGCCTACAAGGAGGGCGGATGGCTGCCCCAGTTTCCATGCCCGGGCTATCGCGCCTGCATGACCGGCAGCCTGATCGATTCGCCCTTCGGAGAGGCAGCCGCAAAAGGCATCAAGGGTTTTGATATGGCTACAGCCTACGAGGGTCTGAGGAAGCACGCGACCCAGCCCGGCAATCCAGACGCAGGCTATGGACGTCGCGGCATCGAAGAATATCTGAAGTTCGGCTATGATCCCACGGACAAAGTCGACCAGGCAGCCGCAGAGACGGTCGACGCTGCCTACGGCGACTTCTGCATCGCGCAGGTTGCGCGGGCGCTGGGCAAGGCCGATGACTACGCCATGTTCATGAAGCGCTCCGAAAACTGGCGCAATATTTTTGATCCGAGTGTGGGCTTCTTCCGCGGGAAGAATTCGGATGGCAAGTATCTGGAGCCGTTCAGCCCGATTCGTTGGGGCAATCCTTATGTCGAGGGTGCGGCGTATCAGCATCGCTTCGACGCGCCCCATGCCATGCCTGAATTGATCGAGGCGATGGGCGGCAAGGAGAAGGTCGCCGCCGAACTCGACAAGATGATCAAGATGCCCCCCGACTTCGATACCGGATCCTACAGCAGCGAGATTCATGAGATGTCTGAGATGGCGGCAGTCGACTTCGGACAGTACGCGCACAGCAACCAGCCCTCGCACCACATCCTGTACGTCTTTACGGTGGCGGGCCGGCAAGACCGTACGGCTTACTGGACCAGGCACGTGATGGACGATCTTTATACTCCGGATCTGTTTGCAGGCGATGAGGACACCGGTTCCATGGCTGCCTGGTACATCCTCAGCTCGCTTGGCTTCTACCCCCTGTGCCCGGGCAAACCCGAATACATTCTCGGCGCTCCGCTCTTCGCCAGAGCCACGGTTCATCTACCGAGCGGTAAGACGCTCGTTGTAGAAAATGCCTACAAGGGCGGCAACTCAATACGGACCTCACTCAACGGCAAACGGTTGCCCGGCGGCACGGTGCAGCACGACGAAATAAAAGCAGGTGGCCTGCTTCGCTTTGCATAAGCATTGGTAATGAGAGGTCGGCTCCTCGGAAGTAACGATAAATCAGCTTCTGACCAGTCAACTGACGCTTCAGAAGGCGACCGCGTCGTGGAAAACTTCGCCTAATTCTATCCCGAAGCCAAATGGCAGCACTGCATGACGCATTTCTGCCGCAACGTGTGGGCAGAGGTCGTAGCCATCGCTTAATCCTCTTGCTCCGGCGTCCATGGAGGCCAGAGCAGCCAACATCAACCTAATAACCTCCCCATCGTGCTGTTCCAATATGCCATCTCGCCAGATGGCAACCGCTTCCTGATTAGCTCGATGCCATCTGCCGGAGCCGTTCCCCCTGATGGTGCTGATGAACTAACTTCGAATCCCGGTCCATCGTTTCTCCTTTGCCGGAGCACCTGGCGATTTCGCAAACTTGCGAGAAAGGCGACAGGGGTTCAACATGGAAAAGTAGAAACGGTGATCGTGACGGAACCTCCCAGGAGAGTGGAGTCGTGGTCGTCGAAGCTTCTCGCGTCCGGCCTCGCAAACTGGCATAGGAGTGACAATGACGACGAACGCAAACCCGGCTCTCAAGGTGATCAACCAATCCGAAGCGGCAAACGGGTTGGCGCTGGTCCGTGTGACGATTGGCGCAATGTTCGTGTGGGTCTTTTTTGAGAACATGGGAAAGGGCCTTTACACTGCGGCGGGTTACGCGGGCCTGATTGACTACTACATCAAGGCAAGCCATTCGCCTGCCGCGTGGAAGGCGGTGATGGGTCTGATGGCAAGCCATTCCGCAGTGGCTGCTCCCATACAAGGCATGACCGAGATCTCTCTCGGGATACTGCTCGTTATCGGTTTGCTTACCCGACCGGCTGCATTTGTGGCCTTTCTGTTTCTCGGCAGCCTTTGGATCTCGGAGTGGGGCACCTCGTGGATCTGGGAACTGCTGGTTCCGGTGCTCGCATCGCTCGGACTTGCTGTGGGACATGCAGGCCGAAGATGGGGCATTGACGCGTGGTTGTCGCAACGATGGCCATCTTCTCCCTGGTGGTGATCGGAGCAAGCTCACGTGCGAGTGTCCGTCATCATCCCCACCTATAATGAAGCGCAGGCTATTCAGCGCGTCTTAGCGGATCTCCCATCCGATCTCACGACGGAGGTGATCGTTGTCGACAGCAACTCGACTGACGGGACGCTCGAGATCGCCGCAAGAATGGGAGCTCGCGTCTTAACGGAACCGCGCCGCGGATACGGGCGAGCCTGCCTCACCGGACTGGCTGCGGCAAATTCCCCTGACGTGGTTGTGTTCCTTGATGGCGACTACAGCGATCGACCCTCTGAACTGCCGATCCTCTTAGCGCCGATCACCGAGGGACGGGCAGACATCACGCTCGGCTCCCGCCTGCGGAAGCGACGTTCTGCTGTGGCAATGCCCTGGCACCAGGCGTTTGGCAATCGTCTCGCCGCCCGCCTGATCCGAGTTCTCTATGGACTGGAGATCAGTGATCTCGGCCCGTTTCGCGCTGGCCGCGCAGAGGTGCTGCGCGCGCTCGCCCTCGAAGAGACCACCTACGGCTGGGCGGTCGAGATGATCCTCAAAGGCACTCTGGCAGGATTCCGCGTGGTTGAAGTTCCGGTGAGCTACTACCCGCGTATCGGAAGATCGAAGATCAGCGGTACGCTCAAGGGCACGGTCGGCGCGGGCTGGTTCATTCTCAGCTTGATCGTGTGCTACCATTTCCGGCACCGAAGAACGAGGCCCTCACGGCGCTCGTAGGGCGGATCAATGAAGTCTTCGAGCGAGACGGTGGCTAGTTCGTCAGGTAGCGACCGTGTGCTGGTCATCATGGCGAAAGCGCCGAGGCCGGGCGCGGTGAAGACCCGCTTGACCCCGAGCCTTCCTCTCCAGGCCGTCACCGCGTTTTATCGCTGTCTTCTGGACGACACGTTAGCGCTGGCGCGGTCATTGGACAATGTGGAAGTTGCCATCATGTGTCCGCGCGCGGACGTAAACGAGCTGGCTCAGTTGGCAAGCGACAAAGTGAGCGTCGTTGCACAGACTGGTGAAGGTCTTGCCGCAGGACTCACCTCAGTGTTTGCGCACTTCACGGAAGCTCCTCAACGACGTGTCATCGCCTTCAACAGCGACAGCCCACATCTGCCGCGTTCCATTCTCGAAGACGCATTCGAGATGCTGGCCACGCGGGACATGGTCGTGGGACCTACGCACGATGGAGGCTACTATCTCGTAGGGGCAAAGGCTTCTCATCCTACTCTGTTCGCACACGACGGAATGGGCACCAGCAGCGCGCTGGAAACACTCCTGTCGAGCACACAGGCTCTTGCGCTTTCTGTAGGTTTTGCAGCGCCTTTTTACGATGTGGATGTAGCGGAAGACCTGAGCCGGCTGACAGCGGAGTTGCGTCTGGCTCCGGCAAGAGCGCCACGCACGGCACGGTGGCTCGAAGAGTGGGAGCTTGCGACGGCACAATCACGGAAGAGCACAGGAGAATTGTGAAGATCACTCCCGCGTGGAGAGTGTACCTGCTCGGCGCCACGGTGTGCGTGGCGCTCATTATCTGCTCGCGCAACTTCGGCGACAGGGGTGGACCGTACTTCATGGCATCTTTGACGCTTGCGTGCATCGCGTACCTCCTGGCGGTCCGTGAGTTTTTCGCCAGGCCAGGATTCCCCCGGCGCGTTGTCGTCATTGGGCTCGCCCTGAGTGCCGCGTGGCACATTGCATTTCTTCGAGTGCCCTCGGGCGCAGACGATGATATTCATCGATATGTTTGGGATGGACACCTGCAAAGGCTTGGCTATAACCCATATATCGTCATTCCCAGCGATCCCGCCGCTAAGGGGCTGCATACCCCGGAAACCCGCAACTTGAACAACTCGGATCTACCGAGCCCATATCCAGCGGGGGCGCAGCTCTTCTTCCGCGCCGTAACTGCCATTCACGAATCTACATTTGCGCTGAGAGTGGCATTTGTAATCTGCGATCTGGCAATCGTTCTCGTATTGCTCGATGTGCTGCGTTGCAGGGGGCATGGAGCGCACCTGGTTCTGGCATACGCCTGGAACCCCTTGCTGGCGGTTGAGGTGGCGGGAAGCGGTCACATCGATATTGTTGGCGCACTCTTGCTGCTCGTGTCCGTCGCTGCGCTCGGGCGTCGATGGCGGGCGACTGCGGCCGTCGCACTTGGGCTGTCTATAGCCGCGAAATTTCTGCCGATCGTGCTCTTGCCCCTCTACTGGAAGCGGGTTCGCATTCGCGACGCTGCACTGGCGGCAGCCGTGTTCGGGTTACTGTATCTGCCATTTATTCATCACGGCTACTTTCCGGTCGGCTCACTTGGCAGGTATGTGCAGAGTTGGCGCTTTAATGGTCCTGTATTTGCGGCACTCGATCGAGTAGCGCCTCCGCAGTTGCTGGCTGGGCTGGCCGTGCTCGCCGGGGTGGCAACAGCAATCTGGCTAAGAAGGGCATCGCCGGAGTGGTCTCCGGAGGTATTTGCATGGCCCATGGCAGTATCTCTTTTGTGC
This sequence comes from Acidobacteriales bacterium 59-55, assembly GCA_001897435.1. Lineage (GTDB taxonomy): Bacteria > Acidobacteriota > Terriglobia > Terriglobales > Acidobacteriaceae > Edaphobacter. The sequence goes on along the minus strand of MKSV01000007.1, from coordinate 444,770 downwards.
GCCCCCGCTGTATTCCCGTGGTACCTTCTCTGGCTGCTGCCATTTCTGATGTCGACCTCGACCCTGCCGATCATCATTTGGACTGTGAGCGTTATCCCCGTGTACATCAACTGGCACCTGCGCACACTTGGTCATCCCTGGGGGCCGCTCCCTGGCTGGGTCATGCCGCTGGAATACGGATGCGTGGCAATCGCCACCATGATCTGGTTGTACCGGAAGAGAAAGCGCAAATACTCTGGCGTTTCATCAGGATAAAGAGTATGCTGTCGCTCTGGTCATCCTTACAACACCCGTACAATCTAAAGAGGGAGGCTTCTATGACACGATCGAACTGTTGTTCGACGATTCGTCTTCTGGCTCTTGCCATCCTGGTCCTTGTTCCCAGTTCCTGGGCGCAGGCGCAGGCGCAGCAGCGTCCGCCAATTCTCGAACAGATCGCCAAGACCTATGGCCTCGATTCCTATGGGAAGATTGAAGCAATCCGTTATACGTGGAATGGTGAAATTCCCGGAGTCTTCAAACTTGCTCACGCGTGGGAATGGGAGCCCAAGACGGGCAAGGTCTCCTACGAGGGAAAGGATAAAGACGGCAAGCCGGTTAAGGTTACTTACATAAGCTCCCAGTTGAACAGCCAGCCAGACAAGGTTAAGAATGAAATCGCACCGGCTTTCGTCAATGATAACTATTGGCTTCTGTTCCCCTTCCATGCTTATTGGGACACCAGCGCTACCGTGACCGATCAAGGCATGCATAAACTGCCAATTGGCACTGGCTCGGCCAGGCTAGTGTCGGTGAAATATCCTGAGGAGGCTGGTGGTTACACGCCTGGCGACACGTGGAATCTCTACGTCAACAAAAGTAACCGCGTTCAGCAAATGGTCTACCACCGCGGAGGGCCCAAGAAACCCAGCGTCGTCATTGCGACGTGGGCGGGCTACAAGAAGGCTGGCCCTCTTGTTATATCAACGGAGCACCGTGGCACTGCCGATGGCAAACCCCTGCACATCTTTCTTTCTGACGTGTCGGTCAAACTGACAGGCTCGAATACATGGATCAAGGCGCAATAAGTCGCAGGATAAAGCTGTCTCTCGGTGCTCGAAACGGCGAATTGCACACACTCCGATGAAGGCAGACATCGATCTCGACATTGGGCGGAAGACGTTCGCATCGGGCCTGTTACCCGAGTTGATCGATGTGCTGCGCCGCAGCCGATCGGGCGATCTGGTCGCGGTCGTCGGTGACGAAGAGAGCCTTGGCTCTGAGTTGGAAACCTGGTGCCGGTTCACCGGGAATCCGCTGCTGGAAGCAGCAGTTGACAGAGGCCGCGCCCGGTGGGTCTTTCGGTGCGGCGCTGTTCCGATATCCCTCGCAGAGACTCGGCCGGTGGGCTCGCGGCTCTGGCTCTACGCAAATTTTGACTGCAACCTGCATTGCGACTACTGCTGTGTGCATTCGTCGCCCGCCGCGCCGCGACGGGAACTAGGGCTCGCGCGTGTACAGCAGATCGCTCGCGAAGCTTCGGAACTCGGCGTTAAAGAGATCTTTGTGACCGGAGGCGAGCCATTTCTGCTGGAGTACATCGGCGACCTTCTCGCCGCTTGCGCAGGAGCCGCCCCGACCACGGTCCTGACCAACGGAATGCTCTTTGTGGGACGGCGCGCGGAGAGCTTGCAGACGTTGCCTCGCGATCGGATCGCCCTGCAAATCAGCCTGGATAGCGCGACGCCAAAGCTGCACGACCTTCATCGCGGACCCGGCACATGGGCGCGCGCGCGCGAAGGGATCAAGCGCGCTCGTTCCATGGGCTTTCGTGTGCGACTGGCGGCGACCGTCTCGACCGAGGCCGAGGCCGAGGAGTTCCGTCAATTCCTCGACGAGGAGAGGATTGAGCCCGAAGACCGGGTCATACGCCGGATCGTGCTGCGTGGCGCTGCCAGCGAAGGAGATGCCGTTACCCGGGCTGATCTGGTGCCGGAAGTCACCATTACTGCCGAGGGTGTGTACTGGCATCCGGTTGGAGCAGCGGATACCGATCTGCTGGTTACGCACGACATCTTTCCTCTTTTCGAGGCCTTCGCGGCTGTCCGCCGCGCCTTCGACCGCGAAGGCGAACACGCAAATAAGCTGGCAAGAATCTTTAACTGCGCCTGACCATTCGCAAGCTGGCAGCAAACTCGCAGTTGGCTAATCCCAGACTGCTTCATCTCTCAGGTCGACTTGGCAAAGAATCCCTGCTGCGCAGCAGCCTGCCGCAATGCAGTGTAACCATCAACATGAGGCGGCAGCCAACGCTGCAGTCCTTCGGCGTCGAGTATGGGGCGATGAGCCGGGTTGTCGTAGTTCATGGCCAAGAGCGCTTCGGCAAAGCGGCGCTCCTGTTCGTGATCGAGATCAGGCCTCGCGGTGAACATGCAATGGTTGTAGGCCGGAGAGGACCATATCTCACGCAGGCCGCCTTCGGGCACCAGGTGCTCGTTGCGCACCGTGTTCCAGAAAGGGCTGCCGATTGCACCGGCGTCGGCGCGCCCGTCGAGCACGGCGCGGACCACTTCCACTTCGCTGGCTCCAGTATCGCCATGTTTGCCTACGTCGCTGTCGAAGCGCAGCGTCCGGTAGTCCCTTCCCTCGCGCATGCTTTGTTGCTCCAAAAAATGAACGGGAAGAATCGCCGCGTGTCCGCTGTCTCGGCTGCCAAGCGCCAGCGTTCGATCTTTCAAATCCGCAAGCGTAGAAATGGGGCCTCCGCTGACCGCGACGATTTTCGTCATCCAGCCGAGATCGGTGTCGCGCATAGCGATCGCACGACAGGCATGCCCGCTCCACTCATCGGTCTGCAGGTAGGCAAGATTTGTGTTCCAGGCAATATCGATCCGCGGCACCGCATCGCCCGGTTGGGCAAGCAGCGCGAGGACCTGCGCCTCGTAGCTCTGAAAGAGTACAACCTCGACGGGAAGATCCGCTTCCTCGTGAAAATAGCGCCGCATCCCCTCCCAAATCGTAACCACTTTGGGATCGTATGCGACGGCCCCGACCCAGATCGTTTTGCTCATAAGCCTCCACTGCTCCCCTCAACGTCTTCTGATAAACATTCTCTCCCACTTTCGCAGGCGTCTGGCCTCAGAAGAGCGGCATTCCCAAAAGCGACTTCCCGATGAACTCGCGCAGAACGTCGCCCGTTGGCGCCATGACAGCGCCCGCGTGCGCATCGCGGAACAGGCGTTCGATGCTTAGATGCTTTGAGAACGCGGCACCGCCGCAAACGCGCATTGCAGTCGAGGTAACGCTGATCGCCATCTCGCCTGCGGCCGCTTTGGTCTCAAGCACGCGCAGCATGGTCGCCTCGCGCGGCGTTTCAAGATGCTCGATCAAATCATCGATGCGTGCCGACAGCCCGTCAGTATCAATCTGCATGGTCGCGAGTTGCGCGCGCAAGGTAGGCAGGCTCTCCCCGAGGCTCTGACCGAGATGCTCGAATCTCGCGCTCTTGAGGTGCGTCGCAGTTCCAGCAACTGCTGCTCGGCACAGTCCCAACGCCACAGCTGCCGTCCCCAGACAAAACAGCGGGAGCACCACGTTGAGCATGGCCGGAAAGCCCGCGCCGTCATCCGTAAGCTGAAGATCCATTGCGACCTCGCAGCCGTCCAGCGCAACCGGCGCAGAGGCGTTGGCCCGAAGCCCCAAACCGTCCCAGGGCCCCGCGACAGAAAAGCCGCCTGTCTCCGCCACAAGAAGATAGAGTGTCGAATCGGTAGGTCCCACCCCTTCAGGCGCAAGCGCAGAGACGACATAGCTCTGCGCATGACCAGCGCTCGTCACCCATGATTTGCGGGCGCTTATGCGCACGCCGTTTCCATTCCGATGTGCGCGGGATACCGGTGCCCAGAAGTGGCTGCGCGAGCCGGCCTCACTGAAGGCGAGAGTGGATAGATGCCGGCCCGCGCCAATCTCCCGCAGTATGGGAGCGAGTGCCCGAGCCGCGCTCGGGCGCGCTGCCAACATCGTCGCGGTACCGAGGATGTGCATCAGATAGACCATGGCGGCGGAAGCATCCGCCTCGGCAAGCGTCGCCGTCACAACGGCAAACGTCCGGGGACCTGCCCCGGAGCCGCCAAACTCCGCGGGCAGCAGCAGCCCGAGCAATCCAGACTCACCAAGCGCCTCGATAGCCTCCGTGGAGAATCGTCCCGCCTTATCGTTTTGCCCGGCGGATGGCGTCAGCACGCGACTGGCAATCTCCTGAGCCTTCAAAACAGCTTCGTCATGAGTCATGATTCGCCCCTCTCATTGGTAAATTTTTGTATGAAAGCGTTCTGCCGGGAGACGTTTGGTGACAGTACTGAAATGACTTCGGCAGTTGTGGAAAGAATAACTGCAAAGTATGTCGCGCACATTCCGAACACAGTTCACAGACTGGTCGATTTTTAACATTGGACCAGAACTTGCCACCCTGCGAAATGAAGCCTTTTTATGGATCAGCGGGGAGGAGCGCCGTCAGGTTAGCCTCGAATGTCATACCACTACGATTATTCGTCGTTTACTATACCCGGAGACTGGCCAGATAGGAACACCTTTGCAGATTATGGACACCGAGTTCTTATCGTATTCGACGACCTTGCCATGGTCAGGAAGGGCACCAGGTAAGTTCTTTGTGCCGTATACCGTACGTTCCGGAATTGCGGATGTACGCTGTGGATGCACATTGCCGTTGGAAAGCATCCATACGTCGTCGTACTCGTTGCCCGATCCGGTTGAATACGTCCAGATGATCTTGCCTTTGTCGACCAGAAACAGCTTGTTGTAACCGTTTGGCAAATCACCCCCGCGATCTCCCTCCGCAATACAACTATCAAAACTCGCTGTCTGCGACGGGACTGGCTAACGGGAACACCATCATCTGCTCGCGAGGCGGTCGCCATCACGGTCCGCAGTTGGCCTAGAGTACGCACGATAAGAAGGTGGTTTGGGTGCTTCAGGACTGGACACACTTTGGCCCCGCATCGGCCGTTCAAATTCTGGACGACCCCCGAATTCCCGAGATCCCAGGAGTCGGAACACTAACTGACCAGAAGCCCTCGCGATATTTCGTCGTGATGATTCGATTGTCGCCTAAAAGTCGCCGGGTGCAAATCTTTTAAGTCGTTGATTCTATGGTGGGCACAGCAGGATTCGAACCTACGACTTCCACCGTGTGAAGGTGCCCATCCTAAATCAAATTATAGGCGGTAAAAGAGTTATCGGTCGGCAAAACCGGCAAAACCGGTCTAATCGGCGGTATTTGCCACAAAAATGCCACAAAGCCAATGGCGCTATCAAGTGGGTACGGGCTGGTCTGCGGGGGATCAGCCCACCTTGGCTTCGAACTTTAACTCCCGTGTCACGAGAAGGTGATCCCAACTCAAGCAAATCGCAGTCGGCATTCGTCGATAGGTAATTGAATGGCGAGATGTCGTAACAGTCAGGTTTACAGCTCCTTGCTTTTTTCCTGGGTCATTTCAAGAACCCGTTTTGGTGGGATAAGCCATAAAACCGCAACGGCAGCAAGCATCAACATCGCGGCCGTAAGCGAGTGGTACGAAACCGGAATGACTCCGACATAAAGGGCTGCTGAAGTTAGCTGCTTTACCGGACTGCCGGCAAGAGGAATATGAGTTCGGTGTCGAACCACGATCGAGAGAACAATCCAAGAAACAGTTGGGAGTGCACAACAGACTAAATAGAGCGACAGCGCGAATGGAGTAAGACCGCGTTCGCCGACCCACGCGGTTCCGAATGGGATCAGGGACAGTGTGAATAGAAAAACCAGGTTGGCCCAGAGCAGGCTGTGACTGACCTGTTCCACATCATCAATCATGTAGTGATGATTGACCCAATAGATGCCAACTTCCACAAAGCTTAGAGCGTAGATCATGAGCAGCGGGAGCACCTTGCGCAGACCTTCCAGATCCGGCAGATCGCGTGCTGGAACTTTAAGATCAAGCACCATGACGGTGATAATGACAGCAATCACACCGTCAGAGAATGTGGCAATGCGCCCGGTTGTGAGTTGAAGCGACATCTCTCGTGATCCTCATTCCTGAAATAGACTTGCCTGCGGCTTCTCAATGCGATTCGAATGCTGCATCAAGCCCCTGAAGCTTCGTCTGGTTGTGGACGAACGTTCTGCGGCGTATCCGAGATCAATTCTGAACGCAGCTCTTCTTCCGTTTCCTCAAGGCATATCTCCTCTTTACTTGCACGTTTTTCGTAGTAAGAATCGTTAGATGTTGGAATCACTTTGTCGCTATTGCTTTCGATCGCCATTGTTTTTTCCTTTCTTCTCAATCTTCGAATCGAACTTACCGAACCTCGCATCCTCTCCGGGAACGATGGTGCGTTCATTCACTCACGCGTGCTGAAGACACTGAAAGAGTAGCCGTGCAGTCTGAGCCTCCTCCAGGCTTCCTGTCATCAGAGTGCGCACGATTGCTCGTTCGATTACAGGAACAGCCGCAGATGCGGTCCTACCCGGATATTGGAGACCCATTTTTACGGCCAACTGCTCAATAAACTGTCTCAAATGTTCCTTCTGCTCTCTCGCGATTGCGACAGGTTCATTGTCGAAGCCGCCGCCTTCAGTAAGGATATTGATGAAGGCAAAACCAAAACATTTCGGATCTTCAAACCCCTTCTGTAAAACATCAGCAATAATCTCTAGACCGCCTCCGGTGGCTTCGTGTCTTGTCTTGATCTCGCTCTCAAACCAGTGCATCCAGATGGCATGGCGACGTTTCAGAAAATCCGAGACGAGCTCTTCTTTCGGCTTAAATTCATCACAGAAGGCAGATTCTGACACTCTGGTGCTGGCTGGCAACTTTGATATCTCATCCTCTCGAAAGTCGTCTCGACAGAAGACCTCCGAAGATGCCGCGATACTCGTATCCCTGACTCCAGCGCTCTGTTCTCTCTCCAACGCGCCTTCCTCCAGAGTGTTCGAGTCAGAGAATGGGGCAATAACGGTCCGGGGTATGACGGCCACCTTAATGCCCTCCTACTGCGCCTGACATTTTCGTCTTTCTCATAAAGAACAGAGCACCCGCACTTGCGAGCAATACGCAGCCCAGGACCAGGAAGCAATCGCTATAGGCGAGCAGAAATGCTTGTCGGCGGACCGCACCGCCAATAGCGCCGATCGCGCGCATATTGGCTGAATACGAATCACTACCCTGAGAGAGGAAGTAAGCTGCTGAGTGTTGGATCCGCTCCTGGACGGCACCTGAATAGACCGTCACTGATTCTCCGATCCGCTCGGAATGGAACCGCTCTCTTACAGAAAGCAGTGTGGACAGTCCGGCGATCCCGATCGATCCGCCTATATTGCGCATCATGTTAAAGAGCGCCGATGCCGCCCCGCTTTCCCGTCCTTTGGCCATGCCGGACGTGGTGACAGCGGAAAGAGGAACCATGATGAGAGGCTGGCCTAGTGCACGGATGATAAGCGGGATATAGAACTGCGGCCCCGCAAAATTAGAGTCGAGATGAGCAGTAAGGAATGAGCTTCCTCCAAAGAAAAGAACCCCGATGCCAATAATGATTCGCGTATCGACATGTTGCATCAACTTCGGTATGAGGGGGATGACAAGGAGCTGCGGAAGGCCAAGCCAAATTATGACCGTTCCGATCTGGGATGCGTTGTAACCGTGCATTTGCCCCAGATATAAGGGCAGGATAAATACGACGCCATAAAGGCCAATTCCAAGGACCACATTCACAATACTGCCGAGCCCGAAGTTCCTACGCGCAAAGAGGCGGAGATCGACAAGCGGCTCTTTCTTTCGCAACTCAATGATGATGAAAGCGGGAATGAAGATCGCGGCAGTCAAGGCCAGCTTCGTAATGCCCGGATCGCCGAACCAATCTTTCCGATTTCCGTCTTCGAGCACGATTTCGAATGCAGCAAGGCCGATCGCCATCGTGAGAATTCCCCACCAGTCACCTTTTTTCAGCAGGCCCAGGTCCATGGGCTGCTTTTCCATGGTGAAGCAGACAGCTGCGATCATCAGCACTCCGGGAATGACGTTCATGTAAAAGATGAATGGCCATCCGTAATTGTCCGTCAACCACCCACCGACGAGCGGCCCTATGGCAGGAGCGAAAGTTGCCGTGACGGTAAACAGGGCCATGCCAATCGATTGCTTCGATGGCGGTAGATATGTGAGGATCACGTCGAAGGAAAGGGGAATAAGTACGCCCCCTGTGAAACCTTGCATGACGCGAAAGAGGATCATCAGATCCAGAGAGCGCGCCTGTCCGCAACAAACAGAAAAAAAGAGAAATAAGATTGAGTTCACCAGAAGATATTTCTTCAGTGAGAACGCGGCAGAAAGCCACGCGGTCAGCGGGATCACCACGATCTCTGCAACCAGATACGAAGTTGGCACCCATGAAATCTCATCCGAGCTGGCTGCCAGCGTTCCTGCAATGTCACGCAATGAGGAGTTTGTAACGATGATGTTGAGCACTGCCAGAAAACAGCCAAGAAGAACTCCGATAACACATAGCCAGGTTTTCAACGACACACGATCGGTAGCTTCTGTCGTGAGGTTTCCTGCAGCCATCGCCGGATTCATTGTTGTGGTTGCCATGGGCGTTCTTCCTTATCGCGTGGTCACAGTAACAACCGATGACATGCCGGGCGAGAGCAGGTTTTCATAGCCGCGCACACTATCGTCATCGAGCACGACCTTGACAGGAATTCGCTGCACGATCTTGGTGAAGTTGCCCGTGGCATTGTCCGGAGGCAACAGCGCGAACTCGTTGCCGGAGCCCGGAGCGAGGCTATCCACATGTCCATAGAATTTGTGCTTGGGAAACGTATCAATCAGCACTTCGACGTGTTGACCGGCACGCATCTTCGCCAATTGAGTTTCCTTAAAATTGGCCACCACCCATGGATGATCTTCGACAACAGCCATTAAGGGCTGGCCTATCTGTACACGTTGACCAGCTTCCACCGACTTTCTGCCGATACGACCGCTTACGGGCGCCTTGATAATCGTGTAGGAAAGCTGCAGCTTCGCGTTCTGCAGAGAAGCTTCTGCTTGTGCCACTGCAGCTTGTGCGATTGCAAACTGACCTTCCCGCACGCGCGCTTCCAGTACGGTAGCCTGGGCAGACTGCAACCCTCCTTCTGAGTTCGTCAATTGGGCTTCGGTGCGAACAACGCCTTGCCGTGCTGCGACCAGCTGTGCCTGCGCCTGTCTTACTTGGTCCTGGGCAGCGGCTTGTCCAGCCAATGCCACCTGATAACTCGCTCGCTGGTGATCGAGGGTTTGTCTTGAAACCTGTTCCTTCGAGTAAAGATCCTGATATCTATGAAGATCGGTCTCCTCGCGTTGCAAGGTCGCATTAGCCTCCTGCAGCTGGGCATGTGCACGGGGTACTCCTGCTTCTGCAGCCGTGACAGCTGCCTTCGCGGCTTGAATAGATGCTTTGGCTTCGCCGATTGAACCTTGAGCCTGGGTGGTTTGCGCGGTTGCCGATTGTGATGTTGATCGGATCGCGGCCTCCGCGGTATCGGCTCGGCGGCTTGCCGCATCCAGAGCAGCCTTGGCCTGCTCCAGTCTCACCTTGTAGTCGTTAGGATCAAGGATGACCAGTGTCTGCCCTTCAACTACATGCTGGTTGTCGTTAATCAGCACTTGCTGCACGGTGCCCGTGATGCGGGCGCTGATTGGGTGCAGATGTCCTGCCAGATAGGCATCATCTGTTGTCTCATGATGTGCAGACCAGAAGATGTATCGAACGCCCAGGCCGAGTAACACGACCAGAACAGCGGCCCCTCCCCAGATCAGCAGGGCCTTTTTCCTTCCGGCGATCCCGCCGGGCTTCGGCAGCTCAGGTGCTATGGCTGATTCTTCAATGGGTGGTTCTAAAACCGCTTCACTCATGGCCTTGTCCTCTATCAAATATGTATGTATTAGGGGTGGGTATAGGTCCGCTCTACACTGCCAATTGCGCGCGCGAGCTGCGCACGTGCGATGTTGTAATGGAACAGCGCGCCAATTTCCGTGTCGTTCGCTCGAGCAAGCGCATCCTGCGCGGTCGTGACCTCAATGTTGTCGCTTACGCCCGACTGAAAGCGCCCTTGCGAAAGCGAGACTTCCTCATTGGCCAGTTGCACTTCCTGTCGGCCAAGCTCCACCTGGTGCAAGGCTGCTTGTAACGCAACCTGCCCATCGCGCACCTGCTCGGTTACTAGATTCCGTTCCTGGGCGAGTTGTTTCTGCGTCCGTTGCTCTGCCAGTGCCGTGCTCTTCCTCTCGGCGCTAAGCCGTCCGCCGGTGAAGATGGGAATCCTCACATTGAATCGATATTCATATCCGGGAGTCAGCGTGCTGAACGTCTGCCCCTGCTCATTCCATCTCCCCTCAAAGGTCAGATTCGGCATGGATTCCGCCACAGCCGCTTTGTGTGCCGATTCAGCCGCCTTGATGCTCTCAGACAGAGCGTGCAATTCGGGGCGTTGTTCAAGCGCGGTTGACAGCGGATCGGAAACATCGAGCGAAGGTGTCGAAAAAAAGTTTTGCTGGTCAGCGAACTCGACCTGCTCGCCGTCTGGAACGTTCAGGATGCGCTTCAGCGCATAGAGAGTAGTCTCCGCATCACGCTGGTCATCAACCAACACTTGTTTCTCTTCTCTGAGCCGTACTTGAGCCCGCGACACGTCAATCTTGCTCGCTACACCATCGTTTAGCAGGTCTTGCGCCTGATGCGCCAGCCGGTCGGCCAGCTCTACGCGCGACTCAGCAGCGGTGATGCTGGCGAGCGCGCGAAGATGCGCCATGTATTCGCTAACAGCCAGCAGGACAGTACCTTCGTGGACTGTTTGCTCATCGGCGCGCGTTGCGAGCAAACGGTGTCCGCTCGCTTGGTATTGACGAATCAGAGTCAGATCGAAAATCGGAGTTGAGAATGTTGGTCCGACGTGAATGGACTGGTACGGGCCGACTTCATGGGGAATAATTGAGGGCTGGATACCTAGCTGGGCCTTCGTGTTGTATCGCGTGATAGCGTCGTCCGCATCAAAGCTCACATGTGGAAGCAACTCCGAGCGCGAGATCAAACGATCCTGCTGTTTACTCGCGGTTTCGATATTGGCTATCTGGATGTCGAGATTCTGCTTGAGCGCCAGATCAACAGCTCCGGCCAGTGTAAGCTTCAGCCTGCTGAAAGGTGCATTCGCCAGCATTGCAGGTTGGATGTGCGCGCCACTGAATTGTTTATTCTGCGCCTTTGCCAAGTGAATCTGCGCTCCGAAGGTGATAAGCAAGAGTGCAACCCGGAGATTTCCTCTGAGCAACCATTGCCTTGTCCGGTTTTTAGTTTCCTGATTCATATCTGACCGATCCATAACTACCCGCGATTTGTGGGTTATTTGGCGGGCACCAGCACCGGAACGTCTTTGTCCTCTGGAGAACCGGGCGAATTTTCTCCGGCTTGGTATCGCTTGCGTTCCTTGTTGTCCGCAGACTTCCGAATTCATTTGCTTTCGACAGTAAGGGATGCACACGCCCTGCCAAATCAAGGCGAAATGCTGTTAGTAGCTAAACCGCATACAACACAAGGTACTTACCGTGATGGGATGTCCGAACCATTCCAGGCAACTACCGATATGTCGTTATCCAGCCATGGTGACAGCTTTTGAGTCACGACATATCGTGTTTAGAACTTAGAATAGTGGCGGGTGTCGCAATGAACGAAACAATTGAGGTGTGGGGTTGAATTTGCTCGATGGTGCACGTCGAAATCATCGTATGGACGCGCAGATCCACAAGCTCGAAGCCCATTCCCAGCGCTCAGTCTGCTAAAGGATCGGATATTTGGGCGTGAAGTCGAGCAATCACCGCGGCAATAAAGCGGCGATCCAAGGACACGAAATTTGTCGACATGCGGACTTCATCGTCACGGAGAACATGCGAACGATCATCTTGTTCCGTGAGATATAGAACGGCCAATGTGAGGACGGAACAGTGAAATATGTGTGACGAGGTCGGTCTTCAATTTGCGATTTATGCAGTGTTCACCACTTCGTTTGTGGTGCTCTCATCACACATAAACGTTGTGTGATGTTCGGGGATTCCGGCTCGTACAAAAGCCGCTCGCGGATGCTGTTCATCTTCAATCGAGACAATGTCACGGCCAAACAGTGCGCTGATGCACCAACCAGTCAATACACGCACTTTCCGCTCCCATGTTGGAACTGCATAGACATGATAGGCCCGATGGATCAACCAAGCGACGAAGCCGGTAAATCCTACGCGCCCTGACTGGAAGGCACCACTCCCCACACCGAGCGTCGCAATTGTTCCTAGATTACGGTGAACATATTGTCTCGCTGATCTCCCACGAAGAGACGCCACAATGTTGGCGGCTAGAAGGCGCCCTTGCCGCACCGCGTTTTGCGCGTTCGCAACAACTCTACCGGTCGGCGAATCTGCAGAGAGATCTGGAACACTCGCGTCGTCTCCCGCTCCCCAGGCATCCCTGATCAACAGATCTTCCGTGCCCACACGGAGGTCAGCACGGACGATCAGAAAACCTCGAGAGTCAACGGGAAGATCCGTGTGTTTGGCGATGATAGGATTGGCGCCGTTGCCAGCGGCCCAAACGATGACATTAGTATCGAATTGCTCACCCGTCGACAACACTACACGGCCATTCACCGCTGAAACGACTTGTGTGTTCAGATGAACCTGCGCACCTCGACGTTCAAGCGACTTTAGGACGCGAGCCGCAGTTCTCTCGGATACCTCTGGCAATATTCGATTAGACGCCTGCACCAATCGAAGATCGAGGTCTTCTCGTTTCAATTCTGGATAGTAGGGCAACAAACATTCTGCAAGAGAAAGGAGTTCGCCAAATCCTTCGACACCGGTAAAGCCACCGCCAACAACGATCGCCGTGAGAAGACGCCTGCGTTGAGGCCCAACTGTCAATTCAGCAGCGGCCCGGTCGAAGGAAGCGATGAGCCGATTGCGGATAGCGATGGCTTCCTCCACGTGCTTGAGTCCAATTGCTCCCTGCTTGAGTCCGGCGACAGGAAACGTACGCGTGACAACTCCCGCCGTCACCACGATGACGTCATAGCTTAGAGCATAGTCATCCCCAGCATACGGCCGCACAATCACCGCTTTATCTGCATGAGTTATTTGAACAACGGAACCCGATATCACGCGCGTTCGCGGCAGATTCTTCCGCAAAGAGACGAGAGCATCCCGCGGCTCAATGGAGCCTGCCAGGACCTCGGGAAGAAAGGGCTGATAGGTCATGTACGGGCGAGGATCTATCAAAATCACCTCAGCCTCATCGCTCCTAATTAGCTTTCTTTCCAGCCCGAGCGCCGTATAGAACCCCGCATATCCACCGCCTACAATAACAATTCTTTTCATATCAGTCCTCACCATGATGCGGGCGATCTGTCTGTCACCTACCAACGGCCTGCATGAGCACCACCATCTACGTGGAGCACTTCGCCGGTTACCTGATTCGCCTGTGACAGGTAGAGAACGGCATCAGCGATATCTTTTATGCTTCCGATCTTTCCCATAGGCTGCAACGTCTTGAGAAAATCCTTGGAATCGTTTGTGTGCATCGGCGTGTCCACAATGCCTGGAGCGACGGCGTTGAAGCGGATGCCTTCTTTTGCATACTCGATTGCGAGACTCCGGACAATCGTATTCAGGCCTCCCTTGGTGATCATTGCAACCGAGCCATTTATGCCTGCGATTGGCTGATCGGCAGAAGATGCGGTGATGGTCACAACGTTCCCATATTTCTGTCTCAGCATCTGCTTCACAGTAAGCTGGGTGATGTAGAGGAAGCCCAGTAGATTGGTCGACACCAGGGCATTGAAGTCCTCGGTAGTAAACTCCGTGAACGGCCGGCCACGGAAGATGCCTGCATTGTTCACCAGAACATCGATGGTATCGAAGTGCTTGATCGCAGTTTCGACGGTTTTGACAGCAGTCTCCTCCTTGCCGATATCGCCATCAACGAGAAGCAAGCTTGGTGAAGCAGTCCACGATTGACTGACGTGACGAGACGTTGCGACGACGTTATAGCCTTCGTTCAGGAAGGCCTCAACCAATTCTGCGCCAATGCCCCGTGACGCTCCGGTAACGATTGCTGTCTTCTTATCTGCCATACATATCTCCCTCGCATGAAGGTTCGGATCCAATGCACTGTTTGAGTGTGACAAACTGGTGGCGAATCTACGGGACGATCGCTAACTAACCCTGTAAGGATTAAGTCAGCTCGCAAGTTCCGCTGGCGTTTCAGTTTCCTCGACGTGCGCGAGCAGTCCGAGCCTGTTCTTTTCATTCACGGTCGCAAACATTTCCTCTTCCTCTCGGCGGTTCTTCAAAGGTCTTACAGGCAATCCTTCTGGCCCGTGGAGAAAGACTTCCCCACGGAGAAAGGCTTCGACCACAGATTTAGTGCGTGACTCCAAATCTCTTTCATTGGGTTCGGTTCGACACCCCAAAGCAATCTCCATATAGAGGTTCCCTCGCAACATGGAAAGAAAGGCTCGTGAGGTTCTCTCCTGATCACAGTGACGGAACTGTCCTCGCCCACAAAAATGTGAAATGAGCGCCTTAACCGAGGCCCCCGCCTGATGCGGTCCGTGCGTAAAGAAGGCCTCTGCCGCAGCTGGGAAGCGTGGCGCCTCAGATACAGCGAAACGGTAGAGACTTAGAGAACTCAGAGAAAACATGATCTTGGAAATTCGCTTTCCGAGTTCCATGAAAGCAGCTTCGGGCGAGAGCTTGGTGAGCGCGGAAACGTCTCCCAAACTTTTCACGGCTGCTCTCTGCGCCGTCGAGATCAATTTCTCTTCAAGAAAGTCAGCCAGGTTAACCGGTTCGACGCCATCCTCTGCTGAGAGCCGCTTATACAGCCCATGTGGCGTCCACGTCCAATACGACCTACCAAGCATCAACGAGATCTGCACAGCGCAATTTGCCCATCCGCGCGCCTGGCTTCCGTCGCCCGGTATTCTTTCCGTAACCTTCAAGATGCTACCCAGGGCACCCCAGCGCAAAAACTTCACCGCCTCATCCATGCCAAGGACGGTCACCATAATTCGATTCCACCATGGTTCGAAGATGAGCCATTGGCCGCCTCCGATCATCTTTAGCGCAAAAACGTGTTTATGCCTCGGGTTGGTAAACCCGTGCCACCATTGTTTCTGCAGCCCGGGCACGAAACATACGAACCACTCGGATGGTCTCTTGGTAATAGGGGAACCGTTGTGATCTATCTCTATGGCCAACTCATCTGGAACGCCGGCAATGTGAGACTTCGGAGCTCGTCTCGATATAAACCTGGGTCGTGAAAGCAATTTGCTTACAAGAGTCTGCATGAGGGCCCTCCCGTTACGATGCCGTGACAAAAGAGCTCTACAGCTTCAATTACGGCATCGCCGTGATCCTTGGCAGCTGAAGTTCTTGTAGAAGCCATTGCATCGAATAATTCAACATTGTCTCCGAGCAGGCTAAGAAACGTTTCCGCGACGCGCTTCGGATTGTCTATTGGAATCTGGCTGAATCGCCGGGCTGAAAATTCCAGATACTGTGCGAGACACTTGGTGAGCTTTCCAGGGCCTCTCTTGAAAAATTTTCTTCCTATGCCCGAATGGCGAGTGGCCTCGGTCAACGCAATCCGATAGAGAGCGATTAGATGTGAGACAGAATAGGCATTGGCAAGCCGATTTCCGAAGTCAATCAGTACATCTCGTACTGTTCGATCCGTTGCGCGGTCTTCCAAGGGCTGTGTAAGTGCCCCCGACAGGTCGGAGACCATTTCCAGGATAAGACCGTGCATCGATCCGAACTTGGCGATGACGTCGTCCCGATCAATCCCTGCTTTGTCAACAGCCGATTCGATATTAGTGACCGTTGCTCGTTCTTCGCACAGCACATGGGCAACTGCACTAATGATGTCTTTCTTAGCGTAATTGGTACCTGAATAAGTGGCCATTAGTAACCTCTTCTATTGCGGTGCGGATATAGTTCACAATTCAAGACAAAGTGTCTGGGTGTGCCGTCATTCCAATCCCGAAGAGATAGTCATGTTTTTCGCGAAAATTTGGTTTTTCAGTTCGCGAGTAATTCCTCTGTTCGTTCTTTGTGCAGACTCTTTAATTCGCGAAATCTGTCTATGCTCAGCGGGTCGGGAACCTGGCATGCAAGAAGAAACGACGCTGCCGCGAAGACGAAGGCCGAGTAGTTCAGCGGCGCATGAACTCCGAGTACGAGCGTCATTGCCGCAGCGAATGCCAGTGTGATCATCCCAGTCAGCAATCCTGCCATCCGTGTTACGAAGCCCAGTATTAGGAGTATGCCCAGTGCAGCCTCAGCGATAGTCACGACTACTCCGAGCAATGGAAGACATGCGCCTGGGCACCAGGGATTGAGCTTGGCGGTGTAGAGCAGGAAATTCTGAAAGTTGCCCCACGAAACCAGAGAGGTTCCTGGAGGTCCCCAGAACCCCAATCGGTCAGCAACGGCAGAAAGAAGGCCGGCTCCCAGTGCAAGCCGAAGGAAAGCAGATGCTACAGGTCGCAGTCCTGATGTCTTAGATTCAGTCAATCGTCGCTTATCACCGTCCACTGATTGCGTCATGATTGATCTCCTACTCTCGCGCCCTTTCTTTTACTTACGTACACTTCGATGGAAGTAGCAGCTTCACCCATCAGGTGTGATCGATGGCACCGCAGTACCCCGGATCATTTCCGCCGAACCTCTGTCGAGGTTCGTTTGACTTGATTCACGAATGTTTCCTTATGCGCCACACACCCAGAGTCCACCAACTGACTGCGATTCTCCTTCGTTGGTGATAAGCGGAAGAAATCGCGAAAACTCCGTTCCTCCTGCGTGGCAGCGCACAAGCTTCAAACATAAGACTTCATAAACGTTCAGGCTGCCTCGCGATCTTCTCGAACGGACTTCACGAATTTCAGCAAGTCCGCGTTGACCTGGTCCGCATCCGTCGAAGTCAGGCCATGTGGTTTGCCTGGATAGTAGAGTGCCTTGGCGCCGTTAATCAGCCTCACTGATTTCTTTGCGGAATCGTTTATCGGGACGATCTGGTCGTCCTCACCGTGCATCACCAGTGTTGGAACATCGAAATTCTTGAGATCTTCAGTGAAGTCGGTCTCTGAGAACGCCTTGATGCTGTCGTAGATATTCTTGAGACCGCCCTGCATGCTCCATAACCAGAACTGCTCCAGCATCCCCTGCGAGACGCTCGCACCAGGCCGATTAGCACCGTAGAATGGCATGGCAAAGTCTTTGTAGAACTGCGAACGGTCTTTGGTAAGACCGCTTCGCAATCCGTCGAACACTTCGATCGGGATACCCTCAGGATTGGCGACGGACTTTACCAGTATCGGAGGCACAGCGGCGATCAGGACAGCTGCGGCCACTCGCTTTGTACCGTGACGTCCAATGTAGCGCGCAACTTCGCCCCCGCCAGTTGAGTGACCTACAAGAGTGACATTTCTGAGGTCAAGTGCCTCAATGACCGCCGCAAGATCATCGGCGTATCCATCCATGTCGTTTCCGCACGAAGCCTGGCTCGACCTGCCATGCCCTCGCCTGTCGTGTGCGACCACGCGGAATCCATTCTGGACCAGGAAAAGCATTTGCTCGTCCCATGCATCGGAATTCAACGGCCATCCGTGTGAAAACGTAACGACCGGGCCCTTGCCCCAGTCTTTGTAGTAGATTGTCGTGCCATCCTTCACTGTGATCGTGCTCATATGAATTTCTCCTTCGCTCTTTTTCAAACATAGCTACTCGCGTTTGTGGTTCTACTTAGCGGGCATCAGTATGGGAGCGCCTTTGTCCTTAACAAAGAACACGACAAATTTAGCTGGCTTGGTTTTGCTTGCATTCCGGCCAACGATGTGGACATCATCTGGGCCTTCGTAGAAGGTTTGACCTGGCGTCAAAGTCACTTGTTTTCCGCCTCTCACCTGCATCACGATCGAGCCTTCCAACACATAAATGAACCCATATGCATTGTGGCGATGTATTGGGTCCGAACTGCCCGGCGGATATTCCACGGTGAGCATCAGACCTTCTTTACCAGGAATTCTTGTCAGGTCTTTCGACATGAGCTGCGTCACCTTTGCTTCCTGTGCCAGAATTGTGGTGGGCATTAGACATGCCAATGCCAAAATTACTTTTGTGAATGTCATAGATTAACCTTTCGTTTGATCATCGCCACTTCAATGCGTCGTGTGTATCGTCGGCGCTTCGCGATTACGCCTAGCGCCGTACGAGTTATTGTTGGGCACGCAGCCAATAGTGTGGTTTCCGTCTTGCCGGCCACGTGACTCCAACAAACTAAAGGCGAGTTGTGCTTGTCATACCCCGCTCACCAAAAGCATCCGCGATGGTGATATCAGCTAGCTGTTTTTTGGCTCTCTCTTTCCTTGGTCACCTCTGCAACGCCCGTGGGCTGAGGATGCGCACTGGGAATTTGTGCCCCTGACTGAGTGAGCCAGGTTTCGAAACGGATCTCGCCGAGTCGTGCGTTATTGCCCGGAACCAGCGTTCTCTCACTGAGCTTTGCCCCAGCGTAAAGCGCGTTTGGATCAGCGATGACTTCGCGAGGATCTTTGAGTGCAGCTAATCGCCGCTTGACTAGTTCATCCACACGAAACTGTTCCGGCCCTGCTATTTCGACGGTGCCATTTACCGGCTGGCCCACCGCGATCCTGCCTACGCCAGCCGCGACATCGTCGGCAGCCATCGGCTGGAAAAGAACAGGTGGCAAATGCACCTTGCCGTCGACGACGGAAATGTCAGCGAGACCCTTGAGGAACTCGAAGAACTGCGTCGCGTGAACAATCGAATAAGGAACAGGTGAGCTTTTGATCAGCTTCTCCTGAGCAATCTTTGCTCTGAAGTAACCGCTTTCGGACAGCCGTTCTGTTCCCACCACCGACAACGCAACGTGATGTCCCACACTTGCGGCCGCTTCATAAGAGAGGAGGTTACGAGTCGATGTTTCGAAGAACTTCATCACCGCGGCGTCCTCCCAGGAGGGAGAGTTCGATACGTCAACGACCACCGATGCACCCTTCAGCGCTTCGGCCAGTCCCTCTCCGGTAATGCTGTTGACACCGGTATTGGGCGATGCGGCCACGGCTTCGTGCCCGTGCTCCTGAAGCTTTTTCACAAGTTTCGATCCAATGAGTCCAGTACCGCCAATGACTACGATTTTCATGATTGTCCTTTCGTAACGCTCGCAATCGAGCACGTTAAGTCCGAGAATCTCTCGGAGGTGAGTGTTTACTTCTCAAGTTGTGGTTACTGATCCGTCCGCCGAGCCCTACTTCATCGGAAGAATCCCATTCATCCCTTGCTTCACTTGTGTTAAGAACTGCTGAATTTTCATCCCCTGTTGCCGTACAGGAATGCACACGGATTGCCAAAGTGACCGATTGGGTACTTATTGCGAATCTACGTAGAACAAAGAGGCTTAGCGTGAGAGAACGTTGGAACGAGTGAAGGGTGGACCCGATATTTCGTCATCCACCAATTCCGTGCCTTCTAGTTCACGACATATCGTGGATCGCAAGTCCTGTGCAAAATGTGGCATAGCTACCGCTCCGCGAACTAGTTCGGTGTTTGTATCTCAGCGCGGAGTGAGGCCTGGTGAAATTTATGCCTGGTGCCGATTCCGGCGCATCGAAAAAGTTTCAGAACCCGCCAGTATTCAAGCACTCGTTATGGAATCTTGCCATTGAAGCTTGCCACACAGGCGTTCGTCATCGGCATGCCAGGTCGGATGTGCTTCGCGCAGGTTTTTACTCGATGGCCAATTCCAGAAGATGGCAACTGAATATATTGGGGCCGTGGTCATAGCGGATCGTCGCAAGCGTGCCAAACTAGAGGTTGGCCTTATCCCGGACACGCATCATGTGTCGTCTGGGGAAATTCGTGGCCACGTCGAGTACGTGGCGGCGCTTGGGGCCGAATCCCTAGCCTGTTCATCAAACTGCGAAGTGTGTTGGGATGGACATTGAGGATGGCCCCTGCGCCGTTGGGTCCGCTGATCACCCAGGAAGTTCTATCGAGTACCCGCAAAATGTGTTGGCGTTGTATATTCTCGAGTGAATCCGTGGACTGCGCCTCGGGTATAGCTCCCGGTTCTATTCTCCTGCCGGACTCCTCAAGAGGCAGGAGATCCGCTTCGAGTTTGAGGACAGAGTCACTAGAGGCCCGTGATGCTGAGAGGGGATTTGGGAGCACTCCGTTGTCCGATCGGATCACTGCGCGTTCAACCAGGTTCTGGAGTTCACGCACATTGCCGGGCCAATGGTATGTAGAGAATGCATTCATTGTTGTTTCTGGTATCTGCTCAATCCGCTTCCCCATGCGCCGGGAGAATACCTCTACGAAGTGCAGGATCAGCTGACGTATGTCATCTCGTCGCTCCCTCAAAGGCGGTATGTGGACAGGAAATACATTCAGCCGGTAGTAAAGATCGCTGCGGAATTCGTCGCGCGCGACCATATGGGTCAGGTCGCGATGAGTGGCGGCCACAAGACGAATGTTGATGCGATGTGTACGCCCGCTTCCCAGTCGCTCGAACTCTTGTTCCTGCAAAACGCGCAAGAGTTTCGGTTGCAGGGCAAGTGGTAAGTCCCCTATTTCGTCCAGGAAGAGCGTGCCGGTGTCCGCCATTTCGAAACGGCCTACTCTTTGTGCTACGGCCCCGGTAAAGGCACCTTTCTCGTGCCCAAACAGCTCACTCTCCAACAGGTCGAAGGGAATGGCCGCGCAGTTCAACTTCACGAAGGGGTGTCCGCAGCGTGAGCTTATATTGTGAATAGCACGCGCGATCAACTCCTTGCCGGTACCGGTTTCTCCAAGGACCAGCACGGTGGAATCAGTTGGTGCCACACGCTCGACTTCGGCGAGTACAGATTCCAGAGCAGTGCTACTACCTACAATTTGGGCAAATTCGCGGTCTCTTTCGCCTTGTTCACCACACCGAGGTGTCTCCAGAGAGACCACAAATGCCTCCTACTGAACTGTACCGCTAACAGGGATCTGCCCTCAATTTGTCAGGGCCACTCGAACAGCCTCAAGTAGAGTTTCGTCGTCAAAAGGCTTCGTGAGAAATTTCACTGCACCGCCTCGCATAGCCTGCAGTCGCATCTTTTCGTCGCCATGTGCGGTGATGAAAATTGTCGGAATCCGACAATGATCAGAGTTCAGTTTGGACTGGAGCTCTAATCCTGACATCCCCGGCATTCTTATATCGGAGATCAGACACCCAGTTTCGTGTTGCTGGCCAGAGTTTAAGAAAGCCTCAGCGGAGCCAAACGATTGCACTGAAAAACCTGCCGATTTCAGCAAACGCTGCACGGCGGCGCGGTACGATTCGTCGTCCTCGATAACGGCAACCATTTTTCCCTTCCTCTCTGTGGCCATACACATACAGGATCGACTCGCTCGGCGCACAATGCAATTATTGATTGTGATAGAGGCACTGATATGTATGTATAAGGAACCCTTTAAATGGCCATAGGAGAGGTTGCGGCGATTAGCGATCCAAAGCTAAACGATAGCCGGCAGCTTAAGCTTTTCTGCCATTCTTCCCAGTTCGGCGGGCGAGTTGGCTTGCATCTTGTGCATCACCTGCCCACGATGGACGGCCGCAGTGACTTCGGTCGTGCCAAGTTTCGAGGCAATCTGCTTTGTGAGCATGCCAGAAACAATAAGAAGCATTACCTCGCGCTCTCGCGCCGTCAACCTCGCATAGCGTTCCTTCAATTCCGCAATCTCGCTCTGCTGTTGCCTCATTTCTATGTCACGCCGTAGGGCTTCTTGAATCGCATCTATGAGGTCCTGATCGCGAAAAGGCTTAGTCAGAAATTCCACTGCTCCTGACTTCATCGCTTTCACAGTCACTGGGATGTCTGCATGGCCAGTGATGAAAATGATAGGGATTTGCACTCCCATGTCAATTAATTTTCTCTGGATCTCCAACCCGCTCATTCCGGGAAGCCGTAGATCCAAGATGAGGCAGCAGGGAGCATTTGGACGGTTATGCTGTAGAAATTCCTCCGGGGTAGCAAACGACTCGGAATCCAGACCTACTGTCTTCAACAGGCGCTGCGTCGCCGCGCGCATGCGAGCATCATCGTCGACGATCAATACAATAGGTGAATCGGCGGAGATCATTCGGAGGCTGCCTCCCTAATGGGCAGCGTAAACTGAAACGTCGCCCCTCCTCCGGAGTTTACGGTAACCCAAATGTGGCCACCATGCGACTGGATTACGGAGCGAGTAATCGCCAATCCCAGACCCGTGCCGCGAGGCTTTGTGGTGAAGAACGCGTTGAAAATGTTATCTAAATTCTCGATAGGTAGTCCCACTCCGGTATCACTCACTGAGATTAGCAGTTGACCATCCAGGGCTAACTGCGATTCTACCCTGAGCTCACCACCCTTACCCTGCATCGCCTCAATAGCATTGAGCATGAGATTCATCAATGCTTGTTGCAACTGCACACGGTCTGCCATTACATTAGGGATCCCCTGCGCAAGCTCGGTGCGAATGGTCACTGCATGCTGATTTGCTTCCTCACCCATCATAATGACCATCTCTTCGATCACTTGGTTTAGATCAATCGTTTCCAATTGAGAGGAACCTTTTTGGAACAGCAGCCGGACACGATCAATGATCTCGGCTGCACGTCTGGCGTCTTTGATCATTTCCAAAGCAGCTTCTCGCGCTTCCGGCAGGTCGGGCTCAAGGCGATCGATTAATCGTAAGCACGATTGCGCATTTGTGACCGCCGCCCCAATCGGCTGCTTGATTTCGTGTGCCAGCGAGGCGGTCAGCTCGCCCATCGTGCTTACACGGATGGTATGTGCCAGATCCGCCTCTAGCTGGCGCACCCGATCACGCGCTTCTTTGGCCTGCTTGCTCTCCGTAACGTCGACCATCGTACCGACCACTTGAAGAAGCTCTCCGGTAGGACTCAAGACAGGGTGGCCGATACCATGAACGTGTTTAACTGTTCCATCGGGTTTCACGATTCTAAACTCGACGTCGCAGTGCACTTTTTCGCCAAACATCCTATCCCCTGCCATCTTGAACCTGTCGCGGTCTTCTGGGTGTATCCGCTGCACCCATTGGTTCCAGAGGGGCACACCCTGATCTGGATCAAAGCCAAAAAGTCGGAACATCTCGTCCGACCAGTAGATGATCTCGCGGCTTTTGCCACCAATGGCACAACTTCCTGTATGGGTTTGTCTCTGCGCTTCGGCTAGATAAGCTTCGCTACGCCGCAGAGCTTCCTCAGCGCGCTTTTGTTTTGTCAAATCGACAATGTAGGCAACTCCTTGGTCGGGCTGGCCTTCGAAGCAAGCTGCTCCGATCAGCACAGGAACACGGCTGCCGTCCTTCCTGAAATACTCTTTCTCACGGGCTTGCATCATGCCGGTTGCTTTAAGTTCTTCCGCCTCGTAGCGAGCGTGCGCCTCTTGCCATTCCGGAGGGGTGATGTCGAACCAGCGAAGACCTCCTTGCAGATCCTTCCGCTCGTACTGAACCATATGGAGAAACGCGTCGTTGGCATCAATAACCCGCCCGTCGAGATCCCAGATGACGATCCCGATAATATTCGAATCGACCAAGCGCCGGATCTTCCGGTCACGTTCTTCAAGATCTCGATAGAGCCGCGTATTCTCAAGAGATATCGCTGCCCGCGCCGCAAGCGCTTCTGCCGCGCGATTGCGTTCGAGGTAACGCTGCTCGGCGTTGCGGACCCGCAGTCGATAGAGTAGCCAGATCAGTACCATGAAAAACGCCAAGCACAGCGCGCGGAACCAACGGGTCTGATAGTAGACGGGGGCGATCGAGAAATCGACAGATACGCCTGTGTCGTTCCAGACCCCGTCGTTGTTACACGCGATCACATGGAACTGATAAGATCCCGGATCGAGGTTCGTGTAGAAAGCCTCCCGGCGCGTTCCTGCATCCTGCCATTCCTTGTCTTGTCCTTCGAGCTTGTAGCGAAAGCGAACCCGCTCAGGAATCGTGAGACTTGGGGCCGTATAGGAGATTTGTAAATTTGCAATTCGGGACGGCAACCTCAAAGATGTGGAGGTGTTGTATTTCCTGCCATTAGCAGTAACAGACTCAATGAACACTGTCGGTGGAACTGTGTTCCGTATGATTCGCCTGGGATCGATCCAAGCGAACCCCTTGGTTGTGGCAAACCAAATGCGGCCGTCCGTTGTTTGAACGGCTGACGGTGAGGCGAGGGAACCCCTAAGATCTGCGGTCAACCCATCCAGCAAACCGAAGCTCTCGAATTTCACTTTGTCAGAGCTCAAGTCTCGAAGCTGAGCTTCAGGAATGTGAATGATTTCCCGATTTTCGGAAAACCATAGCCCGTCTTCTGGAACGGCAACGATTCCGGAAATACCTCCGAAGACACTGCCATTTGATGGATTCACCGGCTGAAAATGGCTGCCATCAAAGAATTCCAGACCGAACTCTCCACCAATCCAGATCTTTGTCCCTTTGCTCTGGATAGACGTGACGGCCCCTATCTGAACGCCGTCTTTGCCAGAAAAAATCCTGACTCTATCTTCATCCAGCATCGCAACCGTATTAGCGAATCCGAACCAGATACGTCCTTCTGAATCAGTAAACTCTGAAGTTGCGGTGCCCCGTGGGCCACCGAGGCTCGCGAGGCTGGTCCAACCGGACCTTTCTAGTCGAAAAGTTCCTGACTCCATGGATATCCATAACCTACCCAACCCGTCCTGAGTGATTGCTTTCACGTGCGATTGCACACTTCGACCGATCCCATCTCCTGTTGGCAGATCGAGTTGGCGCAGTATCAGCCCGTGCCCAGCAGGTACAGCGCCATGGTTCCTGTACATGATCGCTCGTTGCTTCAAACCAATCGCGTCCAAACATACGTCGGAGTGGCAGAACGAAGACCACGACGTCGCGAGCCAGACAAGGCCTTTCGGATCTCGATAGGCGGAGTCCACCATCCGGTCGCGCAGTTGGGTCAGGATTCTGCCCTTCTGAACCTTCAGCAGAAGCTTAGGCCCCATACCCGCAGCCCAAATCGCTCCGTCGTCGCCTGCTACCAGCGCGTTTGTTGTAAAGGAGTGCAACGCTGGGATCGGTAGAGCCCCGCGATACGAAATTGGCTGAAGAGGGACCGAGACCACAGGGCTCTGCCGGAATCGGTCTAATCCTGCGCTCGTACCGAACCAGATATTGCCCTCGCGGTCCTGCAGAACGCAATTTATGAAGTCGCTTGTTAGACCATCCTTTTCGCTGAACCCCTGCACCTCAGAATTATGGAATTGCCAGGCAGAGGGGCCTCTCTTCTGCAGTTGATGGAGATATTCCGGATACGGGACCCTGCGGATTCCGCTTCCCAGCGAGGTAATCCAAAGACTTCCTTGATGGTCAAATGTGACTGCCTGAGATCCTACGAAAATTGCCGGCCCTGCCCTTTTTCCCGGCAACGAAACAGGTCTCACCCCATAGCCCAGTTCTGCCATCCATAATGTACCGTCGGACGACTCAGCAAAGTTTTTGACAAGTACGAGGCCCTTTGCAGCCACCTTAAAATGGTGGGCGCCCTCCACAAGATATTCGACGCTTGTCGCCGTCCCCACCCAAACAGTGCCTCTATGATCCACGAAAACGGTGTACGCTACACCTTCGAACCCCAAATCAGATCCAACCTTTCTCCAGCGTGAGCCTTCCAGTCGGGCCAGACCATCCTCCCCCGCTGCTATCCAAATCGCACCTTTCCGGTCACGTGCGAAGGCTGACACCGGATGGGCAGGAAGCCCCTGCTCCTTTCCGTAGTTGGTCACCGTCCCATTGTTGATGAAGCTAACCCCTCCGTACCGATAGCCCACCCATAAGCCTCCATCTGGTACGGCGAACAGAGAAATCACACTGCGTTGTGGAAAGGTCTTTCCGGATTGCGATATGTAGGGCTGAAATCGAATTCCATCGAAACGGAACAATCCGGTTGCAGTCCCTAGCCACAAATAGCCATCCGTGGTTTGGGCCAACGCATTTACTTGGCCCGGTGCTCCTTCGGCATAGGTCCAGCCTGTGTGATAGAGCTGGTCGAGTGTGCGATCGCGGTCGATCCCGTAAAGGGGGACGCAGAGAAATAGGAGCCAACAGTAGAGCCAGAAGCCGAATCTCTTTTGACGGGTTGTGTTCCGAGCAAGGAACCTTACGAAGCCGGTCGATTGTTTCGGATGTCGTTGAATGTCCAGCATGGCCGATCCGGGGTCAGTTGTTTGGAACCCTGGAATATTCATGACCAAAGGAATCGAATCAAGAGTTTCGCAGCCAGTATCTTCAAGTACCAGCGATATCTGAACACCTCGCTCTGCAACGGCCTGACGCCGCACGGTCCGGGCCAGTTCACTCCTCCATGAGTATTCGTAATCGATCTTTTTGAGCGTCTCCGGGCCGGGCCGCGTTGAGGCTGGCACCAACAGAAGCACGGAGGTCAGTTCTCTTTGCTTCGGGTGTGCCCGGTATAGAGTGAACTCTCCATCTTCGCGAAGGCGGTCGAGGAAGTAGCCCGAAAGCTGCACAATAATCCTCCCATGACATCGTAGGCTTGTTGGCTTTAGATGGTGCGCACGGAGCACGAGGGACAAAGGATGACTTTTAGGAGATTCTAGAACCAATTCCAACAGCGATCAACTTCTTAAGGAATGCACCGAAGTTAGCATGTGTGGGAGTGAGTTTTCATGTCGCGCCGTTTGTGTGTAAGAAGTCGTAGAGGATCGACGACCGCGAGAGACACGCCGGTGAGGTCTACTTGACGCTGCGTTTCGGGTACGCATTCTACCGGACCACTCCAGTGGTCCTTTGGAGACTTGCGATCTCCCCGAGAATTGTCCGATTCACGAAGGACGCCTCCAGTAATCATTACGTCGAACACTGATAATACTTCCTGGAATTATGAGCAAACTACTTCACGTCTACCGTTCTTGTGGGCTGTTATGTTCATACAAATAGAACACCCCCTTTAGAAAGTCCTTTGACGATACTGCCCATGAAGGATCACTCTGACAATCTGAGTCGTACTTCCCCTTGTCGCCTGTATCTTGTAGAAGCCCCTGAGACTTGACGTTCATTACCTCGCAACAGGAGGGGTTTCGAGAATGAGCAAACACTATCAAAACGGCTATCTACGATGTGCAAAGCGAAAGTCTGGACTGCATTGCTGGGAGTTGCCGACAATATGAAGCCTTCCTTAGATTTTTTAGTTTTGGGCGACCCCCGACTTCGACTGATTTCCGGACGCATTCTGGCGGATTTGCTAGTAACGCAGATACTCCCTACCCCAATTCGTCAATACCTCTATCAAACTCAATGCAGCAAGGCCCAGTGGAGATAAGGAATACTCCACATGCCGCAATCGACTACTGAGATCGATCCGTACAACGAGGCCGTCTCTTTCCAATTCGCGGAGATGCTGGGTGAGCATTTTCTTCGATGCCTCGGGAAACATCCTGCGCAACTGACTCAAGCGAGTTGGGCCATGCTGAAGCTGGGACAGAATCCGCGTCTTCCATTTACCCTGAATGAGGGTGATTGCGAATTGAGCCGAGCATTCTCTTGCATTCTGTGCACGATTCGCGACTTGCTTTTGGCTCTTTTGTTTGGTGCTGGCAGAATTCGTTTGGTCCTCATCCACCTGTTTTAAGCCTTGCCAACCTCGATTCGTTGTCGAATCACAATGAGGCTGTTCTGGTGTACTCACAAGCATATTTCACCGCCGATAGACCCTAAATGAGACAAGAGCAATCTGTCCCATATCTACTAAAGGCACTTCTATTCTGCCTTTGGGGCAAATGAGCAACAATAAATTCGTGTCACCGTGGTCTATACTTTTCGGGTAGAAGTGGTTAACCCATTCGAGACGGTCGCTCACGTATGCAGCCACATGGTCGCATCTGGCAAGAGCTGACGTGGAGTTGGGCCTATTCGACCGGGCACCCTGCGTCTGATCAGAGACTGGAGGCCGCTGCCAAGGCAGCATGGCCTTATGCGGTTCTTTGTGCCTGGACCTACCTGAACGATCAAGCCGCAGCCCATGACCTCATGGATCGTGCTGTGCAGAACGTCTCCGGCTACATCGGTCGGCATCCGGACTGTCCAGACAGAACACTCTCGCAGCGCGTAAAGAGCGTTATCAAGCGTCGAGCCCGACAACTAGCAGCGAAGAAGAGTCGAGAAGTTCAATACGGATCGTTGCTCGGTCTGGAGAACCTGTATGTTGGTCAACCAGCGGTAGAGCAAAGGATCTACGCGAACGAACTGTTTGCGAAGCTTTCGCCATTTGCCCAATCAATCGTGCGATGGCGTTGGTTAGGATATTCGTGGAGGAAGATCGCTGAAGATCTCGACATGGACCATACTGTTGTGCGACGTGCCTACTTCCGGGAGGTCGAGTCGTTGCTCCACGCTCTCTCTCAACCTGGAGATCCCTCACAATGTGGCTAAAACTGACTAACCTTTCAGGCCGTGAAGATCGTTTTGAAGCCTGGATTGCGCAGCGGCATCAGGAGTGCGTGCTCGCCGGGAGCGCAACTGCTGCCGGTCCTTGTCCCGATGAAGCCTTTCTCAAGAGCTTGGCAAGAAAATCCCGACATATACAACTATCAGACCCAAGAGTCGATCATGCAGCGAATTGTCCCATTTGCATGAGCCGGTTACTGGAATTCCGGCGCGAAGATAATTCGCAACGGAGACGACTGGCACTGACAGTCGCAATTGCCTCTTGCCTACTGATCGCCGTCGGGTTTTTTGTACTGAGTCGCCGTGGAGCAAGCACGCAGCAGCAGGTGGCGCGCATGACTGCAATTCCCCGAACCGTGGATCTTTGGAATGCCGGAACATTTCGCGGGGAGCAGCCTGGTCAGCTGCAGGCTGTGTTGTTGCCCGCTGCGCTCGTGAAGATAACAATCATCCTTCCCCGCTATAGCGAACCCGGCCGATATGACATAGCCGTGACCCGCGATAAGGAAGGTCGTGACTTCCTGGCCCATGGCAACGGAGCGGCAATCGGCCCGGGAGATCGAAAAGAAGTCTCCGTCTATCTCGACCTGCGGGAATCCCAACCGGGGTCTTATTTCCTTTCAACGACCCATGAGCAGGATCAGGCGTCCTACTACTACCCTCTCCAAATCAGGTAGTCACTCTGTTGATGTAGTCTAATTTCCGGTTAGCCGATCATCCGTCCGGAACCCGGCTTTGAACTACACCCTCGTCTGAATAAGTGCATTGGCCTGTTGTCATCAAGTGGCACTTTCTCGACAGCAAACACATTCAGGGGAACTATCCAATCCACTTTCCAGAAGCCGACTTTAGCGAAGCCGCTTGACCTCAGCCGCAGCGCGACAGACCCCAATATAAAAGTTGTTGATCACTCACGCAAAAATCGATCCATCCATGCGTTTCTGGGCTATCGAGGAGTTATTGCCTGTACGCGAGGGCGCTGATGAGGTTGAGAAGGCGCCATTCTCCGTCGAACAGATCAATTTGGGGCAAGACCTCAAGATATGAACCATACAGGTCGAAGCACTGTTCCAAATTGCCGGCACGACAAAACTTGACAAAGCGAAATGCGCAGGTCAGTCTCCCCGTTCGTATCCTTGAGATACGAACGGAATTGATTGGGATTTCCAATCGTAGGAGCAGACATGGCAACTGTTGCGGAACCCATTAGGTATGCCTCGAAACGTGAGGGGGATATTCCATGGTACTCGTGGTGCTTGACGCTCGCTGTGACTTCAGCATCGATCGGTGGGAGATGGGATGTGTCCTGGCATCAATCGATCGGTCGAGACACTTTCTGGACGCCGGCGCACATTGCAATTTACCTCTGTGGTGTCCTGGCGGGCATCGCGTGTGGATACTTGATCCTCAAGGCTACGTTTCAGCGACCCACGGAATTGATTGCAACGTCTGTACAGGTCATGGGTCTCAGTGGCCCTCTCGGTGCATTTCTAGCTGCATGGGGCGGGCTCGCGATGTTGACCTCTGCACCGTTCGATAACTGGTGGCATAACGCCTATGGGCTAGATGTGAAGATTGTCAGCCCTCCTCATACTTTGTTGATACTAGGCGATGTAGCGATCGAGGCTGGGGCATTGCTGCTCATCATGTCCGCCTTGAACCGTGCTGAAGGCCAGCCAATACTCTTTTCGCGATTGCGAAAGCTGGTGTTGTATCTCTCCAGTGTTTTGCTCATGTCCGTCATGTTTTTTTGTATGGAATTCACGCGCGACGTCCTACTTCATACCTCCCTTCCCTACATTGCTCTAAGCATCGGCGTTCCGGTGTGTTTTGCGGCAACGTCGAGAGCTTCGCGATACAAATGGGCAGCCACATCGATCGCGGCCCTCTACATTGCGTCCGTCATTGCATTCATCTTGATCCTGCCGCTATTTCCGGCGGAACCGAAACTGGGACCCGTCTATCAGCCGGTCACACATTTCGTCCCTCCACAATTTCCTATGCTTCTGCTTGTTCCAGCGATCCTGCTGGATCTTTTCTGGACGAGAGTAGGAAGTCTCGGCAAGCTGTGGGCAGCTGCGCTCAGCGGGCCTCTGTTTGTCTTTAGCCTGTTGGCGGTTGAGTGGCCTTTTGCCAGCTTTCTCATGACCCCCGCATCCAATAACCGATTCTTCGCCACAGGTTCTCACCCATTCTCCGTACCTCCATGGGCACCAGTCGTGCTCCGCCAATTCATTCGCGGCGATCAGCCTTCCATGCTTATAAAAGGCCTCGCACTATCGACGATATGTGCCGCGATCAGCGTGTGGCTCGGACTAACTGTCGGTGACTGGATGCGAAAGATACAGCGATGAAGAGATTGAAATGGTTGCCTTGTATTTTGATTTTGTCTTCAGCAACATCCGGATACGCCCATGTGGGTAGTCCCGACGTTTACGCTGAGGGACAAGCGGGTCCCTACAAGATGTCGGTCGTGCTGCGCCCGCCGCTCGTAATCCCGGGTGTTGCAGAGATTGAAGTACGAACAGAATCGCCGGGAGTTGATAACATCACGATCACTCCGACGCCTTTGACTGGGGAAGCTGCGAAGCACCCTCCGGTCCCTGACACCATGCAGAAGCCATCGAAAGATGTTCAGTTCTTCACAGGCCACCTTTGGATTATGGGTGCTGGGTCGTGGCAGGTTCGCTTCGTGGTCAATGGCAAGAACGGAGAAGGAACCTTGTCTATCCCGTTGCCCGCAACCGCTACTGTCACGCAGTCAATGCATAAGGATCTTGGAACACTGCTTGCGATTCTTGGAATAGCTCTTTTGTTAGGCATGGTGGGTATCGTGGGTGCTGCATCAAGCAAAGCGATGCTGAAACCGGGACAGACTAGCTCGGCTACAGACACAAAGCGAGGCCGCATTGCCATGGCAATCGCATCGCTCGCACTGGTGGTGGCCGTTGTTTTTGGAGATCACTGGTGGACGGTCGATGCAGCGGAGTATGCCGGCAACATCTATAGACCTCTGCAAATGGCCTCTGCTTTAGAAGACGGAAATATCCTTGATCTAAAGCTGCGCGATCCCGGCTGGCTTCGTCAACGAAGTATGGACGATTTCATTCCCGATCACAATCACGAGATGCATCTCTATGCGCTCCGGTGGCCGGATATGGACGTCCTCTTTCATTTGCATCCTCAACCGACCGGCGGCGGGGAATTTCGGCTTGCATTGCCATCCATGCCTGCCGGCGACTATCGGCTCTACGCGGATGTGGTCCATGCCAGTGGCTTTCCCGAGACCATGGTCTCTGAACTGACTGTTCCGCCAGTCCACGGGCTTCCACTACGCGGCGACGACGCCGAAGGTAAAGCGCTTCCGATTATCTCTGGCGCTGCCGCTCGGAAGCGACAGTCTGGGGCGGGTGACACGAAACAGAGCTCGGAGGAGCAGCGTTTCAAGCTTCCGGATGGTTACACCATGATCTGGAAGACCCCTGCGCCACAGATTCCGAGAAAGCCTGAGACACTTCGATTCGAACTCCTGGACCCGGAGGGGAGACCACCTCGCGATATTGCCCTTTACATGGGGATGCTTGGCCATGCTGCCTTCGTAAAATCCGATGGGAGTGTCTTTGCTCATGTGCACCCCGGTGGCACGATGGCAATGGCCGCAATGGATATCGCAAACTCCAATGCCTCAAAGAACGATCAGAGCCATTCGACTGCGATCGATATGGGAACAATGCCTGGGATGGATATGGTCAGCAATGGGCTGCCTAATACCGTCTCCTTTCCCTATGGCTTTCCATCGCCGGGCCTTTATCGGATCATCGTGCAAATGAAACACGGCGACACGATTGAAACCGGTGTATTCGATACCGACGTGCCAATGTTGGGTGGCTCCTGAAGGGAGGCTACATGCACTTAGAAACGAGAATTCTAGTTTCGCGAACACCTGAAGAGGTGTGGAGCTATCTGAGCGATTACTCGAATGTTCCTCAATGGGATCGTGGCGTAGGAAGCGTGTGCCAGAACCCCGATACCGTGCCTGGAGTTGGCTTCGAGTTTTCCACATTTGGCATCGTGGATAAACGAGGTACCGATACAAAGCGTGGGAAGATGTCGTACCGCGTCAGCAAAGCTGACCCGGTAGAGGGAGCTACGGTGCAGTTGACCAGCTCAGATGGCAACGCCAGATACTTCAAGCGAGCTGAATGGCGCTTCAAAGTTGATCCAGCTCCGGAAGGTGCATGGATTACATGCGCTGCCCACTTTACGCTTCGTTTCAGATACATCTTCCTGGCTCCCGTATTCTCCATGATGAGAGGGGCGATACATCGTGACCTCGAAAGTCTCAAGAGAGTATTAGAGACTGTCTGAAGCTCGCGTGATTTGATTACCTTGTATTTGCGAACATCGCGAAAGACCCATCTGTTGTCTCGTCTAAACACGGATTTGCTGGACGGGTCATCTACCTTCGCTACTCATGATCGAAGATATCGTTTGAAGTGGTCTCGCCTGGTCGGCGAGACCACTTCTTCCTAGCGCTTCAAATGAACCGAACCATGGGCTGCCAATACCGGATTCACAATGGTGAATTGCGGGCGTGCAGTTGAAAGTTGGGCCATGGAAGATCCGCTCGGGGGGTTCTGGAGTTGAATCGTCCCGATTGACAGCTGGCTCGAGTCCGTTTCCAAGAGGAGCGCAGTGGAACTATCGAGGACGTAAATCGTCGCATTAAGCGCGGGGATATAAGAATTTGCATTTACCTGCAAGCCGGGAAATGAGAGTGAGCCGCGACCGTTTGAATTGATCGAGTAGCTTCCGGTTCCGAGACTCGCGCCGGCAACCAAATAGCCAAGATTATTCGCATCGTAAAGTCCGGACATGGTGCTTCCCGACGTCGTAAATTGAGCGATCGAGTCGACCTCTCCATTGCCATTGACGCCAGAGAGATTCAATCCGTAGCCCTGAGAGGCTTCTATCGAGGTCGCGCTCTGAACATAGAGATTGCCGCCGGAAATTCCGAAGGTGGAGCCTGCGCCATTGTCGGCTTCGAGCAGGAATGCGCCTCCATCGTATGGATAAGCGGCGAACGTATAGCTTGCTGCACCGAGTGTGTTGTTCGTCAGAATGCCGTTATAGATCCCATTAAGTGTCAGCACAGTGCGTGGCCCGCTTGATGAAAAGCTTCCGGTAACGCTTGGTGCTTCCGCGACGATTCCCTGGTCGTTGATGTCTTCCAGCCCGGAAGTGATCTGGCCTGTTCCGTCCGACATGAGCAGGCCGCCGGCGGCAAACGGCCCTTCAGAGACGTCCTCTCCGGAAAGAGCAAGCACCAGTGGGCCAGATGGGAAAGAAGTATGCCCTGTTGAAGAAATCGCATCGCCTTCCATATAGCCGACGGAGTCGGTTTCGATGAATTTCAAATGGGTGGAATCGATCGCCCATACGTCGAAATGCAGTGTCCCGAATCCGAAGGCGCTTGTCGTAAGTTGAGACGAGCCGGGCACCCCCACAAGAACGGAACCGCTGATGGGGAGATTTCTCAGTCCCCTCGAGTTCCCGTTGTCGCCGAAATCCTGCTGTCCCGCTGTCACCTGACCGTTCCCATCTAGAGTGAAGGCGCCAACCGTCGACAGAGAATTGACTACGGTCGAATCAACTCCATTAAACCCGAACGCATAAGAACCGGCGAGACTGCTTTGTGCGAGATTCGCGCTTTGCAGGTCGATAGAGCCGCTGCCGCTCCCGTAGTTATCGAAACGACTGATGGAACCGTGCGAGTTCGATGTAAGAACGAAATCGAGACCGAATTGAACATTCGTACCGTTGATTGAAACGGAGATGTTGCCAGTGCCTCTGCCATCAGGTGTGACGTTGTAGGTCCCGGTTGTCGACAGATGTGTGAAGGCATAATTAGTTCGCAAGGCGGAACCCAACGCGGGATCATCGATATCGATTGTGCCGTTCGTAAAACCACCGCTGCCGTTGGCTGTAACGCTTCCGAGAACTGAAAAATAACTTCCGTATCCGTTACTGGTGTCGTACCCAGAAAACGAAACTACATAAGTGCCATTTAGATTGATATTGCTGAAACTGCCGCCGGGTGGTGGGGTCGGCTGATCGCTTGAGCTTCCGCAACCAGCCAGCGCGAATAGAGCAAAATTTAAAAATAGGGGGGCGATGAAGCCACGTATACGCATAGTGTTTTTGTCCTCCGATTAGGAACCGTTCAGACATTTCGGCTTTCGCAAAATCTCTGTCAGTTGGTTTTCTCGATATGGATCGTGCAATTGAAAAAGGTGCATGATCCAACCCTTTCTCAGTGCACGGGGGGTGAATCACCGCACCAATCGGAGAAACCCGAATCGAATCGGAGTTATGTCAAGAATTGTCGGAACTCGCAATGTCCGACTCGATCATGAAAAACGGCGCAACGCTGATCTGGCATCGGGATTCGTTCACTGAAGACTTGGTCGGTTGCAGACCGTCCATGACAGCGCGACGAACGGATAGAAGTCATGAACGCGATCATCCGCGCAGCTGTGCCTGCGTTGCTCAACGCTTCTTGATGCCTGACGAGGTAATGGAGGCTGCTGGTGCCTATCTCTTCGCTGCTGAGCCGCCCCACTCTTCCGGATCGGTGTCGGATAGAGTCTGCGAGAAAGTCCAGCGATGTCCTGCAATGTCTTCGACCGTATACTGTCGCTCACCGTATGGATAATCCGCTGGTGGAGAAATCAAGCGAGCTCCGTGACCTATAGCAACTACGCTATGCCGATGCACATCCTCCACCCGTACCATCACCGAGCCTGCTGCTCTAGCTGAGGACGCATGTTCCTTCGTGATGACGATCGCACCATCATTGATCGCAAGCTGAGCACGATGGTCTCCAATTCTTAGGCGGAGGCTAAACCCAAATGCCTTGCACAGCCAATCGATGGCTTGGTTGACGTCGGGATACGAAAGAACCGGTATGACCGTACATTCCGGCATCGAGCGATTCGTTAGCATTTTGTTCTACGCTCCTTGGGTCAAGACGTTCATAGAGAACAGCCGATAGTCCAAGATCTTGTCGTGGACTGGATTATTCGCAAGCTTAATGAGGCTGCGATCTTTGCGAATCGCAGCCCCAGTTGGGTTAGGGCTGCGGCGGAGGTGTGACAGTTCGAACATTGTTCACCTGGCCGTTGGAAACACTTCGCTGATCGGTGTAAACACCTCCATTGGGACCTACAGCTGTCTTGGTGGTATTGAGCTGCCCAGGCTCGGCCGAGCGCTGCGATGTATACGTCGCACCGTTTGGCCCGGTTGCGGTGCGGGTGTCTGTGTACTGTCCATTCCCGGCGGTCCGCTGATTGGTGTACGTTGCGCCATTCGGCCCCGTCGCTGTCTTTGTACTCGTCAACTCCCCGTTCTGGGCAGATTTCTGAGAGGTCCGAGTAGCGCCGTTTGGTCCGGTCATCGTTCGAGTGTCCGTGTAGTGCCCGTCAGACATCGCCCTCTGATTTGTGTAACTAGCTCCATTGGGGCCGGTCGCTTCACGCGTGCCGGAGACCTGCCCGTTCCCTCGTGTTTGGGTCACGGAACGCGTGCCTCCGCGGGGTCCGATACGAGTTCTTCCACGGGTAATTTGTGCGGGGGCCATGCTCGTGCAGAGAAGGATGCCTGCGATGGCAAGGCTAAGTTTGGCTTGAGAGATCATGTTTTACCTCGATTTAGAAAGTCACGGAACCAAGCCGTGCATTCATTGGAACGCAACTCCCAGTTGCATGTCGCTGTTTCAAATGTATGGATATGTAAAGTTTGCCTCGGACGCGGGGCTACAAATCTTTACCCACAAACTCTTCGCAATCGGCAACTATTGACGGGTGTCAAGTGGTTCGAAAACGACGCGAAATGAGGTAGGAAGCGATGAACAAGAAACAACGGTTTGGTGGCGCAGCGACACTCTTCCTGCTGATAGCCGTGGGAGCGTTAGGCCAAGAGGGTACAAACAATGTCGCAAAGCCAAGGCAGCCATCTCAGCCGCAGCATGGCCCTGGAAGTAGCGAAACCACTTCTCACTCCATCGTCACCGTAAAGATTGCAGACGGCGGCCAAGGGGGATGGCTATTCCTTCCGGCCGATCCAAGCCCAAGCAAAGCACCTGTCATCATCTTGTGTCACGGATGGGCGGCCATCCCTCCACGCGGATACCAGGCGTGGATCAATCATCTTGTCATGCGAGGAAACATCGTCCTATGGCCCAACTATCAGGACAACCCTCTGACACCGACGCGTCAGGCCTTGCCGAATGCGCTCGCTGGGGTGAAAGCTGGCTTGCGAGTCCTGGAATCTGGGAACTACAGCGTTCGTCCCGATCTTGACCGCGTCGTCGTCGCAGGCCATTCGGCTGGCGGAATGGTCGCAGCTGGAATCGCGGCCAGAGCAGTTGTCGAGGGTCTACCCAGGATGAAGGCTCTGATGTCCGTGGAGCCGGGAGATAGTCAACGCGGGGGGGTAGCTTCGGTTCCCCTGGCCGACTTAAGCACGCTTCCGTCCGACACGTTGATGCTCATTCTGGTTGGGCAAGACGATACTTCGGTTGGGACTTTCGACGGAGAACGAATTCTGCACGAATCCACCTCGGTTTCTGCTTCGGACAAGGCGCTCTTTATGCTTCACAGTGATGATCACGGTTCGCCTGCATTAGTCGCGAACCACTACACACCGTCTGCAGTGCTGAATTCCGACGGTACGTTTGCGAAGGAGCCAACCAAGGCTTCGTTCAGTAGAAACACGGTCGATATCGGTGTTGTCGACGCGTTGGACTACATGGGGACTTGGAGACTGCTCGACAGGCTCATGGATGCAGCGTTCGGAGGCGAGGGGAACCGCCTCTTTCAGGACCCGGGCGTTCTTGATATGGGAACCTGGAGTGACGGCGTTCCAGTGAAGCGGCTCACCCGTCTCAATTAGCACAAGCCCTCGCAACTACTGCATGTTGCCGCCTGCATTTTGTTGTCTACGCGCTTGCAACTGCTCCTTCGTTTGTTCCTTCATCTGTGCGTAGGTCTTCTTCTGATCACTAGTGAGTATCGCCTCAATCTTCTTGTCGCTATCGGACATAATCGATTTTGCTTTTCTCGCCTTCTGCATCCGGCGGCCTGAGGTATCGGCCATCACTGCTCTCATCTGCGTTTGGCGGTCGGCGATGATCGGAGTGATCTTGGCTTTTTGATCATCAGTAAGGTTCAGTTTGCTGCTCATCCGGGTCACAGTTTCTTCGGGGGTTGGCCAGCCGCCCGTAGTCGTTGGAACGGATTCGCTCGGAACAGGTTGATTCGCAGGTGGTGGGGTTGGCTGCTGTCCAACTGCGTAGGATGCGCCAGTGGCGACAACAAATGCTAGACAAGCTACGGACAAGATATTCGACTTCATAGTTCCTCCTTGATCCAATCTAGGTCAAAGACGGCTGCGAAGGCGCACGATAGCGTGTAAAGTTTTGTCCGCGCCAACGTATCTAATACGACCTCCGGCATACTGAATTTGTGCCAAGAATCATGCACACTTTACCGAACTGGAGCTTGTTCTATGGCTATGAACCCTGCTCGTCCTGCACTTCGCATTTTCAACAATCATCTTGCAAAAGCGTTCTACCTCGATTGGCTTGCATTTCAGTTGAACTGGGAACATCGCCCCGAGGATGGTGGCCCTTCCATCATGGAAGTGAAACGTGATGACACAACTCTGGTCTTATCGGAACATTATGGAGATGGGACGCCGGGAACG
This sequence comes from Acidobacteriales bacterium 59-55, assembly GCA_001897435.1. Taxonomy (GTDB): domain Bacteria; phylum Acidobacteriota; class Terriglobia; order Terriglobales; family Acidobacteriaceae; genus Edaphobacter. The sequence continues at coordinate 406,404 of MKSV01000007.1, read as the reverse complement.
AAGGTGTTCATCGAGATCGACGGCCTTGATGCGCTGCATCAAGAGCTGACGGAGCGACAAAATCCGTATATGAGACCTGGCATTGAAGACACGAATTGGGGCAGGATATTGACAGTCATTGATCCCTTTGGCAACAGGCTCGTTTTTGTTGCGAAGGCAATCTCGAAAGAGCAAGAGCTCTGATTCGAGGGAAAGGATAAATTCAGATGGCCACAATGAGCAGCTCGATCCTTCTCGTAGACGACGATACCGAGCTTTGTGAATCGCTCACGCGCCTTCTGGCAATGGATGAAATTGCCATTACCTCCGCCCACAACATTGCGACAGGAAAGTCCGAACTGAAATCAAAGCGGTACGATCTCGTTGTTCTCGATGTCATGCTTCCCGATGGCGATGGGCGCGTTCTTCTAAAGAAGATCCGAGACCGTTCTGATGTCCCTGTCATCATGCTCACTGCGCGAGGGGATGCCGGCGATCGCATTGCAGGCTTGGAAAGTGGCGCCGATGACTACATTCCCAAGCCATTCGTCCCGGGGGAACTCGTTGCGCGCATTCGTGCTGTCCTTCGTCGCCGAGTTGGCGGCAAGAGAGACACCCTCTTAGCGGGAGACTTGAAGATTGAAGTCTCGAAGAGACGGGTACTACGTGATGGAGAAGAGGTTGTTCTGACTGCGGCAGAGTTCGATATCTTATTGGCCTTAGTTCGCCGTAGTGGCGAGTGTGTCACTCGCGATGAGCTTACCGAACAGGTCTTAGGCCGTCCCGTTGGTGTCACAGACCGGGCAATCGACAACCATATTAGTAGTCTGCGCCGAAAGCTAGGTGCCCAGGCAGGGGATACGGATCGAATTCGCAGTATTCGCCACCTGGGATACTGCTATACGGGATTGGCACATGCGTAGCCTCTTTCTTCGCGTGTTCCTCACATTTTGGTTGGTTTCCGCACTCGTGCTGTTGAGTTTAGCTGTCATTACAGCTGCGACCAATGCACGCCCGCTCTCCCACCGATGGCTCATGCATTCGCTGGATCTCTATGCGAAGACTGCAATCGATGCGTACGAAGAGGGTGGCTCGAAAAGGCTCAATGAATATCTCTTAGACGTAAAAAGTGATGCGCTCACATCTGCCGTTCTTCTCGTGGATGATTCTGATGCAGCCGCGAGTCCAATCCCACCTGGTGCTGTAGATTTACTGGCCAGAGCTCGATCTGAGAAGCGTTCCGAATACTCCTTCGACTCTCCCTGGCTTGGAGTTGTCAGGCAGTCGCATGGCAATCACGTCTACTTCTTTATTGCCCAAGTGCCGCAAGTGAAAATGTTCGGCAACTATGTGGATACTGAAAAAGGTCCGTTTCGAACAGTATTTGTGTTGATCATTTCGGCGGCTCTCTGCGGTCTCCTTGCTCGAAGCATTACGAAGCCGATCAGAAGCTTGCAGAGAACTGCGATGGACATCGCCAGCGGCGATCTAACGGCACGTGCCTCACCCGCACTCGCGGGTCGTACCGACGAGCTTGCATCTCTGGCCCATGATTTTGATCGCATGGCGGACCGGGTCCAGCTTTTGCTTGAGCAGCAAAAGCTATTACTCCGTGATATATCCCACGAACTGCGCTCGCCCCTGGCGCGGCTAACTGTCTCGGCAGAACTGGTCCAGCGTGGTGATCTCACTGCGGCAGCGCGTATGCAGGCCGACATCAAGACATTGGAGACGATGATCTCCGATTTACTGACGCTTGCTCGGATTGATGCCTCAGATAAACACTCAAGACGCGAACCAGTTCATATCGGCCGGTTGATACAGCAAATTGTTAAGGATGCATCGTTTGAAGGTGCGGCTGAGGCGAAGACGGTCGTTCAGACAGGCGTGTTCGACCGTTATATTTCGGGAGACACGGGTTTGCTACACAGTTGTATTGAGAATGTTGTGCGCAACGCGCTAAAACATTCACCCGGAACCGGAGTTGTGGAAGTGAATATTGCAGATGTCTCCAACTTCCGGGGCTCGATGATCGCCATCACCACGACAGACGAAGGCACTGGTGTCCCTGAAGAGGCTCTGGAGCAGATCTTCGACCCGTTCTTTCGAATCGCCTCTCAGAACTCTCACAAGCAAGGTGGCGCAGGTCTGGGCCTCTCCATCAGTAAGAGAATTGCGACGTTGTACGGTGGAACAATCGCAGCCCAGAACCTGCCCGGTGGTGGTTTTCAGATACAACTCCGCCTTCCACCAGCTAACCATAGTGCTGGGAGGGACTGACTTAACGCCAGAACCCTTCGACGAATACCCAGGAACCATTCCGTTGAACCCAGCGAGGAGCGACCCAGACCACGCCAGGGCGAGGCGGAATCTCATATTTTCCTGGAACCCACACATACCGGACGCCTCCCCAGCGATAGTAACCAGGCAACCAGACATATCGTGGTCCTGGACGCGGGACTGGTCTTTCAACGATCACTCGAGGTGGACCCACACGCACGACAACTTGAGACCATGCTGTAGACGAAATGAGGGCAGCGGCTCCTGCTAACGTGATGAATAATTTCTTCATATCAAATGCTCCGAATTGGATTGGAGTGCATCACCACAAAAGCACTCTTCGTGGTGACCGTTTCCATTCAGATAGACCCAGATGTGCTCTGCCTCGATGCTGCCGCTTCTGTAAAGAAATGTCGGACGCTATATTCGTTTCGGAAGAGCTTTTCAAGCGACAAATCTTTACATGAAACCGAACGGGCCGTTCGGTAGACTTCCTATTGTCGACTCAACGTTTTGCTCTGAACTAGTGCTCAGAATGCTAGGAACTGCAGTTTTTGGGATTACTTCCGAGCAGCCGACTCGCTTGACCATGAACGATCGTGGCACGTCAACTCCCAAGCTTTCTTTGAAAGACGAAAGCACATCCAATGGCTCGGCTGACCGGAAAGGTCGAGAACCGCATTCCCAATGTATTCTGCACCAAGTTTCTTGGTTGCATGTTGTGAGCGAACGTTTATTGGAGATATGTGGAACCAGACCTCGGAAAAGGTTAAGAAGGCGTGGTCTAGCATAAGCCGTTTCAGTTCGAAGTTCGTACCGCCGCCCCAGCGGCTGTGATGTAGAAAAGTAAAGCCAATGGAGATGCTTTCAGGTTGATCCGGCGACACGTAGTACCGAGAGCAACCGATGATGCGATTCTCGGCACGGTCGATGATTACAAGCGTTCCTCCACTTTCTAGGAGCGTTCTCGCATAAGGTTCGAAAACCTCTCGTCGGTATCGATCCGTCGAAGGGTGGCCCGCCCATATCTCCGGAGCACTTGCCGCAAGGTATAGATCTTCGAGATCATTCGATAGTAATGGTCTAATTCGGAGCCGACCGCCGGAAAGGTCTGGCTGGGAGTCGAAGGGGAGCGCCATACGGCGAGTCTATCAATTCACGTTGGCCCTAAGAACACGCTCTCATCATATGAGCGCGGCAGACAGTAAAAGGAAAAGTGCAGGAAGGGGGAAAGAACCTCTTACGAAGCTCGCAGATCGCCATTCTGCCGCTGACGGGAAGCCGACTTGTGAGAGCCTATGGCGCTGCTCCGAAAGCACGCAGTCATCGCGCCATCCAAGCAATGGAAATTAAAGATGCGGGACTGCCGGGGCTCCTGCCTCGATTGGCTGGTATTCTCGAACGCGTTTGAGGTAGTCACGATTTTTCCGCATCGAGAGGGCCTCCGTCGTGTGGCCCACCAATCCAAACACGATCAGCCCCACCGCAACTCCTTGACGAACAGGAAAGCCCTTCGAAAAACATGCGACAAGGAGACCCGCGCAGAGCAGCGTTGTGAACATGCGCAGCGCACCGCTGTAACTCGACTTCAGAACGCTCTCCATGCGAACAACCTCTGCTTCTCTCGTCTCGCTGCCTACACGAGCTTTTATTTCATGGGCGTGCATGCGCTGCTGGACCACGTAGCCATAGCCACCTCCACTCAAGGCAAAGAAGAGTCCGGCAACGAGCAAGACATACGCCATGCCGCGTTGCACAGTGACGCGACGGGAAATCCGAAACAAGACGATAGAACTGAGAAGAAGCATCATCCCGAGCGACATCGCCAGAAGTGCCGTCGCCCTTTCACCGAGATAATAGTCGCGAATCAAATCACTCATGAGCGGAACTCACCAGCGACATGAAGATCGCTGTAACTCACACCCGTCAGCCGCTCAGACTCCTGCCAAAGCCGATTCGCCGTGACCAAATCCAAAGCCCCCTTTGCCAGCGCCACTGCCTTAGGAAATCCCGTCAGCTCGCCCATACCATCCGGGCCGTAGAAGCCGCCCGCAACGGCCTCCCGTGCAGTCGCGGCAAAGAGCGTTGGCAACGCTCCATGTGCTGCATCCTGCGAGAAGAACGGCTTCATCAGCTTCATCATCAGGCTGATTCCAATGCCCAAATCTCCCGTCTGAAGATTCGTCACCGCGTATCCCGGATGCGCAGACGTGCTCAAGATCGGGGATCCCACCGCAGTCAGCCTTCGTTGCAACTCCTGCGAAAAGATCAGGTCCGCCAGCTTTGACTGCGCATAGGCCTGGAACATCGGCTTATAAACCTGTTCGCTCTGCAAGTTGTCGAAGCGAATCGTACCCTGATGACTCACGCCGCTCGAGAGCGTCACCACGCGCGAACCCTGCTTCACCTTAATCGATGGAAGCAGCAGCCCCGTCAGAGCAAACGGCCCAAGATAGTTCGTCGCAAACTGCCGCTCGAAACCGTCTTCCGTCATGTCACGCTTTGGGAGAGCCATCACATCCGCATTATTAATCAGCAGATCAAGCGATTGACCCGGAAACTTCTGCGCGACGCGCTGCGCGAAGGAACGCACCGAAGCAAGCGCCGCAAGATCAAGAATCTCCGTATGCACCTTCGCAGTCGGCACCTGCTGCACAATGCGTGAAGCGGCATCGTCTGCCTTCGCCTGCGTTCTTGCTGGAAGAATGACCTCGGCACCCTTCCGTGCCAGTTCCAGAGCTGCCTCAAACCCGATGCCGCTATTGGCTCCCGTGATCAAAACTCTGCGCCCAGCTTGTGATGGGATGCCTTCGGCGGTCCACTTCTTCGTCATGAGATTAGTATTGGGCTGCCAGTATAAGTTTGCAATAAGGCACCTTTTTGGCGTGTACTTACCTCAAGGTAACAAATGAAGAAAACAGGCAAGAAATCGGATTTTGGCTGGGCGCAAATCAAAGAGTTCTGTGACTCGCTTACGGATGAAGAGGATGCGCTGACGCGTGAGATGGTGACATGCATCTCGGACAAGTGGTCCTTGTGGACGATGAGTGTAATCGCTGAACAAGCCCGCCCCATGCGCTTCTCGCGCATCATGGAGCAGGTCGAAGGGGTCAGTCAGAAGTCTCTGACGAAGACGCTTCGAGGCCTAGAACGCGACGGGCTCATCACGAGAAAAGTCTTTGCCGAAGTCCCACCTCGGGTGGAGTACGCGATGACGCCGCTCGGTAGCGAAATGCTTGAGAACATTGCTCCTCTATGGCTGTGGGTCGCTAAATCGGTCCAACGGTTCCAGGACGCCCGCGCCGCTTATAGCGATCGCTGAACGTGCTTGTGTAGATCGGCCTGCGCAGCCGAACCCCTGCGCAGACCGATGTGACGGAACACAGTTAGCGAGAACCAACGCCCTGCGTCGGTTCACCCTGTGCCGAGTTTGAAAACTTCGGTCCACTCTTCCCACTCTGCAATGCGCGCCTTGTATACGTCGTGCACACGCGGAAGCTCGGTATTGCCGAGGAAGAGACGCAGAGGCGGGGCCTCCGCATCAACGATCGCGAACACCGCACCTGACGTCGCACTGCCTCTACGGAGAGTTGAAGCCAGGCAGCTATAAAATATGGACTCACTCTTTTAAGAGAAAAGATCGAGAATGGACGACATCCAACGAACTGACGCTCGTCGTCGATCGATTCCCCGACGCGCACGACTGGACCGTTCCGGTATCTTGCCATCCACATGAACGAAGCAGCTCGGCAGCGAGCTCAGGATCTCCGAACTACACCGGAGTACAGACAGGCACCGCGACAGCGAAAGAAGGTCGAGGCCCTCTTCGCAGAACTGAAGAGTCTTTAGAACGCAATGGTCTCACCTAGTCCCGCGTAGAGCATTTGATCTTTCCCCCTCTGCTGAACCCTCATGAAGGTAAGTTCCCCTGAGCAGTGTCCGATGCTCATCGTCCGAATGCGGTAGTTGTCTGCGAGGACATCCAAAGTCGCCTCGACCTGCTCAGGTGAGTCCTGCAGCAGATGCAGCCCGCCTACAAGCATTGAAACAGGCCTGTCCGGTGCAGCCGCTGTGGCAGCCTCCATGATTCGCTCAATGCCTGGATGCGAACATCCCACAAAAAACGACCTGGTCTGCCAGCGTGTCCAATACCAGCGATATCTCGCGCAATCCCTTGAAGGCCAGCTTCTCGGAGATGAGTGAAACAAGGCGCATGTGTGGCCCAATACTCATGGATTCCGCGACGAGAGTCAGATTCGTGTCTGTCCACGTGCCCATCCCTTCGATTCCTGCCTATGGTCTCCACGGAGTAGCGCATTTTGGGCCGCAGTTCTGGTCGAGCGTCGGTGGTCAGGAAAGCCGGCGGAAGCACGGTCCCGGTGAAGTATGGATCGTCGGGGACGTATAGCTTCACCTTGGGATTCTTACCCAGGACATAGCGAAGGCCCGAAGTGTGATCGCCGTGCGCGTGCGTTATGACCACCATATCGAGCAGCGTCAGATCCACGTGCAAAGCTTCAACGTTCCTGCGAAACACCTCGATATTGTCACCGGTATCGAAGAGAAGCTGCAGTTGTTTCAGATTTCATCTTTACTCGAAAGTCGCGGCACCCGAGCCATGCAACCGCTTATCGAGGACGCGATCTCGTTCAATGTCAATCAAGAAATTGGCCTTTTCGTTCTGGATGTAGGGGTAATACCGGTTTAGCTTTGGCATCAGCAGGAGGTCGTCAAAAAGCCCGAGACGGCGCTCCATGATCGAAGCGCGCGATCCGCTCCAACTCATCGGCCGGAATTGATGGAAGTACGCGGCCAGCACCTTTTCCTTACCCCGCGCCTTCGCTAGAATTGCTAGCGCCAGCGGTTGCCATGCGGTATCGCCTTTGTCCCCTTCGCTGATGGCATCGATAACAGAAGCCATCAGAACGTATCGACCGGGTTTGCCCTTCTCGCACCAATCGATGACAGCTTTCTCTGGCAATGCTGCAAACAGCGAGCCGGACTCGTGGTTCCGACGTCGCGCACTCCCCCGACGCTGGAGTTTCGACCCGCTGTCAAGCAGACCGCTCAAAGTGTCTTCTGGATGAACCTTCATTAGCGCAGTAAACAGCCGCGGATACTGGTCGAGGAAGAAGAGGCTCATGTGTGCCTTCTTCGAACACCGGGTACAGAGTTCATATGCGACCTTTTCGCTTCCGAGGCTGGGCATGCACTTCTCAACCACTTCGGCGAGCTGGTAATCCATCATCGAGCCATGCGGGGAACAATCCCACTGCAGAAGCAAGTCTCGACCAAGCGTCTTCAAGCCAGTCGTCGGTTTCGACGGCTGGGTTTTCATCCGAGCGAGTCGGAGCCAAATCAAATGAAGACATGCATCGAATCCCCCTGGGCGCTTTGCCAAAGGGCGAAATAGTTTCCCGAACTCTTTGTCGGTCAGACAATCACTAACGTTCGCGATGGCCTCATAGCTGGATGAGGCCACCGTGTCGGACTTCATCGATTGAATAAGGCGCGCAACGCCCTTCGGTCCCGGAATGACGGCGCACTGGATACGTGGGAAGTCAGGCGCAAATTCAGGGTCGTGAGACAGCTTCTCCAAAGCTGTCTCGACAAACGTTGCTCTTTTCTTTTGTAGAGACGATAAGAAGACAGCCAACAACTCCGGCTTCCGTTCATCTTCACTAAGCTCGAGATAGGAACAATGCAACAACGCCCAAACGCTGGCCGGGTTTCGCAGCTTTCCTGCGAGACCGGCTGCTAGCGAATGAACCGGGACGAACATTTCCCGATTCAATAAAGCTGGCAGCACGGCGCGAAGTGTTTCGAGGTCTGACGCGAGTTCGCCGCCAAGCTTTACCCCCTCGTCAGAGACTCGCCGTTCAACGGCCGTGTAGTCTTCCTCGTAGTCCTGCATCTCGAAATACAGGGTTTGCATCTTCCGCTGCGCGAACGTAAGAGCGCGATCTTCCAAAGTGTTGGGTCGCAGTGCGGATACGAGACGCGGGAGTGCGGCTTGAGAACTCTTTGTGAGTTCGTCTCCTCTCCATCGTCCGATCGAATTTGCTGCGATCCAGCCTTCCGGCCAGAAGCGTCGCTTCGAAAAGCTCTTTGCTAGCGATTGAAGCTCGGGGTACACGGCCTCACAGAGCCAGAGATCCCGTAGTTCTTCGGCAACGGCCGCACGCACCTGTACGCCCAGCTCGCCGCCGCGTCTGTCAAGACGTTCGCAAAACGCAAGCGTCATTCGAAACCAGTGCCGAAACCCCTCACCCTGTGGCCATAACCCGTAATCTCGTGACGACGTTCCGAAACGCCAGTCGCTGCCCGTAAAGTCGCGTGACTTCAGTAGAGACTTCAGTCCCGCAATGCCTATGGCAAATCGCGCCGAGCGACTTGGTTGAAGCAGGAGAGATTCGAGGATCGCGATGCGCTGCTCTACTGTCGCATGCGTTCCTGATAAGTAGGCCTGGAATAAATGGAAGAACTGATCGTGAAGTAATTTCGAATCCGACTTGCGCTCCGTACCTGCCCGAACTCGGATTAAGAGGGTTACGCAGGGACCAAAGACCCTGGCATCGTGAGCGAGCCACTGTAGGAAATCTATGTAGGGTGCGCACAACCTCGCCGTCTGTGCATCGTCCATATTCATAAAGGCGCGCTCCAAGCATTCTGACGCCAAAGCCGGACGCAGGGGGGCGACGTAGAGAAAGATTTGCTGAAGGTCCTCCGTCAGTTGGTCTGGAGATCCTACAAGCCCCCCCGGCGACAACCACTCGTCGGCAATCTGCTCAGCTTCAGGTATTCCGTCCAAGAAGCTGAGTCTGTGAGCAACGCTCTTCAGCAAACGAAAGGGGATCCTTGCCAGCCAGTCGCGGGCTCGTTCTGCTGGAATGCGTTCTAGGCCTACTTGCGCCAAGCGATTAGAAATTCCTGGAGGGAGTAAAGCCCGAAACATACCGCGCTGCTGAATCAAGTCTCTGTCTCGTAGAATGCGGGCGTGCTCGTAGAGACGCGAAACGCTCGTTTCGGCAAGCTCGGCGAGAAACGCAAGTTCGCTATTTTCCAACTCCGGATTTTCGACGCTGAACGAATACGGTAGCGAAAGGACGTGACCGGCACGCCGTAAATCCGGGTCTACCTCATTCTTCTGGTAAAAGAGCCGATCCATTAGTTCGTCGCTCTTCAGCGAAGCGAATGACCCCGATCGCCCGCCACTTGAAGCGATGACGATAGCGATACGGAGATTCCCGCCAGCCATCTTCGCAATCGTATGAATATCCGAATGAGACAGAGCTGGAAAGCGCTGCGCAAGCAGCTGTTCAACGAGAGACTCGGACGCAGCGTTCAATTCGAAGACGTCGGTGTCTTCAAATTCATCGTCACGCACGTCATACTCGATCGTGACCAAGCTAACCTTGCTCGCACGGTCCGCAACAGTGGCCGAGAGTTTTCTGTGAACTGCAGGCCGACAGTTGTCGACGATAACGATGGCCCGCGTTCCAGCGATGATCAGGTCGGAGATCAACGAGTTGGGTTCTGGATCGGGGTCATGGCCAACATCGGTATAGACAGCGAGTGTATGGTCCAGAGCATTGCTGCCGACTCTGGCATCGAACAGTGCCTGCGCGAAGCGGGTCTTGCCTACACCAGAGAGCCCGACGATTCGCACAGAGGCCTTATCTTCGGCGAGTCGTGCCCGAATCTTCTCCAGCGCAACGAGGGCGTCGAAGTCAGTTTCCGGATTAGTATCGGGAACGTGGACGCGAACTTGCTCATCTATGAGGTAAGGAGCCTCGACTCCTTCTTTCGCGTAAGCCCATGCTGCAAACGGTTTCCAATTGCTAAGACGTCGCCCGACCTTCTCGAGAACCCACACACTCGGACCTGCATAACCTCGAATCCATGTAGCAAGAGCTCCGCTATCAAAAAAGTCGAGATGAAGATCCCGCTGACCAGGCACATCGTGCACGGCTGCGCGCATCGCTTTCACGCGCTCCGCCAGAGCTGTTTTGCTCAGGCTCTCCTTGGAACTGATGATTACGTAGGCCCCGCGCGCATCGGCCAGCTCTTTGAAAATCGCACGCACGATCCCTTTGGGTCGCATCTCCTTAGTGATCTTCGAAACAGGCATCTTCTCAGCTTTTGCCTGGAATGCGGTAAAACTTCGCGGGATGGTCATGCCTAGAGTCGGGGCAGAGGATAACTTGGCTTGAACATCAACGCCGCCATCGTTAGCGCGTTGGTCGCCGCTCCATGTAATGGACGTGCTCGCAAAGCCATATCGACGTGCTTCAGCTTCGGCGGTCAAAGCGATTGCCGTGCGGAGATCCTCATCGGTCAGAGATAAAACGTCGCGAGCCGTTACTTGGAACATAGGGAGGGGACCAACCGGAAGAAACCATTCTATTCCGGTTCGCCTTAGCTGGCATTAGATGAAGTGGAAAGTGCCGTAGGGGGAATACCTTCAGCATACAATTGCTTGGAAAAGTGTCAATCCACAGGGAGCGGCCATGCAAAGGCTGACGATTGCATTAGGGATATGGGCGGCGGTCGGCCCGATAGTAGGCATCCTCCTCGGACACTTTCTCACGCGCTCCTGGCAACGTGAGCAATGGTTGCGCGACAAACGAAATGAGGAATGGCATGAACTCCTGACAGCGCTCGCCGAATCTCTCCGAGTGTCGCTCAAGATCTATCCTGCGAGAGCGCTTTCGGGCGAGGAAGAGCGAACGATCGTCGAGGCCCAATCGAACAGCTTCCGGGTGATCCGCGATCGGATATTCATCGCCCCTGACGTGCAAGCGCTCAATATCGAGAACCGATGGAGCGCGGCGGTGCAGTATCACTCTCAGACCATGGACGCAAAGAAGCTCGGGAATGCGTACAAGGAACTGCGGGACGAGATAGTCCGTACCGCAACGAAAAGACCGTAGCTTATTTGTCGGGTCCGAGCTTGCGTGGCCCTGGCTCCTTCGGTGCTGCCTTCTTGGACAATTTGCGCTGGCCGAGCATCGGATTGGAGACTTTGATAGAAAACTTCTTCTGCGGCTTCTTGCCTACTGGCTTCGACGATGCCGTAGTCGTGCGGCGTGGGCCGGGCTTAGCACCTGCACCCGACTTATAGCTTGCGAGAACGCGGGCGACGACCTTCATCTGCCTGTGGCACTCCGGACATTCGTAAGGGCCGTCAAGCGGAGCGACCTTTGCGAAGTACAACACCGTCGTAGGGATTTCTTGATTTTGCAGCCTACAGCCTGGTGCTACGCACATCACTTCAGTTACCATCACGCCTCCTATACTCTGCGCCTTACCCCAAATACAGCGAAAGCCCTCCGTTAGGAGGGCTTTCGCACCGCAGGCTTTAAACTTCTTGGTGGACTTGATGGGATTCGAACCCACGCCGCACGGTTTTTTTTGGCCTGCGGATTTGATACAGACCGTCGTTCTCCCGCTGAACTACAAGCCCACTAAGAACAATGGTACCATAGAGTTACCGTATTGTCAATGGGGAGGCCTGTATGTCCAGGTCGTATGTGTGCAAGTGCGAGCCACGGATCAACCCGACCACGTTCTGGTTCTGCCGGAACCGGGAAGAGGCCTGGAGGTTCGAAGGCACGGCCACGGTTGAGTTCTTCTGCGACCACCTAAATGAGGGAACAAGGGTCGAAGGCGTCACGCTCGAAACTTTCCATGTAGAGCCTTTCGGAGAGGATCAATTCTTAATCTACTCTGACACCCCGTTCGAGGATCTGGAGCGGCTCGGCGTTCCCGCTCATTTCGACATCCCCGGTTCAACCGGATAGTGCAGCCTTCGCAATTTCGTCCACGTGTCCGATCCGCTTCAACGGATTCCGCTGCGTCATGTCAGCGGCGAAACCCTGGATCACCTCCGCTGGCAAACCGAGCTTCCCAAAGATTGGGGCTTCGATTGCCGCATCACGAATTAGATTGGTCGAGCCATGACAGAAAAAAAGAACACGAGAACGCCGCAGGCAAAAAGTGCCGGGCTTCTGGTCGCGATGACCGGCAAGGCGAGTCCCGCGAAAGCGGCCGAAGGCGACAAGCCGGTATTTGCTTATATCGAGAGCCTTCCCGAACCGCAGAAGAGCATCGCCAAACGTGTCGATGCCTTGGCCACCAAGGCACTGCCGGACCTCAAACGCGCTGTGAAATGGGGAATGGCTTACTATGGCGTACCCGATGGGTGGTGCTTCTCTTCCGGCGCCTTTGTCGGTCATCTGAAGCTGATGTTTATCCGAGGGAACGAACTGCAACCAGAACCTCCGGTGACGCCGATCGGAATGGGCAAAGCCACCCGCGGCGTCGAATTGACTGCCATGGACGAGCTCGACGAAGACCAGGTGATTTCGTGGATGGCTCAGGCCGCCAAGAAACCGTTCGTCGGGGCGGCGAAGAAGAAGAAAAAGGCCTCCTGACGGCTTAGTGGTCCACCCGAATGGAGCCGGAGGTGGTGACGACACCGGCGCGCCGCTGATACAAACCGGGATGAGTTTTCATCTCGCCGGCCTCTACGCCTATTGCATGGACGCTATACCGCACCTTTGAGGAGTTTCGTAACAGCCTCGGAACGTCGTCCTGCCGCCCGGCGCGGAGCCGCGATAACAGCAAAATTTGGGGAGCCTCACGGCTCCCCAAATTGGTTAGGCTGCCTTGCGGCTCTTCACCGTTCCGGGAGCCGATGGCTTGGTCTCTTTCTTCGCCTTTTCCTTGGCTGCGAATTCCTGCTTGACCTCCAGGCCGATGGCTTCGGTGTCCACCTTGTACACAGCGGCGGCATCCTTGAGGATCGTCGTGGCGTTGCCGCGTGAAGCTGCCAGCAGAATGCTTGCTTCTACCAACAGCCGGGAGAGGGTGCCTTCATCCGCACGGCGAAGGTAAGCGGTCAGAGTCTTCTTGATGCCTCCATCGTCGCGCTTCTGGCGAATGCCGTGCTGCCGGGCCAACGCCTCGACGCGGTTCTCTTCCATCAGAGACATCAGCCGCTCTGCGACGAAAAGCAGGTCACGCTTGAGCAACCGTACCGGCACAGCGGAGCCGATGGCAGACAGCACGCGGAGGCCGGTGGTATTGGCGATGGCCTCCTCGCGGCGCTGCTTCTCCTGCTCGGCCTTCCACTTCGCACGGCTGGCCTCGTCCTGTGTCCGCTCTTCGTCCTTGGGATGATGCACCCGGCAGATGGGGTTCGTGCAGACCTTCTGCATGGTGCCTTGGCCTTCTCCGTCCGCAATGATGGCGGTAATGGTGTCTTTGCAGGTCTTGAACTCAGGTTGTTTGGCCTGCACCTTGTCCTTGGGCTTGTCCTCGCGGATGCAAACGTACTTGTTGCGCGACAGAATGGTGCTGTCTTCGGCTTGTGCGCGGTACGACGTGCTGATTTGTACGAGCTGCGGTTTCGCTGCGACCGCAGCCGCGATGTGCGCCTGTACCTTCGCCTGATAGCAACCGGGGTCAGTGCAGGCATCCTGCTTGCCCAGGTCGGCAAACAGGAGCTTGTTCTGTCCTGTCCGCTTGGGGCAGTCCACGCAACTCCCAGCAGCGGGAACGAGGTCGGCATTGCGCTTGTCGAAGGGTGCGTCCTTCAACAGAAGCAACACGTTCGTCTCAATCCAGAAACGCAGATTGCGAACAGGCAGAAGAATCGGAGCTGGCTTGTCGCCTGCTCCGGTGTACACCTCTTTGAAGCAGGCAGTCAGTCCAAGGGTCTGCATCTCTGCGGGCAGTTTCGCCAGCAGGAGCGCATGACCGACGCCGACGTGGTTCTGGTAGAACGCGGCGGCAACGTCATCGCACAAGTCAGTCAGCTTCAACCGCGTAGCGATGTAACCGGGCGTCTTGCCTACCTTCGCGGCGATCTGCTCGACGGTATACGTTGGCTCGGCCAGCGCGAGGAGGCGTTTATAGCCTTCGGCCTCCTCCATCGGGTGTACATCGCGACGCTGGAGATTTTCGACAAGCTGTGCCTCCAGCACTTCGACATCGCTCATCTCACGGACAAGCACGGGAATGGTTTCCTTCCCTGCCAGTTGCGAGGCCCGATAACGCCGTGCGCCAAACACGATTTCCAAGCGGTCATCCTTGGGACGGGCGAGGATGGCCTGATAGACGCCGGACTTGCGAATGGTTTCCGCCAATTCGTTGAGGTCGTCTTCCTCGAAGTGCTGGCGGGGATTGGTGGCTGACTCAATCAAGAGGGAGAGAGAGACTTCCTGCGGAACGGCGTTGGGGGTGATCGCTATGGTCTGCATGATGGTGTGCTCCTTTCGAGCGGTTGGGGGTGAATAGCGGGGAGCGGCACAATTCGGGCGTCCGCTCCAAGAGGAGCGGACTAGCCGACAATGCACTTGTCCGTGAAAACTTCCGCGAAGCCCTGTACACGCAGGTTGTTGTCCCACGTCTTCGCAAACTGTGTGTGCTGCTCGTGAAGCTGCGTGTGAAAGCAGTAGTTGCTCTCTTGAATGAAGCGGCTCCACTGCTCGATGCCCACATAGTCATTGCGCCAATAGAATGGGTTCAGGTGTGCGCCACCGGCGAAGCCAAGCTCAAAGCACATCTCCGGGTCACGCATCAGGTCGCCGTTCTGTTCTCCGTAGTGTGCGACGGACAGCGCAGGCAGACCGCAAGGGCCGGACTCGTCCACGGCCTCAATGACGAGTTCCATGTAGGGCGGGTTTTCGATCTTGAGGTAGAGGTCAGGACGCCAACCTCCGGCCTTCACGAGAATGGCAAGGATGGTCTTCACGCTGCCACCCCCAAAGACTCTGCTTCTTCTGTACGCTCCACTGTCTGGCTCGTCGCCTCGAAGCTACCGCCAAGGATGCAATCGGCAGCGCGTTGGGCATTGGCGGCGGCATGGATGACAAGGCGGTTATCTTCCTCCAGCTTGGAAATCCAGTTCTGGATGTAGGCGGTGGTGTTACGGTCGGTGTGTTCGTTCGCAATGCCAGCGATGGCGCAAAGGAAGGCCGCGCCCATCTCCGCAACCAACTCTTCCTTGCTGTAAAGCTCATCGCCGAAGTTGTCGCCAAAGGTGCGGTTGAGGCGGCTTTCGTGGCCGGTACTGTGGACTAGCTCATGAAAGAGGGTGCTGTAGTAGTGGGGCGCATCCACAAAGCGGCTCCGCGCGGGCATGTGTACAGAGTCCGTGCTTGGCCGGTAGTAGGCTCGGTATTCGCTGGGGCTGGTCAGATGTAAGTCAGGGCGGTTCTCCCATGCGGTCACAATGCCTTCGCAGAATTCGTCTTCGTCGATCTCCGGCGCGGTCGTGGGCTGCTCGATCTCGGGCAGCGTGAGGCCGTCGCACTGCTCCACGTTGAACACGGTGTAATGGCAGAGAAGAAACGGGGCGCGTTCGTCTTCCTCGTTCCCTTTGCCGTCCCTCTCGGCAGGTTCGGGAAGCTGCTTGTAAAAGACAATCGGCGTACCGCGTTCGCCCTTGCGGACGTGGCCTTTCAAGTCCTGCGCCTGCTTGAACGTGAGCCAGAACGGAGAGCTGTAGTCGCTCGACCACAGCAAGAGAACATTGATACCCCGGTAGGGTTTGCCGGTGGAGAAGTTGCACGGGAATGGCCCGCCTGTAAACCGTGGGGTCTTCCACGGCTTTTCCCACGGAATCACGCCAGCCTTGAGGCTGGAGAGGATGCGGTCGGTAACGGTCTGATAGATACTCGGCCTGTTCTTGGTATCGGTCTTTTTCATCGCTTTTGCTCCTTTGTCGGCTTTTGCTTTCGCACGTCCGCGTTGAAACGCGGCATGTACATGCCGAACGCCTCCTGGCGAAGGCGGGGGTAGCAAACGGAAAGGTCTTCGAGCGCAGCTTTTTGGGGGGACCGCGCAGCGGGGGAGCCAAAACCCGGAGGGCGAACGGCCTTGGAGAGCGCGATCGGGGCAGAGCCCCTTAGCGAAGGCTTGTCAACCGCATTCGTGCGCGCCAACGCACAGGATTCTCAGGGTCGCGTTGCGGCAGGAACAGGCCGCTGTGGTGGGTGACGGAAGACGTGAAACGGCTGAAGGCAGGTGAGGAGCGTAGCTCCTCCCCCAGATGAAGAGCGCTTGGGCTGTTTCCCTCGATTGCGTACTCTGTCGGTGTTTACCGAGAACAGCAGGTCGTTTGTCTACAATGGTGCTGCTGTGCAGTGTCGCGTCAGAACATCACGGCGGATGGGTTGGGACATAGAGCGAAGGTGATATGTTTCTTCGGCAAGAGCAAGGCGTGCTTCTCGATCAATTGGGTCGTCGTGATCCGCTCATCGCCGAAATCTACGCTGGCGGCCTGCGCGCATTCGCTGACGATACCAACCCCTATCGCTTTCAGTTGTCGGCTCACGCTTTCCGCGAGTTGATTGCGCACTGCCTTCGGATGACCGGCGAAAAGGTCGTGTTTGGGGACGGGATGAAACAACGCCTCGTCCCAGTGAAGGATGCGTTCCAGGCTTTGAAAAGGACCAATCAACTGGCGCCTGGTCCAACCAGTCAGCCATCAGGCGTCTCAGACACCCTGATCGAAGCCCTCAACGATTTTTTCGAGTGGTCGGACAACAATCGAGGAGAGAACCGGAAAAAGACCGCGTTGATGCTCACACAGCTAGCAGGCCCAGGTCCGGCGCTGCCTTCCGATGTGGTCGCTGACGAGATTTCCGAATGGATGGAATCGGACGGATACTTTAAGCGGGTAGCACACAATATCCAGCGTGCAGAGCGGGATGATTTGGTAGCCAAGCTATACGCGGTCGAAGACATCTTGTTGCGACGACTGCAACCGCGTCCTGTCAGTGATTTGGATGAGATCGACGCATTGATAGAGGAGGGTGAAGATGCCGACTGACGCACAGGTAGACAAAGCCCTCGAACTCATACAAAAGAGCGGCGGAAACTATCAGTATTTCTTCGAGAAGCTGACCAGCCCTTCGTGGATCGAGCCGCTGGCGCAACGTGGGCGCTTCGATCACCCACCCGGCGTCGAGCGTATCGGCAACATGTATCGGTTCCCTTCCTGGCCGGAAGGGGAGTATCTCTTGCGCATGGCGGACATTGCCCCTGAGAAGGTCGCTGCGGCAATTCGGCCTCTTTGCTTCACGAGCGATAACCATATCGTTCACCGGCTGCTGGTGGAGATTGCCCAGAAGCTGCCGCGGGGGCTGGCTAAAGACCTTGCTCTCGAAGAAACGAAGTGGGTGCGGCAAGAGACATCCCTCATTCTTCTCTACCCGGAAAAGGCTGCAGCCCTTGTGGAGTATCTGGCAACGGGGGGAGAACCGCAATCTGCCCTCGGGCTAGCTTCAGCAGTGCTGGAAGTCCGAGCACCTGCGGACAAGCGAGCAGGCGTTCCAATCGAAGCCGAAGACGGCAGCACCATTGACTGGAAACCTGCTCCTGATCCCTTGGCGAAGCTGGAACCGGTATGGTCACAACTATTCCTCAGAAGGGTCACCGAACCGCTATCGCTAACCATTCCCGATGGTTTCCTGGCCGCTCTTGCAGAAAATCTGAACCGGGCCGTCACAATTCACAGCAGCAACCAACAGGACAAGTCGGATGACTATTCGACGATCTGGCGACCCCACCTGGAGCACAGCTCCCATTACGAACCCCTGCATGAGACAGTGAGCGCGCTCATAGGTGCGATTAAAGTTCTCAACGAGCAACCGGTGGATCATTCGCAACAGATCCTGCGTGCTCTCGAACCATATACATGGCTGATCTTTGATCGGCTCCGCGCTTACACGCTCCTCCATGCTGCCCATGCAGACGCCGATGCGACGGCACGTTTTCTCAACGAGCCCTCACGCTATGCACGCGCCTCGCAGAATCCCGAGTTTACAGAGCTGTTGAAGAAGCACGCGCCGGCCCTTCCAAAGGATGTCTTAAACGAGATCGTGGAACGGATCGACCAAGGCCCCGACCCGGCGTCTTATGCGTACCACCTCACGCACCGGGTCCGCCCTGAGAATGTGGAACAAGAGAAAACGGTCATTATCGAACGCTGGCAGCTTGAGTGGCTGCATCCGCTCGCGGCGATGCTGGACGAGCCACACGTCACAGAACTGAATCGCCTACTTGAGAAGTATGAAGCACCACGGCCCCGCTTCCGGAGCGGAGGTATTCGGCAGATTCAGGATCATAGTCCCACTAGTCTCGAATCCTTCCAGGGAATGTCTACAGAAGCGTTGCTGAAGTACCTGAAGGAGTGGACGCCACCTTCCACGGGCTTACCCTTTGAGCAACCTTCCCGCGCGGGAGTTGCGAATACCCTGCGGGAATGGGTAACAGACGACCCGCAACACGCGAGCGAAGTGCTGGACAGTTTTCTGACGACTGAACTTGATCCTGTTTACATCACGGCGCTACTCGATGCCTTCGCTGGCGCGCTCAAGACAGAAAAGTCTTTCGACGTGTATGCCGTTGCGAGAGCGGTACAGTGGGTAGCCGAGAATACCGACGCTCTCATGGAAGACAAGCAAGAGGGTTGGAACAGGGAGGCCACCTGGAATTGGGCACACATGTCGGCGGCACGCTTTCTGACAGATTTGTTCCTTCAGGAAGGACGCCTCGAACTGATACGAGCCGCTGAGCTATTTCCTGCTACCCGCGCAGTCTGCTTCTTGCCACGCCCAACTATCGAAGACGAAGTTGAATATAAGAAAGAATCTAGCCGCTACGGCTCATTTGCCTTGAACACACCTCGGCCCGTGGGGGTGGAAGCCATGATCCGCTACGGGCGGTGGATCAAACTTGCTACGCCTGAGTCAGACTCTACGCCTGCACAGTTGGGCCCAGTGTTCGAGGTACTGGAGCAAAAGCTTGATGCCGCCCAAGACCCATCGGCGGCTGTTCGTGAGATGTTCGGGATGCAATTCCGCACTCTGGCTTGGCTTGACCTTGAGTGGTTTTTATCCGTGATTCCAAAGTTGTTCCCAGGCAAGGACGGGACGAAAGAGGAAAAGACGCTTGATCGGTTCGGTTGGAATTCATATCTCCAATTTTGTGGGCCGGTGCGCGAGACTCTACCCGCAACGCGCAAGCGTTACCTGCTAGCGATTCATTCGCTTCAAAAGGGCGATGATTCTGTAGCCGAGAACGAACGCACCTTGGCGAGTCACCTTATGCAGTACTACGGATATGGCGTCATTGAACTTGACGATCCGCTGCTACAGCAATTTTTTGGATCAGCGAGCGTTAAGCTCAGAGGCCAAGCGCTCGGTGATATCGGCTGGAGTCTGATCCAAGAGGGCGCGTCTCTGTCAGACGAGATGCAGGTGCGGTTCATGCGGCTGTGGGAGAGCAGGATGGAGGTGCTCAAAACCAGCACCCAAGAAGAAGCTGACGAGTTGGCGACCTTCGGCTGGTGGCTGGCCTGTGGGAAGTTTCCAGAAGCCTGGGCTATCGAACAAGCGCTGCCGATCCTAGAGCGAGCACGGTCATTGCGACCCGATTTTGCAGTGGTTGAAGCCCTAGCCCGGCTGTCCACCAAATATCCCTATGAGGCAGTCCGGGTCGTACATGTGCTCTTTGAAGAAGACCGTGACGGTTGGGCTATACATGGCTGGAACCAACACTTGGACAGCATTCTGAAGGAAGCCTTAGGGGACGGAGAGATGGCGCGGAAGGAAGCGGAAGCCATGATTGAGCTGCTTGTTTCGCGCGGCTTCAGAGGATACCGGAACCTTCGGCCCGACAACGGTGACAAAGTCTAAGATGATTGCGGTATAGCAAGTATACCTGACGGTCTCCGATCCAGCCCAGCGACGTCAGCCGTTAGTCTCAAGAAGAAGCGACCCAGGTTCAGCCGAACGTAGTCCGCGGACACGAAACTCCACGAGCTCACCTGTTTCGTCGTTGGTAAAAGAAACATCCGTTGGCTTCCACCGAAGGCTGTCCGTCACACCTTGCTCGACACCTTCTACGCAAAGGGAGCGATCCTGTTTGAGACTACGCATAATGTGACCATCCGCTCCTACGTTGTCGGCATAGAAGGTTGGGGGCACCTCAACAACTCCAGAGCATTTGATGACGATCGAGTCTGGGTTTGCATTCATGTATAGAGCCCGAAGCAATATCTCGTTCGTCTTCCAACGCTTAAATTTGCCAAGACCGTCAGACGCCCTATACCCACTGTCAGTGACATGGTAGGCGGTGCGATCTTCCCATGAGACTTCGATCAAACCACGCTGTTGGAGCGCTCGGAACGCAGCCAACCATGCAGCTCGCGTTCGACGGTTGGCGGATTCGAGGAAGGACTTTCCGTTTGCCTGGAGGATTTCTTTGCCGTTGGATCTGCGGTAAGTAATTTGCTCATCGGGGTCATTCGTCGCCGCATCGAGAAGTTCGTGTTCCTTCACGCTCAACTCGTCTGGCAGTTGTAGAAACGGTGAAGACGACTCCTCCAACTCGATGCGCTCATCGGTATTGACGATCTGCGATTCCGCCTCATCATCAAAAGATGGAACCGGGCCGAGAGCCGGCGCGTCGGCCTTCTTCCGATGTAGCGTTTTCAGCAAATCTTTGAAGTGCTCTGGCGAATAAGGATTGCCACGCAGGTCGCATCCGACTGCAAACTTGAGCCAGACAGGGACAGACTGCGACCAGTCTCCTGAGCGGAGTACGGGGATGAATTTCTGCTTGCCAGCTTTCTCCGCGATGCTGCTGGTGATGATGTTGGATTCGTAACCGACTCCACCTGTGCGTCCCTCTGATTTTTCGGTATAGGTCGGAGTGCAGATCACGAGAACGAATGCGGAACGCGTGACCGCTCTTTCCATAAACTGAAACCTGTTGTCTCCGAGGCCGAGGTGCCAGCGGTCGAGCGTCACGTCGATTCCGTCACCGCGCAGATGTCGAGCGAATTCAAGGACCCATCTCTTGAGTTCCTCCGATTCCCAGGCGTAAGAGATAAACACATTAGGGCTCTTGGCAGATCCAGAAACTTCCAGTTCTGTCGCGTCATCCTCCACATCGTCTTGAGATGTCTCAAGTGCGAACCCCTGCATCGCCTGGAGCGTGATTGCATTGCTTAGGCGTTCCTTCATCTTGTTCCCCGTGTCTTTGATGTTTCCCTCGATTGTGCCGAAACGATCTGAAAGCGGAGCGATGAAGGACATACAGAGGTTCCGAGCAACGCCCTCCGCCCGCGATGTTTGTTCGATAAAGGTAGTCTCAAGAATCTGCCTCAAGAGCAGTTCCATTGACGGCTCCAAACGATCGCTGAACGGGGCGAGATAAATCGACTTGAAAATCTCTTCGATAATGCGAAACCCCTTCAGCACATCGTCCGCGGCACGACGGGCAAAGTTTCCCGCTTCCGCGATACCCGCATTCTCATATTGCTTCACCAATGCGCGATTGTCTTGAATCGCTGGATCATAGATTTCAGAAACGGCGTCCTCGAACCGTATTCTCGCAGCCGCTTCAAACGTAGCAGCGGGAGCGGACGCGTTATTTCTTGCAATGGCCACTCGTTGATTCCATGCTGCAAGCGGATCGGCGATTTTCAACACAGTTTCGGCAATAGTGAACGAGGCAACTTGTGTGCCATCCGCGGATCGACCAAACGACTGAATGGCGCCAAACTCTCCAGACACAAGGTAGAGCCCAAGATCGATCTCGTCGGGGTCGACGGAATCGTAGCGTTGTCGAATACGTTCGAGGAACTGCTCACGGGAATACTGCGTAGATGGCTCGTCGACTTCGTAGAGGTTAATCAGGGTGTGCAATACCTTGAGGACACCGCCTCTTGCCCGAACGTACTTCTCGTCATCCTCGTTGAGGATGGCGAAAGTACCGAGAGTCGGAAAGTATTCTGTGCGATTGTTCTCAACTCGCACCAAGCTGCGAAACTCCATTTCATCAAGAATCCCGGCATCTCGAACTAGAACCGCGAGCGGCTTTCGAGGACTCGGTTGGCGCATGTTCAAGAATCGCGCGCTGATTCGTGAGGCGATATCGACTTTCAGTGGATCGAGGGGCATATCCCATTTTCGCCGACATCGGCATTTCGATATTTTCTCCTTACTCTTCAGTCACTTACAAGATTTTGCACAAAGGCAGAGGCAGAAGTGATTTGACGCGGAGCCCTCCTAATAGGCGAATATAAAGCGAACATGAGTTCCGCTGCCGCCATCCGCGTACAGGTCGAGACTACGCTGGCGCAGCGCGTGCCCGCCGCCCTCACGCTCAAGATCAAGCAGGCCCCGGAGCTGTTCTCGACGAGCATAGCCGAGGTCGATGCGATACTCGGCGGCGGCATTCCGCGCAATAGCATCACGGAGGTAAGCGGCGCGGCGTCCACCGGCAAAACATCGTTTGCCCTGTCCACTCTGGCGAACGTGACGCAGCTCGGCAACGCCTGCGCCTGGGTGGATGTGAACGATGCCTTGTCGCCGGAATCGGCGACGGCGGCGGGCGTCGAGTTGCGGCGGATGCTCTGGCTCCGGATATCGGCAGAGCGCAGACAGAAACTCACCGAAAAGCCGTGGTCACGGCTGGGGCAAGCCCTCAAAGCCACCGATCTTTTGCTGCAAACGGGAGGCTTCGCAGCGATTGTGCTTGATATGAGCGATGTACTGCCGCAGCACACGATGCGGATACCGCTGGCAACGTGGTATCGCTTTCGACTGGCAGCAGAACATGCCCGGACGGCGCTGGTGTTTCTGACGCAATCTCCTTGCGCGAGCAGTTGCGCGACGTTATCCCTTCGCTGTGAACCGGCTGCGGTTGTGCCATTCAGTAGCCAGGGCGAGACTCCGTTGTTCGAGCGACAGCGTTACCAATTCGCGCGAGAACGCAATCGCAACGAAGGCTCGCTGCTCCTGCATCGCAAGCCGGCACAGCGCGTGAGCTGGTCGGCGGAGACGCTTTGGTCGAGGGTGCGGTAATGTACGCCGTTCTCCATCCATCGAACTTCTTCGCACAGGCCGCGGCGCATCAGCGCCCGGAGTTGAGGAAGAGACCGTTTGTAGTGCTCGATGGGGAGCCGCCAACCGAGATGGTTTTTGCGGCCAACCGTGCAGCGCGTTCTCAGGGTGTCGAGATCGGCATGACTCGGCTACAGGCCGAAACATTCTCGGAAGTCGTCGCGCTCCGCCGCGTTATCGAGCATGAGCATACGGCCCATGCCACTCTTCACCATGTCGCGTGCATGTTCTCGCCCCGTATCGAGTCGGTCGAAGAGCGGCCCGGCACGTATGCGCTTGATATTCGCGGCATGGATCTCCTGTACGGCGATGCTGCGGAGCTTGCGAACAAATTACGACGAAGTGTGATGACGGCGGGCTTTCTTGTGAACATTGCCGTCGCGGAGAACTTTCACGCGGCTGTGTCGCTTGCATGTGTCAGGACGGGCGTCTCCATTGTGCCGCCCGGCTGCGAGGCGCAAACGATTGGCCAACTCCCTGTCGCGGCGCTACACCTTGCACCGGAGCATGAAGCGACCTTTGCGGCCTGGGGCATTCGCACGTGTGCGGAACTGGCCGCGCTAGAAGAGGCAGATTTAATTGCACGGCTCGGTCAGGAGGGAAAGAAACTGCATTCTCTCGCGTGCGGTACATGGCCGCACTTGATGTTCCCGATAGAACCGAGCTTCGAAGCCGGTCTGGTGGAGCGGATGGAACTGGACTTTCCGGTAGAGGAATTGGAACGTCTGCTGTTTCTGCTCTCCCGCATGACGACGGCGTTGCTGGAGCGTGTTCGCGGGAAGGCACGGGCCATCGCCGCGCTCCGGGTCGTGCTACGTCTCGACGGCGGTGCACAGCATCAGCGCGCCGTTCGTCCTGCATTGCCGTTGCAGGATACGGCGACCCTGCTCAAGCTCATTCAACTCGATCTGGAGACGCATCCTCCGAGCGCAGGGATTGTGGGTTTGGAACTGCACGCGCAATCAGCAGCGCCATACCGGGCACAGCATGGACTTTTTCTGCCGCAAGCGCCGGAGCCGGGACAGCTCGAAGTGATGCTCGCCCGAATGCGAAAGCTCTTGGGAGAGCAACGAGTCGGTTCGCCGGAGTTGACGGACGATCATCGACCGAACGCCTTTCGCATGGTCTCGTTCGAGCCGCCGTCTCCGCGTCGAAGCGAGAGGCAGTCACTCTCGACTCCCGTAGCTCTGCGCGTCTCGCGTCCACCGCACATGGTCGGTGTTGAACTTGCGAACCATGCACCTGTGCAGGTCTTTTGGGATGGAACCGCTTATGCTGTCCGCGATGCTGCCGGTCCGGTACGCGTGAGCGGACAGTGGTGGTCGGAGGCCAACTGGTGTCGCGAAGAGTGGGATGTCCGACTCGAAAATGGCACTATCGAACGGCTTTGCCGTATCGCCTTCGATCCGCGCTCCCGCTGCTGGTACTTGCAGGGAACGTATGACTGACTACGTGGAACTGCACGCGCGGTCGGCTTTCAGCTTCCTCGAAGGTGCCACCATGCCGGAGTTCCTGATGCAACAAGCGGCGCATCTGGAGATGCCGGCGATGGCTCTGCTCGACCGCAACGGTCTTTATGGCGCAGCCCGCTTTCACATGGAAGGACAACGACGCGGGGTGCGAGCGCACATCGGCGCGGAGGTTGCGGTAAGCGACCTGGGCCAACGCCTTCAACCTGCCCCGTATCTGCCCCATCAGCTTCCTGCTGAGCCTGTACGCTTGCCGCTCCTAGCTGAGTCACGCCTCGGCTACCAGAACCTTTCGCGACTGCTTACGCAGTTCAAGCTACGCGAGACAACGAAGGCCGAAGGCGCGGCGGCGGTTGCGGACGTGGGAGAGTACAGCAAGGGTCTGGTATGTCTGACGGGTGGCATCGAAGGCCCGCTGGCTGCGGCATTGGCTCGCGGCGGTTACGACGCCGCACACCATGCTGTAGAAACGTTGGTACAACTCTTCGGTTCCGGCAATGTCTACGTCGAATTGCAGCGCCACTTTGACCGCGAGGAGGAGCATCGTAACCGTGCGGCGATCCGTATTGCGCGTTCGCTGAACCTGCCGCTGCTGGCGACGGGCGGTGTCAGTTATGGCACTCCGTATGAGCGTGAAGTGCTCGACATCTTTACGTGCATCCGCCATCGCAAGACCCTCGATACAGCTGGGCGTCTCCTGAGCCGCAATGCGGAGCGGCACTTGCATACAGCAGTAGAGATGCACCGGCTTTTCTACGACTATCCCGAAGCCATTGCCAACACTCGCGAGTTGTCGGAACGTCTGCAATTTCAGATGACCGGACTCGGATACGAGTTCCCGGCGTATCCCGTGCCCGATGGAGAGACGATGGATTCGTTTCTCCGCAAGCGCGTGGATGAGGGTATGCGCCGCCGCTATCTTCCCAAGAATGATCCGGCGCTTTATGAGAAAGCCAGGCGGCAAGCGGAACGCGAGCTGCGGCTTATCGAAAAGTTGGGGTTGGCTGGATACTTTCTTATCGTGTGGGACGTTGTCTGCTTCTGCAAGGACAATGGCATTTTGATTCAAGGGCGTGGCTCGGCAGCGAATAGTGTTGTCTGCTACGCGCTCGAAATCACCATCGTCGATTCGGTTGGACTGGACCTGCTCTTTGAGCGGTTTCTTTCAGAAGAGCGCGGCGAGTGGCCGGACATCGACCTCGATCTGCCCAGCGATACTGACCGCGAGCACGCGATTCAATACGTGTATCAACGTTACGGTGAGTTGGGGGCCGCCATGACGGCGAACGTCATCACTTTCCGCAGCCGGTCCGCTTCACGGGAAGTCGGCAAGGCTCTTGGCTTCGATCAGGAGACGGCGGCAAAACTCGCCAGTCTTATGAGCGCATGGGAATGGAAGGCTCCGAGCGATACTCTCGAAAACAGCTTCAAGGCAGCCGGCCTCGATATGAAGCACCGGCGAATTGCCCACTACCTTCAGAAGTGCGGCGATGTATTGCATCTGCCCCGCAACCTCGGTCAGCATTCCGGGGGTATGGTCATCTGCCAGGGGCATCTTGATTCGGTCGTGCCGATCGAACGCGCAACGATGCCAGGGCGGACGGTTGTGCAATGGGATAAAGACGATTGTTCGGACATGGGCATCATCAAAGTGGATCTTCTTGGGCTTGGGATGCTTGCCGTGCTCAAGGATGCGGCTTACCTTGTTCCGCAGTATTACGGCGAGCAACTCGACTACGCGCAGCTTCCGCAAGATGACGCGGTGTACGAGAGCATTCAGCAAGCGGATACCGTTGGCCTGTTTCAGATTGAGAGCCGGGCCCAGATGTCTGCACTGCCCCGCACTAAGCCAAAGTGCTTTGCTGACCTGTCCATGCAGGTTGCCATTATCCGCCCTGGCCCCGTGACGGGAAAGTTCGTCAATCCTTATATCGCCCGCAGGCTCGGTAGAGAACCCGTTACCTATCTTCATCCATCGTTCAAGCCGTTTCTGGAACGAACGCTCGGCGTGCCTCTGTTTCAGGAACAGGTGATGAAGATTGGGATGGTCGCGGCGAACCTCACAGGCGGCGAAGCCGAGGAGCTGCGCAAGGCGATGGGAGGCAAACGCTCGGAATCCATCATTTCCGGATTAAAGACACGGCTGCACGAAGGTATGACCGCAAACGGATTTAGTGCGGCAGCACAGGAGGAGGTGATGCGTGTACTCGCTACCGTGAAGGAGTTTATGTTTCCCGAATCCCACGCGCACAGCTTCGCCTCCATCGCGTATTCAAGCGCCTACACGCGCTATCACTACCCTGCGGCGTATACATGCGCTCTCTTCAACAATCAGCCGATGGGTTTCTACTCGCCTGCCACCATTGCAAACGATGCAAAGCGGCACGGCGTCAAGATCGTGCCTATCGACGTGCAGCGGTCTGATTGGTTCTGCACGCTGGAAGAGCTAAGCGAGCATGAACGCGGCAGATATGCCGGTCGCTATGTCGTCCGCATGGGGATGAAGTATGTGAAGGGATTGCGGCAGAGAGTAGCGGACGCCATCACCGACGCCCGCTTGATGGATGGGCCGTTCTCCTCGGAGTACGATCTTCGCCGCCGCGTCCCGTCGATCAACAAGGCGGAGCTGACGCTTTTGGCGAAAGCCGGAGCGTTCAACTGGACCGGAGAGAAGCATCACCGGCGCACCGCTCTTTGGAACGCAGAACGTGCGGGACAGTCCGCTGGGCCGCTCTTCGAGCACGTTCGGGACGAGCATGAACTGCAAGCAGCCGCTCCTCTACGACCCATGACAACCGAAGAGCGGTTGGTTGCTGATTTTGACAGTACAGGGGTGACGCTTGGCCCGCACCCAATGGCGTATCACCGGGCAGAAATGAACGCCGCCGGTGTGCTGCCGGCCGCAAGCCTGCGCGGGATACCAGACGGAACCTATGCCCGCATCGCGGGGGCGGTGATTGCGCGGCAGCGTCCGGGCACAGCCGAGGGCTTTATCTTCCTTAGCCTTGAAGATGAAACGGGCATCTCGAACGCCATCATCAATCCTCAACTCTATGAACGAAACCGCATCACCGTGACGCGGGGAAAGTTTCTCCGCGTCGATGGCACGCTCCAGAATCAAGACGGCGTTATCAACGTGAGAGCGTCAGCCGTGCATGTACTAGCGCTTAACGATGTCGAGATGCGGTCGCATGACTTCCATTGAGAGTTCCACCTTTATGCTGATAGAGACATGCCTATCGGAAGTGCTTCTAAGACTAATCCTGAATGTGCCCATTGTGTGCTCGATGAGTGCTCTGCCCTAAAGTAGGTGCAGGATCAGATCGGGCACCGATGACTTTGGACCTCCGCTTATTTTGGAGAATCGCCTCCGGTTGCCTCCCCCCTGTAAGCTGCTTCGCAATCCCTGTGCAGCTACTCTGCACAGACAACCCGCTTCGTCCAAATACCCACTAGTTGCCCTAGAGCCACCCTCCGAGGGGGACAGCAGGTTATTCTTGTTTCGTCACTTCGCGGGCCGCACAAGTAGATTCCTGCGGAAGATGCGAGACAAAAGGTCAGCCCACATGCAGAAGAATTTCATTGCATTTACCGATTCGGATGAGGATAAACACCGAGCTGCCGAACGTTTTGTCTCATGGCTGGAAGAGAGTGTCGTGCTGGATGGTCGCGGCGACGAAATCTCATTCTCCGAAGTGAACCCTATCGGCCGTTTTTGGCTCGGGCGACTAGGGCCAAAAGACTTCGTGACTTTACCTGATGAACGTAACGATCGCTTGGAACCTTGTGCCATCGGTCTGAGACTTAAACCTGCTACATCCGGGCCCTGGGCTTTCCAGGTGACAGTCTGCTTTAGCCTTTGGAAAAGAACCAAATCCGAAGGTAAACGAGACCTTCCTTGGAAGTGGGACAAGCTGCGGGTTGAACCGATAAGCGTCTCTTTGACTGTCGAAAATGTGCTCGGTGAAACGATTCACGGTGCAGATGTCCTAAACGCGAAACTCAGAGAAGCGAGCGGGGCAGACGGTTTGAGTGCCGAAATTCGCGTCAGGATAACCGGTAAAAACAACGTAGCACGAGCCGTGGAAGTAACCGTAGTAAATACAGGACAGGAGGTAGACGCTTTTGCTTCGGGAAGGCTATTCGAGTGCAGCCTGCACGTAGAACATTTCCAATCAACTCCTTTCGCGCTAGAGGCGTTGCCGGACAGCTTCAGATTCGACAGACGCGTTGACGCGTTTGGAATCAATTGTGGAGTCAAGCTGTCAAACGGCGTTTTCGCCACATCTGATGCACCACACAGAGCCCGGTTTAGGCCGGAGTATTGGGCATCGAGCCAAACTGCCCCTGATTTAAGATTCGACACTCTGGCGATGAATCCGCTCCCATCCGCAGACGCAATGATCGCCGCATTAGGCGATTGGTCGGGATTTCAATGGTCTAACGAAGCTCTCGATAAACGTGCATCGGATGAGAACTGGTCGACGGAAATGCGCGACGAAGCATCTCTTGGATCTAGCGAATTCCAGTCTGAGTTCGCAAGAATCGTTCACGGTAGACAGTTGCTCGAAGAAGATCAAGGATTGCATCGTGCCTTCTCCCTTATGAACAAGGCGATGGCACACGCCTCAAGGGGCAAGTATGATGCTTGGCGGCCGTTTCAATTTGCGTTCCTGCTCGCGAACTTGAAGTGTCTAGTTGAGACGAAGACAGAGACTGAGATTGTGGACGTAGTATGGTTTGCCACTGGTGGTGGAAAGACAGAAACATATCTCGGGCTCTTGATAACCGCTGCGTTTCTCGATCGTCTCCGAGGCAAACTTTCAGGTATCACCGCTTGGTCTCGCTTTCCTCTCAGAATGCTGTCTTTGCAGCAAACGCAAAGATTTGCAAACGCTATCGCTGGCGCCGAAATAGTCCGCGAACAGGAACGAATTGACGGCGATCCCTTTTCACTTGGGTTTCTGGTGGGTGGGGCTGCGACCCCAAATCGGGTGAAAAAAGATGGGGGCGAGGAAGAAGAAGATGCGGATAAACTGGACGACCAAGTCAACCCGTATCTGCTCCTTGAGGACTGTCCCTACTGTCGGCTGAAGTCAGTCTCCACTCGTTTCGATCGGACAACATGGAGACTCTTGCACGAGTGCTCAAATTCACAATGCCCAAACAGCTCTCGCATCTTGCCTCTCTATGTTGTCGATCATGAAATCTGGCGCTTTTTACCGACGATAGTAATCGGAACGCTTGACAAGGCCGCTAATATCGCACGTCAGACGGGCATGCGGGGATTGGTTGGTTCTCCGTGGGGGCTCTGTCCCAAGAAGGGACACGGCTATACATATGCGATTCGCAGAGATGCTCCGACGGGTTGTCTTGTTCCGGATTGCCGATCAACAGGCGCTCTGCCATTACCGTTTGATAAGACTCTTTTCGCCCCTAGCTTTCGCCTCCAAGATGAACTTCATTTACTCCGAGACAGTTTAGGTGCGGTGGACGCACACTACGAAGGTGCGCTCGATGTGCTTCAGTTTGAGTTGAGTGATCGGAAGCCGAAGATTCTCGCATCCTCTGCGACGCTCTCCGGTTATAAGAAGCAAGTTGAGGTGCTGTATCAGCGGCAAGCTCGAGTTTTCCCGCAACCGCCGCCGAGAGAAGGAGCCGGCTTCTGGACCTCAGACTCTCCCGTGCTCATGCGTCAATACATTGCTCTAGCCCCTCGGAGTCTAACGGTTGAGTTCGTTGCAGATCGGATAATCGTTTCGCTGCAACTCGCGGTCAGAAAACTCATAGGAGATGCCTCTGCGGTATGTTCTGCTCTAGCAATCGATGAGCGCTATCGCGACTTCCTCGTCAACTTGTATGGGACTAATGTGGTTTACGGTAATACGCTTCAGGACATAGACGCCGTTGTGCGTTCCTCTGAAACCCAGTACGCGGAGCTTTCTCCCCCGCCCAGAGTTGCGACACTGACAGGCAAAACGCCTTTTGAAGAAGTGAGGAAAACGCTAGCTCGTTTGGAGTCACCGGAAGAACAGTTCGAGGATCGACTGCATTTGGTCGCAGCGTCTTCCATGATGTCGCACGGAGTAGACATCAATCGCCTCAATGTGATGTTGATGCTCGCATTTCCGCTTGGCGTGGCCGAGTTCATTCAGGCGACAGCTCGTGTGGGAAGGCAATGGCCGGCACTGGTGATTGTCGTTCCTAAGATGACTCGCGAAAGAGATGCCAGTCTCTACAGATCTTTTCGAGAATTCGTTCTGCATGGCGATCGTTTTGTAGAGCCGATCCCCATCACGAGGAAGAGCCGTCGAGTTCTTGAGCGGACGGTTGCAGGATTGGAACTGGCACGGGTTCTTCTCATACACGAACCAGAAGCGAATAAGTCACTCGCTATGAGACGTAGCTTCAATGAACTGCTCAGCAAGACGCCAGACCTCCTGGAAAAAGACATGAAACAAATTGCTAGAGCGATCGGCATGTCAGATGAAGATGAAATGCTTTCCGAGCAACTCAAGGCTTGGTTTGAAGGGTTCAGAAGGAACTTAGTGGAGCCTACAGGTGACACTCGGTTCATATCGGAGCTATCTCCCACAGGGAACGCGATGACTTCATTGAGAGATGTTGAAGAACAAGTATTCATCAAAGGGGATAGCGAACGATGAGAGAGGCTAGAAGCGCATCCCAGATTCTTTTTAACCACCTTCCAGAACAAACAGTTGATGCTTCGGGCGGAATTTGGAAGGTGAAACGCTGGAATGATCCGATAACTATATCGGGCATTGATCTCACCGCGCTTCGGGACGAATTGATCCGCTCTGCTTCATCTTGGGCCGAACAGGGTCGTGATGGCGATTTCGTGGCAGATCTAAGACGCCAAAAAGGCTTGAGGGTCAAATCACTTAATCGAGAACAAGGCATCTGGTGCGAACGATTTCCGAAGCTTTACCTATGTAGATCCTGCCACCGGCTTCACGATACTCCGTCTGGAAAGTGCCAGTGCGGATCATCATCTGCACGAGGTCAGCTGCCGTTTGTCGGTTACCACGAGGCCTGTGGCTCTCTGAAGACGCCTTATGTGAGGAAGTGCCCGACACATCAGCAACGTGCGGTAAAGTTTCCAGGTACCGCTTCCGCCGCTGAGCTGATTTTTTACTGCCCAATCTGCAAAGAAAAGATTGATCGCGGCTTTGGCGCGGCTTGTGACTGCGATGCGGGGGGAACGCTATCTTTTACGGTCCATAGGTCGGGCACTGTATTCAAGGCAAGGAGCGTTGTTTTGATAAACCCCGCGCGCCGTGAGGTCTTGAGTCAAGTCGAATTGGCCGGTGGCGGAGCAAGAGCGCTTGACTGGTTGCTCGCGGGGATGCAGGAACGACGCCTGACTGAATCCAAGGCGACGAATGATCCCGAGTCGATACGTAAGCTCTTGCAGGCACGCGGTTTCGATGAGAACGTCATCACGGCGATGATCGCGGCGATGCCGACTCAAGAGCATCAACCAGTTTTGTTAACCAACATATCCGCGGACATTAGATTAGAGGCTGAACTTCAGGCGAGACAGATTGCCCTAGCAACCTTTGATAGCCGTCAGACGGTCTCTGATCTCCGCAAGACGTCCGAATCCCCTGCGTTACAGTCGCTCTACGATGAGCGTTATCCCGAAGCGCTGCGCTCTGCTGGGCTTGATCGCATAGAGCTTATTGATCGCTTTCCTGTACTAACCGCTCAATACGGCTACACACGCGGCACCGTAGCGCCGGGGGCTGCTAGGCTTAGGACCTACCGGGAAACAAACGGCGATTACATCTTGTATGGTGACCTGGCACAAACGGAGGCTCTGTTCGTCAGATTGGCCCCCCTGCGTATCCATGCATGGCTGCGCAGCAGAGGATTTGAACTGCCTAATGTAACAGATGACACAACCGCCTCCGTTGCAATTTTGCAGTCGGCGCACGCTGAGGTTGATGGTGTGCCTCTTTCCGATTCCGTCCTGCGCCTCGTTCATTCCTACGCGCATGCGCTCATTCGTCGAGCCGCTCTGTATGCAGGTATTGAACGGAGCAGCCTGTGCGAATTGGTTCTTCCTTTCGCATTTGGTTTTTTTGTTTACGCGCCGGCGAAAGGTGATTTCGTACTCGGAGGCCTTCAGGCGCTTTTCGAGACCGAATTGCACCTACTTCTCGAAGGCCTAGTTTTGGATGAGCAACGTTGCGCTTTGGATCCCGGATGCGCGGACAACGGTTCTGCTTGTGCAGTATGTCTCCACCTCGGAGAGCCGTCGTGCCGTCTCTTTAACACTGCCTTGTCGCGAACTGTCCTGGCTGGTGGATTTGGTTACTTCGATTTCGCTTGAGTGAATCTATTACCAGCGGAGAGCTAGCCGCTGTTGGTCGTTCCCTATTACTGTGAGAACGGTTCGAGCCCGACTCATCCCCACGTAAGCAAGGAGTTGTAGTTCTTGGGTATTGTGGTCCTCAAGAACCAAGACTACCGCTTGGGATTCGAGACCTTTAAATCTTTGAATCGTCTCTACCGCCAGGCCTTTCCCTCCCCATTTGCCGAGCGAGAAGGAACCCATCGTTCGTTCTCGCAAAGCCTTGCAGGTTTTTGCGGAGGTCGTCAATACTATTAGGCTGCCCGAGCTGAATCCCTCATCGATGAGTTCTTGCAAAGTATCTAGAACATCGCCCTCGTTGAGCTTCTCTTGAACTGGATTTTTCCAACGCGGCTTGGGACCGGCTGTGCCGGTCGGAAAGCACTCGGCTCCCAAAGTGCTTGCGACCTTCCTTGCTATGGGCTCCGTGTTCCGCAAATTTAATGTCAATTCCCATGCGAAGCTAAAAGCTTCCTCTTGGAGCCAATGCCGCTTCCAAATATCCTGCCGAGGATCTGCAAAAACGAAGAAAGGCGCTTGTCCGTCCTCGCGTAAGATCATCCGCAAAGAATCTAGCCACAGAGGCGAGAAGTCTTGCCCCTCATCTACGACGATTGCATCGTAGACATTCGGGATTTCAATGCAGGCCTGAACCAGAGCGTTAGGCGCCTCTTCTGCCCACCAGCTTTCAGTCAAAGTAGTGGGAATCCGCAACCCGGACCTAGAAGCTTCTCTCATGCACAGACTGTGATAGGTCATCGCGGTCAATCCGGCACTTCCTGCCAAGGATCGAGAAAGCTGTTCGCCCAATAGTTCGTTGAAGCATACGAGCAAAGTCTTAAAACCGTCCCGCGCAAGTTGCTGTGCGCGAGCAATCGCGAGGACAGTTTTGCCTGTTCCGGCCCCGCCGACTACGAGTCCTCCGCGGGAAGCCCGAAGACCTGCAAACACTGCAACCTGTTCGGCAGTCAGCGTCAGAATTCGACCATCCGCTTCTGCGGAATCCGTGGAAAGCTTTCGATGAATTTCCACCGTTGGCGCAAGAGCGTCGACGAGAAGTCGGAGTTCACTGGATGACAAGGTTGCGGTCAGCCGCCAATGTCGTATGCATCTTAGTATCGAATCCTCTACCTTCTCTAGTTCAGGCAGCGTGAGAGAGATAGCCGGTGTTGCGGCGGGGCCTAGATTGGGCAATTGTTGGTGGTGCGGAAAGACCACAGCATGTCCAACCCGGAGTTTAGACGCAAACTTGAACGCCGAAAGCCATTCTATGAGGGCGTACTTGGACGCGATTGCTTGCTCGTATGGGTTCTTGATCGCGTGTACATGGCCGAATCGATCCGTGGAACACCAACGTCCCGATTCCAAATGCACTCCACCACCCTTAACTTCAAGGACCAGAATCCCATGTTGGGGGTGGATGAGAACAAAGTCCGCTTCTCCATCTCCCTGTCGGCCATCTCTCAGACCTTGCCAACTGACGTGATGAATGGCAATCCATGGGGCAGGTAGCCCCTTGAGATATTTGGCCACAACTTTTTCAGAATGCTCATCGGGCTCATCCGCCCCAAGTCCGAAATACGCCGCCATGATCTATTGCCTTTTCGTAAACAACTTTCACGAGTATCGGCTTCAACTTCTCCAAAGCCTTTTTCTCAATCTGTCGGATTCGCTCTCTGGTCAGTTTGTACTTCTCTCCCACTTCTTCGAGGGTATGCTCGCCGTTCGGTCCAAATCCAAACCGCAATATGATCACTCGCGCTTCTCGTTTGCTCAGTCTTTGTTTGATGATTCTCTTCAATTCTCTCTTGTAGGTAAGATCGAAAGGCGATGAAGTCTGCTCATCCCGGACTAGATTGAATAGCGTGGTGTTGCCGTCACTGTCTGCAGCATCCGACAGGGGCGCGTCTCCGTCCAAACAGTCTGTCGCATTGACAGTCCACATCAGCTCGGCGAGACTTTCATTGGTCATGCCAAGAGTAGAGGCCAATAGATTGATACCTGGCTCTTCTCCATTCCGCATAGCAAGGATGCGGGACACTTTGCGAATGCGCTTTATCTTTTCGACCACATGCACCGGTAGACGAACTGTTCTATCACTATCAGCGATGGCACGATGCATCTTTTGACTGACCCACCATCCAGCGTAAGTTTTGAACCGAAAACCTCGTTCGGGGTCCCAAAGCTCAGTAGCTCGGATGAGTCCGAAAACACCCTCCTGAAATAAGTCTTCTTCGGTCAGGTGTTTAGTCCGCGCAAAACGGGACGAGGTTTGCCGAAGCCATCTAATGTTTGTTTCGACAAAGGCGGCCTTCGCATCGATTGCTTCCGATGCAATTCGATTCAACTGCTCTTGGGGCGCAACCTCGTTGGACATTTTTGCACGGAGGAAGAGCTGAATCTTTCTTCCGAGTTCGCGCTCTTGAACCTCATCGAGAAACCGTCCTGAGTTCTGAGATCGACGGGCCGCCGAAGGTAGTTCTGAGTCGATTGGTGTGGCGTCATCGATGCTCGGTTCACCCACCAGAACCCCGGCGGCCAGAAGTTCGGACTCGACGTATAGACACTCAATAACTGTCAAACTACGCCGAAAGCACTGGCGTTCCAAATCTTCTCGACTGATTATGCCGTCACTTCTTGCTGCATCAGCACGAAGGGTATTCAAGACCTTGGCGGTAAGCTCCCCGCGCAATTCACTGGCAGGCAGCTCGGGATCTGACTCGGAGCCGTCAATTTCTTCGACGATCGTATCAGCAAGCTCGACGAGCGCGACAGCGAGCTCATTGTCTGAAGCAGTCGCTACCGAAGCGCTCTGAGCATTCCAACTTTCGGAATCAAAAGGCAGACTGTCTTGAAACATTCAGGCTACACCTCCCGCTAGGTGCAGTATCTGCGCGCCTTCTAATCCAACTGGATTGACGGAAAGCACTCTTTGCACTTCGGCCTGAAGTATTGCCTGTGAAGCGACCCTGGAGGCTTGCAGATCGGGTTTCTGAGATAGACTCTTCCACTTGGCGCATATGGTCTGATTGAAGACGCAACCGATCAAGAAGCCAGCTATCAGCTGTTTCGCATTGCGCGCAATCTTTTCATTGCCTTGAGAATAGGTTCCGACATTCGAGCCACAGAGCTTCAACGAAAGTTCGATAATTGCCGGTGAATCGACCAATTCAAAGATCGTGCCCAAGTCGGCCGCCGCCAACCCTAAAAGATCGACGATTTGATACGGGCCGGTAGCCTCAGACCTTCGCGTCCATGACTGCTGAATGATCTCGGGAGGAAGATCCAACAGGAAGGTCTCTACCGCTGAAAGGGTTTCATTCAGAGCCGAAAGGACGGGTCGAAACGCGACCTTAGTCCTTATTGAACGTAATAGGTCACGGTTCAGGTCTACTGTCTTAATGTCTTTGGATGGGCCGAAGAAGAATCTGACCCGCCATCGCATCTCAGAAGTATTGAACTCGTTGGCGAGTTCGAAGCGCATCCCACTCTTAAATCGGAGTCCGGGAAGCGCGGCACGAAAGCGTCTCGTCACAGGGAATCTGTCCGAAACACTGTGGGTTGGTGTTGGAGATAGGGTTGTAACAGGTCTTTCTTGCAAACCAGTCTTTGCGAGTTTCTGCAGTTTTGCCCTGACGAAGTTAAGGGACTTTTCGCGGCTCGCCATTCCCACGAAAAATGAGAATAGGGGAGGTACGGCGTTTCCGATCATTTTGACTTTCGTCGAGTGACTTTTCGCAATGAATTGGTACGTGACCGGAAAACCCTGGAGCGAGGCACGTTCGCGAACCGTCAGCCGTCGAAGACCTCCATCGAGATGGTCTCGGATCACAATGCTTTCGCGGGAAACTCGCGTGCAAGTAGCGGTTACTGTCCTCGATGGCGAATCAAGCCGATCCGGAAACGGCATGTCGTTGTAGACAGGATGAAAGCGCTTAGCCTCTCTGTTCATACGAAGTTGTTCATCATCCAACGGCGGTTCGGGCTCCATCTCGGTCAAAGCCACTCCTGATATCGAGCATCCCCACACAGGATCGGTCACCTTATCGCTTGCCACGAGACTTGAGAGAACGTGACCTAGAGAGCGCTTACTCATAAGCGCTGCATAGGTATCCAAGACTTCAAATGGAAAGTTGCCTACCAGACACCTGCGCCTCGATTGGGGAAGGCCAAACCTCGAGAAGTCTATTACCTTTATCTGGGGTTTCAGGCTTCTAAACCGATATAGTGGATGCCCCTCTGTCTTGAGTCCTTGCTCAATCACGAGGGCCGTACGCGGGACATTCTCCAGAACCCAGTATTTCGGCTTTAAGAATCTGACGATCTCCAGAAACCTGACAATATCCTTGAGTCCCTCAACAAGGTTTCCGCCGCCCCCTTTATTGGAAAAAGAGAATTCCGTGCATGGCGGGCTCCCAACAACCAAATCAATATCTTTGGGAAGGATCGCCAGATCGAGTGTTCTCACGTCGGCTGGCCGCCGTCGTTTAGAGAGGTTCGCGTTGTACGTGGCTACGGCCTCCGGCCATATCTCGTAGGAACCTACGACATTGATTCCGGCAGACTGGAGGCCTAAGCTCCATCCACCGATGCCGGAATATAAATCCAATGCTCTCAATAACATACCTCTGCCACTGCGCGGCCATAAAATGATTTCAGAGGATAGCGGAGACGTCCGACTCTATCATATCAATGCGACCAGTCGTATCCAATGTTTGGATGTGAAGGCGGCTGCGATTCGTACGGATCGTATTGCGCGGCCATCGATCTTCGCTCAATGTTCTGAGCCACTCGATTAGGAGTACAAGCGCATGGCTGTCAGGCGAACTCAACTCTGCAGGGTTGTGACCTCGCACCAGGCGCCGCCCGACTACAACGCCAGCCCAGAATCCGCGATGGAGTTTTGTTTTAGTGCGGCAGGCTGTTCAGATCCTATGCTTGGCGAAACTCCGACTATTTCATGGTCAAGTGCAGATACCTTTGACACAGTATGGCTGAGGTTCTGTGCGAGTGCGATAGCGTCGTTGGTATAAATTTGCGCGTCCTGGGATGCTCGCGAGAGCGATACATAGGCAAATCGGCTATTAATCAAATCCCGGTGTGTATCGGTGTCGATATTGACGATTACTCGGTCTGCGGTGAGTCCTTGGGAACTATGGCTAGTGACGGCATAGCCGTGGTCGAAGTGCCGCATTTCATGGGCATCGAACTCAAACGCTTTCCCGTTGTCCATGCGTACGGCAAGCTGCCCATCGTGACCGATGTTCTCAACTGTGCCGATATCGCGGTTAGCGACGCCCAACCTTCGATCCGGTGCCGTGAACGACAGACGGTCGCCCACCGCAAACTCCCGTTCCAACTCGCGGTAGGCGGTCACGCCGTATAACCGCGCAGGGTTGTAGGTGACAGTTTTTCCGTCCTCTTTTTGAACGGTCAGCAGGTTGTCTTTGGGTTGGGTAGCAACGACCTTTGTATAGCTTTGCTTTTCGATGCCAATGTCCTGACTCCCGCGCGGATAGTAGAGTACGTCATTCACGGCGTAGCGAGCGGCCCAGGTACGATCAGCTCCGGTCATATCGGAACGCGGCGCGAGCACGCGCATTGCATGATCTTCTGCGGCTACTGTGCCGAGGGCCTGTAATTCGGAGCGCACGGCCTGATTGATCTGACGGCGCGACGCGTTATCGGGAGAGACGACGATGGTGTTGTCCGGGTTGGCGGCGTAGCTTCGCGCAATCGCCGCGATACGCTGGTGCGGATCGGCGATCTCCGTAACGCGACCCTGTTGCTCCAACAGGGTGATCCCCTCCGCAACTTCGCCGCGCGACAGATGCTCGACCGCTTGAAGCAGTTCCGGGGCTGCTCGTTGACGCACGATCTGGTCAAGCTGGGTGGTCTTCATCCCGGCATTGACCAACTGCTCGAAAGGTTTGCCCGCTTCGACGCCCTGATGCTGGCGGGTGTCTCCGATGAACAACACGCGGTCGCTTGATTCCAGTTTGGCCAGGAAGTCGCGGACCTGTTTCGTACTGGCAAGACTGGATTCATCAACCATGTAAAGATGACGGTCTGGGTTCGACTGGCCTGGACGGACAAGGAAACCTTGGAGGGTGTCGGCAGAGATACCGGCGTCGCGGAGCTGGTTGGCGGCCCGGGATGTCGGAGCAAAGCCTTCGACGATATAGCCGCGTATTTCGGCTGCTTCACGAACCGATTTCAAAAGGGTCGTTTTCCCGACACCGGCCCGTCCCTCCAGCCCTTGCACGACATCGCGCGAGGTCAGAATCTCCTCGGCGGCAGACCGCTGCCCGGCATTGAAATGCTGCTGTTTTTCGGTATGGGCGACGGCAGCTTGTATGGGCATGATCTGCTCGGCGCGACCCTGCCCCTGTTGCATCCGGCGCAGGATTTCTTTCTCGGCGCTGATCGTTTCGGCGGTCGTGAAGCTCCGGCCTGAGTCGTGCTTTTGTCCGGGCACAAGCTGAAACTCACCTGCGGCAATACGAGCCTCGAACCCGGCGCGAACTTGTGAGTACGTCGTTTCACTCATGCCACGCCGCAACGCATCGCGGTAAAGCTCGCGTTCGTCGGTGACCGCCTCGCGCTCAAAGCTGCGGTCGCGGGCATAGGTGACAGCCTGCAGTGCAGCCTGTTGCAGACTATCCCGGTTATGCTCGGGCGCATATTCCTGACCACGCCTCTGTGCTTCCATGACAACTCTGTCTGCCTGGTTGCCGAACTCGGAGGCGATCTGCCGGTGAGCGGCCAGCACCTCGGCGGGCGAGTGAATTTCTTTGCGGTCACGGGTAGAGTGCGCGGCGATCTGCGCGGCCTCCGGCCCCTGATACCCGGTCTTTTCCAGATGCTCGCGTATCTGCTGGCTGCGGGGGCTGGAGGCGTCAAGGTACTCCTGTGTGTAGCCTCTAATCTCCGGTGCGCCACTGCGTCCCGCTTCAATTTCGTAACCGAGGTTGCGGAGCCGATACGTCAATTCAGACTGATATAC
Organism: Acidobacteriales bacterium 59-55; assembly: GCA_001897435.1. GTDB lineage: Bacteria > Acidobacteriota > Terriglobia > Terriglobales > Acidobacteriaceae > Edaphobacter. The sequence continues at coordinate 366,366 of MKSV01000007.1, read as the reverse complement.
GGCGGTGGCAAACTGCTGTGACTCAAACAGGCCGCGCTCCTGCAAGGCCCGCGTCTGTCCGTCGTCGCGCATGGCGACATTGAAGATGACGGCGTGTGTGTGGAGCTGCGGCGCGGCGTAACCGTCTACGGGACGCGCAGTGTCATGCTCGAACTTCGCAGCGATGAACTCACCGGTGGTTTCGGCAGCGTGGTTGCCGCCGATGCGGGCTTGCGTGTACCTTTCCAGTTCGCTCAAAGCGACGTTGACCGCTTCCCGGTGAGCATCCCTCACCCGGTCATCCCCACCGACGAGTGCTGTGAGTGAAACCGACTTAGGCGCGGAGAATGTGGCGTCCCAACCGGCACGATGTTCTACCGGCGCAACTGCCTTCCCATCCGCACCTTCGTACTCCTGGACGACGCGATGACGTACAAGCTGCTCAGCAGTATGAGGATGTTGGCCGTCCGCGAGCCGCGCAAAGTGTTCCTCACTTACGGCCCCTGTGAGGCCCAACTTTTGGGCCAGCTTGCCATGCCACTCGCCCAAGGTCCGGTCGTCTTGCTTCCAATAATTCTGCTCGGCAGACGTGAACTCCTTGGCGTGGTAGGTCTGCGCCTGCGTCGCGGACAGCGGTTTAGAGATCGTCAACATGGCTAATCTCCCAACGAGAATCCTGTCTCGACCGGCTCGTCTTCGTTATCGTCGGGAACGGCGGTTGCCGTTACAACGGCAAACTTCGCGGGCTTCTTCGTGAGCGTCTTTGGATCGAAGGTAAGGTCGTCGTCGTCCAGCGGACGCGGCACAAACGCGGGCTGGGTGGCGGGGATGTCGTGATAGGCAAATGAGAATCTGGCTACGTGGTTACCCAATTTCAGAAAGGCGTGCCTGTCAGGGAGTCCGGATATTTCCGAGTCAAGCACCAAGGGTTCGACCTGGCGCTCCACGCTGAAATTGTTGCCTGCCCGTAAGCCGGTGGAGTGTGTCTCCCGCAGCCGCTCGATCTCAACTTTGCCGATAGCGTTCGACATCCACTCGGCGGCCTTCGGCTCCGTGGTTTTTAGAAATATCTTGGTCGCCGGCTGGGACAGCATGACCTCAGCTAGGTGACCGTAGATCATCTCAAGCTGGGCCTTGCCCTGAAAGCCGAGGATGAGCGGGTTCTTCGCCTTTCTGTTCTCTGTGATCGCAGTATGCAACTGCGGCAGACGTTGCAGACTCGCCAACTCGTCCAGCACGAACCAGACGGGACGTTGGCTCTCTTTCGGCTCATTCAAGAGACGCAATACCAGCAGATCAATCCATAGACTGTGCAGCGGACGCAGGGCCTCGCGTTCGCTGGGCTTCGACGTAAGGAAAATCCATCCTGTGCGGTGGTCTGCCCATTCGGTCGCGGTCCAATGACTCGCAGCCTTCTCTTTCCGTGGAAGCATTCGCAGGCTATCGGCGATTAAACCGAGTGAGGCCAGGACGCCGTTCCGTTGCTGCTGCGCACCCTTCGCAATCATCATCGCCATCTCCGTGTTTTGGACGCGGCGGTCTACCTCGTCGGGGTTCGCCATCCACTCCACTAACTCCTGCGGCGTAGGGCCGAAGGTCAAGAGATGGGCAAAGATTTTCTGCGGAGTTTCGGTGAAGAACTCGCCCTTCTTATCAGTGGTCGGCTGATACAGTGACGCGGCAATGGCCCTGGCTTCGGCACGGCGGCGCAGCTCTTCGGACGGTCCCCAATAGCGGCACCGCGCATCCAGCGGATTCAAAATAATGTCGCCGCGACCGGCATCGTAGAACCGTTGTACGAACTCGCAGGCCGGGTCATACACGATGGCGGAATGACCGCGCTCCTTGATCTGTACGAGTAGCTGCATGACCAGCCGGGACTTGCCCGCGCCGGTATCGCCCATGATCTCGATGTGCTGTCCTTCGGCGCGTTGCGGGATACGCATGAGGTGCTTCGACTCGGTGGTTTTGAATCCGACGCCATCGCCTTGGATGGCTTTGTTGAAACCAGTTGGAGAGACCAAGACCGGGCCTTTGAGGAGCCGTCCATATTTCATTTCTTTCAGTCGCCGAACGTCTTTGCGGACGGCGAATGGAAGCTGAAGTAGAAACACAGCAAGCCCTGACCAGAGCGGTATGCGGAAGATAGCCAAGAGCGAATCGCCGTCATAAACGAAGCGACGAAGGTAGTCATGAAGCGGGCGGTTCATGTAGGAAACCTTCGCTCCCCGATACAGAAAAACGATGCCGGAGGCATGGGCCGCTGGGGATAGCGCCAAGGGTATGGGCTTGCCGATTAGCTGCGGCGTTGAGCCTGGCTGCACATCGGCTTCGGTGACAGGCCGGGCGTGATGCTGGCGGTCGGCTACCGTAACAAGCTGGTACTCGCTGCTCTGACGCATGGTGCCGAGGAACCCCGTTTCGGCATAGCAGGAGAGGTAATAGCGTTCGAGCAGCGTCATGACAAAGGCGAGGTGGAGGTAGACGCAAAGCACGGTCACCACGAGCGCAACGAACACGGCTCCGAAGCTATAGACGGGATAGTGAGGCGGACGGACGATGGTTTCTTTGCGTCCCCATTGTGTGTCGGTCATGGCTGTTCTGTTGTCCCTTCCGCATAGCTGGCGAGCATGTCTGCGGCCGCTTTGCGCTTATTGGTTTTCACGTACCGGAGCATTTCCTTGAACTGCTCCGGTGTCATCTTTTCGCCCCGCAGCAACGGCTCAAGGGTGTTGATGAGCAGGAGGCGTAGGGCTTGCACTTCGGCAAACAACGGCGCGCCATCGCCGTGTTGCTGTCCGTTCGCGGCGTCCAATAGAACTTCCCGCGCCCATTCGCGGAGGTTCTTTCCGCAGCTTGCGGCAACCTGCAATAACGCTCTTTCTTCACTGGGGGTAAAACGCGTGGCGATGCTCTGCGTGCGAGTTTCGCGTCCCTTAAGCCGCTGGAGGCGGCCTTCGATTTCAGAGGTGGGTGAAAGCATCGCTGATCCTTTTGAGGCCAATTTCGGGCGCGGTTCCAAATGGAACCGCGTGAATTTGCCCTCGGCGGCAAGCCACTTGTTTTCTGTATGTTTCCCCTTGGAACCAAATCGGTTCCAAACGCAACCCTGCGAGGGATGGAGTGTCGCAATTCTTCCGGTGCGCAGCACCGCTGTGGCTCAGCCACAGATGTAGGCGCGGGATCATGCCTTCGATCCCGCCGCAGATGCAGGCGTTTGTGTTGGCGATGATGCCGGTGCAGCGGACTTTTTCCCCTGCTCGGCCACATCATTTCCGTTGCCGCGACGAACACGAAGTGTCGGCGTAATGCGCTGCGCTTCGGGCGACTTTAGGAACTCCTGGAAGTCGCGATCCTTGGAGAAGACATAAGAGACCGCTTGCTCGACGACATCGTCGGCGGATGCTCGAATGAAAGAGGCATACTGGTCGATTTGGGTGGCGGTAGAGTCCGTGAGTCGAATAGAAGCGCTAACGTGGCGGGTTTGGGTGACTTCAAGTAGTGGCATTGGGTTCTCCTTTGGTGGTGGAATCAGGCAAGCTTTCTACGAGCAACCATCCGCTGTGCGGTGGCCGCGATCTCCCGAGCACGCGTGGAGCAAAGTGCGGAGGGAAGCTCAAAGCGGCGACGCTCTGAAAGCATCGTTATTACGTCGCCTATTGGAGCGCCTTCAAGAAACCATTGACGAGCGGATGCAATGTCAACAGTCCGCTGGGCGTAGTAGACGGGATTCGGTTTATCAGCACGACGCAAAGCCAGCTCGTGCGTCAGCTTGGCGGCGTCTTTGCCTTGGGCAAGTTCGTGACAAGCCCACGCCCAATCTTGTTCCGAATGGCTGTCCTTATGAGGGGTAGAACGCCGCGCGTTACCGCGAATCGGTAGTGTGGGGAGCGGACCCTCTTCCGGCAGGCGAAAGTCCGACGGATACCTTATCGCGTCAGAGGGGTATTCGACCGTGACGCAGTGAGCGGGAGAATACTTCCGATTGAGAAAACCGGGGATGCGGAGTACTCGGTTGCAATCGGTGCAGGCAGGGTCGCCGCCGAATGCAATCGTCAGTTGCTTCAAAGTGATTTCCTGTGTGTCGAAATCGAACCCTTCGACGCGCCAGAGCACCTGATACTTGCCGGAAGATGTCGAGAGGATGGCGGTCGGAATCGGCACGTACTCCGACGCTCTAAGCGTAGCGAGACGAGCATCCCCATCCTCGTCGATATCGAGATACAAATGAGAAACAGAAGCGACGTTGTCTTTGGTGCGCTTGCGGCTGCCGTGGCGCAATGGATTAGCTGCGACGTAAACATTCGCGCCGTTATGGTTCTCGTGCGTGAGCCATCCGAGATAGCGCGGCGCGAGGGCCTGTTCCAAGGTCACCACACGCTGCTGGGTCTTTGGTGGTGCCTCCGTGCGTAGCAGTAGAGCAATCGTCGAGCCCGGTGCAAAGCAACGGGCGAGAAAGTCGTGGGCTATTTCATTCATTGAATCCCCTCCATCTGGTCTATCAATGCGACCGTGGTACCCAGGGTTTAGCAGCCGAAGAAGTCCGGCTTATGCCGGACTCCCAAGCTGTGGTGACACCCTTAGAACGGGATGTCATCGTCCGTCGTCACTGGCTCCGCCTCAAGCTCTTCCGGGGTAGCCTTCTCAGCCCGGTCCAGCTTGAGGATCGAAGTCACCCGAACGCTGTCAGTGCGAACCGGCTTCTTTGCCTTCTTCGGCGTGTACTCGATGTGGCGAATCTCGCCCTCGACCTGGATGTGCGCGCCCTTCTTGAGCGTGGCGGCAAACTCGCTGAACTTGCCGAAGACGATGCAGCGATGCCATTCGGTATGCGAGACGTACTCGCCGGTTTCTTTGCTCTTGTATGAGGTCTTGGTGGCGATGGAAAACGTGGTGAACTTCTGGTCGTTCTTGCCGGTGCGTACTTCCGCGTCGCTGCCGAGGAAGCCCATAAGGATTGCTTTGTTCTGGTACATGGTGGTGATCTCCGTTTCGTTGAATTTCCCGTATCCTGCTCGGGTCACACTTAGCGAAGCGAGCGAGTGGGCCCGGCTCCCAAGTGCCAAGGAGTGCTTTCTTGGTGTGGGCCCGGAAGAAGTTTGTGCGGCGCACTTTGCCGCGGCTTTCAAACTTGTTCTGGGAGGTGCCGAGAAAGCAGAACGACGCCGTGCCGCAGGGCGCCGGTAAGGCCCCGAAGCGTGATCCCGAGAAGAGGACGGGATACGAACCGGTAGACACTCATATGAACCAAAAGATTCCCGAAGCTTCCCGCGACGCAAAGCCGGGCTGAATACCATGCCAACGGACGGAGCCCCTACCTCTACAAGGGAACGGCCTGAGCACGCTGAATGGCATCTGCACCTCTTCTGGACGGCAACAGGGATTGCCACGCTGGGCGCATTCAGAGACGAGTTGGGCTGTACAGCTACATGAGCCGCATGGAGAAGCATGGAAGCAACCTCAGTTCGGATTGAATTTGTTAGCTGAACGCTCGCGCGTCAGGCGTCGGAGGCACGATAGACCTCCTCGGTGACGAAGGACTGTCCGGCGTGGCTGTAGCCGGAGACGGTAATCAGCTCCCTAACTCTTCGGCGGCCCTTGGTATCGCGCTCGCAATGCAGGACAAAGTCCACGGCTTTTCCGGTCTGCGATCGGACAAACGCCTGGTCTAAATTGGTTCTTGCACTCAGGGCCATGTCAGCCAGCCTATCCAGCGCATCTAGAGCGGAGTCCGCGTGCAATGTCGAGAGCGTTCCCCCATGCCCGGTGTTCATGGCCTGGAGCAAGTCGTAGCCGCATTCGTCGCGGATTTCTCCCATGATAATGCGGTCGGGACGGTGACGGAGAGCTGCCGCCACCAACTGACTCGGCGTGATCGCAACCTGGCCGGGGATGGCGGCGACTGCCTCCCAGCGAACGGCGTTGGGATGAGCGATCTTCAGTTCAGCAGGTTGCTCGATGACAACGAGTCGCTCGTGCATCGGAACATGGTCAAGAAGGGCCTTCATTAGCGTCGACTTGCCTGAGCCTGTCCCGCCGCTGATGATGCCGTTCTTCCGCTTCTGGATCAAGTTCACTACGTCGTCGCGAACGAGGGACGGAAAGCTACCGGCAGCTACAAGATCGTCGCTGGTAAACCAGCGATTGAATTTGCGAACGGTAAGGGTGGGGCCATTGATCGAAGACGGAGAGCCGACGACGGCGACACGCGAGCCGTCCGGCATCCTCGTGTTGAGAATGGGATTCTGGTGGGTTAGGTCTTGCCCAAGGATGCGGGCTACACGCTCAATGGCCGCTTGGAGGCGATCATTTGTGTAGGGAGCCGAAAGCGGAATATGCTCGACCACGCCTCCCTTATCCGCAAAGACTCCAGTCGTCCCATTAATCATCAAGTCGGAGATAGACGAGTCAAGCAGGAGTGCCCGCAGTTCGTCGGGAAAGAACGGGAGTATGAGTTCAAAACTCATCGCGTCGCTCCGGTAACGGGCTGGGGGATGGCATTGGGAGTCGTACCGGTAGAACCTGGCGCAACAATGTCCACGGAGACCCGGTTTTCGTGGAACTCTGTGATGGTCAATCCCAAAGGGTTGATGAACTCATACTGCGGGTAAATCTTCGCCTGATCGCTGACCTGCTTGGGATTCAGGTAGTAGGTCACGGAGAGCAACCAATGCTCCGTCCGTGGCTCATGCGAGTGTTCTTGGGAGAAGACCTTGTCAAAGGTCACGAGCGCTGTTCCGCGTGCGATGCGGACGCCTTGTACCATCTCCTCTGACATCGCCGTAATGGTGACATTACGAACCTGAACGTCGCTCGATTCGACCTGGCCGCCGGTGACTTGAGAGGCGAGATGGTTCTGGTTGTCAGCCCCCATGAGCTGCGAAGCAAGCGGCCCTGACAGGAAGTAATAGTTGAGCGGATACTTCTTCGCAATCACATCCCGATTGATGGTGTAGCGATAGTTCGCCCAATCCGTCAGGTACGTCCTCACTTCGCCTTCACGAGGACTGTAGTTGAGGTCGGTATATTGAATCGCCTGTGCTCGTCCCATTTCGTCGATGCGGATATAACGATTAGCGATTGGTCGATGGGCCAGGGAAAAGTTCAGCCACATCGATCCGCAGAGCAAGAAGGTTCCGCAGCTAATTATGAGACGGTAGGCTTTGCGCTCTGCATAGTGCGCCGAATAGACCTCATTCCCGATCTGGTCGGCGAGCGCTGATTGCTTCGGGGTAAGCGCACGGTCAATGGGTACTGTGTGCGTGGACATGATGGCTGTTGCTCCTTTCCGAGACTGCTTTGAAGACGACGGCGGCATAGATAAATCCTGCAATCACGACTCCCATTAGAAACAGGAAGAGTAGCGGGCGAATGTACCTCGACAGCCCGGTCGCCCGTGCAAAGAAAAAGCCTGTTAGGAACTCCCACATCTCATCCCCCTCCTGACATCATCGCTATCGTTCCGACAGCTCCCCCGGCAGTCTTCGTGGTTGCTGATACAAGTCCGGCGGCTCCGCCAAAGATGGCTTGTGTCATGCTCGGAATGAACAACATATTGATGATGAACGCGACGAAAACCATCAAGCAAGGTATTAAATTCGCGATCCACATATCCATCGAATAGTTGCCGTTGAACGTCTGCTGAAGGAATCCGTTCATGAATCCGGCCCACACATAGATGAAGGCTGCGGCCACCGCGCGAATCATCGCGAAGCTGATGAGCACATCGAGGAACTGAAAGAATTTGGCTTTGAAGCTCTGTGTCATCAGCAGCGGGATAAAGACGGGCCCGAAGAGTGCCGTAACTCCATAGAGGATGAAGGCGCTGCAGTTGATGACGAACAGGATGGCGGATGCGAGGCCGAGCATGATTTGCACCAATACATAGCAGAGGATCTGTACGGGCGCAGTAAACGATGGCATCGTGGTCCCGTCACCGGCTGTCTTCAAGAGTTGCAAGAGTTGGTCAAGCGAGTGCTGATCGAAAGCTGCGACCATTGCCTGAGCGATGTACGAAAAGAAGTGATTGATCCCGAAGCTCGCACCGGGGAATGGGTTCACCCAGTAGTTCTCTAGTAGGCAGCAGACGATCAGCTTGAGCAGGAAGTTGGTCAGGTCGCCGGCGCGAACTGGCTGCGTGTGGAAGCGTAGTGTCATACCGCTTGTATTCCAGTTGATGACCATGCTGATGAGCGTAAAGAGTGCTATGGCGCTCAATTCCGTCAATCCGAGCTGGGTCAGCGCGCCGCCGTTCTGCGTCGTAAGGTTCGTCAGGTTGTTGGTGAACTGATACAGCCAGTCCATACCCGAGCTTGCGGACGGCAGTGCTTGTGCGAGAACAATGGCGACGCTCATGTGGGTTTCTCCCAAAGGGTTTATGGAAGGTAGCTCTTCCAGGTCTTGCCTTCATTACCAGCAGCGGCGTTGTGCTTCGTCTTGTCTTCCCCGACCTTCTTACGGAACGCCTCGTCTTCCTTCTTGCGCTGCTCGGCGTCGCGTTGCTGCTGTTCAAGAATGGCCGCGGCCTTTGCGGCCTCGTGGCGTTGATAAAGTGCGGCGCTGGCGATGGTAGCCAGCACCGCAAGAATGGCAATCAGCAACTTCGTGTTGAGCAGTTTCAGCATGGGATCGTCCTGTTAGGGCAAGTAGGTCTGCCATGTGTTGCTTTCGTTCGCGGCACTCATGTCGTTGGTCGCGTGTTGCTGTTGAACGAAAGCGGCTGTGTTGAGGTCAGTCGCGGCGGCGTTGCGACGCTCCATGTTTGTCACGGCCATCTGAGAAGCTAGGCAAGCCTGCATCGCGCCCTGATTCTGCATCTCGGACATCTTCTGGGCCTCAGCGGCGTTGAGCAGGTTGAGTTGCTGCACCTCACTGTTGGTCGTGCTACTACCGTCAAGCTGGCTAGCTGTCAGGCTGGAGTTGGCGGCTGTGTTTTGCGTCCGAGCGGCGCGATAAGCACCTACCGCAGTGATGCAATCGGGCGAGATTGAGTCGGACATCTCGATCATTGCGAGTTGAGACATCTGAGGGCTTCCTAGAGACTGTCCTTGGAAGTATGTCGTTACGTTGGTGCTAACCGGGGTTGTGGCAGTCTTCCATGCCGTGCTGGAAGCTGTTGCTGAATTGGTGTTGAACGCAATCGTCATGCCGTTCGTTTCACCAAACATATTGGCGACATTCACGTTCTTCAGTGCTGTCAACGTTGTTTGCCACTGCTGCTTCAGCGAGAAGTGTTCGACGTTGTTTTTGAGCATGTTGTACTGCGACTCGATTGTGGTGAGTTGAGACACCAGACTGGCATAGCTGGTGGGATCAAAGACGATATCGCCGATTCCGAACAGAGCGAAGCTCGGAGTCGCTGTAAGCAGTAACGCAGCGCTCGCGATGATCCATTTGCGATTCTTGCGATTCACTTTCATGTTTCCTCCTGCGGTTGGGTTGAACTACATGCACTGAGGGCAGGTCGGGTCTAACCTGTCCAAGGGAAACGGAAGATGAACGCTACGCTGGATGGCTTCGGTGGACTGGAGGTAAACCCATGCCAACGCATCGCGCCCGGTGGAGGTGGCAACCAGGGCAACTACAAGCACAATGGCAACTACCGTTCCCAGAGTTTCGGTTCGAGAAATGGTATGGATGCGCATGACGATTTCAGTCCTCCTCGTCGGCAAGCTGCCGGGCGACCTGGGGGATCAGGGCAACCCACTCAGGTCCGGTGCGCTCGATAGCTTCCGCGATGGAGTAGTCCATCTCTGCGAGCCAATCAGCTCGACTGAGAACGAGCGCAACCGCTACTCGCTCGCCGGTGGACTGCACGGTCCACGCTCCGTGCCCGTCACGCTTTGCGTCGCGCGCCTTACTCAGCAGGTGTTGATAGCAATCATTCATTACAGGGCACCTCAGCTAGAGCGTGGGGTCGACGCGATGTTCAGCGTAGGACGGGATGAGGATGTCGCGTCCGATATATACGCGGGCGCGCGAGCCTTCTTTGAGCGTGATGACCGGAAGCCGGTTCAGGAAATGGTTGAGCACCTGTTCGCCTTCTGCCGAGGTCTGTTCGGAGATGCCATTCCGAATCTGCGTAGAGGGATCAAGCACTGTACCGCTGTTGCCGATCTGGGCAAGGCCGCCAAGGCCGCCGATGGCGGCGGCGGCCCCAAACGCCAGGAGGTAGCCGTGGTCAACCTTGGTGGCGAGGCCGGTGGTGCCGATCTGGTCGAGACCGAGATATTTGTCGAAGTCGAGAGAAAAGCCATCCGGACACACGGCACGATGAAAGGTAACAAACATCTTCCGCTGCTGGGCATTGCCAACGCTCTGCACGGTGCCGATGAGCCGTGTCCCCTGAGGCATCAACAACTGTTGATGGTCGTGGGAGTAATAGTCCGTCGTCAGCATCACGAGGATGGGTCCAGAAAGTCCACCGTCGATGTGGTTGGTGACGACACCCTCCAGAACATTGCCTTCAAAGATCCGATAGAGGCGTCCTTGGTATTCATCGAAGGGATACTGCCCCATCGGATTGGCCTTGCCTGCCTGCAAGGATGCCGCATCAACGGAGGCTGGCTTGCCAGAGGTATCTTCGCCTTTAGTCATTTCGGTAGCAGTCTGCTTCTCCGACTGCACAACGGTGGGCGAGGCTGAAGTGCCCGCGTGCGAAAAATCAATCGCCACCGTATCGCTATTGAGTGCGTCCTGCTGCTGTTTCTCGATCGCGAGACGTTTCTGTTTCGCCTCCGCCTGGGCCTCGGAGACATTCGAGGTATGTTGGGGAGCATTTGGGCTGTCACCATAGATGGCCGAACGCTGCGCGGCTGTCATCTGCGGCGTAGCCGTTGACTCTGGACCCGGCACGCTCTGTTCTTGCTGGAGTTGCTGCATGGCGGCAGCGAGCGCTTGTTGCCGCTGGCGCTCCTCGGCGTCGTGCTGCGCTTGCATCCGTTGCTGTGTCTCGAAACTCGATACCTGTTGGGCATTCGGCGTCGTCGGATTCATCGTGAGAGAACTGGCGGGAGCTGCCTTCTTGCTGCCGCTCAAGAGGCTGGAGATATTCGCAATGCCGATCAAGGCGACGATGACTACGAGAGCGATCACGACCGGCATACCTTTGCGCAGCGGCGGTTTCGATTCAGGCTGCTCCGGCACGGTGGAAAGAATTGGTTCGTTCGGCTCCAGCATGGTTACCTCCCCTCTGTGGCGCGATGGAAGTCCAAACGCTGCTTGCCGATGGCGAGATAGCCGTCGTCAACCTCCTTCGGCACTGTGTAGAGGCCATTGGAGAAGTCGAAGTTGATGAGAGATGGCTTTTTGTCTTTCACCTCATAGAGCGCAGGCGTCTCCTGGAATTGGCCGCGCAGGTAGGTGAACTTGTCGTCATGCCAGATTTGCTGCAGGCCAAGTTGTTTGGCTTTCTTCTCATCCCAGACGTAATCGAAGTGAAGCGAGCCGGGATACTGGCTCCGGTAGGTCTCCTCTTTGCTCTGTTCGGCTTTTAGGATGGTCGCCTGTGCAGCCTGGGCGGCAGCGGCATCCTGTCTGGCCTTGTCGAGGTCTGCGGCCGGCACAAAGACGGGCAACTGTACCAGCTTGTCCTTGGCCGCCTTGTCGCCGGGCTCGATGAGCACTTTCGAGTCGTAGTGCGTATCGTCGTCTGCGGAAACCTCTCGTAATTGCAGGGTGTATTCATTGCCGTGGTCCGACACAATATGAATATCCGTCGATCCGTTTGCCGTCTTCGGCTTCACGCTGATAAAACGCGACGCGACGTGCCCGCCATCAAAGACCCAATCCACCGTGTCCCCGGCGAAGACGTTGGCTACCTTCTCTTCGGCTGGAAGGACAATCAACGTGGATTGGAGAAGTCCCGCGCGGACCACGGGCGGAGTCTGTGACTCCGACACCGTTACCGTTCGGGGAGCATTAGGCTGGAGCGGATGCCCTGGCCCCGCCGCGTTCAGAGATGCGGAGGCCAGCGCAAGGTGGAGGGCAACGGCGATGGGGATCGGTGGCTTCATGGGTTTGTCCTCTTTTGGAATTGCTATTCCGTCTCACCCTGGGCAAAACGCGTGATGCCCTCGGTAAGTCCGTACTTGGCGATAAGGCGGGAGCGGCGCACCCGATCCTTAGGTTTGGTGGAGAACGTCGCATAGCTGCGACGGTCAAGATTCAGGCGAACAACCTTGGTGAGTCCGTCGCGACGCATATATAGTGCCTCGCGGTCTTGCAAGCTCTCGAAGAGAGTGAGCTGCTGTTCGTTCATCTTGAACAGTTCGGCGTAGCGTCTCCGGTTGAACGTCGCATCACGCAGGAAGAGGAACGATGTGCAGGAGTTCACGATGGAATCCGCGTTCGCCCCAAGGTCTTCCGCAGACTGACCAATCATCGTGACGCCACCAAGATTTTTCCGAACGGTCTTAATGGAGGCGAGCGCGGCCTCAAGTAGTTGCCGGTTCTTCATCGAAGAGAAGATCTCTTCAATCAGGATGTGCTTCGGGATGCCGAGATTGACCGGGTTGAAGAGAACATCGTTGATGCGCCGGAGAATCCATACCATTAGGGGCTCAATCAGGTCGGCATACTGAGCGTTGTTGACTCCTTGGAAATCGAAGCACTGGAGACGCGAAAGCGAAAGATTGTCCTCTGCGTTGTCAAATATTGCGCTGTAGATGCCTCGACCAACCCACTTTGATAGGTATCTATCGAGCTTCTTCGGCAGATATAAGTTGGAAAGACGCCGGTTCGCAGGATCAAGCAGGTACATATCCTGCACAGCCTTGTGGATCACGTCGTCGTCTTCCGGTTCCAGTTCCGCTCCACCGTTTGTAAGCAACAGCTTGATGAAGCTGTAGAGGAACTGGATGTTGCTTTCGGTGGGCTCCAGCGCGAACGGATTCACGCGCGGGCCGTCTTTCCCGATGCGATCTACACGACCACCGTAAAGCTCTACGACACTTTCATACGATCCTCCGATATCGAAGATGTAGGTAAAGCCGCCGTATTTCTGCTCGTGGGCAATCGCCATGTTGCCATGCACTGATTTGCCCGACCCTGTAGGGCCGAGGATGAGCATGACGCGCACGCCGTCCACATACGCATCCTGAAAGAACGGTGTGCCAGTCCTTGTCTCGAAGACGTTCAGATATTCGCTGTCCAAGTCTTCTGAATGGGGATGACCCAGGCTCGGCGCGAAGATGGATGAGAGGCGAGCATGATGATCTTCTCCCAGCCACATCGGGAAGACATTGAACTTCCCGTTGCCAGGAAACATGGCGTAGAACGCGGAGAGATTGCCGAGCGTCTCTTCCATGATCTGTGCGCGCGCTTCGACAAAGACCCGATGCACAGTGGGAGCGATACTGTGAAGTTCGGCAACACTCTTGGCTGCTACAAGCAGGCGAAGTGAATATTCACCCTGGGCTTTCTTATCGAGCGCGCGAATCACTTCACTGAGGTCATCAACTGCGACGTTTGCAGCTTTAGCGCCAGCGCCGGTATCGAGCGAAGCCGTGTCCTTGCCAGCCATCACGCGTGAGAGCACACCGACCTTGAAGAAGCTGATGAACTTTTCCTGCTGGTCGATCTCATGGCGGGCGGTGGAGGTGGATTTGGGTCGCCAGGTAGAGCAGAGGATACTATCGCAATCGAGCTTGAGAAGATCGGCGAAGAGGCACGGACGCGATGCTTCTGGCGTCGTCTTCAACGAATACATCTGCACGAAACGTCTACCGATGCGGAGGTGGTCGCTCTCCCAGGCGACAGGGGCCTGTACGATCTGGCGGTCCACGCCTGAGTCGATACGAAGCTGTCCCCATTCTGCCCAGTCTTGTAGGTTGAAGAGATAGCTGAAGAATTGGAACGCACCCTGCTTGTCGAGCAGGCGCAGTCCGATTGAACTTCCAAGATTTCCGGCGAGCAGCGCCGCCGTCTTCTCCAACTCTGCGAGCATCCGCGACGTGGCGGCGGTATTCTCCTGCGGCTTGCGCTCGAAGGCTTTCGCCTTTGAAGGCTCCAGCGTGAGGCACCAATGCAGGTCTATCCTGCGAAACGCAGCTGACCCTTCAAGAAAGCTAAGACGATCTTCAACAAACACCTTCGTCACAGGGTTTGGGCATTGTGAATCGCGCGGCAACTCGAATCCAGAACGGACGCGCGTGTATTGCGTAAGGCAGGCCCCTTCCGGCAGTCCGCGCAATGCACCTTCGATCATGCGGAGTTGCGATTCCAACTCCTGGTCAGTCAACCCTTCCTCGTCCAGACCGGAGAGCTGAAAGAGGCATCCGTATCCGCCGCCTTTCAGAGCGAAGATATGGTCGCTCACGAAGCGGGCAATCGGAACGATGCTGCACGCCGCGCCTGCCTTAGCGAACCACGGAACGGATTTTGCCTGCTCAGTATTTGCGTGGGTCATAGTAGCTCTTCTGGCTCAGGCTCAGGCCCCAGAGTTGGAACATCTTTGGGTGTTTGCGGATGATGAGCCACGCGCCAATCGCCAGCGTGGGAAAGGCCATCATCGCCAATAGGCGAAACCCAACGAGGAAAACCGCAATGCAGACGAATACGATCGCCATCCATGCTGTGAGGTCGAGGCCAAGTTTGGCCCTCGGACGATTCAGCGCTTGATTGATTGCCTGCGGTTCTCCTCGCCGAGTCATAGTCGATGTCACCTCCTACATCGACTGCCCGGTAAGCGAGCCGATCCAGCCAGCTCCCCAGCCGAGAACCCCGGCACCAAAAAGCGCACCGAAGAGTCCGGGAATAGCGTCCTGAAACCGTCCGGACATCATGCGGATGCCGGCGAAAATCAGTCCGCCAAGGCAAATGACGGCCCCGGCATACATGGCAAAAGTTTTGAACGTTCCCATGAGCGTTTGCGCGCCAGAGAAATCCATCGTTCCTTGGGCGTGAGCAACGGTTGTAAGTGAAAGCGCGAGAAGCGTTGGTGCCAGTACTCGCGCAGCGTGGCTGAGCCGTTCTTTGGAAAAGCGTTCAGCCCACCGATTGGCGAGCCGCGAATTGAACCGGAGTTTGATCTTCATTGGGCACCTCATTCAACCGGGAAACGGTTGCGATATGCGCCAACGTAGGACTGTTCGGCGGAGCGTGTCCAATAAATGACGAAGGCTCTCTTATTCAACGGAAGAATAAGAGAGCCTTCGTAACTCCCGGCTGAGAACAATCAAGATTAGGTAGAGGTGTCGGAATAGTGGATCTGAGGCGGCACGAACACATAGGAATAGCGCCGACGCGGGCACATCCCAATCTCATTCAATCTGATTTGTTCGGATGGGATTTGCGTTAGCCCTATTAGGGCGCTTCTCGATTGCTAATCAGTGGCACTTCCTCATGCTGATCTGCCCTTCACATGACAGATCAGCGATGGACTTCTCGCTCAAGCCAAGAGAAGTGAAGACTCGAACATCGCATGGGAAAGAACCTGCCGATTCTCCATGTGATGGACCACTACTTGTTCAGAGACGCCATAGTCATTGGATATCTCGTCGACTACCTTACCGATCGAACGCTGATCTATATCGGAATATTGCTCTTTAATCATCATGGACGGGCACAGAAACTCCGCAGCGAATGCCCGCTGGAACTTCTGTCTCGTCGTGACGGTATTGGTAGCCGGAATGATTCTTTCGTCGCGATCGAAAGCAATAAAATCACCGATCAGGCGGGCTGTATCGAAACGCCTGCCTTCCTTATGGGGGCGATTCAATAAGAAGCCAAGTTTGCCCCCGGCCGCCCCCCTGACTCCAAATGAAAAAGGAGCATCGGAGCTCGTCTCTCTGAGCTTGGATACATTGAGGCTCAGGCGATCAGCCAGGTCCTCATCTGAAATCGGCGCGTTGGCGAATCCCCATTTTTTCCTAAGCGCATAGGCCATTGCTTGGGCGTGTTGCCATGGGGCATTGTTTGAAGGGATGTCGTTGCCAGCAGCAAGAGTCCTGGCTCCGTTGATGTCGGCGAATGTTTTCGTCTTATCAGCTAAGGACTTCGCTTGCTTAAGTACTTCCGTGAGCTCACGGCCATTTGACTCTGCTGCAATTTCCTCCAACGCGTTAGAGCCGAACTGCTTGCCCCATTTCAAAGCGGAGGAAACAAGTGTGTCATCTTGGTCGGGCTCAAGCCCCAAAAGAGCCTCTAATTTTCGATGCGATGCGTATTTTGGATTGGACCATTCCGCACTCAAATCGTCCCAGAGGTCGTGAAGATCGCTCTTGCGAATACCCGAGGCCGCCAGTCGCGCTAAAACAGTCTCGATAAAGGAGCGCACACTGGTTTCAAAATCTGAGATTGAGATTGTGGTCTGAAAGCTATTCAGAAACCGAACTGGAGAGAATTTGTCGCTGACCGAAGAGATATGCCTTTTGCAGTTCACAGACATCTGCAGGCCGTCTGACCCCCTGAACACCAGATCGGGCCAGACGTATCCATTGCCGATGGCGGACATGGAGTGAGACATCGCCCAGTCATGAGAGACGTTAGCGAAGACGGGCTCTGTCTCGCATTTCAGTCTCCACCAGTTTGCGAGTAGCCATTTAGCGAAAGGCTCAGCGGAAACACGAATCGTTGATCGAACCGTTTTCGAGACAAAATCTTCAACCTGCGTCGCGCAATAGTCTCGCACGTTGATAGAAATCTCCGCAGTCGTGGCATGTTCGACGGAACTGCCGCTTCCTGGCCCGAGCCATTCTTCAACCGAAATGGAAAATGTATCGTTCATCATTTGAGGCGTTGTTCCCATCGCTCTTGAACTTTCTTCGCAAAAGGATCGCCATCTCCCATTGGATATCCATGATACGTACCCCGGTCAGCATTATCCAGTTGTGCCTCCAAAGCGATGCCACCGGGGGACACCGTCCAGATGTTCTGCGGGAAGTCGCCCCTTCGCTGCACCGAAACCAAACCGGCTTTCACGCCTTCCTCCAGAAGATTCTGTGCAACTTGACGCTCGAAGATTTGGACGCCATCGCATAGGGTCTTGTCTGGCCGTGGTTGCGCTGGCGGAACAAGTCCAAAATCGCCTGGGTTGCGTTTATGAAACGGACTTCCGACGTATCTGATCCTCTTCGCAAGAGCACTCAGGGACTTTTTGTCAGACATGGGGCTGATCTCCCGTTTCGGATTGTGCGTTCTCTTTCTCATTTCCTATGCAGTTTCCTCATCCAAACGGGGAAGCCTTGAGCCAGGCCTCCGAGGCGATTCCAATCAAGCCGACTGCCGCTCACTGATGGCTTGGACAAAAGCTTCGAGCGGCCTTAGATCTCCGTTCTCGATGAACTCGACCGGGGCCTGGTTCGCAAGATGCTTATTGGGCGCATTCAGAAAAATGCGAGCGTTAGTTTTATTCCCGGCATAGAGGTCCACTACGGAAACCCAAATGCGGTAGATGCGACGGAGGTCCGACTGCAGGCTAGAAGCATCTGGATGCTTGCGGACGCTGGGAGCCTTGCGTCCAATTGCTTCGGCGATTGTTCCTACCGGGAGATTGAGTTCGCGTGCGATACACGCGGCGTCGAGTCGGCCCGATGCTGGATTGAACAAAGTGAGATCGGCACTCGCGAATGCAGGGGAAGCCGACATAGACGTCACCTCTACAAACCAGAATAAAGTCCGCTGTAGGGCTCGTCAACGTATCGTTTTGGTATCGCAGTGGTCTCTCTCGTGGGGTTGAGAATCCAATACCTCTGGCGTCTTCAACCCCAAACCAACCCCGGATAAGAAAACCCCTAATGTACTTTCAACAACTTACGACTCTGTTACACTACCGATCAGGCCGTGCAACTCGTTGAAACTACGTTTCTACCGCCACTCATAACCCAAAGGTCGTAGGTTCAAATCCTACCCCCGCAACCAAAGAATCAATAATTTACGGGAATCCGGTGCTACCGACAGACTCCCATAAACTCCCAATAAGAAAAATCATGGTTTTAGGCGCTCGCTTTTACTGGCTTGAGCACCATCTCTACAACCTTTCCATTCACTTCTCTCTTGGATGACGACATGGCCTGTCCATAGATGTTCATTGTCGTCTGGATGGAGGCGTGACGCATCAACTCCTGTTGCAACTTCCTAGGCGCTCCGGTCTCGTCCAGCCACGAACGGTACGTGTGGGAACGTATGCCAGCCGATGGAACTGTACTTCCCGGCTGCGGCCCGCCGCTCCTTGTGGATCGGCAGTCGAGCGCCGTTAGGTGTGGGCTTGGGCTGGTTATAGACCCATGGTGTGTACTCGATCTTCAAAGTCTTCTTTCCGTAATGAACGCACACATGAACTCAATCAGCGTTTCAAAACCATCGCCCAGATGATGCGTATAGGTTCCCGTAACTTCCTTTAACGCTTGTGTTGTACCGCTGAACAAGCCGTCTCGATCCGAGAAGTATTCTCGGCGTGTTGCAAAGGATGACCGCGGAGTGAATTGGAAATTCGCATAGGCCGCGCCACCATCTACATGCGAAGGCACGCGCGAATGGGGTGGAAGATTTGTTTATGCGAGCCCTGTGGTTCCATACAATAAGAGGAGAGCGTCGGGACAGCTTTCGATGACCAATCCACTCAAATCCATTTCGCAAAAAAACATGGCAGTGCGGACGGCAGTTTCCATTGGATTTGCGTCGGTGCTTGTTCTTGTTCTCGTCCCGCTCAAAGATTCCATCAACGTCACGACAATCGGGTTTGCACTGCTTCTCGGAGTGCTCTTCATTTCGATTTATCTAGGCAGCCGTCCAGCACTCGTGGCTTGCGTGGTTGCTGTGTTGGGCTATAACTTCTTCTTCCTGCCGCCGACATTAACCTTGACTATCCAGAACCCACAGAACTGGGTAGCACTTGCTGCATTCTCCATAACCGCGGTTGTGACCGGCCAGCTCTCCGCGAGGGTCCGGCGGCGCGCAACCGAAGCAGAACGCTCTCGGCAGGAAGCGGAACGGCTCTATCGCGAGCTACAGTCTGCCTTTGAGATCACGAGCCAAGCCGAGGCAATCAAGAGGAGTGAACTGATGAAGTCGGCGCTGTTGGATGCTGTTACGCACGATCTCCGGACACCTCTCACTTCGATTCGTGCAGCCGCGACCACCCTCCGCAAAGCGGGGAGAGCGGGCCAGGACATTGGTGCAGAGCTAAGCGGAGAATTGATCGCGCTGGTCGATGAGGAGAGCCTGCATCTCGATCAATTGATCAGTAGTTTTGTCGAGCTAGCCAGAATCGAGGCCGGAAATCTAATGCTAACGGCCACATGGAGTTCCCTCCGTGACGTTGCAAATGCGGCGATCAAGAGAGCCGAAAATCTCCTCAAACGGCACCACGTAGTCGTCGAGGTGCCCGATACCCTTCCGCTCATGCACATCGATGCGCGTGCGTTGTCAGAGGTCATCTATACTCTTTTGGACAATGCCCGGAAGTATTCGCCGGACAGTTCAACAATCACCATTCGCGCCAGGGAAGAGGGTGAAGACATCGAAGTTTCGGTTCACGACCAAGGAGTCGGCATCCCCGAACAGGATGCGGCTCGTGTCTTCGAGAAGTTCTATCGTGGCGAAGATGTCCGTTTTCATGCACCTGGTGGGCTGGGAGTCGGGCTGTCGATTGCCAAAGCCATTGTAGAGGCTCATAACGGCGCAATCTGGGTTGCACAGGAGGCTCGTGGCAAGGGAGCTACGCTGCTCTTTCGCATTCCCATTCGTGAGGAAGAATGATGGTCTCACAGGATGTCAGTATGAAACGCAGAAAAGTCCTGGTTGTGGACGATGAATCGTCAATTACACGTACCTTACGCGCCAGTTTTCTCGCGAATGGATACGATGTCCGCACCGCACAGGATGGGATCTCCGGCTTGCAGGTGTTGGAAGACTGGGGGCCGGAATTGATTATCACCGATCTGGCTATGCCCGAAATGGATGGAATCGAATTGTGCAGGCGAGTTCGTGCGTTTTCATCCATCCCGATTATTCTTCTCTCCGTCCAGGAGGATATAACCTCCAAAATTGCGGCTCTCGATGCGGGAGCAGATGATTATGTCACAAAACCTTTCAGCATTGATGAGCTTCTTGCGCGGGTGAGAACCGCTCTCCGCCGATTGGATCTCATCCAAACTTTCGCGATGCCTGCTGTCGATCAAAAGATGTTGGACATAGGCGATTTTTCGGTCAATCTGCTTACCCGCCAAGTGATGATCCGGGACGTTGAGGTTCGTTTGACGCCGAGAGAGTATGAATTGTTGGTATTTTTCCTTCGAAACGCAGATCGCGTATTGACTCACTCCTTCGTTATCAAATCTGTTTGGGGCGCACATACTACCCACCAACCGGAATACCTTCGGGTTGTGGTCGCAGCGCTCCGGAAAAAGATTGAGCCTGATCCGAACCATCCTCGCTATCTGCTCACCGATCCCTGGGTCGGGTACCGATTCACACCGGTCGAAGAAGAAGCGTGAGAAGTCGTCATGGTATCCATACGGTTTTGTTATGACTTTGTTATCTATCTTGACGTTCCAATTAGATGGCGCAGCACCGGGCGTTTAATAAGGGCCACCTCAAATGGTGAATCACACAAAAACTCCGGAAGAATGGTTACTGGAAGCTGAGGCAGAGAAGTGTCGCGGGCGCTTCAAGATTTTTCTAGGATATGCCCCTGGAGTCGGCAAGACTTACAGTATGCTCAGCGAGGGCATTCGCCGCAGGAGCAGAGGCGAAGATGTCATCATCGGAGTAGTTAACACTCACGGGAGAGCGGGTACAGCGGAGCTTGCGTCCAAGCTGGAGCGAGTACCGCAGCGCGATATTGAGTACAAAGGCCACACCTTCTCAGAGATGGATGTTGATGCCATTTTGGCTCGCACACCACAAATTGCACTGGTTGATGAGCTTGCTCATACCAATATCGAAGGAAGCCGTTTCCAGAAGAGATATGAGGATGTGATGTTGCTGCTTGAGAACTGCATTGATGTTCTCAGCACGGTCAATATCCAGCACGTCGAGAGTCTAACGCCAAAGGTTCAGGCGCTCACCGGCATTGTCGTTCGAGAGCAGGTCCCAGATTGGGTGCTGAATAAAGCCGATGAGATTGTGATTGCGGACCTCACCCCAGAGGCGCTTATCACGCGAATGCGCCGAGGCGATATCTATCCTCAAGAGCGGGCAGAACGTTCGTTGGCGAACTTTTTCCGTGCCGGCAATCTCATTGCTCTTCGTGAACTTGCTCTCCAGCAAGTGGCCCGTGCTGTGGATCGGAGTCTCCACGAATATGTAAAGCGACACAAATTAGGCAGCCAGTGGGCGATTGCGGAAAAGGTTGCTGTTTGCGTCAGCGTCGGGCCGCAGGCACTGGACTTGATAGCCCGGGGAGCGCGCCTGGCCAACCTTCTGAATGCAGACCTCTACGTACTCCACGTCAAGAGCCCTCGTGATGTGACCCCAGAAGGAGCACGCGCGCTTAGCACGAGCCTCGCTTTTGCAAGAGACCTCGGAGCAAAAATCGTTGAACTCAGCGGCGATGATACCGCTCTCTCAACTGCGTCCTTCGTTCGTGAAGAGCGCATCACGCAAGTATTTGTGGGAAGGTCTGCAACACAAGGCTTCAGGAGCTATATGTATCACCTAGCGATTCATAAATTTATGGCGGAAGCACCCCACGTCGATCTACATATCATCTCCGGCGACAGATCCTAGTCTCATATGGATTTCATATGAACTTGTTTCGCTCTTGTTAGGTGATTGTCGCGTGTAATCGCACTCAGTCAACTGTGAGCCGCGAATGATATGCGAAACAACAAAGCAAACGCACAAAAAATATTGATCGCCGGAGCCTCTTCTGATCATAGAGAGATCGGCACTAGCCTCGTGGCTGACGGTTTTCAGATGCGCTTCAGCAATACCAGCGAAGCAGCCTTGACAGCATTAAAGGCGTGGTATCCCGACTTCGTGATTGTCAATGAAACGGCTTCTGGATTCATCAAAGCATTTCGCGGCCTCAACTTTCGCACTCCTCTGTTGGCCCGAACACTGACTCGCGCGGGATTCGCTGCGTCGAGAAAATGTGTTCGGTCACAGAACTGCGCGCACGTGTCCGCTCAAAACTCAAATACTCTCGCCGCCCCGTAAAAATAACGAGGCAAGAAAGCTAATGCCATGTGGGATATCGGCTGTGTCGTCGGAGCAG
The DNA here is from genome assembly GCA_001897435.1 of Acidobacteriales bacterium 59-55. Classification (GTDB taxonomy): domain Bacteria; phylum Acidobacteriota; class Terriglobia; order Terriglobales; family Acidobacteriaceae; genus Edaphobacter. Next base: position 344,228 of record MKSV01000007.1, on the reverse strand, counting down.
TGCTCTTTTTCCTGCTATCCATCGCATACGTTTTCGGATGCGTTCACCTCAATGAGAAGGCGGAGCCATGAGTGAGGGGATCGCTCTTTTGATCGTTGTAGCGCTTCTGTTCGTTTATCTATTTTATGCGCTGCTGAAACCTGAAAACTTCTAACGAGGAGTGTCCGAAATGACAGCCAATGGCTGGATACAAATTTTTCTATTTTTCGGGGCGCTCTTAGTCAGCGCAAAGCCGCTCGGAGTTTATATGGCCAAGGTGTTTGCCCATGAAAAGACGTTCATGGACATTCTCTTCCGTCCAGTCGAGCGCCTTATCTATCGGGTGGTTGGTATTGATGAGGGCCAGGAGATGCGCTGGACCGAATACGCGACATCCATGCTTTGGTTAAGCCTTATCAGCCTCCTTCTTACATACGCACTCCAACGGTTACAGCAGTATCTTCCATTGAACCCACAACACTTCCCAGGTGTAGCTCCAGATCTCGCCTTGAATACGGCCATTTCTTTTACAACAAATACCAACTGGCAGTCATATATTCCGGAAACCACTGTCAGTTATTTGACCCAAATGGCCGCGCTTGCCTATCACAATTTTCTCTCCGCTGCGACGGGTATCGCTGTCGCTGTTGCCTTTGTGCGAGGAATTTGTAGAAATGAGTCGAAGACGCTGGGCAATTTCTGGGTAGACGTGACTCGTGCATGTCTCTGGGTTCTTCTCCCGATGTGCTTCATTTGGGCGTTGTTGCTCGTGTCGCAAGGCGTTGTGCAGAACTTCCATCCATACGTCCAAGCAAAGCTCGTTCAGCCTCAAGCCATCACTACGATCGGGAGCGATGGAAATCCCACAACTCAGACCATCACCACTCAAACGATCGCCCAGGGGCCTGTGGCTTCTCAGGAAGCCCCTAAAATGCTGGGGACCAATGGTGGTGGCTTCTTCAACGCGAACAGCGCTCATCCTTATGAAAATCCGACCCCTTTCTCTAATTTTCTAGAGATGTTTGCCATCTTCCTTATTCCTGCCGGTCTGACCGCCATGTTGGGAAAAATGACACGGGCTCCAGCTCACGGATGGGCCGTGTTTGCGGCTATGTCCGTCTTATTCTTCGCCGGAGTCACGACCACTTATTACGCTGAGTCGCAAGCCAATCCGCTTCTCCAGACAGCCACACTGCATGTAAATCAAAAACCCTCTTCTTTACAACCCGGTGGAAATATGGAGGGAAAGGAAGTTCGTTTTGGAATCGCGGACTCCGCATTGTTTGCCAGCATCACAACGGACGCGAGCTGCGGAGCCGTTAACTCCATGCACGACTCGTTCATGCCGCTTGGTGGGATGGTCACACTCATCAATATGATGCTAGGCGAAGTCGTGTTCGGAGGAGTTGGCGCGGGCCTTTATGGGATGCTGATTTTCGTCATCCTCTCTGTATTTATTGCTGGACTTATGGTCGGTCGAACCCCCGAATATCTGGGAAAGAAGATTGAATCCTTCGATATCAAGATGGCGATGCTCTACGTTCTGATCTTCCCTCTCTCAATTTTGGGATTCAGCGCTATTGCCTTGATGATGCCGCATCTCGGCCTGGCATTCCTGGGGAACAGTGGCCCGCATGGGCTTACAGAGATTCTCTACGCGTACACCTCAACAACCGCTAACAATGGCTCCGCTTTTGCCGGTCTAAATGCGAATACGCACTGGTACAACCTCTCCCTGGGGGCGGCCATGCTGATCGGACGTTTCTTAATGATCGTTCCGATGCTTGCTCTTGCAGGAAACCTCGCACGAAAAAACCTTGTGCCAGCATCATCGGGCACATTCCCGGTACATACCCCACTCTTTACCGCTCTCCTAGTCGGCGTTGTTCTTATCGTCGGCGCATTGACCTTCTTCCCGGCTTTGTCTCTAGGGCCGATTCTGGAACACCTGCTGCTTCACGCTGGAAAGGCTTTCTAGATGGCAAACATAAGCAAACGCGGTTTATGGGATCGGACAATCTTTCAGCGGGCGTTGGTCGATTCAATCGTCAAGTTGAATCCGCGCGCCATGATGAAGAATCCGGTCATGTTCGTCGTTGAAATCGGGAGTGCAATTACCTCTCTATATCTGTTCAGGGACCTCATTTCCCATCATGGCTCTCTGCGTTTTGATTTGCAGATTACTCTTTGGCTCTGGTTTACGGTTCTCTTTGCAAACTTCGCTGAGGCGATGGCCGAGGGAAGGGGTAAAGCTCAGGCTGACTCATTGCGCAAGGCAAAGTCCGATACGACCGCAATTCGAGTCAAAGAGAACGGCAAAACGGAAGAAGTCCCCAGCTCGGCGCTACGTGCAGGCGATATTGTCGTCGTTGTGGCCGGTTCCATGATCCCAGGAGACGGTGAGGTGATTGAAGGCGTCGCCACGGTCGACGAATCTGCAATCACCGGAGAATCCGCGCCCGTCATCCGAGAGGCCGGTGGAGATCGCTCCGCAGTTACTGGCGGCACTCGTGTTCTTTCGGATCACATTAAGGTCGAGATCTCTTCGAACCCCGGCGAGACGTTTCTTGATCGCATGATCGCTCTCGTTGAAGGAGCTGAACGCCAAAAGACTCCAAATGAGATTGCGCTGAATATCCTCCTGGCCGGTCTAACTATTATTTTTCTCTTGGCAGTTGTTACCTTGCAGCCGATCGCTATCTATTCGACAGCGCCTCAATCAGTATTCGTACTCATAGCCTTATTGGTCTGCCTGATTCCCACAACGATTGGTGGCCTGCTTTCCGCAATCGGTATTGCGGGAATGGATCGACTCGTTCAACACAATGTCCTGGCAATGTCGGGCCGCGCGGTCGAAGCTGCGGGGGATGTAAATACACTCTTGCTGGACAAAACCGGCACCATCACGTTGGGCAATCGGCAAGCCACGGAATTCGTTCCCGCGCCCGGCGTCCGCCCGGAAGAGCTAGCCGATGCAGCACAACTCTCGTCGCTCCCAGACGAAACTCCAGAGGGTCGAAGCATCGTCGTATTGGCAAAAGAAAAATATGGTTTGCGGGGCCGAGAGCTAAGCGAGATGCAAGCCGAATTTGTTCCATTTTCGGCGACTACGCGCATGTCTGGAGTGAACCGCGAAGGTCGCATCATCCGCAAGGGTGCCGCAGATGCCATTGCGGCGTATCTACGAGAACATGGCGGCGACTTGCCGGTTCAGGTAAACCAGACTGTTGAACAGATCGCCAGGACTGGCGGGACCCCCCTTGTCGTTGCGGAGAACAATCGCGCGCTCGGCGTGATTCACCTGAAAGATGTAGTCAAAGGAGGAATGAAAGAGCGATTCGACCAACTCCGCGCCATGGGCATTCGAACCATCATGATAACTGGCGACAACCCGCTCACAGCGGCTGCGATCGCTCGGGAGGCCGGTGTCGATGACTTTCTGGCGCAGGCAAAGCCAAAAGACAAGATGGACCTCATCCGCCGTGAGCAGAGTAACGGCAAACTGGTTGCAATGACCGGCGACGGTACGAATGACGCGCCTGCTCTCGCTCAAGCAGACGTTGGTGTTGCTATGAATACCGGGACACAGGCGGCAAAAGAGGCGGGGAACATGGTGGACCTCGATTCGAATCCAACCAAGCTGATTGAGATCGTGGGCATCGGGAAGCAGCTTCTCATGACTCGCGGCGCACTGACCACGTTCTCTATCGCAAACGATGTAGCGAAATACTTCGCCATCATCCCAGCGATGTTCGCGGGAGTCTTTCCTGTGCTCACCGTGCTCAACGTCATGCATCTGAAGAATGCCCACTCCGCCGTTCTATCGGCAGTCATCTTCAATGCTCTCATCATCATCGCATTGATTCCTCTGGCTCTGCGCGGTGTACGCTATCGCGCCATGCCAGCCGAAGCGCTCTTACGTCGAAACCTAATCTTGTATGGAATCGGCGGTATCGTTGTGCCGTTCGTCGGCATAAAGCTAATCGACATCGTTATTACTGCACTCCATTTGGCCTAGAGGACCAGTCTATGCGTCGTCAAATCGTCATTGCTTTCGTCTACACACTCGTCACTACCGTCATCTTTGGGATTGCGTATCCCTACGCAGTGACAGGCGTGGCACAGCTTCTCTTCCCTGACAAGGCAAACGGCCAGATTCTTCGGCAAAACGGCGTGATCGTTGGTTCACGAATCATCGGTCAGCCGTTTACAGGTCCGTCGTATTTTCATTCTCGGCCATCGGCAGCCGGTAACGGCTACGACGCCTCAAGTTCCGGTGGGTCAAATCTTGGTCCAACGAGCAAGAAGCTCCTAGACCGTATCGCCGCTTCTGTCGCGGCGGAACAGGCCAACTCCTCTGACGAAGTTCCGGTGGATCTTGTGACTGCCTCCGGTTCGGGCTTAGACCCCGACATAACTCCTGCTGCCGCTGAGTTTCAGATTGCACGGGTCGCTCAGGCACGGCATATAGACCAGGCTGCCCTACGCACGCTCATCGCGAAGCATACACAAGGGCGGCAATTTGGCGTTCTCGGTGAACCGCGAGTCAATGTGCTCGAACTAAATCGTGACCTGGACCGGTTTTGCGAGCGCCAGCAGTAAATAGACGATCAAGGAACGCAGATAATAGCGCCCCGACACCAGCTCCGGCGTCCAGCAAAACGCAGGTTTCCAGGGTGCTTCCACGAGTCCTCCCATGATGCCCACATGCTTCGCACGGACATCCTGGACGTGCTTAATTCGTCCTTCAATACCGATATCGGTGGTCATAAGAGATGGATTCGCCCCGCCTTATAGAGACTGCCCATCGGGAAGGGCGAAGACGTCATGCCGGGCTCTCTTCTCCCTTTTAAACGCCGTGCTATCATCCTAAGATATTAACGCAACATGCAATGCACTATATGCAACGATAGAAATAGTAGATGCCTCGCGAAGAGCACATCCGGTTACGGCGCTCATCCACAACTGGTAGGAGAAAAATACAGGGCATTTTCACTTCCATATGAGGTGAAAATTGTCTGCCGTCGTAACACTTTTCAATTTCTACGATGCCAGGCCGCTTTTTGATTTTTTTGGGCGCTAACCGCATACGAAAGCACGTCTAAATGGTCACAATTGGGCGATGAGCAACTCCCTTTCACTCTCTCAAAAGTGGCGGATATTGGCATTAAATGACGAAATTCTGATCCTGCCTGGAAGGTGATTAATTCCTTCTTGACTTCCGTAGAACACGGATGATAGTGTTGCCGCCATCACCAATTCCATTGCACAATACGCATTATGATTTGCGCTAAATGGTAAATGTGTTTGACGGAGGAGCAATGCCCACTTACAGATCCGCCTTGCGGACGATCTCTCTAATTATGTTCAGCCTCTTTGCGCTCACATCTCCAACATGGGCGCAGAGTATCTTCGGTTCGGTTGTCGGTACCGTAACTGACGCGAGCGGGGCCAGCGTATCAAACGCAACGGTCACCGTGACCAATGACGGGACTCAAGTCAAGCGTGCTGTTACAACGGGGGAATCCGGCGACTATCAGCTCTTGTCGCTATCGCCCGGCGCCTACACGGTTACAGTCGAAAGCCCGGGATTCAAGCGCTATACTCGTACCCCGGTCGATGTCCAAGTAGCGCAATCGACTCGTATCGACGTCGCCATGACCGTTGGTGAAGTAAGTGAGCAGGTGACGGTTACGTCACAGGCCCCGCTGATACAGTCTGAAAATGCCGCTCTTGGCCAGGTCGTCCAGGGAAAGGCGGTCTCCGAGATTCCACTGAACGGCAGGAATGTGCTGGCACTGGTCGGGCTTGTCCCGGGTGTTGTGCCGCAAGGAAGCTCCTCGGGCAACCTGACCGGTCAAAATGTATTTGCCGCCGGTAATTATCAGATCGGTGGGGGTACGGCAAACCAGAGTTCGACACTGGTAGATGGCGCACCAGTGAACGTTTCGTATGGCAATGCCACCATTCTGGTCCCCTCACAGGACTCCGTACAAGAGTTTCGCGTGCAAACAAACAACAACACGGCAGAGTATGGCATGTATACGGGTGGCGTTATCAATATGGCCACCAAGTCCGGCAGCAATAACATCCACGGTACGGTATACGAGTATCTGCGCAATACAGCTTTGAATGCGACTCCATACTTCTCTAAACACAATGCGGATCCGACCAAATGGCTGGCTCGCAGCCCTTATCATCAGAATCAATTTGGAGGGAACATTGGTTTCCCAGTCTGGCGAGACAGGCTCTTCGCGTTCTTTGATTACCAGGGCTACCGTCAGTCACAGGGCCCCTTGTTTAATTACACTGTGCCGACCCTTGCCATGCGACAGGGTGATTTCTCCGCGTTGTCCACTCCAATCTACGATCCGCTGACACCGTGCGGAGTCAATGGAGCTGCCGCCTGCGACCCGGGCGCAACTCGTGCCCGCTTTGCCGGCAATATCATCCCGCAGGATCGTTTCAGCAAAGTTGCCAAGAATCTTATTGCGTTTCCCTATTGGGCTGCACCCACCAATGGCGGTCTAACCCAGAACTTCGTCAAATATGGCAGCGCAGGCGGCCAGAACGATCAGTACACCGGTCGTGTGGACTTTACGGTCAGTGACAAGCAGCGTCTCTTCACCCGCTACACGCGGTGGAACTCAAAGAACATCGCCTCGAACACCTATGGCAATGGTCTCTTTTCGGGAGATCCTATTTCGCCGGAAGCATTTTCAACCAATCAGACGGTTGTAGGCGATACCTACGTCTTCAATCCGACGACGATCGGCGATATCCGAGTCTCGTTCACCAGATGGAACTACAAGCGCACCCCCGGAACGCTTGGCTACGATGAAACTCAGCTTGGCTTCCCGTCGTACTTCGGCGATATTGCGCCGCTGAACAACCTGACGCCATCGACCACCGTTCCGACCATCACTATGTCCAACCCGACCTACAACCAGGTCTCCACCGGACTGCTCAAGTCCATCAACAATAACTACGTTATCGCTCCGTCCCTCTCCAAAACAATCGGCAAGCATACGCTGAAGTTTGGTGCGGACCTGCGGCGCCTGGAAGAGCAGTACTTCCAGAACAACTCGCCTGGCGGTGTCTTTGGATTCGACAACATCTTCACTGGAAAGAATCCATCGAGCGCATCGGGAACCGGCAATCCGTTCGCGTCCTTCCTGCTGGGATACGCTGCGACCGGTACGGTGCAGATTGCGCCATCCACCTTCTCAACGATCTACTATCAAGGCTATTACCTCTCGGATAATTGGCTCGTCACCAACAAGCTGACTCTCACGCTCGGACTGCGGTACGAGATTCCAGGCGTCTATCGGGAGCGCACAAGGCGCATCTCGACATTCAATCCTACTGAGGTCAATCCGGTGCTGGGAGCTGTGAGTATTAATGGCAAGCCGGTAACGGGAGCGTTTGATCTGGTGGGCACACCGGAGCATCCGGCGGTGGGAATGCGCAACGAGCATTTCACCAACTTCTCGCCTCGGCTTGGTCTCGCGTACCGCCTGAACGACAACACGGTTATCCGCGCTGGATGGGGCAAATTTGTAATCCCCTCCGACCTGCAGTTCCCGGAATCGCCCGTGCAGTCCGGTATCAACTATGTGAACAACGTGCAGGTTGTTTCCACCGATAGCAACGCGACACCGGCAACAACTCTTGACGATCCTTACCCGATGGGCTTGCTGGGAGCGCCGGGCCGCGATCCCAGCTATCAGCAGACTCTACTGGGCGGAAACGCGAACGCCGTATATGCGGATGAAGAGAATGGAGCAACATACCAGTGGAACTTCGCGGTCCAGAGGCAACTGCCGAAAGGCATAGCGCTGGAAGTGGCCTATGCGGGCCTGCATGGCTCCAATCTCCCAATGAGTGTCGGCATCAATCAGGTTTCAGAGACATACCTGAAGCAGGCAGCGGCTGACTCCAACTGCGTTGGGCCGACGTCCAACCTGAGCACAAAGTGTTTCCTGACCGTCAAAGTGGCAAACCCCTTCTATGGCAAGATCTCGCAGGGAACACTACAGAACCCAACCGTCTCTCAGAACCAGTTGCTGCGCCCCTATCCGCAGTACGGCAGCATCACCAATACCGGCGCCTACCGGGGATTCAGTAACTACAATGCACTTCAAATGAAGGTTGAGAAGCGCTTCCCCAAGGGCGGCGTCCTCCTCGGCTCCTATACCTTCTCCAAGCTGATGGCCAATGCAGAGACGTTGACTTCGTGGCTCGATTCGGCGACTGGATCTGCGGGGTATCAGAATCTCAATGACCTCTCGCGCGAGTATTCTCTGTCTAGCTTCGACTCTCGTCAGCGCCTGGTCGTGAGCTATGTCTATTCGCTTCCATTTGGCCGCAATCAGCGATTCCTCGCCAATGTATCCGGCCTCGCCGACAAACTGGTCAGCGGATTTGGATTCAACGGAGTCACCACGTTCCAGGAAGGATACCCGCTGGGTCTGACGATGTCGCAGAACAACATCGGCAACTACGCTACAACGGGCAGTACGCGGCCGGATGTCGTGCAGGGATGCTCGAAATCAATTGGCGGACCGATTCAAAAGCGGCTCGGCGATATTTCGAGTGGCGGATCGATCTCAAATCCATACTTCAACAAGGCATGCTTTGCTGCGCCCGCTACGGTCTTCTCCTTTGGAAACGAGTCTCGCACAGATAACACTCTGCGAGGCCCCGGAATAGCGAACTTCGATCTCGCGCTGTTCAAGGACACTCACCTTACAGAGAAGCTTGTTCTACAACTCCGTATCGAATCCTTCAACCTTTTCAATCGTGTCCAGTTTGGTAATCCGAACACATCGATCGGCAATGCGAACGTCGGTCAGATTACGAGACAGACGAATGAACCTCGACTACTACAGGTGGCTGGTCGAATCAACTTCTAACCATAGAAGGCCCCGTCGACAGAGTCTGTCGGAGGGGCCTTCTATTTTTAACTAATTGATTTGAAAAGAGCGATAAACAAGTTCGTACAACACAGTGGCGTATCAGTTTTCCCTCTCCTTGCCCTGGGAGGAGCAGCCTCAGTCCGTCACTACCCGAGACCGCTGCCGGCCTATGCGACTGCTGCTCCAGCCCGCGCGCCCTATACAGCCTGGAGCGGCTACTCCGGAGGTATGGATTCTGCGCAATACTCCGGTCTCAAGCAGATCAATAAGGCCAATGTTGCCTAATTGCGGCAGGTCTGGTTCTACCCTGGCGGGAATGACGGCTTTCGATTCGGCTTCAATCCTGTGATTGTCGACAACATGCTAACCCCGCCAAGAAGTAGACAGCAGCAAGCAGACGCCGAACTAAGAACCCTTCAGTCGGTTTCTTTTTTTGCAATGCATTTCTACCTACGCATTTAATAGATACAGCGGATACGAGGGGCCGTTCATAAGCCTCTCTCGTATCCGCTGTATCGTTTTACTTTGCCGCAGGAGGCTTACTTGCCTACCCAGCCGCCATCGACGTAGAGGGCCTGCCCGGTGACATATGCGGCTTCGTCCGACACCAGAAACGCCGCGACGTTCCCGATCTCTCGCGGCTGGCCAGGGCGCCCCAGGGAGATCTGAGCCACAACCTGAGGCAACAGCTCTTCACTCTGCATGACCCAACTGATCATCGGTGTATCGATGAGTCCAGGATGAATGCAGTTCACGCGGATTCCGTGTGCCCCTACCTCGGCAGAGACATTGCGCGTGAGCGCCTCGACTGCAAGCTTGCTGGGCGCGTAGTGAGTTCTCCCCGGCAACACCCTGGCAGCCTGAATGGAACCAATGTTTACGATTGAGCCCTTGCGACCATCGCTAATAATCCGTCGACAGAAGCTTTGGCAGCACATCCATTCGCTTTTCAGATTGGTGTCGGTGACATCGCGCCACTGCTCGTCGCTCAATTCAAGAAAAGGGACTATCGTCTCAATTCCAGCATTATTCACCAGGATATCTGCCGGCCCAAGCTCTGCCCAGGCACGATCGAAGATGCGCTCAACGTCCGCGCGCTGTGAGACATCGCCCTGAACAGCGACAACGCGCCGCCCCTTGTCCCGAATCCACGCAGCAAGCTCATCCAGCCCTTTTGAGCAAACGATATCGTTAATTACGAGATCCGCGCCCTGTTCGGCAAAGACTTCCGCAATCCCTCTTCCGATCCCCTGCCCCGCACCCGTTACGATTGCAATCTTGCCTTGAAGCCCCATGTCTATCCTTTCAACTATTGATTAGGTCTGACGTTGCTCCATCCGCGCTTGAATGGATCAATCTTTGAAAATCAACTCTAATGAAGCGTCCACCCGCCATCCACCATGAGTACGTGTCCAACCACCATGTCCGACATACTGCTCGACAGAAACAAGACTGCTCCTACAAGATCCTCCGGCTGATTCCATCGCCCACGAGGAATCATCTCCTGCGTCGCCCACTCCTTGTAGCCGGGGCGCTCCAGGATGTTCTTTCGTGACGTAGTCTCGGTAATGCAAGGCGCCACGACGTTCACCAGCACTCCTGCATGAGCCCACTCCAGCGAGAGCGCGCGGGAGAGATGATGCACACCCGCCTTGGCAGCGGCATACACAGACCTCTTTTTGAAGGCAATCTCACCGAAGTTCGAGCCAATATTAATGATGCGTCCACCGCCCTGGGGAAGCATCACCCGGGCTGCGGCCTGGCAGGCAAAAAAGACACTCTTCAACGAAGCGTCCATGGTTTTGTCGTACTCTTCCTCGGTCACGTCCAGCGCATCCGTTGTGCCCGTCCAGCCGGCATTGTTTACAAGGATGTCGATGCTCCCAAACTCAGACTTCGCTCTATCCATCAGGGCTCGAACCTGAGAGACGTCAGACACGTCTGTCGGCACAATCATCGCCTTGCGCCCTAAAGCTTCAATCTCCGCCTGCACGGCATGAATCTCTTCCATCTGAGGGCTGGGGTGCTTCGCCAGAACCACGTGAGCTCCCGCCTGTGCCAAACCGATGGCGATCGCTCTTCCTATGCCCTGCGATGCGCCGGTTACAATTGCGACTTTGTCTTTAAGACCAAAACTGGAATAATCCATGGTGTTCCATTCCTTTCCATTCTTCCGAGGATCGCGGTTTGTCGAGGCCATCCCGTAAGCCGCCTTGTATCTATATATTTCCTTCGGCTTTGCGTCGGGAAGCTATTGCATAAAAAGATATTTAAATTGCGTATGCTGCAAGCATACGAATAGTATCTGTCGAATCCATCATCGTCAAGCAATTAGAACTGGAGCAGAATTCTTACGACTTATTGCCTCCTCAGCAAAATTCGAGCGGAGTAGCAGCCCGCTATTGCCTGCATCAAATGGCTAAACGGGGATTTCGTGCTTGACAAAGGCATTCATCGCATTGCACAGTTATTGCGATGAACGCACTGCACTTTGCATATCGCGCAATATAAGAATTGTACCTTTCAAATAGCAGATCCGATACCAGCAGGCTCTGTACGTCGATCTCTAATTTGCCTTTGCAAAATCAAACTGGAGAATTCCACCTTGCACAATACCACCACCCGCCGCTCATTCCTCATTCAGTCCACTCTGGCTGCGGCAGCTTCCACCGCGTTGCCGAGCTCTTTATTTGCCCAAAAGGCTCGTCACATCCAGGTCGGCTATACGGGGATCACCTGGATGAACTCTCAGGTAGACGATGCCATTCGAGGAACTGCCAAGTTGGGGTTCCACGGCTTTGAGACCTTTGGCACCGTTTTGGACGAATGGGAACCAAAGGGCGGCCTCGAGCCAATTCTCAAAAAAAGCAGAATCCCATTGATTTCCGGCTACTGCACCTTGAACCTTACCGATCCCGGCAAGCGACAGGAGCAGATAACGAAAGCGGTTGCCTGGGCAAAGTTGATCAAAAGGTATAAAGGAAGAATCTTCGTCCTGGGGCCAAACCAGGTAAACCGATCCAGCTACGATTACGCTGCTCACAAGGCAAACATAGTCTCCACCCTGAACGAAGTGTCGAAGGCGATCTCCGATCAGGGCATTACTCCGGTCCTGCATCAGCACACCGGCACTTGTGTCGAGACCAGAGATGAGACCTACGCTACACTCGATGCGATTGATACAAGTCACCTGAAGTTCGGTCCTGACGTAGGACAACTGACGAAAGGCGGCGCGGACGCCGTCAAGGTCGTCAGGGATTACCTTCCCCTCGTCCAGCACATGCACCTCAAGGACTTCAATGGAAAGGACGATCACCTCCTTGGTTACTGCCCGCTGGGTCAGGGAGAGGTCAATGTTCCCGCCATTCTCGATCTGCTGGCAGGTCGAAAGATCAGCGGTATGATCATGGTCGAGCTCGATAATAACCCAAGAAATCCCTCGCCCACGCCCCCTGAAACCCTGGCTGCCGAAAGTCAATCCTATTTGAAATCGATTGGAGTGAGATTCCGGGTGTAATCTCAGATATATGCCACCTAAGAAGGCCCCTCAAGTCCCATTTATTCAGAGCCTCGACCGAGGCCTTACGATTCTTCAGGCCGTCGCTCTCTCCAAGCAGCCCATTTCTCTGGGTGAATTGGCGGAGTTGCTCAGCATCGACCGCAGCAGTGCCTTTCGCCTGGCACAGACGCTGAGACGACGCGGCTTTCTTTCCTGTCCTCCAGGTCGCAAGGACTATATTCTTGGATCGTCGATGTGGACCCTGTCCCATCAGTACGACTGGAGCAATATGCTGGTCAAAGTTGCTCATCAGGAACTGAAGTTACTGGCGAACCAGCTTAACGAGACCGCGCACCTTGCCATTCGCGAGGGCAAGAGCGCACTCTTTATCGATTCGGCTCATGCCAACCATGTGATCGCCGTCGCCGGACAGACGGGAGAGCTTGTCCCGTTGTATTGCACCGCGCACGGGAAAGCTCTGCTTGCCGATGCAACGGAACGCGATCTGAAGGCGCAGTTCGGCTCCGGTCCGTTACAGAAATATACCAAGAGCACTATCACGAGCATCCCGGCTTTGGTCAAGGATTGCCTCGCCATCAAAAAACGTGGATTCTCCACCGATGAGGCTGAGTATCAGGAAGAGATCCGGTGCGTTGCCGCTCCGATCCGCATCCAGAACAATGTTATCGTCGGTTCCATCGGCGTCTCCGCGCCATCTTCCCGATTCACCAAGGATCTCTATCCCCAGTACTCGCGGCAAGTCTGTAAAGTCGCCAACGATATTGGCGTCCTGCTGAGTAGTCCGGAACACAAGACAGACGATATGGACTGATTTTTCGATGGAGAAACAGCGATCGCTGTTTCTCCATTATCTTTACCCAGACTATAAAAATTCTTACTTCCATGGGCTGGTCAGTTGTTAGTCGAATGTGTTAGCCTTGCAATCTAAATTGCGTATTACGCAATATGTATCTCAACGGCTCCGGGTCTTCTGACTCGTCTCATGCAGGCCGTTATAGGACAAGGTTCGACGCAATGGCCAATCCGCTTCTCGACTTCGGTATCGACAAGAGTGCTATTCAATATATCGGCGATGGTTTGCAACGTCCCGAGTGCATTTTAGCTGAACGCAACGGCGACCTATGGGCTGCCGATGCCCGTGGCGGCATCGTCCGAATTGCTCCCAACGGCGACCAGCAGATCATCACGCAGAACCTCTCCGGCCACTTCGAAGAAGTAGCCAGTGAAGCGACCCGGTACCTTGAAGGCACTCTGCCGAATGGCCTCGCCTTTGCCCGCAATGGCGACATTCTGATCTCGAACTTCGGCACAGATCGCCTCGAGATCATGACCCGCAACGGAGATTCAAAGGTACTGGCAGACAGCATTGAAGGCGAGCCGATCGGAAAAGTGAATTTCGTGCTTCGCGATTCTAAGGATCGTATCTGGATCACGATTTCGACGAAGATCAAAAATTGGATGCACGCGCTTCGCCCGGATCTTCCCGATGGCTACATCGCCAGGTATATCGACGGTAAGTTCCGCATCGTGGCCGAAGGTTTTCACTTCACCAACGAGATTCGCATGGACGCGCGGGAGGAGTATCTATACGTCGCCGAAACGACAGGCGGCTGCATCAGCAGGCTGCGCGTGAATGACGATGGCTCGCTCGGAGAACGGGAGATCTTCGGCCCGTCTAGCTTGGGGAAAGGGGCATGGCCTGACGGCATCGCCTTCGATAGTCTTGGCAACCTTTGGGGAACGATGGTCTACTCCGACAAGCTCTTTGCGCTGACGCCGCAGGGCGATCTCCGCCTGTTACTCGACGAAGGAGATTCGAAGAAAGTGGATGACCTTGAAAAGGCCTTCTTCCAGAATCAAGTCAACGAAGAGGTTTTATTCACTACTGGACGGGGCATCGCACCATGGATGGCGAGCGTCACTTTTGGCGGGTCCGACCTGCAGACGATCTACATCGGCTCCTTGAAGGGCCAGCGAATCCCCTATTTTCGCGCACCTGCACCTGGTTTGCCGATGGTGCATTGGAACGACGCCATCCTATAACGTGCGCCAACCATAGCCGCGCCGGCAAAGGATCACGTTCCGCAACATTACTAACTGTTTAAGGAGACGAAAAAATGACACCACAAACGGCAACTCTCGATGCAAACTATATCGGCGGGGCCTGGCAAACCAGCAAAACCTCCACGCCTCTCGATATCATCAATCCCGCCACCGGGGAGTTGGTCGCTCAGGTCGGACTTGCCGGACCGGCTGACGCCGATGCCGCCGTTGCTGCTGCTCTGGCCGCCTATCCCGCATGGCGCCGAACTCCTCCGCAGAATCGCATCCAGTACCTCTTCCGTTTTCGCGAGCTTTTGCTTGCGCGCGCCAAGGACATCGCACGTCTGACGACGCAGGAAAACGGGAAGACATTTGCCGAAGCTTATGCCGAGTTGCAGCGCGGCATCGAAAATGTCGAAGTAGCATGCGGCATCCCTACGCTGATGCAGGGCTACAATCTCGAAGATGTCTCCAGCGGAATCGACGAGATCATGATTCGCCAGCCGCTCGGCGTCACCGTCGCGATTACCCCGTTCAACTTTCCTTCCATGATCCCTCTGTGGTTTCTTCCGTATGCGATCGCAACAGGAAACACCTTCATTCTCAAGCCCTCTGAGCGCGTGCCGCTGACGGCTCGCCTGATCTTCGAGCTTCTACATGAGTCCGGCCTGCCTGCCGGCGTCTGCAACCTTGTGGTGGGTGGAAAGCCTGTCGTCGACACCTTCCTGCATCATCCGGATGTACGCGCCATCAGCTTTGTCGGCTCCACACCCGTAGCCAAATATATCTATGCTGAAGGCTCACTCCATGGAAAGCGCGTTCAGTGCCAGGGCGGAGCAAAAAATTATGTTGTTGTGATGCCGGATGCCGATCTTGAAATGACCGCGAAGATCGTCAACGACAGCGCCTTCGGTTGCGCCGGCCAGCGATGCCTCGCCGTTTCGGTCGCCGTCGCCGTCGGCGATGTGGCCAAGAAGTTCAAGGAAGCCGTCGTCGATATGGCCTCCAACATCCGCACCGGAAACGGCCTTGAAGAAGGAGTGCAGATGGGGCCGGTCATCACTGCAGACAGCAAGTCGCGTATCCTCAATCTCGTCGACAAGGGCCTGCAGGACGGAGGGAAGGTGTTGCTCGACGGACGTAAGGTGGCTGGCGATGTCGGCAACTTCATCGCGCCCACAATCCTCAGCGGCATCGCGGCATCGAACCCTCTCACTTCAACTGAGATCTTTGGGCCTGTGCTCACCGTCAACGAGTCGAACACACTCGACGATGCCATCGAACTTCTGTCACGGAGTTCTTTCGGCAATTCGGCCGCGATCTTCACCTCGAGTGGCGCAGCAGCTCGCAAGTTCCGCTACGAGGTTCAGGCCGGAAATATCGGCGTCAATATCGGTGTCGCCGCTCCCATGGCCTACTTTCCGTTCAGTGGCTGGCGGGACAGCTTCATGGGAGTGTTGCACGGCCAGGGCAAGGACGCTATCGAGTTCTATACCGACAAAAAGGTTGTCATCGAGCGCTGGCCGAAGGAGTGGTCGCGCAAGTTCTAGCCTGTTAATGGAACAAGGGATCAGATCGCCTCTGCGCGAACTATCCCTTGTTCCATCAGCCAGCCAACCGATTCGCGCACTGCCTCCACCGACGTGTAGCGTGGTTCATACCCAAGCAGTTTGCGGGCCTTGGCGATACTGCAGTTCGGCGAATGCGCAATGTGATCCCAGGTTACCGCGGCATCCTTCTCCGAAACGCCCTTTCGCCACTCCTCCCATGGCAGAAATTCTATCTGCGCCGGACGCCCGAATGACGTGCCGATGCGCTCCGCATAGCCTCGCAGCGTCAATGCCGCGGGTGAAACGACGTGGAAGCTCTCGCCCACAGACACGCTTCGCCGTGCCATCGCTCTCACAAAACTCTGCGCGACATCGTCGGCATGAACATGATGCACGGTCTCCATCCCAATGTTGGGCAATTGAATCTTTCTGCCCCGCAGCAAGATCGAGAATACTTCAGGATTGAAGTTGCCCACGGGATTGACCGGGGTCCAGCCTGCCCCCACCAGATGTCCCGGATGCAGAATTGTCACCGGCAGCGCCGACCTTCTCGCCTCGCGTAACAGGTATGCCTCGATAGCGGCTTTTTTCTCGCCGTAATCCCCGAAGGCTCTGCGCGCCTCCTCCTCCGTGGTCGGCACCTCGACACTCGGTCCATGCACCCAGATGGTTCCGCAGTGCAGAAGATGCTCGGTCCGCCTATGCAGCCCTTCTACAAGTTGCTCCGCACTCTCGAGCCTGTAGCAGGTCAGGTCGATCACCACCTGCGCGTCGAGTCTCGCGATGCTCTCGCCGAACGTGCCGGCAGCCTCCTCCGCCGTTCTGTCGATCTCTGCGCGCTCAATCATCTTCCATGCAGCATGCTTGCGATAAGGCTCCTTCAGCCCTCTGCTGACGCAGACAACAGAATGCCCTGCTTCCACCAGCCGCGGCGTCAAGTAGCTTCCGATATGCCCTGTTCCACCGATGATTGCAACCCGCATTCTCTACCCGCCTTCGTTCTTCGCCGCGCCGCGGCCCGTTGCTCCGGTACCTGGCAATTCTTGCACACATCCCCATAAGGCACCGCTCAGCACGAAAGAGGCGGGCGAATGCAGAATGTAGGTTGACGATCGGATTTTCTGAAGCTTATACTTTCGCACAATCAGCAATATAAATTGCACAATACGCATAAGCGACGATTCGCGACACTAAAAATTAAATTCAGTTTTGTCGTTTGGGAGTAAGATGACCGCCACTTCGACCACCGCAATCCACCGCAATATTGACCGAGAACTCTTTTTACACCGTGACCAACTCGTTCGCAATGGGATTCTCAAGCTGCTCGCCATTAAAGACTCGGACATACGCATCCTCACACTCGGGCAAAGCCGCGATGCTGTCGACCACGGGCTCCACTCCGGCGGAGCCTTCTCGGCGACTATACCTTTGGTCGCGCTCTTCTATGGAGGCTTTCTTCGTCTCAATATCGAAGACCCGACCGAACGTGGGCAGGATATGTTCACGCTGAGCAAAGGCCATGCGGTCGCCGCGCTCGCATCCATCTATGCCGAACTTGGCTACTTCGATGAAAAGGTACTTCGCAACTCGCGTTCTCATGAGAGCATTCTGAACGGTCACCCGGGTCCTATCCTTCCCGGCATCCACATCGCTACCGGCCCCATGGGGCAAGGCATCGGAGTTGCGCAGGGGTTTGCCATTGCCGGCCGCACCAATCCACGCTTCGACTCCTATTGCATGACCGGCGACGGCGAATTGCAGGAAGGCTCCGTGTGGGAGACCATCATGTATGCCGGCCAGAATCATCTGGATAACCTCTGCGTTCTGGTCGACCGCAACAACGGGCAACTCGACATCCACAATCGCATGCTCTTCCCCATGCCCGCGCTCGATGAGGTCTTTCGCTCCTTCGGCTGGATCGCGCACAATGTCGATGCCACGCAGTACGACGGCGTAGACGCAGCGCTAGAGAACTTCCGCTTTGGCGCTCGCAACGGCAAGCCCACAGCGATCATCTGCAACACTACGAAGGGCTACGGAGCTTTTTCCGACTTTATGAACAAGCATAAAGTCACGACCTCCGAGGCTCTCATCGTCCAGGAATTGGCGCTCCAGAACAACCAGCGCTCCGGCCGCGTCGCCGAGTTCCTCCACTATGTCGATCGCCTCTCTCAGGCGGATCAGGGTGAAGCAATTCGCAGCCTGTTATTTGAAGCCGTACGTCAGATGCACCTTGAGATCGACGAGAACAACTCCAAACGCCAACCCCTTGCTTCTGTCATCGGTCCCGTGCTGACGAAGCGCGTCCCCCGTCGCGACAAGAGAATCCAGTACGATGCGGATCGCCTGCCTAAGCTCGATCCCAAGAAGTCATATAGTGCGGCAGAGATCATCACGGCCGGGATGAAGGTCTTCGCCCAGGACACTTCCGTTGTCTCCATCGACTCCGACCTGGCCTCGACGAGCGGCCTTGAAGCCGGCATTGCGGCCGTGGATCAACACCGCGCCCTCAACGTCGGCGTTGCCGAAGCCAACATGATGCTGATCGGAGAAGCGTTTGCCGCTCTTGGCAGCAACACCTGGGTCAGCACCTTCTGCCCCTTCTTCAATTGGCAGGTAATGCGCCGCATCGCCGTCGGCCAGCAGGAACGCCTTGAAGCAATTCAGGCGGCGGATGGCTGGCTCAGCGAAGGACACGGCCTTGACCTCACCTTCCTCGCCACCGCAGCCAACTTCGAGACGCGCACCAACGGCGCTACCCACATGGGCAACGACGACATCACAACCTTCGATGCCGTCGGCCAACTCAAGATCATCGATGTCTCCTGCCCACAGCAGATGCTCTCCATCATGAAGTGGATTATGGATGGCAACCGCGGCCTCGTCTATGTCCGCGTCATGAGGACAGGTTCCGCCGTGCTCTATGACAAGGACTACACTTTCACTTTCGGCAAGGGCCACATCTTGCGCCAGAGCGATTCCGACGTTGCCATCGTCGTCAGCAGCGGCCGCGGAGTCCATGAGGCTCTTGCTTCAGCAGATCTTTGTGGGAAGGATGGACTGGCTATATCCGTCGTGGATATGCCATCGGTCGATGAAGACCTCCTGCTTCAGCTCTACGCCTCAGGCAAGCCGTTGATCTTTGCCGAGCAGAACAATGGTTATCTCTGGCAGAACTTCCTCAAAGTTCTCTATCGCAATCGCACTTCGGAGAGTCTCTCCGGGCTTGATCGGGTTGTAACAATTAACACGCTCAATGTTGAAGGCAAGCCGCAATTCATTCACTCCGCGACCTATGATGAGCTGGTCGCTGCCTTTGGGCTTACCGCCTCTGCAATTGCGGATACCGTCCGCAACACAATCGCTGCCCGGAAATAGCTTTTATTTTGAGAGAAGGAAGGATACCCGCCATGAAGCTACCCATCGTCCACGAGTACAGTATCGAGGCTCTCGACCTGCCTGGCAGAGATCTGCGCTGGGTCATCACAAAAGAGAACGTCAACTCGCAGCATTGCACCATGTGCGTGATCGAAGTCGACCCTGGCCAGACCGTGCGCCCGGCTCACTCCCATCCCAATGGCGAAGAGATCATCTATATCGTCCAGGGCAATGGCCGTGTCATGATCGACGGTGTCGTCGAACCGGTTACCCAGGGCTGTGCCGTCCTCTTTCCCCAGGGAAGCATCCACATGCTACAGAACTCCGGCAATGTGCAGATGAAGGTCGCCTGCTTCTTTGCTCCACCCGCCGATCTCAGCAACTATAAGTTCTTCGACGATATTGAGTTTCCCGCATAATCGCTGGTTCATGAAGTTGCAAGGAGGCGTTGCAGCGCATTCTCATCATGAACAAGAAGCCCGATCTTCGCATTGCAACTCCCGTGCCGCAACGCCGCCGACGCTCCATGCTTGTCGCTGCAATTGGCTTCGTGAGCCTGGCATTATTAAGCGCGGGCAGTTTCTATGTCTGGCGACCATCGCGGCGTCCACACTCTGTCGTCAAGGCTACCTCCGGCTATGCCGACCCAGCGGTCTGCGCTGGCTGTCATGCTGACATTGCAGCCAGCTACCGGCTGACGGGAATGGGCCGATCGTTTCACCGCATCGCGAACGGAGAGGGTGTCGAAGACTTCACGACGCACGATACTCTGTATCACAAGCCGTCCGATCGCTATTACACAATGCTGGAACGCGACGGCAAGTTCTACGAAAGCCGCTATCAGATCGGGTTCGATGGGAAGCAGACCAATCGAGAAGAAAAACAGATTGATTTTGTCATCGGTTCGGGAAACCATGCCCGAACCTACCTGCACCGCACCAGTGAAGGAAAGCTCATTGAGCTTCCGGTAAGCTGGTACAGCGAGATGGGCGGCTACTGGGCCATGAGCCCGGGATATGACCACGCTGGTCAACAGGACTTCAGGCGCGCTATCGGTAACGACTGCATGTTCTGCCACAACGGCTATCCGGAGCAGCAACCCTCTTCAACCAACGGGGAAGCCATCTTTGGAGAGAACCTCCCCGAAGGCATTGGCTGTCAGAGATGCCATGGGCCGGGACAGGCGCATGTTGACACCGTCAGGACTCCGGGAAAGACCCTGAACGATATCCGAGCGGCGATCGTGAATCCCGCCCGGCTCGGACGCGACCGGCAGATGGAAGTCTGCATGGAGTGCCACCTCGAGACGACCAGCTCCCCTCTACCCAACGCTATACGGCGCTATGACCGCAAGCCATTTTCCTACCGCCCAGGTGAACCCCTCTCCGACTACGAGTTGACCTTCGATCATCAATCGGGAACCGGCTTCGACGACCGCTTTGAGGTCGCACACCAAGCGTATCGCCTCCGCAAATCCGCATGCTTTCGCAACAGTCAGATGACCTGCATCACCTGTCATAATCCGCATCAGGCGCCGCGCGGCGAGCAGGCTGTTAAACATTACGTGGCCGTATGCGCAGGTTGCCACACGGGGCCTCATAAACCGGCGTTGACTGCAACCGCCAGCCGTTCGACCTGTCTGGACTGCCACATGTGGAAGCGGCGCACCGATGATGTCGTGCATGTCGTAATGACCGATCATTATATCCAGCGGATTAAACCCAAACGCGATCTGCTGGCACCTCTTAAGGAGTCGGTTGCTGTCTATCGCGGCGAGGTTGTTCCATACTACCCGGATGCAGAGACCCCCGTTCGCGATGGCGAGTTGTACCTTGCCATCGCACAGGTGGCGCACGACTCTAACTTAAAGCCAGGCATTGCGCGGCTTCAGCGTGCAATTGAAATACGCAAGCCCAGCAATCCCGAATTCTACCTCGAGCTTGGCAAAGCGTACTCAAAGACCGGAGAGAATACACAAGCAATTCAGTGGTTTGAGAAAGCACTTGAACAACGCAAGGATTTCCATCCCGCATTGCGCGAGATGTCGGTGGCGCTGGCTCGCACCGGCAACCTGCCGCGAGCCATCGAGATTGGCGAGCAGGCCGCCAGGTCGCAGCCCCCCGATACCGCAGCACTCACCAATCTGGGGAACCTCTACCTGCAAGCGGATCGATCCGCAGATGCGCGTCGTGTGCTGGGGCAGGCGCTCGGCATCAATCCCGATCTCGCAGACGCCGACAACCTGATGGGGATGGCCTGGCTTCGGGACAATAACGCCCAGGCCGCCGAGGCAGCGTTTCGCGAAGCCATTCGAATTCAGCCCGATCTTGCCGAGGCGCACAACAATCTCGGCAACCTGTTGGCGGGTAATAGCGACTACACACAGGCTACCTTTGAATTTAAAAAGGCAATCGAAAACAACCCCTCTTACGTTGCGGCATATCACAGCTATGGACTATTGCTGGGAATGACAGGCTCATTCGATAAGGCTGTCGCCGCGCTCCAGCAGGCGGTGCGCCTCGACCCTAAATCCGCACTGCTCCATGTCGACCTCGGTGATGTGTTGGCGGAACACAGGAGCTTCGCTACCGCTCGGGAACAGTACCTTCAGGCCATCCAACTCGATCCAGGATCGGGCGATGCCTATCTCGGCTTGGGAAATTCATTCGCCGCACAGGGATCATATGCCCAGGCCGAGACTCAGTTCCGGCTCGCACTCGAACATAATAGCTCCGATGGCCGCGCCGACCTCGGGCTGGCCCAAATGCTGATTCGGCGAGGTGCGCTGAGCGAAGCGCGCGAGCACTATCAGAAAGCTGCCGGAAGTACTAACGAAGGGGTACGGCGAGCCGCGATAGCGAATCTTCGCTAAAGCGATGCGCTTCCGCCTCTCTCAATCAATTATTAAGGCTCCTAATGATGGCTGCTTCCTATGTAGTCTCCGCCCACAAGTGATCAGCGTTTCTCTGGAAACGTGTGGCTTGATCTCAGCCACGCGGACGGCAGCAAGACCTACAGAGTGCAAATCATCCCTACAATCCGCCGGGCGATGCACACTCTCACTCCTTTGCGGTATTGGTCGGTTGCGATGACATTTCAAAGACCAACTCTCCGCCGCCAATAATCTCTTCATGACGAAGGAAATGCCTATGAAGCAGCTCGCCATTCAGTCGGATTGAGCGAATATAGAACTTACCCGACTCCGCACCCTTGGCCACAATGTGGAGAGTCTTTCCTACCGGCAACGCCAATGAGACATCATCAAAGTGCGGTGTGCCGATCTCGTAATTGGGAGTTCCGGGCGTGACCGCATAAAAGCCCAGCGCCGATATCACGTACCAGGCCGACATCTGGCCTGCGTCGTCATTCCCTGCCAAGCCATCAGGGCTGTTATGGTAGTCCCTTTCCATAATTTGATGAACATGCAGCTGCGTCTTTTCAGGATGGCCGGCGAAATTATAAAGATAGGCGATGTGATGGCTCGGCTCGTTGCCATGGTTGTAGTAGCCTCCGGCAAACAGATCGTCAAGTTTCTTTACAAAGGCCTGCCGCCCGTGAACCGCTTCGATCAATCCAGGAATGTCCTGTGGCACGAAAAACGTGTACTGAAACGGCAATCCTTCCGTGATGTATGTGTATTTCCCGGCAGGATCAAATGGCGTTGCCCAACTCCCATCCTCATGCCGCCCCCGGGCAAACCCAGTCACAGGATCAATAACCTTGCGGTAGTTCTGTCCGCGCTTCGCAAACAACTTCGCATCGGCTTTGTGCCCCAGCCATCCGGCCATCTTACCTACCAGAAAGTCGTCATAGGCATATTCCAGAGTGCGCGAGACCTGTTCATTCCCGTGGAAGGCGTCAACGACATGATCTTCCAGCGGTATATATCCATATTTCAGGTATGAAGTCAGGCTGCGTCTTCCTCTGCCATCCACGTACAACTCGTGATTCGGCACTTCGGTCGCGTTCTTGCGCATCAGGCGATAGGCTGCCTCAGCATCGAAGCCGCGAATTCCTTTCACATAGGCGTCAGCGATAATTGCATCGACGTGGTCTCCAACCATCTCGGACGTGTAGCTGTTCCATGCTGGAAATATAGGGAGAAATCCCCCCTGCTCTCCCTTTGCCAGCAGGGACTTGATCATATCCAGTTCTCGATCGGGATCGAGAAAGGTCAACATGGGGTGTAGCGCTCGAAAGGTATCCCACACCGAAAAATCATCGTAGTATGTAAAACCGTCTGCATGCTCAATTGACTGTCCGCCGGCGAACCGGGGATACGCTCCACTGCGATCGCTGAAGACACGCGGCAGCAGGAGTGAATGATAGAGTGCTGTGTAGAAGATCGTCTTATCCGGCGAGTTGCCCCCCGCCTGAATTCGGTTGAGCAAGCTATTCCAACTCTCGCGTGATTGATTCGCGACCCCATCGAAGTCCCAGTTGGGAATCTCGGCTCTCAGATTGCGGCGCGCCTCATCGATGCTGGTAAACGAAGTTCCGATCCTCGCCGTCACAATCCTGTCAGCCGACAAATCGAAGGAAACATAGGCGCCAGGCGTACCGTCTGATGCATCCTGCCGGGTCGATCCCTCCGAACGTTTCTCTCCGCTCCACGTCCCGCCAACTTTGAATGGACGATCGAACTCAATCACGAAGTACCCGGAGAATCCTGCAGGCTTGCCATTGCCGGCATAGAGGCGATGAACTGGGTTCGCGCCGGTAATCTCTTGCCGCGTCACGTCAATCTGAACGAAGCCGCCGCCTCGCAATGCATTGTTTTCAATAACGATCCACGCAGGCTTCTTCGCTGGATAGCGAAAGCGCATCATTCCTGAACGGGTTGTTCCTGTGATCTCGGCATGAATACCGGTGTCAGCCAGTTCCACCTCATATTTATAGGGATGGATCACTTCAGACGTTCGATTAAAAGCCGAGGAACGCGCCACATCGGCCAGCTTTTTATCGCTCAGCAGCGGCATCAACGTGACACTGCCGTAGTCCTGAGTGCATGAACCGCTCAAGAAATGGCTGCCCCGAAATCCCTGTATCCGGTTATCTGCCACATAGTACGGGGCAATGCACTTCGTTTCTCCCTCACGCGTCTGCGGAGTCCATTGCGTCATTCCGAATGGAACGCCTGTTGCCGGAAATGTCTGTCCCTCTCCACCCGTTCCGATGAGTGGATTGACCAGATCGACCGGGGACCGTTGAGCAAGCGCACCAGCAACTGTGAGTAAGGTCGAAACAGAGATACCTAAAAGCAGCCGACTGAACATGATGAGTCATCGTAAAGACTCGAATGGGGTTGACGCAAGGTCAACCCCATATCGAAATTAGCTTCTTGAGTTTTCAGTTTCCAAGGCGAGCGGGCATTGTGACGCGCCTGCCCTTCTGCTAGAACAGCACCTTCACTGCGAGTTGGATGCTGCGGTTGTCAGCTGAGGTAGAGGATATCTTTCCCACGCTGCTGGTGGATGAGATGTTCGCTGCCGGCTGCGAGAAAATACCGTGGTTGATGATGTTATAGGCCTCCGCCCGGAACTGCGCATTGAGCCGATCGTAGATGTGGAAGGTCTTGATCGCCGAGAGGTCCACCTGGGCCGTACCCGGTCCACGAAGCGTGTTGCGGGTTACATTACCCTGTACGGACCCGCCCGGGTCCACAAAAGCTGTCGGATCAAACCAGCTATTGATGGAAGGATTGTCCTTGAACGCGCTCTTTAGAGTACGTCCAGGCGCCAGATTCACACGGCCAGGAGTATAGGTGCCAAAGGAGACACCCGAGCGAGAGGGAGAGAACGGATATCCCGTACGGAGTTGAACGGCAGGCTGAAGCGACCATCCACCGGCGACCACATTGCCGATGCCATTCTGCAGCATGCTGTGTCCCTTGCCGAACGGAAGTTCGTAGCCGCCGCTGATGACAGCGCGATGACGAACATCGAAGCGAGCATAGGAGTGATCAAAAGCAAAGTCAGTCGAGTAGGCCGTGTCGTTCGCTTCCACCTCACCTGAGTTGTTGTCCAGGTTCTTCGACCATTGATAGCTCGCCAGAAAGAAGAGCCCATTGTGCTTGGAGCGCTTCTCTACTTTGGCCGAGCCGCCGTTGAAGTTTGCCGTGGCCGCGGTTGCTGTGGTGAGGATGCCATGCTGAAATGCGGGGAAGGGCCGAACCCCCACATTGTCCGTGTTGCTGCCGCCGTTCGAGTCCAACCCGGGATGGAGAAGATCCATATTCTGGTCGTACCGTTTCCAGAGCTTACGGGTCGCACTGGCCGTGTATGCCAGTTCGAGGATGAGTCCGTGGCCAAGATCCTGCTGAACACTGGCGGTCCACTCCATGGTGTAAGGCGCGGCATTGTTAGGCCGTACCGAGAATGGAGCAGGCAGGCCCGCCGATCCAAGCGTCGGATCCGGGAACAGGTCTTTCACGAACTTGTTGCTGAGCGACTGCTGATAGTACAGCGGTGCGGCATATCGAGTGAACTGCAACTCATTGGTATTAATGTTCTCGAAGTAGACGCCGCCGCCTACGCGAAAGACTGTTCCAGGACGGCCCTCATACGAGATGCCGACGCGTGGACCAAATCCCTTTTTGTGCGGCTTGACGATGCCCGGGCTATACGTGGAGTCCGTGACGACGTAGGGCAGAAACGCTGATGGAATGAAAGAAGGAACCTTGCTGTATTTGATCTTTCCGGTCGTAGGATCCAGGGTGCCTTCCAGACCGTTCTGCTCTACGAAGGGAGCGGTGTACTCCCAGCGCAGGCCGGCATTGATCGTCAGGCCGTGTCCCATCTGCCATATGTCGCTGATGAATGCAGCGTAGGTGTTGTCGCGATAGTGGCCGCGCGTTGTACCGAAGTTGCCGTTGCAGCCCGAGGTGCAATAGCCGCGTTGGTAGTTTTCGAGCGCGGTATAGAGTTTGCTCGTTGCGGGGTTGATCTTATTGGCAGGATCGCACGCCCCGGTGGGATTAGAGGAGCATGGGCCAAAGGTAAACGAACCCGTAGCATTGTTGTCAGCGAGCAGGATCACACGACGATTCTGGAACTGGAATCCTACCTTCAGCGTATGTTTGCCTTTGACGAAGCTGAGCGAATCGCCAAAGCTGATGATATTTTCGTTGCCGCCCTGGTTGGTGACGGGATCGGATATCGTGGTGAAACCGGTGATGGCGACACTCGCGCGACCGAACTGCGTTGGGTCGGTGAGTCCGGTGACAAACTTCAGCCCTTCCATTGAGGCGTAGTTCGTGCCCGGCTTATAGCCAACGCCATTCTCGAAGTTGAAGTACTCGTTATAACCCAGTCGCATCTCGTTCACGATGTTCGACGTGAGGAGAAACGTATGCCCGATAACGCCGTTACGGCCAATCAGCGTGTTATTGATACCGCCCTGAACTGTCGGCAGAAACTGGTTAGAGTTGAAATCGACATACCGCTCAAAGAGCGAGTTGCGTGAGGACAGCGTCTGATCCGCGCGAATCGTGTACTCGTCATAGTTATCCGTGGTCGTCTGGTTCGCGACATAATTATTTCCGCCAGGATAAATACCGACAGTCGATGTCACAACCGGAATGGTCGGATTGATCACCTGCGCCACCAGGTTGTCCGGAGCCGGCGTTCCAAGCTGCGCCTGCGTCGGGTAGTAGGCATAGATCGGAGTCTGGCGGCTCGTGCGAAGGCCTTCGTAACCTCCGAAGAGGAACAGCTTGTCTTTCTTGATCGGGAAGCCAACAGTGCCGCCATACTGATGACGTCGAAATTCCGGCTTGGCTCCTGTGGTTGCAAAGTAATTACGAGCGTCGAGCGCGCTATTGCGTGCAAACTCATATGCGGAGCCGTGGACCGAGTTGGATCCAGACTTCGTGACCATGGAAACAACCGACTGCCCCTGGCCGTATTCAACTGAAAAAGAGTTGCGCAGCAGGTTGAACTCCTGCAAGGCATCGACATCCGGCTGTAACGACATGTTGTTGAAGCGAACGGAACGAATATAGGTTCCATCCAGCACATAGTTGGTGGAGCTTCCGCGACCGCCATCGACGGTGATGAACAGGCTACGGGTACCGAAACGTCCGGGGCTTCCCGTCTGTCCTGTCTGCGCCGGAGAGACGCCCGGGGCAAGTGTCGCAAGTTGGAGCACGTTACGGCCATTCAATGGCAGGTCGCTGATCTGCTTCTGGTTGATAACCTGGCCAACCGTCGCTTCCTGAGTCTGTAACTGCGGCGGCAAGGTGCTCACTTCCACCGTTTCACTCGTTTCGCCAACGCCCAGCACCATGGAGCCATTGGCTGTCTTGCCGATTTCCACGTCGAGCGCAGGAATTTGGCTAGTCTTAAACCCTTGCTTCTCGATTCGCACGCGGTAGCTTGCAGGCGGCAGGTTTGGGATAGACCAATCGCCGTTGTCGTTGGTCGTCGCGATACGCTCGGCACCGGTTGCGTTGTTGATCACATGCACTGACGCACCGGAGATGACAGCACCTGTCGCGTCCGTCACCTTGCCCACGGCGGCTGAGTTGGAGTTTGCCTGGCCGTGCGCAGAGAGAGTCATCAGGTTGATCGCGACGAGAGGCATTGCCCCCATCAGGAGCGCGAGCGAGATGCGGCGTGCAGTATGGAACGCCGCATCGCCCATCGTCTTTGCTATACGGTTCCAGCCGGGCTTAGACGCGTTCCGCACGCTTCTATCCCAAGTAGGTGAGATATTCATCGATGAAGCCTCCAAAGTCGCTCAAGTTCCAAGAAGAACCTGTGGTTGTGATCCCATGAATTGTGCCTCGCCAGAGAGGAAGCGCGAAGGATCTGAGCTTGATGAGACGTCTCATTTCGCGAGAATATTACTGACGCAATATGCGCTATGTCAAGGTAAATTCTTATCGATCAATCGTCTCATTTAAAAGAACAGGAAACTATTTCAAATCCACCACTTGTAATCGTTTGCAAGCTGGCAGCATGACATTGCTGCGGGTGAAATATCTGCTTCCCCATTCGAGATATGGAGAGGATGGTGCCGACAAACAGGAGCCTCGCCTGAAACGACCACCGGTTCAGAAAACACACGACAGTGAAGCCTACAGCCTGGCTCTTATTTCGCTAGATGAAATTGGCTGAATCACACCACTATTACATACACTCTTATTTGCTACCGCTCAAAAGAGCAGAGATCAATTTCGGCTTAAGCTTCACAACCTAAATCGGCGTTTGCCAAACGAGTTTCCTTTTCAACTCGCGGCCAGCGAAAGCAGTCCTTTGAGGTCCATGGCCGTCTCTGACTGTACCCCTCGGGGCAGGGATGGAGCGATCACGAGTGCCTGATTGTGACCTTCGAACCATACCAGGAAGGATGACTGCGCTGCTCCCGCCAACCGCTGCTGGTTGATCCAATGATAATAGGCTGCCATGTCCGCATCGACCAGAGAACCCACAAGGTCAGGTTCTGGACTCGCATTATCATTAGAGAGCAATTCGTTCATCGGCCTCTGCCTTTGTCGAGGTGCGAAGCGCACCAACAGAGTAAGCGGCTGGGCACGGCGCAGCGCCTCGCGAGTTGCCCACTGAGCAAACGTCGTACTGAAGATTTGTGTGCCCGAACCTTCGGTGAACAGCTTCACCTGAAAGCGATCCAGAGTCGCATCCCCTGCCTTGTCCATGCCGAGATCGGAGGGCAGTAGCCGCGCCAGACTTGAGCGTAGCTCTTCGGGCCCCATGCCTGGGCGTGCAATTTCGGACTGCATGTATTTGAGCAGGTTGGCACGTACGGGTTCCAGAGCCTGATAGCACACGTTCGTGAGTGACGGAGTTTGCCGCGCTGCCTGACCTCCATCAACATACCAATGACCATACGAGACGGGATATGACTTCGCCCGCGCTTCAACCGCGGCGAGGAGCAGTTCGAGACCGCCCTCCGGCTTGACCTGCCCAAAGTAGGTTCCGTGCGCGCGCAAGTTACGAAATAGGGGTGTGTCATTGGAGGCGACTCCCTGTCCAATCACTGCAATCCCGAGTCTGCGCACTGGAAGCGGCTCGGCAGAAGCGGCGGCCTGAACTCGATCGCCATAGTCGATCGCGGCCTTGCGAAAGGCATCGAGTTGGTGAGTGCTCCAGAGATATGCCGATTCCTGTTCGACAAACTGGGCAGGGTGGTTGACCCAGTCGAGCCGCTCCAGTTTGGAAGAGAGGGACACCGCAGAGAACGGATGAACCCATTCGTTAATCTGAGCGGAGGACAGTGAGCCAAGGCTGGCGAGCTCCTTGTCAATCTCCGCGCGTTCTGCCGGGAACTTGAAGTCATACTCTATCAGTTCCCGCAGCAGACCAGGAAGAAGGCTCAAAGGAAGCTGCTGAAGCACTGCCAGATTGGCTACAGCCAGCTTCCTTGCCTGAGGAGGGTATCCGGCGAACTGATCGGCTTTGAGGTCGTGTGGCAGCATAAAAATTAAAGCAGTTCCTTAATCGGTTTGCCTTGCGCTTGCGCAGCCGAGAATCCCATGATCGCTCCTATGCTTGGGACCAGATCGATAGACTGCACCGGGCTGTCGTAGATAACTCCAGGGCGAACACCGGCCCCGAGCACCATCATCCAGGTGGTACGGGAGGCTGGATCCCCAGTACGGTGGTGCTGAAATCCATTCCCACCCGAGTCCTGATCTGCATCCCGTCCAAAATCTGGCAGGATGAGGATCGTTGTATTGCCGGCATATTCCGGCTCCTCCTGAACGGCTTTCCAGAGTTCCGCGCAGAGCCGATCCGTACGGCGGATCGCATCGACATAGAGTGAGTAGGCTCCGGAGTGTGCAATATCGATGTCGTGCATCGTGATCCATAGAAGACTGGGCGATTCCTGTCGCATCAGCTGTCGGGCAATAAACACCGAGAGTTCGTCTGGGCTTGACAATCTCCGCGCATGCGACATGAAGTCGTTGACTGAAAGCTTCAGGATCTTCTCCAACTGCTGCAATTCAAACTCTCCGCCTCCGATTTGCGGAGCGTAGAGCGGGGTTTCGTAGTTGTCGCGAAGGAGGTGTCCATAGTCCGTATTCGATCCGGAGCTTGCCGCGCTCAGCAGATGCTTTGGCAGAATTACTCTCGCTCCGAGTCCCGAGCCGTAGGAGCGACAATCGCTCTCGCCGATCCGGTTAAATCCGTTGCTTGGCGCAACCACCCATGCATCCGAAACAGGACGCTTGAGGTCCTTGCGAAAATATTCAAATACTGTAGGGTGTTCCGGCGGGACTGCGGAGAAATTATTGAAAGTCTCATAGACCCCCGTTGCAAGACTTGCTGTCGCGACATAGTGTCCAAGAATCCCATGGTTTGTGACCTGCGTAAAGAAGCTCGACTGTGGAATGAGTTCATCGAGCATGTGCGGAATATTGATCTGCCCTTCCGGCGCGAAGGTCTCCTGATCCCTGGCGCCACCGCCAAAAGTAATGACAATAACTTTCCGCTTCTTTACAGCAGTCGCTGCGTGGACAAAAGGACTTGCTCCCATAAGCGAGGCGCCCAGCGCCATTCCCGCCGCGTCCCGCAGAAAGTCTCGCCGGGTGCGGCCAAGATGGCGCGCTATCTCCTCAGGTGAGAGCGCCCCCCTCTCTGAAACTCGCGCCGCAGATGTATCGCGAAATGATTGCTTCATCAAGATCTCCCTGCTGCTACTCCTCTTTTGAGAGTTGTCTACTGTATTCACCGGCATCAACTGACCTGCATAGTCAAGGCTTGGCAGAAGGTGAGTTCTTGGATGAGTAGACAAACTGCTGAACCTCGGCCCGCTCTTTATCAACTTCGGCCATGTGTTGTGCCCTGAGCTTCTGATAAACGGCAAACTCGGTCTGCGCGCGGTCCTTTTGGCCTAGATGAACATAGTCCGTTCCCAGGCGGTAGTGAGCCTCTGGGAGATTTGGGTTCAGTTCAAGTGCGCGACGATATTCAGGAATCGATTGCTCATACTGATGCCTGCCAACATACAGGTTGCCCAGTTGCATGTGAGCTTCGGGAATCGAGCTATTAATCGCTATCGCTTTTTTGAGCAGAGACTCGACCTCTAGCAGATCCGGGCCCGCACCTTCAGACCGCTTTCCCTTCCATAAGCTCATCGCGTAATAATATTGCGCCAAAGCATTATTGGGTTCAAGACCGGCGTAACGCTTGAACCTCTGGATCACTTCATCTGCCTGGCTCGGAGAACTATCGTACGCTTTGGAGAGAAAGAGGTAGCAGCGAGGGTCAGAGGGATTTAAATCAGCAGCAGTAAGCAGCGCTTTCACCGCATCCTCATACAGGCCACGTGCATAAAGCGCCATGCCCAGCCCAATCGACAGCCGCGGCGAAGTAGGGTAGCGCTGGGCAGCCGCACGGAAGACTTCGATCGCGGGTTCGTAGGTGCGATGCAGAAGAAGTTCGCTTCCCCAGTCGAACAGGTTCTCCTCACTGGGATCCGCGTGAGCGGCAGCCGCAAATTCGTTTACCGCCGCGACAAACTTTCCATCTTTCTCTTCAATCTGGCCTAGCAGGTTATGAAGTTCTGCTGTGTTCTTTTCCTTCAGCAGATCCTCGACAATTTTCCTTCCCTCGGCAAGCTGCCCGGTGAGGAGATCGGCCATCGCTAGATCATAGCCATTGTCGTATGATGAGGGATCGATTTGCTGTGCCCGTTCGAGCAGAGGACGTCCCTCTGCAATTTTTCCGGACTTAATATAGAACTCTCCCAGATTGTGATTGGCGGTGTAGTCATGGGGCTTAAGCGCGAGCGCTTTTCGGAGCTGCTCCCCTGCCAATTCAGACTTCCCTGAGCGCGAGAGGCTTGCCGCCAGATTGGTCCTCGCAGCCGCGGAGTCTGGCTTCAATCGCACCGCCGCTTCGAGATGGATGACAGCCTTTGCATCTTGCGACATTGAGGCGTAGACCATACCGAGAAGTTCCTGAACTTCAAAGTTGTTGGGGACGTGAGGCAATAGACCTTCGAGTTGAGTTGCCGCCTCTGCGAACTGTCCTGCGTTGTACTGCGCCACTGCAGATTGAAATTGACGATCCAGCTTTTGCTGTGGACTGCCTTCAGCCGCCGCAAATGCTGCCCAGGCCAATAAAGAACAAAGCATCGCGCGCCGACACCAAGCCCTCCTGCTCACAGTTCGCCTCCGGGATCGCCGCGTAAAGAAAGCGATCTACAAAATGATAAGCCCCGGAGAGGCACCTTGCGAGTGTGCCTTTCCGGGGCGTCTTCATCCTGCCTTAGTAATACAGCTTGAGTGCGAACTGAATCTGCCGCGGGTCGTAGGGAGCATCGCGCGTGGACCCAATCTCACCGAAACTATTACTGTTGAAGTTACCGGAACCGGAGACCGCTACTACTCCATTGCCGCCGAAGTTCGGAGCATTGAAGTTCGGATGGTTGAGGATATTGAAGAACTCGGTCCGGAACTGCATGGAGAACCGGTCATTGAGCTGAATTGCCTTGAACAACGAGAAGTCCAGGCGGCGGAATCCGGGTCCTGTTGTGACCGGTCCCGCGAATCCAAGGGCCGCACTACCTGTTCCATAAGGGATGCAGCCTTCCGGAGTAGGAAGAACAATTAGCTTCTTAGTATCAGGATCTGTTCCGATCTGGCACGGTTGATTGAAAGCCTTGGCATTCCCAATCCAGTTCGGCTTATTTTGCGAGTCCATGTAACGGCCAAGTTTCGGATCCTGACCTGCGACACGGACGTCGCGGCATGTGGTTCCCGCAGTTGTCGCAGTGGGACAGTTGCTAAGGCTGAGAGGTTGGCCGCCCTGAAGCGTGGCAATCCAGTTTGCAGACCATCCTCCAACAACGGCATCGACCGCCCTGCTGGAGGTCCCGAGGAAGCGCTTGTTCTTGCCAATCGGAAGTTCGTATCCTCCGCTGAAGTGCAGTACTTGCCGGATATCGAAGTTAGCCAGGCCCCAATCGAACATGGGCCCCAGACCAGGCACGGAAGCCGCGCGAAGCCCGCTTACGCTTCCTCCATTCAGCAGGTCGCCCGCGTCCGAGAGTGTCTTGGAGTAGGTATAGGCGAACAGGAAGGAGAGACCGTTCGAGTACTGTTGTTCGATCTTCGTCTGCAACCCGTTATAGTTACTCTGCCCGACCGTTGCCTGGTAACTTCCACCTGAGAAATCGGGGAAAGGTACTGTCCCTGCGATCGTCGGATCTTTTGTATTCGTGCCTGCGGGCAGGATAGCGGTCACGTTGTTTGCGCCGAGCCCCTGCTGAAGGTTACTGCCCTGAGTCATTACATAGGCCGCCTGGAGAGACAGGCTATGCGTCAGCGCGTATTGGACCGTAATATTTGTGCTCAAAGTAAGCGGGGTTTGATAGGCGAATTGAAGACCCTGTAGTCCCAGGTTTGAAGCGTTTACCGCCGAAGGCGTAAATGCCACGCAGGAGAGACCCGCACTCATAGTTGCGGTGTTACCAGGTCCCGCAGTGGAGCAACCAGCCCATGGGGTGTTATAGCTGATTGGCAAAACATCTGACAGGCCATTGGGGCTACCGGTAGGAGCCACTGGCGTATAACCGAAATTGAAGACGAAGGGATAGTTTTCCCCAATGTTCGGGCCATATCCCTGATTTTCAAATGCGTTGTAGAAGAGACCAACACCGCCGCGTACAACCACCTTCGGATTGACCTGATATGCGAAACCGACACGCGGTGCAAAGTTGCTCTTTTGTGTCTGCACCAGTCCCTGACCGTATTTGTCGGTCTGCTCCAGTTTAATCCCATCCTTCGCCAACAAAGTAACGAAGCTGGTTGACAGAGTCCTGTCGTCCTTGCCCGTGGCAGGAATGAGGAAAGTCGGAACTCCGTTGGGAGGCCCTGATGGGACAAAGTTAGCCTGACCGCCGTTGGTCTCGTTGATCGGGCCGAAGTAATCCCAGCGCAGGCCGAGATTGAGTGTCAACTTGGGAGTGACCTTCCAGTCATCCTGAAGGTACGACGCGAAGTATATTCGCGCGTCATAGGTCTTGTTGACATTGGAAGCATTGATCGAGTTGGAGCCGCCGGAGTAATCGACTCCATTGGGAACGGTTGCCGCTTGCGGGAGAATCAAGAACTGCGCGATTCCTGTTCCGCCATTGTTTTTCTGAGGAATATCGGTATATTGACCGTTGAAGTCAAAGCTGCCACGCGAATAGCCGGGCTGAAGAGTCGAGAACTTTACATGCTGGGATTCGATCCCCCCCTTGAAGCTGTGGGAGTGCCAGATCTTGGTAAAGTCATCCGTGATCTGGAGCGTCTGACTGATCTCGTCGGAGGGCAGGAAGGAGTTGCTTCCGAGAGTCGCCAGTCCACCAATTGTCATCGTAGGAAGGCCACCGTTTCCAGCAAACTGTGGAATACCTTGAATTCCGAACTGGTCCGGAATACCGTTCGTATTGCCCTCAGGTCCAAAGCGGGTGGTGTGAAGATGATTGAAGCCGACGCGCAATACATTAATCGTCGTCGGCGTGAAGACGTGCGTGTATCCAAAGGCTGACTGATTCGACTTAGCGGTCTGGATGCCCTGCTGGAATCCGCCTCCGTCGGCGATGCCTCCAAAGATGCCAGGTATATATTGCGGATCGTCTACATAGCTGAAGCGGAAAAATACCTGGTCTTTCTGAGTGGGGTTAACGTCAACGCGAGTATCAAATGCATTGCGATGCTCGAACAAATGAGGGCTCGATGTAAAGTTCGAAGTGAGCGAGGTGTCGGTCGGTTTTGGATAGAGGCTGAGCAGTTTGAGGGCAACGGGATCTAGCCGGCCAGATGGAAGTTGATTCAAGCCGCAGGTGCCACCGACGAAAGTTAGGCTACTTGCAGGACAGGTTCCGAATGGATCGCGCACATAGCCAGTCTTTCCCCCTTTTGCCGGGTCCGGTGTAATTCCGCTCACGGGATCGACAGTGCCGACTGTAACCAACCTCGTCGTTGCAGGATCGAGAACCGTCCCTTGCGGGATAATTCGACCAAGATTGTCTGCTTGCGTCTTACCGTTTTGCGCTGTGATTAAGTCGGAAAGGTCCTGAAAATTGCTGTTCACCTCCCTCAGAGTCGGAACTGTTCCATTTGAGACCGTGCCTTGGACGCGCCGGGTACCCTCATAGTCGCCGAAGAAGAAGATCTTGTTCCTGATGATTGGACCGCCAATTGAAGCGCCAAACTGATTCTGACGCAGGATGCCCTTTTTCTGCTTTTCAAACCAGTCAGCAGCGTCAAGCTTGTCGTTACGGAAGAACTCCCATGCGGCGCCGTGGAAACTGTTGGTGCCGGACTTGATGGTCGCATTGAGAACAGCGCCGGCGGAACGGCCCAGTTCCGCGCTGAAGTCCGCGGTCTGAACCTTGAACTCCTGAATCGCGTCCACCGGGGGAAGAACGATGAAGTTCGTGCCGTTCAGGAAGTCAACTGCATTGGAGTTGTTGTCGATACCGTCGAGCAGGTAGTTATTCTGCGAAGGACGCAGGCCGTTCGCTGAGAAGGCGCCGGAAGCCGCATTGCCCCGCGTATCCGCCTGGGGCGTCTGCGTACCAGCGCCGAGTTGGGCGAGAAAGGTAAAGTTGCGGCCATTGAGTGGAAGGTTGTTGACGCTGCGCTCGGTGATGACCTGCCCCACAGCCGCGTCTGCCGTCTGTAGTTGCGGCGGAGCCGTGGTTACTTCGACGGTTTCGTTCTCGGAGCCCAGCTTGAGCTCAACGTTTACCTGAAGACGCTGCGCGACGTTGACCGAGATGTTCTGCTGGGTCGTCTTCGCAAAGCCGGGGGCGGTGACGGTAACCGAATAGTGTCCAATTCTGATGGGGGAAAAGGTGTACACACCGCCGCTGTCCGTTGTGTTCTTGAGGCTCAGACCCACGTCCGTATTCACCAGGGTAACGACCGCACCAGGCACAACAGCGCCGGTGGTATCTGAAACAGTTCCGGTGATCGCTCCTTGATCTACCTGCGCTGCCGCATATTCTGACGAGACGAGGAGAAAGCACAAACATGCAAGCGAGAGGCACCCATATTTTCTTAGCCAACCGAGAGCGTTGCGATCCATAGCCATCCAAATATTCTTCAATTTCGTCACCTTTCTTCCGTCCAACCCATTCTTCTTCTAATCAGATCTTTCATGCCGGGAGGTTCACTTCAACGTTTGAATACGGTGTAATCGGTTACAGCTTCGACGATTGCAAACATTAGTACATAACGAAATCCAAGTCAATCAAAAGTTTGAGTCCAGACCCCATTAAATGTCCTAGATCGCCAACCCACCTACTAAGACAGCCTGTACAAGCAGTTACCGCCAAGCAACTCATGAGCATCTGCCGGTATACAGCAGGTGATATTCTGCGAAAACTCTCCTTCTTCCCGATCTCTTGAAGAGTCCATGTCAGATCAAAGCAATGAAAAGTCGCTGCTGTCCCGACGGGCGCTCCTCAAGAGCATTGGATTTGCCCCTCTCCTGCTCCGTTCGGCTCCTCTTTTCGGGTCCAGCTTCCTGTTTGCGTCTTCCCGGGGTCTCTCGGCCGAACAGTCCACCTTTCTATACAACGACATCCGTTTCAAGCCTCACTATCCAGCTCAGTCTTCTTTGGCCGATGTCCTTCGTCTGGTAGCTCCCGGCTCGGATAGTTACCAGACCGAGAAATATGCCTTCGAGATCGATTCGCTCCTGAGCCAATGGAGTCAGTCTCTCCGACGATCCGCCCACGACCATTCAGACTTGTCGAAGCTGGTCTCCACCACGCTCGAAGCCTCATCGCTCCGCCCTGTCAAGGAAGTCCCGGTACGCTCCGGATACGGCATCGACGTTACCAAAAGGCAGTTCGGCGCAGCAACGCCTTCAGGGGTCGAGCAATTTCTCAAGGAGTTTCAAACCTGGCTGGGACCCGTCTCAAAGGTTGAAACCGCGGAGTTCGAGATCTATGCGATCAATGAGATCGCCAGTACTCCCCTGACAGTCGAACTGCAGATTCGATACGATATCGTCGCTCTCCGTAGCGACGCCCGGCGGGAGGAGCGCGTGGGATCCTGGCGAACCGAATGGACACGCAAGGAAAAGGAATCGGAAAACTGGAAGGTTCAGAGATGGGAGGCGAGCGAAGAAATACTCAGCGTCGGGGATCAAACTACATTTCTTGACGTAACTGCTCAAGCCCTGGGTGGGACCGAGTCGTACAAGAGCCAGATGCTTCGCGGCGTGGACTATTGGCGAACCGTTCTGGACGGTGCCTGCGGAATGGATGTCTACGGCAATAACGGCGTAGCAGCAGGCGATTATGACAACGATGGGTTCGATGATTTCTACGTCTGTCAGCCGGCGGGGCTGCCGAACCGCCTTTACCGCAACCGTGGCGATGGCACCTTTGAGGATGTCACCGAGAAGGCCGGTGTGGGCGCGCTCGATAATGCGGCGTGCGCCCTGTTTGCCGACTTCGACAACAGAGGACTCCAAGACCTTCTGGTCGTCTGCGGCAGTGGTCCCCTGCTCTTTGTGAATCAGGGAGACGGGACCTTTTCGCTCAAGCGCGATGCCTTCAAATTTGCGCGCGCGCCTCAAGGAACGTTCACTCATGCAGCAATCGCCGACTACGATGGCGACGGTCGTCTCGACATCTTCTTCTGCACGTATATGTACTATCTGGGGCTGGACCAGTATCACTATCCGGTTCCCTATTACGATGCCCGCAATGGACCCCCGAATTGCCTCTTGCATAACGAAGGCAATGGGCACTTTGTAGAAAAGACTGATGCCGCGGGTTTGAACGTAGAAAACGACCGGTACAGTTTTGCGTGCGCCTGGGGAGACTCAAACTCCAACGGTCACCCCGATCTGACCATCGCGAACGACTTCGGCAGCTCTCAGTTGTATCGCAACAACGGAGATGGAACATTTACCGTCGCTTCAAAGGAGTCTCGCATCGAAGATGTGGGCGCCGGAATGAGCGCCTGCTGGTCTGACTTCAATAACGACGGACGGCAGGACATCTACATCACAAGCATGTGGGAGGCCGCCGGACAGAGGGTTTCGGAGCAGGCGCAGTTTCACCAGGCTGCACCGCAGAACATCCGCGCACTCTACCAGCGGCACGCACGAGGGAATGCCCTCTATCGCAACGATGGTAATGGAAAGTTTCAGAACATCGGTCAGCAGGCTGGAGTGGCGATGGGCCGATGGTCGTGGTCCGCGGACTTCTGGGACTTCGATCATGACGGCTACTCCGACCTCTATGTCACAAACGGATACATCTCTGCTGTCGACCGGAACGATATCGCGAGCTTTTTCTGGCGGCAGGTGGTAGCAAAATCGCCCGAGGACGGCACGGCTTCACTGGCCTACGAGCACGGATGGAATGCCATCAATGAGTTGATCCGATCGGACAGTTCATGGAACGCCTACGAAAGGAATGTCATGCTCGCGAACAATCGCGATGGCACCTTTTCCGAGGTCTCCGGCGTTACGGGGCTGGATTTTCTTGAGGACAGCCGCTCCTTTGCGCTCGCCGATATCGACCATGATGGACGGCTGGAGGTGATTCTCAAAAGCCGGAATGCTCCTCAGTTGAGAATTCTGCACAATGCGATGAAACATCTGGGCGACTCCATCGCATTCCGATTGCGGGGACACAAGAGCAATCGCGATGCGATCGGAGCCGCCATCACGGTAGAGGCGGGCACTCTTCGCCAGACAAAATATCTACAGGCGGGCTCCGGTTTTCTGGCGCAACACTCCAAGGAAGTCTTCTTCGGATTGGGCAAGCCGGAAGGCACATTGAAGGCAACGGTGCGCTGGCCAAGCGGGCTTACGCAACAATTTGAGTCGCTGCCCGCGAATCACCGTATTGAGATTGAAGAAGGCAACCACTTGTTCGTGGCCAAAGCCTTCGCTTCGGCGCCTAAGTCCTATGCGCAAGCGGAGCCACCGCCGACGCTGGATCCCCTACCGGCTCATGCCGAGACGTGGCTGATTGCACCATTGAAAGCCCCCGACTTTTCATTGCCGGACCTTGCAGGCAATACACGGGAGCTTCGCCAGTTTAAAGGCGGCTTCGTCCTGCTCAACTTCTGGGCTACGACAGCGCCCCTCTGCCGCGAGCAGTTGAGACAACTCCACCAACATCGATCTGCGTTTACGGCTGGCTATCTGGATATTGTTGCGGTGAACATCGACGACCCGGCCGATATTGCTGCCGCGCGGTCGATGGCAACCGGGGAGCGGCTTTCCTTTCCTGTTGTCTTCGCAACGGAAGAGATCGCCGGCATCTACAACATCATCTATCGCTATCTATTCGACCGCCGCAGAGATCTGGCACTACCTACGTCCCTCCTGTTGGACAAGGACGGGATGATCGTCAAGATTTACCAGGGCTCCATCGATCCTGCGCGTGTGCTGGAGGATGTGAGAACCGCTCCCACAACGGTTGCCGAACGAGTGCAGCGGGCGATTCCATTCAAGGGCCAACTCTACCAGGGCTCCTTCCAACGCAACGACTTTACCTATGGCGTGGCGCTGTTCCAGCATGGTTATCTCGATCAGGCGGCAGAGTCTTTCCAGCAGGTGATTGCCTCCAAACCCGATGACCCGGAGGGGTACTACAACCTGGGGACGCTCAACCTGCGCAGGAACGATCTCGAACAGGCGCGCCGCTATCTGGAACAGACCTTGAAGCTTCGCCCCAACTACCCGGAAGCATGGAATAACCTGGGAATGATCTCTGCGCAGGAAGGCCATCCCGACCAGGCCGTAGAAAATTTTCAGCGGGCCCTGCAGCTTCGACCGGGTTATGAGATCGCTCTCTTGAATCTAGGCAATGTCTATCGACGGAAGGGAGATTTCACGAAGGCAGAGGAGTGCCTGAGTCAGGCGCTCGGAATTCAACCCGATGATCCCGAAGTGAATTACAGCCTCGGCATGCTTTACGCTCAACAGAATCAACTACCGCGCGCAGCAGGCTATTTGCAGAAAGCAATCGAGCTTCGCCCAGCATATTCCGAAGCCTTGAACAATCTTGGCATTGTCTACGTGCGGCTACAGAACTACGAAAAGGCTGAAGAGCAGTTCAAGACCGGAATCAGGCTTGTACCAAATAATGATCAGGCCTACCTCAACCTTGCCCGCCTCTATGCGATACAAGGCAACAAGGACAAAGCGAGAGGGGTTTTAGTGGGCCTGCTGCGCGTACAGCCTCAGAATTTGCGGGCAAAACAGGCAATGGATATATTGCGATGACCATGCTGTCTGATTATTCGAAGCTACGAAGACAGCAGGAGCTTCACGCCGCAGCTCCGAGCGAGCCGACAGTCGCCATAGAGTTAAGGCGTGCAACCGGCACGCTCGCCCTCTTTCTAGCCTTCTTGGTTCCCATCGCGTGCGTGGCACAGCGACCCTCTTCACAGCCTCCTGCAAGTCTGCAACAGGAGGAAGCACTCGTCCATCAGGGCCGTCTTGAAGAGGCGAAGGCCATGACGCTCGACGAGCTTCAGCACAGCCCCTCCGTTGAAGGCTACAATCTGCTGGGCATTATCGAGAGCGAAGAGCGCAATTATCCAAATGCTCTCGATGCATTTCACAAAGCGCTAAAGCTTGCTCCCAACTCCACCAAGACCCACAATAACCTCGGCAATGTCTACCTGGCCGACAAGCAGCTTAGCCTGGCCGAGAAAGAGTTCCGGACGGTTCTGCGGCTCGACCCGGAAAATCGGGATGCAAACTACAATCTCGGCCTGCTTCTGTTGGATAAGGGATCGCCGGCCGAGGCGATTGTACGGTTTGAGCGTGTCCACCCCGCCAGCCTCGAAACAAATCTCAATCTGATTCGGGCCTACCTGCAAAGTAAGCGAACGGCAGAGGCGCTGCGGCTGGCAACTCGCTTGTCAGCGGAGAACAAAGATGACGTTCAGCTGCATTTTTCCCTTGGCGTCCTGCTTGCCTCGGAAAAACAGTACAAGGCCGCCCAGCTTGAGTTGGAAAAAGCAGATGCATTGAAGCCGCAAACCTTTGAGATCCTCTTCAATCTCGGGGAGGCATCGCTCCTGGGTGGCGACAATGCCAAGGCAGAGCTTGCGCTAGCCCGCGCACTCAAACTGAAGCCCGAATCCACGGAGACGCAATATCTGCTGGCGCAGGTTTACAGAAATGAATCGCGGCCTCTGGATGCGCTGGATTTGTTGGTTCGAGCCAATAAGGCGACGCCCGGAAATCCGAACATCCTCTATCTCATGGCCGAGATCAGCATGTCGCAAAAATATTACGAAGATGCGATACCGCTGTTGGAAGAGGCCCTGAAAGTGGCACCGGACCGCTCCGATCTTCTCTCAGCTCTGGGCGAGAGTTATTTCAGGTCAGAAAAAATCAACAAATCCATCGAGACCTTCAACAAGCTGATTAAAGCCGAGCCTTCGGCGCGGGCCAATTCCTTTCTCGGACTTTCAAACATTCGTCTGGGAAGGTTTGACGATGCCAGACAGGATTTCCAAAATGGGCTCAAGCTGGAGCCCCACAATAATTTCTGTTCATTCCAACTCGGCTATATCGCAAAGTTGCAGGGAAATTCTGTGGGAGCGGAAGCCATCTTCCTCAAGGTTCTCCGGTCCGATCCTGACTATCCCGAGGCGCTGCTGGAACTGGCGAACCTTCGCATGGAAAGCAAGAAATTTTCTGAAGCGGCAGTGTTGCTGAGACGATATGTGAAAGTGAGCAGCAGCCCGGCGACCGGATACTACAAGTTGGCGATGGCAGAAAAGAGCCTGCATCAGACCGCAGCAGCGGAGCGGGACATGGCCCAGTTTCAAGCTCTCTCCAAAGACGCTTCCGCCACGTCGCATCCTTATGAGCACCTCTTCGATTACCTAAATAGCCGCTCGGCGCTGGCTCCAAAGGCGCGCGCTCAACAGGACATCACTGAATTAGTCGCGCAGCTCAAGTTGCATCCCGATCAGCCTGAAGTCTTGTACGCGCTGGCTGAGGCCTATCTAAAGGCCGGCAAAGTTGAAGACGCCGAAAGCACAATCGCGCAGCTCGACAAAGCGCGGCCAGGAGACTCCCGAACCCTGACGGGGACCGGCGTTCTGTTAGCTCGATACGGCTTCTATGACGCTGCTATACAGCACTTCCAGGCAGCACAGCAGGCCACACCTGGATCGGACGATATCAGTTTCGATCTTGCGAATGCATACTTCCACAAAGGGCTTTATAAGAATGCGCTGGATGCTGCCATGCAGGTTTCACCGCAAGGTCAGAAGGACGACTCCTACCTTGCTTTGCTGGGAGATATTTACGCCCGTCAGGGCGATTCTGCGCGAGCCGAGGAGATATACCGCAGTGCCATCGCCCGCAATCCTGACAATGACCGGGACTATCTTTCGCTGGCGCTTCTGCAGTTTCGCGAAAATAATATCGCGGCCGCGAAGCAAACGCTTTTGAAAGGTCAAACCCGTATCCCGGGATCGGGAAAGATCATATGGGGACTGGGATTGACTTCGGCGCTGGAAGGCAATACTTCGGACGCGGCCACTCAATTGGAGCGCGCCGTGGAGATGTTGCCGGAGTGGCCGGGAAGCTATTCGACGCTGGGCGTTTTCTACTATCAAACCGGTCAGATAGCCAAGGCCAAAGAGGTATTGGATCGATTCAAGAACAGCAGCGCACGAAGAGGTCTGAATGTAACCCGGATTGAAGAGACCCTGGCGCAAGCTCCTGTAACTGCTCCAACCGGCGACGAACCGTTGTCGAATTCGAAGAAGATGCAATTGCTTCAAATTGCACTCTATCTTGCCGACAAAACGCTATAAAAGACTCCACTGAATGGTGAGTCTGGCGCAAACGAACGCCGCAACTTGCTCTCGGGGCTCTGAAGAAAAACCGACGTCAGCAGCTCCCCGCCGGAACAGAATTGCCATGAATCGTTGAACTCGAGGCGTCTTCTGCGAAACGGAATTCTGTCGCTATAATGGCTCTCACCTATGATCTTTCCGCGCCGGCGCTTCCTTGGGTCTTCCCTCTTTGTACTTGGCGGTGCATTGACGGATGCACTGACAACTCCGCTGTGGAGATGGAAGTACCCGCTAACAGTGGAAGCGGCGACTTCGGCATCAACTGGATCCGAGGTTCATTTTGTGGATGTGGCTCAGCAAGCCGGTCTCAACGTCCCCAACGTCTGGGGTGGCATTGAGCACAAGCGGTCCATCATCGAGACTAAAGGAAGCGGGGTGGCTTTCTTCGACTACGACAACGATGGGTGGCTGGATATCTATCTCACGAATGGCAACCGGCTCGATACGACATGGCCGCCTGGGAAAGCGCCAATATCGCACCTGTACAAGAACAATCGCGACGGCACATTTAGCGATGTAACAGAGAAGTCAGGGCTGGGGATTACCGGATGGCAGACCGGCGTCTGCGTGGGCGACTATGACAACGATGGATGGGACGACTTGTTCTGCTGCTTCTGGGGACACAACATCCTCTTTCGCAACAACGGAAACGGCACCTTCACGGATGTGACCCGTAAGGCCGGACTCTACCAGGAAAAAGGGCGTTGGGGATCAGGCTGCACTTTTCTCGACTATGACCGCGACGGCCATCTCGATCTGTTCGTATGCAACTACATCAAGCTGGATCCAAATACGATCCCTCCTGCAAACGAGACGAGTTACTGCCAGTGGAAGGGCGTCCCGATCATGTGCGGACCACGAGGTCTTCCGGGCGGCGACAACCTTCTCTATCACAACAATGGCGACGGAACTTTTACCGATGTCTCCGAGCGATCGGGGATTTTGAAACCCGGTCCGCGCTACTCGATCACGCCCGTGTCCTACGATTTTGACAACGATGGATGGCCCGACATTTACATTGCCGTCGACTCGGAGCCGAGCATTCTCTTCAAGAACAATCACGACGGCACCTTCACCGATATTGCGGTGATGGCAGGTTGCGCCTACAACAACGATGGGCACGAGCAGGCCGGCATGGGTG
This sequence comes from Acidobacteriales bacterium 59-55, assembly GCA_001897435.1. GTDB lineage: Bacteria > Acidobacteriota > Terriglobia > Terriglobales > Acidobacteriaceae > Edaphobacter. The sequence continues at coordinate 299,875 of MKSV01000007.1, read as the reverse complement.
TCGCTGTGGCCGACTATGATTGCGACGGATGGTTCGACATCTTCAAGACCAACTTCGTGGATGACACCTGCAACCTGTACCACAACAACGGCGACGGGACTTTTACCGATGTAACCTCTCCTTCAGGCATTGCAGTCAACAACCGCTATGTGGCATGGGGGTGCGGATTCATCGACTACGACAACGACGGATGGAAGGACATCCTTCAGGTCAATGGACACGTATACCCGGAGGTCGATCGCTATAACTTCGGCGAGTCATTCAAAAATCCGCGACTAGTGTACAAAAATCTTGGCAATGGCACCTTCAAGGATGTCTCCGCGGAGATGGGTCCGGGAATCAGCGAGCATTTTTCCAGCCGTGGCGCGGCCTTTGGAGACTACAACAACAACGGCAATATGGATGCGCTGGTGCTCAATCTGAACGATCTGCCCTCGCTTCTTCGCAATGACGGAGGCAATAAGCAGAACTGGATCAAGATCAAGCTGGTCGGGACTAAATGCAATCGCACGGCGATCGGCGCGCGCGCGAGGGTCATCACCGGAAAACATATCCAGATGGACGAGGTGCACAGCGGCACCAGCGTCATGTCACAAAGCGACTTGCGGCTTCACTTCGGCATTGGAAAGGCGGAGATCGTGGACCTGATTGAAGTGAAGTGGCCAACGACACAAAAGGTCGAAAAATTCGCCAAGGTCAAGGCAAACCAGATACTCACGATTCGCGAAGGCGATGGCATCGTTGCTTCCTTCAAGCCAAAATCGACGTAGCGTTCCTCTGCCGAGCGGGCGAACCGGCTTGTTCTCTCACTTAACTCCTTGGCCGGCAGTCTTTCCCGGCTGAACGATCAGAAACTGTTTGATCTCTCGCCGCTGCCGTTCAGTGTCTTCTGCTTGTTGTCGCTTAATTTGGTCGTGAAGCCCGAACTCTCGTTTTGCCTTTGCCGATTGACCGGTCCGGTCATAAGCCGCTCCCAGCCGGTAGTAGGCATCGGCAAGTTGGGGATTCGCTTCGATTGCCTTCTCGTAAAAACCAATTGCCTTGTCCTGGTCGCTCTGCGATGCAGAAATAATTCCGAGTTGCAGGTAGGCCTCACTGCACTTGGAATCAATCGTCACCGCCTTCGTCAGCAAAGCTACTGCGTGTTGCACCGCCTGTTTGTCAGGCGACTGTTCCTGATGCTTCAGGATTGACATCGCGTACAAGTAGTTGGCGGTGGAACTTCCGGGCTGTTCCTGCACAAAGCGATACAGCCTGGGCTGAACGCATGCTAAAGCATTAGGCGCAGCCATCTCGATCTTTCCCAAAAAGATGTAGGGATTGGAGTCCGCGGGATTCAGGTCAGAAGCGTCGCACAGGCGAAGGGCCGCCTCTTCATAGCGAGCGCCGGCAAAGAGTGCGGTGCCGAGCGCCATCAGCATTCTCTCAGATTTGGGATAGGCATTCGCTCCCTTGCGAAAGACCTCCTGCGCCTGCCAGACAGCACGATGGAGAAGTAACTCAGAGCCCCATTCAAAGTAGTTCTGCTCGCTCGGATCAAGTTCTGCCGCCATCGCATATTCGTTGACAGCGGACAGAGGATCGCCTGACTTCTCGTCCAACTTACCCGCAAGTCGATGCAAATCGGCGCTGGGATGCTTTGCTAATAATTCACTAACGCGCTTGCGAGCCTGCACGAGGTCACCGCTTCCTTCGTATGCCAGCGCCAGATCATATTGATTCCCCCCATCGGACGGATCAATCCGATAGGCACTCTCCAACAGCGGAATAGCTTCTGAATATCGATCGGTACGGAGATAAAATCTTCCAAGCAGATGATTTGCATTGAAGCTGTGGGGATCGCTCGCGAGTCCCGCACGCAGTTGTCTCTCAGATTTCTTTTCCTCGGAACTGCCTGCTGCCTTTTGACCGGCGTCTTCAGGCTTAAGCGCAGCAGTCTCGCTGGCGAGTGATTCACTCGTTCGCAACGCGGAATCCGATCCATGGCCACCGACTGCGGTCCAGTCGGTAACACCCGCAATGGTAAAGTTCGGCTTGTCGGTGAATTCCATGACTGGCGCTCCAGTTGCCGAAGACGCACCGGAACCCGGAGGCGACTCAGTATCCTGGAGGACCAGGCTGACCTTTTCTGAACTCTTTCCCGCGGAGGCCATCACCTCAGCGGGGTGGCTATGCAATCCCGATTTCTTTGCGCTTAACCGATAGCTTCCGCTTGAGAGCGACGAAAACTCAAAGCCACCAGTGGCATTCGTCTTTGTCTCGACAATATCCGGAGAGCCCTTCTTTTCGAGACTAACTGTGGCTTCGCTTACCGGCTTTCCGTCGACGCTAATAACCGTCCCTTGTATGTGTGCTCCGCCAAAATACTTTGGAGATACTTGCTGCGCGACCGCTGCCGGAAGCAGCAAGATCACAAGGACCATGGCGGCAGCCAGCACTCTGCAAAATTGCTTGCCGATTCTCATCTGCAACGAGCGCATCTCGCAGGCATCAAGAGCGGCAGATGTCGCAATGTCGGCTAAATAGGGAATGTTGGCAGATCGGTTATTCATATTCCTGAATGCCACTATACCTTTGCTGCGGCCGCTGTCGGCCCTCCGCTCAGACAATTTCATTGTAAGGCCGCTCGCCTAAGTCTCCACGCGTGATGGCGAACGCACCTCGAATTAAGTGTTACAAGGGATAGGTAATATAGAACAACTAAAATACTTCCAAACGAAGGACACTTCGTAATGCTGCAAGCGCGAAGACTGGTCATTACACATTTCTGGTTTCGATGGCCCTCCAGAGGCCTGACGATAGCGTTCTTATCCGCTTTTTTCTTGGTTCCGACGCGCACCATGGCACAAGGCGCTGTACCAATCATTTGGCGAGGAATCTTGCGTAATACCTCAGGTGCGCCGCTGCATGGTGCTATCGTTCATCTCAAAGGAAAGAACGAAGACATCGATGCCACCACGGGCGACGACGGGCACTTTCGATTCGAAGGAATCCCTGCCGGACTTTACCATCTCTCGGTCGAAGTAGATCGTCACACCGTCCGATACGCTCAGCCCATGAACCTGTCGGGCGCTGCATCGGCCGTTGTCCTTACGCTCTCCGATCAGCAAACCCTCTCCGTCGGCCCGCTGACGGAACAACATGCGGCAACTGGCGGCGAGGCGCTCTCAAGTCAAACCGTGAGCGAGCTTCCATTAAACAAACGCGACTTCAGTCAGTTGTTGCTGCTCGCCGCTGGAACCATGACAGATACGAACGGCGCCACCAACTTCACGCAACAGTTTGCCATTAATGGGCAGCGCGGCGTCGAAGCCGTGTTTGCAATGGATGGAGCAGATATCAGCGATCCCGAGATGGGCGGCTCGACTTTCTCTAACTTCAACGTCGACGCGGTTGAAGAGATTCGCTCCAGTTCCGGCTGGATGCCCGCCGAGATCGGCCGAGGCGCGGCTGGCTTCACAAACATCATCACCCGGTCAGGCAGCAGCGGATTTCATGGGTCGATCTTCGAGTTTGTCAGAAACTCTGCGTTCGATGCTCGCAACTACTTTGACCACGCGTCGGCGGAGCATCCGGAACGGATTCCGCCATTTCGCCGCAACGAGTTCGGCTTCACCAACGGCGGTCCGGTGCGAATACCCGGCCTGTACGATGGGCGCGGAAAGACATACTACTTCGGACAATATCAGGGATTTCGGCAGGTTCTCGGAACAACCCAGGTCTTTCCAGTGCCGACAGCGGAGGAGCGCGATGGTAGAGACACGACGGCATATCCCGGCGATACGTTGATCGTTCCGGTTGATCCCGGCATCGCCAAAATTCTGGCACGGTATCCATTGCCCAATCTCCCAACGGGTTCTTTTGGGGCGCATACCTATGCGACTTCGTCGAAGGTTGTTACCAATGCGGATCAGTTCTCTATCCGGCTGGATCACAATCTCTCCGACAGAAACCACCTCTTTGTGAGGTTCAACTTCAACAACCTGACAGGACCTACAACGAATCCTGACCAGACTGCCATCGATCCCTCCTTTGGAGTGCAGTACATCGACAAGCAAAGAAATCTGGCGATCAACTTTACCCGCACCGTATCGCCTCACTTCACAATGGAATCGTCCGTGAGCGTCACGCGCAGCACGCCCTCTTTCCCCACACCGAACCGGACCGATCCGGCCTTGAAATTCAGCGACGGATCCTTTGAAGCGTTCAATTCCCCCGGCGGATCGGTCATGACGGCGTACGGCAACCTGTTCCAGGCTCAACAGCACTTCACGATAACATCGGCACGTCATAACCTTAAATTTGGCGGCGAAGTTCGCTTGAACCGGGACACGACTTACTACGGCACCAGTCCGAACGGCGAATACGACTTCGGCGGCGGTACAGCCTACGCCAGGTCGGATATTGCATCGCTAAGCGGCACTCACGACATCCACATCGGCGATCCCCTGCCGGATACGCTGACGGGGCTGCTCTCGGGAAGCCCCTTCGTCTACACCGTTGCCATTGCGCCAAGCTATTTCTCCAACGGAGAACACATCGGAGTGGCGGCCATCAATCGCAACGCGGGAGCGATCTACGCGCAGGATAGCTGGAAGCTGAACGACCATTTTCTCCTCGACTATGGCATCCGCTGGGAGATCTATACGCCGATCGCCGAGCGTGCAAAGCGAACAGCAGGCTTTCTGAATACAGGCGATACGCAGCAATACGTCGTTAACCCGCAGCCGGGCTACAAGACAAATCTCAATGGCTGGGGGCCGCGGGTGCAGTTGACGTGGCGCGCCTCGCAACTGTTGCAGTTTCATGCGGGCGGCGCGATCACGGTCATTCCGCCAAACATCTGGCAGGACAATTTCCTGACTGGCTCCACGCCTTTTACCGTCTATCCCCGGCTAACTGCGGCAAAGGGCGCGCCGGTGCCGTTCGGCTTTCAGATTATGCCGTCACAGTTACCCCGCGCATACACGCCGGCAGGCGTGGACATCTTTGCCGGCGGCAATACCAAGGATGTCGCGCCGAACACAGTGCTCGATATCGATCGCTACCAGAAGGACGTTGCAGCGCTGACTCCAAGCCACGTTGTGAGCCCTCTCGGCCTGAGCGGGATTGATCGGTCTTTCGGAAATGCCTCTCTGTATACTTGGACGGCCGGGCTGGAGAAGGCGTTCGGGACGCTAACCGCGGATGTGAACTATGTCGGAACGGCGGGAGTCAAGCTGCCGCGCACAAGCTTTCCCAATGCTTATCCCGGCGCGGGCCCTGAATTCGCCCGCCATACGGAGTTCGATTCTTCCGGCAATGTAATCGGCGGTTTCGGGCTCGAGAACGTCATCACGGCGACGGCCCACTCGACCTATCACGCGCTGCAGGCCTCTCTCTCCGGAAACGTAGCCCACGGCGGCCCCGCCCTTCAGGCCAGCTACACCTGGGGTAAGGCGATCGACGACACCAGTTCCGTCTCCGGTGGCCTCGGAGCAACCGGCGCGGTGGCCCAGGCCTACCCGCAGAACCCCTTCGACACTCATCCCGAAAAAGGCCCGGCAACGTTCGATGTAGGACAGGCATTCACCCTGAGCGCGGTTCAGGATCTCCATGTCGAATACTGGGGGCTTCTCAGCAGAGCCAATCGCAAGGCAACCGCCGGATGGCAGATCCTCGGCATCGCAACGCTCACAAGTGGCTCACCGTTCACGGTCTACTCCGGTGTTCAACAGACAGGCGCGGGCTCAAACGGCGCCGATCGCCCCGATCAGATCGCGAAACCTCACCTCTCCACCTCAAGAAAGATCCGGGAAGACTACTTCGGCCTGGGCGAGAACAATGCCTCTTACTTCTCGATCCCCATCAATCTGCCCAATGGCACGGGGCCGAACAAAGGCCGCTTCGGCACTCTTGGCAGAAACACATTTCGCGGGCCGGCCTTCTATAACTATGACTTCGCCTTCATCAAGGACACGCCATTTGGCAGGCGAAAGAGCGGATCGGAACTCATCAACGTACAGTTTCGTTCGGAGTTCTTCAACCTCTTCAACATCGTGACCATGGGACTTCCCGCAAATACGCTCGAAGGCGCCGGGTTCGGCATCATCAGCAAAACCGCAGGAAACTCGCGCCAGATCCAATTTTCATTGAAACTGATCTATTGACATCTCTCGTGACCGGACTGGAGGAGATATTGAATCGACGCAGCTTTGTCTCTCTCGCAGCCTCTACCGCCGCTATGGAATTAGCCCTGGGGCGAACGGGCCGAGCACAGTCCGCAACTGCGATACGAATCGGAGAGCCGCTCGTAAAGCCTCGCCTCATGCCTCTGGACTTTACCGGCTTGAGCTACGAGATGGGCCAGCTTTACAACGCTGAGTATTTCTCCCCGCGCAATACAGAGTTGATTCGCCGATTTCGTGAGCTTAGTTCGCACGGTGTCCTAAGGTTGGGCGGCCACCTGAGCAATATCACTCCCTGGGAGGGCGTCGGGCTTAACGATCCGAAGCAGATGCGCGGCGTGCGCCATGGCATTGAAGACTACTGGGAGTGGCCCTTGGTGGACCCAACGGTTCAGCGGAACAAAAAGGGCATGATTACGAGGAAGGCTATTACGAATCTTCGCGGCTTTCTCGATGCGGTGAACTGGAATCTGATCTACGGATTCAACTTCGCATGCGGCAGTGCGGCGCGTGCAGCAGATGAAGCCGCGGCTGTGTCTGCTGCGATAGGCGACAGGCTGATGGCGTTTGTCGTCGGCAACGAAGCGGATGGCTTTGGCGAAGACCCGTTCTTTCGTGCGAAGGGATATGACTTCAACCGATACTTCACCGAGTATGAGACATGGGTCAAAACTGTAAGGGCAAGCGTGCCCCATGCGCCGTTCGCAGGCCCGGATACCGAAGGCAACGTGGATACATGGGTCCGGGAGTACGCCCGGCGCACGAAGGGCGATGCCGTGATGCTGACCAGCCACTTCTATGCGATGGGACCTGCGAGCGATCCGAGCATGACAGCAGAGCGCCTGCTGCAGAAGGTCAATCCGAGCCTCGAAGAACAGATTGCAGGGGTAAGAGTCGCCAGCGAGGCAGCCGGGGGAACGCCCTATCGCATGGATGAGGGCAACTCATGCTTCGGAGGTGGCAAGGATGGTGTAAGCAACGCTTACGCCTCGGCCCTATGGGTAGCCGATTACATGCTGCATGTCGCCTGTGCGGGATTTGTGGGAGTCAATCTGCATGGCGGCGGAACAGGTTTTTATACGCCGATCGAGAGCAGCGACAATTCGCCTGCAAAGCCGAGACCGATGTACTACGGCATGCAGTTCGCCCAGCAGTTTGCCGGATTCAGGGTCGCGCCCTGCGCGCTGAAGACCAGCGCGAATGTCACAGCATATCTGGGAACAAGAGGCAAACAGGCAAAGCTGGCAATCGTGAACAAGAGCGCTCGGCAAATATCTATCGAGTTGCCGCAACGACTGCAATCGTCGCAGCCGACGCAACGATGGACGCTTCGCGGCCCCTCTCTCAGCGCAAAGGAAGGCGTTCGATTCGAAAGAGAAGAGTTGGCTAAGACAGTGCAAGAGACAACAGTACCGGGCTATTCGGCAGCGATTTTGCAGGTGGGCTAAGGAAGCAATTCAACTATTCCGTTTCAGTTCCATGAAAGTTGGTCTGCCTGCCTGCGCGACAATTCCGGCCCTGCCCCAGGTTTCCCCAATAATCCCACTCTGCGATATTCTGGCTCGCATGAACCGCACACCGACTCTTCCCTCTTTTCTCCGCACCTCCGGCCTGCTCGGGCTTGCCCTTGCGACCGCTGCGCCGATGCTGGCTCAATCCATGCCGCCGCTCAAACGGCAGCCCACTCCCGCAAAGGTCGTTGAAGAACACATGGCCGCCTTCAGTTCCTGTAACTGGCCGCGCCTGATGGCGCAGTTTCCGGAGAACGTCGAGTTCTTCGGTCCTAACGGCCAGGTCGTCCGCGGCCGCGCAGCTCTCGGCAGAATGTTTGCCCAGGTCGTCAAACCTCCTTCGGAAGGCGGCACCTGCGGCCTCAAGATCACTGCGGAGCATATCTTCATCGTCGGCGACACCATCAACGTTCAATGGCGCGCGGAAGCTCCCTTCCTCGCCGAGCCGTATCGCGGCGCCGACGCCTACGAGACTCACGACGGCCTGATGGCCGCCCAGGTCACCACGTTCGATGCCGCGGCACTCAAGATGAAGAAGCCTGTCAAGTCACACAAATAGCAACTCCAATGCAGCGGCGGTATCGTTCGGCAGAAGACCGGTGCCGCCAGCAGCATGGGAAGGACCGTGCCCGGCGTCGACCGAAAAGATGCTCTAATTGATATCAGCGCCATGTCCAAGACCGCCGTTCTTCTCATCGACTGCCCCGATCGCAAAGGCCTCGTCGCCGCCATCGCCAACTTCCTCGTTCAGCAATACGACGCCAACATCCTCAATGCCGACCAACATCAGGACGTCGAGCTTGGCCTCTTTTTCATGCGTATTGAGTTCGCCACCGACGAGGCCTGCTGCGACGAGGCGCGCTTTCACGCAGCCTTCGCTCCCCTCGCCGAACAGTTGAAGATGAACTGGCGCCTCACCTTTGCCAATCCGCCCCAGAACGTCGCCATCTTCGTCTCGCACTATCTCCACTGCCTGGCCGACCTGCTTCACCGTCACCAGACCGGGGAGTTGCCCTGCAATCTCTCGTTCATCGTCAGCAATCACGAAGCCGCCAGGCCCCTTGCCGATTTTTACAAGATTCCCTTCCACTACCTTCCCGTCAACGCCTCCAACAAGAACCAGGTGGAGACGAGCCAACTTGCGCTATTGGCAGAGAATTCAATCGACGTCGTCGTGCTTGCGCGCTACATGCAGGTTCTGTCGCCAAAGTTCGTGCGCACCTACCCCCAGCGCATCATCAATGTGCATCACTCCTTCCTGCCCGCATTTACCGGAGCCCGTCCCTACCACGCCGCCTTCGCCCGCGGAGTCAAGCTGATCGGGGCCACCAGCCACTACGTCACCGAGGCTCTCGATGAAGGCCCCATCATCGAGCAGGACGTCACCCGCATCTCACAAAACGACCAGCTTCCCGATCTCATCCAGAAGGGCCGCGACCTTGAGCGCCTTGTGCTCTCTCGCGCCGTCCGCTGGCACCTCGGCTACCGCATCCTCTCCTACGCCAACAAGACCGTGATCTTCGCCTGATTGAAGCTTGTCTTTAGAAAAGAAGAACGCACCCCAGAGCGGGATGCGTTTTTCTCTCAGGTGTAGCTCCCCTTGTTTCCGAAGAGAATCTGTGGTTTTTCACATCACCAAGGCTACCTCTGGAGAAGAACCACGTTAAATGAAGAACGCACCTCCAGCAGCGAGGTGCGCTTCTTCTGTGATTCGGTTCTGAGACTACTTGGCAACTGAAGCAGTCGGTGTTCCTGGATTCACACCATCCATCTGTGCCTGATACTCCACGATCTTCTTCAGCGTCTCGTAGGACAGCTTGGTATTTCCAATCGGCAACAAATGCCCGTTCACCGCTAGCATCGGCGTCTCGTTCACGCCGATTTCTTCTGCCAGCTTGATGGAATTATTCACCTCGTCCTTGGTCGCCTGGGTCGCCGCGCAGGCGTCGATCGCCGCCGGATCGAGGCCCGCCTTGGTTACGGCGTCCTTCAACGTCGCGTCGCCCGTCTCCGCCGTCAGAGCCTCCTGCTTATCGAACACAGCAGCGGCATAGGTAAAGAAGGCGCCGTTCTTCTGCTTCTCGACGCAATATCCATACGCCGCCGCCTTGAACGCGAACGGGTGCAGTTGCGTCAACGGGAAGCTCTGGAAGACGAATCGCGCATTGGGGAAGTCCTTCATCAGCTGATCCATCGTGCCCTGCGCTTCCTTGCAGTGCGGGCACTGCAGGTCGGCAAACTCAACCATCAGGAAATCCTTGCCGGCCGCGCCCCGCGCTGCTCCGTCAGCCCTCGTCTCCAGCGTCTTGCGAATTTCAGCAAAGGGATTCGCGCCAAACGGAATGACCCCGTCTCCGGCGATGGCGTGGGTGCCATCCGGCGTCACAAAAAATGCCGATGACTGAACCTTCGCATTCGCCGTCTTGTCCGACACAAAGACGATGACCTTGCTTACGCCCGGTGCTTGGGTCTTCTGGATGGCCTCTACCCGCCAGATACGATTGGAGTCATACCCCCAGAGCGACTTCAAAAAGGAATTCACCGTATCCACCGTGGGCGTGGCCGCGGTAAAGTATTTGGGATTCACCGGAGGGAACGGATCCGGCCTGCTCATCTGTCCCAGGTCATTCAAATGCAGCGGAGCCGGCGTCGTCGCCTTCTGCGCAGGCGCGGGCGCTGCCGCTTTGGGCGCGGTCGTACCCGTCTGAGCCGGCGTCGCCGCTGTACCTGTCGTCCCTGTCTGCGCTCCCGCGGCTACCGCAACGCTGAGCACCGACGCCAATCCTGCCAACATGAGTTTTGAAATCTTCAAAGAATCCCTTCCTCCGCCGCCGCTCTACGCGCGCAGCATTTCTATTACACCTGAACCTTGACCGCTATGGGAAACCGACGCCCGGTCCCAAACGATTTTTTCGTCACCTTCAGCACCGGCGCCGCCTGCTGCCGCTTGTATTCGCTGCGCTCCACCAATTGTAAGACTGACCGCACCAGGGCAACGTCTACGTCCTGCTCGTCAGCAATCTGCTCCGCGGAGCAATACCGTTCCACATACGCTTCGAGGATCGGATCCAGCACCTCGTACGGCGGCAGAGAGTCCGTATCCTGCTGCTCCGGCCGCAGCTCCGCTGAAGGCGGCTTCTCGATCGTCGCCCACGGAATCACCTCGCGCTTCCGATTCACATACCGGCTCAGCGCATAGACCTTCGTCTTCATCACGTCGCCAATCACCGCCAGGCCGCCCACCATGTCGCCATAGAGCGTGCAGTATCCCGTCGACATCTCGCTCTTGTTGCCCGTCGTCAGCACCAGTGAACCGAACTTGTTCGACAGCGCCATCAGGAGCGCCCCCCGAATACGCGCCTGCAGGTTCTCTTCAGCCAGCCCAAAGGGAGTCCCCTCAAATAGAGGCCGCAACACGCTCTGATACTGCGCAAAAACATCATGGATCGGCAGCAGTTCGAATCTCACCCCTAGATTCTTCGCCAGTGCCCGCGCATCCCCAATCGACCCCAGCGACGAGTATTCGCTCGGCATCCCCACGCCAAGCACGTTTTCCGCCCCCAGCGCCTCGACCGCAATCGCCGCCACCAGTGCCGAATCGATTCCACCGCTAAGCCCAACCATCACCTTCGAGAACCCGCACTTCTGCACGTAATCGCGCGTTCCCAGGACGAGTGCCTTCCAGACCTCCTCCACCTCGTCAAGCACCGGACCGCTCGCAGCACCACTTCCCACCTGCGCATCGGTATCCGTATCAAAAACCAGCAGATCCTCGGCAAACGAAGCGCCCCACACCGCTACATTTCCCTTCGGCCCAATCACCAGCGACGCCCCATCGAACACCAGGCCATCGTTGCCGCCAACCTGATTGACCATGGCAACATACGCGCCATGCCGCACCGCCAGCGCGGACAGCATCTTCTGCCGCACCTGCGACTTGCCCTGCCAGTATGGCGACGCCGAGATATTCAGTATGATCCGCTGCCGCCCGGCCAAACCCTCTTCCTGGGCTCCCCACTCCCCCATCAAAGTCTCTACCGGATCAACCTGGTACATCGGACGCGCCCAGAAGCCCTTGTCGTTCCAGGCATCCTCACAGATCGTAATCGCCAGCGGCTGTCCCCCCAGACTCGTCAGGGTCTGTTCGGCGGCAGGCTCAAAATAACGTTGCTCGTCGAAGACGTCATAAAACGGCAGCAACATCTTCTGCTGTGTGAAACTCACCCGGCCATCACGCAGCAAGACCGCCACGTTCCGCACCCGTTTGCCCACGGATGCCGCAGTCTTCATCACCGTGCCTAAAAGTATCGCCGGACGCCCGCTCTCCGCCGTCCATCCCGCGATCTCATCCACCGTCCGCTCAGCCCTGGCGATAAAAGAGTCCTTCTCCAGAAGATCGGCCGGAGGGTACCCGCACACCGCAAGCTCCGGGAAAACCACAACATCCGCGCCCTCATACTGGGCACGAGCAGCATATTCAACAATCTTTTTTGCGTTTCCGGAGAAGTCTCCGACCGTCGGATTAATCTGCGCGAGAGCTATCTTCACGGCCTTTAGTCTACTAGGTTCCCGTTCCGCTCAATACGACGTGCACCGTCCGCGCCAGAATCTTCAGGTCGAGCCAAAGTGTCCAGTTTTCCACATAAGCTGTGTCCAGTGAGATGTAACTGTCGAACGACGGGTCCTGCCGCGCCTCTACCTGCCACAGCCCGGTAATGCCCGGCAGCACATCCAGCCGGCGCAGATGTGCCAGGTCATACTGCTCCACCTCGGCTGCCATCGGAGGCCGGGGCCCTACCAGGCTCATGTCGCCACGTAATACGTTATAAAACTGGGGTAGTTCATCTAAAGAGTACTTCCGCAAAATCCCCCCGACCCGGGTAATCCGCGGATCGTTGGCGATCTTGAAGAGAATGCCGTCCCGCTCGTTCATATGAGCCAGATCGGCCTTCAACTGGTCGGCATTCTGCACCATCGTACGGAACTTGTAGCAGGAAAACGTCCTTCCCTTCCGTCCGATCCGCTCCGCTCCGTAGAAGATGGACCCCTTGGAGTCCAAGCGGACCGCGATAGCAATGGCCAGCATAATGGGCGAGGTTATCAGCAGCGCAAACGAAGCCAGCGCAATATCCAGACCACGCTTCAGCAGGAACGCTCCCATCGGGAAGTCTCGCCGATGCAGCGGGATCGTTGGAAACTGGCCGATATACTCGACCGGGGCATTCCACGCCAGACCGTCATACATATCCGGAACCACGCGGACATCGATTCCCGCCGCTCGCGCCTCTTCCACCATTCCGATCACCAACTTCTTGTCGGCAGGCACGGAGAAGAAGATCTCATCCACGAAGAGCGAGCGAGCCAGCGACAGGCAATTGCGGACGTCCCCAATCATCTCAGCGTCGCCCGACTCGGCCTCGCGTTCAGTGAGAGCTACAAACCCCTTAAACCGAAATCCCAGGTGCCGCAGGGATTCGAGGTGGTTGCGCAGGGCATATCCGACTCTCCCGGCACCCACGATCAGCACATTCCGGGTCTCAATCCCATCCCGAAACCGGTTATAGGCCATCCATCGCCAGATGCCTCGGCGTACCGTCAGCAATATGGCCGAGAAAACCACCACCAGTGCAACGACGATCCGGGAGATGGCCACCCCGCTGAACAAATACAACGCGCCGCACAGGAGCAACCCCGAGGTCAAAGCTGCCTGAACCGTCATTCTCATCTCGTGCAACCCACTGCGGTTCTGGATGGGACCATAGAGCCCGTACGATCGTGTCAGGAAGATAAGGCAAGCAAGAAACCAGCCGATATACAGAAATATGGACCGTGGTTCAGCCGTAATCAGGTAGGGAACAACATGGAGCGCGGCAATGCCATGCGGCAGCGACACACGGATGCGCAATGCCAGTACCGTCGCCACGGCTACAGTCAGAATGTCCAGCGATGCCCAAACGGCACTGGTCATCGAAGGGCGGCGGAATATTCCAAAACGGGTGGAGTACACACGTTTGTCACGCGTAGCCCGAGCTCTCGCCGAAACAATAACCTGTTGTAAATAATCTGGTGTCGCCATTACAAGCGTCTCTCTACTGTGAACAAACTTCTGGGGAGTCACAGTGGGTAAGATGCCAGAAATCCCCTAAGGCAGTTTTACAAGCGAATGAATATCCAATCCCAATAGAAGAAAAAACAGGATCAAAACGCCAGGTTCCAGATAAACCAAATAGATTCATAAGGAAGCAGACGCTGGTTGGAGAAAAGGCTACATCTTTAAGCATACTTGGCAATGCATCACATAGCAATGAAAAACTTGCAAAATTTTGCAACATCATTAAGCTAAATTGCTCATATCATTGAATAAATCTCCGGACTGAAACAATCCCGATGATCAAACCGGCACCGTCAGTTCGTCCAGGGCAAGAAACTCCTGCAATATCGGATCATGGCTCTGCTCCATCTCCTCCATCGTTCCAAAAAAGTGAGCTTTGCCACCGTGCAACAGGACAACCCGGTCGGCAAGTTTCTTTGCGAACCTTGTATCGTGGGTCACCACGATACTGGTGAGATGCAATTGCTGCTTCAGTCGCTCGATCAAATTTCCTAACAAGTGCGCCATCAATGGATCGACCATCGTCGTCGGCTCGTCGTAGAGGACGGCCTCCGGCTGGGCTGCCAGTGCCCGGGCAATCGCCACCGAGCGCTTCATCCCCGTCGATAGATCGGAAGGCAACAGATCCTCCATCCCGGCGACCCCGACCATCTCCAATAACCCCTTTACAACCTGTAAGATCTGCTCCTCGGCTAGTTCCCCGCGCTCCCGCAGTGGAAAAGCCACATTCTCTCCCACCGTGATCGAGTCGAAGAGCGCCCCATTTTGAAATACCATCGTCACCTTGCGCCGAACCTCCTGCAACTCTCGCTCGTTGAGCCCGCAGATGTCCTCTCCCGCCACGCGAATAATTCCCTTGTCCGGTTTGAGAAAGCCCAGCAGCAGTTGCAGCGACACCGACTTACCCACGCCGCTGCGTCCCATAATGCACAGCGTCTCGCCCGGGTTCACGCAGAAGCTGACGTCATCCAGCACCACGAAGTCGCCAAACGATTTGTGCACATGCTCGAAAGAGATATAGGAACCTGGCTTGTTTCTGATATCTGGCACAGCATCCGCGGCAGCCTCATTCTGCTGCGCCGCCTGCTCCATAAACTCTTCGACGACCGGCGCCACATCGGCCGACACCTCAGAGGTCAACAACTCCTCCTCCGAAGTCTCCTCATCTCCGGAATCGGACACATGCGCAGACCCGTCCCGATCAGTCTTCTCGACCGCTCTCGGTTCCTTTTTTCTTGGATCCTGTTCGCTTCCCAGTTCTGCTTCCGCCATTCGTGCTCTCTGCCCTCAAATTCCGGCCACGTCATCCTTACCTTCAGGTTCTCATCTACCCATCTGATGCGTGTCTGCGCCATTGCTATGCATCGGCCTCGTATTTTTTGTTACTCCAACGCCCCTTCAAGCGCCTGAGCCGCCGCGAAGTCTTCCGGCGTATTAAGATTCGCAAACCAGAGATGCCGTGTCGCCCATTGCTCTTCCGTCGGCGTCCATCCCATCCATGACCCGCCCTGGTCCAAAAAAACTTCCGTTTCCAGCGATGAATTGAGAAAAACTGCCTCCAACTCGGTTTGTTGCTCCAAAGCCAGATCCTTCGCCGCTGACTCCAGCACCCGGAGCAGCTTGAACTCCCCTCTCGCCACAGCATCGCATACATACGGCGCAACATCCCTATGTAGCAGACAAAGAGCGGGTTGCGGTCTGCCATCCACAATGAACATAGCCAACCTCGCACTCTTCTGCACGGTCACCGTCCGTACCCACCCTTCCAGAAACCTCGTCGGCAGGAACGGCATGTCGACCGCCATAAAGAGATTCCAGTCCGTCGATGAGCGATCCTCAGATGAGTGAACAAACGCCGCCTCCATCCCGCCCAGAGGACCACAACCCTCATGTAAGTCTCGAACTAAGGGGGCATAAATTTCTAATTCCTGGCGACTTCCGAGAATATTGACTTCCTGGCAGACGAGTTGCAGCTTCTGCACCGCACGCAGCACCAGAGGCTTGCCAGCCAGCTTCAACAGGGCCTTGTCCTCTCCCATACGCGAGCTTTTTCCTCCCGCCAGCACATAGCCGTTCAGGTCGGGAGCAGTTTGAGCTTTCATCAGCCTCCCAGCCGTACAAAGAATCGCACAATCGACTCGATCCCGCGATGAAAGTTGGCCAGGTGAAACTTTTCATTCGGTGCATGCAGATTGTCGTCCGGCAGTCCGAACCCCATCATCACCGTGGGAATCTTCAGCTCGCGCTCGAAGTCCCCCACAATCGGGATGGAGCCGCCCCCGCGCACGAAGACGGTCTCCTTGCCGAAGACCTCATGCATCGCCCCCGTGGCTGCCTGAATATACCGATTATCCGTGCTCACCACGATAGCGTCACCGGAATGAATCAGCCGGACCTCAAGCACAATCCCCTTCGGACAGATCGACTCCACATAAGCCCTATATTGCGCAAAGCTCTCCGCCGGCGTCATATCCGGAACCAGCCGCATGCTCACCTTCGCTACTGCCCTGGCCGGAATCACGGTCTTCGCCCCCGCGCCGGTAAACCCGCCTGGCATCCCATGCACGTCCAGCGTCGGCCGCGCCCAGGTTCGCTCCAGAACGCTGTATCCCGGCTCCCCAGTCAGCGCAATGGATCCCACCTCGGTCTCGCGGTAGTGCTCCTCGTCGAACGGCAGCGCCTTCCATGCCGTCAACTCGGCATCAGAAGGCTTCTGCACCTTGTCGTAGAAGCCCGGAATGAGAATCTTTCCATCCGCATCCTTCAGCTTCGCAATCACCTGCGCCAGAGCCACGAAAGGATTCGGCGCCGCCCCGCCGTACATCCCGGAGTGCAGGTCCGTCCGCGCTCCCCGCGCCTCGATCTCTGTATAGATCATTCCCCGCAATCCCACACACAGCGTCGGCAGATCGGCTGCGAACATCTCCGTATCGGAGACCAGCGCCACGTCCGCCCGCAACTGGTCGCCATGCTCCCGTACAAAATCCGCGATTCCCTCTCCGCCAACCTCTTCTTCTCCTTCGACGATGACCCGCACGTTGACCGGCAGCTTCCCTCCGCCGGTCTCCATCAGAGCCTCCAGCGCCTTTACATGCATCCACATCTGGCCTTTATCGTCGACAGCACCGCGGGCATAGAGATTCCCCTCCCGCTCCGCCGGTTCAAACGGCGGTGACTTCCACTCGTCGAGAGGATCAGGCGGCTGCACATCGTAGTGCCCATAGCAAAGCACTGTCGGCGCAGGCTTTCCATCGGCTGCAGGCGCTCCGTTCAACCAGTCTGCGTAGACCAGCGGATGCCCACCGGGACGCTCCGCAGTGGCGGTCTCGATCAGTCGAACGTGCTCCATGCCGATGCGTTTCAGCTCTGCGGCAACAAACTCAGCCGCCCGCCGTACATCGCCCGCATGTTCCGGTAGCGTGGAGATCGAAGGTATCCGCAATAACGCCTTCAACTCCTCGACAAAGCGCTCTCCATTTTTCTGAGCAAACTCAACTGCCGCCTTTGCTTGATCCGCCATCCCACATCCTCCCGATCCGCTGCTTCTTTCTCTGCCCTCCAAAGGGCAGAGCAAAGCATAAGTATATTGAAGCGCAATCGTCTTCGAGGATTGCCCTTGGCAGAGATCAAGCTGTCCCCCCACCTCCCTGTTCAAAGCCAACACCTGAAACACAAAATGTTGAACAATATATACATGAGCAACCAGCCCGCACCGCCTGCCACCGGCCAAACATGGAATACCGCTGCCTACGCCGCCAACGGACGCTTCGTCGCCACCCTCGCCGCGGGAGTCGTCGAGTTGCTGGCTCCCCAGCCCGGCGAGCGCATCCTTGACCTCGGCTGCGGCGATGGCGCTCTCACCGAGCAGCTTGCAGCCACCGGCGCCCATGTTACGGGAGTCGATGCCTCTCCCTCGATGGTCGCAGCCGCTCGCCGGCGAGGGCTCAACGTCGACCTCCATACCGCCGACGCGCTGCCCTACGACGGCCAGTTCGACGCCGTCTTCTCAAATGCTGCCCTCCACTGGATACCCGCGGACAACCAGCGCGCCAGCCTAGCCCGCGTCTATCAAGCCCTGCGCACCGGCGGACGCTTCGTCGCCGAGATGGGCGGCCAGGGCAACATCGCCGCCATCCGCACCGCGCTCCAGTCCGTCCTCGCCAGCTTTGATATTGATGCCGAGGCAGCGGCGGCCAGCTTCTTCCCGTCGCCCGCCGTCTACCGCCGCCGGCTTCAAGCCGTCGGCTTCACCGTACAGTCGATCGACCTCATTCCCCGCCCCACCCCTTTGCCCAACGGCATGGACTCCTGGCTCAACACCTTTCGCAATGGGATTCTCGACCGGCTGAATCCGTCGGACCGGGCCACCGCCCTCAGCCGAACCATTGCTCTGCTGTCGCCGATTCTCCGCGACGCCGACGGCAACTGGAGTGCGGACTATATCCGGCTTCGCTTCCACGCTACGCGAGACTGATCCCCCTGCCAGACTGAACTCTGCCTATCGGATATCCCCGGCCTGCATAATCGTCACCAATCGTTGCATGGGAGCGGGCGAGACGGAGACCGCGCCTTCAAATGGCCGGGCAAGATCCGCGATGGCGGCAAGCGTGGCGACGATGACAAAGGACAACGCCATGACCTGGCAATAATGCAGCCACTTCTTGTCGTTGCCGAGCAGGCACGAAGAGATTACCGTCGCCATTCCGCCCACAATCAACAGAACCCAAAGGATGCCCGGCAACCGGTTCTCATATTGTTCCTGGCGTAGTCTCCGCCGCTCAGCCAGACTGGCCAACGCGCTGGTCAGGTGATCAATCGCGGTAGTTTCGTTGGAAGTCTTCGCCTGAGCCGCGATCATCACCTGCCACATCTGCTCCAATATCGCTCCTCCTGCGTGGCTCTCGCGCTGCATTTGCATCGCCGGCCACTCTTCGCTTACCGCCGCATTGGCATATTTCAGCGTAAGATCCGCCATCGCTTCTCTCTGCGCCCCTGGCAATCCCGCTGCGATATGGTGCACATTCAGCAGTGAAGCCGCCTCCAGCGCCACATCGACCTCTGCCATCCGAAAGTCCGACCACACCGTAAAGAGCATGAAGCCCAGGATCACGCCGTAGGTCGTTCCCAGAACCCCCATCTGCCATGCATTGACGTCGTTGATAATCTTGCGATTCTCCATCGGCCAGACGCGGTTGAGAACCGCCACCAGAAACAGCGCCATGGCAACCGAGACAAGGATCAGCAGGGTGCTTTGTACATAACTCAACATCGTCACGTCCTATGGAATGAGCTTGAAGGCATCGCCAGCGTACGCCATTTCAGGCCAAATCCATCTCACAATCTCGGCGGAACAACCAATAGCCCATAAAAACTCTATTCCTATTGAAACTTTGGGTGTCGTCCTACAGTCTTACCGCCATGCTCCAGATCAAGTCGCTCCAATTCGCGCGAAATCGCTACTCCGCCATTCTGCTGCTCGCCGCCGCCACCGTCTTCGCCCAGACTTCGACCCAGCCGCCCATTACGCCTCCCCAGACCTCCGCTGCGCAGGCCGTTCCTCTCAATCCTGCTCTCCCCACTGTCTTCATCGTCGGCGACTCCACCGCCCGCAATCAGGCCGACCTCGGCTGGGGAGACCACTTCGCCCACTACTTCGACACCACCCGGATCAACGTCGCCAACCGCGCTCGCGCCGGCCGCAGCAGCCGCACCTTCATCAACGAAGGCTCCTGGGACCATGTGCTCACCGAGATCAAGCCAGGCGATTATGTTCTTCTGCAGATGGGGCACAACGATGGCGGCAGCCTCCACGGGCCCAAGGCCCGCGGCTCCCTCAAGGGACTCGGCGAAGAAACCAGGGACGTTACCCTCCCCGACGGCCATAGCGAAACGGTCCACACGTACGGCTGGTATATGCGCAAATACATCGCCGATATCCGGGCCAAAAAGGCTACGCCGATCCTGCTCTCCCTCACCATCCGGAATATCTGGAAGAACGGTCCCGACGGCAAGCCTCATATCGAGCGCGACATGGGCTACGACGCCGAACTTCGCCAGTTGGCCGCCACCGAGCACGTTGCCTTTGTGGACATGGCCACCGTCGAGGCCGACCGGCTCGAAGCCGAGGGCCCGGAGAAGACCGCCCTGCTCTTCCCCATCGACCACACCCACACCAGCGCGGAGGGTGCCGAACTCAACGCCCAGTCCGTGGCCATCGCGCTGCGCGACGCTCACTCTCCGTTGGCAGCCTACCTTAAAGGCAGGTAAGCGGGCGTCTCCGGCCCAACATCGCACACGAACCATTTACACTAGTCATTAGGGGAAAAATGTACCCCGAAGGACACTAGTTTGCTCGATAAAGCTTTCGCAAAAGTATTTGGCACCAGCAACGAGCGCGCTGTAAAGCGCCTTCTGCCAACTGTTAAGAAGATCAATGACCTCGAGGCCTCGATTCAGGCGCTCTCCGATGACGAACTGCGCGCCAAGACCGTCGAGTTCCGGCAGCGTATCGCCGACGCCGTTGCTGCCGCCAAGATCGATCCCGACGATGATGACGCCGAGAAGGCGACTCTTGAGGCCGAGAAGTCCGCCCTCGACGACATCCTGCCCGAGGCATTCGCCGTCGTCCGCGAAGCAGGCAAGCGCACCGTGCAGATGCGCCACTTCGACGTCCAGATGATCGGCGGCATCGTCCTCCACGACGGCAAGATCGCCGAGATGAAGACCGGTGAAGGCAAAACGCTCGTCGCCACGCTTCCCTGCTATCTCAACGCGCTGGCCAGCCGCGGCGTCCACGTCGTCACCGTCAACGACTACCTCGCCAAACGCGACGCCGAATGGATGGGCAAGATCTACGGCTTCCTCGGGCTCACCGTCGGCGTCATCGTCCACGATCTCGACGATCAGCAGCGTCGCGAGGCCTACGGGGCCGATATCACCTACGGCACGAATAACGAGTTCGGCTTCGACTATCTGCGCGACAACATGAAGTTCGAACTGGCGGATCAGGTCCAGCGCGGCAACTACTACTGCATCGTCGACGAGGTCGACTCGATCCTCATCGACGAGGCTCGCACCCCGCTCATTATCAGCGGCCCGACCGACCAGACGACGGACAAGTACACCCGCGTCAACGTCATCATCCCTTCCCTCGAAGAGGGAGAGATGACCGAGACCATCGACACCAAGACCTACACCGGCGATTATGTGATCGACGAAAAGGCCCGCGCTGTCACGATTACGGATGAAGGCTGGGAAAAGATCGAGAAGCTGCTCGGCATCGGCAATATTGCCGACCCCGAGAACTGGGACCTCAAGCATCACGTCGAAGTCGCTGTCAAAGCCCACAGCCTCTACAAGCGCGACGTCGAGTACGTCGTCAAAGAGGGCGAGGTCATCATCGTCGACGAGTTCACCGGCCGCCTTATGCCCGGCCGCCGCTGGTCCGATGGCCTGCATCAAGCCGTCGAAGCCAAGGAAGGCGTCGATATCCGCAAGGAAGACCAGACCCTTGCCACTATCACTTTCCAGAATTATTTCCGCATGTACAAGAAGCTCTCCGGCATGACCGGTACCGCCGAGACCGAGGCCTCGGAGTTCGGGAAGATCTACAAGCTGGATATCGTTGTCATTCCCACCAACCGTCCCATGCTGCGCATCGAAAACTCTGACGTCGTCTTCCGCACCACGAAGGAAAAGTACTTCGCCGTGGCCGACGAGATCGCCAAGCTCCACGAGAACAAGCAGCCCGTGCTGGTCGGCACCACAAGTATCGAGAAATCGGAGCTTCTCAGCGACATCCTCAAGCGCAAGGCGGTTCGCCACGTTGTGCTCAACGCCAAATTCCACGAGAAGGAAGCTGAGATCGTCGCCCAGGCCGGACGCCTCGGCATGGTCACCATCGCCACCAACATGGCCGGCCGCGGCACCGACATCCTGCTCGGCGGCAACGCTGAGTTCATGACCCGCCAGGATCTCGTTCGCAAGAATCAGGCCCGCGCCGTCTCCGCCGCCGAGGGGACCATCTCTCCGGTTGCCGGACCCGGCATGATCCGCTTCTATTACGCGGGGCAGGAGTTCGAAACCTCCCAGGAAGCATGGGATACAGCCACGGCCGCGCACGAGGCAGTTGCCAGCAAAGAGCACGATGAAGTCATCGCGGCCGGCGGCCTTCATATCCTCGGCACGGAGCGTCACGAGTCACGCCGCGTGGACAACCAACTTCGCGGCCGCGCCGGTCGCCAGGGCGACCCCGGCTCGTCGCGGTTCTTCCTCTCCCTCGAAGACGATCTCATGCGCATCTTCGCCCGTGAGTGGGTCTCCACCCTGCTCCAGCGCCTCGGCATGGAGGAGGGCGTCCCCATCGAGAGCCGCATGATCTCCAAGCGCATCGCCTCCGCGCAGGAGGCCGTCGAGAGCCAGAACTTCGAGTCGCGCAAGCACGTCCTCGAGTACGACGACGTCATGAACAAGCAGCGTGAGGCTGTCTATGGCCTGCGCCGCCAGCTTATGGGCGGCGTCGACCAGAAGCAGCTCATCACCGACGATTACGTCTCTACGATCCTCTCCAATCTGCTCGACGAGCATACGCCCGAAAAGGCCCATGCCGAGGAGTGGAAGCTCGACGCGCTCTTCGCCCAGATCTACGACATTTTCGGTGCCCGGCTCGAAAGCGAGATCGATACCGCTGAACTGACCCGCCACGAACTGGGCGAGACCATCTTCGAGAAGCTTCGCGGGCGCTACGAGATCAAGGAGCAGATTCTCGGCGCTCCGCAGATGCGCTACCACGAGCGCATCGTCATGCTCTCGGTCCTCGATGGTCTGTGGAAGGATCACCTCCTTGCCATGGACCACCTCAAGGAGGGCATCGGGCTCCGCGGTTACGCCCAGCAGGATCCGCTGGTCGCCTACAAGAAAGAGTCGTTCGAGATGTTCGAGGCCATGATGCTGCGCTTCCAGGAAGACACGGCGCGCCATCTCTTCCGTATGCAGATTATCGGCCCCGACGGCACGCCCATCGAAACCGCCGAGCAGTTGCAGATCGCCCAGTCCCAGCGCCCCGCGCTGAACGCCGATCCGAACGCGCTTCCGGGCCAGTCGGGACATGCTCCTGTTCCCATCCCGACACGCGCACCTTCTACGACCATCGACGCGCTGGAGCGCGAGTTCCAGAGAAAGAAGAAACGCGAGCTCGACCTTGCGCGTGCGGCCAGCAGCGCCGGAGCAGAGACCAATGGAGCGACCCCGCGGCGAACAGGCGAAAAGGTTGGCCGCAACGACGAGTGCCCCTGCGGCTCAGGCAAAAAGTATAAGAAGTGCCACGGCGCCGAGGCTTGAGGCAAAGAGACTCCCCGGAATCACCCCGCCTGAAGTTAATGATGATGCAGAGCTAAAATCCAAAGGCGGCGCCGGGGAAGATTACTCTCCCCGGCCGCCCAGCTTCTCCATGTCGTCCAGAAGCAGCTTCGCCTTGGTCGCCAGTGTCTTCGCGCCTTCGGTGTCGCCGGAGTTCAGAGCATCCTTCGCCTGGCTCCAGAAGTTACGCACCCTGTTGACCTGTGCCCGCTGCCGGCGCACCGTCTGCGCCGAAAGAGCATTCAGTCGCTTCTGAATGGAGCCAATCAATTCCGTCGCTTCCTGCTGGGCCTGCGGATTCGTCGCTCCTCCAGCCGTCAGTTCCCCGATCGCAACAGTATCCGGCATCGGCTCCGGAGTTGCCTCTTCAGGCGTGGTCGCAGGCTTTGGCGCAATTCGCCGCCGCTCCCGCCGGGGAGACGCCGCAGCAGCAGCAATGGGAGTTGGCGGCAACGTCACCTCCGATGGCGCAATCATTGGCGGCTCCGCCGAAGGAGGCAAGGCCTCCAGTGCGATGGGCACCAGCACAGCCGGCAACACAGGGACCTTCGGCCTCTTGCGTGAATGCAGACAGCCGCTCAATCCGCACGTCAACGCGATGCACACCACCGCTGCGGCCAGTCTTCGCGCCATGTAACCGTGCCCTTTCAAACGCGCTCTCCCATTCCTTTTTGACTGGCTCCCGTGGTGACAGCCTTGCGTCCCTCCACCCCTGCTCCCGACGCAATCGGCAATCGCAACGTAAACGTCGTGCCCCGCTCCGGTGAACTGGCATCGGCAATCGACTTCACGTCCATCGCTCCGCCATGCATCTGCAGAATGCGATACGTCGTTGCCAGACCGATTCCACTGCCCTTCGCTTTTGTGGTGAAGTATAGTTCGAAGATACGCGGTAACAGCTCCGCAGGTATACCTTCTCCTTCATCCGCCACCTCGACCACTGCAAACGGATGCTCTCGACGTATCGTCACTTGCATCCTACCCCCGGAAGTCATCGCCTGCATCCCATTCAGCATCAAGTTCAATAACGCCTGCCGCATCAACTCCGCATCGACCCGCACCACCACCGGCTCGGCCGGAGTTTGCACCACCACCTGCACCCCATTCTCCTGCATCTCTGCCGCTGTCAACTCGGTGACCGCGCCGACTACCTGTCGCAGATCCTTTTCGCTCAGATGAAGTTCCATGGGCCGCGAAAAATCTGCAAGTGTTTGCACAACCCGGTCCAGCCGCTGCATCTCTCCCGCCAGAATATCCACATGACGCTGCGCTCCGGCCAGCGCCGCAACATCTCCGCCGGCCAGCTTGCCTCGCAGCAACTCCAGGTGAACCACCATTGCATTGATCGGATTCTTTACCTCGTGCCCGACTCCCGCAGTCAGCCGTCCAATCGCCGCCAGCCTCCGCGCTACCTCCAGTTCCTGCCCCAGTTGCACCGCGGACTCCGTATCCCGCAGCGTCAGCAGCGTTCCCATGTTGCTGCCCCCGCCCAGGCCATCATCAATCCTGTCCAGCGAGATCTGCACCTGCCGCCCGTCTTCGAGCGTGACATTCGCGGCGCTCACCTGTCCGCCGCTCGCAAATGCCCGCAGCACCGCCGCTCCCAGCGCAGTCTCCTGATCGAAGATCTCTTCCAGCCGCTTGCCCACCAGTTCGCTTTCAGACTTGTTGAGGAAGTATGCGACCGCGTCCGAGACCATGACTGCCCGTTCATCGGCGGTAAACATCAGCACTCCATCCCGCAGCGTATCCAGCATCTGGGCCAGATTCGCCTGTAACGCTGTGTATCCCTCCTCCGTGATGCGAATCTGCTGCCCCAGCCGATCGATGGTCCTGGTCACCCGCACCACCGCATCGTTTCCCTCGCCCTTCTCCAGCGCTCGTGGCGAAGCATCGCGGTCGGCGCTCGTCAAACTCTCCAGCCGCCGGCTGATCACCTCGATCGGCTGCAATGCCAGGTTTGCCAGCAAAGCTGCCGCGATCATCGCCGCAAGCGCCGCCAGCAGAGCGAAGATCAGCGCCGCCCGCAGCCACGGCTCGTAAGAAGCCCGCAGAAAGGTGGACCGCACTCCGACATGCACGATCAAAAACGGCGCCCCGTTCCGGTCCAGCGATTGCTTGATGTCGAGCACGCGCGGCTGGCCGAACACCACCTTCGTCTGGTGAGCGATACTTCCCTGCTGCACGCTCTGCAGGCTCATCCTATAGGGCGCCGGTTCGTTCAGCGCATCCGGATCCGTGCTTACCAGCGTCAGCCCCTGCGCGTCCGTTACGCTGACATCTTGCACCGTGGGCGAGTAGCGGACGATTGCATTCATCACGTCGGCCAGCGCCTTCTGGCTCTGCAAAGCGCCGGTCACTGCCGCATGAAGCGCCTCGTCGGTCCGGTCCAGCGGAGGATTCGCGTGTAGCCCGGCCTCTACCGCCTGCCGTGTCATCAGCACAACCTCGCGCGCCAGCATGTCGTTCGCCGCCGCCGTCTGCTCCACCCTCTGCCGCAGCAACTCGCTGACAAACAGCCCCGACAACACTACAACGATCGCGAACGTCAACCCGGTAGCCGATACCACCAGCTTCGTCTTCAGCCGCATCCTTACTCCGTGACCACCGCAGCCGTATTCTGATATTCCTTCAACTTGTTCTGCAACGTCTTCGAACTGATGCCCAGAATCTCCGCGGCCTTGGTCTTATTATTGTGCGTCGAAGAGAGCGTCTTCAGAATCAGCTGTCGCTCCGCTTCGTCGACCGTCGTCCCCACCTCGACCCGCACCGTATTCTTCTCCTCCAGGTACCGCTGCACCTCGCTCGAAGCGCCGGCCTCTCCCACTTCACCAGGAACGCTGCGAACCACCTTGTTCGGCGGCGGTGCAAACCCAGGCTCGCCGAAGTGCGGCGGCAGATGCTCGACGCCCAGCATCCCGGTGCCCGCCAGAATCACCGCCCGCTCGATCGTGTTGCGCAGTTCGCGCACATTGCCGGGCCATTGGTATCCCTCCATCTTGTTGATCAGCGCATCCTTCAGGCCGGCAACCGTGCAGTGGTGCCGCTCATTCATGTCGTCGATCATCTTCTCGGCAATCGCCGAAACGTCCATCAGATGGTCCCGCAACGGAGGCATCTGGATATTGAAGACATTCAGCCGGTAATAGAGATCGCCGCGCAACTCCCCGTTCGCTACCGCCTTCTCCGGATCCTTGTTCGTCGCCGCCACCACCCGCACGTCCACCGGCGTCTCGACCTTGCTGCCCAGACGTCGCAACTTTCTGTCTTCGAGCACCCGCAGCAGCTTCGCCTGCGTCCCCGCCGGCATCTCGCCAATCTCATCAAGCAGCAGCGTTCCCTCTTCGGCCAACTCAAAACATCCTGACCTGCGCTCCAGCGCGCCTGTAAACGCGCCCTTCTCGTGCCCGAAGATCTCGCTCTCGATCAGCGTCTCAGGAATCGCCGCGCAGTTGACCGCCACAAACGGCTTGAGCCGCCGGGAGCTGAGATCGTGCAGCGCCCGCGCCACCAGCTCCTTGCCCGTCCCGCTCTCACCCGTCACCAGCACCGAGACATTGGACGGCGCCACCCGCTCGATCATCGTGAAGATATCCTTCATCTGCGGAGACGATCCCACCAGCGGCCCCAGCACCCCGGTATCCCGCAACTGCCGCCGCGTCGCCTCCAGTTCCACATCCGCCTCGCGCTGCCGCGTCGCGTTATGCAGAATCGTTCTCAACCGCACCGGATCGACCGGCTTGGGGATGTAGTCGTACGCGCCCATCCGCATCGCTTCCACGGCCGACTCAATCGAGCCCTGCGCCGTCAGCATCACTACCGCGATCCGCTGCGGCAGTTCGCCAATGCGGTTCAGCAGTTCCATGCCATCCATCCGCGGCATCTTCAGATCCGTCACGATAATCGCCGGAGCCCACTCCATGGCCCTCTCCAGGCCTTCCATGCCGTCCGCCGCGCACTCCGCCCGGTAGCCCCAACTCTCGATCAACTCCGTCAGGCCGGTTCGCGCATGAACCTCATCCTCAACAATCAACACTTTTTCCGAACTCATACCCGACCTTTCACGCGCTTTCATCTCTTGCATCGATAAGTTCTTGGATGCACGCCACCCCTCAGTGTATCTGCCTCAGCCCTAACAAAGTTGGGGTCTTACCCCAAAACTCCCCTGTTTCCGGCAAAACTTGGGTAACCTCCAAAGAACTCCGAGCTTACGTGCAGGCATCGCTGGTTCCGCCCTCTCCTGAAATCCGGATAAAAGCTATGCTTGGAAGTATGCTTGAACCCGAGATCTCCGCCGAAGCCTTCGCCCAGCGGCTCCAGCAGCCCAACCCGCCCGTCCTGCTCGACGTCCGCGAGCCGTGGGAGTTTGAGACCGCCAGCCTGCCCAACTCGCTGCTGATGCCCATGGGGGAAGTCACCTCCCGCGCTCATCGGGAACTCGACCCCGACGCACCTATCGTAGTCCTCTGCCATCACGGAGCGCGCTCTCTGAACGTAACCATGTGGCTGCGCAACCAGGGCTTCGACCACGCCCAATCCCTCGCCGGAGGCATCGACTACTGGTCTCGCGCCATCGACCCTGCCATTCCCCTCTACTAGCATCAGCTCTGTGCCGATGACCGTAACGCGATGCTAGAGTGGTCTTCCATGCTCATTTCTCGCCCCGCCATCGCCAAAGCCATCCCCCGGACTTTTGTGTTCGCGATCCTCTTCGCTTTCTGCGCCGCTCTCCCCACCCATGCCCAGACGTCGCAGGGAGACGTAGCCCCTAAGCCCCTCTTTCGCGATCCTGTCCACGACGGTGCCGCCGACCCCACCCTAATCTGGAACCAGGCTAAGAAGCAATGGTGGATGTTCTATACCAACCGCCGCGCCGATCAGACCCCGGCCGATCCCAAAGACGTCTCGTGGCTCCACCAGACCCGCATCGGCATCGCCACCTCCAGCGATCATGGCGCCACGTGGAAATATCATGGCATCGCCGACATTCCCTACGGAAAGCCCGACTATACCCAATGGGCGCCCGCCATCATCCACATAAAGGGCGCCTACCACATGTTCCTCACCATCGTGCCCGGAACCTTCCACGACTGGAACGCGCCTCGCTTTATCATCCACCTCACCAGCCCCGACCTCGAGCACTGGAAGTTCGTCTCAAAGCTCGATCTCGCCTCCGATCGCGTCATCGACCCCTGCGTCTTCCATCTCCCAGACGGCACCTGGCGGCTCTGGTACAAGGACGAGCGCGACCATAGCCACATCCACTTCGCCGACAGCCCCGACCTCAACACCTGGACACCCCGCGGAGCCGCCATCACCGACCGTTCCAGCGAAGGCCCCATCGTCTTCCGCTGGCATAACGAATACTGGATGATCGTCGATGCCTGGCATGGCCTCGGCGTCTACCACTCCACCGATGCAACCCATTGGCAGCGCCAGCCCGACAATCTTCTCGGCACCCCGGGAACCCTGCCCACCGACCGCACCCTCGGCCATCATGCCGATGTCATCCTTAGCGGGCAGCGCGGCTATCTCTTCTATTTCACTCACCAGTCCGGCCCGGACAACGATGCGTCCCTTCCCCACTCCAGCTCCCGCACGGTCATTCAGGTAGCCGAACTTCACTGGAAGGACGGCATCCTCACCGTGGATCGCAATCAGCCTACCCACATCCGTCTTGAGCCCGGTGAATCCAACCGCTAAGCCGGACCATCCTTAATGCTACGCTTTAGAGACCATACGGTTTCAATCGCGCGGAGGCCCCATGAGCAAAGGCGAAGCAACCCGGCAGCGCATCATCGCCCAATCCGCCCCCTTGTTCAACCAGCATGGCTACAGCGGCTGCTCCCTCAATGACATTATGGAGGCCACCGGGCTCGAAAAAGGCGGCATCTACCGCCACTTCGAGAGCAAGGAAGAGTTGGCCGCCGAGGCCTTCGACTTCGCCTGGGCTACTGCCTCCGCGTTCCGCAACTATGGCCTGGGCGCCATCGCCGACCCTGTCGACCGGCTCAAACAGCATATAGATCGATTCGGAACGCGCTCCACCATCGCCGGCGGTTGTCCTCTGCTCAACACAGCCGTCGACTCAGACGACGGCAATCCGATTCTGCGCGAGCGCGTCTTCAAGGCCCTTCGCGACTGGCAGGCTATGCTCCGCAAAATCGTTGAGGAAGGGATCGCGCAGGGCACGATCAACCCCCATCTCGATCCCGAAGCCGTCGCCAGCCACATTATAGGCAGTCTCGAAGGCGGGATGGTCCTCAGCCGCATTGAGCGCAACGATACCGCCTTGCGCAACGCTCGCAATCACCTCGAAACCTACCTCGAAACCCAGGTCCGCAGGGTTCCGGACTCCGAAAAAATGCGCTCCGCAAAACTCCCGCCCCGCCGCAATAGAAAATAAGAGACCTTTTGGTTCTTTTTCATACCCTTCGCATCGAAATAAATGAAACCGATTGGTCTCATTTATGGCTACCCTCACTGCGATTCCCGAACCGGCCGTACTGAAGCGCTCCCCGCGCCGCTCCCCCAAGACCATTAATCCCTGGGTAATCGCGCTGACGGTTACGCTGGCGACCTTCATGGAGTTGCTCGATACCTCCATCGCCAATGTCTCGCTGCCCTATATCGCCGGCGGCCTCGGCCGCAGCTTCGACGAGGTCACCTGGATTCTGACCACCTATCTCGTCGCCAACGCCGTCGTCCTTCCCATGTCCGCGTGGCTCAGCCGGGTCTTTGGCCGCAAGAACTACTACATGGCCTGCGTCGCGCTGTTTACCCTCACCTCTTTCTTCTGCGGCATCGCGCCCAGCCTCGGCATCATCCTCATCGCCCGCATCCTGCAAGGTATCGGCGGCGGCGGTTTGGCTCCGGTCGAGCAGGCCATCCTTGTCGACACCTTTCCGCCGGCCCAGCGAGCCTCTGCCTTCGCTCTCTACACGGTCGCGATCGTCACCGCGCCCGCAATCGGCCCCGTCCTCGGCGGTTGGATCACGGACAACTACAACTGGCGCTGGATCTTTTTCATCAACATCCCTATCGGCTTGCTCTCGCTCTATCTCACCAGCCGCTTCGTCCACGATCCCCCGGAGTTCAAAGCCGAGCGCGCCACCGCGCGCCGGGGCGGCAAACTCCGCATCGACGCCATCGGCATCCTGCTGATCGGTATCGGCTCCATGGCGCTTGAGATCATGCTCGACCGCGGCCAGATCGACGACTGGTTCGGAAGCAGCTTCATCTGCTGGATGTTCGCCATCGGCGTCGTCGCGTGGTCGTTCGCCATCTATTGGGAGCTCCACCACGACGATCCCATCATCGACCTTCACCTGCTGGCCAACCGCAACTTTGGCATCGCATCGGGCTTCTACTTTCTCTTCGGCTTCGGTCTCTTCGCCACCACCACCATGATTCCACAGTTGCTGCAATCGCTCTATGGCTATCGTGCGATCGACGCCGGGCTGGTTCTCGGGCCCGGAGCTTTCGTCATCACGCTGCTTGCGCCGGCCGGCGCTCAACTCGTACAGCGCGGCATCGTTCATCCGCGCATTCTGCTCGGCATCAGCGTCGTCACCGTAGCCGCATCGATGTTCTTCTACAGCGGCTTCAACCTTCAGACCAACTACGCGCACTATGCGCTGGCCCGCGGCTTTCAGGGGCTCGGCTATGCATTCTTCTTCGTCCCCCTCAGCGTCATCGCCTACTCCCAACTCCAGCCGGGCCAGAACAACCGCGCCTCCAGCCTTACCAACTTCTTTCGCAACTGGGGCGGCAGCTTCGGCATCGCGTTTGTCACCGCGATGAGCGAGCGGCGGCAGAACTTTCACCAGACCATCGTCGGAGCCAATCTGACTTCATCATCCTTCCCCTTGCAGCAGGCCATCCGCACCATGACCGACTACCTTCGCGAGCATGGCTACTCTTCCTTCGACGCGGCTCACGCCGCCACGCTCTACTACTACACCCAGCTCGAACACCAGACGAAGCTCCTCGCGTTCATGGACTGCTTTCACATCATCGGCTGGGTCACTCTCGCCGCTGCCCCGCTGGTCCTCCTCATCCGCCACGTTCGCGCACCCGGCAAAGCCTCGGCTGCACACTAGAAACAAGCCGGACGCTGGCTACCCATCCGCTGCTACAGGCGAGCGCCGCGAAGAAGTTTGGAGGTCAGGAGTACGGACCATAATGTCCGGGTGACGGTAGCGAGTTTTTCCATGACTCCAGCCGGTCCGCCGCCGGGATGATTGGCGAGTCCGAAGGCGGTGAGAAAGGCCATCATCAGCAGCGCGGTGGCAATGGAGTAGTACGCCCAGGATTTCCAGCGAGCGTCAGGCCAGAAGCGCCAGGCAAAGAGCAAAAGGAAGACAAGCGTTGCGTTGAAGGCGATCAGGTCGTAGATGAGATGAAGGGGATCGTGGATAAAGAGGCCGTCGCCGATGACGGCGATACCCGAGATGAACTGGAAGAGCGGGATGAGACGCGCGCCGCGGCCCGTATGTAGCTCCGTGCGCAGCGCGAAGGCGAAGGCGACGAGCAGAAGGCCGAAGATGACGAAGTTGAGCCGCTGGGCCAGACCGAGAGAGGTAAGTTCCAGCGCGCTGATGGTGTCTCGTACCGGATTGTAAGGGTGCGCGAAGCTCCCGAGGAGCAGAAAGGCAGCGACAAAGAGGAGGCCGCCAAAGCCGGAAGATAGCAGGAGCGTCTGCGTCGTTGACCGTGGAGCGTGCGCGTTAGGTTCCATGGATGTCACTTCGCTAGATCTCGGATGATTACAACACAGGTGGATCGCCGGGAGCAGGCGAATGTGTTTGGGCATGCCGACGTAGCCGAGGACTTCGAATTAGTAGTGGACGCGGATGCCCTCGAGAGAGTCGAGGAAGATGTCTCTTGAGGCCGGAGTGTTGAGGTAGGGTTTGCGGTGGTGGCAACTGAAGGTGATGAAGTGGTCGTCGCCTTCTTGTTGGTATCGCTTTAGGCCGAGCGGCATGGGGCGATTTTAGAATATCGGGTTCGCGCGGGGCGCGAATGCCAACATCTCAGAATCGAGATATGGGGGCACCCGGCTGCGAGGAATGAGGGTACACGGGTGCGAGGATAGGTACTCGGGCTGAGGCTCAGTTATTTAACATGCCGCGTTTGATCAGTTCTGCGCGAAGGTCTTCGCTGTTTGGTCCCAAACTTCTCCAGACTATCCGACCCTTCGCATCGATGAGGTATGAGGTTGGAAAGGCGCTAACGTGGTATCGCTGGAAAATGCTACCTCGGCGTTCTTCCCCGCCCATTACAAGAGGAAATGTGAGATGAGCGCGTTGGGCGTACTTGGCGATTGCGGTGGCGGAGTCAGACTTGTCGATGGCAACTATATTAAACCCTCGTGCGTGCGCTTGTTGATACAGCTTCTCAAGATCAGGAAACTCGAGCATACAAGGCGCGCAGTTCAGGTACCAGAAGTTGATCAAGGTGAGCTTCGCATGCTTCCTTTCTTTTAAGAGTGACCAATCTACACCAGTTTCCGTTGGTAGTCGAAACTCGGGGACTAAGTCGCCGATGTCAAGGATGTCGCTTTTGGGGTGTTTTGTTTCGAGCATTGTATTCGGTGTCGGAGCGATGAGAAAGGAACTACGACTGATAGATGGATTGATTTGAATGTTGCTCAGTTGTGCGTCAAAAGTTGTAGTCCGAGAGGAGCTATACACCACTCTTACAGTGGAGCGTTCAAGAACTCCGTCCTGACTGAAGAAGAGTGTCGCTTCGTAAGGCATGGGGTTCGCGCTCTTGACTGTGACTACGCTATAGGCTTTCCCACTAATTTTTTGAATGCCAACCCAATGCAATTTCGTTGCAGGGTCATCGTTTTTGCCAAACGGATTGAAGGTCTGTGTAAAGAAGAAGCGGATAGGCAAACTCCACCACGGAGCGGCGATGTTGTTTCCATCGGATGCCGTACTACCTTTCGTGTACGTTTTCTCGTTGTTGTATGTATAGATACTCTTCCCGTCGGACACGAGTAAGCGCAGTTCGTAGTCACCTGAAAGCTTTAGGACAGCATAATTCGGCTTCTGTAGCAGAACGCGTCCTGATGTTTTTCTGAGTTCTCCATTCGTATTCCAGGAGAGCGTGATATTCGCACTTATGGCTTTTATCGATCGACCTGCTTCTGCAACGCGACGCATGGAGGCATCATTGGTTGTAGCTGGTTGAGCGACGGAATGCTGGCAGAAGCTAATTAGTACTAAAACTATTAAAAAACAAAAACTTCCCATCTTCTGGCCCCTCAATTACGGACCCATGAAGTATATATATAGGAGTTCTATTAGCGCGATACGTAAGAGGAAGCAGAAGTTGCCGTGATCGGCCTATCTGCCGAAGCGTTGTTTTTGCTGCATTTGGCTCATCATGCGTTGCTGGGCTTTGATGCCGCCGCCTGAGCCCATGGTTTTGAACATCTTCCGCATCTGGCCGTACTGGCGGAGCAGGTTGTTGACGTCCTGGACCGTCGTGCCCGAACCGGCAGCGATGCGCTTGCGGCGGCTGCCGTTGATCAGCTCGTGGTTGTGGCGCTCCTTGTTCGTCATCGAGTTGATGATGGATTCGACGCGGTTGAACTGGCCTTCGTCCACATTTTCGGCGGCCTGCTGCATGCCCGCGAAGGGGCCAACCGAGGGTAGCATCTTGAGGATCGACTTCATGCTGCCCATCTTTTTAATTTGACGCAACTGCTCGCGGAAGTCGTCGAGCGAGAAGCCGTCGCCGGAGAGAGCCTTCTTGGCGAACTGCTCGGCTTTGCCGCGGTCGAGACGCTCTTCGGCGCGTTCGAGCAGGGTCGCGATGTCGCCGTGACCCATGATGCGGCTGACGATGCGGTCGGGGTGGAAGGGCTCGAAGGCGTCGGGCTTTTCGCCGGTGCCGAGAAACTTGATGGGCGCTCCCGTGACGTGGCGGATGGAGAGCGCAGCGCCGCCGCGGGCGTCGCCGTCCATCTTGGTGAGGACGGCTCCGGTGATGGCGAGGTGGTCGTTGAAGGCCTTGGCGGAGTTGACGGCGTCCTGGCCGGTCATGGCGTCGGCGACGAAGAGGATCTCGCTGGGGTTGAGGAGCTTTTTGAGCGCGGCCATCTCGGCCATGAGCGCGTCGTCGATGTGGTTGCGGCCGGCAGTATCGACGATAAGAATGTCGCAGCCATAGTTGGCGGCTTCGCGCTTAGCCTCTTTCGCCAGGCGCTCGACGAGTTTGGAGTCGGCCGGCTCGCCCTTGGTGTCGCCCTTGTAGAGCTGCGCATTGATGGAGGCGGCGACGATGGCTAGCTGCTCGCGCGCGGCGGGACGGTAGACGTCGACCGAGACGAGCATGGGCCGGTGCCCCGCTTTTTTGAGCCACTGGGCGAGCTTGCCGCTGGTCGTGGTTTTACCCGACCCTTGCAGGCCGGCCATCAGGATGACCGAGGGCGGTTGCGAGGACTTCTGGAAGCGGGCCGTGTCCTTGCCGAGGACGTTGACCAACTCGTCATGCACGATCTTGACGATCTGCTCGGAGGGCGAGAGCGCGGTGGCGACCTGCTCGCCGAGGGCGCGGGCGCGGATGTGCTCGATCAGTTCGGTCACAACGTCGAGGTTGACGTCGGATTCGAGCAGGGCAAGGCGAATCTCGCGCAGGGCGTCGGAGATGTTCTCTTCGGTGAGGGTGCCCTGGCCGCGGAGAGTCTTGAAAGATCGCTGGAGTTTGTCGCTTAGGTTTTCAAACATGACTGCTTTGAGTTTATCAGCGCGGAGACCGGTGAAAGTGTGCAACCCCAACCTTCGCGGTAAGGATGCAAAGCATGGCGCACTCGCCTGGATTCTTTCTATTTTGAGGAGTGGCGAGGGTGGTGATGGCTAGGTGGGTTCCGGCGGATTTCGGAGGGGATTTCAGGGGGATAATGAGGCTATGCAAACAGAGGTTCAGGTTGCGGGCAACGCACAGACGGTGCGGGAGTTTGTTGCGTATCTGCGTGTCGAAAAAGGGCTGCGGCCTGCGAGCTGCGAGGCCTACCAGCGCGATCTGGAGCAGTTTGCGGAGCACCTTGAAGGCCGAAACGGGGTACTGGTGTCGGCCGCGCAAGGGGACGTGAGCGGATTCATGGAGAGTCTGCGGAGCCATGGAGTCGAGTCGAGGTCGATTGCCCGAAAGTTGAGCGCGCTACGGGGGTTTTATCGCTGGCTATTAATGGATAAGCGGATCGATCATGATCCGACTGTCAATATCGAGACTCCTGCGAGCTGGAAGGTGCTGCCGAAGTCGCTTGCCGAAGGCGAGGTAGGCGAGATGCTGGAACGGGCGGGCGCGGCTGCGAGGGTCGCGGATGCGGACGGACTGGCGCTGCGCGATCACGCGATTCTTGAGCTGCTGTATGCGGGTGGGCTGCGCGTGGGAGAGATCTGCGCGCTGGGGGTGGAGGACCTGCATCTCGATCAGGCTCGGGCGCAGGTGCGCGGCAAGGGCGATAAGGAACGGATCGTTCCGTTGGGGCGAAGTGCGGTGGAAGCGCTGGAGCGGTATCTGTCTCTGGGGCGACCGGGGTTGGTGCGACGCGGGACGTTATCGCGGGCGCTATTTTTGAGCGTGCGGGGAAAGGCGCTGACGCGGCAGTGGGTTTGGGAGATGGTGCGAAGCGCGTCTGTGGTGGGGACGAAGGCGAGTCCGCACATGCTGCGGCATAGTTGTGCGACGCACATGGTAGAGCATGGCGCGGATTTGAGAAGCGTGCAGACGCTGCTGGGGCATGCGGATATTGCGACAACTCAGGTGTATACGCATGTGGCGCTGGGGCATTTGAAAGCGGTGCATCGGGAGCATCATCCGAGGGGGAAGAAGAGGCTGGGAGTTGACGCCTAAACTTCAGTCGAGGACGTTAATTTGGATCTGGGCCATCTCTGGTTGTCTGGCTGTACTGTCAGTTTTGCCGTGGATAGGTATCTGCAATGAAGATGGGCCCTGCTCTTGGTTTCTGGGTGTATTTGGGCTAATCGGATTTGGCGGGGCACTCCTATCTGCCATGGTGTCAAATATTCATGATCCGAATCCAGTACTTATCGTTCTTTTCAATTGGATTCTTTTTGCTCTAGTGGCTATCGCCATTGCTAAGTTTAGAAAACGTCGCAAAGGAGCGCCAATTGCGTGAAGACAGACAACTTCAGTTTCGATGGACTAGCTGAGGGATTTCTGGCGATGCTCGCGAATGAGCGCGGCGCGTCGGAGCATACGGTGCGGGCGTATGCGCGGGAGGTGCGCGGGTTTGCTGCTTATCTGAATGAGACGCTGGGCAAGGATGTGCGCATTGCGGCGGTGGAGCATCTGCATATTCGCGCGTACCTTGGCGTGCTGTATGAGCGTGGGCTGACCAAGGCGAGTGCGGCGCGGGCACTGGCGGCGATACGGTCGTGGTTCAAATGGCTGGCGAAGGAGGGAAAAGTGGCGCAGAATCCGGCACTGCTGGTAAGCACGCCGAAGCGGCCACTGCATCTGCCCCGGGTGCCGAGCATGGAAGAGGTCAACCGTGTGCTCGATTCCCTGGAAAAGCCGGGCAAGCAGGAGGCGGCTGAAGCGGCGGCGTGGCCGGAGCGTGACCGGGTGATCTTCGAGCTGCTCTATGGCTGCGGGATTCGCAACTCGGAGCTGGTGGGTCTGAATATGGGCAGCGTGAAGTGGAGGGACGACGCTGTGCTGGTGCGAGGCAAGGGAAAGAAGGAGCGGCTGGTTCCGCTGGGCGATGAAGCAGCCGCGGCTTTGAGAATTTATCTTCCGCTGCGCGAAGCGAAGCTGATAGCCGCAGGCAAAGGTGGTCTGGTGCATGATGGGCCGTTGCTGACGAATTTGCGCATGCGGGGAGATTGCCGGTTGACGACGCGAAGCGTGGGCAGAATCGTGAAGGCCATCGCCCTGAGCCGTGGGCTGGCAGCGGATGTGCATCCGCATACGCTACGCCATGCCTTTGGCACGCACATGCTGGAGGAAGGTGCCGATCTGCGCTCAATTCAGGAGATGCTGGGTCACGAGCGGTTATCGACGACACAGCGATATACGCAGTTGACCGTGGGACAGGTGCAGCGGGTTTATGACGAGACACATCCCCGGGCGAAGTAAGTGATCTCATGGGAAGATGCACGCTTAGAAAATTCCTTCCATCAAATCCTGGTGCCGCCTCACTTAGCTGAGTTTTAATCTCGTCTCTAAACAAACCCAGCGGCAATTCCCTCATCAGATAATCGAGCGCTGAACATCAGCAGCCTTTCATCCCAAACCAGAAAGCGGGTCCATGCTCTTACCGTTCTTCGCCATTGCTCTCCTCATTGCACCTCCTCATGCCGCACGCAGAACCCCTCCTCCCTGCCACACCCTCACCGACGCGCAGTTTCGCCAGCCGCTCATTCTTACCGAGCCCTGCTACATCATCAACACCTTCGCCTCCGTCTCCGCGCCGCTCACCATCAATCCCGGCACCACCATCTCCTTCGGCGAAGACTCGGCGCTTTCCTTTGAAAACGGAGGCTTCATCAACGCCGTCGGCACTGCCGACAAGCCTATCGTTCTCCGCGGTAGGGAGCACGCTCCCGGTTATTGGACCGGCCTGCGCATCGGCTCCAACAGTCCTCGAAACCATCTCAGTTATGTCACCGTAGAAGATGCCGGACAGAAGGGCAGCAGCGATGAAGGGGCCGTTCAGGTCGGCGTCGGCGCCCGCCTCTCCATCGACCACACCACTATCCGCAACGCGGCGAGCGTCGGACTCAATGTCCTCCAGCGCGGCACCCTCAGCCACTTCGAAGCCAACCACTTCGAAGGTGACAATATTCCCCTCAGCATCAAGGCCGGCGATGCCGCGGCGCTGGACGCCGCCACCACCTTCGCCAATAACGCGCACAATTACGTCCTGATCCACTTCAACGACGCAGAGATCGAGGAAGACGCCACCTGGCACGCTCTCGCCGTTCCCTACCGACTCGAAGGCACTCCCGAGATCAAGGCTCACCTCACCATCGAACCCGGCGCTCGCCTCGAATTCCACGAAGGCTTCGGCATCAACGTCAATGAGAACGGCTCTCTCACCGCTGAAGGCACTGCAACTCATCCCATCACTTTTACCGGCGGGGAAGAGGCCCCCGGCTTCTGGGACGGCATCTACTTCCAATCCAAGAGCCCGAAGAACATTCTCCGGAACACTGTCATCAAATACGCCGGCACCAAGGGCGGTCTGGCCAACGCCGCTGTCGCGCTCGCCCCAGGAGCAGCGGCGACGGTTCAATCGTCCGAGATTGCCTTCAGCGCCACCGCCGCCATCCGCGTCATGCAGAACGCGCAACTCAACACCGACGCAGCCGCCACCAACCGCATGCACGACAACGCCGCAGGCATCGTTCAGGAGCAGTAATCCATCGCACGAAACTTGACTTAACCATCCTCCGGACACCGGGGGGATGGTTAAGTGCGAGCCGTAGCTCGCCTCTTCGGGTATACCCAAGGTCCGGACTTAAAGCATTTACTTCGAATACTTTAGGACTTGAGTACGGGGGGAGGGGGCACCTCCAAACTTAAGTCATAGGCGCAATCGGCCTCTCCCCTTTAAACTAGACAGCATGAGCACCGAGAAAGTTACCGAAGAAGAGATCAGCGATCTCGTCGACCGCTTTTACGCCAAAGTTCAGGTCGATCCCGAGATTGGCCCCATCTTCAACGCACTCGTCAAAGACTGGCCCGAACACCTCGCCAAACTCAAGAACTTCTGGTCGACCGTCATGCTTACCACCGGACGCTACAAGGGCGATCCGATGATGACGCACCTGCAGATTCCGCTTCCGCTCGAACCCAGCCACTTTACCGTTTGGCTGGGTCTCTTCGCGGAAACAGCACATGAGGTGATGACACCCGAACACGCTGCTTCCATCATCGCCCGCTCCGAGCGCATCGCCGTCAACTTCAAGGCAGGCCTCGCTTACACTCGGCCCAGCTTCGCGGAAGCAGAGTTGCTCAATCGATAATTTGTAATCGTTCGTTGCACATACCGCAAAAACTGCATCTCACTTTCAGCGAGCGAACCTTCGCCGTCACGGAGATGTGCAATGCTCATTATTCTGATTATCTTGATTCTGGTGTTCGGTTTTGGCGGCTATCGTCTGGGCCCAGGACTCGGTTATTACGGCGGTGGCGGAATCAGCCTGATCCTGCTCATCGTTCTCATCCTGCTTCTGCTCAAAGTTATATGAGCTTAGGCCCATTCTTCGACCGCTGTTCGAAGAATGGGCTTAAGAGCCTATCTTCTGCTACTTCCCAGTAATGATCCCAGAACTCCCCGAATAATCTGCCGCCCGACGGTACTTCCCATCGTTCGCGCCGCGCTCTTTGCCATCGCCTGAACCAGCGTATCTCCGCGACGGCCGCTCCCCGAGCCACCCAGCACCGATCCTGCCGCTGCCTCTAAACTACCCAGCCAACCAGATCCGCCGCCTGAAGCCGCCACCTGAGCCGGAGTTGCCGCCCCGGCAGCCTTGCTCTTCAATCGCTCGTAGGCCGACTCGCGATCCACCGCCGCCTCGTAGACTCCCGCCACGACAGAGCCTTTGATAATTGCCTCCCTCTGCTCCGGTGTAATCGGCCCGATCTGGCTATGCGGGGGACATACCATCGCCCGCTCCACGATTCCCGGCGTTCCCTTCTCCTCCAGAAAGGAGACCAGCGCCTCGCCCACGCCGAGTTGCGTGATTACGGTCTCGACATCCAGCTTCGGATTCGTCCTGAAGGTCTGCGCCGCAGCCTTGACTGCCTTCTGATCGCGCGGCGAAAAAGCGCGCAGCGCATGTTGCACCCGATTCCCCAGCTGGCTCAGCACCGTATCGGGCACGTCGATCGGATTCTGCGTCACAAAATACACGCCTACCCCTTTGGACCGGATCAGCCGCACCACCTGTTCAATCCTATTCTGCAAAACAGAAGGCAGATCGTTGAACAGCAGGTGCGCCTCGTCGAAGAAGAACACCAGCTTCGGCTTCTCCAGATCGCCAACCTCGGGCAGCTTCTCGAACAGTTCGCTCATCAGCCAGAGCAGGAACGTGGCATAAAGCTGGGGCGACTGCATCAATTGGTCCGCCGCGAGGATATTCACCACGCCCTGCCCCTTCGCGTCTACCTGCAACAGGTCTTCAATATTCAACGCGGGCTCGCCAAAGAATGCTTCCCCACCCTGCTGCTCCAGGGCGACCAGCCCGCGCTGAATCGCTCCGATGCTGGCCGCCGAGATATTTCCGTACTGCGTCTGGTACTCCTTTGCCGCTTCGCCCACATGCCGCAACATGGCCTGTAGATCCTTCATGTCGAGCAGCAGCAGGCCGCTGTCGTCGGCGATCTTGAAGACCAGAGTAAGCACGCCCGACTGCGTGTCGTTCAGGTTCAGAATCCGGCTGAGAAGCAGCGGTCCCATCTCGCTCACGGTGGCTCTCACCGGATGCCCCTGCTTGCCGAAGACATCCCAGAACACCACGGGGCAACCGGCGAACTTCACCTCGCCCAGCCCCAACAGCTTCACCCGCTCGTCGAACTTTGGGGAACTCTTCCCCGGCTGGCTGATCCCCGAAAGGTCGCCCTTCACATCCGCCGCGAAGACCGGTACACCGATCGAGCTCAACGCCTCAGCCATTACCTGCAAGGTCACAGTCTTGCCCGTCCCCGTCGCACCCGCCACCAACCCATGACGATTCGCCATTCCCGGCAACAGATAAAGCTCGTCGTCACCCTTCGCAATCATCGGCATCTCAACCATCCACACCCTCCAGCAGACCTGAAGACTACCCTATCAAAATGGACCTTCGAAGCAGATAACTTTTCCACTCTCTACTGCCCGATGCTTGCATTTCTCAATCTAAAACGTTAACTTTGCTCGGTAAACCAATCCCCTGGAGAATTGCCCTCTATGGAAATCAGCCGCCGCAGAGCCCTGCAACTTCTTGCTGCCACCGCTCCATCGCTGGCCTTACGGCCTTCGTTCGCGCAGTCGGCTCCGAGCCTTCCCATCGCTTCCGGCCCCTTCAAAGGGGCGCGCGCGTCGCTCGCCGGCTACCGCATCCCCGCCTGGTTTGCCGATGCCAAGTTCGGCATCTGGTCCCATTGGGGGCCGCAGTCGGGAGTGGAAGACGGCGACTGGTACGCCCGCAACATGTATATCCAGGGTTCTCCTCAATACAACTACCACGTCGAAACCTATGGCCACCCCTCGAAGGTCGGGTACAAGGATCTCATCCCCCAGTTCAAGGGAGCACGCTGGGACCCCGAACATCTGATGGATCTCTACGTCAAAGCCGGGGCTAAATATTTCTTCTCGATGGGTGTCCACCACGACAACTACGACATGTGGAACTCGAAATACCAGCCTCGGTGGAATGCCAAGGCTATCGGCCCCAGGCGCGACATCGTAGGCGAGTGGAAGGTTGCGGCGCGCAAGCGTGGTCTGCGCTTCGGCGTAAGCGAGCACCTGTCGAACTCCTTCGACTGGCTCGCGCCGTCCCATACCTGCGACTCGACCGGACCTCTTGCCGGAGTCGCGTACGACGGTGTTCTTCCCGCGTACAAAGACCTCTATCACGACTACTCCGGCATGCCCGCCGACTTCGCCAAGACCGCAAAGGCCATGGGCCGCGTCGCGCCCTCATGGTGGAAGCAGCAATACTTCAACCGCATCAAGGACCTGGTCGATCAGCACCAGCCCGACCTGCTCTATACCGACGGCGGCATTCCCTTCGACGAGTATGGGCTATCCCTTCTCGCCAATCTCTACAACCTCAGCGCCTCCAAACATGGCGGCAAGGTCGAAGCCGTCTATAACAGCAAGACAGCCAGCGACTGCACGACCGGAACCTGCGCTCTTGACCGCGAGCGCGGCGTCCTCGACGACATCTCCCCCACCCCATGGCAGACCGACACCTGCATCGGGCAGTGGCACTACAAGCGCGGCATCAAGTACAAGACCGCGAAAAAGGTCATCGACCTGATGGTCGATATCGTCAGCAAGAACGGCAACCTGCTGCTGAACTTCCCGCTGCCCAACTCGGGCGAACTGGACGCTGAGGAGATGGTCACTCTCAACGGCATCACCGGCTGGATGGCCGTCAACAGCGAGGGCATCTACGGGACGCGGCCCTGGAAGATCTATGGCGAAGGCCCATCCACCAAGGTTGTCATCGCCTCTAATGGCAAGGAATTCGATCCCAACGAGGGCAAAAAGCCCGACCTTACGGCGGAAGACGTCCGTTTCACCACCAAAGGCTCCGTCATCTATGCGTTTGTTCAGGGCTGGCCGAACGGAGAAGCCGTGATTTCATCGCTCGGCAACTCCAGCCCGCAGCATCCGGCAAAGATCACCGGAGTTTCGATGCTCGGACGGGATGGCCACATGAAGTTCAGGCAGGAAGCATCCGGCCTTCGGGTAACCCTCCCGGCCAGCCGTCCGCAGACTGCCGATATCGGCATCACTCTCAAGCTCACTACCGTGTGAGAGG
Organism: Acidobacteriales bacterium 59-55; assembly: GCA_001897435.1. GTDB lineage: Bacteria > Acidobacteriota > Terriglobia > Terriglobales > Acidobacteriaceae > Edaphobacter. The sequence continues at coordinate 257,211 of MKSV01000007.1, read as the reverse complement.
GGCTTGTCTGGCAGTAGGTCCGTTTGAATTCATACGGACCCACCGCCGTTTGCCTTAAAGTCTTGCCGGGCAATTGAGATGGGGGCTACACTCCCCCCATGCGACATGCCGCGTTTAAAATTTTCGCCGTTCTCCTTCTGCTTCCCCTTGCCGCCCAGGCCCAGGACTGGGCCAAAGCCCGCCTCGACGCCTCCCCCCGCCATCACGAATACGTCGCGCTGAAACATGATGGGCGCACGGTTCAGGCCTTCGTCGCCTATCCCGAGGTGAGCCGGAAGGCTCCGGTGGTCATCCTTATCCACGAGATCTTCGGCCTGACCGACTGGGCCAGAGAGATGGCCGACGAGATCGCGGCCGCGGGATACATCGTCATCGCGCCCGACCTGCTCTCCGGCCACGGGCCCAACGGTGGCGACTTCAGCTCGTTTACCAGCCAGAACGACGCGACCAAGGCTGTCTCCGGGCTTAATCCGGATGAGGTCAATGCCGACCTCGACGCGGCAGCCGACTATGCAAAGACGATTCCTTCAGCCAACGGCAAGCTGGCAGTGGCTGGCTTCTGCTGGGGAGGCGGCAAATCCTTTGCCTTCGCCGCCCATCGCCATGGCCTCAACGCAGCTTTCGTCTTCTACGGTCCAGCGCCATCTGACCTCGCAGCCATCACCGCACCCGTTTATGGATTCTACGCAGGCAACGACGCCCGCATCAGCGCGACCGTTCCCGCCACTACCGAGGCGATGAAGGCAGCCCATAAAAAATATGAACCCGTCATCTACGACGGCGCAGGCCACGGCTTCATGCGCGCGGGCGAGGCTCCGGACCCGACGCCGGCAAATAAAAAGGCGCGCGAAGAGGGCTTTGAGCGGCTGGTCAAACTGCTGGGCGCAATGTGACGCCCGGCAGCGGCGGCTGCGATAATGGACTCTGTGGCCAACTCTCTTCAGGACCAGCTCGATCACATTACGCAAAATACCCGCAGGCTCGTACAGCCGGAACGACTTGCGATCTCGGAGAAGGCTACCGCTGACCTCTTCAACACCGGCATCGAAGACCGCATCCTAAAGCCAGGCAGCCCCGCTCCCGGCTTCGCCCTGCAGGACACGCGCAGCCGCAAGCCTCTGAACTCAAGCGACCTGCTTGCGCTGGGGCCTCTGGTTATCAACTTTTTTCGCGGGCGATGGTGTCCCTACTGCGTCACCGAACTTGAAACCTGGCGGGATCTTTATCCGGAAGTTCGGAAGCTGGGCGCATTGTTCGTCGCTATTTCGCCGCAGACGCTGCGCCACAACGATTTCACGATTCAGCAGCACGAACTGCCCTTCCCTCTGCTCTCCGATCCGGATGCAACGGTGGCCGAAGAGTTTGGCGTTGCCTATACCATCCCCCAGGAACACCGGCGCTACTACCAGAGCATCCTCGTCAATATCCCCTACAACAACGCCGGGCTCAGCTATCACAACGCCACAGAGGCTAGCTGGCGGCTGCCGCTGCCTGCGGTCTTCGTCATCCGGCAGGACGGGACGATCGCCTTTGCGGAAGCGTACGCCGACTTCCGCGTCCGGCCTGAGCCGGTCGATGTGCTTGCAGCGCTGGCGAAGCTTTAGGCGCTCCGCAAATCTGCTGGAACTCGAACAGGCCTGCCTCTACAGATGAGCAAATGAATCCCCTGCGTCTCGGAAACAGGACGCAGGGGGGATTCACTTGCTTGCAGAAAATCCAGGATCAGGCTGCAACTTCAGGCGGAGGCAATTCGCCATCGGACGGAGACTTGTGTTTCGAGAAGCGAATAAGCAGCGTCTGTAGAATGACATAGAGCACAGGGATGAAGAAGAGGTTGAGGATTGTAGAGACGAACATTCCACCCACGATCGCCGTTCCTACAGAGTGGCGGCCCAACTTGCCGGCGCCGGTAGCGAAGACCAGCGGCAGAACGCCGAGGATGAAGGCGAAGCTGGTCATCAGGATCGGACGCAGACGCAGTTCGCTGGCCTGGATGGCGGCCTCGGTGATGGAGGCCCCCTTCGCGCGAATCTGCTCGGCAAACTCGACGATCAGAATCGAGTTCTTCGCCGAAAGCCCGATCAGCATGACCAGCCCAATCTGGACATAGACGTCGTCGGACAACCCCCTTGCGGCAATGAAGCCCAGGGCTCCGAGAACTGCTGTCGGTACGGCAAGCAGAATGATAAAGGGCAGCGCGAAGCTCTCATACAGGGCCGCGAGGGTGAGATAGACCACCAGAATGCCAAGGCCGAAGATGATTACCGCTTTGCCGCTGGCCTCGACCTCTTCAAGAGCAAGGCCTGACCACTCATACTTCATGCCCTGCAGCATGTGTTTCTCGGCCAGCTTCTGCATGGCCTCGATGCCTTCCATCGAGGAGAGGCCCGGGGCGGATGAACCCAGAATCTCGGCAGAGCGGAAGAGATTGTAGTGACTGATCGTCTGCGGGCCTGAACTCTGTTCAATCGAAACCAGGTTATCCAGCGAGATCATCTGCCCGGTGTTCGAGCGGACGTAGAACTGGTGAATATTAGCCGCTGTCTGCCGGAAGGGCGCGTCCGCCTGAACATAGACGCGATAGGAACGGTTATTGAAGTCGAAGTCGTTGACATACGCCGATCCCATATAGACGCCGAGCGCATCCGAGATCTGATTGAAGGGAACGCCCATGGACTTGGCCTTCTCGCGGTCGATCTTCACCAGAAGCTGAGGGTCATTGGCTGTAAATGAGGTGTAGAGACCGGTGAGCCCCGAGTGCGGGTCGCGTCCGGCGCCGACGATCTGGTGCGCGACATTGTCAAGGTCGGCCAGCGTGTTGCGGCCCTGGTCCTGCAACTCGAACTGGAATCCGCCGAAGCTGCCGATACCCTGGATGGCGGGAGGCTCGAAAGCGGCGACGATGCCTCCGGGAATGCCATAAAGCTTTGGCGTAAGCCGGGCAATCACGTCGGTGACGGCGTGGCCTTTCTCGAGCCGCTTGGACTGCGGAATGAGAGGCACGAAGATGAGGCCCTGATTGGGTGAATTTCCGCTGAAGCCGAAACCCATCACCGAGAAGGAGCCCTGAACGTCCTTATCCTGAGCAAGAATGGCCTGCGCCTGATCCGCCAGCTTCGTCGTATACGTCAGCGACGCGCCCTGCGGAGCGAGTACCTGCATGATGAAATAGCCCTGATCCTCCGATGGGACAAAGGCAGTCGGAACATGCTGATACATGTAGGCTGTAGCGCCGAGCACTGCGATAAAGACCAGCAGAAGCAGATAGCGGATGCGCAGGCCGTAATGAATGACGCGGCCATAGGCCCTGGACACGCTATCGATCGAATGGTCGATGCCGTGGGCCAACCGGCTGTAACCATTTGCCAACGCCGGGATATGTGTCCACTCGAAGAGCTTGTATTTGGCCTCTTCGCCGCGAAGCAGGATTGCTGCGAGCGCGGGCGAAAGCGTGAGCGCATTGAATGCCGAGATCGCAATGGAGAAAGCAATGGTCAGCGAAAATTGCTTATAGAGAATTCCCGTGGTGCCGGGGAAGAAGCTGACCGGCACAAAGACGGAGATGAGCACCAGGGACGTGGCGATGACCGCGCTGGTGACTTCGGCCATAGCGTTCGAGGTGGCATGATGCGGGTCGCTGTCGCCCTCGCCGATATGGCGCTGCACGTTCTCGATCACAACGATAGCGTCGTCAACGACCAGGCCTGTAGCCAGCGTAATGCCAAAGAGAGTTAGCGAATTGATGGAAAAGCCGAAGATCTTAATGAAAAAGAAGGTTCCGACCAGCGCCACGGGAATGGTAACCGCGGGAATGATGGTGGCTCTCCAGTCAAGCAGGAAGAGGAAGATAACGATGATGACAATGATGATGGCTTCGGCAAGAGTGACCAGCACCTCGTGAATCGAGTCGCCGACAACCGTGGTTGAATCGAAGGCAATCACATAATGCAGGCCGGGTGGGAACGATTTCGACAGGTTCTTCAGCTCAGCCTTGGCCAATTCATCGACACTAAGCGCGTTGGCGTTGGTCAATTGCTGGACACCGATACCAATAGCAGGTTGGCCGGAGTATTTAAGGCTACTGGCGTAAGTTTCGGCCCCAATCTCGGCTCGTCCTACGTCTTTAAGTTGGACGATACCAGCAGAGGTGTTCTTGAGAATAATGTTGTTGAACTCTTCCGGTGTACTGAGACGGCCGACGACGCGAACCGCTATCTGGAAGTTCTGTTTCGGATCCGAAGGCTGTTGTCCGATGGCGCCGGCGGCGACCTCGACGTTCTGCTCCTGCAATGCACTGACAACATCGGAGGCGGTAAGCTGGCGCGCTGCCAGTTTGACTGGGTCGAGCCAGATCCGCATGGCATATTTGCGTTCGCCGAAGATTCTGACATCGCCGACGCCGCTGATGCGCTTGATCGGATCCTTGACATAGAGGTCAAGGTAGTTGGAGATGAACTCCTGCGAGTAGCGGTTGTTGTCCGAGTAGAAGCCGGCGGCGAAGATGAAGCTGGGGTTGGCCTTGATGATGCTGACGCCGGTGTTCTTGACGGTCTGCGGAAGAACGCCTTGGGCGCTGGCGACTCTGTTTTGAACGTCAACCGCCGCAATGTTCAGGTCGTACCCTGTCTGGAAGGTGACCGTGATGGTGCTGCTTCCATCGTTGCCGCTCGTCGAGGTAATGTAGCGCATTCCCTCGACGCCGTTGATGGACTCTTCCAGCGGAATGGTGACGGCGGATTCGACAGCCTGCGCGTTGGCTCCAATGTAGACGCTCGAAACCGTGACCTGCGGCGGCGCCAGTTGCGGATAGAGCGCAATCGGCAACGACGGGATGACGATAGCACCGGCAAGGATGATCAGAAGAGCGCAAACCGTAGCGAAGATCGGGCGGCGAATGAAAAAGTCAACGAACAAGGTTTACCTCTGGCCGGGGCTGCTGCCCGGGATGCAGCGTGAGACCGGGCGACGCGCAAAGAGAGCGCCCGGATCATGACAGACTTCAAGCGCTCGCCTTAGCCCATGGGCTTGACGGGGGCACCTTCCTGTAGAAACTGCAGGCCGGAGATAATGACGCGATCTCCGGGGTTGAGGCCGCTGAGTACGGGATAGGTATTACCCTGGGTCTCGCCCAGGCTGACTGGAACCTGGTGGGCCGAGTACCCGTCGCCCTTAGCGGTGGCAAGATAGACGAAAGCCTGGCCCCCGACGCGCGTGACCGCAAGCACGGGAACCGTGGGAACGGGCTTGCTGTTCCATGTGATCCGCGCTTTCACCAACTGACCGTTGCGGAGACGCTGCGACGTCCGCGGCACCCTGGCCTTGACCAGAATGCCCTGCAAACTGTTGTCAACCTGCGGGGAGAGGAAGTCGATGGACGTTTTGACGATCGCGGTTCCATCCGCGTCGAGAATCTCGACGGGCAGGCCTCTCTTGACCTCGCTCTCTCGTTCGGCGGGAACATAGATGTACGCTTCCAGGTCGGCGTTCTCGTCTACCGTCGTAAGCATCGTTGTAGCGGAGACATAATCTCCGAGATGCACAGGGATGTCGCCGACGATGCCGGCGAAAGGAGCGCGAATCTGATAGTAGGCCAGTTGTTGCTTCTGCGTGTTGGTCTGCGCCACCGAAGAGTCAAAATCTCCCTTGGAGTTTTGATACGCCTGCACGGCCTGGTCGTAGGCCTGCTTGGACGTGACTCCCGCCTCAAACAGCTTGCGCTGCCGCTCTACCTCTCCCTGGTTGTACTGATAGACCGCCTTCTTCTGCGCCTCGGTTCCCTGCTGCTGCTGAACCGTGGCAAGCTGCTTGAGCGGGTCGATCTGCATCAACACCTGGCCGGCTTTGACGGCATCGCCCGACTTGACGTAGATACGGGTGATATTCCCGTCTACCTGGGGCTGCATCGTCGCCGAACGGCGGCTCTTGATGGTAGCAACGTAGGTATCAGTATTTGGAACCGCGGCCAGGGTTACCGGAGCGACCTTGACCGGCATCGCCTGGGGAGCGGCGGCAGCAGGAGGCGGAGCGGATTTGCATCCTGCAAAAGAGAGGCAGATGCCCGCGCATATGGCGAGCCGCAGAATGCGGCGAGAACTCAAAGTCAAAGACACAGTGTTTCTCCTTCAATCTAAAAAACGGCAATTGCAAAGGCCTGCCTAAAAGGCTCGCATCCAAGCTGATAAACGCAGATGCGTTAGGTGTTTGATTAGGCAACAACACTATGAGGTTCAATTTTAGATGAGTCCATGGTCCGCGAAGGTTCAATCTTCACTAAACTCATATCCGGATCGAAATAACCCGTAAGCAAACTGGCCCATTCGGACTTCTCTCGACCTCTTCAGGCAAAGATCGAGGGCTTCTGATCGGCAAAATGCCTCACGATCCTGGCATCGATTCGCTGTCGCGCTTTTTTGACACAAGCCATCTATATTGATAGCGTCGAAAGCAGGTTGCGACTCCAGCAATCATTAACGTCCCTGTCGTCTAGACCGGCCCAGGACACCGCCTTTTCAGGGCGAGAACACAAGTTCGAATCTTGTCAGGGACGCCAAAATTATATCAAGAATCGGGAAGAGACCCGGCTGCGAAGCCCGGTGGACAGTATCTCGTTCAGCCCTTGAGAACCTTACCGAAATGTCGTTCCATATAGCTCCCAATTACCCGAGCTACCTCTTCGAGGAAGGAGCGATCCACTTGACCGAATGCGGCGATGCGGTGACTGTCGATATCGATCTCGCCGACCACGGTGTCATGCGCATAGATGGGGACGACAATCTCGGATTTGGTCTCGATGGAGCATGAGAGATAGCGGGGATCTGCGTTGACGTCATCAACGACCACCGTCTCTCCCGAGGCAACTGCCGCTCCGCAGATGCCTTCACTCACGGGAATACGCACATGCGGAGTTGGATCGCCGACGAAGGGCCCGAGGAGCAGCATGCCGGGATCGTTCGCGTCCAGCATGTAAAACCCGGTCCAACTGTAATAAGAAAGTCGCTGGGAGATGATTTCCGCAATCCCCTTCTGCAGAGATTCGAGCGACGAAGCGGTGACGGCCAACCGGCGAACCTCAGTGAGGATCGAAGCCATCTCCGGCGTGAGGCTCGAATCGGACATGTCTCCTTTCTACCACCGAACCGAAGTCCGGACGGTATACCGCGTTCGCAGGTAAATCCCCGAACTCCAGATTCAATTCTCGCGCCGGGGGAACGCTACGACCTATTCCTTCTGGTTGACGCTAATCTTTACAACGGAGGCCTTGTGCTCTTTCTGATCGTCGCCCAGGATATAAAGACGCTTGCCTTCAACGGCAAATTTGATCTCGGCCCCGACCGTGACATTCGCCGGCTTTGACCATGGAAACAGAAGCTTTTCGCGAGCGACATAGGTCTTGTCCGGTCCCAGGATGGTATAGACCTCATAGGTATCCACATCGTCGGTCGTCCTCGCCGTTGCATCCTTAGAATGATTGGTCTTGCCATTTTTGTACTTTGTTTCGCTGTCCGTATGGTAGGTTGTGGTGCTTCCTTCCGTCACCTTCTGCTGCTCGGTATCCATCAGCTTGCCGCTCTGCCACTGACGGGGACCGGCAGCCAGGGCCAGCGTGCTGCCCAAAAAGGCCGCAAACAATACCCATGTCTCAAATCTGATTCGACTCATATTCCCTCCAAGGCTTACTCAAACGAGAATCGGTTTCGAGCGCGCCTAGCGTGCGCGAAGGCCCGCGATCTTCAATTGAACCCGTTGCACGCTGCTCCCCATCGTGATGTAGAGCGTTCGGTGATCGGCTCCGCCCCAGGCAAAGTTCCCAGCGACTGCCGGCAGCAAAATCGTCCCCAGGTGCTTGCCGTTAGGAGAAAAGATCCAGATCCCTCCGGGGCCGGTGCTATAGACATTTCCCTTTACATCGATCTTGATTCCGTCCGGGCCACCTGGCCTGGTATCGGAGCTTGCGTCAAAGAAAACCTTGCCCGCGCCAAGAGAACCGTCCGTCCTAACCGGATAGCGCATCCATAGCTTTTCAGGCCCTGAGCTATCGACATAGAGAAACTTCTCATCCGGCGAGAAAGCGATACCGTTGGGCCGCGGGAGATCTTTAATTAAAAGCTGGAGCTGCGAACGATGCGGTTCACTCCCCGGCTTCTGCGCTGCTGCTCCGGGTATCCGGTAGACACCATTAAAGTTCAACTCCTTTGCCGGATCTTTATCGCTCTGGGTGCGCAGACCGTAGGGGGGATCGGTGAAATAAAGCGACCCGTCAGACCTGTACACGAGATCGTTCGGGCTATTGAGCTTTTTGCCCTGATAGCTGTCGGCCAGAATCGTGACCTGGGCATGGGGATCGAGCGACTCTAACCGCCACACGTCACGCTGCGCATGGCCGGCCACCGTGAGGCGACCGCGCCGGTCGAGGGTCATCCCGTTCGATCCCGGCTCGGGTCCGCCGTAGGGTGCAGTCCCTTTGTATCCGCTGGGCTGCATGAAGATGCTGACATGGCCATCCGGAGTCAGCTTGCGGATGCTGTTGCTCGAAATCTCCGCAAAGAGAAGATACCCGGAGGAAATCCAGACAGGGCCTTCGGTCCATTTGAAGCCGTCGGCGACCTGTTGCAGTCTCGCGTCGGCGGGAATGATCTGATCCAGCGCCGGGTCCAGTTTCTCCACCTTGAGCGGCACAGCCGACATGCTGGAGGCCGAATGCACTTGCGCGGCACTCAAGCCGTTTTCCGTAGATAGGTGCAGGCTCCTACCTCCTCCGCCCGCCAGCAGTATCGAGGCAGCGCCCAGCAGTAACATCCCTCTCCCGTAGACCATGGCAGTCTCCTTTTCCCTGTGGTGTACCAGTGTGCCTTATTTTCCTCGTAATCGGAAGGCCACGTCCCTACTCCTGCGAGACACTGCGATGCTGTGACTCACTATCGGACATGGAGGGGTCAAGAAGTCGCCATTCCCCCTGAGTTTGGGCTGAACCCACGCATGAAACAAAATGACACGAATCGTTCTTTCGGATATCTACGCAAACAACAGTCTTAAAAGAAAAAATCCACACATTCAGGCTTGTGTGGAATCTCATCATTCAGAAAAAATGCGGCTTGCCTAGCATCAGGCAAGCCGCATCGGAGTATGACGTTAGAACGCATACCGCAGGCTGAACTGTAGTTGCCGTTCAGACGAGTAGGTACCGCCCTTTCCGGTAACCTGACCAAAGGTTCTGCTGGTCGGGTTGTTGTCGGGGTTATCCCAGTTGGGGTGGTTGAGGTAGTTGAAGGCTTCTGCCTTGAAGATCAATTGATGATTTTCGTGGCTCGGAATGATGTGGAATCCCTTCTGGAGTGCGGCGCTGAAGCTGTTGAAGCCGGGACCGTAGACCTTACCACGCATTCCACGCGGAGCAAAGGTGCTGAGCGGCGCGGGCGACCACGCGGTCGACCCTACTCCCTCATACCACTGGTCCGAAGTCTTGCCGCCAGAGAACTTGTGAGGCAGGGCCGGGTTGTGATTGAGGATGTAGAACTGGTTGCCCGAACCCGGCCCGACTCCAGCCTGGTCGAGGTTCCGCGTGACGCTCTGCGGACGGCCTGACTGTGCCTGGATGGTTCCGGAGAACTGCCAGTCGCCAACGAGAGTGCGAACCAACGGATTGCTGGCGTGAGTGCCGTACGGAATGTCCCAGACGTAGTTCGTTACCAGCACATGGCGGGTGTCGAAGTCGCTCGGTCCATACATGGCAGCGTTGCTGGCTGCGTTGGGGATGCTGAAGCCGTTCGACGATCCATAATCAAGGCTCTTCGACCAGGTGTAGGCGACTCCGAAGAGGAAGCCGTGGTTAAGACGCCGCTTCAGGTTTGCCTGCAGGGAGTGATAGTTCGATCCACCCGTATTCTGGGCTTCAATAATGGTGGAGTAGCCCTTGTATGGACGCAGCGCATCCGGGTTGATACCCTTGTTTTCCGGGAGATTCCTGGTTCCCAGCGGCAACTGGTTGACATTCGCCAACTGCTCGAGATGGTAGCCGCGACGGCCAACGTAGCTCAGGGTAAAGACGCCGATCTTCTGGAACTCCTGCTCCATGGTCAGGTTCCATCCCCAGGCTTCGGGGCTGGGATACGTGTAGGAGTGAGAGGTGAAGGCGAGCGGGGTGGAGTTGATGCCTACGCCGCCCGGGTTGTCGACACTGCCGAGGGTAACGTTCGACGCGGGCTGGAACGGAGCGTTGCCGCCAACGTGAACCGTATCGCTGATACCGAGACGCTGCACGTAGCGGCCGACACCGGCGCGGATGACCGTACCCGGCGTCACCTGGTAGGCAAAGCCGAAGCGCGGCTGAATGTCGCTGTAGACGGTGGGAGAGTAGCCTGTGCTATACCCGCGGAAGAGACGCTTGTAGCCATTCTCGAGGATGGCATCGGGCACATGTCCCTTTGCCTTGCTGGGAAAGCCGCTGCCCGGGATAACGACGCCGTTCAGAGGATCTCCGCCGGTGAGGAAGCCCGTGGTGGGATCCACCGTAGGAGCAAGCGATGGATCATAGTCCTTCTCGCTGAAGAAGGCCTGGTTGCCCCAGAGCGCATGGTACGGAGTCATGACGCTGTAGCGAATGCCGTACTCGAGCACGAGCTTCGGGTTGACGCGCCACTGGTCCTGCGCGAAGCCCTCGAACATGTTGCCTCGGAACAGCGTGTAGGAGCGCGTACCGATCTCGCCATAAGTGTCAAAGAGACCGAGTGCCACGTTCGCTATGCCCGCCTTGGTCGTCGGGCCACCGCCGCGGTTATCGGTAAAGACGAACAAGCCGTTCTGATTGTTGGTCGTACCGGGCCGCGTATTGTCTACGCTGATCTGGTCATAGTTGTTCTCACCGGCATACTCCCACAGACCGCCAATCTTGATCGTGTGGTTGCCCCAGACCTTGGTGAGGGTGTCACCAAAGTCATAGACGATGCCGCCGGAGCGCGAGGGATACGGACCGCCGTCAAGCGTTCCAAAGTTGTTGAGCTGAACGGTCGGAATCTTGTTGGGAACCACCTTGCTTGCGGCCCCATAAAGGTAAGGATAGTTGATACCGTACTTGGTACGGTCGTAGCGGCCCGACGAGGTGTCGATGCCGATGGTGACGTGGTCCGCCGCGCCCGAGACATAAGCATCGTTGACCATCGTGGGGCTGACAGTCCAGGTGTAGTGGAAGACACCGATCTGGTTCGGACGGTGGAAGATACGAGGATTGAGGTTGAAGTTGCCGAAGTGCGGCTCGTAGTCGTCGTAGTTGTAGTTCAGCAGGCTGAAGCGGAAGTGATGCGCCTCGGTGGGAACAAAGTCGATGACGACGGAGTCTTTGCGCTGCTTCTCGGTGTAGGGTGCCGAGTCAATCCAGTTATTGGTTGAGGTTTGCGCCGCCGATGGCAGAGGATAGGCATTGAGCAATCCGATTCCGTTGGGACTGAGGGCAATACCGCACTTCCCGTCGCTGAAGTCGTTGTTAGGGCAGGCCAGACCCGTATTCGGGTTCACAAGCTGCACGGGCTTGCTGTAGAAGATGTTGGGTCCGAGCAGTTCACTGAAGTTGCCCGTGCGCATCAGCGCCGTTGGAACCTTCTGCTGAGAGAGATCGTCGTGGTTGTACCGCGTCCATTCCTGTCCAACCAGGAAGAAGAGCTTCTTATGATCCTTGTTGAAGTGGCCAGGAATGAAGAGGGGGCCATTCAGGTTCCAGCCAAACTGGTTGTAGTGGAAGCCCTGCCGCTTGGTACCCGAGTTGTTGCGGGCCCAGGTGTTGGCGTTCAGGGCAGTATTGCGGAAGTACTCGAAGACGCTGCCGTGAAAGTCGCTCGTACCGCTCTTGGGAATCATACGGATCTGGCCGCCTGAAGTACGACCATACTCGGCCGGGTAGCTGGTGGTCAGCACCTGAATCTGAGACGTCGAATCCACATCGGCGACGCCAACGCTGGTGCCGTTGGAGCGGGTACGCACCATCGGCGCACCGTCGTAGGTGATTACGCTCTCCTGAGAGCGCGCGCCATTGACGTTGATGCCGTTGTCGAGACCAAAGTTGAAGGCTGCCATCGACTGGCCACGCACAACGCCAGGCTCAAGCTGGGAGAGGTAAATAGGGTTGCGTCCATTGAGCTGAATGCTCTTGACCTGCTGTTGGGTAATGAGCTGTCCGACCGATCCGCTCTCCGTCTGCACGGTGTTGGCGCCAGCCACGACATTGACCTCGGTTGAGGCCGTGCCGACTTTCAGGGCGATATCGATACGCCGACCGATGCTCGGATCGAGATGCACGTTGGTCAGCGTCGTCGTCTGAAAGCCGTCGGCCTCGGCACGAATGTTGTAGTCGCCCGAGGGAAGATTAGTCAGGGTAAAATCGCCGCCCTGGCTGCTGGTAAGGGAACGATCAGCGCCGGTTGCGTTGTTATGAACTGTGATCTTCGCATTGGGAAGCACAGCGCCCGACGAGTCGGTGACCGTGCCTGAGATCGACGAACTATCTGATTGAGCTAATACCGGAGCCACAAGCGCAAATGCGCAGAGCATGGCAAACAGCAGCGTGAGACGGCCATCGAACCACTTTTTCTTCATCCCTGCCTCCAAAATTTTAGTGCATGTTAACTATCGTATGATTGCGTTACCACAACGAGCATCATGTTCGCCCGATGGAGCACCCCATGTCAATGAAAAAATAATCATTTAGCTGTTGAAATCTAAGTTTAGTATTGTGAATGCTGTGTTAGCCCTCTCATAAAACATTGTCAAAAGGCTCCTGTGCGCAAGACACCCCCTAGCAAAAAAGCAACCCTGGACGACGTGGCACGGGCTGCCGGAGTCGGTCCGATGACCGTCTCCCGAACGATTAACGGCCACCCCTATGTGGCCGCCGAAACAGCAAAAAAGGTTCACGCAGCGATACGGCAGTTGGGATATCGTCCCAATCGCGCCGCCCGCATCCTGACAGGGCAGTCGTCAAAATCCATCGGCCTGATCGTCCCCGATCTCGCGGACAGCTTCTTTTCCGTCGTCAGTCACGCCATTCAGGACACCGCGCGTCAGGCCGGCTACCTAGTCTGGCTGGCAGCGTCCAATGGCACCTCCTCCATTGAGGAAGCACAGGTCGAAGAGATGGCGAGCCACCCAGTCGACGGCATTCTGCTTGTCCCGGCAGACAGCCACAGCAAGTACCTGAAAAGATTGGCTTCGGGATCAACTCCCATTGTCACCATCGATCGCCCCTCCGAAGCGGTTCTCACCGACTCGGTCGAGGTCGAAAACCGTGTCGGGGCGCGGATGGCAGTGGAACACCTCATCGGTCATGGCCACAAAAAGATCGTTTGTCTTGTGATGAACTCCCACCTGCGGCCGGTTCGAGAGCGCATCGCAGGCTATGAAGAGCGCATGCGACAGGAAAAGCTTTCCCCAAAAAAGCTGATGTTGTCGAATGAAGCAACCGCAAAGAGTGTTTTATCGGCGCTTTTCGACTCGGCGGACCGCCCCGATGCGTTGTTTACGGCAAACAACGCCTGTACCATCTGCGTCATCAAGACCCTCCGAGCTCTCAGGATCGAGGTACCCAGGGACGTGGCTCTGGTCGGCTTCGACGATGTTGACTTCTACACCCTGCTGAAGCCTCCCGTAACGACCGTGCGTCAACCCGCGGCGGAACTCGGGCGCACCTCTGCACGCCTGCTGCTGCAAAAGATCAAGAGTGAAGCCTCGACTTCCACCATCAGAACGGTCCTCCCCGTGAAATTGGTCGTTCGTGAATCGTGCGGCTGCAAGAACCAGAAGGATCATTAGGGGCGGCAGGCGCAGCAATCGCCAGGACTAGATTGAAGGATCAACCTCAAGCAGCGAGTTGCGAAAGTGGTTCAACCATAATCCCGAGTAATTTCACGAAATGCAGGCATCGATATCGCTTACTCTCCATGCCCAAGAAATAGAAGTACTTAATCCTGAGGGGACTTTAGCGCTGAAGCTAAAGAAGACATAGGCACTCTGCTCTCTGGACACCTCGATTTAACCCAGCCGGGCTAACGCCTGCCCCAGATCGGCCACAATGTCCTCCACATCTTCAATCCCGACGCTGACGCGGATCAGCCCATCGGTGATGCCCAGCCGCGCTCGTCCTTCGGCACCTATCGCCGCGTGAGTCATGCTGGCCGGGTGGCAGATGAGCGTCTCGACCCCGCCCAGGCTCTCTGCCAGATAGCACAGCCCGAGCGACTTCGCAAAGAGATTCGCCCGCTCCAGCGTGCCCAGGTCCATCGAGAGCATCGACCCAAATCCGCTCTGCTGACGCTTCGCCAGCTCGTGCTGCGGATGTTCCGCCAGCCCCGGATAGAAGACCCGCTTCACCGCCCTGTGCCCATTCAGGAAGTTGGCAACCGCCCGACCATTGGCATCATGCTGTTTCATTCGAACGGCCAGTGTCTTGACCCCGCGTAGCAGCAGATAGCTCTCGAACGGCGACAAAATCCCGCCCGTGCACTTCTGCACAAACCGGAAGCGCTCCGCCTGCTCCGGCTTCGTGCAGACCAGAACGCCGCCCAGGCCGTCAGAGTGTCCATTGAGGAACTTGGTCGTCGAATGCATGACGATATCCGCGCCCAGCGCGATTGGCTGCTGTAAATAGGGCGACAGAAAGGTGTTATCGACGCTCAACTCCACGCCATGCGCATGGCAGATGTCAGCCACCGCGCGAATATCCGTAATCCCCATCATCGGATTGGTAGGCGTCTCAATATGCACCAGCTTCGTCTCCGGTCGAATTGCCGCCGCTACCTTCTCCGCCTCGCTGGTATCAACATAGGTGAAGGTTAGCCCATAGTTCGCCATTACCTTGTCGAACATCCGCGCCGTCCCACCATAGACGTTGTCCGAGCACACCACATGGTCGCCCATCTTCATCATGGTGCACATCGCCGTAATCGCAGCCATGCCGCTGGCAAACGCATGTGCGCTCGTCCCGCCTTCGAGCGAGCACAAGCTCTCCTCCAGCGCGTCGCGCGTCGGGTTCGTCAACCGCGCATATTCATATCCTTTGTTCCTGCCAATCTCTTCCTGCTGATACGTCGAAGTCAGGTAGATCGGCACATTCACGGCACCCGTCAACTCATCCGGCGCCTGCCCGTCGTGGATCGCCCGCGTCGCAAATCCGTGCTTCTTCGCCTCAGCCATCCGCCTTCACTCCCTCTCCCTGAAAACTCTTCACTCAAGGATTCCCTTACTTAAATACCGTTCCGCTGAATCCGGAATCACGGTTACCACCCGCTTTCCCGCGCCCAGTTCCTGGGCAATTTCCACCGCCGCATACACCATGGCCCCGGCGCTCGACCCCGCAAAGATTCCCTCTTCCGCCGCCAGTCGTTTCACCATCGCAAACGCGGAGTCATCCATTACCTTGATAATTCGGTCGCATACGTTACGGTCGAAGGTGACCGGCACAAACGACACGCCGATTCCCTCGACCTTGTGGCGTCCCGGTAAACCTCCCTGCAACACGCTTCCCTGCGGTTCTACGGCGACATTGACCACCGACGGCCGCCGCTTCTTTAAGAACCGGGCGACTCCGGTAAAGGTTCCCGCCGATCCAACTCCGGCGACCCACGCATCGACGCGACCTCCCATCTGCTCCCATATCTCCGCCGCCGTGGTCTGCTCATGGAAGTCCGGATTCGCCGGATTCTCGAACTGCAGCGCGGCGAATGCTCCCTCGGTCTCCCGCTCAAATTGCAATGCTCGTCGAATTGCCCCTGCAATCCCTTCGGCCTCCGGTGTGCGAACCACCGTCGCGCCCAGCCCTCGCATCAGGATGCACTTCTCCTCGGCAAACCCCTCCGGCACGTACAGCATCACCTTGTATCTGCGGTTGACGCCGATCAGCGCCAGCCCCACGCCGGTATTTCCCGCCGTCGCCTCAACGATCGTCGAACCGGCCCGCAGGACTCCCCGCCGCTCCGCGTCCAGAACGATTCCTAGTGCGGCACGATCCTTGATGCTGCCGCCCGGATTCAGAAATTCCAGTTTGGCCCATATCTCAGCACCGCCCGGCGGGCTCAGCCGCCCCAACCGCACCATCGGCGTCCGCCCCACCAGGTCGACGACATTGTCTGCCACGCGCATTACTGCGGCTGCTTCCCCGGGTCCGCCGGGGCTGCTGCATTTGAATTCGCTGAACTCGTGCCATCGGCCTTTGCCACCTTCGGGAAGTAGCCCGCCCGCGTCCGCACCGACAGTTTTCCCATCCCCTTCGCCTTCGCTTCCACATGCACCTGCCTGTAGCCGCCCAGTTCCGGAGACTTGGTCGAACGATAGGCGATGGTGTACTGCGTCCGAATGTCCTTCGCCACCTCCGCCGCAATCGCGTCCACGTCCTTCACTGACTTCGGGAAGTAGGCCACGCCGCCGGTCTCCTCCGACAGCGACTCCAGAACCCGGCGCGCATGACGCGCCTCGCGCTTATCCGTATCCTGCCCGAAGAGCAGCCCGATGCTGTAGATCACCGGCCCGTCGATATCCTGAATCCTGCGGATCGTCTGCTCCAGCGTCGCGGTCGAAGCGTTGTCCTCACCGTCCGTAATCACCAGCAGCACCTGCTTGGGATGCTTCGCGTTCTTTGCCGTATAGTCGGCGGACGCCACCAGCGCGTCATAAAGCGCCGTCCCGCCGCTCGACTTGATATAGTCCAACCCCTTCTGCAGCTTGGTGATATCGCTGGTAAAGTCCTGGTCGATGAACGCCTCCCACGAGAAGTCCACCACGAACGCCTCGTCGGCGGGGTTCGAAAGCTTCACCAGGTCCAGCGAAGCCTCTTCCACCGCCACGCGCTTGTCGTACATCGAGCCGGAGCTGTCGATCAGGATGCCGAGTGAAACCGGCAGGTCTTCGTGCCGGAACGACGCAATCGTCTGAGGAACCCCGTCCTCATACACACGGAAGTCATCCTTGGTCAACGTCTGAATGGAGCGCCCGCTATTGTCCACGACGGTCGCGTTCAGCCGAACTTCATAGGCGTCTTCGCGCAGGGTGTACCTGCCGCCCGCGCCCTTCTGAATCGTTCCCTGGGGAAGCCCCTGCGGAGCCTCCGTAGCCGGCGTGGCCGGCGTCTCCGGATCGGGCGACGGCACCGGATCGCGGTCTACTGTCAGCGACGGCGGTTGAATCGCGGCCTGCGGCTGCGTTGAAGCCGCCCGTTGCCCAGCCCCTGCCGTCTGTGCCCACGCGCTCACCGCGCTCGCCCCTGGCATCCACATCCCCGCCGCCAGCGCCAGCGCCCAAAACCCCCTACTCCGAAGGTGCATAGTACCCCTGGCGATTGTGCACCGTCAGCGGGGGAAGCCCCGGCGGTGGAACCAATCGTATCTTCAATTTACGCCAGTTCCCATCCCGCTTCATCTCCGAGGGCGTATACCCGATCACATATTCGTTGCGCAGCTCCGCGCTGATTCGGGTAGCGATATCTCCCAGCTCCCCAACATCCATCACCCGGAACATCCGGCCGCCGGTCACGTCGCACATATCCGCCAACAGCAGAGGTCCCGTCTGCTCCTCGGGAGTCGGCGCATACATATCGAAGATGCCGATGGCGTAGATCTGCACATCGCTCTCCCGCACCGCCCGCCGCAATTCGCCTTCCGTGTAGCGGCTCCGGTTGTCGCCCCCGTCGGAGATGATCAGAAGCGCTTTGCGGTCGTACTTTGCATCCTTCAGCTTGTCTACGGCCAGGTAGACTGCATCGATCAGCGCCGTCCGCTTCTCCGGCTTCAGCATCACCATCCGCGCCTCGACATCGTCGACCTGCGAGGTATAGTCCACAATCACCGCCGGCCGGTCATTGAATCCCACCACAAAAAACTCGTCCAGAGGGTTTGAGGTCCGCAGAAACTCCATTAGCGCCTTCTGCGCCCGTATGAACTTCGACGACATGCTCCCGCTCAGATCGAAGACGACCCCAATCGAAACCGGAGCGTCATCGGTCGCGAAGCTCTTGATGACCTGCCCTGTATTGTTGTCGAAGACCTGGAAGTTCTCCTTCTCCAGCCCCGTCACCAGCCGGTTCATCGGATCGGTCACCGTCGCCGGAACGAGCACGAGGTTCACATCCACCCGTATCCGCGCGTTCCGGTTCGACGTCGCATGAGCCGCCACATTGCCCGCGCCCTCGATCACCGGCTTCAGATCCTCAGGTGTCTTCGCGGCGGGTGGCGGAGCTTGCGTGTGCACCTCGCCCAGAGGATTCTCCTGCGCTATGCCCACCTCCCCCCAGCAGATCGCGCACAGTGCCAAAACGGCGAGCAGCCGTCCTATACGCCGCCATCCCCGCTTCTGAGCCATATCCCGCATAAAGAGCACCCGAACCCTCCGCGCGACCAGGAAGGAATCTTCCACCATACTCCTTCAAATCTCAAATGAAACGGGGGCAGCCGCCTTCCGCAAAGACCTCAAGGAGAATAGACGCTATCTCAAAATCATTCGTTACCCCGCGTCGTCATTTTCCGCTCGGCGTCGCAGGCTGCGGAACCGCTGTCCGCCGCCGCGGAGTCCCCAATTCGCCCAACACCCGTACAATGACTGAATACCTCATTTATCTGGAGAAAACAAAAAGCATGGCCCGCATCTACCCCTTCCGCGCCCTTCGTTACGACACCTCTCGCGTCAAGATGGAGGACGTCGTCACCCAGCCTTACGACAAGATCACCCCGGCCATGCAGCAGCGTTACTACGAAGCCAGCCCCTATAACCTCATCCGCGTCATCCTGGGCAAGCAGTTCCCCACCGATACGGACGAGGAAAACTGCTACACCCGCGCCGCCGAGACCCTCCGCAATTGGCGCAAAGAGCGCATCCTTGCCGAAGAGGGAGAGCCCGCTCTCTACGGCTACTCGCAGACCTACACCGTCCCCCACACCAACGAGGTTCGCGAGCGCCGCGGCTTCATCGCCCTCGGCCACCTCTACGACTACGCCGACAAGGTCATCTACCGCCACGAGCAGACCTTTCCCAAGCACAAGTCCGACCGCCTGAGCCTCTTCAAGGCCACTCGCGCCTACTGTGAGCAGATCTACATGCTCTACTCCGACCCGGCCTTCACTGCCGAAAAGCTCATCTTCGGTAATGACGGCAAGTACGGGGGCACCGACGGCAAGCAGGTCGGCGACGCCACCCCCGCCGATCTCGCTATCACCGACGAGTACGGCGTCGTCCACAAGGTCTGGAAACTCACCGATCCCAACCTCATCAACCTCATCGTCACCGCCATGGCTGACAAGAAGCTCATCATCGCCGACGGCCATCACCGCTACGAGACCTCGGTTGCCTATGCCAAGGAGCGCTCGGCGCAGCTCAAGCTGCCGCTCGATCAGCCCTACCCGCCCATGGGCGAAAGCTCAAAGCTTGCCCACAGTCATCTCCCTACCCCTCCCTTCCCCGAGGCGGCCATGATGATGACCTTCGTCAATATGGAGGCGCCCGGCATTACCATCCTGCCGACACACCGCGTGGTCTACGACATTCCCGAGTTCAGTTCGCCCGACTTTATCACCAAAGCCTCAGCCTTCTTCGACGTCAAGGAACTCGACTCTCCCGACATCGGCATCCTCGCTAAAACCCCCGGCGTAGCCTTCGTCGCCGCTACCGGAGACGGCAACTACCTGCTGACCGCCAAAAAGGATGTCGTCGCCAAGGAGCTGGCCGGAATCCCCGCCCGCCAGGCCCAGCTCGACGTCGTTCAGCTTCACTCCCTCGTGCTCGAGCGCATCCTTGGCCTGACCACCGATTCCATCACCAAACTGGGTAACATCCGCTATATCCGCGAGGCCGACGAAGCAGTTGGGCTGGTCGCCAACGGCGAAGCCGATATCGCCTTCCTTATCAAGCCCATCACCCTCGATCAGCTCAAGGACGTCTCGCTCTCCATGGACGTCATGCCGCAGAAGTCCACCGACTTCTACCCCAAACTCCTGAGCGGTCTGGCCATCTACGCCCTCGACTAATCCACCAGCCCAGGCAATCTGAGTACCCCACGTCCGGACTTCCGGACGTGGGGTACTCATCACAAGCAAAGGGGTATGCATTCATGGCCCGAGCCATCACGCGGCAAATTGATCTCCATTCATTGCCGCATGGACGAATCAATCCCCACAACGCTTCCTGCACTCCCCACCAATTACAATCAACGAGTTGCCATACCGATCCCATTGACTCCTCCCCGGAAGCAATTCGTCGTCGCTATCCTGCTCCTCCTCAGCAGCTTCGCGCCTCTGGCCCTGGCGCAAACCCAACCTCCAGCCTCGCCGTCGCCCGCAAAGCCGCCGTTGATGGTCCCCTTCACGCCCCAGCCCAAGCCCACTCCACCAGCCCCACCCCGCACGCTCATCCTGCTCGACCCTGCCCATGGCGGCCCCGACACCGGGGCACATCTGCCAGGCAACCTGCTTGAGAAGGACATCACGCTCGCCTTCAATAACCGCCTTCGCGCCCTGCTTACCGCCGCCGACTTTGCGGTTATCTCGACTCGCACCTCCGATCCTTCCACTCTCTTCACCACTGACCAGCGCGCCGAGATCGCCAATCACGCCCGCGCCGCCGTCTGCCTCACTCTCCATGCCACCGGCAGCGGCACCGGAGTCCACCTCTTTACCTCCGCCCTCACTCCGCCTGCCCATCCGACCCACGTCCTCCACTGGGATACCGCGCAGGCCGCCTCCGTTGCCGACGGCCGCCTCATCGCCGTCGCCATCCGCTCTGCCCTGATCCAAGCCAGGCTTCCAGCCACCTCGGCGCGCGCCTCAGTCCGCCCGCTTGATAACCTCACCTGCCCAGCGATCGCCATCGAGATCGCTCCTCTGGCTGACCCCAGCTCCAGTCCTACCCCTGTCTCCGACTCCGCCTATCAACAGCACATTGCCGAGGCCATCGTAGCCGCGCTGACCGACTGGCGCACCGCCAACCTCGCCGGAGCCGGCCGATGATCCCCCGCTACCAGCGCATCCTCTTCTGGAGCCTTATCGCCGGAATCGTGCTGATGGCCAGCTTTCTGATCCACGGCTGCCGCCAGGCGCACCAGCGTCTTACCGCGCTCAACGACGCCACCCCTATTGCCGCGCCCACCACCGCCAGCACCCAGGAGATCACCCTCTACCTCGCCAATGACGCGGACGGTTCGCTCGCCGCCGACCAGCGTGAGCTTGCCCTGCCCCAGGATCCTACCCTCCGCGCCCGCGCCCTGCTCGAATACCTGCTGGCTCAGTATTCCCTTCCCACCTCTACTCATCCGCTCCAAAGCGGCCCAACCGTCGACGACGTCTTCTTTATCAACCTGCCCCTCGCAACGCCGACTCCTCGCAATGCACTCAGCCCAGCCACCGGCCTTCCCTCGCAGGACAAGTCCCGCCCTTCTCATCCCGCCAAATCCACGGGCCAGTTGGCCATCGTCAATCTCCACAGCTCCTTCGTCGAAAGTCACCCCTCCGGCATCCAGGCGGAGACCCTCACCCTGCTCTCGCTCATCGCCACCCTTCACTCGGCCTTTCCTCAGGTCACAGAGGTTCGCTTCCTGGTCGATGGCGAGCCCCGCGACACCCTCGCCGGCCACGCCGACCTTACCCGCGTCTATTCCGCCACCGCCGCCACCCCGACCGAAAACACCAAAAAAATAACGGACACCCCTCAGCCATGACCGCAAAGCCCCTCATTCTCCCTCCCAATCCCACCATCGGCGTCTTCGACTCCGGCTTCGGAGGTCTCACCGTCCTCGGCGCTCTGCTTCCCCTGATTCCCGGGGCGAAGTACATCTATCTCGGCGACACGGCGCGGCTGCCCTACGGCTCCAAGTCCCGCGAGACCATCGCCCGTTACGCCGTCTCCAGCGCGAAGTTCCTTGAAGAACAAGGTGCCGACCTCCTCTGTGTCGCCTGCAACACCGCCAGCGCCCTCGCGCTGCCGGAGATCGAGCAGGCCCTCTCCATCCCCGTCGTCGGCGTTATCCAGCCGGGAGCCGAAGCCGCCCGTAAAGAATCTTCCCGCAGCGTGCTTGTCCTCGCCACCGTAGCCACTACCCAGTCCCACGCCTACGCCGAGGCGCTTACCTCGCTGGGCCTCGGCGTTACCGAAAAGGCCTGCCCTCTTCTTGTCCCCCTCGTCGAAGAGGGCTGGATCGACCACCACGTCACCGCTGAAGTCCTCCGCATCTACCTCGCCGAAGCCTTCGCCGAGGCGCCCGATGCCGACACCCTGCTACTCGGCTGCACCCACTACCCTCTGCTCCAGCCTCTGATCGAGCGCACGCTCGCCCAGATGAACCACCCCATGACGGTCATCGACTCCGCCGCCGCCACCGCCGCCCGCGTCGCCGAGCACTTCGCCCCCAACCACGCCGGCAATCCCGCGACCTGCCGCTTCTATGCCACCGACTCTATCGAAAAATTCCAGCGCCTCGGCACCAGCTTCCTCGGCCAGCCTCTCGCCGAGGTCCACCTCCTCGATCTCGGCGGCTGAGAACAGGGATCCAAAGCGAAATACGCGATACTTTTTCGTGCTTTTGCAGACACAAACACAGCAACCGATTGAGTGCGACCTCGGTTCTCAGTTAGATTTAGAAGTGATAAAGGAGAATGTATAGATGAGTTCGTCAAACAAGTCAGAGTCCTGGCTGGATCGTTGGTTCCCTCTGTTGGTCATCGTCTTCGGATTGCTCTTCGTCACATTGCTGGTAAGCTTTCACCCGATGGGGTAGGCGCATCCCGATCCGCATGGCCAGTTACGCCCCCAGTCTCACGCTTGCAAACTCGCGGGCGTGAGCATCTTACTCGCGATCTGCTCCAGTTTTTAAGTCGGCTTTAATCAAAGGCCTGTTAAATCCTGTCGTTAGGCCTAGAGATCAGGAAAGTTTCCGACTCATTCCCGAATTAGTTAGCATTCAGGAGTTCCCTATGCCGTACCTACTCAAAACGGAGCCCGATAAGTACTCCTACGACGATCTCCTACGCGACGGTGAGACTACATGGGACGGCATTACCAACAACCAGGCTCTGCTTTATCTCCGGAACATGAAGAAGGGCGAGAAGCTGGTCATTTATCACTCCAACGTTGGCAAGGCGGCCATCGGCACCGCCAAAGTCGTCTCGGTGGAGGGCATCGATCCCAAAAACCCCAATGTCCGCATCAAGCCGGTCAAGCGCCTGAAGCATGAGAAGACGCTCGCGGAGATTCGCGAAGCCGCGATCTTCAAGGGCTCCACTCTCTTCCGCCAGTTCCGCCTCTCCGTCGTCCCCCTTACCGACGAGCAATACGACTGGCTCACCTTGTCCTAAAAACCGTCCTTTTTTACCTGTTGCCACTTTAGTTCTTTACTTTTCATACTGCCCTGCAGTTATATTTTCGACAAAGGTCGCACGCAATGCCTTTGCTGTCTTGGATTGATAATCGCACGCTCCTTGGTTGCCAGATTCTGCTCGGTGGGGTTTTCGCTCTCGTCTTCCTTGGGATGAAGCGCATGTACCCCCGCCTGCGCGGTGCAGGGACCTTTTCGCTCGGCTTCTGCGCCAGCATGGTTGCATGTTCGCTGTTCGTCGCGCGGGGCCACATCTCCGATCTTGCCTCGGTCGTCCTTGCCAACGGCCTCGCCTTTACCGCCTTCGCCCTTTTTTATCAAGGGACGCTGCGCTTCTTGCAAAGCCCTCGCAAGGCTCACCTTCTGTGGGTTATTATTGCTCTCTCTACGGCTCTACAGGCCTACTTCACCCTTAGTCACAACCGTCTCATCCCACGCTTCCTTGTAGCCGGGCTGACCTTCTTCCTGATACGCTCTCTCATCGCGGTCGAACTCTTCCGCCAATCCTCCGGGCGGACTTTCATCCGGACCTTTGCCATCTTCATGGGCCTCTATGCCTTCTTCGGCCTGACCCGGATCGGCATCATCCTGTTAAACGGAGCTCCCCAGGTATTTCTGGAGCAGGACGCGTTGCAGACATCGACCCTTGTCTTCAACGTCATCTTCGTCTGCATCATGGGCCTATGCTTCCTGCTCATGCTGAGTGGCGAACTGATGGCCGTACTCGAAAACCAGTCGTTCGAAGATGTCGTTTCTGGCGCGCTCAACCGCCGCGGCATCGAGCAGAAGCTCGCCATCGAGCTTGGCTGCGCCAAGCGCAGCGGCGTCGGCCCATCCGTCGCACTCGTTGATATCGATCTTTTCAAGGCAATCAACGACACCCACGGTCATGCCGCCGGCGACAAGGCCCTGCGCCAGGTCGCTCTCGCCATCTCGTCGAACCTGCGGAACTACGACTTCCTCGGGCGCTACGGTGGAGACGAGTTTCTCCTCATCCTTCCCCAGGCCTCCTGCCAGGACGCGCAGAGGGTGGTCGAGCGTTTTCAACAGGCAATCCGCGCTCTTGCGACGGCAAAGAACGGCTTCCCCCTCACCGTCAGCATTGGAATCACCCAGGCGGTTCCCTTCGAGCCGGCCGATTCCCTTCTCTCCCGCGTTGACGCCGCGCTCTACGAAGCCAAGCACGCAGGACGCAACTGCTGCCGCGTCGTCGCCCCGTCGGAGACATTCAGAGTCACTGAACCCACCGCCTGCCTGCCTGCGTAAATCCTTCGCTTAGAGCAATTCTCCTGTTACTGTGAAGTGGAAAATACCGAGGAGTGCCGTTTTCCTTGAGAGAAAACGGCCAATACTTCTAACCCTTCCCTATACACCTACAGGAGAATTGCTTTACGTCTTTGGCCTTCGGAAGGCGTAGATCACCGCCAGCAAAGGCGGCGCCAGCAGCACTCCCCAGAAGGGGATGATGATGCCCAGCACGATGGGTCCCAGAAAGGCCGCCCACCATGGAACCTTCGTCGTCCGATGCAGGACGTAAGGCCCGATCACCAGCCCTTCGAGGATCACGATTACACCGTAGAGTCCGAGGACAAGACCCAGCCTCCACTCGTCATGTCCGCTGAAAGCAACGGCCAGCACGGGGCCGATCAGCGCGATCATGCCGCCGAACGTGGGGACAATCTGCAGAATGCCGCCAAGCAATGCCCACAGCGGCGCATAGGGCACGCGAATCAGCTCCAGCCCGATCAGCCAGAGTATGCCGACGATCAGTGCGTCCAGCGTCGCCGCCCGCCACCAGTTCAGCAATGCGCCGCCCGCAGTCTTTATCGGCGAAACCGGTCGTCCGTTGCCTGGTTCCATTCCAACCTCGTCCTTATAGGATGCATCTGACCTGTTGCGACAGGACTCGTTCTGACTCGTTTGCAAAAAACAGTCATTCTGGTTTGTTGCAAAGAACTATAGCGCAGACTCGCCGGATAGAAAACGCATCGCCAGATGGATGGCTGCTCCTGTCAGCGAACGCGAAGAGGAGATACGCCGATGGCAGTCATGATGCAGGCTTTCTACTGGGATGCTCCCAAACAGGAAAAGAAGGAAGGCGAGTGGTGGAACTTCATTTCAGAAAAGGTAGAAGACCTGGGCAAGGCGGGCATTAATGCCCTGTGGCTGCCGCCGGTCTCCAAAGCCTCCAGCAACCAGTCGATGGGCTATGACCCGTATGACTACTTCGACCTTGGAGACTTCGACCAGAAGGGCGGCGTCAAGACGCTCTTCGGCAATCGCGCCGAACTCGAAGCCCTGATCGCAAAAGCTCATGAGCACGGAATCGGCCTCTACGCCGACATGGTCATCAACCACAACTCCGGCGCGGACGAAGAAGAGGTAAACCCTCTCGACGGCCAGAAGCGCTGGACGAAGTTCAACCCCAAAAGCGGCCATTTTCCCCGCGACTGGAATTGCTTTCATCCCAGCCGTTATGAGCGGGTCATGATGCCGGACGAAGAGAACTACGCCGGCTTTCCCCACCTCTGCCATCGCAATCCTGTCGTCTACACCGCGATGTTCGACTATGCGCGCATGCTGATCGAAGATCTGGGTTTCGACGGCTTCCGCTTCGACTTCGTCAAAGGCCTTGCCGCATGGATGATCGGCATCCTCTCGAAGTACCGCTACGTGAAAGACGGCAACGAGTTCATGCCCTATGTCGTCGGCGAGTACTGGTCGGGCGCGGAAGATGTCAATGCCTGGATTGACAAGGTCAACGCGCTTACCGACAACCAGATCTCCGCCTTCGATTTTCCTCTGCGGTACAAGCTGAAGGATGTCTGCGATACCCCAAGCTATGACCTGCGCAACCTGACCGACGACGGCGCGGTCGTCATGAAGCGGCCCATGCATGCCGCTACCTTCGTCGACAACCACGACATGGGCGACAACGCCATCGTCAACGACAAGATGATGGCCTACTCCTTCATCATGGTGCACGAGGGCTACCCTTGCATCTTCTGGTACGACTACTACAACAACGGCCTTGCGCGTCCGGGAACGCCGAACGGCATCGACGCCTTGATCCAGGCGCACCTGAAGTATGCCGGAGGAGACTCCCAGATCCTTCACGCCGACCCCGACCTCTACATCATGCAGCGCGTCGGCTGGAAGGACGACGATACCGAGCAGCCCGGCCTGGTCTATGTATTGAATAACCTGGGCAATCAATGGTCGGGCACGTCGGTCAAGACACAGTGGAAGAACCAGAAGTTTGCGCCCATCGCCTGGGACGGCCACGATACGGCCCTGCCGAACGAACGCACCACCGACGGCGACGGCAACGCCGAATTTCCCGCTCCCCCACGCGGCTTTGCTATCTACGCGCCCGTCTGACCTGCTGCAAATACGATCAGGACGGATGCTATCCTTAACCTATGAAGTTTGGCGTTCTGGTCTTCCCCGGCTCCAACTGCGACCACGACACTCATCATGTCGTCGAGGCGATTGCGCAACAGCCCGTTACCTATCTCTGGCACGCATCTGAAGACCTTCAGGGATGCGATGCCATCCTTGTGCCCGGAGGCTTCGCCTACGGCGATTACCTGCGCACGGGCGCCATCGCCCGCTTCGCCCCGGTGATGCAAGCCGTCAGCCGCTTCGCTAAGAAGGGTGGCCTTGTACTCGGTATCTGCAACGGCTTTCAGATCCTGTGCGAAGCCGGCCTTCTGCCCGGAGCGCTGATGCGCAACGCCAGCCAGCACTACATCTGCAAGCAGACCTATCTGCGTACGGAGACGGTCGATTCTCCCTTTACTCACGGCCTCTCCAAAGGGCAGGTACTACAGATGCCCATCGGCCACATGGAAGGTAACTACTTCTGCGACGCAGAGACGCTTGCACAGTTGAAGCAGCAAAATCGCATCGCCTTCCGTTACACCACTGCCGACGGAGCCGTAACTGCCGCTGCGAATCCCAACGGATCGCTTGAAAACATCGCCGGTGTACTCAGCGAAGGGCGTAATGTCCTGGGCATGATGCCGCATCCGGACCGATCAAGCGAGAACCTGCTGGGATCAGCGGATGGGTTACTGATCTTCCAGTCGATGGCTCAATCACTGGCTCAGTCGCTGGCGACTTCGTAGTAACCACTTCCGCCGGTACGATGGTAACCTAGCTAGCGATGATTGACATCCACCATCACCTTCTGTGGGATCTCGACGATGGTGCACCTACCGTCGAAACCTCCGTCGCCATGGCGCGGATGGCTGCCGACGATGGCATCACGCACATTGTCTGCACCCCCCATGCGAACGGCCAGTACGACTACGTGCCTGAGGTGATCGACGCCAAAATTACGGAGTTGCAGCACCTGCTGGACAAGGAGCAGATCGCGCTAAAGCTGGGCCGCGGCTGCGACTTCCACATGTCTTACGACAACATCGAGCAGTCACAAAAAGAACCTACCCGATTCAGCATTAACGGCCTCGGCTATTTGCTGGTAGAAATTCCCGACTACGGCATTCCCGCAGGTCTGACCGAAGTTTTTTACCAGATGCAGATCACCGGTCTGACCCCGATCCTGACCCATCCGGAGCGCAATCGAACCTTGCAGGGGGACCAGTCGCGGCTTCTCGACTGGCTGCGCGGCGGTGTACTCGTCCAGGTGACAGCGGGCTCGGTGGTAGGCCGCATGGGCAAGCGGGCGGAGAAGATGGCGCATGAGCTTCTGGCGAACCGGTGGGTAAACTTCCTCGCCACAGACGCGCACAATACAACCTCGCGGCCGCCGCTGATGCGCGAGGCCTTCGAGGCCGTCGCAAAGAAGTATGGCCCGGATTACGCTCATCTTCTGTGCGTCTCCAATCCGCTCGCAGCCTTTACTGGAAAGCCCATGCCGCAACAGCTTGAGCCGCTCAACCTCTATGAGAAGTTCAAAGAGAAGAACTGGTGGCAGAGACTGATGGAGCGTATGGGCTGACGGCTCAGCCCATACCTCCTTGCTAGAGGGCGAGCCCGCCGTCGACGGCGATCAACTGGCCGGTGATGAAGTGGGGAGCCGTGGCAAAGAACCGGACTGCCGCAGCCACGTCTTCGACGGTCCCGTTGCGCTGCATGGGGGTCTTGTGGGCGAAGTGCTCGTAGGCCTCGCCGATCTCTCCCTGCTCGATCATGCCTGGCGCGACGCAGTTGACGCTGATCTCCGGCGCCCAGGCCTTGGCCATGGTCTTCGAGAGCATGTGGAGTGCAGCCTTCGAGGTGCAGTAGTGGGCATGTGTCGACCAGGGATGCAGGCCGCCAAGCGAGCCGATGTTGATGATGCGTCCCTTTGCCGCCTTCAGGTGGGAGTAAGCCGCCCTGGCGACCAGGAAGGGCGCGCGGGTGTTGGTGGCAAACATGGCATCCCATTGCTCGACGGAGATATCTTCAAGCGCCTCCGACTCGAAGCGTCCGGCGTTGTTGACCAGCACGTCGATGCGACCAAACTCTTCGGCAACGGCTGCGACCATCTGCTCAATGCTCTCCGGATCGCGCAGTTCGCAACGGACTGCAAAGGCCTCTACGTCTCGGTCGGCGAGCACACGAACCGTGTCTTCAGCCTCAACCTGCGAGCCGAGATAGGTGATCGCTACGTTTGCTCCGCTCCCGGCCAGGTCGAGCGCAATGGCCCTGCCGATGCGTTTGGCCGCACCGGTGACAAGCACCGTCTTTCCTGCCAGAGGCTTATCCATTACGATGTCTGACACGATAGCCGCCACTATGGCTGCGGCACAGGGTTTGCGGTGGGCTGAACCGGGGGTTTGGGTCGTATCGGCTCCTGCACACCGGGCTTCCGGATGGCAGCCTTGCCGCTGTTATCGACATAAGCCGAGACCTGCTCCTGCGGCCGCAGCATCTCGATGGTGATCTCCTTGGTTGGCCCATCGATCAGGTAATCCTGACCGAAGGTCGACAGGCCGCTGGCAATGACCTGCACGAGAACCGTGCTGCCAATGGGGATGATGTCGACGACCGCCTTGCCCTCGGGATCTGTCTTAACCTCGAGGCTTCCCAGGTCCTTGCCGTCTCTCGTTGGGTTGAAGACAACGGCGGCGTTAGGAATGGGCTTGCCGGTGAACTTCTTGAGCACCTGCACCTCGATGCGCGAGGTGGGCGGCGGAGCCTTGTACTTGCGGCCGCGGTACTGGCCAAACGCCAGGCTCGACATCAGGAGCACGATGCACAGGGCAAGAACGGGCTGGGACCAAACCAAACGACGAAACGACATGGCGCTATTTTACGACGACTGAAGCAAAAACAGTGAACCTCGGAGGCGTCGCGCAGCAGAAGCGGCAACCTTGCGTGACTTTCACTCATATTTCACTGAAGCGAGTTGACAGTCATACCGGCGCTGGCCTATGTTAGCAATCGGAAGGCTAGAGTGCTAACGAACGGTTCGCGCTCCGGCAAGGGCCAATTTCCAACAATTTTCGCGATATCCGCAAAGGAACGCTCCCTTGTGTATCTCGCGCAATACAACCGCGAACGGTATGCCGTTCGCCAAATCGTAGCTAAATTGCAACTAGGAGATGTAGGCAATGGCAAAGACATCATTTACACCGCTGCACGATCGTATTCTGGTCCGCCGTGTTGAAGAGGGCGAAAGCATTCGTGGCGGCATCATCATTCCGGACTCCGCAAAAGAGAAGCCGCAAGAGGGCGAAGTCCTCTCCGTGGGCAAGGGCAAGTCGAACGACGAGGGCAAGGTCTTCCCGCTCGATGTCAAGGCAGGCGACAAGATCCTGTTCGGCAAGTACTCCGGCACGGAGATCAAGCTGGACGGCGAAGAGTTTCTGATCATGCGCGAAGAAGAAGTCCTCGGCATCCTCAAGTAGGCACTGCGTGCGGCAGACGCCGCTTCGCGACAAAATCGGCGCTTAGGGCGCCTCATTCAAACACTTTGACCGGCATTAAGCCGGTGACAGGAGCAACACAATGGCAAAGCAGATTCTGCATGGAGAAGATTCACGTCAGGCAATCCTGCGTGGGGTCAACATTCTGGCCGACGCGGTGAAGGTGACCCTCGGTCCGAAGGGCCGTAATGTCGTCATCGAGAAGAAGTTCGGCTCGCCGACCATCACCAAGGACGGCGTTACCGTGGCCAAGGAGATCGAGCTGAAGGATTCGCTCGAGAACATGGGCGCGCAGATGGTCCGCGAAGTGGCTTCGAAGACCTCCGATGTCGCCGGCGACGGCACCACCACCGCGACGGTTCTGGCTCAGGCCATCTACCGCGAGGGCGTCAAGACGGTTGCCGCCGGTGCAAACCCGATGGCGCTCAAGCGCGGCATCGACAAGGCGGTCGAGGCCATCATCGGCAAGCGCGATGAGGATGGAGTTCCCCAGGGCGGCGCACTCAGCAAGCTGTCGAAGCCGGTTACCGGCGATATGATTGCCCAGGTCGGCACCATCTCCGCCAACTCCGACTCGCAGATCGGCGTCATTATCGCCGAAGCGATGAAGAAGGTCGGCAAGGACGGCGTTATCACCGTTGAAGAGTCGCGCACCATGGAGACGCAGTTGGATGTGGTCGAGGGAATGCAGTTCGATCGCGGCTACCTCTCACCTTACTTCGTGACCGATGCCGAGCGCATGGAAGTCGCCCTTGAGAACCCCTACATCCTCATCTATGAGAAGAAGATCTCCTCGATGAAGGACCTTCTGCCCCTGCTCGAGCAGATTGCCCGCACCGCCAAGCCCCTCGTCATCATCGCCGAGGACGTGGACGGTGAGGCGCTGGCGACCCTGGTGGTCAACAAGCTGCGCGGCACGTTGAACGTGGCTGCGGTCAAGGCTCCCGGCTTCGGCGATCGCCGCAAGGCGATGCTGCAGGATATCGCTATCCTGACCGGCGGCAAGGCCATCACCGAAGACCTCGGCATCAAGCTGGAGGGCGTCAAGGTAGAGGATCTGGGCACCGCCAAGCGGGTGACGATCGACAAGGACAACACCACCATCGTCGATGGCGGCGGCAAGGACGGCGACATCGAGGGACGGGTGAAGGAGATCCGCGCTCAGGTCGACAAGACCACCTCCGACTACGACCGTGAAAAGCTGCAGGAGCGGCTTGCCAAGTTGGTTGGCGGCGTTGCCGTCATCAAGGTTGGCGCGGCCACCGAGACCGAAATGAAGGAGAAGAAAGCTCGTGTCGAGGATGCCATGCATGCAACCCGCGCGGCGGTGGAGGAAGGCATCGTCCCCGGCGGCGGCGTGGCGCTGGTTCGCTGCACCAAGGCAGTCGATGAGCTCATCAAGAGTCTCGAAGGCGACGAGAAGATCGGTGCATCGATCATCCGACGCGCCATCGAAGAACCGCTGCGCATGATCGTCTCCAACGCGGGTGAAGAAGGCGCCGTGGTGATCGGCAAGATCCACGACTCGAAGGAGCACAACTTCGGCTACAACGCCGGAACTGGCGCCTACGAGGACCTGGTGAAGGCCGGCGTCATCGATCCCACGAAGGTGACACGCACCGCACTGCAGAACTCGGCTTCCATCGCCGGGTTGATGCTCACCACCGAGGCCATGATCTCGGAGATTCCTGAGAAGAAGGAAGCTCCCGCGGGCGGCGGACACGGCGGCGGCATGGACGGCATGTACTAAAAAACTGCTGCTTTTTGAGCAGGCAAAGGCCCCGGATCGCTCCGGGGCCTTTTGCTGTTTGTGACTTGGCTCTGGGATATTTTGGGGAAGCAGTATAGGATTCTCTAAATCTGTTTAGAAGCGCAATGACGTAAGCGAGGGTATTGAAATGAAGCTTTCACGGCGAGAGTTTTCCAGGCTGGGGGCAATGGGGTTTGCGGCACAGATGTTGCCCGCAGCGAGGTTGGAGGCACAGGATGCAAACCGCAGGATCGGCTATTGCGTGATCGGGCTGGGACGAATTGCAGATCACTTCATCGGCGGAGTGCAGGCCTCCTCTACCTCCAAAATCACCGGACTGGTGAGCGGCCACCGGGACAAGGCAGAGAAGTTCGCGGCCCGGCTTGGTGTGCCCAAAAGCTCGATCTACAGCTACGAAGACATGGACCGGATGCGCGACAACAAGAGCATCGACGCTGTCTACGTTGCGCTACCCAACAGCATGCACGCCGAATACACCATCCGTTCGGCGAAGGCGGGCAAGCACGTCTTCTGCGAGAAGCCGATGTCAACCTCGGTCAGCGATGCCGAGGATATGATCGCCGCCTGCAAGACCGCGAATGTGAAGTTGATGATCGCCTACCGGTTGCAGTATGAGCCGACCAATCTGCGAGCGATTGAGTTGATTCGGCAGGGCGCGCTGGGCAAGGTGCAGGTGATCGAGGGCGCTAACGGCTTCTACGAAACTGCCGGCGAGTGGAGGCTGAACAAGCCGATGAGCGGCGGTGGACCGATGCTCGATGTCGGCATCTATTGCCTGAACGCGACTCGCTACCTGACCGGGGAGGAGCCGGAGAGCTTTACAGCGTCCGTGTCGACCATCGATCACGATGGGCGCTTCGATACCGTGGAAGAGAATATGGTCTGGACAACCAAATTTCCTTCAGGGATCGTAGCCAGTTGCAGCACCAGCTACGGCGCGAACCTGAAGAGCTACTATCGCGTGACCGGATCGAAGGGCTGGCTGGAGGTGGGATCTTACGGCTACCAGGGGATTCGGTTACAGGCAAACTACCGCAGCGAGAGGGGTACGCCGCCGACCGTGCTCGACGAGCCGAACACAGAACGCGACCCAAAACAATTTACCCGCGAGACGGATCACTTCACCCAATGCATCCTTGAAAACAAGACGCCGAAGACTCCAGGTGAAGAAGGATTGCGCGACATGCAGTGCATGCAGCGGATCTATAAGGCTGCGGGGATGGTGGCGCTGTAAACAGCAGGGAGATCGTCCGCCCGTCCCGTTTTACGGCACATTGATGGCCGCCGCGCCCTTCGGGCCGAACCAGACGACGCCGTCGCCCAGCATGGCCTGTCCGTTGCGAACGAACATGTCGTGCGGCACCGCTTTCCGGATGGCGTCGAGACAGGCGGGGGTGAAGACGCGCTTCCACCGGGCCGACAACTCCGCTGCGGAGGCGATGGTGCTGGACTTGCCATTGTGATTGACGCGCAGCGGAAAATCAACGTAGCGGGCGGTTGCGGCCTTGTCTCCGGCCAGTGCCGCCCTGGTGAAGCATTGCACGCGATTCTCAAAGGCGGCGTCGCTCTCGCTGGTGACGTCCTGGTACCAGCGGGCGTCCGGGAGGCCTTCAGACATGCCCTCCATCTGCAACTTGATGGGATACGAGCTGTCGCCCTTCATCCATCGGCCTTCCATTCCCGTGCTGTTCTCGAGCGTAAGCGCCTGGCCGGTGTCGCTGCCGCTCCCTTTGAAGCGCAGCGCCATCTGTCCGCCGTCAGGCCCGTAGAGGATGAGTCCCGTGCCTTGCGTGCCCGCCTTCAGAGGGATGTCCTTCAGATCGTCGGCAAAGAAGTAATGGCCGCCGGTGAT
Source organism: Acidobacteriales bacterium 59-55 (assembly GCA_001897435.1). Classification (GTDB taxonomy): domain Bacteria; phylum Acidobacteriota; class Terriglobia; order Terriglobales; family Acidobacteriaceae; genus Edaphobacter. Next base: position 223,384 of record MKSV01000007.1, on the reverse strand, counting down.
GACATTGGCTGCGTTGACAACGAGCGTCAACCCGACCCTGCTTTGGCCCATGATTCCTTGAAAGGTGACCTTCTTCACCGTGGCCGCAGGCTGCGCCTGCACGGCGCCGGCCGCGAAGGCGAGGATAAGGACGGCGAGAGAGAGCTTGGGCCCGCTTCTTCTGTTTCGGTTCAACCATCACCTCCGCTGGAAGCCTAGCGTGGGGGTAAGCATAACAAATGGTAAGACGCGGACAAGCGATTAATCGTTAGGCTGTATTGCATCGACTACCATGCGTGGTGGAAGCCGTCCTTCTGCGTGAGTTGAACCTCAGTCTGAAAGAGGTCGCTGAGAGTGGGAGCGGTGAGCAGCTCTTGCTTGGGGCCGTCGCCGATAATGCGGCCGTCGCGCAGCAGCAGAATTCGGTGGATCTCGGGGATGATATCGGCGATGTGATGCGTGATGAGCAGGATGCCGGTTCCCTGCTGGGCCAGCTTGCGCAGCAGGCCGCGAAGCTCGCGCTGCGCGTTGAGGTCAAGCGCGTTCGATGGCTCATCGAGCAGCAGCATCTGCGACGAACCTACCAGAGCGCGGCCGATCATGATGCGCCGCTGCTGCCCGGCAGACATCTCGCCGACCGGCTTGTCGACGAGTTTGACGCCGTCGATCAGTTCAAGCACCTCGTCGGCACGCTCTCGCATCGCCGGAGTAACGGTGAGATTGGGCCAGAGAGTGCTGCTCGAGAAGAAGCCCGTCAGCACAGCGTCACGGCCCGTGGTGTGCAGTGTCGGCTTGCCGGGAAGTTCGGCGGAGACGACACCGAGGCGTTTCTTGAGTTCGGTGAGGTCCCAGCGTTCGCGGCCAAAGATGCTGACCTTCGTCTCCGGCTGGGCCGGGTCCGAAGAGACAAAGGGATAGCACTCGCAGGTGATGGTCTTGATGAGGGTGGACTTGCCGCAGCCGTTGGGACCAAGGATGGCGATGTGCTCTCCGGTGTTAACGCTGAGGTTGATATCGTGGAGAACCAGGTTGTCGCCGCGAGCTACGTTTACATGAGTCAGTTCAAGAAAAGGTGGCATCTTATTCTTTGATCAACAGATTGGTTTTACTTCTTCAAGAATAGATGGTTTTGCGCCCGCGGCGATGCGGAGGGAGGAATGATGGAGAGCGCGCTCGATCAGAGAGACCGCCGGCTGGCCTACGCTCTGCTGCGGATGGTGGTTGGACTGAACCTGATGATGCATGGGGTGAGCCGCCTGCTTGCGGGGCCGACGGCATTCGCGGAGAAGGTGACGGCGCAGTTCGCGCACACTCCCCTGCCCGCGAGCAGCGTCTGGACGTTCGCCATGTCGCTGCCTGCGATCGAAGCCCTGCTGGGCCTGCTGCTGCTGATCGGGCTGCGGACGCGCGCAGCGCTGGTCGCGGCAAGCATCCTGATCATGGTGCTGACCTTCGGATCATCGCTGGAACAGAACTGGCCCGTAACCGGCCTGCAGCTGACCTATGCGCTGGCCTATGCGGCACTGCTATTTCTGCGGCGCTATAACGGCTGGTCGCTCGATTCCTGTCTCGAACGAGACAGGCGTCAGTGAATCCTGAATTCACATTTATGCGGCAAGGTCTTTGAGCTTCGATTCAGGCCGCCGAGGTATCGCCTCGACCCAGCCGCGCCGCTACGAAGTTCACCACCTCGTCGGTGACATAGAGCGGAGGCCGCATGGCCAGCACCGGCGTTCCCGCCACCAGCTTCAGCGAGACACCCTTCCATTCGGGGCGGCCCAACACTCCCTCGGGTACCAGAACGGCGTCGGCCCGGTCCAGATAGAGCCGCGCCGACTCCTTGAAGTCCTGCACCGCCGGGTCGAGCACGCTCAGGTAAATATCCGGGCGTAGAAAACGCAGGATGCTGTTCGATTCGATCACCGCATTCTCGGCCCGCTCCAGTTCCTTGCGAATTCGCGGCATTGCCTCGTTCAACTGCCCTTGCCGTGTTCGTACCCAGAACGACCGTACCGCGCCCGCCGCCAGATAGCGTGCTGAATCCGTTCCACTGGCCCTATCCCGCTCCTCGCTGATGGCGACGGCATGGTCCGCCGTCTCACAGTCGCAGGGCTCGCCGTTGGCCGAGCAGACGCCGTGGCCGAACTGCGTGATCTTGAAGGCCGTCCACCGCCTCTGCGGCAGCGCCGCGATCAGCCCGGCCATCACGCTCGTCTTGCCGATGTTCCGGCTGTGTCCGCCGATTACTACGATTGCCATCGCTTCACCATGCCGCCCCGTGTCCCGGCTACCCCTTCCGTAGACGGGCCAGGTCACGAAGATACTCCTTCAGAGGCCGCGCCGGACGGCCCCAGAAGACCTGCCCCGGCCCGCGCATCTTCTTTCCGCTCAGGACCCCGGCCCCGCCTCCAAGAATCACGCCAGCGCCCACGGTGGCGTGCTCGCCGATGCCGACCTGCCCACCTAGAATGGCACCATCCTCGACCACGCTCGACCCTGAGATCCCAGTCTGCGCCGCGATGATTACGTTCTTTCCGATCACGCAGTTATGACCGATGTGCACCAGGTTGTCGATCTTCGTCCCGCGCCCGATCCGCGTCTCCCCCAGCGCCCCGCGGTCGATCGTCGAGTTGGCTCCAATCTCAACGTCATCCTCAACACACAAAGTCCCCTGTTGCGGGAAGAGCACATATTCTCCGCTCTCCGCATGGCGTGCATAGCCGAACCCCGTGGAGCCGAGCACCGCGCCCGCCTGAACTACGACGCGATCTCCGAGCACGGTTCCGGCATATATCGTGACTCTCGCCAGAATATGACAATCTCGGCCGATGCGAACCCCATCGCCCAGCACCACGCCCGGCCCGATGCCGGTTCGTTCGCCGATCTCCACCCCTTTGCCCACGATGGCCGAAGGGTGAACTCCTACCTCGAACTCCTTCCCCTTCAGGTGTTTGGCGACGAGCGCAAAGGCGTACCGGGGATCCTCGACCGTCCAGACCCGGGAATCCTCTTCAACATGATCTATTTTCAGCGACTTACCAGCAAGAATGACTCCGGCCTTCGATCCCAGGGCGTCTGCCAGCGCCGCAGCATCCATGGCAAAGACTACCGAATGCTCTGTTGCCGCCGCGATGCTTGAAACTGCGGTGATCTCCCCGTCCCTCGTAGGCAAACTCAATCCAAGCCAATCGGCAACCTCACTTCTCTTCGCCATCAGTAGATCCCTGCCTCTCCCGGCGGCCGCGTCTTCCAGCGCCGGTGCATCCACAGCCACTGCTCGGGATAGCTCCGTATATATCGTTCAAGCACGGCTGTAAACAGTGCTGTATTGGTGGTCGCATCTGCTTCAGAATCAGCAGTATGAACCAGGTTCAATGCCTCTCCAAATCGCAGAACATATTTTTGCTCCCGCTCCGCCCACAGAAGAAAGCCGGGAACCACTGCGGCGCCTGTCTTGCGCGCGATTCGCGCCATGCCTGATGCTGTGCATGCTTCAATACCGAAGAATGGAACGAACACCCCTTGCGGTGGCGTCATATTCGTATCCATCAGTATCCCAACCGTCTCGCCGGCCCTCATGGAGGCGATCAGCCCACGGGCAAAGTCGTCCTTGTGTACCACGCGGTTGCCGTGCAGGCAGCGAATACGGTTCACGAACGCATCAACCAACGGGTTGTCCAGCCGCCGGATCACCATCCCCATGGGATATCCCATCAGCGAATGATAGAAGCTGGACAGCTCCCAGGCTCCCAGATGGCCGGTCAGCACCAGGACGCCCTTGCCCCGCTCCCGCGCTTCGAGGTAATGATCCAGACCGTCGTAGCGGATGAACCGGCCCGCGAGCTCTGCCGTATAGCGCGGCATCTTGCAGAACTCCGCCAGCAGGTACCCGAGATTGCGATAGACCTTGCGCAGAATGGCTTCGCGTTCGGATGCAGTCTTGTCCGGAAATGCCAGTTCCAAATTCCGCAACCCCGCTTTACGCAGCCGCCCCAATCCGTGAAATGCAAGCCATCCAATAGCCGCGCCCAATGTTCGCGCCAACGCGCGGGGAAGAATCCCAATGGAGAAGACGATGGCGCGGACCACACAAAATTCTGCCCACTCCTGGAGAGTGGCGGCATCTGGATTGGCGGTATCCTGCCGCGAATGTTGCTGATCCTGGCTCAAGCGTCCAGTCTACTAGTCCGAACCTGATTCGAGATTCTCTGCGCGCAAAAAACGCGGGGCGACCAGATGGTCGCCCCGCGTAGCCCTACCCGTTATAACGACCTGGGATTACCGGGCAGCCTTCGAGGTAACGAAGTAATGAGCTACCGTCCGGACGAAGGGCCGAGCTGCTGCCGGGGTCGCCTGGTTGCCCTTGAGGATCGTCTCGTAAGGGATATCCGTGCCGTACATCGTCCGGGTGTCGTCCTGGTTCTGCGAAAGCACCGTGCCATCGAGGTTGATGCCGGCAAACAGGCCCTTGCTCCGCGAATAGGTCAGGAACTCGGCATTGAGCTTCCAGTCGGTACCGGCCTGGGCATTTCTGCCCACCGGGCCAGCCGACGCCGCGGCATCTCCGCCAATCTTGAACTTGTTCTTCAGCATGTCCTGAAGACCCTGCTGGTTCATGGCTACAAGCACCAGGTCCGTCGCCTGTCCGCCGATCTGGAAGCCGAAGCTGCCTCCCGCAAGCTGGACGAATACCGGCGCGCTCCAACCCTTGGGCGTGCGGCAGGTGGCAACACCCTGGCCATACTGCGCGCCAACAACAAAGGCGGCCTTCTTGTAGCTCGGGACCACCACCACGCAGGAGGCACCTGCCAGAATGCTCTGCGGAATTCCCTTGTCCGGTGTCGCCATGATCTGGGTGACAACATTCTTTGCATCCGTCAGCCGTTCCGTCAACTTTGCCTTGTCCGTCGCGCCGTAAGCTACGGAACTTGCCACAATGGCCAATCCACATGCAATCACTGATATCCGCTTCATAGTTTTTATGCCTTTCACTTTCCAAACCTGAATTTTAAATGGCCGCTTGCAACACTTCGATGAGATGGGCCGAATGAAAGCCGAGTTGTACCTTAGCAGAGATCGCATCACAAGACACACAAAAAATGGGGGTTGTAGAGATAGCGCCAAAGGTCACCCCCTGACACGCTCTCTACAACCCCTCTCCCAGGTCTGTGTTGCTTCAGACACTCTGACGCACATCCACGCGCATCACAACGGTACGAAGGTATGTATACCTTTGAGCAATTGTTGTGTACTAAAAAGTACATAGTGTTGTGTACTAAAAAGTACCTAGAGAATCATGCACAGCCGATCAACTGTCCAGCAGGTTGCGATTCAGGGTTTCCACAGTCAGCGCAATACGGTTTTCAACACCGACCTTGCGCATAATTCTGCCCACATGGGCCTTTACCGTGACGGCGTCGATGCCGAGAGCCTGTCCGATCTCGCGGTTCGGACTGCCTCCGACAAGGAGGCGAAGCACCTGGCGCTCCCTTCCGGTAAATTTGGGAGGGTTGGACGCATTGGCGCTCTCCGCCTCGGCAGATGATGCCAGCAGACGAGCCAGCACCTTGCGCGGAGCCCACACGGAGTCGTCCTGCACGATCTCGATCGCCAGCTTGATCTCGCTCTCCTTCGCGGCATGGGTCAGATAGCCCTTCGCGCCCGCTCCGATGACGCGCTGGATGTAGTCGTGGTCCTCAACCTCGCCGATGACAATCAGGCGCAGGTGAGGGCGCGTACGGCGAAAGGTGGCCATAAGTTCGAAGAGGTGGTCGGTACAGGCAGCGTCGATCAGGATCAGCGACACCCCGGAGGCATCCAGTGCGCCCGGCACGGAGAGCGGAATTACTTCGGCACGGTGATCGGAAAAAATCGTCTGCAACCCGAGAATTCGCAATGGGTCCGTTGCAATCAGTCCCATGCGTAGATGTCCGCCAGCAATTGTCTCGTTCATCGCCCCAAAGCCTTCACTACTCAACGTTATCGGCAGGCAAAATATCGGCAGGCAAGCGAAACAGTAAAACAAATCAGCAAATCCGGACCGTGCCGGGTTTAAAGTTTCGGCAGAACAATACCCTGCTGGTTCTGATACTTGCCCTTGCGATCCGCGTAACTGACCTCGCACACCTCGTCGGACTGGAAGAAAAGTATCTGGCACAGCCCCTCGTTGGCGTAGATCCGGGCAGGCAGAGGGGTTGTGTTCGAGATCTCCAGCGTCACATATCCCTCCCACTCCGGCTCGAAGGGGGTGACGTTGACGATGATTCCGCAGCGCGCATAGGTCGACTTGCCGACGCAGATGGTCAGCACATCGCGGGGAATCTTGAAGTATTCGATCGATCGCGCTAGCGCGAACGAGTTCGGCGGCACGATCACGCTGTCGGACTGGACACTCACGAACGACCGCTCGTCGAAGGCCTTGGGGTCGATGATCGCACTGTTCACGTTGGTGAATATCTTGAACTCGTCCGAGACCCGCAGGTCATATCCATAGGACGACAGCCCATAGGAGATCACGCCCTCGCGGACCTGTTTTTCGCTGAACGGAGAAATCATGCCGTGCTCGATCGCCTGCCGGCGAATCCAGCGGTCGCTTTTAATGGCCACTCTGGTCTGCTTCCCTTCGTCTTCCGATTCGAGTCTCTAATATGACAGTTTGAGGCAACTCATGGGCCGGAGCCAGCCTCTTTTCGTTGTCTCATTAGATTCTTCATCTTACGGGAGCGATCTTACATTGACAATCTCCCCATGACTTTCTACCATCACGGTACTAAACCCGGTCAGTAGATTTATTTTGTGAAAAAATTACAGCCCAAGGACGGCGGCCCCAAATGATTAAGCAAGATCTTATACAAAGGGTTGTTGAGCGTACCGGTCTGCCAAGGACAAAAGCAGAGGCTGCTGTGGACGCCATCTTCGATAGCATGAAACAAAACCTGATCGCCGGCGACCGCATCGAACTGCGCGGCTTCGGCGTCTTCACCGTAAAACCGAGAAAGACCGGCATCGGACGCAATCCGAGGACAGGCGCCGAAGTCACCATCGCGCCCGGAAAAGCAGTCCGCTTCAAGCCAGGCAAAGAGCTCCACCTGCTGGAATAACCGGTCTCCAACCGTTCCATCACATCAGATGCACGGCATCCACGTCGACAACCAGGTTGCGACGCGAGATTCCCTGCGCCTGGGCGAACGCCAGCATGGCGCGTAACGCCTGGCCCAGAGCCTGACGCCGTTCCGCCTTCAGCACAAAGTGATAGCGATAGATTCGCTTCAGTCGCACGATCGGTGCCGCCGCCGGCCCCAGCACGCGAATTTTGTCCAGCCGCGTCTGCTGGAACCAGCGTCCCAGCCCCGCCGACCAGGCGGTAGCCTCCTCCAGCTTCTCGCTCTGGATCAGCACGTTCGCCAGCACGGCATGGGGTGGATAGTGCATCCACCGGCGATAGTTCATCTCCTTGGCTACGAACCCGGGATAGTCGTGCAGCGCCGAAAACTGGATCGCATAGTGGTCCGGATGGTAGGTCTGCACCAGCACCTTGCCGGGTAGCTCGCCCCGCCCGGCCCGGCCCGAAACCTGCGTGAGCAACTGGAAGACCCGTTCTGCCGCTCGGAAGTCGGGCAGTCCCAGCGCGAAGTCGGCGCCGACCACCCCGACCAGCGTCACGCCGTGAATGTCATGCCCCTTGGCGATCATCTGCGTGCCCACCAGCAGGTTGATCTCCCCGGCATGGAGCCGTGACAGCAGCCGCTCCATATCGCTGCGCCCCCGCACCGTGTCGCGGTCCATGCGGCCGATCCGCGCCGTTGGGAACAGCTCCTGGAGCCTTTCCTCGCCCTGCTGAGAGCCGGCGCCCAGAAAATAGAGGTGCTCGCTCTCGCACTTCGGGCAGACCTTCGGCACCGACCGCCTGAAGCCGCAGTAGTGGCACTCCAGCCGCTGCCCCGGCTGGGCCACATCGCCCGTTACCGGCTTGTGGTAGGTCATCGAGATCGCGCAGTTCTCGCATTCGATCTTCTCGCCACAGCTTCGGCACATGACCACAAACGAGTAGCCGCGCCGATTCAGCAGAATGATGGCCTGTTCGCCCCGGTCGAGCGTAGCCTGGGTCTCCTCCACCAGCCTGCGCGAAAAGATCTGCTCCTGTCCCGTCTCCCGGAACTCCGCACGCATATCGACCAATTCCACCCCGGGGAGAGGACGATCCGCTACCCGCTGTCTCATCTCGACCCGTGTGTAGCGTCCCTTCTCCGCATTCGACCAGCTTTCGAGCGAAGGCGTGGCCGACCCCAGCACCACCGCCGCATCGTTGAATTTGGCGCGCATCACAGCGACATCGCGGCCGTGATAGCGCGGCGTCTCCTCCTGCTTATAGCTGCTGTCGTGTTCTTCATCGACAATGATCAGCCCCAGCTTCGCCATTGGCGCGAAGACCGCCGACCGCGTCCCCACGGCGACTCGCGCTTCACCTCGGCGAATGCGATGCCACTGCTCGGCGCGCTCGTCCGGCGTCAACTGCGAGTGCAGCAGCGCCACTTCGCCGCCAAACGCCGCCACTAATTGTCCTGTCATCGCCGGGGTCAGGCCGATCTCGGGCACCAGCAGCAGCGCGGACTTGCCTGCGTCGAGCGCCCGCTGCATGGCGGCAAAGTAAACCGCTGTCTTTCCCGATCCCGTCACCCCGTACAGCAGATGCGGCGCAAAACCGCCTTTCGCCATCGCCGCCGCAATCGTGCCCACGGCCTCCATCTGCGCCTCGTTGAGCGCGTGCTCGTGCGCATACTTTTTCCCATGCGGCAGCCCCACGCTACCCATGTGAAAGTCCCCGACGACTTCTTCAATCGTCACCAGTCCGCGCTTCACCAGCGTGCCCAGCGTCGATTCCGGCACCCCGGCCAAAGTCTGCCGCAGATCGCGCACGCGCATCCGGCCACCGACCGCGGCCAGTTCGGCAAGAATCGCGGTCTGATTCTCATTCAGTTTCGGCAGACGGGCCTCCACCAGCACCGCCACCTTCTCAAGACGCCGCGCATCGCGCTCTTCGGCGACCGCCTCGCGCACCAGCCACTTCTTCCTGACCATGCCTTCCAGCAGGGACTTGTTCGCTCCCGTCGCCGACCGCAGCGCCGACATCTTCGCCTGCTCACCGCCCTCCAGATAGTTCAGCACCGCGTACTCGCGATTCTGCTCTTCCGGCGACAGCTTCGACCGCCGCGAAGACCCCCTTGACGCCCCCTCGTAAAGCACCTTCCGCCCCGGCTCCGCGATCCGGTAGACGAAGTGACGCTTCACCTCGGCGGCCAGGGGCAGCATCCCGCGCAGCACCTCGCCCAGCGGAGCCACATAGTATTGGGCGATCCACCCTGCGAGCTTCATCAGTTCATCCGGGAGCAGCGCTGTATTGTCGAGCACCTGCTGGATTGGCTTGACCTCAAATCCATCGGCCGGCGCATCCTGATGCACCCGAACGACCACACCCATCAACCGTTGTCCACTGAACGGCACCAACACCCGCGCGCCCACCACGGGCGAGACCCCATTCGTCACATAGGTAAACGTCTGGTCGAGCGGCACCGGAAGCGCAACATCGCAGAACAGGGGCATCCCTCCAGCCTAATGGAACCGGGACAACTCCGCTGTTAACGCGGACCGTTCTCCTGTTCGACCTCTGGTCCTTCACCAGGAAATGGCCAGTTGCGTTCGATCGGCCGCTGCGCCTCGCGGGTCGCTTTGGGGACATTCTTGTTGATCTTCAGATTCTCGATAAAGTGCACGCCCATCTTGCCGGCAGTTGCAAGGTCAGTATCGCCATCGTGGTCCAGGTCTTCCGCAATCACCTGCGTTCCAATGCCCGCGGTGCCATTCACCGAGATCGCGGTGCGCGTAAAAGTCCCCGTCTTACGATCGATCCTGTATGCATAGATGACCGCCGGATCGTATGACCCCGCATCGCCCCCCGAGTGCCCGCGATACCGCTTCCCCGTCACCAGTTCAGGCTCGCCGTCGCCGTCGAGATCGACCAGCTTCAGCGCATGCGACTGCGAAAAAGATTCGTCGATGGTGTGCCGCGTCCAGATCCGATGCGCAGACGTGCCCGCCTGCTCCAGCCAGTAAAGACCGTAGCTGTGGCCCTGCCCGTAGATGAGATCCAGCTTGCCGTCATTGTTTACGTCATAGCCAATAATCGGAAATCCGGTCTCGCCGAGCTTCCAGTCCCCGTGCCACACCCACTTGTCGTGATCGGCATCGACATTCTGGAACCATCCGTAAGGGGTAAGGATGTCTGCCTTGCCATCGCCGTCGATATCGGCAACCCCGATGCCGTGACCATCCTGCTCTTTGCCCCCGACGTGATGCACCTTAGGCTGAGCGCCCGAAAAATCGACCCAAAGGATGCCCGAGTGGTTGTAATGCGCCACCGCGACGTCGGGTTTGCCGTCGCCATTGATGTCGGCCATCACGCCACCTTCGGTGTCGTAGCTGTCAGCGATCAGGTGCTTCTGCCACATCACTCCCGTCTTCTTCGGATTCTCGTACCACCAGAGTCCGTTCGTGATCCATCCGGTGGTCACCACGTCGGGAGCGCCATCGTGATTCACATCAATCGTCCACTCGGCGCAGTCGTTGACGAACTCCTCATGAATCCCGACCGTCCGGTACTGATGCCGCTTCCATTCTCCGCCGTGTGCGCCTGGATTCTCGTACCAGTACGCTCCACTCAGCAGATCGTCGAAGCCATCCCCATTCATATCGAGCGTGGTAATCGCCTCGGCATGATCCGTCCCCAGCCGATGCGTCAGAAACGCAGTGCGCGGACTGCCGCCGGGGCCATTGCCGGGGGTGGACTTGAGAACCTCCCTGGCAGTGCCACGGCTCTGCGCAGAAGCAACGCCTGCGCCCATCAAGAAGAAGAGAACGAGAACAAGAGCGGAGATTCTCATAAAAACCTGAATACAACCTCTGAAGGTGAAGTTACCAACAAGAGGCTGATGGCAAAGATACCGTTACGCCAATTTCATCGCCTGCGGATTCCACTGGACGATCTTTTCCTTTTCCATGCTGAGGTTGCTCAACAACGCCGCCCCGGCAGCGCGGAATCCGAACTCAGCGTCTTCCACAACTGGCTTGCGCGAGCGCACGGAGTTGAAGAAGTTGTGGAAGTGGTCGTAGCTGTCGCTGTAGCCTTTAGGCGCGACATACCTCTCGACGCCAACCGGCGGCGGGCCCACGGGATGCTCAATCGGATATTTCTCCCGATACTGGTCGAGATACCGCTTCTGCATCGCTTCGGTAAAGGTGCTGACCGTGTAGCCCGGCTCCTTCTCGCGCGGCACGCGATTCACCGTAACGGAATTGCCAGCGATCTCGATGGTTCCCTCCGAGCCGGTAAAGAGCAGACCCTCGCTCTCCGAGCCGCCGTTGACGAAGTTGACGCGCAGGCTGAGGTTGAAGCCCTCCTCATAGTCGAACAGCGCCACCATCACGTCAGGGACGTTGCGGCCATCCTTCCAGAAGCGCAGACCGCCGGTCGCCATGGCCCTGGTCGGGCCGAGCGAGTTGGTGATAAAGTGCGTTCCGCTGAAGAGGTGGACGAAGAGGTCGCCGGCTACGCCGCTGCCGTAGGCCTTCCACTTTCTCCACTGGAAGAATTGCTCGGCGTTGAAGGGGATCTTCGGCGCCGTCCCCAGAAAGCGCGGCCAGTCGCAGGTCTCGGGGCTCGCGTCCAAGGGAACGGTATAGTCCCAGGCACCGATGGCGGAGTTGCGGTCCCAGTGCGCCGACACCATGTTCAGCTTGCCGATTGCGCCCGAAGCGAGCAGTTCCTTTGCCTTTGCATAGACGATGGAGCTAACGCGCTGGCTGCCGATCTGGATGATGCGCTTGGTCGAGTTCGCCGTCGCAATGATCTCCGGACCATCGGAGTAGAGATGGATCATCGGCTTCTCGCAATAGACGTCCTTGCCCGCCTTCATGGAATCGACCGCCGCCTGCTTGTGCCAGTGGTCGGGCGTGGCGATGATGACGGCGTCGATATCCTTGCGCGCCAGAACCTCGCGGTAGTCGCGCGTCGTAAACACATCGCTACCCCAGAGCTCTTTCGAGTGCGCCAGCCGGCCGTCATAGCAATCGGCGACGGCGACCAGTTTTACGCCCGGCACCTGAACGGCGTTCTTGGTATCACCCTGGCCCTGGCCCCCGGCACCGATCAGAGCGATCTGGATATGGTCGTTGGGCGATACGGTTTGCCCGGCTTGCTGCGGAGCCTGTGCAAGCATATGCAGCCCTGATCCGGCGGCTGCTACGCCTGCCGCTTTAAGAAAACTCCTACGATTCAGACTTGTCATCTTCAGTTCAATCTCTTTTCGCGACGCAAAATATTATCGTTCCGCTGCCAGCAGAAAGTTATGTCATTCGGGGGCAGATGTCCAGTTGCGACGACTCATGATGCGCTCACTTCAGAGAGACATACCGCCATCAATCAGGATTTCGCTGCCCACCGTGAACGCGGATTCGTCCGAGGCCAGAAAGACGGCGGCGCTCGCAATCTCGCTCGGCTGGCCGAACCGGCCAAGCGGGACCTGGCTTTGGATGGAAGCCGACACCGTCTTGAGATCGGTCTCGGACAGCCCCAGTTTGCTGTAAAGCGGCGTGGCAATCGGTCCCGGACTGATGGCGTTCACCCGGATGCCTCGTGAGACCAGTTCGCCCGATAGCGTCCTGGCCAGCGAGAGGATCGCGGCCTTGGTGGCACCGTAGACGCTTGTGTTCGGCATGCCTATATGTGCGTTGACCGACGCGTTGATTACGATCGAAGCAGGATTGCCCAGGATCGGCAGCAGCGCCTGAATCAGAAAGAACGGGCCTTTCAGGTTCAACGCCACGGAACGATCGAAAGCAGCTTCATCCCACTGCTCGACCGGCCGCAGCTCAGCGATTCCGGCATTGAGGAACAAGACATCGAGGCCGCCAAAGGCATGGCGAACCGTCTCGGCAACAGCCTTCTGAGCAGCCGGATCGCCAGCATCGGAGGAAAGGACGAGCACATCGCTTCCGAGTTCTGTACGCGCGGCGTCGAGCCTGGCCGGATTGGTTCCTGTAACCGCCAGACGTGCTCCTTCGCGAAAAAACGCTCGGGCCGTCTCAAGGCCGATACCGCTGGTGCCTCCTGTAATCAAGGCACGTTTTCCCTTAAGCCTGTTCATAATGAGTCCTTCTCCCGCTCGACATCATAAACCGTGATTGCTTCGCAATGACTGATATCGATGGCTTAGACTCAATAAAGTCCAGCGCCCGAGGTCGAGCCTAACATGAAGAATTCAGCCACTCTTGCAACCTTCCTTCTGTTTCTGGCTCTTGGCTGCAATACGTCCAACCCTTCAGCGCAGCCGTCTTCCACCCTTCAATCGGCATCCCGGCAACAGGATTCCGGCTCTCAAGCGGCAAACACTCAGACCTTCGACTATTACCTTCTGAACCTCTCCTGGTCGCCGGAGTTTTGCCACAGTCATCCCACCGCCGCTGAATGCGCCCAGCACCGCGCCTTTACCCTGCACGGCCTCTGGCCCCAGAACACCAGCGGAAGCTACCCGGAGAACTGCTCGACCGAGCCCGGACCGCAAAACCCAGCCACATTCAGCGATATCTATCCTGATCCCGGTCTGCTTCGCCATGAGTGGAAGACTCACGGCACCTGCTCCGGCCTCGGCCCCGATGCCTTCTTCACGCTCGCCCGCAAGGCGGTGAACTCGGTCAGCATTCCTGCCGAGCTATCCACACTGCAACGCCAGATATCGATGCCACCGGGACAGATTCTCAACCTTTTCACGCGGTCCAATCCCGCCTTTCCCCGCGACAGCCTTGCGCTTAGTTGCGGCAACAACTATCTCACCGCCGTCGAGGTCTGCATGGACAAGACCCTCCGGCCTATCGCCTGCGGCCCTATCCGCACCTGCCGCGCCAATACGGTCCGCATCCCACCACCGCAAACCGCGCCTTAAAGAAAACCGTTATTTCTTGGCAGGGGCCTTCAGCCCCATCTCCGCCATCACCCTTTGCAGGTCCTTCCACGCCTCGCCCTTCTGCCGGGGATCGCGCAGCAGAAACGCAGGATGGTAGGTCACCGCCAGCTTCGCTCCACGACAGCTATGCCAGTGTCCTCGCAGTGAGGCCAGCGACTGCTTCACGCCGAGCAGATATGTCGCCGCCGTGGACCCCAGCGCCACAACGACCTCCGGTTGTACCACATCGATCTGCTTCACCAGAAACTGTGCGCAGGTATTGGCCTCTACCGGCTCCGGCACCCGGTTCGCCGGCGGCCGGCACTTGACGATATTGGCAATGTAGACCTCTTCCCGCTGCAGCCCCATCGCGGCGATCATGTTATTCAAAAGCTGCCCCGCCTTGCCCACGAAGGGACGCCCCGATGCATCCTCGTCAGCTCCCGGTCCCTCGCCCACGAACATTAGCCGCGCACTGGCATCACCTTCGCCGAAGACGATATTCCGCCGCCCTGCATAGGCCAGCGGGCATCGAGTGCAATCTGCGATCTCATCGCGGATCGCCTGCAACGCCCCCGGGCGGGCGGACACAGCGACCCGGACCTGCGGCACGGGAGCAAGATCGTTGAAACTGAATGGCTTGGGAATAACCCCCTCCTGGGGATGGTGGGGCGCCGAGGCGGCAACCAGGACAGGCGCAGGCTCCAGGACAATCGGAGGCGGCTGCGGCGAAGCGGACGACACAGCAGCAATCACTTCAGCCGCTTCGATCGCACCCGGCTCGCCACGGCGATAGAAATCGTGAATCCCCAGATCGCGGAAGTATTCGACGTACGCCCGCAGTTGCTGCTCCGCATCGACTGCCATGGCTCTATGCTATCGCGCGCGGGCTAAACCAGGTGATCGAGTGTCGGCTCGACGACCTTCTCCGGCAGCACAAACTTCACATGCCCCTGCTCGATCTCTTCCTGGGCCACGCGGCAGGCCTTCATCGACTTCGGAACGATCAATGGAGAAGCGCCCGACTGCAACTGACGTGCACGCCGCGCCGCCCCTTTGACCAGGCTGTATTTGTTGTGGAAAGCATTCTCAATCGTCATGCGTCTCACCCCGTAAACAGAATCTACCTCAGCACAGCACAATGTCCCATACAATTCGTAGTGGATAACCCGTCCATTATCCTCCAAAAGTGCTCAGAGCGCTGCTGAGCCGAGGTGAAGCCGCATCCGTTCTGCAACTGGCCGCCACCGCCTGCACCCCATCCCGCACTCCGCGTTCGAACAAAACAATGGCGCGCATCTCCGCCACCGCCTGGTCGAGAACGTCGTTCACCAGCGCATATTTATATTCCGTAAGTCGTTTTAACTCGTTCCGCGCCTCGGCCAGCCTGCCTTCGATCACCGCCTCCGAGGTCATGTGCTCTGCCTCGCTGCGGTTGCGCAAACGCATCTCCAATACCTCCGGACTGGGCGGCAGGATGAAGATCGACACCGCCTCCGGCAGCTTCTTCATTACCTGCAGCGCACCCTGCACATCGATGTCCAGCAGCAGATCCTTGCCTGCAGCCTTCGCATGCCCCAGCGCCGATACCGCCGTTCCATAATAGTTTCCGAAGACTTCGGCCCATTCCAGAAAGTCGCCAGCGGCGACCATCCGCTCAAACTCCTCGCGGCTGGTGAAGTGGTATTCGCGCCCGTTCTCCTCCGAGCCGCGAGGCGCACGCGTCGTATAGGAGATGGAAAAGTCCAGCCCTTCAACCAAGGTTCGCAACTGGGTCACCAGCGTTGATTTGCCTGAGCCCGAAGGAGCCGAAATAATAAAAAGTATGCCTGCCATCCGTTCGTAACACCCTGCCTATACGGTATCCGTGCAGTGTACCTGCACGCTGTTTCTATTCGAGATTCTGAACCTGTTCCCGCGCCTTCTCGATCTCCGCCTTCATCTCCAGTCCCAGTTCGGTGATGCGCAAGCTGTTGCCGCCCGACGCTCCGCTGGTCTTGGACAGCATTGTGTTAGCCTCGCGGTTCAGCTCCTGCAATAGAAAATCCAATCGTTTGCCCAGTTCTCCACCCGCGTCCAGAAGCGCGGTGAAGTGATCGACATGAGTCCGCAGACGCACGATCTCCTCTTCGACATCGCTCTTCTCAGCCAGCACTGCCGCCTCCGCGAGCAGGCGCTCCTCGCTCACCGAGGTGCCCTGCATCAGTTCGGCCAGCCGCGCCCGCAGACGTTCAAACAAGGCCTCGCGCACGCCGCTGCGCAACTCCGCGACCTCCGTTGCGAAGGTCAGCAACCGCGACATCGATGCGCGCAACTCTGCTGCCAGTGCCGCACCCTCTTGCGCCCGAACTTCGTTCAACCTGGCGACCAGATCGTCGACCAGCGGCAGAACTGCCTGCTCCAGCCCCTGCATCGCCTCTTCGTTCACGCTGCTCTCGGCGCTCATCAGGCCGGGGAGTCGCAGCAGAGTATTCATATCCGGCTCGCCGGTCAATCCATGGAGCGCCGAGGCCTCGCGAAACGCCTTGACGTAAGCGTCCAGCAGGCCGGCATTCAACTGGATCTGAACATTTGCCTTCCGCTCCAACTGCAAGGTCAAGTCAACGTGACCGCGCCGCAGCCTCTCCTTCAACATGCGTCGCAACTGGATCTCCAGCCCGTCGCAGGATGACGGCAGACGGAATTGCAGATCGAGAAACCGGTGATTCACGCTCTTGATGGTCAGCGTAAACCCGAGCTCCTCCCTCACCGAACCGCGCAGATTTGCATACCCGGTCATCGAATAAATCGCACTCATGCAGTGCCCTCCAACTCTGCCGCCGCAGGGGCAACCTCGCCGCTCCCCATGCTATTCAACTCTTCGTCGCTGAATTGCAGGTCGTGGAGCCGCCGGTAGGTACCCGATTGCATCAACAACTCTTCATGCGTTCCCATCTCCGTAATCTGTCCGTTCTCGATCACCGCGATTCGCGTAGCCCGGCGAACGGTGGAAAGACGATGCGCGATCACAAACACTGTTCGCCCGTGCATCAGATTGGCCAGCGCGGCTTGCACCAGATGCTCGCTCTCCATGTCCAGCGCAGAGGTCGCCTCATCGAGAATCAGGATTGGCGCATTCTTCAGAATTGCACGTGCGATGGCAAGCCGCTGCCGTTCGCCCCCGCTCAGGCGAACGCCCTTCTCGCCAATCCTGGTGTTATACCCTTCGGGCATGTTCATGATGAAATCGTGCGCCAGCGCCATGCGCGCCGCCTCTTCCACCTTGCTCAAAGGAACATCCGGCTGGCCGTAGGCGATATTGTTGCGCACCGTATCGTTGAACAGCACGGTCTCCTGCGTCACCTTGCCGATCTGCTTGCGCAGGGAGGCAATGGTCACATCGCGAAGATCGAATCCGTCCAGCGTGATCCGTCCCTCGTTTACATCGAAGAAGCGCGGAATCAGGTTGACCAGCGAAGACTTACCCGCGCCGCTCGGTCCCACGAACGCAAGCACCTCGCCGGGATGAACCGAGAAGCTGATGCCCTGCAGCACCTGCTTGCTTTCTCCCTCGGTTTCATACGCAAAGCCCACATCTTCAAAACAAATCTCTTTGCTGAATCCCTTGAGGACATGCGCATGTTTTTTCTCCTGCACATCGTCCTGTGCGTCCATGAATTCGAAGATGTCTTCGCTTGCTCCCAGAGCCTGCTGGAAGCTGTTATAGAAGAGCGCGAACTTTCGCACCGGATCATAGAGCGTAAACACCGCGATAAGAAAGGTGACGAACGAGCCGGCCGTCATGCCGCCGTGAACGATTCGCTGCCTTCCCAGATAGAGCAGCAACGCAATGCCCACCGATCCCAACGCATCCATCAAGGGCGAGCTGATGGCCTGTACGCTTACCGACTTAAGGTTCGCCTGAAAGAGCCGCGTCGCGGCCTTGCGAAAACGGGTTGTCTCCCACAACTCCATGCCGAACGCCTTGACGATGCGGTTTCCGGTAATCGTCTCGTGCAGGATGTTCTGAATCTCGGCCAGTTTGTCTTGCCCTTTGCGCGTCGTATGCCGCACGCCGCGACCGATGCGCCGGGCCGACGAGATCACAATCGGCACAAAGAGCAGCAGCACCCATGCCAGTTTGCCGCCGACCACCACCACCACGCCGATCGTAAAAAGCAAGGTGAAGAACTGTTGCAGGAAATCGCTCAAGACCGACGACATCGCGAACTGTACGCGCTCAATGTCATTGATCAGCGTCGAAAGCAGTGTGCCGGTCGTGTGCTTCTGAAAAAATGCGATGGAGCGCCGCAGAATGGCATCGTAGAGATCGTTGCGCAGGTCCGTAATCATCCCGAACCCGGCGTAGTTCACGAGATACGTTCCCGCATAGTCACAGACCGACTTCAACAGAGCCGAAACCACCAGCGCGTAGGCGACAACGTCCCATGCATTGTGAAAGTGGCTGGGAACAAGGAAATTCAGGTCGAGCGACCATCCCAAATGCGGCACTTTGAAGACAAGAATGTTCGCCGATGCATTCGGACTCAAGACATTGTCGAAGATGGGCTTGACCAGCAGCAGACGAAACGCCGCCATCGCGCCCACGACGGCCATCAACAACACGGAGAGCAGTGAATACAGCGCATAGGGCTGCACATAGAGCAGCAACCGCCAGATACGTCTCACGCTGCCACTCTCCCGACCATCCTCATTACACTCGGCATCTCACTATTCTATTGGCCATCTTCCTAACGTGATCGGCTATCTGTCTTTAGCGCGGCATGTCCCGGTGCGCGGTCTTCACGCGGTAACCCTCGGCGACCAGCCGCTTCTTCATCTCTTCCGCAATAAATACCGACCGATGCTGCCCCCCGGTGCAGCCAAAGGCCACGGTCAGGTAGCTCTTGCCTTCCTTGATGTAGTGCGGCAAAAGAAACTTCAGCATGTCGGTCGTCTTGTCCAGAAACTCCGCGGTCTGCGGAAATTGCCGAACATACTTGGCGACCTTCGGATGCCGTCCCGTCAGCTTGCGGAACTCCGGCACAAAGTGCGGGTTGGGTAAAAATCGCACATCGAAGACCAGGTCGGCGTCCGACGGCACTCCATTCTTGAAGCCGAAGCTGTTCGAGGAGATGGTCAGGTTCTGGTCGGTCTCGTCGCGCTCGAACTGCGCGTTGATATGAGCGCGAAGCTCATGCACGTTGAACTTCGTCGTATCCAGCACGATATCTGCGACGTTTCGGATCGGGTCCAGCCGCTTTCTCTCTGCCCGGATCGATTTGACGACAGTATCTGTCCGGCCCATCGGATGCGGCCGCCGCGTCTCGGAGAAGCGCCGGATCAGCGCATCCTCGCTGGCCTCCAAAAACAGGACGCGGGTCGGCAGCACCTTGCGCACCTTCTTGAGGATCTGCGGAAACTCGTCCAGCCGAATCCCCTCGCGCACGTCTACTACCAGCGCGGCGCGCTCGATCTCCGGAGACTGGCGCACCAGATCGGCAAACTGAGGCACCAGCTCCAGTGGCAGGTTATCGACAGAATAGAAGCCAAGATCCTCAAAGGCCTTTAGCGCAGAGAGCTTTCCCGAGCCTGACAATCCCGTCAGAATCACAAGCTCGCCCTTGCTTACCGGTCCGGAGACGGCCTTGGCAGTTTTTTTCGAGGTCTTGCGTGGCATGGACAAATCCTAGCATTGCCGCGCAAAACCTGCCTGCGCGCCGCCTCTACGGCACCTCGATCAGTTCCATCTTGCCATCGCGCTTGCGGTGCAACACCATCGCACGGCCGCCATGGTCGCGGAAGACGAAGACATCGCGGTCGCGGAACGCGGCCTCTTTCACGGCCTCTTCGAGCGACATCGGCCGGAGGGCCACACCGTCCGTCGATCGCGCGACGTGCGGCTCCGATAAAGGAGAGTGAGACGGGAACGAATGGACGAGCATCGGCACCGTCTTTCGCCCCTTGCTGGCCTTCACCGCAATCTTCTCGGCTGCCGGCTTCGCAATCTCTCCAGAGGCCTCTGCCTCCTCCTCACCGGCGATCGCTACGCCGGACTTGCCCCGCCGCTTGATCGATACCTTTTTCTTCTTGCGCCGAATGGCCTGCTGCTCGATCTTGGCCAGGGCGTCGCGCAGGGCGGTCGCCATCTCGGTCGACTCGCAGGTTGCCACCAGCTTCAGGCTTTTTGTCTGTACTGTAATTTCGGCGATAAACCGGTACTTGTCTCTGGATAAGGTCACATGCGCGCTACCCGCATTGCCCACGATCTTTACAATCCGCGCCAGCCCGACCTCTGTCTGCGCTTTGTACTTCTTTGTGACGCTTGCCTGTCTTCCGGTGTACTCGACGTCCATGGGATTACCTCGTCTCTGTACGATGCAGGTTAGCGTACACGACGTTGGTGCGTACTGGGAATCTGCATGTCCTCGCGGTATTTGGCAACCGTCCTTCGCGTCACCCGGATACCCTGCCGCTGCAACTCAGCCGCCAGTTGGTCGTCCGTAAACGGCTTGCGCTCGTCTTCTTCCTCAATCAGCTTCTTGACCTTGCGTTTCAACAGCACCAGCGGCAGGTCTCCACCCTCGGGTCCATTCACACCTTCGGAAAAGAAGAAGCGAAGCTCAAACACGCCTTGCGGCGTATGCACATATTTGTTCGCCACCGCGCGGCTCACCGTTGAAGGATGCACCCCGATCTCCTCGGCGACCTCCTTGATCATCATCGGCTTCAGGGAATTGACGCCATGCTCCAGAAACTCCGTCTGCCGTCGCACGATCACGTCGCAAGTGCGCACAATCGTGTTCTTCCGCTGCTCGATATTCCGCAGCAGTTGAATCGCCGATTTGTAGCGCTCCTTGACATACTCCTTCACTTCCTTTTCCGTCTGCTTCTGCTGCAACATCTTCCGGTAACCCTGGTTCAGGCGAAGCGCAGGCATGTCCTCTTCGTTCATCAGCACGACATACTTGTCGTCGCGCTTGACGAAAGCCACATCCGGTTCGATCAACCGCGCCTCGCTCTGGTTGTAGCGTTGCCCGGGGCGAGGATCGAGCGTCCGTATAAACTCGACCGCCGCATGAACCTCCTCTGCCGTGCGACCGCATGTCCGCGTCAATTCGCGCATGTCCTTCTTCTGCAGGAGAGCGAGGCAATGGGCCACGATGTGCGTCGCAATGCTGAAGACATCTCCCCGTCCGGTATCCTCGGCAGCCGGGTGCGCTTTTTCAGCCGCGGCATCGTCCTCGTCATCTTGGAGTGCGCCGTCTTCGGCTGTCGACTCCTGCCGCCGATGCAGCACCATCGATGCCTCGCCCTGCTGCGCGCTAATTTGAATCAACAGGCATTCGCGAAGATCACGCGCGCCGACACCCACCGGATCGAGGAAGCTGACGATCGATCGCGCCTCCCGAATCACCGCCAGCAAGGCCTCGCGCCCCTGGTCCTTGCCTTCGGCAGCAGCGGCGAGCTCTATCGTCTCCTCGTCCGCCACGCCATTGGAAGCGCCGTTTGACGGCATCAGAGGGGGAGTCGGAGACGACTTCGTCTTCGCGCCGCGCTCAAACGGAATCGGATGAATGGCAGCCGGATCCTCTATCTCTGCCAGGCCATCGGCAAGCTCTTCATCGGTTGCGGTAAGGTAGCCGTTTTCGTCGAGGTTTCCTACCACCAGTTCTGCAGCCGACCGGACCTCCGGCGTCAGCGTCAGCGAGCCAAGCTGCCACGCCAGATGATCGCTGAGCGTGCTCGGCTGCGACAGAAAATTCTCAAACGACGGCTTGTCGTACTCCTCGAAGTTTGACGCCGTGCGGAACCCCGGGTCGAGATAGTCCTGAAAATAGCTGCCGAAGTCGATCTCGTCGAACGGATCCTTCTCCGCCCGCTCGCTCTCCGCCGCGACTTCCTCGGCCGAGCGCTCCCGATCGCCTTCGATTCCAGACCGCTCTTCGAGCGAGACCGCTGTATCCTCAAGCTCTTCCAGCACCGGATTTTCTACCATCTCGGTGTTGATCATCTCCTTCAACTCAAGCTTGTTCAGTGCAAGCACACTGACCATCTGCACCAGCCCGGGCGTCAGCACCTGGCGTTGCGAGACCTTCATATTCAGCTTGGGCTGTAGCAGCAAATCTTAACCTTTCCTTCTCTCAATCATTTCAAACTCCGCGCGAGCAGTTAGCGTTCCACTTTCTCAAACACGCACAATGCCAAGGCAACCGCGGTTGGCCACAGTCTACACGTCCCGTCCTGTTCTGGCTGTAAGTTTAACTCTGCCAGGGCTGTACGTGCCGCACCCACGTGCTCCAGCATTACAACAGAAGTTGTATCGTTCTAGCTCATGGAGAAATTTTCACCCAGGTAAATCCGCCGTACCTCGGGATCGCTCCCCAGTTCGCCCGGCGTTCCCGCGCGAAAGATTCTGCCCTCATTAATAATGTAGGCCCGGTCCGTGACCGACAACGTCTCCCTGACGTTATGGTCCGTGATTAAAACGCCGATCCCGCTCCTCTTCAACCCGAAGATGATCTCCTGCAGGTCCAGGACCGCGATCGGGTCGATACCCGAGAACGGCTCATCAAGCAGGATGAACGCCGGTTCAATCGCCAGACACCGCGCTATCTCCACACGCCGTCGCTCGCCGCCGCTCAACGCGTAGCCTCGCGTCTTGCGGATATGGCCCAGGTTCAACTGGTCGATCAGCCGCTCGGTACGCGTCCGGCGGGTCTCCCAGCTCAACTGCTGCGCCTCCAGCACTGCCAGGATGTTGTCCTGCACCGTCAGCTTGCGAAAGATCGACGGCTCCTGCGGCAGGTAGCTGATGCCATGGTTCCGCGCCCTCAGGTACATCGGCAAGCGGCTGATGTCTTCGCCGCTGACCAGCACCCGCCCCGCATCGGGACGCACCAGCCCGACGATAATGTAGAAGCTCGTCGTCTTTCCCGCGCCATTCGGTCCCAGCAGGCCTACAACCTCTCCCTGCTCGATCTGCAGGCTTACGCCCCGCACCACCTGGCGGCCGCCATACGACTTGCCGATCTCCTCCGTCGATAGAGTCTTCATCGCTCCTTTTTCACCCGCGTCTCCGTGCGCACCCTCTGTTTGCTTTCGGCTTCGTCAGATCCATGAGCACTATTAGAAACTACGATGCTCTCATCCGCCGCATGGAATCGCAGCGATGTACCCGTCACCGTCCCCCGCGCTTCATCGACAATCCTGGGGGGAGCCGCCGCCGTCCCCGTCATCACGAACATGCCATCGCTCGCCGTATAAACCGCCCGTGTTCCGGTAGCATGCCGCCCCGGCTGCTCAATCTCAATCTGACCCGTCGCGACAATCCTCTCCACGCTGCCTTCCATGAACCCGTTCGGAGCCGAACCCGGGGCTGAATCTAAGTGTGCCTTCGTCCCCGCCGCATTAGCCGCGCTAGCCTTCGCGGGCGTCTGCAAATAGACCACGGCCTGCTGCCCTCTCATGCTGCCGTCCGCGCTTTCGACCTGCACCCCTCCGGTAAATTCCGCCTGGCGAGTCACGTCGGAATAGGTCAACTCCCGGCTGGCCACACGCACCACCTGCGCCTTCTGTGTCCCGGGCTTTTCCGAGGCGTCCTTTGCAGAGCCTCCACTCACCAGCACCGTATGCACGGCCATAGCCGTGCCCTGGCCGGCTCCTCGCGCCACCAGCCGCTTTTGCTTCTGTTCGAACTGCAGCACCGGAGCTTCCACCTGCGACGCGCCCTGCCAAAGCCGCGCCGGTTTCCCCGCTGCTCCGTAGAAGATCGCCTGCCCCGAATCATGCTTCAACGCAGCACGCGCCGCCAGCACATGCACCGGCTCGCTTCCCTTCCCGCTCAATATATAACTGGCCTTCACCGTGCCATCCGCTTCGGCATCGCCCGACTTCTGCTCCACCGCAACCCGGTCTGCCCACAGCATGCTGCCCGCATCTGTAATCTGCACCTTACCCGTTAAGGTCAGCTTCTGCGTCGCGCCATCGTAGATGGCTCGGGCTGCTGTCGCCTTTTCTTCCTGCGGTGCGTTCGCATCTCCCGGCTTCTTTACCGGCATCTGCGTTATCACTACATTGCCTTCCTGTACTGCAGCCGAAATCTCATCCCCTGGACGTCCGGCAGAGTTCGTCCCGGGCTTGAAGCGGGCCTCAAGCGTGTCGCCCGAACTTGTGCTCACCACGCCCGCCGCATTGACCCTCCGCAGCGACGTATGTCCCAATCCATGGACCACTGCCAACCGCTGTGCGCCTGCTACCGGAGCGAAGTGTGCGGTCAGCGTATCCGCGCTCAAGTCGCTGCTGGTTGTTGCCGCATGGCCGGACTTGCCGGTAGAACTCACTACCTTCAGATGAGCGTCTCCGCCGGCCTTCGCATCCTGCAACTGTGCCTTGCCCGCAGGATCAGATGCCAGGGCAAGCTCCACTGTCTTCGCTTTCAGATCACGCTCGCTCCACGCCCCATCGGCAGCATCGGCAGAGCGAAGTCGTTCGTGCAGCTTGACCGCGCCCGTCAACGTCACATGCTGGAGTTTGCCTGCTCGATCAAACACAGCTTTGCCATCGGACGCCTCTCCCTGCGCCTGGCGCAATGGACTGTCTGCCACGTACCGCAACCCACCCGTCAACACCGCCGATTGCGGACGGCTCTCCGCATTGAGCAAGACATTGCCTCGCGGAGCGACGACTCGCCCGCCATCGCCGTCGGTCAGCGTCACCGCGCCCTCGGCCTCCATCCGCTCCGCTGAGCCGTCGTCGCGCAGATGCACCACCATTCGCTGTGCCGCAACTGTCTGCCCCGACTCCGCGCGCGCTCCTCCCACCAGCACATACTTCGCCTGCGTCAGGGTTACCTGCTTGTCCGGCCTGTCCAGTTCCGCCCGGGTCGCCGTCAATGTCGCCGGCTGCCCCCGCTGCAATCCCACGACCTCCACCGCCGAATGCAGCACCACCACACCAGTATCCGAACTGTAGTCGGCCCCCACTGCATGACCGGTCAAGCCGCCATACTCAAAGTCAATCTCCTTGTCAGTCGCCACCACTCCCAGCTTCTGCATGAACACCAGCCCGCTGGTCTTCACATGAATCAGCCGAGCATCGGCCCGCTCGCCGCTTGCAGGCTCCTTGCCCGCCGCATACTCCCGTTTACCCTGGGCGTCCGCCGGAGCGGGAGCTTCCAGATCGAGGTGGACCTCACCCATCGCCTTCGCCACTCCCGCCTTAGGATCGTACTCGAACTCGCTGCCGTAGATGCGGTCGGCCCGGTCCGAGGTACGTCCGTAGAGCACAATCCCAACGTCGTGCAGGGTGTACTTCCCATTCCTGTGTTCGACAGCCTTAGCCGCATGGATCGTATAGATGGTCTTGCCGCCGAGAGATTGTGAATAGGTGAACGCATTCGTCTCTCGCGTCACGTCGACACCCAGTTTGCCCGGCAGCTCCGTCAAAAAGCGGTGAGTCCGATAGTGGGCGTAGCCGAGGAAGGAAACGATCACCAGCACCAGCAGGCCCGCGCCCACCAGCAACCAGATTCTCAGCCTCTCAATCGACATGGAAATACGCATCAATCCGCCCACTCTATCTTCTCATTCCGCGCCATCTGCCTCCTGGTCCCTATAAACTATCTCTCATGGCCGATCAGCTCTACCTCAGCCTCTGGTTTCCAAACTTCCGCTTCGAGGCGTTGCCCGCCGCGCTGGTCTCTGTGCTGCGCCAGTTTGCGCTCATCAGCGGCGGCCCGGAGGGCAAGCGCGTGGCTGCCGCCAGCGTCTATCCCATCAACTTCACCGAAGCGCCCAGCTATCAGCGTATTTATGTCAACGACGACCGCGCCGAAGACTCCGAGGCCTCCATCATCGAGAACGCCGTGGCCGAGGCTACCGAGCAACTCCACGACGATATGGCCTATGAGTTCGAAATGAAGTGGCGACTCTGGATGCCCGAGCCCGGAGACGACGCCGACCCCGCCACGGTACTCGACACCCTCTGGAAGCTCCAGCCTGCCACCGTTCGCATCCTCGGCTTCGGTCCCAACTTCGACGACGCCACCTACGAACAGAACGGCCACATCCGCATCGACTTCGGCCTGGACACTCCGTGGGTCATGGACGACACGCTCGAAGAAGCTGAGCTGGATGAAGTCGCCCAGCAGCATATTCAGCAGAACGTCGAGATGCTGCTGGCCTTTACCCTCTCCGTCGAAAAGAACTGCGGCATCAGCAGCCGCCTGCTCTGGACCGAATCGGGAGAGCCTCTCGCTGAAAAGCTGATCGCCCGTCTCCAGCGACTTAATTAGTCACCTCCGGCTAAACCGGGTGTCCACATCCGGATTCCCAGACATGGGAATCTACACTCCCGCCAGTTAGACTGATTCCGTGGAACATTCAAGCAAATCTGCCCCTCTCCAGCCAAAAGACCGCCTTGCCGTCGCCCTCGACTTCCCTTCCGCCAAGCTCGCGCTCGACCTTGTGGATCGCCTGGATGGAAGCTGCCTCTGGTTCAAGGTGGGCATGGAGCTTTATTACGCCGCCGGCAACAGCCTGATCGAAACCCTGCGCGGCCGCGGCTTCAACATCTTCCTCGATCTCAAACTCCATGACATTCCCAATACGGTCGCCGGAGCGGTCCGGTCCGCCACCCAGGCTGGGGCATCCCTGCTGACGATCCATGCCGCCGGTGGCCCCGCCATGATGTCCGCGGCAGCCGAGGCAGCAGCCGCACCAGGCGCTCCCCGGCTGCTGGCCGTCACCGTCCTGACCAGCATGGATGCTGCCGAACTGGCCGCCGTAGGCGTTTCAGCTTCTCCCGCCGAGCAGGTTCTTCGTCTCGCCCGTCTGGCCAAACATGCTGGAGTCGATGGTTTGGTCTGCTCCGCCGAAGAGATCGGCGCATTACGCGCGGAGCTTGGCAGAGAGGCCCTTCTGGTGATCCCCGGAATCCGACCGAGCGGCAGCGAGGTTGGCGATCAGAAACGCGTCGCTACCCCCCGTTCAGCCATTGAGCGCGGGGCCTCGATGCTGGTCGTCGGCCGCCCCATCACTCGTGCAGCCAATCCCGCCCAGGCGGCGAAATCCATCCTTGAAGAGATCGCCGAAGCGAACTAAAAAAGCCCCTGAACCGCAGCCGGAACGCCACGGAGCAGGGGCTACAAACTATACGAGATCAGGCTCTTACAGCATGGGTGACGGCCATGTCACTCAACCGCAAGACCAGCGACTTAGCCGATCCACCGCCGAGAATAAACTCGCTCAGATCCAGTTCTGTCACGTTATAGCGGTAATTCTTCAGACGCTGCGCCAAGTCGCTGTCAACCTTGCCCATCAGAATGTGACGGCCCACGTTGATCACATTGCAGCCGAATTGAACGGCCTCTAACTCGCTGACAACAATCCTTTTATCCGCATCGTAGGCTGCTTCGATCTTCGCCAGCGAGTCTGCGTCGAATGCCTCGGGGAAGTAGAGCAGTTCTCCCCCGCTCAGAGGCACAAAACAAAGGTCCAGATGAAAGAAGCGCGGGTCGACCAGCTTCAGCGAGGTCACCGGCGTGTGCCAGGCATCGGCGAGATGGCGATGGCTTTGTTTGCAGGTTCGTGAGCCATGCGCCGCCCACAGATGATCTCCGGTCGCGTTGAAGACCGCATCTCCTTCGCCCTCGAAGGCCGTCTCGCGTGGGGTATCCCACACCAGGAAGCCAGTGTCCCGGAACCATCGCCGCAGGTGCTGCTCCTCGGTCTGGCGTTGGGTGTGAGCAAAGCTCGAAATCGTTGCCACGCCGTGCTGAACCACCGCTGTATGTCCCACAAAGGTCATGTCCGGCGATCCCTGACGCGCGTGAAGCAGGCGCACGTCGGCGATCTGCTGCATATGCTGGTGCAGCGTCTTCCATTGGGCGAATGCCGCGTCGCGCGAGGATTGATGGAGGTTTCCCGCCATCCAGGGATTGATGACGTAGTTGACGTCATACCACTCTGGAGCGCACATCAGGAAGGTCGGGCGATCAAAGCGGGGTAAGGAGGCAAAACTTGAGGCCGGGGCGATAACTGCGGTTGAACCTGTCGTCATAAAGCGTTTTCCTGCTTTCCAGTTGTAGAGTCTGCCCTTCGCAACAGACCGTCGTCAAGTATCGTGTCGTAAATTTTTGTACGACTTTGGTTCGACGCATCTGCACATGGAAAAGGAGGTACGGATCCGGATTTTTGAAGGAAAAGTAATAGTCCCTATAAAAATAAAGATCCTGTCCACATCAAACAGGGTGCGCACGCAGCAAAGAGCCCGAAGAATCGGGCTCTTTGTTATCAATCGTTATCGGTGAAATCAGCTTCTACCTGAAGAATTTTAGAGCTTTTCGAAGAAATCGCACGCCGAGCAGGAGATATAGACTCCGCCGGGAATGCCGCGCTCACGGTCCTTGACGCGCTTGACGATACGGGTCGGTTTGGAGCACTTCGGACAATCCGTGCTCTTGTTAGTGTCCATGACCTTTTTACGGTCGCCGGTCTTGGCAATCTTCGCCATAATGCTTGCTCTCCCTGGTACGAATGTTTCGGCTCGCGCGCTGGATGGCCGGGAGACCGCCGTTCTTATGGCAGGCAGTGTCGACATCATCCGGAACTTCTCAGGATTGTCCGGGACGGGCCGCGGCAGGAATCGGAGGAGAAGGACTGCGATTGAGGCTCTCTGAAGAGTTTACACGACCGAAGCTCTAAAAAAGATGCGGAGCCGTCTGCGGGCCCATCCTGGGGTCCGGCATCGGAGTCGCGGCAGGAATCCCGGTCGCCGGGGGAGCCGGGATTCTGGCGGTCGGAAACTGAACTTTGCCCTCGCCTCCCGGAGGCGCCGCCTCTCCCGGTTTGCGCAACGTGGGGGGCGGAGCCTGCCCGCTCCCCGCACCGGGCTGCTGGTCGCCCATCGCAATCTCGCGCGTGGGAGCCGGGGGGTTGTAGCCGGCCATCTCGTCCTTGTTATGAATCTCAAGAGGCTTGCCAAGTTCCGCGATCTCAACAACCGTTACGCGGTCGCCCACGAAACGGACAAAGTGGACCGTCTGTGGCTGATGGCCATAGATCCACTCCTCGTACGGCGCTCCATTCGGGTCGCCGCTGGGTTGCTCGCGAACCTTGCGCTCCGGCTGCCCCATCGCCGCCAGCACCATGCGATGATTCATGCCCACGAGAACCTCATGCGCGTTGACCGCATCCTTCAGCGGAGCGGGAAGGGTATTCGCATAGGCCTCCTCGGTGGTCTTCACTCCGAAATCGATGAGCGGCGCCAGCAGGGATTTGACTTCGGGAGCAGAGATCTCGGGAACAGGGCCGTTGAAGACCAGGGTGACGCGAGAGCCGGTGGCCTGTTCGCCATAGTCCGGGGCGATCGGATTGTCGTTGAGCTGGATGTGCCGCAGAAAGCGATGCTTGACGTAGGGTCCGCCGTTCAAATCGAGGATGATGCGGTCGCCCTTGATGTCCAAAGCCGTGACGACGACGCGGTCGCCGGGGGCCGCGGACGTACCCTTTTTGTAGATCAACTCCCGATAAGCGGCAGCGCTGGGCTCAACCGGCCCATTGGCTCGGAGGGTCAGATTCGCCCCCATGGGCAGGGCGCGATGTGCGAATCCCTGCTCCGCCACCAGCATGCGAACCAGTTCGCGGCGGCCGCGTTCGGTCATCCGTGAATCGGGAAGCGAGAGATGGGTAGGAGTGAATTCGGTGGAGAGTTGGTCGGTAGCCGTCTTTTCGCCTACCACGAAGACCTGGCTGTGGACGGCGGCAGTCAGAAACAGCAAACAACCGATAACGCCTATAACGAGAGACCATCTGTGCTTGCGCAGTGCCATGGCAGCACCTCAGATGCATCAAGATTGCGCCTTCTCTTCCTGATTTGGCAAGTGCCCTTTGCCTCCTCGCCCCCTGGACAATGATTGGCAGCCATTTATGAAAGCAGTTCAAAGAATCGATGCTTCCTCAGAAAGCTCTCGCGTTGTGTTGAATCGCGAAAGGCCTCTGTCCCGCCCGCGGCTTGCGTCGAGAGGGCGCCGGTGATATTGCCGGCGCGGGCACAGGTAACGATGTCTTTCGACAGGAGATAGGCACGGAGAAAGCCTGCATCGAAGCTGTCCCCGGCCCCAATGGTGTCCACCGGCACCACACTGAGCGGAGCAATGTCGATGACGTCCCTCTGTCTGGCTGCGTTGCTCTGGATTGCGTCGCTATGTATGTCGCTCTGCATATAAACGCGTGCGCCACGGGAACCGCGCTTGACCACCACGGCGGGCACTTTTGTCGGAAGTGCCTGTACGGCCTGGTCAAGATTCGCGCATCCTGTCATCCGGCAGAGCTCATCTTCGCTGGGAAGAAAGACGTCGACGTAGCGCAGAACCTCTGCCAGAGGGGAACCCCAGCGATCCTCAGGGTCGTCGTTTGTATCCAGCGAAACGGTGAGGCCGACATGTTTCAGGCGATGGAGAAGATCGGGCAAGCCGGCATGAAGGCCGCGCTGCAAATAAAGCGACGAAAGATGAAAGTGGCGCGCCTGTGCCAGGAAATCGAAATCGAGAGAAGCAACCGTCAGTTCGGCAATCGTTCCCGGATAGGTAAGGATGTGGCGTTGGTCGCCGTGCGGCAGGAGAAGGGTCACGCCGGTCGAGATGGTATCGTGTCTCGCCGCATGCGAGGTGTCTACCCCCGCCGCTCCCAGACGATCGAGAGCGATGCGGCCAAAGTCGTCGGTTCCGATCAACGTGGTGAACTCTACCCGCGCTCCCAGGGCCGCGGCATTGTGCGCCACGATCGCCGAGGAGCTTCCCAGCGTTGCACGGAAGCCGCTGGCAAGCAGTTCTCTTTCCATCGGCATCTCCGCTGGAAGGCCGTACAGAATAAGGTCGAGATTCAGTTCCCCCGCGATCGCGATATCAAAAGACTTCATAACAGCCGGATTGCCCCCTGTTGATTACCTTAGCTTTCCTTTTGCGGGTTTGTCGAGGCAAAAAATGGAGATGTGCCCTAGCCGGATCGATGCACGAAATTGGTAGCATATATGCAAGTTTTTTGGATATTATGAGAATACAACTCCATGGACAACGAGTAGGCGACGCCCCATTCTAAATTCTGTCGCTTGCAAATGGCAGCGATAAATGGTTTACTTTACCTTCTTATTGTTTCTTTTTATAACTTGATCTGAGGAAACAGCACAGTGAATCCACTTTCCCGTCTCCTGGCCCTACCCCAATCTGAAAAGCAGGAGCGTGGACTCCTTTACACTCCCGCCGAGATCGCGCAGCAGCCGGCGACATGGCACACGACGCACCGGCTCTTTAAAGAAGCGCGACCTGAACTCGTCCGCTTCCTGGAACAGGCCCACGCCGAACGGTGGACTATCTACCTGGTGGGAGCGGGAACCTCCGATTACATCGGCCGCGCTATCGAGCATCTGCTACGGAGATGCTGGGGCTGCGAAGTCTCAACCGTCGCGAGCACAGATCTGCTGACCAACCGCGACGATCTCGTGATCCCTGACCGCGATTATCTGTGGATCTCGTTTTCCCGATCCGGCGACAGTCCGGAGGGAGTTGCGGTGCTTGAGCAGGCGCTGGCTTCGAGTCCGAGAATCAGGCATCTCGTCGTGAGCTGCAATGCCAACGGCCGCATGGTGAAGCTAGCTCGCGAGAGTAAGAACTGCTTCGCCATGCTGCTCGATGCCGCAGTTAACGACCGCAGCCTTGCCATGACGAGTTCGTTTACCAACATGGTGGTCTTCGGCCAGGAACTTGCGCGTTTATGGGAAAAGGAATCCTTCGAGCCTACGCTGGATCGCATGACGGCGGCCGCGGAGTACGTCCTCGAAGAGGGGTCTCAACTGGCATATAGCCTGGCGCGGCAGAGCTATCAGAGAGCTTGTTTTGTAGGGGCTGGCGCGCTCAGCGCAACTGCCCGCGAGTCCGCGCTGAAGCTGCTGGAGTTGACCAGTGGAGGCATACAGACTATGTATGAGACGACACTGGGACTGCGGCATGGGCCCATGTCTTCGTTGAATACGGAGACGCTTCTTACCGGATTTCTTTCTACTGACGCACGACGCCGCAAATACGATGCCGATCTTCTAAGTGAAATTCGGGCCAAACAGGCGGTGCGCACCATTGTGTCGATTGGAGGTAACGATGCCGCAGCCGATTACAGCCTCCACTGCGCCGCGTTCGATGCCATTGAAGATGCGTACCGTCCCGCGGTAGACGTGATCTTCAGCCAGATGCTTGGCTTGTTCTCTTCGATTGAGCGCGGCTTGAAACCGGATACGCCCAGCCCCAACGGGCTAATCAGCAGGGTGGTCGAGAAGTTTGCCATCTATGCCTAGGACGGCACAGGTAATTCCTACAACGACGTGAGGTGATTCGGTGTCCGACAATTTGCAGGTGTTTCTTCGTGAGTCCCGAGGCCGGCGCGGCATCTATTCGGTATGCTCCGCGCATCCCCGGGTGATCGAGGCCGCCATGCGGCAAGCTGGCGCAGACGGCACGCATCTGCTGCTGGAAGCGACGTCGAATCAGGTGAACCAAGCCGGAGGCTACACCGGCATGACTCCCGCGATGTTTCGCGATTACGTTTATGACATTGCACAGGAGATCGGCTTCGACCGCAGCCGTTTGATTCTTGGCGGAGATCATTTGGGCCCCAATCCCTGGCAGCAGCTCGACGCCAGCACAGCGATGCAGTATGCAGAGGAGATGGTTCGACTGTACATCGAGGCAGGATTCACCAAGATTCATCTCGACGCCAGCATGCGTTGTGCCGACGATGCGGCAATCGTTCCCGATGAAGTGATGGCAGGACGCGCCGCCGCATTGTGCAGCGCGGCTGAGTCGGCGCGAGCACGGCTGGGACTGGCGCCGGTGGTCTACGTGATCGGAACCGAGGTTCCAACGCCGGGTGGAGCAAGCCATGCTCTCAACACGCTGGAGGTAACAACGCGGGAGGCAGTCGAGCATACGCTGTCGGTTCATCGCAAAGCCTTCCACGATGCGGGATTGGACGCTGCATGGCAGCGCGTGATCGCGGTGGTCGTGCAGCCGGGCGTGGAGTTCGATCACGATAGCGTTGTCGACTATGACGCCGCAAAAGCGGGCCATTTGCAAGAATTTCTACAAGCCCACCCGGAACTGGTGATGGAGGCACACTCCAGCGATTACCAGAAGCCGCAAGCCTACAAGGAACTGGTCCGTGATGGCTTCGCGATCCTGAAGGTCGGGCCTGCGTTGACGTTTGCGCTGCGGGAGATGCTCTACGCGCTGGCCGCCATCGAGCGGGAACTGGTGCCGGAGGCGGAGCAGTCCCATCTGGTAGAGACGATGGAAGAGATCATGCTGGCTCATCCCGAGAACTGGCAGAAGTACTATCGCGGAAGCGCAGAGCAGCAGCGATTGCTGCGCGTCTATAGCTACAGCGACCGCATTCGCTATTACTGGGGACGTCCGGAGGCCGAAGCTGCCGTCACGCGCCTGATGCGAAATCTGCATCAGACGACGATTCCCGAGACTCTCCTAAGCCAGTATTGTCCGCGCGAATATGAGGCAATGCGCGAAGGAAGACTGCGAAACGATCCGGCTGAGTTGACGATCGCGAGCATTCGAACTGTGCTGGAGTCC
Organism: Acidobacteriales bacterium 59-55; assembly: GCA_001897435.1. Taxonomy (GTDB): domain Bacteria; phylum Acidobacteriota; class Terriglobia; order Terriglobales; family Acidobacteriaceae; genus Edaphobacter. The sequence goes on along the minus strand of MKSV01000007.1, from coordinate 189,799 downwards.
TACAGCAGCGCTTGTCGCGGTGACGGCTCGAACTCCGGTAAACAGTAATCAGCGCGGATGAAGGACTGCACGTTCTGACTCGTAAGATTTCGGAAAGGATCGCTACACACTCACATGCCCGGCACAACAAACTCTCGTCCGCTGATTCTGCTGGACCCGCATCCTCGTCCGGTAGACCTGATATTCGACGCAGCAACGAAGGCCCGTCTCGAATCTCTTGGCGAAGTCATCTGGCACGACGGATCGCCGGCTAGCGATGAACACATCGATCGGTATCTTCCCGAGGCGGTTGCCCTGATCGGCCAGTCAGCCCTGTCCAAAGAACGGCTTGACCGGGCGCAGAAGCTGAAGGTGGTCTTTAACGTCGAGAGTAACTTCCTGCCCAACATCGACTACCTGGAGTGTCATCGTCGGGGCATCCCGGTTTTGTCCACCGGCCCGGTCTTCGCAAAGCCTGTGGCGGAGATGGCGTTGGGAATGGCGCTGGCGTCGGCACGGCGTATCCACGAGGCCGATGCGGCCATTCGCGCAGGACGGGAGACGCTCTATGGCGAAGGCGACAACTACGACTCTTTTCTGCTCTCCGGAAAAACTATGAGCCTGGTCGGATTCGGCAACCTGGGCCATGCCCTTCTGCCGCTGGTCAAGATGTTTGGTGGAGAGATCCTTGTTTGCGATCCCTGGATTCATCCGACCGTCCTGCGCGAAGCCGGCGTTACTCCGGCTTCACTGGACGAATGTTTTCGCCGCTCGTCCGTGGTCTTTCTGCTGGCTGCTACAACCACCGAAAATGCCGGGAAGATTGACGGCACTTACTTCAACAGCATGGCCCCCGGCTCCGTCGTCGTTCTCGCAAGCCGGGCAGGCATCGTGAACTTCGACGAACTGCTCGATGCTGCCGCCTCCGGACACATTCGGGTGGCTATCGACGTGTGGCCGGAAGAGCCGATTCCCGCTGGTCACCGCGCTCGCTCCACGCCCAATACACTGCTGCAGGCGCATCGCGCGGGCAACATTCCGGAGATCTGGCCATGGATGGGCCACATGGTCGTTGATGACCTGGAACAGGTTCTAAAGGGCCTGCCTCCGCAACGGTGTCAGCGTGCCCAATGGGAGACCGTCTCCAAGGTGCGCAGCAAGCCGATCTCCTGAGCAGCATCTACCCCTATCTATTGCGCTTGAAGAGTGGACCTCTTGCGTCGATGCATGAGCCACGCCACGATCAGTCCAACACAGACCCAGAGTGTGCCGAGAATCTGGGCGCTATGGCTGAGATGGATCCAGATGAAGGCGCAGACAAGAATTCCCAATGCTGGGATAAGGAACGGAAACGCTACCTTCTCCTTCGAGCGGAACTTATAGTGGACCAGAGCCGCGGCATTGACGCCCATGAACGCGATGAAAGCTCCGAAGTTGAGCAGTTCGGCTCCCTGCTGATAGCTGAGCAAAAAGCCACCCGCCACCGCAATCGCTCCGACGATCAGCACGTTATTCCGCGGAACACGATGTCTGCGATCGACTGCGCCAAAGATCCTCGGCGGCAGTGAATGATCCCTTCCCATGCTGTACATCAGTCTGGACGCACCGAACTGCGCGGCGATGGCCGATCCCAGATTCGCAACCAGAAGGGTTGCGTTGAGCAACTGAAACAGAAAGGTGCCGCCTACGCGGGCGGCGACGTGAACAAATGCGGTGTCCACCATGGAGGCGGGAAATGGAGTAGTAGCCGGCCAGACGACCTGCGCCACATAGACCTCCACCATAGATAAGATGCCGATGATCAGGCAGGTGAAGACAGTCGCCAGCAGGATGTTGCGGCGAGGATTCTCCACCTCTTCGGCCATGGTCGAGATTCCGTCAAAACCGATATAGGTGAGAACGGCGACCGAGGTTCCCTGAAAGAGAGTAGAGGTAGAAAAGGTCGATGGGTCGTAGAAAGGCCGGAATAGATCGCGCGCTGTGGGATGAACAGTAGAGAAGATATATCGGAAGCCCTCACCGAGGAAGAGGAGAACGACCAAACTCATGACGATGGAGAGAGCGGCGTTGACTCGACCGGAGGTCTGAATACCGCGTGTATTGAGAAAGGTGCTGAGCAGAACAAAGGCGATCATCCAGAACGCAAAGGGGATGTCGGGAACAATGTTGCGAGCCGCCTGGCTGCACCAGATGATGCAGATGATGGGGTTGAGAATGTAGTCCATCAGCATCGCCCAGCCGACGACATAGCCGGCCTTGGGATTGAGTTCTTCAGAGACATAACTAAAGGCGGACCCGGCGCGGGGATAGACACGGGCCATCCGTCCGTAACTAATTGCGGTGAACAGCATCGCCACCATGGCGATGAGGATGGTAACGACTACATGGCCGCGGGCAATATTGCTGACGACGCCATAGATACCCATCGGGGCCGTGGGCTGGATGATGATGATGCCGTAGACAATGAGATGCCACAGCTTCAGCGATCGCTTAAGCTGCGGCTGGAGCAGGCTGCCTGTCTCATCTTCCACGAATAGCTTCCCTTGGATTACTTAATTATTTGTATCGTTTAATTATTTCTTGTTTCTCTTTACGTGAAAAACTGTGGGTCTGAACACCCGTTTCCGGGAAATTGCCCGTGGGGCTTTGAAAGGCTCTGTGCTCCAACATGAATATTACCTTATTTATCGCTGATAAATGCGGGCCGTATGGGTGATCGGAGCCGTAAACTGCACACGTCTTCTCCTAATGGAAAACGATCATAAGCGAAATAAAAGTAAGCACAAAGAACCTCTCCAGTGCTACGCTTGTGAGCGTAAGGAAGCCTGCCCAGGACGGCGGGATGTTATCTGAAATTTGAGGAAAGAGGAGATGGACCGATTATGAATCGCCGTCAGCTATTGAGCACAACAGGAATGGGACTAATTGCTGGAGCAGCGACCCACGCGGGGATTCTCCCTGCTTTCGCGGCTGAGGTAAAGACCATGCCGGGAGACGCGAAGCCGCAACCCAAACCTCTGGATATCGCCGATTATGAACCGAGGAGCATGCTTCAGGTAAAGGAGACGCATGTGCCGACTCCGCGCTTTCCTGTGATCGACATCCATACGCATATCTCCTTCTCCACCAAATCGAAGAATGGAGTCGAATTGGCCCCCGAACGAATCTATGTGGCTCCGCCGGCAGAGTTGCTTCAGGTGATGGACAGGAAGCACATTCGCTCCATGGTCAACCTCACGGGCGGATACGGCGTAGGGCTCAAGAACACGGTAGAAAAATATGACCGGCAGTTCCCCGATCGTTTCTACACATTTACGGAGCCCTCCTACTCTCTGTTGCTCGAACCCAACTACCCAAAACTACAGGCGGATGCGATTGCCCAGGCGCACAAGGATGGCGCCAGGGGGCTTAAGATCCTCAAGGCCCTGGGACTCTACCTGAGAGAGAACATCACGTCGGGCAAGCTGGTAAAGATCGACGACCGACGATTCGATCCAATGTGGGATGCCTGCGCGCAACTGAACATGCCGGTTGCGATCCACATCTCTGACCCGGTCGCCTTTTTCACGCCGACAGACCGCTTCAACGAGCGCTATGAAGAACTGAACAACCATCCGGACTGGTCCTTTTACGGAAAGGATTTTCCCAGCAATGCAGAGCTGATTGAAGCGCGAAACCGCGTCATCGCGCGACATCCGAAGACACGGTTCATTGTTCTTCACGTGGGCAACTTCGCGGAGAATCTGGCCAACGTCTCGGAGAATCTGACTCGCTTCGACAACATGAACGTGGATATCGCGGCTCGCATTGGCGAGCTGGGGCGTCAGCCTCGTACAGCTCGCGCTTTCTTCGAGAAGTATCAGGACAGAATTCTGTTCGGGACCGATGCCATTCCTCATGGCGACTCGTATCCGCAACAGGTCTTCAACGACAAGCTCTATGAGATCTACTACCGGTTTCTGGAGACGGACGACGAGTACTTCAACTACGCTCCCGCGAAGACTCCGCCACAGGGACGCTGGCAGATCTATGGCGTCAATCTGGAGGAACAGATTCTGCGCAAGGTCTACAACGGGAACGCCGCTCGCGAACTGCATATCACGGTATAAAGACAGTGCGTCAAAGGATGGAGGAACTCGATTGATGAACAACAGCCTGGTAGCGCTGTGCCTGCTTGCGATGACTGGAATTGCACAGGGACAAAGCGCGGGTTCTGGGGCGTTCAGGAGCGTTTATGCGGCAAAGGACGTCTCACTGGACACGAATCCGCGCTCGCCGTTCTGGCGTGGCGCGGCTCCGGTTTATGCCGAAATGGATACGCAGGGAAAGATCATTCCCGGCTACCGCACAGAAGTGCGCTCGCGTTGGACGAAGGGCAGTCTCTATCTGCTCTATACGTGTCCCTACGAGGAGTTGTATCTGAACCCTTCGCCCGTAACGACAGCGGAGACCAACGAGCTTTGGAACTGGGATGTTGCAGAGATCTTTATCGGGTCCGATTTCAAAAATATCCGACGGTATAAAGAGTTCGAGGTTTCACCGCAGGCAGAGTGGGTCGATCTGGATATCAATCTGGATCTTCCCGACCACACGGTCGGATGGACATGGAACTCCGGGTTTGAGGTGGCTGCCCGCATCGATCGGAAGACAAAGATCTGGTATGCCGCGATGCGCATTCCTTTCGCCGCGATCGACCAGCGAACTCCAGCGGCGGGAACCATCTTTCGAGCAAATCTCTTCCGCAGCCAGGGACCGCCTGACAGACACAAATCCATTACCTGGAAGCCTCCTATGACCGCCGCCTTTCATACTCCGGAACGATTTGGGCAGCTTGAACTGGTGATGAAAAAGTAGTCAGAATCGAGGCCGATTCACGTCGAACATATAAATGAGCAAAAGAGAGAGGCTGGCGGAATATCTCCGCCAGCCTCTTGTTGTTGTAGACAGCCTTCCCGCTTAGAAGGTGATGCGGCCTCTCAAGCGGATGGAGCGGTTACTGTCGATGCCCTCCTGCTCGAAGCTCTGGTAGAGATGCCCAAAGTCTGAGTTGGGGGAATACTGATCACCATCCTTGGGGTCTATCGGCAGGATCCTGGGCTGATGGCCCGGCGTCACCGGGGTTGATTGATCCACATTGAGCGTGAAGGTTCCGAGATTGGCAAAGCATCCCTCGCAGCCGCCGCCAAAGTCCGAATCCGGAGAGAGCATGGGATGGTTGAAGATGTTGTTAACATCTGCTCCCAGTTGAATCCCAATGCGCTCGTTGACGCGGAAGGTCTTGTGCACGCCAAGATTGACTCCATACGTAGATGGACCATACATGGAATTGCGGCCGGCAACTCCAGCCTGCGTGTACAGGTCTGCACCCATACTCGGCAGGCTGAAGGCGTCAGGATTCCAGAAGTACCCCGACGCCGCTCCACCACGAGGATTGCCGTTCATTACGGCACGCACCGAAGTCGCGTTTAAGTCTCCGACCGCGTCTAGCGTTCCTGAGGCAACGTTGCCGGGGAGCACTGGGTCACAGTCGCCACAGACATAGAATGGAGTGAAGCCTACACCGGTCTTGAAGAAGAGGTTAGTAGAAGCCTGCCAGCCGCCAATGATTGCATCCGTCCATCTGGACACAGACGAAGCGTAGCGCTTACCCGTCCCGAAGGGCAGATCGAAGATGCCATAGGCTACGACACGGTGACGAGAGACCCATGAGTCCGGGCCGTAGTCGGGTGAGAATGGGTTGTAGGCATCTCCTCCCAGGCTGCTATTCCCCATGTCGATTCCAGACGAATTCTGGTCCTGAAAGGTGTAGGCAACACTAAAGACAAAACCGCTGGTCTGTCGTTGCGCCTGTGCCTGAAATGAACTGGTTAAGCTATGGCCAACATTACCAAAGCCGGTGACGTAATCGCCAAGCGCCGGAATCTTAAGCCGCGCCTTGTCTGCATCCGAGTAGTCGCAGGTGTTATCGGGATTGAAATTACCGCTTGGATCGCAAGGAATGGAACCATCCCCACCTGTGGTTGTGCCGAAGGGGCTATCGCTGGGCGGAATCATATTGAGGTCGCGGCCGATAATCTGGCCTGACTGGTGCGCGCCTACATAAGAGAAGCGAAGGGAGGACTGCCAAGGCATCTCCCGCTCAATGGTCGCGTTCCACTGCTGAACGCGAGGGTTTTTGAGGTCGAACGGAACGTAGTTGGCCGATGGTGCACCACCGAAGCCTGCGACGAGTCCGCCCGAAAGCGGGCTGGTGCCAACGGTTTCTCCACCAACCGGCCAGCCGCTAAGCGGGGGGGTGCCCACAGGGGACGTGGAAGTTGGCGGCCTCTTCGTGCGGGCCTGGTTGAAGGTATTGGTTGCAAGCGGGTCGCGGATGCCCTGAGCAGCCGAGGTGGGGTAGTAGAGACCCCAGCCTCCACGAAGTACCGTCTTATCATTAAGTTGAAAGGCCAACCCAACGCGCGGTCCGAAGCCGTTCTTATAGGTCCGCAGCAAGCCTCTGCCAATGCCCAGGCCAGACTGATCGGCAAGAACATAGCCAAAGTTGACAATATTTGGATCGAGGTACTTCAGCGTCTTTGTCGAAGGGATGACAAAACGGCCTATCTGACCGGTATCGGGATTGACGTAGTTAGGATCCAAATTGGCCATCAGGTCATTCTTGTCTACGAATGGGGTGATGAGGTCGTAGCGCATGCCGAGGTTCAGCGTAAGCCGGGAGTTGAGACGGAAGTCGTCCTGAACAAAGTACCCGGTCTCCCAGTTATAGACGTCCATGGCGGGACGGGGCAGGTTGACGTAGGAGACAGAATTTGCCGCATCTCCCTGCAGGAAGCGCGCAAGAGCATTGGCACCGGTTCCTGTGTAGGTGACCAGACCGCGCACATTGCCGCGATTTACGGCGAATCCATCGACGGCCTGATTACGTACAAAGTCACCGCCGATCTTCAGGCTGTGGCGGCCAATGGTCCAGTTCAGGGTGTCGCCGAAGGTGATGAGGTCCTGGTCCGCCGGACGGTCGGTGTTGCGGCCGCCGTTGCTGAAGGCCTGGAAGGCGGAGGAGCCGCTACCGAGGGTCACGGCGAGATGGCCGTAAGTAGTCAACTCGCTCGGTCCGACGATGGCGCCGTAGGCGGCAATATCCGCATCCGAGAAGCCGATGCTGGAGAGAAAGCCGGTGAGCGTGGTGTTGCTGTGCGTGTAGAGATGCTGCTTATTGAATCCGCCGCGAGCCTCATTGACGATATTGGGAGAGAAGATATGCGTGTAAGAGAGTGAGACCGTGTTATTGCGGCGTTCCGTCTGGCTGAGGCCGAGGCCGGTGAAAACGCCGACCACAGGGCTGGTCGCAATGTTTTGCGACGAGGCGTGGTAAACGCCGTAGACGCGGTCATTCTCGGTGAAGTTGTGGTCGATGCGCAGCGTCCCCTCGTGCTGGCCAGTGTGGCCGGGATAGTTGGCGGTGTAGTGCGGTCCAACAGCTCCCGTGGAAGCATTGATTCCAGCAGACGAACCGATCTTGGGGAAATAAAGATCGAGGAGTTTTGTCGTGACGGGATTCAAGAGACGTTGAGGAATCTGATTGAACTTCAGACCGAGGCCACCGACCGTGTCGTTTGCGATCTCATCGGGAGTCAGGACGGCTGAGCCGACATCCGGTCTCGCCGAGGGGTTCATCAGGGAGAAATCGCCGGCAAGGAGACTCGGATGCGGGATCCGGGTGGAGGTAGAGCTGGACGGCAGAATCGATGAGTTGTGCTCATAAGCGACGAAGAACCAGGTGTTCTTCACCTTCGGGATAGGACCGCCAACCGAGCCTCCGAAATCCGTGATATTGAAACGGGGCTTGTTGAAGGTAGGCTGATCGAAGGTGGGCGCATAGCCGAACAGAGTGTCCTTGTCGGCAAGCGTCCAGGTGGAGAGGGCGGAGTTCTTGTTGTTGTAGAAAATAGAGCCATGGTAGTCTGCCCCACCGCGCTTGGTAGTGACGCGTATGTTGGCAATGCCGGCGTACTCCGCGCTGAAAGCGTTGGACATGACATTCAGATCGCCTACCGCCTCAAGAGAAGGCTGGCTGGCCGTCACCGAGCCGAAGATGCCGCCATTGGTGCGCTGGCCATCGACCGAAAAACTGGCGCCATAGCTCTGCGCTCCAATGAACTTGTACTCGCCCGGAGCATTGCTCTGGGTGATGTTGGGATTGATATACAGGAACGAGTAGATGTCTCGACTGTCACGAGGAAGGTCGATGATGGCGCGGGAGCTGATGTTTTGGCTGAGCGTCTGGTCCTGCGTGTCGATGAGCGGGGCAGCGGACGAGACTTCCACGCTCGTGACGCTGGCTGCGGCGCGCAGGACGGCATTCGCGCCCACGACGTCGGAGCCGGTAAGCACGATGCCTTTGACGACGGATGGAGCAAAGCCGCTGGCCGTCACGGTCACCTGATAGTGGCCGGCTTGCAGAGCGGCAGCCTGATAGTCGCCATGGCCGTTGGTTGTGGCCTTCTGCGAGGTGCGGGTGTCCAAATCCATGATCTCGACCTGCGCGTCCGGAATCACAGCGCCACTGGAGTCGGTGACAGTTCCGCGGATCGTTCCCAAGTCCGTACCTTGCGCGAATAGATTGAGCGTGCCGGCCCCAAGACCCAGAATAAGAACGACTACGAGTGATGTGAGGATTCGTGATTTCATAAAATCTCCCCTTGCTTTTACTGTTGGCTAAAAGTGATACCACAATGAACGAAGACAAAGCAAACAAAAAACTCACATAAAGGAATAATACGGAAGTTATTTCAAATGGGACTGTTGCTGGGCAGCTTTTTCGAGGGCGCCCGAATAAAAGATATCTATAGAGACTTGTTTGATCCGAAAACAATGTATAGCTCCCGGATCATCGCCATCAGCCACAGCCTGCCGCGTCTCAAGCACTCTCCTCAAATCGAAGAGCGGTTGTGCTTGACGATCCTTAAGCCGAGGGATTAGAAACGACTACGGTAGAACAACTAAACATGCAAAATAAAAAGATAAGCAAAATAATCGTAACCACTATTGGGCTTGCTGTGGCGTTCTGCTTCGCCCGTCCGGCAACGTTCGCGAGCAGCTTCACGGTTGTAGGACCCGGCGGCGGCGGCGCGATGTTCCACGCGACAATCAGCCCGCACGATGCGAAGGAAGCACTGGTCGCCTGCGATATGACGGGTTCCTACATCACCCACGACGGTGGCCATTCATGGCGGATGTTCAACCTTCGCGGGCCGGTCAGGTTCTTCGTCTTCGATCCGGTAGAGTCCCGCACGATCTATGCAGCCACAGAGGGACTGTGGCGCAGCACCGACGATGGCGTGTCATGGAAGCTGCTGTGGCCCCAGCCTTCGACGATCCGCGGGATTCGCATGAGTTCGGACCATGCGGACGAGACGATTGTCGCCGAGCCAAATCCGATGGGACAGGTCGTTGCGCTGGCGATCGATCCGGATGATTCCAAGACACTCGTCGCGGGAGCCGTCAAGGATGGCAAGGCGGCTGTGTTTCTTTCCTCGGATAACGGCAAAACATGGACGAAGGCTCAGGACCTGGAGGAGGCTCCCCAGCAGATCTGGATCGATCCCCAATCCAATAAGAGCGACCGCGATCTTTATATCGCCGGGAAGATGGAGATCACAGTTCGTTATCGCGGCAAGTGGCAGAATCGACCGGGACCTAAGGGTGTTGTCTTTAATGACGTGAGTGCGGGATTCTCCGCTCAGCGCGGGATGACGCTCTACGCCAGCTCCGATGCAGGAATATTTTTATCGAAGGACGGCGGAGTCTCCTGGACTTCGGCTGCATTGCCGGGAAGCGGCGCGAAGGCCCGTGCAATCGCGACCAGCCTAAATCATCCTGAATCTGCCTATGCGTCGTACAGCCATCTTCAGATTGACGGAAAGATATGGATGGGCGTCGCGCGGACGCGGGATAGTGGGCGTACCTGGAAACTGGTGTGGAAAGAGGACAAGACCTCTTCTCCGAACATCCATGATGCATGGCTGTCGCAGGAGTACGGTCCGGAGTGGGGAGAGAATCCGCTGGGGCTCGGCGTGGCGGATCAGGATGCGGAACTGGCCTACGGCACCGACTTCGGCCGCACAATGATCACGGCCGATGGTGGAGCGAACTGGAATGCCGCCTATTCCAGAAGAGTCGAGGGCGGGGGGTGGACCAGCACCGGTCTCGATGTAACTACAAATTATGGGTATCTCTTCGATCCATTCAACCCGGGCCGAAGGTTCATTCCAACGACCGATATCGGCCTGTTTCGCAGCGAGGATGGCGGCCGCTCATGGATCCATTCGGTTCGGGGCGTTCCGGAAAAGTGGATCAACACGACCTATTGGGTCACCTTCGATCCTAAGGTTCAAGGCAAGATGTGGGGCGCAATGAGCGCGACGCATGACCTGCCTCGGCCAAAGATGTGGCGGACGACCCCTGTGACGAAGTATCGGGGAGGAATCTGCGTGAGCGTGGATGGAGGACGCACCTGGAAGCCTTCCAACGCAGGAATGCCGGAGACGGCGCCGACTCACATTCTGCTCGATCCGTCGAGCCCAGTGGGCAAAAGAACTCTCTGGGCCGCCGCAATGGGACGTGGCGTCTACAAGAGCACGGATGATGGCGTTACCTGGGCCTTGAAGAATCACGGGATCGTGCAAAACGAGCCCCTGGCATGGCGGCTGGCTCGTGCTGAAGACGGCACACTCTATGTTGTGATTGCGCGCCGCAGCGAGAATGGAAGCATCGGCACCGGCGGCGATGGGGCACTCTACAAGTCGACTGACGGCGCCGAGTCGTGGACGCCGGTGAAGCTGCCGGCAGAGGTGAATGGGCCGAATGGACTGGCGATCGATCCGCACGATCCAAACCGTCTTTATCTGGCGGCGTGGACCAGGGCAACGGGAATGCACGGTGTCGGCGGAGGAATATTCCTCTCGACGGATGGAGGGAAGAACTGGAAAAATGTGCTGCATCGTGACCAGCACGTCTATGACGTCACCATTGACCCACGAAATCCGGACAACCTGTATGCGTCGGGATTTGAGTCCTCGGCGTGGCACTCGATCGACCGTGGAGAGCACTGGAACCGCATTTCGGGATACAACTTCAAATGGGGTCACAGAGTGATGCCCGATCCTGAAAACCCGGGGATGGTCTATATCGCCACCTTCGGCGGTGGCGTCTGGCATGGCGCTGCCAGCGGCGATCAGCGCAGGCCTGACATTGCGACGCCGGAGCTTGAGCCGGGACATTGATACAGTAATTCGCGGCTGCTTATGAGAAAGGCAGAGGTGGAAGGGGCCCGGAATAACGAGTCAGGACTGCCTCCGCCAATTGCATGGAACGAGCGGCGTCGCTCAGCGAACATGGCGACGGCTCGCTCTCTGCCAGTGCGCGGAAGAACGCTTCGTACTCTCCAATAAATCCGCCATCAATCTGCGGGTCGTTGGCAAGTGGATTTTCGCTGACGATCCGCTCTTCGGACCACTCACGATCCCCCTGATAGCACAGCGGCGAGCTATAAGCCGAACCGAGCACAGCCTCTGCTGTGGCGCCCTGCGCACTGAGGAAGTAGGATTCGCGGCGCAGCCCCGTATTCAGCATCATCGAAATCTCGGCGACGGCTGAGTTGGGAAAGACCAGCCGCACCGAATAATCGCAGGCTGCGGAGTTGTCTCGAAGGTAAGGTGTTACTGCAATGGAGTTCGGATCTCCCATGAGAAAACGAAGCGCGTCGAGGACGTGAATTCCTGTGGCGATGGCAAAGTCAGGTTCGAGGCGATTGGTCCGCAGCATCTCTACCCGCGCGAAACGGACTGCATGCTGTGCCGCCCACTGTTTGAGCCGGACGATCGACGGAATCGAGCGGCGATTGAAGGCTACAAACGTGGGGACGTTAGCGACGATAGAGGCGGCGGCCAGCGAGGTCGCTTCGGCGAGGGATACTCCGGGAGGCTTCTCGATGAATAGCGGAATTCCGAGCGGCAGCAGAGATTTCACCAGCGCAGCAGTCGCCGCAGGCTGAACCGTACAGACGATAACATCGGGCCGGGCCTCGGCCAGGCTCGCGTGGATGTTGTCCGATGCGAGGCGATAGCGGAACAGGTCGCGGAATTGGCGAGCGCGTTCTATTTGCAGATCGCATATTAGTTCCAGCGAGACGACCGATTGCGCGGCCAGGCGCTCCAAGGCTGGCCCGTGAGCGTAGCGGCTCCACTCACCGGCGCCGATGTGTGCGATTCGAAGAGGCAAACGATTCTTCCTTTCGGCGTGCTTGGACAGCACTTGCGTATTTCTTTATATTTCGCTAAATTTCTTTTTGTTACGTCACATGGAAATACTTTACCTCGGACTCCATCTGTAAGGAAGGGCCCCCTATGAAACGCAGGGATCTATTGAAGAGTGCGGCAATGCTTCCCTTGTTGCCGGTTCCGAAGTTACATGCCTTTGCCGCTAGCCCGAAGAATCACGGTAATCCGAAGCATCTCTGGCAGGGATATGATTTTGGATCATTCTTTGCAGCGAAGGGACAGCTGAACCAGGGGCCGTTCGATATCGACCAGGATCAGGGCTGGCAAACGGTGCTGTTTACAACCCCGTCGGAGAAGCCGCTGCACAATCCCGGGCTGGGCCTTGTGGGGTATACGTGGGAGGAGGGGGGGCCATCGATCGCCGTGCGCGAGGGGCGGCAGACGCTGGAAGATCACGTCGAAAAAATGGCAAGCCTGCCCTTCGTCGATGTGCTCTATATCCGCTGCGATTGGCGCAACGTGCAGAAGCAGGAAGGGCGGCTGGACCTGGACCCGGTCTGGGACCTGACGTTGGCGGCCGCGAAACGGCATGGGCTGCGTGTGGCCTTCCGCATCCAGTCCTCGAACACGGTGTACCAACCCCAGCAATTTGCGATGCCTGAGTTTTTGCGCTCTCGCATTCCGATGGTCAAGCTGAGCCACCGGCCGGATGCCACTCGCACGGGGAGAGGAACCGACGTTTGGATGGAGCCGCAATATGACCATCCTGAGTACCTGAAGGCTCTGAAGGAATTGAACCAACTGCTCGCAGCCCGTTTTGACGGAGATCCCCTGATCGAATGGGTCGACATGATGCATGTCGGATTCTGGGGAGAGGGACACTTTGGAGGCAACACGAACACCTTTCCCGACTTTGCCACAGCGCAACGCACTCTCAACGCAATGATTCGCACGCAGTTGGACATCTGGAAGAAGACACCGCTGGCAATGAATACGCAGCCGGATATCAGCGATACGGGCAATCGAGAGGCTATCGAAATAGCGGTGCGCGGCGGTGCGTGGGTTCGCTCCGACAGCATTCGCGTGGAAGAGCCTATCCAGATTGAAGAACTGGCTAATCGGCCGCCGTGGCTGGCTGCCATTCTCGAAGACGGAGCGTATCGCAAGTATGACGCGGCGACGCTGCCAGTGGATGCAGCCGGCGTAAACGCGATGGAAAATAACATGCTGCATGTGCTCGATGTGAAGGCTAACTACTGGTCGCTATGGACGGAGACAGCGAATCTGGCCAGCTATAACGAACGCTTTCCTCGCGGCTTCGAACGTTTGCAGATAAGCCTGGGCTACCGACTGAGACCGTCATGGGTGTGGCAGCGGAAGCGCTCGGGGACCTCGGAGCTAATCGTTTGCGTCTCGAATCGCGGCGTTGCCGGAGTTCCTGGAGTGCTGTGGTTGCAGATCGCGAGCCCGAACGGCACCTTCAAGCTGCGAGGCTCGCTCGATGCCGGATATCCGCACGGAGGCGGCCTGCGCATGGGCTCCTTCCTTTTGCCCAAGGGTTATGTTGGCAAAGTCCACCTGACGGCCGAGATCGAATTGAGGCCGGGAGTATTGAAACCGATTGCCTGGGCATGTGAGCAGCCGATTAATGCGGACGGCTCGATCTCAGTTGAGGTAAAGCCGATGGACGATCCGAAGTTCCGCAAGGCTGTCTGACCAAACCGCAATACTGGACAAAGAACCGGGGCAAGTGTTTCCTGCTTATCGCTTTAAGTTTTGCTAGTTTTGCTACACTTCGTCTGATAGCCCATCAAGGGTGCCGCGTTCAACTGACGCTATTTTCGGGGGAGAATTATGCCCTTGCGGCGGACGAGAGTTGTGCGCACGGAGGCAAGTCGATGAAGCGAACGAAGTCCCAGCCGCCGATGTTGATTGAAGAACGGCGTCAACATATTCTGTCTTTGATTCAGAAACACGGCCGGGTGCTGGTCGATGAGCTTTCAACCGATCTCTCTCTCTCGAAGATCACCATACGAAAAGACCTCGATTATCTGCAGTCCAAGGACCTTCTGGTAAGAACGCATGGGGGCGCGCTACCAGCGCAGGCGGGCGCTTTATCTGATCCCACAATCCAGGAAAAGGAAGAATTGCATCACGAAGAGAAGGTCAGGATCGCCAACGCCGCGGCGGCCATGGTTTCGGAAGGCCAATGCATCATCCTCGATTCAGGCACGACAACAACCGAGATTGCTCGCGCGCTTTCATCCTTTCGGCATCTGACAATCATTACGAACGCCCTGAACATTGCCGCGGATCTGTCGCGAAGCGATTTCGAGATTATTCTCACCGGTGGAGCGCTGCGTAAGAATTCGCTTTCAGTTGTAGGCCCGCTTGCGGAGGATGTGCTGAAAGAGATGCATGCGGACATTGTATTTCTCGGTGTTGACGGCTTCGACACAAAGATCGGCCTGACGACGCCGAATGTACTGGAAGCACGGGTAAACCGAGCCATGGTAAGAGCGTCGGAGAAGGTAGTCGCGGTCTGCGACTCCAGCAAATTCAATCGCAGGAGCCTGTCGTTGATTGTCGGCGCATCTGCCATCGATCATGTCATCACGGATAGCAATCTCTCCGACGAAGACGTGAAAGCGATTCGAGACGCGGGCATCGAAGTGACGGTCGTCTGAGCCGCCGCGGAAGAGGCTCCCTACCGGCAAGAGAGGACCGCGAGCAACAGGAGGAGCAGGGATGAAGCGTGGTACGGGTGCAGTTCGAGGTTTCCTTTTTCTATTGCTTTGCTCTTTCGGAGCCTCTTACGCAGCACAAGCGGCTGCCCCGCCTTCCGGACAATGGATAGGTACCTGGGCCGCATCGCCCGAAGCTCAGCCGAATACGACGCCAGTCGCCGGAACTGACGGAACCACCTTTCGCGAGATCGTTCATACCTCCATTGGCGGAAATTTGGTCCGCGTTATTCTGACCAACGAATTCGGACTTGAGCCTCTGACTGTCAGCGCGGCAACGATTGCAATCAGCACGGGCAACGGCGCAATTGAGCCATCTGCGGCAAAGAGCCTGAGCTTCGGCGGACAAGCATCCGTAACGCTTCCGGCCGGCGCCTTAATGGTGAGCGATCCCGTCGACTTGAAGCTGCCAGTCGCGGCGGATGTGGCCGTGAGTCTCTTCCTTCCCGTACAGACGATCAGTCAGTCCACGGTGCATTCTTACGCTCTACAGACGAACTACAAAGCGGCGGGGAATGTAATTGACGCACGGACTTTGCCGAATCCAACGCAGGTTTCGTCCTGGTACTTTATCAAGGGTGTCGCGGTCGAGACCGATGGCAAGTCCACGGCGAGCGGAGTTGTGGTTGCTCTCGGCGACAGCATTACCGATGGCGCAGCCAGCAAACCAAATAAGAACGGTCGATGGCCTGACATTCTGGCCCGGCGCATCCAGGCAGACAAAACGCTCTCTGGAATGGGGGTTCTGAATGCGGGCATTAATGGAAACCGCCTCCTCCGTGATGGCGACGGTGGCGAAAGTGCACTGCGGCGACTCGACCGCGACGTACTGGCGCAGGCGGGAGTCAAATACCTCATCGTGCTGGAGGGCATCAACGACATCGGCCACATCGTCTCCGCTTCTCCCAGCGATCCAGCGGACACGGCACAGAGCCTGATCCGGGCGCTCGAGCAGATTGCGGTACGCGCTCACGCTCATGGAATTAAAGTGATTGGCGCTACGATAACGCCCTACGAGAATTGCAAGTACGCCTCGCCCGAAGGGGAGAAGATGCGAATAGCGATCAACGAATGGATCCGCTCCAGCAAGAGCCTGGATGGCGTTGCCGATTTCGACAGAATCACCCGCGATCCGTCTCATCCCACCCGCTTCTTGCCCGCCTACGACAGTGGCGACCATCTGCATCCGAACGAGGCTGGATTACGCGCCATGGCCGAGGGCGTAGACCTGGGCTTATTCACTCAGTAGCGCGACATTTCAAATGGGCCGGACCAGGCCTTTACGCGTCGCCTTCGAGTTACGCACCAGCAGGAGAACGAGCAGCATACCGATGACCGGAATGATGCCGCTGGCGATCACGATGGGATCGAAGACGTGGCCTTTGTCCGCGATGCGCGCGTCGGAGAAATAGCCTACTGCTTCCATGGCGATGATCGTTCCGATTCCTGAGCCCGTGCCGCTCAGACCGCTCACCGTGGCGACGGCGTTGCTGTTATACAGATCCGATGGAAGCACATTTGCGATCGTGCTGAAGCAAGCATAGGAGAAAGTTGCCAGCGCGAAGAGCAAGGTAATGAGCCATAGATTCTGCGTGAAGACGGTGGGGATCAGCAGCATGGTGCCGCAGCCGCCGGCGACAACCATAGCCTTGCGTGCCTTGCCGAGCGGCCAGCCTCGGCGGATCAGAAAGCCGGACGCCGCGCCGCCGGCGAAGTTTCCCAGATCGGCAGCCAGGAACGGAACCCAGATTGCGATGAGGCCGTTTCTAAGATCGATTCCCTTCGCCACCAGATAGATGGGAAACCAGTCTGTGACGAAGTACCAGACTGGATCGGTAAAGGCGCGAGCGGCAATCACACCCCAGGTCTGCGGCAGGCGCAAAAGATCGCGCCAACGCGCCTTTTCAGTGACGACGGATGAGCCGTCCGTCAGCTTTTCCTGGCGCAGCATCTCCAATTCGCTGGCAGAGATACGTGGATGCTCCTCCGGAGAA
The DNA here is from genome assembly GCA_001897435.1 of Acidobacteriales bacterium 59-55. Classification (GTDB taxonomy): domain Bacteria; phylum Acidobacteriota; class Terriglobia; order Terriglobales; family Acidobacteriaceae; genus Edaphobacter. The sequence goes on along the minus strand of MKSV01000007.1, from coordinate 172,801 downwards.
TAATAAAATTTGCGCCAGAGTATTAACCACAGAAGGCCGAGAATGCCGGGCACGATAAATGCAGGCCGCCAACCCCATCGAAAGTAGATCCACAACACGAGAAAAGGAGAGATCGCTCCGCCAATCGAGGAGCCGCTATCGAAGAACGCCGTTGCCAGGGCCCGCTCTTTCGCAGGGAACCACTCCGAGACCACCTTAGTGGCAGCTGGCCAGTTTGCCGACTCTCCGAAGCCCAGCATGAGACGAAAACCCATGAAGCTGAGGAGCCCGTTTGCCAGTGGCGTCAGGATGGAAGCAATGGAGTAAAAAAAAACGGTGAAGGTAATGCCGAGACGCGTTCCAATGCGATCCATCCAGCGGCCACAGACGGTCTGGCCGATTGCATAAGCGACGCGAAATGCAACGACGAGGTTGGCATAGTCGGTGTTCGTCCAGTGGTAGGTAACCTTGAGATATGGCGCCAGCAGAGAGAGGGTCTGCCGATCCATATAGTTGATTGCAGTGGAGGCGAAGAGCATGGCGCCGATCCACCAGCGCAGCGAACGCTTTCTAGCCGGATTGTTATTCATCTGCGATGACACAAGGATTGCTTCCTCTCAGCGCAGCCACTCATCGAGATGTTGGCGCACAAAGTCGTCGTCGGAGAGGTGCGGATAGGCATTGCTGACGCGGTCGATCTCTGCACTCTGCCCCGGAGAGAGAGCCTCGTTTTTATCGAGGCACCAGATGCCTTCGAGAAGCCCTTGCCTGCGCAGTACCTCATGAATACCGGCGATACAGCCGGCAAATGCATGAGAGGGATCGAAGAACGCGGCGTTGGCATCTGTAATTTGCTGCGCGAGCGTCAACAAATCGCTAGAAATCTCTGCCCCGCTCTGCTTGGCGAGCGCGAGGTGTCCGACCGCTTTACTGGTCCACACTGCCCAGTGCCCCAGCAGACCGCCGACAATACGCAGGGTCTCTCCACCGAAGTTCCATTGGGTGAGAAGATCGATAAGAATGCTGTCATCGTTACCGGTGTAGAGCGATATGTCCTTGGCACGTCCGGAATCGATCACACCGCGCAAAACATCGATGGTCTGGTAGCGATTGAAGGGAGCCATCTTGATGGCAACCACGTTTTCGATCTTCGAGAACTCGCGCCAGAACTCATACGACAGCAGTCTTCCACCAACCGAGGGCTGAAGATAAAAGCCGATCACCGGAATGATCTCCGCTATCGCCTTCGCGTGATCTACGAGTTGACCGGTGTTGAGATCATTCAATCCGCCAAGGCTGAGCAGAGCGGCGTCATAGCCCAGCGAGCGCGCCAGTTCCGCTTCTTTGATGGCCTGAGGTCGAGGACCGCTGACGCCTGCGATCTTCACAACATCTTTTCTGGAAGCCTCTTCCATCGCAAGTTCGAGCACAGGACGATAGAGACCGACCTTTGGATCGCGAATCGCAAACTGCGTCGTGTGGACTCCAACGGCGACTCCACCAGCGCACGCCGCGAGATAGTAGCGAGTTAATGCTCTCTGCCGACGCTCGTCGAGCTTGCGGGCCGAGGTCAGCGCGAGCGGGTGGGCGGGAATGACAAGGCCTTCCGCAAGCCTTTCGCGAATATTCATCAGAACCTCCCGTCCCGTGTCTGAAAATGCGTGGGCTTATTGCTGAGAGCGCCGCCTGCGGCAATCCACTGAGCGATCCAGTCGATCATCTCTTCCGGCGTCACGGTAGGATAGCCGAAGAGCCGATGGCACTTCGCTGCGTTGTTGAGCAGCGCGGATTGCGACTCCTCTCCAGCAAATGACGCTTCGCGTCCAAAGCGCTCCGCGAACTGCTCGGCGATCCAGCGCGTGCTTAAGGTCTCGGGTCCAGTCAGATTGAGAATGAATGCAGGCGAAGCGCAATGTGCGAGGGAGCGCATGCATACGGAGTTCGCATCGCCCTGCCAGATGACATTGACCAGAGGCATGCGCAAGTCGATAGGACGCCTCTCAAACACAGCGCGAGCGATATCGACAAGGACACCGTAGCGAAGGTCAATCGCATAGTTGAGCCGTAGCAAGGCAACTCTCGTTCCCCATCGATAGGATGCATGTTCGAAGATGCGCTCGCGGCCAAGGACTGACTGCGCGTACTCGCCCTGCGGTGCGACAAGCGTCTTCTCGGTCGCTCCACCCTGCACGACAGGAACAAGCGGATAGACATTGCCGCTCGAAAAACAGACAATCCGCGAATCGTGATAACGATCCGCCACCAGCGCGGGCAACTGCGTGTTGATCGCCCAACTGAGATGTTCAGAGCCTGTGGTGCCGAACTTCCGCGCGGCCATGAAGATGACGTTCTCGGCATCAGGCAGCTTCGCCAACTTTTCGGGCTCCAACAGATCACAGGCGATCGGCTCGACGCCGTGCGATCGCAGCGCATCGGGAATGGTCTTATCGCTGAACCGGGCCACGCCCATCACGCGTATCTTCTTCTCCGCGGCATCTGCTGAGCGCCGGATCAACTGCGCCAGGGTGGGTCCCATCTTGCCGCCGACGCCGAGGATAAGGACATCGCCTTCCATCGCGCGCATGGCCTCAATATCGGCCTCGGTCGGGCGCGACATCCGTTCTTCCAACTGCTGTTGATCTTTGATCTTCATCTCACCCCAACTCAAATCCTGCAATGGCATAGACCATGGCATCGTTGTTCTTTATTGATTCTCCGCGGCGCATACGCCAGAGGCTGCGGCGACACGTGAAGCCAAACCTTGTTGCCACGCGCACTGCTCCCGGGTTTGCAGGGAGCAGATCCCAATACCAGTGACAGTGGTCGCGCGCCTCCACATCGAGATGAGCGGCAACTAATCGACGTGCCTCCTCCTCGGAGTTCGCAACACAAGGGCCTACATACCGTGCCACCCTTCCCGGACGCGACAACGCGTACCCATTCTCTGAAGCATTGCATCGGCCTGCTGCAGACAGTGCCTCCAGCAGTTCCCCACGATCCACGCCGAACGCCGCGCGATCCTGAGCGAGAAGAGCAGCGCACACCTTGCTCGAATCATCCCCGCCCAAATCAGGCTTTTCCTGCGCCGCAAGAAACTCGCCGCTGTCGCGACCCCAGCGTTCCACGACTTCTTCAACGACGAAGCCGAGACTCTCGTAGAGAGGACGCCCTTCGTCGGTTGCATCGAGCTTAAGGGCGCGTATGCTGCTGCGCTCCGCCGTGGCTATTGCATCTTCCATCAACCGCCTTGCAAGGCCCTGCCGCCGGTATTCAGGCCGTGTAAGAACCATGCCAATCCATGCCAATTGCATTCCAAACGGGAGAAGCGATGCAGAAGCAACGATCTTTCCGCCATCTTCGATACAGCGGCAGCCACCCGGGGAAAGTTGCATAATGCGATACCAGTCTTCCGGCGTCTGATTCCAGTTCGCGGCGATGGACAGTTCCATTGCGGAGGCAACATCGTCCGGCTTCATCGTTCGCACGGTGCCGACCACTAAGCTACCTCCCTGCTCTTCCACCAATGGAGGAAGTGGGGAAGAGCTACCTCGGGGCCAGCAAGTTCAGGATGCCAGAGCTTCTCCCACTCGAAGGAAACGAAGGCGTCGAAATCTATCCCGGCGAGCAAAGTGAATATAGTGTCGAATGGAAAGTCACCTTCACCGGTGGGTGTGTAGTGAGACAGGCCTTGCACGTCTCGCGTCAAGTCCTTCAAATGAACATGCCGGATACGAGTTGCCATCGGCGGCAGAATGAGCGGCGCTTCGCCGTTCTGCTCGAACGCATTGGCAGGATCCCAGATGATCCCAACTTCTGCGCTGTTAAGTTGTGCAAAAATTTCGCTCACGTCCGCCGCGGACGCAAAATCGCCGTGCGTCTCCAGCCAGACCTGAACTCCATCGGGTTTCAGCCGACCTGCCAGCTGCGTGAGCGACTCCGCAATCCATGAAGTCGTTTGCTCGCGCGTGCAACCTGTCTGAATTCGATCGCCGAAGACGCGAATAGCCGGGGCACCAAGCCCCGCTGCGACCTCGGCCATACGCAGCGCGGAGTCCAGATTGCGTTCCCGCTCCTGTGCGTCGGGAGAGTGAAAGCAGGCACTGCTGCCGAGGCCCGCGACGACAAGGCCATGATCTTCAACCGCTGCGCGAGTGGCCGCAAGCGCGGATCCATGGAACTCCGGCAGCTTCCAAAGATCAAGCTCGCGAGAGATGACGCGTAACTCTACGCCGTCGTAGCCGTATTTCTCTGCTGCAGCAAGCACCTCGGACAAATTCCAATCCGGGCAGGCGAGCGTCGAAAAACTTGTCTTCATCATGTCATCCGGCTCAACATGCTTGTGGTGACGCGGTGTTCGACTGGTTTGCCACTGAAGAAGCGGCACAGTTCATCCATAGCAGCATCGGCCATCTCCCCACGGGTACGCTGTCCGCCGCCACCCAGATGCGGCGTCACGATTGCTCCAGGAAGCGTTCGCAAGGGGTGCCCGACCGGCAGCGGTTCCTCCGGATCGGTCACGTCCAGCGCACAACGCAGACGCCCGCTCTTTACCTCCTGAGTCAAGGCAGCGAGATCGATCAGACTGCCCCGTGCGATATTGATGACGGTTGCCCCGTTCGGCAGCAGCCCCAGGCGTTCGCGATTCAGCAGGTTCCTCGTCTTTTCCGTGGCTGCCGCAGTCACCATCAATAGCGAACTTCGCTTCAATACAGAGTTGAGCGAATCGAACTTTACAGGCAGCCCAGCCGCAAGCTCTCTGAGCGCAAACGGATCATAGACCCGCCACCGGACGTCGAAGCCGCGCAGCATCTCGACCAGGGTGCGCCCGATGCGGCCAAAGCCGATCATGCCCACTTCTCGCCCGAGCAGAGACTCCGTTCCTCCACCAGTGAGGTGTACATCCTTATAGATTTGATTCGATCTTTTACGCAGCGCAGCGCGGTAGTGATCGATATTCCGGGCGGCGTAGAGAAGAAAGGCCGCACCCATCTCCGCCGTTGGCTTCGCCATCGGCTCCGGCGTATTTACGATGACCAGCTTGCGAAACAACGGTCTGTCGAACCGCTTTTTCACCTCGCCACCGCAATGGGCAATGATCTGCACGGACCCTAGTTGCTTCATCGTCTCTGTAGAGAGATAGGGGCTGTCCCACGTCGTGATCAATGCGTCTGCCCCAGCAAGGCTGGAGATTGCCCCGGCGTCATAGGCGTGGATTGGAGACAGGGCCCATCGCGAAATTCTACTTAAGCGCGCTCTTCGACGGTGGTCAAAAAACGACGCAAAGAGTTCTTCTCCAGCTAGAACGGCAATGATCGGCTTCGTCATAAATCCTGCTGAGGATAGCACGAAGCGAGAGTCATTGTCTTTCGTTTTACTTCCGAAAGTATTACTTGACACCGCATAAGCTAGTAAACGAAAGTAAAGGTCATGCCTGTAGCCAACATCACCGACTATGCGGTTATTCTCTGCTACATCCTCTTGATGATTGGTGTCGGGCTCTATGTCATGCGCTTCAACAGCACGGCATCCGAGTACTTTCGCGGAGGAAGCCGAATTCCATGGCTGGTCGCGGGGCTGAGCTCCTTCATGTCCGGCTTCAGCGCGTGGACCTTTACCGGAGGCGCGGGCGTCGCCTACAGTTCGGGGATCGCGGTCATCGGCCTCTATGTCGGGAATGGATTGAGCTTTCTGCTCGGCTACTACATCTTTGCCTCGCGCTGGCGGCGCACGCGCATCACCACCGTGATGGAGTATCTCTCGGACCGCTTCGGTCCGGCGACACACCAGACCTTCTCGTGGGCGACCATCGTCTTCCAGCTTTTTACCAGCGCCACCATGCTTTATGGGCTCAGCCTGTTTGTCTCAACAGCATGCCAGTTCTCCATCGCGGCTACTATCCTCATTACCGGGGCCATCATTCTCTCGTACAGCGTTCTTGGCGGGCTATGGGCGGTCGTCGTCGCGGACTTTCTCCAGGCATCCATCCTGCTGCCGTTCTGCATCGTCCTGGCGGCGGCTTCCCTGATGCAGGTCGGCGGCATCTCCGGCCTTGTCCATGCTTTGCCACCGGCAATGAAGACAATTCATCTTCACGGTGAATTTGGATGGATCTATCTTGTCTGCTGGACTGTGATGGTATCGTTCGGCTACAACACCGGCGCCATGGCGCAGCGATACTTCAGCGTCGAGAACGAGCGCGCCGCCAAGCGCGCGGCGTTGCTATGCACCGGACTCTTCTTCCTTGGAGCGTTCCTCTGGTTTATTCCTCCGATGGTCATGCGTGTTCTCTACCCCAATCTGCACGCCATCTGGCCGCATCTCGCCAATCCAAATGAAGCGTCCTACGTTGCCGCCAGTCTTACCTTCCTTCCGCATGGACTGATCGGCATCATGCTGGCCGCGATGTTCAGCGCGACGATGGCAAACCTGTCAGCGAACTTCAACGTAAAGTCCGCGATTCTGTCGAAGGACATCTATCAAACGCTCTTCCGTCCACGTGCAGGCGAGCGCGAGTTGCTGATCGTCGGCGCCATCATGACGCTGCTGGTAGGCGGGGTCACCACGATTCTGGCCGTCATGATGGCCTCTCGCGGCGAAAGCATCTTCGAGGTCATGATGGTTTTCAATACTTTGATCTCTATCTCCTATGGGCCGCCAGCTTTGCTGGGACTCGTCTTCCGGCGCGCTCCCTGGTGGTCCGGGATGCTGACCTTCGTTACCGGGCTTGGCATGGGGATGCTCGGTGAGTTTGTGTTTAAATGGACATTCATCGAGCAGATCGCCTTCGTTGTGCCTTCGGCCTTCGCAGTCTTCTTTCTGAGCATGCTGTTTGACGGTGAGGAGTCGCCGGGTCGCGCTCGTCTCTTCAAGAAGCTCGACACTCCCATCGATCCTGCTGAGATTCGTGATGTCCGGGACTTCAGCCGCCCGGTCTTCCGTTTTCTCAGCCGCGCCGTAGCGGGCATTGGTCTCGCATCGCTGCTCCTTTTGATACCCAACCCTCCGGGCGCGCGCGCGACGATTCTTTCCTTCAGCGCCATCACCCTGGCCGTAGCCATATCGCTCTGGTTTGTGCCGGGTGGCGGACGATCTGCGCGCGATACCGCGCCATTGGTTGACTCGAAATTATGAACATCCCCTCGTCCAATTCGCCGATTTCACAGCCTCAGTTCTCACGCCGCCAGTTTTCTCAGATGCTTGCGGCAACGGCTGCCTTTGCCTTCTCGCGCAACTCCTTCGCCCAGGCTAAGAGCGGGCCGTCCATGCTACTGGCTGCCAACGATCCGTTCTGCGGACTCGATATTCTACGCATGCGTTACGCAGCGGGGCGGCGGCCTTCCGACGATATCGCAGGAAACGCAATCTCCTGGCTGGTGACGGGACAGAATGCGTTCGCGCAAAAATCGCTTGCCGAGATGCGCCGCACAGCGCCGCCGAAGCCCGGCTCGCATGCGTGGTTGACATTTGCCAACTGGGCCCTCACCTTTGACTGGCTGTATGAGCATCCGGACTTCGACGCAGCGTTGAAAGATCGCGTGGCGCAGCAGCTACTCGACGGCGCTATCGCCACAGCCGCAACGCCCGACCTGCAACACCCCGAACAGGCGTCGTACCACAACTACACGACACGCTTTCTCGGCCTGACAACGTTCGCGATATGCGCTGTCGCCAAACGCCGACCGCACGACGCACGCGTCGAAGATCTAAGGGACAAGTCGGCTCGCGCCTTTCAGAATATTCTTCAGGTATCGAATCTGGTCTCGCCCAAGGGCAGCTACCACGAGTCGATGGACTACATGCGGATCTCATACGTCCCCATGGCCATGCTCGCCGAGTTGCAACGCACTACTACCGGCGTCGATCCCGCGCTGCGCTTTGGGGTTTACCGGAGCTTTTCCGATACCTACCTCTACAAATTGCTGCCGGATGGAACGCCTTCGCGCGAGGGAGATAATGAGTACCCGATCCTCGACGATCGCGACACCGCGGTGCTGGGATACGCTGTCAATCGCTTCAAGAATCCGTATGCTGCGTGGCTGCTCCGAGATAGCGGCTTCGCGGTAAAGAAGTGGGCCTTGCCCGTCCTCGATTTTCTCTGGAACGATCTCGATGTCATGCCGCGCAACCCCTCTGTGACACAGCCGGCGGAGCTTCCGCGATACCACTATTTCCCCGGCGTCGATCAGGTGGTCTTCCGCAAAGAGTGGAACGCGAATGCAACGCGCATCGAGTTCGACTGCGGACCTTATCTAGCCAAGCATCAGCATCTGGATCGCAATCACTTCACCATCTTCCACCGCGGCTATCTTGCCATCGACAGCGGAGCGGATTACACCGAGTCCGAGAGCCCACACTACCTGAACTACTATCGGCGCACGATTGCGCACAACACCATGCTCATCTACGATCCGAAAGAACACTTCTTCTGGTCAGAGAACGTTGTACAGGCGGCCAACGACGGCGGCCAGCGCATGGACTCTTCACGCTTCTGGAACTCCGTCCGCAGCCTGGAGGATTGGGAGAAGACGCGCGACATCTGGGATATCGGTCATCTGAAGATCGTCGACAATGTGGACTCCCCCGATGGCCGAGGTGGATATCACTACGCTCTGGGCGATGCGACTCACGCTTACTCGCCGCATAAGCTCCGTTGCTTTACGCGACAGTTGCTCTACCTTCCCGGCATGGATGCGCTGCTGGTCTTCGACCGCGTCGTCAGCACGGACCCAGCGTTCCGCAAGACCTGGCTGCTACACGGCGTAAACATGCCATGGGTCGAGGGAAAGGGAACGCCGTCCGCGAACGGCGAAGAGAGCTTCGGCAATGCCGGCCAGTTTCGGCTGCAAGAGGGCGAGGGAGAGATTCTGGTTCACACGCTGCTTCCCGCAAAGCATGTCACGGCACGGCGCGGCGGCGCAGGGCACGAGTTCTGGACGCCGGGCGATGCCAAGGGTGGAGCCTGGGGAACCGGCCGCAACTGGCCGCTTGAACCTGCGGAGGGCGGACCGCTTCCGACCGATCCTGAAGAGCTGGCGATGTGGAAGGCATTCTGGGGCAACGAGACCAATAGAATCGAGCGATCCAATCGCCGCAACGTGGTTCCCGGAGCATGGCGGATTGAGGTATCGCCAGCTCAGCCGCAATTGGAAGATCACTTTCTGCATGTGTTCGAGATCGGCGATCGCGGAAAGACCGGACGGCTGCGCGTCGAGTTGCTTCGCGGCGACGGCATTGCCGGAGCCGGGTGTGCCATCACCGGAGAAGCCGGCGTTGCCGCATTGTTCCCGGCGCAGGATGCTCAACTCGATTACGTGGAGGCAACGCTGCCCGCGTTTCCCTGCCATACGCTTTGGCTCGGAGGTCTGGAGCCGGATCGCATCTACGACCTTGAGCTCGCCGGCAGTAATCTTGCAACCGGCGATGCCGTCGCGCCCGGCGTTCCCATTCTCTCGCGACAAATTCGCGCCAACACCCACGGCGTCGTTCAAATTCAATCCGGCGCTACCACTTTTCCCGCCGCAAGCCGTATGCGAGTCCATACTGTCTGACCTCTACACGGTCAGGTGCAGCCATGGATCTTCCTGGCAGATTATGTAGCGGCCCCTTCAGAAGATATCTCTGAAGGAACCGCTTCTACTTTTAGTGGATGGATTCTTCCATCGCGGCACGGGCCAGATGGTGAGACATCAGGCTGTCGGGAAGCAGGAATGCCTTACGGAATGCCTCTTTCGCCTGCTCCTGGTGATGGAGAGCACCTTGCATCGTACCGATGTTGTACCACCACCAACCTGTATAGGAGCTGGTATTCGTTTGACGCTGCGCATTTGCCAGTGATGCTTCGAGCTTCTTCTGCTGTTCTGCGGCATCATAGGAGCCCAGCAACTCCTCCGCCCTGGCTGCCCACGCGGAATCTGCCCCGCTCTTGCTCGCTGCGGCTTTCCGAAGTAATTGCTCGGATTGCTCAGGCTGCTTGCAGGCCTTGGCGACGGCAGCCATTCTCACATAGGCTCCCGCGACTGCTCCATTCACGTTGAGGCCGGGATGTTCTGCTGCAAGAAACGCCAACGCATCGGCGCACCTTCCAGCGCGGGCCTGAGCTTCAGCCTGCATCAGTTTGATCTCGAAGACAACCTGAGTCGCGCTGACTCCGCTTTCCTCGCTGGGGAAAAAGCGGTCTTTGAAGAGCGCCAGCGCCTGGTCGAACTCCCCTGCTTCCGCTCGCGTCAGGGCAAGCTGATAAACCAGGTTCGCCGGCATGGCGGCCGGTGCCGCAGCATCGCTCTGAACCGATGGATAACGCCCAAGCGCGGCAGCCCGTTCTTTCGCTGGAACGCCTTCGAGGCTCATCGCCGCATCCAGGCCTACATAGATTTCTGCATTTGACGGATCGTTCTCCGTGCCGTCATGAAACGCCGCAAGCGCACGCTGCGGATCATTTTTGAGGTGAAGCCACGCCTTCCCCAGATCGGCGTCGAGCACAGGAATCTTCGGCGTCAGGCGCTTTGTCTCCGTCCAATGCGCGATGCCCTCGTCATACTGCGCCTTCGAGAAGAGCAGCGTCCCCAGAAGGTAATGCGCGGTCGCATCATCTTTGTTGGCAGCAAGCGCCGCCTCAAGCACAGTCCGGTCCATCGCCGACGATGGAAAGACCAGGCTCGTTGAAAGCCGCTCTCCTGCCTTCCAGTCCGCACTCGCGCCCTTGCCCAGCTTTGCCTTGCAGTAAGCGACGTAATAAAGAACCAGCGGATGCCGCTGCGGCAGCACTGACCCCGGCTCGCTGCGATCCGTAGGAACCTCGGGGTAATCTCGTGCCAGCACCGTCAGAGCGTTCCGGTAGAGTCCAAGGTTCATATACTCGGTGGCCACTCGCAGAACCCGATAGGGATCGGCCGCCAGGTGAGGCAGATCCGGCGCGCCGGTCTCCTCTTTGAGAAAGTCGCTCATCGGATTCGTTGCCAGATCGAGATGCGCCAGCCGGTCTGCCTCGGCAGTATCGCCGCTTGCTCGCGTGACAGCCTCCAGTTGCTCCTTGACGCGGATATCGAGCGGAGCCGCTTCCACAGCGTCCTTCAGAAACGACTGTGCCTTGTGCAGATTTCCTTGCCGGGCCAGCAACGCTCCAATCCTTGCAGCAGCGCGGGAGCGAAACTCAGTCTGGCGATACGCCACTTCATAGTCGGTCTGAGCCTCGCGTTCCTGTCCCAGGCCATCTTCGGCGATGCCGAGATAGTAGGCAACCTCGGCGTCGGGCGTGTCCTGTTTCTGCACTGCCTTCAGCAATTTCTTTGCTTCGGCATAGTGCTGCAACGACGCTGCCAGCCTTCCCTCGGCGGTCTGCAAGGTGAGGCTGCCCGGATATTTCCCCAGTGCTTCCTTATAGGTCGCCAGCGCAAGCACAGTCTTGCCGTTCAATTCCTGGTCCGTGCCAAGCTTGATCCAGTCGTCTTCCGTTCTGTCCGCCGGATCGGGAGTGCGGTAGATGTGCTGAGGACCAACTTTAATCGTCGAGTCCGGATCCCAATCATATTGGCCGTCGGTCTGCTTCAGCAGCATCTTTCCATTACGATCTTTCAACTCAAAAGTAACCTTCGCGGACTGATCCTTCACCGTCACCGAATGCGACCACATCTTCTCCGGAGCCAGATCCGCAGTTCCGCTCCAGAGAGTCTGCCCATCCTGGCTCAAACGAATCTGTGCTCCAGGAATATCCTCATTGACATTCAATGCCGCAGAAGCTTCCGAACCATGCGCCTTGATAAAGACGACACCGATTTTGTTCGCGCGCGAGATGCCGCCCGTGCCGCGCACAGGCATCCAGTACTCGTTAAAACGAATCACTTGACCGGGATTGAGAAACGCATAGGTCTCCTGATTGCGAAAGAGTCCGGCCTGCACCTCGACATAGGCGCTGTCGTTGTCGGAGAGAGCCTTCCTCCAGCCCAGACCGGCGGCGTCCGTTCCCCACGACCAGATCTTCTTTGCCGGCAACTTGCTGTATTCGGCGTAATGAACGATGCCTGTCTGAGTCTTCGGGTGCCAGATGCCCATGAAGGGCTCATGGCTTCCATGAATAAAGAGCGACACAGGGCCATCGGTCTGATTCTTGATGATGCTCAGATCCTTCCCATCCGCGTCGACCGGCCAGTGAGTGACCTCCGTGAAGCCGTGTGAGGCCGTGAATTTCATGGGGTACTCGATATGCGAGTCGTCCCAGACGCGGATGCCGGCGTTGTTCCACCAATAGTAGCGATGGCGCACGTCACTGCGGTTATAGAGCGTAACCCGCTCTTCCAGCAGCGTCGAGTCTGGACGGAGAATGACCTCGACGCCCCATTGCATCCCGTACACGCGGTCGATATTTCCCACCGTGACCGACGCGCTGCCATCCGGATGCGTGGCAAAGGAAAAATCGACCGGCGACATCGATACCCAGTTGTGCGAGACCGGGAAGTTGTACTCGATACCGAACGCCGCCCAGGCTCCGCGATAACCGATCTGCGCTTTCTTGATCGAAGGGTTCGCATAGAACATCGGCTGGCCACTGATCTTATCGATACAGGTATAGAGATGGCCTCCGATATCGGGCAGCACAGAGCACTTCAGGTACTTGTTCTCAAGAAACACCGCGCGCCAGGTGTGCTCCTTCTTCTGGCCGGTCAGATTTTTTCTAATTGTGTAGGGATAATTGAACTGGTTGGTCGCATACGTATCGAAGGGCGGGTTGGGATCAGGCTGTCCCTCTTCGTAGGTCGGCAAGGTCATGCTGCCCTGCCACACCTTCACTTGAGCCGCAACGGATCCGCATGCCACGGCCAGGGTTCCCGCAAGCACCACTACACAGGCAGAAATTGTCTTCATAGACCTCACTTCGTCATTACGCCCGCTTAGAATTCAGCGGCAACAGGACCATCCATCAGAATGACCGGTTATCTATCAATCGCATTGCTTTGTTATTTTTTATTGTGATAAATTTCTTTTGCTTACTTTCCGTCAAGTCTACCTGTTTTGTCAATCCCCGCACAGGCCCGAGGACAACTCATGAAGCTACAGAATCGAATTAAATCAGCAGATGTCCGCCATTCTCTTCGATCTGCCGCAATCGTAGTGATCATTGCGTGCCTGCCGGGTGCATCCTCGGCTGCCGCGAGATCGCTGAGTTCACCATCGCCGGACAAACAGTCTTCCCTTTCGCGGCGTGCGCAACTGGTCGAGGCAAATATCATCGCCGTTCAGGCCTACCAGATCATGCTCGCACGGAAGGCAGGCAGTGCGCCGAGCGTATGTTATCCGGAGACCGTCCCCGACGCAGCCACCTTGCAGAAGCTGGTCGAACACCAGAAATCCCTGCTGGCTGAACCGACAGCCCAGGTGGTGCAATGGGCTAACCAAGCTCACAACACCTTCGATCCCTCCAAAGACCTGGAGCCCTTGCTCAATGCCGGGCTGACGCTGTCGCCCGATCTCCCCGTCAACGTCTTCACGCGTTACCTGGAGACGGAAGCGCCAGGACAACCCAGAGAAAAAATCCGCTCTGTCGCAAATCTCTATCAAACAGTCCTCGAACTGGAGCGCGATGGAGACCTTTTGCAGGATCTCTACCGCTTTTACATAGCGCTCAAACTGCCGGTGTATGTAGGCCAGCTTGGGTTGCCGGGCAGCGATGCGGATTTCCTTGCAGCGGCACACAAGCTGGCGGGCAAGTCCTGCGCCTCCCCAGTCGATCTCTCCGTGCCGGCGTGGCAGATCGCCGGGCGCAAGATCTGGAACTGGGGCGAAAAGAATCTGCACATCCGGGACAGGAATACGGTCGCCAAAGAGTTGCTGGCTGAACCGAAGATTGCCAAGCTCATTCCGGCGATGAAGGCCATGCCGGCAGAGAAGATCGCTATCATCGGCCACTCCTTCACCATGGATCAGCACTGGTCTTCGCCCTCATCCTTTGTCCCCATCGTGACCACGATGTTCGCGCAGGAAAACCCGCGAGTGCAGTTTCGGCAGTGGTCGGCCGGCGGCCTGACGTACTCCCGGGCTTACCGCAACTACTATGCCGACACTCTGGCGTGGAAGCCTGATGTTGTGCTTCTCGTCCTGACTGACCGGGGACCTGCCGATGAAGAGGCCCTCAAGGCCATGGCCAAGGGCTTCCGCGCTGCCGGCGCTCGTGTCCTCATGTTCGATGACGTGGAAGACCCCATCACCCCAGGCGAGCCCACTCCACCGCAGACGGACGCGCTTGCCAAAGGCCTGGGAGTCGAGATCCTGCCGGCCCGCGCCATTCTCGATGCCGCGCCAAACCATGCATCCTTCCCCTGCATGGACGGGATTCACAGGACTGAGCCTTATCACCGGCTGATGGCGTACCTGTGGCTGAAAGCTGTGCTCGCCACTCGCTAACGGCTTCTCCGAGGAGTAGATTGCGTCCGCTCCCCGGAGCTTACAGCTTCAGCCGCTATACTTTTCGATCGCCGCTGGAGAAAGCAGCGCCGCCGATTCTTTATCCAGGTAGATCGTCGTATCCGCATGACGCTGCAGGATCGACGACGGAGCCGACGGACTGACACCGCCTTCGAAGCAGGCCTTGATAGCCTTCGCCTTTCGTGCATCCGGAGCAATCACGATAATCTGCTTTGCCTTCATCAATTGCTTGACCGACATGGAGAGCGCCTGCCGGGGAACGTCCGCCAGCGTCGGAAACCAGCCCTCGCCAAGCTGCTGCCTGCGGCAATCCTCGTCCAGATCGGCAACGATATACGCCTCTTCAGTGTCGAAGTCTGCCGGCGGATCATTAAATGCGAGATGCCCATTCTCTCCTACGCCCGCAAATGCAATATCGATGGGAGCCTTGCGAATCTCGGCGCTTACACGTGCAATAACCTCCGCCGGAGGCTGCGTTCCATCGAGCAGATGGTACTTTCCGATGCCGACTTTATCGATCAGGCGCTCTCTCAGATATTTGCAGAAGCTGGCTGGATTCTCCTCGGTGACGCCGACATACTCGTCGAGGTGAAACATCTCCACGCGCTTCCAGTCGATACCGGAGACCTTGGTAAGCGCATCGAGAAACTCGAACTGCGAAGCGCCGGTAGCCGCAATGATGCGCGCCTCGCCGCGCTGTGCGATGGCGTCGCGAATAGTGGCAGCCGCCTGATTGGCCGCTTCCTGTGCCAGCGCAGCTTTGGATGGAAATATTTTGATAATCATGTTCACTCCGTGGGATTTTGCTTCAGGGAAATTATTCTAAACTAATCGTAATAAAAAGATAATAAAAGAAAGTATCATGGTGCTCTGCCCGGAACGGGTCCATAGGAGATAGGGAATGTTCAGTTTGAAGAGTCTCGTTTGCCTTGCTGTCGCTGCTTCTGGAATTACCTCCCTTCCACTCCCGGCTGCCAACGCACAGACTGTTCAGCAGCCTCAGGGGCCGGGCTCCCTGTTGCAGCAGGACGCACCTCCGGCTGAAGACTTCCGCGTTCTGGCACCACCGGACCCCGAAGGCCCGCAGATCACGCCTTACCTGCTCTATCAAACCAACCTTGCCTGGCATCAGGATGCGCTCCGGCGGGCCCGCTGGTCAGAAGTCAGGAGCGAGGCCGATCTTCTCCATCTGCGCTCCGAGCTAAAGGCATCCCTGCTGGAGATGATCGGCGGCCTTCCCGCGGAGAAGACCGATCTGCACGCCACCATCACGGGCCGGGTATCGGGTAAGGGTTTCCATGTCGAAAAGCTCCTCTATCAGAGCCTCCCCGGTTTCTACGTTACGGCTCTCGTCTACGTGCCCGAGAACGGTGCCAAGGTGCACCCCGCCGTCCTTGTGGCGGCAGGTCACTCGCCCAAGGGAAAGATCTATTATCAGGACATCTGCGAGAGGCTGGTCGAACGCGGCTACCTCGTTATCAGTTGGGACCCCGTCGGCCAGGGTGAGCGCAGCCAATTCTGGGATGCGAAGACGAAGAAGAGCCGTTACAACCTGATCTGCGCGGAACACGCCGTACTGGGAAATCTTGCCTACCTTGCCGGAGCGAACCTCGCCCGGTGGGAGGTCTGGGACGGCATCCGCGCCGTGGACTACCTGCTCACCCGACCGGACGTCGATGCCCAACGAATCAGCCTTACGGGCAGCAGCGGCGGTGGCTTCCAGACCGCCCTACTGGGCGCGCTGGACGAACGCATCAAGGTCATTATTCCCTCCTGCTATATCACCGCGCTCCCTATGCGGGTCGAAAACCGCATCTTCGTCGATCCCGACAGCGATCCCGAACAGGATCTCTACGGCTCCATTTCGAAGGGAGTCGATCACGCCGGACTTTTGCTGATGATGTACCCGCGCGCGGTGATGGTGGCAACTGCCGCGCTCGACTTCTTCCCGGTGCAGGGCGCACACAAGTCGTACGCCGAAGTCCGTACCTTTTACGAGCGCTTCGGGCACGGCGACCGCATCGGCTTCGCCGAGAGCTACAACGAGCATCAATACTCGCTGAAAAATCAGGAAGCGGCCCTGACCTTTCTTGACCGCTTCAACCACATGCCGGTGCGGCACGGTCTTCCCGCGGTCACTCCTTTCCCCGATGCGGAGTTGCTGGTAACAAAGAGCGGTCAGGTCTCGGTCGACTATCCCCATGCCAAGCCTCTGCTTCGCTTGATCGCAAAATATGCCGCCGAAACCTCGCACTTCTCCCATAAAACGCTGGCCGAACTCTACCGCAGCGAGCAGAACCCCGCGATTGATACCTGGGCGGTCAGTCGCTATGAAGGCTCTGCCCCGGAGCGGGAACTGCGCTGGGAGGCTCGCGGAACGAGCACGGCAGGCGCGGTGCATATCGACCGCTATGTGCTTCACCACAGCACTTACCTGCAGATGCCGTTGCTCCACTTTTACACCGACAAGAGCTCTACCAAGGGGATTGCGCTTTGGTTCAACTCCGACGGCAAAGCTACTGACAAAGATTGGCCGCAGATAGCTCGACTGCTGAACGGCGGTTACGAAGTCTATTCGTTAGACTTTCGCGGATTGGGCGAAAACCGCATGAACTACCGTGCTCGGTCCTCGGACGATCCGGACCTCGTCAAAGGTGACATCCATCAGGCTTACGTCAGTCCTCTGTCGAGCGTGCTGGCCGATTACGTCTACAATTCCTTGCTGACCGGACGACCCTATTTTCTGCAGATGATGGACGATATCAAAATTGCCGAACTCTTCATCCGTAGCCGGAATCGACAGACACATCTACCACTGACGCTTGCCGCAACCGGCGAGGCTCATGCTCTGGCGATTCGATTTCAGCAGATCGATCCCACTGTAAAGATATTGCCGGCAAGCACTGGCACCACGTTAGACTGGGCCGCGCTGGTAAGCCAGGGGCAGGAACAGTGGCCCATCGCTTTCCTGATGCCGTCGGGCGTTTCCATTCGATAGATCCTCGCCAGCCCGCTATCTAATTCAATTGTCAGGGGGTAGTTGGTGGCCCGGGCAGGAGTCCAACCTGCGACCTTCGCGTTAGGAGTGCGCTGCTCTATGCAACTGAGCTACCGGGCCAAGATGGAGGCAGTACAGAAGGCAACCGATCCTCGGAGGATCGCGATGCGTATCGCTATGACAGTGTATCGCGAGGTTTTGGCACGGTCCGATGATAAACTTGTAGATGGAGAATTTATGCCAGAGATACAGCGTCGGCGTGCGGTAACGGTAAATATCGGCGGAATTCGCGTTGGCTCGGATGCGCCGGTCGTAGTGCAGTCGATGACCAACACGGACACGGCGGACGTTGAATCGACCGTACAACAGGTCGCGGCACTGGCGCGGGCAGGCTCCGAGATGGTGAGGGTGACCGTCAATAACGACGAGGCGGCCAAGGCAGTTCCCTACATCGTCGAAGGCATCGCGAAGAAGGGCTGGACGACGCCGATCATCGGGGACTTCCACTACAACGGGCACCAGTTGCTGGCCAAGTACCCCGATACCGCCGAGGCGCTGGCCAAGTACAGGATCAACCCCGGCAACTGCTCCATCGGCCGCAAGGACGACGACAACTTCCGCACCATGGTCGAGGTCGCGGTCAAGCATCAGAAGCCGGTACGAATCGGTGTCAACTGGGGATCGCTCGACCAGGCGCTGCTGACCAGGATGATGGACGAGAACTCGAAGCTCACCGATCCCCTGCCCGCGCGCGACGTGATGATGGAGGCGATGGTCGTCTCGGCACTGGACAATGGAGCGGCGGCGGAGCGGTACGGTCTGCGGCGCGACCAGATCATCCTCAGCGCGAAGGTCTCGGGCGTTCGCGACCTGATTGATGTCTATACGGAGTTAGCCGGGCGTTGCGACTATGCCCTGCATCTTGGCCTGACCGAAGCCGGGATGGGAATGAAAGGCGTTGTGGCCTCCACCGCTGGGCTTGCGCCTTTGCTGCTGGCCGGAATTGGAGACACCATCCGGGTGAGCCTGACGCCGACTCCGGGAGGCGACCGCAGCGAAGAGGTGCGATGCGCACAGCAGATCCTGCAATCGCTGGGTATTCGCAGCTTCATGCCGCAGGTGACCAGTTGCCCCGGCTGCGGCCGAACGACTTCGACCTACTTCCAGGAACTTGCAGAGCGAATTCAGGGATACCTTGTTGCGCAGATGCCGGAGTGGAAGAAGGTCTACCCCGGCGTAGAAGAGCTAAAGCTGGCCGTGATGGGCTGCATCGTGAATGGGCCGGGCGAGTCGAAACACGCGAACATTGGGATCTCGCTGCCGGGAACGTTTGAAGAGCCGAAGGCTCCGGTGTATGTGGATGGGAAGCTGTTCACGACACTCAAAGGCGACCGTATCGTCGAAGAGTTTCAGGTCATTCTGGATGAGTACGTCGAGAAGCGGTATGGCAAGGTTCTGGTCGAAGTTTAACTCCTCCTCATCTCCGATTCAAAGAGCCTCTCTTAGCTGAGAGGCTTTTTGCTGCGGAGTTCGGCCAGCGGATAGAAAGTGCCACGCCAGGTGACTCCTCCCTGCGTGAGCGTGATGACCATGGAGCGCAGCAAACCGTAGAGGAAGAGAGCCGCACTCACCGGGAAGAGGGTCGCATACCAGGTCGAAATTCCGCTGAGGCGTCCAGCGAGGCGATAGAGCAGGAAAATGGCTGCGAGGGTGATGATGGCAGGAATACGAGTCGCGGACCATGCCAGAAATGCGATTGGGGCAAGGTAGAAGAGAGCTATCCATGCGCAGGCGATCAGCAGAAATGAGATATGGAAGCGGAAGACGGCGAAGAGATTCTTCGTCATCACCCCAACCACTCCTAAAGCTCCCGGAGCCCAATGTACCCGAATGAGACCGGGGGAGACAGCGACGCGCTGTCGCAGGCCCATCAGTTTGACGCGGCGAGCAAGCGTCAGGTCTTCGAGGATCTCCATGCGGAAGGCTTCGAAGCCGCCAAGCTGTCGATAGGCTGAGGCACGTAAAAGACAGAAGGCTCCGATGCCGACGAAGTCTCGGGTTGCACTGGGATCGTCGGCACGCCAGGGACGCGTTGGCCAAAGACCGAGGACCTGGAGGAAGCCAAGCAGCATCCCTTCGCCGCGAGACTTAATGGTGGGAGTAGGAAGCGTAACGAAGTGATCGGCATTGCTGGCGACGGCCTGCGCGAGACAGCGGCGACAAGCATCGGGGCGGAAGAGGATGTCGCCATCGGTGAAGAGGAGGTAGTCAGAAGTCGCGTGATGAGCGGCGAAGGACATGGCATGCGTCTTGCCCAGCCAGCCGGAGGGAAGTTCGGTGACGTGCAGGACTTGGAGCTTGCCCGGGTGTTCGGCGGCAAGGGCTTCCATGATCGCGCCGGTTGCATCGGTGGAGCGGTCGTCGACGGCGATAATCCGGAGGTTGGCGCAGTCCTGTTGCAGCAGCGACTGAAGGCAGGCGGCGATGTCGACGGCCTCATTCCGGGCTGGAACAATGACGATGAGCGATGGTTCTCCTTCGGGAGTCACATCGTATTCCGGCAAGGTGATGTCGGGGATGAGCGATAGGCCACGCGCGGCATCGACGGCCTTCCAGACCCAGGCAATGGCTACCAGCCATGCCAGGTACGGAAGAAAGTGCGGGGAGTTCATGCCGCTGCTTGAACTTCGGAAGAGTGAAGCTCGGGAGCGTATCTCGACCCGACGAAGAAGATGATGGCCGCAAGGATCAGGGTAATGAGAGTGGCTCCAAGGCCGGTATTGAGGTTGCTGCGGTCGCTGATGCTGCCGATGACACGCGGAGAGATGGCATCGCCGAGAGCGTGGATAATAAAGAGCTGACCGGCGAGCGCGGTGGCGCGAATCTCCGGGCGGACGGCGTTGACAGTCGCCGCGTTGACTGGACCGGTCCCGAGGAAGATGAGGAAGACGGCGGCAGCAAGAGCGGGCAACGTCATAGAGCGCGGGCCGAAGAAGCAGACCAGCGCAGGAGGCACGGCGAGCAGAGCGCTCCATGCCGGGACAAGATAGAGAGCCTTGGAGTTCTTGCGCGACCACTTCTGCGCGATGGTTCCGCCGGTGATGGTGCCGAGCAGACCGGTGACGACGGTGATGGCTCCCATGACATAGGCGGCGGAAGATTCGCTACGGCCATCGACGCGCTGGAGGAAGGAAGGCATCCACCACGAGATGCCGCCCAGCGAGAAGGTGACCGCAGCATAGCCGAGGATTGAGGCGAGATAGGCCTTGTTCCGAAGCAGAGTAAGAACCGTATCCTTCTCCAGTTTGGCCTTCTCGCGCTGGCTGGCTCCTCGCGCGGGCTCCTTCATGAAGAGAGCGATCAGCAGAGCGATAACGACTCCGGGAACGGCGGAGACGATGAAGGACATGCGCCAGCCATGATGCTCTCCTACCGTACCGCCGATGAGGTAACCCAGCGCTGCGCCCACAGGAATAGCAACATTGAAGATCGTGAGAACGCGGTTGCGCTGATCTTCGGGGTAGAAGTCGGCGAGGATGGCCGGGGCGAAAATCCCGAAGCTGGCCTCACCGATACCAAGCGCGGCGTGACGAAGATTGAGCGAGTCATAAGACTGGACCGAAGCGGTGAAGAAGTTGATGCCGCTCCAAAAGAGGGCGGCGATGACGATCATGGGCTTGCGCGGAAAACGGTCACCTAGCCAGCCAGTGATCGGCGAGGTGAACATGTAGGCGAGCATGAACCAGAGGGTGAGCGAGCCGATCTGGGCATCGGTGGTGTGGAACTCATGCTTAATCTGCTCCTGCACGCCGGGCAGGATGTAGCGGTCAATATAGTTGACGAAATTGAGCGCGGTGAGAAGGACTAGAGCCGTTGTGGCTCCGGCTACAGAGGCAGCGTTCGGACTAGGTTTGGTCGCAGAAGCCATCTGGGGAAGAATAGCAGCGGATCGCACTCCTTCGGCTATAGCGCTTGCATGCGAGGTAACCTTCCGTCACCCCACAGCGCACAAACTACTCAAAATAAAGGTCAGAGCATCGATTTCGAGAGGTAGAAAACATAGCACAGATAAAAAATAAAACGGTCCGGCGAATGCCGAACCGTTTATCCCCTCTTTCAAGAATGGGCCAAGGCGATCGGTCAGATCGCCTGCATACTACTTGAGTTCCCTGACCCAGATATTCCGGAAGCTGATCGGTTCGCTGTGATCGCCATGCGCCTGCAGTTTGATCGGCGCACGGTCGTACTTCTTGTAGAAGGGCTTGCCGATATAGAGCGTCTGTCCCTTCAGTTCGAAGTGATTCTGCACCAGCACCCCATTGAAGAAGACGGTGACATAGGCTGGCGTTTCGAGCGAACCATCAGACTTGAACCTCGGCGCGGTCCACACCACATCGTAGCTCTGCCACTCTCCCGGCTTGCGGGCCGGGTTCGCCAGCGGAATACCCTGCTTGTAGATGCTGCCGGCCTGCCCGTTGACGTAGGTCTTGTTGTTGTAAGAATCAAGAACCTGCAACTCGTAGCCATCATCGCCCGGCCCGGTGGAGGCCAGAAAGACACCGCTATTTCCGCGCGCCTGGTCGCTGCCGGTGATGTTCTTGGGAATCCTCCATTCGATGTGGAGTTGGTAGTCCTTGAACGTCTGCTTGGTTTCGATGTTGCCGGCCTTCTTGTTCACGGTCAGGATACCGTCAGCGACGATCCATTTGGCCGGGGACTTGTCCTTATTCGACACCCACTGGTCGAGGTTCTTCCCGTCGAACAGGACGATGGCATCGGAAGGAGGCGCGGCATCGGTAGCGCCCGGAGTCACAATGGGAGGCACAGGCTCATACACTTCCGTGTCCTGATGCTTCGGCGCGGCAGGCTGTTGCGCAAGGAGCGGAACGGCAACAGCAATCAGAGTTGCGAACGCGAGAGAGTTCAAAAATTGGATACGCATGATCCCAATGAGAATACACCAATTACAGTCGATGCCCGACTTCCCGGAATGTTATTCCTGTGCGGCACGTTCGAGTTGGGCGATGTCCAGCTTCTTCATCTGGAGCATGGCTTCCATCGCCCTGGGATGCCGGATGAGTTCGGACAGGCGAGCAGGTACGACCTGCCAGGAAAGGCCGAACTTGTCCTTGAGCCAGCCGCACTGGCCCTCGCTGCCACCGGCAGAGAGCCTGGACCAGTAATGATCCACCTGCTGCTGCGAGTCGCAGCGAATGACAAACGAGACCGCTTCCGTGAAGTGGAACATGGGGCCGCCGTTCAGCGCGGTAAATATCTGGCCATCGAGTTCAAACGCTATGGTCAGCGGCTTGCTTTTTGACGCGGAACCGTCCCCGGCTGGACGAAGCTCGTCGAGCCTGCGTGAGTTCTCAAAGACGGTGAGATAAAATTCGACGGCCTCTTCGGCGTTCGAGTCGAACCAGAGAAACGGTGTAATGCGTGGATAGCTTTCGAGCGCACTCATGGGAATCACCTCATCTTGTAAAACTCTTGATTCATCTTTCGCTTCAATTGCATTCCTCGATGCGGGTTCTGGCCTTCGCCTAAGAAAACGGATTCTCGTCCGCACTTGGGCCGTAGATCGAAGGAACCCGGATATCAAGGAGCCGCAGATAGACTGCGAGTTGCCCTCGATGGTGGTACCAGTGATTCAACATGATCGACCGCCACACGTTGATTCGCGGTGTGCTCATGAGCTCTTTGTCTCCGAACATCAAATGCCAGTGGCCTTGCGCTGTCTCTTCCGTTGCTGCTTTGAGAGTCTCTTCCACCTTGAGGATGCTTTGTTCAAGCGCAGCGTTTATCTCTTCAGTGTCTTTCGGGCACGGCGGGGTGAAGTTGTTTTGCGAGGCATCAAATACGTCCGACTGCGTGATGAAGGCCAGATTGCCAGGGACCGTCGCAATATGTAACGCCAGTTGACCAAGCGACATCGATTTTGGATGCGGCTTCCAGGCCAGTTTGTCAACCGGAACCCGCTCCAGAACTTTTTTTGTAACCGCCGCTTCCTGATTGAACTCGTTCAGCATGGACTCGAACATATTCATCCTTGTCTCCTTCTCCTGCGTTCTACAACCCGCAGACAAGAGCGATCTCGTCGTGGCGCCTATATGTGTACATCGTACACAATAACTTATCGGATAAAAATGGCCCTGTCCAGAGAAATTCTGGACAGGGCCGCTATATCGAGTTTGGTCGGCTCATAGCCAAATCTTGCGAGGTAAAGATTTCCGGCCGCGACTACCCGCTAAGTCTGCGTTGCAATCTGCGATGCCGAGCGCTCGTGCCATTTTCCACGTGTGAAGTCGGGAAACTTCATCGGCGCGCTTCCCTGCGCCACCGAGAGCACGCTCAGCGGTCCGGGCGCGGACCAGGCAGCGGCATCATATACATCCATATCCGGAACCAGGCCTTCGCGCATGCATTGCAGCAGCCGGTACAGCATAAGGTAGTCCATCCCTCCATGGCCTCCGAGTTTCTGCGCAATCTCTCCCTCCCGCTTCCAGAGCGGATGCTGGTGTTCCTTCCACGAGTCGATACCGGCCCAGGCTTCGTCTCCGGCCTGGCCGTCAAAGTAGATACGCGGCGGATAATCGGCAAAGACGCCTTTCGTACCGGCGATCACATTCACGCGACTGTAAGGATGAGGATTGACCGTCTCGTTTTTGAGCGTGACCGTAAGACCGTTGGCAGTCTTGATGAGCGAAGTGTTCAGATCGCCGGTAATGTAGCGCTCAGACCATCGGGGATCGGAACGCGGCACGTGCGCCTTGCGATACTCATCGAGGCCGCGCTGCGGTGTGCTCATGGAGACGAGGTAGTCGAATCGGTCTCCGCGCTGGATACCCATGTAATTCGCGACCGGCCCCAGACCATGTGTCGGGTAAAGATTGCCGTTTCGCTGGGTATGAACGGTCCGGCGCCACAGACCTTCGCCCTTGTCGGAGAAAAGTTCCTCGCGAAGATCGTGAAGATAGGCGCCCTCTCCATAAAGAAGGTCGCCGAAGAGGCCTTCGTGAACCATCCTCAGGATCAGGGTCTCGTTATATCCGTAGCAGCAGTTTTCGAGCATCATGCAGTGCCGCCGCGTGTGTTCGGAGGTATCAACCAGCTTCCAGCAATCTTCCAGCGATGTCGCTGCGGGCACCTCGACGGCGGCATGTTTGCCATGAGTCATCGCGGCCACCGCCATCTGCACATGCCAATCCCAGGGCGTCGCGATGATGACGAGGTCCAGATCGTCCCTGCCGGCCAGCGACTCGAAGTCGTGATCGCCCTTGGTGTAAAGTTCGGGAGACTTCTGCCCGGCCTTTACCACCAGCGCCTGCGCAAACTCAGCCTTCTCCCGCACGACATCGCAGATGGCGAGAATCCGGGCGTCCGCGGCGAGCAGATTTTTTAGCAGGCTGGTCCCCCTTCCGCCGACGCCGATCATACCGATCCTGGGATTGACCGGGGCAAACTGTATTCCGATCATGCTGGCTGCCTTCGACTTCGGAGGCTGTGCGTGCAGTTGCTGCTGAAGGCTGAGGCCAACCGCTGTCATGCCGCCGAGTCGAAGGAAATTCCTACGTGACAGGCCTTCCGGCGTATCGGGCAATTCATTTTTCATGCTCTCTCCTGATTGTGAGCTTCTTTGTCACCGAGGCTCACTCCTTGTCGATCCAAGATTTTCTAACAGAGGTTTTGTCGAATCGTTATACTACACTTCGCCTTCGCTATGATACGTTTTCATTTCGTTATTCGTATTTTTCTTTCGTATTTATATACACATATCCAATATGTGCTACCTTACGAACGCTTCCGAACTTCGTCGATCGCAGCCGGCGTACTGCGGGATGGGGGTCGGCAGCAATCGGGAGAACTGAATGCAAACGATGATCGTCAACGCCGGAACGGAAGCGCCCTCGATGGAAAAACAGGAGATCGCGGCACCGGCGCGGAATGTTGCCGTGGATGCGTACCGCGGGCTGGTCATGCTTCTGATGATGGGCGAGGTGCTGAACTTTGCCACCGTAGCGCATGCCTTTCCCGGCAACCTCTTCTGGCATATCCTTGCCTACAACCAGACGCATGTGGAATGGGCGGGGATGAGCCTGCACGACACCATTCAGCCCGGGTTTACATTTCTGGTCGGGGTTGCGCTTCCGTATTCCATCCACAGCCGTATCCGCAAAGGGCAGAGCTTTGGAAAGCAACTGGCGCACACTCTATGGCGGAGTCTGATTCTGATTGCGCTCGGCATCTTTCTTCGCTCCCAGCATAGCGACCAAACCTACTTCACCTTTGAAGACACGCTTACCCAGATCGGGCTGGGATACACGTTTGCATTCCTGCTGGCCTATTGCCGGCCGAAGTGGCAATGGACTGCGCTGGGCACTATTCTCTTCGGTTATTGGCTGGCATGGGCTCTTTATCCGGCTCCCGGAGCGGGCTTCAACTATGCTGCCGTTGGTGTACCCGCCGACTGGCACCACAACTTCAGCGGATTCGCCGCGCACTGGAACAAAAACAGCAACCTCGGTCAGGCATTCGACCTCTGGTTCCTTAATCTACTTCCACGCGCATCGCGCTTTGCCTACAACAGCGGCGGTTATCTTACGTTGAGTTTCATCCCCACGCTGGGAACGATGCTGCTCGGGCTGCGCGCGGGCGAATGGTATCGTTCGGCAGCGCCGAAGATTCCGGTCAAGCGCTTTGTCGTGGTTGGAACGCTGCTGATCGCATCGGCACTCCTTCTTCACGTGACGGGAATTTGCCCTATTGTGAAGCGCATCTGGACGCCGGCGTGGACGCTGTTCAGCGGCGGAGTCTGTTTCTACTTTCTGGCAGCGCTCTCCTGGATCATCGACGTAAAATCCCATCGCCGATGGGCCTTCCCGCTGGTGGTTGTCGGCATGAACTCGATTGCGGCTTATCTGATCGCGGACTTATTCGGTGAGTCCATTCGCCGCAACCTGCACATCCATCTCGGCTATCGCGTCTTTCAGCTATTCGGAACGGGCCTGGCGCCACTCATCTTTGGCATCGTGACCCTGCTGCTCTACTGGTCCATTCTGTTCTGGATGTATCGAAGGAAGATATTCCTTCGCATCTGAAGCAGAGAATCGAAAGCAAGAAGAATCAATCTATTTCAACGGCCCCTTGGAGTTTTTAGGACGAGGATAGAAGGCTTCGACGATGGTAGAGATGCCGCCGCGGGGCCGGAAGTCGCCAACCACCTTCGCCCACACCGGGTTACAGGCTTTGACCACATCGTCGAGCATCTGGTTGACAATGTTCTCCTGAAAAATTCCGAGATTGCGGTAAGTGAAGAGATATTCCTTGAGCGACTTGAGTTCGAGGCAGCTCTTGCGCGGCATGTAGAGGATGGTGATGCGGCCGAAGTCGGGCAGGCCCGTCTTGGGGCAGACGCTGGTGAACTCGGGATCGTCGACAAGAATCTCGTAGGCCTTAAACTGGTTCGGCCAGGTTTCGATCGCGGGAAATTTAGCATCGAGGCCGGACTTGGCGTGGTCTTCGGTGTAGCCGGTGGTCTTCCTTGTGGTCATAACGCCATTTTATCGTGTTACGGCCATAAACATTCCGGCACCCAAGTCCGGGAAATAGAACGTGGGTGCCGACGATGCATCGCTCTGCCTAATCGCGCCGACTCAGTGTCGGTCGGTCGTCGCCGGTGGAGTTCGGGTTATTAGGATCGTTATTGGAGCCGCCAACGCGACGCAACGTGGGCTTGTTGCCGTTTTCCTTGTTATTGAGCTTGCGCTTGTTCTCAATGCGGGCAAGGCGTGCCTTCACATCGTCGAACTCGCTGGTTGTGACGATGTAGTCAGGCCGCGGCGGCATGATAGTGGCGATCTCCTCTTCGGAGCGGGCGATACGATCCGGGGTCTGGGGATGGTCGGAGAAGACCTTGGCCAAAGTGCCGGGCTTGTGCTTCTCGAGCGCGTCCAGCTTCTCGAAGAACTGGATGAAGGCCTGTGGATCGTAGCCGGCCTTGTACATGTATTGCAGCCCCAGCCAGTCCGCTTCTCCCTCGAAGTTGCGCGAGAACTGGAGGAAGGTAACCGGGATGGCGAGTTGCGATGCCTCGTAGATACCGTAGCCAGTCCATGATCCCTGAGCGAAGATAATCAGCGGGACGGAGCCGATCTGCATGTAGTTCATGCGGGTCATCTGGCGGGCGGCGTGGTGAGCGCAGACGTGGGCGATCTCATGCGCCATCACCCCAGCGAGTTCCGCCTCCTCGTCAGCGGCCATGATGAGGCCGCTGTTGACGTAGAAGAAGCCGCCAGGAAGCGCCATGGCATTGATCTCATCGGAGTCAATGATCTTGATGGTGAAGGGGACTTTGCAGTCCGAATTCTTCACGATGTTCTGGCCGACTCGGTTGACGTACTCGTTGATGACCGGATCGGTCACCATGTGAGCGGATTTTTCAATCTCCATCGAATACTGCTTGCCGTTGCGTATCTCCCAGTCGGTGGAGTACCAGTTGCCCAGACCACGGCCTCCGATGTCGCGGGTGCCGATCGCGCTGACGTCGTCTTCGCTGCCTTTTTTGATGTGCGGATCGAGGTCCTCGCCGGGCGACGGAAGCGAGTCGCTCTTACTTGCAGCTACTGCGGCCGCAGCTTTACTCTCTTCAGGAGTAGCCGTGGGCTTGCCGGGAATAGGCGACGTAGTCGGCAGTTTAGACGACGTCGGACTCTGATGCTGAACCTGCGCAAAGCCAGTTGGAGAAAGAGCGAGAAGGGCGGCCAGGGCAAGTTGCGTGACGGGTCGCATGGGAGATTCTCCTGGGTGAGCCGCGGTCTTCGTCTGCACACGCAGCCCAACACTATTGGACGTAGTATGCGCCTTTTTGGTGAGCCATGGATAGGGGGCCGCAGGCATAGCCAGCATCGAGATGCTAGTTGGCCGCGTAGCTTCGGGGAACTAGCGGTTCAGTGTGCGGTAGTTGCGCCGCATTACCAGGGCTTGGAACGGGCGACGGCGATGCCCCGGGTCTCGTTGGGCCACTTGCCGGAGACAGCGCAGTAGAAATGATAGAGTACGCCTTCGTGAGTGATGACGGAGGGCTTGTGCGCATAGGTCTCATCGATGCTGCCGGGCGCTCCAGTGTCGATAAGGATCTCAGGGACTTTCACAAAGGTGTAGGGATCGGCGCCGAGCGCGAGCATCTCGCAGGCCCGTCCCGGCTGTTGATACCTGAAGCCGAAGTAGAACATGGCGAAGTCGCTGCCATTCTGCACGACAAAGGGATTCGACGCGAAACGGCTGTCGCGGGCATCGGGAGTGGGCGGCTGCGTGGCGTGTATAGGGTTGGAAGCGGGATACGTGGCGCTGCCTCGAGATCCGTTGCGGAGAACAGGATTGCCGGCGTAGCGTGTCCAGGTCTTGAGGTCGCGCGACGTGGCGACTCCGGTCTGCTCATGCCAGCCTCCACCGACGGACTGTGGCAGCATATCGGTTTTGGCGTTGTAGTAGAGGTAGTAGGTTCCTCGGTCGAGCATGAGGTCTGGACGATAGAGACCGCCGTGCTCCCACGGCGCACCATCCTGCGGATAGAGAATCGGGTCGGTCAGCTCCCAGTGCAGCAGATCGTCGGACCACGCCAGGCCGATGACGGCAGCACCCTCTTCATAGCCCGCGCTGGGATAGGCGTTCCACGCTCCGAGATAGCGTCCATTGACCTTGATAGCCTCGCCGTTCGAGCGAAGGTGTTTATTGCGCAGGATAGAGCTGAGTGCAATGTTGTACTTCGTGAACTTTGACGCAGGATCGCGCGGGGCGACCAGCGCGACACGTTTCCAATGAAGCAAGTCGGTGGAGCTAGCCAGACCGGTCTGGTAGCCGATGCCGTCCCATCCGATGTAGAGCATGTAGAAAGCTCCATTTGCATGGAAGACTATAGGATCGTCGATGCTGCGCTCGTCGAAGTCACCTTTCCTGCCGGTGGCTTTAAGGATGAGCTTTGGATATTTGTACGGCGTGCGGAAGGGAGCCGCCTCGTCCTGCGCGGCAAAGACGAGATGCGGCAAGGTGGCCGCGGTTGTGGCGATGGCGGTATTGCGGAGAAACTGGCGACGCGTATTCTTCATAATCTTCCTTCGTCCATCACCACGGCAATCCCCTGCGTCGGCAGGTCGATCGAGGCAAAGTCTTTGTTCGTCAGAACTTCATGCATCCGGCCGGCAAAGCAACATGTGCTGACGATCTTCCGTGGTTGATAAGAATGTAAACGATATGAGTCGCTCCGGTTCGGCGGCAGACTTCGACCGGAGGCCAATCAACGACGCGATTCGAGTGAAAGTGCCGATCAAGCAGACCAAAGCTGCGTGCAAAGCGTCCAAACCACGGGATCGTCGCCGAGTCGCTCGAGGCCGTCAATCAGAAAAGGGATACGGTTCTAGTAATGGAGCACCTGCTGTTGGTGGAAAGGCGGACGATTTCGGCATAGCATGGTGTGCAAGAGGGATTGCGCATGCGGTATGTGTCTCTAATTGCCGGAGCAATACTGCTGTCGGGAATGGCTGTAGCATGCCCGGCCGAAGACCTTACCGTTTCCCTGCCGGGCGTCGAGATCACGCGGATTCAAGCGACCTTCGATTGCGGCGCAGAAGGTGTCGCTCTCGGCCTTCCTTCCGGGGCTTTTACCGTCGAATATCTGAATGCCGGTGACAACCACCTGGCCGTCCTCCCTCTCCATGGAAAGAAGCTCATCTTCACGAACGTAGTCTCCGGTTCGGGCGCGCGCTACGCGGCTGCCCGGTATATCTGGTGGGACGCCGGAGCGCGTGGCGTCACGCTCTATGCCACCGGCGTCGACGGGCACCCGAAGGCGGACTGTCGCACGGTGAGGAAAAAATGATAGTGTGGAGGCGTTCTTTGCCGGGGGAGGGTTAGGGTCATGACAAAAAAAACATGGCGCTGGGTACTTAACATTCTGATGTACGCGGGAGTCGTTATCTTTCTTATCCCTTACTTCAGCGGCAAGCTTCTACATGGAATCTGGTTCATGATCATCGGCGCAAGCATGGCAGTCTTCTGCGGCCTGCTGCGGTGCTACCTCACCGAAGGAGATTGCGGCCGGATATCTGATATCGGCCGGGACTGGTAAGGGTAATGAACCCGAACGTGCCGGAGTGATATGCCGCGCCATTGAGAAGATCTTCGCATTGTGATCTGAAACCGAATACGCCCCTCCTGGATTCCCGCCAGAAGACCAGACTTCATCCCCTTTCGCTTGCAGATAATAATTTTGATGGTACCGTGTGACGTGAGAACGGCTCCTCATGCCCAAGCAACTCGGTAACAATATCAACGGTGTCATTGATGGGAGTTGTAAGAGTAATGCCCAGGGCATCTTCCGATCATCTCCGGGCCGTTCCTTCTGGCTCCCGGGGTGTCGCTACCACAATAGGCAAACCCTTCAGGGTTGGACAATCAGCGCGAACAATCTTCTAATCCTGAAATAATGGGATAGCTTGCAGCAGTTTGCGACCGTTCCTCTGCTGCGTCGACTCAATGGAGATCGCGTGAATAAATGGCATCCGCTTCCGCAGCAATGGCACGCCCTGGTTGCCGCTCGTCCGGATTCCGTCCTGCTTCAGACCTCCCGCTTCGATTCCTCCAACAAGCGAAGCTTGCTCTTCCTCGATCCAGTCGAGACGATCCGAGTCGATGCGCTCGATGAGATCCCAAACCTTTTTCGCCAGATTGAGCAGGCACT
Organism: Acidobacteriales bacterium 59-55; assembly: GCA_001897435.1. GTDB lineage: Bacteria > Acidobacteriota > Terriglobia > Terriglobales > Acidobacteriaceae > Edaphobacter. The sequence goes on along the minus strand of MKSV01000007.1, from coordinate 141,674 downwards.
CGCTGGCGGTTTCTATGCCGCCGGATTTCTCAGCTATGAATGCGGCTATCACTTCGAGCGATTCAAGCAAGCTGCATTCACTCCCCAGAGTCTCCCTCTGGCATGGTTTGGCATCTATCAAAAGCCTCGGATCTTCGACCATGAGACAGGCTGCTTCTATGGCGACTCTTCTCCATATCTGTCCGAGCACAGCGCACAGGCACCCTCAATCCCCTTTACGGACAATGTTGCTCTCAATATCTCGGAGGAGGATTACTCCGAGAAGATCGAACGGATTAAGGAGTACATCCTCGCAGGCGAGACCTACCAGGTTAACTTCACAAACAAGGTCAACGTCACCACAGAAAGCAACCCGGGCACGGCGTTTGCAAACCTGCTGCGCCAACAGCCCGTCTCCTATAGCGCGTTTTTAAACGTGGCTGGCCGCTATATTCTCTCGCTCTCGCCGGAGTTATTCTTCCGCATAGAGCAAGGCAAAATCATCACTCGTCCCATGAAGGGCACCATGGATCGCGGTCTCGATGCCGCCGAAGACGCGCAGGCCGCCATTCGATTGCAGAACGACGAAAAGAACCGTTGCGAGCATGTCATGATCGTCGATCTGCTGCGCAACGACCTTGGCCGTGTCTGCACCATGGGCAGCGTGCATGTTGACGACATCTTCTCCATTGAGAGGTACGAGACTCTTTTGCAGATGACCTCAACCGTGTCGGGCACGCTTCGTCCCGGTCTGACGTATTACGACATCTTCAAGGGCATGTTTCCCAGTGGCTCCATCACCGGCGCGCCAAAGATTCGCACCATGCAGATCATCTGCGAACTGGAAAATACTCCCCGCGGCGTCTACACCGGTTCCATCGGATACATGTCGCCTGACGGCTCCTCCACCTTCAACGTAGCCATACGCACCATAGATTTGGATGAGGGTCACGCACATATGGGCGTAGGCGGCGGCATCGTCGCCGATTCCAACCCTCACGACGAGTACAACGAATGCTTATTGAAAGCAGAGTTTCTGGTCCGTTCCCGGCCCGACTTCCACTTGATCGAGACGATGCTGTGGAATGGAGAATTTTGCCGCCTCGCTATGCACCTGGATCGCATAGAGGCCTCCGCGTCCTACTTCAATTTTTCGTTCGATCGCGTTGCGATCACTTCCCATCTCCTCGCTCTCTCCACGCTCTTCGAGCCGGAAGAACTTTATCGCGTGCGGCTGCTTCTTAACGAACAAGGAGCTTTCTCCATTGAACATTCAAAATACGCGCCGGATACCCCGGACACGGTAGGCCGCGCACTCCTCTCGGCCGAACGCACTTCTTCGAAAGATTTCTTTCTCCGCCACAAAACGACGCATCGAGAGCTATACCAATCGGAGTTTATGCGGTGCCGTGCAGAAGGCTTCGACGAGGTGATCTTCTTCAACGAGAGAGACGAGGTCACGGAAGGAGCCATCAGCAATATCTTCATCCGCAAAGCAGGTGAACTTCTGACACCGCCGCTTAGCTCCGGAGTCTTGCCCGGCATCTTTCGTCGCCACCTGCTTGAAACAGACCGCTCCGCGAAGGAGATGATCTTGACGATGCAAGACCTCGCATCGGCAGAGACCATCTACCTTTGCAACTCCCTGCGCGGTCTACGCGAAATCAAGCTTGTCGAAGCCGATGCTATTGCTGGCGCTGTCTCACTGAGTTAGCCCGCTTCCTCTGGAGAGACCTGAGCAGGAACCATCACCAGCGTTACACTATCTGGGCCATGCGCGGACAGGCTTGACGGCTCGCGCAAAAGGAGCTTTCCTGCAACCGACCGATGCCAACCCTCGAACGAGCCTGCCCATGCCTCGCGGAATTTTCCTAAATCTCCCCATCATGTTTCACGCGCTCACGCAGGCTGGTTTTCTCAGGTGTGCGATCTCGGCAGCAGCCCTCTTCCTGTTCTTTGCCGGGTCACGCATCACTGTTGCGCAGCCCCAAACAGCAAAGCAGAAGATCATCATCGACACCGACGCCGGCGACGACATCGACGATGCCTTCGCCTTGGCACTCGCACTTCGCAGCCCCGAGTTGCAGATTCTCCAGATCAACTCCGCGTATGGCGACACGCATCTGCGAGCGAAGCTGCTGGACCGTTTTCTCCACGATGCCGGCGAACCGCATATCCCCCTGGCGCAGGGGATTTCCACGCCCGGCAAAGGAAGTTTCACGCAGCGCCGCTATGCCGAGCAACAGGCCGAGCCGTCCAGCCCCTATCCGGATGCTGTCGCGACAACCCTTGATCGCATCCGCGAATCCCCCGGCGAGATCACGCTCATCGCTATCGGTCCGCTCAGCAATATCGGCGCAATGATCGATCGCGATCCCGCAACCTTTCGCAAGCTCAAGCGAGTCGTGATGATGGGAGGGTCCATTCACCGCGGCTACAACGATCTGGGCTACAAGCCGGACCACGGACCAGAGCCGGAGTGGAACATCAAATGCGATATCTCCTCCGCGCGTAAGCTCTTCGCCTCCGGCGTGCCCATTTTTATGATGCCGCTCGATGCCACGCAGCTGAAGCTCGACGAGGTAAAACGCCCGCTTGTGTTCCGGCACGGCTCGCGTTTGACCGATCAACTCGCGATCCTTTACCAGCAGTGGGGAGCCCAAACGCCCACGCTCTTCGACGCTATGACGGTGGCGTACGCGGTGGATCCTTCTCTTTGCCCGACAACGCCAATGCAGCTGCGTATCGATGACCGCGGCATGACTCTTCCGGGCACAGGCAAGGCGAATGTCCAGGCCTGCCTGAACTCAAGCTCCGATGACTTTTTCCATTTCTATCTACGCCGGCTTCTAGCACAGTGAGCTTGAGTTTAAGTGTCTCCCGCTCAGCGCAAGCTGCCTGTCTCAAGCGATGTTGTCTTCGCCACAAAGTAGCTCTTGTCCCACAGCGAACGATAGAACTGGCCCGTCAACGCAGCTGCCTTGGGGCCAAACGTAGGCCGTCCGCCTTCAAGAAAGAAGACCGTCACGATCCGCCCGCTGGGCGTGTTCGCATACGACGCAAACCAGCCGAAGCGCGTCCCGTCGTTCGAGCAGGTTCCCGTCTTTCCCATCACAGGAAACTCGTTGAACGTCGTCCGCAGCGACCGGGCCGTTCCATACGAACTACCCACCGCTCCCGCCATGCCGGGAACGATCTCGGGAATAATCGGAGCGATGTTCAATGTCCGCTTCACCCGAGGCACAAAGGTTGCAACTTCTTCCGGCGTCTCCGGATGCTGCAGGTAGTAGAGCGTTCCTCCATTCGCAATCGCGGATACAATCGCGCCAAGCTGCAAAGGAGTCATGGAGATACTCTCGCCGAACGAACACATTCTGCCCACGCCGCCAAGCTTCGCCGGCAACTCATGGTCGGGATACACTCCTAACTGCTCACCCTGAATGTGATATCCGGCCAACTCGCCCAGGCCGAACTGGTTCGCATAGTGCTTCACCCGCTCGAACCCAAGCGTTCTGCCCAGCACCTCAAAATAAGGATTGATGGACTTCGCCAGCGCATAGGTCAGATCGACCTTATAGCCATGCCCCATATTCACCGGCGTATCCTTGGTGATAATCCCTTCCTCAAGCGCCGCCAGCGCGACCGTCAGCTTGATCGTCGAGCAGGGCTCAGCGCCGCGCGACAACGCCAGCTTCTGGTTCACCATCGCGAGAATCCGGCCATTGTCCGGATCAATCGCCACTGCCGTCCCATTCATATTTCCAAGCGCTTCAATCGCAGCCGCGCGCACCACCGGGTCCTCGCCTGCCGTCACATCTCCCAGCGTCAGATTGTCCGCGTATGAGCTTGCCGTAAACCTCTCAGCATGGCCGCGGCGAGTACGCCGAACCGCCAGCACCGAACGTGAGCGACGTCCGCGCCGATGTTTGGAAACGCTGGTTGCCGTCGCCGAACGAGTTTTGACCGAAGCCTTTTTAGCTGTCGTATGGGAAGTCGACTTGCGTGCAGCCGTTGTTGTACGCTTTCTTGCTTTTGTCGAAGTCTTTGCCGTCTTCTTTGTCGTCTTCGCCCGCGTTGTCCTGGCGGTGGCATGGACTGTCTCTGCACTGTGGCGTTTCGTGAGTTTTGTCGTCGGCTCAGCGTAAGCTCCAGCGCATAACCCAAGGCACAAAACGACGGCTATAGACAGTCTTGCAAATCTCGACATAAGAGGGACCCTGTTTCTATTTCTTCATCTCTTCCACTGCTCAACCATACCGCTGCTTATTGCAATTGACCAGCCACTCGCTGGAGGACATCTTAAGAATCCTCTCACCCTCTGTTCGCTCCCTCAATTGCCTCGCCGCAGAAATGCCGGTATATCCAACTCGTCGGATTCCGCCTCTTCGGCCGGCGCTACGCCCGCGAAAGCCGGCCCACGCACAACTGCATCCGTGACTCCCGATTCGCCTGCACAAACAGTATCAACTTGGACGCGGGCCGGTGCAGAAAAGTGATTCGCCTCTCTGATCCGCTCCGAATACGACTCCTCGCAGTTGCCTTCAACCTCGTCTCCATCCGAAGAGTTGCGGAAGAATGCGTCATCGAACACCGAAGCCGGCACCGGCACCAGCTCAGGAGGAGCCGTCGCTTCCATCCCTGCGGGAGAACTCTCTCCCTCGGCAATCGCCTCCGCTTCGAAATCTGCCCGGTCCAACACCGGGGCTTCCCCCTCACTCGCAAAACGCGGCGCGATCGTGCGTGACAGCGGTATCCGCGCCTGAATCGGCACGTCATAGCGCATCGTCGGCAACGTCGCCTCGGCCAGCATCCGCTCCCGCCGCTGCGGCATCTCCTGCTGTTTAAACCCCGTGGCGATCACGGTAATCTTCACCTCGTCGCCCATCGTCTCATCCTGCACCGCGCCGAAGATGATGTTCGCATCCTCGTGCGCCGCGCTCTGAATGATCCCCGACGCTTCGTTGACCTCGCTCAGCTTCAGGCTGCTCGATCCGGTGATATTAATCAGAATTCCGCGCGCACCATCGATAGCTCCCGACTCAAGCAACGGCGAAGCCATCGCCGCCATCGCTGCCTCCACTGCCCGGTTCTGGCCCGAGCGCTGCGCCGTCCCCATCACCGCATAGCCCATTCCTGCCATCGTCGTCTTCACATCGGCGAAGTCGCGGTTGATCACGCCGGGAATCGTAATAATGTCCGAGATTCCCTGCACCCCCTGTCGCAGAACATCGTCCGCAATCCGGAAGCTCTCGAAGAACCCTGCGTCCTTGGCCACGGCCAGCAGCTTCTCATTCGGAATCACAATCAGCGTATCAACCGACTCCAGCAGCTCCTGCATACCGCGCTCGGCCTGCATCATCCGTCGCTTGCCTTCAAACGCGAAGGGCCGCGTCACCACCGCAACCGTCAACGCGCCCATCTCGCTGGCCAGCGAAGCGATCACCGGCGCCGCTCCCGTCCCCGTACCACCGCCCAGCCCCGCGGTTACAAACACCATGTCCGCGCCTTCGAGCGATTCGATAATCTTGTCCGAATCCTCCAGCGCCGCTCGCCGCCCCACGTCCGGATTCGATCCCGCGCCCAGGCCGCTCGTCAGCTTAACGCCCAGTTGCAGCTTCACCGCCGCATTCGAGGTCTGCAACGCCTGCACATCCGTGTTCGCCGCAATAAACTCGACGCCCTCGACATTGGCCGAGATCATGCGGTTCACGGCGTTGTTGCCGCCGCCGCCCACGCCAATCACCTTGATCTTCGCCCCGCGCGGAAGCTCTTCGTGATAGTGAATTCGGATATCGTCGTCAGGCAGATTCGGCATCGTCGCAATTACCCCTCAAAACCATTTACTTTTCCAATTCTTACATCTCAAAACCGGCACGATCCTCACGTTTTCCACCGTGAACCAACTATGGTTCCGAAATCCTCTCGAACGCTCCATCCCTTACGAGCTTCCGACTTCTATCGGAGAGATGCCACTCAGACTTCGCCCGTCAAAAGCTCCCTGCAAAGATGGCCTTCAACTTCGCCTTCAACCCCTGCTCTTCGCTGGCCTTCCGTACCTGCGTCCGGTGCGTGTAGAGCAGCATCCCGATCACCGCAGCAAACTCCGGCCTGGCCAGTTCGTCCGGCATTCGCGACAGCGGCACCGGGAACCCTATCCGCGCCGGAACCCGCAGCAAGCTCTCCGCATTATCCAACAGGCCAACAAGGTTCGCGCCGCCGCCGGTCAGCACACACCCCGCGCCCAACGCCTCCAGCACGCCGCCGTTGCGCAGATTGTCCCGCAGCATGGTAAACAGCTCCCGCGCCCGCGGCTCCAGAATCTCCGCCAGAAACCTCTGCCGCACCAGCCGCGCCGGCTGTCCGCCCGAGTACGCCAGATTCCCGCCCACCTCAATCTCATTCAACTGCGGCACCGCTGTCACCACGCAGTGCCCATAGATCTTCTTCAGTTCCTCCGCCTCGTCGACCGTCACGTGGAGCCCTACGGCAAGATCGTTGGTAAAGTGATCGCCACCAATCGGCAGCACCGCCGTATGCGCAATCGCTCCCTCGAAGTACACCGCCAGCTCCGTTGTGCTCGATCCGATATCGGCGATGCAGACGCCAAGCTCGCGCTCGTCGGCGCTCAGCACCGACTCTGCCGCCGCGATCCCCTCATAGACCGTGTCCAGCACCTCAAGCCCTGCCCGATTCGCGCAGGTAATCACACTCTGCGCCACGCCGCCCGAACACGTCGACAGGTGCAGATTAACCTCCAGCTTGTTACCCACCATGCCCACCGGGTCATGAATGCCGGCCTGGTCGTCGAGGATAAACTCCTGCGGCAGCAGATGCAGAACCTCGCGGTCCGGAGGCAGAGCGACACTCCGCGCACGATCCACAGCAGCCCGCACCTCTTCCCGCGTGATCTCGCGCATCCGGCTGCCCATGCTGATGCCGCCCCGCGAGTTCACCCCGCGAACATGCGTGCCGCCAATGCCGACAACGGCGGTCTCGATCACCGCCTTGGCCGTGCGCTCTGCCGTCAATGCGGCTCGATTGATTGCCTCCGCCGCCGGTCCCAGCTCCGCGATCAAGCCCTTCCGCATTCCCCGCGACGGCTCAACGCCATGCCCCCGGTAGCGCAGCACACCGTCCAGCAGCTCCGCCACCAGCACACAGCTCTTGGTGCTGCCCGCATCCACCACGGTAATCAAGTTTTCCTGTCTCTGGTTCACGGATGGACCGCCTGTGAAGAATGATAATGGGAACTTCCCGCAGACCGCCGCGTCGCGTGCGGATGAGCCTTCGTAGTCACCTTGCGCGGCCTGGCCTTTGCCGCCGGCTTCCGCTTCGAGGCCGCTGCCCTCTTCGCCGCCGGAGCCTGGGCCTTGACTGCCGGCTTCGCCACCGGCTGCGCTGCCGAAACAGCGGCTGTGCCCGCACCAGGGGCCGGGGCAGTTGCCGCGCCAGGACCCGATGTGCCCGATGCCCCCGAAGTCCCCGGCTGCATCTCCAGCACGACCTGCCGTTCATAGCGCATGTCCACCGACCACAGCGTGGGATACTGCGAGCGCCACTCCGCCAGATGCTCCTCGTACTTCCGGTAGCGGCTCAGAAAATCCTTATCCCCGAAGTGCACCAGCACATCCTTGCCCTGGTCCGGAATCAGCGCTCTCACATCTTCCGGGTTGGAAAGATCCACCTCGCTCAACTTCTGCGAGATCTTCTCCCCCGAGCTATCCAGATCGGTCGTGAACTGGGCAAATATCTTCATCCTCGCCGCCCGCGTCGATGCCGGATCGCTAGCCAGAATGCCCGTCACCACGGGAAACGAGTAGTGCGCGTTGCCTTCGCCGTGCAGCGGCATATCCAGCAGCACGCCACTGGCATCCACGAGCCCAATCCTGCTCCCCTGCCGCACAAACGCCACCGGCGTTCGCTCTACAATCAAAACCCGCAGGTGGTTCGGCAGCAGCCGCATCACCGTCGCCTGCTGCACCCACGGCAGACGCTGCAACTGCGCCCGCCGCTCGGCCAGCGAAACATGGAAGATATTCCGCTCCACATCCTGCCCAAAGATATTGACCAGTTCGTCCCGCGTCAGATGCTGGTTGCCCTGAATCTCAATCGATGACGCAGACGGGATGAAAAATCTCGGATCGCGCATCACCATGTCCCGAGCCAGCCACAGAGCCCCGGCGCAGGTCCCGGCCACAAGCATCAGTCCCAGCGCGGCAGCAATTCTTCCCCACTTCGTCCTCGGCAGCCCCCAGCGCAGCCGCAGTTTTACTCCACGCTGCCGACGACCCGCCGGACCATCATCATCGTCGGGAAAGTCATCGGCAAAATCTTCACTGAGATCGCGGCGTAGCTTTCTCTTCGGTGCCGCAGACGTCCGTCGCGGCATCGCTGGTTCGCGGGCATAATCCTGCTCCGGCGCCTCTAGCACCGCTGCCCCGCGTTTCGAAGGTCCATCGCTATATCGCAAGCCTGAGCAAGGCCGCGAGAATCGCCACCCTGAATATAACCCGTCCCCACCTCATCCTTACCCATCTTCTTTCGTATGTACCCTTTCAGGAACTCACCCATGCGCCTGGAGGCTCTCCAGAATCGCGCCTGCTGCATGAGACACGCTTCCCGCTCCCAGGGTCAGCACCACATCGCCCTTCCGCGCCTCCCGCACCAGCGCTTCGACTCCGTCAGCCATCGACCCGGCATATCCCACTCCCGCGCGCCCGATCGTTTTCACCAGCGCCCCGGCATCCACCCCCTCGATCGGCTCCTCGCTGGCCGCATAGATATCCAGCACCTGAACCACGTCCGCATCCCCAAACGCCCCGGCAAAATCCGCCATCAGATCCCGCGTCCGCGTAAACCGGTGCGGCTGAAACAGCACCAGCACCCGCCCATAGCCGCACTCCCGCGCTGCCTGCAGCGTGGCTTTAATCTCCGTCGGATGATGTCCATAGTCGTCGACCACCGTCACTCCACCCGCCACGCCTCTGATCTGAAAGCGCCGGTCGACCCCGCGAAAGCTGTCCAGGCCCACGGCAATCTGCTCCGGAGCCACTCCCAGCTGCACCCCTACCGCCACCGCCGCCGTCGCATTCAGCACATTGTGCCTGCCGGGAACATGCAGCCGGAACGGCCCCATCACCAGCCCTTTATAGTTCACCTCGAACCGGGAATGGCACCCATCTTCCCTCTCGATCATCTCCACCCTGAAGTCCGCATCCTCGCTCGTCCCATAGGTATAGACCTTGCGCCGAACCTTCGGCAGCACCGCCCGCAGCAACTCATTGTCGATGCAGGCCGTCGTTGCTCCATAAAACGGTACCCGATCCATAAACTCGACGAACACGCCCTCGACATCCGCCATGTCCGAATAGCAGTCCATGTGCTCGCGGTCGAGATTCGTCACTACGCCCAGCACCGGCGACAGCTTCAGAAATGATCGGTCGCTCTCATCCGCCTCGGCCACCAGATACTGCGAGTTTCCCAGTCGCGCATTCGACCCCAGCGAATCCACCCGGCCGCCCACGACCACGGTCGGGTCAAGCCCTCCGCCCGCCAGCACCGCCGCAATCATTGAGGTAGTCGTCGTCTTGCCATGCATCCCGGCCACGGCGATGCCGTACTTCAGCCGCATCAACTCCGCCAGCATCTCCGCCCGTTGAATCACTGGAATCTTCCGCGCCCGCGCCTCCATCACCTCAGGGTTCGCAGAAGATACTGCCGAGCTGGTCACCACCACATCGCTGGCCGCCGCATTCGCCGCCGCGTGGCCCTCGAACACCCGCGCCCCCAGCCCCACCAGCCGTTCCGTCACCGCGCTCCGTCGCAGATCACTGCCCGAGACCGAATACCCCATCGTCAGCAGGATCTCCGCGATCCCGCTCATCCCAATCCCGCCGATCCCGATAAAGTGGATCCGCTGCGTAGGCGCAAACAAGAAATGTCCGTAAGGAGCAACAGAAACAGGCATATCTTAACTTTAGCAGTGCAACATCCTCAAAGCACGCCTGCCACTCTGAGGATGCGGTCGGTCTCAGGGAACCTGAATCGTAGCGTTGAGCTTGATGTCCGCCGACGAGTCGCCGACCATCAGCTTTACCGGCTCCGACTCAACCACGAACTTCGACTGGCGTTCATTCCAGTAGGCAAGCTGCTGCGCGTCCAGAGGAATCTCGACCGTCTTCGTCTGGCTCGGCTGAAGGGTCACGCGCTGGAATCCCTCCAATTCCTCCCGCGGTCGCGAGACCTTCGACTTCATATGTTGCACGTAAAGCTGAACCACCGCGTCGCCTGCGCGCGTCCCCGTATTCGTTACGTCCACTGCAACGGTAAGCTTGCCGTCCTTGGCAAGGCGCGTTGTGCTGGGCTTGAGGTTCGAGAACTTAAAGGTGGTATAGCTCAGCCCGTAGCCGAACGGATAGAGCGGCTCGCCCTTGAAGTACATATAGGTGCGCCCATCGCGGATGTTGTAGTCCATCATGGCCGGCAGTTGATCGACCGACTTCGGCCACGTCGTCACCAGGTGGCCGCCGGGGTTGTAGTCACCGAAGAGCACCTGCGCAATAGCCGTGCCCTCGTCCTGCGAGGAGTGCGCCATGTGCAGGATGGCCGGAACATTCGCCTGCGTCCAGTTGATGGCGAAGGGAAAGCTTGAGATCAGCACGACGACGGTGTGCGGATTGACCTCGTAGACCTGCTTGACCAGTTGCTCCTGCTGGCCGAGGTCGATGCTATCCCGGTCGCGCCCCTCGCGGCCGTCGCTCGGCACCGTGCATGGAAGGGTGCCGTTGCCGGTCCAGTCATGCGCCATGTCAGGACCACAGGTCGGATCATTGCCGACGAAGACCACGGCGACCTCGGCCTTGCGCGCAGCGTTCACCGCGGCGTTACCGGTCTCATCGGCAGCATAGATCACCTTGGTCGCGGGAGCTACGATCTTCTTGATTCCCTCCAGTGGCGTCACCGTATAAGGAGGCGTGCCGCCGTACCAGTCCCAATGGACCGAGTTGGCCAGCGGCCCGATCACCGCAATCGATTTCAGCGTCTTCCTGTCGAGCGGCAGCGTAGCCTTCTCGTTCTTCAGCAGGACGACCGACTCAAGCGCAATCTTTCTGGACACCGAGGTATCAGCCTCCGTCGTCCACGGCTCCGGCGCATCCTTTACGCTGGAGTAAGGAACCATCGAAGGCGGATCGAGCAGGCCCAGCTTCAGCGTAATGCGCAGCTTGGGCCGCACCAGCGCGTCGAGATCGGCCACGGTGATGGAGCCGTCCTTGAGCGCGGCGCGCGTCTCGTCTTTATAAGTATCGAGAAACTGGTTGATCCCGGCCTTCAGACACGCCACCACCGCCGCCTGCTGGTTGGGGAAGCTCTTCGAGTCCTTGACCAGAGCCCGCACCGCGCCGCCGTCGCTGGAGAGAATATCGACGCCCCACTTCTTTACAAGAACATCTTTCAGCACCGGGTTCACCGCCATGTGAATCCCGTTCCATGCGTTGTACGAGGCCATCACCGCCTTGGCGCCGCCATCGAGGAATCCCATGCGGAAGGGGACGGAGTAGTACTCCCAGAACAGCCGCTGGTCGAAGTTCGATGACGTCTTCGTGCGGTCTTTCTCGTTGCTGTTGGCAAGAAAGTGCTTCAGCAGCGACGCCGCCTGCCAGTAGTGCGGATCATTGCCCTGCAACCCGTGAACGAAGGCCGTGACCATGGTGCCGTTAAAGAAGGGATCCTCCCCGTACACCTCTTCGCTGCGACCCCAGCGCGGATCGCGGGCCAGGTCAGCCTGCGGCCCCCACAACATAAGGATGGGGTGATGGTACTTGGCCGTCTGCGAGATAAACCGCGCCTCGTGCCCTTCGACGCCAGCCGCCTCCCGCACGATGGCCGGGTCCCAGGTCTCGCCCATCCCCGGCGGCTGCGGAAACTGTGTCGTCGGAATGGCCGGGTGCGCATACGGACCGCCCTTCTGCTCGCGCTGCACCACGCCGTGAATGCCCTCGGAGCTGCCGAAGCTGGGAATGCCGAGCCGCTTGACCGAGGTATCGGTGCTGAGAAAGTCGATCTTCTCTTCCGTCGTCATCAACGACAGAATATTGTCGATGCGCTTCTCGGCGGAGAGCGAGGTGTCGCGAAACGGGTAGCTCTGCTGCTGCGCGAAGGCCGGCGCAAGGGTGATGGCGAGGACGCTGAGCGAGATTCCGAGCGATTTAATCTGCATGATGGCCTTGGGTCCCTGATTCTCCGGGGCAATGTCTCCGCAAACGAAGCGCAACGCAAGGATTTGACTGCGTCTGCGGCACCCGTTCCCGCGAGGCCATCATCCTACCATTGATCGCGAACTAATACGATTGAATAGAAGGATTTTCAGAATTTCTTAAAATAACGCGCAGACAGATATCTGCCGTCACGCCTTGTCGCGCCACAGAGTCATGTACTTCTTCCTGTATCTCTGGTCCTGCTCCATGTCAATCAACGCGAGCGCCGTCGTCCGCACCTTCTCGTCCGCTACAGCATCATAGACGCGCCGCAGGCTCTCCAGAATGTCGTATCGAATCAGCGTGCAGTTCTTTTCCGAGATACATTCCTTGAACCGCCCCGTCAGCCCTTCAACCAGCGCCTTCCTTTGACTCGCTCCTGTAACTCCAACCTTCCAAAGCGACTGCATGCAATGACGCGCGGTCACGAAGCGCTCATCTCTGGTGACCTCCAGCAGCGCGCCGAGATCCTTCCTCATTCGATTCTTCGGATCGCTCTTCGCCAGATTGCACAGTACCTGCGCTGCGATCGCCCGCTGCCGGTTGTCTCCGTTCCTCAGCAGTTCCATCAAATCGCCCCACACCCTGTAGGCCCAATCGACAGGCTCGCCGGTGGCTTCGATAAAAAAGTGAAACGCCTTGTTCTGGCGATCACGGTCTGACGACCTCAGATCCTCCAGACCGCGATTTAGATCCTCTTCGTTGACGGCCATCCTCACCTCCGCTGAACCTGCCCATGAATCGAACTCGGCCCGAACCTCACGGCATTCCGCAACTGCCCGCTCAATACCTCGGCTAAAAATCGGCCACCGTCAGATCGAGCGGAAACTCCGACCTCCTGCTGGATGGATGAGCCGACAGATCCTTGCTCCAATCTCCATCAATCCCGTTCGCCTCGAACTGCGCGGCGGGAAGTTGACCCGCCACCGCGAAATGATCGATCACATAGGGCAGGCCCGATGACCCAAGCACCGAAGTGCCGTCCATCAGGTGAAAGTGCAGATGAGGAGCGGAGGTGTTGCCGGTATTGCCAAGCAAGGCAAGCACCTGCCCGCGCTTCACATGATCGCCCTTGGACACAAGCAGTGAATTCTTCTGCAAATGGGCGTAGAAGGCATACTTGCCGTTCCCCAGGTCCAGCACAATATGGTTGCCGTCGACGTTCTGGATGGTGATGGTCTTCGGATCGGGCAACGTTCCGGGAACCTGGTTGTCCAGATTCGCAAGGGTATCGACAACGGTGCCGTCCGCCACGGCGATGACCTTGGCGCCATAGCCTGCATAGTCGTTCACGCTCTTGCCGTCGCCATGGAAGATTCTGGCATCGGGATAGAGCAGCATCCAGTCGATCGCGAAACGCTGCGCGAAACGGATCTGACCGTTGACGGAGAGCGCAGCGCCGCGGTGCACCCCGGTCGGTTCGCAGCACCCGTTGAAAGCAACCCATCCTTTGCCTTCGAGCGGCGGTCCAAGCTCGGTTATGTCCGTGCTCACGCTGATCGGAGCGATCGTGTACGTGTACGGCACCGTCTTATCCCTCGGCGAACCCGGAGGCCCCGTGGCCAGCAGGTGAAAGCGATGCAGCAGGGTCGCGGGAAGATGGCTGTCCTTCTCCATGGTAAAGTCCACCAGAAAAAGACGGCTCCCGCTTGATTCGATCGGCGATGCCGCTTCGTTCCCGCGTCCCGTGGCACGCAGGCGGGCGTGCAGTGATTCGCCATCGAAGCTGGCAAGAACCTTCGCGGGATCATCCCCGCTCACCACTTCGAGCTTCTCAATCGTCGCCGGCGCGCTCCCCGTATTCGTAATGACAAGCTCATAGACGAGGTGCAGCTTATTGTCCGTCCCCTGAACCGCATACGCCGTAGGCCGCAATGGCGACGCAACCACGGGAGTCAGAACGTCCTGCGATCGAGCCGGAAACGCCATCATTACAAAGAGACCATAAAAAACTAAGGCGGGAAGAAACCGTCTGGCACGCATAAGCCACGCTTTCGTAATGCAGATTTTCACTGACAGGCCCGACAGGAAGGTAAAGCAGCCTCATTAGAGCAGGATTAACACGGGATTGCACCCAAATATCCGGATCGGCATCTGACGCAATCATGCTCCGCGATCCCGCATCGGTGATATATTTCCTCGACTGACATCATCGCATCGTGCTCGCATAGAACAGAACTGAGATACACCAGAAGGAGTTGCCAATGCTCCGTCCTCTGAGCATCCTATTCACGATCAGCCTGACGGCCGGCATAACCCCGGCTGTGGCCCAATCGGTAGCCCCGGCTCCGCCGGCAACGACTCACCCGGAAACGACTCACCCGGCACGCCCAACCCCGCCCACCCGCGATCCGCACACCGCCGGTTATGTCGCGGCCAAAGAGTTGCCCGACGGCGCCAATGCACCTGCAAATGTCGATGGCAATTTCATCATCGGCCCCACCCACAACCCGGCACCCGAAATGTCCGTACATGAAGGCGTGCCGCAGGGAGCGGTCTACGAGTTCACCATGAGCTCGGCTGACAGCAAGATCTATCCCGGCATCGCGCGCGAAGCCGGCACCTTTGGCACCCCCGACCCTACCGACCCCGCCAAACTGGTCGTCACCACCAGCCATCCCGCACCCTACACCCGACATGTGGCGGTCTACGTTCCCCGGCAATACGTCCCCGGCACGGCCGCGCCCTTCATCGTAGGCGCAGACGGCCCCGACCGGGCGTTGTTCACTGCACTGGACTATCTGATCGCCGAGCGCCGCGTGCCCGTCATGATCGCCATCTCCATCGGCAACGGCAGCGGCGATGCCCAGGGCAGCGAGCGCGGTCTGGAATATGACACCATGTCCGGCCGCTATGCCGAGTTCGTCGAGAACGAAGTGTTGCCTCTCGTGGAAGCAAAGTATCACGTGAAACTGACGAGCGATCCCGAAGGCCGCGCAACCATGGGAGGCAGTTCCGGAGGCTCCTGCGCCTTGATCATGGCGTGGTATCACCCGGAGCTTTATCATCGCGTTCTTACCTACTCGGGCACTTACGTGAACCAGCAGTGGCCCTCGAATCCGGGGAGCCCTCACGGGGCGTGGGAGTTTCATGAGCGCCTCATCCCCAACAGTCCGGCCAAACCGCTGCGCATCTGGATGGAGGTGGGCGACCGAGACCTCTTCAATCCGAATGCCATGCGCGATCACATGCACGATTGGGTCGTCGCCAACGAAAATATGGCCAGGGTGCTGGCAGCCAAGGGCTATCACTACCAGTTTGTCTTCGCCCGCAACGCAGGACACACCGACCGCGCCGTAAAACAACAAACGCTGCCCGAGGCACTCGAATATCTATGGCAAGGCTATCCCATCGCCACAGCCCAGACTCCAACCCAGACCACAGCACAAAATTGATGGACGAATTCAGGAGCAATCGCCTCGACGACGACCGGCTCTCCCGGCCATTGCTAAACTAGCATCAGCATGGCATTTTCTCTCTTCGGCAAACGCGACCAACCTCAGCAGCAACCCGACCAGCCCACCACCCCGGAGGCTGCGTCTACCCTCGAACCGGCTGAGCAGAAACGCGGCTTCTTCGACCGCATGAAGCAGGCGGTCACCCGCACCCGCGAGTCCTTCACCGAATCCATTGGCTCTGTCATCGCCCTCACCCGCGAGGTCGACGAGTCCACCTTCACCGGCCTCGAACCCGTCCTGCTCGCCGCCGACCTCGGGGCGCCCACCACTGCCATCGTGCTTGAAAACCTCCGCCAGCGCGCCCTCCGCACCGGCATCGGAGGCGGCGACGAGCTCAAGCAGCTCCTCAAGTCCGAGCTCAAGCAAATCCTCGACGGCGTCGCCCATCCCGTTCGCCACCCCAGCACTCCCCCCGAAGTCATCATGATGGTCGGCGTCAACGGCACAGGCAAGACCACCACCACCGGCAAGCTTGCCGCCCTCTTCCGCGCGCAGGGCCGCACCGTCCTGCTCTGTGCTGCCGACACCTTTCGCGCCGCCGCCATCGAGCAGTTGGAGGTGTGGGCCCAGCGCTCCGACGTCCCCCTCATTAAGACGAAACAAGGCGGAGATCCCAGCGCCGCTCTCTACGACGCCTGCTCCGCCGCCAAGGCCCGGGGCACCGAAGTCCTCATCGTCGACACCGCCGGCCGTCTCCACACGAAGACCGATCTGATGAAGGAGCTCGACAAGATGCGCCGCACCGCCGAAAAGCTGGTGCCCGGCGCACCTCACCAAACGCTTCTGGTCATGGATGCGACTACAGGCCAGAACGGCCTCCAGCAAGCCCGCCTCTTCACCGAAGCCGCCCGCGTCACCGGCATCGTCCTCACCAAGCTCGACGGCACCGCCAAGGGCGGCATCGTCCTCGCCATCGCCACCGAACTCAAGCTCCCCGTCGTCTATGCCGGAGTCGGCGAAAAGATGGAAGACATCCTCCCCTTCGACAGCGCAACCTTCATCGACACCCTGCTCGACTGATTTCCACCCACTTTCGGGAAAGCGGCAAAGTGCGTTATAGTTTTAACTAACCGGTTAATCAATGGCGAAGACACTCAACCCAACCTCTCCCGACCAGGCCCGCGAAAGAATCCTCGCCGCCGCTCTCCGCGAGTTCAGCGCCCACGGCCTCGCCGGCGCGCGCACCGACACCATCGCCGCCTCGGCAAAGGTCAACAAGGCTCTCCTCTACTACTACTTCAAGAACAAGGAATCGCTCTACGCCGCGGCCTTTGAAGAAGTCATCGACCGGGTCATGCAGAACACCCTCGCTGTGCTCGATACCCAATGCACTCCCGGCGAGCACCTCCTCCGCCTCGCCCTCAACCACTTTGACCGCATCCTTACCCAGCACGAGTTCCAGAGCTTCATGCAGCAGGAGATGGTGCGCTTCCACCACGGCAAGAGCACGGCGATCCCCCACCTTGCAGGCAAAGCCTTTGCGCCGCTTCTCAAAAAAATACAGCAGGCGGTCCGACAGGGTATTCGTTCCGGCGAGCTATGCAACGTCGACTGGATGCAGGTGGTCTACTCCTCCTACGGCTCCAACGTCTTCTACTTCATGAGCGCTCCCATGATGCGCCTCTCGCTCTCCGTTGAACCCTTCGACCCCGCGCACATCGCGCTCCGCCGCAAGGCCGCCGTGCAGTTTCTCGGCAATGCCCTGTTCGTCGACCGCACCCACGGAGCGAAGCTCGTTCGCCGCGTCCTCGCCGCCATGCCCATGCCTGAAGTCCGCAACCCGCCTGCCTGGAGAAGAATCTATGAACGCCCGTAACCGCATCCTCATCCTGATGGGCATCCTGCTGATCGTCTCGTTCTGCTGGTATTTTCTTTCGACCGAACGTTCGACTGACCTTCAGCTCATCGGCACCGTCGATGCCAACGAAGTCGTCGTCAGCTCCCGCATCCCCGGCCGCATTCAGCAGCTCACCGTCGACGAGGGCGACTCCGTCACGGCTGGCGAACTCATCGCCACCATCCAGAGCGACGACCTCGCCGCCGCCCGCAACGCAGCCGAGGCTACCGCCGCCAGCCAGCACTTCAAGTTGCAGCAGACCCAGGACACGCAGCAGCAGACCCAGGGCAGCACCACCAGCCAGGTGGCCAACGCGCAGGCGCAGGTGCAGGTGGCGCAGGCCTCACTCCTGCAGGCCCAGGCGCAGTACCAGCACCAGGCCGCCGACAGCAACCGTACCGTCGCCCTCGCCAAACAAGGCGTCATGAGCCAGCAGGCGAGCGAAGAAGCCGCCACCTCCCTGCATGCCGCGCAGGCCGCCGTGGACGCCGCCCGGCAAAGCGTCGCCGCCGCCGAAGCCTCGCTCAAGCTCGCCAGGGCCAACACCCTTCAGGCGCAGGCCGCGGCCAAGACCGTCGCCTCCACCCGCAGCGAAGTGCAAAACGCAAAGGCCCTGCTCAATCAGGCTCAGGTCGAACTCAGCTACGCCAACGTCGTCGCTCCCATCTCCGGCAAGATCAACGTGCGCGCCGCCCGGCAAGGCGAAGTCGTCTCCCCCGGAACCCCCATCGTCACCATCACCGACCTCACCCAGACCTGGGTCTATGCTCCCCTTCCCGAGACCGAGGCTGACGCCGTCCAGTTGGGCGACAGTCTTCGCGTCGTCATGCCCAGCGGAGAAACTATTCAAGGCAAAGTCATCAACAAATCCGCTGAAGCCGACTTCGCCACTCAGCGCGACGTCAGCCGCCGCAAGCGTGACATCAAGACCATCCAGCTCAAACTCCTCATCGACAACCCCGGCATGAAGTACGTTCCCGGCATGACCGCCGAGGTCTACATCCCGAAGAGCAGGCTGGTGAAGCAATGACCCCGCGCTCAGACCAACCGGCGATAGCCGTGCAAAACATCGTCAAACGCTACGGTGATTTTGAAGCCGTCAAAGGCATCACCTTCGACGTCGCGGACGGCGAGATCTTCGGTTTGCTCGGCCCCAATGGCGCCGGAAAAAGCACACTCATCCGTATGATGACCACGCTCATTCCCGTTACCGAGGGCAAGGCCATCATCGCCGGTCACGACGTCTCCCGCGACTCCGACGCCGTCCGCCGCATGATCGGCGTCATCCCCCAGGCGCTTACCAGCGACATCGATCTCACCGTCGAAGAAAACCTCTCCATCTACGCCAAGCTCTACGACGTTCCCAAAGCCCGGCGCGAGCAAAACATTAACGAGCTTCTCGAAGCCGTAGACCTCACCAAGTGGCGCAACGCGCAGACCAAGACCCTCTCCGGAGGCATGCGCCGCCGTCTCGAGATCGCCCGCGGCCTCGTCCATAACCCGCGCATCTTCTTTCTCGACGAACCCACCACCGGGCTTGATCCCGTCTCCCGCGTCGCCGTCTGGGAGATGCTCAACAACCTCAAGAATAAGCATCACCTCACCATGCTCATCACCACGCACTACATGGACGAGGCCGACCGTCTCTGCGACCGCATCGCTATCGTCGATCACGGCAAGCTCGTCGCCCTCGACACTCCCATGGCGCTCAAAGCCAATGTCCCCGGAGCCAACGTCGTCGAGGCCCAGTTCGCCAACGAGTCTCCCGAGTGGCCCGAACGCCTCCGGCAGCTTGCCGGCGTCACCTCGGTCGAATCGCAAAGCGCGGGCATGTACCGCATCCTCACCTCCAGCGGCTCACTCACCACCACGCAGTTGGTCGAGATGACCGCCGGCCGCGGCGAAACCATCAAGTCCCTCAGCGTCCAGAACACCACCCTCGACGACGTCTTCGTCCACTACACCGGACGCGCGCTTCGCGACGAACAGGTCAAGGCCGCCGCCTTCGTTATGCCTCCCCGGCCAGGAATGCAGCCATGAACAGGACGCAGCCATGAACCGAATGATGGCAATCGTCGAGCGCGAGATGCGCAAGTTCTTCCGCTCGCCCGCGCTCATGATGGTCTCGATGACCCTGCCGCTGGTGCAGTTGCTTATCCTCGGCCACGCCTTCGGCGGCAAGATCCGCAACGCTCGCATGGGCGTCGTCGATCACGACCGCGGCTCGCAGGCACTCAAGATCCACGAAGCCTTCGACGCCATCGCCGCCAACATCCGTACCTTCACCACCATCCCTTACGACAACGAAGTGCAGGCCCGCGAAGACGTCCGTACCGGCAAGATCGACGGCGCCGTCATCATCCCCAAACAATATTCCCGCCGCGTCCTCGCCGGCGATTCGCCCACCATCGGCCTGGTCGTCGACAACAGCGACCAGGTCATGAGCGCCAGCCTCGAAGCCGAGATGCAGTCGCTCGTCGAAGCCCTCAACGCTCCCATCATTCAGCCGCTCGTGGTCCAGAAAATCGCTCTCAAGATCGTCGAGCTCTACCCTTACGTCGAGTACATGAAGTACCTGCTCGCCGGTTCTATCGCGCTGGCCATGTACGTCGCCGTCATGATCGGCGGCGGCATGTTGTACATCGACGACAAGGCTCGCGGCGTCCACGAGGGTTACCTCGTCACTCCCATCACCCGGCTCGAACTGGTCATGGGCCTTAACCTCGCCGGTTCCATCAAGGCGATCCTCTCCGGCGTCTGCCTCACCGTCATCGGTTCGCTCTTCGCCGGCATCGGAGCCATCTTCAACCCCATGGCGCTGATCCAGCTCTCGCTGCTCATCGTCGCTACCTCGGTCGCCTTCAACGGCATGATGTTCCTTATGATGGTGCGCGTCGAAGACCCGCTCGTCCCGCGCGCCATGTTCGGCGTCCTCAACACGCTGCTCTTCTTCCCCAGCGGAGCCATCTCGCCGGTCTCCGGCCTCCCCCCCTGGCTGCGCGTGATCGCCAACGTCGATCCCTTCACCTACGCCGTCCACGGCCTCAAGGCGATCCTGCTCAAAGACGGCGGCTTCACCGCCATCTACCCCGACATCCTCTTCCTGCTCACATTCGGCATCGTCTCCCTCTTGATCGCAACGTCGCTCTTCAAGCGCACCCTGTAAAACTAAAACCAACTCCGCACAAAACTACGCCATCGTCCGTAGCCCACTCCCATCTACGTCATCTTGTCGAAGCACCACACATTCACGTCACCACGACCGGAGCGAAGCGCAGTGGAGAAACCCTTGTATTTCGCCTTTCGCACTTGCCCTTTCTGCTAGCTCATCTCTCTGGACCGAAAAACGCAGCACGAGCCACAAAAGCCCTCATGCTGTGCCATGTCTCCATCGATATTCAGCGCCTCACGAAGTCCACCTCAACATTCAATGCCACCGCCACTGGCTCATTTGCCCGCATGGCAGGCTTGAAGCGGTACTGTTCAACAGCCTCCACTGCCTTCGCATCAAAGTCAGGACGGAGCGAGTGTTTGATGTGAACGTCACGAACTGCTCCTGATGAGTCCACCACAAAGCCAACAAGACAAGCTCCTTCAAACTTGTCCTTCTTTCCTCGCTCAGCCTCAGGAAACTGAGGCTCTATAGACGAGATCAACACAGGCGCTTTCACATCTTTGCCAATCTTATAGACCTGCCCATACGGTTGCGCCTGATCCGCTGCCTGCACAGAGGGCGTCGGTTCAATCACCACAGCCATCGCCGCGCCGCCCACCGCCACCGAGAGCAGAAACACAGTTGCCGGAATAACCAGACCATACTTCAAAGCAGAGCTGACGCGCGGCTTCTTAAGATTCATCATCATGATTCGCTTCTCCAGAATGTTGGCATCGAAGATCCCGATGGCGTGAGAGGGATAAGCTCGCGAGCCCACAGCGACCATGGTCGCGAGCCGTAGCAGAGATTCCGTATATCTGTGCGAATCGATCAGCCCGTCCGTGGCCATGCCATCGCAGATCATCTCGCGCGTCTGCGCGATGTACGACTTCAACATCCACACCACAGGATGGAAAACGAGCAGCAGGCTTGCAATCTCGTAGAAGAGGTTCTTCTGAAAATCGCGACGCTTCATATGCGCACACTCATGTGCCAGCGCAGCCAGCAGGTCCTGCGTTGTACACTCCGCGGCAAAGTCACTCGGTACCAGCAGCATCGGCTCTCGCAGCCCCAGTGTCACCGGCCCCGCAATACGCGAAGAGCCAAGCATCCGGGCCGAATCCAGCGAAAACACCCGTTTGCATCTGCTCCATACGTCTTCCTGCTCCATCGTCAGAGAAAGCGGACGCGCCTGCCTCACCAGCCGTACCGTTGAACGCAATGACCACGCAAGCCGTACCGCAAAGTAGATCACTGCGCCAAAATAGAACGACAGCAAAATTACGACAGCCATCTCAGGTAGCGTATAAACATTTCGCGAAAGCAGGCCGCCGCCCTGAGCGGCAGCAACGGTAATCGAAGAGCTTCCGCCGCCCGCATGAGGAACGTATAGCAACGCCAGCAACCACCGAAGCAAAGGAAGCGCAGGCATAACGGTCGCAAGTCCCAGCGTGGAGACCCAGACGACATGCTCCGCCTGCGGGCCAACTCTCTTGACCATCCGGCTCACCAGCCATCCCGCACCGGCAATCAGGACGACCTCCCAAACAGCGTTGACCAGATAAGAGACGACAAAACCGGAGAGGTTACTCATCCTCTTCTCCTTTCTCCTGCGCCGCTATCTTCCGGCCCAGGTCTGCAATCCGCTCCAGATCGACCTGGCGGCTTTTGACCAGGCTCATGACCAGTTCTTCAGACGATCCTCCGAACATGCGCTCCACCAGATCGCGCACTGCCTGCCCCAGCACCGTCTCCCTGGAAGCGACCGTGCAATAGACATAGGCGCGCCCCTCCAGCGTGCGCCGCACCCTGCCCTTGCGATGGAGGATGTTGAGCATCGTCTGCACGGTGTTGTAGGCAAGCTCTGTGTTCGGCAACAGGCTCTTCTTCACATGCAGCACATTGCTCGGCCCCTCGCTCCAAAGCACCTGCATGATCTGGAGTTCGAGAGGCGTGAGCGAATCGGAACCTTTTTTGCGGCCAACCATGGCGTCTCCTAAACAAATAGGAGTCTAGGATCGTTCTGCATTCCTGTCAACCTAAATATTTAGGAGACCAGTTTTTATCCGCATTACCATGACAACTCAGTTCAAAACCTCAGGTCCAACTCTCGTTGCGGCAACAAATTGAGCCCACAAGCTATCCTCGTAAAAGGCATGGCCAGCGCACCACACGACGAAGCCTTCATGCAGCGAGCCCTCGATCTCGCCCTCGAGACGGTAGCCCTCGCCTCGCCTAACCCGCAGGTCGGCTGCGTCCTCGTGCGCGACGGAAAAATCTTCGCCGAAGGCGCCCACCTCTACGCCAACCGCGACCACGCCGAGATCGCCGCCCTCAATCAGGCCCGCCAGCGCGGCATCGACCCCGCAGGAGCCACCGCCTTCGTCACTCTCGAACCCTGCTCCCACCACGGACGCACCGGCCCCTGCGCCGACGCCCTCATCGCCGCCCACGTCAGCCGAGTCGTCATCGCTACCGAAGACCCTAACCCGAAGGTCAGCGGCCAGGGCATCGCCCGACTTCGCGCCGCCGGAATCGAAGTCACGCTCGGAGTTCTCCAGCAACCCGCCCGCGACCTCAACGACGCCTTCGCGCACTTCATCCAGTCCCACACGCCCTTCGTCACCCTCAAGGCCGCACTCTCGGTCGACGGCTACCTCGCTCCCGCAGCCGAGACCCGCACCCTCAACCAGCCCCACTGGCTCACCGGCCCCGCCGCCCGCGCCGAGGTCCAGCGTCTCCGCCACGCCTCCGACGCTATCCTCACCGGCATCGGTACCGTTCTCGCCGACGACCCAGCCCTCACCGACCGCAGCGGCATCCTCGGCCCCGGCGGTCTCGTTCGCCGCCGCCCGCTGCTCCGCATCGTTCTCGATGCCCACCTCCGCATCCCGCTCGACTCGCAGCTAGTCCGCTCCGCGGATAGCGCCCGCGGCACTGCATCAGACCTCCTGGTCCTGACCGCCCCCACCGCGCCCACAGAAAAAGCCGATGCACTCCGCAAGGCCGGAGCCGAAGTCCAATCCCTCCCTGCGCAATCCGGCCATATCAGCCTCCCCACAGTCCTCGAAACACTTGCAGCCCGCGATATCGTCAGCCTCCTGCTTGAGTGCGGCTCCTGCCTCAACGGCGAATTTCTCACCCATGACCTCGTCGACAAGGCCATCCTCTTCTACTCCGAGACCGAACTCGGCCCGCAATCGCTCCCCTTTGCCGAGGGCGTCGTCTCACCCTACCTCTTCCAGCAATCGCTGCAGCGCACCACCCGAGCCGGCTTCGGAACCGACGCCTGCATCACCGGCTACCTGCACGATCCCTGGAAAGCCAAGCAGTAGCAATGATCCGGGTGCCTCACGTCCGGCACTTCAGGACGTTGGCTTCCACCTCTCTTCCCTCCGCCATCAACTTCAGGCACCCGCGCCCGAACGCCGCACCGTAACCGCCTTCCCCGAATAGCGAACCGTCCGATCCGGCTTCGGCGCCACCCCTTCGCCCGCGCCGTGGTTCCGTCCCACCCAAACAATGTTGAAGGTCCGCTCCTTTGGCATCCCCGGATACTCACCCTCGCGATCTCCAATCGTCAGCGTCTTCGCCGCCTCGTTCCAGCGAATCGGGATCACGCTATGGACACCCTTCCGGTAGTCGTAGTTGTTGCCCTCGTCGTCATAGAGGCTGAAGCTGCCGTCCGCGCCTGCATACACGCGCAGTTCAATTGGCCCGGCCGGCTTCTCGTCGGCATACTCGATCTCCGGCCCCATGGGAACAATCGAACCCGCGCGCACATACACCGGAATCCGGCTGAGCGGCGCATCTGCCTCGATGTCACGACCGCCCGCAACCGCGTCACCCGTCCAGAAGTCATACCAGACAGGTGACGCAGGCAGATACACTTCCCGCCGCGTCGCATCCTCCTTCGTCACTGGATTGACCATCAGCGCGGGCCCGAACATGAACTGGTCGCCAATATTCCACGTCTTTTCATCCTTGCGCCAGTCCATCACCAGCGGCCGCTGGATGGTGTAGTCCTCGTTGGTCACGCGCCAGGCCAGCGAGTAGATATACGGCATCAGCCGGTAGCGCAGTTTGTCGTACTCCAGCAGTATCGGCTCGACCTTGTCGTAGGTCCACATCTCGTTGTGATCGCGATGCCCATGCGTCCGGAAGATCGGACAGAAGGTCCCGAACTCGAACCACCGCGCATACAGCTTCTGATACGCCGGATCGTTCGCCGGCCGTTCGAACGGCTGAAAGTACCCTCCAATGTCGGTCGTCCAGTAGGGATTGCCCGAGAGCGCAAAGTTCAGCCCAGCCGGAATCTGTCGCTGCAGATTCATGTACGTGCTGTAAATATCGCCCGACCATGTCGTCGTGCCGTTTCGCTGCTGCCCCAGAAACGCTGACCTCGTCAGCAGAAATACCCTCTTCTGATCGGTCGTCTGCCGCCAGTGCTCCGAGACGCCGCCCGTATGCGCCAGGGGAAAGATATTGGTGTAGCGCGCACCGCTGCCGATCGACAACTGCTTGTCGCGCAGAATCGCGTCGCCCATGTGCGGCCACGCCTCCTCCGGCTCGGCGCTGTCCAGCCAGAACGCATCCCAGCCCATATCGAAGAGCTTGCCCGCAAGATTGTTCCAATAGAACTCCCGAGCCTTGGGATTGGTCGCATCGTAGACATGCGCATCGCCGATCATGAAGCGATCCGCCGTCATCTTCTTGTAGTTCTCCGAGCCGGTATCGAAGAGTCCCCAAACCGACAGCATGGCGTGAAAGTGCTCGTCGTGCAGCGTCTTCAACTCGCCGCGCACGTCGGGGAAGTTCTTGTTGAAGACCGGGTCACCCTCCTTCTGCCACCAGAACCAGTCCTGCACAATGCCGTCGATGGGAATATGCTCCGCCCGGTAGCGCTTCGCCACATCGAGCACCTCCTGCTGCGACACATACCGGTCCTTCGATTGAAAGAAGCCGTAAGCCCACTTCGGAAACAGCGGCGTATGCCCGGTCAGGCTGCGATACTGATGGACCACCTGGTCCATCTCCGGGCCATAAATAAAGTAGTAATCGACTGCATCTCCCGCCAGCGTGCTGAACGAAAGCTCACTCGGGAAGCGGTTGTCAACGTAAGTCAGCGAGGCCGTGTTCCACATCACGGCGTAGCCCTTGCTCGAAACCAGCAGCGGGATCGCGACATCGGTATTGTTCTGTCCCAACTCGACCGTGCTGCCCCGGTAGTTGAAGACGCCGCTCTGATGCTGGCCCAAGCCGTACAATCCCTCCATCCTATCCGGCGAAAAGCGGTCAGTGACGTGATACGCCGTCTCTCCATTCACCTCGGCCTTCTCGTAGGTGCGCGGTTCGCGATTCAACTCGCGCAGCAGCGAGTGGCCCTGAAGATCACTGAAGGTCAGGTTGCCCCTCTTGAGCGAAAACTCCACCTTCAGCGCGGCGGTCGTCAGGCTCGCGCTCTCAGCACCCTTCACAAGATGAAATGCCGCCCCCGGACATGCCTTGGCCGCCTCGAGCATCCAGGGCTGGTGCGGCGAACTGGCCGAAGGGTCACCCGGCCCGGCGACCACATGAATCACGTCGTCTCCACAAACCGTAACCTGTAAACTCTCGTTGCCGATCTTCGCCGCGAAGCCCTGAGCCGTCTGCGCAACCGTCACGCCCGAGAGGTCATGCTCCTGACCGATCGCTTGACTCGGTAACGCCAGAAAAAGACCGCACGCCGCAACGCCCGCAAGCATAAGCCGCCAACCAGTGCGGCTTGATCCGCCCGTCTGCATAGAACCATCCATTGAAGGCATCTTTCTCCTCGCACACAAATGCGTCTTCCATTATGTACGACGACGCGACCATGCCCTCACGCTCTTCCTGCGAGTGTGTCGTCGAATCACGATCCGCTCTCAACCTGCATAGTCTCGTGGAGATTGAAGAGCAAAAGCTACGCCATCTCGACCGAAGCGCAGCGGAGTGGAAAGGCCACTGCATCTTTTACCGAACCTCGCCGATCTTTACCCAGGCAACAGCGAGACGCAGTTCCGAACGGATCTTCAGTTGTCGCTCAGAATATCCTCGACCCCATATCCCTTGAGCATCCCTTCGTCGGTCACCGAAAGATTCTCCGGACGGTACTCCTTTATCGCGGACAGCCTCATCTGCACCGTGTTTGCCATCACCGCATAGTCCGGAATCACCCTGTGCTCGGGGATGCCCCACGGCACCATCTTCCACTCGTCATGCGCCTGCCCCAGCGAGTCCTTCGGATCGATATAGCGGTACTTCTCCATCGCCTCTTCGCTGAAGACCAGCCCGCACTGGACCGCCTTCTTCATCATCCAGCTCAGCGAAATCTCCGACAGCTTGCACTCGTCGTAGCCGCCGCCGATATCCGAATGCACGCCCGAAAACCACACCTGCTGCACCTGGTCGTCGTTGGCCCGCATCGTGCCATCCAGATTCGACCACAGCGTCGGCTGAAACTGCGCCCGCCGCTCATCAATGCACACCGCATGGTAAGCATTCTGGACGCAGGGATGCAGTTGCGTGTCCAGAAAGCCGTACTTCTTCTGGTGCAGCATGTTGAACAGCATTCCCGGAACTCCCAGCGATCCCACCGTATCCCATACGCCGATCATGCGGACGTGCGCTGGAGCCAGATCGTACTCCGCATGAAGGTCCGCCTTCATCCCCGTCCGCACCGCCGGGTCGGTCTCGCGGTAGGCGTTGAAGACCTTCTGCACCGTCATGTTGTCGAAGTTCTTGTTCGGAACTCCGAACCCTGCCAGCATCCCGCCGAGGCTCCGCGCCGTGTACGCTCCCCGGCTGAACCCGAAGATATAGATCTCGTCGCCCGGGTCCCACACATAGGCGATGAACTCATACCCGTCCTGCACCTTTTCAAACAGTCCCTCGCCCATGGCGCCGCCGGTAAAGTGATCGATCGGCGTTCCATCGGTGCCCACACCGCTGTCGTAGTAGCGCATCTGGTCCGGAGTCTCGGCCAGCGCGCAATATATCTTGCGAACATTCGTGTCGTTGGCAAACGCCCCGATTCCATGCGGCGAATTCCACGTCCCATCCGTGCAGATGATGATCTTCTTGGCCATCGCGCTCTCCTTGCATGAGTGGATTCGGCAGCACCATCTTACCCCGCTACGGATACAAATTGAGATAAAGTAACTGCACTATGACGAACCGTCAGCGAGTCCTCAAAATCGGCGGCATTCTTGCGCTCCTCACCTTGCTTGGAGCAGCCCGGCCAGCGCACTGGCAGATCGGCCCCTTCACCCGTCCCACCGGCGGCCCCGTCATCTCCCCCGACAAAGCCACCCTCTTCAACGACCCCATCCGCAAGGCCCCGGTCCACTGGGAGGCGCTCCACACCTTCAACCCCGCCGCCATCGTCCGCGACGGAAAAATCATCGTTCTCTACCGCGCCGAAGACGACACCGGCGCCATGCAGATCGGCCTGCACACCTCGCGCCTCGGCCTCGCCTCCAGCGACGACGGCATCCACTTCACCCGCCTCCCCGAGCCGGTCTTCTATCCCGCCAATGACGCGCAGAAGTCCCGCGAGTGGCCCGGAGGCGTCGAAGATCCGCGCCTCGTCCAGAGCGAGGACGGCACCTACGTCCTCACCTATACCCAGTGGAACCGCGTCACTTACTCCATCGGCATCGCCACCTCGAAGGATCTCCAACACTGGACCAAATACGGCCCCGCCTTCCTCGGAGCCGCGAACGGAAAGTACGACGCCCTGAAGTACAAGTCCGGCGGAATCGTCACCCGCCTCGCAGGCGACCGCCTCGTCGCCGCCCGCATCAACGGCAAGTACTGGATGTACTGGGGCGAGGGCGCCATCCATCTCGCCACGTCCCCCGACCTCATCCACTGGACCCCCGTCGAGAACGCAACCGGCGCTCCCATCGAAGTCCTCACCCGGCGGCCCGGCCACTTCGACAGCGGCTTCCCCGAGACCGGCCCACCCCCCGTGCTGACCTCTGCCGGCATCGTCGTCCTCTATAACGGAAAAAATGATCCTGCCCACGGCGACCCAGCTCTGGGAGCCAACGCCTACGCCGCGGGCGAAGCCCTCTTTGACGCGAAAGATCCCGCCCACCTCATCACCCGCACCGAAGCCCCCGTGCTCAAGCCCGAAAAGCCTTACGAAAAGACCGGACAATACGTCGCCGGAACCACCTTCGCCGAAGGCCTTGTCCGTTTCCACGACAAATGGTTCCTCTACTACGGCTGCGCCGACTCTGCCGTCGGAGTCGTCACCGCGCCTTAAGCGGTTCAGCGCAGCTCAATTCGCTCGGACCAATTCGTTCAAGGCAAGCGCGCTCGCATCCTACTTGTGATCCACTTACGCCGCCGTCCCACGGAGCAGAAGCCCAATGCCAGCCAGCCGCAAGGAAACACCCTGGAAGCAAATCGCCCTCTTTCTTCTGACGTTCAGCGCCGTGGTCGCCTGCGCCTTCGTCCTTCGCCCCTTCCTGACGGCCATCCTCGGAGCCACTGTTCTGGCCGTCATCACCGTGCACCCCTATGACTGGCTGGCCTCAAAGATTCGCAACGGCAACGTCTGTGCCACAGTTGGCCTCATCCTCGTCATCCTCGCCGTCATCATCCCCAGCTTCTTCCTTGCGCAGGACCTCGGTCAGCAGGTCGTCGCGGCCGTCCACGCCATGCGCGACGACGGCAACCAGCAGAAGTTCAGCGAATTCCTCGGCAGTCATCCCGCCATCGCCGCGCGAGTCGAGTCCATCACCGACTCCATCGACCTCAATCACGCTACCCAGACCGTCGGCAGTTATCTCGGCAGCAAGGTCGCCGGCCTGCTCGGAAACTCCTTCCGGGTCATCACGCAGATTGTGGTCATGCTCTTCCTGCTCTTCTTCTTTTTCCGCGACCGCGAGCTTATACTCTCCTACCTCCGCTCCGTCCTTCCGCTCCGCGACGACGAGACCGCCGATCTCCTCCACAAAGTCGGCGACACCATCTACGCCACCGCCCTCGGCCGTATGGTCATCGCCGCGGTGCAGGGCATCCTCGCCGGCCTCGCCTTCTGGGTTCTCGGCGTGCCCGGTGCCGTCCTGTGGGGCTTCACTACCGTCGCCGTCGCAATGATTCCCGCCTTCGGCTCCTTCCTCGTCTGGGTCCCCATCGCCATCTACCTTGGGCTCTCCGGCCACTGGGGCAAGGCCGCGCTGCTCGCCGTCTGGGGAGGCGTTATCGTCAGCACCATCGACAACTTCCTCTACCCCATCCTGGTCGGCACCCGCCTGCGCGCTCATACCGCCGCCATCCTGCTCTCCATCCTCGGCGGCATCGCCGCCTTCGGCATTCCCGGCATCATCCTGGGGCCCGTCGTCTTCACCGTCGCCGACACACTGCTCGACTTCTGGCGCGCCCGCGCCAACCCCGTCGACGAAGCCATCTCCTCTTGACACGCGACCGAAGCCGCGCAGCATTACAGTTCGATAAACGAACATTTGTGCGATAGACATTGACACCCCTACTTCAATAGGTGAACCATGGGTACTCCAAAGGAGCCCCCGCGCCTATGAAGACCATCCCCGCCGCCACTCCGCTCACCACCAACAAGCACCTCATCCGCTGGGTCGAAAAGATGGCCGACCTCACCCAGCCGGATCACATCCATTGGATCGACGGCTCCCAGAAAGAGTACGAGCGGCTCTGCGACACCCTCGTCGAAGCCGGAACCTTCTTTCCGCTCAACGAAAAGCTCTGGCCCGGCTGCTTCTACGCGCGCTCGGCTCCCAACGATGTGGCAAGAGTCGAGGACCGCACCTTCATCTGCTCCCTCTCCAAAGACAATGCCGGCCCCACCAACAACTGGGAAGATCCCTTCACCATGCGCCGCAAGCTCAAGCAGGTCTTCCGAGGCAGCATGAAGGGCCGCACCATGTACGTCATGCCCTTCAGCATGGGACCGGTCGGCTCACCCATGTCGCAGATCGGCGTCCAACTCACCGACTCCGCCTATGCCGTCGTCAACATGCGCATCATGGCCCGCATCGGCGCTCCCGTCTTCGCCGAGATCGATAAGGACATCAAGCGCGTCGTCCCCTGCCTGCATTCCGTTGGCGCTCCTCTCGCGCCGGGAGAGAAGGACGTTCCCTGGCCCTGCAACGACACCAAATACATCGTCCACTTTCCCGAGACCCGCGAGATCTGGTCCTACGGCTCCGGCTACGGCGGCAACGCCCTGCTCGGCAAAAAGTGCTTCGCCCTGCGCATCGCCTCCAACATCGCCCGCGACGAAGGTTGGATGGCCGAGCACATGCTCATCCTCGGCGTCGAATCTCCCACCCACGAGAAGACCTACGTCGCCGCCGCCTTTCCCTCCGCTTGCGGCAAGACCAACTTTGCCATGATGATTCCGCCCAGGGGCTTCGACGGCTGGAAGGTCTGGACCATCGGCGACGACATCGCATGGATTAAGCCTGACGCCAGCGGTCAGCTTCGCGCCATCAATCCCGAGGCCGGCTTCTTCGGCGTCGCTCCGGGAACCAGTGTCAAAACCAACCCCAACGCCATGGCGACGCTGGCCAGAAACACTATCTTCACCAACGTCGCGCTCACCCCCGAGGGCGGCGTCTGGTGGGAGGGCATGACCGACAAGCCCCCCGCCGAGTGCCTCGACTGGCGCGGCAACAAGTGGACCCCGGCCATCGGCAAAAAGACTGGCCAGCCCGCCGCCCATCCCAACGGACGCTTCACCGCCCCGGCCAGCCAGTGCCCCACCATCGACCCCGATTGGGAAGCTCCGGACGGCGTCCCCATCTCCGCCATCGTCTTCGGAGGCCGCCGCGCCACCACCATGCCGCTCGTCTACCAGGCCTTCAACTGGTCCGCGGGCGTCTACATTGGGGCCACCATGGGCTCGGAGACCACCGCCGCCGCCGCCGGAGCCACCGGCAAGGTCCGCCGCGATCCCATGGCCATGCTGCCCTTCTGCGGCTACCACATGGGCGACTACTTCCGTCACTGGCTGCGCATGCAGCGCAGCCTCTCAACTACCCCGCGCATCTTCCACGTCAACTGGTTCCGCAAGGACGCCGACGGCAAGTTCCTCTGGCCCGGCTTCAGCGAGAACATGCGCGTCCTCCGCTGGATCGTCGACCGCGCTCACGGCCGCGCCCTGGGCAAGGAGACTCCCATCGGCTGGACGCCTCACTACGACGACATCGACTGGACTGGCCTCGACTTTCCCCGCGAGACCTACGACGAACTTCAGAAGGTCGACCGCAAGCAATGGAGGCACGAGGTCATGGACCACGAAGAGCTCTTCCTTCTGCTACACGATCATCTCCCCCCGGAGATGATCTACGAGCGCGAACTGCTCATCTGCCGCCTCTGACACGCCCCCTCCATACGCGGATTCCCCGGCCCGAATCTCCAGTCCGGGGAATCCGTTCCGGTCCGCGCCGGGGACAACCCATCCGGGAATAATTCCGAATAAAATCAGCCACTTCCCTCCATTCCAAATCTTCCTTGACGCGGCTACCCTTTCGCCTTACCCTAAAGAAGTGGCAAGACTCCCTTCGGGTCGAGTCAGTCATAACGAAGTCCACCCACTTCGTTGCTTTACAGGAATACCCACGCAACAGCCCCCACCGCGCTGCGTGGGTTTCCCCTTTTAAACCCCCTCCGTCTATTGAATTTTCTCCGCGCTTGCATCTGCCTCGATCCTGCATTAACCTTCGCGCCAGACAAAATGTAACTGTTTTCATATCCCATAAAAACGAGATTCGGACCCCAATGAAGATACCGATCCTGCTCACCACTCTTCTTCTCGCCGCCAGCGCCGGCGCCGCCACTATGCCGCAAATCGTCCGCCATGCAGACAAGTACACTCTCATGGTTGACGGCAAACCCTACATCGTCCTGGGCGCCCAGGTCGGCAACTCCAGCGGTTGGCCGGCGCAGTTCGAATCCCTGCTGCCCGGAGCCACGGCCCTCGGCCTCAATACCGTAGAAGTTCCTGCCTACTGGGAAGACATTGAGCCCAAAGAAGGCGAGTTTCACTTCGATACCTTCGACCAGATCATCAAGTCCGCTCGCGCTCACAATCTCCATCTCGTCATGCTCTGGTTCGGCACCTGGAAGAACGGCACCATGGACTACGCCCCGGACTGGATAAAATCCGACCCTGTCCGCTTCCCGCACATGCTTGACCGGGGACACTTGCCGGTTCGCGTTCTCACTCCGCTCAGCGAAAACAATCTCAACGCCGACCGCACTGCCTTTGCTGCTCTCATGAAGCACCTCAAAGAAGTGGACGGCGAGCAGCACACCGTCATCATGGTGCAGGTGGAGAACGAGTCCGGCTCGCTCTTTACCGACCGCGACTACTCCCCTGCCGCCGAAGCGAAGTTCGCCGGCCCGGTGCCCACCCCGGTCCTCCAGGCGCTGCATAAGAAGCCCGGCACATGGGCAGAGGTCTTCGGCCCCGAAGCCAATGAAACGTTCGCGGCCTATTATGTCTCGCGCTACGTCAACGCCGTCGCCGAAGCAGGCAAAAAGGAATATCCTCTCCCCCTCTACGCCAATGTCTGGCTGCGTCGGCAGAAGAACTTCATGCAGCCCGGAGAGGCCTATCCCAGCGGCGGCGGCACGCTCAACATGCTCGATCTCTGGAAGGCGATGACGCCCTCTCTCGATGCCGTAGCGCCGGACAACTACCTGCTCGACTACGTGAACTATCGCGCTATCCTCGCAGGCTACCACCGCCCCGACAACCCGCTCCTCGTCCCCGAAACCGGCGGTCCGCGCTTCGCCTCCAACATCTTCTACGCCCTCGGCGACTACGATTCGCTCGGCTACGCTCCCTTCGGCCTTGACATGGTTCTTGACGGAGCCAAGGTAAAACCCATCGCCCAGCCCCTCACTGACGACTTTCGCCTGCTCACACCCGCCATTCCTCTCATCGCGTCCCTGCAGGGAACCGGCAAGCTGCACGCCGCGGTAGAAGAGCAATACCTGACGGAACACCTCATCCACTCTTCAAAATTTGACGTTCTCATTCAGTTCGGCAACCCGCATCCCGAATACGGCGGCACCTTCGGCACCCAGACCCCCCATATGAGCGGCCGAGCGCTGGTCGCCGAACTGGCGCCCGACGAATTCATCATCATCGGCTTCGATGCCCGCGCCGACTTTCGTCCCGTCCCGGGAAGCAAAGCACAAAACGCTCAATTCCTTCGCGTAGAAGAAGGTACGTTTGTCGATGGACAATGGAAGACAACCCGCCTGCTCAATGGCGACGAGACGTTCTTCGGCTTCCGTCTGCCCCCGGAGGGCGCCATGATCCGTGTCAAGCTCACCGCATACTAGCCTTCAAGTCGACCAAATAGAGGTGGGGGCTCCTTGACGAGGAGCTTCAAACCCTCTATCCTCAATCCATGGGATCGATGCACATCGCAGCTTGTACCTGTTGCCTCTGTTGTATGGGCGACGGCTGCTGCGTTGGATCTTTCCTCACCTAAGCGAACTCTAGAAGATTAGAAATCTAGGCTTAGACACCTCAGGAACCCACGTATCAGCGCCAAGCGCGATACGTGGGTTTTTCTTTTTTGCGAACGAAATGCAGGAGACTTCACCATGGCAACTCCCCAGATTCACCAGGATCTTCAGAACTTCCAGGATGTCCAGGAGCAGATACCATCGAGACCCGAGGCAGCGAATCGTCTGTCCATCAACGTGGACCTGATCGCCGTCAGCATCGCCCTCGCTCTCGCCATCCTCATCCGCTTCAACCTTCTTCCTTCCATCCCCTTCTGATCCAGAGCACGGCCCTCCAGCCTCCAGTCGCTAAAAAATGTCCGCGCATACCTTACCCAACCCGACCGCCAGTCCGGTATCCTCCCCTGCCACGCGCTTCGTCAGGACGATCCCCGGCATGGCGTTGCTCTTCGGCGTTGGTCTATTGGGCAAGCTACTCACCCATACCACCGGACTCTTGCAGACACGCCATCCCGGATGGCCTCTGCCCCACATCGAATACGTGCTCTGGGCCATCATCCTCGGCCTCGTCATCGGCAACACCTTCGGCGTCAACCGCATCTTCCGCCCCGGCGTCGCCACCTACGAGCTTTGGCTCAAGCTGGGCATCGTGCTCATCGGCGCCCGCTTCCTCATGCAGGATCTCTTCCACATCGGCGGCAAGACGCTCGGCCTGGTCGCCATCGAACTCATCCTCTCGCTCTCCGTCATGACACTGCTCGGGCGCGTCTTCAAGCTTCCGCCCAAGCTCACCAGCCTGCTCTCGATCGGCAGCAGCGTCTGCGGCGTCACCGCCATCATGGCCACCCAGGGAGCCATCGACTCCAGCGAAGAGGACACCTCCACCGCCATGGCCT
This sequence comes from Acidobacteriales bacterium 59-55, assembly GCA_001897435.1. Lineage (GTDB taxonomy): Bacteria > Acidobacteriota > Terriglobia > Terriglobales > Acidobacteriaceae > Edaphobacter. Next base: position 106,605 of record MKSV01000007.1, on the reverse strand, counting down.
CCATCCTCACCCTTGGGGCCATCGCGCTGTTCACCTTTCCCGCCATCGGCCACGCCCTGCACATGAGCCAGCAGTCCTACGGCATCTGGGCCGGCCTCGCCGTCGACAACACCGCCGAAGCCACCGTCACCGGCGCCATCTACGGCGACGTCGGCGGCCGCTTCGCCGTCCTCGCCAAGACCGCGCGTTCCTCCTTCCTCGGCTTCGTCGTCCTCGGCTATGCCGTCTACTGGGCGGCCCAGGGGCAGGCAGCCGTGGTCGAAAACAAGGCTCTCTTCCTCTGGCAGAAGTTCCCCAAGTTCGTCCTCGGCTTCGTGGCTATCTCCGTTCTGGCCACCTCCGGATTCTTCACCCACGGTCAACTCACCAGCCTTTCCAATCTCTCCCGTTGGGCCTTCCTTCCCGCCTTCGCCGGGGTCGGCCTTCGCACCAATCTCAAAGACCTCGTCGGCCAGGGCTGGCGTCCTCTCATCGTCGGCATCCTCGGCGAAATCTTCATCGCTCTCGTCACCCTCGGCCTCGTCTACTGGAGCTTCGAGTACGGGGTCGCCAAATGACCGGCCCTCTCTTTAGCCCGGTGTCCCATCCTTCGCAGTCTTATCGCGAAGGGGGGAATGTAAACCCTCGTCACACCACCACATCAAGCCGGGTGCCCCATTCATCGCAGTCTCATCGCGATGGGTGGGATGCAGACTCTCCCTCCGCCATGCGTCCCACCACCCCACCAAGCTGTCGTTGTTGCGCCTAAGCAAGAACCAGCTCTCCTAAAAAAAGCACACAAGAAGAACTCGCACCCTCGCACCCGTACCAGCGAACGAGGAGTGCCTCCACCTATCTTTCGGAGACCCCATGAACCACTTCGTCATTAAGAGGCTCACGCCCGCCGCTATCCTTTTGTCCCTCTTCATCACCATCACCGCCCACGCGCAGATCGTCGGCGGAACCCTCTCCGGCACCGTCACCGACACCACCGGAGCCGCCCTCGCCAACGCCCAGGTTCTCGTCCACAACGACGAGACCGGCAGCGAGCGCCGCCTCACCACCACTCCCGACGGACGCTACTCCGCGCCCTCCATCCCCGTCGGCACCTACACCGTCACCGCGCAGCTTCCCGGCTTCAGCGCCGCTCACCGCGCCGGTATTCCGCTCACCGTGGGCCAGAGCAAGCAGATCGACCTCTCCCTCGCGCTCGACTCCGTTGCGCAACAGGTCACGGTCGAGGACACGCCCTCGGTCGTCAATACCTCCACCCAGCAGACCTCCGGCCTCGTCGACGAGCGCCAGATCAAGCAGCTTCCCCTCAACGGCCGCAGCTACGATCAGCTCATCACCCTCAACCCCGGCGTCGTCAACTACACAGGCCAGCGCTCCGGCACTATCGGCACGTCGAACTCCTCGGTCGGCAACATGTTCGCCATCTCGGGCCGCCGTCCCCAGGACAATCTCTTCCTGCTCAACGGCATCGAGTACACCGGCGCATCGCTCATCAACGTCACCCCCGGCGGCACCAGCGGCCAACTGCTCGGCGTCGATGCCGTACGCGAGTTCAACGTCGTCAGCGACACCTACTCCTCCAGCTATGGCAAGCGCCAGGGCGCGCAAATCTCAATCGTAACCGCTTCAGGCACAAATAAACTCCACGGCTCAGCCTACGAATTCATCCGCAACTCCGCCCTCGACGCCCGCAACTACTTCGACCGGGCAAAGATCCCGACCTTCCAGCGCAACAACTTCGGCGGTTCGCTCGGCGGCCCCATCCGCAAGGACAAGCTCCTGCTCTTCGCCAACTACGAGGGCTACCGTCAGAACCTCGGTCTCTCCGACGTCACCCTCGTCCCCGACGACGCCAGCCGCGCCGCCGCCGCACCCAGCGTCCAACCTCTGCTCGCCCTGTGGCCGGTCGCCAACGGACCGGAGTTGGGCTCAGGCATCGCCATCGCCTACTCCAGCCCCATACAACACATCCGCGAAGACTTCGGCACCACCCGCTTCGACTACAACATCAGCCCCAAAGATCTTTTCTTCGCCGTCTACACCATCGACGACTCCACCGCCAACACACCCACGCAAAACCCCTTTTCCCTGATCGACGAAAGTCTCCGCGAGCAGGTCCTCAGCGCACAGGAGCAGCACGTCTTCTCGCCGCAACTACTCAACACCGCCCGCTTCGGCTTCTCCCGCGCCTCCTTCTACTTCCTCGGGACCACCCCGCCCGAGATCAACCAATCCATCCCCGGCTGGGTCGCCGGCAAGCCCATCGGAGCCATCGTCATCGCGGGCTCGACCGCCAGCAACGGGTCATCTCAGATCACCGGCGCCGGAGCCAACGTAGGCTCCGACAACGCCACCACCCGCAATCTCTTCACCTTCGACGACCACGTCTTCTGGAGCCGGGGCCGCCACCAGATCGAAGCCGGCGTCTGGCTTCAGCGCCTGCAATCGAACGACAACCTCGCCCAGAACCAGTACGGCCAGGCCTCCTTCGCCTCGCTCGCCACCTTCCTGCAGGGAACAGTGAAGACCTTCACCGTCGTCCCCAACCCCACCGAGCTAGGCTGGCGCTCGCTCATGGGCGCAGGCTACCTAGAGGACACCATCCACTTCACCCCCCGTCTCGAAGTCCGCGTCGGCTTCCGCTTCGAGTCCACCAACGGCTTCAACGAGGTCCAGGGCCGTGCCTCCAACTACGCCTTCACCAACGGCGTGATTGACACCAACCCCACCATCGGCACCGCGGCTCTCTCCACCAACCGCGCCAAGTTCCTCCCCGAACCGCGCGTCGGCCTCGCCTGGGACATCCGCGGTAACGGCAAGACCTCTCTCCGCGCCGGCTTCGGCGTCCACCGCTCCCTGCTCGATAACCTCGACTACCGCCTCGACCAGTCCGCGCCCTACAACACCACGCTCTCGCTCTCGAACGTGCACGTCTCCGACCTCCACATCACCGCCGACACCAAGCCCTCGGCCAGCTCGCTCGTCTCTCCCTCCAGCGTCCAGCCCGACATCCATACCCCCACCGTGCTGAGCTGGGATCTCCGCGTCGAGCAGCAGATCGCTCCCAACACCTCTCTTACCGTCAGCTATATCGGCTCCCACGGCTACCACCAGATCCTCTCGCAGGACCTCAACGAGCCCATCCCCGTCACCTGCCCCAATCCCGCCTGCCCCGCCACGCTGGCTGCAGGCACAGTCTTCTTCCATACCACCACGAAGGCCAATCCGCTTGTAGCCAACACCACCTCTTGGGTCTCCCAGGGAATCAGCAACTACCACGCTCTCGAGCTCGACCTGCACCGCAGCTTCGCCAACGGCTTCCAGTTCCGCGGCAACTACACCTGGTCGAAGAACCTTGACAATGGCTCGGCCTGGAACACCAGCGTCAGCGCCAACACTCCCGCGTACACCATGTATCCGGCGGAGCCCGATTACGACTACGGCCCGTCGGCCAGCGACGTTCGTCACCTCGTCGCCATTAACGGGACCTACGATCTTCCCTTCGGCGCAAACCACCGCATCGGGGCCAACCTCACTCCCTTGGTCAACCACGCCGTTAGCGGCTGGACCCTCAGCGCCATCGCGGCCATCCAGTCCGGCTTCCCCTTCTCGCCGCAGCTCGGTTACAACCCCACCGGCAGCGGAGACACCCGCAATCCCGTGCGACCCAACATCAATCCCGACTTCCACGGCAAGCTCTATCCGGACACGCCGACCCAGTTCTTCGACGCGTCCGCCTTCAGCGCACCCGCCTACGGAACCTTCGGCAACCTCGGCCGCGATACCCTGGTCGGCCCCAACCTCGCCAACCTCGACCTCTCGCTCCACAAATCCACCAAGCTCGGCGAGCGCCTCAACGCTCAGTTCCGCGCCGAGTTCTTCAACGTCCTCAACCACACCAACTTTGCCACGCCTAACCCGGTCGTCTTCTCCTCCGGCCCCAGCCAGGGCAGTGTCGCCAACCAGACCGCCCCCGTCGTCGCCAGCCCCACCGCCGGCGTCATCACCTCCACCGCCACCAGCTCCCGCCAGGTTCAGTTCGGGCTCAAGTTGCTCTTCTAACTCTCGCTCAAACACGATGCTGCAACCAAAAGCCTCTCCGGCACAGTCCGGGGAGGCTTCTCCGTTCTCCGGCATCCTCCAAATCCTTCCACTCTTCGCCATCAGCCGAAGCCTTCTGTTGCACTTACTTGTTCTTTCCTCCCCTCCCCCCCACCTGCTCTCAACCGGCAGCCCGTAAACTAACCCAAGCGCACGATGCCCTTCGAAGCTCCCAACGCCGGTCCCGCGACTCCCCCATCTCAAAGCCCCAGCGGCTTCGAACCGCTGCGCATCCCGCTCTTCCGCGACCGCTGGATCGCCAGCACCATCTCCTCGGTCGGCACCTGGATGCAGGACACCGCCGGCACCTGGTTCATGACCTCGCTGACGGCCTCGCCTCTGCTCATCGCCCTCATGCAGACCGCGGCCAGCCTTCCCGTGCTCATCCTCGGCCTGCTCGCCGGTGCCACCGCCGACATCTTCGATCGCCGCAAGCTGCTCATCTTCTGGCAGGCGTGGATGCTCACCTCGGTCGGCGTCCTCGCCATCCTCACCTTCCTGGGCTACGTCTCTCCGTGGACGCTGCTCGCGCTCACCTTCATGCTCAACATCGGATCTGCCATGAACAATCCGGCATGGCAGGCCATCATCCCCGAACTGGTTCCTCGCGAGCTGATCCCCGACACCGTCTCCATCAACTCCGCCGGCAACAACCTCGCCCGCGCCGTCGGCCCCGCGCTCGGCGGTCTCATGGTCGCCGCCTTCCAGCGCATCGACACCGGCGCAGGCTCGGTCTTTCTGCTCAATGCCGTCTCCTACGCCGCAGTCATCTGGGTACTGGTCAACTGGAAGCGCGTTCCGCTCTTCAAGTCCACGTTGCCCTCCGAACGCATCGCAGCCTCTATCCGCTCCGGCATCCGCTACGTCCGCTACTCCCCCGATCTGCGCTCCTCGCTCGTCCGCACCTTCACCTTCGCCTTCTTCGTCTCCGCCATCTGGGCGCTGCTCGCCGTCGTCGCCAGCCATGTCCTCCATCAGGGAGCCCTCGGCTACGGCATCCTCAACGGCTCGCTCGGCGTCGGCGCGCTCGTCGGAGCCACCACCCTGCCCCGCGTCCGCCGCCGCTTCTCCGCCGACCGTATCATCGCCGCCGCCACCCTCTACAACGTCGTCACCCTGCTCATCCTCGCCTTCGCCCACCACTCCTGGCTCATCATCATTACCCTCATGTTCTCAGGCTTTGCCTGGACCAGCACGCTCTCCACTCTCAATACCTCGGTCCAGCTCGCCGTCCCCGCCTGGGTGCAGGCCCGCGCGCTCGGCACTTACCTGATGACCTTTCAGGGCGGCATGGCGCTTGGCTCCGTCCTTTGGGGAGCGCTCGCCGAGCACATCTCCACCCCCATCTCCCTCGCCATCGCCGCCGGGGGACTCGTTCTTACGCTCCCCATCGTTCGCCGCTTCCACATCCTGCAAGGCCCCGTTCCCGATCACACCCCCTACAAGTGGAAGCGCCCAGCGCCCCAGCCCATCCCCTTTCCCACCATGGACTCCGAACCCGCCGACGACCTCAACTACGCCGGCCCCGTCCGCATCTCCGTCGACTACCGCATCCCCGCCGAGAGCTACGCCGAGTTCACCCGCGCCATCCACGACCTGCGCGGCGTCCGCCTCCGCGACGGTGCCATCCGTTGGGGCATCTACCGCGACGCCACCGACCCCGAGCACCTCAACGAGACCTTCGTCATGGAGTCATGGCTCGACTACCTCCGCTCCCGCGAGCGCGTCACCGCCGCCGACGAGCAGATCCGCGAGCGCGTCCGCGCCCTTCACCGCGGCCCCGAGCCGCCACGCACTACCCACCAGATCTACGCCAAAGAGATCACCGGCCACTTCTGACCCGCCTCAGTCTCAACCCCCGCCAAATGAGCAATTTATTTCACCTCCTGTAACAAGACGCGGAAATGAAATGCTTAGAAGTCAGCATAGTTTTGCACAGCACCCCACTCCCAAAAGACCGCTTCCTCCTACAAAATTCCAGCTAACTATTGACGGATAGCCGATTGCCGAAAACATCCCCGGCCGGAACGATATGGCCATAACCTTGCTTGCTTGATCGTGCGTCAGGGTCCCCAGGACCAAAACAAGATTCTCAGATCTCAACTGTGAGGCATCATGAAATTGAAGACACGCACTTTACTTGCTATTCCTTGCCTGGCGGCATTTCTCGCCGTAACAGGGGCCGCCCATGCCAGCACCATCAACGGTTCCGTCTGGGAGGGTGCCAGCCACTATCCAAATCCTCTCTCTCCCACCGCTCCCTCTGGTCCCGCCTCCGCCACCTTCACTTTGAGCAATGCCGGTGACATCTTCAACCTGAGCGGCGTTACCGGAAATGGCACCTACACGATCGGCACCTTCCTCACCTCCGGCGGCGATACGGTCAACTTCCTCTCCGGCGCCGGCGTTGCCGGTAATTCGCTGGACAACACCGTCTTCGAATTCACCGGCTATCTCAATCTGGCTCCCGGGACCTACACCATCCACCATGACGACGGCATGTTCCTCTACATCAATGGGGTACAGGTCATCGATTCGGGCAATCCCACGGCTTCGATTCCTTCGTCGTTTGTCGTCGGCCCGGATGGCACCGGCCTTGTTCCCTTCCAGCTTCTCTATGCTGAGGTGAACGGCTCTCCCGCCGTGCTCTCCGGACGTCTCGGAGACCTCGCCCAGACCCCCGAGCCCAGCAGCTTCGTTCTCCTCGGCAGCGGCCTGCTCGGCGTCGCCGGTCTGGTTCGCCGTCGCTTGGGAGTCTAAACCCGCCTCACCACGCATCACTGTCGTAGACAAACGGCAGAGAATCGGACTGGCCAACTGCCCTCCGTTTCTCTGCCGTTTCACTTCTCCTCTTCCACCTTTCCCATCCCCGGCAGAATCGTCGTCGTCACCTTGAACTTCCGGTAATCCGAGTCGATCTCGCGAAAGTTTCCCCTGAAGCTGAACAGCAGAAACGCTCGCGCTGCTCCGCGCCCCTCGATCCGCTCCGGCAGCCACACCTCACCATTCACCTTCCGCTGCACCATCGAAAAGCTCGTGCCCTTCTCGATGTTCACCACCAGCCCCGCACCGATCTTGAAGCTCTTCAGAAAGTGCCCTTCGACCCTCGCCAGCGCCAGATCCTGCTCGTCCACCCAGACCGTTCCCGCCGTGTCGCGGATGACTGCCTCCATCCGGTTCCGCGTCTCCGCCTTCGGATCGCCGGTAAAGTCCACCGCAATCGTCCTGCGCCCGTCGAGCGTCACCCTGCGCGCATTGCCGAAGCGGCCCAGTTCCAGCAGCCGCGAGACCGTGACCTCCTCGTCTCCATTCGGATCGGTCACCTCCCCTTTGGCTTCGGCCTTCGCCCGCTTCTCCCTGGCCTTCTTCACGGCCTTGTCGATGCGCTCGCTCTCCTTCCTCTGCTCGTCCGCGCTCAGCGCTCTCCCGTCTTTCCTGGTCAGCTTGCGGACCGGCACGCCCTCCATCCAGAAGACGTCATACTCCTTCGTCTGCGTCTTCTTCACCTTGCCCTGCCGGTCCAGTTGTTCGACCCTATCCACGGCGTGGTACAGATAATCCTTCTCGATCGCCTCTGCGGCCTTCTGCCGCGCCTCAACCTCATGCATCAACTGGCCGACGTCGATATCCGGCAGCGGCTGCGCGAAGGCCACCTGATCGGAAGCTGTTGCCTGCGCCCATACACCCGGCGTCCACCAGCCCAGCGTCACTACCAGAATCAGGACGCTTGAAGCCTTCCGGATATTCGAAGCCGCACCCACCATTGCTTCATCGTAACCGCGAACGATCGCGACCAAGGTGCGATATTCGCCGTATATTTTGCCTTCGCGAACGGATGCCCACTACCTCATTTCAAAGAGAGCGCCATGCTCTGCGACTCCTCGCGGAAGCGAGAAGCACACCTTTGCGCCGGCTCGCGTAAGTCAATGAGTTACGGATACTTGTACCAACGGCATAAAGACTCCACCACACGCTTCCTTTGAGAGGGAACGTGAGCTGCGTTCCCCCGTGACTTACATGGCCATGCCTCTTTATAGTCACCCCGGATACAAGCTCAAATCCCCTGCACCTGAACTATGATTGAAAGGTCTAACATAGAGAGAGGTATGCGATTGACTCTCGCGAAATAGACCTGAAGTGAGGACGCAATGGCCACCAAGGCAGGGGCAATGACCCCACCGGCTCCCGCGCTAGAACAAGCTGACCGCGAAGCCGTCTTCGACATCTTCCGCCGCTGGGGATACCTCCAGGCCTCTCTCGATCCGCTCGGCCAATACCTCCCCCCCGAGCCCTTCCCGACCGCTGTGCCCGAGGGCGAAGCTGCTGCCGAAGCCCGCAAATTCTACTGCGGCACCATCGCCTCCGAGTTCATGCATATCGTCAACCCGGAGCAGCGGCAGTGGCTCCAGGAGCGCATCGAGCAGCCGCCTCCCGCCGCCGACCAGAAGCTGATCCTCACCCAGCTCATCCGCGCCGACCTCTTCGAGCAGGTCATCCAGTCGCGCTATCTCGGCACCAAACGCTTCTCGCTCGAAGGCCTCACTGTCCTCATCCCGTTCCTCGATCGCGTCCTCGCCGTCAGCGCCAACCTTGGCATCACCAAAGCTGTCTTCGGCATGAGCCATCGCGGACGCCTCAACGTGATGACCAACACCATCGGCCGCAGCGCCACCGAGATCTTCACCAAGTTTGAGGACGTCGATCCCCGCAGCACCATGGGCGGAGGAGACGTCAAGTACCACATCGGCGCCACCGGCGAGTATCGCTCGCCCGACGGTAAGACAATCGCACTGCACCTTGCCTCCAACCCCAGCCACCTCGAAGCCGTTGATCCCGTCGTGCTGGGCCGCGCCCGCGCCAAGCAGGAGCGCATCGGCAAGGACGGAAAGAATGCCGTCCTTCCGCTGATCATCCACGGCGACGCCGCATTCGCCGGTCAGGGCATCCTTGCCGAATCGTTGAACATGGCGACGCTGCACGGCTACAACGTCGGCGGCACCGTGCATGTCATCGTCAACAACCTGCTCGGCTTTACGGCGTCTCCCGAGGAGTCAAACTCCTCGCGCTTTTCGTCGGACATCGCCAAGCGCCTTCCTATTCCCATCTTCCACGTCAATGCAGAGGACCCGGACGCCGTCGTCCGCATAGCCGCCCTCGCTGCGGAGTACCGCGACCGCTTCCACTCCGACATCGTCGTCGACCTGATAGGCTATCGACGCCACGGCCACAGCGAGGTGGACGACCCGACAGTGACGCAGCCACGCCGCTACGCCATTATCAAAAACCATCCGCCGCTGTATCAGCTTTATGCCCAGCGGATCGGCGTCGATCCGGCGGACGAGGCTCATCGGGTTCAACAGGAGTTCCTCGACGACCAAAAGGTGGCGACCAAGGCCGAGCATGTGCCGCTGTTGCGCGAGCTACCCGATTACTGGAGCCCTTATAAGGGCTGCGAATTGGAGCCGGAGGACGATGTCCCCACCGGGTTGCCCAGCGAGCGTGTGAATGAGCTTGCGCTCGCCGTAACCAAGTATCCGGACGATTTCCATATTCATCCCAAGGTGAAAAAGCTCTTCGAGCAACGTGCCGAGATGGGCGCGGGCTCGCGGCCCTTCGACTACGGCATGGCCGAACTGGTCGCCTACGCCTCGCTGCTGGAGACAGGCACGCCCGTCCGTCTCAGCGGGCAGGACTCGCAGCGCGGCACCTTCAACCAGCGCCACGCCGTCATGGTCGACACCGAGACCGAGGTGAAGTACATTCCGCTCGCCCATCTCAGCAAGGGACAGGCACACTTCGAGGTCTACAACTCTCTTCTCTCCGAGGCTGCGGTGCTCGGCTTCGAGTACGGCTTCGCCCGTGACTATCCCGAGGCGCTCGTGCTCTGGGAGGCGCAGTTCGGCGACTTCGCCAACGGTGCGCAGATCATCATCGACCAGTTCATCGCGTCGAGCGAGGTGAAGTGGGGTCTGCTCTCCGGCATCGTCATGCTGCTGCCCCACGGATACGAGGGACAAGGCCCCGAGCACTCCAGCGCGCGCATCGAGCGCTATCTGCAACTGGCCGCCAACGACAATATCCAGATCTGCCAGCCCTCGACCGCGGCCCAGTACTTCCACCTGCTGCGCCGCCAGGCGCTGCGTCCGTGGCGCAAGCCGCTGATCGTCTTCACGCCCAAGAGCATGTTGCGGCACCCCGACGCCTCGTCACCGCTGGCCGAGTTCTCGCGCGAGCGATTCCAGAATGTTCTGCCCGACAACGAGACCGTCAACCCGCGCCGCCTGCTCGTCTGCAGCGGCAAGATCGGCCACAACCTGCGCATGGAGCGGGCGAAGCGCAAGGACATGAGCGTCGGCATCATCTTCGTCGAACAGCTTCACCCCTGGCCCGAGATCGAGCTACAGGCCGCGCTCGATCAGCATCCCGGAGCCGAAGAGATCGTCTGGGTACAGGAAGAGCCTGCCAACATGGGAGCCTTGTTCTACGTGATGCCTCTGCTGCGGCGTCTGGCCGGCGACCGCGCCGTATTGAGCGTCAAGCGCAGCCCCAGCGCGACTCCGGCCACCGGATCGGCGAAGGCTCACGACATGGAGGAGAAGACGCTGGTCGACCTCGCCTTCGGCGCATAGTCCCGAAGCTGTTTGTGGAATGATCAATGCCCAGCCCTCATCAAGTTTTATGGCAGACGTATCCGCCATCCCCGCCTCTCTCAAGAGGTGGGGTTTTATTTTTCGGGAGGCCGACGGAGCTGCCTTTTCACGGAAGTTAAGGCTTTTAGCTCTCCCTCCGAAAACGCTTAGAATCGCGAACGAAAAGTTCATAGTGGCCAGACCACTTGCAAGTTGTGTACACTGCGCTGGCAGTCTGGCGAAGAATTTTAGGCGCACTGACTGGAGACGCGGTATGACCACATGGAGGAGAGACGCATGGCAACGCAGGACACGAACCGAAGAGATTTCATGAAGATAGGAAGCACGGCGATCGCGGCGACAGCCGTCTCGTGGAATGCGACGAGCTACGCGAAGATCATTGGCGCAAACGACCGGGTGAAGGTAGGCATCGTCGGCTGCGGCGACCGCATGAAGGGCGCCCTGATCCCCGCCTTCCACGCCAATTCCAAGGACACGAACTTCGAGATCGTCGCCGTCTCGGACATCTGGAATCGGCGCCGCGACGAGGGCGCGACCTACATCCAGAAGATCACCGGCAGCCCAGTCGTCGCGGTGCGCAATAATGACGAGCTTTACGCCCGCAAGGACGTGGACGCGGTCATGATCGCGACCGCCGACTTCCAGCACGCTCTCCACGGCGTCGAGGCAGTCAACGCCGGCCGCGACGCCTACGTCGAGAAGCCAACCGCGCACACCATGGATGACGCCCGCAAGTTCCGCGCCGCCGTCCACAAGACTGGCAAGATCGTGCAAGTCGGCACCCAGCGCCGCAGCACGCCCAGCTACATGAAGGCCGCCGAATACATCAAGTCAGGCAAGTTCGGCGACATCGTCATGGTCGAGATGACCTGGAACGTCAACCAGCCCGGACGCTGGCGCCGCCCCGACGTTGTGCCTCTGCTCAAGGAGCAGGACACCGACTGGAAGCGCTACCTGATGAATCGTCCGCACGAGCCCTTCGACGCGCGCAAGTATCTTGAGTTCCGCCTCTTCTGGCCCTACTCCTCGGGCATTCCCGACCAGTGGCTCGTCCACCAGATCGACACCGTTCACTGGTTCACCGGCCTGCCGCACCCGCGCAGCGTCGTCGCCAACGGCGGCATCTACCTGTGGAAGGACGGCCGCAAGAACTGGGACACCATGACGGCGGTCTTCGACTACGGCCCGCTCGACGATCTCACCAAGGGCTTCCAGGTGCAGTACACCTCGCGCTTCACCAACTCGGCCGGCGGCGTCAAGGAGCTCTACTACTCCAACGGCGGCATGCTCGACATGTCCAAGCAGACCGTTACTCCCACCGGCGGCCTCACGGCGCGGATGGCGGCTCAGATGAAGATGCAGGCCAACCTCCTGCCCAGCTTCTCGTTGGTGGAGAAGGCGACGTCGATGGAGACCGGCGCCGGCACTCACGTCGACAACGAGACCTCGGCCAACGTCCGCAACTGGATGGAGTGCGTCCGTTCCCGCAAGACGCCCAACGCCGACATCGAAGCCGGCTACAGCCACTCCATCGCTCTGTGCATGAACATCGCCGCCATTCAAACCGGCCAGAAGGTCACCTTCGACGACAAGACGCAGCAGGTTCTCGCGGGAGGCAAGGTTCATGTATAGGCAGGAGGCAAAGTCCCTGTATAAGTGGTTGGTGTGCGGCATGATGGCAATGGTCGGATTTGGTAGCGCAGCCCCTGCCCTCGCGAAAGACGCGGGAGCAGGGGTCAAGGTCACCGCCGACCAGGCGCAGCGGCGCGTCGATGTCACCATCGACGGCAAGCCGTTCACCTCGTATCTGTGGCCGGAGAACATGAAGAAGGCCGTTCTCTATCCCCTCATCGCCCCCGACGGCGTGACGGTGAGCCGTGGATACCCGCTCGAACCCCGCAAGGGAGAGCGCGTCGACCACCCTCACCACGTCGGCATGTGGTTCAACTACGGCAACGTGAACGGCTTCGACTTCTGGAACAACTCCAACGCCATCAAGCCGGAAAACCACGACAAGATGGGCAGCATCCATCACGAGAAGATCGTCTCCACCAAGAGCGGGCCCAATAAGGGCGATCTCGTCGTGGAGTCGGTCTGGATCACCGGAAAAAACCAGCCGATCATTCGCGAAACCACGCGCTTCGTCTTCTCCAAGCAGGGCGATGACCGCGTCATTGATCGCATCACTACCCTGCACGCGCTCGAACAGGTCGTCTTCAAGGATGACAAGGAAGGTGTGCTCGGCATCCGCGTTGCGCATTTTCTTGAGTCTCCAACGGAGAAGGGCGGCATCTTCGCCGATGCCAGCGGTCGTCCCACCCGGGTTGCTGCCGGCGATACCGCGGGCGCGACCGGCGTCTATCTCACCAGCGAAGGCGTCAAGGGCGATAAGGTCTGGTCGACCCGCGGACGCTGGTGCGAGCTGACCGGCAACACCGACGGCAAGACGGAGACCATCGCGATCATCGACAACCCGAAGAATCCCGATTATCCGACCTACTGGCACGCTCGTGGATACGGACTGTTCGCAGCCAACCCGCTCGGACGGCATATCTTCGACCCCAAGCAGCCGCCGCTGAACTTCACCATCGATAAGGGCAAAAGCGCGACCTTCCGCTTCCGCGTCATCATCGCTTCGCACGCCATTACGGCAGAGCAGATGAACCAGGCAGCCGACGCTTTCGCGAAGGCCTATAAATAAACCGGCAACTCGCACAACAAAGAAAGGCCCGGAGAGATCTTCTCCGGGCCTTCTTCATTTCCCAACAATTTTAATCGTCAGGCACTTCGGTTCTCTACTACTTCTTCTTTTTCTTTTTCGCCCCAGCAACTTCCGTATCGCGGTCGCCCACCATGTGCAGCCGCATGAAGTTGGTGGCGCCGGACTTGGTGCGCGTTCCCGCCACGATGCCCACGATCTGCCGCGGATGAACATGGCCGCCGCTTTCGAGAATCTCCTCGGCCATACTCACCAGCTTGTCGGTGTCGCGGATGCGGTCGCACAGGATAGGATAGGTTCCCCACAACAGCATCAAGCGGTTGATCACGTTCTCGTACGGCGATAACGCGAAGATCGGCGGGTCCGGGTGATACTTCGAGAGCAGCCGCGCCGTCATGCCCGTCTCGGTAAAGATAGCGATGGCGGCCACGTCGAGATCATCCGCCGCGTGCGACATGCACTCGCAGATGGTCTCGGCGATCGACAGCCGGACGCTGGCCGGATGCGACAGCCCTGGCCTCGGGTCGATGCGGATCTGGTGTTCGGTCTCGATGACGATCTTGGCCATCATCGCCACCGCCTCCACCGGATACTTACCTGCGGCGGACTCAGCCGAGAGCATTACCGAGTCCGTCCCGTCATAGATAGCGTTGGCTACGTCCGAGGCCTCGGCGCGGGTCGGCCGCGGATTGTCGATCATCGATTCGAGCATCTGCGTCGCCGTGATGACCGGCTTGCGATACTCCGCCGCGCGGCGGATGATGTGCTTCTGAATCGCCGGAACCTTCTCCGGCGGAACCTCGACGCCGAGGTCGCCGCGCGCCACCATGATGGCGTCGGTCACTTCAAGAATGCTGTCGAGATGCTCGATCGCCTGCGGCTTCTCCAGTTTGGCGATGACCCACGCATCGGACTTCAGCGCCGCCAGGCGGTTCTTCACATGGCGAACATCGTCGGCGGTGCGCACAAACGAGACCGCAACCGTATCGACTCCCTGCCCGATGGCAAAGACCAGGTCCTCCTCGTCCTTCTCTGTCAGCGATGGCACCTTGACCGGGATGCCGGGCAGGTTGATGCCCTTGTTCTCGCCCAGAGTGCCCCCGTTGATGATCTCGCAGACCACGTCGCCGCCCTTGACCTGCTCGACGCGCAGCTCGATCAGGCCGTCGGAGAGCAGGATGCGCGAGCCCGGCTCCAGATTTTCAGCGAGGGTCTTGAAGGTCGTTCCCACCAGCGCGGCGGTACCCTCGATCTCGCGCGGTGTAATGGTAAAGCGCTTGCCCGCAACCAGTTGCACCGGCTTGTGGCCCTTCAGCTTGCCGGTACGAATCTTCGGCCCTTGTAGGTCGGCGAGGATGCAGATGGGCTTGCCCTCCTGCTTGGACACGGTGCGGACCATGCGGATCAGCTCCGCCTTCTGCTCGTGCGTTCCGTGCGAGAAGTTCAGCCGGGCGACATCGAGTCCCGCGCGAACCAGCTGGCGGAATATCTCGGGAGTGCTGCAGGCAGGGCCCAGGGTAGCGACAATCTTGGCGCGGCGGGTACGTTCAGTTCCAGCAATGGGAGGAAGGTTCGAGATTGGATTCAGGGAAGTATTCATGAAATTGCTTTGCCGCATTCTTTCTAACCCCTGCGGATGACCCGCGAAGGTATGACCAGTGAGTTTTTCTATCCGTGGCAATTTTACCCGGATGCGGGAGTCTGTGCGCTTGAAACGGTTGAATGCGTCTCATCCTGCCCAAAAAAATGCGCATCGCACTGCGCATTGAACTCGGCTCCGCACAACACGCTCAACGAGATGAGGTAAAGCCAGAACAGCAGCGCGATCCCGGCCCCCAGCGAGCCGTAGATATGCGCGTAGTTGGCGAAGCGGGTGACGTAGAGGCCAAAGGCCAGAGTCGAGAGAAACCACATCGCCGTAGCCACCACCGCGCCCGGGATCGTCCGCCTCCATGGCTGCCGCATCGGCGTGCCCATATGGTAGATCAGCGCAATCAGGCCGACGCTGCCGGTCAGCGCGATGACCCAGCGTGCAATCAGCGAAATCAGGTACACCGGTGTGCGTGCCTCAAGCATCAGGTGCATGACCACCCACCCGGCGATGAAGTGCCCGAAGACGATCAGCAGGCTGGCGACCGCTAGAGGGATCAGCGAGAGCGGGACCAGCACAAACGCGCGCAGACGGCGCTGCCAGAAGCTCCAGCAGTCCCGCGACAGGCCGTGGGCACGACGAAAGCCCTCCATGAAGGTGACGATGACGCTCGAAGCCCCGGTCGCGCTCACCGCCACGCCCACGATGAATGCCTGGATCGAGGTGGGACTATGGCGCGTGGTGGCAAAGTAGCCCTCCAGCAGGGGGGTCACATCCGACGGCAGAATCCGGTTGAACACCAGCGCTAGTTGATAGCGCAGCGGAGCCGTATACGGCAGGAAACCCACAAAAGCGGCGGCGATAATCAGCGCCGGAAACAGCGAGATCATCGCCGAATAGGCCGCCGACTGCGCGACGTTGAAGCAGTCGTGCTTGACCACGCTGACCAGCGTGCGATGGAAGACGGTGGAGATGCGGAGAAGTCTTCTCAAGATGGGCAGCCGCCAGGGTACGGGTTGAGCGCCGAAGCGCGCGCCGGATCAGGCCTTCCAGCGGTTCAGAAACTCGGTGACCGATTTGCTGCTCATGCTGCTCATGTGCCCGAACTGCCCGGTCTGCTGCGAGTACAGCAGCTTGCCGTGGGCATCGAGCACCGCCAGCGCGGGAACCCCCTTCGTTACCGGAACGCTGTACTTCTTCGCCACGTCGAGGTTGCGGTCCATCTGCCCGATGAAGATCGGCACAATGACAAAATGCTTCGCCACCAGCGGCGCATTGATCTTGTCGTGGAGGTAGATATACAACACCTGGCAATCGCCGCACCAGTCTCCGCCAAAATCGAGGATGACGCGCTTGTGCTCAACCCGCGCCTTCTTGAGCGCGGCGGCGATGTCGACGGTCGGGTTCGCCGTCTCCGGGTAGATGTTCTTCTTGATGAAGGGCTGCATCGACTGCCCGGCAGCAGAAACCGGCGAACTGACAGCCAGTGCGCCGGCGACAAGCGCAAACGCAACAGCCGGCGTCAAAAGACGAACGACTGCGGCACGAAAGACGGATTTAAGAACCATGAGATTACTTCCTTGGTTGCTGCGGCAACTATAAAGGCAGCTATAAATAGGATGCTCGCAAACGGCCCGCGATGCGAGCGCCGCCCGCAGTTCGTGCGTGGAGCGGGTTCAAGACCTGCGCTGCTTCACTCTTGTGCATCACCTTCATCTTCTTTCCTTTGAACATCACAAAGGCAATGGTCAGCAACATGGCGACCGCCACCGCTGCCAGGATCGCGATGACGATCCCGTTGAAGCTCGCACGAATGGGCCGATTGCCGCGACTCGGGTTGTTGCCATTCGTCATGTGCGCCATTCTATATGCCCATAAGTTCCCGGGAACAGCGACGCCAAGCAGGATTTTGCCAAAGCACCCACCAGATTCCGCAGTCCGGAATATGCACCCTGAATCAATGAAATCAACGTCTGGACAAGCCTTATTTCGGAGTTAAACGGCTTGGGGATCACACAAAGGATACATTTCGAAAATAATCGTAGAAATAAGGTTCAAACCCACTATTTCCAAGTTACTCTCGTAACTGACAAGTAACATTTACCTTTGAGTTGTATTCTCCTCCCTAAGGGGTTTGGCTTGACGTCTTGGATCTTCTCGCAGCCACGGGCCCGGAACTTCGGTCTGCTCGCAATCTCAGCATGCCTCGCCGTCGCGGTGCTTTGGCACCTGAATGGGCACCATGGTTTTGTGTCCTTCTTCGCTATCCTCCTGGCGATTCTGGGAACCCTCTTCGGCTTGTGGTCTCTGTGGCAGCAACACGATCGTGAGGTTGAGCGTAAGGCCGGCAAAGAGGCCTACTCAAAATTTCTGGCCGCGGCCGAAACCAGCCTTGACGCCTTCATGATCCTCGAGTGCGTGCGTGCCCGTTCCGGCGAGATCGTCGACTTCCGCTTCGAATACCTGAACGCGAATATCGAAAAGGTGCTGCACAGGCCGCGGACAGAGTTGCTGGGGCAACTGCGCTCTACCATCCTGACTCCCGGCGACGACGACCGCATCTTCGAGTTGTATTGCAGGGTTGCGACGACGGGCGAGTCGCTCTGCGAAGAGCTCTTCGTCTCGAATCCCAAAGTTGATGCCGCCTGGATCCGCTTCCAGGTCACCAGAATCGGCGACGGCGTCGCGGTAAACTGCCACGATGTCAGCGAGACCAGGGCCACGCAAACGCGTTACGAACACCTGCTCGAATTCACCGACTCGGTCTTCCAGAACGCTCCCTTCAGCATCATCGCCACCAACACCACCGGCATGATCACCGCGATGAACGTGGCCGCAGAGAAGCTCTCCGGCTACGACCGCGAAGAACTGGTCGGCAAAGCCCCATTGACCATTCTGCACGACGAGGCAGAGTTGCTGGCGACAGTCGAAAAGGAACGAACTGTGGATGGCACCGAACAGGACCTCTTCCAGATCCTGACTGCCGGAGTCGCCGCCGGCGGCATGGAAGAGCAGGAGTGGACGCTGCTGCGGCAGGACGGCGCGCGCACCCCCATCAATCTCGCCATGCGCGCCGTCCGCACCGATGCCGGCGAGGTAACCGGTTTCGTCGGCATCGCCTTCGACATCACCGAGCGTAAGCAGATGCTCGAATACGTAACCCACTTGGCGACGCACGATCCGCTCACCGGCCTCATGGGCCGCGCCCTGCTCCGCGACAAGACGGTCGAGGCGGTCGAACGCGCGCGCCGCTACGGCACCAAGGTCGCCGTCTTCATGCTCGACCTCGATCACTTCAAGCGCATCAACGATTCGCTGGGCCACACCTCGGGAGATCAGATCCTGATCGAGGCCGCCAACCGCATCCGCCGCTCCGTACGCAGCACCGACATCGTTGCCCGAGCCGGCGGCGACGAGTTCGTCGTCGTCATGCCCGACATCACCACCATCGCCGACGTCGACCAATGCGCCGCCAACCTGGTCCTCAAGCTCGCACCCGAGATTGCTGTCGACGAACAACTCGTCAAGGTGACGGCCAGTGTCGGCGTCTGCATCTATCCCGACTTCGCCACCGATGTGAAGCACCTGTTCAAGCGCGCCGACGCGGCCATGTACGCGGCCAAGGACGACGGCCGCAACCAGCACCAGATCTTCAGCGAAGACATGCTGAAGGAGACCACCGACCGCCTGATGATGGAGCACGCCCTGCGCCATGCCATCGCCAACGGCGAGATGGAGCTGCACTACCAGCCGCAGGTCTCGCTCACCACCGGCTTCGTCACCGGCATGGAGGCGCTGCTGCGCTGGACTCATCCCCGCATGGGCAGCATCGCTCCGGCGCAGTTCATCCCGCTGGCCGAAGAGACCGGCCTGATCGTGCCCATCGGCGAATGGGCCTTCCTTACCTCGTGCTGCGAGGGCAAGGCTCTTCAGGACGAGCTGGGCATGGATCTGACCGTCTCCATCAACCTGTCGCCGCGGCAGTTTCAGCAGAAGAATCTACTGCAGGTCATCGAACACTCGCTGGCCAAGAGCGGCCTGGCCGCCACGAGCCTGGAAATCGAGATCACCGAAGGCATGTTGATGGTCAACTCCACCGAGAACCTCAACAAGTTGCAGAAGATTCGCGAACTGGGCGCGAGAATTTCTATCGACGACTTCGGCACCGGCTTTTGCAGCTTCTCCTACCTGCTGCAATACCAGGTGGACCGGCTGAAGATCGATCAGAGCTTCGTGCGTCAGGCGGAGACCGACCTGAACGCGGCGGCGGTCGTCAGGACCATCATCGCCATGTCGCACGGCCTCAACATCAAAGTCGTAGCCGAAGGCATCGAGACCGACGAGCAGTTGCGCTTCCTGCTACGCAGGAAGTGCGATATGGCGCAGGGCAACTTCCTGGGACTGCCCGTCCCTGCAAGAAACTTCGCCGCCGCCGTCCACTCCTACGACGCCAACCTCAGCACCTACCTCGCGAATATTCAACACATATAAATCAGTCCATCTCTCGCAGCTCAGGACTTCACAAGTCCGGGTGCCCCACGTCCGGATTCTCGGACGTGGGAATCACCGCGGCAACCTCTGCGCCCACCAGAGAGGCGCTCCCCCCCGCAGCCGCGCGGAGAGCGTCAGGCCGCGCTGCTGCTGCTGCGCTTGATCAGATGGTAGATCCCCAGCAGAATAAGTGCGCCCACCAGAGACATGATGAAACCCGCCGATTGACCTGGCTGATAGTGCCCGATCGCGCGGCCGATCCATGTCCCAAGAAACGCCCCGGCGATGCCGATCAGCATCGTGATGAAGATGCCGCCCGGCTCCTTGCCGGGAATGATGAGCTTGGCAAGAGCGCCGACAACAAGACCAATGATCGCCGTCCACAGCAGATGAAACATAGAAGTTCCTCCGTGATTTACCGGGCGCGCCGGTTGGGTTCCAAATGGTGCGGAAAGCATACTCCAGCTTCCGTGCGATTTGGAGAAAAATTTAGAGGCATTCTTCCTCCAAATCACGCCCGGTGCCCACGTCCGGATTCTCGGACGTGGGTTTCAGCCGCATACATTTGACCAACGGACTCCGGAACTCAGGCGACAACTCCCTCCATAAACTCCTGCATCCGGGCCGCAATCTCCTCCACGTGGCTCTCCAGCGCGAAGTGCCCCGTCTCCAGAATCTGAACCGTCGCATTCGGATTGTCGCGCCTGAAAGCCTCGGCCCCCGGCGGGATGAAGAACGGATCGTTCCTGCCCCAGATAGCGAGCAGCGGCGGCTTTGCCTTACGGAAGTATTCCTGGAAGGCTGGGTAGAGCTTCACATTGTTGGCGTAGTCGAGGAAGAGGTCGAGCTGGATATCGGCGTTCCCCGGCCGCTCGATCAGCGCAGCGTCGAGTGTGTATCCTTCGGGCGCGATGGCGTCGGCGTCAGGCACGCCATAGGTGTACTGCCAGCGAATTCCCTCCAGGCTCAGGACCGGGCGCAGGGCCTCGCGGTTCTCGGGCGTAGGATCGCGCCAGTATTTTTGAATCGGCTCCCATGCGTCTCCCAGACCCTCCTCATAGGCATTGCCGTTCTGCGAGACGATAGCGGTGACACGCTCCGGGTGCGCCAGCGCCAGGCGAAGCCCGGTAGGAGCGCCGTAATCGAAGACATAGAGCGCATAGTGCTTGAGGCCCAGCGCATCGGTAAACGCCTCGATCGTCTTCGCGATCGCTTCGAAGCTGTACTTGTAATTGCGCTCCGGCGGAACCTCGGTAAAACCGAAGCCGGGCAGGTCCGGCGCGATGACGCGATAGCGGCCGGCGAGCCGCGGAATCAGCTCGCGATACTGAAATGACGAGGTTGGGAAGCCGTGCAGGAGCAGCACGACCGGAGCGTCGGCGGGACCGGCTTCACGGTAGAAGACGTTGATTCCGTCGGCTTTTATACGGCGGATGGAGGTAACGGGAACACGTGCTGTCTCAGTCATGGGATTTTCCTTTTCTGTGTTGCGAAGATGGATGTAACCAGAGAAACATATCTTCTCTGGTTACATTTGATGAGATGTAACCAGAGAAAGGAAGATACACTGGTTACATAAAAATTTACGGAGGCAAGACCCATGCCGGAGGCAAAAGTGCCTGTAAAACCCATCGAAATGCCAAAGGTGGGCGATCATCCCGTGCTGGACTTCCTGAATACGGTCGTCCGCGTCGATGGCGAACTGGTGGACCTGCTCCAGAGCGACGCCGATGTCCGGCGCTGGCTGGCCCGCGCCGGCTGGCCCGTCGACGCGGCCGCCGCAGCGAAACTTAAGCCGACGGATCTGCTGGAGACGGCGCGCAACCTGCGAATGGCGATCCGAACCGAGGTGGAGAGGCGGAAGCGAGGGGAGCAGAACCCGAGCGTCCTGAACGCCTTTGCCTCTCTGACCCGAAGCTATCCGATGATGGTTCCGGACAAGGACGGACGCCTGCGCCTGGAGCGGCGCCTGGACTGGGAGACACGCACACCCGAACAGTTCCTGGCACCGCTGATGGAGTCCACGGCCGAGCTGATGGTTTCGGGCGACTTCGACCGGATCAAGCACTGCGAAAACGACGAGTGCGTCCTCTGGTTCTACGACCGCACCCGGTCGCAACACCGCAGGTGGTGCAGCCCGGCGATGTGCGGCAATCGCAACAAGGTCGCCTCGTTTCGCAAGCGGCGGTTGGGCGGCGCCGAGGCGCTGTAAGCGGTCTACTTTTGTGGAGTTATGTGCTGGAATGCAGCCGAGAAATACCCGATCTCTCAACCAGATCATTTACACTCACTTTTCGTAAGTGCGCGAAGGATGGGGCACCCGATCAGTTGGGATGCTGGATCAGTTGTGGCCAGAATCCCTGGTGAAGGTATGGCTCCACCATGCGAAATACTCACAAAAACGTACAAAAGTTGTATCCGCGGGCAACCTCTGATTGATCTATACTAGGCCTGTTAGCCCTAACATGGCCTCCCCTGTGCACTGGAATGCAGTCTCCCCAGCCCGCCCCACAGATTTGCTCCCCTTCTGCTCAAGATTAACTTGCTGATGGCTCGCCTTCGGCACTGCATTCATTTCCCCAGCTCCCCATGGAGGTTGCTCAACCATGCGTATTGCATCTGTAGGAACAGCATTTCCTGTTCATCGTTATCCCCAGGCCGTCATCACCGAAGCTCTCGAAGAGAGGATGCAGGACAAATTGGTGACCCCTGGCATTATGAATCGTCTCCACTCCAACTGCGGCGTAGATTTCCGCCATATCATGTTTCCGCTCGATACTCTGGGCACGCTGTCCGGCTTCGGCCCGACTAACGACCTGTGGATCAAGGGAGCTCTTGAACTTGGCCAGCAGGCCATCGAGAGAGCGCTCGACCAGGTTGGGCTGACTCCGTCGGATATCTCGGCGATCTTCTTCACCTCCGTCACAGGCATTGCCTGCCCGAGCATCGATGCCCGTCTCGCCAACCGAATGGGCTTTCCACGCCATGTCAAGCGCGTCCCGATCTTCGGCCTGGGCTGTGTTGCCGGAGCCGCAGGAATCTCCCGCGCAATCGACTATGTACGCGCCTTTCCCAAGCAGTACGCGCTTCTGCTCTCGGTCGAGCTTTGCTCGCTTACCTGGCAGGAGAACGACTCCTCCATGGCGAATGTCGTTGCCTGCGGGCTGTTCGGCGACGGGGCGGCAGCGGTGGTGGTTGCCGGGGAGGAGACGGCGCTTGCGGAAGAGCCTACGAGCGTCCAGCGCCCGTGCCCACGCGTGCTGGATACCCGCTCCACCTACTACCCCGACACGGAACACCTGATGGGGTGGAACATCAACGAGAGCGGATTCAATATCGTTCTCTCGGCCGACGTTCCTCAGTTGGTGAACACCGAACTTCGCGGCACCGTGGAGGCCTTCCTCGCGGACAACAACCTGAGCATGGGGCAGATCTGCAGCTTCATCTT
This sequence comes from Acidobacteriales bacterium 59-55, assembly GCA_001897435.1. Classification (GTDB taxonomy): domain Bacteria; phylum Acidobacteriota; class Terriglobia; order Terriglobales; family Acidobacteriaceae; genus Edaphobacter. The sequence continues at coordinate 83,611 of MKSV01000007.1, read as the reverse complement.
CCATAGCGGAGGACCGAAAGTTCTCAAAGCGATGGAGAGCAGCCTTAAGCTGCCGCCGCACGCTTTGTCCGCTTCATGGAACAGCCTTCGCCAGCGGGGAAACCTCTCCTCCGCTTCGGTTCTCACGGTGATGCAGGACTTCCTGTTGAACCGGCCCGGAAGCCCCGGCTGCTACAGCATGATGGGCGCCATGGGCCCGGCCTTCTGCTCGGAGCTGCTTCTGCTGCAATGGTAGGCATGAGACATCCACGGAATGGGTTCTCCTCCAGATGTAGTGCCTGGTGATTCGGGAGAAACGCGGTTTCCCTTCGGGAATGACAAACAAAGCAAGCTACACCTGAGAGAGAATGGCTCCGGGGAAGGTCTGATTAAGTCTTCAAACATTCCCTCAGCAACTGAACAGGCTGCGGAAAAAGGTTTGGATAGAACGAAAGCGTACCCCAGGGGCTAAAGCCCCACGGCAAACGAAGCATCTTCGACACGGCTGAAGCCGTGTCCTTAACAAACCCGGACTTAATCAACAGTTCCGATCGACAAAAAAAAACGGGAGCCGAATCGGCTCCCGTTTTGACAAAGCGCATAGTTACACGTGGAACTTGCGACGTGCCAGACCTACGACTCCCAGCAGACCAGTGCCGAACAGAGCGAGCGAAGCCGGCTCAGGAACTGCGGACGGCGATGCGGATGCGGATGCGGAGAAGGAGGTGAGGCTGGCCAGAGGCTGGCCATTTACGTATTGCGAGGTGAACGTGAACGTGGCCGGGCCGGACTCTCCAACGAGCGAACCCGTTGAGGTGAAGAAGCCGTCGCCGGTGACATTCAGGCAGGTGCTGCCGCTGCTGCAACCGAGACTTCCATCATTGATGTAATGGGCGTCATAGTCGGTCATGTTGAAGGTGAAGGTTGCGCCCCCGCCTGACGTATTGAACAGCGGCACCGATCCCGTGGTGTAAGGGGGATTGGGAGGCGTATTCATTCCGTTGGCATAGGGCAGCGGACCGGGCAGGAAATTGATGACGGCGCCATCCACCAGATAACTGGCGAAGGTGCCACCAATCGCGCCCGCGACCTGTGCACTATCAAAGGTGATGCTGTTTGGGGTAAAAGAATCAGTCCCATTCGCGGAAAAGTATCCGCTAATAGAATCTGCATGGGCAACGGTAGCCGTGCCGACAGCCAGAGCAAGTAGAATGGCCAGGCGCTTTAACATAGATATCCTCCACGAGCAAAATGCAATAGAAGTGAGCGTGCGAGAATTTTTCTCGACCTATCTATACGCAGGTGTCGTGCCAATCTATTGTGGAAAAGCCCGCACCGTAGGTCCCATAGAAGGAATAAGTTAGTCTATTTTTTTTACGTCAGGCAACCGTTACATCGCATAAGTTTGCACATAAAGCGGAATAGTTTTATCCCAGTCACCGGCTGGGCCGGTTCTGTCATTTAATCCTTAAACGAGGCAGAAGCTGAATTTAGCTGGAGAAGTGGAAGGACAGCTCACGCCTGAAAAGGTAATAACTTACTTGGCGAATCAACTGCTATGATTGCGCATGGCTTGGCACGACGATCCCACTCATCCGTTTGCTGGAATTGCTGAGAAGGTCGTCCGGGCCGAAGAGAACATCCTTAATCTCAATGCTGAAATCGAGCGGTTCTTCAATGAAGGCGACTACCCCGCTATCCCAGAGAACGACTTTGAGAACTTTTCTAAGGCGATTGAGTACCATAAGAATTGCGTCATTCCACCAAAGTTCAGTGTGCTCGCGGGTGAGATTGTCCATCACCTGCGATCCTGCTTTGACCACATCGTTTGGCATTTCTCCACTGGCCCTCAAATAAACAAGATGCCGGTTGATTTTCCGGTCTTCTGCAAAAAGCCTATTGATAAAGGAGACGTTACCAGATTTGAGGGAAAGATACAGAAGATTACGAATTCCGATGTTCGGGTTTTGATCGAACGGCTTCAACCGTATAACGCCGCCGATCCTATGGACGATCCCCTCTGGCTCATCCATGACTTCGACATTATCGATAAGCATCGAGAGCTCCTGCTCTGCCTGAACGCAGGTATCCGCTTGCTCCCGAACGAGATGAAGCCCATCATCGAAAGTTATGAGAGGGCACATCCCGAACTTGACCCCGCCAAAATCGCATTCCACTTTAAGGGCTATGGCGTATTGCAGCCGTGTATAGCGTTTAGGGACTTCGGTAAGCGGAAAATCCAACCGGCGACTCCTGGTCTGCTGGAGTTGTTGCAGTACACGGTTGATGTAGTCGGAGGATTCGCAGAACTTTGACACGACTTCACCTTTCCGCCGCGTGGTATCATGCGGCTAGATGAAGGCTCGTGCGACCAACCCGATTCCCGGCAAGGATGATGCGGGGGAGTTCGCCAGAACAACGAATTTTATGAGGCGGCTTGTTGCCGTACCTCGTGCGGAACTTATGAGAAAGTTGGAAGCGGAGAAGCGGGCTAAGACCTCTTCCCGCGTCCCTGTCTCTTCCGAAGCAAAGGCTTAGAAACTCGCCCCCGCCTCCTTCCCCGTCAGTTCAGCATACGTCAAACGCTTGCCAAGTACCTGCGAGAAAAGTTTAGCGCAGCGCGTCTCATCGTTGTGAGTGCGGCTGGTATTGAAACGGAAGCATTGTTCGGCCAGATAGCGGTCTAGGTGGAACGGTTCGACCGCAACGTATGTGCCTTTAAGGTTCCGCTTCATCAGTGACCAGAAGTTTTCGATACTGTTGGTGTGAACCTGTCCGTTCACATACTGATTCGCATGGTTCACGGTGTCATGAACATACTTGTCTTTCAGGCTCTTGTACGTCACGGCTTGGTCGGTATACACCTTTGAACCAAACTCGATAATGTCCAAAATCTCATTCTGCAAAGTCTCGCGGCGCACGTTCGGCACAACCTTGGCGCGAATCTGGCGGCTCTCACGGTCAAGCATCCCGATTACGGCAGTCTTGTGAGTGAAAGCGTTCTGATAGGTGCGAACACGTTCCGACCGTACAGCTTTGTGATGGGCAATGCGCTTGCTGTTATGCCAGTTCTTAGGCTCACCACCTACGAAAGCCTCATCAACCTCCACAGGGCCACCCTCAGAGCCGCCGAGCTTGGCATCTGTTTCGGTCGTGTCCATCACTAAACGCATCCGGTGAAGCATGAACCAGGCTGACTTTTGAGTGACGCCGATGTTGCGGGCAATCTCATAGCTGCTCACACCGTTTTTGCAGTTGGCAATCATCCATGAGGCGAGAATCCACTTGTCCAAGCCGAGGGGAGAGTCCTCGAAAATGGTGCCAACCTTAGCCGAGAACTGACGCTTGGCGTGGTTGGACTTGCACTGCCATTTGCGCTGATTGGAGAGCCACGACACATCGTTCCGGCCACAGGTGGGGCATACCACCACACCGTCCGGCCAGCGCAGATCAACCATGTACTTGATGCAGTTGTCGGCATCGCTGAAGTGGATGATGGCTTGCTGTAATGTCATTCCCTTGCTCATGTAACGAAGTCTAGAGAATCACACTTGATTTGTCAAGTATATTATTACCCCTGAAAAATCTCGCGGAAGTGGTTTTGTTGTTGCAAGATGAGAGCTGCGGGAGGCCAAATGGCTACACTCCCCCCCCCGCAAATGCGCGAAGGATGGGGCACCTGATCATTCGTAGCCATCCAAGGGCGAAGTACTCGGCCACGCTCTCGGGCGTCATCCGTTAGCATTTTCAAGCTGTATCAATTCATCGATCTCACGCTTGAGTTCTCTTTGATCCCTCATCCTGATAACGAATACGCCCACAATCCAAATTGCCAACATGGTCAAAAAGGGGGCGGTATGGGAAATTGATCCTCGGGTTCTTGCGAAGCTCACCAATTGCACCGCCAGGGTGCCGATTGCAAGAACCGATGGTCCGAAGATACATAACAAAAAGTGAGTCGAGATGTAACGCTTGCGCTCGACCTCCATCCGATAGGAGTTGAGGCCGGTGTCAGGCAGAACTTCTTCGGACAGCATGGAAGACCGCCTTCTTCTGTTTACGAAAAATTGACCAGCCACGCTCCAGGTAATGCTGAATGCGAATATTGTTCGGACTAATGGACTGTGTATCCACACCATCCCGAAAACAGAGATCCCCACAATTAGAAGCGATACTGTTATCCATCCGAGCAATACCCGGCGAGTCTTTCCTTGCAGCTTCTTTGCTCTCTGTCGAATCTCTTCCGGTGTCAATCTCGATGTCTCCGCTGGCTGGCTTTGCCAAATCTCCCTCGGGTCCTTGTTTGAGGAGTTATCTTGCATGATGACCTCCTTCATAAAACCGGCGCAGAATAGCTTTGATCCGATTTATTTTCATCGCTACGTTAGCGGGAGATAGGCCGGTGATCTTTCCTGTTGATACGGCATCCAGACCTTCGAGATAGGAAATGATGACCTGGCGATCCAGCGGTTTGAGTCGCTGAATCAGCAGCGATAGCTGTTCCAGATTTCTCTGTTGGTCCGCAGCAAACTGGCCTTGTTGCTTGTCAGGAATTAGCTCAAGCTCTTCCAGGCTTACAAGGTTCGAGAGCACCCTGCGTTCACGAAGAACATGAGATGCGGCGACATTGTGTGCAACGCGATAGACCCATGTCCGCAGTGAACATCGGGCATCGTACCGCTGGAAGCTGCGCCATAGTTGAAAATGAATGTCCTGACTTAGGTCTCTGCGCCTTTCCGGATCGGCCTCGTAGGCTCGCGTGAGCCTTTCGACGGAAGAGCCGAATTGTTCCACCGCTTCCTCATACAAGTCATCCTGACTCTTCGTATCGGTCGGCATGGAATCAATTCTTTTCACACTTAGGTAGTCGATCAGAAAAGAAATTTCTAACAGTTTTTGTGTAGGGGTTAGGTTATTACCCGGTATGCTCCGGGGAAAAACCAAGGGGCGGACTCTTTCGAGTCCGCCCATCTTTGTTGCTGTAGTTTAAGGTTTTACGCGAAGCGTCGAGAACGGCACGAGGTGCTACTCGGCGGCCATTTCTTCTTGTTCGCCTTCCATGCGCATCTGTTCGAGTTCGCGCTCTTCGGCATCGTGGGCTTCCTGAACCTCGGCCTGGACCTGGGCTGCCGCTTCCTCAAGCTCGGGTGAGAGCTGGACGTTGCGGTAGTACTCCATTCCGGTGCCGGCGGGGATGAGGCGGCCGACGATGACGTTTTCCTTGAGGCCGCGCAGCGTGTCGACAGAGCCGTTGATCGAAGCCTCTGTAAGGACGCGGGTGGTCTCCTGGAAGCTGGCGGCCGAGATGAAGCTGTCGGTCGAGAGCGAGGCTTTGGTGATGCCGAGCAGAAGCGAGCGGCCGATGGCGGGACGGCCACCTTCCATGAGGACGCGCTGGTTCTCCGCGTTGAAGCGGAAGCGGTCCGTCTGCTGGTCGACGAGGAAGCTGGTGTCGCCGACCTCTTCGATCTTGACCCAGCGAAGCATCTGGCGAACGATGGTTTCGATGTGCTTGTCGGAGATGGCCACGCCCTGCAGCCGGTAGACCTCCTGGATCTCATTGACGAGGTACTGCTGGAGAGCACGCTCGCCGAGGACTTCCAGAATGTCGTGCGGGTTGCGGGGACCGTCGATCAGAGCGTCGCCGGCGCGAAGGCGTTCGCCCTCCTGCACGTTGACGTAGATACCGCGGGGAACGCTGTACTCCTCTTCCTGCCCGTTGTCGGCGGTGACGTAGACCTTGCGCTGTCCCTTGGAGACATCGCCGAAGCGGACGACGCCGTCGATCTTCGAGATGATCGCAGGGTCGCGCGGCTTGCGCGCTTCGAAGAGTTCGACGACGCGCGGCAGACCGCCGGTGATGTCCTTGGTGCGCGTGGTTTCGCGCGGGATCTTGGCAAGGATGTCGCCGGGGAAGACCTCGTCGCCGTCGACCACCATCAGGTGAGCGCGGGATGGCATGAGGTAGCGCTTCTTGCTCCCCTTCTGCTCTGCGAGCGTGCCGCTGGCGTTGACGAGAATGGCGGGCTGGCGCTTCTCGTCGGGCGAGTCGGCGACGACCAGGCGGCTGAGACCGGTGACCTCGTCGACTTCCTCGTTGAGAGTGACGCCTTCCTGCAGGTCCTTGAAGTGAACGGTTCCGGCGATCTCGGTGAGCAGAGAGAAGGTGTACGGGTCCCACTCGCCGATCTTGTCGCCGACGACGACCTTGGCACCCTCTTCGACCTTGAGCTTGGCGCCGTAGACGATGGAGTAGCGCTCTTTCTCGCGGCCCTTGTCGTCGACGACGGCGATCGAACCGTTGCGGTTCATGGCGACCAGGCTGCCGTCCTTGCTGCGGACGGTGACCAGGTTGATGAAGCGCACGGTGCCGGCGTTCTTGGACTCGATGTGCGAGGCGTCCGAGACGCGGCTAGCGGTTCCGCCGATGTGGAAGGTACGCATGGTGAGCTGGGTGCCCGGCTCGCCGATGGACTGCGCCGCGATGACGCCGACGGCTTCGCCCATCTCCACCATCTTGCCGGAGCCGAGGTTGCGGCCGTAGCAGAGGATGCAGACGCCACGCTTGGACTCGCAGGTAAGCACGGAGCGGATCTTGACGCGCTCGATGCCGGCGGCCTGGATGGCGGAGGCTAGGTCTTCGTCGATCTCCTGGTTGACTTCAACGATGGTCTTGCCTTCGAAGTCCTTCAGCTTCTCGAGCGAGACGCGGCCGATGATGCGGTCGCGCAGAGGCTCGATGGTCTCTCCCGCTTCGATAATTGGAGTTACATAGATGCCTTCGACCGTGCCGCAGTCGTGGTGCGAGATGATGACATCCTGCGCCACGTCGACCAGGCGGCGGGTAAGGTAGCCCGAGTCGGCGGTCTTGAGCGCGGTATCGGCAAGGCCCTTGCGCGCTCCGTGGGTGGAGATGAAGTACTGGAGAACGGTGAGGCCTTCGCGGAAGTTCGCCGTGATGGGGGTCTCGATGATCTCGCCCGAGGGCTTGGCCATCAGACCGCGCATGCCGGAGAGCTGGCGGATCTGCTGCTTCGAACCGCGGGCGCCGGAGTCGGCCATGATGTAGATCGGGTTCATGACGCCGTCGCGATCCTGCTGCTTCATGTTGTTGAACATGTCGTCAGCAACGCGCTCGGTGACGGTCGACCACATCTGAATGACCTTGTTATTGCGCTCGCCGTTGGTGATAGCGCCGTCGAGGTACTGCTTCTGGACGTTGATGACCTGCTTTTCGGCATCGCCGACGACGGTGTACTTGGAGTCGGGAATGACCATGTCGTCGAGGCCGACGGAGAGGCCGGACTGGGTGGCGTACTTGAAGCCCAGGTCCTTGATCCTGTCGAGCGTCTTGACGGTGGTCTCGAGGCCGAGGTTCAGATAGCAGTAGTTGACGAGCTGTCCAATTCCCTTCTTCTTGAGCAAGCCGTTGACATAGGGCATGCCCTCGGGAAGCGCGTCGTTGAGGATGGCGCGGCCGACCGTGGTCGAGATGAACTGCTTGTTGAACTCGACCGGCTCGGTGTGGGTGAGATCCTGATCGTCGTAGGCATTGGTCATGTCGAGGACGGGACCGGTGTAGCGCAGACGGATCGGGGTGAGCGTCTCGACCTGCCTGGCTTCAAGCGCCATCAGCACTTCTTCGATATTGGCGAAGACGCGGCCTTCGCCCTTGGCGTTGATCTTCGACTTGGTGAGGTAGTAGATGCCGAGGACAAGGTCCTGCGTCGGCACCGTGATGGGCTGGCCGCTGGCGGGCGAGAGGATGTTGTGCGAGGCGAGCATCAGCACGCTGGCCTCGATCTGGGCCTCGGGCGAGAGCGGGATATGGACGGCCATCTGGTCGCCGTCGAAGTCCGCGTTGAAGGCGGTGCAGACAAGCGGATGGATCTTGATCGCCTTGCCTTCGACGAGCACCGGCTCAAACGCCTGGATGCCGAGACGGTGGAGGGTCGGAGCGCGGTTGAGCAGGACAGGGTGGTCCTTGATGACCTCTTCGAGGATGTCCCAGACGATGGGGTCCTGCATCTCGACCATCTCTTTGGCCTGCTTGATGGTGGTGCAGTGGCCGGTCTGTTCGAGCCGGTGATAGATGAAGGGCTTGAAGAGTTCGAGCGCCATCTTCTTAGGCAGGCCGCACTGGTGCAGCTTCAGCTCGGGGCCGACGACGATGACCGAACGGCCGGAGTAGTCGACTCGCTTGCCGAGAAGGTTTTGGCGGAAGCGGCCCTGCTTGCCCTTGAGGGTATCGGAGAGCGACTTGAGCGGGCGATTGTTGGCGCCGCGAAGCACGCGGCCGCGGCGGCCGTTGTCGAACAGAGCATCGACAGCCTCCTGCAACATGCGCTTCTCGTTGCGGACGATGACCTCGGGAGCGTGCAGGTCCATCAGCTTCTTGAGGCGGTTGTTACGGTTGATGACGCGGCGATAAAGATCGTTGAGGTCGGACGTGGCGAAGCGGCCGCCGTCGAGCGGCACCAGCGGGCGAAGCTCGGGTGGGATGACCGGGATCACGTCGAGAATCATCCACTGCGGCAGGTTGTCGGACTTGCGGAAGGCCTCGACGATCTTGAGGCGCTTGGAGTACTTGAGCCGCTTCTGCAGCGAGGTCTCGCTCTTCATGCGCTCGCGCAGTTCGATGGCAAGCTCGTTGATCTCAACGCGCTTGAGCAGTTCCTTGATGGCTTCGGCGCCCATCATGGCCTTGAAGCCGGAAGGACGATACTGCTGATCGAGCTCGCGGAACTTAGTCTCGTCCTTGATGACCTCGCGCTCCTTGACTGGCGCGTCGCCGGGATCGACAACGACATAAGACTCAAAGTAGAGGACGGCTTCGAGTTCACGCAGGCTGATGTCGAGCAGGTGGCCGATGCGCGAGGGCAGGCCCTTGAAGAACCAGACATGCGAGCAGGGGCTGGCAAGCTCGATGTGGCCGAGGCGCTCGCGGCGGACCTTCGAGAGGGTGACCTCGACGCCGCACTTGTCGCAGATGACGCCGCGGTGCTTCATGCGCTTGTACTTGCCGCAGAGGCACTCCCAGTCAGTAATGGGCCCGAAGATGCGGGCGCAGAACAGGCCGTCGCGCTCGGGCTTGAAGGTGCGGTAGTTGATGGTCTCGGGCTTGGTGACCTCGCCGTGCGACCAGCTGCGGATCTTCTCGGGGCTGGCGAGCTGGATCTTGATGGCGTCGAAGTCGGCGATGGGACCGGTCAGTTCGAAGGGGCTGGAGCGGAACATATTTGCGTCTCCCTTGTTTTCTGCTCATGCAGTTGCAGCGATTGGCTGCGGTTGCTAAATCTTCTCTGCGATGACTTCGGGCGCATCGCGTGGCCTGTGGTTCTGGTGCTGTTGCTCTTCTTTCGATTGTCTTGCCGCCGAAGCGGCGCCCGGGGAGAGTACGCAGTGTCCTCCCCGGGCTGTAGTGCGTTAGTCGGCCGCGGCGATCTCGGGCAGCGCGTGTTTCTTCTGGTCGGCCAGCTTGATCAGTTCCACATCGAGGCAGAGCGACTGTAGCTCGCGGATGAGGACGTTGAACGACTCGGGCACGCCCGGCTCGATGGCTGCTTCGCCCTTGACGATGGCCTCGTAGATCTTGGTACGGCCGAAGACGTCGTCGGACTTGGCGGTGAGCAGTTCCTGCAGGATGTAGGCCGCGCCGTAGGCTTCGAGCGCCCAGACCTCCATCTCGCCGAAGCGCTGTCCGCCGAACTGCGCCTTGCCGCCCAGCGGCTGCTGGGTGATGAGCGAGTACGGCCCGATGGAGCGAGCGTGGATCTTGTCGTCGACCAGGTGCGACAGCTTGAGCATGTAGATGTAGCCGACCGTGGCGGGCTGTTCGAACTCTTCGCCCGTCATGCCGTCGTGCAGCAGTGTCTTGCCGGAGCTGGGCAGGCCTGCGGACTGGAGCAGAGCCTTGATCTCCGACTCGCGCGCGCCGTCGAAGACCGCGGTGCCGAACCAGATACCGCGCTTCATGCCGGCGGCGACGCGCAGTGTCTGTTCATCGTCGAGGTCGAGAAGCTGGTTGAGGGCGGCAGTGCCGGCGAAGCGCGCCTTGAACAGCTCGCGAACCTCGCTGGCCTCCTTGTAGGTGGCTGCGAGCTCGGAAACCTGCTTGCCGAGTTCGTGGGCCGCCCATCCGAGGTGGGTTTCGAGGATCTGACCGACGTTCATACGGGAAGGCACGCCAAGCGGGTTGAGAACGATCTCGACCGGCGTTCCATCGGGAAGATACGGCATGTCCTCTTCCGGCAGAATGCGCGAGACGACACCCTTGTTGCCGTGACGGCCGGCCATCTTGTCCCCGACCGAGAGGCGCCGCTTCATGGCGATGTAGACCTTGACCATCTTGATGACGCCGGGCGAGAGCTCGTCGCCCTTCTGCATCTTTCCGATCTTCTCGTTGGTGATCTTGCGCAGAACATCGATCTGGCGCGAGGTCATCTCCTCGATCTCGTCGATCTGCTCGTTGACGCGGGGGTCCTTGTCGGCGTAGCGGATGCGCTTGAGATTGCGGGTCGAGATCAGCTCGATGGTGTCGCGGTCGAGAATGTCGCCCTTGCTGAGCAGCTTCTTGTTGGTGCGCTCGTCGTGCAGGTCGGCGAGGACTTCCTTCGCGCCGAGAATCCCTTCGAGGCGTTTGAGGCGCTCGTCGGTGAGAATACGGATCTCGTCGGCGAGGTTGCGCTCCAGCTTCTCGACCATCTCCTGCTCGATCTGCTTGGCGCGCTCGTCCTTCTCCTGCCCTTTACGGGAGAAGATGCGGACGTCGACGACCGTGCCCTCGATGCCCGGGGGGCAGGTGAGCGAGGCGTCGCGAACGTCGCCGGCCTTTTCGCCGAAGATGGCGCGGAGAAGCTTCTCTTCCGGCGTCAACTGGGTCTCGCCCTTGGGCGTGACCTTGCCGACGAGGATGTCGTTGTGGCCGATCTTGGCGCCGATGCGGATGATGCCCGACTCGTCGAGGTCACGCAAGGCGTGCTCGCTGACGTTGGGAATATCGCGCGTGATCTCTTCCGGTCCGAGCTTGGTGTCGCGGGCTTCGATCTCAAACTCCTCGATGTGGATCGAGGTGTAGTAGTCCTCGCGGACCAGCTTCTCCGAGATCAGGATCGCGTCCTCGAAGTTGTAACCGCGCCACGGCATGAAGGCCACCAGCACGTTACGGCCAAGGCCGAGTTCGCCCTGCTCGGTGCAGGGACCGTCGGCGATCACCTGCCCCTTGACCACGCGGTCGCCCCTGCGGACGATCGGCTTCTGGTTGATGCAGGTGTTCTGGTTGGAGCGCTTGAACTTGGTGAGCTGATAGATATCGGAGCCGACCTCGCGCGAGAGTTGCGTGGGGTGGTGCTCGCCTTCGACGCGCACGATGATGCGCTCGGAGTCGACCGAGTCGATGATGCCGTTGCGCTTGGCCAGGATGACGGCGCCGGAGTCGCGGGCGGTGACGCCCTCCATTCCGGTTCCGACGAACGGAGCCTCGGCGACCAGCAGAGGAACGGACTGCCGCTGCATGTTCGCGCCCATCAGAGCGCGGTTGGCGTCGTCGTGCTCGAGGAACGGAACCAGCGATGCGGCGACCGAGACAAGCTGCTTGGGCGAGACGTCAACGTAGTCCACCTCGGCCTTGTTCACGAGGACGAAGTTGCCCTGGCGGCGGGCATCGACCACGTCCTGAACGATGTTCAGCTTCTCGTCCAGTTCGATGTTGGCCTGCGCGATGGTGTGCCGGTCCTCTTCCCAGGCCGAGAGATAGAAGCTGAAGGGGGCAAGGTCCATGGTGCGCTTCTTGTCCTTCTTCAACTGCCCGTTCAGCTTGCGGGCCTCGCCAATCTCGAGCGAATCGCCCTGGCGCAAGCCGGACTCGCCGGCGTTGACGACAGAGACGTAGTCGAGCGCGCGGCCGTCCTTGACGCGGCGGTAGGGGCTCTCGATGAAGCCGTATTCGTTAATGCGCGCGAAGCAGGAGAGCGACGAGATGAGGCCGATGTTCGGGCCTTCCGGCGTCTCGATCGGGCAGATGCGGCCGTAGTGAGTCGGGTGCACGTCGCGGACTTCAAAGCCGGCGCGCTCACGGGACAGACCGCCGGGCCCGAGGGCGGAGAGGCGGCGCTTGTGCGTGATCTCCGACAGCGGGTTGGTCTGGTCCATGAACTGCGAGAGCTGCGAGGAGCCGAAGAACTCGCGGATGGCGGCCATGACAGGCTTGGCGTTGATGAGGTCGTGCGGCATCGCCGTCGACATCTCCTGGTAGACCGACATCTTCTCCTTGATGGCGCGCTCCATGCGGACCAGGCCGATGCGGAACTGGTTCTCCATCAGTTCGCCGACGGCACGGACGCGGCGGTTGCCGAGATGATCGATGTCGTCGACCACGCCAATGTTCTTGCGCAGCTTGAGCAGATAACGGATGGTCCCGTAGAAGTCCTCGGGGGTCAGGGTGCGATGGTCGAGACCGGTAGGGTCCTGGTTCTCGTAGAGCTTGATGTTGAACTTGAGCCGGCCCACGCGCGAGAAGTCATACTTGCGCGAATCGAAGAACATGCCCTCGAAGAGCGCGGTCGCGGTGTCGAGCGTCGGCGGGTCGCCGGGACGCAGCTTGCGGTAGATCTCGATGAGAGCTTCCTCAGGCTTGCGCACGGAGTCGCGGCGCAGGGTGTTGGTGATGATGTTGCCCACGTCGTCGCGCTCGGGGAAGAAGACCTCGAAGCTGGTGACGCCGGACTGGAGGATCTTGTGCAGCTTGTCGGTGGTCAGCTCCTGGTTGGCCTCGTAGAGCAACTCACCCGTGGTCATGTCGACGATGTCGGCGGCGGTCATGGCGCCGTCGAACTCCGAGGTCTCCACCTCGACCTCGCCGATCTTGTGGCTGCGCAGCCCACGGAGCGAGTGCGCGGAGATCTTGCGGGTGGCGGGAGCGATCTCCTCACCCTTGACGGTGATGGCAACGGCGGGACGAGTGCCCTGCAGGTTGGTCGGCGCGTCTTCGGACGCGACCTTCCAGCCGAGCTTGCCGTCCTTCACACTGATGGTGTCGACCGTATAGAAGGTCTTGAGGATCTCTTCGTCGGTGCGCAGGCCGAGAGCGCGCAGGAAGATCGTGCCGAGGAACTTGCGCTTGCGATCGATGCGGACGTAGAGCGTGTTCTTCTGGTCGTACTCGAACTCGACCCAGCTACCGCGGTAAGGGATGATCTTGCCGAGGAAGTAGCTGCGGTTGTTCGCCGTCTCGAAGAAGACGCCGGGCGAGCGGTGGAGCTGCGAGACGATAACGCGCTCAGTCCCGTTGACGATGAAGGTGCCGTTCTGGCTCATCAGCGGAATGTCGCCGAAGAAGACCTCCTGCTCCTTCATGTCACGCAGGCTCTTGACGCCGGTCTCGGGGTCCTTGTCGTAGATCTTGAGGCGAATGGTGACCTTGAGCGGGGCGGAGTAGGTCATGCCGCGCTCTTCGCACTCCGCCTGGTCATACTTCAGTTGCAGGCCGACGGGGTCGCCGCACTTGGTGCAGAAGTCGGGGGTGTTCTTGTTGTAGGTTCCGCAGAAGTTGCACAGCACATCGCCGGGATGGAAGGGGTCTGTGATGACCATGTGACCGCAGTGCGAGCAGGCGGTGCGCAGGTGATTGAGACCCTTGAGGTAGCCGCACTTGCACTCCCAGTTGCCGATCGAGAAATCGACGAACTCCAGCTCCGACACGTTGCGAAAGTCGGTGATGGGGAAGACCGAGGTAAAGACCGACTGCAGGCCGTTGTCCTCGCGCTCCTGGGGCAGCTTGTCCATCTGCAGGAAGCGCTCGTAGCTGCGGCGCTGCACCTCGATGAGGTTGGGAATCTGGATGGCGGTTGGGATCTTCGAAAAATCGAGACGGCTACGGATCGCGCGCATTTCGCTGTTGTTGGACTGACCAGACATGCTCTCTCCTGAATACTTACCTTCGAGGTCCCCGCCAAGCTTTGACTGCCGCACCGGAAGGCCGGTCAACGCTCGCGAGGGGAGGGTTGGGTACGGCCCTCCGGGGTTTGGTTCTGCTTGCGCAATTGCTGACGTCTTTCGATTGCCTGCTGACGTCTTTTCGGATACTGCGGCCCTCGATGCCGCATGCCCCGTGCGCAGAATGTCTTGCCGCATACAACCTTCGGCACTCAATCGAACTCTGAAAAACTCAAGAAACTTTCACTGTTCGCCGATGGAAGAAGCTGCTATAAAGAACGCGTGCCGATGCCTGCGCCTGAGCAAGAAACGGAGACGCGGATAAACGCGGAAAAGCGCTCGAAGGGACAGCGTGTCCCATGAGCGCAAAGGTCGACTTGTGCACTGTTTCTGTCGTTGTGGTGTAAATGCCTGCCGCCGTTTGAGGCTCGCCGTGCCCCAAAGTTGCTGCGCTCGCTTGACCCATGGCACTATGCGCTTCTGCCGCTCGAAGCTCATAATGGCCGGCTCCCTAGCCTGCGCCTGCGCAGGATAAGCCGGATTACCGCTGACTTCGCCGAATGCTACCGTCCGCCGAACAGCACGCCGAGGCGGAACGAACCTTCTCTAATCCTTATAAAGGATAGCGCGTTCCGTCTCTGCGTGCAAGTTGGTGGCCAATTACTTGATTTCGACAGTGGCGACGCCTTCAAACTTCTTCGCAATGGCGGCCGCATCATCTTTCGAAATGTTCTCCTTCAAGGCCTTGGGAGCGCCGTCGACCAGGTCCTTGGCTTCCTTCAGGCCAAGGGCGGTGACTTCGCGTACAGCCTTGATGGTGTTGATCTTATTCGCGCCGGCATCCTTCAGGACGACGGTGAACTCAGTCTTCTCTTCGGCCGGTGCCGCTGCTGCCGCGCCGCCGCCCGCAGGGGCTGCCGCAACTGCCGCTGCTGCCGAAACGCCGAGACGCTCTTCGAGCTTCTTGACCAGAGCCGACGCCTCTAGGAGGCTGAGGCTAACGATGGAATCTTCCAACTGCTGAATGTCTGCCATTTTCTATCTCCAATTGAATCTGAACTTTAGTATCTAACTGCCGATTGCCTTGCCGAAGCCCTGCTGCGCTCCGGTTGCCTGCTCCTCATCGGGTTTCCGTTGCGCCCAGACCAGCGCACCCGATAAAGCTCAGGCGAAACTTGTTGCCCGCTATCCTTCGACGGGGTCCGAGGTTGCCGCTTCACCACCCTGCGACGCGGTGGAGTTCTCCGGCTGCTCCGCGCCGGAGGGCTGCTCGCCCGCCGCCGACTCAACTACGTGCGCCTCGGCGACCTTATCAGCCTCTGGCGCTGCGGGCTCTGCTGCCGGTGCCGCTGCTTCAGGAGCCGCTGCGGCCGGAGCCTCGACTGCGGGCGCTGCCGGAGCCTCGGAAGCCGCGAATTTTTCCTTCTCGACGCCCTGATTGATGACGACGGCGAGGTCGCGGCCGGTCGCGTTGATGACGGTGGCCAGACGCTGCGCGGGAGACTGAATCAGGAAGAGGAGCTTCGAGAAGAGCTCTTCCTTGCCCGGCATGGTCGCCAGTTCGGCGATCTCGCGAACGTCGATCACCTTGCCGTCGATGATGCCCAGCTTGAAGGTGAACTCGGCGTTGTCCTTGACCCATGTCGAAAGAGCCTTGGCCAGCGCGACCGGGTCGCCCGAGGTGTAAGCCACCGAGTTGACGCCCTTGAGACCCTGCAACGCGGCCTCGATCTTCGTTCCCTGGCTGGCACGCGCGGCCAGCTTGTTCTTGACGACGTGATAGCTTCCGCCGGCGCCGCGAACCGCCTTGCGCAGCTCAAAGTCCTTCGACGCGGTGAGGCCGGCAAAGGTGCCGATGATCGCCGAGGTGGAACCCTCGAGATCGCCCGCCAGCTTCTTAACCTTGTCCGTCTTTACTGCCCTGGTCAATGCCATAACTGAATCCTCTTCGCTTTCGCTGCCCCGCTCCTCGCTTACGCGGCCAGAAGGGGCTTGGTGCTCTAAAAATTTAGCAAAACTAAAATATTGCCTAGGCCTTGCCTGCCGCCTCGGCGGCTGCGTAGTCGAGCTGGATGCCGGGACCCATCGTCGAGCTGAGGGTCACGCCCTTGATGTACCTGCCCTTGGCCGCCGACGGCTTGGCCTTGACCACGCTCGAGATGACGGTCGTCGCGTTGTCGATCAGCTTCTGCGGATCGAACGACAGCTTGCCGACGGGAACGTGAACCAGCGCCGTCTTGTCGGTGCGGAACTCGACCTTACCGGCCTTGATCTCTTTGACCGCGGCGGCGACGTCGGTGGTGACGGTGCCGGTCTTGGGGTTGGGCATCAGGCCCTTGGGGCCGAGCACCTTGCCCAGACGGCCGACGGACTTCATCATGTCCGGCGTGGCGATCAGGGCGTCGAAGGCGGTCCAGCCTTCTTTCTGAATCTTCTCGACCAGCTCTTCGCCACCGAAGAACTCAGCGCCGGCGACCTCTGCATCGCGAACCTTGTCGCCCGAGGCGATGACGGCTACGATCTTCGTCTTGCCCAGGCCGTGCGGCAGAACCACGGTGCCGCGGACCATCTGGTCGGCGTGCCGGGGATCGACGCCAAGACGCATCGTCAGGTCGACGGTCTCGTCGAACTTCGCGTACTTTGCCTTTTGCAGGAGCGGAACTGCGTCCGCCAGAACGTAAGGACGGGGCTCTACGAGCGCGCGCGCCTTCGTCAGATTCTTGGAGAGCTTCCTTGCCATTTTCCCTCGTCTCCCACCCCTCTGGAGATGCTGCCTCCGGGCGTGGTTCTCGACTGGCCTCAACTGGAGGTTGAGACGCTTTTATAAGTATGGCGATTTACTCGCAGTATGTCAAAACGCAATGGGTTGGTAGCCGGTTATCTTGAATTTCTGTAAAGGTCTACGCAGAAAACTCCCTTCATTTCCTTGATTTGTGGAACCAAGTCACTTTTCTTAGGCTCTGTCCAACATTGTTGTCCAGTTTTCGTGTCAAGAGCGATTGACGTATTGTCTCCAATGGGAATAAATCTTTGATAAGGACGATTACAGCCAACAAGTAATCCTATAAAGGACAACCCCATAATTTTTACGCCACTCATCATCCTCCCTCCTCCAATTTCAGGTGAATCACAATTGGCGTGCTAAATGTTCGTGTGAAATTTACTGACTCGTGTGCATTATGAATTTAGCCATTCCAAAAATAGCAACAAGCCATCAACTGACCACTTCACTCCGCGACTTGGCTATCAATCCCAAATCCGCGCCATCACCAACTCAAACCCAGCCATGACCCCATTGCCCTGAACCGAGGTCGGATACTGATGCACCTCAGGCTCCTCGCCCGGCCGATAGATGGACACGGCACGCTCAATCGGGTCGATCAGCCACGCCAGTTGCGCGCCGTTGGCGATCCACTGCTGCATCTTCTCCCTGAGTTCAGAGAGGCTGTCGGTCGGCGAGCGCAGTTCGATGACAAAGTCCGGGCAGAGGGGCGCATACCTTGACTGGTCGGCATCGCTGAGCGCCTTCCATCGTGGCAGGGCAACCCAGGCCGCATCGGCAGCGCGCATGGAGCCGTCAGGAAGCGTGAAGCCTCCATTCGAATCGAACGCAACGCCACGGCCATCGGCCTCGGCCCATTCATCGAGCAATCGGCCGATACGCATGTTAATCTTGCTGGTCCTGCTGCCTGCGGGCGTCATCACGAGAATCTCTCCATTGGCATCGCGTTCCACACGCAGAACTTCGTTGGCCGCAGAGAAGCGCATCAATTCCTCGTCGCTCATCGGCGTCGCCGGCCGGAAGCGAAGGGGAAGCGGCATCTCTTGAAGGGCGAAGTTCATAGGCAAAGTGTACTAAATGCCATACAGCTTTTGTAACCGTCTGCGTCTCAGACTCTGTCCAAAATTATGTGTTTACTCTTGCCCACTCTCTTAATACCCCGGACTCACGTCATCTCGACCGAAGGCGGCCGCTTTTGACGCCGCAGTGGAGAGACCCCTGTATCTTGCCTTTCCTCCATGTGCGGTTCCAATTTTGAAGAGTGCCTTACGACCGATATAAAACGAACAAAGGCGAATACAGGGGTCTCTCCGCTCCGCTTCGCTCCGGTCGAGATGACGTAGTTTTCTGGACAGGTTCCAAGAGTGAAAGCTGGGGGCGGTGTTCCCAAAAGGGGTATCGGTGCCGCCCCAAACGCAGATTCCCTTCGGGAATGACAAAAAGGAAACACCTATGGACGTTCTGCTCCACACGCCAGTGGGCATTCTGCTCCGCATTGACGCTGCCAAAGACAACGGCATAGGGTGGTCTTTTTCGCGGGGATCGCAGGCGCGGCGTAACGCTCGCGGCGCCACGGCATCTAATCAATAGCAGGAGGTTTCATGTCGACTGAAAGTTTAACCGCCCAGATGGTAAAGCTGAAGAATCGCCAACAGGTCGCCGAGGGCACCATGGCGTTTTACTTCGACAAGCCCGCCGGCTTCGAGTTTCGCGCCGGGCAGGCCATGGATGTCACCGTGCTCGATCCGCCGGAGACCGACGGCGAGGGGAATATCCGCACCTTCTCGATCATCAGCGCGCCGTTTGAAGATCATCTGGCGGTTGCAACCCGGATGCGCGACACCGCCTTCAAGCGCGTGCTCAAGACCGTGCCCCTGGGCACCGAGGTCAAGGTCGAAAACCCCGGCGGCTCGCTGACACTGCACAAGAACGCGTCCAAGCCGGGCGTCTTTCTGGCCGGGGGCATTGGGATTACACCGTTCATGAGCATCCTCGGACAGGCGGCGCACGAGAAGCTGCCGCACCGGCTCTATCTCTTCTACGCCAACCACAGGCCGGAGGACGCTCCCTTCCTCGATGCGCTGGGCGAGTTCGAGAAGGCTAATCCGAACTTTCGCTTCGTCCCCACCATGACGGATATGGAGAAGTCAGTGCAGGCGTGGACGGGTGAGCGGGGTAAGATCGACGGCGCCATGCTGTCGCGGACGCTGCCCGATCTGCATGGTCCGATCTATTACATCGCGGGGCCGCCGGCGATGGTCGCCGCCATGCGCAAGATGTTGATCGAGGCAACAGTCGATGAAGACGACATCCGCACGGAGGAGTTTGCGGGTTATTAGGCGAAGGTCTGATTAGGACTGTGGAGATTGCCCTCAGCGGCTAAAGCCGCATTGCAGGCAGAGCACTTATGGCACGGCTGAAGCCGTGCCCTTAACAATGCGTGAACCCAAACTGAAGTTGTGCTCTTTAACATGGCATGAAACTAAGCTGTAGCTGTGCCTTAGCGCTCTCGGATGTTACGGTTGTGTTTTCAGTGGGATAGAGCGCCGATGCTAAGATGAGAGGTTGATGGCACAAGATAAATTGAAGCTGATTCCGCTGGGGGGCCTTGGCGAGTTCGGGATGAACTGCATGGTCCTCCGCTGGCAGGATGACATGATCGTCATCGACGCCGGTCTGATGTTTCCTGAAGAAGAGTTGCTGGGTGTGGACATTGTTGTCCCCGATATCAGCTATTTGACTGAAAACCGCGACAAGGTTCGCGCGATCCTTTTGACCCACGGGCACGAAGACCACATCGGCGGCCTGCCCTGGATTCTCTCCGAATTGAATGTCCCGGTGTATGGGACCGAGTTCACACTGGCATACGTCGAAGGCAAGCTCGAAGAGCATCGGCTGCTGGACGACGCCGACCTGAACGAGATGATTCCCGGCAAGCGGTTTACGCTGGGGCCGTTCTCGATCATGCCCATCCGGGTGACGCACTCGCTGGTGGACTGCGTGGCGCTGGCCATCCATACGCCGGTGGGCGTGGTGCTGCATACGGGCGACTTCAAGGTGGACCTTTCGCCGCCGGACGGCAAGCCGTTCGATCTTCATGCGTTTGCCGAGTTGGGCAAGCAGGGCGTTCTGGCGCTATTGCAGGACTCGACCAACGTGGACCGGAGCGGCTACACGCCGAGCGAACGCGCCGTACGGCCGCGGCTGGACGAGATCTTCGGACAGGCAAAGAAGAAGGTGTTCTTCAGTTGCTTCTCCTCGTCGATCCATCGCATTCGCCTGGCGATGGAGCTGGCGCACCAGCATGGGCGCAAGGTCGCGATCATCGGGCGGTCGCTCGACAACTCGACCGAGATTGCGCAGGACCTGGGCTATCTCGACCTGCCGCAGGGGCTGGTCATTAATCCCGGCCACATCAAGGACCATCCGGCGAACAAGCTGTGCATCATGATCAGCGGGACGCAGGGCGAGCCGATGAGCGCGCTGAGCCGGGCCGCGCTGAACAACCACAAGTTCGCGCACATCGACGCGGGTGACACCGTGCTGATGAGTTCGCGGGTGATTCCGGGCAATGAGAAGTCCATCTATCGCGTGATCGACCATCTGGAACGGCGCGACGCCAGGGTGATCTATGACGACGGCACCGCTGGGCTGATCCACGTCAGCGGGCATGGAAGCCAGGAAGAGCTGCGGCTGATGATTAACCTCGTCCGCCCGAAGTTCTTCATCCCGGTGCATGGCGACTATCGCCACCTGAAGCGTCATATCGAGCTTGCGGGGTCGATGGGGGTGGTGGAGAAGACGATTCTGCTGGAGGACGGCGACGTTCTGGAGGTGGACAAGAACTCTGCCGCCAAGACAGGCAAGGTGACGGTGGGCCGGGTGTGCATCGACTCGGGCGGGGCCTCGAACGAGGTCGTCGAAGACCTGGTGATCCGCGATCGCAAGCATCTGAGCGAAGACGGCATCGTGCTGCCGATCATCGCTATCAACAAGAGCACCGGTCTGGTCGATACCCTGCCGGAGATTGTGATGCGGGGCATGGCGGTTGCCGAGGAAGGCTTGATTCCCGAGGCGCGACAGATCGTGCAGCGGACGCTCGATAACTCCAGTTCGGAGGAGAAGGCCGACTATGGGGTCATCAAGGAAAAGATCCGCACGGATCTGAAGCGGTATATCCAGAAGAGCACCAGTCGGCGGCCGCTGATTATGCCGGTGATTCTGGAGATCTGACGCTTTTCTGCAAAGACCGAAGAGGGCGCCCTTCGCGGGGCGCCTTCTGTTTTGAGCAGAGCGAATGCGATGGTCAGTACAACAGATCGATCCCATTCGCGATGAGAGAGCGGAACCGTGAGCGGCACCTGCATCCCGTCCATTTGGATAGCTGTTACTGATAGATTGATTGGCAGATGATCTCTCTTTCGAACTATGGCCTGCGCTGGAGAATTCTTCTGGGGTTCAGCGGTGCGGTGTTGGCATCGGGACTCTCCGCGGCGGTGGCGCAGAAGCCGAAGATCGAACCGCCGAAGCGGCCTACCATCGGGCTGGTGCTGGAAGGAGGCGGAGCGCTGGGCTTCGCTCACATCGGCGCGATCGAGTGGCTGGAGGCGCACCACATTCCGGTGGACTACGTGGCCGGGACCAGCATGGGCGGGCTGGTGGGCGGCCTTTACGCGGCGGGCAACAGCCCGGACGACATCAAGGACTTTGTCAGCGACATCCATTGGCCGGGCGTGCTGAGCGGCCAGATTCCGTTTCAGGCGCTGAGCTATCGCAGGAAGGAAGACAAGCTCGCGTATCCGAACCGGGTGGAGCTGGGGCTCAAGCATGGAATCAGCGTTCCCAACGGGCTGAACTCGGGCGCCGCGGTGGGGCTGCTCTTCGACCGGACGCTGATTCCTTACTGGGACCTGAAGAGCTTCGACGACCTGCCGATTCCCTTCCGCTGCGTGGCGACCGAGTTGACGACCGGCACCAAGCACGTCTTCGAGGATGGATCGCTGGCGCAGGCGATGCGGGCGACGATGTCGATTCCGGGCATGTTCGCGCCCGTCCATCATGGGAACGAGATCTATTCGGACGGCGCGGCGGTGGACAATCTTCCGGTAGACGTGGCGCGGGCGATGGGCGCCGACATCGTGATCGCGGTGTATCTGGACACGGGACCGGTGAAGCCGGAGAGCCTGAGCTCTCCGCTGGCGGTGGCGGGCAGAAATGTGTCGATCATGGTGGCGGCCAACGAGAAGGCCAGCATGGCGAACGCCGATGTTCTGATCAAGGCGGACGTGAGCAAGTTCGGCGCGACCGATTTTGACAAGAGCACCGAGATCATCCCGCAGGGCGAAAAGGCCGCCGAAGCCGACGCCTCCGCGCTCGAAAAATACGCTCTCAATGACGCGGACTGGAAGGCCTACATCGCGCAGAGGGAGTCGCGGAAGCGTACGAAACTGCCGGAGCCGCAGTTTATCGATGTCTACGGGATGCAGGGGGCAAGACAATCTGTCGTAGCGGCTGCATTCAAGAAGTATGTCAACAAGCCGATCGATACCACGGAGATCGAGAAGAGTATCGCCGATCTCGAAGGGACAGGGACGTACGCGATCATCAACTACAATATGGTCGCTGAGAACGGCAAACCGGGACTGCTGATACGGCCGAGACTGAAGGACTATGCGCCACCGTTTCTGAATGTCGGGCTGACGCTGCTCTCCAACAACTCCAATGACTTTCAGCTTGGAGCGGGGCTGCGGGCGACGTTCCTCGACCTTGCAGGGCCGGGTTCGGAGCTGCGGCTGGATGGGACGGTGGGGCCGGTGGCGGGCATTACCGCTGAACTCTTCAAGCCGTTCGAGGCAGGCTCGCACTGGTTCGTCGCTCCGCGCCTGTATGTCACGAATACGGAGACGGCCTACTTTGAAGGCACCAGCCAACTGGCGCAGTTCAAGCAGCGCAGGAACGGGCTGGGCGCGGACATCGGATACCAGTTCAATGCAAGGACGGAGTTGCGTGCGGGTGAGGATTTTCAGTGGTTCGAGGAGAGGCGCACGGTCGGGTCGCCGATCCCTCAGAATCAGGAGTTCAAGCTGACACCGCTGGTGACCTCGGTGCGGTTTCAATACCTGGGGCAGGATGAAGTGATGCTGCCGACGAAGGGCTCGGCCGTGAGGACTAATCTCGGCTACTACACGGAGCGCCCTAATGCGAAGGGCGGGGTCACGCAATTAAACGGGCAGATGGAGCACTTTATCCCGGTGGGAAAACGCGGCATCCTGTTTGGCGTGGGCAGCGGAGGGACGAGCTTCGGCGCGGAGAACCTCGGGCTCGCCGGATTTTCGCTGGGCGGTCCGCTGCGCTTGACGGCGTACAGTCGCGGAGAGCTGCTGGGCAGCGACTATGTTCTGGGGCAGGCGGGATACCTGGTGCGGCTGACGCATCTCAATCCTATCTTCGGCGACGCGATCTACGCTGGCGGATTTTATGAGTTGGGCAAGGTCTTCGGCGGAAATTCGTTCACGCCGTCGCTGCCCAACGACGGCACGGCGATCGTCGTCCTCAAGACGCTGGTAGGGCCGCTCTACGGCGGCGGCAGCGTTGGAGGCAAGGACCATTACAAGTGGTACTTCGGGCTGGGACGGATCTTTTGAGGGCGGTATTTATGGCTGAGGGCAGGAATGAGTGATCTGGTAACGCTGGATGAGATACGCGCGGCGAAGGAGAGGCTTGCAGGGGTCGCGGTGCGGTCCGCTCTCTATCGAATCGAGAGAGCGCGGTTGAAGCAGGCCGTCGCCGCGGAACCGGAGTTCGACATCTATATCAAGGCCGAGAGCGAGCAGCCAATTGGGAGCTTCAAGCTGCGCGGCGCTTACAACATGGTGGCGCAGCTGCCGCCGGAGAAGCTCGGGCGCGGCGTGATTACCTACTCCAGCGGAAACCACGCCCAGGGCGTCGCGTATGCGGCGCGAGCGCTGGGAGCGAAGGCCGTGATCGTGATGCCGGACAACGCTCCGGAGATGAAGAAGGCAGCGACGAAGGCGCTGGGAGCGGAGATCGTGATGGTGGGACCGGCTTCGTCGGAACGGCAAGCTAAAGCCGAGGAGCTTGCCGCGCAGTTCGGCTACACCATCATTCCGCCCTATGACCATCGCGCGATCATCGCCGGACAGGCGACGTGCGGGCTGGAGATTCTGGAGCAGTTGCCGAACGTCGACCTGATCGTCGCGCCGGTGAGCGGCGGCGGCCTGTTGAGCGGCACGGCGACGGCAGTGAAGCTGAGCGCGCCGGATGTTCAGGTCTGGGGCGCGGAGCCGGAGTTGGCGGCGGACGCGAAGGAGAGCTTCGATGCGAAGCGGCTGGTGAAGTGGCCGGCGGAGAAGACGTCACGGACGATCGGCGACGGGCTGCGGACGCAGAGCATGGGCGCGCTGAACTTCGAGCATGTGATGGAGTTTGTGGACGGAATTGTGACGGTCAGCGAAGAAGAGATTCTATCGGCGATGCGCGTGATGCTGGCGGCGACGAAGCTGGTCCCGGAGCCCAGCGGCGCGGTGGCTCTGGCGGCGGCTCTCTACCATGCTAACGAACTGCCCAGGGTGCGGAAGGTCGCCGTGATTTTGAGCGGAGGAAACCTGGAGCCGGAGCTGCGGGCGCGGCTCGAAGCGATCTAGGATTGCCCCACATTGCCTACGGCCTTCTTTGTGATGTATGCGCCCTGGCCGAGGCCGAAGACGCTCAGGATAGTGCTGTCTACGTCCGGCAGACTCGCCGTGGGAGCGTAAAGCTTGTCGGGAATGCCCATGAAGTGCAGGACGATATAGATATAGACTGCCACCGCCAGCAGGGTGACGATGACCATCTGTGCGTCGCCCAGGTCGAGCGAGGGCAGCCGTCCCGCACGGAGGAGATGGAGCGGCGCTCCGGGAACAGCGGGCTCGGCGGCGACGGGAGCCACGCCGTCGTCGTGGGTGAGATTGCGGAGCAGAGAGGGCGATGCCGCCGTGTTCTTCGGGTCTGCAATTCCCTGCGCCTGCGCGTCGTTTACCTTGCTGGTGGTGATTCCCTTGGCAGCGGCGTAGGTGAAGGCGCTCATGCCGCTGAGCAGAAGAAGATGCTCGGGAATGCCGATCTGGCCGATGACGCCGGCGAAGGCCCGGAGGCCGAAGGTCGCAATATAGGTGGCGATGAGGACGAAGAACCAGAGCGCTACCTGAAACTTCGAGTTGCTGTAGCGGTTGTCCTCGCCGACAATGAGTTCGAGCGGATGCAGGCCGGAGAGCAGAAAGTAGAGCAGAAAGGTGACGACGGCACCCGCTACCAGGGCGAGGATCCTCGTCGTCCGCGAGAGCGGGGGGCGAGGGCTCACTGTCTGGTTTGCTTTCTGGCTCGCTGCAGCGTCTGCGGGTGGATTCGCCTGTTGGATCGCTGCCTTGCCGGGCTCGGTTGCCGTGGCTGGCGCCGTGGCGACGGGAGTCGCGGGCTGGGGGGACGAAGACTGGGCCGACGCAGACGCCGGGCAGGCCAGAACAGCTACAAGCAGAACGAGGTTCAGGATACCAAGGGATCGGGACGATCTCATGCAAGCCTCCGAATCGCTTCTGAAGCACAATCAGATATGGTGAAGAGACGATCTTCGTCAGGCGCTATTGTGCTCTCTTTTTCGGAGAACACAATGTATTTTTTTTGAATCTCCTCTATTTATCCTTGCGCCATACGACGTCTAATCCATAAGGGATGAGGGACGATCATTTATGCACGACTCTTTGCTGAAGTCTTCTGTCTGCTGCGCGATAGCTTTCCTGGCTGCCTCCGGCGCTCTCGCGGCGCAGAAGCCCGGGAACAACGGCTCGGGGTATGACCGCGCCGCGCGGGTCACGGTGCTGCACGAGGCCAACGTCTACGTCACCGCGGATGCCAACGCGCAGAAGATCTCCGTGATTACGCCGGGGCACGAGGCCGTTGTGGTGGAGCGGAGCGGGCCGTGGATTCAGGTCTTCGCCAACACCGACGTCGAAGACACCAGCGATGAGAATAAGCCCGAGTTTACCGACGACAGCGACACCGTGACTCCGGCCTCGGGATGGATTCGGGACAAGGGCGTAGTCGGACCGGCGACGCCGGGTGGCGATGCGATCCTGTATGGCGCGGCGGCAAATTTCGAGGCCCAGGCGCAGCAGCCCCATGCGCCCAAGGGCGCGGCGATGACGGCGCATCTGCTGTATGAGCGGGCCGCGAACTACTATCCCCAGTCGCCGCTGGCGGCCAAGGCGGCGTGGCGAGCGGCGGATATCCGCTGGCAACTGGAGAAGAGCGACATCAGCACGCTGCCCAGCGCGAAGGAGCAGGAGGCCTATCTGCGGCCGCAGATCTACGAAGGCGAGATGAAGAAGGTGATGAAGCAGTATCCCGGCAGCAAGTTTGCATTGCTGGCGGCATACGATCTGCTCGACAACAAGCTCTGCGGCGATTGGCAGGGACTGCCGAAGTGTCCGGAGATGGAGTCCGGCCTGTACGAGAAGTATGCGCAGAAGTACCCCGACAGCCCCAAGGCAGCCGAGGCGCTCTACAACGCGACCTATCGCCAGGGCGTCGCGGTAACAATGTACACGGTTCAGGACAACAAGAAGCGCGCCGACCAGGCGGGCCAGCGGGTAGCTTCGCTGGCGCAGGAGTTGAAGCAGAGGTATCCCGAGACGGATGAGGCGGCGCGCGCGGCCAGTATCGCTTACAAGGTGCAGCAGGGGATCCCAATCTTTGGGAACGACCGCGATTGACCGGCGTGGGATCGCTGACGGAGCCTGTGAGATGACGGCTGGAACGAGGGCGCAATACAGGGGTCTCTCCGCTGCGCCGCACGATGAAGCCGCGCAGCTTCGGTCGAGATGACGTGCGTTTGAGGTGAAGACGTCGGAAATGATTTTGCAGCGATATTTAAACAGGCTCCAAGTGATCCATGCGAGGATGCCGCTATGAACGGTTCTTCCATTTGCGGTTCAGGCACACCATCGTTGACGGTGCGCCCCATTGCGCGCGGAGATGCCGGTGCGGTCGCGGAACTCAGCGGGCAGCTCGGTTATGAAGTATCGGTTGAAGCGGTCGACGCACATATCGCGGAGCTGTCCTCTTGCCCGGAACGGCAGATTGCCTTTGTTGCCTGCCTGAAGACAGAGGCGGGCGCGAAGATCGCCGGGTGGATTGAAGCTGCGATTCTGCGCGAACTTCAGTCGCCGCCTTGTTGCTTCATCAGCGGCCTGGTCGTGCGCGAGGAGCGGCGCGGCCTCGGGATCGGCAAGCGGCTGTGCGCCGAGGTTGAGAGGTGGAGCAGAGAACAGGGCGTCGCCGTGCTGCGGGTGACCTCGCGCATGTCGCGCGAAGGAGCGCACCGATTCTATCTGCGCGAGGGCTTTCGGCAGATTAAAATCTGGGCGGTGTTCGAGAAGATGCTGTCGCCGCAAGGCGGTGCGCCGGGCGGCCAAGAGGGCATTTAGGATAGAGCAATGCCGATCTTCCAAGTGATTGTTCTTGCCATTGTGCAGGGCCTGGCCGAGCTTCTGCCGGTATCGAGTTCCGCCCACGTCGTGGTTGCCGAGAAGCTGCTGGGTCTGGACCCCTCGTCGCCGCCGATGACGCTGCTGCTGGTAATGCTGCATACGGGCACGATGTTCGCCGTCATCGTCTACTTCTGGAAGCAGTGGATGAGGACGTACTTTTCAAGCTCGGACTCGTTCAAGCGCTTCGCCATCCGCGCCATCTGGGCCTCGTTTCTGACGGCGCTGGTTGGCTATCCCCTTATCAAGGTCATCGAGAAGACGGCCTTTGCGGGCGTGACCGGGGGCGAGATCGAGTCCCTGTTCGGACGGCTGGACCTGATCGCACCTGCGCTGGCTGCGGCGGGAATCCTGATTCTAGTCGCCGGCTTGCTCGAGAACCGGGGGACGGACACGCGCGGTCGCGTCTATGGCGACAATGTGACCATGCGCCAGGCGGGATGGATCGGCGCGGTCCAGGGGCTGTGTCTGCCGTTTCGCGGATTCTCGCGGTCGGGCGCGACGATCTCGGCCGGAATGCTGACCGGGGCGAACAAGGATCGGGCAGAGCGGTTCAGCTTCGCGCTGGCTGTAATCCTGACACCAGCGGCGGTCGGCAAGGAGATTCTGCGGCTGCTGAAGTCCTCGCACGCGGCGGCTGCGGCGGGCACGCCGATCGATCTGCATAGCAGCATGATGACAAGCCTGCTGGGCATGGTGTTCGCGTTTCTCGCCGGGCTGGTCGCGCTGAAGTGGCTGAGCAGCTGGCTCGAACAGGGCCGCTGGTACCTGTTCGGAATCTATTGCCTCGTGGCCTCGGCAGTGGTGTTCTATCTGCACTATGGACCTATGCATCTTTAGGGTGCGTTCTATTTTTTCGCGAGCGCATCGCGGTGACTGCGCACGTAATCGTGCGAGGTGAGGACGTGGGCCTGCTGGTCGGCCAGCAGTTCGCGAATGGGCAGCGGCAGATCCTGATCGAGCGCGTCGGCGTAGGCTTTCTTGGCTTCATCTTCGGCGCTCTCCGCTGTCTCCAGCAGGGTGTGGTCGCCGCCGCCTAGCTTAACTTTGAGGTCTGCCCAGACGCGGCTGAGCGTGCCGGCAGCGGTGCCGTCCTCGTCGATGTCGTGAACGCCGTTCTGGTGAAGCGTCTCTTCGAGATCACCGCGGAAGCTGGCTCGCTTGAGTGACTCGGCAAGGAAGTAGCGCTTAAGTGTTTGATCCTCAAGGTGATCGCCGATATCGGCAAAGCCCTTCTGACTGTCGTGGAGAGTGTTGATGACTGAGCGCAGAACGCGCTCCATCTCGTTCTGCTTGCCGGAATCGCTGAACATGGTTTCCTCAGATCTCTCACGCAGGTTGCAAAGGGTGACTAAAAGATCGGCTTATTCGGTTCGAGCAGGGTCCGCCGGCTGTCTGCGATTCTCCTTCGCCGGCGGCAAGCGGAGGAAATCGCGAAAAACCCGCGCCCCCGCCCAACCGTTTCCTAAGGACCGCCGGGCTTCTGCACCCGCCGGTGAGTATGAAAGGAATAGATGCGCATTCCGGCCCGTGGGTTTGCATCCAGATACCCCGACGGCAGGTTTTCCAGTTTTGTTCGCTCGCGCCGGACTAACTTTGGGATAATCGAAGATGCTCTGGTGGTTAACGGCCTTGCAGACCGCCCGGTGTGCAGAGACGCTCGCGCCGGTGCAGGAGAGGCTGCGCACACCCTGATGAAGACCCTGAGACTGGTTTCGACGCCAACCCGCAACCGCCGGCTGAACGAGATCATCGGGATGACCGTTCTGGTTGCCGCCGGGCTGCTGATGCTCGCGCTGGTGACCTATACGCCCTCCGACCCTTCCTTCAACACGGTGGGCGCCTATGCAACCGGGCGCCCTGCGCACAACTGGGCCGGTCTGGCCGGTGCTTACCTGGCTGACGCCCTGCTGCAAATGATTGGAATTGCGGCCTTTTTCCTGCCGCTGGTGCTGGGACGGCTGGGACTGTGCTGGATGTGGTCGCGGCCCGCGGGCTCTCCATTGGCCAAGAGTCTCGGGCTGGGAATGTGGGTGATCTTTGCGCCTACCGCGATCGCGCTGCTGCCCGGACACATTCTGTGGCGGCACGCTCTGCCGATCGAAGGCGTGACCGGGCGCCTGCTGGCCGATGTGATGGTCGAGTACCTGAACCTGCCCGGCGCCTGCATCGTGGTGGCGTTGATGGTGGCGATGTCGCTCTACCTGGCCACGACCTTCACCTTCAATACGGCGCGGGAGTGGGGATTGATTCACTTCTCCCTTCCGCAATCGCTGTGGGAGCGCTGGATGCGCTGGCGGGGTAAGCGCAGGGATGCCAGCGCCGCCGCCGCGAAGGAAGCCTATGGCAGCAAACGCGAGCAGGCGGAACTGAAGGCGCAGCGTGCACACGAACAGGCCGAACGCAAAGCGAATCGGGGCGAGAACAGTACGCTGCTGGGTGGATTGTTCGGCTGGTGGGGGCGAAGGAAGCGGAACGAAGCTATTTCACTGACACCGCACGATGAGGACAGCGCGGAGCCGGGGTCGATGTGGCAGGCCATGCCGCGCACGCTGGTCGACGCGCCTCCGGTGACCTCTCTGAGTACAGCGGCTGCCGCTGCCGCTCCTTACGCCGATCAGTTGGCTAGGGCTGCGGCTCCCTCCCGTTCGCTTGAGGACGAGCCATTTCGGAGAGAACGCCGGGCAGGATTTGCGCCCGAGCCGGAAGCGGGTGCAACTCCGATCCGAGCGGCGAAGAAAACTGAAGATCCCCGCATGGCGCCATTCGCCGCCACCCCGTCCTCGGCTACGCCTGAAGGCGATATTTCCTTCGGCAAGCGCGCCGATGCCGACGTCCGCCCGGTGACGATCGTGCCCAAGAGCGTGCGCGGATACAAGCTGCCGCCCTCTTCCCTGCTGCACCGCAGCGAAGAGCAGGCTATCGTGCGCGAAGACACTCTCCGCGAAGAGGCTCGTATTCTGGTCGAGAAGTCCGCCGAGTTCGGCGTCAACGGTCAGGTGACGCAGATCAATCCCGGTCCGGTGGTGACGACGTTTGAATTCCGCCCCGAGGCAGGAGTTAAGGTGGCGCGCATCACCGGTCTCGCCGACGATCTTTGCCTGGCAATGGCCGCCGAATCCATCCTGATCGAGCGGATGGCGGGCAAGAGCACGGTCGGCATCCAGGTCCCGAACCACGAGCGCGAGACCATCTGGCTGCGCGATGTGATCGAGTCCGAACGGTACGCGCAGACCAAGGGCAGGCTGGCCCTGGCGCTGGGCAAGGACATCAATGGCCGGATCGTCACCGCCGATCTGGCTTCGATGCCCCATGTGCTGATCGCCGGCTCGACGGGATCGGGCAAATCGGTCGCGATCAACGCGATGATCATGAGCGTTCTATTCAGGAACACGCCCGAGCAGGTGAGGATGATCCTCGTCGATCCGAAGCGCGTTGAACTGGGGATGTACGAGGGAATCCCTCACCTGTTCACGCCGATCATCACCGAGGCGAAGCTGGCAGCCAATGCGCTGCGCAACGCCGTGCGCGAGATGGAACGGCGATTGAAACTGCTGGCCGCCAACCATGTCCGCAATATCGACCAGTTCAACAAGCTCTTCGACAATGGCAGCGACTATCTATTCGAGGACGTGAACCAGGAGCCGCTGCCGTACATCATCATCATCATCGACGAGTTGGCCGACCTGATGATGCTCGACCGCTCCAACGTGGAAGAGTCGATCACGCGGCTGGCACAGATGGCGCGGGCCGTCGGCATCCACCTGATCCTGGCCACGCAGCGGCCCTCGGTCGACGTCATCACCGGACTCATCAAGGCCAACGTGCCGACGCGCATGAGCTTTCGCCTGGCGACCAAGGTCGACTCGCGGACGATCATCGACTCGAACGGCGCCGAGAGCCTGTTGGGGCGAGGCGATATGCTCTACCTGCCGCCGGGAACCAGCCGCGTGCAGCGGCTTCACGCGCCCTTCGTCACCGAAAAAGAGATCTCTGACGTCACCGCCTTCTGGAAGGCGCAGGGCGAGGCCGAGTACGTCCAGGGCTTCCTTGAAGGGCCGAAGGATGAAGCGGATAAGGATGGCAGCGGAGGTTCGGATGGCGAAGCCGACGATCCGATGTACGATGACGCGGTGCGTCTGGTCTTCGAGTTCGGCAAGGCCAGCACTTCCCTACTGCAACGCCGTCTGCGCATCGGCTATGGCCGCGCCGCCCATCTGATCGACATGATGTACAACGATGGTCTGGTCGGTCCGGCGGATGGCTCGAAGCCGCGCGAACTGCTCAAATCGGCGGACTGGCTGAATGAAGTGGATGCGGCGGTGCGCTGAAGTTCTTTCGTTGGTACAGCGGTGCGGTCATTCATCCCACGTTCCAGAAGCGGAACGTGGGGCACCCATTTGTTGCGGGGAATTTTCCTTAGCGGTGGATGGTGCGGGCCGAGCGCAGCGCGACTACTGCGAGAATGCAGATCACGGCCAGCAGCGCGATCCAGAGGATATCGGGATAGCGCTCGGTCAGGGCGCGCGTGTCGGGGCGAGGGCGATAGGTGGGATTAAGCTGTTCCGGCCCCAACTGCGCTGAACGCGTACCGGCGGTCGCGGAGAAGAGCCGCGCATAGTCGTACTGCGGAGCGGTGAGGCCGGTATCGCCGTAGAAGAGCGTCACCGGCTGCGCCGACGGCGCGGAGAAACATAGCTTACGCTGGCGCATCTCCAACCGGACGGCGGTGACCGGCAGCGGAGGATCGTCGCCGTTATCGATGGCGACCTTGACGCTCGCCCCGCCCTGCATGTTCGCGCCCAGCGTCGCCGGGACGCTCAGTTGCTGCTGGCGAATCTCGCGGCCCGCCTGGGTGAGATGGACGCGGAGGATGGTTCCGGTGATCGTCTCCGCGGCTGACTCCGGCGTCCCTTCGGGGTGGTCGGAGATGCGGACGTCGCGGCTGAAGTTGGCCTTGAAGGATGGAGCAAGGTCAAAGCTGACTCGCTCCACCGGAACTCGTTCGGGCAACGTGAAGGTGGCGACGGTCTGACGGCCTTGCTGCTGGACGCTCGTGGTCTCGGCGGAGACGGTGTAGAGCGACTGTGCCTCGCGGCTGGGCGGCACGGTGGCTCCCTTGACCATCGCGGGCGATGCGGTGAAGCCGCGCGTGCCGGGCACAGGCGATGCTGTCAAGACGACGTGGAGATAAGGGAAGCTGGATTCCTGCAGATGCAGCGTTGTGCTGCGTGAGAGATGCTGCGAGGTCAGGTCGAAGAGCGTGAACTCTCCCAGACGGGTTGCATTGGGCGAGCGCAGACTGTCGAGTCCGGTGATGGTGGCCGTGGCCAGGTAGTCCTGTCCGGCAAGGTCGATGTTGACGTCGGTGTAGGGGCGGTCGGGCATCTGTAGATCGAAGACGATGCTGTGTCCGCGCGCGCCGAGGTTCAGCACCTGTGCGGTGTCGCTCTCGGGCTGCACAGGCTCGCTGAGCGTGATGGCGTAGGGAAGCTCGTGCGCTCCTTGCCCGTTCACGTTCTGATACAGACGCAGGTCCTTGAGCGACGCCGCAGCATGAGGGAAGACCTGCGCGTCGATGACGACGCAGGTTTGTCCGGCACCCCCATCGAGCGCAATCGTTCGCCGATATCGGGAGTATTGCTGGACTGTCTCGGGCGACTGAGAAGGAGGAACCGGTGCCGCCGCCTGCCAGATCAGCAGCAGCGCCAGAAGTGCGGACTTCATCGTTCGCCTCCTTCGTGGGGGACAGAATTTTCGGGCTCGCGCAGCGCCAGCCAGTCCTTCTGGTAGGCGAAGCTGACGGCCATCAGCAGCGCTCCCAGAGCAAGGAAGCTGGCGACACGATAGCCCTGGCTGAGATTACGCATGTCATAAAGAAAGGTCTTCGCGATGGTGTACACCAGCAGAACAAGCGCCTGCCAGCGGATGAATGCAGAGCGCTTCCAGAAGCCAACCGCGAGAAGCAGGGCACCATAGACCATCAGGAAGGCCGAGACAGCGAGCGCCTTCCGCAATTCCGCATTGGGATGCGCCGAGACGCCGCTCCAGAAGGTGTTGAGCTCGCGCACGCAGGCGATGATCGCCACCAGGTTGAGCGCGATGATCGAGGCTCCCGCGATGTGCCGCCAGGACGGCTCACCCTCGCCGGCCTGCCGAGTATGCAACGAGAGCCACGCTGCGCCGGCGAAGACGGCAATGCCGAAGAGCGCCGTCGCAAAGCGGGCGTTGACGAAGGCCGTGTCAACCGGCTTGCCGAACCAGAGCGGCTGCACCAGCAGACCGCAGAACCCCAGTGTCAGCGCCGCCGCGGCCAGCCAGCGCAGGATGCGATAGCCTCCGGCTTCGGCAGAATCGCGCTCGGAGATTTCAAGCCGCCCCGACGCCCAGAGCAGCGCGATCGCCTCCGCCAGCCAGCCGACGGTGATCCAGCGGCCGCTGGCCTTCAACGGAATTGCAATCGTGAGAAAGACAACAGCAAGCGAAAGGTGCACCGCCGAAGCGATGGCCGTCTGCGGCAGCCGCATCAGGCCGAGATACACCGCGGCGAAGGCCACCATCAGCCAGGGCGAGCAGGGATGATGGCCGGCATCCTGCAAAAGGGTGTAGAGAGCAAGCGAGGCAAAGGTGGCGTTGGCCAACGGAAGAAAGATCTCCGTGATGCGGAATGCACCCGCAGTCGCTGATTCTTGTCGCCGGACGATCGGCACCGAAGCGAAGACGGAGAAGAAGAGTGCAACGAAGAAGACCGTGATCGCGAGATACTCCGGCGCGTTGAACCCGACGTACCAGCCGATGAAGTATGCAACCGTCGCGGGAAACGCTCCCAGCAGCAGCCTCGGCCACGGCTTGAGCCGGATGAGCAGAACGGTGGCGAGATCGATGGCGAAGATATAGGTGAAGAGAAATTTCTCGTGGTTGCCGCCTGTCGAGAGCAGCAGCGGCGTGGCCAGCCCGCCCGCCAGCGCATACGCGGCGAGGATCTCGCTGTTCTGCGACCAGGCCATGAAAGCGTTCCACGCCGTCACCAGGATCATCGCGGCGAGCGCCACTCCGGCGGGCAGAAGATGGTAAAGCTGAAACGCTGCCCACAACGACAGATAGAGAATGCCGCTGCCGATGGCCTTGAGCGACCACGAGAAGGCATTGAATCCCTGGCGGCGGAAACGCTCCGACCAGACCACCAGACCGGCTCCGGCGACGAGGCCGACCACGATGCGACCCAGCGGGCCGATCCAGTGATTGTCCATCGCCAGCTTGAGGAACCACGTCGCGCCGATCAGCAGGGCGACGATGCCGATGCGGCTGAAGAGCTGCGAGCCGATGCGGTCTTCGAGCGACGGTCTGGGAGCGCCGGTTCCCGCGGTCGAAGTTCCCGCACTCGAAGAGGAGGCCGCAACCGTCTTGCCCGGTTTGAAGCTGCGGCGTTTCCCCTTCGAAGTCTCGCGAAGTTCGGCGATCTCGCGCTCCAGAATTTCGACGCGAGCGGACAACGACGCAAGCTCCGCATCGTGATGTTCCGGCGCGATTTGATCCTCCTGCCCCATGGGCACTACTTTACCTGCATCGAGCCCTCGATTGGCACTTGAATCTCTGAATTGATACTCTTTGCGCGGCATGAAGAACGAGATCGAGCGGTTACCAATTCTTGTTGTGGATGACGACGCTCTCAGCCGCGAGGTGCTTGCCCTGTTGCTGGAGAACGCCGGTTACGCGGTCAAGACGGCGGATTCAGGCGATGCGGCGCTAAAGCAGTTGAACGCAGCGCCGGATTCGCCGCCGTCCGTGGTGCTCGCCGACCTGCAGATGCCGGGAATCGCAGGCGACACTCTGGCGAGGGAACTGCGCCGGATATGCGGGGCATCCACGATGCTGCTGGCAATGAGTGGAAGCGTGCCGGGCGCCGGGAGTGCCGATGGCTTCAATGGATTTCTGCTCAAGCCTTTCACAATGGAGGAATTATCACGAGCGATTGCCGCGCACGGCAACGATACGAAGGCTCTGGATACATCTGTTCACGACAATGCAACCGTACTGGATCAAGCTATTTACAATAAGCTTGCGGCCTCGATGCGGAAAGAGCGATTGAAGCAGCTCTATGACCTGTGCCTCGCCGATGTGGAACAGCGAATGACCTGCATGCTGCGATCCGCATCCTATAGTGATAGCGTTGCGTATAGAAAAGATGCGCACGCCATCAAGGGCAGCGCCGGTATGCTCGGTGCCATCGAGCTGCAAAATCGGGCGGCCTTATTGGAAGAAGGCGGAATCGACGCTAATCATGTAGCTTCTCTTAATGAATTGAGGGTTGCTTGTTCACGATTGCATCGTATTCTGGTCGCACGCAACGCCGATAGCGGAGCAGGAAGTTCGGAGGAGGATATGCGTGATGAGCACAGTACTGAAAAATAGAAAAACTGAAGACCCGGTCATTTCTGCTTCATCGATTCGCGTCG
Organism: Acidobacteriales bacterium 59-55; assembly: GCA_001897435.1. Lineage (GTDB taxonomy): Bacteria > Acidobacteriota > Terriglobia > Terriglobales > Acidobacteriaceae > Edaphobacter. Next base: position 47,921 of record MKSV01000007.1, on the reverse strand, counting down.
TGGTTGCAGACGATCATCCGGTTGTGCGCATCGGTGTCCGGAACATGCTCGAAGAGGAGCCGGATTTCGAGGTCGTAGGCGAGGCTGAAGACGGCGACGTCGCCATCACCCAGACCCTTGAACTTGAGCCCGATATTCTTCTGCTCGATCTGCAGATGCCGCGACTACCGGGACTGGAGGCCATGCGCGCCATCATGGACAAGTCGCCGCGGGTCAAGATCATCATGCTGACCAGCACGATTTCGACGCAACAGGTGATCGAGGCGCTACAGATTGGCGCTCGCGGAATCCTGCTCAAGGACGCCGTCGCCAGCGATCTTGCGACCTCGGTGCGCGCTGTGCTCTCGGGCGATTACTGGATTGGCGGCGCGCGGGTCGCGAACCTGGTCACGGCGCTCAATGAGCTGATGAACAAGGCCGCCGCGGAACCGGAGCGCAAGACCTATGGCCTGACCCCGCGCGAACTCGAGGTGACCACCTGCATCGTCGAGGGGTGCAGCAATCGCGATGTCGCCAGGCAGTTCGCCATCAGCGAGGAGACGGTAAAGCGGCATCTCTCCAACATCTTCGACAAGACCGGCGTATCGACGCGGCTGGAGCTTGCTCTCTTCGCCATTGCGCGCAAGCTGGTCGTGCTCAACCCGTAGCGTCGACGCAACGCTTTCGGTGAGAGCGGTCCGCACCTGCACTTCAGTAAGATGAAGGAATGAGCGACGGTGCGGTTGAAGTGGAAGCTGGAGAGGTAGCTGGGATCGACAAGGTTGATCTGCTTGTCGTTGGCGCGGGACCAACCGGGCTGGCCTGCGCTATCGAGGCGCAGCGTGCGGGTTTCTCCGCGCGACTGGTGGACAAGGGCTGTCTCTGCAACTCGCTGTTCCACTATCCCGCGCACATGACCTTCTTCACTACGCCGGAGCTGCTCGAGATCGGCAACATGCCGTTTTCCAGTCCGAACCAGAAGCCCAACCGCAACGAAGCGCTCGAATACTACCGCAAGGTGGCCGAACACTATCGGCTGGACGTTCGCCAGTACGAGACCGTCGAAAAAGTCGAGGGCGGCGACGGCGACTTCATCGTTCATACCGTTGACCGTTTTGGTCGTAAGACAGAGCATCGCGCGCGAAAGCTCGTGATCGCCATCGGCTACTACGATCTTCCTAACTACCTCGGCATCGCCGGTGAAGAGTTGCACAAGGTGCGGCACTACTACCACGAGCCGCATCCGTTCTATGACCTCGACGTGCTTGTGATCGGCGGCAAGAACTCGGCGGCAATTGCGGCGCTCGACCTGTGGCGGCACGGCGCGCGGGTGACGCTGGTGCATCGCGGCGCGGAGATGCACCGCCACGTCAAGTACTGGATCCTCCCTGACATCAACAACCGCATCAAGAACGGCGAGATCACCGCCCACTTCAACAGCACGGTCGCCAATATCTCGGAGGATAACGTCACCATCGAGACTCCGAATGGCCCGCTGACGATTCCCAACCACTTTGTCTTCGCCCTGACCGGTTATCATCCGGACTTCGAGTTTATCGAGCGGCTGGGCGTGCAACTCGACGAGGCAAACGACCGCTGCCCGGTGTGCGATCCGGCGACGCTCGAAAGCAACGTTCCGGGGATCTACCTGGCCGGCGTGATCGTCGCGGGCGAGCGCACCAACGAGATCTTCATCGAAAACGGACGCTTCCACGGGCAACTGATTGCAGAGGATCTACGCGCGAAACGGACGGGCGTCGAGGAGTAGTTCTCACGCGCGATCACCGATGGAAGAACGCATTCTTGCCATCCCTTCGCGTTCTCTGTGCTCTCGACGCAACGCTATCCGGAGGTCTGGATGCGGCGCCCGCACGGCAAAACTATCCATCCCTTAACATCAGGCGGCGTAGAATGAGTAATATGTCGCGAGGATGGGAGAGTAAATCCGTGGAAGAACAACAATCTCAGGCCGTTGAGCCTCGACCCAGCCCAGCAGCCCTCCATGCCAAGGCAGCCGAGCACAAGCGCCAGCTACAGGAACTGGAGTTGCAGCGCGAGCGCGTGCTCTCGGAGCGGACGTCGAACCCGCACCGCCGTTCTGCACTTGAGCTGGCACTGGCCGATATCGAAGAGAAGCTCTCCGAGCTGGGTTGGACGATTCACATGTAGGCTGTTCTTCCGGTATCTGGCTGTATCGGCCAAAGATTGCCGCATCCGTGTAGGCAAAGGCCGCCGGGACAAAAAACTCTACATCTTATGAAACAGAAGGCGAAATGCCGCAGACAGCGGCACTTCGCCCTCCAGCGCTATTGTTCGGGCGGATTCGCAGTTCCCGTAGCCGCGGGCGGCTGCGGTGGAGCAGGAGCTGCCGTATCGGCCTCTGGCGCGGATTCCTTGACGCCGATAGCATCGCCGGAGACGACAAGCTGCACGCGGCGGTTCTGAGCCCGTCCCTTGGACGTACTGTTGTCCGCGACCGGATTATTCTTGCCGTAGCCGGTCGAGGTGATGTTGTTCTGCTGCACGCCCTGGCTGATCAGGAACTGCCTGACCGCATCGGCGCGGTTTTCCGACAGCTTCTGATTCATCTGGTCGCTGCCCACGCTGTCGGTATAGCCCTCGACCTGGAGCTTCAGCCCCGGATAGGCCTGGAGGATTCCAGACACCTTGGCGAGGCTGATCTTGGTATCCGGCTTCAGCGAATACTTGCCGGTATCGAAGAGCACGTCCGACATATTGACGATGAGGCCGCGTGCGGTCTCGCTGGTGGCGAGCACGCTGTTCAACTGGCCGCGCAGGCGCTCGCGAACGGCGTTCGCATTCTCCGCGCTCTTGCTGGCTTCGGCCGCACGGGCGCGGGCCTCTGCCGCCTCGGCGTCCGCCTTGGCTTTGGCTGCTTGGGCACGTTCTGCCTCAAGCTGCGCCTGCTGGGCCTGCATCTGGGCCTGTTGCGCCTGCAACTGCGACTTCTGCGCGGCCAGTTTGGACTGCTCGGCGGCGCGCTGCGCGTTCAACTGGCGCTCGTCCTCCTTCTTGCGCAGGGTCAGCAGCCTTGCGTCTTCGGAGCGCTGAACGGCCTGACGGGCAAAGGTGATCTCCATCTTCCGGTCGCCGTGTTTGTTGCTGTTGATGTCGGCAGCATTCTTCAGATCCTGTTTGGCCTCGTTCAGGATGTCGGTGGCGTACTTGTCGGCTCCATGGACCTGGGCGATACGAACCGCGTTGTATGCCTGGTAAAGCTCGAGCGGAGCCTTCTCGTCCCGGGTAATGGGATTGTCATTGGTATCGGAGCCCGAGGTAGGCGCATAGAAGCCGCGCGGCAGCAGGGCGTAATGCGCGTTCACCTTTTCGATAACGCCGTTGGTCTTGTTCTCGAGAACGTCATTCTGCAGAATGACCACGTCGCTCGGTTCGGTGACGGCGTAGTATGGCTCCGCGGTGACGATCATGCCAAAGGACTGGAGTGAAGTCGTCACATGGATATTATTCTTCTTGCCGGATGGAAGCACCTCTCCAAGGTTGGTGGCACGGCCGTCGGGCGTGATCGCCCAAAGGACGTAGGTCAGATAGCCGGGGCCGAAGCCGTTGGCCGGCGTCAGGCCCTTGAAGTTGGCGTCGATGGTGATGCGGCCGCGCTCGCTCTGTACCCTGGCTTCGCCTTTGGCCTTGGGTAGAAGCGAGGTTCCCCGGAAGCCGATCTTGGTGCTGCCGCTGCGGTGGAAGTAATTCACCGCGTCAAGGTCACGATGGACGACATTGACCTGGTAGAAGTAGACCCCGTTCTTCTTTGTGATGGTGGTTGAGTCCTGGGTGGGACTGACGGTCTGCGTCGTGGTGGTCGTGGTCGTGGTTTGAGCGAAGGCAGCAGGCATCGCAGACAGGGCGACACCGGCAGATAAAAGCACGGACAAGGCCCGCGCGGAAGAACTTCGGATCGTACGGTTCATGTTCTCTCCTGGGGTTCCAGTGGAGTTTCAGAATGCGTCGTCTGCATCGTCAACGATCTGCTGAGATTTGCGGACCTGAGGCAGGCATTCTCCACTACTTTCCGATGCCCGCTATCCGCCAAAGGTAGTCCCGCAGACACAGAACTGCCCCATTTTCTTCGATATAGCATAGAAAATGGGGCAGTTGACGGTAGCAGAATCTAAGCAGAATACTGCTGCTGCGTGCTGGAACGCTGGACAAAGTGATAAGGAGGCCAAGGGCCGGAGAGCTGCATGCTGCACTCCTTCAACTGCAGGGTGGCGGAGGAGTACTTGTTCTGGTAGCGTTCGACCGTCTTGTTGTCGATCAGATGGGCGATATCCAGAAGCATCTTGCCGGACTCCATGCGCTTGCAGGTGATCTCTTCGGCGATGGGAAGGAACATGCGGTGCATCTGGACGGAAAGAGCGCGGGCCTTGGACTGGCGCTCCCGCTGGCGGCTGGCGCTCTCGCGGAGGCTGGTCAGGTACTGCTGACCGACGGTCATGTCGCGGGCCGAGTTGCCGGGGCAGGTATCGTCCACGAGGACTTTGAGGTGCATCTCGGCTTTGCCGCGGAGACGTTCGACGTTGGCCTGAAAATGTCGCTGGTTAGAGCGGACGGAGCGGCGAAGGGCGTCGTCGTCCTGAAAGGTCGTACCGAAGCGGAAGGGCAGGACAGTGGAGAGCTTGAAGCAGTCCGCGATGACGCGGGCATGGTCCCTGGCTGCTTGCTGGTCGAGCCGTTCATGGTCCTGGGCGCTATGCTCGGAGACGATAACGGCCAGGTCACTGGCGGGAAAGAGAAACGTCTGATTACCGAAGAGGCCGGAGACCCCGGTGAGGGGCATCGGGCGACGATGACGGCAGAGTTCCGGAAAAGACTGTCGTTCTGCGATGCAATAGGCGTACCATGCCATAGTTTTTACCTTCCTCTTGCGCGCTGAGGGGTCTAACCGCCCCGTCAGGAAGTTGGGTTATGGGATCCATACTGTACGGAAAAGTTGATGAGGAACTATCCATTTCGCAAATGATTTTTTGACCCGGGAGGTGCGCGATTAGCGAACCCAACCAAGTTCGAAACGGATAGTATGCCTATTGGAAGACGATTGGCAAGAATTTCTTGATCGTTTGGCTAAAGTATTGAATCGATAGAGCGGCCGAACGGAAGAATCTGCGCTCCATATGGAACTTTGGTTCCAGGAGTGGAGATCTCACCCTTTCCGGCGCCGGCACCGAAGGTTGCGATCGACCCGTAAGATGATGAATCCATTACACTTACGATATTATTCAGTAAATAATTCATTTCAGATGATTTACAGATTAAGATCTGCTTCAAAAGAGAGTTTTGGACAGGAAGCGACAGCCGCTTGCCTCGGGCGGAAACAACGCTGGTGCGTCTGCTGAATCTTCCATTTGCGGCGCTGAAGCCTGCGCAAAAGACATTCCTATCCCATCAAAATGGAAGTTCGCGCGCGAGGGCTAAAGAACTGTAACTGCGTTATTTTTAATAGATGAATCGATCTTATCTACCCGTCCTTACCGCGAAACGAAGCATCTGGAGTCTCATGGTGTTCTGCCTTGGGGCAGGCCTTCTTACCCAGGGAGCCATGGCAGCCGCGCAGAGCAAGCCCGAGCCTGACGTTCTTGTATTTACCAACGGCGACCAACTGACCGGAACCATCGAGCGCGGGGTGGGTGACAGCATTGTCTTCAAGAGCGATATAGCCGGCGAGATTACGGTTCCCCTGAGCAAGGTGAAGGAGTTGCGTTCCAACAACAACTTTGCCGTCATCAAAAAGGACGAGAAGCCTTCGAAAATTGCTCGCGAACCGGGAAAGATTACCTACGCGGACGGTACCGTGACGGTGACCAAGCCGTCTGGCGCTCCCGAAGAGGTTCAGACGAAGAACCTGGCCTTTATCGTCGACAAAGCGACCTATGACCAGGAAGTGCTGCATCATCCAAACCTTTTTCATGGATGGAACGGCACTGTCTCGGGGGGAGCGACGCTGATCCGCTCGACCCAGACCGGCACCAGCTTTACGGCAGGCGTTTCGCTGCTGCGGGCGATTCCCACGGTGACGTACCTGCCGCCGAAGACGCGGACCACGCTCAACCTGCTCGAGAGCTACGGCAAGTTGACCCAGCCCGTCATTCCGCAGACGAATCCTCCGAGCCCTCCCTCCGAGGCGAAGACCAGTATCTTCCACGCCGACGCGGAGCATGACATCTACTTGACCCCCCGTTTTTATGCGCTGGGCGACCTCTCCTACGACCATAACTTCGCCCAGGGCTTGAATCTGCAGCAGGTCTATGGCGGTGGTTTCGGCTGGACTGTCCTCCTCACTCCGGTGCAGGAGTTCGATCTGAAGGGAGACATACACTACGAAATGCAGTCTTTCATCCAACCTGACCCGATTACGATCGACAACCCGAGCGTACCCAGCCAGAACCTGATCGGCGCTACCTTCGGTGAAGCCTACCATCGCAGTCTGCCGGGCAAGATCCTGTTCACCCAGAGCGCCAGCATTCTGCCGGCGTTCAACAATCCTGATGCATACTCGGCAGTTGCCGCCGCCGGCCTGGCGATTCCTGCCTACAAGCGGATCAGCCTGGGCCTGAATGCCACGGACAACTACCTCAATATGCCGCCTGAAGGCTACAAAAAGAACAGCTTCCAGTTCGTCACGTCGATCATCTACAACCTGAAATAAACCGGGAAGCCGATCGAACCCCACGTCCCGGAGGCGGGGCGTGGGACACCCGGCCGGTTGCGCGCCTACTTCGTCAAAATCTGCATCACCGGCAACGGCAGTTGCTGGTCGGCGTTCTTCAACAGCAGGCTGACCTGCCACATCTGCGTGTCGGTGAGGATGTGGTTGAAGGCAGGCATGCCGGAGAGTCGGATGCCGTTGGCGACTCGCCAGTAGGTTTCACCGGCCGCATCGTCGCTGACACCGACAACACCGGATTTGCCATGCTTCTTCCAAAGCTGGGGAGCGCCTGGATACATATATTTAGCCGAGGCGACGTCATGACCGGGGGTGCCGTGGCAGCTGGCGCACTGGTTGCGATAGACATGGGCTCCGGACTCGAAGACGTCTTCGCTGATGCCGAAGGGCGGGGTTTTGAGCTCGCTGTCGATGCGGGCGTGCAGGGGCAATCTGACGATCTGCTTCTCATACGGAAAAGGCTTGTCGGCTACGGCCACCGGAAGCGGCCCGAAGTGGAGGTAGAGGAACAGGCCCGCGGCAACGGCGGCAATGCCGAGGATGAATCCCAGAAAGAACTTGCCGAAGCCGCTGCCGCCACTTTTTTTCGCCATCGCACCAATCTCCTTTGCCTGCGGCCGCCACCGGAAGGGCGGCGGATGTTCTAATAAGGGATGGCTGCTGCCGGTCGTCCGCGCAGCATGTCCCGAGTTCCAACAATAGCAAAGCGCAGCTTCTGCGGGAGTAATATTTGATGTTCGGTTTCAAGTCGAAGGAAAAGTGTGTAACGGTTATGTTGCTGGCGGCCTTTTTGACCAGTGGAGCAGGAATCGCACAGGCGCAGTCCACACGGCGGCACCGGCGGGAGACGAACGCAAACCGCCAGGCTCGTATTGCCCGGATCGTCAAGGACACCTACTCCCACAGCTGGGAGGTTGGCGGTGGCGGTGGATACCTGCGCTTCCGCTCGGGCGAGAACCTGCAGAAGAACAACGAGGTCAGCTTCTGGGTGAGCACAACCCGCTATCTGAGCCCGAAGTTCGGCATTGTGGGCGATATCCGCGGCGCTTATGGCCGCGCCAAGATCGACACCAATCCCTACCTCAAATTCGATCCGCAGATCTCGGAGTACACCTTCATGGCTGGCCCGACCTATCGGTTCTATGCCAAGGAGAAGATGGCGGCGAGCGTCTTTGCCGTGGGCGGCGTAGGGCTGGGCAAGTTCGACGGCGGATCGAAGACGATCCCCTCGTCGCTGCTGGGCACATGGGAGTCCGGCTATAACGCGGCGTTCTCGGTCGGCCTCAACCTGGACTACAACTTCTATCCCAACCTGGCGGCCCGTATCACGCCGACCTACGTGGGGACGACGTTCGGCAACACGATTCAGAACAACGCCGGCTTTAATATCGGCCTGGTCTATCGCTTCGGAAGAAATAAATAAGCATCGCTCCGGCAGCGGACTTAATTGGAAAAGATGGCGGAACCGCAGTCGGTCAGGACTTTCCGGCGTGCGGTTCCGTCATGTTTTTGGGGTCGAGGATCTCGCTGATCTGGTCTTCGGTGAGCAGCTTCTGCTCGCGGGCGAGATCGACGATGGAGCGGCCCGAGGCGACGGATTCCTTCACCAGTACCGCTGCCTTCGCATAGCCGATGTAGGGGTTGAGCGCCGTAGCCAGCGCGATGGTGCTGCCGGCATAGAAGGCGCAGCGGTCTTGATTCGCCGTGATGCCGCGGATGCAGTGTTGGTCCAACTGACGGAGCATGGTGGTCAGGATGGTGATGGATTGCAGCGTGTTGTGAGCCATCGCAGGCATCATCACGTTCAGCTCAAGCTGCCCGGCCTGAACGGCATAGGCGGTGGCCGTATCGTTGCCGATGACCTGGAAGCCGACCATGGCGGCAAGTTCCGGCAGCACGGGGTTGACCTTGCCCGGCATAATGCTCGAACCGGGTTGCAGACTGGGGAGGTGAATCTCGTTGAAGCCGGTGTTGGGGCCGCTCGATAGTAGGCGGAGGTCGTTCGAGATGCGGATGACTTCGAGCGCGAGCGTGCGCAGGGCGGCGGAGATGTTGGCCATCGCAGCGTTCGACTGCATGGCGTAGCGCAGGTCTTCGGCTGGCCTCAGTTCGAGGCCGGAGATGCGGCTGAGATTGGCGATGGCTCGCTCGCGGTAGTCCGGATGAGTGTTGAGGCCGGTGCCGACGGCGGAGCCTCCCAGACCAAGTGCATGCAGGTCTTCGGCGGTGCGGGCAATGTGCTGATGGCACTTGCGGATGGCCACGGCGTAGGCCGCGAACTCCTGCCCCAGTGTGATGGGCACGGCATCCTGCATGTGGGTGCGGCCGGATTTGAGGATGTCCTTGAACTCGGCAGCCTTGGCCGCGAAGCTGCCGGCGAGATCGCCGAGCACAGGATCGAGGTCTTCGAGCGCCAGCAGTGCGCTGAGGCGCATGGCCGTTGGGAAGACGTCGTTGGTCGACTGGCCGTAGTTGACGTGGTCGTTGGGATGGACTTTTTTGTAGTCGCCGAGTGGCGCTCCGAGGATTTGACCGGCGCGGTTGGCGATGACTTCGTTGGCGTTCATGTGCAGGCTGACGCCGGCTCCTGCCTGAAAGACGTCGACGACGAAGTGGTCGTGGTGCCGGCCGTCGATAATCTCCTGCGCCACCTGCTGGATGGCGCTTCCCTGCTCCGGGGTGATGAGACCAAGGGATTGGTTGGCCTCGGCGGCAGCTTGTTTGATCATCGCCAATGCGCTGATGAGGAAGGGGCTGGCGCGAAGGCCACTGATGGGAAAGTTCGCGACGGCGCGGGTGGTCTGCGCTCCGTAGAGTGCGGAGGCGGGAACTTCGACGGGTCCGAGGGAGTCGGTTTCGGTGCGGGTTTCAGTCATGAATCTCTTCTCTAAACATAGGATGCGGCCATCCACTGGAACGATAGGAAGGACAACAGTATGTCAGACATCCTAGAATCAATATCGAGAGAACATTATGGCCATCATCAAGCAGGACGATTTTATCCAGAGCGTAGCCGACGCTCTGCAGTACATCAGCTACTACCATCCGGTGGATTACATCGAGAATCTGGCGCGGGCCTATGAGATGGAGGAGAGCCGCGCGGCCAAGGATGCGATGGCGCAGATCCTCATCAACTCGCGCATGTGTGCCGAGGGGCATCGGCCCATCTGCCAGGACACCGGCATTGTGACCATCTTTTTGAAGGTGGGGATGGAGGTCGTCTGGCAGGGGCCGGATGGTGGGCCTGCCACATTGAATCTACAGGAGATGTGCGACGCGGGCGTGCGCAAGGCCTATCTCGACCCCGACAACAAGCTGCGCGGCAGCATTCTGGCCGACCCGGCGTTTACGCGAAAGAATACGCGTGACAATACGCCCTGCGTCGTCGAAGTTTCACTCGTCAAGGGCGGCGAAGTGGATGTGATCGTCGCTGCCAAGGGCGGAGGTTCGGAGGCGAAGTCGAAGTTTGTGATGCTGAATCCGTCGGACTCAATCGTCGACTGGGTGCTGAAGACGGTACCGACGATGGGAGCGGGCTGGTGTCCGCCGGGGATGCTCGGCATCGGCATCGGCGGGACGGCGGAGAAGGCGATGCTGCTGGCTAAACAATCGCTGATGGACCCTATCGACATGCAGGAGCTGAAGGCGCGCGGAGCGAAGACGAAGATTGAAGAACTGCGCATCGAACTGTACGACCGCGTCAACCAGCTCGGCATTGGAGCGCAGGGGCTGGGCGGGCTGACGACGGTGCTCGACGTGAAGATTCTCGACTACCCGACCCACGCAGCGAATCTGCCGGTGGCGATGATTCCCAACTGCGCCGCCACGCGCCACGCGCATTTTCAACTGGATGGCTCGGGCTCGGTCATGCTCGATCCGCCGCCGCTCGATGCGTGGCCGAAACTGAGCTACGACGTCCGCAGCGCCCGCCGCGTGAACCTCGACGCCGTCACCCGCGACGAGGTGAAGACGTGGAAGCCGGGCGAGGTGGTTCTGCTCTCGGGCAAACTGCTGACGGGACGCGACGCCGCGCACAAGCGCATGACGGACATGCTGAACCGCGGCGAGAAGCTGCCGGTGGACTTTACCAACCGCTTCATCTACTACGTCGGCCCGGTGGATGCGGTGCGCGAAGAGGCTGTTGGCCCGGCCGGTCCCACGACGGCGACGCGCATGGACAAGTTCACGCGGCAGATGCTCGAAGCAACAGGTCTGCTCGGCATGGTCGGCAAGGCCGAGCGCGGACCCGCCGCCATCGAGGCGATCCGCGATAACGAGGCGGTCTACCTGATGGCGGTCGGCGGCGCTGCTTATCTGGTCTCCAAGGCGATCAAGAGTTCGCGGGTGCTGGCGTTTGAAGACCTCGGCATGGAGGCGATTTACGAGTTCGACGTGCGGGATATGCCGGTGACCGTGGCCGTCGACGCCAAGGGGACAAGTGTGCACAACACCGGTCCGGCGGAGTGGAAGGCGAGGATTGCCGATCATCTGAACGGAGTGCCTATTCTGCAATAACCGGCAGCGCGAATCTTGCAGCTTCAGAATTTACAGCCTCAGGAGATGCGCGAAGGATTTTCGCTCGGCGGAGCCTGCTTTGCCTTGCGGTTGAGCACGAAGCTCCGGCGTTTGCGGCGGGTGTCGCTGGCGTGGTCGATCTTCTTCCAGAAGCCGACAAAGTAGTCGATGGCCGAGATGATGGAGACGATCACCATCCAATAAATGGCCGTGATGGCGATAAAGCGGACGCCGATAACGAAGCCGCCTCCCCAGCTTGGAAACCAGAGCCAGTAGTCCCAGCGGTGCGCCAGAATGGCGGCGACGACGGAGACGATCTGGATGACGGTTTTGAGCTTGCCGATCTCGCTGGCCTGGATGGTGAAGCCCTCGGTGGCGGCAATCGAGCGCAGGCCGGAGACGAGGAACTCGCGGCCAATGACGAGCACGGCGATCCACGGCGGGACGACGCTCGGGTTGTAGGCCACCAGGATGATGAACGCGGCCGAGACCATCAGCTTGTCGGCCAGCGGATCGAGCAGCATGCCCATGGTTGTGATCTGGTTGCGCTTGCGCGCGAGGTAGCCGTCGAGTCCGTCGGTGATGCTGGCCAGGATGAAGACGACGGAGGCAATCACCTCCTGCTCGCCGCCGCGCAGGCCCACGGCTCCGTGGCCACCCGTCCAGGGAAATGCGGGCGAGAGAATCCAGATCAGAAGCGGCACGCAGGCAACGCGGCTCATCGTGATGGAATTGGGCAGATTCATGCGCAGTCAGTCGTGCTCATCGCAGGCAAGGTACACCACCCCGATGATAGTAATTCTGACACATCCGGGGCGGCACTGGCCTGAATGCCGGGTTGAATGGTTCCGCCGGAAGCTTCAGCGGGAAGGTTCGACGGAAAAGCTACAGCGAATAGCGGCGATCCCGGCCCAGAATAAATTCCCTGCTTTCAAGCCCTACTCTCGCTTCCGGCTCGAAGCGCCGATAGAGAGGGAAGGTGGACACAGCGGCCCTGCGACTACCCAAGAGTTTGGCCGGGAGTATTCCCCAGAGGTTGCCCCGGAGTATTTCGAGCGCTCTCCTTATGCCGATGCGAAGCCTCACCCTCAAAGCGATTGCATTGCTCGCGCTTACGGCGATATTTCTTCCTGCGGCGCTTGCCACGACCGGCATCGCTACCAATGTTGTGCTGACGGTCACGACGCCCAGCACTATCTCCTATGGCGAGGTGGTCGCCGGGTATGCCGTGGTCAGCGCAAGCGACGGAAGCCTGCTGTCGGGGACGGTCAGCTTCTTCGACGGTGCGACAAATATATGCACCATCCCGGTGACGCAAACCGCCAGTTGCCCACCCAGCGCCGGGACCGGATTTGCGGTCGGGACGCACCTGGTGACGGCGGTGTACTCGGGAGATGGAGGGCACCTCGGCTCCGCCTCGAACGCTGTGCCGGTCGTCGTCGTGCCCGATGTAACCACGGTAAGCCTCGCCAGTTCCTCCAACCCGGCAATTACCGGCGAAAGCGTGACCTTTTCCGCCACGGTCAAGGCGGCGGGGCAGACGCCGGCACCTGCGGGATCAGTGATATTCATGGACAACAGCACGCAACTGGGCACGGCAATGCTGAACGGCTCGGGCACGGCGAGCTTGAGCACTGCTGCGCTGGGATCTGGCAGCCACTCCATCACCGCAAAATACGCGGGCAGCGCGACCGCGGCGGCGAGTTCCTCCGCACCGCTGGCGGAGACGGTCAACGATGCGACGAGCGCGGGGGATGCTCCTTTTACCGTGACCGTGAGCGGCACTCCTGCGGTGGTTACCGGAAGCACGGTGAATCTGACGGTGACGGTGGCTCCGCAGGCCGGGTCGATGGAGCCGGTCGCGCTCTCGTGCTCCGGGCTGCCCTCGGAGTCCGCCTGTACCTTCGGCACGGCTACGCTGCCGGCCAGCGGCGGAACGACCAGTCTTGAGATCAGCACCATGGCGCCGCACGACTGCGCGATGAATGCGGCCTCTTCGAGCAGCGCGGGAGTGCCCTTCGCCGGGCCGGCGCTCGCGGGCCTGCTGCTGCTGCTGCTGCCGCGCCGCCGGCGATGGACATTCAAAGGACTTCTGGCGATTGTTGCGGTCTGTGGCATCGCGGCGTTGTCCGGATGCGGAAACTGCACCGACCTTGGTACCCGGCCCGGCGACTATACGATCAAAGTCATCGGCACATCGACCGGAGTGACCGCGAGCATCGTCGCCGCCAGAGTGGTGCTGCATGTGAAGGTGCCTTAGCCGCGGCTAGGCATACATGCCGCGCTGCCGGGTCGTATAGGCCACGCGGTCGACCGCGAGCATATACGCGGCGATGCGGTTGTGGACGCCATGAGTCTTGGCGTAGGCGAGCACATCGCGGAAGCTGTCGGTCATGATGCGGTCGAGCCGCTGATTCACCTCGTCCTCGGTCCAGAAGTAGCCCATGCGGTCCTGCACCCACTCGAAGTAGCTGGTGGTGACGCCCCCGGCATTGGCCAGGATATCGGGGATGACGAAGATGTGCTTGTCCGCGAGGATGTCGTCCGCCACGGTCGTCGTCGGGCCGTTCGCGCCTTCGCAGAGGATGCGGCAGCGTAGCCGGTCAGCGTTGCGGCTGGTGATAACGTTCTCGGTCGCCGCCGGAATGAGGATCTCGCAGGCGCGAGTCAGAAGCTCGTCCTTGTCGGTGGCCTCCGCGTCGCGGAAACCGTTGACAGTGCCCGCCTGTTTGCGATGTTCAGCCAGAGCGGAGATGTCGATGCCATTGGCGTTGTAGAGGCCGCCGTCGTACTCGGCGATGCCGACGATCCGGTATCCCTTCGCGGCGAGGATACGAGCGGCATTGGAACCGACGTTGCCGAAGCCCTGCACAATAACGCGGCAATTATCAATAGACAGGCCGAGATGTTTGAGCGCCTCGTCGCAGACGACGGAGATGCCGCGTCCCGTCGCCTCGCGCCGACCGCGCGAGCCGCCGAGGTTGACCGGCTTGCCCGTGACCACCGCCGTGCAGGTCTGCCGCGTGTGCATGGAGTAGGTGTCCATGATCCACGCCATGGTCTGCTCGCCGGTGCCCATGTCGGGCGCGGGAACGTCCTTCTCCGGGCCGATAAACTCCATCAATTCGGCGGTATAGCGGCGGGTCATGCGTTCCAGTTCGGCCTGCGACATCTTGCCTGGGTCGCAGACGATGCCGCCCTTGGCTCCGCCGAAGGGGATGTTGACGACGGCGCATTTCCAGGTCATCCAACTGGCCAGCGCCCGCACCTCGTCGAGCGAGACCGAGGGCGAGTAGCGCACGCCGCCCTTGCCCGGACCGCGGGCGATGGAGTGCTGGACGCGGTAGCCGGTGAAGACCTCGATGGAGCCGTCGTCCATGCCGACGGGAATATAGACGGTGATCTCGCGGACGGGCAGGCGGAGCACCTTCGTGATGCCGGGATCGAGATTAAGCTTCTGCGCGGCGATATCGAAGCGAGCCTCCTGCGCCAGCCAGGGGTTCATCTCCTGCTCAAGGGTAAGATTCGGCATAATCGGCATCCCTTTCTGCGTTGCTGCTTCAAGTCGCTCCGGCCGCCGTCCTGCCTATCGTCACGGGCAGAGGCGCGTGTCCGGCCGGTCGATTTGCGACCAAACCCGAGGAGTATAGGCTCGAGCGGCGAGGCGGCGCAACAAACACAACGGTTAGACGCTGGTTTCGACAAAGATGCGAGAGGGGCCGCAGTTATCATGGAGACAGCCATGCCGACCGTAGACGCCAATTCCCTGCCCTCTGCCAGTGACTTCCTGAAGTTGAGCCGCAAGCACACCCTCGTCCCTGTCTACCGCACGGTGACGGCGGACCTTGAGACGCCGGTGTCGGCCTTTCTGCGCATTGCCGCCGAAGAGCCGGAGGCGTTTCTGCTGGAGTCGGTCGAGGGCGGCAAGCACGTTGGCCGATATACCTTCATCGGCATTGAGCCGTACAAGAAGCTGGTCTCGCGCGGGGATCAGATCACCCTGCACGAAGGCCGCCGCCAGCGCACCTTTACCGGCGACATCTTCGACGAGCTGAAACGCGCGCTGAGCGGCCATACCCCGGCGCAGCTCCCCGGCCTGCCGCCGTTTACCGCCGGGGCGGTAGGATTTTTTGCCTATGATGTGGTTCGCCAGATCGAGAAGCTGCCGTCGCTCGCCAAGGACGACCTCGGGGTTCCCGACGCCTGCCTGATGTTCTTCGACCAGGTTCTGGCCTTCGATCATGTGAAGAAAGAGATTCACCTGATCGCTACCGTGGACCTGACCCGCGAGGCGCGCGAGGGCGCATACCAGCGCGCCGTCCGCCGCCTGAACCGGATGGAGCGACGGCTGGCCAATGCGCTGCCCACGAAGCGAAAGAAGAGGGCTACCGGAAAACTGGCGTTGGTGCCGCAGACGCCGAAGGCGACGTTTTTGAAGTCGGTCCGGAAGACCAAGGAATACATCGCTGCCGGCGACGTCTTCCAGTGCGTGCTCTCGCAACGCTTCGACTGCGTGCCGGGTGTCGATGCGTTCGACATCTACCGCGCGCTGCGCATCGTGAATCCGTCGCCGTATATGTATTACCTGCGCTTTGGAATGGACTCGGCGGCTGAAAAGAAGTCCGGGAAAAAATCCGGGCCTGCGCACATCGTCGGCTCTTCGCCCGAACTGCTGGTGCGCGTGCATGGCCGCGAGGTCGAGTACCGACCCATCGCGGGGACTCGCCCGCGCAGCGCCGACGAGGCCGAGGATGCCGCGTTCGAGGCCGATCTTCGCTCCGACAAGAAGGAGGTCGCAGAGCACATCATGCTGGTCGACCTGGGGCGGAACGACGTGGGCCGCGTCAGCGAGTACGGTTCGGTCAAGGTCAGGGACCTGATGTACGTGGAGAAGTACAGCCACGTCATGCACCTGGTCAGCACGCTCGAAGGCAAGCTCCGTGCCGGTCTCGCGCCCATCGACGCCTTCCGCTCCTGCTTCCCTGCCGGAACGCTTAGCGGAGCGCCCAAAATTCGCGCCATGGAGATCATCGAAGAGCTGGAACCAACCCGGCGCGGCGTCTACGGCGGCAGCATTCTGTACGCGGACTTCAACGGCAACCTCGACTCCTGCATCGCTATCCGCACGCTATTCATGAACGGAGAAAAGGGTCACATCCAGGCTGGGGCCGGGCTGGTGGCCGACTCCGTACCCGAGAACGAGTTCGAGGAGTGCCGCAACAAGGCGCAGGCAGTGGTCAGGGCGATTGAACGAGCGCGGAAGAGCTAAGGAAGGTTTGGATAGTCCCCCTGAGCAGTCCCTCAGCGGCTAAAGCCGCACGGCGGGGGAAGCGGATGACACGGCTGAAGCCGTGCCCTTAACAGAACCTGATTTAATCAGAGGATCTCTAGTCTTCCTCTTCGTGATGCAGCACCCAGCAGATGCCGCCGATGATCTGCACCGCGCCGATAGCGCGCGTCAGTGTGGGATGGTCCTGCAACTTCCGCATCAGGCGCCGCCACGACTTCGGGCCGCGCTCCCAGGCGAGGGCATCGGAGCGGGGACAAACGACAGCCATGACGCCATCGCCGATCAAAGCCATGGCAGTAAAGTGTTTCCAGCGTTTCGAGGGCAGGAGCATTCGCGTCACCTGAGCGTTAGAGACCCGGGATGGCAATGCCGTTGCCTCGCGGCCTTCCCCAATGCGACCGGCGCAAGCGTAAAATCGAAGTTACTGCTATGGTCTTCGTTCTCGACAACTACGACTCTTTTACCTACAACCTGGTGCAGTACATGGGTGAGCTGGGCGCGGAGATGGTCATCCGCCGCAACGACGAGCTGACGCCCGCCGAGGTGGAGGCGCTGAGGCCGGATCGCATCCTGATCTCGCCGGGGCCGTGCACACCGCAGGACGCAGGCATCAGCATCGACCTGATCCGCCACTTCGCGAAGAAGGGCCGCCGGGTTCCGATCCTCGGGGTCTGCCTGGGACACCAGGCCATTGGCGCGGCCTTTGGCGGCAATGTGGTGCGCGCGCCCAAGCTGATGCACGGCAAGACCAGCGAGGTCGAGCACGATGGCAGGACGATCTTCAAGGGCATTCCGTCGGCGATGACCTGCACGCGCTATCACTCTCTGATCGTCGCTGAAGAGGGGCTGCCGGAGGAACTGGAGGTCTCGGCGCGGACCGTGGACGGCGAGACCATCATGGCGCTGCGGCATCGCGAGTTCCCCATCGAAGGCGTGCAGTTCCACCCCGAGAGCGTTCTGACCGAGCATGGCAAGCAGATCATTGCAAATTTCCTCAAGATGTAAAGTGGTGACGATGAAGCTCCGGGCGGTCTTTCTGTTTGCGGTACTGGGTGGAGCGGTGCAGGCGCAGCAACCTGTCGGCAGCGTGGCTGTCGGGGACGCTGTGGTCACAGGCAATCTCTCGGTGACGAACGGACGGGCGGTCCTGGTGAGCAACAGCACCGTCACCGCAAAGGATCACTCGGCGGATATATCGCTTGACCGGGGCGGCAACGTGCTGGTCTGCGCCACCAGCGGTTTGCACATCACCTCGGGAAAGGCGGCGGCGGGCGCAACCCCGCTGATGCTTTCGCTCGACCGAGGAGCGATTGAGCTGAGAATGGCGGCGACCGCCAGCGACGTCATCATGACTCCCGACCTGCGATTCGGCGTCGCAGCTCCCGGACCGCTGGACCTGCGGCTGGGGGTGACGAAGGACGGCGACACCTGCGTTGATAATCGCGGCGGCAACGCGCCCGTGCTCAATATCTCGGACACGTTTGGGGAGTCGAGCTACAACTTGCGGCCGGGGCAGCATGTTCTGTTCGAGCATGGCAACCTGAAGCAGGTCGTCGATAACGAAAGCTCTCCCTGCGGCTGCCCGGCGGCAGCTGGTGTATCGCTGGCAGACGCGGCCATCGCTTCCGCCAAGCCTGCTTCAATCGCAAGCAAACCAGTTGAAGGCAAACCGGCTGAAGAGGAGCATCCCTTCCCTGCCGCAGTCAGTGCGGGCCTTGCTCCGACTCCTGCCGTTCCGAAGGCTCCGGCGGGCGTCGTGCACGCGCAGGTTGCCACGACCCTGAGCTATGACGCGGCTGCGAGCGGTGCTGCTCCGGCGGCTGCTCCGGCAAATGCGCCGGAGAGGACAGCGCCTGAGGCCGCGCAGAGTCCACAGCCAGCGGCGTCTCCTGCGGCGCCACCATCTCCCGATGCGGCGGCAGCGCCATCGGCCGAACCTCCGGCATCGCCGCACTCGTCAGATGTCGCGCACTGGATTGGGCGCTTCTTCAAGCGGATCTTCGGCCGCGGCTGAGGGACGGACGGGCTGCTCGCTGCGCTACAATTAAAAGGTTGTGGGTATTCCGGCGGCGATGTCATGCCGATTCAGCCACTTCCAAATCCAAGCTTAGAATCAGGGGTTTTTTCTATGTCGATTCCCGCCACGCAGATGCGACCGGGCATGATTATCAAGTTCAAAGACGAGCTTCATCTTGTCTTCTCGGTCGAGCACCGCACGCCGGGCAACCTCCGCGCCTTCATCCAGGCGAAGCTGCGCAACGTCCGCACCGGCGCCATGTTCGTCGAGCGCTTCCGCTCGCCTGACCCGATCGATCGCGTCATCGTCGACGAGGTCAAGATGGAGTACCTGTACAACGATGGCGACGATTACTATTTCATGGACGAAAACTTCGAGCAGACCATGCTGAAGCGCGAGATGCTGGGCGACGCGGTGGATTATCTGCTGCCGAACCTGACCATTGCCGTGAGCTTCCACGATGGCAAGCCCGTGGGCATCGAACTTCCTCTGGTGGTCGAGATGACCGTGGTGGAGACGGAGCCGGGAATCAAATCGGCCACGGCGTCTTCCGTCACCAAGCCCGCCAAGCTGGAGACCGGACTGGTGGTACAGGTTCCCCCCTTCATCAACGAGGGCGAGAAGATTCGCGTGGACACCGCCGAAGGCGCTTACATGAGCCGGGCGTAAGACGGCCAGTACGCTGCCCTTGACTACGAGGGCAGCGTCGCAAGATCGAGGACGAAGCGGTATTTGATGTCGCCCTTGATGACACGCTCGTAGGCTTCAGGCAGCTTGTCGAACGACGTCATCTCAATGTCAGAGACGATGCCGTGTTCGGCACAGTAATCGAGCATCTCCTGCGTCTCGGCCATGCCGCCGACCATTGAGCCTGACAGCGAGCGCCGATTCGCGAGGATCGCAAACGGAGCGATGGACAACGGCTGCTCCGGCAGCCCGACCGAGCACAGCGTTCCATCGAGCCGCAGCAGGTTGAGGTAGCTATTAATGTCATGCTCGGCGGATACGCAGTCGAGGATGAAGTCGAAGCTGCCCGCGTGCTTCGCCAGCGCGTTGGCATCTTTCGTAATGACGACGTCATCGGCTCCCAGCTTCTTTGCGTCCTCGATCTTGCTCTCCGAGGTCGTGAACTGGACGACGTGCGCGCCGAAGGAGTGGGCGAACTTCAGGGCCATGTGTCCCAGACCGCCAAGGCCGACGACGCCCACCTTTTTTCCCTTGCCTGCCTTCCAGTGGCGCAGCGGCGAATAGGTCGTAATCCCGGCGCAGAGCAGCGGCGCGACGGCGGCCAGGTTCAGCTTCGGAGAGAGGGTGAAGGTGTACTTCTCGTCAATAACGATGTTGTTCGAGTAGCCGCCGAAGGTGAGTTCGCCCTTGTAGTCGCGTGCGTTGTAGGTTCCCACCATCCCCTTGACGCAGTAGGGCTGCGCCTCGGCCCTGCAGTTCTCGCAGATGCGGCAGGAGTCAACCATGACACCGACACCGGCCAGGTCGCCCTTCTTGAACTTCGTCACCGACGCGCCAACGGCAGTCACGTGGCCGACGATCTCGTGGCCGGGCACCATGGGATAGATCGACCCTCCCCACTCGTCCCTGACCTGGTGAATGTCGGAGTGGCAGATGCCGCAATAGTCGATCTCTACGACGACGTCGTTCGGGCCGGGCTCTCTGCGGTCGAAGTCGAATGGAACCAGTGGTGACTTCTTATCGTGTGCGGCGTATCCATGAGACTTCATTGTTTTTCTTTCTCCAATCGATTTCATTGCATCCGATGCAGGAAACTAATTACTCATCGTGAAATCCACTTCAATCTTGACACCGATTGGTACAGGCTCGCCATTCATAAGGTACGGCTTAAATGTCCATTGACGGACAGCTGTCAGTGCTGCGATGGCCAAATCCGAATCCGGAACCGAGAGCAATCTCAACTTGTAAATCTGTCCATCAGTGCCTATTAAGGCACGCATCGCAACAGTGCCCGTTGCATGTCGCGCACTTGCGCCTGCGGGGTAATGCGGATCCACATTGCTTAATCTCCATAGGGGCCCTCGCGCCTTTTCGGAACTAACATGAACGATATCTGGTATTTTTTTAATCCGGTTCCGGGCAAAAAGTCGGCATCTGGCAGAGCCATGCCCTCTAACTTCTCAACGTGGGAACTCAGGACGGTTACATTGTTCATCATCGCCGTAATGTCGGTTGCGACAGTACGCGATTGAAATACACCAAGGCTGTTACGCATAATCACCAACGAACCGAAGTTAAAACTCGCTCGCAGCGTATCTTTATCGTGGCCGAGACAGTAGGTCGGAAAAAGGCCGAGAGGTGCAGGTGTTCCATCTTCAATTGGGAGACTCAGCATGATGCAGTCGAGTTGGACCTTTCCAAAGTTCCAGCGGCGCAGTACAGGCTTCGCCCCAGCTTCATCCTCTTTGCTCGGCATAGGATGCACAACCTGTTGGCGCACTATATCCAACCTTTCAGGCACTGCACCAACCCCAGTACTTCTATAAAGACCATCTTTGGTTTGAATCTCGGTGGCCGTGTAAGAAGGGCTGGTGAAGATGCGCTTATCCTTGTCCTGCCCGGCCCACCATTCTTCCAGGGTTCCTTGTTCCGTTGGTTTGCCCTTCGCATCAAAAAGTTGGAAGCTCACCTTCAGATGCCATGGCTGCAGCGTCGCATCGTCCAATACGTTTGCATTATCCGCACTTTGCAATCGCGCAGCGATTGCTGCG
The DNA here is from genome assembly GCA_001897435.1 of Acidobacteriales bacterium 59-55. GTDB lineage: Bacteria > Acidobacteriota > Terriglobia > Terriglobales > Acidobacteriaceae > Edaphobacter. Next base: position 26,682 of record MKSV01000007.1, on the reverse strand, counting down.
TGATTTTCCGCGTGTAATCTTCCGAAAGGAATCAGCAATGCACCTGCAATCAAATACCTGCCAATTGAGAAAGTCATGCAGCGCTCCGGGTTGCAGCACCTTTCAAATCAGACGTCGCCGAATTATTCGTCGTAGTGCAGCAGGCTCATGACGTCGTATTCCTGAAACTTCTCGCGGCCCTTGAGAAAATCGAGCTCGACCGCAAAGCCAAGGCCCGCAATGTCGCCGCCGAGCTGGCGCACCAGTTGCACGGTGGCCTGCATGGTGCCGCCGGTCGCCAATAGATCATCGACGATAATGACTCGCTGGCCGGGCTGGATGGCATCGAGATGAATCTCGAGCGAGTCGGTCCCATACTCGAGGTCGTAGGTCACACGGGCTGCCTTGGCGGGCAGCTTCTTCGGCTTGCGGACAGGAACGAAGCCCGCGTTGAGGCGATAGGCCAGCGCCGGTCCGAAGATGAAGCCGCGCGCTTCGATGCCAAGCACAAGATCGATGTCCTTGCCGATGTAATAGGCGGCAAAGGCGTCGATCATTTGGGCGAAGCCTGCCTTGTCTTTCAGCAGCGTCGTTATGTCGTAGAAGAGGATTCCCGGCTTGGGAAAATCGGGGACGGTGCGCACGAGCGCCTTCAGCGGTTCACAGTTATGGGACATCGTCTTCTACCAGGCTCCTTCGATATCGAACTTGCCGAGATTTGCGCCTTCGCTCTCGGCCAGCTCGTGTTCAATGACGGCATCAACGCGGCTTCCGCGCGATCCTTTTTTCAACGACTGGCTCAGCTCCGCCAGATCCTCCGGTTCGCCTGCCGCAACCACTTCCACATGACCTTCGTCGGTGTTGCGGACCCAGCCGCGCAGACCGATCTCGGAGGCCTCGCGCTGAACAAACCAGCGGAAGCCTACACCCTGAACGCGGCCTTTCACCAGATAATGACAGACCATACTAATGGAATTTGCCTGTTAGAGGACCATGTGGTCCGGCGGGTTTTGCACAGGCCCCTGGTTGTCGGCAGGAAGACGCCCCAGCTCCAGTTCCGGCTGCACGTTCTCGTTGATGACGGGGAGGCTGGGCAGGTTATCGGTTCGACCCGCTTCCTTGACCACCGCGTTGGCGTGTTCGAGCACCTCGTCGACGGTCATGGTGTACATCTCGCGCCCGTTGTCGTAGCCGGATTCGATGGCGTGCTTCAGGTAGCGTCCGGCGGTCTGCGCGGCGAGGTAGTCGGTAATGACGTAGCCGGTGCGGCGTTTCTGCTCCACCCAGGCGAGGTTGGGCATGGCGATCCAGACGGGTTTGCCGTTGACAGAGAAGCGAATGTCGGTCGCGTCGGCGTGGCGCGTGGCAATGGCCACGACGGTTCCCTTCCACTTGCAGTGAAGTTCTTCTCCGGTCCAGCGGTCGGTCACTTTAAAGTCTTCGTACATAACTGGTTCTAGATTAGTTCACGGTGAGGGGATGGGCAAGGAGAAGCCGGCTCCGGGCCTCCCTTTCCGGCGAAGAGGCTCGAAATTCACAAAAAATGGCGAAGAAGCGGGCAAACCGCCGCAACGGCTATCGCCGCTGATAGACTTAAAGCTCTGCGCCGGGTATTCGCGCAACCAGTTCTCTCAGAGCGGCTCGACCGCCCCGAGCCAAAGGAAGAGCCAACACAGTGGATCAGCAGACCAAGCAAGCCCTCAAGCACGACCAGTTCATCGACACCACGCAGCACGGCCTGGAGTGGGCCAGCGAAAACCGCCACACTGTTATCGTCGCAGGCTCCATCCTTGTCGCGCTCCTGGTCCTTGTCATCGGCGGTTTCGTCGTCTATAACAGCCGTTCCAATGCCGCCTCGGTAGCCTTCGGCAGCGCCATGCAGGAGTACCAGACGCCGCTCGCCAACCCCGGCCAGCCCGTGCCTCCGGGCGTCAAGACCTTCCCTTCGGTCTCCGAGCGGGCCAAGGCAGCCAATAAGCTTTTCATGGCCGCGGCCGATAAGTACAGCATGATGCCCGACGGAAAGACGGCCCGCTACTTTGGCGGCCTCACCTATATCGAAGCCGGCGACAATGCTGCCGCCGAGAGCACGCTGAAGCAGGTGGCCAGCGGCTGGAACAGCGAACTCGCCTCACTCGCCAAGCTCTCGCTCGCCAACCTTTACCGCCAGACCTCGCGCGACTCCCAGGCTATCGCTCTTTACAACGAGCTGACGGCAAAGCCGACAACCTCCGTGCCGGCCGGTCTCGCGCAACTTCAGTTGGCCGAGATGTACGAGGCCCAGGGCAAGCCCGAGGAAGCAAAGAAAATCTACGCCAAGCTCAAGGACAAGGACGAAAAGGGCACGGTCGGCATGATCGCCGCCCAGAAGCTGAATCCTTCTGCCGCCCCGGCAGCGCCACAGCAGTAACGATGACGCAAATCGTCGTTCTACACGCGGGAGGCCACTCTGTGCCTCCCGCTTATCGTTCCGATAATAATCGGATATTCATTGGACAAAACCGTGGCTCCGGCCTAAGGTGTAGGCATCCGCTTGCATATAGAAGCGAGTCTAAGGGAGGTCGCCCATGCAGCGAGTTCTAGTCGTTGACGACGATCGTCTGGTTGCCGATACCCTTACCCTGATCTTCGCGAAGAGCGGCTTTCAGGCACAGACCGCCTACTCCGCAGATCAGGCCCTCGTAGCCGCACGCACCTTTCATCCCGACCTGCTTCTTTGCGACGTCACCATGCCCGGCCGGGACGGCCTCGCGCTGGTCTGCGACGTCACCCGTGAACTTCCCTCCTGCCGCATCATCGTCCTCACCGGTTTCTATTCCAACCTCAAGAACGTGCGCGAGCAATCCAGTAGACTCGCCCGCCCTGTCGGCATTCTCACCAAACCCTGCCAGCCCACAGACCTTCTCCGCGAAGCCACCAGCATACTGGCCACTGCAAGCTAGACTGTTTCGATGTCGGACCTTGCCCGTATTCTGATCTTCCTTGGTCTCCTGCTCGTCTTCGCGGGTTTGATCGTGCTCGGCCTGAACCGGCTCAACATCCCGCTGGGCCGGCTTCCCGGCGACTTCAACTGGCGCGGCAAGGGCTGGTCCGTATCCTTTCCGCTGGTCACGTGCCTCTTGTTGAGCGCGATCCTCAGCTTTCTGCTCTGGCTGATTGGCCACTTCCGCCGCTAGCAAGATTCTCGGCCGCTGACGCTGACGCGGATCACTCACTCGATACCGAGGGCAATTTGATCTAGACTCGGCAATGTGACCGAGAAAGACGCCTCCTCCCCGACCCTGGCAAGCCTGCGCGCAGGCCGGGGTAAGTCGCGCTCTGCGAAGCGTAGGCCGGTGCAGGCTGACCTGCTCTTCAATCCTGAACCGGAGTTGCCGGTTGTCCCTCGTCCGGCTTCGGAGGATAGGAGCGCGGGTGGCGCCTCGGGAAGCGGTGAGCAGAAGAAGAGCCGACAAGGGGAAACTCTCCCCCTCCTGCCCACGGCCCGCCGCATCTGGACTGTCCGCGATTTGGTGATCGACATCCGCCAGCAGGTCGAAGGCGGCTACCCCGACCTATGGGTCGAGGGGGAGATCTCCAACTATCGCGCAGCGCCGTCGGGCCACGTCTACTTCACGCTGAAAGACGGCGAAGCGCAGCTTCCCATCGTGCTCTTTCGCCGGCAGGCGCAGCTGCTCCGCTTCCGCCCGGCGGATGGGCTCGCGGTTCTGGTTCGGGGACGCATCTCCATCTATGAGAGCCGGGGACAGCTCCAACTGATCGCCGAGACACTGGAGCCGCGCGGAGCCGGTGCGCTCCAGCTTGCCTTTGAACAGCTCAAGGCCCAACTGCTGGCTGAAGGCCTCTTCGACGCCGACCGCAAACGTACTCTTCCGGCCTTTCCCCGATGCGTCGGAGTCATCACCTCGCCCACGGGAGCCGTCATCCGCGACATCGTCACCGTTGCGCGCCGCCGCCATGCCAGGCTGAACCTGCTGGTCTATCCGGCGACGATGCAGGGGACCAACTGCTGCACCACGGTTGCCGCCGGAATCCGCTACTTCAATAACCATCCCGAACTGGTCGACATCATCATCCTTGCGCGGGGCGGAGGTTCGATCGAGGACCTCTCCGGCTTCAACGATGAGGCGCTGGCCCGCGCCATCGCAGCCTCTGCAATTCCCGTCGTCTCCGCCATCGGACACGAGACCGACTTCACCATCGCCGACTTCGTTGCGGACCTGCGCGCGCCGACTCCTTCGGCCGCCGCCGAGTTGGTCACCGCCGCTCAGCACCGCATCGGCGAGCGCATCGAGGCGCTGGCTGCCCGGGTTCATCGCGCCGGGCGGTTCCACCTGATGCACGCCCGCCAGCGTTATGCGCGGCTGTCGTCGGAGTCCGTCCTCAATCGCCTGCGCGATGCCGTCAGCCGCCGCGACCAGCGCATCGACGAACTAAGCCTGCGGCTCGAAGCTGCGGGCGGCCGCCGAATTCGCCTCAACACGCAGCGCCTTGCTACGCTAAATGAGCGCCTCCGCCGCCAGAACATTGCCGTCCGCATCGCCGCCGCACAGCGCCGCCTGCAGGCCGCGACCGAGCGGCTGCACCACACCTCGGCGCGGGCAATCTCCGCGAATCAGGCTCGCCTCAACCACGCCACAACTCGACTCGACGCGCTCTCGCCGCTCGCGGTTTTATCCCGAGGCTACGCTCTTGTCTACGCCGAAGATGGCACGCTGCTTCGCTCCGCGGCAGAGACTGCGCCGGGTGAAACCGTCCGCGCCCGCCTTGCGCAGGGCACCGTGACGGCAAAAGTGTTGGACAATAAAGAAAGACAATAAGAAAAAGAAAGACAATAAATCGAGAAGTTAAAAATGGACAATCGCATTACGGAGACCAGCAACTCATGAAGAAGCTCTTTGGAACCGACGGCATTCGCGGCATCGCGGGCCAGCCGCCTCTCGACCCGCGCACCATCCATGCCATCGGCCTGGCGCTCGCGCATCATCTCGGCACATCGCCGAGGGTTCTTCTGGGCATGGACACGCGGGAATCCGGCAACTGGATTGCGGCCACGCTCACTGCCGGTCTCTGTGCGGGGGGAGCCACGGTCGAGAACGCGGGCGTCATCACGACGCCTGCCATCGCCTTCCTGACCCACACGCATGGCTTCGCCGCCGGCATTGTCATCTCCGCCTCGCACAATCCCTGGCAGGACAACGGCATCAAGGTCTTCGGCCCGGACGGCTACAAGCTGCCCGATGCGACCGAGATGGCAATCGAGACTGAGATCTTTCGCCAACTTGAAAGCTCTGCCGCTGAGACTTCCACCAACGGAACCTCGGATACGCCTCCTCCTGTCAACGACGCCGACCGCGCCGAGTACATCCGCTTCCTGCTTGCCGCCGTTCCCGATCTCTCGCTCGATGGCAAATGCGTCGTCGTCGACTGCGCCAACGGAGCCGCCTCCTCGGTTGCCCCCGAGTTATTCGCCCTGCTGAACAGCAACGGCGGAGGCGAAGTCATCATCACTCACGCCGGCCCGGATGGCCGTAACATCAATGAATCCTGCGGCGCGCTGCATCCCAGCGTGGTCGCTGCCGAGGTCGCCGCCCAGAAGGCCTCCATCGGCATCACCTTCGACGGCGACGCCGACCGCGCCCTGTTCGCCGACGAGAACGGCAACGTCGTCAACGGAGATGCCGTGCTTCTGCTCGCAGCGCGCGATCTGCAGATGCGCGGACTGCTTACGAACTCGACCGTCGTCGCCACCACAATGTCGAACATGGGGCTCGAAGCGGCACTGAAGCGCAGCGGCATCCAGATGCTCCGCGCCAACGTCGGCGACAAGTACGTCCTCGAACAGATGCTGTCGACCGGAGCCGCGCTGGGCGGCGAGCAGTCCGGCCACATCATCTTCAACGGTCGCAGCACTACCGGCGATGGCCTTCTGACAGCGCTGCTGGTGCTCGACACGGTTCACCGCAGCGGCAAATCTCTGGCTGAACTCGTTGCCGACCTCAAGGTCTTTCCGCAGGTGATCGTCAACGTCAAGGTGCGGGAGAAGAGGCCGCTCGAGACGATCGACAGCGTCGCCGCCGCCATCCGCGATGCTGAGCGGGAGCTGGCCGACTCGGGCCGGGTCGTCATCCGCTACAGCGGCACCGAGGCGCTGGCGCGGGTAATGATTGAGGCCGAATCCGAACCGCTGATGCGCCACCACGCAGACACAATCGCCAACGCGATTCGCGCCGAGTTGGGTGTCTGATTTCCGGGGTCTTCCTCTATCCGGCTAAGCAGCACACCTAAGAGGTCTGGGCAGGCAGGTCACTACGGCACGGCTGGAGCCGTGCCCTTAGCAGAGACTGATTTCATTCAGACCATCCCTAAAGATTAGTGCGCCGGTTTGCCCCAGACCTGATCAAGGAAGAGGTAGCGGGCGCGGTAGGCGTCGGGTTTGGCTTCGGGGTTGGCGTTCAGATACATTACCTGCCACTGGTCCGCCGGAGTGCAGGTCGGCCAGGCAGGAAGGCCGGGGCCGTTGGGGTCGCCGGTGCGGGCGAAGTTGGTCCAGTACTGGCCGATCTGGTCGGAGAGCTTGCGGTCCTCGGGCCGCCAAACCGCCTCGGGGCGGGAGTCGAGCGTGCCGAAGACGTACTCTATGTCGTCGGAGTGGAAGGCCCCGATGGCAGCAGGGTGGTTCTTGTCGCCAGGCGAGCCTAGGGTGAAGAAATAGCGGTAGGTGGGCGCGTCGCCGGTCTGAATATGCGCCTCAATCCAGCGCCAGGTGGAGAAGGCGATGAAGCGGTCGCTGGCGAAGTCTCCGGCGGAGGTCTTCGCCACCTCATCCGTCGTTGCGGGATAGACGGCGAGAAAGTCCTTCGCACGGGCACCGAACTCCTTCTCGGCCTGCGCGGTAAAGCTGGCGGCGGTGACAGGCGGTTTGGCGAACAGAACCGAGGCACGAACCTCGTCGGCGTTCCACCCGGCGAGCAGAGGGACATGAGCCTGTTTCCCTGCGGCATAGATATCCGGTACGGAGTCGGGCAGGAAGTAGCCGTCGATATCGGGGCCGAAGCGCGGCGGACGGGGATCGGTCTTCGCCATGGCGGCCTTGACCAGATCGTCGGCGGAGAGCTTGCGCAAGTCAGCCAGTTGCGAGGTGCCGAAGGCGGTCCGCGCGAACTGAACATTGCGCTGTTCGAGGACTTCGCGGGGCTGATAGCCGAGGCCACCACTGTAGAACGCGCCGCCGCTCTCGCCGATGGCCTTCGAGATGAGGCCTTTGGTTAGCGGCGAGGCCATGAGGGTACTGACGGCGAAGGAGCCTGCCGACTCGCCGAAGATCGTGATGTTGGAGGGATCTCCGCCGAAGGCGCCGATGTTGTGCTTAACCCATTCGAGCGCGGCGGCCTGGTCCATGAGGCCATAGTTGCCGGAGGCATGATGGGGCGATTCGGCGGTGAGTTCGGGATGGACAAAGAAGCCGAAGATGCCGAGACGATAGTTCATGGAGACGATGACGACGTTGCGATGCGCGAGAAACTGGCCGTCCTGGCGCTTCTCCGAGGTGCCACCGGTGGTGAAGCCGCCGCCGTAGATCCAGACCATGACCGGGAGATGGCTGTCGGGTTTGGCATTGGCTGGGGTCCAGACGTTAAGGGTGAGGCAGTCCTCGCTGGGGCCGGGGTCGTGGAAGACCATGTCGGGGTAGCCGCCGGTCTGGACACAGTGCGAGCCGAAGTCCTTTGCGGGGCGGACGCCTTTCCATTTTGCCGCGGGCATCGGAGGTTTCCAGCGAAGATTGCCGACCGGAGGAGCGGCGTAGGGAATGCCCTTAAAGGCGATGACCTGCTGATCGGCGGTGTAGGCGCCTTCAACCTTGCCTTTATCGGTTTTGACCTGAAGCGGATTTGCGGCCATGGCGGGAAGGGAAAAGAGCAGGAGCGTGGCAAAAGACGCGAAGGCAGAGTTCAGTCGCAGCGAAGGCATCGGTTTTTCTCCGCTGCCCAACTTACCACAGAAACGATTTAGCGGAGTCGGCTTTGTCGCCGACTCCGCGTAAAAACTCTGCTCAGGCTCCGTAGATGTTGGTGTTGAGGAAGTCGTTGCGGAACTTGCCGTTGGGATCGTAGCGCTTGAGCATGGCCTGGTAGTCGGGCAGCTTTTCGTAGAGCTGATGGATCCGCGAGGGCGGCATGGTGAACATCTTCGCCCAGTGCGGGCGGGCATCGAAGGGAGCCAGCTTGGCTTCGATCAGCGGCAGAATCTTCTTGACCGCCGGCCACTCCGGCTTCCAGGTGAAGTGAATGGTCATGGCGTCGCGATGGTGGCAGGTACTCATCCAGATATTGTCGGCGGCAATAGTGCGAAACTCGGTGACGAAGAGGTGCGGCGTAATCTGATCGCGCAACTGCTCGACGGCGCGGATGGCCGCGTAGCCTTTTTCACGGGGGACAAAGTATTCGGTTTGCAGCTCCGCTCCACTGCTGGGGATAAAGTTCATGCGGAAGTGTGGCATGCGCTCGTACCATGGGCCGGGAATGCCCTGCTGCTCGGTACAGTTGACCGCCGAAGCGCCGGTGATGGGATGGAGCTTCTTTGTGGCGCGGGTAGCTCCGTAGAAGAGCTCGGGCATATCGGCCTTGCCGCCGGGCTTGAGGCGGCTCTTGATCCAGACCTGGGTAGCCCGATTCTTCTGCCAGTCGGTGAAGAGGCTGACGCTGTAGGCGCTGCCGAAGATGGCGTCGAGGTTGTGCTCCAACTGGTCGAACGAGAGGTTTTCGTAGACGACCTGCGCCATCTCGAAGGTCGGGATCACATCGAGCGTGGTGCTGGTGACGACGCCGAGGCCGCCCAAAGCGACAGCAGCGCCGAGGAACTGATCGCCATCCTTTTCACGGGAGAGATGAACGATGTTGCCGTCGGCGGTGACGATCTCCATGGCGGAGACGGCGGTGGCAAGGTTGCCGTTCCTGTTGCCGGAGCCGTGGGTGGCGGTGGCACAGGCTCCCGCGACCGAGACGTGAGGAAGCGACGCAAGGTTCTGGACGGCAAAGCCCTGCTTGTCGAGATGCGGAGCGAACTGGCCGTAGGTGACACCACCGCCGACGGTAATGGTGCGGGCCTTGGCGTCGACCGACATCTGATCGAGAGCCTTGACCGAGATCTGGTTGAACCTGCTGTCGGCGATGGTATTGAAGGAGTGGTGAGCGCCGAGAGCCCTGAGCTTATTGCAGCTCTTCACTGCCTCCTGAACCTCCTGCACATTCTTCGGGAGGTACAGGCGGTCGGTGTGGTACTGGAGATTGCCGGACCAGTTGGTTCGGTGCCCGGCTGAGTCGATCGCAACATGGTCCGATTGTCCGGCGGCGCCGTGGTCTGACTGCCCAGCCGCCTGCTCGGCGGGGGCGATGCGGGAGAGCATGGTACCGGTGAGGAAGGCTCCGGAGGTCTTGAGGAATTCTCTCTTGTTCATAGTCTTGTCCAATTCGCTAATGTATTCGCCAACTAAGGTCCAACAAGGTATAGATAATTCGATCCCGCAATGCAAATTCAGGGACGGCCTACCGGAGCCGGCGGACCCAGGATGTGGATGGTATGCAGCCACGTCTCAGCAAGCGTGGGCCAGCGGGAGATGGGCAGATCGGTCGGGCGAAGGCCGAAGCCGTGACCTCCCTGGGTGAAGAGGTGAAGTTCGGCGGGCACTCTGGCATCCTTGAGCGCCTGAAAGTAGATGAGCGAATTTTCGACGTGGGCGGTGTAGTCGTTCTCTGCTTGCAGGAGAAAGGTGGGAGGGGTATCGGCTGTAGGTTGGAGCGAGGGCGCGACCTTGCCTCCGGGACCGCTGAGCCAGCCGGGATAGATGACCATCTGGAAGTTGGGGCGCGCGTCGATGGTGGAAGGCGGAATGTTCTTGCCTTGGAAATCGGGGTGAGTGCTGAGCGCAACGGCGAGATGCGCTCCGGCGGAGAAGCCGATGACGCCGATACGATGGGGATCGATGTGCCATTGGGCAGCATGGGCACGCGTGATGCGCATGGCCTGTTGCGCGTCTTCGAGGTCTTCGGTATTTTCCGGGTAGTGGGCGGCCTCAGGCACACGGTACTTGACCAGAACACAGGTAACGCCGATGGAGTTGAGCCAGCTACAGACCTCGGTGCCTTCGAGGCTGTAGGAGAGACGAATGTAGGCTCCGCCGGGAAAGACGAGCGCCGCGGCTCCGGTGCGCTTCGCTGGCGGCGGCGAGTAAACGGTCAGGCTGGGCTTGCTGACGTTGGTGACACGGATTACGGCCTTGCCCGAGACGATGCGGTTGGCGTCGGTGGTGGGATCGATCTCGGGGCCGACGACGTTCGATGGCTCGGGATTACCGTTGGGCCAGAGCAGAAGGGTGGGCTGCTGCGCGGAGGCGCTGGCGGCTAGAACAATGAACGCCGACACGAGGAGATAAGGGAACGATCGCATGGAAGAATCTTAGAGCAGATATGCGAAACGGGGGGTCACGATTTATTTAATGTCGCGCCAGTTCTGGCCTATGCCTACCTCGGCGATGATCGGGACCGAGAATTCGGCGACGTGCTCCATCTCGTCTTTGACCAACTGCTGAAGCTCATCGGACTCTTCGGGGACAACGTCGAAGAGCAGTTCGTCGTGGACCTGGAGCGTCATCTGCGACTTGAGCCTGCGGTCGCGGAGTGCCTGGTCGATGCGGAGCATGGCCAGCTTGATGAGGTCTGCTGCCGTGCCTTGCAGCGGCGTATTGACCGCCGTGCGTTCGGCAAAGCCGCGCATGTTGGGGTTGCGCGACTGGATATCGGGAATGGGGCGGATGCGTCCGAACTGGGTGCGAACGGCCTGATCGCGGCGGACGGTTTCGAGCGTCTCGTCGATGAAGCGGCGGACGCCGGCGTAGCGCTCGAAGTACGTCTCAATGTATTGCTTCGCGGTCTTCTGGTCGATGTTGAGCTGCGCGGCCAGTCCAAAGGGCGATATCCCATAGACGATGCCGAAGTTGACGGCCTTGGCGCGGTTGCGCGTCTCCTTGTCCATCGTCGCGGCGTCGACGCCGAAGACCTCGGCGGCGGTGAGAGTGTGGATGTCCTTGCCGGTGCGGTAGGCGTCGAGCAGCAGCGGGTCCTGTGAGAAGTGAGCCATGAGGCGGAGTTCGATCTGCGAGTAGTCCGCGGACATAAGAACATTGCCCGGCGCGGCGATGAAAGCGGCGCGAATCTCGCGGCCTACGGCGGTACGGACGGGGATATTTTGCAGGTTGGGATTGGTGGACGAGAGACGGCCGGTGGCGGTGCCTACCTGATTAAAGGTGGTGTGAATGCGGCCCTCGCGGTCGGCAAGGTTGGGGAGTTGGTCGAGGTAAGTGTTCTTGAGCTTGGCGAGCTGCCGGTATTCGAGGACTAGCGCGGGTGTGGTGTGGTTTTCTGCCAGTTCTTCGAGAACGTCCTGCGCGGTGGAGACGACCTTGCCCTTGCCGTACTTCATGGGCTTCGGGAGGTTCATCTTGTTGAAGAGGACATCGCCGAGTTGCTTGGGGGAGTTGATGTTGAATCGGTGAGGCGAGTCGCTGCCCATGGCCGTGCCTGCCTCTTTATAAATGCGCTCGGCAAGATCGTCGATCTCGATGGCGAGACGGTTGGACATCTCGGTGAGGACGTTGGGGTCGATGCGGACGCCGGCCTGCTCCATACGCAGAAGGACAGGGACGAGCGGAAGATCGATGGTGTCGTAAACGTTTGTAACTTTTGACGTTTCAATCTCGGCGCGGAGGATCGGGGCAAGCCGCTGAACCGCATTGGCGGCCTCGGGCAGCAGGTCTTCGGAGACGACCCCTTTTGTCACCTGCGCGAGTGCACGGTTGGTGAAGCGGGCGGTGACGTCAGCAAGCGTATGCGACCCGTGCGTCGGGTTAACGAGATAGCTAAGGAGCATAACATCGTTTCGGATGCCGACGAGCATGATGCCGTGGGGTTGGAGGGCGCGGTGGACGGCTTTGAGGTCGTGGACGTCTTTGGGCAGGCCGGGATCGAGGAGAGCTTGCTTGATGCCGGAAGCGTCGAGAGAGACTTCGATCGCAGTCGTGGAGTCGACGGCGAGGCCGAGCTTGCAGGCTGGGTCCTCCGATAGTTTTACATCCCACCCATCGCGGTGAGACTGCGATGGATGGGGCACCCGGGCATCGGAGGCGGAAGCGCTGAAGAGAGAGAGATTTTCGGCGGGTGGCGGCTCGGATTCGACGGATTCTTCGCCGGGCTCGACGGCGATCTCCTCGGCGACGGCGCGGGCGTCCTCGAAGATGGCAAGGGCGAGGCCGTGGGGGTTGCCTGTGGCGGAGTCGATGGTGCGGGCTTCGGCGAGGAGAGCAGCGATTTGATCGTTTGTAGGCCTGGTGTTGTAGATGACGGGAGTATTGTCGACAGCCGGGGCCAGGTCTTTGAGCAGGGTGGTGAATTCGAGCTCGGAGAAGAGTTCGCGGCAGGCAACGTTGTCCGGCGGCTGAGTGCGCATCTCGTCGATGCTGTAGTCGATAGGGACGCCCGTGTGGATGGTGACCAGCTCTTTCGAGAGGAGAATATTGTCGCGATTATTTTGTAACGATTCGCGATACGTTTTACGTTTGACTTCATCGGCGCGGTCAAGCGCGGCTTCGACGGTGCCGAACTGCTGTATGAGTTCGACGGAGCCCTTGTCGCCGATGCCGGGTGCTCCGGGGATGTTGTCGATGGCGTCGCCGCGCAGGGCCATGACGTCGATGACTCGCTCGGGCGGCACTCCGAGGATGTTCTCGACTCCAGCGGGGTTGAGGATGAGGTTGTCCTTGGTCGGGTTGAGGATGGAGACGCTGTTATTGACGAGCTGCATCATGTCCTTGTCGGAGGAAACGACGAAGACCTTGTGGCCCTGCTCTGAGAGTTTGCAGGAGAGCGTGCCGATAACGTCGTCGGCCTCGAAGCCCTCGTAGCTGAGGATGGGAATGCGGAAGGCTTCGAGGGCACGGCGAATGAAGGGGAGCTGCTGGGCGAGGTCCTGCGGCATCTCGGTGCGGTTGGCCTTGTAGCCCGCGTAGTCGATAACCTCGAACTGCTGCGTCTTGATGTTGAACTTTTTGACACCCTTCATCTCCTTGGCGCGCTCATCGCGGAAGACGGGGCCGGAGAGGTCGTATACCGCGGCGAGGTAGTGCGGCTGAAAGTCCTTGCGCAGCTTATTAATCATGTTGACGAAGACATACGTCGCCGCGGTGGGGATGCCGGTGCGCGTGGACATAGGGCGCTGGCGCTGCATGGCGTGGTAGGCGCGAAAGATGAAGGCCATGCTGTCGAGGAGGTAGATGGGCGGTTTTTCGGCGGGATTTTTTGCGTCGGGCATGGTGGTTTGATGGTAGCGCGTTGGGCTGGATTGGTGGCAGGTTAGAGAAGCAACATGCAGTCGCCGTAGGAAAAGAAGCGGTAGCGCTCGCGGACGGCGTGGGCGTAGGCGGCGAGCACTGCTTCCCGTCCGGCGAAGGCGCTGACCAGCATCAATAGCGTGGATTGCGGCAGGTGGAAGTTGGTGAGCAGGCCGCTGACGACGCGGAATTTGTGGCCAGGGCTGATGAAGATTTCGGTCGATCCGGTGTGCGGGTGAAGTCGGAGTCCGGTATGCGGCTCGAAGGGTGCGGTCGAGGTCAGGTGCGCGCAGTGTTCGAGGGTACGGGTGGTGGTTGTTCCGGCGGCGATGATGCGGCGACCCTCTGCCAGCGCGGCGTTGATCGAGGTGGCGGTGGCGGCAGGGAGCGTGTAGTGCTCGGCGTGGAGGTGGATGTCGGCGAGGTCTTTGGCTCGGACAGGCTGGAAGGTTCCGAGTCCGACGTGGAGGGTGATGGTTTCAATCTGGACGCCGCTTTGCCTGAGTTGAGCGAGAATCTCCGGCGTGAAGTGGAGTCCGGCGGTGGGGGCGGCGGCTGATCCGGGCTCTTGGGAATACACGGTCTGGTAGCGCTCGCGGTCTTCGAGGCTGTCGCTACGGTGGATGTACGGGGGCAGCGGCATGTGACCGATCTTTTCGAGGACGGCCTGAAAGTCAGGCGTAGGGGCGAAGCGGAGGGTGCGTTCGCCGAACTCTCCGGCAGCGAGAATTTCGGCGGTGAGCAGCGGCTCGGTTTCGCCGGGAGCGTGAAAGTGAAGATGCTCGCCGGGTTCAACCTTGCGGCTGGGGCGGACGAGCGCTGACCAGTCTTCGCCGCCGAGATGCTCGGTGAGCAGGACTTCGATGCGTCCGCTGGGAAGCGGGGAGCCTTGCTGCGTGTGCAGTCCGGCGCGGGTGGCATAAAGGCGGGCAGGAATGACGCGGCTGTCGTTGAGGATGAGCAGGTCACCGGGGCGGAGGATATCGGGGAGATTGCGAAAGAAGTCGTCGCGATATTCTCCCGTCTGGCGGCCGAGGTAGAGCATGCGACTGGTGCCGCGAACCGGTGGCGGCGATTGGGCGATGAGCTCTTCGGGAAGATCGAAATGGAAGTCGGAGACACGCACTGGTTCTATTTTAGTTGCGTCAGGATTGGGGAAAGAGGATCGTGCTTCGCGCGATCTCCGATGTCCGGGAATCCGGGCAGGAGGCATCCAAATTAGTTGGATTGGGCGAGTTCGACAGAGTGGTCAAGGGCAGCCTGGACGGCGGCCTGCTCGGCGGGGACGCGGGCAGTCCACGCGACAGTGACGCGGGAGAAGGGCTTGGGGATGAGGAGGCGGTCCCATGATTTCGCCTGCCAGGCCCGGTGAGGATGGACGTAGAAGGCTCCGATGGTGGTGTCAACGAGTTTGGCCAGTTGGATGACTCCCGGCTTGGCAATCTGAGCGGGTCCTCGCGGGCCATCGGCGGTGATGGCGCAGTAGTTGCCGGCGAGGTAGGCGCGTTGCAGGTTGCGCAGGCCTGCGGCGCCATCGCGAGAACTTGAGCCGCGAATGGCGACGAAGCCGAGGCGCTCGACGGTGCGGGCGACCAGTTCGCCGTCGAAGCTGCGGCTGATGAGGATGGTCACGCCGTGATTGCGGAAGCGCCACGCGGAGGCCAGCAGGCAGCGATGCCAGAAGGCGTAGACGGCGGGCGGCGGAGTGTCGTAGCCGGGGAGAGTGTCGGGGTCGGTGACATCTTCGTAGCGAAGGGTAACCCCAAGGCAGCAGATCACCGCGCTCGCGATGCGCGGAACGATGGCGAGGGCGATGCGCTGCTTCAGGGTAAAAGTCTGGTGCACGAAAATGAGTTTACTTGGGGACCCGCTGCCAGCGAAGAGAACGGCTTGCTTCCTTCTTAAGGAGACATCGTATAGGATGTCTAAAGATGAGACTGGTGCTGGACACTTCCGTGGTGGTGGCAGCATTTCGGAGCGGGTCGGGAGCCAGCAATCGTCTGCTGCAGATGGCCGACGAAGGACGATTCATCCTGCTCGCGACGCCAGCGTTGTTTCTGGAGTACGAGGATGTTCTTTCCCGGCCTGAACAGCGCAAGGCGCATGGAATCAGTACCCGTGATCTTGAACTTCTTATGCGGGATCTGGCCAGCCTGATTGAACCGGTTGAGGTTCATTTTCGCTGGCGGCCTCAGTTGCGCGATGCAAATGACGAGATGGTGCTGGAAGCAGCAATGAATGGAAGAGCCGATGCCCTTGTCACTCATAACCGGAAAGATTTTCTTCCCGTCTTACGAGACTTCAGGCTTCGTATCCTCAGCCCGGCAGAAGCAGTCAAGGAGATGAGCCAATGAGCCGTTCCACCTACCCACTGAAGTTGCCCGCCTCGATCAAGAACGCTGCCCAGCGATTGGCAAAAGAGGATGGCGTTTCGCTGAACCAATGGATCTCGGTCGCTGTCGCCCAGAAGATCGGCGTGGTGGAGACCGCCGCCAGTTTCTTTGAACAGCGCTCGCAGGGAGCGACACGAAAGACGCTTGGCCGCCTGTTGCGACAAGCGCCTCGTCGCCCCGCCGAAGCCGGCGACGAGATCGTGTAGAGTATTGTCCCTGTTGAGGAGAATCCCAAGACGGCGTTCAGCGTCGTTTCCATTGCGGAAAACGCCCATTGAAGTCGTGTCCCTGCACCACACCTACAGAAAAATGCTTTAGCTGTATTTCAGCCACCGAAGGACTTCGGGCAGCGTGGGTTTTTTTCCATACATCAGGATGCCCACCCGGTAGATGCGGCTGGCTACCCAAAGGATCGCGTAGATGGTCGCCAGCATCAGTGCGATGGACAGGCCGATCTGCCATACCGGAGGCATCGCCAGCGAGATACGTAGGTACATCAGCAAGGGCGTGCAGAACGGAATCAGCGACATAATGACCGAGAAGGTTGAGCCAGGGTTGGTCACCACCAGGCCAGCAGCAAAGAAGCAAGCCGCCAGGGGCATGACCAGAAACATGTTGAGTTGTTGGAGTTCCTGCTCCGAGTTAGTCATGGCGCCGAGAGCGGCGGCGATGCTGGCATAGAGCAGAAATCCGAGGACAAAGTAGACAACGAAGAAGATAAGCTCCACCGCGCTTAACGAGACGTGCGCGTTGCCGCCCATCATCGACGAGACTACGGAGGTGCTGGTCAGCAGGATCGCGGTCGCCAGCCAGATGCCGACCTGCGTGAGCCCTACCGAGCCGACGCCGAGCATCTTGCCGGCCATCATCTCTTCGGGCCGGATGGTCGCCAGCAGAACCTCGAAGACCCGCGACGTCTTTTCTTCGATGATCGACCGCGCGACGTTCATGCCGTAGAGCATGATGACCATGTACATCAGGAAGAAGAGGATGGCAGTCGCAATATAGCTGGAGGTAGTGTCTGCCGCCTTGCCTGCCTGCGTGGTATCCACTTGGACGGGCTGCATCAGCGAAGCGACATCGGAGGAACCCATGCCATTGTGGGCGAGGCGCTCGTGCAGAAGGACATTCTGCAAAGCAGCGTCAACGGTCTCTTTGGTCGCCTTGTCGCGGGTAGACCTTGGAGTATAGGCAAAGGAGGGACGGGCGTCTGGCTGCGCCGGCGGAGTGACCCAGAGATAGCCGTCGAGGCTCTTACTGGCAAGCTCACTGTCCAGAATCGAGCGGGTGTCGCTGGCCGGAGGCGAGATGACATCGACGATCATCTTTGTCTCCTGTCCGTTTTCAAGCTCAGCCTGAAGATCGGTGGCAAGTTGCTGGTCCCCTGAGACGATGGCAATGTGCGGAATGGATTTGGTGTGCGTGCTGGCGACGACCTCGAAGATAATGCCTCCGCCCATCAGCAGAGGAATCAGAATGGTCGAAAAGATGAAGGCCTTGGTGCGTACGCGTTCCAGATATTCGCGCTTTGCGATGAGCCAGACGTTATGCATCGACATTGCCTCCAACTGTTTCGATAAAGATCTCTTCGAGGGTGGGCTCGATGACTTCAAAGCGCGAGATGCGCGCTTTGCCTACGGCGACGGCGAGCAACGCCTGCCCATCGTCGCCATCACGCAGCTTGATCTCGGCTCGGCCGCTGTAGTTCTTTGCCGTTTCGACCGAAGGGTGTTCGAGGAACGAAGCATCGCCTTCAAACGTCATCTGGACACGATTGTTGGGATAGCGGGACTTGATCTCGCGCATGCCTCCGGAGAGGACGAGGTTGCCGTTGTGGATCAGCGAGATGGCGTCGCAGAGCTTCTCGATCTGGTCCATGCGGTGGGTTGAGAAGAGGATGGTTCGTCCCTGGCCGCGGAGATCGACGAGCGTGTCCTGGAGGATGGAGGCGTTGACAGGATCGAGGCCGCTGAAGGGCTCGTCCATGATAATCAGTTCGGGCTCATGCAGCAGCGTGGAGATGAACTGAATCTTCTGCTGCATTCCTTTGGAGAGCTCTTCTGTCTTTTTGCCGATGGAGGCCATGATGCCCAGACGCTCGCACCATTCATACGAGCGTTTGCTCGCAGTGGCCGCATCGAGGCCGTGAAGCTGGCCCAGAAAGATGAGCTGGTCCATGACCTTCATCTTCTTGTAGAGGCCGCGCTCCTCGGGCAGGTAGCCGACGCGATGGAGATTCTTGCGCGTAAACGGCTGACCGAAGAGGCTGATCGATCCCGCGTCGGGCACGGTGATGCCGATCATCATGCGGATGGTCGAAGTCTTGCCCGACCCATTGGGGCCGAGGAGACCGAACATGGTGCCGGGTTCGATATTGAAGCTGATGTCGTTGACGGCGACTTTGGTGTCGTAGACCTTGCGGACTTTCTGGAGTTCGACGATGGGCATAGATTCTCTTAATCTCAAGTTTAGCAGGGAGATTCGAGGGCTATTCCGCGTGGCCGATGATCGGTATGCGATAGATATCCGGCTTCTTGGTAGCATCGGTTTGTGCTGGAACTGTCGACTCCAATCAAGTTTGTGAAGCGCGTGGGAGAGCGCGTCGCCGAGGCGCTGGCCCGGCGCGGGGTGGAGACGGTCGAAGACCTGCTCTATCACCTGCCATTTCGTTACGAGGACAGGTTGAATCCGCTGCCGATCAGCAGCCTCACGGCGGGAGCCATGGCCAGCGTCATCGGCGAGGTGCGCGGCACGGTTCTGCTCAGGACGCGCAGCATGCCCCTGTTCGAGATGACCGTGGGCCAGGGTCTGAGCACGGTGAAGTGCATGTGGTTCCACGGCGAATATCTGCGCGACAAATTTCACGTTGGACAGATGGTGGCGCTCTATGGGCGGGTCGAGGCGTCGCGCTCGAGCGCCGGCAAATTCAAGATGATTCAGCCGCAGTTTGAGATCCTGCCTACGAAGGATGGCCCGGAGGCGGAGTTCGTGCGGCTGGAGATGGGGCGGATCGTCCCGGTATACGAGTTTCTCGGCGGCACGACGGCCTGGGGTGCGAAGCTGACCTCGCGCTGGCTGCGGCGAGTGCTATGGGGAATCTTCGAAGAGCTGGAACAGCAGACGGGCGCGGTTTCGGAGACGCTGCCTCCGGCACTATTGCAGCGGCTGAAGCTGCCGGGAAGGATGGAGGCGCTGCGCTCCATTCACTTTCCCGAAGCTGGGACGCCAATGACGGAGTTGATGTCGGCGGCGACTCCGGGGCATCGGCGGCTGATCTTCGAGGAGCTGTTCTACCTCGAACTCGGTCTGGAGTTGAAGCGGCGCCGTATGCGCGAGCGCGAGGGCACGGCCTTTGCAACCAATGTCAAAGTTCGCGAGGCGATCAAGCAGGTGCTTCCCTTTCATCCGACCGCCGCGCAGAAGCGTGTGCTGGGAGAGATTGCCACCGACATGCGTAAGGCGCAGCCGATGCGGCGTCTGTTGCAGGGCGATGTGGGATCGGGCAAGACGATCGTCGCCATGCAGGCGGCGCTGGTGGCGATTGAAAACGGATATCAGGTGGCGCTAATGGCTCCAACGGAGATATTGGCGACGCAACATTATCTGTCTGCAAAGAAGCTGCTCGGCAGTGTGCTGTCGCCGCGAACCGGCAAGCCGTACAAGGTGACGCTGCTGACCGGATCGCTCGATGAGGCGACAAAGCGCGAGGCGCGAGGGAGAATCTTTCGCGGCGAGACGGCGCTGACGGTTGGAACCCATGCGCTGATCGAAGACAAGGTCGACTTTGAGAATCTTGGCCTCGTGATCGTGGACGAGCAGCATCGATTCGGCGTGCAGCAGCGGTTTCGTCTGATGAAGAAGGACACCGCACTCGATCCCGATGTGCTGGTGATGACGGCGACTCCGATTCCGCGCACGCTGGCGCTGACCTTGTACGGCGATCTCGATGTCAGCGTGATCGACGAGCTGCCGCCGGGACGAACGCCGATTGTTACGCGAAGAACAAGCGAGGAGCGGGCCGGCGATGTCTGGGAGTTTGTGCGCAAACAGGTGGCGCAGGGGCGGCAGGCTTACATCGTCTACCCGGTGATCGAAGGCGCGAAGGACGATCAGCCGGAGCTGGATTTCGCGCAGGATCAAGAGCCGGAAGAAGATGCCACCGCGAAAAAATCCCCAGGTTCTTCGACTGCATCTTTGCGACGCAAAACCTCTGCTCAGGATAAAAAAACTCCACTGAGCAGGAAAAAGGTAAAGCCCGCGAAGACGGAAAAACTATTTGAACCAAAGAAGGCTCTGCGGGCAGCGGCCGATATGTATGAAGAGTTACGCAATGGAGCATTGGCTGGTCTGCGGTTGGGATTGCTGCATGGACGGTTGGGCGCGGATGACAAAGAGGTGGCCATGCGTCGGTTTCAGCGGGGCGATACCGATGTGCTGATCGCCACAACTGTCATCGAAGTAGGCGTCGACGTGCCGAATGCCTCGGTGATGGTGATCGAACATGCGGAGCGGTTCGGCCTGGCGCAGATGCACCAACTGCGCGGACGCGTGGGGCGCGGCGCGGCGAAGAGCTACTGCATCCTGATGACGGGCGGCAAGGTAAGCGAGCAGGCCGAGGCTCGACTCGATGCAATGGTGCGCACGCAGAACGGCTTTGAACTGGCAGAGCTTGATCTCCAACAGCGTGGGCCGGGAGAGTTCTTCGGCACACGCCAGGCCGGGCTGCCGGAGTTTCGCGTCGCCAACCTTATACGCGACCGCGCCGTGCTGGAGATGGCAAAGAAAGAGGCTGCCCGATTCGCAGAACAGCCTGATCCTGCAATTTCACACGAAGAGACCGAGGCAGTCTGGGCGAGACTGAAACATCAATGGCAGCGGCGCTATGGGTTGGTGGAGGCCTGAAGACCGACGGCAATCCCAGAAGATCAGAAGCGGTATCCGGGTTTCAACTCGCAGCGATAGACGGTGGTCTTGTCTTTGCCGGCGTCGGTGCGGGCGGTGCAGTTGGCCCAGCTGAGATAGAGGTTCGGCCCCAGGGGAAAGACCATCGGCGCGCCGTCCAGATCCGCCTCCAGGCTGACGCCCTCCTGCGTGGGCGGCAGGGTGAAGTTCAGCGTGCGACCGAAGACGACCGGGTACGACTCGCGCACGTTCGAGCTGATCGCGGTATGGAAGACCTCGGCCTCCAGCAGAAAGGTTGCCGTGTCGGACCAGTTCAGCGCGGAGACGCTGATGTGCTGACCGCCATGCTCGAAGCCGCTCGGATCGATCTTCGTGAACGGGCAGGGCCCCGCGATACAGGAGGCGCGCACATTACCGAAGGCGTTGTCGTGTCCGGCATCGAGCGACGCCGATCCCGTCGCCGCCTTCCACTTTCCATCGGGCGAACAGAGAGAATGCTCGGCGCAGGGGACGTTGCCCTTGTTGACGACCTGGAAGGTCTTGACCGCGCTGCCCACATTCGACTCGGTACGGGAGTTGATGGTGTAGCGGACGCGGATATTCGAGACGACCGACTCCTTGCGAACGGGGCCGGGCTTCTCCGGCTCGGGTAGCGGAATCATGGCGACCACGTGCAGGTTGTCGTCGACCTGCAATCGGCTTCCCGGCAGGCGAAACTCGGCGGGCTGATACTCCGGATGCTCGAAGCGGACAACGATGGGCTGCCCCGACCACACCTGCCTTTCGAGGACGACCTTGAAGTATCCCGAGGCGTCGGAGCGCGTCTGGGCGCTGACGACGCCATCGGACGCTGTGACGGCGACGTCCTCGATGGGCAGTTCCTTGTGGCTGTCCGCATCGCGTCGGATGACGGCGCCTTCGATGGGGATGGAGCGCCGGATGGCGGTGGGCCTCTTCATGTAGACATGAACCATCACGGCAGCCAAAGCCACGGCGACTGCAATCGCGACGATGATCCAGATAAGCGCTTTATGCTTCATTCCGCACCGGCAAGTGAATTGGACGCGCAATCTGTTCGGTGCGCTGCCCAACGACTATTATTGCTCACGGCGTGCATCTAAACTCGTGTGAACGGATTGCGCATCGAAATTTCGAAGCGGAGCGCAAAAGAAATTGGAAGAGATGAATGAGCGTGGATGAGAACGACGAGATAAATCGGAAGCGCCTGGAAGGAACGATGCGCTCGCGCGCCGGCCTCGATTCGAGGCGAAGACTGCTTCGTCAGATGGCCAGTGTCTCGCTGGGTCTTCCGCTGACGCAATGGAGCGCGCTTCCACTGCTGGCCCAGGCCACAGCGCGGCGACCGCAGCAGCCGTCGCCACCACGACAAGCCGTGCCACCACCGCAACAGGCGAAACCACAGGCTGTCCCGGAGCAGCCGGGCAAGCCTCATACCGGTCCCGCCGCGCCGCCGCCCACGACACCCAGCGCGCTGTCGCCTGAGGACGATCAATTTCTCGATGAGATCGAGCGCGCCAGCTTCCTCTTCTTCTGGGAGCAGGCCAATCCGGAGACCGGGCTCATCAAGGATCGCGCCAACGTCCGCACCAAGGACACCAGCGTCGTCGGCAGCATCGCATCGACCGGCTTCGGCCTCACCGCTATCTGCATAGCGGCGAAGCGCGGCTAC
This sequence comes from Acidobacteriales bacterium 59-55, assembly GCA_001897435.1. GTDB lineage: Bacteria > Acidobacteriota > Terriglobia > Terriglobales > Acidobacteriaceae > Edaphobacter. The sequence continues at coordinate 4,337 of MKSV01000007.1, read as the reverse complement.
ATTCCTTACAACGAGGCGCGCCTGCGTGTCGTCAACACGCTGCTGTACCTGTGGAAGAAGCTGCCGACGCATCGCGGCTTCTTCTATCACTTCGCCGACATCAACACGGGCGAGCGCATCTGGGACTCGGAGATCTCGTCGGTCGACACCGCCATTCTGCTCTGCGGCATCCTCACCTGCCGGCAGCACTTTAACGATCGCGGCGTCAACGGGCTTTCGAGCGCTATCTTCAACCGCGTGGACTGGACCTGGCTGTCGGAGGACACGACGCTGCTGCCGATGGGATGGACGCCGGAGTTCGGCTTCCTCTCCTCTAAATGGGACTACTACAGCGAGCTGATGATGATGTACCTGCTCGGCCTCGGCTCCTCCTCGCACCCGCTGCGGCCGGAGGCGTGGACGGCATGGAAGCGCACCACCTTCGAGTACGACGGGCTGCGCTACATCGGCTCGTTCGCGCCTCTGTTCGTACACCAGTACTCGCAGGCCTGGTTCGACTTCCGCCGCAAGAAGGACAAGTACGCCGACTACTTCCAGAACTCGGCCATTGCCACCGACGTGCATCGCCGCTTCTGCATCGAACTGGGCAAGATCTTCCCCGACTATACGAACGATCTGTGGGGCATCACCGCGTCGGACTCCGACAAGGGCTACGTGGTGTGGGGCGGACCGCCGGCGATGGGGCCGATCGATGGCACGGTGGTGCCGGCGGCGACCGGGGGCTCGCTGCCCTTTCTGCCCGACGCTACGCTGCGCGTGCTCAAAAACATCAGGAAGAACTATCCCAATGCCTGGTGCCGCTACGGCTTCGTCGATGCCTTCAATCCGCTCAAGAAGTGGTACGACACCGACGTCATCGGCATCGATACCGGCATCACCATGCTGATGGCCGAGAACGCGCGGTCCGCCTTCGTCTGGGAGACCTTCATGAAAAACCCGGAGGCACAGCGCGGCATGAAGAATGCCGGGTTCAATACCTACCAGCCTACTGTTGGCTAAATTCGGTCAAAAGATCGTTGAACGAGATGTGATTTTTCCATTTGACACGGCAAATGGATGGGGCTAATGTAGCTATTTTTAGGCGAACAAATGGCGAAAATAATCTCCACTCAAAAGGCTTCCGAAGCGACCCTCTTCCCCGTCCTTCCGCAACCTGTCGGCATCGCCCGGCTCGCCGCCGAGGCCGAGCACGCCGACGACGGCCATCTCATTGAATTTAAAGCGCTAAATGTGCGCAGCATCCTCAACAAGTCGACCTCGAAACGCCTGCGCTGGCTGGCCTGGAGCATCAATCCCTACCGGGGCTGCGAGTTCGGCTGCAAGTACTGCTATGCCCGCTACACGCACGAGTTCATGGAGCTGCGCGACCCGCTGGCCTTCGAGCGGCTCATCTTCGTGAAGCAGCACGCCGCCTGGCTGCTGGAGCAGGAGCTGAGAAAGATCGACCCCGCCGACGAGATCGCCCTGGGCACGGCCACCGACCCCTACCAGCCGATCGAACGACGGGCCGAGATTACGCGCAGCCTGCTCGAAGTCTTCGCGCACAGGCAGGGCTATCACCTCGGCATCGTGACCAAGTCAACCCTGATAGCTCGCGACATCGACCTGCTGACCGAGATCGCCCGCCGCAACACGCTGACCGTCCACCTCACTATCACCACGCCCGACGCGGAGCTGGCTCGGCTGCTGGAGCCGCGCGCGCCACGCCCGGACCTTCGCTTTCAGGCGGTCCGGCGGCTGCGCGACGCGGGGATACGAACGGGAATCCTCTGCTGTCCGCTGCTACCTGGAATTACCGATACGCAAGAGGCGCTCAACGAGATGGCGCGCCGAGCAGCGGCAGTCGGTGCGAATTTTCTGGCTGCCAACCCACTCTTCCTCAAGCCGTGCTCGCGTCCAACCTATCTGAGCTTCGTTCGCGAACACTTCCCTGCGCTGGAGGAGGACTACGCGGCAAGGTTCGCCCATGCGGACTTTGCCGCGCCGCCCTATCGCCGCAAGCTGGCGGCCATGGTCGAAGCTGCCCGTCGCCTGCACGGCTTGTCGCAACGCCCGCGGGATGAGTTGACCTCGCGGATCGTCAACGCGGCGCGCATGCCACCGATGAGCATAGGCACAGGTCGGCAACAGAGACTCTTTGCCTAGCTATATTTCATTTCTGCTGGGAAAAAGTGCTGAAAAAGAGGGCACCAAAGGCTCGTTGCAGTCGACTGCAACGAGCCTTTGGTGCCCTCTTTGATTTGAAACGCAGTTTACAGGTGCTTAAGCGACGACTTCGATGCCCATCGAGCGAGCTGTGCCGCGGATGGTCTTCGCCGCTGCCTCGACGGTCGCTGCGTTCATGTCCGGCATCTTCTGTGTGGCGATGGCGAGAATCTGCTTCTCCGTAACCTTGCCCAGCTTCTCCTTGTTGGGAGTGCCGGAACCCTTGGCGATGCCTGCGGCCTTGAGCAGCAACACCGGAGCCGGGGGCGTCTTGGTGACGAAGCTAAAGGTGCGGTCGGCGTAGACGCTGATGACCACGGGGATCGTGAGTCCGGCCAGGTCGGGAGCCTTGGTGCGGTCGTTGAACTGCTTGCAGAACTCCATGATGTTGACCTGCGCCTGACCGAGCGCGGGGCCGACGGGCGGCGCGGGAGTGGCCTTGCCGGCCATGATCTGAAGCTTGACGTATCCAGTGATCTTCTTCGGTGCCATTGCGGTAAATCCTCTTTATGCTTCTAGCGGCCGGCTGAGGCCTGCTGCTGAAATGGGTGAATCTAAAAACTCGCCCTTCCGCACAGTCGCGGAAGAGATGCTTATTCGGTAATCTTGTCCACCTTGGAGAACTCGATCTCGACCGGGGTGGAACGGCCAAAGATGCTGACCATGACCTTCAATGTCTGCTTGTCTTCGTTGACCTCGTCGACGGCTCCGGTGAAGTTGGCGAATGGGCCCTCGTTGATGCGGACCTGCTCGCCCTTGTCGAACTTAACCTTCAGCGCCGGCTTGTCCTTGGAGACGTCGGAGCGGAAGAGGATGGAGCTGACCTCCTGCTCGGAGAGCGCGACCGGGTTGTCGCCGGTGCCGAGGAAGCCGGTGACGCGCGGCGTGTTCTTGATAACGTGCCAGAGGTCGTTGTCGAGATCCATCTCGACCAGGACGTAGCCGGGCAGAAAGACGCGCTCGATGGTGTATTTCTTGCCGTTGCGCAACTCGGTGACCGGCTCGGTCGGAATCATGATGCGACCAATCTTGTTTTGCAGGCCGAAGGCCGAGATGCGGCTCTCGAGCGACTCGCGCACCTTGCGCTCGAAGCCGGAGTAGGCGTGAATGATGTACCACTTGAAGTTCTCATTCACCGGCGGAGCAAGCTGCTCCCCCGTATTCTCCGCGGAGGGTTCGCTCCCCGCTGCTACGGGATTCTGCTCTTCCGGATTCTGGTCTTCTGTTGCCATCGTTGTGCCTTCTTCGCGCATCGTCTGCTTCTCTCTACTAAGGTGCTGCCGGTGTGCCGGAAACTCGCCTAACTTCCCGTCAGCGCGTGGAGCAATGACTCAATCGCGCGGCCGATGATGTTGTCCACCAGCCAGAAGTAGCCCGCGAAGATGAAGACGGTGATCAGAACCACGACCGTCGTCGTCTGGACTTCGGGCCATCCCGGCCACCAGACCTTGCGCATCTCGCTGCGCACTTCCTTCAGAAACGCAAGGAAGCGTGCGGGCTGTGCTTTGAGCGACTGCACCCCGGTGGTTGTCTGTTCCGCTACTGCTATCGTCTTGGCCATCGTACTGCCTCAATCTTCGTGCTGCTGAATTCTGATCTTGCACCCGGATTCGAAAGCCGGGAAAACTGGCGGGGGAGCTCGGATTCGAACCGAGAAGTTCGGTTTTGGAGACCGACAGTTTAACCGTTGAGCTTACTCCCCCGGGTGCGGCTAACTCTTAGCTTTTAGCCATTAGCTAAGGGCTAAAAGCTAGCGGCTAAAAAGCTGCTCTTACTTGGTCTCTTTGTGATCCGTGTGCTTGCGGCAGGTATTGCAGAACTTCGAGAACTCAAGCCGGCCCGTGGTCGTCTTCTTGTTCTTTGTCGTCGAGTAGTTCCTGTTCTTGCACTCGGGGCATTGCAATGTAATGATTTCACGCATCTTTCTATCCTAACCGATTTCGCGGAAACTTCATGCTGCTGCCGCTAAACCATTTATTTTGAACGAAAGCCACGAGTCCGGAGGCTGGCTTGCCTGCCTCCGGACCTGAGGCGTTAAAACTCGGAACTACAAAACCCTAAATCCCTTTACCGAAATCTTCTTTACTTGATGATCTCGGAGATGGTTCCCGCGCCGACGGTGCGGCCGCCTT
>MKSV01000006.1 GCA_001897435.1 Acidobacteriales bacterium 59-55 | reverse complement strand
TAGGTCCCGGAGGCGGGCGCGACCCACTCGCCGCCGATATAGTTGCCATACTGTTTGCGGAAGGTAACGGGAAAACCGTAGCTTCCGGGTGCAACCTTGCTGGTAGGCGTGGCAGTCATCGTAGACATGGGGCTTGACTCCTTCAGTATTTGACGTCTGGATGCGGCATTCGTGATGGTCGCCGAAGATCACTCTGCCTGAGGCTAGCAACACTACACCGGCTGGGTCAGGACTTGCAACTCTGCTGTTCGATACCATGAACACATGGAATTTACCCCAATTTGGCCGGGATTAAGCCCATTTAGCTGCTGTGAAATACTTTTTAGAGGGCGACAAGTCTGAGTTGGCTCCAGCAGCGGAGCGAAGAAATGGAAAGGCATGCAGATGAGTTATGTAGCTGATGCAAAACGGTATGATGGAGCGCAGTTCCGGCGGTGCGGCAAATCGGGGTTGGTATTGCCCCCGGTATCGCTCGGTTTATGGCAGAACTTCGGCGGCGCCGACGTCTTTGAAACCGGCCGGGCAATGGTTCGCCGGGCATTTGACCGGGGAGTTACGCACTTCGATCTCGCCAACAACTACGGCCCACCGTACGGATCGGCCGAAGAGAACTTCGGCCTCATCCTGCAAAAGGACCTTCGTGATCACCGCAACGAGCTGGTCATCTCATCGAAGGCCGGATGGGATATGTGGCCCGGCCCCTACGGCATCGGGGGCTCGCGCAAGTACCTGCTCGCCTCGCTCGACGAGAGCCTGAAGCGCATCGGCGTTGAATACGTCGATATCTTCTACTCGCACCGTCCCTCGCCCGAGACGCCGCTCGAAGAGACGATGGGAGCGCTCGCCCATGCGGTTCGACAGGGCAAGGCTCTCTATGTGGGCATCTCGTCCTACAGCCCGGAGGCGGCGCGGGAGGCGGCGCGGATTCTCAAGAGCGAAGGTGTACCGCTGTTGATTCATCAGCCGTCGTACTCGATGTTCAATCGCTGGATCGAGAGAGGATTGCTCGACACGCTGGAGGAACTCGGCGCAGGCTGCATCGCATTCTCCCCGCTGGCCCAGGGGCTGCTTACCAATAAATACCTGAACGGAGTGCCGAAGCAGTCACGTGCCGCTACAGAGGGTTCGCTCCAGAAAGCACATCTCGCCGAAGAGAATCTGAAGCGGGTGCGCGTGCTCAACGAGATTGCACAGGGACGCGGCCAGACTTTGGCGCAGATGGCGATCGCCTGGGTGCTCCGCGACCCGCGCGTCACCTCGGCGCTGATTGGATCGCGCAACGTGGAGCAGCTCGACAACTCGCTCGACGCGATGCAAAAGCTCCAGTTCACCGACGCCGAGCTGAAGGCCATCGACGCTCAGGCGCAGGAAGGCGGCGTTGATCTCTGGAAGGGCGCGCGCGAAGGAACGAAGTAGCGGCACGGTCTCTGCTTCAGTCGCCCTCCGTGAGGGGCACTCAGAAATCATGATGCTCATGCGGGGTTGGCGCGGCCTTCCCCTCAAAGAATCCGTATACCACCGGCAACAGAACAAGCGTCAGCAGAGTAGAACTCAGCAACCCTCCAATCACCACAATCGCCAGCGGCCGTTGTATCTCCGAGCCTGGCCCGGTTGCGAACAGGAACGGAACCAGGCCCAGCGCGGCCACCGTCGCCGTCATCATCACCGGGCGGAACCGCAGTCGCGTTCCTTCAAGAATCGCCGCGTCCTGCCCCATCCCGTCTTCGCGGAGCTTGCGGATGTACGACACCAGCACCACGCCGTTCAGCACTGCGATGCCCCAGAGTGCGATGAAGCCGACCGAGGCCGGGACGGAGAGGTACTCTCCGGTGAGATAAAGCCCGACAATGCCGCCGATCGAAGCCAGCGGTAACACCGTAATAATCAGCGCGGCAAAACGGACCGACTTGAAGAGAATGAAGAGGAGGAAGAAGATCGCCGCAATCGTGATGGGGACAATAATCATCAGGTGGTGCAGCGCGCGCTGCATGTTGTGAAACTGGCCGCCCCACTCGATTGAGTAGCCCGCCGGTAGCTGCACCCGTTGCTCGACCTTCTTCTGCAACTCGGCCACAAAGCCGCCCAGGTCGCGGTCCTGCACGTTGACGCCAACGACGATGCGGCGTTTGCCCATGCTGCGGTTGATGAGCGCCGGGCCTTCGACAACGTCAATTTTGGCTAAATCCTCGAGTGGAATCTTCGGCCCGTCCGGCGAGCTGATCTGCAGTTCACGAATATCCGCGATGCTGTCGCGAAGATCCTCGGGCAGGCGAACTACCGCCTTGAAGCGCCGCTCTCCCTCGTAGATCTCCGTGGCCGACTTCCCGGCGATGGCCGTCTCGATCACCTCGTTCACGTCGGCGGCGTTCAGCCCGTAACGAGCAATTGCACCGCGGGCGATGTTGATGTTCAGATACTGCTGGCCCCCGATGCGATCGACGCGCGTATCCTGCGTGCCGCGCACGTTGTTGGCAACACTGGCGATCTCGCCCGCCTTTTCTACGAGCACGTCCAGGTCGTCGCCGTACAGCATCACCGCAACATCGGCACGTACGCCGGAAACCATCTCATCCACGCGGTCCGAGATAGGCTGCGACATCACAAGGTTGATGCCGGGAATCACCGCAAGCCCCTTACGCACCTGGTCGGCGATACTCTCCTGCGTCATGCCTCTCGGCCGCTCATCATATGGCGTAAGCGATGCCATCACGTCTGCCTCATTCGGACCGGCCGGGTCGGCAGGTGATTCGCCGCGTCCCAGGCGCGAGACCACGCTCTTTACGCCCGGGACCTTCAGGACGATGTTCTGCATCTGCATCTCCATCTTGAGCGATTCAGCCAGCGAGATATTCGGCACCCGGTCACCATTCGGCGACAGCGTGCCCTCCTGCATCTCGGGAATGAACGCCGTGCCGAGAAATGGGAACAGACTTAGTGAAACGAGGAAGAGGACGGCGACCGAGACGACGGTGGTTTTGCGCCGCGATAGTGCCCAATCGAGCAGCCGGTTGTAGGGCTGGCGTATGTGGCGCACCAGCCATGTGTCTTCCTCGGAGCCGCCCTTCAGCATGTAGGAAGAGAGCACCGGAGAGATTGTCAGAGAAAGTACCAGCGAGATGCCGAGCGCAATCGCGATGGTGTAGGCCAACGGCGCAAACATCTTGCCTTCCATGCCTTCGAGCGTCATGAGCGGAAGAAAGACGAGGATAATGATGGCGACGCCGAAGACGACTGGCGTTGCAACTTCCGCCACCGCACTGAAGGTGAGCCTCAGCTTATCCAGCACCGTCGTGACGCCGTGGCCCGAGTGCCGGGCGTGGCTGAACTTCGCAAAGACATTTTCGACCACGACCACCGATCCATCCACCATCAAGCCGATAGCAATGGCAAGACCGCCCAGCGACATCAGGTTTGCGGTCATGCCCAGCTTGTTCATCACCAGGAACGTCAGCAGCGGCGTCAGCACCAGGTTCGCGCTCACGATCAGGCTCGACCGTACATCGCCGAGGAACAGGAAGAGTACGACGATGACGAAGAGGATGCCCTCGGCAAGCACCTCCGCAACCGTATGAATGGCCGCATCGACAAGCTGCGAGCGGTCGTAGTAGGGAGTGATGCGCAGACCGCCGGGAATCATGTGTTTGGCGTTGATCTCCGCAACCCGCGCCTTCACGCGGCTGACGATCTCCTTGGCGTTGCCGCCAGCCGTCATCAGGACGACTCCTCCGGTCGCTTCCGTGAAGCCATTCTTCACCATGGCGCCGTAGCGAACCTCAGTGCCCATCCGCACATCCGCCACATCGCGAATATAGATAGGCGTTGCGCCCGATTCCTTCAGCACGATATTGCGAATGTCATCGAGGTTGCGAATCAGCCCGACCGAACGGATCAGATACTGCTCCGCGTGATGCGGCAGAATGCCGCCGCCGGCATTCGCATTGTTGTTGGCCAGCGCATTGCGCACGTCGCTGAGGGTCAGGTTGTAGTAGCGCAACTTCTGAGGATTGACCAGCGTCTCGTACTGCTTCACGTAGCCGCCAGTCGAATTAATCTCGGCGACTCCAGCAATCGAGCGCAGCAGCGGACGGACCACCCAGTCCTGCACCGTGCGCCGCTCGGTCAACTCCTGCACCGTAAGCGGATGGTCGCCGTCGCCCGGCGCTTCGAGCGTATATTGATACACCTCTCCCAGAGCGTTGGCGATGGGGGCAAGCACTGGCGTCACGCCGGCGGGCATCTTGTCACGCAACTCGCTCAGCCGCTCCGACACCATCTGCCGCTCCTGGTAGAGGTCGCGGCCGTCTTCAAAGACCAGCGTGGTGAGCGAAAGGCCCGGCTTGATCAGCGAGCGCATGTCAGTCATGCCCGGTAGCCCAGTCATCGCAATCTCGACCGGGATGGTGATCGAACGCTCGACCTCCTCCGGCGACTTGCCCGGAGCTTCCGTCGCAATCTGCACCTGGATATTCGTCACATCCGGAAACGCGTCGACCGCCAGCCGTTGCGCAGCGTTGATGCCGAAGCCGCAAAGAACTGCGGCCACGACCACAAGGATGAGGCGGTGCTTCAATGCTGCGCGGACAATAGATTCCAGCATCGGCTACGCGTCCCCTTTAATTGCGTTCTGCTTGCGCTGATTGTTCAGGTGGAACGTACCGTCGAGAACGATCTTTTCTCCCGGATTCACGCCGCTTTCGAGAACATACTCATCGCCGTACTCCGGCCCGAGGACGACCTCGCGCAGCACAAACTTGTCCTTTGTCAGTTGGATAAAGACATGGTCCTTGTTGTTTTCGCGCACCACTGCCGCCGATGGAATTGTGGTCCGCTGGTCGCTGTGATCTACAAAGGTCATGCTGGCGAGCATCGCCGGCTTGAAGATGCCGTGCGGATTCGGCAGGTCCATCCTCACCTGCACCGTCCGCGTCGCCGGATCGACGACGGGCGACACATACGAGAGCTTGCCCTCCACTTTTTCGTCAGGCAGGGAAGGGATGTTGACGATGACGCGCATTCCTTTATGCAGTCTGCCCGCGCTCTCTTCTGGCACGTCCGCGACCAGCCACACATTCGAGAGATCGGCGACCAGGAAGGCAAGCTCCGCCGGCTGCACGATCTGCCCGATGGTCACCTTGCGCTCCAGCACGGTGCCGGAGATAGAAGCTACAACCGGGTAGTCCGCGTTCAACTGGCGCGTCGCCTCCAGCTTTTTGATCGCGGCATCGGTCATGCCCAGTCCATGCAGCTGGGTACGAAATGCGGAGGCCTCCGCGCTCGCCTGCAAAAGCTCTGCACGCCGCTTCTCTACCTCCGCGCTGCCGATCACGTCGGCCTTCACCAGTTCATCGGCGCGCTTGGTCGCCTGTTCGGCGAGGCCGCGCTGCGAGTATGCCTTGATGAACGCAAACTGAGTGTCCGACAGGTCCGTGCTGTGCAGCGTCGCCATCGCCGCGCCTTTGCGGACGTTCTGCCCTTCCATCACCAGCAGCTTGATAATGCGTCCAGGAACCGGCGATCCGATGCGCGCCACGCGGCTTGCATCCGTCTCGATACGGGCTGCCACCTGGAGTGAGTTGGCAACCTCATGCACCTGCGGTTCACCGATCTTCAGATGCGACGCCAGCGCGGAATCGACCGTTACCTCGTCGGGATTCACGGCGGCAGAGCTTTGCTCCGCGGTTGCCTTCGTCTTGTTGCAGCCGATGGCGACAGCCAGCGCAACGAGGCAGGTAAACAGTGCGACAAGGCGGAAAGAGGCGCGAAAGTTGCCCGCTTCTTTTCCCCGGATTGAAATGTGAGTTGCGATCAAGGCTGTCCTCCCGGTGTGACTGCGCCAAGTGTTTCAAGGTCAATGAGTGCGGACTGGCGCGCAAACCGCGCATTCAACAGGTCGTCGCGGACACTCTGCAGCACGCGCTGCGCATCGAGCACTTCCACAATGCCGCGCTCGCCGAAGTGATAGGCGGCCTGTGCCGCGTCCACCGCACTCTCCGCCTCGTGCAGCGAACCCGCCTGGAGAGACGTCACCTGCTGGTCGGCAAGTTGGTACTGCTCATAGGCGCGTTCCAGGCCGGCGATGATCTCCAGTTGACGCTCGTCGCGGGTGGCGGTTGCCTCGCGAATCGCCGCCTGCGACTCCGCGATCTGTCCCTTGCGACGGTCCCACAGCGGCAGCGGTATGGTCACACCGGTACGCCAGAACGAGAGGTCTGGCTGGTGCTCGTACTCCCCGTAGAAGACTGGCCGAGGCACGCGCAGGGCGCGCTGATGCTCCAGCGTAGCTTCGGCCTGCTGCACGTCGGTGCGCGACTGCTGTAGCACCGGATAGTTTTTCAGCACCTGCTCCCTCAGCTCGCGCAACGGCAGCAGGTGGACCGGCGGCTCGAACGTGCCCTGTGGATCGATGTTCTCATCCGGAGGAGCAGCGATGACGGCGCGCAGCACCGCGATGGAGTTGGCCAACTCGATCTGCGCGCTGCGGACCATGAACTCGGCTCGCGCGAGTTCCGCCTCGGCTCGAGTCAACTCCAGGCGGCCCTTTTCGCCGGTTCGAACTTCGACCTCCACGCGCCGTCGCAGGTCTTCCACCAGAGCCAGGTTCTGTTCCGCATACGTGATCTTCTCCTTGCGGCGAATCACGTCATAGAAGTTCTGCTTCACGTCCGCCACTACCGCGATCTTCACGCTATCCTGCGAAAATTCGCTGCCAGTGCGCGCCAACTCGGCAACCTTCAGCCGGCTGCGCCGCTCCGAGGGAATCTCCAGCGCTTGTGAGACGGCATAGTGCTGCAACAGCCCCGGCGGTCCCGGCGTGGCAACTTTGAGTGCGCTCTGGTGTCCGGCAAAGAGCTCCACCTCTGGATTGGTGTATGCCTTCGCGGTCCGGGTCGCGGCATTTGCACGCGCCAGCCGGGCAGCGGCTCCCTGAAGGCGAGGATTATTTCTTTCTGCCAGCGCCAGTGCCTCGGCAAGCGTAAGCGGCTGCGGTGGTCCATCGCCCGCAGGCTTGGCCACGGGCGGGGCGGGTGCCGACGGCAAAGACGAGCCGGGGGAAGCAGGCAGGACCACGGTCTGAGCGGATAGCCCGCAGCAGGTCGTGAACAGGATCAAAGGTGCAATCAATCGAAGGTACACATCTGTTCGATATGCATTCGAGCGGCCAAAGCAAAACCTCGGATATAGCGGCTTTTAGCGGCGCGGGTGTCCCATTCGGGACACCCGCGCCCCGACAGATGTACGTTATGGTACAAGCGGCCTGGCGTGTAGCGCGTGCGTTTAGCAGTTTGCGGGATGGACACCGGATTGCTACATAGTCTGCGAATGCACACCTGGTATTCAGCCACGGCAACAGCGGACCTGATTCTTCCCGACCGGCCTGTCGACGCTGCGCCCGGCATCGCGTGGCAGAATAAGGAGAAGATGCCACTGCACTGGACGAGCCTTCGGAGCGCGCGCTGGAAATCGGCATTCATTGCCGTGTTCCTCGTTCTGCTGGCGGTGGTCACCTGGTTCACGCCGCCGCGCGCGGTTGAGGCCCACAACGTTCTGCATCATCTCAGCTTCCTTCCTCTTATGATGGCGGGCATGCTCTTCGGCTGGCGCGGAGCGGCATGGGCTCTTCTCTTCGCCGCGTTCGTGCAGGCCCCGGCCATTGTGCGTCACTCCGGCCGATGGCCTCTGGACGCGCAGGATCAGATCGTCGAGCTGAGCATCTTCGGCGTGGCCGGCCTGATCGCCGGATTCCTCTCCGACCGCGAGCGCGTGCAGCGCATGCGCGTCGAGGCGACCAAGGTCGAGCTGGAGCATGTCTACACCGAGCTTCGCCAGAAGATTGACCAGATGAAGAAGACCGAGCGCCTCTCCGCAGCCGGTCAGCTCGCCGCCAGCCTGGCGCACGAGATCCGCAATCCGCTGGCAAGCATCTCCGGCGCCGCCGGTATTCTCAAACGGGGCCACGCCTCCGCAGAGAATCGTGACGAGTGTCTCGGCATCCTCGACAAGGAGTCGCAGCGGCTCAACAAGTTGCTCACCAACTTTCTCGACTTCGCCCGCCCCCGTCTGCCGCGATATCAGCGCATCCAGCCCGCCGCGCTGATCGAATCCGTCGCGACCCTCGCTCGGCATGCCGCCGTTCTGCGCGAGGTGGAGCTTGTCCTCGATCTCTCCCCCGGCCTCAGTGAGATGGAGTGCGATGCCGAGCAATTGAAGCAGGTCCTGCTCAATCTCATCATCAATGCGGTTCAGGCAACCGAAGGCCGGGGAGCAGTCTTCGTTCGCGGGTACCGCGTCCAGAACCGTTTGCACATCGACATCCGCGACGAGGGCTGCGGAATCCCGTCCGATCAGGAAGAGAAGATCTTCGATCCCTTCTTCACCACCAAGGAGAGCGGCACCGGTCTCGGGCTTGCCATTGCTGCCAACATCATCGAACAGCACGGAGGCCTCCTGACCAGCGCCCACAATCCGGACAAGGGAATGACCTTTCGCATCGATCTTCCGCTGGAGCGGCCTTTGAAGCCCGGAGAAACGAGCGTTCTGCAATGAGCTCCAACCGCATTCTCGTCGTCGACGACGACAGCAGCCTGCGCAGCGTCATGAAGATGCAGCTCGAAGAGGCCGGCTACCAGGTCACGCTCGCCTCCGACGGTGCCGAGGCCTACGACCTGCTCCGCGAGATCCGGCCGCAACTGGTCATATCCGATCTCAAGATGCCTACCGGCGGCCTGGAGCTTCTGCGCCTCATCTCCGCCGAAGAGATCCCGCCCACGCTCATCATCATCACCGCTTTCGGCACCGTCGAGACCGCCGTGCAGGCCATGAAGATGGGAGCCTACGATTACGTCACCAAGCCGCTCGACTTCGAGGCGCTGGTGCTGGTTGTCAACCGCGCCATGGAGCGGCAGGCGCTGCTTGAAGAAGTTCGCCAGCTCCGTTCCGCCCTCGACCAGCGCTATGGATTCGAGAGCATCATCGGCCGCGCCAAAAGTTTTCTTCGCGTTCTCGATCAGGCCGCGCGCGTTGCGCAGCACGACACCACCGTCCTGATTCACGGCGAGACCGGTACCGGCAAGGAGCTTCTCGCCCGTGCCATTCACCACAACAGCCGACGCAGAAACAAGCCGTTCGTCACCATCAACTGCGGCGCAATTCCTCGCGACCTCGTTGAGGCGGAACTCTTCGGCTACACGCGCGGAGCCTTTACGGGCGCGTACGCCAGCCGCCCTGGCCGCATCGAACAGGCCGACGACGGCACGCTCTTCCTCGACGAGATCGGCGAACTGCCGCTCGAGGCACAGGTCAAGCTGCTGCGCGTCCTACAGCAGGGCGAGATCTCCCGCATCGGCTCGACCGAGACGACCCGCGTCAATGTGCGCGTCCTGGCGGCGACGCATCGCAACCTCCAGGCCATGATTGAAGACGACGCCTTCCGCGAAGATCTCTACTATCGCCTTGCTGTCGTGCCTCTATTTCTTCCTCCCTTGCGCGAGCGCAAAGAGGACATTCCCGAACTGGTCGAGTATCTCTTTCAAAAAGCGACCGAACGCCACGGCATCTCCGGCGTTCGATTGACGGAGTCGATCATGCCGCACCTCGTCGCCTATCGCTGGCCGGGGAATGTGCGCGAGCTGGAGAACGTCTTGGAGCGCCTTCTTGTCCTCAGTTCGCATAAATCCATTGGCGAAGACGACCTGCCCGAAGAGATTCGCCGTGTGCAGCCTGATGTCTCGTCCTTCCGGCTCGACCTGCCCGACGAGGGAATCAGCCTGGAGAGCGTGGAGCGCGAGCTGATTCTGCGGGCGCTCGAGCGCTTCAAGGGCAACCAGACGCACGCGGCAAAGTATCTGGACATCAGCCGCCGGACGCTCATCTATCGCATGGAAAAGTACGGCCTCACGCAGGACGAATAGCCTCATTCCACCTCACATCACATCCGTTGCAGAGGCAATGCAGCACGTCATCTCGACCGGAGCAGTGGACGGCTTTATTACCCGTGCGCAGTGGAGAGGCCCCTGTATTTTCGCCTTCTATCCTCGTGGCACGCAGCTACATCCACTGTGAAGCTGTCAGATGCCGGATATCAGAAGCTGCTCCACATCATCTCGGTTGCATGGAATCCTGTGCTCCCTGGTGGGTCACCGACATCGCCGCAGCCGCTGCGGCAAACCTCGCGCTCTCCCATCTTCAGCACAACTCCCGTCGTACTCCGCCAGCAGGCAGGAGGCAGTCTCGTCCCGCGCATCTCTCTCCGTCCTCAAGCCCTGCCTGGACGGTATAAAAAGCCACTTCGGCCCAATAACGAGACTGTTGTGAAATTCCTCGAAGGGACAATAGCGCGACCGCTGATTATGAAATAGGCTTCAGTTCCGCTTAAGGTTAATCTTATTAGGGTATACATATGTGTTTCTCAGGGCGGAATACACACCGCGCAACATTTGTGGCTATCGCAATTCTTCATTCAATAGGATTCATCGCGCTTGCCCGCGCGCAGGACCCTCCATCCTCACCCGTAACGATCTCGCTTTCGGATGCCATTCGTAGAGCGGAAGCGAACGAACCAGTCTTCGCCGCAAGTCTGGCTATACAGAAGAGTGCAAGTATAGATCGTTACCTGGCAAAGACAGCCCTGTTGCCGTCCGTCATCTATCACAACCAAATGCTGTACACCCAGCCGAATGGACAAACAAGCCAGGGTGGGCAGATCGAGGCGCCACAGTCGGCCCCCGTCTTTATCGCAAACAATGCAATCCATGAATACACCAGTCAGGCATCCATCAACGAAACGATCGGCTTAAAGCAGTTCGCTGATGTGAAGGTTGCCTCCGCGAATGCAGCCCGCGCGTCGGCGCAACTGGAGATAGCGCGACGCGGCCTGGTGGCCTCGGTTGTGAGTCTGTACTATCAGGTTTCGGCGACGGAGGCGAAACGAAGACTGCTCGCCGACGCCCTTCAGGAAGCCTCTACCTTTACTGATGTGACACAAAAGCGCGAGGCTGCGCGTGAGGTGGCACATGCGGATGTTGTGAAGGCGCAACTGCAACGACTCCAACGGCAGAGGGATTTAAGCGATGCCGATGTCGCGGCCGATAAGGCTCGATTGGAACTGGCCGTTCTTCTATTCCCTGATCCCAGAACCCAATATTCAACCGAACCTCCCGGTACTCCTCCTGTCCTGGCCACGCGCGAGGAGATGAACCGTCTGGCCTCTATCAACAATCCTGAGATTCGCAGTGCACTGGCGGGCGTTCGAGCAGGCAATGCCGGGGTCACCGCTGCGAAAGCTGCTTATCTTCCCGACCTTGCTCTTAACTTCGCTTACGGCATCGATGCTCCTCAGTTCGCCAAAGCCGGACCGGAGGGGGTAAAAAATCTCGGCTATTCGATCAGTGGGACCCTGGATATCCCGGTGTGGGATTGGTTTGCTACGCAAAAACGAGTACGGCAGAGTGAGATTCAGCGAGATGTAGCCAAAGTGAGTCTGACTGCGGCGCAGAGACGCCTAATTGCAAACCTTGAAGAGACCTACGCAGAGGCTTCGGTTGCACAGCGTCAATTGAGTCTGCTCGATCAGAGTGTCAGCGCGGCAGCAGAAAGTCTAAAACTGACGAAGCTGCGCTATGCGGCGGGAGAGTCCACTGCGCTTGAAGTTGTGGATGCCCAGAACTCCTACCTATCGACAGAGATCGCTCAAACAGATGGCGTCCTCCGATATCAATCCGCTCTCGCGGGGCTGCAACTATTGACGGGAACACTGTGAGCCGAACGATGAAAGCATCTTCCCATATTGAGATGAGAACAGCCGGGCGAGGCGCCGCGTGTTTTTTAATTGCCCTGTCCATCCTTTTCATTCAGGGGTGTAAGAAGGACACCGAGAGCACGTCCGCGGCCCTGGTCACGGTTCAGGCAGAACGCCCCCAGGTCGGCGAGATCTCCGAACACATCATGGCGGATGCAACGCTTTCGCCGCTGGCGCAGGCTGCCATCTCGCCGAAGATCACTGCTCCCGTGCGAAAGTTTTACGTCCAGCGAGGATCGAAGGTGAAGGCAGGCGAACTGCTGGCCGTGCTGGAGAATCACGATCTCACAGCGCAGGCATTGGACAGTAAGGGGCAGTACGACGCTGCCGCAGCTACTTATGACATGCAGACGAAGGCGCAGTTGCTTGAGGATTATCGCAAGGCGGAGTTGGACGTCGCACAGACCAGGGCACAGCTTAAATTGCAGGAGGAGATTGCCGCATCGCGAGAGAAGCTATTGAAGGAAGGTGCCATTGCCGGAAGAGACTACGATACTGCTGTCGCAGCGCTTGTGCAGGCCCGATCGTCCTATGACATTGCAGAGAATCACCTCACCTCTCTTCAAAAGGTCAGTCATGAGGACGCCCTGAAGCAGGCGAAAGGGCAACTCTCTTCTGCAAAAGGAAAATATCTTGCCGCAGAAGCACAGGTCTCTTATTCCGAGATACGAAGCCCGATTAGTGGTATCGTGACGGATCGCCCTTTGTTTGCTGGTGAAACCGCCAGTTCGGGCAGCACGCTGCTTACCGTAATGGATACTTCGTCGTTGCTCGCGAAGGTGCATTTGGCGCAAACCGTGGCGCAACGCCTCAACGTTGGCGATGACGCGTCGGTCCTGATTCCCGGGATGGATGATCCAGTTCCCGCGAAGGTATCGCTCATCAGCCCGGCGCTCGATCCGGGCAGCACGACGGTCGAAGTATGGCTACGCATCGACAACAAGGCTGGGAAATACAAGGCGGGTACTCCGGTTCGGATATCGATTGCAGGTCGATCGGTTCCGCAAGCGATTAAGATTCCTCTTTCTGCAATTCTCACCGGCCAGGACGGCTCGAAGTCGGTGATGGTGGTGGGTCCAGACAGCCTCGCCCATACGAAAGCTGTTCAACTTGGCATCAGCGACGGCAAAGACGTTCAGGTTGAGCAGGGCTTGGATCGCTCTCAAATGGTCATTACGACGGGGGCCTACGGGCTGGACGATGGCACAAAAGTTACGATCGGCAAACCTGAGGAAAAAAGCGGAGAAGCCAAGTAATGGAACATCACTCTTCACGGGCTCCGGAGGGCGAGTTTTGGCTGGTGCGCTTTCGGGGGCCGATCTTCTTCTTTCTTATCGTGCTTTCCCTGGCCGGCATCTATGCCGCGCAGCAAGTTCCGATCTCGGTCTTTCCGGACACGAACTTTCCGCGCGTGGTGATTGGCATCGACAACGGAGTGATGCCGGTTGAACAGATGCAGGTGACCATTACGAAGCCGATTGAAGACGCCATAAACTCGGTTCCCGGTTTGGTAACGGTTCGCTCGACGACCAGCCGCGGTTCGGCGGAGGTCAGTCTGTTCTTCGATTGGGGTGTGGACATGTTTCGGACGCTTCAACTGGTGGACGCGGCTGTCGGCAGGGTGAGGCAGACCTTGCCGAGCACGGCAACAATCACAACCAATCGGTTGACCTTCGCGACATTTCCAATTCTGGGTTACAGTCTTACCTCCGATCGCCTGTCGCAGACGCAGCTTTGGGAGCTGGCGACCTACACCTTGAAGCCTCCCTTGAACCGCGTAACGGGTGTCAGTACGGTCACGGTGCAGGGTGGTAAGGTGCCGGAATACCATATCGTGCCGAACATGGCGCGGATGCAGACCGCCGGCGTCACCATTCTCGATCTGGTCAACTCGGTACAGGCATCGAACATTATCGATTCGCCTGGATTATATGAAGCCAACCATCAGCTCGTTCTTGGACTGGTCGGAGCGCAGGCGCACGATGCGGAGCAATTGAGTCGCCTTGTCGCGAAGACGACACCGGGCGGCGCGGCAGTCCATGTCGGCGATGTCGCAACTGTTCAACCCGGGGTGCTTCCCGTCTACACGGCCGTGACAGCGAATGGGAAACCTGCGGTGTTGCTCAATATCACGCGACAGCTTTCCAGCAACACCGTGACTGTAGCTGACGCCGTAGCTTCTGAAGTGCAGCAACTCAGGAAGCTACTGCCGGCAGGTGTCCGGTTAGAACCCTACTACGATCAATCGGAACTGGTCCGCGATAGTATTCGCAGCGTGCGTGACGCGATTCTTATTGGTCTTGTGCTTGCCTGCATCATTCTCTTCCTGTTCCTTGGTGACTGGACGTCATCGCTGGTGGCGGGACTTGTGATTCCCGTAACGATTGCCATCACGATTCTTTTCCTGTGGGCGATGGGGGAGAGCTTTAACCTGATGACACTGGGAGGCCTCGCGGCGGCGATCGGTCTGGTAATTGATGACGCCATCGTGGTCGTCGAAAATATAGTTCTGCATCGCGATGGAGGAGAGACTCGCGCGCACGCGGCGCGGCTGGCACTGAAGGAGATCGCCGTCCCGCTGATGGGCTCGACGATCACCCCGGTTGTCGTCTTTCTTCCGCTTGTTGCTGTGACCGGCGTTACGGGAAGTTTCTTCCGGGCGCTCGCGATCACCATGACGATCGCCCTGCTTACGTCTCTATCTCTCGCAATGACCTGGACGCCGGCACTGAGCCTGGTCTTCCTGCGCAAGCATCGCGAACCTTCCGGAGGGTCGCATGAGGACCATGGCCGTCTCATGCGTGTCATACTGCGCTGGCACGAGCGCGGCCTGACATGGTCTCTTAATCGTCCCTTCGTGCTGCTGGGGATCTGTGTTGTTCTTGTCCTCGGAAGTTGGTTCTCTTACAAGGCTCTGGGCTCCGATCTTCTGCCGGAGATGGACGAAGGCGGCTTCGTCCTCGATTACATCATGCCCGCCGGGAGCTCGCTGACCGAAACGAACCGGGTACTGGAACATGTGCACCGCATCCTGCATGACATGCCGGAAGTTGAAAGCACCTCGCGACGTACAGGCCTTCAGATGGGACTTGCCGCGGTTACCGAGGCCAACACGGGCGATATCACCGTGAAATTAAAGAGCAAGCGCGACCGCGGTATCGATGAGGTGATCGCTGACGCTCGCGCCAAGATTAAAAAGACGGAGCCCGAACTCGATGTGGAATTTACCCAGGTTCTACAGGACATGATTGGAGACTTGTCGAATGCTCCCGAACCAATTCAGATTAAAGTCTTTGCGGACGATCCAGCGTTGCTGTCCGAACTCGGTCCTCGCATTGGAGACGCGATCAGCAAAATTGGTGGAGTGGTGGATGTGCAGAACGGAATCGATAACACCATCAGCGGGCCGGCCACGAACTTTCAAATCGATCCCAGTGTTGCAAGCCGCCTTGGCTTCACGCCCACGGAGGTTGCGGAAGATGCTACCTCCATCCTCGATGGAGTTACCACGACCGATCCATTGATTGCGAACGGGCGCCCCTACACGGTGCGCGTGCGTCTGGGGGATGAGACCCGCCAGTCGCTCGACACCATAGAAAACACGGTCTTCAACAGCGCCACAGGCAAGCTCGCGACTCTCGGTTCCATGGCGCAGATCACGCAACTGCCGCCGCAGAATGAAATCAAACGGGAGAATCTGCAGCAGTTGATTACCGTGACTGCGCGGCTCGAAGGGTCCGATCTCGGCACTGCGATCGCGAAGGTGCAACAGACAGTCCAGGCCATGCACCTGCCGCCGACAGTCCGGATAGAGTATGGGGGCACGTATCAGGAGCAGCAGCAGTCGTTTCACCAGCTTCTGCGCGTGCTCTTACTTTCGCTTGCGCTTGTATTCGGGGTTTTGCTGATCGAGTTCCGCAACTTCTCCGCTCCGACGGCGATCCTGACCTCTTCGGTGCTCTCTGTCGGAGGGGTGGTCTTCGCGCTTCTTGTCACTCGCACTACGTTCAATGTCGCATCCTTTATGGGGCTCATCATGGTCATCGGCATCGTCGCGAAAAATGGCATCCTGCTGCTGGATGCGGATGAGCGCTATCGCCGCGAAGGAACTTCGCCCCGGGACGCAATGGTGCACGCCGCACAACGCCGTCTGCGTCCTATCCTGATGACGGCGACGGCTGCGATCTGCGGCATGCTGCCATTAGCCTTTGCCCTGGGCTCCGGCTCGCAGATGCTGCAACCGCTTGCCATTGCGGTGATCGGCGGACTTACGATCTCCATGTTGTTGAGTCTTATCGTTACGCCGGTGGTCTACTACTTCCTGACGAGATCCCATGCCGGGAACGCATAAGAAAGCCCGCGACACTTCGTCGCGGGCTTTTATGACTCAAACAGGCCTACCGGTTGACGACGAGAATTTCAAAGCTCCCCGGAAGGATGCTCGGCCGAGGATGAGGCCTTGCGGTGGTGGCCGGAGGCGCCGCTCCGAACTCGGCGGTCACCAGATAGATACGCCCGGTCGCAGTGTCTAAAGTCATTGTTCGGGCTCCCTTGGCCGTCTTCAAACTTTGAACGGTCGGGAAGCCCGGTTTCGTCGTGTCGATGATGCTGAGTGTGCCGTCCCCGCCGTTTGAAGAGAACGCAAGGCCGTGCTTTGAGTCGAAGCCGGCTGCGTCAGGAGAATCTCCGATCGATGCCAGGCCGAGCAATTTGCCGGAGGTGTAGTCGACGATGGCCATCTTGCCTCCGTCGCAGACGGAAAAAAGACGATGCTTCACGCGGTCAATCGCCATTCCCGAAGGCGATTCGCAGCCGTTGAGAGGCCATGTGGCGACGAGTTTGTGCGTCGCTGCATCCAGCTTCACGATGACACTCTTATCTTCGATGTTCGCGAAGACTGCACCACGCCCATCGGCTTGAGGAAACTCCGGCTTGCCGGGGAGAGGGATGGTTGCAATGATGCTGTTCGAAGATGTGTCGAGCACTGAGACGTTCTGGCTCCGTCCATTGAATGCCCAGACCGTCTTCGTCGTGGGTTCGAAGGTAATTCCGTCTGGATTTGTCCCGGCCGGTACCGTGGCTGTGATCGAAAGCGTTGCCCGGTCGAAGACGACAATCGCGTTGCCGGCTCCATCGCTGATGTAGCCAACCTTTCCATTGGGATTCAATGCGACACCGTGAGTGCTCTTGAGGCCGGTCACGGCTCCGATAGGCTTGCCTGTATTGCTGTCCACAACTTCGACACGCGAGTTATGGGTGATATAGAGACGCTGCGCGGCGTCATCGCTCAGCAGATAGTCCCAGCCTCCCTGGCCGCCAACCTTCCACCGGTCAGAAACGTGATAATTCTGGGCAACTGCTACCGCTGCTAGTGAGAGGAGGGTCGCGAGGACAGCTCCCTGGTAAGGTCGCATATTGAACTCCTGGTGAGAACTCGGCGAGGATTGCCGGCTCTTGAAGTTTCACTACTCCGCCTTAATCCAAGCTGAACGCTCCTGGGAAGATGCCTGCCGGGCCGCAAAAGGAAGGGACACGATAACGAGGGCTCCCCCATCTTCATGGTTGGATATCTCAATAGTGCCGCCCGCTTTGTCGCAGATAGCTTTGCAGATGGAGAGCCCCAACCCGGTTCCTCCACTTTTGCGACTTCGGGAGATGTCTCCACGGTAAAAAGGCTCAAGTAGATGAGGTCGATCCTCCTCGGAGATTCCCTCGCCCCAATCCTTGACACTGAGGTTGATCCTTTCTTCGCGCTGAATGAGAGTGATCTCTACCGTGCCTCCTTCATGGCTATGCTGCAAAGCATTGATAAGAATGTTGGAACACAGAAGAGTCGCATCGTGGCCATCGATTAGGACTGTTGCGTCCTCCCGGGCATCCAGGATGATCTCTACTCTCTTCAACTCCGCCAGAGGCCTGCTCAGATGAACGGCTTCTTCCACAGCGTTGCGCAAAGAACAGAGCGGCTGCGCTGCGCCTGAGTCCTCAGGCTGCTCCAGTCGAGCCAAGGCGAGGAGCTTTTGCACCGTCGACTCCAACCGGGTAAAGTCGTCCAGGCTTACGGCGAGGCCTTGACTGTACTCCTCTTCCGTCCGCCTCCGCATAGACAATAACTGCAGCGAGGATTTGACGATAGCAACATCGGTCTTCAGTTCGTGCGCCGCATCGCTGGTAAATCGCCTCTGCTGCTCGAAAGATCGCTGCACGCGTGCCAGCGCCGATTCCAGGGCATCCGTAAGGGGACGAAGCTCTACTGTCTTCTTTGCACTCGCCGGTGCTTCAAACTGCCAATTCCGCGAACTGATTCGGTCCGCCTCGTAAGCCAACTCATGAATCGGCGAAAGATACCTTCTCACCAGTAACACCATCACAATAGCCGTGATCCCAAGGAGCAGCACTGTTGCAAGTGTAAAAAAACGAATAGCTTCGATGACCTCGTGCCAGACACGTCCCGCGTGGATTCCATAGAGAACCACGATGCTGTGAACCGTCCCGCCATCCGGTTGACCGGGATCGATGATTCGCACTCCGTGAAGCACGAAAAAACGATACGAGCGTTTCCCAACTTTCGCATCGTGAAATCCAGGAGAATCTGCGAAAGACCCCAGGATCTGGGCGATATTTCCTGCTGTACCCAGTACGCGGCGGCGTTCGTCTGTTACTTGATAAACGGCGCCCCTGTCGAGCGGAACGCCCCGCAGATCGAGCATGACGTTGTCTCCCTTGTCCTCTGCATCCTGAACAGCTCCCATCAACGACGCCGCTCTTCCGGCCAGGTTGGCATCAAAGGCAGTCTGCTGAATATGGTGTTCGTGGATTGTGACTGCGACAACGAGCGCAGCGGCTGAGAGAAGTTCGAGTAGAAGAACCGTGACGACCAGGCGGCGGGTAATGGAGACGGACTTTGCGATCATGTCGCGCTGCCTTCGGATAGCCGGTAACCACGGTGCCGGAGCGTTTCAATCAACGGTTCGGTCTCAGGCAGATTTAGCTTTCTTCGCAGATTAGAGACGTGTGCTTCGATGACATTGGAATGATGCTCCCACGCAAAGTCGTACAGATGTTCCAGCAACTCCCGCTTGGATACGATCGCGCGGGGACGGTGGATAAGGTATTCGAGGATTCTATATTCCGTAGGAGAAAGGTCAATCGGCTGGCCTTGACGAAGAACTGTCTGATGTACAGTATCAAGCTCGACGTCTGACATCTTCAGAATTGAGGTCGATGCTCCCTTTCCCCGTCGAATCAGGGCCTTTACCCTGGCGAGAAGCTCTCCCAGATCGAAAGGCTTACTCAGATAATCGTCGGCTCCTGCGTTCAACAGCTCAATGATCGACTCTTTGCCTTCCTGCGCGGTCAGGATCAAAACCGGCGAATGGATGGCTCGCCGCCTCAGATCGCGAAGCACACTCTGCCCACTCTTTCCGGGAAGCATCAAATCCAACACGATAGCGTCGTAGATGTTCTGCTCCGCCAGATGAGATCCGGTCTCTCCATCAAGTGCGCTATCGACGGCTAATCCAATCTCACGCAGCGCGGCGACGATATTCTCGGTCAATCGCCGCTCATCTTCGACTAAAAGAACACGCATAGTGATCGCTCTAAGACTAGTCTCTCAGAGGTCGCTTAAGGCACGCTGAAGATCGCGGAAAATACATCTTCATGGGAACAACTTGCCAAGCGCATTTCTCTCGGCACAGCTTTTCTTCTAATTCTGTCACCTAGCTTCCTCCCGGGAAGAGGTGGGTATCGGTGAACACCTTGCCTCCCTTGGTGACGTTGGTGTGGACAGTGTAAGCGTTAGTCGCTGCTTTGCTGCCCATATCGAATCCGACACTGTCGTCGGCGGCTCCGAACTCCGTCCATTCCCCACTCGCGGGGGGTTTCTTGTTTTGCCAGGCGTCGATCAATAGTCCCTCATAGACGGCGTCGGCGCGTGTATCTGAGTCGATCTGGCCGCCGAACTTCTTCTTGTCTGAATCCTTGACCGCGTTGCAGAAGCCGCGCTCGCACACGGAGAGGGATTGGTCGTCGCAGTTGGAGGACTGGCCGGCGACATGCAGAATGCGATCGAGCGTCTTCCTTGCCATGCGAGTGTGTTTGACATCCTTTGTATTGACGACACGCTTCTGGCCGTTGAGGGTCACTTCGAAGTTCAGATTGTTGAGCGGATTGGCACACTCGTCATCTCCCCCTCCGAGAACCGCCGCAGGAACCGCGGCAGCGGCGCTGACAGTGGGGGGGCAGTTCGGAGGAGTTTTCTTCCTGGTGAAGGTGCCTCCGCCAATCCGCGGTCCTTCGGTGTTGGTGGCGGTGTCGAAGGAGCCAAAGTCGACAGTGATCGATTCGGCAAAGAATTCGAGGCCGGGCACGTAGGAATCGACTCGGGAGTCGTACCAGATCGCCCGATTGCCGGTGCCGTATACGATGTCGAGGGCCGGACCTTCTGCCCCTGTTCTCATGGTTCCGTTCAGGCTCTTGTCGCCGATGATCAGGTTGCGAATGTCGTCTCCGGGGCCATGAAGGTTGCGCGAGCCGGAGCTGCTGGTCTTGCCGTGGAGGATGTGGGCACGGACCCAGGAACCTGCCTGTCCCGCTGCATTGATACAGTCGAATTGCGTTCTGTAAATACTGTTATCGGGCTCCGATCCATGTGTGTTTCCTTCGCATCGGGTTAGCGGGCTGGCCTTGACTCTTCCTCCTTGTCCGAGCGGACCGGGGAAGAAGCTGACATTGGTCAGAGGGAGATCCTTGCTGCCGCACTCATCGTCCGGCTTCACATCGCCGCACGGGTTTTGCTTTCCAGCCTCTTTGGCGGGATCGGCGGGCAGGCCGCCGTTGGAGCGATCGTGAATGACCTCTTTTCCTGCGGCCAGGTTGAAGAGATCGGTCACGAGCGAGCGGAGACTCAGGCTATCGATGTTGCCAACGGTGGCGTGTGCGAAGCCCGGAACTGCGGGAGCGCCTGCACCGGTTGCACCTCCAGACGTAGCTCCGGCTGCTCCTGCCGAACCGATGGCCAAGGCCGGTGGTGGACCCGCAGGGGCTCCGGAGCCAAGACCAAGGACGCCGGCGGTGCCTGCACCGCACGACGTTGACGCAATCTCTCCACTGGTGACGCCGAGCGGAATATCCCAGCAGTGACCCCAGCGGCGGTCGACCAGGTTCCAACTATCGCTGAAGACTTCAAAGCGTTTAAAGAGCATTACCTTCAGCAATGCGTCGAGCTTGAACCGCAGATCGAGGCAGGCCTTGAAGAAGGCTCCCAGGTCGAGCATGAGTTTGCCATGGCGGCAGGAGACCTTCGCGGTTGCGGATAGGTCGAGCGGCAGATGCGCGAAACCGGTCGCCGAGAGTCCGGCTTCTCCGCGGATGACTTCGAGGTCGATGGCGTTGAGCAGACAGCCCCAGCCGGCCTTTGCGCCCAGGATGCCGGTCAGGTTCAGCCTGCCGTTGAGATCGCCTTTGAGATGGATGGAGCCGGTTCCGGCGTAGCCATGTGACATGGGGTCGTAGATCAGGCAGAGGCCTTCGAGCGTTACCGGTCCGATTCCGGCGTCGGCTGATCCGCTGACCTCGCCGCGGACGAAGACATCGAGCGTGGGCGGTGGGATGTACGGAATCTCCAGGGGGACGGAGAGGATGGTGATGTCGCCCGTGCTGTGCCGGAAGCCTTTGTGGAAGAGGCTGCGGCGGTCGACGATGGTGATGTTCTCAAGGCACAGCCGCTGTTGCACGCCACCGGAGGAGGTCTTCACCTCATGCGGGCATGGGCCGTGACAGCCCGGTTCCTGGTAGGGCTTGTCTGAAAACTCCATATAGCTGTCGTGAGGCTTGCCTCCGCCGATCCAGCCGACGCACTGCGGCGTGTTGTAGTCGCAGATGCATTCAAAGTCGCAGAGCCGATGGCATGGGCCGAGGATGATTCCGAGCTTTCCTTTCTCGTTGTACTTGTCGACGCACCAGTCGTAGCAGGCGTCGTGATTGCGACAGCCGCTGTGGGAGCCGCAGACAGAGTAGTTGGGGTAGACCCACCAGACGTGACAGCCATCGGGAGTCTCCTCGCAGACGCGGCGTTCTTTTTCGTTGGCGCAGGTGTCGCAGTCCGGGCCGCAGGCGCCGCGGCACAAGGCTCCGCTCTTGATGCCGGGATCGCGAGGAAATACACCGAGCGGGCCTACGGGCCATTTGCTCTTGGGATGTCCGGTCCACCCGCCGCCTCGCTGCGACGGCATGAGACCCAGGCCATAGAGGAACTGGCAGAGCGGGCAGTCATCTTTAAACATGTCGCGCTGGATGTCGATTCCGAGATCGCCCCAATCCATGCTGTCGAACTCCGGCATCTCGGGATCGATGCTCAACGAGGGGAGGGAATCGACGCTGATGTCCAGGCCAAGGCCGAGGCCGAGGCTGAGAACCGTGTCCAGGTGCTTCTGATACAAGGGCCAGAACAAGGTGCAGATATTGAAGCCGAGCAAGGACATGGAACCGAAGCCGGCAAGGCCGAGATCGAGCGCGAGGCCGAGGTCGCTATGAGTGTCGAGGTCGAAGTCAAAGCCCGTCAGACCGGCGGCCGCACTCACGTCAAAGCTGAAATGGTTTGCCCCGATGCCTCGTATGAATCCGGCGAGTCCTGCCTCAAGGTGTGCAATGGGCACCTGGATGAGCAGGGGTGGATCCGGCCAGATGATTTTGACGCCGACTTCTCCATAGATTCCGGCAGTAGCCAATGCTCCCAGGCCCGCGGCGACGGTAAGATCGAGGCCGCCGCTGGCGGAGCCGCTGAGGGTCAGGGGGTGAAGGGCGATCTTGATCTCGTGCGTATCGGCCGGCCCGAGTTGCAGAGAGATCTCCGGCGTGAATCCCAGGTGCAAGCCCAGTTCGCCATAGAGGAGAGCAACTTCCCCAAGGGGGATCGCACCTTCGAGGAAGGGGAAGTCGATGCCGATCTCGGGCAGTGAAAACTGGACCGAGTGTGCATCGAGGACATGTTTCGGAGGGATGGTGATGGTGAGGAGATTATTCACATAGGAGAGGAAGCCACCGACCGCGTCGGCCAACTCCGAGGCAGCGTCCCAGACCTCCGAGGCAACCTCCTGGACTTCGCCCGAGACGACGTGGGCGGTGCTTGAAAGCCCGCAGTCGGGATCGGTAAAGGGATTGCACCACTCCCATGGCAGCCGCTGGATGATGGGCTGATCGGCGGTGGAGAGTTTGTCGGACGAGAGTTGACGACCACTTGCCAGATCGCTTGCTGCGGAGTCCGCTTCGTGCTCAAGCTTGTGATCTTGCGTCGCCGTGTTGCCGGACGGACTTCGTTGCAGACGCGGAATTGCATTGCGGCCCAGTTGGCCGGGGCGGGTTGGACTCCCCTGGGCCGAAGAAGAACCAACACGATTGGGAGGTCTTGCTCTGGAGAGAGCCCTGGAGTGGCCGGGACTGTTTCTATTTCCTATCTCTTTTTTATTTTTCTTATCTCCGATAGCGTGCATGAAGGGATGAGGAGCGATGCCCAGCCGGTCTCGTGGCGACTCAGGAACGTAGTCCGCCTTCCGTTGCACCGTTACTGCCTTGCCTTCTTCTTCAGGGACCTTGGCGCAGGTTGCCCCGGCGTTGCACTTGCGCTGGAGCGGAGGCTTTTTGATTTCCTGCGGTGGCGCAGGAGCGGCATTCTCTCCGGCGCACTTTGGACAACTACCCCCGCAGGAACACTTGCGTTGAATGTGATCTCCGTGGGAGTGCCCGGCCGATTCATGAGCGTGGCCTCGAAGCGGCGACTCGTAGTGAGCATCCTTTTCAAAGGTCGCTTCGACCTCTTCCGCCTCGTGTTCGAAGACATCGTCGTGGGCGGTGGCGTTCAGCGACTTCATCCCCGGAGGAACCACCCCCCGGCGTTGCTGGAGGACGTGGGTGAGTTCGTGCGCAATCAGCTTCTGGCCGCCGGTGGAGTGGGGATCGTAGCGCCCAGCGCCAAAGTAGACGTCTCTGCCGGAGGTGAAGGCGTGGGCTTTCACGTGGCGCGCTGCCTCGGCGGCTGAGCTGTCATCGTGAATACGGACGTCATCGAAGCGTTCGCCGAAGTGATTCTCCATGGCGTCGCGGGTATGCCGCGCAAGGGGCATGCCTCCACCACTCCGGGCAAGCGCATCCTCGAAGGTCGAGGGAATAGATTTTACTCCGGCTTCGCCTTTGCGCTGGACCTGCTTCTTTTTGCACTCCTCGCAGGTGCCTCCGCAGGAGCAGGGAGCACTCGACATGTTAGCGCCGCCGCGAATGGCGGACGCAGCAGGATTGTGGGAGAGCGGTCCTGCGGCAGCCCTCTGGATGGCCATGTTGCCTGCCGCGCCGGCGCGATGCAGGAGGTCAGCCGTCCTGGTTCCAGCCGGACGTTTGGGCTGGAAGACACGCGCCAGGTCCGCCTTGTTTTTGGCGGCCTCGGTCGGCGCTAGGACGGCATTCGACATTGGCGTGTCAGTCTCTGGCGGCGAGCCAGGTGTGATATTGCTTGAACTCGGTGGCCGAGGGCAGCTTTCCCTTCTTGACCATCATGCGCCCCAGGGCCGGCACCAGATGGCGCATGTGAATGGCCGAGCCGTCCTGCGCCGCCATAAACGCGGCGGAGAGAACTATGTTGCGAATTTCGCCGCCCGGAAGAGGAAACTGCTCGGAGAGAAATTTGAAGTCGACATCATCAGAGAGCGGCGCCTGGGGAGGAAACATGCCACGCCACAGCCGATCGCGATGGACGGCGTTGGGCAGAGGAAATTCGACGACGTAGTGCATGCGGCGCGAGAAGGCATCGTCCATGTTCTTGCTCAGGTTCGTGGCCAGGATGACGACGCCGTCGTGCTCCTCCATCTTCTGCAGCAGATAGGCGACTTCGATATTGGCGTAGCGGTCATGGGCATCCTTGACCTCGGAGCGTTTGCCGAAGAGAGCGTCCGCCTCATCGAAGAAGAGGATCGCATTTCCGGATCGAGAGGCGCGGAAGATGCGGTCGAGGTTTTTTTCGGTCTCGCCGATGAACTTGCTGACGATGCCCGACAGATCGATCTTGTAGAGGTCCAGCCCGAGATCGCGCGCGATGATACCGGCGGTCATCGTCTTTCCTGTTCCCGCGGGTCCGGAGAAGAGTATCTTCAGCCCTTTGCCCGAGACCAGACGCTGGTCGAAGCCCCACTCCGAATAGACGCGGTGCCGGAATTGCATGGCGGATTTAATTTCCTGAATCTGCCGCAGGGTGGAGGGCGGCAGGACAAGATCGCTCCAGGCATGCGCGCCGCGGACCGGCGAGGCAAGCTTGCCGAGACTCTGATCGGACTGGGCGCGGGCGCCTTCGAGCAGATCCTCGGCCGTGGGTGTTTCGTCCTGACCTTGTAATGCGCATCGGTCGCGAGCCATGACGATCGCATCGCGGATACGGCCGGGACCAAAGACAAAACGATTGGCGAGGTCATCGGCGAGTTCATCGGATACGGCGGCTCCTCCCAGCTCTTTCCAAAGTCTGCGGCGCTCGGGGAAGCCCGGGTCTTCGAGGACGAAGACCAGCTTATGGCGTCCCAGCAACAACTCAGGCCAGCGGGCGTGGGGATCGAAGGTGAGGAAGACCGGGTCCTTCGAGTCTTCGAGCGCGGCTACGATGGCATGAGCCTCCGCTGTAGGAGCTCCTTCCGCTCCGAAGAGTGCGTCGCAATCGTAGAGATAGAGTCCGGCACCTTCAAGCGCCTGTTCGAGCAGAATCGATTGCAGAACTCTGCGGATCGGTTCCTCGGTGGTGCGCGCCCTTTCCGCGCTGACCATGAGAAGCCGCTTCCGCAGGCCGGCGCAGATGGCCTGCACAATCTGCTCCGTGCCCATTCCATAGTGATTCACAAAGACAATCAGCGGCCGCTCTTTGCAGCAGCTTGTGTGGCTAAGGATGTTCGGCAGCCGCTCCAGTTGAAGCCGTTGCGCCGGGGGGAGAGATACCTGTTCCCAGCCGCTGTGCGGTTCGAGACGCGTCAGATGGTCGTTGATTTTGCCGAGCGGAGACGAAAAGTGCATAAGGTAATGGCAGGCCTCGGGAGCAGGATGAAATCCGCTCGATAGCGACACGGCATGTTCCGCTGCGAGGGGAACGGGATGCAGCAGGCCACTGCTGAAGAGGCGCGAAGACGGCAGCAGAAGCTCACGAAGCTTCAGCTTTGCTTCCACATCTTCTGCGAACAGGCGCAACGCCAGATCGCTGGTGGGCCACTTGCGGGTCACATCGTTGTTCAGGTAAGCAAAGAGGGTTTCATATTTGGGGTGAATCTCGAGCGCAAGCGCGAGCAAGAGAACATCCATCTCCGGTTCGGTAAGCTCGAACTGATGCTGTAGGGAAGACCAGCGGTCCTCTGCGGCTAACAGAGTGCGGCTGAGTTGGTGAAGCTCGATGGCCCGGTTGGTGAGCTCTACGGAATCGGTAAGTTCGTTCGGGTCGACGGCTTCGGATGAATTCGTTCGGTCGTGAAGCAGGGCATCGACCTGCTGATCGCTGACGTAGAGTCCGCGAAACTCGTCGAGCGAAAGCTGATAGTGCGCGCGCATCCGCAGGATCTCCCGGTGCAGGAGAAGATCGAGCCGTTGTAGCTCGTTCTGGAGATAATCGCCATTCATGTCGGGCACTCGATCATCCCTCCGGAAAAATGGCGCAGAGGCGCCCATTGAGCCAGCTCAGGTTGTAACTGCGCCTGCTCAAGCTGTTCTTTGCCAGCACCAGATGAAGCGGCGGCGGCGCGAGAGAGACCACAATTCGTTCTTCTGAGGATTCGACTGCGGCGCAGCAATCGAGGAAGTTGCGATTGAGGTAGTTCAGGCTGGATCGTCCGAACCCCGGAAGCTGAGCAGCAAAGCGCCGAAGAACTCCTTGCGTCACTACGCTCAGAACCAGATCGACCGCGCGTAAGGGTGCTAGATCCCGCAGCAGGCTAAGATAACTCAGATCGCGCACAAGAGTGGATGGCAGCGGCAGCACTCCCTCGTCTGCTGCGGCCAACGATTTTAGAAGAGATTGCGGGAAGGCATTGCGGCCGAGTTCTATGAGCGACTCATGACAGAACAATTCAGCCGGTTGTGGCAGATCGAGGTGCACTGGAACGAGGGGGTTTGAATCCCCGGGGCGACTGATCGCGTTGAGCCACATGCCGTGGGCGCAATCGATGAGAAGACTGACTGGAGCACCCTTGTGAGCGACCTGCGTCAACAGAAGTATCTCGATGCTCGCGGCTGCTGCGTCCCTGTGCCAGGTGGAGTTGGCCTGCAGCAAGGATTGCAGATGAGCGGGCGAGATGCCTGTCTGCCACTCTGCGATTGCCTGAAGAGAGACGGTGGGAGGAATTTCAAGCAGATCGCGGATAACGGGGTCCCGCATGCAGCCCTGAGCCTGTTCCCGCCCAAAGCATTTGGCCAATATGAGAAGACGCACGATTGTTGCCGGACTCAGGCTGCCCATCCCCGGCCAGTCTGCGGTTGCGGCCGGAAAAGGAAAGGCATCGAGGAGGGGCAGCAGGAGAAACGCTCCTCCGAATGCTGTGAAGCGCATCTCCGGACGAGCCGCGGAGGCTGGAAAAGGTTCTCCTTTCAGGTGAAGCAGGAGTTCATTTAAATCATCAGAGGAAGCGTGCAGCAGCGCGGTAAGGGGCTCTGCATCGGTTCCCAGCAGCTTGTAGAGCGCTGCCAGATCGCCGACCCGGATGGCGTCCAGCACCGCTGCGCCCTGTGGATGATCGTGAAGAAGACTGGCCAGGCGGCAGGCCGCAATCGCAGACTTTTGAAGGTTCCTTCCGGCGAACTCCGGATGCTCTTTCGTGACTGCGAGAAAGAGGCTGAGGGAGCGTCGCTCTTCGTCTCCTACGCGGAATCGCAGGCCAACGTGCCAGTGTTTCGCGAGAGGCGACAGGCAGTTGCCTGAGTAGCCCGGTCCATCTGCAAAGGCGGACAAGAGCCTTCGGACGTCAGCGGTATTGACGGCGTGGATGAGAACGCGGCGCTGCCGCTCCGAGAGCAGATGCATGGCGCGAAGACCGTCATGGACGGAGTTGAGGATCGCGGTGCGGATGGCGGCGGATACCGACAACATGCGCAGCCCGTCGAAGATGGAATAGTACCAGCGGCCCCACGCCGATCCTTCGGCCAAATCGAGAAGGAACTGGGCGAGGTACGACGCACGATCGGGGAAGTGCAGAACGTCGGGCTGGTTACTGTCCAATGCATCGACGAGAACGCGTGCCAACTCTCCTGCCCAGATCTCGCCAACATCCGCATGCTCAATTCGCGATCCAACGGAAAGCTCGACGTTCAGCTCTCGCACAAACCAGAGACTCGAGTCCTCCGCAGAGAACGATGATTCGAGCGCAGTGGCAAGCGTTCGCTCGAGGTTGGCGGCAAGGGCGACCTCGCAACGCGCACGCATCTCCTCGGACGCCTGATCCGGAACCACGTAGCGGTTGCAGAGGCGTTCTATATAGAGGCTGCTTTCGCCGGGCAGGGTCATAGCTGCACGCTAGTTGGCAACGACTGACATGACAGGTGTCTCCACCTCGGCAACAGACGGGTCTGCCTGTCCATCCGCGACAGGGATAAACTCCCGCAGGACCTGGATTGCGCCGCTGATCCGCAGGAGCGTGGCTCGCAGCTCAGATTCCCGAGTCTCAAGCTCGGCCAGCATCTTTTTGCCCGTTTCAAACTCCATCTCCAGCGACTTTAATCTTCCTTCCAATTGCTCGCTCATAATTCCTCCTCTGTTCCCTTCAGATTGGTTGACGCTCCGAAGAGCGTTGTCCTGTGACCATTAACGGTCAGTGCTGCTTCTTGCTGACGAGGACGAGTGGTGCGACATCCGATCGCACAGCTTTTACCTCCCAGAAAAATTTCTGTGACAGATTCTTCTTATCCGTGCCGATGACCGTGAAAGCGCCTTTGCGAATCGACGATGCAGCCAGGGGGGAGACAGGCTTGTCGTCATCGGAGAGAGGGGTCAGCAGGATAGTTCGTCCCTCTTCGCGGGCGAGGGCTTCAAAAAAAGTGGGGAGTTGAATGGTCG
The DNA here is from genome assembly GCA_001897435.1 of Acidobacteriales bacterium 59-55. Taxonomy (GTDB): domain Bacteria; phylum Acidobacteriota; class Terriglobia; order Terriglobales; family Acidobacteriaceae; genus Edaphobacter. The sequence goes on along the minus strand of MKSV01000006.1, from coordinate 264,571 downwards.
CTTTGCCGTTACTCAGGTGGCCTTCTCCTCGATAGAAGACAGCCGCTTCGGGGCCTTCGAGAGTAGCATGAGCGAGATAGCTTTTGTCCGGCTCGAGCGGGTGATCGATAAGAAAGCCCTTGACCCATCCGGGGCCGGTGTGGAAGAAGTTACTGCCGCCGCCATTGAAGACCAGGCCCAGAGCGTTGTTGACGTTCTCCTGTGTCCCTCCGGCCATGATCCAGTGGATGTTCGCGCCATCCAGCCCGAGAAGATAGGTTCGGCTGCCGCTGACCGCGAGAACGTTGCTCACTTTGACCGTCGGCGCAACGATCTGAAGCTGGCCGTTAACGTCGTTGATGATGCGAGCATTGAAGTCCTGTGTGAGTCCATTGAAGTGAAAGTCAATGTAGGGCGTTCCCGATCCCGGTGTGGAGTTGTCTCCTCCCAGTTCGATACTGCCGCCCTGGTCCATGTTCAGTTGAGAGTTTGCCCAGGTGATGTTGCCGCCGACGACACTGAGCTTGCCGGTAGGCGTCGTGGTGCCGATGCCGACATTCCCGCCGTGATGCGCGAGGTAGACATCGCCGGAGTTTCCGTTGACTGCGAGACGTTGAATCCACGATGACTTGGCGGCGAGCGTTGTGCTCCATACTTCAAAGCGCGGCGTGCCGGTGGAGTCATCCATCTCGACGGTGACGGCGGTGTGAGCTGGATCGGGGAAGACCCAGTTCTGATTTGCGGCATCGTGGTGAGCGTTATAAGTGAGACTGCTCCAACCCTGGTCTCCGCTGAGGTAGAGATACTTCTGTCGGATGCCGAGGATATCGTCGACATGCAATCGGCTTGTCGGCGACTGGGTGCCCACGCCGATGTTGCCGCCCGGCTGGAAGAACAGGCGGAAGTCGGCGACGCCCGTCTCTGCAATATTGAGCCCGGAGATTCCGCCGGTCTTTTGATTAAGGTGCCACGCAGTCTTGCCGGTAGCGTCCTCGAAGCTGATCAGTTCCTCTGTAGCGCCGGAGCCGCGCACGCCGAGAGTGTTACGTGGCTTGGTCGTGCCCACGCCTGCCTTGCCGTTATCGAAGACGGTGAAGACCGGGGCAAACTTGGCGCTCGCGTCCAGTGGGCCTACCGAAAGCGAATTGTTGCCGAGGTTCGCTTTGCCGATTTCAATTTGAAGGCTGGTCAGCGTTTGCAGAGTCAGCGGATCTATCTGCCGGGCTCTTTGCAGCAACAGTGGCACGCCATCGTCCTGTCCCGCCTGGTTGAGGAACAGAAGGCTTCCATTGAAGAGGCTGAGGTTGTCTTCAACGCGCATCGCCCCTTCGACCCAGAGCAGGTCATTTGAGGCAATGGAGGAAAACGGTTGCCCTCGTAATTTGACCTGAACGTTTTGCCCGGCGGCCTCGATCGCCGCTGCCACGACGCCAATGTATTGCCGCGAAGCTTCACCCTTCGCGAGGTCACCGGCGGTTCTTTGCTGGAAGGCTCCGGTCAGTATAGATGTTTGAGGCGGAAGCCAGCGGACATAGCCGACAGGGATCAGCCAGAGGGAGTCGGGGGCGTCCTCCGGCAACGCTTGCTGAGGGACCGACAGATCATAGAGTGTCGCTGCTGCGGGATCGAAGGTGGTGAGGGCATTGGTCGCGTCGACGGTCTGACCGCCAATGGAGATGGGGTCACGCTGGTCGGTTGCATTGTTCAATTCGCCGATCTGAAGCGAAAAGGTCTCCTGGACGCGGGAGGTCTGGCCGCTCGCATCGCAAGTTGCGAAGCCTGCTGCCGGGGGTGTGTTCGCGGACTCGTTGTATTGAAGCCATATCTTCACGGCGTGACCCGCCGCGCTGTCGCCGCTCTTGGTCGGGTCGTCGATCGCAGCGTCGTAAAGAATGTTCTGGAAGAGAGAGGCAGGAATCTTGTAAGGCGACAACACGACGATCGGCCGCCCGAAACCGTCCCACGCATATCCGGGTTCAAGAAAGACGTCGACTGCGCCGTTGCCGGCCGGCGATGCCTTCTCGATCATCTGCAAGCCGATGGCGATGCCCGGCGTATGGGCGCCCAGGGCGTGGCGCGCGAGCTGAATGCGGCCATAGTCCACCGCAGAGGTGAGATCTTCGGGACCGAGATACTGTCCCTGGTAAAAGCTGGGCCGCTCATCCTGATCGACGGACATGATCCTCTCCTAGCGATTCCTGCGCTTGTTGAGTTTGTCAATTTGTTCCTGACTATGTGCAAGGTCTTTTTTCATGGTGGCCATCTGCGTTCTCATGGCGGCAAGCTCTGTCTTGAGATCGCCGGAGGACGCTGCTTCCGGTTGTGCGGCGTCATTTCGCTGCGTTTTGGCAGTAGTTGGCGATTGGCTGAACGGAGACTCGCCGGGTGAACTGACGGTGCGGCCCAAGCCTGACGGGATCACCGCCTGCACGAACGGCAGACCGATCTGATTCGCAAGCACTGTTTCTAGAGGATGGCTCATCTCGAGCGGGGAAAGGAAGGGCTGTCCCTTTTCGTCAGCCAATCCGAGGATGGAATAGGCAAGAGTCTGCGTGTCGATGGTCTGATTCGGCTGGAGGAAGACCTCGGCGAGGACCTGGGAAAAATCGCGCGTCGGCTGAAGCGGATCGTTGCCCGCGGGTTCATCCACAATGCGGGTGCGGAACTGGTTTGCCTGGTCGCCAAAAGCTACCTGGCGCTTGACCAGCGGTTTGCAGCATATCGAAGAGAGCAATTTGCGCAGGTTCTGGGCGAACGGAAGCGCGGAGAGCCAGTAGGACAGGTTGGGCATGGTGACGGCAAACTTTCGCACGTCGAGATTGCAGATGCTGACGACACGGCAGCCTCCGTTCTTTTTGCTGACCGTAATCGTTGCCAGCGGCACGCTTGCATCTTCAATCGCGCAGGCGCAGGGCGGCAAGAATGCGGCGCAGAAACAGTCCTTGATGTACTGAGCCAGGAGATACGCTACATCCTGCTTGATGGTTTGCACGTCGGCCCCGGACTGGCACATGACGGCGAGCTGCGAGGGAATCGAACAGGCATAGCCGGGATTGTCGGCAAAGAAGTTCAGGAGGTTGTCTCGAATCGCGCAGCACCAGTTCTGAATCTGCTGCGGATCGTTGCCGACGGGAGGAGCCGAAACCAGCCCTTTCAGCGCTGTGAGGCAATCGGTGAATCGTTGCACTAGTGCGCCCAGAGGGGGTTTTTGTTCGAGCGTCGGCTGTACTTTGCAGACCTGAAAGGTATATCCCTCGCAGACGACAGTGGGTTGGCATTGCACCGAACCTGTTGTACCGGACGCAGGCTGTGAGCTTGCGCCGCAGCCGCAGCTTTTGCTGGCACTGCTCTTGGTGCTGCCTCCGCAGCCGCAACCGCTGCTGGAGGCATGGCCGCCACAGCCGCAGGAGCTGGAGCCGGTGTTCTTAAGGGGGACGATTCCGCGCGAAGACTTCTCGTCGTAGTGGATGGAGAGGATCCACTTTTCCGTGGTCGCGGCGCAGGGATCCGGGCCTCCGGGCTGCGTCGGCTGGCAATCGCGGGGCTGCTTCTTTGTACACTTCTGAATCATGGAACAGATGTCGACGGCCGCGTCTGCGCAAACGACGATGTCGTCGCCACAGGGACTAAGAGCGTAGCCGGATTTGACCGTGACCATGCCGTCGCAGGCATCGCAGACGACGTTCATTCCGCAGACGACTCCCCATCCGACCAGGTAACGGTTATGCAGCTTGTTCTTGGACGTGATGTAACGGTCCAGCAGGTTAAGGTCGTCTTCGGTAAGCAACTGCCCGGAAAAGAAGCGCGGACGGCAGAGACATTCCAGGCCGCCACAGTCGGGGCAGCAGACTGGAGCGCAGCCGGACGACGTGTTGTTGGTCATCGGATTGCCACGATTCGTTACGGATGCCATATTGTTCTCCCTCTGCAAACTTTCCTTTGGCTGTGCGGCTGATCTTCATGCTTGCCGCTTATCCTTTGAGCTGGAACCAACTCTCGAACAGACCACCCTGCATCCCGAAGATGGGCGGCGTGGGTGGAGTCCCGACGGTTCCCATGTGGTCGCCGGTCGGGAGTTGCATTCTCAGGAAGGCGCCATCCACGGCTTTGCCCTTTGAATCAATTACGAAATCGCAATGGAGCTTGACCCAGATGTCTTGCGACTGGCGCAGCCGGTCAAGGCCGGTTCTATTGGTGAAGAGGAAGGCAACCGCCTTAGCATCGCCGGGGGGAAGTTCCTTCGCATCGACGATAACGCCGTTCGGATCGAGGTTGACGTCGACCGGCACCACCGTACCCGCGACGGGACAGTGACAAAACATGCCTAGCTCCTTGTTGCTGGCGGGGTTCTCCTCAATCAGGATCTGGAAAATATGTTGCGGGTCGATGGCATTGGTGCCGACGGGGGATCCGCTGACTTGTACCGAATTACTGAAGGCGATCACCACTCCCGGAACCTTGCTTGCACTCTGATTGAGCCTGACGACGTTCACTAGTTTGCCGACCACTCCGTTGTGCGGCCAACTCAATGCAGTGATGGTCGTGAGTTCCTGCTCCAATCCCTGACCATTGGTGCCGTTCGTTCCATTCGTTCCATTCGTTCCATTCGTGCCATCTTGTCCATTCGTTCCGTTTGTGCCTGGCAGACCGGGGTCGCCTTTTGCCCCCTTGCTGCCGTCCTCGGCGCAGAGGCATTGGATTGCCTCTGCCAGGGCCGCAGTGCTCCACACGAGACGGCGCCCCGTACGATTGTCGATGCGCGTGATCTTATTCGTGGTATCGGCAGCGGGGTCGGCGGGCGGGTCTGTCTGATCTTCGAACGTATCGCCCACAACAAAATTCCTGATGGTGGCGAGCACGACGCAATTGGCAACATCACAGTCGGGACAGCCATCCAGAGATTTCCAGATCCTGCTGCAGCACTCCGACGACGATTGGATGTCGACGATGGCCACGCCGCCGTCCACTGGATTCTGAGGATCGCCGGTGTATGGGATATATAAGGTCTGCCCCGAAGCGCTGATCGCCGGGGTCAGACTGTCCGAGCCGAGCGCGATGGGAAGACCCGGCGGAACGCTGGTTCCCGATTGAAGACTTGCCAGGTCCACGGCTTCGACATAGCTCGTGCCGGCATCTTGCTCAACGACGTATGCCTCACGGCTGTCAGGTGAGATCACGAGGCTTACAGGAGGATGCTGAGGGGCCAGTGTGCCGATCAGTGCCGGTGAAGTTGGATTTACCAGATAGAGCTTGCTCGCGCCGTTGTCGCAGATTGCGATCAGGTCTCCGGCGGAGGATCGCATGACACCCATCGCAGTTACGTTTGCGCCCGCAGGCAGAACGTTCACTGCGGTGGTAGTAGACGTGGAGACGTCGAAGATCTGGATCTGGTTGCCGGTCCCTCCGCTGTAGCTCTTTGAGCCGTCCGACCCGAGTACGAATGAGGTTTGGCCGGCTCCAAGTTGAACGAGCGACGTTGCCGGTGCCGGAGTGGCCTGCGTGTCGATGTCTGTTTCCCAGCGGAGAAGCTCTCTCTGCGGGCCCACCAGTGCCAGCAGACGATTGTCGGGCGCCGGGAGGACAGCCAGAATCGGCGTCCCGGGGTTGCTGTTCTGAATGTCAATTGGTTGACTTTGCACCTGGGGGAGACCGGTCTGGGTCGCGTCCAGCACGTAAAGCTGCTGAAGATCAGCAGCGCTTGCACCCGATGCGGCGCAATAGACGCGGGAGCCATCGTTGGAGACCGCCAGCGCCAGCCCGCGCTGGCCGAGCACATGAGAGGACAGGACGGAGAAGTTGTCGGTGCTGACCTGGTAGATAGTGCCCGGCGAGTCGCCGGTGAGGACGTAAAGCCGACGCGTGGAATCGTGGTAGGCAACGCTGGAGGCGTGGGCGATGCTCAGGCTGTTCTTCCATGAGAGCACGGGAGAATCGGGCGAAGCAGCGGAGGGCGAAGGATCGACGATGACATCGATCTCGTACGATTCCAGGATTCGGTTGGGGGCACACTGCGCGTCGTCGCAACCGCAGTCGTCGTAGAGCACCGGGATCGGCTCGGTCGGGCACTCCTTGTAGCGGATGCAAATCTGCAGGGTATGCGAATCGGTATCGTTCTTCTTGATTAATGCCTTGATTGCATCGAGCTGGGTGAGATCGACACAGTCTTCTTCGGGAAGATAGATATCGTGTCCGCAGCAATCGAGAGCGAGGCCTGGCTCGATGCAGACGAAGCGGCTGCGGCAGGCCGGCGATTCGTGCTGCTTGACCTTGAGGCCGCATACCACGCCCCAGCCGTGCAGGCGCTGCTCGTGCAAGCGCATTTTATCGACATAGTATGTCTGTTCCTGGCGGAAATCCCTCTCCACGAGCAGCTTGCCGGTGAAGTAGTGGTTACGCGTGAACGGGCTTATTTCGCATTCCGGGCATGAGCCAATTTTCGCCTGCATTTCATCTCTCCCGCGATTAATCTAGTTTTGCTCCCGCGCCGATCAGCAAACTTCGGCCGATCGTCCAGGATGGTCCGCCTTGCGTGTGTGAGCTGCCGATCACAGAATCCTGACCGAGTTTTTGTCCGACCTTGAAGCCGGAGGGGTAACGTGCTACGACAGCATCGAGGCCGATCATCGACTGAAAGCCGATTCGCATGCGCGGTGAGACGTACTCGATCTGGTACTGGGTGTGGGCCGGTTTCTCGCCTTCCAGAAGGTTGATCAAACTTCTGCGTCTCTGATCGGACTTGCCCGTCGAGGCGGGCACAAAGACCGTGAACTGGTTGCTGAACTTCAGGAACGGATCGCGAAATGGATCGGGCGTCGTGAGCAGTTGCGATACACCGGCCTGCGCATTCGCCCCGAGCTGGCTGCGGTTGACGATGCGCGAACCCCACAACAGGCTGGCATCTCCCAGGCGACCTTCTCCCAGAAAGAGCCAGCGTCGCAACTGGTAGTGCTCGAGGATCAGAGGCGGGGGCTCCCAGTTGCAGACCGGCTTGACGGGTGGCGCGCAGTTGAGCGGCCGAGGGCAGCAGGTGGTTCGCGGCTGATCATCGGCGCAGCAGACGCTATTCGGGTCCATGCCCAGCATCAAAAGAAGCTGCTTCCAGAGAGAGAAGCGTGTGCCGCGAATGGACAGAAACTGGCCGGACTGTTTCAGTATCTGGCGTCGCTGCGCGACCGGCATCTGGCGATCGAGAGTGACGCCGACCCAGGATGCGAGCCAACTGAGGAAATCGATGCCGGCGGTCTTATTGGCAACGGCGGGGGCCGATAGAGGATCGAAGTAAGCGGCTTCGTTGTCGATCTTGCGCTCTACGCTGCGCAGGCTTGTGTCGAAGATGCTGAGGAAACGGTCGGTGAAGTTTGTGCCCCCGGGATCTTCCGCAAAGACTGCCGGGAGATACCGGCGCAGGCTGATGCGCGGATATTCGAGCCGAATACTCTCGATTGCGGGCGTGGCGCTGCCGTTGCCCGCGAGTTGCAGGCGTAGCCATAGATACCGTCCGGGGCCGCTGAAGATCAGCGACTCCCATTCTCCGGAGATCGTCGTTACCGTCTGATTCGTCTGCCATGCCTCGGGAGGAAGACTCTGGATCTGGCTCAGCGGTTGTTGCAACTCGCTGGTGAAGGTGGAGACCCTGATCGCGGTCTTAAGCGGCAGTCGTCCGCACAACAGAATGCGATGCCATTGGCAACGGTAAAACTGACTGTCGAGGGCCTCGCTCAAGTAGGTTCCGGTGGTTGAGAACATGACCGGCGGATCGGGTGGCAGAGAATCCAATGACGTTCCATTCGGCGCAAAGTAGCCTGTAGAGCCTATGGTCTGGCAGAGGCTGCTCAGATCGAGGTCGCCGTAAGCATCGACTTTGAATCCGAGCGCAGGGAAGCAGTCCGCGATCTCTTCGGGGCGCGACGCGGTGCCGATTGGCTTGCCGTCCTTGTCGCTGATGCGTGCGGATGTCTCGCCCCGGCTGACGGTGTAGATTCGGCCGCAGGTGTCGATGGCGATCCAGCGTACATCGCCGAACCCGGGGAAGGCCTTGTCCCACTCCCCGCTGGGATGGAAGCGATGAATGCAGTCATTGGCCGGATCAGTGACATAGACGCGACGGCGATGATCAAAGGCGATGCCGGCGGGCTCCCAGGGATTGATCAAGCCGGCCGATGATGGTGGCGCCCAGATACCGCGGAGTACCAGACCGAACCTGGCGAAGACAAGCAGGCGGTGATTGCCGGTATCGCAAAGGAAGAGATTGCCGAAGCGGATTCCGATTCCGCGCGGATCTTGCACCTGTCGCGGGCCGGTTCCGAGACCACCGAGGCAGGGCAGCGTATTGAACCGGCAATCGCAGGGATCGAATCTTTTGACCTGACCGGCCTGGACATCGAGCAGATAGATGCTGCCGTCGGACGCGAGGGCGGCATTTCCGGGGAGAACGAGTCCGCCAAAGCTGCCGCTCGGCTCGGTGAGCAGGCGACCGCTGCCGGGAAGAATGAGCAGGCCGAGGTGATCGTCGCTGATAGCGACACCGCCAAGCTCGGCGGCATTCCATCCCACGCGCCCGTTGAGCAGCCAGAAGGTGGGATCATCGGGCGGCCGTGGGACTGGAGGCATTTGCCAGAACGGATTGGGAGTTGCGTTTGTCATCTCTGTTCGCGACGGGTTCCTTAAGAAAATGAGTAGCTGACTACGACCTCGTGTCCGGTTGAGTAAAGCAGTGCGGCGGGTTTGATCGATACATCCTGACAGACCGGGTACTGGGTCTTGTCGAGCGTGATGAGCACCTGCTCGATGCGATCGACGCCGGGAAGATCGTTGATCTGCTGGTAGACGCGGGAAAAATAGATGGTTCCTCCGAAGGGCCAGCCGGTGCCGTCGTCGCCGCCATGCAGGGGATGGAAGTAATTGTTCAACGCTGCCTGTACCGCGTTGGTGACCTCTGCGAGATCGGCCGTATTGAGAGCCACGAGTTCGGCATGGATCTTGACGAGTTGATACGTCGGCGGGATCACATAGACTTCGGTGGTGAGCAGACGGCGCAGATTCAGGTAGGCGCAGACGGTACGCAACATGCCGTCGCTGGGCAATGGCTTCAGGTCGTCGGAATCGGGGACCACGATGACACTCACGACTCCTGGAACCTGAATGCCGGGGAAGGAAGGATGACTGAGAGGCATGGCGAAGGCGCGGGCCACGTTGGCTGCCTGTTCCGCGAGATATTCGAAGTCCGACTTTGTAACGGCGCGATCGCGGCTTCGCAAGGCCATGGGCGCACGCAGTTTGGCATCGTCGAGAGTCTCTTCGTCGCCGCCGGCGTATGCCGCAAACAGATTCGTGATCTTGCTGGAATCTATTCCGGTGATTGAATTGACCAGCGTGGTGAGCGCATTCGCAGCGACGTTGCCTTGCTTGCCGCCTCCGTAACGGTAGGTGCGGGCAACCACATTGTTATTGGGGCGAGTCGAGGTTGCGACAGGAATCGCACCATTGAGACCATCGCCGAATCGTATCTGCGCCGTTGTTCTATCGAGTGCGTATACCTGATCGTTGGGGCCGGAGCCGAAGAAATCCTGAACCTGCTCCCAATCCTCGAACCCGTCTCCCTGATCGATCTGTACCTGGAGAGTGCCGTCGAGGATGGGACTGTTGGCGATTTGAAATATTTGATTGGGAAGCCCGGTGCTGCCGCCCAGAACCTCGTCGTTGATCGTCTGCGCCTGAGTCGAGGGAGCGGTGTTGGTTCGCACCGCAAGAATGACCGGCTGCATCTCGTAGCGGCCGGACGCGATCAGTGCGCGAATCCAGTACAAGGGTTGAGGGACGCCACCGAAGCTGCCCTTCTGCATGGCGCCGCTGCCGGGTGTGCGGAGATAGACGTGCCCGGAGCGCTGCAATCCAAGCGTCTCGTCTTTGAGGAGCCCGAGAGAAGCCCAGCCGAGACCGCTCCAATATTGCCATGTGAGATTCGCAGACGGAAAGACCTGCGAATCGGGCAGGCTGCAGTCTCCGCTGGTGGTTCCGCTGCCCTGTTGCGCCATCCAGAAATCGAGGTTGAGCTCGATTTGCGCGGGGAACGCACCGCTGTATTGAAATCCAAGCAGCAGCGCCGCGTCTTTCCCCGGCGCGGTGCCGAAAGGATTGAACCCCGCCAGCGAAGACGAATCGACGAGGTCGAATTGAAAGCCATCATAGGTGAGGATCGCCGCTAGAGCGGCCGTGAGCGCATAGATGGCGCGATCTGTCTCGAAGATCAACGACTGGCCGCCGCTGGGGGAAGGCGCCGAGACCTGGGTATGCAATGGAACGATGACGTAGGGCTGAGAGTTGGTAGCGACAACCGGAAAGGTGATCTCTGCCTGTGCCGGAGTGGCCGGATTCAATTCGATCCCGATGAGTTCGAGGAACTTCAGGTAGTTGAGATCGGGAACCTTGCCGAGACGGTAGATCAGCATCTCGGTCAGCCAGGCGAAGACCTGAACAAGCGTGATTCCCGGGTCGCTATCGTTAACATCGGTCCAGACCGGTGCCCACTCCGGCGTGTACCGCGCAATGCGGCTGCGCGCTTCGGTGACGATGTCGTCGAAGGTGCGGTCGTCAATTACCGGGAGATTGGCTTCTAGTGGCATGGGTCAGGTCCGTTCGCTGATGTAAAAGGGGTAGACAAGATTTCCAATGGCGTTGTTGGCCCGCACGCGATAGTTGATGCGGATCAGGAGCAGATTGGGCTGATCGTCAGAGACGTTGGCGCTGATATCCATCACGTCGATACGGGGTTCGTTCGCGGTGAGAGCCTGCCGTACCTGCTGCACCACTGCGCTGCGGGTCCGCGGATCGCTGATGCCAAAGACCAGGTCGTGAATGCCGCAGCCGAAGTTGGGCAGCATAACGCGCTCGCCCTTCGCGGTGCTGAGAATCAGGTAGATCGATTCCTCGACACGCTGCTCGTACTGAGCGCGCGCGATGGCTCCGCTGCTGCTCACCTGCAGAGGGAACTTCCATCCGACGCCCAGAAAGCTACGGCTTGTAGGTTGAGTATTGGTCATGGCGTCACCGGAATAGTGGCCATGGTGTGGCCGGAGAGACCTCGCTGGCTGACGCCGGTGAGGTAGAGCTGATGATTTCCCGGCCCGAGGCTGCTGACGAACGGCGGCGTCATTGTGACCGTCACCGTGAGGCTGGGACTCGTCCACTGTCCGCCCGAGGGGGAGACGGTTACGCTGCCGGGGATGCCGTGAGTCAGATCGAAGTGCTGACCCGTGGGCGCGGAAGGAACCGTAATCAAAGTGAGGATCCACTGCAATGGATGGTTCGCAGTCAGGTTGAAGGTGAATACCACCGGAAGAGGCGCCGGTGGCGGTGTGATCTTGAACGGGAACGATGGCGGAGCCACGACGACGACGGGAGCCAGCAGGTCGGTCAATGCAGGCGACTGTGGCGGGGCCTGTTGTCCGGCGGGAATCGGTGCCGGTGTACTCTGATCGATCACCTGGTGCGTCTCCGTTATCAGCAACGGCAGCCCGGTGAACGATTGATTGAAGTCGGTAACCAGAATGGCTTTGCTCTCATCGATTTTGGTTGCATTCAGCCCCATGGACTGCAACTTGTATCCGCCGCACGGCATGATCAGAAAAGGACAGGCGAGTACGCCGATATCCTGCTCCACGCAGACGAAACCGCCATTGATCTGCCACTTCGGGATGCTCGGCGTTGTGGTGCCGGGCCCTCCGTGAGGGCAGGTGATGATGGCGTTCGTGGTGAGAAGCTGTGGCATCGTTCCTCTCAGGAGATCTGTACTGTGCCGCTGGACATGGTGATCATGCGACCGCCGCCGCTGAGCGTGATGGAGCTCTGAGCGTCGCTTAGGGTTACGGACAGGTTGCCTTTCGTCTGGATGGTGATGGAATCGGCTGAGGAACTGTCGTCGAGAACGATCTTGTGACCGGAGTTCGATTGCAGAATGACTTTTTTCACGTTGTCGCCATCTTCAAATCGCAGAGTGTTGCCGCCGGGACTCAGGAAGATGCGATTCTTCGGGTCTGTCTCCGGCGGCTTGTCCACGCCGTTCCACAAATAGCCGATGACGTAGGGATGATTGATATTGCCCTGGTCGAAGCAGACCAGCACCTCGTCTTCGATCTCGGGCATGTAGAAGGCGCCGCGGTTCTTTCCGGCGAGAGGCGCGGCGACAGGTGCCATCGCGCTGACGGGGGCGCCCGGCAGGTGAGGGAACTCAAGAAGGATCCTCCCCTGGCCGCTGTCGTCCTGCACGCTTTTGACGATGCCTACGACTGCTCCGGCGATGCGTTTGGAGTTCATCTAGTTACTCTGGCCTCGATCTTCTCGACGTGCGTTAACCTGCGTGGTGTATCCATTCGCGCCGATCGAATGGGTGGTCTGCGTCATGAAGTAATTTCCGCTGAAGCGAGAGCCTACGCCGGAGATGACGACGTTACGGCCGGCGCGCAGATCCGGAAGACCGACGGTTGTCGCGGAAGTCGTGACCATGTCGCGGAATTGGTTGAGGAGAATATCGCGAGCACGCCGATCGGCTTCGGCCTGCGTAAACACGGGTTCATTCACAACCTGCTCGGTCTGCGGGTCGCAGACGTTGAGTAGCTCCTTCAGGTTTTCATTGAAGTTGAAGTCGGAGTCCGTGATGGATGCCTTTCCTTCAATCGGCGCTTTGGTGTCGCGGTTCCAGCCACGAACGGTAACGGACTTGACCTGGTTTGCGGTAGTCAAGGTGGGCTGGAACTCCGTCAGCGACTTGCCCCATCCCAGTTCGACCGTTGCCTGCCGCAGGCCAGTCCCGTTCGAAGGGCCGAAATAAAGTTGTGCAGGCCGTGTGACGCGTCCACGGGAATCGGTGACTTCTTCCTGCAGAAGGAGAACGTAACCATGACGGCGCGCCAGGGACAGCAGGAAATCAAGATCGGTCTGAGAGTCCTGCATCAGATAGACGATCGGCTGGTTACGCTCGAGGTTAGTATTGTCGGGATCGGGCACGACGTTCAGACTTGTCTGGGTCGAGGAGTTGGTCAGAGTAAATTGCGAAGCGATCTGGCTGGGCGTCTGATTTTCGAAGACCTGGGTATGCTTGTCTCCGCGAAAGCGATGTAGAAGATTGAGCGCGCCCACGGTGAGGGTCGGGCCTCCGCTTGAAGGAAAGCTGGGAGAAAGACTGGTAAAGATGCCGGTCATCATGAGCTGGAGCTTTCCCGGGTATCCCATCCAGAGCTCGACCTTCTTGTCGCAGGGATCGAAGAGGCGCTGACGGGCGCTCTCGTCATTGCTGCCTTGCAGAGTTGTCGCCGTCTCCGAGCCGACGTACTTGTAAGCTCGCAGGTTGGGGTCCCAGTTATTGACCGTGATCTGGAAGCCGTCGATCTCGTTGATGTCGTCGTGATAGGACACCTCGCGGACGTCGCGCAGAACATCGCGAGGAAGGCCGACTCCTTCGATGCGCACCTCGAACTGCGGCACGTAGAAGTTACCCTGATCCTGCGACTCCTGCGTCATGGTGAAAGTGCTGGCCATCGTTCCTCTATGCGATCGGCGGTAGGGTGATGAAAGTGCCGGGGGTCAGCCGGCGGGGATCGTCTATGTCGTTTGCGTCTGCGATTAATCGCCACTCGCCAGGGCGGCGGTAGTGCTTTCCCGCCACCCCGGAGAGAGTGTCGCCGGATTGAAGAACCTGGACCTGTGTCCGGTCTGGCGAATTGAGGTTGAGTTGGGCCAACTGTTCGTCGAGGGTCTTGTATTCTCGCAGACTCAATGAAAGCGTGGCCCGCAGCGGCACGCCTTCGGGACTGAAGAGTGTGTACTGGTGACGCACGCTCTCGACGATGCACTTGAAGGAGTTGCGCTTCTGGTTTCCCATCTCGGCCGAGATGTCGGAGCCGGGAAACTTATCGTTCCAGATGAATTCACAGATGGGCGGCGCGTGGCTGTCCGGCTCGATCTTGACAAGCTGGTAGATCTGATCGCTTTCTTCGGTGACGCTGCGGGCACCGGCCCCCATGCCGCTTTCGGTCGAATCGAAGAACAGATCGATGGAGAGAGTCTCATTCTGTCCGCGCACAAACTGGATGAGCGGCGTATCGAGGCCAGGGATGGGAATGTCGGCGACCTGGACACCCTTGTTGAAGGCGAGCTGCGTCGGGTTGTACTGGACGGAGATGAACTCCATCACGCCGTCATGCCAGGTCACCACGATCATCGCTTTTTGAAGGGGCTGCATTTGGCTCAGGCCTCCCCTTCCTGGACGTCGCGAGGTCCACTGGTGACGCGACGGTCTTTGTTCGCCTGCGCCTCGCGCCTGCGCTTTGCGTCGAGGGCGGTCATCACGGCGTTGGTAATCTCCTCAAGCTTGCGGTCCGAGTAGCCGTGTACGGTTGCTACGACATCCTTGATATGAACTTCCATCGTCACACCGCCAATCCAATCGCGGCGCTCACACCTGCCGCTGCATATCCCACACCCGGCACCTGATACATGCCTTCGTGGGTGATCTCGATACTCTCTATGGCAACGGTGCTCTGCGCCGCGTTGAGGCTGGGACCGGAGTAGCGTGTCGGCAGCCCGCGCCTGAAGTTCCAGATGTGCGTTGGCAGATGAAGGTCGTTCAACAGCACGATCAGGCCGTCCCGTCGCTTGCCCGTCCCGGTCGCGAATCCATAGTGCCAATCCCACAGCGTGTTGCCGGCGCCCATGCCTTTCTTCAGCGTGATCTTCGACCAGCGCACCCCTTTGGAAAATTGCAGGGACTCGCCGTTGCGTCCGCCTTCGCGATACTCCTCCACGTCCAGCGACATTTCGAGGCCGGTGCACTCGGTGAAACCGCCGACGGCCACGTCGAATACGGCCGACGTGATCGCGCTCATGACCAGCGAACTGCTCGTATCGATCAGCGTGATCATGAAGTTGTAGGAGAGCAGCGGATCCAACCTCACTCCGACTTCGCCAGCAGCCGCCATCAGTTCACCTCCATGCCGGTTCGTTGTTCCACAATCTCGAGTTCGTTCGCGGTCTGCCCCACGCGCACGACTACAAATTCAAAGGGGTTGACCGGGGCGACCCCCACCAGGGCAAGGAGCTGCCCCACATCGAGCTGGGCAGGCGGATTAATCGTGCGGTCGCAGCGAACAAAGAAGGCTGCATCGGTGGTGGCTCCGGCCAGCGCTCCCTGCTCCCAGAGCGAGATCAGAAAGCTGGTGAGAGAGAGTCTCAGCTTGGCCTGGGTGATGTCGTCATTCGGTTCGAAGACTGCCCACTGCGAGGCAAGATAGATGGCCTTCTCAATCATGATCATCAGGCGGCGAACGTTGATATAGCGCCAGTCTGGATCGCTGCTCACAGTGCGTGCGCCGAAGATGCGAATGCCCCTGCCGGTCAGGGTGCGAATTGCATTGATGCCCAGCGGGTTCAGGACGCCGTGCTCGGCGTTGTTTACCGGAATCGTTGTATCCTGCACCCACGCAAGCGGCGCATTCGCGGGCGCCTTGTGCACTCCGATCGTAAGGTCGGTGCGAGCATATTGCCCGGCTACGTGGCCGCTGGGAGGAATGTCGCGCGTCAGGCTGCTCGTCGAGCGTAGCGGATTCACTACGCGGAGCCACGGAAAGTAGAAGGCGGCGTAGCTGGAATCGAACTGGTTCCGCCACGCTTGCACTGCGGAGATGCCGAGCCGCTCATCTTTTACGGCGCTGAACGGGGGGTCGAGGATCGCGACGCGACTCCTGGTCTGCTGACACTGATCCACCATCGCCGCCTGCACGCGATAGATGTCAGCATCGGTAAAGGTCGGCGGCATCTCTACCGAGAGGACCGGCAGGGGAACTACCGGCAGAGGCGCTCCAGGCAGGCAGGGATCGGGGATGCATGGGGGCAACGGTTCAGTCGGCGGGACTGCAATTGGCTGGATATTGATATCGGGGACGGACAGGATCGAGACTTCGTCGATGGTCTCAAGCACTCGCAGACCGCGCCTCTTGCCGGCTTTGACCACGTCACTGTCGACAGGATCGATGGGCTCGCCGATAAAGTCATAGGTGGTCAGCAGGCGCAGGCCGTCACTTCCTCCTATGAGAGGAGTGTTATCGGAGGGAAGCTCAATCTGCTCCAGCGCGCGAAACGTTGCGAGGGTATCGGCCATGAACTCGGGACGGAGTTCGTCGATAGTGATCGCAAAGGGCGGGGCGGGAAGTACATGCTTCATTTCGATATCGGCCGCGATCTCGAACGGATCCAATATGGCCGGGCCGTAGTTGGTGTGCTCCGGTATCAGCGAAAGTCCCGTGTAGAGCGCGACCGGTAGGTTCTGGCGCTCGACGATGATGGTGTATTCGATGCTCTCCACCATGATGGGGAGGTCGGGCGCGAAGCTCAACGGCGCAGTGTCATACGGGAGACGAAGATCGTCCTGAGAGGGAACCCAGAGGATATATTTGTTGCCGTTGGGTACCGCACCGGCGAATCCCTCGGTTGCATCGACGGCAGCGACGACGCGTAAGGCCGGCGCGCTGCCCGGTTGTGTCAGCCGCACCAGCGTGCCTCTTACAAAGCCGCTGGTGCTGGATACGATCATGCGGTCGGAACGGTCTTTGTCGAGCCATCCCGTTGTCTGGACCTGATGAGTCTCTCGCACCGATAGGTTAAGCAGGTTGCCCCATGTGCCCGGACTGGAGGCGCGGATGTTCCAGACGCTGCGCGGCAACCCGGCGCTGGCAAGCACGGTGCTTGCGGGGAACGCTCCGCCAACCGGATCGTTCGATGCGACGCGCACGACCCAGCAGCGTTGGCCTCCATTCTCAAAAAATCCCCGGACGGCATAAGCGAGGAACGCAGTTCCGGAGAACTCACCAAACTGCGATTGAAACTGCCGCCACGATTCGACCGGCACCGCTGTATCGACGGGACCGCTGGTAGCGATGCCGACAAACCCTGCAATGTCCGTGCGGATTGCTGTAATCGCGGGCGCAACTGCGTCGGCGCGTTCGTAGTACACTCCCGGGGTTAAATAGGTCGTGGCCATTGCGTGGTCTCAGGATCAACTTTCCAACATCAGTCCTTCGTGGACGATCTCCACTGACTCCACCGCCACTTCGTTCGCCGTGGCGTTGAAGCTGGGAGCCTCAATCTTTTTGATCCACATGTTCTCGATGCTCCAGCGCATGACGTCTTTGCGCTGTTCATCCATCAGGATCACCGAGCCGTTGCGTCGGTCGGAGATTCCATTGACGATGTTCTTGTACCAGTTCCATAGCTCAGCGTTGGTGGTGTACCCGCGCTTGAGCGTGATGTTGGAGTACGTGAGCAAGCCGATCAGCTTGCGGACCGAGCGTGGGATGTCGGTGCCCTCGCGATAGTCGACCGAGTTGCCGTCCGCTGCCAGGCCGCTGCACTCGCGAAAGCTGCCCACGGAGAGCCCATCAATCTCCAGGCGGAAATTGAATGTTCGAAATGGATCTTGACGCGTTCCTGTTGGCATCTTGCTCTCCCCTGATTAAGTGTTGGCGTTCGCCGTGAACAGGCCAATCCGAATGATGACAAACTCCGCGGGCTTCACCGGCGCCACGCCGATGACAACGATCAGGCGTCCATTATCGATATCGGTCTGGGTCATGGTCGTGCGGTCGCATTTGACGAAGTATGCCTCTTCCGTTTTGGTTCCTTCGAGTCCTCCGTTGCGCCAGACCGTGGTGAGGAAATTGCCGATGGTGCGGCGGACACGGGCCCAGAGAGGATCGTCATTGGGCTCGAAGACGACCCATTGAAGGCCGAGGTCGATCGACTTTTCGATAAAGATGAGAAGACGGCGGACGTTGACATACTTCCAATCCGTATCGCTTGTAATGACCCGGCCGCCCCATATGCGGATGCCGCGTTCGTTGTGGCGGAAGTCGCGGATAACGTTGATGTTCACCGGATACGGGTTGAGGATGTCCTGCTCCGGCTTGTTGACGATGCGCTGCAGGCCGATGATTCCGTTCACAACTTCGTTGGCCGGAGCCTTGTGCACGCCGCGGTCGATATCCGTGCGCGCAAATACTCCAATCACATGTCCCGAAGGTGGGATGGGATAGTTTGCAATCTTCGCCAGATTGACGGGGAAGGGGTCTTCAATCAGGACCCATGGATAATAAAGAGCCGCGTACTTGGTATCGAACTGCTGCCGTTGCTGTTGCACATCGGACAGCGAGTCATTGGAAGTCGACCAGATCTGGTTGGGAACAGGCCCATCGAGGACTGCAAAGCAGTAGCGGTTGTTTTCGCAGAAGTCGATGACTGCTCCCTGTAGCGCGGGACTGGTGCGCCCGGGAACGCTGAGGATACTGAGGTCATCGATATTGACGAACGAGAAGAGGCCGGTTCGCTGCTCTGGGATGATATTGTCGAGCCCGATGTAAATGTCGTCGGTGATCGTCGCAATGGAATCGTTGCCGCTCTCAAGCGCAAGCCGGGCGGGCCGCGTGCGTCCGTTGGGCAGGATATCGACGAGTGTCTCCGGTCCCAGCCGGATACTCTCGGGGTCGGCGCCCAGGTCCTGCACCCGCACATACCAGGATTGTCCCTCGGGCCGACGATCTTCGAGGCGCGGAGGTCCGCCAATCACACCGATGATGGTCTGGAAATAATGGCTGTGCCGCGAGTCCATGGAAAGATTGCGAAAGACCTCGGAGTCGCTAATCACTTCGCTGCGGCTGGGAAGGGAAGGGTCGGGCTGATGCATCAGCAGGACGATCATGCGAAACTCGCGCGAGCGCACGCCGAGCCGCGTCCCCGCGCCCACTGCGTTTGTCTGCGCGGTCTGCTGCGCCGCCGTGAGCCCCGTCCCCTGGAGAGTCAGGGTGTAGTTGCTGGTGCGATCGATGAACTCGACCTTGACCAGGGGACCGATGACGGCGTCTCCATTGAGCGGATCCAGAAGCTCCAGTACCGTTCCAACTTCAACTCCGGCTACCGAGGAAAGGCGAATATGGGTGGGGTTTACAACCGCGGCGATCTGCGATCGTGAGACAAGTCCGGGCGACTCATCCTCAATCGAGATGCGCAGGCGATTGCCCCAGGCACCCGCGTCGAGAGCCTCCACATTAATCAAAGGCTTGCGAACAGCAAACACGGAACCGGCGGCATGTGCGCGCTCCAGAGCCGGGGTGAAAGGAGGCGGCATCGTCACTGAGACCTCGGCCGGGACGATGGCGGGAACAGCGAGCAGCCTATGAAACGCGACCTGTCCGGTGGGGGTGGTCACTCGCGCAAACTGCAGAGGCGCTGCGCCGTAGTTGTTGCCATCGGAGATGACCCACATAGTAGAGCCGGTTGCGGCGGGCAGTACAAGGCCGGTCGGGGCAGCCGGATTCACTGTGTCCACGATGGCAGGGCCCTGGCGTCTGACCTGGTCTCCGCTGGCATGTGACGCGAAAAGCGCGTGATCGAGCAGCACGATTCCTGCATCGGGTGCTGTTCCGGCGGGATTGGGCAGCCCCGTGATTCGGGCGTACTCTTCCTGAGGAGCGACGCCGATGCGGATAACATCGTTCAACGCGAGGCCGGTACGATTGTCGACCGCGACCACAAGCGAGCCCGCCGGAGCGGCGGAGGTCAGGATTTTGAGGCTGAAGGCCGGAGTGGCGATAGTGCCGAGGGCGTGTCCATTCACAAGATCGGGAGTGAAGGTAACGACTCCGCCTGCGACAGACTGAACCGTGACGATCTCCTGATTCGGACCGGGATCGATGGTCAGGCTGTCTGCCGCGGCCAGCCCGGTTGCGTCGTCCAGAGTAATGGTGTGAGTGTTCGGAGGCGGGGGGCCGGGCACGGCGACGGTCAAAAGACGATTGTCATCCGACAGGTCAACCTTCTCGACGATGCTGGCCGCCGGATAGGGGAAGTACGCGCCCGGCGACACCTCGAGTTCCGAGACAGCGCCGATCCTGCGTATCTCGTCCAGGTTCGCGATGGAGGAGTGGATGCGAACGAGATGCGCGACGTTGGTAAAGCCGACGTTGGTGTTGGGAAAGATGAGGGAATCGCCTGCGCCGGCGGCGAGCGAAAGTACGGGAGGCGTAGCTGGCACCGCCGGAGTCGTCAGCGGTTGAATCGCTGTGCCCGCGCCGTATGTCATAGCCAGAGGCGCTTCCAGCAGAATGGTTGCAGCCGAAGGGGTCGGCGTTACCTTGGCCACGATATGGTATTCGCCGTTCAGTCCGCCGATCTGAAAGAGTTGGCCGACGTGCATGTTTGCAACATCTGCAGAGGTCGCGAAGGTCAGGTCAAACTCTGAAACACCGGGAGTTACGCGGTTGGTCAAAGTCACCGCTCCGACATAGGCAGCATCGTTGGTGACGGCGAACTCGTCTACTTCGTCTCCAGCCGCATGGGGAAGCGCGAGTGGGAGTCCGAGCGCGACCAGCATATCTGCAGGAGCCGTGTTGACCGTATTCACCAGGCGGTATTCCGCGAGGCTACCGTCTCCAACCCTGATCCAGTCGACACCCGGATTCAAGCCGGTGGAATCGAGGACGAAGAGCAAAGGCGGGTTGGCAAGCGTCCCGGTCTCTTCTCCGGCGGTACGCAGCAACAGCGTCTCCGGCGAGCCGAGGGCTCCGCGGTCAAACAGGTTTTCCGATGCATTGACAGCGCCGTTTACGTCCAGGACGCGTGTCACATAAACCCGCTGCCCTTCATTCTGGAAGAACCCTTCCACCGCGTGCGGAAGGTAACAATGCGGACCAAGAGCGTTAGAGAAGTCGGATAACAACAGCCGCTCTCCAAACCAGCGTCGATACTCTCCGTAGCTTGTGATCAGGATGGGCACATCGACCGGGCCGCGCTCGGTTACGCCGAGCATGCCGGCCGTGGTTGTGCTCACGCCCTCAATTGGTTTATTGCCCGTATCAATCTCTTCTACGTAAACACCCGGCGAAAGGTATTCAGGCATGTCTGTTCTCCTGCATCAGGCTCTGACGCGATTTCTGACTTCTAGTGATAAGCAAAATCGATACGACTGACCTCGGCTTCGTAATTCGGGCAATGCAGGACGTCCAGATCGGGATGCACACCGTCGTGGCACCGTAACCCGCACTGAGCAACTCGACTGATTGGTGGAAAGCGAAAGAATCCCTGCGCGTCGCTTGTGGTCTGAAAGTAGCTGGCGCTGTGGTACTCGGTGGGCATCACGCCCTGGGTGATGGAGACGAATGGAGCGGACGTCAGATTTGCGACGCCGTTGACAAAGATGCACACGTCGCCGGCGATGGCGTCATCGCCCAAGGCAATGGCCGGGCCAACATTCTGAAACTGAATTTTGTGGACGGTCGCCCCTTGTCGGTGGCTGGCCCGTAGCGGAGAGGCCAGTGTCACCTGAGCCGGAAGATCGTCGGCGCTCGCTCCGGTTACCGTCTTAACGGTTACAAACTCCGTTCGCTCCGCGTCCATGGTATCGATGGCAAGAATGTCATTGGGCGCAATGAGGTGGCGATCACTCAACATGAGTTGCGACTGGGCTGCCATCGCGTCGTTGAGCAGGCTCTTGTCGGGTCCAGGAGCCCCCAGGTATTTGAGCCCCTGCACTTGGCTTCCGGCCGCGCTGCGGTCCGAGTAAATTCCGGGACTGAGCGAAACCAAATCCGGAGGTGCCGGGGGCACTACCATGCTGGCAGGCGGCAGCGATCTCCATACTCCGGTCAAGGTGATCGCCGCACCCGGAATCGCCGTCGCTGCGGTTCCGGTATTTAACAGGACGCGGCCGCTGATGATTGTAGGAAGGCGGTGAAGCAGCAAATCTCCCATATCCCCTAGAGAGAAGCTGCTGGGAAAATTCACATCCTGCAGGATAGGGACGCTTCGGAAGAGAGGAAGATAGCCGTCTGCCACAAGATTGACGGGAACGGAAACAGGCGCATTTTTCAGCTCGGGAAAAGCGCGTACAGGGATTGCCGCAAAGCCGACCAGGCCGCCGCTGCCCACGCGGGGACTAATGCCCGCATAGGGCGAGTCGATGTAGATCGCCCCAACTGAGGGTTGATTCGTCATCTCATCCAGAAGGCGGCCGCGGATGACCGCCTGCGGCTTCAGCCCGATCGGAAGCTCCGGCTCAGGTGAAACCGTGTAGACGATATCGTTCGCGTTGTAAGTTTCAAGCGCCATGGAGTGTTCAGCTCTCCTTCACGATTACCGAGTAGTCCGGCTCCACCTGCATCACCGGCATATTGCTCTCAAAAACCTCCGAATCGATATTCGCGAGGGTCACTTCATAAGAAACGGAGAGTTGGTAAGGCTGTTCGAGGGCATTCCAGATGCGCGTGCTGTCTTCGAGACTCATGGGCTCGATCCGGGATCGGAGTTCCGCGTTGGTGCCGGAGAAATCTCCTGCCAGGTCGCTGCCGCGGAACGATGGATGTCCGTAGAAGGTCTGCAGCACTTTCCCCAGGATTCTCTGTTCGATCTCCGCGTTGTTCGCGGTCGCAGCCTCCACGATCGGAGTGCAAAGATAGTGAAGACGCAAGGGAAGAGGAGGTTCGTGAAACAGGCTCGGGGTGATCCGAATCGGAGGATCGTTCAGCCGATCTTCATCCCGCGTAATTCTATAGAGCCACAGGGAAAGACCCTGATCGTTCTTCTCCGCCATCTCTTCGGGATTTCGCAACGACACTGTCATCAAGCCACCCATGCCGGAATCAAAAAGCGTTTGCAGATTCGGGTCGTTCTCAAACTGGGCCTGTAGAAAATTTGCCAACGTCTGGCTGCTTGCAAGAAGCGCGGTATACATACCGTTAGTCTTCTTTCCCGTAAGAAATCACGCCAAAGGTCCTCTCGTACTCGTCTAGTGCCTGCTTCAGTACCTGGTACAGCGCCTTTGCGGATCGAGGATTTGTAACCATCCTTGCACTCAACCGGAGATCGTCTGTCTCGTCTGTCATCTGTCCGCAGTCAATAACAAATTCGAATGCGTTATGGCCGATTTTGAAGCAGTTGGCATAGCGGGCTTCTATCGTTCCGGCACCTTCCCATTTGGGACTACCGTGATCCACATCTTCCTCCAGCCAGAAGAATCTCCGACTTCACGGCAGTTTGGTTCCAACGAGAATTACTAAGTCGACTCAGGGGCCTGCTCGCTCACCGTCTAATGCACGCAGTGCTCCAAATCGCACCGCGTACAGATGAATTGCACAAGTATAGGGAGTGGCGAGAGATAGCTGCGGTGAAACAAATGCGAGGTGAGGTGGCCAAAATCCGAGGTGTCACACCTGCTTCAATCAAGATGAAAGCGAAGGAGCAGGAGGCCAGTGATGGAGCATTCTTCCAACCGTCAGCGAATCAATAATTAGCTGCGCGAACGTTTGTGTAAGTGGAGGAAGCAGAGAGTGTCACACATCGGTGTTACACCTTACGTTACGTTGTGACACTGGTAACTGCTGGGCGGTTGCCGCGATGAAAAATGCAGTGAATGTTTTCGGGGAAAGGTTCAACTAACGCCCAAGGGGAGAAACACGGGACGAGATATGATATTTGCGCATCTTCCGATATAGCGTCATTCTCGACCAGCTTAGCTGCTCCGCGGCCCGGCTCTTATTCCACTTGTTTTCGAGTAGGGCAGCAAGCAATTCCTGGTGCTCGCTTGAGCCCGAAGCATTGCCGTAATTCCTGCGGAATTTGTCCGGCAGATCCGAGAGCGAGATATACTTTCCGGACGAATTCACAAAGGCTGATTCGAGCACGTTCTTCAATTCGCGGATGTTCCCCGGCCAACTGTAGTTCAAGAGACAACGCCAGACTTCGTCGGAGATCTCCGGTACCTGCTTTTCTCCAGGCTGGCTTAACTGTTGCACGAAGTGGCGGATCAATATCGGGATGTCTTCCTTTCTGTCGCGAAGCGGCGGGAGATGGACGCAGGCGACATTCAACCGATAGTAAAGGTCTTCGCGAAAGCGCCCTTCGGCGACCATCTCCTCGAGATTGCGATTTGTAGCCGCAACGAAGCGGACATCGACTTTGATTTCAACGCTTCCGCCGAGCCGGCAGAACTCCTTGTTCTCAATCGCGCGAAGCAGCTTTGCTTGTGTCCCCGGGCTAAGATCCCCCACCTCATCAAGAAACAAGGTTCCCTTATGGGCAATTTCGAGCCGTCCCTGATTACGGAGGTGGGCTCCGGTAAAGGCTCCTCGCTCATATCCGAAGAGTTCGCTCTCCGCCAGTGAATCCGGAATTGCAGCGCAGTTGATCCGCACGAAGGGCATGCTGCTGCGTGTGCTGGCGTGATGGACCGCGGCGGCTACTAGATCCTTTCCGGTGCCTGTCTCGCCGGTGATGAGCACATTGCTTCTGCTTTCGGCGATGCGTATCACGCGCGTCTTCAGATCCAGAACGATTGCGTTCGAGCCAATAAAGAAGAAGCTCTTTTCCTGTTGTCTCAAAGAATCGGCAGGTGGAGTTCCATGGGTGGAACAGGCCAGCCAGCGCTCCAGCGTCTCAAGAAGGGCTGCCTCGTCTCGCAAGGAGTGAAAGTAGTCTGTAGCACCTGCTCTGAATGCCGAGACCGCCAGCGCCTCAGAACCTTCGGCAACTACCAGAAGCAGAGGAACGCGGCTGTCCACCTGATGAACCTGTCGCACTGCGCTTAAAGCCTCATGGTCATCACGATAGGTCAGGAGAACCATTCTCGGCCGCGGAGAATCAAGCTGCTGCTTCAGATCCGCTAAAGTTGTTTCGAATCGTTCGCACGCGATTGTCTCGAGGTTCTGCCTCCAGTGCGCGTGCGCTGGTATCTGCGAATCGACGAGAAGGACAAGAGGTCTCATACTTTGACAATCCGAAAGCAACATGCGCTAGGAGTGTTTTGGACGGGGACCCGATGCTGAAGACCAGCATGACGACAAAAGATGGACTATTTTCAGACGATGGGGAGGCTAAATGCTTCTGTTACCGGGGAGAGTACGAGTTCAAAACGGATTGGATTCCGTCGATAAGACGGAGCCCAACAAACATCCGATTCAGGCTACAGTTCTCGCAGAGTACTCTTCATGCATTGGTTCTGACAATTATTTTTCCGAAAAATATAGATACTCAGTTCGGACGCTTTTCGACGGTTCTCTCGGAGTGAGCGTTCGGATTGACGGAAAGATGCGCTGCGGAATGGTTTGGCCTAGATATTTCAATAATATGGACGTACAGCCTCCCGCTCTGGCCCGGCTGATGAGGCGGCTCATCCTGCGCGCTATCAGGTCGGCAGTGGGGTGAGCCGCTTCACTGCAGTTCGACGCGGTTATTGCTCTGCGTGATCTCGGGAAGGTCGCCGGTCGATTCGATGGTGACACTGCCTTCCTTCCATTGGGCGTCGGCTGGTAGTGTCAAAGTGACCGTCGCGGTTTTGGGTAGAAGATCGACAGGCGCCTTCAACGCGGGAGCGTCAGCGGTTGCGAGCACCTTTCCTGCGTGGTCGCGAAGGACGACCTTGGAAGGCGGCGTGTCGACCGCTCCTATGCTGTGGACCGTGACCTTCATCTGTTGACCGTCGACCGTCACATCTTCGCGGTCGATGCCCAGATCGGGGCGGGACCAGTAGGGCACACCCTTGCCGACCAGTTTGAGGTCGAGAACCGTCGTGGCGTGTGCAGGGAAGATGATCTCGACGTCGCGGCTGCGCTCGAACGTCTCAGTCCGGGTGGTGACGTTGCGGAGCGGATCACTTTCAACGACGGCCTGCGTACCCTGCGTGATCTCCCACTTGCCGGGATCGATCTCCCAGCCGGTAAGGTGGGCTTTTACGGGGACGGCGTCGAGATTGTAGGCCATGATCTTCATGTGATCGGGAGTCGCGTCCGGAATAAGGATCGCGACGCTCTGGGCGTTGGCAGGCGCGTCGAACTTCCAACTGACGGCGTTGCCGGGATAGACGTCTCCGCGCATCAAGGCGATGCCGCCGAGGCGAGCACGCTGCAGAGCGCCGGTGTTGAAGTAGATGCGGTCGATCCAGAGACTGCCTTCGGTGTTGATGAACTGACGATCGACGGCGTCTTCGATCTGGGAGGCGTACAAGTGCTCCAGATACTTTTTGTCGCCGGTCATCTGCCAGGCGAAGGGGGCGAGCGCCTCTTTCTGCGTGACGGTCGAAGGCCGGGAGACGGTTGAAGCTGTGGGCTCAGACGCAAGCACCTGCCTGCCCCAGCTATCGCGCATGTTGAGCATGTCGAGCGCGTTGGAGTTGATCGACTGCAGGGATGACGCACCGTCATCGAGGAATGGCTGGATGTATTTCTTGTCCCCGGTCCAGCGGTAAGCAGCCCAGAAGATGAACCAGGGGGCTTTGCCGGGGAGGTCCGCGTCAGACTTGAAGTTGATGGTGGCGTCGATGGTGTACTTTCCGTTAGGGCCGAGCTTGCGATGGGCCAGCAGGCCATCGGCCAGCTCCAGCACCATCTTCCGGGTCTCAGGCGCGCCGTTGAACAGTACCAGCGAGAGCGCCGGCTGGAAGACGAAGTAGGAGTTCGGCTTGGACCATCCCCAGACCCCATCTTCGGCCATCTTTGCGCCGCTGAAGTAAGACGACCGGATATGGCGGTGGCCGGCCGCATTGATGCCGGTCAACCACTCCAGGCGGCGAGCCGTTACCATGGCGCGTTCAATCTGCTTCGGGCTGCCGAAGTCGATCATCATGGACTGGCCGAGGACGTTGATGCCGTCTTCATAGCTGTGTAGCTCGTCATACTGACCGGTCGCCAGGCCATTGGTGAACATGTGCTGGTCGTACATGGCGTCCATGGTCTTGAGCACAGACTTCTTGATCTTCTCCGGCGTAACACCCATCAGCGCGGTAGGCGGCCACCAGTTGAGGAAGTCGCTGTCGTCGGAGAGGCCGCCGCCGAACTCGCCGTTCGCGATCTGGCGATTGTCGATGTACCAGTTAACTAATTGCTTGAGATAGCCGAGGTCGGTCGTCTGGAGAAAGGCCCAGTCAGGGATGCCCGGAGGCGTGGCGGGTAGCGTGAATGGCGGCTTTGCCTGCTCCCGGTTGACGTCGTACCAGTAGGTGCGGGCCAGGTAGTTCTGGGGATCGACGCGCAGCAGGTCGCTGATGTCGGCATTGAAGCGATTGAAGGTGTTGAGCTTCTTCGAAGTGACATTCTCTTCGACCATGTTGGCGAAGTTGTCGCGCACCTGGGTAAAGCGGTCAGCCACGTGCTCCTTTGCCGCTTCCTTCCACGGCTTGAAGATCAGGCGCAGTTGTGCGCCTTCGAGCGCCTGGGGGCCGAAGTCGCCACCGGCTGCGGCGATTGTGATCCAGAGGCTCTTGTTATTGGGCAGGATGCGGTCGCGCGTATCGAGCCACAGAGTATGCGGCTCGCCTGGTTTGACCGAGAAGCTGAAGTCGAGCATGTCGCGCATCGGCCACAGCGGGTCTTTGATCTGGATATTGAGCGGTAGATATTCGCCGTGCGTCGGCTTGAGATTCAGCGCGGGCAGGTCGATGGCGATGCCGTCGAGGCCGCCGTCCATGTTCTCCCATGTGTAGGAGAAGCCGTGCCCGCTCTCCGCCTGCACCTTGCGGAAGTCAGCGGGAACAAGGATGTTGACGACCGGCAGGCCCTTCTGCGGGGTTTTTCTCGCCGTGCTGGGAGCGCCGGGGGGCAGGGCAACCATGGTCATGCGCTCGTCGGAAGGGTAACGGCCATCGATATATTTCACTAGAGGCGCGAGCGAAGGATTGTCCGGCTCGACGGTGGCTGTCAGCTTGTACGTGAGTTCCGCGATGCCTGCCGGCGCAGGCCCGGGATGAACGTAGTACGCAGACAACTCACCGAGAGGCGTCTCCTGTTCCACGTTGGTGAAACGCAACTTCTGGCCGGTGATGGGCTTGTCGATCTGGTTGAAGGTTCTCTCCTGCCCTTTTGGTCGCTTGAAGAGTGTCCGTTCGGAGTCGGTTGCCTTTTCGAGATCGTGCGAGAGCAGCGACATGGTGCCCCACGCCGCGCCCTCCATCTCGATATGGTTCCAGGGCTCGTTCGGCATGAAGAAGGTTACGGTCTTGCCGGAGAGGGAATAGGTGTCCCAGTCCGGTAGCTGAAAGTAGTCGCGGCGGCCCTCCAGCCGCGAGCGGTTGTAGACACCCGGCCAGGTCGTCTCGCGGATGCCGTCGGTCGCCCGCCACCACCAGCGCTTGAGGTCGTATACATCGTGAATCTCAACCTTGCGGATCGTGGTGGAGGAGGATTGAAGCGGCGCGGGAATATCGCCCGGGCGATTCCAGCCGTAGCGGAACCACCACTCCTTCTGCCAGTCCTTATCCGAGATACTGCGTGTCAGTGGTGGGATAGTCTGTGGTGTTTCCTCTTTGGCCAGCGCTGCGATGTTGGCGTCCGAGAGCATGCGGTCGTAGATGCGCAGCTCATCGACGTCGCCGCCGCGGTCGAAGTTATAGGAGCTTTCCACGCCGGTCGGAGCGATCAGGCGGGAGTGCGGACCAAACTGATCGAGGGTCGCGTCGAAGAGTCCGGTTGCCGCCTTCTGCGCCACCAGTTTGCCATTGACATAGAAGCGAATGCCGGTCGTCTCGTCCCAGGCGAGCGCCAGATGCACCCACTGATTCGGCTTGGGGAAGTTCGGCATCGTGTACGAGACGCGGGTGCGGCCCAGGTTCGCGTCGGTGACGAAGGCATCGAACCCGTGGCCGTTGTAGTCGATCCGCATCCACACCATGTCCCAGCTGGAGTGGTCGGCATAGCCGACGCGGAAGATCGGAAACTCGGTCTGATCGACGGGATCGCGCGAGCGCCAGTCGAACGAGATGGTTCCACGCTGCGCATAGATGTTGCCGGGAGCCCAGTATGAGAGCAGTTGATCGTTGCCGCATTGCAGGTAGGAACCCTTTGCGCCGCCAGGGAGGATCTTGACGTCCGCGAGGAAGTTCGGCGTGGGATCGCCGGAGGCATAGTCGGCTTTGAATCCGTGGTCCGCCGAGAGGTAGAACAACAGGCCTGGCTGTTGTGATGGTTGCTGGGATGATTGTGCCACTGCCAACATCGTTCCCGCGAGCAAACTCACTGCAAAAAGCGATTGCAAATGCCGCATGATGCCTATCCCTCGGTCCCGGCTGAGAACAAGTTGCCGAACCACTATATTGCGGCGCGCGGGAATGGTCTAGCGGTGGTGTGAATCGCTGCTGAACTAAGCTCGCCGAACCACGAAGTAGGGCTGCCCGGTGAGGTTCTTTGAGAAGCCGGGAAGCAGGGTCACGTCTTCGTTGTTTTCTTTGATCTCGAAGTAATACTCCAGGGGATAGTCGGACCTGGTGTAGTCGGCGGGAATAGTCGCGTGGTAGGACCGACCGCGAGTCTCCATGGCCAGCGACGCATACCGCTCTGCCTGATTGACATGCCGGTAGTAGAGCCGCACGGCGGCAGGGTGCGGGAGCGAGAGTTCCAGCTCCAGCGGCTCGCCCGCGCGAAACGCTGCCGGGACATCGTGTTTGCAGGCCGGAGTCACCCGATGTGGATGTCCCAGCGTCTGTTGAATCACGGCTGCTATCTGCGGCGATACCGTGCCTGCTGGTGCTTCATTGAGCTTCTGTGCGATAGCCGCGATATCGCGATCGATGGCGGGAAGGCGGTCGAGCCAGTGGCCGCGCTGCTGCGGCTGCTCCCCAACGGTGATATCGGCCACGTAGATCCCTTTTGCCGTGTTTGCAAGCTGCGCCCAGTGATCCCGAGCCTTGCGGTACATCGACAGCGACGCCTCGAGCGCGCTGCGGTCGCCGGTCTTCTGGTAGATGGCGTAGAGCACGCCGCTGCGGAACTTTGCGCCAAAGAATTGCCCTAGCCCAGCCTGCAGGGTAACGTCGATGGCGAGCCTCCGATACTCGGGGCTTTGTTTCCTGCTCACTGTTTTATCGGCCTGCTTCAGATGCCGCAGCGATTCGTCGGCGTAGCCCTCGATCCACTGTGCGACTTCGATAGGCGAGTATTTGCCCGTTCGTTCGCCGCCCAGGATCTCCGCTGCGAACTCGTTCATCTGCGAGAACAACTGCGGGTCGAAGGGGCTTGCGTTGTCGAAGACCTTTGGAGCCATGCTGTCGCCATATGGTCCCGGGTGTTCGGCATCCACAAACGACTGGTTGAAGTACAACTCCGGCCAGTAGGTGTTATTGCCTGCGGAGGGAGCATAAGCCGTCGTTACCGCTGGAAGAATGCGGCTGGCCTGGGATAGCGATGCCTCGACATGCTCCGCGCCGCCGCCAAATTCGCTGCGCAGCGTCCGTTGCCAGGTATCGGGCTCGGCATCGGGATTGTAGAGAAGCCGTCCCCAGACCCGGTAGGTATATTGATACTTCTCCCAGTCCCAGTGCGGCTTCAGGCTTGCATCTTCGTAGGCGCAGCGTCCGCCCGGGAGCCCGGTGCCGCGTCTGCCTTTGAACGAGAGCGGCTCGCAGATCTCCACGCCGTTGCTGCCGCAGAAGCTGAAGCAGCGGGAGTAGCCCGCCGCTGTTACCGGGTCGCCCCACAGCAGCAGGCGCTGCGTTCCCGGCCAGATGCGATG
Organism: Acidobacteriales bacterium 59-55; assembly: GCA_001897435.1. GTDB lineage: Bacteria > Acidobacteriota > Terriglobia > Terriglobales > Acidobacteriaceae > Edaphobacter. The sequence continues at coordinate 234,064 of MKSV01000006.1, read as the reverse complement.
CACGACGGTCCATGGCCGATCCTCGCGCAGCAGGTCTCCATAGCCGTAACGCAGGAAGCTTCGCGTTCCGGCGCTGAGCTTCATCAGGCCGGTCTTGTTCTCGTCCCCGGGCTTGGGTCGCTCGAACTTGCGGATGTCGGCCTGGTGATAGGTCATGCCCATGTGCTCGCCCCAGAACTTGGGAGACATGCTCACCGGCTGCTTTGTTGCCAGGGCGATATCGGTCATCGCCTGGGTCATGCCCTTGGTGTGCATGTCCAGTTGTACCGTGCGGCCGCAGGTGGCGACGCCGTCGAAGACCGTCTTCCAGAACTGGTAGCTGCCCTCCTGCACACCGCTCTCGCCGTGGATGCGGAAGGTGACGCCGCTGATCGTCGGACATGCCTTCAGCAGCATGCGTACTGCGTCGCGGCAGTAGACTCCGTGGTTCTCCCGGGTGATGCCTTCGATGGTGTAGTTGGGGTGAGGGCTGTCGATCCACTCGTAGCCATGCATCCACAGGCCTATGTGGAACTCCATGCCTCGCGCCACGGTTTGCTCGCCGATGTAGCGGAGCATCTCCAGATTGTGGTCGCGCTCGGCGTCCGGCAACTGCGGCACCCGCACGTTGTACCCCGGCACCGAGAGGAGGAAGGGATAAGTAAACAGGAAATAAGCGTCCGTGACCTGCCGGATAAAGTCGTAGCCGATGCCGAACGCCAGGTTGAAGCGGTTGAACCTCTGTGTGGCCAGCATGGTTAGATACTGGGGCCACATCTCGCGGTCGTTGTACCAGGGCTTATCCTCCACGTCGCTGGTGAAGAGCCGCGTGATGCTGCGGACCTGGTTTGCCGGCCGCTCGGCGTGCGGCGTTATGTGGGCCAATGTAGCGATCGGATCGGCGGAGTTCTGCACGCGGTCTGCGAGATCGAGCAGCGCATAGACCATCGCTCGCGCGTCATGCCCGCAGGCCAGAATGACCTTTCGGCCCGCCGCCTCACCGGGAAAGATGCCAAGCGATTCGGGGGCTGGTGATACGGTGGCACTTGCCGCTTGCAACACTTCTACTGAGATCGGCGAGGCTGAACCCGCCGCCACGATGCAGAGATCGCCCGCATTTGCCTGCGCTACCCGCTGGCAGCGCAGAACCTTGATTCCCTTTGCGACCAGCGAGTGCTCCAGTTCGTTGGCTGCCCATATTGACTCGGGAGCGCCGACGATGGGATCGGATGGGTCCAGCGCCAGTGAAACTCCACGAGCCCCGGTTGCTGCAACGCTCTTGATCTCGGTGCTTGCCAGTGCCGCTAACGTTCCTGCCGTCTGTAAAAAACGGCGGCGGCTCCACTTATTTTTCTCTGGATGCATGCAGGTCTTTCTCCGTCGCAGAGGGATCGATTTCAAAACAGACGGCGGCGATTTTGCCGTCCGCCATTGATTCGCATTTCAGTCACAAACAGGGTACAGCGGTTCGCTACCTGCCGGAACCCGATTTGGTACAAGATATCCACTGGTATTTGAGGATGTTAGCGAGAAAGGGGCTTGATTGGCGTGAATGAGAGCGGCATACTGCAACTAGAGTTTGCTGAACCGGATTTATGGGCGGGGCCAACCGAGACACCGACGTGACCCGATACTGCCGTCAAGACGTTTTACGGATACTGCACTTGCATGCGCGCCAGCTCGCGGCGTGGGAGCGAGCCGGACTGATATCCGCCAACGAACATTACACCTTTGAAGACCTGGGACAGTTGCGGACGCTGCGCGATCTGCAGGCGACGACGCGTATCTCGGCCAAGAGCATCCGTGCCTCTGTCGATGCGATGCAGCGCGTAGGGGGAATGCGCAATCCGTTGATGGAGGCGAGCGCGGTGCGGCGAGGGTCTCGATTGGCGTTTCGCCAGGGCGGTGCGCTGTTCGATCCGCTGACACAACAGCTTGCGTTCGATTTCGATACGCTCGGCGGGCGCCAGTTGAGTCTGGCCCGGGCGGGCGCTCAGGACTCATCACGTCAGGCCGCTGAGATGCAGGAGCGATTTCTGCGAGCGGTGAAGATGGAAGAGAATCCGGCGACGATTCCAGCGGCGATCGAGATCTACGAGTCGATTTTGGCGGCGAAGCCGAGTCATGCCCCGGCGCTGATCAATCTGGGGACTATTCACTACAACCTGAGGGAGTATGAAGCGGCGGAAGAGCTTTACCGGCGTGCTACGGTCGCGGACCCGGACTATGCGCTGGCGTTCTTCGACCTGGGTAACGTTCTCGATGAGATGCAGCAACTGGATGAGGCAACGCGGGCCTATCAGAAGGCGGTGACCCTGGTTCCGCAGTATGCGGACGCCCACTACAACCTGGCGCTGGCGTATGAGCGGCAGGGTCACAGGCGCAGGGCGCTGCGGCACTGGCTCGCCTATGTCCGGCTGGACCCGACGGGCCCCTGGTCGAGTCATGCCCGGGACCAGGCGCGGAAGATTCTTAATGCGGAGAAGCTGTCGATCGTCAGCCGGGGTGGACGGCCGGTAAAGGTGGCTGGATAAGTAGGGATCTACCGCGCGACCCTGGGAGAGGTCGCCTCTTAAATATTAAGGGGACAATTGGTTACACTAGTGGTCAGGCCTCTTAATAATGACTGAAAATCCTCGTGCAGCCCTTCGCGCCCCGCTGCCCTTTCTGGGGCTTGCCTGCGCTGTTGGTGTGTCGTCGCTGTACTATAACCAGCCGCTGCTGCTGGAGATGGGTCATACCTATGGTGCCAACGCGGGCCATACCGGATTTGTAGCCGTCGCGACGCAGGTGGGCTATGCGATGGGGCTGCTATTCTTTGTGCCGTTGGGCGATGTGTTGGAGCGCCGCTCCTTATTGATGCGGATGTACGGGGCAGTCGCAGTTGCACTGGCCTTGTCGGCGCTGGCGCCGAGCCTGAGCTGGCTGATCGCGGGCAGCGTGCTGATGGGAGCATTCGCGTCGGTGACCCATGTGGTCCTGCCGATTGCTCCGGACCTGGTAAGCGACGAGCAGCGTGGGAGAGCGATCGGCATCGTCATGATGGGCCTCCTGCTAGGCATCCTGCTGGCGCGGACCTTTGCTGGATGGCTGACCGATATCTCAAGTTGGCGTTGGGTCTTTGGCGTCGCGGCGATCATGAATATGGCGTTTGTGCCTCTGCTGTGGCGGGTGATGCCCAGGCTGCCGCCCAAGGAGGCTTTGCGGTACGGCGAGGCGATGAAGTCGCTGTGGACGCTCTACCGGACGCAGCCGCTGCTGCGCGAGTCAAGCGAGCTGGGAGCGCTGCTGTTTGCCTCGTTCAGCTGCTTCTGGACGACGCTGACCTTCATGTTATACAGCCACTATGGGCTTGGCGCCGGAATTGCCGGGACGTTCGGCATGGTAGGCGCGGCGGGCGCGCTGGTGGCTCCTATTGCCGGTCGCATGTCGGACAAGCATGGCTCGCGGTGGGTGGTGGCGGTGGGGATGGCCCTGCTGGCGGGGTCCTACCTCTTGCTATGGGGTGAGGAACTGGCGCGCGTCTCGACGACGCTCCACATGATTGCTCTGGTGGTTGGCGTGGTGGTGCTCGATATTGGCGCGCAGATGACGCAGGTCGCGAACCAGACGCGGATCTTTGGCCTGGTTCCTTCGGCGAGAAGCCGTCTGAATACCGTTTATATGACGGTGTTTTTTACCGGCGGAGCGGTGGGATCGGCGCTGGCGACGATTGCCTGGGTCCGCTGGGGCTGGAACGGAGTATGCGTGCTGGCGCTTGCGCTGATCGGGCTGGCCGGGTTGCGCTTCGCCATCGGCAGCCCCGATGGAAGCGGATACCATGAGCCGCCGGTGACGATCGAAGACAGAATGATGGAAGCCTGACAGGGAGCGCGCGAGGTAGTGGTAGGCGAGGCAGGGATCGAACCTGCAACCCCGAGCTTAGAAGGCTCGTGCTCTATCCGATTGAGCTACTCGCCCATGCGCGGCTCTGATCTTTGATTGTAGCGGGTATGGATGGGGAGCAGGGAGCTGGAAGTTCTACCCCGGCATTGATCCGGCAGCAGCCATCAGGCAAAGGACAGGTCTTTGTTGCGAAGCAAGGCTACGACGGCGTCGAGGGCGGCTGCCCAGTTCTCTTCGGCTGCCCCCGGATCGTGGCCGAGGGCCTTGACATAGAGACTCAAGGCGAAGCCCTCTTGCGGTCCGGTAAGGTCGATCAGCGCGGGGCGAACGATGCAATCGAGCATGGCATACGGGTAGTCGAGCATGGCGGCGTGGCGGGTGAGGCGGTGGAGAAGCTGCTCATGCTGGTGAAACGAAGCAAAGATGGAGCGTTCGCGCCAGAGGATGTCAATGTAGCTGGCGAAGCCGTTGGCCGTGTCGCTGACTCCGCCGTCAAAGATATCGAGGTCGAGGCAAAGCTGGGCGAACTCGTCCCCATGCTCTTCTACGCTGAGCGGCCAGGCATCGCACTTGGCGGTGAAGACAGGCGATCGCGCGGCGTTGAGGGCGCGGAGCGCGTGCATCAATGGCGGATAGAGCTCAGCTTCAGGAAGGTGATCGAGGTCGTAGGGATTTTCGCGGAGGTCGATGAAACGGCGGTTTCCGCTGGGGTCCGAGGGATCAGACCAGGGAACGACGAGGACGGGATCTTCTGCGGCGGCTTCTACGGACCATTCGGCGAGCATCAATGTCTATCTTAGCGGCATGACGGCCGAAGCGTTTCAGGCGTTGGCGAGGATGAAGTGGACGAGCTTGTGCTCGGCCCAGTATCCGTCATAGCCGGTGGCAGGATTGGGCTGTTCTAGAAAGGCGCAGTGGCCGCCCCGCTCGGTTTCGAGGAAGGTGATATTGGGGTTGGCGATGATCTTGTCGCGGGTGTCCGGAGAGATACGGATAAAAGGATCGTCGAGCGCGTTGAGGATAAGTGTGGGGACCGTGATCTGGTCGATGACACGGGCGGCGGCGACGCGATAGTAGTAGTCCTCCGCGCCGGAGAAGCCGGAGTAGAGCGAGATGATCTGCTCGTCGAAGTCGCGCAGCGAGCTAATTCCGCTGGCCCGGTTCGGGTCGTAGGCGCGGGGAAAGAGCGCGGCCTTGCGGCGGAAGCGGCGGGTCATGGCGCGGACGAACTTCATCTCGTAGATGCGGTTTTGCGGCAGGTGGAGAGCGTCGGACGAGGGCGCGAGATCGATCACCGGCGAGACGCCGACCACGGAACGCAGCTCGGGCGGCGGTGTTGCGCTGAGTTCCCCTGCGAGCTTGAGGACGAGGTTGCCGCCCATCGAGTAGCCGATCAGCGCGACCGATTGCAGATGGTGCCGTTCGACGAAAAAGCGCATGACGGCGAGCACGTCGCCCGAGAGGCCGGAGTGATAGAGCGTCGGCGTCAAGGCTTCGGTGCCGCAGCAGTTGCGCATGTTCATCCGGACGACATTCGCGCCCGCCTGCCAGAACTTGTTGGAGTTGCCGACGACGTACTGCGAGTCTGACGAGCCTTCGAGGCCGTGAACGATGATGACGGTGGGACGGGTGGCGCGGACTTCTTTAGGCTGCCAGTGACAGTGGCAGAGCACCTGACTGGAGATCTGATGCTCGGTAGCGGGAGAGACCTCGACGAGCTGGGCCTCGGCTGGAGGAAGATTGCTGGGGCGCGGCAGGTAGTTACCGAAGATGGTCTGCAGGTGGCCGTTGCGCATGAAGCGGCGCGGACGGAAGTCGGCGACCTGGACGGTGGTGCCTTCAAGCGTTGACAGCATCTAGAGCTTTTCCTCGGCGATCGTGCGGTCGAGGAAGGCTTTGGCATTGAGTGCGCCGGTGGGTTCGTCCTCGTGTTTGAAGTAAATATAGACGTCACGTTGTTGAGCGAGAGCCAGGAAACGTTTGGCGAAGGCGTCGAGTTCGGCGGGGGAGTAGCCGCTGCTGCGGCGCAGGCGGAAGCAGGCGAAATCGGCGGCAGGGTGGATCTCAGGAGTGACGAGATCATCGCTTTCGGCGACGCAGAGAGCGGCATTGTGTCCACGCAGGACGGCGTAGATCTCTTCCGCGAACCATGATTCGTGGCGGAACTCGAACGCCACGCGGGGAGCGCCGGGAGCACGCAGCGCGGAGATGTTGAGAAAGGCGTCGAGCAGCGCGGCGTCGGCCTTGAAGTTCGGCGCAAGCTGGAAGAGCACGACGCCGAGCTTCTCTGCCTGGCGGACGGGTTCAAGCGTGGAGATGAACTGCGCGACGTCGGCGTCGCATTCGCGCAGGCGCTTGAAGTGGGTGATGCGCTGCGGCGCTTTGAAGCTGAAGCGAAAGTGCGGCGGAGTAGCGGCGAGCCAACCCTCGAGCATCTTCGCCGTGGGCAGGGCGCGGAAGGTGTAGTTGACCTCGACGGAGGTCAGCTGCGAGGCATAGAACTCAAGGAACTTTTTCGCAGGAGTGCGAGGAGGATAGAAGTCGGGTTTCCAGGTTGGGTAGGCCCAACCGGAGGTTCCGGCATGGATGCGAGTTGAGGCAGGGGTGGAAGCCACGACGGAATCAGAAACCTGAGGTCGAGCGGTAAAACGATCGGAAGAAGATTTTTGGGGCGGCTAGTGGGGTTCGAACCCACGACATCCGCTGCCACAGAGCGGCGTTCTGCCACTGAACTATAGCCGCCGTATACTGGAAATTATAGCACCGGAACGCCATGGGTCGAGCGTCGAAGTGGACAGTTGGGAGTGCGATGGAATTTGCAGTGAAGCCCGAGGTTCTGCCGCCACGCACGAAACGCGCCGGGAAGATGTTCGACGACGAAAACCTGGACCTGTTGTCGCATATCCTGGACGACTTCCTGAAGATTCCCGGGACGTCGATTCGTTTCGGGCTGGATGGCATCGTCGGATTGATTCCCGGCGTCGGCGACCTGGTCGGCGGGATCGCCTCCTGTGTCATCATCTTTGCCGCATGGGCGCGCGGCGTGCCTTACGTGACGGTGGCGCGGATGGTGGCCAATGTGGGCATCGAGGTGGTGGTGGGATCGCTTCCTGTCCTGGGAGATATGTTTGACATCGCATGGCGGGCCAACCGGCGCAACTATGCTCTGCTGGCGGGCAGCCTGGCCGAGCCGCGAAGGAACAAGATTCAGAGCTGGATCTTCCTGATGGGGCTGCTGGTTCTTCTGACCGGAATGGTGCTGATACCAATGCTGTTCCTGGCGTGGTTGATGGACCTTGTGCTGCGGCAGATTGGCATGGATCTGCATGTCCTATTCGGCAAGTAGCAACGAGGTCGATGCGATAGACTAAAAGCTAGTCGGGGCGTGGCGCAGTCTGGTAGCGCACCTGCTTTGGGAGCAGGGGGTCCTCAGTTCGAATCTGAGCGCCCCGACCAATTACAAGCGTTTTGCGAATTCATTGGCATGTGGCAGTCTTCATGCCTTCGATTCTTCCCAAAAGGGAGACTTCTGAGTTTCCTATCGGAACCCACTGAAAAATATCGCCAGGACATTCCGGTTTTGGAAGCAGAGAGTCGGGGGGCAAAATCCTCCGCTGCCGTGAGTGGAGGCTTTGACGTTCTGCGCCTCAACGACCAATCACAGTCGGCTGTTTCAGGCTGAAATGCACATATACCGTGGTGGCGACTTCAACTGGCCTGCCGTCGACCGAATACGGCTTATAGCGCCAGTCGCGGACGGCATCGATAGCGGCCCCGCGCAAGATCTGGGGTCCGTTGATTGCGCGCAGGGTTTTGACGGCGCCGCTGGTGGAGATTGTCGCCTGCAGTGCGACGATTCCTTCGAGCCGCTCCGTTCGTGCCGAAGCGGGATACTCAGGCCTCGGCGCGGAGAGTAGGTTGCCCTCCATGACGTTGGGCTGGACATATCTGGTTGCGGATCTGCTCCCTGCACTGGCAGGTGAAGATACGTCAGACTGTGTGCCGGCGCCGTCGATGCCTGAACCTGAGGGCGTGGCTGCCGCGGCGGTCCCCGCCGTGATTCCTGTTGTTGTTCCTTCGGGGGCGGGCGTCGGCGGCGTTGTGGCGGAAGGTGTTGGCGGAGGCGGGGGCCCGGACGAAGGTTCATCCGAGTTGCTGCTGAAGAGCGTGCGAACGGTTGCCAGATGCGAGAGCAAGCCTTGTCCCAGGCTGGTGCGGTAGAGCAGGAACGATGCCGCGACAACCGTCAGCAGGACAAGGAAGACCGCGATGGGGATGATGTTCCGCTTTTTTTCGCCGGCAAAGGCAAAGGTCGGAGACGGGAAGCCGTCGTCTTCAGACTCGTGGGAGAAGATGGCGCGGCCGCGGGTTGGCAAGATCGCTTCAAAGAGAGGAGCATTTTCAGCAGCGGGCTGAGCGAGAGGCTCAGCAGCGACGACAGGTTGGGAGATGACAGAAGGTGGGGCGATTACAGATGGGACGATCACGGGCGAGGCGGGGGCGATGGGTTGAGCGTTATCAGCGGGTTCGGGAGCGCGAGGTTCAGGGGGCAAAGCGGGCTCTGCGGAATGAGCAACTGGTAAAGCATCTATTTTTCTGATTCTCTGCTCGATTGCCTCCAGATTAAGCTTGACCTCCAGAGTATTGATCTCAAGGCGGGTGAGCTTCTGGCGAAGTTCGCTTGAGGCGTCGAGCAGGCTGTCTTTCGTGTCGGATGTATGGGCTCTGGATACGTCAGAAGAGGGAGCGGAGAAACGAGCCGGATGTGGCTCCTCGACGTGACTCGGCGGCTTTGGAGTTGCGGAGACCGGCCGCGAAGGTGCGCCGAACTGTCTCCAGCAGCCCGTGCCCAACAGGAACTCCATGATCGTATTCGTAGGCCGGGTGATATCGGCCTGCGTGTCCTCCATCGGCGGGCCGCCGACGGCGGCTGCGAGGATGCTCATCATGTCGGTGAGAAGTATCTCGTCTCTCTCCCGGCTCACAATGGATTTGATCAGCGCCGACAGGTCATTCCGGAACTGATTGTTGTTTTCCAGCGTCCGCGCGAATTTAAAGAAATCATCGGGAGAGCCATGCTGGACGTAATTCGTATCGAAGAACCCGTGCAACTCCGTGATCTGAGTGCCAAAACGCTCGATCGTCTCCTGCATGTTGAGGAAGAAAAGCATTGACCATTAGATGCGGGTTATGTAGATGCGGTTATGCGCCGATTGTGAGCGGGGTTAGGTGCATTTACCTGCCCTTTGCTGCTGTCACGGAGGATATCCGGGGGCAGCTTTGGGCGGTTCATTCTTAACTAACTTCTGGAAGAGCTGAAGTTACAGCTCATTGGAGATTTCGCGCCTCTTTGGCACTGCAATCTGATGTTGTATTGCGAGACGGATGCGTTCGACCCCAGGCGGGAGTAGCCTCAGGCTTTCGAATCACCGGAGCGATGCCCTCGGTCTTGAAGTTGTTGACAGGGCAATCGATGGCATATAGGGTTGCTTCAACGTAACCGCTTACTCTTGATAGTACTGGAATTAAGGTGGAAGGGCTTCAAATGAATTTTCTTCGTGGCGTGAAGACGATCGTGACTGACAGTCATTTTTTGGTGCCATTTTTTGTGCTGATCGCCGGGATCGCCCTCCTGGTCTTCCTGCATTGATTTTGTAGAAATATAGTCGATACGTGGAGAGATCTGTGGCAAGTGCAGTTTCCGGAGTAAAAGTAAAAAAAGAGGGGATGTCGCTTCACGGGCTGGGCGTCATCTGCGGCCTGACCGCCGGTGTCTGGCTGGGTGCCGCGGAGGCGCCGACGAAGCTGGTCAATGCCGGTTTCTCGCCATTCGCGATCTCGCTGTGCATGGTGGCCGGAGTCTTTACCGCTCGATGGACCTTTCCGACCCTGCTGAAGGGAACCTCCTATGTCTTTGCCGACCTGATGGAGAAGAAGCACCTGATCGTATGGGCGCTGCTGGCCGGGGCGCTTTGGGCGGTCGCGAATACCCTGACGGTCTTTGCGATTCGAGACGTTGGTCTGGCAGTCGCCTTCCCGCTCTGGAACACCAACGCCCTGATCGGACTTTTGTGGGGACGGTTGCTGTTCCGCGAACTGGAGGGTGCCAGCGCAAAAAATATCGGCAAGGTGGTGCTGGGCACTCTCGCCATTGTGGCTGCGGCAGTGATGCTGGGGTTCAGCACAATTCACGGCGGGACGGTGACGACTCACCACGCGGTGAGCGGGATTCTTGCCGCGGCGGGAGCGAGCCTGATGTGGGGGACGATGTATGTTCCTTATCGCAAGGCTTATTTGAGCGGCATGAATCCGCTGTCGTTTGTGACCGCCTTTACGGTGGGGGAGCTGGGCACGGTGTTTGCGCTGACGGTGGCGCTCGATGGAGGCCTGCACTCGCCTTCGTTTCAGCTCTTTCACCTGCGCGGCATGGTCTTCTGGCTCTTTCTGGGCGGGTTTGTCTGGGTGATCGGGGACCTGTTCCAGCAGTTTGCGACGAAGTATGTGGGGATTGGCCGAGGCATTCCGCTCTCGAATACCAACCAGCTCTGGGGTCTGGCCTGGGGGGCGCTGGTGTTTGGCGAATTGGCTGCGGCGGACCATCGTCATAAAGTACTGGTGGTAGCTGGGTCCCTCGTGATGATTCTGGGCGCGCTGGCAATCAGCACCGCAGTTGCGTCGTCGAAGGAGCAGACCTCGACCAACGAGGCGGTGCTGAGGGAGTGCGAGCGCTACGGGCTCGACTATAACCGGACGATGCTGGCCATGGCCGGCGATGAGTTTGGAGCACGCAACGAGAAACGCCGCTGGTGGGACTACGCGATCATCGCCGCCGCCACAGGGGTGTTTATCTGGCTCGGGGTGAGCGCGGTTATTCCACCTCTGGCGATGGACGGCCGCTGGATTGCCATCCTGGGCGGGGTCCTTCTGCTAAGCCTGGTGGCGGGAACGTGGAGCCTTTGGAAGAGGACACGATTCTCCTGAGTTGCTTGGATTGTCTGCAAGTTTGGACAAAGTTATAGGATTGACTCTCAGGAGCTATGCATGGCTGTAAGACTGAAAGATATTGCACGCGAGCTTGGCGTGTCCGTCGTTACTGTGTCGAAGGTTTTGCGCGGCAATGCCGACATTGGCGAAGAGACGCGGCGGCGCGTGCTGAAGCGCATGAAGGAGCTGAACTATCAGCCCAACATGATGGCGCGGGGTCTGGCCAGCGGACGGACCTATACGGTCGGACTGGTCGTTCCCGATCTGGTTCACCCCTTTTTTGCCGAGTTCGCCAAATCGCTGAGCGGGGTTCTGCGGACGAGCAAGCGGGCATTGATCCTGGCGTCTTCGGAAGAAGATCCGGATGTGGAGCAGGAAGAGATTCGGACTCTTCTGAGCCGGGGCATCGACGTCCTGTTGATCGCATCGTGCCAGGCGAGCCTGCGCAATTTCTACGAACTGGGCGACGTGCGAACGCCTTATCTCTTGTTCGACCGGAATTTTCCGCATCTTGCCGCACACTTTGTCGGCACCGACGACGTAAGGGTTGGCGAGATGGCCACCGAACACCTGATCGAGATTGGCCGCAAGCGGATCGCCCATATCGGCGGCAAGGACACGAGCCCGTCGTTCGACCGGTTGCGCGGCTACCGGAGCACGATGGCGGAACGCCGTATCACGGTGCCTGAGAGCTACGTGCTGGTGCGGGAGCGAGTGGAGGAGGCAGGAGACGTGGCCGGCTTTCAGGCGATGCAGGAGCTGCTTCGGCTGAAGCCCAGGCCAGACGCCGTCTTCTGTTACAACGACCTGACCGCTGTAGGCGCGATAGAGGCAACGCTGCAGGCCGGACTCCGTGTGCCGGAGGACATCGCCTTTATCGGTTGCGGAAACCTTCGCTACGCAGATTATCTCCGCGTTCCGCTGAGTTCGATCGACCATGGGACGTCGGAACTGGGGCGCATCGCCGGGGAGTTTGCCTTGGACCTCTCGGCCAATCCGGAGCAGTCGCCACGCAGTGTTCTGGTGAATTCAACGCTGGTCGTGCGGCAATCGACCGCAGGCCTCGCGGCGGCAAAAAAGAAGTAATCTTTTCCACTTGCCAGAACACGTTTTCGGGTCTATTGTAGTTAGCGGTAACGTAAGTGCGGATCTTCGCGTCGAAGGGAAATCAAAAATGGCAACGACAGCAGTTTCCAGCAACGCTCCTCTTAAGGACATGGACGAGTGGGATGAATTTTTAACCGAGCGCTATCAGGAAGGCAAGACCGAGGAGCAGTTCCGCCAGTATGATGCGGAGGCGAATCCCGGCGTGGCGGAGTTCTATCGCCTCAACCACCAGTTCCAGACATTCGACTACGTGATGGGGAAGCAGAAGGAGTACTTCGGCCTCAACAAGGGCGAAAAGAGCATCTGGGAGGCCGCGGAGTTTCTGAACACACTGGTCGATGACAGCGACCCGGACACCGACCTGACGCAGATCGAGCATCTGCTGCAGACTTCGGAGGCAATCCGCAAGGACGGCCACCCGCGCTGGTTCGTGCTGACCGGGTTCATTCACGACCTGGGCAAGGTGCTGTGCCTGTGGGGCGAGCCGCAGTGGGGCGTGGTGGGCGATACCTTCCCCGTCGGCTGCGCTTACTCCGACCAGATCGTATTTCCCGAGTACTTCAAGGCGAATCCGGACATCAACAATCCGCTCTACCAGACGAAATACGGCATCTACGAGCCGAACTGCGGTCTGGAGAAGGTACATATGTCATTCGGACACGACGGCTATATCGGCGAAGTGATGAAGAATTACATGCCGGAAGAGTCGATGTACATGCTGCGGTATCACTCGTTCTACGCCGCGCACCGGCATGGCGCGTATCGGCACCTGATGAGCAAACGCGATATCGAGATGTTCGAGTGGGTCAACAAGTTCAACGTGTATGACCTCTATTCCAAGGGGCACACCAAGCCGAATTTGAAGGAGCTGAAGCCGTACTATGACGATCTGTTCGCCGAGTTCTTTCCGGCGAAGATCGCGTGGTAGCAGGCGGCCCTCCATAGAAGTCTTACTGAGCGGCCCTGAGATGGCGAGAGCTATTTCGGGGCCATTTTTTGATCTGCAACGGGCGTAAGCCGGACAAGGACGAAGCAATGTCGAAGCGTTTGATCGGTGGTACCGCGAGCTTAGAAGGCCGCAACATCTTCATTCATCCCGGCAATAGTTCAATGGTGGAGATGAGCTATGGGCGCATCCGGCTGGGCAAAGCAGAGCGCCGCGTGGACTTCGAGAATAAAGGCCAGGAGACGGGGTTGGTATGCCTGAGCGGCACAGCCACAGTCACAGTGGGACAACAGAGCTTTGAGATGCAGGCCAAAGACGCGCTGTATATCTCGAAGGGGCTCTCCATGGCGGTTGAGACTACCTCGGAGGCCGACCTCGTTGAGTGCTCGGCTAAGGTGGATGGAGAATATCCCGTACAGTTTGTCCCGTATGCCAGCGTGCGGGCGGACGAGAAGCGGCACTTCATCGCGGGCTCGGACAGTTCGAAGCGCGAGATCGACATCATGCTTGGGACCAATGTGAATGCGGGAAAGCTGGTTGTCGGGGTGACGAGTTCGCTGCCCGGAAATTGGACGAGTTGGCCTCCACATGAACATGCCGCGATGCTGGAAGAGATCTACGTGTTCTTTGATATGCCGGAACCTGCGTTTGGTCTGCAATTGGTCTATACGGATGGAATCTCGGCGGCAGAGGTGGAAGTCGTCCGCGATGGCGATGCCGTTTTGTTGCCCGAGGGGTATCACCCCAACGTCGCGATCCCCGGCAGTGCGCTGAACTTCGTCTGGATGATGGCAGCGCATCGTGAGGTTACGGACCGTCAATGGGGCGTCGTTACGGTCGATCCTCGATATGCGCAAAATTAGAGGGTGGGTCGCCGTCTGTACGGCAGTATCGAATGCCCATAGGCGTTCCGGCGTTTATCTGCGTTTCATATAAAACTGGCATGATTGACTGAAATCTTCGTCAACGCAGGGGGAGTGCCTGTTGGAGTACAACGGACGTGTTATAGTTTGCGATAAATAATCGCTTTAATGTATGTAAATACTTGATATATATGATTTTATTTTATTATCGGAATAGTTTTACGTTATCGCTTCCGTTAGCGGATTTCTGTTGACAATTTCAATTCCGATTGCGTAAGGTTCTCGGTATCCTCAGGAAACTGAAGAATTACGAAGTTTGATTACAAGAAAACTGCCATTGCAGGGACGAAGCCGATTTTAAGGAGACAGGACAGATGATGCACAACTCACCCCCAGAAAGTGTTGCTCAACCCCCAAAATCAATAGCAGGAGTGAGGCTTGCCTCGTTGGTTTCCAAATGGCTGCCGCTGGCGTTGACAATTCTATTGCTGTTGCCGGCACATCTCTCTTATGCGCAGTTCGAGTCCGCTTCGGTGCTCGGCTACGTCAGCGACAGCACCAATGCCGCGGTTCCAAACAGCACCATAACGCTGACCAACCTTTCGACGAGTATCAAGCAGACGGCGACTACAGACGCAGAGGGGCGTTATGAGTTTTCGAGCGTGCCCATCGGAAGGTACCAGGTTGCTGCAGAGGCCGCCGGCTTCCAGCGAACCGAGACGCAACCGTTCACGGTAACGACCAACGCTCGTCAGAGAGTCGATGTGACCGTGAAGCCGGGATCGGTGAACGAGACGGTGACGGTTAGCTCGGCGCCCACACTCCTCGAGACGGAGACCAGTTCGCACTCAACCGTGATCGGTACTCGCCAGGTTGAGGATCTTCCGTTGAATGGCCGGTCGTATGCGGACCTGGTGCTGCTGGTTCCGGGAGCGCGCAAGTCGAGTATCGAGAACAGCGGCACGTCGAGCCGCGAAGGTTCGTTCAACATCAATGGCCAGCGCTCGGCGTTCAATAATTACCTGCTGGACGGCCTGGACAATAACAACTACGGCACCTCGAACCAGGGTTTTGCGAACGAAAATATTCCTCCCTCGCCGGATGCGATCAGTGAGTTCCGCGTGGAGACCAACAACTATTCCGCAGAGTATGGACGGACAACGGGCGCTGTGATCAACGCTTCGATTCGTCGCGGCTCGAATCAGTTCCACGGAAGGGCGTGGGACTATGTGCGCAACACCTCGTTCAATGCGATTGGGCCGTTTCTGGCTCCGGGAGCAACGAAGCCGAAGTTCATCCGCAACCAGTTTGGCGGAACTTTTGGTGGACCGATCTGGAAGGATCATACCTTCTTCTTCGGCGATTACGAGGGCGTCCGCCAGATCTTCAATAATGCGAACGCAACCTCGACCCTGCCAACGGCCAGCCAGCGTGCCGGAGATTTTGGCATACCGCTGCGTAATCCTGTGACGGGGGATGTTTATCCGACGGGTCAGGTTCCGGCAAGCGCGGTGACACCATTCGCGCGCGCTGTGCTGGATGCGCTGCCATTGCCGACTCAAGCCGGCATTTCCAATAACTTTGCAATCACGCCACGCGGCATCATCAAGGACGACAAGGGCGATGGTCGTGTCGACCATACCTTTAGCGACCACTTGAGCATATTCGGCCGGTATAGCGAACATCGCGGCTACATCTTCGATCCTCCCAGCATCCCCGGACGAGCGGGCGGTAACTCCAATGGGAATGTAAGCATTCAGAATCGCAACATCGCCGGCGGCGCGACATGGACGATCTCGGCCAACAAGTTGCTCGATATCCGCTTTGGATGGTCGCGCAACAAGGGCGGCAAGTTCCCCATCGGACAGGGCCAGCCTTCGATGTTGGTGGAGAATGGCATTACAGATGGACTACCGACCGACCCGCTCGTGGTGCGGTCACTGAATACGCAATCGATATCAGGGTTCTCACAGTTTGGAGCCCAGCCGTCGAGCCCTCAGTTTCAGAACCCGACGATCTACAATCCGAAGGCAAATTTCACGTGGATCAAGGGCAGGCACAGCATGAAATTCGGCTATGAATATCAGGCTGTGAACACAGAGGTCAACGATTTCAACCCGAGCTACGGTCAGGATAACTACTCCGGGCAGTTCTCGCGGCCCGCAGGCGCAGCAACCAGTAACGACGCGGCGACACAGCAGGCGCGCAATTTGGCGGACTTCATGATGGGCAATCGCTCCGAGTACTCGTTGACGACCTACGCGATTGTGCATTTGCAGCAACGTTATAACTTCATGTACTTCCAGGATGACATCAAGATATCTCCGAAGTTGACGATCAATGCAGGGTTGCGTTATGAGATCGTTACACCTCAATATGAGAGAAACAATAAACTGGCTAACTTTGATCCGATCACGAAATCGCTGATTCAGGCGAGGAGTGGAGGAATCTATAGCCGCTCGCTAGTGAATACTCCGTTGAACAATCTGGGACCGCGCTTTGGCTTCGCCTACTCCGCGAATGACAAGACGGTGCTGCGAGGTGGTTATGGCATCGGCTACACCCAGTGGAACCGCGCCGGAGGTGAAAATAACCTGACTTACAACGGGCCGAATGTTGTGAACGCCACGATCACTCAGGGAACCTCCGCAGCAACCGCTCCATCGGCTTCAACACTGTGCACCAATGACACGCAACCACAGTCGGAGTGCTTCCGTCAGACGCAGCAGGGCTATGCAGCCGACCTTACCTCACCTGCATATTTCAACCCTCTGAATGCAACTTCGCGTTATATTCCGCGCGACTTCAAAACCGGCTACCTGCAAAGCTACCAGATCGGCATTCAGCGGCAACTTCCCCATGGAGTTGTTGCGGACATCGCTTATGTGGGCAGCAAGGCTACGCATCTGCAGACGCTGGCAGATTATAACCAGGCTACCCCCTGCATTGCCGGACCAGGAGTCACATGCGGTAATTTGCAGTCGCGTCGGCCGATATCGAACTTTGGAGCTATCGAGATTGCCTATGGTATAGGTTCGGCGAACTACAACTCACTTCAGTTCAAGTTGGAGAAGCGGGCGACGAAGGGACTTTACCTGTTGAATTCGTTCACCTATGGCCGTATCTTCGATCTCTCTTCCGGTCATCTCGAGACTCAAAATGGGGATAACTCACGAGTGAACTATGCCAATCCGAGCGCTGACTACGGCCCGGGCGGTTACGATCAGCCGCTGGCCGACACGCTTTCAGTCGTGTACGACCTGCCCTACGGTCATGGACGTAAGTGGGGCGGCGATACGGGTCGGTTGGTAAATACTGTTCTTGGCGGCTGGCAACTGACGCTCATCAACACCATGACAAGCGGCCTGCCAGTAAATATTACTTACGGACTGTCTTCATCGAACCCGCTTTATGTCTCCAACCTGGTAACATATCGCCCACAACGCTTGAATAATGGCCCGATCAAAGCTCCATCTTCGGCGCACGAGAAGACGGCTACTGCGCTGAAAGGGTACTTTACGCCAGCAAATCTAACAACTCCCACGACGTATCCATGGGGCAACGTAACGCGTAACTCGGAGAGGTCAGACGCGTTTTACCAGGCCGATCTCGGGCTGCACAAAGCATTTCCGCTATGGAATGATAGTTCGAATCTGGACTTCCGCGCAGAGGCATTCAACGTGCTGAATAAGGTCAACTACGGTTCTCCTAACAGCTCATTTGGAGGCTCGAGCTTCGGACAGATTACGAGTGCTTCTCCGGCAAGGCAATTGCAACTTGCTGCGAAGATCATCTTCTAACGGCTTCGCATTGAGGGAGCTGTAATACCCAGACGGCGCCGATGAAATTCGATCGGCGCCGTCTTCTTCGTAAGAGAATAAGGTGACGGCAGGAGGGCTTGTCTTGAAGATCGATCGTCGCAGGTTTGGCATGATGGGAGCGGCAGCTCTGGGAGCTCTCTCGACGCAGCGAGGATGGAGCGAGGTGGCGCAAGCAACGTCGCCCACGCGGTTTCATTTCGCGGTCGTCGCCGATCCGCACATCATCGATGAGTTCTATGTGAAGGGAAGTGAGAATGGGGCCGAAGACAACGAGAGCATCCTGCATACAACGGAACGACTTATTTCAGCGCGATCTCTTATCAACTCGCTCCGGCCGAAGATAGAACAGGTCTTTGTGGCAGGTGACTGCTTTCATAACTATCCTTCGACAGACTACGATTTCTATTTCAAGCACAAGACTCGTATCGACAATGCCAAAGAACTCTTCGACGGCTTTGAGATGCCGGTGCATCTTGGATTTGGCAATCACGACTATGACGTCCCCAAAGTATCGCGCGAGATGTCGCACCGCTTATTTGCCGCCAAGCTCAAGGCAAAGCCCTACTCGTCGGTCGACTACAAGGGCTTCCGGTTTGTGCATCTGAACAATTTTCTGGGCGCGACATGGGACCAGGGCTCCAGCCAGTTCAGCAAGGGGCGAGGGTCGCTTGGCGAAGAGCAACTCCAGTGGTTTGAAGGGCTCTTGCGCGACAACAAGCCGACGGTCGCCTTTATTCACTATCCGCTGTGGCTGGTCAATGCTACGGAGTTCCGCGACTATGGTTTGCATCCTCTTCTTAGAAAACATCGCGAGACTATCCAGTTGGTGATCGCGGGACACTGGCATAAGTGGGTAGACTTTGCGCATACTTTTGGACCGCAGCACTATGTCTCTGCAGCGACTCGCTATGATTCCAATGCTTACATGCTGTTCGAGGCGGACAGCCGGAGCCAGAAGATCAAATGGATGAATGCAGATCTGGTGGAGTGGTCGACCCACTACAGCAAACCCTATACAGGTTAAGAAAGTAGCCTGGCCGCGAATTCACATTCAACCGGGGAGAGGTATGTCTATTAATAGAGCAGTTCAGATTTCTGCGGCAATCGCGCTTTTTGCTGCAGGAGGATTCGCAGTTTCTCAGCAGACAACCGCCGCCGAGCAGGACCAGCGGGTGCATGTGAATCAGATTCAGGTCATTGGTTCGCACAATAGCTATCATTCGGGGTTTCCGCCGAGCGCGCGGAAGTATATGGAGATTAACTATCCCGAGGCGCTGCATAGCCTCGACTATTCTCACCCTCCGCTTCAAGATCAGCTCTCGGCGGGCGTGCGGCAGATAGAGATCGATGTTTATGCGGATGCTAAGGGCGGACTGTATTCGCATCCTGCCATTCTGGATAGGATTGCGAAGGCAGGCCTTCCTGCGGATGCGGAGTACGATCCTCATCACGAGATGGACAAGCCGGGATTCAAGGTGTTTCACATGCAGGATGTGGACGTGCGTAGCACCTGCATGACTCTTATGGCTTGCCTCACTGATGTTCGCTCCTGGTCAAAACAGCACCCTCAACATCTGCCGATCTTCATTCTGGTAGAGACGAAAGAGGGAAAGCCGCGAGAACTTCCAAATGCTGTGGTCCCGGAACCTTTTACTCCGACGGTATTCGATGCGCTGGATAAAGAGATCCGATCCGTCTTCAAGCCGGACGAGATGATTACTCCAGATGATGTTCGCGGCAATGCGGCAACTCTGGTAGAAGCAGTGCACGCGGGCAAGTGGCCAGTCCTTGCAGAGGCGCGCGGCAAGGTTATCTTTCTGCTGGATCAAAGACATGTCGAATCTGTGTATACGGAAGGGCATCCTTCCCTGCGCGGCCGCGTGCTCTTTACCAATGCTGTTCCGGGTGCTCCCGATGCGGCCTTCACGGAACAGAACAATGGATCGCGCGAAGAGATCGATGCGTTGGTAAAGCAGGGCTATCTTGTGCGGACGCGAACCGATGAAGGCACTGAGCAGGCACGCACAAACGACACAACCCGCCGTGACCTTGCGCTCTCGACCGGCGCGCAGATGCTTAGCACCGACTACCCGCCTTCTGAGCCTTCGCGCTGGGCCAGGTATGTTGTGTCATTTCCTGACGGCCTGGTCGCCCGGTGCAATCCGGTGATCAAGCCGTCTGGGTGTGTCGATAGCCTTCTCGAGCCTCCGCTCGCCGCTCGCTGATGGTCTTCGGTTACTTCTCGAAATTCAGATAGATGGGATTCCCAACGATCAACATGGCACCGGCCTCGGAGCGGACATTGACACGCAGCCAATGTCTCTTCCCGTCGCTCTGATAATCGAAACTTCTTGTCTCCTCGTTCTGCCCTGCCGGAGATGCACTTAATAGCGTAGTTGGCTGGCCATCGAGAATAATCTCTGCATGGTCACCTACCAATGCAGTCATCTTAAGAGTGAAGTGAATCTTCTGACCGGCTGGGACGCGTAAGTTGTCTCCCATGGATGCAGCGCCGGTTGCAGCGTTCGCTGTGAATTCGATGGCGCGGTCTCTTGAACCTTCGGCGTCGACAAAGACGTGTCCTGCGCGAATCGCATCCAGAATGGCGCTCTCGGATAAGTTTGCCGCATGGATGACGGTTGTAGGATGACCTATTGCAGAGTTAGTACCGGCTTTTAGATCGGCATCGTGATTGTCGCTGCCGCCCAACGCTGTAATTCGCAATCCTTTGTTGAGTTCTTCCTGCCAGAGAGGGATGCCGGAGTGCGGTCCATCGGCGGTTCCTCCATTGATGACTTCAATGGCAGTGACTCGACTGAAGTCGGTGTTAGGGACTGTCCAACCGCATCCCATGCAGGACTCCCCCGAGGGAATTCCCGGATGATTGATGGATAAAATTCCGTGTTCTGCTTCGACCTCATCGAGTAACTTATTGAAGTTGGGAACATGCGGGCTTGTAAGTCGGAAATCGATGAAATCCGTCGGTCCATAGACATTGGCATGACCTTGAAAGGTAGTAATCTCACGAGCCGGTATCAAGAGCAGATGATCGAAATAGGGCTGTAGCTCGCGCATATCGTTATAGTGCGAAGTCGTGTTATGGTCGCTGATCGCGATAAAATCCAACCCTCTTGCTGCTGCCGTCTCTACTGTCTTATAGAGAGGGCAAGGAACTTTCTTTCCCGATTGGCTGAGGCAGGATCCATCGCTGTGCGCGTCGTGCATGTGCAGGTCCCCGCGGTACCATGCAGGGCCGTTACGCAACGGTGACTGGCTGAAGGTAGAGACTAAAGGCCTGTCGCCAGCGTGTGAGAAATGAATTTTGGCCTCGTACTCGGCGCGAACGCCTTTCCGGATGTTTGGAACTCCCAGTATCAGCTTCCATGTTCCAGGACGGACCGGGCCCGGAAGATAGGATGGGGTCGCGTCCGTCTCTGAAATGGTGAAGGAGGACTTATTGCCACCACTCCAGCCGCGAAAGCGTTCGCTATCGAAGATGCCTAAGTCGATGGTTGTACGTTTGTCACGTTCGGTATAGGAGAAATCTACCGTCAGGCGAGTAACTCCACTGGGCACGACAAAGGGAACCTCCACATAAGTCTGATAGTTCGCATAAGTCACGGTTCCGCGGAGATCCAGATCGGAGTTGGATTTTTGAGCGTGGCAGATAGTAGAACCGGATGCAAGTGTGTAAGCGGCAGCGATAGCGACAGCTGCAATACGCGCAGCCGCAACGGGAAATAATCTCATGGCAACTATTATGTCAGGCACAGCGGTTGCCAAATTGAAAATAATGAAGCCGTGTGGAAACAAGCTTTGAGCCGAGCGGCTATTTCCACGCCCGGGACCACTCGGGGCCCGCCGTCGTGCCGGTGCGCAGACGAGCGTCGATTCCTGCATTTAATTCAATCAATCTGCCGAAGAGCCAAACGAGGTCGGAGAGCCGATTGAGATAGGCGATAATCTCGGGCTTTACCTCGACGCCGCTCTCCGCCAGGCGGACGGCGCTGCGCTCTGCTCGGCGGCACACGGTGCGGGCCATCTCGTATGCTGCCGATTCGGTATGCGCTCCGGGGAGCGACCAGTCGGAGAGAATGCCTTCCGTTGCTTCAATCTGATGGACAAGACGGGTAAGAGCTTCCACGTCGTCGACCGAAATGACAGGAGCGTTCGTCTGATTCTCCGGCGGAGTGGCCAGCGCGCCGCCTACACGAAAGAGCGTCCGCTGAATCTCCTCGGTCCAGCCGCAAATATCCTTGTTGTTGCAGATGCTGCGGGCAAAGCCCAGCACAGTATTCAACTCATCGACGGAGCCGTAGGCCTCGACGCGCAGGTCGGCTTTCGAGACGCGTACTCCACCCGCGAGTCCGGTCTGCCCGCTGTCTCCATGAGTGGTTGCGATGCTCGTGCTCATTCTTTCTCTCCTCCTGGTGCTTTCATTTCTTCTACGATCTGCCGCGCGGCGGCACGCGCATTGCGGATCAAGTCGGGCAGTCCAACGCCGCGATATCCATTGCCCAACAGCGACAGCCCATCGAGTCGTCGAACCCGCTCGTCCAGTTCGACCATCCGTTCCAGATGGCCGACCCCATATTGCGGAAGGCTGCTGGGCCAGCGACGCACCATAGTTACTTGCGGTTCCGGCAGCGGCCCGAGCAAACGTGCAAGTTCAAGCCGTGCGACGGAAGCAGTCTCATCGTTTCCGCACTTCATCAGTCGTTCGGCCGCCGCTCCGCCAAAGAAAGCGCGCACCAACCGGCCATTCTGCGGCACGCGGCCGGCGAATTTCTGGTCCACGAATGTGCACGCCAACAATAGGCTCCCTGAGCCTTCCGGCACAAGAAAGCCGAAGCCCGGGGGGACAATAAACTTTGCGGCATCGGTAAATCCAAATGCCACTACCACTGCTGAACTCGAATCCATCGTCATGAGTTCCGCGGCCCGGGCATCGATGGGCTGCAGTAACTCCCGCGCTGTATCTACAGGCGCAGCCACCATGACCGCATCAACGCTCTCCTCACTCTTTGAGGTCTTCAGCGTCCATCCTTGATCACTGCGTGAGAGCGAATGCACGGCTGTGCTGAGACGAATCCAGTCTGCAGGGATAGCGGCGACGATGTTGTCGACCAATGTCTCGAGGCCGCTTCGCAGCGTGGTAAAGATCGCAGCGTCTTTGTCTTTCTTTGCAGCGGCGCGAGCCTGCATGGCGATGATCAGGCTGCCATGCTCGCGCTCCATCGCGACAAACGGAGCCATCACGGCGCGTACGCTCAACTCCGTCACCTCTCCGCCAAAGACGCCGCGCAGCAGTGGAGCGCCAATCTTCTCCAACACCTCATCGCCGAAATGCCGTTGAACAAAAGAGGCAACGCTTTCATCGTATTTGGGCGCGTCTGCCTTAAGCTCCTCAGCGCGATTCACTTCATCGTGGTAAGCGTACTTCGCCTCCGCGCTAAACAACTCCGACCGATCCAGAGCGTCGAGATCCGCAGGCACCATCATGCGCATGCCGTCGGGCATCGCCTGCAATCGTCCGTCCATCAGGACGTAGGTCTTCCGCGCATCGTCATTCGAGGGCATCATCTCGCTGCTCAGACCAAGCTCTTCGGCAAGTTCACGCGCCCAGGGTTTTTCCGTTACCCAGGCGTCGGGACCGCATTCGATGACGAAGCCGCCTTCGCGCACCGTCTCGACAATGCCTCCAAGGCGCGGCGAGGCCTCAAAGAGCGCGACCTCTACCGCAGGGGCATCCTTCTGAGCCAACTCATAGGCTGCCGCCAATCCCGCGATGCCGCCGCCAACGATTGCAATCCGCTTCATCCACTCTCCAGATAACGATGCGGAGGCCGGAGCCTCCGCATGGGCTCCCCTCGCCTCAACTTAAACCTGCGCCAGGACCGCTGCTTCCTCCACCTCGGCCTGATATTGGCCTGAGGCTACCTCCGCCAGTGCGCTGATCAGCAGGTCGGAGTCGTTCAGACTCTGCGCGCGCCACAATTCAAGTCCAAGCTCACGGGCCTTTTCCGCGAAGGCAATATCGATGTCGTACAGGATTTCGACGTGGTCACAGAGAAATCCGACCGGCTGCATCACAACGCCGACGTGGCCTTCCGCTCTGATCGCCTTTAGCGTGTCTTCCACTGTGGGCCCAATCCAGGGGCCGCCGCTGATCCCCTGACTCTGGAAAGCGAAGTACCAATCCTTGTCGCCGAAGCCGACCGGGGCCATGCGCCGGGCAACCAGAGTTGCTGTGCGCTTGGCTTCGACGGCATAAGGGTCGGGAGAGGTCTCGGCAGTCGCAGCCCCTTGGCTCGTCATAATTGTCCGGCAGGGAACGCTGTGCGCCGTGAACAACACCGGCACTCGCCGCCCGGACTGTGCACATGCCAGCGCCCACACCGGCCACAGCCGTTGTGCGAAGGCCTGCGCCAGCAGCGGATGCTCCGCCCAGTCGGTGACAAAATCGACCTCCAGACCATCGGCGGCGGCCAGCACTGCCTTGCGATACAGTCCAACGCTCGTCCGCGAGTTCTGCGGAGCTAAGCAAATGACCTTGATGTGCGTTACGCCATCAAGTCGCATCTGCGCGATCGTATCTGCAATATATGGGTGCCAGTTCCGCATCCCGGCGTAGACCCTGGCGTTGGAGTCGCCCGCGCGATCGAGCGCGCGCTCCAACAGGTTTGCCTGAATCAGGGTCCACCTGGTTAGCGGCGGTGGCTCTGCTCCCGGAGTGTCTCCCAGCCCGATCTGCGCATAGCGGTGCTGCAACTCCTTCACGACCGACTCCGGAATCGTCCGTCCGCCTGTCACCTTGTCCAGATACTCGGCCATCTCTCCGAGTACATCGGGGGTTCCATGGGCCAGCAACAGAACCGCGCTTTGTCCTGTCTGTCCGCTCATGGTGTGTTGTACTCCTTGATCCACTGGACGATCTGAATTACGTTTTCGACCGGGGTGCCGGGCACAATGCCGTGTCCAAGATTAAAGATATGCCCGGGACGCCCTGCCGCTGCCGCCAGCACCTCCTCGACACGCGCCTTGAGTACCTGCTCGGGAGCGAACAAGGTGATGGGATCGAGATTACCCTGCACCGCGCATCCCGTACCGACAGACTTCCATCCAGCGTCAAGCGGAACGCGCCAATCGAGTCCGATCACGTCGGCTCCGGTCTCGCTCATGGCCGGCAGCAGGGAAGCGGTGTCAACGCCGAAATAAATGACCGGCACACCCATGGCACGCACTCGCTGGACCAGCTCGGTCGTGGCTGACAGACAGTACTGCCGATAATCGCTCACGCTCAATGCGCCGGCCCAGCTATCGAAGATCTGAATGACGTCGGCTCCGGCGTTTACCTGCTGCTGCGCGAAACCGGCAAGCACTGTCACCAGCTTTTCCATCAGCATCGGCCACGCAACGCCGTCACCATACATTAGCTTTTTCGTCTCGACGTAGGTCCGCGACGATCCTCCCTCGATCATGTAGCTGGCCAGAGTAAAGGGAGCGCCACAGAATCCGATGATGCCAAGCTCGTCGCCGTCTTCTCGCGGCCCGGAGAAGTGCGCGGCGACCTTTTCAATTGCCCGCGATACATAGCCAAGCTCATCGATGCGGTCGGTCCGCAGTGCTCGCACCTGGTCGGCTGTGCGGACGGGCACATGCACCACCGGGCCTTCGCCGGCAAGAAATTCAAAGTCCAGCCCCATGGGCGTAAATGGCAGCAGAAGATCGGCAAAGATGATGGCGGCGTCGACGCCCAGCCGTTCAGCGGCGGTGATCGTCACCTCGGCTGCAATCTCGGGCGTCCGGCAGATCTCCAGCAGCGAATGGTGCTTTCGTACGGCCATGTATTCGGGCATATAGCGTCCGGCCTGACGCAGAAACCAGACCGGTGTCCGATCGACGGGAAGGCGCAGACATGCCCGCACAAACCGGCTTCCAGCCTGCACGGCTCCCGCGGTCCCGAAGGCCGTCGGAGATTCTATGGAAACGTCGCTCAAAGGGTTCTCCCTTGCTACCCTTTCGAGCCTAGCACCAGCCGGATACAGCTTTCCACCCGCGCTCGAAGCTTTGATGGAAAAAGGGCCGGATAGGCCTGTTCAAGGCTCCAGACGGAACGTAAACTCTTCGATTACCGGATTCGTCAGCACTTCCCGAGCAATCCGTTCGACCTCGGCCTGGGCTGCATTCTGTTCGATTCCATCTTCCAGGGTCAGCAGGAAATACTTTCCCTGCCGCACATCCGCAACGCCGCGATATTCCATCCGCCGCAATGCATCCGCGACTGTCTGCCCCTGGGCATCCAGCACCGTTCGTTTCAGCGTGACATAGACATGAGCCTTCATCTTGCTTGATTATAGACATGGCGCGGCTTTCATCCATAACCGAAGAGCATGAGCGCCTGCAATTTATCCCGGCCGCCTGCCGCATCAAAGCGACAAGCCACAAAAATTCCGTCCACGAGAAGAGATGCCAGAATTTATGCCGAACTATCTTGAACTACCCGTTGGAGACAAAGCCCCCGAGGTGATCAACGCGGTTATCGAAATCCCCTCCGAAGGCATCAGCAAATACGAGTACGACAAGAAGCTCCACGTCTTCAAACTCGACCGCAATCTTTACTCGCCCGTGCACTATCCCGGCGATTACGGGTTCATCCCCAGCACGCTCGCAGCCGACAATGATCCACTCGATGTCCTTGTTCTGGTAGATACGCCGAGCTTTCCCGGCTGTCTCCAGGAAGTCCGTCCCATCGGCCTGCTGGAGATGCTCGACCAGGGAGTGCCGGATGAGAAGGTGCTTTGCGTCGGCAAGAATAATCCCCGCTACCAGGATGTCTGGAACTATTCAGAGATCTATCCCCACATGCTCAAGGAGATCACCCACTTCTTTGCCATCTACAAGGATCTCGAAGGCAAGCGCGTTGAAGTGAAGGGATGGCGCGATGCCTCCTTCGCTCGGGACAAGGTGTTGGAAGCCCAACAGTCCTTCATTGACAACAAAGCGAAATCGACTGCGAAGGGCGAGGTCAAGGCAGCTCTCCAAAAGTAATCAGCGCTTCAAACCATGACAAAGGGCCGCAGAGCATGCGGCCTTTGTCATGCGGGTCCTGTTTTAGTTCGCCGCGCAATCGCATACGCAATCGGACCCACGGCCGCCACAATCGCCGCAAAGCCCAGGGCCGGCAAGCCCGCTACCCGTTCGCTATGGGCCGCCCACAGAGCGAATCCAATCAGCAATGCGGGGCCAAGCCCCATGGCCACGACACTGCCTGTCCCGCCGGGGATGCGGAAGGGCCGCTTCAGGCCGGGTTCCTTCACGCGGAGCACAACTAGCGCGATAAACTCCAGCATCAACGCGCCACCGTACAGCACTAGGTCGATCGAGATCAGTCGCTCGAAGGTAAATCCGAGCGCCAACGCCCACCCCGCGCTACACGCCAGCACGCTGACCCACGGAACCCCGTTCGACCAGCGTTTTGTGAGCACTTGCGGCAACAGGCCATCCTCCGCCATCGCATAGGGAAGGCGTGTCAGCGACAGCGTCAGCGCGCTAAACGTTCCCAGACCGTCGAGCGATCCCGCCAGCACTACGGCCACCGCCAGCGCCGGACCGCCCAGCAACATTGCCGCGTCTACCCAGGCCCCGGTCGAAAACCGCTCCGCCGGAATCCCTACCATCCACACGGCCAGCAGAGGAAGCGTGTAGACGCATGTCACGACGACAGCCGAGGTCAGGATTGCCCGCGGGTATGTTTTCTGCGGATGGTCGACCTCCTGCGCAATGGTCGAGGCATTATCCCAGCCCATGTAGTTCCATAACGCCACCAGCATCGCCCCGTCCAGGTCCATTCTTAAGGGCGCTCCACCAGATGCAAACGCAGCGCCATGACGCAGCCCATGCCACACAGCCAGGCCGATCAGCACCACAAAGGGAGAGAGCGAGATCGCCATCATCCGCTCCGAGCCTCGACCGACCGCCACCGCCCCGCGCAAGTTCCATACTGCGGAGATGCCCACGATCCCCAGTTTCAACATCAGACCGCCATATCCTGCCGTCAATGCGGGCGCTACATGCGACAGATACAGCACAAAGGTCGTCGGATAGATGGCCATATCGAAGACGCTCGCCGCCAGGCTGAGCCACGCCTCCTGAAATCCCCAGAACGGCCCCATCGCGCGCCGCACCCACTGGTAGAAGCCGCCCTCCTCCGGCATGGCGGCGGCTAGCTCCCCGACCATCAGGCCGGTCGGTAGGCTCCAGAATACTGGTATCAGCAGCAGAAGAAGGAGCGCCCGCCCATACCCGGCCATCCCAATGATGTCTTCAAGGCCGTAGGGCCCGCCCGAGACCATAAAGTAGGTAGCGGCGATCAGCGGCAGCAGCCGCATCTTTCCCGACGTGCCTCCGCGTCTTGCCACCCGCATCTTTTGTCCTGTGAATCTCCCACAACAAATCTACCTGATGCCAGGGCCGGATTTCCCGTGGGCACGTTATAATCACCAAAGCCGAAGCGCAATCGCAACAAAAGAGCCGGAGAGTTGGCCGAGTGGCTGAAGGCGGCGGTTTGCTAAACCGTTATAGGGTCAAAAGCTCTATCGGGGGTTCGAATCCCCCACTCTCCGCCAGCAACTAAAGAATCAATCACTTACAAGTAGTGATACGGGGAATGTATACGGTAGGATGTATGCATGAACCTGACCAAACGCATCCGTATCGACGGCAAGCACATCTTTGCGCCTGTGGTGATGACTTCCAATGGGCGGGTGAAGCCAGACTATGTACTGATCGAGGGCAAGCCAGAGAAGCATCCTTCGGGCCGCTATTACCTTGACTGGACAGAACAAGGAGTACGGCGGCGGAAAAGTGTAGGCACAGACGCGGCCTTTGCGCTGGCTGCCAAACTCCGTAAGTCATCTGAGATCGCAGCGGCTGGACACGGCGTCCTTATCGTTCCACAAGCTGACCTAGACAAGCGCCGCCGAATAGATACCGCTATGTCCGACTACTTGGATGAAGTCGCGATGGGTAAGAAGAAGAAGACGCATCAGGCATACTCTGTGGCGTTGGCCTACTTCCAAGAGTCCTGCAATAAGACCTACCTTGAGGAGATCGAACGGTTAGACCTTCTGAAGTATTCGGCCTTCCTTCGCGACCAGAAATCACAATCGCCTCGTAGCGTGGCGAACAAATGGACAACCTTGCTTGTATTCCTAAAGGCACAGAAGATTACAGGCCTCGCCAGGAAGGGTGATGCGCCCGTATTTGTCGAACAGGACGTAGAGATCTACGAGAAGGAAGACTTGGACAGGTTCTTTAAGGCTTGTGATTCAGCCGAGTTGCTACTCTTCCAGTTCTTTCTTATGTCTGGCTTTCGAGAGCAAGAGGTCATGCATTGCACATGGAGCCAGATTAATCTTCAGCATAATACTGTCAGCATGAAATGGAACGCGGAGTACTCATGGTCGCCTAAAGCCTACCGAGAACGGGAAGTTCCTGTGCCTACAAAGCTCATCGAGGCATTGACAGCGGCCAAGTCAGCAAAGGTATCGCCTCGTGCGTTGGTGTTCTCTACGGAATCCGGCAAACGTAAATTTGATTGTCTGGATGTGTGCAAGCGTGTAGCTAAAAGGGCAGGTATGGATCCTGCGGATTGGTTCCTCCACAAGTTCCGCGCTACCTTCTGCACCATGCATTTGCAGAACGGCGTAGACCTATCCACTTTGCAGAAATGGGCGGGACACAGAGACCTTGCCAGTACAACCCGATACCTGAAGGCCGCTAGACATGATTCTGTTAGGGCAAAGGTCGACGCGACTTTCAGCTAACTAATCTGCTGACGGTCATACCACTCACAGATAACAGAGGGGTCGTACCGTACAGAGGTTCCGATGCGAAAACAAGGCAGGGTTCGGTTTCGAGTGTGTAAATAAACGGTCATCACGTCCAAATTTAGGATTGTTGCAAGTTCCTTGGCCTTTAGCGCACGTTCATAGGAGAGCAGTTTTGTCTTTATCGTAGTCATTATGTATAGAAGCGTTCATACTATTAGATTCCTGCCAAAGCCATTTTTAATACCACGGCGTAATTTATTTGCTGTTGCGTCAAGAACTTTGTCGATAATTTTTGCGTGCGTCGGCGATGGCTTGGTCGAGTTCTTCAGCGCTTAGTTTGTTCGGGTCAATCGGGGCAGGTTCCGGTTCTGCGGGACGCTCCGATGCAACCGATGCGCGGTTAGCCTGAAACTTCGGGAAGGCTTGCTCCAACGTCTGGAAGGTTGGCAGCGGAACGTTGCGCATGTGCTTCTTAAACTCAGTAATTTCTTCAACAGAAAATTCCCCTGCATGGAATGTCGTCCAGATGAACCAAGTAGCATTCGCCACCAGATCAGGGTGGGATGCGGTGAATGCGCGGACAGAGGCGTACCCGCGTGGGAGGTTGCCGTTGTAGCTGTAAAGAAGATAGTTTTCCATCGCGGCCATGAGATCCCCAGCCCGGACATCCGCAGTCACCGCAAGCGCCTCTTCTTTGGAAAGCGGTTTAGATCGACCTTCTCGAACATCCATCACTCCCTGACGCATCAAAGTTTTGAATACATCCGTCAGATTGGAAACAGTCCAGAAGCCTTTCTCATAGGCCGCCGTCATGATGTCGTCCAACGGAATGCCCGGATCTTGGAGTTGGTTTTTCCTTATAAACCGGACGATGCGTTCGTAGTTCTTTTCTGTGGGAAGGTATCCGGGGTTTTTCTCGGAAAATTCTAGGGTGATCTTCTCTATCTTTTGGTCGTCCCATTGGCGCTTGAATGCTGGATCGCGGCGGGCAAGCTCTTCATAAATACTCGGATCGATGTCAATGTCCGCTTGTCGTTTGCCTTTCAGGGGATCATCGACCGGACCCCAGCCGTCTGACCATCGCTCTGTATCTGTTTTTGGCGCTTTGTAGTTGCCAGCTAGCTTTTGCTGAGCTTCGGGAAGACTGGTCATATCCATGAGTTCGCCGGATAACCAATGGGCTTGGTTGCTAGTTTCTGTCGACATAATATTTCTCCTTGTTCGTTATCGTTGTTGGTTGTTGCGGTTCAGGGCTTCATAGCTCTGAATGCGGCGGATCACTTCCCTCTCAGAGTCGCCAAATGCGCGGCTGACTCCCCCGAAGTGACAACAGATGGCTTCAAATGAGCCGTCACTCCGGCGAATCATCTGATACGGAGCGCGGTGCGGTTGGCTTACCATCAGGAGCCGTTCTCGGTTTCTGACTCGGCAAAGTCGGGCTTGGTGAAGTCAACCGCACCGGACAAGAATGCATCGAGGCGGGGATCGTTGCTTGGGGTCACTGGTCTGCGTGGACGGAAATTGCAAAGCTTCCATCGCGCACCGTCATCGAGGGCGGGTGTTGAGAGTGTTTCAGATTCTGGGTTCATCGCGTTCCTTTTCAAGTTTCTGTAGAAGTTTTTGTATATCGGCTTTCAGAGCAGCGTCTCGGTCTCCAGAGCAGTCGACTAAAAACAATTGCAAACTGTGTAATGCCTGCTGTCGCAGGGTGGACGAACGCGTATAAAGTGCGACCCCTTTGAGAAGTGGAATGTCTTCGTCGTAGGGGCTATCGCGAATTACCAGGCGCAAAGCGGAACGGAGATGACGGACGTATGAGGGCAACTGTCCCGCGTCTTCAAGTTCCGAGGCAAGCCTTCGGAAGTCCTTGGCTTCGAGTAACTCATCGAGGTCAGCCGAGTACTGAAAAGTCGCCGTCTGAGTTTTGGTCGGGGTCGGGGGTTGCATTCTTAGGGCGCGTGAAATCTGTTCGGGGCTTAGGCTGGTTTGCATCTGAATCTCCGTTTCGGGCGATTTGTTTTAAAGCGGCTTTCCTAGCGAACCTGTCGGCGCATTCGGCTGCTAATCTTCCAGGCGTCGCGGGGTCGCTCGCCAACTTGCGCAACAGGGCGAATGAAGGATTCCGAAGAAACCGAAGCGCAGAGATTCGCGAATGTTGAGGAGCCTTTTTATTTACGACCAGACGGCGATATAGAGTTTCCGGGTTATTGTTCATGTCAAGGAGATTTCGAGGAGGTTTTTGTCCGGAAAATGGACGGGTTTGTACCCGTTTTGGAAATATATTTTTCTCTCAAACGGGTGGGGTTTCGACTATCTCGGTTTAGGGAGGGCCGGGGGTGGGGGTGATTGGTTTTGGAAAAGGGGTTAGACATCGCTTGGCACGTTTACGCTCGCACCGCAACCAGTCGGGGGTTGGTCCCCCCGGCACCTCGATCCATTTCCAAAAAGCATCCTAAGCTATTGATTCTTATGGCCTTATATAACTAAGGCAGCCAACCAAGCAGGCAAAGACTCAGTTGAAAACCCCCGATCCAACGAACACCCTTGTTTTGATGGCGTCGGCAGGGGGCAATAGAATGTTGCACTTACAACGGATTAGGCGAGACGTTTTGCCCCGTCCCACCCTTCTCCATTCGTTTGCAGGTTTCGCATGAACCATCCTGTTAACTGACCGCTGGTTCGCGGCTTGCTCGTCCGCTTGCGAGGGCTTCTGAGCAGCTGTAGACACATCCGCTTGCGACGGTTGAGCAGACTCTACAACGGATTGCAATGGCGGTCTGACTGCCAGATGCCGAACTGGGGATCACCCTGTATGCGGCCTTTGAACCCTAACGCTTGCGGCGAGAGGGCAAACTTGGTGTCCGGAAAACGAACAAAATGCTGACTCTAAAGTGTTTATTGTGTTTGTTCAGAAAATAGTTGCGATCTAAACGAGAGTTTGTTACATTTGCTCAACGGACGTTGACGTTTGTAACAGGAGAGAACAATGGCAACCGGAAAGTATGTCAGCTACTTCAGAGTCTCCACCCAAAAGCAGGGCAACAGCGGTTTGGGACTTGAAGCACAGCAAGCGATGGTTCGCACCTATCTCAATGGGGGCGATTGGCAGATGGTTGCAGAGTTCATCGAGATCGAGTCGGGCAAAAGGCGCGAGAATCGTCCTAAGCTGAACGAGGCATTGGCGCTGTGCAGAAAGACAGGCGCAACTCTGTTGATAGCCAAGTTGGATCGTCTCGCACGTAACGTCCACTTCATATCGGGGTTGATCGAGTCGGGTGTCAAGTTCATCGCTGTCGAATCCCCTAATGACGACACGTTCATGCTGCACATGCGGGCAGTTATCGGCGAGAAAGAGGCCAAAGACATAGGTGACCGCACAAAGGCTGCTCTGAAGGCTGCCAGGGCGCGTGGAACGGTTCTAGGCGGTCGTCGCGTCTCTGCTGACCGTTGGGCGGAGATTACATCGCAGAGCAACCAGCAGCGGTCCAGGGCGGCAGCAGAACGGGTATCTAGCCTCGCCCCTGTGATCAATGCCCTACGCTCAGAAGGTGCTGTTACGCTCCGGGACATCGCGGCAAAGTTGAATGAGCGGGGGTTCCGTACAGCAAGGGGGAAACAATGGACAGCCGTGCAGGTAATGCGAGTGCTGGCCAGTGAAGCTAAAGCGGTAGACGCAGTATTCGCGTGAGATCCGTCCATTTTCTGGAAATTGCCCCGGCTTCGGTCGGGGTTTTCTATGCCTAAAACTCGCTACCAGAGGCTTTACACACCGTCGCTGGAATTCTTGGCACTCTGACCCTACCTTGCTTCTAGCGATGGTGGGACGGCTTGCCAGGCATCGGCATTCAAGGCTAGAAACAACTGCCAATACGCCATCAAAATGTCAACGATTCAGCGGAGCTTTTAGGCTTATGCCGCTCCTCAGAAATTTCCGGACAGAGCTTAAAAATCTGGACAGCCCCGAGAACCAATTTATGGATTTAAGGTGAAATTTCCGGAAAAGTTGCAAGCCACGTAATACCCCGTCTGTCTTGCTCTGTGGTTCGATTCCAGTTCAGCCAGTCGTGCAGTCACTCCCCCCTATAGGGGGGGAGGGTGAACTGAACAACTCAAAACCGGAGTTTGAACAACTCAAAACTCAAAGTGAACCGATGAAGTCTATTATAATCATATGGTTACGCGAGTCGTTCAAATCGTTTGCACAACTCAAATTTCTGAACTGAACAACTCGCCGAAATCACCTGCACAACTCGTTGCACAACTCAATCGGACTCAAACAGGCCTAGTTCAGGGTATCCGGGTTGATACCAGCAAAAACATCTGATTCTGGAGGAGCATCTATCCGCTGCCATGTGCCGCGCTGTTTCGGTTTGTGCCATCCTGCTAGTTCGGCATACAGGGGTATTTTCGAGGTGTGTACCCCCGTTTTATGCACGATCATATCCCGCGTCGCGTTTAGGTTCCGGCTGATGAAGTCGCCCACATCTTTAACCTGTTCGGCTTTCGTGCTGTCTTTCTTCTCTTCTGCGTTCGCAGATTTTACGGGTTCGTTCACCTGATAGAAGTCGTCGTCTACTCCGTAGTTGCAGGTCAGTTGCAAGGTCGATTCACTTCCAAAGTCTCTACCCTTCAGGTTGTACAACTCAAGAATTTTAGGGTCGCTGCTGTTGCGGCTCATTCCTATGACAGCATCGGACATAGCAATAAAATCGCCGGACCCTCGCACGTCTTCAAGCGTAACCCTGCCCGTTGCTCGTTTACCGACGTGATGATCTGCTACAACACCGGCAGCGCCAGCCGTAATCAAAGAGAACATCTGTTTTGCCACTTTGTTTACAGCGGTTGCGTCATTTTCATCCCCGTCCATGAATCTCCGAACGGTGTCCAGAAAGATAACGGGTTTGTATACTCGGCACAACTCCAACAGGTTCGGACTGTTGAGTTTAAAAATCTTATCTGTCAGCGTCTGAAACATGAATCGCTTGTCTTTGCAGTTGAAGCGAACCATACGGCTTCGAAACGATGCTTCATCTACTTCGGCGTTTAGGTACAGGACATTGCGCTTTCTAGGGATGTTGTGACCAAACCAAGACTCACCAGCAATCAACGCCTTAGACAAACTTATTCCCGTCCAGGTCTTGCCAACGCCGGAATAAGCAGCCAGTACAGTTATTCCTGTTGGCAGAAAGCCGTCGATCAGAAACTCTTTCGCCTTGTCTGATGTCTGAGAAAAGTCTTTAACCAGACTCCGAGATTCAGGGGGTTCATCTGGCCAAGGTGCGGATTCGTCTACTGCAGTCTCCTCATCGTGAATTTCATTACACCAGTCATCATTGCTATCAGGAACTACGGGCTGACTAGACATTGGCCGCTCCCGTCTCAGCCACAGGCGGAATCCTGAACTGCGGGGTACGGTATTCCTCAATTACTTCGAGCAACGTGTCCTTCAGCCATTGCATCGCGTCGACGGGATCCGCAGCGTGCATATCGCCTATATCTTTGAATCCTTCGGGCAACGGTCTGCCGTATGTTCGAGGTGTCCTACCCTCTCCAATAGCTTCGGCGAAACCTGCCATTGCATCGCGTCCAGCGGAATCGTTATCGCCAACTAAGATGCAGCGAATGTAGTTATGGGACAGCGAAAATAAATCGAGTTCAAATCGGTTTGATTCATCAGGGTCTGGCACGATGCGATTGTGCAAAGCGACAGCATTGAAGCCAAGTGACCGAACCAGCGCCACGTCCAACTGACTCTCAAACGCAAAGCAGGTTGTAAGGTGTTCTATCGGTCCATTCCCTGTAATACTCCGCAATCCAACACCGTACAAAATATCTGACTCGGATGCCTCTACGCAGGTCCACTTGTATTTCGGATGATCTTCTACGGAGCGGAATTTGATTCCGATGAGTTCGTCGCGTAGTCCAGTCTTTACATCCTGCCCGTAGCTCGGCATTGCCAACGCGTTGTTCCACTGCGAATAACCGAAGCCTAAATCTTTGGCAACCTCAAAACTCACGCCACGCTTACGCAGGAAACTAACAGCGGGAACATCGGGGTCATCTATGAACGGGTCAGCTTTCCATGCCTCGATCTGGACGGCCAATGCGGTCTGGTATTTCTTCAGGTCTCGTTCGGCTTTGCGTCGGTCGAATATGCGCTTAGGTGTTGGCTTGTGCTGCGAGATCGGCTTAGCAGGGTCGAGCTTGCCAGCATCATTAGCAACAGCCTTCACAGCATCAGCAAAATCACAGTTGTCCATTTTCTGGACGAGGGCGAATATGTCGCCGCCCGCATTGCAGGGGAAACAATGCCAGAGATACACACCATCTTTCAAGTCAACGGACAGGGAAGGATGGGAATCAGCATGTAACGGGCATCGGGCTTTAAATCTCTTGCCGTCTTTCGATATGTCTGGGAGCCTCTTTCGATAGGCTTCAATACCAGCGGTGAAACGCACAGCGTCTTTATCGATCTTCATTTGTCTCTTCCAGTTTTAATTTCTTCCAGTGGGTAGGGGCGGCAGGACCCGCTGGAAGTCGGAATCCTGCCTTCAAAACACACTCTCGGCCAGAATGTGATTGATCTTTAAATATTGTGGTTTACAGGATGTCTTCGATGCTTTGAAAGTCGCTGGCAATGGCGCTAAGACGGTTCAAGATTGATTGCGGTGCGCTGTGTTCTAAGTTGTCAATCTCTTCTCTGACAAGGCGCTGCGCGATATCTAGCAAGGACGCATCTTCGGGGACATAGAACGTGCAGGCGCTCATTGAATCACATCGGTCAACGGTTGCGTCTTCGCCAAAGCAATTACATCGGCAGGCATCGATTTCAGGTGCTTCTCAAACTGGACATCTGCGCGGACCTTGGAATGAAACCAGTCAATATCGGATTGCGTATAGCAGGGATGATCAAACGGTTCGCCAAACTTGAGGCTTAGCGCGTGTCCGAACCCCAGCGCAAAACAGGACGCCTTCCTGTCTTCCTCGATTTCACGACGCTCTGCCAGTGTGTCAGCTGTCTTCAGCATACGGCGAAGGAAAGACAATGCCTCTGCGTGCTCGTAGAAGAGTGAGCGAAGGTTCGCGCGTTGCTCTGCCCATTGCTCGGCGGTTCCGTGTTCCATCAGGTCATCTAATTCGTTGCTGATGACTTTGACGTTGCCTGCGACATAACCGAGTTCATGGATGATAGGAACGATGACCGGCAGATTGTCTGTGGATGTTCGCTTGATTGTCTTCATCGGCTTATCGCCATGTCCATAATCTTCGCTTCGTCCTGCATCTGTGCTTCAAAATCATCTAAGTCGAGGCGGGAGTCGATAATCACATTCCTATAACTATCGATCAGATGGTGTGTCCCGAGTGCGGCGATAGTTTGTGATCCTCGCGACGTAATGACCTTCTGATACTTCGGGGCGAGGATGCGATTGATGCGGACAATCTGGACTTTCTGTGCGTTCGTGTTCATGACACTCCTTTTAGTTATTCAGACGTACAACCTATTAGATGTAATCCGAACGGCTTTTGTTAAACGCATCGCAGATTTCACAGATTTAATTTGCAGTTGTGTCAAGACTTAGTTGTTGCGTCAAGATTTATCGGGTTTAAATTCCCGCGCAGCAAGTTGCGAACGTCGAAGACACCGCCCGCAACCGGTTTAGGGTCATGGATGACTTGGCCGTTCCCGTCGATATAGCCTTTCATCCGCAAATCTTTGACAGCGTACCAGCAGTCGTCCGGGTGTTCCTGCAGGGCTTCTGCGATAGTTTCGATTCGTGAGTGCCGCAGATACCATGCCCACCGATACAGGTCAGAGGCGGGATGGGCGGACAAATGGGCGAGGAGACGCGATTGCAAAGCTGTTAGGGGCAATGAGGGACTCTTTCAGGTGGGGGGGGTGTGCGGCAGGTCGCTGCCAGGAGGGAGACAACGACCCACCTTCATTCGCGGAGCTGGACGGTCACGCGGATGATTTCAGAGTGAGACTTTGAGGACCTCAAACTTTACTTCACCACCGGGCTTTTCGCTGGCGCGGAGAAGTGGACGCCTATCAGGGTTGCCAGCATCGGCAAGGATGGTAGCGAGTTCGATGGCTTCGAGGTGGCGTGCGTTCGCCAAATGGACAATCAGTTTTAGAAGGGAGTGTGAGTTGCGAGGAGCGGACAAGGTGAGTCTCGGTTGTGGCATTGAGGCGTGAAGCGGTCTTCACTACGAGAGTCGAAGACTTTTAATACTAGCTTTGCTTATCGAGGCCGCGCCGGATGAGACGGCGGACAATCTCGCTGCGGGATGCGCCGGACTGTTGTGCCAGGGTTTTGACGACGGCCAGGATATCTGAATCACCGTAGAACCAGAACCGCTCTTTTGCTGCTGAAATCATAAATGAACTCTTTAATGTGAAAGGTAGAGAAAAGGAGCAAGCGGTTTATACCAATGAATACGCCGTAACCGAAAAGTTGGTCGGGTGAAGAGTGGGGCATATTTCCTCGCTCATATGTAATTACTGTTTTTTCCGGCAAATGATTCAAATCTAAGAGGCTCAAAACAGTCTTAAAAGGGTCAATTCCACTGCGAACCGCCTTTATCTCTCTGATTCTAAATAGCGAAAATAAACTGTGCGATTACCGCCCCAACGCTTGACAGTGGGAATATAATGC
This sequence comes from Acidobacteriales bacterium 59-55, assembly GCA_001897435.1. Lineage (GTDB taxonomy): Bacteria > Acidobacteriota > Terriglobia > Terriglobales > Acidobacteriaceae > Edaphobacter. The sequence continues at coordinate 195,988 of MKSV01000006.1, read as the reverse complement.
TTAGCTTCAGGGTCGGACCTGTCCAGAAAATGGACAGCAATAAAATTAATTCAAAATAATTATTGACACAACAACAATCAAGGCGCATAATTGAGAAACGGAATTTAAGGGTTGACAAGCTGCGTTGCGGTTGATATGGTCGCTCGTGTACTTAATTTCAATCGCGAGGACAACAACATGACGCAAGCCACGAAAGCCGCAACCACCCTCGAATTTCCGAAATCTCACTCACGCAAAACTCACGCAGTTCGTCGGCGTAACCCCGATTGCATTTTCGATGTCCTGCGCGAAATAGGCGTCAATAAGGGTATGGTCGAGATGCTTGAGATTTATAACGAAGCGGGCGGCGAACAGACTGTCAACATGTTTGAGGAAATATTCAAAGATCAGCTTGAGGACCAAATCGTTATCACACTGCAAGAGCTGGCACGCAGGCACGGCGGGGAATATCAGACTTTGTACGACCGATTCATGTCCATCGCGTGGTGAGACAGTTTGAATAAGCTGCTTGGTTCTCTCGAAAGTTAGGCCACACTCGGAACCGGGAACAAATATCTCAAAATCGACCAAAAGAAAGCCTCAACGCGAATTGCAGAGGGGCTTTCTTTGTATGGCGTTGCAAGCTAATGACATTTAACACCGTACAAGTCTCTTGTTATTCTTGTGCACGAACCATACCTGAGGCTTTATATGGCAATGTGCGTAGTGATCGTATTGCTGCTGGTGATTGTTGTTCTCTTGTGCGTTCCTGTAAGCCAACGTCGTAAGGCGGTCAGCAATGTGGTTTGGCTGGGCGTCATCGGGTTGGTTCTTTACAACGTTCTCCCGCTTCTCTTGGAACTTACGGTGGTCGGATTCTCATGGGGTGCTCGTCTGTTACACGCGCCGCTAACATTCGCAGTGGTGGCTGGTATTATCTTCCTGGTTTATTGCGTGTTTGCGTGGCACTCTGATCAGAAGGAAAATGCAGCGATTCGATCTGGCTCCGACAGCGCATTTAATAGGCGCGTAGAAATATTGAAATCTGGCTCATTGAAATACAGCCATGACCAAGCTGTCGAAGCCGTCAAGCGCCTAAGAGACGAGAAGTGAAGCTCGTCGATCTTTGTCTTCAGGTGCTGCCGAGGTGCGGCAAAATGCAAGTGCGAAAAAAGCGTAATTGGATGTTAGGGAGGTTTCTGTCTGGACTAATAGGAAACAGAGAAAACGAATAAAAGACCAAATGCTATTATTCCGACAAAAGAAACTAGGATTCAAGGAAGGAATGCGAGAACATGGCGTCCACACGAAGAGTGGTTACTCTAAATGGGCTTTTGACCGGTGAAGGACTGGAATCAATTTGTACGATTTCTGCCGAAGAGGTGACGCACGTTGGAACCGGTCAGACCGCTCTCTGCAAATTCGACATTCAGAGCGTTGCCAAATCGTTGCCAGAGGGCAGATATAAACTGCTTTACAACGGTACACAGACAACGATGCGACACGAGCGCGGCTTGTGGCTCGCGGGATAGCGCTTCCGCCAGTGTCAATCTGGCTGATGAGGATTTGGCTATAATTTCCCGATGGATGTCCGTTTGCTCATTGTTCTGGCTGATGAGGGCTACAGGGTACGGGTCTTGGCCCCAGATCCTCCTGTGCGTAGCTGGCTGAAGATCTATGAATCAAAGCTATCCTGCATGACAGAGCTGCGATGTATGAACCTGATTACGCCGTCTGAGTCAGAGGAAGCTCTTGATAATGATTTCGACAACACAGGCGCGATGCTTGTCTTTCAGACTGATACGAACGTTGAAGTTTTGAGGGCAGCGGATTTCGTAGAGCAAAAGGAAGACCGCCCCAATTAGGAAGCCAATAGGCAATCCATCGAGCTTTACTGCACGGTTTGAAATCAAGAAAAAGGGGAGTGCCATGACTGACAAAATTCTATGCATTTACCCCCACAGGATGAACGCAGGCGGGTCATTTGACTCTATTTGTCCACTATGCTTTAGGACTATCGCTTCGGCTAAAACCGAAGCTGCGCTAGTCAAAGCGGAGGAAAAACACGTATGCGTAGACGACCACATAGCGCGTAGCAGGACCCGAGCAAGGATGGATAAATGAACTCGACAGGAGGAAGTCATATATGCGGAGCCGTGTTTAATTCGCTCGATTTGATATCGAGGTGAAGGGACCACCCTTGAGAGCAAGAGCAAACCGCTGTATTGTCTTATCTGCCTCCAGCATGTAGGTGATGACTTTTTCTGGCTCATCCGCAGCCAGTTTCGTCAAATAAACGAGATTGGTAAGAATCTCTAAAGAATTAGCAATGTCTTGAACGACGGTCGGAGGATTATGCACCTTTACTCCAGTTCATCCCTGTAGATTTGAGAATTCGTCGTTCTTCTATCCACCTGATTGATGCGCGATACTCTGTGTCAGTTGGCCATATCCTGCAATTTGCAGGAAACGCTCTGGCCAAGCCATATCTTGCATCCAACCTAGTATCGGGCCACTCAGTCGAATGGGGCTACCTGCTATTGCAGGCAAGCATGATGAGACTTTTTGCGCTACTCAACTAGGAGACCGACATGGAATGGAAAGACTATAACGAAGAAAACCTGAAGGCCATCCTCTCTTCCATGGAAGCAGATGGAGACACATCCGAAGATCTATCTGATGGGACAGGATTCAGCCGTGATTTCGTCGATAGATTTCTGAGTGGAACGATGTTCCCCGGCCCAAGGCTCCAGGAGATCGTTTTATCTCGCTATCAGCTAACGATGATTGACGGGAAGGTTACTCGCAAACTGTAACGTGAGGTTGAGAATTCTCTTAAGAGAGTTGGTAGGCATGAGCACTTATGACGTGATCGTGTGGATGAAAAGACCGGAGACATATACCGTAGATTTGTTACGTGCCAACCCTCTGACCGGTTTAAGGCCTAAGAAGATATTTCGGAACTACTCTGATTTGGTATTTGCCATGATCGATCTAGGGATTAATAGAATGGCAATTGACTCGATGACCGAAGATTTTACGTTTAGGGATTACGCTGCTATCCGTCAAATTCAAATCTTGGATGAAGCCGTTGTACGCTTCGGAAGGCAATCTCACTGATTTGTCCTGCCGTTCAATGGCCCTCAAATATATCGCATTGGAACATTCGTTCCTAATCTTGGCGAATACCACCATATCCACGGTCCACTTCGCAGGTACCGATGCAGGCTTGGGAACGGTACGTTTCGTGTTCCTGAAGCTCAATGCGGAGCAGTACGCGAAGTTAAAGAATTGAAATTGCCATCGGCATGGGATATCTTTAAAATTCTCCCCGGAAAGTGTGTGTGCCAGATGTTTATCGGACTTCCGGTTTTCTTCCCTCACAGGCGCAATAAAGACGGCTCCTTCGATTCTGTCTGTTTGAAATGTTCAGCGATAGTTGGATATAACAAGACGCAATCGGAGCTTGATGCGTTAGACAAGAAGCATAAATGTGGGAAATCGGTGAGTCCCGCCTACCGTAATTGGGAACCTCGCAGAATGAATTAATTGACGGGCCGTCTTTCCGGGACGGCCTTTTTGTGTGCCTTGGCCATTAATTGGACACTGCGGCTACAGACATAAGCAGAGACGGCGGGATGAGACACAACGTAGGTGGGTCCAATTGCATCCATTCCTGAATGAATCGGATAGCTGACGAAGTGAAGGACATTTTGGAAAGTGCCGATCCTAATGTGACCGTCGTTGTGGCGATAGACAATTCGCAACTGTCCCCGGCTGAATGCAGTTGCAACCCCGAATCCACTGAAGATCCTGAAGACTAGAACGAAAAAAGAGCCTCGGGGTTTCCCGAGGCTGTCTCAATAGATCTTTGTGGAGGTTATGCTCTTAAGTTCGATTGCCAAAGAGCCGTTAGGGTTGTACTCCTAGCCTTCTATTGCTCATATGAATCTAGGCAGCCTTCTTAGTTTTCCTGATCTCCGCCCATCGTTCCTTCTGACCCTGGGCGATCTTGGCTCTACTCGCGGCACTCATCCCACGCTTAGCTAGCTTCGGGGCATTCGTGGCGGCTGCCGCTAATCTCTCTGTACTGGCAACACCGGCCAGAATGGCCCTGGCCTTCTTAAGCCTGACGATCTCGGCGTCGATGTGAGCTACGATATCCGCTCTATCCATGAAACCTCCAATCAGAAGAATAACCCAAACGAGAAGAGTCTTCGATGGAGGGCCTCTTTCACTGCACATCGGTTGCGAACGAGGCTTTAGCTGCAGCCTGTCGCGATTCCACCCCTCGCTGTCGGCGGTGTCGTGCGGGTCGCTGATATACGAAAAACTATTGAGTTGCCGAACGGAGAGAATGCGACGTACCCGGGCACAACTTCGGACGAAGCCATCAAGATTGAGTGGAAGCACAAGCGCAATATTGCTGAAGCTCAAGCTGCGCTGCTTGGGCTTGGTATCGCCGTTCTGATGGCTGTGATATTCAGCTATCTGCTCTAGGCAAGCTACCGAGTCTTGCTGTACGTGATCTACGGAGCAACCCCCACAGAAACATAGAACGATCGCTCCGGATACCAGAGATTACGAGACTTGATGTACCGGTCTCATAGCGTCTGCCAGTCGCAGGTCCCGGCACTAGGCGGTCCTTGGATGATTCCGAATACCTTCGTGGTGCCAGCCGGAATCGTCGTGGAGCTTCCGCCGTCGATGGTCTCGGAAAAGCTGGCATAGAATCCGCTGGCTGAAGGATTCACGGTCACGGTAAACGCCGAGGCGTTGTAGATCGTGCGTGGTTTTGTATAGCCCTGGCAGTCAGGGAGCGTTACGGTTGCAGCCGAAGGTGCGTTCATTCGCAGGAAGCCGTCCTTCGCGAGTTCCTGGTAGGTCGTCGCGGTGATCTCGTTGTAGTTGTTCGCGGTCGATCCCCACAACTCATTTGCTGCGTTTGAATATGCGACCGCGACCACGGTCTGGTTAGCAAGCGTTGTCGGGTGCAGGCACCCATTGAAGTAAGTTGTATTCGCCGATGCCCCGTCCGCGCCCAGAATCGGGAACGATCCAAGTGCTAAGACTCCATCAGCTCCCCATTGCTTCGCGAGCGCGAGAATCATGGGGTTGATCGCGTTTTTATCGCTGTCGCCCCATGCAACCGCGCACGAGCTAACTTCGGTGGTGATGTAAACGCTCGCGCCCGTCGCCTTCAGGTTTTTGACAATGCAGGCGTCGTAGCTGGCGATATTGGTTGGATTGTGTCCAGCCGTATCGATATCGTTGACATCGATCCACACGATCGCGAGGCTATGCGCTGAGTTGCGGGGAAGGTTCTGAATCCCCTGATAATTTGGGTCGGCGCACAAGTCGTAGGCGCGTTCACCCGAATATCCCTTGATGCTAATCAGCGCAGTCGTATCGTCGAGCACAACCCATGTGCACGGTGCGGGACCAATCACACCAGCCGTCCGCGAATCGCCAACGCACGTTAGCTGCCCCACACCGGATGTGGTCGCGGCAGGAGTAGGTGTATTCGTCTGTCCTGCGGAAAGCATGTAGTTCAGCAATGCGGTCGATTGCTGCGCCATCTGAGAGTTGCTCAACGCCGATTGGAAGCTCATAGATGCGCTGAGCAACATACTCTTCCAGCCACCCGTAACCAACGCCGATCCGCCGACCTGATAGATTCCGGAGCCTGTTGTAGTGGGGCACACCGCAGAGTGAGCCGCCATGACCATAGGGACACCGTCCACGTAATACTGTGCTCCACTGCCGGTATCGCAGGTGATGCCAATCACATGTGTTCCGGTGCGGCGCGACTGTGCGGCAACCGCTAAACCGCGTGCTGCACCTGGCCAGTAGGTATAGAAACTGTCGGCGAGATATCCCGGTTCCTGCGCGGCATCCTGGCTGACGAAGCACATCAACGTGTTGACGGTGCCGCAGAGTGTCGAACCGTTCAGTCCAAAACCAGTAGAGCCATCGCCCCAGTTGATTCCATAATTCGTCCCAAAAGACGGGAAATATCCCGCAATCAAAAACGTCTTTGCCGTATTCTCCGAAGCTGGCAACTGCACAGCCATGCCCGTTGCGCCGTTAGGATTCAGCGCCAGCCCGAATTGCGTCACGGCAGGCGAACCGATGATGGTTCCATTCCCCGCGCTGCCGGTCGCACATAGATTCGTCGCCGTGGTTCCGGTGGTCGATGCATTGAAAAGATACGCGGTCGAGCAATTCGCGAGGTCGAGCCGCGCCAGAAACCCTCCTGGCCCCATTGTCGTCGGGCTGCTGTACTGCCACACCTGGTTTATCGTTGCCGTTGGATAAGTAAGATCGCTGCTGGGCACCGTCGGCGATGCGGTAAATGGACTAGTCCCGTTGCCCTTCAGATATCCAGTCAGAGTTCCCGCGCCGGTACCTCCTCGGGGAACCGGCAGCGTGCCGCTGGTAATGTTGTTGGCATTCGTCGTGTCTGTCGTCGCCGAAGGCGCGAACGGCACACCGTTCGTACTGCTCACGGTCACCGCGCCGCCTACCGCCATCGTCGCATCCTTGCTCATCGTCGCGCCGGTCACAGTCGTTCCGCTGGACGGATATTGCGCGACCTGTCCGGCTGTTCCGCCATCAACCGTACCTCTGCCCCCACCACCCCCTTGTCCATTAAATGGACAGACGTTTGGGACGAAAATAATCCCTTGGCCGGGAGAGGAAATCTGTTCGTCGACACAACCAGAAGCGATGTAGTAATCGTAGTTGCCCGACCCATCCGCTGTAACAGGGTTCCGTGCGGGAGTCGTAAGACCCGCGTCGAGGTAAATATTCGCGGCGGTCGCACAACCGGTATTGAGTACGCACACCAGGATCTTGGCATTGGGGCCGACATTCGCGGCGATACCGTTACCCTTGACGATGACTTGACCGACGCGATGAGCGCCGGTTGTCTGGGCGAAACACAAAGAGGGAAAAAGGGAGAGGAGAAGAAAGAGGAAGGAGAGGCGTTTCAATTAAAGTCCGTTGCGCAAAGACCATGCGTTTTAAGCATCGACTCTGACAAGTTTTGGAGTTTAAAACGGAGGAAGAAATCCGGCGTGTGCCGCGATTGCTTAAATGAGGAAGAACATTTTTGATGTGTCAAACAATGACGGGGTGATAGCCTTGTGCAGTTCCAAAAGGAGCGTCCAACGCATGAACGTACCGCCGTTCAACTCCACCAATGAAATTAAGAAGACGCTCAACGAGCGGGTTTACCACAACAACGATAAGTGCCCCTCGGGTCGAGACATTCGCAAGAAAGAACATCGTTTAGGAACTGCTGGCTATAGACTCTGCCGACATTGCAAAGATTTAAATGCGAAGGCGCGACGAAGGTAAATAGAATTGTGAGAAATCCTGTGTGTGGTGGTACGGGTGATACGGGCATAACGCATAAATTGCCGTAATCGAATGAAATCAGTAAACAAACCTATACAGAATCGCTGTCCTCTAAGGCTAATTCATACAACAACTTAGTGCCTTAAGTCGTTATCCGCGTAAGACATAGCTAAATGCCTCGGTAGAATCCCCCACTCTCCGCCAGCTAGTCATAGCGGCTATTTCTCTTTAGAGAAGTCGATATATGTTGGCCAAATTCCCGCCAAAATTCTAATCCTCTGATTGAATTCGTGTCTGAGGAGAATCGCGTGGCCTAAGGGTCGGATGATCAAAGCTTCACCAATGTAGTCGCGAAGCGGCAAACTGAATCGCAGAACTGACCGGTGCCCGCAGAAGCCATCGCGCGAATGGGATGGAAGTCTATTTCACCGGACGCGAACCAGCGATGAGTATGTCTACGAGCCTCCTGGCGCTTTGCTGCCAATCGCTTCCGGAGCTCACGTAAGAGACGCCAACGACTGCTCCAAGCAAATCGGAGGCATCAACATCTTTTCGGATCTCGCCGGCTTTTTTTGCGCGCTTCACTAACTCGTCGATTGCCCCGCGCACCAGGGTACGAGAACCCTCGTAGAGCCTGGATGCGCCTCCGGTGACGCTGTTGAGAGCTGGGGCAATGATGTGCTTTGCCGCAATGTAGTCGACAAACAGCAGCAACCAGGCGCGCAGAGCCTCGACGGGGGGCATCGCCGCGCTAAAGCCGCGAGCCGCCGCGGCGAGCTTTTCCACCTCGCTCCGGTAGACCGCTTCGATTAGCGCCTCCCGCGTAGGGAAATGACGATACAGGGTCCCGGCTCCCACGCCCGTCTGCTTCGCGATGTCGTCCAGGCTGGCATTGGCACCGTGGCGCGTAAATGCCTCTTTCGCGACTTCGAGAATGCGCTCGCGGTTGCGCAGAGCATCTGTTCGCGGCTTTCGATGGGCAGATTGGAAATCCTTCTTCATAGTCTCCAAAATTTTTGCAACCGGAGGCTGTCTCCGGTTATCTATTCATTCGGAGAGTATCTCCGTTTTACTCGCAAAGACACTGGCTGGTCAACGCTGGTTGTAAAGAGATCAAGGAGAGTCATATGCGTGTTTTTGTCACGGGCGCTACAGGTTTCATCGGTTCGACTGTTGTCCGCGAGTTGATTGACGGCGGGCATCAGGTGCTGGGTCTTGCTCGCTCCGACGCGGGCGCTCAATCACTTCAAGCATCCGGCGCTACGGTGCATCGCGGCGATCTGGAAGATCTGGAAAGCCTGCGCAACGGAGCAGCCCAGTCCGACGGCGCGATTCACTGTGGATTTGTCCATGACTGGACGAAATTCGCGGAAAGCTGCGAAATCGACAAGCGCGCGATCGAGACCATTGGCACCGCGCTTGCCGGTACGGACCGCCCCTTCATCGTCAGCGCTGGGATCGGGCCGCTTTCACCCGGAAACCTCGCGACGGAAGACATGGCCCCCCAGTCCCACTCGCTATTGCCACGTGTTTCCGAACAGGTTGCCATGGCGCAGGTATCGAAAGGTGTATCGGCTTCGGTGATGCGCCTTCCTCAGGTGCACAACCCCGTGAAGCAAGGCCTCGTCACCCGCTTAGTCGCAATCGCCCGCGAGAAGGGCGTCTCCGCGTATGTGGGCGAAGGACGCAACCGCTGGGCAGCGGCGCATGTCCTCGACGTCGCTCGTCTCTATCGGCTCGCGCTGGAGAAGTATGAGCCAGGAGCCAGGTATCACGCCGTCGACGAAGAGGGCGTACCGCTTCGCGACATCGCCGAAGCCATCGGCCGAGGCCTGAAGCTGCCCGCGGTCTCCATCTCGCAGGAGGAAGCAGGCGCTCACTTCGGCGTTTTCGCGATGTTCGCCGGTCTCGACATGCCGGCCTCCAGTGCGATCACCCAGCAACGGTTGGGGTGGCGCCCGACCGGCCCGGGGTTGATCGCCAATCTAGATAACATGCGCTATTCCTAGACCTTAGTGAGCGACTGAATCAACCCCAGAGATATGAGCATCTGCGTGCCAGAACGGCGGAAGGGTACGTATCCGCAGCGCGCAAGGGAACGACCACCATCAACGACAAGGAGAATCAATATGAAGAAGACATGGTTCATTACAGGCGCTTCACGTGGTTTTGGCCGCATCTGGGCCGAAGCTGCGCTCGAGCGCGGAGATAAAGTCACGGCCACGGCACGAAGACTGGAAGACGTCGCGGACCTTAAAGAGAGGTTTGGCGACTCAGTCCTTCCGCTGGCACTCGATGTAACAAATTCGAAGCAGGTGCAGCAGGTCGTTCAGCAGGCTTACAAGCATTTCGGCAGGCTGGATGTTCTCGTGAACAATGCCGGCACGAGCCTCTTTGCAGCTACAGAAGAGGCGAGTGATGAACAGATCCGCTACCTGTTCGACGCGAACTACCTTGGCATGGTTCGGGTGTTGCGAGCAACCCTGCCTCTCTTGCGGAACCAAGGAAGCGGACACATCCTCGGGGTTTCGAGCGGTCTTGGGATTACGGCTCTCCCGCTCATCGGCTTCTACTGCGCCACGAAATGGGCAGTGGAAGCTCTGCACGAATCATTGGCGCAGGAAGTGAAATCTTTCGGCATCAAAGTGACGCTGGTTGAGCCTGGAGCCTACGCTACCGACTTCGGCAAGTCTGGAGAGATCGCAGATGCTCTGGAACCTTACGCGGAATTCCGAAAGCAGTTTATGACGCGTCTTGCCACTCTGGAACGGGGTGACCCGGAGGCCACTGCGGAGGCCATCCTAAAGCTTGTGGATACGAACGATCCACCGCTGCGGCTTGGCCTGGGCACTGACATTCTGCCCAGAGCGCAAGCCGCGTACACTGAACGTCTGGCGACATGGGAAGCGTGGAAGGACGTCTCAAATACAGCGATGGGCAAGCCAAAGAAATCGACGGTGGCGTGGATCGAGGAGCTGATTAATGAGACGACGAATCAGGCGTGATGCTGCGCATAGTCGTTAATAGCAGTAGGCCGGACGGTCTTTTTTGCTCCTTCTCGGGAGACCGTTCGCCCGCTGCTATTTCCTCACCGACTCGGCGCGAAATTGAGTCGCGGGAAATGAGCAGAACATCCAAAACGTGTCGCAGGGAGAGTAGATGAAAATTCGGGGTCTTTCTATCCATTTTGAGCAGCATGGCGAAGGAAACCCGATTGAGGATAGACCTCAGGCGATTTGGACTGATTGCGCAGCGATGATTTACAGGAGGTTGCATGACAGATAAGAGGATCCTGATTGAGCGGGCATACTCAGCGTTCAACAAGCGGAACGTTGACAGTGCGTTAGCCCTGATGACTGAAGATGTGAGTTGGCCAAAGGCATCAGAGGGCGGCAGAGTTGTCGGAAAGGAAGAGATCCGCGCCTATTGGACTCGACAATGGGGCGAGTTCGATCCCCATGTCCAACCGCTGGCAATCATCGAAGAAGACGGAAACAGGGTCCGGGTTAGGGTGCACCAACTCGTCAAGAGCCTTCAAGGGGATGTCCTATCAGATAGCGAAGTTCTCCACATATTTACTTTGGACGAGGGTCTTATCGCAGCCATGTATCTGGGGAATGAGGCCGATTCCGCCGGTGGTCCGTCCGCCGCATTCGCACAGCTATCCTGACCGGCTATCGGTCGTAATGCGTGAAAGTGGACACCAGCGAAGTCAAGAACGGACAGAAAATCTCCGGGGTTGCTCCTGATAATCGACCAGTGTACAGCGGTCCGGGGTGATGGGATCATAACAGACCAACGCACTCATTGAACGTCGTTGAACTTGTCAGCATTAGTAAAACAAACGCGGTTCTCATCATCTGTACGTAGCGCTTACCGCCCCTACGCGGTCGGCAAACCGGCTGCAGCTCAGTTCCGATTCAATCGCGCGAGATCATGGGCCACAGCGACGACCTGCGCTTCCGCTTCCAGACTGAGAAGCACGAGCTATCGCACCTCTACGAAGACAAGATCAGGAATAGGCGCAACGCCAATACAATTGGCAAAGCAGCACACATGGGAAGATGGCGGCTTGCAATGCGAGGCGATCAGAGATCGCCCCGCTTCATCTGCGTTACAGCGTAATCGCAGGCTCGTGCTGTCATAGCCATGTAGGTGAGCGATGGATTCTGGCATGCGGACGACACCATGAAGGAGCCATCGGTTACGAACAGATTCGGGATGTCATGCGCCTGATTATGGGAATTCAGCACCGAGGTCTTCGGATCGCGTCCCATGCGCGCGCTTCCCATCTCGTGAATGCCTTCGCCCGGCGAAGATGGAACGGAAGAAAGCTGGATATTTTTGGCGCCCGCAGCCTCCAGCATCTCGGCCGCGGTTACCTGCATATCCTTCACCATCGCCAGTTCGTTCTCTCTCCACTTATGGCTGATGTTCATGGTCGGGATACCCCACGCATCGACCTTGTCCTTGTTCAGTTCCATGTGGTTCTGGTGATTCGGCAGGCATTCGCCAAAGCCGCCAAAGGAGAAGCGCCAAGGGCCGGGATTGCGAAGCTGATGCTTGAACTCGACGCCAAAGCCGGGCATCTCGCTTCCGCGCATCCAGTCTTCGCGCGAACCGCCGCCCTGGAAGCCATAGCCGCGCACAAAGTCCGGGAAGGTATCATGCACGTTGCGGAAACGAGGGACATAAATGCCGTTGGGACGGTTGCCGATCTGCACGCGATCTTCGTGACCCGGAATGATGCCGGAGGCTCCGCCATGCATGATGTGGTCCATCAGGTTGTGGCCGAGCTCGCCACTAGAGTTCGCGAGACCCGTGGGAAATTCTGCCGTCGCGGAGTTCATCAGGATACGAGCGGACTCCAGAGTAGACGCACAAAGGAAGACAACCTTCGCCTGGAACTCCATCGGCGCCTTCGTCTGTCCATCGATCACACGAACGCCGGTGATGCGCCGCGTTTTGGAATCGAAGATGAGGCTATGCACGACACTGAAAGGCCGCAGCGTCATCTTTCCGGTTGCCTCCGCCGCCGGCAGGGTTGAATGCAGGCTGCTGAAGTAGGAGCGCGTGATGCATCCGCGCGCACATGGACCGCAGTAGTGGCATGCGGCGCGTCCGCGGTGCGGAACTGTGAGAATGGCGGTACGGCCGATCGTTAGCCGGCGATCAGGAAACTTCTCCGCAATTGCCTGCTTGACCACTACCTCCGCGCAGTTCATCTCCATTGGCGGCAGGAACTTTCCATCAGGAAGTTGCGGCAATCCTTCTGCCTGTCCCGAGACACCGATGAAGTCTTCCACGTAGTCATACCAAGGCTCGACGTCCTTGTACCGGACCGGCCAATCGACACCATGGCCATCCTTCAAGTTGGACTCAAAGTCCATCTCGCTCCAGCGATAGGATTGCCGTCCCCACATCACAGAACGGCCACCGACGTGGCGTCCCCGCAGAAATAGGTAGGGCTGATCCTGAGGCGTGGTGTAGGGATTCTCCAAATCGTTGACGAAAAACTTCGAGTTCCATTCGTCTCCGATGTGACGCTGTACCGGTTGATACACCTCTTCGTACTTGCGGTCTCGCATCCCGCGAAACTTTACATCCCACACCGGCACATGCTCGACGTAGTCGCGCTCGGGCACAATGGTCTGTCCCGCTTCGAGCACCAGCGTCTGCATGCCCTTTTCCGTCAGCTCTTTTACGGCCCATCCCCCGCTGATACCTGAGCCGATCACGATGGCGTCGTAGGTGTTCGCCTTGCCTGTGATGACGTTCATCGCCGCGCCTCCTGCAGTGGGGCGCAACCATCATGCCCGGGAGGAATGATCGACTTGCCCAACTCCTTCTCAAAGCCGATCTCTGAGGTGTAATAGCCGACCAGCGTCAGCTTCTTTAACGTGTAGAAGAAGTTGGAGGGAGGTGGCGACGTGTGCGATTTCGCCGCAAGCCTCTGCGCGCGGGCATATCCCATCGCCTCATCGTCCATCTGTTTCATCTGTTGGGTCTGCTGGGTGGGGTTGCAGTTGATGAAATCGGCCCCGAAGCTCTTCCGGCTCTCCGCATCTATCTGCGCCAGCCCCGTAAGAAAGTGCTTCGCGTCAGGTTCATCGAACCAGTCGGTCAGCAGCAGATCGATGAACTCATTCACTTTGGTGCCCTTTGCGCCGGGAACATCTGTCTCTGGAATGATCAGCTCTGTGATCGTTGTGACAGTCGCATTTTGGTGGGAATTCAGGGTCCTCAGACCGCCGGCGTGACCCACCTGGGCGCGTGCCTGCTGCACAGCCAGTATCAGGTCAAGAGGAATAGCAGACAATGCTGCTGCAGAAGTCAGCAGCTTCAATACATCGCGACGTTGCATTCGGAGTGCTCCAGGGCTCTAGGCGTATGGCCCTCTGTCGTAAAGGATGTTCTTCTCGGTAAAGAATTCGTTCAGGCTTCCCTGAGGATAACCATAGTTCGTGCCTAATTCAAAGTCGGACTCAGACTGGACCGGAATCTTGTGAATTCTATTTGCTTTGATCCGCCGGCAGACCCTCGAGCAACATGATCCTGTAGATCATCCCGAATGCGACAATGCCCCATCCCCCTTGGTGTAGCGGGGATGGGGCATCGTCGGTTACGAGGTAAGGAAGTTATCTAAACTGGGCGATGCGGGGATCGCCCTGGGTTGAGGTGATAGTGCCGAAGCCCGAGTTACTGCGGGCGTTAGCAGATTGCTTTGCCGCCAGATGAGAGACGTGACATCGCCTGTCTACGCAGGGATCTTGATGGCACGATGTACGGTAGACCTTTGCCGAGCCTGTATTCATGGTGCGAAGACGCACGGGACTCGTGAAAGAATAGTGGCGATATTCTTACGGTTCAGGCGGAGGCAGAGCAGGTCGGTGCTTGATGTAGCCATCATCGGAGGCGGTCCTGCGGGAGCGGCAGCGGCGCTCTCTCTGCGGCAACTGATACCGGAAGCTACGATCGCCATCTTCGATGCACAACGAGGAGAGCGGTGGAAGCCGGGGGAGACACTGTCGCCGGGAGTGGCTCAGTTGCTTCAGTCTCTGGGTTGTTGGCCGGCGTTCGAGAAGGAGAACGCGGCACTGGAAAGCTTTGGAACACAGGCGGCGTGGGGAACCCCGGAACTCTACGCGCGGGATTTTCTCTACTCCCTGCGCGGCAACGGGTGGCGACTGGACCGCTCACGATTTGATGCGATGCTGCTCGATTGTGCAGGCACGGCAGGAGTGGAGGTGCGGCGCGGAACTGCCTTGATGGACTCTACGAAAGAAGATGGAACGTGGAGACTTCAGTTGCGTGGGGCTGAGTGCTGCGCGCGATTCGTGATTGATGCAAGCGGGCGATCGGCGCGGTTCGCCATGCAACGCGGAGCCAAGCCAATCGCGAGCGACCGGCTTGCCGGCGTCTTTGTGTTGTTTGAGACGCCCCATGCGGGCGATACGCTGATTGAAGCTGCGGAGAACGGCTGGTGGTATTCGACGACTGTGCCCGGCAAGACGGCCGTGGCCGCATGGATGAGCGACACGGACTGTATTCGCGAGATGAGATTAAAGGAGAGCGATTGCTGGAACGCTCTGCTTGCGCAAAGTACGCATACGCGCCGCCGATTGCGCGGAGCCGTTGCCAGAGGAGTGCCTGCGATCTTTGCCGCGCACTCGCAGCGAATGAGCCGGATGGGCGGTCGCGGATGGGTGACAGCCGGCGATGCCGCGATGACATTCGACCCGCTCTCTTCACAGGGGATTTTGAAGGCGCTGCGAAGCGGAAAGCTGGCTTCGTTTGTCGCGGCGGATTTTCTGTTGCGCGGCGCGGATACCCACGAACGTTACACGCAGCTCGCCGCCGCGGAGTACGACGAGTATGAGCGGGCGAAGCGCATGTTCTATAGCGAAGAGCGACGCTGGGCCACGGCACCATTTTGGGTACGTCGACAGGCAGCCGGCTAACCTGCCAGCCACTTTTTGACATCTCTGAGTGCCTGCGGCACGGCGAAGGCCTGGACGCGGTCGGCAACCATGCCGGGATTGTCCTTGACGTCGCTGTCCGCGGGATCGCCGCAGTGGAAGATTGGTTGCGGGTTGTACTGCATCGCAAGCTGACCCTGACGCGCCTGATCGGTGCCGAAGAGTAGCGAGACAATATAGAGCGCCTCATCGAGGCCGGAGGAGATGCCGCCCCCGGTGATGCGGTTGCCGCTCTTGACGTAGCGCCGATAGTCGTCGACGACCTGGCAGGGAAAGAGGCTAAGGACCGGCTTGAAGGCCCAATGTGTGGTGGCGATATGACCGTCGAGCAGTCCTGCACCGGCCAGCAGCAGCGCGCCGGTACAGACGGAACAGACCAGCTTGCAGGCCGGGGCCTGACGCGCAAGAAAGTCGAGAAAGGGGTTGCAACCGAGGTGTCCCTGCTGCAGGACAGCCACCGGATCGGAGCCGCCGGGAACAAAGAGAAGATCGAGCTGAGGGCAGGCGTCGAAAGTGGCGCGCGGGGTGAGGGCAATGCCTTCGAATGACGTGATAGCGCTCTTCGTAGGACCAAGGAGATAGAGATCCATCCCGGCAAAGGTGAAAGTCTGAAACGGCCCAATGACGTCGAGCGAGTCGAAGCCTTCGTACAAGGGAAACCCGACTTTAAGTTTGCTCACTCAATTGTCTCCACGAAGAGGATGGGTTGGATATTTATTTGCCGCCCCCGATCTGATTCTCGGAGAGTTGGAAGTCAGGTGTCTCCGCGGTCCAATCCGGAGCAGGCACAACAAAGCCGAGCTGCCACCAGAGATTGACCATGGTGAGGTCGCCGGCATGAGAGTTTGGCGTAGGCGACCACGCAGCGCCATTGACCATGACAGGGCGATGGGCAGGCCACCAGTAGGTAAGCCAGGTCTTGTCTTTGAAGACATCGCCGGTAGAGTCGGACTCGATGAGGTTCCAGTTCTCGTAGGTCACGTCGACATCCTGCGTCGAGCACTCGTTGAAGTCGGCCTGCCAGGGCACGGCACTGTATTTGGTCAGATCCCCAGGCTCGAGGCCTGCGGAGATATTCGCCGGAGTATCTGCGGCGGCAACCACGTTCGGTTGGCTCAGTGAACCTGGTGTAATCGACGGAGAGGTATTGATGCGGTAGGGAGCGCTGTAGATCGCGGGATTGCGCATGATCCAGCATGCCTCTCCTCCGGGACAAAAGGCGCCGCCGAGCACATTGCCGAGAACTCCGCGATCGAGCGCAACGCCCTCCGGCAACGGCGCGGGCTTGATATCCTCCATCTCTTCGTTGAGAAATTTCCCGTCGGCCCATTGGCGCAGAAGGAAGAGCATGGTATCGGTGAGCCGAAGGAACTTGGAAGGAACCTCGTTGGAGAGCGGATTATCGCCGCACAGCAAAGGCATCGCAAAGAAGATGCGTCCGGGTTGGGCTCTCTCGGCGTAGAGGCTGTTCTCGCGGCCGGCCTTGCGCAGGACGCTGTAGAGGAACATGCGGCGATCGGAGCGGTTCTTCCGGTCCACTGGATCTTCTCCGGCGAAGGGCGGAATGGAGAGCGGCGTGGGATCGAAGTTGCCGCCGGAACCGCGGCCGGTCTGGTGCGGATCGCCACCGGCCATAGGATCGATGTCAGCCACGAACTGGAAGCTGAAAGGCCGTTGCAGGATGGGCCAGATGTCACGCCAGAAGTACACGATATAGTCGCGGTTGTACTGGCTCTTGGAATAGATGGCCGGTGCGAAGTTGGAGTTGCGCACGGCGACGTCGTAGACGAGATCGTCCATTGTGATCAGGTCTACAATCTGCGGAGCGTAACGCGGGTAGCCGGTAATAACCCAGGCGCTTGAGTTGACTGGAATCGTCTTCTGCATCTTCGGCGGTGCGGGATTGCCGTCGATGGTTTCGACCTGGATGACCAGCGATGCGGTGACGGGGCCGTCAGAGATATCGTCGAACCAGCCGTCGTTATTTGCGTAGTTCTGGATATAGGGTTCCCCGAATCCGCTCTTCGACGAACCGGAGTTGCCGAGGCCGCCAAGTACCAGCAGCCGATTTTTGCCGTCGCTGTCGGTGATGCTCGTCAGTTGGCCCAGCGTGTCGATGGCGTTCGGCTTCAAATCATCGGGAGGAAAACACTCGGGCGTCCCCGGCGAGGTGCCGCGCGTAAAGCCGGTAGTGCGCTGCGTCTTGTCCGACCAGGAGACGGTACGAGGGCCGGGATCGATGATCAGCTTCTGGCGCTGATTGGCATCGGTGATGCCGGCGTTGCGAAGCGGATGGCTGGCGTCATAACCGTGTTCTCCGCTGAGTTGCTGAAATTCGTACCAATTCGACTTCTTGTTCGCGAGATAGACGGTCCATTGAATGTCGATCAGCTTGCCTCCGAAGACCTGACCTGACTTGGTCTGTGTGGCCGCGACGGTGTCGCCGATCTTGACCTCGCGGCCATTGGGGCTGGCATCGTCGTAGACATAGATGCGAAAGCGGGCGGCCTGGCGGCGAATGCGATTCTTCGCATCCTTGTACCGGGTGACAGGCTGCTCCACGCCGTCCTTTACGATGGGCAGGCCATCGGCGCCGCAATCGATGGGAGGCGCGCCGGTTCGCTCGGGTGACAGGTAGAAGGAGTCCGGACTGTTGCCAACGCGGGCGACGCCGATTGCCGGGTGAATCTTGTAGATGGGTGCGGATGTCATGGCGTGTGTATCCCCTGAAGAGCTAATCGAAGAAGTTCAGTGAGACGCCGTCCATATGAAGGGCGTCGGTGGCGACGGTGCCGTCGATATTCAGGATCACCAGCGTGACCTGGAAGTCGGTGTCACCCTGCCGGCGGAGCCGGTCGACCGCGTCGGTGCAGTCGATGCGAAAACCGGCGGGAGTTTTGTGAGCGCGAGCGCGCAGGTCGAATTTGCGGCGTGGTGTTGTCGGCGGCGGCGCGCAGTGCCCCGGACCTCCGATACATAGTCCGGTAAACATGTTCTGTATGCCGACGTAGTGGGGGTTCCCTGTGGTGGGCGTGGCAGCGTTGGCATCGGGCTGGTTGAGGAAGACGCGGATAAAGAACCCGGCGCGCGTCGAGTACTGCACGTGATGCAGGCGAACCTCCGCGCGGCGGTGGGCGGCGATGACCTGCGGGTGGACCCCCGCGGATTGAGAGACGAAGCGCGCAATCGGCATCTGGCTACTGGAGGGGAAGACGTGCGACGACTGCATGTATTCGTAGCCCAGCTTCGCCGTAGTGTAGGTATCGGCAACGGTCATCGACCAGGGCGAGAGAATATCGTCGGGATCATCGGGCCCGCCGCTGGGATTCAGCTTCTGCCACTCGCTCCACAAGCGGTCGATGTTGGAGTGATGTGCCCAGAAGATCGGGTCAAAGGCAGTGCGTCCGGCGTTGACCATGTCGCCCGCCTGCGGATTGTTTACGTTCATCGGCTCGGTGGAGGCGCCGTAGTTGGGGTTGAGGCCGCCGGAGAAGTTGTGGATGAGGTTATGCAGGTTTTCGAGCGCGCCGAAGAAATGATTATCCTCTGGCCCACTGCCGAAGCTGAAGAAGTTCTCGATTTGGAGGACGCGCGTGACATCTTCGGGCGAGGGATAGGCCTCGAAGATGATGCTGCTGTTGCCACCTGGCCAGCGCTGATAGTGCCAGAGCGGATTGATAGTCCCCAACGTTTTGATAATTGCCTGATCGCTGACAGGATCGTCGCCCCACTTGATTCCGGCCGCGAGAAAGAGTCGGTTGCCCGAACTGAAGGTCTGACCGAGGATCGTGGCCAGTTTGTCGAGGACCGGTTGCGGCACGCCGCCTGCCTTCAACGCATCGAGTCCTTGCTGATCGATCCAACAGCGATAAGCCTCCGGTACAACGCCGTTGTCGAGCGCGACGCTGGAACCCATATCAGTGATGGATATAATGACGTTGTCGTGGTCCGCGGCCCAGTCCCAGTAGGGGAGGGTGACGGTAGGATCAATGTCCTGGAGTTGCTGCTCAAAATAGTAGAGGTAGGCACGGTGCCAGGTAAGAAACTGCTCCCATGAATGCTGACACTGGCTGGCATGGATGCGCGCCCAATATCCGAAGCTGCGCTCGTCCTGTTCGTAAGCATCCAGAGACTTCATCTTTGCGAGGGCGTTCCGAAATCTCTGCAACTCTTCCGGAGTGAGAAAGTTAATGTTCTTGCGCACCTTCAGCGCTCCGGTAGCCTGGCGATACGCATTGACGGTGCCGAGGCTGGCGGCAAAGCGTGCTGTCCCGGCCGCGAGCGCCATCACATGCGCTGTGTCTCCAAGGCCAGTCGCTATTGAGCCGGTCGAAGGCGCGTCCGTCTCCGGGCAGCCATCGTCGATCCACTTCTCAATAAACTGGATATCTTCGGCGGAGACGGCGGCCCCTCCCCAGGGGAGGCGGGGAAACTGAGAGCCATCAAACGGCGACAGCCCTTTGAGGCCGACGATCAGGCCGGAGGAGGCGCCTCTTCCTAACTCGATCTGCGGTTGAGCTGTGGGGGCGGCCTTCGGTTGCGGCGCATGGCAACAGGGACTCATCGTTGCGCTCATCGCGGCTGCGACAGGAGGTGCCTCCGGCGAAGAGGACGTCGCCGGCGCAATCATGCGCACGCCGTACAGAGTAAGTTGCAACAGCTCGGCGAGCGGTAGATTCCAGAAGCGATCGTGCCCCTGATAGCTGGGGTGCATATCGCCGGAAGCGTCGTCGAGAATCTTCCTGACCTGCTTATAACGTGACCACGGCTGCGGTTCGGCGGCCGGGTTCGATGTGTCGTTTGGCATAGTTCCTCTCTTCGGCGAAGGCTGGAGTAGTTACCGGTTCTTCGAATGCAATGACAAGGTATCGAGGCTGTGATGCAACTCGCATGACGGAATTGAGGCTCCGGAATCGAGCCTCCGCAAGACGGCGCGAGCTGCGAATGCGAGTTGAAGCAGAAGTGGCGACACCAGCAGCGCGACCAGCACAGGACGCATTTGTGAGCTCAAGGTATGCGCGAGATAGTGCTGCCAGGTGGCGCCAATGCCCAACGCCGCTGCCCAGGCTCCGAAGCAGAGCGGACACTTGGGCAGCAACAGGGCGAACGCAAAGGAGATCATGCTCAGCGCGCGGCGCGCTCGAGCGGCCGGACGACCGCTCGATGCTATCGCTGAAGATACAGGTGACTTCGATTGGCAACACCGCTGCTTTGCAAACGTCATCGCTTCTCCCGTCAATTCCGGGGTCCTGGTTGCGACCCTAGTGCGTATGCTTCATACCTGCCATGCCCAGGCCTCCGCCGGGTGCGCTGAGGTCAGGTACGATCTCGATGTTCAGCATCATGCCGCTGTCTTCGTGGTCGAGGATATGGCAGTGGATGACGAACTCACCGATGTAGCGGTCATAGTGGGTGCGTATGTGGACGTGGTAGTTGTTCTCGACAAAGATCGTGTCGCGGAAGGTATGCCACATGCCGCAGTACTGGTTGGCCAGCGGATCGGTGCCTACATCCTTCTTGCAGTGGCCGTTGGCGTCGAAGATCGACTCCTGCGTGCCGTCAGGAAGCATGTGAATGACGTCCGTGACCTCGAACGGATTCACATGGATATGGAAGATATGCGGCTCGCCGGTGGAGGTGAGAATCCAGTCGTCCGTGGTGTTTACCTGGCGCTTGATATTGATGACGTTCGGATCGTAGGACTTGCCATTGATCTGGAAGAAGACGCCGGCAGAGGACGCGTTAATGGCGAAGTCAGCGTGCTGCGGCTCTCCCGGGCTGGCCTTGGGAAGGTCGATGAAGGGAGCCCATGGCGTGAGATTGCCGGAGCGAAGGCCATCGCGAACTGGTGCCGGCAGTTGGGGATTGGCGGCGTAGAGAGAGTCTTCGACATACTTCTGCAGATCGCCGGAGACGACATGGCCGCCCTGGACGTGCACGATGGCGAGGAGTTGCGGCGTGGACGGTCCTGAGCCTCCGCCATTGCCGGTGCCGGGATTGAAGCGCTGGCTTGGGGGCGCAGCCTGGTCGAGCATGCAGTAGTAGCCGTCCTTCGGGAAGACCACGAGAACATCGCTGCGGTAGCCCGGTTGCAGATAGTTCGCACCATCAGAGCCGACGCTGCTGACACCGGCCAGCGTGTGGATTCGAGTCAGCGTCAGGCCGTCGCTCGCGATCTCAAACTGCGGCACCAGCGATTCCGGAGTCGTGGGGCACTCGCGTTTTACGTCAACCGCCTGTTCAAGCCGGTTGCCGCTGAACGTGGAATTTGCGACCAGATTATTCGTTGCGGTCTGCGGAACGGCCTGCACGATCTGGAGATTGATGGTGTCATGGATGCCTGCGTGGATGAAGCGCCAACGCTGAATCTCTCCGGCAGCGATCGGAATCGTAGGCTGGACAACGCCATTGACGCTGGTGAAGCGTCCATTCGTATCCCAGATGCTGGCCGAGTCCAGCTGCAGCGCAAAGTTTTCGATCTGCCCGGGCGTCGCGTAGTTGTCCTTGGTCGGCAACGGGCAGGTCCACTCCGCATTCGCGGGGCTGGTGGGCGTGGAGGGCGACGACGTGTTGTAGAGGCCTGCGGTCGTGAAGATCTGCTGCCATGGCCCCCCGTCCTGATGAGGCAGGTTGCTGAAGCAGGCGTAGGCAAGCTGCTGGAAGAAGAAGAACTGCTCGGCAAGCGGCTTGCCCTTTTCATTATGGAGGACGGTATCGATGTCCGCCATGGGATGCGGATTCTCTTTTGTAGGCGGTGTGTACTCGCGGTTGCCGCGCACAACGAGGATGCCCGCAGCTCCGCTCGATACCTGCACGGCAGTCGATCCGTGGCGATGAGCGTGGTACCAGAAGGTTCCGGCAGGATGGTCTTCAGGAATATTGATCTCATACGGGAAGCGCGTCTGCGGCGCGATGTTTAACAGAACGTTGTCGCTGTTGCCCGTGGGCGAAACATGCAGGCCATGCGTATGCAGGTTAATCGTGTTGAAACATCCGACGCCCGGAGGCAGGCTGAGACCGGTGGGCGGATTGCTGAGGCAGCTCGGATCGTTGGCGGGGAGATCGTTGATAAGGTCGACGCGCAGCGTGTCTCCCGGGCTCACAGCGATGAGCGGACCCTGCTTGCAGCCGCCGTAAGAACGCAGGCGCAGCGGGTCATAGTGTCCTGGCCACTTGTCATCTTTCGCTGGATTGAAGATGTGCGAGTCGGCGTACATCTCCTTCAGGGTGACGTGGACGATCCGGCCGTTGACATCGACGGTGGCCTTTTCGCAGCCCTCGGGCGTAGAGAGTTTCGCGCCGAGCATCAGGGTGTTGAGTTTGGCTACTGCCTGCGTTCCTTCCGGAACGAGCGTCGGTGGAGGCTCGAACATGCGTACCTGCGACATTGCAGGAAGCGCCAGGCCGGCGGCGATGATGGCGAGGACGAAGTGGCGAACAAGGGAACGATTCATATCTCTCCTACCGTGGAACACAAGACGTGAATGAAAGCAAGAAATGCAGAGAAATGGAGCTACGAGCGCACGGCGTAGAACGACGCAACAACGCCCGCGGGTGCAACTCCACCGTTGCCGGATGAATGCGGGATCGCACGCATGACGGAGCCGACGATTGCAGGCTGGTCGAGAGCGTCGGTGCTCGCGGGCCAGACAGGCACCAGCCAGCCGACGTAATCGTAGATCCACTCCTCGCCGCCAACAACGCCCTTGCCGCGGAAGCGCACCTCGGCGGGCGAGCCGTAGGAACGAGAGCCACGCAGGGCCAGCGACCAGCCATCGCCGCCGATGGTTCCGGTTAAGAGTTCAGAGGGCGCGTCGTCGATGACGATGGTCCCGACTCCGAATTCCAGTTTGTCGAAAGAGATTGTGGCGTCCGGATCGTTTAAGAGACTGCGATACGTCCAACTGCCGGTAAAAGGATTGTCTGCCATCGGTCACTCCTGCTCAGCGTGGTACGAGGACGAGCCCATGCCGTATCGCGCCGCTGTGTTCTCTAGCTGGAACGCAGAAGCGCTGCCGCAAGAAGCAGCGACGGCAGGATTTTGGCTTTATATGTGAGGGAGAAAAATGAGAGAGGCAGCGAATGTTCCTTAGTATCGGTTCGTGAACTTTAGCACAGACACTTTGAACTCGCAATCACTGATCGGGATCGCCTTTATTCGCGCTTGGTAGCGCAACGCATTTCGCTCAACCAGGAAGAGGGAAGCGTGGCTCCATTCTTATGGAGCCACGCTTATCGATCGAAGTGATTCCGCAACTCGCGTTGCCGATTATCGTTCCAGAGCGATGACACCCCACGGCGATGTTCCGCACTTGATCTTCTTCGTGACGGTGTTGGTCGCAAGATCGACGACAGAGATGTCGTTCGAAGGTCCATTGGCCGAGTAAAGAGTCTTGGCATCGGGCGAAAGCGCAATGCCCCAGGAGCGCGTTCCCACCTCGACCGATCCGATGACTTTATTGGTGGCCGTATCGAGGGTGAAGACCTGCCGCCCGCGGCCCGTGCTGACGTAGAGCTTTTTGGCATCGGGCGAAAGAAGGACCGCCATTGGTTTAATGATCCCCGGCTTGCCCAGAGAGATGGTCTTGATCACCCGGTATTTCTTCGCATCTACCAGAACGACGGTGCCATCGTTCTCGGCATTGACGTAGGCGTGCGCTCCGTCGGGCATGAAGGCGACCGAGCGAGGACGATGTCCCACCTTAAACGTCTTGATAATCTTGCCGGATGCCAGGTCAAGGACGGAGATGGTGCCGGTCTCCTCCGACGTTACCCAGACGAACTTTCCATCCGGGGTGACTTCAACGCCTTCCGGCTGCGCTCCCATCTTGAGAGTCTTGACGACCGTGCCGGAGGCCACGTCGATGACGCTGACGGCCGAGGCGTCTTCATTGGAGGCATAGATCTGCTTGCCGTCTTTGCTGATGTCGAAATTTTCCGGATCGGAGCCTCCGTGAATGATCCGGACCAGCTTGTTCTGCTTCACATCGAAGACTCCGATTCCATCGGCGCTCTTGTCGGGTGGAGGAAGCGTGCTCTCATCGACACCGGGACCGGCAATCGGCGATCCGCTCAGCGCAATGTAGATTGTCTTGTGGTCCGGGCTCGCGTGAATTCCGCGCGGGCGTTTGCCGAGAGGAACGGTCTCCAGCACCTTGTAGGTTCCGGAATCGATGACGGTCATGTCTCCGGAGACCTCATTGGTGACGTAAATTCGAGGGGCGGAAGATTCTGTCATCGTCTCGGAGACTGCAGGCTCCGGCTTTTTCGAGGAGGTGCAGCCTGTTGAAAATATGAGGAGACCAACAGAGAGCATTGCTAAATTCTGCTTGAGCATGAATTACTTTCCCTTGAAGGTGAAGTCGGCAACCGCGTCCTGATGCGGAGCGACCGTGAGTTGTTGTTCCTGCGTGCCGAGTTTTTCCTGCCATACCCCGATGGTGTACGTTCCGGGAGGCAGATTCTTGATCGCGAAGGTTCCATCGTCGCTGGAGACCGCGAAATAGGGATTGTCCACTACGCCGATATAGGCGTGCATCCAGCTATGGATGTTGCATTTGACCGGGATCATGATCTCCGGCTTGAGAAACTTCCGGGTCATCGGAGGGTCGCCTGGGCCCTGGCTATGGTTCCACTCGCGGTTGATCTCTGCCATCGGATGAATGTTGTGCGTGACTGGGTCCGAATTGACGACTTGCAATACCTGCCCAGTCTGAATGCCGACGATCCGCGGACGGAACCAGCAGCCGCGCTGGTCGATGACGACCGGGGTTGCGGGGACCGCGAACGTCTTTCCTTCCAGACCCTTCTTGATATAGACAAAAGCGTTGGCCAGCGCACCTTTTGAACCCACGACGAGAGATTCGTCATACGCCTTTCCATGATGCGCCTCGACGCACGCCGGGTCCTCGCTCATGTCGATCAGCTTGCGCGCCGGCTTTTTCCCCGTGTAGCGAATCGTGCCGGTGATTGTCGCGGCGGTCGCCGGATCCACCTTGAAATACGAAACCGCAGGTTGCTCGACGTGTGCGGGCGCTGGTTCGGCGTTCTTCTTTCCCGAGCAGCCGATGGCGAGCGCGGCGACGCAGCAGATGCAAAAAAGATTGATGGAAGAGTGGATTCTCATAGCAGTAGATCAGCTTACTCCTTCGCTGGCGGTCCTACGTTCGGCGGCATTTCGCCGGTTAAAGACTTCAGAAACTCCACCAGATCCGAGCGGTCCTGTCCGGTAAGTTTGATCGCTCGAATCTCCTTGTCCAGGTAGGGATTGGAGTTGCCTCCTCCCGCATAGAAGTCGACGACGGCCTTCAGTGTCTTTACCTTGCCGTCGTGCATGTACGGCGCCGTATTGGCAATGTTACGAAGAGTCGGAGTCATAAAGGCTCCCGTATCGGTTACGACGCGGGTCTCGTGGTAGCGGCCAACGTCGCTGAACGTACCATCGTCACCGACACCTTCGCCGATATTGTGAAACTTTCCATCGGTAAACAGGGCGTAGTTCTTGTTGATCGTATGGCAGGCGGCGCAGTTACCTCGGTGCGGGTCTTTAAAGATAGCGAGACCGCGAATCTGGGATGGTGTGAGCGCCTTTTGATCTCCGCCAAACTCGTACCGGTCGAAGGCCGAGTTGCCGCTGAGAACGGTACGCTCGAAGCTGGCCAAAGATTTTTCAATTTTAGAGATGGTGATGGATCCCGGGCCAAACGCCTTGACGAACAGTGCCCTGTACTCCGGGTCCGCTTCGAGTTTCGAGACGGAGACATCATGAGTCTGGTCCATCTCCACCGGATTGGCCATGGGGCTGCCCGCCTGCTGTTCGAGGCTGATCGCCCGGCCATCCCAGAACTGGAACGGAAGGTACGCGGCATTCATCACGGTAGGAGCATTGCGGACACCCTTCTGGCCGCCCATGCCCTTCGAAACGCTCATGCCATCCGTGAAATCATATTCAGGGTTGTGGCACGAGGCACACGAGAGAGAATTATCCTTGGACAGTCTCGTGTCATAGAACAGTCTCCGACCCAGCGCAATGGTCTCCACCGTTGGCGGATTGTCTGCCGGGATAGGGACCGGGGGGAGCCCGAGCGGAACCTTGATCTGGACGACGGAGCCGATCGGCTTGTCACTCCCGGGCGACTTGCATCCGTTGCAAAGTGCAAGCAGGCCAATCATCAAGACGGTACCCACAGGGGCCGCATATCGATTTTTCGCTCGAATCCTGAAAAGGATGCTGATGAAAGAAGCGGTACTCTCAGCGCCTGATTTTCCGTTCTCCAGCAATGTATCCCTGTCCCCTTGAAAGCAATCTGGCGCGGCAAAATGTTTGACTGCCGACGTCTTCTTCTTATTATGACGTTTGCCAAGTGGGATTAGTTCAGATGGATATCAGGACAAAACCGATTGAATCTCTTAAAACCTGTCTGATATTTATAAATGTGGATAGCAGATTCCTGGCTCTCAATATGGAGGGGCACAGCCGGGACGAAGAAGCTTCACGAGCAAAAGTCGTCCAATATCCTTGACAGGCGTGCGAAGGCAGAAGTAGTATTCTCGCGAAATGAGACGTCTCATTTGAGGGATGGGCCAACGAATTCTGCCTGCTCTATTTCAGGCTCCCTTCGATTGAGATAGAGTAGCTTCCGGTTAGTGAGGTTCTTCGTGCGTATAGCTCTCAGTGGATTATCTGGGTCGAAAGTAACGCGGGGCATTTCCGGCCTGCTGATGATTGTGTGTCTTGGGTGTGTCTCTCCATGGATCAGTGCTGCGCAGGCACAATCTGCAAGCACGCCGGAGTGGACGACGGATAGTTTCAATCCGCAGCGCGATGCCTGGCAGAGGAACGAAACAAAACTTACTCCCCAGAGCGTAAAGAATCTTCGGCTTCTCTGGAAGATAAAGACTGACAACAAGACCATGGGGATGCAGTCTTTCAGGGAGCCCTTGATCATCTCAGGGGTGAAGACGACCACGGGCGCCCACACGCTGACCATCGTGGCGGGCAGCTCGAACGATGTCTTCGCAATTGATGTCGATAGCGGCAAGATGGTTTGGCAGAAGCATTTGAAGTGGGCATCGGACAAGCCGGAGCAAGCCGGAGAGGGCCGCGGGTTTATCTGTACGAATGCCTTGAGCGCGACACCGGTTGTAACGCCGGCAGGAGCGGGGGAACGCACCCTCTATGTCATTACAACCGATGGCTATCTGCATCTGATGAGCCCGGCAGACGGCGCGGAGAAAGATCCACCGGTGCAGATGCTCCCCAGCATCTATGGGAAGCCTTATGGTTTGAATCTGGTGGATGGCGTCGTCTACACCGTTACCGGACAAGGCTGCGGCGGGGTCCCGAATGCACTCTACGCATACAACACTGTCACCAAAAAAGTCACGATGTCGTCGCCTCCGCAAGGGGGACTCTGGGGCGTGGCCGGTCCGGCAATCGGCACGGACGGAACCATCTATTTTGAGTCAGGCGATCACCCCTATGACGCCAAGGCCGGACTCCTGTCCACGAGCTTTCAGGCGTACACGTTTTCCAATGACACCCTCAAACTCAAGGACTATTTCACCCCCTCGAATCACGAATGGCTGACACAACGGGATCTGGACCTGAACACCACCCCGGTCGTCTTCCCTTATAAGGGGCGCGATCTTCTGATCGGCGGCGGCAAGGAGGGGCGGTTCTACATGCTGGACAGCAAATCGATGGGCGGAGCTAACCATGAGACGCCCCTGTTCCGGTCCGAACTGATCTCCAACGCCAACGTCAACTTCCAGACCGAGGGAACCTGGGGCAGCATGGCCTCCTGGCTGGGCAAGGATGGCACGCGCTGGGTTCTGGCTCCCAATGGCGGCCCGACCACCTTCAAGTTTCCGATCAACTATGGAGACACTCCCAATGGCGGCATCCTGGCTTTCAAGGTGAATGACGTTCAAGGCAAGACCGTGATGTCGCCCGCCTGGCAGTCCCGCGACATGATGACCGCGGAACCCCCTGTGATCGCCAACGGCGTTGTCTTTGCGCTGGCTGCGGGAGAGTTTACGGGGCAGGCGAACGACACCGAAGGCGGCTTGTACAGCGCGGAAGAGAGAATCAAGCGCTCCATTCCCGCGAAGTTGTACGCGCTCGACGCGCTGACGGGTAAGGAGCTTTATTCCAGCGGAGACCAGATCGCTTCCTTTCTTCACCAGTCCGGCATCGCTGTTGCCGACGGTCGGGTCATCTTCGGCACCTTCGATGGAACGATCTATTGCTTTGGCATCAAGTGAGCTGCCTCTCGAAAGGCTTGCTCTTATCTATAGATAGTGTTGCCGTATCCGGCTTTGAGGAAGTTGAATGATGAAAAAAATACATGGTTTTTCGCTGGTGTTATTTTTTGCTGGTACATTCCTCTGCCTGCCCTCGGCAAGTGGACAGAGGCCTGGAACCTGGAACGTCGCCCGCGGCGATGCGGGGCACAGCGGTTGGCAAAAGGTTGAGTCGAAGCTATCGAAGGACACGATTGCCGGGCAATTCAAGTTTCTTTGGAAGATCAAGCTCGGAGAGGCAACAAAAGACACCACCTCCTTTAGCGAGCCTCTGCTCGCCTTCCGGCTCATTAACTCGCGCGGATTTAAGGATCTGGTGCTTTGGGCCGGCACAGACACGGTCTACGCGGTTGACTCCGAGTTGGGCAAGATGGAGTGGGAGAAGCATTTCGATGCCGGCGCTTCCACTAATGCGTGCGGCACAAGCAATCTGGGCATCGTTCTTGAAGCTCCCAGGGTTATTAATTTTGCTGCCCGCCCCAAGCCGGGGCAGCCTCGACCGCCGATGCCGGGGCCGTTGGCTCCATCGGCACGCCGCCTGGGCGCCTCTGCCGGTGGTGGAGGATTCGGGTTCAAAGGAATCTATATTCTGACGGACGATGGCCATCTCCACGAGCAGGTACTGACCACCGGTGCTGACTTCGCGCCTGCCGTCAAATTCCTTCCCGGGCCAACCGGAAGCTCGAATGGCCTCAACATTATCGGCGATAGCATCTACACGACAACGAAGCGCGGATGCGGGAACGCGGAGAATGCCCTGTGGTCGATGGACATGAGTTCCAGTGAGTACCCCGTCTCCAGTTATCAATTGAAATCCGTAACTCCTCTTGTCTCCATGGGGCCGACGCTGGCAAATGGCGCGGCCTATGTGGTTACAGGGAGCGGAACATCTGATTCGGCCGCCGGCATCCATGCAGACAGCATTGTGGCGCTGTCGGAAGATGGGCTGAAGGTGAAGGATTGGTATACGCCTTCCGGAGCGGGAAGTCATAAGCTGCAGAACATAACGCCTGTCGCTTTCACCTACAAGCAGAAGAAACTGCTGGCCGCTCCGGGAAAGAACGGGAGCTTCGTTTTGCTGGACAGCGAATCGCTGGGTGGGCCTGATCATGATGTTCCTCTGGCGGAGACGCCTCGCATCTCCGGCGCTCGAGATGGCGGCTGGAGCGGCTTGGCCTCCTGGCAGGACGCAGGCGGCACAACATGGGTTCTGGCCTCGGTCCCAGAGCCATTGGATAAAGGCGCAAAGTTCGAGACGCAGAATGGCGCCGCTGCACATGGCAGCATCGTTGCGTTCAAGGTCGAAGAGAAAGATGGAAAGACCGTCCTGACCCCGGCATGGAGTTCACGGGACATGATCAACCCCGCTCCGCCCGTTATCGCCAATGGAATTGTTGTCGCTCTTTCGGAGGGAGACGCCAAAAATCATGCCGTGCTCTATG
The DNA here is from genome assembly GCA_001897435.1 of Acidobacteriales bacterium 59-55. GTDB lineage: Bacteria > Acidobacteriota > Terriglobia > Terriglobales > Acidobacteriaceae > Edaphobacter. The sequence goes on along the minus strand of MKSV01000006.1, from coordinate 165,921 downwards.
TTCTTGACGCCGATACCGGAAAAGAACTGTATTCGAGCGGCGATGCGATATCTACTTATGCGCACCTGGCCGGTGTCGCCGTCGGCGACGGCCATGCATTTTTCGTGACTCACGACAACATGCTCTACTCTTTCGGCATCGCCATGGAACATTAGTCTGCCGTGTCATGCAACTCTAGAAAACGCAATTAAGAAAGGGAAGTGAATGATGTTGAACAAATCCCAGGTACAGGAAGCGATAGACGGCAATGGCGGTATTCTCAGGCTCAGGCCCTGCTGGGTGCCCCGCTCCTTCATGATTCCCGGAAGGCGGCTGAAGCTTCATCCGGACGACCTCTACGCCTTCGGCGGTCATCGCGGCGGTATCAATGAGCGCTGGTTTTCGTCGACGACGAAGGCGTCGAACGGCCCCGATACGCTGCCCGATGAGGGACTCAGCTATATTCAGCCGCAGTCAGGAGAGAAGTTTCTGCTGAAGGACGCTGTCGAGACAGCCGGGGACTTGCTGCTGGGGTCTGACGTGATGGCGCGTGAAGGCGGATGGAATCTTCTCTGCAAGTTCTTCGACAACATGGGACCGATTCCGCACCACATGCACCAGACTGAGCCGTTTGCAAAGTTGGTGGGGCAGAAAGGAAAGCCGGAGTCTTACTACTTCCCGCCGCAATATAACCAGATAGAGAATAACTTCCCGCACACCTACATGGGGCTCGAGCCCGGAACGACGAAAGAGGATATCCGCCGATGCCTGGAGAACTGGAACAAGGGCGATAACGGAATTCTTGCTTATGCTCGTGCCTATCGCCTTGTGCCAGGCACGGGCTGGCATATCGATCCGGGCATCCTTCACGCTCCCGGATCGCTGGTGACTTACGAGCCGCAGGTGAACAGCGATGTCTTCGCGATGTTCCAGTCGGAAGTGGATGGGCGCATCGTCGACCGGGGTCTACTGACAAAAGACGTCAAGCCGGAGTTCGGTAACGATCTCGACTATCTGATCAGCATGCTCGATTGGGATGCCAACGTGAATCCCGAATTTGCAAAGACGAATAAGCGATTTCCCCAGCCTGTTAAATCTGTGGAAGAGATGGAATCCGAAGGCTATCGGGAGATGTGGATTACTTACGGCACATCGTTTTATTCGGCCAAGGAACTGACGGTTCTGCCCGGACGCAGCGTCACCATCAAGGACAGCGCCGCCTATGGCGTCATTCTCACGCAGGGCCATGGAAGGCTTGCAAAGCAGACCGTGAGCACTCCCTCCATGATCCGCTTCGGAGCCATGACGGAGGACGAGTTGTTTGTTCCTGCCTCTACGGCCCAGAATGGATTGCTGGTTGAGAATACGAGTTCGTCCGATCCACTCGTCTTCCTCAAGCACTTTGGCCCAGGCAATCCCGATGCAGAACCGCTACGCAGGAAATAGAGGAATTGACAGTGAATCAGCATAAGCGGCCGTTTCTCCACAATGCGATGTGGCCAGGTTTGGTAGGTAAGGGGCCGGACTCCGAACCGCCGATCGATCTTGAAACCATGCTGAATCTGACGGCGGCAGCCGAGGTCGACGGCATCCGGTTCGATGGAGTCGATCTATTTTTGTCACTGCCCCATGTCGACATCGACTCAACCGATGAGGACCTCCAGCGTCTCGCAGACCATATCGCGAGACGTAACCTGGTAGTCGGCTCGCTCGTTGCGCCTGTGTGGCCTCCCGCGGGCGGCGGATCGGCGATGGGCTCTGAGGAAGAGCGCAAAAGCTTTCTGTCCCAGGTACGGAAGTCATGCGCCATTGGCAGAAAGCTGCGCGATATCGGCATTCGCCGCTATGGGATCGTGCGCGTTGATTCTGCTGCAAGCCCTTCCGAGTGGGCTAAGGATCCGGCTGGAAACACGAAGCGAATTGCCGAAACCTTCCGCGAAGCCTGCACCATTGCGGAAGACCACGGTGAGCGGCTGGCCGCGGAGGGAGAGATCTGCTGGGCGGCGATGCATAGTTGGAAGCGAATGGTCGAGCTGCTGGAGATGGTGAACCGGCCTCAGACGCTCGGCTTTCAGGCGGATATGGCTCACTCTCTTCTCTATACGCTGGGCTATAACGCTCCTGAAGACCGCCTTCTGCCCGAGAACTTCGACTGGTCGCAACAGGACGTGCTCATGGACGCGCTGCGCAAGGTCACGGATGCGCTCCGGCCGTGGACGATTGACTTCCACGTCGCTCAGAATGATGGCACAGTGTTCGGAGCAGGCTCGCACGACAAGACCGGACGTCACTGCCTGGCGAAGGATCCCAATGGCAGGATGGATATCGTCAAAGTCGCCGGTCTGTGGATGCGCGACAAGACGGGCGCTCCAACCCGGGCTTACGAGCATATCTGCTGGGACGGCTGCATGTTCCCCAACGCGACGATGATGATGCCCGGTACCTGGCAGGACGTTCTGGGTACCTTGATCGCGGTGCAGAATGCGCATGGCTGGGACTAAGCGAGGAGAAGTGCGGCAATGGCAAGAAAGAATCTGAACGTCGGCCTGGTGGGGTATGGCTTCATGGGGCGCACTCATTCGAACGCCTTCCTCCAGGCTCCCCGCTTTTTCGATGTGCCCTATCAGCCGGTTCTAAAGGCGGTCTGCGCGCGCAATGCAGAGCGGGCAAAGGGCTTTGCCGAGAACTGGGGCTATCAGTCAGTCGAGACGGACTGGCACGCCCTCATCGAGCGAAGCGATATCGACCTGATCGATATCGCCAGCCCCAACGACACCCATGCGGAGATCGCTATTGCCGCCGCCAAGGCGGGCAAGATGGTGCTTTGCGAAAAGCCTCTGGCTCGTACCGCGACTGAAGGAAAGGCGATGGTGGATGCGGTTGAGTCTGCCAGCGTCGCCAATATGGTCTGGTACAACTATCGCCGCATCCCCGCTCTTGCGCTGCTGAAGCAGTTGCTCGACGAAGGACGCTTCGGCCGCATCTTCCACTACCGCTCACAGTTCCTGCAGGACTGGACGATCTCGCAGGACCTGCCGCAGGGTGGGGAAGGGCTATGGCGTCTGGATGCCTCGGTGGCGGGCAGCGGTGTCACCGGCGATCTCCTCGCACATAACATCGACATGGCGCTTTGGCTCAATGGTCCCATCACCGAAGTGACGGCGATGACGGAGACATTTATCAAGCAGCGCAAGCATCAGCTCACCGGAAAACTCGAACCGGTGGGCATTGACGATGCGAGCGCGTTTCTATGCCGATTCAAAAATGAATCGATGGCCTTGTTTGAGGCGACTCGGTACGCTCGCGGCCACAAGGCGCTCTTTACGCTTGAGATTAATGGTGAAAGCGCATCTGCCCGATGGGATCTCCACGACCTGCACCGACTCGAGTATTTCGACCATCGCGAAGAGAGTCGTCTCCGCGGATGGAAGAGCATTCACATCACGGACAGCGATCATCCCTACATGAAGAACTGGTGGGTTCCCGGATTGCAGATCGGCTATGAGCATACTTTTATTCATCAGGTAGCCGACTTCCTTCAGGGAATCGGCGAAGGCCGACAGGTGTCCCCCACGTTTCACGATGGTCTGGCAACGGATTACGTAACGGACGCCATTTTGAAGTCCGCAAAGACGAGGCAGTGGGAGATCATCCCATCTGTCCAGAAGAACTAGATCGGAACAAATCTGAAGGAGGCACTATGCCGTCTGAATTTATGAATCTTCGCTTTACCCGAACCGCCGTCGGCCTCGCGTTTACCGCTCTTGCACTTGCTTTGATTGCTGCGTCTCCCGCGTCCAGCGTCGTACAGGCGCAAACTCAGGCTCCACGTCCGGCCCGTGCTGCCGGAGGTGGCTTTACTCAACCCGATCCCATCAACTTTGACGATCATCAGGGATGGACGCAAATCTTCGACGGCAAAACTCTAAAGGGCTGGGATGGCTCTCCCGATGTATGGCACGTCGAAGACGGTGCCATCGTCGGCGAGTCCAGCCCCGAGCATCCTTCTGGAACGACCAATATCATCTGGCGCGGCGGCCAGCCGGCCAACTTCGAATTGAAGGCGGAGATCAAGCTCGAAGGCACCGGCGCGAACGGCGGTATTCAATATCGCAGCCTCAATGTTCCTCCCGTGCCTCGGCACATTCCTGCGGACAGGCTCGCGCAGATGACGCAGGAACAAAAAGAGAATCTGCAAAAGCGAGAGGCTCTCTCAAAGAAGTACGCCAAGTGGAATTTGAAAGGCTATCAGGCCGACATCGATTACAACAACAAATATTCGGGCCAACTCTACGAGCAGGACACGAGCCGAGGAATTATCGCCTGGCGAGGACAGATGGTTGAGACCGAGGCGGGCAAGAAGCCGCGCCTGCTTGCGACACTGGGAAATCCAGACGAGCTTAAATCCTTTATCAAACCCGGAGAGTGGAATCAGTACGAGATTATTGCAGACGGTCACACGCTCATTCATATTCTGAACGGCCATGTCATGGCAATCCTTGTCGATAATGACCCGAACTATAGCGTCGCCAAGGGGTTGATCGCGTTTGAGATTGAGGGCGGCGGCACTCTGAAGATCTCGCACCGAAATGTCTGGCTGAAAGAGTTGCCATAGCTGAATGCCGGGTTTTGATAGAGAATCAAAGTATGTCCTCACAAAAAATCGAATCGCTCTCACGCCAACTTCTATTGGAACGGATTGGAAGGTTCTCGCAGGTTGGCGGAATTACTCCCTTCACTTATGCGGAAGGAAAAGCCAGGGGAGTCTCCACGCTTCGAGTCCGCACCGCTCGCGGTCTTGAGTTCTGGGTTGCCCCTGACAAGGGCATGGATATCGTTGAGGCCACCTATCGGGGAGAGTCTCTTTGCTGGCACTCTCCTAATGGGGTCGTTCATCCCGCATACTACTCCAGTCGAAATACGGAATGGCTCAAGACCTTTGCCGGCGGGCTGCTCTGCACTTGTGGACTTACGACAGTGGGCGTTCCCTCCGAAGACAATGGCGAGATCCTTGGTCTGCACGGCTCAATTTCGAATACTCCCGCTGAGAACGTAAAGTGGTCGGAAAACTGGGAAGAAAATAACTGCCTGCTGACCATGAGCGGCAAGATGAGGGAGTCCTCGGTCCATGGCCACAATCTATTGCTCGATCGGACGATATCTACCTCACTCGGCAGTGCTTCTTTTTCTCTGCGGGATGTGGTCGAGAACCAGGGCGTTCGAGACGCTCCCCTGATGGTGCTCTACCACTTCAATTTCGGGTTCCCTCTGCTCACGGAGCGCAGTCGGATTTATAGTTCGTCGCAGTCCGTCGAACCAGTCGATGATTACGCTGCGCAGAGTGCGGATCAATGGCGCTCCTTCGAGGCTCCCAAGCAGGGCATTGCAGAGCGCGTCTATTTTCATAAAATGCTGCCCGATTCAAAGGGAAGAGTGACAGTTGTCCTGGTCAGCGATGGAGACAACCCGGAGTTTGGCATAGCACTGAGCTACGCCAGCGAAACGCTTCCCCAGTTTGTCCAGTGGAAGATGCCGGGGACGAATCACTTTGTCCTGGGTCTGGAGCCGTCAAATTGCGCGACGTTAGGCCGCAGTGCGGAGCGACATCGAGGAACTCTGCAAACCCTCTCCCCGGGAGAGCGGCGCGAGTTCAAGTTGGAGTTGACCGTCCTCGATGGTGCAGATCAGGTGGCTGATGCAATCAGATCAAACGCCCTGTCGTAGACTGCTTCCTGACTGACGCGATGATCGAGACGATCTAAAAGTTCAGGTGATCGATGTTCTCTTTGTTGATGATCAACGGAGTTCCCAGGATAATTTCACTATTGCGTACTTCAAGCCTGCCCAGCCGCCCTACCTGAATGGAAGTCGCCGTCCGGGGAATCTTGTGCTGCGAAGCCAGCCAGCCCGCATAGACCGTCAGGTATCCCAGGTCGCGTGTGTTCCACAGAACGATCGTCTGTACCACTTCGCTATGAACATAAGGCCTGCAGATGGCCGGAAGCGAAAGCCCGATCACATCCACATCCTTTCTCCGCGACTGCTGCACTGCCTCTGCTGATCCGGGGACCGCAGGAGCAGAGATATCCATAATCAGCTTCACCTTCGGGAAAACTTTCAGAATGGTTTGAGTCTGAGCGAAGGCTTTGTCGCGATCATCGTCGCTCGGCTGAACGGTCGCCAGCGAAAGTCCCGGATACTTTGAGGCGAGTCGACGCTTGATGAATCGTATCCACTCGTTTTGATTCTCGGCGCTCAGGGAGCCCGTGATAATTGCAAGCTGGCCGTCAGGCGGCAGCAGCCGCGCAGCCTCATCGGTCAGCACATTCGCAATGCCTTCCGGCGTAGCCTGGTTGAGAAAGAAATCGCGCGCATCGGGTTCAGCGTCGGCGTCCCAGGTCAGTACCGGGATGTGATGTTGCCGAGCCTTCCTCAGAACGGTGGAGATGCTTCCTTTATTCTCGACGGCGACGACGATCGCATCCACGCCCCGGGTAATCCAGTTTTCAACAAGCTCGTTCTGCTGCGAGGCATCGAGACTGGTCGGCCCATCCCAGATCAGGTCTACCCCTAGCTCGCGCGCTGCCTCCTCCGCCCCAACGCGGGCACTGATAAAGTACGGATCGCCCTTTGCCTTTGGCATGACGGCAATCACCGGACGATGCGGCTCACCGGCTGCGCTCTTCGCTCCTGCGGTCCCACTCGTTTTCACGGATCGCACGATCCAGATAGTTGAAACAACCAGGAGCAGTCCAAGGATAATTCCGCTGCCCACTGTTATCAGCCGTCTTTCCTTCGCACGCTTCATCCATCCGGCAAGATATGCAACTGGCTTCCTGCCCCGCACCGTCATCGTTCGCAATCGATCGAAGCTGACGATCGCCAACAGAAGCGTCCCGATCAGAACGCCCGTAAGCTCGGAGGGCATTGCGAGCAGATGCATACCGTTCTGCAGTACGGTAAGAAAGAAAAGCCCCAGCATGGAACCGAGAAGCGTTCCTCGACCTCCGAAGACTGATGCCCCTCCGAGCACAACGGCAGCAATGGCTTCGAGCTCATAGCCCGTTCCCATGTCCGACTTCGCCAGCCCCAGGTGCGCAACATAGATGATAGCCGCCAGACTCGATACGATTCCGGACAGCAGATAGATCAGGGCTTCATATCGGCGCACCGGAAGCCCCGCGTAGAGCGCTCCCTCCGGATTGAATCCAATTGCATAGAGCGCGCGCCCGATGACGGATCGGTGCACCAGCAGGACATAGCCAACAATCGCCAATAGAAAAATAGGCAACTGCATCGGAATCACGCCCCAGAGATATCCCTGCCCCAGCGCAAGAAATGTCTTTGGGAATCCCGTATAACTCACCGCTCCCTGCGTCATCCCTTCTGCGATTCCACGATAAAGGGAATAGGTTCCCAGCGTTACGATCAATGCCGGCAATCGAAGTCCGGCGATCATCAGCGCGTTCAGCGCGCCACTCGCGCAGCCCACCAGCAAGGTGACAAGAACCGCCAACCAGATCGGAAGATGTCCGTTCCCCCAGATAGAGCCGAAGACGACGGCAGCGAGGCCGACCGTCGATCCCACGGAGAGGTCAATCCCGCCGGCGATAATAATTGGCGTCATCGCAGCCGTCAGCAGGCCTAGCTCTACGCTGAAACGCAGAACCTCAAAGAAATTGCCCAGAGTAAAAAATCCCGGAGCAATCGCCGAGAAAAAGGCGATCTCTGCCATCAGCGCAAGCAGCAACACCCACTCGCCATTGGGGAAGAGTCTGCTGTTGGCGAGCCTAGTTCGGAAGTGGGTCAGTATCCGCCGCATTCTTTTCCCGATGGTTGCCGATTACGTTCATTGCCACTGCGCCCAGAATGATTCCTCCCTGAATAGCTTTTTCCCAATAGGCACTTACACCTAAAAATGTGAGCGCCGGACCGATTGCGCCCAGTAGAATGACGCCAAGAACCGTTCCTAAGACGGTGCCCGAACCTCCTGTAATGGCTGCGCCGCCCACAGCTACAGCGGCGATCACCTTCATCTCCAGCCCCAGACCGAGATTGCTGGGAATCTGATGGAAGCGAACGGAGTTCAGCATCGCAGCCAATCCCGTCAATAATCCAGCGAGGGTAAACACGAAAAAGCTGATCCATTGCGTATCGATTCCGACAATACGAGCCGCCGCTCTGTTCGAACCGGTGGCGAACACCGCTCTGCCTATGCGCAGATAACGCAGCCCCAAAGCTGTGAGCACGATCAGCAGGCTGACTAAGCCAACGGTAAGGACGGTGTAGTGCGATTGCGTCGTTCCCATCCATTGAAAGCCGCTGGGAAGATTGCCGATCCATGCGCCCTGCGTCTGCCATCGCAGCCCATCCCGAAGGGCCACCATGGTCGCGAGCGTGACCACAATGGACGGCACCCGAAGATACGCGACCAATGCGCCGTTCAAGGCGCCGCACGCCGCACCGACGACGCACGCGGCCATCCCGCTGATTGCCACCGGACTTCCCCCTCGTGCGGCCACGCCCATCACCACGCCGCAGATCGCAAAGACCGATCCGACGGAGATATCGATCTCCCCCAGCAGAATAACCAGCGTCATCCCCAATGCAATGATCATCACGGGAGCATTCGCCAGGAAGAGATCGGTGAGATTCTCGCGGCTGAAGTATCCCGGCGCGCTGAACATCAGCACGACCATCAGACCTAGAATGGCGACAGCGACGGCGATCTCTTTCTTATAGAACTTCATCATCTCCTTTGCCGACTCAGACGCCGCTGCAGGCGTGGCCAAATGCCATGGTCATAATGCTCGATTGGGTCGCCGCTTGTCGCGACAGGATCCCCATCATCCTGCCGGCGTGCATGACGCCTATCCTGTCGCTCATGCCAAGAATTTCAGGAAGCTCCGATGAGATCAACAGGATCGCCACCCCTCGCTCTGCCATCTGCATCACGAGATCGTGGATCTCCGATTTGGAGCCGACATCGACTCCCTGCGTAGGCTCGTCCAGAATCATGATCCGAGGATGAATCGCCATCCATCGTGCGAGCGCGACCTTCTGCTGATTCCCGCCGGAGAGCGTTCCTGCTACTCCTGACACGGAAGCGGTCTTGATTCGCATTTCGTCGACGTAGAGTTTCGCCAGGTCGTCTTCCTTGTCTCGATTAATCAATCCCCACTTCGAAACAGACTGGAGATTCGCCAGGCTGATGTTGAAGGCAACGCCCATCTCGAGAATGACTCCATGCTGACGCCGATCCTCCGGAACATATCCGATTCCCCGGCGTATCGCCTCTGTCGGCGAACCGATGCGCGTCGGCTTTCCGCCAAGCAGGATAGTGGAGTCAGAGGGAGTCAGCCCGAACAGCGTCCGAGCCAATTCCGTTCGTCCGGATCCGACCAGCCCTGCCAATCCGAATATCTCGCCTCGTCTGACCGAAAAGGAGATGTCCTTCAGCCCAACCGAGCCATTGCGAAGATTGCGGACCTCGAGTGCTATATCTCCAATCGGAACCTCTCGCTTCGGGAAGATCGAGCGGATGGAGCGACCAACCATCAAGTGGATTAATTCCGAGCGATCCACTTCGGCGGCGTCGCGGCAGGCAATGACCTCCCCGTCGCGAAGCACGGTGATTCGGTCGGCAATCGACAAAATCTCTTCCAATCGGTGTGAAATATAGAGAATGCCGGCGCCTTCGTCCCGCAGTCTGCCAATCAACTGAAACAGGTTGTCGACCTCGCGATCGGTAAGCAACGCTGTCGGTTCATCCATCAGAAAAATCCTGGCCTTGGCCCCGAGCATCTTGGCAATCTCAACGATCTGCTGCTCCGCCATGGTCAGCGAACCGGCCGGCCGTCGAGGGTCGATGGAGGCCCCCACCCGTTCAATCAATTCTTTGGCGCGAGCATATCGGGACTTCCAATCCACGGTCCACGACGAACCGTCTCCCTCCAATGCCAAAGCAATATTCTCCGCAACCGTCAGATGAGGGAAGAGAGAAGGCTGCTGATAGACAGCAGCAATGCCGAGTGATCTCGAAATGCTCGGATCGTTGCGTGCGACCTGTTGGCCGCATACTTCAAGCGTTCCGGAATCCGCGGTGATTGCTCCCGTAATGACCTTGGTCAACGTGGACTTTCCTGCACCATTTTCGCCGACCAGCGCATGGACTTCGCCTCTCAGCAGTTCCAGCGAGGCTCCCTTCAGCGCTTGTACGCCTGCGTAGCTCTTCGTGATTGAGCGCGCTTTGAGAAGGGGCTCAGAGAGAAGTGACCGTCGAGGGTGGGTGTCTATTGGCATTGGCGTGCGATCCAGACGGCTAGCTATCCCTTGGCTATCAACCACTTCTGTCCGGTGAATTTCTTATCTTATAAGTCGATTTGGTGGTCGTGCAGCGTGTGATTTGCATGAGACGTCTCACTTGTACTTTGTAGAATTCTCCCTTGTCAAGGGTAGTTCTGTAGATCCTCTTCCGATCCAATAGCCCGAAGTGTCGCATGAGTATGTTCGAAGTTATTTGGCCGAAGCTGTCTTTTTTCGAGCAGAGCGTCCTATCGGTAATTCAACTTGGCAAGGAGCGCTCGAGGACTCGCGAACCGTGAGTGTTGCAGGCAGCCGGACCTTCTCTCGCGGGCTTTCCAGCGGACCTTCTTCAATTCGCTTCAACAGGACTTCTATCGCACGGTATCCCATATCAAACGTGGGTTGAACTACCGAGGTAATCCCGGGGCGGAAGAAATCCTCTGCGATAAGTTCGTCGAAAGTGGCGAATGAGAAATCCTTTGGAGTGCTTAAGCCAACGGCATATAGGCTCCTGAGCGCGGCCAGGCCTGTAACTCCATTTGTCGCAAAGAGAGCAGACGGTCGATCGCCGGGCCGCAGCAAGCCATTCTGACACATGCGCGCGACGTGATCCTGCTCAAAGCTGCCGCTCCAGATGAGAGAAGGTTGAACTGTGATGCCTCCTTTTTGCAGAGCCTGGCGATATCCGCGGAGCCGTTCCTGCTCATTCTTCAATGTAAGAGGCCCCGTGATGATTGCAATCTCTCTATGCCCCATCCTCATCAGGTGTGAGATCGCCATCTCCGCCGCTCCACAATCGTCGACGCATACCGAATCCACATCAAGGCCTACCGGAAGCCGATCGAGAAAGACCACCGGCGAACTGGAAGCCAGCGCTGCCAAACGCTTGGAAGATATCTCCTGACCACCCGCAGTCACAAGCAGGATTCCCTCAACACGCTGTGCGCGGAGTAGCCCGATCATGTCGGCCTCGCGAAGGGAGCTTCCTTCAGAATCGAGGACAATCAAAAAATAGCCTCGCTCTCGCGCCGCGCATTCGGCGCCGCGAATAATCTTGGGAAAGAACGGGATCGTTAGATCGGGAACGACAATCCCCAATGTATGAGTTCGATTGGTTCTCAGGCTGCGTGCGATTAAATTCGGCTGGTAATTGAGGACACGAATTGCCTCAAGAACCTTTTGCCTGGATCGTTCACTTACCGTCGTCGAGCCGCTGATGACATTGGATACGGTGCCTGCGGATACCCCGGCTAGTTTAGCCAGTTCTTTCTGTGTGGGCGGCATAGGTCAAATCCTAAATGAAAGGGAATCAACTCTGACCAATTCTGATCGCGAGCAGTAATAGCAATTTCGATGAGCAGGCCAGTGGCATTGCGAACTTATGCCTCCTGCTCATGTTCTCCGGCTGACACACTTCTGTGGTGAATATGCTGCCTCAAAGTTGTACACGGCTTGTTGTAGAACTGTCTTGCCAGTTGGAATGCGAAGCGGCGTTTCTACCGCTTCCTGTCAGGAAACTTCAAAATAAGATTGACAGTTGATAGATCGCATCATTAGGATTCTCTGCAAAATGAGACGTCTCATATATAAATGATTCTGTGCTCGCCGCTGAACCTCCCTTTCGCAACTCACCCGTTTCCTTGCGGTATTTTTTGGCCTGCTTATATATAGAAGCTGCATCCTGTCTACGATGCCCGGAGAGTATCCCATGCGTAAGAACAAAGTTCAGAAGCTGCTCGGCGCTGTGAACGCGCTCGCCATCGCGGGCATCTCGACCTGCATTGTTGCGATAACCCTTCTGGGAACTGCCCCGGCTCAGCAGCCAGCTCAAAGCCGGACCTCCGCAACTCCTCCCGCGGTTCATCCTCCCAGCCGCTTCCACGAGCCCGACCCTCTCGCCTTCGACAACCACGACGGCTTTGTCCAGATATTCGACGGAAAGACGCTCAGCCACTGGGACGGCGATCCTGCCACATGGCGCGTCGAAGATGGAGCGATCGTCGGCGAGTCGACCTCGGCCAAGCCGCGCAATAACAGCTACATCTCCTACCATGGCGTCGAGGCGAAAGATTTTGACCTGAAGCTTGAGATCAAGGTGGAAAAAGGCGGCGGCAGCGGGATTCAGTATCGCAGCTCCGTTGGACATCCCTGGATCCGCGGCGCCCGGCCCGGGCAGCCCCAACCCAATCTCGCCTGGATGATGACCGGCCCGCAGGCCGACTTCTGGTTTCCGGTAAATCCGCGGAGCTTTGAGTACACCGGCCAATTTTATTCCGAGAACACTGACCTCGGCATCCTCGCCTGGCGCGGCCAGGTCACCGAATCGGAGCCCGGCAAGCCTCAGCGTCTCGTCGCCAATATCGCAAATCGCGACGCGCTCGGCGGGTACGTCAGGATCAATGACTGGAACCAGTACGAGATCATCGCTCGCGGCGGCACCTTCCTCCATATCATCAACGGCCAGCTTATGGCGGTCTATATCGACGACGATCCCAACTCGTCCAATAATGTCTCTGGAATGATAGGTTTCGAGATAGAAGGAACGCCTTGCAAGGTTTCGGTTCGCAACGTCTGGCTGAGAAAATTGAAATAAGTCCGCAAAGCCGCGTCGCTATCCAATAGCGCCCTCATCCGGAGAATCCTCCGACTTGAACTCAGGCTTGCCAGGCAGGAAAATAGATATAGCGGATCACAGCGATCGCAGATCAGGGAGAGTGTTTGTGAAGCAGGGTACAAAGGCAGCAGATCTTACAAATCGTTTCAATATTGGGCAGTCTTTTCGGGTATTTGTCCTGTTCGCGGTCTGCGCGCTGCTCGTCGTACCGGCCCCTGCCCAGCAACCTGCCCAGCCGCCAGCCCAACAATCAGCGCAACAGCCTTCACAACAGCAGAAGGTCCATCAGGATCCGAACTCCGATCTCCCGCCCGGCCCCGGAAGGGACACCTTTATCCGGGTGTGCAGTAAGTGCCATTCCCCGAGTAATGTCATGGCCAACCCTCAGAATCAGCAGGGTTGGGAAGACACCATCACCAAAATGGTGGGGTTTGGCGCGACCGGCACCGATGCCGAGTTCTCCGAAATCCTCGGCTATCTCGTCAAGAACTTCCCCGCGCCGGCCGCCACCAGCCCCGCGCCAGCCGCCACCGCCCCTACTGCTAAGCACTAACGCCAGCACGAACACAGTTCGTGCCAGTTGGCGACGGGGCTGGGGCTGATCGCAAAAGAACGTCCTAAACTCAAATGCACGTCATCTCGACCGGAGCCGAGCACCTTATTGTTTGGCGTAGTGGAGAGATCCTGTATTCACCCCGATCTTCCCCCTGCAAGCTACGCGGAGCCTTCCGCCACCATTAGACCGCGCCATCTTTTCCTCCTTTTCCACCTCTATCCACAACTCCGCGCCTTGCCGCCGGTCTCCAGTTGCGCCTACCCTCAAGCAGTGCCTTCATCGACTGCAATAACCCCGCCTTCCTCGTGTCCTGTCGTAATCTTCCACAGCCAAATCCCTGATTTCCGTCGCCCTCCTTTGTGAATGGCCCGTAAACAGGGGTATTTGCACAGATAACACAATAGGTTGTGCTTTATACTTGACAGACCCTACAGGCGGCGGTACTTTTGCCACTGCGCCGCTCCAGAACATTTGGTTCGGGTCCCAGTTTTCGCTCTGCTTCGACGCCGCCGGAGCCAGTTGCCCCGGATTCATATCCAGTGTCGACAGGGCTATTTTCATCCCCGCTCGCGAGAGTACGTGCCGTGAGCCAGAAGCTTAGTTTCATCATCAAATTAGAAGGAGCAAACCCCTATGGCCACCATTCCCACCCAGACCGCCAAGAGCACCAAAACATCTACCCCCGCTCCGTCCCAGACATCTTCCGTATCGAGTTCCAAAGCTCCCGGACTGTCCTTCAGTCGCCACTTCACCCGTCCCGGCGTCTCGCCCTTCGACGAGATCACATGGGAGTTCCGCGACGCCATCATTCAAGACTTCAAGGGCAAGACCATCTTCGAGCAGAAGAACGTCGAAGTTCCCTCCGACTGGTCGATGACCGCCACCAACATCGTAGCTTCGAAGTACCTTCATGGCCTCAACGGCACCGACGAGCGCGAGTCCGGCGTCCGTGCCCTCATTACGCGCGTCGCCGAGTCCATCCGCGACTGGGGCATCCGCGACGGCTACTTTGCCACCGCCAATGACGCCGAGGTGTTCTTTGCCGAGTTGACCCACCTCCTGCTCAACCAGAAAGTGGCATTTAACTCGCCTGTCTGGTTCAACGTTGGCTGCGACCGCCTCGAGCCCAACTCCGACGCCCAGAACTGGCACTGGAACAGCACTACCGGCAAGGTCGAGTTCTCCGCCGCCGGCTACACCCGCCCCCAGTGCTCTGCCTGCTTCATTAATTCGGTGAACGACTCGCTCGACAGCATCCTTACCCTGGCCAAGACCGAGGGTATGCTCTTCAAGTGGGGCTCCGGCGCAGGTTCGAACCTCTCGAGCATCCGCGGCAGCATGGAGACTCTCTCCGGCGGCGGCACTGCCAGCGGTCCCCTCAGCTTCATGCGCGGCTTCGACGCCTTCGCCGGCGTCATCAAGTCCGGCGGCAAGACCCGCCGCGCCGCCAAGATGGTCATCCTAAACGTCGACCATCCCGACATCAACGACTTCATCCAGTGCAAGGTCTCCGAAGAGAAGAAGGCATGGACGCTCGTTCAGGCTGGCTACGACGGCAGTGGCCCCGACTCTGAGGCCTATAGCTCCATCTTCTTCCAGAACGCCAACAACTCCGTCCGCGTCAACGACGAGTTTATGGCCGCCGTCGAGGCTGACGGCACTTTCAGCACCAAGACCGTCAAGGATCGCAAGCCGGTCAAGGAATACCGTGCCCGCGACATTATGCACTCGATCGCCGAAGCCACCTGGCAGTGCGGCGACCCCGGTATGCAGTACGACACCACCATTAACCGCTGGCACACCAGCAAGAACACCGCGCGCATCAACGCCTCGAACCCTTGCAGCGAGTACATGTTCCTCGACGACTCGGCCTGCAACCTCGCGTCTTTTAATTTGCTGAAGTTCCTTACCCCCGGCGGCCAGTTCGACATCCCCGCCTACCGCCACGCCATCGGCATCCTCACCACGGCGATGGAGATCATCGTCGACGCCGCAGGCTACCCCACCGAGCAGATCTCGAAGAACTCGCACGACTACCGCCCCCTCGGCCTCGGCTACGCCAACCTCGGCGCGCTCCTGATGGCCTTCGGACTCCCCTACGACTCCGACGCCGGCCGCGACTTCGCTGCTGTCCTCACCGCGATCCTCTGCGGCGACGCCTACTGGCAGTCCTCGCGCATCGCCGAAACCTGCCCCGCCCTCGGCGCCGCCACCCCGCTTACCCAGCAGGCCGAGATCGTCGGCGGAGCCTGCCCCGGCTTCTACGTCAACCGCGAGCCCTTCCTCGACGTCATTCGCATGCACCGCGCCGAGGTCAACAACATCGGCAAGTCAAAGACCAGCGCCGAGCCCTTCAGCGTCCCCCAGCTCGACCAGCTCATCGAAGCCAGCCGCCACGCCTGGGACGGCGCGCTCGCCCACGGCGAAAAGCACGGCTACCGCAACTCCCAGGTCACCGTCCTCGCCCCAACCGGCACCATCGGCTTCATGATGGACTGCGACACCACCGGCATCGAGCCCGACCTCGCCCTCGTCAAATATAAGAAGCTCGTCGGCGGCGGCATGATCAAGATCGTCAACAACACCGTCCCCTCGGCGCTCATCAAGCTCGGCTACACCGAGGATCAGGTCAACGCCATCGTCAGCTACATCGACGCCACCGGCACCATCGAAGGCGCTCCCGCCATCAAGCCCGAGCACCTCGCCGTCTTCGACTGCTCCTTCAAGCCTTCCAAGGGCACGCGCAGCATCCACTACATGGGCCACATCAAGATGATGTCGGCCACGCAGCCCTTCCTCAGCGGAGCCATCTCGAAGACCGTCAACCTCCCCCAGGACGCATCTGTAGACGACATTGCGGAGGCCTACCTCGAAGCCTGGCGTCAGGGCCTCAAGGCTGTCGCCATCTACCGCGACAACTCCAAGGGCTCGCAGCCGCTCAATGTCTCCGCCAGCGACGGCAAGGCGCAGAAGCAGGCCTCGGCTGTAGCCCCAGCCGCCGCCGGTTCGGTCGAGATCGAAGAGGCTGTCGTCGCCGCCAAGGCCGCCGCACTGGCGCGAATCACCGCGCTTGAAACCCAGCTCAAGGCCATCACCGAAGCCTCCACGCAGAACTCCGACTCGCTCGACGCACAGTCTCCGCCCCGTGCCGTTCGTCACCGCCTGCCCGCCGAGCGTGCCAGCGTGACGCACAAATTCGGTTTGGCGGGTCACGAGGGCTACATCACCGTCGGCCTCTACCCCAACGGCCAGCCCGGCGAGATCTTCATCCGCATGGCCAAGGAGGGAAGCACCGTCTCCGGCCTCATGGACAGCTTCGCCACTGCCATCTCGCTCGCTCTCCAGCACGGCGTCCCGCTCAAGGTGCTCTGCGAGAAGTTTGCCCACACCCGCTTCGAGCCCAGCGGCTGGACCGGCAACACCGAGATCGGCTACGCCAAGTCCATCATGGATTACATCTTCCGCTGGATCCAGATCCGTTTCCTCAGCGGCCACCAGCTCGACCTCTTCACCGGCCTCGCCCCGCACGCCGAGGGCAGCGTCCCCGTCGAAGGAACCGTCAACAGCCCGGCCAATACGGTCATCCCCCACCTCGCCGCCTCAAGCAGCGCCGTCATCCTGAGCGAAAGCGCAGCCGAGTCGAAGGATCCCCGCATCTCGTCCGAATCGCCCCAGAACCTCTCCTCGGACGACTTCTACACCACCACCCCGCCGCAGCAGGGAATCGCTCCCGAGTCGGTCACCAACAACCAGCAACCGGCAACCGGCAACCTGTCGCTCGAAGACCGCGGCATCTATCATGTGGCCGACGCCATGAAGTCCATGTACGACATGGGCGACGCCCCCTCCTGCGCCACCTGCGGAGCCATCATGACCCGCAACGGATCCTGCTACCGCTGCATGAGCTGCGGCAGTACCAGCGGCTGCAGCTAGTAGGCTCAGAATCAAGAGGCCGCAGGAAGAGACTTTTCCTGCGGCCCATTTATGTTGCTTAAAAGAGGTTGAAATGAAATGCCCGCACTGCGACGTAGCTATTAACTGGAGTCCTGATAGATCCCCGGTCATGTTCTATTTACCGGAACCAGCAGACGGTGAGTCAGCGATCAATCCCATCCAAACCGCCTTGCTTAAGGGCACGGCTTCAGCCGTGCCACCACCCTCCCCCCACACCAAGGGGCTTTAGCCCCTGAGGTACGCGCCATTACAATCGCCGTATGGCGATTCCCAGCAGAGCATCCCGCCCTGGAACCTTCTTCGTCACCAGCGGAACCTACAATCGCCGCCGCCTCTTCCAAGTCGAACGCAACGCCGAACTTCTCATCGAAACCCTCCAGCACTACCGGGTCCAAGGACACTACAGACTCCACGCCTTCGTCGTCATGCCCGACCACATCCATCTCCTCCTCACCCCGCACGAAACCCTCGAACGCACCGTCGGACTCATCAAGGGAGGCTTCTCCCACCGCCTCGCCTCCAAGCTCCCCGTCTGGCAGCGAGGTTTCACCGACCACCGCATCCGCGACGCCGCAGACTACAGCATCCGCCAGCACTACATTTATCAAAACCCTGTTACCGCGCGCCTCTGCGAGCACCCCGAGGCGTATCTTTTTTCCTCTGCCCATCGGGCGCTGCAACTCGACGCATACTCCGCCATTGAAGAAGCCGGGACCGTACCTCAGGGGCTAAAGCCCTACGAATCCTGAGCAGAGATGGCACGGGTAAACCCGTGCCCTTAATCAAGACAAGAGACAAGACAAGAAGCATGACAAGGCCGAAGCTCCACCGATAGACCGGCTGCGCCGCGTGCTAATAGAAGAAGTCTGGAATCAAGACAGCGAATCAGCCATCGACGAACTCTTTGCTCCAACGCAATTTACCAACAATCAATTTGACATCTCTCAATGATCGGGCGCACGCTACCTGCATCTACGCGATCGGAGAGTCACATGCGCCGAATCCTGTTCCCCCTCCTCCTCGCCGTCTTCGCCCTTCCTCTGGTAGCCCACGCCGACTCCATCGACGACTTCGTCCTCACCGGCAATGGCGATACCGTCACCTTCTCCCTCCCTGCCACCGGAAGCTACACCCTCCATTCCCACTTCGATAGCTTCTCGCCGAGCGGCCCCGGAACCATCAACGGAGTCCCGGCCACCGTAACACCCACATTTTACGTTCAATATTTTGAGATTGTGCCGCAGGCTCCCGCCCTGGCCCTTAATTCCACCCCGACAGTAAACATTCCTTTTCTGTATGGCTCCATACCCTTCGACTGGTATGAAGTGCCTGCCGACTATCCCGTCCCGCAGGACCTCGGAACCTTCTACGTCACCTTCGTTCCAGGGACCTATCTGCTTCAGACTGGAACCGACTTCTCCCAGCCCTTCGCTCCACCGCTTCAGTTCTCCCTCACAATCTCACCGGAAACCGCAACCGCCACTACCCCTGAACCCGCCCCCTTCGTGCTCCTGGGCACTGGCCTGTTGGGAGCAATCGTGACGGTTCGACGCAGACGACTGCTCCATCCTTCGCGTTTTTGCGCGAGAGCATGCTGAGCGACGCCCACAACTTCATAGCCATAGAGGCCGCTCCCAATTCAGTCCGAACTTGACAAACCCCAGGCTCTGACACCCCTCTCCCAGAAGTGCCCGCATCCCAGAGTCAGGACCTATGCCTTTTCTTTTGAATACTTTGGGTACTTTAAGGGGAGGGGGGTCTCTTCGCCGTGCCCGTCCGCGCTCATCCAGCCAGACAATGTCAACTCATCCTCATTGATCTCAAGGCCATACTGCGTATTCCAGTAGTGAACGGTCTGCTTGATGAATACCTGTCGAGCGATCTGTTTGTTGCGGCTGCGAAGGCCTTCGAGAATGGAGAGATGTTGCTGCACGGCGGCGATGCGCTCATTGAGCGCGTTGGAGTTACCCGGCCATCGCCCGACCACGGAAAAGACGAACAGCCGGAAGGTGACCGCCTCGAGAGTATCCCGTAGATATTCGTTGCCGGCCAGTTCCCAGATCCTGCGATGAAAAGCTACGTCGCAATCGTGAAAGTGTCTTACATCGGTCGCCGCCATCCCCGTGCCCGTCATGGCCGCGACGAGGGCGGTCAGTTCGGCGTCCGCTTCCGGAGTTAGATTTTCCGCTGCCTTGCCGATGGCAATCGCCTCCAGCGGAATGCGAACCTCCTGAATGAGCCGGTAATCCTCGGGACTCAACTGGGTGACATAGGTGCCCCGTGCCGGGACCTTGCGCAACAGGCCTTGGTGGGTCAGCTCATTGAGGGCCTCACGCAGGGTTGGCTGGCCGATCCCAAGACGGGCTGCCCACTTCTGCTCGATGATGCGATCGCCTCCACTCAACTCTCCGGAGATGATGGACTCGCGGATCGCCTGAGCGGCAGCCTGAGGGGCGGTCGGGATATTGAGCTGTCCAGTGTTTGATTTTGGGGAACTGCTGTCCATGCGATGGGGTCCAGTTGGAAAATACTCTATACACTATACTCTGTGGGTTCCAGGGCGACGAAAGCTCCTATTCACCCGCAAATAAAGTCACTTGTGGCACGGTTGAAGCCCTGGTCCTCAAAAAGCGACTGCCTCCCTTCTCACTTCCACAATCCAGTTCTGAGGGTTTCGGTGAACTCTTTGGGTGGTAGATTTGCAATTACAAAAGATAATCTATAATTTAGACATTCGAGCGTGAATATAGAAGACTCTCCCGGGAACCTATACGCCGGGAACTGTATTTCTTTCTATTTTCACAAGGGGAACGATGCCTGTGGCGATTCCAGATCGTCGACTCCAGAATTCACAGAGGTAATTCATGCGCATCTCTCTCGAAAACAAAGTGGCTGTCGTCACTGGAGCGTCCTCCGGCATCGGTCTTGCAATCACACTCGCCTATCTGGACTCCGGTGCCGCAGGCGTCGTCGCCGTCTTCCGCAGAAGCGAAGTACCGGAAGAACTGGAGCGCGCCGGCAAACTCTATCCCGGCAAGCTCCACATCGTCCGGGGCGATGTCTCGGACGAACAGACCGCCATCGACTTCACGAAATCCGCGTTGGACCACTTCGGACGGCTCGACATTCTGGTCAGCAATGCCGCGATCAGTGTTGTGAAAGCGATCCATCTGCACTCCCCGGAAGAGTGGGACGCGGTGATGAACTCAAATGTGAGGGGCCTCTATTGGGCTGCGCGCCACGTCATTCCGGTGATGATGAAACAGGCCGGCGGATTGATCTTGATCAGCGGCTCGATCTCCGGGGAAGCCGGAATTCCTACCCAGGGGGCCTATGCTCCTTCCAAGGGTGCACTCCACCAGATGACACGCCAGATGGCCATCGAATATGCGCAGCATGGAATCCGGGTCAACACCGTTGCCTGCGGTACAGTGGACACGCCTATCGTGCACCGGTCGGCCGAGGCCTCGGGCGATCCGGAGGGTTATTGGAAGATGTTGCGCGATGCCCATCCGATCGGCCGCATTGCCAGCGCGGAAGAGGTTGCGGGCTTTTACACGTACCTGGCCTCCGATCTGGCCACTTTTTTCACCGGAGCGGTCCTTATGATGGACGGCGGTTACACAGCACAGTAGGGAGACTCAATGAAGATGATGCTCGCTGCCCGATATCTGGGCGCTGACCGGCTGGAGGCGGAGGAGATTCCTTTGCCGGTCATCGGTGATGAAGAAGCTCTGATCCAGGTGGACGCCTGCGGCTTTTGCGGCTCCGACATTTCGATTATTGCCGGAACTCATCCGCGGGCCAGGGCACCGCTCACGGTGGGGCACGAACTCTGCGGCCGCATCGTGCAGATGAAAAGTTCCTCCGGCTCGCTCCGACCGGGTGACCGGGTGACGACCTACCCTCTCATCTCCTGTGGAGATTGCCATGCCTGCACCCATGGCAATCCTCATGTCTGCCGGCAACTTCAGCTCTTTGGCTTTGACGCGGACGGAGGCATGGCCGAGTTTGTGAAATTGCCTGTCTCCTCCCTGATGAGGCTCCCGGAGGAGATGCCGGGAACTATCGGGGCATTGATTGAGCCGCTTGCGGTCGCCGTGCATGGTGTCTCGCGCACGAGCCTTGAAGACGTGCAGGTTGCGGCAGTGATGGGAGGTGGACCTATCGGTCTTTTGACGGCGCTTGTAGCACGGTCGCGCGGCGTGCCTCATGTCGTGATCAGCGATATTCTTCCCTCCCGTCTGGAGCTTGCGAGAAGTCTGGGGCTTCGTGCAGTCTCCGCGGGAGCAGATTTGAAGAATCTTGTGATGGAGCTCTCACACGGAGACGGAGCGGACGTTCTTTTTGAATGCGCAGGGTCTGCCTCTTCCGCTCGGGAGATGACATCTCTGGTGCGGTCTCGCGGCGTGATCGTTAATCTGGGAGTCTTTAAAAAGCCGGTTGAGATCGACATGCAGGCCATCAATTTCAAAGAGATTGAAGTGCTCGGCTCCAGGGTCTATGAGCGCAAGGATTTTCAGATTGCAATCGACCTTGCCATGCAGCTCCCGTTGGAAAAGATTGTGACACATTCGTTCTCTCTGCGAGACGTCGCTACCGCATTCAGCCAGTTCAAGAGGGGTAAAGATTGCAAGGTACTGATTCTTCCAGGGGAGCATGAGTCTTGAATCCATTCGCTGTGGAAGGAAAGCTGGCGCTGGTCACAGGGGCAACACGAGGCATTGGACTGGGTATCGCGCGGGCTCTCGGGCAATGCGGCCCGAGCCTGATCTTAGTTGGCCGCGACGAGGACGAACTGGAGCGCGCGGCGGAAGAGCTGCGGCAGACAGCGCCTCATGTTTACGTCGCTCCGTTCGATCTGTTGCGAACGTCCGAGATTGCGGGCTGGTTTGAGGATCTCTGCGGAAGGGTGGGCACGCCGGATATTCTGGTGAACTCGGCCGGTATGTCTCGACGGGGAGCAGCGGTCGATCTTTCGCTCGAAGACTGGAATGCCGTTCTCGCGCTCAATACCACCGCGATGTTCGAACTGAGCCGAGCGTTCGCGAAGAGGTGCATCGCTGAAGGCCGGGGCGCCAGGATCATCAACATCGCCTCGCTGATGACCGCAGCCGCAAGGCCGGGAACCTCTCCTTATACGGCATCGAAGGGGGCGGTTGGACAGTTGACGAAGGCCCTGGCAGTGGAGTGGGCTCAACACGGAATCCTCGTCAATGCAATTGCGCCGGGATATATCGACACGGACTTGAATAAGAGCCTTATCGCGGACGAGGCGTTCAGCAGTTGGGTCAAACAAAGATGCCCTTTGGGCCGCTGGGGCACGCCTGAAGATATTGCGTGGCCCGTTGTTTTTCTGGCGAGTTCGGCAGCCGCGTTCATGACAGGGCAGATTATTTTTGTCGATGGCGGCTGGCTGGCGACCTTTTAGTGAGTCTTTGACACTAATTCAATCTATAGTCTATAGTTTTGCGAGTCTTTCATTCTGCTGCAAGAGGCTTCCTTGCGTCCAGCTCATCCTGTCTCCCTCGATAGCGCCATAAAAGTCCCTCTCAACCGAATGGTCGCGGCGAGCGCCATGACGGCGTCTCTTGGTGGCCTCCTGTTTGGTTTCGATACCGCCGTCATCGCCGGTGTGACCCGGGCGCTTACCGATCGATTCCTCCTCACGCCGACGTCGCTCGGATTTACCGTTGCTATCGCACTCTGGGGAACCATAGTAGGCGCGGCCTGCGGCGGTTACGCCGGCAGCCGGTTTGGCCGCCGAGACAGCCTGCGTGTCCTGGCGCTGTTTTTCATCGTCTCCGCGCTTGGATGCGCCTTCGCATGGAACTGGGTGTCGTTCCTTGCATTCCGGTCGATCGCCGGTATCGCAATCGGAGCCTCGTCCGTGCTGGGGCCGATGTATATCGCGGAGATTGCGCCGGCGCAGTGGCGAGGGCGCATGGTGGGCTCTTTCCAGCTAAACATCGTCTTCGGCATTCTCGTTGCGTACTTCTCCAACTACGTGATCGGCACCTTCAATCTTGGTCCGACGGAGTGGCGCTGGAAGCTCGGCGTCTCGGCCGTGCCGGGAGTTCTCTTCCTGCTGATGCTGTTCCGAATTCCGCGCAGTCCTCGCTGGCTGGTCGAAAAGGGACGGCTGGCGGAGGCGGAGCGCGCGCTCGATCAGGTTGCGGGACCGGCAGCGTCATCGGAGTTCGCGGCGATCGAGGAATCGCTGGCCAGCGACCGCATGGCCGGGAACCAGCCTCTCTTCTCGCGGCGCTATCGCATTCCGGTGATGCTGGCGGTAATGATCGCGCTCTTCAATCAGTTCTCCGGTATCAACCCAATCCTTTACTATCTGAACGATATCTTCACCAGGGCTGGATTCACGAAGGTATCGGGAGATCTGCAGGCAGTCGCCATCGGCGCGACCAACCTGATCTTTACGGTCGTCGCCATGTGCATTATCGACAAAGTGGGGCGCAAGAAGCTCTTGATCGTCGGGTCGGTGGGGACCTTCGTCTGCCTCGCGCTCATCAGCGTCCTGTTCCTAACCGGGAAGCATCAGAATCTTTTGCTTTGGCCGCTGGGAGGCTTTGTCGCATTCTTTGCCGTGTCGCAGGGGTCGGTGATCTGGGTCTATATCAGCGAGATCTTTCCCAATTCCGTGCGCGCAAAGGGACAGAGCCTGGGCAGCTTTACCCATTGGCTGACATGCGCAACGCTGGCTACCTTCTTCCCCGTTGTCGCCGTACACACCGCGGCTCTGCCCTTCATCTTTTTCTCTTCGATGATGGTGTTGCAGTTGATTGTCGTGATCCGGTTCTTCCCGGAGACAAAGGGATTCACGCTCGAAGAGCTGCAATACCGCCTTGAGACAAGATAAGGGCGAGCAGCTCCCCACAGGGCGACACATCCGATTCAGGACAGGAATTGAAATGGAACGAAGGCAATTTATCAGGAACTCGGCAATGGCAGGCGCGGCATTTGCCGTTTCGGGAGCCAGGGGATGGGCGAAGTCTGGCGATGCTCGCATCGATATCCTGCTGGACGAATCGCAGGGAAAGATTTCGCCTAATCTCTACGGCCAGTTCACGGAGCACATCGGAGGCGTCATCTACGACGGCGTGTGGGTTGGGGAGAGATCGAAGATTCCGAACCGGCATGGCATCCGTTCCGAGCTGATCGATAGGATGAAGCAGATTCATGTCCCCATCATTCGCTGGCCCGGAGGATGCTTCGCCGATAGCTACGACTGGAAAGATGGGATCGGCGCTCCTTCGAAGCGGCCGCGGCGCACCAATTTCTGGGAGGTGGACCATGACGCGAAACGCCTGCACGAGAAAGGGCCGCAGATCTTCGAGCCCAATGAATTCGGAACCAATGAGTTTGCCCGGTTCTGCAGGCTGACTGAAGCGCAACCATATCTCGCAGTCAACCTGCGAAGTCTTCCTCCACTCGACTTCGATCATTGGGTGGAGTACTGCAACTCTCCCGCCGGAAGCACAACTCTCGCGGAGATGCGGGGCAGTGCCGGTTTCCCTGAACCATTCAATGTGCGCTATTGGGGCGTGGGCAATGAGAGCTGGGGTTGCGGCGGCAACTTCACTCCGGAGGAATATGCTTCGGAGTTTCGACGCTATACGACCTGGATTCCGAGCTACGGACTCGACCTGCAACTGATCGGATCCGGCCCGAACGACAATGACATCGACTGGACCCATCGCTTTTTCGAGCAGATATACTCCGGCCACGCGTACCGCAATCGGAGCTTCACCGGCTGGTCCGTGCATCACTATGCGTCGGACCTGAGCCGCGGCGGAGCGAGGAAGGGAGACCGCAAAGGAGATGCGCTGCAATTTGAACCCGTGGACTGGTATGAATTGTTGCGCCAATGCGATCTCACCGAGCAGATCATCCATGACCAGTGGGCTGCCATGGGGCAGTACGATACGGAACATCGCGTGAAGCTGGTTGTGGATGAGTATGGTCCGTGGTATCGCGAGGGGACCGAGTTGGACCCCACGCATATCTTTGGCCAGCAGATCACGGTGCGCGATGCGCTGGCTACCGCGCTGACCCTGGACATCTTCAATCGCAACTCCGAGAAGGTGAGCATCGCAACGTGCGCACAACTGATCAACAATCTGAACGCGCTTTTTCTGGCACACGAAGACCGCTTTTTCGCGACGCCGAACTTCCACGTCTTCGCGATGTATGCCGCACACCAGGGCGGAGAGGCACTTCGGACCGTGTTCTCCGTGCCCGATGTGCAGTACATGCGCGATGGTAAATCGGCGCGATTCTGGGGACTGAACGGTTCAGCATCACGGAAAGGCTCGGTCGTTACTCTTACCGTCGTCAATCCCGATCTGTCGAAGACGACCGACACCCGGATTGCACTTCGGGGAGCCAGGATCATTCGCGCTGACGGCACCGTACTAACAGCCGACGATATGCACGCGCACAACACCTTCGATCAGCCAGATGCTGTGACGCCTGAAGATCTTGCAGTAGCAGTAAGAGAGGAACAGTTGAACGTCAGCCTTCCTCCGGCGTCGGTCACCAAGCTAACTGTGATCGTCGGATAGAGCAACCAATGTTTAGGCGGCATCTTCACATCCACCGAAACGATCTATAGTCTATAATCATTGCGGAGGAACTATGGAACTCTCACGTCGGTTGTTTTTACGGCACATGTCTGCCGCAGGAGTTATTTCTTTGGTCCGGCCGGAGTCTTCCTGGGCGTCCTCCAGCGCAATCTCCACGGAACCGGCGGACCACGCGACCCATGTTGAAGGCCTTACGCCTCATACTCTGGTCCCGGTGCCAATCGAACAGGTGACGATTCAGGATGAGTTCTGGACGCCGAAACGAGAGGTCTGGCAATCGGTCACCATCCGGGACTGTTTCCGTAAGTTTGAGAACGACCGTGGCGGCGCCATCAACAATTTCGACAAGGTTCGGGACGGAAAGTCTGGAGGTCATGCCGGCGATCCCTGGATGGATGGGCTTGTCTACGAGATGATCCGCGGGGCGTCGGATTTTATGCGGAGTCATCCGGACCCGGAGCTTGACCGGCAACTGGACGGCTACATTGCGCGAATCGCAGCCGCAGCCGCTAAAGATCCCAATGGCTACATCAACACGTACACGCAGCTGATGGAGCCGGGGCATCGATGGGGCCTGAACGGCGGACTCCAGATCTGGCAACACGAGGTCTATAACCTGGGATGCCTGGTTGATGCCGGCGTGCACCATTACCGGGCTACGGGGAAGACTACTTTGCTGGTCGTGGGCATCAAAATCGCCAACTATATGTACGAGTTCATGGGTCCCGCGCCAAAGCGGAACATCGTGCCGTGCCACGAGCTTCCGGAGGAAGCGTTGATTGGACTCTACGAGTTGTTCGTAGAGCAGCCCGCACTGAAGAAGAAGATTTCGCTGCCGGTCGACGAGTCGAATTACCTTGCCCTGGCCGAGTTCTGGATTGAGAACCGTGGCAACAACATCGGCAAGCCGGACTGGGAGAAGAACCGCCAGGCTGCCGAGCAGTTTGTCCGCGATCAGAAATATGGCAGCGGGCGACCCTCATGGGGAGAGTACGCGCAGGACGACAAATCCGTATTCAGCCAGGACACCATCCACGGGCACGCTGTGCGCGCGACCCTGCTGTGTTCCGGGATCGCAACCGCGGCTCGCGTCAACGGCCGTGAAGAATATCGCCAGGCTGCCTCCCGCCTCTGGGAAAACATGGTCCTCAAGCGAATGTATATAACGGGCGGGGTGGGATCCGTTCATACCGAGGAACGATTCGGACCGAATTACACCTTGCCCAACGATGGCTACCTGGAGACCTGCGCCGCGGTGGGCAGCGGCTTCTTCCATCAAAACATGAACAGTGCCTTTGGGGATGCCCGCTACGCCGATGAACTGGAGAGAGCGCTCTATAACGGCGTGCTCTCCGGGGTCTCGATCAAGGGAGACAGCTACTTCTATCAAAATCCCCTGGAGGCGGACACCGATCGCAGCCGCTGGGCCTGGCACGAGTGTCCCTGCTGCCCTCCCATGTTCCTGAAGATGATGGGAGCCATGCCGGGATATATCTATGCGACCGACAACGACAGCGCCTACATCAATCTCTTCGTCGGCAGCCGCGCTACGTTGAAGGTGAATGGAGAGAATGTTGTCCTCAGGCAGACCACGCAATACCCGTGGGATGGCGCGGTTCGGATCGCCGTTGAAGCATCTCATCCCAAGCCATTCAATTTAATGCTGCGCATTCCGCAGTGGTGCGGCGACGCGGTTGTGAAGGTAAACGGGCAATCTGTCTTGACCAGCGAAAGGGTGCGAGGATATGTTCGCATTCATCGAACATGGCAGAAGGGCGATGCCGTTGAACTGGCGATGGCGATGCCTGCCCGGTTTGTGGCGGCAAATCCACTTGTACAAGCGGATGCGGGGCGCGTTGCGCTGATGCGAGGACCGCTCGTCTATTGCCTTGAGTCAGCCGACAACGGCATCCATACCCGCACGCTCGCGCTCGGTGCGGATCAAAAGCTGTCGACTGAGCTATGGCCCGATAAGTTGGGTCGAGTCATGACGATCAAGGGAACTGCCGCAATACCGGAGGCGAAACCACGGGACAACGCACTCTATACCGGTGCTGCCGAAACAGCTGCGACCTCTCAGCCGCTCACCGCTATCCCCTATTATTCCAACGCCAATCGGGGTCCAGTGGAGATGGCTGTCTGGATTCCATTGAAGTCTTAGCAGGCTCCTTCTGAAAACTAGCCCAGCAAGAAAGCTTCTCTTTTGCGAGAAGCTTTCTTTATTTAATAAATTATAGATTATAGTTGACTTTGAAAGTTTATAGGGCCTATCCTCTCATCGCAGAGATTGGTGAGCGACTGACTTGCAGTCGTCAATGCCGAAAGGCGAGGTCTTTATTTTTTGGAGGGATCGATCTATGAGAAAAAAACATCTTAGGCTGCTCGGAATCCTGAGTTTGTCATGCCTTTTGCAGACCGCTGTATGCTTCGCCCAGTTTAGCGGAGCCGTTCAGGGTTCCGTGCTGGATCCTTCGACGAATGCCATTCCAGCGGCGACGGTCACGATTGTGAATGCAGGAACCCAGGTGACCCGGACGACGACGACAGACAATAGCGGCGTCTATCGATTCGCCAGCCTGGCTCCGGGCAACTATGCAGTGAGCGCTCAAGCTTCTGGCTTCAGCACCAGCAAGGTCACTTTTACGCTCCAAACAGGGGAGACCCGTAATGTACCTGTGACCCTCGCAGTCGGTCAGGCGGTCTCCAGCGTCACCGTCACCGCGCAGGCGCCGCTGCTCGATACATCAGACAGCCGCAATCAGGAGACGCTTGGAACGACAGCTCTTGCCAACCTGCCTATGTCCACGCTCAATCCAACTCAGTTGGTTACGCTCGCTCCCGGCGTCACCGGCCTCGGCGCAGGAACCGCGACCAGCTTCAATCCGGAAAATTATGTCGATGCCAGCGCCAATGGCAGAGGGCAAAACGGCAATCAATATATTGTCGACGGAATGGACGTGACCAGTAACATTCGTCCCGGCGTTCTGAACCTTACTCCGAGCGCCGACTCTATTTCAGAAATGAATATTCAGACCAATACCTATAACGTCGACTATGGCCGTGCCAGCGCGTTGCAGGTCGTGATGACAACGAAATCGGGAACAGATCAATACCATGGCTTTGCAAGCGAGTACTACACGTACCAGGGGCTATGGGCAAAATCAGAGTTTACCCATCCCGCTCCGGGACAGCCTGCCTATCATCCCTTTCACACGAACAACATGTCATTTGGCATCGGCGGCCCGGTGATTCCGAAGCACAAATTCTTCTTCTTCTTTGCGATCGAGCCGTATCGCTCTGTAACCAGCAATGGCACAAGTTTGCAGACGTATGAAGATCCGGCGTTTGTGAGCTTCGCCCAGCAGGTCCGGCCGGATTCGCCGGAAGTACAACTCATGACGAAGTATGCTCCGGAAAACAGCACCTTTGTAAGGGTTGCGTCGACGGCACAGGATGCATTCGGGCCGCAAAATCTCGGAAATAACACCGGCTGCGAGACCCCCAGCACAGACAATATTCCCTGCAGCACACCGGTCTTTGATAACGGCAACTTTAATTCAACCGGATATAACAACTCCAAACAGTACAACCTGCGACTGGATAAGTACTTCTCCAAAGATCGTCTCTATGGAAACTTCTTCCGCAATACAATCTCTTCGGGAAGTCCAAATATCCGTCCGGCATTTACCACTACCAACCTGTATTACGGCTCTGCATTACAGGTCAATGAGACGCATGATTTCTCAGCAAACACGCTCAACGAAGCGATCTTTGGCTACAACCGCATCGAGGGCTTCAGTCCCGCAACGGGATTATTTACAGTACCGGTTGTCAGCGTAACCGGCCTCGGGCCAGGCTGGGGAAACGGCTTTGCGCAGGGTGACTATATCCAACATAGCTATCACTGGCGCGATGTGCTGACCCATATCCACGGCTCGCATCAATTCAAATTTGGATATGAAGGATGGCATGGATCAGACGTCGCTATTTTTGCGGGAGCTTACGGCCAGCCGAACCTGCACTATAACAACATGATCGACCTGATCAATGACAATCCTTACAGTTCTACCGGCATGTCATACAACATCGTTACCGGGGAGCCCCAGGCGGGCAACTACTACTTCGGGATGACGATTGGTGGCGGCTTTGCTGAAGATACCTGGAAGGTAAATCAAAGACTCACACTCAACTATGGTTTGAGATATGACAATAATGGCAATGCCTATCCCATTCGGGATGGTATTCTCGCAAACTTCCATCGCGGCTCGGGTTCCAGCTTCTCGGAGCAGATCGCCAACGGCATCATGAAAAAGCAGAGTCATACTTTGAACCATGATATGAACTGGATCTTCAGCCCGCGACTCGGCGTATCTTACGATCCGACCGGACATGGAGTATGGGTGGTACGAGGTGGAATCGGCTTATTTCACGATCTATTCACGCAGGGAAACGCAGAGAACGGCCTGAGGGGAAATCCGCCATACTGGACCGTTCCTACCTTTTACAATAACGGTTCGACCGCGAAACCCGTCTTTAGTTATGGTAATCAGAATCATTATCCATTCGGATTTACTTACCCGGCATTTCAGGGAACTCCACTGGATGCAAAGGGAGGAATTGTCGGCTCGCAGATCTCAGTGGGAGGTGTCGACGTAAATCTAAGTTCTCCGAACACCTATAACTACTCCGTTGCCCTGGAACGACAGATTACATCGAATATGACAGCAAGCGTTGGGTATGTTGGTTCTCACTCCGATAATCTTGTCACCAACGGAGGAAGCACGAATGCCACCTCTTATGGGATGGATGTCAACAGCTTCGCCGGAGACTTGATTCA
The DNA here is from genome assembly GCA_001897435.1 of Acidobacteriales bacterium 59-55. Classification (GTDB taxonomy): domain Bacteria; phylum Acidobacteriota; class Terriglobia; order Terriglobales; family Acidobacteriaceae; genus Edaphobacter. Next base: position 135,076 of record MKSV01000006.1, on the reverse strand, counting down.
ACATCCCAACTTCGACGGCAATGGCAATTACACCGGCTCCGGAACACAAACGCGGCTCAACACAAGCTTCGGAGCACTTAGTTATGCGATGAATGGGCCCAGATCGAACTACAATGCATTTATAGCGACAGTAAGAGGAAGATTCGCCAATCGCGGATTCCTTACATCCTCTTACACCCGAGCTACTTCGAAGGATAACTGGCAGAACTATCCACTCGCGCAATTCGATCAATACTATGGACCTTCGCCATGGGATGTGCGAAACCGGTTCTCGCTTGGTTCGAGCTACGAGTTACCGGGACTAAACCAGGGAAGCGGCTTGCTCGGTAGGGTCTCCAGCGGTTGGACGATGTCCGGCACCGTTATTCTCCAGTCGGGAGTCCCCTATACGGTATATACAGGACAGGCATTGTCGATTAACACTATCGCCAGCGACGGACAGCCGCTCACTAGTTCAAACTATTCCGCCGAGGCAGCAGCCGGGCACTTACAATTCAACCCCGGAAGCGGAGATTTTAATGGCGATGGAGATAACCTCGATTATCCAAATGTATCGAGCTATCACACCGGCCACACTCGCAAGGATTACCTCACGGGAGTTTTTCCGCGCTGCTCCGCGGGGAACCTCAATGGCTGCGGCCCCTTTACGCTGCCGGCAGTAGGATCCAACGGTAATGAAAAGGTCAATCAGTTCAACAATCCTGGATTTGCGGAGACGGATTTTACATTGAAGAAAGTAACAAGGATTACCGAGAGATTCACCTTGGATCTTCGCGTGGATGCTTTCAACCTATTCAATCGAGTGAATCTTGGAAGTGTCGATTCGAACGCACAGGACAGTAACTTCGGAACTTCAACATCCATTTCGGCAAATCCAAGAAACTTCCAATTGGCTGGCCGCCTGAACTTCTAACATCGCGGTTACAAACTGAAATGGGGAACGGCATCAATGCCGTTCCCCATTTTGCGTGAGGGACCTGTTCCGCCCGACGAGTTAAGTCTCGATGGGCTACATCTGCAGTTAGCCTGAGGCCGGGCCTTCAGGCTAAAACAAGCCCAGCTTGCGCATATAGTCCGCGTCGACCTTCAGCGATTCCATCGGCGGCATGTCGAACCCTTCCTGCTCGACGAAGCAATGTTTGATATGCCCCGTCTTCGCCGCTGCCGCCAGAATCGGGCGGTAGTCGATGAAGCCCTGGCCCAGTTCCGCAATCTTTGGCCGGTTCGTCGCCGACCACGGCTCGCTTGACCGCTTGAAGTCTTTTACGTGCAGCATGACGATGCGTGTCGGATACTTTTTCAGAAGTGCCACCGGATCCCCGCCCCCGATCGTGACCCAGCCGCAATCCATCTCCATCGCCACCTTGGCAGGATTGGTCAGCCGCATCAGCTCATCGTAGGGCACAAGACCATCGGTCTTGTGGAACTCCGTATAGTGGTTGTGGTAGCCGAACTTCAGGCCGGCGGCGCTCACCTTTTCTCCAAATTGATTGAGTTGCTCCGCGTTCCAGTGCCAATCATCCATCGTGAACATACCGGGTTTGCCCGGCGTGGGATTCTTCCTCTGCGGAGAAGCGCAGATAATGTACTGCACGCCCACTTCCTTATTGAAGGCGATGATCTCGTCCAACTGCGTGTGCAGCGCGCTCGCGGGGTAGTGCGCGCTTACCAGGTGCAGGCCGGCGTCACGCATGGCCTGTTTGACTTCGGCGGCGCTGTGGTTGTAGTAGCCTGCCGCCTCCACCTCGCGGTAGCCCAGGCCTCCAACCTTCTTCAGCGTGCCTGCAAAGTCCGTCGGCAGCAATTCCCGCACCGAATACAGTTGAATTGCCAACGGCAGTTTCAGCGTCTGCGCATGCAGCATGTTGCTCTGCAGCAGCGCGGAGCCGCCAACCAGAGCGGCCGAGCCGGTCTTGAGAAAATCTCTGCGTGATTGCTTCAAGGTAAACCCCTTTTCTTCCAGCCAAAATACTATTTGGGCGCGCCCAAATCTCCGAATCGCACTCGATTGAAGAGCTTAAGTGCCTCCATGCGGAATTGCAAGCCAGCGGGAGTCACGCGCTTCCGCCGCGACGTCTCGCCTTCAATTGCGCTCCACTAGCTCCGCATAAATAAACCCATCCCGTTCCACTCGCTCTCCGGCTTCCATGCGAATCTCTCCCGCAAACATCGGCCCCGCCCAGCAGAAGGTGTGGAACTCCCCATTCTCCCCGCATGGGTCCACGCCCTCGGGCAACTCCTGCAACAAAGCCCGGTCCCACTCCCTCCCTGCAAGCTCTGCAGGAATCTTCTTCGGATCGATGCAGGTCAGCCGCGCCCTCAGCCCTGCTGCCATCATCTCCTCCGCCAGACGGTCTGTCGGTGTGCCCCACACCGGAAACAGCGGCTCCAGCCCGGTTCCCGCCAGCCTTGCTACCCGGTACGCGCGAATCTCCTCCAGAAAGAGGTCGCCGAACGCTACCCCTGCAAACCCCTCTTTCACTGCCCGCTCGCACACCACTGCCATCCGCGCCTCGTACTGCTCGTTCGAGCAGGGAAATGGCAGGTCCACCTTCCACAGCGGCAACCCGGCTTTCTCCGCCTGCCGATCCAGCAGTTCCTCCCGAAACCCATGAATCGCTACCCGCCGAAACCGCTCGTTGACCGTCGTCAGCAGACCGCCAACCTCGAACTCGCCCGCCTGCCGCAACCGATAGAGCGCCCACGCCGAGTCCTTGCCTCCGCTCCAGCTCAAAAGGATCTTCTTCATCCCTATATCAAACCACGCGCGGGCTGATGGGCCTGGTTCTGTTCCTTCACGCTGCCAGAAGAACTCCGCCTCCGATAAGCTAGAAGGATGAATCAGGAAGTCATACTTGTTCTATTTCAGGTGGTCGTTCTCGTCCTCGCCTTCAGTGTGCACGAATGTGCCCATGCCTGGGTGGCATGGAAGCTGGGCGACCCCACGGCCATGATGCTGGGCCGTGTCACCCTGAACCCGCTCAAGCATCTGGATCCGTTGGGTTCGGTGTTCATGCCGCTGCTGGCCCTGGTCTATCACTGGCCGCTGATCGGCTGGGCCAAGCCTACGCCGGTGACGGCGCGCAACTTCAAGAACTACAAGCGCGACGACATCCTGGTGACTCTTGCCGGTCCGGCCAGCAACCTGGCCTCAGCCTCAGTTGCCCTGATTCTTCTGGTCATCATCAAGCACATTACCGCGGGTGGTCTGGCAGCGGTAGCGACGGCGGTGGCCTTGGCCTCGAATATTAAGGGCATCCCGACCGTTGGTCTTCCGGCCCTGTTCCCCGTGGCGCTGTTCCTTTATTTTGTGGTACTTATCAACCTTCTGCTGTTCATCTTCAACCTGATTCCCATTCCCCCTCTCGATGGAAGCCACATTCTGCGTCACTTTCTGCCTTACAGGGCACTGCAACTCTATGACCGGATGGGAATGATCGGGCTGATCGTCCTGTTTCTGATCGGCGGCAGCTTCATCTTCACCGTCTTCTTCGACCCCCTGCTCAGGACCTTCAACCACCTGCTCTTCACGCTTTAGGAGCAGGTGGTTTTCGTGGCTCCATCATGTAACCTTGGGTCTGATCGCAATGACTGAAAATACTTCGAATTCCCCACGCCGCCGCGTCCTCAGCGGCATGCGTCCCACAGGCCGGCTCCATCTGGGCAACTACATGGGCGCGCTCTACAACTGGGTCAAGCTCCAGCATGAATATGAGTGCTACTTCTTCATCGCTGACTACCACGCGTTGACGACCGGCTATGCCGACACCTCCAACTTGAAGGACGACATCCATCAGGTTGCGCTCGATTTCCTCTCGGCCGGCCTCGACCCCGCGCTCTGCACGATCTTCATCCAGAGCAAGGTTCCTGCTCACTTTGCGCTGAATGATCTGCTGAGCATGATTACGCCGCTGACCTGGCTGGAGCGTGTGCCTACTTACAAGGACCAGCAGGAGCAGCTTCGCGAGAAGGATCTGGCCACCTTCGGCTTCCTCGGCTACCCTCTCCTGCAGTCCGCCGACATCCTCATCTATCAGGCTGACTATGTGCCGGTGGGGCAGGACCAGATTGCCCACGTCGAACTGACCCGCGAGGTCGCCCGCCGCTTCAACCAGTTTTATCCCGGCAACTTCCATCTCAACCCCAACGCTGCACCGTGGGAGATGCCTGCGATTGAAGAGAAGGCGCGCAAGCTGGCCAAAGACCCTCATAAGACGACCTTCAGCCCGCACGAACTGCAACAGGCGGCGCTCCAGACGAAGAAGCTCTCGGGCTTTGGCCGCACCGAAGTTTTGCCCGAACCTCAAGTCCTGCTGACGCCCTCGCCCAAGCTGCCTGGCACCGATGGCCGCAAGATGTCGAAGAGCTATAAGAACACCATCCTGCTCTCCGACCCCGAGCCGGAGATTCGCTCCAGGCTGAAGACGATGGTCACCGACCCCGCCCGCATTCGCCGCGAAGATCATGGCAACCCGGATGTGTGCCCGGTCTTCGACCTGCATAAAGTTTTCTCGACCGAAGAGACCCAGCAGAAGGCACGCGAAGGCTGCACGACTGCCGGTATCGGCTGTATCGAATGCAAGGGCTGGCTCGCCGATGCAGTCGTTAAGGAACTGGCTCCGATTCAGGAGCGCCGCCGACACTTCGAAGCCAACCCCGGCGAAGTCGATGCCATGCTTGCTGAAGGCGCAACTAAAGCAGCGGCTCGTGCCGCCATTACCATGCAGCAGGTTCGCTCTGCGGTAGGTCTCGAATGACCATGTCCGATGAAACCCTCCATCCCGATGCTGCGCCTGAGCGTCCGGCAGAAGCTGTGACCGAGCCGGCTGCGGCAACAGAGCCAACGACTGCCGCAGCGGAGACGGCTCCCACCGTGCCGGAGGCGCATGAGCCGTTTGAGCTTCAGCCGCAACCCGTTCCGCCCGCCTCGGCGGAGCCGAAGCGGCCTTCCGCCGCAAAGGAAGAGGCCTCGCAGTCGCCCTTTTCCGTGACCGTCGGACAGGTCTACGACGGCCCGCTCGATCTTCTGCTCGACCTCATCCGCAAGCAGAACATCGACATCTACGACATCCCCATCGCCCGCATCACCAGCCAGTTTCTGGATTATACGCACCAGTTGAAGCAGACCGATGTGGACTCGGCGGGTGAGTTCATCTATATGGCCTCGCTGCTGATTCACATCAAGTCGAAGACGCTGCTGCCGCGCGACCCCAGCGATGTGCTCGGGGGCGATGCGGAAGACCCCCGGCGCGAACTGGTGGAGCGGCTGCTGGAGCACGAGCGCTTCAAGGCTGCCGCGCAGATGTTGATGCAGAAGCAGCAGATCGAAGAGGCCACCTGGACTAACCCCGGCATCCGCGAGTTCAAAGACGACGCCGGAACCGAGCGCGAGATCGCCGCCGACACGGTCGATCTGGTCCGTGTCTTCCAGGAGGTCCTGGACCGCCTGCGTGAGCGGCCCATACTCAACGTGGACGAGGAGTCGGTCACGGTCGCTCAGATGATCGACTACGTCAAGCGCCGCCTGGTCATGGAGGACAAGCCGGTCAGCCTGCGCCGGCTGCTGCACAACACCCATACCGAGCGTGCTCTGATCTGCATGTTCCTGGCGATGCTGGAACTGGTCCGCCTGCAGGCAGTACTACTGCACCAGCCGATCCAGCAGGGCGATATCCTCATCAAGAAGACGGACAACTTCGACGCTATCTTTGCCGATCAGGCGCAGGCGCGCGACGACTGGCGCTAGACGACAGATCATCAGGGTTCTGTAATAGCACAAATCGGCTTGGAATCCGTCGGGCAGTCCTCCACAGGCCCCGAACTCGCATGACAGTGACATAGAGCAAGTTTTAGCTAACACCCCATCGACTGATATTGTTTCCAAACGGCGGGATCATCGGTTACATAAAAGATCGGCTCTATTTTCCTATGTTCAATGATTTCTGTTATGCCGTTGACTGTGATTGCTTCGTAGGCCGGATAGCCAGAGGGAAATCCCTGCGGGTGATTTATTAGCTCGAAAGGAGATCTGCACCTCATCTTGCCGTTTTCCTTCTTCAGTATATGTCCGTTTTTATCTCGCAATATAAATTGCGCTCTGGGCCACGGCAGAGCGTAATAGTTCATGGAAACTGAAACGTCGGCCTGTGTAAATCCCTGTGGGAGGGTAACCCATTTCGGAAGCCTGGAATCGTTTGCCAACGTAAATGTGGCTTCGGGGAACAATTCACATCCCTTGATTGCAAGGAAGACAACTAATAACAATATCGCCAGCAATCGATACCGCTTAATGTATTGAATCAACGTAGCCATTGTCTTGGCGAGCCCTCTATTTGCCAATCATTTAGCGTCTATTATGCAGCTGACCACTGTCGCGTTACATACCGACCTGCATGAGCCGCGCTACGGAGCAGGCATTGCGGCCAGCGCGAAGGCGAAGACCGTGCCGCCGGGGATGCGCACGTTCCGGCCTTTCGCGCTGAACGAGCCTGACTCCGGTTTGCGGATGTCGCTGGCGAAGTCGACGCCGGGAATTGCGTTCGCCTGCGAGAAGACTCCCGTTGGCGTGGGCGGCGCTGCTACGGGACGGTTGTGGTGACGGCGCGGTGCGCCCGCGATCTCCGAGCCCTGATAGCCCTGCTCCGGTGGAACTCCCGTCATTCCCGCCCCAACGCCCACTCCGGGCGTGGTCCGGTCGGCAGGCGCGGAGACGATGGTGGGGTTAAGCAGGTTGGGCGGCTGGCCGATCCAGAGAATCGTCGCCTTGATAGGAACTTCGCGGCCACCCTTGAGCCGCACCTTGTCGAAGGTCACGGCTATCGCGGAGTCGCTCTTGTCGGTTGATGGCTGAACCTCGTCCACGCGCCCCAGCAGCAGGCTGCTGGTCTCGAGGTCCAACCCGTCGGCCACATGGATCCCGACCTCCGGCCTGGCGATGACCGCATCGCCTTGTTTCGCTTTCCGGGTATCGAGACTCTTGTTCAGTACGGCGCGGACTCCAACCAGTTGGATTGTCCCCGGGGAGTGCGCTGCGGCGTTGCCCCCGGCAGCGGGTGCCGTCTGGGCTATGGCTGTTCCCGTCAAGACAAGACAGAGCGAAAGACACCACATCGCATTCCTGTTTCGACCCATCCTCGCCTCCCTCTCTGCACGCTTTATGTCAGAAGCCTTTTTGCGCGGTCCATCATACCTGCTCCCGGGAAGATTCCAGCCGACCCGGCAGCGGGTACCCTGCTGAGGCCCCAAACTAACAGGGAGAAGACAATGACCATGACTATATAGATAGGCGCATGCCCGAGGCCGAAGGATGGCAAGCAGTCCGACAACGAACAACGGACCGGAAAGGTAACATTGGACTTTATATGACGCAACGACAGTCTCTTCCTCCAGGCCTTGCGCCAGGGTATCGCTCAATCAGACGCTACAAGGAGAATGTGTGACGCCAACCCCCATTGAGTTGATCGGCGCGGTGCTGTTTGCCGTCGCCATCCTGCACACCTTCTCCACCAAGTTCTTCGAGAATCTGGCGCGTACCCGGCCGACTCATGCCGGCGTGTTGCACCTGCTGAGCGAGGTGGAGGTCGTGTTTGGCTTCTGGGCCCTGGTTCTGGTCCTGGCGATGTTTGCCATTGTTGGCGAAAAAGCGGCGGTGCAGTACGTCGACTCGCGCAATTTCACCGAGCCGATGTTCGTTTTTGTCATTATGGTGATCGCCGGTACCCGTCCGATCCTGCAGACGGCTCGGGCCGGCGCGCGCCTGATCGCTCGCCTCATCCCCCTGCCGGGAAGCATGGGGTTCTACTTCATCGTGCTGTCGCTGGTGCCTTTGCTGGGGTCGTTCATTACCGAGCCTGCCGCCATGACGCTAGCCGCTCTGATCCTGGCCGACAGCTTTTTTGGAAGCGGCATGTCATCGCGCCTGAAGTACGCCACGCTGGGCGTACTGTTCGTAAATATCTCCATCGGCGGCACGCTGACCCCGTTTGCGGCCCCGCCGGTGCTGATGGTTGCGGGCAAATGGAACTGGGACATTGCATTTATGCTGTCAACGTTCGGCTGGAAGGCGGCCGCCGCAGTCGTGGTGAATGCCCTGGGCGTAACCCTCTTGTTTTACAAGGAACTCAGACACCTGTCGCCAACGGGCGGTGACGGCCGTGAGCCGGTACCTCTCCCTCTGGTATTCGTTCATCTGGCGTTTCTCGTTGGCGTCGTCGTATTCGCCCATCAAACGGCGATGTTTATGGGCCTGTTTCTCTTTTTCCTCGGAGTGTCCCACGCCTATGAGCGCTATCAGGACCCGCTGATCCTGCGCGAAGGTCTTCTGGTCGCTTTCTTTCTGGCCGGCCTGGTCGTGCTGGGGGGACAGCAGGAGTGGTGGCTGCACCCGGTACTGATGGGCATGAGCAGCAATCAGGTGTTCTTCGGAGCTACGATCCTGACGGCGTTCACCGACAATGCGGCGTTGACTTACCTCGGCTCCCTGGTCGACGGGCTGTCCGAGGGCTTCAAGTACGCGCTCGTCGCCGGAGCCGTGACCGGCGGTGGCCTGAGCATTATCGCCAACGCGCCGAATCCGGCCGGCATCGCCATCCTGCGCGGTCACTTCGACGATGAATCGGTGCATCCGCTGGGCCTGTTGCTGGCCGCGCTCCCGCCAACCATCGTTGCGGCATTGGCGTTTCGATTCCTGTGAGGACGGAGTCCACACGTGGGCGGTTTCAGGGCCGTGCCGTCAGTATGGCGTCGTAGATTCCGGCCGTCTCCTCGTCGAAGCAGCAGAAGATGACCTGATCCAGACCGCTTGCAGGCAGGTGCTCGCGAACGGTCCGTACAGCGATCTCCGCTGCCCGCTGCCGGGGAAACCGGTAGACGCCGGTCGAGATCGCCGGAAAGGCGATGGACTTTGCCTGATGCTCACGGGCGAGTTCCATTGAGCGTCGATAGCATCCCGCCAGCAACTCGTCTTCGTGCCGGGAGCCTCCGTTCCATACTGGACCGACGGCATGAAAGACCCATTTGGCGGGGAGGTTGAAGCCGGGTGTCGCCCTGGCCGAGCCGGTCTCGCAGCCGCCCAGCGCCTGGCAGGCGCGGAGCAGCTCCTTGCCCGCCGCGCGGTGGATGGCTCCGTCTACCCCGCCTCCGCCCAGCAGGGAAGTGTTGGCAGCATTGACGATAGCGTCCACCGTCAATCTTGTAATGTCTCCGCGAATCACTTCGAGCTGGGCCACTGAACCTCTCCTCCCAATATCCGGAACAATATCCGGACGCAAATATCTCGACTCAATATTAGGGCTGACGGCTGGAAGCGGCCAGTCTCGACCCTTGCTCCGGAGATTGCCGGAATTCGTCACTTCCTTCGCGGCAATCCCGTCCCTGCATTGGTATGCTTAGGGGGACCAACTATGAGCCTCAAAGCAAAGATCGAAGCCGTTATCTACGCGTCCGAAGAGCCAGTGACCCTGGCCCAGCTTATTGGCCTGCTCGGCCACGAGGCCCAGGCCGAACTCGACCGCATCGAGGCAGCCCAGCAGTCGCTCGATCTGGAGGAGGCTCCGGCGGACGCCACCGCCCTCAACGACGAGAACTTTGCCGAGCCTGGCGGTTCGGATGAAGAAGTTGCCGTGTCCTCGCCCCTGAGCGAAGCGACCCCGACGGTTCCGGATGCCGAGCCGGAGACCGCTCCGGCGGGGGATGCGGCTGAAGAACCTGCCGTTTCCACGCCGGAACCGGCAGGCGATGCCCCAGCCGAGGCTACTCCGGACGACAAGAAGGCTGCTCGCGAGAAGGAGCGCCGCCTGCGCGATTACTTCCGCGCCATGCTCGACCAACTCATTGGCGACTACGCCAACGGCGACCGGGGATTGGAGATTCGCGAGGTTGCCAGCGGCTATCGGCTGGCAACCAAGCCGGAGTACCACGACGCCGTTCGCGGCTTCGTCAAATCGCTGAAACCGCCGCTGAAGCTGTCGCTGCAGGCGCTGGAGACGCTGGCCGTCGTCGCCTACAAGCAGCCGGTCACGGCTCCCGAGATCTCGGAGATTCGCGGCGTCGACTCCGGCGGCGTGCTGGGCAGTCTCATGGCGCGCAAGCTGGTAACGACCGCCGGGCGCAAGCAGGTGATCGGTCGGCCCATCCTTTACAAGACGACGCGCGACTTCCTGCTGCGCTTCGGACTCAAGGACATCGGCGAGCTTCCCAGTATCGAGGAGTTCGAGAAGATGGCCGGCGAACTAGCCGAACAGGAAGAGATTCCCATGGACTCTGTCGATTCTGTGGAGCATCACGCTCCTGAGACCGCCGAGGAGCTTCAGGCAGGCAAGCACATCCATATTGCCCAGGCCGACGGCAGCCCCGACGGCGAGGACGATCCGCTCGACGTCGCGCTCGAGGATGAGCCGGAGGAGACTGAGTTTGAAGACGCGAGAACCGCGCCTGACAAGGAGAAAGCTGCGCCGGATGGCTCGGAAGATATCGCTGAGAGCAGCGAAGTCTAGTCCGGCGGCGCATTCTCCTGCTACACTCGTGCCGTTTGCAGTATGGGTCTATGGGGTCACGGTAACTCAGTTCTGTGTTTGTGGAGTCGGTGTATGGAGCCTGTTAAAACGTTAAGTGTCCTTGGCGAGCAAATTGATGTGATGGTCACCAGCCAGATGAGTAATGGAGCCCTTGCCTTCATCGTTCAGACCACGCTTCCCGGTGGCGGTCCACCGCCGCACCAGCACAGCCGGGAAGACGAGACCTTCACCGTTCTGGAAGGCGAGTTCAAGCTTCTCGAAAACGGTAAGTGGCGCAGCATCCCCAAAGGGGAGTATGCCTTTCTGCCGCGCGGCTCGGTCCACACCTTCCGCAACGTGGGCACCACGCCGGGCAAGATAGGAGTCTTCATCACTCCCGGAGGATTCGAGGAGTTTTTCGAGCAGATCGAGAGCATCCCTTCCGACAATATGAGGAAGATTCTGGAGATTGGAGGCCATTTCGGCCTCGTCTTTCACCTGTAGACGTATCTATAACTGGCGACGCCCCTGTCTGCCGCAGATACAATAGAAAATGCAGCACCCGACCGCGATGAGCAGCTCCGCAGTCAGAAAGTTGGAAACAATGACAGCCAAATCCGTTAATAAGCAATCCCCTGATAAGCCCGAGGAAGCTCCTTCGGGCGACCGTCTGCAGAAGATTCTCGCCCAGGCCGGTATCGCCAGCCGCCGCAAGGCCGAGCAGATCATCCTCGATGGCCGCGTTCAGGTCAACGGCGTTGTTATCAAAGAACTTGGCACCCGCCACGACATCGAAAAAGACCACATCCGCGTCGACGGCAAGCTGCTCCATGGCCGCGAGCAGCAGCGCTATTACATGCTCAACAAGCCTCGCGGCTATGTCACCACGCTCGACGACCCGGAGCACCGTCCTACCGTCATGCAGTTGATGACCAAGCAGAAGGGGCCGCATGGAGACCATGTGCGTCTTTACCCTGTAGGGCGGCTCGATTACCTCTCCGAAGGCCTGCTGCTGATGACCAACGACGGCGAACTGGCCAACTCGCTCTCCAAGGCGGCGACCGGGGTAGAGAAGACCTACCTGGTCAAGATCAGCGGGCAGCCTCCGGCCAGCGGCCTCGACCAGATTCGTCGCGGCATTATGATCGACCGCGGCCGTCTCGATGAGGTTCGCGGCGGCCGGCGCGACCGCATTATTACCGCTCCCGCCAAACTGGAGCTGGTACGCGGCGGCGACAACCCCTGGTACGAGCTGACCTTGACCGAGGGTCGCAACCGCCAGTTGCGCAAGATGTTCGAGGAGATCGGCCACCACGTCGAGAAGATTCGACGCATCGGCTATGGCGCGCTTCGCCTCGATGTTCCTCCGGGCGAGTACCGGGAGCTGACTCCGGGTGAGGTGATGGCGCTGGGACGTGCCGCCAAGGGACAGAAAGTCGTTCCCAAGAAGAAGACGCCGGAGTTTGCGCAGTTGAAATCCCCGGCCAAGCCGAAGGCGCGGAGGCCTCGCCAGACGTTTGCGTCCAAGTCCGCCCCGAGTCGACGCCGGCCAGCGTAGCCTTTCTCTTCCGCATCCGTCCAACAGGCAAGCGCACCCTCCATTGACCTTACAAATGGTTCCGTGCGGCTGCTTGTCGGCGCCTCTTCTCCGGTTCGTGCATAGGGGCAATATCATCACCTCGCCGCGCCCTCGCGGCTATCACGCCACTGGCGTCATCCTGGCTGCTTGACGCTCGTGTATTGCAAGGCACAAAATACTCAGGCTATTCACAGGGATGTCGAAAACCAACCCGGCTATCGCGCATCCAATGGTCAGCAAAGGAGCATTACGTGGCAATCGAAAAAGCAACATTTGGAGCAGGATGTTTTTGGGGTGTAGAAGCCCGTTTCAACGAACTTGCAGGAGTCATCGACACAGCAGCAGGATACGAAGGCGGAGACCTCGAGCACCCGACCTACCAGGAAGTCTGTAGCGACCGCACCGGCCACGCGGAAGTCGTTCAAGTTACGTTTGACCCGTCACGCCTCCCTTATGAGGCACTTCTCGACGCATTCTTCGCGCTCCACGATCCCACCCAGGTCAATCGCCAGGGTCCGGACTGGGGAACGCAGTACCGCAGCGTCATCTTTGCCCACTCCGACCAGCAGGCAGCCGAGGCAAGGGCGAAGATCGCCGAACTGAACGCCTCCGGCACCTTCCGCCAACCGATCGCCACTCAGGTCACGCCGTCCAAAACCTTCTGGAAGGCCGAAGAGTACCACCAGCGTTACCTCGAAAAACGAGGCATGGTGAGTTGTCACATCTAACCGGATCGTAGCGAAGACGGCCATGGATCCCATCGGCGAAATGATTGAGCCTCATAGCTTTATTCATGCCGCCGGAAGGATTCCGCGGCCGTCTTTTTGCTGCTCTTCGATCTTCAGCATCTCCCCTGTGGTATCCTGACTATGCACTCCGCGAAAGAACGAGTGCGGGCATCGCAGGCAAAGACCCTCCATGGAATTCGGGGTTTGGCCAGAGACTGCGATTTGCCCTACCCCCACCGCTTATCTTCCTTCAAAAAATCGGAAGCCGCGCTGGTTGCTCTGGCTGGAAGGCCCGTCACAGGACAGGTCTCGCCGTGCAGCAGCAGCGCTTCGATAACCGACAGCAATGCTGAGTTCAGAATCCATGGTGCCCAGGCACCCCTGCATTCATTCGCCGATCTCTCACACTCCTCAAAGGACAACACTTGACTACCGCAACTCTTGAACCACAAACAGTTACCCAGGCTGACCCAAGCGTAATCGCAAATCCGACCAGCCTCCCCTCATCCAGTTCCGATTCGATTCCCGTCCGCTTCACCGACTTCGACATCTCCGATTCGCTCAAGAATCGCCTCACGAACGCCGGCTTCACCATTCCCACTCCGGTTCAGGCCAAGGCCATCCCCCCTGCTCTCGGCGGCGCGGACATCCTCGCCACCGCCTCCACCGGCACCGGCAAGACCCTCAGCTTCCTCGTCCCGATGATCGAGCGCATGGACGCGACCTCCGTTCCCAGCACTCGCGGCAAGCGCGGCCCGATTCGCGCCCTGATCCTGCTGCCAACCCGCGAACTCGCCATGCAGGTGCTCGAAGCCTACTGGAAGCTCGTCCCCGGCTCGAAGAACGATGCCGTGCTCGTTTGCGGCGGCCTCTCGGAGAACAATCAGCTCGACCAGCTCGACCGCGGCCCACGCCTTGTCGTAGCCACTCCCGGACGGCTCGAAGACTTCCTTCGCCGCCGCGAGATCAACATCAACTCGGTCGAGATGCTCGTCCTCGACGAAGTGGACCGCATGTTGGACATGGGCTTCCTTCCCGCCATCCGCCGCATCGTCGGCGCGGTGCCCCGGAATCGTCAGACGATGTGCTACTCGGCGACGCTCGACGCCAACATCCGCGAGATCGTCCGCGACTACGTCAACAAGCCCATCCGCATCGAGATCGGCCAGACCTCCAGGCCCTCCGACCGCGTCGAGCTTCGCGTCTACACCGTCATGCAGGACCAGAAACTCGGCCTGCTCGACCAGATGCTGCGCGAGGAGCAGGGAACCTTTCTGGTCTTCTCCCGCACCAAGCACGGAGCCGACCGCATCTCGAAGAAACTGGAAAAGCTGGGCCACGACTCCGATGTGATCCACGGCGACCGCAGCCAGTCGCAGCGCATCGCCGCCCTCAAGGGCTTCCAGAACGGCAAGCACCGCGTTCTCGTTGCCACGGACGTCGCCGCCCGCGGCATCGATGTTCATGACATCGCCCACGTCGTCAACTACGACCTGCCCAACGCCTCCGACGACTTCGTTCATCGCATCGGCCGCACCGGCCGTGCCGGTGCCAAGGGAGTGGCCACCACCTTCGTCATGCCGCAGGAGAAGCACGACGCCCGCAAACTCGAGCGCGAGCTGAAGATCAAATTCGAGTGGCGCGAGGCCGATAAGAATCTTGAGAAGGAACTGCGCAACCAGCCTCTCGATACTGCAGCTCAGGGGCAGAACCTGTTGCAGCTCGAAACCCGCGCCTGGCGCGGCAACGATCCTGTGACCCCCATGGCCTCCGTCCCCGGCCCCTACCGGTCCAAGAGCAACGGCAACGGCTTCCGCGGCCGCAGCAAGAGCGGTGGCGGCGGATTCTCCGGTGGACGCAACTCCGGCGGACGCGGGCCCGGCTCAACCGGCCGTCCCAGCAGCCGCCCCGGAAGCAGCCGCTCCGGCCCGGCCCGCCGCGGCCAATAACGAAAACACCCATCGCTCCGCTCTGCCGGCCAACCAGCCGCAGAACGGAGCCGTGTTTTACCTGCACTCGTTCTTTGCCTTTCGGTTCCAGGGGATGGTTATCCCGAGCGAAGTTGCGCACACACTTCGTCGGCAATGAAACCGCAGGGTTGCGATTGCGTTTAAAATAGAAGGAACCCCATGATCTCAGTCTCCAATGTCACCATGCGCTACGGCTCGAAGCTGCTCTTCGAGGACGTCTCCGTCACCTTCACCACGGGCCGCCGCTACGGCCTCACCGGACCCAACGGAGCCGGCAAATCCACCTTCATGAAGGTGCTCACCGGCGAGATCGACGCCCAGAAGGGAACTGTCGTCCGCCCCAAAAAGATCGGCGTTCTCAGCCAGGATCAGTACGCCTTTGACGCCTACCGCGTCATCGACACCGTCATCATGGGCAACAAAGCCCTCTGGGCGGCCCTCGAAGAGCGCGAGAAGCTCTACGAAAAGGCCGAGCTGACCGACGAGGACGGAGCCCGTCTCGGCGAGCTCGAAGGCGTCGTCGGCGACGAAGACGGCTACGAGGCCGAGGCCAACGCCGCTGTCCTTCTGCAAGGTCTCGACATCCCCGACGAGCTGCACGAGCGCCACATGTCCGAGCTGCAGGGCGGCCAGAAGGTCCGCGTCCTGCTCGCCCAGGCGCTCTTCGGCAATCCCCAGGCGCTATTGCTCGACGAGCCCACTAACTACCTTGACCTGGAGTCCATCCATTGGCTCCAGGACTTCCTTGTGCGATATGACGGCACGCTCATCACGATCTCGCATGACCGGCACTTTCTCAACAACGTTTGCACCCACATTGCCGACATCGACTACGAGACCATCATTCTGTACAACGGCGGCTACGACGACATGGTCTTACAGAAGACCTCGATCCGCACCCGCATCGAGAGCCAGAACGAGCAGCGCGAGAAGAAGATCGCCCAGTTGAACGACTTCATCGCCCGTTTCTCCGCCGGCACGCGCAGCTCGCAGGTGAACTCGCGCAAGAAGGAAGTCGAGCGCCTGGCGACGTCCGAGTTGGCGCGTTCCAACATCGCGCGCCCCTTCATCCGCTTCGATATGCTTCGGCCTTCCGGTAAGCACGTCCTCGAATTCGAAGGCGTCAACAAGTCCTATCTCCAGAAGGACGGCAAGATCGAGCACGTCATCAACAACTTCTCCGCCGCAGTCACGCGCGGTGACAAGGTCGTCCTCATCGGCCGCAACGGCCAGGGAAAAACCACGCTAATTAAGGCGCTACTCGCCAACGGCCCCGGTATCGAAGAGACCGATGTTTCCATCGACTCCGGCACCGTCAAATGGGGCCACGAGGCCCAGATCGGCTACTTCGCGCAGGACCACACCGGCTCCATCGCCAAGGGCACCACGGTCGCCGAGTGGCTGCACAGCTTCGACCCGCAGGCCACCAAGGAAGATATTCGCGGCATCCTCGGCCAGATGCTCTTTCGCGGCGAAGAGGGGCTCAAGAAGACCGACGCGCTCTCGGGCGGCGAGGCGGCACGGCTGCTCTTCTGCAAGATTATGTTGCAGAAGCCCAACATCCTCGTGCTTGACGAGCCCACCAACCATCTTGACCTCGAGAGCATCAACGCCCTCAACCAGGCTATTCAGAAGTACGAGGGCACCGTCTTCCTCGTCACCCATGACCAGGACCTGATCGAAGAGGCGGGTACCCGTGTCTGGCACTTCGAGGGAGGCCCCGACGACTTCCGCATCACCGACCACAAAGGCCCCTACGAGGAGTATCAGCAGCAGCTTCAACTGGCTGCCAAGTAATCAAAGGCCGACTGCGAATCTGCGCAGTCGGCCTTTGCTCTGTGGCTCTGGACCTACAATCGATCTATGGCAAGCGAATCACCTTACGAACAGGCTCCCTCCCGCAACGTCCTCGGCCAGCCCCTGGCCACCTGCGGATGCACTCCCATGACCGGCTTCTACCGCGATGGCTGCTGCAACACCGGCCCCAACGATCTTGGTGTCCACACCATCTGCTGCGTCGTCGACGAGGCCTTCCTCGCCGCCAGCAAGGCCCTTGGCAACGATCTCTCCACCCCGATGCCGCAGTACGGCTTCAGCGGCCTCAAGCCCGGCGACCGATGGTGCGTCTGCGCCGCCCGTTGGCTCCAGGTGCAGCAGGCCGGAGCCGCCTGCCCCATCGTCCTCGAAGCAACCCACGAGAACACCCTCCAGATCGTCCCCTTCGAGCTGCTCATTCAATACGCGGTCATCCCCGACCAGCTCCACTAGGCCATATCGACCTCGCAAAGCTCTGTTGAATGACTGATGTAGAGGGGAAGAAATGGTGCGCCCGAGAAGATTCGAACTTCTGACCTACAGCTTCGGAGGCTGCCGCTCTATCCAGCTGAGCTACGGGCGCGTTCCTTTAGCCTAGCATGATCGTTGCGCGGGTTGACAGTCCTCAATGGCGTAGTCCAGCATCATACGATTATGCGGAATTTTTGAGAAAGAGAGACGAACTCCATGCTGATCCGATCTATCGCATCGCTCGCTTGTACGGCCGTTCTTGCCACCGCCGGCCTCGCCCAGATGGCCCCCATGAACCATGAAGGAGCCAAGGCGGGCGACAAGCCGGCCAAGGCCCTCGCCAGCCCGGCTGCAATCGCCGAGGTCACCCTTGACGGCAAAGACCTCAAGATCACCTACAACACCCCTTCCATGCGCGGCCGCAAGATCATGGGGGATCTGGTCCCCTACGGAAAGGTCTGGCGCACCGGAGCCAATGAGGCAACCACTCTCATCACCAAAACGAATTTGAAGATCGGCACGCTCTCGGTTCCCGCCGGTACCTACACGATCTTTACCCTGCCCAATCCCGACCAGTGGCTCTTTATCGTCAGTAAGAAAACCGGCGAATGGGGTATCCCTTATCCGGAGGGCAACGACCTCGGACGTACTCCGATGACCTCCGCCGCCGCGCTCCCTGAATCCCAGGAAAAGATGTCCCTCTCGTTTGAGAATACAAAGGGAAACACCACCGAGCTGCACGTCAAGTGGGACAAGACCGACGAGTTCATTCAGATAACTGCCGAATAGGTTATTCGGCGGCTTCTTTTCCAGTTGCAGGCGTTCCGTCTACCACTCCTTCGCGGCAGAGTCAGCCTCTAACGGTTCGGAGGCCGCAGGCGCCTTCCAACGCAGCACCGGTTTGCGCGCTGCCGTCGTCTCGTCCAGTCGCTGTACTCGCGTCGTATGAGGAGCCGTCTGCACCAGTTCAGGATTTTCCTCCGCCTCGCGTGCAATCTGCTTCAGCGCATCGATCAGCAGATCAAGCTCCTCGCGAGATTCGCTCTCTGTCGGCTCGATCATCATCGCGCCCGGGACGATCATCGGGAACGAGACCGTGTAAGCGTGGAAGCCGTAGTCGATCAGTCGCTTGCCCATATCGCCGGTCTTCACGCCGTTTTTGGCCTGCAAGCGGTCGCTGAAGACGACCTCGTGCAGCGTCCGCGTCGTGTACGGCAGCTCGAAGGTGTCCTCAAGCTTCGCCCGAATGTAGTTGGCATTCAGCACGGCATCCTCGGTCGTCTGCCGCAGGCCGTCCGGGCCGTTCGCCAGGATATAGGCGAGCGCCCGCACGAACATGCCGAAGTTGCCATAGAACATCCGCACCCGTCCGACGCTCTGTGGACGGTTGTACTCCAGCCCCAGCGCTCCATCTGCTCGGGTAACGACAACCGGTGTCGGCAGGAACGGTTCCAGTATCTTTTTGCAGGCTACCGGCCCCGATCCCGGTCCTCCGCCTCCGTGCGGCGTAGAGAAGGTCTTGTGCAGGTTCAGATGCATCACGTCCACGCCGAAGTCGCCGGGCCGCGTCTTGCCCACCAGTGCGTTCATGTTCGCGCCGTCCATGTACAGCAGTGCGCCTTTGGCGTGCAGGATGTCGGCGATCTTGTGAATCTCGCTCTCGAAGACGCCGATGGTCGAAGGATTGGTCAGCATCAGCGCAGCGGTGTCTTCATCGACCATGCGCTCCAGTTCGGCGATATCGACCATGCCCTGAGCGTTCGATTTCAGGTTGGCAACCTCATATCCGCAGACCGCGGCGGTAGCGGGATTGGTCCCATGCGCCGAGTCGGGGATGAGGATCTTCCTGCGCGCATTGCCCTTCGACTGGTGATACGCCCGCACCAGAAGGATGCCGGTAAACTCGCCATGCGCGCCTGCCGCCGGTTGCAGCGTGATCGCGTCCATGCCGGTAATCTCGATCAGGCAGTCCTGCAACAGCTTCATGATGCCCAGGCAGCCCTGCGACAGCGACTCCGGCTGATAGGGATGCGCCTCGGCGATCCCTTCGAGCCGAGCCACTGCTTCATTGATGCGGGGGTTGTACTTCATCGTGCAGCTACCGAGCGGATACATCCCCAGGTCGATGGCATAATTCCACGTCGAGAGCCGGGTGAAGTGGCGGATGATCTCGATCTCGCTCAACTCCGGCATCACGCCGAGGTCGGTACGCGCCGCAGACCCAAGCAGGGAAGCGGCATCCACTGCTGGCACATCCAACTCGGCCAGCCGATAGGCTTTCTTCCCCGGCGAAGACTTCTCAAAGATCAGGTCTTCATTCTGATTGACATGCGTCGTCGCCTTCTTCGGCGTGCCTGCGAACTTCTCATCTGCCATCGTTAAAACTCCTGCGCATCGCTTACGTCGCCGGTCTCGGAGTAGCTTCCCGACTCCGGGCCATCCAGATCTTCCTCGCGCAAAGAAATACCGAAGACCGTGCCGTTTTCAAACTCAATCGTCAACGCGTCGCCCTCTTCGAGCGATGCCGTCGCAACCTTCTCGCCGATCTGCGCGCACAGCGCATTGCGATACTCCGGCTCGCCATACGCCAGCGAAAAATCGGGCAACAATACATGCGGCCACGCGTAGAGCGTAAACAGAGAAGTCTCGAAGCGAAGCTGTAGGAAATCCTCGATGAACTCTACCGCTTTCAATTCCTGCCCACAAATTGCACTAATGTCCATAGATGTTTATCTTTTTTGCCAGCTTAAACCGAGAAAATGAATCAACAGGCCGAACGAGAAAGCCGGAATCCCAAATAAGAGCGAATTTGTTAAGAATGCAATAGGCCATAGGCTCACATCCCACATTGGGGCGTTTGGATCGTAATCCATCCATAACATCTCACTTGGCCACAGAGCTAATCGCAATGAGGGGGACCCATAATGAGAGAAATATTCAATCAAAATGATAGAGATGCCGATCGCTGCTCCGCCCAATCCGAATTTGATAGGTAAGCTCATCTAATTAAATAATTTGTCGCCGTATCTATTTGCGCTTTAGTCGTCAACTCGGTGGCACACCACAGCGAGGCATTTGGTCCAAGCTCGGGATACCACTTCTGCAACGGCAGCCCGCCGATAATCTTTTCGCCCAGCAGCGCGGCGTTGACCGCTTCCGCGCTCTTCGGCAACTCCAGCACAAACTCGTGGAAGCGCGGCGCTCCCTCGAACAACACCTTTGCTCCTGCACCCAGTGCTGTCTGCGCATAGTGCGCCTTCGCCAGATTCTGTTCCGCCAGCTCCTTCATCCCCTGCTTGCCGTAGACAGTCAGGAAGATGGTCGTCATCAATGCCACCAGAGCCTGATTCGTACAGATATTCGAGGTCGCCTTTTCGCGCCGGATGTGCTGCTCACGCGTCGACAGCGTCAGTACAAATCCGCGCTTACCGTTCATGTCTTTTGTTTCGCCGATCAGGCGCCCGGGCATCTGTCGCAAGAATTTTTCCTTGCAGGCGATCACACCGCAGTACGGCCCGCCGTATCCGACGGCGACGCCAAGTGACTGCGCCTCCATGGACACAATATCGGCCTCAACCGGCGGCTTCACGATGCCCAGCGAGACCGCCTCCGCGATCGACACAATCAGCAGAGCGCCCTTCTTATGGGCGATCTCGGCAATTGCCGTCACATCCTCAATCGTGCCGAAGAAGTTCGGCGACTGGATCAGCACGCAAGCTGTGTTGTCGGTAATCGCAGCATCGAGCGCCGCCAGATCGACGCGGCCATTCGCCGCATAGCCGACCTCGGTCACCGGAATCTCCTGATGCTGCGCATAGGTCGCCAGCACTTCGCGATACTCGGGATGCACCGTCCGCGCCACCACCGCGCCATCGCGCCTGGTCACGCGTACCGCCATCATCACCGCCTCGGCCGCGCCGGTCGAACCGTCATACATCGAGGCGTTGGCGATCTCCATGCCGGTCAGTTCGCAGATCATGGTCTGGAACTCGAACATGGCTTGCAGCGTGCCTTGCGCAATCTCCGGCTGATAGGGCGTGTAGCTGGTCAGAAACTCTCCGCGCTGCACCAGCGAGTCGATGATGACAGGCCGATAGTGGCGATAGACGCCCGCGCCCAGAAAGCTCGCATAGCCCGCGGCATTGTTCTCCGCGAAGACGCGAAAGCGGTCCATAATCTCCGACTCGGCCTGCTGCCGGGGGATGGCAAGATCGCGTTTCAGTTGATATTCGGCGGGGATGCTCGAAAACAGATCGTCGATCGAGGCCACGCCAATCTCGGCGAGCATCTCCTCGCGATCCGCAGGGGACTTCGGCAGATAGCGCATCTTTAGTGTCCGGTCTCTTCGCTGATAAATTTCTCGTAGTCGGCGGCGGAGAGAAGACCATCCACCTCGGCCGCGCTGGTCAGGTCAAGCTTCAGCATCCAGGTCTTGTTTGCGTCCGTGTTGATCTTCTCGGGAGCGCTCGCCAACTCCTCGTTCACCGCCGTCACCGTGCCCGACGCGGGCGCGTACAGGTCCGAGACTGCCTTGACCGACTCGACCGAGCCGAAGATCTTGCCCGCCTCGACCTTGTCGCCCACCTTGGGCAGGTCGACGAAGACGATGTCGCCCAGCGAACTCTGTGCATAGTCCGTGATGCCGACGGTCCCGCCGGCTCCGTCAACCTCAATCCACTCGTGTTCTTTGGTATAGCGATAGTTCGCAGGGTATGCCATTGGGCTCTGTCTCTCCAGCTTAGATTTTAGATGTTGCTGCTAGGTGGATTTCTTAGGCTTCTTGTAAAAAGGCGTGGGAACGATACGAGCTTTTACCTTCTGCCCGCGAATTTCAACTGCCAGCTCGGTTTCGAGCGCGGAGTGTTCGACCGGAACATAGGCTAGGGCGATATTTTTCTTCAGGAATGGCGCGGGCGAACCGCTGGTAATCTCGCCAATCTTCTCGCCGTCGAGCGTAAACATCGGGTAGCCGTCGCGGCCAATCCCGCGCTCGATCATCTCCAGCCCCACCAGCTTGCGCTTCGGCCCACCGGCGGCTTCAACCGCTACGAGCGCCTCACGGCCCACGAACTCCGGCTTGTCGAGCTTTGCGTACCGCCCCAGCCCAGCCTCCATTACGTTGATCGTGTCCGAGATCTCGTGGCCATAGAGCGCCATCCCCGCCTCCAGACGCAGCGTATTGCGCGCGCCAAGCCCGCAGGGCACCATGCCGAACTCCGCTCCTGCTGCTAACACCTCGTTCCACACGCGCTCGCTGGTCGGTACATCCGACGGGATATAGATCTCGAAGCCGTCCTCGCCGGTGTAGCCGGTGCGGGCGATCATCACGTTATGCAGCCCGCACACCTGACCCCAAACAAACCAGTAATTTTTGATCGCGCTCAGGTCAACCGGGGTCAGCTTCTGCAGCGTCTCCATTGCTCTCGGTCCCTGGATCGCAAGCTGCGTGTAATAGTCGCTGAAGTCGTTGACATGCGCGCCCGGCATCCCTCCGATGACCTGCCGCACCCACTGCACGTCCTTCTCCCGCGTTCCCGCGTTGATGACGATCAGGTAATCGTTGGCAGAGAGCTTGTGCACCACCACGTCGTCAACAAACGTGCCGTTCGGATACAGCATCGCCGAGTACTGGGCCTGCCCCACCGCCAGCTTCGAGGCGTCGTTCATGCAAAGCTGCTGCACCGCCGCCAGCGAGTTCGGCCCGCGCAACTGGATATCGCCCATGTGCGACACGTCGAATAGCCCGACCCCGGTCCGCACCGCCATGTGCTCGGCGATCAGGCCGGTGTACTCCACCGGCATATCCCATCCGCCGAAGTCGACCATCTTGGCCTTGGCGGCGCGGTGCGTGCCGTTCAATGCGGTCTTGCGAAGGGGCGTTTGAAGTTCTGACAAGGTAGTAGCCTCTATGAGTCATCGTAGTTTGCTGGCAACTTGGGGTCAACGAGCGTAGGATCTATGGCGATTCAGAACCTACGGCGTCACCGCATCCACTGGAGGCTTCCTCTTGCAGTTTTATCGTGCCTTGTTGGTAGTTCTTGCCTTTACTCTGTCTTGCGCACCATTCGTGCACGCTCAGAAATCTCCGGAGCCTATTCCCGGGGTTCATATTCCGAATGGCGACATTCCTTGGGCAGTCGATGTTTTTGACGGCAAGCAGCAGATAGTCCCAATTCACCACACAACCATCGAACTTAATAATCACACAGGTGCAAACGTCGCCGGCTCACTCGCAGGAAGCTTCTTTTATAAACCGAAGGTGACGACCGAGGTGAACGGTACACATGCTGGAGTTTCTCTGCATACAGACAAGCCCGTTTTTTACGTTCACGTAATGGACGATCCTGGACGAGATTCTTCCGACGTGCTCGCGTATTGGGCAATCGTTCGCGCAACCATCAAAAAGGATCGCCGCGTTCTAGCTCAGATCAAGTTTACGCAGCTCACTGGCAAAGCCAAACGCAGTGATTCTCAGGTTGATGTCAATATCGAAAAGCTCGCCGATGGATGGTTGAAGATCACGCCGACGAACTCTCTGACTCCCGGAGAATATGCTCTTCAGCCAGTACCGAAAGGGCAAAATACCTTTTCGACTGTCATCTTTGATTTCGCCATTGATCCCAAAGCACCCAATGCCCCGGACGCTCTATCTGCACCCTCATCATAAGAGTTCCTGAATTGGATCATGTGCTAAATAACGACGGTCTCGCGGTGCTCCCCAAACGCCGAGCGCAGCACATTGGCGACCTCACCGACAGTCGCATAGTTCTCCCCGCGCTCAAAATCTGCGGCACACCCATTCACCGCGCCACCGTGACATCAAATGCCAGCAGGATTGACGCCCCATCCACTAGCTATCGCCCGCGGCTTCTGCGGTTCGCCCTCACGAAGCTGGACACCAGAAAATAGCCGAAGACCACCGCCAGAACGACGCAGATCACGAATCGTTCGTGGGCGTCATGGTTGGTCGCCGTCTCATGCAGGTTGCCGCGCAGCTTCCACGCCCAGCCCGCGCCGAAGAAGGCGAACAGCCCGAAGAACACACCCGCCAGCTCCAGCCAAAGAACGCCGGAGAGCTTCACCAGCGGCTTCCAGACGGCCTCGCCGAAGCGCCTGCCGCCGCGTACCAGTCCCTGCCCGGTCTGTCGCGCCTGGGTTGCGCTCCGCGCCGCCTGTTGGGTTACGCGCGCGCTCGTCGGAGTCGGAACGGCCGGTTGCTGCTGTGCGGATTGGGATCGAGGCGCCGCGCTGCTCTGTCGCGGCTTCGTGCTTGCGGCAGAAGGATTCGGCGCCGTAGCCGCGTCGACCGCCGTTACCAGCGTCTTCGCGGCGGCACGGGCTCCTATACCAAGCGCGCGACCGAAGCGTACCGAATCCATACTTCAAAGTGTAGCTGTTTACGGTGCCTCTGCAACAGCGGTTCCGATTCTCTCGACATCGACTCCCAACTCCCGGCCAATGCGGATGGCGGTCGCCAGCCGTTGGGCCGTGAGCTCCCTTATCTCTTCCCGCGCCGCCGCCAGCACCTCGGCCGGAGCGGTCTTTGGGGTGCCGCTATCGAAGGGGGGCTCCGGCGCATACTCCAGCCCAAGCTGAATCTGCTGTGCGGCAAGGTCGTCCCGCAGCAGGGCAGCGAGCGTCAACGCTCCATCGATTCCCGCGGTCACCCCGGCGGCGCTCACGTGCTTTCCGTCCACGACCACGCGCCGGTCCACGGGAATCGCCCCAAAGTAGGGCAGCAGATGGAAGGACGCCCAATGCGTCGTGGAGCGGACGCCTTTCAGCAGCCCCGCGGCTCCGCAGACCAGCGCGCCCGTGCATACCGAGAATACGAACTTCGTATTTGCCGCCTGCTTCCGGATGAACGAGAGGACCGCCTCGTCGTCCATCAGCTCTTCCTGTCCGTAGCCGCCGGGTACCATCAGCACATCGAGTCGGGGCGCCTCCGCGATGGTCATCTCAGGCGTTAGAATCAGCCCTTTGACGTCGCGGATCGGTTTTCTGTCTTTCCCAATCACATGAAAGGTCGAGTCAGGCACCCGCGACAGTACCTCGAACGGCCCGGTAAAGTCGATCTGGTCCATGCGCGGAAAGATGAACGCGCCAAGGTGCAGATGTTTTTGGGAATCAGGAATGTCAGGCAATCTCATCCTCCATCAGCCTCAGGGTCCCTATTTTAGAGCCGCTGCGAAAAAATGCCGCCTGACGATCCACCGCCGTTCATTGCTGCATCTAAAAGTTCATAGGGTGCTGATTGGCACGGAACGGGCTGGAGAGGATAAAACGCGATGAAGAACTTTCTTTGGGCGGTGGGGGGTTTCTGTGCGGCGTCGGCTTGCTTTATCGTCTGGGGTCCGAAGCGCATTAAGCCTGTGCAGGAGCTTGCCGAGCGGCTGGAGGTCGCCTGGTCCGATCATCACACTGTCCTGTGACAAACTTCGCTCCGCTTGAAAGGGTGATTGCAGGGCATATGGGCGAGGGCGTATTCTGTACCCGTATCATGGCGTAGTACCCGCAATGCCGTTCCCGCCGGTCGCGTCAGGCCGGGAATACCCGATGCGCGGTTGATAGCACACAAAGGGCAGTCCGGAGGTGGCATTGAACCCAAAGGTCAAGAACCTGATCCAGAAGCTGGGCGAGGCGATCCATGAGTCCGTCTCGGAGTCGGAAGACATCGCCGGCGTGGTCAAAAACATCCGCGAGCAGGGATTTGATGTTCTCCTGATGCTCGAGGCCACCATTGGACTCAACGAGGTCGAGGCGGAGACCGAATCCGCCGAGTCCGACGAGGTCTTTGAAGAGGTCGATGAGAACGCGGAAGGCCCCTTCACCTCCAGCGACCTGAGTTTTCTGAAATCCCTGCGCATCAGCCTTCCCGAAGAGACCGCAACGGAAGAATAAGTCGCGCCCCGCAGCCCATCCAGCCCAGTCTCCGCCGGCTCGATCTCTTTCTACCGGTGCCGGCGGCGCAGGCAAAAAGCACAAATTTATCTTCGCGTGGTAGACTCGCGTTTCTCGGCAGACGCGCACGCATTTTTGTGCATCCCATTGGCGTAGTACATAGTTGTATGTCTGAGGTGATTGGAATATGAGAGATACGCTTGGCGTTTTACTTGCCGGTGGTGCCGGCGAACGGCTCTTTCCCCTGACTCGCGATCGCGCGAAGCCTGCCGTTCCCTTTGCCGGTCAGTACCGCATTATCGATATTACGCTGTCCAACTGCATCAACTCCGATCTGCGCCGCGTCTACATCCTCACCCAGTACAAGGCGCTCTCGCTCAACCGTCATATTCGCGAAGGCTGGGGGCCGGTTGTCGCCAACGAACTCGGCGAGTTCATCGAGATTCTTCCCCCCATGCAGCGCGTCAGCAAAAACTGGTACACCGGCACCGCGGATGCCGTCTACCAGAACATCTATTCGATCGGCTCCGAAGAGCCGAAGCACGTCATCATCCTCTCCGGCGACCACATCTACAAGATGAACTACGGCCGCATGCTCAAGCAGCACAAGGACTCCGGAGCCGACGTCACGCTGGCTACGCTACCCATCTCTCCCGACCAGGTCTCGGCCTTCGGCGTCGTCGAGATCGGGCGCAACGCCGAGGTCACCGGCTTCATCGAGAAGCCGAAGGAGACGAGCGTCCGCTCCCCCTTCAACCCGGAGATGGTCGACGTCTCCATGGGCATCTACATCTTCAACACCGACGTCCTCATCCCCGAGTTGCTCAAGGACGCCGAAGATCCCGACTCCCGCCACGACTTCGGCCACGACATTCTGCCCAAGCTGCTCGGCCGCTACAAGATGCTCGCCTTCAACTTCGTCGACGAGAACAAGCAGAACGCCCTCTACTGGCGCGATGTCGGAACGCTGGAGGCCTACTACGAGGCCAACATGGACGTCGCCGGCGTTACCCCTACCTTCAATCTCTACGACAAGTCCTGGCCCATGCGCACCCGTCCCTATCAGTACCCGCCCGCCAAGTTCGTCTTCGGCGAGCCAGGACGCACCGGCATGGCCATCAACTCCATCGTCTGCTCCGGCTCCATCGTCTCTGGCTCGGTGGTGCGCAATAGCGTCGTCTCGCATGACGTCAGGGTGAACTCCTATGCCGACGTGGACTCGAGCATTATCTTCGCGCACGTCAACGTGGGTCGCCACTGCCGCATCCGCCACGCCATCATCGACCGCGACGTTCACATCCCGGACGGCACGGTCATCGGCTACGACGCCAACGACGACAAGAAGAACTACTTCGTCTCCGCCAGCGGCCTTACCGTCGTCACACGCGACTACTCCGTCTACGAGAACCCGGTCTCGCCCGAGTTCCTCCAGCAGGGCGATGCCTGGTAGTCGTTCGCAGGCATTAAATAAAACGGCCGCGGATATTCAATCATCCGCGGCCGTTAAATTTTTAAAGCGTCTTGCTTATTTTTCTTTATCTCTTCCCGAACCGGTAGACCACGCCCGCCGAGATGGCGAAGAACTCGCGTGTCTCCGTCCCGAAGTGCTCGAGGATCAGATCCGGCGAAAGACGAACCGCAAAGTTCTTCGAGCGGTTGATGTCGATGCTTGCGCCAAGTGCCGCGATGGGCTTGGTGCGGTTCGTGTACATGCCCACGGCCTCGGGCGGCGTTCCGCCGGTGCCGCCGTCGAAGACGCCGTGCGACACGCCGAAGTAGCCGTGGTAGCTCAGCGCCGCGAACTGGTTCTTCGGTCCGCGATACTGGGCTCCCAGCATCACCATGTTCATGTACACCAGCGGGCGGTGGATGTAGTTCGGGTTCGGCGGTATCGGCGCGCTGGGAAAGACCGGCGTCGTCCCGGCCTCGCCGCGATAGTCGGCGGCCAGGCCGATATGGTTGGTCAGCCAGTAGGTCGCCAGAATCTCGCCGCCGCCCATGTTCATCCGCGTCGGCAGGTTCTGACCGGCCTGGAAGTTCATGAAGTTCAGGCCGCCGTAGATCTCGTAGCGGTTGTCATAGCTCACCGGAGGAGCCGTCGCCAGTTTGCCCTTGGCCTGCGCTATCGCCGCCGCGCCGGCGACGAACATTCCCGCCAGCAGCACCCCACTGACCGCGCGTGTTCCGTTCTTCCACGTCCCGGTCCTCATCAATCCGCACATCGCTCTCAGCATTCGTTTTCCTAACATCTTCTCCAGCGTTGTCTTCATCTTCCAAGATATAACGTCCGGCGTACCTTTGCCCGTCGACGGCGTCTATCTCACAGGATTGGCCGCGCTTCCTCTATTCTGCCAGCAGGCCCCGTTTATGCGACAATGTTATAAGCCGCTTGGAGCATCACGCACCCGGCTGCAGGGAGAAACTCATATGGGCGATCTATTTCAACCTTGGCATCTTGCCATCCTCGCGATCATCGTTATTGTGCTGTTCGGCGGCAAAAAACTGCCCGAACTCGGCAAAGGTCTGGGCGAAGGACTGCGCGGCTTCAAGGAAGGGATGAAGGGCGTCACCGATGAGATGAACAAGCCCTCGGAGCCTCCGCCGAGCGTCACGCCTGCACCCAAGGTGGAGGAGCCTGTCAACAAGTAGCTGTCGCTGTTGCGAACTGGCTACGCCGGGTTCTTCTTTGTTGTTTTTTCAAAGCTTGAAAATTTCAATCAGACAGGCCTTTCTTCATGAAATTGAAGTCGCCCTATCTCGTCAAGCCGCACACTTCGGTCCGGCTCGCGCGTCTGTCTGCCTCCGATACCGGCCACCTCAAGACGGAGAAGGCCGCTGACGCTATTCTTGCCCGTCACCGCGGCCAGTTGGACAAACTCCAGGAAGTCTTCTACGCCGGCCAGCAAAAGGCGCTGCTGATCGTTCTGCAAGGCATGGATACCGCAGGCAAGGACGGCACCATCCGCCACATCTTCTCCGGCGTCAACCCCCAGGGCTGCAACGTCACCGCCTTCAAAGTGCCCACGCCGCTCGAGGCCCGGCATGACTTTCTCTGGCGTGCCCACGCCGCCGTCCCGCCGAAGGGAATGATCGGCATCTTCAACCGCTCGCACTACGAAGATGTGCTCTCGCCCCGGGTGCATAAACTCATCTCAGGCAAGGTGGTGAAGCGTCGCTTCGACGACATCAACGGCTTCGAGGACATGCTCGCCGATAACGGCGTCGTCATCCTCAAATTTTTCCTGCACATCTCCCACGAGGAGCAGACCCAACGCCTCCAGTCCCGCATCGATACGCCCGACAAGCACTGGAAGCTCTCCGAGGGCGACTTTCACGAGCGCCAGTTCTGGCCGCAGTACACCGAGGCCTACGAGGCCATCCTCTCCTCCACCAGCCGCAAGCACGCGCCGTGGTTCGTCATCCCGTCAGATCATAAGTGGTATCGCAACGTTGCGATCTCGCAGATCATCCTCGACACCATGCAGGGCCTCAAGCTCAAATACCCCGATCCCACCTTCGACCCCAGCCAGATCAAGCTATAAAGAATTGCCCACCAAAGTACGTCATCTCGACCGGAGCGAAGCGCAGTGGAGAGACCCCTGTATCTCGCTTTTGTCCTTGCCGTTGTTTGCTGTCAAAGCGTAATCATCACCACCGCCGCCGCCGCGACCGCCATGCCCAGCCCCTGCCGCCGTGTGGGCCGCTCGCTCAGCATCCACGCCGCCAGCAGGATCGTCGAAGCGGGATAGAGCGAGGCCAGCACCGCCGCCACGTCCAGCCGCCCAGCCCGCGTCGCCGCAATGAACAGCAGGTTGCCCGAGGTATCGAGCAGCGCCGTCGT
Source organism: Acidobacteriales bacterium 59-55 (assembly GCA_001897435.1). Lineage (GTDB taxonomy): Bacteria > Acidobacteriota > Terriglobia > Terriglobales > Acidobacteriaceae > Edaphobacter. Next base: position 105,278 of record MKSV01000006.1, on the reverse strand, counting down.
CAGCGCCCAGCGCACCGCTGTCCGCGTCAACCGGCCTTTGGCGATCTCCGATGCCTTCGATGTCTTCGGGCTGAGAGAGAGCCCCACGAGTATGAGGGAACAGATGCTCAGGCTGCCGATCCTCGCCGTGGCCATGGGCCAGATCACGCCCGCGACGCCGGCCATCTTCAGCGCCACAAAATAGATTCCGAAGCCGATGCCCGCCGCCACGGCCAGCCAGATCGTACCCGCGTCGGCTGACCTCGCCTCCGCATTCGGGCCCGCGGCAATCAGCCAGATCGCCACTCCCGCGACCAGAAATCCTGTGATGCGAAGCAGACCCGGAGAGCCTTCGCCAATCACCGAGACGACTGCCGGTATCGCCGCGGCCAGCAGCCCGCTCAACGCCGCCGAGGCCCCCATCGCGCCCCGCGAGAGCGCGACGTAGAAGCAAGCCAGCGCGATTCCCCCGGTGACGCCCGCCGCGATTCCCCAGGCCAGTGGAGCGCCATGCGGAAAGGCGTCTCCGCGCCACCTGGCAATAGCGACCAGCACGGTAAAGCTGGCTGCATGGCTGGTCAGGATCACCCGCAGCGCGCCGCCCATGGTGCCGCCGGCGTTCTTTGCGCCCATTCCGCCGGAAAAGTCTCCGCCGCCCCACAAAAACGCCGCCGCCAAAGCCAGCAGAGCATTCAAATGCAACAAGTCATGCCTATCTTCCCCGGACGACCGACGGCCTGATGTCCTCCGCCGTCGGATAGTAGCCGTTCTTGGCAATCACCGTCAGGTTGGGTCGCATCACCTTCACCTCCAGGGTGCGATATTTGCCATCGATAAACGGCTCGTGTGTGTAGTAGCCGATGGTGTACTGCGTCCGCACTTCCTGGGTGATCTTGGCGAAGCTGGACTCGATGCCCCTCTGCCGGAACTCGCTGTCGACGTTTCCGCCGGTCTCGTTCGCGTAGGCCTGCAGGATATTATCCCGCATCATCAGAGGCAGGTGGATGCGGTCCAGGAAGCCGGTCACCGGCAGGGCGCCCGTGCCCACAAGCGTCGCGTACACCGAGATCTTGTTAGTTTGCAGATACTTGACGACCTCTTTGAAGCCCGCCGTGCTGCCGTATTCCTTGCCGTCGCTGATGACGTAGACGACGCGCCGCCGTCCCGGTCGCGTCTTCGACAGATGGGTAGCCGCCGCCAGGATGGCGTCGTTGAGCGTATGCACCTCTTTCGGCACATTGAGCGTATTGCTCAGGCTGGTGCCGTGGGTCGCGTTTGTATTGGGGTCGATATAGCTCTGCGCGCCGCCGTTCAGGTTGATGTTCTGCGACAGCGGCCCGCTGGTGTAGGCCATCGCGCCCTCGCGCCCGGTCGACTTCGACCGCTCCAGCACCGCGCCCAGCCGCGCGCTCTGCGCTGCCGTGAAGTCGGTCTGCATCTTCGGACCATTGTTGTAGGTAAAGACCGCGACCTCGTCATAGGGGGCGAACGCACCCTGTATTGCTTCGAGCGCGTTGTTGACCTTGGTCATGTTGTCGTAGGTCATGCTCTGGTCGATGACCAGCGCGACCGAGAGGGGAAAGGGATCGACCGTAAACAGCGCCATCTGCTGCCGCAGGCCGTTCTCGTAGATGCGCACGTCGCGCCAGGTGAGTCCCGGCACCAGACGGCCCTTCGAATCCTTTACCGTAAAGGGCACTTCGACTAAGTTCGTCTGCACGCGCAGCGTGAACGCCGCGGGGCCCTCGCCCGCCGCCGGCACCTCGGGCGCGGTTCCCTCCGCCGCCTTTTCGGCAGCCGATTGCGGCAGGCTGCTGGGCGGCGCTTCCGCATCGGGCGTCGAGGAGGTCGTCCCGCCCAGGTCCGCAGGGGTGCCTTTGCCCGGCGCAATGGTGTTGAGCGGCGGCAGTTGCTGCGGCCGCGGAGCGTCCGGAATTGCCTGTTGCGCCGTCTCCTGCGGTGCCGGAACCTCGGCCACGGTCTGCTGTGCCTGCTGTGCAAGCATCATGCATGCCACAGCCCCCGCCAATATGCTGTACTTCACCAAGAACAACCCCCAGAAACTTCCAGCCGGATCAGAGCATAGTCCTTTGATCGGGCCTCTTACCAGATTACCAGCCCAGACTACCAGCGTGGCACCCGAGCCGCCATCCCGCAGGCGCCTATTAGTTGGACGCAGCCCGTCTCCGCAATGTTGTGCTCAATCATGCCCTGCCCGGTTACAGTTGCGCCCAGTCCCGCCACCCGGAGCCATTTCGCCCTCTCCATCCGCATTTTCCGCTGATTCAGCCGCCATCTCTGCCACCTCTATCGTCTAATGGGATATGCGCCACCTCGTCCTTGCCACCCTACTGTCGCTCGCCCTCCCCCTCTACGCGCAGGAGGCCCCCTCGCCCGATGGCCCGCCCCCGGCCAGCCATGCCGCCCCGCAGCCCCGCAACGACCAGGACATCGAGACCCTCAAGGTCAACGTCAACCTCGTTAACGTCTACTTCTCGGTCCGCGACAAGAACGGATTCATCACGAATCTAAAGAAGGATGACTGCCAGATCTTCGAGGACAAGGAGCCTCAGGTGACCAAGAACTTCACCCAGGAGAAGAAGTTACCGCTCACCATCGGCATCCTGCTCGACACCAGCGGCAGCCAGCAGAACGTTCTCCCCCTCGAACAGCAATCCGGCGCGGAGTTTCTCAAGGACGTCATCACCCCTAAGGACGAAGCCTTCCTTATCTCCTTCGATATCAACGTCGACCTCCTTGCCGACTACACGAATGATCCCCGCGCGTTGAAGCGCGCCATGGACAAGGCCATTATCAATACCGGGGCAGGCACCGGCTCGGTCACCGGCAATGGCAGCCCCCGCGGAACCTTGCTCTACGATGCCGTCTACCTCGCCGCTCACGACAAGCTGCGCCAGGAGGCCGGGCGCAAAGTGCTGGTGCTGCTGACCGACGGCGGCGACCAGGGCAGCCAGGAGAACCTCAAGTCCGCCATCGAGGCCGCGCAGAAGTCCAACGCCATCGTCTACGTGATCATGATCGCCGACCGGGGCTTCTACGGCGGGTTCGGCATGATGTACAACGGCGCCGGCGATATGGATCGCCTCGCGAAAGAGACCGGAGGCCGCGTCATCAATGTCGGTAACAACGGCAAGAAGCTCAAGGACGCCTTTGACCAGATTCAGGACGAGTTGCGCACCCAGTATCTCGCCAGCTACACGCCCACCAACCCCAAGGTCGACGGCACCTTCCGCACCCTCAACATCACCTGCGGGAAAGACCAGAAGGTTCAGGCCCGCAAAGGTTACTATGCCCTCGCAGATTCGATGGGCAACAACGATTAACGCCGTATACACTGGCATTCAGCCATGCCTTCGGTTTCCAGATCGCAGTTGTTCAGGACCTATGCTGCCATAGCTGTCCTGATCGCTCTTTTGCTGTTATTGCTCCCTCACGGACTACATCAGCAAACAGCGGCGCTTTGCTTCATCCTTGTTCCTGTGTTTCTTGGCGAAGTGCTCCGCGCACCGCACTTCTCTAGGCTTGATGCGCATGACAGCAACCCATCGCATGATCGTGCAGCCGTTCGGCCAACTCGCTTTCAGCGTCCCCCATCCTCTACTACTACCTTCGCTTAGATTCCTGTCGACCTTACGCCGGACGCTATGACCGCGCCTGTGCGTTGAGGTTTTCCGGCGATTCATTTGCATGAATGTAGAGGCTGGCCATGGATTTTGGCGCTAACTTTGCGTGTTTCTTCTTATTTTTCTTTATCTTTGCCTGCGCGTTCTTTTTTCAGCGAATACGGTGGAAATATAGAAGACGCCATGGGAAACGAGATCCTGGTTTCTATCCCACTGTTGGTTCTATGGGGAATGCCTTACATTCCCTGCAAATATTCGTACAGCCCGAAGTGCGATACATTCTTCAAGAAAAGTTATCGGAAGACGAAGAGCAAGATGACGAGGGAGGTTCAGACGATCCATCTGCGCGCCTGGAGCGCCAGCTTAGACGAATCAGACGGGGCGAACCGGTCGGCGATCTCGAAGTTCCGCTGCCATAACCGGTTCGCAACATGTCCGTTAATTTCTACACGAACACCAGGCACTGGGGGTTCGCCAGCGTAAAGCTCTTTCCGGAATCCGCCAGTTTACCGGTCTTCGCATCCCGCGCGAACACCGAGAGGTTATTCGAGTCCTGATTTGCCACCAGAAGCCAGCGCTCGTTCGGGCTGAGCGCGATATGCCGCGGAGTCTTGCCGCCGCAGGATGTCCGCTCGATCAGCGTCAGCTTGCCGTCCGTACCGGACACAGTGAACGAGGCCATGAAGTTGTTGTCGCGGTTCGCCACATAGGCGAACTCTCCCTTGCGATCGAAGACGATGTCGCACGCCCGCGTCTCGCCCTTGTATCCCTCGGGAAGCAGCTTGACCGTCTGCACCGCCTCCATGGTGCCCTGCTCCGCATTCCAGTGCAGGACGACCACCGTCGAGGTCAACTCGGTGACGCAATAAACCCACTTGTTGTTGGGATGGAAGCGGAGCGCCCGCGGTCCCGCGCCCGGTGCGGACTTCCACGCCGCCGGCTGGTTCGGAGTCAGCTTCGCCGTCTTTGCGTCGAGCTTGTAGATATGGATCTCGTCGAGCCCCAGGTCGTTGACCAGAAGGAACCGGTTGTCGGGCGACAGCGTCACGCGATGCGCATGGGCCTTCTCCTGCCTGTCCTTGCTGGGGCCATGACCGGTGTACTGAAAGAAGCTCACCGCCTCGCTCAGCCGCCCATCCTTGTCGAGATGAAAGCTGGCCGCGCTGCCGCCGCTGTAGTTGGCGACAAAGACGCACTGCCCGGTATGGTCGACGGCGACGTGGCAGGGCCCCGTTCCCTTCGTGGAGACGCCGTTGATCTCAGTCAGATGGCCGTTCTGTCGATTCAGATTAAATCCCGTGACGCCGCCGCCGTTCTGCCCGGCAAAGTGATCCACCTCGCTGACCGAGAACAATCGTTCGCCTCCCGGGGCAAGCGCCATAAAGCTCGGCGTCTCAATTGCGGCTGCCAGTGCGGTCTGCGTCAGTTCTCCCGTAGCTTCGTCGAACCGATAGGCATAGATCCCCTTGCTGGTCCCCTGTGCCTGCGTACCCACCAGCAATAACTCTCCCTTGCCTCCTCCGATCGCGTTTGCCAGTGAACCGCGCGCCGCCAATGTAGCTGCTGCCGAACTCTTCATAAATCCTCGCCTCGTCATCCCCTGCATTCATTAACTCCTTGGTAGAGTGCCACCCGGGAAAGTCTATGCTTCCATCGCTCCCGAGTACACCGCCATCCCGGCCACGGCATCCACGCCCATCGCGTCGAGCGCGTCCACCTCGGCCCGCTCCTTGATGCCGCCGGCAACGATCAGTTGCCGTCCCGTCGTCGCCCGCAGCACCGCCGCCACATCCAGCGGAAATCCTGTCATCGTCCCTTCGGTATCGACATGGGTATACAGAAACGCGGCACAATAATCTTCCAGCCACGTCACCGCTTCTTCGGGAGTCAGATCGACCGAGTCCTTCCATCCCTTCACCGCGACTTTTCCGCCCTTGGTGTCCACGCTGAAGACCAGCGCCTCCTCGCCCAGTTCCTTTTTCAGCCCGGAGGCAAACTCCCGATTCACGCCCGACGCGCCGAAGAGACTTGATCCATAGATCACCCGCTTCGCTCCTACCTTAAGCAGTGCCTCGCCATCGGCCGCCGCCTTCAGCCCGCCGCCCACCTGGCAGGGCAGCCGCTTGCAGATCATCTCGATCAGCGAGCGATTCTCTCCCTGCCGCATCGCTGCGTCCAGATCGATCAACTGCACGACCGGATACTTCGAAAACCGCTCGATCCAGTACTCAAAATCGTCGAAGGCCAATTTCAGCTTTTCGCCCTGCACCAACTGCACAATGCGACCGCCCATCAAATCAATCGAAGGTATTAGCATGTCCTTATTGTCGCAGGCCTGCGAAGGAATTGCTCGACCTGCGGCTGCGCTGTCTCGGGCGAGCCGCACGGCTATCCAACGCAGGCAACTCCGGCGTTCGATCTCCGCTCTGAGAACTCAAGCTGTGCTTCGGCCCATGACTTCTGCCCATGCTTAGGGCTATGACTCGTAAGGTGCAAGATGCCTCTCGACAAGGATGCGCTTCCTCAATCTCTGCGCAGGTTCGGCAAGTCGCTCAAGCGCGTTCTGCGCTCGGGCGCGCCCGAAGATGTCCACCAGTTGCGCACCCGCAGCCGCCGCCTGGAGGCCGCTGTCCGCGCGCTTCGGATCGAAGACGAGCCGCCCGCTCGCCGCCTGCTTCAGACGGTCACGCCCCTGCGCAGAAAGGCGGGCAAGGTCCGCGATATGGATGTTCTCATCGGACTCGCATCGCACCTTGTCGCGGCTGGCGATGACGATGCGCTGGTGCGGCTATTGGAAGGCCTTGCGGAGCGCAGGCGGAAGGCTGTCCGCAGGCTGCAATCCTCGGTTGCAGAAGATATCAAACGCGCCCAGCGCCAACTCGAGCGATGCCGCCCCCTGTTCCAGGCCGACGGCGTCGCCTTCGCCGAACAGCAGTCCAAGGCCATCTCCACAGCCTTCCAGATCTCCGAGGAGTTGGAGTCCTGGCCCCGGCTCACGCGCACGAACCTGCATCTCTATCGTCTCAAGGTAAAAGCGCTGCGCTACACCGCGGAGATCATCGAGGGCAGCGATGCGGGATTCATCGGCAGCCTGATCCGCGTCACCGACGCCATCGGCGAGTGGCACGACTGGAGCGAACTTCACTCCATCGCAATCGGCATCCTCAAAGACAGTCCGCAGTCCGGAGTTCTGCGCGCCATCCGTTCTACCGTAACGGAAAAATTTCGCGCCGCGCTCGTTGTTGCAGGGGCCATGCAAGGCCAATACCAAATCGGCCTAGCTCACCTCTCGCCCATGTCATCGCCGAAGCCAAGACTGAACAGGGAGGCCCCTGCCCGTCAGCAGGGCAGCCGCACGGAGACTCCTGCCCGCCGCAACTCCGCCTTCAACTCCCGCGAATCCGTAACCCCAAAGTGAAAGATACTGGCCGCCAAAGCCGCATCGGCCTTGCCTTTGCCGAAGACCTCGGCAAAATGCGCCGCCGACCCCGCGCCGCCCGAGGCGATCACCGGAATCTGCACTGCCTCGCTCACCCGGGCAGTCAGCTCGCAATCGAAGCCGTTGCGCATTCCGTCCGTATCCATCGAGGTCAGCAAAATCTCACCCGCGCCGCGCTCCTCGGCCTCGCGAGCCCAATCGACAACTCGTAATCCCGTGGCCTTGCGGCCGCCGCTCACATACACCTCGGCATCGTCCGCACCTGCCGCGCCGCGCCGGGCGTCGATCGCCACGATCACGGCCTGCGCTCCGAAGCTGCCGCCAATCTCGCCAATCAACTCCGGCCGCGCAATCGCGCTCGAATTAATCGAAACCTTGTCCGCCCCCGCATCGAAGACCGCCGCCGCATCGTCCGCGCTGCGAATCCCACCGCCCACGGTAAACGGAACGAAGAGCGTAGCCGCTGTCCGCTTCACCGTATCGAGCAGCGTGCCGCGGCCTTCGTGCGTCGCTGTAATATCCAGCAGCACAATCTCGTCCGCTCCTGCCGCCGCATGGCGATGCGCCAACTCCGCCGGGTCGCCGGCGTCGACGATGTCCACAAACTGAACGCCCTTCACCACGCGCCCGCCGCGCACATCGAGGCACGCGATAATCCGCTTCGTCAGCATCTATCTCAGCCTTACCGGCACCGCTGCGGGGACCGCAACCTCATCCCCCTCGCAGACCAGCCGCGCCATCGCCGTGCCGTTCTCGATCACCGTGCCATTCTCTACGAACCACTCCACGATCAGGCCCAGCTTCGGCACCATCACATGGAACTCCATCGTTCCGTCGGTCAAGGTGCAGGCCGGCCGGTTCACATCCGCGACCGAGCCGACCGAGATCAGTTGCTGCACAAACGTGTAAGAGGGCTCCTCGCCGGCAAGCTTCAATTCATACATAAAAGGCATCGTTATAACTCCACAAAGTTCTTTAAGACCTGTAAACCCACGGCGCTCGACTTCTCCGGATGAAACTGCACACCCATGACATTCTCCCGCTCAACGACTCCTGTAAACGCACCTCCATAGTTTGTAACCGCGGCGGTTGCATTGATTACGGGAGCCCGCCACGAGTGCGTGTAATAAACAAACCCGCCCTCCTGCACTTCGCGCAGCAGCTTCGAATCCGCCCTCACCTCCTCCAGCGAATTCCATCCAACATGCGGCGACTTCAACTCCGGCCCCTCAAACGAGGCAGGGAAGCGTTCACACATTCCCGCAAAGTGGCCCAGCCCCGCCACCTCCGGAGCCTCCGTCGAACCTGCAAACAACCATTGCAGCCCGACGCAAATCCCCAGAAACCACGCACCTTTCGCGACACTCTCCCGCACCGCGTCGGTCAAGCCAAGATCAGCCAGCAACTGCGTCGACTGAAAGTGCCCCACCCCCGGCAGCACCACTTTGGCCGCCGCGCGCACAACCTCCGGGTCCTGCGTCACCTGCGTCTCAGCGCCCAGATACTTCAGCGCCTTCACCACGCTGGTCAGATTCCCCGCTTTGTAATCAATCACCGCAATCATAAGCTTACCGCCATGAACCACCAGAGAATGGTTTCTACGCATGTAACTAAAATCAACATCCAACGTCTGTGACCCTGCCCAAGCAATCCGCACGCAAGCGAAAGAAGCCCAACTAAAACGCCCACGACGATGAAATTTCCCCAAACTTTATCCGAGAATCGGCTAGCCAAGTTGATTGCAATGAAGAAATAGATCGGGTTCAGCACAGCGAGAGCAACGCTTATGCTGAAGACCCTATTGCGCCACGGCCTGGACTCAGTCACAGCAAACCCTTCGTACTCGGCAGCATCTCCCGCATCCGCTCATCCCGCGAGCAGGCTCCGCGAAGCGCCCGTGCAAATGCCTTGAAGATCGCCTCAATCTTATGATGGTTGCTACGCCCATACATCGTCTTCACATGCACATTCGCCTTGGCTCCCCGAGCAAACCCATCGAAGAAGTCCGCCAGCAACTCACTCTGAAAATCTCCCACCAGCCGCACCTTCACCTTGTCATCGACGACATAGGCCACGCGCCCGCTCAGGTCTACAGCGGCAACCGCGAGCGTCTCATCCATCGCCATCACAAAGTACCCGGCGCGCATAATCCCCTTCTTATCGCCGAGTGCCTTGTTGAACGCCTCGCCCAGCGCAATGCCGACATCTTCGACCGTGTGGTGCTGGTCCACATCCAGATCGCCGGTACACTTCAGCGTCAGGTCGAAGCCGCCATGCCGCGTGAACAGCTCCAGCATGTGGTCGAAGAACCGTATCCCGGTCGAGACCTTATAAACGCCCTGCCCATCGACGACCAGCTTCAACGCAATCTGCGTCTCCGTCGTATCGCGCTTCACCGTTCCTGTTCGAACCTTGCCCAAAGCCTTCGCCATTACTCAAACTCCCTCTCGTCTTCGCCGGGCTGCGGTCCCGCCGGTTCTCCGGTCTCTCGCCTGTCCCATCCGATCTCTTCGAGCGACGACCGCAAGGCCGCCAGCCCCATCCGCACATGCTCCTCGATCCCGATCGTAATACGGACAAAGCCGTTGCATCCCGGATCGGCCGACCGGTCGCGCAGCAGCACGCCATGCGCGCGCATCGCCGCTACCAGTTCCTTGTGCTTCGGTCCGATCTTCATCAGCACGAAGTTTGCGTGACTGGGAAAGTAGGGAACGCCAAGCTCCCGCAGCCCCGCCATCATCCGGTCGCGTCCCACCCGCACCTGCTCCACGTACCAGGCCAGATAATCCTTATCCGCCAGCGCCACGGGCAGGCAATCGAGCGCCGCGCCGTTGATGTTGTAGGGCGAACTCACCTTACGCACATACTTCAGCAGACCGGCGTTGCCAGCCAGCATGCCGATTCGCAGGCTCGCCATCCCATAGGCCTTCGAGAAGGTCCGCGCTATCACCAGATTCGGCACGGCATCGAGATCACCGATCACCGACTCGCCATCGAAGTGCGAGTAAGCCTCATCCACCATCAGCGCTGCCTGCGGAGCCGCCTCCGCCAGCGCGAGCAGATGTTCCCGGCTCACCACCGCGCCGGTCGGATTGTTCGGCGAAGCGATAAACATCAGCTTCGTCCGCTCCGTAATCGCCGCCTTGAACCGCTCGAATGGAAACTCCAGCGTCTCATCCGCCTGCACCTTCACCAGCCCGCGCGTCATCATGCGGACGCTCACGTCGTACATGAAGAAGGTCGGCGTGCAGATGATCGCCTCGTCTCCCTCTTCGAGAAACGCGCAGCACATCAGGTGAATCGCCTCGTCGACGCCGTTGGTCAACACCATCTGGTCGGCCCGCAGGCCAAAGTGCGCAGCCGCAATCGCCTCGACGGATTCGCGCTCGGGATACTTTGTCAGCTCCTCCGCCGTCACCTGGTGCAGCCGCTCGATCACCTTCGGCGAGGGCGCAAAGGTGTTTTCGTTGAAATCCAGCCGCAGCAACTCCCGGCCCGCCAGCGGCGGATGATACTCCGGCATCTCCAGCACCGCCCGGCGCGGCTTTACTTCGCTTGCAGCCGTCATCGCATCCTCACTCGAACACTCTCCGCATGGCCCCGCAGCCCCTCGGCCTCGGCAAGCGCAATTGCATGGGGACCCATCTTCCGCAGTCCCTTGCGGGTGTACTCCTGCACCGTAATCACCTTCACAAAGTCCATCACGCTCAGTCCTCCGCGCACCCGCCCCACGCGGCCGGTCGGCAGCACATGGTTCGGCCCGGAGACATAATCGCCCATCGACTGCGGAGCGTACGCTCCTACAAAGACGCTGCCCGCGTTGCGAACCCACTTCAAATCCGTCGCCGCATCGATGGTCAGATGCTCCGGAGCCAGCCGGTTGGTTAACTCCCGCGCCTCTGTAACGGATGCAGTCACAAATATCGCGCCCTGCGCCGCCAGAGACTGCTTGGCAATCTTATTTCCCGCCGCCTGTCGCTTGATCTCAGCCGCAACCTCTTTCGCCAGCGCTTCATTGCTGGTAATTAGAATCGCCAGCGCCTCGGGATCGTGCTCTGCCTGCGCCACCAGGTCCGCTGCAATCCCCGCCGCATCTCCGCTCTCGCTGGTCACGACGATCTCGGTCGGCCCCGCGGGCATATCGATCCCGCACTCGCTCGAAACGATTGTCTTCGCCGCGGTTACAAATAGATTTCCCGGCCCCACAATCTTGTCCACGCGCCCGATCGCAGTCGTCCCAAAGGCCATCGCCGCAATCGCCTGCGCTCCGCCTACGCGATAAAACTCCGTTACTCCTGCCAGCCACGCCGCCGCCATCGTCTCTTTTGCCGGTTTAGGCGAGCACACCACAATCCGTTCCACCCCTGCCACCTGTGCTGGAGTCACCGTCATCAGCAGCGTCGAAGGCAGCGGATACCGCCCCCCCGGAACATAGCAACCCACGCTGCCCAGCGGGCGAACGATCTGCCCCGTCTTCACTCCCTCTGCCGGAGCAACCGTCCACTCCTTCGGCAACTGCGCCTCGGCAAACGCAAGGATGTTGCCGCGCGCCACCATCATCGCCGCCTGCAACTCCGGAGCCGTAGCCTCCCACGCCGTCTGCATCTCTTCGCGAGAGACGAGCAGCGCCTGCCCCTTTTTCAGCCCGTCGAACTTCGCAGCATATCTCCGCAGCGCGGCATCGCCATCCTTGCGAACGGCAGCAAGAATCCCGCGCACCACAGGCTCTACCTTCGCCGTATTCGCGGCTCCACGCCGCTCCAGTGTCTCCACCAGAGCGGCCGCGGCCGCCTTGCTTCTGCCAAACGTTCGTACCAGCTTCATTGCATCTTTCCTGTCTTTACAGAACCACTTTGCTCAACGGATACTCCACAATCCCCGTAGCGCCGGCGGCCTTCAGCTTCGGAATCACGTCCCGTACCAGCGATTCATCGAGAATCGTATTCAGCGCCACCCATCCCGCATCGCTCAACTGCGAAACGGTAGGCGAGTTCAACGCCGGCAGCACACCGATCACGGTATCGAGAGCATCCTTGCGCGCATTCAGCATCAGGCCCACGCGCCCCTGCGCCGCAATCGCGGCATTCAGCATCAGAGAGATGTTGCCGATCTTCTCCCGCTTCCATGCGTCCTTGTAGGCGTCCTTGTTCGCGATCAACTGGGTCTCGCTCTCCATCAGGGTCTCGATAATCCGCAGCCGGTTCGCCCGCAGCGAACTTCCCGTCTCTGTCACCTCGACGATGGCGTCGGCCAGCGTCGGCGGCTTCACCTCGGTCGCGCCCCAGCTAAACTCCACCTTCACTGGAATATTCTTGTTGGCAAAGTAGCGCTTGGTGAACTCGACCAACTCGGTCGCGATAATCTTGCCCGCCAGATCCTCCGGCTTCTGAAACGGTGAGTCCTCCGGAACCGCGAGCACCCACTTCACCTTCTGCCGGCTCTGCTTGCTGTAGGTCAGGCTCGTGACATACTCCACGTCCGTCTCGTTCTCCTGCACCCAGTCGTTGCCGGTCAGCCCTGCATCCAGCGCGCCATGCTCGACGTATCGCGCCATCTCCTGCGCGCGCACCAGCATGCACTCAATCTCGGCATCGTCGATCGAAGGGAAGTAGCTGCGCCCGTTGGCGAAGATCCTCCATCCGGCCCGCTCAAACAATGCAATCGTCGCATCCTGTAGACTGCCCTTCGGAATTCCCAGCTTCAGCTTCTTCGCTCCAGACATTACGCCTTCTCCGTTTCAATATTTTTAGTGAAACAACTCACCGTGCCCTCGTGGCACACCAGCCCATCGCCCTCGACCTCGACCCGGAACAGCAGCGTGTCGTTATCGCAATCGGTTGCCGCCGAGATCACCTTCAGCCGATTGCCGCTGGTCTCGCCCTTCATCCACAGCTTGCTCCGCGTTCGGCTCCAGAAGGTCACAAACCCCGTCTCCAGCGTCTTCGCGTAGCTCACTTCGTTGAGGAAGCCGAGCATCAGCATCTCGCCCGTCTTCGCATCCTGCACGATGCCCGGAACCAGGCCATCCATCTTCGCAAAATCGATCTTTACTGCTTCCATCGTCATTCTCCTTGGTCTCTCTGGGGCCATCCAACACGCCACCGGGCAGCAAAAAGGCCCGCTCGCGGTATGCGCGTTAGCGGGCCTTTCCAATCCTTAGTTAGCGTTCGTTACTTCGCCACACCGGACACTGCCGCCAGCACGCTTTGCGCATGATGATGGTGATGGCCGTGATGCTGGAAGCGGACGCTCATTACTTTTAAAAGTAGCTGGGCCGCGGCTGCTTGTCAATCATCCACCGTGCCGGGTAGTGGGTCGGTTTGAATCACGGAGCAATCGAGACCTTTGGTTGATGAACCCAAATGGCGGTTCAGAATATCCACTTGGCTTCCTTTGAATGAAGGGCTGCCATAACGATTCCGGTAATCAATAAATGCATTGGCCACTTTTCGCCAAACTGAGAGCGCCTTGACGATGTGGCTCCGGGAAGCCGACTTGAACGAAGTCGCCGCGCGGCGCGCGCTTTCGCATGCGCTGGGCGCGCGCCATGTAAAATCGCGGACAAGAAGAGGCATGCCAGGCATATTGTTCGACTGTGAATGGGAGTAGAGAATGAGTCCCGATCTAACCACGCTGCGCTTGATGCTCGGCTACACAAAATGGGCGGGAGAGCGCCTTTTGTCGGAGTGTATTGCCCTCCAGCAGCAGCAACTTGAAGCAGAATCGGGTGGAACCCTGGGTTCCATCAGCAGGCTGTTGAACCACATGTACCTGGCCGAGCGGGATTGGCTGACGATGCTTCAGGCTCGTGCATTACCGGCTTTGGAGACGATGAATGCGGACAACGTCGGCAAGGACGGGCTCATCGATGTTCCGGATCTGGCGCGGCTTTGGCCGGAGGTATGGGCAGCGTGGCACTCCTGGATGGCGACGCTGACGCCGGAAGACCTAGAATCCACCGTTTTATCGAGACTACCGGACGGTAGGCCTTTGACGTTCACAGTCGGTGAACTGATGCTTCACTGCTTCAACCACGCCTCCATGCATCGGGGTCAGGTCATTACAACCCTCAGAATGGTTGGGGCGCCGTCGCGGAACTGCGATTTGATGGGATTTCTGATCGCGAGGAACCTACTCGATCTCGGCTCGGAAACGTAGAGAACGTAGAGCTATGAGGAAGAGATTGCACCTGGATCTTTAATAGCCTCATCAACGCGCTCTCTCGTTAGTCAAACGGACCTACTGGCCTGCGCCGGAGAGGTAACGCCGCCACAGGACCGACATTCCCTGCGTAAAATGACTTTTTGACCGGACCAGTATTTAAAGCATACGCGGAGCCGCTATGAAGCAGCGCAGAGGGCATGAAACCATCGGAGCGACCGCAGCCTCCAGGCAGGAACTGGCAGGCATGGAGCCTCTTCGCGCCCTTGCCGACCAGGCCTTCTCGCGGGCCGCCGGCGCGCCACTCATCGCAGGCAATCAGGTCCGGCTGCTCAAGGACGCGAGGGAAAACTATCCCGCATGGCTCGATGCCATCCACGCCGCGAAGCGCCACATTCACTTCGAAAGCTACATCATTCACGAAGATGACGCGGGCCAAGAGTTCGCCGACGCGCTCATCCAAAAAGCGCGGGAAGGCGTGCGCGTGCGCCTCATCTACGACTGGCTGGGCGGCCTGGGCAACGCCTCCCGCCGCTTCTGGAATCGCATGCGCGCAGCCGGCGTCGAGGTCCGTTGTTATAATCCGCCGCACTTCGACAGTCCTCTCGGCTGGCTCTCCCGCGATCATCGCAAGATGCTCGCCGTCGATGGCCGGATCGGTTTCATCACCGGTCTGTGCGTCGGCAGAATGTGGGTGGGCGATCCGGCAAAGAAGCTTGAGCCCTGGCGCGATACCGGAATCGAGGTCACCGGGCCTGCCGTCGCCGACATCGAGCGCGCCTTCACGCAGGTCTGGGCCCTGATCGGCTCCGCGATTTTCCCGGAAGAGTTGACCCTGGACGAGCCGGCGCCCGCTCCAACCGGCAATGTGAAGTTACGCGTCGTAGCCACCTTGCCGGCCATGGCGGGCCTGCTTCGCTTCGACCAGATGGTTGCCGCGCTGGCCAGAGAGAGGCTCTGGCTGACCGACGCCTATTTTGCTGGCACGACCATCTATGTTCAGGCTCTCCGTGCGGCTGCAATGGATCATGTCGATGTGCGCCTTCTTGTCCCGAGCGCAACGGACATTCCCATTGTCAAGGCTCTGTCCCGGGCAGGATACCAGCCCCTCCTCGAAGCCGGAGTGCGCGTCTTCGAGTGGAACGGCACCATGCTCCACGCCAAGACGGCGGTCGCGGACGGACGCTGGGCGCGTGTCGGCTCCACCAATCTCAACATCGCAAGCTGGCTCGGAAACTGCGAGCTGGATGCGGTCATCGAAGACGAGCATTTCGCCGGCGAAATGGAAGAGATGTACCTTCAGGATCTGGCCAACTCCACGGAGATCGTCCTCGACGAGAAACACAAGATGCGCGCTCCCGGCAGGCCGCGCCGCCCGCGGCCAGTGGCGACCGGCGGAGGCGGCAGCGCCGGCCGTGCTGCCGCGGGAGCAATCCGCATCAGCAACTCCATCGGCGCCGCCTTCATCAATCGCCGCATCTTCGAGCCCGCCGAGGCGCATCTCATGTTTCTCGGCGGGACAATCCTGCTTGCGCTGGCAATCCTCTCCGCCTTCTTCCCTCGATTCCTTGCCTATCCCGCCGTCCTTTTATCTCTCTGGTTCTCCATCGCGCTCCTTGACCGGGGGCTCAAACTATGGCGGGAACGGAGACTGCTGCGCAAGTCCCGCGACGCCGCCAAATGAACCCGAAAGGTCTCCGCAGCGTCTAATAGACAAGCAGGTATTTTGGAGGATATCCGATGGAGAGCACTCTTTTGGACCCAGGAAGGAATGGGCGCGCTCGCCGTGCCCTGCGCAGGCGGATGTACCGGCCTTTCCGGCATATCCGTCCCAACCCCAGCGACGCCGCTCCCGACCGCAGTCTCTCGGTTGTCACTCTCAACATGGCGAAAGAGCGCGATCCCGGCATCGTCGTCGATGCAATGCGCAACGCTCCGCGCCTCCGCGATGCCGACCTGTTTCTCCTCCAGGAAGTCGCGACGAGAGACTCCAATGCGAGTGCCATTGAAGACGCCGCGCGCGACCTCGGATACTTCACGCACTTTCAATCCGCCGCGCCCGGTGTCCATGACCAGGGGCTCGCTCTGGTGAGCCGCTATCCCATCGACGATATCGAGATCAAGCGCCTCAAGGCCTGCGATCTCCGCTTCCGTGAGCGAAACCGTTTTGCCGTGTCCGCTACCGTGCGTACCCCGTGGGGAGGTATGCGTGTCTGGAACGCCCATCTCGACACGCGCATCAACGCCGCGGAACGCCTTGAGCAGCTCCAGCCCGTCATCGACGCGGCGTCCCGTTGCACCGGACCGCGTCTCATCGCGGGCGACTTCAACACCAATGAGCTTTACTGGATGGGCAGCTTCGTGCCTATCCCCGGAGGCCCATCGCATCGGGCCGCCATCCGGGCCGCGATGAAGCACCATGGCTTTGAGATGCCTCTTCCCGGCACCCTCAACACGTTCCCCGCGTTTCGCCGTCACCTGGACTGGATCTTCATCCGCGATCTGAAGTCCCTCGCAGCCAGTGTCGAGCCCGTACCGTTCTCCGATCACAACGCAATCTGGGCGCGCGTCGGCTTGTAACCTTCGCCACAGATTTCTCGCCACCGCTCTGTTCTTCGCATCGGTGCCTTTCCTCTCCATCGTTCATACCAGGCTCGCCGCCACCATTTAGTATTGGTGTCGAATAAAGATGCTGGGGGAGGCTGTCATCTGACGGCCTCCCCTCTCAGACGCCCGTAGATCGAGGAGAAAACATGAGCAAGTTAAATCTGGTTGACCGCCGTTCGCTTCTGAAGGCCATCGGCTCGGCGGGTGCATTTTCCATGCTTCCCGAGGCCGCGCTGGGGCTCGGCTCCGGCGAAGGCAGCGTCGTGCACGAGGTCGCCCAGGCGAGCCCGGAGACAGCGCCGAAGCACTCCATCCGCTTCTCCGTCTGCGGCATCAGCCACGACCACATCTACGGCATGGTTGGCGCCATCAAGCGCGGCGGCGGCACGCTGGTCTCCTTCTACGCGGCCGAGCCCGATCGAAGAGCGGCCTTTGCCAAGCGCTTTCCCGAGGCGAAGATGGTTGCGACCGAGGACGAGATCCTCAACGATCCGTCGACTCAGCTTGTGCTTACCTCGACCATCCCCGTCGATCGCGCTCCGCTCGGCATTCGCGTCATGAAGCGCGGCAAGGACTTCCTCAGCGACAAGCCCGGCATCACTACCCTGCCGCAGCTCGCCGAGGTGCGCAAGACCATCGCCGAGACCAAACGGATCTACGGCATCATGTACAGCGAGCGCCTGGAGGTGAAGGCCGCTGTCAAGGCCGGTGACCTGGTCAAGGCCGGGGCCATCGGAAAGGTCATTCAGACCATCAACATCGCGCCCCACCAGATCATCCAGCACGGCGGCGACGCCGGCGGCGGCACAGCGCGCCCCTGGTGGTTCTGGGACGACTCGAAGTACGGCGGCATCCTCTGCGACATCGGCTCGCACCAGGTCGATCAGTTCCTCTACTACACCGGCTCCCGCACCGCCGAGGTCGTCGCCTCGCAGATTGCCAACGTCGAGCACAAGGATCACCCCAAATTTCAGGACTTCGGCGACATGATGCTGCGCGGCGACCGCGGCCTCGGCTACGTCCGGCTCGACTGGTTTACGCCCAACGGCCTGGGCACGTGGGGGGACGGACGCCTCTTTATGCTCGGCACCGAGGGCTACATCGAGCTGCGCAAGTACATCGACATCGCGGGCAGAAAGGGTGGTAATCACCTCTTCATCGTCGACAAGAAGCAGACGCGCTACATCGACTGCAACAACGTCACGCTGCCCTTTGGTCCGCAGTTCGTCTCCGACATCGTCAATCGGACCCACACAGGGCAGGATCAGGAGCAGTGCCTGCTTGCCGCCGAACTCGTCATCAAGGCGCAGAAGAACGCCAAGGTCGTCGATCTAAGAGCGTAGAAGAGGGAAGTGATGGCAAAGATGAAAGTTTCGCGCCGGGCGTTTTTGAAGTCCTCAGCAGGCGCGGTTGCGGCAGTCGGATTTCCGGCGATCGTGCCGTCCAGCGTCTTCGGCCAGATGGCCCCTAGCAACCGCATCAATATCGGAGCCATCGGCACCGGCCGTATCTCGCGCGGACACGATATGCCGGGCATCTGGCAGTTCGACCACGCCCGCATCATGGCGGTCTGCGACCTCAGCGCCAAACGTGTCGAAGAGGCGAAGACGCTGGTCAATGGCGTCTATGCCAAAAAGATTGGGGCCAAAAAGACCGGCAAGCCCTACGACGGCGTCACCGGATACAGCAACTACCATGAGCTGCTGGCGAACAAGGATATCGACGCCGTCGTCATCTCCACGCCCGATCATCAGCACGCCATCCTCGCGGTGGACGCGGTGCGTGCCGGCAAGGACGTCTACCTGCAGAAGCCCGCCTCGCTCACCATCGCCGAGGGCCGCTACCTCAGCAATGCCGTCAACGCCTCCGGGCGAATCCTCCAGATCGGCAGCCAGCAAAGGTCGTGGGTACAGTTCCGCATCGCCGCCGAACTGGTGCGCAACGGCCGCATCGGCGATCTCAAGCACGTCGAGATCGGCCTGCCCGGCGACCCTGCGGGCGGCGACGCAACGCCGATGCCTGTTCCCGACGGCTTCCAGTACGACGCCTGGCTCGGCTCAACCCCGGTTGTGCCTTACACCGTCGACCGGGTGATGCCGCAATCCGGCTTCGATCGTCCCGGCTGGCTGCGCTGCGAGCAGTTCGGCGCGGGCATGATCACCGGCTGGGGAGCGCACCACATCGACAGCGCTCACTGGGGCATGAACACCGAGTACACTGGCCCGGTCGAGGTCTGGGGCGACGCCGAGTTTCCGACCCACGGCCTTTGGAACGTGCATGGCAAGTTCCTGACGCACGCCATCTACGCCAACGGCGTCACCATGGATATCTCCGGAGACTTCCCCAACGGCATCAAGTTCTATGGAAGCAAGGGCTGGGTCTTCGTCACCCGCACCGAGCAGGTCACGCCGACCGATCCCGGCGGCAAACCGAAGATCTCTGCCGCCTCCGGCTCCGGTCCGCTGGCCGTAGCCGGACTGACGGTGAGCGACCCAACGATTCTGCAATCGGACTTCGGCCCCGATGACATCCATCTCTACCGCAGCGCCGACCAGCATGGAAACTGGCTCGACTGCATCCGCTCGCGGCAGGAGCCGATCTCGCCAGTCGAGATGGGACACCGCGCCTGCTCCACCTGCCTCATCCACCACATCGCCATGAAGGCCAAACGCCACCTGCACTGGGACCCGGTCAAGGAGCGTTTCCACAACGACGACGCGGCCAATGAACTGCTGTCGCGCCCGCAACGAGCGCCCTACCGGTTCAGCTAATCTCGTCAGCATCTCTGCGACAACCGTTCCGTGACGATCAGGAGACGTCATCTCGACTGAAGCAACGGCCAGTTTCATCGTCCCTTGCGCAGTGGAGCGACTTCTCTCAGGTATAGCGTCCTTTGTTTGTCATTCCCGAAGGGAATCTGCGCTTTGCTCGCATCACCAAGGCTCCCTCTGGAGGAGAACCGCTCTAAAACCCTTTGACCAGCCGCCCGGCCTGTTCTACTCTTGCGTCGCAGTCCATCTTTTCAGGAGACCTATCCGCATGTTCAAGCTCTTCCGCTCCCCTCTCACGCTGGCTCTGGCGCTTCTCCTGTCTGCTCCGGTCCTGGCCACGGCGCAGCCCTCGGCCAAAGCTGTCAAGGCCACAGCCAAGACCACCGCTACCGCTGCCACTGCCGATAAGCTCGACATCAACACTGCCACCCCCGACCAGCTCAAGGCATTCCCCGGCATCGGCGACGCCTACGCCAAGCGCATTATCGACGGCCGCCCCTACACCGCCAAGAATCAGCTCACCACCCGCGGCATCCTGCCCGCCGCCACCTACAACAAGATCAAAGACCAGATCATCGCCAGCCGCCCTAAGAAATAGCCATACGTTTCGGCGACGCCGATCAAAGCCGGGTGCCCCATGTCCTGCTTCCGGGACATGGGTTTACATCCGTTTCTATGAGTCTCGCTGTTCGAATCGCTACTTAAGTTCCATCACGACAATCCGCCCATCCGAATAAAAACTTCCCCCGGTCGCCGTCTTCGCCTTCAGCATCGGGTCTGCCGGGAGCACATAGGCCGCGCTCGAAAACACCCCCGCCGCGTCGAAGCTGTGCAGCAGAAAATCGCGCTCGTCATCAATCTTGGGGTCGATTTTATGAGTTACGTCTCCGTTTCTCTGATCCTCTTCAAACCCGATGTCATGCGTCGCCGACCCCACCCACAGCGGCACTCCGCCAATGGTCTTCGTCGTCTTCCACACCCGTAGATGATGCCTCTCCGCCGCCACCTTCAGCGGATCGCCCCGCGCAAACGACAGATCCTGCGGCCGCCCGAAGAGATACAGCGTGCTCATCGGCATCTCGGTATAAGCCTCATGGTTCAGCGTGGCCAGCAATCCGTGCAGCACGGCATCCTCGACCGTCTTGTCCACCGCAACCCAGCCCGCCGCCTTGAAAGCCGCCTTTACCTGCGCCTCGGTCCCCAGAAGTGCATAGTTGACCATATCTCCTTCATTTCCAGCCTGATCCGACACCCGACGAGGAATGTCGACGAAGGTCTCGGGCGTAATCAGCCCGCTCACCAGCGCGACTCCCGCTGCCGGAGCCAGGGCCGCCGCCGTGGCCTTCGCCGGCTCGAACTTCACCTTCACCTTGTAATTGCCGGTCGCCGCCAGGTCATCGCTCACATTTACCCGCAGAAAGAGCCGTCCCGAAGTGGGAATCACAACATCGTTCTTCGCGCCGATCAGGAAGGGAACCGATGCCCCCAGGTCGCTCACCCGGCCTACCAGAGCTCCCACATTAGCCGAATTCAGCGGAAACTGCCGTAGCAGGTCCTTCCACCCTCGCGCCAGTCCATCCGGCTCCGTCGTCCGCCCATCCGCCAGAGAAAATTTTCCTGTTGACGTAAAGCTCGCTCGCTCGCCCGCCGCCAGCGTCACGCCGGTATCCATCCATCCGGTGTCCTTCAGCGTGAAGTCGTAGCTCTGCTTATGTTTAGGTGCCGGGGTCGCGCCCTTCGCAGTATGATCGCGCATACTCACAATCGGCTGCACGTGCGGCAGTGTGACCGCACCTGCCGCCGCTCCCGCCTGCCCCGCAGGAGACGCCGGAGCGGTCTGCCCGTAAAGCGCCGCTCCGCCAGCCAGCGCCATCAGCAACAGGACCGCCAGTCCCATTCCGTTCCATCGCCGCCACCGGCCCAAAGATCGATTCGTCCGATTCATATCCAATGTCCTAATATAAAGACGCTCTCGTTAAGACGCTCCGCCCGAACCGACGGCTGATGCTTTTAAAGACTCGCCAACCCGCCCGTCAGGCTGCCCGCCTCGCCATCCTCGCCGCCACGCTCGGCGTCCTCTCCGGCTGCCAGGGAATCGGAACCCTGTCTCTCCCGCAGTCCGGTTCGCAGGTCCGCATCATCGACGTCTCGTCTACTTCCCCAGCGCTCGACATCTATCAGGGGCACGACGCGCTCGCCTATAACCTCGGCTTCGGCACTATTACCTCCTATGTGCCCGTCGCGCCCGGCGCCTACAGCCTCGCCGCCAACTCGACCGGGACCGCGCAGACCGTCTCTGCCGCCAAGGGCACCTTCCTTCCGGCCAGCCAGTACACGGTGCTGATCGGCGACACCGCCGCCGGACCGCAACCGCTCACGCTCAAGGACCAGAACCAGCCCGCTCCCCGCGGCCAGATCGCCCTTCGTCTCATCGATCAGGCCGAGCGCGTCGGCTCCGTCGATCTCTACCTCGTCCCTCCCGGCCAGACCCTCGCCGATGCCCGGCCCGTCGCCGCGAACATCGTCTTCGGCGCCAATACCGGATACCTGAACATCCCCACCGGCACCTACACCCTCATCATGCTGCCCGCCGGAACCATCCCCACCGAGACCACGATCCCCGCCTATACCGGCACCCAGGTCGTCTATGCCGACGGTTCCGCCCGCACCATCATCCTGATCGATCAACTCCAGGTCAGCGGCTATCGCCTGCAGGCCATCACCGCCGCCGACTACGACCCTCCGGCAACGCTATAACCAGCGTCCCTGACAAGACAAAGGCCGCGGAGAGATCTCTCCACGGCCTTTGTAATTTTTACGGTCTTTTAATTTTGTAGTTTTTATGGTCTTTTAATACCGGTACTGCTCCGCCTTGTAAGGACCATCCGGAGAAACTCCCAGATACTCCGCCTGCTTCGGCGAAAGCGTCGTCAGCTTCACCCCGATCTTTTCGAGATGCAGCCGCGCCACCTCCTCATCCAGCTTCTTCGGCAGAATATAGACGCCCGGCTTGTACGTGTCCTTGTTCGTCCACAGGTCGAGCGCGGCCAGCGTCTGATTGGAGAAGCTGTTGCTCATCACGAAGCTCGGATGCCCGGTCGCGCAGCCCAGGTTCACCAGCCGTCCTTCCGCCAGCACAAAGATGCTGTTGCCCGCGGGGAAGGTGTACTTGTCCACCTGCGGCTTGATGTTCAGCTTGCTCACGCCCTTGGCGCTGTTCAACTGATCCATCTGGATCTCGTTGTCGAAGTGGCCGATGTTGCAGACGATCGCCTGATCCTTCATCTGCTGCATGTGCTCGAAGGTGATGATGTCGAGATTGCCCGTGCAGGTCACATAGATATCGCCGCGCCCCAGCGTCTCTTCAAGCGTCGTGACTTCATATCCTTCCATCGCCGCCTGCAGCGCATTGATCGGGTCGATCTCGGTCACGATCACCCGCGCTCCCAGACCGCGCAGCGAAGCGGCAGAGCCCTTGCCCACGTCGCCGTAGCCGCAGATCACCGCCGTCTTGCCCGCAACCATCACGTCGGTGGCCCGCTTGATGCCGTCGACCAGCGACTCGCGGCAGCCATAAAGATTGTCGAACTTGCTCTTGGTGACCGAATCATTCACGTTGATGGCCGGCACCAGCAGCTTGCCCTGCTCCATCATCTTGTACAGCCGGTGAACGCCGGTCGTGGTCTCTTCGGCCACGCCGCGCCACTCCTTCGCCATCTTCGTGAAGTAGCTCGCATCCGTGCCATGAATCTTCTTCAGCAGGTCCTTGATGACACCCTCTTCCTGATTACCGGAAGGAGTGTTGACCCAGCCGTCGCCCTTCTCCATCTCCACGCCCTTGTGGATCAGCAGGGTCACGTCGCCGCCGTCGTCGATGACGATCTGGGGCCCCAGCCCGCCCTTGTGCCGCAGCGCCTGGTCGGTGCACCACCAGTACTCTTCGAGGCTCTCGCCCTTCCACGCAAACACCGGCACGCCCGCCGCCGCAATCGCCGCCGCCGCATGGTCCTGGGTCGAGAAGATGTTGCAACTCGCCCAGCGCACATCGGCGCCGAGCGCCACCATGGTCTCGATCAGCACGGCCGTCTGAATCGTCATGTGCAGCGATCCGGTCACGCGAACGCCTGCCAGCGGCTTGCCGGCGGCATACTTATTGCGGATCGACATCAGACCCGGCATCTCCTGCTCGGCGATATCGATCTCTTTGCGTCCAAAATCGGCCAGAGAAATATCCGCTACTTTGTACTCGGAAGCCACCCCTGCCTTATCCACCGTTGCTGTCGCCATCGTTGCTCCTCATCCAGATTCAGGTTATTGCAAACCCTCTCAGAATATCATTCTGAAAGTCGGCCATCCGTCCGGGTGCCCCCTGTCGCCACCCATCTTTGCCGTTTGAGCGCTATCCCTTTTGTTTTCCATTCCTCCGGCGAGGCGCTGCTCTCACGGCAGCTTTTAGACAGGCTCTAAGGATTGGTGAGGACCAGCGTCGACGGTTCACTCCCGCGTTCCGCGGCCAACAGCTTCTTCTTTCTCTCGACGCCCCAGTGATACCCCGCCAGCGATCCGTCGCTGTGAATCGCCCGATGACAAGGCACCACCACCGCCACCGGGTTCGACCCGATCGCCGTCCCCACCGCGCGCGCTGCCGTAGGCCGGCCAAGCTCGCATGCAATCTCCCGATAGCTTCGCGTCTCGCCCCGCGGAATTGCCTGCAACGCCTTCCATACCCTCTGCTGAAACGCCGTCGCCCGCACATCCAGAGGAAACGTAGCCGCCAGCGGATGCTCACTCAACTGGCTCGCCACAAACGCCACCCCCTCGGCCAGCCAGCCGGTATTCCCTTTGGCTGCAACCAGTTCGGCCTTTGAAAATCGCTTCCGCAACTCCGCCAGCAGCGCTGCGTCGTCCTTGCCGAAGGCGATCGAGCACACTCCGCGATCAGTCGCCGCTACCAGCATCCGGCCCAGCGGGCTCGCCGCCGTGCAGTACCGGATCAAAAGGCCCGCACCACCCGCGCGCATGGTTCGCGGAGTCATCCCCAGCGCGGCCTCGCTCTTCTCATAGAGCCTGCTGCTCGACCCGAAACCCGCTTCATAGATCGCATCGGTGATTCGCACCTTCGGCTGCCGTACCCTGTCCTTGAACTTCGCCAGCCGCTGCTCCTTCGCATACTGCCCCGGACTCACCCCCAGCACCCGTTTGAACCCGCGCAGAATCGTCAGCCGTCCCACCCCCGTTGCCTTGGCCACATCGGCCAGCTTCGTCCGTTCCTCCGCATGTTCCTTTAAATACTCGGTCACGGCAGCGATGGCCCCGGCCTGAGGATCGGCCTTGGGCGTCGTCCGCTCCGGCTGGCAG
This sequence comes from Acidobacteriales bacterium 59-55, assembly GCA_001897435.1. GTDB lineage: Bacteria > Acidobacteriota > Terriglobia > Terriglobales > Acidobacteriaceae > Edaphobacter. The sequence continues at coordinate 80,319 of MKSV01000006.1, read as the reverse complement.
CGCAGGCAGGGTCTGTATCCGGCCGCCTCGGCCGCCGCCGGGGTAGGGAAGAAGGTTACCTGCTTCCGCGTAGGCCTGCGGCTGGGGCAACTCGGCCTGCAATAGATCTTCGTCGACTTTACCGCGTAAAAGAACTGCCCATCCGCGCTGGCGTCCCGCTCCAGCACCTGCTGCCACTGCCGTCCGGCAAACAGGCTCGGAACCGCATTTACTCTGGAATTCGCCTTGGCCATCGTCATTCCAGTATCTTCCTCTATCGCCGCTCCGCGCTACACTCCGCTCTGTTCACTCAAACTCGATGCCGCCGAACCGTGCGGATATCCTCCATCTCGTCGTTCGATTGAACTGCGGGGTACATCATTTACCATAAGTACTTCAGTACCTTGAACCTCTCTCTGCCGAACGCCGCAGTGGCTCTTAACGTCCAGCTTCCGATAAGGGGTTTCCTTTCATGGATTTGAACCAGATGACGGATGCTCGCGGGCCATCCCACACGCCCGGTGTCAAGCGGCTTCCGAATATCAAGGCGCTTACCTCCATCCGCTTCTTCGCCGCACTGCACGTCGCCCTCTACCATTTCGTGAGTCCGGCCTCCCTTTGGGGACCGTTCGAGCCGATTATGTCGGCTGGCTACGTCGGGGTCAGTTTCTTCTTCATCCTCTCCGGTTTCATCCTCACTTACAGCCGCTCCCACGAGTACGAGCAGGGCAGGGGCCTTGCCTCCAAGTTCTGGATGGCGCGTTTCGCCAGGATCTATCCCGTCTATCTGGTCAGCATGATCCTCGCCGCCTACGTCAGCAGGGCCCAGTTTCACGAGAAGATTCACATCGTCGCCTACATAGCGGATTTGTTCATGGTCCAGTCGTGGTCCATCCGCATGGTTGCCTTCTTTAATGCGCCTGCCTGGAGCCTCTCCTGCGAGGCCTTTTTCTATCTTGTATTTCCATTTATCTTTCTGCGGTTGCGGCCGTCATCGCTTAAAAGGGGTCTCCTGATGCTGGCCGGCATCTGGCTGCTCGCGATGGCCGTGCCGCTGTACTACGTCTGGCGATATCCCCAGGCGGCGTGGCACGATGGTGCCAGCCCCGCCGTTGAGGGCATGCTTCAGGTCTACCGCGCCCGCCGCCTTCCCATCCTTGCCTTGCCGGAGTTTCTTGCGGGCATCTCACTGGGATGGATTTACCTCCGCTTTCGCCCCAGCCGCAGGATGGCGTCGCTGCTGGCCACCACGGGTGCCATCACCCTGGTCCTGGCCTTGGCGTTATCCAACCATCTCCCCTATGTTCTTCTCCACAACGGACTTCTGATCCCGATCTTCGGTCTGTTGCTGCTTGGGCTGGGAGAACCGAACTGGCTCTCTCGCCTGCTCTCCAATTCGGCGCTTGTCCTTCTGGGGGAGGCTAGCTATGCGCTCTACCTTACGCACTTCCTGTTCAACTACTGGGCCCGGCAAACCTTCGGCTATCACGACACCTTAGTCGACGCTCTCTGGAAGCTCGCCGTCACCATTCCCTTCTCGATCATCCTTCACCTCTACGTCGAGCGCCCCTGCCGCCGCCTCATCCTCCAATGGTGGAGCCGCAGGCACCCAACTCAACTCGTCGTCGAGGCCCGTTAAGCCAAACGAGGAGGAACCCATCTCCGGGTTCCTCCTCGTTTCGTCTGTTCTTCCGGCAGCTTGTGTATCGATCAGGCGGTCACTGTAGACTTGACCCCGGCCTGCTCCTTCAGCGCGGCAGCCTTGTCGGTCGCCTCCCAGGTGAAGTCCTTGCCCGAGCGCCCGAAGTGCCCATAGGCCGCGGTCGCCTTGTAGATCGGCCGCCGCAGGTTCAGGCTCTCGATGATCCCCTTCGGCGTCAGCGAGAAGTTCTTCCGCACCAGCGCCTCCAGCTTCGTCTCATCGACCTTGCCCGTGCCGAAGGTGTCCACCAGCACGCTCACCGGCTCGGCCACGCCAATTGCGTAGGCAAGCTGCACCTCGCAGCGATCGGCCAGCCCTGCGGCGACGATGTTCTTGGCCACATGCCGCGCCATGTAGGCAGCCGAACGGTCTACCTTGGTGGCATCCTTGCCGCTGAAGGCTCCGCCGCCATGCCGGCCCATGCCGCCATAGGTATCGACGATGATCTTGCGGCCTGTCAAACCGGTGTCGCCCATCGGCCCACCGACTACGAACCGGCCCGTCGGATTGATGTGGTACTTGGTGTCCTGGTCCAGCAACTCGGCGGGAATCACCGCCTGGATCACATTCTTCAGAATATCCGCGCGCAACTCGTCGTTGCCCACCGTCTCCGCGTGCTGGGTCGAGATGACCACGGCATCGACGCGCACCGGCTTGTTGTTGGCGTCATACTCCACCGTCACCTGGCTCTTGCCGTCGGGGCGAAGATAGCTCATCAGGCCCGACTTGCGGACCTCGCTCAGCTTCTCCACCAGACGGTGCGCCAGCGAGATCGGCGCCGGCATCAACTCCGGGGTCTCGTTGGTGGCGTAGCCGAACATCATTCCCTGGTCGCCCGCTCCGCCCGTATCGACGCCCATGGCGATGTCGCCCGACTGCTTGTTGATCGTCGAGATCACCGAGCAGGTGTTCGAGTCGAACCCATACAGGGCGTTGTCGTATCCGATCGCCTTGATGGTGCCGCGAACCAGGCCCTGAACGTCCACATAGGCCTTGGTCGTGATCTCACCGGCAACCACCACCAGGCCGGTGCAGGTCAGCGTCTCGCAGGCGACCCGGCTATAAGGGTCCTGCTCCAGGCAGGCATCCAGAATCGCGTCGGAGATCTGGTCGGCAATCTTGTCGGGATGGCCCTCGGTTACAGACTCACTGGTAAACAGAAACTTATCGCGTGTCGCCAAAATAACTCCTCCACAGAGTACCTGCCCGGACACGTAGCCCGGCCAGCATCGAACCCTTCTATTTTACCCGCCGCGAATCCTTCCGGCAAAGCCCGTCACCGGCTCGCGACTCTTCCACGGTCAACGGCGATTCCCTGCATCGAAGGGAGAACGGCACTTCAAAAATCACTCGTTAAAATACTGTCAAAAAATCGTCTCCCGAAACAGGGAGGTCTTCTCGAACGGAGACGGCGCTGTCGTCTCTCTCGCCCACTTCAAAAGCACGTCATCTCGACCGGAGCGAAGCGGAGTGGAGAGACCCCTGTATTTGCCTTTGTTTTCTATCGGTCGTAGGAGTGTTTGAAGGAGCGGGCAAGAGTAAATGCCGTAATGTTTTAGAGCAAACGCCCCTCAAGCACGAACTTCCAGACGCACCAGCCCGCAACCACCAGCGCCGCCATCATCGCGATGACGCCCATCCAGCGCAGACTGATTCCGCGATCGCTCTCCCCCCGGTTTCTGCGCACGTTCTCGGCGAACTCGGCCCAGCCCTCGCCGCTGCTGTCCCCGGCGCCGCTCTCCCGCAGGCTCGTCTCGAACCGCTCCAGCCATGGCGATTCCTCCAGCCCCAGCGCGCCGAGATAGCTGCGAACGATGCCCTTGCGAAAGACTCCGCCCGGCAGTTCGCCGTACTGGCCCGCCTCAAGCGCAAGCAGATGCCGCGACGAGACCTTCGTCTTGTCGCAGATCGTCTCGATCGAGATCTTGCGCTGCTCGCGCTCCCATCGCAGATCGTCGCAGAATCTTTCCATTTACTCCGCTCAGCCGTAACCTTCGCCGGATGCAGGAAATACTGACTTTGCGCCCGGTTCCTCGAAAGAATAGCCCTCGATCTTCATCGAGTCAAAGCAGTTCCGCCAAGGTGGTAACTATATAATTAGCCCTTAAAGAGGCCTCCCCTTTATGTCCCAGCCCGCTTCTGTGCGAGCCGCGTCCATGTCCCGTATCCCCAGTCTCGACGGCCTCCGCGCTCTGTCGATCTTCCTCGTCATGGCGCTGCACACCATCCAGCGGTTCAACATGAGCCACCACGTCCCGCTGATCTGGTATGCCATCTTCGACGGCGACACCGGCGTCTTCATCTTCTTCGTTATCAGCGGCTACCTCATCACCAGCCTTCTGCTGCACGAGCAGCAGAAGCGCGGCTCCATCAGCATGAGCAGCTTTTACTTCCGGCGCGCCATGCGCATCCTGCCGCCTATCTACTTCTATGTCGCCGTTCTTCTTCTCCTCGGCTGGGCCGGCCGGCTCGCCATCCACAAGATCGACATCATCAGCGCCCTCTTCTTCTTTCGCAACTATGCCACCAGCAACTCCATGTGGTCGCTCGAGCACTTCTGGACGCTCAGTGTCGAGGAGCAGTTTTACTTCATCTGGCCCTGCATCCTCTACTTCTGTCTGCGCCGTCGCCCCGGCCTTCCAGGCCGCATCACCGCCGCCAAGGTAGCCCTGGCGGTGATCGTCATCTCTCCGGTCATCCGCGTCGTCTCCTTTCGGCTCCCCATCGATTACCTGCACCATAGCAGCATGTTCCACATGCGAGCCGATTCGCTCATGTTCGGCTGCGTGGTCGCGCTGTTGCAGGGAACGCCGGTCTTCGAGCGCATCTACGCTCTCGCGACAAAGATCTGGTGGATTCCTCCCGCCGTCATCTTCTTTTCCGATTGTCTCCAGGCCCGCTTTCAGAACTATTGGCAATTGCCCTTTGGCATCACCGTCTGCGGAACCGCCATCGCCTTCTTTCTGCTCTGGTGCGTTCGCAATCCCTCGTCCGTGATCGGTCGCGTGCTTAATGCGCGATTCATCGTGCATATCGGCGTCCTGTCTTACAGCATCTATGTGTGGCAGACCCTGTTTCTGCACCACAACAACGCGTCGGTCTTCGGCTCGTCGCTGAAGTTTGTCAGCACCTTCCCGGGAAACTGGATCGCGGTGCTGCTCGTCGCCGAGTTCTCCTACCATCTGGTCGAGCAACCCGCGCTCCGCCTGCGCAACCGTCTCATGCGCTATCTTCCCACCGGCAGGGCGAAGGAAGCCGCTGCGCTGGCGGAACGCAGTTGAAGGCGGAGCATCACGGCGCCTATCGACGCTGTCGAGCGACGTGCCCTGCAACTGCCTATTTGGTGGTGAAGGCGTGTTTGTGATCGGCGACCTCGGAGTCGTACTCGAAGTGCCGCTTGAGGCGAAGGAAGCGGACCTCGATCAGGTCGTAGCTGAGTTTGGAGACGAGGAAGGTCACGGCGAAATTCAAGGGCAGGGCGATCAGGCCGGAGAGTGCCAACGAGTGCAGTCTCGACTGAAGCCAGATCAAAAGCTGTAGCCACGCCGATACGAACAGCAGGTGGTAGACATAGAACCCGTAGCTGTACTTGCCCAAGACACGCAAAGGTTTGAGGTAGAAGAGGCGGAAGGCGGGCGAACCCGCGCGTAGCGTGCTGCCGATAAGCCCCGCGCTGGCGAAGGCGAGCAAAGGCAGCCCGATCGAATCGATCCAATAATATTCCACCTGTGCCGGGAGCATGAAGATGGCGATGCAGCCCGCGCCGGCGGCGAGAAAGACCCATTTCGCGGAGCGCTGCCAGCGGTCGGCGTTCGGACCGCGCAGCACCAGCGCGAGGATGCCCCCGATTAGAAGCGAGTCCATGCGGAAGGGAAGTGTACGGAATATCCAGGTCGTTGCAACCTCAAGGGGAAAGTGCCACAGCATGACAAGGCGCAGCGCCAGGGCAAGGATCGAAAGGGCAACAGCGATCCGGATGAGCCGGATACGATCACGGACAAACCAGATGGCCAGCGGCCACAGCAGGTAAAACTGCTCCTCGACGCAGAGCGACCAGAAGTGCGAGATGCTCACCGAGGCCGTGGGATGATTCGCGCTGACAATCCCGTAGAGATCAAAGTTGTAGTTGGCGAAGAGGTTGCCCAGGTAGAGCGCGAACGTCAGGTGCCCCCAATGCCACTCATACTGAAAGACCGGCGTGAGCAGCAACAAGACGGCAGTAACGATATAGAAGACAGGAAAGATCCGGACTGCCCTGCGGAGGAAGAAGCGTTTGAAGTAGTGCGAGTCCGCGCGCGTATCGTACAGAATGCCGGTAATGAGAAATCCCGAAAGGACGAAGAAAAGGTCGACGCCGCTCCAGCCGTGCCGGCGGATCACATTGAAGATTTGGAGAAGAATGCCGCCATGGGCACCCCCGCCATAGTGCCGTGCAAACACCATCGTGATGGCGAGAGCTCGAATGCCATCCAGCGCGGGAAAGCGAGTCCTGAAATCTATGGGGGCAAAGTAACGCTGAGTCGAGGGCATTAGATGTTTGGATGCTTTTCCGAGAGCGTGAGGAATTGCGCCTTTTTGAAGTATACATCTGGCCGATGGCAGAAGAGTTGCTCCGCCTCCCTTGCCGGCGGCGAAGCATTCCCTGAAACCTCTGTGGAAACGAGAGCGCAGCCAGCTCGCTCTATCTTCTTTATCGCAGTTCGCTACACTGGTATCATCGCCTGAGAACCCTCATCGGAACGCGGTTTGAGGATATTCAATGTGAGTGTGTGAGATTTTGTCCCGCTGATGGCCGGATACCGCTGTTGAGTCTGGCGGTGAAAACGGCGGTTGGCCTAGAAAGAGATTGAGTGCGCCTCCCCTTTCCAGAACACATTCCCCTTCGCTACGCCGGCTACTTCGCGATCCTGCTTTGGGCAGCGCAGTACCTTCAGGGAACATCGCCCGCATTCTCGCTCTGCTGCTTCTTCTTTATCCTCGTTGCTACGCTCGCTTTTAATCTCGCTGGCGGCCTGAGCCGCTGCTCCGGCGTGTATATCTTCTTCTACTCGGTCAACGCAATCATCCTGGGGCTCTTCTGGAAGGCGGTTCTCGGCGAACCGGCCGACTCCAACCTGACGAACCCTCTGCTTACGATCGAGGCCGAACTGGGCGGCATTGTCGCGATGTGGGGCGCGGTCTTCATCAGCCGCCGATTCACAAGGGAACCGGCGTTTCTGGATAACATGATCCCGGAACGCAAGATGCTTCATGCCTCGATCGGCTGCGCGATCACCGGCACCGTTCTCACTGCGATGCTTTGGTTCATCCCTTACAAGGGCGGATCGATTCTCAGTTCGCTTGCGCAACTGAATCATTTTTTTGAGATTTCCATCCTGCTCGGCGTCATCTACCAGATCCGGAAGAGCGGTGGCACCAGCAGCGTGAACCTCACCGTCCTGATTGTTGGGTGCATATCCTTCGCCGCCGGCGTTGTTGGCTTTTCCAAGCAGGGAATGTTCACCCCCCCGGCATGCTGGCTGATCGCCGCGGCCTCGCAGCGCTACAAGGTCTCTTTTGCTCAGATCGTCAGCTTCATTCTGGCGGCGACATTCACGATCTACTATCTCGTCCCTTACTCGCAGCACGGCAGAAATTACATGACCGAATCCAGGCTGGAGAACATAGGTATTTCGATCTCGATGCTCTCCGATCTCGGTTACGTCCGTCAGCAGTACCTGCTGGAAACGCAGTTCTCCGTCGAAAATCGTGTCCAGGGTTACTTCGACACCGGCCAGGGCCTCGTTGACCGCCTCGTCATGCTCTCCCTCGATGACGCGATCATCGATGTGACTGAAGATAAAGGTCCCCTTGGCCTCGCGCCAATCGTCATCCAGTTTGAGAACCTCGTTCCCCATTTTCTCTGGCCCGACAAGCCGACCGTAAACTTTGGGAACCTGTACGCCCACGAAGTCGGCATGGTTGGCTCCGACGATTTTTCAACCGGCGTCTCCTTCAGTCCTATCGGCGAGGCCTTCCGGGTCGGCCGCTGGATGGGTATCTTTCTCGTAGCGCCCGTCATCTGGATCATGCTCTTCACTCTCTATGACTCGCTCTGCGGCGATATTCGCCGAAACGTATGGGGCTTGCTCGGAGGGCTGCTTCTGGCTCACATGGCCCCGAACGGTCTGCTCGGCGGCATCATCTACATGCTGGGATACGGAACTGCCGCCATCGTATTCATGGCCCTGACCGCGTCTTATCTCATGCCTGTTCTCGGCGGCTTCTTCGTCGGCCGGGAGTCTATCGATCTCCGTCGCGTCGGCCGCGTCCGCAGCATTCCCCGCCGTTTGCCGTCGATTTCGCCGATCCGGGCCTCGCAAAGCTCGACCGGCAACCCGCCGGCCGTCTGACGGCATTGCTCCGCCTTTGCAGCCGATCCCGCACCGCGCGGCCTGCTCTCGAATACACTTACATTGGAACCCTATGAACAAACTGGTCGTCGGCAATCTCGTCCATCGCCCGCTGCGCTCGCTCATCAGCGTCTTTGCCGTGGCGATGGAGGTCATCATGATCCTCTCCATCACCGCCATCATGCTGGGCATCCTCAACGGCCAGCGCACGCGCCAGAGCGGCATCGGCATGGACATGATCGTGCACCCCGGCGCTGCCAGCAACCTCATCGGCATGTCCGGCGCCGCCGCCTCCATCAAGGTTGCCGATGTCCTCCGCACCCTTCCGCATGTCGAGGTCGTCGCTCCCGTCAACGTCCAGCTCACTGCAGGCAAGGCCCTCGAAAACATCTACGGCATCGACTACGCCACCTACGACGCGCTGCGCCCCTTCATCTTCGTCGCCGGAGGCCCCTTTCAGCATCCCGACGACATCATCATCGACGACTACGAGGCCGCTCGCGGCTTCAAGGTCGGCGATACCGTCGACGTCCTCCACCACCCTTTCCACGTCTGCGGCATCGTTGAGCACGGTAAAGGAGGCCGCAAGTTCATTCCCATCGAGACCATGAACGAGATCGGCGGAACTCCCGGCAAGGCCAGCATGTTCTATCTCCGCACGGACAATCCTCCGCAGTTCCAGGACGCCGTCCGCAAGGAAGTTCTCGCCACCCCAGGTATGCAGCAATACAGCATCGAAACCCTCGACGAGCTGCTCGCCAGCCTCACGCCGGAGAAGCTCCCCGGCTTCAACATCGGCCTGCGCATCGTTATCGGCACCGCGGTGCTCATCGGATTCCTCGTTATCTTTCAGTCCATGTACACCGCCGTCATGGAGCGAACCCGCGAGATTGGCATTCTCAAGTCCCTCGGAGCGTCACGGCTCTACATCATCTCCGTCGTGCTGCGCGAGACGGCGCTACTGGCCATCGTGGGCATAGCTCTCGGCGTCGGCGTTACCTTTCTCATGCGGACGATCTTCCACTACAAATTTCCGACGCTTGCCTTCGCCGTCACTCCCGGCTGGGTCATGGCCGCTGTTCTGATCGCCTTTACCGGAGCCATGCTCGGGGCGTTCTATCCAGCGATCAAGGCCGCAAGAAAAGATCCCATCGACGCTCTTTCTTACGAGTAGCCGCAGTCTCGTCCGGACCATCAGAGTCTTTAACCCAACCGCGCTCCGAAAATAGATTAGGCAAAGAGAATCGAGCAGCTGGACGGCATCCGAACTGTTGCCATCGCCGCCGTCTTCCTCCACCACACCCTGCATGTGAAGCTGTTGTGGATGGGCGTCGACCTGTTCTTTATCCTCTCCGGCTTTCTTATCACCGGCATTCTGATCAACAACAAGACCCAAAGCATTGGGCGATACTTCGGCCACTTCTACGAGCGCCGCGCCCGTCGTATCCTGCCCCCTTATGCTCTTTTGCTGGTCGTCACCTCGTTGATCTTTGGCCTGGCCTGGGCACACCAGTGGTATTTCTACTTCTTCCTCATGAACTTCGTGCTTGCGTTCCATATTCCCCATCCGCAATCGCTCGATGTTCTCTGGTCGCTGGCCGTTGAAGAGCAGTTCTACCTTCTGTGGCCCCTGGTCGTGTACTTCCTCAGTGAACGGGCCATCGCCTGGTCCGCCGCCGCCGTCGTTCTCGCGGCGCCGCTTCTGCGCTGGTTCTGCACTCCGCTCTTTGCCTATCACTGGCCCATCTACGCTCTGACTCCTTTCCGCATGGACCTGCTCGCCGTCGGCGCGCTTATTGCGATCCTGTGGCGCAAACGCCAGCACGTCATCAAGCGATTTGGACACTACGGCCTTATCTTCTCCGCCCTCGCCCTGCTTACGCTCGCGGCCCTCTCCCGGCAGCCGGGGTTCACCACGTCCGCGAACACGCCGGAGACGAATCTCTGGATCTATGAACTCAGTCTCATCGCCTGTACCGGTGCGATCCTCTGGGCATTGAGCGGCAAGGGCACGGGAATCTTGACCCTCTCGCCGGTCCGCTACATTGGCCGCATCAGTTACACTATCTATCTCATTCATTTCACGGTCCTTATGGTTGCATCTCGATATTTGTCCGGAATCTGGGCAATCACCGGCGTTACTCTTGCCGGAACCATCCTTTACTCAGCAATCTCCTGGGCCGTGCTTGAAAAACCCCTCCTTGCTCGCAAGAGATAACGTTCGCGATGTCCTGGACTTTGACATTGATGTCCTGGACTTTGACCTTTCTGCTAGGCTTCGAGCCGGTACTCCACTTTTCCTTGACGTAACCTCGCGGAACTCAGTAAACTTGAATCTCGCGCAGTCTCGCGTTTGCGCGTCCGTGTGGCTGTATGTACGGACGACGCAGGCTCAAGAGGCAACCGTAGTGGATTCACCCAGGGCAGCACAGGTCATCACGCAGCCCTTGAAGCACCACTTTCCAGGCTGATTTTTCAAGGCTTTGTGCGCTGACCCATGCGGTTTGGCTTCGTTGTGTTCGAGGATGCTCTCGGGGGCCTTTCGTGCGGTGGCAGGTTTTTTGCTGTGACAGGTATTTGTTCAACGTTGTGAGCTGTAAGCAGTCCATTCGATCCATTCTTTCTTCAGAAGCACGCCGACCTATGAAGACGGCAGAACCAGGGAGTAAACAAAGCAATGTCCACCACCATTCCCAGCGGAAAAGACATCCAGCGCAAGTGGTTTGTGATTGACGCCAGCGGCAAGACGCTTGGCCGCCTCGCCACCCACGCCGCCAGCCTTCTCGCCGGCAAGCTGAACCCGCTCTATACGCCCTACATCGATGTGGGCGATCACGTCATCATCATCAATGCCGAAAAGATCGTCCTCACCGGCCTCAAGTCGAACACCAAGCTCTATCGCCGCTACACCGGCTTCCCCGGCGGCCTGCGCGAAGAGTCCTTCGTCAAACTGCTCGCCCGTCGCCCCGAGGCCATCGTCGAGCAGGCGGTCAAGGGCATGCTTCCCAAGTCCAAGCTCGGCCGGCAGATGGCCACCAAGCTCAAGGTCTACAAGGGCGGCCAGCATCCGCACCTCGCCCAGCAGCCCCAGCCGCTGGAAGTCGTCGCCTAAGTTTTGTTCGGGGCACGGCTTCCACCGTGCCGCATAGAGATTTTCGGGGCTTTCACCCCTGAGGCAAGTTCAAGGAGCACCATGGCAGATCTGATCCAATACTACGGAACCGGCCGTCGCAAGTCTTCGATTGCGCGCGTCTTCCTGCGTCCCGGCAGCGGCAACTTCACCGTCAACAAGAAGGACGTCGACGTCTACTTCGTCACCGCCCAGCAGCGCGCCGCGGTTCGCCGCTCGCTCGGCATCGCCGACATCGGCGAAACCTTCGACGTCGTCACCACCGTCAAGGGCGGCGGCGTTATGGGACAGGCCGATGCGGTCAAGCTCGGCATCGCCCGCGCCCTCATGGAGTTCAACCCCGAACTGCGCAAGGCGCTCAAGGCCGAAGGCCTGGTGACCCGCGACTCGCGCGGCAAGGAACGTAAGAAGTACGGCCAGAAGGGCGCTCGCGCTCGCTTCCAGTTCAGCAAGCGATAAAGAAAAGCTCTTCAGCAAGATCTTTTGCTGTTGCTTTTCTTTCCCTGAGAACGACGCTTATACGGAGGAGGTCCGGCATCACCCGTCTCCTCCGTTCGCAACACCCGCAGGCTTCGACTCTTGCGGCAAGGAGTTAAATTTCCTGCTCTCCACCCAGTGGACTGCGGGCATTCAATCCCGGCACCCGTATCATCGCCGCGGATGCTTTCTTAAGGAGCCACCATGGCCAGCATCACTATGAAGGAACTGCTCGAAGCTGGTGTCCACTTCGGGCATCAGACCAAGCGCTGGAACCCCAAGATGAAGGAGTACATCTTCGGCGAGCGCAACGGCATTTACATCATCGACCTGCAAAAGACGCTGAAGATGTTCAAGGAAGCGTCGAAGTTCGTCACCGACCTCACCGCCACCGGCAAGCTCGTTCTCTTCGTCGGCACCAAGCGCCAGGCGCAGGACGCCATCGCCGAAGAGGCCACCCGCGCCGGCATGCCGTACATCAACAGCCGCTGGCTGGGTGGTCTGCTCACCAACTGGGTCACGGTGCAGAAGTCGGTCAAGCGCCTCCAGGAGCTGGACGATATGTCCACCGACGGCCGCTACGAGCTGCTCACCAAGAAGGAAGTCATTAAGCTCGAGCGCGAGCGCAAGCATCTCAGCACCAACCTCGCCGGTATCAAGAGCATGAAGCGCCTTCCCGACGCCATCTTCGTCGTTGACTCGAACAACGAGGCCATCGCCGTTGCCGAAGCCCGCAAGCTCGGCATCCCGGTCGTCGCCGTCGTCGATACCAACTGCGATCCCACCGTGGTCGACTATGTGATCCCCGGCAACGACGACGCCCTGCGCGCCATTCGCCTCTTCACCACAAAGATTGCGGACTCTGCCTACGAGGGCGTCCAGATGGTCTCCGAGCGCGCCTTCGCCGCCGAAACTGCCGATGTTCAGCAGTCCGAGATCGCTCCCGAGCACGTCGGCGAAGAGGGCGAAGTGGCCGAAGTTCAGGCCTCCGCCGAGCCTGCCGCCGCAACCGCCGAAGACGACGAGAATGTCGATCTCGAGGCTGTCCTGGGCGGAGGCATTCGCAAAGCGCCTGCCGCCGCAACCGTCGACGAACCCGAAACTACGGCCGTCGCCGAGACCGGAGCCTAAGCCAGCCCCTCGTGTTACGAGACGCTTTTATCCGGGTCGTAACAGCTATCTATTACCTTGATGGGGGCTCGGGCGCGAAGCCTGAGCCCCTTTTCTTAGAAATCGTACTTAAGGAAACCTGAATGTCTACGGAAACTCCAGTCAAAATCGACGCCAAACTCGTCAAAGAACTTCGTGAAAAGTCCGGCGCGCCCATGGGCGACTGCCTCAAGGCCCTCCAGGAAGCGAAGGGCGAGATCGAAGGCGCCTTCGTCGTCCTGCGCAAGCGCGGCATGGCCTCGGCTGCCAAGAAGGCCTCCCGCTCCACCAACGAGGGCGCAGTCGGCACCTACATCCACGCCGGCGGCAAGATCGGCGTCCTGCTGGAGCTGAACTGCGAGTCCGACTTCGTCGCCCGCACGGCTGACTTTCAGGACCTGCTCAAGGACGTCGCCATGCACATCGCCGCCACGGACCCGCGCTACGTCCGCCGCGAAGACGTCACCGAAGAAGACCTCGCCCGCGAGAAGGACATCTACCGCGCCCAGGCTGCCGCCTCCGGCAAGCCCGCCAACATCATCGAGAAGATGCTCGAAGGCAAGATGAGCAAGTTCTACGAAGAGGTTTGCCTGCTCGACCAGCCCTTCATCAAGGAGCAGAGCCAGACCATCGCCCAGATCATCGCCTCGAAGGTCGCCAAGCTCGGCGAGAACATCAGCGTCCGCCGCTTCGCCCGCTTCAAGGTCGGCGATCCCAACTGGACTGTTGCCACCACCAAGCCCGCCGCCGAAGAGGCGCAAGCGTAGCAGCCTTCCGCTCCCTCGCAGCAAATAGGCCCATACGAATGTCTGGGCTTATTTGCTTTTGCGGAGACGCTCAATTTCAGCGAAATGTTTGATTATGCTATCGCGGATAGCATCTGCAGTCTTCTTGCTCTGATTTAAGCGATTCGCCCACGGGCGCCCTTCATGCAGAGTGTCCCAGGGTGATTTTTGTTGTTGATAGCGTCCAGCGCCCGGGTCGTGATTACCGAAGCCGTCGACCACTTTATTCCAAAGAGGAGCGAACTTTTCGATAAGCAACGATTCACCGAGTGGAATCCAAATGTCGTCAGCTACGAGATATCTGCAAGAAAAGTGTTTTAAATTCAGACTTTTCGTGTGGCCGATAGACTCAGCATGTTCATTGATGCGCTTGTATAACACTTGCCCTGCTGGAACGTCGAGGCCTAACCCGCCCTTTCTCCCGCCAGCCGGAATAGCCTTTCCTACATAGATGGGAATTTCATCCTCTTCCTCTGGGATCAAGGCGCGGAGAGGTTGATATAGCGGATGATCGCCAGAGTAATAAAGAGCATAAAGTCCTGCTCCAGAGAATCGGGCTTTCAGCGGCAGAGCATGCTTTTCCTGAGCCAGGAGCGCCGCCGCTACACTTTCCCCTAGATGTTTCTTTTCAAGTGGATTAAACGGCTTTGCGGCCTCGGGGGAGGTTCTGCTTTTCTGCTTTGGCATTATGAATCAATATATGCTTCCTAATGCGGCGCGCAAGTATCTCAGATAGGCCCACTGGAACCGCATTGCCGAGTTGACGCATACTCTCAGTCCACGAACCGGGAAAAATGTAATCGTCAGGAAAAGTCTGAAGGCGGGCTGATTCGCGAACACTGAAATAGCGCACGTTGCCGTCCGCTGAAGCGAGCGTGTTCTCTCCCCCCGGCACACCATGGTCACCCGCCTTTAGCGTCTTTGCAGGTTCATCAACCGGGCTTCCCGTATGTCCTACATATGATCGCGCCCCGGGCATGAGCACATGGTTAGGCCAATCTCTGTGTCCGCGCACCAGCGGCTCAGGCAAATCCATCAGAGCATCGCGCACTGTAACCCATGGTTTGCGGTTGACGGAGAAAAGATCGGCCTTCGTTAAACGGAGCCGCTCCCGCTCCTGTAATTGCGACCGCGAGCGCATTGGGACTTTGTGACGTTCCCAATATTCCTTGGAGAGCCACTTTGAATGCGAAAGGGCTTGCGCCGAATGGGTAGCCTCGGGAAAAGACCATTCAGACTGAAGATCGGAACGGAATGCGACGATAAAGACCCGCTCACGTTTTTGCGGGACTCCATAATCTGCTGCGTTCAGCAGTCTAAAGGTCACGTTATATTCGAGATCGCTTTTATAGCCGGAGGTATGATGCTGCTCCAATCGGCGGAGGTGTTGGTGCCAATCTTCCGATGGCTTTTGGGCAACATCGGGGTGAGCTAGATAAAGGGTGATGTATTCAAAATAAGCTGCAAAAGATTGCCTCAAAAGGCCTTTAACATTCTCCACAAGGACGGCTTTGGGTCTTGTCTCCCGTACTGCTCTCACCATTTCAGGAAACAAATTTCTGTCGTCGGTTTGTCCTCTGTGCTTGCCTCCCATCGACCAAGGCTGACAGGGAACGCCTCCCGCGAGCAAATCAATATCTTCACCAAAACTCGCAAAACCTATTCGTTTCACATCCTCTTGGAGGATTGGCCATGTTTTCAAGTGTTTATGGCCACGGCGTGCATTCTCACGCATAGAATCGCAAGCGTCTTTGTCCCATTCAACGACGCCTAGATGCCCGAATCCAGCTTGCGAAATGCCCAGGGCCAGTCCCCCCGCGCCGGCAAACAACTCTAACGCCTTCATTTCTCGCCGCCCTTCAAGAACCTGCGCAATTTTTCCTTGAGCCGTGAACTTCGCAGCTGACACTCCCAAACTACCATTACTTGCCAGCCAAGTTTCTTCAATGCGCCCAAATTTTTACGATCTCTTTTCGCGTTATTTTCCAATTTGGGAATCCAAAAGGAAAGATTTGATTTGGGAAGCCTCCCACAACCTGAGTGATGGTGCCAGAAACAGCCATGAACAAAGATAATTCGCCGTAACCGAGGGAAAACCAAGTCGGGACTTCCAGGTAGCCGCCGGTCATGTAAGCGATAACGAAAACCCATCGCATGAACTATTCGTCTGACGAATAGCTCTGGCGCGGTATCCGTTGATCGAACACGGGACATCCGCTCGCTCCGCTCAGGTTTGGAGAGCGTATCCATAGTTATCAGTCTAAACTCTGCCCGATAGCCGAAGCCGCCGCCATGCGATACTTGAACCTGATATGTACAAGCGAGTCCTCCTCAAGCTCTCCGGAGAAGCCCTCGCCGCGGGCAGCGGCTTCGGCATCGACGCCATCTTCATTCACAAAGTAGCCGAGGAGATTGCAGCCGTCCACGCCCTTGGCTGCGAGATTGGCGTCGTCGTCGGCGGCGGCAACTTCTTTCGCGGCGTCGCCCAGCAGGCCATCGACATGGACCGTGTCGCCGCCGATCACATGGGCATGCTCTCCACCGTCATCAATTCCATTGCTTTGCAGGACGCCATCGAGAAGCGCGGCCTCACCTGCCGCGTCATGTCCGCCATCGAGATGCACCAGGTCGCCGAGCCCTATATCCGCCGCCGCGCCATGCGCCACCTCGAAAAGGGCCGCATCGTCATCTTTGCCGCCGGCACCGGCAATCCCTTCTTCTCCACCGACACTGCCGCCAGCCTGCGCGCCATGGAGATCAAGGCCGACATTTTGCTCAAGGCGACTTCGGTCGACGGCATCTACACCGCCGACCCCAAGACCAGCCCCGACGCCACCAAGTTCGAGCAGATCACCTACAACGACATCCTCCGCCTCAACCTCCGCGTCATGGACACCACCGCCGTATCTCTCTGCAAAGACAACAATATGCCCATGATGGTGTTCAGCATGAAAGAGCCGGGAAACATCGTCCGCGTCGTCAGCGGAGAGAAACTCGGCTCGCTGGTGACCGCCTAGCTGCCTGCTTGCAAATGCCTTGCCCCGCTGAGCTTCGCCGCGCCTGCCTCTATTTTCCCTGCCTACCCTTCTCTTCCGCCCCGCGGAGCATCTACCTTTAACGATCAGTACGGAACAGGAAATCCGCACTTGCCAGTCGCCACCACTACCGCCGCTGCCACCGCCGTCACCCTTCGCAAGCCGCCCCTGCCGGCGCTGACCGGCATCCGCACCCTGCTGGCGCTGAGCATCGTGCTCTTCCACTTCACGCCGTCGCACCTTGGCCTGCTCTACCCCTTCGTCGACAACGGCTACGTCTTCGTGGGCGTCTTCTTCCTCATCTCGGGCTATATCCTGACCTACAACTACGCCGACCGCGGCGCGGCGTTCAACAAGCGCAACTTCTGGGTCGCCCGCTTTGCCCGGCTCTATCCCATCTACCTCTTCGCTCTCATCATCTCGGTCAAGATGCTCGAAGACGAGTGGGCTGTCCGCAGCCACGCCGATTTCTGGAAGGGCGTCGTCCTCACCCCCTTCCTGCTTCAGGGCTGGAGCCCCGATCTCGCCACCTTCTGGAACACCGTCGCCTGGACGCTCTCCTGCGAGGTCATGCTTTACGTCGCCTTTCCCTGGCTGATCCGCATCCCCTGGCCCCGAAAGCCAGGACGCCTCATCGCTATTCTGCTCGGCATCTGGGCCATCGGGATGATCCCGCACAGCCTCTATCTTCTGCTCAACCCCGACCATCTCGACGGCCCGGTCACCCGCTACAGTTCCACCTATCTGATCCGCTTCCTCAAGTACACGCCGCTGCCCTACACCTGCACCTTCCTGGTCGGCGTTGTGCTCGGCAGGCTTCAGCACGCGCTCTCCATCACCGAGCGCCAGCGCTTCGCCATCGCCGCGGCCAGCTCAGCCGCCCTGCTTGTGGTCTTCTACGGCTTCGTCGATCACTTTCCCTACCTGCTGATGCACGGAGGCCTTCTGATCCCGCTCTTCGCCGCGCTGGTGCTGGGCCTCAGCGGCAGCAATCCGGTCTCGGCGGTCTTCGCCTGCCGTCCTTTGCTGATCGTCGGCGAGAGCAGTTACTGCCTCTACCTTCTGCACTTCAACGTGCTGATCATGATCCGCAAGTTCCATCTCTCGGCGCACTTGCACCTGTCCGCCCTCGATCCCTGGTTCTCCTATGTCTTTGTCGTCCTCTTCTCGCTGGCTGCCTATCGCTTTGTCGAGAACCCGGCGCGCAGGCTGATCCTCAACCGCCTCTCCACCCGCCCCCGCGCGGTTCCGGCCACATCGTCCTGAACGCGCTGCTGCACCGGCGATCGACGACCAACGTCCGCTTCTCAGAATCGGCCCTCCTCGCAAAACGTCCTCTCGATCGGAGCGGAGCGTAGTGGAGAGAACGCCGTATTTTCTTGCCTTCGCCCGTTTTTCCATCAAAATCTACAATCAGGCCGGCCTTTGGACACATTCTCGCCCCACAACACTGTTACGAATGTCCGAGATGAGGGTATAGTGAAGCGGAGACTGCGACTGGCCCAAGTCCGTTCCGACTGTATAGGATGGTTGTTGTCGCAGCGCACAAGGAGATGCACCCCGCATGGGCCCCGATGATTCCGGCGTGAATACCGAGTCCCCTTTCGATACCCGCATCGTCCAGGCGTTTCTATTAAATATCTCTCGATGTCTTGATTTTGAAAGGTTCCCGATCGGTATGAAGCTTTTGAAGAATGCCCTGTTCTTTGCAGCGACGGCTGCGTTGTCGATCTCGTTCTCTTATCCGCTGGCGGCGCAAGGCGTGGACAACGCCATGCTGCTCAACCCCCCGGCCAACAGTTGGCCCAGCTATCATGGCGACTACACCGGCAAGCGCCACAGCAGCCTCACCCAGATCACTCCTGAGAATGTGCACGGCCTGACCCTGGCCTGGGCCTTCCAGACGCGCGAGACTGCCACCATCAAGTCCTCGCCGCTGATGGTCGATGGAATCCTGTACTTCACCCTCCCCGATAACATCTGGGCGGTTGACGCGCGCTCCGGCCATCAGCTCTGGCACTACACCTATCCTCCCAACACCGGCGACCACATCGGCCAGCGCGGCGTCGCCGTCTATAAGGATTCGGTCTACTTCGTCTCTCCCGACGCGCATCTGGTCAAGCTCGACAGCAGGACCGGCAAGGTGCAGTGGATCGTCGAGATAGCCGACCACTCGAAGGGCTACTGGGCCACCGAAGCTCCGTTGATCGTCGGCAACCACGTCCTCGTCGGCGTCGGCGGCGACCTGGATAACATTCCCATGTTCCTCAAGGCCGTCGATCCCGAGACTGGAAAGACGCAATGGCAGTGGGATGTAACCGAGCCCGCCGGATCGCCGCACATCGCCACCGGCGGCACCACCTGGATGCCCGGAACCTATGACCCCGAGTTGAACCTCATCTACTGGGGAACGGGAAATCCCACCCCGGTGCTGAACGGCAAGGTGCGCCCCGGCGACAATCTCTACACCGCCAGCATCGTGGCCTTGCACGCAGATACCGGAAAACTGGCCTGGGCCTTCCAGCCCTCGCCGCACGATACCCATGACTGGGACGCGGTCGAGATCCCGGTGCTGGTCGACGCCGACTTCAACGGCAAGCCCCGCAAGATGCTGATGCAGGCCTCCCGCAATGGCTACTTCTTCGTCCTCGACCGGACCACCGGCGAGAACCTGCTGACCGTGCCCTTCGGCCCGGTGAACTGGGCGACCGGCCTCGACAAAAAGGGCCAGCCCATTCCCAACCCCGCGAAGGAACCGGCTCCCGATGGCCGCCTGATCGCGCCCGACGAGGGGGGCCTCACCAACTTCCGCTCTCCCAGCTTCGATCCCAAGACCGGCCTCTTCATCGTCAGCGCCCACCCCAGTTGGAGCCTCTACTTCGCCAAGCCCGCGGACGGCAGCTACGGCTGGGCCGGCGCGGACTACGGCCTGTGGGGCAAGGGCGTCATCGAAGCGATCGACTACAAGACGGGAAAGATCCGCTGGAGCCACGAGATCGGCCAGGGATCGAGCGCAGGCGTCATGACGACGGCCTCTGGCCTCACCTTCACCGGCGATGCCTACGGCAACTTCCTCGCGCTCGATACCAGCGACGGCAAGACGCTCTGGCACGCGAATGGGGGATCGGGTATCTCCAGTTCGCCGATCACCTACGAGCTAGACGGCCACCAGTACCTGGTGACCAGCGCCGGCAGCGTCATGTACGCCTGGCGGCTCCCAACCCCGCCTACGCCATAGCTGGTTGAAACAAGGAACGCTACACAGTGAACAGGCCCCGCGCTATCCCGCCGGGGCCTGTTCTGCATCTTGCACCTTTGAAGGAATCGACGATCGGCATTATCCCGAAAATCCAATGGCAGGAGCCTGAACATGCGAAAACTTCCGTAGTAGGATGGATGCGTTTCGGCAGCAACTCTGTGCTTCGGAGAAGTCAAGGAGGGAGTGCGTGATGAGGCGTAGATCATTTTTGAAGGCGGCAGGCGCGGCGGTTCCGGCAGCTCTGCTGGAGAGGTTGGCACTGGGACAGAGTGGAGGCGAAGCCTCCGGTGTAGAACCCGTGAGCGGTGAAGCGCATGTGGTGGGCCAGGGGCAGGATCGTTTCGACGAGCATCATCCACTGGGCTTCACCACGATCCTGTTCCGGGTGGGCGCGAAAGAGTCGGGCGGCAGCCTGTTTGCAATCGAGCACCGAGGGCTGGGCAAGGGAGGGCCGCCGGAGCACTTCCATCTCTATCAGGACGAGTGGTTCTATGTTCTGGAGGGAAACGTGCGGTTCCGTGTGAGCGGCAAAGAGACCGTGGTGGGGCCGGGAGAGAGCGTGATGGGGCCGCGGAGGGTTCCGCATTGCTTTGCGGGAACCGGCGAGAAGCCTGCAAGGATGCTGATTACATTCACGCCCGCGGGAAAGATGGAGGAGTTCTTTCGCGCGGTCGCCGTGCCGAACGGTCCAAAGATGGATGCGGCCCTGTTTGCGCGGTACGAGATGCGGTATGTGGGGCCGGGGATCGTGGGCTAGCCGCGAGGCTGGCCTGCCGGGACCAGACGAGCAGGCCAAACCCAAACGCTATCCGTGAGCAACAAAAAAAGCCCCGCCGGAGCGGGGCTTCTTGCGAATCCGGTAGCCGGAGTGCTGGCAGGCCGGAGTTCTAGGGGTTGATGATCTGGTTGGGATGGCCGTAGGCACCGTTCGCCACCGCCACGGCGCAGGTCGGCAGGCCGGAGGAGGGGAAGGGGGTGTTCTGCACCGAGGTCAATCCACCGTTGTGCGCATCGAGCTTCTCGCCCGAGACCGTTCCGTCGAGGTAGTTCGATGTGTACAGGTACTTGCCCAGAGCCGGTTCGATAGCGATGCAGGTCGGCGAAGTTCCCACCAGCGTTGCCGTGGATCCAACCGTTCCCGAAGGCGCGCCGGTGGCGATATCGATGGCATAGGCACTGATATTGTTGTCGTTGTAGTTCGCCACGTAGAGATATTTGCCGCGCGGGTCGATGGTAATGCCGACCGGTCGCACGCCGGTCCTGTATGGTCCGCTGGTCATGGTGACCAGTTCGCCGCTGCCGCCGGTGACGTACCCGTAAAGCTGATTCGTATCCTGGTCGGTTACATAGACGAAGCGTGCCGAGGGATCTTCGGCGATCGCGCTGGGCTTGGTGCCTGCGGGATAACCATTGGCAATGGGAACACCGTTCAGCACCACCGTGCCGCCCGTCGTCGGCGTCAGCGCGCCGCTCGTCGGGTCTTGTGAGTAGCCAAGCGCCACGCCGACGGGGTTGACCCCGCCCTCGGTCTCCTGATCGATCACATAGACGTAGTTGTTGCGTGTGCTGGCCGCGATACCGACCGGCTTGTTGCCCACGTTGACCGTTCCTGCCGCGGTCAGGCTGCCGTCTGCGGCGATCTTGAAGATGGTGACGCTACCCGGTCCCGGCGAGGCGGGCGTATACAACTGCGTGTTGTCCGGCAGGTTGTTCTGATAGGTATTGACCACGTAGAGGAAGGTGCCGGCGGCATCGATTGCCGCGGCCACCGGAAGGCTTCCTGTGGTGTTGTAAGTGTTCTTCAGGTAGAGCTTGCCGTCGGTGCCGATCGAGAACTCCATCACCGTCGAGTCGTCACGGTTGACCACATAGAGGAACTGGCCGTTCGCGCTGGCCGGGGACGCCACCAGGGTGACAGGATTCTTGCCCGCCGGAATGGGAGAGTCGGCCAGCGGAATCAGAGCTCCCGATTGGTAGTCAACGCCATACGCGCTGATGCCGCCGTCCAGCGACGACCCGGCAAGAGGCTGTGAGGTGGTCACGTAGACATACGCCAACGTGTAGTTGCGGCTGCACGCCGTGACGCCCAGCCCCATCGCGAGAGACAAAATCGAGGCCAGTGCACCGCGGCCTATGTTATTCAACTTCATGCTTACCTGGCTCCGGGACAGATCATTTCCGCCCACTTGCTGCTATGTCAAATAATCAGGGCTCGTGCGGACGCCCTGTCCTGTGTCTTTAGCTGCGAACCTGCCAGCTACTGAACGTTTCCGCTTACCGCGAGGCATGTTGACAATCCTGTTGCCGTGAACGTCGCCCCTCTTCTCAGGTTCGAGAGCTGGCCCGATCGCTTGTCCAGATTCTTGCCGGTCACCGTGCCATCCACGTAGTTCGACGTGTAGAGGTACTGATTCGATGGGTCTTCGACCATGCATACCGGGCCTGAACCTACCGGATAAGGATTGTTCTTCGTGTCCGGAACCGGAAGCAGCTTGCCCGTGGTCTTGTCTACGGTGAACGCCGAGATAGAGCTGTACGAAGGAGCGTTCGAGTTGGTTGTGGACTGATTCGCCACATACAGGTACTGGCCGCTCGTGTCCATCAAGGTATAGACCGGGTTCGAGGTCTGCGGCAGGTTGTTGACCGGCCCGCCCGTCAGCGTGTTCAGCGCGCAACCGGTGCCGACGGTGAAGGGAAGAATCCTGCCGCCCGGACTGTCGCTGGTAGGAGCCGCGTCGGTCAGGTAGATATAGCTGCCGCCCGCGTTGATCGAGGTCAGCCGGCCCGCGCCGGTGTTGATGGTCGTATTGGTGGGCAGGTTCAACTGGCCGCCGCTGCCAAGGCTATAGGGGAAGATTGTCTGGTCGCCCGAATTGAGCGTGAACAGGCAGCCGGTGCCCGCAATCTTCATCATGGTCGGTGTATTGCCGACCGGGAAGTAGGTAAGCTGGGTGCCGTCCGCGTTCTTGACCTGCTGGTTCGGAACCAGCGTCAGGCGGCCAGTGTCGTCCGCGATGGAGAATACGGTGATATCTCCGTGGCAGTTGGTCGGGGCCTGCGCGTCGCAGTCGGTGCCGGGCGCGAACTGGTCGAGGACATAGAGGAAGGTGCCTGAACTGTTCATCTGCGCCCAGACCGGAGAAGCCCCCTGCGACTGGAAGCACTGCTGGAAGGTCAGCACGCCGCCGCCGCCGATGCTGAACTCCGCAATGCCCGCGCCATTGGCGCCGCACTTCTGCTCGCCCGAGGTGTTGCCACCGGCTGCCGTGACGCCCTTGTTGACGACATAGAGGTAGCGGCCACCCGGCTTGATGACGAGCGATACGGGATTCGCTCCGCCGGAGGTGAACGGCTGGTGAGGCATCTCTCTCAGATTGCCTGTATAGTTATCGATCTTGAAGCCGGCGATCTGGTTATATTGCGTGCCGAGAACCCACAAGAAACCGACGGTGCCGCCACCGCACGCCGTCATACCCAGACCCATCGCTGCGGACACTACCAAGGCCATTGAAACCCGGCCAATCCTGCTCAACTTCATGCGCTTCCTTAACCTCGCCGGCGATCTACACTTCGAGCACCTTTTTATCGCGAGCAACTCTGTAGGGATACGATTCCTTCGCCAATTGTAGAAGCTGTTGCGACTTTATGCCACTTCCCGGACAGCATTCGTCGCCGAACTTTCCGGTCACCAGCCGATGGTTACCCAAAGGCCAGCAATTCGGCCGGCAAAAAGGCCCGGGCCTGAGCCCGGACCTGCGATTGCCGTTACTCGATTTACCAGACCCGGCAACTGTTTGCCGGCATCATGGGCTGGCCTACTTTACAGCCGAACGCCTTGCCGAACTCGTCGAAGTTCTCGACCGTTCCGTTGACGCGCCACTGCCCGCTCGAGTGCGGATCGGTCTTGGCGCGCAGCCGTGCAGCCTGCTCGCGGGTGTTCTCGCACCAGACCTGCCCCCAGGAGATGAAGTAGCGCTGGGCAGGGGTGTAGCCGTCGATCTTGTCCGTCACCGACTTGTTCTCCTCGGCAAGCGTGCTCATCAGCGCGGCGTAGGCGATGCGCAGGCCGCCGTTGTCGGCAGTATTCTCGCCCAGCGTCAGGCGGCCGTCCAGCTTCTGGCCGGGCGCCACCTCGAAGTTGCTGTACTGCTTGACCTCGCACTCGGTGCGCTCGTCGAACTTCTTCCTGTCCTCGGGGGTCCACCAACTGCGCACGTTGCCCTGGGCGTCGTACTGGCTGCCCTGGTCGTCGAAGCCATGCGTCATCTCGTGGCCGATGACAACGCCGATGCCGCCGAAGTTGACCGCTGGATCGATCTTGAAGTCGTAGAACGGCGGTTGCAGGATTCCGGCAGGGAAGTTGATGTCGTTCATCGCGGGGTTGTAGTAGGCGTTGACGGTCGGCGGCGTCATGTCCCACTCCTTCTCGTCGACCGGCTTGCCGATCTTGTCGAGGTCGTGCCGGTCGAGGAAGGCGGCGGCATGCTGCACGTTGCCGACCGGGTCATTGCGCTTGACGGTAAGCGCGCTGTAGTCGCGCCACTTGTCGGGATAGCCGATCTTGTTGCGGAAGGCGGCGAGCTTCTTCTGCGCCTCGGCCTTGGTGGCCTCGCTCATCCAGTCCAGGTGCTGGATGTCCTGCCCGAGCGCGGCCTCGAGCGCATGGACGAGCTTGTCCATGTTGTCCTTGGCCGCGGGCGGAAAGTTCTTCGCCACCCAGTCCTGCCCGACGGCTTCGCCCAGCGCGCGGTCGGTGGCGGCGGTGCAGCGCTTCCAGCGCGGCGTGATCTCCTTCTGCCCGGTCAGGGTCGCGCCGTAGAAGTTGAAGTTCTCCTCGACAAAGGGCTGGCTCAGGCTGGTCGCAAAGCGATGGACGGTGTGCCAGCGCATGTAGCTCTTCAGAGCGTCGATGCTGTCAGAGCCGATCTGCTGCTGCATCGCCTTGAAGAAGCCGGGCGAGACGACGTTGGCCGTGGCCAGATGGCCCTCCCGCTTGGCCCAGAGATAAACCTTCCAGTCGAAGTCCGGCGTCATCTTCTGCAACTGCGCAATCGTCATCACATGGTAGACATTGGCCGGGTTGCGGCGATCGACGCGAGACATCGACCCCTTGGCCAGCGCTGTCTCCACCGTCATTACATTGTTCGCCTCTGTGTTCGCCTGTTCGGGAGTGTCGCCGAGCAGTTTGAACATCTTCGTCACATGCGCGAGGTACTCGGCGCGAATCGTCTTCGAGCGGTCGTCCTGATTCAGGTAGTAGTCGCGGTCCGGCAGGCCCAGGCCGCCCTGATCGACCGCGCCGATCTGCTTGGTCGAGTCCTTCTGGTCCTGCTCGGAGCCGAAGTTGAAGAAAAATCCGACGGCGTAATCTTTCTCCATCGTGCCCAGCAGCGTGGCCAGCGTCCTTCGGTCGTCCCATGCGGCGATGGTCCGGAGCGCGGGCTCGATCGGCTTCGCTCCGAGACGGTTGGCCAGATCGACGTCCATGCAGGCGGCGAAGAAATCGCCGTACTTCTTCTGCAGAGGCGTCGTGGGCGCATCGGCGGCGGCCTTGAGGTCCTGGTAAAGAAGATAGTTATTGCGCTCCGCCAACTGGTTGAACCGCCCCCAGCGCGTCTGGTCGGGCGGAATCGGGTTGTCCTTCTTCCAGTTGCCGCAGGCGTACTGGTAGAAATCCGTGCAGGGATCGGCAGTCTTGTCGATCGCGGTGAGGTCGAAGCTGATCGGCTTCGCCGGCTCCGCCTTGGGCGCGAGGCCCGCATCCGCAGCAGAAGCAGGGGCTTGGCCGAGGCACAGGGCGCCGCTCAATGCCAGAAGGGAAGCGACGGATTTAAAAATAAGGGAAGCGGGCGATTTAAAGATCATGGCTCTCCTGAAGGAATAGAAAAACAGGCGCGTCAAGCGCCTAAAAAAAGCCGCGTTCAAGCCGCCGGACGAAGTTGAATCAGAGGTGCAGGACAGGCAACCGGGCGCTCGCGTCTCGCGTACGGACGCACTAGAAGATCCTCATGCGAATCGTAAGGTATTTCTTGGGATCCTTGCGGATGGTCGTCACCAGGTCGGTGCTGGCGGTCAGCAGCTTGTTCACGTTGGTGTAGGCTTCGTCATCGTTGGTCAGCTTGCCCAGGGTTCCCTTGCCGCTGTTGATGCCCGAGACCAGTGTATTGATCTGGCTCAGCGTGTGGCTCAGGTCGTTTCTGAACTTCGGATCCTTCAGCATCAGGCCGAGACCGCCTTTGCCCGCGTCGGCGTCCGCCATGATCGAGTTGGCATGAGCCAGCGTCGAGTTCAGGTTCTTATAGAGCGAATCGTCCTTGAGGAGCATTCCCGCCGTGCCCTTGCCATTGTCGAGCGCATTGGCGATGCTCTCCATCCGGCCAACGGTGTTGTTCATCCGGTTGTACAGGGTATCGTCGGTCATCAGCTTGCCGATGGAGCCCTTGCCCGCATTGATGTTCTTTTCGAGGATCAGCAGCTCATTGACCGCTGCGTTGGCCTTGTTGTACAGCTCGGGATTGTTGATGAACTGCCCGACCGATCCCTGTCCCGATTGCAGGTTGTCGACGATCGTATTCATCTTCGAGAGAAGCACGTTCACGCTCTCGATGGTGCCCTGGCTGGCCTTGACGACGTCGGTAATGCTGGGCGTCTCCAGCGTCTTCAACTCGTCGCCGTCCTTGAGCGGAGGCCCGACGGCGAACTGGCTGTTGATGTCGATGATGGTGTCGCCCAGAACGCCGACCGTGGTCAGAGAAGCCTTGGAGTCCTTCCTCAGGCTCGATGCATACTTTTCATTGAGCTTCAGGATGACCTTGACCGGGGTCAGCTTGCGGTCGGGCGTGTTGACGACAGTGATGCTCTTGACCGTGCCGATGGTAACGCCCTGAAGATTGACTGCGGCGCCTTCTTTCAATCCGGCGGAGTTCTCAAAGTAGGTGATAACTGTCAGCTTATGAGAAAAGAGGCCTAGCCCCGAGGCGCTGGTCATCAGAAAGAGCAGCGTCACCAGAACCACCGAGGCGACCAGCACAATCACGCCAACCTTCAATTGCGACCATTTGACCTCCTGCTGGCTGGGCATAGTTCTCCTTGAAATCTCTCCGGCGGAATGCGGACGCGGACAGCAGGTATCCGGTCAATGAGAGGATACATCAGCAGGGGGAGCGATCCTCACAAACTTCTCTGCCGCCGGTCTTCGTTCTCCGTCAACGCTTTCAACTGCATAAGGGGCATGCTTTCAATGGATGCGCGAAAACGGTCCGGGGTTTCAATTCTCTGCGTTTCAATCCTCCGCGACGACGACCGCCATGGCAACATCCCGGCTATGGGTCAGACTCAACTGCAAGTTGCGGATTCCCATGGCTGCGGCGCGCTCCTGGGCGCGTCCGCTGAGGTGCAGGGTGGGGCGCTCGCCGGGGTTGCGCCGGACCTCGATCTCCTGCCAGCCGATGCCGCGGCTGATGCCCGTGCCCAGGGCCTTGGCGGCAGCTTCTTTCGCCGCAAAACGGGCGGCAAAGCTCTCGGCCGCGTGCTTTTTGCGGCGGCAATAGGCGATCTCACCCGGGGTAAATATCCTTTGCAGAAATCGTTCGCCAAAGCGGTCGAGGCTCTGCTGTATCCGAGCGATCTCGATCAAATCCGTTCCCAGCCCCAGAACCATTCGGAGTGCCTCTTTCAAAAATTCGCAAAATCGGACAATTTTCTTCGCCAAACGCGCCCGATTCGCCGATGGCGGTAAATCGGTAACCCGGAGAGATCGGCTTTCAGCACCATAGGAACTCTCCGCTGTCACGTGACCACCGTGCGCGGCGGCGGTCACGCATCCGGCGATCCCCTCCGATAAAAAGCCTAACGGCAGAAACTTCCCGCCGCGGGTGGCCAGACGACCGCATGCAACTCCTCGATATACAGAGCTTCAGCTACGAAGAGCGGCAGGGGCTGCTTCCCAACCTTACCTCGGCGCTCGCCGACTGTGGAGGCTGGGTGCTGTGCCGGCGGTCGCTCTCGCCGAGCATGACCGAGATTCGCCTGGAGATCCAGCTGCGCTCAATCCTCGACCTCTACACCTCTATCGTATCCTCCGGCCTCGAACTGACGCGCTCCGGCCACCTGGGGCTGACCAATCTTTGCAACTGCCGCAAAAATCTGACTACAGCGACGGACCTGGGGCAGGTGGTGACCATCCGGCTGGAGATCAGCTTCCTCGAAGAGATCACCCTCCAATCGCTGCTGACGACGGGAACGACCCCGGCGTGACCGGCTCTACATGCCCAGCCGGACGATGCCCAGCCTGACGATGGTTCGGCGATGCCAGAGGCTGTCCGAGTCGCCGATCACCAGAGCGCCCGGCCATCCGTGCCCGTGGGTGAACACCAGGGCGAGTCCGTCGTTGTCACGCGGCACCTTGAAGACCATCTGGCTTACCGCCGAGCCTCCCGCGGCCAGCCGCGCCGTCAGCCGCACACCGGAGACCGCAGCCGATTCCGCCCATTGGCGGCCCTGACCATCGACGAGATAGGCCCGGATCAGGTTGTCGCTCTGTGTCTTTTCCTTGCTGCGGTTCGAGATGCGGACGGAGACGCGCACCAAGCGGATGCCGTCGCCGGCCGCTCCCGGCACGTCCTGCGCCCCGGTAACGGCGAAGCACATCTCGTCGAAGCACTGGTCCTGGCCGAGGGCGACGACCTTCTGCGGCTGCGCCCGCGAAGACCAGAGCAGCACCGCCATATAGATGGCCCAGACGGCGATGATCCAGAGGGAGTTTCTGAGCGCCTTCGAGCGTTCCTGCCGCCGGAGCGATATCGCGACGCCGGCCACGCCGATCACGGTCCAGCCGGCCAGAACGAAGAGCAGAAACTCCCGAAGATTCATTCCCAGACCCCACTCACGGTAAACTTCAAGGTAACAACATGGCTCCCATCATTCTCGCGCAGGATCTCGTCAAAACCTACCGCTCAGGAAAACTCGCAGTCACGGCGCTGCGCAAGGTCAGCTTCTCCGTCGAGCCGGGCGAGTTCGTCTCCATCGTCGGGCCGTCGGGATCGGGCAAATCGACGCTCTTTTATATTCTTGGCGGACTGACCCATGCGACCAGCGGATCGGTCTGCATCGATGGGACAGATTTTGCGACGCTCGACGACGGCGAGCGCACCCGCATGCGGCGAGCCAAGATCGGCTTCGTCTTCCAGCGCTTCAACCTTCTGCCTACACTCTCGGCCATGGGCAACATCGAGATCGCGCACGACATTGCCAATCTCGGCTCCGCGACTAAAAAGGAGTTGGACAAGCCGCTGCTCAATCAGCTCACGCAGATGCTGGGCATCGAAGGCCGTCTCGATCATCGCCCGAACGAACTGTCCGGCGGAGAACAGCAACGCATCGCCATTGCGCGAGCTCTGATTACGCGGCCTGCGATTGTGTTAGCCGATGAGCCTACGGGCAACCTCGACACCAAAAATTCGGATGCGGTCCTTGGGATGCTGCGCAAGTCGAGCCGCGAGTTGAAGCAGACCGTGCTGATGATTACCCACAATGACGAGGCCGCGCAGATTGCCGACCGGATTCTGCACATGCGCGACGGTGAGATTACGCATATCGAGAATGGGCGAGGTTAACCGGCTCTGCCGCCGGATCGCCCTCGTTTTCTGCGTTGCGTTTTTCTGCGTTGAAGGAGCCGTCCATGCCGTGGTATGAACTCGAATCCGCCAACGATCCGCGCCTCGACGAACTGGCCGCGCAGTACCACCTCCATCCCCTGCACATCGAGGACTGCCGCAGCGAACATGAAAGCGTCAAGGTGGACACGACGCCGTCGTACACGTTTGCGGTCTTCCGGCCTGTCCATCTGAACGGCGAGCCGGTCTTTACCACCATCGACATCTTTGCCGGGAAGGATTTCTTCATCACCATCGCGGAGCCCGATTGTCCGGCCTCCGCCGAGGCGCTGGCGCGGGCGCGCCGGGACGGCTCCGACGACAACCCCGCCCGGCTGCTCTACCTCGTCCTCGACACCATCGTCGACCTCTACTTCCCGGCCATCGACCAGTTTGACGACCGCATGGACGACCTCGAAGACAAGGTGATCGACTCGCCGTCGCCCGAGATTCTGCAAAGCGTCTTTGCGCTCAAGCGGGAGCTGATCGACCTGCGCCGGGTGCTGGTCAACACGCGCGACGCCTCGCTCCGCCTGCAGCGCGATCCGGGGTCGGTCGTCGACGCCGAATACCAGCCCTATATTCGCGACATCTACGACCATATCGTTCGGCTGCTCGATTCGGTCGAGACCCAGCGCGATCTGCTGAACAACACGCTGGATATCTATCTTTCGAGCGTCGCCAACCGCACCAACGAGGTGATGAAGGTGCTGACGGTGGTAGGCACGATCGCGCTGCCCGTCATCGCCATCTCGGGCATCTATGGCATGAACCTCAAGGGTCTGCCCTTCGAGTCGTCTCCGAACGGCGGGCTGTATGTCGGCGGGATGACCGTGCTCTGTACCGCGTTGCTGCTGGCGGTTCTGCGCAAGCTCCGCTGGCTCTAGCGGACGGCGAAAAAATCAATCGCACAGGCGCAGAGGGTATTCGCGAAGCCGGATTTCGGCATCTCTTAAAACAGACACGTCGCAGGATTGCCAAGGAGATTTTCGTATATGACCGATTACCGCGTAACAAAAGGAGAAGTACAGGAAGATCAGATCACCGCAGCCATGGAGAAGTGCACGGCCCAGGTGCCCTCCAGTATCTATCTAGGGATGGCGCTGGCCTCGATGGGCTTGTCGCTCGGGTTGTCGCTGGCGAAGAAGTCTCATTCCGCGCTTTTTGTCGGGCAATGGGCCGCCCCTTTCCTGCTGATCGGGATCTACAACAAGATCGTCAAGCTGCACGGCTCAGACAGCAGCAGTTCGATTCCTTTGGCGCAATAGAGACAGGCCGGGATCGTCTTTTTCCGGTGCCTGCCTACGCCGATTTGCCGACTGGCACAAACTCTCCGGTACCGTCTTCGGAAATCCGTACCTCGCCGGTGCCGATCTCGTAGACCCAGCCGGAGATGGTCAGCTCTTCGCGGGCCATGGCCGCGGCCACCGAGGGATGGGTACGCAGATGCTGGATCTGCAGCCGAACGTTCTGCTCCGTGAGACGGCGTATGAATTCGACTGGCGCTCCCTGATGCTTCTCTCCGAGGGCTTCGGCCACGCACAACGCGGCAGCCGCATTGGTAAGCCAGTTCTTCACGGCTGGCAGCGGAGCAACGCTTTCGGGCGCCAGCAGGCCCTTCATTGCACCGCAGTCGGCGTGGCCGCAGACGACGATGTGTTTGACCTTGACCAGACTGACGGCGTATTCGACCACGGCGCTGACGCCGCCCATCATCTCTCCGTAGGCCGGAATCATGTTGCCGATGTTGCGCAGCACGAAGAGCTCGCCCGCCCTGGTCTGGGTGATGATCTCGGGTTCAATGCGGGAGTCGGCGCAGGCGATGAAAAATGTGTGCGGCTCCTGCGGCTCGCTGGCCGCTCTCTGGTACATCTCCGCATTACGGGGATAGACCTCTGCCTGAAACCGGCGGACTCCCGCCTTCAACTGATCGAGCACTTCCTTCATGGTTCCTCTTTCTGATTGTTAGGCATCGCGCCTGTTCGTCAGGCTTCGCGCCATTTGATGTTGCAGCCAATGCTATTGCGCTGGTTGGTGTCCGGTTGCCTGCCTGCAAGAACGTCGTCGATGGCGCGGCGCAGGTCCTTTCCGGTGACCGGAATATCGTTGCCCAGGTCGCGGCGGCGAGGGCGGCTGTCGTCGAGTTGTCCGCGATAGACGAGCTTCATGGAAGCGTCGAAAAGAAATAAGTCAGGCGTGCAGGCCGCGTTGTAGGCGTGGGCGACCTCCTGGCTCTCATCGAAGAGATAGGGGAAGCGGAAGCCGAGGCGTTGGGCCTGCGCCTTCATCTCTTCGGGGCCGTCGTCAGGATAGGCGATGGTGTCGTTGGAGGAGATGGCGACGATGCCGAGCCTGCCCTCGTAGTCGCGGCCGATCTGGGCCAGTTGCTGCTCCACATACTGCACGTAGGGGCAATGGACGCAGATGAACATGACGAGGAGGCCATTCTTGGCGGCGTCGTCGCGGCCAACCGCCTTTCCCGTCACGACATCGGGCAGCTCGAAGGCGGGTGCTTCCGTTCCCAATTCCACCATGGCTGATTCGGTTCTGGACATAATCGATTCGATCCTCGTTAACCATCATAAGCATTCGCGGCAGGATGGGTGCGGCCTGCGACCGTTTTGCCGGGGCTGTAAGCTTTTGAAGGTATCGTGAGGAGTCATTCTATGAATCGCAGAAAACTGCTGGGCTATGCGGCATCCGGCGTCGGCGCTGCCGTGGCGGAGAGGCTTTTGTTTCCGCTGACGGTCTCGGCGAGCAACGAGCAGTCAGTTACAGTCACGGTCGATGAGGACAAGGTGCTGGGCTCGATTCCGCGCGACTTCATCGGCCTGGGGTATGAGATCTCCTCGGTGGCGAGGCCCGGGCTGTTGAGCGCGACCAACCGCGTCTATGCGCAGATGGTGAAGACGCTGGGCGCGGCGGGCGTGATCCGTGTCGGCGGCAATACGTCGGACTACGCCGCGTACTCGGAGAAGGGCAAGGCGGTCTCCTCTCCAAAGGCGACCGTCGTCAACCGGGAGTCGCTGCGGGAGCTGGGAACGTTTCTCGACGCGACAGGCTGGCAACTTATTTGGGGGCTCAATCTCGGGCAGGACCGGATGAGCGAGGCGGTGGCCGAGGCCGAGGCGGTCAGTGCGGCGGCGAAGGCAAAGCTGCTGGCGCTCGAGATCGGCAACGAGGTCGACCTGTTCACGCACGAGGGACACAGGAAAGATCCCTATGCCTTCGACGACTATCTCGCCGAGTATCGCCGCTACAAGGCTGCCATTCGAGCGAAGCTGCCGCATGCGCCGTTCGCCGGGCCGGACGCCGCCTTCCGCACCGAGTGGGTGAGCCGCTTCGCCGCCGCGGAGGGCCATGACCTGAAGCTGCTGACCGAGCATTACTATCGCGGCGGGCAGAATCCGAAGAGTTCTCTGGAGATGCTCTTCCATACTGACCCGAGGCTGATCTCCATGCTGGAGACGCTGCAAGAGCTGTCGCAGAGTGTCGGGGTTCCGTATCGCATCTGCGAGACCAACTCGTTTTCAGGCGGCGGCAGGCCGGGAGTGAGCGGCACCTTCGGCGCGGCGCTGTGGGTGCTGGACTACATGTTTGTTCTCGCGTCGCACGGCGCTGCCGGCGTCAATATCGAGACCGGCGTCAACCAGCTTGGGGTCATCAGCGCCTACTCGCCGATCGGCGACGACGAGCATGGAAACTATACGGCGAGGCCGGAGTACTACGGCATGCTCGCCTTTTCGCGGGCGGGCCGCGGAGAGCGGCTGGCAGTCGAAGCGCAGACAGGCGATCTGAATCTCAGCGCGTACGCCGTCGCCGACGTCAAGCAGGTGGCTGTAACGCTCATCAATAAAGACAGGACGCGCGGCGCTGCGGTCGCTCTCCGATGCCGTGGGCGCATCGCAAAGGCAGCGGCGCTGCGGCTCGCCGCACCATCGCTTGAGAGCAGCACCGGTGTGACACTGGGCGGCGCTGCCGTCGGCGGTGATGGGAACTGGAAGGCAGCGCAGCATGAGTCGTTGCGGGTGGATGCGGCTGGAGCGCGCATCGTGGTGCCGCCGGGAAGCGCGGCGATCGTGATGCTGACGATTTAGGAATTTGAGCCTCGCGCAAACAGAACGGCGCGACCGAAGCCGCGCCGCTGTTGACTAAAAGCGGATTTATTTTGACGCGCTCTTGCCGCGCCACTTCTCTGCGAGCGACTTGTCGGAGAGCGCCTTGATGAAGACGCCGCCGACGACGCTGCGGGCCTGGAAGCCGACCTGCTTGCCGGTCTTGGTGTCGTACCAGTCCGTGAGCGGGACGCGGGAGGTGGTCTCGTTGGTCCAGCGATAGACAGGATCGATCAGCGCCTTGAATGCGGCGGGCGTGTCCGCCAGCGTAGCCGTC
The DNA here is from genome assembly GCA_001897435.1 of Acidobacteriales bacterium 59-55. GTDB lineage: Bacteria > Acidobacteriota > Terriglobia > Terriglobales > Acidobacteriaceae > Edaphobacter. The sequence goes on along the minus strand of MKSV01000006.1, from coordinate 46,366 downwards.
CAGATCTCCCAGTCGAGCTTGGTGTAGTCCTTGCGGCTGTCGAGCGGAAGGCCGTAGGTGTTCAGCTTGGTCTGGTAGAAGGCGATCTCGGTGTCGCGGACGGATTTGGGAAAGAGGTTGTAGTCGAGCACCTTGTCCCATACCAGGTTGTACTTCTGGCTCCAGGTGCCGGGGCTGTTGAAGGCGAGCTTGTAGTGGTCGCCGTCCTTCGCCATGCCGATCCACTTCTCCGCCATGCCTTTTGCCGTGGCGCTGTACTGCTTCGCTTCGGCGTCGTGGCCGAGCAGCTTCGCCAGGTCGGCGTAGGCGGCGAGGGCGTCGATGGCCTTGATGGAGAGGTTGGCGTTGTGCGCGAGGTGGCCGGCGAAGTCGTCGGTGGAGAGCTGGTTCTCGGGATCGAGTCCCTTCTCGCGCAGGTACTCAGCCCACTGCGTCAGTTGCGGCCAGAAGCGCTGGGCAAGCGCGGCGTTGCCTTCGGCGCGGGCGAGCGCGTCGGCGAGGATCAGCATGTTGCCGGACTCTTCGACCGGCATCTGGTTCTCTTCGGTCTTCTCGCCGCCGCCGTACTCCTGCCCGTTGGCCAGCGGATACTGGCCAAGGTCATGCGGAGCGAAGGGGAAGCGCCAGCGGTTGGGCATGGCGGCGTACCGGAGCACGGGCAGCAACTGCGCCTCCAGCAGCTTCGGGTTGAAGAAGAGAAAGAGCGGAGAGGAGGGATAGAGCACGTCGACCGTAGCCATGTCGCCGTTCGAGAAGTTCTCCTTGGCGAAGAGCAGGGGGTTGCCGTCGGCGTCGGCGACCAGCTTGTGCGCGGCGATGGACTGCCGATAGGCGAGCGTGCAGATCCAGGCATAGTGCTCTCCACCGGCGCGGGTCAGATCGGCACTCAACTGCTTGTCGAAGGTGTCGCCGCGGGCGTCGAGCGTAGCGTAGTCATGCTCGGCCTCGTCGAGCATCGTGGCGACAGGCTTGTTGTTGCGCTGCCAGTAGGGCCGCAGGTTCTGCTGGAACATCTGGATGGAGTAGTCCTGGGTGTAGCTGACCAGCACATGCTTCGATACCGGCGCGGAGCCGACGGAGCCGAGCGGAAGAACGACGGCCAGTTGCGGCGCGCGACGGTTCGCTGCGACGGGGCCGTCCATGGTGTCGGCCGCGGGCAGCGTGCCATCGCCGGCGAAGTCGCGGTCGGGGTGTTCGCTGATGGCGGTCTTCGCCGTCTCGTTGTTGGGTACGGCGATGTGGAAGTAGCCCCAGTCGATGCGCAGGTCATCGCCGGATCGATTGAGCACGGCCTGATCGCGGGTGCCGACCGAGAGCACCGAGGTCGATGCCGTATGGTTGCGCGAGAAGACGACCTGCTGTCCGGTCATGCTGACGGCGATCTCCGGGCTGGCGCCGAGGAAGACGGAGACATCGTGCTGCGCGCCGTCGGTCGAGTGCGCCGTCCAGGTGAGATAGGTCACCGGACGGGAGAGCAGATCCATGTCGTCGAGGAAGGCCGGGGTGAAGAAGGCGAGGTCGATCTCGACGCCCGCTCCGGCAAAGCTGTAGCGCGTGTGCAGCGGCGTGAGCTTCAGCGAGGTCTGCTCCATCGCGGGCACATTGCGCGGCTCGCCGCCCATGATGCGGAAGGGCTTGCCGTCGACGCGCACCAGCCCGGCGAGCGGCTGGGGGTGGCCCGTCCAGTGGCGGGTAGGCGAGTCGGTCAGCTTGTCGGTGTTGGACCAGATGCTGAAGTAGGGATCGTGGGTGATGAGCGGCGTGGCCGGTGGCCGCTCTACCTGTTGGGTGGCCTGCTGGCCCAGCATAGGAGCTACGGCGATAAGCGAGAAGAGAAGCGAACGGCGAAAGGCAGCGATAAACATCAAGGATCTCCGGTATTAACGGTTCTGGTGACGCGGCGATGGTTCAGCGCACGGTTCTATTATTTTTGCGGTGCAGCAGAAGGCGTACCGCGTCCGGTGAGCTGGCGGATGAGATCGACCTCGTGCTGACGATACGGAGTGTCGTCCTGGCGGAAGACCTCGTGGAACCATATGGTCGGCTGAATCAGCACATAAGGGCGCTTCCAGGAATCCCACGGCAGGTAAGTCTGCGTCTTACCGGCAACCAGCCCCCAGTTGATGGCGGCGACGTTGTACTTCTTCGCGATGGGCAGCGAGCCGTCGAAGGTGCTCCCGTTGCCGCGCGCCATGTACTCGGTGCACAGGATGGGGCGGTGATGAGGCTGAAGCTCCTTGATGCGGGCTTCGAACTCCTCGGGCCAGCCGTAGTTGTGGAAGGAGATCACGTCAGACTCGGCAAGCTGAATCTTGGTAGTGGCGCTCTCTTTGGCGGGATTCGACCAATCGCCAGTCCAGACGCCGCTGGTCAGGGGCTGCGATGGATTCGCCGAGCGCGCCCAGGCAAAGGCCTTGGGCAGAAGTTCATCGACGCGCTTGACCTTGGCGGGAACGTCCTCTTCTACGTCTCCACCACGGTTGTCGGGCTCGTTCCAGATATCCCAGCCGAGCACGCGGTCGTCGTTGGCGAAGGCTCCGACGACGCCCTTGACGTAGGCTTCGAGCTTCGGCTCGTAGGAGCGGTCCATCAACTCACGCTTGCCCGGGCTCTGCACCCAGCCGGAGTTGTGGACGCCGGGAATGGGCGGGTGCTGTGGGCCGAGGTGCGGATCGGTCTCCCAGCAGGAGTCGAACAGGACGAGCAGAGGCTTGATGTGGTGCTTGGCGGCGATGTCGAGAAAAGTGTCGAGGCGCTTCTTGAAGCCTTCGGGGTCCTGCTGCCAGAGCTGGTCCTGAAGGAAGACGCGCATGGTGTTCATCCCGATGGACTCGGCCATGCCAAGCTCTTTGTCGTTCAGCGCGGGATTGAAGGTGGCGGCCTGAAACATCTCCAGCTCGTTGATGGCGTCGGAGGGAACGTAGTTTGCGCCGACCAGCCACGGCTGCTTTGCGTACCAGGCGTTAGCCTGCTGCTCGGACCAGCGGGAGCGGGGCTGGGCAAAGGCGGTGGCCGCTTCGAGAACGGCAAGGCAGAGTACGGCGGCAAACTTGAGTTTCATCGGTGGGGACCTCGAACGGGTGTTTTTGGCGACGTGACGCCATGCATCACGATATAACAAAACTGCAATCGTTTACATTGGGGAGATATGAGGGATGCGCATTAAACCGATGTTTCGCCGCCCGTCTTTGCAGGGGATTCGGAGTTTATTTCCGTAGTCAAGCGTTTCAATTTTTTTGTCTGCAACCGGAAGCAGGCGGGATGCATGGCGTGCTCTGCGATGAGTCACGTCCGCGTCTGTAGTCTCATGCAATGAAAACTTGTATCGTTGTCGTCAGAAGCGCAGCCGGTGAGAATCCGACGATGGCAGAGCAAGGCATGGCGGCTGGGGAAGCAGCGTGAGGATGCGGGTTGAACGGAAGCGGGATGGCGCGGCGAGATTAAGCAGCGGAAAATTATGGCGCGCCGGAAGTCTCCCGCGCGCCGGGGCATTGGTCGTCTGTGCCCTCATGCTTCCGGCCGGTTTGCCCGGACAGACGACCGCCAATCCTGCTCCCTCGCCCGCCACGTCTGCCGGAATCGTGCCGGGAAATTTTGTGGATACAACAGCGGCGAGCGGAGTGGACTTCACCGGAGTCGCCTCGCACACCTCGAAGAAATATCTGATCGAGACGATGGGGTCCGGGGTCGCGCTCTTCGACTACGACAACGACGGCCGGCTCGACATCTTCTTTGTGAATGGCGCGCCGCTGGCCGACCCGACCGCCCTGGGCACGATCCCCGAGAAGAAGAGCGAGAAGGACTGGAACCGGCTCTACCACCAGAAAATGGACGGCACCTTCGAGGACGTGACCGTGCATGCCGGATTGCAGGGAGTCGGCTACGGCATGGGCGTCGCCGTGGGGGACTACGACAATGACGGCTACGAGGATCTGTACGTCACCGCATACGGCGGCAACCGGCTCTATCACAACAACGGCAACGGGACCTTTACCGATGTGACGGAGAAGTCGGGCACCGGCGGCAGCGGGTGGTCGACGAGCGCGGCGTGGGTCGACCTCGACAACGACGGTCTGCTCGACCTGATCGTGCTGCGCTACATGAAGTGGGACTTCAACGACATCTGGTGCGGCGAGCATCGCGAGGGCTATCGCGCCTACTGCCATCCCGATACCTTTCCCGCAGTCTCGGCGCTGGTCTATCACAACGACGGCAACGGGCACTTCACCGAGGTCGCCAACAAGATTGGCATGGGCGTTCCGGGCAAGGGACTTGGCCTCGCCATCGCGGACTTCAACCGCGACGGCAAGATCGATGTGGCGGTGGCAAACGATTCGATGCTTGAGTTTCTCTATCTCAACAAGGGCGACGGCACGTTCGAGGAGATGGGGCTGATGGCGGAGATGGCAGTCGATGGCGACGGCCGCACCTTTGCGGGAATGGGAATCGACTTCGAAGACTATAACAACGATGGCCTGCCGGACCTCGTCATCACCGATCTGGCCAACCAGAAGTATGCGCTCTATCGCAATAACGGCGACGGCAGCTTTAACTACGAGAGCTATGTCTCCGGCCTGGCCGCGATTACGCTGCTGCACTCCGGCTGGGGCATACGCTTTCTCGACTATGACAACGACGGCTGGAAGGACCTGCTGGTCGCGCAGGGACACGATCTCGACACGATCGAGCAGAATTATCCGCAGCTTCACTACAAGGAGCCGATGCTGCTGGTGCGAAACACCGGCAAGGGGTTTGTCGATGTCTCCAAGGAGTCGGGCAAGGTCTTCGCGGAGCCGTGGGTGGGACGGGGCATGGCCATCGGCGATCTCGATAACGATGGCCGGCTCGACGCTGTAGTCACGACCAACGGCGGACCGGCGCATATTCTCCATAACGAGACCGCGACCCGGAATCATTGGCTGACCATCGAGCTGGTGGGGCATCGCAGCAATCGCGATGGCATCGGAGCCGAAATCAAACTGACGACAACGAAGGGGCCGCAATACGTGACCGTCACCACGGCGTCGAGCTATCTTTCGGCAAGCGACAAGCGGGCGCACTTCGGCCTGGGCGCGGATGCGGTGGCGAAGACGATCGAAATTCGCTGGCCGAGCGGCATCGTGCAAACGCTCGATAACGTGCAGGGCGACCGGGTGATGAAGATCGAGGAGCCCGACAAGACTCCGCCTCCGGCTGCGGGGAGCAAACCCGCGCGATGAAGACGCCGAATGCCAATGCGAGACGTGCGGCATGGCTCGGCGTTGTTCTGCTGACCGTATGGATCGCCGGAATAGCAGCGGCGCAGCAGCCTTCGCTCTATGCGCAAGGACAGCAGGCGTATGCCGAGAAGCGTTATGCAGAGGCGGCGAAGCTCTTTGCCGCTTCCTCCACGGCGAAGGAGCAGGCGACCGAGGCTCAGGCCGCGGATGCGCTTCTGATGGAGGGCAGGAGCCTCGCCAATGCCGGCGATCTCGCCGGAGCGGAACATGCGGTTAAATCCTATCTGGAGCAGGATCTGCGCTCGGCGCCCGCGCTCTATCTGCTGGGCTACGTGCTTCAACGCGCGAACAAGCCGAAGGAGTCCCTCGAAGTCTTTACCAGGGCAGCGGCGATTCGGCGACCGACGGCGAACGATCTGAGGATCGTTGCGCTGGACTATGTTCTGCTCAATGACTATCTCGATGCCATCCGTTGGCTCGAACGCGCTGTCCAGGAAGACCCGCAGAACGCGGATGTCTGGTATGACCTGGGGCGCTCGCAGATGAATCAAGGTAACTTTGTCGCGGCGGAGAAGGCCTTCGACCGGGTTCTGGCGCTTGTGCCGGGCGACGTCAAGGCGCTGAACAATCTGGGGCTCTCCTACGAGGCGCAGAACCGGATTCCCGATGCACTCCGCGTGTATCAGGAGGCGGTGACTTCGCAACGGAGCTCGGCGCACCCGAGCGAGCAGCCGCTGCTGAATTACGGCACACTGCTGATCTCGCAGAACCGCACCGCCGAGGCGGTCGCCGTGCTGGAGTCGGCCATTAAAATCGCTCCCAAAGACGCGAAGTGCCGCGAGCAACTGGCGCGGGCCTATCAGCAGGACGACCGCCTGCCGGAGGCGCGAGAGCAACTGGAGCAGGCCGTGGCCCTCGATCCCAAAAATCCGCGATTGCACTATCAGCTAGGCCGTCTCTACCATCGCCTGGGATCTGAAGAAAAGTCCCGGTCAGAGCTGGATCTGAGCGCGAAGCTGTACGGCACCCACTCGACCCCGGAGACGAAGTAGTCGGCGGGGAACAGCATCGCGAGTCGTTACCGGCAAGGTTCACGGGTTGAGTAAAATTTCAAACTAAAGATTGACATATCTGTAAGACCAGGTTCACACTTGTTTCGGAACAAAATTCTGTAACCGTTTACAGTCGACGGACTCTAGTAGAGAGATCGACACCGGTACAGAGATTTCCATCGAGCTTGAGTACGGTGCGGTACGGCATGACTCGGTAGATGCGATTACGCAAAAGAACAGCAGCAATTTTCGGAGGTCTTGTGAACCCATCCAGTTTAGTGAAACGTTTCAGTCTTGGCTGCGCCGCAGTGGTGGCGCTTCTCTTCCTCTTCGCCGGCCTGGCTGCCGCGCAGACGAATCAGGGATCGATCTCCGGCAACGTTCTCGACACCACCGGCGCGCAGGTTCCCAACGCGAAGATCGTTGCCAAGAGCGAAGCGACCGGTTCCACCTACGAAACTGTCTCCACCAGCGCCGGCAGCTACCGCTTTCCCTCCATTCAACTGGGGCGCTACACCATCACCACCACTGCATCCGGCTTCAAGCAGACGGTCAATACCGGTGTTGAGGTCCGCATCGGAACTGTCACCGCCTTCGATATCACCCTGGACGTCGGCGGCGCGAGCGAGACCGTGACCGTCCAGTCCAACGCGCCCACCATCGAGACGCAATCCTCCGAAGTGGGCGGAACCGTGACCACACGGCAGATCGTCGATCTTCCGCTCGCACTCGGCGGCGTCGGCGCGATGCGCGCGGTCGAGTCGTTTATCTTCCTCGTTCCCGGCACTACCGGTCCGGGCTCGGCGAATAACAGCAACGGCATCTTCATCAACAAGCTGGGCGGCGGCCAGAACTTCGGCAACGAGATTCTGCTGGACGGCGCCTCGGTCATCCGCACGGAGAACGGCTCGTCTTTCGACGAAACCGCTCCTTCGGTTGAAGCGATCTCCGAGTTCAAGGTCACCACCTCAACTCCGTCGGCTGAGTTTGGCCGCACCACGGGCGGTATCGAAAACTTCGCCACCAAGAGCGGCACCAACTCCTTCCACGGCACGGTCTTCAACATCTTCAAAAACGAGGCGCTGAACGCCAATAGCTGGTTCAACAACGGCCAGAAGGCCTACTACCAATCCATCGGCGATCCGCACGAAAAGGACTTCAATCGCGCCCCGGACAAGAAGAACGACTACGGCGGCAGCTTTGGCGGCCCGGTAGTGATTCCTCACCTCTACAACGGCAGGGACAGAACCTTCTTCTTCTTCGCGTGGGAGCAGTATCGTCAGACACTCGGCGGTCCGCAGACCAGCACGGTCCCGACCATGGCGGAGCGCACCGGAAATTTCCAGGACCAACTGGTCAACGGAGCAACCGGCCAGATCAATCCCTGCGACGGCAAGCCCATCTTCAATGGCGAGATCTTTGACCCCTCGACGACGCAGACTGTGGGTGGAGTTCGCTGCCGTCTCCCGTTCGGAACCGCGCCTGCCACGGCGACCTCACCCTTCCCGGCGGACTTCAACGTGATCCCGCAGGCCCGCTTCAGCACAGTCGGACAGAATATTGCCAAGCTGTATCCGGAACCGACCAATGGCGCGCTGAACAATAACTACACCCTGACCACCTCTTCGCCGATCACCAACACGACCTATACGGTGCGTATCGATGAGGCAATCAACGACAGGAACAAGATCTACGGCTCCTACAACACACGCGAGAACTTCCGGTTGAATCCGACCAACCGCGCGTTCCTCGGACCGCAGGACTACATCACGCAGACGCAGGACTTTATCACGCACTTCGGACGCGGCGGCTGGGATTTCATCATCACGCCAAACATTCTGAACCACCTGAATATCGGCACCAATCGCACGAACTCCATCAACGGCTCGTTCCAGTCCGCGGGCAACGTTAACTACGCGGAGCAGCTTGGTATCGGTAATATCACCACCGGCATGCCGCACTTTGTCGTCCAGGGTTACAGCGACCTCAGCCGCAACCAGAACGACGACAACATCGACAACGGCATTCGTCTTAACGATTCGATCAGCTGGCAGAAGGGCCGCAACAGCTTCAAGTTCGGCATCGACTATCGTTATCAGCAGTACTCGGCGATTGCCAATGGCCTCGTCAATGGAAACTTCAGCTTCCAGAATGCCCAAACCAAGGCGACCCAGATCGGCGACTTTCAGCGAGGTACCGGGAATGGATTCGCCAGTCTGCTGCTCGGGCAGGGAGATTTTGCCAACGTAAGCGTTCCCTTCCACCAGGCACAGTGGATTCAGGACTACTACGCCGGGTTCTTTCAGGACGACTTGAAGGCGACCAACAATCTGGTGCTGAACCTGGGCATCCGGTACAGCGTCGACCGGCCGCGGAAAGAGAAGTATAACGATACCTCCAACTTCAGCACGACGGCTATCGACCCCTACACCGGCACGCCGGGAGCGCTGGTCTTCGCCTCCAACTGCGACAACTGCAACAAGCGCTGGGCCGATACCTGGGTCAAGGACATCGCTCCACGCATCGGCTTCGCGTACACTCCGGGCAACAGCGCGGGCAAGACCGTCTTTCGCGGCGGCTTCGCCATCCTGTATGCGCCGCTACAGTACAGCGACTTCGGCGGCGACACCCGCACGGGTTATACCGCCAATCCCGCGTTCGGCTCCAACGGCTTCGATCCGGCGTTTGTCATCGATGGAGGAATGCCGGCGTATACGGTTGGCATCAACCTGGACCCCGGCCAGTTTGACAATGGAAATGCGGACTCGCCCGTTCACTTCGGAAACTTCGTCAAGGCGTCCTATGGCCGACCGGGAATGCTGAATCAATGGAACCTGCAAGTTCAGCAGGAACTGGCCAAGGATCTGATCCTGACCATCGGCTATATCGGCAATTCGGGCGCCCACCTGAAGTCGCAGGAAGAGAACATCAATAACATGCCGAAGTCCAACTTCGCGCGTGGCGATGCTCTCCAGAGCTACGATTTGGCGGCCAATGGAATCAGCTTGCCCTACAGTGGACAGAATGGCCACGGTCCCTTCAATGGCCGAGTGCAGCAGGCGCTTCGCCCATTCCCGCAGTACGGCTACATCGCGACCGACTGCTGCCTGCAGAATGTCGGCCACTCTTCCTACGAAGCGCTGATCGCCAGCGTGGAGCGGCGCTTCTCACAGGGCCTGAACATGCAGGCCTCCTACACCTGGTCGAAGACCATCACCAACGCCGATTCCATCATCAACGTGACCAACGGTGTTCAACAGGAGCAGGATCCCTTCGATTCCAAGAGTCAGAAGTCGCTCTCTAATCAGGACATCCCGCACACCTTTGTCATCAGCTATCTTTATGAACTTCCCTTCGGCAAGAACAAGAGGTTCCTCAACTTCAGCAATCCTCTGGCGCGTGCTCTCATCAGCGGCTTCGAGATAGGCGGCGTGCAGCGCTATCAGTCGGGCCAGCCGTTCAGTTTCGGTTGCGCCAGCGGCATTCCCGGCTGGGACAACTGCATCAGCTTCACACGCATTCCGGGCACGTCCCTTGCCAGCAATGCTTTCAAAAATGGCAAGATCGATCCCTTCCGCGAGTTGAAGAACGGCAATAGCCTTCCCGGGCCTGATCCGAACGTCGATTCGATCTTCAATGGTTTGGCCATCCCGTTGAACCCCAACGGAGACTCGGACAACCCCGGGTATGCCGCGCTGCAAAATGCGCCTGCCCTTACCGACCAAAACACACCGAGCAACCGCATTCATCGTGCCGTTCATATCACCCCGGAAAATCAGTCTTGCGAAACCTGCGATAACGGCGGCTTCCTCTTTGGAAATATCCCGCGCGTTACCGGCGAGATTCGCAACTTCAAATATTTCAACGAGGATTTCAGCATCATCAAGAAGACGCCCATCACGGAAAACGTGACGTTCACCTTCAAAGTTGAGTTGCTGAACGCCTTCAACCGCCACGTCTTCATGACTCCAAACATGAATCCCTACGACCGCTTCTTCGGTGTTCCGACGAATACGATCAACGGACCAAGGAACATACAGTTGACCGGGCGAATTCAGTTCTAACCGGCGCGGCGCACAGATGAGCGCCGGGCTATTGCGGAGTTATCCTCAGAGGGCGGGAGACGGCAAGGTCTCCTGCCCTCCTCTTTTTATGAGCCAGCCTCTCACCAGCTTCGGACGCGCTCTTGTGCTCGCGCTTGCGTTTGCCGCGGTGCCTGCCGTCTCTGCCGGACAGACTCCGGCTCCGCAGACGGCAGCGCAGCTCCGGACTTACCTCGCCGCTCATCCCGATGATGTCGAGGAGCTGACCGAGTTCGCCCGCATTCGTGCCGGTCAGGGGGATGCGGCTGAGGCCGAGCGGCTGTTGAAACATGCGCTCGCTGTAAGTCCCAATTCTCCTGTGGCCAATAACGCGCTGGGAGCAATTCTGCTTGCGCAGCATCGCTATCCGGAGGCGATGGACTGCTTTGAGACGGTGCTTGCCACCAATCTGCGCGACCCGGATGCTCGCAAAGGAGAGCTTCAAGCGGCTACGGCGCTGGCGCTCCAGGCTCGCTCTGCCGGCAATCAGCAGGCGGCGCTTGAATGCCTGCAACACGCTCGCAAGAGCCTTCCCGACGATCCCACGCTGCTCACCGATCTGGGCATTCAGGCGCACGGAATGCATCTGCTCGAACCTGCTGCCGAAGCGTTGAATGCCGCGCTTGCTCTGAAGCCCGGCGACCTCACCGCCATCTACGCGCTGGCGCGGGTCGAGGCCGATCAGGAGCAGCCTGCCGCCGCCGAGCGCCACTACCGCGCCTATCTTGCGGCGCGTCCCGGCGACGCCTCGGCGCACTACGGTCTGGGCCGCCTGCTCGAAAGGCAGTTGCGTACCGCCGATGCAAAGGAGGAGTTCGAGCGTTCGATCGCGCTTCAGCCGATGCAGACGGAGTCGTACTACGAACTTGGCCAGATTGCGCTGGACGGGCAGCACGATGCAGAGGCCGAGCCGCTCTTCCGCAAAGCCCTGGAGCGCGACCCGAAGCACGGAGGTGCACTGACGGGAATGGGGATCCTCTCGTATCGGGCAAAGGACTACGCCAAAGCCGAGGACTATCTGGCCCGGGCCGTGGCAAGCGCGCCGAAGTATCAGCCTGCGCATTATTACTACGGACTCACGCTGGGGCGGATGGGCAAGAAGGATCAGGCGGAGGCTGAGATGAAAATTGCGGTCAGCCTGCAACCGAGGCACATGGCGCCGGCGCCGATGCAATGAATTAGATCATCGACTCCGTCCAGCATGCGAAACGCGCGGAAATTTCGGGCTGATTTATAGGTAAAACCTTTATGCAAGCGTTTACAATTGGACTTTCCGCAAGGAGACTACTTCCGTGAATCTTTCATCTTCCCGTGCCAAATCCGCCGCGCAGCTTCTGTCTCTAGGGCTATTCGTTCTCGCGGCAAGCCTTCCTCTCCCGGCCCAGATTACGGAAAGCGGCACGATCTCCGACGCGCCGATCGAAGTGCAGATCACTCGCCCTGCCACTCCGCAGACGATTCCAACCAGCGTCTTCGGCAGCTTTCTCGAACCCATCGGCAAGTCGACCTACGGCGGCCTGTGGGCCGACGTGCTTGAGAATCCCAGCTTCGAGGGCGGTCTGTGGAGCGCCGGCAACGTCGCCAACATGCTGCGCGCCCGTCCCGAGTTGGAGAGGGCATCGCAGCTCGGCATCCCCTTGCCGTGGGAGCCGCTCGACCAGGCACAGGGAAATCGCTATCTGCCGGTGTGGGGAGACGCGGCGAACTCGAGCCGCTCGCTGCTGATCATGTCACTGCCTGACAAAGAGGTCGGCGTCCGGCAGCGGGTCTATCTGCCCGTTCATCGCGAGCTCACCTATACCGGCAGCGTCTGGCTGAAGCATGTGCGCGGACCGGCCCAGGTCACCGTCTCTCTCCGCGCGCGCAATCACGAAGGCCGCGTGCTGGCGACGCAGAATCTTGATGCGTCTGCAACGAAGTGGACGAAGTACACCTTCCGGCTTGCGCTCACGCAGGGCCAAGTGGCTCCGCTGGAGCCGGTGGATTTCGTCATCGCGCTCAAGGACGATGCCCGCGTGGAGGTGGACCAGGCATCGCTGATGCCGGCCGACAACATCGATGGCATGGACCCGGACGAGATCGCCATGGCGCGCGATCTGCACTCGCCGCTGATCCGGTTCGGCGGCAACTTTACCTCGGCGTATGACTGGAGAGACGGCATCGGTCCGCGCGACAAGAGAATCGGCAGGCTGAATGTCTCGTGGGGAATTCCCGAGTACAACACCTTCGGCACGGACGAGTTTCTGGAGTTCTGCAAGCTCATTCACGCCGAGCCGCAGATCGCGCTGAACCTCGGCACCGATACACCCGCGCAGGCGGCCGCGTGGGTGCAGTATGTCAACCAGCACTGGGCCGATCACAAGGGCGGCCTGCTGTGGGAGTTGGGTAACGAACTCTGGGGCGACTTCCAGGTCGGCTATCCCACCTTGGGCCGCGTCGCAGCAGTTACGCGTGAGGTCAGCGAAGCAGTACGCAAGGTCGATCCTCACGCGCGTCTGATCGCCACCGGCGCCGACGAAGACCACTTCCACGACTGGAACGCCGCGCAGTTGACGAACCCTCCGGGAACGTTCGACTACCTCTCGACTCACTTCGTCGTGAACGACGCCGTGCAGATGCACAACTCCACGGCGGAGTTTCGCACCATGGCGAGCCTCGCGCTCCCCATCGGATTAGGCAAGCAGATGCATGCCATCCACGACCAGATTCAGCAGAGCCCACACCGCGACCATGTCAAGACGGCATTCACCGAGTGGTTGATGATCTCCCGTTCGCGTACGGGGCTGAACTTCACCAACATGGGCGGCGCCCTGTTTGCGGGCGGCTTCCTCAACATGATCGTGCGTGACTCCGGCATCGTTCCCATCTCCGACATGACCGGCATTATGGAGTTCGGCGGCATCTGGAAGAAGCGCGGTCAGGTCTACGGCGCGCCCGCCTACTGGGTGCTTCGCGAGTACGCAAACGCGCAGCCGCGAACCTTGCTCAACGTGAAGTCGAACTCGCCCGAATACACCGTCACGCATGGAGTCAATCGCCTGCCCGAGATCACCGATGTTCCCTATCTCGACGTGACGGCAGCCGAGTCCGAAGGAGGCAAATCGCTGGTTCTGTTCTGCGTGAATCGCCATCTGACGCGATCGCTGACCGCCAGCTTCGATCTTGCTAACCTCGGCGTGAAGGGGACGAGTGCCAAGGTGACGACGCTCGCCGCGGACAGCATTCTGGCCGAGAACGATGAAGAGGATCCGAACCGGGTGAAGCCCGTAACCCGGACAGACCCGGTCCACGGAGCCTTCACCCACAAGTTCCCGAACGCCAGCGTAACGGTCATCGAGATTCCGATGCAGTAGCCGTTACTTGTTTACCCTTTTCCGGGACGGCTCGCATCTACCCTGCCGTTCATGTATAAAGCTCACGGCGCTCGCCGCCGAATTTTTACCGGATGTCTCTCTTAGGAGTTCCACACATGCCGCTCTCTCAAATGCGTTTTGCCTGTATTGCATTGGCCGCTCTTGTCCTCGCCGCTCCCGGCATCGCGCCGGCGCAGCAGAATGGCCTCGCAGCTCGGCCTCCGATGGGCTGGAACAGTTGGAACCACTTTCACGGCAAGGTCGACGACGCCACTATTCGCGCCCAGGCCGAGGCCATGGTTTCGAGCGGCATGAAGGCCGCGGGCTATACCTACATCAACATCGACGACACCTGGCAGGGCAAGCGCGACGCGCAGGGAAACATCCAGCCCAACAGTAAATTTCCCGACATGAAGGCGCTCGCCGACTTTGTTCACAGCAAGGGACTCAAGCTGGGCATCTACTCTTCACCCGGTCCCCTGACCTGCGCCAAGTACGAGGGCAGCTACGGCCATGAACTGCAGGATGCCCGCACCTACGCCGCCTGGGGCATCGACTATCTCAAGTACGATCTGTGCGGCCTGCGCACGGTAATGAAGGACGCGCCGACACCCGAGGCCGCCAACAAGATCATGGTCGACTCCTACATCAAGATGCGCGATGCGCTGCGCAGCACGGGCCGCCCCATCGTGTACAGCCTCTGCCAATACGGCAACGATGCGGTGTGGCGATGGGGCACAACTGTCGGCGGCAATTCATGGCGCACCACGGGAGATATCTCGGACCACTACGCGCGCATGGAACAGATCGGCTTCAGCCAGGCCGGTCTCTCGCGCTTTGCCGGCCCCGGCCACTGGAACGATCCCGACATGCTCGAGGTCGGTAACGGAGGCATGACCGCCGAGGAATACCGCACGCACATGAGCCTGTGGGCCATCCTCGCCGCGCCTCTGCTGGCGGGTAACGACTTGAGCACGATGACTCCCGAGACGATTTCGATTTTGACAAATCGCGATGTCATCGCCATCGATCAGGATGCGGCAGGCAAGCAGGGCGACCGCGCCAGCGCCGAGGGACCGATCGAGATATGGACGCGCTCGCTGGCCGATGGCTCGAAGGCGGTTGCCGTCTTCAACCGTCACCCATCTCCGCTCAGCACCGAGGTCGACTTCAGCAAGCTCGGCTTCAGCCGCGCGGTGAAGGCAAAGGATCTGTGGCTTCACAAGGATCTCGGAACCATCAGCTCACCCTACAAGGTGACGGTTCCCGGACACGGCGTCCTGCTTCTGCGGGTATCGCAGTAAAAATGTCTTGTTGGAAAGTGGGAATTTGTTGCTGCTCCCGCCTTATTCGTCCGTCGCGGCTCATGCGCGACACGTCGGATAAGGCGGGAGCATCTGCTTTGGTGCCGCCGGCGAAACGGCTTAACCCTTGTAACCCATGCCGGCAAGGACGCCGCGCATATAGGCGAAGCTCTTGATGACGCCCGGCATCGGATCGTCGGCGAAGATCTCGTATTCAAGATCGACGTCTCCGGGATATTTCAGCGCGATCAGCGCCTCGAAGATTCCGCGTACCGGCATGAGCCCGTCGCCGACGGCAACCTGGCTCTCCTTCACCAGGGCCTGGGAGAGGTCTTTCATGTGGATGTCCAGCACCCGCTTGCCGACCTTGCGGATCGCTTCGACGGGATCGGTTCCAGTGCGCATGGTGTGGCCCACGTCGATGCAGCAGCCGATGCGCGGGTCCATGTTCTTCACCGCGGCCAGCACGTCGAGCGGCGAGGGGAAGTTCTTATCCTCGGGACCGTGATTGTGGATGGCCACCTTGATGTTGTACTGCTTGACGAACTTCTCCAGCCGCGGCAGCACCTGGTGAGTCGGAGCGCCAACGATCATAGGGATTCCGGCAGCCTTGACGTACTCGAACTTCGAGCGGATGTCGTCGTCGTTGTCGTCACGAAAGGTGATGGTGCCTGCTGCTGTCAGCTTCAGACCGGCGGCTCTGTACTTGGCGGCGAGCACGCTCACCTGATCGAGCGGAGTCATGGGGAGATGAAAGTCTTTCAGATTCAGATACGGAGTCTTTAGTTCCTTCATGAACTGAATCAGGTGTGCGTCATCGAATTTTCTGAAGGTGTAACTGGCGATGCCCAGCCGGATCGGCGATGCCCCGGACGGTTTCTTGTCGGCTGCAACGGCGATGCCAGGGGTGGACAGAAAGGCCGAGGCGCTCAACATCGCGCCTCCGCGGAGAAGGTTGCGACGTGTCATGGAAGGATTCATGTTGCGAATCGTACCTCCGCTCCCGTGGGCTCGTCCAGTGCGATCCGATGGAGTTGCAATAGCTATAACGTTTCAACTTTTTTTGTTGCTATTAACGGAATGGACCTGATAAAGTTTCGTTCGCTGTTCAAACAATCATCTCTCCGTTTTGTATTCGATTACATTGCTGGACCTTCTAGGAGACTCTCGTGACCTTTAAAAAATTTCTCGGCGGTATCGCCGCTCTTCTGCTCGTAAGCGCTTCGACCTTTACCCTTGGACAGGCGGTGAATGCAAACCTGCTGGGAACGGTTACGGATCAGACCAAAGCCGCGGTCCCCGGTGCGACGGTAACGATCAAGGAGACCCGAAGCGGGGCCAGCAAGACAATGCAGACCAACAACAGCGGCAACTATGACTTTGAAGCGATTCAGCCGGGGACGTATGAGATCACGGCGGTGCAGACTGGATTCAGACCGGCCAAGGTTGAGAATGTGGCGGTCGTTGTTAACACCACGGTGCGCATGGACGTGACGCTTCTGCTCGGCTCTGCGACGGAGAGCGTCACCGTCACCTCGGCGCCGGATGTTCTGAAGACCGACCGCGCGGACGTCGGAATCGATATCTCCTCGCAGCAGGCGGAGGACCTTCCTCTCGGAACGAATCGCAACTTTCAGGGATTGCTTGCCCTGGTTCCGGGCGCGACCAAGCCGCATTTCCAGCATTCGACTTTTTTCAATGCTGCCGCTTCACTTTCTACTGAGGTCAACGGCCAGTCGCGTCTTGCGAATAACACAGAGATCGAAGGCGTAGACGACAACGAACGGTCGGGACTCCTGCAGGTTCTCATTCCGCCCAGCGAAGCGATTCAGAGTGTCAGCGTCTCAACCGGGAACTACCAGGCAGAGTTTGGACGGGTCGGCGGAGCCGTGACGGACATCATCCTCAAGTCAGGCACCAACGACTTTCACGGCGCGGCGTATGAATTCAATCGCATCAGCGCGCTACAGGCCAAGGACTACTTCCAGACCGGGCCGAATCCGGTGACCGTTTATAACTACTACGGCGGAAATCTCGGCGGTCCGATCATTCGCGACAAGCTGTTTATCTTCGGCGACTACCTGCATGTCAGCGATCATCAGGGGCAGTTCAATACGATCACCGTGCCTACCGAAGCCTTCCGTAACGGTGACTTCAGCGCCGCTCCGAACAATATCTACGATCCGGCAACCGGAAATTCTGATGGAACCGGCCGTACCCAGTTCAACTACATGGGGCGGGCGAACGTCATGGACCCCGCGAGGATCAGCCCCATCGCACAAAAGATCATGGCTCTGGTCCCGCTGCCCAATGTCCCCGGCGGAGGTCTGTCGAGCAACTATACGGGTGTGACTCACTTTATCCGGAAGACGAATTCGTTCGATGTAAAGGCCGATCAGAACCTTCGCGGAGAGGATCATCTCTCGGTCCGGTATAGCTGGCAGAAGGTCGATCAGGACCAGCAAGCTCTGTTCGGCCTGGCTGGCGGACCGTCGCACGATGGCGCGCACGGCACCCAGACCGCTTACAACACGGCCGCGAACTATACCCATGTCTTCTCGCCGGTGTTGCTCACCGAAGTTCGCTTGGGTTTGAATCACTACAAAAATATCGCCAAGCAGCATGACTATGGGTCGGACGCTTCGGCGGCGATCGGGATTCCGGGCGTGAACGTCGATCCTTCCACGAGCGGTCTTACCGGCATCGACATCGCAGGCTTCTCCAGTCCTATCGTTGGCACCGGCGCTTCCTATCCCTGGGTGCGGGGCGAGACCAACATCGATCTCGTCAACAACTGGACCAAAATTCAGGGCAACCACAGCCTCAAGTTTGGAGCGGAGGTGCGGCGAGTCCGCGACGATCTGCAGCAGGGGCAGGTCTTCGGACAAAGAGGCATTTTTCGATACAGGGATGGTCAGACTGGCTTGAAGGGCGGTCCCAAGACCGGCCAGGCAAACGACTTCGCCAGCTTCCTCCTCGACATTCCCAACCAGGTAGGCCGCGACGTCGGAGTTCAGGATGCCTCGTGGAGAGAGTCGCAGGTCTTCGCTTACGCGCAGGATACATGGCAGGCCAACTCCAAACTTACGCTGACCTACGGACTGCGATGGGAGCTTTACGTTCCGCCGACACCGCGCCGGGCGGGCGATTACTCGAACTACGATCCCATCACGAATACGCTCATCATCGCGGGCCTTGGAAAAAACCCGATGGACCTCGGCATGAAGACTCGCTTCACCTACTTTGCGCCTCGTCTTGGCGTCGCTTACCGGTTGGATGATAAGACCGTCGTCCGCGCCGGCTACGGGATGAGCTACGAATCCTATCCCGACAACCTCAACACCTATGCCACCAACTATCCGCTCAAGCAAAATAACTCGTTCGATTCTTTGAGCAGCTATACACAGGCGCAGGAGCCGGATGGCACGCCCGCATCCATGGCCGCAGGATTTCCTGCTCCCCTGCTTGCGCCCATCCCGCCGGATGGCATCATCCATGATGCGCCGCCGCAGGCGTACAACGTCATCAACCTGAACTGGAAGGCGCCCTATGTGCAGTCCTGGAACGCCGCGGTGCAGCGCGCATTGCCCGCCGGCTTCGTACTCGATGTCGCCTATGTCGGCAATGTAGGCGTAGGACTGGCGCAAAACTACAATCTCAACGCAGGTTTCGTAGCCGGTGCCGGGGCAAAGGGGCAGCCGGAATACACTGCCTTCGGCAGAACCGCATCGAGCACGGTCTTTAAACAGGCGGGCTCAAGCTACCACTCGCTTCAGGTAAAGCTGGACCATCGCTTCACCAATGGGCTCTCCGCCACGAGTGCCTACACCTACCAGAAGGGAATGGGCTATTCGACATCGAGCGGCTCGGGCGTCGGCGGCACCAGCATATACCTCGACTTCTCCCGCAACTACTCTCGCCTCAGCAACGATCGCACGCACACCTTCGTGCAGAGCTTCATCTACCAGCTTCCGTTCGGCAAGGGGAAGAAGTGGCTGAATACCGGTGTAGGGAAGTGGGTCGCTGGAGGATGGCAGGTCAGCGGTGTTCTCTCGCTTGAGACTGGAACGCCTTTCTCGGTAACCGCCAGCGGTGCCAGCTTGAATGCTCCGAGCAATACGCAGGTTGCAAACATCGATGGGAAGTTTCACAAGCTGAAGGGAATCGGCGATTCGAAGGCATGGTTCGATACCTCGGTCTTCAGCCAGCCGACGACCGCCGCGCTTGGAAATACGGGCCTGCTCTCTTTCATCGGGCCTGGATTCTTCAATCTCGATGCTTCGGCCCGGAAGCAGTTCCCCTTGACCGAGCGCGTCAACCTGGAATTCCGCGCGGAAGCGTTCAGCATTACCAACACGCCTCAGTTCGGCAATCCGAGCAGCAGCATCACGAACTCGAACTTCGGCCACATTGACGGCGCGAATGGTGGAGCAAACGGAAACCGCGTGATGGAGTTGGCCGGCAAGAT
This sequence comes from Acidobacteriales bacterium 59-55, assembly GCA_001897435.1. Taxonomy (GTDB): domain Bacteria; phylum Acidobacteriota; class Terriglobia; order Terriglobales; family Acidobacteriaceae; genus Edaphobacter. The sequence goes on along the minus strand of MKSV01000006.1, from coordinate 26,888 downwards.
CACGTTCTAGCGCCTGCTTCTTGGTAGAGTGATCGTGGCGACCATTCCGGCCTGGAGTGGTCGCCACTTTCGAGCCTCGCAAACGAAATGGATTCGAATCGAGTCAGAACATAAAGAGGAACAAGAAAATGGAAGTTTTTTCGCGACGTAATTTTCTGGCCGGAGCAGGCAGCGTTGCCGCGGCCTGTGCGGCGAAGCCGCTCTTCGCCATGGCGGCAAAATCGCCGTTCAGAGTTGGCGTCATCAGCGACGAGATCTCGCCGGACTTCGACCATGCCTGCTCGGTCATCGCCAAGGAGTTCGGCCTGCACTGGGTCGAGCTTCGCTCCATGTGGGGCAAGGGCATGCACGATCTGACCGACGCCCAGCTCGCCGATGCGCAGAAGATTCTCGCCAAATACAGCCTCCGCGTCACCGACATGGCCAGCCCGCTCTTCAAGGTCGATTGGCCCGGCGCTCCCAAGTCCTCCCACGGTTCCAGGCACGACTTCGGCGCCGACGAGACCTTCAAGCAGCAGAACGATCTCCTCGCAAAGTACGTGGAGCTTTCCAAGCGATTCAAGACCGATAAGATTCGCTGCTTCGACTTCTGGCGTCTGGACGACCCGAAGCCCTACCGCGCCGCCATCGACGACAAGCTGAAAGAGGCAGCGGCGACCTGCGGCAAGAATGGCCTTCGTCTCGTCATCGAGAATGAGTTCGCCTGCAACACCGCGACCGCTCCTGAAGCGGCGCGAGTTCTCTCCGCGGTGACCACCCCTCATTTCGGCTTGAACTGGGATCCCGGCAACGCCGTCATGCGCGGCGAACTCGATGCCTTCCCCACGGGATGGAATCTGCTGCCCAAGCAGCGCATCTATCACTGCCACGTCAAGAACGCCATCAAGGGACCTGACGGAAAGATCGTCTGGTCGCCGGTCGACAAGGGCTACATCGACTGGACCGCGCAGTTCCGCGCCCTCAAGAACATCGGCTACCACGGAGCTGTGAGCCTTGAGACGCATTGGCACGGCGCGCCGACACATGAAGAGTCGACCCGCATCAGTTGGGCGGGCATGAAGAAGGCGCTGCAAGGGGCTGGCGCTCTGTAAGAGTGCGCGCATCGCGCGGGAAGCTGTCAGGAATTAGTCAGGGGGAGAGGAAGCACCTCTCCCCCAACCGATGTTGTCTGCATCGGCAGCCGCCGCTGTCACCGGGCTACAATTCCATCGCGCCGCGGCGATAAATTCGGAATTCCAATGATATAAAGGCTGCATTACAATTTGGCTTGCCGATTCACTGTGAAGGGGACAGGTCTCCGGTTAAAGCGCCGGACTCCGAGCGGAAGCAAACCTACTTATGCAACGTTTCATCTTCGCAGGAAAACAGACCGCCTCCAATAAAACTCCGAGGCAAATCAACCGAAATCTCCTCTTTAATCTGATCCGCTCGCGCCCTTCCGTCTCCCGGGCCGACCTCGCCCGCCTCTCCGGCCTCCAGCGCAGCACGGTTTCGCTCATCGTCGAAGAACTGATCTCCGAGCGCTGGATTCTCGAGGGCGCAACCGGCCGCCTTCCTCGCGGCCGCCGCCCTACGCTCATCAAGCTCAACGACCAGCGCGCCGTCATCGCGCTTGATATCCATCCCGCGCAGACGACGGTTGCCGTCGCCGATCTCGGTGGCAAGATCATCGCGCAGAACGTGATCGTTCTTCCGCACGACGCGGTAAAAGCGCTCCCGGCGATCGTCTCCGGCATCCGCAAGCTCATCGCGGCGCACAAAGATAAATCCTTCGACGGCATCGGCATCTGCCTTCCCGGCCGCGCCGACCTGCGCATGCAGAAGCTCATCTTCGCGCCCAACCTCAACTGGCCTGTGCTCGGCATCAAGTCCCGCATCCACCGCGCGACCGGCCTGCGCGTGGAGATGGACAACGTAGCCAACGCCTGCGCGCTCTCAGAGGTCTGGTTCGGCGACAGCGACAGCATGCACGATCTCGTCGTCGTCAACGTCTCCGAAGGAATCGGCACCGGCATCTTCACCAACGGCCAGCTTCTGCGCGGCGCCAACGGCATGGCCGGCGAGTTCGGCCATGTCCAGATCGATCCCGAGGGTCCGCTCTGCGCCTGCGGCAATCACGGCTGCTGGGAGACGCTCGCCTCCAACCGTGCTGCTCTGCGCTATTACAGCGATCTCGCCCCGTCCGCTCCCGCAGTCAGCTTCGATGCCTTGTTGAAGCTGGCGCAGGGCGGAGATAAAAAGGCGATCGCCGCGCTCGAAAAGATGGCGCTGCAACTGGGCCGCGGTATTCGCATGATCGCTTCCGCTCTCGCGCCCAACGAAATTGTCGTCGTCGGCGACATCACCGCCGGCTGGCACACCTTCGGCCCCATCGTCGAGGCCGAGTTGAGAAAGCACTCCCCGTCGAAGTCACCAATCCTTCGCCCCGCCTACGACGGCAACGCCGCCCGCCTGCGCAGCGCCGTCGCCCTTGTCCTCAGTGAAGGCGCTGTATAAAAAACGACCTTGCACGTACACCCAATGCTGGAGAAGGCACCAACGATGAGTCGACAATATATAGGGGAACTGATCTCAGAGGCGATCGCCGTCTTCATCATCATTGCGTTTGGCGACTCCGTGGCCGCCATGTACACCCTCTACTCGCCCAGCCCTTATCAGGGAGCCTACTGGGGCGTCTGCATCGCATGGGGTCTGGCGGTGACCATCGCCATCTACGCGACCGGCTCTGTCTCGGGAACTCATGCGAATCCGGCGGTCACGCTGGCGCTGGCGATGTACAGAAAGTTCGCGTGGGCCAAGGTGATTCCATACTGCATCGCCCAGGTTGTCGGCGCCGTGCTGGGAGCGTCGCTGGTCTACATGTTGTACTCCCCGGTCATCAACCACTTCAACGAGGTCTCGCACCTTACCCGCGCCGCCGGCGGTGCTGCCGGAGTCTTCTTTACGCATCCGGGGCTGGCCATCACCCCCATGCACGCCTTCGGCGACCAGATCGTTCTTACCGCGTTTCTCATCTTCGGCATCTTCGCCATCACCGAGTCGTATAACGAGATGGCACCCGGAGCGAACTCCGGCGCGCTCATGATCGGCCTGCTGGTCGCTCTGATCGGCGCGTCCATGGGCTATCTGGAGGCGTGGGCCATCAACCCGGCCCGTGACTTCGGCCCCAGGCTCTTCTGCTTTGTGACGGGCTGGGGAAGCTCCGCCTTCCCGTCGCCCGGCAACTACTGGTGGGTGCCGATCGCCGGCCCGCTGCTGGGCGGCGTCGTCGGCGGCGCAGCCACCAGTACCTGGTGCGGCCGTACCTTCCTGCCCACGTCCGCGCGTTGAGCGGAGATTCCAAGTAGTTCCGTGAGTCAACGGAGCAGGTATCTCGCTCCCCACAACGCACGTCATCTCGACTGCAGCATCACAAACGCACGTCATCTCGACCGAAGCGCAGCGCAGTGGAGAGACCCCTGTATTTGCCTTTCGTTGGATAGGGCAAAGACTTCTGCCATCCATGAAATGAATCTCTAGCTGTGGAGCAAAGTAGCAGTTGGTGTAGAGCCTGCCGAGCCCCTTGTTTGTCATTCCCGAAGTGAATCTGCGGTTGCCTTTCTCTACACCAACAGCAAATCTATTCTAATCAGAACCTCCACCTACTCGCCCTGATAGACGTACCCCTGTGCCAGATCCAGAAATTCTTGCAGGTTGCGCTCCCTCCACGCATCGCTCCTCCCCAACTCCTTCGCCAGCAAAGCGGCCACCGCCGGAGCCGCCTCCATCGCAGCGCGCGCATCGAGAAACAGCGCCCGTGTTCGTCGCGCCAGCACATCCTCGACCGTCCGCGCCATCTCCTGCCGTGCTGCCCACACCACCTCGCGCATCCGGTAGGGAAGTCGCGGATGCAGCAGTCGATCCAGCTCGGCATCCTCTTCCGAGAGTCGTTGAACCAGCGGCAGGTCGGCCCCGTACACCCGATCGGACTCAGCCATCTTCGCCGAGCCCTCGGTCCATCCATGCAGCTTCAGGTCGAGCGTCCGCGAGGTCGCCTTCGCCATCCCGCCCACTTCGGCAGCGTGATTGATCGTATCTTCGCCCATGCGCCGATACGTGGTCCATTTGCCGCCGGTCACCGTCACCAGCCCCGATTGCGAGACCAGAACCTTGTGGTCGCGCGACAGCTTCGACGTCTTGCTGCCGCCGTCGCGGACCAGCGGCCGCAGTCCCGACCACACGCTTAGAATCTCGTCGCCCCCCGGTCTTCGTCCAAAGTAGCGCGCAATGTGCTCGAACAGGAAGCTTCTCTCCGCGGCGAGAGAGCGCGGCTCAGCGGACGCTCGATCCACCGCCACATCCGTCGTCCCTACAATCGTCGATTCATGCCACGGTATGGCGAACAGCACGCGCCCGTCCGCCGTCTTCGGAATCATCAGCGCCGCGCTGCCCGGTAAAAACGAATGCGGCAGCACAAAGTGCGTCCCTTGACTGACTGCCAGCAGCGACTCTGCCGCCACTCCGTCCATGGCCAGAATCTCTTCCGTGAAGACGCCGCTGGCGTTCACGACGGCCTTGGCCTGTACATCGAATCGCGCATCCTCTTCGCAGTCGCGCGCCGCGATCCCCGCCGTCTTTCCGCCGCTCTTCAGCAGCCCGGTCGCCTCCACATAATTGACCGCCGTTCCCCCCAGATCCTGAAACGTCCGCAGCAGGGAGATCGCGTAGCGCGCATCGTCGAACTGGCCATCGTGATACAGGATGCCGCCGCGAAGTCCCGCCGCCGCGATTCCCGGCAGCATCGCCGTCGTCCGCTCGCGCGACAGCAGCTTCGAGGCCCCCAGCGAGAGCCTTCCCGACATGCGTTCATAAACCTTCAGCCCGAAGCCATAGTAGGGAAGCGAGAAGTAATCGAACGCCGGCACCACTAACTCGAGGTTGTGGACCAGGTGCGGCGCATTGCGCAGCATGTGCCCGCGCTCCCGCAGCGCGTCCAGCACCAGCGTGATGTTGAACTGTTCAAGATAGCGAACGCCGCCATGCACCAGCTTGGTGCTGCGGCTCGATGTCCCCTTGGCAAAATCGAATCGCTCCACCAGCGCCGTGCGATAGCCTCGCGAAGCAGCCTCGACCGCCGCGCCCAGACCGCTGGCCCCGCCGCCGATCACAAGCACATCCCACGGCTTGCTCTGATTGCATAAATCTTGCAGTGCTTCAGACCGTGCGCTCAAGCCTCCGTCTCCTCATCTTCCGCCCAGTTGCAGGCGCGGCCCAAAGCCTTGTGCCACGTGGCGCGCACCCGGCGTCGCGCCTCGGCGTCCGTCTGCGGCTTGAAGATGCGATCCACCTGCCATTGCCGCGCAATCGTCTCCTTGTCCGGCCAGTAGCCCACGGCGAGTCCGGCAAGATAAGCCGCGCCCAGCACCGTGGCCTCGGCGTTCTTCGGCCGAACGACATCGATGCCCAGCACATCCGCCTGAATCTGCATCAGCAGATTGTTCGCCGACGCGCCGCCATCGACACGCAACTGCGCCAGCGGCAGGCCGGAGTCGGTCTGCATCGCCTCCAGAACATCCGTCACCTGCAGCGCGATGCCTTCGAGCGCCGCCCTTGCGATATGCGCGCGCGATGTTCCCCGCGTCATCCCCAGCAGCGCCCCCCGCGCATACTGGTCCCAGTGCGGAGCGCCCAGCCCGGCAAACGCCGGCACCAGCACCACGCCGTTCGTGCTCGACACCGATGCGGCCAGCTCCTCGATCTCCGCCGAAGACCGAATCATCTGCAACTCGTCGCGCAGCCACTGCACCACCGCGCCCGCCATCAACATGCTTCCTTCGAGCGCATACTCGACCGTATCGCCGATCTTCCACGCAATCGTCGTCAGCAATTTGTTCTTCGATGTCATCGGTGTCGTGCCGGTGTTGAGCAGCATGAAGCTCCCCGTGCCGAACGTACACTTCGCCATGCCCGGCTCGCTGCACATCTGCCCGAAGAGCGCCGCCTGCTGATCGCCCGCGATGCCCGCGACGGAGATCCCGTTCAGTATGCCCTTCGTCGTAGCGCAATGCCCGCTCGAAGCCACCACCTCCGGCAGCACCGACCTCGGAATATTGAGCAGCTTCAAAAGCTCCTCATCCCACTCCAGCGTATGGATGTTGAAGAGCATCGTGCGCGAGGCGTTGGTGGCGTCGGTAACGTGCCGCTCGCCCTGGGTCAGCTTCCATATCAGCCAGCTATCGACCGTGCCGAAGGCCAGCTTGCCGGCCTCCGCGCGTGCCCGCGCGCCGGGCACATTTTCGAGCAGCCAGTTCAGCTTGCTTCCGGAAAAATAAGCGTCCGGCAGCAGGCCCGTCTTCGCCTGGATCATGGGGGCATCGCCGCGCTCGCGCAACCCGTCGCAGAACTCCGCCGTCCGGCGATCCTGCCATACGATGGCGTTGTATACCGGCTCGCCCGTCGCGCGATCCCACAGCACCGTCGTCTCGCGCTGGTTGGTGATGCCGATGGCGGCGATATCGCGCTCCGTCAGGTCGGCCGCCGCCAGCACCTCGGTGGCGACGCCGCTCTGCGACGACCAGATCTCCGTCGGCGAGTGCTCCACCCATCCCGGCCTGGGGAAGATCTGCTTGAAAGGCCGTTGCCGGATCGACACCACGTTGCCCGCATCATCGATCACCATCGCCCGCGAACTCGTCGTCCCCTGGTCGAGCGCCAGGATATATCTCTTCCCCATCAGTAGGTCTCCTCTATTGGATCGCTTTTACGTCACCGCTAACGGTTCACGACCGAGCCGGGCGCACAAGTCTTCCGTAGAGGATTCTACCTATAACCCGCGCAAGGAAAAATAAGCATCTCCCTCTACCTCAAAAGATTGTGCTCGAAGGAACCTCTGATTAACTCAGGCTCTGTTAACGGCACGGCTCAACCGTGCCGTAAGCGACTGGCCAGCCATGCGGCTTCACAGACCGCGGGAAACGCCGGTTTTGTTAAGGACACGGCTTCAGCCGTGTCGAAAGTGTTTTGTTTGCCGTGGGGCTTTAGCCCCTGAGGTACGGTTCTTCAGTGCCTCCGGAATTTTTCCGCAGCCTGTTTAGCCGCTGAGAGAATCTTCAGAGACTTAGAGTCATTCTCTCTCAGGTGTAGCTTTCTTAGTTTGTCATTCCCGAAGGGAATCCGCGTTTCGCTCGAATCACCAAATACTACATCTGGCCGGAGAAGAACCGCTCTAAATCTCAGCCCCGCCATAAAACAGCACAGGCCCCCGAAGCCGGAGGCCTGCACTCCAACCGTACCGGGCAAACCCTCACCGGGGCAGTTCTTTTTTGCCTGTAATCGTGAACCGCTTCGTCACGCCGCCCTCATCCGCCCCCGGCTGCGCGCCGCCGATAAAGACCGAATACTCCCCGGCTTCGATGCTGCGAGTGCCGTCGGCGGCCACCGTGCTCAGGCTGCGAGGATCGATCACCACATGCACCCGCTGCTTCTCATGGCCGTTCAGCGGAGTCCTTACAAAGCCGACCAGCGCGTGGATCGGAGTCGTCGCCGAGGCCGGCGCCTTCAGATAGACCTCCGACACCGCATCGCCCTTCGCCGTGCCCGAATTCTCGACTTCAGCGTCGATCGTCAGCGGCTCGCCCGCGGCCAGCTTCTCCGCCGACAGCTTCACATCGTTCCACTTGAACTTCGTGTAGCTCAGCCCGTATCCAAAGCCCCACAGCGTCGATCCCGTGAAGTAGCGATAGGTCCGCTTCGCCATGGAGTAGTCGTCAAACGGAGGCAGTTCCTTGGTGCCGGTATAGAACGTAATCGGCAGCCGCCCCGCGGGATTGTTGTCGCCCGCCAGCGTGTCGGCAATCGCCGCGCCGCCCTCCTCGCCCGGATACCATGCCTCCAGCACCGCTGCCGCATGATCCTTCGCCCAGTCGACCGCCAGGGCGCTGCCGTTCATCAGCACAACGATCACCGGCTTGCCCGTCGCGGCGACCGCCTCCAGCATCTCCTTCTGCACCGCGGGCAGCTCGATCTCGGTGCGGTCGCCGCCGTCGAAGCCCTCGACGTGCACCGGCATCTCTTCGCCCTCAAGCTCCGGTGAAAGCCCGACAAACGCCACGACGACATCGGCCTGCTTCGCCGCCTTCACCGCCTCGGCCCGAGCCGCCTCGACCGGCGGCCGCCAGTTCAACGAGATCCCCGCGCCGAACAGCGGCGCATGGTGCGTGTACTCGATCTTCAGGTCATGCGCCTTGCCGTCGCTCAGGTCCATCTCGAACGGCTCCATCCCGCTGGCCCGCGACTCCTTCGCCGCGACGGCTTGTTCCGAGACCTGCTTGCCGTCCAGATACACGCGCAGCATCTCCGCGTCGCGGCACGGATAGCAGTGCGCCATGCGGAAGGTGAACTCGTACTTGCCCGGCACGGGCGGCGTAATCGTCCCCGTCCAGCGCACGCCAAAGGCCTCCGCCTTCACTCCGGGCACAGGAGCCGCCGCGTTCCAGTCGAAGTCCACCTGCTGGTCAACACGCGTGACGGCGGGCTTGCCGGCGAAATCGATATTGTCGAAGTACTCGCCCTTCAGCCCGAAGGCGGCGCTCCCTTTCGCCGGATGCAGCAGCGTCCGCGGCACCGGCAGAGGCAGCTCCGACACATACGGTGCGCCCTGCGCGTACACGATCTTCGCCTGCCTGCCGAACTTCGCTTCCATCCCTGCCAGCGGCAGCACCGGATGCGATGGCACGGCGTTATAGTTTCCTTCAATCGCGGCCAGCGCGGCGGCGTTCGGCCCGATCACCGCAATCGTCTTCACGCTCTTCTTCAGCGGCAGAACGCCGTCGTTCTTCAAGAGCACCATCGACTTCTCCGCCACCACCCGCGACAGTTCGCGGTGCGCGGCCGAGTCGTCCTCCGAGAACGGTATCCGCGCATAGGCCACCTTCGACGCCGGATCGAACATCCCCAGTTCAAATCTCGCCGTAAACAGCCGCCGCACCGACTGGTCGATCTCCGCCTCCGAGATCAGACCCTCGTGTACCGCCTCGGTCAGGCTGGCATACCCTTTTCCGCAGCTTGTATCTGTCCCCGCCTTCACCGAGACGGCTGCCGCATGCGCCATGTCGGGCGCGAACTTGTGTCCCACGGTCACGTCGGCGATTGCCCCGCAATCCGAGGTCACATAGCCCTTGAAGCCCCAGGTCTTCCTCAGCGTGTCCGACAGCAGATAGGTATTCGCGCAGGCGGGCTGCCCGTCGATGGCGTTATAGGCGCACATCACGCTGCCCGCCTTGCCCTCTTTCACGGTCGCGCGGAAGGCGGGAAGGTACGTGTCTTCGAGATCGTGCGGCGAGACATCGATGTTGGCCGAGTGCCGCGTGTTCTCCGGCCCCGAGTGCACGGCAAAGTGCTTGGGCGTGGCGATGGTCTTGTAGTAGTGCGGATCGTCACCCTGCAGGCCCTTTACAAACGCCACGCCCAGCCGCGAGGTCAGAAAGGGATCTTCGCCATAGGTCTCCTGCCCGCGTCCCCAGCGCGGATCGCGAAAGATATTAATGTTGGGCGACCAGAGATCGAGCCCGAAGTAGATGCTGTGATTGTTATGCCGCAGCGCCTCCTGGTGCTTGGCGCGGGCCTCGGTCGAGATGGTCGTGGCGACGGTGTGCATCAGGGGAACGTCCCAGGTCGCGGCCAGCCCGATCGCCTGCGGAAAGACGGTCGCGTAGCCCGAGCGCGCGATGCCGTGCAGACCCTCGCTCCACCAGTCGTACTCCGGCACACCGAGCCGCGGAATCGCGACCGAGTGGTTCTGCATCTGCGAGACTTTCTCTTCGAGCGTCATCCGTCCGACGAGGTCGTCGACCCGCTTTGCAACCGGCAGCGACGAGTCCATGTAGGGTTGCGCCGTCTGCGCAAAAGACGCCGGGCTCCACAGCGTCATTGAGGCTACTGCAAGTATCATTGCGTATAGAGAAACAGTCTTTCGAGGCATGATCTTCCATCCGCTTTCAGGGAGATAAATTTCGCAAGGACAATTTATCCTGCCGGAACAACGAAAATCAATAAAGACTCAAAACTAAATCGTTAAATCTTTCGAGCAGGTTACTCAATTCGATCGAGCCACGCAGCGAAGACGGCCTGGGAGGCGGCCTCCAGGCGCGGCCCGCAGGCCTGGGCCGCGGCGCGAAGCGCGACCGGATCGACTCCCGCCTGTGCTAGCTCGCCGGCATGACCGACCAGCCACTGCTCGATGCGTCGAGTGTCGGCTTCGAGATGGAACTGCAGGCCAAGCGCATACTCTCCCACGGCAAACGCCTGATGCGGGCACAGAGGCGTGGTAGCCAGACTCTCCAGACCATCTGGAATCGCGAACTGGTCGCCATGCCAGTGCAGCACCGGCTGGTCGTCAACCAGCGCAGCCAGCGGGGAATCCTTCCCTGCGGCCGTCAGCGTCAGCGGCGAGAAGCCGATCTCCTTGTGCCCCATCGGAGCGACCGCCGCACCGAGCGCGCGCGCCATCAACTGGGCTCCAAGGCAGATGCCCAGCAGTGGGCGGCGGGCGGCAAGGCGCTCGCGGATTAAATTAAGTTCATCGGTCAGAAAGGGATAGGCGGCTTCGTCATAAGCCCCGATCGGAGCGCCGAGAACGACGATCAAACTGGGCGACTCCGCATCCACAGAATTAAAATCGTCAAGGCCGACGTCATGGTATCGAACCTCATACCCGCGCTGGCGAAGCAGCGGTTCGAGTGTTCCAAGGTCCTCGAAATGAACGTGGCGAATAGCGAACGCAGTCTTCATCGTGATAGTCACAATTCTATTTGGAAGGCATCGACCGAATCACCACCATCGCACGTTATCTCGACCGAATCACCACAAAAGCACGTCATCTCGACCGAAGCGCAGCGTAGTGGAGAGACCCCTGTATCTCGCCTTTCGAATCTCTGGACCCTTAATCCAATCCCAGTTGCAGCCGCGTCGCTTCGGACATCAGCCCCTGATGCCACGGCGGATCGAAGACGATCTCGACCTTGACCTCTTTGACCGTGGGCAGTGGGCCGAGCTTCTCCTCGACATCGGTACGGATCACGTCTCCCATGCCGCAGCCGGGAGCTGTCATCGACATGACGATGTGAATGTTGTGGTTGCCCTCGAGTTCGGTGATGGTGAGCGCGTAAACGAGCCCGAGATCGACGATGTTCACCGGAATCTCCGGATCGTAGACGGTCTTGAGCTCATCCCATACCAGCTTTTCGCTGAACTCGGTAGCGGCCGACGCGGGAATGGCTCCCCCCATGCCCAGGGCGTCGGCGTCGCGGGCGTCGATGCGCATAAGCTGCCCGTATCCGTTCGAGACGGTAAAGCTGCCTCCAAGGCTCTGCGTGATGAAGACCGGCGTGCCTGCGGCGAGAATGTGAACCGATCCGCTGGGGATCTCCGTCGCCCGGCAATCGCGTGTAAGCGGCACTACCTGACTTGCCATTTTCTTTCTCCTTCTTAAATCTCAACCGCGTCGCCAGAGGCTATTCCGTCGAAACGACCTGATCGCCCTTGAGCGCGGCGTGCAGCGTATGCCATGCCAGCGTGGCGCATTTAATCCGAGTCGGGAACGCGGCGACGCCGGCGAAGGCTTCGAGCTTGCCCAGGCTGCCGACGGCATCCGGCTCCTTGCCCGACTCTTTTCCCGTCACCGCCTGGTGGAACTTCTCGAACAACTCCTCGGCTTCAGCCGTCGTCCCGTTCTTCAGAATCTGGCTCATCATCGACGCCGAGGCCTTGGAGATGGCGCATCCCGCTCCCTGAAATGAGATGTCGCGGATGATGCCGTCTTCGACTTCGAGGAAGATGGTGTAGTGATCGCCGCAGAGCGGGTTATAGCCCTCGGCCTGCAGGTTCGCATTCTCCATGCCGCGAAAGTTGCGCGGGTGCTTGCTGTGCTCCAGAATCACTTCCTGGTAGAGGTCCTGTAGTTCCGACATCAGGCGAAGACCTCCTTGACCTTGTGAATACCCGCGACCAGAGCATCGATCTCCTGCGCGGTGTTGTAGACGGCGAGCGAGGCGCGCGCTGTCGCCGGAATGCCGAAGCGCTGCATCAGCGGCTGGGCGCAGTGGTGGCCGGTGCGGATCGCGATGCCCTGCCGGTCCAGAATCGTGCCGATGTCGTGCGGGTGAATCCCCTCGAGTACAAACGAGAGCACGCTGACCTTCTCCTTCGCCGTCCCGATCAGCGTCAGACCGGGGATCGCGCCGAGCGCCTCGGTGCCGTACGCCAGCAGGTCTTCCTCGTGCGCGACGATATCGCTCAGGCCGATTCCATTGACATACTCGATAGCCGCGCCGAGGCCGACGACCCCGGCGATGTCCGGTGTACCCGCTTCGAACTTATAGGGAAGCTGGTTGTAGATCGTCTTCTCGAACGTGACCGAGCGGATCATGTCGCCGCCGCCCTGGTAAGGAGGCATGGCTTCGAGCAGCGCCCGCTTGCCGTACAGAATGCCGATTCCCGTTGGCCCATAGATCTTGTGGCCGGAGAAGGCATAGAAGTCGCAGTCGAGCGCGCGGACGTCGACTCCTCCATGGGGAACCGCCTGCGCTCCGTCGAGGAGCACCGGAATGCCCTTGGTGTGGGCCATCTCGACGATGCGGCGAACCGGGTTCACCGTGCCCAGCACGTTCGACGTGTGCACGACGGCGACCAGCTTCGTCTTCGCATTCAGCATTGCCTCGAACTCGTCGAGCAGAAGTTCGCCCGCGTCGTTGATGGGAGCCACGCGCAGATGCGCGCCCTTCTCTTCGCACAGCATCTGCCAGGGCACGATGTTCGAGTGGTGCTCCATCGCGGTCACGATGATCTCGTCGCCGGAGTTCACATGCTGACGGCCATAGCTCTGCGCGACCAGATTGATGGCCTCGGTCGCGCCGCGAACGAAGATAATCTCTTTCGCATCCTCCGCATTCAGAAACGTCTGCACGCTCTTGCGCGCAGCCTCGTAGGCATCGGTAGCCGACTGCGAGAGTTGGTGCACGCCGCGGTGGATGTTCGCGTTGTACGAGAGGTAGTAGTTGGAGATGGCGTCGATGACCGCGCGCGGCTTCTGCGTCGTCGCGGCGTTGTCCAGATAGACGAGCGGCAGGTCGTGAACCCGCTGTTCGAGGATCGGAAAGTCCGCGCGGACACGTTCAATATCGAAGCCGCTCGATGTGCTGGTGCGGAATGCTGTCAGGGTCGTGCTCATCCCACCTCCTCCCAGTTCCTTCCTTTGTCCTCCCGTTCGCCTCCATCCCCGGCCTCGCCGTTCGCGATGATCTTGGGAAGGGCTCGCCGAACGAGCTTCTCGATGTGGGCGCGCACAGGGCCGGGCTTGATGCGTCCGGTACACTCGCCCGCGAAGGCGAACAGCAGCAGGCTGCGCGCGGCATTCTCGTCGAGACCGCGTGAGCGCAGGTAGAACAGCGCATTGTCGTCCATCTGTCCGATCGTCGCGCCGTGCGTGCACTTCACGTCGTCGGCGTAGATCTCCAGTTGCGGCTTGGTGTCGATCTGCGCGTCATCTGACAGCAGAAGGTTGCGATTGGTCTGCTTGGAGTCGGTCTTCTGCGCGTCCTTGTGCACGATGATGCGGCCATGGAAGACGCCGTGCGCGTGGTCGTTCAGGATGCCGTTGTAGTACTGGTGGCTGTTGCAGCGCGGGCTGGCGTGCTCGACAAGCATGTAGTTGTCCAGGTGCTGCCGGTCCTCGCCGATAAACAGACCGTTGATCAGGCACTCGCCGCCCTCCCCGGCAAAGACGGGATGGACGTTGTTGCGCACCAGCGCGCCGCCCAGCAGAAACGAGTGCGAGCTGACGTTGGCGCTCCGCTCCTGCTGAATGCGCAGCGTGGCCACGTGGAACGACTGCCGGTTCTTCCGCTCGATCATGTAGTGCGAGGCCACGGCGTTCTCCGCCGCGATCAACTCGGTGACCACGTTCGAGAACGTAACGCCGTCGGCCAGCGAGATATGCTCTTCGACGATGCCGACCTGCGTGTTTGCCTCCGCGACGATCAGGTTGCGATGATGGAACATCAGCGGTTCTTCCGCTCCGGTCGAGAGAAAGAGCAGATGAATCGGCGCTTCGAGAACCGTGCCGCGAGCGATGCGGATGCAGGCGCCGTCTTCGATGAAGGCGGTGTTGAGGCTGCTGAAGGCATCGTTCTGCAGGGCCAGCTTCAGGCCCAGTTGCAGCTCGAGCGCACCGGTATCGCCGGCAAGAGCCTCGCCCAGGCTGCCTGCGTGAACGCCGGCGGCGAGCTTCGGCTGATCCGACAACTCAGGCGCGAAGCGGCCGTTGACGAAGACCAGCGAGCAGGCGGTGCCGTCGATGCGGAACGCCTCGACCTCTGCCCGGGTCACTCCCGACGGCCCCGCTTCGGGAAGACTGAAGACGGTCTGCGAGATGGGCGCGACGCTGGTGAAGCGCCAAGCCTCGTCCTTGATGGTGGGAAATCCCGTGTCGCAGAAGCTGGCGAAAGCCTCCTGCCGCAGCGAGCGCAGCCACTCCGGCTGTTTGGAGCCGCGCTGCTCCAGCTCGCTGAATGCGTCGAGATAGGTCCCGGCTCCTGAAGTCTGTGTCATTGTGCTCATGGGTCTCCTTAGCGAGCGCCGGCGAGTGCCGGTTCAATCCAGCCATAGCCTTCGCGCTCCAGTTCGAGCGCCAGCTCAGCGCCGCCGGACTTCACGATCTTGCCGCCCGCCAGGACATGCACGAAGTCAGGCACGATATAGTCGAGCAGCCTCTGGTAGTGCGTCACCATCACGATGGCGCGGTCCGGGCTGCGCATCGCGTTCACGCCCTGGGAGACGATCTTGAGCGCATCGATATCGAGGCCCGAGTCGGTCTCATCCAGAATGGCGAGCGACGGGTTCAGCACCGCCATCTGCACGATCTCGTTGCGCTTCTTCTCGCCGCCCGAAAAGCCTTCGTTGATGGCGCGGCTCTGGAAGCGCTCGTCCATCTCCAGCAGCTTCATCTTCTCCTTCAGCAGCGGAATAAAGTCGATCGCGTCGATCGGCTCCTCGCCGCGATACTTGCGCTGCGCGTTCAGCGCCGCGCGCAGAAAGTACGAGTTGCTGATGCCGGGAACTTCAACCGGATACTGGAAGGCAATAAACAACCCCTCGCAGGCAGCCTCTTCGGGCTTCATCGCCAGCAGATCCTTGCCGTTGAACAGCACCTCTCCCTCGGTGACCTCGTAGGTCTCCCGCCGCGCCAGCACCTGCGCCAGCGTGCTCTTGCCGGAGCCGTTCGGTCCCATCAGCGAATGCACTTCGCCGGCGTTGATGTCCAGGTTGATGCCCTTCAGGATCTCCTGCTTGTTGACCCGGGCGTGCAGATTACGAATCTCCAACATTGCCATATTTATCCAACGCTCCCTTCAAGACTGACACTGAGCAACTTCTGTGCCTCCACGGCGAACTCCATGGGAAGCTCGCGGAAGACCTGTTTGCAAAATCCGTTAATAATCATGGACACGGCCTCTTCGGCCGACAGGCCGCGCTGGCGGAAGTAGAAGATCTGGTCCTCGTCCACCTTCGAGGTCGAAGCCTCGTGTTCCATGCGGGCGCTTGAGTTGCGCACCTCGATGTAGGGGAAGGTATGCGCGCCGCACTGGTCGCCGATCAGCAGCGAGTCGCACTGCGTATAGTTGCGCGCTCCGGTGGCGTTCTTCATGATCTTCACGCCGCCGCGATAGGTATTCTGTCCGTGCCCGGCCGAGATTCCCTTCGATACGATGGTGCTGCGCGTGTTCTTGCCGATGTGGATCATCTTGGTGCCGGTATCGGCCTGCTGGTAGTTGTTCGACAAGGCCACCGAGTAGAACTCGCCGACCGAGTTATCGCCCACCAGGATGCAGCTCGGATACTTCCATGTAATCGAGCTGCCCGTCTCCACCTGCGTCCACGAGATCCGTGAGTTCGCGCCGGCGCACTTGCCGCGCTTGGTCACCAGGTTGTAGATGCCGCCGACGCCATTCTTGTCGCCGGGATACCAGTTCTGCACCGTCGAGTACTTGATCTGGGCGTTGTCGAGCGCCACCAGTTCCACCACTGCCGCGTGCAACTGGTTCTCGTCGCGTGCCGGGGCCGTGCAGCCTTCCAGGTAGCTCACCTGGCTGCCCTCGTCGGCGATGATCAGCGTGCGCTCGAACTGGCCGGTGTCGGCCGCATTGATGCGGAAGTAGGTCGAAAGCTCCATCGGGCAGCGCACGCCCTTCGGCATGTAGACGAACGAGCCGTCGCTGAAGACCGCGGCGTTCAGAGCTGCGTAAAAGTTGTCGCTGTAGGGAACCACCGTGCCCAGGTACTTCTTCACCAGCTCGGGATGCTCCTTCACCGCATCGGAGAAGGAACAGAAGATAATGCCTTCCTTGGCCAGCTTGGCCTTGAAGGTGGTCGCGACCGAGACGCTGTCGAAGACCGCGTCCACGGCGACACCCTGCAACCGCTTCTGCTCGTTCAGAGAGATGCCCAGCTTGCTGTAGGCCTCCAGAATTTCGGGATCGACCTCATCCAGGCTCTTCTTGGCGCCCGCCTTCTTCTTCGGCGCGGAGTAGTAGACGATGTCCTGATAATCGATCTGGGGGAAGGTCACATGGGCCCACTTCGGCTCGGCGTCCGCCTTCACCAGCGTCATCCAGTGTCGAAAGGCGCGCAGCCGCCACTCCAGCATGAACTCCGGCTCTTCCTTCTTGGCCGAGATCAGGCGAATAATGTCCTCGTTCAGCCCGCGAGGAATGCGGTCTTCTTCCACATCGGTGACGAAGCCCCACTTGTATTCCTGGTTGGCAAATTCTTCAATCGTGTTTGTAGCTGTCATTGAACTCTCCCTGGACTCATGGTGATGGAGGTAACGAGGTTGCTCTTACGGGGAGGGCGGGCTTCCTCCGCAAGTTCAGCCGTAAGGTCTGAAAGTTTGATGTTTCCCAGAGCGCGTTGGAGCGTGCGTCCGATAATATGGGAGTTGTCCTGCACCCGGCACTTGCCTTCAAGCGTGCAGCGGCCGGGGGCGGTAGCGCACTCGGTAAAGCCGATCGAACCCTCAATCGCCTCGACGATCTGCGCGACGGTGATCTGCGAGGGCGGCCGCGATGGTGCATAGCCACCTTTGACGCCCCGATAGGAGACCAGTAACCCGTGATCCTGCAACTCTTTAAGCAGCTTCACCACGGTTGGCACCGGAAGCAGGGTTGCCGCCGCCAGACTCCGGGCCGTGTGCAGAGGCTCCTCCGGGTGGCCGGCTACATACTGCATCACGACGAGAGCATAGTCGGTCAACTTGTTCAGCCTGAACATGCGACTTTCTCTCCTCTCTCGAATCAGTACTAAAAAGAGCGTTAATCAGCACTAATTTCGTATGGTTTCAATGTAGCACGGAAAACCTGGTGAATTCAACCCACCTGTGACAATTCTGTGACAAATCTATGACAGTTCTCTGACAAAACAAACATCATTCAAACCCCAATCGCCCAGCGCGATCCATCGCCGTCCGCTCGCGGGGCAGGGGAAGCCGGCGAAGTTCCGGCAAGCGTCTGAAAAGTTTGTCGCCAGCCGCACCATTCCCGCTGCAACGGGACGCCTTTTCCAGCCGGGATGCACCCGATTTCAACAGGACTGTAACATCAATCCCCCCTATCCACGCAGGTTTGCGAGCCGCGGTGGATGCGCAAGCGCAAATCTCGCCTGTCTTCGCCCGAATTTCGCCGTTGCCAAGACCGGTCAGGCTTCGTACTCTTGGCAAGCGTTGACGACAGCTTCGCATCGAAAGTGCGCCGCCGCCGTCGACAAACTGAAGTTGCTTTCGCCTGGTTTTCTGACAATTTGAGTTGAGAGAAGGTCCCGACTGCCCGCAGTCGCGCCTCCCCCCGCGTCCGTCGCTGCCCGCAAACGCAGCGAGGCCGAACCCGGTTCGTCCGGCTTCGACTTCGCTGCACTCGCGGCCAGTCACATCTTCGCGCTCGCGGAGTCGCGTGGCAACCTGCGCACACGGCCTCTCTCGCACCCCATGGTCCGGCGGCATCGTTTGCCAGACTGGTGGCACTGTTTCCTCCGGAAGCAGACAGGAGAGCCTCGTCGCTCGCGCCTGCTGTTCTTTTGAAGCGAGGGAACAGCCGGCCCCACTACGCTCCGGAGCATGCGCCGGACCACGGGGAACGTTCAACCCTCCGGACCGGAGTGCCTGCAAACCAGCAGGCCCCTCGGCTCCGGCCTATCCGCCGCGCCACCCTACCCGTGGCCTCCGGCAGAATGAGAGACCGCATGCGCCCCAAGAAGACGATCCTCTGTGTCGACGACAACGAACAAGTACTCTCTGTCCGCACCTTCCTGCTCGAAACCCGCGGCTACCGCGTCATCTCCGTCAGCAGCGCGCAACAGGCGCTCGACATCGTGCAACAGTCGGCCCCCGGCTCGCTCGACCTTCTTCTCTGCGATCTTCTGATGCCCCGCATGGACGGCAACGAACTCGTCCGCCGCGCCAAGCAGCTTCACCCCGCGCTGCCGGCTATGATCGTCTCCGGCACCGTCAACTCCTTCGACCGCGCCTGCTCCGCCGATGTCTTCCTGCCCAAGGGAGCCTGCTCCGCCGCCGAGATGATCGAGCGCATCCGCGTCCTCGTCGCCCGCAAGCGCGGCCCGAAGAAAGCCTTCGTCCTGCAACCGGCCAACAGCGCCGCGATGCTCACCGCAGCCTCGTAAGAACGTACATTTTAAAGGTATCCCCCTAACGTTATCTCGACCGGGGCAACTCGAAACTTACGTCATCTCGACCGGAGCGAAGCGGAGTGGAGAGACCCCTGTATTGATCACCATCGTAGCCGCACACTCTCCGGGCAGCTTTCAGACAAGGAACAACCGCCCGGGTGCCCCATCCATCGCGATTTTGCGATGGGTGGGAAAGTAACCGCATCCCGGGAGAAAACCGCACCAAAGTCGAAGGAGACTCAATGGCCCGCATCGCAATCATCGGAGCAGGAGCAATCGGCGGCGTCATCGCCGCGCTGTTGCAGCAGGCCGGGAGGCACGAGCTGATCCTGTGTGTTCGCCGCCCCCTCGCCGGCCTCACCGTCGAGACACCGGACGGCGAGGTGCATGTCGAAGCCGCCATCGCCACCGATCCGGCCAGCGTCTCCGCGGTCGACTGGGTCATCGTCGCCACCAAGGCCTACGACGCGGCGGGCGCGGCAAAGTGGTTCGATCGGCTCCGCGCGGCCGGGAATCCGGGAACGACAGGAGCCCCGGTGGCGGTGCTGCAGAACGGTGTCGAACACCGCGAGCGCTTCGCCCCCTATGTGCCGCTCGATTCCATCCTCCCCGTCGTCGTCAACTGCCCCGCCGAACGGCAGATGCCCGAGCTGGTTCGCCAGCGCGGTCCTATGCACCTGACCGCACCGGACAACGATCTGGGCCGGTCTTTCGCCGCGCTCTTCGCCGGAACCCCGGCAGACGCCACCGTCGTGCCCGACTTCACCAGCGTCGCCTGGCGCAAGCTCTGCCACAACGCCGCCGGCGTGCTCTCGTCGCTGCTCCTCCAGCCCGCTGGCGTCATGCGCAACGAGGCCGTGGGCGAAACCGCACTCCAGATTGTTCGTGAGTGTGCCGCCGTAGGCCGGGCCGAAGGCGCGCATCTCGACAGCGACGTCGCCGAGGCCGTTCTCCGTACCTACCGCGCCGCTCCCGTCGACGGCGTCAACTCGCTGCACGCCGACCGCGCTGCAGGCCGCCCCATGGAGATCGACGCCCGCAACGGCGTCATCGTGCGCCTGGGAAAGAAGCACGGCATCCCCACGCCCTGCAACCAGATGGCCGTCGCCCTGCTGGAGGCGATGGCCGGGTAACGGCAGCTAACTAGCTAACCCTCTTGGCTTGTCATTCCCGAAGGGAATCTGCGTTTCGCTCGAACCCGCAAGCCCGCCTCCGAAAGAGAACCAACAGCCACGCGCCGTGCTTTTACCGCAGAAGATCCTCCAGCACCAGCGACAGCTCCGTCTTTTCGTCCCTGTACTTCACGATCACCGGCGCGGCCACGCTGAGCCCCCACTCCTGCCCTTTTCCTTTGTTGACCGCGCGCGAACCCGGCACCACGACCGCGCCTTCGGGGATCACCAGCGGCCTCTCCGCCGTGGCTTTATAGACCTCGCCCCGCACCAGGTCGTAGACCGGCGTGCCCCGGGTCAGCACCGTCCCCGCCGCCAGCACCGCGCCCTTGCGCACGATGGTGCCTTCGTACACCCCGGTATTTCCGCCCACCAGCACATCGTCTTCGATGATGACCGGGCTGGCGTTGACCGGCTCCAGCACGCCGCCGATCTGCGCCGCCGCGCTCAGGTGCACGCGCTTGCCGATCTGCGCGCAGCTTCCCACCAGCGCATGAGAGTCCACCATGGTGCACTCGGCGACATAGGCGCCGACATTAATATAGGCAGGCGGCATCACCACCACGCCCTTGCAGAGAAAGGCGCCGGACCGCACACTGGATCCGCCCGGCACGATGCGAACGCCATCCGATTCGATGAAGTGCCGCGCCGGAAAGGTCGACTTGTCCACGAACGAGAGCCCGTGATTCGATCCCATCTGCTTCAGCGATCCCAGCCGGAACCCCAGCAGGATGCCTCGCTTCACCCAGGGATTCACATGCCATCCCAGCTCCGAGTCATCCGGCTCCGCCGCGCGCAGTTCGCCCGATTCCAGACCGCCCCGCAGTTCAAAAAAGGTCGTCTCGGCCTTGCGAACTCCCATCGCGGCCTTGCCCTGCTCGAACCAGTACTCCACCCGTTCCTGCAATGTTCCTTCTTGATTCACGGTTCACCCTCTTTCACGTCGATCTATAAAAAAGCCACCAGGAAACGTCATCTCGACCGAAGCCGCGCGGCTTTATCGCACGGCGCAGCGGAGAGACCCCTGTATTTCGCCTTTGTCCCTGCGCCATCCGTTCTTGCTGCCCATACGCTTCACCCGTCCCGTAGCCTAGAACATCCGCAGATCTTCCCCGGTGCTGGGGACGCCTGCCAGCATACCAAGCTCTCCCACAATACACTCCAACTTGCGTCGCGTCGCCGCCGAAACCGGAACCATGGGCAGCCGCAACACATCCTCGCCCCGCCCGATCATCGAGAGCACAGCCTTCACCGGAGCCGGATTCGCCTCCCAGAAGTGCGCCTGCATCAGCCGAAAGAACTGCCGGTTGATCCGCCGCGCCCCCACCCAGTCGTTCTCGAGCGCCGACCGCACCATGCGGCCCATCTGCCCCGGAATCACATTCGATGCCACCGACACCAGGCCCGCTCCGCCCAGCGCCAGGATCGGCAGCGCCAGCCCGTCGTCGCCGGAGAAGATCTTGAAGCTGCGCGGTGCCGTCGTCAGCAGCTCCGTCACCTGCGCCAGATTCCCGCTCGATTCCTTGATGCCGATCACGTTCGGCAGCTCCGCCAGCCGCAGCACCGTCGCCGGCTCCAGATTCGTGCCCGTCCGCGAAGGAATGTTGTAGAGCAGGATCGGCAGGTCCACCGCCTCGGCGATCGCGCGGAAGTGCCGGTACTGGCCCTCCTGCCCCGGCCGGTTGTAGTACGGATTCGCCGACAGGATGCCGGTCAGCCCCTGCACCTGCGCCAGCTTCTGTACGCGTATCACCGCTTCGCGCGTCGAATTATGCGAGCACCCCGCGAACACCGGAACCCGCCCGGCCACCGTGCCTACCACCGCCTCGACCACGCGCAGCCACTCCGTCTCGGTCAGCGTCGAGGCCTCGCCCGTCGTTCCGCAGGGAACCAGAAAATCAATCCCGTTCTCGATCTGCCAGCTCACCAGCGCGTGCAGCGCGGGCTCGTCCACACTGCCGTCCTTGCGAAAAGGAGTCACCAGCGCCGTTCCACATCCCATCAGTTCCATAATGGTTGTCAGTTTACCTTGTCTTAGATTGTGCTTGCTTTGCGCAAGACGCTATCCCCATCGGAGCAACCCAATGCACGTCATCTCGACCGAAGGCCCGCAGTGGAGAGACCCCTGTATTTCGCCTTTGTTCTTCCTTGTGTGTTCCCCAACCGCCAGGGTGCCCCACTCATCGCGCAATTTGCGATGGGTGGGAAGCGGAATCTCTCCCGCCCCGAAGGAGACTCAATCACCCGCTACACCCACTCGCCCTTCCGCATCAGCGGCTCCGAGGTCCCATCGGCGGCCACGCCGTCCACGTCCATCTCGCCCGAGCCGATCATCCAGTCCACGTGAATCAGGCTGGCATTCGCGCCCAGCTTCGCCAGCTCCTCTGCGGCCATCTTCTCGCCGCCGATCAGGCACGTCGAGTACGCCTGCCCCAGCGCAATGTGGCTGGCCGCGTTCTCGTCGAACAGCGTATTCCAGAACAGCACGCCGCTCTGCGCAATCGGAGAAGAGTGCGGCACCAGCGCCACCTCGCCCAGCCGCCGCGCGCCGTCGTCCGTGCTGATCAGCCGGTTGAGCACGTCCTCGCCCGCCGTCGCCGTCGCTTCGACGATCCTGCCACCCTCGAACCGCACCGCAATATTCTCGATCAGCGTTCCCTGGTGCGAGAGCGGCTTCGACGCCCGCACCGTTCCGTTCACGCGATCCTTATGCGGAGTCGTAAAGCACTCCTCGGTCGGAATATTCGGCTGGCAATAAACTCCGTTGCCCGCCGTCGTTCCCCCGCCGGCCCATAGATGATCGTCCGCCAGCCCGACCGTCAGATCCGTCCCCGGCCCCTCGAAGTGCAGCGCCGAAAATCGCTTCGCATTCAGCAGCTCGACGCGCTGCTTCAGCCGCGCTCCATGCTCCTGCCACGCCGCCACGGGATCGTCCGCATCCACGCGCGAGGCGACGAAGATCGCCTCCCACAGCTTCGCCACGGCCACATCCTCGCGGTCGTTCGGAAACACCAGCTTCGCCCACTCCGGCGTCGCAAAGGCCACAATCGTCCAGTTGATGGTATGGCGTGTAATCAACTCCATCGCCGGCTTGCCCGCCTTCGACGCCGCGACATTCGCCCGGGCCACCTTCGCCGGATCCTGCTTCGCCAGCAGCGCCGGATTCGTACCCGCAATCGCCAGCCGCGCCGCGCCGTTCCTGAACCCCTCGGCGATCCCGTCCTGCAGCCACTTCGGAGCGTAGTCGAAGCTTGCCTCCGGAGCATAGGCAAACCGCGCCAGCGTCGTCGGATCGTCGCCGTAGAGCGTAGTCACCAGCAAAGCCCCGGCCTTATAGGCGTGCTCTGTAATCCGCCGCACCAGCGGCAGCGCCTCCATCGGCGCGGACATGATCAGCTCCTGCCCCGCGCGCAGTCCCAGCCCTACCCGGACGGCAACCTCGGCCAGCCGGTCCAGCTTGTCTTCAAAGGTCAAATCCGCAAACTTCGCCGCCGCTACGTCCATCGTGCTCATGCCTATCCCCATTCCATTCGGAAACCAAATCCGAAGCTACATCTGCTGACAGATACTCTGAAAGTCGTAGCAGCCTGTGCGCGAGCATAGCCACTCCGCCGCTCGCACCGCGCCCTCGGCAAACCCGCGCCGCGAGAACGCTTCGTGCGTCAGCGTGATCCTGTCGGCGGCGCTCTCGGCCACCAGCACATGCGTCCCCTTGGCATCGCCCACCCGCTTCGCCTCGATGGGAACCTTCTGATAGCCCGAAGCCGCCTCGACGACTGAGGCCAGCGTAATCGCCGTCCCGCTCGGAGAGTCCAGCTTGGTCACGTGGTGCGTCTCTTCAATCGAGAACCGGTAGCCCGCATTGCGCAGCGACTCGCCCATCTTCGCCGCCAGTTGCAGCATCACCTGTACGCCGATGGAGTAGTTCGTCCCATACAGCAGCCCCGCGCTTTTTCGCTCGGCCAGAGCGCGCATATCCGGCAGCTTGTCGTACCATCCCGTCGTGCCGATCACCATCTTCGCCCCGGTCGCCAGGCAGGCGCGCATATTCTGCACCGCGGCCTCCGGTGTGGTGAAGTCGATAATCACATCGAACCCCGCGACAAACGGCGGCGTCAGCGCCGACGCATGGATGTTCTCGTGCTCGTCGAGCACATGCACGCTATGGCCGCGTTCCGCCGCAACCTCCGCGACCACCTTGCCGGTCTTCCCCTGTCCCAATACCAGAACCCGCATGATCTTTCCTTCCTGGCGCGTCTTCCATTCAATCGATCCCGCCCAATCGCCCGGGTGCCCCATCCATCGCGCTTTTGCGATGGGTGGGAGAGCAAAATCCAGGAAAACCCAGCCTCCCCTAAACCTTCACCGCGGCCGGAACCCGCGCCGCCACGTCGAAGACGCTCGCATCCGGATCGGCGAAGAACTGCTTGTGCAGGCTGCGCACCGCCTCTTCGACATCTTCCTCATCGATCATGAAGCTCATATTGATCTCGCTTGCTCCCTGCGAGATCATGCGCACGTTAATATGGCTGACCGCGCTGAAGACCCGTCCGGCAATCCCGCTGTATCCGCGAATATCCTCGCCCACCAGGCACACCAGCGCCTTGCGCCCCTCGTACTTCACGTCCGCGATCTTGCCCAGCTCCGCGCAGATCTCCGGAAGCTTCTCATTCGAGTCCACCGTCAGCGAGATGCTCACCTCGCTGGTCGAAACCATGTCGATGGCGCATTGGTACTTGTCGAAGACGTCGAAGACCGCCTTCAGATAGCCGTGCGACATCAGCATCCGGCTGGCCACGACGTCGATGATCGTCAGCCGCTTCTTGGCCGCGATGCTCTTGAACGGGCTGGCGCACTTCGGAGCCAGCGCCGTAATCCGTGTGCCTTCGTTCTCCGCGTTGCGCGAGTTCAGCACCCACACCGGAATGCTCTTCTGCACCGCCGGCAGAATCGTCGCCGGGTGCAGCACCTTCGCGCCGAAGTAGGCCAGCTCCGCCGCCTCTTCAAAGCTGATCGTCTTCACTCGCAGCGCGTCCGGGCAGATGCGCGGGTCGGTCGTCATAATGCCGTTGACGTCGGTCCAGATCTCGATGGCCCCGGCGTGCATGCCGCCGCCCACCAGCGCCGCCGTGTAGTCGCTGCCGCCGCGTCCCAGCGTCGTTGTAATGCCTTCGGCCGTCGAAGCGATAAAGCCGCCCATCACCGGCGTCTTTCCCGCTTCGACCAGCGGCAGCACAAACTCCGCCAGCCTCGCCTCGATGGCGCTCTCCTGCGGCGCCGCCTTGCCATAGTGCGCGTCGGTCACAATGCAGGTCCGCGCATCGACGTGCGCGCCTTCGAGGCCCCGCTGCTCGAACGCCGCCGCGACCATGCGGCTCGACAGCCGTTCGCCGAAGCTCACCACCAGGTCGCTCGTCCGTGCCGTCAGCTCGCCCACCGCCGCAATGCCGCGCAGCAGATCGTCCAGCGCGTCGAACTCGTGGTGAATCACCGGCTGCAACTGCCCGAAGCGCCCGCCGTCCAGCAGGTCGGCCAGCGTATCCATGTGGCGGTGGCGCAGCCGTGCGCTGATGGCCAGAGCTCCCGCCCGGTCGTCGCGTCCAGCAGCGGCAGCCGCGGCCAGCAACTGGTCGGTCACCTTCGCCATCGCCGAGACGACGACCACAACCTCCAGCCCGCGCTCCCGCCGTCCGCGAACGATCGCCGCCGTCCGCTCCATCGCCTTGGCGTCCTCAACCGAGGTGCCGCCGAACTTCATGATGACCAGTTGTTCCCGTGCCGTGCTCAAGCCATCACCGCCACGGCCGGCGTCGCAGCCACCCCCAGCTTGTCCAGCTTGCCCAGCAGCGCCAGAATCTCCGCGTTCAGCACCGCCGCTCCCGCCGCGCCGCGAATCGTATTGTGCGACAGCACCACGAACTTCCAGTCCAGCAGGGAACACTCGCGCAGCCGTCCCACCGTCGCCGTCATGCCGCGGCCGCGCATCCGGTCCAGCCGGGGCTGCGGCCTGTCCGCGCCGCCGTCGAACTCCACCGGCTGCGCCGGAGCCGTCGGCAGGTGCTTGCCCCGCAGCGGCTCAAACTCGCTCCACGCCGCCAGAATCTGCTCGCGCGTCGCCTTGGTGCGCAGCTTTATGCTGACGCATTCGGTGTGCCCGTCCTCAACCGCGACCCGGTTGCAGTGCGCGCTCACCTTCGCGTCGAGCATCTCAATCTTCGCCCCGCTCAGGCGGCCCAGCAGCTTGCTGGCCTCCTCCTCCATCTTCTCTTCTTCGTTCTTGATGAAGGGAACCACGTTGCCCAGGATGTCCAGCGAAGGCACGCCGGGATAGCCCGCGCCGCTCACCGCCTGCATCGTCGTCACAAAGACGCTCTCAATCCCAAAGCGGTCGGCGAGCGGCTTCAGCGCCAGCACCAGGCCGATGGTGCTGCAATTCGGATTCGTGACGATATAGCCGCCGTTGCCGCCATTCTCTTTACGGGTGCTCTGCGCCTCAATCAGCGCCAGATGGTCGGCATTGACCTCGGGAATCACCAGCGGCACGTCCGCCACCATGCGGAACGCGCTCGAGTTCGAGATCACCGCGCAGCCCGCGGCGGCGAACTTCGGCTCCAGCTCCCGCGCCACGTCGGCGTCGAGCGCCGCAAAGATAATCTTCGGCAGCTCCCCTACCGTGCCCTCGGGCACATTGGGCTGAATCGTCATGGCCGCAATATTCGCAGGCAGCGGAGTCTCCAGCTTCCAGCGGCAGGCTTCGCCATAGGTTTTGCCCGCGCTGCGATCGCTCGCAGCCAGCCACGCAATCTCAAACCACGGATGATTGCTCAATAATTGAATAAACCGCTGACCGACCATGCCGGTAGCGCCCAGAATTCCGACTTTGCGCCGTTCCATATACCTTCCAGAATAACGCGACGCAGCCAAAACCGTCACACCGGGCACCAATCCGGGTGCCCCATGTCCGGATTTTCGGACATGGGTTCTTCCTCGCCTCTACAACTCGGGTGC
>MKSV01000005.1 GCA_001897435.1 Acidobacteriales bacterium 59-55 | reverse complement strand
CCCGCTCCTATCTCCTGATAATCGGCTTCTCCATAACGCCCCTTACGAAGCGGAAGTTGGATCGAGACTGCCGAAATTTTATCTCACATCGTTTCGTTACTAATTCCGCTGAACGCTATTCCACTTAACTCATAGAACAAGTTCGTTCGGTTCTCCTGTGATGACGGCAAAAGTCCGCTCCCATAGCTCAGTCTTAGGATTCTTCCAGAGCTTCCAGAGACCGGCCATACCGAACGGTTCCCGGCCCGGCCCGGCAAACTCAAACTTCGGTTTCTTGCCGGATTTCACTTTTTCCCACTCATAGAAGCTGTCGGCGGGAACGATGCAGCGTCGCTCCCCGAATGAATCCTTCCAAAACTTTGAGCTTTCGATGCCCTCGGAGCGAGCATTGAAGAGCAGACGGTCGGGCAGTTTGAATCCCCACCGCATGAGTTCTATCTGACGCTCACCATCTTGATTGATGGCGACGACCGGCTGGATCGACCCCGGCGCAATATCATTCTCGGAAGCAAGGTCGAGTTCTTCGAGACCGGCGCTCACAGCGAACGCATCTGCGATGCGCTGTTTATCCGATTTTCGACGGTAGCGGCCACACATGAGCCTTAGTGTATGCCTAACAGGATAAAAGAATAAGCTGCGCAAGCCTCTTATGTGTAATCACTTAGCCGGAGCTTGCACAAGTAATGGGTCAAGTCTCAGTTGACAGAGACCAGCATGGATAGGCGAACATAAGGCGAAGAAGGTTCCATGCCCGCATCCGCCGCCCTCCGTCTCCAGATTGAAACCACGCTCGCAATTCGGGTGCCTGCTGCTCTTACCCTCAAGATCAAACAGGCCCCGGAACTCTTCGCAACAGGTATCAGCGAGGTCGATGCAGTCCTTGGCGGCGGTATTCCTCGCGGGAGCATCACTGAACTGAGCGGCACTGCATCGACGGGTAAGACATCGTTCGGACTGTCTGCCATCGCCGCCATCACGCGATCCGGTGCTGCGTGTGCCTGGGTCGATGTCAGCGATGCGTTGTCCCCGGAATCGGCGGCAGCGGCGGGCGTGGAGTTAAAACGGCTGCTATGGCTCCGCACGTCGGCAGAACGCAAAGAGCGCGTTACCGACAAATCGTGGTCGCGTCTGGAGCAGGCATTGAAGGCAACGGATTTGTTGCTTCAGGCCGGAGGCTTTGCCGCTGTCGTGCTCGATATGAGCGATGTGCTCCCGCAACACACGATGCGTATTCCTCTGGCAACGTGGTATCGCTTTCGACTCGCGGCAGAGCAGGCCCGCACTGCGCTCATCTTTCTTACGCAAGCGCCATGCGCCGGTAGTTGCGCGGCTCTCGTCTTACGCTCTGAACCAACTTGCATTCAACCTTTCAGCAGTCACGGCGAAACGCCTCTCTTCGAGCGCCAGCCGTACATGTTGGTACGGGAACGCAATCGCAATGAAGGTTCTCCCTTTCTCCAGAAGAAGCCGTCCGTACGAGCGGAATGGCACGCCGAAACGCTCTGGTCGCGGGTGCGGTAATGTACGCCGTCCTCCATCCTCCGAATTTCTTCGCACAGGCCGCCGCGCATCAGCGCCCGGAACTGAGGAAGCGGCCTTTTGCATTATTGGACGGCGAGCCACCGGCGGAGATCGTCGTTGCAGCAAACAAGGCAGCACGCGCTTTAGGCGTGGAAGCGGGCATGACGCGCCTGCAAGCAGAATCGTTCCCTGAAGTAGTTGCGCTTTCGCGCAAGTTGAAGGACGAAGCCTCTGCACAGATGATTCTTCACACCATCGTGTGCCTGTTCTCTCCACGAATTGAATATGTTGAAAAATATCCAGGCACCTATGCGCTCGACATCGAGGGCATGAATCGTCTGTATGGTGATGCCGAACAGCTCGCCACCAAGCTGCGCCAGAGCACGATGGCCGCTGGCTTCCTCGCAAACGTAGCCATCGCAGAGAACTTTCATGCGGCGGTGTGTCTCGCACTGGGCAGAACCGGCGTCTCGGTTGCGCTACCCGGCTGCGAAGCGGAGGCTATGCGGGATCTTCCTCTGCGCGTGTTGTCCTTGGAGCCACAGCATGAGGAGATATTTCAATCGTGGGGCATCCGCACCTGCGGGGAGTTGGCTGCTCTTGCCGAGACCGATCTGATTGCGCGTATCGGACAGACTGGCAAAAAACTGCATTCGCTTGCTCGTGGCGAGTGGCCGCACCTGATGTTCCCGATAGAGCCGAGCTTCGAGGAAGGTCTGATCGAACGCATGGAACTGGATCATCCGGTCGAGATACTGGAGCCGCTGTTATTCCTGCTTGCCCGCATGACGGATGCGTTGCTGGAACGCGTGAAGTTGAAGGCGCGGGCCATTGCCTCGTTGCGAGTGGTACTGAACGTCGATGGTGACAAGTTGCACGAGCGCATCGTCCGGCCAGCATTGCCGCTCCAGGACAGACCCACGCTGCTCAAGCTGTTGCAACTTGACCTGGAGACGCATCCGCCAAGTGCCGCGATTCTCGGTTTAGAACTTCACGCGCAGTCTGCCGCACCCTACCGCGCACAGCACGGTTTGTTTCTGCCGCAAGCACCGGAGCCGGGGAGGTTGGAGATCACATTGGCACGTCTACGGAAACTCGTCGGTGAGCAGCGTGTCGGCTCACCGGAGCTGACAGACGATCATAGGCCGAACGCCTTCCGCATGATTCCGTTCGCACCTCCTCCTCCGGCGAGGAGCGAGAAACAATCTCTGTCAGTTCCTACGGCTTTACGTGTCTCCCGTCCGCCGCAAGCGGTCGGCGTTGTCCTTACCGGCAATGCACCGGCGCAGGTCTTTTGGGAGGGGCAGAAATATATCGTCCGTGAGATCGCTGGCCCCTGGCGCGTGAGCGGACAGTGGTGGTCGGAAGCTAACTGGTGCCGCGAAGAGTGGGATGTGCGGCTGGGAACCGAGACCGCAGAGCGTGTATGCCGCATTGCCTTCGATCCTAGCTCCCGTTGCTGGTATGTGCAGGGGACATATGACTGAGTATGTTGAACTGCACGCCCGCTCCGCCTTCAGCTTTCTTGAGGGCGCGACTATGCCTGAGTTTCTGATCCAGCAGGCAGCCGATCTGGAGATGCCAGCGATAGCATTGTTGGACCGCAACGGCGTATACGGTGCGCCACGCCTTCATATGGAAGGTCGGAGGAGAGGCGTGCGGGCGCACATCGGAGCAGAGATTGGTGTGAGCGATATGGGGCAACGATTGCGGCCTGCCTCGTATCTGCCGCATCTGCACCCGATCGAACCTGTACGGCTGCCGCTGCTGGTGAATTCCCGCACCGGCTATCAAAACCTCTGTCGTCTCATCACCCGTTTCAAGCTGCGCGAGAGCACGAAGGCTGAAGGCGCTGCGCTTACAAGCGACTTTGAAGAGTACGGCGAAGGGTTGGTATGTCTCACCGGCGATAGTGAAGGGCCGCTGGCCGCTGCATTGGCAAGTGGCGGCTATGACGCCGCGCACAAAACCGTCGAACGGCTGGTGCATGTCTTCGGTCGGAAAAATGTCTATGTCGAGATACAGCGCCACTTTGACCGCGAGGAAGAGCACCGCAACCGGGCGGCGATTCGCATTGCACGGTCACTGAACCTGTCTCTCCTCGCCACGGGTGGCGTCAACTATGCCACACCGTATGAGCGCGAAATCCTCGATGTATTCACCTGCATTCGTCATGGCAAGACGCTCGATACAGCGGGCCGACTGCTGACGAGGAATGCCGAACGACACTTACGCTCCGCACACCAGATGCAGCAGCTTTTTTACGACTACCCCGATGCCATCTCGAATACGCGAGAGCTATCCACGCGCCTGCAATTTGAGTTGACCGGCCTGGGCTATGAATTTCCCGCGTATCCAGTACCGGACGGGCAGACGATGAACTCGTTTCTCCGTAAGCGCGTGGAGGAAGGCATCCGCAGCCGCTATCTGCCGAAGAATGATCCCGCCCTCTACGCCAAAGCAACGCTACAGGCAGAGCGTGAGCTGCGATTGATCGAGCGGCTGGGACTTGCCGGATACTTCCTTATCGTTTGGGATATCGTTTGTTTCTGCAAGAAGAGTGGCATCCTCATCCAGGGGCGCGGATCTGCCGCAAACAGCGTTGTCTGCTATGCACTCGAAATTACTATCGTTGATTCGGTCGGTCTGGATCTGCTCTTTGAACGGTTTCTGTCGGAAGAGCGCGGCGAGTGGCCGGACATTGACCTTGATCTACCGAGCGTGACCGACCGCGAGCGTGCTATCCAGTACGTCTATCAGCGGTATGGCGAGCTGGGCGCGGCGATGACGGCAAACGTCACGACATACCGCAGCCGCTCTGCGTCACGCGAGGCGGGCAAGGTGCTTGGGTTCGACAAAGAGACAGCGGGACGACTCGCAGGGTTGGTGAGCGCCTGGGAGTGGAAGGGACCAAGCGACACGCTGAAGGGCGGCTTCAAAACCGCTGGCTTCGATATGCGGAACGCACGGATAGCGAAGTATTTAGACCTATGTGAACGGATGCAGAACCTTCCCCGCAACCTCAGTCAGCACTCGGGCGGGATGGTGATCTGCCAAGGTCACCTCGATTCCGTCGTACCAATTGAACGCGCATCAATGGCCGGGCGCACAGTCGTCCAGTGGGACAAAGACGACTGCTCCGACATGAAGATTATCAAGGTGGATCTGCTCGGCCTGGGCATGTTGGCCGTGCTCGCGGATTGCCGTGAGCTGGTGCCGAAGCATTACGGAAAGACTCTCGATTATGCCCAGCTGCCGCAAGACGATGATGTGTACAAAAGCATTCAGAAAGCGGACACCGTTGGGTTGTTTCAAATCGAGAGCCGCGCTCAGATGTCGGCGCTTCCACGCACGAGACCGAAATGCTTCGCTGATCTGTCCATGCAGGTAGCCATCATCCGCCCTGGTCCAGTGACGGGCAAGTTCGTAAATCCCTATATTGAGCGACGGTTAGGCAGGCAGCCGATTACATACCTGCATCCGTCATTCGAGCCGTTCCTTCGCAGAACGCTTGGTGTCCCTCTTTTTCAGGAGCAGGTCATGAAGGTGGGGATGGTCGCCGCGAATCTGACTGGCGGCGAGGCGGAAGAGCTACGCAAGGCAATGGGCGGCAAACGATCCGATGCCATTCTTGTCAGGATGAGAGAACGACTGATTGAAGGCATGACCGCCAACGGCATCGCGTCGGATGTGCAAGTTGAGATTCTGCGGATACTCTCGACCGTCAGAGAGTTCATGTTCCCTGAATCGCACGCACATAGTTTTGCGTCTATCGCGTATTCGAGTGCCTACACAAAGTTTCATTACCTCGCGGCGTATACCTGCGCCCTGCTCAACAATCAGCCGATGGGCTTCTACTCTCCGTCCACGATCATCAACGACGCAAAGCGTCATGGCCTGAAAGTTATGCCCATCGACGTACAGTGTTCCGAATGGAATTGCACATTGGAAGAGTTGAAGGATACGGAATCTAAATGCAGCGATCCATTCGTCCTCAGAATCGGACTTCGGTATGTGAAAGGGTTACGGCAGGAGATGGGAAACGCAGTCGCTGAAGCGAGAGAATGCGATGGGCCATTCGCGTCGGAATACGATCTCAAGCGCCGGGTGCCTTCGATCCGAAAGGCAGAGCTGCTTCTGTTGGCGAAGGCTGGCGCATTCAACTGGACGGGCAAGAAGCATGACCGTCGCACGGCCCTCTGGCGGGCGGAACGTGCCGGACAGAGCGTGGGGCCGCTCTTTGAGAACATACCCGACAAATATGAAATCAACGACTCGTCACCCTTGTTGAGCATGACAATAGATGAGCGTCTGGTCGCGGACTTCTTCATTACCGGATTAACGATTGGGCCGCACCCGATGGCCTATCACCGGACGCAGATGAACGAAAACGGAGTCCTGAGTGCCGCTGATCTGAGGGCTATTCCCGACGGGACGTTTGTTCGGGTTGCTGGAGCGGTTATTGCGCGGCAGCGCCCTGGTACGGCGAGTGGCTTTATCTTCCTGAGCAATGAAGATGAAACAGGCATCTCGAATGCCATCATTAATCCAAAACTCTATGAACAAAACAGAGTGTCCGTCACAAGAGGTAAGTTTTTGGTGGTGGAAGGCGTTCTCCAAAACCAGGACGGTGTTATCTCCGTGAAGGCGTCAGCCGTTCGTGTGCTGCAACTCAGCGATGTCGATGTGCGGTCGCATGACTTCCATTGATATGCCTCGTCCTTGTGGTATCCCCTTAGCGGTTTTTGCTGTTGTTCTTCTCGGAGGGGCGTTGCTGGGAGGGTGGATCCGCTCCTTAGAGGTGGGGCCGGAAAGCATGCAGCGTCTGGAGATAGGCAAAGACTTTTCCCTTAACCGTGCATAGCAATAAGCGCTTCTGGCGACCATGGAGGAAGTAGCATCGAAGATGCTGCCCAGCCCAAAAGCGTCTGTTTTGAAGAAAACGAGAGAGATGAAACGTCCGCAGAGGTCGTCTAGCTTAATTGATCTGTATCGGGAAGTGGGAGCGACGATTAGCCGTAATTTTCACTGCTCTACTACTTCACTTTCGCGCCGTAGCGTAGAATCCCGCTAGCCGTAGAACGTGTCTTTAGGAAGAACCGAACTGCACAAATGATCGTTATCCTGCATTCACCTGACTGCATGAACATCGCGGAATCAATTGCAGCTGACCTTACGGCTGCGTTTAACGGACACGTCAGCGTGTCGCTGGCATCAGCGGATTCCTCATCTGCATGGCCGTCTGTTACGTCGTGGGATGATCTTTTGTTGGTGGTCTATAACGGGAATGCCTTCCCTGATTCTGGCAATGCCTTTATTGCTGACTACTTATCTTCCAGAACTAAGCCGCGGCTACTGCCGATTGCCGTGGATTCGGCCCACAGAAAGCCGCCGATCACTGCTGAAGCCATTAAGGCGCTCGAATACGACGTCTCTGCGAAAGGTAAGACCGGCAGGCTAGTTCATCGCGCTGGTTGCATGTTGGGCTTGCGCATGCAGGGTCGTGATAGCCAAATTTTCATTTCGTATCGTGCGACGGATGGCAAAGCCATCGCCGATCAACTCTATGCTCACTTGCTAAATCTGGGGCATAGCCCCTTCCAGGATGAGGCAAAGGAATTGGACGGAGACACTAAAATTCTTCCCGGCGAAGATGTGCAGCAGCAAATTAATGTCGCGCTCGCCAATGCCAGCCTCGTTCTGCTGCTCGATACGCCCTCGGCACCGACGTCCCCGTGGATAAAGATTGAAGTGGATACGGCGGATGCACAGTTGCTGCCCATTCTTCCAGTTTGCTTTGCGGAGGCAAGCGACTCTAAAAAAGGTCCCCGATTTCGATCTCTGCTTGCCTTGCGGAGATGGGTTTCTATGACGCTTCCTGATCCTGACACAAAAGCGCCCTTGACCGAGGACCAGCTCGATGAAATCGTGATGGCCGCTGAGAAGTATCAATGTGAGATCTTCCAGAGAAAGTGCCGCGTTCCTTTCCTCGTGGAGACGCAATTTGTGTCTCAAGGCTTTGACTGGAAAGAAGTCGATAAACGGCTCCTGATGTTCGAGTCGCTGAGGCGAGCAAGCGTACGGTTGAAAACCTCCGTACTGAGCCATTGCTCGATTTTCGATCAGGTTCATGTGCCTGCAGTTGAAATATTTCGCAAGTATCTGAGGGACACGGGACGTTCCAATTACTCACTCTTTATCTACGATGGAGAGCTTTTGTCGCCAGTGGAGATCGAGGACATAGTTCGCAACGAGACTGAAGAATTGATTATTCTTCATCATCAGGAACTTGCGACTCTGATCAGCTCGAATTTCACGGTGTTGGGGGCAGCATGAGTCAGACGAAGCTCGATGTGTCTCTCGAAGAATACGAGATTGGGTTGTCGGGTGCCATTCCGGAGATCGAGGCTTGGTCCGAGCCAGCGATGGATAGGGGCATATTGGAGTTCATTTCGCTTTTTTGTGGAATGGTCTTTAAGTACGGTGGCCGTATCGTGCATGGAGCGCACCCGGCGTTCACCCCCATAGTCCTTCGGCAGGCGCGGTTGCAAGCAGCAGATCGATCTCGGAAGCCGGTGACACTCGTTATGTCAGATCTGTGGGCGAAGGATCGCAACGTGGAAGAACTAGAGTCATTCAAAGACGTTGCCGAGCTGGTGATCACAAGAAAAATTGGTGACTCGGATGTATCTGATCCCGATACCCGCAATTGCAGCCTGGCAGCAATGCGGCGGGTATTGATTGACTCTCAGAACCTCATGGTCGCGGTGGGGGGTATATCCCACAATGGCGACGGATTCGTTGCAGGGGTTGGAGAGGAGATGGAGTTGGCTGGAATCAGAGGTATCCCGCGATTTTTGATTGGGGGACTGGGAGGGTTCGCCGGGGAGCTTGCGAAACAATTAGCTCCCTCGTCTCTACGTAACTCTCTTTCAGATGAAGCAAACTTTGAACTGTTTAAGACCAATGATGTAGCCGCCAGTGTAAATATCGTTTTCAATCACCTTGCGGAATCTAGAGCACTGGAACAGTCGGCCATTCAGCCGATTAAGTGGAATCCTGAACTTAGGGTGATTCTCGATCACCGGGACGGCACCATCCACAACGAAGCAACGCAATACATACTACAGGCCGTTGCAATTTGATCTTGCATGCCGTTTGAACGGGGTACACTTTCGCCATGGCACGAAAAGTCTTTTTTAGCTTTCACTATCAGCGGGATCTTTGGCGCGTAAACGTCGTGCGCAACAGTGGCGTAATCGATGGAGTGGCTGCTGCCGGATTTCACGATGCATCTCTCTGGGAGGAAACCGAGAGGAAAGGGGATGATGCCATCAAACGACTGATTAACAATCGTCTGGATGGTACGACCGTTACTATTGTCCTAATTGGCGCTGAGACCTTCGACCAGAAATATGTAACCTACGAAATCGAAAAAAGCATTGCCTGCGGTAACGGCCTTCTTGGAATTTATATCAATAACATTAAGGATAAGGATGGCCGCATCGACCCGCCCGGACAAGTCCCGACCGCATTATCGAAGGCCGGGGCACCTATCTATACATGGGAATATGGGAAATTGGGCCAATGGGTAGAGAGCGCCTATAAGACAGTAAATCCAGAGGAGGTCAATCGGTGGCATACCTGAAAGTCTCCGAAGCGCGAGCTGCGGCACAGCCAACGCTGGCCCGCCTTCAAAAAAGTGCCAGTGGTATCTTGAAACAAGAATCAAGATCGCTAGATGCGGCGAAAACATTTGATGTATTTCTGTCACATTCTTACCAAGACGCAGAAGTAATTCTTGGCGTAAAGGCCATTATGGAATCACTGAATCTCACAGTCTACGTGGATTGGATTGACGATTCAGGTCTTGATCGCACGAAGGTGACTCACAAAACAGCGGAGATCTTGCGACGAAGAATGCGCGCGGCTGGTTGTCTCGTGTATGCTCACTCGTCTAATTCCGGCGATTCGACATGGATGCCATGGGAGCTTGGCTATTTCGACGGCTTCAAGCCCGCGCATCTGTGGATTTTGCCTATCGTATCGGACTACGATTCCGAATTCAAAAGCCAGGAATATCTAAGTCTTTACCCAACGGTTGATAAAATTTCATCTCTTGCCGGTCACATAAATCTCGGGTTCACCGACGCGGGAGTACAAAAACGAGATATCCCGTTGGTTGAAGCCGCACGCGGAACGGGCGTTTATTTCACAGGGACCGGCTAGGATCGCGAAGGCTGGTCACGATTGCTCGGTGCGTACATCACCGTCGCGATTCATTGTTAAGCCATTTAGCAAAATTTTCAAAACCATTGTTCATACTCCAGTCATAGATGGGATACCAATTAGACAGATTGAATCCCTTGTTCCGGTACTGTTCGTCTACGTTCACCGAGTATGTCGCAGAACCGTCGATCTTGTCATACTTCACCCAGTCACTCCCGATCACTTCCCAGAGTGTTGCCTCTTTCCCATTCGCAGAAAACGTGACGCCCACCGACTTAAATGGGTTCGGACCAGACGCTTTAGTAAGTCCGTCCTTGCCTTTTATCGAGTTTATGTTTACTCCAAGAAGACGATTGCCG
The DNA here is from genome assembly GCA_001897435.1 of Acidobacteriales bacterium 59-55. Classification (GTDB taxonomy): domain Bacteria; phylum Acidobacteriota; class Terriglobia; order Terriglobales; family Acidobacteriaceae; genus Edaphobacter. Next base: position 90,350 of record MKSV01000005.1, on the reverse strand, counting down.
CGCTTGAAACTCTTCAAGATCTCGTATCTGACCCACGGGCGCGCGTAGGTGCTTGAACCAATCAAGACGCAGGTATTGGATGTATTGTCTAGGCCGTCGTTAATGAGACGCTTGAGTGCAATATCACCCTGCTTTTTGGCTGTCTCCCAGATCGACGCATCATAAAATCCTGCGGCTTCGCGATCAGGCTTCGTCAGCCAGTGATTCCTCACGACGTTCGCTCGGAAATCAATCACATCCTGATAGTGGAAGCTGAAGAACACTCGGTTTGCCATCGTGCTCTTTCTGACGCTTACCTGCCAGCATCTTTTGCGGCCTTCTCGACCCAATCAGGGAATTTATCGTGGTTCCATGTATAGACTTTGCCATGTTTGCTAATCCACTTTGGTCCGTGTCCTGTCTGATTCGGCAACAGTATTCCCAGAATCCCTTTTCCATCCTCAATACTTCTCTCCAGTTCATATTTGCACCACGGGCGAGCATGTGTCTTCTCCCCGATAAGGAAGCAGGTTACGCTCGTATGATTGAGGCCTTCATCGATCAATTTTTCTAAAGCAGAATTTCCTTTTGTTCTCGCTTCTTCCCAGAGAGATTTATCGTAAAATCCGGTGCTAGATGTCGGCTTAAATTGCCCGGAATTGCGGACTATCTTCGCATTCATGATGTCCGCATAGTGGAAACTGAAAAAGACCTTCCTTGCCATAGTGACCTTTCCTTCGTTTTGTTAGTTGATGTCAATCTCGGGGTCGATAAGATGTTGTGTCATTGTTCTTCGTCCCGTACAGCAAAGACCATGGAGTTGGAGCCGATTTAAAATGGGCGCGCGTTTAGACTTGGCTACTGGACAGTTGAATTTGAATCACTGGCGCGATGTTCGCCAATCTGCGGCATAGAATCCATCTAAGAAGCGCGACCTAACGGCGACAAATGTATCTTTAGCAACGTTTGTTCCGCGCTCGATCATATCGTTTAATGCGTGTGTATCATCAAGCTTTATTTCACTCGGCGTCTGCTGGTTTACTCGAAGATGACGAGCTTGAGTGAGAAGACCGTCTGCAAGGGTTGCTGCCGCATGCTCTTGGGCCGCGAAAAACAAATCGGCACTAGAAGGGGCCCAGCCTGCCTTTCCTTTCCCTAAATATTTAGTAAAATCTGCCTCATTGCCCATAGTACCGACGCTCAATACATCAATCCGATGTAAGGGAATCTTCAAATATCGAACCGCTTCCGTGATCGCTGGCAATACTGGGTTATTCGCCCAAAGGCCTCCATCCAAATACTTTTGGACCGCACTGTTGTCGTCAACAAGAGCTTCATCGAAATAAGTTGGTGCAGCGGAAGAGGATAATGCGGCGTCCACTGCGGAGATACCGTGGAACGCTGTGCGGTCAGCGGTGTGTTCCGTGACGATCACCTCGGACTCGCCGTGAACCGCCCTTACCGTCGGAATCACCAGGCGACAGCATGAATCCTTTGAAAGAGTTCGGTCTCCGAAGACGGACTCAAGTGTTTTCTGCAATGTCTGAGAGTCGTGTTTCGACTTTAACCAATGACGGAGGCTCCTGTCTTTGGGAAAAATTTTGGGCCCTTGCGTACGATAGAAGTTCAACATATCGCGTGGTGAGATGTTCAGGGCCAATCCAATGGCGAGGATGGCGCCGGTCGATGTGCCCGCGACAAGATCAAAGTGACGAACCAGGTCGTTGCCACCTGTTCGCTGTAGCATCTCATCCCACTTTGCGAGTACTGCCGCCGTAAATGCGCCCCGTAGTCCTCCACCGTCTAAGGCAAGGATCCGAAAGAGCCTCCCGCTCGGGATATCTTCACGCACAAGGGGTAGGAGTTTGATCTGGGATATGATCACGGACACAAGCTGTGCGACATCTGTGCTTTCGGCGAGCGATCGATTGTCCGCCTCGGAAATCCCATTTCGAAGCCTGGAGAATACGCTCGCGTTCTCTCTCAAATATCCCTGAATGGCCCCGCCAAAACCGGCAACTGCGAAGCCTGGCTTGCCTCTCAGTAAAGCTTCTTCAAATTCACTAGGAACTCCGGCACCTAATTTGTTTGTGTCGTACCATTTGCCACCAACTGCGACAACCACGTCGCACCGCTCGGCCATCCATTCCCGCATAGAGACAAGTGGCTCATTTTTGCTCTGGTACGAATAAGGGATGATCTCTACGACCGAGTATTCCCGGTGTCGAGCAATCTCTTCTGATTGGTCTTCGGTGGCAGCAAACTCTTGCGAACGGACGAGCGCTAGAGCATCTCGACGTCCTCCTGCTTGAATGAATGCGAGAGCTGCTGTTTTCAATGGCTCAATAAGCGTTGGATGACTTCCGTGAATCAGTGTTCCGCCTTCACTGAGTAGTGCGCCTGTCAGAGTTCGGACAAAGGATCGGATGCCGTCCGCTTGCTCCAGTGTGGCGTCGGCTGGAATCGATCCGGCTAAATGAACACGGATTCCGCGGAGAGGCAGATGTGGCTTCATGAACATTCCATTCCTTTTGCTCCTCACTTGTTTGTGCTTCTTAATTCGGTGAGATGAGAGTTCAAGAACCGTCACCACACTAATTGTCGTTCATCTTCGTTTTCTGTTGCGAGGCCCGGCTGGCGCAAGAGCAGAGATACAAACAGCCTTGATAGTCTTCCCAATCGGAACTGTAGTCCGACCGTTCGAACCTTTTTTTAGCGGATAGGCGAACACAAGGCGAATGCAATGATAATATGGAGGCCGCACTAGGCGATTCTCATGTACGGTTCTAGCTCGCGAGTTCGGAGAGGTCAGAATGGAACGAAAGCACGTTTTCATCAGTCACCACCACGCCGACGACAAAAAAGTCGACCAGCTCACCGAATTGTTAAATCGAGGGGGCAGCGATGTTCGAAATAGTTCCGTTCGCATGAAACCCGCTAACCAGAGGCGTATGGAGGAAGGTCGCGTTAAGGACGAAACAATTCGCCGCCTCTTGCGAATGAAGATCTCTTGGGCTTCAACAGTAGTGGTGATCATAGGGAAGGAAACGCACGCACGTCCTTGGGTGAACTGGGAGATTACGGAGGCGGCACAACAGGGAAAGCGAATCGTCGGCGTATACGCCCATGGGGGGACTGACGCGGAAATGCCGGATGCGTTAGAACAATACGGTTCAGCGATTGTCGCATGGAACACTGACAGCATCTTGGACGCGATCGACGGCAAAAATAACAACTTCGAAAACTCGGATGGAACCGCCAGAGATGTCGTACATGCCGGCACGAAGACGGTCTGTTAATTCGTGAGCAAACTTTACATGTACGTGGTTGATCGCGACTTCGGATTCGCACCTAATCCGTTTCATGGTTCTTGCACACTGGCAACTTGCGCACCGCGGGTCCGCGCGAAAGCGAAGTTGGGTGACTGGGTCGTAGGGATGGGCGGTGGCCGCCTGAAGGCCACTGGCCGTTGTGTTTACGCGATGCGCGTAACTGAAACCCTATCGTTTGATGAGTATTGGGCAAACGAGGCGTATTTTGACAAGCGTCCTGTGAGGAACGGCAGCAGCGTAATGATGGTTGGAGACAATATCTATTCGCGCAACGAGGTTGGTGGACCTTGGCAGCAGTTGGACTCACACCATAGCAATCCTGACGGTTCAGCGAATCCAGTGAATGTCAATAAGGATACGAGTGCTAATAGGGTGCTCATATCCCGCGACTTCCTCTATTTCGGAAAAGCTGCTCCATTCGTCACACCTCGCGTTCTAGAGCGTTTGGAGTACAAGAATCGGAGGGGCCACCGAGTGTTCGAGGACTCGAAATGTGCCGTGTTCGTCGATTGGCTTTTCGAAAATTATCGTAATGGCAGAAACAGATTGACCGGCGATCCGTTTGACTTTGATCAGAGCGCGAAGCGGTACTCCGGCATAGGAAGTACATTGCACTAACTGCCGCGTAATATGGCAAAGCTCCGAACTTTACAACAAACCTAGTGGAGAGACTGATGCTGAATAGCGATTTGGTGAAACTTGGGGTCGGACTGGTTGTATTCTCTGGAATTGTGTACGCGGCCACATGGGCTTTAGTGATCTGGAAGCCGGCGTATCTTGTAGGAAACATTTCCATCTTGTGGTTTAGGGCTCTTGCAAAGGCGTTGACGTTTGGATTGGTAATTATCACGTTGGCAGCGGTCGAACGCATTATTTCAACGTATGCGTTCTGGAGGTATTGATTGTTTCTTTCCACAGAGAGAATCCGCCAAAGATGCGATGCGGGCCCATCTAGTCTCATTACCGGAAACACATTTCTCGCCAAAAATGTGCGGCAAGCGTCCTATGATCTGCGGCTTGGACCTGCTTCGTACGTTGTCGGAGATGAAGCGCCCATTCAACTCAACGAAGAGAAACTGCGTTATCTAACGATCGCGCCAGGCCAATTTGCGCTGCTCACAACCCTCGAAGAACTCAACATGCCCAGAGATCTCCTAGCGTTTATTACGTTGCGTAACACTTACAAGATGCAAGGGCTCATAAACGTGTCTGGTTTTCACGTTGATCCAACGCATAAAGGTATTTTGGTATTTGCAGTTAACAATATAGGTCCGAGCGACATTCGGCTTCGACTTGGTGACGATACCTTCACGATCTTCTTCGCCGAAGTAGCTGGGCAGACTGAGGGAGAGCGAACACCCTTTGGCAATGATCTACCATTGCAGTACGTCCAACTTTTGGGCGGTTCCAGCATAACTCTATCGAAGCTTCAGAAGGAATTTGAAGAGCTTCGCTTTAAGCTGCTGCTCTATGCCCCGCTGGGTGTAGCTTTATTGATCGCGCTGATTCTCAATCTGATGAAGCACAACTAGGGAGGGATGGATGACATTGAATGAATATCAAACGGATGCCTCTGCGACCATCCAAGGGGAACATGCGGCGCCCGACAGCATCATCATTGCTCTGCTTGGCCTTGCTGGGGAGACCGGTTCGCTCCTCACCTTGTACAAGAAATATCTTCGGGACGGCTCGTCATTCGAGATCGTAAATAGTCGACTTCGTGAAGAACTTGGTGACGTGCTGTGGTATGTGTCTACGCTTGCAGGTCATTTCGATTTGACTCTAGAGGAAGTCGCTGCTTCGAACTTGGCAAAAGCCAGCGCTCGTTGGCTTCCATCGAATCCTGTCACTTTCAAGGTGCTTGATGAAGAATTCCACCCCGAAGAGAGGTTCCCGCGCTTGTTGAATGCCGAGTTTCACAACTCGGGGCCGACCCAGCGCCAACGTCTGGAGGTGCTAATAGACGGTCTCAAATTAGGTAGCAGTCTCACTGACAACGCTTATTCCGGAGACGATTATAGGTATCACGATGTGCTCCATTTAAGTTTTGCCACAGTTTTGGGATGGTCGCCAGTCTTACGAGCTCTCCTTAAACGGAAAAGAAAAAGCAATGCTCTGGTGGACGAGGTGGAAGACGGTGGTCGTGCAGTTGCAATCGAAGAAGGAATCGCTGCTCTTGTGTTCAATTACGCACGGCAGCATTCTTTGCTCAAGTCTGTTGAACGTCTCGACTGGCCTCTATTGCGTACTTGCCACGAAATGGCAGCTCACCTTGAAGTCTCTGTCCGATCGCTGAACGACTGGGAAGATGCAATCCTGCAGGCTTTCTCGATCTGGCGGGAGATGAAGGATCACAACGGCGGTACTGTAGTCTGTAACCTCGACAGTCGGCGTCTCCGATTCGTACCATCATCCAGTTTTTAAGCTTGTGATACTGGAAGACCCCACTTGGGAGGAAAGAATGGCTTCGGCAGCTCACCACTCGGCCGAAATTGCTGTTTGATTCTCGTTCGACCCGACAAACCCATTATGTCCGGATGGGCGACGCGGGAATATTTGTCAACTTCACAGAAGAGATTTTGACAGTCAATGAGCTGCAATGGCCGCCCCCAGAGCGTTCTAAAGGGCAAGTTGCGTCGCTGAAACTCCTTTGCCTGGGCTACATAAACAGCTTTGATCGCTTCCGAAGCCAAGTTCATCGGCATATCTGGAAAGCATTTTCGTAGACCATCGCGAGCGCCAGGCCCAGCCACAACGAATTCATCTTCACCGAAGTTAGAGATGTTGCTGTAGTTGATGTCAGTAACGAATTGATACGCTAAGAAGTCACCTAGCATAGGCTGCGCCCGAAGAATCCCGAATGCCATCTTCATGTTGGGCGCTTCGTGTATCTGTTTGAATATTTGTTCATCCATCATCTTCAGAAGCAACGCAAGGTGGGCATCATGCTTGCGCGCGTAAGCACCACCCCCTGACGGCATGATGTAAGCGGCGGAATAGATCCGAGTCCCACGACCAAGTTTCTCCGTAAGGAGTTGGCTAATCTTTGGAATTATGGTAGGGGACCAGTAAATCTCGCCGAAGGATTGTCTGAGGAGACTCCAGGTTTCAATCTTATTGAACAATTTGAAAAGCACGGTTCTAAAGAAAACCTGATCTGCTGACTGGTCCCCTCGGTATATTACTTCACGAAGCATGAATTGGCTGACACGATCTGCGACTCGATACGCATTTGTGAATTTATACGATTGAAGTATCGGATCATCCGAGTACGGAAAGACATTTGTAAGCCTTCTGGCATACGCCTCTTGCCTTGCAAAGGCGAATCTCCAGTATGTATCGAAGACCGGGGTGGTTTCCCAGTCAACTCCCTCTATCCGAAATGGTTTGCAATGTTTAGGCGCCCCGACGCTCGGAGCAACTTGTTCCGGGAGGAGCGTTAACTGTGTTTGGGCTCGCTTATGGATCACTTTTTGACGATACACTCTCTTCCGTCTGAGTTCCATGTGGTCGCTGCGCTTCCTTCCATCATGATCTCTAACAAGGCCTTCGAATCGTCCAAACCGCAGCGATCACAGCGTTATCGTTATACAGTCTGCATGACGCTGCTTCACTCAATGCGCGCATAGTGCAGGTCCGAATGACAGATACCGCAGAACAGGATTTCAATCTGCACATCGTTCTCGGTCGGATCGTGCCGCGCGATCACAGTGGGGTGAGTGGCGATGTCAAGTTGGCAGCCGAATAGGCTTTCGTGTTTAACATCTCCTAACCGTAGAGGTTCCTTACGCATGCCGCCCTGCAATGTGCACCATTCTCCCATCAAAGTACGCCAATCGACCGCTTCTTGACACCCTCTGAACTTGCGATTCGCCTCGAACCCTAGCAAAGAGCCAAAATATCCTTCTGTATCAACGAAGAGCATAAAACTATTCCATGACCTTCTTCGAGAGTCTGCTCGTACTCCTGCTCACCGCGATCGCTTTGCTACAACTGGCTAGCCGCCTGTCCCTTCCTTATCCCCACCATGTTTGCAGCAGTGGGCGGTAGTAGTTACCCTAATTCCAGGAACGCCAGTGATTTCCATCGGCCCGGCCACCAGCCTGGCTCCCTTCATTGCGCCAGCCGTCTTGGATGCGGCATATGACTTGCCGGAGCAGTTTCTTGAGACGATTATTGGCGAACGCATACACGCGAGCCAACCGGGCAGTTTCTTTTGACGCCGCAGACTCTGAATGTGCGAGAGCCACATAGAATCCACGACCTCAAAGAGCTAGCCCAAGGCCAGCGACGGTTGTCTTGCTCAAGGCTGCACTCTGTTCCAAACCGACACTTGCAGTTGGACGTTTAGCCTTACCGAAGTCAATCGCGGAAACTTTGCTCACGTCATTGCTCAAACTCTTAGTGAGCAAAGCGGCGTTATTTGTATAAATCTGAGCATCGTGCGAGGCACGCGAAACCGACACGTAAGCAAATCTATTATTCATAAGCTGCGGATGGACTTCGGTATCCATGTTCACCAACACGCGCTCGGACGTGAGACCTTGCGAGCTGTGTGAGGTCACGGCATAGCCGTGATCGAAGTGTCGCATCTCGTCCGCATCGAAGCGCAAGATTCTAACCTTCGCGCCATCCATGCGGACGCTGATCTTTCCATCATCCCCGATGTCCTGGATGGTGCCAAGGTCGCGGTTGGCGACCTGTAAGTCCCTTTGCGGAGCCGTGAATTGTATTTTGTCCCCGATAGCGAACTCCCGCTCAATATTGCGGTAGGCGGCGATGCCGCGCAGACGCGACGGGTTATAGGTGACTTGCTGGCCGTCTTGTTTTTGCACGGTGACAAGGTTCTCCTTCGGGTTCGTGGCTACGACCTGAGCATAACTTCGGGGTTCGATGTCATGCTCGTTGCTCCCACGGGTATAGTGCAGGACATCTCCCGGCTCATAACGACTGGCCCACTCTCTGTCTGCGCCAGTCATATCGTTGCGCGGCGTTAGCACGCGCATAGCATGGTTTTTCATATCCACGATGCCAAGGGTCTGCAACTCCTGCCGCACGGCCTGATTGATGTCCCGGCGCGAGGCGTTGTCGGGAGAAACGATGAGAGTGTTTTCGGGATGTTTGGCATAGCTCTTTGCGATAGCTGCGATGCGCTGCTCGGGGTCAACAATCTCCGTAATCCGTCCCTGCTGCGAGAGCAATTCGACGCCAATGGCAGTTTCATTGTTCGATAGATGCTCGACGGCTTTCAGCAGCTCCGCATCTTTCTGGCGCAGGATCTGGTCAAGCTGTGCCGTCCTCATACCAGCTTCCTGCAACTGCTCGAAGGGCTTTCCGGCATCGACGCCCTGATGCTGACGGGTGTCTCCAATCAACAGCACCTTATCCTGCGACGCAATCTTATTGAAGAAGTCGCGTATCTGTTGCGTCGATGCCAAGGAAGATTCATCGACCATATAGAGATGTTTCCGCGTTGGGTCATCGGCGGCCTGCAGGCCGCCGGTTGCGAGGAAACGCTGTAACGTATTGGCTTTGATACCGGCATCGCGAAGCTGCTTCGCCGCACGTGACGTCGGCGCAAAACCTTCCACGGCATAGCCATTCTCCTCCGCTCCCTGACGGATGGTTTCGAGCACTGAGGTCTTGCCTGAACCGGCCCGGCCCTGCAATCCCTGCACCCCGTCGCGTGATGTTAACACTTCTTCAATCACTCGTTTCTGCGCGGTGTTGAAGTAAGGGCGCGACTCGGTAAGCGGCACAGCAGACTCAATGGACATGATCTGCGATGCCCGATTCTGTCCGTCCTGCACCTTCTGGGCGATTTCACTCTCAGCCTTAATGGTCGCGGCGGTCGTGAACCTGCGGCCCGGCTTGTGGCTGTCATCGGCAATCTCTTTGAACTCGCCGGACGAGACACGCCCTTCGAAACTGGCGCGGACCTCCGGATAGGTCATCTCGCCCATGCCCCGGCGCAACGCATCCACGTAAAGGGCGCGTTCATCCACCACGGCCTCACGCTCGAAGCCCTTATCGCGGGCGAAGGTGACGGCTTCCCGTACCTGCTGGCGGCGCTCCTGTTCCGGTCGCTCCTGTGCCCGTTCTTTTCCGCGCTCCCGCGCCTCGGCCACAACTCTGTCGGCCTGATTGCCGAACTCATCGGCAATCTGTTTATGCGCGGCCAGGATTTGGTCGGGAGACAGGATAACTTTCTTATCGCGGGTGTTGTGCGCCGCAATCTGCGCGGCCTCTGCGCCGGTGAAGCCGCTGCGCGACAAAGCATCTTCGATCTGCTGGCGGCGCGGGCTGGAGGCGTCAAGGTACTCCTGCGGGTAGCCTTTGATGTCGGGCGCTCCGCTCTTGCCCGCCTCGATTTCATAGCCTAGTGAGCGAAGTTTGTACGTTAGATGGGATTGATAGACGGCGGTGGCAAACTGTTGGCTCTCAAACAGCGAGTGTGGTTGCAAGGCACGCATCTTCCCATTGTCGCGTTCCGTCATGTTGAAGATGACAACGTGCGTATGGAGTTGCGGTGCGGAGTATCCGTCCACCGGACGGGCGGTGTCATGCTCGAACTTTGCTGCCGCAAACTTCCCGGTCGTCTCGGCGGGACTGTTACCGCCGATGCGTGCCTGCGTGTACTTTTCCAGTTCGTTCAAGGCGACGTTGACGGCCTCGCGGTGCGCCTCGCGCACCCGGTCATCGCCACCGACAAGGGCGGTGAGTGAGATGGACTTGGGTGCTGAGAACGTCGCATCCCAACCGGCGCGATGCTCTACGGGCGAGACCATCTTCCGATCGGCGTTCCGGTACTCATGGACAACGCGATGCAACACCAACTGCTTGCCGGTTTCAGGATGTTGCCCCTCCGACAAACGGGCGAACTCCTCAGCTCCTACAGCACCGGAAAGTCCGAAGTTCTCGGCCAGCTTGCCGTGCCACTCGCCCTGAATGGTGTCGCCTTGTTTCCAATAGTTCTGCTCGGCGGCGGTGAACTCTTTGGTGTGGTAGTTCTGTGCCTGGGACGCGGAGAGCGGTTTCGAGATATTCAGCATTAGAGACTCCAACCGTCGTGTACGGCAGCGTGTTCTTCATGGACATCAGGAGTCACGACAGTTTCCGGTTGAATGGACTGCCCCGCCGCAGGTTCGTTCGGCTCCGGTGCGGGCGCGGAGGGTTCCGGCTCCTGCTTCAGTTCCGGCTCCGGTCGGCCTCCGCGCACGGCTTTGGGATCGTAAGGCAGCTTGTCGTCCCTGCGCTCGCGCAGCTCGAAGGGCTTAGCAACCTCCGGCATATCGAAGTACGGGAATGAGAAGTACGTTACGAAATTCTGATATTTCATGAAGGCGTGCAGGTCCGGCAGACCAGAGATTTCCGACTCCAATACCAGCGGCTCTACCTGCCTCTCGATGGTGAAGTTGTGGCCCGCTCTGGTGCCGTCGAAATGCGTCTCACGCAGCCGCTCGATTTCTACCTTGCCGATGAATTTTGAGACCCACTCGCCTGCGTTCGGCTCTTTCGTGGTGAGCCAAACGCTCGTCGCGGGCTGCGATAGCATGACCTCGGCCAGGTGCCCGTACAGGTATTCAAGCTGTGCCTTCCCCTGGAAGCCAAGCACTACGGGATTCCGTCCTTTCCTCCCCTCGGTGATCGCCGTATGAAGCTGCGGCAATTTCTGCAAGCTCGCCAGCTCGTCAATCACAAACCAGACACGCTTTTGCTCTTTCGTCGGCTCATTCAATAGCCGCAAAACCAGCCAGTCTATCCATAAACTCTGCAAAGGCCGGAGGGCTTCGCGCTCGGCAGGCAGCGAAGTGATGAAGACCCAACCCTGCCGCTTCTCAGCCCATTCCGTCGCCGTCCACACACCATTACCCTCTTCCCTCTTCGGGAGCAAGCGCAGGCTGTCCGCGACCAATCCTAGCGAGCCGAGAACACCGGCTCTCTGCTGGTGCGCTCGCGGGTCGATGAGATGTGCGTGTTCCGTTCCTTTCAGTCGGCGGTCGATCTCATCCGGGTTCGACATCCACTGCACCAGCTCGTCCGGCGTCGGGCCATAGGCCATCAGGAAAGCGAAGATTTTCTGCGGCGACTCGATAAAGAACTCGCCCTTACGGTCCTGCGGCGGCTGGAAGAGAGACGCGGCCAGGGCCTTCGCTTCGGAGCGGCTACGCAGCTCCTCGGCTGGTCCCCAATACGGACAGCGTTTGTCCAGAGGATTGAGGATTACGTCACCCCTTGATGGGTCATAGAATCGCTTCACAAACTCGCGGGCAGGGTCATATACGATGGCAGAATCTTCCCGGCCCCGCACCTGCCGGAGGACCTGAAAGAGCATCGCGGACTTACCCGCGCCAGTGTCCCCGATGATCTGCATGTGCTGCGCTTCGGCCTTCGCCGGGATGCGCAGCATGTCTTTCATGCCATCGGTTTTGAAGCCGATGCCGTTGCCCTTGACAGTGCGATTGAACGCCTGGGGCGTCAGGCGTTCCGGGCCTTTCAGCCTCCGTCCGTACTTCAACGCTTTTTGGCGCTTCACGTCCAGAGTGACAGCGAACGGCAGCAGTACCAGAAACGCTCCGACTCCGCAAAGCAAAGGCGGCTTCAGGATGGCGGATGCGTCGCGTCCGGCATAGACTGCGGCTTTCAGGTACTCATGGAGCCGGGCATCCACATAGCTCCGTACCGGCCCGCGAAAGAGCAGGTCGTTTCCGCGCTGAAGTGCCGTGACGGAGAGCGCCAGCGGGATGACGCGGCCACCGGGTTCGGGCGTCTTTCCATGCAGGACATCCCCATTCATCACCGGCCCCGGCTTCAGTCCGTGGCCAGTAAGAAAGAGCATCCGGTACTCGCTTCTGTGTGTCCGGCTAAAGGTGCCGAAGACAGAAGTGCGGACATAGACCGGCGCATAGAACCACTGCAACGGCCTCGTGGAGAACCGAACCCATCCATACACAAATACGACCGTCAGAATCATTGCGGCGAAGATCGCGGCATAGGTATAGATAGGCCGGTTCTGTGGCCAGATGATCGTCTCTTTGCGGCCCCATGTAGTCTTTGCCATGACGCTATGTCCTCCGTGCAGAGACCATCTTTTGAACAATCTCCTGCTTCCGCGTGCCGACGTGTTCGAGCAATTTATCGAACGCCTCGGCTGCGATTTGCTGGCCGCCCGCAAGCGGGCGAAGCACATTGATAAGCAACAGGCGGATGCCGACAACCTCCTCCAACAGAGGATCGTTGGAAGAGGTTTGCAGTTCGCGCAGGATGACGTCGCGCATCCATTCGCTGCGGGCCTGACCCAATTCCTCGGCGTGTTCCGTGACGGCGCGGTGCTCCTCCTGCGTGAGTTTCACCGTCACGGGACATACCCTGTTAGCTGCGCGGTCAGCCTCTGAAATCGCGGTAGTTTCGGTATCAAGAATTGCCATGCAACACCTCAAAATCTCAGGTGCACCCAGGTGCACCTGAGATTGCTATATGGTTGGTTCTAAACAAGTGCACCTAAGTGCACCCTGCACGAACCTATTAGGGGTGGAGTGTCGAGATACACCCGGTGCGAAGCACCGTCCTGGTACTGCCACGGATGTAGATGGAAAATCATGCTCTCGTACCTGCCACAACTGCGGGTGTTTGGGACGCTGAAGACGCTGCGGAAACCGGCTTCTTCGCGGACGGTTCGGCGGCATCATTGGCGGACGCTCTGCGCACGCGCAAAGTCGGCGTAATCCGCTGCGCTTCAGGAGTACGAAGAAACTCCTGAAACTCGCGATCTTTGGAGAAGACATAGGCAAGCGCCTGCTCCACAACATCATTCGCAGATGCGTGGATGAAAGCGGCGTATTGATCGACCTGAGAGGCGGTCGTATCGGTCAGTCGAATGGAGGCGCTGAGGTGGCGGGTTTGGATGACTTCAAGCAGTGGCATTACATTCTCCTTTGGGGGGTGAAATCAGGCAGACTTTCTGTGGGCAATCATGCGTTGTGCGGTAGCCGCAATCTCCCGCGCACGAGCGGAGCAAAGTGCGGCGGGAAGCTCGAAACGGCGGCGGCTTTCGAGCATCGTGATTATGTCTTCGATGGCGATGCCCTCGATGAGCCAGAGGCGAGCTGAAGCGACATCGACGGTGCGTTGCGCGTAATACAAAGGATTGGGCTTATCGGAGCGACGCGAAGCCAGCTCCCGCGTCATTTTCAGAGCGTCTTTGCCGTGAGCAAGCTCATGGGAAACCCATGCCCAATCGCTCTCCGAATTGCTGTGCTTCGATGGCGGCTTTCGGGAAGCGATAGCATTGCGGAAAAGCATCGCATCGACCGCGCCCGCATCCAGCCGGAAGTCATCGGGAGTCCAGATGGAATCGTCGGGATATTCGACGGTGACACGGTGGGCTGGATCGTACTTCCGATTCAGGAGACCGGGGATGCGAAGGACGCGGTTGCAATCGGTGCAAGCGGGATCGCCGCCGAAGGCGATAGCGAGCAGCTTGAGCATCTGTTCCTGAAGCGCAAAGTCGAAGCCTTCGACGCGCCAGAGCACCTGATATTTGCTGGGCGATGTCGAGAGAATCGAAGTCGGCGGTGGTACAGCATCCGATGCCCGGAGCATAGCGAGCCGGGCATCTCCATCCGTGTCGATGTCTATATATAGATGGCGAACGGACGCGATGCTTTCTTTAGTCCGTTTCCGACTACCGGGACGAAGTGGATTGGCAGCGACATAGATATTGGCTCCGGTGCCATTCTGATAGGCGAGCCAGGCGCGATAGCGCGGCGCGAGCGCGGTCTCCAGCATGACAACGCGCTGCGCCGGAGCGGCTGCACTCTCCCTACGAAGCAGGAAAGCAATCGTCTCAGCCGGAGCGAAGCATCGGCTGAGAAAACGGATGGCAACTTCATTCATAATGGCACCTCTTCAAATTGCCAGTGTTAGCCTTTTGAGTATGGTTACGGGCCTGAATCACGTCACACTGTCTGTCGTCGATCTGGATCGCGCATTCCGCTTTTATAGCGAGAATCTGGGGCTTCGCCCGGCAGCTCGCTGGTACAAGGGCGCGTACCTCACTGCAGGCGATTTCTGGATATGTCTGACCCTCGAATCGGACTTGTCGGAACGGCCCTTGAATCTGACATACGACCACATCGCGTTTACCGTATCGGCATCGGACTACCAGACGCTTTGTTCCCGGCTGATCGACGCCGGAGCGCAGCAGTGGCAGGAGAACCATAGCGAGGGTGACTCGTTCTACTTTCTGGACCCTGACGGTCACAAACTGGAGATCCATGTCACTGGACTTCAGAGTCGCATTGAGACCCTGAAGCGGACGCCCCCCAGAGAACTTGTTCTGTTCTGATGAACGGATTGATAGCGCATCTCGCTGGTTCTTTGCGACGCTCATAGCGGAACCCCTCATAGTGGTCGGAAGCCCGGGATGACCGGGCTTCCGAGGTAAGGAGGAAGGGCCTATGCGGCCTCTTCCTCGGTGGAAGCATCGTCGTCTTCCGGCGATGCCTTGGCAGCCCGATCCAGCTTCAGAATCGAGTTCACCCGGATCTCCCAGATGGTCTGTTCCGAGTTCGTCTTCTTGCTGTCGTACTTCCGGCTGCGCAGCTCGCCCTCAACCTGGACATGAGCGCCCTTCTTCAGCGTGGCGGCGAACTCTCCGAGCTTGCCGAAGGCGATGCAACGGTGCCATTCAGTGTGCTCGATGTACTTGCCGTCCTTCTTGTAGGAAGACTTGGTTGCCAGCGAGAGAGTGGTCAGGCTGCGGTTGTCGTTGGAGCGAACCTCTGTGTCGTTGCCGAGGAATCCGATGAGGGTGACTTTGTTCTGGTACATGATGGTGATCTCCGTTTCGTTGAAATTCCCGTATCCTGCTCGGGTCACACAGGCGAAGCCAAGCGAGTGGCCCCGGCTCCCAAGGCCGAAGCTCTGCATTTACGGAGGGTCCGTCGTAGATGGAAACCGTAACCCGCAGGGTGGCGTAGCCAAAGCAGAAGAGCGAGCCTGCCGCAGGGCGCAGGACAGGCCCGAAGCGTGACCCCGATCAGAGGACGGGATACGGGGCGGATGAATCCCCAATGCACCGAAGGCAACCTCTCTATCTCGGCGGCGAAAGTTCGCCATAACCGCAGCCTCTTTCCGAGCGGCAAAGGCTCCACAGAAGGACGGTGTCGGGTACGCTACGGTGCGCTCGCGACAGCTCAGGAGTGTCATGCTGGGCGCTTTCTGAGACGAGTTGGGTTGTACAGCCGGATTGGCAGCATGATGGAACATCGGAACGACCTCGGATTCGGGTTGGTTCTTTAGCTGGATGCCTGAGTTTCAGGCGGCGGAAGCATGATAGATTTCCTCCGTTTGGAAGCATTGGTCTGCGTGGGTGTATCCGGTCACGGTAATCAGCTCGCGCACTCGGCGGCGGCCAGTGTGATCGCGTTCACAATACAGTACGAAGTCGATAGCCTCTGCCGTCTCAGAGCGAATGAAAGCATGATTCAAATTGGCACGCGCACTCAGAGCCAAATCGGACAGCCGATTCAAAGCATCCCATGCGGACTTTGCATGGATCGTGGAGAGTGTTCCGCCATGCCCTGTGTTCATCGCCTGCAGCAAGTCATAGCCGCATTCGTCGCGTATCTCGCCCATGATGATGCGATCGGGACGATGGCGAAGCGCAGCGGCCAAAAGCTGGCTGGGAGTGATGGCAACCTGACCGGGAATAGCCTCGACGGCTTCCCACCGAACGGCGTTGGAATGCAGCACTTTCAACTCTGCCGGTTGCTCGATGACGACCAGACGCTCCTGCTGCGGAATGTGATCGAGGAGAGCCTTCATTAAAGTCGTCTTGCCACTACCAGTTCCGCCGCTGATGATCCCGTTCTTCTTCTCGTTCATAAAGCCGATAACGGCGTCTCGGACGCACTTTGGTAAACTGCCGGATGCAATCAGCTCATCGGTGGTGTACCAACGGTTGAATTTACGGATGGTCAGCGTCGGACCATTGATCGAAGATGGCGCGCCCACGACGGCGACACGCGAGCCATCCGGCAGGCGAGTATTGAGAATCGGATTCTGCGTCGTAATATCCTGGCCGAGGATGCGAGCGATACGTTCGATAGCCGCCTGTAGGCGTTCGTTAGTATATGGCGTTGACAGCGGAATATGCTGCACGACGCCATTCCGATCCACGAAGACCCCGGTCGTGCCGTTAATCATCAAGTCCGAGATGGACGGGTCGAGCAGTAGTTCGCGCAGCTCCTCGGGAAAGAACGGCAGAATGAGTTGATAGCTCATTTTTCGGCTCCCTGCGTTGGTTGTACCGCGATTGCGGGAGATACGGTGCTGGTTCCTGGCGCAATCTGATCGACGGAAAGACGGTTTTCGTGGAACTCGGTGATGGTCAATCCGAGCGGGTTGATCGTCTCGAATTGCGGGAAGATCTTGGCCTGGTCGCTGACTTGTTTTGGATTCAGATAGTAGGTCACGCTGATACCCCAATGCTCCGTGCGCGGTTCACGGGAGTTGCGTGAGGAGTAGAGCTTGTCGATGGTCACAAGCGCCGTGCCACGGGCAATCACCGCACCCTGCACGGTCTCCTCGGACATCGACGTGATAGTCACGTTCTTGACCTCCACGTCGCTCTGTTCGATCTGGCCCGCAACGACCTGGGAGACGAGGTGATTGGTATTATCCTCGGTCATCAGTTGCGAGGCGAGTGCCTGCGAGAGGAAATAGTAGTTGAGCGGGTATTTCTTCCCGATGGTGTCACGGCTTATGGTGTAGCGGTAATTCGCCCAATCCGTCAGGTACGTGCGTACTTCGCCTTCGCGGGGGCTGTAGTTAAGGTCACTATAAGCAATGGCCTGGGCGCGGCCCATCTCGTCAATTCTGATGTACCGATTTGCAATCGGACGGTGGGCCAATGAGAAGATGACTCCCATCGATCCGAGGAGCAGAACCGTCCCGCAGCCAATAGTGAGCCGATAGGCTTTCCGCTCGGCATAGTGTGAGGCATAGACCTCATTGCCTATGTGGTCGGTGAGCAGCGATTGCTCCGGTGTCAGCGATGCTTCAATGGGTACTGTGCGTGTGGACATGGGGAGCATGACTCCTTGTATTGACCGCTTGAAAGACGACGTAGGTGTATATAAGTCCGGCGATGATTAGCCCGATGGCGAATACCGTCACGAACGGGATAAACCATCGGGGACGCCGCACCCGTACTCGGCTGAGAAGAAGAAGCCAGATATTGCTCATTACGCGCCTCCGCCCTTCGCAAGAAATAAGGCAGTTCCGCCTACTGTATTGGGAGCCGAAGAGGTCAGTCCTGCGGCCCCACCAAAGATCGCCTGTGTCATGCTCGGAACAAAGAGCATGTTGATGATGAAAGCAATAAATACCATGATGCAGGGAATGAGGTTAGCAAGCCACATCTCCATCGAATAATTTCCATTAAAGGTCTGTTGGATAAATGCGTTCATAAACCCGGACCATACAAAGATGAAGGCGGCTGCGACGGCGCGAATCATTGCAAAGCTGATAAGCACATCCAGAAAGTGAAAAAACTTGGCGCGAAAGGTCTTCGTCATCAGCAAGGGTATAAAGACAGGGCCGAATAGCGCCGTCACGCCATACAGGATGAAAGCGCTGCAATTAATAACGAAGAGGATCGCGGATGCGATGCCTAATAGTCCCTGTACAACGAAGTAGCAAAGGATCTGAACCGGTGCCATGAGAGATGGCATAGCCGTATTGTCACCCGCCGTTTTGAACAGTTGCAGTAAGGAGTTAAGCGAGTTCTGGTCGAAAGCCGCAACCATCGCCTGTGCGATGTAGCTGAAGAAGTGGTTGATGCCAAAGCTCGCGCCGGGAAACGGGTTCACCCAATAGCTTTCGAGCAGACAGCAGACGATAAGCCGGAGTAGGAAATTGACCAGATCGCCTGCGTGAACGGGTTGAGCATGGAATCGGAGGGTCATGCTCGTGGTATTCCAATTCACGACCATGCTGATAAGCGTGAAGAGAGCGATGCAGCTCAGTTCCGTGAGTCCAAGCTGCGTAAGCGCCCCGCCGTTCTGTGTGGTGAGGTTGGTCAGATTGTTGGTGAACTGATACAGCCAATCGACCCCGGAACTCGCGCTCGGTAATACCTGCGCAAACAATGCCACGGAAACCATATCGTTACCCTCTCCCAAACAGGTTTAGGGAATGTACGTCTGCCAGGTCTTGCCTTCGTTGGCAGCGGCAGAGTTGTGTTTTTTCTTGTCTCTCTGCACCTGTTGCCGGAAAGCCTCGTCCCGTTGTTTTTGTTGCTGGGCTTCTCGTTGCTGTTGTTGAAGGATCGCCGCTGCTTTTGCTGCGGCGGCTGCGGCTTTCTCTGTCTCATGGCGTTGATAGCTAACAGCGCCGCCAAGAGCGATAAGCGCAGCGAGGATGGCGAGAAGGATCTTCGTATTGATGGCTTTAAGCATGGTTCCTCCATTCATGGAAGATAATTTTGCCACGTATTTCCCTCATTTGCGGCACTCGTGTCATTCGCCCCACGCTGCTGTTGCACGAATGCGGCGGTGTTGAGGTCAAGTGCGGCAGCATTCCGCTGTTGCATATTGGCGACAGCCATCTGCGATGCGAGGCAAGTTTGGAGAGCGCCCTGCGACTGCATCTCAGACATCTTCTGTGCCTCCGCCGCATTGAGTAGATTAAGCTGTTCCACTTCGCTGTTTGTGGCACCGCTGCCGTCAAGCTGCTGTGCAGCGAGAGAACTGTTGGCCATAGCGTTCTGTGCGCTTGCGGCCCGGTACTGTCCTACGGCGGTGAGGCAGTCGGGAGAGACCGAATCCGACGCTTCAATCATGGCAAGCTGCGACAATTGGGCGCTGCCCGGAGTCTGCCCTTGCAGGTATGTCGTCGTGTTGCCGCTGATTGTGACCGTTGCCGCCGTCCACGCCGTAGACGATGCGGTGGGCGAGTTGGTATTGAGAGCAGTGCTCATGCCATTGGTCTCGCCAAACATATTCTTGACGTTGGCGTTCTTCAGCGTATTGAGCGTCGTTTGCCACTGCTGCTTGATGGAAAAGTGCGTGACGTTATTCTCGATAGTCTTGAGCTGGTTGAGAGCGGTGGTTGCCTGGGAGACGAGACTGGCATAACTGGTGGGATCGAAAACGACGTCACCGATGCCAAAGAGCGCAAAGCTCGGTGTCGCGGTCAAGAGCAGCACTGCACCTCCGATAATCCACTTGCGCCGGTTCTTTATATTCACCTTCATACAACCTCCTTCTGTAAGTGACAGCTAAAGGGTGGGATTGACGCGATGCTCTGCATAAGACGGGATCAAAAGGTCGGTGCCGATGTATACGCGGGCACGCGACCCTTCCTTGAGCGTGATAATGGGCAGACGATTGAGGAAGTGGTTCAATACCTGCTCACCTTCTGTAGCGGACTGTGCGGAGATGCCGTTACGAATCTGCGTAGAGGGAGACAGAATCGAGCCATCATTGCCGATCTGTGCAAGACCGCCCAGTCCGCCAATGGCAGCGGCAGCAGCGAACGCCTGCAAATAGCCGTGGTCGACTTTGGTTGCAAGCCCCGCTGTCCCTATCTGATCCAGTCCGATGTATTTTGCAAACTCCAGCGAAAAGCCATCGGGACAGATGGCTCGGTGGAAGGTGACGAACATCTTGCGCTGTTGCGCGTTGCCGACGCTCTGCACATCGCCAAGCAGTCGTGTTCCCTGGGGCAACAAGAGCTGCTGGTGATCGTGAGAGTAAAGGTCTGTTGTCAAATCGACCATGATCGGGCCGCTGAAGCCGCCGTCAATGTGGTTGGTGACAACTCCTTCAAGCACAGTTCCCTCGAAGACCCGGAATAGATGGCCCTGGTAGGCGTCAAAGTCGTATGCTGCCATCGGATTCGTCTTGTTATCAGCTTTGGCCTCCACGCTGACAGGTTTTGCGGAAGTAGCGTCGCCGGCCACGTCCGTGGCCGTCTTTTGCGCTGCTTCTGCCGTGGTTACTTGCGGAAGCGCGACGACTGGTGCCGCCGCGCCGCTGGCGTGCTCGAAATCAATCGCTACGGTATCGCTATTGATGGCGTCCTGCTGCTGCTTTTCTCTGGCGAGTTGCTTCTGTTTCGCCTCGGCCTCTGCTTGCGAGACCTCGGATGTTCGGGCGGGGGCATTTGGGTTGTCGCCGTAGATCGCCGCACGCTGCGCTGCGGTCATAGGTGGCGCGCCTGCCGCCTCCGGACCAGGGACGCCCTGCGCCGCCTGAAGTTGCTGCATGGCTCCTGCCAACTCCTGCTGGTGCTCCCGCTCGTCTGCGTCGCGCCTAGCCTGCAACTGTTGCTGCGTCTCGAAACTCGTCACTTGTTGAGCGTTCGGCGCTGCCGGACGCACGGGCATGGCACTGGCTGGCGCGGCCTTTTTGTTGCCGCTGAGCAAACTGGACAAGTTTGCAATGCCGATGAGCGCAATGATCGCGACCAGGGCGATGACAACCGGCATACCCTTCCGCACAGGAGGCTTTGCTTCCGGCTGCTCGGGGACGGTCGCAGGGGGATTCTGATTCGGCTCCAGCATGGCTTAGTTCCTTTCTCCGGTGCGGTGGAACTCGACCTTTTGTTTGCCGATAGCAAGATAGCCGTGCTCCAACTCCTTCGGCACGGTATAGAGACCGTTATTGAAGTAAAAGTTGATGAAAGAGGGCTTTTTGTCCTTTACCTCATACAAGGCAGGCGTTTCCTGAAACTGGCCGCGCAGATAGGTAAACTTGTCATCGCGCCATATCTGCTGCAAGCCAAGTTCTTTGCCCTTCGCCTGGTCCCAGGTGTAGTCGAAGTGCAGAGTTCCGGGATACTGGCTCCGGTATTGTTCGATTTTGGACTCTTCCGATTTCCGTTCGGCAATCTCTGCGGCTTTTGCTGCGGCGGCGTCCTGCTTTACCCTGTCCAGCTCGGACGCAGGCACGAAGACGGGCAACTCGGCCAATTTGCCTTTTGCCGCTTTGTCTCCCGGTGTAATGAAGACTTTGGAATCGAAGTGAAGATCTTCATCGCCGGAGACTTCACGGAGTTGGAGCGTGTATTCATTGCCGTGGTCGGAGACGATATGTACGTCCGTGGTGCTGTTCGCCACCTTCGGTTTGATACTGATGAAACGGCTGGCGACGTGGCCGCCATCAAATACCCAATCCACAGTGTCACCGGCAAAGACATTGGCGACCTTTTCCTCAGCCGGTAGCAGGATGAGCGTCGATTGCAACAGACCAGCGCGAATCACGGGAGGGGTAGCCGCTTCGGATACGGTGATCGTGCGCGGTACATTTGGTTCAAGGTGTTTGGCTTCCGGCGCGGTAGAGCCGGAAGCCGAGGCAACAGCAGTAACAGCGAGTCCACAGGCAACGAAGATAAGGATGGGTGGTTTCACGGCTCTGTTCCTTTCGGTTATGCGGTTTCTCCCTGGGCAAAGCGCTCGATGCCTTCGGAGAGTCCATACTTGGCAATCAACTTCGACCGGCGCACCCGGTCTTTAGGCTTGGTGGAGAACACGGCGTAGCTGCGACTGTCGAGGTTGAGAATGACTACTTTGGTAAGGCCGTCTCGCCGCATATACAGCGCCTCACGGTCCTGCAAGCTCTCGAACAGAGCAAGCTGCTGCTCATTCATCTTGAACAGCTCTGCATACGTTTTCCGATTGAATGTTGCGTCTTTGAGAAATAGAAATGACGTGCAGGAGTTCACGATGCTGTCGGCGTTCTCGCCAAGGTCTTCGGCAGACTGGCCGATCATAGTCACGCCGCCAAGGTTCTTGCGAACGGTCTTGATAGAGGCGAGCGCCCCTTCCAAAAGCTGCTTATTCTTCATTGAGGAGAAAATCTCCTCGATCAAAATATGTTTCGGCACGCCAAGATTGACAGGGTTGTAGAGCACATCATTGATGCGCCGGAGGAGCCATACCATCAGAGGCTCAACGAGGTCGGCGTACTGCTCGTTGTTCACGCCCTGAAAATCGAAGCATTGCAGACGCGACAGTGAAAGGCTGTCGTCCACATTGTCGAAGACAGCATTGTAGACACCTTTGCCCACCCACTTCGAGAGATACCTATCGAGCTTCTTGGGCAGGAACAAATTGGAAAGGCGGCGATTCTCGGGGTCGAGCAGGTAAATATCCTGCACGGCCTTGTGGATCACATCGTCGTCTTCTGGCTCCAGTTCCGCGCCGCCGTTGGTGAGTAACAATTTGATGAACGAGTACAGGAACTTGATATTGCTCTCAGTCGGCTCCAGGGCAAAAGGATTGACTCGTGGGCCGTCTTTGCCTACACGGTCAACGCGACCACCGTACAACTCCACGACGCTTTCATAGCTGCCGCCAATGTCGAAGATAAAGGTGAAACCACCGTATTTCTGCTCAAGCGCGACGGCCATATTCCCATGAACCGACTTGCCCGATCCCGTAGGCCCGATGATGAGCATGGCACGCACGCCATCCACATACACGTCCTGAAAGAAGGGCGTCCGTGTGCGCGTCTCAAGGATATTCAGGTACTCGGCATCTAAATCTTCTGAGCGCGGGTGCCCGATGTGGGGAGCGAACACAGAGGAGAGCCTGGCGTGGTGATCTTCCGCCAGCCACAGCGGGAAGACATTGAACTTGTGATTGCCGGGAAACATCGAATAGAACGCGGACAGGTTGCCAAGCGTCTCTTCCATCACCTGGGCGCGGGCATCGACGAAGATACGATGCACAGCGGGGACGGTATCGCGTAGCTGTTCCGTGCTGTGAGCGGCCAGCAGTAGCCGGAGGGAGTATTCACCCTGGGCCTTCTTGTCGAGTGAGCGGATGACTTCGCTCAGGTCATCGACGCTGGTGTTGGCG
The DNA here is from genome assembly GCA_001897435.1 of Acidobacteriales bacterium 59-55. Taxonomy (GTDB): domain Bacteria; phylum Acidobacteriota; class Terriglobia; order Terriglobales; family Acidobacteriaceae; genus Edaphobacter. Next base: position 67,169 of record MKSV01000005.1, on the reverse strand, counting down.
GCCTTTGCCCCGGCTCCGGTTTCAAGGGATGCGGTATCGCGCCCGCTCATCACGCGAGTCAATACGCCGACTTTGAAAAACGAGATGAACTTCTCCTGCGCGTCGATCTCGCTGCGGGCGGCTGACGTGGACTTTACCCGCCACGTCGAGCACAACACACTGTCGCAGTCGAGCGTAAGCAGTCCGGAGAATAGGCACGGCCTCGATGCCTCCGGCGTTGTCTTGAGGGAGAACATCTGGACATGGCGCTTACCAATCTGGAGATGATCGCTGTGCCACGCCACTGGATTCTTTACAATTTGCCGGTCCACACCGGTATTGCTGCGAAGCTGGTCATCGCCAGCCCATTCCTCAAGATTGAATAAGTAACTGAAAAACTGGAAGACTTCACCTTTGCCGAGCAGCCGCAATCCAATCGTGCTGCCGAGATGACTTTGAACGATCGTGGCCGTCTTTTGGAGGTCGGCCAGCATCCGCGACGTGTCGGCGGCGTTCTCTTGCGGCTTGCGCTCAAACGCCTTTACTTTCGACGGCTCCAGAGTGAGGCACCAATGCAGGTCAATACGCCGAAAGGCCGCCGTCTTCTCAAGAAAGGTGAGGCGGTCGTCCGCGAAAACCTGCGTAACCGTGTTCCCATACTGCCGTTGACGTGGCAGCGCAAACCCAGACATGACGCGGGTGTACTGGTAGAGGCAAGAGCCTTCCGGCAGTCCACGCAATGCGCCCTCAATCGAGCGCATCCGCGAATCAAGCTCCTGGTCGGTGAGTCCTTCTTCGTCGATGCCGGTCAATGAGAACAGGCACCCATAGCCACCGCCCTTGAGCGCAAAGACATTCGGACTGACGAAGCGAGAAAGGGGAATGATGCTGCACGCAGCTCCGGCTTTTGCGAACCACGGTGTATTTTTTAGCTGCTCACTGTTTGCGCGGGTCATAGTAGGATTTCTGGTTGAGGCTGAGGCCCCATAGTTGGAACATCTTTGGGTGTTTGCGGATGATGAGCCATGCCCCGCACGCCATCATGGGAAAGCCGAATATGGCAATCATTCGGAACCCGACAAGGAAAACCGTTACGTTCACAAACACGATGGCCATCCATGTTGAGAGGCCGAGCCCCAGCTTGGCTCTGGGCCTGTTCATGGCCTGGTTGATCGGTAACGGTTCTCCTCGCTTGGTCATGTCGATGCACCTCCTACATCGACTGTCCGGTTAGGGAGCCAATCCAACCGGCACCCCAACCGAGCACTCCGGCACCGAACAGTGCGCCGAAAAGCCCCGGAATAGCGTCTTGGAAACGTCCGCTCATCATGCGGATTCCAGCGAAGATGAGGCCGCCAAAGCAGATGACAGCGCCAGCATAGATGGCGAACGTTTTAAAAGTAGACATAAGCGTGGTTGCCCCAGAGAAATCCATCGTTCCCTGAGCATGGGCAACAGTGGCAAAGGTTAGTGCCGTAAGTGCAGGCGCTAAGGTACGCATGAGGTGGGGTAGTTTTTTGCTGGAATTAGATTGCCTCTTATGTTTGCGAGGCGAGGGATTAAGTTGGCTTGTCAGGAACATCTGATCCTCCGAACGGCTTGAATGTTTGCCGTCATGACTCGGAAGGTAATGCGTCAGCAAAACTTCGTCCAAGACTTTATGTCTATTTCGCCATACTTTTTGTCTATGACTTCACCATTAGATAAGCAATTTCAATTGCTGGGGTCTGACGCTGCTCGAAGCTGGTTTCTTCCTATGCAAGTTCTTCCAATCCTCCTGCAGGAATCGCTCGATGAACGGCAAGGCGATATGGTCTGCACGGCTCTGGTGCACGAATGCGGTGTCTGTTGTCCAATTGATGCCAGCCATAGGCCGAGTAATGAGGCCCGATTCGAGAGGCAACAGTTGATCTACGAGAGCGAGGCCATAACCTGCTTTCACCATCCACTGAATGTCAGAGGATGTTCTCGCAGAATGTTCCAAGTGAAGAGGGATTCCCACGTCGGAGAACATCTCTACCAGTCGTGAGTGAGCCAACGGATGTAACTCTGGATCGCGAAATATCTTAATGCGGTCTGCAACTTCTTGAATGTCCAGGCGGGCTCTATTGGCAAGGGTGTCGTCAGAGCGCATGCAGACGGCCAATGGGGACTGCGCGATTTGTTGTACGTTGTACACTCCGGTATCAATAGGCATAGTGAGCACAGCGCAATCTAATCGGCGTTGATTCAGCCTCTGCAAAATCAGCATCGGATCTCCGCTCGCCAGTTGAATTTCGCATCCGGGAAACATCTCTTCGTACGACTGGCGAAATGTTTGCAGGAGGTTCGCATTGATGAAGGAAGAGAAGCCGAGCCGTAGCGGACGGACTTCGCCAAGATGAACTGCCCGTGCCATCGAAAGCATCTCATCCCGTTCTCGCAGCGTGTTGCTCGCATAAGCGATCACGATGCGCCCAGCATTCGTGACGCGAATACCATCGCGGCTACGCTCGAAGAGCGGAAACTTAATGTCGATTTCGAGATCACGAATTTGCTTGCTGAGTGACGGCTGCGCAAGAAAAAGGCGCTGAGCAGCGCGAGTGAAGTTCAATGTTTCCGCGACTGCCAGTATGTACTTCAAAAGCCGAAATTCGAGGTAGTCTGACATGGCCTAATACTCCGCTGGCTGCTGTCGATTCCGCTGACTCCACTGAAACACTGCGCGGTAAAACAGATGACCATAACTATGTTTTGGAATCGAACCGGAAGTGTCAATAAGGCACCGGATCGTAACCGGAAACCTTAAAGTGACTGTCGTCTATTAGCGTCTCTCGAAAATGCCATAGATAAAACCTTGGGCGATATAGATAAGAAGTATTGGACTCGCAGTCGCGGCACCGTCAAGCTCGAACCAGCAAGACGGCATGAGGTGCCCAATGGACAGAAGCTCTCCAGTTTCTCATTCGATTGGTAGACGTGAGTCAAATGGAATCGCACAATTTCCCAACGATCAGCAAACAAACTCGCCCTTACGAAAACCTCCCAGAAGCTTGACGGAAGTTGAGTCGCTGCTCACTGCCGAGGACGTAGCCAAGCGACTCAACGTCAGCACCGATTGGGTCTGGGATCACTCCTCAAGGAAGAAGCCCTTGCTTCCGGTGATTCGCATGGGAGACGGAACACTACGCTACCGTGCCAGCGGAATCGAAATGTTCATCGACGAACACGAACGGTTGACAGCACTACGTCGGCGCGCCGTCTAAAATAGAGGGTGCCCACTGTCTCCCCGCAGAAACAGAGGAATCATGGGTAAATCGCACCAGACGGGATGGGTGTCGATTCGCGGCAAATACTGGTACGGGTACTACCGCGAGACGGTACTTGATCCAGAGACCAATGAGGAGCGGGTCAAAAAAATCCCGATTCGACTTGGCCTCAAGACGCAGATGAACAAGCTCAAAGCGCGGAACGCGCTGCGAGAGGAGATCACCAAACGCAATGGGCAGGTCCCCGAAGGCAGAGTGCTGAAAGACAGCTCGGTCACCTTCGAGTGGTTTGTCCGCAACCGCTACTTTCCGCTACGGCAGGGAGACTGGCGACCAGAAACGGCAGTGACGAAGATGGACCAGATTGAAATGGACCTCATCGACAAGTTCGGCCCTTATCCGATGGACGTGCTCGACAAGTTCGTGCTGCAGACGCATCTGAACGCGCTTGCGGAACGCTATTGTCAGGATCGGGTCAAACAGGCACGGTCGTACTTGAAGTCAATCTTCGACGAGGCCATCGAGCAGGAGTTTCTCGCGAAGGACCCAACCCGCAAGCTGAAGACTCCCAAAAATCTTCGGCCCAAGGACAAGCGGGTTCTGACCTGGGAGCAGATGTGGTCGATTCTGGCGATTGCCGCCCGGAGAGACCGCCTTCTGCTGGCGTTGGATATGACGGAGGCGCTTCGCCCGAGCGAGCTGTTCGCTCTCCGTTGGCGCTCGTTCGATGGTGACAATACGTTGTTCATCACCGAGACCGTCTATCGGCGCAAACTTCGGCCGTATGGCAAGACTCCTGGAAGCCTGACAAAAGTCCACCTTCCGGAAGGACTCACTGACGAACTCCGAGCATGGAAGGTCGAGTGTGGGGACGTATCGCCCGACGACTTCATCTTCCCCAACGCGGACGGCGGCATTCTGGATTCCGCCAATTACCGGTTCCGGGTCCTCAAGCCTTTGGCGGACGCGCTGGGAATCGAGCGGCTGAACTTCCAGATTCTCCGCCGGACGATGGCGACCCAAGCCCAGAGCATGGGTTCGGTGAAGGACATCCAAGCGCACCTGCGGCATTCGCGGCCCGACACCACGGCCAACGAATACATGCAGGCGTTGCCGGCAAGCGTCCAGCAGATGGTCGGATCGGTGTACCTGATGTTGACGAAAGGAGGGGAGGAGAAAGAGTCTGAAAAACAGTCTTTTGTGGATTTGCCACAAAATGCCACAAACTTTTCAGTGGCACCACCTGTAAGTTGTTGATTTGATGGTGGGCACAGCAGGATTCGAACCTACGACTTCCACCGTGTGAAGGTGGCACTCTACCGCTGAGTTATGCGCCCGAATCGCAGCAGAAGTAACCTGAACCCCTTCCGGCGAGTCTGTTTGTCAAGAATATCATCTGTTCCCGTCGCCAGCCATGCATATTGCCCGAAGCTTTGGGGAGAGTCATTCAGGCTCGCAACTCACTGCTTCAGAACCCCATCCGGCGGTACAATAACCCAGCGCATGCCCGCTATCCCTCCCCACCGCGACCCTTCCAGTTCCCTGGGCTCACCCGACACCGGAAGAGCGGAAGAGAGTTTGCCGGAATTTGATGCGGAAGCGCAACCTGCGGACGAAGACGGGGTTAAGGATGACATGGCTACCTTGGCAATCAACCCGAGGCTTCTCGAAGGACTCCAGACCGCCGAAGTTCGTCGTTTCTCCGGCAATTTCAGTCAGATGGACGATGCCGCCATCATGCTTGCGCTGCGTGACGGCGATATGGCCGGGTTCGACTTTCTCATCCAGAAGTATCGCAAGCCAATCATTCATTTCATGTATCGCATGGTGCATAACCAGGCGGTCGCCGAAGAGCTTGCCCAGGAGGTCTTCCTCCGCGTCTACCGCTCCCGCGCAACTTATCGGGCTGAAGCACGATTCAGCACATGGCTCTATCGCATTGCCACCAACCTCGGTGTCAACCATGCCCGGGATACCCGGCATGAGCGTGCCGCCTCCATGGTGTATCTGGACGAGACCGACTCCGAGACCGGCATGACGCCGGACGTGGCTGATGCGACGCCCAGCGCTGAAGCCAATCTTCTTCGCCGCGAACGCCTCAACGCTATCCGGCAGCATGTTCTCGCGCTGCCCGAACGACAACGCATGGCCGTCCTCATGCATAAATACGAGGGCATGGACTACAAACAGATCGGCGACGTGCTCAAGCTGAGCGAGTCTGCCACGAAATCTTTACTCTTCCGCGCGTACCAAACCTTGCGGGACAAACTGAAGTCTTTTATTTAGGTATCAGGAATACAAAGGCGCGCATGGCATTGATTCGACGCGCTCAAGTAAGAAAGTAAGAAACGAACCATTGGAAAGGTCATCATGATCTGCCACGACTACAAATCCGCTCTTCCCGAACTCCTGCTCGATCCGGCTGCGCCGTCCAATGCCAGCGTTCGCGAGCATTTGAAGTCCTGCCCTGCCTGCAACGAGGAGTTCCAGTCACTCGAAGCCACCTTTACGCTGCTCGATAGCTGGCAGGCGCCGGAGCCGTCGCCTTATTTCGACCAGAAGCTGGCCGTCCGCCTGCGCGAAGAGCAGGCCCTCCCCGCTGCCGGATGGTTTGAGCGTATGAGAAGCCGCCTTCTCTTCAATACCGGCCGGCAGTTTCGCCCGGTAGTCGCAGGTGCGCTTGCTCTCGTTCTTCTGGTAGCCGGTGGAACCTTTGCAGACCTCTCCGGATTTCCCTATCCGGACAAGGCGCCTGTCTCCGCCACGGTGAATGACCTGCAGATTCTCGACAAGAATGACCAGGCGCTGCAAACAATGAGCCTGCTCCTTCAGGACGACGGTTCGTCCAGCATAGACAGCGTCGTCGCCACGCCTCCCAGAAGCTAACTCCACGTATTTCCCTGTGTTTATGATGGAGGAGAATAAAGCATAATCATCTTGCCCAGGCTATGAGTTCGCCGACGCACAAGTTTTACAGCCCTCGCCTGACAGCCATGCTCTTTTCAGTCAAATCCCGAGGCCTCTTCCAATCGGCACTTGCGCTGATCCTCATGACGGCCGTGCCGTCGCTCGCGGCGCCGCCCGATCGCGGTTCTAGGCGCGAGCAAGGTTCGCAACGCGAGCAGCGGCAGATGCAAAGGCCTATGAGAGATCAGGGGAGGAATCAGGCACCACCCCGTCCCAACCCGGGACAGCGGATGCCGAATGAGGGACGCCGTGGATCGGGACAGCAGGAACACCTTGAGCAGTGGATGAGCCGCCACGGCAATCTCCCGCTCGACCAGCAGCAGCGAGCCCTGGGCAATGAGCCGGGCTTTCGCCGGCTTCCGCCCCAGACCCAGCAGCATCTGCGCAACCGTCTGACCCAGCTCAACAATATGCCTCCGGAACAACGCCGGAGACTGATTGAACGCAATGAAGCGATCGAGCGTCTAACGCCGCCACAGCGGCAGCAATGGCGCGGTGCCATGCATCAGCTCGGGGTCCTGCCCGATGACCGCCGTCGTGCCGTCGCCCAGGCCTTCCGCGAACTTCGCTCGGTTCCTCCGTCGCAGCAGCAATCCGTTCTCAATTCCAATCGTTTTCGCGGGCAGTTCTCCGATCAGGAGCGCAGAACTCTCTCCGACCTGCTCACCGTCGAACCCTACCTGCCCTCTCCGCAGCAGGGTGGAGGCGCTCCGCCCAACAGATAAAGCGCGTTATTCAGACATCGAGGTGAATGCCGCCCAGGCATTCCGAGGCAGAATTGCTCAGGCAGGCGAGCCCTCGCCTGATACCCTTATCTCGTGAAGCTCCTCAACCGAGTGCTCTTCTACCTCTTCGCAGTTGTCTTTGCCATCGCACTGCTTACGGCAGGGGTCTATCTCACCATCCCCACGCACAATACTGCCGCCACCCGCTTCGATGCGATCATCGTCCTCGGTTATCCCGCCAACTCCGACGGCACCCCCACGCCCGAGCAGCGCGAACGCGTCCTCGAAGCTGTCCGCGAGTACAAAGCTGGAGTTGCCCCATACATCATCATGTCCGGCACCTCTGCCCATAATCAATACATTGAAGCCGATGTCATGGCGCAACTGGCCCGAAGCCAGGGTGTGCCGGCATCGGCGATTCTCGAAGATGTCCAGGCCCACAACACCATCCAGAACATCTACTATTCGGCCCGCATCATGCACGACCACGGCTGGAACTCGGCCGAAATCGTCAGTTCTCCCAGCCATCTCCCCCGCGCCGCCCTGATCGTCAACACCCTTAACGTCGACCAACCCGGCCTCTATATTAACTGGCGCACCCACGCCGCCCACTGGCCTCCCGAATACAGCATCTTCCGCGAAGCCGCTCTCTACATCGGCGAGGCACGAAACTGTCTCATCCTCCGCTTCAACGGCTTTCCCTCCTCCCAATTTCTTCCCCGCGACCCGGCGATTAATTAATCCGAATTGGCGCATCTGCAAGCCAGAAGTCTTCTTCTTCGGTTAGCATCGTTGTGCACCAGAAAGTAAACGTTCTCTCAATCTCTAAAGATTTTGCCCGCTATCTATTACCCGTAAGAAGGACGATCATCCATGCGCTTCGAAAAACTTGCTGCCGTCTTCCTCGTCGGCCTGCCGCTTGCCCTCCTCGCCCAGCAGCCCGCTACGCTTACCATCGACACTGCCAAGCCCATCGCCGCCGTCAGTCCCACCCTCTACGGCCTCATGACGGAAGAGATCAACTACTCCTATGATGGCGGCCTCTATGCCGAACTGGTGAGCAACCGCACCTTCCAGACCAACCGCGGTCCCAGCACCGCAGGCTGGACCATCCTGCAGAATGGCAATGCACGCGCCGCCATGGCGATCGACAAGACCACCGGCCCCAGCGAGGCACTGCCTCTCAGCCTCAAGCTAACGGTCGAGAGCGCCGCCCCGAAGTCCGAGGCCGGCATCGTCAACGGAGGCTTCTGGGGTATCGCCGTCCGTCCGTCCACGCAATACAAGGGCTCCTTCTACGCCAAGGCTGACAGCGCCGGCATCGGCGCCGTGACAGTTCGACTCATCAACGACAACACGGGAGCCGTCGCCGCCACCGCCACCGTTCCGGCCCTCAGCAGCGAATGGAAGCGCTACGAGTACACGCTCAAGACCGGCTCCGTCATCGCCTCTGCCGCCAACCATCTCACGCTCTCGGTCGACCATCCCGGAACCGCCTGGTTCTCGCTCGTCTCCCTCTTCCCGCCGACTTATAAGAACCGTGCCAACGGCAACCGCGTCGATCTGATGGAGAAGCTCGCCGCCATGCATCCCGCCTTTCTGCGTTTCCCCGGCGGCAATTACCTCGAAGGCGACCATATCAACGAGCGCTACGAGTGGAAGAAGACCATCGGCTCGCAGGTCGACCGCCCCACCCATCCCAGCCCTTGGAACTACCACTCCTCCGACGGTCTCGGTCTGCTCGAATTCTTCAACTGGTGTGAAGACCTGCACATGCAGCCTCTGCTAGCCGTGTATGCCGGCTACTCCATGCGCCAGGAGCACGTCGATCCCGGCCCCGCCCTTGAACCCTATGTTCAGGATGCCCTCGACGAGATCGAGTACGCCACAGGCAGCACCTCCACCAAGTGGGGAGCCATCCGCGCCAAGGACGGTCATCCCGAGCCGTTCAAGCTCAACTACATCGAGGTCGGCAACGAGGACTGGTTCGATAAATCCGGCAGCTACAGCGGACGCTACGCCCAGTTCTACAAGGCCATCAAGGCCGCCTATCCCAATCTGCAAATCATCGCCACCGCACCCGTCACCGGCATCCGCCCCGACATCATCGACGACCACTTCTATCGTTCAGCCCAAGGCTTCTTTGAGGACGTCCACCACTACGACAAGACCGATCGCAACGGACCCAAGATCATGGTCGGCGAGTGGGCCACCCGCGAAGGCTCTCCCACCTCCAACTTCGGTGCCGCTCTCGGCGACGCCGCCTGGATGACCGGCATGGAGCGCAACAGCGACATCATCGTCCTCGCCAGCTACGCTCCCCTGTTCGTCAACGTCAACCCCGGAGGAATGCAGTGGCCCAGTGACCTGATCGGCTACGATGCCCTCCACAGCTACGGTTCGCCCAGCTACTACGCCCAGGTCATGTTCAACGAGCACCTCGGCGACCATATTCTCGACGCCAGGCTCGACGCCGCCAATCCGCGTTTCTTCGAGTCGGCAACTCTCGACTCGAAGCGCCATCGCGTCATCGTCAAGCTGGTCAACGGTTCATCTCACCCGCAAGCCGTCAAGATCGACCTCTCCGGGGCGAAGGGCGTCCACAGCAAGGCTGCTCTCACCACGCTGAGCGCGCTCACGCCGGAGGCGACCAACTCCATCACCGACCGCACCCGGATCGTCCCTGTCGTCAGTTCAATCTCCAATGCCGCCTCTTCCTTCACCCACACCGTTCCGGCTTACGCTATCCAGATTCTCGACATTGATCTGGACTAGAGGGAGAAACCAAGACCTGAACGAAAGCATGAACAAAAAACCGGCTGGCCATCCCACATAATCTACAGGGGATGGCCAGTTGTTTTTTCTCTCCAACATCTACGGCAATCGCGGGACGGATTCAGGACTCCGCTTTCCTTTGAAAATTCTGCATCGTTTTTCACGGGAAGCTCATCATGCAGCGCCGCCCTCAAGTAAACTTTGCATCAAAGGACCATGTTCGCGCCTCTAACTATGTGTGCTTAAACGAACTACTTCTCCCCAAACCGAGCGCTTTTTACGCCAAACACCGTCGAAGGATGTAGATTAGCGAATGGCCGCATCCGCCACAGCGCCGCTTGACCAGTCCGCCCAGGTCACCCAGGGAGTCAATCCCTGGCTCATCGCCGCAGCCGTCATGCTGGCTACTTTCATGGAGGTACTCGACACCTCTATCGCGGCCGTCGCTCTACCCTACATTGGCGGCTCGCTCTCGGCTACTACCGACGAGGCCACCTGGGTTCTCACCAGCTACCTGGTCGCCAACGCTATCGTCCTGCCTGCCAGCCACTGGTGCTCGTTGAAATTCGGACGCAAGAACTTCCTCATGTCCTGTGTCCTTATCTTTACCATCTCCAGCTTTGCCTGCGGAGCTGCTCCCACCCTCGCCTTCATGTTGATCGCCCGCATCGTTCAGGGCGCTGGCGGCGGAGCGCTGCAGCCGCTCTCGCAGGCCATCCTGCTCGAATCGTTCCCGCCCAAAAAACGCGGAGCCGCGATGGCCGTCTTCGCCTTCGGAGTCGTCGTCGCCCCTGTCCTCGGCCCCACCCTCGGCGGCTGGCTTACCGACACCTACTCCTGGCGCTACGCCTTCTACATCAATATTCCCATCGGCATCCTCGCCCTCTACATGATCAACCGCTTCGTCCACGATCCGTCCTACATCAAGGACAGGAAGGCGCCCTTCTTCGACCGTTACGGATTCGCAGCGCTCGTCATCTGGACCGGAGCCCTCCAGATCATCCTCGACAAGGGACAGGAAGTCGACTGGTTCGCCGCCACCTGGGTTCGTTGGGCCTCGCTCGCACTCGTCGTCTCGTTCCTCTACTTTGTCTGGCACTCCTGGTCGCACAAGGATACGCTGGTCGATCTTAAGGTTCTCAAGGACCGCAACTTCGCCATCGGCGCCACGCTGATCTTCCTCTTCGGCATCGCCATCTACTCCACCGTGGTCGTGCTTCCGCTCTTCTATCAGGAACTGCTTGGCTATACCGCCTTCACTGCGGGATTGGTCGTCGCGCCGCGCGGTATCGGGGCCATCTGCGGCATGCCTATCATCGGATATCTGTCTAACCGGGCCGACCCGCGCTACCTGCTCACCTTCGGCTTCTTCACCTTCGGACTCACTACGCTCTACTTCGGCTCCATCACGCTCGACATCTCGCCAACAACCCTGCTGCTGCCCATTCTCATCACCGGATTCGGCCTCAGCTTTGTCTTCGTGCCCATCAACACCGCCGCCTACGGCACATTGAGCAACGAGCAGATCGGCAACGCCAGCGGTCTCTTCAACCTCATGCGCAACGTCGGCGGCTCCATCGGCATCTCTCTCGCCTCCACGCTGCTGGTCCGGCGCGCCGACGTCCATCAGAACTTCATCACCAACTCCGTTCCGCAAACCGGCCAGAACTTCCAGAACAGTCTCGCCGCCACCACTCACGCGCTTACCGGCTGGTTCGGCCACGCCAACGCCGCCCATCCGGCCGAGGCGATGCTCTACCGCGAACTCCAGCGCCAGGCACTAAGCTGGGCCTACGTCGACATCTTCCGCTGGCTCTCTCTGCTCAGCTTCGGCTGCATTGTCGTCGTATGGCTCTTCAAGAAGGTAAAGCCCGGCCGCGGCCCCGCCGGAGCACATTAATACGTTTGGGTACGCAGCACTCAATTTTTACTGTGGAGCACTCGGTGTCGGAGTCGAGCCGGTTCCACCCCCGAAGCCTCCCTTGGAAGGCTGGTTCCCCGTACCCAGGCTCGATCCGGAATTGAAGCCAAAGTCAGACTTGGAGCCGGCAGCCGACCCCAGGCTCGAAGCGCTGGTCGATGCCGGACCGCCGCCGAAGATACTCACCTTCGCCTTCATCTGCTCGATGCGAGGATCGTAGAGAAACTCCCAGGTCACGTAGGTTGTCTGCTCGTTCAGCACCGTAATCGAGTTCCCATCCTTTACCAGCCCTACGCCGATAAAGGGTCCGCCGTTACCGGTCAGGCTATCCGACCCATTCGACGATTGGCCTGCGCTTCGACTCGAATTGGAGGAGGTGGAACTGTTGCTGCTACCCAATCCGCTACTCAGGCCGCTGCTACCCAGACCAGAGCTTCCCAGCGGAGAGCCAAGGGACGAGCCCGCACCGCTCGATGGACTTCCAAAAGCCGGAGTCGAGCTGCCGACCGGCGTTCCCGTTCCACCAGATGAAGCCATTCCCGCTGCACTGCCCAGCCCGGAGCTCGCGATGCCGGCCAATGGTTCTCCGAAGAATCCCTTCACTGTCGTCTTCGCCTCGCCCAAATGGATCAACCGCCAGTCGTCCTTTCCGGTCATCGGATCGATGTATTTCCGGCGCAGAAAGCGTTGGTTGTTGGTCTTCTCCAACTGCTCGATGGAGCCGGGATAGCTCCCGATCTTCTTGTGATACATCTGGATGGCCCGCACGTATTGATTGCCGCGGTGAATCGTCTCCACCTCCTGCTCCCGCCGCAGTTCATGCGCCACTCGCGGCGCGGCCACACTCAACGCCAGCAGAATCAGAAAGATCGCAACTACCAGCCCGAGCAGCATGACGCCCTGTTCGCCGGAACGGTCCGGGCACTGCTCGGAGCGTGCGAGTTCACAATTGCAAACTGCGGTGTGGGGAAAGCGGGATGGAGCAGAGTTAAACATCTGGCACAGTAACTTAGTTCACGATCAAGGGCAGGGTCTGCGTATTGTTGTCGGTCATATCCTTGATTACGATGGAGTTAGCCGAGATCGTCCCAACCTGATAACGCCGTTGCACAATGTCCCCCGGCGAAGCCAGGAAGACGTCCTCCCCGTGCAGCAGAAACGCCCTGCGCACTCCATTGGCCGACGTCGCCGTGCCAAAAAACTTCAAATCGATGGGAGGTAGCGGCGGCGGACCGACCGGGCCAGTCAACACCGGAGCCACAGGCCCTTTCGGACGTGCCGCGGCGATTGCACGCGGAATGACCACCGGAGCCGAACTGGCGGAGAATATATTTCGACCGCTTCCAGAGTAGACAAGCGACTCGGTCACCAGCATCGCCTTCATATGCAACGTGGGATCGAGGTGCGTCGCCGACGTCCCAACATTCTTCGCCACACCGTTCTTCGCGGGAACCCTGGCCGGAACTGTGGTCACGGTCGCGGCGACCGGAGGCGGAATATCCGGCGACGAAAGCTCGCTGTACATATAGAACGCAGCGCCCAGCGCCAGCACTCCGACGACGGCGAGAATCCCCAGCTTCTTCTTATCTTCGGTTCCCAGCTTCATCGCGAGCTACCTCCGCCGGCGACTGAACCGCCATCGAGTGCTCCGTCCTGTAAAGACACTACGGTAGCTTTCTCCTTCACAACCGGCGCTCGCAGATACGTCGCCAGCCCCAGCCGCAGGCCAACGGTGCCTCCCTGCTCGCCGGTCAACGTCACTCCGCGCACAAGGAAGAACATCTTGTCCCGCTCCAATCCATTGATGAAGAGCATCAGCGGGCGATAGTCGCCGCTGAGGCTCGCGTCCATGCGGATCTCCGTGAGCGCGCCCGCGCTGTCGGCCATTACGGGCGCCTCGACATACTGCACCCGCATCAGTTTCACACCCTGCTTCTTTGCCAGTACGCCAAGTTCGCTGACCACATCGGAGTCGGCATAGGGCAGCCGATCTTCGTAAAAAGTGTCCGACTGCCCGGTCGCCCTGGCCAGCTTCGAGTCCAACCCCTGCAACGGCCGGGTAGCGATCTCCGCCGTCTTCATCACGACCGTCTGCTGCTCCATCGCCGCCGCATTCTGATTGGTTGCCGCTCGCCACGCAAAACCAATATGAATCAGCAAGTACAGATTCACCAATGCCAAGGCGGCGACCCCGGCATAGTAGAGGTTCAATCGCGTCAACAGATCGCGCGTCCGCTCAGAAACGTTCGGGGGCAGCATCCTGCGACTCATCAACCTCATCGCGAGTCTCCTGCGCCAGTCGCCTCGGTTGCAGCCTTACCCTTGGAAGGGGACTCCGGCAGCGGGTTATAGCCGCTCAAAATGTCGAACTCCACAGCTCCCGGCATCGCCGCCTGCACCACGTTGCCGCCCTGGCTTCCCTGCTTCTGCGCCGCCTCGTTGGCCAGCCGGGGAGAGACGAACCGCTGCGAGGTCTCAAGATTCCTGACCAGTTGTACCGCGCGGTCGCGGTCGCCGCTGACTCGCAGCCGAATATTGACATCGCCGTTCTTGGTAATCACCGGCTCGATGCTCGTCACCTGCACCCCAACCGGAAGCACCTTTTCAAGATCCATCATCACAGCGGTCCAACTGAAGCTTTTACGCGCAAACAGCGCGTTGAGAAACTGCGACCGTTCCAGCACCGCCATATTCTGCGGCTGCCGCATCCGCGCCTCGTTCATCTGGCGCTCCTGCTGAAAGTGGCGGGTTTTCGTCTTCAGCGCATCCATCTGCGCCTGTGCAACCCTGCCCTGCCCGTTCAGCGCGTGGAGCCAGAAGCCGAGCCCCACCGCCAGTACGGCCAGGGCAATCATCGCCAGCCGCAACCGGGCAAACAATGGCCGCAGCTCAACAAAAGGCTTTGTCGCAAGATTGACCGAGATCCGCATCAGTTCTTCAACGCTCCCCGCACGCCGGCCAGCCAGTTCCTGGGAACGCGCGCCGTCGCCGCGCCCGCCTCCAGCATCGCAACATCCACCATCTCCTGCACATGCAACCCGTCCAGCCCGTTCGCCGCCATCAGCCCAGCCAGCCTCTCCGCGCCCATGGTTCCCGCTGCCAACAGAGCCTCAGGCGAGGCTTGCAGCGTGTCCTCAAAGTAGGCAGCTGCCACGCTGACGGCCTGAACGACTTCGCGGCTTTCGGTCTGCAAACTGGCCTCCGCAGCCAGTTCTCGCGCCTCAGCCGTCATCACCACCGAGGCTTGCATGGATGCTTCCGCATCAAAGCGATCATAGCCATCCGGAGCCTGCCCGCTCCAGGATGCGTCCGGAGCATTATTTTCGACCACCACCGTCTCCACTACAATATCTTCCGAATTTGCACTTAGATCCAGGCTCCGATGCAACAGCAATGCTCCGCCCTTCACAATCGCCGTGGTCACGCTGCCCAGACCGGCGTTGACTACCAGCGCGGGAGCCTCCGCCGTGTCCAACCCAGCCAGCGCAGCCAGCGTACTCGGCAGCACGGCTCCCGGAAGATATCCGGCAGCCGTCACCACTGCCTCATATTCATCGAGGACATCCCTGGGCATCGCTATCGCCAGCACTCGCACCGAACCCCGTTCGCTGGCCATGACCTGATAACTCACCGCCGCCGTGTCCGCATCGAATGGCAGCAGCTTCTTCAGACGAAACCGCACTACCGGCAAAGCCTCCGTCATCTTCGATGGCAATTGGTCAAAATCCAGCAACAGAACCCGCACCGCCGCATCCGGAACAATGAGAGTGACATCGCGACCGCCGCTACGGTCCTGTCCTTTTCCAGCAATTTCGTCCAGGGCGGCTCGAATCGCCGCCACAACACCACCATGATCTGCGATGTTGCCTGCCTTCAACCCCGGCGCTACCGCACCCGCTGCCACATCGGCCCGGGCCACGGCGGTCAGCAGAGCAGCAGCATCCTCCGCGCGCGCAGCCACCACGCCCTCGGCCCTCACCTCAATGGCGAGCCGAGGCCGCGTGCCCAACGTTGTCGGTAAAAATTCCATGCCGTCCTAGCTTACCTTCCAAACCGCATAACCACTAAAGCAGTTCCCGGTCCTAACGTCCCGCCTCAATAAACGTAACCTTATTGATCTCGCGCAGCGTCGTCACACCCGCTCGAACGCGCTCCAAAGCCGAGTCCCGCAGAAATGCCATCCCCTTTTCCCGAGCTTTTTTGCGAATCTCGCTGCCCGGCCTCTTGGCCAGCAGCATCTCACGGATCTCGTCATCCAATTCCAGTAGCTCGTGAATCGCCGACCGCCCGCGATATCCCGTCCCGCCGCACTCGATGCAGCCGGAGCCTTCGCGGAAATTAAATCCGCGCCATTCCTCCGGCTCCAGCCCGCTGGCCAGCAGGTCGGCATCCGTGTAATGAACGTCGCGCACACAGAACTCGCAGACCTGGCGCACCAGTCGCTGCGCCAGAATACAGTTCAACGCGGAGACGAAGTTGTAAGGCTCGACGCCCATATTAAGAAAGCGGCCCAGCACATCGACGACATTGTTGGCGTGGACCGTTGTAAAAACCAGGTGTCCGGTAAGAGCGGAGTTGATGGCAATCTGCGCCGTCTCCGCATCGCGGATTTCGCCGACCAGAATCTTGTCCGGGTCATGGCGCAGGATCGATCGCAGGCCGCGAGCAAACGTCAGCCCCTTCTTTTCATTCACGGGAATCTGCGTGATTCCGCGAATCTGATACTCGACCGGGTCTTCGATGGTGATGATCTTGTCTTCTTCGCTCTTGATCTCGTTCAACGCGGCGTAGAGCGTCGTCGTCTTGCCCGATCCGGTCGGCCCGGTCACAAGCACCATCCCGTAGGGCTCCTTGATGTAACGGCGAAACCGCTCAAGATCACGGTCCGCGAAGCCCACTACGTCGAGCGACAGCTTCTTGAACTTCTCGCTCATCGATTCCTTGTCGAGCACCCGGAGCACGGCATTTTCGCCATGCACCGTCGGCATGATCGAGACACGAAAGTCGATGAGGCGGCCCTTATAGCGGACACGGAAACGTCCGTCCTGGGGCACGCGGCGTTCGGCGATGTCCAGCTCGCTCATGACCTTGATACGCGAAAGAATAGTCTGATGGTGCTCCCTTGCAATCGGAGCCATGGCCTGTTGCAGGACGCCGTCGATGCGGTACTTCACCAGCAGCGAATCGTCGAAGGTCTCTAAATGGATGTCAGAGGCGCGCCGCTCCAGCGCGGTAAAGATCGTCGTATCCACCAGACGAATGATCGGCGAGATATCGTCTTCGCTCGTCAGACGCTCGATGGAGATATTCTCATCGACATTGTCCTCGCTCGACAGCACATCGAACGCCAGCCCCTCGCTGGCCTCGTCGAGCACGCGCTGCGATTGCTCGGTCTTCTTCAGCAGTTCTGTAATCTGCGAGAGCGTTGCCACCCGCGTGACCAGCCGCTGCCCCAGCAGCCCCGAGATCTCGTCGAGCACCATCAGCTTCGAGGGATCGCTGACCGCAATCGCCAGCTTGCCGTTCCTCTGCTCCAGCGGGACGAAGTTGTAGCGGAACATCATGTCCACGGGAACGGTCTTGAAAAGCTCATGCTGAATCCTGAAGTTCTTCAGGTCGACAAACTCCGCATGATAACGCCGCGCCAGCCCCTGCGCGCGCTCCACCTCATCCACGCCCAACTCGTTGATGGGTATCGCCAAAGGTGCATTTGCCATACTCGTAAGACTCCCTTTTTCGGCATCCGTCACTGCTCGTCTTTCAACCCAAGGCCTACACTGTATCCATTATCTAGGAACCGCATCTTCTGTGGTATTCTCCTCCCTTGATATCGGACCTGACTACCACGGCTGTTGGAGGACTTCTGCATGAATGATCTCGCCACCCGTTGCTCCTCAATTCCACGCAAATCCATCGGCTGGTCCATTACGCTCAGCGTTTTTTTGATCATCGCGGGTCTTCTCGCGATGCTGCTGCCGCCCATCATGGGCCTTGGAGTCACGCTGTACATCGGCTGGCTGCTGGTTCTCAGCGGCATCACCCATTTCATCTTCGCCTGGAAGTCACACACCGCGGGCGCCGTGCTGTGGGAGATACTTGTCGGCCTCGTCTACCTTGTCGCCGGCGGCTACCTCGTCCTGCATCCACTGGCCGGGCTGCTGTCCCTGACGCTCTTTCTCGCTATCTACCTCATTATCGAGGGGGTCATCGAGATCATCCTGGCCTTCCAGATCACCCGGAGCGGCCGAGCCTGGATGATCCTTGAAGGAGTCGTCACCCTAATCCTTGCGATCATGATTTGGAGGACGTGGCCCTTCAGCACCATCTGGGCCATCGGCACGCTGGTCGGCATCAGCATGCTCTTCAGCGGCATCTCGCGGCTCATGTTCTCGCTGGCCTGCCGCAGGGTCTTTGCCAAAGCCGCCTAGCGGAAATCTATCAGAATCTACCAGATGGTTGGCACTTCTTTTGAAGCGTGAATCTTCTCATCTGCTGTCACAAGAGAGATTCCCGCAACTAGTGCAGTCGCGCCGATAAGTCTGTCCATTGGATCACGCGGATAAGCTTCCGTAAATTGAATTCCCCGTTCAGCGATCCTTCCGCTCACCGGCAGCACCACGAAGTTCGCTTCTACATGCCTCAAGAATCCCTCCAGCGAACCCGGAAGATCGACCCGCCCCCGGGCTGTCAGCATGGCAAGCTCCCATAGCGTTACATCAGAAATTGCAATTCCATCGCTATCCGCCCGGGCCTCGGCAATAGCAGCCACAGCCAAGGGAGACAGCCTCTTCTGTTCTCCCGATAGCCACACCACTACATGAGTATCAACAAGGATCACTTGAGAGCATCCCAATCTTCCAGCGGAACAACCGGAGAAACAATATCTCCCAGCACTTTTATATCGCCGAAATGGAAGGCCGCGAGGGGGTTCTCCTTCAACTCAATGGGCACTAGCCGTGCCACCGGCTTGCCTTTCTTTGTAATCACAACCGTCTCCCGTTTTGCCTGCACTTCATCCATCAGGGCAAGACACTTCGCCTTGAACACTCCGGCAGCTATTGTTTTCATCGCGTCACCTCACCATGGTCATTATACCATGGTCAAAATAGAATTAATGGGTCATCCCGCCTGCGCTCAGGTTGAAGATCGGCAGGTAGAGCGCAATGAGGATTCCTGTCACGACCACGCCCATGACGACCAGAATCGCCGGTTCGATCAGGCTCATGGCCGCTGTCAGGTTGGTCTGAACATCTTCCTCGAAGAACTCCGCGACCGAGTTCAACATCTGCGGCAGGGCGCCGGTCGACTCGCCGACCTCGATCATCTCGATGGCCAGTTCGGGAAACACCTTTGTAGCCTGCAAGCTGGCCGACAGCCCCTTGCCCTCTCGGACCGTTTCGACCGAGCGGTAGACGGCGTTCGCAATCTGCCGCGAATCGATGGAGCGTGCCGCGGTCTCCAGCGACGGCACCAGCGGAAGGCCGCCGGTGAGCAGAGTGGAAAGCGTCCGGCTGAACAGCCCCACCTGGTACTTCTGCCACACTCCTCCAAAAAGGGGCAAGCCGATCCTGATCCGGTCGACGGTCATGGCCCCGGCATCGGTCTTCATCCACCGCGACAATAGAAAAACTACCAGCGCGATCACCACCGCCGCATAGATTCCATAGTGTTGCGCATACTGCCCCATCTGGAGCATGGACATCGTCAGCCAGGGCAGATGTGTTCCCAACTGCTCATAGAGCTGCGCGAACCGTGGCACGACAAAGGTAATCAGGAAAATCAGGAGCCCCACAACCATCACAACGAGCAAAGCCGGATAGATGAGGCTGGCCTTCAGCTTCTTGCGGAAGGTGAGTGATACCCGCTGAAAGTCGAGAAAGCGCTGTAGAACTTCTTCAAGGTTTCCCGACCGCTCCCCCGCCAGCAGAGTCGTTGTATAGACAATGGGAAAGCCGCCCTGCGCCTCGAACGCCTGCGAGATCGACTCTCCGGTCTTTACCCTCGCCGCGACGTCTTCAAGTTGAGCGCGGAATTGAAGATCCTTCTGCCGTCGCGCCAGTAACTCCAGCGAGCCCAGAATCGGCAATCCAGCTCGAATCAGCGTCAAAAACTGCTGGTTGAAGACAAGAAACGTCTCCAGCTTGACCTTCTTCTTGCCCGCACCCCCCAGTGCGCCTCGCGCCTTCACCGAATAGACGTAATATCCCGCCTGGGTAAACCGCGCGCGAAGCTCCTCCGCTGTAGCCGCCGCATGAGTCTGCTCCTGCACCCGCCCCCGCTCATCTGCCAGCTTGATCACAAACTCAGTCATAGATAGGTAAAGCTCCGAAGGATAACTCCGTCCATCTTAGACGTTTCCGCCTTTGCAAAATGAACGTCACGTCCTCGACAAACTCCGTCTTCCCTGGCGAATCTCGCCCAAACAGCAAAACGCCCCAGCCGAAGCCGGGGCGTTGACACTGCAAATCTCAACTAGGCGCTGAAGGAAGAACCGCAGCCGCAGGTGCTCTTAACAGCCGTATTGTTCTCGAACTTGAAGCCTGAGGACTCGAGCGTCTCGACATAGTCCACCTGGCAGTCGCTCAGATACGCCGCTGAGGTAGCGTCGACAAATACCTTCAGATCGTCGAATTTATAGACCTTGTCCATCATGCCGCTCTGATTCTCGAACGACATCGAATACTGGAAGCCGGAACATCCGCCGCCGACTACGCCAATCCGCAATCCAGCGGGAACCGGATCCTGCGTCGCCATGATCTCTTTCACCTTTGCGATGGCTGAAGGCGTCAGTTTCACAGGCGCCGTTGAAGCAGGCGTCGCGGTAACGACTTCGGGGCTGGAGGTAACAGTCGCAGTGGACATCGGCAAATCTCCTTGTTTACTAGTCTACTCCACAGCAGCGCATGCCACCACAGCGGAGCGCTCATACCAATAGGATGCGCCTCCTGCTCTGCGGATGCACGAAACGCTGCTCCTTCCAATCTCCGGCTATCATCCAATCCCTATGCGTCCGCTTCTCTACCTTTCCAGCGCCTTCGTCAATACCTTCGGCATCACCCAGCCCAGCCAGAAATCGGCGGTACGCGCCGCCTGGTTTATCGCCGGTATGCTCCTTTTAGTGGTGGCGGTGGTGGCGGCAGCGGGTGGAATCGCTCTTCATCTCATCTTCCAACGTTGATTCCCGCCCAATTTCCACCAAGAAATTCCTTGCATTCTCCTTCCCAATCAGGCGTATGATCTCCGCAGGATGGCTTCGCGCTACCCTCCGAGCCCGAAACTGGACCCGCCCGGCATCGCCGAGCTTTCCCGAAACCGGACCCCTTCTCGAAGGGCGGAGGAACAACGTTATGAGCCACCTACCTGTTTTGCTCATCGTATGGGCTGCTGTCGCAGCCTGTTTCCTGGCGCTGCTCGCCTACCGCGGCCAGCTAACCCGTTATGAGGAGGACCAGCTCTTCCTCACCGACAACCACTCCAACGAGCAGGACGAACAGACCGAAATCATCCGCAAGGTCAACAAAATTAAGCCCATCGTCAACATCTTCGGCTATGCCGCGGCGTTGATGACTATCGGTATCGTCGGCATCTTCACCTACGATGCTTGGCAACACCTGCGGTAGTTACCTGTCAAATACCTTCACGTTGCCGGTGCTGGACATGACCAAACCGGCAATGTCTCCCTTATCTGCCTCAACTTCCGAGTACTCTTTCGCTGGCCAAGCATTTAGGCGTGGCGTGGGTTCGCGGCCTTGTGCGGAATCCCGGGACGTCATCCCCGCCACCCAACGCACCCCTCATCCCAGCACGGAGCAAAGAAATGGCCGGGGAGCAGACTTCCCCGGCCTTCATTACCTCTACCTCTCAAAAAAATCAGGCGTTGTACGTCGAAGACGAGACCCGCCCTCCGCGCCCGGTCCAGTTGGTGTGGAAGAACTCGCCGCGCGGCTTGTCGACACGCTCGTAGGTATGCGCGCCGAAGTAGTCACGCTGTGCCTGTAGCAGGTTCGCCGGCAGCCGTTCGGTCCGATAGCCGTCATAGAAAGCAAGCGCGGTTGAGAAGGCGGGCGTCGGCACGCCGATCTCGATGGCATGAATTACGCACTTACGCCACGACGGACCGTACTTGTTGAGCGCTGTCGAGAAGAAGTTGTCCAGCAATAGGTTGCTGAGATTGGGATTCTTGTCATATGCGGCCTTGATGTTGCCCAGGAAGACGCTGCGGATGATGCAGCCGCCGCGCCACATCAACGCGATGCCGCCCATGTTGAGCTTCCAGCCCATCTCCTTCTCGGCAGCGCGCAGCAGCATGTAGCCTTGCGCGTAGCTGATCATCTTCGAGCAGTAGAGAGCACGACGGACGTCCTCGACGAACTCCTTCTTCTCCGAGATCGTCCTGGCCTTTTTCGGTCCTTCGAGCACCTTCGAGGCGGCGACACGCTCTTCCTTGAGCGCCGACAGGCAGCGCGCAAAGACGCTCTCGCCGATCAACGTCACCGGCTGGCCAAGATCGAGCGCGGAGATGGCCGTCCACTTCCCTGTTCCTTTTTGTCCCGCCGTATCCAGAATCTTGTCCAGCATCGGCTCGCCATCGTCGTCCTTCTTGGCAAAGATCTCTGCTGAAATCTCGATCAGGTAGCTGTCCAGTTCGCCCTTGTTCCACTCGTTGAAGACTTCGGCAAACTCATCGGCCGATAGCCCCAGACCATCCTTCAGCAACTGGTAGGCCTCGCAGATCAACTGCATGTCGCCATACTCGATGCCGTTATGAACCATCTTGACGTAGTGTCCGGCGCCGTCTTCGCCCACCCAGTCGCAGCACGGAGTTCCATCCTCCACCTTGGCAGCAATTGCCTGCAGGATCTCCTTCACGTGCGGCCATGCTTCCTTGTTGCCGCCCGGCATGATCGACGGGCCGAACCGCGCGCCCTCTTCGCCCCCGCTGACGCCGGTACCGATGAACAGAATTCCCTTGGCCGCAAGATCCTTGGTGCGCCGGTTCGAGTCGGTGTACAGCGAGTTGCCGCCGTCGATGATGATGTCGCCCTTGTCGAGGTACGGCAGCACCTGCTCGATCGTCTGATCGACGACCTCGCCTGCCTTGACCATAATCATCACGCGGCGCGGGCTCTTGAGCAGCTTGCACATCTCTTCGATCGAGTGCGCGCCAACCACCTCGGTTCCCTTCGCCTCGTTGTTGATGAATTCGTCGACTTTAGAAACCGTCCGATTGAACACCGCGACCTTGTAGCCATGGTCGTTCATGTTCAGTACAAGGTTCTGACCCATGACGGCCAGCCCAATCAATCCAATATCACAAGTTGCGTCTGCCATTTCAATCTCCAAAGCGATCCGTTCGTTCGCATCGCTGAATGTAGGATGTAATTTTTTGTCGGCCCATTGTCATCGTGGAAAGTGGTCCGGCCAAGGTGTCTTTCTATCATAAGGCAGCAACGCCAAGATAGGCCATGCATCGGCCATCAAACCGCCTCGCCGCCCTTATCAACTTTCCCTGCACGATCCGCATCTCACAGGCATGAGCGCCAAGACGATAGACTCCACGCCACAAGAACCGCCTGACCCCATCCCCGATCCGGAACCGGCCTCTCCCTCCCTTGACGAGCCCGATCCTGGGGTCTTCCACCACAATCCCACAAGGCCCTGCCCACCGCCTGCCAGCTAGTCATCCCTCAGAATTCTTCTTATTGTCAAGAAGGAAGGCCGCAAAACCGATACGCTTAGAGAATAAAATACCCATGAATCTCTTCATCCTCCGCCATGCCAGCGCCGGAACCCGCCGTGCCAACCCATTGCTCGACATCAAGCGCCCGCTCGACAAAGATGGCAAACGTTATTGCCTTCAGCTTGCCCACGTGCTCAATGCGCTGAAGATTCAGTTCGACCTGGTCGTCTCAAGCCATCTCAAGCGCAGCCTCCAGACGGCCTCCCTGGTCGGCACCGAAACCGGCTACGAGTCGGCTATTCAGATCTCCAAAGCCCTCGCGCCCGAAGCCACGCTGCGCGACTTTCAGCGGCTGCTGCACGACTGCCGAGGCCGGGAAAATGTGCTGCTGGTGGGCCATAATCCCAATATCAGCGCCTTCCTGGGATCGCTGCTCGTCCCCGCCTCCACCCATGCCGTGGCTCACGTCCGCCTGCGCAAAGGCTCGCTGGCCCGGCTTTCGATGGCACGCGGACCTGCTACCCTCCAGTCGCTGCTCGACCCCCGCACCGTCCGCGCTCTTTACGCCACCTCGACAAAGAGCTCCCGCCGGAAGACTTCCTTGAAATAATCCGCCTCCTTGCGAAGCGACCAGGCCTCCAATTCCGCTCCGGTACGGCCCGAAATCAGATCCAGAAGCACCCGCTTCGGATAGACGTGCACCCGCATCCGCACCGCTGCGGTAGCCCGATCCTGGTTCAAAGCCACCGCCAGCCGCAGCAGGACGACCGCACGCCTCACATGCTCGTGCTCCTCCGCGGGAATCGTTCGCATCAGCCGGTCAGACGGATCGGGCCGGGTCTTTCCCATATAGCGCGCGATCGCGCTCACAATCGTGCGCTGTTCCGGCGAAAATCCAAAGATTTCCGAGTTGGCGACGATGTACTGCGTATGACGATAGTGCCCCTGATGGTTCATGAACTTACCGACGTCGTGCATCATCGCCGCCGCCTCCAGCCACAGCTTGTACTCCTCCGGCAGTTCATGCACGCGGGCCAGCGCGTTGAAGAGTTGAACCACATGCTCGCGCACCGGCTCGACATTTTTCAGTTGGACACCGTACCTGCGGCAGACTTCGAGCACGCCCGTCCAGCGCTCATTCTCTATCTTCTGATGGACCGAGGTCCGCAGGTCCACGTCGGCCAGCATCTGTGCCAGGATGCCGTCGCGCAGCCCCAGCGTGGAGTAGCGAAATCCCTTCAACGCCATCCGCTCCAGCAGGCTCGCATATACCAGCGCGCCGCCGATGATGATCTCGGACCGCCGCGGCCCGATGCCCGGCACCACCGCCCGCTGGGCGTTGTTCATCTTCAACAGCTTGTCGGCCAGCGATCTCACCCCCAGCGTGCTCGCTTCATTGGGCTTGCCCCGCAGAGACTTCTTCGCTGCGGACTTCTTCGCCGACGGCTTCTTCACCATCGCCGCGCTGGCCTCAACCAGCGCGGCCGCCGTTCCCGAGGTCGCAATCACCAATCCCACACGGGGCAGTCCGAGCCTCTTCTCGCCCCGTTTCAACTCACGGTCGATGAACTGTCTCAGCCGCGCGACATCCTCCTTCACCGGAGGATCCATCCGCAGGAACTCCTGCTGCAGCCGTACTGCGCCCAGGGGCAGGCTCACCATCGACTTAATCCGCGCATGGTCGGAGACCGTAACCTCGCAGCTTCCGCCGCCAAGGTCGATCAGCAGACACTTGCCCCGCGCACCCGGCTCATGGGTCATCACCCCGAGATGAATCAGTCGACCCTCTTCCAAGCCGGAGATCACCTCAACATTCCATCCCGTCGCCGACTTCACCCACTCGGTAAACGCATCGGCATTGCGTGCATCCCGCATCGCGCTGGTCGCCACAACGCGAACCTTGTCCGCCGCATGAAGCTGTACCGCCTTATAAAACCGCTTCAAGGCGCGAATCGTCCCGGCCATCGCCTCGGGCGAGATCGACCCGGTCTGAAACACGCTCTCGCCCAGGCGCGTGACCTCACGGTCTTCATGCAGGGTCTTCAGCCGGTGCATCTGCACCGACGCAATCTTCAACCGGCAGGAATTCGACCCAATATCAACCGCGGCAAACGTAGGCATTGCTGTTCAACCACCTCAGAAAAAAATTCACCCGCCACAAGCAAGATACATCCACCGGGCCATTTCTCTACCCTGCGCCTCCATGCCTTGCGTCGCTTGAACCAACCTTAATGCGCGCAACCAATTTATGCTTGGAGCAGCACATTAAAATCATGGCTAACCCGACCTTCCCCGTATCGCTCACAGAATCCCCGACAACTTCCCGCAGCGACAGCCCCCGCCGCTCGACGGCCATCGCCATCCTGCTCGGGCTCTGGCTGATGATCTTCTTCGCCTCGCTGTTCGCTCCGCCGCTGCTCGACGATGCCGACGCCACCCATGCCAACGCCGCCCGATACATGGCCCTTACCGGAGATCTGGTCACGCTGCACGTCGACGGGGTCCGCTATCTCGAAAAAGCGCCGCTGCCCTACTGGCTTGACGCCCTCAGCTTCCGCATCTTCGGCTTCAATACCTTTGCCGCTCACTTCCCCCAGTCCATCGCAGTTTTGCTGCTGGCCCTGCTGGGTTTCCACTGGGCCGACCGAGCCTTCGGCAGCCGCACCGCCTTCTACACCGGCCTCGGCGTCCTCACCTCCATCGGAGTCTTCCTCTTCACCCGCATCTATATTCCCGAGGTACTGCTCACTCTTTTTCTCTGCACCTCTCTCTATTGCCTCCTCCGATCTTTAGAAAGCAGCCCTCTCGAAGATAGTGGCAGCGCGGGTTCGGGAACTCTTCCCTCCGTCGCCTACCCCTACCTCATGTGGGCATCGCTTGCCCTTGCGGTGCTCACCAAGGGCCTGGTAGCTATCGTCTTTCTCGCCGGGACGGCCATCGCCTACCTTGCCCTGGCCGGGGACTATAAAAAGTGGCGTGCACTGAGGCCCCTCACCGGGACGCTGCTCTTTCTGGCCATCGCCGCTCCGTGGCACATCCTTGCCGGCCTGCGCAATACCGGCGGTATGAATGGCCACGGCTTCTTTTGGTTCTACTTCGTCAACGAACACTTCCTCCGCTTCCTCGGCAAGCGCTTCCCCAAGGACTACAACAAGCTCCCCGGATACCTCTTCTGGAGCCTTCACCTGGTGTGGCTTTTCCCCTGGAGCCTCTTCTGCGGCGCACTGATCCAGCAGGCCTACCGCGCCTTCCAGCGCTATGCCAACGCCAATCCGCTCTTTGAAAGCCCCAACTTTCTCTGGCAACCGTTCGCGGTCGCCATCGGCGGAATTCTCCTCAGAGATATTGCGCACATTCCTTATCTCTTCACCTTATCCGTTGCGCTCGTTGTCTTCTTCGTCGATTCCCTGCGCCGCCGTCAGAAAAAATCCCCTGCCCCTGCGGCGCTGCTCAGAGCCGCCACCTTCCAGCAGCGCACCACCGTCATCCTCACTCTCTACTCCGGCCTGGTCCTGATCTTCTTCTCCATCTCCACCAATCAGGAGTACTACACCTTCCCGGCGTATCTCGCGCTTCTCATCCTTCTCGCAGCGGCGCTGCACTATGCGGAAAGCACCTTTGCCACCGATAAGGCCTCTCGCCGCTGGATCACCTTCGGCCATATTGCATTCATGGTCATTGGCTTCGGCGTCGCGCTCACGCTCGCCTACGGGCTCTGGCGGTCGCGCCATCTGCCCTTTGTCCCGGATATAGGAGACCTTCTCGCTCACCGCGACGTCGGCAACTATACCCTCTCCATGTCTCACCTCTTCGACCTCACCGACGCCAGCTTCGCCGCTCTGCGCCTGCCCGCCGCGCTGGCTGCGATCACCTTCTGCCTTGGCCCCGCCATCGCATGGCTGCTGCGGACCAAAAAGCGCCATCTTGCCGCTACCACCGCTGTCGCGCTTACCTCCACCGTCTTTCTTATCGCGGCGCACATCGCCCTTGTCCGCTTCGCGCCGATGCTCTCCTCCAAGAAGGTCGCGGACTATATCCAACATCTCGAAGCCAGCGGCGCCATTTCGCGTAACAACACCGTCCTGCTGTACGGAGACCAAAGCTACGGCTCCTCCATTTCCTTTTACCTCGGCCGGCAGGTCGATCTCGTCGAAGGCCGCACCACCTCGATGCTCTTCGGCTCCACCTTCCCCGACGCTCCGCCCATCTTTCTGACTAACAGCGATCTTCTCAAGGTCTGGGGCACCGGCGACCGCAAACTCCTCTTCGTCCCCCTCGAACGGCGAGACGATGCAGACAAGCTCCTCGGCAACAACAAAATCCTTCTTGAGGAGACCTCGGGCAAGGCCCTCTTCACCGACCGCCCCCTCAATCAACCATAGAGCGTATGCTCATGCCCGATCCCGAAGATCGGCGCCATACGCAGCGCGACCGCGCCCAGTTCCAAACCACACTTGAAGCTGGCAAAATCCGCCCAAAACACTCCATGCGACACTAGCCCCCATTCCTAAAGCACCTGTGAACCAAGACACCACCCAACTCGCCTCATTTCGCCGCTGCTGCTGGAGTCTCCGCTCCGTCGCCATTCTCGTGCTGGCGTGGCTCATCCTCCAGATTGGGGGCCTCTTTACCCCCGGCTTGCTCGACGACGTCGACTCCATCTACATCGAGATCGCCCGCGAGATGCTTCGCCGCCACGACTTCGTCACGCCCTACATCGACGGCATCCGCTTCTTCGACAAGCCTCCCCTCATGTTCTGGATGGCGGCCGGCTCCATGCATCTGTTCGGAGTCCACGACTGGGCCGCGCGCCTTCCGCTTGCCCTCTCCGTTCTAGCCCTCTTCCTGGCCGTCTACGCGCTCGGCATTCGCCTCTTCCGCGACATCTCTCCGGCAAGTCATCCCGACCGCGGAGGTTTTTATGCCGCCCTCGCCGTAGCCACCAGCATCGGCCCCTATCTCTACACCCGCTTCTACATCCCGGATATCCTGCTCGCGCTGTGGATGACACTGGCTGTCCACCTCTTCCTGGTCGCACTCGATAGGATCCACGAGCAGGCATCGCCTCTGATCCCCTGCCTCGCCTTCGCCGCCGTCATGGCGCTCAATGTCCTCACCAAGGGCCTTATCGGGCTGGCCTTCCCCATCGGCTTTGTCCTCCTCTACCTGGCCTTCACCAGACAGCTTCGCCTGCTTCCCCGCTTTCACCTGATCTCCAGTGCCGCCGTCTTCCTCGCCATCGCCGCCCCTTGGCATATCCTCGCGGCTCTCCGCAATCCGGCCATCGCATTGCCTCCCAGGCTTGGGCTTCCCGCAACCGGAGGCTGGGCTTGGTTCTATCTCTACAACGAGCACATCGCGCGCTTCCTGGGCAGACGCATCCCTCACGACTACGGCCTGGTTCCCATCCCCATCTTCTGGCTCCTCTGCGCGATCTGGATCATGCCCTGGGCCATCTTCCTGCCGGGAGCGATCCGCGAACACATCCGCGTCCTTCGCCACAAGCTCCCCGCCACCGACCCGCGACGCGAAGCCGCGCTCTCACTTCTGCTCTGGGCGATCGTCGTCCTCGGCTTCTTCACCCTCTCCAGCCGGCAGGAGTATTACGGCCTGCCTGCGCTACCCGCGCTTGCCCTGATGGCCGCGGGACTGCTGGCACGAGCCGACTCCCGCTTGCAGGATTCAGCAACCTCCGCCAACCGCAGCGCCCTTGCCTGGTCGGCGTGGTTCCTCGTCCCCCTCACCGCCATCATCGCTGCCATCTGCGGATACTTCGCCCTTTCAGCCCCACATCCGGCTCCCGGTACCGACCTGGCTTCGCTGCTTGCGGAAAACCCCGCGTTCTACAACCTCTCGCTCGGCCACATCTTCGACCTCACGGGAGCCGCGATGGGGCTGTTCCGTGGGCCCCTGACCGCCGTGGCCCTGGGCATGATCGCCCTCGGACCCATTAGCTACCTGCTGCGGCGCAGAGGCCACGCGTATGCCGCCAACCTCATCCTGGCCGCGGCCATGACGGTTACGCTGCTCGCCGCCCATGTGGGACTGGCCCGCTTCTATCCCATCATCGGCTCCAAGGGGCTGGCTCATGCGATCAACGAGCAGCGAAAGGTCGATCCCAGGGCTGACGACCTCATCGTTCTCGACGGCGAACTTACCTCCGGCTCCACTCTCATCTTCTACACGCGGCAGCAGATCCATCTGATCGATGGCCGTGTCAACGGCCTCTGGTACGGCAGCTTCTGGCCCGACGCTCCGCACATCTTCGAGACCGAATCGTCGCTTCGCCAGCTCTGGGTTGGCCCCCGCCGCATCTTCCTCTTCACCTACAAGCCCGCCGCGCGCACCCGCGATCTGGCTCCATTCGCACCGGTTCATACGTTGGCTACAGCCGGGGGCAAAACGGTCCTCACCAACCGCTAAAGCAGCGGCAAATATTACTGGCGAGCCGAGCGCCTCATCTTGCCGTCTTCGACCAGTTCGTAGACCTCGCCACGCCATAGAATCCGGTTGTTCCCATAGCTCAACAGCCAGAACAGCATCCCCATCAGGTCGCGCAGAGGAAACAGAAGCATCGTCTTTCCGACGCGCCGCTCGCGCACAACGTCACGGCAGACCACCCACGCCTGAAGGCTTCGTCCCGCGATGCTGCCCAGCAGAGCGCACCACGCCAGCACAGGCATCCTCAGCAACAACGCTCCCGCCCACGCCATCAACCCGAACGGCACCCCATATGTCAGGCAGGTGCCGAGATGCCCCTTCGGGCGGGAAAAGCGCGTGCTCTTCATCCACCGCACCTGATGCTTGATGGAGTCCACGAACCCGGTGTGAAGCACCATGTGGTCGATGATGTGCCCGATCAGCACCACGCTGTAGCCTCTGCGAGCAATCCAGTTTCCCAGCACGAAGTCGTCGGCGCAGTAGTCCTCCATGGCCTCAAAGCCGCCGATCTCGGCAACGCATTTGCGCCGCGCGACCATCGTCGGCCCCAGCGCGAACTGCATCGGCTCGGTCAGGCTCGCCGCGCAGACGCCGGAGCTCATCTCGATGGTCATCCCCACCGCTTCCAGCTCCGACCATAGACCGTTCTCCACCGCCACGCCGCGATAGAGACACGTTGCGCAACCTACCTGCTCATCGGCAAAGGGCAGAACAATTCGCCGCAGATAATCCGGGCTAACCCGCACATCGCTATCGCTGACGATCCATAGATCGTGCGTGGCGGCCTTCGCCATCACCGTCAACGAGCAGACCTTCGCGTTGGCTGCCCACGGCTCTCCGCTGGTTAGAAATCTGGTCGTGATCGCCGGATACTCAGCGGCGACCCGCCTTGCCACGGCGAGTCCCTCATCCGACTCGCCCCGCGCGCAAAAAAGAACTTCTACCCTCGACACCCCATCTTTTTCAATTACATCTCCTGCCATCGCGACGTGCTTTAGATAATCCTGCTCAAAAAACGTACGGAGATTCTCTTCCAGCGACGTTTCGTTGCCGTGCAATGGCTTGAACAGGCTGACCGCCGGCAGAAACTCCGGCGGCGTCACCAGCAGCGCATCCTGCCGCGCGGCTTCGCGTCGAAAGCGCCGTGCCCCTTTCACCACCATCCCGAGAAAGACACTCGAAGTCAGCAGGCCAAACAGTCCCACTGTCAGAAGCGTCCACTCTACCGCAACCATCACGTGCATTCGACCTCACTCACCCTGCGGCCTGTCTTCGTATCGCCAGGCCTTCATTGCCAAACTCCGCCGTGCATGAAGTCAATGTGCGTTTCCGGACGAATCCGGAGCTTCGACTTTGCCCCCATCCCTCAGCCGATAAATCTTACCCCGGTAGTAGAACCTGTCGCTCGCATAACTCCCCAGCCAGAGCATACTCCCCAGTAAATCCCGGACAGGATAAATCATCGTGCCTCGCACCCAGTCGGGATCGCCCAGCACCCGCAGAATCGAGCCTGCCTGCAACCATCGGTTGATCGCCATCCAGGAGAGCCAGACCAGACCCCACAGAGCATGTCCGCTCAGCAATCCCCAAAGTAGGCCCAGCAATCCAAACGGCATGGCAAAAGTAAGCCCGCTGCCCAGATGCCCCCACGGCCGCGACCGCCGCGTGCTCTGCATCCACCGCAACTGGTTGCGGAACGAGAGACCGAGCGAAGTGTCCGGCACCATCAGACGGATCACATGCGTCGCCATCCGAACACCCGCTCCCTGCTCCGCCAGCCGATGACCCAGCACAAAATCGTCCGCGTAGAACTGTCCCAGTTCTTCAAACCCGCCCGCATCCTGAAAGGATCGCTTCCTCACCGCCATGGACGCTCCCAGCGCGAACTTGGTCCCCTCCAACATATCGGCCACCAGAACGCCCGAGGTCATCTCTACGCTTTTGCCCACCGCATCCAACTGCCCGGCAAAGCTCGCTGCCGCGCCTCGATCGACCGTTCCCAGATACACGCACGAGGCCAGGCTCACATGGGGGTCCTTCAGATTCTGCACCATCCGCCGCAGATAATCCGGCGTCACCCGGACATCCGCATCGCTGGTAATGAACAGCTCATGCCGCGCCACCGAATCCAGCTTTGCCAGCGAATACACCTTCGCATTATGAAACTGTGGCAATGGCTCGCCACAGGTCACAAACCGCGCATCGACCTGCGGATACCGCTCGGCCACCCGCCGTGCCAGTTGAAATCCCTCATCCGTCTCGTGGCGTGCGCAGAACAGCAGCTCAAACTCTGGATAGTCCTGCTCAAAGAACGACTCCAGGTTCCGCTCCAGCCCCTGTTCCGTTCCATGCAGCGGCTTCAGGACGCTTACGGGCGGCAAAAATGTTATCTCTGCCTTATTCTCCCGGCTCTTGCGGGCCCCAAATCGCACTGCCGCCACCATCACCATCAGGCAATAGATCGTGGAAGTGACCGAGCCTCCAAGTGCAACCCAGAATATAACTTGCAGAAACAGACTCATCTCACCCTTGCAAAACCGTGATTCTTACATCTCTTTAAATTTTTTCGCCTGAACGCCGGGCTATTCTCCCAGAAATTTAAGCCCGAGAATCCCGGCGACGATCAGTCCCAGGCAGACCAGCCTGCTCAACGCAGCAGACTCCCCGAACAGCACGATACCCAGCACCACCGTGCCGACCGCGCCAATCCCCGTCCAGACGGCATACGCCGTGCCCAGCGGCAAACTCCGTGTCGCCACCCCCAGCAGGCCCATACTCACGACAATCATGATCGCCGTCGCCAGCGACGGCCACAGCCGCGTAAACCCCTCGGAGTATTTCAGCCCAATCGCCCATCCTGTCTCGAACAAACCGGCAACCACGAGGATCGCCCAAGCATACTGTCTCATCTGTTAAACGGTAGCATCGTCTGAACGTTTAGGATCATCCGGCCCGCCCACCGGCAGCCGGTAAAACGGATTACTTCTTCTTCCCCGTCTTCACTGTCTTTCCCGCAACAACCTTTCCGGGCATCACTTTTCCCGAGACGACCTTTCCCGGCACCACGACCGGACGCCGCAGCGGAACAAGGCCCGCGCCCGGATCTTGCTGCTGCTGCATCCGCGACAGCATCTCCGTCCGCACGTAGTCGACGAAACCCTGCATCTGCCGATTCATCTCTTCCATCCGTTCGCGCATCTGCAGCACAATCGCGATACCGGCGATATTCACGCCCAGATCCCGCGCCAGGTTGAGGATGAACTCCAGCCGCTCCAGATCTTCATCCGTATAGAGGCGCGTATTGCCCTCGCTTCGCGAAGGCCGCAGCAGTCCCTCCCGCTCATACAGACGCAGCGTCTGAGGATGGATCTCGTACATCTCCGCAACCGAGGAGATCATGTACGCTCCTTTACCCTTTCGTTTCGTAGCCATAGCGTAAACCCGGCACCTGTTCCTTCCTCGATGATCTAGGTTCTCTCACCCTGTTCCCGCTTTCCCGATGGAGCTTTCTTCTTTGCGCGAATAAGCGTCAGGGCCGTCCCCTTGTGTATTGCAACATGGTCGCTCTTGTCGCTCGCGATCAAATACTGGGGCTCCTCCTTGGAGGCATGATGGATATAGCCCTTGATGGTCACATTGGAGGTGACCTTCTTCTTGATAACGCCGCGCACTCTGCCGGCTTCTGAATTCCATTCCACATGGTCTCCGGCTTTGAACGTCTTTGTCATCGCGGTCCCTTCTTTAGCCCACTCTTCCGGCGGTCACACACCTGCAAATAGAGCAGCTCGCGGGTCATCCGGATTGAGTTTCGCCAGTTCGCGCAAAATCTCTTTCGAGCGCTCGTCCTGCACCCTGGGAACCACGATCTTCACTTCGACGATCTGGTCTCCGCGAACCCCTTCCCTGGCAGCGCTGGGCACTCCCTTCTCCCGCAGCCGCAACTTCTGCCCCGCCTGCGTCCCTGGAGGAATCTTCAACTGCGTTCTGCCGTCAATCGTAGGCACGTCGATCTTTGCGCCCAGCGCGGCCTCCGTCATCGTGACCGGGACCGTCACATAAATATCGTCGCCCGTCCGGTTGAACACCGGATGCGTGCCCGCCTTGATGATCAGAAACAGATCGCCCGCAGCGCCGCCGTGCATCCCGGCATTGCCTTTGCCCGCCAGCCGGATGCGCTGTCCATCCCGCGTGCCCGCCTTGATGCGGAACTCCAGCGGCTCGCGCCGCGTGACCACGCCCGCGCCCTCGCAGGTCGCGCAGACGTTCTGAATCTTGCCCGAACCGCCGCACTGCGGGCACTGGATGTTGAACTTCATCCGCCCGCCCATCTGCGTTACCTGGCCGCTGCCATGGCACTCCGGACATTCAATGCTGCCGCCGGTCGTCGACTTGCCCTTGCAACTCGGGCAGATCTCCTGCCGCTGAATCTCCAGCCTTGTCACGCCGCCGCGCACCGCGGTCCAGAAATCTATGCTCACCTGATATTCAAGGTCGGTCCCCGGCTGCGGCCCACGCGATGCCTTCTGGCCGCCGTTGAAGATTCCTCCGAAGATGTCCTTGAAGCTGCCGCCAAACCCTCCACCGGACTCTTGCTGCCCACCACGCGCACCGGCCTGGAAATCCGAGAAGTCGAAGCCGCCAAAATCGAATGGAACGCCCTGCCCGGCACGCCCGCCGGATCGCGCTCGCCCGCCACCGGGAAATCCGCTGGCCCCGTGTCCTCCCCGAGCCGCAGCCTCAGCCGCCGCCGGGTCGATATTGTCCGAGTAGAAGCCGAACTGGTCGTAGATCTTCCGCTTCTTGTCGTCACTGAGAACATCGTTCGCCTCGGAGATCTCCTTGAACTTCTCCTCGGCCTTCTTGTCGCCCGGATTCACGTCCGGATGATATTTACGCGCAGCTTTCCTGAACGCCTTGCGAATCTCCTCCGCTGTCGCTGTCTTTTTGACGCCCAGCGTTCCGTAATAATCCTTTGCCTGTGTCGTCGCCATAATCTTCTTCCATTCTGCAACAGTGCGCGGTCTTCGCGCTTCGAAATCGAATTACCCCTTCACTTTGTATCGGCCGCCTGGCAGATCGGACACCAGAACAGATTCCGGCCTGCCATCACCTCGGTCAAAATCTTCGTCCCACAGACGAAGCATGGCCTACCCTGTCGCCGATAGACATAGTGCGCCTCTTCCTTGAGCGCCATTCCCTTTCGGTGAGGGCGGTCCGCCGGCTTCGTCGTCACGATTCGCCGGTCAACCATTCCCGCCTTCATCAAAGTACGCGCATCCTTCCATATCGACCGCAGGAGCTTCTCCGTCACCCGACTGCCCGGAGTGAACGGATTCAGCTTCGCGCGAAACAATAACTCCGCCCGATAGATATTTCCGATTCCCGCCGCCACGGATTGATCCATCAGCAACGCTCCTATTGCCTTCCTGCTCTTGCCAATCTTCGCGATCGCCTTCTCGGGCCCATCTCCATTCAGAGGGTCGGGGCCCAGCCGCTCCAGCAGCCGCTCCCACATCTGCTGCGTGAATACGGAGCAGTCCATCGGCCCGCGCAGTTCGACCCAGGCGATCTTCTCCGGCGCCAGGTGCCCCGAGCCGTCATCCTCGGAGTACCAGCCATGCCGCTTGCTCACGCCCGGCTCGGCCACACGCTTCACCGCCCGCGCATTCCACATCCGCATCCGCAGTGCGCCGCGCACCGCAGGCAAAGGTCCCGAACCCTCCGTGAAGTCACCCTGTAGGCCCAGATGCACATGCAAGATGCGATCCTTGCCGAAGTCATAGCCCAGGTGCTTGCCCACGGCCATCACGCGCGCGAGCTTGCGCCCGTCGATCACCGTCACATCGGTAAACCGTCCCTGCGGCCCATCGACCCGCACCGGCCTTCCTCCGAACGCCGCCGTCTGCCTCTCAGCCCATCGATGGATCTCATTTCCTTCCGGCATCGGTCCCGGCCGCCTTTCCTATCAACACAAAGCTAAACACAAAGCGATGGCGACGGCGCTGGTCAAACCCCAGAACTACCGTCGCCATCTGTTGCCCTGCAAAACCCTACCCGTACAGACTTAGTTCCAGACCTGCTTCGCTTCGATGGCCTCGATCGAAAACATCTGATCCGGCTCCATCTGCTGCATCCGCTGCATAAATTGCTCAGCTTCGGCCCGGGTGTCGAACATCATGCGGTTGTACAACTGACCCGCCCTCACCTGGTCGCATCTCCACATTGTCTCGCTCATCGCCATCCCTCCAAGCAATCGATTGAGTTCCAGGTTCTCAAACCACATCACGTTCGCGTACCTGTCTTCCTTGTCTGATCTCCTTCTATTCACTTCAACACCTTTCCTGGTAATAAGACGCACTCTACACGTCAAGTATTCCCAATGAACCCGATAAAACGAGAGGCGCACCTTATCAGGAACGCCTCTCTTTTTCTACGCAGCAGTAACCTCTCCGGATTACTTATTTCTTTTCATCGACATCGACATACTCTGCATCGATGACGCCTTCGTCCTTCTTCGGCTCCTCCGTCACGCCTTCGGCAGCGGTCGCTCCATCGGTCGGCGCGGAGGCAGCCGCAGCTTTGTACATCGCCTCGGCCAGCTTGTGACTTACCGCGGTCAGTTTGTCCTTGGCTGCGTTCAGATCAGCCGCGCTCGGCGTGCCCGCCAGCGTCGACTTCGCTTCAGCCAAAGCGCTCTCAACCTCCGTCTTGTCCGACTCGGCTACCTTGTCGCCGGACTCCTTCACCATCTTCTCGACGTTGTACACCAGCGAGTCCAGGCCGTTGCGCGCCTCAACCGCGTCGCGCTGCTCCTTGTCCTCGGCGGCGTGAGCCTCGGCGTCCTTCGCCATCCGCTCAACTTCTTCCTTGCTTAGACCCGAAGAACTGGTAATGGTAATCTTCTGGTCCTTGCCGGTCGCATTGTCCTTCGCCGTAACGTTCAGAATGCCGTTAGCATCGATGTCGAACGTGACCTCGATCTGCGGCACGCCGCGCGGAGCCGTTGGAATTCCCGAGAGCTTGAACTTGCCCAGCGTCCGGTTCTGCGCCGCCATCGGACGTTCGCCCTGCAGGACGTGGACCTCGACCTCGGTCTGGTTGTCCGCCGCCGTCGAAAACGTCTCCGTCTTCTTGGTCGGAATCGTCGTGTTGCGCGCGATCATGCTGGTCGCCACGCCGCCCATCGTCTCAATGGACAGAGTCAACGGGGTTACATCCAGCAGCAGCAGGTCCTTGACTTCGCCGGCAAGCACACCGGCCTGAACCGCCGCGCCAATCGCCACGACCTCGTCCGGATTCACTCCACGATGCGGCTCCTTGCCGAACAGCTCCTTCACCAGTTGCTGGATCTTCGGCATACGTGTCTGACCGCCGACCAGCACTACCTCGTCGATCTTGCTGGCATCGACGCCGGCATCCTTCAACGCCTGCTTGCTGGGCCCGATCGACCGCTGCAACAGATCGTCCACCAGCGACTCCAGCTTGGCGCGGGTCAGGTTGCGAACCAGGTGCTTCGGTCCGCTCGCGTCCGCGGTAATGAACGGCAGGTTGATCTCCGACTCCTGCGCCGTCGACAGCTCGATCTTGGCCTTCTCCGCAGCATCCTTCAGCCGCTGTAGCGCCATCTCGTTGCCCTTCGCATGCAGGTCGAGGCCAGTGTCCGACTTGAACTCGCCGATCAGCCAGTCGACAATGCGCTGGTCGAGGTTGTCGCCGCCCAGGTGGGTATCGCCATTGGTCGACTTTACCTCGATGACGCCTTCGCCGACTTCGAGAATCGAGATATCGAACGTACCGCCGCCGAAGTCGTATACCGCAATCGTCTCGTCCTTCTTTTTGTCGAGGCCGTAGGCCAGCGCCGCCGCCGTCGGCTCGTTCACAATGCGCTTGACGTCGAGCCCGGCGATCTTGCCGGCATCCTTCGTCGCTTGCCGCTGGGCGTCGTTAAAGTATGCCGGAACCGTAATCACGGCCTCAGTGACGGAGGTCCCCAGGTAGTCCTCCGCAG
Organism: Acidobacteriales bacterium 59-55; assembly: GCA_001897435.1. GTDB lineage: Bacteria > Acidobacteriota > Terriglobia > Terriglobales > Acidobacteriaceae > Edaphobacter. The sequence continues at coordinate 29,425 of MKSV01000005.1, read as the reverse complement.
CCTTCTTCAGCTTCTGAAGAATCATCGCCGAAATCTCCGGCGCCGTGTACTCCTTGCCCTGCGCAAGCACCGCGACGTTGTCGCCCTTGGCGACAACCTTGTACGGCACCATCTTCAATTCATCGCCAACCTCGTTCAAACGACGGCCCATGAACCGCTTGATCGAGTAAACCGTGTTCTCGGGGTTGGTGATCGCCTGCCGCTTGGCGACTTGGCCCACCAGCCGCTCCCCGCTCTTGGTGAACGCGACGATCGAAGGGGTAGTCCGCCCGCCTTCCTCGTTGGGAATCACCTTCGCCTCGCCGCCTTCCATCACGGCCACGCAGGAGTTCGTCGTTCCCAGGTCAATACCGATAATCTTTGCCATCTATAGCTCCCCATTCCGGGCTCGCAGCCCGCCAGTTTAGTCAACACCCCAAGAATCTCACCTTGAGTCACTTACTGTCAATATATCTGATGCCAAAAACATCATCAGGTTGCATCTTGCTCGAACTTATTGGGCAGATAAATGCCATCGGCTCTTCCGAAATGAGCCCACTTGAACTAAACTAGGACTATATCTGTCGCATATCAAGCAAAGTGCTCATAAAACAAAGATGCCACCCAGACGAACGCTTCTCCACTACACCCGCTATACCCACCTTTACCTCGGCGTCTTCATCTCGCCCGCCCTCCTCTTCTTCGCCTTTACCGGCGCGCTCCAGACCTTCAGCCTGCACGAGACCACCCGCGGCAGCTCCTACAAGCCACCAGCCTGGATCGCCACCCTCGCCCAGATTCACAAAAAGCAGAACATGACCGTGCCGGTACGAAAGCTTCAACCCGTTCCGGTCCCGACGGCGAAGCTCCCTGCGGGCAAGCCCGAGCCTCCCGCCATCGCCTCCAAACCGCATAACGCGATGCCCCTCAAGCTGTTCTTTCTCGTGGTCTCAGTCGGCCTCTTCACCTCAACCGTCTCGGGCATCTATATGTCGTATCGCTATGTGCGCAACAAGCCTCTAGTCACATCCCTCCTGATCGCCGGGACCATCCTTCCCATCGTCCTCGCATTTCTATAGGCATGCGAGCCAAAACGAAAGGCCCAGCGAGATGCTGGGCCTAACTTATTCATAATAGTCATGTTACTAGAAGTGATAGGCAATTCCGAGCGCCGGAGATGAGACCACCTGATAGCGGTTGGTCTTGAAGATGTCCCCAGGCAGGCCAAAGTCCGGCGTCTTGGCGACGAAGCCGCGGTATTCAACGCGAATGTCGAAGCTGGGGCTGATCTCATAGGCGACGCCGGCTCCGAAGAGGCCGCCGATGTTCATATTCTGTTTGGCGTCGACCTGGTAGGTTCCGCTGTCCTTGAGCGGATGATAGACCATCGCGCCTACGCCGATCTCGGCGAACGGGAAGAAGTTCCCGTAGTTCCGGCTGTAGACATAAGCGGCGCTGTACTCCGACTGGAGCGTATGGATGCCTCCCTGGGCCTTACCGAAGACGGTGTACTTCTGCGTATTCTGCGCGTACCCGTAGTTCAGTTCGAGCGCGCTGCGCGGCGTCAGCATATAGCGGTAGCTGGCCAGAAGCCCGATCGTCGTGGTGGTGCTCTTCTTCACGGCATTTCCGTAAACGTCGGGGGCAAATGCTCCTGTGGCGCTGATGCTCACGTCCTGCCGGCTTTCCTGCGCATAACCGGCTACCGCTGTCAGCATCAACGCTCCCAGCAACAATAATGTCTTCTTCATTCTTCGCTAGATCCCTTCAAATTCGCCCGTTATGATCTTCGACGCTGTCCCGCAGGCAACGCGCTTTGAACCCTCACGGAGCGCCGTAGTCTATTGTCCTTCATTGTAACCGCACCCGCGTCCATCCGACGGCCTCGGACGCAAGAAGGCCGGGGGACATTAAATGCCCCCCGGCCATTTCCTTCCCGGCTGCCTTTATTGCTGCGGTGGCGGAGGAGGCGGAGGAACTCCTTCCCCTCCACGACGATTGTGCCGGCGCTCCTTCATCTTCGTCTGCATGGCGTCGAACTTCGTCTTCTGCTCGTCGGTCAGCACATTGCGGATCTTGTCCTGCGAGGCCTGATGAATCGCCATCATCTGGCTGCGCTTGTCTGCCTTTGCCGTGGCGGTATCGGCGCGCAGCGCCTTCATCTGGCTCATGGTGTCGGCATCAATCGCCTTGACTTGTGTCACCTGGTCCGGTGTCAGGCTCAACCGCTTGGTCAGCATCTCAATCCGGCGTCCTCCGCGGCGTCCGGCCCTGCCATGTCCTCCCGCCTGCGGGCCCATGCTGTCCTGCTGCTGCGGCGGAGGCGGTGCGGCGCTGTTGTCCTGCGCCATCAACATCGGCGTCGCGCTCAAGGTGGCCGTACAAAGTGCCAGCACAGCTACCCGCATCATCGGATGATCGAACGTAAGTTTGTGGAACATCGGTTTGTGAAATATCGCTATCTTCATCGGGTTTTCCTCTCCTGCTGCATCCACCGGAGAGGAACTCTCCGGCGCGTTTGTCTACGGGTACAAACGCGCTTTTGTCGCAAAGGTTTCTCTCGTTCCGCAAATATCGCGGCCTCCCCCGTTTATCCGCCGCGCTCGTGCTGAAAGCAGTAGGGATCGCCGTGTGCCGCGGCGTAGGCCTCCACCACCTTCAGAAAAGCAACCGCGGCGTGAGACAGGCTGGCGTGTTTGCGATAGACGAGACGCAGCTTGCGCTCGATCTGCAACTCCGGAATCTGCACCTTGACCAGCGCGCCGCTTTGCAACTCCGTCCGCACCGTCAGCCCCGGCACCAGCGCCACTCCATTGCCCATCTCCACAAAACGCTTGATCGCCTCCAGCGACGGCAACTCTACACCCATGTGCAGAACTGTCTTATGCCGCTTGAACTCCTGAATCACCTTCTGCCGCTGCGGTGACGTGATGTTGTGGGCGATGAAGTTCTGCGTTCCAAGCTGACGGATCGACACTGTTCCTGCCTTCGCCAGCGGATGCTGCGGGTTCACGACGAACGCCAGTTCATCGCGATAGACCACCATCGACTTTACCTGCGCGTCATCGGGACGAAACGACAGCACGCCGATCTCTACCGAATGCATCAGCACCTCGTCCGAGATGCGGCTGGCGAGCGCCCGCCGCACCGCCAACTTGATTCGCGGATTCTGGCGCCGAAACTCGTCGAGCAGCGGCAGCAGGTACAGGCACGTATATTCGTTGGCCGCCAGGTCCAGCCTGCCCCGATGCAGCGACCGCAGTTCCGTCAACGCGCCCGACGCCTCGTTGCGCAGGTTCAACAATTTTGCCGCATACTCGCGCAGCACCTCGCCGGCATCGGTCAGAGTCCCATCCCGCGACGACCGCTCAAAGAGCACCTCTCCCAGCTCCCCTTCCAACTTTGCGATTGCCTGGCTCACCGCCGGCTGGGTCCGATGCAGCCGCGCCGCGGCCCTTGAAAAGCTGCGCTCCTCCGCCACCGCCAGAAAGGTCTCCATCTGTACCAGATCCATTACTTACCCCACTCCCAAAAGATTCGGCGCTCTTGAATACCTGAATTAGAATTACTGATATATGTGGAACTCATCATAAGCCTGCATTATGATAAGGTCCAGATCGAGAGTGCCGACTTCTATGGTTGATCAAAATAAAATCGTCTTCTTCGACACCACCCTCCGCGACGGCGAACAGTCACCCGGCTGCACCATGCACCATGACGAAAAGCTGCGCATGGCGCATCAACTCACGGACCTCGGCGTCGATATCCTCGAAGCCGGTTTCGCCATCGCCTCGCATGGCGACTTCGAGAGCGTCCGCGCGATCGCCTCCGAGATTCGCGGTCCGCGTATCGCTTCGCTCGCCCGCTGCAAGCGCGAGGACATCGAAGCCGCCGCCCGCGCCACGGAGCCCGCCGACCGTTCCCGCATCCACATCTTTCTTTCCACCTCCGACCTCCACCTCGCGGCCAAGCTGCAGATCACCCGCGAGCAGGCGCTCGACCAGATCGCCGAGATGGTCGCCTTTGCGCGCACCCTGGTCGACGATATCGAGTTCTCGCCCGAGGACGCCACCCGCACCAACCCCGATTTTCTGGTGAAGGTCTGTGAGGTCGCCATCCAGGCCGGGGCCACCACGCTCAACCTGCCCGACACTGTCGGCTATTGCGTTCCGCAGGACTACGCTGACATGTTCCGCATGGTGCGGGAGCGCGTCCCCGGAATAGAGAACATCGTCCTCTCGGCGCACTGCCACGACGACCTCGGCCTCGCCGTCGCCAATACCATCGCTGCCATCGATGCCGGTGTCCGCCAGGTGGAGTGCGCCATCAACGGCATCGGAGAGCGTGCCGGCAATGCCGCGCTCGAAGAGATCGCCGCCGTGCTTACGGTGCGACACGACCGCTTCCCCTTCCAGCACAACATCGTGATGAATCAGATCTTCGCCACCAGCCAGATGCTCTCGCAGTGCATCAGCTTCGGCGCCGCCCCTAATAAAGCAATCGTGGGAGCCAATGCCTTCGCTCATGCCGCCGGAATCCACCAGCATGGCGTGATGGTCAATCCGTTGACCTACGAGATTATGACGCCGGAGTCGGTCGGCGTGCCCAAGAACTCGCTCGTCCTCGGCAAGCACAGCGGCCGTCGCGCGCTGGAGCATCGCTTCGTCGAGTTAGGCCACACGCTCTCGAAGGAGCAGCTCAACGAGGTCTACGCCCGTTTCACCGAACTTGCCGACCGCAAGAAAACCATCTACGACCAGGACCTGCTCGGCCTTCTACAACCCGACCGTGCGGCCGTCACCGTCTCCTGAGTTGTGCCAGCAAGCGCTGGATAGCGTGGGGCCTCAAGCCCCAAGAGGTACAAGGTTATGCGTCTGAAGATTGCAGTCCTCGCCGGCGACGGCATCGGCCCCGAAGTCACCCGTGAAGCAACCAACATTCTCCGTGCCGTGGCGGAGCTTGGTGGGCACGAGTTCACCTTTGTCGAGGGTCTTCTCGGCGGAGTCGCCATCACGGCGACCGGCTCCCCGCTTCCCACCGCCACGCTCGACGCCGCGCTGGACTCCGACGCTGTGCTGCTCGGCGCGGTTGGCGATAACAAGTTCAACGCTCTGCCCCCGGACAAGCGCCCCGAAGCGGGCCTGCTGCAAATTCGCCAGGCTCTCGGCGGTTTTGCCAATCTGCGCCCCTCCATTGCCTACAAGGCTCTCTCCGCCAGTTCGCCGCTGCGCCCTGAGGTTACCGAAAACGTCGATATTCTCTTCGTCCGCGAACTGCTCGGCGGTCTCTACTTCGGCGCGCCGCGCGAGTGGAACAAGGAGACCAACGAGGCCATCAACACCATGCGCTATACCCGCGACGAGGTGGTCCGCGTCGCCCGCGTCGCCTTTGAGCTTGCCGGCAAGCGCCGCAAAAAAGTTACCTCGGTCGACAAGGCCAACGTCCTCGAGGTCTCGCAGCTCTGGCGCGCCACCGTCACCGAAGTGGCGAAGGACTATCCCGGCGTCACCCTCGAACACCAGTTGGTCGACTCCATGGCGATGCACATCATGAATACCCCGCGCAACTTCGACGTTGTGCTCACGGAGAACCTCTTCGGCGATATTCTCTCCGACGAGGCGGGAGTTATCACCGGCTCGCTTGGAATGTTGCCCTCGGCCACCATCGGCGGCGCAGTCAATCTCTATGAGCCCGTCCATGGCAGCGCGCCCGATATCGCCGGAACCGGAAAGGCCAACCCGCTCGGCGCGATCCTGACTGCTGCCATGGTGCTTCGCCACTCCGCCAATCTCGAACAGGACGCCCGCGCCGTCGAGCAGGCTGTCCACCAGGTTCTCGATGCCGGCTACCGCACCGCGGATATAGCGCGCGGATCGCAGGCCGGCCAGCAGACCGTTACCACTCAGGAGATGGGCAAGCGTGTCCATCAGGCGCTCACCGAATCGATCGACCGCCGCCAGTCGATGCACGCCGTCTGAGTACTCTTATGAAGCCCAAAGCAAAAGCAATTCTTATCAACAGTTCCATAGTCGCCGCTCTTATCTATCAATATTGGAAGGGGACTCCTTTCAGCATCATTGTGATTACAGGAATTCTGCTCCTCGTTGTCGCCAACCTATCGATGATGTTCGCGGCTAAGAAACGTTCCGCCCCCCCAGCTAAATAACCTTAAAAATGCGCCGCTATCTCCAACTCGCCGTCATTCTCCTCCTCGCCGCAGGAGCAATGGCCACGAACGCAAACATCTTCACGCACAAGGAGAAGAAGCCCAAGGAAAACGTCGAATGGCTCTGGCAGTATGGGCCGCCGCCCGCCGAAGGCCGCGAGAACGCGCTCGTCCTCGACCCGCACTTCCGCCCCTTCCTGGCTCAATACCTGACGGCGCCGCAGACCTTCTGGGCAAAGAACAAGACGCTGGCAGACACCGCTCTCGACTTCCTCTCGGTCCCGGGCAAGGTCATCGCCGACCAGAACCGTTATCTCTCGATCACTGGCTGCGTCTTCCGCTTCTGTCCTGATCGCGGGCTGCTGTGGGTGGATATGGGGCTCCCAAAACCGCTGATTGTGTTTGCCGCGATTAACTGGATTCAACAAAATAAGACGCCGGACCAGCCCGGAGCCGAGTACACACTCTGGGTCTTCAGCAACAGCGCAATTGACTCAGACCATATACCGGTAGCATTGAAGCGCAGCATCGCCCGCTGGACGGCTGAACCGCCGCTCGGCAGCACCATCCTCCAGACCATCACTACCGCGATTCTTGTAGATCCTGACGGCAAGCCGCAACAGATTGCCCCGGCAGCCATCGGAGCCAACACCATCGAGCCACAACCTGAAGCAAAGGCCAAATCATGACCATGACAGCAAAAACACTGTTTGAGAAAGTATGGCAGCAGCATCTCGTCGCCGAACCGGAGGGCGAGCCTTCGATTCTCTATATCGATCTGCATCTCGTCCACGAGGTCACCTCTCCGCAGGCCTTCGACGGCCTTCGTCTGGCCGGCCGCAAGCTCCGCCGTCCCGACCGCACCGTGGCGACGGTGGACCACAACGTTCCCACCAGCAGCGTCGCGGACCGGCTCCACATCGTCGATCAGATCGCCTCGAAACAGATTGAAGCCTTGCGTAAAAACTGCGCCGACTTCGGCGTCGAGCTCTTCGACGTGCAGTCCCCCAATCAGGGCATCGTCCACATCATTGGCCCCGAACTCGGATTGACCAAGCCGGGCATGACCATCGTCTGCGGCGACTCCCACACCTCGACGCACGGAGCCTTCGGCGCTCTCGCTTTTGGAATCGGCACCAGCGAGGTCGAGCACGTGATGGCCACACAGACCTTGCCGCAATCGAAGCCCAAGACCTTCCGCATCAATATCGAAGGCGACCTTCCTACCGGCGTTACCGCCAAGGACATCGTGCTGCACATCATCGGCGAAATCGGCACTGCCGGAGCCACCGGCTACGTCGTCGAGTATGCCGGCTCCGCCATCCGCGCCCTTTCGATGGAAGGTCGCATGACCATCTGCAACATGAGCATCGAGGCCGGGGCACGCGCCGGAATGATCGCTCCCGATGCCACCACCTTCGCCTACCTCATGGGCCGCCGCTTCTCGCCGCAGGGCGCGGCGTGGGACGAGGCCGTTGCTCACTGGTCTGAATTGAAGACCGACGAAGGAGCGGCCTTCGACCGCGATCTTACCATCGCTGCCGCCGAGATCACTCCCACCGTCAGTTGGGGAACCAGTCCCGGCATGGTTACCGGCGTCAAGTCCACTGTTCCTCTGCCCGACCCCAACGCCAGCGAAGCCGACCAGAAGGCCTTCGAGCGCGCGCTCGAATATATGGACCTCAAGGCAGGTACGCCCATCGAGCAGATCGCCATCGACCGCGCCTTCATCGGCTCCTGCACCAATGCCCGCATCGAGGACCTCCGCGCCGCCGCCTCGGTGGTTCGCGGCTATCACGTCGCGACAACCGTCCGCGCGATGGTCGTTCCCGGCTCGCAGGCGGTCAAGGCTCAGGCTGAGAAAGAAGGACTCGACAAGGTCTTCACCAGCGCAGGCTTCGACTGGCGCGAGCCCGGCTGCAGCATGTGCCTGGGCATGAACCCGGACATTCTCCAGCCCGGCGAACGCTGCGCCTCGACCAGCAATCGCAACTTTGAAGGCCGTCAGGGACGCGGCGGCCGCACTCACCTCGTCAGTCCGCAGATGGCCGCCGCCGCTGCCATCGCCGGCCACTTCACCGACATTCGTAACTGGAAGTTCAACGACGAGTCTGCCCAGAAGGAGGCGAAATAATGCAGCCAATTAATGTCCTCACCTCCACCGCTACGCCGCTCGACCGCCCCAACGTCGATACCGACCAGATCATCCCCAAGCAGTTCCTCAAGCGCATCGAGCGCACCGGCTACGGCGAGTTCCTCTTCTTCGACTGGAGCCGCATTCAGGAAGGCGCGGACGCGGGCAAGCCTGATCCCACATTCGTCCTCAACAACCCTGCCTACAAGGGTGCGAAGATTCTGATCGCCGGAAAGAACTTCGGCTGCGGCAGCTCCCGCGAGCACGCCGCCTGGGCGCTCACCGACTTCGGCTTCCTTGCTGTCATCGCTCCCAGCTTCGCCGACATCTTCTTCTCGAACGCGGGGAAGAACGGCATGATCCTCGTCCGCCTCCCGGAGTCAGATGTCGAACTCCTGATGCGTCGGTCCGAGCAGAATCCCAACCACAAGATCACCATCAATCTCGAAGCCCAGACCATCGTCGACGACCAGGGCTTCAGCGCCAGCTTCGAGATCGATCCGTTCCGCAAATACTGCCTGCTCAACGGTCTCGACGACATCGGTCTCACCTTGCGCCACGAATCCGAACTGGACGCCTATGAATCCAAACACGATGCCGCATTTTGGCTCAAACCCCGCCCTACAGCCGCTTAATTCCCGCTCACTTGCCGATTTGCTAACCGCTTCACCTGAAAGGCTGCCACATGTCGAATGAAGTAAACCCGAAGAAATACAGTGTTCCCCTGACCGAAGGCCCCAACCGCGCCGCCGCCCGCTCTTACCTGCGTGGCGTCGGTTTCAGCAAAGAAGATCTGCACAAGCCCATTATCGGCATCGCCAATACATGGACCGAGATCGGACCCTGCAACTTCCATCTCCGCATCGTGGCCGAGGCTGTCAAGAAAGGCATTCGCGACGCGGGCGGCACACCGATGGAGTTCAACACGGTTACCATCTCGGACGGCATTACCATGGGCACGCAGGGCATGAAGGCGAGCCTCATCTCCCGCGAAGTCATCGCGGACAGCATTGAACTCGTCGCGCGCGGCAACCTCTTCGATGGCCTGGTCTGCATCGCGGGCTGCGACAAGAACATGCCTGCGGCCATCATGGCGCTGGTGCGCCTCGACATTCCCAGCCTGATGCTCTACGGCGGCTCGATTGCTCCCGGCCACGTTCATGTCGGCGCCGACGGCAACCCCGCTGCCGACCAGTCGAAGGACGACGGCAAGCTCATCGACATCACCATCCAGAACGTCTTCGAGGCTATCGGCTCGCATGCAGCCGGCAAGATCAACGATGCCCAGCTCGAAGCCGTCGAAGCCGCTGCGTGTCCCGGCGCGGGAGCCTGCGGCGGCCAGTTCACCGCAAATACCATGGCCATGGCAGCGGAGTTTCTCGGCATCTCGCCGATTGGACTCACCGGCGTTCCGGCGATGTCTCCGGAGAAGACCGCCGCATCGCGCGAGGCCGGCCGCATCGTCATGGAAATGGCCCGCCGTGATCTTCGCCCCAGCAGGCTCATCACCCGCGACTCGCTCGAGAACGCCATCGTCGCGGTCGCCGCTTCGGGCGGAAGCACCAATGCCGTTCTGCACCTGATCGCCATCGCCAACGAGGCCGGACTTCACCTCACGGTCGACGACTTCGATATCATCAGCCGTAAGACGCCACTGCTTTGCGACCTCAAGCCCGGCGGCAACTACGTGGCCAAGGACTATCAGGACGCGGGCGGCAGCCGCCTGCTCGCCAAACTGCTGCTCGAAGCCGGGTTGCTTCACCCCGACACGCTCACCGTGAATTCGAAGACCATCTCGGAGGAGGCTGCGGAAGCCGTCGAGACTCCGGGCCAGCCGGTCATTCACCACCTCGATAACGCCATCAAGGCAACCGGCGGTCTGGTTATTCTCAAGGGCAATCTCGCTCCCGAGGGCTGCGTTATCAAGGTCGCTGGACACGAGCGCCTCAACCACACCGGTCCAGCCCGCGTCTTCGAGAACGAAGAGACCTGCATGGAAGCTGTCGAGTCGGGAAAGATCAAGCCGAACGACGTTCTCGTAATCCGTTACGAGGGACCGCGCGGAGGTCCGGGAATGAGGGAGATGTTGGGCGTGACCGCTGCGGTTGTCGGCATTCCCGAATTGGCACATACGGTCGCGCTGCTGACGGATGGACGTTTCTCAGGCGCGACTCGCGGGTTGATGGCCGGTCACGTCGCTCCAGAAGCGGCGCTTAAGGGGCCGATTGCTGCCGTGCGCGATGGCGACACGATCACCTTCGACATTCCCAACCGCAAGTTGACGGTCGAGATCTCCGACGAAGAGATCGCCAACCGGTTGAAGGACTGGAAGGCTCCGGAACCGAGATTCAAGCGCGGAGTTTTTGCAAAGTACGCTAATTCAGTAAGTTCCGCGGCGCATGGAGCGGTCACAACTTAGTGCTTTTGGTTCGGGCTCAAGGCATTCGGTATGTACAGAAAAGTGAATTGAGTTCGGACCTTAAAGCAAGAGATTGGCAGAGTTAAAAGCAGAAGTAACAGCGGTAGAGGCAAAGCACCTAATGGAGGGCAATATGGCAGACAAAAATCAGCACCCGCAACTTACCGGAGCAGAGATCATCTGGGCCACGCTGGCCGGCGAAGGCGTAGACCAGGTCTTCGGCTATCCGGGTGGAGCCATTCTGCCCGCCTATGACGCGCTGCGCAAGTTCCCGAGCATCCACCATATTCTGGTGCGGCACGAGCAGGGAGCCTCGCACATGGCCGACGGGTACGCCCGCGCCTCGGGCAAGGTGGGCGTCTGCATGGCGACCAGCGGGCCGGGGGCGACGAATCTGGTGACGGGCATTGCCACGGCCATGCTCGATTCGATTCCCATCGTCTGCATCACCGGGCAGGTCTCGTCGAAGGTGCTGGGCTCGGATGCGTTTCAAGAGGTTGACATTACCGGCATCACGCTGCCCATCACCAAGCACAACTGGCTGGTTACCCGCGCCGAGGATATCGCGCCGACGATCCGCGAGGCCTTTCAGATCGCCCAGTGTGGCCGGCCGGGGCCGGTCCTGATCGACATTACCAAAGACGCCCAGCAGGCGACGGCCAGCTTTGACTTTGCCGCCGCTGCGCCCGCTCCCCATCGCCCGCACCCCATGCTGCGCGCCGAAAGCTCGTCGATCCGGCAGGCCATCGAACTGATCAAATCGTCCAAGCGGCCCGTCATTCTCGCGGGGCATGGCGTCCTGCAATCGGGGGCCGAAGCCGAGGTGATCGCCTTTGCCGAGCGCCAGCAGATTCCGGTTGCAAGCACGCTGCTCGGACTCGGGGCCTTTCCGACCACCCATCCGCTTTCGCTGGGCATGATGGGGATGCACGGCGAATCGTGGGTCAACAACGCGATCCAGCAGGCCGACCTGCTGCTCGCCTTCGGCATGAGATTCGACGACCGCGTGACCGGCAATCTCGCCAGCTACGCGCCCAACGCAAAGAAGATTCACATCGAGATCGACCCCAGCGAGATCGATAAGAACGTCAAGGTGGACGTCGCCCTGATCGGCGACCTGCGCCAGACCCTGAGCCTGGTCCTGCCGCTGCTGCCGACGAAGAAAGACGCTACCTGGATCAAGGCCGTCAACGCCATGAAGGGCGACGCCGCGGTGCGTGACATTATTAACCTGCCGGATAACGGCCACCTCTATGCCGCGCACGTCATCAATGACATCTGGCGTGAGGCCCATGCCGCCGGCCGCGCTGACCAGACGATCATCGTCACCGATGTAGGCCAGCACCAGATGTGGGAGGCACAGTACTACAAACACGACGCCTCGCGGACGCTCGTGACCAGCGGAGGCCTCGGGACCATGGGTTTTGCCCTGCCCGCGGCGATCGGAGCCAAGGTTGCATGCCCGGAGAAGGACGTCTGGGTGATCGCCGGGGACGGCGGCTTCCAGATGACCGGCTGCGAGCTTTCGACCATTGTGCAGGAGGGGCTGGCAATCAACATCGCCGTCATCAATAACGGCTTCCTCGGCATGGTGCGGCAGTGGCAGGAGGCCTTCTACGAGAAGAACTACGCCGCCAGCCCCATCCTCTCGCCCGACTTCGTCAAGCTGGCGGCGGCGCATGGAATTGACGGCGCGACTGTCAACAAACGCAAGGATGTGACGCCCACAGTCACGAAGGCGCGGACCAGCGGCAAGGCATTTTTAATTAATTTTCAGGTGGAGAAGGAAGATGGGGTTTATCCGATGATCGCTCCGGGGAAGGCGCTGCATGAGATGGTGCGCCGGCCGCAGAAGGATCCGTTATTGGAAACGGCGGAGGATGAATGATACGAAGTTTTTGGATCGCATCGATCATTTCACTGATGCTAGGGCTTGCTTCCACAAGTAACGCCGCTCAGATTCGCATCCAGTTTCTGAACGGCAAAAATGGCAAGCCTATTGCAAAAACGAATGTCGTTGTAAACAACATAACTACCCATAAATTAGTAGGAATTTTAAGGACGGACGGACGAGGTTTCGTAAGTATTGATGTCGATAGACGATCGCAAATTGAAGCACTTGTAGAACGCTCATTTCATCAAACTTGTAATCCCAATAAGGATAAGTATCAGTCGTATAGCGCAGAACAGATTCTCTCACAAGGAATCGTGGAACCGAACGAATGCGGGGCGACGCTTCCTCCTCCAACTCCGGGAACTCTCGTCAGGGTCTTTCGACGCTCAACCTTCATTGAGGCGCTCAGGGGAAACTAGAATGTTTCACAGCTTCGTGGCCCTAATAAACGACAAACCCAAACATTCATGGGATTTCCCCCCATGTTGGTATAAAATCCCGCCTTTGGCGCTTCTGTTTGTGCTGATATCGATGTTTACACTCGCGCCCGCGTTCGCAAAGACGCAGGAGCACAATGCAAAAGGCCAGCCGCATGACACGAAGGCACAACAGCACATCGTAAGCATCAAGATCATCAACGCGAAGACCAACAAGCCTGTCACGGACGAGAAACTGAACGTGGCGCTCAGGGTAGACCAGATCGGATCCGTTGCCATGCCGACGGACAAAGACGGCATCATCGAGGTGAAGACCGGCGACGCAACCACGATTCGCATTCTCTCGAACATGTACGCCGACTGCCGGTCGCGGGGAGAGCTTTATACCGACTACTCGATCACCGAGATTCGCAACAATGGCATTACCACGGGCAATCTTTGCAGCGATGCCAGACCGAAGGCCAAACCCGGAGAGTTGATTCTCTTCGAGATTCCCCGGATCGATATCCCCAGGTACCCACATCCACCAGCGTCTCACGCACCCATCATCCCCGTTGAACCCAAGGAGAAGCCGTAAATGCTCCACACCTTTGTTGCCCTTGTTTCAGATAAGCCCGGCGCTCTGACCCGCGTCGCCTCGCTCTTTCGCCGTCTCAGCATCAACATCGTCTCGCTGACGGTGGGGGAGTCCGAACGCGCCGACGTATCCCGCATGACCATCGTTTGCGAGGCGCCGGAGAATGCGGCACACCGCATCAAGGCGTCACTCTACAAGCTCGAGATTACCGTTGACGTGGATGAGGTAGGCCGCAGCGAGGGCGTCATTCGCGAGCTTTGCCTGATCAAGGTCGCCGCCGGGCCAAAAGAACCGAACGGGCTGCACTCGCGCTCGCAGATCTTCGAGCTGGCCACGGTCTTCCGCGCCCGCGTGGTCGATCTGGCGCCGGAGTCGATCATGCTGGAGATGACCGGGGCGGCCAGCAAGATCGAGGGGCTGATTCAGGTATTGCGCGAGAGCGGCTACACGATTCTTGAGGTTTCGCGCACCGGCCGGATGGCGATGCGGCGAGGCAAACACACCAGCCGGGTGCTCAAGGCGCTTGGCACGAACGGCACCGCTGGCACTGTATCGAATGAGACAGGCGCCAGCGATCTTCCAAGCGAACTCGACGACAACTAAAGGTCATCGACCATCGATTCCGCGGAGGAAAGGCAAACTTCAGGTCAAACCAGGAAAACGATCGTTCGGGTTTGTTCTTTTTCTCAGTAAAACCGTGCAATTGGTGGCCGTCAACTGATTCACTGAGCTACCATTAACCCTAAAGGAAACGAACACAATCATGGCTAAGGCATACCACGACGCAGACGCAGATCTTTCTCTCATCCAGGCGAAGAAAGTCGCCATCATCGGCTACGGCTCGCAGGGCCACGCCCACGCACTGAATCTCAAAGACTCCGGCGTCGATGTTCGCGTCGGCCTCCGCACCGATAGCCCCAATGCCGAGCGCGCGCGCAAGGCAGGGCTCCAGGTTGGCACGGTTGCGGAGGTGTCCAAATGGGCTGACGTCATCATGAACCTGACGCCGGATCAGACCGCGGCGAAGGTCTACCACGCCGACATTGAGCCAAACCTCGCGCCGGGCAAGACGCTGATGTTCGCGCATGGCTTCAACATCCGCTTCCGCACCATTACACCGCCCGCCGGGGTCGACGTGTCCATGGTGGCGCCCAAGGCTCCCGGCCATCGCGTTCGCGAGGTCTTCACCGAGGGCGGCGGCGTGCCGGCGCTAGTGGCTGTCGAGCAGGACGCCAGCGGAAAAGCACTCGCGCTCGCGCTCAGCTACGCCAAGGGCATTGGCACCACCCGCGCCGGCGTACTTGAGACTACCTTTACCGAAGAGACCGAGACTGATCTCTTCGGCGAGCAGGCAGTGCTCTGCGGCGGAACCTCCGCGTTGGTCAAGGCAGGCTTCGAGACGCTGGTCGAGGCGGGCTATCAGCCGGAGCTGGCGTACTTCGAGGTACTGCATGAACTGAAGCTGATCGTCGACCTGATGTACCGCGGCGGCCTGGAGTACATGCGCTACTCGATCTCGGATACCGCCGAGTGGGGCGACTATGTTGCCGGTCCGCGCATTGTCACCGCCGAGGTCAAGAAGGCAATGAAGGGACTGCTCAACGACATTCAGGATGGAAGTTTCGCCAAGAAGTTCATCGAAGAGAACGAGACGGGCCGCCACGAATTCTCCCGCATTCGCAAGCAGGAAGCCGCGCACCAGATCGAAAAGGTCGGCGCGGAGCTTCGCAAGTCAATGCCCTTCCTCGATCCTGTCGTGGTCGTCGATGGCGCGGTGAAAAAAGCATAGGCAGCTCCATCGTCAAAGACTAGAGCAGATTTGCTGTTGGTGTGGAGGAAGGCAACCGCAGATTCCCTTCGGGAATGACAAACAAAGGGCTCGGCAGGCTCTACACCAACTGCTACTTTGCTCTAAACAGGTGTCTCCGCTTCGACTTTTTTCATGGTTGAAGCGGAGGCCTTGAAAACGTTCTTCGTTCTCGGGTAAATCCTACAAAGTAAGACCGAGCCAACTTGGCTCGGTCTTGCTTTGTCAACAGGTGCGCCGTCTTCTATTGATGAGCTACCGGTTGTGATCCGTCAATTGCAGCAGGCATCACCGATCCGAGAACACCTGGGGTCTCTTCCTGCAATTCAGGAAGTTTCTCTTCGAGAGCGATCTGGAGCACTTGATCCATCTCCTCCACAAAATGCAGCTTCATCGAGGTCTTCAATAGCTCCGGCAGTTCAGCCAGATCCTTGCGATTGTCTTCCGGAAGAATCGCCTCGAAGATGCCTGCGCGATGTGCCGCCAGCAGCTTCTCTTTCAAGCCTCCAATCGGCAGCACCTTGCCCCGAAGCGTAATCTCTCCGGTCATGGCGATGTCGCGGCGCACCTTGATCTTTGTCAACGCGCTCGCGAGGCCAGTCGCCAGAGTAATTCCGGCCGAAGGTCCATCCTTGGGAATGGCGCCCTCAGGCACATGGACATGGATATCGACATTCCGGTAGAAATCTCTCGCTAGCCCCAGATGGTTCGCTCTTGACCGTATGTAGCTCAGTGCGGCCTGTGCGGACTCCTGCATGACGTCACCAAGCTGGCCAGTTGCTGTTAACTTGCCCTTGCCGTCAAGGACCTGCACTTCGGTCTGTAGAATCGTGCCGCCCATCTCGGTCCATGCCAGACCGGTGACCAGCCCAACCTCGCTCTTCTCATGAACCTGGGAGTCACGGAACTTTGCAACGCCCAGAATCTCTGCGATGTTCTCGCCAGTGACGGTCTCCTGGTGCCTGGCTCCGTTCTTTACGACCCGCCGCGCAATCTTGCGGCATACATTGCCGATCTCACGCTCAAGGTTCCTGACGCCGGCCTCACGAGTGTATCCACGAATAATCTGTCGCAGCGCGTCGTCTTCAAACACCGCCTGCGCCTCCGTCAAGCCTGTAGCCTCACGCTGCTTCTTGACCAGATACTGCTTCGCAATCTCCAGCTTCTCCAACTCCGTATAACCGTGCAGCCGTAGAATCTCCATCCGATCCTGTAGCGGCCCCGGAATCGTATGCAACACATTTGCCGTTGCGACAAACAACACCTGCGACAGGTCGTACTCCACGTCGAGATAATGGTCCTGGAACGATGTGTTCTGCTCCGGGTCGAGAACCTCAAGCAGCGCACTGGCCGGATCGCCACGGAAGTCCGAAGCCATCTTGTCGACCTCATCGAGCATAAATACCGGATTCTTGGTTCCGGCCTTCTTCATCGATTGAATGATCTGTCCCGGCAGCGCTCCGATATAGGTGCGCCGATGTCCGCGAATCTCCGCCTCGTCCCGCACACCTCCCAATGACATGCGCACAAACTTGCGTCCTGTCGCCTTGGCAATCGACATGCCCAGCGACGTTTTGCCCACGCCCGGAGGCCCGACGAAGCACAGGATTGAGCCCTTGGGGTTTTTCACCAACTGCCGCACTGCCAGAAATTCGAGGATGCGCTCCTTGATCTTTTCGAGTCCGTAGTGATCTTCATTCAGGATCTGCTCGGCATGCTCAATCGAGCGAATCTCCTTCGATCGCTTCTTCCACGGCACCGCCAACAGCCAGTCAAGGTAGTTGCGCGAGACGGTGGACTCGGCCGACATCGGCGGCATCGCCTCCAGCTTTTTAAGCTCCTGCAAGGACTTGTCGAGCACGTCCTTCGGCATTCCTGCCTCTTCGATCTTCTTCTTCAACTCATCGAATTCGGACTTTTCGCCGCGACCAAGCTCCTTCTGAATCGCCTTAATCTTCTCGTTGAGGTAGTACTCTTTCTGAGCCTTCTCCATCTGCCGCTTCACGCGAGACTGGATGGTGCGGTCCATGTTCAACTTCTCGATCGCGAGGTCCAGCACATCGGCCACTCTCGATAGCCGCAGTTCGGGGTCGAAGACCTCCAGTAACTGCTGCTTCTCTTCAATCGAAAGCTGAAGATTCGCGGCGATAGTATCTGCCAGCTTCGCCGGCTCATCGGAGCGCACACTCGCCGCCATGGTCTCGTAGTTCAAAGACTGTTGCAACTTCACATACTGCTCAAACAGCGTGTGAACTCGCTGCATCAACTGCTCGACCTGTGGCGTCAGTTCCAGATGAGTCTGTCCGGTGCGCACCGTTGCGACAAAGAATCCGTCGACGTCGTTGATCGCAGTCGCCCGTGCCCGCTCGACTCCCTCGACCAGCACTTTAATGTTGCCGTCCGGCATCTTCACGCTCTGAACGATATTGCCGATCGTGCCCGTCTCGAAGATGTCGTCGACGTTCGGTTCGTCCACCGAGGCGTCATGCTGGGTCGCCAGGAAGATCTTCCGGTCGCCCGACAGCGCCTCTTCGAGAGCACGCACGCTGGACTCGCGGCCCACCACAAACGGCGTCATCATATGGGGAAAGATGACCATGTCACGAATGGGCATCATCGGTAGCTTGCGAACGTCGCCGCTCAGTACTTCTTTGGTTTGATTTGTCATTGCTCTCCCATTAGACGATTGAACATCGATAACGATGCACACCGTCCGCGGCTGCAAATCATTGTAAATTGTAGGGGGATGGAAGCGCGAAAACGCCGTCTGCAGACTTGGCGCCGCACGGGTATCATGGAAAATTCAGACCGGCGGAATCTGTATAGCAGATGAAATGCCCGTTCCCAGGGGAAGGTCTGATTAAGTCTCGGAAGATGCCCTCAGCGGCTAAAGCCGCGTTGCAGTCAAGCCACTTGCGGCACGGCTAAAGCCGTGCCCTTAACAGAACCGGACTTAATCAGAGGTTCCCTGGAGCAATTCTCCTGTTACTGTGGGGTGGAAAATTCCGAGGAGTGCCGCTTTCCTTGAGAGAAAGCGGCCAAGATTTCGAAGCCTCCCTGTACCGACAGGAGAATTGCTTTAGCCGGCCTTCTCCAGCAACATTGGCAACGTCAGGCTGTGCTTCTTCACCATCTCCGCCGTGATCGACAGTTCCTTGACTTTTTTGTTGCCGGGAACGAAGTACATCAGGTCGAGCATCAGCTCTTCCAGGATCATCCGCAGTCCGCGCGCGCCGACCTTTCGTTGCAGTGCTTCGCGGGCAATCTCCCGGGCTGCCTCGTCCGTGAATGTTACCTTCACACCCTCGTAGTCGAAGAGCTTCGTATATTGCTTAAGAATTGCATTGCGGGGCTTCGTCAGAATTTCGATCAGCGCTGCCTCATCCAATTCGTCAAGAATCCCCAACACTGGCAGCCGTCCCACAAACTCCGGGATCAGACCATACTTCAACAGGTCCTGAGGCTCAGCCTGGCGCAGCAGTTCCGCATCGCGCTGTGCCCGGATCGGCGTTACCTCGCCATCCTTCGCATCCGGATCTACAACAGCCTTGAACCCAAGCGCCTTTTTGCCGACACGTCGTCCAATCACCTTCTCCAAGCCGACAAATGCCCCGCCGCAGATGAAAAGAATATTGGTCGTATCGACGGCAGTGAACTCCTGGTGCGGATGCTTGCGTCCGCCCTGAGGTGGAACGTTGGCAACGGTGCCCTCCAGCAGTTTCAAAAGAGCCTGCTGTACGCCTTCGCCCGAGACGTCTCGGGTGATGGACGGGTTTTCGTCCTTGCGTCCGATCTTGTCGATCTCGTCGATGTAGATGATCCCGCTTTGCGCCCGCGCAACGTCTCCTTCAGCCGCCTGCAGCAGCTTCAGGATGATGTTCTCGACATCCTCGCCGACATACCCGGCCTCCGTAAGCGTTGTCGCATCGACAATCGCGAACGGCACATCCAGCATCTTTGCCATGGTCTGTGCCAGCAGGGTTTTGCCCGATCCCGTCGGCCCCACCAGAAGGATATTCGACTTCGCCAGCTCCACATCGTTGCCGCGAGTCTTGTTCATCTGAATCCGCTTGTAGTGGTTGTAGACTGCCACGGCCAGCTTCTTCTTGGTCTGGTCCTGCCCGATCACGTACTCATCCAGAAATGCCTTGACCTCCTGCGGCTTGGGCAGGTGAGCCGGAGCAGCGCCCGGCTGCGCCTCAGTGCGGTCGTCTTCGAGGATCGAGTTGCACACCGCAACGCACTCATCACAGATGTATGCCCGCGGATAATCCGATGGCGAAGAGATGAGCTTGGCTACTGCGTCCTGCGACTTGTGGCAGAAAGAGCAGCGGAGAGATTCGTCTGTGCCTCGTGACGTTTTCATAGGTGCGGCGACTCCTGGCAATCCGTGCAGTGTATAAGCAGAAGTTTACACCCCTTTCACCCTTGAAATCGAAGCCGGGGTGCCTGCCGCTATACATCGAATTGGTCATAATGAGAGCGAGCCCGGACACATCGGTCCGGGCTCACTCTGTTCTGGTATCGGTTTATGTCCGGGGCCGGTCGATAATATCGTCGATAATCCCGTATTCCTTCGATTGCGCGGCCGTCATAATGAAGTCCCGTTCCACGTCCCGCTCAATCCGCTCAAGCGTTTGGCCGGTGCTAGCGCTCATCAGTTTGTTGGTAATCTCGCGAATCCGCAGAATCTCCCGCGCATGGATGTCGATGTCGGTTGCCTGCCCACTCAGTCCGCCCATCGACGGCTGATGGATCAGTATCCGCGAGTTCGGAAGGGCAAACCGCTTGCCCTTTTTCCCCGCCATCAGCAGAAAGGCTCCCATGCTGGCCGCCTGGCCAATGCAGAACGTGACCACATCATTTTTGATGTACTGCATCGTGTCGTAGATCGCCAACCCAGCCGTAATCGAGCCGCCTGGAGAGTTGATGTAGAGCTGGATGTCCTTCTCCGGGTCCTCGCCGCTTAAAAACAGCATTTGCGCGATGATCACATTCGCGATGTTGTCATCGATCGGTGTTCCCAGGAAAATGATGTTGTCGCGGAGCAGACGGCTGTAGATGTCGTAGGCGCGCTCGCCCCGACTCGTCTGCTCAATCACCATCGGCACTAATCCCATAACGCTCTCTTTCTAAAGATCTTTAAATAAAAGCTTCTGTTTTATTTTTCTATATATCTACGCCGACAGCTTCTCGTAGAGCACGCTTCCCGTCTTCTCCCGCCGCATCTGTTCGCGAATCCGTGCCAGGCCGCCGTCCTGCGCGAGCCTCTCCCGCAGCGTCTCCAGCGGCTCACGCGACTGGATCGAAAGCATCAGCAACTCCCGGTCGAGGTCTTCCTCGCTCACCGTCACGTTCTCTGCTTCGGCGACCTTGTCGAGAATCATCGAGACCTTTACCTCGTTCACGGCCTGGTCGCGCTGGGCAGCACGCAGCCGTCCAAAGTCCAGCTTGCGCATGTCGTCAGCCGTCATGCCCTGCTGCGCCAGAGCGCGCAGTCCGCGGTCCAGCCTTGCATCGACCTGCTGCTGCACGAACGATTCCGGAACAGGAAAGTGATACCGCCCGATCAGTTCTTCGAGCATCTTGTCCTTGGCGCCATTCTCCAATGCGTTCTTTTTGCGGTCGGCAGCGTGCTCTCGCAACCCCTTCTCGAAATCATCCCAGCTCTCGTAGTTTCCAAGCTGCTTGGCAAATTCCGCATCCCGCTCCGGATAGGTCTTGCGCTTGATGTTTTTCACGGTCACGTCGTAGCCTACCGTCTTTCCTGCAAGACGGTTATCTCCAAAGTCGGACGGATAGTCCACCTCAAACTTCAGTTCCTGCCCCGGCTTCGCTCCGCGTAGCGCGTCGTTGAACGCGGCCAGCGTATTCTTGCCGCCAACTTCGATCAGCACATCCTGGCCCGTGATCGGCTCGCTCGCAGAGGCGTTGGTCACGCCCTCCTCGGTCACAGTCTGCGCCAGGTCCTTTACTTCGCCGCGAAACTCGATCTCGGCCCAGTCGCCATCGACCAGCGGACGGTCTTCCTCCACCGGCTCGACTGTTGCATGGCCATCGAGCACGCGAGCAAGCTCGCCTTCATATTCTTCATCCGTCAGCGCAGTCTCGGGTTTCGTCACGCGAACGCTGTCATATCCCGCGATATCGAACTCAGGTGCAACCTCAAACGCGGCCTTGAACTTCAACGGCTGCTCGTCGGCGAGTTGCATGTCCAGCAACTGCGGCTCCGACACCGGGCGCAGCTTCTGGTCGTCGATCGCCTTGCGGAACGGCGCCGACACCAGGCTCTCCAGAACTTCCTGCCGAATCTCCTTGGCGAACTTCGACCGGATCAGAGACTCGGGCACCTTGCCCGCGCGGAAGCCGGGGATACGTGCCAGCTTCTGGTAGCGTTTGGTGACCGTCTTGAAGGTCTTTGAGACCTCGTCGGCTGGAACCTCCACTTCAATCTCACGCGTCAACTCCGGATTCAGCGAAGGAGCCGGCTCGTGCTCGTGGTCATGCTGATGGTCATGTCCATGTTCGTGGTCGTGGGTCTGTTCCAGCTCAGACGGCTGCTCGGCGATATCGTTGGTCTCTGTCATTTCAGTCGGGGTCAATCCATGCCTTCCGGTGGTCGCGTGTATATGCCGCTTCATCTGCCTTGATGGCTGGCCGCGCGGCACGCGCCTCTTTACTACTGTACGAGGCTTGGTTGTGGAGGGTCAAACCTGCTCGCCTACCCCATCGTCGGTTATCCATCAACATCTCAGTGGGGCAGGCTCTACAACATCCCCGGCGCCTTTCCCGTCAACGGGAATATCTCCAGCCTGACCCTCCATTGCACCGTCTGTCCCGGTTGCAGCACGACCATTCCCGTGTCTTCCCCCTTCTCCCATTCCCGGCCAAAGGGGTCGTCAAAGTTGAACTCCGGATCGATCGAGACAAAACTCTCATCGGCGGGCGCAACAACCCGCATCGCTTTGATGGCAGGGCTCAACGCGGTGATCCGCAGTCCGTAGTTGCTCCTGGGATCGCGCAATTCCGCGACAGGTCCGCTATCCATCAGCCCCTGTTTCAGGTGGACGAAGCTGTCGTCCAGGCTCATTGTGCCCAGCCTCGCGCCGCTGCCCCCGGTAAAGTCATACGGCGTATCCGCCACCGGCAACAGTCTGCCGCTGGGCATTCCGCTTCGCCGGTCGATCTCTTCATGAAGAGCGCTTGGGAGCTTCAGCAGCGCATTGGCGCGATCTTTGCTTAGAATTGCGAACCGTGTATGCCAGCCAATTCCTATCGGCTCTGCCTGTTCGCCGGTATTCTGTGCGGAGATGCTGATCTCCAAAGCACGGCCGCTAAGTTGCACCGTTGTCGTCACCTGGGTACGCGACAGCCAATGCCCGTCAAAGTCCATCGCATCGTAGGTCGCCTGTGCCTGCCCGCCATCCGGCATTACGGTCGTCTTAATCGAGTCGGCAGGCCGCTTCAGCAGCAATCCGCCTGTCGACACCGTCCCTGAGGCATGGCCACCCTCTTCCCCACTCCGTGGCAGGTTGATTCGGTGTCCCCGCCAATTTACAATCAGGCCGTTTGCCGATTCCGCTCCCCGGATGCGGCCAGCCCACGGGATCTCGATCGCTCCTCCCATGGTCAGGCTCGCGCTTCCGTCCGCATCTGTCCCGGTGCCGCTGAGCAGTTTTGCCGCCTCGTTCAGGGGTGGAGAGGCAAGCAGATTGACCTCTCCCATTCGTGGAATGTAGGCCTCGATCTGAAGCACATTCATCCCTCGGCCCGGCAGCAGGGTAGCCGAAAGGAACTCCGGCATCTCCATCCCTGTAGTTCGAGAGCGCGACAGAACAATGGCATCCTGATCGCCTGGCTTCGCCGCCGCCGGAAGGCGCGGTGCCGCACTGTGTCCCAGCTCGGCCTTTATTCTCGAAAGATGCCCGTGCCCTCGCTCCTTCAGCGCGAAGCCGATCAGCAGAAGTATGGCAGCCACCGCAATCGTGATAAACAATCCCGAACGCTTCACTGCGGCCTGCCAGGCACGATGCCGGGCCTCCGCAAACCTGCTCCTCAATAGCGAGGCGTACATTCGACTCAATCTGGGATCTTCCAACGAAACCTCAATCTATATTCATTCAGAGTGCATCCTATGAGCATTTCCGTGAAAATGCGCTCTCTGTCTTCTGCAACTATCATGGGATGCAGTGAGCCGCTCCAAAGTTTATCTGCTTTCTCCTCGTTTGCAGCAAGTTCGCGAATCCATCATTGGCTGCGAACTTTGCCCCCGTCTTCGCGACTACTGCCGCGGCATCGGTGAAACCCGCCGCCGCGCCTATCAGGACCAGACCTACTGGGCCCGCCCCGTTCCCGGATTCGGAGACCCCCGCGCCCGCGTTCTCATCCTCGGTCTTGCCCCGGGAGCTCACGGGGCCAACCGCACCGGCCGGCCCTTCACCGGCGACGGCTCCGGCGACTTCATGTATCCCGTTTTGCACGAGTTGGGCTTTGCCAGCCAGCCCAAAGCTACCTCCCGCGAAGACGGCCTGACGCTCCGCCACGCGTGGATCTCTTCGGTCATACATTGCGCCCCGCCCGGTGATAAGCCGACGCCACAGGAGATTCGCAACTGTGCCCCGCACCTGGCGGGCGAGATCGAGGCCTTGCCTCGCATTCGCGTCGTTGTCTGCCTAGGAAAGATCGCCTTCGACGGCTATCTCGCCTATCTTCTTCACACCGGCGTCATCGCCCGGAAGTCGGCTTATCGCTTCGCGCACGGCGCCCAATACCTTCTTCCCAACGGGCTGCATCTGCTTGCCACCTATCACCCTTCCCTGCGCAACACCAACACCGGGCGTCTCGATCGCCCCATGTTCACGCGAATCTTTCTGCGAGCAAGGGAGCTTGCCGGTCTGGCTACGTAAAAACTCTGACTGCCGAATTATTGGTCCTCATCTTCGTGAGCGAGGGATAACTGAAGTATCTCTTCAGGTTGACACATTCTAGCGGCTGTCATGAAGTTCAAGCGAGTTGTTTGAAGACGCTTGCGGTCATGTGGCGTCGAGCTGTTCGTAGTCAGGTGCTAGTTGGAGAAATCTGGCGGCCCAGGCAAAACACAACCTGTGATTTACGCGCTCAGTCCGTGCTGCTGAATTTTGTAGAGCAAGGTGCGATAGCTGATATTAAGGTTCGCTGCAGCCCTTCGCCGATTCCATCCCGACGCGGACAACGCATCCTGAAGCATGCGGATTTCGGTTTCATTCTTGACGATGTTGACCGCGTCTTTCATGCCTAGAGCTGCGGCCGACTGCTTCGCCGGAACTTCGGCACGAAGCTCTTCCATGGGAGCTTCCTCGGCATGGGACTTCGCTTTGGTCCGCAGGTAGTTATAGGCAGCTTCTTCGTCTCTGAGGATGAGGGTGCGGGTAACGAAGTTGCGCAGTTCGCGAAGGTTTCCCGGCCAGAGATATTCCTGAGCTGCATCGAGGAGTCGCTCGGGGAACATGAAAGGCTGGCCCAGTTCCAATGCTCCTCTGCGGAATAGCTCTCCCATGAGCAGAGGAATCTCTTCGCGGCGCTCACGAAGCGGGGGGATGGTAATGGTTAGGGTATTCAGGCGATAGTAGAGATCTTCGCGGAAGCGCTTCTCCGCGATTGCATCCTGCATACTGATATTGGTAGCCGCAAGCACGCGGACATCGACGCGGGAGGCTGACCGGGCGCCCAACCGGCAGAAAGTGCCGTCCTGCAGGACGTGGAGCAGCTTAGCCTGCATCTGCGGACTCATCTCACCAATCTCATCGAGCAGAAGAGTTCCCTTGTTTGCCAACTCGAACAAACCGGGTTTGGATTTGGTCGCTCCCGTAAACGCTCCGACCTCGTAACCGAAGAGCTCGCTTTCGAGAAGCTCGGTGGGCAGCGCCGCGCAGTTAATGTTGAGCAGCGGCTTCTCCGAGCGAGCGTGGTACTTATGTAGCAGCAATGCCACATTTTCTTTGCCCACCCCGCTCTCTCCCATGATGAGCACGGGAATATCGACAGGAGCAAGAACGCGTATGTCTCGATAGAGCCGCATCATCGCGGGCGAGGCCGCCAGGAAGAAACGATTGTTGTCCAGTTCTTCCAGATGATAGTGTGAGCCGTTGGCCGAAGCCCTCGTGGGCGAAGAGGAGGTTGTGAATGCTTCGACTTCAAGCCGACTCGTCAGCTTGTCCACATCTTCGCGCAGCAGAGGCAATGTCAGCGATGTATTGATCTTCCATCTCTCTGCAAACTCTTTCCATGAGGTGTCGTCAGCGACGGAGAGGATGCATAGCTTATCGCTATGGATATTTTGCATAAGGGCAGGGATGAAGAGGTCATCTCCCTGGACGTGAGTAGCAATATCGATCAGGAGGAAATCAGTTAAGAATCCATGCTGCAAAAGCTGGAGCGCCTCCGACGGGGAAGAAACGCAGATGGCCTTATGGCCTTCGGATTCGAACACGCGATAAACGGAGTTGCAGATAGTAGCGTCTTCACTAATTGCCAGAACTTGCATTATGTCTTTCATCGAAGTACCTCAACATAAATACAGTCAACAAAGCGTAGCTAAGGCACGGTCGTGAGCGAGACGGAGTGTTGATTCAGGAAGCGAATCAGACACAACTGCCGGCAGCCGACTTAACTACAACCACATTTTTTCAGGAGCCCAGGGAACCTTTGCAGAAGCCCAACAAGAAAGCCCACGCCAATACCGACACGTCAGCACATAGTAGAACCGCGAGTGTGCCCCTCATCTATAAACAGTTCATGAGGTGCACAGAATCTATCGCGTTAGTAGAAACGCGTCAAACTAAAAAATAGGAAAACATATCCCCACATGTTTGCATAATTTCGTCACATCATCTAAGTGATAGAAATGCAATGGCTAACCATGGCATCGAAGATATGTTCAAGACTGAACGGGCTAAAAAAGTGATAAAAATATGCGAATTAAATTAGGAATTCTATCGAACAGTCTTGCTGCAACACCTCCAAATATTGCAGAAGGCGTGTTCAAGAAAAGCATATAGGGTTCGCCATTCAGGACGGATAGATCTGGTCCGGCCGAGTCGATGAGACTTCACGGTCTGAGAGATTTTGGCTGGGCCTTGATTTCATACCGTGTTATATGTTGCAGGTCAGCTTGTGATTTCGCTTTCTAAATTCAAGGTTTCGAGGATCGCTATTTCTTATCGGGCAGAAGTTGTCATTATCGGTGCGGGTATCGTCGGCCTGGCAACAGGCCTTGAATTGACCAGCCGTTTTCCTGGCATCTCGTTGGCCATTGTTGAGAAGGAAGCTGTCATTGCAGGCCACCAGACCGGGCACAACAGCGGAGTGATTCACTCCGGCATTTACTACAAACCAGGTAGCCTCAAGGCGAATCTGTGCGTTCAGGGCGGAGCAGCGCTCCTGCGATTTTGTGACGAGAATGCAGTACCGTATGAAATTTGCGGCAAGGTCATCGCGGCTACAGACGAGAGCGAGTTGCCGCGTCTTGAAGAGTTGTACAGGCGCGGTATGCAGAATGGGCTGGCAGGCGTGCGCATGCTGGCTGCGGAGGAGATTAAGGAACTCGAGCCTTACGCCGCTGGGATTCGCGGTATTCACGTTCCCGGGACCGGCATTGTGGACTATGCCAAGGTGGCGGAGGCCTACGCAAGGTTGATCCGGGAGCGCGGCGGAATCATTCACCTGTCGCATGAAGTTAAAGCGCTCAAACGATCGGAGGCCAACACGCTGGTTGAAACGACGCAAGGAACAATCCGGACAAAACTGGTTATTAACTGTGCCGGCCTTCAAAGCGATCGTGTAAGCCGGATGGCGAATGCCTCGCTCAATCTGACGATCATTCCCTTTCGAGGAGAGTATTACGAGGTTGTTCCGGCCAGACATCACTATCTGAAGGGACTGTTATATCCGGTGCCTGACCCGAGATTCCCATTTCTCGGAGTGCACTTCACCAAACGCATCGGCGGAGGTGTAGAAGCAGGCCCTAACGCAGTGCTGGCGTTGAAGCGCGAAGGATATGACAAGAGCTCGTTTAGCGTACGTGACGTTCTTGAGTATGCCAGGTTTCCTGGGTTCTGGAGGATGGGTGCAAAACATTGGCGGATGTCGATAGGGGAGTATCGCCGTTCCTGGAGCAAAGCGGCTTTCACTCACGCGCTGCAGCGCTTGATGCCGGAATTAGAAGCCGACGACCTGACGCCGGGAGGCTCAGGTGTTCGCGCCCAGGCTCTGGACACTCATGGAAATCTGATGGACGACTTCCATTTTGTTCATGCAGATGGCATGGTTCTCGTGTGCAATGTGCCGTCGCCCGCAGCTACCGCATCGCTTGCTATCGGCAGATATATTGTGGATACGACGATCAAACATCATAGCTCCGACCTAAGCCGAAAAAACTAATATCAGGTTCAGGGGACCCATCACTGTATGTCGGATCTAGCCTCTTCCCACTCAATCAATCCAATGCTTTAGCAAGGTGTCAAGCCACCAAAGGTAGCTTGATATCGATGAATGCGAGCTTATCGCGATAGTTTATCCCTTGCAACTACTCATCAGGGAGATATTAAAAAGTAGAGCTATCATTGATCATTCGCATAGTTTATGACCCAAAAGAGGCATTTGGTTTATCTACAGATTATTGCTTGCCCGAGGTAATTTTGATATAACCACAACAAGCTGTCAGAAACCGATAGTTAATCAGCTACTCCCTGGTATTGCTGCACCTCCCCCTTGGAAGATACAGACTGAACAGTCCTAATGAGATTTTTTGAAATCTCTATGGCATTTATTGTGTTGTCGCTTTCCAGGAAAGCAATATCAATTCAGACGATTTGTATGAAAACCGGGAACCAGAACCGACATCCTTAGCAGCCTCATACCTGCTGGGGACTAGTGATGAGATATCCCACCCGCACTCGTATTGCCTTTCAAATTGGACCATCTGCAGTCATTCGTGATCCAACATGACCTTTTTCTTTTCCCATTGATCTGCCTCTAAATCCTGCAGCGCAAGCTTTAAGAGGTGATGGTCGTGCCAATTCGTTCTCGTGTTTTATCGCTCTCCGGTCCCACGGCGCTAGCTTCCACGAACTTCACTGAGCAAAAGCTATCAAGGTTGAATACTCTTTCCAGTCATTCGAAATCCAGATTATTTCGATCCCTTAAGTGGGGCCAGATCTTTCTGCTGATGCTGACCTGTCACCTACTATTTTCCACTGTAGGCTGCGGGGCAGGCGTGGCTATGTCACCAGGTGGGCTCCATGTATCGCCAACCATGGTTGACTTTGGCGATGTGCCTGTCAATCAAGAGGTTGGCGGTAGCATTCTGGTTTCAAACAGCAGCTCTGTGCCGATGATGATCTCTAAAATGAGCATTACCGGCGGCGCATTTTCTATCGCGAGCAAGAACGATCTGCCGATGAGCATTCCCTCAGGCAGCAGCCTTCCCTTGAAGGTAAATTTCACCCCCGCAGCCACCACAGACTATTCCGGTCAACTTACTGTAATGGATCGATCCGCGTTTCCCATGGCGCATATTCAACTCCATGGTCATGGATCTTCACGGGGGTCTCATGGCTCTGCGCAGTTGACCTTGAGTGCTACCTCTCTGAGCTTTGGCAGCATTGCCGTAAATGCAGCGACAACGCGTTCGCTGACACTGACCTCGACGGGAACCTCTCCGGTAACGGTCAACTCTGCCACGATTACAGGAACGGGCTTTGCCATCGTCGGTGGAAGCCTGCCGGCGACGCTTAATCCCCAGCAATCGGTGACACTCCAGGTGCAGTTCAAGCCGGTGGCCATAGGAGCAGCGAGTGGGAAGATCCTGATCGGCAGTAGCTCCGCCATTAGCGGAATGATTGTGGTCGCGTTGAACGGTACTGGAGAGGCAGCGGCTAATCCGCAGCTGACGGTGAGTTCGACCAGTCTGGCTTTCGGCAATGTTACGGTGAACACGGCCAAGGCGCTTTCCCTGGTGCTGACCTCGACGGGAA
>MKSV01000004.1 GCA_001897435.1 Acidobacteriales bacterium 59-55 | reverse complement strand
GTATATGTTCGGACGTCACTACAGAGGAGCATTTTCACATACACATAACCCTCAACGCTAATATAACAGCCAGTAGCTGGTACGGTTGAGCGAGGTCTTCAATGCCTCCTCAATGGCGCGGCGAGCGGCTCGGGTGTCGACACAGCCAATCACAATGTCCGGATGCACATCGTTGATGCGGGCGCGCTTATCGAGGTGGACCGGAAAGGACTTCCACTCGGTTCCCCAAAAGAGGTTGATTCGGTTAACAAGCACCGTCGCCTTATTGAGACCAAGATCCGAGAACGAGAAGGGCTGCCGGATGCAATTGGTCTCGGAGACCGTATCCGCATCCATCATCCAGACATCGAGCCCTCCACTGTGTCCCCAGGCCCGCATCGCCTGGTCCAGATAGGGCAACCCCATCACAATGGCGCTGCCCGTTCCTCCCGCGCCTACGACCAACACCCGGACGCGGCGGTTTTCGAGCAGGCCGGCCGGAACGTTATGTTCGATCCGCATGGCTATTGCCTCCCTTCGTGAATGAATTGGGATAGGGTTTCGGGAAGCTCGATGAGGGATGCCTTCGGGAACGGCACGCGCTTCCCGGCGAGTGCACTCCATAACCCGTCGAAACCGCCCTTGTGGCGTGTCAGCCGCCCAATATTCGAGTGCGTGAAGTTCGACTCATAGAAGCCCTGCTCCCAGGATGGAATCGAGGCGACCAACGCGCTCTCCGGCCGCCGCATGGAGCCCGTACACACCGAGCCATGATGAGAGAGGTTCCAGAAGGGAGCCACGGCGAGTTTGGTTCCGGCCGTGGGGCGTTCGTTCTCCACGAGCGCACGGATCTTCAGGTTGCCTTCCGATACCTGCCAGACCAGAGCCGGTTGGGGAAAGACCTTTCCGTTAAGATGCTTTGCCTTGTTTTCGGAGTTCTTGTAGAACATCGCTTTGCGCCGCTGCGGCGTCCACCATGCGATCATGCGGTCACCTTTGGCGATCACGTTTTCAGGCAGAATCTCCGCCTTCACATTGCCGCCAATGGAGCGGACCAACGAGTCGATGAAGGTCACTGTAAGCGGCTGGGCCGGCCCCAGCACGGGTGGCGCATTCTTGGACTGCGTAATCTCGTGCCTCGTCACGAAGCTCGATCCACGCCCCTGATAGACGAGCAGCGCCTCATGCAGCTCGTAGTGATAGTTCTCCCCGATCGATGTCTCGACGTTCATGGCTCCCCCAGCTCTGAATCTCTTCGACCAGTTGGAAGAGTTCGCAATTGATCAGAACGAATCGCTCGATGATCTTCTTCGCCTTCCGCACCTCATCCTCGTCGTTCGGAGAAAAGACGATTGAAAGAGCGGGTTCCGGCGAGCCCTCGAGCATGGACTGGCTCTCTTCATCGAAGCACGCGCAGATGACATCGTGCTCCTTGAAGGCAACAAGCAACGTTGGTAGCGGCATGGAGTCGTAATAGCCGTCGCCCAGATCTCTACCCGATTTCGGGTAGAGACGCGCAAGCCGCTGGATGCGTCGTAGCCGCGTGATCCAGCTTCCGAACTTGCCGCTCTTGTGCTTGAGCAAGAGCTGGCGGTCGCGAAACTCGTGCCGGGAGTTGCCCTTGAGCGTCTTCAGGATGCACTCCGGCAACCCTTTGTCGACTTCAGGGAATTCGTACTGCTCGCGGCTCTCTTCATCCTCCTGTTCCGCCCACTCGTGCAGCATTTCCTCGCGCATCTTTGCGTCATCATGGTTATAAATGCGCATGACACGGTAGAGCGAATAGGTGAACTGCCAGTAGAAGGCCGCCCCCAGTCCCGTCTCTTCCGCCTCCAGAGCTTCGACGGCCTCGCCGATTTCCACGTACCCGCAGTTGCCGGAGGTAATCATGACCGCGAGCTCGCTCGATTCGAGTGCGCGGTCATATCCGTATTTCTCGATCACGTCCTCGATCTGCAGATGGTATTCGAGGTTGCGTTGCAGCAAGTCCAGACGGTCCGTTGTAATCGCCTCGCGGATCGCGTTTTGGGCGAAGACGTTCCCGCTTTCACCCGCCTGTTTCCATTGCGATGGACGAGCTACCCCGCATCGCACCAGTGCGGCGCAGAAATCGTAGAGCAACTCGGAATGGACTTCGTGGTTGTACGACGTCGGCACACTCTCGAGCGTCGGCAGCGCCTGGCCCGAGCATCGCGCGAGCGTCTCTACGCCAAGGGCGGGAGCATCTCCGAAGGTGGGAGCAGCCGGGGATTGGCCGGATCGGTGTAGCGATGGGCCGCGCTCGCGACGGCCTCGGACAGCTCGCGGGATTGTTTGCATTTCAGGTGCCTCGCCAGGAGTTCGTTCGGGCCACTGGGAGGAGTATTGGCCTTGTCTTTGAACAACGCCAGGAGCTCCTCCTCCGTGATCTCTTTCGTGACCATGACTTTAGCCTTTCGAGCCGATTGCCCGGTCGAAGGTATAGCGCAGCGCCGTGCCGGTGGCGTCGGGTCCTGTGAGCGTCGCAGTCGCAATCTCCGGGTAAGTCGGCGTCAGGAAGTCTCGGACTTCGTCGACGGTCATCTCGGGTGCAGGGTCAGGGATGCGAACTCCATTGAAAAAGAACTCGCGCAACAGTACTTCTGTCTTGAGTGCAGTAGCCATCTTGAAACTTCTCCTTATGGTTTGATTCAGCACATGTTGAAGGTGGGCGCCAGAGCGCAAGTGGTTGTTACCGATGTGGTGCTAACGATCGTCCGCGTGAGGCTTTGAAGCGAGCAACCGCTTCCAGTAGTGATCTGCGATGGCGGGGTTCATGCTCATTCTCAGAAGTTCGTGCGTCTCGTCTTCGCTAAGCACCGCGGCAAAGAAATCTTCCCCGAGCCGCAAAGCTCGCGCGGCACGGTGGTTGCCGTCGACCAGAGGCATTCCACAACCTGCCGGAAGCGTGACCATGATCCCGTGTCCTGCGTTCAACGGCAGGTGCCACACATGACTTTCGAGAATGCGGGCGTGTTCGAGCCAACGCGAAAGCGCAGATGGCTCGACCCGAGTCAGGTCATGTCTTGCGGAGAGCTTTTTCGCGAGAGTTACATTGAAGCGTAACGAGAGTATTTGGTAATACTCTTCGCCAGGTATGTCTTCGGCCCCGATCACCGGGCATCGCGGGCAGTCGTTGTGGTGGCGGAGGCGCAAGCTGGGCATAGGTCTCCTCATGGGTGGGAACTCGCAAAGAATGGGTGATTTGGGAAGGGTTGGCAGGACGGACGGTGTGCCCGCTCCTCGTCAGAGTTTCGGCAGAGCTTCTCGCAGGTACTCAACGTACTTCGCAGACACTACCGTCAGGTCTTCGCTGCAGCCAGTGTCGTCGGCTGAATCAACAAGATCCTGGATGACCTCCTTCAGTCGTGCATCCGAATAGTGGTCCGGGGACCAACTCGGGCCGGCATTGACAATCACGTCCTCTACGTCCTCGATGAGATTGTCCTTGACGAAGATCGAACCGCGGTCATTCACATCATCTGCATCCCACGACACTTCGCCGTTCAGCAGATATCCATGCGGTTCAAGGAAATGTTCCACAAGCAGCATGAGGCAAAGTCTCAGTCCATGAGTACTCTCATCTTCCTCGGGAAGGATGGTAGTCCTGTCTTCCGAGATATCGAACACGTCCATGTACGCGGGGAGATCCTCTCCTGGGCTGGCAGCGATGTTTGCGAAGATCGGTTTTGTCAGATCGTTGTATTCCTTCCGGGAGAACGCGAGGACTATGGCTGCATGCTCTTCGGTGAGCGGCGGGCTGATGGTGATTTCACCGCGATAGTAGACGGAATACGGCATGGAGTTTCCTTTCTCTGGAGGCTTAGAAGAGGCTGCCTTGAATAGGTGTGACAGGCGTGATGGGTGGTTCCACGGTTGGCCGCTCCACCGCGATGGCAATGGGCGCCTCTGTAGATGCTTCGGCCTGAGGGGGCGACGGCCGATACTTCGCCTCAAGGCGAACAAGGACTGCCATCTCAGCAGTCCGCAACTCTTCTGCCGCTCGCAGCTCATAGAGCGAGAGACAATTCCTCGCGCGAACCTGTTGCTTGATAGCGCGCTCCACGTCGCAGTACGCAAACTTTGGGTCGCCCCAGCAAGGCCACGCCAGTGTGTTCCTCACGAACTCAAGGCGGTCCTTGTCGCAGGTGAACCACGTCTCGTAAAACTGACCTTGGTTATAGTGCGCAATATGCGGTGCACCGCGTAGCGCGCATTATGTGGAGATCGCGATTATGCAGAGCCACCACGCAAACAGCGTGCAGACACTCTCCCGTAGCCCCGAGGAACCGGAGAAAACTGCGAACGACGGTTCCCCCCAAGACTTGCATACGAGGACAAAACCGCGCAGCACTTTGGGGCTATAGCGATGCGGATTGCTTCCAACGCTTGCGATAAACTCGTCGAGATTCCTCTGATAGACGTCCAAGGTGGTCTTCGTAACACCTCGATGTTCAAGCATCCAGGCACGAAACTCTACAACCAACGGGTAGGGTGAGATAGATAAGTCCACGGATGCTTGGATCATCCCGCGTTCGCGGAGGAAACCGAGGAAGAGCCGTACGACTGAGAGAGATTCGCGCTTGGGTCCGCGCTGATATGGAAATTGGGACACTGACAAGACGTATCTTGTGCACGCATCCAGTCCTTCCGAAAAATCCGCTGCGGATCTGCCGGTTTTGGTTAGCCAGTCGGTCCAGGCAGCGAAAGATTGAAGGATTCGGAAGAGCAACCGTTTTTTGTGGCCTCGATTGTGAAGCCATTCCGCAAAATCATCGACATGGTTAGCGGCAGGACCTGAGTAGAGTCTTCGCCGCGTGATTGCTGCGCCTACGTGATCTTCGAGCATGTTGCCTCCTTTGGATCAAGGAGACAACTTCGTGAGGACTACATCCAGAGTAAATCTGTGTTGGTTTCTGAGCCGTTTATCGGGATGCCGAGTGGTGCTGATGACTATGGCGCAGTCTCAACGGGATGGACCTCGAACCCTGGCTCCGTCGATTTGAAGTATCGCTTGCGCATCCAGAACGCCACGTTTACAAGGCCGATCAAGGCAGGGACTTCGACCAACGGTCCAATCACCCCCACAAACGCTTCGCCCGAGTTCAGGCCGAAGACCGCAACAGCCACCGCGATCGCCAACTCAAAGTTATTCCCAGCTGCCGTGAAGGAGAGAGTTGCCGTCTGCGCATAGTCGGCGCCCAGCTTCTTGCCCATCCAAAAGCTGACGACGAACATGATAGCGAAATAGACAACCAGGGGCACCGCGATCTTGAGGACGTCGAACGGAAGCCGAACGATTAGGTCGCCTTTGAGGCTAAACATGACCAGAATCGTGAAAAGGAGTGCTACCAACGTAAAGGGGCTGATTTTGGGAATGAACTTTGTCCGGTACCACTCTTCACCCTTCACGCGGACAAGTGCCAATCGAGTCAATGCGCCCGCGAGGAATGGGATTCCCAAATAGATAAAGACACTGTGGGCGATCTGGCCGATGCTGATCTTGACGACCGATCCCTGGTAGCCGAACCACGTAGGTAGAATCGTGATGAATACCCAGGCATAGAGACTATAGAAGAGCACTTGAAAGATGCTATTCAGAGCGACGAGCCCAGCAACATAATCCGTGTCTCCACCAGCCAACTCATTCCACACCAAAACCATGGCGATGCAACGCGCTATCCCGATCAAGATGAGGCCACGCATATACGCGGGCTCTCCATGGAGGAAAGTTAAGGCCAGCGCGAACATGAGGATCGGACCAATGATCCAGTTCTGAACCAGCGAAAGTCCAAGAACGCGGCGGTTGCGAAAGACCTCGCCAAGCTTCTCATACCGAACCTTTGCCAGTGGTGGGTACATCATGATGATCAGTCCGATGGCAATGGGAATGTTGGTTGTACCGGATTGAAAGCTGTTCACGAACGCCGCAGATCCGGGTACGAAGTGTCCGATTGCTACACCTATCGCCATGGCGAGGAAGATCCAGAGGGTTAGGTAACGGTCGAGGAAGGACAATTTCTTGCGCGGCATTGGCGCGCAGATCTGGCCTTGTGTATAGGCGGTGCTGGACATAGAGCTACCTCGACGCGGAGACGGTACTTGAATCAATGGGAATTGGAAGTGGCGCGCCCTGAAGCGCGACGAATTTAGCCGGCGTGCAGCACGCCTTGGATAGCCGTGCGCGGTCAGCCTGCATCGCGCGATCTTCTTTCAGCCAACCAAGAGTTTGCTGAAGAATCTGAGTAGCTCCGATGTGAGGCGGCATGACAATCCGGTAGTGCATCCACTTCCCGTCTCTTCGCGTAGCGACGATGCCGGCACTGCGCAGATATGCGAGGTGACGAGAAATCTTTGGTTGAGGTTGATCCAGTATCTCGACAAAGTAGCAGACACAAATTTCCTGATCGCCCATGAGATTGAGCAGGCGGAGGCGAGTGTTGTCGCCAAGTGCCTGAAAGAACCTCTCGATGTTGAATGCCCGTTTAGCTGCCATGCTCGAATTATATTCGTATTGACGTATGTGTAGGAAAGAAATATAGTCGCTTTGACAGATATGTCTGGAGGACATCATGGCAGAGCAGATACTTGAATCGGTGAAGTCGAAGTATGGAGCGGTCGCGGAGAGTTCGCTGTCCAGCGATGATGCGGGGGTAACAGCTGTCGCCCAGGCTTTTGGATACACCACGGAGGAACTGACATCGATTCCGGCCGAGGCCAACATGGGTCTGTCTTGCGGGAATCCCACGGCGATCGCATCGATTCGTCCTGGTGAGGTTGTGGTTGATCTCGGCTCCGGTGGCGGCCTGGATCTATTTCTCGCCTCTCCCCTGGTCGGACCTGGAGGCAAGGCGATCGGCATCGATATGACTCCCGCGATGATCGAGAGAGCCCGCACGAACGCTCTGTCTGGCGGCTATAAGAATGTGGAGTTCCATCTATCGACCATCGATAAGATTCCGCTTCCTGATGCCTCAGTTGATTGCGTCATCAGCAACTGTGTCATCAACCTCGCTCCCGATAAGCCTGCCGTTTTCAGGGAAATTGCGCGAGTGCTGAAACCGGGTGGCCGGCTGGCTGTGAGCGATATTGCTCTTAAGAGCGAACTTCCGCCCGAGGTAGCTGCCAGCATGGCGGCCTATGTCGGCTGCATCGGCGGCGCGATTCTCATCAATGACTACCGGGATGGGTTGCTTGCTGCTGGGTTCGAGCACGTCAAGATCGTGGACAGCGGCGCAGATCTGAATGCCTATGCCAAAGTCGAGAACCAAGCTGGCTGCTGCTCGCCCTCTATGGATTCCGGGGACGCTGCATCCTGCTGCTCGACGGATAAACCAGCGAGCCTGCATCAAGACCTAACTGACCTGCTCTCCAAGTATGACGTCAATGCAGCCGCGGCGAGCGTCAAGGTCTACGCCGTCAAACCCTCCGAGACCGCTCAGGCTCCTTGTTGCGGGCCGAAGTGCTGCCCTCCGGTAAGGTGAAGCGCTGCATGAGCGAGGAGAGTCGAACAATGTCCGCACAGCACTACAACGTAATGTTTCTCTGTACCGGTAACTCGGCACGATCGATCATGGCCGAGGCGATCATGAACCGTAAGGGACACGGCACTTTCACCGCATACAGCGCCGGGAGCCATCCTACGGGCATAGTTCGCCCTGAAGCTCTCAAACAGATCGAGGCTGCAGGACTCAGCACCGAAGGCTTCTACAGCAAGTCATGGGATGAATTCGCCAAACCAGATTCGCCACAGCTTCATTTCGTTTTTACCGTCTGCGATAACGCCGCCAAGGAAATCTGCCCGGTTTGGCCGGGACAGCCTTTGACGGCCCACTGGGGAGTGCCCGATCCCGCTGCTGCCGTGGGCACGCCAGCAGAAATAGAGCGCGCTTTTCGTGACACCTTCTC
Organism: Acidobacteriales bacterium 59-55; assembly: GCA_001897435.1. Classification (GTDB taxonomy): domain Bacteria; phylum Acidobacteriota; class Terriglobia; order Terriglobales; family Acidobacteriaceae; genus Edaphobacter. The sequence goes on along the minus strand of MKSV01000004.1, from coordinate 598,760 downwards.
CATTCTGGATCGGAGAATCAGCCTTTTCCTGTCTTTACCTCTCTCGACTCTCGGCCAACTCGCCATACAGAAAGAAATCGATCAGATCGGGCATCAATAGATCGCGCTATCAAAAGGAGTTTGACCAGAAATGCGTACATTTATCTTTGCCTGCGTTCACAATGCAGGACGCTCGCAAATGTCGGCTGCATTCTTCAACCAGCTTGCCGACCTGGAATTAGCGCATGGCATCTCTGCCGGAACACAACCTGCCGAGCATGTCCACCCTGTGGTTGTGGAGGCGATGCTCGAGGTGGGAATCGACCTCAGCAATGCCAAGCCGCAAAAGCTCTCTGCGGAGTTGGCACGGGAAGCCGAATTGCTTGTCACGATGGGCTGCGGAGATGAATGCCCTTACGTTCCTGGTTTGCGGCGCGACGAGTGGCCGCTACCCGATCCCAACGGGCAAGGGATCGAATCGGTACGCCAGACTCGCGATGAGATCAAGCGGCGCATCTTGCAGTTGTTGGAGCAGGAGAAGTTGAGCACGAACACGATCCCAGCGCAGGCATAGCGATAAACTTAGTTGTGGCACAGTTCATCCAGATCGAAGCTCCTTCCGATGGCGCGACAGCCTGTGCCTCTCAGGCGAAGACTACAGGCACGATTGCCTGGCTTCAGGGAATCACATTGGTATGGATGCTCGTCGAGTGCGGCGTATCCCTCTACGGAGCCATTTCAGCGCACAGTTCGGCACTGCTGACATTTGGCGCAGACAGCTTTGTGGAACTACTGTCTGCCACCGTAGTTTTGCTGGCGATTATTCCGTCGTTCCCAATCACAAAAGATCGCGCCTCGCGACTGGCTGGAATCCTACTCTTTGTTCTTGCCGGAGCAGTCGCGCTCGTGACCGTCCTCTCGCTTCTCCGCGATGTCAAGGTGGAGACGAGTCGTAGCGGCATAGCCATCACGCTTGCTGCCCTTGTCATCATGCCTTTCCTTGCCTGGGGGAAGCGAAGAGTCGCACGACAGACAAACAATCGCGCCCTGGCTGCAGATGCCGTACAGTCGGCGACGTGTGCCTATCTCGCGGCGATTACTTTGGCGGGACTCGCCATCATTGCCATCTGGCACATTCATTGGGCAGATTCAGCAGCTGCGCTCCTGGCATTGCCGATCCTGATAGTCGAGGGACGACGTGCCCTTCGAGGTGAGAGCTGTGGCTGCTGCTGAGCAATAGCCTTCCTTCGAAGGAGCGACATTGAACACCACCATCCAAAGGCCGCCTCACTTGGCAGGTTGAGAGGGGAAACCCACGGATGCCGTCGATTTCATGATGGCAGTCGGATCTGTCTTCGCGTCATCGAAGGCCACGTCAAGCTGCTTCTTCTCATAGCGCACAGTCACACCGGTTACACCCGACTGTTTCAGCAGGGCTTTCTTGATCGTGACCGGGCAGGTCGGACAAGTCATTCCCGGCACGTCCAGGGTCAACGTCCTGGGAGCACCCCACGCCACAGATGTGACCAGAAACAGGAGAGAACCGGTGATGCCGGATAGGCTTCGGACTTTCTAAGCCCCAGGATCGTCGCACGTCCATAGATGGCTGCAACTGATCTCTGAATGGATTCAGAGAGTGCTTTGGTGGGAGTATCGGCGTACTGAGAGCAGAGAATCTCCAGTTCCCAGTCTTGCCATGATCTACGCTGGCTCATCGATATCCTCCCCAGTCGCAGGCTGGTCAACAGCAAAAGGAAAAAGGGCCAGCCGCAGCTGACCCTCTCTTCTCTTCAAATTGTCATCTGGTTGCGATGCGGCGTTGGAACGATCTTCCCTCTCGACACAAGATCACTGCTTCGTTAAGAAGAAAGAGGTATGCTTCCTGGCAATTGGAGAACAAGAGGAGGGTCTTCGGTTCACGGAGGCCCCGGTCCAGTCACAAGGTGTCAGCTGATCGGGACTGACCAGTTCTCGATCCTCAGATCGGGGACACGCCCAAACTCTCGCGTGTTGTTGGTCACGACCGTGAGTCCAAGACTGCGAGCGTGGGCCGCGATGAAAAGGTCGTTAGCTCCAATCATGTTTCCACTCTGTTTGAGGGTGGCTCGAATCTGAGCATAGTGAAGCGCCGCTTCATTTGGGAAGTCGAGCACCTCGACATAACGCAAGAATTCGTCCAACGCAGCTTGATCCTGCTGACGCCGGGGCGAGAGTTCCACTCCGAACATCAGTTCTGATTTTGTGATGACCGAGATACAGACGTCATCGATCGGTGTCTGCTTGAGTCGTTCGAGCACGGCATCGTGAGAACGCTTCATGATGTAGGACGAAATATCGGTATCGAGCATGTAGACCGGCATCAGAGGTTTCGTTCCTGCACGGGAAGATCGTCAACGCCTTCCATGAACTCTGGAGACGCGACGGTGCCTGAATTGAGGTAGCCGGACCAGTCAGCGGGCCGTGGAGAAAGCACGACCTCATCCCCCTGCCTACGAATGAAGACCTCGGAGGTAGAGAACTGAAACTCCTTCGGTAGCCTGACCGCCTGGTTCCTATTGTTCATGAAAACCTTCGCTGTACGTTGCATAGCTCCTCCCTCTGAAGCAATGGCATATACAAAAGTATATGCCATTGCAGGAATCCTATCCAGTGGGCACAGGATGATGTGGTCCCCGCGAGACTGGATGTCGGCATTCCCTCGGGAAAAACCTCTCTTGAAGAGGACGACACCCAATGGAATCAATGAGCTGAGCCCTCATTCCTAGCCGAACAGCCGCATCTGTTCTCCGACTACATAGCCCGTAGGCCAGATCGATTCAACCTTCTTCTGTTTGGGCTTCGGTTCGACCAATACCGGCCCAGGAGTCGCAGCGGATACAGGAGTGTCGATTCCACTAAACATGTCACTGATCATCGGCGCTTCCTGCCAATCGTCCGGCTTCGCGAGTTGCGGGACTGCATTGGCCTGCGCCGTCCGTTCCCGTCTGATTTCGGCCCAGACCGCATCGGCAGATTCGCCGACACCGCCCTGCTCCACCAGTTCACGTGCCATCGCGGCAAGCAGGTCGTCGTCCGCATCCATCGAATGGATGCCTTCGCCCGAGAACTTGCCTTCCATCATGAGAGCCACGAGCATCTTGCGACCCATGAGACGAAGGCAGGTGCGTTGGGTCGTTTCGTCGTAGATCAGAAACTTCACGCGGACATCGAATCTCTGGCCGATGCGCCACGACCTCCGGCTCGCCTGCCGCAGCGTGTGCAGCGAGTAGCCGGTCTGGTAGAAGTAGACCGTTGGGAACCACAAGAGATCGAGTCCCGTCTCGACCAGTTTGGGATGGCCGAGCACCACCTCGACTCCATCCCTGATTTGCTTCTCATACCACTGCTCTCGCTTCAGGGTTGGAACCGATGCGCGCAGGACAGCCACTCGGATGCCAGCCTGACGAAGGACTTGCTCCAGCCGCTCGGGTACATCGTGTTCCCCGGTGAAGGTCGCGAAAACCTGGCACCGCCGTCCTTGCCGGAGTTCTTCGCGAATGTCCTCGACGAGTTTTCGTTCCTTCGAGTACAGCTCGTCCTTCGGGAGGTCGGGGGCGGTGGTGACCAAAAATGGCACGAGGCGCTTTTCCTGCTGATCGAAACGCTTACCCCATATTTCACCGATGTCGAAGGGGTGATCTGGGTAGAGCATGAGCCGATGAAGCATTAAGCTCATAAGGCTGCGGTTGCCGCGATTGGCTTTGAGCGCGTTCTGGATGTCCTCTTGGATACCCATATAGGCATCGCGCAGCTTCGGATCGAGCGCAATCTCACAGACGCTCTCCTCGTAGGGGGGAAGATAATCGGCGATGTCTTCGAGCGAGACGAAGACAGTCGAGCTCATCAGGAACCTGCCGAACAGAAGCGGTGAAGCGCCTGGCTTCTTTTGGAGCCGGACGGTGCTCTTCGTGGCTCTTGTGCAGGCTTTGTCTTCGTCCGGTATTCTCTCGATCGATTCGAGCACGCCAAAAGCAGCTTGAAAGTCGGTCTGCCCCTGGCTGCCAGCTTCAAAGCCGGCCTCGACCATCTTCCACGGCTCCATCCGGTAAAAGATGTGGAAGAGGTCACTGGCATAGCCGCCCATCAGGGTCCCAGTGTTAGCGATCAATTTGCGTGCGCACCGGCGCAATACGCAAAGATTGTTCCCTTGGGCAGTGTCGTTGGCGAGCTGATGCAACTCATCGGCGAAGGAATAATCGAAGAACCGCTTCAAATAGCGGCCAATGTATTCAAGCGGCGCCATCCGCTGAATCTTATTTCGGTCCGCCTCCCAGAGTGGAGAGTATTGCTCCGTCCCCTTCTTCGCGCGCTGGACGGTCTCCGACCGTTTCAGGTCGTCGAAATCGAGCTTGATGAGGTGGCCGCCATCAGGATTAGGAACGACAGCGCCTGTATCCGGGTTCGTAACGCACTGCCTGGCTTTGCCGGATTTGGCTGTATTGTAAGCATGCTTCCAGAAGTAGCTAAGCTTTCCCGTCTCCTTGCTGACGATGAAATATGCCGGTCCAGGACAGAGCTTCCGCCAGCCTTTGCGTCCCATCCTGCGCAGCTCCGAGACCGTGGACTTGAGGCCTTTTGCCACCGCGTGGCCGTTGCGCATCCTGACTTCGACGATCCCATGAGGCTTCGATGGGTCGCCTCCATTACGCAGGTCATAGAGGACGAAGGTCCGCGCCAGAGGCACCGTGATGAGGACTTCACGCGCCCACTTCAGCACCAGGTGTGGCGGGCACATGACAAGAGTCGAATAAGGCTTCCCATTGGCGTGGGCATGGGCGATCCCGATCGACATGATCGTCTTTCCCGTGCCGCATTCACCGATGAGCCTCAGCGAGTCTTCCGTTTGGAGATACTTCGCAGCGCCCGTGATGGTCATAGCCTGGGTCGGCAGCGGCTTGCGCAGCAGCGTCTTGAGTGCTGGCGCTATCGGGTCCTTCGGGCCCTGGAGCGGCGGGTACATCTCGACGATCCGAGCACCCAGCTCCGAACTATAAGCGCGCAGGTAATCGTGGTACGTATCCACAGGAACCTCCAGTGAGAGAAGGCATAGAAAAAGGCCGGCTTCCGCCGGCCTGGGATGGTTGAGGAATCTTAATCTAACGCCGAGTCGATTTCTTGCGTTGGCCTACGGTTCGAGCCTTCCGTAAGACCTCATGAAGATCGTTGAGCCGGTCCACCGTGTCCGCGCCAGAGGCCGGTTCATTCTTACCGAGCCATGGGAAACGGTCTTCGAGGAGTTCGAGGAACATTTCAACAAAGGTCTTGGGTTGAGTTTCGTTGTTTTCCATAAAAGTTCCCGCTAAGAGACAGGGCAACAGGCTCAGACCGGCGTCCTCAGGTGGGTGGTCTGGATTGTTGAGAAATGTGGGCTAAGCTCACGTCTTACTGAGACAACATCTGGCGGATACCGAAGGCCGGCCAAAGGACCGGACCGTTGTTTTCCGGGAATGGAATGTCTCCGGCAGAACGGGAGCGGCCAATCCTCTCGAGCATCTCCTCGCGCGTAGCCTGAATCACGGCAGGAGAACACCCAATCCCCGCGAGGGGAACAAGCTTGTTGTCTCGCCTCAATTCCTGAAGGAGATGAGAGCCCCATCGCGGATCGGCAGGGACGCCAAGCAGGCTCACCAGAGTGGCCCACACCAGATCCTGGGTTTGCGGTTCGTCGTTCATCACAAAGGTCCGCCCAGCGCTCCCGTTACCGTGGAGCCAGGTAGATATGACAACGACGTGGCGCAGCGATTTACCGAGAGCCGGAAGATTCAGGTTTCCCTTGTAGCAAGAAGCCTCGGTTCCGAATCCGATGCGTTGCTTTGAACCGTCAGGAAACTGCAACTCAAACCGATGGTTCTCCTGGATCGCTGCGGTTACAGCCGCCACCTCGGCGTCGTTCCCGAAATAGCTGAGGAGATGGGCCTGCTCCTTCTCGCCAACATAATGGGAGACGTGGACAGCGATGTGCGTGTTCGTTTTCCCCGAGCTGCGTTGATACTCAAGCCGCCCGAGGCGCAGGTGTGCGTTCTGCATCCTTCGTCTCCTTATCTTTCTTCTTCTCATCCGTGAGCACCAACGTGCGGCCGTCCGCGTACACCAGCGCAAGCTCATTCGAGAAACGCTCTTTCTTGTGGACCTCAGTGAACCCGTCCACCTTCTCTTCGAAAGTGGTGACGTATTTGACCGTTCTCCACCGGGCGATATGGCGATCCTGATCTGATCCGAAAACGCCATTCAACAGTCCGGCCGTGCAGAGCAGTCCGACGTGGCCGCCGTGAAGAGGCGTGATTGGGCGACCAACGGCTGACTCCTCCTTTGGCAGAAGGAACGACCGGGTCTTATTCCACGCCGCAGATGCGATCACAAGGTCTTCGATCTCATCGAGAGGCAACCCTCGATGGACCATCTCGGCTGGGCGCGAAGGCGGGACATCGTAACGAGCTTCACCTCCCACGAGCGATGGAAGCGGCTTTTTCCAGATGGCCTCAATCAGCTTCTGACGGTTGGACTCATACGCCGCGGCGCTTATGCGCGAACGAACGGCCAGCAGTACCACCTGGTCGAAGCGATCTGACTCAGGATCGGTCAGCCGTAGGACTTGAAACTTGCTGAACATCTCCGCCAGCAGCGGAACGCAATCTTGCAGGCGTCCGTGAGGGACCACCATCACCAGAACACCGCCATTCACCAGCCAGCGAGCGGTACGCTGTAGAAACAGGAACTCCATCCGTTTATTTCCGAACGAGGCCACTTCGGAGTCGTAAGGAGGGTTCAGGTAGAGCAGCGAGAAGCTCTCGACTCTCGCTTGCACGTCAAATAGGTTCGCGTGAATCGTTTGGATTCCGGCGTCCTTTGCCTGGCGCGCCCTCTCCGCATCGAGCTCCACGGCATAGCGCGTGACGTTAGCGTCTTCTGTCAGCTGGGCGAGCGCTGCTCCCGTACCGGCACACGGATCGAGTACCGATGTCGGTCCCGATGGGAAGCTAAGCAGCCGTCGCAGGCGCGATCCTTCCGCTGGAGGGAGAGGATAATAACCCAGTTTGATGCGGGCAACATTGCGCATGGGACTCACCTTCCGTTCTTGGGAAGACTGTGAAATAAAGCATAATTTGGGCGGGAATAAAGCATATCTTGTCCGCGCCAGAATGGCGTGATGCTCCCAAGAGGCCGCCGAGCTACGGGGAGTCCACGTTGACAGAGACGCAACGAGACTCTCTGAGCGCATTGGCCTGTTCACACCAATTGAGATTGAGCGGCAGCAGGATTAGTAAACATAAGCCGACTTCCGATTACCTATCCCGTCTCGTCTCTCCTTCAACCCTTGATGCCGAGGAAACGACGCCTAACTGAGCGCAATCTATTTCGCCGTCGCCGATGTCTTCGAAGACTGTATGATATCGGCGCTCCGCTGAGCGTTCAATCGGGTCTGAGGGAGTGGCTAAAAACGCTTCTCAGTTATAGTCTTCCCAACAGTTTCTTCGTTCGTCCACTCATCCTTTCTGAAATGCACAAAGCCGCGAAGTGTACCGTTCTTGAAGGAGCAAGCGCCCGAAATGCGCACCGCTCCGAGATGTTTCATGGGCCCAGGCAAGTAGGCTTGCCTCTCTCCTAAAACCATCCAGCAGACACTCAATCCTTTGGTCCGTGTCAACTCTTCAACCCTGTCGCCCCGAAGAAGTAGTGCTGCCGGCCCGCTCTCGTAGGCACTTGGGTCTTTCGTTACGATCTCTCCGTCTGAATTACGAAAGTCCGCTGCGTCTCCTGTCCAAGTAAGATTCATGGCCTTCACCAACTCAGCGTCTGGAAGATGCAACGTGAAACCAGAATCGACCGAGCAGTCGAAGCCAGCAGATTCTTGGTGGTATTCAAACGCAGACGTCCGAATCGACACTGGACAGCCGTGACCGGGCCGTACCCAACCATCGTTTCCGTAGTACGAATTGTCAAAGTGTTTCCAAGCGGGAGACCAAAGATATTCGCCCAAGCACAACTTGTAAGAGGACGGAACGGTCGGCATCCATTGGCCCCAGAAGTCCACACCTTCCGCCCACTGCACGAAAGCATCGACATCTCCGTTTCGAATCAAGAAGCTCCGGAGATGGCACCAGAACGTCCGGGATTCAACGTCTTCCCGATCCATTCCTTCCGGTATGGGCCGGTTACGATTAAACGATAAATCAGCAACGAGCCACGATCGCCCATCTGCGTCGGTCTTCTGCACAAGGCTAGCGAGGTCCGGGAAATCCGAAACATTCTCCGCCCACGACGAGCCATCCTGTTCATCGCCCCAGTCCGGTTCAAAGCGAGGTGCCCACCAGCCCCCTTCAGAATTGGCATCAGCCGTCGTACTGAGAAAAGAATGGGAAGGGTCAAGGTCGCGGGAATAGTCCTGCCATGGTCCCTGATACGTGAGTTCTAAGCCGGAGCTACCGATCTCGTTCCGAAATTGAAAATTATCAGCCACCAAAGCGCATATCTCGTGATACGCAATCCACTGGTATTTCTTCCCGATCCTTTCGGCCTTTGAGGCGTTCCTGCCGTCGTACCGGATCACGTTGTTGTCAAAGTAATCAAACCGGTTGATCGTCCACCCAAGCGCGAAGACGCGCTTAACCACGTAACGCTGGATGAGATGCAGGTCGAATTTTGGCGCCCGAGTTGCGGTGGGCGAACCGCGCAATTTCCAGAGAGTCTTTAGGCGGGTCGATTGTTCGCGACTCAGCCGACTCAGCAGAGCTTTTTCAGCCTCCTCAAGAACCACCGTTGTTTCGTTAATCGCAGCATCAGTGTCCGTATGGGTGCCGCCATCACTTATGCCTAGCGGACGAAGTTCAGCGAATATCCTCATTACGGAAGCCTGTGCGAGCTTTGATTCGGCATCGGTATAGGCATCCCAGACGGAGGTGAGTTCAGGGTCTAACTCAGACTTGAACTCCCTAAGACGGTCCGCGTACGAACGCCATATAGGTTTATCGAGCCGAAGCGAAAGCCAGTCGGTAGACCAGGAGTTCGTGCCGATCACATAACGGCCGAAGTCGTCGTGCAAGACGGAGAAAGCGATCCGCCGAGCACCATAGGCTTCTGTACCATCGGCCTTGAATCCATCTTCCAGGCGTTTGACGGCCTCCTTCGAAGGAATCCTGGGCCACTTGCTCCCGTAGGGTGGACGAATGCGATCCATAATCTCTTCTGGCTGAGGTGCCAACGAGTGGAGTCGTTCAATGACTCCTCTGGCGTGATCACGCAGTAAGAGATGAGGTGTGGCGGGAGGCTCCGCGAAGACCGTCTCGAATACCGAGTCTGCGAGCGGTTGTATGCGTGCTGGATCGCTCGAGCGCATGGCCACGCCGTAGGCGATTGCGAGGACACGCTCTCGGATGTACAAATCGTCGACCGTGGCGAAACTGCGCACAAGAACTGCCGCAAGCCTCTCGCGCCCGCTCAGTAAGTTGACGGCTGCTTTGGTGGCCCGATCACGTAGGAAACGGTTGGAACTCGATAGCATCCAACCGAGTGTCAGAGAAACAAGTTGAACGGACTCTTCATCCACCGTATCGGTCGTCTTCACAGACAGGGCCCAGTCAATCACACGATGGACGGCGGAGCGTTTGTCAGAATACAGAGAGTGAATCTTGATCGTCCACCACTCGTCCCGGACAGCCATCTTCCTTTTCCGTAGCTGTCGATCCAAAAAGCTTGCATTCCACGGGTGAGCCGGAACACTGGCCAGCGTCAGCGCAATCTCTACGGCATCGACCTCATCCGAATCGCGAGCGAGCGATTGGTTGAACCAGTAGAGCGTTCTATCGGTGAAGGCATCGGGTGTCCGCCAAATCAAACTCTGTCGGTAGGCGTCCGGCCATTGCCAGTGCGACAAGATCGTCGGAACAAAGTCCATCAGCTCCTGCTTAAGCGTTTCCGGCGCTTGGATGAACAGAGATTCGAGTACCCCGGAGCTCAAGCGGTCGTCATCGTCGGTCAAAGGCTCTTGCGCAGGTGGCTTGGTAGCAGTGCGTTTCTTGACATTCTCAAGGATGAACTCCGCGGTGAAATGATCGGCTAGCCTCTCATATCCCAGATGCACGAACTCCCTTTCATCGCCGTCACCCATGCGAATCAAATCCTCAACAAGCAGGCCTTCTCCCACGAGGGCCTGATAGAGAGAATTCTGAAAGGTGCGATTGGGAAGGATGGCGTCAACGAGCGCGATAGCATCGACGCGGGATAGCCACTGCTCACGATGGGAGGGAAAGGCTGCTACGAAAGACTTGAGGGCTTTTTGTACAAGCTGTGATCGCGGATCAAAATCCAGCGGCCCGGCGAGACGCAGATTAATCGCATTCGTGTAGAGGCGGAAAACTTGTGATATCCCATGGAATCCACGAGGCAGCCGTGTATGACCTGCATCTTTCAGACCGACACAGATGCTCTTCAGAAATAGTGGACTGCGGTATTCCGGCGCGAGCAAAGGCGTGGACGGCAGTTCGATTCCGTAATGCTTAAAGAACGTCTTTGACGCGTTGTACTCGTGATCAGCGAAACCTTCGTGGGTCACTCTCGTCGCTGACTGAAGCACGCTGGAGGGCAACACAAGCTGCTCGTAGTTGCTGCGAACGCTTACGACGACCGCAATCCAGAGAGACCTCGTCATGAGCTGCAGAAAGGCACTCATATGATTCGGCCAAATGGCACGACCCGCGCCCTCGTTGAGCGCATCGATCATAACCAGAACTCGTGAGTTCGCTGACTGGCCAACGGCTTCCAGAGCACCAACAAAATCTTCGGCAGACCATTGCGCCAGATCGAGTTGCTGGAGAACTTGCGTCCAAGGCTCCGCTGGCTGCAAAAAACGTTGGCCCATGAGCAAAATCGTGGGCAGGCCGGCCTGTTGACGTTTGCTCGCCAGATCGCACAGCAGATGAGTCTTCCCCATGCCGGCCGTCCCATCCAATAGGAGAAGCGCACTCTGGGCGAGGGTCTCGGTATACGTCAAAGATTCAACAGCTTCGTTCAGGTCTCGCTCCACGTCATGCAAACGAAACCGAGATGAGCGGAACGGATTTTCACGATACGAGCGATCTGCGCCGGCGGTCGGTTTTTCGTCTTCGAGGCGTTCGCTCTTGCTTAATTCCGAGGACACGGAATGGATGGCGGCCAGCGCCACCTTGATCTGATCGACGATGCTGCCAAAGGAGACGGGCGAGGTTGGCTCTACCGTAATCTCCCGGATCATGGAGATCGCATCGCCAACCAGAGTGAGGACCTTATCTAGTTCACTTCGTTGCGCTCCCAGTTTGTCGAGGTCATAACTCGCCAATCGGTTCACCTTACTAATTTGAGCGGCGAACTTCTTGAGCCGCTTGACCCATGTGTCCGTTCTGCCGAACGCATCGAAATCCTGCATGATTGGCAGATCAACATTAACTTCGGGGGTGTAGCGTGGGCCAGCGGTAACGATGGCCTCCTGAAGACGCTTATCAAACCAAAGAGAATCGAGGACCGCGGCGTCGAACCAAAATCGCGCGAGGCCCGAGTTGACTGGCAACGCCAGCTTTTCCAGCATTTCGTGACTGCCGCTCCAAACAAATTCGACGGACATCCCTTTTGCTGCTGCCCAGTCACTCCACTTTGTGACTCGGTCCAGCCATTTTTGATACCCACTCGTTTGTCCCGGAAGTCGAGCATCCGGCAAATCGACCGGCACACATACGTAGTACCGAATCAGCCGTGGATGCTTTTCCAGAGCGGTCTTAACGGAATCGTCGATTTGCGACCATTGAGAAAGGTCCAACGACAGAAAATATTGCGCTTGCCAAGCGATCTCTTCGCCTGTTGGCAACATCCAGTAGCATTCGATTCCTGCATCTGGTTTACCTTTACGCGTGAATCTAGCCCCTTGGAGCATTGGCTCCCGTCGGGCCAATTGGCTGCAGAACTCCTCGAACCCTTCTGATTGTTGGCCATTTATGGTCCGAACATGCTTCCAATTGATCTGCAAACCACCCTCCAGAATTCCACATAGAGTAGAAAACCAACCTCTATCATTTCACTACAAGTGGTCTCGGTGATTTGCCTCTAGGTCAAGAGCGCACTTCTATAGGGAAAGAGGTTCCTCCCGGGCTTCTGCCGAGTGCCGGGTCTTCGCTCCTAATTCCTGCGGGTCTGTTTGTGTGTTGCGAAATTCGTTTAGCCGATGCATCTGCCGCTTCGCACTGGTGCCTGCCCCCTGTAAAGCAACTCCATGCTGATTAAGGTCGCGAATCTACTAGAGTCCACCTGCTTCAACATAGCTCCTGCGAAACGCGCTTATCGTCGGCATAGAGTTGCCGACGATAAGCCGACTTCTCATTACTGATATGCTGACGTTTCATAAAAAGCGAGACAATACCCGATCACGCCATAGGGAACGTCGCCGGGAGAGACAGCCAATCTCTATTGTGCGAAATTCAGACTAGACACGCTTCTCAGGAACCTATATAGGTTAAGTCAAATTCCCTGGGTCTAATTTCCTGTTCGGCATTGGTTTATGTCTCCAAACGGCTTCGCCGTCGGCTCATATGTTGCATGGTCTACTTTCTCGCTGAGGCAGTGCATGAAGATCTTTCTGCTTGTAGTACTTTTGACCGCAATATTCTCAACCGCGGCGCCTATGGGTGCGCAGTGCTATCAGACCCTGCATCAGGATTTCCAACCGCAGGGCTCTGGATCAGCTACGCTCGTCAATCCTCTACCTCATGACGATACAAATCCACTCACTATTATCGCCCTTGGTGACTCTGTAGTCTGGGGCAACGGCGACGACCTTCCGTATAAATTCGTGCTCAATGTGAGCCAGCGGACTGCTGATCTGACACGACGCCACGTGCGACTATTCAGCTTTGCGCATTCTGGCGCGGTTTTGGTCGGCACCAACGGGGCCCTTGTGCCTTCTTTGGGAGGGATCGATCAAGGTGACCCAAACTCCTCGCAACCGAATATCCAGTGGAGTGCCGACTGTGCCGCGAAGGTGCTTCCCGATGCCGAACTGGTTCTCGTCGACGGCTGCATCAATGACGTAAGTGCAACGGACATTGCAATTCCGTGGCCGTTCAACTGGACCAGTGTTGAGCAAATACGAGATCGCGTATTTGCGAACTGCGCGCAGCCTGTAGATAAACTACTTGAATCTATCCGTCAGACCCTTCCAAATGCCACCATCATTCTCAACAGCTATTTCCTTATCGTGTCAGATAAAAGCATGCCGCTGCTCAGGACTGGTGTGACACCAAGTGAGTTCACTCCCGAAAAAGAGCAACGGCGGCTCACAAAAACACAGGAGCGGCTATTCCTCAACAGCGGCCAGGAGAGTGCCTTGAACACCGCGCGCAAAATGGGGCTGCCATCCTGGGGACAGCGATCCGCGGAGTTTTACAACGATACGATGGATTGCTTCGATTGGGCCGTTGCACACGCAAATGGTCTCAACCCTCCAGCGCTGCCTCCCGCCTCCGGCGATCATCACTGTCCGGCGGTCACATTGACGCCACAGAAGGCTACCGCTGTCGCTCACACATATTTAGCGGTCGTTCCGAGTGTGGCGGAGAACGCTTACGGCACGAGCCACACTCACCTTTGGAAGTTACCGATCCCGTTTCTTTGGTGGACCTTGCGCAAAGACGAGACGTTCAACAAGCGCGCAGTAATCTGCAAGGCACTCTACCCGACCGAGAAAGATCGATTCCCATGCCGCATCAACCCTACTGCCCATCCGAACCTTCTAGGCAGCGAGGACTTCAAGACTGCCCTCCTCCAGCAACTTGGGATTGCCTGGGCGCGTTGATGAACGTGACGCCGAGTGATCGGCTCATGTCCAAGGGACCTCCGAGCCATACCCGACACAGTCTTTCTCGCGAACAATAGGTTTTCTTCTTAAAGCGAATTATGCTGGCATGGTAAAGCAATCGAAATTCCTGTTCCAGTGACCCAGGGCCCCGAACTGCTGAGTTCTAAGGAGGCTTTCTTGCCCACGCCCTTCAAGCGCATTGTCGTTCTGATGATGGAGAACCGTTCCTTCGATCACATGTTGGGCTATCTCAAGTCCGGCTCCTATTCGATCGACGGCCTCAATGGAGATGAGACTAACCCAGCCGCAGACGGCGGAACCCCTATCCGCGTCAGCCCAAACGCTCGCAACACCAACGATCTCAGCCCCGACCCCAACCACGAGTTTCCCGACATCAATTGGCAGATATTCTCCAACTCCGACGGCGCCGACAATGGCCAAGAGAAGATGCAGGGCTTCGTCCAAAACTATGCGAGCGACAGCGGAAACGCCGCCCATGGCTCTGTCATCATGCGCTGCTTTCAGGCCGGCACACTACCTATACTCTCCACACTTGCCCAGCAGTTCGCCGTTTCCGACAAATGGTTCTCCTCCGTTCCCGCCTCTACCATTCCCAATCGGCTTTTCGCCCATGCCGCCTCATCCGGAGGCTCCCTCACCCAGGACGCGATTAAAGCCCCCTTCTTGGCCCATACGATCTTCGAAGATATCGACAAAGATCCCATCGACCTCAACACCACCTATCGCATTTACGTTAGCCAGGCGAGCATCTTGCTGGCGAACCGCCACCTCATGCTCAACCAAGATAAGTTTTTCGATATCGGAGACTTTGCCCAGGACTGCAAGAACAACGATATCCCCCAGTACACCTTCATCGAGCCTATCTATGATGGCGTCAACGCCAACAGCCAGCATCCCGACTTCGCCATCGACAAAGGGGAAGCCCTCATCGGCCAGGTCTACAACGCCATACGCAACAGCCCGCTGTGGACCGACACACTCTTGTTGATCGTGTACGACGAGCACGGCGGACTCTACGACCACGTTTTTCCACCCAGCCTTAAGAACAACACCGGCCTACCCAACTTTCCCGCCACCACCGACTTCGGCTTTACCTTCGATCGGCTCGGCGTACGGGTTCCAGCCGTCTTCGTCTCCCCCTGGTTGAAGCCCGGTACTATTCTCCCTCAACAGTTCGATCACTGTTCCATCGTCAAAACCGTGCGCGAGCTCTGTTGCCAATCCAAGGCGCCCGTGAATTGGCGCGAAAGCATCGCCAACAGCTTCCTGAACATCGTAGACACCGACGTCGTAAAGATGCGCAAAGACAAGCCCACGCTTCCCAAGGTCGTATCCGCCGATGGCACCATGCCATTGCAGGGGCGCAGTCAGCTTCTTTCGGCCTCCGCGCGTGGTCTGCAGCAACCTGTGCCGGCCGTCCTGCCTACCGTATCCGCACTCGCAAAAACCACCCGCACTCCCAATATCCCGCCAGTCATTCCACCGATGCTCCGCAAGCCCACAGACCTCGTCACCCTCATGGCACAGTCCATGGAGTATTCACTGGCCCAAGAGGGAGTGACGCTTTCCAAAACCACACAACAGATCTACTCCGCGCAGGACGCTGACGCGTACCTCGCCGAAGCCCGCGCCGCCGTCGCCAATCTGGGAGCCGCATGAACCCGCGCACACTCCTTCTCGCCTTTCTCGCCTGTGCAGCGACACTCCCTGCGCAGACCTTCCGAGTGTCCTGCCCGGAGATATTCAAGAACAGCAGCCAAGCCATCTCTTGTGTCGAATCGCTTTTCAGCGAGAGCGGGTACCACTTCACCCTGGCCTCGTTGCCTACCTCCAACGGCTTCGGTCCCGGCATCGTTTTCACCCACGCTTTCAAAGGGACCACGAACGGCCAAGAACTCGACCTGAGCGCTACTGGCGCCGTCACCACCAACGGCTCATGGTTTACCGGGGGCGATGCGACCTGGACATTCTCGAACGGCAGCAACAACCTCAGCACCGATGAGCGCAACCTGGCTTCCGCTGCCGCCAAGGATTGGCACAACCCTAAATTCCACCTCAATGCCTCCCACCGCAGCGTCCGCACACTGTACTTCTACGGCACGGGGTCACGCTCGTCGGCCACACGATACACCTACGCCGAAGACGACACATGGGGAAAGTTTGATGCTAGAGTTCCCATTGCCCATGACATTATCCTTACCGGCGAATCGCAACTCGAGTCCAGCACCCTACCCCCACCTAATGATCTAACCTCGATCTTCGCTAATGTTCCATCCCAATTTACCCCGGGCATCATGCAGCAGCCGTTGTACTTGAACAATTCCATCGGTATCGATACACGCATCGTTCGGCAGTTCGCCACAACATTTAGACCGTTATCCGTCGGTGCACCCCACTTTCAGCCACGCATCCGGATGGAGCTCAACAACAAAGCTTCTTTACGCTTCCAGCACCCAACCGATGGGTCTGCCTTCGAGTTCCGCCAGTTCCGATTCGACGGCGACGAGCACTTCGATCTTCGCGGTATACTCCGGAACGGCTTTGACCAAGCTGCCTACCCGTACACCTACCGCTTTCGCTGCCAAGGCAAGGGTCCCGGCCAAGGCCAGGATCGACAAAGAGATCTCTGCCATTTCATGATGTTCGACATCGAGAGCCACCTCGTCCTCTCCGACACCTCCGGCGCCAATCAGATCCCCTTTTATCTCCAGCCCACGCTCGGGGGCAATGACATCGACGCCAACGTCACCCTGAGGGGCTGGGACGACTACCGCTTCCGCGACCGGGACGCCGCTCTCATCCAAGCGGAAGCCGACTACATCGTCTACGATCCTTTCGGCGTCTATGTCTTCTACGACGGTGGAACCGTAGCTGCCAACGCCGGCGGACTCGCCCTCTCCAACTTTCGCAACGACGCCGGCATAGGAATTTTCGCTCGCATCCAGGGCTCCATCATTGCGCAGACCTACTATGCTTGGGGACGCGGCAACGGTGGCCGCTGGTCGTACAACTTTGCCAAGGTTTTTTGATTGAGGCGCGACACGCCCACCGCGAGAAATAGGCTCGCTCGCTTAAGCTAATGTTGCGGATCAGATTCTCTTCGCAATATCAAGCAGTCCGATTTCCTTTGATGGATGAATGGCCGGATTGCACAGACAATTTGCCACATTGCTCTCGATAAACGTGCTTCGCGGAAGTAATCGGACATGGTCAATCGTCAATGAGTGCATTGCCCTGAAGTCATCAGTAGAGAGATCAAACTTCCGGTGTGCTATCAGCCTATGCGGACTCATGAGCTACGATGGAAGCGGATATCACCTCAATGAACCCTGATGATCTTGTCAGAACCGCGCCAGTGATTGCAAAGGGAGCCGTAGCCCTTGGCGCATCCGTTCCTTTCACCGCCATCGCCAAGCGAATGCTCGGCCCGGCCGCAGATGAATTTGCCGAGATGATGCGCGATCAGGTTCGACTTTATCGCTATAGGCGGCAGCTCTCCTGTGTACAGAAGGCAGCGAAGATGGCGGAGGAAGGCGGATTTACTCCTAATGAGGTCCCGTCGAAGCTGTTATTTCCGCTCCTCGAAGGGGCGTCGTTCGAGGAGAACGAAGACTTGCACACCATGTGGGCTGCATTGCTTGCAAATGCATCTTCTCCAGATTGGTCAGATGGTGTTCGACCAAGTTATATCGCCCTACTCCGGCAGATGGCACCTGATGAAGGAGTGTTGTTGAATTGGCTCTATAAGGACGCCCTTCGTCAAAAGGAGCGCCCTTATAGCCCCACGATAGAGTGGTATGTGCCAGATTTGCGTTCAACGTATAGAAATTTAGTGGACGCAAGGCCAAGAACGGCAGACAACTTTCATGCATGCCTGGACGCTCTTGAAGGCTCATTCTTGATCAAGTGGTTCACTGTAGCGGTCGATGACAAAGTAATTCCCAAAATTCGTCTGACTAGCAGAGGAATCAACCTCGTCGGAGCGTGCACTCCACCAAAGCCTGCGAAGTAGCTTCCGTAGACCCCAGCGGTCGGAGAGATAGATCACGATCTGTCCTTCTGAAATAGGAATCAGTCCCGCAATCTCTGATGATTCGTTAGTGAGCGCGTAGTCGCCGATGCACTTGTCGACAGTGCATCGGCACACACAAGCCGATTTCCCGGTACGAATCGGGTAAGATTTGCCCACAGTATCAATCTGTATCAAACAGCATTTGAAACCAAAGAGGCTTCGAGATCCTATGAGAATGACACGGCGCGAGTTCAATGTGCTCACCGCAGGCACGCTTCTCTCATCTCTCTCTTCAATGGAGAATGCCGCAGCGGCAACAATGGACCCAAGTGATTCTTCTGCTGCTCTGCCGTGGTATAGAACGATCAAGCGCATTGGTCAGACGAATTTCAACGAACATGACGGCGATTCGCAAAACGTAGAGAAGTGGGCAGACTTCTGGGCGTCGGCGAAGGTCCAGGCGGTTGCTCTGTCTGTTTCGGGGCCGGTTGCGTTTTATCCATCGAAGGTTCCCTACTTTCATCACAGCATTTACCTGAAAGGCCGCGACCTCTTCGGCGAGTGCGTACGCGCGGCGAAGAAGCGCGGGATCTACGTGTACGGTCGCATGAGTCCCGACATTCAGTGGACCGATCCGAAGTTGCTGGAGGCAAATCCGCTCTGGTTTCGCAGAAACGATGATGGAAGCCTGCAGCAGCCTGCGCCTGATATCGCGTACACGTGCATCTTCAGTGACCACTATGCAAAGCAACAACCGGCGATCATTCGCGAACTGAACGCGAACTATGAGATCGACGGGGTCTACATGAACGGTTGGCCCACGATGCAGACGTGCTACTGCGAAAACTGCCGCAGGATCGGCGATCCTCACTCGCAGCAATATCATCAGGCTTTGATGGACAAGGCGGTGGAGCTGATACTGCTCTATAAGGCAACGGTACTGGAAAAGAGCCCGAATAACTTCTACTCATGCAATCTTGGCGGAGGTTTGAAAGAGTCTGGGATGGATCAGTGGCGACTGACGCGAGACGCAAGCTGGTACACCGCAGATAATCAATCGCGCTCCGCAGTTGTCGCTCCGGTATGGCAGGACGCTCAACAGGTAAAGTTTGCGCGCGCGTTGATGGGCGATCGCTCCGTCGCTGCAGTGAGCGCAAGCTATGGACGCTCCGGCAAAATCTCGTGGCGTCAGGCGACAGACACTTCAGCCGAGCCTTCGTTCCGCATGGCCCAGACCGCGGCCGCAGGAGGCATCATCTGGTATCACTGGCTGGGATTAGAACAGGGATTCAAGGATGACCGTCGTTGGCAGGCCCCGGCGCGTGACTTTCTCTCGTGGCACGCAAAGAACGATGCGCACTTTCACAATAAGCGATCGCTGGCGAGTGTCGCCGTTGTTGTGTCTCCACGCTCGTTGAACTTGTATAAAGCTCCTTATTCAGAGGACCGCACAGATCACCTGGAAGGTTTCTATGCTGCATTGGTGGAGGCGCGGATTCCTTTCGATTTTGTCCATGAGCAAGACATCGACCAGGAGCACCTCTCGCAATACGCTGTACTGATCCTGCCGAACATCGCGTTGATGTCGGATGCTCAAGCAGCAGCCATTCGACAGTATGCGGAGCGCGGAGGCTCTGTGCTCGCCACGTTCCAGACGGGACTATTCGACGAGACGGGCAGTGCCAGGAAAGATTTTGCTCTCGGTGATATCTTCGGCATCCATAAAGCAGGCGAGCCAACACAGGCAGGTGAAAGCGCCCACCAGGCGATGGGTGGAATCCATCTCCAATCCATTCGGCAGCGCGGTGCGCTAACCGAGGGGTTTGAGGAGACGACGTGGATCGCGGGCCCGGTCTGGCGACAACCCATAAAGCCGTCCCCCGATGCTGTCATGACGTTTATCAAGCCCTATCCCGTCTATCCGCCCGAGGCGGTGTACCAGCGTGAGCCGCCGAGCGATATTCCTGCGTTGATGTCGCGTGAGGTTGGAAACTCGCGACTGGTATATATGGCAGGCGATGTGGATAGCTCGTTTTGGAGACTGGACAATATGGACCTTGGCAGGCAGATGAGCAACGCAATGCGTTGGCTGCTGAAGGGAAATAATGCAGTGGATGTTGAAGGGGACGGCCTCATGGAAGTAATTGGCTGGGAGACACAGCGCGGGTTCGCGGTGCATCTCCTTAACTACAACGGCGCAAATGCCTTTCGCGGCCACATGCGAAAGCCGGTTGCGCTGACAGCGCAGAAGGTACGAATAAAGCTGCCTTCGGAAAAGAAGATTCGCCAGGCTTCCTTGCTGCACGCCGGCACCACGATTGCCTTTCAACAGACAGCCAACCACGTATCGCTAACGGTGCCGAAGGTAGAAATGTATGAGGTTGTCGCTCTTGAAATTTGAGAATGCGTTCCAACTCGTCAAATACTCTTACACTCTGAACTTATCGCACGTAGTCAGATGAATTTTGGGCTTCTGCTTTCCGAAGCGTGTCTAGTAACGGCAAACGCGCTTCTCGTCAGGAGGGAGACTCTGATTAAGTTCTGTTCTTTCCACTGCGGTGTGATTTAGATTGCGGACATCGAGGTGCGGCGAGCGGATGGCACAGCAGCAGACGTTGGCGATGGCGGCAGGGTTTGAGAAGCACGTGAAGCGTACGCGGCGCGCGGAGTTCCTTGCCCAGATGAACGTTGTGGTTCCTTGGCGCGAGCTGGTGGCCGAGATCGAGCCGTTTTATCCGAAGGCGGGTAACGGTCGTCCGCCGGTGGGGTTGGAGCGGATGCTGCGGATGTACTTTCTTCAACAGTGGTTCAACCTTGCCGACCCGGCGGTGGAAGATGCGCTCTACGACTCCAACGCCATGCGTCACTTCGTGGGCATCGACCTGGGCCGCGAGCCGGTGCCGGACGAGACGACGGTGTGCAGGTTCCGCCATCTGCTGGAGCGGCACGGTCTGGGCGCGAAGATCTTCGCGCGCGTGAACGGCCATCTGGAGAGCCGGGGCGTGAAGCTGGGCACGGGCACCATCGTGGATGTGGCGCTGATCGTAGCGCCTTCGTCGACCAAGAACAGCAAGGGCGAGCGCGACCCGGAGATGCACCAGGTGCGCAAGGGCAACCAGTGGCACTTTGGCATGAAAGCCCATATCGGCGTGGATGCCGAGACCAAGTTGGTGCACAGCATCACGGCGACGGCGGCCAACGTCAACGACGCAAAGGTGCTGCCGCAGTTTTTGCATGGCCAGGAGACTGCCGTGTGGGGCGATCAAGCGTACCAAGGCCAGGGCGCTGTGCTCACCGAGCATGCGCCACGCGCCGAAGACCGCACCTGCCGCCGCTGGCGATCCAAGCCTCAGGTCTGGCCCGAGGTGCGCGAGGCCAACCGCATCAAGAGCAAGACCCGCTCGCGTGTCGAGCACGTTTTCAAAATGCTGAAGCTCGACTTCGGCTTCGTGAAGGTGCGCTATCGCGGCCTCTGCAAGAACCTTCACCGGCTCCACGCCAGCTTCGCGCTAGTCAACCTCGTCACCGCGCAAAAACACCTGGCCCTGTCGAGGCACTAGTGTGTCTCGGAAAGCGAAAAGGCCACTTGTTCAGAACCCGAGAAAGCAAAAACAGCGAACTTCCGCCCCACGGTAAAACAAAGGACTTGATCAGAGTCTCCTTAGATCACAAACTACCCTGACCTCCCTTTTGAACCTTCGGCGTCATGCTGCTTTGACAGACTCCTTATGTAAGAGCGAAACGAGGCAACCCGCAGCGGCGGGTCCGGCGCTTGGCCCCGGAGGAGGGCCGTCGATCAGGGTAGTCAGGCTGAAGATTGCTTCGCTACCACACACTCCACACCGCCGCCGTGTAGAGTTCGAGACCGTGTTACAGTTCTCGCAGTAAATCGCCTGTTCAACCGGGATACTAACGAAATTGGCTTCCGTGCGAAGCATTTTGACGTTGCGCATGATACCTCCAGACTGAAGCGGAGCGGTACTTGCGCCGCCCCGCGTCTCCACGATCAGGCGGCGTGTTGAGCCGCCAAGTTTTCCAGTTCCAGGACCAGGAGCTTGAGAGCTTCGAGGTTACGGATCGTTGTCATCGACCTGATCCTCAACCGCTCGAGCACGGAAACGAACTGCGTGTCCCCGATCTCTTCGGCCAGCGAGTGTGCTTTGCGGATGCCACGAGCCGCACGCTCCATCGCCTCGGAGACATCCGCCTGCAGCTGCGCATTCGGAACCGCGTTCGCCCTTCGCGCCCGCGCCACGCGCCACAGGATCTCTCCATAAATCGGATCTCCAAGAATGCGCCGGAAGCCTTCGATTCTCGCCGTCGTCTTCTGATCGATGGGCCCCCGTTGCACAACGGGAGGCCGAGGACCGCAAACGGGGTTGATTCTTCCTTCGGGCCTGCTTCCTTTCGGGAGCGCCCACTGCGGTAGCGGCGGCAGATTGACCGGTTGACGGTAGTCATTGAGCGGAACCCACATCTCGGCAAAGTTGTAGAGATAACGCCCCAGCCCGAAACAAGTGCAGGCTCGTTTGAATGCCTGCGCCTCTGCGCTCGTCATGGCGTTCTGTTCGTCGGCCCACTCCTCTCCGCTTCCGGTGTGGCACCCAAGTTGGTGGATCGTGAGGGAGCAGGTGACCAGCACCTTTCCGGTCTGGATGAGTTTGTCCCCCTTCATCCGACTCACGGCGGTCACTGTCGAGACGTCGTAGGTTCGTGTCCAACCGGTGGGTGTGAATATCTGGTTGAGCCTGTCGGTGTATGCCCTTGGATCTGCGAAGGCGATAACCGCACCCCGCCGGCGATCCTGAGTCGTATGCGTCACGCGCCATTTGATCTCGGAAGGATCAAAAGGCTCCACCAACTGCACGAACAGAGCGTCAAGCTCCGGATTTGTTTTCAGTTCTGTTGTCGCCATCTCGTTGTCTCCTCAAAGAAATGGGCGCTCCGCAGAGCGCCCGAGTCGTGATTCTGACCAAAGCTTTCAGAACGGTATGTCGTCGTCACTGATCCCCTGATCGCCGTAGTCGTCGTTGCCTCCGGCACGCGACTGTCCGAAACCGGCGGGCGTGATACGCGAATACCCACCGCCATTGCTGTAGCCGCCCCCATCCCCGCCTTGGCGACCGCCGAGCAGAGTCAGTTCATTGATCAGAACCTCGGTGCGGTACTTCTTTTCGCCACTGGACTTGTCATCCCAGGATCGGGTCTGGATCTTGCCCTCAATGAAGAGTTGCGTCCCCTTCTTCACATAGTCCCGGACAATTTCAGCCGTCCTGTTGAAGGCGACGAGATTGTGCCATTCGGCCTTCTCAGTCCAATTGCCCTGACCGTCCTTCTGCCGCTCACTGGTGGCGAGCGAGAAACTTGCGACCATCGTTCCACCAGAGGTTGAACGAATCTCCGGGTCCTTGCCGACGTGTCCGAGCAGCATTGCTTTGTTGATACCTTTTGCCACGTTGATGCTCCTTTCCGTAATCAATTGCGCACATGTGCAAGCGCCGCGGCCTGCGAAATCTCGACGTATTTCCCATCGGAATAGAAATAAAAGCTACGACAGTCCGTGCCGATGTTGAGGTATCTGCGCGTCCAGCGGTGCTTGTACAACTCGATCTCGCCTGCGCGTCCCATGTACATGTATTCCTGACACTCCTCAGGCGGAAGAATGTTTTCAAGTGGCGCCCAGTTTGGCTCCCCGACAGTAACGACGTTTCCGCTACTCTGCGTCATGTCGCCACTCCATTCGTCTTGGGTGGAACCCCTACATGGGTATGCCTACAACCGATGCAGCAGACGGCTTCGGTCAGCCTCCGAATCGCCTCTTCAAAGCGCCTCGGCAGATTGATCGGTTCGCCGGCGCGGTTGTAGAAGGTCGGAGCGATCCGTCCTCGCAGACTCTTGTTCTGGTCCGCCCATAGATCAAGGGGAAGGGCGCCGTCTCGCCCTCGAAAAAGCAGCTTCGACGCAATCTCCGGGCGGATTCGACCAGGCAGGAACGACAAGGTGTGCAGCGAGATTGCCAGTTCGTAGGTCCTCACCATCCTCAACATCTCGATACGGACCAAGTTGTCAGCGAGAAAGATGGCGTGCCGTCCGTTCACAGCGATGGAATCGAGTGACTGGAGCCACGGTAGAGGGTTCCCGTCCGACGGCAGGTAAGCGCACGCACGCCCGATGTCTACGACCGCGCCGCCGGACTCCACACCGCGCAGTACGTAACGGTTCGCCAGGTATTGATGTTCGATAGAGAGGCTCGAAGTGCAGTAGATCCCTCGCTTCTGGATGGCACTCAGAACAGCGGCTGGAAGCGACAGGCCATGCATAGCATGAGAACGGGAAGCCGGCGACGTCGCTTGCTTATGAGAAACGATTGCCATCCTCTTCCCCCTTAAGCCATTGCTGCTTTGCGAATGGGTTGACCGAGTGCCGCCCGGATTTCTTCCTTCGTGCATCCGGCGCGGCACACGTAGAAGCGCGGGTCGGAGATCTTGATACCGAGGTTGTCCCGCGACCGGTCGCGGCCAGCCTGCGCGCAGGACGGGCACTGCGCCTTCCAGTTGCGGATGTCCTGTTTCCCCGTGATCTGCACGTAGTTGAGGATGCGGAACTCCTGCTGTCCAGTAACTGGAATCCGCGGAACAAATGGCACTGGCGCGGGCGGCCGGTACGCTTTTGGCAGCTCCATCCCCTGCGTGAGGGTCTCGAGTTCCGTTGCCGTCAGCTTCTTCAGCCCGTATAGGTAGTTGAGCTGCGCCTCCGGAGTGACATCGGCGTCATAAAACCAATATCGGCGGTTCGTCTTGCGATGAACTCCCAGGGGTGCGCGGATTGCGTTTCCATAGGCACCATCTGCTATGTGGTCCTGTCTTGGGAAGACCTCGATGCCCTCTTTGAGACCACCGCCTTTGACCGGAACTCCCAAACGGAGCGCGAGGTTGTAAATATAGATGCGGCATTGGGACGCCAGCAGGGGACCTTCACCGAAGATCCAGAGATGGCCACCGCGACGCGACTGTTCGAGAGCCGCATCGATCCCGTCTTGTTTGAGTTCCCGTCGCAGATGGAAGAGGGCGTCCAGTGCATCGCCGAAATCTGCGTCGATCGCCACCCACTTGCAGCTTTGGGTTTGAGGGTTAATGGCAAACAAGCTGATGGTCATGTCGCCGTTGAGGTGCATCCTGACTGCGCCAGAATCGAGTGGTCGCGTCTGCTTGATATACGGCGCGCTCCCATCGGACGGGGCTTTTTCTTTTTGGATGCAGTAGGCCAGGCGGTTGACGAATAACCGCATAAACTCTTCAGCGGTCTGGCGGCTTACGCAGAAGTGGGCGGGCATAGCCGGGGTCTCCTTTCTCAACTGTGTGGTTGTAACCCGGCTCCAAAACTCGGTCAAATTTCTGGAAACGGCGAGCCGAACACGGTCTCTCGCGCACATTCGCTCGCCGATTCCGGAGGCGTCAGAGCTACGCGGTGGTGGATTTCGCCGCCGCCACAATCCTGATCGTGCGGGACGGAGTGGCGGATGCGTTGGGGGTACGGGTATCGGACGGGTTGCGGGGAAGCCTGTCCGAGGCGCCACAGATGATCCCGTTGACTCTGGCTATGCTGCGATTGATCGAACGAATACGACTAGCGGACATACGCATGGCATCTCCTCCTGGAGTTGAAGTTGCGTTTGGGATGGTGGGGGATGGGGTACTACGGGATGGGCTAAGCGTTGGCGGGCTGCAGTTGGGACAGCAGTAGGCCTGGCTGTTCCACGTAGCTGAAAAGCTTGTACTCCGAGAAGACGTGGTCGAATTGCTCAGAGGTGAACTGGTCCTCGCAGCCCTCGAAGGAGAGCATGTACCAGTCGTCCCGCTGCCGGTCGAAGACGTAAATCGCTCCGGATGCGCTGTTATCTGGAACCATCTGCAAGAGCAAGACACCCTTTGGTGTCTGGATCCAACGAGTGGCGATCGCGTCTCCGACGTCGAGGAACGCGGAGACGGTCTGTTGAATAGTGCTGGCGGCGCGATCGCGCCAGTTGAACATCTTGTAGGCGGACATTCTTCCTAAGCTGCGTTGCATAGTGACTCTCCTCTCTCTTCTGGTTGGGTTGAAGTGGATACGGCTCTAACGGGAGCGGCCGCGGAAGGTCAGCATCCAGACGCGAAGAAGCGATCCGAGCATGGTGGCGAAAAGGAGTGCCAGGCCGGCCAGCCAGGAGGGATGGTCGGCGCTCACACGATAAAGTGCAGGACCGAACGCCGAAATGACTCCTGCGTCGAGCGATGTAAGCAGAAGACAACCTGCGAAGCGGAGGGCAAAGCGGGAGGACAAGATCGGTACGTACTCGACCGGCGTCGAGATAGCACGAAGAATTTCGGGCATGGAGGTTCCTTTCTGCAATGGCGGGTGTGCGGTTAAGTTGGGTAGGTTGGGGCTACAGGATGGAGGGATTGGGAATACCTAAACCGACGATCTTCTGTCAGAAACAAAAGCTCTGTTGCCGTGCTTCCTCGATGCTGGCCGAAGAATGAGCTTCCACAATCTGAACCAAGCTGACGCCCGGTCGCATTGTGAACTTCAATTTGCGTTCGAGGTCCGCGACCGCATCGAACGCCGCGCGGTCATGGAGATGAATCGCTGCAAGGTCCGCATCGGTCGAGAAGATGCACACACGGCACGAAAAGCGTCGCAGGTATCCGCCCGTCGATCCGTCCTTGTGGTACTCCGGAACATACACAGGATGGAGCCGGATGGCGTTCCTCCAGTGCCAGGCGAGCACGTCGGAGAGCGTCTGATCGAAGACGGGAAGCCAGTTGTACACAGTTCTGCAGCGAGTTGAAAGGTTCTGGTTACGGGTCAGCGGCGACAGTCGAGAGCGGGGATTCGATTCCTCGGAGCGGATGCCAAGGCAGTTCACGATCAAATTGTGCGGCAGGCTCCGGATAAATTTGTCAATGGGACCGCGCTTCAAGTCGGAGGTACATTGCCGGAACTGTGGCGACGGGAACATGCCACGCTGCTCCACCATCTCCAGGTAGGTTCGCCTCGGGTGACGTACCACTGTGAGATTAAGACCGAACTCTGCACAGCGTGCGTGCGCGAAGTCGGCAGCGGAGATCGGAGACACATGCTCGAATCCGGTGTCCGCCATCACCGCGTAAGTCGGCGCATCTGGAAATTTCGCTCGGATGAAACCCAGCATTCGTGCGGAATCTTTGCCGCCAGAATGATTCACAACAAACGCAAGGTCTCCGCCATGATCCCGCGCAAGACGTCGTATCTGTTCCAGCACCTGTGTCATATCTACCTCCTTCCTGTTCACGTTCGTTCCTCCGCAGCTCTACTTCTACCCATCCATACCCAGACACCTCATCCACGACCCCTCAAAACAGAGTCATGCACAAGGGGATAGTCAAGAAGCAAGTCATAGGAGGAAAGGGAGTTAGGGTAGCCCGATTTCGTTCAAAGACGAGGCAAAGCAAGTCAAAGGGGCGTCAATGGAAAGCCATTCCATTCACAATCGCTTAGCAATGGGTAGTCAAAAACCTGAAGGGCAAAGAGGATGAGTTACACGTCCTTGGCTGCAAGGAGATCTCGTAAGAGGACGACCTCGGAATCTTCCGTGTTCGTCAACGTCCGCGTATCCAGCAGCGAACGCCGGAATGATTCGCTGAGTGCGAAGCCGATTTGTCTTCTGCAGGACCGCATTTCGACAGCGAGAAGATACAAGATGTCGTCGTTCGAGGTGAGATAGAGAACAGTGTCCTCCGTCTTATCCTTGTCGAGCACGTCACGAATCGCGCGATATCGGTTGGCAGCTTTCGGGTTTCTCTCATACTCGATCGCGAGTCTTCTGCTGCTTCCGTCGAACTCGATTTCCGCGATAGCGTCAAAGTCTTTGGTCGCTGAACTCTCGGCAACGAGGTTTCGCGAAGTAATTTCCAGCTCGCTTTTCCACGAGCGAAGCAAGCCTCCTTTCGCCAACGCGATTCGAATATTGACCAACTCGAGCGCATGTGGGACCTGCGACGGGTGCAGAATCTGCTCGGTGTTGCTTGGTAAGGACAGCAAATAGTGACCGCGTGCTTCAAGACATTCGAGACCGTGGTGTGTGATTTCGAAGACAGGTTTGCCTAGATGCCGATACATCTCCAACCGAGAGATGAGGCCAGCTTTCTCAAGACGGGCTACTCGCCAACGGAGCGAACGTGAGAGTGTCGCCTCCATTTCGTGCGATATAAGGTCCGAAAGTTGATCGAAGTGGATGGCGCGGGCGTTGCGGACATGCAGCAGGACGGGCACATCACACGCCTCGGATAGAGAGATATAGCCCTTGTAATACCTCATGCAATCACCCCGTCTCGCGTGCAGGACAATGACAGACTGTGGCCATCTGCACCTACGTGCCAACGCCCGAGGTCGCTTTGCACCCAATCTCCGGGCCTAATCAGCAGCATCGCTTCGAACCTTGGGCCTCTCGTACTGATCGAGATTGGCTGTACACCGGACGACATCCAGCCGGGGCGCCGGAACCGAATCTGACCGTGATCGACCGAGTTCAAGGTCACAAGAAACGCCTCCGGCTGCATGGTTCCTACCAATTGTTGGAACAAGAGGTGGATCTTTCCCGCGAGTAGGTTCGGGCCAGAGCACAGAAATGTTTTGCCGAGCGCGCGGGATGGAAACTCCGGATCGAAGCCGCTCTCCGCATTGAACCGGATCTGGCCGGGGTAGATGGCGCTGTGATGGAGGCGTCGGCCGCACATCAGGGCAGCTGCGTTGAAGTAGGCCGCCCTGCGTCGGAAGCAGTAGGGATCGCTTCTATCGGACGAATGCATCGCCCACCAGTTGCTTCCGAAGCTGATCACTCGGACTTGCATGCCCCAGTCTCCGCCGTGAGCGTGTTCAGGAGAGCGCGGGTCTGGAGCATCCGCTCCGGTCCGCGCAGATAGTGCAGGAACCACGCACGTTCAAAGAAATGCTGCGGTAGCGGCAGGTCCCGGTCGTGAAAATAGAGGAGGAGTTTGTCCAGTTCCGCCATCGCGCGCGTGAATGCGACTTCGTCTCCATCGTCCGTTCCAAGCTCTCGACCCAGATACTCCTCCCAGCTTTCGGTATCGGAGTTTTCAGCGCCACTTTTGAAAACAACCCAAACTGCGAAATAGGGGTTCTTCTGCGTCAGATGGTCGAGGAGTTCCCGAACCTGTTCCCTCGGAGGTGGAGGAGCTACCGCCGCGGCCTCAACCGCATTGGGCTGCGCCTCATTGAACAGAAAGTCGGTAAGGCTGGCGAAGATATGCTCGTTCAAAGACTCAAGATCGGCCGTCCGTTTGGGTTCGGGAAGGATTCGAATACGCGCTAGGTCCTGCTCGAACTCGACGGGAAACGCGCGCTTGCGCACCTCGTAGAAGCTCTTGAATAGTTCCGTACGACCGCACGCGAGAGCATAGGGGCGATCCGCGACCGGAACTTGGTCCCGAACATAGGAGATCCATTCCTCGTGGTTGGTGAAGTTGGAGGGGAGCATGTTGCTCATGTGACCCTTTCTATGCGCCCTTGAGTGTGGCGTTACGCCGGCGTTCTTGTTCCAGGAGAGTCGTCGTTTGATTGAGACGCTGTTTCAGATTCTGCTCGGTGTTCTGCATCGCCTCGACCCGCCGTTGGAGCAACAGGTTGTTCTGCTGCAGGCCAGCAATACTTGCCTCCGGGGCAGCAACGAGCGGTATCTCCGCCGCGATCGGCTCCAGAGGCACACCCTTCTGTCCCGTCATTGCGCCATTCTCGGTAAGCTTTCGAACGCCGCGATTCACGTTGCCCGTCACCTGTCTCTCCTGCTCCGATGGTTGCTGCTTCAACGCCAGAGTCTTCTCTATATCCATATTGTGGGCAGCAACGAGTTGATTGAACTGCTCCGTTCGGCGCTCGAGTTCAACTCTGTCGCTAACGCGGCCGTTCCACAATTCCGCGATGAGAGCCGCGGCGACGATCTCTCGTTTGGCTTCAGACCGCCATTGCAGCAAGATGATCGTGACCGAACCACTCAACAGCAGGAGCGTCAGGGCATTGGACCAGAAGTACAAATCATCCACCGTATTCGCGACGACAGCGTCTCGTCCGGCTTGCATGGCCGCGCCATAGTCGTTGCCGTTTGGATTGACCTTGCCGAGAACGTAATCGAAGAAACCCTGTTGCTTGTGCGGCGAACGTTGGGGAGCCACAGCCGCCTGGGTCTGCGATTGCGCGAGTGAAGTCGCCGCAGAAAGGCCGACGAAGATGAAGGCAAGCAAGCGTAGGGTTGCTTGTAGCCGTGCCATATTTACTCTCCCGAGAGGCTGTCGAGGGATACGCCCGAGATCCTTCTGCGCCGCTGCCTGCGGTTTTCGGTCTCTTTGAAACGCAGGTTGACTCCGATCTCCGGATCCAGATAACTGTGCATCTTCGGATAGAGACGGGGAGCAAGGCCCTCCAGCCGGAAGCTCGGGACGCGCCGAACGTGCAGATGGGAGTAGCGAGTGCCTTCGCGGCTGTCCACCATCAGGATCTCCATCTGGCCCACGGGCAAGTTCTTAATGTGTTCCTCCCTCGCTCGCGTCTCCTTGATATCGCTCTCGCTTCCCGTTCCCGTCTCCGTGTACTTCGCCGAAAAAAGGCCCGTTCTCCGGACAGACAGGCTGCGGCGCTTCGTCGCAATCTTTGCCGATGCCTTCAGGAACCACTGCGCCGTATTCTCCTCGGAGACGTTCATGATCATCTTTGTCCCTGGGGCGGAAGAGACCTCATCCGAAAATGCCTGGCTCACTTTCTGCAACTGCGGCAGGCTCTGAAAGGAGAAAAGGAACGACACTCTGGCCCCACGCGCAGTCTGAAGCACCTGCGTAAATCCTGGATAGGCGTACGACGCAAATTCGTCGAGAATCACTGAAAGCATCGGTTCGTCCGCGTCGCGGTCGCTGGCCGATCGCGCATACCGCTTACCCACCATGAGTTGTATGTTCTGCAGCAAGATCTTTCCCAAGGCTTCGACGGCACGCTGATTTCGGTTGGTATTGAGGGAGACGAACAGGATCAGGTCTTGCTCGAAGACGTCGTCAAGCGTAAGAAGGTCTTGATAGGAGCCGGTCACGATCGACAGCTCATCCTCAAGGAAGCTCAACAACTCATTCAAGAGTCCTTGAATTTTTTCGACGCGCTCCCGGTCTGCGAGCGAGCGTTGCAGCATCCGCACCGACATCTCAAAGTTCAATCGCTTCTGCATAGAGATTCCCGACAACGTGGCGAGACGCGCTTTCGCGAGTTCAATCTGCTCCTGAAGGACGTTCTCATCGAGCGCCATCACCAGCACGTCATAAACATTGAACAGCTTGCCGGTGTATTGGAGGATGCGAACCAAGTCGGAGAGGTAAGCCTCCTGATGGCCTTTGAAGAAATCTTCCCGCAAGCCGAATGAACGAAAGACGAAGTTCACATGCTCTTGGTAAGCGTCGTCCAGTGCATAGAAGGGGTTGTATCGCGCGGACTCGGCGGGATGGGTTGGATCGAGAACCCGGAGATCCTGGAGACGTCCTGCTGCTTCGATGTGCGGCAAGAGACGATCGAGAAACTCGCGTTCGCCCTTACCATCGAAGATAATCATCGGCATTCTTCGGTTCCCGAATCGGCGCGTTAGGTCCTGCGAGATGACGTTTTCAAGGAAGGTCGATTTGCCGGCGCCGGTGCCGCCGACGATCACGCCGTGCTTCATCCTCACTACGTCGGGCCAAAGCCAAGGCTCTTTGTGAACGTTGTATCCGAGCAACGTTGCCGAACTATGGTTCGCATCGCGAGCGATAGCACTATCTTTTGTCGCCGGGACGAAGATCGGAGGATGCGGCCAGTTCTCCTCTCGTTTCTTTCGGCCGCCGATAAGCTGAGCGACGATCAACCCTCCGCCAAAGAAGAGAATGGCGAGGTTTATGAAAATCTCCAGGCACTGGCTGTTACGGAGATGCAGCCGGGAAACGGCGACGTACCAGCAAAACACGAGCAATGCACAAATAAAGAGCACCAGAACGCCGGTTAAGTCCTCCGGTCCGGGTTGATATCGACGTTGCGGTGAATCATAGGGTGAACTCATGAGTGTGCTCCGAAGGTGAAGTAACAGAAGACCCCAGTCAGAGCTGACAGGAGCGCAGCTACGAGGATCAGCAGGGGACTTGGTCTCCAGCGGCCCTTCTCATCCAAAGGCTTGAGGTCATCGGCGAGGATGCGGAGAAGCGCCCGCTGCAGGTTCGATTCGGGATCGCTACCGTAGATCGACATGAGAGCGCTACGAACTTCCGCCGGCGTGACGTAACCTTGCGCGTCCATGACTACAGGACGGCCTCGACCGTAAGTGACCGGCCCTGGTCGGTTCCGAAGTTGAGCTGATATAGCTGCGGCGGATTGCTCTGGGAACTTTCGATGCTTAGGACACCTGTCGTCTTCTGCCCCGGCGCCAGATCCTGTATTGTTGATTGCGCTTGACCAACGGTTAGGCTGCTGCCCAATTTCGCTTTGAATGCCCCGAAAGTCTGCGGCGAGAGCTGATGGTTGCGCAGACTCGTCAGAGAGATGGGCTGCTGTGTCGGGAGAGGTGCGTAGACGTCCGGGGTCGTTAGCCGGAATGAGGCTTTGGTCTGGTTCGTGATCGAGTACCGGATGTAAATCTGGTCGTTGGCGCGGTACACCTGTTCGAGATCAACCCGCACCTGATCGGAAGAAGGCTTTGATGAATCATGAGCTATATCCTCCACACCCATCATGGCCTGCGCCAGCACGAGAGAAGCGATCTTACGGATCTCGGCGCCGGTCGGTTCTCCGGAAGCTCGTGCAATTACGCTTGGTTTAGGCGCAGGCTCAGTGCGAATCAGCACGTCCATCGTGGCAAGTGGGCCAGCAGGATCGAGTTCATAGCTGATCTGCCGCGATGCCGTCCAGACAAAGAGATTGGTTGAGACACCCTCCCGAAGCGGCTTAATGAAGACTTTGTCGTCGTGGCGTTCGACCTGAAAACTGTCGGGATCGGCGACCGCGAGCGTCGTCACAGGCTCACCAAAATCAAGGACGGTTAGATGGTTGAGAGAGGTCCCGATGTGCCGGATCTGGCTCTGGCTCGTTGTCTGCGCCCCCGCAAAGGCAGCCGCCAGGACAATGGGAATGGTGATGAGCATCTTCATAGCGGCCTCCTCGGGCACGGGCTTATGAGAAAACAAAGAAGAAGCCAGGCGATAAGCCAGAGCTTCTCCTTTGCCGGTTAGGAGTTCTCCATGGTTGCCGGAGCACTCGTGTTTTCGAAGATCAGGTTCCGCTTTCCCTTGTACTGAAACAGAAAAACCTTCTTCTCTCCATCGGGACCTTCCGGGTTGACGATGCGTTCGACGAGCCAGGCCCGTTGCTCGCTGTCAAACCGTACGTGTCCATCGATGGTCTTCGGGAGCCGCACCCGCACACGCTGGCCGCCGGTCACCTCCGCAAAGGTATCGACGACTTCTTGCGGGAACGATTGGAAGAGTACTGCGCCAGAGCCATTGCCACCGGTGACGACGGTATTCATCGCCTGTGCCCATGCTCGACGGTTCTCTTCCTTGCCTTGCGCCCAATAGTGGACGAACAAGTGGAGCGAACTGAATTGATCCTTCGCTTCCTGTTCATGTTCCCAGAGGGCTGCCTGCGCCTTATTCCGCGCAAGCACAGCAGACTTCCGTTGTTCTTTGTCCTCACTTTGGCGAACAGCTTCCCAGTACGCCTGAGCGTTCTTGAGTTGCAGTTTTACCTCTTCCTCACGCTGAACAATTCGGCTAGCAATGTCTGCATAGATCGAATTGACGAGCTGGCACTCTTCGAACATTGCCTTGGGAACGGCTTCGCCCGAGAAGAGCCCACGAAAGTCCTCGATCGACATTTTCTCGTCGAAGCTGCCGTCGTGTTCCCCCGGTAGGAACCCAAGCTCCTTGCGGAGGACGTTATAGAGCCTGCCAACCTTATCTGTGTCGGGGACCTCCAGATGAGCCGGTAGATCCGAGACCCTGCGCTCACGTTTGTACCTGAGCCAAGGCGCCGGGTTTACCTCCTTCCGGATTTCACTGATAACAGATTCATCGATCTCGACTCTGTGCTTCAACGAGTCGAGCGCGTTCTGCAGTTGCTGTACGAGCTTGTAGGCCAGGTCAGGCCGTCCCGCAGCGAGACATGAGGTCTTGAGATCCGTAATGGACCCGATTCGGTTTCCCCGCGCCTTCATCGCAACCAGATACACATTCCACCAAGGGGACTTAGCTTTCTTCTGCTTCGTCTTCTCCTGCCGGAACTTCTCTTCGCACGCGATCCTTCCCGCAACAAACATCGGGAACTGATCGGACGGCATCACACAGATCGTGTCGAAATCGAAGTCGCCGCCATTCTTCTTGGCCGTCTCCGAATGAAGGATGTAGGTTCCTTCCATCCGAAGCTGACGTTCAAGAATGTAGGCAATCAACGAATTGTCAAGGTCGGGCACACCCAACGCCTGCTTCAGCGCCGGGATAAGCTCGTCGTTGCTAAGATGACGGATCGGAAGCAAGTCCTCATGCATCCGTATGGGGTAGCGAATACAAAGGCCCTTTTCCGCCGTCAACGAGGTGATGGAGGTGTCTTCAGGGATCCAGTCTGAGGCCGAGAGAATTTTTCCACGGTACTCGATCAGGACGCCGTCATCCACCAAAGCGAAGGACGGCAGTTTAAGATCTCCACCAGTACAGGTGCGAAATGCCCAGCGCGCTAATTTGCGATTGAGCTGGTTCGCAACGTAGGGAAACTTGATGCTTGTTCCGCTACGATCCGCCAGAAGCACTGCCTCCGGCGGTTCCCATCCTTCTGAAGCAGGAATGCCTCCCTGGTCCAGCGCATCGGGATCGAAGCTGACATCTTCGTCAAACGTCGCAATCTCAGACTTGCCGATTACTTCGAACAACGATTCATAGTCACCTTCGTCCCAGGCCTTCCTCACTTTGCGGATCCGCTCGATCGCTCGAAGCATGACCTCAAATTGAAGTGCCTCTTCCGAAGCATGTTCGACCAGGGTATAGCTCGATCCGAACTCCGATACGCGGGACAATTCTTTGATCCCGAGAATCGCTGGACCCGTATACATCCGGCCGGACGTTCCCAGCTGTGGAAGGAAGCGAATGCCTCCCTTCAAAGCCGGCTTGCAGGAGCTCTCCGGCAAGATGACATCGACCCCGAGCCTGTCAGCTACGCGATCGCTCATCGCCTTCAAACCGCCTTTTGCCTGCTTCGGCTCGCGCGTGTCGAACGCCAATCGGAATTGGCAAAATCGGTTGGTGCCGATCTTCAGCTTCCGGTAGAGAGATTCGCGCAGCCAACCGCGGCAATCGTTGGTGCCAAGGACGTGGTCCTGGACAACGGCGATGCGAAGATCGGGCTCCTCCACCATCAGTTTGCAGTCGGAGACGAGGATCGCGAAGTACACGATCGCCGCCTCGGGCCAGTGCTGAAAGCGCTCAGCAATCTGCTTGGCGTGCGCCTGATCGACGAAGTAAAACTTGCCGTCCTTCGCAGAACCACTCGCACCCGCAAGCTTATATTCGACCCCGCCATAGATGAGCTTAGCCATGCGGTTCTCGACCACGGACTGCTCATACGGCGTCAACTCATACGGCACGCTCACACGCGCTACCTGGATGCCCGGATAGATTTGCGAGAGGAGTTTTCCCTCAAGCGTGTCCTTCCGGCCCAGTCTTGACTGTTTACGGGTCACTTCGCCGGACGCATCGATCTTCAGCTCAAGGATGAGCCGCTGGTCAAGGTCCGTATTCTGTGTCCTAGTCGTTGTCATATTCTCCTCACTTGTCTGGCGCTTCCAACGAAGTGACAAGAGACCTGCTGACGCGGGTTTCCTGTATCTCTTCGCCTGGCCGCCCGGGTTAGGGGTAGGTGTGGACCGAACCAGGCTCGAGAGTGCAAACCAGGTCAGCGGAATTCCTCATCGCAGTGCGATAAGGCGTCAAAGGAGGTGGACAATAGCCGTGTTTCAGGTATGTCTCCTCTTTGAATCCCGTGACTTTGCGGCCCTACTTGCGCACGGGCCGCTTCACCAATGTCGGAGATCCTCCTTGTATCTCCGCCTCCGCCTTGTAGGCCAGGAGTGTGTAAATAACACCGTGCTTCGATTGAAATGCCTTGATCAGAGCTTCGCCTTCGCTTGCTACCTCAACTCCTAGTTCAGGCTTCTCGGGCGATGAGCCCTCTTTGGCGAGAAAGTAGCGAACGACCTCCTCAGTGTGCTGGCGCGACCTTCGACCGCGTTTCGGGTCGGCAGCCGGCCCCGCACTCGGTTGGACTTCAGTAGGCTTTGGTACGGTCGGTTCCATCACTGCCCTTCACTGTTTGACATACCATCGGTATCAGGCTCGGCAAGAATCCGGTCACGGCGTTCGTCATCGATAGGACGCTCGCTATACTCCGCTATCCATAACCCGTCGGGGTTCACATCCGACCTGCGGTCGGCGATGAGGCGCACGCGATACTCGTTCACGAAGTGATCGGTCGTTTCCGTTCCATTCGACAAATGGTGAACATCCTTCACCCCGTACACCAGATATGTAAGCGGCTCGCCTGGGACCGGATCGATCTCGCGCAGATGGAAGACCGACTCGATCTGGCCATCGTCGATTTTGCCTCGTGTGTTGTCATCCGCCATTGCTTTCATCGTGTATCCGCGCAGGTTGCGCGTCATCATATTCAGGCTGCTAGCCCAATGGTCGTCGACGTTGGCGGGTGAGTAGTTGAGATAAGTGCCGAGGAAACGCTTCACGAACGCCTCGTTGAGAAATTGATCTGTGCCTGCGGCTGCCGGGTCGGTCGCTGCCCCCTTCGTTGCCCGGCCCAACACCACAGCTTCGCCATTTGAACCGATCCGAATGACCGTAGGCGGTTGCAACCGCACGAAAATCGCAAACCCTATTGCGAGCAGCGCAATTGGCACGGTCAGAAACGCAAGGAGCCATGCCCGGTTGGCGTTTGCCTTCAGGGCTCCGTCCACTTCGTAGTATTTCGGCTTCCCCGTGATAAGTTCTTCCGTTGCGGTCACCTTGCTCGTCATCCTTCGCCTCCTATCCTTAATCCTGGCTCCCCGTCGTCCGTACCGTGCTTGCCACTCGACTCGCTACAAGTCGCGCGGCGTGATACGTTCCCCAAGTCCCAAGGTTGTAGCGATGCACCGTCGGCCCTCTCCGGGCAGGCGACGATGATCGACCGACGCCGTTGGGTTTTGTGCCGGCACTGCTGGTGGCGGCTGCCCCTGTGCTGGCTAAAGACACACCCGATTCGGTCGCACTCTGCCCCTCGGCCTCCGCGTCGCTTCCGCCCAGCGCTTCGCTCATCGAGTTGCGAATCTGGTCTGCGTGACCTTCTATGGTGGGACCGATGCCGAAGCCTGAGAAACCATCGGCCGAGGAACTCATCGCAGTGGGTCTCAGGGTTCCCTGGGGAGCGGCCGGTTGATTCGAGCCTGCCGAAGTGCCTGCGCCTGCAACCGCACTCGTCGCTGACCCGCCCGTCGAAGTTCCGGCGGCTCCGCCCGCTCCTGCAGCGGCCGTGCCCGCAACGACACCCTCCACCGCCGCCGCGCCCGCAGTCAATGCTGTCGCCGCGGCCCCGATCAGCGCGCCTGCGGTCGATCCCACTTCACCGCTGACGATCCTCTTGGCGATAAATGGTATGACTGCGATCGCCAGGGAGTAGATAATGCTGGCGGCCCCAATCAGGAACGAACCCTCGAGATTCCCAAGGCCGCCGAGAAAGTTGTTCTGGTTCAACATTTGGCCAACTTGTCCCATTTGAACCGCACTCAATAGGGCGCCGAAGCCTCCGTACAGGATTGGCCACGCGTTCCAAATCATGACGTTTTCGACATAAGCTTTGGCAAGGCGATTCGTTGCTCCAAGGGGCATGAGCGCAATGACGATTGGCCCGAAGATGTATAAGATCGATCCGTAGAAAATGTAGAAAAACCCAAAGATCGCAACGACGAAGGGATAGAGAATGTACGCGACAAGAATGAGGGCAGCGTCTATCAGGCCCGCGATGGAGCCGGTAATCAGCCCCCACATCTGCTGAACTCCGTCTTGGTGAAATTGAGTTTGAAGATCGCTTAGCCAGTTCTCGAAGACGTTACCTCCAGATGCATTACTGATCCAGTTGCCGGCATTTACGAAGCCTTGGTTAACTGCGGTAAAGACGGTGCTGTAGTTCATGATCACAATAGCGGTGACGACATACTTGATCAGACTGACTCCAAGTCCACGTACATCGCCGCCATGCATCGCGGCCTGATACATCTGCCAGAGAAATCCGACCAGCAGGACGACATAGGCCGCGTGCTGCATTCCGGACGTGATGCTCGTCGAGTTGATGCCGGAAACGGCTTGGGTCAGGAAGCGCTCGAACAGGCTCAGTTGCGTTCCCTGAAAGAACGCAAGCGCGGCGACGTTGGGATGAAGGAACATCATGGCGTTACCTGTTCGTTAACGATCCGTTGATGAGGCTGTTGTTACTCGTGTTATCGGTGGTGGCGAGCTTCGCAACCTTGCTTTGGTTCGCCAGGTCGATGCCGCGAGTCCTCATCAGTTCGGCAAGAGCCGCTTGGGTATAGGCGTTTGCCCGCACGATCCACACGTCCGCCTCCGCCTCAAGAATCGGAGCGCTGCCCGGCGCGGCCTGTGTAATCTGTTGCCCCATTTGGTCGGCCGCGCTCAGCTCCGCATTCGCCAGCGCGTCGATCTCGATCGCTCGCTTCATCGCATCCTGGGCCTGGGCGTCCGTCATGTCGGTCATCGTGCGAACGGCAGGAGAAGACGTGTTCTGTGCCATGACCCCGCCATAAACGGATTGATACTGGGCGGAGACTGCCGGCACATTGGCAGCATTGCGGGAGAGGAGCAGTGACTCAAGACTTTGCGATTGCGGCAAGGTGGCGCTCGATACATTCACAGTTCGGTACATGTTGCTTAACTGGCCGAACTGGCTTTCGAACTGAGTCACGGAGCTTTTGGCCTGATTGATCGCCGCCAAGGGATACATGACTTCCTGCTCGTACTTTGAAGCACTCTGTTCATACTGGTTGATGGTCTTGAGGGGTGCCGCGATATAGGTATTCATCAGCGACTGCATCTTCGAAAGCGCGGCCATGATCGCCGCCGTGTCGATCCCAAATTGGCCACGCGCATGTGTGGGCAAGAAAATCAGGAGGGCCAGAGCCGCGCCGGCAATCTTGAGTACGGTCGACCGATACCATGGACGTTTAGGATCTTCTGATCCGGCGTCGATAGGGAGCGCCGGCCTTAAGGGCTCCGGGACAGAATCTTGCTTTCGCATCCAGAAAAATGGCTTGTGCCACTTAATTGGGCTTTTCTTTGGGTCAGTCATAACGGCTCTCCTTACCGGGTCAGCGTGCCCGAGATCAGACTGTTGACTCCACCTGTTGCCGTGGTCCTGCGTTTCACCAACGCATTGTCGTGAGCGATGCGGCCCGCCTCCTGGCGGAGCTCCGCCGCGAGCATCATTTGCATATATGCCTGGCAGCGGAGATTCGCGACCTGCGCTTGCGCCGTTAGATATGGATTCGATCCTGGCGTGCTCACCGCAACCTGGTTTTCCATCTGATTTGCCGTCTGCAGGATGACGTCTTCGCCTTGATCTGCGATTAGTGTTGTCTTGAGGTTTTGTTGCCCTAGTGCATCGTCCATGTCCATCATCACGCGGTCCTGTGGGGATGCAGCATTGACTGGGGGCACCGCGCCGTAGTTCGTCGTGAAGCTCGTTTGAAGCGAAGGAATCTGCGTTGATAGCCGGCTATGCAAAATGGACTCGAACTGCTGCGGTCCTGGTGTTACCGCGCTGGTGAAAGGTGTGTTGAAGATCTGGTTTGTGGAGTTGCGGAAGCTCGATATAGTGTTTGCAACGAAACCACGAGCCTGGTTGAGTGCGGCCAGCGGCGCTAACGTCGTTTGTTGGAGCTTCGTCACCTGCTGCATGATCTGGTTCACAGATTTCAATGAGCCGCCGATATCGCTCTGGATCGAGCTGAAGAGCGAATCGAATACAGTCAGAAACTGTCCGTGTGCCAGAGTTGGGACCGCAAGACAGGTTGCCGTAGCGAGAACCGCAGCCACCAATCTCTTCTTCCAGCGAGAGAGTGGAACGCGGTTTCGAACTGGCTCATCCTGCCCAGCGTAGGGGAGGCCGTTGAGGAGCAATTCTGTTGGTTTCGTTGTGTGGTTCATTAGGTAAGTGCCTCCTGCATCTCTCCGGATAACTCCACGGGCAGCGGTCCAATCTCCGCGAGCCCACGCGGATATTGGACCGCGAGTTTTTCGTAGGCGGCGATCAGCGGAAGTTGCCGGTGCTCCCGCAACCACCACTTCCGATAGGTGCGTTCGCGCGCATAAGTCGTGGTGATCCAATAGTCAACCGCGCTCGGAACAATCCGGATCGAATGCGTGGATTCCGCCTTTTCTCCGATCGCAATAAGGAACTCCGCGCTATGTCCCTTTTTGGGGTGAGCAAAGGTCTTGATCTGATTGAGGGCGGTTTCATTGAGGTGGACGTGCTCTCGAAGCGCAGTCATGTCACCCGGCTGTTTGCCAATGATTTTGGTCGTCGCGTTCTTGACGATGCCCGCGCCATGCTCATTGGGCCGATCCGGCGTGCCAACAAAATCCTCAGGCGTCTGGCTGATACCCCACACGCTCGCATTACGCTTGCGAGCCGTGCGAAAGAGTTGAACGACCACGCTGGCGAGGATGGGAGACTCTAAAAGCGCCCAGCATTCGTCCAAAAGAACGATGCTCGGTCGCCCTGTTAATCCTGACGCGCGATAGGTAGCGGTGTGAGCAATCAGAAGACTTTCTGCACGTTCGAGACGAGGATCGTCTTTCAGCTTCTCCACATTGAAGTAAAGCCATGGATTATCGAGTTGAATAGTTGTCGGACGGTCGAAGAGCCGCGCATAAGGTCCGTCATCAACCCAGGCGCGGAGCTTGGTCGATGCCATCTGAGCCATCGCGTTGATCTTCTGGTTCCGATCACGGTCTTGCCAGTGGGCGAGTTCCGCCGCAAGGTCCCCAAACAACGGCACGGGATTCGAGGTCTTCGCGCTGCAGCGTTTGTACGTGGAAGTGATTGCCTCGAGAAGAACGCTGTCGAGCAAGTCTATATCCAGGTCTGGAGGAGTGTTCTCCCCGAGCATGTGCCGTGTCAGGTTCTTTAGAAAAGAGATCTGATCGTTGGAAGGCCTGGCCTCCCCCTTCGGAAGGTCCCAGGGATTGATGGTCTGATCGCTGTCGAGCGACATCTCGATCATCTCGCCGCCCATCAATTCAACGAGCGGCTGATATGAGTCCCCGCGTTCGAGGATAGAAATCAAGGGATTCGCTCGAGCTGCCATCAGTAGCATCTGTTGCGCGGCAAGAGTCTTGCCTCCACCGCTTTTCGCCATCAACAAGCCATTCGCATCCGACAAATCCGGATCGAACATCGAGAACGGTATGAGTTGGCGGTAGGGCGTCTCAAACAGGATCAGAGGACTACGCCGCGTCCCAGTCCAGGGCATTTCCACCGGCACCAGATCCGCTACGTTCGACGTCAACATGTCCTGATCTCGCTTGTCCGCCTCGGCCATGCCTGGCAGCGTTCCGAGAAAGATGCGTCGCTTTGCGATCGTTTCCATTACGGCCTTTGCGCCGTTCATATGCGTGAACGCGTTGAGAACCTCTTGCGTGCGATTGGCGAGATCGCGCTCGGATCGCTCGAGGTCGACGAATGTCACGGCGGGCACTGAGGTACGGACTACAACCGAAAGGCTTAACTTCGCCGTTTTGAGAGAGGATGAGATGATGTCGCGCTGTACCTGAATAAGTTGGGCCTGCGCGACCTCCGCTTCAGGGTTGGATTTGAAGTTTCCGTTCGCATCCTTCTGTGCGGCGGTCATCTTCTGTAGGCGCTTCTTATAGCTTTTGAGAACCTTGACCTGATCGGGAATGACGACCTGCCCGCTGATGACGATGGGAAACCCCAGGGCGGAGAAGTTCTGCAACATACCGGGGAAGGTGGCATCCGGCAGCTCTTTGAGAGAGATCACCGAATACAGATACCCATCGATATTGAGATACGTTTCCGTTTCATTGAGAATGCTTGATTGAGTCGCCTGCTCTCGGGCACTGCGATACTCGAACAGCTCTTCGCCAGGTACATAGGGCCGGTGGTCGCGCCTGGTCGGATGTTGGGAATGCTTCAACTCTTCGAACAATTCCTGGGTGGAGAGTCTCCGGGGACCGAGGTTGGCCGCCTCCATCGCCCCCTCGATACCCCGGAGAATCGACTCAAACTCTGCGAGGTAGGTCTCATGCTCCTTCCGAGTTCGCTGGATCGCCTTTCTCTGGCTTACGGCGAACCCGCCGAGCTTCCGGTTCTGCTGTGCAGAGTGATAGAGCTTGGCATGGATGCGAGGGTCCCAGATGAAATAGACATGAAGCCTGTTTTCGAAAAAGAAGCCGCTGCTTTCCTTTTGCCGCCACATCCGGAGACGGTGCGTATCCAGAGCCATAACCTCCGACTGCTCGGCGCGCTGCTGACCGACGTAGCTGTCCAGGAGGTCCCCAAGATGCTCGGAGATTTCATAGCGAAACTGGATGCGCATGCTAACGTCGGGCACGCTGCGGAAGAGCGCCTCAAGCATCGACTTGGTCTGATTGCGATCACTGTCAGTCGCGAAATAGGCCAGAATGCCCCGCAACTCGTATCCAGCGACGAATGCACCGTTGGTGCGCACCATCACGTTGTCGCCGTTGGGTAGATCCCGCAGAGGGAGCAGTTCACAGACAGCAGGCGCCTTGAGTTTCTTTTCGTGTTCCGCATATGTCATTGGCATAACTCTCTTCTCCCTCCTTGCGCTGGAAGCTCCCCGTCACCGTGCAATCTCTCCGCCGCCAGCATTGCGAGAGGTGTGAGCCCTTCGTGGAACCGTGATGCAAAGACAACGCAGGCAAAGACTGCCCGAGCGGCCTCGGCGTCGAGTTGCAGGTTCACCGTACCGTCCGATTCCGCCTTGATTGAAACCTGCATATGGCTATTCCTCTTCCCCGTCGACGTAAGCCTCTAACAGTTGCGAATCCCGCTCAAGGGCGCACCACGCATGCGGGGCGAAGAACGAGCGCAGGAGGTCGGTCAGGTAACCGCGGGGCCTGCCGTACTTGAACAGGATCAGAAACGGAACCGCCAGCACCGGCACGACGAACTCCATAAAAATGTTGAGGGGTATCCCAAAGACGTGTGCATTGTTGCCTGCGAAGTGCGCAAGCAGATTCATGAGGGCCGCGAGGGCGAGCACAAGAATCAAGTCCTCGAATTCAAGGCCGAGGAACGTCACCTTGGTATGAAGGTTCCGGTGAACCGGTGTCAGATCGAGACTCATGACATACTCCTCAGATTCCGTGCGCCTGCGTAACCATGGACTCGGCAAGGCGCACCATACCCGAGACCATCAAGGCGGCTATCGCCGCGATAAACTTACGAATCCAAGTCGACCCGGGATATATCTCCGAGACCACTCCCCCCATGTGCAAAGCCATCGCTGCGAGCTGGGTCAGCGCAAACATGGGCAGAATCACGTTGGCAGTCCAGTTCACCAGGCTCATAGTTGCCAGCCAAAAGCCGTCGGCGCTGGTTGGACCCGCATGTTGAACAAAGCCTTCAAGCGCACGAAGCATGCCGGAGCACATCAGCGACGCAAAACCGCCATAAAGAAAGTGTTCGAAGGGACCACTCTTGCTGTAGCGATACACAGCTGCCGAGAAGAACATGCCGGCCATCGTCGGCATCATGACGTTACCGGCCCAGGAAGCGAGATTCGTGATTGCACCGTCAAGACTCATCGATTACTCCTCAAGCCGCCATGGCCTGGAATAGCGTGAGCAGCCCACTCACACTCAGGAACGAGATCGCGGCAAAGACCATCCGTGTCCAGGGTCTATGTCTGACAAAGTTGATGACCGCTCCGACACACGCTAATCCTGCTGCTGCGGGCATGATTTGCCCGACGATGTAGTTCCAGAGAGACGTAAGCATGTCGGTGGTCGCGTACTGTCCCCCCGAGTTCCAGCCCTGCATGAGTTGCATGGTCGCGGAGAGAGACATCAAGAAGAGCGCGGCGATGACGGACGGGAGCGGGTTTTCTCCAGCAGCGCCGTCAAGCGTCGCCTTGAGAACGAAGTAGGCGGCAAGTACTGGGACTAGCTTGGCCACCACGATTTGATTGACGAAGGCCTTGAAGATCGTCTCCATGCTGGCGATCCAACTCGTTCCTATCGAGCCGCTCGCGGAAGGAACGGTGATACCTTGTGCCGCAATCCAGGACAGCAGTTGCGGAAGCGTCAAAAGAACCACGGTCCACAACACCCATTTTCCAGTTCGTCCATTGACGTGGAAGTTGGTCCCTCCTTCATGGCGTAAACTCACCCCTGCGGCGGTTAGCGTCAAGAACGCGGCCGGCACAGCGAGATCGAGCAGCATCTGAAGAAGGTCGAGAAGGAATTGCGGCACAGGCATGGATCGGACCTCGTCACTGGATACCTTGCGCTTGCGTG
Source organism: Acidobacteriales bacterium 59-55 (assembly GCA_001897435.1). GTDB lineage: Bacteria > Acidobacteriota > Terriglobia > Terriglobales > Acidobacteriaceae > Edaphobacter. The sequence goes on along the minus strand of MKSV01000004.1, from coordinate 554,248 downwards.
ATAAACCCTTCGGCCATACGCCCCAGACCGGAGATCACCATGAGGGCAACGCCAGTGACGCCCCAACCCAAATAGCCCCGACCGCTCTTGAAGTGCCACCCAGCGACACCCAGGCAGGCAACAGCGATCACCGGCGCGATGACGTTGCAGCCCCAATTGACAATGTTCAGGACGGTGCCTTCGACGGTAGTCGCTTGCTGCCCCTGGACCGCCTGGCCGAACTGGGGAGAGGTTCCCAGATTCTGGGCAGCCGCTGCGAGAGGCGCTACGACGTTCCCCAGGAGGATCAGCCCAAGGGCGAACATCAGAAAAACACGAACCCAGTCTCTTTCAATTGGGCGGTGAAAGACTTTGATGACCGGCGCGGCGGACCCTTGAGAGCGTCGCCAGATAGCAGATGCGATTCTCATTTCATTTCTCTCCTGGACTCGGCTGCTCTGGGCCTCCGTGTCGAGAGAGAGGATGGGTTCTAACTGAAACTCGGTCAAATCCGAGGAGAATCCGAGGAGATTAGGAAGCGGGAACTGACGCTATCTTCAATTTTTCGTGTAATTTTGCGCAATCGAAGCGGATTACAACTTCTATGGGAATTCCCTCGGGGTAGCTCCGTCCGCGACAAAGAGCTAAAATCCCTGTCAGGATTGGAGTGGACCCCTCGAGGCAAACTCGTTGGTCCGGGGCTCATGGAATGGCAACGCCACTGCAACAAAACCCGTATCGATGCGATCAGTGCGGAACTGGAGAGATTGTGGCTGTCCCACTCCTCTATCAACAAGGCACGCGGTCCTATTCTGGCACGTTTAGTCATGGGACCAGCCAATCCTATTCTGCACAAGTAGCGGCGCCGCCTCGCCCCCGGAGTTATTTGCGGCCCGTCATTCTCTGGGGATTCGCAATCCTGCTTTTCTTTTTCTGGAGCTATGCGGGTCTTGGTGCGATATTTGAACACCCAACGACAACAGCGATGAAGGGGAGCGTAGTAGCCGTTTTCATACTCCTATTTGTTGTGTGCGTTGCTGGTTTGCTTGCCAGCCTTCGCCGGATCGCCCGCTATAATAGAGAGATCTACCCACAACTTCATTGGGACTGGACGCATACCTATATGTGTCGCCGTTGCGGTAAGAGCAGCCTCATCCCTTCGTAGAGATTCTGAAGAGCGCTAACGCGACAGTGGAGCAAGATCACCTACAGCATGCCCGTTCCCCTTTCGCATAGAAAGTAGTTGGGAGCGATCTCGACTCAAGTTCCAATGAGCATTGGGGTCGTCGCTTGCTCAGCCGCATTTTGGGTGTGAGGGGTTTATCTTTACTCTTCTCGCTATCGGGTAAAGCAAAGGTTTTGACTCAATTGAAACGGAGCAATTGGACCGACAGATGCTCAATTGCACACTGGGCTCCACGGGCTGCAATTTGCTCATTCAAACAAGGGGAACGGGAGGTCCGTTGCCCCAACTGCGGATTGGGTAGTTCGGAGCGCTATGGACTCAGTTCGGGATCGGTCCACAATCCTCGATGGCCGCGCGGTCGAATAGAACGACCCCGCCACCAGCGGGAACGCACTTTTCTGAATTCCACTCCCGTAAGCGGGTTTCGATTGTTGCCCGGATGCCGGTAGAGACAATGACACACTCTCAATAGGGCAGTAAAAAGCCCTGGCTAATCAGCCAGGGCAGGGAGATTGTGACTCTTTGTGCCTACTGCGTTGCCGACGCGATCTTGTGAAGCTGGGCGGAATTCTGTTCCTGCTTCGTGAACACGATATAGATCTTCGTATCGGCCGGCACAGAAACAACGACGCGGCTATTGGCATTGAGGTTCATGACCTCGGAATCCCCAGCTGTGCCAATGTTCTCCGCCACGCGTTCTCGCAGCATATCGTCCTCGGAAAATGCCGCACTGCTGTTGTTGCCGGCTATCTCAGCAAGGACGGAACCCATCCCCGATGCGGCTCTTACGAGAAAGTTCTTTCCTGTGTTCTTTCCGAAGACGTTCCCTGTAATCGGGCCAAGATCGAGTCCCGTACCAATGGCATCGATCTTCTCCCTTGCCCCGTCCAACAACTGGATCTCATCGAACTTCACGCTGACAAGCCCACTTCGGTCAGCCTGCTGAAGTTGTCCATAAACGCGCGCTCCTGCGGGAACAACGATCTTGTCCCCGATCGCATAGGTGTATTCCACGACGGCGACCACAGGGGCCTGCACCGCGCTCGAAATTTGGGTTTCAAGCTTCGCCTGAATGCGTGTTCCCGGCGTTATGTCCAATAACGGCGCATTGTCGCCGCCAGACTTGACATTGTTCGTTGCGTCCGTCCGGCTTTGAATCTGGCTGCGAACGAAGATGAGAGACGGCTCCTTCAACGTGTTTTGCTGCTGCAAGTGTGACGCCGGCGTCGGTGTAGGCTCGCCGTAGGGTTGGGGCTCTTCCCACTTCTGCTGCGTATCGGCGAACGAAGGAACATTCCCCAAAGAGCCAACCGCCCCTGGCTTCGCTGCAATCTGCCGTAGAGCAGATGCGGAATTTACCCGAGAAGCCGTACCTCCATCTGTCGAGCGCGTGCGTCGGATGTCAGCAGGCGCAAGCTGCCCGCTTGCATTGTCCGGAGTTGAAGTGCGAACAGTTTCCATGAGGGGCGTAACGCTGCCTTTTTGCTCCTTAGGCTCTAAATGGTTTGCCTGCGGCGCAGTCTGTTTCCCAGCGGTTTGCTTCTTGGGAGACTTTCCAATGACCGCCGTAAAGACAAAAAACAGTACCGCAGCTGCCAGGCCGCCGCCGAGAAGAATTAGCTTGGTTTTGTCGATTCCGCCTCCGGCGTTAATACCGGCCCGTGTCGCAAATCCGGCAGCGGGGACTGCCGCAGGTTCGTCGCTAACTTCCGGGTTGGTCGATCCATTCGCTGGAGGCGGCATTTGCGAGACCCGGGGTTCGGAAGACTCATCGAGCTGAGGAGATAAGCTTCTGCTGCCGTTCGTGTTGTTCTCACTGATACTCATAGTGTTCAAACTCCTCTCTACTGGCGATCGGACGCGATGGGTGGGGTGAACGGGAGACGGATCAAGATGGGCCGATCCACCTGATCCGCTTGCGCAAGCTGCAGAAATAGCTTCTCCGTCGATTGCTTGAAATTCGGACGGTCGAACATAACGACACCGTCAACGCGTCCACCTGGCTCAAGCCTCGTCGCACTCAGCTTGTGGTCGCGGATTTCGAGTTGGTCGGAGATGATGCCGTTGCCTTCCTTCTTCTTCTTTTTCCCCACCTTGCGGCCACTAATCTGTATCTGCGGCGGAACGATCTCGACCGGCTGGTCTGAACTGTTGTAGATGGAATAGGAAATAACCGTCTCATTGTTCCATTGCCGGATGTCGCCAATCGAGGTCTCGATTTGGTTGCCGTCCCATTTGGTCCAATGTGGTGCGTTGATTCGCTCCTGTTGTTCGAACTCCTCATCGAGAGCGGAAGGAGCGATCATGTTGAGTCGCGCGCCCGATCCCGTAGCGCTGGGTTCGGGCTTCTTGTCCCGGACCTCGGAAAGAGGCAAAGACGGAGGATCAGAAACGATCAAGAAGCTTCGTTTAGCGCGGTATTCAATCAAGAAATCGACGGGCCCGTCGGGACCGGTCACCTCAGCACCTTCACTGATGAGTTCCAACGTCACATGCTGGCCCGACTTGGTTGCGATGAGAAGGTTCGACTCGGCTGGATTCTTGGTGATGGGTTTTACATAGACGTATTCTGGTTCGCCCTCATTGTGTTCCGCCTTAAAAGATCCAGGGCTTCCGAGAACAATGGAAGTGATCTCGTCGGGCATATGGATGGACGACTCGAACTCGGGCCGCAAATGGAGAACGGTGACTTCGTTCGGATTGATGGTGACCGTAGCGACGCGCCCGTTTACGGCAGGGCCAGAGGCCTGGAGCCGGAGTGGAAAAAGGATTGCGACCGGAATTAGCCAGCGAAGTTTCATCGTGTTCATCTCCTCGTCAGCCTTCCGGCCGCATATTTTCGCATCATGTACTGCCTTCGGACCGCCTGGACGTACGCAATGACGTCCGGATTGCGGTAGTTGAGCTGCTTCTGCCCTACCCAGCGGTCACCCGCGTAATAGGCCGCGGCGACCAGACGAAGATCGCCGTGGAACTCCCACATCAAGGTGGTCACGTATCGTGTGCCAGCCGCGACGTTCTGGTCGATATCGAACGGCCGAAATGCTCCAAAGCGCCGAGCGGTTTCTGGCATAAGCTGCATCAGCCCCATCGCTCCCTTGTTCGAGAGCGCGCGAGGGTTCCATTGCGATTCCACGTCGATGAGAGCGGCAATCAGCTCAGGTGGTACGTGATAATAGTTTGCGTAATGCTGAACGCACCGTTCCGCCGTCGAAGCCGGTACCTCCGCCTGGGTATAGCGAGCAAGCGTGAGAAGCAATAACGGGAGCATCCACTTCATGATCCTGCACCTCCTGGAAACGCCATCTTCTGAGCAAAGCGCGCTCCATCATCGAGGAGGCTCTTGAAGCCTTCGCGGAGAAGCAAGTGGCGACGGTCCTTCTCGGTTTTCGCCAAGAAGGGCAGCAGAACATCTCGATACTCTTCGGTGACATGATCGGCGCCAAGCAATTGCAAAGCGTTGGCGAAGTCGATCATCTCTGAGACAGAAGGCGGTTTCTCCAACGAGTAGTTGCGAAACGAAAGGGCGATGCCTGCTATCTCGCGGTGAAACTCCTCATCGGCGTCCGGTGTGCGGCTCGCGATGATCTCCGATTCACGTTGCGGGGTCGGATGCTCGACGCGCACGTAAAGGCTACGTCTACGAATCGGATCGCCCAGGCGCCTCTCTTCATTGCTGGTCAGAACGACGAACGGGATGCTTTTGGCTTCAACCGTCCCGAATTCAGGAATCGAGAGTTGCCAGGCGGAGAGGATCTCCAACAGCATCGCCTCAAATCCATCATCCACCTTGTCGAGTTCGTCGATGAGCAACACGCAAGGCCGCTCGCACTCGAGGGCACGCATTAGCGGACCGGGACGAAAGAAATCGCGCCCCTTCAAACTTGTCTGCACGGTCTGCCAGTTCTCGTGCTGGCCTTTCGAGAACTCCATGTAGAGTCGCTGCAGCCCCTCGTCGAAACGCCCGATGGCTTTGTCCTCGCTGACTCCGCGATAGCATTGCAGGCGCTCGACATGGGTATCGGCTGCAGCCGCAACAGACAGGGCGAGCTGCGTCTTGCCGGAGCCAGCAGGACCTTCAAGCAGCAGAGGTTTTTTCAACTTCGCGGCCAGAAAGATAACCTGGACCATTACAGGGTCAATGAAGTAGCCGGTCGCTGAGAGTTTATTCGAGAGTTCAGCAAGCGAATCAAACATCGCGGTCCTCCACCAGCTCTGCCGGAAGTATCTCCGCACAACTCGAGAGGGCCGCATCGCGGTATCGAAACAGCTGCTGCAGATCGTAGTATGCGCGAACCCACAGATTTAGGAGCGAAGTCGCCCATAGAGCGGCGAGCAGCAGCAACAGCAATCTGCTCCAGATGATCCCGGCGAATGCGCGCCAGACCGGGCCGCCGTAGTGCACGGCCACGACGGCGTCGAGAACCGTTAGCGAGACAGCAACCGCGAGCCGCCTTGTCCGCTCTCCCATAGACACCTCCCTCAAGTGCGGTGCCAGCATGGGGCGATTCCCAAACTCAGTCAAATTTGTAAGCCGTCACGGGGTGGGGATTCCGATTTATTGTTGAAACTGGATTCTCGGCTTTGCCTTCCGCATCCTCTAGCTGCCCCAGTTCTCAATCTGCCGCGTGACAAAGACGGGCGGAGAGAATTGTGCCTTCATTTTGTGAACGCAAACAGTTTTCAGGGACAATCACCAAAGGCGCATTGAAACGGTCACCGTGTTCCTGCGGCCTCCTGCCACGGGGAGGAATTGTGAGCCCAGTTTTCAGACGGCTCGTCCGCATAAGGAAAGGAGATTTTCACGCTGCCATTACGCTGCCAATTAGGTGAAAAATGATACAAAACCCAGCTATTTTGGAGCACCCGTTCCGACGGAAGTGCCTTGTTTTCACAACTACTTAGCAGGCGCGCAAAAAACTGCAAAACCTTTATGCGTCGGTTCGATCCCGACCCGCGCCTCCAACATCCTCTCAACAACTTAGAGCGATTAATCGAAACAGACTTTTTGCCATGGCAGCCAATAAGGCAGCCAATTGGCAATAAGCCCTGATTAATCGGCCGTATGAGCGGCAACGGGAGCGGAAAATCCGCCTCCCAACTGTCCGCTCATCGTCGCCGCTGCCATGTCCGCCGAAGCATCAAGGACATGCGCGTAGAAGCCGAGAAGAATATCGGGACGCGAGTGGCCAAGGCGTTCCTGCGCTGCCTTGAGCGGTACCCGCGCCTCCACCATCTGTATTGCCCCCCAATGCCGCAGGAGACGCCACGTAATGTGCGGAAGGCCAAGCTCGTCGGCGACAGGCTGGATCACCCTACCGAGAAGCTCTTCGTGCCGGAACGGACCGGGCTTCATCTTCTTTCCCGGTTTCTTGATGCGGTTCGGAAACATCCAGTCGTCGTCCGTCGCGTTGCGCAGCCGCTTCAGCGTGAGCAGACGCTCGACGTCCGCATCCGTCAGCCGGATGGGACGATTAGCGCGGTGATACTTCGGCGTGTGGAGCTTGCCGCGATTGACCGCGCGCACGACCCACAACATCCGCTTCCCGGCGTCCAGATCCTTCCACTTGAACGCCAGCTCCTCCGGTCGAACACTGCTCACAGCGACCAGCCATACAGCCGTACTGATGGGTTCCTTGAGGGCCCCAATCAGCTGCTGAAGCTGGTCACCGGTCGGCAGTTCCTTTTGTTCCTTGATCTCTTCCGGGGGAAGGTCCGCACCACGAGCGGGATTCGACGTGACATATCCGTACTTGATAGCACACTCGAAGATGGAGCTGAGACCCCACTTCAGATTCCTAAGAGTCTGGACAATCCGGAGTCGGCACGCGCAGGGAAAGATGCACAATTGGACGGGATGGCGACGGTGACTGCACGATGCGGTCGCAGGTGTCGCAGCTCAGCTTCGGACGCACATGGCGGATCACCTTGAAGCAGGCCCGCACATACTCCAGCATCTCGGCGGTATCTTGCCCGAGTTCACGCAGACTGCCGCCGCAATCGGGGCAAGCATCATGATCCGGCATATGCGTGTGGACCTCACGCGGACGGTGCTCGGGGAGCGGGCGGCGGAAGGGCTTCGCAACAACAGGCTGTTCAGAGGAGGCTGTGTGCTTCTCTTCGATGGCGTTGGCGGCCTGGAGTTCTTCAAGCTGGAGTTCGAGCTGTTCGATCTGCCGGAGCACCTTCTCGCTGTTCGTCCCGAAAAGCATGCGTTGCAGCTTGTCCACCAGCAGTTCGAGCCGTTCGATCTCGCTGGTGCGTGAGGTCAAGGTCGCGGTGTAGCTCTTATGCTGAGCGATCAGCAGTGCCTTCGCGGCTTCAAGATGAAGCGAGTCGAGATCGGGAAGCGGGGCCGTCAGCATGTGCGAAGTATGGCATAAACGGTCGCCCATTAAAAGCAGAAAAACCGCGCGGGCAAAAGAGTAAGACTCACACCTGCAACACCGGCTGAGTTGTTCGGATGGGTGCTCGCCAGTCGATCCCTTCCAGCAGCATCGAGAGCTGAGCGCGGCTGAGTGAGACGGTTCCACTGCTTGCCTGCGGCCAGACAAATCGCCCTCGTTCAAGTCGCTTCGACAAAAGACATAGGCCGTCACCATCAAACCAGAGCACCCTTCAGCATGTCGCCTCGTCTTCCGCGAAAGACAAAGACGTGACCCGAGAGCGGCTGCCGTTCGAGCACCGTCTGGACCTGGGCGCTGAGTCCGTGGAAGCCCCGCCGCATGTCCGTCACGCCTGCCGCAAGCCAGATCCGTGTGCCCGCAGGAATCTCGATCAAGAGCGCAGACTCTCAAGCACCGCACGAGCGACGGCAGGATCAACGCTGCCTTCGAGGCTGACCCGTACCCCGTTCGGCAACTCGATTTGGACCGCGCCAGCCGAATCGGAGGTGACGGACTTACCCCCAGCAGGCTTCGCGTCATCGCACACAGTCACCGGGAGCAACGTCAGCCCGCTCGCTGGCGCCCCTCCGAGATGACCCGAGCGATACAACCGCAGCCACATAAATACCTGGTTCGCGTTGATCCCATGCTTCCGCGCCACGCGAGCCACCGAAGAGCCTGCCTCCAGCGTCTCTTCCACAATCAGACGCCGCTCCTCAGCACTGCGACGGCGACGTGGGGACGACACCATCCCATCACTCACTTCAGAGTCAACCATCCAAACATCGTCAAGCCAAAAACCTACGATGTATACACGGCCAGGACCGGACGCTTACTCTTCTCCAGACGTAGTAGGGATAACAAGCGCTTCGACCGATCCACTGCGACCACTGGAGTTTGAAAGACTTTGAAGAAGGTTGTTCATAGAGTCTGGAGTGATATTTCCCGAAGCGTCCCTCTGAACATCTGGTGTTGCTGCCTCTCTAATTGCCCCATCCGATGTAGGTTGATTGCCATTCGGATAGCGACCGTACTCGAAGTAGTGAGTCTTTCCGTTTTGCTCTACAAGAACCTGCGTGACCGGTGGGAGCAGGGGTATTGCCACGTGAATTGGCCATGTAGTTTGGATAGACAACAGGTATGGCTTCATTGCCGTCTGGATCGATGTTGCTTAGAGGGTTATTGAGGCCATACGAATACATGTTCCAGCGTTGTGGATTGAACACTCAGCGAATGTTGAGGAATGTACGATCAGGAGTAGTAAATCTCCCCATGCTGGCACCGTAGTACCTGGCCCCGAAGTAGTCGAGTCCGGATTCGGAGTCTCTTTCTTTGCCGGTGAAGTGATGCCGATGTTCAAGCGCGTTGCTCATAAAATATAGAGACTCTAGCGTACAGGTAGTAGAGTATCCCTGAAATCACACCCATAGCAGGGACCACAAGAAGGAGAAAGGACAACCATTTCCACTCTGCAAAGAACTGTGCATTTAGATGGCCTACAATCGGGAAAAACATGTTGCTGTCACCTAAGCCTTGGCTCGGACGCCATAACTGTCGTCTTGCCACAGCAAGAAGAGCGTATCCGGCTTCCAGAAGTGCCGTTCTCCACATGGCGCTCCAGACCATCAACTTCCACTTAGTGATCTTTCGAAATCTACCGGCGAAGAACCAGACCACGCCGGTAAGTATGGTGGTGAGCAGCCCCATCTTGAGGACAAGAGCCAAGGCATGGTTATGGCTATAGACACCACCTCTGATCTGTGCGGCCATATCGTACGACCACCAGAGAACCAGTGCTGACAGGCACCAGTCAATACCCAAAAAAAGAATGCTAGAACACACAGCAAGAAATCGCGTCATAGATTCACCAACGTATCCTCTTGTTCAAGCCATAGAATCATAAGCTAATGTGCGGTCAGAGTGTTTGTACTTGGGTCCCAAGTGTCACTCGAATTTTGCTGCCAGAACTGCCACCATTGCGAACGAAGCGAATCGTTTTGCCATATCGCAAAGTGCGATGCTATATGCCCATAGCCGTTTGCGTTCAGCGTGATGTCGTGCGCTCCGTTATATCCGTGGGTTTGAACTCATATTTGAATTAAGAAGCTGTACCCAATCCTGGCTGGTCGTGACATTTATCAGTTCTTGATGTTAGCCATGTCAGATGAATCGTTATAGTACGGGGTTGCGAGTGTGATGAAATTATCTATCGGATGTGTCAAGCTAGCGGTTGCATCGATGGCCTCATCTCCACCACGGCTATGGGCAATCACATTCAGTTGCTCACCCGGAGCAAAGGTATGACTACTTACCATATCGGAAAGCATATTTGCACCATCGAGCCGAGCACCATTAGTGAGCGAGCCGCTCCAGTTCAAGATGCGAACATCTGAGTCGCGAAACTCTTGACGAGCTTCATTCGCCAGTTTCATGTTGGTATTCCAGTCGTTTGAACTCCATCCGGTACCGGGAACGATAATGGTCAGTCGACCGTTCGGATCTATTCTGTTTACCGGGTTATTTCTCACATACGAATAGAGATTCCAACTCTGAGGATCTTCCTTGTTTTGGTCTATTCCGTTGTCGGGCGACATCCAACGTCCCATGCTGGAGCCGTAGTATCTGGCCCCGAAGTAGTCCAGCCCTGATTCTGAGTCTCGTTCTTTGCCGGTATAACGGGATGGGCTTAAAACACACTGCCGCCAACAATTTAGCGTGCAATCGTAGACGAAGTCAGTCTGCATCGTACTGACGTTTCGCTCCTCCGAGACAGGCAGCGACACCTTCATGGTTGCAAGATTTTCTATATCGCAAAAGCAGCGATTAGAACGAAGGCAGCAACCATGAGAGGCCTGGTCACCTTAGTTGCCTTAAGTCCCCAACGTTCCCTAGCTTCTTCGGAAGGAGGAGATTCACTTTCGTCAATGAAAATGTCCACGAAGCATAATCTGATTGCGAGGACTACCGCAACAACCAACACGATGAGGTAGTTAGAGTGCGGACCGTGGAACAGTCGGTCGACTATGGATGGGGCTGACATTTTGGATCTCCCATTGTGCCGAGTGTTGCCGTCGCGCCAACAGTTAGAGGATTGGGTGCCCAACTTGCGCTCACTGTTGGCCTTCCTTGGTTATTAACCGAAATTCCACCACCCACTCAGGTGACGGGATTACGGATTGTCAGACCACCGCTGTAATGTCCGTTTGTATCCCCTTTGACAGAGATGCTCACTGGAGAGATATTGCTGGCGATGTCACCTGGGATCGGCCTCACCGTTCCATAGCCCTTAGCACCACTATTTGAATCGTACGAACCTCCTACGGCTCCGGCTCCCCCACCGAGTTGTGCATAGGCACCCACGGAGCAGACTGTCGGAACTCCAGCGGTATCTTTCGCCAGTTCCTTCAAGAGTTGTTGGCCTTGCGACGAAATCTGAGTTGGATATTGCGGTGCCTGAGTTTGCAACCAGCTCGTGACATATTGATTGGTCTGAGCGTTCTGTGATTCAGTCGCCAAATCATAGCGTCCGTCCGCATAAACTGTGGCGCTGGGAGCGGACTTCCTATCCGCCTTATCGACCGTTGCACACCCTTTACCGTCATTGTCGTCGTAGACCGTGTTATCGCTAGAGTTGTCTGGCATGTTTTCCCGGTAGGGTCGGTATTTATTAGCGGATTGTTCAATCCGTACGAATATTGATTCCACGTCTGCGGATTCATCGGATCGGCCTGCTGTAACCAGCCAGGATCGGGGCTCATGAAGCGTCCCATCGAACTTCCGTAGTATCTAGCCCCGAAGTAGTCGAGCCCTGATTCTGTATCTCTTTCTTTGCCGGTGAACCTATAGGAAAAGTGTACAAAACGTGGAGTGCTGTCGTAAGTGAATTCGGACTGCATCGTAGTTGTGTGCCGCGCTACAGAATCATTTTTTTTGCGATGAATATCGGCCAACTACTCAGGCCTTTTATTTCATGCTAACGCTTCTCGTCGAATTTGACATTGGGCGGACTGCTCGATAATTCGACTGTCGCCTCCGACACACGATACCTATTCAAATCGTTTTTATGAACAATGATCCGAGAGAAATCCCCGCCGCCTTGGTCGATCATGATCTCCAGGCGGTCAAAATGAGGGTTCTTGCGCCAAGGAAAGCGGGTATATTTCCCGTCATACCAGCCTCGTGGCTTCACGAGAAGCGCGGGGACCTTGAGCACATTTCCGCCCGAAAGAGTACAGTTCATCAACTCTTCTCCATCTACCCATGCTCCCCACTCATGTTCCGGATAAGGATATTCAAGCCACTGCCAGTAATAGTGGACGCGAACTGCTCTGGGCGTTGTCGATTTTCCCGTTGCTTTCTCAACGAATTTCAATTCAAGCGATGGGACCAGATAGGGGATCCCATAAATCAGCGGTGATCCCTTCGTGACGTCGATACTTGGAGCCAACGCGCAGTCTTTTGAAGCGCCTTGGAAATTAGTTTTAGGCTGTGAGGCTGCCGGTTTCATAATAAATAGGATCGAAATTGTAAGGATCAGTAGTCGCATCTTCATTTGCGATTCCATTTCGGATCTGTGCTCGGTGTAATGGTTTGTACTTTTGGATCTCGAACCAAAAGTTTACGAATGGTATCTTGGTTGGTCAGCGATCCTGTGATTTTGTTTTGCAATACTTCCCCAGAATGGATCAATGCACCGGCTAGCCCATTCTTGATATTTCCAATATCGATATCGATATCTGTGCCGGTCTTGGATCGATTGAACGTAAACTGGATGTTACCCAACATCCGATCATTGTCTTTGAATGAAGTTCCGTTGTACGGAGCACCGTGTGCCGGGACCATCTCAAAGTTACCCGAACTCTGAAGAGACGAAAATAACGACGAGCTAACATTCGCGTAAATGCGATCACCAGCAATACCCGAAACACTGCTCACTTGACTCAATGCATTTCCATCGCCAATGCTCACGGAGGCAAGTCGGTCGGTTATGTTCGTAAACGCATTTGATTGCGCCTCGGAAAGAGACCCATACAGAGCTGCTCCGGACAACGTGTTGCCGTGTCCATCGTCTATTTTTGAGTTCTCTAGAATCCGTCTCTGGTCATCGTTCAAGCAGGACGTTTGGGTATCACTGCAGTTGTACGCGGGTGCAGGATACAACCCTTCGGGGTCGGTGATACGCAATGGATTATTGAGCGCGTAGCTGTATCGATTCCAAGTCTACGGATTATCAAGTTTTGCACTCAACTGCAATGGATCTGGCGACATGAACCGGCCCATGCTGCTGCTGTAGTATCTGGCCCCGAAGTAGTCGAGACCGGATTCGGTGTCCCGTTCTTTGCCGGTAAACTTGTAGGCAATATACACAAAACGCGGAATGCAGTCATAGCTAACGCAGTTTTGCATCATAGCTATAAACTACATGGTTCGAAGTTGCTTAAGATGCTCAAGTTTGGCTGCTCCCTCCGCATATGCATCTTTGGGGATGAGCACTGTTCCATTTTCTAAAAAAACTAGGGGAGCGCCATGCATTCCCTCAATACGAACCCAATGAGTAGTGTCGCTCGTAGGCTCCGCCTTAATCCGTAAATCGCCTTGAGAAACTGGGCTTTCCCCTTCGCTCGGCACGAACTCGCCTTCATATGAGCGCGTTCCATCCATTGCGGTCAGACGGCATCTGTTAGTCATTGCAGACTCGTCGGTCCAGCATTCAATCCAAGTACCGTGCTTCGGCGCAGGCAGCCCCAAGTGTCCTGCCCATAAAAAAACTGCCTTGGCAGAGACGTCGGAAGGGCGTTCGGGGGGAACGTTCGCCCACCAGTAAGCGCCTGCAACAACGATCAGAAACGCGACACAACCTAAAAGAAAGATGACTAATTTGGACATAAAATCCTTTCTCATTGGCATCCCGAACTGCTCTTATTGCCTAAGCCATCATCGACACTAGTGCTAAAGCATGGTTGGCGAGATTGCAGTTCGATCAACTGCCGCCAAAAGCCATTTGGCGCGAGCGAACCGTGGTTCGCTTGATTCTGATTTAGTACACCTGCGGCAACCAAGCCCCTCTGACAGAACATTGTGCAGTTATTTGTCACAACGTTGTACCTGGGAGACTTTCCTCTATCGGAAGCTTCTTGCTGCTGCTTTATGTATTGGTCGAGATTTGCGGTTTCAGCATCCGACGTCTTGAAATAGTTCAACCGAATCGTGCCTACGCCTTGCCCTTTCTCAGGACTAAGGTCGGACGTAGAAAGCTCAGTTTTAAGAGCGTTTAGAGAATTGGCTGTAGGTTGTCCGTTTGCATCAAACTGAACCCTTGTGGTGAGAGTGAAGGATTGTACTAATCCTTCACCAGTAGGTTTGCTACCACCTACCGGGCCAAAGCGGGCGTATGTAGCAGTGCCGTCAGCGCGTACAGACATGATCCCTTGATGCCCGACAATTGGGATCTCCTTACTAAAGTTCACCGCAACCGCATCGCGGCCATCTGGATCTGTATATGAAAGGGGATTGTTAATCGCATACGCATACTTATTCCATCGCTGAGGATTCAGAATGTGCAGAGGAGTAGACAGGACTGGATCAGGACTGGAGAACCTTCCCATGCTTAAGGCATAGTATCTGGCCCCGAAGTAGTCGAGCCCTGATTCTGAGTCCCGTTCTTTGCCGGTAAAATGCTGTTGTGTTGCGTCTTGACCTGAACCGCCAAGATTGAAGCCATCGCCATATGGAAGATTCAAAAAGGAGATCTCCACGGAGCCCGAGGCGGAGGTTTGCACACGCCTCGTACCCAAGGGATCAGAAATCTGGAAATGTAGGAGTTGCTGGGAACCTTCCTGGTCGTACGTTGCGATCAACTGGCCATTTGCATACACATTGGTGTGCTGCCAGACATCCGAACCGTCGGGTCTTGTCACAAATTGCGTGATCTGTTCTCCTGACGGCCCTAAAATATATTTTTCAGTAGCGACAAAATCTCCCGGGGTTGGACAGACCAGCCCAGATCCAGATGCGGAGTATCCCTTAGCAACCCGTTGACCTTCAGCGTTATAAAGATATTGCGTTATCGCTCCACTGAAATTTTTAATGGCGCAGACGCGGCTCTCGGCGTCGTATGCGATAGCATTCAATCCATCGAAGCGGAGGTTGCCGGCATTGTCATACACGGTGGAATCGACCCCAGGAATAGAGGAACTGGTGATCCGATTTGAGCCATCTTCGTATCGCATTGTCGTCGCCGGAGGCAGGCTTGCATTCGATCCTGTGGGTGTCTGGCTCAAGCGATTTCCGAAAGAATCATACTGCCATTGGATGTTTAGGCCATTATAAGGGCCTGCACTTGACGTAGTGCTCGTCAGGCGATTGAGGCCGTCATATTGGTTCGACCATGTTCCGGTCATTGAATCGCTGTAATTCGCCAAATTGCTGTTGGAAGCATAACCGCCGCTTGGAACCGTATAACTGTACAAATTTACTGCCTGAGACCATAGTGTGGAAGAGCATGCGGCAAATACCGCCAATGCCATCAATTTGACTCGTTTCATTTACATGATCTCCTGCTTTATTGCATAGAAAATCTGAAAAGCTGATACATCTCTCTTCTGGCATACTCAATTGACCGTAACGATGCACTTACTGGTCCCAACTGAATTAATCAGTTGATACGATCCTGCAGGTAAGGTAATTAACGTCGACCAAACCTCAGAGGTCCCTGATTGGGTGTGTTCAAAGAGATGCTTTTCATCCATTCCAGTCATAATGAGCGATATACTTTGCGGAGTCGATGATGACAACATAACTGTAACCGCTACGCGTCCTGCATGAACAGAAGCTGTGGTAGGTAAACAGGCTCCATTCGCTATGGTGAACGACAATGAATCCATGGGCGGCGGATCAGCCGAATATCCTACCGTCGCTGAACAGAGGAGAGCTAAGCACATTAACCTGCTAAATGTTCTGAATGAGAGAAAAGTCTTCATATATTTTTACCTCTTCAAGATGTAAATACTCGTGTCTCGGAAGAGACTTACACGTACCTATTGGGCTACAGTAACGGTTTGAGGTGCGCTGTCCGCGGGTGCGTATGTAGCATTGCCATAGAAATGGGCCTTGATCGTATGGTTCCCGGGAGTGAGCAAAGGTGTTGGCCAGTGCAGCGCATCTATGCTCAGCGTGCCGTTCGCATAAAGATTCCACGCCCGCCATTCATTTCCGTCAACGGTTAGTTGCACCACGCCGCAAGCAGAGTTGCAATCGACCTGCACGACCAAGGGAGTGGCGCTGCCAGGACCGAATGCCGTGGGAATAGATAATGACACCGTGGTTTGCTGAGTTCCAATATTCTGAACCGCAAAGCTAACTGGCGTGGCATCTGCAGGAGCATAGGTGTGATTACCCAGATATTGAGCTGTCATGGTGTGGTTTCCAACAGCAAATAGAGGCGTCCACCACCAGAATGTATCGATGTATGCGTTGCCACTGCTGTCAAGTTGCAAGTTGCGGTAGAAGCTGCCATCGATATTCAGCACGATCTGGCCGCAGGCCGAGTTGCAGGGATGGTGAAGACTGATATGAGGGTTATCACCTGACGTGAATGAGATACTACTCATCGTGAACGAGGGAACAGCCTGCTGGGTTCCAACACTCTGAATAGTGTAGGAATAACCGTCACTGTCGGAAGCGGGATAAGTTGAATTGCCGCCAAAGTGCGCAACGAGGACGTGCTGGCCCACGTTGCTGAAATTTGGACTTATATCGTCCCAAAACCAACTGTCGAGTATTAGATTCCCTCCAGAGTCCAAATTCCATACACGCCAAGTCTGACCATCAACACTCAACGTAACGGAGCCGCAAGCTGAATTGCAGGCGGCATGAACCTGGATCCTCGAGTTCTCGCCAGCAGTAAATGCGTTGTTACTCATGGAGAGAGTCAAAAACTTCGCTACAGTAACGGTTTGAGGTGCGCTATCAGCGGGTGCGTATGTGGCATTTCCGTAGAAATGGGCCTTTATCGTATGGCTTCCGGGAGTAAGTAGGGGGGGTGGCCAGTGCAGCGCATCTATGCTTAGCGTGCCATTCGCATAAAGATTCCACGTTCGCCATTCATTTCCATCTACAGTCAATTGCACTACGCCGCAAGCAGAGTTGCAATCGACCTGCACAACTAAGGGGGTGGCGCTGCCAGGGCCAAATGCAGCAGGAATAGATAACGACACCGTAGCCTGCTGAGTTCCAATATTTTGAATCGTGAAGCTAACTGGCGTGGCGTCTGCAGGAGCGTAGGTGTGATTGCCCAGATACTGAGCCGTCATGGTATGGTTTCCAACAGTAAACAGAGGAGTCCACCACCAGAATGTATCGACGTATGCGTTACCGCTGCCATCAAGCTGTAAATTGCGATAGAAGTTGCCGTCGATATTCAACACGATCTGGCCGCAGGCCGAGTTGCAGGGATGATGAATGCTGATATGCGAGTTATCACCCGATGTGAATGAAATACTGCTCATTGTGAGCGAGGGAACAGCCTGCTGGGTTCCAACACTCTGAATCGTGTAGGAATAGCCATCGCTATCGGAAGCGGGATAAGTCGAATTGCCGCTAAAGTGAGCAACCAGAACGTGTTGGCCCACATTGCTGAAATTTGGACTTATATCCTCCCAAAACCAACTATCCAATACTAGATTTCCTGCAGAATCCAGATTCCATACGCGCCAGGTCTGGCCATCAACACTCAAAGTGACTGAACCGCAAGCTGAGTTGCAGGCGGCATGAACCTGGATCCTCGAGTTCTCGCCAACAGTAAATGCGTTGTTGCTCATAGAGAGGGTCAAAAATTGGCTAGATGACGTCACTGTGTAAGTGGTTTGTCCGGACGATGGTGCATGCGTGCTGTCGCCAAGGTATTGCGCGATAACGGCATGTTGTCCAATCGAAAGAGCGCTAATAGGAAAGGACGCAGATGAAACGGATATGCTTCCATTCGTATCTAGGGTCTGATTTCCCAGATCGACTGTGTCGACATGAATGTCGACTAGACCGCAAGCGGAATTACAGTTCACGTTAATCACAATGGTTGTTGCGGATGCCGTATTGAAGGTCGTGGGGTTTGCTGCCACAGATGTTGCCGTCGTAATTATTGTCGGGCTATTTGAGCCAAAGATATTCTTTGTGATCAAGCGCCCGCGGTTATCATAGTCGCGCTGTTCGGCAAGCGCGACAGTTCCATCAGTTTCGCTGATGCCGTATTGTGCTGCCGTGAGACCAAAGGGACCATAAGGAGCATGGGATACTCCGTTAATGTTTATATCGGTATCTGCTCTAAACAGAGTAGCGGGATGTCCAGGATCACTCCAATCGCTCACGATCTGCTTCAAACGACTGGCATCGTCGTAACTGTTTGTCCAGCCGATCTGAGGAGACTGGGAATTCGCGAGTCCATTCCCCTGGTGAGTCACGTTGCCAGCCAGGTCGTAGCTGTAGTGCATTGGACTCGGCGCCAGGCAGGGTGCAACGGGGCACTGAATCTCGTCTGTGAGCCGTCCCATCGCATCATAAGAAATCCCATTCTTCCAGCTCATTGCAGAAGGAGGGATGTCCTGTGCACTTGCAGGACAACTGCCCGCTTGCGTCCACTCCCCGGTCAACCGACCGATCGAGTTGGATCCAGCTCCAAAACCTGCATCATATGAGTAGCAGCTCGTCAGCGTAGGATGAGCCGAAGGCGTCCCATCCGGGTTCGTCTCTCCAGAGAAGCTCTTGCTGATCAGTCGGCTAAGAGCATCGTAGGAATACGCAGTTACTATACCGCGTGCATCCGTCCTATTAAGGAGATTCCCATTGAGGTCATAACCGTAGACGCAGTTGCTTCCCGACCAGATCCCGTAGCAGATCGTTTTGTTCTCCGCATTGGTTGAAGTAATTAAGCGTGACAATGAGTCGTAAGTGAAGCTGCGGGCACGAGGAATCTCTCCGGAAGCTCCTTGCTGACTGACCGTTAGCAAGTTGCCCAGACCACTGTAGGTGTAATCTGTTTCCAAACTAAAGCTACTATCGTCCTTACCGAGTTCCATCACGGCAACCAGTCGCCCCAATGCGTCGTGGGCTCTCTGCCAATGGCGCCCACTCTCATCTGAAAAATCTTCCCAAGTGACTCCGGATTTCGAGCTTTTGCTAGGAAGACAGTTGGATTGACCCGTACTTGCCGCTCCGTCATAGCACCATTGCAGCTTGCTGCCGTCTGGTTGGGTCTGTAACGTGACTCGCGCCAAGGCATCATAGTTGTAGAGAGTAACGCCGTAAGTGGGGTCCGAGATGTTGCGGTAAGGATTCGATACGGAAGCCACGCGACCCAGAGCATCATAGGTTTTGTCCACATAGTCTGCTTCGTTCGAGTCCAACATGAGCTGCGTTTGATGCAGACGGCCCAGGCCGTCGAGCACATACTTGGTTGTGATCTGACTCGTACTGTATTTCGCAACAGTGTGGGTCACGGTCAACGGAGCGGTATCTTTGTAGCTGTAGGACTCTTGGGCAGCAAGCACATTGTTGCTGCCTTGCACGCTCCTTGAAAGGCTGCGACCCAGCGTATCGTAAGTAAAGTTAGACACTGCACCATTCGGGTCCGTGCTGCTTGCCATCTGGCCACTGCAGGAATAATAAGAGAGCACCGTCGTCCGGCCCAATGCATTCGTGATGCTGCTCGGTACTCCCGCAGAATCCGTCACCGCACTGCAAGCCGAATCCTCAAATGGGTTCGAGTATCCATAGTTCGTCTGGTTCCCTTTCGGGTCAATGGCCTGAATACGATCTCCATAGTCGTTGTAACCATATTGCGTTGTGGTTGAGGCAGCATCGGAAGCAGTTACTTTGACTATATGCAGATTGGCGTGCCCATCATAGGTATAGCCCAAAGTGTGCGATTGACCAGTGACGGCATCGCTGATCGTCTTTGACTCCAGACGGTCGAGAATATGGCTCAATGCCCCGCTGGGCGGTGCGGTGTCGGCGTAGATCCCCCCATGCTCCCACGTGTTCACCGTAGTACGGACCACATTCCCCAAGAAGTTCGTCTCCTGGATTTGCGTTGGGTTGGAAATGCCCGATGATACATCGTATTGCATCGTGACGGCGCTCGACGGAGCCGAAGAGGCGTCATTGTAGCTTGTTGTGATGGTGCAAGGTTCTGCCCAGGTTGTCGATTGTGGACAGCTGGAAGTGTTTGTGTAGTCGGTCGTGACCGTCTTCAGCAAGGTGGACGTTCCCGAATAATACTTTCGGCTAAACTCATAAGGTGGCAGATAGTCCCCGCCATCGAAGGGGTTTGAGGTGATCCTACCCTCGGAAAAGTCATAATGGGTCCTGTTTCCCATAGGATCGTCGACGTCAAGACCCTCCCACCCATAAACTAGGTATTGACCGCTATAGCATGTCGTTGCCTCACCTCCAACCGGCGTTCCAGGCGTACAGGAGTCGCCCAGATGAAGCGTTGAAGGCGTCTGAGTGCAATCCCCACCTGCGGCATCACACTCATGTTTTGCTAACAGGATAGACCCTGGCACCTGACAGCTCACATCACCAAAGTTTTCATTTGAAAGCGATTTATATTCATGATCGTACCGGGTATATCCTCCACTGGGGTACTGAATTTTACTGATCTGCCCGGCTACATCAAACGTTAAAATATATTGTTCACCGTTAGGCAATGTTACCGACAAAGAACTGCTGGCAGGATAGGTGTTGGGGTCGGGGCCGGAACTCGATGAATATCCAGGGCCCTCGTAATACACGGTGGCAGGCGGCGGAGCCGGATAGCTTGCTGGTGGATTATACGAGCATGGTTTGCCAGCGGCGTATTGAATGGGCCACGGGACCGTTTCTGAGCTGCCAGATCCCAATGCCTCCAAAGCTGTGACGCTTTGACTGGACGAGCCGTTCATGGCCGTATAGGTAATCGATTGCGGCGTCACATTTATCGTGCGACCCACCGTGTCCTGGACGGTATATGCCCCATTTTGGGTGCTAATGGAAATAGTATTTCCGTTTGTGTCGACAATGGAACTGGCCACTCTTGCGTAGAAGAAGAGAGAAGTCCGGTCCAAGTCATCATCAAAGGATGTGGCCTGGGGAGGAGAAGTGTATCCGTTAAAGT
Organism: Acidobacteriales bacterium 59-55; assembly: GCA_001897435.1. GTDB lineage: Bacteria > Acidobacteriota > Terriglobia > Terriglobales > Acidobacteriaceae > Edaphobacter. The sequence continues at coordinate 533,550 of MKSV01000004.1, read as the reverse complement.
GATAGACCACGCCGTCTGGGCCAATGACTTTGATGTCTGCCGCATTGGTGGCGTCGAGCATATAACCGGAACCGTCATAGCTGTCGGTTGCCTGCCCCGTCAGCACAATACCAGCGGTTTCCCCTTGAATCGCATCTGAGCGCGTACAGTCCCGGCGTCCGTGAAAAGGATGCACATTCCCATCCTGTCCGGTGAAGCTCCAGTTCTGCACGCAGTAGATAGGCCCCACCACATTCTGTGGATTACCACTGACATCTCCAACCGAATGAGGGTAGGAGGAACCCGCAAAAGTGAGGTCGGCATTCAGGGTCGGAAGGTTTGGATGTACAGGGCCCCAAGGGGGAGACGAACCCTCGACTGCGGAAATGACGAGTTGCGTCGGAACCAGGGAAACGTTGGTTCCGCTTTCATCGGGATAAAAAGACGTAAAAGCGGCGGCCGTCTCCTTGAGGCTGCTGGTGTTGTTACTGTACACAAAGCCGAGATCGAGCGAACGGCCCCCTCGCTGCGGCAAGGACACCGCGGGAATAAAAAGGTGGATGGACCCGGTAGCCAGGCCAAGTTGTTCATGGGCATTCTGCTGTGCAGTCAAATAGGGAGCGGTCGTGTTGCTATTTATCGAGGTTGGCAGATTGAGCAGCGTAGGCGTCTGTGCGGAACAGAACTGGACAATGCCAATAGTCAAGAAAATCAGCTTAAGGGGTCGCTTGAGTGAAGACAAGACAGAAATAGGCAGAAAGTCGCTAATGCTCATGGAACTCCCAAGCAGAAGATTGAAGTGGTACAGAAAACGTGACGTGAAGCGTGATATCAATGTGGCAACCGAGGCTACGCGCCCTCGTTTCCGTACGAAATATACCAGAAGTTGAATTGATCTCGACTATCTGCTCCCACTGGCGATCGTTCACCGTAGTCGGCGAATCATTGTTCCTGTGGTTGCGAGCGCATCATCTGTTGAGCCCGCTCTTCACAGTACTGGGTAGTGGTATCAGCACAATTGGCAGGCTGCTTGGCGTGAAAAATCGATATCTGAAGTCTCGGCAGGACACCCTCAATCGTCACCCGATGGCCTATCTCTATGAAGTCCAGCGCAAGACCAGAAAGAGGTTCTCGGTCCCCGGTGCTCTCCATAGAACGAGTCTCAAACTGAGATCCTAATACCCACGAGAAACGTCGACTGCGGGCCGGATATTGCTTCAGACCGCTTCTGGCCAGCGGTTGTTCACCAAGTGTTAACCGCGGATTCGCTTATCCAAGAGCGTGCTTCGCAGGGTCCATTAAAGGTCCAATAGCGGGAAAAATATATATATCCTGCTGTATTATATCGCGGTTGATGTCGAGCAATTTCAATCAGTTGAGACCGCAACCAAAATGGCATGGAAGAGGTCATCGGTTCGATCCCGATCAGGGTCCACCAATTATTTCAACAATTTAGCGGTCCTCCAGCCGCCTATTTCTCCCTTGTCTAACCCAAGGTTCAGCCCAACAGTGCTCGCTGTCACATTGATCGCGTTAAGAAACTTCTCTTGTGCCGCCATATGAGCCGCATTAACTCGATGGGTATATATCGCAGTCGTCGATGGCTTGGCGTGTCTTAGGATGCTTTGAATCACTGGCAGATTGACCTCGTTGGCGGCGAAGAACGTTGCCAGGGAGTGCCGAAGATTATGCCAGCCGAAGCGGCCCTGATAGTCCTTGGGTATGACACCTGCCCTTACTGCTGCTGGGCGCAGATAGTCCTGACCGGCGACTCCAGCTGCCCGAGGTTTCTTCCCCTTAAGAGTTGTGCATTCTTCGCTAAGCATCTGATACAGAACGAGAAGAAAGAGGAAAAGAGTTTGGGCGGCTAACTAAAACCCGCCTGCTTTTACTTACCCAGGGTCTTTGCGAATGTCGGCAGCCATCACCCCATGCTTGCCGACCAGTTCACGCAAACGTTCTGGGTCGACCCCTAGTTCTTTGCTCCAATACTCGACTTCATATGCTTCGTGGATGTTGATCCTGGCCCGGTCTGCCGGACCGCGATTGCTCTTGTCGTCGGCCATTTATTCTCCTTCAGATGCCCTTTGAATTGAAGCATCTGAACTTAAGACAGATATGTTCCAACCAAGGTTGTACTTACCTCAGGAGTCCAGGATGGCCAGGAAGGCACTTCCGAACGAACCGCTACCTTCATCGAATCAATGGAGTGCCTGCCTGTCTCGGAGGTGCCCGAGGGCCCCGAGTGGACGTATGAGTTGAAGCTTGACGGATACAGGCTTGAAGTGGTTCAGACACAAAAAGAGATGACGCTGTACTCGCGACACAGGAACATTATGAACAAAAAGTTCCCTTACATCGCCACGACCCTGAAAGGTCTCGCCAATGGAACGGTCATCGATGGAGAGCTCGTTGCCCTGAGTTCCGATAGTCGCCCCGACTTCAACATGCTGCAAAACTTTCGCTCAGCGGAAGAGAAGATCACCTACTATGCCTTCGACATCCTGGTACACAAGAACCGAGATCTCACAATGCTTCCTTTATCGGCGCGCAGAGAGATCTTGCGCACTGTGATCAAACCAGCCGAGCACGTTGCTCTATCGGAAGTATCCAACCAGACGGCAACGGAGATGCTGCAGTTTGTCCGATCACACGGGCTTGAGGGCATTATCGCCAAAAAGTCTGATAGCGTATATCAGCCCGGCCAACGGACCGGGGCGTGGTCGAAGCACCGCATCAATCTCGGTCAGGAGTTCGTTATCGGCGGCTACATTCCTGGCACGCAGGGCTTCGACTCTCTCGTCATCGGCTTTTATCAAGGAAAAGGCCTTCAGTATGCCGCCCGTGTTCGTGCCGGCTTCGTTCCTGCAACCCGCCGCGTTGTCTTCGAACAGATCAAAGGACTGAAGACTGCTAAGTGTCCCTTCGTAAATCTGCCGGAGAAACAAGCTGGCCGTTGGGGACAGGGACTCACGGCGGAGAAGATGAATGACTGCGTTTGGCTTCGTCCCGAGGCGGTGGCGCAGTTCGACTTTTGGAATGGACAGGCGCGGATCATCTTCGGCACACGAAGTTTGTAGCCATGCGCGATGACAAAGACCCGCGCAAAGTCGTGAGGGAAACTCAACCATGTGTGGAAGATACAAACGACGCTCTGACAAACAGCGAATCGCAGAGGCGTTCGCCGTGGCAGTGGGACTGGATGAGACTTTCATTGAACCCGGCGACGATTTCAGTCCGCAATCCATGCAGCCAGTGATTCACTTGAACGAAGATAGCCAGCGACAGATCGAGATGATGCGGTGGGCTTTCAAGGATCCGATCATAAGCAAAGATCTGTCGGGACGGATCCCTCATCGAAAACGTTCTAACCGTTTATAACTCGAAGCTGCTTGCGATCGAAATTACCAGCGCACCGCCCAAAGGATAGTCTCGCCTTCGAATTGACGCCACTTGAACTCTGACATGGTCGGCTCCGCTCGGGTCAGCCCATTCTCACGCGTCCTCAAAGAGTTTGCAACAGAGCCACACTGTCCGACCACACTCTTCTCTGGGCTACAGACCGCCGGCGCCTGAGGCTTGGCTGGCCTCCAATAGCACGGGGTATGGAGACGTGGAAAGCGCTTAGCGCTTCCCACGTCCCACACCCCCGACGGCGGCTACCATCAACAACGTTAGCGTTACACTAACTCTTCACTTGGTACAAAAGACCGGGCAGGCCACTCCTGTTCAATCTACGAGAGAACTCCAGGTCTACTTGGTAGAGATTCCCGGGGGCAGGTCAGCGCGGCGGCGGCGGCGGTACTCGACAATGCCGGCCAGTCCGGTTCCAAACAGAACAATGGACGACGGCTCCGGGGTCACAGAGGTCTGGTAGGTCCAGGTGCCGTTCGGATCCGCGGGGCCGAAGCTGAAGCCGTTCTCTGCGAACCCGTCCTTGTAGTACCCAGTGTTTTCGCACTGCGTACCGGGAAAGTCTCTGTCCGCACCTTCCTCGATCGAGCAGAAGCCTGCATTGGTGTTCATGCCGGGGAACAGGTCCCAGCTGGTGAGTGCGCCGTTGGAGTCCGTGGAAACACTGCCGAGGATCTCGTACGCTCCGGTGAGCGTCTGCACGCCGTCATTGAAGCTGAAGGAATACACGTCCAGCAGGGCGTGGTTGAGGTTCGGGGCGAGCGTCGGAGCGAAGAAGGAGCCCGTGACATAGTCGCTGGTCGTGTACGGGCCTTCCGCAATGGTGAACGGCTTTCCGGTGTAGCTGTACGTGGTGACGGTGTTGACCGTGTCGGCCTTGGCGACGGCACCGGCGGACAGGGCAAGGAGCGCGAGGGACAACATGCTAAAACAGATCTTCATAAATATCCTTGTAGGTTGAGACCCAGTAACAAGAGGTTCGAGACTGCTACTCCCGGTTGCCTCACTTCAGGATGCCCATATGCAGTCGTTTTAGAGCTTACCCGCGTGCGGTAGCGGTGCGGGCATGTGATCCAGCAAACATCAGTCGATAGGTAGGACGACGGATAAACGGCCAACATGAGCAGGATAGGCAGGAACCGCACGGGCCAAGATTACGGCAAACTGGTAGTAATCGGGCCGCATCTTTGGTAACTGACCAAAGTGCGCGTCCCGGATTGGCCCTCGAGCCAAGGCTGTGAATCAGCCATAAACGCACAAACGATCAATAGACAGCAGGTGAGCAGGCCTGTACATCCGACGACAAGGTTAAAGAACAGATGACGGCTTTCCCACTATCGAATGACTTCCCCCGCACTTAGGGCTGGGTCCGTGCGCTTGAAATCCGGACGTTCCCTCTGCTCCAGCGCCGTGTGAGATTGCCATTGGGATGAATCCGAGGCTCGCAACCAGCGCCGTCATCAGTACGGGTCTGAGCCGTGTTTCAGCCCCTTGCTCCCCAGCATTCGCGATGGACAGGCCCCCATGCCGGAGTTCTCGGACGTACGTCAGCAAGACGATGCCGTTGAGCACCGCGATGCAGAACAGCGCGATGAAGCCGACGCCGGCCGAAATGCTAAAGGCATTCCCCGCAATATCAGGGCGGCGATGCCTCCTGTCTTGGCCAGAGGAATATTCAGAAAGCATCGTCGTGAAGCGAAACGCTTTTGGCCCAGAATGCCACGCCTTAGTTTAGCTTAGACGCGCCGGGTCAGTCATATTGCTGTGCTCATGCTGATAGTGAGCGTCAGGGTAATGCTCGTGAATGTGCGTTAGAGGCTCATGATGATGAGGATGGGAATGAGTTGACCCTGGAGCTACAGGATACGGCCCAGTTCCCTGCCGGTTGCTCGCGCAGAGCCAGTGCGGTACTCATGACCCTGTAGGCGATTCGCTTACAGGTAGCGATTCGCCTTTGGATAAAGACCAGTGTCTTATCATGGCTCCTCCACATCCATTTCTTGCGCCTGGCGGGTCTCGTTCAGTTCCTTGCGTAACTTTTCGACCACCTCTTGCAGGTCTTCGATGGATGGAACCTCAGATTGAAGTGGTTCGGGAAGTTCGCGGGTGGCTCGGTAGGTCGAAACGCCGATCGGGCGATTGAGGTTCTGCAACGTGTATTCCACGGTAGGACCACTGCGGCTTTCGCAAATCAGGACTCCGATGCTTGGACCATCGACCGGCGTCCTCATCGTCGCATCCACCGCTGAGAGGTAAAAACTCAATTTTCCCGCGTATTCTGGCTTAAAGGCCCCGTTTTTTAGCTCGATCACAAAATAGCAATGCAGCCGGATGGTCTGCCCGATCTTTTTGTACCAGTTGCTGCAAAATTGATGAATTCAGGCTAGCAACAAAGATTCCCAACGACAATTTACATTGTCGGAGGTAATGTATATTGATTCTAAAATCGTTAGCTCTCCGACTCTGTGGATCTTTCATCGATAGACATAGCTCTTTCAAAAGACATTCGCTGATCTCGCGCCACTGAGCTGAATTGTCCGGCAGCCTTTGAAAAGACCTGCATCGCGGTTCGATCCGGTCTCCGACCACCAGCTACATCGCTTCAGTTAAGCACAGAACGGATTTTTTCTTGGAGTGGACCGATAAGATATGCCTCCCCTTTAATTTGGTGTCGATTAGAGGTCCAGAAAAGGTCCAAGAAGGTGATTTTCCCGTGTAATCAGTGGTGTAGAGTGTGGTCTGTACCATCTGGTTTCAATGAGTTGCAGTTGGCTTCCGTTATGGCATAGAAGACAGCATCATTAAATTCCAATCAGGTTCACCAAATCTTTTCAATGATTTACGAATTTTATGAATATTGCCCGAGGTCCAAGAAAGTCCAATAAGAGGATTTCCCTCTTATTTCACCGTCATGCGGCAGCTGAGCAGGCTGATCGAAAAAACCACGGAGTTAAGGCGAACGCTCTCGGTCTAGGGATACTATGGCGGGGCCAGTTCCCTTCCTGACCGACCTCTGAGACGCATCATTTCGCGCACCGAAATTCGGCACCGACCTCAACCTTGATCGAAGCGAAAAACTTATGGCATCCAATTGGCAGCCAATAAGGTACAAAACCATACTAAAAGCACCCCTCTGCAGGCACTGCATTCGACGAAAAAGCCCAGTTTTATCAACTGGTTAGATGTAACTGCAAAAACTGCAAAACCTTTATGCGTCGGTTCGATCCCGACCCGCGCCTCCAAATTCTAAGCTGTTGAAAGTAAAAGGGCGGAGAAATAGAGGGCGATGGTTGTGCTAATCGTGTGCTAGGCATTTCGACCATGAGCACGACACTCGTCGTTCCTGCCATTCCCTCGATCACGATATATATGGCGGTCTGCTCCAAGCGTTTGTGAAGCCTGGGCGGTCATCCAAGCGAACGCGGATAGACCGCGCGGTTCGCATACGCGGAGCAGAACTGAATCCGCTTCATCAGGGAACATCTGACACCGGTGTCATAAAGAAAGCCCTCCGATCATTGTCGGGGGGCTTGTTCTTTGGTGGGTGGACTTGTTGGGTTCCACCCCTCCAGAAGGGAGAAAATGCCATTCCCTGCGTACATCCTACAGGCGAGAGCCGAACGCAGTATTCCGTTGACCCTGTTTCCATAGATTTCCATCCTGGCTCCGAATTTAGAGCAGCGCTGCTCAACTCCGCACCGTATTTGACAAGACCCCATTAGATTCCATTCGTTCACAAAATTTATAATTCGCAAATAAAATTACATGAACGAACGGAAAATCAAGATACGCCATAAAGGAGTTAGCTTGCCAAGCGATTTTTCCGAATGTTCCGAAGAGGCATCACTTTCCATGCGGCTGATCGTTTTAGCTGTTGTTACCCTGCTTCCAATGCCCGCCGGCCTCTCGCAGGTTGTTCGCGTGAGCCGCTCTGTAACCGCGACTACGGACCGTTCGGAAGCTCCATTACGCCTCTGGTATAACAGTCCCGCTGCCAATAACAATGATGGATGGGTCAGTCAGTCGCTGCCGCTGGGCAACGGCTATATGGGTGTGAATCTATTTGGCGGTGTACAGCAGGACCGTCTGCAGATTACCGAAAACAGCCTTGTAGACGCTCCAACGGACAAGATCGGCGGCTTGAATAACTTTGCCGAAGTCTTTCTGGAGTTTCCACACACGGCACCCAGCAAGTATTCGCGGGACTTGGTATTGAATACCGCGACCGCCCATGTTTCCTACGACAATGCGGGCGTGAGCTATCAGAGGGAATATTTCGCCAGCTACCCAGATAAGGTATTCGTGATTCACCTGCGCGCCTCGAAGGACGGCGCTCTGGAGTTCACACTCCATCCCACAATTCCCTATCTTGCCGATTTCCGTCATGCCAAAGGCGACAACCGCGGCAAGCACGGCACAGTCAAGGCTGACGGCAATACCATCACCCTGGCGGGAACGATGGACTATTACGGAATTAAGTTCGAGGGACAGTTCAAGGTAATCCCTCAGGGTGGAACACTAACAGCGACGAATTCTGGCGGTGGCTCCATTAGCGTGCGAGGTGCTACCAGTGCAGTCATTCTGATTGCAGTCGGCACCAATTATCCCATCGGCAATCCCCAGGTGTTCTCGGCTACCGATCGGTTAGACAAGCTCAAGGGTTTTCCTGATCCCCATCAGAAGGTCAGCGACATCATTGCCGCGGCAGCGACGCACAGTTATAAAGATCTGCTCGCGCGCCATGAGGCTGACTACACAAAACTCTATGACAGGGTAAATTTCAGTCTCGACACCCCGATGCCGTCGATCACCACTGACAAGCTGATCGATGCCGTTCGATCGGGAGAATCAAGCGCCTACCTGGACGAGTTGGCCTTCCAGTTCGGTCGCTATCTGCTGATCTCTTCATCCCGATCTGGAGCGTTGCCGCCAAACCTACAGGGCGTATGGAACGTCTATCAGGATCCTCCGTGGACGGCAGGCTACTGGCACAACGTGAACGAGCAGATGAACTACTGGCTTGCGTTCAACACCAACCTGCCGGAGTTGTTTGATCCCTATATCGATTTCTATCGAGCCTATCTTCCTGCTCACCAAGCCCTGGCGAAGAAGTACCTCACCCAATATCACCCTTCCGGCTTAGCTGTCGACGGGAACAATGGCTGGGCGCTAGGCAATTCCATGCGCCCGTTCGAGCGTCGCGGTAAATCCAGTCATTCCGGGTTCGGCACCGGTCCATGGACCACGATGCTGTTCTGGGACGACTACGATTTCACGCGAGACAAAAAACTACTTCGCGAAGTCGTCTACCCGGCCATGCGCGGACAGGCGAACTTCTTATCGCGGTTCGTGCAGGATATTGACGGCAAGCTGCTCGCCAAACCTTCGTCGTCACCTGAAAACGCCAGCAGTTTGCAGACGGTAGGCACGACGTTTGACCAACAGATGATCTATGAAAACTATCGCGACACCATCAAGGCGGCTCAGATCCTCGGCATTCACGACCCATTGATTCCCGTTCTCGAGGCACAGCTGCCCAGGCTCGACCCAATTCTGATCGGCGATTCAGGACAGATCAAGGAATATCGCGAGGAAACTACCTATGGATCGATAGGGGATCCTCACCACCGGCATATGTCTCAGCTCCTTGGACTCTATCCTGGCCAGTTGATTAATTCGACGACGCCAGCCTGGTTGGCAGCGGCGAAGGTTTCCCTGGAAGGCCGCGGACTTACCGCCGGCCTGCCAGGATGGGCTGTGGCTCAGCGGTTGGCCACATGGGCGCGTACTGGAGACGGCAACCAAGCCTATGCCTGCTATCGCACCTGGCAGTCGCATCACGCGATGTACAACCTGTGGAACAACCACCGGGATTCCACCACAACGAAGCTCTTCCAGGTCGACGGCAATTTCGGTGTGACTGCCGGCGTTGGAGAAATGCTACTGCAAAGCCACGAGGAAGTGGTCGCGCCTCTGGCTGCCCTGCCGAAGGAGTGGCCAACAGGAAGCTATCGCGGCCTGCTCGCTCGCGGCGCCTTCGAGGTCTCGGCAAAGTGGTCGCATGGACATGCGGATCGTTTTGAAATTCTTTCCCGGGCTGGCGGTCCACTCACTGTTCGCTATCCCGCAATTGCAGGCGCTACGGTTCGCACTGCGAGCGGCAATCGCGTCACGTTTAAGCGTGAGGACAACGCTGATATCAGCTTCGACACCAAGGCAGGCCAAACGTATGTCCTTACTGCTATCCCTTGATCGGCCTCAATCTGGGGATCTCAAATAAACCGGTTGGCAGAAGTCGTGCCATCGCCAATCCGCTTGCTCTGGCGTCATGGAGACCAGAGCAAGCAACCTCAACCTCATAATCTTCCCAGGTTCCTCAGAAAATTTCCGGATACTACCAAGAGATGCGACAGGTCTTATCCGTTGTATTGGAACAAAGCAATATACACCCTCTTATTTTGGCCAACAAGAAGGCGACCAGAGATCTCTGGTCGCCTTTATCTTTTTACCTGTATCTTTTTAGATGTTCCGAACAGTTTTAGATTGTGCCGCCGGCGATGGAGGGGATAAGCATCACTTCGTCGCCGTCCTGGAAGGCGTAGGTTTCGCCGCCGAGGAAACGAATGTCTTCGTCATTGACGTAGATGTTGATAAAACGCCGAAGCTTGCCGTCATCGCCCTTAATCTGAGTGCCGAGAGCGGGAAACGTCTGATCTATATCGGCTATCAGGCCGGGGAGATTCTGGGCGGCGGAGTCAAATTGCTTGCGGCCATCGGTGTGGCGGGTGAAGGCGGCGGGAAGGGTTACTTTAATTGCCATGATTGCCTCCTGCAACTGCCAGTTCCGGTTCGGCGACGCCGTCAAGCTCGCGCAGGTAGGCATCGAAGTCAGCCAGGCGTGGGCGAACGGCACGCTCTTCCCGGTAGTGTCCGGCCAGTGCGTCAGTTGTTTTAAGGCCGTTGCCAGTGATGCAGGCAACGGTGAGTTCGTCGGGAGAGATGCGGCCGCTGGCGTAGAGCCGAGCCGTGACAGCAGTGGTGACGCCGCCCGCAGTCTCGGTGAAGATGCCCTCCGATTCGGCGAGTTCCTGGATGCCAGAGACGAGTTCTACATCGGAGACATCCTCGGCCCAGCCGCCTGTGGCGCGGATCATCTGCGATGCAGCGGGACCGTCAGCCGGGTTGCCGATAGCCAGCGAGCGGGCGATGGTGTTGGGCCGCTGCGGCTCGATAAAGTCATTGCCAAGCTTGACCGCTTGAGAGATGGGAGAGCAACCCGTGGCCTGTGCGCCGAAGAAACGGACCGGCTTCTCTTCGACAAGGCCGAGGTAGATGAGTTCATGGAAGGCTTTGCGGATCTTGCGGATCAATGAACCGCCTGCCATGGGAACAACGACGTTATCAGGCAGTCGCCAGCCTAGCTTCTCGGCGATCTCGTAGCCTACGGTCTTGGAGCCTTCCGCATAGTAGGGGCGGAGGTTGACGTTGACGAATCCCCAGTTATACTCTTCGGCGATCTGGCTGCAAAGACGGTTGACGTGGTCATAGTTGCCGTCAATGCGCACCAGGCGAGCGCCATAGACCTGGGTGTTGAGGATCTTGGCGGCCTCGAGTTCAGCCGGGACGAGGATGCAGGCCTTGATGCCAAGGCGGGCGGCCTGTGCGGCCACGGAGTTTGCGAGATTGCCGGTCGAAGAGCAGCCGACTGTGTCGAAGCCGAAGCGCTGGGCGTTTGCCAGGGCGACGGAGACGACGCGATCCTTGAAGCTGAGAGTCGGGAAGCAGACGGCGTCGTTCTTGACATAAAGATTGGTGGCGCCGATGCGTTTGCCGAGATTATTGGCTTTGATCAGAGGAGTGAACCCGACAGGAAGGTCGGGCTGATGGCCTTCGGGGATGGGGAGAAGCGCGGCGTAGCGCCAGATGCTGGGTGGCCCTGCTGCGATGGCTTCGCGGGTAAAGATGCCGCGCGCAGCTTCCAGATTGTAGACCACCTCAAGGGGAGCCAGACAATCGGGACATGCAGACAACGGCTGGTTGCCAAACCGCTTTCCACACTCATTGCATTTCAGCTCATACGCCGAACAGGAATAAGTCATTACACTCTCTCCGAGAGGAGGAGGGTCTTTGAAACTGTGACTTGCTCTCGCGGATTGCTCCACGGGCTCGGCCACGTGCAGCGCAGGTTAGTCTGAAAATCGCGGGGTGCAGATTTTAGAAGTGCGCCCCGAATCTCATGTTCCCCGGTTACCAGGAGAGAGTTGACACCGGTCGCCCGAATTGCTCAGGCCGGTTGTCGTGGCGTCACAGGGCTCGTCCCTCAACCACTCTTCATGAAATTCAAATTTGCCCGAGAGCAAACTGGAATGTTTAATTTTTAGCACAATGCGGATGCCGCCGCAAGTACGTTTGCTGTTGAATAGATGCACCCGGACAGGCTGCGGGTGCATCTTTTGCGCGGCAACCAAGGTGATTTCGCGTCGCTAGTTTTTTGCGACGATGTCGCGGACTCCATCGGCAAAGGCGGCAGGGTCGAACTCGGTACGGACGATCTCGTCGGGGCAGTCAGTCAGAATGGCTACTCGCCAGTTGCAGACAAAAGCAACGCACTGTCCAGGTTGGGCGGTCCTGATCTCGGAGCAAAGATGTTCCGCGTCACTGATTCCCGACTCGCCTTCAACATCGACCAGAACGAGATCGTATGGTTTGGCCCAGAACATAGACAACCCTTCGGTATGGCTGAGAGTGGAATCGACATCAAAGCCTGAGATGCGGAGGATCTGGTCGCGCAAGGGACGCAGCATCTCGCGGCGGCAGACGTGCAGGATGGTGCGCTTATTGATAGATGGTTCCATGCTTATCCGATCCCTTCACCGATTCAGCCTTCTAAACGGGATTATTGTGATCTCTTTCCTCTGGAAAGAGTTGCCCCGTCCTGGATCTCAACATCTTCCGGAGGAGCACTTTATTCCCTCATTTTCAGACTGCTGCTTCCGTTAGTAAGCGCAAAAATTGCCGACAAACAAAGAGCACACATCTCCTCGCGCTAAAGCTTGGAGAAGGGAAAAGGCCTTCGGAACCAGATACTAGGCGAGCGCTTCGGCTTCATCCTTCTCGGACTGAACAGCATCCGGAAGTTTGTGGGCGGGGACGAGAAGATCTTCTTTGCGCATCACGAGGCTGGTGGCGTTGAGGCTGGCAAGTTCGAAGCCGTGTCCATGGGTGATGGCGTCGGTCGGGCAGGCCTCGACGCAGTAGCCGCAGAAGATGCAACGGTTGTAGTCGATGTTGTAGACCTTGGCGTAACGCTCGGCGGAAGAGATGCGATTCTCGTCAGTGTTGTCGGCGGCTTCGATGTAGATGCAGTTCGATGGGCAGGCGGCAGCGCAGAGGAAACAGGCAACACATTTTTCAAGGCCGTTCTCGTCGCGCTGGAGTTGGTGCTTTCCGCGAAAACGCTCCTGAAAGATGGCCCCGCGCATGGGACCTTTGCCGTCGGGATAGTTCTCGACTTCGGTCGGCTGGAAGATCTCCTTGAGGGTGACGCTCATTCCCTTAGCGATAGCTGCGGCGGCGCGGACTTTGGACATGGATTAAGTATAACTTGTGCAGGAAAAACAGATGAAGCCGGGCATCCGGCAGGGTAGGATGTGGGAATGAAAGCGATTCGATGGGTCAACTACGCGATGATCGCGGCTATTGGCGTCATGTTGAGCGGTGGCTCGGCGCAGGGACAGACCATGCCCGAGCATGCTCATGCCAAGGCTACCCTGTCGACGAGCCTGACGCTTGACGTAGAGGGACGGGCGACGACGCTATCGGTGGCGGAGCTGCGCGCTCTGCCGCAGAAGACGGTGATCGTCCACAACGCGCACACAAATACGGACGAGACCTATAGCGGTGTAGCTCTGAGCGATCTGCTGGCGAAGTATGGAGCAGCCTTCGACAAGCAGGGTCAGAAGCGAATCTTACACAGCTACTTGAGAGTAGAAGGAACAGACCATTATTTCGTGGTCTATTCCGGGGCAGAGATTCAAGGGGCGGTCCATAACGGCGATGTGATTGTGGCGACCACCGTAAACGGAAAGGATCTTGGAGACGATGGGGAGATCAAACTGGTGGCCAGCGGAGACAAGAAGCCGATGCGATGGGTGCGGAATTTGGCGAAGATTGCGCTGGTGACGGTGAATTGATAAGGAGGCTTCAGCATGGACTTTGAACAACTGAAGACGTTCATCGAGGTGCAGCGGCAGAAGAGTTTCTCGAAAGCGGCGGAGAAGCTGCGCATTACGCAACCGGCTGTCTCGGCGCAGATACGCTCGCTGGAACGCGAGATTGGGGAGACGCTGTTCGACCGGAAGGGTGGCAAGGTGACCTTTACCGCAGCTGGACGAGTCTTTGAGCCGTTTGCCGAACATGCTCTCGATTGCCAGCGGCACATGATGATGATGGTGGCCGAACAGCTTCGATCTCCGCGGGGCGAGGTCGGCATCAGCGCGCAGGAGTCGACGAGCCTGTATGTTCTGCCGGATGTCTTTGTGGAGTTCAAGAAATACTATCCGCGCGTTGCGCTGAAGATTGTTCGGGCAGAGAGGGCGCGCACGATCGAGGCGCTGCTGAATCGCGAGGTTGACTTCGGGATTGTCTCTCTGCCTGTGAAAGACCCACGATTCACAGTCGAGACGATCCATCGTGATGAACTCGTGCTTGCCGCTCCCAAGGAACATCCGTTGCATTCCATAAAGAGTGCAGAGGTAAGAGACATTGTGAAGCACCCATTTTTACTGCCGAAACAAGGGCGGCAGCGCGACCTGATCCTGAATATCTTTAGGATGAAGGACGCTCAACCCAAGGGAGTGATGGAGGTTGAGAGCGGCGAACTCATGAAGCGTTTCATCGTCGCCGGACTTGGAATTGGCTTTTTGCCAAGCGCCAATATCGCCGATGAGGTCAAACGAGGCACGCTGGAGATTGTGAAGGTCGAGTCGCTGACACTGACGCGTGATCTGGGCATCGTCTATCTCAAGGAGAAATCGATGACGCGGGCAACAAAAGCGTTTCTGGAGATTGCGGTCCGGGACGTTGGTGGTCCAGGTTCGGCCGGTCTGCCCGAATAACAAGCTCCATCACTCTAATCCAGTCAAACTGCCTGCGAAAACTCCTGATTCCAGTTGGGCTTATCTTTGCGGCCATCCTGATTGAACAATCAGACATCCCCGCAGTGTCAACCTCTTGCAATGAGGTATAGATAGCCGCGCCTTAAAGTCAACAGCCATAAATTTTTGTGATGCATCGCATCGAATACTTTGATCCCCAAAGAATGCCGTAGCTCAAGTGCTATACCCAACTTACACACTTATCAGCCTGTTCGCCGCTATTGTCGACGGGATTTAGAAACATCCGTGAATCTCTGACGGTAATGCCTATAGTCTCTCTTCTGCTTCTCCATGAACTTCCTGCTATCTGCGTTTCACGGTCACAGCAATTTAAGTATGGAAAGGATACCGACGATGGCTCAATCGATGATAAAGATCGCATCTGCAAGGATTACGATGCTGGCATGCTGTATAGGGATATTGTTGACGGCGCAGCATGTGCAGGCACAAGATACGTCGCCACCAACGCAGTCGTCCAGTTCCGCGCCTGCAACAACATCCCCGGCCACATCGTCGTCCATCTGGAGTGTTGGAGGAATTGACTTCAGTGGCCTTGTCGACGGCTATTACAACTTCAATGCCAATCATCCACCCGATAGTTCCAACGGGAATCAGCTTCGGAACTTCGATTACGACGCCAATGCCTTCAGCTTGAACATGGCTAAGTTGACCATGTCCCATGACCCTGACCCTGTGGGCTTCCGGGTTGACCTGGGCTTCGGCAAGGCCTTCAATCAGATTCTCAGCAGCGAGCCTGACTTCAAACACCTGGAACAGGCCTATGTCAGCTTGAAACCCACGAAGGGTAAGGGATTTGAGGCGGACTTCGGCGAGTTTGTAACATCGGCGGGAGCTGAAGTCATTGAGACCAAGGATAACTGGAACTATTCGCGCTCTCTGCTCTTCTCGCTGGCAATTCCCTACTACCATGTAGGCCTTCGCACCTCGATGCCGATTACTAAGAGCTTTACTGGAGGCGTCCAGCTTGTCAATGGGTGGAATAGCTTCAGCGACAATAACAGCGGCAAGACCATTGGGCTAACCGGGGTCTACAGCAATCCGAAGTTCACACTCAGCACGAATTACTATGTCGGCCCTGAAAATAGTAAGACCAATAAAGGCTACCGCAACCTTCTGGATGCGACATTGTTACTCACGCCCACTCCGAAGGTTAGTGCCTATATCAATTACGACTATGGCCAGAATCGGAATGCAGGCGTGGTCGATAGCGAAGCTACGAATCCTCAGTACCAGACGACCGATCTGTCGCACTGGCAGGGTATTGCAGCGGCCTTGCACTATCAGGCTACGAGCAAGATCGCGTTCACTCCGCGCTTCGAATACTTCAAGGATGAGTCTGGATTTTCTACCGGGACGGTACAAAATATCAACGAGTTTACGTTGACCGGAGAATACAAGATGCCCGAGGGTCTTCTGGCACGACTCGAATATCGCCGCGATAATTCGGACCAACCCTACTTCGTAAAAGGTAGCCGCCTCGTGGATGCGCAATCGACTGTTGAAGTGGGCATCGTCGCTTTCTTTGGGCCAAAGAGATAAGAAACAAGCTCAACTAGATGTAGTTATCAATATTTGTCTATAGAAAAGGAGTCTTATGTCCAGTACGCTTCGCAACTTTATTGAGCTTTCCTACGCCGAACTAGAAGACCTTAACCTCGAGGCCAAAGAGCAGCGACGCAACCGGGTTGCGGCAGACGTAATTCAGGAGGCTCGCCTGAGGTACCTGGCGGATACCCCCGGCATCAAGGCGGTAACCGTTCTGTTCAGCGACCTTGAAGGCCGTCTCCATATGCTGGACTACGACAAGAAGTTTCTACTGAAAAGCTGGGACAACCTAACCTTCGATGGATCGTCGATTCGAGGCTTCACCGCACAGCGCGAGAGCGACCTGCGCCTGGCTTTGGACTGGAGTGCCTTCTATTGGGCTCCATCGGACGTCTTTGGGGCAGGCAAAGTGCTCGTCTTCGGCGAAGTCATCGACAAGGCCGGCTCTGCTTACGGTGCCGACATTCGCGGATTGCTGAAGCAACTCTCGAATCAGTTGCATGAGGAACATGGCTACACTCTGAATGCAGCCAACGAGATTGAGGGCTTCCTCTTTGAGGGTGTCGATGCAGAGCGTTGTTTCCATGAGACGGGTGAGTTCAAGTATGTAAATACGGGAGGCTATTACCATTCTCTTCCCGGCGATCCGTTGCGTACGTTTATCGATACCACGGCGGAGGTGCAGCGTGCGATGGGGTTTGAGAATGAGAAAGATCATCCCGAAGTTGCGCCTTCGCAGTTCGAGATCAACTACAGCTACGGCGAGGTGGTTGCGGCTGCCGACCAGATTCAGCTATACAAACTGATCTGTCGACAGGTTGCTACGCAGATGGGCATGACCGCGAGCTTTCTGCCGAAGCCGGTCGTTGGGGTCAATGGTAGTGGCATGCACACGAACGTCTCCATCACGAAGAGCAAAAAGAATCTTTTCTGGGATCCGAACGGAGAAGAAAAGATGTCCAAATTTGCATGGCAGTTCGTGGACCGCATTTTGACGCACGGCAATGACATCTGCCTGTTGCTGAATGCGAGCGTGAACGCATATCGGCGGCTAGACCCGCACTTTGAAGCGCCAAACCAAATCAAAGCATCGGCAACGGACCGAGGCTCCATGATTCGCATTCCCATCGGAAATGAGAAAAGCGCACGTGTCGAGGTACGCTCGGTGGGACCAGATGCCAATCCATACCTGGTGTTGTATTCGATCTTCAAGAGCGGACTTCATGGAGAAACCGCGAAGATTAAAAACCTGCGCCAGGCAGAGCGGTACCTTCCCGACAACATTTATACCGCTCTCGAAGGCTTCCGCGAGTCCAGGTGGACAACGGCGCTGCTGGGCGCGGATGTGAAGGCCCGCTATGCTGACCTGAAGCAGGCTTCGGCAGACCGCTGTCCCCGGCTGCTGGGGACGGTTGTAAAGCAATCTGAGATACAGTTTCATCACGAAATCTACAATCAGCTTCTTTGGGGCCAGTTTTAGCGGACTCAATGAGGTTGTTCCGTTCTCTGCAAAATCGGGGCCAGCCCTTGAGGGTCGGCCCCGATTTTGCGAGCGTCAAGACCAACCTTATTAAGATGGCGTAAAATCAGGACGTTCCAGGTATTTCGTATGCCACTTTCCGGCGACGAAGTACAAACACGAGATCGGAACGCAGATGAGTTCAATGGACTGATCTGACATATCTCTAAGGCAGCAGGCAATGTAATTTTGCCAAGGATCTGCACTCTCGCATGAGGCGGAATCCCGGAAGGATCTACCAGATGTCGCGCATGGTTCGCTGTTCCCTGATTCAGGCTACGAGTATCAACCACGCAGGAAAGTCATTGGCCGAGATCAAACAGGCCGCAATCGATAAACATCTCTCTCTGATTCGACAGGCGGCAGCGGCGGGGACGCAGATTGTCTGCCTGCAGGAACTCTTCTACGGCCCATACTTTTGCGCGGAGCAATCAACTCGATGGTATGACCTGGCCGAGCCCATGCCCGACGGGCCGACAACAAAGCTTATGCAGGAGTTGGCGAAGGAGTTGCACGTCGCTCTTGTCGTGCCGATCTACGAGATGGAAGGTACGGGGGTTTACTACAACGCCGCCGCAGTGATCGACAAGGAAGGCAAGTACCTCGGGAAGTATCGAAAATCCCATCTGCCGCACGTGGCTCCGGGCTTCTGGGAGAAATTCTATTTCCGGCCGGGCAATCTCGGGTTTCCCGTCTTTGATCTGGGGTTCTGCAAGATCGGAGTGTATCTCTGCTACGACCGTCATTTTCCGGAGGGCGCGCGTGCGCTGGGACTGAATGGCGCTGAGATCGTATTTAATCCTTCAGCGACGGTCGCAGGGCTGAGCGAGTATCTGTGGAAGCTCGAACAGCCGGCACACGCCGCGGCCAATGGATACTTTGTCGGCGCAATCAATCGAGTCGGAACAGAATCTCCATGGAACATCGGCGAGTTCTTTGGGCAGAGCTATTTCTGTGATCCTCGCGGACAGATCGTTGCCGAGGCTTCTCGCGACAAGGATGAGGTACTGACGACCGACCTCGATCTGGATCAGATCGCCGAGGTACGCAAGACCTGGCAGTTTTATCGCGATCGCAGGCCGGAGATGTATGGCGACCTGGTGAAGCCGTAGCTCCTTGCCACGCTTTATCTCACCGACAAATTTTCTCGTACACCAAGAGGTAAGTAGCGATGCAAGAGGCACTCCAGCGGGATCCCGGGATTGCAGAGATGTTCGCGGACCTGCATCCGCCATTCGAAGCACAGGCAGCGGTGATTGAATCGAATCGTTGTCTCAATTGTTTTGACGCGCCTTGTACAGATGCGTGTCCCACGCACATCGATGTGCCGCGGTTCATCAAGAAGATTGCGAGCGGGAACCTGCACGGTGCGGCACTGGGGATTCTGGATGCGAATGTGCTTGGGGCAAGTTGCGCGCGTGTGTGCCCGGTAGAGGTGCTCTGCGAGGGCGCCTGTGTGATGCATGGCTATAATGAACAGCCAATCCGGATCGGGCGGCTGCAACGATTTGCCATGGACCACTTTCATGCACAGGGCGGACGACTGCCGCGACGATCAAATGAGGTTCGACCTGAGAAGATCGCCTGCATCGGCGCGGGACCTGCTTCGCTGGCTGCGGCGGCGGAGTTGAAGCAGCGGGGCTTTCATGTGACGGTGTTTGACAAGCATTCCTTACCGGGTGGGCTGAACACGTATGGAGTGGCCGAGTACAAACTGCCACTCGCGGACAGTCTCCGCGAGATTGAGTTAATTCGAGAGTTGGGTGTCGAGTTTCGACTTGGTGTAGAGATTGGCGGCGAGACCTCACTTGCGAAGTTGGAAGAGGAGTTCGACGTAATCTTTGTGGGCGTGGGGCTTGGTCCGATGCATCGGCTGGATATTCGAGGGAACGATCATCCGGGTGTCGTTGAAGCTTTGCAGTTTATCGAGGACTACAAGACAGGAAAGACGACGCGGGTGAAGGGCAAGGTGGTCGTCGTTGGCGCGGGGAATACTGCCATCGATGCTGCCAATGCGGCGAAGCGGCTGGGAGCCGAAGAGGTTTCGATCCTGTATCGGCGCACAGTGGAAAATATCTCGGCGTTTGACTTTGAATATCGGCAGGCCTTGCAGGAGGGTATCAGGTTTCTTTGGCTGACTCAGTTGATGGCGATTCATGCTTCCGCTGACGAAATCACATCCGTCGAATGTGTGCGCATGGAGATGGCCTCCGATGGATCGCTCAAGGCGATCGAAGACTCGAACTTCGACATGGAGTGTGGCATGGTGATCTCCGCGATTGGCCAGTCTCCGATGCTTCCCCTTCTGGCTCAGTGCCGCGGGGTGCAGTTAGAAGATGGACGGGTGCTTGTGAACCGTGCGACCGGTCAGACGACAAACCCGAAGTATTTTGCCGGCGGCGATTGCATCAATGGAGGGCGCGAGGTGGTTGACGCGGTAGCAGACGGCAAGCGTGCCGGAGCAGCCATCGCCCAAATGCTGGAGGCAGGGCATGTCTAAGTACAGCGTGAAACCTGAGCTGTCCGTAAATTTTGCCGGTATCAAATCGCCGAATCCGTTCTGGCTCGCCTCCGCGCCGCCGACCAATACCGGCGAGCAGATCATGCGGGCCTTCGATGCCGGATGGGGCGGTGCGGTGTGGAAGACGATGGGCGCACAAGTTACAAATACCTCCTCGCGTTACTCGTCGATCGACTGGAACGGCCAGCGCATGATGGGGTTCAGCAATATTGAGTTGATCAGCGATCGTCCGCTCGAAGTAAATCTGCGGGAGATGGCGGAGGTCAAGAAAAGCTATCCGAGGCAAGCGCTCATTGCTTCTCTGATGGTCGAGTCGACGCGCGAGGCGTGGCATACAGTGGTGCAGCAGGCCGAGGATGCGGGCGCCGATGGACTGGAACTGAACTTCGGCTGTCCGCATGGCATGAACGAGCGGGGCATGGGATCGGCCGTGGGTCAGGTGCCGGAGTACACGGAGATGATTACGGCGTGGGTGAAGGAGAAGGCGAGGACCCCGGTCATCGTCAAGCTGACGCCGAATATCTCCGACATCCGGCTGGCGGCGCGAGCGGCCAGACGCGGCGGGGCCGATGCGTTGGCCGCAATCAACACGATCAACTCGATCATGGGCATCGATCTCGATACCTTCATTGCGCGGCCTAATGTAGACGGCAAATCATCGCATGGCGGGTATAGCGGCCCCGGGGTGAAGCCGATTGCGCTCAACATGGTGCAACAGGTGATGAGCGATCCGGAGGCAAAGCTGCCTATCTCCGGGATTGGCGGCGTGGCGACGTGGAAGGATGCGGCGGAGTTTATTCTGCTGGGCTCGGGCACGGTGCAGGTATGCACCGCGGCGATGCACTACGGTTACCGCATCGTCGAAGACATGATCGACGGCCTTGAGAACTGGATGCGCGAAAAGGGCTTTCAGTCCATCGAGGATTTTCGCGGGCTTAGTCTGCCAAAGATGGCGGAGTGGAAGGATCTGAATCTGAACTATAAGGTCGTCGCGCGTATCAACGAGGCAACATGTATTGGATGCGGACTTTGCTATACGGCTTGCTGGGATGGAGCGCATCAGTGCATCCATATGGATCGAGTGAGCGGGCCGGTCGATGGCCCGATCGAGTTGCATAGAAAACCGGCAGACATAGTCGCGGCGAGTAGAAACGGGATTACGGTGACTCCGATCCCGAGGCTGGATGGGATCGCCAATGTGGCCACGGGTGCGCATGCGGCGCCGCTCTCGCGCATTCCGCGAGTCGATGAGACGGAGTGCGTTGGGTGCAATCTGTGTTCGCTGGTTTGCCCGGTGGAGGAGTGCATCACGATGGTGGAGGTGGATACGGGACTTCCCGCTGAAACATGGGAAAAGCGTAGTGCCGAGTGCCTGACGGGAAAGAGTTGCTGATGGGATTGCTGATTCAGAATGGGACCGTGGTCACTGCCAATAACACCTTTGCCGCCGATGTACTGACCGAAGGCGAACTCATCAAGGAAGTGCGGGCGGGGATCGCTGCCGACGGGCACACGGTTGTCGATGCGGCGGGGATGCTGGTATTGCCGGGAGGTGTCGACGCGCACACGCATCTCGATATGCCATTCGGCGGAACGATGTCGAGCGACGACTTCGAGACAGGGACGCGCGCTGCCGTCATTGGCGGGACAACAACGATTGTGGATTTCGCCATCCAGGCCAGAGGAACGAAGATGCGCGATGCTCTCGATCTCTGGTGGAAGAAGGCGGAGGGGAAGGCGTGTATCGACTATGGCCTGCACATGATTGTGACCGACCTGGGCAGCAATGCGGGCAAGGCTGGTCTGGACGACATGGATGAGATGGTGCGCGAGGGAGTGGCCAGTTTCAAGCTGTTCATGGCCTATCCGAATGTGTTGATGGCCGACGATGCGACCATCTTCAAGGCGCTGCGGCAGACGGCAAAGAATGGCGCGCTGGTCTGCATGCATGCGGAGAATGGCAGCGTCATCGATGTGATTGTGCAGCAGGCACTAGCCGAGGGTAAGACTGCTCCGATTTACCATGCGCTCACGCGGCCCACGCGAGCTGAGGCGGAAGCGGTACAACGGGCGATCGCGATGGCGGAGATTGCGGGCGCGCCGGTTTATATTGTGCATCTTTCGTCGGAGGATGCGTTGAACCAGGTGCGCGAAGCTCGCGACCGCGGAGTTCCGGCATTTGCCGAAACCTGTCCACAGTACCTGCTGCTTTCGATTGAAGACAATATGAAGAACGAATCATTCGAGGACGCAAAGTATGTCTTCTCGCCGCCGCTGCGGGAGAAGAAGAATCAGGCGCGGTTATGGGATGGATTGAAGCATGACCACCTGCAAGTGGTCTCAACGGACCACTGTCCGTTCTGTTTTGCCGATCAGAAGGTGCTGGGCGTCAATGATTTTACGAAGATTCCCAATGGCGGGCCGGGGATCGAGAACCGGATGCAGTTGATTCATCATTATGGGGTCAACTCGGGCAAACTTTCGCTGAATCGGTTTGTCGAGATTATGTCGACGGCCCCAGCGCGGATCTTCGGGATGTACCCGAAGAAGGGCACGATTGCGCCGGGCAGCGATGCGGACATCGTGGTGTGGGACCCGAAGGCTGAGCACACGATCAGCGCGGCAACGCACCACATGCGCTGTGACTACTCGATGTTCGAGGGCTACCAGGTAATGGGCAATGCAAGGCAGGTATTCTCTGCCGGAAAGCTAATCGTTGAGGGAGGGAAGTTCCTGGGAAAGCCGGGGAGAGGCAGATATTTGAAACGGGAGCCGCGTGGCGGCGCGTGGCAGTGAGAAAAACTCGGCTCTCAGAATCTCCAAATATCTAGAAGGTGAAAGCAAGCCCGGCGCGGACGGCCCGAGGAGATTGTGCAAGGAAGAGAGTTTTTCCATCTGCGGAGAGGAAAGGACGATACCCCTCGGCCAACAGATT
The DNA here is from genome assembly GCA_001897435.1 of Acidobacteriales bacterium 59-55. GTDB lineage: Bacteria > Acidobacteriota > Terriglobia > Terriglobales > Acidobacteriaceae > Edaphobacter. The sequence continues at coordinate 510,460 of MKSV01000004.1, read as the reverse complement.
CGTGACGTCAACCGTGGCTTCCAGCCCCGGAGGAAGAATGTTGCCAAGCCGGATGGCCTGCCGAAGATAAAAACTCAGGTAAGCCTGATCGCTGAACGCTGCATAGGGATCGACCGCAGTAACCATCCTGGTGGGTTGCCAGCGATATGCTGCCCTGATCTTCGTTCCGCTGCGCAGAACTCTTCCCTTCACTGCAATCGTCGCGGATTGGGCTGTCAGAGGGATGAGTTCTTCGGAGATATTTTGTAGAGTAATGACATCGTCTTCCTTCGCGGCAAGCGCGGCGCCCGTGCTGTATTCGAGCGCAACCCACATGTTGGGCGAAAGCGGCTCGGTCAGCACCAGATTCATCCCGTGAGCCTTATAACCGGCATTGAGGAGACGGAAGCTGTTTGTCGCCTCGTCTCCCAGGATGCCCCCTGCAGATGGCAGATCCGCCTGGACCATATCTGCTGGGCCGAGCGCTCCGCCGCCCGACACCACCACCTGATCGAGTGAGTCGAGATAGTAGGCCACCTGAAGCATCCCGGGGCCGACCTTGCGTCCGACGGAAAACTCCTGATGCAGACCGTGCTCTGTTCGCAGCTTATTCTGCGACATCACCGCGACCGGCAGCTCCTGCTGGATCGAATTAAGCCCGGCATAAGACTGCAGATCGCGCGAGGTTGCCATACGGTAGCCCACAGTCCAGTCTTCGCTGGGATGGGTCGTCAGCTTGAGAAATGGCCGGGAAGCGACCGCGTAGCCAGCGGTGTGGACGAGGTAAACGACGCCTCCGACTTCAACATCGGCAGCATCGCCAATCTGCATCTTCTGCGCGGTAGCCACCTGAAATGCCTGAAGGCCGGAGGGATTACCCGATCCGGTCATCTCCGGATGAGATTGATAGCTGACGACAGACCGGGTGGAACCTGCGAACCCCAGTCGCCGCTCGAAACCCGAAGAAAGATCCATTGATTGCATGTTCGCCCGCGGAGTCAGCACCGTTCCGATATCGGCGCGGAGAACCATGCCGGCGCCGTCGTCGAGGACACGATCAACAGTAAAAACATTGTGAACGCCACCATCGGCGAATCCGCCGTCGCCGCTGGAGACGGCCGCTCGCGCTCGGTCGGAGGGGGTAGGAGACTCCGTGGCACTGGACGAGACAGTCATCACATTGCCGTTTTCAGCCAGCCTGAGAATAGGACGGTTGGTCGCTGAACGCAGCGTCCACTTCCAGTCGTCGCCGGGCTCGTCTGCTTTACGGCGTTCCGCCGGAAGCCATGTGGTTGAGGAAAAGAGGGTGTTCAGGGTGAGGTTGACGATCGCCCGCGCGCCGGGCTGGAGTTGCAGGTTGCCGCGCGTGGTGGGCACAAAGAGAGCTGCCGTGGCCTTAACCTGATATTTGCCGGGAACCAGGCGGGTGACGAGATAACGTCCGTGAAGGTCGGTAAATGCCTTCCCAACAAGCACGGAGCCGTTGGTCATGACCTGAACCAAAGCGCCCATCTGGGCAACGCCGTCCGCATCGCGCACAACGCCGGAGATGGTCGCGCCCTCACCGGCTGCGAGACACACTGATGCTGTCGACAGCATCAGTGTCAAAAGCGCGATCTTTATCTGAGATCGTTGCACAAGCGTCGGTATCCTGCGCGTCGACGGCTACTCCATAACTTGACCATCCCCCGGCAAAACGGGGTAAAAAATGCGTCCTGCTTCAGCCACCGCTCATCGCAATCCGAAGTCCGCGTAAACGTATGGCAGATTCTGCGCCTGCCCGTATTATTCCACTAAAAACGGTGCAGACTCTGCGATCTGCTGCTTGGTGATGCCATCATTGACCTTAATGGTCACCTTGTATTTTCCGGGCTCCAGGCTGGCCAGAGGCATGCTCTTCTCCAGCGTCACCTGATCTGCATTCGGATTCGTCTTGGAAGTGAGTTCCTGTGTCTGCAGAATCGTCTTGTTGGTCGTCATATCCACAATCTGATATTCGATCGTGGCATCGTTGCGCTTGCTCTTCTCGTCTATGCCCAGGTTGTACACCTGCATCCAGAAGTTCAGATTCTGAGCGCGATGGAAAGTAACCGGCGTGGATATCTCAGCGGGCACGCGCGGACGGATACGGGTGTCGCCGATCACAAAGTTTCCGGCGCCAATATCCCGTGAGGGGACATGCTCCATCTGATCCGCAAGAATCAGCGAAGACGAGGCAAGGCGATCATCGTCATATTTGGGGACATTGACGCTGCGCTTCCATCGGCCAAGGTGGTCCGGATTATTGACGTCCTTGATGCCAATGTCGATCTTGTAAAGACCTGGCCGCAGCGGAAGCGCCTTCCAATAGACGGAGACATTGTTGCGGGTCCGTGCCAACAGTTCGGTCGGCACCTGAACGTTAACTGTGTCCTCAAAGGTCTGAATAGGCCGATCGTTCAGGTTAGAGACACGCCCGAGGATGTTTACAGTGGCGGTTGCAACGCCATCCTTGTTGCTGAACGTCATGTCGCCGTTACGGATCTGAAGAGTAAGCGGCACAAGAACTGTGTCGTTGGTGATCTTGACGTAGTCAGTACGCACGCTGAAGAGGAAGGGCGGCCCGGTGAGGATCTTGGAGGTCGCCATAAACGACTCCAGGTCCTTGAACTTGATGACCGGAGGGGCCATCAGTTTGGCATACTGGTCCAGACGGTCAAACTGCTTGCTCTGGTTCTGCGTGGACATCGGCCCTTTGCCGAGTTGCTCGAGACCGCCGCCTGAGAAGCGGTCAGCCTTCGTGGACTGCCCCTGTTGCTCATAGAGGGTCAGGCCGGCTCCGGGAACGTGCTTGAGTGCATCTTTCTCAGAACGGTCGAGCGTCATGTGGTAGGCACCGCACATGCAGGTGTCCACAAATTCGATGTTGATATTGTCGCCAATACCAGCCAGATAGCGGTAGTGCCAGATTTCAAAGGGGAAGGTCGAGGTACTACCGCCACCTTCTTCCATGGGACGCTGGTAGTTGCCGCCGCTAGGGTGCGATTCGATGCTGTCAGGCTTGCCGTAGGCGATGTAGATATGGCCGCGATCGGTCTTCCAACCTGGCATGCCGGCGGCAAAGTGCTCGTTAGCGTAGGCGATGCGGGCGTAGTGCTCTTCGCGATACTCATTCTCCGGAGAGTCCGGATTCGGGTTGCGGCGAAGCCAGAAGTTCTCAATGAACGAGTCGCGCTCCTCGTCGTTGCTCAGATTCTTGAACGCCTTCATCTCCTGATCGGTGATGATCCAGCGCACATCTTCGTCGAGCCACTTCTTATAGACTCCGTGCAGTTCCCCCTTCAGTGCCTTCTGCTGCTCGCGTTTTTCCTTGTCGGTCAACTGGCGCTTCAATGGGTCCGGCTTCTCCACATTGGAAGCGGCAGGAGTCGTGGTTCCGTCAATCGACGGCAGGACGTTGGTCGAGTCCTGGGCCGGCAAAGCACTTGCTCCCATCATCGTCAGAATTAATAAAACCGTGCCCGAGATCAGCCGTCGTGACGTATTCATAAAAGGGGAAGTACTCCTGTTAACCAATCTGTATTGTAGAGCGGTTACCCCGCAGGTACAAGAGGGTGGAATCCGGCCGGTACCTGCTATGATCATCGATGGCAAACGGTCGAATTAACGATTTAGCTTCGTTTCTCATCACTGCTGTTTTCTCCCACTCCCGAATGGCGCGATACCGGCCACCTTCGGGGAAATTATGGAACTTGGTAAGAGTCTTTTTCGTACATGTCTTTGACAGGCAGCCATTCCCAATGTACGCAGTCCCGGCTCAACCTTGGCCTGCGAATAGAAAGCAGCAATGAGCGCTAAAAAGATTGTTTTGATCGTCGTCGGCGTCCTGATACTGGCAGGCATCGTCGTAGGCACTATTCTGCATGGGCGCGCCAACGTAACCAAGGTTGCGACGGGCAAGGCGGTACGACAGGATCTCGTCTCCATCGTCAACGGCACAGGCCAGATCAAGCCGAAGACCTACGTCAACGTGGGAGCCACCTCCTTCGGACGCATTACGCACCTTTATGTGAAAGAAGGAGACCACGTCAAGAAGGGCGCTATTCTTGCCACGGTCGAGAGCGTTCAGCCGCAGGCCACCGTCGCCGCCCAACAGGCCGCCATCGCGTCCAGCCGCACCGACGTCAACAGCTACATCGCGGCAGAGAAGACGGCCAGCGCGAACATCGCGGCTGCCAAGGCTGACCTTGAGCAAAAGAAGTTGGACTACAACCGCGCTCAGGAACTGTACAAGGATCAACTCATCGCGAAACAGGATTACGACAGCAAAAAAGCTGCCTACGACATGGCGGTCGCAACCTTGGCCCAGCGGCAGGCAGCGTATGCCCAGGCTGAAGCGCAGACGCTTTCGCAGCGCGCCCATGTCAACCAGGCAGTTGCCAGCCAGCGGTCCAACTATGACGCACTGGACAAGACGATCAGCCGCGCTCCGTTCGATGGTCTGGTCACCAATGTGCCCGTGCGCGAGGGCGAGACCGTCGTCGTGGGAATTCAGAACGCCGAAGGCTCGACGCTGATGACACTGGCGGACATGTCAATTATCACCGCCGAGGTCAAGGTCGACGAAACCGATATCGTAAATCTGGCATTGGGTCAGCCCGCTGACGTCACCGTCGATGCCCTGCCGGGACGCGTCTTCAAGGGCCATGTCACCCAGGTCGGGGACCAGGCGTTGCTGCGGACAACCGGCATTGCCACCAGCCAGAGCACCACCGGCACCGAGGAAGCCAAGGATTTCAAGGTTGTCGTCACCCTCGACCATCCTTCGGACGAACTGCGCCCAGGCCTCTCGGCAACGGCAAAGATCACCACCGCGCATAAGTCGAATACGCTCACCATTCCCATTCAGGCACTCGTGGAACGCAATGTTGAGACGGAGAAAGAGCTTGCGGCCAATGCCGGTAAAGTCAAACCTGCCGCCAAGACGGCAACGGCAAAGCCTGCGGACACCAAGCTCGTTCAGGGCGTCTACCTCGTAAAGAAGGACCGCAATAAACTTCGCGTCGAGTTCGTTCCGGTCAAGACGGGAATTACAGGTGCAACCGATATCGAGGTGCTCAGTGGACTGAAAGCAGGCGATGAGATCGTCACGGGCCGTTACAAGGTTCTCCGAACCCTTAAGAGCGGCACGCCCGTCAAAGAAGACAACACGCCTGAGACAACCGCCAGCACCGATTAGTCGCAGTTGTCCGGACATAGCCCAGGGGGGAAGCCCGTGACGGGAACAACCGCAACGCCGTAAACGTACTATCCTGAAACATGCAGGAACCGGAGAACCGGATGGCTATAGAAACCACAGTTGACCCAACTCTCAGCAACGCCTCCGGCCCGCGTCCGGGCGACGTGATCGTCACGGACAATCTGTGGAAGACCTATGAGATGGGCGATCAACAGGTGCATGCGCTTCGGGGCGTGAACTTGCGCATTCGGCACAACGAATATGTCGCCATCATGGGGCCGTCGGGCTCGGGAAAATCGACCCTGATGAACCTCATCGGCTGCCTTGATTCACCGTCGCAGGGGAAATACTGGCTTAACGGCCACGACGTCTCGGAACTGAACGACGATGAACTCGCGCGCATTCGAAACAAGGAGATCGGCTTCGTCTTTCAGACATTCAACCTGCTGGCGAGGGCGACATCGCTCCACAATGTGGAGCTACCGCTGATCTATAACGGAACACCGGCAGCCGAGCGCATCGAGCGCGCAAAAGCGGTGCTGGAGTCCGTCAGCCTCGGCGAGCGCATGATGCATAAGCCGAACGAACTCTCCGGCGGTCAACGCCAGCGCGTGGCGATTGCCCGGGCGCTGGTCAATAAGCCATCGATCATCCTGGCAGACGAGCCGACGGGAAATCTCGACTCAAAGACCGGCGATGAGATCATGGCGCTGTTCGACGAACTCCATGCCCAGGGCAATACCATTGTGCTGGTCACTCACGAGCCGGATATCGCCGAATTTGCCCACCGGGTAGTCACCATCCGGGATGGAGTCATCGCCAGCGACCATATCTCCTCTCGTATCAGTAACAAGGGGTAGCCCTTCCGCCAACATCGGGACACCCTTGCATCCACAATTCCCTTCTGTGCCGTCTAAGATAGTAATGATGGCAAAGATTCGGCACCTTTATCTCGGGGTAGCGTTCGCTGCGCTTCTTGCCTGCCCGGCGATGTTTGCGCAGAGTGGCGCACGCTTCGACCTGACCGGCCCCAAGGTCGAGGTCCACGTAACGCGAGACGGCAAGACGCTGCCGATCGCGGCGGTCCCTAACCTGCAGGCCGGCGACAAGCTGTGGATTCATCCCGACCTTCCTCCCACCCAGTCGGTTCATTACCTGCTGGTGATCTGCTTTCTTCGCGGCACAACCAATCCTCCGCCAGACAGTTGGTTTATTAAGGTCCAGACGTGGAACCAGAAGGTGCGCGAGGAAGGCACCACCGTCTACGTTCCGGACGAGGCACAGCAGGCACTCCTTTTCCTGGCCCCTGAGACGGGAGGAGACTTCAGCACGCTGCGTTCCGCGGTTCGCGGTCGTCCGGGCGTCTTCGTACGCGCATCGCAGGATCTGACCGAAGCGGGTTTCGAGCAGGCAAGAATCGAGAAGTATCTTGCAGAGATGCGCCAGGTTCCACCCTCAGACCCCAAAGCGTTGCTCGAGCATTCCAATCTGATCGCTCGAACCCTGAATTTGAAGCCCAACGAAGATTGCTTCAACCGGCCAGTCGACCAGCAGTACACCTGCCTCACCCAGACCGGAACGCAGATGCTGCTCAACGATGGGCACGGCGAGACCATTGTGTCCAGCCTCACGAATGGCGAGACGCAGCAGCTTATCAATACCGCAAGCTATACCTCGATAGGCGGCGGCGGCGCGTACAGCGCCTATGTTGGAGCCATCGTCGATCTGGTCCACATCATGGGCGGTCTCCATACAGCGCAGTACCAGTACATTCCCGCCATCGCGTTCCCACAGGGAGAGAGCCTCAACCTCCGGCTCAATACGCCTCCGTCCTTCCACAATCCGAAGTCAGTAATCGTCATCGGGCTTCCGGCTATTCAACCCTCCGTACCGCCGCCGCTGCGACCCGCAGATCCGAAGCACGTCACCTGTCTGCTTCAGCCTTCGGTGGTTTTGCCTACGGAAGGGGCGCCGCTGGTCTTCTCGACCGCGTTCGCGCATGACATCGTTCTCCATGTGAAAGGGCCGGACGGAGAGAAGGACCTTCCCCTTGTGCCCGACTCCTATCGGGGTGGGCTGGCGCTCGCTCCCGAGCCGACCACACGGAAGGTCTTGACTACCGCTACTACAGCCAAGCCTGCCCCTGAGCCTGCTTCGGCGTCCAAATCAAAATCGACCGGCACCGCGGATGCAGGCAGCGTAACAGGAACAATCACAGGCATGTGGGGCTTTGACTCCTTCACCGGTCCGACGATGCAGTTACAGACCGTTCCCGGCAAGGACTGGAAGCTTGCCACCGACAAAGTTCTGATCGCAGGCCGCGAAAACCATCTCTCGCTCTCCTCCACCGGAACCGCCTGCGTCCAGTCGATCACGCTCAATACGCCGTCCGGGGCACAAGCTGCCTACTGGAAACTCGCGGACAAGCCGAAGACGATCGACGTCAAAGTCTCCCTCAAGTCAATCGACCCCGGCGCTCTTCACCTTTCGGTCCATCAGTACGGGGAGCCTAAGCCTGACACGGTTGCAACGGAGACATTCTCTGAGCCCGCCACACTCACCTCTTTGAGGTACTACGCCGGAGACACCTCCACCCTGCTCTCCGGGACAAACCTCGACCAGGTCAAGCAACTGGAGTTGAAGGGGTTGACCTTCATCCCGGCCGTCAGTGGTGCTGACAACGACGTGGAGCAGGGCTCTTCAGAAGGGACAGCTCGCCTTCTGCTCTCTCTGCCCGAAAACGCCAAAGCTCCCAAACTACGTTCCGGCGATGATCTGACAGCAAGCGTTACCCTCAAGGACGGCCGCGTTCTCAGCATGCCCGTCAATGTTGCCCCTGCACGGCCAATCATCACACTACTCAACAAGCGCATCGGTCAGGCGCCGGACGCAGCCATCCGGCTCAAGGACCCGAACGATCTTCCGGCCAATCAGCAACTGATCTTCTCGCTTAAATCATCCTCTTCGTTTCCGCGTGAGGGAAAGATCGAGATCGCCAACGCCGACGACTCGTTGCATACCATGCTCGATGTAGCAGCGGGAACGCTGGTCCTGCAGAATCATCACACGCTGGTAGGAACTCTCGACCCGCTCAAGGCATTCGGCACTTCTGCGTTCGGCCCTCTGCGTCTTCGCGCCGTCACACCGGACGGCGTCGCCGGCGATTGGATTCCGTTGATCACCCTCGTCCGCCTGCCGACCATCGACAACGTCCATTGCCCCTCCGACGCGAATCAGCCCTGCACCGTCGCCGGATCCAGTCTCTACCTTGTGGACTCCATCGCCACCGATGCCGATTTCACCAATCCTACCGAGGTCCCTGAAGGCTTCATCGGCACTTCCCTGTCGCTTCCGCGTCCCAGCAGATCCGGATTCTACCTCCGCCTTCGCGACGATCCGGCTACCGCCAACACTGTCACAGTTCCGGTTGTCGTCCAGAGGGCGGCGCCGGTTGCACAAAAAGCGCCACCGGCAATCGAAAAGCCTGAGTCGAACGTTCCTGATACCGCCGCTCCCGATACCGATACGCAGCCAGCCGCCGTCCCTCCAACCAAGAGTGCTGCGCCTTCAAGTCCTGCGGTCACGACAGGTCAATCTTCGTGCGCGCCAGGACCATGCGCCGCACCGGCACCTGCGGTGAGCACGCCGACGACTTCTCCCTCAGCCAAATCGTGAGTCCTCCGCCGAACGCGGTTCCAGAGCCGCATTGTGCAGCAGAAGATACTACTGCTGTGCTTCCTTCAATTCGATCTGCACTTTGCTGCGATGCCTGCTGTAGAAAAAGTAGATTGCCAGGCCAGCTACCAGCCAGATAAACAACCGTATCCACGTCAAGAGCGGCAGGAACAGCATCATCAACAAAGAGACGGCGATGCCGAGGATCGGCGTGATCGGCACCCATGGTGCGCGGAATGGTCGCACAATATCCGGACGTCTCCGTCGCAACACCCATACCCCGGAACAGACAATGATGAAGGCCAGCAGCGTTCCGATGCTCGTCATCTCTCCCAGTTCGTTGAGCGGAATCAGCGAAGCGAACGTTGCAACGACCAGGCCAACGGTGATCGAAGAGATCCACGGCGTCCGGAATTTCGGGTGAACCGAGCTGAAGAACTCCGGCACCAGGCCGTCCTTTGACATGGAGAAGAAGACTCGGCTCTGTCCGAGCAGCATAACCACCATCGTGCTCGACAGGCCTCCGAGTGCGCCGAGCTTGACCAGCAGGCTGCCCCACTTCACTCCAGTTGCGTCGATTCCCACAGCGAGGGAATCAGGAACATCGAGGGCGTGATAATTGACCAGCCCGGTCAACACGCCAGCCACGAGGATATAGAGGATCGTGCAGATGACGAGCGATCCGAGGATGCCGATTGGCATATCGCGCTTGGGATTCTTCGCCTCCTGAGCTGCCGTGGACACAGCATCGAAGCCGATATAAGCAAAGAAGATAACTCCTGCCCCGCGAATGACCCCTGAAATTCCGAAGTGCCCGAACGTCCCGGTATTCGGAGGAAGGAACGGGTGCCAGTTCAGCTTCAGCAGGTTCGGCTGCACCATCAGAGTATGCGCTCCAATGACAAGGAAGATAACCAGCACGATCAGCTTGACCGCTACGATGACATTGTTGAAGTTTGCCGATTCCTTGATGCCGATAACAAGGATCATGGTGGTAACCATGATCCCAATAAACGCGATCAAGTTGAAGACGCCATACTTGTGGGGCAGCGTAGCTGGATCGATCCCAAGTTCGGCCAGCTTCGTCGCCACGCGATTCAAAAGCTCCCAGTGGCCGTTCCAGTACACGAACACCGAGCCGGGAGTTCCTGCGATGGCGGGCGGCAGTCGAATATGGAAGTCCTGCAACAGGCTCAGCACGTAGCCGCTCCAACCCGAGCACACCGTCGCCGCGCCGAATGCGTACTCCAGCACCAGGTCCCAACCGATGATCCAGGCAAAGATCTCGCCCAGTGTTGCGTAGCCGTAGGTGTAGGCAGAACCCGCCACCGGAATCATCGCCGCAAACTCTGCATAGCAGAGTCCCGCGAAGACACACGCGACCGCCGCCACGACGAATGAATAAACCACTGCAGGACCGGCATAGAGCGCTGCCGCCGGCCCGGTAAGCACAAAGATACCCGTGCCAATGACCGCGCCAATGCCGAGGGAGATCAGATTGAGCGCTCCCAGAGACCGCTTCAGCGTGTGTTCGCCCGTCTCAGATGACTCATCCAGAATCGTCTCTATCGGTTTTGTTGCCAGCAGCTTCAACATTCAGACCACGCCTCCAACATCTTCAAAAAAATGACTCCATTTACGCCGCGAATGGGCCATGCAGTGCGACGAATGACGCGAACCCCATCGACATTAAACACAATTCACGTCTCGTCAGTTCTACCCCAAAAGATCGAGAAAGTCCCGCGCCACTTTCCCGGCAGGCTCATCTTCAGCAAACAAGGCGCTGATTAACGCCACCGAATCCGCCCCGGCCTCGATCACGCCCCTCGCGTTCTCTCGGGTGATTCCGCCGATGGCTACAATGGGTTTCCTCGTCAAAGCCCGGGCACGGCGCACGCCATCCAGGCCGATCACAGGCTCTGCATCGGCCTTCGTTCCGGTAGCAAAAACCGGCCCCACGGCTACATAATCTGTACTTCTCAACTCCGCCAGTCGCACCTGCTCATCGGTATGCGTGGAAACCCCAACCCATCGCCCGGCCCCCACGACGCGACGCGCATCTTCCGGGGCAAGATCTCCCTGACCTATATGCACTCCATCCCACGCTGCGAGCACCGCGAGATCGGCACGGTCATTCAGGATTAACTTGCAATCGGCCCCGGCAAACGCCTCGCGAATCACTGCCGCATTTCGCAGGATTGTCTGGGACGAGCCGGTCTTGTCCCTGTATTGAATCAGGCTCACACCGGCTATCCGCATCTGCTCCGCGGCCAAACGCAGATCGAGTGCACGAGCTTCAAGAAATCCGGCATCCAGAATCGGATAGAGTCTCGACAGCTTCACGGCGCTAATCCACCTTGATGTCCTTCTGTCGCTCGAAGAACCGTTCCATGAATTTAGTATCGAACTTGCCAGACCGGAACTCCTCGTCCGCGAAGATCTTCTCATGCATCGGTATCGTGGTGTGAATGCCCTGCACGACAAACTGATGAAGCGCGCGCTGCATCTTGTTCATGGCCTCTTCGCGGTCTTTCCCGTGGCAGATGAGCTTCGCGATCAACGAATCGTAATAGGGCGGCACCACGCCCTCCGCATATTGCGCTGTGTCTACACGAACGCCATTGCCACCGGGGAGATTGAATGCCGTAATCTTGCCCGCGCTGGGGGTGAACTTCTCCGGGTGCTCCGCGTTAATGCGGCACTCGATCGCATGGCCGCGAATCGTAACCGGCTCCGTCACAATTGAGCCGAGCTTCTCCCCAGCGGCGATGCGCAACTGCGCCTTCACCAGATCGATCCCTGTAACCATTTCGGTTACACAGTGCTCCACCTGAATTCTCGTATTCATCTCGATGAAATAGATCTTGCCGTCTTCATCCATCAGGAACTCAATCGTCCCGGCGTTCCAATAACCGATATTTTCGAGCGACTTCCTGATTGTCTTCCCTAATTCCTCGCGCAGCTTTGGAGTGACCATCAGGCTCGGCGCTTCTTCAATGAGCTTCTGGTGCCGCCGCTGAATTGAGCACTCTCGTTCGCCCAGGCTCATCACATTGCCATGCTCGTCGGCCAGCACCTGGAACTCAATGTGCCGGGGCCGCTCGATGAACTTCTCCATATAGAGGTCGCCGTTACCGAACGCATTCGCCGCTTCAATCGAAGCCTGCTGGTAGAGGCCCGGCAACTCCTCCTTGCTGCGGCAGATGCGCATTCCGCGCCCACCACCGCCCGCCACCGCTTTCAGGATGACGGGATAGCCCACGCTGTGCGCCCACTCCAGCGCTTCTCCTTCGTTCTCGATGATGCCATCCGATCCCGGCAGGATTGGCACCTTGGCCTTCTTCATCGTCTGCCGCGCGGTGGACTTCTCGCCCATCATGCGCGTCACCTCCGGCGGAGGGCCAATGAACTTAATATTCGATGCCCGGCATACCTCGGCAAAATTCGCGTTCTCGCTCAACAGCCCATATCCCGGATGAATCGCGTCCACGTCCGCGATCTCCGCAGCCGAGATCACCGCAGGGACGTTGAGATAGCTCTCGGCGCTGCGCGGAGGACCAATGCAGATGGCTTCATCCGCGAACCGCACATGAAGGCTGTTCCTGTCCGCCTCGCTATACACCGCGACAGTGCGGATGCCCATCTCCTTGCACGCGCTGATGACCCGTAGCGCAATCTCCCCGCGATTTGCAATCAATACCTTACGAAACATGCTTTTCCTGTTCTCTTCTCATCGAGTAGCAGTTGCTACCGGGCCTTAATAGCAAACAGCGGCTGGCCATACTCCACCGGCTGGCCGCTCGCGGCAATCCGCTTCACGACTTCGCCGGCGACATCGGATTCGATCTCGTTCATCAGCTTCATCGCCTCGACGATGCAGAGCACCTGCCCCACCTCGACCTGATCCCCTACACTCACAAAGGCGGCCGTTCCCGGCGAGGGCGACTCGTAGAATGTCCCCACAATCGGCGACTTCACCTCGTGCAGTGTTTCCTCCGGAGCAGCGGCAGGCGCGGCGCCTTCGGCAACCGAAGCAGGTGCGGCAACAACCGGAGCAGCCCCAGGCCCTGAAGCCATCAGTCTGCTCAGGTGAGCGAGATCGATGCCTGCTGCGGAGGCCGCAGGCTCGCCCGCGAACTTGATGCGGACCTTGAGGTCATCCTGTTCCATGTCGAACTCGGCGATCTCATTCGCCTTCAGAAATTCGACCAGTTCGCGTAGCTCTTGCAGCTTATTCCCGTCCATCCAATCTCTCCTGTGCCTGTCGCGGCACTCTAGCAATTACAATTCGATCCAGGCCTTCACGCTTGGCGTCAGAACTTCGCCTCCCGTCGCGGTAACCAGGACCATGTCTTCGATCCGCACCCCGAATCTGCCCGGCATATACACGCCGGGCTCGATCGTGACGACCATCCCCTGCTCTAAAGCCTGCGTCTGCTTCGCCGCAAGCCTCGGTCCTTCGTGAATCTCCAGCCCGACACCATGTCCGGTCGAGTGCCTGAAATATCTGTCCAGCCGAGCCTTCCGCAACACACTTCGCGCCGCTTCATCGACCTCGCCAGCGGTCACACCCGGAGCCACCTTCGCAACCGCGGCCTCCTGCGCTTCCAGAACCGCATCATACACTTCCCGCTCGTCCGGAAGCGCTTTGCCCATATGGACGGTACGTGTCATGTCGCTCGCATAGCCGTCCACAACCACCCCGAAGTCCAACGTCACGAAACCTCTGCGCGGCAACTTCGCCTGCGTAGCGCGACCATGCGGCAGGGAGCTTCGTTCTCCGCTCGCAACGATCGTTTCGAACGACATCGCCTCCGCCCCAGCCAGCCGCGCCGCATGTTCCAGTTCCGCCGCCACTGCAATCTCGGTCAGGCCCGGTTGCATATAGCTGAGCATCCCGTCAAACAGCCGGCATCCCAACCGGGCCGCCTTCCACATCGTGGCAATCTCTTCGACATCCTTGACCTCCCGCAGCCGGGCTACCAGCGGTCCCGTAGCCTGAAACATACTCCGGCGAACCTTCGCGGAAACCGCCTTTCGCATCCCCTCCAGCGCGGCCACCGTAGTCTGGGCGGGGTCGAATCCGCACCGGCGTACACCGGCGTTGTCCAGCCATTCGCAAGCCGCCGCGACCGCAGGTTTCTTCGCGATCACCACCCGCGTCCCCACTGCCTCCGCTTTAGCTTGAGCGGTGTAACGACCGTCAGTAAACAGCACCGCGCGTCCGCCTGCCAGCGCCAGCGCCGCGTTCGACCCCGTAAACCCGCAGAGATAGCGCACGTCGGGCAGATGCGTCACCAGCAGACCGTCCATCCCGGCAGCCTTGGCCGCAGCCACTGCGCTCTTCTTTCGCAGACTTAAACTCATCACATTGATTCTACCGAACTTGTGCTTTTGAAACTGGTCTGAGAGTCCTATAACCCGGTATCATGATGTATGCCCGGCTCCTCCCCTGTCACATCGCGCCCTGTCACATCGCGGCCATTTACCCGGCGCCACTTTCTGATCGGCTCGGGAGCCACGGCGGCAGGTCTCGCACTCTATTCCGGAGAGATCGCACGGCACGAGATCGATCTGATTTCTCAGACTCTCCCTATCGCGAACCTCCCCACCGCTTTCCAGGGTTTCCGCATCGCTCAGATCAGCGACATTCACCTGGAGGAATTCACGGAGCCATTCTTTCTTGAGCGTGTCGTCCACCACGTCAATGCCCTAGCTGCGGACATGGTCCTGCTCACCGGGGACTTCGTCACCCACGGCTCCCTCAGCTTTATGGTTGGACAACGCGCGGCCCACCGCTGCGCCGAGATCCTCAGCACCCTTACCTGCCCCCTGCGCTATGCCTGCCTCGGCAACCACGATACCGCCGTCGGCGCTCCGCTCGTCATCAGTTCCCTCACCAGCAACGGCATTCCGGTCCTTGTCGACCAGCATGTCCCCATCGAGCGCAACGGCTCCCGCTTCTGGCTTTGTGGAGTCAACGATCCCGGCACCACCAATCCCCGCCTCGACATTGCAGTACCGCCCCAGCCCAACGCTCCCGTCATTCTGATGGCGCATGAACCTGACTACGCCGACGCTGTTCTGGAGCACCCGCGCGGCAAACTCGTCGATGTCATGCTCGCCGGCCACACCCACGGCGGTCAAGTCCGGCTTCCCTTCCTCGGCGCGCTTATACTGCCCCCCATGGGAAAGAATTATGTCGAAGGCCACTTCCAGTTAGAGCACATGCAACTCTATGTGAACCGCGGCATTGGCACGGTAGGCGTTCCCTTCCGCCTCAACTGCCCGCCGGAGATCACCATTTTCACGCTGCAGTCTGCCTGAGATAGATCGTTAGACATGCAACATCATCTTGATGATGACCATGTATCTCCACTGAAATCAATTGCTTGCGGTTGAAATAAACTCTTAGCGGGCACGCCCTGCCGGCTTCTTCTGCTTGGAAGTCACTATAGCAGGAGCACTTACTTTTACGCCCGACTTCTCGTCCATCCAGGCGTCCAACAGGCTTTTCTTGAAGCGCCAGCGGTTGCCGAGTTTGAATGCCGGGATAAATCCCTCCGACGCATAGCGGTACAGCGTATCTCCGCTGATGCCCAGATACTCCGACGCCTGCCGGATATCCATTACCTCGCGTGTCGCCGCCTGTGCCATGCCCGCCATTAGAGAACTCTCCCAATCCCCAAAGCAAAGCGGGGAAATACCGGACCAACCCAATCAATCCGGCACATTCTTTGTACCCCCATCCTGCTTCCCGGCACAACAAAAAACATCCATAGGCAAACTGCCACTAATAACTAACCTGTAACCAAAACGCGTTTCCATTATTTAGTCGAACTGTACCCCCAGCGACGAGGGGAAGGGACCGGCGAACTTGAGCGTGCCTGCGTCGCCATCTGCCCGCCTCAGGTTGCCGCGCTGCAAAAGGGGCTTCAGGATGCCGGGAATCTGCACCTGATTGATGTACTGTCCAAAGCAGGTATGAAGTCCCACGCCCCAATGCATATAGTTGTACGCCGGCCGGTCGATCCTGAACTCCTTCGAAGACTCCACCACACGCTCGTCAAACATGGCCGACTGGGTCGCTGCCAGTACGGAGGTCCCCGCAGGAATGCGCGTGGCGTGCATCTGCCCTTTTCCTACGACATACTCCTCGGCAGCCACACGGAAGACTCCGGGGTTGTTCGGGTGAAAACGCAGTGCCTCGAAGACATACTGCGCAAAGGTGGCGTCGTCCCCTGTCCGCGCGGCGACCTGTGCCTTCGCCAACTCGGCAGGCCGCTTCAATAGTTCGTCGAGTGCCTGCGCGCAGCATTTGGAGGTCGTTGGAATCGCGCCAACCAGCAGGCCGAGCAGGTTATTGCGAATGTCCACGTCCGTCATTCCGGGAAGTCCCGCAGCCTGCAACGCGAGGCAGCGCGTCAGCACTGTGTCTTCCCGCTTTGACGCGTCCCGACTCTTCACCTCTTTGATCGCGTCATCGAGCCACGCCCGGGTGCGGGCGGAAGCGTCTCTTGCCGCGGCATCGACAGCAGGATCGTTGTTCAGGTCGGTGAAGAGATATTGGAAGATGGTGCTGGCCCAGCCTGCTACGTCCGTCTCTGAAACCGGCTTCGTGCCGAAGTACGCGCCTACCAGCCGCGTAGGAACAACCAAACCCAGTTGAGAGACGACATCCAGGCCGCCCGCCGCCGAATCCACAATCGACTTCGCCGCGTTCGCGACGAAAGGGGCAATCACATCCGCGATATCACTGCGCCGGATGACCGACCGCATATGCGTCGTATCGCGCTCGTACTCCGGCGAATTCTGCATCCCCAGAAAGAAATCATTTCCTCCGGTAACGACGCGCATCTTCTCCCCGTAGGTCACCTGAAAGATGTCGTCGCGTACAAGCACGTCCTGCACATCGTCGAAGCGCGTAACCAGAGCGATATTCTTCACGATCAGCACCGGCTTGATGCGCCGCAAAATGGCGAAGACGGGCTCCGGGTTGTCGAGCACGTGTTGCTTGGCGCGTTCGAGCATCTCCATGACCTCGGACTCGATATGCGCAAAGTGAAAGCTGCCGGAGGATTCCATCTTCTCAAGCGTGCTCTTAAGATTGTCGATCAGGCTCATTCGTTCTCCTAGCGTGGGTCTACAAGACTCAGGGCAATCATTCCCAGTGCGGTGATACTGGGCAAAAAGAAGTACTCCCCGCCGCGCAGTTCAACAAAGTTCGGCATGTTGCTACATATAAACGGTGGATTCTCCGGCCTGGTATCGCCTTGCACGACAAACCTGCCGCGTCCGCCGTGATTGCCGATCAGCATGTCCTTATCGTTTCCCAGATGTGCATCGTTGCCATAGCCGATCCACTGCTGCTGCACAAACTCAAACTGGCGTGAGATGCTGGCGTTGAGTGCCATGAAGATAACCCCGCGATCCTCCGAATCGGAGACCGGCTCGCCCTCGGGAACAAAGGCTCCATAGGGCAGCCCGCGACGAGTGATGCGGCGGCGGTCGATCAATTTGCCATGGAAGCCGAAGTCGTCGCGGGGATGTACACGGCGGACGTGCGCGCCGAGCGGGCAGCGAGTACCTTCGGGGTCCGCACCGTAGGTGAAGTTAGTGCTCCGCTTCGGGTCCTGTGTAAGGGGGAAATCCGGCTTGTCGGGTGAGAGTTCGAGGGGTGTCCCATCCCGCCAGCGACCGATAAATTTAGCCGCCAGCTTCTCCTTGCCGCCACCATACAACGCAGCCTGCTCGTCGAGGTAGGCGCGAAAGGTTGCGAGATTCTGGTGCAGCTTACGATAGACCATGAATGTCCCATTGGCTGCGAGCAGATGAGGGACCGGCGCCACCGGTAATTCGCCCGCCTCATCGGCGTACCCGAGCAGCAACTCTCCAGTCGCTAGTGGCGCCCAGGTTCCATCCGCCAGCAGCTTGCCCTGCCCAGGTTGCGAGCTTCGCTCGACTCCGAGATACTCCGGATTGCCAAAGCCGTCGGTGTAGCCGAAGTGTTCGCGCGTCGTCGGCTTGCCGTCGATGACCACGGCAGCGGCATCCTGTGAACCGAGCAGGGTCGCTCCGCCGCTCTCCTGAATCGTGGCCAGCAACTTTGCGCAGCGCGCTTCCAGCGCCTCCGGCGACTTCGCATTGACGCCCAGCCACATATGAACCCGGTCGCCGCGCCAGACATCGTCCCAGCGCTCCGGCGCATTCAAGCCGGTATCGCCCAGAATCCCGGAGCGCTCCTTCATACCGTCCTGAAACTCAACGGGAAAGGTAATCAGCGTAGCAAGCGGTAGATCCAGCGCAGCCAATCCCTTGTGCGTAAACGCAATGTTCATGGTGCTGTCCGGCTTGCCGCCGTCCCAGCGCTGGCCAGTCGTCACCTGTCCCAGCAACTGCCCAATCATCTTGCGCGCACGAGTTGCATCTTCAAGATGCAGGAAGAGATACCGCCCAACCGGAAGGTTGTATCCCCGCAGAACGAATCCCTGAATGTCTGTAGCGTTCAGCTTACTCATTTCGACCGCCAGTCTTGATATCGCGAGCGATTCCGCCTGTCCCCGGCCCCGGAATGGGCTCCGAGCGTAGTTGAGCGACGAACTGCACAAACTCAGCCTGCAACCGCGCCGGTTCCATTCCCTGATGGTTTGCGATAAAGTCCGCCACGGCAGTTCGCGTATGCAGGGCACGCAACGTCTCCGGCAACGACTTATCGTTGATCGCCGCGAAGTAGAACGTCGTGTCGATCTGACACGCCTTCATATAGTCGATGAATGCCTGCCGGTTGCCCGCGCCCGGATAAGCGACGCAGTGCCCCCAGATCGAATCCAGTTGTTCCGGCACATGATCGGCAAGGCCACCCAGATAGTCATCCAGTTCGCCGTCGAAGTTGGATTCGAGCACCAAATACTTCGATTTGAGATGCTCTTCACACGCAGGCATCCCGACGTAGATGACGTCGTCCATCACCACCAGCCTGGCAAGATGCGTGCCGGGCGCAAGCGCGAAGGGACTCCCGTCATCGGTCGCCAGACCTGCAAGATATTTACGAATTTGCAGGTCGTGCGAAGGCGTCGCCTTCTCATCGTCGATGATGGGCGAAAGAATCGTAAGGCCATAAAGACTGCCGCTTTTATTTGGCATGGATTTTCCTAGAACACCACGGGAGCGTCGCCCGTCTCGCCCAGATGCGCCTGCACCTGGATCACGAAGTGGAGGTAGGCCTCCGCGAACTGCGCCGGCGTGTAATCCTGAGCACGAAGGCTGAGCGCGTCCAGCGAAGTCTGCACGATATGGGCGGACTTGAGATCGTTTGCCGTGGCCCGAGGATAGGCAGTGTAGTAGTAGTCCGTGTCGAACTGCACCTGTGCAATGTAATTCTTGAAAGGGGTCACAGGCACGGAGCCGGGAAACTTTTCGCTCCAACGCCAGATCAGGTTCAGGCCACGACTCAGCACCGCTGAAAACGCATCGATGTATTGATTCCAAGTCCCGTTGAAGTTGCTGAAGAACAGGAGATAGTCGTACTGAAGCTCTTCCCTTTTCTGCCCATTGCCTAAAAAAGGGAATCCCCTGCGCGGCAGAACGACCCAGCGAGCGAATTCGATGAAGGACAGATTAATCAGGTCTTGTTGCAGCGGCTTCACGCGCCCGAGCACAAAGAAGAATCCGCGCAGAATCCATGTCTTCCATGGCTTCATAGGCGTGATCGCATTCATGGCATAAACTTTGCCGTTGATATTGCTCATAGATTCAGGCTCTCGGTATTGCCAGCTACCTTAGCATGAAAATGGCACTGTGGGCGACACGAATCTACCGCTATCCCAATGTTTCCAAAAGGCGTGTGGCATCCCTGCGCCCCTACGAGCGAGGCACCGCTCCGGCCACCCAATAACTCGTGCGGGCTGTGACATCAAGAGTCATTTTCGGATGATGGACTACTTCAACCTTGATCGCGTGAAATCCCGGCACATTCGCGGAAGGACGAAAACTCAGGATGTATCGATTGGGGATATGGTTTGCCAGGATTGCCAATTGCCGCTCCAGGTCGCGCTTGTCGTTAAACCGCACGTGTTCCCCGCCGGACAACTCCGCTACCTCAGCGGCCGTGTCTTTACGCATCGCTTTTAAGGCGACGCCCAAAGGTGTTCCCAGATCGAATGTATGCAGTAATGGCGCCATATTGGGCGAGAACTGATAGGGAGCGTTTTCATGCCGAGGCTTGGTGAACTGGTCTTTCAGCCACGTCTTTTCAGGCGAGAACGCAATGCTATAAATGATCGTGTTGCTCTCTCCCAGGCGGCGCACTACGTCTTCCGCACGGGCTCTGCTCCCATCATCCTGCGACTGGCTGAACAGGAGGAGAATGCGGCGGGCATTCGCTGGCTGCTGCTTGAGCAGGTCTATGCCATAGTTCACCGCATCAACGATCGCCGCGCCGCCGTCGCCATGACCGGGATTCGTAAAGGCATCTTTCAGATCTTCGACGTTGCCCGTGAAATTCCACATCTCTTCCGGTTGGCTATCAAACGTCACCACCGCAACCTGGTGCTTCGAACTCCCCATCATGTAATCGAGCATCGTGCCGAGATCGCGATAATTCTGAAACTGGCGAGGTGCAGCCCCGCCGGTTTGTAGAAGCACAACAACAGAAAGGGGCTGGCGCTCGACCTCTTCAATGGAGACTTTTTGTTCGACGCCATTGTCCGTAAGACGAAAGTCCTTTGCGTCTAAATTGGTCACAAGTTCACCTGCTGGAGAGCGAACCAGAGTGGGGACAATCACCAGGGTCGACGTAGACGTAATATCGGGTAGAGAGTTTTGCCCAGCGGGAACACTTTGGCCGTGGCTAGAGCTGGTCATCAGCATCAGCATCGCGAGATAAAGCATCCCCTTCACGATTCTCTCCCGATCGATACATCTCACCGCCGCGCAGGTCACATTTTACGAGCAATCTTATGTACTGCGCTCTTTTGCGTTGACAGTTCTTATTGAAGGATGGTGTACTCCTCGCTTATTACGCAACTCATATTGCACGGTACCCAATGAATGACCCAAGCGATGGCCCTTCATTTTTGGGAATCCGATGGAGAGAAAAGCGATGAAGCTTCCCTTTTACGCGCTGACGGTAGTGATTGGCATTGTCTTGACGGTACATCTGGCAATGAATGGCAAGGTAGGCCTGGCGCTCAATAACCCACGCGTGGGCAACGCGCTGTTCTGGTGCATTGGCGCTATAACTGCTCTGCTGATCGGCCTCACCGGTTGGGAGGCGGGCGCACTGAAGCCGCTGCGCGAGATCAGTCCGGTGCTGCTGATGGCTGGAGTCTTCGGCGCCTGCCTGGTCTTTGGCATCGCCTTCCTGATTCCTCGAATCGGCGCGGGCAAGCTGACCTTGATTATGCTGGCCGGGCAGATCGTCGGCGGTCTGATTCTGTCGCACTTTGGATGGCTGGGTTCTCCACGCGAACCGATCTCGGTGCACGGCTTCCTGGGAACGCTGGTTATGTTTGCAGGCGTTATTCTGGCCACGCGCTAAGCTGAACCATCCCTCGGGATGGAATCCGAGTTCAGAAGATTAGCTCAGACCTCTTTCAGGCCATGCGCTGGAAAGCCCGTGCAACCTGCGGTTTGACACGGGCAGCCTCCACAAAACTCTCGCGTTCGATCTTGAGCTTACTCTCCCCGTTGCGCGGGCCTTGCTTGAACTTCGCCGGGCCGGCCCAGGACTCTGCCTCGATCAAGGCCGCAGTGGCACGGTCGTAGCCCATTCGCTCCAAAATGGGCGCCGCCTCGCAGCCAGAGACGTCTACGGCACTCTGTTCCACGCTCTCGGGTACGGTCGCCTTTCCACTCTCAGGCACACTCCCCGCCGACATCACCGACGCGGTAAAGTTCGCCGTCAGGCGCTGCGCGCATTTTTGCCCGCACAAATGCTTCACATTCTTTCGTGAGATCTTCGGAGACTCCCACCCACGCAGCTTCAGTTCTCCACCCTGCTCATAGGCTACGAACCAGTGGCTCGTGGCCTCCTGCTTCTCCACACCGCACATATCGCAATTGATCGCCTGCCGGATCATCCCCTGTCTCCCGAATCTACCCGTTCTGAAGTTGTGCGTTGTGGCACATCCCCATCATCGGCGGAAACGGAAAATGGATGAGCACACAATGCTTCCTACGGATGGGAGGTGACAGGTCTTGTACACTTTGGGGTCAGGAAGCTATCCCTTCAATGCGCCTGGAGCACACGCTATGAAACTCGGTGTCAATACGTTGATCTGGTCGGCGGCCTACGACAATTCGGTTGAGGAAGTTTTACCGACGATAAAGGAAGAGGGCTTCGACGGAATTGAATTCCCCGTCTTCCGGGCTGGCGATGTCTCTCCTGCGCGCGTTCGCAGGGCAATGGACAGGAATGGACTCGAATGCAACACGGTCGGCATCTTTGTAGATGGGTTGAGCGTCATCAGCGATGACGCCACGATTCGCAATCGGTCGATTCAATGGTTGAAAGACCTGATTGCGATTACGTCGGAGTGTGGTGGGAACACCATTGCCGGGCCTTTGTACTGCCCCGTGGGTTACCTCCCGGGCAGACGCCGCACCGCCGATGAGTGGTCATGGGCCGTCGAAGCCTACCAGAAAATAGGCGACACGCTCTCGGAGCACAACGTCACCCTTGCCATCGAGCCATTGAACCGCTTCGAAACATTTTTTCTGAATACAGCCGCCGATGCCGCCCTTCTGGCAGACCAGGTAGGCCATACAAATGTCGGAATTCTGTACGACACCTTTCACGCCAACATCGAAGAGAAGAGTATTGCAGCCGGATTGCTCACGGTCGGAAGGCATGTCAAGCTCATCCACACATGCGAGAACGATCGTGGAATTCCTGGCTCAGGGCATGTTGAGTGGCCTAGTGTCTTCAGCGCGATTGACAAAATTGGATACGACGGCTGGCTTACCATCGAGAGCTTCGGATTCGCGCTGGGCGACCTAAGCGCCGCGGCCGCAATCTGGCGGGATATCGAATCCACTCCATCCGCTATCGCCTATAAGGGCGTTCACTTTCTGAAACAGGCTATCAAACAATTTCTATGAAAACTAACGGCAAGGCACGTCGAAAGACTATACCCATGCCGCATGTGATTGATTTTATTGGTGGAGCTGAGCGGGATCGAACCGCTGACCTCCTCGTTGCGAACGAGGCGCTCTCCCAGCTGAGCTACAGCCCCCACCGGACCCGCATCGCACTCGCTTTCGCGAGCCATGCGCGCCATCAAACGACATCTCCGAGTGTATCAGCAAGCGGCCCGCCATTCCACCCTCAAACTGCGCCCACCCGGGCCGTCACCGCGGTACCGGCTGCCAGCGGCTTTTCCACCACATGCCAGACATCGCCCGCCGCATCGACCACTACATCAAGCACCGGAACCACCAGTCTTACACCGCTCCGCGCGACTGCTTCCATCGTCCCGACATCGCCTGCGCCGAACTCCGTTCGATCCAGCGCCATCTGCCAGCGCTGCCGCCCCGCAATGCGCGACTCCTCGCGAATGTCGGTGACAACCGCACTGAACTCCTCACTAACACTCATTGCAATTCTCCAAGCTGCTCCACGCTATCCAACCGGCCTACCGGATACAGGCCCACATGATTGGCCGCAAACCACGGCGACCGCTCATAGAAAAACTCCAGCCGCGCATTGGCATTCCCGGCAAACGCCGGGTCGGCGGCGACCTTCTTCTCGAACTCTTCCTTCAGCTTCGGGTCTTTGGCCATCATCTCCCGCGCTAGAGACTCCAGCACATAAGCCTCTCCATACTCCTTCTGCTCGAAGATCGAGTCGAAGAAGCCCCACTGCAACGCCGAGTCGGGCGCCGCCGGTTCCAGCCACTCCATCACCACCTTCGAGAGCCTCTGATTCAGCCGCACCACTGCAGAACCTGCCGGAAAACTCATCTTCTGCCGCACCAGAACGCAGCTTCCGAACTTTCCCGGATCGTGCGTCGCCTCGCCGTTGAACGTCGGATGCCGCCCCTCAAACGGAGGCTCCTGCCACTCCATCCCCGCGCACTGGTAGGTCTCAACATTGCCCGTCCACGCCTTCACCGTTCGCTTCATCTCCACCTGGTGCGCTGCCAGTACGCCGATCACGTCCGTCCACTGCGCCGGAATGATGTAGGCCGCCGGAGGAGCCGCCTCCGCGGTCACCTTGAATCCCGTCTGCATCGGCAGCGAGACATTCCACGGCTCATGCGAATACTTCACCCACATCCCGCCTGAAACTTCGCTCAATGCTCGCGTGTACTTATATCCCCGAAACAGCACCGGAGTCGTCTGCCCGCCCCATCCCAGCGCCAGGGGAAATTTGATATTGCTCAGCGGATGCGCTCCCAGCCTCTCGGCCTCTTTATCCGCCGCCGCATTCAGGGCGATCACCTTATCCGCATCGCGGTTCATCAACTCCATCAGACCGGCAAGAATCTGATAGTTCCCTGTCACACGCGTCTTGTAGTCCTTCAGCATGTGGAGCTCGACCAGCATCCCGGGCCGTCCTTCGAGCACCATGTATCCGGTGGAAAACCGCGGCGGGTCGTCGACGAATGACAGCCCCTGCGCCGGGTCATTGTCATTGACCAGCGTGATGTAGTTCGGAAACGCCAGATGCCCATGTGCATCCACGTATTTTTCAAGCGCCGGCGCCGCCGTCTCATCCACCCACTTCGCCGTGGCCGCCTGAAGATTTGGGCCGTCGTCGATTGTAAAGGTGACGTCATATTGATAGTCCGCGCCGTCAGTCACATGGTCATCGACGAAGAAGTCCGGCAGCCAGTGGTGAAACATTGCCATGAACGCCCGCGTCTCCGGCGCGTCCGCCTTCAGGTAGTCACGGTTCAGGTTCAGGTTCGTTCCATTGCCTCGCCAACCCATCTCTGCCGGGCCGTTCTGATTGATCCGGCTATAGGGGCTCCGCCGCTCATGGCCATCGGCGTTGTAGATCGGAATAAAGACGAACACCGCTCGATCCAGCAGCGAGGCCTTCGTCTTTGAGATCACCATATCCCGCAGCAGGGCAAGACAGGCATCCTTACCATCCATCTCGCCCGCGTGAATCGAGTTCTGTACCAGCACAATCGGCCTCTTCGCCGCATGAATCGCTGCCGGATCGAAGACTCCGTTCCGCGAGACAATCACGATATCCAGTTCGCGTCCCTCGCCGGTCTTGCCGAAGCCCTCGATCTTCACCTGTCCCGGAGCCGCAGCCTCTACCCGGCGCAGATACGCCATCGTGGCGTCGTAATCAGGAGTCGTGGCATAGCAAGCTTTCTCCGCAGGAGTCAGCCACTGCGCATCGCCGCCCGGCACACAGGCAGAAGCCGATTTCGCGCGCGGTTGCAAGCTCACATCCGCCACTGTCTGAGCAACAGCGCCGACCGAACCCAAACATAAGATCAAGGCCAAAAACCGAACAGAAGCTGCCAAGCCTCCTCCTCTTCGAAAAATTAACCGATAAAAATTCGCCGACCTTTTAGGTATCAAGCAATCTTTAGGTTAGGTCGTCCGCGTCGAAGGCCGGCCTCTTTCGACCCAGAGCAGACGGTTCCTGAACCCCCTGCACCAGACTCTCCACCACCTGGTTCACCTCGTCCACATCCGCGGTTGCCGACAACTTCTTCACCGGCTCGGGAACAGACAGGCTTTCCAGCAGAACTGTCGCGTGGGCAACAGCGACATGGTCCTGATTCAATCCCTCTGGAGTCTTAGCCTTGATGCCGACCTCGCCCGGCTGCACTCCCAGCAACTCTGCCACCCGTTCCCGCAACTCGCCCGCAATCGGCACGATCTTGGGCCGCGCCATCACCAGAACCGTGTCGATGTTGACGATCCTGTACCCCGCCGTTGCCACCTCTTCGAGCGCCGTCTTCAGGAACAAGCTCGAAGCCGCACCCTTCCACCGCGGATCGCTCGGAGGAAAGAACGTCCCGATATCTCCCGCCGAAACCGCGCCGAGCAGTGCATCTGTAATCGCATGAAGCAGCACATCGCCATCAGAATGGCCGGCCAGTCCTTCGCTATGCTCGATCGCCAAGCCGCCGATCACGAGCGGAACGCCCGCCTTGAACGCGTGCGAATCAAATCCGTACCCAATTCTCATCATGAAATCATCTCAGGAGCCGCAAAAGGCTCAACCACGATTGTCACCGATTGGAGCGTTTTGTGCATAGAAGTCACGCAGCGGCGGACCTCGCAAACATCCCGGGTACCCTTCCCGGGTGTCTGCTTTCGATCCGTGCTACTGCTTCTCCTGCGCCAGATAAAACTCTGCCAGTTCGATATCCCCCGGTTGCGTAATCTTGAAGTTCCGCGCAGAACCCGCCACCACGGCCACTTCGATCCCCGCCCGTTCGAGCACGCTTGCCTCATCGGTTCCGGCAAATCCGTCTGCCTCAGCCTCCCTGAAAGCACGGAGCAACAGGCTACAACGGGCTCCCTGCGGCGTCTGTGCCAGCACCACCCGCTCCCGGGGAATGGTCGATGTCACAATCGCTCCATCCGCCGTCCGCTCTACCTGCTTGATCGTATCCACGGCAGGCAGGCCCACAATCGCCGCGCCATGCCTCACCACCGCATCGATAGTCCGTTCGATCGTCGCCGGATCGATCAGCGGGCGCACCGCATCATGCACAAGTACGATGTCATCCTCGTCACACTTCACTGCCGCGAGAGCGTGGCTCACCGATTCCTGCCGGTTATCGCCGCCCTCTACCACCTTGACCCGATCGTCAAGCCCGAACTCCTTCATCTGGGCCTCAAGCCGCTCCTTCTCCTGCGCACGCACAGCAACATAGATCGCGCTGACCCGCGGAACCTCAAGAAACGCTCGCACGGAGCGGACCAGCACCGGCACGCCGCCGACCTCGAGAAACTGCTTCGGCGCAACCGCCGTCGCTCCATGCGCGGCCATCCGCGTCCCTATTCCTGCTGCCGGAAGAATCACAAAAACTCGCATAACCAACGGAGTATACAAGATGGCCTGCCTTCGTAAGTGATAATAGCCACGTGCCTCTTCCCATTGCCTCGACGCCGACAGAAGAATACAGACAACGCCAGCAAGCCCGCGAAGCCACTGTCGCGCACTTTGAAAAGCTGCACCGCTCTCTCGGAAATCTACGGCTTCTGCTCGTCATCGCAGCACTATTTATCGCATGGTGGTCTCTCTACCGGCGCGAACTCTCCGCGTGGTGGCTGCTGCTCCCCTTCGCCGCATTTGTCGCGGTCGCTACCTATCATGCAAAGATTCTCCGTAAAAGGTCCCTTGCTGAACGCGCGGCCGCTGTCTACCGCAAAGGCCTCGCCCGCATCGAAGATCGCTGGATCGGCAATAGCCAGCAGACAAAGCGGGCCGACGCCGAGGCCAGCCTCTACGCGACCGATCTCGATCTCTTCGGAGCCGGCAGCCTCTTCGAGCTTCTCTCCCAGGCCCGCACCTGCATGGGCGAAGACACCCTTGCACACTGGCTCCTCAGTCCTTTTCCTGTCACTGCAATCACCGACCGCCACGCCTCCGTCGCCGAACTTCGCAACCGGCTGGACCTCCGCGAAGACATGGCCATCTCCGGCGAAGAAGAAAAGCTGAAGACCGGCGTCCACCCCAAAGCGCTGCTCGAATGGGCCGAACAGCCAGCGCAATTGAAGCGGCAAAGCCTGCGCTGGACCGCGCTCCTGCTCGCCATCCTGTCCATTGCCGGAGCCATCGTCTGGGGCGAGACAGGAATCAAGACGCCGTTCCTGCTTGTTCTGGTCGTCGAGTCGTTCATCGCCTTCTCCCTCAAAGATCGCTTGAACCGGGTTTTCGCGGGAACCGACCGCGCTCTCGCAGACTTGCATCTTCTCTCCTCCCTGCTGTCGCGACTGGAGCGCGAGCCGTTCCACTCGCCCGGGCTGCAACTTCTCAAGCAGCAGTTGACCTCTCACTCGGTCCCCGGCTCCAAAGCCATCGCCCACCTTGAAACCATCGTGCAGTTGATCGAGTCACGCGACAACCTGTTCATCCGCCTATTCGATGTTCCTTTGATGTACTCCGTGCAGATCGCCTTCGCCGCCGAGGCATGGCGTCGCGCCCACGGCAAAGCCGTAGGCGCGTGGCTCAACGCCGTCGGGGAGATGGAAGCGCTCCTCTCCCTCGCCGCCTACAGCTACGAACATCCTGCCGACCCCTTCCCCGAGTTCGTCGAAGGCGCGCCGACCTTTCATGCTGAAGAACTCGGCCACCCCCTCATCCCCGTTGCAAAATGCGTCCGCAACACTGTCAGCATCCGCGGAGAGACGAGAGCACTGCTTATCAGCGGCTCCAACATGTCCGGCAAAAGCACGCTCATGCGCTCCGTCGGTATCAATACTGTTCTTGCTATGGCGGGCGCGCCGGTCCGTGCGCGGTGCCTGCGGCTCACTCCACTGCGCGTAGGCGCAAGCATTCTTGTCAACGACTCCCTGCAAGAGGGCAGTTCCCGCTTTTACGCCGAGATCACCCGCCTGCGCCGCATCTGCGACCTGGCCGAGCAGCACCCCCCCGTCCTCTTCCTGCTCGACGAACTTCTGCAGGGCACCAACTCCAAAGACCGCCTCACCGGGGCCGAAGCCGTTGTCCGCGAACTGATCGACAGCGGCGCAATCGGCATCGTCAGCACCCACGACCTTGCTCTCACCGACATGCAGCATTCCGGCAAAGGCCGCCTCCAAAATATGCACCTCCAGGACGAGATTGAAGACGGTAAGATGAAGTTCGACTTCAAGCTGCGTCCGGGCGTCGTTACCAAAAGCAACGGCGTCGAGTTGATGCGGCTCATCGGCCTCAAAGTCTGAATTTCACGCTTCATCCGAATCGTTAAGGGACCAAGTAGTCTCTAAAGGTAAGTTGCCTCTCAAAATCAAGGAGATAGACCATGCCTCTTCCCAGCGACGAAAAACTGCTAGCCCTCAGCAACGACCTCCTCCAACAATTCGAAACCATCTTCGGCCAGTATCCCGGCTTCCGCCCCGCACACGCCAAAGGCACGCTGCTAACGGGAACATTCACGCCCTCGCCCGGAGCCGCCTCCCTTACCCGCGCCTCCCATGCCGTGCGCTCGTCCACGCCGGTCACGGTGCGGTTCTCCAATTCCACCGGCCTTCCGCTGATCCCCGACAACGATCCCAACTCAAGCCCCCGCGGCCTCGCTATCCGATTCCACCTCGCAGAGCACAGCCACACCGATATTGTCAGCCATTCGACCGACGGCTTCCCCACTCGCACCGGCCAGGAGTTCCTCGAATTTCTCCGCGCCGTCGCCGCCACTACACCCTCCAGCCCGCACCCCTCGCCCATCGAAGCTTTCCTTGGCGCGCACCCCGCCGCGCTCGCCTTCGTGCAGGCTCCCAAGCCCAACCCTTCCAGCTTCTCCCGCGAGTCCTACTTCGGCGTCACCGCTATGCGCTTTATGAATCAGGATGGAGTCAGCCGCTATGGCCGCTACCGCATCGTTCCCGAGGCTGGCAACGACTTCCTTGACGACGCAACTGCCGCCGCAAAAAGCCCTGACTACCTCTTCGACGAAATTGCCGAAAGAGTGGCCAAAGGGCCCATCAAATTCCACATTCTTGTCCAGTTAGCCGAGGAAGGAGACGTCGTTGACGACGCGACCATCCACTGGCCCGAAGAACGTACCCAGATTGAACTCGGCACCCTCGCCCTCACCGAACCGGTCGCGGACAACGCCCGCGAACAGCAGCACCTTATCTTCGATCCCATCCCTCGCATCGATGGCGTCGAACCGTCCGACGACCCTCTGCTCGAACTGCGCGCCGCTGTCTATCTCATCAGCGGACGCCGACGCCGCAGCGCTCCCCAACAATAGCCGAGCCGGATGTGGTGGGGGGTTCAGGAAATTCCTCCGCCCGCCGCATCGCCCTCGCTCCAGAGAATCATCTCGTTCGTCGATGCAAACCCGTTGAGCGCATAAAGCGGTCGGCCGAACTTCGAAGCGTGAAGCGACACCACCTTGATCCCCCGCCGATGGGCGTCGTTCACCGCTGTCTCCAACAGATGGCTGGCCAGCCCGCGCCTCCGGAAAGCAGGTTCGACGTAGACATTCAATAAATAGGCGCGAATGGGCTGCGAGTCCATCCAGTGCGGGGGAAAATCCATCAACAGCATCCCCGCGCCGGCCACCACGCGTCCATCTTCTTCTGTCAGCCAGCCCACATAGCTGCCATCGATCAGCTTCGCCCGCGCCCACGGAACAAAACTCGCAATCACCTCTTCAATCCGTGCCTCATCCGCCTGGCCGGAATCCAAAAACATCCGGCGCCGCTGTTCTCCAATCGTTCCTGCATCTGCCTCAGTTGCCAGCCTCGTTTCGAACATGAATCCAGTATAAGAAGCCTCTCCTTCACGCTGTTCACAAGTGTCCAAGTACCATAGACACGATGCCATCTCCCGCGATCCCGTTCAACAGAAGCTCCATCCAGCCCGGCGATCGCGTCTGCGTCGCTGTCTCCGGTGGCGCAGACTCGGTCGCTCTCCTGCGCGCTCTCCACTCTGCTAACACCACAAAGCACGACTCGCTCGGCGTCGGCCTCAGTGCCGCCCACGTCCACCACGGCATTCGCCCCGGTGAGGCCGATACCGACCAGCAGTTCGTCGAAGACCTCTGCGTTCGTCTCGACATTCCCCTACATATTCATCGCACCAGTATCCCCGAGCGTGCTGCTCAAACCGGGGAAACCATCGAAGAGGCCGCCCGCAACGTCCGCTATGACTTTTTTTCCTCCCTCATTGCCGCCGGCCATGCCAACTCGGTCCTGACCGCCCACACCCTCGACGACCAAGCCGAAACCGTTCTGATGAAGCTTCTCCGCGGAGCCTGGACCGAGGGCCTCAGTGCCATTCACCCGGTCATACAAGTCGCCGGCTCCCGCCCCGGAAAGATTCTCCGCCCCTTCCTCGGCACCCGCCGTGCCGAGATCGAAGCCTACCTGAAACAAATCAACCAGCCCTGGCGCGAAGATTCCAGCAACGCCGATACGGCTTACACCCGCAATCGCATCCGCCACGAACTTCTCCCCCAGCTACGCGACTACAATCCCAACCTCGACCAGACCCTTGCCAACCTCGCCGAACTAGCCCGCGAAGAAGAGGCGCGCTGGCAGACCGAGCTAAGTCGCCTGCTCCCACAGATACTCCTCCCCGGCAAGCCCGTCCGCGGCGGAGGCCGTTCGGTCAGCACCGCGCCCGGCCCGGCTGCTGTGGCCATCGAACTCGACCGCCTACGCGCCTTCGACCCCGCCCTTCGTCGCCGCGTCCTTCGCGCCGCTGCTCGCCATCTGGGGTCCCGCCTCAGCTTCGACGAGACCTCCCGCCTGCTCGCGCTCTGTGGATTTCTCTCCAATCCCACAGTTGCCGCCCGGACCGGATCCACCCTCCACCTCTCCAATCAGCTTCGTGCCGAGCGCTCCCACCGCGAACTTCGCCTCTTTTTCCAGAAATAAGCTCACACCACCCAAAAGCCGCTCGTCCAGCCCCCAATACTTTAGTCACCCCCAACATTGAGGATTCAGTGCCCCGAATCCTCGGCCAGAGAGTAGAATCTAACTACTTGACTCGGTAGGGTGGTCATCGAGGGCCGGGCCTCAACTCCCTCCCCTAGACTTTCCCCTGCAAGAGACGTCTAACGATGAAGGCTCCCGAAGTTTTCGGCATTTCGGCAGCCGGGTCCGGCAGACGCCAGCACGATCTTTTGAAGCCGCTGCAAGACCGGAAAATGAGGAAATTCGCTTGAACTCGACTGTCAAACAAATTCTGATCTGGGTCTTTATGATCACCTGCCTGATCTTCCTCTGGCAGTTCGTCGTCAAAAATACAGGCGCGGGTCAGGACAAGAGCATCAGCCTCACCCAACTGCTCAACGACGCCGACGCCGGTAAGGTAGCCGACGTCACCGTGAACGGCTCCGAGGTAACAGGTCATTACCGCGACGACGCGAAGAACCAGTTCCACACCATCATTCCGGCCAATTATCCAGACATGTACAAGACGTTGCGCGACCATGGCGTCAACATCACGGTCAAGGACACCAGCGGCAATACCTGGCTGAGCCTGCTCATCAACCTGGCGCCCTTCGCTCTCCTGCTCGGGTTGTGGTTCTTCATGATTCGCCAGATGCAATCCGGCGGAAACAAGGCGATGAGCTTCGGAAAAAGTAAGGCTCGACTGCTCTCCATGCAGCAGAAGAAGATAACTTTTAAGGACGTCGCCGGCGTCGATGAGGCCAAGGAAGAACTCAAGGAGATCATCGAGTTCCTCCGCGAGTCGCAGAAATTTCAGCGCCTCGGCGGCCGCATCCCTAAGGGCGTCCTGCTCGTCGGGCCTCCGGGCACCGGCAAGACCCTGCTTGCCCGCGCCGTCGCCGGTGAAGCCAACGTTCCGTTCTTCTCCATCTCCGGTTCGGACTTCGTCGAGATGTTCGTCGGCGTCGGCGCATCGCGCGTCCGCGACCTCTTCGAACAGGGCAAGAAGAACGCCCCCTGCATCATCTTCATCGACGAGATCGACGCAGTTGGCCGTCATCGTGGCGCAGGCCTCGGCGGCGGGCACGACGAGCGCGAACAGACCCTCAACCAGCTCCTCGTCGAGATGGACGGTTTTGAGGCGAACGACGGCGTTATTCTGGTCGCCGCCACCAACCGCCCAGACGTTCTTGACCCGGCACTGCTGCGTCCCGGCCGTTTCGATCGGCGCGTCATCGTAGACCGCCCTGACATCCGCGGCCGCGAGGAGATTCTCAAAGTCCACTCGAAGAAGATCCCCATGGCCGAGGACGTCAACCTGAATGTTCTCGCTCGTGGAACACCGGGATTTTCCGGTGCTGACTTGGCCAACATGGTCAACGAGGCTGCTCTCACTGCCGCGCGGTTCAATCGTAAGTCGGTCCATATGTACGACTTCGAAGTAGCCAAGGACAAGGTGATGATGGGCGCTGAGCGCAAGTCCATGCTGCTCACCGACGAGGAGAAGCGCGTCACCGCCTACCACGAGGCTGGTCACACGCTCGTTTCCGCTCTGCGCGAGCACTCCGACCCGCTGCACAAGGTCACCATCATTCCCCGAGGCATGGCGCTTGGCGTAACCGTCTACCTGCCCGAAGAAGACCAGCACACGGTCACCAAGGAGTATCTCGAAACCCGACTCGCCACCCTGATGGGTGGACGCTGCGCCGAAGAGATCTTCCTCAAGCAGATGACGACCGGTGCCGGCAACGACATCGAGCGCGTCACCGAACTTGCCCGCAAGATGGTCTGCGAGTTCGGCATGAGCGGCCTTGGGCCCATGACCTTCGGCAAGAAGGAAGAGCAGATATTCCTCGGCCGCGAGATCGCCCAGCACCGCGATTTCTCCGACGACACTGCCCAGCAGATCGACGCCGAGGTCCGCAGCTTTGTCGACACGGCCTACAAGTCGGCCTACTCCATCCTTGAATCCAACCAGGACATCATGCACCGCATGGCCACGGCCCTGCTGGAGCGTGAGACCCTGGACGCCGCCGAGATCAAGCTCATTATCGAAGGGAAAGAGCTTCCTGCTGTCCGCTCTGCGCTCTCCGGCGTAGACCCCGGCAGCGGCGGCGAGGCCCAGAAGGTGCTCAAGCCGGAGTCCGGACGCAAGCCTGGCTTCGGCGAGGGTCACACCTCCCCGGCATAAACAGACATAAACAGTAGATAAACAATAAAAAGAGGCAGCTAATGGCTGCCTCTTTTTGTTGCCCTCAATGCGACAATAGCTAAAGACGAATGCGCCTCCGCACCCTCACTCTGCTGCTCCTATTCCCTCTCGCTGGATGCGGCTACCATACCGTTGGTTCGGCCACGCACATCCCCGGCAATGTCCGCACCCTCTCTGTGCCCATCTTTGCCACCAGGGCTCAGGCTTTCCACACTGAAATGGCCTTCACGCAGGCGACGATTCGCGAGTTGAATACCCGGACGAAATATCGCATTCTCAACACCAACTCCCCCGACGCCGACGCTACCCTGAGCGGCACGATTCTCTCGCAGACTGTCGCGCCGCTCACCTACGACGCCACCAGCGGTCAGTCTTCCAGCTACCTTGTCACCATTACCGCCAAAGTCCTGCTCACCGCACACGACGGTCATACTCTCTACCGCAACGACGCCATCACCTTTCATGAGCAGTACCAATCCACCCAGGACCTCAACGGCTTCATCCAGGAGGACACGGCAGCCGTCAATCGCGTCGCCCGCGACTTCGCGCAGGCACTGGTCAGCGACATGCTGGAGTCCTTCTAACTAGTATCGGATCAGGCACTTCCAGTCTTAATCGCCCTTTGCTTCTGCCCCATTCGTCTCTATCGTTTTTAAGATCGGTAGAATCGGTGTTAAGTCTTTGCTTTTGATTTGCATCATCCCCTAGTCTGACTTTCACTAAACGATGCCCACCTCACTCCGCAGCTTCGCCAGCACCGACCGTTTCATCGCCGAGATCGCCGATCCCACCGCACTCCGGGCAGGCTACGTCCTGATCGGCGACGAGATCTTCCTCTACGACCACTGTCGCAAAGCCGTCCTCTCGACCCTCGCTCCAGAAGAAACCCGCGACTTCTGCCTCCACGATCTTGATCTTGCCGAGACCAGTATCTTCGATATACTCGACCGCGCTCAGACTCCGTCGCTGATGGCTCCCTTCCAGGTCCTCTTCGTCCGCGGCCTCAAAGCTCTCTATGGACGCGGCAGCAAGAAGGAAGAGTTTGCGGCCATTGACGCCTACTTCCGCTCGCCCAATCCCTCGGCGGTGATTCTCTTCGTCGCCGACCACCTTCGCATCCCCACCGACCTCCGCAGGATGGACTACCAGGACAAGGAGCGCTACGAGCGCATCCGGGAGACACTCGGCGACTGGTGCGGCTTTGTCGAACTGGCCCGCGTCGATGACACCGACGCAATCAAGTGGCTCGTCTCCACCGCCGAATCACGCGGCGTCAAGTTCGACCCCGACGCCGCCCGCGAGCTGGTCGACGCGCTCGGCGCCGACATGATGCTTATCGCCAGCGAGTTTGAAAAGCTGCTCCTCTACGTCGAAGGAAAGAATCGCGTCACCCTCGGCGACGTGGAGACCATGGTCCTCGCCGCCAAACAGCGCAGTCTATACGAACTCACCGACGCCATCAGCGCCAAGGACCGCCCCCGCGCCCTGCTCCTGCTCCACGGGCTGCTCAACGCCTCCGACGGTGGCGAAGACGCCGCCATCGGCCATCTGTACATGCTCGCCCGCACCTTCCGCCAGATGCTCATCATCTCCGAGAAGAACGTGCGCGACAGCCGAGCCATCTGGCAGGCGTTATGGCAGGGCTTCCGCATGCCGCCCTTCGCCGCCGAAGATCTCATCAAGCAAGCGCGCCGCTACAAATCTCGCCGCGAACTTACTCGGGCCATTCGACTTGTAGCCCGTGCCGACCTCGAACTCCGTTCGAGCCCCGCCAACAAGCTGCTGGTTCTGGAGCGGCTTATCCTCGACCTCTCCGCCGAACCGAAGCCCATCACCTACCAATCCTCCCATCAGTTTGCGATGGAGCTGTAACGAGGTTCATCTTCCATCCGGTCTTTACGCGACAAGCGACGGCTTCTTTATGGCGTCGATTAAGTAAGGCGAGACCATCTGATCGGCAGACTCAATTTTCAGAAGCCACCACCGCAACGACAATCTTGCCATGACCATCCTTTCGGGGGATTCTTCCTGCATAGGCTGCGGGCGCATCTTCCAATGAGACTACTCCCGCAAGAAAGGGGCGAAGAGCACCCTTGTGGATCAGGATGCTGAGCTTCTCAAGTTGCTCCCGATCAGGCTCGACAATGAAGAAGGCGGCCTTGATCCTTTCATCGGATACACCTTCACTCTCAGCCGCGATGGTCACAACGCGCCCGTTGGGGCTCAACAACTGCCAGGATCTCTGTAGCGTCTCTCCACCCACGGCGTCAAATACGATGTCCACGTTCGCAACAGAGTGTTCAAAGGCTGTGGTCTTGTAATCTATTATCTCGTCCGCTCCCAGCGATTTGACGAACTCGATATTCGGTCCGGCCGCCGTCGCAATCACATAAGCTCCCTGAAGTTTCGCGATCTGTACGACAAAAACTCCAACCGCACCCGCGCTTCCGTGCACCAGTACCCGCTCGCCGCCCTGAAGCTTTGCCCTGTCCACCAGGCCTTGCCATGCTGTCAGCGCGCTGATTGGCACTGTGGCTGCCTCCGAATGCGACAACGACGCCGGTTTGGCAGCGATTCCGGATGGAGCGGCAACACAATATTCGGCGGTTGCGCCCTGTGCAAACCAATCATTCATTCCATAGACCTCATCGCCGACCGAAAACCCGATGACGTCTTTGCCAAGCCCTGCGATTACGCCAGAAAACTCGTGTCCCGGGATTGCATGGTGGCGCGGCTGTCCATCCTTTGTATTAAAGGTTGGATACCAGGACAACTCTGTCGGCGTAACTCCCACGCTGACGACCCGAATGAGAACCTCTCCATCGCCTGCGATTGGCGTGGATACATCTCCGAGCGTCAGTTCCCGGCGATCGGAATTATCGAGCAGATATGCAGCCTTCATCTCTTCCCTTCTCTTTCTAGCCAGCAACACATTCCTGCTCAGCTAATGGAACATTAAATCCGCCGAACAAATTCTATAGGGATGAAAATATCCGCCCGCAAAAGACTATAGGCGTGCTGCGTTTTGGCACTCTTTCACTCGTTCCGGCCGAAGCTCCACGCTTGCTCCTTTGAGAGGTATTATTTCCTGATATCCACAACATCTTGTTGTGTCTAGCTGCATAGCGCGATATAGTGGGACCACTCCACGGTTCTCCGGCTTCGGCCGGAGGTGAAAAAGGGAATCCGGTGAGACTCCGGAGCTGCCCCGCAGCGGTATGCAGGTACGAACGCCGAAGAAGACACTGGCCGAAGAAATGGCTGGGAAGTACGGCAAGTAGGGTTGAGCCTGCAGAGTCCGAAGACCTGCCTTGGAGATATTCGCTAGCGCCTCCGAGGGGGGGCGAGGTGGCCAGGGCTTCTGCACTTGTGCATCGATCCATGCACGCACCCTGCTCCCTCGTTCCGCTTTCCGAGGCCAGGGAGACGCACCATGGCCACATCCGTCGCAACGCCCGCCCCCATCGCATCTGAGCTTCCTGTCGGCATCGGTTCGCTTCCGGCTGGCGTAGCCCTGAACACTTCGTCGTTGCAGGTCATCCGTCGTAGCGGCACCTACTCCCCCTTCGACTCGAACAAAATCTCCGTCGCTATCACAAAAGCGTTTGTAGCGGTGGAGGGCTCGGAGGCCACGGCGTCACGACGCATCCACGAAGCGGTGGAGAGCATGACGCAGCAGATTGTCGACGCGCTCACCAGGCATATGGGGCAATCGCGCGTGCTGCATATCGAGGACATTCAGGATCAGGTTGAGCTTGCCCTGATGCGCTCGGGAGAGCATAAGGTCGCCCGCGCCTACGTGCTCTATCGCAATGAGCGCGCCCAGGACAGGCGTAGGCGTGAAGAAAGCGTCGCTCCGCAGCAGACGCACCTTACTGTCCGCCTGGCGGATGGAATCAGCACAGAGCCTCTTGACGAAGAACAGATTGAGCAGAATGTTATCGACGCCTGCAGCGGATTGGAGGGTGTCTCGGCCGAACTGGTTGTTGCCGAGGTTCGACGCAACCTGTACGACGGTATCCTCGTCAGCGAGATTGGCGTGGCCCAGACGATGGCGGCGCGCTCGCTGGTAGAGCGCGAGCCGGACTATGCCTATGTCAGTGCGCGGCTGCTGCTTAATCTCCTCAAGGAAGAAGCGCTCGGATTTGTACTGCCGCAGGGAGGAGGCCCAACGCAGAAAACACGGGCGCTCGACTATCGTGAGTACTTTCCGGCGTTCATTGCGAAGGGCATCGACTTCCAGATTCTCGATCGGGAGTTGGCGAGCTTCGATCTGGCAAGGCTCGCCGCCGCGCTCAAGCCGGAACGTGACCGGCAGTTTCAATTCCTGGGCCTGCAGACTCTCTATGACCGATATTTTCTCCATCGCGAGGGCACACGCTTTGAGCTGCCACAGGCGTTCTTCATGCGCGTCTCCATGGGCCTGGCGCTGCGCGAGATCGACCGCGAGGCGCGGGCAATTGAGTTCTATGAGCTGCTGTCCAGCTTCGACTTCATGTGCTCGACACCAACGCTCTTCAACTCCGGCACATTGCGGCCGCAGCTCTCGTCATGTTTTCTGACGACGGTCTCGGACGATCTCGATGGCATCTTCAAAGCCATCAAGGACAACGCTCTGCTCTCCAAATATGCAGGCGGCCTGGGGAACGACTGGAGCGGAGTGCGCGGGCTTGGCTCGCACATTCGCGGCACGAATGGGCAATCGCAGGGAGTCGTTCCCTTCCTGAAGGTGGCGAACGATACCGCAATCGCCGTCAATCAGGGAGGAAAACGCAAAGGGGCGGTGTGCGGCTATCTCGAAACCTGGCACATCGATATCGAGGAGTTCCTGGACCTGCGCAAGAATACCGGGGACGACCGACGACGCACGCATGACATGAATACAGCGAACTGGGTCCCGGACCTCTTCATGCAGCGAGTTGAAGAAGACGGCAACTGGACGCTGTTTTCGCCGGACGAGGTTCCTGATCTGCACGATCTCTACGGCAATGCCTTCGCCGAACGCTATGCTTTCTACGAAGCAAAGGCCGCTGCCGGCGAAATCAAGGTTACTCGAACCCTGCGCGCGGTGGACCTGTGGCACCGCATGTTAACAATGGTCTTCGAGACCGGCCATCCCTGGATCACCTTCAAGGATCCATGCAATCTACGCTCGCCACAGCAGCACCTGGGCGTGGTGCATTCGTCAAATCTCTGCACCGAGATCACGCTGAACACTTCACCGCGCGAGATCGCAGTATGCAATCTCGGCTCGGTGAACCTGGCCAATCACGTCACTGAATCGGGTCTTGACGGAGAGCGGTTGAAGCGTACCGTGACCACGGCCATGCGGATGCTCGACAACGTCATCGACATCAACTTCTATACCGTTCCCGAGGCACGTTATTCCAATCTGCGCCATCGTCCGGTGGGTCTTGGCGTGATGGGCTATCAGGACGCGCTGTACACGATGCGAATTCCCTTTGCTTCGGCCGAAGCGGTTCGCTTTGCGGACGAGAGCATGGAACTGCTCAGCTTCCATGCTCTCTCCGCTTCATGCGACCTGGCGGAAGAGCGCGGCCGGTATGCAAGCTTTGAGGGCTCGCTATGGAGCCGCGGCATGCTGCCCTGCGATTCGGTGACACTGCTGCAGGAGAATCGCAGTCATACGCTCGAGCTGGACTGCGGCTCAAAGCTGGATTGGACCGGGTTGAGGGAACGCATCAAGACAACCGGCATAAGGAATTCGAACACGCTCGCCATCGCGCCGACCGCGACTATCTCGAACATATGTGGCGTGACGCAATCCATCGAGCCGACCTACCAGAACCTCTTCGTTAAATCGAACATGAGCGGGGATTTCATCGTCGTCAATGCTGCGCTGGTGCGTGACCTGAAGGCACGCGGCTTATGGGACGAAGTCATGGTCTCCGATCTGAAGTACTTCGATGGGGCGCTGGGCATGATCGATCGTGTACCTGAAGATCTCAAGCTTCTCTATGCAACCAGCTTCGAGATCGAGCCGACTTGGCTGGTCCGGGCAGCGGGACAGCGTCAGAAGTGGATCGATCAGGCGCAATCCCTGAATCTCTACATGGCGCAGCCCAATGGCAGAAAGCTGGATGCGCTCTATCGCGAGGCATGGAAAACGGGGCTAAAGACGACTTACTATCTGCGCTCGCGCTCGGCGACCCATGTCGAGAAGTCCACGATGAAACGGACGGACGGGAAGTTGAACGCAGTCCCGGTCTCGGCGGCTGTCGGTGTGCGTCAATGCGCTATTGACGATCCAACATGCGAAGCCTGCCAGTAGTCAATCACGAAGCAAAACCGGAAAGGAATCATGATGAGTGTGTTGAATTGGGCTGAGACCGAGGAAGAAGTCACAAGGGTGCAGGAAGAGAGCGAAGCCGTCGATGTCGCCGGCCTGGGAGAGATCGCGCGTGGAGCCGCGCGAGTGCGCGTCGACGACAAGGCAATGATCAATTGCCGTGCAGACGTCAATCAGCTTCTTCCACTGAAATATCGTTGGGCCTGGGAAAAGTACCTTGCTGCCTGCAACAACCACTGGATGCCGACAGAGATCTCGATGCAGGCCGACATTGCACTATGGAAGAGTCCGAATGGACTGACACCGGACGAGCGTCGCGCGATCAAGCGAAACCTGGGCTTCTTCGCGGCCTCCGAGTCTCTGGTCGCCAATAACATCGTGCTAGCCATCTACCGCCATCTCACTAATCCCGAGTGCAGGCAGTATCTGCTTCGCCAGGCATTCGAGGAAGCCGTGCACACGCATACCTTCCAGTACGTCGTGGAGAGTCTGGGTTTGGACGAAGGCGAACTCTTCAACATGTATCGTGAGGTGCCATCAATTACGGAGAAGGCGGCATGGGCAATCAAATATACCCAGCATCTCTCTGACCCTGCGTTCCATACCGGCACCGAGGTCAACGACCGTGCGTTTCTTCGCGATCTGATCGCCTTTTATGTGGTCTTTGAAGGCATGTGGTTTTACACCGGGTTCGCGCAGATTCTATCGCTCGGTCGCCGCAACAAGATGACAGGCATTGCGGAGCAGTATCAGTACATTCTGCGCGATGAGAGCATTCACTTGAACTTCGGTATCGACGTCATCAATAAGATTAAGGCCGAGAATTCACATCTGTGGAGCGACGAGTTTCAGGAAGAGGTCCGCGGCATGCTCCGCTCGGCTGCCGAGCTTGAGGCAGCCTATGGTCGCGATACGATGCCAAATGGCTTCCTGGGACTTGGTGCAGCGCTTTGCGAACAATATATGCACTTCATCGCAAATCGCCGTTGCGTCCAGCTCGGATTGACACCGGTATTCGCGGAGACCGACAACCCTTTTCTCTGGATGAGTGAAGCAATGGACCTGAAGAAAGAGAAGAATTTCTTCGAAACCCGTGTGATCGAGTATCAGAGCGGCGGCTCGCTCGCCTGGGACTGAGAGCGGCTCGCTTCCGTTGCCCATTTTTGACGTGGTGGATGCACGATCTATCGCTGCATCCAGGCTTCATCGTCGCGGACGGCTGCGAGAGCTGCCTCTTTACGAAGGGGAGTTTGCGTATTGAAGTACTTCTTGTAAGCGGCAATCCAGTTTGTTGCGAGCTCATGCTGCGCTTCGGAGATACCGATCTCCCGGTTGCAGACCATCTGATGCAAGCGGTCCTCAAGATCATCTTTGGCATGTGCATTCCACAAGGTCGGTCCATAGGGCTGCGGCCATAGATTGCGAATCTCGCCGGTCCCGCCTAATTGAGGGTTGATCAGATAATCAACCTGGAACTCGTGTGCCCGAGCGCTTCTCCGCACTCTATATTCCTTGAACACGGCCTGCTGCATACTCGTCGGCACTGCGGGATCCTTATCATCATTCTGGGCCGGGCAAATCTCTTCATAAGCAACCTGTCTCGTGGCTCCGGGCGTAAACTTCGGGTTCGGAACCAGTTTGCCTGCCGAATAGCCGCTCTGCTCCATGGCGTGACGCTGAATCAATCCCACACTCAGAATAGCCACCAGCAGCGCGGCCGCGGCGTAGGTCATCGGCTGCAGCAGCGGCGACTGCCACCATCGCAGGCTGCGTTCTTTCGTCTCTTGCCGCAACCGCGCCTGCAAGAGCGACCGCTGCCTCTCCCCTTCACTTGCATGTAAATTTTCGGCGCGGTAGAGTGCGTCTAACTTCTTCATGGACTCTTCGACCCTCTCCAGAGCCATGGAGCATTCCCTGCATCGCGCCAGATGAACACCCGCCTGCGTCGCCGCTTTGTCGTCCATCTCTCCATCCATAAACAGCAGCAGCTCTTCACGCGTCAGGTGTTGTTGGTCGATGCTCATCACTTACCTCCTGTCCATTCGTTCCAGCCGTTCGAGCGAACGAGACAGCGAATTCGATACCGAGCCCAGTGAAATTCCAACAATTTCGGCGATCTCGCGATAGCGTAAACCCTCAGCCCGCAGCCGAAGACAGGCCTGATCGTTCGTGGACAGGGCTTGCACTACCCGGCGCAACCGATCCTGCCGCTCCCGGAATAACAGCGAGCCCTCTGGCCCGGGAGCGGGATCGCAGTCCACGAGGGGTCTCTCTTCTGCCTCCGCCAGCCATATCTCACTCTTCTGCTGCATGCGCCGCTTGAGCGCCTGATTATGTGTGACCCGGAAGACCCAACTGCGCAGATTCTGCCGTGGCCGCCCACTCTGCAAGTGCCGGAATAGCGCCAGGAAAGTCTCCTGGATAACATCCTCTCCGTCCTGCACCGGCAATCCGAAAGAGACTGCGTAGCGCAGCAGAGGCCTCCACAGATCGTCATACATGGCCAGCAGCTCATCCTCAAGCAGGGGCGTGGCTTCCTTAGCTCCCAGATCTTCCGTTATAGCCGAGAGTTCCGCCACCGAATTTGCAAGTAAGAGATCCATCACCTTGAATGCTCATTATTCATGAATCTTCATCCTGCGTGCCATTCCCGCAAAATTTAAAAAGGTTGAACAAAACCTGTGCTTTGGGAATATCTCCATAGAAGCTCGAAATAATACACACTCAGTGCCAGGGATTTACGTTCTCCGGCCTTCATTACTCTGTTTTTTACGCGAGCCACCGCTGGCCGCGCCAAGGTGCCATGCGTCTTTTGTCTCTGTCCCGCTTTTTCGTATTTCTGTTTCTAGTATTCTCTCCCTGCTTTGGCAGTGCCCAGGGCGTCGGCAGCATCCACCTCCAGGTGAAAGATTCCTCAGGCGCCGGTCTCCGCACTGCCGGCACTCTCTCAGGTCCGCACTACCTGCAGCAGTTCTCTACGGATGCTGCGGGGCTGCGCAACTTCTCCCACCTGGCCTTCGGCCGCTACCAACTTCAGCTCTTTCGCAATGGATTCGCGGCTGAGAATCGAGTCATCGAGGTTCGCTCCAGTGAACCCGTTGCTCAAAACGTCACTCTTGCCATCTCTTCCATCTCATCGTCCGTCACGGTCTTCTCAGAAACTCCGATTGGCCGCGCCGACCAGCCCGCCGACCAGATTCCGGTCCCCGTCCAGGGAGTGACCGCCCAGCAGATTCAGGACTCGAATGCCCTCGACCTTGCTGACACGCTCAATAAACGTATCAATGGCGTCTACATCAACGAGAACCAGAACAACCCTTTTCAGCCTGACGTCAACTACCGCGGCTATACGGCTTCCCCTCTGCTTGGCACTCCCCAGGGCCTCTCTGTCTATCTTGACGGAGTCCGTCAGAATCAACCCTTCGGCGATGTCGTCTCCTGGGATCTGATCCCCACCGTTGCCATCGAGGACATAGAACTGATCCCCGGCGCCAATCCGCTTTACGGGCTTAACTCCCTCGGCGGCGCTCTCGCCCTTCGCACCAAGAGCGGTTTTACCAACTCCGGCCTCAGCGTCCAGGCCACCGGCGGCGCATACGGCCGTCGCGCCATGCAGGGGGAATACGGGGGATCCAACTCGCGCGGCCTCGACTGGTTCATCGCCGGAAATCTCTACCATGAAGACGGATGGCGAGAGTTCTCTCCTTCAAGCGTCCGCCAGTCTTTTGCCAAGCTGGGCTACATATTCGGAAAGACCATGCTCTCCCTCTCTGGCATCTATTCTCAGAACAACCTCACCGGTAACGGCGCCCAGGACTTCCGCGCTCTCGCCAAAAAATACAACAGCGTCTACACCATCCCGGATACTACATGGAACCACAACCCGTCGCTGACCTTCAACGCCACCCATGAGCTTTCAGACCGCCTCACTCTGTCCGGCAACGCATACTTCCGCTACATACGCGCCGATACCACCAATGGCGATATCAACGACGACTCCTTCGACCAGTCGCTCTATAAGCTCAGTTCTGCTGACATTGCGGCCCTCACCGCCGCTGGCTATACCGGTTTTCCCACCGACGGCGACCCCACCACCGAACCCTATCCCTACTGGCGCTGCATTGCCCAGGGTCTTGAAGGAGATGAGCCGGGCGAAAAGTGCACCGGTGTCATCACCAACACCCAGAACAAGCAGCACAACTACGGACTCTCGGGCCTTGTCTCCTACCGCACCGCTCGCAATCGCTTCGCCTTTGGAGCGTCCTGGGACCACAGTTCACTGACCTACTCACAACTCTCTCAACTCGGCTACCTCAATCCCGGTGGCAAGACGGTGACCGGCATCCCAACCTATGCCGACGGTTCGACGGAGGTCGATGACCTACCCTTCGATACCCGCGTCAATCTGCACGGTGTCGTCAATACTCCAAGCTTCTATGCCACGGATACCTTAACTCTCGGCCAGTGGACGATCACCGCTTCGGGCCGCTACAACCGCACCAATGTCAATAACGTGGACCGTCTGCCCGCCAGTCGCGCCCGCGGAACCCTCACCGCCGTCAATACGTTCCAGCGCTTCAACCCGGCCATCGGCTTCACCTATAGTCCGGGCCGCCTCTATACCTTTTACGGCGACTACAGCGAGAGCAACCGCGCTCCCACGTCGATTGAACTCGGTTGCGCCGATCCTGACTTTCCCTGCAATCTGCCCAATGCGCTGGTCAGCGATCCGCCGCTCGCTCAGGTCGTCTCCCGCACAGTCGAAGCCGGCATTCGCAGCCGCCTTGAGGGCCGGCTGCAATGGTCCGCAGGCTTCTTCCGCGGCCAGAACTCCAACGACCTGCTCTTTATCGCGTCGGAGCAGACTGGCTTCGGATACTTCACCAACTTCGGCAAGACGATCCGTAAGGGAATCGAGGCCTCGATCGACTATCAGCGTCACCCATTTGACCTCAGTGCCGACTACACTTTTCTCGCAGCCACCTACGGCTCCAGCGGAGAGGTCGACGGCTCCAGCAATAGCTCCAACAATGCCGCGCAGGACGGCTTCTCT
The DNA here is from genome assembly GCA_001897435.1 of Acidobacteriales bacterium 59-55. GTDB lineage: Bacteria > Acidobacteriota > Terriglobia > Terriglobales > Acidobacteriaceae > Edaphobacter. The sequence continues at coordinate 465,465 of MKSV01000004.1, read as the reverse complement.
GGTCTTGAAGGCGACATCACTATCTCGCCCGGCAATCGTCTGCCCCAGACCCCGCAACACATCTTCAAGTTCAATGCGGACTATAAACCCGTCAGCAAAGCGGCGGTCCTCTTCAATATCACCTCGACGTCAGGCACCTTCGCTCGCGGCAATGAGAACAATCAGCATAAGCCCGACGGCATCTACTATCTTGGTGTCGGCTCAACCGATGCGTATGCGATTGCCAATCTGGGAGGCCGGTACCAAGTGACACGGAACCTGCAACTCTTCGTGCAGATGAATAACCTCTTCAACAACCACTACGCCACCGCCGCCCAGCTCGGAGCTACGCCCTACGATGCGAATGGAGTCTTTACCCCGCGCCCATTCCCTTCCGTGAAGTACCATGGCGACACCCAGTATCCCTTGCGGAATACTACGTTCCTGTCGCCTGGCGCTCCCTTCACCGTCTTCGGTGGCCTCCGCGTCAGCTTCCACCTCTAGCTGCCAACGTCATAGAATTGACATCTCTTTACCGACGCGCACGAACTTATCCAAGGCCTCGTCCATCTGTCCCTGCGTATGCTCGCTCGTGACAATAGTGCGTATCCTAGCCTTTCCTTCCGGCACGGTTGGAAAGACGATCCCCGTTGCCATAACGCCCACATCAAACAAGCGCCGGCTAAACTCCATGGTCTTTGCACTATCTCCAATGATGATGGGCGTAATGGGACTCTCACTGGCCGGCGTCGTCCTTCCTCCAACATCGAAGCCGGCTGCTTCAAAGCCCTTTTTCAGATAACGAGTATTGTCCCAGAGCCTCTCGATGCGTTCGGGCTCCTGTTCGAGCAGATCGAATGCGGCAATGCAGGTAGCCGCCACTGAAGGCGGGTGCGAAGTAGAAAAGAGGAAAGGTCTGGCACGGTGGCGCAGATAGTCGATCAGATCGCGCGAACCGCAAACGTATCCGCCAAGCGCTCCAATCGCCTTTGAGAGTGTTCCTACCTGGATGTCCACCTTGCCGTGGCAATGAAAGTGATCCACGCTGCCTCTGCCGTTGCGGCCTAACACGCCTGAGGCGTGGGCATCGTCGACCATCATAATGGCTTCGTATTTTTCAGCGAGGGCGCAGAGCCTATCTACAGGACCGATATCGCCATCCATCGAAAACACGCCATCGGTGATAATCAGCTTCCTTCCCGGCTCATTCTGTACTTCCTGCAGCAACTCTTCAGCGTGTGCGACATCCTTATGGCGAAAGACCTTTATCTTTGCGCGTGAGAGCCGCGCTCCGTCGATGATGCTGGCGTGATTTAGTTCATCCGAGATGATAAAGTCCTCTCGACCGAGGACAGAAGAGACAGTACCAGCATTTGCCGCGAATCCAGATTGAAAGACGACGCAGGCTTCAACGTCCTTGAATCGGGCAATCTTCTCTTCGAGTTCCATGTGGATACGCATGGTCCCGGCGATGGTCCGGACAGCTCCCGACCCAACGCCATACTTTCGAACTGCCGCGATTGCCGCCTCGCGAAGCTTTGGGTGATTGGCGAATCCCAGATAGTTGTTTGAGGCGAGATTGATGACTCGCTTGCCATCATAGACACAGACGGCAGCCTGCTCGTCCTCAAGAATCCGAAGTTCAAAGTAGGTTCCGTTGCTTCGCAGCGTGGCGAGCTCTTGCGTAAGATGTGCAAGAGGATTGCGGGGTGTTGTACTCAAGCGAATCTCCTTCCCTGTTGCGATGCTAAAACTCGCAGATGGGTCATCTCATCCAGCAGCCTGCCAATCAAGGATCACCTTTCCGGAGTTGCCGGACCTCATCACATCGAAGCCCGACTCAAATTCATTCCACGGAAAGCGATGCGTAATGACCTCGCTGATATCGAGCCCGGACTCGAGCATCACCGTCATCTTGTACCACGTCTCGTACATCTCCCGGCCATAGATACCGCGGAGAGTGAGTTGATTGAAGATGACCCTGGCCCAGTCAATCGACATCTCCGAAGGAGAGGGGATGCCCAGCATCGCTACCTTCGCTCCATGGCTGAGATTTGCCAGCATATCCCTGAAAGCGTGAGGATTTCCCGACATCTCCAGGCCGATGTCGAACCCCTCCTGCATCCCCAGTTTGCTCTGCACTGCATCGAGCGTCGTCTCTCGCGGGTCGACTGCCTCCGTCACCTTGGCCGCTTTCTTCGCGAGATCGAGACGATATGGATTCAAGTCGGTGATGACAACGTTTCGCGCTCCGGCATGGCGCGCAACCGCCGCAGCCATGATTCCAATGGGACCCGCGCCGGTGACGAGAACATCTTCTCCAAGAACTGGAAAAGACAGCGCGGTATGGACAGCGTTACCAAAGGGATCGAAGATGGCCGCGACATCAAGCGGTATCTCCGGGGTGTGACGCCAGATATTAGTCATCGGCAGGACGATGTATTCGGCAAACGCGCCGGCACGGCTTACGCCGACTCCTTCTGTATGCGCGCATAGATGACGTCTACCTGCCAGACAATTCCGGCAACGGCCGCAAACGACGTGCCCCTCTCCGCTGACCCGATCGCCTGGATGAAAGTCCGTGACGTTCGAGCCGGTCTCCACAATCTCGCCAACGAACTCGTGCCCGATGACGAGGGGAACCGGGATGGTCTTCTGTGCCCATGCGTCCCACTCGTAGATATGAAGGTCCGTTCCGCAGATACCGGTCGCAAGAACGCGAATCTTGACATCATTGATGCCGATCTGCGGCTCCGGAACATCCTCGATCCAAAGGCCTCGCTGTGCCCTGGACTTCACCAACGCTTTCATCTTGTGATTGACCTCTTATCTTTCGTATTCCATTCAATCGGTCAGACCTGAAGCACCCGGAGATCATTGCAGGCTCCGGACGACTACAAATGTTAGATACCACTCTACCAATTGCTCCGTTCCGGAGGCCGTTGCTGCAGGTATCAAGTCCTCCAGACGCATCTTGTCTCCTGTCCTTTCAAATCACAATCATCGTTTTATCGAATCCCGTTAGCGCTAAAGCCCCATGGCATGGTTGAATGGCTATGTCGCGTCTTGTACACCTTGCGTAACCGGAAAAGGAATTTGACCATGCGCCATAAATTCGCCTCCTTTGTCGCTTTATTCATGTCACTCGCCTTGTCTACCTCTTTGGCTTTGGGACAAGGCCCCGATCTGAATTTTCTGAATCACAATCAGCCCATACTCGATGCGCACAACTGCTACCCCTACGAAGGCCATTGGAACGACCGCATCAAGCGCGCTCTTAACTCGGGCTTTCCGGTCTCCATCGAGCAGGACCTTGCCTGGTACGTCGATCCCGCCACGGGCAAGGGACGCGCAGTCGTCTCCCATACGCCTCATCCGACAGGCAAGGAACCCACGCTCGAAGACTATTTCTTCAAACAGGTAAGCCCGGTCGTCGAAAAGGCTATCGCGGAGAACAAGCGCAACGAATGGCCGCTTATCGTCCTGCACTTCGATTTCAAAGACAATCAGACTGCACTGCTTCAGGCTGTCTGGCAGGTGCTTGGCAAGCATGAGGCCTGGCTCTCGACGGCGGTGAAGACGAGCGATCCAAACAAACTCTCTCCGATCGACCGTAAGCCCATTCTGGTGGTTACAGAAGAGGCCAACGAACAACAGAAGGTCTTTTATGACGATCTCCCCGTCGGTGCCCGCCTTCGTCTCTTCGGTTCCGCGCACACACACCCGACGCCCAAGGGAATGACGAAGGAGCAGGCAATGCATTGGGCCGTGACCGTGACACCCGAAGAGTTGCTGCACGAAAAGCCCACCAACTACCGGCGGTGGTGGAATAGTTCCTGGTATGCCGTGGAAGAAGGCGGCGAGCCGCGTGCTGGAGACTGGACCGCCGCCGACAACAAGCGGCTGCATTCGCTCGTCGATCATGCTCACGCAATGGGATACTGGGTGCGCTTCTACGCGCTGGATGGATTTGCCCCGGCAGAGGATCAGGGTTGGGGATCGAGCTACAACTTCGGCTCGCGCGAAGCGGTTACTCTGCGTTGGAAGGCAGCAATCGCAGCCGGAGTGAACTTCATTGCCACCAATCAGTACGAAGAACTCGCTACCCACCTGAAACAGGATGCGAAGGATCTTCGCCCCTCATCCTCCTCACCAGCCAAATAGTCCTCCGTATCTGCCAGTGCCGTGGTCTCTGCCCCATGTGCAAGCCGCGGCAGTTTCAATGCATATTCGTCGCGCAAGGAAGGCCAGATGATTTTTACGGCTTATCGTCGACATTTTTTTCTCGTCATTCTGCTTGTTGCGCTTTGTGGCCATACCGCAGCGGGGCAGACTGACAAAGCGCATGACGACAGCGATCTTCAGGCCGTCATTGTCATCATGCGGCATGGTGTGCGAGCGCCCATTGAGAGTGAAACGCGCTCCAGTGCCTACAACGCACAGGCATGGCCCAACTGGCCAACCAAACCCGGAGTGCTGACGCCGCACGGTGCCGAAGCTCTGCACCTGCTCGGCGAATTCTACCGTTCGCGTTATCACCCGCTTCTACAAGATGATTCCTGCAAACATCCTCGACTGTATGTCGAGGCGAACAGCACCCAACGCACGATTGCCTCTGCCAAAGCAGTTCTCAGCGGCCTCTCGCCTGGTTGCACGGTGGAGGTGCATTCGGTTCGCGGCGCTTTCAATCCTCTCTTTTCTCCATCGAGGAGCAGCGCTGTCGATCAACAACACATCAAGGCCGCGACTCTAGGACGAATGGCGGACCAGCCGCAATGGTTCACCAATGCGTTCGCCCGGCCATTGGAAAAGCTGCACCGTATCCTCATCGATTGCCAGGGGCCCGCCTGCAATCGCTCCGTTCCGGATTTCCGCAGTGTAAGAGTAGAGAACGGTATCCCAGTATCTCGTGATCCGGCTATAGAAGGTCCTGTTGCACTTGGTGCAGACTTTGCCGAGAACTTCCTGCTTCAGTACACCGAGGGCATGCCCATGTCTCAGGTTGGCTGGGGGAGGGTCTCCCGAGCGGATCTCAACGATCTGATGCAGATGAATACGCAGTACCACGACTTCATGCTCCGAACCCCCTATGAGGCTCAGGTAGCGGCATCCGACCTCGCGGCACATCTTCGCGACACCATTATCAGCGCTTCATCAGGCAAGCCAACGCCCAATGAGTTGGGAACCCCGAACGATCGCTTTATCCTGCTGGACGGACACGATTCCAATCTCAGTTGGCTGGGCGGCCTCCTTCATCTTGACTGGCTTCTACCTGACCAGACGTTCAATGCAACTCCCCCGGGTAGCGCGCTCGTCTTTGAAGTCCGACAGAATCGATCCAATCATCGCTCTACGGTGCAGGTTCTATTCATCAGTCAAACGCTGGATCAGATTCGTAATCTTCGCCAACTCACCGGCGCCGAACATCCTTCGGTTGCGCCCGTCTTTGTACCTGGCTGCAGTAGCTCGGCACCAGGGTACGCATGCACCGTTGAGGGATTGAGCAAGGTCATCGATTCGGCGATCGATCCTCGATTGGTGACAGGATCGACCAGATAAGCCCACCTTAGCCTGCAACCGCTCCGTTTCGATTTTCTGCCCAAAATCCTTGCAGAAAACGTTCTCTTGACCATCTTCCTTCCGGAGGAATAGAACTAGGAATCGAGATTTTCTCCTCAAGGGGTTGCCATGAAAAACCAGTTCACTCGCCGCACCTTCATCGCTTCTGCTGCCGCCTCACTTGTCCCAGCCTCGGCTGCTTATGGACGGCCGAAAGAGGGGAGCGCGATCTCCTCGCTGTCTGGAGAGTCGTCCCAGGCAGCAACCTCTATAAAGAAAGACTGGAAAGATGCCGGCGTGATCGACCTGACCAACTCGCCGTATGCCAAGTTGAAGACAGTTCCGGTACGGGCGGTGACGATTCAAGATGGGTTCTGGTCCCAGCGCCGAAAGACCAATATTGCATCCAGTATTCCGAGTATGCATCGGGAATTACTGGCTCATGGACGCATGGATAATTTTCTGCGGCTTGAAGGCAAATCTCCCGAACCGCAAAAGGGACCGGTATTCGCCGACTCGGATATCTACAAGTGGACTGAGGCCGCCGCGTTTACCTTACAGACGAACAACGAGCCTCAACTACGGAGCACCGTCGAAAAGACGATCCGCGAAGTGGTCGCGATTCAAGAGCCCAGCGGGTATCTCAATACCTACTATGTCGGCGATAGAAAGTCTGAGCGGATGTTATACCCCACACAAGAGCGGGGACACGAACTCTACAACATCGGCCATATGCTGCAAGGTGCGATTGCTTACTATCGCGCGACGGGTGACCCAACGCTGCTCGATGCCGGCATGCGCTTCGTCGATGACTTTCTCATTCCTAACTATGGACCGGGGAAGAACCAGAAAGGTATTGTCTCCGGTCATCCGGAGATTGAGATGGCCTTGATTGAGCTTTACCGCACAACCGGCAAACGTCAGTATGTCGATCTGGCAGGCTACATCCTGCATGGCGACGATCGAATTCCTCTGACGCAGCAGCAGATAACCTATATGTTCTGCGGCATCCCCTTTACCTCTCGCACCAGGCTCGAAGGACATGCGGTCCGCGCCATGTATGCATGCTGCGGCGCAACGGATTACTACCTCGAAACGGGGGATCCGGCCTATTGGAAGACTCTCAATATCCTTTGGAACGATCTTAATTCGCATCAACTTTATGTCACAGGTGGAGTCGGAGCGAGAGAGAGCGGCGAAGCGTTCGGCGATCCCTATGAACTGCCCAATGCGCGCGCCTATGGCGAGAGCTGCGCTGCGATTGGCAACATGATGTGGAACTCACGCATGCTTGCCGCCTCTGGCGAAGCGCGGTTTACGGACGTGATGGAACGAGCGCTCTATAACGGTATCAACTCCGGCATGTCGCTCGATGGGACGACATATTGCTATCGGAATCCACTGGCATTCGATCCGTCCGGCGACTCGAGCGACCGGCATTCGCCGGAGGGAAAGATTCGTAATCACTGGTACGACACAACGTGCTGCCCGCCCAACCTGGAGCGAACCTTTGCTTCGTTGCCCGGCTACTTCTACAGCACCAGCGAAGATGGCGTCTATGTCCACTTCTATGACAACTCGGAGATGAACTGGCATCTGCATGACGGGACCCCCCTGAAAATCGAGCAGAAGACAAACTATCCATGGAACGGCGATATCGCGATGACGGTGAGTCCCGAGACTCCGAGTGAATTCACGGTATACGTCCGCATTCCAGGCTGGTCGGTGAAGAACGAGGTTAAGGTCAACGGAACTCCGCTCAGCGGAGCGAAGCGCGGAGAGTATCTCGCGATTCGACGTCGCTGGTCTGCAAACGACAAGGTGGAGCTAAGCTTCGACATGACAACCCACCTGCTCAAGGCGAATCCTGCGGTCAACGAAGATAGAGGCCGGGTAGCTTTTCAACGCGGACCGGTTGTGTTCTGCATGGAGCACCTGGATCAGCCGAATCAAGGTGATCACAAGAATCTCACCGGCTACCGTGTAGACATCGCGGGCAACACGGCCTCGCAATTCGAACCGCACCTCCTCGATGGAGTCATGGTGCTGGATCATCCCGGCTACGTCAGCTCAAGTCAAGTATCGAGTCTCTATTACTCCGCGAAGATGGTTGAAAAGCCGCAGGAGAGTCCAACCTCCGTAAGGCTGATTCCCTACTATGCGTGGGCGAACCGCAATCCGTCTGCGATGCAAGTCTGGATTCCTTATGAGCGCAGCTAGATGGCCAGTGGTTCATCCTTAACGCGAAGGTGAAGATGAGAGAGTGGATTACGCGACGTGATGTTCTTGCTGGCTTGGCGTTGGGAGCTTCCAATCTTCTCTTCGCTCGAAGCGTTAATGCGGCTGAAGTCTTTGGCCCTTTGCAGGGAGTCCCTGCAGTGGGCAACACTCACCTGCTGACGCTGGTTGCGGTCAGCGCAAAGACGCTGCGGCTGCGCGTTGTCCAGCAAGGGAAGCATGGGCTCGCGAGCGAGATCGGGATTGTTCCGCGAACATGGCCGGAACCGCTCTCGCTAGCCGATACAGATGCAGGACACAGTACGGCGATCTGGGGCAGTCATAAGATCAAAATCGAGGAAAGGCCGTGGCGAATCAGCATCGAGGATGATGCAGGAAAACTGCGACAACAACTTCGGTTCGATCCCTCTACGGGCGCGATTCACTTTGAGATAGCGGAAGGCCCGTTGTTTGGCCTGGGCGAAGGTAGCCACCCTCTCAATCGCCGCGGCACATTGGACTCGATGCGCAATGGCCAGCATGAACCTGATCTGGCGACGTATGGAACTCGTGTGCCGATTCCCTGGGTGATTGGAGCAACGGATACCTGGGGTCTGTTCTTCGCGCATCCGTGGGGGACTTTCGATCTGAGCGGAGCAGATGGGAAATTTATCCCGAGTGAAAGCACCCCAACCCGTGACATCTTTCTGGTGCTGGCAGATACACCCGCGGAGTTGATGCGGGAGTGTGCCGAACTTACCGGGTATCCTCACATGCCGCCGTTGTGGGCGCTGGGCTATCAGCAATCGCACCGTACCCTGGCAAGCCGGGATGAAGTGTTAAATGAGGCGAAGACTTTTCGAGAGAAGAAGCTGCCCTGCGACGCGATGATCTATCTTGGCACGGGATTTTGTCCGTCCGGATGGAATACGGGCCATGGGTCTTTCACATTCAATCCGGCCGTTTTCCCCGATCCCGCTGCGATGTTCAGGCAGATGCACGATGAGCATTTGAAGGTTGTCCTGCATGTTGTCAGTCCTCCCGAAGACCTTCATGGCGAAGTAGGCGACACGGGGGAGGCACTCAAAGATCCCAGCGATGCCGCGGTCTACTGGCCGAAGCATCGAGAGGTACAAAGAACTGGTGTAGACGGATGGTGGCCCGATGAAGGAGACGAACTGGTTCCGGCATCGCGGCTGGCAAGAAATCGAATGTACTGGGAGGGGTCGCAACTCTTTCAACCGAATGTTCGGCCTTTTGCCTTGCATCGGAATGGGTATGCCGGAATCCAGCGCTATGGATGGATGTGGTCCGGTGATACTCGGTCCACCTGGAAGACACTGGCAGGACAGATTATGGACGGAATTAACGTTGGCCTTTGCGGTATGCCGTATTGGGGCAGCGATACCGGCGGCTTCGTGCCAACCAAGGAGTTTACCGCCGAACTTTTCGTGCGATGGTTTCAATTCAGTTCCTTCTGCCCCTCCTTCCGTTGTCATGGACGAACATGGAAACTGCGTCTGCCGTGGGGTTGGGATCTGGGGAGCTATGAACCATCGGAATTCACCAGCCAGTTCGCGGCAGACATCCTGCCGAAGCCTGAAGACCTACACAACACTGCGGTAGAAGGCATTTGCAGAAAATATCTGAACCTTCGCTACCAGCTTCTTCCCTATCTCTACTCGATGGTCGCCGAAGCGCACGCGACCGGCCTACCGCTGATGCGCGCTCTCTGGCTTGCTTATCCGGATGACGCGAAGGCTGTGGCTACGGACGATGCTTATCTATGGGGAAGCAATCTGTTGGTCGCCCCGGTCGTGGAGCAGGGAGCGACGCACAGAGCGACCTATCTTCCGCGGGGAGTGTGGTGGGACTACTGGAACAACGCTCGGACGGAAGGCGGAAAGGAAGTAACGCGCGATGTTGATCTCGAAACCCTTCCTCTCTATGTAAAGGCCGGAACGATCCTGCCGATTGGCCCGGTCAAGCAGTATGCGCAGGAAGAAAGCAAAGAGCCACTGACCCTGAGAATTTATCCAGGTGCCGATGGCACGATGTCTCTCTATGAGGACGACGGCTCCAGCTACGATTACCAGCGAGGCGAGTTTAGGCGCATCGAATGCTCATGGAACAACGCAGAACACACACTCACGCTAAAGGCGGACACAAGCGGAAGATTGCCAATAACTAAAGTCCTGTCGATCGAGGCAGTCGGTAATCCGGGCAGCAAGCGAATTACCTTCTCAGGAAAGATGATCTCCATTCGCCTGTAACTGCCGGCCTTAGGTCGATTGGTAGAGGCGATACTGTTCTTCCTTGATCGAGGGATATGAAATCATGCGAATCTTCCCCGCTGATGCCGCAACTTCCCAGGCACCGGAGGATCCAACACGCTGGGCCGCAAGCAATTGTTTTTTTGTAATTGACTGAGCGCCCTGCTCGATGGCGAAAAGAGCCTGCGGACCTGACAGAAGAGCAACGATATCTGGATGTTGCGGATCGATCGGCACGAGGCGAAGAGGCATATCCAGACTTACTTCAACGCGGTCGCCGTTTTTCCATGTGCGATCGACCTCGGCCCAGGTACCCGGAGTAAGTTGAGTGTCAACGCGCTTGCCGTTGATGGCGACGCGCGTCTGTCTGCCTGCCCATGCCGGAATTCGCAGCGCAATGGTAAAGCGTTCCGGCCGCGTCATGGCCAGTTGCATACTGCTGTCACCATTGTCGGGATATTGCGTGTGCTGGGTAAGCGCAACCCGTGTCCCTCCCTGCTGCCAGGATACGTGCGACGGAACATAGAGATTGAGATGAATCCCCTTGGGACTGCGGAAGTACGAGCTTATTCCATAGTCCGCCGTGAGTTGCGGAAACGTTCCGGAACAGCACGGCCACTTCTGCTCATAGTAGAACTTTGACGCGCCGTTATTGTTGTAGTCGGCATAGTAGAAGCTGGTGCCATCAGGCTGAATCGGTTTGGCCCCCAGGATCGTGTTGTAGAGCACCGTCTCCATGCTGTCGCCATACTTGCTGTCTCCCGTGACACGCAGCAGGTAGCGGGTGACCTTGAAGTGGCCGTAGGCTCCGCATGGAGTCTCGAAGCTATGGTGCGTCGAGGAGAGGCTGTCGGCGAGTTGGTCTGTCCCCGGCGTGCGGAAGCTCTCATTAGGTCCCCAGCCACCCGTTGCAAAGCTCTGCTCCTGGACGAAGGCAAAGCCGTTACGTGCGGCTCGCAGGTGCTTTTCGCTGCCATCGACAAGGTATGACTGCATCGCCGAGCAGAGGGCATTCACATGGCTATAGGCATGTTCTCCCGGCAGCACATTGCGATTGTCGGCCAGCGGGTTGAAGTAGGTGTCATCTTCCAGAAAACGCTCAGCGAGCTTTCGGTAACGTGCGCCTGCGCCACGCTGGTAGGCCAGATAGAAGTTCTCGGGCAGGGTGTAGCTCTCATCCCAGGTGTAAGCAATATTCTTGTGCGGGCGCGCCGCCATCTCCGCGCGGTTAAGTGCCTTCTCAGGAAGATAGGGAAGAACTGCGTCCGTCGCATGGTTGAGCACCTCGAGCGCGTGAGGAGCACCTGCAAACTGATAGGCATCGATAAGCCCGCAGTTCGTCTTGTCGAAGGTATAGGCCGGAAGACAGTAGTCACTATAGAACTTTTTGCTGACTGTTGGGGCAAAACCGGCAACCAGCCTATGCACCTTGGCTTGCGTCGCCTTGTCTCCCGTTGCGGCATAGGCCCGCGAAAGGCCGGAGAGATATTGCCCGAAGCTATGGCCGGGAATATATCCGGTCATATCTTTAGGCGGGTCAAATTTGCTCGATGGCGTATACCACCCTCCCATATCCTCTCCGGGAGCCGGCAATCCGACCAGTTGACGAAAGGGTTTGAGCAACTTGTCGTCGTCGAGATTCAGGAAGAGATTGTGATTATGCTTGAATTGCTCCAGCATCGGCCCATCCAGAAGCTGGACATCCTTGTAATCGAACTGGGCGAGCCGGGTTCCTGGCTTCGACTCGACTGTGGTAGCCGCGAGCGAGTTGGCATTACGGAGAACAGCTACGCCTGCGGCCAGGGCTGCTCCGCCCTTTAGAAAATTTCGACGACTTGATTTCGACATGATCCAACCTGCTTCCTTAATTCGATATTACGAAACTATTCTGAAGCTGAAGACGAGGGCTGCCCCTCCTGGAGGAGATACTTCGTCTTCGCCTGTTGATTGTGTGCTTTTACTACCTGAAGCCGCTTGACGAGTGCCTGCGTCCTCTCCGTATGTTTTAGCCTGCTTTCCGCGAGCAGCTCCTGATACAGTGCTGCTTCATCGTACGGATCTCGTCGCAGAGCCTCCTCGGCCTGCTCAATCACCGCGTTGAGATCATTATGGCGCAGCAACAGGACACAGAGGAGATCGCGGGCAGCCTGATATCCGGGTTCCAGCTTGACCGCGCGTGTTGCCGCGACCAGCGCCTTCTCCAGGGTCTCCCGCCTCTCCCCCGCTTCGGAGAGTGCTTCTGCGTAGAGATATTGGACCATGGCGTCATTGGGATGCAGCTTGCTCTGCTGCTCGAAGATCGCAAGGGCGGCGGCAGAGTCATGCTTTTGCGAGAAGAGCATGCCCTGCGCGTCCTTGGCGAAAGATAGCTTCGGATCCAGGCGATGAGCTTCCTCGAAATCGAGAAGAGCCTTCTCCGTCTGCGACGTCTGTACCTCAAGAACGCCGCGTGCGAGGTAAAGCCGTGCCTCCTTGGGGAGTTGTCCTATGCCCAGGTTGAGAAAATCAATGCCAATCTTGAATGACCCGTGATTGAACGACAACTCGGAGAAGAAAAGATAGGCATCCACATTCTGCGGATCAACTTCAATCGCCTTTCGCAGCCACGCAACTGCCTGAGGAGTATTCTCATTGGCCTCTGCCAATTGAGCAGCCAATAAAAGCGCGTTGCTGTCGTTCGCGCCAGCGCCTAACAATGGCTGAAGTGTGGCCAGCGCCGCTTTGGAATCTCCCGCCTTACTCTGAGCCTGGGCCAATGCCAGCCTGTTTGCGCTATCGTCCTTCAGCGAGAGAAGTTGCGTCAGTACCGGCACAGCTTCCGCAGCCTTATCCACAGCAAGCAGGCAGCCACCGTACTGCCTGAGCGCAGCCGCGTTCTGATTGATGCTGTTCGGAGCCTTCGCATAATTTTCGACGGCTCCAGCGCAATTTCCTGAGCGCACATCGATCGCGCCAAGCATGGCGTAGCTCGTCTCATCTCCAGGGCGAAGCGCAAGCACTGTAACAAGGAGACCTTTGGCCTCCGGACGATTGAGAAGAAAGGCGGTCTCCGCCGCGCCCTCTGCGGCAGCAAGCGATTTCGGGCACCGATTCATTGCGGCACGAAACGCCTTATACGCCGGCTCCAGCTTCTGCTGGCCGCGCAACGCCAGACCAAGCATCGCATTGACGCTGCAATCTCCGGGATTCGCCGCGAGATATGCCGATGCCGACTGCTCTGCCTGAGGATAGCGATGCATTTCGAGAAGTTGATAGATCTCCTGCTTCTGTGGCGGCGCCGCCGCTCGCGACAGTTGAGGCAAAGCGAAGAGGAGGAGCCATAAGCCGAAAATGCCGAGAGCGGGAATGCGTGTTCTCCGGTAGATCAACGTCATGGTTCCTACAATAAACCGTGGGCAGCATCAGCCGCCCACGGTTTGACTGCATCAGAAGGTGAGATTGCCACCAATCTGGATAAAGCGCGGCACTGCCTGACTTGTCGCCTTGCCAAAGTTGCCGTCTGCCTGATTGGTGACGACGTTGATCAGGTTGGGATGGTTGAAGACGTTGAAGAACTCGAAACGAAGCTGGAAGGCCACGGACTCCCGTATTCTCGTATTCTTGAGCAACGCCGCATCCCACTGCTGGAAGCCGGGCGTGCGGAAGCTGTTGTACTTCTCATTGCCTTCCGTTCCAAAGGCCGGAGTGGTGAAGTTCGCGGGCGTAAAGATGCCTTTGAGATAATCCTGCCTTCCGTTCTTATAGCTATAGCTGGCGACATCCGGGAAGTCAAAGTTATCTCCATCGGCGTTATAGTCGCCGCTTCCGGGAGCAAAGCCGATGAACTTCCCGCTGCCGTCCTCCAGTGGTTTAAAGGGAGCATTGGTATAGACGTTGATCGGATTTCCGCTTTGCAGGATCGTCGTCCCGCTCAGTTGCCATCCGCTCGCCACCCTTCCAACCAGGCCTCTCGCTCCATTGACCTCGGGCAACTCATAGCTCCAGGCCAACGAGAACCGGTTCGGAGCATCCCATATCGATGGGCCATAGTACTGGTGCGGGTTCAGATACGTGGGGTAGACCTGTGTATCGTCCTTTGACGCAGAACGGGTGTACGAGGCGTTGAAGAATGCGCGATGGAACCGCCCACGCAAGGCGGCGATGAATGCATTGTAGTTCGACTCACGATCGTTCTGCGTGTAATAGACCGATCCGAAGCTCGTATTCAACCGGGTAGGAACGGTGCTGTTGTGAATAATCAGATCGCCCTGCTGTACGTTGATGTCCTGTCCATAGCTGACGTTGTAGACCTGCCCGCCGCCCGAGAGAAGCTTGCGACCGACGGATCCGGAGTAAGCCAGGCTCGCAACAAGATGGGAAGAAAGTTCGCGGTCTACCGACCCTGAGTAGGTATAGGTCACCGGTGAGACAAGGTTAGGATCAATGCCCCCGATAGCGAATTGAAGTCCCTCGATGCCGCCCTTGGCATTCAAAGGCCGTGCCGGAAGTTCCGGGTAGGGGAAATTGAACGGCTTGTCGTTCGAGGTTCCCAGACCGAAGATTGGAGCAGGCGTCTCGCCCCGGAAGAAAGTCGGAAAGATATTGCCGGGAGGATTGCCGCGATACTGTTCCTGCAGATTGGCAAGGGTTGGCCAGTTATGGAAGATTCCCGCGCCGCCCTTGACCACCCACTTCCCATCGCCACCCGGATCCCACGCAATGCCCGCGCGTGGACTGAAGACATCGGTGATGGAGCGGTTGAGAGCATGGTGGTGCTGGATCACCAGGCCATTTGCGATCCTCTCCTGCAAATTTGCTCCCGGGCCATAGAAGAAATTTCCGAATGCCGTGTTCTCGCTCCGCGAGTAGGGGTTGCCATAGTTATCCCACCGCAGCCCATAGTTGAGAGTAACTCTCTGGCTGATCTTCCATGTATCTTCGACAAAGAGGCCATGGGTCACTCCGGCTGCATTCCAGTCATACTGCGTCTTCTCACCGGTAACCGGATTATAGGCGATGCCCGATTCGGTATGGACGTCGTCATTGGCGAGATCCAGCAGGCTGTCGAAGTTGAACGTCGGCTGATCGTATGGCCCGTTGAATACTTCGACGTCATCGGCAAAGAGACCTTCGTAGCCAATCTTTACATCGTGCGAACGGAAGATGTGAGTCAACACGTCACGCCAGTGATAGTTGTGCTGGATGAAATCTCCTTGAGCGAATCCAGCGCCGAAGCCCCGGCCTACGCCGGTCACATTCACCACCGGAACGCTGAACAGACCCGTTGCGGGCTGAATTCCTTCAACGCGCATCGCTGCGAATGCCGCTTCATTCAATGTGTCCGGGCTGAAAGTGTGGGTTTCGTTCACCTGAATCGCATACTGGCTGAAGGTATTGGTGGTATTGAACGCGGCGCGCGGGTTCGTTCCATTGCTCTTGAGCGTCGTCCGGTAATACGTGCCATACAAGCGGTCCTTGCTGAAGTTTTTGTCCAGGCGCAGGTTGAACTGTAGACCATTGCGATAGGACGTATCCGAATAGTTTCCGCTGTCCAGCATGGCTGTGTCGCACGGCAGATTGAACGTAGAGGGCGTTCCGCAGATGGGTGTGCCATCCGTATTTACCGGATAGAGAGATGCCGCTGTCGACACGACCTGCACATTGGAGACCTTGCTTACTGGATATGTTGTAAGCAGCTTTGTCCCAATCGTGTCGGGAAAGGTTTTAGCAGCAAAAGCGGTAAAAGCCGGATCTTCAAAGGTAATGCTGGACGATGTCGCGTTCGACGCCCTCAACGGCTCAATTCCAAAGAAGAAGAAACCGTCGTGATGCGGAATAATCGGGCCGCCAATCGTAGCCGAGATGTTATTGCTATGAAATGGCTTATATTTCTTCGTGAAATGCGTGCCGGCAAAGAGCTTTTGATAGGTGAAGTAGTCGCTCGCATTGCCGTGATATTGATTCCCGCCGGATTTGGTCGTCATCGTCATCTGAATGGAACTGGCGCGGCCGTAGTCGACGTTATAGGTATTGGTCTGGATCGTGGTCTCCTGAATCGAGTCCGGGTTAGGAGTCATATTCAGAACACCGGGGCGAATCGAGCTGCTGACATCCAACCCATCCACGATGTACATATTGCCGACTGCGCCCTGTCCGTTCGCGCTGGCATCGACCTGCGTCTCGGTCGAGAAATTGTCGCGGCCCGATCCGGGGCTTCCGTTTGACGTAATACCCGTCCCGGTCACGCCGGGGGCGAGCGTCACCAGGGAGATCATGCTCCGGCCGGCAAGAGGCAAGGACGAGAGGACTTGAGTCGAGAGAGTCTCCTGGAGGCGTGTATCCGCCGTATCCAGCAGCGGAGCGGTCGAGGTGACATCGACCACCTGCGTCGCGCTGCCCACGGCGAGGTTGATGGGGACATTCATGGTCTGGTTAGTCTGGAGCGTCACCGTGGTTCGCGATGCGCTGAATCCCCTCATCGTCGCCGAGAGTTCGTAGGGCCCCGGAGCCAGGCTGACAAATTGATAGACACCCGCATCGGTTGTAACGGCAGTTCGCTGTTGTCCGGTCGCAGTGTTGCGAAGGGAGATGGTAGCTCCGGGCACCATCGCGCCGCTGGGGTCGAGGACAACGCCGGAGATCGTTCCACTGAATTGCGCATGAGCGCTTGGAACGATGAATAGAAAACTCAACAGAAAACACAGCGAAAAGAAATACTTAATACGATCCATCTGGACACCCTCCATAAGCTCCCCTCCCTATTTCCATTGGCTTTGGGCTAATGAAAAAGAAAGGGTAGCGAAAACGTTTTCTCAAATAAAGCAAAACTCACTCAACAACTTGAAGAAAAATCTGAAGAGAAGCATAGGCGCATCCCAGAAGTGTGGTCAAGAGGAAAATATACTTAAATGCATTTAAACGTAAATACGTTTTAATTCGAGGTTTCAAACACCTTTTCCCACCCATAAAGCACAAATCCCGCAATGACCCGTAGTTCCCAACCCATGTAACCGCTTTACACAGCATCGCTTTTGTCGTTTAGTGGTAACGGCCAAAATAGATTGGACTGCACCGCGCGAAAGCCATGGATGCCGGTACTAAATTGGACAGGATTGGAGATTCCTTGAAAAAGTTTACTTGCGCTCTCGGACTCTTGCCTCTTCTTTGCTGCCTGACCGTACCTTCTCTCGCCCAGGATATGCCCCGGCTGGAGAAAAAAGATGGCCGATTTGCGCTCATGGTCGAAGGCAAGCCATTCCTCATGCTTGGCGCACAAATCAACAACTCCAGTTCATGGGCGAGCGAACTTCCCAAGGTCTGGCCTGCGCTCGAGGATATGCATGTCAACACGGTCGAGGCCCCCGTCTATTGGGAGACGATGGAGCCGGAGCCCGGCAAATTCGACTTTGCAACAGTCGATCTGCTGGTCAACGGCGCGCGGAAACACCATCTGCATCTGGTATTGCTCTGGTTCGGAACATGGAAGAACGGCCAGGCGCATTATGTGCCGGAGTGGGTGAAAAACAATCCCCAGAAGTATCCGCGCGAGATCAGTTCCTACGGAAAAGTTCTCGACGTCCTTTCGCCCAACTCGACGAATAACCTGGAAGCAGACAAACACGCCTTCTCTGCGCTGATGCGGCATGTCAAGGAGATTGACGCGGCCCAGCATACCGTCATCATGATCCAGGTCGAGAACGAGTCGGGCTCAATCGGCTCCGTGCGCGACTTCTCCGCAACTGCCCAGAAGGAGTTTGACGGGCAAGTTCCTCCAGACCTGACACGCTCCCTGCACAAGGAAAACGGAACCTGGTCTAAGGTCTTCGGCGCGGATGCGGATGAGCGCTTTGCAGCCTATTCAACCGCACACTACATCGGCGAGGTCGCTCGTGCCGGCAAGGCAGAATATCCCTTGCCGATGTATTGCAATGTGTGGATCACTTACCCTGTCGCCGCGCTCGAAAATCGCGACCATCCGAGTCCCGGGCAGGAGTATCCAAGTGGCGGCCCCCAGCAGGGCAATATCGCCATCTGGAAGGCAGCTGCCCCGTCAATCGATGTTCTGGCCCCTGATTTTTATTCAGACAATAGAGACCTGTACCACGCTGTGATCGCCACCTACCATCGCGACGACAATGCCCTCTTCATTCCGGAGACTGGAAGAGGCGCAAACTTTGGGGCGTTTTTCTTTTACGCGCTCGGTCATGGTGCCATCGGTTTCTCTCCGTTCGGGGTGGACTATACCGGCTGGTGGGGCGGCGAACATAAAGTGCCTGAGACCTTGTCGGAGAACTACGCCCTTCTCAAGCCAATGGCTGCTGAACTTGCGCAACTCAACTTCGACGGCAAGCTGCAAACCGCCGTTGAACAAAGGGGGATGCCTCGCCAACGCCTGCACTTCGGCGATGTGGATGCGATTGTCTCCTTCGGCTTCCCGCAGCGAGACGGAGAGACGCCACCCGGAACCGGGGATCAACATGGCAGAGCGATCGTTGCCCAATTAGGGCCGCTTGAATTTCTGGTAACCGGCTTCGACGCCAGCGTCAGCTTCAGCCTTCGCGATACATCCGGAACCCCATCGCCGACCGAGCAGATCGAGATTCTGCGGGCGGATGAAGGACAGTATGTTGACGGCAGCTGGCAGACTTCCCGTATATGGAATGGGGATCAGACGGATCGCGGACTCAATTTCAGAGGGCCGAATAAGTCTGTAGTCCGCATCCTCCTGCACAAACTACCACTCTACGACGACAGTATTCGAGGGAGAAAATAGCATCTCTGTCAGCGTCTCTCTGGTTTTCTCCCTAGGATGATCAGTACAGCCTGAGGACTTCTAACTTATGTATCCGCTTATTCGCCGTCCTTCCTTGCTGTTCTGCATGGCCGGACTCTGCATTCCTGCAAATACACCGTGCGAACCTACGCCAACGGTCCCATTCCAATTCAAGGGCCGGCGGAGTTCATCGGAGATAATCCATTCGCATTGATCGGTGGAACCGGAGCGGTATGGATTGGCGCGGAGGAGCAGGCCGAAACTGCGAGGCTCACGGCAAAACACCCTCGGCTCGCAGACCGTCGAGTTCAGTTGGACGGCTTCCCCTTCCGAGTCTGTTTAGCCTCACCTCGAGGAATCGGCCCCGTCGATTCACGCGGGATCAACGTGGGCTGAATGTCGTAGTCCTGCCCCACATAGGGCTTCTTCGCCTCAGACTGTAACGCACTATAAAGGGCGCGAAAAGCCGCGTTTGCAATCTCGGCTCGCGGCAGTCGCAAGGTTGTTAACGACGGCTGCGTGTAGGCGCTCAGTTGGATGTCGTCATAACCCACGATCGAAATATCTTCAGGAATACGCAGCCCGCGCTCGTGGATAGCACCCATCGCTCCAATCGCCGTCAGATCGTTCGAGGCGACAATCGCTGTCGGCTTCGCTCCTGAATCAAGAATGCGCTTCATCGCGTCATGACCGCCATCCGCACGGTGGTTAGCTTCTTCAATCATGGCGGAATCACGCTTGAGGCCATGGCGATCGAGGCTCTCAAGGAACCCTTCGAAGCGCCTGCGGGCTGAGAACAGGTCAAGCGGTCCACTGATGAAGGCAATCTTCCGGTGGCCGAGGCCAATCAAATGATCCATCGACATGGCAACGCCGGCGGCATGGTCCACGCGCACACGACTCACGCCAGGGCCCGGCGCGCCGACGTCCATAAAAACCAAGGGAATATTCCGGTGATTGAAGACCCTGATAAGGCGATCTTCCATCTCCGAGGTCATGATGGCTACGCCATCCACCTTGCGCTGCATCATGCGTGTGACACAACTCTCCATCCGCGCCGGATCGTAGTTGGTGTTGGCGACCAGCACCTCCTGGCCATGCTCGACGGCTATATCCTCAAAAGCCTTCACCAGCTCCGGAAAGAAAGGGTTGGTGATATCTGAGATGATGAGTCCGTAGAGGCTGCTTCGGCCCGAGCCGAGAGAGCGCGCGTTCGTGTCGGGATAAAACTGCAGAGCTTCGACCGCGCGGCGAACCCGTTCCGCGGTCTTCGGTGTAACTTTGTCGGAGCCGTTGATGGTCCGCGACACAGTAGCAGTGGAGACGCCTGCTCTTCGGGCGACAGCTTTGATATTCATATTTGGACGATCCAGTCCTATTCCACAACCCCGGGCTCAGGAGCGTTCCCCTGCCAATATCCCGATTGTAAGTGTCATAGGTGCAACAAGATGGCATCGTCTGGCCGTTAAAAGTTGCAGTCCAACATGTAAAATCAAGTTTTTCTCTATAAAGAAAGTTAGTCCAGCGCATCCACCGGGCCTACGCCGACCGCTAACTATTCTCATCATAACTTACTCTCTGATTTCAGAAGTTTAGGGGTAACACTCAGGCTTCCTGTCCATCCTCCGGATGAAGAACGTGGCTTGCACTCATAAGATACGCGCCAGCAAGTCGCCGGTTCCCTTCCGTCGTCTTGTGACCCGGACGGATAAACAAGAGAGCTTGAACACCCCTCCCGCCTCGCTCTGCTAGCATCGAAGTCTAAGCCAATATCATGACAACGAACAACACAGAGAACAGCACAGAAGCCCCTATCCGCGTCCGCATCGCTCCCAGTCCCACCGGCGACCCCCACGTCGGCACCGCATACATCGGCCTGTTGAACTACATCTACGCCCGCCAGCGCGGCGGAAAATTCGTCCTTCGCATTGAAGACACCGACCGTGCCCGCTTTGTCTCCACCTCCGAGCAGATGATCTTCGACACCCTCCGCTGGCTTGGACTCGGCTGGGACGAAGGCCCCGATGTCGGTGGCCCCTACGGCCCCTACCGCCAGTCCGAACGCACCGAAATCTACCGCGATCACGCTGAAATTCTGCTGACCAACGGCTCCGCCTACCGCTGCTTCTGCACCGCCGAAGAACTCGACGCCGCCCGCAAGCAGCAGATCGCTGCCAAGCTGCCGCCCCGCTATCCCGGCACCTGCCGCCATCTCACGCGCGAGCAGATCGAAGCCAATCTCGCTTCCAACAAGCCCTACGTCATCCGCATGGCCGTCCCCACCGAAGGCTCGACCACCTTCCGCGATGAACTGCGCGGCGACATCACCTTCGAGCATTCCAACGTTGACGACCAGGTGCTGATGAAGTCCGACGGCTTCCCCACCTATCACCTCGCCAACGTCGTCGACGACCGCCTCATGCACATCACCGACGTCATCCGCGCCGAGGAGTGGATCTCCTCCACGCCGAAACACGTTCTGCTCTACAAGGCCTTCGGCTGGCCGCTTCCCCGCTTCTGGCACATGCCGCTGCTGCGGAACATCGACAAATCCAAGATCTCCAAGCGCAAAAATCCGGTCTCGCTCATCTACTACCGCGAGAGCGGCTTCCTTCCCGAAGCCCTCATCAACTTCCTCGGACTGATGGGCGGCGGCGTGCCGGCAGACCTCAACGGCGGCACAGAAAAGTTCACCCTCGCCGAGATGGTCGAGCATTTTGTCTTTACCAACATCCGTCTCGGCGGCCCCGTCTTCGACCTCACCAAGCTCAGGTGGCTCAACGGCGAGTATCTCCGCGCCATCACTCCCGAAGACTTCTACACCGCACTGCGCAGCACCGTCCTCTCCGACGGCTACCTCCGCGGAATCGCGGCGCTGATCCAGACCCGCGTCGAAACTCTCGGCCAGTTCGGCGACCTCACCGGCTTCTTCTTCCGCGACGACGTCATGCCCTCGCAGGAGGTCTTCCTGCCCAAAAAGCGCGCCCTGGAAGAGACGCTGGCCTTCACCGCCGAACAACTCACCGTCCTCGAAGCCACCGACTGGACACACGAAGCGTTAGAGCCGGCGCTCAAAAAGCTGGGCGAAGAAAAGTCCTGGTCGGTCAAGGAGAACTTCATGCTGCTGCGCGCCATCATCACCGGCAGCACCATGTCGCCCCCACTGCTTGAAAGCCTGGTAGTCTTCGGCAAAGCCCGTTCGCTCGACCGCGTTCGCCGCTTTCTAGACGTCCAGAAGAAGCTCGCCAATACAAAGAAATAGCCGAAAGCTAAGCCCCAAACGGCAGAGCGCAGCTTTGTCCGTTCTCATCCGCCGCTGACTTCATCCCTCGTGGAGTCAGACGATTTTGTGCGTCTGCTCCGGCAGCGATGTTACTATGGCGCCCGCCTTCTATTGGTGGTTCAGCATGCCGCCAAAATAAAACATGCCAGCATCGGCGAAAGCGAGTCATCCAGATGAACGAGTCGGAGTTTGTAGCTAAATCAAATATGAAATCGATTACACGCCGCGATCTTCTGCAGGGAGCCTCTGCTGCCGCCGCATTGGGCATGCTTGGAAAGCCGTCATTTGCGCAAGCAGACAAGGCGGCGTCTTCGGCTCCGTCAGACGCCGCGAAGGCCTTTCCAAATCAATTTCTATGGGGCTGCGCCACGGCTGGTTACCAGGTCGAGGGAAACAACGTGAACAGCGATCTGTGGATGATGGAGTACCTCCCCGGCACCATCTTCAAAGAGCGCTCAGGGGATGCCTGCAACCACTATCACCTCTATCCGCAGGACATCGCCATGTTGGCCGATCTGGGCTTCAATACCTACCGCTTTTCGCTGGAATGGTCGCGAATTGAGCCGGAAGAAGGTCAATTTTCCAACGCTGAACTCGATCACTATCGGCGCATGCTCGCGGCCTGTCACGAACATCACCTGACTCCCATGCTGACCTACTCTCATTTCTCACTGCCGCGATGGTTTGCTTTAAAAGGCGCTTGGGAAAGCCCCGGGGCCACCGACCTCTACGCGCGTTTTTGTGAAAAGGCTACCAGGCATCTCGGCGATCTCGTCGGATACGCCTCAACGCTCAATGAGCCGGATCTTCCACAGCTACTGAACTGGATCAACCTGCCGCCTTCAGCGGGAGGAAAGACCGTCTCGGAGATGTTTCAGTCAAACCTAGCGCAGGTGCGAAAGCAGTTAAATGCGCCTGAATTTTCCAACTTCTTTCTGGGTGATGGAAAGAGGACGCGCGACGGTCTGCTCGCCGCGCATGCCAAGGGGAAGGAAGCAATGAAGTCGGTTCGCCCCAATATGCCGGTCGGCTTCAACCTCGCCATGCAGGACGATCAACCCGCCCCTGAGGACAGCCATCTCGAACAGAAGCGCGCTGACGTATACGGCCCCTGGCTGGAAGCCGCAAAACACTGCGACTATCTGGGAGTGCAAACGTACTCGCGTTCGATCGTCGGAAAGAAAGACCTGCCGCCGGCCAAGGGCGCCGAACTTACCCAAAATGGCATGGAGTTTTATCCGGAGTGCGTCGAACACGTCGTCCGCTATGCAGGCAAGCAAACGGGCGTGCCCATCTACGTCACCGAAAATGGCGTCGCCACTACGGATGACAGCCGTCGCGTGGAATATTTTCAGCGAGCGCTCTCCGGACTGAAGCGCGCTATCGACAGCGGCGTCGACGTGCGCGGGTACGTCGCATGGTCGCTGATGGATAACTTTGAGTGGATGTCCGGCTATACCCCGAAATTCGGCATCGTGGCAGTAGACCGCTCCACCCAAAGACGAACGATCAAGCCCAGCGGGGCAATGCTGGGAAACATTGCAAGGAGAAACTCCCTGTAACGAATCCCCTGCTCTATATTTAGCAAACAGGACCATGCGTCCCATTCATGGCCAGGCTTCATCAAGGCGATGTGCGCAAGGAGTCGAGAAAAAGACTTACCCGTTCTTGAACATCTGCTTGATCCCTCGGAGCGCCTGTCGTGTCCGCTCTTCGTTCTCAATCAGCGCGAACCGCACATGCCCGTCACCATGCTCTCCAAAACCGACCCCGGGACTCACCGCAGTCTTAGCCTCCAGCAGCAGCTTCTTCGAGAACTCGACCGATCCCGGAGCCCGATACTGCTCCGGAATCTTCGCCCAGACAAACATCGTGGCCTTCGGCAGCTCGACCGGCCAGCCCAGTTTGTTCAACCCCGATACCAGCACATCTCGCCGAGCCTTGTAGTTGTCGCGAATCTTCGCCACGCATTCCTGCGGACCTTCGAGAGCAGCGATCGAAGCAACCTGGATCGGCGTAAACGTCCCATAGTCGAAGTAGCTCTTGATGCGTCCCAGCGCGGCGACAAGCTTCGGATTGCCGACCATGAAGCCGACCCGCCAGCCCGGCATGTTGTAGCTCTTCGAGAGCGTGAAAAATTCGACCGCAATGTCCTTCGCGCCCGCAACCTCCAGCACGCTCGGCGCGCGATATCCATCGAACACGATGTCGGCATACGCCAGGTCGTGGACGATATAAATGCCCAGTTCCTTGCACAGCGCGACGATGCGCTCGAAGAACGGAAGATCGACACACTGCGTTGTCGGGTTCGCCGGAAAGTTCAGGATCAGCAGCTTCGGCCGCGGCTGCATCAAGGGAAGATCATGCTCCAGCTTCGCCAGCAGGACGTCCGCGTCGCCGTCCACCAGAGGAATGCTCTGCACCTTCGATCCAGCGATCACCGGCCCGAAGATATGGATCGGATAGCTCGGATTCGGAACCGCAACCGTGTCCTCGTCATCGAGCACCGCCAGGCAAAGATGAGCGATGCCCTCCTTCGAGCCGATAGTGACAATCGCCTCCGTCTCCGGGTTGAGATCGACGTTGTAGCGCGTCTTGTACCAGTTGCAGATCGCCTTCCTCAGACGGGGCACCCCGCGCGACAGCGAATAGCGGTGCGTTGCCGTCCGCTGCGCTGCTTCAATCAGCTTGTCGACGATTGCCTTTGGCGTCGCTCCATCAGGATTGCCCATCCCGAAGTCGATGATGTCTTCGCCGCGCTTGCGTGCCGCGGCCTTCAACTCACCCGTTATGTTGAACACATACGCCGGCAGCCGTGTCAGCCTTCTAAATTCATCCATCGCGCCCTGCTCGCTCCACTCTCATTGCCTTCTATTGATGATGCCATGACCGCGCCGCCGAGGCAGCGAAAGTCCTAAAACATCTGTGGAAGCGGAATCCATCCCGCCACTACTTTGCTGTAAAGATAACCTGCACAGGCAGATTCTTCGGCGGATAGCACGCCGCATGGTCGCATGCCTGATAGCGCAGCGTCCCATCGACCGCATGCGCCCCCGCCCTGGCTATCACGGGCAGCTTCACCGTGAAATCTCCCATATAAACATCCAGCTTCTCCTTCGGACTGAAGGCGAAGCTGTAAGCGGTGCCCGCCGGATATTGCGCCGGATCCGTCTTCACACCCGCCGCCGGTTGCAGCGTAAGATTCGTCGGAATCAGGATCTCCGACTTCGGCGTGTTCGAGTTCACATGAAAGCCATTCAGCACACGGAAGCGCAACTCCAGCACACTCCGTTTGCCGGCCGTTACCACTTGCGGTTCCGCATCGTAGGTCACGTACATCTTCGACCTGGCGGCTCCCGCGTTCAGGTTCCCCATCTGTGCCGGCAGCATTCCCGCGCCAAACATGATCGTCGCCAACGCTGTAGCCCACAACCAACGCATTATTCGCCGCCTTTCACGGCAGCCGTCATTCCTGAAGCGATCGTCTTCTTGATGTTGGCTTCAATTTCGTCCTTCGAGCCCAACCCCGCGGTCACCTCAACAATGGTGCCATTCCTGTCCACATAGAACGACATTGGCAGATAGTCCAGTCCGCCATAAGCCGTCTGCACCTTTCCGTCCGTCAACAGAATCGGATAGGTCACGCCGGTCTTCTTCGCCACCTTCGCAATGACATCCTTGCCCGCATCGGCATCGTCGGTCAGTCCGAGAATCTCAAACCCCTGCGCCGCATACTGCTTCCGCAACTCCTCGAACCAGGGCATCTCCACCTTGCACGGAGCGCACCACGTAGCCCAGAAGTTCACCAGCACGGGACGGCCCTTATAGTCGGCCAGCGATACTTTCTTCCCATCAAGGTCCTTCAGCGTGAATCCCGGCGCCGTTTTCCCGCGCAATTTTGCGCCCGGGTCCATCATCGCCGAGTCATCCTCATCAGCCGTCTGTCCCGGCTGGGCCGGGGTCAGCATCACATGATTGGCCTGGGCCTTCTGCATCGCAATTCGCCGGTTTCGCAGGTTATGCCATCCCGCCCACAACATCAGCGAGATTCCAACAATCATCAGACCGAGAACCAACGTATTCCGCTTCACTTTGGTTGGATGTCCTTTCGGCCAACGCTCTGCGCAGGCCCTACTACTTCAGTTTAGACGCAAATCTGCCTCTAACGCCGCACCACGCGCCCTCTGCTAGCATCGACATGACTTAGCAATCATGAACGACAAGGCATCCAATCCGTCCGATACTCCCGCTTCGAACTTCGTGCGTGTCGAAGCCGCTGCCCTCGGTAGCCTCGCCCAGCGGCTCGACAACACCATGCTCGAACCCTTCACCGCGGCCGCCGACCTCCTTATTGATGCCGCCAACAACCGCCAAAGCGTTGTCGTCACCGGCATCGGGAAGAGCGGCATCATCGCGCGTAAAATTGCCGCAACCCTGCGTTCGACCGGAACCCCGGCCCACTTTCTGCACCCCGCCGAAGCCTTGCACGGCGACCTCGGCATGATCACGCGCGGCGACACCGTCCTCGCCCTCTCCGCCAGCGGCGAGACGGAAGAACTCCTCAGCCTTCTCCCCACGCTCAAGCGCCTCTCCGCCAAGGTCATCAGCTTCTGTAGTTGCCCCGCATCCACCCTCGCCCTGTCCAGTGACCTCTTTCTTGATACCAGCGTCGATGCCGAAGCCTGCCCGCTCAACCTAGCCCCCACAGCCTCGACCACTGTGATGCTCGCCCTCGGCGATGCTCTGGCGCTCGAAGTCAGCCGCCGCCGCGGCTGGAAGGCCGAAGACTTCGCCGATCTTCATCCCGGAGGCTGTCTCGGCAAGCGCCTCGCCCGCGTCCGCGATCTCATGCACACCGGCGACGCCCTGCCCGCGGTCACACCCGATACACCCCTGCCGCAGGTCATCCACGAGATGTCCCACAAGAAGCTCGGCATGACCACGGTTCTCAAGGACAATTCCCTGCTCGGCATGATCTCCGACGGCGACCTCCGCCGCCTGCTCGAACGCGACGGCTCCCGCGCCCTCGAACGTACTGCTGGAGAGATCATGAACTCGCGCCCCCTCACCATCCCGGGCAACGCCTTTGCCTCCAGCGCTCTCGCGCTGATGGAAGAGAAAAAGATCACCTCATTGATCGTTACCGGCACTGATGGCCAGGTAGAGGGCGTCCTCCACCTGCACGACCTCTGGACCACTAACCGATCCTAGAGACTTCCCCACCTCAGAAGCCGTCCAAAGCTTAAAAACACCCTCGCGAACGGAACGTGCATTGTTATCACACGGCGCAGTGGAGAATACTTCGTATCTCCGGCTCACCACACATGCTGGCGATGTGCCAATTGCATCGTCTCTTCGATGCTATGGTTCGGCAATCCTTCCAGCAATTCGGTAACCTGGCGAATCAGATGGTCCGGCTCCGGCGAACTGGTCGCGTCAAACTCCACGTCACGATAGAGCCGTTCACCCGACGCATCGGAGACCACCATCAGGATTCTCATCCGAGGCCACCGTCGATGAACCGCAACCGTAATTCCGGCCGCATCCGGCTCTGCCAGCGAGTGGCACAAGACCACCAGATCGAAGCCCTCACCTTCCAATACCTTCAAAGCCTCCGCTGCATTGCAGCAGACGACGCGCGCGTTCGTTCTGCTCAATACCGCGGCCCGCGTTGCCAATAATCGAAAGTCTTGTCCTGCCAAAAGAATTTTGTACACGGCACACCCGTAAAAAAGAGAAGTTTTTCAACCTCGGCAGGTATACAGCTTAATCGGGAGTAAAGCAGATTATCGCTTCGCATCAGTCGAACTGGAAGGTAATCATACTCTCAATTGCATGGACGCCATAGCCATAGCTGCAATCAATTGCACACTTGAACGTATACAACAAGGCGCCTCCGCTCCGGTCCTTCTCTTTCCGCAAACGGAAGCACTGCAACCGCTCGGTTAGAATGAAGACTCATCCTCTATGCCCGCACGGCACACCGGAGCGGGCCGGAAAGCGCTCTCTTTGTCCATGCATCGCTGGTCCACGCTCTTTATACCCACTCTCCGCGAAGCGCCTGCGGACGCCGAAGTCGCCAGCCACAAGCTCCTCCTTCGCGCCGGTTATATTCGCCAGCTTGGAGCCGGAATCTATAGTTACCTCTTCCTCGGCAACCGCTCCATGAATAAGATCGTTGCCATCATCCGCGAAGAGATGGACCGGATCGGCCAGGAGTTCCTCCTCCCCGCCCTCAATCCCAGGGAAGTCTGGGAGGCCAGCGGGCGCTGGACCGTAATGGGCGACAACATGTTCCGCCTCAAGGACCGCAAGGGCGCGGAGCTTTGCCTCGCCATGACCCACGAAGAGGTCATGACCGACATCGCCCGCAAAGAGCTGCGCAGCTATAAACAGCTTCCCCAGATCTGGTACCAGATCCAGACCAAGTTCCGCGACGAGCCTCGCCCCAAGTCCGGCCTGCTCCGCGTTCGCCAGTTCATCATGAAGGACGCCTACTCCTTCGACATCGACGAAGCCGGGCTTGACGCCAGCTACGCCAAGCACCATAACGCCTACGTCCGCATCTTCGAGCGCTGCGGCCTTAACTTCGTCGCCGTCGAGGCGGACTCGGGGGCCATGGGCGGTTCCGGCTCGCAGGAGTTCATGGTCTACACCGATGCAGGCGAAGACCTCATCGCCAGCAGCGCCTCCGGCTACGCCGCCAACCTGGAGAAAGCAACCAGCCGCCTCACCCCGGTCGAAGACCTCGCTCCCACAGGCGACGGCCAGCCTGAGCTGGTCTCCACTCCCGGCATGGGCTCCATCGCCGACGTCACCGCTTTCTTCGGCATCCATGCCTCGCAGGACATCAAGTGCGTGGCCTTCATGGGGACGCGGACTGCCGCCGAAACAGATACTCCCCTCCTTCCCATCGTTACGTTCCTCCGCGGCGATCATCAGGTCAACGAAACCAAGTTGATGGCCATCGCCGGAGTCTCTGAACTCCGCCCCATGGTCGCCGAAGAGCTTGAACTCCACATCGGCGGCCCTGCCGGATTTCTCAGTCCCATCGGCATCCCGGAAGTGATGACCCAGGGCTCGCTCAACGGTCTGAAGACCGGAAAGGCGCTCGAGCAGATCAAAGGCATCTTCCGCGAAGACGTACCGAATCGTGTCCTCAAAACCATCGTCGCCATGGACGGCGGCCTCGAAGGCCGCAAGAACCTCGTCGCCGGCGCCAATAAGCTCGACTACCACCTGCGCAACGTGACCCCGGGCCGCGACTTCACCCCAACGCTTATCGCCGATATCCGCAACGTCAACGAGGGCGAAGGCTGCCCCATCGACGGCAGCCCTCTGCGCATCGGCAAAGCTGTCGAGATCGGCCACATCTTCAAGCTCGGCTACAAGTACTCCAAATCCATGGGCGCCACCGTCCTCAATCGCGAGGGCAAGGAAGTCACCCTCATCATGGGCAGCTACGGTATCGGCGTCGAACGCATCCTCACCGCCGCCATCGAAAGCTCAGCCGCGGCTAACGAGGGCTCCTCCTACGCCCTCCACCCGGCCATTGCCCCGTTCCATATTGTCATCACCATCACCAACATCAAAGACGCTGCTCTTGTTGCCGAAGGTGAAAAAATAGCGACCGCGCTCGAAGCCGCGGGCCTCGACGTTCTCCTCGACGACCGCGACGAGCGTGCCGGAGTCAAGTTCAAAGACGCCGACCTCGTCGGCATTCCCTATCGTATTAACATCGGACGCGGCGTGGCAGAAGGTAAAGTAGAGTTCGTCGACCGCCTCCAGAACCAGAGCAACGACATTGCCCTGAACGAGATAGCCGGCCATGTCACCACTCGGATAACATCCGCGCTGCGCACCTCGCTCCCCGCAGCCGTCAAATAGGCGTCCAACGGAAGAGACACTTGCCACTTAAACTCAAATACGGCAGCAATCGCCGATCCAATCCTCGGCAACCCGGCTTCGGTTCCAGCCTCATGCGTCCGCTTTTGGTAGCTGTGCTGGCCTGCCTCGCTGTCAGCGTTGCCATCTTCGGCTACTTCTACTTCCACTACCAGCGCGTGGTCGATGATCGCCTTGCCGCCGGCCCCATCTTCGCCAGCGTCTCGCAGATCTACGCGGCTCCCCGCGAAGTCCGTCCCGGCCAGAAGCTCACCGCCTCCGCCATCGCCGACGACCTTCGCCACGCCAACTACAACAACAACCCGAAGATGGGGACCTTCAAGCTCGACGGAAACAGCATCTTCATCAAGCCAGGCCCGGAGAGCTACCACAGCACCGATGGCGCCACCATCACCATCAGTAGCGGTACCGTCCAGAAGATCACTGCCGAAAATGGCGTTGCCCTCGCCGCCTACGATCTCGAGCCTCAGCTCATTACCGCGCTCTCGGAAGACAAGAGCCGCACCAAGCGGCGCATCGTCACTTATAACGATATTCCGCCCCGCATGGTCGCGGCCGTCACCGCCATCGAGGATCGTCGCTTCTTCGAGCACTCCGGCGTCAACTTCGTCCGCATCGGCAAGTGCGCCATCGAGGACATCCTATCCCGCCACATGACCTGCGGAGGCTCCACGCTCACGCAGCAGCTTGCGCGTGGCTTCTTTCTGACGCCCGACAAACTCATCAAGCGCAAGCTCATCGAAATTCTCATCACCTTCCAGCTCGAATCCCGCTTCACCAAGCAGCAGATCTTCGCGATGTACGCCAACGAGATCAACCTCGGACAGCGTGGCAGCTACGCCATCAATGGCTTCGGCGAAGCCGCTCAATCTTACTTCGGCAAAAATCTCCGCCAGCTCGATACCGCCGAGTGTGCTCTGCTTGCGGGCATGATCCAAAGCCCCAACCGCCTGAACCCCTATCGCCACTTCCAGCGCGCCATGGATCGCCGCAACGTCGTCCTCGACTCCATGGTCGAGACCGGAGCCCTTACTGCGAGCGAGGCCAGTCGCTTCAAGGCCGAGCCCCTCCGTCTCGCTTCGTCTAACATCGACGCCCGTGAAGCCCCTTACTTTGTCGATCTCGTCCACGACCAGCTCATACGCAAGATCGGCGACCAGGACCTCAGCCACCAGAACCTGCGCATCTATACCTCTCTCGACCCCGATCTCCAACGAGCCGCCTCTGAAGCGGTCGAAGTCGGCATGAAGAAGGTCGATGAACTCGTCCGCAAACGGCATAAAAAGAGCGACAAGGACATTACCTACCCGCAGATCGCGCTCGTCGCCATCAACCCGCATACCGGCCAGGTTCTCGCGCTGGTCGGAGGGCGCAACTACTCCGCCTCTCAGCTCAATCACGCTGTTGCCAAGCGACCCACCGGCTCCATCTTCAAGCCCTTCGTCTATGCCGCCGCCTATAACACCAGCCTCAACGGCCTCTCGCTCGGCGGCAACGGCGTCTTCACCGCCGCCACCATGCTCAACGACGATACGACCACCTTCATGTTCGGCGGCAAACCTTACACTCCTGGAAACTTCGTCAAGGGCGAATATCCCGGCATGGTCACCGCCACCGACGCCCTCAATCACTCTCTGAACATCGCCACCATCTCTTTGGCCCAGATGGTCGGTTTCGAAAATGTCGCCGCCCTCGCCCGGGCTTCCGGCATCGTCAATGCCCGCGGTACACCTTCGGTTGCCATCGGCACCTACGATGCGACGCCCCTCGCCATGGCCGGGGCTTATACCGTCTTCGCCAATAGCGGTGTCCACCTCGATCCCTGGATGCTCGCCTCCGTGCGTAACGCCAACGGCGATATCGTCGCCGACTTCGCGCCCCAGGCTCGCCAGGTGCTCGACCCCCGCGTCGCCTATCTCACGCAATCCCAGATGGAAGGCGTGATGAACCACGGCACCGGCTTTGCTGCGCGTCGAAACGGCTTTACGGCGCCGGCCGCGGGCAAGACCGGCACCGAGCATGACGCCTGGTTTGTCGGCTACACCTCCAACCTCATCTGCATCGTCTGGATCGGCAACGACGACTACACCGACATTAAAATTCAGGGCGCAGACGCAGCCACGCCTATCTGGGCGGAGTTCATGAACCGCGCCATCAAGCTGCCCCAGTACTCCGACGTCAAACCATTCACGCCGCCGGAAGGCGTCACCACCGTCACCCTTGACAAGAACACGAATCTGCTCGCCGACTCGACCTGCCCGGACGACTACACTGCGGCCTTCCTCGACGGCACTGCGCCGCAAAATTTCTGTAGCCAGATGGGCGAAAATCCACAGAACTTCCTGCAAAGACTCTTTGGCGCAGGAAGTTCCAGACCTAACGTCCAGCCTCACTCTCCGACGGAGCCCAGACCTGGCTATCAGCCCGTCCCTGCCGCCAGCCCGCAGCCGCCCCATCATCCCGGCACGGTTCCTGAACCCAGCAATACTGCCTCCAAAGGCGCCGAGCCGGAGGCAGCGCAGCCGGAGCAGCCCAAGAAGAGAAACTTCTTCCAGAAGCTCTTTGGAATCGGTGGAAACGACGACAAGGGCAAGCAACAGCAGTCGCAGCCATCTACGCCTACGCCGCCAGAGTAAACCACCATGGCATCAAGGCTGCGTTTCCAGATCAACCGCCGCGAAGGTTCCGTTGTCGGCGGACATAGCTTCATGTCTCTCTACAACTTTCTTCCCGCTCGATACCCATTCGGTCTGTCCCGCCTACCTGAATGTGCAATTCTTTTAAATTCCCCGCGTCGCTACTCTCAACAACAGGAAGTTCATAGTCAGATGGAGTAACTCATCTGTAAGTGGATCGGAAGGTCGTGAATTCCGGCTCTTTTCTCAAAGAAAGGGCGCTCTCGGCATCTTCGACTTCACGGTAACAGGAGAACTGCTCCAATCCTATTGTTAGTTATCCGGGAGTTAGATAAGCACCATGCATAAATTCAACTATCTTGCAGTTGTACTCTTTGCCTCTACCTTGGCCGGGGCCCAGTCAGTAACCGTCGGCTCGCTCTCATCCGTTCAGAATGGCACCACTACCACCATTACCGTACCCGTCTCCGTTGCTGTCCCCCCAGCCACCACAACCGTAGCGCCTGTACTTGCCTCGCTCGTCGTCAATGCGACCAACACCGGAGGAATCCTCAACGCCGGCGCGGCCTTCACCACCATTCCCATGAACAACGTCGTTACCGACTCCGCCTCCGGCTGGAATTGGACGACCAACTCCTATGCCATCCCGGTTACAGGAACTTACCTTATCGTGTCGCATCTTCGGCTGGCCGATGGAGTACGGCCCGGCATCAGTTATGGCCAGGGAGTCAACTCGACAAATGTCGATAATCCCGACTTCCTCTGGACGACGACAAACGGAATGCGAAACGTCATTATGAATACACGCATCGTTCAACTTACCGCAGGTACGGCAGTCCGATTATTCGGTTATGTCGACTCCACTACTCCTGTAAGTGTCATCGGCGCATCGCTCAGCATTCAGCAGATCTACTAAGAGGTCCCCTCATGAAACTGCATCTGGGGTTACTTCTCATAGTAGCCGCGCCGCTTGCTGCGCAGACCTCTGCGCAGCACAACATCGTCTTCAAGATCGTTCTTACTACGGTTACCAGCTCGCCGCTCCAGCCACCAATCGATAGCCCCGGACAGCCGCCGGTCGTTGTTCCCGATCCTCCTGCTGATCCTCCAACCGGTTCTTCCGACAGCCCAGACCCCGGCTCAACTCCCAATACCCCTGTCAGCTGCGGCGGCTATTCCGATGCAGCGATCGCGATGACCCATGTCTACGCAAACCTGATCTACACGCAAAATCTCTATGCTGCGGATAAGACTGCACCACTAAGCATCGCCTACGCAGTCAACGATCAGAAGCTTGCCCAAATGCAACTCACCACTCAGGACATCCGCGACATAATTCGCATCGGAGGTCCACAGGACATCATTAGCCAGGAAATCTCGGTCACCCTCAGAGACGTTACGAGCCTTCCTTCTCTGCTGGCAGACAGTCCGCAATTGCCGTTGGCCCCCCTTATTGCCGACATGCAAACCGGGCTGGTAAATGCCGGCAAGCTGGTCGCCGCAAGTTCCTGCGCGGAATCGCTTCCATAGTCCGCAGCCTGACAAACTCCGTGGGTTGAACACTCCTTGAGCGCTCAGCCCATGACCTCCATCAGCGCACGGAACGAAAGCTCCCCCTCGAGCAGTCGCTCTTGCATCGTCATGCGTCTCCGCCAGAAGCGGCCGTTTTACGCCGCACATTAAATCCCATTGCTCCCGCGGCGAACCCAGCGTCCAACAGCGGACGAGCCATCTCGTGTTGCGCCGTTGCCACCCCATTTACCGTCGCAATCAGCATGCCCGCTCGACTGCTCTCATCCTCCTGTGCCTGCACCCGGCGCACCAGAAACTCCGCCAGACTCTTCATCTCATGCGACCGCTGCGGCTCTTCCTCCGGCAGAAATACCTGCACATTCGGATTTCCGCGCCGCAGGTAGGCCAGAAGAACCCCGTCGCATAAAATCACTTGTGCCCCTACGCTCCGCGTCAGCGAAACCCCGGCATCCGGCCATCGCAGCAAGGCTCCATAGGGATTCGCCGGATCGGTCGCGGCCAGTTGCAGCATCTCCGGCTTGACGGGCTGCCCCTGCGTGCGCAATGATCGCAGCAAATCCACCGCCGATGGCAATGCAAACTGCGTAGCTCCGAGATCGGCAGCAAAATACCCACGGCGAACCTTCCCGCTCTCCTCCAGCGCCTTCATCACGTCGTAGATCGTAGTAAAGCCGCCGGGCAGATTCTCCGCATGGGCTGTCTCGCGAAACACCACGCCGTACCGCGTCAACAACTGCCGCGCCATCGCATGACTCCACGCCGTTGCCGACCGGTCCTCATCGAACGCAGCGCCTTGCAACGCCCATCGTCCTTGCGCCGTCGGTGGAGTCGTCCGGCGCGAACGAAATCGGGTCTGTTGATGCACGCGCCGCGGCTTCCGCGCGCCGACCGCGGGCCGCTCGCAGTAGGCGCGCAGCGCAGCCATCCCATCATTCGTCACCAATCCCTTCCAGACCAGCTCCCACAACGCAGCCAGCGTCTCACCCGGATATCCTCCGCCAACCCCATCATGCAAATTCTGAAAGAACGAAGCTCCCCGCCCGCGCAAATAGTCGATGACCTTCTCCGCTCGTTCACTAATCCTTGTTCCCTGATCTCCATTGCCCTTATTCCAAAGCTCCGGCAACTTCTCCGCCAGGTAAAGCCCAATTCGTCCATCCTTCTCCCCGATCGGCTCAAGCCCAACCCACACCACCTCGCCCGCAGCAATCAGAGTATCGAGATCGGAAGCCTTATACCCCGCCAGCCGCGCCGGCAAAATCTCCGTCTCCAGAATCGAAGCCGCCAGCGGCGCGCCCTGCAAATTTTCAATCCCATCGAGCAGCGCATCCAGCCCACGCCGCGGCTGCACCACTCCCTGCCAACGCGTCAACAGCCGCGCAAGCGTCCGCTGCTCCACCGGCTCGATCTCCTTGCGCAATCGAGCCAACGACTTTCGCCGAATCGACCGCAGCACCTCGTTGTCGCACCACTCGCGATGAACCCCTCCCGGCCGAAAACCTCCCTCTGCAATCCGCCCAGCCTGCACCAGCCGTTGCAGCACCGCATCCACAGTCTCCGGCGGCAGGCCAAATCGCTCTGCCGCCTCATGCGTCGTAAACGGCCCATGCGTCCGCGCATACCGCCGCAGCAGATCGATCCTTGCATCCGGGACAACCTCCAAAAATGCCGCAGGCAATCCCGGCGGCAAAAAAACTTTAAGCCCATCCCGATACCGAGCCGCATCCTCCACCGCAATCAGCCGCTTCTCCCCTCTGAACTGCACCTCCAATACCCGTCGCACCCGCATCAGCTTCGAAACGCTATTTGCAACCTGTTCCGTTACGCATCGCCGCCGCAGCTCATCTCGCGTCAGATCTCCCAGCCACAGCAGCAGATCGTGCACTCCATCCATCGTGCGTGCCTTGTAGTTCTCGACGACGCATTGCAACTGCTCCTCCGTCTCTTCAATCGCATCGACATCGAGCAGCTCCCGCAGGTCGGCATCCCCCATCAGCTCTCGCAACTGGTCCTGATCGATCGATAGCGCCTGCGCTCGCCTCTCCGCAGCCGGAGCGTCTCCGTCGTAGATGTAATTCACTACATAGCCAAACAACACCGCCGACGCAAAGGGACTCGGCGTCCGCGTATCCACCGTGTGAACACGGAGCGCCCCGTTCTTAATGCCGTGCAGCGTCTCCATCAGCGCCGGCATATCGAAGACGTCCCTCAGGCATTCCCGGTAAGCTTCCAGCAAAATCGGAAACGAAGGGTACCGGCTCGCGACGCTCAACAAGTCATGTGATCGCTTCCTCTGCTGCCAGAGCGGAGTCCGTCCATCTAGCCGCCGCCTCGGTAGCAGCAAGGCCCGCGACGCGCTCTCGCGAAACTTCGCCGCGAACAGCGCCGTCTTCCCCAACTGCTGCATTACCAGCTCTGCCGACTCATCCGCCTCCAGCAGCAGCGGATCGATCGAAGGCGCCTCCTCCGTCTCGGGAAAGCGCAGCAAAAATCCGTCATCGGACCACATCGTCTCTACATCCGGGCCGCCCAGCGCCTTCACCTTCGCCACCGCCGCCATCGCCCACGGCGCATGAATCCTGCTGCCGAACGGCGTCAACACGCACACACGCCAGTTGCCCGCCTCGTCCCTTACCCGTTCCATCAAAATATTGCGATCATCCGGAACCACGACCGTAGCCAGTTCCTGGTCTCCGAGATAGCGCAGCACATTCTCCGCGGCGCCCGGCTCCAGATCGTGCTCCAACGTCAGCCGCGTCATGGCTGCACTTCGTGGAGTCTCGCGCAGCTCCCGTATCAGCGCTCCAATCTTTCGCCCAAACTCCAGCGGCCGCCCCGCCCGATCCCCGTGCCAGAACGGCATCTTCCCCGCCTCGCCCGGAGCCGGCGAAACCAGCACGCGGTCATGCAGAATCTCCTCAATCCGCCACGCAGAAGCCCCCAGGGTAAACACCTCTCCCGCCCTGCTCTCATAAACCATCTCTTCATCCAACTCGCCCACCCGCACCGGCTTCGCGCGCTCACCGGCCAGAAAAACTCCATACATGCCGCGATCGGGGATGGTCCCGCCGTTCAGAATCGCGACCCGCTTCACCCCGGCGCGCGGCGTAATCCAGTTCCGCGCCCGATCCCATGTCACCCTCGGTCGCAGCTCCGCAAACTCGTCCGACGGATACCGCCCCGCCAGCATGTCCAGCACGCCATCAAAGGCGCTTCGGCTCAACTCAGCAAACGGAGCCGCGCCCCGCATCAGGGAATACAGCGCGGCGTAACTAATCCCAGGGCTCTGTTCCGCCTCCGGCCTGTACGACGTCCGCCGCTCCGCATCGGCAACGCCCAGCGGCGGATGCGCGATCACAGCAACCATCTGCTGCGCCAGCACATCCAGCGGATTGCGTAGAAACCGTGTCGACTCCACCTGCCCCTCATGCATCGCCCGTGTCACCGCTGCGCACGCAATCAGGTCCGCTCGATACTTCGGAAAGATGATCCCATGCGACGACGCTCCCACCTGGTGGCCCGCCCGTCCGATCCGCTGCATCCCGCTCGCTACGGAAGGCGGCGCCTCAATCTGAATCACCAGATCGATCGCTCCCATGTCGATGCCAAGCTCCAGCGACGAAGTGGCAATCAGCGCCTTGATCTTCCCCGCCTTCAGCATCTCCTCGATCTCGCTGCGCTGCGCCGCCGCCAGCGACCCATGATGCGCCCGCGCAATCGGTTCGCCCGCCAACTCGTTCAACGCACCGGCAAGCCTCTCCGCTACTCGCCGTGCATTCACAAAGACCAGCGTCGACGTCCGCCCCTGAATAATCTCCAGCAATCTCGGATAGATCGACTGCCAGATCGAAGTCCGCTTCGGCTCCTGCGATTCTTCACCACGCCGCAAAGCCTCCATCTCGCCCAGTCGCGCCATGTCCTCCACTGGAACCTCTACCTTCAGTTCCAGCGCCTTCTTCGCGCCTGCGTTCACCACCGTCACCGGACGATACCGGGTTGCATCTGCCGCAACTTCTGTAACAACTTTCGCTACAACATCCTCAGCTCTCTGCCCTGCCGATTCCTCTCTCTCAGCGCCGCCAAGAAATCGAGCTACCTCTTCCAACGGCCTCTGCGTAGCCGACAACCCGATCCTCTGCAACCGCCGTCCTGTCAAAGCCTCCAACCGCTCCAGAGAAACCGCCATGTGCGCCCCGCGCTTGCTCGACACCAGCACATGAATCTCATCGACGATGACTGTCTCGACGGATCGCAGCGACTCGCCCGCCTCCGAAGTCAGCAGCAGATACAGGCTCTCCGGAGTCGTAATCAGAATTTCCCCCGGATGCCGCCGAAACCGTGCCCGCTCCTTCTGCGGCGTATCCCCGGTCCTCATGCTGATCTCGGGAATCCGTACCTCTACGCCATTGCGTTTCGCCATATCGGCGATCCCCGCGAGCGGCGAGCGCAGGTTGCGCTCCACATCCGCGGCCAGCGCCTTCAGCGGCGACAGATACACCACGCGGCATCCTCGCTCTACATCGGCAGCCGTCCGTAACATCAGCTTATCGAGACACCACAGAAACGCCGTCAGCGTCTTGCCTGTTCCCGTCGGAGCCAGAATCAGCGTCGACTCGCCGCGCGCAATCGCCGGCCATCCTTCTATCTGCGGAGCCGTCGGCGTCTTGAAGACTGCCTTGAACCACTTCGCCGTAACCGGATGAAACAACGAAAGCGCGGCATCCGCGCGGGACTGCCTGGCAGTAGCTCTTTTCTTCGGGCTGGAGGAAGCTTGCGGCATCGTCAATGCGCTCTCCGCAGCATTGCTGCCGCACATTAAATAGGATGCACCAACTTTCTCATGCCTTGATGAGGAGGTGCGGTTATCTTGCCCCCACTAACGCACGTCATCTCGATCGGAGCGAAGCGCAGTGGAGAGACCCCTGTCTTTGCCTCTCGTCGGACCGGCAAAGACTTTGCCATCCGTGAAATAGCCCCTAATCAAACTCCAGCCACGACAGGCCGGTAACAATACGAATTCGACGCAAACTCCACCTCGAACAGATCCGACGAATCCTCCGCCTGCTCCGCATTGCCCAGAATTAGGCACCCATCCGGGGCCATCTGCCGGTGCACATCGCCAAAGAGGTAGCTCCTGTCTCGCGGAGGAAAATAAAGCAACACATTCCTCAACATCACCAGATCGAAGACCGGCAGCTTCGGCAATGGCGCGCACAGGTTCGCATACTGAAACTCACACATCGCCCGAATCCGCGGGCTGATCTCCCACTCCTCGCCATCATGCGCCATGTACTTCAGCAACATTCGCACCGGCAATCCCCGATTCACCTCCAGTCTCCGATACCGCGCTCTCTGCGCGTAATCGATCACGTAGCGCGAGATGTCCGTCCCGATGATCTTCACGTCCCACCCGGCAAGTTCGGGGAGGTGTTCGGCAATCAGCATCGCCACGCTGTACGCCTCCTGCCCCGTCGAACTGGCGGCGCTCCATATGCGTAGCCGCCGCTCATCTCTGCGCTGTTCGATCAGTCGTGGCAAGATCGTCTCCCGCAGCATCTCGAACGACTTAAGATCGCGGAAGAAGCTGGTCTCATTGATCGTCATCGCTTCCGCCACGGCGCGATGAAGATGGGGAGCCCTATCAGCCTTCAGAATGTTGACGAAGTCCTTCAATCCCTTCGCTCCCGCCAGCCGAGCAATCGGCTTCAGCCGCGTGTCGAAGAGCGCGTTGCGCGACGGATCGATCCGGTTAGCCGACTCCTCCAGCACCAACTCCCGAAGATACGCATAGTCCGATTCAGAACAGCCCATGGATCCCCTCCCGCCGCGAAACCGCCGTCGATACCGCAGCTTCGCCCACCGCCTGCAACATCGTCCGACTTGCACTCACCCTCTGCCGCAACTCGCCCGCTATCGCTGCCAGAGGCAGAACAGCGTTGGCAATGCCCGACTCCACCACCCTTCCCGGCATTCCCCAGACCGCCGAGGTTGCTTCGTCCTGCGCCAACACCACACCGCCCGCCTCGTGCACCGCCCGCGCTCCGCTCAGCCCATCCGAACCCATCCCCGTCATCATCAATGCCAACACGCCGGCTCCATAGAGCCGTGCCGCCGAGTGGAACAGGTAATCCACCGACGGCCGGCAATGATTCAATGGCTCCTGCCGATGCAGCCTCATTCTGGCTTCTCGTCCCGGCAAGCTGCCCATCCTCCGCTCCGACACCTCCATGTGCGAATCCCCCGGCGCCAGCCAGATCGTCCCCGGAAGAATCGCCGCGCTACCGTAAGCCTCCATCACCCGCAAGGCGCAACACCTGTCCAGCCGCTCCGCCAGCGCGCCCGTAAACAGCTTCGGCATATGTTGCACAATCAGCACCGGCACGGGGAAATCCCGCGGCAGCCGGGGCAGCATCTGCTCCAACGCCGAGGGCCCGCCGGTCGACAGCCCGATCACCACCACCTCAATCGCCGCGCCCGTCCGCTCATCCGGGCGTCCGGCTCTTGCGCCCTGCCCCGTCAACGCCGTTCTGCGCTCGCTCGGCCGTTCACGCCGCTTGGCAAGGGCTGCGATCTTCGGCAGCAACTCCTGCGCCAGCGATTGCAAGGCCGTCGCCAGATCGCGCTGCTCGCTCGGCTTCATCACATAGTCGGCAGCTCCGCGCGCCAGCGCCTCCAGCGTCGATCGCGCTCCCCGCTCGGTGTACGAGCTGCACATAATCACCGGCAACCCCGGATTCTCATCGCGCAGCCGGTCCAGCACCTCCAGCCCATTCAGACGCGGCATCTCGAGGTCCAGCACCAGAACATCCGGCTTCAGCCTTGCCGCAGCCTCCAGGCACTCCACCCCATCCTGCGCCACTCCGCACAACTCCATCGCAGGCAGCCCGCTCAACTGTCCCTCATCCTGCATCGCAAACAGCCTCCGCATGATGCCCCGCATCACCACGGAGTCGTCAGCCGCAAGCACACGAAGCGACTCTTCTTTTGAGATTCCCATGCCTCTACCCTTTTTTGACTTCTTGTTCTTAAGCGGCTGTGAATCCAAGCAGAGCCATCTTTTCGCGCAGGCTCTCCGGCGTAAAGGGCTTCATCAGAAACTCGTCCGCGCCGTTATCCAGGGCGGCCGCGATGAAGGAGTGATCCGCCTCGGTCGTCACCATCATCACCTTCATCTCCGGCCCCAGCCGCGCCTCCCGCAGCGCTTTGACGCACGCCAGCCCATCCATCACCGGCATGTTCACATCTAACAGCATCAGGTCGAAGGCCTGCGCCTCCGCCAGCACCTCAAGCGCGTCGCTGCCATCCACCGCCTCTTCGCATGCAATCCCCATCCGATCAAGAAGCTGCCGCAGGTAGTCGCGGATAAAGCTCGAATCATCGACGATCAGTGCTCGCATCCGTGGCCCCCGTCACACACTGCTTGAATAGTCCCGTCTCCGCCAGTCTCGATGGGCGAAGCCGCTTCGGATCGAGCTGCACCATCAACCCCGTCTGCATTTTGTAAGCGCCATCGAACAGCCACTTCCCGCGTGCCTCCAGCGTGCACGGATTCTCTTCGAGCATCCGCCGGTTCACCGTGACCACGCCGCCCACCTCATCGACCGCCAGGCCAAACCGCTCCGCTCCTTCATCGTCCTCCAGCACCAGCACGCAACTTACGGCGGAGTTGTCCTCCATATCCAGAAGAGCGCGAAAGTTCACGGCCGTCAGCACCTCGCCGCGGTACGGCACTACGCCTCCGATATATGCCGGGGCCATCGGCACCCGCTGCAACTCGCGCTTGCCCAGCACCTCACGAATCTTTCTGGTATCGATGCCGAAGCTCTCGCTGCCCGCAAACAGCGAGCACAGCGACACCGCATCGCTCTCCTCCTGCATCTCATCGAGAGCACCCGCTGCGTCTCCTTCGTCCCGATCGGAAAATTTCACGCAACCTCCTTCCAGGTCGCCGCGGCCTTGGCGCCGAACTGTCGATGCACCATCGTCAGCTTCTCCTTTACCAGCGCCAGCTCCATCCCACTCGCCGATGCATATTCCTCCAGCATTCTGCCCGGTGAAACATCGAGCACACGGCGAACGACCATGCCAATCCGGTGCCGCCCGCCCGTACCCGCGTGGGCGCAGATCAGCACCGTCACCAGGGATTCCTCCTGCTCGCGATCTTCCATCTCTATCAGCAGGTTGCCGTCATCGCACAACGGCAGCAGTTCGCCTCTGTACTGCAACAACGCCCGGCCGCCTGCGTACTCAATCTGCGTCAGCGGTACGCTCTCAATGCGTTCCACCACGTCGAGCGGCAATGCCGTCCTCTCCTTCGCGCGCTCTTCAAAGACCATGAACGACACATCCTCGGCCTGCTCGGTCTTCGCCTCCACCAGCGCCACGCCCTCGGCCACCTCTTCCATCGGCTTCACACCTGCACGCGCCGCCGTCGCTCCAATATCGAGGATCAAAGCCAGCGCCCCATTGCCCAGCACCGTCGCTCCCGAGAACAAGCCAATCTCGCGCAGCACCGACGACAACGGCTTTACCACAATCTCTTCCGGCGCCAGCAGATCGTCGACCACCAATCCATAACGGCAGCCCTCCGCCTCCAGCACCGCCAGATAAAACCCATGCGCCTCGTCGGTGTACTGCGTCCCCAGTCCAAGCAGACGGTCCAGCCACACGATCGGCAGCAATCGCTCCCGCAGCCGGTACAGCGCCGCCGCGCCGATCTTCTCTACCGCCTTCTCCGCCTCTCGCCTGGGCACATACACCAACTCCACCAGCGCGGTCTGCGGCAACGCAAAGCTCTGCCCCCCGCTGCGCACCACCAGCGCCGGAACGATTGCCAGAGTCAGCGGAACCCGCATCCGCAACGTCGTGCCCACGCCCATCTTCGACTCGATCTCGACGCTGCCGCCCACCTTCTCGACATTGGCCCGCACCACATCCATGCCGACGCCGCGCCCCGAGACGTTGGTCACCGCCGCCGCCGTCGAAAATCCCGGCAGAAAGATCAGTTGCAGCGCCTCGCGCTCCGACATCTCTGCCGCGTGCTCCGCCGTCACCAGATTGCGTTCCACCGCCTTCGCCAGCACACGCTCAATCCCAATGCCCGCGCCGTCGTCCGCGACCTCAATCACCACCGAGCCGCTCTGATGAAACGCCCGCAGCCGCACGCAACCCTCTGCCGGCTTTCCCGCCAGCACGCGGACATGAGGCGCTTCGATCCCATGATCGACCGCATTCCTCACCGCATGGGTCAAAGGATCTTTAATCGCTTCGAGCAGGCTCTTATCCAGCCCCGTCTCCTGCCCGCTGAACTCGATGCGGACGTCGCGCCCGCACGTTCTGGCCAGATCGCGCACCAGCCGCGGAAACTTGCCGAACAGATTTCCCACCGGCTGCATCCGCGCCTGCATCACCGTCTCGCGCAG
The DNA here is from genome assembly GCA_001897435.1 of Acidobacteriales bacterium 59-55. Lineage (GTDB taxonomy): Bacteria > Acidobacteriota > Terriglobia > Terriglobales > Acidobacteriaceae > Edaphobacter. Next base: position 421,906 of record MKSV01000004.1, on the reverse strand, counting down.
GTCGGCCGTAACGCTGTCCAGCCGCCGCGCCAACTCAGGAAAATTCGCGGCCTCCATATTGCTCTGCAACATCTGGTTGCGCGTCAGCACCAACTCGCCCACGAGATTCATCATGCGGTTCAATACATCCACATCGATGCGCAGCGTCTTGTCCGCACTTCCCATCGCCGACGCCGCAGGCGCCACTGCGGCGCGGGAGTTTGCCTTTTCCACTTCTTGATGCGGCATTCCTACCGTATTGGGCTCATCAACCCCATCCACCGCGTCCACAGACAGCGGAGCATGCCCATTCAAAGCCGTCAGCTCCGCGATGAGCGCGCTGTCCTCATCCTCGGCCCGTGTTCCCTCGCCGCCCGTCTCTTCGATCAGTACGAGGATCGCCCGCAGACCGTCCAGCAGACTCAGCAGTCCACTGATCAGCTCTGACGTGACGGCAAGCTTGCCGTCGCGCAACGAGCCAAGCAGATGCTCACCCGTATGAGCCAGCTTCTCCAGCCGGTCGAAGCCCAGAAATCCTGTCGTCCCTTTGATCGTATGCACCGCACGGAATATCTCTCCCACCAGCGCGCCGTCATCGGGCCGCACCTCAAGTTCGGTCAGGCACCGCTCCATCCGGTCCAGCCCTTCCTGGCTCTCCGCGATAAACTCACTCGTCAGGTCGTCCACATCTTCTTTATCGGATATCGCATCTAAACCATGAACGGCTGCCGCTTGCCATCCGGGCAGCGTACCGGTAGCCTCACTCTCATCATGCCGCTCAACCCCGCCCCCGAACTCGCCCCATCCCAGATCGAGCAGATCCAGCAGCGCGCCGCCGCCGTGGCCTACAACGCCTACGCCCCCTACAGCAACTACCGCGTCGGAGCCGCCGTCCTGCTCACCGACGGCTCCATCGTCACCGGCTGCAACGTCGAGAACACCTCCTACCGCCTCACCTGCTGCGCCGAACAGTCCGCCATCGCCGCCGCCGTCGGCCTCTACGGCCCGTCCATTCGCATCCGCGCCATCGCCGTCGCCAACCTCAACAACTCCGCCAGCCAGCCCTGCGGAGCCTGCCGCCAGACCCTCCTCGAATTCAGCGCGCCCGATACCATCGTCTTCTTCCAAAAGGAAGGCGGCGATTTCGACCAGGCCACCATCGCCGAACTTTTGCCCGCAGCTTTCTTTTTGACGAAATGACACAGCCCGCTCAACCCCATATCCATCCCATCGACGTCATCCTCCACAAACGCGACGGTTTAGCCCTCAGCGACGGCGAGATCCAATCCTTCATCCGTGCCGTCGTCGACCACGCCGCCGGTGGCCAAACTCTCCCGGATGAAGTTTCCGACGCCCAGATCGCTGCCTTCCTCATGGCCATCTTCGAGCGCGGCCTTGACCACCGTGAGCTCGCCGCCCTCACCACCGCCATGCGCTTCTCCGGCGAGACCTTCGACGCCGCTCCGCTCAACACCTTCACTGTCGACAAGCACTCTACCGGAGGCGTTGGCGACAAGACGTCACTCCTCATCGCCCCCACGCTTGCTGCCGCCGGACTCGCCCATCCCACGCCCTCCGGCATCCCCGGCATCTGCGTCCCTATGATCTCCGGAAGAAGCCTCGGCCATACCGGGGGAACCCTGGACAAGCTCGAAACCATCCCCGGCTTCAACACCCAGCTCGACCTCACCCAGCTTCTCAACGCCCTCAAACAATGCGGTGCCACACTCATCGGCCAGACCCCAACCATCGTTCCCGCCGACCGCATTCTGTACGCGCTAAGAGACCACACCGGCACAGTCGAGTCGCCCTTCCTCATCTGCGCCAGCATCATGAGCAAGAAGCTCGCCGAAAGCCTCAACGCGCTCGTCCTCGACGTCAAAACCGGCAGTGGCGCGTTCATGCCCACCTACGAAAAGTCGAAGTTCCTCGCGGAACTTATGGTCCGCACCGGCGAAGCCTCCGGTACCCGCACCGTCGCTCTGCTCACCACCATGGACGAGCCTCTGGGCCGCTTCTCCGGCAACTGGATCGAAGTGTGGGAGTGCGTCGATATCATGCGCGGCCACCGCCATCCGATCTCCGCCGATCTCATCGAGCTATCGAATACCCTCTCCGGCTGGATGCTTCATCTCGCCGGCCATGCCGACACGCCTCAAGCCGGGGCAGCTCTCGCCGATGAAATCCTCCGCACCGGCGAAGCCTACAAAGCATGGCTAAAAATAGTTGCAGCCCAGGATGGCGACACCGCCATCTTCGAAGATCCCGCCGCCTTCCACAAACCAACTGCCACCCGCACCATCACTGCACCGCAATCCGGCTACCTCGCCGCAATGGACTGCAAACAGGTCGGCTGGGCCGTTCAACGCCTGGGGGCAGGCCGTGCCAAACCCGGCGATCCCGTCAGTGCCCACGCCGGTATCGAGATGCACGCCAAACTAGGCGACAAGCTCGAAGCCGGCCAGCCCCTCGCGACCCTCTTCTCAGAGAACCCCGTCCTTCTCGACGAACCCGAAGCCATGCTCCGCGAAACCCTTCAAATCAATGCCACCCCACCCAGGCTCCATCCACTGATACGTGAAGTCATCTCTGCCAGAACGAGTTAGAGCTATTTTTCTCGGGGGTAGCTTCCTTTGCTTGTCGGGTAGTGTCTCAAGGCAGTCAGACGCCGACAGCAAGAGCCTCTGGCATGCCCCCTCTTCGCTACGGCGCGTGGCCCTCGAAGTAACCATTGTGATGGGTAACGGTTCTGAATCCGGAGTACTGATAGAAGTACGGCTTCCACAGCCCTAGCCCATTGGTTGTGTAGTCATCCACCGCGACAATAGGATCGAACATCCCGCGCGTGGAGGGCAGACTCGTGCCCTCCGGGTCCGGGCAGTTAGAGTTGGTTCCCAGCCCCAGAGCCCAGATATCCCACCAATAAGCGCCGGGATAGTTTGGCTGGCCGTCGACGCCCGGGTCTTGTTGCAGAACGCCGGGATACCATGCCGTTCCGCGGTAATCCTTTCCATCCTTGTATCCTCCGTGCTCCTGCGCCGAATAGAAGTTGCTGATCGAGCAGCCATCGCCATTGTTGTATTCATAGTCGTCGTCGCTGGCAAAGTAGTGATTGTCGCTGTAGAGGATATGAGTAATAAAGAAGTCCTGATTATTGGCCATCAGCGCCGGATAAAATTGCCGTCGCGTCGCCAGATCGAAGCCGCGCAGAAAATAACCGCTCGCCGCGCTATCCCAGACCAGTTGCCCGGTCGCAATCGGACCGCCGGTCGTCCGCAATCGGCCCCAGTCAGTCACAATCCGGTTGAAGTCGTTGCCCAGCGACACCAGGCTGTCGGTGTACTCATTTACTGCATGTCGAGCCAACTGAGATGCCGCAATATCTTCGTTCGCCAGCGAATGCATCACCTGCGAGATGCCGGAGGGATCATTCGATCGCTCCGCCGTATTATCGATCGCCAAAGTTCCAATTCCCAGCGCGGTCTGGACTCCGATCCCGATAGCATCGGCTCCCGGCCCTCCCAGCGAGGTAAACCCCGCCAGATCTCCAAGCACGGGAAAGACATCGTTTGTAAATACGCTCCAGGTCGTTGCCGGCTGCGGAGGCGGTGTGTTGCTATAAATATCCGCGGTGATGGCGTCCTGCGCCTCCTGCAGAATCAGCCCCACGTTCGATTGCTGGTTCTGGTAGAGCGAAAGAATGTTGCCCTCGAGATTTCTCACCAACGCCACATACTGAAATTCGGTCTGGAGTTGGCCCTTCACATCATTGAAGGCCGCTGCCGAGAAGCTGCTCGATTGGCTTGAAGGATAAGACAGGCCGTCAAGCTGCGATAGCCAGACCTCCGGCGAGACATTCAGGTTGACATAGCTTGCGCGAATATCCGAGCAGCAGAGCTGATTGCTTATCCAGGTATAGGCATTCTGCTCGGTGGTTGTGGACATATACGGCCACGGCGTGGGCACCAGCAGCGACGCACTGCCGATGGACGCGATCTGCGGCGTTATCATCTGCGACTGCGGACCGACCAGACGCGGCGTGTAGTAGCCATGGTGATCCGGCTTCAACACTCCCTCAATGCTCGTCGGCGAGGTTGCATTCGCCACGGTACGCCGATTAATGACATAACCCGCTTCGGCTGCTGTATAGGTCGACCGCGTGCCTGCTGTAAAGTTTTCAAACACTGGCGGCGAATAGGGAATTTGTCGGCCCACCAGGAGATAGTCGTCCTTCTTGTCGGGATTGAAGGACTGATGTCTTTCCCCCAGCATCCGGAAGGTCAACCTGTCCGCCCCGATTCTCACTGCCGAATCCGCCAGCTTCTCCCATAGGGGGGAAAAGCTCTGGTTCGTGGCGTCATGGGTGACATCTCCCATGCTGGCCAGAAAATAAAGCCCATTCGCATTCGAGCCGAGAACGAGATCATTCGCAAGATTGGTCAGGCCCGTGTCGATGTCGTAGAACTTGTCCCATCGCTTCGCCTCGTAATAAGCGGGCTGCGTGCGGTCCAGAACCAGTAAACGGAAGCCGCCCCTGCTGCCGCTCGGAAGCGTCATCGAGTACTGCCCCATTCCCTCCGCAGTGCTCCCGTTAATGCTGACGACATTGCTCCACGTTCCATTCTTGGAGGAGTTCGCAAACGTGAAGGTGATCTGCGGAGCATTGTTCGCAAACGTGAACAGGTTGTAGTTGTCTCGAATCAGGACTCCGGAAATAACGCCGGTATCGGTGGGCGTATATGCGGTCCCATCGATTCTGGACCACTCCAGGTTGTCACAGATGGTCGCAGGGTTCTGATAAGTTTTATCGCTACAGCTCAGATGTTCATATTGGCCGTTGGCATTGCCACCTACCGTGATTTCGCCATGGTCGTTTCCCTGCGTCCCGGTACCGGGCATGCTGCCGCTGCCCGCGTTTCCTATAAAGGAATAGCCAATATGCGAGGACTGCATCCCATTTGTAAACAGGGTCTGCGCGCTCGCGCCCAGTTTTGTAAGCCAGTAGATCAGAGTGACCACGTGAGAATCGCCGCTGGTAAATCGTGGGCATATCCCGAAATTTGCAGTTGCGTTGTAACAGGGGGTATAGCCTATCTGCGCCAGGCTCTGCATCACCATCACGCACCCCGACGGCTGGCATCCGGATGTCCCGGATCGCCGTCCCAGAATGCCGGAAGGATCGTCGGGTCCTGCGGCAGCAGCTTCCAATGCCACCATAAAGGGCGCATCCGGCGCGATCTCGTCGTAGGTCGCAACTTCGTACGCGTTGTTAGAGACCAGACTCAGGTCCTGACGGCTCAACATCAGAATTTGATATCCATAGCAATATTGCGTGCATGGTTCGCCATTCTCATTAACTGGCATCGGCGACTGATAGAGAGTGCCGCCTACCTGAATCCCCCAACTCGTCGGTTTGGCCGGATCGGCTTTGGCATCGATGACCCGCGTCTGAATCGGGACCAGTAGAGAGCTTCCATTGACTCCGCTGTCGGAGCTTCCGGGAGCTTGCCCGCTTCCGTCTGAGGATGCCGTATCAAGAGTAAAGGTCGAGTTTGCCCGCAGATCCTCATAGCGAACCTGGACCTGGTTCTTGCCATAGTTGATATCCGGACGCTCCACCTGCACCGAGCGCACGCCGCTCGAATCCGCCGCACCGAATCTGGAGGTGATATCCACTCCATTGAGCAGTACCGTCAGTTTGCCGGCGTCGGCAAGATTGGCAGCGCTCACCGAGATCGTAGCCGGTTCCCCATGCATCGTGGCCCCATCCTTAGGAGCCGTAACCGAGAGGACCGCCGCCGGCGGCGAAGGAGGACCCGGCGTTGAACCGGACTTGCCCCCGCAGCCGGCAAGAAGAAGACTAGACAAGGCAATGACACTACAGACCCAAACGCGCATAAACATTTCCCAGGAAAGAATTCGCTTGATTACTGGTTCCCTTCAACCGAAACATCCGGGAACCAGTTCAGCCGCAAGTACTTAAGGACTTCACTTCAGTCAACTTGTATACCACAGGCTGCATGGGCAGTGATTTCTCGCACGCTCGCAAGCGACTCCCGAAGCGCAGGGGAAGATCGTTCTTGCACCATCGCCTGAAGCCCTTTGCTGAAATCCTCGCTGCTTTATAATGAAGCTGGTAGATTTCATTCGGATCAAAGTCCGGCAGTCGCCGGATTTCGTATTTAATGCGGACTTCTATCAGGATTTTCAGATTTGAGTTACAAGGAGGTGCCCATGCAGGCCAACACAACCGAAAAGGAAAAGATGCTTGCCGGCGAATTGTACGACGCCAACGATCCCATCCTCGACGCCGAACGCAACCACGCCGCCGCCCTCCTCCACCACTACAACAGCACGCCTTACCACCCCGTCACCCACACTGCTCTGCTCGCGCAACTTCTCGCCGTCTCCGGTCCCGGTTCGGTCGTCCGCCCTCCCTTCTTCTGCGACTACGGCTACAACATCCGTATCGGCCACGGTGTCTTCCTTAATTTCAACTGCGTCCTGCTCGACGTCACCTCCATCGAGATCGGCGACCGGACCCAGATCGGCCCCGCCGTCCAGATCTACGCCGCCGACCATCCCCGCGATCCCGCCGCCCGCCGCGCCAATCTTGAAAACGGACGTCCTGTCCGCATCGGGGCCAATGTCTGGATCGGAGGAGGAGCCGTCATCCTCCCCGGTGTCACCATCGGCGACGATGCCATCATAGGAGCCGGCAGCATCGTCACCCGCGACGTGCCCTCCGGCACCACCGTAGCAGGCAACCCAGCCAGGCAATTGACACGTTCCTGATAAAATTCGGCAGAAAATTGGTCCGTTTTTCCCTCTATGCCCCATAATCACTAGATCAGCAGCATCCAGGGAGAGGCTCGAACAAGAGCCCGGTTATTCAATTTCTGAAGCATAAGTGCGAATGCACGGAGCTTGATGAACTACGCTTTCCTTCCCGATCTCTCTGCTCTGGCGATTCTCATCGCCCTGTTTCTGCTCCTGCGGCGCCGTCATCCCCAGCAGCAGGCGGATATATGGCTGCTCGGCCTGCTGATTACCCTGGTCGAATCCTCCGCTCACATCTTCTACAACAAGCACGGCATGCCGGGCAGGTCCCTGCACGTCATCGTCATCGATTGCTATCTGATCGCCGGTGCTGTCTTCACCTGGGATGCAGGAAACCATCCGCTTCCCCGCCGCACGCGCTTCCTCTACCTCACGCTCAACGCCCTTCCTCTGCTTGCCGTCAACACCCTTTACGGTCTGCACGTCTACATCCCGAACGCTTACTACCCTGCCGTCGCCGCCGGTCTTCTCATCGCCGGTGCAAGCACCCTCTATCTCCGCCGTACCTGGCTGGTTACGATGCTGCATCTCGCGGGATGGCTCGTCATCGGCTATCTGGTCTACGATCACGAGTTTCGCAAAGCCGTTTATTGGAGTCTCGGCGCCGTCTACGCGGTCGCCGCAGTCAAGTTCCAGCGCCGCCTTCCCGGCAAAAGTACGGGAAGGCTGGCCATCCTGACCGGCTTCTATATCTGGGCTCTCTGCTTCTTCGTTCACCCCTTCATCGTCACCTATCGCGACTACGCCGATATCGCCTCCCACGTCTGGAACATGCAGAAGGCCCTGATCTCGCTGGGCATGATTCTGGTCATGCTGGAGGAGCAAGTCTCTAATAATCAATGGCTTGCCCTGCACGACGACCTCACCGGCCTGCCCAACCGACGTTCCTTCGAGGACCACCTCAACCACACCCTGGAGCGCTGCCGCCGCCGCAAAGGCAGCCTCGCCCTGCTGCTGCTCGACCTGGACGGCTTCAAGCGCATCAACGACTCTCTCGGCCATCAGGCAGGAGATCAGGTCCTGCGCGCCGTCGCCAATAACCTCCGCGGAAATCTCTCCGCCGCCAACACCCTCGCCCGCCTCGGCGGCGACGAGTTCACCCTCGTCGCGACCGATCTCGAAGACCGCCGCGCCGTAGATTATCTGCTCGATGCCATACGCGAGGCAGTCGAAAGACCGCTCTCGATCGACGGTCAATCGCTCTCCGTCACGGCCAGCCTCGGCGTCGCCATCTATCCCGACGACGCCGACAATGCGACCCATCTGCTCCGAATCGCCGACCAGCGCATGTACAAGCTCAAACAGCGGCCCCCCTTCCATTCCGAAGCCGAATTCGACATCCTCCCTTCGCCCTCCTTTGATTAGCGCTCCACCTCGAAGGACCTATCTATAGATAGATGCGCCGCTGGATAGCTCCCCCTCGCACCCGGTACACTCATCGAGGCAGCGCAGGAGCACCCTTTGGCTCGTTTCACCGGACTTCTCGGACTCGTCGTCTTCATCGGCATCGCGTACGCCTTCTCCACCAATCGCCGCGCTATCCGCTGGCGGACCGTCGCCTGGGGCCTTGGGCTGCAATTCCTCTTCGCCTTCATCGTGCTCGATTCCACTTACGGCCAGCGCTTCCTTGCCGCCGCCGGCAACGCCGTCAATCAACTGCTGGAATACTCCGTGGCCGGTTCTACCATGGTCTTCGGCCCACTCGGCGGCAACGACTCCACCGTCGCCGTCTTCGCCTTCCGCGTCCTGCCCACCATCATCTTTATCTCCGCCTTCTTCGCCATCCTCTATTACATCGGCTTCATGCAACTCGTCATCCGCGCCTTTGCCTGGGTCATGCAAAAGACGATGGGTATCTCCGGAGCCGAATCCACCAACGTCGCCGCCAGCATCTTCATGGGCCAGACCGAAGCCCCGCTGACCATCCGCCCCTTCCTCAATGGAACCACCTACTCCGAGCTGATGACCATCATGACCTCGGGCATGGCCCACGTCTCCGGCGGCATCATGGCCGCCTATATCGCCTACGGCATCCATGCCGCGGACTTACTCGCAGCCGTCATCATGACTGCGCCCGGCACCATCCTCATCGCCAAGATGCTCGTCCCCGAGACTGAAGTCCCTGCCACCGCCGGCATCGTCAAGATGCCGCCCAACGAAGAGCACAGCAACGAGAACTTCGTCGGGGCCATCGCCCGCGGCACCATCGACGGCGGCGCCCTCGCCTTCAACGTCGCCATCATGCTCATCAGCTTCCTGGCACTGGTCTCGCTCGCCAACGGAGTGTTTGGCGGCGTCCACAACCTCCTCGCCCCGCACCACATCCCTTTCCCCACGAGCCTCAACGCCGTTCTCGGCTTCTTCTTCGCTCCCATCGCCTGGCTGATCGGCATTCCCTGGCACGAAGCTCCGCGCGTCGGCAACCTGCTCGGCACCCGCACCGTGCTCAACGAACTGATCGCCTACACCGACCTCGGAGCGCAGAAGGCCTTGCTCTCCCCCCGCAGCTTCACCATCACCACCTTCGCCCTCTGCGGCTTCGCCAACCTCAGCTCGATCGGCATCCAGATCGGCGGCATCGGCGCCCTCATCCCCGAGCGCCGCAACGACCTCGCCCGCCTCGGCTTCCGCGCCATGGTCGCCGGAACCCTGGCCAACCTCATGTCCGCCGCCATCGTCTCCATGCTCCTCCGGTAACTGTCCGGAGTCGCCGGCATCCGTGACCGCCGGCCATTTCATATACACTTGCGCTTGCAACGCGCATTGACAGAGGGCATTCCTTGGACCGGCGTGGATTTATCAAACAACTCGGACTTGCAGGCGCCGCGCTTGCAACGCGAAAGAGCATCGCGCTTCCAGACACCCCGGCCGGTAAAAAGCCGAATATCGTCGTCATTCTGTCCGATGACGTCGGATACGGCGATCTCGCCTGCTACGGCGGTACGCGCGTCCATACGCCTCATATCGACGGCCTTGCAAAAAGCGGGCTGCGCTTCACCAATGCCTACTCCGACGCGGCCACCTGCACCCCTTCGCGCTACGCGGCCTTAACCGGAAGCTACGCATGGCGGCACGACGGCATCGCCATCCTCCCCGGCGACGCACAGTCGCTGATCAAGACCACACAGCCGACCATAGCCTCCGTGCTCAAGTCCGCGGGCTATGCCACCGGCCTCGTCGGCAAATGGCACATCGGTTTAGGCGACGGCCACATCGACTGGAACGGCGAGATCAAACCCGGCCCCTGCGAACTCGGCTTCGACGACGCCTTCTTCTTCCCTGCAACGGCAGACCGTGTCCCAACGGTATATATCCACAATCACCGCGTCGTCAATCTGGACCCCAAAGACCCCATCCAGGTCTCCTATACGGAAAAGATCGGCAGCGAGCCTACCGGCAAGGAAGATCCCGAACTCCTCAAGATGAAGCTGAGCGAGGGCCACGACGGCACCATCGTCGACGGCATCAGCCGCATCGGATTCATGACTGGCGGCCACGCCGCGCGATGGAAGGATGAGGAGATCGCATCGACCTTTACCAACAAGGCCTGTGAGTTTATCGAGAAGCACAAGGAGGAGCCCTTCCTGCTCTACTTCACTCCAAGCGACATCCATGTCCCGCACGCGCCCATGGACGAGTTTGCGGGCAGAAGCGCGTGCGGTATCCGCTGCGACACCATCAACCAGCTCGACTGGTGCGTCGGCCGCGTCTTGGAAACGCTCGAACGCGCCGGCGTGGCCGACAATACGCTGGTTATCTTCACCTCGGACAACGGCCCCGTCGTCAACGACGGCTACGATGACAACTCCACCGAACTGCTGGGCGATCACAAGCCCGCAGGCCCATTCCGCGGCGGCAAGTACACCATCTTCGAAGGCGGCACCCGCATGCCCTTCATCACCCACTGGCGCGGACATATCGCGCCCGGCATCTCATCTGCCCTAGTCAGCCAGGTAGACCTTCTGAGCAGCCTCGCCGCTCTGGTCCATCAACCAGTTCCACCCGGCGGCGCGCCGGATAGTTTGAACGAGCTACCCGCGCTCCTCGGCCGATCACAAAAGGGCCGCGACACGCTGGTGGAAGAAGCGACCGTGCTTGCCATCCGCGACGAGCGCTGGAAGCTGATCGACCGCAGCCAGCGGCCCGGCCTGCACCCTCAACCCCTCAAGGCGAGAGAAGATATCGCGGTCCAACGCATCATGAAAGGCCACGATTATCCCCAGGCTCCTCTGGAACTATACGACCTGCAAAACGACCCCGGCGAAATGAAAAATGTCGCTGCCGCGCATCCCGAGATCGTTGACCGGCTCAGAAAAAAACTGGAGCAGCTACGCAGGCAGGGGCATAGCTAGTCTCAGGAATCGTTCGCAATCGCGGCTTCTAAAAGTCGATCTACCGCTTCGAAACGTCGTCCCGCCATCCTCCCCATGCCCATTCACGAAGCCTGTCTCGAAAGCGCCCATGAATACGAATCAGCCAAACTCAAATCAAAAAATCCTCGTGCGACGATGCCGCCTTCTCCTGCTCCTCTGCGCATCGTGGATGGCGCTGATCGCACCGCTCGTCGCAGCGCCGCTTCCCTCCACCCACATCGACAGCTTCACGCCACATCCTCGCGTCATCATCATCAGCGACGTCGGCAATGAACCTGACGATCAGATGTCGCTCGTTCGCCTTCTTCTTTACTCCAACGAACTCGACATCAAGGCCCTCATCGCCTCTACATCGACCTGGCAAAAGACCGCCGTGCATCCGGAGACAATGCAGTCCCTCATCAGGGCCTACGGAGAGGTTCGTTCCAATCTTCTTTTGCATGCCAAGGGATGGCCGACCGCCGAAGATCTCTCCGGCAAAGTCTTCTCCGGCCAGCCCGGCTACGGCATGGCCGCGACCGGCCCCGGAAAGATGTCGCCCGGCGCAGAAGCCATCATCCGCGAAGCGGATCGCAGCGACAGCCGTCCACTTTGGATCTGCCTCTGGGGAGGTCCGAACACCCTGGCCCAGGCCCTCATCCACGTCCGCGCGACGCGTACACCCGATGAACTGGAAAAGTTCATCTCCAAACTCAGAGTCTCTTCCATCTCCGATCAGGATGACTCCGGGCCGTGGATGCGCCGCGAATTTCCCAGCCTCTTTTACATCGTCGAACCCTCGACACAAACCGGTGGCGAATCCTACTACGCCACGTGGACCGGCATCAGCGGCGACCGCTACTATCGCAACGGCGCAGGCGCTGATTTTTCAACTGTCACCAACGAGTGGCTGGACGCCAACATTCGCAGCAAAGGCCCACTCGGCAAGATGTACCCCCGCTTCGCCTTCATCATGGAAGGCGACACGCCATCCTTTTTCAACCTCATCGACAATGGCCTCGACTCCAGCCTTCGCCCCGACTGGGGCGGCTGGGGAGGCCGCTACCTCTATCGCCAGCCCTACGGCGAGACCCACCCGATATGGACGCAGGGAGGCGATCTCTTCTCTCGCGTCACCTCGCAGGATACGGTCACAGGCAGCGACGGTAAGACCTACACCTCCGATCAGGCCACCATCTGGCGCTGGCGCACCGCCTTCCAGAATGACTTCGCAGCGCGCATGGACTGGACCATCGACGACTATCGCCATGCCAACCACAATCCGGTCGTCGAGGTGAACGGCCAGTCCGGCACCGCTCCCGTCTACGTCGACGCCACGGTAGGAGAGCCGACCGTACTCGACGCGAGCCGGACCCACGACCCCGACGGCCAGTCGCTGCATTACAGTTGGTTCCTCTATCCCGAGGCAGGCTCCACCGGGGCAAACCTCTCCGCAATCAACATCACCGGAGCCGAAACTCTAAAGGCAGTCGTCACGCCAACCGCGGTCTGCCGCCCCAAGTGGCTTCCCCTCGGCCCCCCATGTAAAGGAACCGGCACAGCCCACATCATTCTCGCCGTCACCGACGACGGTTCACCGCAACTCACCTCGTACCGCCGAATCATCCTGACCGTACACCCGGAGACAAAACACTAAAGTTCAACGCTTCCTTTGGTTGTCATTCCCGGAGGGAATCCTCGTTTCGCCCGAATCGCCAGGTACTACATATGGAGGAGAACCGCTCTAAACTGGGAACAGCAGCCTTTATGACCAGCCTCTATACAAAAGCCACGGCAGCAGCCGATTGCATTCGCTCCCTTACCCCGCTCGCGCCGCGTCTCGGCATCATCCTCGGCTCAGGCCTCGGCAACTTCGCCGCGCAGGTCGAAGATCCCACCGCCATTCCCTACGCCGAGATTCCCCACTTCCCTCAGTCCACCGTCGAAGGCCACTCCGGCAAGCTTATCCTCGGCCACATCGCCGGAGTCCCGGTCGCCGTCATGCAAGGCCGCGTCCACGCCTATGAAGGCTATCCGCTCTCTGAAGTCACCTTCCCCACCCGCGTCCTCGGACTCCTAGGCTGCAAATCTCTCATCGTCACCAACGCCGCCGGCGGAATCAACACCACCTACCGGCAAGGCAGCCTCATCGCCATCGCCGACCACATCAACCTCACCGGCTCCAACGCCGCCGCCGGTCCTAACGAAGCACGGTTCGGTCCCCGCTTTTTCGACATGACCACTGCCTACTCGCCGCGACTGCGCAGCATGGCTCAGGCCGAAGCGGCGAAGCAGAATATCCCCCTCACCGAAGGCATCTACCTTGCCGTCCTCGGCCCTAGCTACGAGACCCCCGCCGAGATCCGCGCCTTTCGCACCCTCGGAGCCGATCTGGTCGGCATGTCCACCGTTCACGAGGTCATCGTCGCCCGCCACATGGGAATCGAAGTCCTCGGCCTCTCGCTGGTCACCAACATGGCCGCCGGCGTCCTCGACGAAGCCATCAATCACGAAGAGGTCATGGAGACCGGCCGCCGCGTCGAGCGCCGGTTCACCAGCCTCCTCACGGCACTGATCCCTCGAATTGCCAGTCGCTAAATAGTCGATTATCTAAATAGTTCAGTAATGAACTAAGGTTCTCTCTACTGTCTGCGCAGTGCCGGAAAAGAACTCCCGTACAGATCCATTACGGCCTCTCGCGCCATCTCCGACAGGACAAACCGGTCAGCCCGCTTCAGCACCTCATCGCCAAACCGTATCTCGGCCCTCACCCCGCGCAATCCCAGCAATCGAGCCACATGCGGCCCGAGGTAGGCATCTCCGCACCAGCAGACATCCCTCGCCACAGTCGCATCTCCATTCTCCCGATTCTCGTCCAGCATATACCGCACCGCCGCCGTTCGCAGCGGAACTCCCTCGTTCAGCACAGAGTGAAACAGCCCCCGACGAAAGGGCAGCAAACCGCTCTGCCCATCCGTCGTCGTTCCCTCGGGAAAGAACAACACCGGCAACCCTGTCCGATAAGCTGCGGCCATCGCCTTATTCACGCCGGCATACGTGCTCGGACCGCCGCCTCGCTGCACGTAGACCGTTCCCGACCGCGCCGTAATCCAGCCCAGCAGCGGCCAGCCTTTCACCTCGCTCTTCGCCACCATCACGAACGGGCACACCGAAAGATAGACCAGAATATCCAGATAGCTCAGGTGGTTCGATACCACAGCCCCACGCTCCGGCAGCCGCCCTGAAACGCCGCACTCTACTCCAAGCGCCTTTACGATCCTGCGGCTCCATCCATGTGCCCAGATCGCAGCCTCAACCCCGGCCCGAGGCCGCCGAATCGCGCAATCCATCGCCAACGCCAGCAGCAGCGCCACCAGCCGTACGCTTCGTAATGCTGACCGTAACAGCTTCAGCTCAGTACCCCTCAAGAAATCTCGCCGCCATCCGCGGATGCAGCGTCTGCAAGTCCATCAGCGTCAGAAAATCGATCGTCCTGAACTCCCGGTCGATCGCCGGCTCGCTGCATATCTTCGCGCCGATGGTCAGGTAAGCCCGCAGCAGCTTCGGCGCGCGCACATCCGCCATCTTCACCGTCACCGGCGGTAGCGCGAACGCCGCGGTTGCCACCGTCCGCAACTCCGGCTCCACCATCCATCCCTGCAGAGACTCATACACCGCCCACCCCATGTCCGCATCCTGCGAGGTCAGCGAGCAGCAGCCCATCATGTAGCGGCCGCCGTTTGCCAGCGCATATCGCGCAATCCCGCGCCACAGCAGGTGCAGCACCTCGGGCGAACGATGGTCCCGCTGAATGCAGGCGCGCCCCAGTTCCACGATCTCGTTCCGCATCGCCTCATACGGAGCGAAGCAGAACTCCTGCTCGCTGTAATAGCCAAAATACCGGCTGGCGACATCACCCATCTGCAACCGGTACGTCCCCACAATATCGCCACTCGCCCGATCCTCGACGATCAGGTGATCGCATACCTCGTCATAGTGATCCTTGTCGTAGCCATTCGCAAAGGCCGACTCCAGCCCCTCATCCATCTCCAGATTGAAGACCCTGAATCGCAGCCGATACGCCGCATTCCGCTCCTCGTCATGCAACGCCAGACGAGCCACGTATCGGCCCGCCTCCAGACGGATATCTTTCTTTGCAGGTAGTTGTGATGCAATTGTCCGGTCAGGCAGAAGTTCAACAGATGGGGTCCCGGTGGCTGTAAGCATCGACTCCTCGCGCAATGTGAAGGATGGGTGCTGTCGATGTCAGTCTGCGTTGTCTTCTCTTACAGAATGTTCATGCCACGTGAACATTTGTTGAATCAAAAATGGTGCACTTTACCCGGCACCCTGCCACCCCCAGGCGCCGCCCGGCCCTTCGTCAACCCGCATGGCATCCCAGTACGGCCACCGCCGCCCTGGACTCGATCGCGGCCATCTTCCGGTGCATCACGTCGCTCGAAAAATGAATGGGCTCCGAGGCAAACCGCACCTCCGCTCGTACTCCGCGCAGCCCCAGAAACCGGAAGATATGCGGCAGCATCTTTGCGTCGCCCCAGTAGCAGACATCGTCCGCCACGGTTGCGCTGCTGCCATCCGGAAGGCTGTAATGCATATAGGCTGCCGTAACCGGCATTCCGCTCTGCATCGCCTGCGCCAGCAGGCCGGAGTGGAACTTCAGCAGTCCGCTCCCGTTCGTGGTTGTGCCCTCGGGAAAGAACACCACCGGCAAGCCCGCGTCTGCCGCCGCCTGCATCCCGCTGCGCGCCTTCACTGCCGAGCCGCCATGCCCCCGCGCCACATAGACCGTCCCCGCCATCGTCGTCATCCAGCCCAGCACCGGAACCGCCTGAATCTCCGCCTTCGAGACGAAGACGCACGAATGCAGTGCCGCGAAGACCACGATATCCAGGTAGCCCATATGGTTCGAGATCACCGCCCCGCGCGCGGGAAACTCCCCTGCCACAACAACTTCAATGCCCAACCGGCGGATCGCCCGCGCCGCAAACCGGTGCAGCCAGTCCGCCCTCGCCTCCCGTGTCGCCGGACGCCGCACCAGCAACTCCGCCCCCGCCTCCACGAACATTGCCCCCAACCAGACGCTTCGCCCCAACGACCGCAAGAAACTCACCAGAACCGTCCCGCCTCTCGATAACGAACACAACCCTCGTTGCGCAGTCTATCCTGTTAACAGTGACTTCGAGCGACGTGAACCCGGCCGACACCCAACCCAGCCATCCGCCGCTCCACCACAACTGGCTCTACCGCCGCGTCGCGCTTCCCATCTTCGCCCTCCTGCGCATGGGAGCCTCCCCGAAAAAGCTGGCCTGGAGCATCGCCGTCGGCCTGCTCATCGGCATCAATCCCGTGCTCGGCAGCACCACGATCTTCTGCCTCGCTGCGGCCTTCCTCCTCCGCCTGAACGTCGCTGCCTCGCAATTGGCCAACCACCTCGTCTATCCCTTCGAGCTTCTATTCCTCATTCCCTTCATCCGTCTCGGCGACATCATCTTCCACACCGCTCCCATGCCCTTCACCGCCCGGTCGTTGATTCACGCCGCCCGCACCAATCCCCTTGGCCTCACCCGCCAGCTCTGGCAATGGGAAAAGCACGCCTTCCTGCTCTGGCTCGGCCTCGCCGTGGTCCTGATCCCTATCATCGCGATCGCCATCACGCCGCTTCTCAGCCGCCTGGTGACCCGCATTGATCACCACCAATACCCCATCATCCGCCCACCCCATCTCTCGCTGGAACGCGCCGACTCGTAGCGGCGAGAGCCATTCTGCTCTCTTGGAACAAGCGCCCTCCCGGCTATCCATGAAACTCCTGCACCGGATCGGCGCTCCGCAGCCAGGCCGTATAGATCATGTCGCGCAGCTCGATGGCTCCGGCCGCCAGACGCTCCTCGGTGAACGCCTTCCCCTCCGCCGTCCCGGCCCCATCGAACCCGCCCGCCTTGTCGATCTGATAGGTCTTCTCCACCAGCGAGTACGTGTGCCGCAGATAGGTCATGTAGTCCGCCCACTCATCCGCGAGCACCTTCGGCTGAGCAGCCTCCACCAGCGGAGCCACATCGGCAGGCTTCACATTGGCCGCGACAAACCTGCTCTCGAACTTCGAGTGAATCTGGTGCTCTGTGGTGTAGCCATTTGGGTTTGGCCCGGTCCACCCGTTGTACTGAATCGATGTATGCAGCGGCATCGAGCCGTCGCCAACGTAATGCCCCAGCCACGCGGCATAGTAGACGATCGCCAATTCTGCCGGTTTCGTATCTTCATTATTTGCAATCAATTTGCGATATTCCCTAAAGCTAACCTTAAGCCTTTGGTAGACCTCTTCCACCTGCCATGGCTGCATTCCCACCTTCTCCGGACTCAGCGGAAGCCTTGGGTGCTCTCTCTGCAACTTCGCCAGATCACGGATAAAGTCATACCGCCGCTTTGGCAGCGTCCCCACCATGTCTGCCCGTTCCAGATCGATGAAATGGTCCGGTGCCTGAACGGCGTCCAACTCACTCTCTGCCTTATTCCTCCACCGATCCGGCTCCGGCCCCAGATAGGCCATCGCATCCAGTGCCCCGCCATTTCTTAGGAACGCCGGAACATCGTGCGGCAGGTTCGCCGCCGCCAGCCGGTTGATCATCGAGTGCCCGTCGGCTCCCCAGCCAAACGAAGGTTGCACCGTCATCAGCGGCACCAGCCCTGCCGCCACCACAAACCGAACCACACCACCAAACTTGATCATGCCCGCAGTATATCCGCGTCACCAAATGAAGCCATTACAACTCTCATCCGGGTTGCTAAAACCTTCTGTTCAACCCGCCACAAGGTACCGGTGCCCACATCAATCGTGCTCAGAACGGCGGAGATGAAATCGCACGCTGATTGCTATCCACGAAGACTGGCTGGCGGCGGATTAACCTCGGATAGCTCTCTGAAGGCAGCATCTGGAAGCTCCAGTCCGGCTGAAGCAATATTCTCCTCTACATGTGCGGGAGATGAGGTGCCCGGAATCGGCAAGATGTTCTTCGACCGCCTCAGCAACCACGCAAGAGCTGTCTGCAATCTGGTTGCGCCAATCTCCTTCGCAACCTTTTCTACAACCTCGTGCGACTTTTTAGCCTGACCGAGCGGCGCCCAGGGCAGGAAGGCAATGCCATTCCGCTCACAGTATTCAACGACATAATCCCACTCGCGGTCGGCGAAGCCGTATCGGTTTTGCACCGAGACAATGGGAACGATCTTGCGGCCGCGCTCAATATGTTCCTGCGTGACGTTGGAGAGGCCAATATGGCGAATCTTGCCCTGCTCGCGCAGTCTGGCAAGCGCCTCCATCGACGCATCGTAAGAGACGGCAGGATCGGGAATGTGAAGTTGGTAGATATCGATACGATCCAGGCGCAACCGTTTCAAACTCCCCTCCAGCGCTTCGGCCAGATGTTTTGGGCTGGCATTGTGGAGCCATTGGCCGGGGCCGCATCGCTCCCATCCTCCCTTGGTGGCAATGACCAGATCGGCAGGATATGGATAGAGAGCTTCAGTGATCAATTCTTCGGAGACATTGGGGCCGTAAGAGTCGGCAGTATCGATGAAATTGACGCCCAGTTCGATGGCACGACGCAAAGTCGCCAAGGCCGCCGGTCTATCGGCGGGCGGTCCCCAGATTCCCTGGCCAGTGATGCGCATAGCCCCATAGCCCAGGCGATTCACTGTCAAATCGCCTCCAAGGGTAATCGTGCCAGCCGCTGCGGCAGAGACGGCTTCGATCTGACTCATGCAAATGCTCCTTTCAACTCGATGAGAAATATGATGCAATCCATTTTCTCATCCATAGAGACGCCGACGTACAGGCGCGGCCGCGAGGGCGTTCTTCTAATGGCGCTGAGATATCCCCTCCAGTTTTCAGACGCGCTCTTACATGGCACGGGTGTAGCCCTGGCGCTCGTAAGTTTTCAGGAGATTCGAAAGATGTGCGACGATCTCAGGATGTTTTTGATAGAGGTTATGCATCTCGCGAGGGTCGGCTGCAAGGTCGTACAACTGCCCCCCAGGCCCTTCCGGTGCAGCTTCAACCCGGATCGGGGCCGTAAAACCTCCTGAGCCCAATCCCTCTTCGAGCTTCCACTTCCCCTCCCGGATCGTGAGCATTCCATCGAGGGACTGGTCGACAATCGTGTCGCGGATAGGTTTTGCCAGCTTCTTGCCGAGCAATGCCGGGAGCAGGTTGAAGCTGTCCTCCGCAGCATTGCGCGGCAACGGAGCGCCTGTGATCGCGGCAGTCGTCGCCATAAAATCAGTGAGGCTCCCCAATTCCTCGCTCACGGTGCCGGGACGAATGTGGCCAGGCCATCGCGCGATAAACGGAATTCGATGCCCTGCCTCCCAGATATCCGCCTTCTCGCCTCTCCACTCGGCATTTGCCCGATGTCCATAGCGATCGATGTCTCCGGGCTTCCAGTCAGCGCCGTTGTCACTCGTGAAGATGAGCAATGTATCTTCCGCCAGGCCGGTCTCCTGAAGTGCCTGCATCACTCTGCCCAACATGGCATCAGTCTCGACGGCATAGTCACCATAAGTGCCGGCTTTGGATTTTCCCTGATACTCCGGCAATGGCAGCCACGGGGTATGGGGAGAAGGAAGAGCAACATACAGGAAAAATGGCTGATCTCGATGAGCCGCACGCTCATGCAGGATGCTGACCGCCTTGTCGGTGACGGTCGGCACCACTTCATCGAAGACAAAGTGGGGAGCCATGGGGCCCGGTCTGAAGAAGACTCCGCGCGGAAGCTTGCTGCCAACAGTCGAAGACGTCGGCTGCTCTACGACATGATCGTTCTCAAAATAGAGATAGGGAGGCATATCAAGCGAGGCGGGAATCCCGAAATAATAATCAAATCCGTGATCGATGGGACCGGGGTGGAGCGGCTTGGTGTAATCGGTCTCGGCTCCATTGCCCAGGCCAAGATGCCACTTGCCTACACCCGCGGTGTAGTAGCCCTCCGACTTGAGCATGGAAGCAACGGTCATTCGCCCTTCCTCGATCAGATTGGTCGACTCACCCCATAGCACGCCTTTTTTCAACTCGGTACGCCAGCAATACCGCCCGGTAAGGATGCTGTAACGGCTGGGCGTGCAAACGGCGGAGGATGCATGCATGTCGGTGAAGCGAACCCCCTGAGTCGCCAGCCGATTGGCATTCGCCATGGGGACCATGGAGTAAGGGTTGTAGCAGCTTAAATCGCCCCACCCCAAATCGTCGGCCAGAACAAATACGATATTTGGGCGCTTCTTTCCGGAACCGGCGGCAAACGAGGGCAAGCTCATCGTCGCCGACATCGCTCCGAGCCCCAGGCAAAATCCTCTACGATCCATCGAACAGCCTCCATGCGCAGCGTTGAACCGCGCCACTCTGAAACACAACATCGGACACACTGATGTTGCCTTGAATTGTAACCAGTGTGGATACTGATCCGAAATCTCTCGCGAACTTACTCGCGCGGGAGCACATCGCGAACGCAACGGAAGCTCATATTCGTAGTCGCGCTGTCAGGGGTGTTTGAACTACGGGCGGCCACACGATATCGATTGCAATAGGAGCGATGGCATAGATAGGATCCGCCCTTTAGGACCCGAGCAACGCCTGAAGGCGGACCGACAGGATTGTCGAGGGTGGCAAACTGGTGAAACCGTGCATCGAACCAGTCGGCGCACCACTCCCATGTGTTGCCCGTCACAGAGTAGAGGCCGAACCCGTTTGGAGGAAACGCATCTACAGGGGCAGCGCTCGCGAAGCCGTCTTCGGCAGTATTTTCCAGGGGGAAGTTCCCCTGCCAGATATTGCAAAGATGTTTCCCTTCAGGAGTGAGATCGTTTCCCCAGGGATAGAGCTTCTGATCCAAACCTCCGCGCGCGGCGTACTCCCACTCCGCCTCGGTCGGCAGCCGCTTCCCGGCCCACGCAGCATACGCTGCCGCGTCGTTCCAGGAGACCTGCACCACCGGATGATCCGGGCGGGTATGGATGTCGCTCCCCGGCCCTTCGGGATGCCGCCAGTCGGCTCCCCGAACTCGCTTCCACCACTCGGCACCATGAACGATGTCCTGCGCTCCAAGAGATTCCCCACGATCGGGAAGATCGCCTTCAAAGACAAAAGACCACCCAAATCGCTCGGCTTCGGTTACATATTTTTCAGCATCGGCAAAGCGGGCAAATTCACGATTACGGACAGGATAGACATCCATGTAAAAACTATCGATCGTCACCCTGCGTACCGGACCTTCGCCATCGGCGGGGAAGCCCTCGCGATAGTCCGTGCCCATGAGGAACACTGAACCATCCAACAGCACCATCTCCTCTGTGCTTCCGGTGAAAATGCGCTGCCGCTCCTCCGACAAGGAGCGCGACTGAACCAGAACTTCTGCTCGGTGTTTGCTCGGGACGCAGCAGGGAGCGGGTGCTTTGGTCATCGTTCCCTCCCCTGCGCATCAGCAGAAATGGCATCGCTCTCGGGTACAACCTGAATCTGCGACTGCCTCATTGCATGCGTCAGCACCCGATCGATCTCGTTCTGCCGTCGACTTTCAAATAGGCTTAACGCGAGCGAGTGTCGAATTTCTTCGAGAGGCTGCGTGCCGGAGGAGGTCCTCTCAAGCACGGTAGCAATGTGCAGGCCAAAAACAGTGCGGAAGATAGGACTGCGTTCTCCTCTCTTCAATGCAAATACCACTTCATCGAACTCGTCGACCATCTCGCCGCGAGCGATCCAGCCGAGATCTCCTCCCGCACCGCGGCAATCCGAGTAACGGTTAGCCACCTTCGCGAACGGTTTGCCTGCCGCCAGTTCCACCTCCGCAGCTTCGAGCGTTGCCCTGGCCTCGCTCTCCGCCTCCGGTCGATCAACATTCCTGATGATGTGCGCGGCGCGAACACGCTCAGGGCGGTAGAACGTTTCCCGGTTCGCCTGATAAAAACGATCCACTTCCAACCGCGTCGGACGAGGGACATGCTTCGTCAGCTTTTCGCATATGCGCACGATGAGCAGTTCATCGCGAAACGATTGCTGAACTCCCGTTCCGCAGATCGCATTGCTGGAACTCCCCCAACGTCTCCGACGTTCGGACTCCACCTCTGCATCAGGAACCTGTATCCCTTCCTGCAATGCCATCTGGCGAAGGAGCACACGATGGATTACCCGCTGCTCCGCGGTATGCCGCAACATCTCTGCTTCATGACGGGAAGTTACCTCGTCCATAGAGGACGCAGCAGGTTCCAGACGAAGTAATTCGTCAAACAAGAGGCTATCGTTGACATACTCTCCATTGACGATCAATGCCAAAGTTGCTCCTCGGAAGAGGCTGCGGACGCCCCTATTCGCGTTCAGTATAAATTGCCTTCCCCTATCCGAAGGCTATACAGAATTCGTGAGACCAGCAATGACGGAAGAGGAATGAGGTGTCGCTCCTCAATGTCGTCTTTCACCGCTTGACGGACTCAGCTTAACCGTCTGGGTAATCCCTTCGCCTTCTGTTACCGTGTAGATCTTGTCGGCCGCAACATTGACAAGCCGTTCGACCAGCCCATTTGGCCATTCAATCTTCACCTGCTTCATTACCGGTTCGGCTCCAAGTCCGAAGTGAAGGCGCTGGTCATTGGACGAGAGGTAACTCCCCCCGCCCCTGACTTCATCAATCTGAACCAGCGTCCCCGCTGTGACGATAACGCGCGCGCCTATGGCAGCCCGGTTGCTCTTCTTCCCCACGAGTCGAAAGAGAACACGATGATTTGAATTCTTCGTCTCATTCAAAAATAGCGATGGCGGACCGCCTACGTTATAGACCACCACATCCACATTGCCGTCGTTGTCGATATCTCCGAAGGCCGTACCGCGCCGGGAATGCAGCACGCCATCGTTCAGTCCGGACGCGTCAGCAACCTCGGCGAATGTCCCATTTGTCTGGTTGCGAAACAGGTGGATCGGCTCGCGGTACTTCAAATCATGCGGCAATTTGTCCACCATAGAACTCACATTGCCATCGGCGACAAAGATGCCTGACCAGCCATCGTTATCGAAGTCCGCGAATCCAGCGCCCCATGCCACAAGCTGATCCTCTGTCCGTGTCAAGCCAGCGACTGGAGCTCGGTCATTGAAGCCTATCTCTCCTTGATTTTTGTAGAGGCTCATGGGTTGATAGCCATAGCGTGTCACTACAAGGCTCAGCGCCCCGGTCCGATCGTAGTCGCCAAAATCGGCGGCCATATTGCCCATGGATCTACCCTCGGCGCTCAATGCCGTGCCGGAGATAAGGCCAACCTCCTCAAAGGTTCCGTCATGCTTATTGTGATACAAAAAGTTCGGCCCCATGTCGTTGCTCACGAACAGGTCGGGCCAGCCGTCATGGTCGTAGTCTCCCCAGACAACCCCCATTCCCAGTCGCTTATCCGGATTGTCGACGCCGGCCTTCTTCCCAGCCTCCTCAAATCCCTTGCCCATGTTGTGGAAGAGAAGGTCGGTCTCTCCGTTCAGCACCGGCACCTCCATCGGCAGCCCCTGATACTGAAATCCCTTGTCTCCCGGCTTGGGAAGATGATTCAAATCGGTGTTCACATAGCGCGATACAAACAGGTCAAGCTTGCCATCGCGATCATAGTCCGCCCATGCCGCGCCAACGCTGAACCCGCCCCCGGCCACTTTCATTGATGCTGTAACGTCTTCAAATCTGCACCCCCCGAGGTTGCGGTAGAGCACATTGTGGCCATATCCAGTCACGTAGATATCAGGAAGGCCATCGTTGTCGAAATCACCTATCGCCACTCCCATGCCCCAGCCGCGCGTCGTCAGTCCCGACGCAGTCGTGACATCGCTGAAATGGACAGGCCCGCCCGGGCGCGTGTCCTGATGATAGAGCGTAACCATCAGTTCGCCGCCATGGAGATAAGTATCGACGGTCGAATCGGTAACGGTGACAATATCGAGCTTGCCATCGTTATCGCAGTCGAATAAGCCCACACCTCCTCCCATCATCTCGACCAGGTATTGCTTGACCGGAGCGGAGTGCGGCACCGTAGTAAGCCCCGCCTCAGGGCCGATATCGTGAAAATGCAGCGACGGCGAGGGAATCTGCGCCGAAGCGAAAGCTGAAGCAAGCAGCATCGCCGCGCCGCCAATCAGCAATCCGCGGATCACAATTTCACGGCTGAGCATGTACGCCCTTCTTCGCGACAGGAGCCAGAGTCTGTGCCTGAGCATACATATTCGCCAGTTGCGGAGTAGCGGCAAGCGAGGATGCAATCGGCTCCAGTGTCCGCACCACGGCAGCATAGTTCTTCAGCATGAAATAGCTGACGCCAAGCACGCGCCGCGCTCCCTGCTCTTGCGGATGCGCCGCGAGATATCGGCTCAGAGGTGGCACCGCCTGCGCATAAAGATTCGCCGAGAACGCCGCCCTGCCCCAGTTATAGTCGAGTCCCTCCAGTGACGGGTTCCACTTCGCCGCCTTCTCAAAGTATCCGGTGGCGGTTGCAAACTCATCGGAGCCGGCAGCGATTGCTCCCAGATTGTTGTAACCGTCCGCAAGCGCCGGCGCGGTGCGCGCTGTGAAGTTCTCCAGTTCTCGCTTCGCCTTCGCATCCATGGGTGCCTGGTCGAGCGGGCGCTCAAATGGAGCGATGCCCGCAGTCTCTCCCATAGGAGCCCCTCTCAACTTCGCCTGATCGCGCATCATATTCTGCTTCAACAGGCTTGCCGATATTTGCATCTCCCGCTTCGCCTCGTCGGCATGGCCGGTCTGTACCAGCAGCCGTCCCAGCAAATAGTGAGCGCGCTGCACCTGGTAGTGATTGCGCGCAAGGTCGGTCGTCAGCGCGATTGCCTTGCGCAAAGCCGCCTCGGCCTCGGCTGGCCGATTGAGTTGCATATACACCTGGCCGAGCAACAGAGGATTGTCAGGGTTAAGCGGATCAAGCGCGGCGGCACGCTTCAGGCTCGCTTCGGCCTCGGCGAACCGTCGCTCCGTAAAGGCGACATACCCCAACTGAGCCAGGCTGAAATAATCGTTCGGATTCAGTTCGAGCTCGCGATGAAACTCCTTGACCGCTTCGGGAAATCCCACTTGTCCCTGACTCAGCAGATAGGACGCGCCCAGACAGTAATGCGCCTCCGGCAGGCGTGGATCGAGCGCAATGGCCTTCTTGAACTCCGTGATGGCCAGGTCGGGATCGCCCGCCTCCGCATAGGCGCGGCCAAAGTCCAGATGAATTGCCGCCTTGTCCCCAAAGCCGGCCGACATCTCGCTGAACAGCCTCGCCGCATTCTTTGTGTCCGACAAAGCCAGGTAGGCCGTCGCCAAAGCTAACCCGTTTTTGTAGTTCGAATCCAGAGCAACTGCCGCCTCCAGTTGCTTACGCGCTTCCACATTCTCATCCATCTGCAGTAGCGCTTCTCCCAGCACCAGCCGCGCTTCAGCGTTCTTCGGATCGACGGTGACGACCGCCTGAGCCTGAACCTTCGCAGTCGGAATATCACGGGCCAGAAGAGCGGCCTGAGCGTAGGCGAGATGCAGATCGGTCGCCGCTCTCTCCGGCATAACCGCCAGCGCCTCATCAAAGAGCTTCGCCCCACCCGGATAGTCCCCAGCATGAACATGGCCCTCGGCCAGATGCCGGAGAGCGGTCACGAGAAAGCCCTGATAGTCCTGCGCTGCGTGGGCAAGATCGCCATTCGATTGCGCGCGCTGCGCCGCCTCATACAATTGCTGGAGATCGCTGCCGGGACGAGAAGCCTTCTCCACGCTCTGGCCGCAACAGATTCGCGCCATCAACATGCAGAGAACAAGCAACACCGGCACTCGCATCCGATGGATAACGAGTCGCCTCGGCCTGTAACATTCCCGGCTTCCCGTTGTAGCAATTCTCACTGGCATTGAACCAAAGTATAGCGAAGGACTGTGAAGCTCCTCGTTCGACAGAAATGCATTGCCATCCCATCGCAGAAAAATGGGGCGGCTCGAAAAAGAGCCGCCCCGCCCAGGTTATAGAACAAGCTAGAAGTTGTACTTGATAGCCAGTTCCATGGTGCGTTGCGAGTGGCCGCCAGTCTTGGTATCGAGGAAGCCAAGCGTCTTGGAGTTGGATGACGTGTTTGGCGTCAGGTCATGGTTGTAGTGGAGTTGCAACTGACTACCGGATCCAAACTGCGCCAGCGGATGATTGATAAAGTTGAATGCCGAGGCGCGGAACTGGATGGTCTGGCCCTCCGTGATATGGAACGTCTTGTATGCGGCCAGATCGGTATCGAAGAAGTCCGCGTTCCTGAAGTAAGGAAGATTCCGCGGTCCGTTGGTGCCGATAGCTGGTGCCGCAAAGCACGCCTCATTCACGCGCTGCTTGTCTTTCAGGTTTGCGCCCGCGTCGCAGGTCAGAACCGGCATAATCAGCTTCGACGCTGAAGTACCGAAGTACGTGTTCTGGCTGAGGCCGGTGATCGAGAGCCCGAAGTTCGGGCTATTGGTCGCTTGCAGATTACCGCCCGACTGCCACGTAGTAATTCCAGAGAGCGTCCAGCCATTTGCAATGCCGCTGATGAGATGCGAATCGCCGTTGTAGACCCTGAGGAAGTTATAGGAGTAGGACGAGTTGAAGACATACGGGCGGTCGATGGCCAGGATGCCATAGTTGCCGGCGACCGTGAATGGATCGATCTGCTGACCAGTGCCGAGCGTCTTGGACCAGGTGTAGTTGAAGTTGAAGGTAAGGCGGTCGGAGCGCTTCACCCAGCTCAACTGCAGGCCGTTGTAGTTCGCATAGCCCGAGTTGCTGTTTACGTTGATTGCGTTGGTTCCATACTCTTTTCCAAAAGGACGGTAGTCAGCCTCTTGGTTTTTCGGAGCACCGTCGGAGAGATTCTCTGGGTTCGGAGAGATGACTCCAGTGACCGGATCAGGCTTGAAGAACGCGCCCAGGGGAACCTTGTTCTGATTGGTGAAGTCGCCGAAGCCGCTGCCCGAGATGCTCTCGCCGCCCATCACCAGTTCCTTGCTGGTGCTGCCGACGTAGGCAACTTCGACCAGGGAGCTCCAGGGTGCCTGCTGCGAGATCGTCAGATTATAGGATCGACTCTCGGGAATGCCGTAGTCTGTGGGATCCAGAGCATTGATTCCGCCATTGACGGTGTGACCCGGCTGGCCTGGCAAAGCACCGACAATTGGAGCGGGAATATTCCCAATCTGCGGCAAGAGTACGCTGGTCTGGCTGGGCAAGTTATAAGTCTGAATGCTCTGTGCCGTCGTCAACGCGCCTGTGTAGTCGTTGTACTGATCCGTGAACCGATAGACACCCCATCCGCCGCGTATCAGGGTCTTTCCTGTGCCAAAGATGTCATAGGAAAGTCCGAAACGTGGAGAGACAAGAAGGAAGCGATCCGGCTGACCGCTCTTGGGGATGCCGGGGTTGATCCCGTGCCAGTAGACGCCTGGGTTTAGCTTGCCGCTGTTGTAGTCTGCCTCAACCAGCGACGGAATAAAGACGGCAAGCCCATTGCCTTGCCGGTCATACCAATGACCGATATGGTCGAAGCGAACACCGTACTCGATGCTCAGGCGTCTCGTTGCCTTCCACGAGTCGTTCCCATAGAACGAAAACGTCTGATAGGCCATATCGCTGATGGGAGCTGCATTGTTCTCGCCATAGCCATTCACAACACCCATCAGGAAGTTTGCGGTGGGGTTGTTCGGAGAGCCGAGAGGGCTGCCCCCGAAGAGATTGTTATGCACTGTGCCGCCCTGATTGAAGCTGCTCAGATTTCCATTCGGGGACAGGGATGCTCCCTGGATGTTGCCTACATTCTCTGCATAGACCCCGACCTTGATGGTGTGGGTGTTGATGACCTTGGTCAGGTCATCGGAGAAAGCCGGCATCTCCTTGCGAACAAGGTACTTGCCTCCCGTCTCGAAGATATCCTGCTGGGAGAAGTCCGGGAACGTATAGCCGCCCGCGCTGCTGTAGGACGGAATCAGAGGCGAACCTGTCTTGAAGATGGTTCCGTAGCTGGTTGGATAACCGAGAGTCGTCTTGTATGCTGCTGATGCGTTCGGCGGTCCTACGGGGAAGTTGCCGAAGCCCCAGCTCGCGATGAACTCGTTGGTGAGGGTAGGGCTGAAGATATGAGTGAAATGGCCCGCAATGGACTTCGAGAACGAGCTGCTGATCAACCCGCCGCCCGGATAGGGAATGGAGTTACCCGGCGTCCAGTAGATGTGAGCGCCATTGCCCTGCGAAGGCGCTGCATCCTGGCCATACTGGTAGGAGATGAAGAAGCTGGTCTTGTCGCTGAGGTTGTAGTCCACACGCGCGCGAAAGAGATAACCGTTGTGCTTCCCGGGGATCGCCTGGTCGTAGTTGTATCCAGGGCCCGTGTTCATCGGGTCGGCGTTCGCCGCAGGCCAGAAGCTGGCCAGCGCCTTCGCACCCGGATCGAGGAACTCCGCGGGAATGATGCCCGCAGGCCGCGATCCCTGACCAATGATCGTGCCATCGGGCAAGACTGTTCCGGTGAGGTCGTTGCATCCATTCGTCGAATCGGCGGTAAGCAGCTTGCCCTGGCAAAACGTCACATTTGCAGGTGTGTTGGTGAAATTGCCGGACATCATATCCGCGGTGGGAATAAAGGACTGTAAGCGGTTTGAGTTGCCCGTATTCTGCAGGATGCGCTCATAGCCAACCCAGAAACGCAGCTTCTTGTGGGTAAAGGGAACCGGGCCGCCAAAGTTGCCGCCGGGATAGTAGTAGTGAGCGGCGCCTCGTGGATCTCCCTTGTGGTTACTCTGCCAGTCGTTGGCGTTTAGGACATCATTGCGCGCATACAAATACGCGCCGCCATGGTACTCTGCGCCGCCCGATTTGCTGATCGCGTTGATAACCACCGGACCGCGCGGAGCGTCTGCGCCGAAGTTCGAGGTCTGCACACTGACTTCCTGCGTCATATCGGGGTTCAGAATCGCGATCGAATTGCAATCGCAACCCGGATCGTCGACGTCGACGCCGTCCGAAAGCTGGCTGGTGCCGCCGCGGTTGACCGCGCCGTTCGCGTTCAGTCCGTTACCAACCGCGCTCGAGCCCACACTGACAACCGTAGGATCGAACATGGAGCCGTTACTCAGGCCATTCTGAACGCTGGTGACGCCCGGCAGCACCTTCAGCAGTTCTGAAAGGTTGCGGCCCTGAATGGCCAACTGCTGAATATCCTTGAAGTCGAGGATCGCGGCACGCTGGCCGTTCTCCACTGGGATGATCTGCGTATTCGCCTCGACCGTAACCGTCTCGTTCGTCTGGCCGATAGCCAACTGAATGTTAGCAAGCTTGATGAGATCGGCTGCATGCAGCACGATGCCGTGCCTCTCATAGCTCTTGAAGCCCTTCGCGTCGATCCTGACCGAGTAGGTCGCGGGCAGCAAGGCCGGAAAGGCAAAGTATCCGCTGTCATTGCTGACGCCAGTGCGAGTCTCTTTCGTGGCGTCATTGGTCAGCACGACGTTCGCACCGGGAATCACCGCGCCCGTCGCGTCCGTCACCGTGCCATTGAGTGTCGCGGAAACCTGCGCCCCTGCCGTTGGCAGAAACACCAGAAACGACGCTAAAGCCAGCGCCAGGCTCAGCGGCACATACCGCCACAACTTCGGGAGAATCTTCCCACGATCCTGTTTCGATTGCATACTGCCTCCAAATATCTTTCACGTGCATCAATAGCCAAGAAAATCTGGCACAACGTCTTAACTAGCTCCAGCGATCGCAGGCGCCGTTGCACCGCTCCGCTGTCCGGCATCGTTGCTATCCGCCGGTTCCTGTTTTTGACACGACTGAGGATAAAACCGAACCAGCCAAACTAACTAAAACGCTTCAGTTAGTTTGATAAACCGTTTACATGAATGAAACAACGCCTGTCAAGAGTTATTTGCGCTATCAAAAAAATTCATAGAATTTCTATAGAGAACCGTTTGAGTACAGCACGAATCAAGATAAGACAAAACCCGTCCATTGAAATAGATAGGTTAGTAAACCGCTTTAGTTCATCTCTTTGTTTATGTTCTTGAAGCTTTGATGTCAAGAGAAAACGCGCCCCCCGCGTCCGGCCTGCAGCTTTTCGGTAATCCCATGTAAGCTGGTGAAAAGATGCCTGCTAAGGACAAATAAGGATCTTGCCGTTCCTCCAAAAAATCGATCACCCCCTTTGCGACTGGCAACCTCTTCTCGGGCGCAGTGTCTTATCCGGATCGTTCATGCTTCCTGGCCGAATCCCCTTATTCCTCGCTGGGAAACGGATTCTGGTTACCGGTGCTGGAGGCTGCATCGGTTCGGCGCTGGCAAAATCGGTTGCCCGACTCGCCCGCGAACTGATCCTCGTCGACTCCTCCGAGAGTGCTCTCTACGACATTCAGCAAGCCCTCACAGAGCAAACCGACGAACTGCCGACACTCTTTCCGATCCTTGCCAACGTCTGTGATTCAGAGGCTATCTTCAGCCTGTTCGAGCGGCACCGCCCTGAGATTGTCCTTCATGCCGCGGCCTTCAAGCATGTGCCGCTGATGGAGAGCAACCCCTTCTCCGTCGTAGCGAACAATGTCTTCGGTACTCATATTCTCGCCACAGCGACAGCCCAGTACGACTGCGAACAGATGCTGATGGTTTCGACTGACAAGGCCGTCGATCCGTCGAGCATGATGGGAGCCTCCAAGCGCATCGCCGAACATATTCTGCTTACGCAGCGGCCAGGCCCCGTTTGCCGAAAGATCGTCCGCCTGGGCAACGTGCTCGGCTCCTCGGGCAGCGTCGTCCCCCTCTTTCTCAGGCAGATTGCTCACGGCGGCCCGATCACGGTATCGCACCCTGAGGTGAGCCGTTACTTCATGACGCTCTCTGAGGCCGTAGACGCGCTTCTGCTCGCTCTCGCTCCAGACACTGCCGCCGGTCTGCTTGTGCCGCCGCTGGCAGATCCGATTCGCATCCTCGATCTTGCGAAATATCTCATCGGGCAGGAGAGCCCAGACAATGAGATACAAATTGTCTTCACGGGCCTTCGCCCCGGAGACAAGATGGAAGAGTCGCTGATCTCATCGCGCGAGTCGTATCGAAGTGCCGCCAACGGCATGCTCCGCGAAGTCCAGACGCCCACGCTCTCGCCGAATGAGATCTCCGTCGCATTAGACGATCTGCGAACAGCTTCACATATTCGCAATCTGCCCGCCCTGCTGCGCGCCGTCCAAAGCCTGGTGCCGGAATATCAACCGAGCGCGCATCTCCGAGAACAGGTGCAGGCAGCGGCCACGGTGAACGCATGAAGCGCACCATCGCCGTGGTCACAAGTTCGCGCGCCGACTACAGCCACCTCTACTGGCCGCTCAAAGACCTTGCCGCCCACCCCGGCGTGGACTTGAAGCTCATCGTCCTCGCCGCGCATCTCTCCCCCGCCTTCGGCAATACCGTCGACGAGATCGAGCGGGATGGCTTCACGATCACCTCGCGTATCGAGTGCCTGCTGAACTCGGACACCGACACCGGCATGGCCAAAACTCTAGGGCTGGCCGTGCTCGGCCTGACCGACGCGCTCTCGCAGATGCGTCCAGACCTGCTGCTGCTGATCGCGGACCGCTACGAGATGCTCGCGCCCGCCAGCGTCGCTCTGACCCTGCGCATTCCCGTAGCGCACATCGAAGGCGGAGAGGTCAGCGAAGGAGCCATCGACGACGCCGTCCGCAACGCCCTCACCAAGATGGCGCACATCCACTTCACCTCGACCGACGGAGCGCGTGCCCGCGTCATCAGCATGGGCGAAGAGCCCTGGCGTGTCCATCGCGCCGGCGCTCCCTCGCTCGATCACATCGCGCGCAGCCGATTGCCGACCCGATCCGAATTACAGCAGGCACTCAAGATTGACCTCAAACCCTCACCAACCGTTGTGGCCTATCACCCCGTAACCCTATTGCAGAACACTACGGAAGAGGCAGACGCGCTCTTCGCCGCGCTGGCTCAAATCGACGGCCAGATCATCTTCTGCTATCCCAACGCCGATGCCGGCAGCCACAGCCTCATGCAGCGCACCCACGAATTTATCCGCCAACATCCCGACGCACATGTCTTCGTCAACCTCGGCGCCGTGACCTATTGGAGCCTGCTGCAAAACGCCGGTCTCCTGCTGGGAAACTCCAGCAGCGGCATCATGGAAGCCGCGTCCTTCGCCCTGCCCGTAGTCAACGTCGGCCTGCGCCAGTTCGGACGCGAGCGAGCACCCAATATCCTCGACGCCGAACCGAACGCTGTATCCATCCTCGAAAAAATTGCTACTAGTCGAAGCACAGCCTTCCGCGATTCCTTGCGCGGCATGACCAACCCCTACGGCGACGGCCACGCCGCGGAGCGAATCGTGCAGGTCCTCACCTCCGTTCCTCTCGAAGGACTGCTCCGCAAGCGGGCCTTTTCCGAAGATGGGCAATCAAAACGCCCATGACGATTCCCCTCTCATCGCCCGACATCACCGAATCCGAGATCGACGCGGTCACCGCCGTTCTGCGCACCTCGCGGCTCAGTCTCGGTCCTCAGATGGAGGCGTTTGAACACGCGATGGCGGATTACATCGGCGTTCCCCACGCCGTCGCCGTCAGCTCCGGAACCGCTGGGCTTCACCTGTGTGTTCGCGCCCTCGGCATCGGCGAAGGAGATGAGGTTATCGTGCCCTCGTTCACCTTCATCGCCGCTGCCAATGTCATCCGTTACGAACGCGCTCATCCTGTCTTCGTCGACATCGATGCCGAGTCCCTGAACATGTCCCCGGCCAGCATCGAGCGAGCAATCACACCGAAGACCCGCGCCATTCTCGTCGTCCACACCTTTGGTCGCCCCGCCGAGATGACCGCCATCATGGAGATAGCCCGGCGTCATCAGCTCCTCATCATCGAAGACGCCTGCGAGGCCATCGGCGCGACCTATCAAGGCCGCAAAGCAGGCTCCTTCGGCGACGTCGCGGTCTTCGGCTTCTACCCCAACAAGCAGATCACGACCGGCGAAGGCGGCATGGTCGTCACCGGACGCCCCGAACTCGCAGACCGCATTCGAGCCCTCCGCAACCAGGGTCGCTACGACAACGCCGACTGGCTGCAGCACGCCGAAGTCGGCTACAACTACCGCCTCTCGGAGATCAACTGCGCCCTTGGCCTCGCGCAGTTAGATCGCATCGAAGCCATTCTGCAGCAACGCGAAAACGTAGCCCGGCAATATCAGCAAACCCTCGCGGCGCTTCCCAGCCTCGTCCTCCCCACAATCGACGTTCCCGGTACCCGAATTAGTTGGTTTGTCTACGTCGTCCGGCTCGACACCTCGTTTGCAGAAGAAGACCGCGACCGCGTCGTAGCTGCGCTGACCAACGCAGGCATCGGCTGCGGGCGCTACTTCGCGCCCATCCACCTGCAACCGAGCTACGCCGCATGGCGAAGCTCCTCCGCGCTGCCTGTCACCGAAGCGCAGGCCAGCCGCGCCATAGCCCTTCCCTTCTTCAATCGCATCACCGAAGACGAAATTGCGCAGGTCAGCGATACTCTGCGCACAGCCCTCCTCCCTCTTTAAAACGGATAATAGAAGCAAAGCAAGCACAAACCATGAGCGATCTCGTCCTGAAATCCGCCGTCGATCTGCTGGCCATGATCTCCGCCCGCAAGCTCTCCCCGCTCGAACTCGCCGAGGAGCACATCCTCCAGATCAAACGGCTGAACCCGCAGCTCAACGCGCTCATCGACTTCGACGAACAGCGAGTCCGCGCCCAGGCACACGCTCTCGACCAGTCTCCCGCGCAACCTGGCCCGCTCCACGGCCTGCCCATGACCGTCAAAGCTTCGATCGCCGTCGCCGGTCATCGCTGCGAGACCGGAAGCCTGCTGAATAAGGGCCACATCCCTACCGAAGACGCCGTCATCGTCACCCGCATGAGGCAGGCAGGCGCCGTTGTACTCGGCACCACCAACTGCCCCGAATTTCTGATGGCTTATGAAACTGACAACCGCCTCTACGGCCGCACCTCAAATCCCTGGGACCTCACCCGCACCTCCGGCGGCTCCAGCGGTGGCGAATCGGCAGCCATCGCCGCAGGTCTCTCCGCATGCGGCTTCGGCAGCGACGGCGGCGGCTCCGTGCGCGAGCCTGCCCACTTTACCGGTATCTGCGCGCTCAAGCCAACCCCCGGAAGAATCCCCTCCATCGGCCATCTTCCCCCCTGCGTTGGCCCTTTCTCCCTGCTAGGAGCAGTCGGGCCCATGGCACGTACCATCGCAGACGTGTCCCTCCTCTTCCGCGTCCTCTCCGGCCAAGCCGATGGCGACCCCTTCGGCGCGCCCGTCCCTCTCCGCGGCTACACCCTAGAAAACCTCAAGCAGATCAAGATCGGCTTCTTCGAAGACGACAGCCACACCCCCGTCACCCCCGAGACGCGACAAGCCGTCGATGACTCAGTTCGCTCCCTCCGTAGCCATGGCTTCCAAGTCGAGCCCTTCCGCCCCCGCGCCCTCGAACAGGCCCGCAAACTCTGGTGGAAATATTTTGTCCGCTGCGGAGCCATGCTGTTCTCCCCCCTCTTCACTGGTCGCGAAGCCGAGCTAAGTCCTACCTTTCAGAACTTTCTCGACATTGCCCGCCAGGACCCGCCACTTACCGGCGACGAACTACTCACTGCCTGGGCCGAAGCCGACACCCTTCGAGCCCTCTTACTCGACGAGATGCAGGAGTTTCCCCTCCTGCTCATGCCCGTCTGTTCCGTCCCTGCCTTCCGCCATGGCGAGCGGCAATGGGTCGTAGACAGCCGGCCAGTCGATTATCTCGATGCCATGCGCTATACCCAATGGTTCAATCTGCTTGGCGCGCCTGCCGCCGTCGTGCCTGTCGGACGCTCGCAGGAAGGCCTGCCCATCGGCATCCAGATCGCGGGCCGCCCCTATCGGGACGAAGCCGTCCTCGGCGTCGCCGCCGCCCTCGAACACGACTTCGGCTACCAGCCCCCACCAATGGCGCTCTAAAATTCCAGGCAGCCGCTCCTAAACCAGCTCTACCCCAATCGTCTTCGCATCCTGATCGAGCTTCGTGATCCTGAAGCTGCGAATCTGTCCGGCGCGAACTTCATCCGGCTTGGCCGCACTCGCGCTCGCCCCACCCTTCCAGCGTTCCTTCAGCATCGAGCTGAACGCCGACAGATCAACCTGCCCCGCAGCAGCCGCTTGTTCTTCTTTTGCCGCCGCAATGATCTCGCACCAACTGCGAATCCCTTCTCCCAGCTCCACGGTGGCCTTGCCGCCCGAAACATCGATCAACCGGCCCGTCACCACATCGCCTTCCTTATGTTCGGCGATGTACTCGTCCAACCCCGTGGGTACCAACTGCTTCATGCTCAGCTTGATCTGCCGCTTCTCCTTATCGACGTCGAGCACCTTGGCCTTCACCACCTGCCCCACCCGCAGCACATCCTGCGGACGTTCCACGCGCTTCTCCGCGCTGATCTCGCTGACGTGGATCATGCCTTCGACGCCCTCGGCTAGCTGCACGAACGCGCCGAATTTCGTGAGGCTGGCAACCGGTCCTTCGACTGTCGAGCCCACCGCAAACTTCTCCCCGGCCTCGACCCACGGATCGCCCAGCGCCTGCTTCAGTCCCAGCGACATCCGCCGTTCGCCCACATTGACGCCAAGAATCATCACCTCGACCGTCTCGCCCGGCTTCAGCAAGTCGCCGGGCTTGCGAACCTTCTTCGCCCACGACATCTCCGACAGGTGAACCATCCCCTCAATGCCCGGCTCCAGCTCCACAAACGCGCCAAAGTCCGTCACCCGCGTCACCGTGCCGCGAACCCGTTCGCCCGCCGCATACTTCCCTGCCACCGCATCCCACGGATGGGGTTGAAGCTGCTTCAGCCCCAGTGAAATCCTCTGATTCTCCGTGTCGACCTTCAACACCCGGGCTTCAACCTGCTGCCCCACCGACAACACATCCGCCGGCTTATTCACGCGTCCCCAGGCAATATCGCTGACATGCAACAGCCCATCCACTCCGCCGATATCGAGGAAAGCTCCATAGTCCGCCAGACTGCGCACCGTCCCCAGAACGGTGTCGCCTTCCTTAATCTCGGCATATCGCTGTTCTTTGGTTGAACGCGCCTCTTCCTCAGCCACTGAGCGGTGGTCCACCACCAGATCTTCCTCAGCCACATCGAGCTTGATGATTCGGCAGGTAATCTCCTGCCCCACCAGCTTTTCCATCTCGGCGGCATCCCGCGCGCCACTGCGTGACCCCGGCATAAACGCCCGCAGCCCCACATCCACAGTCAACCCACCCTTTACAACCCCGGTGACCGTGCCCACAATAATCGCCTTATCGGCAAACGCCTTCTCCAGCGACGTCCAGTCCTTCGGCCGCTCCACCCTCTGCCGCGAAAGCTCGTAGTAGCCCTCGGCATCGCGCCCCTTCACCGTCACCAGCAGCTTATGGCCGACCTCGACTGTCTCATTAGCGTTCTGAAACAGCGTCAACGGCAGAATGCCTTCCGTCTTAAAGCCAATATCGACGAACACCGACTCATCCGAGACGGCAATCACCGTCCCTTCGATCTGCCTGCCGTCTTCGCCCACCCGGCGCGAATGACTCTGCTCATACTGGGAAAGAATCTTGTCGAATGATTCGTTGCTTTCGTTGCCTGCTTCCGTTTCCGGAACGTCTGGATTGGACATGAAGAGTTACAGCCTCGCTATAGACCTGATTCCGGCTAGGATACCATCGCGGCAGCGCGCCTCGCTCACTCTACCGAAGGCTTGCTCGCCACCGGACCCTTCTCCGGCGGCATTCCAAACAACCGTCGCAATGGTCGATGAATCGCCCGCAAAAGCACGCGCGCGGCGAGAACCGCGGCGATCAGAATCACTACCGCGACCGAAGCGGCGATAAAAGGATGGTGGGTAGCAAACCACGTCAGACCCACCGCAACCACATCCTCCGCGCTGCTCAGCGCGATATTCGACACCGGCTCCGGACTGGGCGTCACCACGGCCCGCAGCGCCGTCTTCGAGCTATGTGTCGCCAGCGCTACCGCTGCCCCTACCCCGGTCGCAATCATCTGCATCTGCGGCGAAAGCTGCGCGCTTGCATGATAGGCCACCAGCGCGGCAATCGGCACCCGGACGACGGTGTGCAACACGTTCCACACCATATCGAAGGCCGGAACCTTATCCGCAACAAACTCGATGGCGAACATGACCGCGCACACCGCCAGCACCCAGGTATGCCCCAGCGAATCCAACCCCGGAGGCAACGCAACCCACTGCGTTCGCGCCAGAATGCCAAGCGTCAACACGGTGGCATAGATATTCAATCCAGTCGCGAAACTGGCTGCGATCACAAGCGCGGTAATGTTGCCGGGCGAGAAGTCCATGTGCACGGAATTCTACAACCGATACCCAAACGATGGCCGCCGTTTCATCTTGCCGCGACCTGCCGCCATTAGTTTGGCAGCGACCAAATCTGGTTCGGTTGATTATGGCCGCAGGCCTGCATGCTCAGACTGTCCGGCTCGCCGTTCAGTTTATTGGCACTAAGACACTGGCCGCTCTTTCTATCGATTAGATTGCCGACCAGCGTATATTTCCACCTCGGCGTCTTGACCGCGCTGCACGCCTGCATCACAAGCTTCCGGCCGGAGACGGCAAGACAGCGCCCCGCAGATTCCAAAGCTCCATTGGCAGCAACCGTCCATGTCTCCGCCGGACTGCCATCGCAATCTCCAACGCCTCCCGTAGCGGACAGGCAGCGACTGTAGCTTTTAATGTCGTGCTGCTTGCCGGTTGCGATCATCGTGATCGTGCCCGTACGCTTCGGCGTTCCACACGAAGCTGCGGGGTGAATCTTCCAGATCACCGTATCGTGTGCAGCAACGTCCGACTGCAAGGAAGTTGCCCCCGTGATACGCTTTCCGCTCCAAAGATTCTGCGCCTCTAACTCGCATCCCGAGCTGAAGCCAAGATCGGCTGGATATAGTCCAACCTGAACAGGCGCCGTGCTACGGTTCAACACGGTAACCGCATAATCTCCTCCGCTCAGCGGCTTGAGCAAAACGTCCATCGTCAGGCTTCGCCGCACTAAAGTGGCCATCCGGCCGAGCGCATCCTGATCAATCGCGATCACCGACTTATTTCCAACAACCGCCACCGACTGCGGGCTCAGCTTCTCGACATCCGAGCTGAGAATCAGCGGCGCCGACATCATCGACCACAAGGCCACCTGGCTGCGCGTCTCCGCCGCGCTCATTCCGTCATCCCCTCCAATAATAAAATCGGCGTCGTTCCAGTTACCCGGCTTCTGAAACCGGCCCAGCGGCAGATTGTAGGCATAGTTCCAAAGCACGCTGTCGAATCGCGGCTTGCTCGGATTCTTCGCGTGATAGTTGGCGATGTCGTCGCCCTCGCGCCAGAGCTCGCCATAGCCGCGAACCCAGCTCAGCACGTCGTACCAGTCCGGCTGCCCCTGAAAATAGGCCGGAGCCGACTCCGAAAAGACAATCGGCCGCTTCACGGTCTTGAGCGCCGCACTCTGCGCCGCATAGGCCTTGCGGTAAACCTCCGCCATGCTGCCGCCCTTGGGCACATACAGGTTGCAGCCGTCCAGCTTGAGATAATCCACGCCCCACGACGCGAACAGCCGCGCATCCTGGGCAAAGTGGTCCTTGCCGCCGCCATCCGGCTCCCCGCTGCCGGCAAATTTGCCACACGTCAGGTAACCGGCATCTTCATAAATTCCGAACTTCAGGCCCAGCGCATGAACCGCCTCCGCGACCGGCTTGATTCCCTGCGGAAAGCGTTGCGGATCGGCCTGCAGATTGCCACTGGCATCACGATCCTTTTGCATCCAGCAATCGTCGATGGTCACGGTGTCATAGCCATGCGCCGCGAGCCCGGTCTTCACCAGCGCCCTGGCATTCGAGAGTATGTCCTGCGCGGTGTAATTGCATTGGTAGTGGGCCCAATCGTTCCAGCCCATCGGCGGGGTAGCGGCTAGCTGTCGCGCAACAGGATGAGATGCGCCAAAGCTGGGAACCGCGGTAACCGAGATGGCAACCGGCATCAAGATCGGAAGAACGACCAACATGAGGCGGCGAAGAGAAGAAGTGAGTAGGAGCATGGGGAATCCATCATAGCGGAACTCCGCGCGTCCTACCTCCGAATCGCCCGTTTGATCTGCGCATACTGCAGCAGGATGAAGCTATCCGTCATCCCGGCGATGTAGTCGGCGACCACCCGTGCCAACCCCTCCCGTTCCACATCTTCGAAATGCGTCGGCGGCAGTTCCTCCGGATCGTTGATCCAGTAGTTGAACAGAGCCGTTACCACCTCTTCGGCCTTGTCATGTTCATTTTCAAGCGCCTCGCAGGTATAGAGCGTGTCATAGAGATAACGCTTCTCCTGTAACCGCTCTGCTTCAACCTGTGGCGAAAAGACAGCCAACCGCGACGAGCACTTGCGAAGATCGGCGAGCGTCTCTACCCCCGCAGCCTCTGCATTTTGCCGTGTAGTCTCAATCAGGTCATCGGTCAGAATATTCTGCATCAGTTGCAGCGCTTCGTTGAACAGATACTTCTCTTCGACCCCCGCGTGTTGCTTCTCGACTGTCCAATAGCATCGCGCCAGAATATCGACGTGCTCGCGAATATGCCCGATCGCCAGCAATCCCGACTCAACGCCGTCATCAAGGTCCGCAGTCAGATAGGCAATCTCGTCGGCCAGGTCGATCAGTTGCGCCTCCAGCGGAGGCCGCTCGTCCAGCATGTACTCCGCCAGCTCCGGGTACTCGGCCGCAGTGTAGTCGCGCGAATGCTTGATAATCCCCTCGCGCACCGCAAGCGTGAGATTCAATCCCCGGTGTGCCGCATAGCGTTGCTCGAAGTACTCGACGATGCGCAGCGCATGAAGATTGTGGTCGAACCGTCGTCCATGCTTGCGCAGACAGTTATCCAGCGCCCGTTCGCCAGCATGGCCAAAGGGCGGATGCCCGATGTCATGGACCAGCGCCAGCGTCTCCGCAAGGTCTTCGTTCAACCCCAGCGTCGAGGCGGAAGCCCGCGCGATCTGCGCAACTTCAATCGTATGGGTCAACCGGCTGCGAAAGTGGTCGGACGCGCGGCTGGTGAACACCTGCGTCTTGCCCGCCAGACGACGAAAGGCTCGCGCCTGCACAATGCGCTCTCGGTCCCTCTGAAATGGCGTCCGCGACGGTCGAAACGGCGCAGGGTAGACGCGCGCCATCAGCGGATCGTCCGGCCCTCCGACGACCGCACAGCGATGAAGATTGGTAGGCATGTCTACTTCGAGTGTAACCGGAAGCAAGAGCGCATCGAGCGGCCCACCGCTCACGCCTTTATTTCCCCGTCGTCACCTTTGCCAGCTTCACCCGCGCATTTTCGAGCTTATGCTGCACCTTGGCCACATCCGCGGGATCGGCATCCGCCGGCAAGGAGTGCGCATATTCGGTCATCGACCGCTCCCATTGCGTTACCGCGAGCTTCAGCTTGCCCGTCTTCTCATAGACCTCGCCCAGATGGTCGTGGACGGTCGGGTCCGTGCTCATGCGCTCGATTGCCTTGCGCAGGTTTTGCTCTGCCAGTTCGTATTGACCTGACTTGAAGTAGACCCAGCCCAGAGAATCGAGATAGGCGCCGTTCTGCGGATCAAGCTCGACCGCCTTCTGGATCATGGTCAGCGCTTCAGGCAGCTTCACACCACGGTCCGCCAGCATGTAGCCGAGATAGTTCAGGATCGTGGCGTTCTGCGGATCGATGTCGAGTGCCTTGTGAAACTCCGCCTCGGCCTCGTCATAGTGCTTCTGCCGGTCCGCCAGCACTCCACGCAGGAAATAGACGTATAGTTTCTCCTCAGGCTTTACCGACAGCGCAGCGGCGTTGTCCAGCGCAACCGAGGCATCCGTCCATCGCTTCAACCGTGTATAGATCTGGGTCAGCGCAAGATAGGTTGTCCGATTATCCGCCGTTGCGCTCTTGTCCGATATCTGTGCCTTGGCTAATGCGATCCCCTGCTCCGCCTGCCCGGTATCTGCTAACTGCCCGGCATACATCAACTGAGTTGCGTGGTCTTTCGGCTGCGCCTTGGCAGCGGCTGCGGCGGCCGCGGTGGCCTCTTTCCACTGGTGAGCATCGCGGTAAGCATCGACCTGCCCCTGGTACCCGCCCCTGGCGAAATCTCCGCCCAACTCAACCATCTGCTTATAGGCGGCAATGGCCTCAGGGGTCTTGTTCTGCTCCCGGTAAATGATGCCCAGCCGGTCGAGGAATATCCCGCGATTCGCCTTCTCCCCATCGCTGTACTTGCCATCTGGATGGGCGGTGTCGGCAACCAGCTTAGTCAGAAGACTCGTCGCATCGTCATACCGGCCAAGAGAATCGTAGAGCAGCGCCTCGTTGTAGCTCAGTTCAAGTGAACTCGGTGCCAGCGGCTTCGCCTTCTCCAAGGTAGCCAGCGCCTGATCGTAATGGCCCTGCCGGCGCTCGATCTCGGAGATGCGAATCTGCGACTGTGCATCCTGCGGTTCAGCCGTCACCACCTCGCGAAACATCTTCAGCGCCTCATCCAGCTTCCCATCCGCGAGCAACGCATTCGCCAGGCCGCGTTCCGTGTCCAGGCTTCCCGGCTCCAGGTTGAGCGCGCGCTGGTACGCCGCAGCAGCTTCCTTTGGCTTCTTCAACTGGTCGTAGGTAGCGCCCAGTGCAAACTCGATGCGTGCGCTCCGGTCATCCACCGGAATCCCGTTCAAAACATCGGCGGCACGCTTCGAATCGCCCTCCTCGCTATAGAGCCGCGCCATATTCAGCGCCACCTCTTCCGAGTTCGCGTCGACCTTCTGTGCCTCCTTGAACTGTGCTTCCGCCTTGGCTGAATCATGGTTCAAGCCATAAAGCTGTCCCAGCAACAGATGCGTCTCGACATCCTTCGGTTTGAGCTGCGCCAGCTTCTCATATTCGCCGATAGCTAGCTTCAGCATCTGTCCCGACTGAGGCGTCTGCATATCTCCCAGCGACCGCAGATAGACCTTGCCCAGCAACTCATGCGCATCGACGTCATTCGGGTCCTTAGTTACCCGATCCTGCGCCACGCTCACCGCCTCGCGGATACGGCCAAGCTTGAAGTAGAGACCGGCCAGCCCGTCCTGCAGCAGCTGCGACCCCGGATCCGCATTCAGCGCCAGCTTGTACTCCTCCACCGCCTGCGTCGCGTAGTCCGAGCGACCCTGGCTAACTGCCATCCCTTCATAGAGATGGGCCAGACCGTAGTGATAGTAGGCCGCAGCCCTGTCCGTAGTGGGAAGCGAGGTTGCGGTCGCTACCGGAACCGCCGCAAACGTCGCAGGCGCGGCAAAAAGAAGCGTTGCCGCCGGCAGAAGGCAGAAGTGGCGAAGAGTCGAAGCACGCAAAAACAAGGTCATCTCATGTAGCTTTCTGGACTGGCAAACTCTGGACCGAATCGTTGCGAATACAAAAGTCAGAGGTTAGACGGTCCCGACTGACGTTTAGATGCGCTGCCCGGCCCGGCCGCTAGCAAGGCTGGCGCTGATTATATCCGTCGCTGCCTCAGCCATGCCTAAAATGCCGAACCCCCGTTACCGCCATCGCCACGCCCAGCCGGTTCGCCGCCTCGATTACCTCAGCATCGCGCACCGAGCCGCCAGGCTGAATCACCGCCGTAGCTCCGGCCTTGGCAACGACTTCGAGCCCATC
This sequence comes from Acidobacteriales bacterium 59-55, assembly GCA_001897435.1. Lineage (GTDB taxonomy): Bacteria > Acidobacteriota > Terriglobia > Terriglobales > Acidobacteriaceae > Edaphobacter. The sequence continues at coordinate 378,946 of MKSV01000004.1, read as the reverse complement.
GGCAAACGGGAAAAAGGCGTCCGAAGCCGCCACCGTGCCCGCCAGCGGCAGCGCCGCCTTCATCGCTCCAAACCGAGCCGCGTCCACCCGGCTCATCTGCCCCGCGCCGATCCCGACCGTCTGCCCATGCCCATCGGCAAACCGCGCATAAACGATCGCGTTCGACTTCACATACTTGCACACCGTCCAGGCGAACAGCAGCGACCGCATCTCCTCCGGCGTCGGTTTGCGTTCGGTCACGATCTTCAATTCCGCCTCGGTAATCTTCAGCCGGTCGGCGTCCTGCACCAGCAGCCCGCCCGAGACCTGCTTCAGCACCCGGGTCGTCTCTGCCGGAATAATCTGCACCAGCCGCAGATTCTTCTTCGCCGCAAATCTCTCCAGCGCATCCGCCGTGAACGACGGCGCCACAATCGCCTCGACGAACAGTTTGGCAATCTCTTCGGCCGCCTCGGCATCCACCTCACGGTTAATACCGATGACGCCACCAAATGCCGAGACCGGATCCCCCGCGAGCGCCCGTTTATAGGCCTCGAGCACCGTCCCCCCGGTCGAAGCCCCACAGGGATTGGTGTGCTTGATGATCGCCACGGCCGTCTCATCGAACTCGCTCACCAGGTCCCAGCACGCATCGAGATCAACGAGATTGTTATAGCTAAGCTCCTTGCCCTGCAACTGCTTCGCTCCGGCAATCCCCTGGCCGCTGCCGTCGACATACAGCGCCGCTTTCTGGTGCGGATTCTCTCCATAACGCAGCGTCTTGGCCAACGGCTCAATGATGCGAATCGACTGTGGCAGCGCGTCCGAGAACACAGCCGCACCGCTCGGTTCTTCAATACTTTCGAGCGCCGTCGCAATCCCTGCGTCATAGGCCGCCGTCACCGCGAATGCCTGCTTCGCCAGACGCCACCGCGTAGCCCGCCCCAGGCTGCCTGCGTTCGCCTTCAGTTCCTCCGTCAGCGAGTCATAATCAGCCGCCGAACTCACAATTGCCACATCGGCAAAGTTCTTCGCCGCTGACCGCACCATCGAAGGGCCGCCAATATCGATATTTTCGATCACATCGGCAAACGCCACCCCCGGCCGCTTCGCAGTCTTCTCGAAGGCATAGAGATTGACCACGACCATATCGATTGGCTCAATCGCATGTTCTGCCACCGATGCCTGATGCTCCGCATTGTCGCGAATATGCAGGATGCCGCCATGCACCTTCGGGTGCAGCGTCTTCACCCGCCCATCCAGCATCTCGGGAAATCCGGTCAGATCGCTGATATCGCGCACCGGCAGCCCCGCCTCGCGCAACGCCCGAGCTGTCCCCCCGGTCGATACAAGGTCAACATTAAAGGAAGCAAGCACACGGGCAAAATCGACAAGCCCCGTCTTGTCCGTGACGGACAAAAGAGCGCGGCGAATGGGCCGAAGATCGGCAGAACTAGCTGAACTGGAGGCGGAAGAGTGTTCAATCATCACTTAACTATTATGCTGCACAGCTTTTGTTTTAGTTAAGCAGGGCCGCCCCGGTCAGCGAACTGACGTGCGTGACCTCGTGCGCCGCGCACCAGCGCCTCAGCCCATTGGCGATGTTCTCCACCGCCCTCGGATCGGCGTAGCTGGCCGTCCCCACCTGCACCGCCGTCGCTCCGGCCAGCATAAACTCGACCGCGTCCTGCGCCCGCACGATCCCGCCCATCCCTACCACCGGAATCTTCACCGCGCGCGACGCCTCATGCACCATCCGCACCGCAATCGGCCGGATCGCCGGCCCCGAAAGCCCTCCGGTCACGTTGGCGATCCTCGGCTTCCGCGTCACCACGTCAATCGATAGCGCGACAAACGTATTCACCAGCGAGACAGCATCCGCCCCGCCGTCCTCGGCAACCTTCGCCATCTGTCCGATGCTGGTCACATTTGGAGACAGCTTCACCATGAGCGGCCTCTTTGCGGCGGCCTTGCACCGCGCCGTCAACTCGTGCAGCAGCGCCGGATCGGTACCAAAGACCATCCCCCCGTGACTTGTATTCGGACAGCTCGCGTTCAGCTCGTACATGGCGATGCCCTCGGCGTCGTTCAAGGCGCCGATCACCTCCAGGCAGTCCTCGATGGTAAAGCCGAAGACGTTCGCAATCACCACCGCGCCCGGCAACTTGCGCAGTTTCGGCAGCTTCTCCGAAATAAACGGCCTAACCCCCATATTCTGCAACCCGATGGCGTTCATCATCCCTGCCGCCGTCTCGATGATCCTCGGAGCGGCGTTGCCCACCATCGGCTCCCGCGACAACCCCTTGGTCACGAACCCGCCGATCCGTTCGAGCGAAACGATCTCCTCAAACTCAATCCCATAACCGAACGTCCCGCTGGCCGCGATCACCGGCGAGCGAAACTCGACACCCGCCACGGTGACGCGCATATCCGGGCCTTTATCGTGGGTCGTCACTAATCAACCGCCTTTCGAGCCACACTCTCGCTCATCTCCGGGCGCATTGCCATGGTCAATACCTGACCCACGCTCGCAGACGGCTGATTGATCCGCAGCAGCGAAGCAAAGGTCGCCGCAATGTCCACCGGAGCCACACGATCATGGTACGTTCCCGGCACAAATGCCGACCCGTAGAACGCCAGCGGCACATGCCGGTCGTAGGAGTACGGCGAGTAATGGCTCGTCCCGGTCCGCTGGCTCATCTCGTACATCCCCGGCGACGCCATCACAAACCATCCGAGATTTGTGGAGTAGCTATGCAAAATCAGCCTTCCCTCCTCGGTCGCCGGAATCTGGCCCGCCTCCATTTGAACCCGCGTATACACACGCCGAATCAGCGGCCTGGAGGGCAGCCGCACCTGGCTTATGCCCTTCTCCTCAGGCGGCAGCGTCGCTTCGAGTGCCGCAGGCAGAATCTCCGCTACTGCCTGCTCCGCCTCTGCCTCCGTCACCTTCGCCTGCTCAAATGTCCGTGGGTCCAGTTGGACGTACGGCATGGTCAAGCCCAGTAGATATTTGCTGCCCTTGCCCGGAGAAAAACGCTGGTTCAGCCTGTCGTTCACCTCGGCAGCCAGCTTCTTGGCGTCGAACATCGCCGCCGGGATTCCCAGCTTTTCCGCCACCGCGGAGACAGGGGCGACTCCGTGATCGCCCGTCAGCGCGACCCATACATTACCCATGCCGCCGTCGACGTTCTTGTCGAGCCACGTAAAAAATCCGTCGAGATCGACATCGATCGCATCGATCATGGCCCGCTGCTCCGGGGCATCCGGCCCCACGCGATGGCCCAGAATATCGGTCGAAGAGATGCTGATGGTCAACACATCCGTGACGTCGTGCCTCCCCAGTTGTTCTCCTGCAATCAGCGACTTCGCGAAGTCCAGCAGATAGGAAACCGAGGCCGGATGAGCTCCCACCTCCTCATAGAAATGGCCGGGCTTCGCACCCGCCTCCCGCACCGCCTGGTCGCGGCGTCCGCTGTCGTTGAACGCCTGCGCCCACGCCGGCAACTGTTTTGACCAGTAGGTCGAGGTAACAAACTTCCCGCTCGCGTGATCAACCCAGAAAGCCCCTTTCGAGGCATGGCCCGAGGTCAGAATCGCAGCCCGGTCCTTGAGCGAAACCCCGAACAACTTTCCCCGTCCCTGCGTCGCCAGAACCACCTCGTCTCCCAGCGTCGAGGCCTGCTCATTCCGCGGCGAGGCTCCGGTCTCCTTCGACGCGGGATCGCCTACCACCGCGTAGCGCTCATCTTCGACCGAACTGACCGGATGCGTCGTCGAACGCTTCAGGTCCCACCACTCGTTCTGCACAATTCCATGCCCGTTGGTATAGGCCCCGGTCCCGATCGTCGCGTGCCCCGGCGCCGTGATGGTATTGGCGTAGTCGTAGTAGCAGTCGGTAAAGTACGCTCCCTGCTTCAAAAACAGGTTGAACCCGTTCTTCGTCTTGAAGTCATCCCGATAGCGATCCAGATAATCGCCGCGAAACTGGTCGATCACCAGCACCACCACCAGTTTCGGCTTGGCATGATACGCATCGGCACGCGCCGGCAACGCGACACACAGAGAAACCGCGAGCAGCAGGAAAGAGGCAAAACACTTTCGCATATCTCGATAGGGTAACTGTATTTTGTCGGCTTGGGCTACCCAGAGACCTCGGATTGAGTCAGGTTCTGTTAAGGGCACGGCTTCAGCCGTGCCGCAAGTCACGCACCTGTAGTGCGGCTTTAGCCGCTGAGGTACATTTTTCTCAACCTGGGATGCTACCGATACCCACTACTCCGTCGGCGTTTCCGCCGCAAGACGCTAAAATACAAGTTAATGATCGATCTGGCATTGATGCGGGCAAATCTGCCCTTTGTAGAAGAAAAACTGCGCGCGCGGGGAATGGACCCCGCCGCTGCGCTTGGCAACTTTATCGAGGTAGACCAACAGCGTCGCGACGCCATCACGCGAGTCGAGACGCTGAAAGCTGAGCGTAACAAGCTCACCGCGGAGATCGCCGCTCTTCGCCGCTCCGGATCGGACGCCACCGCGCAAACCGAGCAGACGCGGACGCTCAAGACCGAGGTCGAGTCTCTCGAAGCCACCGCCGCCGCTGCCGACGAGCGCCTGCGCGAGATGATGCAGATCATCCCCAACCTCCCGCAGGACGAGGTCCCCGTCGGCAAGTCCGAACATGACAACCGCGTCGAAAAGACCTGGGGCACGCCGCCCGCCTTCGACTTCCCCGCCAAACCCCACTGGGAGCTGGGCGAGGCCCTCGGCATCCTCGACTTCAATCGCGCCGCCAAGATCTCCGGCTCGCGTTTCGTCGTCCACTACGGCCAGGGAGCCCGCCTCGAACGCGCCCTCGCCAACTTCATGCTCGACCTCCATACCGGGGAGCACGGCTATACCGAGGTCCTCCCCCCCTACATGGTCAACTCGAAGTCGCTCTTCGGCACCGGCCAGCTTCCCAAGTTTGCCGAAGACCTCTTCCACTGCGACGATAAGGGTAGCTACGAGCCCGGCAACTATCAGGAGAGCGACCACTGGCTCATCCCCACCGCCGAGGTCCCGGTCACCAACCTCTTCCGCGACGAGACCCTCGACGAAGCGCAGCTTCCCATCTCCTTCTGCGCCTACACTCCCTGCTTCCGCTCCGAGGCCGGATCTTACGGCAAAGACGTCCGCGGCATGATCCGCCAGCACCAGTTCCAGAAGGTCGAACTGGTCAAGTTCGTCAAACCCGAAGACTCCAACGAAGAGCACGAACGCCTCACCCGTAACGCCGAAGCCGTGCTCGAAAGGCTCGGCCTCCCCTACCGCCGTATGCTGCTCTGCACCGGCGACATGGGCTTCTCCTCGGCCAAGACCTACGACCTCGAAGTCTGGCTCCCCGGCCAGAATCTCTACCGCGAGATCTCCTCCTGCTCGAACTTCGAGGCCTTCCAGGCCCGTCGCGCCAATATCAGATACCGTCCAACCGGCGCAAAAAAAACCGAATTCCTGCACACTCTCAACGGCAGCGGCCTTGCCGTCGGGCGCACGTATCTGGCCATCCTGGAAAATTACCAGCAGGCCGACGGCACCGTCCGCGTCCCCGACGCCCTCGTACCCTATATGAACGGTGCTACAGTGATCGGCAAGCAGCAGGAAAGGAGCTGACGTCATGGGAAAGATCCTTCGCAGCTATCTCTTCTGGACCTACGAGCGCGGCAGCTTCCACTACGACATCATGGTGACGCTGATCCTGCTCTTCCTCTTCGTCTCGCCCCGGTTCATCGACTACAGAGACAAGCCGGTCGAGACTGTCGCCCTGCAATCGAGCGAAGTGCTGGTCAAGACCACCGGGGTCAACCGCGAAAACAATGACGAGGGCGCAGCCTTCGTCTACCAGATTCGCGCCGAAGACCTGACCGGAGCCACCACCGAAAGCGATCGCCGCGCCGCCATCCTGCAACTGATCGAGCCTATCTCCGGAGAAGTCACCCTCGAACGCTACGAGCCCGTTCGCGACGCCCAGGGCAAGATCATCGCCTATAACGCCTGGGTCGTCCGCTAAGTCCAGACATCGAGCGTTTTCTGCGCGATATCTCATGGGTGAGGGACCAATTTCCCATCCCATCGAGATATGGGCAAAAAAATGCACACCAAGGGCAAATTAATGCGCATCCAGCTTCTCTCCATGACCCGGAAGTAGCCAATTCAACGTTTTTCCCTGTATTCGGACTACTTTCGCGTTTGGCCTCCAACCTGCTTAGACACAGGCATAGACAGCAGTTCGTCTTTGGAGGATTCACTGATGTATTCCCTGCTTGCCGCTTGCAAGGCCCGTAAAATCTCCCTCGTCAAACCTGCTTTGGTCGCTGCCGTCGCAATCGCGCTGACAGCGTTCGCTCCCGCCGCCCTGCACGCCTCACCCCTGACCTATAACCTCACCCTGACTCCCGGCGCCGGTTCGACCATCGGAGGAACGGGAACGTTCACCATCGACGGCGCACCGGCGGCAACCGGCAACACCACCTACTCGCTTGCGCTTGGCAACCTCAATGACCTGAGCTTCACCCTGGCCGGCCAGACCTTCACCCTCGCGGGAGACACCGATGCCTTCGTGGTCTTCCAGAACGGCTCGCTCTACGACATCACCTTCGCTCAGGAGCTTGGAACCGGAACCAACGACCGTTACGCGCTGCACACCACCGGCGTCTACGCCTTCTACTACAACAACGAGCAGAGCGGCTCCTACGGCACCTTTACTGCCTCGCAGGTTCCGCCTACCTCTCCCGTCCCTGAACCGGCTTCTCTGCTGCTGCTTACCACCGGACTCTTCGGCGGTGCGGGAATGCTCTATCGCCGGATGGCCCCGCAGCGCGCCAGCTAAGGAACCATTTCTCTTGTAACCGGCACTGCTTTTCTCCTTGGTTTATGTTTTACCCCAGCAATCCCGGGGTACCCCATGTCCTGCATGTCAGGACATGGGGTTTTCTATCTTCCACTTTCCGCTGATCGGTCAACTCTTCCTCTGATTGAGTCCGGCTCGATGGAAGTAATGGCACGACTTCAGAGCCTGTCCTGAGCGAAGCCGAAAAACGTGCCACGAGCAAAGGCGAATACAGGGGCCTCTCCACTCCGCTTCGCTCCGGTCGAGATGACGCGCCTTCACAGCTCACTAAACGGTTTTAAGGAACCTCTATTAAGCCCGGGTTCTGTTACGGGCACGATTGAGGAGTTAATGGGCCTTCCCGTAACTTAATAAGTCCCGCGCGCAAGAAAGGGGCCGCCTCATTACGAGGCGGCCCCTTTCATTTCTTCCACAACGAACAAGACAATTTACTGCCCGTGTCAGAAAGTATCAAGCAACAAACTTCCGGCGGATGACACCTGCCAGGCCAAGAACGCCAGTGCCTAACAATGTCAGGCTGCTGGGCTCTGGTACGGGAGACGCAGCCTGCTTGTCTACATCGACAAAGGTTAATTCCGTGATATTGAAGCCCTGCCCATTTCCGGCAACTGCGTTCTCAAAAAGGAGTGTGTCGTTCAGATTGACCTGATAGCCGCCATCCAACAGGAAGGAAACGCCTCCGTGGTTGAAGTATTTCGGCCCATTGATTCCCCAGGTGCCTGGATAGATAAGGATGTTGTCATTCCCCTGGAAGGTATTCACACCCAACAAGCCGACAATGTTGGAGGTTCCCAGAGCGCTGGTGACGAAACCATCGTAAACCGAGGTCACATTGTATTGGTCGGACGTGCCGATTTGATCTGCGGCAAAGTGACCGGATCCGGAGAAAAAAGCGCCGCTAAAGTCAAATGTGAATGTATCGGCCAGAGCAGAAGTAGAAGCGAATGAAGCCAAAGCAAAGATGCAAAGTACAAGCGATAACCGTTTCAATGGGTCTCCTTAAAAATGGGAAAGATGGGAATACATTGACGGGGTTGCACTTAGGCTGCCAAAGTCGAATGTTTTCAAGGACACTTAAAAACGCCGGAAATAGATGCTCCCGCAAGTTTTCACTGAACCATCTATGCAAAAGAATGCAGAATAAAAGCACTTACACTCCGCTCCCGTACAATTTGTCTCTATGGGCCGCATCCGCATCCTCTCTGACCTGGTAGCCAACCAGATAGCCGCCGGAGAAGTCGTCGAGCGCCCTGCTTCGGTCGTCAAGGAGCTGCTCGAAAACTCGATCGACGCCGGGGCCACCCGTATCCGCGTCGAGGTCGAGGCGGGGGGCCGCAAGCTCATCCGCATCGCCGACAACGGCCACGGCATGGTCAAGGACGACGCCCTGCTCGCCTTCGAGCGCCACGCCACCAGCAAGCTCCGCACCTCCGACGATCTGCTCGCCATCGCCACGCTCGGCTTTCGCGGCGAGGCTCTGCCGTCGATCGCCAGCGTCTCCCGCCTTACTCTCGAAACCCGTTCGCCGGAAGAAGCAGCCGGAACCCTGGTCGAGATCGCCGGAGGCAACATTCTCCGCGTCGAAGAGGCTGGCCTGCCCGCCGGAACCACCATCACCATCCGCGATCTCTTCTTTAACACTCCGGCCCGGCGCAAATTCCTTAAGTCCGAACAGACCGAACTCTCGCACATCGCCGCTCTGGTCACGCACTATGCCCTCGCCCATCCGACCAAGCACTTCGAGCTTCACTCTGCAACGCAAGCCCTGCTGGTCGCGCCGGCCGTCGGCAACAGCTCCGACCGCCTCTTCCAGATCTTTGGCCGCGAGACCTCGAGCCTTATGCTCCCGACCACCGCGGAGATGGACTTCGCCCGCGCCGGCCTGCCCGAGCCGCCGCCGTGGAAACGCGAGCAGGACTATACCCCGCCCGACCCCGGCTACCTCCGCATCACCGGCTTCGTCTCCAAGCCCGAGTTGCAGAAGCTCAATCGCAACTCCGTCTACGTCTTCGTCAACCATCGCCTTGTCCGCGACAAGCTCGTCATCCACGCGCTCAGCGAGGCCTACCGCAACATCATTCCTCCCACCTCGTTCCCGGTCGTCCTGCTCTTTCTGGAGATGCCGCCGCAGGAAGTTGACGTCAACGTTCATCCTGCCAAGACCGAAGTCCGCTTCCGCCAACCCAGCTTCGTCCATGACTTCATCCGCGACACCGTTCGCACCACGCTGATGCAGAGCCGTCCCGTAGCCAGCTTCGCCGCCGCGCTCTCCAACACGCCCCACGCCGGCGCCTCGCTGCTGATCGACGTAAGCCCTCTCAGCGACGGCCCCATTCAACCTGTCTTCGATCCAAACGGAGAGCACGACGGTCCCCAATCCGAGGCTGACCCCACCCTGGCCGATAGCGCGCCTTTCAACCTGGCAACCCCGCAAGTCCCCGAATCGCCGAGTCGCCTTACCTTCCCCGAAGCACAGATCCCCGTCGGCTATGAAGACGAGTCAGGCCCCGACGAGAACGAGACTCTCAACGCCCTCGCCACGCTAAAGCCTCTCGGCCAGCTTCGCGACTCCTTTATCCTCGCCGTCAACGACGAGGGCCTCTGGATCGTCGATCAGCACGTCGCCCACGAGCGGGTCCTCTTTGAAAAGATTCTGCGCGAGCGCGAAGTCGAACAGGTGCAGCGCCAGCGCCTGCTCATGCCCGTCCTGGTCGATCTTCTCCCCGCCCAGATGGTCACCTTCGCCCGCCTCGCCGACGAGCTTGAGCGCAACGGCTTCGAGGCTGAGCCCTTCGGCCCTAACACCATTGCCATCAAGGCCGCCCCGGTAGGACTCGAAGGCCGCGAGTTGGAGCGGATGCTGGAAGAGGTCCTCGCAGTCCCCGACCGCGAGCAGCAGGCCGAAAACGCCGAGGCCCGGCGACGACGCATCGCCGCCAGCATCGCCTGCCACGCCGCCATCAAAGTCAACATGCCGCTCGACCGCGCCAAGATCGACTGGCTGCTCGCCGAACTGGGCAAGACTGAGCATCCTACAAGCTGCCCGCACGGCCGTCCCATCGCGCTCCGCTACTCTCACAAGGACATAGCCAAGGCCTTCCAGCGGATCTGATTCACATCCCCATCCGAAATTTGAAGTTCGGTCCTAAGACATCTGAATCAAATACTTTAGGACTTAACGTCCAGGGGAGAAGCCCCCTTCTCTCCAGCCATGGCAGCCTCGAAACTTCCATCGTCTTTTAGGGTATCCTTGAGTGTGCGGCAGGGATTTAACGACTCGAATCGCGCTGTTTCATCGAAAGAATTATCCTCGTTCAGCCCAGGCGGAACGATTGCTGTCGTGCGGTAGCTTCGCCCCAGCAGGAAGGCAACACCTTGAGTAACCCAAGCAGCTCCACGGCCGATCAGCTCGCCGCCGCCCGCCTCACCCACTGGCACCAGAACGCCGACCCCATCCTCACCATCAACATGCTCCGCGACTGGCTCAATGCCTCCGGCCTGGTCCTCTACACGCCCCGCGCGCAGCAGATTCCCTCTCCCGCGCCGTCCTTTGTAGAGGCCATCCTTGGCATTCCCAATGCCGCGCCCACGCTGGCTGAAACCGATGAGCCGCGCAGCCTGCTCACCCGCCTCATCGCCGACGGCGGAGCCATTCCGCTGAACCTGTTCGGCAATCCCACCGGAACCGGCACGGAAATCCCCGACTTCGTCGTCTCCCCTCTGGCCTTCCCCTACATCTTCACTCTGCGCGGCGACAAGGCGTGGAAACAGCCGCCTGCCACAAGTGGAGCCACAAAGGTCTCCCCGCTCGCACTCGCCGCCTACAACCTGCTGGCCGAGCGTATTACGCTTTCGGCCTACGACCTGGCGACGCAGTTGGGCAAGGAGGTCACCGAGGCCGCCGTCCTTCGCGCCCTCACCGAGCTTTGGCAGCACCTTCGCGTGCTCCCCATCCCGCAGCCGGACGGAGCGGCCACGCTGTGGGAGTTGACCACCACACGCTTTACCAAGCAGATCAAGGCCGGAGCCAATGCCGGTCAGCCGACCGCGCTTTCGGCTCTCATCTCCCTCTATCTCGGCCAGGCTCTCGTGGCCAGTGAAGACGATATTGAGACCTTTCTCTCCCCGGTCGCCCCGCGCTCGCGCATCCGCGACGTGGTTCACGCGCTGATGTCGGCGCGTCAGCTTGAAACGATTGCCATCGAAGGCCGAACCGTCCTCCACGTCAACGGAGACCTGCCCGCGTTTCTCGCCATTGCCGCGCCTGCTGCCGATGAAACCGATGCCGTCGCCATCCCCGAATTGGAAGGCGGGGCTGAAGTTCCAGTGCGCATCAAGAAGTTCGTTCCCAAACCCCGCAAGACAGGCACAGGTTATATCGCCAGGCCGGGTGCAAAGCCCTTCTCTGCCGAAGGCTTCGACCGCGAACGCCGCCCCTTCAATCGTGAGTCCAGTCCCGGCCGCCCCAGCTTCAACAAACCATGGGAAGAGGAAAAGGCGGCGCGCCTCAGTGCATCCCGCAGGCCCTCAAACGTACGCGGCGAAGAGAAGACCAGCGGAGGCGAGAATCAGCAGGACGCACCTCGCGCCTATCCGCGCAAACCCGGCTTCGACCGCGGGGAAAAGCGCCCGTACAACTCGAAGCCGTCCTTCGGCGACAAGCCGCGCTTCGATCGCGATAGGCCTGCCTTCCGGCGCGACGATGAATCGGGCGATTCCCGTCCGCCGCGCAGGACCTTCTCAAAGCCGGGGACCTTCGGCCGCAAACGCGAGGGCTCCACCGGAAGATCCTTCGACCGCGGCGACAACCGTCCACCCCGCCGAGACTTTGGCGATTCCCGTCCCCCAAGGCGCGACTTTGCCCCTCGCACGGACGGCGACAGCCAATCCCGTCCCCCGCGCCGAGACTTTGGCGGCAAACCCTCCTTCGGAGGCCCGCGCAAACCCGGCAGCTTCAGCCCACGCCCTCCCCGAGAAGGCGGAGCAGGTTCAGCCCGCTTCGGCGGGAAGCCCGGCTTCTCCCGCGACCGCGATAGCCAAAGCAGCGACCGGGGAGAACGCGGCCCCCGCAGCGGACCGCCCTTCCGCAAATTCGACGCTCCCCGCGAACCTCGCCCCTCACGGACCTCTTCTTCTGACCGCGGCGAACACCCATCCCGCCCCAAAGACTCAGGAAGCTACTCAGGCAAGCCCTCCGGCGGATTCAAAGCAAAGAAGCCCTATGGAAAACCCGGTGGCAAGCCCTCCGGCTATGCCGGAAAGTCCGTTGGCGGTTTTGCCGGTAAGAAGCCCTATCGAAGGTCCGCTACGGATAATTCAGGAAAGCCGGGCAGCACCTTCGACAAGTTCAAGGGCAATAAAAAGCCCTTCGGAAAACGGGCACCGGCGCGTAAATTTAAGCCTGAGAAAGGCGAATCGGCCGGATGAGTCACCTGCCAGATAACTCGAATGCGCCAAATCAACCGGAATCGACCCTGCCCAAGGTCGAAGTTGAGCCTTCGTGCCCTATCTGCCGCTCTCGTCCCGTGATCGCCATCGACGGCCCGGCGGGCGCTGGCAAAAGCACGCTCGCCGCGCACCTTGCCCGCCACTTCGGCTTCCTCAACCTCGAAACCGGCGCTATGTACCGTGCGCTCGCACTCAAAGCCATCGAAAACGACTTTTCCTTCGATGACGAGGCTCCACTGCTTGACCTGGCTGCCCACACGCGCATCACGCTTGAGCCGCAACTCGAAGGCAACCGCGTTTTGCTTGATGGCATTGATGTTTCCCGCCGCATCCGCGAACAGGATGTTACCGCCGCCGCCTCGCGGATCTCCATTCACCATAATCTGCGCGTCTGGATGGTCGGCCAGCAGCGTGCTCTCGGCGCTGCCGGCGGCGTGGTGATGGAAGGCCGCGACATCGGCACCGCAGTCTTCCCCGATGCCGAGGTCAAGATCTTTCTCGATGCCGCCCCCGAGGTTCGCGGCAACCGCCGCTATCGTCAGACAACGCCCGTCCAGCCGCCAGCCGACCCGGAGGACTCTGGCCGCCAAAGGCCGACCCTTGAAACTGCCGAACAGCAGCGCGCGGCCGAAGAGGCTATCCTCCGCGATCTCAAAGAGCGCGACTACCGTGACCGCCATCGGGCTGAATCCCCGCTCCAGCCCGCTCCCGATGCCGTCATCCTGGACTCAACGACGATGACCCTCGACGAGGTCCTTGCCCGAGCCGAAGAGATCGTCAACGCGCATCTTTCCACCGGGTAAACACTTTTATTTGCCTTATCAACGGAGTTGCACCTAAATTGGTGCAACTAAAGTATTTAACTCTTTTCCTCAAAAAAGCTTGCGGAGTGTGCTAACCTTCTTTCATCGTTTGAAACAGATTGGTTTTCTGCAGCGCTAGCCAATGTAAGAACCCCGATTTGGATCTACGGAAATTCAAGAGCAGTACAAGGAAAGAATCAAAATGGAACAAGGAACAGTGAAGTGGTTTAACGATGCCAAGGGGTTTGGCTTTATTAGCCGTCAGAACGGCGAGGATGTATTCGTACACTACTCGGCGATCAACTCAAACGGTTTCAAAAGCCTTCAGGAAGGCCAGGCCGTACAATTCAACGTGGTCAAGGGGCCCAAGGGATGGCAGGCGTCTGACGTTCAGCCTCTCTAGTCTTTAGAGCACCACCCGTAATCAAAAGATTTGCGAAAGGGACGGCTCAGGCTGTCCCTTTGCGCGTTTAAAATATCTTTCCTGTTGATGGGATCCCGAGACGGACGTTCCAAGCATTCCGTGGCGATCTCCGGGAGCCGACCGCTCGATCCTCTACAATTAATAAGCATCCAAATGGGATGGGAGAACTTAACGAATGATGCCTATTCGCCGTGTAGCCGTAACGCTAGTCTTTTCAACAGCCGCGATCCTGCTCACACCGGTTCCCTCATTCGCTCAGTCAAAGTCCGGCGACCTCGATTCGGTACTTCGACAGATGGATCAGGCCAGCGCCCGTTTCAAGTCCGCCGAGGCCGACTTCCGCTGGGACATCTACGAGCGCGTCGTCAAGGAGACGACCACGCAGACGGGAACTATCTACTTTATTAAGAACGGCTCCGGCCTGCAGATGGGCGCGAAGATTGCGCCACCGACTGCCAAGGTGATCGAGTACAAGAACGGCGGCCTGCGTCTCTTCGAGCCCGGCTCGGACCACCTGACCCTGTTGAGCGCCGGAAACAATAAGGCGCAGTACGAGAGTTTCCTGACGCTCGGCTTCGGCGGCAGCGGCACCGATCTGGCCAAGGCCTGGACGATCACCGACATGGGCACCGAGCCGATCAATGACGGCACGAAGATGGTGACCACCACCAAGCTGAATCTGGTCTCCAAAGATCCCAGCGTCCGCAACATGTTCACCCACATCATCATCTGGGTCGATCCGGCGCGGGGCATCTCGTTGAAGCAGGAGTTCTTTACGCCGTCGGAGGACACGAGAACGACCTTCTTCACGGACATCCGCTACAACCAGTCGATCAACACTAAGCCCTACGCGATCAAGACCGACAAGAAGACAACCGTCGATCGTCGTTAGTTCGGGCAAACACCACTGAAGCCAGAATGAAGATCAGCGGAAAGAACTCCAGAGTGTAGCGCGGCTCGGAGTTGTCGAGTGTCAGCAGCACAGCGCAGCGCAGGACGGCAAAGGCGATCATGGCCCCAGCTAGCGCAGAGTTCCCGTCCCATTTACGCCGACGCCATAGCCAAAACCCGATTCCGCCGAGCACGAAGTAGGCGAGATTCAAGGCCGCGTACGCGGCGGCGAACAGAGCCTTTCCCGGATGCGGTCCCCGCCGCCACCAATCCAGCGGGATGGGCATCATCTCCGTTCGCGGGCGGAACATCATGTTAAGCAGGCGGGCCACCGGCAGGGTGACATAGTAGCGAAGCGGGTCGTCCGCGATGCGCTGGTCGGCAAGATTCTCGAACCGCTCGTCGAGAGCGGGGGTCGCACTGTCGGTGCGATTGTAGTCGGCCAGCAGGGCGTCAGTCTGCTGGTACTGGCTCTCGGAGTCGAAGGCTCGCGTGGGGATATCGTCGATGTCGATGTCGGCGCCGTCGTAGTTCCAATAGACGTCTTCGGTCGAGCCGAAGTCGATCGCCCAGGTCCGGTACCAGCGCTGGAAGCCGAGCGGCACCATCTCTCCCGGATCGGTCGCGTAGCGCGGAGCAAGCGGCTGGATAACGTGGAAGGTTCGCCAGTTTCGCACCGCCCACGGCACCAGGGGGAGCAGCACGCACACAGCAGCTAGAACGACCGGCCACGCAGCACGCCAGCGGAGAGTGCCTTCGGAGGACGATGGTTGTAGTGCCAGCCAAAACATTGCAGCAAGCACCGCAACGGCCAGCAGCGCCTGCTCCGGCCGCAGCAACAACGCGTAGGCCAGGGCGAACATTATGGCCCAGAGCCATCGGTTCACACCCCTCGTTGTCTGCCGCCAGCGTTCGAGGCCATAAAGCGCAAGAACGATACAGGCAAGGCTGAGCGTTTCAGTGAGCGGGGCAGCCGCATAGCTGGCGGTGAATGGACAGAGCGCGGAGAGCCACAGCGCTGCCATCGCCGCCCGTCGGCCGAACAGGCGGCCGGCCAGAGCGCTTGCCAGCAGACATGTAAGCAGGTCGATCACGCACTGCACGCACATCACCGCCGTGTAGTGTTCCACGCCGAAGACGCGGAAGCATACCAGCAAAAACAGCGGATAGCCCGGCAGCCGGATCAGCGTCGGCCGGGGAACGATCCCGGCCTGGGTGAATCCGTAGACACCATGCTCCAGCCAATTTCTGGCGATATCGCCGTAGATCAGCGTGTCGCCGTCGATCCTGGCCATGGCAGCAATAAACCACAGGCGCAGGGCGAGTCCCAGCAGAAGCGGCAGCGCCACCCATAGCCATAGCTGTCGTTGTCTAGGAGTCATGTATGTGCATCATACTTTGGATCATGCTCCGCGTTGACTCCGATGAGGCCGCTGCATACGATTGAGACAGCGTCATGCGCAGGTCCGCAATCCTCCCTCGATGAACAAGCAAATCTTCTACGATCCGCAACGTAAACGCTGGAAGAGGCTGCGCCGGGTTCTCGATATCCTCGCGCTCCTGGGATTTTTGCTGATTGCCGTCTTCCTTGTAGGGCTGCTGCGCATGAAGCCGCTGCCGGAGCTTTCATTCCAGCCGTATAAGCGCAACTATCGCACACTAGCCAATGCGCGCACGGCAGCACTGAAACCGGGCCAGAGACTACGGCGTTCCGCGCACCGGAAGACAGACCTCAAGCCTTCGGACGTCACACTGAACTCCGGCGAGGGTCTCCGAGCCGCTTACTATGTCGAATGGGACCCGGCGAGTTACTCGTCACTCAAGCAGCATATCAAGCAGATCGACCTCCTATTTCCGGAGTGGTTGCATGTCGTGACGCCAGAGGGCAACCTGACGTCATTTACCATCGACAACCGGCGCTTCGCGGTCGTCGATAGCGGCGGCGTACATCCGGTAGACCAGGAGTTCAAGGTCGCTCGTACCATTGCGGCGAACCATGTCGATACCGAAGTCTTTCCGCTAGTCAATAACTACGACCCGGTGAAGGGAATCTTTCTGTCCTCGATCGGCGACTTTCTGGAGGACGACGCGGCTCGCGCCAACTTTCTGACCCAGATCGACACGTTCCTCGCTGCCAATCCTAACTATCACGGGATCTCGCTGGACTTCGAGGAGATTCCCTCCAATGCACAACCCGGCTATAACGCGTTGGTCGCGGCGTTGTATGAGAACTTTCAGGCACGGCATCTGCGCCTGTACGTCAATACGCCGGTAGGGGACGACGACTTCGATCTGAAGTACATCGCCGATCACTCCGACGGCTTGCTGTTGATGAACTACGACCAGCACCAGACCGACAGCGGACCCGGTCCCATCGCAGCGCAGAACTGGTTCATCGACAACCTGAAGAACGTCCTCAAGACTGTGCCGAAAGAGAAGATTATCTGCGCGATCGGCAGCTACGGCTACGACTGGTCGATGTCGATGCCGCCGCCGGCCGGTAAGGGACACAGGCACAGGAAGCCGCCTCCCGCGAAGGTGCTGACCTCGGACAATCTGTCGACACAGGAAGCGTGGCAGAAGGCCTATGATTCCGGGTCCGACGTTGAGCTTGACGACGACTCCCTGAACGTCCACTTCGCTTATGACGACGAAGACGCCCACGTCCGCCACCAGGTCTGGTTTCTTGACGCGGTCACAGTGCTGAACGAGATGAGGGCGGCCCGCGCGCTGGGTCTTGAAACCTTCGCGCTGTGGCGGCTCGGCTCCGAGGATAACTCGCTTTGGAAGATCTGGGACTATCCGACCAAGGCCAATCCGGTGAAGGACCTTGCCACGGTAGAACCGGGATACGACGTCGATACCGAGGGTGACGGCGATATTCTGCGCATCACCCGCAAGCCACAGGACGGCCATCGCACCATCACCATGGACGACGACACCTCGATCCCGTTGAACTACCGCGCCATCACCGACGAGACGATGGATTCGCTTCCGCTTTCCTACACGGTGCAGCAGTACGGCTACCATCCGAAGGAGGTAGCGCTCACCTTCGACGACGGTCCGGATCCGGAGTGGACGCCGAAGATTCTCGACATTCTGAAGCGTTATGGCGTCCATGCCACCTTTCTGATGATCGGCGAGGTGGCTGAAGACAATGTCGGCGTGATGAAACGGGTGTACCGCGAAGGCCATGAGATCGGCAACCATACCTTCACCCACCCCGATATCAGCGACATCTCTAACGCGCAGGTCGATCTGCAATTGAACCTGACAGAGAGGCTCTTCGCTTCAAAACTGGGGGTGCAGCCTCTCTACTTCCGGCCGCCATACTCCATCGATCAGGAACCCGACACCAACGACCAGGCCGCGCCCGTCGACCGCATTCAACATATGGGCTACGTCATCCTGGGCAACAAGATCGACACCAACGACTGGGATGAGCATCCGCGCAAATCGCCTCAGGAGATCGTCGACAGCGTCTTCCAGCAAATCGCAGACATGAACGTCCGTACCTGGACGAAGGGCTCCGTCATCCTGATGCATGACGGCGGCGGAGACCGCTCCGCAACAGTAGCCGCACTTCCGACGCTGATCCAGGCGTTGCGTGCCCATGGATACAAGATCGTCACCGTGGCGCAGTTGCTGGGCAAGACCCGTGCCGAGGTGATGCCGCCGCTGACGCCCCATCAGCGCTGGCTGGCACGCGCGGACTCGATCACCTTTTTCTTCGTCGGCTTCTTCAACAACTTTGTCGTCGGCGTCTTCTTCGTCGGTGACGTGCTGATGAGCGCGCGCCTCATCATCCTCGGCATCTGCGCGGTCATCGACCGCCTGCGCACGCGGAAGAATTACGCCACGCCCGGCTACCAGCCCAGGGTTGCGGTCGTCATCCCGGCCTATAACGAGGAGAAGGTCATCGTGCGGACAATCCGCTCGGTGATGATGTCGTCCTACAAGAACATGCGCATCATCGTCATCGACGACGGCTCGACGGACAACACCTATGAAGCTGCGCGCGAGGCCTATCCCGCCGATATCGCCTCGGGACGCCTGACGGTGCTGACCAAGCCGAACGCCGGCAAGGCCGAGGCACTTAACTTCGCCCTGCCGTATATCGACGAGGAGATCTACGTCGGTATCGACGCCGACACCGTCATCGCCCATGACGCCGTAACGCGGCTGGTGCCGAACTTCGCCAACCCGAAGATTGGAGCGGTGGCGGGAAATGCCAAGGTAGGCAACAAGGTCAACCTGTGGACGCGCTGGCAGGCACTCGAGTACATCACCAGCCAGAACTTCGAACGCCGCGCACTTAACCTCTTTGATGTCGTCACGGTCGTCCCCGGAGCCATTGGAGCGTGGCGGACTTCGGTCGTCAAAGCCGGAGGAGGCTATCACTCCAATACGGTCGCCGAAGATGCCGATCTGACCATGAACGTCCTCGAACAGGGCCATTCGGTCATCTACGAGGACAAGGCGCTGGCATTTACCGAGGCACCGGTCACCGTCGATGGGCTGATGCGACAACGCTTTCGCTGGTCGTTCGGAATCCTGCAGGCCATCTGGAAACATCGTGGCGCCTTCACCAAGAATCGCGCTCTCGGATTGTTTGCCTTGCCCAATACGCTGGTCTTCCAGATCATGCTGCCGCTGGTCTCGCCGCTGATCGACCTGATGTTCGTCGCCGGCGTGTTGAATTACTACATCGACAAGCACTTCCACCCGGAGACCACCTCTGCCGCCAGCCTGCACAAGCTGATTCTCTTCTTCCTCGCCTTCCTTATGATCGACTTCGTTACGTCGGCCATCGCGTTCGCGCTGGAGCGGAAGCACCCGGCGAGCAAGGGAGACGGCTGGCTTCTGTTCCATATCTGGATTCAACGGTTTACCTATCGGCAGGTCTTTTCCGTGGTGCTGTTAAAGACGATCAAGCGGGCAATCGACGGTAAACCGTTTGCCTGGGACAAGCTCGAACGCACTGCCACCATGTCGAAGGCCACTGAAAAGCTGACAGAAGACGGCTCGTAATCGTTGGCGATATGAGCGCCTGTCAGGTGGCGAGAGAGGCACCGGCTCCCATTCCGAGAATCCGGACATGGGGCACCCATTTTCGAGGTGGACAACGGCGTGACATGGTTCGCGCTAGAATCACGGCAAGATGGCTACTGTGATTTCTGTTCCCGGCATCGCCGCCCGTTCTCTCCCGACTCCGTTTATCAACGAACCGTTCGTCGATTTCACCGCAGCAGAGAATAAGCGTGCTATGCAGGCCGCGCTCGCCGAGGTGGAGAATCAGCTTGGGCGCGAGTACGACCTCGTCATCGGGGGGAGCCGCCAACGGACGGAGAGAAAGATTCTCTCCACGAATCCCGCCCGGCCTGCTCAGATCGTCGGGGTGCACCAGCAGGCGGAGGCGGACCGGGTTCAACAGGTGGTCGATGCAGCGCAGACGGCATTTTCAAGCTGGAGCCGGACTCCGGCGGCACAGCGAGCCGAACTGCTGTTTCGCGCCGCGGCGCTGATTCGTGAACGAAAATTGAGCTTCTGCGCGTGGCTGGTCTACGAGGTGGGCAAGAACTGGGGTGAGGCCGACGCGGATGTAGGCGAAACCATCGACTTCCTGGAGTTCTACGGGCGTGAGGCGCTGCGCCTCGACCGTGCGACGACGCCGATTCAGTTTCCCGGCGAGCGCAACCAGCTTCGCTACCTGCCGCTGGGCGTGGGCGCGGTCATCCCGCCGTGGAACTTTCCTTTCGCCATCATGGCGGGAATGACAGCGGCGGCGATTGTCTGTGGAAACACGGTAATTCTGAAACCGTCGGAAGATGCGCCCACCATCGCCGCCCGGTTTGTGAGCCTTCTCGAAGAAGCGGGGCTACCGGATGGCGTCGTCAACTTCTGCCCTGGCGGAGGGCCGGAGTTCGGTAGTGCCCTGGTCGTCCATCCCCAGGTCCGGTTTATCGCGTTTACCGGATCGAAGGCAGTGGGCTTGCAGATTCACGAGCGCGGCGCTCAACCTCGACCAGGACAGAACTTTATCAAGCGGACGATCCTGGAGATGGGTGGCAAGGACGCAATCATCGTCGACAACGACTGCGACCTGGATGCGGCGGTCGAGGGCGTGGTGGCGAGCGCGTTCGGGTTCAACGGGCAAAAGTGCTCGGCATGTTCGCGGGCTATCGTCGATGCGCGGATCTACAACACCTTCTGCGACCGGCTGCAAAGACGAGTGGCAAAGATCGAGACGGGCAGCCCGGTTGAGAACTTCTATTGCGGGCCGGTCATCAGCGAAAAAGCCTACCGCAAGGTTCTGGACTACATCGAGATCGGCAAGGGCGAGGGCGTGGTTCTCAACGGCGGCAGTGCCATCAAGACGCAGGATGGCGGCTATTACATCGCGCCGACCGTCATCAAGGACGTCGCGCCGACGGCCCGGATCGCGCGCGAGGAGATCTTCGGACCGGTGCTGGCGGTCCTCCGATCACAGAGCTTCGACGAGGCTCTGTCCATCGCCAACGATACGGAGTATGGCTTAACCGGGGCGATCTACTCGAACCGGCAAGAGAATCTCGATCGCGCACGCGAGGAGTTCCATGTGGGCAACCTGTATCTGAACCGGAAGTGCACGGGGGCGATGGTGGGAGCGCATCCGTTCGGCGGCTTTAATATGAGCGGCACCGACTCCAAGGCCGGCGGCAGCGACTATCTGCTGCTGTTTACGCAGGCCAAGAGCATCGCGGAGAAGGTCAGGAAGTGAGGGATGGGCAGATTCTGCCGTCCTCAGGCAGTTTTCATGTGGAGCAGATTTCCAGCCCTGGCGGCAGCCTCGGCCAGCACCCGGTGGTGGATGGTGAACAGTGCCAGTTCAAGACGGTCCGATACGCCGGTCTTATCGTAGATCGTGCGCAGATAATTTTTGATCACCTGCTCTTTTGTTCCCAACTGAGCGGCAATCTCCTTGTTTTTACAACCCTGAACGATGAGAGCGACGATCTGCATCTCCTTGGGGGTCAAGCGGTCGCGGACTCGTGTTCCGACGGCGTCGGCAACCTGCATGGTAGTGACGTTGGTTCGCTGCATAAATCGCTGCCCACGGGCGACCCGACGAACACAGACCACAAGCTCACTTCCAGCGACGTTGCGACAGACGATTCCATCAAGCGGCAAAGCCACCTCTTCGGCAATATGCTCTGTATTTTCCGCAATCAGAATCGTGCGGCAGTCCCGCGACCCGGCACGAGCAAGCAGCGTCGGGAGGTCCGGCCGCAGACTCGAAGCAACAAGGAGGATGGCTCCGTGGAACCCCTCGATGGCCGCGAAGAGCTTCTCCAAACTTTCGCATTGGGCGACGATGCGCATGTCGTCCTCCAACGCGAGGACGCGTGCCGCTCCGGCCCGGAATATCGCCTGATTGTCAGCGAGAATAATTCGATTCATCAACTTTTCGTCTCCTGCCGGGATCTTTTCGCCCCGTATTCTGCCTTATCGGCGAATTACAACGATTATCGGGGAATGTCTATAAATCGGACAAACGCAGGCAAAAAATAACTCATGGCAAAGCCTTTGCAATCAATACACTATGTTTCTGAACCCAGAAGCGCTCGGGCATAATCGAATCTCCATGCGGTTGTGTGGAAAAGCCGCGCGCGAAGTATAACAAGAGATATGCCCAAGCCTATTCTGCTCGCCATCGACGACGACACCAGCGTACTGGAGGCGGTGGTGCAGGATCTGCGCCTGCACTACGGCCAAAACTACCGCATCGTGCGCGCGGCGTCGGGTCTCGCGGCGCTCGACATCTGCCGGCAGCTTCTGGAGCGCAAGGATACTGTTGCTCTCTTCCTCTCCGACCAGCGGATGCCGGGAATGACCGGGGTCGACTTTCTCCAGGAGGCGCTGAAGCTGTACCCCGACGCCAAACGCGTCCTGCTGACCGCGTATGCCGATACCGAGGCCGCGATCCGCGCCATTAACTCGGCGAAGATCCACTACTACCTCAACAAGCCCTGGGACCCGCCGGAAGAGAAGCTCTATCCCGTTCTCGACGACCTTCTGGAGGCATGGAAACAGGGTTACAAGCCTCCATTCGAAGGCATCCGCGTAGTGGGCGTGCGCTGGTCCGCTGCCGATCATTCGGTGCGCGATTTCCTCTCGCGCAATCGCATCCCCTATCAGTGGCTTAATCCTGAACAGAATCCTGACGCTCTGGGGCTGCTGAAGGAAAAAGGGATCGACGATGCGAAGCTTCCGGTGGTGCTGTTTGGAGATGGAACAGCTCTGGTACAGCCGTCCTCAGCCGATCTGGCGAAGAAACTGGGCATCCCGACCCAGGCACAGGAAAAGTTCTACGACGTAGTGGTGATCGGAGCGGGACCTGCCGGTCTTGCGGCGGGCGTCTATGGCGCCTCCGAGGGACTGCGCACGCTGATCGTCGAGCCGAATGCTGTAGGAGGCCAGGCGGGTTCCAGTTCGAAGATCGAGAACTATCTCGGCTTTCCCGCTGGCATCAGCGGTGAAGAATTGGCCAAGCGGGCGTTTCTTCAGGCAAGCCGCCTAGGAGCCGAGTTCCTCCTGCAACAGGTCACCTGCATCCGGTCGGAGAACCAATACCACATCGTCCAGATGAAGGATGGGCGCGAGGTGACGTGCCATGTCTGCCTGATCGCCACGGGCGTCTCCTATTGCAAACTCGACATTCCGGGGGCGGACGAGCTGAGCGGCGCGGGCGTCTACTATGGCGCGGCGATGACCGAGGCGATCTCCTGCTCGGGTGAGGAGGTCTACATCGTCGGCGGAGCCAACTCCGCGGGCCAGTCGGCCATGCATTTTTCGCGATATGCATCGAAGGTGCATATGCTGGTGCGCAGCAGCTCTCTGGGAAAGAGCATGTCGAAGTATCTGGTCGACCAGATCGAGGCCACACCGAATATCATCGTCGAGACCCAGACCGAAGTTACCGCCGTCGCGGGAGACGGCCATCTCGAATGCCTGACTCTGAGGACACCCCACGGCGAAGAGGCCCGCGCGGCCAGTTCCCTGTTCATCTTTATCGGCGCGGCGCCCAAGACTGACTGGCTGCCGAAAGGCCTGGCCTGCGACAGCAAGGGTTTCATCCTCGCCGGTCCCGAACTCAAGGCGAAGTCGGCCAAGTTGTGGAGCCTTGATCGCGAACCCTATCTGCTCGAAACCAGCGTTCCCGGCGTCTTCGTTGCCGGAGATGTGCGCTACAACTCCGTAAAAAGGTGCGCTTCCGCCGTGGGCGAGGGGTCCATCGCAATCCAGTTCGTGCACCAGTACCTTGCGACACTTTGAAAGGCATCTGCCCGGGAAAACAATGAACAACCAGACACAATCCGTTTCCATCACGACCGCAGGCAAGATCAGCGACGCCCTCTTTGCCAAATTGCGCACAGTTCCTATCCTGTCGTCATTGAGCGACGAAGAGTTGCGCTGTCTCGAAGACGCGGAAGAGATTCATCTTTCCAAGGGAGAACTCCTCGTCCGGCAAGGAGAGATGGCACACCACTTCTGGATACTGCTGGAAGGCGCGCTTCGCCTCGTCCAGACGCAGGCCGACGGCAAGGAGCTCGCCTTTGCGCCGGTGTCGAGTGGAAATGCCTTTGGCGAAGTGCCGCTTCTATCGAACACTCCCAATCTGGTCAGCCTGCGGGTGACGGAAGCTGCCCACCTGCTCCAGTTCGACGAGGAGGGTTTCTGGAAGTTGATGACCTCCTGCCCGGATGTGCGCAAGGCCATCCTCGGAAATATGGCGATGCGCGTCCAGAAGCTGCAGAGCATTGCTGTGCAGCAGGAGAAGATGGCATCGTTGGGAACGCTTGCCGCAGGGCTGATGCACGAGTTGAACAATCCGGGAGCTGCAGCCCGCCGCGCGGCCTCGCAACTCAGAGAGAACCTGCTGCGAATGCACGAATTGACGGCGAAGTTCAGCCGCTTCGAACTGAGCCGGGAGCAGAAGCAGTGCATGTTCGATCTGCAGGAACACGCCCTCACGGCCAAGCCACCGGTTTCCATAAACTCTCTGGAACAGAGCGATGCGGAAGAAGCGCTGGCGCAATGGATGGAGCAAGCCAACATCGAGAACGCATGGAAGATGGCGCCGACGCTGGTCTCGATCGGCATCGATGCGAAAGAACTGCAATGCGCCCGCGACGAGTTCCAGGGCGCAATTTTTTCGGATGCTCTGAACTGGTTAGACGCGCTTGTATCGAGCATGCAACTGGTCGGCACCATCGAAGAGAGCATCGGCCGCGTTACGGACTTGGTTGTTGCGGTGAAATCGTACGCGTACGAGGGCAAAGGGCAGCGTCAGACCGTCGATATCAATAACAGCATCCACGCCACTCTCGTCATCCTCGGCCACAAGTTTCGCGAGAAGGAGATCGTGCTGGAAAAAGATCTGTCTGCCGATCTTCCTATCTTTCAGGCGACCGCGTCCGGTCTCAACCAGATATGGACTAACCTTCTCGACAACGCGATCGACGCATCGCTGCAACGGGGTCGGATTGCGATACGCACGTGGACGGAGAAAACGCTTAACACCGAACATGTAGATAATATCTGCATCAGCATCAGCGACCATGGCAGTGGAATCCCTACCGAGTGCCAGGCGCACATCTTCGATCCTTTCTACACGACCAAAGCCGTCGGCGTTGGCACAGGCATCGGGCTGGGGATTGTGAGCCGCATTGTGGAGCAGAACGGCGGGACTATCCGCTTTGCCTCCGAACCTGGAAAGACCGAGTTCGTTGTGCGCCTGCCTGTAGACAACGTTCAGGCTCAGACCGAGGCCGTCTAAAGCCGATTTTCAGAACAACGGTTCGGTTGAGCAAAATTCCGCTTCGCGGTAACGGGTTCTATCGCTGCCAACTGTTTGATCCCGCCTTTTGATAGCTCCCCGCCGGACATCGCATCGTAAGATGAGTGGCAGGAGAATACCGTGCCGCTCACTCCATTTCATATCGCGTTTCCTGTTGACGATCTCGAAGCCGCCCGGCGCTTCTATGGAACTACTCTGGGCTGCCTAGAAGGCCGAAGCTCCGCGCAATGGATCGACTTCAACCTCTTCGGCCATCAGATCGTCGCGCACCTGAAGCCCGGTTCTCGTAGTGGCAGCAACCATCACAATCCCGTAGACGGCCACGACGTCCCTGTTCCACACTTCGGCGTTATTCTTGCGATGGATCAATGGCAAGCACTTGCCGACCGACTTCGCGAAGCAGGCATTCACTTCATCATCGAGCCATACGTCCGCTTCAGAGGCGAGGTGGGCGAACAAGCCACGATGTTTTTTCTCGATCCTGCAGGTAATGCGCTGGACTTTAAAGCCTTCGCCGATATCAATCAGCTCTTCGCAAAATGATTTTGAGGAGTGTATGTCCATAGACTCCTATCGCCCTTCTTTAAGCCTGGCGACTATCCGCGTCCCCAGGACTTCGCGCTAAAATCGTTTAAAATCCATAGCTAATTCGATTTAGTTAATTTAGACTTTTTATCGACCCAGCGAGATACGTTTGGCGGTTGCGATCAACGAGGCAGACGGCTGCGTCCAGATATGAAGGAGCACCGATGGAATTTTCCACACTTTTCAAGGGCTTGGCAGTCTCTTCTCTCTCCGTTGTGCTGACGATGGCTACGTTCGGGCCTCGGCGGGCGCAGGCTCAGATCCAACCCGACACGACACAGATGCCGTGGATGAATAAAGCTCTCTCAGCCGATCAGCGGGCCGATATGGTGCTTGGTCGGATGACGCTCGATGAGAAGATTCAACTGGTGCATGGCACCGGCTGGGGAGTTCTGCGCAAGGGCGACCCCGTCCCGGCCCGTTCCAACTTCGGCGCGGGCTTCGTGCCCGGCATCGACCGGCTGCACATTCCCGACATCAATATGGCCGATTCCGCCGTCGGCATCCGCATGGCTGCATTGCAAAGCCGCTATGCGACCTTGCTGCCCTCTACCCTTGGAGCGGCGTCAAGCTGGAATCCGGATGCGGCCTTTCTCTATGGCTCGGTCATCGGGAGGGAAGCTCGCGCTCAAGGCTTTAACATGTCTATCGGCGGTGGCGTCGACATTACCCGCGAACCGCGCAACGGGCGCAACTTCGAGTATGCCGGAGAAGATCCGGTTCTTGCCGGAACCATGACCGGAGAGCTTGAGCGCGGCGTCAAATCCGAACATGTAATGAGCGACATCAAGCACTACGCGCTCAACGACCAGGAGACGGGACGGACCGTGGTAAACGTCCTGCTCGACAAGCGCTCCATGCGCGAGTCCGACCTGCTGGCCTTCGAGATCGCGATTGGAATCGCGAAACCCTCCGCGGTGATGTGCTCCTACAACCTCGTCGACGGTGACCACGCCTGTGAAAACGACTATCTGCTCAACCAGGTCTTGAAGAAAGACTTCAAGTTCAAGGGCTGGGTGATCTCCGACTGGAGCGCAACCCACAGCACGGTCAAAGCCGCGCTGAACGGTCTTGACCAGGACATGCCCGGGGATGACAACTACTTCAGCGCGCCGCTCAAAAAAGCAGTCGAGGATGGCCAGGTCCCCATGGCACGACTTAACGATATGGTGCACCGCATCCTGCGCAGCATGTTCGATGCCGGAGTCGTGGACGATCCTCCGGTGCGCAGCGTCGTCAATCCCTTCCGCGGACGCGACGATGCGCAGCATATCGCCGAAGAGAGCATTGTGCTGCTCAAGAACTCCGGCAATGTTCTGCCGCTCAAGGCCTCCGCTTCCACTTCAATTGCGCTCATCGGATCGCACGCTGATGTAGGCGTGCTTTCGGGCGGCGGCTCCGCGCAGGTCGATGCGCCGGGTGGCAATGCCATCGACCCGAAGCCCGGTCCGTCGATCTGGGGTCAGCCGGTTTACTTCCCTTCCTCTCCGCTTCGCTACATTCAGGCGAAATCACCGCGCAGCCATGTCCAGTACATCGACGGAAAGGATAATGCAGCAGCGGCGAAGCTCGCCAAGGAATCCAGCCTCGCAATCGTCTTCGTCAACCAGTGGATGAGCGAAGGACGCGATGCTCCGACTCTCTCACTGCCCAACAATCAGGATGCACTGGTCAATGCTGTCGCGGCGGCCAACCCCAACACGATCGTCGTTCTAGAGACCGGAGGCCCGGTCACGATGCCGTGGGCAGATCATGTGAAGGGAATCGTCGAGATGTGGTATCCCGGCATCGGCGGAGCCCAGGCCCTGGCCAATATTCTCTTCGGCGACGTCAATCCGTCGGGCAAGCTGCCCGTCACCTTTGCGAAAAGCGACGATCAGTTGCCGCACCCTGTCGTCCCTGGAATGGACGTGAAGCACGGAGGCAAAACGGTCGGCGACGATCAGCACCACGAGGTTCGTCCCTTCGACCTCAAATACACGGCAGGCGCAGCAGTGGGCTACAAATGGTTTGAATCGACCCACAGACAGCCGCTCTTCCCGTTTGGCTTCGGTCTCTCTTACACAACGTTCGGCTATTCAGGACTGAAGGTAGACGATGCCAGTCGCACCGCCCAGTTCACAGTCAAGAATACGGGCTCGCGCGAAGGTACGGAGATCGCCGAACTTTACGTAGCGCTTCCCTCCGCGGCGAAGGAAAACTATAAGCGGCTGGTGGCATGGAAGCGTGTCAAACTCGCGCCGGGAGAGTCGAAGACCGTGACCTTGCCAATGAATCCACTTTATCTCTCCATCTTCGACACAGCAAAAGACGCGTGGAAGTTGTTGCCGGGAGATTACAAGGTGATGGCTGGTGCGTCCTCCAGCGATACTCCGCTGAACAATACGCTGCACATTAAACCATAGCTCGACACGTCAACCCACCGAAAAGACGCAGCAGCGAACCGTGTCGGGTTACTGCTGCGTTTTCTTTTGTCTGAGACGGCCTATCCCCGGAACGCTACGCATTTCCAACCGAAGTACAGTAGCCTTCTCTAGTGAAATTGGATTTTGGTGTAGAGTCTGCCGAGCCCTTTGTTTGTCATTCCCGAAGGGAATCTGCGGTTGCCTTCCTCCACACCAACAGCAAATCTGCTCTAGCTAATTCTGGCATTTTGCTGTCGTCGGCCCTGGGCCATCCGCAACGCCAACAGCATGGCGGCCTCCATATTGCGTGGGTCAGCCTTGTTCTGACCCGCAATATCAAAAGCGGTTCCATGATCGACAGAGGTGCGAATAATGGGAATGCCAAGCGATACGTTAACCGTCTTCTCGAAGTCGATCAGCTTCATCGGTATGTGTCCCTGATCGTGATACATGGCAACGATGAGGTCGAAGTCGCCGCGAACTCCGCGCAGAAACACCGTGTCCGGAGAATAAGGACCAGTGCAGTCGATTCCGAGCTCATGAGCTTCGGCAATCGACGGTACGATCACTTCTGAGTCCTGTCTGCCAAAGAGATTGTGCTCTCCCGCGTGAGGGTTCAAGCCGCAAACGGCAATCCGAGGGGAGCGTTGCAACATAAGCTGCATTGCTTCCGCACCGAGTTCAATGGTGCGAACGATGCGCCTTTGCTCCAACCTGCATGCCTGCTCCAGCGGAATATGCGTGGAGACATGGACCGTTGCCAGCTTATCGCTCACTAACAACATCCGCGATTCCGCCGCGCCGCATAGTTCGGCGATGTACTCGGTATGGCCGGAGAAGGTTCGTCCGGACAAGGATACTGCCTCCTTGTTAAGCGGGGCGGTCACCATCGCCTCTGCTTCGCAGCTAAGACACATCTCGACCGCGATTCGAACGTACTCGACTGCCGCTCGACCATTTTCGGCGCGCAGTTGACCGGGCTTGAAATTCTGCACGCCGCCAAGTGCTCCCACTTCAAGATGGGTAAAAGGAATTGAAGGAAGATCAATCGAGGCTGCGGCGGCAGCGCTTTCAAGGGCAATCCGGTCGCCGATAACAATCCAGTCGGCAAGCTCACGCATCTCCGGCGCAGCCAGCGCTTTGATGGCAATCTCCGGGCCGACGCCCGCAGGATCTCCAACCGTAATCGCAATTCTCGGTAAACTCATGCAGTCACTCCGCGGCAAAAGTGTAGAGCATTCACCAGTACATGCTCGTCCCCAAAGCCTCCTGATTTTGTAATAACGATGCAGCCGTCGGCGATTCCTCCGCGCACAATCCCCCACGGAATCCCCGGTGACATCTGTCCGGCAACCTCTATCGACTCTGCATCAAACGCACGCAGCACCATCGCTGCGGTATCTCCCCCGGTCAGCACCAGCGAACCAACCGGCTCAGCATCGCCAAATATCTTACGCAGGTTGTCTTCGCTCGACTCACCGCAACGAACCTGCGCGATCCTCCTATCGTCCTGTTCATCCTTGTCAGCGCAGGTCAACCGCTCCATCTGCGTTCTCGTAAGCGGATGCGGCGAGCCGCAAAGGATCAGGGTCTTTCCGCGCTTGCGCGCAGGCGTACTCGTCGCATCGGATATTCCTGGCTTCAAGATCCGCGCAAGCTCAAAACCGATCCCAGCCGATCCAGCCCACAGCACTCGCTGCGAAGACCGGTGCAGCACTCGAACAATACGCTGCAGATCGGCAGCCGAATTTGCATCGCACAACAGTACATGCCTGCCTTTATTCCTCGCCTGCTTAACCGCGTCCTCCACATCACGATCGGTGCCGCCGGGGATCAGTGCGATTTTCTCTCTCATCTCATCTGGAAAAAGCTCGGGCAGCCTGATGCCTGCTTCCCCGCCGCGAGCGTCCCATACGTGGAGTGTGCCATTGAGCACGCAACGCCCCACCTCCGGAAAGGCAGGAGCGCAGACCGTAAGATCTGCGCCAACCGCCAGGCGGGCAGCCTCCATCTCCTCGGCAAAGTGACCGCGGCCCGCCGAATCAATCTTCTTGAAAAATATCGCTGCCGGGAGCCGTTGACGCAGATTGCCGGCCAACGAACCGACATGATGTGCTGCGAGCGCGGAGGACTGGTTACGAGAGTTCGTGGAAAACGAACAGACGTCTGCATCCGACAAGCCTGCGTCGTAGTCATCCTGCAAGCAGACGCGAACTCGCCGACGCTGGCCCAGAAACGCGGCTGCACTGTCGCATGCACCTGTCAGGTCATCCGCCAGGATGACGACCTGAGGTTCGTCCCGCCCCAGCGTTTCACTTGCAGATTCTTCCTGCCGAGAAGCCTGGGTCTTCAATGATGAGTTCAGAATAACCATCGTCGAACACATCCAAATCTAATTGCAAATTGAGGATCTACTCCCGAACGCATTACATTATTTTCTCTATATTGGAAAATTTGAGAAAGGCTGTTGCTAAACTACATGCAATGAGCCCGATAACCCGCCGCGACATGCTCAAACTAACCTCGGCTGGGTCCGTTGCAGCCATCGCATTGCCGCCTTCTGCCATTGCTGAAAATACCCACGCTCCGGTGCCCCGCTGGGAGGTCTTCGAGGTTTCATTGCCCGGTCCTTCCACTGGGAATCCTTTTATCGACGTGCAGCTATCCGCTATTTTTTCTCTCGGCCAACGAACTGTTAATGTAGATGGTTTCTACGATGGGGCGGGCGCCTACAAGATTCGCTTTATGCCGGATACCATCGGCTCATGGAGCTATACAACCTCCAGCAGCGCCCCGATCCTGGATAAGCGCAGCGGCTCGTTCTCCTGTACTGCCGCTCTCGCCGGCGTACACGGACCCGTTTCTGTCTGCAACTATTATCACTTCGCCTATGAGGATGGCGCGCCTTTCTTTCCTTTCGGCACCACATCCTACGCCTGGATCCACCAATCGGATGCACTACAGCAGGAGACGCTGGCCACACTGCGCACCGCACCCTTCAATAAGATTCGCATGTGCGTCTTCCCCAAGAGCTACGAGTACAACCATAACGAACCGCCCTTTTATCCCTTCGAACGCACTGCCGCCGGCGTCAACGACTTCACCCGCCCCAACCCTGCCTTCTTCGCGCACCTGGAACAACGCATCGCCGATCTCCGCGCTCTCGGCATCGAGGCCGACCTCATTCTCTTTCATCCCTACGACCGCTGGGGATACGCCACCATGCCCGCGGAAGCCGACGATCGATATCTGCGCTACGTCCTGGCGCGCCTCTCCGCCTATCGCAACATCTGGTGGTCCCTGGCCAATGAGTATGACTTCATGAAGGCCAAGACTGTTCAAGACTTTGACCGTTTCTTCAAGATTGTTGAACAGCATGATCCGGTTCCTCATCTCCGCTCTGTCCACCATGGGCATGTCATGTACGACTATTCCAAGCCATGGGTTACCCATGCGAGCTTGCAGGTCTACGACTTCGAGAAATCGGCTGAACGTCATGACGCATGGCGCAAGCCCATCGTCTATGACGAGATCCAGTACGAAGGGAACCTCAACAGCCGCTGGGGCAACATCTCCGGGGAGGAGATGACTCGCCGCTTCTGGCTCGGCGTGATTGCAGGCTGTTACGTCACCCATGGTGAGACTTTTATCGATCCTGACAAGCTTCCCGACGTCACCGACACGCCGACGATCTGGTGGGCGCACGGCGGCAAACTTTCGGGAACAAGCCCACAGCGCATCGCCTTCCTGCGTAAGATCCTCGAAGCAACTGTACCCGCAGGCAGCGACCCGGGACATTACTTCCCTCGTCCGGGGCTTACAGAAAGCCCAGATCCCTATTACCTGAATGCGACCACAGTAGATGCCAGCGGAAAATTACACCCGATCGTCCTCTATTACTTCGACTTTCACCAGCCGATCTGGTACGACTTCCCCTTGCCCCCGGGAACCTACAGCGTAGACATGATTGATCCCTGGGAGATGACTATTCATAGCCTGCCCAATAAGGTCACCGGCAAGCCAAGGCTCAAACTCAGCGGAAGGCCTTATCAGGCAGTCCGTTTTACACGGGTTGACTGACACCCCAAACGTCGTCCTTCAACTGCGACGGTTCATCGCACCTCGTGCGCTAGCAACGGGAAAACCCAGCATATCTGCTGGGTTTTCCTTTTTTGAGTTGGAAGATTCCGGGATTAGCAAGCACCAAGCTCTTTCTGCACCAGCCGTCCGTTTATGGATAGAGTTTCGCCTCGACGATCTCAGGCTCAGGCTCGCCGGAAGCGACAATCAACTTCTTGAGTTCCTCACGAAGCTCATTCGCCTTCTCTCGATATTCTTTTCTACCCGCAAGGTTCACCAGTTCCTGAGGATCGGCACGCTGATCGTACATCTGGTACTCATGATAGTTATTGCTCGCCGACGTCTTGGTGCTGCCCGTCGGATCAGCTACGCAATAGGTCCAGTCCTGCGTGCGGATTGCCCGACCGGTCATCGACTCACTGATCTGAATCAACTCCTTGTTCGGCCATTCCTCTCTCGCCCGGGCATCGTTCAGCAGAGGTAAAACGCTCTTTCCCTTCATGGACGCCGGCACCTGCACGCCCGCAGCCTCCAGCAGTGTCGGAGCAACATTGATAATGCCGAACAGCTCCGGTATCTGTTGCGCTCCTTCGAAGCCCGGTCCCTGAATGATCAACGGAATGCGAACCGAACTGTTGTGCGTGCTGCGCTTATACTCCTGATTGCGCGTCATGAAGTGGCATCCATGATCGCTGATAAAAACAAAGATCGTATTGTCGGCCAGATTTTCCTCTTCCAATATCTTCCTGACCCGGCCTACGGACGCATCGATGCTCTCGCACGCGCCATAATAGTCGGGAAGCTGCTGATGCCAGTCGCCCGGAAGGCTGCGGAGATCGGGTGGCACCGATGCATTAATGAACCGCTCAGCCGACCCTTTGGGGCCTACCATGCGCTTCATATCGTTCTGCTGATGCGGCTCAAGCTGAGAGATAAACAGGAAGAATGGCTTCTCCTGCTTCTGCCGTAAAAAACGTTCAGCGCGATCGGTAATAAAATCTACGCGATATTCGTCCTTGAACGTGATCTCTTTCCCGTCGCCGTCATAAATCGTTCCTTCATAAGGGTGTGTCGTGTGCTCAAGCGCATTCGCTCCCTCCCAAAGATCGAGAAAACCTCCGCGATATTCAGGCTTCACATAGCCAGGCCCGCCGCCATCCGCGACCTTTCCCGGCGCAAGATGCCATTTGCCAATCAGGTTCGAGGTGTAACCGGCTTTGCGCAACTCACCGGCAAGCGTCGGCAGTTCGGTGCTCATTGGCAGACCATTGTGCCAGACTCCGGTCTCAGACGCATACCTTCCCGTCATCAGAACGGAGCGGGCCGGAGCACAGACCGGCTGGTTGGTCACTGCATGAGTAAAGTTTTTACCGTGCGCGGCCAGCGCATCCAGATTGGGCGTCCGCGTAGAACTGTTCAAGCCGTTCGCACCAACAAAGTCCCAGCGAAACTGGTCGGAAAGATAGAGAATGATATTCGGTTTCCGCTTATTTGCCTGCGACTCTTGCGCACGGCTGTCAGGCTTCACCGCGGCAGGCAGAGCCACTGTCACACCTGCCTGCGCGGCGGCGGCAGCCGTACCCAAAAGGAAATTACGTCGATTGACTGTCAAGGTTATCCTCTTTCGCGCTCTAATAAGATCGAGTTTCAGCAATGGTGAAACCGGCCTGAAGCTTTGTGGTCATTGTATTGGCTCCGCAACTCTCAGAATGCCTCCTGAGACGAGCCTGCGGAGAGATCGTCCGTGCCACTTAATGGATGAATCAATGTCAACCTGGAGCCAAGCGCGCGTTCCAGTTGAGGGAGATCGTAGTGACGCACCACGCCAGGGAGAATATCCTGCGGAGCGCCAACAGGCATAGGAGCTTCAATCAGGCTGCGATAGCTGCTCAGAGAATGGTCGATCGCAATATGTGAAAGACGTGAATCAAGCACGGCAGCATGAAGCAGCACCAGCCCGAGATGCCCCGAGGCCCTGGCCGTTATATGTTTAGCGTCGACGTCAGACCGTGAGGAAAGATAGTCGACCGCACGGATCGTATCGTCAATCCGCATCCCCATCAAGGTTTTTCCAACCAGTTCCGCGCGAAGCTCCGTGAGATAAAACGGCCCCAGGATAGGCGACTTCGTCTCTTCGGTTCCTGGAGGCGAAGGACGCGGAGTCAGCGCCAGCACAACATTGCCCGCCTCTGCAAGACGCTGCATCTCGCTCATAAGCTTTATCTGTGCTGGACTATCCAAGGGCATTGACGCGGCATCGGTCAACAATAAAATCGCCGGATGCGCGCCGGTTGTATGGTGAATTGCAATCTCGCCCTGCAAATCAATTCCGGGTTCTGAATGGAGGGTCACATGGCGAAACGAGCCACTTCCTGTGGCCCCAGCATCGGTAGCAAGATTACTCGTATCTACAAGATACGAATCCGATTTACGGCTGCGCGCGGCAGGCTGCGCGGATGCCTTGGTGACTTCGCGAATCGCGGTGCGCAATGCCTCTCCGGTAAGCTCCTTCGGCTTCGCAAGCGAATCATATCGTTTGAGATTCAACGTGTGCACTGTCTCTACATGAGGATATGAGGTAGCTACCTGTCCGGTAGGCGTGACCTGAAAAGCAGCCTGAGTAATTCCCGGAGGAAGCGCAAAGGGGCTGACCCCGGGCTTGCGCGGCGGCGGCAAAACAGGATGGACAGCATCAGCGCCCGGTTGCAGATGCTTCAGAAAGAAGCTGACGATGCGGGACTGAATAGGACCAAGATTGCCATGATGCCCTGGTCCGGTCAGGAACTCGAGATCCGCATCCGCATGGAAAAGTCCATAGAAACGCCGCGCCTCAGCCTCGCTCTTCTGGGCCCCGGCAAAAGGAAACATATCTTCGGTGGTCGCAATAATGGCATAAGGGCGAGGTGCGGCCAGTTCCACCCAGTCAGGAAAATCAAAGCCGCTGGCGATGAATCCGGGAATCGATTGCTCGGCGTCCTGAGCTCCAATAGCCGGAAGCAGCGTGTCGAAAGAGGTAATGTAGCAGGCAGTCCCCGCAGCTTTGATGCGTGTGTCGAGCGCTGCCAGCAGCGCCGTCATCGCTCCTCCGCCCGAGCAGCCGAATGCTCCGATTCGATCCGGATCAATCTCCGAACGCGATTGAAGGTAATCGACAGCTCGCATTCCATCCCATGCAAAGTAGCGTGCAACAGCATCGCCGATCAGGGTCGGCTGTAGTCCGGCTTCGCCATGCTCTCCTGTCGGACGCGTCGCGAGTGACGTTCCCGGTTTGGCGGGGTCGGGATACTGCAACCGCTCTCCCTGTCCAATTGGGTCGTAGGAAAGCACGGCAAAGCCATTACGAGCAAAGATAGAAGCAAAGCCGAAGTCCGAAGCCTTTCCACCGGGGCCATGCCCCGGAGCAACGACGATAGCAGGAAGTTTTCCCGCCCTCGCATCCGGCAGATAGAGGAGCGCCGTAACCGGAAATCCCGGTTGCGAGTCATAAAGAATTTTTTCGATATGAAATCCCTGTGCCTGCGTCTCGCCGACAACCTTCGCGTTCAGCGGAGTCTTCGCGGGGAATCCTCCCATCAACGAGATGATTTTTTTGCGCACCATCGCTTGGCGCGCTTCAGCCTGCGATCTGGTGGTAATCGCGGCAACAATCGTTCTGCGCGCGGAGGTCTGCTCCGCCGCTATGCGGTCGAGGTACTCGAAGAGCTGCTTTCTTCCGGCATTCGCCGTAGAAGCAGAGTCGGCGACGGGAGCGGGAGCCCCTGATTGAGCCGATGCCCGAGGCAGGCTCTGCGCCTGCGCACAAAGTGAGAAAAAGACCAGAAAAATAGAAAGAGAGGTGCACAATGCAGCGGACTTTGGCATGTCGGCCTTCTAAATTCAGAGATGAAGATACATTCAAAATAATCAGGAGGACGGACCTGCAACGTGATCGGGCCCAACACCTCAGTGCAATTGATAGGGATGACTTGGAACCGGAACAGGCTCCCCGACCTTCGGCGGCTCGATAGTAGCTGCGCCCGCCAATCCCTTGCCGGTAACGTTACTAATATTGAGCAATGCCCCGGTAAAGCCTGTGACCTTAATATTCCGAATTACAGCATCCTTCACATTGGCCAGAAATATCCCCTTATCGCATGTTCCCGTCACATTCAGCAGCGAAAAGCCCTCCAGCGGTTTGCGCGGATGAATTCCCGTCCCATCCACCAATATCGGGCACTCCTTCACGCGAATATTGGAGAACCTGAAGTTTCTGATTGTCGGAATTCCTTCGTCGCCGGGCACGGGAAATTCATCGCGAATTCCGCTGGCAAGAATGTTGAACCGCAGAAAGCCGCCCGTCATTCCCGATACGTCGAGATCATCGGCAGTAATATTCTCGATGAACGCCCCGCGCCCCGGCCGGCTCTTGATGTAAAGCGCGAACGTCCTGGCTCGTGTGAACTTGCAGTGTTCGATCCTGACATCGCGAATTCCTCCCGAGGTTTCGCTGCCAATCCCGATGCACGCGAAGATCGAGTCCGCGAAGGTGCAGTTCGAGATATGAACATCCTCGGTCGTCCTCAGCAGCGAGTAGCCCTCATGTCCACGTCCCGATTTCAGCGAGATGCAGTCGTCGCCCGTCGCAATGTCGCAGCCGTCAATGCGTACGTGCTTGCAGGAATCGATATCGATTCCGTCGCCATTGCCGCCGGTGCTGCGAATCGTCAGTCCCTTGATAAAGATCTTCTCGCAATAGGTCGGATGGATTGACCACATCAGACGATTGGTCGTGGAGAAGTCTTCCAGTCGAATGTCTCTGCACTCGATGAACTCGATCAATGCAGGATGGCGCAGCGGGCTATCCTTGCGTGGCCGGCCGCCCAGCGCCGGATTCCCGACGATCTTGCCCGCTCCAATAATGCCGATGCGGCTGGCGTCGATCGCATAGATTAGAGCGATATGACCCTGGATCCAGCGTCCTTCCCAGCGAACCTGGGTCACCGGGTAATCAGCAAAATCGGGAGTTCCCAGCAGTGTCGCATCCTTATCCAGCCGCAACACAACATCGCTCCGCAGCGCCAGAGCCCCCGTAAGATAACTGCCCGCCGGCACCAGGACGTCTCCACCTCCAAACACGGCGCAGCGGTCGATCGTCTCCTGCAGCGCCACTCGGTCATTCGTCTTGCCGTCGCCCGTCGCGCCGTAGTCGCGAACATTGAGCGTAATCTTCGGCGTATACGAAAATGGTCTTCCTGACCATCCACTTTCACGGCCTTCGTGTTTTTTATGAGTTGCCTGGGCCGTGCCAACCCTGCCCATCACTGAAAGTGCAGGTACTGCCAGCAGGCTCTGTCCCGCTTTTTTCAAAAAGCTCCGCCGCTCAAACAAATCACCGGCCATCAGCAAGACTCCTTAGCATGAAACAAAGATTGAATTGGGTTTTAGATTAATTGGTCAGTCCAATAATGGCACGGCTGAAATTCTCGTTTGACCGGGCAACGATGTCAAGGGCATAAACCAGGACTCTCTACTCGTCTAAACTGATAAAGATATGATTCCCACCCTCGAATGGCTCCCGACCGGCGTCAACTTCCTCGACCAGACCAAGCTTCCCCTCGAAGAGACCTACGTTCTCGCAACCGACTACAAGCAGGTCGCCACCGTCATCCGCGACATGATCGTCCGGGGAGCCCCCGCCATCGGCGTCTCTGCCGCAATGGGCATGGCCATCGGCATCGACCGCAGTAGAGCGACCACCCTTCAGTCGCTTACCGAAGAAGTAGCGGTCATCGCAAAGACTCTCGCCGAAACCCGTCCCACCGCGGTCAATCTCTTCTGGGGTATCGACGAGATTCGTAACCTCTACAACGCCCTTGCCGCTAAGAATACTTCCATCCCCGAGATCAAAACCGCCGTTGTCGCCAAAGCCCGTCGCATGTACGACGAAGACATCGCCGCCTGCAAAAAGATGGGGGCAAATGGCGCGGCGCTTCTGCCGCAGCAAGGCACGGTCCTCACCCACTGCAACGCCGGAGCGCTCGCCACCTGCGGCTACGGTACCGCCCTTGGAGTCATTCGCGCCGCAATCGAACGCGGTCACAAGATCGATGTCTTCGCCGACGAGACCCGCCCCTATCTACAGGGAGCGCGCCTCACCGCCTGGGAATTGCTCCACGACAATATTCCCACCACTGTCCTTTGCGACAATATGGCCGGCGCACTCATGCGCCAGGGCCGCATTCAGGCAGTCATTGTCGGGGCTGACCGTATCGCCGCCAACGGCGATACGGCCAACAAGATCGGCACCTATTCCGTAGCAGTACTCGCCAAAGAGCACGGCATCCCCTTCTACGTCGCCGCACCGCTCTCCACCATCGACCTCGCCACCGCGCACGGCGATCTCATCCCCATCGAGCAGCGCAGCGCACGCGAAGTCACCCACTCCAATGGCCGCCAGATGACGCCCACCGGCGCTGCCATCCAGAACCCTGCCTTCGACGTCACCCCGGCAAAGTACATCACCGCCATCATCACCGAACATGGCGTCCTGCGCGCACCTTACAACGAATCGATCCAGCAGATGGCAACCCAGGCCGCAACCCCACTGACGATCGCTTAGGCCCTCGGCCCGGATACCCATGCTTCACTTTTTGAAGGATGGGTATCCGTCACCGAAACAGCTTTCGTGCCCGTTCCAGATCGTCCGCAGTATCCACATCCAAATCCCCACCCTCCAGTTCCTCATGACCGGCATTCTTCAATAACTCTCGCGCCCCCTTATCTCCTTGCAAAGCCATCAATTCCCCAAAACACTTCGCCGGGAAATAGGCCGGAACTCCATTCCGCCCTGCGTACCGCGAGGCCGTCATCTCCCGACTCTTCATCAGCCGTTCGAGATGCCGAACCGTCACCGTCGGTTGATCGCACGTCATCAGGACTACTCCTTCCGCGCTCTTCGCGACAAAACCGCAAGTCCTTACTCCAAGACGGACGGAAGACCCCATGCCCTCCTGCCATTTGTCATTGATGACAGTCACGACATCGCCCAGATCGCTGTTCCCTAATACCTTCGAATATTCCGCACC
The DNA here is from genome assembly GCA_001897435.1 of Acidobacteriales bacterium 59-55. Classification (GTDB taxonomy): domain Bacteria; phylum Acidobacteriota; class Terriglobia; order Terriglobales; family Acidobacteriaceae; genus Edaphobacter. The sequence goes on along the minus strand of MKSV01000004.1, from coordinate 339,541 downwards.
CAGCACCACAATCACCGGAGAACACCCCGCCGCGCGAGCCACTCGCACCGTGCGCTCCAACAAGGTCTCTCCGCCCAATATTTCAAGTTGCTTCGGGGTACCCAGCCGCGTCGACGCCCCAGCCGCGAGCACCACTGCCGGAATCGTCACCGCGTCATTCACCGGATATCTCATTCGAGCAAAAGACTAACCGCACTCAGCCATCCAGGGAACACTGCACCTGCAAGTACATGGAAGATCCACCCCGCGCAATCTGCTCCCTTACGCTCTCGGCTGTTAATTTCCGTGAAATCCCGGCTTTCCCCATACAGCAGGCCTGCACCTCCGATATCACTGACAGCGCAATAGCCTCCGGCCCATCTCCGCCCAGATCGAGTCCCACCGGAGCATGAATCCGCTCGCAACAACCCGCGACGCTCATCCCAATCAGGGCTGCCGCCTCGCTCACCAGCAGAGCGCTCCGATGCCGGGCTCCCAGCAGCCCTAGATACTGTGGTCCGACCGGCAGCAAAGCCGCGAGAATCTCCCGGTCCTGCTCATAGCTATGGGTCATCAATACGACAGCATCATCGGACCTGATCCCCAGTTCGCTAACGTTGCCCAAAGCCACAACCCTCTCCGCATCGGCAAACCGCTCTGGCCGCGCCAACTTCACCCGTCCATCGGCCACTGTCACGTTCCACCCCAACAATGCCGCCATAGACGCCATCGGCTTCGCATCATCTCCCGCGCCAATGACGAAGAAGCGCTGCGGAACCTCTAACTGCTCAACAAATCGGCCCTCATACTCCTCGTCGCCGCACAGATTGCGCGCAGAGTCCAGCCTCTTCTCGCTCAATCCTTCGCTGGCGAACACGACCGCCCCCTCTGCTCCCAACACCACCCGGCGCAGAGTCTTTCCCTCCCCCGGCAACCAGGTCACCACCTTGGCGCTCGTCCCGCTGAGCGAGTTCTCCATCGCCGCCATCAATGCTTGACACTCCGGAGTATCCGCCGGCTCGATTAATAGATCCACCACGCCGCCGCAACCCAATCCAAATGGAATCTCCGTCGTATCATCGAACATCGTCGAATACCGTTTGACAATTGCCCCGTCCCGCACGATCCAGGCGGCCTTGCGGATCACCTCAGCCTCAAGGCACCCTCCACTGATTGTCCCCGCATACTCTCCATCAGCGTCCAACAGCAACCGCGCACCCGCCTGTCGATAGCTCGATCCCGACACGCGGATCAGCGTCACCAAAACCGTGGCTTCACCCTGTTGCCAAAGCTGAACGATCTGCCGCCGCTCCCTCATTCCAAAAGCTTAGTCCTTTTCTTAATCGTTGACGCCACTTGGAAAGCCGCCGCTGAAAAAATCTCTAGTCAGTAAAACTCTGTCGCAGGTTGGCCAAAACTTGCGGCTCTCAACCATTACGTGTGTTAACGACAGGTATCGAGAAACAAGAAAAAGGAGGCCCAAAGGCCCCCTTTGAACTCCGTCCCAGAACTAACTCTTTTCTGAAAAGGTATGAATCCCGCACTCTAACTTCTTGCCTCCCCAGCGACCGCTTCGCGCATCCGCTCCGGCTGCTGGAATCGCGGTGCAAGGCTCGCAGCCAATGCTCGTATACCCACGCGCATATAACTCCAACTCCGGGATCCCATGCGCTTTCGCGTATCCGGACACCTGGTCCCACGTCCAGTCAGCCAATACGCTCACCTTCTTTAAGTGCCTGCCCGTCGGTAACTTGTGGTCTTCAACCTTCTTCAGCCCCGCGCGCGTAGGCGACTGCTCTCGTCGCAGCCCGGTAAACCACCAGTCAAACGGCTCCAGCGAACGCATCAGCGGTTCCACCTTGCGGATGCGGCAGCACTCGGTCGGGTTGACCAAATAAAGCAATCCGAACTTCGATTCGTGCTCGGCCAGCGTTGTTGCCGGCATCGCATTGACAAGGTTCAGGCCCCACTCGGCAACCATCCTGTCGCGATACGCGATCACTTCCTTGAAGTGATACCCCGTCTCCAGAAAGATCACCGGGACATGCGGCAGATACTGCTTCAACATGTGCAGCACCACCATATCTTCCGTCTGGAAGCTGTTGGTCAGGCAAACTCCTTTGCCTGTCGATTCACGCAAAATCTGCGCTACCAATGCTTCAGCAGTCATCGTTTCATAGTCAATGCCAGCTTCGGTTACGCTCATTCGCTTACCCCTGCCAACCGCAGTACCTCATCGTCATCCAAACCTTCGCCGGTCAAAAGACCGCCTTCGATAAAGTTGTCGATCTGACCGAGAACATCTGCATCCACAGATCTCGCACTTACGGCAATGACGCCGGCAAGTTGCAAGGCACGCACAACACCGACCAGCGCACTCTCCGGAATCAACGCATCATCCACAATTACCGCCCGTTCTCCCCGGAGAAGCAGCCGCTCGCGTACCCGCTCTGCCAGTGCTTCACGTCCCGGGAGCAGAACCAGCACCGGTCGAGCTTCGTCCTCGGGCGCAACCTCCACGGCTTCGGAGATCATCGCCGCCCCCACCGTGGCATTTGTCAGCCCATCGATCAGGATCAGCGCGCCCATATTCCGGTTCTCTCTATAGATGTCGAAAAACAGCGGCAGATTCGTCTCGAACTCCACTTCAGCGATCTCATTCATCGCCAGCCGTTTCGCATCGCCATGCTCCAGCGTATTCACGTCCACGCGATACCGGATCGCCCGGACCGTGGCCCGGACCGTCCGCGTCGTGTGCTTGGCGATGTAGGTCTTGCCCACCACCAGCGGATCCTCGTGCATCCACACCACCATCGCACGAAAATGCCGGCTCACCTCGGGCAGCGCGTCGCCGGAGCCAGCGGCCGCTACCAACATCTCCCCACGGCTCACATCAATCTCGTCTTCTAGCTCCACCGTAACGCTCTGTGGATATGCTGCTGCCCCCAGGTCACCGTCATACGAAACAATACGGCGAACCGCTGTCTCACGCCGCGACGGCAGAGCCATCACCCGCTGCCCCGCGCGCAGAATACCCCGCGCCACCTGTCCCGCAAACCCGCGAAAATCCGAGTCCGGCCGCAAGACCAACTGCACGGGAAATCGCACAGGACCATTCAACTCTTCCACTTGCAGCGGCACCGTCTCCAGATACTCGAGCAGCGTCGGCCCGGAGTACCACGCCATCGCCCGGCTCAGCGACACCACATTGTCCCCTTCCAGCGCGCTCACCGGAATTGCTTCAACGCTCTTCAATCCGAGCTGTCGCGCCAGATCCAGAAACTCTCCACGAATCGCGGTGAACGTCTCCTCCGAATACTCCACCAGATCCATTTTGTTGACCGCAGCCACCACATGCGGGATACCCAGCAGCGAGGCAATATATGTATGCCGGCGCGACTGCGGCAGCAGGCTGCCATGCTTCAGGAATGCCTTGGCGTCGATAAGCACAATCGCGACATGAGCCGTCGAAGCCCCGGTGGCCATGTTCCGCGTGTACTGCTCATGCCCCGGCGTATCGGCGATGATGAACTTCCGCCGCGAGGTTGAGAAGTAGCGATACGCCACGTCGATGGTGATGCCCTGCTCGCGTTCCGCCTTCAACCCATCGGTCAACAACGAGAAATCCACATGGCCGCCCGATGCCCGATTGACGCGGCTTTTCTTCACGGCCGCCAATTGATCTTCGTACACGCTCTTGGTGTCGTGCAGCAACCGCCCGATCAGCGTGCTCTTGCCATCGTCAACGCTGCCGGCCGTCGTAAACCGCAGCATCTCCTGATCGAGATGCGCCTCTAGAAACTCTTCAAATTCTGCCGATGGAGCCGGATCTGCCATGTGGGTCGCCATTTAGAAGTACCCCTCCCGCTTCTTCGTCTCCATGGAGCCTTCTTCGTCATGGTCAATCGCCCGGTTCTCCCGCTCACTTCGCCGGAACGCCATTAATTCCGCGATGATCTTGGGCAGCGTATCCGCCTCGCTGGGCATGGCTCCCGTGCACGGACTGCAGCCCAGGCTGCGCATCCTCACCTTTCTCGTCTCAACCTTCTCGCCGGGGAACATCTTCATTCCCTCCTGATACAGGATGAGCGACGAACCCCGCTTCACCAGTTCGCGCTCCCTGGCAAAATACAACGGAACAATCGGGATCTTCTCCGCATATAGATAGAGCCAGATGTCCAGTTCCGTCCAGTTCGACAGCGGAAACACCCGGATACTCTCTCCTTTCTTCAGGCGCGAGTTGTACAAGCTCCACAGCTCCGGTCGTTGATTCTTCGGGTCCCACTGCCCAGCAGTGTCACGGAAGCTGTACACCCGCTCCTTGGCCCGGCTCTTTTCCTCGTCACGCCGCGCCCCGCCAAACGCCGCGTCGAACTGTCCTTCTTCAAGCGCGTCCAGCAGGCTCCGCGTCTTCAGCAACCCGCAGCAGGCCTGCGTCCCCAGCGTCCAGGGATTGGCTCCTGCCGCAATCGCCTTCTCGTTGCGATGTACGATCAGGTCCGCTCCGATCTCCTTGGTGTACGCATCGCGAAAGGCGATCATCTCGGGAAACTTATAGCTGGTATCGACATGCAGTAGTGGAAACGGAATCTTTCCGGGGTAGAATGCCTTCTGCGCCAGCCGCAACATCACCGACGAATCCTTGCCGATTGAATACAGCATCACGGGACGGGCAAACTCTGCCACCGCCTCCCGGAGAATCGCAATGCTCTCCGCCTCTAGCGCCTGCAGATGGTTTAACCGTGCCGGCTGACTCACCGCTTCTTCTACATCTATATCAGTCGCAATCATTTGAGTCGTTGTCTCCCAAGGGGCTATATCTCGAAGGAACCGCGAACGAAGGTTCCTGAGCAGAAAGTTGATATGTAAAGGGGGGTAGGGCCGCTAGCGCGGACAGCGCTGAAGGGTCTTCAGGCTACAACAACACGCGCTGAGGATGGGAAACGCCATGTGTATATAATATGCCTCCCCACGGTCAGCCGCAACATGGAGGCCCGCTGCACAAACGGATTAATCTCAGCACCAAGTTCCAGGCAATCCGATACCGCAACGAAATCCTCAATATTCGGAATTGGGGCTTCACATAATGATCGGAACACTTTTCAACTGCTCCTGAATATCTGCTAAACTAACTGAGTCGGTAAGGCGATCCAGCGAGTCCACCCAGGTACTTGAGCCCCACGGAACGCCCCTATCCACCGGCATTCTCACGGTAATACACATTCGGGGCGTAGCGCAGTCTGGTAGCGCACCTGGTTCGGGACCAGGGGGTCGGAGGTTCGAATCCTCTCGCCCCGACCATTAGCAAAATCGCGTACGGCACACCCACTAGGGGTATAACGATGCCGGACGTTAGCTCACAGCGTGAGAGTTCTTCACAGCTAGAGAGCTTTGATCCCTCTATTGAACGATTAGTCTAGTTGTGCAGATAAGCGGCATCGGACCAGCGGAGTTCGCGCCGCAGTTGCTGGATGCGAGTTTCGCTGTCGATGCGGATTAATTCGATGCCCGCAATCTCCGCGAAGTCTTCGAGATGCTCGATCGTCAGCGCCTGGCTGAACGAGGTGTGGTGCGCCCCGCCTGCGTAGATCCACGCTGCCGCCGCAATCTTCAAGCTCGGCTCCGGCAGCCATACTGCGCGCGCAACCGGCAGTTTCGGAAGTTCTTGTTCCGGTTGCACGACCTCCACCTTATTGACGATCATGCGGAAACGATTGCCCATATCCACCAGCGACGCGACTACCGCCGCTCCGCTGGGAGCCGTGAAGACCAGCCGGACCGGATCCGCCTTGCCGCCGATGCCGAGCGGGTGTACTTCAAGAGAAGGCTTGCCTGCCGCAATTGATGGACAGACCTCCAGCATGTGCGACCCCAGAATCTTCGGGGTTCCACTGAAGTCGTAGGTGTAGTCCTCCATGAACGAGGTGCCCCCGGGCAGACCTTCGGCCATCACCTTCATGGTGCGGACCAGCGCCGCGGTCTTCCAGTCTCCCTCGCCGCCAAAGCCGTAGCCGTCAGCCATCAATCGCTGCACGGCGATGCCTGGCAACTGCCCCAGGCCATGCAGATCCTCGAAGGTATCGGTAAATGCGCCGAAGCCGCCCTCGGTGAGAAAGGCGCGTAGTCCAAGCTCGATCTTCGCCGCAACGCGCAGAGCGTCCGGGCGGTCGTGCTGCTTTGCAATCGAGTAGGCATCGCGATATTCAAGCACCAGTTTGTCGGCTTCTGCATCGCTGAACTGATTCATGCGAGCTACGAGATCACCGACGCCATATCCATTGACCGAGTAACCGAGGACCGCCTGCGCGGCCACCTTGTCGCCATCGGTCACGGCAACCTCGCGCATGTTGTCGCCGAAGCGAGCGACCTTCAGATTCTGCGACTCGTTCCATCCCGCAGCGGCCCGTGTCCATGCAGCAATCTCTCCGACCGTCTCCGGGTCTTGCCAGAAGCCAACGACAACCTTGCGCGCCAGTCGCAGCCGCGCGGTGATAAATCCGAACTCGCGGTCTCCATGCGCCGACTGGTTGAGGTTCATGAAATCCATATCGATGGTCGACCACGGCAGGTCGCGGTTGAACTGGGTATGGAGATGCAGAAACGGCTTCGCCAGCGTGCTCAGTCCTGCGATCCACATCTTCGCGGGCGAGAAGGTATGCATCCAGAGAACCAGGCCGATACAGTGATCTGTATTATTAGCGCGGCGACAAAGATCGCGAATCTGGTCGGGCGTGGTCAGAACAGGCTTGAAGACGATCTGGACGGGAATCGCTGTCTCGCCGTTGAGCGAGTCGGCGATCTTTTGTGAATGAGCCGCTACCTGCGCCAGCGTCTCCTGTCCATAGAGGTGTTGACTGCCGGTGACGAACCAGATTTCCAGAGATTTCAATTCGATCATTTGTCGCATCCTTTTGAGTCAGGTCCTGATGAATACTATAAGAAAACGTATTCTCGCATGAGTGAGACACTCTCCATTTGAGGAGTAAACGGCAGTGGAACCGGGTCGAAGCAACAAAATAGATAGTGGTGGTGTGTGAAGCCAGCCGGTTTGTGAAGGGACGGTGTCGCCCTCTTCTCTCAGTTAGTTATAGAGCAAGCTGACCGGCAAGCACAATTTTCCCCGCGCAACCGCACTTATTTCCTGCGACTACTGCCCCAGGTTAGAAGATCTGGAAGTTGACCTCTACATTCAATTCGACCAGAACCGGCTTGCCATTCTCCATCGCCGGCCTGAATTTATACTGCTTGACCGCCTCGACCGCCTTTTCGTCCAGCCCCATACCAACGCCGCGAATCACATGGACGTGGCTCGGAAGCCCATTGGTATCGACCCAAAGATTGACCAGGACATTTCCTGCAACCTTGGCCTTGCGGGCTTCCTCAGAGAACTCCGGCTCGACCGAGTAGATCAGTACTGGGGCAGAGACGCCCCCGCCAATCCGTCGCGGACCTCCGCCGGTATTTCCACCGGAACCAGGCCCTAATCCCGAACCGGTGCCGGAGCCCAGCCCGGTTCCTCGGCCATTACCCATCGACATCCCTACCAGAGGAGAGTTGGCAACACCTATCTGAGGAATGCTGCTCGCCATCTTGACGTCCTTCTGAACTTCGATGGTCGGCTGAATATTAATTTTGGGAGGCTCCAGGGGCGGCGCTTTGGGTGGAACGATCTGCTGCTCAGCAAACTTGGGGGGCGTTCCCTTGGTGACCGGGGTGGGACCGCGCTGTCCGCCGCCGCCACCCATTGCCTTGGCCTTCATGGGGGCCATCGGAGGGATGGTAACGTCCGTCAGGATTACCTGTTTGACCGGAGCGGCAAATTTAACCTTCTTGGCAACCAGGAAAACGATAAGGAGGATTGCCAAGGCGTGAAGAACAACTGCAATTGCGGTCGAGGTCGGGTCCCGCTTGACCTTCATGCGGTCGACGACGGCAACTGGCTGCGATTCCAACTGAAGCGGCGGCAGCTTTACCGGAAAGAAGACGTCGCGCACGCTGCTCCACAGGGAGCCGAAAACACCCTCTTCATGCAGAATCAGATCGCTCTCAACGGGCTTGGACTCCAATTGCAACGGAGCCTCATTTTTTGTGCTGAATGCGTCCCGGAGGTTCGAAAATAGAGAGGCCCACATGGACCCATCCGTCTCCTCGCCCAGATCCGGCGCGTCGGCCGGACGCAGGACCGGCTCTTCGCTCTGGGTATCGTTGTCGTGCGGAATCATGGATATGTCAGCCAAATTATTTCGCCTCGGCAGTACGATCCGGCATTCGGCCGCTCCCCTGCCCTTCTCGAAGATCGCGCGCTACTTCTCTGATTCTGTCTACGTTCCCGGTCTTCCGCCGGTTTCAACTCCGCTCTCGCAGCGCGGCACTTGGCTCCAGAGGTATTTTACAAACATTCACATGGCTGTGCTTGCCTTCCATTGGACGCAACCGCCGAATGAAGGTCGCGTGGCATCTTGACCGCCGCTCTGCGCGGTCCTTGCTCCCCCGGATACAATAAGAGTTTGGCGTAAACCCTATATCGCCCATCAGTGACCAAGAGGAACGAATGCCGGAAGTATCCGCCGTAAAGCCCGTCCCAGAGCAACCCGCGAAGCCGTTGAAGTCCACTCTAAATCTGCCCCAAACCAGCTTTGCCATGAAGGCAAACCTACCGGTCAACGAGCCTCTTCGCCTTGCCGGCTGGCAGAAACAGGACATTTATGCGCAGATTCGCGCGGCGCGTGCCGGGGCTCCGAAGTACATTCTCCACGACGGCCCCCCTTACGCCAACGGAGCGATCCACCTGGGCCATGCTCTGAATAAGTGCATCAAGGACTTCGTGGTCAAGACCAAGACCATGGCCGGATTCGATGCACCCTACGTTCCCGGCTGGGACTGCCACGGCCTCCCCATCGAAATCAAGGTAGACGAGCAGCTTGGCCGCAAGAAGCTGGAGATGGACCCCATCGCGGTCCGCAAGGCCTGCCGCGCCTATGCCCAAAAATATGTCGACCTCCAGCGCAGCCAGTTCGAGCGCATCGGAGTCTTTGGCCGCTGGGCCACTCCTTATCTCACGATGTCGTTTCCCTACGAAGCGAGCATCGCCGAGACCTTCTACGAGTTCTTCGAGAAGGGCTTTGTCTACAAGGGTCTCAAGCCGGTCTACTGGTGCATCCACGACCGTACCGCCCTCGCCGAGGCCGAGGTCGAGTACGAGCAGCACACGTCGCCTTCCGTTTATGTACGCTATGCGCTGACCAGCGACCCGGCGGCCATCGATGCCGGGCTGGCTGGAGAGAACGTCTTCACCATCATCTGGACGACGACTCCCTGGACGCTACCGGCTTCGCTCGCCGTGGCCTTCAACCCAGACCTGGACTACGTCGCGCTACAAAATACGGATGGAAACGTCTATATCGTCCTCGACGCATTGGCTTCCGCTGTCAAGGCAGCCTGCAATCTGCCCGACGCCGTCGAGATCGCTCGCTTCAAGGGAGCAAAGCTGGATCGTGTAACCTTCCAGCACCCCTTCCTTGACCGGCAGGTGCTCGGCGTCACCGCCGACTATGTCACAGCCGAACAAGGCACCGGAGCCGTGCACACCGCGCCTGCTCACGGTGTCGACGACTTCTACACCGGCAAGCGCTACGATCTGCCCGAAGTCCAGTACGTCGACAACGCCGGCAGGCAGCGCCACACCGATCTGCACGGCGGTCATCCCGGCGAGCCCTACGACGGCCTCACCGTCTTCAAATCCAACCCCGTCATCATTGAGTTGCTCAAAGAAAAAGGCGCTCTCCTCAGCGCCACCAGCTTCGAGCACTCCTACCCCCACTGCTGGCGCTGCCACAATCCCGTCATCGTCCGCGCCACCGAGCAGTGGTTCATCGGCATGGAGACCCCGATGCGCACGCCCGATGGTGCGGAGACCACCTTCCGCCAGCGCGCGCTCGGCGAGATCAAACAAGTGATCTGGGATCCGGCGTGGGGCGAGGAGCGCATCTCCAACATGATCGCCACCCGGCCTGACTGGTGCATCTCGCGCCAGCGCATCTGGGGCGTTCCCATCGCCGTATTTCTTTGTGAAAAGTGTCATGCGCCGCTGAACAATAAGGCAATCAACAAGAGCATTGTCCAGCTCTTCCACAAAGAAGGAGCCGACGCCTGGTACAACCGCGACGTCACGGCGCTCCTCCCCAAAGGGACAAAGTGCTCCTGCGGCAACGCCGAGTTCCGCAAGGAGATGGACATCCTCGATGTGTGGTTCGAGTCGGGCGCAAGCTGGCACGCCGTTCTCGACATCGAGCCGGAGTTGCACTGGCCCGCCGACCTCTACACCGAGGGTGGCGACCAGCACCGCGGCTGGTTCCATTCATCATTATTGACATCCGTCGCTGTGCGAGGACGTGCTCCGTACAAGATGGTCGCCACCTCCGGCTGGACGCTCGACGAACAGGGCCGCGCCTTCTCGAAATCGCTCGGCAACGGCGTCGATCCCGTCGACATCGCCAAGCGTCTCGGCGGCGAGATCATTCGCCTCTGGGTCGCCTCCGTCGACTTCCGCGAGGACGTCGCCGCCAGCGAAAACCTGATGCAGCGCGTCAGCGACAACTACCGCAAGCTGCGCAATACCTTGCGCTTTCTGCTCGGCAATCTGCACGATTTTGACCCGGCGACAAACGCCGTCGCGTTTTCCGCGATGGAGCCTTTGGACCAGTACATCCTCGCCCGCACCGCCGAACTCACCACGAAGATCCGCGATGCCTACGATGACTTCGAGTTCCACCGCGCCTATCATGCGCTCAACGAGTATGTGAACACCGATCTCTCGGCGCTCTATCTCGATGTGCTGAAGGACCGTCTCTATACCTTCGCACCCAACCATCCTGCCCGGCGCAGCGCGCAGACCGCGCTGTGGCGGATCGCCGAAGCCCTCACCCGCCTCATCGCCCCCATCCTCAGCTTCACCGCCGACGAGGTCTGGCAGTTGCTGCCGAAGGTGGCAGGACGCGAAGCCAGCGTTCACATCGCTCTCTTCCCTGGCATCGCCGATATCGTTCCCGGGAACGTCAAGCATATAGAAGAGGATTGGGAGCGGTTGCTCGTCGCCCGCGATGCCGTCCTCATCTCGCTCGAAGCCGCCCGTCGAGATAAGCTCGTAGGCAAGGCGCTCGACGCCAAAGTCCAGATTGAAGCCAGCGAATCTCTGCTCTCGCTTCTGAAGAAATATGAGTCGAGCCTCAAGGAACTCTTCAATGTCTCTCAGGTAGAACTTACCCACATCGAGCGTGCCGATTCTGAAACGTATGTCACCACGGTGGCCGCCGATGGCACCAAGTGCGAGCGCTGCTGGAACTACACCACCGACGTAGGCAACGATGCACGCTATCCCACCGTCTGCCTCCGCTGCGCGGAAGCTCTCGAAGCCATCCACTTCGCTCCCTACACCACCACGGAGACGCCAGCCTGAACCTGAAGCACGCCAAGGCGCAAATACGAAAGGGCCAAAGGCCCGCCCTATACCAGCCCGGGGCGCAGCCCCAGGTTCGGCAGGCAAGAAGCAAAAGGGCTGAAAGCCCGCTCTATCACTCCCGGAGAAATACCGAATGACCGTCGAGACCCAACGCACCGCCGATCGCCGACCGCTCCTTCTCCTGCTTGCGGCTCTCGTCGTCGTCCTCGACCGCGCCAGCAAAGTCTGGATCGTTCATCACATCAATCCGGGCTACGCGATTACGGTGATCCCCGGCGTCTTCCGCCTGACCCATGTCCTCAACACCGGCGCGGCCTTTTCGCTCTTCGAGTCGTCCTCGCCTATCGCCGTCCGCAACAGCCTTATCGTCTTTTCGATCATCGCGGTCATCATCGTCCTCGCCATGCTCTGGCGCGCGGGCCGCACCCTCTCGCTCACCGGCATCGCGCTCGCTCTCATCCTCGGCGGAGCCATCGGCAATCTTTATGACCGCCTTCGCTTCTCCCACGTCGTCGACTTTCTCGAAGTCCACATCGTCCACTACCACTGGCCCGACTTCAACATCGCCGATAGCTGCATCGTCATCGGAGCCTGCCTGCTCCTTATAGAAATCTTCCGCCCACAGAGCGGCAACTGAATCCTGCAATCCATATCTGTAATCCATGAATGACCAGATCACAATTCGCGGCGCGCGCACCCACAATCTCAAGGGCATCGACGTCGATATTCCTCACAACGCGCTCACCGTTGTCAGCGGCGTCAGCGGCTCCGGCAAATCTTCGCTGGCGTTCGACACCGTGTATGCGGAAGGCCAGCGCCGCTACGTCGAGTCGCTCTCCGCATATGCCCGCCAGTTTCTGGAGCGGATCGAAAAGCCGGACGTCGATTTCATGGATGGCCTCGCTCCCGCCATCGCCATCAAGCAGAAGAACCAGACCCGCAACCCTCGTTCCACTGTCGCAACCGCAACCGAAATTTACGACTATCTCCGCCTGCTCTACGCCCGCTGCGGCACCGTCACCTGCCTGCACTGCGGCGGAATCGTCAAGCACGACACCGTCGACGAGATCGCCGCAACGCTTCTCGCCCTGGGTGGGCGGGAGGATGAACCAGCCACCCGCGCCTATGCTCTCTTCCCTATCGTCCGCGCCGAGGTAAAGCTAGAGCCGATGCAGCAGGCCACAGCCCCGATCGAAGAAGAAGCTCCCAAGCCGAAGAAGACGGCCGCAAAAAAAATGGCGAAGCCGGCAGCGACTCCAAAGGCAATTGACATCACGGATGCGCTCAAGAATCGTCTGGCCGAACTCCGTCGCCGGGGCTACAACCGTCTCTATCAGGCGGGCAAGATCGTCGAGTTCTCTACGCCGGAATCGCTGCTCGAACTTGACTTCACCCAACCGATCTTCGTGCTTGTCGACCGGCTCGCCATCCGGCCCGATGTCCGCGCCCGCATCGTCGACGCCATAGAGACCGGCTACCGCGAGTCCGGCGAAATCCAGTTTCACCTTCTATCCGGCGTGGAGGGTGAATCCGTCACAAAGAGATTCTCGGCGGCATTCGAATGCACCACCTGCCACCGCGTCTATCGCGAGCCGGAGCCGCGCCTCTTCTCCTTCAACAATCCCTACGGCGCCTGCCCCCGCTGCCAGGGCTTCGGCAACACCATCGACTTCGACCCCAACCTCATCATTCCCGACAAGTCGAAAACATTAGCTCAAGGCGCCATCGCCCCCTGGACTACCACCAAATATCGCCCTCATCACGGCGAGATGATGCGCGCAGCCAAGACCGCCAACATCCCCACCGACGTTCCCTGGTACGACCTGACGCCCAACCAACAGCGCTTCCTCGAAGACGGCAGCGGCAGCTTCCCCGGCATCCGGGGCTTCTTCGCCGCGCTGGAGCGCAAGAAATATAAGCTGCATGTCCGCGTCTTCCTCTCCAAATATCGCGGCTATGCGCTCTGCCCTGACTGCCGAGGCCAACGTCTACGCGCCGAAGCTCGCGCCGTCCTCATCAACAACCGGAACATCTGCGAGACCTCCGCGCTCACCATCACGGACGCGCAGAATTTCTTCGACAATTTGCAACTGTCACCGGAACAAACCGAGATCTCCGGAAAGATTCTCGAAGAGGTTCGTCAGCGCATTCACTTCCTCAATCAGGTCGGCCTCGACTACCTTACCCTTGACCGCCTCAGCTCCACCCTCTCCGGCGGAGAGTCCCAGCGCATCCAGCTCGCCACTTCGCTGGGATCACGCCTTGTAGGCGCCCTCTACGTTCTCGACGAACCCAGCATCGGTCTCCACACCCGCGATACTGCCAAGCTGATCCGCATCATGAAGGACCTGCGTGATCTTGGAAATACAATCCTCGTCGTCGAGCACGACCCCGATGTCATCCGCGCCGCCGATCATCTGCTCGACCTCGGCCCCGGAGCAGGCGAACTTGGCGGCCACCTGCTCGCTTCCGGAACCGTGGCGGAAGTCACCGCCAATCCCAACTCCATTACGGGAAGATATCTCTCCGGCCGTGCTTCCATCCCCGTCCCACGTGCCCGCCGCGAGCCCGGCCGCGAGCACATCAGGCTCTCAGGCGCCCGTATTCATAATCTTCGCGGCGTCGATCTCGATCTCCCTCTCAACCTGCTCTGCGTCGTCACCGGCGTCAGCGGCAGCGGCAAATCCACCATCGTCCATCAGGTTCTCTATCGCGCGCTTATGCAGTCGCTCGGCCAGACAGAAGGCGGCGATCCTGCGCACCTCTATCGCGAACTCTCCGGCACACAGCACCTCAACGACGTCATCCTCGTCGACCAGTCCCCCATCGGCCGCACCCCGCGCTCCAACCCCGTCACCTACATCAAGGCCTTCGACGACATTCGCGCCCTCTTCGCCGCTCAGCCAGACGCGAAGCGAAAGGGCCTGGGTCCGGGCCATTTTTCCTTCAATGTTCCCGGCGGCCGCTGCGACGTCTGCGAAGGCGACGGCACGGTCACCGTCGAGATGCAGTTCCTCGCCGACATCGAACTTCCCTGCGAGGAGTGCAACGGCACGCGTTACAAATCGTCTACGCTCGACATTAAATATAAGAACAAGAATATCCACGACGTACTGAACATGACGGTCAAGGAGGCTCTCGTCTACTTCGCCGGCCATCCCAAAATCGTCGACAAGCTCCACGTCCTCGACGAGGTCGGCCTCGGCTATGTTCGTCTCGGCCAATCCGCCACTACACTCTCCGGCGGGGAAGCCCAGCGCGTCAAGCTGGCTTCGCATCTGGCCACCGCCCGCAATATCACCAGCCGTTCGACTGCCAGCGAGGCTGCTGCCCGCGCCCGCAGCCGCACGCTCTACATCCTTGACGAGCCCACCACCGGCCTCCATTTCGACGACGTAGCCAAACTTCTCGCTGCATTCAACAAGCTCATCGACGGCGGCGGTTCCCTGCTGGTCATCGAGCACAATCTCGACGTCATTAAATCCGCCGACTGGGTGATCGACATGGGACCCGAAGGCGGCAACGGCGGCGGCCAGATCGTCGCCACCGGCACTCCCGAAGAGATCGCCGCCAACCCCACCTCCCACACCGGCCATTGGCTGGCTCCTGTTTTGAAGCCCGCCACCGCAACACATGAACCCGAACTTCAGGTCACGGCATAAACCCACAAGTCCCAAGCCCACGTCATCTCGACCGAAGCTGCGCAGTGGAGAGCCCCTGTAATTCTCCCTTACTTTCGAACTCCAAAAAGTCCGAGGGTCATAAGAGAGTTGTGTCCGGTACACTCTTCTCAACCCATAGATAACCTCAGGAGCGTCATGAACCGTCGTAAGTTCGGTCAATTGGTTGCAGCAACGGCATTGGAAGGGGCTCTGCTTCGTGCGGGAGCCCAGACAGCGGCATCCTCTCCATCGACGCCTAGATTTTCATGCGAGATCTTTACTCTCAAGCTGGATTCCTTCGATCGTTGCATCGAGGTCGTGGCCGAGGCCGGGTATCAAGGCGTGGAACTGATCGGGTACTTCCAGAAGTGGACGCCCGAGGAGCAGCGCCGCCTGATGGCCAAAATGCGCTCCCTTGGCTTGGTGATCGACATGTTGAGCGGTCTGCAGGCCAGCTTTGCCATTCCCGGCCAGACCGAAGAGTTTGTGAAGCGGGTGACGGCGCACTGCCATGTGGCTAAAGGGCTTGAGTGTCCGCAGATCAACGTCAAGTCCGGCAAACGGCTTGAAGGGGTCGATCCAAAGGTGCAGATCGCGGCTGCTGTCGATAACCTGAAGCGGGCCGGCGACGTGGCCGCCGAGAATGGGATCAATATCGTCATCGAGCCGATCGATCTGCTCGAAAGTCCGACGATCTTCCTGACATCGGTACAGGAGGGATTCGAGATCGTACGCGCGGTCAACCGCCCCAACGTCAAGGTGCTGTACGACTTCTACCACGAGCAGCGCGCCGGTGGAAATCTGATCGAGAAACTCGAAAAGAACATCGATTGGGTCGGCCTGGTTCACATCGCGGATGTTCCCGGCCGGCACGAGCCGGGAACAGGCGAGATCGATTACAGGAATATCTACCGCGCCCTGGGCAAGCTGCACTACAACCGCTTCATCGGGATGGAGTACTTTCCAACCACCGATCCTGTTGCCTCACTGCGGAAGTCGAGAATCGAAGCGCAGCAGGCAATGGCCGAGGGGCAGCGGCCTGGCTGATAAGCCAGGATGATATTTTGAGTTGTATGAGATGATCTCTTCCTGTGACGCAGGCATGAGACTCTCATTGATTTAAAGGATACTGGCCTATCATTGGCCAAAGCCAACTGATACGGAGGTCGCTTTGGCACCGCCGCCCGAAGTGAAAACATGGCTGAACTGGTCTGAACTGAATGGAAGCCCTAGCCTCACCATAGAAGAATTTCGCGCTGTGCTACGCGACTACCCACGTAGCGCCATTCTTATCGCCTGCGCTCGGTTCAGCATTATCTTCGAATTCGGTCCAGAGGCTAACACGGTGGCTTCGCAAGAGATCAACGAATATTGGGTACCGCGTCTCATGCGACCAGACCTTGTTGATCGGGCCATGAAAGAGGTCAAGAAGAAAAGGCCGATATTCTTTCAAGGGCAGGTCCGGTTCTTGGCTGCTGAAGCAATGCGCCTTAGCCCAGCGCCAGCTGAAAACGGGTCTCAGGTTCCTGACTGGGCGTTAGGCGCGTTGTTGCTTGGTGCGGGTGAGTTGCTTTACAAGGAGCATTCCGCCAATCTGCCGGATGAATTGGATGAAATGGCAGACCGGGTAGCGAATTTTCTGCCGACCTTTGAAATAGACTCAATCACAGATCCATTCCTACTGTTTCTGCGCTTTTATATCTATCTGACTGTCATAATTCCGCGACTGCCTCTACATCTGAGGATTTTCGATGTTCCGGCAGAATTTGAGAAGTTTTTTGGCTTCCCGCTGGAACTGTACAGTCAATTTGTGTTCGCCTTCACCTTTCATGCGATGAACGAGCGTACTCAAATCAAGGTCGGGGATGTGCCGGAAGCAGGCCTGCCAATCTCATGGTTTAAAAAGACAATCCTCACGGATGAACAGATTAGCGTCATGTTTGACACTGTCTGCTGCCGATTGAGCGACCTGCCTGACAAGAAGGCCCCGCATGGATATGCAGATTTTGAATTTTTGAAAGACCATCCTTATCTACGTGTGGACGACAAGGTCTATGACATCGACTATGAGTATGCCGTGGCAAAGCTTGAGAGCGGTGCATTGTGGCGCGTGGCAATGTCGATGAAGGACGAACGCAGACGGAGTTATTTCGGATTTTGGGGCGATGTGTTCGAGGAATACGTGAACTGGATATTCGAGGTCTACGCCGACAAGAGCAAGAACGCCCATTATCCCAATCCGCACTATGTCAACGATAAGGACAACAAACCGATCTGTGACATGATCATCATGTGCGGTTCTACGGCGGTTCTGATTGAAGCCAAGACGGCAACATGCGCGGCGAGGGTTAGATATTCTGGCGATTACAAGCTGGTAAGGAAATATTTGGATGAAAAGTTTGTCGAGAACAGCGACCGGCCAGTCGGTATATCGCAACTGCTTACCGCCATCGACAATATCGGAACTATGCCGAAAGCCAGCTTGCCTGAATGGCTGCGCAGTGCGAAAAAAATTATTCCCGTCATCATTACGAAGGACGACATTGGCTCAAGCTGGATGACGAATGCCTATCTCAACGCCCGTTTTCAGGAAAAACTGAATCGTCTCAAATACAAAAAACTTAAGATCACACCACTGGTGAGCATGAATGTGGCGTCGCTGGAGCGCGCGGTTGCTGCGATTAAGGAGATGACTTTCAGCGATGTTATGGAAGACCGAATTCGGGAAGACCCCATGCTGAGTCGTCCTTTCGAGGCTGCAAGTTCATGGGTACCAAGAGGAACGCCGCGAAAGATGGATAAGCATATCGAGATAATGAAAGAACTCAGCGCGGGAATGCAAGCCGCTTTTGGTATGGTGCAGAAATCGGAAACCGTCCCGCCTAGTCCCGATAAACAATTATTTGATACAGCGTAGCGGAAGCCGCAGTCCACCCTCCGCCCCTGTTATCCTTAAATCAGAAGAAGGCTGTCGAAGCCCGACCACTCCAGGCCGGGCTTCCGCACTTAAGTCCAGACCCGAGTCCAGGCTTAAAGTCTTTTGTTCGAAGACCTTGGGTCTTCAGTTGAGGGAGGAGGGATCACGATGCCGAAAGCAATCCACGACCGAATCGCCCACCTCGCGCTGTACCCTCACTGTCTCCGGGCCACCGCCTTAGCAGTATTTTTCATGCTTCTCGCCCCCGGAGTGCTCCACGCCCAACTCCCCGCCGGGACTACGGACACCACCGCTCCTCAGGCCCAGCAAGACCCGCTGCACGCTCAGGCTAACGAGGCTCTCAGCCAGCGCGATTACCCCACTGCGCTCAAGTTGCTGACGGCCTTGGCAGCCAAAAGCCCTGAGGACGCTCATCTTCTCTATGATCTTGGCTTCACCCAGGAGGCGCTCGACCAGACCTCCAACGCCGCCGATACCTACCGTCGCGCCATTGCTGCCGATCCGAAGTACTTCGAGGCTCATCTGTCGCTCGGCCTTCTGCTTGCCCGTAGCGGCAAACACGATGAGGCACGCGCCGAACTCCTTACCGCAACCACACTTACGCCTGCCACTGATCCCGCTCTCAAGGCACGCGCTTACCGTGCCCTGGCACGCTTGGACCAGGCAAGCCGCCCCGCCGACGCGAGCGCCGAACTGCTCGCCGCGCTGAAGATCTCCCCGGAGACGCCGGACGACATCATCCTCTCGGGAGAGCTTGCCGAGGCCACCAACGATCCCGCTGCCGCGGAGGCCGCCTATCGCCGTTTGCTCGCTGTCGATCCGGGAAACTCCACCGCCACGGCGGCGCTGGTCCACCTCTTCCAGCAGCAGAAGAAGCCCGACCAGGCCGAAGCGCTTTTAACCTCTGCCCTCGCCAAAACTCCCGACGACCCTACTCTTAACGCTCAACTCGCCAGCCTCTACGACGCTCAGAATGAGCCCGGCAAGGCTGTCCCTCTCGTCGAAAAGCTCCATTCCGCCAGCCCCAACGATCCGGCCCTCACCCGCCTGCTGGCCCATCTATATAGCAGCAATGGGCAGTTCGACAAGGCTGCGCCGCTCTACGCGACGCTCACCACGCTTTATCCGGGCGATCTGAACCTGGTCACGGATCGCGCCGACGCGCTGATCCACCTGCGCCAGTTCGCCGAAGCTGAGACCATTCTGAAACGTGCCGTCGCCCAGCCCTCCGGCTTCCCCACCAAGGATGACCTAGGCCTCGCTGCCGACCACCTTGCCTTTGCGGCTTCGGCAAACAACGATCCCACCGGCACCTTGCAAGCATTGGCAATTCGTGATAGATTGCTGCCACAGTCTCCGTCGTCCCTGTTTCTGGCGGCGACCGCGAACGACAAGCTCCACCAGGTCAAACAAGCTCGCGACCTGTACAAACAGTTTCTCTCCGTGGCGAACGGCAAGTTCCCGGATGAGGAGTGGCAGGCCCGCCACCGCCTTGTCACCCTCGAACACACGAAGTAGACAAGCGCTCCCTTCGAGGTGCGTTATGAAATCGATAGGCCGATTCCTCAGTTTTCTCCTCGCGTCAGCTTTATTCCTTACGGTTACTCCTCCGGCACATGCTGCAATCGACGAAAGTGTTCCCGATGCCCAGACTTTGAGCCAGCTTGAGTTGCAGGCTCAGCAGGCAAACCCTCGCGATCAGTGCTATCTCTACACGCAACTTGTTCACACCATGACTGAAATGGCAGTCAAGCAAATCGTCAATGGCGATGACGATCAAGCCAGCGCGACGTTGAAGCAGATCAATCGTTACGCCCGCCTCATCCAGGACAGCCTTGAAAAGAACACCAAACGTCTAAAGAATGCCGAGATGCTGATGCACCATACAACGCGCCGTCTCGCCGAGGCGCTTCACCTGGCCTCCAGCGATGACCGCACCACTGTCCAGGCCACGCTCAAGCAACTCGATCTGGTTCAGGACCAGTTACTCAACCAGGTGTTCAACCATTAGGCTCGAATGCTGCGACGAATATGTCTCGCCCTCGTCATTCTCGCTCTCCACCCTCCGCTGCATGCGCAGGGCAACGATAATTCGCTTTCGAACGCTGAGATAGAGCAGCTTCGCGACTCTGCGTATGTTCCTCGCGACCGCGTCATGGTCTTCATTAAATTCCTTGACGAACGTGCCGGAGCCGTCCATGACCTGTTCGCGCATCCACGCCGCCCCGGCCGCGAACAGGATACTCACGATCTCCTTGAGCAGTTCACCTCCATTGCCAACGAGCTGGAGGACAACCTCGACGACTATGCGACCCGGCACAGCGACATTCGCAAGTCTCTGCCTAAACTCGTCGAAGCTACGGACCGCTGGGCTTCGAACATCAAGTCCCCTCCCGATAATGCCGCTTATAACGTATCCCGCAAGCTGGCTCTCGAAGCGATCCGAGATCTTCGGGATGACGCTACCGAGCTTATTGCGTCTCAGAAGGCGTGGTTTGCAGCCCATCCGCCGGCAAAAGAAAACAAGAGCGGACCTATCGATATACCCCGCTGAACTCCTTTGGCTGCGTGGCGCGGGTCATGTTAATCTTGGGGAATAGTGTCCTCCGCACTCATCCCTATCTTTGAAGAGCAGTATCGCGATCTCCGTCCGCGCGCGCCCATCCCTCCGCTTGACATTCGATTTCGCCGTTTTACGTCGCTGAATACGACAATTCGGCTGCGAGAGGGCCGTCTCCATGTTCGGCTCTCCGACCTTCTGGAATCGGCGCCGGAGAGCGTGCATCGCGCCATCGCCCACATTCTGCTGGCCAAGCTCTATAAAAAGCCCATTGCTCCTGTCTACGCCGACCGTTATCGCCGCCACGTCTCGTCGGAGGTTGTCTCCCGTCAGGCCGAGCACATTCGCCAGACACGCGGACGCAAGCGCATCTCAACCGCGCTAGGTCATCACTATGATCTGGACGAGGTCTTCGAATCGCTCAACACGCGATTCTTCTATGGATTGATGGGACGGCCCACGCTTACCTGGAGCGCTCACCAGGCACGCCGTATGCTGGGCCATTATGATGCCGCCCACAATACCATCGTCGTCAGCCGCGTGTTCGATCGCCCCGACACTCCGCGCTGCGCGATCGAATATCTCCTCTATCACGAGATGCTGCACCTCAAGCATCCAGTCCGCGTCAAAGCCGGCCGTCGCTGCGTCCATTCGCGTGAGTTTCAGGCCGAGGAGCGTCTCTTCCCGGAGTTGGAAGCGGCCAAGTCCTACCTCAAACATCTTTAGAAAATCGGATATCGTTTGCTCCTGCCGAGTCCTCTTCCGGCCTCGATAGTTCCCTGCTCACGAACTGCAATGATCTGTATGAATTCACCAGCTATTCGGCTGGACATATTTTCCGGCATGTGGTCCGCTGGATATCGGAGATTCAATGAACACGACGCAAGCCAGGACTGCCACCATCAACTCGCCGGGACAGGTTCTATTCGCCAGCCTGATCGGAACGACCATTGAGTTCTTCGACTTCTATATTTACGCGACTGCGGCGGTACTCGTCTTTCCGATGCTGTTCTTTCCGGCCTCCGATCCGGTCTCTGCCAGACTTGCCTCACTAGCGACCTTCGGGATCGCGTTTCTGGCGCGGCCTGTGGGTTCGGCGCTGTTCGGCCACTTCGGCGACCGCATCGGGAGGAAGACAACCCTGGTTATCGCGCTGTCGACCATGGGCATTTCGACGGTCGCCATCGGCGCTCTGCCTACCTATCACACGATCGGCTTCGCCGCGCCGCTGCTTCTGTCAATCTGCCGCTTCGGCCAGGGGCTCGGCCTTGGAGGGGAATGGGGGGGCGCAGTTTTGCTGGCTATCGAAAATGCTCCTCCCAACAAGCGAGCGTGGTACGGCATGTTCCCTCAACTGGGAGCGCCGATCGGGTTCTTCCTTTCGGGAGGCGTCTTTCTGTTGCTCTCGCGACTTCTCACCGATCAGCAGTTCTTCGCTTTCGGCTGGCGGCTGCCATTCCTGGCGAGTGCAGTGCTTGTCTTTCTCGGACTCTACGTGCGGCTCACGATTACCGAGACTCCGGTCTTTCAGGAAGCGCTCGATCGCGGCCAGCAGGTGAAGCTTCCGATGCTAGCGGTGGTGCGCGACCATACCAGGGCGCTCGTCGCCGGCATCATGCTGAGCCTTGCGACCTTTGTCCTCTTCTATCTGATGACCGTCTTCGCGCTGTCGTGGGGCACCAGCGCATTGGGCTACAGCCGCGAGAAGTTTCTGCTGATCCAGTTGTTCGGCATCTTCTTCTTCGCGATCACCATTCCGATTGCCGCAGTCCTGGCCGAGCGGGGACGGCGTCGCGTGATGCTCTGGATCACCGTCCTGATCGGCATCTTCGGCCTGACCATGGCTCCCATGTTTCTTGCCGGCACCACGGGAGCGGTGGTCATGATGGCCGTAGGGTTATCGTTGATGGGTCTTACTTACGGGCCGCTGGGAACAGTGATCTCGGAGCTATTCCCCACTCCGGTGCGATACACCGGCAGTTCCCTTGCGTTCAGTCTTGCTGGCATTCTGGGCGCTTCGCTGGCGCCATATATTGCTACATGGCTGGCCAGAACTTATGGACTTCAGTATGTGGGCTACTATCTCTTCGCATCGGCGGTTCTTACCTTTATAGGCCTGCTTATGATTCGGGAGACGAAGGACGACAATCTGGCGACACCGGCGATTTAGCCTTGCGCCTATCTGCTCAGACGGATTGCTATCTGCGCGACGCGAGGATCGGTGGCAGTGCTGGTAATCGAGCCGAAGGCGGATGTTCCAAAACTGCCGTTGGGCTTGGAAAAGGCTGGCGTATTGGTGATGTTGAAGAGCTCCGCGCGAAGTTCGAGATCGGTAACCTCTCCTAGCTTGGTGTGCTTGACCAGCGAGAGATCGAGATCGCGGTAAGCCGGGCCGCGCACCGGATTGCGAGAGGCATTGCCCAAGGTAAATTGTGGCGCCGTGGCGAAGGCCTTGGTGTTGAAGTACTTTGCAGGAGTTCGCTCTGATGCGGGCAACGATGGCTTTGCAACGAGATTGGGGCGCTGAAGCGCAAAGCCCGCAAATGAGTTGTTGTTCGTCGCCTGAGTTACGGTGACGGGCATCCCGGATTGCAGAGAGAGGATCGCGTTGACCCTCCATCCGCCCAGGACGGCACTGCCAATGCCGCTGGAGGCAAAGCGATGATTACGTCCAACGGGTAGATCGTAGGTAGCACTGAGAGCAGTCACATTGGGCATGTCACCCGAAGAAGAATCGCGTTCCAGATAAGGCCGGAAGGTATCGGCGGCTACCAGGCTGCTCGAATTGGGCGAGGACAGGACGGTCGACGAGAAGACGGAGGATGCATCGTCGATGAGCTTGGAGTGAGTGTAAGCAAAGGTGAGAGCAAGCCCATGCGAGAGCCTCTGCTCCACCTTTGCCTCAAGCGCGTTGTAGTTCGTGGTCCCACTGTTATGGCGATAGGTCGCGACGTTCTGGAAGCGCGGATAGGGCTTAAGCAGTTGTGCTGCCGCAACGGTCTTTCCGCCGATGGGGCTGCTACCAGGTATCTGGCCGTAGAAGGGATTGTCTACCTGCCGGGTAAGTGAGGCTGGATCGGTAAGCCCTGCGGCGAGTTGATCCGCCGTAAGCTGGTTGAGGTTGGAATCCGGAATGCCGACGTGAACAATGTGGGAGCCGACATAGGCAATCTCAAACGACAGATTATTAGTAAGGGCGTGCTGCACGGCAAGATTCCATTGCTGAACATAACCGGATCCGGCTGTACGGTCGGCGGTATAGACGCTTTGACCAAGTCCGGCATCCGGGGTCAGCGGAATGGGAGCGACGGTAGGACCGGAGGAGAGAGTGAATGCCTCATTGACGCTATCCTGCGTCTTTTGCTGAACGTTCTGAATGAACGGAAATTGAGGAGTCGTGAACGGAGTCGTAATGCCTGACTGGTCGATGAAGACGATCCCGAACCCAGAACGAACGACCGTCTTTGGCGTAAACAGATAGGCTAAACCGACACGCGGAGCCAGATTGTCCCAATGAAGCTCACGAGCACTACGCGAATAACCGTCCTTGCCGAGGTAGTCCAGTTGCTGTGTCTGTAGATTGAAGACGGCTCCCTGGTTGTCACGCTCGGTTGAAGGAAGATGCAGCGTCCACCGCGCACCGATGTTAAGAGTGAGTTGCGGCAGCACACGCCAATCATCCTGAACGAAGTATTCTTCGATGTGATCGCGCGGACGAATCTTGCTGCGCTGCAGGTCTATCTGAAAGGTATCGACCTGACCCAGCAAAAAGCTGGCAAAGGCATTGCCGGTATTCGTAATTCCCTGCTGGTTCGTGCCCGTTGTCGTAAAGGCAAAGCTACCGGTGGGACTTGGAGGCGAGACTGCATTGAGTTGGTACCAGCGAAGGTCTAGTCCAGCCTTGATCGCGTGCCGGCCATGCGTGAAGAGGATGGTATTCGTCACCTGCCACACGGCGGTCTGATACTGCGAAAACGTGCTGGCCTTTGAGCCGAGTTGCTGAAAGCCGGTGAAGGTGAAGAGAGGGAGAGCATCGTTGAAGGCGGCATTCGTCGGGATTCCCGGAATGCCGAGCGCGGCGGATGCTGTGTTATTGAGAGACGCTCCACTGATAGTGTTGCCGCGTCGCGTATATCCAAGTCTCAGGTCGTTGACAATGGCACTGGTAAAGGTGTGAGTTTCATTGAAGACGGCCTGCTGTCCCAGAATATTCGATAGACCGGAGACATTGCCGGTGCCAAGAACGGAGCCGCTGATCGCGCCGCTTCCATCAGGCAATGGAGTTACAGGCTGCTCTACTTCGTTGTAGTAGGAGTATCGGCCAAAGGCACGATCATGAGCGCCAAGAGCGCCATCGATGCGTAGATCGAACTGATTCTGGTGATCGTCATCATTGCCGGTGCGGGTATAGTTATTGGCCGTCGCATTGAGATCGGTTGGAGCAGGGATGCGCTTGAGAAGCTCCAGTGCCGCAGGATCAAGCGGCTTGTCGATGACGTTGTTCGGAAATTGCTGACGAACGTATTTTCCATCGACAACGGTCGTTGTAGATGGATCGTAGATATTGGAGACTCCCGTAAAGATCCCTTGGCGCATCGCCAATGTAGGCAGAGTCGAGATACGAGTAATGCCGATGCGTTGTTTGACTCCCTGATAATCGCCAAAGAAGAAAAGACGGCTATGACGAATAGGGCCGCCAAGCGACGCGCCGAAGAGGTTGCGGCGATACTCGGGCTGTCGCTCAGTATCCTTCGCAAAGTAGTTGCGCGCATTGAGAGCTTCATTACGAAAGTACTCGAAGAGACTGCCGTGAAGCTGATTGGTTCCGTAACGTGTGGCTACGTTGACTACTCCTCCGTTGAAGCGGCCAAACTCCGCGGAGACATTATCGGTCTCGACGGTGAACTCCTGAATGTCGTCGAGTATGGGAAAGAATGCGACCTGACCTGGCTCCGGCTGCAGAGCCGAAATTCCATCAAAAAGATATTCGTTGGTGCGTGGACGACCGCCGTTGATTCGCGGGAGCAACGTTCCCGGCGGAAGCGCAACACCGGGAGCCAGAGTAGAAAGCTGCACGAAGTTGCGGGTGTTGAGCGGAAGAGCGGCAACCGTTGCGGCAGAGATGCTTGTCTGAATGCTGCTGGTCTGCGATTGCAACAGCGGCGCATCGGCTCTGACGGTCACGGTTTGCTGCTGTTCGCCGATGCGAAGCGTGATATCCGCTGCGACTGTTTGACCGACCATGAGAGTAATGCCGGTGCGGGTGGTGTGGCGGAATCCAGGTGCATCGACATCGATCTGATAGGTTCCGGGAACAAGATGAGCGAAGACATAATAGCCCTCACTCGAGGTCGTTCCGGTCTGCGCGATATGAGTAGCCGATTCGGTAGCCCGTACCGTAGCTGAGGTAATGGCGGCTCCCGCGGTATCGGTAATGCGTCCCTTGAGTTCACTCGCCATCTGTGAATGAAGCGACAACGACGACATGGCAAATATAGATACGACTGCGCATAGAGTGAATATTCTGGACATAGGGGGTCCTGAGTGCGCGAAGACGCACAATCACATACGTGATCTATTAATGAATAGGGTCGGAGGGTGCCGCAGTCGTGGGGGCACATAACGACAATACTCAATTCAAATCGTATAGTCAACGATTTTGCTTATCTGTTTTTTAGAGGCGCTCGACCATCACTTCAGTTGCCTTAACGAGAGCTGCAGCAGCATCGCCTTTCTTGAGTCCCATCTCGCGAACAGCGTCGGCAGTAATTATGGCTGTGACCCTTTGCGAACCGATGCTCACCACAACCTTGGCGAGAAGACCATCGATGCTGACGCTGACCACATGACCTACAAGTTGATTACGTCCGCTGACTTTACGATAGCGTTCCCGGGAATCCTCGACGGGCTTGCGCTTGTCGCTCGCGAGGAATGGCTTGAGCGTGGACTCGGAGATGCGATGGTGTCCGCCTGGGGTCTGTACAGTTTTGAGCTTGCCGTTAAGTATCCACTGCTTGATGGTGGCATAGCTGATGCCCAACATGTTTGCGGCTTCGCGAGGAGTCAGCAGAGGTATGAGGGACGGCATAACATCCATTGTAGGCCAGCGCCAGCTTCATGGAGACGGCCTGCCGCTGTCATTTCTTGCTCTATTGGACGTTCTGACAACGGAAGATCAACCGAGCGCAGACCCCATGCGGGGCCAATGACGCTTGACAATCTCGTGTGCGTAAATCTAACGTTCGCATGGCTGAAATTTCACCTTAGAAATAAATTCAACTTTCTGGTGCCCCCCGGAGTGCATCGCCATGACATTGAAGCTCGCCTCCTCTCTCTGCGTTATCGCCTTCACCGCATTCACGATGAACGGCCAGCCTCCCCGGACTGCTCCGAAACCGGCCCCAAGCGTCGTTGCCGGCATTCCGGTGAATTACGACGAGGCGAAGGTAGGCACCTATACCCTTCCCGATGCGTTGAGGCTCGATGATGGAAAGGAAGTCCACGACGCGAAGACGTGGAACCAAAAAAGGCGCCCCGAGATTCTTCGCCTCTTTGAGACGCAGCAGTTTGGCATTGCCCCAGGGCGGCCAGCGGGAGAGAGCTTCGAGGTCGTAGACAAGGGAACGCCCGCGCTGAATGGCAAGGCCATTCGCAAACAGATCGACATCCATCTCTCCAGGGATCCGTCATGGCCGGTCATCCATCTGCTCGAATACATTCCGTCGAACGCGAAAAAGCCGGTTCCGATGTTCTTCAGCATCAACTTCGGGGCGATACAGAATGCGGTTAACGATCCGGGCATTACGCCGCAGAAGGTCTGGAGCCCAAAGACCAATTCACTGATTGCGCCTCCTGCCGGTCGAGGCTTCGGACGCCTGAACGTCGAGCCGCTTCTGGACGCAGGAATCGGTGTAGCAACCTTTTATTACGGAGACGTCGATCCTGACTATCTCGACGGATTCTCGAACGGCATTCGTGCGCGATATCTGAAGCCGGGTGAGAGCAAGCGCGCGGCTGATGACTGGGGCTCAATCTCCGCCTGGGCCTGGGGCATGAGTCGCGTCGAAGATTACTTTGAGACCGATAAATCGGTCGACGCCAAACGCGTCGCCATCCATGGCGTCTCCCGCCTTGGCAAGACGGTCATGTGGGCAGGAGCGCACGATCAGCGCTTTGCCGCGGTTATTGCAAGCTGTTCAGGAGAAGGCGGCGCGGCTCTCAGCCATCGCGACTATGGCGAGACCATTGCGCACCTTACCGCGCCGACCCGGTATCCGTATCAGTTTGCGGAGAACTACGCAAAGTATGGAGGCTTCCCCGACAAAGCTCCGATGGATGCGAACATGCTGGTTGCGCTCATCGCTCCGCGGCCCTTGTTGCTGCAAACGGGAAGTACCGACAACTGGTCGGATCCGAAGGGCGAGTTCCTAGCCGCCGTCGCGGCGGGGCCGGTCTATAAGCTGCTCGGTAAACAGGATCTCGGTACCGATGTATGGCCCGCTGCCAAAACGCCACTCTTTAGCAATGGCCTGAACTACTACATGCACGAGGGCGGTCACGGCATGGTGCCCACGGACTGGGATATCTATCTTCAGTTTCTCAAAGCTCAACTTCACCCGGAGCAATAGGGGTTTCTCAAAGTGACATTTGGCAGTAGCAATCTGACTACTGCGAGCTTGAATGCGCTTTATCTTCGGTTCTATGAAACGTTCTCTACTGGCCTGCAAACCTGCGCTCATATCGGAGACGTGCATGCTGCTGCACGAGGGAATCGAAGGCCTGGTGGCTGTCGCGGGTGAACTGGAAACCAAGTTCAGCCCTGATCTTGTCGCTGCTGATGAGCCAGTAGCCTTCAAGAGAGCTGAGCGCATTCGACGGCGCGTTGGTAATCCAGCGGGCACGAAGGTTCCAGGCGACCTGATTGCAGGCGTGAAGTAGTGCCTGGGGAAGAAGGATCACCCTGCCGTGCAGGCGCTCCACCATCTGCAAGGGGGTAAGCGCGCCGGGCGCACCGAGGTTGTAGGTGCCGTTGGCACGGTGATTCAGTAGCAAAATTACCGCGGAGCAGAGGTCGTCGATGTGTGTGAGTTGGAGCGACGACATGGGTCTGGGAAGAAAGACCAGGCGGCGGGCGAGGTGCTCGTAGAGCGGATTGTCGTTGTCGCCGCCGATGATGAAGGACGGGCGAAGGACAGCGACCGCAGGAATGGAGCCCAGCGAGCGAGCGTCGTGCACGAGGCGGTCGGCCTCGGCTTTGTGTTCGGCGTAGGGAAAGCCGGGATGCGGGTTGAGCGAGTCCGCCTCGGTGAGCAGCGCTGTCTGTTGCGGGACAAAGCCGTAGACCGAAGCAGAGCTAAGGTACAGCAGATGGCCGACGCTGCAGGCAGCACAGGCGCGAAGGAGACTGCGCGTGCCCTCTATATTCGTGCGTCTCATGCGGAGCAGGTCGTGGGAGGGGCGAAGGATGAAGGCTGCGTGGATGACGGTGTCGATGCTGTGTTCGCGGAGGAGATCGTCGAGAGGATCGGCAATGTCTGCGGTGACGAGAAGCAAACGGGGATCGCGAAGCTTCAACAACGCCGGAGAGGAGCGGAGATCGACGCCTACAATAAGTTCAACCTCAGTCTGGCGCAGCAGCGTTTGAACGATGGCGCGGCCGAGGTAGCCGGATGAGCCGGTGATAAGAATACGGAGAGGCTTCATTGCGCCTGCCCAGTTCCGTGGGAGTGGTGCGCGGAGGCAAGAGCGAGGAGAGTGCGCTCGTAATCTTCTCCGTCGACTTCGAGCAGATGTCGCGCAGATGGGACGTAACGATCGGTGGTACGGGTTGCTGGCGGCTCCACGGAGGGAGGCTGCACTGCTCCCGCCAGATGTGCCGCGATAAACTTTGCCTGCGCATCGGCAACGGGCCAGAGAGAACCGGAGGGCTGAAGAAGTCCTACAAAGTAGAGGCCCGGTTGATCCTTGTGCACCAGCCGCAGTTGCAGGCGAGCCAGCAACTGCTCCGTGGTGGTGCCGGTAATGGATGAGGCCAGAAAGGGGAAGGCCACTTTGTAGCCGGTACACGCGATGATGGTATCGAAGTGGAGCGTAGCCGCGCCATTGGAGCCGGACCGAGGGCCGAATGAGCTAAAGCGTACCTGCTGGCCGTGAATATCGGCGATGGAGCCGACGACTCGGATGCCTCCGGAACGGATACATGGAATCAACTCAGAGTTGACGAGCGGATGCGTGGCAAAGAGACCGTGATCGGGCGTGGGCAGCGCGCCACCGATTTGATAACGGCGATGCGCGGTGAGGAGCAACTGCGCGACGGGTCGCAGAAGCGGCAAGGGAACGAAGCGCCGCAACCGCGAGTAGAGCACATCGGAGGCGATGCCGAAGAGGAAGCGAGGGACGATGTGATAGCCGCGTCGAATGCTGAGGCTTACCTTGCAACCGCGGCGGGCGAGATCGACGGCGATATCGGCACCAGAGTTGCCGCAGCCGATGACGAGCACGTCTTCCTCCGCAAAGCGCGAGGAGTTCCGGTAGTCATGGGCGTGGACGATGCGGCCTGAAAAATTCCCGGGCAGATCGGGGTAAGCGGGATTCCAGTGATGGCCGCTGCAGACGCAGACGGCGTCGAAATTCTCTGGTGATCGGCCCTCCGTGATTACCGACCAGCCAGCCGTGGTCGACGGAGTGACCGAAACCACCTGCGTGTTGAAGCGGATGTGGCGGCGCAGGTCAAAGTGCGTGGCCATGCGTTGCAGGTAATGCAGCAGATCGGTTCGCGTGGGATAAATGTCGACTGCGGAGGAGAACGGGATGCCCTGAAAGGCGGTCATGTCGCGTGAACTGATGGAGCGTACGGTCTCATAGAGGCTGCTGTGCGCTGCGCGGTCGCCCCACGTCCAGTTACCGCCGACATCGCTTTGACGTTCCACGATCAAGAGATCGCGGATGCCTGCTTCAAGCAGGCGATGGGCTGTCGCCAGGCCCGAGGGACCGGCGCCGATGATGCAGACTTTGGGAGACGGCTTACCGGCTGGCCACACGAACGTCTCCCGGTGGAAAGCCGATCAGTCCGAGGCGCTGGAACTCGGAGCGTTCACGGGCCTCCAGCAAAGCGCGGTCATGGAGCTTAGTCTCCTCTTCCGGCAGAAAGGCGAGCATGAGACGCATGGAGGCGACGCGGTCCCGATCACAGAGGACGCGCGCGCGGCAGACTGCGGAGAGCGTCTCCAGTTCCTCAATCTCAGCTTCGATGCGAAGCAGCTGGTTGGGGCCTACAAATCTGCGCAGCTTGGCCTCCAGCACCATCGAAAGAAAGGGAAGCCGCAGAGTGTTGTCTCGCTGCGAGGCGGTGACGGCCACGAGGCGGCCGGAGAGTTGCGCGGCCATCTCGATGAGAAGCACGCCGGGCGTGACCGGGATGCCGGGAAAGTGATCGGCAAAGAGCGTGTCCGGAAAATCAGTGGAAGCAAGAGCGACGGCGTTCCTGCCGGGATTCAACTCCAGAACTTCTTTCAAGAGCAGCCAGCGCATGATGACCCCTAGGGTAAACTACGCAGCAGCCCAAGGATAGAGACAAAGGAAGCCGTAACCTGGGAAGTTCGCGAACGAGTGAAGAGGAGTTCTATTGCTGGAGCCTGCGGCAACGATTCGATCAGTACGAAGTCTCGGATATGCCACCGCTGGTCAAGGGCGCCGGTGGCAACTGATGGGACAGGACGGCGGGCAGAGCGTAGCGCTGAAAGATGGGCGGTCGCTGTTTCTCTTCTCCGATACGTTGCTGGCGCCCCTTCCCTCGCCCGTCATGCGGAACAGCGGACGGTTTCTGGCCAACAGCGCAGCGTTCAGCGAGCGTGGCGCAGGGTCGCTGAACGCTGCAATGGCGGGACTCAGCTACTTCTCTGACAGCAGGGATGAGCCACGCGAGATCCTGACAGGTAACGGCGCGGAGAGCGCACTGGCAGTGCGGTTCTGGCCAGAGCATGGAATTCAGGTGAGCGAGGAGGTGGTCTTCTTCTATCTGGGAATCCAGCAGGCTGCGGCCGGGACATGGGGGTTCATCGAAGTGGGCAACGGGATCGCCAGGCTGAATCTTCAGACCGGAACCTGTTCGCGCTGGACACGGGAGGGCGATTGGCGACCGTGGCCCGTACTGCCGGCCGATACGCATTGCGGAGTGCAGTTGATGGAGAAGGACGGTTGGCTATTGGTGTTTTGCAGCCGGCCGGCGGGGCTGGAGTATGAGGCCTTCCTTGCGCGCGTACCCATGGATGCGATCGATGAACCGAAGCAGTACTGTTTTTACACGGGAGAGGCCGGATGGACGCGGACGATGACATCAGCAAAACCGCTGACTCAATGCAGTTCGGAGTTCTCCGTAGCGTTCAACGAGCATCTTGGATGCTATGTGATGACCTATGTTGAGGGCCACACAAAGCAACTATGCCTGCGTACAGCGCCACAGCCGTGGGGGCCTTACAGCGATGCTCTGCGCGCGGGCATCGTGCCGCACCGCGAAGAGGCGAAGATCGTCTCGCTGGGGTTTCAACACCCGCAGTTCGATCGAGAGGGCGGGCGAACGATCTCTATCTCCTACTCGCAGCCGCATTTTTCGCAAAATGCCATGATCGAACTGACGTTCGACTAGGATGCGAGCAGCGCGTGTAGAAGATTGCTCCACATGTGACCGATACGGGACCATTGAAAGCGTTCGTCGGTGGCGAAGCGATAGGCCGCCGTCGACAGCGTTTCGCGCAAAGTAGTATTTGTATAGAGCGTCTCGATGGCTTCGCTGATAGCCCCTACCTGCACGTTGCCGCCACCGAAGAGCGGGCCGGGTGCTTTGTCCGGCACTTCGGTGTCGAGAAGCAGAGCGCGGCCGGGCCAAAGCTCTGCCGTACTGGAGTGATTGGGAACGATCTGCGCTGCCCCTGTGGCGGCGTGCTCAAAGCTGACGAGCCCCCAGCCCTCGCGTTGCGAAGTATTGATGCCGACATCGCAGGCGTTGTAAAGCAGATTGAGCCAGGTATCGCCGGCAGATGGATGAACCGTTGGCGGGTGCCGGGGAAGGATGCGGTCTCGAATGCCAAGCTGGTCGACGAAGGGAACCTCGCCGGGAAGCGCGGGCCGAGAGCCCATGTGCAGGTACAGCCTGACATTCGCGGGCTTGCCCTGAGCAAATCGCGCGAAGCCTTCCAGGCAGCGATCGATGCCCTTGAAGGGCTGGTTACGGTTAGCATTGAGCACGATAAATCCATCGTTGAGCTCTGGGTTGTGGGGAAAGAGGCGCTGACGCGCGTGAGAGATCCGGGCGTGGGAGGGCAGGCCATCGGACGTTTTGAGGAGCGGGCGAAAGGCCTGCGTGTCTACTCCGTGGGGGATGACGCTGACTCGCGGGCCGGCCGCGAGAGGCTGCAATGCCTGGTGTAACAACTCACAAGCTTGGGGTGTGAAGGCGACCAGATGATGCGCAGTAGAGAGGTCGGCCACGATAGGCGGAGGCAGTGATTCGCGACCGTGAATAGCCAGATACAAGACCACACGCACCCGCTGATGGTGTGCAAAGGCCGGCATGAAGCGAGCGCACGCCCAGGGTTCATCGAGGATGAGAGCGACATCGGGGCGCAACGAATCGAGGACGCGGAGCAAGACATCCGGGCTATGGAGGTCCCGCGGGTCGTGGTTGTGAAGAACCGGACAAGGCCAGTCCGGTGTCGGCTCCCCTTGCGGGAGATTGATGGCGAGATGATGAAGGCTGAAGTCGGCGGCGGACAGTGTCAGGATGATCTGACGCAGGACGCGGCTGAAGCCTGTAGGAATGCCACAGTGACCTACAACGAGAATGACAGGCTTATCGCGCTGCTGACTGCCTGAATGGTTCTGGAGTAACACTCGCGCTAAAAGAGAGCCAGGTACGAACCGTCAAATGGGTATTGGTGGCTGGATTTGAGGTAGCCATCAATCACATTGGTGAGAGCCGCACCCATAAATGCCAACTGGCTGGGATCATTCATGACGGCGTTGATCTGCTGGACCAGTTGTTTGAGACCGTCGGCGCTGTTGAAGGCGGCCATCGCCAGGTTATTGTAGGCATCTTTCTTGCTGGTCTTAGGGATACTCTTGATATCGATCTTGACAGTGATATCGGCACTCCCCGGCCAGTCGGCGCTAGGGACGAAGTTAATCTTGTTGACGGCGATATTGAGCACGCCGGGACTGAGCTTCGTGATGTCGAAGAAGAGAGTGATGGTGGGTGTGGAGTTGCAAGTGGCGCTGAAGGTGCCAGTACCGACCTCAGGCACAGGCGGGCCCTTGCAGACGTTTCCATCGGCGCTGCAGCAGCAGTACTGGGTAAACCTGAAGTCGCCATTGATTACAACGTTTTTGGCAAAGTTGGGCAGCGTGGAGAGAAGCATGACGGCTTGAAGCTGGAGAGGACTGTTGGGGTCGCAGGTCATGGACTTCATGAAGGCATTCTGCGCGCCACTGACGACCAGTTGGCCGGGGTTAGGTCCGCCCAGCGTGACGCTGGGGTACTTCTGCGGGACTCCGATGAAGGACTGAGTATCCGGGCAGGGCGAGTCCTGAATGTCGATGGTAGGGCAGATAGCGTTGGCCTGGCTGACGATGGTGGGGTCGGTGATGGAGAGGCTCCACTGCAGGACCTTGTCCTTCCCGTAGGGATCATAGCCGTTGGCCTTGATCCATGTAGGGAAGTAATAAGAGTTCGAGGGGCTTGGGTTATTGATCATGCCCATGACCTGGTTGAGCATCTTCTGGATGATGGGTGCTAACGGATCAGGCATTCACTCCTGCTTTCAGGTGGATATGGTCCACCGCCAGATTGAAGTCGCTACTCAGCATGGATGAGCACAAGAAGCTCATCGTAGGTCTTCTCGCGATAGGGCTCCAGCCCGTCAATGACCGCCTCGGCGGAGGCCTGGAAGTCTGGGCTGGCAACGGTCGCGGTGTTCCGGATCAGATCGATGGCGAGGGGGAGGTAGATGCCGGAGGCAAACTCATTTGTCTCGCGGTGCTTGCGCATGATCTCATCGGAGGCATGACGGACATTCTGGTTGCGGCGAAGGATCTGCTCCGCCTCCTCACGGTGTGAGTAATAGTGGAAGAGCAGTGCATCTCCCTGGGGAGTACCCATGAGATCGGAGAGCACGGCGGGGACGGTGCGGACGGCAGGCATGATGCCGGAGGAAACGGTCATCGCAGTGACGCCACCCGAGGTATTCGCCACGAGCATCTGGCTCGAGCCCATGGCGTCGTTGCCAGTAACGACGGCGCAAGCCTCTTGGAGAGCATCCCATATCTCGCCGGCCAGCTTGTAGGCATCTTCAAAAAGAATACCAAGCTGCTTGGCGACGAGCCCGGCAACATAAGCGACTAGGTCGGCGATATCGGTGAGGATTTGCAGAAGGAGCTTTGTGAGCAGTTCGGCACTCTCCAGGATGAAGTCAAGGACCAGCTTTGCGTTACCGGCGAGCCACTTGACGATGAACGAGCCAAAGTCGTTCAGCGCATTCGTCACCTCATTGATGTCGAGCGAGACGGCGATGTCGAAGCTGATGCCGACGAAGCTGAAGTGCAGGTCGAAGTGGAAGTACGGCGCCGAACCCGGCATGTACAGGTCCTGACAGATGGGCGCCGAAGGGATGACGGTGCCCAGCCCGAGGCAGATGGACATCTTGGGCGTGGGAATCGTGAACTCCGGGATGATGCCCCACGGCCCGAGCTTGATGTCCGGCGGAGAGAAGTCGGTATCAATAGAGGCCGCGAAGTCGTTCGTACTCGGTTTGAAGAGGACATGCAGCTTCTCAGAGAAGATGCCGCCTGCCGCCAGGTCCATATCGAGCTCGAAGACGTCTTTGGTGGCGAGGGCGACGACGGAGACCCCGACGAGGCCGAGGAGCTCAACTCGCGCGTTGATGGCGAAGTAGGCGTTCGGGACGCCGGCGATGCCGGAGCAGTAGTCGCCACCCGTGGTGTCGATGCAGGCTGCGGCGCCGGACTTTCCGTCAGCGCTGGAGATGGTAAGCCAGGTGATGCCGCCACCGGTAATGACGATGGGGCCGCCTTTGTAGCTGAGGACGCCCTTGGCCTGAACGGCGGTAGAAGGCGTGGTGATGAGGTTGAAGCCGAAGTCCAGCGTGTAGCCGAAGAACGCAATCTCTCCCGAGGCGCCGATGCCGGGATTATAGGTCTTGCCAAGGATGGTGACCTGATTGGCGACGGCCCAGAACTGGAGGTCCGTGAAGGTGATGTCACTCAGGAGTGGGAATTTGTTGAAGTCCAGGACAGGGAGGAAGTCCGTGATGAGTTGGCCAAGGGTAACGACCGCGTCCTTATGCTCCGCGGAAAGTTCCGCGGCAATAAAGTCGGGGACCTCGAAGTCGGCAAAGCCGGCACCCGCGGTAAGAAGGACGGGTTGCGGCTGTCCGGTGCCAATCTCGATAGTGCCGGCCATGAGGATGGTGAGTCCGTCATCCTCAGCCAGCGTGATGGCGAAGGCCACGGTGAGAATCGTTAGATTGGGTATCCCGAAGGGGTGCAGCCAGCCGCCTTTCGCCGTGAGTTGCAGACTGAGCTCAAGGCTCGGAGTTGTACCGTAGTTGAAGATACCTGCGCCGGCGATGATCAAACTCTCAGACCTCGATATATTGACGGTCGCCGCGACGGTGAGAGCAATGGAGCCGGAGGTCGCCGAGGTGGACTTCCAGGCGAGATTGAAGTCGCTGAGCACGAACGCATTGTTCGTTGCCGGTTGCGAGATGTCGGCGACGATGCTTGCCTTGGAGGTACCGCCGTCCTGGGGGATGATGGCCGTCAGCTCCAGCTTGGTGGCATCCGGCAGGAAGTTTTTGATGGCGGAGAGACCTCCATCGAGTTCAAGGAGACCGATGACCGTAAGGCCGGCTCCGATGGACGTGGGCGGGAATGGGAAGCCGGAGAAGGCGCTGAGATCGGAGGCGTCGATGGTGGCAAAGAAGGCGCCAAACTCTCCCGATATCGTGAGGCTGCTCAGTACCGGGAAGTCCTTGAACGGGGTCCAGGAACCGGTCGCCATGAAGCCGCCTACATAGCCGAGGGTCTTGCCGTCGTAACTGACCTCGAGCAAACCCGTGCCGAGGGGCTGTCCTTCAAAGCTGACTGTCGGGGTGATCACAAGGTCGAGCGTGGTCGCCTTGGGATCGACATCGAGCTTGAGGTTGCCGCCGGTCAGAGCGAGCTGGTTGAAGGGAAAGAAGTTCAGCTCGGAGGGCCACGCATCGGACAACAGGACTGTCGACTGCAGGGTGCCGGTAAAGTTCAGGGTGACATCGTCGCTGGTCGCAGTGAAGACAGCCACAACCTTGATCGACTGCACCAGCGGGGCTTTGGAACCCTCGCCAGAGATGGTAGCCACGGCGGAGTCGCCGGTGAGGCTGAAGTTGGCGCCGTTGACATCGATACCGCCGCTGAAGATCTGCGCGACGGCATTGCCGATGGCTGGACCGAAGGCGGTGGCGATATCGGGCGTGATCGAGATGGATTTACCACCCTCGGCCAGGTACTTCTTGACTGTTGCGAGGACATCCTGACTCATCGAAGTCGCCTCCTGCAAAGCTCTGGAATAACGGTGTAGGGTCTAAATCTTCGGATTACCGGACTGTTCAACAAGGGCCAAGTTCATAAGCCTGCTCATCTGCATGAGCAGCCCGGAAGACTGGAGCGCCGAAGCAACGCGCTTGCCGAGGAAGGACTTGAGGAAGCGCGCCTTGTCGACCGCAGTCGCCAGTTCCGGATGCAGCTTGCCAGGAAAGACCCCGAGGCGCACGGAGACTTCAGGGTAAGTCGCCTCTGCCGAGGTAAACGCCACACTGGGCGCGCCACCATCCGGGGATGGCGTAACCTTGCCGCGAAGGATGAGCGTCGGGAGAGAAAAGTAAGAGTTGAACTGCCCCTCGATCGGTGCCCCGGTCTCCTCGCGAAGAGTGATGCCGCGCAACTGATCGTCCTTCGCCTTGCGAATCTCATCGCAGTGATCTTCGAGTTCGGTGCGAAGCTTCAAACGCCACAGAGGTTCAGCAGTCTGCGCCGCAGTCAATTTCCCCACCTGAGAGGGAGGGGTGGTTTTGACGATGTTGAGCACGCTGTCGACGGTCTGGGACTGCTGCGCGGGCTGTTTAGTGGTGTTATCAAACTGCGTTGCGGCGGTTGCGGCATCCACATCGGAGACTGCCGCAACCAAAAAGAGCTGCATCGTGAGCGCGTGACGGTTGTAGGCAGAGTCGCCTCCCTGACCGTTTACCGGAACGCTGCTGGTATTACCTGGCAAAGCCGCGGTGTGGGTCTGCTGCGCATAGAAGGACGTGTTTTGGCCATCGGTGGGATAGTTAGCCCACTTGCTGGAGAACTTACTGTTGTCGAACGCCGTGCTGTACGCGTTGTTATAGCGATAGTAGGCGTTGAGCATCGTACTGCCGTTCGGTCCGGTCTGTGTGGCCAGCTGGTCCTGATAGCTTTTGGCAAGCGTAATGGAATCGGTGGGGTCGGCGGCGGCGGCGAGGTTGCTGCCGCTCCCGCTCATCTGCTTGCTCGCAATCCTGAGGGCGGAGGCGGTAGCGCGCGAACGACGCGCCACATAGCTGCCGGCGTACTTGAGCTCGTGAAACTTGACGGTTGCAGTGATCTCGCCGGTAGCCGCGTCATAGTTGAAGTTGACGGGATGAATGGTCTCGAGCTGCGAGACCGAGGCGGCTTTGAGGTCAAGACTGACGACGCCCCATGTCTCGCTGTTCAATACGACCACGGGCCCTGTGTCGGCAAGGGGGATTTCACCGATTGGCCGGAACCATGTGAGGCCGATGCGGTGACGGCCCTTCAGGGTGGGGATCAGCTCATAGGTTCCGTAGCGCTGCCAAAGCGCATTCCAGGACGAAACAACGGCAGAACCGGTATCTTCAGGCATATCACTCCTTGAGCGGAGAGTCGATGGACGCTCCGATGGTCGCTCGATACTCTGCGCTGTGGATCAATGCAGCCACTTTGTTGTTGCGCGGCTTGGATGGATCGCGAGGTAAACTCTGCAAGACGGGAGAAATGATAGTGCTAAGACAGTGCAAACTATAGCACGTAGCTCCCAAAGAGTTGTCTTTCTTCTTGTAATTTTTCCAAGAAACCTGTTTTACCGCTGGACGGGTTGACTTACGCGGACCGGGACGCCAGACTAAGGCTCGTCCCGCCGCAACTCTTTGCTCTTATTCCACCTGGCGGAGAAGGTGATTTTTGAAAGATCCTGTAAGTCGTGCCAGAGATCTGATCCACGACGATGTTGTACGTTTCCAGGCCACGCTTGAGGAGACCCTGAAGCCACAGGCCGATTACCTGACGGAGACAGAGTACGAGACGTATCGCCGTGGCAAAAAGCTGAGGCCCATCCTGTTGATGCTGGCGGCTCGGATGGTATTGCCGGACGGAGTGGCGGAGCTGCCAGAGAAAGTAATCAAGGCCGCGGTCTCGCTGGAGATGCTGCACGTTGCGACCTTGATTCACGACGACATCGTGGATGTAGCGCCGACACGGCGCGGATTGCAGACCGTCTACTCCGAACGGGGCACGGAGATGGCCGTGCTGCTTGGGGATATGCAATTCATCCAGGCGATACGCTGCTTTGTGGATGGGATCGACACGCAGGAAGACATGTACCTGATCAAGATGGTCCTCGATGTGGGATTCGATATCTGCCGGGGCGAACTGGATGAGATCATGACCGACCCGCACAGCGACCCTGTGCTGTTGCGGCAACGTTACTTCCGGACGATCGACCGCAAGACCGCGACCCTGTTCGCCCTGGCATGCGAGTCCGGCTGCATGCTGGCTGGCGGAACAAAACGGCAGGCGTTCTACTTGAGCCGTTATGGGAGACGATTCGGGACCGCCTTCCAGATCATGGACGACATCTTCGATCTCGTTCGGCCCGAGCATCTCGCCGGCAAGTCGCCCGGGATCGATATTGAGCAAGGACGACTGTCGCTGCCGATCCTGTATGCGCTGGAGGAGTTTGAAGAAGATCACATCCTGCGGAGGATCCTGCGCAAGGAACCGCATACCGCGGAGGATCTCGCCATGGCAGTGGAGAGTGTGGGGATCTCCGCGGGAACGATGAAGGCCTATTCGAAGGCGCGGGAGTATGCGTTGGAGGCGGTGGACTTCCTGTCGGAGTTTCCAGTTTCGGCGTACAGGACGGCGCTGGAAGAGATCGCTACGCACGCGGTGGACCGCGACTTTATGGAGCCGGACTAAGGCCGCTCTCCATCTTGCGGCGAGCGAGTACGGCGAGTTCGCCAGACTCGTCCCCTCCAAGAGAACGAAACATCCTCATCCAGCGTTGCACACTGGGGCCAGCCAGCGGCGGCGACGGAACGCGCGCGACGAACTCCAGACCATTGGCTTCGACGAGGTGGCGCAGCGAGCGCTCGTTGAAGAACTGCGGGTGCATGATGGGATGGACCGCGTCCCAGAGACGCCCGAAGAGCTTGAACTGAAGAGCCTCGCTGTCCGGTACCGCGATGTAGAGAAACGCTCCGGGCTGGAGAGCCTGGACGACGGCGGGCATGGAGCGCGCCGGTTCGGCGAGATGCTCCAGCACATGGCTCATCACCACCTGATCGAAGCTGCCCCAGGGCAGGGCGTCCACCGGGAGCTGGCGTTGTTGCACATGGTCTCCAAAGACCGCGCGGAGCGGTGCACAGTTGCGTTCGTCACGGTCGATACCGTGGACATGGAAACCATAAGCGCGGGCGGCGAGCATAAGGTGACCGCTGCCGTGGCCGATGTCGAGCAGCCTTCTACCGATGCCGCTGGCGCTCAGGAGACGGCAGATGTGGTCGGCGTAGATGGTCTGCGATTCAAGGAACGGGTCGGCAGCCTGGCTGGAATCTTCGGCAAGCATCTGCTGCAGAATGGGATCGCGGAGGCGCGGGCTGACGTAGATGTGGGTGCAGACGGAACACCGGTTGTACTGGAAGCCGTGTTTGCGAAAGATGGCGGTGAACACATCGGCATGGCAGACCGGGCAGACGGAGGATTCGACCGCGTCGACGCCGTAGCGCTGGAGAAATTCATCTACGGTGGCGTGCCACGCAAGGCCTCCGCGATGAATGCCGATGCGGAGATGGTCAGGTTCGGCAGAGCCAAAGACACCCAGCTTTTCCATCTGTGTGCGAGATTGCCCGAGGAGCTTGAGTGCAGCGAGCTTCTCTGCTGGCGGCAGTTCGTGCGTATGCGCATAGAGGCGAAGAAGATGAGAGGTGACAGACGCTGTGACCGCGGGAAGAGTTCGTTCGCCGGGCTGCACCGAAGAGGTGCCGGCGTGCCGAGAAACCGAGACAAGATTCGGACGACCCTGGGCTTCATCGCGAGCGACATCTTCGAGGTCATTCAGCTTCTGCGCCAGAGCGTAGAAGTCGCACAGAAACGGGTAGAGCGGTGAGGACCGGGTCGGATCGAGGGCGTCGTAGAGGATGCGCCAGTAATCTACGTTCTTGAGCTCGATGAGGCTTTCGTAGAACTCCGGAGACCACAATTGCGGCGCGCTGCGGTCCATGAGAATGCCGGTAAGCAGACGTCGGAGCGAGGTGATGACCTGACGCTGCACATTGCCGGAGCCGGGCGGCAGTTGCTCGAGGCCTTCCATGGTGAGGAGCAGGGCGAGGAGGACGGTGAGGGCGTCGCTTTCGGCTCCTGAGCCTCGCTGCTCGGCAAGCGAGCCGAGCAGCGTGACGCGGCGCCCACGGTAGAGATGGTGGCGATCGAGGAAGTCATCGAGGATACGGCCTGCAAAGTAGACGAGGGCGCAGGGGCCGATGTGCTCTGTAACGGACTGCGACTCCGCACGAATGGCGACGGCGAAGATGGCGATGTCGCTGAGGGCCCACTGCATCCACTCGACGTAATCCGCGGTGAGCGCTGCCAGGTGGACGCAAAGCGCGTTCCCGGACGAGGTGTGCGCCGTGTTGCCCTGGAAACGTTCAATCGCGCGATGGAACGAGTCCTGGACGAGCGTTGACCACACCTCCATTTCGACGGAATGGTTGTGGTCCCAGGTCTTCGCGGCAAGGATGGATTCGGTCCGCAACGCTTCGATGGCTTGTTGTTGCTCCAACGTCAACATGGGAGTATCCCTCTTTCGAGAGACTGGCCGACGGCGTTGACCAAAAGCGCAAGTGTGAACGCGGGACAGAAGGTATCACCCAGCAGCGGCACAGGCTGCCATTGCCACGGCGGCGTAGGGTCCAGAAGCAGCAGAGAGAGCAGTTCGAGCAATTCGTCGCCCCGGTGTTGCAGGATAAGCAGCGTCTGCACCGCGAGAGTTTGCGACAGCGGGTTGTTCAACGATGCCCCGGCGAGCGCGCCGAGGATCTCTGCGAGGAGCGCTTCGTGGACCGGCACAGACGAGAGGCTGTGGATCTCGACATAACAGCGAGCAAAGATCCAGCACGATGCGATCCGCGCGACTCCCTGCTCGTTGCTTTGCGCGAGAAGGCATGGCACCTGGCCGAGGATATCGTTGCCGGTACATGCAGACAGGTAACAGAGTGCGGCTTGCTCGAAAAGACTGCCGTCACAATCGTTACCTAGATCGGCAGCGATTGTGCGGATGGAGGTGGTATCGGCGCCACGGTCATCGAAGAAAGTAGCCAGGGCGAAAGCCGTCGTCGCAATATCGACGGGACTGTTTCCGTCCCTCCCATGGAGGCGCCACAATCCATTACTCTCCTGCTGGGAGGCGATGTAGCCGCGCAGACGCCACCGGAGTGTCACCGCAGCGGCGGTTAGCTGTCTGCGATCGACGCCGGGAATCGCCTCATAGAGACGCCGCGAGAACCTGCTTGTCTGGGGATCGGCACAGGTCAACAGATCCATACTGAGCAGCGAGTACAAGGGAGTGGGCCAGCAGCGACGGCTTCCACGCATAGCTCTGTACGTCGAAAGCTCGCCGGTGGGAAGCTGTTGGCTGTAGAGCCATCGCAAGGCGGGAGCAACAAACTCGCGTGCAGAATGGCGGAGATCAGGGGGCGCAAACGGAACGGGCAGGGTCATGCGGATGCTCCTTCTAACCCGGGCCACAGAGCGTACTTGAGCAGGTTACTGTTGCACCATTCCGCGACGCGGCAACGCATATGCAACAGGGATGCGGAAGAGGCCGTATCGGCGGGCGGATGCGGTGGCAGCAGGTCGTGGTATTCGTTGTCGGCAAGCAGGATGGAGTAGCCGGAGGGCCATGTCGCTGACTCGGCAAGCACAGCGAGAGTTGCCTG
Source organism: Acidobacteriales bacterium 59-55 (assembly GCA_001897435.1). Lineage (GTDB taxonomy): Bacteria > Acidobacteriota > Terriglobia > Terriglobales > Acidobacteriaceae > Edaphobacter. The sequence continues at coordinate 296,637 of MKSV01000004.1, read as the reverse complement.
ATGCGCAGCGGTCCACTGAAGGCGAAGTACTTCGTCATCCGGCTGCGCGCCGTTCTGGTGCAACGTGCGATGCAGCGACCGGGCTGAGGAGCGGAGCGCGCTAAGAGCAGGGCTGTCTGCAATGCCGCCTTCGACGGGATGGAGATGCGCGAGGTCGCCCAGCAGGACACGAGCCTGTGCGACGAGCTCCGCGATGGGTGCGCCGGCCCTCAGGTAGAAGTTGCCAGGCGCCGGAGCCCTCCAGTTTTCGACACCGTCCCGCGCCAGGACAAGCGTGAGCTTGCCGTAAAGTTGGCCGGCGTGTGCAGGAAAGGAGTCCGAGGTGACGACGATGTCGGCATTCGCGATTCGCTGCATGGCATCGGCCAGGCTGAGCAGGCTGCCCGCAAGGCCGATGGTCGAGGCGGCTTGTGCGCTGATGCCGGGCCGGCCTGAGTTGTCGATCGACCTGGCAAGCTCCAGCGCGAAGGCGCGTGTGGCATAGTTGGCACCGGAATCAACGTGGACGGAGACAGTGAGTCCGGCGGAGAGCTCTTTCTGTAGCATCGAGAGCAACAGTTCCAACCAGAATTGTTGAGAGGGGTCCTCCTTTGAGGTAAAGGGGCTGGCGTATACCACGACCTCGCGCGCGCCTTGGCTTGCGAACGTGCGTGGGAACAGCTTCGCAGGCTGCTGCTGATCGCCAAGCCAGAGCCTCATGCGCTCCATATGATGATAAAAGTTCGCGTCGTACGGGTCGGGGTGTTCGAGTTTCCATACACGGCCTTCCGGCTTGTCCAGAACAGATAGCTCACGGAGCCCCATGGCGAGTTCAATGTAGCGCGTGACGGCCGGCTCCGCACACAGGGTGCTCAGCAACCCGGGGCGCTCGAAATCCACCATGACGACGAGATCATAACCGCCTTGGCGGACCGCTTCGACCACCTCCCCGAGCCCATCATAGAGGCCCTGCGAGTCGACTCCCTGGACATCACGCCATAGGTCGCGATAGCTGGAAAGAACGGTGAGCGTTGCATCGGCTGACATGCGGCTGCGAAGCGTGGTGGCAAGGGGAAAGGTGATGATCTCGTCGCCGATGCCGATCCCCTGACCCAGGATCAGCAGAGCGCGCTTGACGCCGGCAAAGAAGCAGGCAGGCGGTTGAGCCATGGAACTGACGATGTGGCGAGGAAGCGAGGGCTCCTTGTACCGCTGCAGGAGACGGAGAATCTGCGGCGCAAAGCGTGCCAGGTTGGTGGTGGTGAGAGTACGGAGCATGGCGACGCATTGCTCCAGATCGTCACCGGGGTTGAAAGCAAGAAGCGGGGCGAGTGTCTGTAAACTGGCGATGCGGCCAGCCTTGAAGTGAAGGTTGCTTCCGCTGATGGGGCGGCGCGAGAGAAAGTGCAAGTAGTTTTTGAGCAACAGGATGGGAAGCAGCGAGGTAGAACCCGACGAGCTGGATGCGATCATCTAGTCCACCACGGAGAGCGAGCGAATCAGCCAGAGGTTGGCGCGGTCTTCCGTGAACCAGACGACATAGCTCAAGAGACTGGTGAGCAGGGACCCGCTGGCCTTGTCGCGGTGGTCTACCTGCAACGTGACACGAATGAGTATGCCTGCAAGGTGGAAGATGGGATCAGGTATCTCCGCGAGCGTGATACGGAGTTCAGGGCCACGCCAGGAGTCGATCATGGCATCGAGGCGAAGGCGCAGCGCGTCGCGATCCATATCGAGATCCCTGTGCATGGTGTGATAGTTCGCGGAGACACACTCCATGGCCAGATCGACATCCATGGATTGAAGAGCGCGCAGAAACCGATAGAGCGTGTCGACGGCAACCGACGCGGCAGCGGTATCCCATGGCTCCTTCGCCAAAGGCGTGGACTCGGCCGTCGCCGCCGGCTGGCGAAGGGCGTCCTGGAAGTAGCGAGCCCAGGCGTCGGGCTGAGGGGCGCCAAGGGTTGCGGCTTCGGGGTGCCAGGCGATCAGCAGATCCGTGGCACTCGCGAGCCAAGGCTGCTCGGTGATGTCACCCTCCGCCTCATACCAGGGCTTGGGAGCAAGCCGGGGGAGGTTGTCTTCGACAAGGACCTGTTGCTCAATTTCTTCACTGCGCATGGTGAGGTGCTCCGCGTACAGCAGTGAGTTTACATTCTGTTTAAGCTACATGGGAGAGTCCGCATTATGCGAACGCCCCGTTCCTTGACATGGTCGAGGTCCACTTCTACTATCTCTTCTACTATCTCAGCACAGATGCATCGCGATCCTATGCAACCACTGCAGCCCCTATTGAGCCGTCCCCTGCAGCATGTCTCCTCTGTGTTTGCCGCAGGCCTGCGTATTGCGGTATTTGCGTCTGACCTGCCACCAGTCTCGCGGTCGGGGATCGGCGTCAGCGTCGCCTCGGAGTGTCAGGCACTGGCACTGAGAGGTTGCACGGTCTATCTCCTGACGGCCTCCCACCAAGCGGGGACTCTGCCCGGAGTTACTGTCGAAGCCTTGCCACGCGATAGGTTTCCCCTGCGAGCGGCAGATTGGGACATCCTTCACCTGCACTCACTGGGAATGGCCGCCGTTGCGCTGGAGGCGGCAAAACGCCTCGAACTGCCGCTTGTCTATACGGCGCACTCGGTGGTCGAGGATGAGCTTCCAGGAGCATCATCGTGGATCGCGCTCCAGCGCCGGATATTCAGCGCGGCACAGCATGTATTTTTTCTGAACACGATAGAGCGCAAACGCGCTGTGATGCGCGACCCCTCCCTGCTGCTGCGAAGTTCGGTGAGGCACCACGGCATGGCTGCTATGGTCGGGAGAGAAGACATGCCGGAGCGAGGGCGCGTGATTGTGGTAGCGGGACGGCTTTGCAGGAACAAGGGTACGGATGTTGCCGTTGCGGCGTTACATGAGGTCATGCGAAATATAGCCGACGTGCGCGCGCTCTTTGCGGGGGAGCGTGGAGACAAAGATTGCGAGGCTGCCGTTGCCGGGCTGGTGGCTGAATTTCCAGGACGCGTCTCGCGCAGTGGATGGCTGGAGCGAAGCGAATTGATGCGCGCCCTCAGTCGAGCGAGACTGGCGCTGTCCGCATCGCGTTATGAGCCCTTCGGCCTGTTGCCGCTTGAAGCCCTGCAATGCGGCACTCCGGTGCTTGCCTCCCGTTCGGATGGCGCCCGGGAGACGCTGCTTGGGGCTCCTGGCGTGGAGCTGATCGCAACCCATGATGGACGCTTTTGGGCGAAGGCGATACAGCGCGAGCTATGCGAGGGACGGCTGATGGCAACACTCGAGACATCTGAGATGAACTGGGTGCAGGCGCAGTTCGAGCCTGGTCGACAAACGGATTTGCTGAAGCGCTCCCTGTTGGATGTCCTGCGGAGGCACGGGCCGGGTGTCGATCGCAAAGCACGGGTGTTCCGCGATGTGGCTTGAAGGGCGAGTGGCGCTTATTACAGGCGGGTCCCGGGGGATTGGCCGCGCTACCGCGCTCCGTCTGGCAGCGCTGCGGCCAGCGCATATTGCGGTAGGTTACGTTCTGGATCATCGTGCCGCGCAGGAGACTGTGGCACAGTTACACCATCTCGGCATCTCCGCTTCGGCGCACTGCGCGGATGTGAGCGACGAGGCTGCCTTCCGGGAGGTGTTTGCAAAGTTGCAGAGCCAGCATGGCCGGCTGGACCTGTTGATCTCTGCCGCGGCCCGCGCCTCCTTTAGCCCTCTAATGGAGGTGACGCCCCGAAGCTGGCAGCGTGTGATGGATTTGAACGCACGGGCATTCCTGCTGGGGGCGCAGTGTGCCGCGTCCTTGATGATCGACGGCGGACGGATTCTGGGAGTCAGCAGCCTGGGAGGAAGAGGGTACCTGCCGCAGTATGGGTTGCTGGGCGCCGCCAAGGCCGCGATCGAGAGCCTGACGCGGTATCTCGCGGTAGAGCTGGCGGAACGAAATATCCGCGTGAACTCCGTGTGCGGCGGTTTTGTGGATACGGACAGCACGCGGATGCTGCCGGACTTTGACGAAGTGGCAAGTGCGGTCGCCGTCAGGACTCCTGCTCGCAGAGTAGGCACACCCGAAGACATCGCGGCGGTATTAGCGTTGCTATGCAGCTCCGATTCGGATTGGATCACGGGCCAGACGATCGTGGCCGACGGAGGGCTGTCGCTGCGACAGTAGACGAATGAGCTCACTTCTTGAGGGGCAGGCCGCGGTCATTACAGGCAGCTCGCGTGGTATCGGAGCCGCAATCGCGACGCTTTTCGCCGCTGAGGGTGCGACCGTGGTGGTGAACTATCGCAGTGACGGAGCGGCAGCCAGCAAGGTGGTAGAGACGATCACAGCGGCGGGCGGAGTCGCGATCGCCCTGCAGGCGGACGTGGCGGAAGAAGAGGATGTTCACCGGTTGATCGACACAGTCCTGCAGCGATACGGAAGGCTCGACTCGCTGATCTGTAACGCCGGTATTGTGCGCGACAACCTGGCCGCCGCGATGCCGGTCAAGGAGTTCGATGAGGTGTTGCGAGTGAACCTGCGCGGGCCGTTCCTTGCGATCCGTGAGGCGATTCCGTCCATGCTGAGGGCACGCGCCGGATCGATTGTGAATCTGAGTTCGGTGCATGGCGATTCCGGAGGGCGCGGGCAATGCAACTATGCCGCCTCGAAATCCGGCCTCCAGGCATTGACCCGCTCGCTCGCGCTCGAGCTCGCACCCCGAAATATCCGCGTGAATGCAATCGCACCAGGATTGATCGAGACAGACATGACGAGATCCATCCGCCAGCTTTCACCTGAGGACCTGAGCCATGGCATTCCGATGCGGCGCTATGGACAACCAATAGACGTAGCCAATGCGGCCGCGTTTCTTTGCTCTTCGAGAGCGTCATATATTACCGGTGCAGTTTTGCATGTGGCCGGGGGGCTTGGGCTGTAAGCCAGCCGATGAGGAGACCTGACATGGAGGCAACACAACCGGAGCAACAACCTGCATCCGATCCCTTTCGCGCAGCGTTGGCGATGGACCCGGCCGGGGTGCAGGAACGGACCATCACGGTCGTCGCCCGCTGCCTGGATCGAAAGCTGAGTGAGGTTCAGTTGGCGTCTACCTTATGGGATGATCTGGATGCCGAGTCGCTCGATATGCTTGACATCGTATACAGCCTGGAGCGTTCGTTTGTGATTCGGCTACCGCGGTTGAATCTTATACAGAGGGCCACTGACCTCTTTGGGGAGAGCACGATCGTTGAGGGCTCGACCGTTACAGCGAAGGGCCTGGCGGTGCTGAAGGCGTCGATGCCCGAGGTGCCTGAGTCATTTTTCCAGCCGAACATGAAGCTTCATGAGTTTCGCAAAGCGGTCTCGGTAAAGTCACTGGTGCGTGTGGTGGAACGCTGCCTCGGCGCCAACGCTGCCCTTCGGTGCAAGGTGTGCCAGGGTGAACCGCGACAGGTGCCGGACTTCCCCATGGAGATCTGCTGCGCGCAGTGCGGTGCGACTATGGAACTTCCCTCCGGTGAGGATATTGTCATCAGCGACCTGTTACGCGTCGGCGCCGAACTGGGAATTCCACCGGTCGCCGTGGCCTCCAAGGCCGCCGCAACAGAGACAAGCGGGACATGAGCGCGGACAAGGGACATCGTCGCGTCGTCATCACCGGGATAGGAGCGGTCACTCCGCTGGGTCTTGACCTGGATTCGACGTGGGGGAACCTCTTGCAAGGCAAAAGCGGGATTCGCTTGATTCGCCAGTACGGCGAGCTGACGATGCCGAAGCATATTGCCGGTCAGGTAGCGATGGAGGAATTACCGCCATTACAATCGCGATCGACCCCAACCGATGGCGCGACAACATCCCTGTCTGGACTACCTCTCGGGCGAGCGGCGATTCTTGCGCTGCACGCTGCGGACCAGGCGTGGCGACAGGCACATCTGGATGAGTTGCCTGCGCTCCATCGTAATGCGGGAGTCTGCATTGGAGCCTCGACGTTTCCCATCGTAGAAGATCGTCTGCGTCACCTTTCGCAGTTGCTCGACGGCAACCGATGGAACCCGATCCGCTATACCGAGCTGTGCCGGCAAGAGCCATGGTTGTTGAACCAAAGCGATGCGGCAGGGATCGCTTCCGAGCTTTCTGTGCGTTATGGCCTGACCGGGCCTTCGATTACAGCGCAGGCGGCATGCACATCGGCAACCCAGGCGCTTGGCCACGCCTTCCAGAGCATCCGACGTGGGGAGACTCCGTTGATGCTGACAGGCGGGACCGACAGCATGTTGTCGATGATGTGCGTGACAGGCTTCTCCCTGCTGGGCAGCCTCTCACAGCGCTGGTCCGAACCAGAGCGTGCCTCGCGCCCGTTTGACCGAACTCGAGATGGCTTCGTGCTGGCCGAGGGGTCCGCCATGCTGATACTGGAAGATCTGGACCATGCGCTTGCGCGCGGAGCGACCATCCATGCCGAGGTAGCCGGGTACGGCTCCTCCTGCGACGCATACCGATTTACCGATATGCATCCGGAAGGTGCCGGCGCGGCGATGGCGATGCGTTCAGCCCTTCAGGACGCAGGCATGGCGATGGAACGCGTGGGCTACATCAACGCTCATGGCACGTCGACACCGCTCAATGACAGTACAGAGACCGCCGCCATTCGGCGTGCCTTTGGCGCTCATGCAGACAAGCTCGCTGTCAGTTCCACCAAATCGCAAATGGGACATCTGCTGTGCGCGGCTGGAGCGATTGAGCTTGCAGTGACTGCCCTGGCTTTGCGCCACGGCATGTTGCCTCCTACGCTCAACCTCGACTTTCCCGATCCAGCCTGCGATCTCGACTACATCCCATGGAAGCCGCGCGCTTCGGATACTACGGTGGCAATCTCCAATTCGTTCGGCTTCGGAGGCCAGAACGGATGTCTTGTTCTCCGTAAGTGGGAGACAGGATCAGCGACGAATCCAGTCGCGGTTCAAGTGCCAGCGATGCACCGCCGCGTTGTCATCACCGGTCTGGGAGTAGTCTCTCCCCTCGGGGTGAACGTTCCCGGTCATAGAGCAGGTAGAGAGGAATCAGCTTGTACGCGACCCGCCCCGGTGGGAATCGCGGCGCTGGATATTCCACACGCATGCTGCGTGATGGAATTTGATGTTGGCAGCGCGATCAGCAACCGGATGCTAAGAAAGATTCTGACGAAGGCAGCGAGCTATGCCGTTTCAGCCGCTGGCGAGGCGATTGCCTCCGCCGCACTGGAGCGGACCGAGGTCGAAACGGCTTCCTTGTTTGTTGGGTCTCTGGGACTGGATCAGGACCTGGATCTGTTTGGTGAAGCTCTGAAGGCCTCGCTCGATGCGGAGAACAAGTTCTCTTACGAGCGATACAGCCGTTATGGCGAAGGGTTGATCGACCCGCTGTTTCTTGTGAAATCGCTGCCCAATGCAGGTTTGTGCGGCACAGCCATCGAGCACCAGATACTGGGGCCGAATCTGAACATCATGAGCGGGCCGGCATCAGGTCTTCTGGCATTAGTCTCCGCGTTCCAGCAAATCCGGGATGGTGCTGCTACCGTTGCACTCGCGGGCGGTTATGATTCGACGCTGCAACTGGAGTTGGTGCTGACTCACCTGCTGGAAGGGCGCGCCACCACGGGGGCTGAGCCTGATCGCGGTTACGTGCTGGGTGAGGGAGCGGCCTTCTTTGTACTGGAAGACAGAGCCCATGCGGAGGCACGGCAAGCAACCATCTATGCGGAAATCACGGGAGTGGCTCATGCTCACTCCTCCCCCAGGGCTGCGGCCGAGGCACTCTATCAAGTGGCCTGTGAGGCGTCGGTGGGCACTGACGTCGATGCGATCTTTGGAGACGGGCTGAATCTGTCTGCGGAAGACGAGCTGGAGGCGCAGACCGCGCTGCGACTCCAGCCGAAGCTCTCCGTTCGCTCACTGACGCGGAGTACCGGCTACTGCGGAGTCGCTTCACCGCTCTTTTCCATGCTGGAGGCCGTGCTGGCGACGAAATCGGGTGAGGTGCCGCGGCCGCTGGTTTGGACAAGCGACCACGGGCGGCATCATGTCGCCGTCGCATTGCAGCGCGCGGAAGGTGAGGATGCCCGGGCATGACGGAACCCACACTACAGACATTGCTGGAAACATTGCCAGGGTTCGCGGCCCGTCGCGTCGTGGGAGCCCGTGCAACCTTCGGAACGAGATGGTGGAGCTTTGAACAACTCTATCGAAACAGCCTTTACGCGGCACATCTGCTTGCCCAGTGCAAGCTGCGCAAGGGTGATCGGGTTGTGCTGTATGCGCCTGTCTGCCCGGAGTGGACCGCGTTGTTACTGGGATGCACTTTGCGTGGCTTAGTCCCTGTCATCATTGATGCGAATGCTTCAACTGAGACGCTGCGAGCCATCGCGGCCGAGGTCTCTGCTCAACTCGTCGTCTTTACGGCAGGACAGGACATCGAGGCCATGGCCTGTCCCTTGTTGCGGGTGGACGATATGGAGACTCCCTCCAAATTGGCTCTGGATGTAGCTGCGTTGCGGATACCTATCTCCGGGGTCGACCCGGCCATCGAGTACACGTGCTGCGATCCGATTGTTCGCTCGTGGATCTCCACACACCGAGAAGTCATGGAGCAAATGGAGCAACTGGGACAGCGGCAAGGGGAACGAACATCGTTAACGGTTGTCGCGGCGTTCCCGCAGCCTGGCTTGCAATGGATGTCCAGCATGCTCTCATCGTTGCGAATTGGAAAGCCGGTGCTCTTCTCCCAGTCCTCAACCCCTCACCATCTGCTGCGGGCAGTGCGTTCGAGCACTGCATCCAGACTCGTTGCCACTCGCGCAGTCGCGGACTCTGTGGAAGCCTACATTCTCGCGAAGCAAAGATCAGTGCCGGGCAAAGCCCTGTTCAGGCGCGCAGCGGGGCCGTCCCTGAGCTCTGCGGTTATAAGCGACGGCTGCCTGCGACCGGAGTCCCGCGAGTTCTGGGAGCGCGCCGGTGTGCGCGTGTTCGAAGGCACAGCGTCTTCATCTCTCAGTGCGGAAGAACTGCAGCGCGAGCCGATTAATCTTGATGAGATTGTTCAGGATCGTGATTCCCCCAGGAGAGCGGCGAGGCTGGTCCGCTATATCGAGAGCAACCTCTCTGTCGGCCAGCTTTCGACAGTACGCGAGTTCCTGAAGACTCTGCCGCTCGATTCCATCGAACAGGCAGATGTGATGGCGATGCTGCTTGACTCGTCGGTGCCGGATGCTGAAGAAGCGTTGAATGAGGAAGACGGTATCGCGGTTCGTTCTCCTTGGAGGCATAAAGCCCCGGCCTGGCAATTCTCTTTCACAGGAACCGCTCTGCGTGGGATTGTGTCTCCGATTTTCAGGCGATTGATGTTGAGGATTGTATTGCGAGAACGCGCGACAGGATTCGAGAGCCTTCAAGATTTATCCGGCCCGCTCATCTTCGCATTGCGCCGCAGCGACCGTCGCCATCCGGTGGAGTTTCTTGCCGTGGTCAAATCGCTCCCCCCCAGCCTTGGTCGACGAGTGATGCTGGGAGTAAGTGACCGTCCTTTTTTCGAGAGCCACTTTTATCGCCGCCCCGGCGATACGTGGCTCTACCGATTCTTTGTCGGATGGGTGGCGATGTTCGGACTACCCTGCATCTTTCCATACACCTTGCTGGAGTCCGCACTCTCCCATGGTTTTGAGGAGATATGCTGCTGGGCCGACAGGGGGTACCACCCTTTGGTGACATGGTCGCCAGCCATGGCCAGGCTCGCTACCGAATTACAAGCGACGGTTATTCCGGTTCGCCTGCGCGGCCGGTCGAAAGGCTGGTGGAACGCCGAGGTGCAGGTCCACTTTGGTGTTCCGCGCAGAAACCTGCCGTTTGCCGATGCGGGCTTCACGCATCTGGATGTAGAAGCCGGATTACGTGCAACATGGCCGGAGGCAGCGTGTTGACATCGGCGCGATCGTTTGGATCGCAGGTTGTTCGAGGCGTCGGAATGTTGCAGCCCGATAGAAGATTCCGTAACTTCGCGCGCCGCCTGCAACAGCGACGTCGACCTGATGGAAACTACAACATCCTGGGAATGTGTTCGACCGGCCACGGTGCGAGTTTTGCTCTGATCTCGTCGCGTTATGGGATTCGCGCGCTCAACTTTGAACGATTCGTCGCGCAAAAGTATTCTCTGCTCATGGCGCGGGAAGAGTTGAAAGAGGTTGAAGAGCGCCGTGGGTCGATCCCCTCCGGCATCCGCTTTATGCTCAGCAACCGGGATGGCACCATGCCACCGGTGTCTGTGTTCGAGGATTCATGGGAGCCTTTTTTAGCCTGCCTCCTTCGCGGGCTTCCGATGAGTGCCAACGATATCGATATGGTTGTCGGCAGTGAGTCGCACTTTGCGATCAACCGCAGTTGGATGGGAAGATCGCTTGGCGCTCTCTTTCCGAACGCGGAGGTGCATACCGATCTTGAACACCACCTGATACACAGGGCTCAAGCGTATCTCGCAAGCGGCTTTGAGGATGCGGCCATTCTGACGGCGGACGCCTCCGGTGAGCCGCTCTTCAGGCTGAGCGGCAGGTGTCTCGCAATGACTTTAAGCCACGGTGCGGGTAATTCCGTGCAGGTCTTCGCGGAGCATACCGCACCAACATCCAGTCCCGGCGCGCTTTATGGATTCATCAATGACTACCTCGGCTTCGAAAGTGGCGAGGAGGGCAAGACGATGGGGCTGTCTTCTTTTGGCAGAGATACCTGCTACCGCGCCTTGCGCTCCAGCCTGTCATTGCAGGATGACGGCGCGTTTCGTTTCCTTGATCGCGAGACACTGACCGAGGCGCTGGATTCGCTCGGCATTCCGCGTCGCGAACCCGGAGAGCCCATCACTCCGGCACATGAAGACCTCGCCTGCGGTATTCAACTTCTGCTCAACGACATTATGGTGAACGCCGTGCAAGCGCTGGAACGCCGTTCGGGTTCCGCGAACCTTTGCATTGCCGGTGGCACGGCTCTCAATAGCGTAAGTAATGAGATGGCCTTCCATGCTTCCCGGTTCAAACAGGTCTACATGATGCCGAATGCCGGCGACTGCGGCCACGCGCTGGGTTGCGCCTTACATGGCGAACGGTTCCTCTTGAAGCGGTGTAACCTGAACGCATTCGCTTCGGGCGTATTGCGCGCATCTGACCTGCACACCACAGATGCGCTTGGCCCACCGTATACAGATGAAGAGATTGAGTTGGCACTCATGCAGTCCGGGTTGCCCTTCCGTCGCGTTGATGCTGTCCATGAGTACACTGCGGAGAAGATCGCGGAGGGACTCATCGTGGGTTGGTTTCAGGGCGGGTCCGAGTTCGGACCACGATCCCTGGGACAGCGCAGCATTCTCGCCGACCCGCGCTCGCCATCCATGAAAGATCACCTTAACCATCGCGTGAAACACCGCGAGCCGTTTCGTCCTTTCGCACCGGCCGTGCTCGAAGAACGAGCCGCTGAGTTCTTCGTGCTAACCGGACCTAGCCCTTTTATGTTGCGCGTGGTGGCTGTCCTCCCCGAAAAGATATCGAGCATCCCAGCCGTCACGCATGTGGATGGGACCGCACGCGTGCAGACCGTATCAGCAGACACGCACCCGGAGTTTCATGCAGTGATCGCAGCCTTTGGCAGGCGAACCGGAGTGCCGGTGCTTCTCAATACATCTTTCAATGTCGCCGGCAAACCGATCGTGGAGACTCCGCAGGATGCAGTTGATTGTTTCTGTTCGACCAATATCGATCTGCTAGTCCTGCACAACTTCGTTGTGGAGAAGGAGGGAGCACATGGGGAGCGAATTCTTTAACCCCCACCAGCATCAGAAGCACAAACCGAAACAGCGAGGTACTTCATCCAGTCGTGTGCGCGTATCCATAGTTACGCTGCAGCCGGCAGGGGCCCTGGACACACGACTTTGCATGGCGATGCTTCCTTCCGACGAGCGCTCGGCAGCTGAACGCATGAACAACTCGGAGGCGAAGGCCAGGTTTCTGCAATGCCGGACGATCCTGCGAATACTGCTTGGAGAAGCGACAGGAGAAGGATATTGTGCGGAGCCGTTTCAGTATGGGCCTGATGGCAAACCCGCTCTGCGCGCGGAAAATTCCTTGCAGTTCAACCTCTCGCACTCTGGTGAATTAGCAGTGTTCGCCATTGCAGAGTCAAAGGAACACTGCGCTCATGTAGGCGTGGATGTAGAGCGCTCGCGTCCGCGGTCCGATGCAATGGCGATCGCACGGCGCTTCTTTCATCCCAAAGAGATCGCTTACCTCACGTCGATAGCAATCGAGGATCAAGAGTCTGAATTTCTGCGGATATGGGTTCGCAAAGAGGCGTGCCTGAAGGCGATCGGTGCAGGTATCGAAGGAACGCTGGCGGGATTCTCAGTCCACAATGCGACCGAGCCGGTTTCCCTTGAAGGAGGCGCGGCCGTCTGGCTTTATGAGCTTTCCATCGGGATGCCTTCCACAGCAGCGCTCGCCTGCACGCAGCCGCTGGAAGACCTGTCCGTCGGTCCCCTGCTACCGGCGGCTACATGGCTGCATCAGCTTCATGCCTTGAGCTAGACCCCTGCGGATGCTGCGCTAAAACCTAGGAAGATCGTCCTCGCTCAACTCTTCTTCAATCCATAGCGTTGCGTCCAGCGATTGAAACCAGATGCGGCGCGCAGGCTCTGAGAGGGCCGCAGCACAGGCCTGCTGGGCGAAGATCCGATCTGCAAATCGCCTTCCCCAAAGCACGACGATCTGCTGACGTGAGCCACTGCGGTAGGCGGCGATCAACAGGTGGACTTTCTCATTGGTCGTGTCGCACATTGGAGCCGAGCGCACCCAGAGCACATCAATCGAGCGCGCAGGATGCCGCGCCCGCAATGCTCGGGTAACATCGTCGACACTATATCCATGGTGAGAGGCGTCCTCCGTGACGCCGGGCCGCAGATTACCAGCCATGCGCTCCAGAAAATCACACGCCATGGACTGCCCGCTGAAGCCGCCGCGATGCACGTCGCCGATGAACAGCCGACCGGTATAGAGAAGTCGCAAAAATCGAAGGCAGACAGGCAGTGTAGCTCTGGTTGAGGACGTCTGGCCCACGACACGGAGCATTCGCGGCGGAAGCCCCCAAAGGGGAAAGCAGCCGCGATAGTAAAGCCCCAGAAACGGTGTCCCCAGGCAGATGGATTCGATCATCTGCATAAAGCCGAGCTTGCCGATAACAATGCTCGATCGGCGGATGGCTTCAAAGAGCACCCCTTCGTCGGGCAAGGCCATCACATGAAACTTGTCTCGCACGCGGATCGGAAGTACCTGTAGTCGTGCCCTTGTCGCCGCAACATCAGGCGCGATCAAGACGACACTGCACGGCAGATACGGCATGGCTCGCATGAAGGCGATCGCGAGGTCCTCCGCCTTGCGTTCATAACCCAGCACGGTTATCACGGAGTTGCTTTGCGGCCATGCTTCGTTCAGCGTTCGAGTAGCCGCTTCGTTGGGAAGTTTGATGAAGGGAGCGATGCCGCAGTAGAAGGCTGGAGGATCTTTCATCTGAAGCGAGCTGGGGCCCATCAGGGCGATACCGTCGGCGATAGCTCCATGATCTTTTACAAACTTGGCGGCAAGATGAGGGCGGCTGGCATTATCGAGGATGATGGTCGGGATACGTAACTCGCAGGAAGCCACTGCAACATCCAGCAAAATACCACGCATGGGGACCTCGCCAATCGTAACGGCATCTGGGGCAAAGTCTCGAATGGCTCGGCGCAGGCAACGACGTTTGTATCGTGCAGAAGAGTGGAAATAAGCCCGCAATGGAGGATCGATAAACTGAATACACCCCTCTGCCGCAGCTACAGTAGCGTCCCGAAGACCGTGTCGTCCCGGACAGATGACGGCTACCTGATGTCCACGCGCGTGCAACTCCAGGCCAATCCGCAAGCAGCGCTTATAGACGCCAATGAGTGAATTACCAGACCCATCGTTCATCATGCAATAGGCAGCAAATAAGAACTTCATTTGACGGGACTCACCAGGCTCAGCGTTCCGTACGATAGTACCTCTTCTTCTGCAGGACATAGGCGTATCTGGAGGCCACCTGAATTGACTATCCAAGCAAATACGGCAGCACAAACTACCACTCCTCATTCGTCACATCCGACGAAGATACCTTCCGCGCACCCTTCATCCATCCATGCTGGAGACAATCAACCCCAGCAAAGAGCCTGCTCTGGGGCAAAGTCCATAACATTCTCTAGTAGTTCTTGTCGGGAGTAGGGCGATGGCAGCCGCAGGACTCGCGGATGAGGTACGAGGCAGGGATGCTGGTGCGGATACCAGTGGGACTGCTGCGAGTGGCAATAAGATCAAGGAGATGGCGAGTGGCGATCTCGCCAAGTAGCTCGGTGGGCTGGCTGACGGCGCTGATCTTGGGGCGGAAGACGTGAGCGAGAGGAATGTCGCCGAAGGAGAAAAGCGCGACCTGATCGGGGACGGAGTAGTGGAGTTCGTCGAGAGCTTCGAGGGCGAGGATGGTGGCGGCTCCATTGGCTGGGAAGATGGCCTGGACGGGTGCACGCCCGGCCATGAGCTTGCGGATGACACGGATGGCGGATTGCTTGTCTTCGCACTGGACATAGGGGAGCGGAGTGAGGTTGTGGGCGCGCATGGCCTCCTGGTAGCCGAGGATGCGCTCTTCGATGGAGTGAATCTTGGAGTTGAGGCCGAAGCAGGCGATGCGACGGTAACCATGGGAGATAAGGTGCTCGACGGCTTCGCGGGCGGCGTTGCGATCTTCGATTTTGACGAAGTCTACGAGTAGTTTTGGGTGGGCAGGAGGAACGCGGACGGGGCGCTCAAGCGCAATGAGAGGGACGTTGCCGAGATCGCGAGGGCGGAGGATGGTGTGGAAAGAGGCGATGAGAAGTATGCCATCGACATGGTGGTCGCGCATGCGCTCGATGAGTTGGAGGTCTATGTTGGCCTCGTCGTTGGTGGCCGCGATCCAGACAAGATAGCCGCGGGCGTGAGCGGTCTGCTGGACGCTGTGGGCGATGGAGGAGAAAAAGGGGTTGGCGATATCGGGGAGGATGAGTCCGATGACCCGGGAAGGCTGTCCCATGAGCATGCGGGCAGCCTGGTTGGGACGGTAGCCGAGAGCGTCGATAGAGGCCTTGACCTTGCGAGCGGTCTTCTCGGTGATGTTGGGGTGTCCATTGAGGTAGCGGGAGACGGTCATAGTGGCGACTCCCGCAGCCTTGGCAACGTCGGCCAACGTGATGCTCTTTGGGTTAGGGGAATCCATCGTCCTCGAGTGTACCGCGATGGAAATTGGCGCGTGCGAGTTATGCCAGGTTCTAGCTAGCTGGAGTCGCTCGCGGAGGCGCTCACACGTGTAGGCGTCGATCACAAGTCCATAGCTAATGCCCAGCGCAAGTTACTGTTTCACCTCGCCAACGCTGCCCAATAAGTCATAGCAATCGACAGCGTTCTACACCACCACCGCAGATCCCTCTACCTCGACGCTCCCGAACACCCGCCGATACCGCGCGATCTCCTCTGCCGGCCCCGTCGATTTATGCGAATTGTCACTCAGCTTTACCGCCGGCCTGCCCTCAACCGTCATTAGCTTGCACACCAGGCTGATCGGCTCCAGCGTGTCTTCGCCCCTCGGATGACACCCCCTGAAGTCGTTAGTCAGCAGCGTTCCCCAGCCGGCGCTGAACCGTATCCGCCCATGGAAATATTGATGCAGCCGCACGATATCCTCCACATCCAGGCCGTCGGAGGCGATCAACAGCTTCGTCCGCGCGTCGCGGCCCCGCCGCATCAGCCACGCAATATACTCGTCACCGGCTACCAGCGGGTCTTTGCTGTCGACCCGCTGCCCGGTCCAGTCCGCCACCCAGTCCGGCGCGCCCTCCAGAAACTGGGTCGTCCCGAACGTATCCGGCAGCATCACCAGCAGCGCGCCTCCATAACTCTTCTGCCAAAGCTCCAGCACCTTGTACTGCGACGCTCGCAGCTCATCATCGCTCGCCGCCATCGCCGCCAGCGCCATTGGAAGTTCGTGCGCATTCGTCCCCATGGCTTCGAGATCGTGCTTATAAGCCAGCGCCGTGTTCGACGTACCTGACAGCCGATTTCCCAACCCTGCTCGCAGCGCCTCCACCGCATACTCCTGCCACAGAAAGCTATGCCTCCGCCGCGTCCCGAAATCCGACAAATGGAGATCCTTCACCCCGCGCAGCCGCTCGATCTTGTCCCATAACCGTGTCTTCGCCCGGGCATAGAGAACGTCCAGCTCCAGTTCGCTTAGTTCCGCCAGCGCCGAGCGTGTCTTCAACTCGCTCACAATGGCCAGCGCATAGATCTCCCACATGGTCACTTCGGTCCACAGGCCGCTGAAGCGAAGGATCAGTTGCCCCTCGTGCTCGGTCACCTCGTACTCGCTCAGCCTGAAGTCCCGCTCCAACCACTCCAGGAACTCCGGCGCAAAGATGCTCCGCGTCCCATAGAACGTGTTGCCAGCAAGCCACACCATCTCGCTCCTGCGAAACCGGAGCCCGCGCACATGCTCCATCTGCTCGACGAGCGCCGCCGCGCCCACTCGCTCGGCCAGCCGAACTTTGATCGTCCGATTCACAACCTCACTAGTTACATGTAGATGCAGGAAATTCTTCCAGATAAACTGCAACATAAGCAGCTTGTAAAAGTCCGTATCCAGCAGCGACCGCACAATCGGATCCAGCTTCCAGTTATGGTTGTGCGCCCGCTCCGCGAAATTAACATTCATGCCAGTCCCCTTCTGCCCAGCCTACAATCCCGGCAACTATGCCGGGGCTTCGGATATACGCTTTTCATCCGCACGGATTACCGAATGCGAACCTCCCTCACCTGCGAGTCCTCGAAATCTCTCCCTGCCAGCAGCCGGAACTCCAACCGCTTCCCTCGGCGCACGTTATAGACCAGCGTCGGACGAAAACATACGATGCATGTTCCACCCGTGTGCCGGACGCTGGGGTAGATCAGCCCGTTCGACTGCTCCGCCAGCAGCGCCGCGGCCAACTCCTGCGACTCCCCATAGCACTCCGGGATCGGCCCGGCCTTCAGATATCGCCGATACCGCGGCTTCGGACCCCGGACGTCATGCATCTCCGTCGCAAAATCGGCAAGGTAGTCGTCGAAGGTGCCAACCTCCTCCTCAGCCCAGTCCACCTCCTCCAACTGCCGCAGCTTATGAAATGCAACCTCAGCGACCGAAGTCTCCCGCTCCACGCCGCAATACCAGGCTCCGCGCCCGCTGTTGTTGAATCGCCCCCCACTGGGCCCGGCATGGGTAAACGCCGCGTTCACGATATGGGCATACCGAACGCCATACAGCAGTTCATGAACTCCGATGCCGGGCAACAAACCTTCCTCGCCCAGCAGCCGGTCGTTCGTTGCCCCATCCAGTTCCATCAGATCGCCCAGGCCGGCTTCATCTTCGGTTAGCCGCGAAAGCACAGTGCCGCTGTCGCTATGTCTCGATGGAATCAGCCGGTGAGTGTCGGCCACCCGAAACTCTGTAACTGCCGGCGTCACTGACCACCGCGCCGCGCATCCAGCAGTTGCCGCACATGCAGCATACCGGGTTGACCTCGCTGAATCATGTACGCCAGAGGAGACACGCCCCGGAACATCGGATTCCGGTTCGGCAGCGTGATCCATGCATCGGCCAGCGCCGGACTATATAAGATGTTCAACGCTTTGAAGATCCCCACCAGCAGAGAAATCCGCGTCAGCGTGTCCTGATCGAGCGTCCGATGCTTCGGCTCCTTCTTCAACCCGTAGTACGAGCCGGAGGAGATCCCTCCCAGCAACTGCCGCGCGTCCGGGTCCTTGATCGCCCATTTCTCCATGATCCGCAGAAATCCCTTGATCGCAGCAGGGCTGAGCCGGACACGTGTCGGAGCATGGGAGAGGTCGGGAGACGCATCCAGCGCATATCCAACCACATTCGGGAGTACAAGTGCAGCGGCCATGACATACTCCAATATTGATTCAATATAGCATCATATTTGATAAATATCCCCACGAGCACAGACTGGATCGCCCTTTTGTCTGTCATTCCGCAGCGCAGCGGAAGAATCTGCGGTCATACGATGCGCCCCGCCCCCTCCGCCGTCTCCCCAAAAGCCGGGAACACCTCACTACCACTCGCCCCTTTCTGTCCCCTCTTCTTCCACCAAAATTCACACGCAACCCCGCGCCAATCCAGCCGCAAACGTTGATATCCTGATAGACGACATGCCAACGAAAAAAGAACTCCTCAGCCGCCCCATCCAGCATCTCGACCTCAAGCAGCACAACGTCGTTCCTTTAGTCGACGCCATGCAGTCGATGGCCTATTCCGCGCGTGACACCGCCCGCGCCGCCAATATCTACGAGATGATGCTGCGCGACACCGACTGCGGCGTCATCCTCTGCCTCGCCGGCTCGCTCATCTCCGCCGGTCTGCAGAAGATCTTCGTCGACCTCGTCCGCAACAACATGGTCGACGCCATCGTCTCCACCGGCGCCAACATCGTCGATCAGGACTTCTTCGAGGCTCTCGGCTTCAACCACTACATCGCCGGCGACGAATACAAGTACGGCGCAGGCGACGCCGAACTCCGCGAGTTGATGATCGACCGCATCTACGACACCTTCATCGACGAGGAAGAGCTGCGCATCTGCGACGAGGTCACCCACCAGATCACCGACTCGCTCGCCCCTCGCCCCTACAGCTCGCGCGAGTTCATCCGCGAGATGGGAGCTTACCTCGCCAAAAACGGTAAGAACCCGGCAGCAGGCGGCCGCGACTCCATCGTCCTCGCCGCGTACGAGAAGAACGTGCCTATCTTCTGCCCTGCCTTCTCCGACTGCTCCGCCGGCTTCGGCCTGGTCGCCCACCAGCACGCCCGCCGCACCTCTATTCCCGCCAAGCCCGTGGTCTCGATCGACTCCGCTAAGGACTTCTACGAGATCACCCAGCTCAAGATCGCCAACCCGACCACCGGCCTGCTGATGATCGGCGGCGGCGTTCCCAAGAACTTCGCGCAGGATATCGTCGTAGCCGCCGATGTTCTCGGCGTGGAAGCCTCCATGCACAAGTACGCCATCCAGATCACCGTAGCCGACGCCCGCGACGGCGCTCTCTCCGGCAGTACCCTTAAAGAGGCATCAAGCTGGGGCAAGGTCGACCTTACCTACGAGCAGATGGTCTACTCCGAGGCTACCCTGGCTCTTCCTCTGATCGCCGGCTATGCCTTCCATAAAGAGGCGCACGCCGCCCGCAAAGGCAAGCAGTGGACCAACGTTTTGGCTCCCGCTGCTGTATCCGCCTGACGCCTATTCAACCCCATACGCAAAAGGGGCGTCCCTCATCGGGCGCCCCTTTCCCTTGTTATGACGACTCTTTCCACCCATTTTCGAATCTGCTGTGTACACCTAAAGTCATCTTATTGAGTTACTATTACGCTGCAAAGCAAGTTACTCTAAGGATTACAGGCTAAGGATCACAGGCTAGGATGCACGCGCTTCTCATTTTCGGCTGCCTTTTCCTGCTCGTCGCCGCCGGCGTCCTGCTCGCAGTGCTTCTGCGCACCAGGCGCGTTGCCAGGGAGCTTTCGACCCAGCTAACCCAGGCCCGCGAACTGCAACACAGGCACGATCTTCAGTTGGTCGAGCGCTCTCAGCTCGATACCCTCAAGAACGAGTTCGTCTCCACCGTCTCCCACGAACTGCGCACCCCTCTAACCAGCATCCGCGGGGCGCTCGGGCTGCTCTCTTCCGGGCTGATCGGAAACGTGGACGAAAAAGCCCTGAATCTGCTCCGCATTGCCCTCACAAACACCGATCGGCTCATCCGTCTTATCAACGACATACTCGACATCGAGCGCATGGAGTCAGGTCGCGCCACCCTGCAGATCCGCCGCTGCTCCCTTCGCGATCTCTGCCATCAGGCCATCGAGACCATGACCTCCATGGCCGATGTCCACAGCGTCCACCTGGAACTCGTCTCCTCGCTGGGGCACGACAACATACCGGAGCCGCTGTTCTTCGACGGCGACTCGGACCGCATCCTGCAGGTCCTCACCAACCTCCTCTCCAACGCCATCAAGTTTTCTCCCGACGATTCGACCGTTTGCATCCACACCGAAGCAACCTCGGACTCCATTCTGCTCAAGGTCTCCGACGAAGGCCGAGGCATTCCCAGCGACAAGCTGGACAGCATCTTCGACCGTTTTCAGCAGGTCGAGCCCGCCGACGCCCACCACAAAGGCGGCACCGGCCTCGGCCTCTCTATCTGCCGCAGCATCGTGCAGCAGCACAGCGGCGCCATCTGGGCCCAGCGCAATACCGGCCCCGGGACCACCTTCTACGTCATGTTCCCCCGGGTCACCCGCGCGGGCGATGTCGCTCCCAATCCCGCCCCGGAGCCTCCCGCCCGCGTCAACGCTTCCATCCTGGTCTGCGATGACGATCCCGGCATCCGGACAGTCATTGCCGAACACCTGCACCGGCAGGGCTATACCGTCGTCGAGGCCAGTTCCGGCGAGCAAGCCCTCGCCCTTGCAGCCGAGCAACCGGTCGAGGCTATCCTGCTCGACCTCTACATGCCGGGCCTCAGCGGATGGGAGACCCTCCAGCACCTTCGCAACAATCCCTCCACCACACACATTCCCGTCGTCATCCTCAGCGTCCTTTCCTCCACACTACGCACTCAGCTCGCCGGCGATGCCCAGGGATGGGTGCAGAAGCCTTTCAACGAGAAACTCCTCTTCGCGGAGTTGGGCCGAGTCCTGCACCCCGGCGAGGGCCCGGCTCGCATCCTGCTGGTCGAAGACGACGCCGACCTCGCCAGCGTCGTGCTGGCGAGCTTCCAGAATGCTGCCGTCGAAATCGACCTGGCCGGCACCCGCCAACAGGCCATCCGGCAGTGCCTGAACGTTCCTCCCGACTTGCTTATCCTCGATCTCACCCTGCCCGACGGCGACGGTTTCACGCTGGTCGAGTGGCTCAGGCAACAGCCTTCCCTGCGCACGCTCCCACTCGTGGTCTACTCCGGGCGCGAGCTCTCCGACAACGAGGCAGACCAACTTCGTCTCGGTCCCACCCAATTCCTCACCAAGGCCCGGGTCCAGCCTCAGGAAGTTGAAGAGCTGGTCATCTCCATGGTGCACCGCATGCGCTCGAAGTTCGCCGACCTCACCGTCACGGCTCCCCGAACGTAAAGTAAAGCAGCAAAGCTTCATACCCGATCCGACTTCCAGCAATACATGAGAAAATAGGCACGCTGATGCGACGTATTTTAATCATCGACGACGAGGATGACATCCGCGAAGTCGCCGCGCTCTCCCTTGAAGCCACCGCGGGTTGGCATATCTTTATGGCCAGCTCCGGGTTGGAAGGCATCTCGGTGGCCTCGGCCGAACAGCCTGATGCCATCCTCATGGATGTGATGATGCCCGGCGTCGATGGCCCTGCCACCTTCCGCAGGATGCAGGAGGATCCCACCGTGGCCCACATTCCCGTTATCCTGCTCACCGCCAAGGTGCAGGGCGTGGACCAGCGCCGCTTCGCCAGTCTCGGGGTCACCGGCATCCTCTTCAAACCCTTCGACCCGCTCACGCTCGCCCAGCAGATCTCAGAGATTCTCGGCTGGAAATGAACGACGGACCGATCCTTCGCCCGCGGTATTGACGCTTCATGAGCAAAGAAGAGACCAAAATAGACGTCCTGCTGACGACGCTCTGGGACCGCAACCTGCCCCTGCTTCGCGAGCGCCTCGATACCCTCGACCGTGCCGCCGCAGCGGCGGCATCGGGCGGCCATCTCCCTGAAACTCTGCGCTCTGACGCTCTCGGCATCGCACACAAACTCTCGGGCTCGCTTGGCATGTTTGGCCGTCACCGGGGCACGGAGATCGCCCGCGAGATGGAGGCGATCCTTAGAGACATGGCCCCAACCGATCTGCCCCGCCTTGCCGTGCTCGCGGCCGAACTTCGCAGCGCTGTGTTCCCCGAGGGCTGAACTATTGCCGAACCGCCCACCCCGCCAGGTCGATGGCCGCTGAAAACGTGTCGAACTCCACCGGCAGATGATTCCGCCGATCGGTGTATTCGTTGTAGACCCACGGGTCGACGACAGCAAAGACGGTTCCCTTGCCGTATCTGGCAACCGAGATCATCACGTCCCCTTTATCGGTCACCACGGCCTTTGCTGGAGCCTTCACCGAGATCGTGCAAGTGTCCTTCATATAGGCCTTGTGCGGATGCGCGAAGACGCCGGTTTCAGCCGGAATCATCAGGGTTCCGGCGGCGAAGTCGTTGCCGACGACATGGTTGCGCAGCACCGGGTTGAAGTGAATGCCGAATCGCTCGCTCAGCGTATTGAAGTGCTCAAACTCGGCGTTCGGGCCATCGTTCTCCATCAACAGCAGCACCCCGCCGCCTTTTACCCAGTTCGCAATCACGTCCACGCTCTTCGCGTCCATGTAATGCGGGTTGGGGGTCTTCGACGGAATGTCCGGGGAGGGCAGAATGTAGATCTGCGCTTTGCTTAGATCGGCCGCGGTGGGCGCGGTCTTCTCCGTGGCCAGCTTTACGCCGTAGCGCTGAAAGGCCCGCCCAAAGAATGCGAAGCCGCTGTTGGAGTCGTCGTCCCACTTGTAATGAAACAGCTCTGTCTGGCCCGCCGCATTCTGCCGCGTCTGCGAGTTGAACCAGGCATCGACCAGCACCGTCTTTCCCTGCCCCAAAGCCTCGGTCGCCGCCTGCTCCATCTCGGAGCCGGCCAGCAGGAAGGCTCCTACACCCTTGGCGTCGTTCACGCGCGTCTTCTCACCGATGTAGTAGTCGTAGCTCCCCGAACGGTACGGCTTGCCGCCAAGCCCCCCCACCGTCACCGTTCCGCTGAGCGCCATCCTTCCATTCGGTCCAGTGGTGACGAACGCTTTCTGGATGCTTTCCCATCCACGCTTAGCATTAGCCTCATAGCTCTGCGGCAGATAGCCCATGCGAACGCCCTTGGCGATGGCGTAGACGAACATGCAGCTTGCGGAGGCCTCCGTATAGTTCCCGGCCCTGCCGCCCTTGTCCATCACCTGCCACCACAGGCCGGTCTTCCGATCCTGATACTTCACCACCGCCGCCATCGTCCGCTTCAATGCGGCGATCAATGCGGGACGCTGCGGCTGATCCGCCGGCATCCAGTCCAGCACATCGACCAGGGCCATCGAATACCAGCCCATGGCCCGGCCCCATACTTCAGGCGACAGTCCGGTGCGAGGATTTGCCCACGGCATCTTCTTCGACTCGTCCCACCCATGCAGCATCAGGCCCGTCTTCGGATCACGCATGTGGG
Organism: Acidobacteriales bacterium 59-55; assembly: GCA_001897435.1. Lineage (GTDB taxonomy): Bacteria > Acidobacteriota > Terriglobia > Terriglobales > Acidobacteriaceae > Edaphobacter. Next base: position 273,259 of record MKSV01000004.1, on the reverse strand, counting down.
CATCCATCAACAGCAACTGCTTCGCGATATCGTCAAAAGCCCCGGGCTGGTGGAAGGTCGCCGCGTACGCCGCGCGGAAGGGCTCCGCCATGTAGGCGCCGTCCAGCCACATCTGGTTGGGATAGATCTGCTTGTGCCAATAGCCGCCGCTCGCCGTCCTCGGCTGCGCCTGGAGCTGGTCGTGGAGAAACTTCGCCGCCTTGTAGTACTTCGGCTGCTGGGTCACTCGATAGACCAGCAGCACGGCCCGACCCATCTCGATGTTGTCGAGGCTATGCGCGTCCGGGGCATAGCCCTTGATCGTGCCGTCCGGCAGCACGTATTTGTCGACCGCAGCCTTGATGTAATGAAAGTCCTGCCCGTCCGCCGTGGTATGCCACTCCGCCGCCATGCCGTCGAGCAGAACTCCCTCTTCGTATCCCCACGCGCCCGGATGTCCGGTCGTCGAAACCACTCCCGCCGGCCACTCCTCGATCATCGCCGCCGCCATCCGCCGCGAGGGCGACTCCTGCGCAACCGCCATCTGCGCGCCCAGACACCCCAGAATCACCAATCCTGCCAAAAACTTCATCTCAAAAAATCCTCTCGCGCAAAACCAGCAGCACGAAACCAGCATAACCCGCGAGCCAGAGAGCTTGCCCGGCAGCCGCTGTGCCTCAGCTACAGCCCAAGGCCATCCAGACCGCACTCGCTGTGCCGTTCTCCCCGGTTACGTGAAAGTCCACAAAGCTGCCTGCCGCAATTGCAACTCCTCCAGTCGCTACGCAGCTTGCGCCTGAGGCCGCCGTGCAGGCCAGTCCGGAGTCCACCATGCTGCCCGGAGTTCCTTCGCGGAGCGCCACGGTGATCTGGGCAGGCTGCTGCGAGTAGACGTTCAACGTCGTCGCCGCGCAGCCCGCGGGAAGCCAGGTCAGCACCGAAGTATTCTCGCTCGCGCTCGCATTCGTATTGTTCACGGAGTAGAAGTTATTGGTAAACGAAACCGCGTGATACATCGAACCCAGCACAGCTCCCGAGGGGCTGCTCGATCCTCCACCTGTGCCGCTGGCTCCGGCCGCACCCTGGGGGATGGTGAAGTTCAGCACCGCCGCCGTCGTCGTGCCGCTATCGGTCACCGCCGCCTGCGACCCCGCCGCGCCTGTCGTCACGGTACCTATGCTGACGGTCGCTGCCGCGCCTGGCGGCCCGGTGGGGCCATCGCTCCCCCTGGCGGCCAGAACAGCCCATGCCGACGGATAGAGGTCCGGCTCAATCCCGGAGTTGGCTGCCAGCGCCAGATAAGTGTTGCCGCCGAACGACACCGCGTCGTTGCCCTGATAGCCAATCCCGGTATTCCAGCTTCCCCGATAGTTCATCCCCACGACGCCCGCCGGGCCGGCGACGCCCTGCGCTCCCTGCGGCCCGGTCGCTCCCTGGGGTCCCGTCGCTCCGGGAGCCCCCGTGAATCCAGTAGTGCCGGGGGCTCCCTCGGCTGCCAGCAGCGCCCACGCTGAGGTAACCGAATTCGGCGTATTGCCATGGTTGCTGGCCACAATCGAGACATAACTACTGCCCTGATAACTCACGGCATCGCCCTTGTCATAGTTCGTAACCGGCGAATAGTTTCCCAGAAATACGATTCCCGGAGGTCCCGATGGCCCGGTAGCCCCGGTAAGGCCTGTAGCGCCGGTCAAACCGGCAGGGCCAATTGGTCCTATCGGCCCCGCCCCGCCCGTCGCTCCGGGCGACCCCTGCGCTCCTGTTGCTCCTGCCGGGCCAGCCGCTCCAGTCTGACCTGCTGACCCGGTATCGCCCTTTGGCCCGACGGCCCCGGCAGGTCCCATCGCTCCGCTGGCTCCAACTGCTCCGGCCGGGCCGGTCAATCCTGTCGGGCCGATCGGTCCCGCAGGCCCCTGGGGACCCATCGAAGCGAGGGTCACATCGAGCGCCGCCGCATGGCCGCTCAGGTCGTTCTCCTTGCTATCGAACTGCACCGCCGCAGTATCCGCCGCCAGCGCCAGCCCATAGTTCGATGCCGGATCGGCGATCCACCCCTGCACCAGAGCAGTCACGTCCACAGTCACATAGCTTCCCGCCTGATTCGCCGAAATCGTCTGCACCGGGGTTCCCAACGCGGGCAACGTCGCATAGGTCACGCTATATTCCCCCCACGCCGCATTCACCGGCTGCACCTGCACCTGCCCGGCCACGTCCACCCGGTTCAGGTACAGCCGCAGCACCGCCTTCGACACCTGGGCGGGGGTTGTTCCCGCAGGCAGCACACCGAGGTCGAACTCGAGCAGCGAAGTGTAGCCCGCGCCCACATATAAATTTGAGATTGTCCCGCTATTGACCGAGGGGAGTGCGCTGTTTACATGCGCGTCTGCCACCAGCGTCGCTTCGACCGCATACGCCGGCAAAACGGTTGCAACAAATACTGCCGCCACTCCCAACCGCAGCCCCAAGGCCTTCCGTGCCAGACCCATCCAAACCTCTGGGAAGACAGCCCTCCGCTGCTCAACCAAGCACCTACGGAGGGCCAGTCCGCCATTTCCAACTTCCGACTTACAACGATCAAGGCTCAACGATGCACGTTGCGCCGGACATGGGCTGCCCGTGCAATTTATGTCGTTTACAACAAAGAACCGGGAGCAACCCCGTTTTAGGCCAATCGGCGATGAAACACAAGACTTTCCTGTACGACTAATGTGCCATTGCCGCTCGCGGCCCGGTTTCCCTCTCCAATCCGCATCCCATATAGTGCAAATACCGGCACTCTTTCTCCACGAGGACAACGAAAACATGAGCGCAGTCCCAGCCAATCAACCCGGCCACCTCCCCTCTCCCGCATCGCTGGTCAATGTTCCCCGCCTCATCACCTCCTTCTATTCGCTTCATCCCGACCCGGCTGTCGCCGCCCAGCGCGTGGCCTTCGGCACCTCCGGGCATCGCGGCAGCGCCTTCCGCTCCACCTTCAACGACGACCACATCGCCGCCATCACCCAGGCCATCTGCGACTACCGCCGCGGCGAGTCCATCACCGGCCCGCTCTTCCTCGCGCAGGATACCCATGCCCTCTCCGAACCCGCCTTCTCCACCGCGCTCGAAGTGCTCGCCGCCAACAGCATCGACACCATGGTCGATGACAACCTCGCCTACACGCCTACACCAGCCTTGTCGCACGCTATCCTGACCTACAACCGTGGCCGCAGCACGGACCTCGCCGACGGCATCGTCATCACCCCCTCGCACAACCCACCCGAAGACGGCGGCTTCAAATACAACCCTCCCAACGGCGGTCCTGCCGACACCACTGCTACCAAGTGGATCGAGAACCGCGCCAACGACCTCATCGCCAATGGCCTGAACGAAGTCAGGCGCATCCCTTACGCCCGCGCTCTGGCCGCCGGGACTACCCATCGCCACGATTACACCACCGCCTACGTCAACGACCTCGGCAACGTCATCGACTTCGAAGTTCTCAGCGGCACCGCGCTCAAGCTCGCCGTCGACCCGCTCGGCGGAGCCGGGGTCTTCTACTGGCCGCGCATCATCGAGCAATACGAGCTCTCCGTCGAAGTTCTCAATCCCAACGTCGATCCCACCTTCCGCTTCATGACCTGCGACTGGGACGGCCGCATCCGCATGGATTGCTCCAGTCCCTATGCAATGGCTTCCATGATCGCCAGCAAGGACAAGTACGACGTCGCCTTCGCCGCCGATACCGACCATGACCGCCACGGCATCGTCACCCGCACCGCTGGCCTGCTCAACCCTAATCATTACCTCGCCGTCTGCATCCAGTACCTCTTCACGCACCGGTCGGAGTGGGCCGCAAGCGTCGGCATCGGCAAGACCCTGGTCTCGTCGAGCATCATCGACCGCGTTGCCAAGGGCCTCGACCGGCCGCTGCTCGAAGTCCCCGTCGGCTTCAAGTGGTTCGTCGACGGCCTGATCGACGGGGCACTCGGCTTCGTCGGCGAGGAATCCGCCGGAGCTACCTTCCTGCGCCGAAACGGCGAGGTCTGGACCACCGACAAGGACGGCCTCATCCCCGGCCTGCTCAGCGCGGAGATGACCGCCCGCACCGGACGCGACCCCGGAGAGCTCTACCGCGAACTCACGCAAAAGTACGGCGACCCGACCTATCAGCGCATCGACGCAGCGGCTACACGGGAGCAGAAAGCCAAGCTCGGCAAGCTTTCGCCCTCGCAGGTGACCGCCAGGGAGTTGGCCGGGGAGCCCATCACCGCCATTCTGACCGAAGCTCCCGGCAACCACGCCCCCATCGGCGGCCTCAAGGTAACGACCGAGAACGGCTGGTTCGCCGCCCGCCCCTCGGGCACGGAAGACGTCTACAAGATCTATGCCGAGTCCTTCAAGGGCGATGCCCACCTCAAGCAGATCCAGACTGAAGCCCAGCATCTGGTCAACGCCGCCATCGCCTGAAGCAGTCTCCTAACGCCCGAAAGCACTGAATGCCCGCAGCGCACATCGCCATCTGGAGCATCGCCGGACTCAGCATCCTGCTGATGCTGCTCCATCCCCGCGATCTCCCGGAGGCCTGGTGGATCGGCATCGGCGCCGCCGCGTTTGTGGCCTTTCGCCTGATCCCGCTGCCGCTCGCCAGCCGCGCCATCGCCGAGGGCACAGACGTCTATCTCTTCCTCGCCGGCATGATGCTGCTCGCCGAACTGGCACAGCGGCACGGCGTCTTCAACTGGCTCGCCGCAGTGGCCGTCGAGCACGCCCGAGGCTCTCGCGCCCGCCTCTTCAGCCTCATCTATATGGTCGGAACCTTCGTCACTGTCTTCCTGTCCAACGACGCGACGGCGGTTGTTCTTACCCCCGCTGTCCTCGCGGCCACGCGCAGATCGAAGGTAAACCCGCTTCCCTACCTCTTCGTCTGCGCCTTCATCGCCAACGCATCCAGCTTCGTTCTACCGATCTCGAATCCGGCTAACCTGGTCGTCTTCCGCAACGGAATGCCGCCGCTTGCGGACTGGCTCCGCATCTTTCTCGTCGCCTCCCTGCTCTCCATCGCCGCCACCTATCTCGCGTTGCGCTGGTACTGCCGCAAAGACCTCGCAGGCAGCATCGAAAGCGCAGGCGAGACGCCTCATCTGCCGCAAGCGGGCAAGTTGACCCTCGCCGGCATCGCGCTCGTCGCCGCTGTCCTGCTCACTGCCTCGGCGCTCGGCAAAGACCTTGGCCTCCCGACCGCCATCTCCGCCGCCCTCATCGCTCTTGCCATCTCGATCCGGGAGAGAACCCAGCCAGCGGCGATCCTGTCCGAAATCTCAACGCTTCTCTCTGAGATATCGTGGAGCGTTCTTCCCCTCGTCGCGGGACTCTTCATCATGGTCGAGGCCATCAATACTGCCGGAGCGCTCGAACTCTCCCGCGCCGCCCTTCAGACTGTGCAACGCCTGCCTCCCGTTGCGGGAACCCTGGCAGCGGCCTTTGGCACCGGCGTTGGAGCCAACCTGGTCAACAATCTGCCGCTGGGCCTGATCGCCGGCGGCAGCATTCACGCCGCGCACCTCACCGGGGCATTGCGAAACGTCATTCTCGTCGGCATCGACCTGGGGCCGAACCTCTCCGTGACCGGTTCGCTCGCCACGATCCTCTGGCTGATCGCGATCCGCAAGCAGGGCCTGAACGTCAGCGCGTGGAAGTTTCTGAAAGCGGGTTGCATTGTGATGCCGCCCGCGCTCGCCCTGGCTGCCATTGCAGTAGCAATTTTCAGCCGCTGACAGGATTGTGCTACCGGAAAGACCGCCTACCGAATCTCGCTTTCAACAGCTCCGTGATACTCTTCGGGCAACGGAAGAAGGCTGCCGCCATGTCGATCACTCGCAGGAGATTTTGCAGCCAGGCCGCAACGCTTCTTCTCGCGCCACGGCTGCTGCGGTCGCAGGCGCTTCATCCGCCGGGCTCGACTGCCCGCCCCGATGTGGCCGCCATTGATCACGACCGCATCGTTGGCGCTGCGGAACGCTATCTGACCGAGACTCCAGCAACTCTTACCGCGCTGCCGTGCGAGCACAGCCCTGGGACGGTCCACGATTTCTACTCCGAACCGGATGACTTCTGGCCGGACACGGCCAAGCCGGGCGGCGCTTACGTCCAGCGTAGCGGGCCGCCGAATCCCGCCGCGTTTGTCGCTCACCGCGATGCGCTGCTTCATTTCTGCATTCAGGTCCCCGCGCTCGCGGCGGCGTTCGTTCTGACTAAAGAAGACCGTTATGCGGCGCAGGCGATCCGCCATCTTCGCGCGTGGTTCGTCGATCCGGCTACGCGCATGACGCCAAGCCTGTCTTATGCGCAGACTGTCCCCCCGGCAAAGGCGGGGCGGTTTGAAGGAGTGGTCGAGGCGGTGCATCTGGCAGAGGTGGCGCAGGCCATTCCATTTCTCACTGCCTCAGAGTCGATGGCACAATCCGATCTCGACGGGATCCAGAGCTGGTTTGCGGCATACCTGCAATGGCTGAACAGTTCCCGACTGGCCGGGCTGGCGCGGGACGACAAGAGCCATCACGGAAGTTCCTGGCTGCTGCAGGCGGCGGCGTTCACGCGAATGCATCTGGAGCTTTCGCCCGATGCCGACGACGCTGCGCTGACCGCGTTGCGGCAGCGCTACAAGACGGTGACGATTCGCGCGCAGATCACGGCGAACGGGACATTTCCGCACGAGCTAACTACGGTCAATCCTTACCGGTTTTCGCTCTTCAATCTGGATATGCTGGCGGCGGTCTGCCAACTGGTGTCGACCCGCTTCGAGAGTGTCTGGGACTACGACCTGCAGGACGGGCCGGGGATGCGGGCAGTGATTGCACGGCACTTTCCCTATATCAAGGACCGGGGCGCATGGCCTTATATGGCTGATGCCACGCACTTCAACGATCTCCCTCTGAGACAGCCGAGCCTGTTGTTCGCGGCGCGGGCCTACACGCGGCCGGAGTACGCCGACCTTTGGAAGACGCTGCCCGCGGACACCGATATTCCGGAGTTGCAACGGACGTTTCCTATTCGCCAACCGCTGCTCTGGGTGACCCGGCCAAGGCCTTAAAGCGCAGAGGCGAGAATCTCGTTCTCGCCTCTGCTGAATCATGTCTCGGATGAATTGTGGCTCAGGCCTTCCGGGCTGCGCGATGCTCTTTGACGATGGCCAGATACTTCCGTGCGCTCTCGGTGACGACTTCGGGCTTGCCGGCAGCCATCGCCTTGGTATCTACGAGGTCCGAACCCACGCCGAGGGCGAAGGCCCCTGCAGCGAGAAAATCGGCTGCGGTCGCCAGCGAGACGCCGCCGGTGGGGATCAGATCGATATGAGGAAGCGGTCCTTTGAGAGCAGTGAGATACTTGGCTCCGCCCAGGGCGCTGGCCGGGAAGATTTTGACGACATCGGCTCCGGCCTGCCATGCGGTCACGACCTCGGTCGGCGTCAGAGCGCCGGGCAGCACAGCGATGGAGTAGCGATGGCACATCTCAATGGTCTGAAGATTGAGCGCGGGACTAACGACAAACTGTGCGCCTTCGAGGATGCACATGCGGGCAGTCTCGGCGTCGAGGACGGTTCCGGCTCCAACAAGGATGTCGGGACGCTGCTCTGCGAGTTTCCGCATTACCTGAATGGCTCCGGGAACGGTCATGGTGACTTCAAGGACGTTGACGCCACCGGCGGCGATGGCTTCGGCGAGGGCGAGGGCCTTCTCGACGGACTCAGCGCGGAGGACCGGGACAAGGCCGGTCTCGCGGAGCGATTTTAATACTTCGGACTTCTTCATTTCTGACTCTCCTAGATCGATATTGCGGTAGTTTGTTTTGCACCGTCATCCTGAACGAAGTGAAGGACCCCCGTATTTCGCTCAGTGCCACATTGCATACTCGCCGAAAATTCTCCCACGCAATCGCGTCCTTCCTATTCGACTACGCTCAAAGTCAGGATGACGGGGTGAAGAATGTGACCGGAGGCAATCGATCCGACTCTTCGAACGCTGGGATCGGCTTGCCCCAGTCGGCGCTTAGATCCTGCCAGATGGGATTGGTGGAGATAATCAACTCCAGTTTGCGTATGCGAAGCCAGCCCTTGAGTTGCTTTTCGCGTTGGATGGCTGCGGTGGTGGTCGTGAAACGTTCAAAGTAGACAAGTTTGTCTATCTTGTATCGAGCGGTGTGGCTTTGAGTATCTCTGTGAGTCTTGTGATCGGAGACCCGCCGCATGAGATCGGTGGTGACACCAATGTAGAGCTTTCTGAAGCTGCTTGCGAGAATATAGACATAGGCGTATTCGGACATTGAGTCATCTCTGGTAAAACAGACAACGGCAAATGCGGGGGTCCTTCACTTCCGTTCAGGATGACGGCATAAAACAAGCAACCACTTGAAACGTGCGAGGGTAAGATTTCTTACCGTTGTACTCTTGCGCCGCCGCCCTTCATGATGCGCTGGACCTCGTCGAAGGTGGCCATGGTGGTATCGCCCGGGGTGGTCATGGCGAGCGCGCCGTGAGCGCAGCCGCAGTTGACCGCCCAGTCAGCTCCCTTTTCATTGAGGAAGCCGTAGATCAGGCCGGAGGCGAAGGAGTCGCCGCCGCCGACGCGGTCGAAGATCTCGAGATCGGGCATTGGCCTGGCTTCGTGAAATTCTCCTTCGTAGTAGCAGACCGCGCCCCAGTCGTTGACGCTGGCCGTTTTGGCATGGCGGAGCGTTGTGCCTACGGCTTTAAAGTTGGGGAAGGTAGTGACGGCTTTCTCGATCATGCGGCGGAAGCTGCCGGTGTCGAGTTCGGCGAGGTTGTCACCCGTGCCCTCGACCTCGAAGCCGAGAGCCGCCGTGAAGTCCTCTTCATTGCCGATCATGACATCGACATAGGAGGCGAGTTCGCGGTTGACGGCCGTTGCTTTCTCTTTGCCGCCGATCGACTTCCACAAGGAGTCCCGATAGTTGAGGTCGTAGCTGATGATGGTGCCATGCTTGCGCGCGGCCGCCATCGCTTCCCTGGCAACCTCGGGGGTGCTCTCGCTCAAGGCGCAGAAGATGCCGCCGGTGTGAAGCCAGCGGGCGCCCTCCTTGCCGAAGATCTCGTCCCAGTCGATCTGGCCGGGCCTCAACTGACTGACGGCAGTGTTGCCGCGATCCGAACATCCCAGCGCGGCGCGAACACCGAAACCGCGCTCGGTGAAGTTCAACCCGTTGCGCGTGGTGCGGCCGACGCCGTCGTACCTGGTCCAGAGGACGTGCGACTGATCGACGCCGCCCTGCAGCATCAGATCTTCGAGCAGACGACCCACGGGGTTATCGGCCAGCGCAGTGACAATCGCTGTCTTGAGGCCAAAGCAGCGGCGCAGGCCGCGAGCGACGTTGTACTCGCCGCCGCCCTCCCACACGTTGAACTGCCGCGCTGTCGCCACGCGCACATCGCCGGGATCGAGACGGAGCATCACTTCGCCCAGGCTTACGAGATCCCATTTACACTCCTCCTTCGAACGAAGGACGAGGCTGTTGCCAGACTTCCCTGCCGCCATTTCCTTAAACTCCTATTTCAAATCTGCGATGGTTACGGGATCCATGTCGTCGTACGCCTGGTTTTCTCCACCCATGCCCCAGCAGAAGCCGTAGTTTTTGGTGCCGACGCCGGCGTGGATGGACCAGCCGGGGGAGACGACGACTTCCTTGTCCGCGACAACCAGATGGCTGGTAGCCTCCGGCGGTCCCATCAAGTGAAAGACGCGATGCGCCGGCTCCACGTCGAAGTAGAAGTAGACCTCGCTGCGGCGCATGTGCGTATGCGCAGGCATGGTGTTCCAGTTGCTGCCGTTGGCAAGCAAGGTGAAGCCCATGACCAGTTGGCAGCTCTTGAGGCCCTCTTTGTAGATGGCTTTATAGATCGTGCGCTTGTTGCAGGTCTCGACGCTGCCGAGTTCGAGGCCCTTCAGATCGGCAAACTTGACCATCGCCGTGGGATACTCGGCGTGGGCGGGATAGCTGAGAATATAGAAGTAAGCCGGGTTGGCGGCGTCTTTACTGGTAAAGGAGACCTCTTTGGTACCGCGGCCCACGTAGACACAATCGAGTTTGTCGAGGTCGAAGGTCTTGCCGCCCGCGATGACCGATCCGGGGCCGCCAACGTTCAGGACGCCGAGTTCGCGGCGCTCCAGAAAATAGTCGGCGCGAAGCTCCGGCTCGGTTACCAGCTTGAGCGGGCTCTTTGTGGGCACCGCCGACCCGATTACGGTGCGGTCGAGGTCTACATAGGCAAACTCTATTTCGCCGGGCTGGAACATGCCTTCCAGCAAAAACGTGTCGCGCAAATCTTCGGTATTCATCAGCTCATACCGAACCGCATCCGCCATCTGATACAACCTCATCGCATCTCTCCCTGTGGTTTATCTCCAGTTCAGTATAAGAGGTCGACGATACAGGCAGGCAAATGAGGCATGATCGAGAACAATTTCTGTATCGGCTCGGGAGGACAGCGTAAACGACACGAACCCCGGCGATTTATGGGATAACGGGCTCCTGTTCGAGCTGGATTCCGAAGCGATTCAGGACTTCGCCGCGAATCGCGTCGCGCAGTTCAACGACATCGGCTGCGGTAGCGTGGCCACGATTGATGAGCGCGAGCGTGTGGCGGGAGGAGATTCCAGCGCGGCCCATGGTGAAGCCCTTAGTAAATCCTGCCTTTTCAAGCAGCCAGGCGGCGGGCAGCTTGATGAGGCCATCGGCGGCGGGCCAATGGGGAATGTCGGCGGCGGCGATTTGCAGGCTGGAAGCGATCTGCGGAAGCACGAGAGGAGCGACGACGGGATTTTTGAAGAAGGACCCGGCGCTGCGGCAGTCGGCTTCGCCCTCGACGATCAACATGCCTTTGCGGTGACGGATGGCACGGACGGCGTGATAGACATCGAGCGGCGTTGGAGGAGTCTCCGCGTCCCGATCGGAGAAGTGGCGTTCGAGGTCGGCATAGGCGAGGCTGGGCCTGGCTGCCGGATCGAAGCGGAAGGTAACGGCGGTGACGATATAGCGATTGCGGCGGGTGGTGTTGAAGATGCTGCGGCGATAGGCAAAATCGCATTGATCGTGAGCGAGGGTCACAAAGGCGTCCGCTTCGAGATCGAAGGCGCGGACGGCGGCGATAGTGCCGGCGACCTCCTGCCCGTAGGCTCCGACGTTCTGCACCGGGGTGCCGCCGATGGAGCCGGGAATTCCGGCGAGGCACTCGACGCCGCTGATCCCCTGTTCACAGACGTGAAGGACAAAGGCATTCCATTCGCTTCCGGCGCTGGCGGTGTAGTCGACGAAAGCGCCGTCGGGAGTGGCTTTTATGGGGTCGTCGATGGCGATGCGGATGACCAGGCCGTCGAAGCCTTCGTCGCCGATGAGCAGGTTGCTGCCTCCGCCAAGAACGAAGACTTTGAGACTGTTCCGGCGGGCATATTGAACGGCTTCGAGAAGCTCGCCTTCGCCGGCAACCTCGCAAAAATAGCGGGCCGGGCCGCCGATGCGGAGGGTCGTGTAGGGGGCGAGGACAACCTGCTCCTGGACGCGGATGGTGGGAGTCTGCACGGCTTTGAGGGTACAACACCGGCGGCCAGGGGACTGGCGCGGCGAGGGGCAAGACCGTACAATCGATTCAGGCGGCTGTTTTGGCCGCCTCAAGGAGATGCTCATGTATCCAGAGATTATGGTGATCCCTATGCGCGAGGAACTGACCCGCGCAGGCGTGACGGAGGCTCGCAGCGCGGCTGAAGTGGACGCCGCTGTGGCGCAAAAGGGAACGACGATGGTCGTAGTGAACTCGATCTGCGGATGCGCGGCGGGAAAGATGCGCCCCGGGGTTCGGCTGGCGCTGCAACATGGCACCAAGCCTGACCATGCGGTGGCAGTCTTCGCGGGCCAGGACGTCGAAGCGACAGAGAAGGCTCGAACCTACTTTGGCGGCCACCCTCCGACCTCGCCGGCGATTGCGATCCTGCGCGATGGACAACTGGTGTACCTGATGCAGCGGTCGGCAATTGAGACCTCGACGGCACCGGCGATTGCACAGGAGTTGACCCGCGCCTTTGATACCTACTGCGCGTCCACGACCGCTTAGGACTGCTTCAATTCGTTTTCGCGTATCAAGAGCCGAATGCCGCTTTGCGGCGTTCGGCTTTTTTGCGCTGAACCGGCTCATCTGAAGGCGATCCCTGCCGATGAAGGGATTAACCATGGTGACCTTCAGCCACATTCCTTCCTCTCGCCCTGCTCCTTTCGTCGAATTTAAGGGAGAGTTGGATCTGCCTTGCTCTCCAAGGGAACAGGAGATGGTCGGCGACAGCGCGGCGATGAAGCGGCTGCGATTGCAGGTTCGCAGGATTGGGCCGCATTTTCGCAGCGTGCTGGTACACGGGGAGAGCGGCGCAGGCAAAGAGACGGTGGCGCGAGCCCTGCACCGGACGAGTTCCGGTACGGACGGGCCTTTTGTCGTGTCGGCCGAGGGCAACCGGATCGACTCCCTGATGAAGATTGCCCGGCAAGGCACATTGTTCTTTCATGAGATCGGCGAGATGCCGCTGGTGACGCAGGATGAATTTCTAAAGATTTTGCGATGGCATGAATGGGCACGCGAGGGGACGGCCGCCCCGCAGACAGGATGGCCGCGCATCATCGCCGCAACGCGCCGCGACCTGCGCGCCCTGGCCGCGGCGGGAGGGTTTCGGCAGGAGCTTTATCAGCGGCTGGCGATGGTGCAGATCGGGGTGGCTCCGCTGCGGGAGCGGAGGGAGGATGTCCCGGCACTGGCGGCGCACTTTCTCGCCCGATTCGCGCGAGAGCAGAGAAAGAGCATAGCGACAATTGCCGAGGACGCGATGGGTAGGCTGCAATCGCATGGGTGGCCGGGCAATGTTCGCGAGTTGGAAGACGTGGTCCGAGAGGCTGTATCGCGATGCCGTGGCTCCGTGATCGAAGCGCGGGAGCTTCCCGAGTTTGCCATGTCTTTAGCAGCGGATCGGAACGCGATTCCCGGAGGCGGACAGAAGACGGCACGGTTGCAGGATGTTGTTGAGCAGCACGTGCTCGAGGTTCTGAGAAGATGCGCGGGCAACAAGCTGCGTGCGGCGGAACTGCTGGGGATCAGCCGGTCGACGCTTTATCGAATGCTGGGTGCTTGTTCTGCCGGAGGCGCGGGGACGCGGAGTTACACTGGCGAGTGAGTATCTGGAGACCGAATGAACAGAATTTCGCTGGGGTTGACTGGTGGTCTGGCATTGATGTGCTGCATAGGTGTGGGGCCAACTGAAGCACAGGTTGTGCCGGTACCGCTTCCTTCCGCCGCCGCGGCTAACGAGCCGGTCGCTGCCCGTGTCAAGGAATTGAACGCGCTGTTTGACGAGATCTGGCAGGACAAACTGAAGCACTCGCCCGAGTATGCCTCTTACCTGGGAGACAAGCGCTACAACGACCAGCTCACGGACTACTCCGTGAAGGCAGTCAATGCCACGCTGCAACGGGAGAACGGATTCATCCTGAGGCTGGGAGCAATCGACACGACCGGCCTGCCCGACCAGGAGAAGCTGTCGGCCGAGTTGATGATGAGGTCGCTGATCGACGATCAGGAAGCGGCGAAGTTCAAAGAATGGGAGATGCCGGTCAACCAGTTCTACGGCTTCCATACCGACCTGGCGCAGATGCCCATCGATCTCCAGTTCGACTCGGTGAAGGACTACGACGATTATGTCTCGCGGTTGCAGAAGGTGCCGAAGGCATTTTCGCAGATTACGACGAACATGCAGATGGGAATCGACGAGCATCGGATGCCGCCGGAATATCTGTTAGAGAAGGTGCTGGTCCAGGTGCAGACGCTGGCGAATGAGAAGGCGGAAGACAGCCCGTTCGCTCTGCCGCTGAAGAAATTCCCTGCAACGGTGAGTGCGGCGGAACAGAAGCGCATTAAGGGCGAAGTTCTCAGCGCGATTGCCACGGATGTACTGCCTTCGTACCAGCGCTTCGCCAAGTTCCTGAAGGTGGACTATGTGCCCAACGGTCGCAAGGAGCCGGGGGTCTGGGCGCTGCCGGACGGCGATGCTTACTATGCGTTCCGTATTCGGCAGAGCACGACGCTGAACAAGACGGCAGCGGAGATTCACCAGATCGGGCTCGACGAGGTGAAGCGGGATGAGGCCGAGATGCTCGCGATTGTGCACAAGCTTGGCTTTGCCGACCTCAAGAGCTTCAATGCGGCGCTTAAGGCCAATCCGAAGGAACATCCGACATCGAAGGAGCAATTGCTCGATACCTATCGGGGATACATCGACAGGATGCGGCCTAAGCTGCCGGAACTGTTCGGCACGCTGCCCAAGGCCAAACTAGAGGTCGTTGAGATGCCGTCGTTCATCGCCAAAGATCAGGCCGAGGCGGTCTACGATCAGGGGAGCGCGGATGGAAAACGCCCAGGCAAGGTCGAAGTGAATACCTACAACTTCGCCGAGCGGTCGCTGGCCGGGGTCGAGGCAGTGTCGTATCACGAGGGGATTCCGGGTCACCATCTGCAAATCTCCATCGCGCAGGAGCTGACCGGGCTGCCGGAGTTTCGCAAGCAGTCCTATTACACGGCTTACACCGAGGGCTGGGCGCTCTACAGCGAGCGGCTGGGCAAGGAGATCGGCTTCTACCAGGACCCTTACAGCGACTACGGGCGGCTGGAGGCGGACATCTGGCGGGCGATCCGGCTGGTGGTCGATACCGGCGTCCACTCGCAGCACTGGACGCGGCAGCAGATGATCGACTACTTCCACGCGCATACGGCGATGGACGACACCAATATCCAGGCCGAAGTGGATCGCTACATCGCGTGGCCGGCGCAGGCGCTAGGCTACAAGATGGGACAGTTGACGATTCTGCAACTGAGGGAGCGGGCAAAGACCGAGCTGGGACCGAAGTTCAACATCAAGGCATTTCACGACGAGGTTCTGGACTCGGGCGCGCTGCCGATGGACATCCTCGAACAGCGGGTGAACGAATGGATCGCTGCGCAGAAGAAGTAACCGGGCAACATGCAATTAGAGGTAGTCTGGTAGCCTTTTTATATGAGCGACGAAACGTATGAAGTTGTGACACCGGCCCCGGTGATGCCTGGGTTGCGGGTAGCGATTCTTGGCACGGGCAAGATGGGCGGCATTCTCCTGCAGGCCTTTCTAAAGAATAATCTGGTTGCTACCGACCAGATCTTCGCCACCGTGCACCATCCGGATCGCGCGCTGGCGCTATCGGCACAGTTTGGGGTCGAGGTTACGACCGATAATCTGGCGGCGGCGCAGCACGCGGATGTCATCCTTCTCGGCGTCAAGCCGATTCAGGTTCCGGGCATCATTGAGCAGATCAAGCCGGCGCTCTCTGCAAAGAAGCTGGTGCTCTCGTTTGCGGCATCGGTGACCACCCGCAGCATTGAGGACGCCGCCGGCTACGACCTGGGCGTCATTCGCGCGATGCCCAACACACCGGCGATGCTGGGCGCGGGAATCACGGCGCTCTGTTCCGGCCGCTTCGCTTCGGAAGAACAGATGGCCATCGCGCAGCGAATCTTTCAGACCGTCGGGCGTGCAGTCGTCGTCGATGAAAAACATATGGACGCGGTGACCGGGCTCTCCGGCTCGGGACCTGCGTTTCTCTACATCATTATCGAGGCGCTGGCCGAGGCGGGAGTCAACGTGGGCCTGCCGCGCGACGTCGCCACTCTGCTGGCGGCGCAGACCACGCTGGGATCGGCAAGGATGGTGCTCGAAACGGGATATCATCCGGCCCTGCTGAAGGACGCCGTGACGACTCCAGCGGGATGCACCGTCGACGGCATACTGGAACTGGAAGAGGGCGGTTTGCGGGTGACGCTGATCAAAGCCGTGAAGCGGGCCACGCAGCGAGCCCGAGAGTTGGCCAAGGGCTGACGAATATCGCCCAGTCAATGATGCGCTGCGTAGAATGAGGGTATGGCTACGGTTGCGGCTGCGACAGGGAAGCGAGTGCCGAAGGCGCTGGTGAGTTATGCGTGGGTCGTCGTTGCGTATAACGTGCTGGTCATCCTTTGGGGAGCGGTGGTGCGCGCCACGGGATCGGGCGCGGGATGCGGAGACAACTGGCCGCTGTGCAACGGCGACTTCTTCCCTCACCATCCGCGGCTGGCCACAATCATCGAGTTTGCCCATCGCTCAATGTCGGGAATCAGCACGGTTCTGGTGATTGGACTGGTGATCTGGGTCTTCTATGCCGTCGGCCGCGGGCATCGGGCGCGGCGTGCCGCCGTGGCATCCGTGCTGTTACTTGTGACCGAGGCGTTGCTGGGCGCGGCGTTGGTTTTAGGCGGCTTCGTCGGCGAAAATATCTCGACCGCGCGTGTGCTGATGCAGTCGATTCACTTCACCAACACCATGCTGTTCCTGGGTGCGCTGTCTCTGACGGCATGGTGGCTGGGCGGCGCCTCTGCATCCGAGAGTCCACGGCTTGATTCGAACGCTGATCACAGCAACCTGGCCTTGCCTGCGTGGATTGCCGTGATCGCGACCATCGCGGTGGGAGCGACGGGATCGGTAGCGGCGCTGGCTGATACGCTATTTCCCTCACCGAGCCTGCTGGAAGGTCTGGCTGCGGATTTTGCATCGACCTCGCCGCTGCTGGTGAGGATGCGGTGGATTCACCCTGCGGCTGCTGTCGTAGGCTTGCTTTGCGTGGTCTGGCTGGTGATGAAGGTACGGTCGCGACTGGCCTGGGTCGTGGCGGGATTGCTGGGATTACAGTTTGTTCTTGGGATTGCGGATGTTCTGCTGCTGGCTCCGACCTGGATACAGATCGTGCACCTTCTGGGCGCGGATATGTACTGGATCGCACTGGTCTGCCTTGCTGCCGAGGCGCTCTGGGGTTCCGCCACGGCAGCGTTTGCAGAATAGGTAATTTTGAGGATGACTACTGCGGAGCGTCGGCGGGCTTGCCTTCTACCTTGTTGACGGCGTGCTTCGTTCCCCTGGCGGTCTTGTGGTAGGCCTTCTTTGTACCCCGCTTGGTCTTGTGATACGCCTTTTTTGTGCCCTTGGAGATGCCATGTCCCGTGTCTTTAGCGGCGTTTTTGGTTTCTGTGCCTGCATTCTTCATGTCCTGCTTGGCGCCGTCCTGTGCCGGGGCGAACGCGGACGACATGCCGAATACGAGGACAGCCGTAAGGAAGAAAGTACCTGCTTTGCGAATATGCATAATCGATCTCCGTGGAGCGCCGGAGCGCCACCCTACCCGAGATAGATTCGCACTTGCCGCGACGAGTTGCTGGGGCTGCCCTCCCCCTATAAATTCGTCAGCTATAACGCGGGAAGATAAAACGATTTAGATTTGATAATTGCGGATATTGGCGTCGATTAATTCGTTAGATCGTTGCGATATCCTTCCTGTATAGTGGCAACGAGCGGATATTATCGGAATACGCTTTCTGGCCAAGGGCTACGGCTGGCCGGAATCCTTGCTGTAACGCTCCGACGTATACCAAATAGTCTCGATTGAGAGGGTGTGAACGCCCGCGATTGCTCTGGCTGTTCACATGGGATTGACCGATGCAGGTTTTTGCCGCACTGGTAATGATGAAGGGGCAGATGACCACGCTTGCCCCGGTGGACGTGCTGATCCTCGCGCTGTACTTCGGGCTGGTGGTCTTCATCGGCTTTTACGCGAAGGGCAAGGCGAACACGAGCGAAGACTTCTTCCTGGCCGGACGCGAGATGACGGCATGGATTGCAGGACTGAGCTTCGTGTCGGCCAACCTGGGGTCGCTGGAGTTGATGGGCTGGGCGGGTGCGGCTTACCAGTACGGCATCCTGGCGACGCACTGGTACTGGATCGGCGCGATTCCTGCGATGCTGTTCCTCGGCATCGTGATGATGCCGTTCTACTACATTTCGAAGACGCACTCCGTGCCGGGATACCTGCAACTGCGTTTCGGCGAGCCGGCACGTGGACTGTCGGCAATCTCATTCGGCGTCATGACCATCCTGATGAGCGGCGTGAACATGTACGCCATGGCGGTGGTGATGCAGACGGTGCTGGGCTGGAACCTCAGCTTCAGCATCTGGGTAGGCGCGGCAACGGTCGCGCTCTATGTGATGCTGGGCGGCCTGAGATCAGCCATCATCAACGAGGTTCTACAGTTCGTCCTGATCTGGGCCGGCGCGGCGATGATCCCGATCCTGGGCCTGATCGAAGCGGGCGGGTGGACCAATCTCAAGGCGCAGATCGCGGTGAATGTGGGTAACAGCGACTACACCCATCTGTGGAGCACGCTCGGCCACTTCCGGGACAACCCCATGGGCGTCCACTGGACCGGAATCGTCTTCGGCCTGGGATTCGTTATCAGCTTTGGATATTGGACGACCGACTTCCTCGTCGTCCAGCGCGTGCTGAGCGCCAACAACCTGCGCGCGGCCAAGATGGCTCCCATCATCGGAGCGGCCTTCAAGATGGCGGTTCCCTTCATCGTCATCGTTCCCGGCCTGCTGGCACTGGCCGTGCTGAAGAACCCTGATGGCAGCGTGATGCACCTGGTACCGGCGAGTGTGGCCCAGGTCACCGGACAGCACAGCTACGACGACGTGCTTCCCCTGATGCTCATACGTTACTGCGGCCCGGGACTGCTGGGTCTAGGTATTACAGCGCTGGTCGCAGGCTTTATGAGCGGCATGGCGGGTAACGTCAGCGCCTTCTCGACCGTCTGGACCTACGACATCTACGGCGCCTTCATCAACAAGAAGGCCAGCGACAAGCACTATGTCGCGATGGGCCGGTGGTCGACCGTGATCGGCATGCTGGTCAGCATCGGCACAGCCTACCTGGTGATGAACGCGGCGAGCATCATGGACTACGTGCAGGCGCTGTTCACCTTCTTCATCGCGCCTCTGTTCGGGACGGTGGTGCTGGGCATGTTGTGGAAGCGAGCGACCCATGCGGGCGGCTTCTGGGGGCTGCTGGCGGGGACCGTCTCATCGATCGGGATGTTCATCTGGACGCACAGCGATCCCGGCGCGCTGCGCTATATTGCGCTGAGCCCGGACGCAAAACCGATGGCGGAGAACCTGTATCGCGGCCTGTGGTGCTGGCTGATCTGCGTCGGCGTCACGGTAGTTGTGAGTTTGATGACCAAGCCGGTGCCAGTTGAACAACTGAGCGGACTGGTCTATGGGGCTACGCCGATTCCGCACGACGGATCGAAGACGCTTTGGCAGAAGCCGATCTTCTGGGCAATCGTGGTCATTACCGTCTTCTTTATTCTCAACCTGATGCTGTGGTAGGAGCTGGACTATGAACGATACCCACGGAAATGACAAGCGCGATGAGGAGAAGGCGGAACTGTCGATCTGGTTCTTCTGCGGCATCCTGATGCTGGCCTATGGAGTAGTGCTGATCTTCACTGGGATTACGGAGTTCCATCATCCGCCGCCGACGGTGCTGTCCCATCTGCACCCGACCCTGTGGTGGGGGCTGTTGATGGCGATATTTGGCGGAATCTATACGATCAAGTACTGGCCGAAGCATAAGTTGTTCTAGGCCGCTGCGATGGTCGCGGCAGATCAATTCGAGGCAGTCCATTTCGGAACCTCATCACTGGCAGGGAGACGTATGTCGAAGCAGATGACAATGGGAGTAATCGTAGGCAACCGTGGCTTTTTTCCAAGTCACCTGGCAACCAGCGGACGGCTGGAGATGATTGCGGCGCTCGAAGCGGCGGGCATCAAGCCCATCGTCCTGACACCCGAGGAAACGGCGCACGGCGCGGTCGAGACCTACGAGGACGCGAAGAAGTGCGCGGCGCTGTTCAAAAAACACGCTGCCGAGATCGACGGCATCATCATCACGCTGCCGAACTTCGGCGAGGAGCGCGGCCTGGCCGACACGCTGCGGCTGGCGAATCTTCAGGTTCCGGTACTGATCCAGGCCACGCCGGATCACGCCGGGAAGATGACCATCGCCTTCCGCCGCGACAGCTTCTGCGGCAAGATGTCGATCTGCAACAACCTCAAGCAGTACGGAATTCCCTATTCGCTGACGCGCCTGCACACCGAAGCGCCCGACTCGCCGGAGTTCAAGGCCGATCTGGAGTGGTTCGCGGGTGTCTGCCGGGTCGTCGAAGGAATGAAGAACCTGCGCAT
Source organism: Acidobacteriales bacterium 59-55 (assembly GCA_001897435.1). Lineage (GTDB taxonomy): Bacteria > Acidobacteriota > Terriglobia > Terriglobales > Acidobacteriaceae > Edaphobacter. The sequence continues at coordinate 253,118 of MKSV01000004.1, read as the reverse complement.
CGGCGCGATCGGCGCGCGCCCCACCGCCTTCAACACGGTCCGCTACTCGGAGAAGCTGTTGGAGAAGAGCGGCATCACGATCGAGACGCTCGACCTGAGCGAGGTCTTCGGCCGCATCGAGCGACTAAAGGACGGTGACGATGTGGTGCAGGAGAAGTTCGCCACCATCAAGAAGTACATTCCGACGGGCAATGTTCCCGAGGCCGCGCTGATTAAGATGGCGAAGCTGGGCGCGGTCATCGACGGATGGATGAAGGGGAGTTCGCTGACTGTTAGCGCGGTCCAATGTTGGACCTCGATGGAGGAGTACTTCGGCGTCGTGCCCTGCACCGTGATGAGCATGATGAGCGAGAACCTGTTTCCGAGCGCCTGCGAGACCGACATCATGGGCACGGTCAGCATGTACGCGTTGACGCTGGCCAGCGAGACGCCCTCGGCGCTGCTCGACTGGAACAACAACTACGGCGACAACCCGGACAAGGCGGTCTGCTTCCACTGCTCGAACCTGCCCAAGCACTTCTTCAAGGAAGTGAAGATGGACTTTCAGCAGATCATCGCCGGGACCGTGGGCAAGGAGAACACTTACGGCACGCTCGACGGCACGGTCAAGGCCAGCGCGATGAGCTTCGCCCGCTTCTCCACCGATGACTTCGAGGGCACCATCAAAGGCTATGTCGGCGAGGGCAACTTCACCAATGACACGCTGAATACTTTTGGTGGAGCGGGCGTCGTCGAGATTCCCAATATGCAGAAGCTGCTGCGCTACATCTGTGAGAACGGCTTCGAGCACCACGTCGCGGCCAACCTTGCTACGGTCGCTGCGCCCGTCCACGAAGCCGCCTCCAAATATCTCGGCTGGCCGATGCACTGGCATAAATAGGACTGCAACCGATCTTCTATTAAATTCCCCTGGCCGATGTTCTCGGTCAGGGGAATTTTTCTGCCGACTCCGCAGGTCTGCGCGACGCGGCTGCACACCGTTTTGTTACTCGTCGTCTTTTCTTAACTGCTGATTTTTGAGCAGGAGTTCGGCGACTAGTCTGTGCAGGCGTGAATTTTCTATCTCCAGCTCGAGAATCCTGAAATCGATGGAGGCGGTGGAGGTGTAGCCCTGCTGATGAGGGAGGCTCGAGAGATGGCCGTCCGGCCTCGATGCAGTAGCAGTAAGTCTGTCGTCCTCGTTCATATACGCGTCTCGGCGGGTTGCTCTTCGGGGGAGGCGAAGGGGTTGCAGCGCATTCCTTTGCGGAATTTTTCGCGCTCTTCGGGAGTCATCTGTTCCCAGCGGCCCTTCATGCGCCGCTTCCACTGGTCGCGGTGGCCGGAGTGACGATGAAAACCGCCGAAGAGGATTCTGCTGAGGATAATCAGGCCCAGGCTCTGCCAGAAGGTGATGCGATTCCAGCCGAAGATCTGCGGCAGCAAGGAGTTCCACAGCTCCATGGTGACGAAGCCGAGGACGGTTGCGGCGACAAGTACGAAGAGAATGATTTTGAATCCTTTGAGCATTCGATGAGGCATGGTTTCTCCTTATGGCTTTGCGGTGGTGTCGATGGTGCTGTAGATAGATTCGAGTCTGCGTCGCAGATGGAGCACAGCGTAGCGTTTGCGCGAGAGCAGGGTGTTGACGCTGAGGCCGGTCTCCTCAGCGATCTCCTTGAAGCTGCGGCCCAGCAGTTCGTGGGCGATGAAGACTTCGCGCTGCGCGGGGGGCAGTTCCTCTAGGGCTTCGTCGAGCGCGTCGAGGAGAAGACCGCGGGCGTAGGCAGCCTCGGGACCTTCGTCAGGCGAAGGCAGGAGGTCTTCGAGCGTATCGCCATCATCTTCTGAAATCGGGTCGTTGAGGGAGTCGGGTTTCTTCCTGCGGAAGAGGTCGATCATCCGGTTTCGGGCCACGCGAAAGAGCCACGCGGTGACCTGCTCGATGGGCTTCATCAGGCGGTAGGCCTCGATCAACTCGTAAAAGACGTCCTGCAGGATGTCCTCGGCATCGCCGCTATCGGCGACGCGCTTGCGGATGAAGCTGCGCAGGCGCGGCTCATCCCTCTCCATGGCCTGGGAGATGAGCTGGTCCTGCTCGATGATCGTCAGATCGTGCATCTACAGGTATAGACGGATGAGGGGGTGAGGATATTTTATGGGATGGGGATCAGAGCGCTGAACGCGTTGCAGTCCCGAATCCTGAAGAGCCTATACCCTCGAAGCCCTGACCTGCTTGCCGAAAGCGGAGTCGGCTCAAAGCTTGAACTTCTGGAGAGAACTTCCACGGCAAGATTTCCGGCAAGATCGTCATCGATTTCGGATGCGGCATCGGCACGGAAGCCATCGAAATGGCGCAATGAGTCCAGTCATACTATCAACAACCTCGACCAGGCTTCAGCTATTTCAAACGGAACTTCTAATTCTGCGAACCGGCTTTTGTAAGAAATTCATGGGAGTGCGGTAAGCTCGTATACCTCTATGGCTGATAAGAAGCGAACAAAAGCTAGCGGACGGCGACGAGGAGAAGCTGTTGCAAAGAAGGCTTCGGCGAAGGCAGGCGAGAACTTATTTCTGAGCCGGGACGAGTCGTGGCTGCGGTTCAACCAGCGGGTTCTGGAGGAGGCCGAGGATGCGACCAATCCGCTGCTGGAGCGGGTGAAGTTCCTGGCAATCACGGCCAGCAACCTGGACGAGTTCGTGGAGATTCGGGTGGCTGGTATCCTGCAGCGGATAGAGGATGGGTACAACATAGCACAGCCGCTGGATGAGGGAGGGCTACGTCCACAGGAGCGACTGGACCGGCTGCGCGAACGGCTAAAGAGCTTCGTAGAGGCGCAGTACCGCTGCTGGAATGAGCAGTTGCTGCCGGCGATGCAAGACGAGAAGATCCGCTTTCTGCGATGGCAGCAACTAAGCGAGGAGGCGCGGGCCCACGCGCTGGAGTTCTACGAGAATGAGGTCGATCCGCTGCTGACGCCGGTGACGATCGATCCGTCCCACCCATTTCCGAGGGTGTTGAACAAGGCCCTTTGCCTGGCGCTGCTGCTGAGGAACAAGCGGCGGTCCAATGGCGGTAATGGCAATAGCAGGACGCGGCCGGCGGTGCTGGGTGTGGTGACGGTGCCGCGTTCGCTGCCCCGGCTGGTGCCGCTGCCAGCCGTGGACGGATGCTGCGACTTCATCCTGCTTCACGAGTTGATTGAGTCTCAGGTAGAGCGGATGTTTCGCGGATATGAGGTGCTTTCCTGCTCGGCGTTTCGGGTGACGCGGAACAGCAATCTCTATATGGAAGAGGAAGAGTCGCGGTCGGTGCTCGAAAGCGTGCGGGCTGAGCTGCACAACCGGCGCAAGGGCGACGTGGTGCGGCTGGAGATCGATGGCTCTGCGGTCGAGGAGATCGTCGAGCGGTTGAGGACTAATTTCGAGCTCGAGCCGTGGCAGGTCTTCCGGACGGAGGGGCCGGTAAACCTGTCACGGCTGATGCATCTATATTCGGAGGTCAGGCGCCCGGAGCTGAAATACCCGGCCTTCGAGGGGAAGGAGTTCCGTCTGGGGGCCAAGTCTGCCGATCTCTTCGAGGAACTGAGGGAGCGGGACGTGATGCTGCACCATCCCTTCGACTCGTACAAGGCGGTAGAGGACTTTATCGAGGCGGCGGCCGAGGACGCGGCGGTAATCTCGATGAAGCAGACGCTCTACCGGACGAGCAAGGACTCCCCGATCTTTCGCGCGCTGATCGAGGCGGCACAGAGCAAGGACGTCACCGTCGTGGTGGAGTTGATGGCGAGGTTCGACGAGGACTCGAACATTCGCTGGGCGCGGGAGTTGGAAGACGCGGGCGTCGGCGTGTTTCACGGCATATTCGGCTTCAAGACGCACTGCAAGCTGGCGCTGCTTGTCAGGCGCGACCCGGACGGCGTGGTGCGTCGGTACGCCCACCTGGGAACCGGGAACTACAACCCGGTGACGGCACGGTTCTACACCGATATCAGCCTGCTGACCTCGCGGCCGGAGATGGCGGAGGCGGTGCAGAAGGTCTTCAACTATCTGACGGCAGAGACGGAGGCAGCATCGTATGCTCCGTTGATGGTGGCTCCTCTGAACCTGGCCGACAGCTTAATCGCCTTGATTGAGCGGGAGGCCAACCATGCCACGGCGGGACGCCCGGCAGCGATTGTCGCGAAGATGAATGCGCTGCTGGACCGGGCTACAGTCGAAGCGCTGTATGCGGCATCGCAGGCCGGGGTCGAGATTGATCTGATCGTCCGCGGAATGTGCTCGCTGCGACCGGGAGTGAAGGGCCTGAGCGAGCGCATACGGGTGCGCAGCATCGTGGGACGCTTCCTGGAGCACAGCCGCATCTTCAGTTTTGCGAATGGCGGGGATGAGGAGATCTACTGCGGCAGTGCGGACTGGATGCCGCGTAACCTGTTCGAGCGCTGCGAGGTCGTCTTTCCTGTGACCCAGCCCGACCTGCTAAAGCGGCTGCGGGATCAGATTCTAGCGGCCTATCTGATGGACAATACCAAGGCTCGCCTGCTGCAACCGAATGGCGAATACATTCGCGCGCCGCGGGCAGGGGCGGCGTTCAGCGCGCAGAATTTCCTGATGCGGGTTGCGGAGGGGACGGCAGACGCCTTGCCGGGCCGGGACGCTCCGCCGAAGGGAAAGGCCGCGCCCGCCGGCACGGCCTTGTTGAGTGGAAAAAACTAGTTGGTCACGACAAAGGCTACGGTCGCGTGGTGGACGAGGTTGCCGCCTGAGCCGTTAGAAGCGATGGCCGTGATGGTGATGTTATAGGTGCCGGGTGTCGCAGGAGTGATTACAGGTGTCGTTGGGTTAGAAGGGTTGCTGGACGAGCTTCCGCCCGAACTGCAACCGACTGCACCGCCGACAATACCGACCGAGATGATCACTGCAAGCATCGCCCCCCAGCGTCGGCGGCGGGGAAGGACAAGCAAAAACATGCAGGCAAGTGTTGCGCCTGAGCCGGTGATGTACCACGGCAGCCTGGTTGCAGGAGGATGGTTCGAAGCGACCTTCAGCTTCGCCGCCGCGCTCTGTGCACTGCTCTGGTAGGCCGAAAGAGTGAAGGTGACGGGGACGGCGGCACTCGAGTTGATGGTCACCGTGTCCGCGGGGGTAGAGGTGGGAGTGAAGGCGTAGCCTGCGGCGACTGACTGGCTGGCGCTGACCGAAAGGGTGATCGTTCCCGTGAATCCCTGGACCGGCGTGAAGGTGAAGATGATGCCCGGCGCGGTGCCGCCGGCCTTGGCCGTTGTGGTGGCGGTGCAGGACGTGATCGAGAAGTCGGGGCTGGTTGAGGAGATGACGTCGATGGGCGTGAGCGAGTTGTCGGAGGCGACCAGCGTGCCTCTGGAGCCGGCGTAGGTCGAATCGCCCGAATAAGCAGCCGTGACGGTATGGCCGCCGGAGGAGAGCGCGGACGTATTCAAGGTAAAGGTAGCTGTGCCAGCGGATAAGGCGACCGGGGTACCGGAGGGCTTGTTGTCGACCAGAAACTGTACGGTGCCGGAAGGAGTCGGACCGGTTTCGGGGTTGCCGTTGTTATCGAGGGTGTCATTGGTTACGGTGACGGAGAGGGGCAGCGTTCCGCCGGAGATTCCGCAGATGGGAGAGCTGCTGGTGAGCGTTGTGGCGGAGATATAGGTCGGATATTTGTCGATATCGGTAGTCGGAGTGGAGAGTGCCCAGTTGGTGGCGAGGTTCGCAACATTGACGCTTCCCCACCCGGTGGCCAGATCGTAGCCGGGACCGGCGCTGTAGCCGATGCTGCCTCCGTTGGGACAGTCGGGCGTTCCCGCCTGGCAGGGGCTGTTGTTGTTGCCACCGGTGACGTCATTGAAGCTGTTCGCGTAGGCAGGGTTAGTTCCCAGCCCGTAGAGATACGGGTTGGCGTTGCCGATTCCGTTCAAGCCATTCTTCTGCTGGACCAGGGCGAGGATACCGGCAAAGGCTGGCGCGGCGACGGAGGTTCCGCCCACAACATTGAGATTGCCGTCAGCGTTGCGGTAGCCGCCGTTGGTGCAGGAGCCCTGAACACAGAAGAGATAGCCGTCGTGAACATAGGCAGAGTTGAGCGAGACATCGGGGACATCGCGCGCATAGTCGTTATCGTTCGGTGTTCCGGTCACCTGCCAGGACGGTTTGGCAAAGAAGACGCTGGTGCCGCCGCCGCCCGCGCTGAGGCCGTTGCTGTCGGTCTCGTTCCAGGCCACTTCAGGGATATATTTGAGGGCTGAACCGGAGGCCGTGCCATTGTTCGCGCTCCAGAACTCTGTCGCGCCGGTGGCATTTCCTTCGTTGAACATCGTGCCGCCCATTGAAGTGACAAAGGGGGAGCTTGCAGGAAATCCGACGGAGTAGCCCTGGGTAGCGGTGGTAGCGCTGTAATCGCATTCCGTCGCGCCGGAGTCTCCGGAAGGCCCGATGATCGTAATGCCCAGGGCGTTTGCTTGCTGAAAGAGGTTGTTGAAGGAGTCGAGGACACTGACGCTTGTAGACTGCTCGCACAATCCATAACTGATGGTGACAATGGGCGCCAGTTGGTTATCGATGGCGGAGGGAAGAGAGTTGCTGAGCACGTCCGTCGAGTTGACGTAGACGATTTTGGCTCCGGGGGCGACGGCACCCGCCCACTCGACGTCGAGTTGGGCCTCGGCGAGATCACCAGTGCTGGGGGTGCTGGTGCTGGAGGTGGGCGCGCCGGGGTCCGGCCCATAGAGCTTTACCGTAGGTGGATTGGCGGGGAGGCCGGAGGCGGTACGGAAGGCGGCGACATCGGCGAGACTGATATCGACCTGTCCGACAACGGCGATCCCGAAACCGGCACCGAAGCTCGAACCGAAGCCGGTGCCATTAATCGACTGGCCAAGCAGCGGGTTGATGTTATAGATGGTGTTGAAATCGCCCGGCGCGATGTAGTGATTTCCTGAAACGGAGGACGTGTACTTCGGGTTCAGGGCATTGGCGCTGACCGAGAGGACGCGGGCCTGGGTTTTGAGCCTGAAGTCGTCGAGGCCGGTGACGGTGGCAACGACACCCGCGATGGAAGGAGGAAGCGCTGCCTCGGTGGTATTGGCGAAGCGCTCTTCACCGTGGAGGCTCATATTGTGGATGCTGGTGTGGAAGGCTCTTTGAGCCTGCCCGACGGTCCCTTTGAAGGTAATGAAGGTGGAACTGCGCGCAACCCGCGTGATGGTAAAGCCCTGGCTGGTGAGCCAGTTGGAAACCTTGACCAGGTCGGCGCTACTGAGGCCGAATTGCGCGCCAAACTGTTCAGGGGTCAGCCAATGATGGTAGCGCGGCGAAGCGGGGTTCTGCTGGTCGGCGAGGAGTTGGGTGAGCGCGGCCTGTTGCGCGGCTGTCATGCTGAAGCGCAGGGTCAGATTGTCCAGGGTGCGGCTCTCGGGCGTGGCGCCGAGGTCGATGGCAGCCCTGACCCGTGGCGAAACCGTGTGTTCCAGTGGCGCGCGCGAATCGACTGAGACAGACCCAATTCGATTGGGAGGCGCTGCATGGCCAACTGAAGCAAGAACGAGAACCAGGCCGAGAATGCGGAGAGTACTGGGGAACAGCGAACGGCTATGCATGAATGGTCTTTCCCGCAAAACGGTTGAATGATAAGGACGACCGTCAGTCGGCAGGAGCTAAAGAGACCCGGCAGACGACCAGTAATAAGTCTTTACTTTCATACAACAGACCTCAGACATTATAGGCAGACAGCTCAACCTCAAATGACTCTACTATGTGATGCCGAATTCTCCATTCGCTTAGACATCCATTTTGGGAAAAAGTTGCGGCGCACGGATGTGACATGCCGAGCATCAGAGAGTATATCTTCCCGCCCTTACCATGTGGCGGGCAATCTCGCGGCGAAGCGCAACGGTATCTGCAGGATCGTGTTTGGCGAGGCGGCGAAGGATGGTGAACTGAGTGCGGGCCATGTCGCCTTCGGCTACCGCGGCGATGACCTTGCGGGCTGCAAGCTCAATCTTCTCCATCGCCCCGGCGACGAAGACTCGTGCCATGGCAACGGCGATCCCGACACTCCCCTTCCCTGTGCCTGTTCCCGCGGTGGAGATCTTTTCGGCGCGAAGGATGGCGGATTCCATGGCGTAGACCTCCATCACCATATCGGCGATAGCTCCCATAACCTCCTGCTCGTCGGCGATCTTGTCCGCATATCTCCGCGTGGCGGCTCCGGCGGCGAAGAGAGTCAGCTTTTTTGCGGAGGCGAGGAGGCTGAATTCGGCGGCTAGTGGGCCTTCGCGATCCTCCTTCGGCGTGGGACCGGCCATGACCTCGTCCATCAACTGCTTGATGGCGGGCAGGAGTGGGAGCTTTCCGGAGACGGCCGACTTGATCAACCAGCCGGTGATGATGAGGCGATTGATCTCGTTGGTTCCCTCGAAGATGCGGTTAATGCGGGAGTCGCGGTAGGCACGCTCGGCGGGGTACTCCTCGACATAGCCGTAACCGCCGTAGATCTGCATCACCTCATCGACGACGCGGTCGAGCATCTCGGAGTCCCAGACTTTGACGATGCTGCACTCGACGGCGTAGTCCTCGATGGCGCGCTGGATGGCGGCGGTGTCGTGCTTGTCGACGCTGGCGAGAGCGGCGTCGATCATGCCCACGGTGCGGTAGGAGAGCGCTTCGCCCACGAAGACACCTACCGCGCAGTCGGCAAGCTTCTCCTCGATGAGACCGAACTCGGAGATGGATTTGCCGAAAGCCTTGCGCTCTTTGGCGTAACGGATGCCGTTGCCGAGCGCCATGCGGGCAGCTCCGACGGCGGCGACGCCGAGCTTGTAGCGTCCCACATTGAGGATGTTGAAGGCGATGTGCGTGCCTTTGCCTACTTCGCCGAGCAAGTTGGCGGCGGGAATCCGGCAGTCGGCCAGGCTGAGCGGACAGGTAGAACTGCCGCGGATACCGAGTTTGTGCTCCTCCTTGCCGATGGTAAGACCGGGGGTGCCGCGTTCGATAAGGAAAGCGGTAAGCTTCTCTTCACCTGCCTTGGGGCCGTCGGGAATAGCGCACTGGGCAAAGACGGTGAAGAGGTCGGCGAGACCGGCGTTGGTAATCCACATTTTTTCGCCGTTGAGGGTGTAGGTCTGCTTGTCCTCGGACAGGACGGCGCGGGTGCGGGCGCTGACGGCGTCGGAGCCGCTGGTGGACTCGGAGAGCGCGTAGGCTCCGATGAATTCGCCGCCAGCTAGTTTGGGGAGGTACTTCTTTTTCTGCTCTGCTGTGCCGTACCAGACGATGGGCAGGGTGCCGATGCCGACATGCGCGGAGAAGATAACAGAGAAGCTACCCTGCTTGGCAATGTTGTCGGCGATGATGGCGGAGGTAACCTTGTCCATCTCCAAGCCGCCGTACTCTTCGGGGATGTCGACAGAGGTAAGGCCGAGGTCGCTCGCCTCTTTAATCAAGCGGCGGATGACGGAGAAGTCCTTGGCTTCGATCTGGTCGGAGACGGGGACGATCTCGTTGGTGGCGAAGTCGGCGGTGGTCTGGGCGATCTGGCGCTGCTCTTCGCTGAAGTCCTCGGGAAAGAAGCAGTTCTGGGGGGTGGGGTCGGAGATGAGGAAGCTGCCGCCGGGGATGATCTTCTTGTCAGTGGAGGTGAGGGTGGGGGTGGCGGCCATAGCAAAGCTCCTTAGTCCAAGTAGCAGTTAACGCTTCGTTATACAGCCTCGAAGATTCCGGCGGCGCCCATGCCTCCACCGACGCACATGGTTACCATGCCGTACCTGGCTTTGCGGCGGGGCATCTCGTGGAGGATCGTTGCGGTGAGCTTGGCTCCGGTGCATCCGAGGGGGTGGCCGAGGGCGATGGCTCCGCCGTTGACGTTGACTTTGGCGGGGTCGATGCCGAGGACTTTGATGACAGCGAGCGACTGAGTAGCAAAGGCTTCATTGAGTTCGATGACGCCAATGTCTTCAAGAGACAGGCCCGCCATCTTGAGGACTTTGGGAATGGCGTAGATGGGGCCGATACCCATCTCTTCGGGGTCGCAACCCGCGTAGGCAAAGGCGATGAACTTTCCGAGCGGCTTGATGCCAAGTGCAGCGGCACGGCTGGCCGACATGACGACAGCAGCGGCGGCTCCGTCGGAGGTCTGCGACGAGTTCCCTGCCGTCACGGTTCCCTTGGCATGGAAGACGGGCTTGAGTTTGGCGAGGGCTTCGAGAGAGGTGTCGGCGCGGGGACCTTCGTCCTGCTTGAAGATAGTCTCCGCGGATTTGAGCTTGCCTTTGCTACAGATTCGCGTGCTTGTCACAGGTACAGGGACGATCTCGTCATCAAAATGTCCGGCTGCGATTGCCGCGAGCGCCTTCCGGTGCGAGTCGAACGAGAACTGGTCCATCGCCTCGCGAGTGATGCCGTAGTGAGCGGCTACGCGCTCTGCCGTGAGGCCCATCGACATGTAGGAGCCGGGGTAGTTCTCGACCAGCCAGGGGTTGACGGAGATCTTGTTGCCGCCGAGAGGAACATACGACATGCTCTCCGTGCCGCCCGCGACGATGATCTCCGCGCTGCCGCCACGGATGCGGTCGGCAGCAAGTGCGATGGATTGCAGACCGGAGGCGCAGTAGCGGTTGATGGTCATGGCGGCGGTTTCGATGGGGAGGCCGGCGCGAAAGCTGGCAACGCGGGCGACGTTCATTCCCTGCTCTGCCTCCGGCATGGCGCAGCCGAGGATAACGTCCTCAATCTCTTTTCTGTCCAGTTGCGGGATACGCTCCAACGCTCCCTGAATGGCGAACGCGGCGAGGTCATCGGGCCGCGCGGCGCGCAGCGTACCGCGGGGGGCCTTGCCAACCGCGGTGCGAACCGACGATGCGATGACGACTTCGTTCATGGAAGTGCAACTCCTACGAGCTTCTAGTTCCGCAACGGCTTGCCGGTCTTGAGAGTGAAGGCGATTCTTTCCTGGGTCTTCTTTTCGCCACAAAGCGAGAGAAATGCTTCGCGTTCGAGGTCTAACAAATATTGTTCGCTGATGAGCGTGCCGGGCGTGAGCTTGCCTCCGCAGAGCGTGTAGGCAGCCCAGTTGGCCACCTTAGCATCGTGGTCGGAGATGTACTGGCCTTCGCGCAGGGTCCAAACGGCGAGCTTCAAGGTTGCCAGAACGCTCTCGCCGGGAGCGGGGATGTCGGTGCGAGGAATAGGGGCGGCGTATCCGGCATCGGCGAGGGCGCGGGCACGGAGGCCGGCATCCGCGAGCAGGCGGTCACGGTTCATGGTGATATTGTCTGCCGGGCGCAGAAAGCCCAGGCTGCGGGCTTCGGCGGCGGAGGTGGAGACGGTGGCCTTGGCGATGGTCTCGAAGTTCTTCTTAATTGCTTCGAATATCTCGATGCTCTCGCCGCGCGCGTCGGGACGGATACTGGAGCCGGCTTCAATAGCGCGCAATAGCATCTCCTTGCAGCCGCCGCCGGCCGGGATGAGACCAACGCCGGTTTCGACGAGGCCCATGTAGAGTTCGGCGTGGGGCTGGCGGCCAGCAGCGTGGAGAGATATCTCGGTACCTCCGCCGAGGCACAGGCCGTTCGGCGCAACCACCACGGGGCGGGGGCAGAACTTGATCGCCTGAGTCATGTTCTGAAAGGCGCGAATGGCGAGGTCGACCTCGTCCCATTCCTCGTCCTGCATGGTGAGCAGAAGCTGCATGAGGTTGGCACCGACGGAGAAGTTGGTGGAGTCGGCGGTGATGACGAAGGCCTCGAAGTTGGCACCGTGTTCGCTCGTGGGCTTCAACGTCCGAGTGATGAGCGAGACGATGTCATCGCCAATCGCGTTCATCCTGGAATGCAGTTCGATGGCGGCAACTCCGTTGCCAAGATCGATGACGGAAGCTCCGGGGTTCCTGCTTATGACGCCGCGCGATTTCTTGATATTGGCGAGCGAGGTAACGCCGTCAAGGATTACGACCGGCTTGTAGGTGCTGCTGACAGGATCGAAGAAGAGGCGTCTGCCGGGGGCGGCGGGGTCGTCCTTGTACCAGCTTTCGCCCATGGCCAAAAGCTTTTCCACATTGGCAGCGATGGGCAGGCCTTGCTCGCGCATCCTATCGGTGACGGCACGAACTCCGGCGGCGTCGAACATCTCGAAGGGACCCAACTCCCAGTTGAAGCCGGCCTTCATGGCCTGATCGACTTCGACAATGCTGTCAGCGATCTCTGGAATACGGTTAGCGGCGTAGGAGAAGAGTTCGGTGAGCAGCGGCCAGTAAAATGCGGCGGCCTTGTCCTTCGCCACGTCGGCGTGGAGTAGTTGCGGGATGCGTGCAGCGGCTGACTCAATATTCTTCGCCAGATCGAGCGTAGGAAATTTTGGACGTGTGGCTGGCCTGTAGTCGAGCGTCTGCCAGTCGAGCACGCTGCGAAGGTCGCGGCCCTCGGCGTCCTTGCCGCCGTTCTTCTGGGAGCCTCCGTCTATTTTTTTATAAAACCCCTGCCCTGTTTTGTCACCGAGCCACTTGTTCTCGATCATCCTGCTAATAAAGGGGGCAAGAACGACGTCGGCACGCTCATCTTTAATCTGTACGGCCTTGGCTTCGAAGTTTTTTGCGACGTGAGCCAGAACGTCGATGCCAACCATATCGCCAAGGCGGAAGGTGCCGGTACGAGGCCAGCCCAGCGCGGAGCCGGTGAGCAGATCTACCTCTTCAATCGTCAGTCCCTGCGCCTGCATGAGGCGGATGGCGTTGCTCAGGGAAAATGTGCCGATTCGGTTGGCGATGAAGTTAGGCGTGTCGTGCGAGCGGACGATGGTCTTGCCCAGGCGTCGGTCGCAGAAACGCTCGACGGTGGCAAGGTCGGCGGAGTCCGTCTCGGCGGTGGGAATAATTTCGAGCAGCCGCATGTAGCGCGGCGGGTTGAAAAAGTGCGTGCCAAAAAAATGCGGCTTCTTCGAGTCGGAAAGACTGGCCGCAATCGTGGCAATCGGCAGGCCGCTGGTGTTGCTTGTGAGGATCGCACCGAGGGAGAGATGCTGCTGTACCCGGGCAAGTAGAGCGCGCTTGATATCAAGGTCCTCGGCAACTGCCTCGATGATCCAGTCGCAGTCGGCAACAAGCCCGAGGTCATCATCGAAGTTGCCGACGGTGATGAACCGGGCACTGTCGAGGGTGTAGAAGGCTGCCGGTTTGGACTTCTTCAACGCATCGAGAGCGGCGAGGGCAAAGCGGTTGCGCTCCGGCTTCGCGGCATCCGAAGCTGTGCCCGGAGGCACGATATCGAGCAGGACGACGGGAACCCCGACATTAGCGATGTGGGCGGCGATGCGGGACCCCATGGTTCCGGCTCCAAGAACGGCTGCCTTGCGGATCTGTCTTTTTGCGGTGCGACTCTCGGACATCAGCAGACCCCAGCGACAAATTCTCGGACGAGTGCAGGTTACTGAATGGCCATTCATTACGTCAAGCCGAGTTTGCGCGTCCGTGTCGGCGTGTAGCCGCAATCAAAGCCGCCAACCTCACGGATATGGAATCGAGATGCGTATGATGGACCGCAGGAATCACATTTGTTCGGTCTGCGAACTCGACTGGATGATGAAGGGACGACCTGCCGGATGGGAATGAAGACGCGACGAGAGTTTCTGACGATAGCCAGCGGAACGGCAGGCTATCTCTCCGCCAGGATGGCATGGGGCATTGCACCTCACAGCAAGGCGACTCCTTATGACATGGTTGCGAAGGTGGACAGGAAGCGGATTCTTGCCGCGGCCGACCGTTACCTGTCTGCTCAACCTATAACCGTCACTGCAGAATATTCGGAGCGAAGCGCGGGAGGCCGGCACGACTTCTATTCGGAAGGAGACTATTGGTGGCCCGATCCGAAGAACCCAGGCGGTCCCTATGTTCGCCGCGACGGAATGTCGAACCCGTCAAACTTCAACGCGCATCGCGAGGCAATGGTGCGTCTCAGCCTCATGGTTCCGGCGCTGACTGCCGCCTGGGAGTTAACCGGCAAGCGCAGGTATGCGGATCACGCTGGACGGCATCTACGAGCGTGGTTCGTCGATCCGGCCACACGGATGAATGCGAACCTGCAATATGCGCAGGCGATCTCCGGCATTACGAAAGGGCGCGGAATTGGGATCATCGACACGCTACACCTGGTCGAACCGGCGCGCGCGGCGACGGTGCTGTTGCAGGACGGCGCACTCGAAGGCGGCAGGAAGATTCAGCAGTGGTTTGCCGAGTATCTGGAGTGGATGCGCACTTCAAAGAACGGGCAGGAGGAGCGCGACGCGAAGAATAACCACGGTACCTGCTGGGTTTTGCAGGCGGGGGAGTTCGCGCACTTTACGCAAAATGCCGAGGTGATGGCATGGTGCCGTGATCGTTTCAGGACTGTACTGGTGCCCCACCAGATTGCTCCCAATGGCAGTTTGCCGCTCGAACTGGCGCGTACCAAGCCGTACAGCTATTCGCTGTTCGACATGGATATCTTCTGCGGCATTGCACAGAGTCTCTCGACAAAAGCTGAAGACCTGTGGAGCTTCGCGACCACGGATGGACGCGGCCTGCGCAAGATGATGGCGTTCATGTATCCCTACATTAAGGACCGCGGGGCATGGCCCTTCGCGCACGATGTCGAGCACTTCGAGGACTTTCCCGTCAGGAATCCGGCGCTGCTCTTCTCCGGCCTGGCCTACGGAGATCAGGACTACATCGCGCTGTGGAAGACGCTGAACCCTGACCCTGTCGTTCCGGAGGTCATTCGGAACTTTCCCATCCGTCAGCCGTTGCTGTGGATGACAAGGTCAGGGAGCAGCGGGACTTAGTGTTTCGCTGCTGCGAGCTTATGCATCTCCGAGCCCGCGAGCAGGAAGCCGCCGACACCGTAGACATAGCTTGCAGACGGCTTGAACTTTCCGGGTTGTCCGTCAATGGGCTGGATCGATCCCAGCCGGCCATCGGCGTAAATGTGACTCAACATCCCCTTCCACGATTTTTCGACAACCGGCTGATACTTGGCGCGGTCGAGAATGTTGTGATTGATACCGTAGGCGATGCCATAGGTGACAAAGGCAGAGCCGGAAACCTCGGGAAGCTCGTACGCGTCGGGATCGAGAAGACCTGAGCGCCAGAGGCCGTCGGCGCTTTGAATCGCAGCAAGGGCCGCGGCCATCTGGCGGAACTGTTCGACATATTTTGCGCGGCTGGGATAGTCGGCGGGCAGATATTCAAGCACGTTGACGAGGCCGCCCATCACCCATCCGTTGCCACGCGACCAGAAGAGCTTCCTGCCATTCTCCTGCTTCTGATTGAGGTAGCGGTCGTCGCGGAAGTAAAGGTGCTCCTCAGGGTCATAGAGCTTCGCTGAGGTCAGCCACCACTCGTGGTCCATATAGTCGAGGTACTTTTGATCGTGGGTGATCGCATAGGTACGGAGCAGGACGGGGGGCGACATGAATAACGCGTCACACCACCACCAGAGCAATTTATTAGGATCGTCGGGGCGCACGACGAGGCGGTCCATGATGGCTTTCGTATTCGCGAGGCGCACAGGCTTGCGGTCCCGGAGGTAAAGGTCGAGATAGGCCTGGCCAAGCGCCTGGTCGTCAGCGTGCGGGAAACGATTGTCCAGCAGTTGCCAGTCATACCGCTGCGACATGCGCACGACTGCGTTGCGATATTTTGCATCGCCCGTGGTGGCCGAAGCGGCGAGCAGACCATCATAGAGCGCAGCGAAGGTCCACTGCTGATTGAAACTGGGCTCGGCAACTGTCAACTCCCAATCGGCCACTTTCTTCATTGCGGCAGAGATCGCTTTGGGTTGAATCGCCGAGGAGAGATTCGCGGCCAGCGGACCGGGATCGTCGGGAGCGTCTCCAGCGGCGTTGCGGTCGACGGGAACGACTTTTTGGGGATGCGCAGGCGTTTGCGCGGAGACTCCAATGGAGCCTGCAAGAAGAGTGCCGAGTATAAGCGCACCCAGGAAATTGCGACGGCGGGCTTTACGCGGGAACCGCGTTAACGTTTTTTCGACGACAGGCATGAGGGGCTCCCTTAAGATCAGATGTTCATTGATAACAACTGGAACGACATCACGCAACCTGATACCCCGTGCGCTCCAAACCTTGACATGCAAATGATCGAGTCTCTATATCATTGAAGATATAGCATTTTGTTAATGCTTTGAATTATTCTTTCGAGTGCGCTGCCGGAACGATCATATCGCCGCCCAAAGTGAACGGCACAGGAGCGAACGCCAGTATGTACTCCCGTCGACAGTTTCTAAAGACAGGCACCACCGTCGCGGCCGCTTCTCTGCTTCCGCACTCTCCACTCCATGCCTCGATCGCTGCCCTGGCTGGCAGTGGAGTGAATGCTGCCGATGACGCTCAGACTCGCCGTTTATCGACCGGGTGGGAGTACCTGCAGGAGTCGATGGGAGGTTTATGGGAGGTGTGGCACAGCAAGGAGACAGCCGTTTGGCAACCCGTTGCAATGCCGCACTGCTTTAACGCTTACGACGCATGCGACCCGGATGTGCCGTACTACAAGGGCAATGGATGGTATCGGACGCATGTGACGATAGCGAATCCATACAAAGGAGGACGCACCCTGCTGCACTTCGAAGGAGCCGGGCAGACTGCCGCCGTGTATGTCGGAGAAGTGCTGGCGGGTAAACATACGGGAGGATACGATGAGTTTGTCGTCGATATCACAGACCCGGTTGCAGCTTCGAAGAAGACTGGGAACGCCTCGGCCAAGACGAAAGAGGTGGATGGAATTCCCATCGCGGTACTCTGCGACAACTCCCGAGACCTAGACCGCATTCCCTCGGATCTCAGCGATTTCAGCCTTTATGGTGGGCTGTATCGCCATGTCAATCTGGTCTATGTCCCGGCAGTTTCGCTGGAGACGGTGCACGTACAAACGGAACTGGCGGGGCCTGGCAGCGCGGCCAGGGTCTCAATCCTAGGCTGGCTCTACAATCCCTCCAGTAGTAATGGATCGCTTGAGATTTCAATCGACGTTACCGATGCAAAAAGTGTATCGGTTCATCACTCCAAGCACACGCTGGCACCGTGGAAAGAGGCGAAGGAGATGGCCAGCTTTACGGTGGGCGCTCCGCGGTTGTGGAGTCCCGCATCGCCACATCTTTATCAGTGCCGCATCACGGTACGCGGAGAAGGCGGAGAGTATATCGCACGGGAGAACTTCGGGATTCGCCACACTGAGTTCGTAAAACACGGGCCATTCAAACTGAACGGCGAGCGCCTGCTGCTGCGCGGCACGCACCGGCACGAGGACCATGCCGGATACGCCGCGGCGATGCCCGATGAACTGATTGACCAGGAGATGCAACTGATCAAAGACATGGGCGTGAACTTCATCCGGCTGGCGCACTACCAGCAGTCGCGACGCGTGCTGGCGAACTGCGATCGGCTGGGGATTCTGGTGTGGGAAGAGGTTCCATGGTGCCGGGGTGGCGTCGGCAATGAGACTTTCAAGCAGATGACGCGCGACAAGCTTCGCACCATGATCGCCGAGCACTACAACCATCCCAGCATTCTGCTCTGGGGATTGGGCAATGAAGACGATTGGCCGACGGAATATCCCGAGATCAATCAACAGAAGATTCGAGCGCTCTTTGAAGAGCTGAATACTCTGTCTCACCAGCTTGATCCCTCACGCTTCACGACTATGCGCCGCTGCGACTTCGCGCGCGACATCACCGACGTCTATTCGCCATCGATCTGGGCTGGCTGGTATCGCGGCGAGTATACGGAGTATCAAAAGACGCTGGAGACCGAGCGCGAACGTGTCGACCATCTCTTTCACGCGGAGTGGGGAGCAGACAGCCATGCGCGGCGGCACTCCGAAGATCCCGACAAGGTACTGGCGAAGATCGTCACCGGACGAGGCACCGACGAGCGCGGCATGGACTATCTGCTCACCGGCGGACAGTCGCGCGTCTCGAAGGATGGCGACTGGTCGGAGACCTATGCCTGCAACCTGTTCGACTGGTATTTGAAGACGCAGGAGACTCTGCCCTGGCTGGCGGGTTCAGCCCAATGGGTCTTCAAAGACTTCACGACTCCACTGCGAGTGGAGAACCCGGTTCCGCGCATCAACCAGAAGGGTGTGATTGAGCGCGACATGACGAAGAAGGAGGGCTACTTCGTCTTCCAATCCTATTGGAGCGAGACGCCCATGGTTCACCTCTACGGTCACAGTTGGCCGATACGCTGGGGAGATGCGGGCGAAGCGAAGATGGTCAAGGTCTACTCCAACTGCGAGAAGGCCGAGTTGTTCGTTAATGGCAAGTCAGCCGGCGTGAAGCAGCGCAACAGTCAAGACTTCCCTGCTGCCGGACTGCGCTGGATGACTCCATTCGTCCGGGGTAAAAACAATCTTCGCGTCGTCGCAATTCAGGGAAACACGAAAGTCGAGGATGAGATTGAATTTCTCTACCAGACCGAGAAGTGGAGCGCGCCGGCGAAGTTGAAGTTATCTGAGATATCGCGCAATGCGGTTGACGGCAAAGAGACAGTAACGGTGGAAGCCCGTCTCTATGACGCGAATGGCATTCTCTGCCTGGATGCACGGAATCAAGTGCATTTCACGCTCGCGGGAGCAGGAAAGCTGATCGACAATCGCGGCACGTCACGAGGCTCCCGCCTTGTGCAGATGTACAACGGGAGAGCGGAGATATCGCTTGAGGCCGGCAGCGGAGGGACCGTGGTAGCTGCCCATACCGCAGGAATAAATGCGGCCTTTCTCTCTCTCCCTAGCCTCGCCTGACCCATTCCCTTTTCACACGTGCTTCAATACACAGACGCTCCCGAGTCCATGCAAACGATGCGACAAGGCAGCAGAATGCGAATATCAGCGGCACGTGGACGCTGAATGAGCACACCGTCAATCAGGGATGGCTAAGCTAGCGGTCAAGTTCTCTTCTAACTTTTACCTTACACCGGAGACGCCTGGGGCATAGAAGGCCCCGGGATTTTTTGCTCCTGAATTCATGCCTCTCTTGCATCTGCCCAGGCGAAAAGGGGAGGCTCGCAGTCTATTCGGTATAGTTAGACTTCAGGCAACGATCAGTTTTCGATGGAGGTCAGTTCTGTGCGAGTTCGACATACGATTGCGGCAACGCTGCTGCTGGGGATCGCTCTGTGCTGCACGGCAGGGGCACAGGATCTCGCCAGTTTTGAGAAGCGAACGACCGTCAAGGTGCTTCCCAACGGCTTGACGCTGATCGTCTGCGAACGGCCCGAGGCTCCTGTCTTCAGCTTTTTCACCATGGTGGATGCCGGTTCGGCAGACGACCCGCAGGGAGCCAGCGGGCTGGCTCACATGTTCGAGCACATGGCCTTCAAGGGCTCCACCGAGATTGGCACAACGAACTATCCTGCGGAAAAGGTTGCTCTGGCCAAGGTCGAGACCGCCTATGCCGCGTACGATGCGGAATTTCGCAAGCGCGTCGGACAGGACCCCGCAAAACTGACGCAACTGAAGAAGGCATTTGACGACGCCCAGGCTGCCGCCCAGAAATACGTCATCCCCAACCAGTTCTCGGAGATTGCAGAGCAGAACGGAGCCGTCGGCGTCAACGCATCCACCGGCGAAGACTCCACACAGTACTTTTGGAGCATGCCGTCGAACCGGCTGCAACTATGGGCCTATCTTGAGAGCCAGCGAATCGGCCATCCGGTCGAGCGCGAGTTCTACAAGGAGCGGGATGTAGTGCAGGAAGAGCGCCGGATGCGCATCGACTCCTCGCCGACCGGCCGCATGGTCGAGCAACTCCTGGCCACGGCCTATGTGGCACATCCCTACGGACGCAGCGGCGTCGGCTGGGAGAGCGAGATCAGCCAGGTCACCGCTACCGAGGCCGAGGCGTTTCACAAGAAGTACTATGTGCCCTCGAATATCGTGATTGCGGTGGTCGGCGACGTGAAGGCAGCAACGGCGATGCCCATTCTTGAGCGCTACTTCGCCCCTATCCCCGCCGGGCCCAAGCCCGAGCCGATGACGACGATCGAGCCGCCTCAGTTTGCCGAGAAGTCCGTCGTGATTAAGGAGGCGACACAGCCTTTCTATATAGAGGCGTACCACCGCCCCGACTATCGCGATCCCGATGATGCTGTCTACGACGCCATTACCGACATCTTCTCGAACGGGCGCACGGCACGGCTCTATCGCAGCCTGGTTCGCGACCAGAAGATTGCTGCGGAGGCCCAAGGCTTCAGCGGCTTCCCCGGCGACAAGTATCCGGGGCTCTTTGCCGTGTATGCCGTCCCTCTGCCCGGGCATACGCCGGAAGAGATGCGAACGGCGATTCACAAGGAACTGGCACGGCTCAAGGATACAGACATCACCGATGCCGAACTGGCTCGCTTCAAGACGCGAGCACGAGCCGACCTGCTACGTGGCCTGGCCGACAACGAAGGGCTTGCCCATCAGTTGGCCGAATACCAAACTCGCTACGGAGACTGGCGCGAGCTGTTTCGCCAGTTGGACAGGATCGACGCCGTCACCAAAGCGGATGTGCGCCGCGTAGCCAATAAGATCTTTATCGCCAGCAACCGTACCAGCGCGCAGATTGACTTCGTGCCGCCGCAACAGAAAAAGCCGGCTCCTCCAACTCCTGCTACTGCAAAGACAGGAGGTGCGAAATGAAGGGACACTCGACCATGCGTTTTGCCGGCATAGCACTGACCATTCTGCTGACAACGATGAGCGGCTCCGCCCAGACGGCGACTACTAGACCGGCGACTGCCAAGTCCGCGAGCGCCAGCGGACAGGTAGCGCAGCCCTGGAAGAAGATTCCGATTCCACCGCTCCATGCCTTCACGCCGCAGAAGCCGAAGCGGATCGAACTGGCCAATGGCCTTGTGATCTTTTTGCAGGAAGACCATGAGCTTCCCTTCATCAACGGAACCATCCTGATCCGTGGAGGCAGCCGCGACGAACCGGCGAACAAGATCGGCCTTGTCTCCCTCTATGGCCAGAGCTGGCGAACCAGCGGCAGTACGACAATTGACGGCGACAAGCTCGACGATGAGTTGGAGAATAAGGCAGCCAGTATCGAGACCGGTGGCGGCACGGCGACCACCTCGATGAACTGGTCGAGCCTGAAAGGCGACTTCGACTCCGTCTTTTCCGCGACGGTTGATCTTCTTGAACACCCGAATTTCAAAGCCGACAAACTTCTGCTGGCCAAACGCCAGATTGAGACCGGCATCGCGCGGCGCAACGACGATGCCAGTGGAATCGCCGGCCGCGAGGCAGTCAAGCTTGTTTACGGTGCTACCAGCCCCTATGCACGCCAAACCGAATACGCCACGGTAGACGCCGTAACTCTAGCAGACCTGAAGGCATGGCACGATAAAACCGTGGTTCCCAACGGCATGATCGTCGCCGTCTCCGGCGACTTCGACAGTACGGCGATGGAAGCCAAGCTGCGCGCCGCCTTCGGATCGCTCCAGCGCGGCACCCTCATCCAGACGCCGCACGTTCAATTCACGGCACCTGACCACGGCATCTATTTTGCCGAAAAGAATGACGTCGATCAGTCCAACGTCCTGATCGTCGGTCTCGGCACGGAGCGCAGCAATCCCGACTACTACGCTCTCAGCGTGATGAACGAGGTCTTCTCCGGCGGCTTCGGGTCCCGTGTGGTTCAGAACGTACGCACCAAGCTGGGCCTGGCCTACGATGTGGGCGGAGCCTTTCAGGCGTCCTACGACCATCCTGGAATCTTTTACGTCATCGCCGGCACCAAGAGCACCACCACCGTAGCCGCGACCCAGGCGCTGCTGGCTGAAATTAACCGTCTGAAGACCGAACCGCCCACGGCCGCCGAACTCAGCAAGGCGAAGGACCAGGTACTGAACTCTTTCATCTTCCACTACGACTCGCCTGAGAAGACGTTGAACGAACAGGTTGTCCTCGCCTTCTACGGCTATCCTTCCGACTTCCTCGACAAGTATAAGAGCGGCATCGAGAAGGTCACCTCCGCCGACGTCGCTCGCGTGGCCAATAAGTACGTTGACGCCTCGAAGCTCGCCATCGTCGTCGTCGGCAATGAAGCTCAGATCACCCCCAAGCTCGACACCCTGGGCAAGGTCACCGACCTGGACATCGCAATTCCGCCACCGCCTGGAGCGCCTGCCGCGAAGCCGTAGCCGTGGCATGAGAACATTTATCTATGAACACTGACGGGGATGTTACCGGATTTTCTATCGCCATCATGGCTGCGGGCAAGGGGACGCGGCTCAAGAGTAAGCGCCCCAAAGTTCTGCACGAGATAGGCGGCCAGGCCCTCCTGCTGCACGTTATCGACGCGGCGAAGACTGTCGTCCCAGCGGCACAGATCTACTGCATCATCGGCCACGAGGCCGAGCGGGTTCGCGCTGTCGTTGCTTCTACCGGCGTGCAGTTTGTTCTCCAGGCCGAGCAGCGCGGCACCGGTCATGCGCTCCAGCAGGTGAAGGCTCACTTCGCCGAGACCGGCGAAGCCATCCCCAGGCACCTTCTTGTCTTATCGGGCGACGTGCCTCTGATCCGGTCGGAGACCATCGCCTCGATCTGTGAACTTCACCTCCACGAACATGCGGCTATGACCATCCTGACCGCTGTTCCCGACGATCCCACCGGCTATGGCCGCGTGCTGCGTGCCGCCCCCGGCAAGCCTGAAGTGACTGCCATCGTCGAGCAGAAGTCTCTCCGCCCCGACCAGTTGAATACGCCCGAGATCAACTCCGGCATCTATTGTTTCGAGACGAAAGCCCTCTTCAACAAGCTCGATTCCCTCTCTACCAATAACGCGCACGGTGAGTTCTACCTCACCGACGTAGCCGCCATGCTGGTCGCCGACGGCGAACGCGTCGTCGCCGTCCAGGCCGAGAGCGTCAACGAGGTTCTCGGTGCCAACACCATCGCCGAGATGATGCACCTCGACACAGCTATGCGCATGGAGACGGCGAAGCGTCTCATGGCGCAGGGCGTCACTATCTTCCGCCCTGAAACCTGTGTCATCGACTCCGCCGTTACGGTTGGTGCGGACACCGTCATCGAACCCTATGTACAGTTGCTGGGAGCGACAAAGATCGGCACCGAGTGCCGCATCCGCTCCTACTCCGTCATCCAGCAATCGACTCTCGGCAACGAAGTCACCGTGCGCAATGGCTGCATCCTCGACAGCGCCGAAGTAAGCGATGGAGCGATCCTCGGTCCCTACGCTCATCTCCGCCCCGAGAGCCGCATCGGCGAAGGCGCGCACGTCGGCAACTTTGTCGAGACCAAGAAGGTGACTCTCGGCAAAGGATCCAAGGCCAACCACCTCAACTATCTTGGCGACGCCGTCATCGGCGCGGGTGTCAACGTCGGCGCGGGAGCCATCACCTGCAACTACGACGGCGTGAACAAGCACCGCACCACCATTGGCGACGGCGTCTTTGTCGGCTCCGACTCTACTCTGGTCGCCCCCGTCACCCTCGGCGCCGGGGCCTACGTCGCCGCCGGTAGTTGCATCACCGAGGACGTTCCCGAAGGCGCGCTGGCTCTCGGCCGAAGCCGCCAGACGACCAAGCCCGGTTGGGCGACCGCAAAGCGTGCGACACTCAAAAAGCAATCCTGAATACCGCGCCTCTCCGGAGCACCAGTCTCCCTCATTCCGCGCGGGAATCAGATCATCCTAAGTGCTGATGAAACCGGCGAAATCCGTCGATGAGATAACTGGAAGCCGTTCGTTTCCGTCATACAGACAGGAGGCGAACCGGTTATGTCACGCGCGAAAGTGATTGCTATGCCGCGAAAACGAATCCTGATCGTCGACGATGAAGACTCAGTGCGTAACGTCATCGCCTCGCTGCTCGAGCGCAGCTACTACGAGACCATTGCGGTCGCGAGCGCGGAAGCGGCCATGAGCCGCCTGCAACAGGACCCCGACTACGATCTTGTCCTCGCCGATATCGTCATGCCCGGAACCGACGGTCTCAAACTGCTCGACCAGATATCCTCTGACTATCCCACCATCCCGGTCGTACTCTTCAGTGGGATCAACGACGCCCAGGTCACGGCCAGCGCCTTTCGCCGCGGCGCCGTCGACTATCTCCTCAAACCCTTCGATCATGCGGAGTTGGAGAGCGTGGCGGCTCGCGCTATCGAGCATGGTCGACTCCGCAAGCAGAATGCCGTCTACCTTGAAAACCTGAGATCTATCGTCTCCTCGCGTACCGGCCGGCTCCGCTCCACCATGCAGGACCTCGAGCGCAGCTACGACATTACGCTCGAAGCCATGGGCGATGCGCTCGATCTGCGTGACGAGGAGACCGAGGGCCACTCACGGCGAGTCACTGCCTATACCATCGCCCTGGCTCGCGCCATGGACATCGAGCCAGACGAACTACGCACCATTGCTCGTGGTGCCTTTCTGCACGACATCGGCAAAATCGCGACTCCGGACCGCATCCTGCTCAAACCGGGAAGGTTGAACAACGAAGAGACCGCCGTCATGCACGAGCACTGTGAACGCGGCTACGAGATCGTGCGCAAGATTCCCTTTCTTCGCGACGCTGCCGAGATCGTCTACACCCACCAGGAGCGATTCGACGGCAAGGGCTACCCGCGAGGTCTCAGCGGCGAGGAGATTCCCCTCGGCGCTCGCATCTTTGCCGTTGCCGACGCACTCGACGCCATTACCTCCGACCGTCCTTACCGCAAGGGTGCCAGCTTCGAGACTGCCTGCGAGGAGATTGCCCGCTACTCCGGGCAACAGTTCGACCCCCAGGTCGTGGAGGTCTTTCTTACCATGCCGATTGAGGCATGGACCGATCTACGCGAGGAGATCGCCCGCCTGCCCAACACTGCGCTCTCCTCTACCCTTTGCAGACCGACCGTTGTGCCGCGCCGGCGATACGCCTAACTGTTCCCTGACCAGCCTAAGTTGGAGGTAAACAGACATGAAGAGAGTCCTCACCGAAGCTGAACTCAAAGACCTATTGCAGGCCCAGCCGGAGTGGAAACTGCAAGAGGGAAAGCTCATACGCGAGTGGACCTTCAGCAACTTTCTGGGCTCGATGGCATTCGTAAACCGGGTCGCCACCATCGCCGAGGAGGCCGGCCACCATCCCGACATCGAAATCCACTACAACCATGTGGTGCTTGCTCTGATCTCCCACGATGCAGGCGGCATCACCCGCCGGGACGCCGCCATGGCTGCAAAGATCAGCACCGAATTGGCAAGCCACACCAGCCCGAAGCATGAATAGATGCTCCGGCAGAGGAAAATCTCTCCGTACTCCCATTCATAATTTCGATTTATGAATAAATTTTCGGCCAGATTTCCACAGGAGTATATTCAAGCACCATATTGATAATAAATTACTTACATAGGAAATTCGCTCTGAGCACGGAGCTGCCGGACGACAATTTTCTATGATTGGACATATTTTGTGTTTTCTGGATACACATTGTGGTATATTCAATTCATCGATGAGCGTGAGTAACCGCCCCGTACAGTTTCTCAGCCGTATCACAGGTATCGGCTGACACAAGTTGCGTCACTGGCCTCCCGGCACGAACAAATTACCGTTCGTGCCGCCTTTTTTTTGCCTATCCTGCCAAGTGCCGATCCCCCACAGAATTCTGGACGCGTCGTATTCCGTGAGTGCTTAAATTTGGCGCTGCTCTGAATGCGATTTATCATACGGAGCATGAAAAGAATGCTTGGTTGTGTAGTGCTGGGTCTTGTAACCATGGTGGCGTCCGCGCAGTGGACCAACCCCGCAGACGATGTGCCTGCCTATAACTCGACCGCCCCACGCAAGCACCTTCCTCCCATTCTGAGCGGTGCACAACTCAGCGGTCCTTACTTCTCCCACGCCTACCAGGTCACTGCATATAAGATGGCGGCCAAGATTCCGGCTGTGCTCCATCAGGAACCGTGCTACTGTCATTGCGATCGGGCGATGGGGCACAACAGTCTGCACAGCTGCTTTGAAGGTACCCACGGAGCGGTCTGCTCAACCTGCATGCAGGAAGCGGTCTATACCTACGAACAGACGAAGAAGGGCAAGACGCCAGCGCAGATTCGCGCCGGCATCGAGCGCGGAGAGTGGCAGACTGTTGACCTGATGAAGGCATCTCTTTAAATGGCTCTGGAAGTAGAAGCCAATGAGGGCCGCGTCAGCCATCTCTAATTGCCAGTCTCTGCAACAACCTGTTTTCCCTTTTCGGAAAAATAGTTGGCCACGGGATCGTGAGGCAACGCCTTAAGCCCTGCGACAACACACTGCGCGTTCAGTTCCGCCCCTTCCCTGCTCGTGTGGGTATGCGGATCGGCAAACAAGGGCTCGACCTTTTGCTCTCCGAGAACGTCATAGTGCTCAGCGATGATGGCGTTCAGATCAATGAAGGCAACGTGCTTTTCGAGAGCAACCTGACGCGCCCACCCGCCGTAGTTGTCGGAGTTCCGAACAATCTTTCCGTCCTTCCAGATCTTGCGCGGAATCGGAGAGCAGATGATCGGGATCGCTCCTTTGGTCATGGTGTCTGTCACGTACTGCCGCATATACCAACCATAGCTATGGACCGTCTCGTGGCGTTTGAGGATTGGGTTTTCGATCTCCCGGGTCTCCTCGCCCACACCCGGAATTGTGCCACGAGCACGAGCCGCATCGTCGAGGGGACCGGAGTCATTGTGGCCAAACTGGAAGAGAATGGCATCTCCGGGCTTTATCAGCGCCAGTGTATCGGCCCAGTGCCCTTCGGTAATGTAGGTGCGGCTGCTACGGCCGCCGATGGCGCGATTGACGACATTGACCTTCGATGTGTCGAAGAACTCAACCAACGGCTCTCCCCATCCCCATTGTCCGTTTGCTCCGTCGCCATGACCGTTGCGGACCGTGGAATCGCCCACCAGGAACAGTGTCGGAAGGTGAGGATTGGCAGGCGTCAGCAGCCCCAGCTTTGCATGAACTGCCGGATCGGTCGGCGATCCCGGCTCAACCGGCATCTGCTGCGCCCGTGCGGTCAGCGCAAGCAATAGGATGGAAATAGCGCCGAGAATCATGAGTGACGGGAATTGCAGGGAAGCGTATTTTTTCATTGAAAATGTTTACGTCAAAGCATCTCGAAGCGTCAAGACCGGTCCTTGGCGAACCTTTTGTGAAGGTATACTAGAGATAGTTCTTTGCAGCGCCCAACGCAATGTTGGTGCCAGCTCCAGATGGGGGCGTCACGGCTTCGACGGGATTGCTTGTGGCAGAGAGGCATGCCGGGGTGTGGACACCCGTAATCGCTCACAAAACTATAAGTGCCGAACCTCAATTCGCGCTTGCTGCTTAATTAATTAGGTAGCCGATCGCTCGGGCTTCGCCTACGGGCCCGTACCGATCGTCGCACAGTAGGCTGGTCTTCCCTGCTCCGCCTGAGCGGGTCGGACGAGATCAATCAGGCTGGTCGTCGTCGCATCTTCGTCCGTTCTAAGCGCCGATGACGAGACAAAAACGATACGGAAAAAGCATGAAAGCTCTCTGTTGGAAGTTTTTTCGGACGCGGGTTCGACTCCCGCCGCCTCCACCAAATAACAAATTTAGAATGTGCTAGTTACTAGACATCTTGAAAAGTGTGTACCTCTCACGTACTTGATTTAGTTTCTTGGCTTCCATAAAGCGCGAGCCAAAGTCTTGCGACGGCTTCTTCCGCAGATGCGCCATGTATGCCTTCGATTAAATCAACTCCATCGTATGGATTGCGAGGTATAGGTAGAAATTCGAGCGACATAAAATCATGTCCGCACGCTTCGATAAGCTCAGAGAGTGTAGGGTCTGGAGCAACGCCTTCACAGGTCATTCCGTCCTGCATTAAAAACTTTGTCAGGTGACGGGAATCCTGCATCTTTCAATTGTTTTGCCAGTTCATAATCCATTGCCCTAAGCAAAGCACACTGGCAGGTTATTGCAAGGTACCCTGGATGAAGTCCGCCCCGTCTCGCCTGCGCTTGAAGCGTACACCAAAGGCGTACTGCTGAATGGATTATGGAAGCGCACGGAACTCTCCGTGCGAGACCGCAGCCTTGTGACTGTAGCGGCATTGATCGCGAGGATTCAAACGATCGAAATGCCCTTTCACTTCGCTCTTGCCCTCGACAACGGTGTGAAACCGGCTGAACTGTCCGAGACGATCACGCATCTTGCTTTCTACTCCGGTTGGGCGAATGCGATGTCAGCGGTCTCGGTTGCGAAGGACGTCTTCCATAAGAGAGGCGTCAAACAGGAACAATTACCGCCTGCGAAAGACAAGACGCTCCCTCTGAATCAGGAAGCCGAGGATAAGCGAGCGGTTTCCGTCGCGGCAAATCTTGCGGCAACGACTCCCGGTCTGGTGCAAAACACGACAGACCTACTATTCCTTGATCTGTGGCTTCGGCCCGCACTGGCACCGCGCGACCGTAGTCTCGTCACGGTGAGTGCTCTCATCGCTGCGGGGCAGTCAGCACAGATTCCGTACCATCTTGACCGTGCGATGGAGAACGGACTGACAGCAGTTGAAGCGGGCGAGATTGTGACGCATGTTGCGTTCTATGCTGGATGGCCTAATGCCTTCTCCGCAGCTGCAGTGGTGAAGGATGTTCTCGAAAAGCGTCCCAAGTAAGGAGAATCTTTTGAGCATTTGGAAGACAGAAGAACTTGATAAGATCGCATCCACTGATGACCTGCATATCTCTCCATATCGCAAGGATGGAAAGACATTCGGCACGCCGACCTGGATCTGGTCCGTCGTAGTGGATGGAAGTCTCTACGTCCGTGCCTACAACGGGCAGGCATCCTCCTGGTACCAGGCTGCACGAGAGCAAAAGGCAGGACGTATCACAGCCGGGGGCCTGACGAAGGACGTTGTATTCAAGTTGCTCGGGCACACCGATCAAAAACGCATCGACGCTGCCTACAAAGCAAACTACAACAAGAGTCCGTATCTCGCTCCCATGCTTGGAGACAGGGCACGTTCAGCCACGGTCGAAATCACACCTGCATAGTCTCAAAATATTTACAAGAGCAGCAAACGTAACAAGGAGACGATATGAAGATCCAAAGAGTCGGCACACAACCCTCAGCCAAAGGGCCGGAGGAATACTTCACCAGCTCCGTGCGAGTAGACATGATGTTCAAGGCTGAAGAGCCTGGACGTTCGTCCGCAGGCCATGTGACGTTTGAACCGGGAGCGCGCACAGTGTGGCACACCCATCCTCTCGGACAGGCAATCCTCATTACTTCTGGTTGCGGTTGGGTGCAGCGTGACGGCGGACCTGTAGAAGAGGTGCATCCCGGAGATTCAGTTTGGTTCTCCGCCGGCGAGAAGCATTGGCATGGTGCGACTCCTACAACTGGCATGTCGCACATCGCAGTGACCGAATCGCTGGACGGTAAGGTCGGCGATTGGCTGGAGAAGGTCACCGACGAGCAGTACAAAAAAGCCTAGCCCATCCAGGCTCAAAACTGGCGGATGCCGGCTACGGCAGAGGTGTGAAGAATGCGAACAAGGAAGCTTGGCAATAGCAGTCTCGAAGTATCCGAACTTGGCTTTGGTTGCATGGGAATGAGTTGGTCCTACGGCGCTCCCAAAGACAAACTGGAGATGATCTCCCTTCTGTACGCAGCCGTCGATCGAGGTGTCACATTCTTCGATACGGCGGAGGTCTACGGGCCGCTCGTGAACGAGGAACTCGTTGGAGAAGCGTTAGCTCCATTTCGTGGCAAGGTTGTCATCGCAACGAAGTTCGGCTGGCAGGCGAATCCCGAGGATGGAAGCAAGTGGACCGCACTTAACAGCAGGCCCGAACATATTCGCGCGGTAGCCGAAGCTTCTCTGAAGAGATTAAAGGTCGATGCACTCGACCTTTTCTATCAGCACCGTGTTGATCTAAACGTGCCCATCGAAGACGTCGCGGGAACAGTGAAGGATCTGATTCAGCAAGGCAAAGTAAAACACTTTGGCCTCTCCGAAGCCAGCGCGCAGACGGTCCGCCGCGCACATGCTGTTCAACCGGTCACGGCTTTGCAGAGCGAGTACTCTCTTTGGTGGCGAGAGCCCGAACAAAATATCATTCCGACTCTGGAAGAACTCGGCATCGGATTCGTTCCGTTCAGCCCGCTTGGGAAAGGGTTCCTGACTGGAAAGATCGATGCAGAGACTAGGTTTGATTCCACCGACTTCCGGAGCAGCGTCCCCCGTTTCAGCGAGGAGAACCGTCGGACAAATCAGGCGATTGTGGATTTGCTGACAGATTTTGCCGCGCAAAAGAAAGTCACAACTGCTCAGATTGCCCTTGCATGGCTGCTCGCGAAGAAGCCTTGGATCGTTCCCATCCCAGGAACCACCAAACTCAATCGACTAGAGGAAAATCTTGGAGCCGTGGCAGTCGAACTCACTGAAGCAGAAGTCGCCACATTAGAACAAGCGACCGCAGCAGTCAAGCTTGAGGGCGCACGCTATCCAGCATTTCATGCACGACTCGTCGGTCGATGAGCGGCAGGAGGAAAGGTATGAAGACAACTCGTCTTCTCGCATTGTTTGCGGTCATGGCAACGCCTTGCCTCATTCATGCTCAGGCTGCCCATGAAACAACTTCCGGTAAGCTTTCGGCAAAGGCACGGCTCGTTGGTGCGTGGCATCTCATACACATCGACTCACCTAACCCCGAGGGTAAATCGGTTGCGGAACCGGAGCCCAAAGGCATGCTCATCTACACGCACGATGGACACATGTCTGTCCAGTTGATGTATCCAAAGTCCTCTAACACCAAATCCAACGAGTATGTTCAGGATGGAGACGAAGCCTCCTTCGGCAGGTATGACGTGGATGAAGCAAAGCACACCGTCACGCATCACGTGGTGGGCTCGGTCACCGGAGATCGTCTTGTCGGCAGAGATCTGCCGCGCTCCGAACGTGGAAACACGCAAAACGCTGACAGCCTTCACGCGCCGCGCGGATGAAGGCATCTTGCCCCGAATGCTGGTAGAAACCAGCATCCTGCTTACAGCCTCGTGGTCAAACCCAAACACGGTACTGCGCAATGCAGCTATCACATATAAGGTGCATACTGACGCTATCGCACTCAAGGAGAAGCATGAGTTTGTCGCAAAGAGAAAAGGCGAAAAGGAAGCCCGAGCCCGCGACCAGAATGTTAAAAAAGCAGCTTGACGAGCCCGTGCATAGACGAGGGCAGTGAATCGCTGCCTCGTCTTAAGAACAAAACCATCGGGTGGCACAGCTTTCGTCACTCGTTGACGAGTTGCTTTACTTGAATGCTTTGTAGGCCTGCTCACTGATCGACTCCAGCCCAACTGGCTTGCCGTTCTAAGTCGGATTGACCGTTACCTAGATTCCGGTCATCTTGAGCATGGCCTCGGGCAGGCGTGTACCTTCGAGCGCCAGCTTCGAGGTGGCGTCCTCAATCTGCTTGAGGTCGCCCTCGGTCAACTGGACATCGACCGCTCCAAGGTTCTCTTCCACACGAGAAAGCTTCGTGGTGCCAGGAATAGGAACGATCCAAGGCTTCTGCGCCAACAACCACGCTAAGGCGATCTGTGCCGGCGTTACGCTCTTCCGTTCCGCTGCCGCTTGCACCGCACGAACGAGCACCATGTTGGCTTTGCGGGCTTCGGGAGAGAAGCGGGGCACGTGATTGCGGAAATCGCTTGGATCAAACTTTGTGTTCTCGTCGATCTGCCCGGCCAGAAAGCCCGCGCCGAGAGGGCTGAACGGAACAAACCCAATCCCGAGCTCTTCGAGCACGGGCAACACATCGTCTTCCGGTCCGCGCCAAAAGAGAGAGTATTCGCTTTGCAGCGCAGCGACCGGATAAACTGCGTGGGCTCTCCGGATCGTGTCTACGCCTGCTTCGGATAAGCCAAAGTGCGTCACCTTACCCTCGGCGATCAAATCCTTCACAGCACCGGCGACTTCCTCGATCGGCACGTTGGGATCGACGCGGTGCTGGTAGAAGAGGTCGATATGGTCTGTACGAAGCCGTTTCAGGCAAGCCTCAGCCGCAGCCTTGATATGCTCGGGACGGCTGTTCGTGCCGGGGCCGCGTTTGCCGGTCTTGAGATCGATGTCAAAGCCGAATTTCGTTGCGATGACAACTTGTTCGCGGATCGGCTCCAGTGCCTCGCCCACCAACTCCTCGTTTGCAAACGGTCCGTAGACTTCGGCCGTGTCGAAGAAGCTCACCCCATCGTCGTGAGCGGAGCGAATCAACTGGATCATCTCGCCCTTATCGGCGGGAGGCCCATAAGCCGAGGTCATACTCATGCAGCCAAGTCCCAAGGCCGAAACTTCAAGGCCGCTCTTTCCTAATGTTCTTTTCTCCACGATTGCTCACCATTCCTACTGCAGTTGAGAGACGCTTTACTTGAGCATTCCGATTGTCCTTAGCCACTTGTTGACTTCCGTGCGGACTTCTTCTGCCCTGGCATCTTTGATGGCAAGAAGCTGTCCATCCCTCTCCAATCCTCCCCGAGTGGAGAAGCCCTGCAGCACCGTGCTTTGCGGACACAGTTCCCGCACGGTCTGAAAGGTATTCCCTGGGCCGTATCCGCCATTGGAGTTGAACGGGATGATTGTCTTTCCCCGGAAACTGTACTGGTGCAGGAAGCTCTTCATGGGCGGCGGCAGCTTCATATCCCAAGTTGGAAAGCCGACAAATATGGCATCGTATTGATCTGGTTTGTCGATCACTGTCTTGAGAGGCGGCAGATAGCCGGTCTCATTCTCGCGGACGACTTGTTGCACAGTGGTGTGATAGTCCGCCGGATACGGCGTTTGCAATTCGAGCGAGACCAGTTTGCCGCCAACTTTTTTGTGGATGATGTCCGCGATAGCTTTGGTGTTGTTCGTCCGAGACAGATAAACGATCAGAATCTTCTTCTCCGCCTTCAGCGCCTGGTCCTTCTTTGGCCCCTGCTGCGCCGCCGCAACCCCGGACAGAAGACAAATCACCACGAAGGCGATCATCAACAAGACATTTATTCGTCTCATCTCACTCTCTCTCTCGACGTTTGTGGCTAATTCTTATTGCTACTCACCTTGACCGGCCTAAGCAGATGCGAGAACGTGAGCTGGGCAAGCTTCCACTTGCCGTTTTCCTTGCTATAAACCTCAGTCACCATAAAGGGATTGGTGACTTCGCGCGCACCGACTACTGCCTGCAAATCCATGTCTTCCAGCAGGATGGCTGTGTTGCCAAATATGCGAGCGTTAACCGCATAAACGAAGGCTTTCTTGTACCAGATGCCACCGCTTTTGATGGTGGCTAGTTCCTGCGTCTTTCCCCAGGTTCCGCCCATGTGAGTGAACATGGCTTTGTCATCGAATAGTGTCTCTAAGGAATCGACCTTCTTGTCAGCCATCCAATTCCACTTCATGTTTGAGAGGTTGATGACTTCTTGTTGTTCGGGTGTATGGCTTGCAGCAGTTTTAATCGTTTCCGTTGGGGGTGCTGGCGATTGCTGTGCGTAGGACGATTGCACAATCAGTGTTGATAAAAACAGACCTAACATTAAGGTTTTCATGGCTCTCCCTCGATATGTGTGGTTGACCCGTGGAGGAACTCGATGTAGCGTGGCTAATCGTTCACGCTACGCGGATATGAGAGGAATTCTGCTCTCAGGATTTCAGCGGCGCTTCGACGCCCGAAAGGGCGAGTACCCCGTCCGGCAGACGTTTCCCTTGAATCTGAATACTGGATACCGACGCGTTCAGCTCCTTCAGTTCATCCTGGCTGAACGTAACCGAGCTGCCGCCGACATTTTCGATCATGTGCGCCATCTGCGTTGTGCCTGGGATCGGCGCGATCCACGGCTTCTGCGCCAATAACCAAGCGAGCGCAATCTGGACGGGAGCGGCCTGCTTCCGTTCAG
Source organism: Acidobacteriales bacterium 59-55 (assembly GCA_001897435.1). GTDB lineage: Bacteria > Acidobacteriota > Terriglobia > Terriglobales > Acidobacteriaceae > Edaphobacter. The sequence goes on along the minus strand of MKSV01000004.1, from coordinate 219,209 downwards.
CCCACCTCTTCACGAGCTTTACGAGCTCAAGGTTGTGCTTCAGGTTTTCCGGAGAGAATCGTGGTTCCGCAGCACGAATATCGCCGATGGCGAAACGAGTGTTCTCGTCAATGGCTCCGGTCAGGAATTGCACACCGAGCGGACTCCACGGCACAAACCCAATGCCTAGTTCCTGGCACATTGGTATTACGACTTCCTCCGGCCCACGCCAGAGCATCGAATACTCGTTTTGCACCGCAGTGACGGGAAGCGCCGCATGTGCTCGACGCAGAGTGTTCGGTCCCATCTCACAAAGGCCCCAGTGCAAAACCTTGCCCTCCGACATGAGGTCCTTGACCACTCCGGCGACATCCTCAATCGGAACCTGCGGGTCAACGCGATGCTGGTAGAGAAGATCGATTCGGTCCGTTCGGAGGCGCTTGAGCATTCCCTCGACGGCCCTCTTGACGTGGTCAGGCTTACTGTTGAGCCCCCTTTGAAATTGGCCGGTGTCAGGATCTATGTTCCAACCGAATTTCGATGTGATCACGACTTTATTGCGGAACGGCGCGATGCCTTCACCGAGAATTCGTTCGCATTCAAAAGGCCCATAAGCCTCGGCCGTATCAAAAAACGTGACGCCGTGATCGTAGGCTACCCGAATGATGTCGATCATCTCCGGGCGGTACGGCACGGTCGTCTCGTACTTACGGCTCATGTTCTGGACGCCAAGGCCCACGGTCGAGACTTCGAGCGAACCCAACTTGCGTCGCCCACTTACGTGCGCTTGCGCGCTTGGCTCAGCAGATGCAGGAGTCGAAAGCACGCCTGCAAGAGTTGCGGCTGCAGCAACTCCAGTAATGCCTAAGAAGGAGCGACGGTCGATGCTGATCTTCAGGTCGCTATCGTCGATATTCCGCATAATTTGAGCTCCCATAGGGTTTGGGGTTAGCCTGCCGGTCGTTTACCTCAACTTCTGCTCTAAAACTAAAGCCCACTGCCACAAGTCGGCCCTGCCGGACACGACAATATCCCTGCAAATCACGACAATCTGGAATCATGGGGATTGACGTCTTTCGCAGCTACCTTGACGCCATTTGCATGGCACAGTCTCGGCCTCTTCGATATGGTTGGAGTAGGAGATTGAGTGATGCTCAAGCATTTCCGGGTTCCGGGACGTCTCGCCGTCAAGCTGGAGGAATTGGAGGTATCCGTTCCCGCGGTGCTCCGCAAGGCGGGTCTTCCGCGCGATCTCTTCCAGCAAACACGAGTGCTTGTCTCCACAGGAGAGCTTTTTGCTCTTTGGCGTGCAATCGATCAGGTGAGCTCTGATCCGCTCATCGGCGTAAAGCTGGGGGTAGAAACAAAGACCGAACGCTTTCACCCGATGGCGATTGCCGCGCTCTCGACCGAAAACCTCGTGGCAGCTTCAGAACACATGGCCCGGTATAAGAAGCTAACCGCGCCGGAAGAGATCCTCGTCGAACTCGACGAAGAAGAGTTCACCGTCGGTTTCCGCTGGCTGCTCGCGGTTGATGATGAGCCACCGAGCCTCACAGACTACTGCTTCTCGTGGATGCGCTCTCTTGCTCGACATGGGAGCGGCATGACGGTAAACCCGCTCAGAGCCGAATATGTTCAGCAGCGCTCAAATCTTCGCCAGATAGAGCGCAGCCTCGGCTGCGATATCGTCGTGGGCGCCCCACGGAATGTGATTGTTTTTCGTGCCGAAGACGCTACGAAGCCGTTCGTCACGCGGAATGCAGAGCTCCTCGATCTACTCGCCCCGCAGTTCGAGGAACCGTTGCGACAGTACAAAGAAGATGACAGCTTTTTAGAGTTGGTGCGCCGCACTATCCAAGACAAACTTACAGGTCATCGACCCTCAATCGACGCAATATCAGGCGCACTGCATATGGGTCCTCGCACGTTACAACGGAGACTCCAAGATTCGGGCTCAAGTTTTCAGCGCGTCTTGGACGAAGCACGTCACCAGATGGCGCGTTACTACCTCAGCAACTCAGCGTTAGAGCTGAACGAGGCTGCTTACCTTCTAGGCTTTGAAGATCCCAACTCATTCGGTCGTGCTTTTAGGAACTGGGAAGGCATGCCCCCGAGCGACTGGCGCGAAGCGCATCGACCAACAAAAGGGCTGAGTTTTCCAGGGCAGGGCAATAGTAGGTCGAATAGGGCTGAAGGTACTTCCCGCCGCAGAAACAGAGGTTGAGAATTAGTTTTCCTAGATATCAGGAATGGGTAATCGTGGTGCAGGCAAAAAACGGTCTGGGGACGATACGCGTACGATAACTCTGGCAAAGCTATAACCCAACCCCGCTTCCGTTTCACGACTCGCGATGCATATCTGCAAAATTGAGTTCTTCTTACGCAGTATGATTTAGTTCGATGAGCCTTTCGGATGTCATTGATCTTCATTCGACCCGGATTTCTTGTCATCTATGTCGCCATTTGATCCTAAGTTCTTCAGAATCTTTGCGGGGACGTTTTCCAGATTGTTTTTAACTCGAATACTTTTCCCGGTGTCCTCAATTTCGTAAAGCCTCCCTCTGGAAAAGCGGGGATTGAATGGATGATGAAGGATTAGCATCAGACGACCATCAAAGGCACGAAAGAGCATTCCATGGCCGCTGTCATCTCCTAAAAGTACATTATCCTGCCTCCATGGCCCTATGAGTTTCCCACTAAGAGAATGTGCCAGTGTTTCAACATATAGCCCTTCTCGATAGCTTGACCAAAGCATCAGCAACTTACCGCTTTTAGTGCGGTACAACTCTGGTCCATCAGTGACGTAGAGTTGAGGGGTATTCTCGGTAACATGCCGATCGGCCAGCCAGGGTGCATCCGACCCTTTGAATAGGTAGAACGGCTTTGCCGCTGATTCAGAAAGATCTGGCTTCATCTGAATCGCCTCTATGCTGCCGTCCACCAACTGAGTCCACTCATGGGCATAAACCATATACGGTATTCCATCTTCGACGTATAGCGTGCCATCCAGAGTCATGTAGTCGAATGGTGGAATCGGTCTATCGAGGATCTTCATGAAGGGACCTGCAGGTGAGTCGCTGACGAAAACCTGAGTACCGCGGAGGTGCTCACCGACGCCATTATAGGTAACCTGAATATGAGTGCCTTTTGATTTATCCTGCTGCTTGATGCCGGTTGAAGGCAACGGCTTCCGATAGTTATTCAAGGTTGCGAAAAGATAATATCTTCCCTTATAAGCATGCACCTCCGGTGCCCAGACTCCGGCTTCTGGATCAGCCCACGAGCCAGTGGAGACCTCAAAGACAAGGTACGGCCCTGACCACGTTTTAAGATCTTTGCTCTTGTAGGTAACAACACCTGAATGATGATCGCTGCTGAAGGACCTCCCCGAGCTTGTATACAGATAGTAGGTTCGGCTTGGCTGGTCTGCCAAAATCCATGGATCGTGTAGGCTGATGTCCTCAAGTTTCAGACCTTCTTTGACAGGTTGCTGACACAAAGATACAGTTCCACAAAGCGTCAGAAATAACAGCAGCATAGACCTTACGCTTGCTTGAATTTTTGTCATCCACATGATGCCTCCCTTCTATGTTCGGAATGCACGGAGCCACATGACAGTACATTTTCCTGTAGAGATATGCCCCTATCTGTGCTCTTCGACGAGATAGGGATCATCTTATCCCAGCTGCAAACTTTCTTTGGCGGACATTGTCCAGCATTCCTTCCGTATCCAGAACTTCCTATTCACTGGAGCGCATGTTCGCCTTTACCTCAGACCAGCCAGCCGTTCCGAAATATCTCGGAACTCGCCTTCAACGCACTCGATATAGCCGCGGTGATGGTATTGATCGGGGCCTTCAGTGCCTTGTGGCGGTGTGGGCGCGATAACGGCGCAATAGCCGTACAACAGTTTGCCGACCATATCATGCCGCTCATCATGCTGTTCTCCATAAGTGAGAACTCATCCATCTTCGCGTAGCCTTGTAAGATGACAACCTTGTTCGCTGCAACAGCCCCGGATTAAGTGAGGCTGATAAGTAAATCGTAGCTATCTCGCTAAAATCGGGATACAGTGAGGCCACCATCGATGGTTAGAACCGCGCCAGGCGAGTAGGGGAGGTCTCCGCTCGCCAACATGGTTACAGCTATGCCAATGTCTTCCGGAGTTCCCCAACGCTTCTCCAAAAGAAGGTCGCCTTTGATCAGACTGTCGTACTTGCCTCTAACTCCCTTCGTCATATCCGTCTCGATGAGGCCCGGCCTAACTTCATACACGCCAATGCCGTATTGAGTGAGTCTTGCGGCCCAAAGTATTGTTGCCATTGCTATACCCGCCTTGGTAATGCAATAGTCTCCCCGATTGACGCTCGCGACGGTTGCGGAGACCGAACCAATGTTGATGATGCAACGATGTTCTTTCGACTGTTCCTGCAGACGTATCATCCAATTAGCGGCAGCCTGGGTTAGAAAATACGGCCCCTTCAAGTTGGTAGAGATGAGTTCGTCAAAACTTTCTTCTGAGGCATCCAGGATGTCAGCCCGGATCGAGGGCGCGATCCCAGCGTTATTTACGAGAATGTCCAACCGTCCGAAAATCGCTTCAACATCCTCTAGGAGTCGCTCTCGATGGCTTGCATCTGCGACATCTGCTTGGCAGTACTGGATCTTCAAACTGCCGTCGCCAAATTCTTCGCGCAGCTGCGCGATAGCAGCTGCGGCTTCATCATGGCTGCGCCTGCCGGTGATCATCAGGCTGAAACCTTTGCTCGCCAATTTTTTGGCGATACCCAGGCCTATTCCGCGCGTTCCCCCGGTCACGAGTGCGACCCTTGCATTACTCATTGCGTTCCTCTCTGGGCGCATCGTGTTATATCCGAAGAAGGCTAGAAGAAAGTGTAGTACTTGTTTTCCGCTAACCGCAGGATGAGAAGTCCTAATTCCAGGAGGTGGTAATCCCCCCACATGCTCGACTCCCCGAAGGGAATCTTTGCGCCCTTTTGCACATGGTCCCAGCCATTTGGCCGGTGATAGATACTGTGAAGCAGAATACCTTCGTGCTGAGGATTGCTGGAGAGATACGGCTCCTTGAGTAGCACCTCAGCAACTGTTAGACCGGCATGGAAATAAATCCTTCCAGCTTCGCCCATAGCGTGCCCGAGACGGATTAGTCCTTGAGCAGCGATAGCCGCTGCCGAAGAATCAACCGGTTCGTACTGATTGAACGGATCAGCGCAGGAATTTTTCCAATCGCCGAGACGGTGTAGAGTGGGAGCCCCTGTATCCCAGTAACAGATTCCATCCGAGGTACTGGCTTGACCAATATAGAAATCGCAGGTAGCCCTGGCGGCCTTTTCCATGAAGGAAATAGCTTCTGACTTTGTCATCACGCCGGCACTTGCAAAATCGCTCTCAGGCAGGGACTTGACGAATTCAAGCTCTTCAGCGAAGCCCAGCATTGCCCATGCCAATCCGCGGGTCCACGTGGTGAAAGGTGAATACCCCTGCTGAGAAGACGGGCATCGGAAGGTTCCGCTAACAGGGTTGAATATCGCTTCATGGACGGTGCGCCCCCAAGCTTCGGCAGTGTCATAAGAGTCGCGGCCTTCTCCGTAGTAGATATTGAACTCGGCTGAGGTGCATGCGTGCGTCAGGAGCCGGCTAAGCAGATTGATACGGCGGTCTTGTTCTCCGAGCAAAGCGTGACCCAGCTTATGCGCCACGCCACAGCTGCGAAGGGTTCGTATTGTATCGATGAACAGGGAATGGATCCCGTTAAACGAGTATATGTAACCGCGACCGGAGGCAAGCTGGGTCCAGCGTGCGGCTTGGATGGCTCCGCTGGTTTTGAGGGCGAAGCTGTAGAAGTCGAGTTCGGAGGGGGAGGCGTCGAAGCGGCCTTCAAGGGCGAGGCGGCGAAGCTGTCCGTAGGTGGAGAGGTTGTTGAAGCCGTGATCGTGGACGCCGATGTGGGTGACGTGCTCGGCCATGTGGGTGATAGTGCAGTCGCGGCCGATCTTGAGGAACTCGGGCTGCCCAGTGATGTCGAAGCAAAGAATTGCGTTGCCGTAGGCGAAGCCCTGAGTCCACTGGGTCCAATTGCGGCTGACGTATCTTCCGTTGATGGTGACGACGGGAGCTCCGTCGCGGAGCTGCCAGCGTTGGTTGAGCGCGAGGGTCTTCTGTCCGGCAAGGGAGAAGAGCCGGGTGACGGCAGCGGCGAGGTCTATCGGCTGGAGAGCTTGCTGGATATTCATGGCCGTGATCCTTTGGGTTGGCGAATCGAGTAAGGCAGTTAGACGATGGTGGTGAAACGTTCGACGACTTTGGCGAGGACTTCGTCGCCGGGGGTATCCCAGAGCTGCCGGTTGAAGATCTCGACTTCGATGGGACCGTGATAGCCATTGGCTTCTACGGCGAGGCGGAGGGCGTGGTTGTCGATGATGCCATCGCCCATGATGCCACGTCCGAGGAGGATATCGGGAAGAGGGACGAGCCAGTCGCAGACGTGAAATCCGAAGATGCGGCCCTGGCAGCGAGCAATCTGCTCGAAGACAGTGGGATCCCACCAGATGTGGAAGGTGTCGAGGATAATGCCGACCTCGGCGGGGCTGTAAGGGGCAGCCAAATTGAGGGCTTGGTCGATGGTGTTGAGGACGCAGCGATCGGCCGCATACATGGGATGGAGTGGTTCAAGGCCAATGCGCACTTTGCGCTGGCGGGCATAGGGAACGATGCTGGCGATGCCATCCTCGACCATGCGGCGTGCATCGGCGAGTGGAATGCTGGGAGCGGCCCCGACGACAAAGACAAGGGAGTCGGCGAGGAGATCGGCAGCTTCGTCGATGGCGCGGAGGTTATCTTCAATCCGCTCCTGACGGAGTTGGGCGGTGGAGGCAGGAAACATGCCTCCACGGCAGACGCTGGAGACGTGAAGGCCAGCGTTGCGTACGAGACGAACGGATTGCGTGAGGCCTGTCTCGGCGATCTTGTGCCGCCAGAGGGCGACAGAGGGGATCCCGTGACGGAGACATCCTTCCACGGCCTGCTGGATGCTCCAGTTCTGGGTGGTGGCCTGATTGAGGCTGAGGCGCTGGATATCTGCCATGGCCGGATCCTAGTCTTTGGTGACTATAGTGGTGTTGAGGGCGGGGACGTCGAGCCAGCGGCGTTCGGCCCAGGATTTGAGGCCGAGCTCGGCGAGTTGGACGCCGCGGGCGCCATCGAGAAAGGTGTGGGGGAAGGAGGTTCCGATGGCGACGTGGCGTAGGAACATCTCCCATTGGACCTTGAAGGCGTTCTCGAAGGTGGCGTTGTCTGGAACCTCCTGCCAATCGTCGCGAAACTTAAAAGGATTGGGCATGTCGGGGTTCCAAGTGGGGCGGGGAGTGTTGACGCGATGCTGAGTCTTGCAATCGCGGAGCCCAGCGACAGCGCTCCCGTTGGTCCCATCAACCTGGAGATTGAACAACTCGTCTCGGTAGACTCGCGTTGTCCATGAAGAGTTGATCTGCGCAATGATCCCACCCTCCAACTCGAAAGAGCCATATGCTGCGTCGTCGGCGGTGCACTGGTAGCGGCGGCCGTTTTCGTCGACACGCTCTGGTATATGGGTGGTTCCGAAGCAGGAGACGGCGGTGACGGGGGCAAAGGTTTGGTCGAGAACGTAGCGCCAATGGCAGAACATGTCGAGGATGATGCCACCGTCTTCTTCCTTTTTGTAATTCCAGGAGGGACGCTGAGCGGTCTGCCAGTCGCCTTCGAAGACCCAGTATCCGAACTCGCCGCGGACGGAGAGAATTTTACCGAAGAAGCCGGACTCTACAAGGCGGCGGAGCTTGCGGATGCCGGGGAGGAAGAGCTTGTCCTGCACGATTCCCTGCTTGATGCCGGCCGCCTCGGCCTGGCGGGCGAGGCGAAGGGAGGATTCGACGGAAGTGGAGAGAGGCTTCTCGCAGTAGACGTGCTTGCCGGCGTCGATAGCACGAGAGACATTGTGCTCACGCATACCGGTGGTGCCGGAGTCGAAGTAGATCTCGTCGTCCTGGTTGGCAAGAGCGCGGTCGAGGTCGGTGGTCCAGCGGGTGAGGCCATGGGCTTCGGCGATGGCACGGAGCTTGTTCTCGTTGCGCCCGACAAGAATAGGGTCGGGCATGAGGATGGAGTCATCGGGAAGAGTTAGCCCGCCCTGCTGGCGGATGGCGAGAATGGAGCGGATGAGGTGCTGGTTGAGCCCCATGCGTCCGGTGACGCCGTTCATGACGATGCCTATTCTTTTCTGTTCCACTGTTGGCCCTCGATTAATTTGCGGTTTAGTTATTGTGGCTGGTTCATGGCGTTACTGGTTGCAGGCGTTTTTTGTCTACAGGCTTTGGTTGGAGGGTTGGTGGTTTACAGGCTCGGGCGTCTTGCGGACGGAGACGGCATAGATAGCGAAGGAGCCGAGGATCGCGGCGGCGGACATGGTCTTCCAGGCGGGATCGTAGCTGTGGAAGTGGTCGAAGATGCGTCCGGCAGCCCACGGGCCGAGCCACTGCCCGATGGAGTATCCCATGATGATGAGGGCGAGAATCTTACCGAGAGATGCGATGCCGAAACACTCCGCTGTGACGAGGGGGATGAGCATGTAGTCGGCTCCCATCGAGAAGCCGAAGATAATAGCGAAGGTGACGGCGAGGATGGGTTGGTGGGCAAGGTAAAGGAGTGGAATGGCCACTCCGAGGAGGAGGTAGAAGCCAGCCATAGTGTTCTTTTTCGGGAGGCGATCGGCGAGGTAGCCGACGATGACGCGTCCGCCAAGGCTGGCGAGGAGGAGCACGGAGAGATAGCGTGAGGCGGAGGTGGCAGTGTAGCCCTGCCCCTTCAGGAAGAAAATGAAGTGCTGAATGACGGCGTTCATGGCTCCGATGACGAGAGCCGAGCCGAGGACGATGAGCCAGAAATTTCTGTCGCGGAGGGCGCGGACGATCTCGGCGGAGGTCGAGGGCGCAGGTGTGGGCGGGAGGGCTCCGGGAAGGGCGGCGGCCCCGTCGGGAAGGAGGCCGATCTCCTGCGGGCTGGAACGGGTGACCCAGATGCCGACCGGGAAGAGCACGATGAGGATGGCGGCCCCGGTGATTTCGAGGGCGTTGCGCCAGCCGAAGGTGCGAAGGAGCCAGTTGATGGTGGGGGGGGAGACCGCTCCGCCAAGACCGAGGCCTAGGTAGGCGTAGCCCATGGCTCGCCCGCGACGGGCGTGGAACCAGCGGGCGATGAGGACCTGATTGGCGATGGGACCGGCGAGGACGTAGCCAATAACCTCCAGAATGCAGAGCACCTGGTACTGCCAGAAGTGGTGCATAAAGCCCATCGCAATGAGAGGGAGGCCGATGAATCCTACTCCGGAGAGGATGACCCAACGGGCACCGATGCGGTCGATTAGAACACCGGCGAGGAGGCCGAAGGGGAGGCCGATTGCGAGGAAGCCGAGGAGGAAGCCCTGGGTGACCTGGGCTCGGGTGAAGCCGAGTGCGGAGACAAAGGCAGGATAGAAGACGGGGAATCCATAGAAAATGATTCCGACGGCAAAGAAAAGGTTGAGAAATGCCGTAACTACGATCCACCAGCCATAAAAGATGTTTCCAGACTTACGGTTGGTCATCTGTTTGTCCAACTTCCTTCGATGTATGGAGTTCGGGTGTGGCATGGCTGCTGGGTCGAAGAAATGCGGACTCTTGCGTAGCCTCTACATCGTCAGGCGACGGCGCTTGAAATAATGGTATCGAAATTGATGGCTTTGACGGCGATGCGGAGATATCTGCGGCCGTCAGAGTCCTGGACATTGCCGGAGAGACTGTCAATGGCCTGTTGGGCCAGGGCGAACTCAGATAAATAGAGGGCAAGCAGCAGCGCGCGGCAGGCGACGGTGATGTATTGCAAAGCATCTGCGGCGCGAGATGCAAGCGGGGTCGGTGCGTGTCAGCGAAAGTCTGATTAGGCCTGAACGATCCCAAGGTCATGAAATTAAGTACCGATCTTTCGAGTTTTGCAACGTTTGCTGGATCGTTGCGAGCGAGCACTGCGACCGAAGCTGCGGTCTATGAATTTTATTTCCAGGACAAATTGTATAGCGCTAACAATTCTAAGTGGAATTTATCGGCAATGACTGAGGGGTGTCAAGAATTTTCTCGAAGTCTTCGCTAAGAAGGTCCCACGGAGGCTTATGTATAGGGGGTCGCCCCGCCGGCAAGAACATATTATTAATCGCACAATCATCCCGACACTCTGCAAAAAGCCGGTGTACCAAAGCGAGATGCGCGTGGTTCCATCACCAGTCATAGGGTGCGGTCCACGATAGCCAGCCAGATCTATAACGCCAAGCAACCGATGTCCCTCTTCGCTCTGAAGGAGTGGCTCGGACATCGGCGGCTCGAATCGACCCCGTGATACGCGAAGGTGACACTGGACAAATTGACAGAGGCATATCTTGATGCTCGTCATTTTGAGCGGAATGTCGCTGTAGTACAGGTGTTGCTAGACCACGCTGACATAGAGCGCAAAGCACTCGAAGGGGACCGCAAAGCATTGCAGAGGCTAATCGGAGCGACCACGCCCGACGTTACATAAAGAAAGATTTCATGTGGTGTGGACTCCGTCTCGAGATGTTGGAAGTTCTAATCGTTCTTCACTGCTCAACCCGCCACGGGGAGGTTGTCTTCCAGCTCAGCAACTCCTTGTTGGCCCAAATCGTTGATTTGTCGGTATGGCAGGACGTGCAAGGATTCAGCATCTTGTATTTGTCTGTCATGGCTGGAGTGATGAACTGGAACGTATGTGAGCTGACGAATGAGCCAGGCACACCCTGTTTCTCGATCTTTGGCATGTGGCAGGCAACGCACTGGCTACCAGGACTGTCATTCTTGTGATGTGTGTGCTCCTCAAGGCTCGCTGTATGAGGCCCGTTGGGCGAGTTCGGGCCGTGGCAGCTCAGGCACAGCTTCTGTGCCGGTTCGCGGAGCTGGGCATCATTGTCGGTGCCGTGGACATCATGACATGTGGCACAGGTCACACCGTGGCGGTACATCACGCTCTGCACAAAGTCGTTGCCCTGCATCCGGTTCTTATGACCGGTTCCATCGGCGTAGTGGAAAAAATCCGTCTGCCCTAATGTAATGTCTTCGAGCTTCCAATAGTCTGCGAGACGCAGACCAACGTGGTAGCCGACGGGCCAGTCATAAGCTTTGCCGTCGATGAGGCCGGCCCGAGGTCGTCCCTGCGAGTGGCATTGGATGCAGGTGTCATCCGAAGCTACATCGTCCATCGCGGACGGATTCAGAATGTTCATGCGAGTCGGACGGGCAACGTGCTCGCTGCCGGGACCGTGACAACGCTCACAGCCTACATTCCACTCCGTGACTTGCTTCGTATGAATGTCATAGTTGACCGAGTGGCAACCATCGCAGGTGGGTCCGGTGGGGCGCTGCATATTGTCAGAAGGATAATATTTTGCCCACCAGTCCGCGCCGGTGTCTGGGACATGGTACTTCATCCACTTCTTGTTGCCGATGTCCCATTGAACGGGCAGCGGATAGTAGTTATCCCCGATCTTGGTGAAGTAGCGCTGCTTCCATTTGCTGCCATAGACAAGCGCCACCTGATCGAGAGTGAATCTGGCGATGTTATTCGTCCGGATGTCGGGAATAATGGTGTCCGGGTGCTGCCTGGGATCACGGACGACATTTGCCATCGGTGTCTTCTTCCATCGCTCGTAGGTCGCTGCATGACACTTTGCACAGGACTCCGAGCCGACGTAGTGCGCAGAACCCATGATGCTCTTCTGAAGTGTGGCTTCCTGTCTTGTGGGGGAACGGAAGCTGCGAATGTATGAGACCAGTTTCCAGCTATTGGAGTCCGTTTCCGAGTGGATGCCCTGCATGGCAGGCATACCTGTAAGCTGCACACCATTCTGGATGATGTAGTGGATCTCACCGTCGCCCATCTGTTGTGTGAGGTCAGAGTGCAGATCAGGCACGCGCGGGTACTCGTTTGCCCCGATTACAGTCTTGCCGTGACCATCTACGCCATGACAGGTGGCGCATCGCGCCAGGAACTGCTCTCGCCCTTGTTCGAGCGCCATATCGTCATTGGTGAAAGGATTGGTTCGTTTGCGTTCGGCACCGGGAATGGCAAAATTGCGAATGGAACGCGCCACGCCTGTTTCGATTGCGGGTGGAGTCGATGAGGCACTGAAGCCGCGCCATTTAATACATAGTGCGCTGACCGCTCCAAGAGCGACCACGGCGAGAATGGCAATTACAACGATTCGACCTGCCTTCATATCCCAACCCGGCTTTCCGCTATCGTTTAGTTCTTCTCAGTGACAGATACAGCCCTTCAAACCGAATTTTTACAGCTTTCTCCATATCCCGACGCGCTCGCTGGCTTTATTCGAGGGAAGTGTAAAAACCGGCAGCAGCCACGGCGAAGTGTCCGCATTTTGCTACGTTATGCTCATAACAAGATTATGTTGCGACAAAAACCTTAATGTGAGCTTAAGCCTCGTATCGGAGAATGAAGGAATTAGAGGAATCTGGCTTCCGTGTGACCGAGCTGTTATTCCTTAAACAAGGGCATGAAGCGACTGTTCCAATTCGGCGCGATCCTGATGCTGATAGGAGCGTTCTACCCTCTGCTTGAACTCTTTGATCGCTGGGATGCACCGGGCCTTGCGAACGACACCGAATTCAAGGTATATGCGCTTCTTTTCGCAGTCTGCCTCGTTATCCTGTTATGTAAGCTGATCTCATCGGGTGCGCTGAGGTTCGATTTCGCCTTTTGGCAGGTCTTTCTGTACAACGAAAGCGCCAGACCTGTTGAAGCCGGTCACACATTTATCTTTGCCGTCCCTCCGCTGCTCGTTCTTCCATTACGGATCTGATCTCCAAAGAAATGCGCCCGAATGGACGCACCGCTTCGGTGTGTCTTCTCGCTGACGCTTGCGTGCTACGTGTTCGCAACGGGACGCCCAACTCTTTGGAGAACCTAGATGTCTGTTATCAAAGCTGCATTTTGTTTTGTGCTGCTCGTTATTGGGGCAGTGTTTCCGGTCGTGTGTCTTGCTCAAGCGAGCAATGCCGGAGCTGTTGCCGGAGTGGTTGTAAGCCCGGACGGTAATCCGGTAGCAGGTGCTACGGTAGCCCTGTCCCCGCCTGATGCCCCAGTTCGTGTCGTCGCCAGTGCTGACGATGGAAGTTTCCTCCTCCGCGATCTGCCGAGCGGTAGTTACATCATAAAAACGACTGCTTCATCTTTCGCGCAGGATAAAGAAACCGTCTCGGTCGCGGTTGGTCGCACGACGCATCTTTCCATTCGTCTTGCTCTCGCCAGCACGCAGCAGAACGTCAACGTGACGGCTGCCCCGGTAACGTTCGACACCTCGCAGACCTCCTCAGTAGTGAACATCGACTGTGATCGCGTGGAGGAACTGCCGATTCCGAGCCGCAATTATCTGACCTTTGTTCTGCTCTCCCCCCAGGTTGCTGCGGCCAATCCCGCGCTGCAACAACAGGGCACGCCCCCAAGCGGCGGCACCTTTAGCTTCGGCGGGCTGCGGCCAGGGAGCAACGCGATCTATCTGGATGGAGTCAACGACAACGACGAATATACAGGCAGCAGCCGGACGCAGCTTTCGCCCGAAGCCATCAGCGATTTCCAGATCGTCAATCATGGATTTGCCGCCCAATCCGGTGGAGGTGCTGGCGGCTCCATTGACGTTCAGACGCGCACCGGCGTGAACCGCATCCATGGCGATGCGTTCACTTTTGTCCAGAATGGTGCCTTGAACGGCACGCCTCCGTTGGGTCTGTATCCGCATAAACCGGATGAGAGCCGCGTGCGCGCCGGGGTCGCCCTCGGCGGACCGATCCAACGCGACAAAACCTTCTACTACGTCGCCGCGGAACAGGAGATGGCACGAGGCGAGGACGCCAACGACCTGGACCCATCGACGCTATCCACGATCAATCGTTCGATACAGCACTATGCGCCGCTCGCCGGACTCACTCTGCAATCCGGCTACTTTCCCACGACGGATCAGGAAACGGAACTATCGGGCCGCATCGACCACACACTGACAGCACGCGAGAGCATCATGCTCCGCTACGCCTTCACGAACGGCCGGAATGTGAACGACGCGTTCCATACGGACGAACTGACCGACCGAACGGCGCGCGGTTCCTCGTTCCTTGCGGACAACAGCCTTAGCGGAACGCTTACGTCCACGATGAGCGAAAGCCTCTTGAACAAGTTCAGCTTCGAGCTGGCACAGAGGCGGGCGGTCGAGCACACGGAACAAACAAGCGGACCAGGAATCCTCATTTCAGGTACGGCTCTGTTCGGTACGCCCTACTCAGGAAACGACCGGCGTTTCGAGACTCATACCGAATTTGCGGATACCATTGCGCTTCAACTCCGTCAGCACTTCTTCCAGTTCGGTGGACGAGCTGACCATGTTGCGCTGCGAACGCATGTGCCGGACGGCTCGCAGGGGTTGTTCGTCTTTGGCAATCTCGCCGCGCTTCAAAACGGCACTCCTGATTTCTTCACGCAATCGTTTGGCAACTTCGATACGAACCTGGGCGAGACCCGTTTTGCAGGGTTTGTTCAAGATCATTGGACAGCTTCATCGTCACTGACTCTCGACTATGGTCTTCGTTATGAATACAACCGGCTGCCTTCGCCATTTCCGCAGGATGTTCTCAATTTCAGCCCCCGGTTAGGCGTGGCCTGGACTGCGCTGAAAGACACGATCATTCGCAGCGGCTTCGGCATCTTCTATGACCGCTTTGCGCTTGCGACCATCAACCGTATCTCCGAGTTCGATGGAATACACGCTTCCATGCAAATCGTGGAGGACCGCGATGCGGTCAACCTGTATCAGAGCGGAAGCATTCCTTCTGCTCCGCTTGCCGGCGTCGCGCCGAGTATATGGAAAGCACAGCCTGACCTTCGCAATCCCTATAGCGAAGTCGCCTCTCTAAGCGTCGAGAGAGCGCTGCCATGGCAGACGACACTCACAGGCGAATACCAATTTGTACATGGTGTGCATCTGGGTAGGACCAGCAATGTTAATCTGACCGCGCCCGTCATCCTTACAATGGCGAATGCGCCCACGGTAGGCATTTCATCGCCTACGCCACAGCAGCTTGGAAGTCTCATCTTCACGAAGGCCCGACTCAATCCAACCTACGACGCCGTGAATCAGTTCTCTACATCTGCCAGTTCGTCTTACAACGGAACCACGGTGACGCTGAACCGTCAGTTCCAGGATGATTTGCAGATTATGGTGGGCTACACCTATTCCAAGACCATTGACGACGCCAGCTATGATTCCGAGCAACCGCAGAACCCGTATGCCATTGGAAACGAGCGGGCACTATCGCTCATGGACCAGCGCCATCGGTTTACGCTAAGTGGCCTTTGGCTTATCGGCCCGGATCTGGGCGACCCCGCTGATGCCGTAAAAAATGCTAATCCCGGTCCATTGATGAAAGTACTAACCGGCCTGGAGTTCGCGCCGATTGTGAGCATTGCGAGCGGCTTTGGCGCGAATCCAATCACGGCTCTCGATAGCAACCGCGAGCATATCTTCCCGTTTGCGGCACGGCCTGCGGGATATGGCCGGAATTCACTTCACACTCCTCCCAATATCGATCTCGACCTTAGGATATTGAAGATGATCCCCATCGCCAGCGGGCATCTCGATGTCGTAGCCGAGTCCTTCAATCTTCTTAATCACCGGAATATCTCGCTGCTGAACACAGCATTTGGTTCAGAGTTGAGTCCGGCCCGTGGATTCGCACAACCGATTGCTGCGTCCACGGCGCGAAGGATTCAGTTTTCGCTCGACTACGAGTTTTGACAACAAACCTGATCACTTTTACATGGAGGATTTAATATGCACTCTGCTTTCTCACGTATGCTCGTGTTCGCACTCGCAGTCTCGACTACCGCTTGTCCGATCTTTTCCCAGGAGCCTGGGTGGCGGGATGGAAGGCCGGGAGAATGGCTTTGTATCCCGCTGATGCTGTCAAAGGACAGATCACTGACAATCCCCGTAACAGCTACTGCCGCTCCAAACAGCCATGCGCGGGCAGTCTTCAATCGAGCCAGCTATTTTGAGTTCATTGCGTCACCTCTAAGGGAGGGATACGCTTCGACGCGCAAAGGCATCGCTGTTCGTGAACACTTGCACCGACAGTTCATCGGAAGTACCAAGTCACGATGAGCGCCGATAACGGAAGTGGCCTGTCCCGCTCCGGTCACTTCCTATATGCCGACATATCGGTACTAATCCGGTGTCGATGAGTGACTCGGCGACTTCTCATTTGTTGAGAGAACGGGGTCCATCCTGTGGTCTGGCTAACTCAATGCCTTTGCAAGTCGAATGAGGCCTTGCCGTATTGCAAGGTCGTCGAATCCGCCAAAGCCTAGGACCAACGCATTCGGATCAGGACGCCTCAGAGTGCATCGATCGACGCCAAGAACCTCAATACCCTGGGCCGCAGCCAATTTTTCTGCCTGTCGTGAACTCATTCCGTTGGTGAGGTACCCTATCGTATAAAGGCCTGCCCTGACGTTCGAGATCTCAAGCATCCCGCCCAGATGTTGCCTGGCTCCATCCATCAGCGTTGCGAGGCGCTCCGCATACAGGTTTCGCATCCTCCGCAGATGACGCGCCAGGTGCCCCTCTGTGATGAAGTCGCAGAGCACCGCCTGGTCGAACGATGAATTTCGCAGGTCGGCACGGTAGCGAAAACCCACGAAGAGATCGATCAGCGGCTCCGGCAATACCACATAGCCGACGCGTAACGATGGGAACAGCGTCTTGCTGAATGATCCGATGAAGATAACGCTTGCGTGCCGGTCGAGGCTTTGCAGCGCAGGCACAGGCGGCCCTTCAAACCTGTATTCGCTGTCATAGTCGTCTTCGACCACAAAGGCCCCGGCGCGTGCGGCCCAGCGAAGAAGCGCCATCCGCCGCTCCAGCGACATCATCACCCCCAGCGGAAACTGGTGGGCCGGCGTGACGTAGGCACCTCTGGCATCCGGACAGAGCCTCATTCCGGCAGAGACAGACAGCCCTTCCTCATTCACCGGCACAGCGATCGTCCGGGCTCCGGCATTCTCGAACGCAATTCTGGCCCCGAAGTATCCAGGGTCCTCCATCCATATCGGATCGCCCTTCTTCAACAGCAGCCGCGCCAGCAGATCGAGCGCCTGCTGTATTCCCGAAACCACGACGACCTGTTCGGCACTGCATCGCACTCCACGCGACGTACGCAAATACTCGGCGATGGCATCGCGCAGTGGCCGATAGCCGCGACGATCACCCCCCTGCTTGACCCACGACTTGAAATGACGGCCCCGGTCTGCGGCAAGACGCCCCCAAACCTCGGACGGGAATTCATGGACCGCCGGGTCCCCGATCCGAAAGGGGCGGGGTCCCCCAACAAAGGCCGTGTCAATCCAGGACTGTGGCCGCTTATACGTCGAAAGCACGCGACGAATATATGCCGGTGTCGCGGTTGCCCGGCGGGCGGGCCGGGGCGCCTCCACCCGGTTGATCCACGTGCCGAACCCCACGCGGGAGCTGACATAGCCTTCGGACTGCAAGCGCTCCAGAACGCTGACCACCGTGCCGCGCGAGAGTCCATACTGGCCGGCAAAATCTCTAGACGCCGGCAGCCGGGTGCCCGGCGCGAGCCGGCCCTCAAGAATCGCAGAGCGCAGCTCGCCGTACAGCCAATAGGTCAGTGTCTGATGGCGCGACCGGCTCTTCAGGGTAAGTTCGAACGAGCTAATGGCTTTGGGCATCTCAAATGGTCCAATAGATTTTACGAAAATGGCTCTGTTTTATGTGCCAATGCCGCCATAGTATCAGCTCTGAAGACGAGAGACGCATCGGTCGCCGTCGCGCCCGCGCCTCTCACTCAAAGACTCATGGGGAGATCGACCGATGAAAGTTGGAGTTTGGTTCTATGGCGTAGGCACAGTTCTCGCCGGCATTCTCGATATTGCCTGGGGCGCATTCGACGCCTCGCATCAGCCCATCCAGTCTCTGGGCAAGAACCTTCCCGGTCAGCACATCCTGGCCTACGTCGCGGGCGTCTGGCTGGTTGCAGCGGGGCTTGCCATTTTATGGCGACGCAGCGCAAGCATCGGCGCTGCGGCATCCGCCATCATCTACTTGATCTTTGCGGCACTTTGGCTGCCACGGTACTACAGCGGTATTCATGCACTTGGCTCGCGAATGAGCGTTTTGATCGGCGTGACCTTCGGGCTCGGGGCACAAGTATTGCTGGCCTCTCCGGCCCTGATCGTTTATGCGTCTACCGCCTCGCGGGATCTCCGCTCGCAAAAAAGAGCAGTGATCGCGGCACGTTGGATGCTGGGGCTGCCTCCTATCGTCTTCGGCCTGTTCCACCTCACCAGCATTCGCATCTTCGCAACCTTCGTCCCTCACTGGATACGATTTGGACAAGGACACTTCTGGGCTGCTCTCGCCGGCGTCGCCTTTATCCTGGCGGGATGCGCCATCTGCTCCGGCATCAAGGACATTCTGGCCGCCCGGCTTCTGGCATTGATGCTGTTGCTGTTTGAATTTCTCGTAGAAATTCCTCCTATCTTTACCCGGCTGCACGATCAGGGGGCATGGGCCGCCGCCGTCTACAATCTGGTCGCGATAGGAGCATGCCTGATCTTCGCCGGCTTTCTCGCAAGCCGCGCAGATCGAAGACGAATCGATCTTGCAGGGGATGTTGCCAGATCACGCCCCAATCCGGTTGTTGCGTGATTAAGTAGCGCGTGGTTGTCGACGGGCATGAGGGTCGCATTCGTCCCGGTGAATGACTTCAGGACAACGTGCTTCTCGAATGTGATCAAGTCCTCGCATCCTTTCTCGCAAGCCGACTTTTGGTTATCTATCGGATCTCGGTGAGTGCTCCGGCGAACGTGCACTCACCGAGATCCGCCGACTCAGATGGCCGAAAAGCCGCCGTCGACAGCCAGGTCCACCCCATTCACGAAGTTTGAGTCGTCTGAAGCAAGAAACAGCGCGGCCGTCGCGATTTCCTCAGATTGACCCATCTTTCCCCGTGGAATGAGCGATTCGAACATCTCCTTCGCTTCCTTGGTGAGAACTTCTTCCTGCATCGGTGTGGCGATCGGCCCCGGGCTCAGCACGTTCACCCGGATATTTCTGCCCTTCAGTTCGTTGAGCCACGTGCGTGCGAAGGAGCGCAACGCCGCCTTGCTCGCCGCATACACGCCGAAACCGGGAAAGCCCTTTACCGAAGCAACGGATCCGGTCATGAAGATCGATCCGCCATCGTTGAACAGCGGCAACGCCTTCTGAACCGTAAACAGCGTTCCGCGCGTATTCAGGCCAAACTCGGCATCGAAGTGCTGCTCGGTAATATCGCCCAGCATGGCGGCATTGCCCGTGCCGGCGCTCGCGTACAGGACGTCGATCTTGCCCTTTTCGCGTTTGACCGTCTCGAACAGGCGGTCGAGGTCGTCGAGATTGGCCGCGTCGCCGCGCACGCCGGTCACGTTCCGGCCAATCAGCTTGACGGCCTCATCGAGCTGCTCCTGCCTCCGGCCCGTGATGAAAACGTAGGCGCCTTCTTCAACGAACTTCCTGGCGCTGGCCAGCGCCATACCGCTAGATCCTCCCGTGATGACTGCAACCTTACCTTCAAGCTTTCCCATAATTGCTCCCTTCAATCCACGTGTAACAAGATGTGTAGCATTGACTACAGGAGAGTAGATTTCCTTGGCGGTGGACGAGAACTGCTCATAAGTCCTAATATTTTGTCTATTCGTCCAAGGTGAGGAGGTCAGGTTGGACCCGATAACAGACATCTTCAGAACGATGCACGTAACCGCCTTCGGTCAGCACAGGCTCGAAGCCACCGCTCCGTGGGGCCTGATACAGGAGGGCCGGACCGAAGAAGTCACGGCTTCCGGCAAAAAGATTTCACCTACCGATCTGGCGCACTTCGCCATGCTCTCGCGCGGCAACTGCTGGTTGAGTGTGGAAGGGATTCCGGAGCCGATTCCCCTCACCGGTGGCGATTGCATTTTGCTGGCCCGGGGGACTGCGTTTGTCTTGCGCGACAGCCTGCGAACCCGTCCGAAGAAGAGTTTCCGCGAGGTCGCGGCCAGGGACGGCAGCAATGTCGCTCATTACGGCGGCGGCGGCGCGCCTACGACAATCGTCTGCGGGTCCCTGAGTTTCAATCGCGCCAGCCTGAAGCCGATCACACAGTTATTGCCGAGCTTCATTCTGATCAAGGCCGATCAGGCCCACACGCTTGCACTTCACACCACCATGCAGGCGCTGGCGTCGGAGATGGCAGAACAGGCGCCGGGATCGGAAGTCGTCGCGACCCGGCTGGGCGAGGTTCTGTTTATCCAGACGCTCCGGGCGCATATCGCGTCGGGACCGGAGCGCAACAAAGGATGGCTTCGCGCGATCTTCGATTCTCAAATGGGCACTGCCCTGAGCGCTATTCACGAGAGCGTGAAGACGCCCTGGACGGTCGAATCCCTGGCCGCAGCGGCCGGCATGTCTCGCTCCGCATTCGCTGCGCGTTTTAAAGAGCTGCTCGGACAAACACCGCTCGAATATGTAACCGAGTGGCGGATGCAGAAGGCGATGCAGTTACTCGAACAGCGTGACAAGAAACTCATCGACGTCGCCCGGTCGGTCGGTTACGAGTCCGACGCTGCGTTCAGTAAGGCCTTCAAGCGAGTTGTCGGAGCCAACCCTGGTGAATATCTCAAACGCGGTATTTGAAGACCGGGGTCGTGCCGGAATTGCAGAAGATTTTGAAGCGAAGGAACGGGAGATCACGGACCCAAAGACGACCAAGGCAGACCACGATCAGTCCCGGCAAACGCCGTTCTCGGATGTGATCAAGTTTTCCCCATCATTTCCCACAAGCCGACATTCTATGAGCAGGTCACTGATGCCAAGGATTTGTTCTTCGCTTTTCCTTCATAGAGCTTTTGCTTTTGTTGTTGCTCTTGAGTTCGTTGCTCTCCACCGTGTTTCTATTCGCACTCTGGATGAGCTGTCTCGCTGCAAGCTCGGTGCCGGTTGGGGTTCGAGAGGAGAGTCGATGCTGCCATTTATCGGTCGGCCTCAAAGGCCGAAGTCGGCACGCAGTCATCGGAACACGGTGTCGTCGCAACGGGTAGCTCAGTCGACAATTATTCATTCGGCATTCCTGATTTTGAACCTCTTCTCAACAGTCATCAGGCCGCGCAGCTCTTGGACATTCATCACAAGACCCTTCAGAAGTTGGCTCGACGCGGGGAAATTCACGGTTCCCAGGTAGGAAAAATGTGGCGTTTCCGCGCATCCGACCTGAATGCCTGGCTCGATCGGCAGCAAAGGGCCAGTTGAGCATCGCTCCCTAAAGTCTCCTTTCCTCGATCCTTTTCGTGACCGAATTCTCTTCCGTCAAAGGATCCGAACACACAAATCGTCTCGCAGGCTTCCATCTGGAACGCGGCGGGAGCGCTCGCTCGACCTCTGCCCCACGTCGCGGTAGGCTGAAAGAAGCCATCCGTGGCGCCTTCACGAGGAGTATTCATGTCAAGGCGGACACGGTATCAACAAGGAAGCGTGCAGCGCGAAAAGCGGCTCAGCGGATCGGATGTTTGGATTTACCGATGGTACGAGACCGGAACTGACGGAACGAGCAAATACCGCAAGGCTATCGTCGGTACAGTCGCAACTCTTGCCAACGAAACATCGGCTCTCAAAGCAGCTCAAGCGTTGCGCATCGACGCAAAACAGGAAGCCCCGACGCGGAAGGCGGGCCTAGAACAGTCAGCGAACTAGTCGCTCACTATCGCTTGAAAGAATTGGCAGGTGAGCATCAGGGTCGCAAGGCGTTCTCGACGCGAGCCGCGTATGAATGCTACTTGAGAAGCTGGATACTTCCTCGCTGGGGAAGCAGCCGTTTGGATCAAGTAAAGCCGGTCGCAGTCGAAGAGTGGCTTGGCGGCATGAAGCGGGCGAAAGGAACAAAGAGTGGCTTGATCGAAACCCGATCAAGCTCGTCCGTCAGAGCGCGAAGCGGGAACGTATTCCTGATGTTCTGGAACTCCATGAACTCCAATTGCTGTTGAGCAAGTTGAGCGTCCGGGAGCGGACGCTGGCGTTGCTCGATGCAGGTACAGGGCTTCGCGTGAGCGAACTCCTGGCACTTCGGTGGAGGGATGTGGACTTCAACAATCTTGAGCTTCAGATGACCCGTTCCATCTGGCATCAGATTGTCGGCGACTGCAAGACAGAGGCATCTGCCAAGCCGGTTCCGCTCGACAGCTATATGGCTGACGATCTGCCGCGTTGGCAGAGGCAAAGTGCTTACGCGACCAACGACGATTACATCTTTGCCAGCGAAACCATGAAGGGGAAACAGCCGTACTGGCCGGACAACCTCATGAAGCGGCCTTTATCGGACCCGGATTTGCTTGTCACTTAGGTCGCCATACGCTTCTAAGTCTTTTAGAATGTATGGCGGGGACGACGGGGCTCGAACCCGCGACCTCTGCCGTGACAGGGCAGCGCTCTAACCAACTGAGCTACGTCCCCTAGGTTGTTTTCAACAACTTAGGCTTTTGTTACATAGAAGAATCAGAGGACTCTCAGCTTTCACTATTCTTCCTCTGTTCTATCATCTCGTGCCTCGGAATCCGTTCTGGCCCCCGAATGGGTTCCAGTACCACCGCCGCACTGACAGAAACAAGTCTATCAGAACGATGTCTGGATTTGGGGGCAATCTCGTCCTCTTAAAATAGGCCAAAATCTTCACTTCTCGGATCACGCTTAATCTTTATTGACTGATGGCTCCGACGCCAGCACATTCAAGTGGCCCGCGCCCCAGAGAGCTACGAGCATGCGCGTTTCAGGCTCTCCAAAGCAGGGTTTAGCAACCAATGGAGTGAACTCCCTTTTTTAACTTCACGACCGCAATGTGAACCTGCGAGCCCTTCCTCCGCTTGGCACCGTCGTAACCAACGCGAGTTCCTCTCTCGGGCGTCGATTGCAGCGGCCGGCTATCGATGCAGACCGCAGCCGGCTGTCCCTTGCGCCCGGCAAACTCGCGCAGCAGCCGGGATCGAATGCGAAGGCTATCTCTATTGGAATAATCGCTCCTCAGACTCTTAGGTTCCACCGTACCTATAACGGTACTTTCAGGAAGATTCGTTTGATTCGATACTACTGAAGCAAGGAGATCAGGGAGGAGCGATTGTGATCCAGTGGCATGAATCAGAGGAAGGTTCTACTGAGTCGTCCTGCCAGATCGAATGGACCGAACTGGATGGTAATCCAGACTGTTATCAGCATCTTGGGATAAAGCCCACTGCAACCAGAGACGAGATTAAGCGAGCCTACTGGAAACTCGCGGCGCGCTTACATCCAGACCATCAACCCAGCGACCTGAGGCACGCCGCCGAGGCGCGTATGAAGGAACTCAACGCGGCCTATGCGCTTCTTCGATATCCCCAGCGACGAGCCATTCACGATGCAAAGCTCTCGGACAAGATCCGCGTCTGACTTCGTCGATCATCAGCCTGAAGGACGCTTCAGCCGCCATGAAGCGATTCCCGGCTGGTCGCAGAAGCGATTGTCAGAGGCACGCGTACTTGTTGCAGGCTGCGGTGCGCTTGGAAATGAAGTTCTCAAAAACCTGGCGCTCCTTGGAATCGGAGAAATTGGCCTCATCGACTTCGATGTGGTTGAGTCGAGCAATCTGGCTCGCTGCGTTTTCTTCCGAGAGGGAGATATAGGCAAACTCAAAGCTGAGGTCGCCGCAAAATGCATTAGAGAACTCAACCCATCGGTCAAGACAAAATTGCTCATTGCAGATATCGTCACACAGGTTGGTGCTGGATTTCTGGAAGCATTCGATGTTGTTATAGGGTGCCTGGACAATATTGCAGCCCGGTACAAGCTGAACCGACTCTGCAGGATGGCCGCTGTTCCCTGGATCAATGGGGGCATCGACGAATTTTGCGGGCAGGTAAGTCTTTTCTATCCAGACGAGAGTGCCTGCTATGAATGCACCATCACCACTTCCATGTGGCAGCGTATGTATGAACGCAACTCCTGCCTGTTGCCGAGTCCGCGCAGAACGAAAATGCCGATTGCTACAACGGCCATCCTGGCGTCGTTGACCGCGGCGTTACAGGTTCAGGAAGCCATCGCACTTCTACAGGCACCCACACAGTCGCAACCATGGCCGCGGATGGCTGGCGGAGAACAACTGTCCCTCCGCGTCAGCCCCTATGAGATGTCCGTTCTTCATTTAAAGAGAAACAGAGAATGTATGGCTCATTGGGGAACTGCTCCCGCAATAGGCCTTTCTGCTACTTCAAGGCAAATGACCCTGACCGATCTCCTGGCGCGGAACGAAATGCAAAGCCTGGAGGTCGACTGGGACATAGCCGAAGCGTTAGAGTGTCCGACATGCGGAAGAGAAGAGGTTGCGCGGCCAGCGTGGAAGATAGAGGATTCTGACTTGGCGTGCCCGCACTGTGGTGAACAACGAAGGCCGCATTGGATAAATCGAATCGATAGAAACAGCTTCCCGGCAAAAAGCACCTTGGCTGATCTCGGAATTCCCAACGGAGCGCACTTCTGGATGACATCGTGCACTGGCACAGTACACCACGCTAAACTGCCCCTGGAGGAGACGCTATGAAGATTCGTTTGCGGATCAGTTCCCTATGAAGACCATCTCCATCACCGTCTCGATGTATGACCGCAGTCGTCTTGCCTCCGTTACCCTCCCGGATACAACGACTGTTGGGGAGCTGATGGAGCAATGCTCGATGCGTTGGATATTACCGGCGACATCATTCGTCTTTCGCAACGTGGGCTCCAACGAACTTCTGCTGGAGAGTGATTCGCTATGGGACGCCAACGTGCGAGACGGCGCCGAATTGCAGATCTTCCCTGTTGTAGAAGGAGGCGCCGGTGATCAACCGCGTCCGTGAACGCCGCCTCGAGAGCGACTTTATGGCGGCACAAGCAGTTGTCCTGGCCTCGCGGGAGCGAATCGTCATCGAAGAATCCTTTGGGGAACCACCAGAGTCCTATCACTTTCTATTTCGTTGCCGCAGCGTATCCAGACTCATCTCCGGGGTAGCCTCTTATCACGAAGAGCACCGGGTCGGAATTCGATTTTCTGCCGGATATCCGGCGCAACCTCCCTTCGCCACTATGCTGACGCCTGTCATCCATCCGCATATCTGGCCAAATGGCACGCTATGTCTCGGAAGCTGGAGACCCGGCGAGAAACTGGACAGTTTACTGCAACGAATCGGAGCAATTCTGACCTACGATCCTGCGGCGCTAAACTGGCGGAGCGTCGCAGATGATTCCGCGGCTCTGTGGGCGAAGCAGAATTTAGATCTTATGCCGCTTGATCAACCTTTCTTTTCCGCTCTTCCATTTCGGATGCTGAGTACACGGTAATCTTATGGCGCCAATTCTCAACTGGGTGGAGATGCATGATGACGTATCTCTACCCACTGCCTCACCGGAGATCCTCCACGCGATCCCGCCGTTTTATGCAGAATATGATGCAAGGTGTCTCGTGGTTCTCCCTGGCACCGTCTTTGACCAGATCATGCACCATATCAAGGGAAATTGCAGCGTGGAGCGGATCGGAATATTAATCGGCCGCCCGTGCAAGAGACCGTCTGGCGAGCAATTGTTGGCATGCGTCGAGGCGGCGCTTCCAGTCGATGACATCACGGCCAGCCGGGTGAAGGTCTCGATACAGAAAAACGGATGGAAGAATGTGTGGGGGGAACCTGCCCTCAATTCAACAGGGAGCATCATTGGCTGGTATCACAGCCACCCCAACCATGGCGTCTTTCTCTCCGCCGTCGATCGCAAAACACAGTCCTTATGGTTTGCGCAGGAATGGAAGACAGCTATCGTCATTGATCCGATCCGAGGAGAGCACCAGGCCTTCACCGGCGCCGACGGGATTGCGGCGCCGATAATATTCATTTAACTGACCGATCCCACAAGAGCGAAAATCCTGTCAAGAACGATCCTCCGATGAGCCGACGAGGGCTCCACAATAGATGCAGCTTCCGCCGTGATAATCCCGCAGCCATTTTATGCTCTCCTCTCGATAGGCCAGACCGCAGACACAAGGAATCACGGGTTCGCCTGATTTGAATGGCATTCCGTCTATCGGGTCCGCGTAAGGAATATCTTCCTCAACAATAGAAAGAGCAGTGGAAGGATCTTCGGCAGAAAAGCCCGCCAGGGCAGCAAGAGCTTCAGCCGGCCTCTCCCCGCGCATATCTACAAATACTGATGGAGATGCCTCGCCCGAATTATCTGAATCCATTCTCTCAATCGCAATATCCTGATCACCCGAAACAGGATGACGAATCTCTTGTGCGCGACAGCGTGCCGTGACGATCAGGCGATAGATCATGTACGCCAGAACGGCTAGCGCAAGAGCGATTGCCGTAAACAAAAGGGACTGCACCGCTATGCTCCCACCTTCGCCTGAGCGCCGCAAGGCGAACCGTTGCAACGACTTGAAATAGAAGTCTCAATCCTCACGTTCGAATAAACCTCCGTCTGTAAACAATTAGTTGTATTGACGGAAGACTACCCTCTGATTATGATCGTCGAACAAAAAAGATGGCGCTCCCGAAGCAATTGCTCTTTTATAGTCTCGTTTGCTGCTGCATGTTGAGTGGATGCTCTGCCGTAATGAAACCTGTACGAAGCGTGTCGCACACCACGGGAGAGATAAATCTGTATGTAACCGTAGACCCGGCACTGAACAATAATTCCCCCGTCGCTGTCGACGTTGTAGTGGTTAATAACAAAGGTATTCTGAAAGAGCTTTCTTCATTTACAGCGCAGGCTTGGTTTGAAAAACGAAAGACTTTGCTACGGATGCATCCGTCCGAGATTCAGGTTTCTTCCTGGGAGTGGGTTCCAGGCCAGGAGGTTGCTCCTCTGAAGGTTCCGCGTACCGGGATCGCAGATGGTGTTCTCCTCTTTGCCAACTACACTTCAGCAGGTGATCATAGTAGCGTTCTTCCCAGAAATGGCACTATCAACATTGCGCTTGGTGCAAAGGACTTCAAGATCCTGCCCCGGCCCTGAACACTTTATGCTGAGAGAGCACTGTGCCTTACATCTCCTTAAAGCAAATTCCCGATGTCATCTCATGGCATGAAGGGATGCTGCTTACCCCCGAGCACTTTGAAGAACTGACTTTCCGTCAGGAAGACTTGTTGCAACACCATGCGGCTTCTCTTCCGTTTAACTGGGGTGTCTCGCGCCTCTCCGTCGACGAAACCCAGCTCATGCAGGGTCGCTTTTCTCTGCTCGATCTGGAAGCGCTTCTGCCTGATGGCCTCCCGATATGGGTCGACGGCCGAGAACCCTCCCAGGCCACGCTCGATCTTGAATCACTTGAGCTCTCCTTCCGGCAACAACCCTTCCTGGTCTATCTAGCCGCTGTAGCACACGATGGCAACTCAAAACAGGAGCGAGATCTTCGCTATACGTCTATCTCGGAAGCTGAAGAGACTCAAGGAACATCCACAGACGCGGAGATGGAGGGCAGCGTGATTCCGCGTCTGCGCCCTCGCTTCCATCTCATAGCATCGCATACTCCCCTCTCTGAAAAATACGTGAGCATGCCTATCGCGCGCATCGGTTTTCGCAACAGCGTGTGGGTATTAATGGACGACTACGTCTACCCCCTGCGCCGGGTCTCTGAAGATTCTCCGGTCGGGCGGCAATGTGCCGACGTATTGCGACGTGTTCGGGAGCTCGCTTTGATGATGCACGATCGATGGCGCAGCTTTTCCGCGCAGGAACGCCTCGAAGCGCAGAGCGCTCAACCTTCCAGCGTCCGCAGTCTGGTGTCGGGGCTTCCACAGTGTGAAGCTCTCCTTTCGGTTCAGGTTACACATCCATTCCAGCTCTATCTTGCATTCTGCAACCTCGCCGGCCATATTGCTGGCATCGCCTCCGAACCGGTTCCTCCAGTGTTTCCTACTTATCGCCACTGGGACATCCTGGCCAGCTTTGCCGAGGTTCACCGTTACATCAATCAGGTTCTGGACGAGAACGATTCCCACGATTACCTCGGAATTCCCTTCCAATACAAGGAAGGCTGCTTCAGCCTGCTTTTTGCTCCTGAATGGCAGGGGAAGCACCTGATTCTCGCGTTGCGCGCACAGAAAGAGAATGAGGCCACACTTGCCGCCTGGGGCGAAAGCGCCCTGATTGGCTCACGCAAGCTACAGGAAAGCATGCGCGATCGAAGAGTTCTGGGTGCAGACCGCTCTCGGACGCTGAGTGAACGCGGACTCTTCTCTGGAACAGGAACCGTGTTATTTCATCTGGAGGAGAATAACGGATACATCCTCCCCGAAGAGCCGCTCGATATTGCCGGCGGCCCCGCATCGGAGCACTCAAACGCTCCCGTTGAAGTCATCCTCTACATTTACAAGGGCAAATAACCGTCGCAAAGCTTAAAGGTTCAAGAATTTTCTCGACCTCCCCAAGGTTTTATCGTGAAATTCAATACCGCTCCTGAAAATTCGACCCTATTGATGCAATTTCGTCAGTTTGCCAGCGAACTCATACGGCTGAAGCAGCTTGTCGAACAGAAATACTCCTCCGGCATCGCCGAAGATACGGCAATCGATAACGCAGATCGAATAGCAACGCCTCCTGTCGTCGACACGGCAACCGAAAAAATCACACTCACATCAACACCCTCCAATCGTCGCCCCACGGATCAGGCGGAAGCTGAAAACGTACGACAGAGCCTGCTCGGTCTTTTGGGGCAACAGGCCTTTCGCGTGCAGGAATTAGGAGGAACTTTTGGCTATGGCCTCTACAAAGAGGCGGAATATGTCATGGCGGCTTTAGCCGATGAAGTCATGCTGAATGCTCAATGGAGCGGCAGGGCTCACTGGCAACTTCTTGAAGAGGAGCTCTTTCACTCTCACGCGTCCGGCGACCTGTTTTTCTGGAAGCTCGATCGGCTTCTATCTGCAGGCAACAACTCGTCAGCGGAGCTCGCCATGATCTATTTCCAGGCACTTGCCTTGGATTTTCGAGGGAAATACCGGGGTAATGATCCCAATAAAAGCATCGAGCGCTATCGTCGGCGGCTCTACAACCACATCTATCAACAGGCTCCGGAAGATTCTCCCACCAATCCTTTTTTCTCTCAAAATTATCGGCTCGATGTTGATGACGAAACTGGGCAGCGTCTGCCCAGCCCACACATGTGGTGGCTGGTCCTGTCTGGAATTGTCGCGATTTGGCTGATCGCCTCCACCCTGATCTGGCAACAAATTTCTGGGCCAATGCAGAAACATATCCGCAGCGCGGAGAGGTATTCCCTTTCAAATATGGAGAGTCAACCTTGATCTTCCATATTCCACCTCTCCGATCTGCCGCTGCAATGTTCCTTTCGATAGGAACAATCCCCTTGTTGTGGGCATGTCTTATTGTGCTTTTAGTCATGCTCGTTCTGCTGATTGTCTTTCTTCTCTGGCAGGCAAGGCATGCGGCTTCTTCGTCTTCTCCGGGCAACGAGGATGCAGATAAAGCAGAGGCAGCCGCGAAGGCAGGAAGCAGCGATGTGGCAGTCTCGGAGCTATCCGGCAGCTTTTCAGGAGCCATGCATGCACTTCGCTCCCGGGCTCCCGGGCGGGACTTTCGTTATAAGGTTCCGTGGTTTCTCATGCTTGGACTTCCCGCATCCGGAAAGAGCAGTCTTCTCTCCGAATCGAGCCTTTCTATGTCTCTCGACGAGCAGGTTGAAGTCGAAAGCGATATCGGCATCGCATGGAATTTCTTCGGGGACGGCGTCGTTATCGATGTGGGAGGGTGGTGTTTTGGCTCCGAGAGCAGTTCGATCAGTGCATGGCGGCGGCTTCTTCGCCTATTTGTCAATCACAGACCGGAACGCCCGTTGGATGGCATCGTTCTCACGGTGGCTGCAACCGATCTCGTGGGCCCGGATGCGCTTTCCCCTACCGCTCTGATCGAGCGCGGCACCCTGCTACAACAACGGCTCCGCCAGTTGACGCAGATTATCGGCTTTCATCTTCCCGTCTATTTCGTGCTCACGAAGTGCGACGCCATCAAGGGGTTTTCCGAGTTTACGAACGAGTTAGATAGCAACCAATTTGAACAGATCTTCGGATGGTCAAATCCATACAGCGACTGTCATCTCTTCCAGCCCGAATGGGTCGATGAAGCCATCAACTCCATGAGAGTGACTTTGGAGCGCGTACAGAGCAACCTTTTTGCCATTCATGATCCGACGCCAGACCGCCAGTCCATGTTTCTCTTCCCAGGGAACTTGTATGCCATCGCCCCACCATTACGCCTTCTACTTATGCGCGTCATGCGGAGTAGCGGAGAGACTCCGGCACCCATGTTCCGGGGGATTTATTGCTGTGGATCCACTCAAAGCAGCATTCGACTTGCTCCGAAAGCGACGGCGCTGGTGCCGGTATCACAACCCGCGGGACATTCTTCGCAAAGCTTCGATGAATACGACCGGGAGCAATCAGGGTTGTCCTGGCTCCCCAATCTTCTTGAGCCCTGGCTTCGCTCGAACCTACAGATAGCATTCACTCACGATCTTTTTTACCGAAAGATATTTCCGGAGCATGGCCTCGCGGTTCCGCTCTCTCACTTCTTTGCCGTGCGAGACAGATTACGCCTGGTTTTGCAGATCGTGTGCTGTTCCGCCGCCGTCCTCTTTGTTCTCGGTACGGCATTCGCAACGCGAAGACTCGTTCGCGAACGTAACGTGCTTGTTCCTCTTCTGTCCAGAATCGAGGCCGATCTCCAGCATCCCCCATCATTCACCCTGGACCCCTCCCGGGTAGACGATCATACAGGCGCAGACGACCTGATTAGAGGCATGGCGAGCTTTCAGTCCGACGGCTTCCACTCTCTCTTTATTCCCGCATCATGGGCTGCCAACGTTAATCACCAGATCCAGCTCGTCATCGGACAGGCATTTCATGTCCTGGTCCTGCAACGCTTCCAACAGGGGCTGGAGCAGCGGAGCCGACAGCTTGCCGATCTGAACCGGCGTCAGCTTCCTGCGGCCTCACTCACAGCGACAGACCCGGATACCCCTCCCATCATGAAACTTGAACGGCTGCCGGAGTATCTGGATATGCAGGAATTCCTTCGCCGTCTCGCAGAACTCGATAAAAATATCGCACTCTACAACACCCTCAGCCATCGCAATTCCGACGTCCCCCTCCAGACCGTCATCTCCATCGACGAGTATCTTCATAACCGTCCGCAGCCGGCGCAGATCGACGAGGATGCAAACCCCTTCTTTCAGGAAGCTGTGCGCTCGTCTGAGTGGTCCCCCTTTATCTATACCGAGTCCACGCGCCAGCAGATGTCCGCTAAAGCGCAGCAACTGACAACCGCGCTCTACGCGGCATGGATTGAGCACAATCCGACTCGTACAAGCACCGAGTCTCTGGTAGCAGCGATCAGAGGAATCAGCACACCCGGAACACATAGCTACAAGGATCTAACCAATATTCAGCATAGCTTCGACAGGACGCAGCGCACTTACGATGATCCGGAACTTCAATGGGCAGGCGCGGATCAGATCCAACTGTCCAGCGCTCTCGATGCCGTCACGACGAAAGCCGCAGGCACTTCACCTTTCTTTGAGCCATGGCTGCGTGACTGGATGCTCGACCTTGCTGATACCGACTTCCGAAAGCTAGTTGCCGCGCTCGACGATGCGCAAACCCCTCTCACGGGAGATATCGCGACCGTTGTCGATGGAAAGCTCGAGTTAAGCCAGCGATCACAGGACATGCAAACTGCGATCGAGAATCTTCTGAGCCTGCCTTTCATGTCTGGAACCCCGGGTGCCGTCAATCTGATACAACCGCGGAATGGATATATCGTCTGGAATAAAGCCTCTCTCAACGCAGCGACGACGCTTCCATTGAGCTATGAAAGATATCTGGCAGAAGACCTTGGTCAGGCGCCGGCTTCACTTCGCAGCACGCTCGGTCGTATCGCTGCCGACCAACTCACCCATTCCCTGCAAATCGCTATCGTAGAGTCCGAGCAATCCACAAATGACGCAGCAGACGGCATCATGCAGGCGCAGGCGTTCAATGACGTTTCACCATCCATCGAAACTTTGACCACCACTCTTCAGCGATATGGCCTCACCACCCCTTTGTCTCAGCTCCGTCTACTCTCGACCAACCAGGCGTCCGGGATCCTGCTGGAACTGGATCACGACCTGGACCGTCTTCAGCCTTATGGATTTTCAACCGCCGTATTTAGCCAATGGGACGGAGAACAACCGGCGACCTCGCAGCTTCTCGATGCCCCCACGCCAGACGCCGTAGCGGATTATCTCTCCGCGCAAAGAGAGGAAATTGAATCTCTCAATACTGCGGCGGCGCCTATCGTCCACTTCCTTTCTATCTCCCGATCCGCGCTTTCGCCTGCGACGGTTCGTATCCTCAGGCGCTGGGAAGATATTGGAGCAGCACTGGGACAATACAACGCCAAAAAACCCGGCAACTCGGTTCAGACCCTCGAGAGTTTCGTTGCCACGGGCATGGATAAAGTTAGCCCCTCCAACAATTGCAGCCGCGAGAATATCGCGCGCAGCGTGGAAAGGCGCCCTGACTACTTTATGCTCGCCACCGTCCAACTCCGCCAAGGCCTTTACCTTCGTTGCAATGCCCTGCTCACAGAGAATTTCGAAACCTCCTACTCCCGTCTGCGTACTCGCTTCAATCACGATCTTGCGGGCAGGTTCCCCTTTGCCTCTCCTTCAGTATCCGCGCTGAACGAAGCCGATCCCCAGACGATCTCCGATTTTTATCGCCAGTACGATACCTCCGCCGATCTACTGAATACCAAATTAACAGTCTCGAACATAAGCGATGCAAATCGGAAATTTCTCGCAATGCTTCGTGATACTCGCCCCTGGTTCACCTCGGCCCTCACAACCACCTCCGGTGGAGAACCCATCTCCCTCGATATCATTCCCGAATTTCGTGTGAACCGCAAAGACGAGATAGGGGGCAACCAGATCATCGAGTGGACTCTTCAAGTAGGCAACAACACCGTCCATTCCGATGACCCGCCAGTAAAAATTCATTGGCTTTATGGGGACCCGGTAAGTTTAACGTTGCGTTGGGCAAAAAACGCTCCGTTTCTTCCCTCAAATACTTCTTCAACAACAGACGGCGTAGCTCCGCGAGTCAACGGAAACGATATTTCATGGACATTCAAGGACAGTTGGTCCCTTATCCGTTTTGTCCAAGCATTCAGCAGCATCGACGCTTCCAATTTCATTACTAGTGACTCGACATCGCCCCAGCCGTTTGTCCTCGCCTTTGACATCCCCGAGATGGCGGCCTCTGCCGCCTCTAAGAAATCGCAGACACAAGCGGTCACCGCGGCACGCGTCTTTATCCGCCTCCTTATTTCCCCTCCCGGAGCTAAAGAATCTATTACAAAGGCGGGCTTCCCCGTTCTAGCACCGCCACTCGCCCTCTCTTCCCGAGCAACGACAAAAAGGTGAACCATGCATATCTCTCCTTCTAACCCGGCTGACATTACCGTCGAGGCACTGCTCCAGCCCATCGACCCGATAGCGCCAGCAGGAGTCTACCTTCGGTACGATCCGCTCTATGATCAGATCGCCCAGGCGCGCTATGCAGAGAATGCCTCTCTTCCTCAGGGAATCTGGCAGCGCCCCACCCAGCAGGCTGACTGGCTGCTGGTGTCAGAACTATGCACGGAGGCGCTTCTACATCGTTCGAAAGACCTGCAAATTGCCATATGGGTGACAGAAGCATGGCTTCACCTTGAGGGGCTCGCAGGTTACTCGAAAGGATGCGCTCTCATCCTCGGCCTCCATCAATACTTCGCTGCCACAATGTACCCGGCTCCAGAACTCCCCGACAATATCCCGCCGGCCGCAGTTGTCCTGCCGCTTCGTTCAACGGACTCCTCTGTGGAACATCGAGCGAATCTCATTCAATGGCTCAATGAAAAGATCTCCTTGCAGATCAAGATGCTCCCGCTGACTCAACCTTCAGCAGCAAGCGGCGCCGCTCCCTTTTCATTCGCCGATCTGGAGGCAGCGCGGCATCAGGATCAGATACACCGGAGACAACACTCGGGTCCGCAAACGGCAACCGGCGCAGAGACCTTCGAGCGCAGCCTCGCACTCGCTCCGCTGGAGCCTTTAGCTGCCATGTGGACAGACATTCACGAGGCCATTGCAATCACCGACATGCTCGATCAGATGTTCGATGCCTGCTACGGCCCCGCGAACGGCGGCTTACTGGAGATCAAAAGTATCTTGCACCAAATGGAGCGCGCCATCTCTCCTGCGCTGTCGGATGCACAGAAATCTGAGGATACAGAGGAGCAGGAAATGGATGCGGAGGATGCGACAGGCTCTCTCCCGCCGAATCATGAGATGAATACATCCCTCTCTGCGATGACTTATTCCCCTCCTTCCAGAACTCACATCACTTCACGCTTGCCGGATTCGCAGCTTCCATCCGGTTGTGGAACACCCATTCAGAGTCGCGAAGACGCCTATACGCGACTAGCAGAAATATCGGATTTTTTGAGTCAGCTTGAGCCTCATAGCCCTGTACCTTATCTGCTCCAGCGCGCGATTGCGTGGGGCGGGATGAATCTTAGTGAACTTCTACCCGAGTTGTTGCAAGACCAGGTCGCATTGCGAGAAGTAGGCACATTGCTTCGCCTTCATGGAAACAACCACAATCTACCGAATACATAAGGAGCATTCCAATGGCAGAAAGTACGCAGCACAAACTTGATCGAGTTCGTCCGCCCCGAGTACAGATCACGTATGACGTTGAGATCGGCGGCGCCATTCAGAAAAAGGAGTTGCCGCTTGTTGTCGGCATTCTCTCGGATCTATCTGGTGCAACTCACAACCCTGTCGCAATGAAGGATCGCAAGTTCATCGAGATCGATCGCGACAATTTCAACGAAGTTCTCAAGTCCGTTGGTCCGTCTATTTCAAGCTCGGTTGCAAATCATATTGATAAGGCACAGAGTTCGCTGCCTTTGAGCCTTAAATTCGAGAGCATCGACGACTTCACCCCCGCCAACCTTGTTCAACAAGTCGAAGGCCTCCGCAAGTTGCTTGATTCTCGCTCTCACTTGAACGACCTCCTGGCAAAGCTGGATGGCAACGACTCTCTCAATGAAACGCTCCTCGATGTAGTTTCCAAGCCAGAGGAGCTCAAGCAATTGAAGGCAAGCAACAGCACGGAAGAGGAGGGCGCCCATGCCTGAGCCAACGACTGGAACAACCACAACCACCCCACCGACAGTGATGGACCGCGTTATCTCTGAGGGCCGCATCGTACGTGACGACTCACAGCGGCCCTATGCCATGACCCTTATTTCAGAGTACGCAACTCAGGTCCTCGATGAGGGAATGACGGTCAACAAGCACAGTGCCGTTGCCGGCATTAAGCAGCGTATCGCCGAGATCGACCAGATCATCAGCGATCAACTCAATGCAATTATGCATTCTCCGGACTTCCAGAAACTCGAAGCAGCCTGGCGCGGGCTGCATTATCTCGTCATGAACACCGAGACGGGCAATATGCTTAAGCTCCGCCTGCTTAACTCGACGAAAAAGGAACTATTGTCCGACCTCGAAAAGGCCACCGAGTTCGATCAAAGCTCTCTCTTCAAAAAGATCTACGAAGAAGAGTACGGCACCTTCGGCGGCAATCCCTTCAGCGTACTTGTGGGCGACTATGAATTCGGCCGCACTCCGCAGGATACGTCCATGCTGGAACAGATCTCTCACGTTGCCGCTGCGGCTCATGCGCCTTTCATCACGGCTGCCAGTCCGAAGCTGTTCGATTGGGACAGCTTCACCGAGCTTGCAGTACCACGCGATCTCGCCAAGCAGTTTGAGTCGACCGAATTGATCAAGTGGCGTGCCTTCCGAGACTCCGAGGATTCCCGGTACGTTACCCTCACTTTGCCGCACGTTCTTCTGCGCTTGCCATACGGCCCCAAAACCGTTCCGGTAGATGAGTTCGATTTTGTCGAAGATGTTGATGGAAAGGATCACGCGAAGTATCTCTGGGGAAACTCCGCCTACGCTCTTGCGCAGCGCATCACCGACGCTTTCTCCAAATATCAGTGGTGTGCGGCAATTCGCGGCGTTGAGGGCGGTGGACTCATCGAAGGCCTTCCTGTTCACATCTTCGAAACCGAAGATGGAGACCTCGCCATGAAGTGCCCCACGGAGGTCTCCATTACGGACCGTCGTGAAAATGAGCTCAACAATCTGGGCTTCGTTGCTGTCTGCCACCGTAAGAACAGCGACCAGGCTGCCTTCTTCGGCGGCCAGACAGCAAACAAGCCGAAGCTCTACAACACCAACGAAGCCAATGCAAATGCGCGCATCTCCAGCATGCTTCCCTATGTATTGGCCGCGTCGCGTTTTGCTCACTACATCAAGGTCATTATGCGCGACAAGATCGGCAGCTTTATGACCAAGGAAAATGTAGCCGCCTATCTCAATACCTGGATTGCCGACTACGTTCTGCTCAATGATGATGCCTCCCAAAGCGTAAAGGCCGCATATCCCTTGCGACAGGCGCGCATCGATGTCTTTGAGATCCCCGGAAAGCCCGGCAGCTATAGTGCCGTTGTCTTCCTTAAACCTCACTTCCAGTTGGACGAGTTGACCGTGTCGATCCGTCTGGTAGCCGAGCTTCCCGCTCCGGCAAAATAGCCTTCGCATCCGCGGCGTTCGCTGAATGCGTGCGCCGCTTCACACACGCCTGGCGCGCCCGTTAGAGGGCGTCAGGCAAAGGAGAAATCTCATGGATGTACTGATTCTTGACTGCGGCGCGATCAAAGGCGAGTCAACCCTCGCAGACTATAAGGACATGATCGAAGTTCTGTCCTATAGCCACGGTGTCGCTCAACAGATAACCGGTGACCAGAGCAACCAGAAGCGCACCTCTGGCAAGCCGAACCATCAGGACTTTACCATTACCAAGTTTCTCGATCTCGCGACAGCAAGCCTGATCGACTATTGCAATCAGGCCAAGCCCATCGCTTCCGTTGTTCTCACCGTAGGCCAAAACGAGAACGGCACGGTCAATCCCTTTATGAAGTACACGCTGACCAATGCCCTTGTCTCATCTGTTTCCGTCGGCGGTGGCGGAGGAGGAAAACCACAGGAAACCGTTACCTTTAACTACACCGCGATTAAATGGGAATACAAGCTCCAAGCTGCTGCTGTCAGTGACTCGGGCAACAATTCAGCGTCTTGGAATCTATCCACAAACGCGGCTTCATAGTGATGTATCCCAAGACCATCCATGGCCTCCGGGTTCCGTTGTTTGACCGTCTGGTCGACAACGCCCCGGAGGCAGATAAGGAGCTAACGCCCTTTCGCGTTCATGACCGCACCGCCCTCTTCTCTTCCATCGCCCGCGATCTGCAGCGTATCTTAAATACGCGTCGAACCCCCGACGGAACACTCGATCCCAATGCCACCGTTCTTGATTACGGAATTCCTGACTTCTCACAATTCAGCGCGACCAGCGCTACAGATCGCCGAACTCTTGCCGAAACTCTGCGGCTTGCCATCAGCATCTTCGAACCTCGTCTACAAGAGGTATCCATTTATCTTGATAGCGATGACAGCTCTCCCCATCAGCTTCTCGGGAGCATCTCCTGTAAAGCCCGGCTTGGAAACCTGATTGAACCCATGACATTTCCCATTCTCCTGCATAGCAGCGAACACACAATCGAGGTGATGTTGCCAGAAGACCGCTCCGCCTCAGAACTGTCCCTTAAGCCTTCACGCACCGAGCTTTCCCATGGATGACCGCATAGCCTCGATTGCAGCATTTCGTGATGAACTCAACTATCTCCGTAGCGCGGGGCAGAGCTTTGCCACCCAGTACCCCAAGCTTGCCGAGCGCCTCGAACTCTCCCGTGAAGGCTCCGCAGATCCTCATGTGGAACGCTTGATAGAATCCTTCGCCTTTCTTACCTCGCGCATTCAGCGGCGGCTCGATAGCGAATTTCCTGAATTCACCTCCGCTTTGCTCGGCCTGCTGCACCCCCACCTTGTCAATCCCATTCCCCCTATGACACTTGCTCGAATCGTCGCAGAACCCGGCAGAGGGAAGCTCGCTGCCGGCTACAGCATTCCGCGACATACGAAACTGTTTGCGCAGACGACAGGCGGCCTCACCTGCCACTTCCGAACTGCGTATCCGGTTACCCTATGGCCACTCGAGATCATGGAAGCCGAATTTACCAATAAGGCTCGATTTGATTTCCTCGACTCCGACAGTCGGATCGCCGGTGTGCTTCGTCTGCGTCTTGAGCCCCGCGGAGCTGCTTTCTCTGATCTGGAGATTAAGCAACTACGATTTCACCTGAATGGGAACTCCCATCTCACCGGACGACTCTACGAATTGCTCTTCCATCATTGCATCGGTATTGCGTTGCATGATCGCTCTACCGGACAAGCCGTCTCCCTTCCCATCTCAAATCTGCGTACCGTCGGCTTCGAATCGGACGAGGATGTCATTCCCTATCCAATTCAATCTCATCCTGCCTATCGTCTGCTCCAGGAGTACTTCTGGCTGCCTGAGAAATTCCTCTTCTTCGATATTCTTGGCCTGGACCGCAACCCATCCGTCACGGATCTTGATATTCTCTTTCTCCTTGATATCGCTCCAAGAGAGCGGCTCCCCATCGCGCGCGATACGTTCGCACTTGGCTGCACGCCAATTGTGAATTTATTTCCTCGGACCAGCGAGCCTATTCGAATCGATCACACAAAGACTGAATATCGTCTTATCGCGGACGCCCGCCGCGAACACACGACAGAAATCCACTCCATCCTCTCCGTCTCGTCGTCTTCGAATCCCGCAGAGGAATCCCGGCAGCTTCGCCCGCTCTACGGCACCGCAGGTGCCGACAGCGCGCAGCGCCACGCGTTCTGGTATGCTCGACGCGTCCTCACCGAACGGACGGACCTTCTGGGCACAGACATCTTCCTTTCATTCGTCGACCTGGCCTTCAATCCCAGCCAGCCTCCTACCGAAACAGCCTTCGCTCATCTCCTCTGCACCAACAGAAACCTCGCATCGCAGCTTCAGGAAAACACTTTGCTCCAAACCGAGGATCCGGGTCCCATCAGCCATATCCACTGCCTGCGAAAGCCTACCCCCGCTGGCTACCCTCCCTTGGGAGGCGCAAGCCGATGGGCTCTTATCTCGAACCTGCAACTCAACCATCTATCTCTCGATAATGATGCAGCCTCGCTGGAAGCTTTGAAGAAAATTCTCTCGCTTTACAGCCTTTCGAACTCGCCCGCCGTTCAACAACAAATCAACAGCCTGCAGAGGATGACCGTTCGTCCTGTTACCCGTCATCGGAGAGAGAGCGGATGGCAAGGCTTCCGCCAGGGTTTTCGCGTGAGCCTCGATGTAAGCGACGAAAGCTTAAAGGGAGGCACAAGTTATCTCTTCCTATCCGTCCTGGAAAAGTTTCTAAGCCTGCACGCTTCCTTGAATTCGTTTGTCTATATTGACCGATCCGATAAGGCGAAGAGCACAGATCGTTGAAGTACGAGTTTCACTCGTATCCCTCTCCTCATCGCAAATTCGGAAGACCTCGCCGGCTCGCAGGTCCGCCGGCCATCGGTCCGGCTGGAAACTTCGCCTGCACTCCATTCATCGCCGGCGGAGGAGCCATCGCCTGCACATTCATCTGCGTATGCTCTCCCTTCAAAATCGCGTCATGGGTATAGAACTGTTCGATCGGCAGGCCGGCCTGCGTAGCGTGATCTGAGTCAGGCCGATAGTTTCCGCTTCCATTACTCCACCACCGCAGCCTGCCGTTATCGAAGTGGGCCTCGCCTGCATAGAGCACAGGTCGCCCCTCTGCCAGCGCTGGATGCCGGAAGCGCTGATGCATCAGCATTTCGCCGCTGGCCAATTTGACAAAACTGAATCGCGCGTTCGGAACATACTGCGCATGCTCCTTGCCTCGGCTCATCCTGTAAACATCCGCAAAATTACGCAGATGAAAGATCTGATCCCTATCCACGGGAATCGCTGCCGACGGATTCAGATTTGGGTAAATACGAGGATGCCCGAACATGGCCGACAACATTGTCCCCAGAAGTTTCGCTCGATAAGCTTAATCGCTGGCAGTCTCTACTACCCGCAAACATTTCTTGATGACCAGTTTACGCTCTCGGAGGCCCGCCACAAAAATAGATGTGAGGAGATATCTTTTTGTGTATCATGGCTGCACAAACAAGATGCTAGCTGCTCCCAAACCGTATCGGCCTGCGTCTCTTTCACCCGCATCTGGGCCTGGTCGTCCCTGCTCGCGCTCTGCCATACAGGGCCGCTTTCTTGTGAGTCCTCGTCAGCATCTTTTTTTCTCCGGCAATGCCGCAATTCAGCCAAAGCCTGCGATGCAACGGCCCGGTGTCGAATCATTCCAGGTCACGCTGCAACCCAGGTCAGGGGGATGGCCTCTGCCCCGCGACGTACAAGCCAAGATGGAAACTGCTCTCGGTGCCGGCTTTTCAGACGTTCGCATTCATGTGGGTTCCGAGGCATCTTCCATTGGCGCATTGGCGTTTACCTGGGGTTCTGAAATCCATTTTGCTCCTGGGCAATACAGCCCCCATACTCCGCATGGGCAATTTCTCCTCGGCCATGAGCTACAGCACGTTGTGCAGCAGCGCGCCGGCCGGGTTTCCAACCCATTCGGCACGGGCGTCGCGGTGGTCCAGGACCAGATGCTCGAAGCCGAAGCCGACAGAATGGGGCACATCGCAGCGAATAGCCGCTCCGGGCCCTCATAGGTTAGATAAAGCACATGACGGCGCCCTCCTCCCCGGCTACCGCCTCATCTCAGTCACAATCACCGATCGCCAACGTCAATCACGGCTGGCGCTCAAGCCTTTCTGTGAGCGATTGGCTATTCGCGGAGGGCTATCGCTTTGAGTTTATCCAGGCGCTTCGTTTACTCGAGCAGCTCGACTCCTCCATCCAGGGCAAAGTGTCCAGCGAGCCCGCTCCGGGCCATGAACCTTTTAAGCTCCGATCGGCAGTAGGTTTCAACTTTCCCGCGAGCGAGATTGATCATATTCAACCGTCCGCAATCCACGGTGACAAACCCGAACTCATCGCAAACTTCTTCAGCCTTGCGGGAAGCTCTGCGCCCCTGCCTGACTGGGTCGCTGAACTGCTCATGCAGCAGATGCGTCATCACGACACGGGCCTCCGCGATTTCCTCGACATCTTTCATCACCGTTTGCTCGGCCTGCTCTATCGGGTCAGGCTGCGGCACCGGCCTTGGCTCGACCCCGCTCTCTCTGCACCTGACATCGCATCTTCTCCCTCCCCGAACTCGTCTCAGGTCCGTTCGCAAAACCGTATGGCAGGTTACCTCTTGTCCTTCTCGGGACTTGGGCTGCACGAGTTGCGAAATCGTCTGCCAATCAGCGATGAAGAGATCCTCCCCTATGCCGGACTGCTGTGGCAGAGACCTCGTTCCAGTGTTGGTCTTCAACTTATCCTCACCCATGCATTCTCGGTCGGAATCAGCGTTATCCAAATGATCGGCGTATGGCGCACACTCGAACCCGAGAGTTGGACGCGACTCGGCGCTCTCCGTGCCAATGGGAAGTTCTTTCCCCGTTCCACCGGACAAAATAACGCTCTTGGACACAGCGCTATGCTCGGTACCAGGGCGTGGGATCCTCAGGGTCGTTTCGATATCGTCCTTGGGCCTCTCACCTTCGGGCAATTTCAGGATTTCCTTCCAGGAGGACTCCTGTATAGGAAGCTCTTTGCTCTCGTCCGCCTCTACGCAGGAGAGCATCTCGATTGCGGCCTCCGCCTTCGCCTTACTCCGTCTGAAGTCCCCAAAACCCACCTCGGCAAATCACGGCTCGGGTGGACGAGTTGGCTTGGGACAAAGCCGGTAACGTCTATTCAGCAAATCACCTTGCAGGCCCGTGAATACTCAGCCCTTCATTAACCTTGCATTTCGATCGACAGCCGCGCAAAAAACAACAGCGACACAGGAACAGGAATGCCACTCGACGTCTCCATCACCTCACCGTTTGCGGATGAGATCACGCTTGTATCGCTGCACGGACAGGACGGCATCTCCCAGTCGTTCGCTTTTCAGCTTGAACTCTCGAGCGCGAATGCCAACCTCGACTTTAGCCAGATCCTCGGCAAGCGCATTACCATCACCTTCTCGCTCCCTGGCGGCCAGACGCAAAACCTGAATGGCGTTGTCACAAACTTCAGTCAGGGCGCTCAGTCAGAGAATGGAAGCGCGGCATATTTTGCCCAGATCGAACCGTGGTTCGCTCTGCTGCGAATGAACACGGACCAGCGCATCTTTCAAAACCTCTCCGTTCCCGACATCCTTCAGCAGATCTTCTCCGGCCTTGGTCTCACCGATTACAAGAATTCCCTCACCGGCACCTATGCCGCACGAGAATATTGTGTCCAGTACGGGGAGACGACCTTCGACTTCATCTCGCGACTTATGGAGAGCGAGGGTATCTTCTATTTCTTCACTCATGCCGTCGGCACTCATACCCTTGTCCTGGCCGATGACGTTAGCGCCTTTACGGCTCTGCCCGGAATCGACACCATCCGCTATAGCCAGACCGGCCGCACCTGGGAGACCATCGATGTCCTCACAGAAGGAAATCTCGAGCAGAATCTCGTACCCATCAAAGTCTCCTCCGATGACTTCAACTTCATCATTCCCTCCACCGACCTCCTTTCTGTCTCCCAGGGGTCCGGCACGGGCGACTTCGCTAGCTCTCTCTCTCTCTACCGTTACCCCGGTCTCTTCACCGCCAAAAGCGCGGGCGAAGCCTCTACCGGCACTCAACTCAGCAGTTGCCAGACCGAGCAGCTACAACTTCGCGGATCAAGCATGTGCCGGGCTTTCCAGTCAGGCTCCAAATTCTCCCTCGCCGGTCATGTCCGCGCTACAGCCAATATCGCTTATATCCTCCGTACCGTCACCCATCACCTCGATAATTACACGGGAACCTATCAGAACAATTTTGTCGCCTTTCCTTCTACCACCGTCTTTCATCCTCCGCAGACCACGCCTCGCGCGATCATCCGTGGCTCACAAACCGCGATCGTCGTCGGCAAAAGCGGCGAAGAGATCTGGACCGATCAGTACGGACGCATCAAGGTCAAATTCCACTGGGATCAATCTCCCGCACAGGATGAAACTTCCTCCTGCTGGATTCGAGTCACCCAGGGTTGGGCGGGGCAGCAATGGGGAAGTCTCTTTATTCCTCGCATCGGCCAGGAGGTCATCGTCAGCTATCTCGATGGCAATCCCGATCGTCCCATCATCACCGGCTGCGTCTACAACGGCCAGCAGACCACGCCCTATACGCTGCCCGAAGAACAGACCAAATCCACCATCAAGAGCAATTCCTCCAAAGGGGGCTCCGGCTACAACGAACTTCGCTTCGAAGACAAAAAGGGCTCGGAAGAGATCTTTATTCAAGCCCAAAAAGATATGAATGTTTCCGTTCTGGCTGACCAGACCATCACCGTCGCGAACAATCGCACCGTCACTGTCTCGCAGAAGAATGAGAGCCTCACTGTCTCTCAAGGCAATCGCACGCTTGCCGTCACCCAGGGCAACGAAACTCATACTGTCGGCGGCAAGCGCGATATAACCGTCACCGGCGACGAGTCCCATACCAACAGCGCCAAGTTCACGCAGCAGGTGACGGGCGACTTTGCGCTCAACATCTCAGGAAATCTCTCCATCCAGGTAAGCGGCTCGGTCAGCATCCAATCCGGCACTTCCTTTGAGAATCAGGCAGGCACCTCGCTCCTCAATAAGTCTGGCACCTCCCTCACCAACCAGGCTGGTACCAGCATGAGTAACGAGGCGCAGACATCGATGTCCAGCAAGGCAAATGCGTCTCATTCGGTAGAGAGTTCCGGCATTCTCGAAATCAAGGGATCTCTTGTAAAAATCAACTAACCAAAGGAACCGCGATCATGGCAAATCTTGTCTGTATGGGTGCTCTTCTCCAGTGCAGTTTTGGCGTCACTCCGTCGAGCCTTGTCGTCCCCCCTGCAAATGCCGTACTTACCGGCACTCCGGCGGCAACGATCATGGATCATGCTCCTATCGTCAACGTCCCACCCTTTGGAGTCTGCTCTTCGCTGGCAAACCCTGCTGTAGCTGCCGCGACAGCCGCTGCTCTTGGGGTGCTGACACCAATGCCCTGCGTCCCGGTCACTCCCGCTCCCTGGGTCCCTGGAGCGCCGACCGTGCTCATTGGCAACATGCCTGCTCTCGACGATCAATCCAAGCTCATGTGCGCATGGGGCGGTGTCATCCAGATCAACTTTGCAGGCCAGGCCACCACCAACATTCCGTAAAGAAACCCTCCCTCGCGATGCCATCTTATGAGTTATGACCTCAGCTTCGACCGCAAGACAGCGATTCTGCTGGCCACCTGCACGGTAGCCACAATCATTCTTCTTGTAGTGGCTGGCTTTCTTCTGGGAACACAGTACCGGCGCGCCCCTCATCCCGC
Source organism: Acidobacteriales bacterium 59-55 (assembly GCA_001897435.1). Lineage (GTDB taxonomy): Bacteria > Acidobacteriota > Terriglobia > Terriglobales > Acidobacteriaceae > Edaphobacter. Next base: position 174,465 of record MKSV01000004.1, on the reverse strand, counting down.
TAGCCATCCCTCCAGCGAGGTAAAGGCAAAGACCACGCCCTCTCCGGCCGCCACCCCAAAAACTCCCCTGCCGGCAGCAACAGCGACGCCTCCCGTTGCTGCCCCTCCTCCGTCCACAGCGCCAACTCCGAATAGCGACTCGAACCCGCAAGCCGATCCCCCGGCAACACCTTCAGATACGCCAAAGAGTCTTCCCCCCGAAACTCGAACGACAGCGGGGTACAGCCTTCAGTTTGGCGCCTTCCGTGAAGAGTCCAACGCAGATGTCATGGTCAAGCAGCTCAAGGAAAAGACTGTCAAAGCGGTGATCGCCCCAAGGACCGATGCCGCGGGGGATACCTGGTATACCGTCCGTTTCGGCAACTACCCCACCCTTGCCGCAGCTTCGGCCGCAGCTGTGCCGCTACGCATTTCTACCCAGCACTCGATCTTGGTTCGTCCCGCAGACAGACCCTAATCCTGAGAGTATCGGGAGAATGCAGAGCAAGTGAGGTTAGGTGTGCCTTTTCTCTCCTGCAACCTCTCGCGTCTCTTCCTCCATCAGCCATCGCCGCAGTTGCAGAATGTCATTAGCACGGGCGATTCCAATCGGCTTTCGCGAGCCATGGGACTGAACCACGACCACGTTCTCAATGTTCTTCAGCAACATGGCGCGATTCACGCGGTCTACCTCCTCTTCGGGATAGGCGAGCACATAGTCCTGCCGCGCCAGTTCACGCATCTTGAAGTGATGATCCAGCGGCTCGATCTTCAGCAGATCGTGCGCCTCAACGATTCCCACCAGCGATCCATCCTTCTCAACCACAGGAATCACGCCCACGTTGCCCGGAGCAAGACTCGTCAGCACCGTCCTCAGCTCCTCATCGGCGTCCATCACATGAAACTGTTTCTGCATAATCTGGTCGATCCGCGCGCGCATCAGCACCGGCACCGAATAGTCCTGCAGAATAATCAAGCCTCGCTTGACCAGCTTGCCGGTCATGATCGAATCCCTGCTGAACAATCGAACGAAGCCGTCCGCCACCATCACGCAGACAATCAGCGGCAAGATCGCGTTCGGGTTGTGGCTCAGTTCAAACAGAAAAACAATGCTCGTAAAGGGCGCGCGCGCAATGCCGCCAAAGACCGCAGCCATCGCCACCAGCGCATAGAACGCCGGATTGCTGACCAGATGCGGGAGAAAATGATGCAGACCCAGCGCAAACGTAGCACCGAGGCCTCCTCCCACAATCAGCGATGGAGCAAAGACTCCGCCCGTTGTTCCCGATCCCAGCGAGATCACCAACGCCCAGAACTTGGCCAACGATATCCCCAGCAGCGAGCTGGTCGCCAGCCGATTGTTCAGCATGTCGCGGATGGTGTCATAGCCCGTACCGAATATCTGTGGATAAAAATATCCAATCACGCCAAGAATCAGCGCTCCGATAGCTGGCGACCAAATAAGCGCACCCTTGATGGGCAGGTGATCGAAGAAGTCTTCCATCCACGCCAGCGCGCGAATCATTGCCAGTCCCACCACGCCCATCAGGATGCCCATCAGCCCGAAGAGCCACAGCTCGTTCATGCTCGTCAGCTTGTAAGCCGGCGTGGGAAACAGAGGAGCCCACCCCACAAAATGGATACGGACACCCGTCGCGACCGCTGCCGCAAGCGCTACCGGAATGAACGACCGCGCTCGAAGCTCGAATAACAGAAGTTCGATGGCTACCAGAATCCCCGCCAGTGGCGCTGTAAAAGTAGCCGCCATTCCGGCGGCGGCGCCGGCCGCGAGCAAGACGCGCCGATAATACGGGGTAAGCCCCACTGCCTGCCCAAACAGAGACCCAACCGCGGCGCCCGTCTGAATGATCGGCCCCTCCGCTCCGAACGGTCCACCGGTCCCAATCGCCAGCGCCGTTGCCAGCGGCTTCAGAAGCGCGACCCTAATCCGCATCCGGCTGTGACCGAACAGCACGGCCTCCATCGCCTCGGGAATTCCATGCCCTTTCAGCGTAGGCTCCCAGAAATGGACCATGATGCCCACCAGCAGCCCGCCAATCGGCGGGATCAGGATCACCCACCAACCGAGATGGTTATAGGCTGGATTCGTGATGGCAAAGGAAGCCTTGCCATAGAAAAACAGATTTGTGAAAAGGTAGATGAGTTCCAGAAGCCCCTGCGCCACCAGGCCGCCGATAAATCCGATCAGCAGCGCAAAGCCGCATATCTTGATGACCTCCGGCTCCAGCGCCACACCGAAGTGGCTCTTCTTCTGTGGCTTGCTCTCAGAACTCTGCGAAACTTCGGTGAACGGATAATCGGCCAACTGGAAACCTCCCGCGATTTGCTTTCAAAATCCTTGGCAACTCCAGAAAGATCTTGTGCAACAAAACCAAGCGTTCACAGATGGTCAGACTTTAAGCAGTATGGGCATCGAGGCTCGTCCCGTCACCCGCCTCATTGCTGCGTGAAGTCCATACGATTCATTCGACCATGCTGTAGTTCTCAAAGACTTCTTTATGGCCCGGCGTCGGAATACCATCTCTGCGAAACTTCAGTGCCTGCAAGATATCCGTCTTGGTAACAATCCCCTTCAGCTTCCCAGCAGCGGAGGTAACGAGCAGCATCTGCTGTTTGTGCTCGCTCATCAGCAGACGCAATCCTTCCATCACATCGCAATCCGGAGACACCCGCGTCACCCGGCGGTCGGTCAGATCTCGAATCCGCGTAGTCTCCCACTTTGAATGCGGAACTTTGGCAACGGACCAGGCATCGACAATCCCCAACAGCTCGTCGTCCTCAAATACCGGAAATGCGGAATGGCGATAGCGAGGAGAGAGCACGTCCGCGAATTCCTTAAGACTCATGGCCGCTTGCACCGACACCACTTTCTGCTGCATCACGTTCTCTACCACGACATTCCTCAACTCCTGCACCCTGACGCTCTCATGGAGACGCTGGTCTCCGGATGCAGATGCGTCCCCGGACACGGCATAGGCAACAGCGGAACCGATCAACGCGGGAATAATAAACGCGTGGCCGCCCGTCGCTTCCGCCACGAAGACCACGGCGGCCAGCGGCGTCTTGTAGCCGGCGGCAATGAAAGCGGCCATGCCGACCGCGGCGTACAGCTCAATCGACGAAGTGTGGACGATTGCCTGTGCAAAGGCGACGCCGAAACTGCCGCCTGTCAAAAATAGAGGGACAAACATGGCGCTGACTCCGCCAACGCCCAGTGAGAACGTTGTGGCCGCCAGTTTCAGTACGCCAAAGACGAGCAGTTCCAGCGTGCTATGGTGCGTGCCCAGAATCATGCCCACTGCTTCGTAGTTGGGCCCGAGCGGCACCAAAGTGCCGGGGTAGAAATGGAGAAAGATCACACCGCAGATACCGGTCAGCAATCCGCCAACCGCAAGCTTGATCCAATGCGGCATGGAAGAGTTTACAAAGAACACTCTCGTCCGCCGAAAGGTGATGACAAATGCCATCGCGATCAGCCCGACCAGCAGCCCCAACAGCGCGCTCCAGAACAGGTCGCGGCCGGTGAAGGACGTGTTGCTGGCGAAGTCAAACAACGGAGCGCCGCCCAGAAACGAGCTGAGCGTGATGTAGGAGATCACCGATGCAATCAGTGACGGCACCAGCGCTTCATGCGCCAGGTCGTCCTTGTACGGCATCTCCAAAGCAAAGACGATGCCCGTCAAAGGCGCGCGAAACACGGCTGACATGCCCGCCGCGGCGCCGCAGATCAGCATAATGCGTCGATCGCGAGCATCGAGGCGCAGCCACCGCAGCTTGGCCCACAGCCACGATCCGAGGGCAGCACCGCTATAGATACTCGGTCCCTCCAGCGCCGCACTGCCTCCAAAAGCCACCGTTGTAACCGCCGCCGCCAGTTTGGCCAGGAACGGGTGCATGTTGATATCGCCCTGATGCTCGTGATAGGAACGGATCACCTCTTCGGTGGAATGTTCGTCTGGGTTCGGCGTCAGAAACTGCATGATCAGCCCGGTTGCGGCGAATGCAATCACCAGTCCGGGCACAATGGCCCAATGGTTGTGCAGATAATAGCCCAGCACGACCGGCCATATCTTGCCGAGAATAATGATCGTAATAACGGTACAAACCAGCCCCGTCGCTACCCCGATGATGGGCGCGATAATCAGCCATTTATGCAGATCGCGTGAATACGTCGCGGTCAGGTCTTCATGCACCAGCGGCAGGTACTTGCGCAGCAGCGGGTGCTTCAGCACCCAGTTTTGTCTCTTCGTTTTGAGCGTTTGCGTCTGTTCCATTCGATTTGCTGTCTTTGCCTTTGCGGTTACAACTTCCTTGAAAATTCTGCGTGAATAAATCGCGTCACCCGGTCAATCTCAACCGCTCTTCTTCTTTACCTCGAGCGCCTGGGGAGGGATCTTGGGGACCTTGAGCAATGCCTGCTGTGCTGCCTGAACCTCTTCCTTGTGGAGTTCCGTCAACCGGGCGAGAATATCCTCCCCCAGCGACGTCAACGAGACCAGGACAAACCGGCGATCGCTCGTGTCGTGCTCCTTATTGACCAGTCCGCGCTGTGCTGCCCGCTCCACCAGTCCCACGACTGAGTTGTGCCGTTCCTGCAAAAACTCCGCCAACTCGGAGACAGTAGCCGAACCCCGTCCCGTATACCCCGCAATGCCAAGCATCAACTGATGCTGCTGCGGAGTAACCCCGCACTGCCGCGCCGCCTTTTCGCTGAACCTTAGGAATTTGCGCAGGTTATAGCGAAACCATGCCAGATTCCGAATCGCATCTTCGGCTTGATTTTGGACCGCTAAGGATGGAAGCGCCTGGGAAGAAGAGTGCGGCGTCATGCGAATAGTATATCGTATCGTGATTGAATTTACATCTTACTGTGATCTATTGTGAGGCAGAATCGAGACTTTTCCCTCTTCATTAGGCAGGTCAAAGGAGAAGCCGTTGACGCCGCAAGCGCCATACCTTATCACTGACCTGTAAACTGGCGCTGTTGTCGTCGTAAGGAAATAGGATGCCGGATCCATCCATCAAACTCTGGCAAGATATCCTTTCAGACGCGACTAACCAGTTTGGCATCTTGCAAGGATCTCGTTCAATGTCCGTTCCGTACTGTTTTCTCCGAAGTCTGGCCCCGTCCCTGTTTACCTTCTTCGCGCTCCTGCTCGTCTGCACCGGGCCATCGCTCGCGCAATCCGCGCCGTCGGCCAGCCCTGCGCAAGAGGTCCAGCCGGCAGGCATGGGCACAGCCAACACCGGGGAAGCTCACGCAGCCGTCCTCGACAGCGAGCACCGCCCTATCACGGCCGGCGGCTTCGTCAAAACCGGCCCCATCCTCTATCAGGACATCGCTAAAAAAGCTGGCCTCACCTCGTGGACGCACACCATGGGAACCCCGGCAAAAGACTTCATCATTGAGACCAACGGCTCCGGCGTCGGCCTGATCGACTATGACAACGACGGCTGGCTGGATATCTATCTTGTCAACGGCTCTACCTACGATGCCCTCTCGGGCAAAACCACGCCGCCCCACGCCGCGCTCTTCCATAACAACCACGACGGAACCTTTACCGATGTCGCCGCCAAAGCCGGCGTCACCAATGATCGTTGGGGCGTCGGCGCCGCGGTCGCCGATTACGACAACGATGGCTGGCCGGACATCTTCGTCTCAAACTTCGGCAAGAACCGCCTCTACCACAACAACCACGACGGAACCTTTACCGACGTCGCCGAAAAGGCTGGCGTCACCCTCGGCAACTGGTCCACCGGCTCCACCTGGGGCGACTACGACGGCGACGGCCGCCTCGACCTCTTCGTCCCCGGCTACGTCCATTACGACATCGCGAATCAGCCCGCCTACGGCTGCCAGTTCCGCGGCGAAAAGGTCATGTGCGGTCCGCGCGGCCTCAAGGGAGAGCCCGACCACCTCTTCCACAACAACGGCGACGGCACCTTCACCGACGTCAGTGAGAAGGCCGGCGTCTCCGACAAGAACAACTACTACGGCCTCGCCTCCGCCTTCGTCGACGTGAACAACGATGGCAAGGTGGACCTCCTCGTCGCCGACGATTCCACGCCAAACTATCTCTACATTAACAAGGGCGATGGCACCTTCGAGGACGACAGCTACGCCTCCGGCTATGCACTCAACGAGAACGGGCGCGAGACTGCCTCCATGGGCATTGCTATCGGCGACTATCGAAATAACGGCCTGCTCGACATCTACAACACCGTCTTCTCCGATGACTACAACCCGCTCTATCGAAATGACGGCGACGCCAACTTCACCGACATCAGCTACCAGATCGGAATCGCCGAGCCTACCATTCCCTTCCTCGCCTGGGGCGACGCCTTTCTCGATTTCGATAACGACGGCTGGAAAGACATCTTCATCGCCAACGGGCACGTCTACCCGCAGGTCGATCACACGAACTGGGGAACCACATGGAAACAACGCCCCTTGCTGTTTCACAATATCGACGGTAAAAAGTTCGACCTCGAACCCGCCGTCGAAGGCACCGGCCTCGCCCAGCTCTATGTAGGCCGCGGCATGGCGGTCGGCGACCTCTTCAACGACGGCAAGCTCGACGTTGTCATCAACTCCCTGGACGGTCACCCCGCCCTCTTGCGTAACGTCTCCCCCGACCACCATCACTGGATCGAGCTCAAACTCATCGGAGGCCCCAAGAGTCCCCGCGATGCAATCGGTTCTACCGTCTACCTCACCGCCAACGGAATGCGGCAGCGGGGAGATGTGTTCTCCGGCGGCAGTTTCGCATCGACTCACGACCCCCGTGTCCACTTCGGCCTCGGCGACTCCACCAAGATCGACTCAGTCGAAGTCCATTGGCCCAGTGGAGCAAAAGAGAAATTCACGATCCCTAAAGTCGATCAAATCGTCACCCTCACGGAGGGTAAAGGAACCAAAATGTAGCTCGTCACACCACGACCAAACACCTGCGCTGACCGCATGAATTTTCGTCCCCATCGCCATACCGTGCTGCGCTCCGTCTTCTTCTGGACGCTATGCGGAGTCGCCGCTATTGCTGCAAGCGCACATGCGCAACAAACCACCACGCTCGGGCACCAGTCATGGTCCACCGAGAACGGGCTACCGCAAAACAGCGTCCATCAAATCTTCCAATCGCGTGATGGCTACCTCTGGATCGCGACCGAGGATGGCGTCGCCCGCTTCAATGGCGTCGACTTCAATATCTTCAACCACGAGAACTCCCCCGCATTCACCAGCAGCGACATCTGCTGCTTCGCACAATCGGCCACCAGTCCGCTCTGGATCGGAACCGCCGACGGACTCCTCCAATACTCCTCCGGCTCCTTTCATCGCTATCCCGTCTCCGATACCATCCTCTCTCTCTCCGTCGCCGACACCGGCAACCTTCTTCTCCTCACCGCCAGCGGCATCCTCCGCTTCGACGGCAAGAGCTTCTCTCCCCTCTCTCTTCCCTCCTCCGCCGTACCGACAGCAATGAAGGAAGCTGGCGACGGCAGCGTCTGGATCGCCTCCACCGCCGGAGTCTTCCAATACCAGCGCGGTCAATTCCACGCCGAACCTCTCGCCGCCAGCCTCGCGAAACAGAATGTTGAAGGCATCGGCACGCTCCCCGGTCACGGACTCTGGCTGCGCACCCGGGGCAGCATCACCCTGTTGCAGAACGGCCGCACCCGTACCTTACAGGCTGGCCGCGAGATCCCTGCCACCCACATTCAATCCGCCCTCTCCGACTCACGCGGCGATCTCTGGATCGGCACCAACCAGGGTCTTTTTACCCTGAGTAAAAACGCAGCCAGTCCACAGCGTCAGACGGCGCTCGGCACCAGCAGTATCCTCTCGACCTTTGAAGACCGCGAAGGAAATCTCTGGATCGGCACCGAGACCAGCGGCCTCGACATCCTGCGTCAGCAGAGCTTCCACGCGATCCCCGCCCTCTCCGACCACATCGTCACCGCCGTCGCCCAGGCGTCCGACGGCGCCATGTGGATCGGCACCAACGGCGATGGACTCGACCGCTGGCAATCCGGCAGCCTCCGGCACTTCTCCACCGGCAACGGCCTGCTCAGCGAAGTCGTCCTCTCGCTCGCCCCCGGGATCAACGGCAGTATCTGGGTCGGCACTCCTGACGGCCTCAACCATATCGAGGGCTCAAAGATCGAGTCCTATACCTCCGCCGACGGCCTGCCCGACGACCTCATCCGTTCGCTGCTCGTCGATAGCAACCGCTCGCTCTGGATCGGCACCCGCCGCGGCCTCGCCCACTGGCAAAACAACCGCTTCACCACTTACACCCAGGCCGACGGCCTCAAGAGCAATCTCATCGGGGTTCTGCTCCAGCCTCACGCGCCCAACTCATCTCACGATCTATGGATCGGCACTCTCAACGGCCTCTCCCGCCTGCGCGACGGCAAAATCTCGACCTACACCACGCGAGACGGTCTCTCAGGCGATGTCATCACCGCGCTCGCCGAAGGTTCGCACGATACGCTCTGGATCGGCACCAACGGCAACGGCGTCAGCCGCTATTCCAACGGTGCCTTTACCGCCCTGCGCCGCAGCGATCTGCCGCAGAGAATCGACTCTATCCTCGAAGACAGTCGCGGCATCCTCTGGCTCAGTTCCACCCACGGCATCACGCGCGTCTCCGCGGCGAGCCTCATCGCCTGCGGATCATCTCCAGATTGCAATCTGCATGCGATCTCCTATGGCCGCTCCGACGGCATGCCCACCGAAGAGGCCTCCGCTATCGGCCACCCCTCGGCATGGAAGACCGCACAGGGCCCGCTCTGGTTTGCTACCCGCAAAGGCGTGGCCATCGCCGACCCGGCGCATCTTTCTGAAAATCACGTCCCGCCGCCCGTCGTCATCGAGCGCTTCACCGTAGACGATACGGAACAATCACTCTCCGGCACTGAGCTGACTGTCCCTCCCGGCCGCCGCAGCTTCGCTTTCCAATACGCAGGCCTCAGCTTCGTCGCGCCATCCAAAGTCCGTTACCGCTATATCCTCGAAGGCTTCGACAAGCAATGGACCGAAGCCGGTTCGCGCCGCATTGCTTATTACACCAACCTGCCGCCCCGCCACTACCGTTTCCGCGTTCAGGCTGCGAATAACGACGGTGTCTGGAACGAAGCCGGAGCGTCGCTCGCTTTCTCTGTGCAGCCCGCCTTTTACCGCAGGCTCTGGTTCCTGCTGCTGGCTGCGGTGCTCCTCGCCGCCCTTGCCGTCCTCCTCTACCGCCTTCGGCTCCGCCGTCTTCATTCGGAATTTCAGGCTGTTCTCGCCGAACGGAACCGCATGGCCCGGGAGATCCACGACACCCTCGCGCAGAGCTTCGTCGGCGTTTCAGTTCAACTCGAACTTACCGCGCAGCTTCTCGCCCAATCGCAGTTGGCCGCCGCCGGCCGGCAGATCGACCGCACCCGGGAATACGTCCGCGAAGGGCTCGCCGAAGCCCGCCGCAGCATATGGGATCTTCGCGCCATCACCGCCCAGCACACTCTTCCCACCCGCCTTACGCAACTCGCAGAGCGATCCACCACCGCCAGCCTCCCCATTCATCTCGACATCGGCGGCACCTATCGACCGCTTCCTTCGGCGTTCGAAGATGAGATACTCCGCATCGCACAGGAAGCTCTCAGCAACGTCGCTCGCCATGCCCACGCCACCCGCGTCTCCATCGATCTGCGCTATCATTCAAGCCAATTGACATTAACCATCGCAGACGATGGACGGGGCTTCCAGGCAACCGACACCTCCCTTCCAGCGCGGGGCCACTTCGGCCTCCAGGGAATGCGCGAACGGGCAGCGCAGATTCACGCGCAGTTCACCGTAGAGAGTTCGCCGGAACAAGGCACAACCATTAAACTGGAAGCGCCCATCGCCGCACAGAAAGGTACTGCATCCCATGGCTGAACCGATCCGCATCCTTGTCGTCGACGACCATCACGTTGTCCGGCAGGGTCTCGTCGCTCTGCTCAACATCATGCCCGAAATCAAGGTCATCGGCGAGGCCAGCGACGGTCTTCAGGCCATTGAGATGTATCGCTCCCTCCGCCCCGACATTACCCTGATGGACCTGCAACTCCCCAAACTCGGCGGCGTCGAAGCCATCCAGAAGATCCACGCCGATGATCCCGCCGCGCGCTTCGTCGTCCTCACCACTTTCGACGGCGACGAGGACATCTTCCGCGCCCTCCAGGCCGGAGCCAAAGCCTATCTCCTCAAGGGCATGACCATCGACGAGTTGCTCTCGACCATTCAGGCCGTCCACAGCGGCAAGACTCGCATCTCTCCCGCCATCGCCGAGAAACTGGCCGAGAGAATGAGCAGCCACGCCCTCACTGCTCGCGAACTGGCCGTGCTCGAACGCATCGTCGCCGGCCGCGCCAACAAGGAGATCGCCTCCGACCTCGATATCAGCGAGGCCACTGTCAAATCCCACGTCAACAACCTGCTCAGCAAGCTGGGCGTCAGTGATCGGACCAATGCCGCGACTGTCGCCCTCCAGCGCGGTATAGTACATCTCAAATGAAACTGTCTCCCTTCAAGTCGCTCGCCGTTGCCCTTCTGCTTCTTCCCGCGCTGCCCGCCACGCTCCAGGCGCAGCCAAAATCCTCCTGGCGTTCGGCGACCGCCGCGGAGTTGCAAAGCGCCTTGCCAGCCCGCGCCCAGGTAGAAAAGGAGCGCATCGAAACCGAGATGCGCACCGCCTCCGGCATCATTAATTCTCAGGGCAAGATCATCGCCGGGGTCGTTCTCATCACCGCCGGCTACTCCGCCGACGGAAAATACTCGCACTACTTCCTGGTGCAGGCTCCCATCACTATCGGCAGCGTCGCTCTTCCCGCCGGCAACTACGTGATTGGCTGGCAGCGCAGCGAAGACACCCTCATCGTCAAGTTCTATGACGCCGCAACCGGAGAAGAGCGCGGCACTGCGGCGGCCCATCGCCTCCCCTCCGGCTCCCGCGTCGAATCCTTCCGCATCTGGCCGCCGTCTGACCGCTCTTTCATCCAGATCGGACGATTCGCCCTCTCCTACACTCCCGGCGCTTAGCCAATATTCCAAGGGGAACCGATGTCCGGCTTCTCGGACATCGGTTCCTCACTGCCTGCCTCATCGAAATATTCAAGCCTCCCATCAAAACATTTGTTACCTTTGGAAGGCCGAATCTGTCTTCTCTCGGAACCCTTCATGGCCAAGCTCAAATCCGCAACAAAGCGCTACTACCCGACTCCAGCCCTTGAAAAGGGTCTCGACATTCTCGAGCTCTTTGCAGCCACCCCTACCGGCCTCACCGTAAGCGAAGTCGCCCGGCGGTTGGACCGTACCGTCTCGGAGATTTTTCGCATGCTGCTCTGCCTGGAGCAGCGCGGCTATCTCGCCCAGTCGGCAAACAAGGAACGCTATCAACTCACGCTTCGCCTCTTTCGCCTCGGGCAGGAGCATCCTCCCACCAAGCGTCTCGTCACCGAAGCTCTCCCCCCCATGCACCAGGTTGCGCACGAGCTTCGCCAGTCCTGCCATCTCGGCGTGCTCGATGGCGGCCACGTCGTCATCCTTGCTCAGGTGGACTCTCCCGAATCGACGGGCTTCTACGTCAAGGTCGGCTCCAAGGTCGACCTGATGCACGCTGCCACCGGCCATGTCATCCTCGCCCACCAGGACCGGGACTCCTGCCAGCGAGCCATCGACGAGTGGACCCTCGAAACGAAAAAGAGAAAGCCCGCCGACCTCGACGAGCATCTGGCAAAAATCCGCAGCCGCGGATACGAACGTCGCGCCAGTTACGAGGTCACCGGCGTCGTCAATATCAGCTTTCCCGTCCTCAACGCCCAGGGAAATGCCGTCGCCGGCCTCACCATCCCTTACGTCAAGCGCCTCGAAGACACCATCGGCATCACGCAGATCATCGCCTCCCTAAGAAACGCCAGCCGCCAGATCTCTGAATCCATCGGGGCTCTCCCGCCCGCAGAGCCGGAATCCAAGCCGAAAGCGCCAAAAAAATAGCCGGGTGGAAGTTCGACGTCAAAGCGTCCGCATCGGCTCGCGTCTTACACCTGCTAAAACAGTTTTGGAAGATAACGCCGGAACTTATACCGTGTAGCATCTTCTACATGGCCTCACCCGCAATGCCCGAAGAAGCCGCGCGCACGCACGCCGCCAAGCGTTCCGCCGCGCTGCTGTCTGTCTTCGCCGCACTGATCATCACCCTGCTCAAGCTCCTCACCGGCATCTTCACCGGCTCGCTCGGCATGCTCTCGGAGGCAGCCCACTCCGGCATCGATCTCGGCGCCGCTGCCATCACCTTCTTCTCCGTCCAGGTCTCCGACCGCCCCGCCGACGAGGACCACAACTACGGCCACGGCAAGATCGAAAGCCTCTCCGCCTTCGTCGAAACCTTCCTTATGCTCGCTTCCTGCATCTGGATCTTCACTGAGGCCATTCGCCGTATCTTCTTCCACGAGCATCTGGCCCTTACCTTCTCTTTCTGGCCTTTCGCCGTCCTTCTGCTCTCTATCGCCGTCGACTACTCCCGCTCCCGCACTCTTCATCGCGTCGCGGTCCAGTACAGCAGCGAAGCCCTCGAAGCCGATGCCATTCATTTCCACACCGATATCTGGTCGTCCTTCGCCGTCTTCATCGGTCTCCTCGCGACCTACGCGGGCGCACACTGGCGTCTCCCCCTTCTCGAACTTGCCGATCCCATCGCCGCCATCCTCGTCGCCGGCATCATCCTGCGCGTCAGTTGGAAGCTCGCCCGCCGCACCATCGACGCCCTGCTCGACGCCACGCCCGCCGAGACCCGCGCCCAGACCCGCCGCGATCTCATCCGCGACCTCGCCGCCATCGATGGTGTTCTCTCCGTCGACCGTGTCCGCACCCGCCGCTCCGGCTCCAGCTACTTCGCCGACGTAACCCTCGGCATGCCCCGCAATCTCACCTTCCAGCGATCCGAACAGATCACCGCCGCTGCTACCGCCGCCGTTCAGCGCCACCTCCCCGATGCCGATGTCGTCGTCCACTCCATTCCCACGGCTTCTCTGACCGAGAGCGTCCACGACCGCATCCGTGCCGTCGCCGCCCGCGCCAACCTCACCATCCATGACGTAAGCGTGCAGGAGTTCGACCACCATCTCCATGTAGAGCAGCACCTCGAAGTCGACGAAACCATGCCCCTCCGCGATGCCCACGCACTCGCCACCCGGCTCGAGTCCGACATGCGCCGCGAGATCCCCGCCATCGTCACCATCCTCACCCACATCGAGAGCGAACCCGCCACCATCGAGCGTCCGGCATCACTTGAGCGCGACCGCCAGCTTGAAGTTCGCCTCCGCCGCGCTGCCGCCTCCTTTCCCGAAATACTCGACATCCACGAGGTCTTCGTCACCCGCATCCCCCACCATGGAAACGACCGCATTCAGGTCAGTTGCCACTGCACCCTACCGGACGACCTGCCCATGGCCCAAGTCCACGCTGTCATTACTGCCCTCGAAGGAGCATTCAAGCTCGACGATCCCGAGGTCAGCCGTCTATTAATTCATCCCGAACCCGCCACCGATAATCGCGGCTGACCAGCGCTTGCAGACTGTATCCTGAAGCTGCATGAAGCGCTTCTTCAACCTCCTCCTCGGCGCGATGGCGATGCTGGCAGTCGCCCTGATCTCCGCGTTTATCTCCATGCGCCTCGCCATTCATGGCCGCGAGGTCGAGATACCCAACCTTGTGGGCCTTACCGTTGCCGAAGCCAGCCAGGCGGCCAGTTCGCGCGGCCTGAATCTCAATCTGGAAAACAAGTTCTACGCGCCGAACGTAGCTCCCGGCCACATCCTCGCGCAATCGCCTGCTCCCGGCGTCACGGTGAGACGCGAATGGACGGTGCGCGTCACCGAAAGCCTGGGGCCGCAGAAAGTCTCCGTGCCGGACCTCATCGGGCAGACAGAGCGCCCCGCGTCCATCCTCATGCGTCGGCTTTCGCTTGACCTCGGCACGGTCGCGCAGATGCCCGCCGACAGCGAGACAGGCATTATTCTCGCGCAATCTCCCGCCCCCAACGCCTCCGGCATCGACCGGCCTCGCGTCAGCCTGCTGCTCAGCGCGCCGGAAGATCCTGACTCCGACGCGTACGTGATGCCCTCGCTCACCGGCCTCACCCTTGCCGGAGCCGCGGCCCGCGCCGCTTCAGTAGGCCTGCACATTGCCAGTCTGGAAGACGTCAGTGTACCCGCGCCTGCTGCACAGGCCGCTCCATCCCCCGCTCCCGCGACAAGAACAGTCATTCCAACGATCGCGCCGGGAACGGTCGTCGATCAGACTCCTCTGGCCGGCTACCGCGTCGTCAAGGGCGATGCGGTCCACATTAAGCTGACGCATTGAGCAGGATTTTTACGGGTGAGGTTCATCTTGTTCAAGGACCGCTGCGAAAAAACCATCGCAAGAATGAACTCCCGGCAACGTCCTCAGATTCCCGCCGCGCGCGGTTGAGGCTAACTCCAAATCTCTTCTGAGTATCCCCGCTTCAGCCAGACCCGCAATCAACCCCTCCACCGGGACCTGACGCACTCCCGCAGCCGTTGTGATATCCTCCACGACTCGCTCGCACTCCTCCGGCTCCAGCGAACATGTCGAATAAACCAGGCGACCGCCAGGAGTAAGACGATTCAAGGCAGCGCTCAGAATTGCCCTCTGGCGGGCTGCCTGACGCGCGAACTCTTCGGGCTTGAGGCGGTGGCGAATCTCCGGATTGGCTGCCAGCGTTCCCGTCCCGCTGCACGGAACATCGCATAGAATCAGATCGAACCGCTCGCCGTCTTCATCCCCCGCCGCCGTCGCATCTGCAACCGCACAGCATATGCGCTCTGCGTAGGCATACTGGCGAAAGCGCGCCTCGGTCTGTGACAGCCGCTTTGCACTGACGTCGGTCGCCATAATCTCGGCTGCTGCCATCCGACGAGCCAGAATCAGCGTCTTGCCGCCCGGAGCCGCGCAGCAGTCCCAAACCGTCTTCGCAGCGGGCATCGCCGCCGCCGCAAGCTCCGCCACCAGCCGCGAGCCGTCATCCATCTGCGGCAGGTCGCCGCCATTCTCGGCGAACCACGCTGCTCCCGTCGGCTCCTTCTGTCCCGCTTCACAGATCTTCAACGCCGCCTCGCGCCCGTACGCCGCAACCCATCGCTCTACCAGCCATTGCGGATGGCCCAGCCGCTCGGAGAAGGCAGCCACCGACTCGAAGACGCGCTGCCCCGGCTTCTGTGCAGCAGCCAGCTTGCGCAGAACCGCGTTCACCATGCCCGTCGCATGAGGCTGCCCCGCGGCACGGCAGAGCTCCACGCTTTCGCTCAACGCGGCATGGGCGGGGATGCGGTCGAGATGCAGCAGTTGAAACGCCCCCATCCGCAAAGCCAGTGCAACCGGCTCCGCCAGCCTTTGCTCCGGACGCTGGAGCAGGCTCCGAACGCGCGCGTCGAGCGCGATCTGCCGGCGCAGCACACCCATCACCAGTGCGGTAGTAAGATTTCTGTCTTCCGGCGAGAGCGTCTCCATCCGTGCCGAGTGCAGCAACTCGTCGCTGTGCCCCTTCCCTTCGCCCACCAGGCTCAGAATCTCAAACGCCGCCAGTCGCGCAGGCGTGACCTTACTGATCGCCGCTTCGGCAGAGGCCGTCGGCCCGGCCGAGGCCGGACGCGTTCTTGCAGGCGACTGCTTTTTCTTTAGACTCCGCGAAACCGATTCGCTCATATCCCCAGCCGCTCGCCGCTCTTGACCTGGTGCCCGTGGAGAAACTCTGCCGCGCTCATGCGCCGCTTGCCCTCCGCCTGCACCTCCGTCAACGCGATCGAGGTTCCATCGCCGCAGGCCACTGTCATCGTATCCGCCCCGACCGCGAGCGTTCCCGCATCGCCACCAATGGCGTCCGCCGCAATCTGCATCCTGTGAACAATCAACTTCCTGCCGCGCAGGGTCGTATGCGCTCCCGGCCATGGCTGAAAGCCGCGCCAGCGGTCATAGACGTTCTGCGCCGTCTGCGTAAAATCGATGCGCCCGGCGTCGCGCGTCAGGATCGGCGCCAGCGTCGCGAGCGAATGGTCCTGCGGCTGGCAGAAGAGCGACTTGTCGGCCAGCCCGCACAGTGTCTCTACCATCAACTCCGCACCTACCGCAGCCAGCCCCTCGTAGACATCGACCGCCGTCTCCTCCTGCCCGATCGGCACCACCTTCGCCAGCAGCAGATCGCCGGTGTCGAGGCCCGCATCCAACCGCATCGTGGTCACGCCGGTGATATTTTCCCCGCTGGCAATAGCCCACTGAATCGGCGCCGCGCCGCGATACTTCGGCAGCAGTGAGCCATGCAGGTTGATGCAACCGAACGGCGGAAGATCCAACATCCACTGCGGGATGATGCGGCCATAGGCCACAACAAGAATCGCCTCCGGACGAATCTCTTCGATCTGAGCGCGAAACTCAGAGTTGTTCTTGATCTTCTCCGGCTGCGCCACCGGGATCCCATGCTCCAGCGCAATGCGCTTCACCGGAGGCACCTGCATCTCCATGCCACGTCCTGCGGCACGATCCGGCTGCGTCACCACAAGCGCCACCTCATGCCCGGCAGCAATCACCGCTTCGAGCGTGGGTACAGCGAATTGCGGTGTGCCGCAGAAGACGAGTTTCAAGGCTGGGTTCTCACTTCCGGCTGACGGCTCAACGCCCACTCACAAACAGACCGCTGCAAGAAACGCACCTACCACTCGCCGTTCTTTTGCAGCTTCTTGATCTTGCGGATCACCAGGTCGCGCTTCAGGCGGCTCAGGCGGTCGATGAAGAGAATGCCGTCCAGATGGTCGATCTCGTGCTGCATGGCGCGAGCCAGCAGTTCTTCGCCCTCGACCTCGATGGGATTTCCGTTGACATCCTGCGCCCGCACCTTCACCCATCCGGCACGGCTGACCTTTTCGCGAATCTCCGGCAGGCTCAGGCAGCCCTCTTCCTCAACTTGCTTGCCCCTGCGATCGATAATCTCCGGATTGATGAGCACAACCTTGTCGTCGGGATTCTTCTTGAAACTGCAGTCAATCACAGTAATGCGCTGCGAGATGTTGATCTGCGGCGCGGCCAGCCCAATCCCCTGCGCCGCATACATCGATTCGAACATCTCTTCGACCAGCGTCTTCAGCTTCGCGTCAAAGACCGTCACCTCTTCGCCGCGCTTCGCCAGCACCGGCTCCGGCCACTTTACGACCTCATGTATCTTGCCCACGGATTCACTCACTTAACTCGGCTCACTCAATACGCTCGAATCTGCTCAGCATAGCCGTTGAAATTGCGCTGCATCTCGCGCAGCGAATCGCCGCCGAACTTTTCAATCGTCAGGCGCGCAATGGCCAGCGCGACCATCGCCTCCGCCGCCACACCGGCAGCGGGAACCACGCAGACGTCGCTGCGCTCATAGGCCGCCTTGACCGGCTCGCGCGTCTCGAAGTTGACCGAAGCCAGCGGTCTGCGCAGCGTCGAAATAGGCTTCAGATAACCGCGCACCACAACGTCCTCGCCGTTGGAGATACCGCCCTCGATGCCCCCGGCGTTATTGTGCTCCCGCGAGAACTTTGTAAATCCGCCGTCCCCCTCATATCCGATGGCATCGTGCACCGCGGAGCCGAGCGACTCCGCCGCCGTCACGCCGCGACCGATCTCAACCGCCTTCACTGCCTGCAAACTCATCACCGCCTGGGCCAGCAGGCCGTCCATGCGCTCGTCCCAGTTGGCATGGGTGCCAACCCCCGGCGGCAGACCGTGAACGATCACCTCAAACACACCGCCAATGGTGTCGCCCGTCCGCAGAACCGCGTCGACTTCGGCCTTCATCGCAGCCTCGCTCTCGGCATCGACACAGTTCAGCAGAACTTCGTCCTTGGCTTGCAGCGCCACAATCTCGTCCCAGGTGGCCGGACGCAAAAGCTCCGCCTTACCCACACGAATCACGTGGCTGGCCACGCCGACGCCCAGTTCTTTCAGCAGCAGTTTGGCAAACGCCCCCGAGGCGACGCGAGCCGCGCTCTCGCGAGCGCTGGCGCGTTCCAGCACATACCGCGCGTCCTTGAAGTCGTACTTGATCGCGCCGGCAAGATCGGCATGTCCCGGCCTCGGCGAGGCGACCGCCTTGTGTTTTGCCGGATCCCCCTCTTCGACCGGCAGAATCTCGGTCCAGTTCTTCCAGTCGTTGTTCGCGAGCGTCATGGCGATAGGCGAGCCAATCGTCTTGCCGTGGCGAACGCCGCTGAGAACATGCGCCGTATCGCGCTCGATGCGCATCCGGCCGCCGCGGCCGTAGCCCTTTTGGCGGCGCCACAGCTCCCGGTTCACAAATTCAAGGTCTACCGGAACACCCGCGGGCATTCCGCTCACCATGGCCACCAGGCTCTCGCCGTGACTCTCTCCCGCTGTCGAAAATCGAAGCATTTCCCTCACTTAGCCGGCGCAATGACGTGTAAAGGCCGCAAGCTCGATTGTAGCAATCTTCTCCATGCCTTCTCCATGATGGCTAAATCGTTTCTATGAAGTCTGTCCTGCCAAACATAGGCAACTCTTCCACTTAGCAGGCATCCAAGCGAAATCTCCAGCAAAAAATTACTACATGATGAACATCGGGTTTACGCAACAAAAAAAACGCACCTGTGTCTAATGAAACTGAGAGCTTGACCCGGAGACGCTTGCCGGGCTGGTGCTTAGACCTGTTGTCCTCGAAGTCCGGTACAGTGATCCACCTCTGGGCAAACGAAGGCCAACAGCAAGGCAGACCATGAATATCCCACGTCTCCTCAAAAATTCGATCGGTGTCGCAATGCTGGCTGGCGCGCTCCTTCTGGCTGCTCCTCATTCCGCGAAGGCAGCCGTCTTCGTGTCCGTTGGCATTGCTCCCCCTGCAATCCCGGTCTATGCGCAGCCTGTCATTCCCGGTGACGGCTATATCTGGACGCCCGGCTACTGGGCCTGGACTGGCGACGGCTACGTGTGGGTCGACGGAGCCTGGGTTCTGCCTCCCTACGTCGGTGCTCTCTGGACACCGGGCTACTGGGGTTGGGGCAGCGGCGGCTACTTCTGGAACGCCGGTTACTGGGGCCGCAGCATCGGCTATTACGGCGGCATCAACTACGGATACGGCTACTTCGGCACCGGCTTCTACGGCGGATACTGGGGCGGCGGCCACTTCTGCTACAACCGTGGCTATAACAACTTCGGCCATCATCGCGGATTCCGCAACGTCTATGACCGCCCCGTCCGCGGATTCAACGGGCGCCCCGGCGGCTCCAGCTTCACGCGCCACGTCGAAAACCGCGGCGGCCGGAACTTCGCCGGCAATCGCAGCGCAAATATCGGCGGACGAAACTTCGGCAACCATGGCGGAGCCTTTAACGGAGCCCATAACAACAACCGTACCTTCGCCAACAATAACCAGCGCAGCGTGAACGGCAACCGCGGCTTCGCCAACGCGCAACGAGGCGTCTACGGCCAGCGCAACAACGTCGTCTCCAATAACAATCGCCAGGCGTACAACAGGAGCGCCAACCCATCGCGCAGCTTCGGCAATCAGGGACAGCGCAGTTATGCCAATCAGGGACAGCGCAGCTACGCCCAGCAATCACCCCGCAGCTACGCTCGACCCAGCCAAAGCTACTCCGGCGGCCAGAACCGCGGCTTCTCCGGCGCTCCGTCCGTTCGTAGCAGTGGCGGCGGGTTCCATGGAAACATGGGCGGAGGAGCCCGCGCCATGGGCGGCGGTGGTGGCTTCCACGGTGGTGGAGGATCCCACGGCGGCGGCGGTGGAGGCTTCCACGGCGGTGGTGGTGGTGGCGGATCGCATGGCGGCGGTCGTCGCTAACCCTCCCGCAACGCATGACTGAACCTTAAAGAAAATGGGCCGAGGAAGATCATCTCCTCAGCCCATTCCTTTTAATGTCGCTGCCGGAGCCATTCTCTCTCAGGCGTAACTTCCTTTGTTTGTCATTCCCGAAGGGAATCCGCGTTTCGCCGAATCACCGAGTACTACATCCTCTGGAGGAGAACCGTTCTAAGGCCACCCTCACGCTTTGTGACCTGCCAACTCCAGCACCATATCTCCGATCACTTTAACCGCGTCCGGATGCGCCAGCCTTCGCGCTCTCGTTCCCATCTTTTCCCGCCGCAAATCATCTTTGAGCAGCTTCCCCAAAACTTCCAGCACCTTCTCTTCATTCAGTTCAGACTCCAACACCATCTCCGCCGCGCCTATTGCCACAAACGCCTCGGCATTCTTCCTCTGGTGTTCATCGGCGGCCTTCGGAAATGGCACCAGAACTGCCGCTCGGCCCGCCGCTGCCAATTCTGCCATCGTGCTCGCGCCGCTGCGGCACAGAATCAGATCGGCAGCCTCAAATTGCGTCGCCATGTCATCCAGATAGGGCGTCACCGTCACCCGCTCGAAGCCCACCCCTGCACGCTTGTAGCCCTCAAGCGTCGAATCCCCATGCCCCGCGCCGGTCTGGTGCACTACCTCCAGATCCGGGAAGGCATCGAGCAGCCGGTCCATGATCTTCGGCATCAGTTCATTGAGTACACGAGCGCCCTGGCTCGCGCCAAAGACCAGCAGCCGCTTCTTCCCGCCGAGCGGCTTCTTCTCAATGGCGAAGAACTCCGGACGCACCGGCGTCCCGGTGACGCGCGCCCCGTGAAAGTAGCAGCGCGACTCCTCGAAGTTCACCGCAGCCGCCTTCACCCGACCGCCCACCAGGCGATTCGCCAGCCCCGGAATGGCATTGGGCTCGAACGCCAGCGTTGGCACCTTTAATAAAATCGCTGCCAGCATCGCCGGTCCCGACGCATATCCGCCCACGCCGACGACAACATCCGGGCGAAAACTGCGCAACAGGCTCACGCACCGGCCCAGGCCCAGCGGCAGATCCGCCAATGTTTGCAGGCGCGTCCCCAGGCTTACGTTCTTCAACTGTCCCGCGCGAATCAACTCCAGCGGAAATCCTGCCTCAGGCACCAGCCTCGTCTCCAGTCCGCGCGCCGTCCCCACGAAGCGAACCTCAGCTCCCACCCTGTCCCGCAACTCGCGCGCAATCGCAAGCGCCGGAATCACATGCCCTCCGGTTCCACCACCGGCGATCAAGACCCGAAGGCTCATCTGGTCGCTCCCCACTCCCTGTATCTCAGTCTATCTCGCGAGTCACATTCAGCAACACGCCCATGCAGGCCATGGTCACAAACAGCGACGTTCCGCCAAACGAGATAAAGGGCAGTGTAATTCCTTTGGTGGGCAACAGCGCTACCACGACGCTCATATTAAAGAAGGCCTGGATCAGAATCGCCGACGTAATGCCGAAAGCCAGAAACCGCGCAAACGGGTCGGTCGACAGAAACGCCGCCCGCAGCCCGCGATAGCCGAGAAACACAAACATCGCCACCACGGCTACCGCTCCAATCAGCCCCAGTTCCTCGCAGATATTGGCAAAGATGAAGTCCGTATGCGGCTCCGGCAGGTAGAACAGCTTCTGCCTGCCCTCCATTAGTCCCAGCCCGCGAATTCCACCTGTCCCCACGGCGATCAGCGATTGCAGAATATGGAAACCCGTACCCCGCGGATCGGCCTCGGGGTTGACGAACGCCAACATGCGCGCCCGCCGCCACGGCACCCGAAACAGCATGTAGTAAAGCACGGGCGTGGAACAGGCCAGCGCGATACCGATATAGCGCACCTGCAATCCGGCCAGGTAGAGCATCAGGATCGTCACTGCGGCGCACACCATCGCCGTCCCCAGGTCAGGTTCTTTCAGCACCAGCCCGATAAACAGCAGCGGCGGCAGAGCAGCGCGCAAGACCGTGCCGCGCCAGTCATCCATCTTGTGCATCCGCGTCTGCAGAAAGTAGGCCAGAAACAGCACCAGCACCGGCGTCGCCAGTTCAGACGGCTGAAAGCTGAGGCCCCCGCCGAAGCGGAACCACCGATGCGTATTGTGCGAGTCGCGGCTGGCAAACACACCCACTAGCAGCAGCATCGTTACCGCAATCGCCGGAAAGACCACCTTGGGATTGTTATAGTGGCGATAGTCGACGCGCATCAGAATGATCAGCGCGATCATCCCGCAGCCCGCCCAGATCGACTGCCGGATCATGAAGAAATACGGCGACCCGAACTGCGACTTCGCCATCACCGCCGACGCCGAAAACACCATAACCAGCCCAAACAGCACCAGCAGCAGCACCACTCCGAAGAGCCACTTGTCCACCCCTACTCTCTTCGCCATTCCATCCGCTTCCCGCCGTCGTTGCCGCTATTTGTTCAGCTCAATTCATTCACGAGCTGCCGAAAGACCTGCCCGCGGTGTTCATAGTTCTCAAACTGGTCAAAGCTCGAGCAGGCGGGTGCCAGCAGCACCACGTCTCCGGCCACGGCAGCCTTCGCTGCCTCGGCTACGGCGGCCTGTATGGTCTCCGCTGAGACTATCTTCACCACTCCCTGCAACTCCCGCTCAATCTTTTCGGCAGCCGAACCAATCGTATAAACAACCTTCACTCGCTCGCGTAGCAGCGCCGCCATCACATCGTAGGGCGAGCCCTTGTCCTTGCCGCCCAGAATCAAATGCACCCCACCGCGAAACGAGGCCACCGCCTTCATCGCCGCATCCACGTTGGTCGCCTTCGAATCGTTATAGAACTCCACCCCGTTCAGATTGCGCACAAACTCCAGCCGATGCTCCACGCCTTTGAACGAAGCGACCGAAGCTCGAATCGTCTCCGCCCCAATCCCCGCCAGCCGCGCCGAGCATACCGCCGCCAGCACATTCTCCACGTTGTGCGCGCCCTTGAGCCCGATCTCCGCCACCGGCATCACCGGCTCCGCCTTCACGCCCTCTTTGGCAATAAAGAAGATGCTCTCGCCATGAACGAATGCGCCCTGCTTGACCGGCCGCCGCGTGCTGAACCAGTAGATCTGCGCCCGCGTCTTCGTCGCCACCATCTGCGTCGGCTTGTCCTCCGCGTTCAGCACCAGAAAGTCCCCGGTCTCCTGCCGCTCCGTAATCCGGGCCTTCGCCGCCCAGTACGCCTCAAAGCTCCCATGCCGGTCCAGATGGTCGGGCGTAATGTTCAGCACCACCGCGATCCACGGATGAAACTCCTCGATCGTCTCCAGTTGAAAGCTCGAAACCTCGAGCACGCTCACCGTCTCCGCCGTGCTCTTCTCCACCAGGTCGATCACCGGCAACCCGATGTTTCCGCCCACCAGCGTAGGACCGCCGGCCTCTTCAAAGATCTTCCCCAGCAGCGTGGTCGTGGTCGTCTTTCCATTCGATCCGGTAATCGCCACGACTCGTCCCTTGAGAAACCGGCAACCCAACTCCAACGCTCCAATGACGGTCAGCCCAAACGCCTGCGCCTGCTTCACCTCGGGAGTATCCATCGGAATCCCCGGCGACACCACAATCAAATCCTGCCTCCGGAAGGTCAGCAGCCCATGCCCCCCCGACTCCACCATAATTCCCGCATCCAGCAGCGCCGGAATCTCCTTCGCCAGCGCCTCTGCGCTGCGCCTGTCGCTGACAGTCACCTGCGCCCCCTGCGCTCGCAGAAACAGCGCGGACGACAGCCCGCTCCTGCCCAACCCCACCACCAGTACCCGTTTATTCTTCAGTTCCATAATCTTCTTTACCTTACCTGACTAAGACGATGTGCCTTAATAGACCACCAGATCAAACCTATCGAAATCGGCACAAAACAAAGCATCCACCAGCTGCGTTCGTACAGTGCTTGAAACAAGCCGTATAACAGGCCCGTCACAAAAATTACTGTCAAACCAGAGAATTGGGAACGGTATCGTCGCCAGAGTAAAACTATGCCGTAATTGAGTCCTATCTGAAAAGGCAACAGCACTAGCAGAGCCTTTACCCCTTCGGGTCTGACCAAAATGGACCACCACCAGATCAAGCACAGAACAATATTCAGCAAAATCATCTCTGTAATGAATATCGCTTTTCGGATAGATGTCACAGGCATCCCTCTACCTCAACTTCAACGTCGTCAGCGCAAACAGCGCGAACACCAGCGCCATAATCCAGAACCGCGCAATCACCTTCGACTCCGACCACCCCTTCAACTCGAAGTGATGGTGCAGCGGAGCCATCTTGAAGATGCGCTTCCCGTTGCGCAGCTTGTAGCTGCCAACCTGGAGCATCACGCTCACTGCTTCCAGAATAAATACCCCTCCGATAAACGGCAGCAACAGCTCCTGCTTGAGTACCACCGCCACCGTCCCGATCGCGCCCCCCAGCGCCAGGCTCCCCACATCGCCCATGAAGACCTCCGCCGGATGCGCGTTGTACCAGAGGAAGCCGATGCTCCCTCCCACCATCGCCCCGCAAAAGACCGTCAACTCGCCAACCAGTGGCATTCGTGGCAGTTCGAGATACTCGCTGAACACCGCATGTCCGCTCACATACGTCAGTACCGCCAGCGCTCCCGCCGCGATGATCGTGCAGCCGATTGCAAGTCCATCCAGCCCATCGGTCAGGTTCACCGCATTACTCGAAAACGAGACCACCAGCATCACAAAGATCACAAATGGAATGAAGGCCAGCCACCATAAATGAGGCGACTGCAACAGGCTGTCGATGATAAAGCTGGGACGAAAGTTCTTCGCGAAGGGAACGATCACCTGCGTCGAATAGGTCCCATGCAGTTCCATCCACACCAGCGCCAGCGCTATGCCGCAGCTCACCAGCAGTTGCAGTCCCAGCTTCGCCCGCGCCGTCAGCCCCTGGTTCCGCCGATGCACCACCTTGATGTAGTCGTCCGCAAACCCGATCGCGCCAAATGCCAGCATCGACAGCATCACCAGCCACACCAGCGGATTCGACAGATCCGACCACAGCAGCGTCGGCACCAGGATCGAGATGCAGATCAGCACCCCGCCCATCGTCGGCGTGCCGCTCTTCTTCTGGTGCGACTCCGGCCCCTCTTCGCGGATGTACTGGCCAATCTGGAACTCGCGCAGCTTCTCGATCACATACGGCCCGATTAGAAGGCCGATCAGCAGCGCCGTCAGGCTCGCGAACACCGTGCGGAACGTGATGTACCGGAAGATGCGAAACAGCCGGAAGTAAGGAAACAACTTCTGGTACAGCAGCCAATAGAGCAAAACGTCTCCGCCTTCAATGTACGATTCGGGATCGGCGGCCTTGACCTCCAGCCACCGGCACACCGCTATCTTAACAGGCGTTCGCCCACCCACAGCCCGTCATTTTCGTCCGCGAACCAAAGCGCATCCCATCGAAAAATGGCCTACGAGATCATCCCCGTCAACGCTCGCTCCAGCCGCACCCCGCGTGAAGCCTTAAGCAGCACAGCATCTCCAGCCCGGAGATTCGCCTGCAGCCACTCTCCAGCCATCTCTGCATCGGCCACAAACGTCGACTCCACCCCAGCCACCTGCGCCGCCTCGACCATCGCCTTCGCCAGACCGCGAACCCCCACCAACGCCGTCACCCCGCGCTCAGCCATTCGCCTCCCGCGGGCCGCATGCAGCGCCTCCCCCTCCGGCCCCAGTTCCAGCATCTCGCCCGCCACCACGATATGCCGCTCTCCCGGCATCGCCATCAGCGCATCCACCATCGCATCCAGCGCCCGAGGATTAGAGTTGTAGCAATCGTTGATAATCGCCGCGCCCCGCCACGCGATCACCTCGCCGCGCTTATCCCCGGCCCGCATCTCCCCCACCGCCGCCGCGCACTCTTCCAGCGACATCCCACTGCGCAGCCCCACCGCAATCGCCGCCAGGGCATTTGAAACGTTGTGTCGCCCCAACATCCGCAACTGCACGCTGGCTCGCTCTCCCTGCGCCTCGACGGTAAAGACCACGCCTTCCGCACCCGCCTCGACCACATGCACAGCCCGCACCTCGGCCCCTTCGCCCAGCCCATAGAAGACCGCGCGCTCGCCCATTCCGCGGCCAAACGACGCCACATAATTGTCGTCGAAGTTCAGCACCGCCACCCCATCCGCAGGCAGCGCCTCGACCAACTCATACTTCGCCCGCGCAATCCCGGCGATGCCATCCGCGAAAAACTCCAGATGCACCGGGCCTACATTCGAAACCACCGCCCAGTCCGGCTCCGCAATCTTCGCCAGCGCAGCGATCTCCCCGGCATGATTCATGCCCATCTCGATCACCGCGACCTCGTGCTCCGGCTCCAGCTTCAGCAACTGCAACGGCAATCCAAACCCGTTGTTCAAGTTCCCCTGCGACTTCAACACCCTAAACCGCGCTCCCAGCACCTGTGCCACGGCCTCCTTCGTGGTCGTCTTGCCGGCAGATCCGGTCACTCCAATCACCCGCCCGCCCCACTCCCTGCGCACGGCACGGGCCAGCCTCTGCAAGGCCAGCAGCACGCAGTCCTCGCAGTCGGCCACGCGCAGCAGCCTGGCCTCATCCACCTCCGCCGGCACCACCCACCCATTGCTCACCACCGCCGCGACAGCGCCGTCGGCCAGCGCCGCGTGGACATACTCATGCCCGTCCAGCCGCTCGCCCTTCACGGCAAAGAACAACTCCCCCGAGCCCACCGTGCGCGAGTCAATCGAGTACCCCACCGCCTCCAGCGCAGTATCGAACTCCCCATCCGCGTGAATCCAATCCGCAACCTGCCCCAGCGTCAGCTTCATCCAATCTCCTTCAAAACTCCGGCAGCCACCGCCACATCGTCAAACGGCACCGTCCCATCCCGCAGAATCTGTACCTTCTCATGCCCCTTGCCTGCCAGCAGCACAATATCTCCCGCCTTTGCCGAACGAATCGCAATCGCGATCGCTCCCGCCCGATCTTCTTCTACGATGCAGTTTGTCCCGGTCGCACGCACCCCTGCCAGCGCCTCGCCAATAATCTCCATCGGCTCTTCGCTCCGGGGATTGTCGCTGGTCAGGACCACCAGATCGCTACCCTCGCCCGCCGCCCGTCCCATCCGCGGTCGCTTCGTCCGATCGCGATCACCGCCGCAGCCGAACAGCGTAATCACGCGCCCGCCCCGTTCCTTCACCAACTCCCGCCCCAGCGCAATCAGATTCCGCAGAGCATCGTCGGTATGCGCATAGTCCACCACCACCGTAATCCCGCTGCTCGAAGGCACCACCTCAAACCGCCCCGGAACCTGTGCCCCCGCAGCCGCCCCCGCGGCAATCTCGTCGATCGACAGCCCCCGAGCCCAGGCCGCCGCGCTCGCCGCCAGAAGGTTATAAACGTTTACTCTCCCGCTCAGCGGAGACCTCACCTCAACCGTCCCCGCCGGAGTCACCATCCGGAACCGCGTCTCCCCCGCCGGCATTCGCACCTCTTCAGCACGAAAATCTCCCCGTCCCTCCAACCCATAACGAATGACCCGCGACCGCTCCGCACCCTCGATCAGCCGCTCACTATAAGCATCGTCCGAATTCACCACGGCAACTCGCGGCGGCGGCGCACCCACTCCTTCAAACAGCCGCCGCTTCGCCGCAAAATAGTTCTCCATCGTCCCGTGATAGTCCAGATGGTCCTGCGTCAGATTCGTAAAGATCGCCACATCCACCGGCAGTCCCCAAACCCGCTCCTGCTCAAGCGCATGAGACGACATCTCCATCACCGCCTCTGTCGCTCCCGCCTTCACGCCATCGGCAAAGACAGCGAGCACATCCCGCGACTCTGGCGTCGTATGCGGAGACGCCTTCACCTCTCCGCCCACATGCGTCTCAATCGTTCCCATCAGCACGCACGTCCGCCCGACGCTTCTGAGCATCGCCTCCAGCAGAAACGCCGTCGTCGTCTTCCCATTCGTTCCCGTCACTGCGCTGAGCGCCAGCCGCCGCTCGGGATGCCCCATCACCGCCGCGCTCGCCTCCGCCAACGCCCGCCGTCCATGCTCCACCAGCGCAGCGCCGACGGCTGCATGATCCCTGCGAAGCCTCTCATATGCCTCCCGCGAATCCGTCACCACCGCAGCCGCGCCCTGCGTAATCGCTGCCTCTATATAGTTGTTGCCATCGGCAGCCCCACCCCGCATTGCGACGAAAGCGTCCCCCGGGCCTACCCTGCGCGAGTCATACGCAACGCCGGTCACCTCGACCGGCGCGGCTGCGCTCTCCACCGCCCCTATATCCGCCAAGACATCCATCCACCGCATATCAATTGATTCTAGCTGCTGCTTCCAGCTCCGCCCCCGGCCTTTCCCGCCCACGCTATCGCGTAAACCGGACCACGATCTCCGTCCCGAGCGGTACCATCGTGCCCGCTGCCGGAACCTGCTCGCGGGCCAGCCCGCTGCCCACCGGCTTCAGCCTCAGCCCTGCCGCGTCCGCTTTTTCCACCGCTCTCCGCAACCCCGCCCCATCAAAGACAGGCACCGCTACCCGCTTGCCCGCATCCACCAGGACATCGTGGCCGCCCTTGAACGGCGCCGCCGGATCGGTCTTTGCCGGCCCGAGCCCCGACGCTCCTTTGTCCTCCTCATCGGGCATCGTCGAACTCATCCCTCCGCTGGCCTTGAACGCCGACAGCACCTTCGCCGGCAGTAGATCGGCGATCCCTCGTGATCTCCCGCTCTCTCCTGCCTTCGTCCCCGTCGCCGTCACCGTCGCGATCGTCGAACCCTTCTCCGCCGCCACCGCCTGCGCCGTCGCAGCGGCATTCGGATTCCGCAAGGGATCGTCCGCCGGCAGGTTGTTCGCGTCGTCGAACATCGCCGTCAGGTCGGCAGTGCTGTCCCCCGGGTTATCGTCGGCAAGATCTTTCGCCGTCAAGATCGGGGCCGTCTTCTTTTCCTTCAGCGGCTGGTCGTGCGGCACCCCGAGATATTCGAGCACCTGCTGCGCCACCTCGGCAAAGACCGGAGCGCTCACCGCCGCGCCATACTTGCTCGGCCCGGCCGTCGGGTTGTCAATCACGACCGTCACCGAGATGGCCGGATTGTTCACCGGCGCAAATCCCGCAAAGCTCGCCACTAGCTTTGTATGCGAGTACGTGTGCGTCTCCGGATCGATCTTCTGCGCCGTCCCGGTCTTGCCGGCCGAGCTGTAGCCGTTGAGCGCAGCCGCTTTGCCCGATCCATTGAGCACGATCCCCTGCATCATCTTCCGCATCTTCGCCGAGGTCAGCGTCGAGATCACGCGGTGCGCCCCGTCCGGCAGCGGATCGGGCACTTGGCTCTCCGGCCGGAACGCTACCGGCTTCAATCGCGGATCGCCCTTCATCTCATTCGTTGAATTCAACAAAATGTGCGGCGGCAGATACGTTCCGCCATTGGCGATCGTGCTCACCATGGTGACCAGCTGAATCGGCGTTACGCCAATCTCCTGCCCGATGGCCAGCGACCCGATACTGGTCGCGCCCCATCGGCTCGGCGGCCGCAGCAGACCGCGCGTCTCGCTGGGCAACTCGATCCCGGTGCGGTCGCCAAAGCCATAGGCCTTGATGTACTTGTAAAACTTGTCCGGTCCCAGCTTCAACGCCAGCTTCACCGCGGCCACGTCGCTCGATTTCTCCAGTGCCCGCTGCACCGTCACCACGCCCATGCCGCGGTCCGAGATGTCATCGTGAATTGTCCGCCCGAAGAGCGTAATTGCTCCTCCCTGGCAATCGACCAGATCGTCCGGCTGCACCCCCGCCGCATCGATTGCGGCAGAATACGTCACCAGCTTGAACGTCGATCCCGGCTCATAGATATTGCTCACCGCCAGATCCTGTAGCGCGCCCGGCTTCATGTGCCGCGGATCGTTCGGATTAAATCGCGGAGAGATCGCCAACGCAAGAATCTGTCCCGTATGCGGGTCCTGCACCACAATCGTTCCATGCAGCGCCTTCACCTTCTCCATCTGCGCGTCCAGCGCCCGCTCCGCCATGTACTGGATATTGGCGTCGACCGTCAGGATCAGGTTCTCGCCCGGCAGCGGCTGGCTCTCCTGGCTGCCCAGCACATGCCGCTTGGCGTCGAGAGCCGTCAGCATGTGACCCGGCGTCCCGTGCATATCGTCGTCGAACTCCAGCTCCAGCCCGCCCAGCCCCTTGTCGTCGATGCCGACGTAACCCAGCACCTGCGCGGCCAGATCGTTGTTCGGGTAAAACCGTTTGAACTCCTTCTGAAAATAAACGCCCTTCAGATTCAGTTCGCGCACCCGTTCCGCCGTCTCGCGGTCGAGCTTTCTCGCCACCCAGGCAAAGTTCCGCGACGCCTTGAACCGCGCCAGGATCCTCTTCTCCGACGTATAGCTGTCATCCGGCTGATGCACAACCTCCGCCAGCAGCTCCGCCGCATTCGCCCGGTTGTCGCCAAGCTCCGATGGCACAGCGTACACGCTGTCCACCAGCACCGTCATCGCCAGTTCCCGCAGATTGCGGTCGTACAGCATTCCCCGCCGCGGAGCCACCTCGAAGGTCCGCTGCTGCTGCTGCGCCGCGCGCCGCACAAACTCGCCGTGCCGCACCACCTGCACCCAGCCCAGCCGTCCTACGATCATTACCACCCAGAAACAGAAAAAGGACGCCACATGGACAAAACGGATTCTCCGTATCGGAGCCGTCAATGTCTGTCGTGGCGCCTGCTTCATGCTTCTGTCAGCTCCCGATCAGCAGCGCTTCCTGATCCCTGTTGCCTATCCTACTGTCCCAGTCTTACTGTCCCACGAACTTCGGAACATGCGCCTGCGCCAGCACCGCGTCGTTAGCGTTGACATCGCTTCCGTCCGGCCGCACCACCTGTCCCGGCTGCGGTGCGCCCAGTCCAAGCTGCCTGGCCATTACGTCAATCCGCTCCGGGTCGGTCAGTTCGGCCTCGCTCAGCCGAAGCTGCCGATTCTGCTCGCTCAGGTGCTCCACCTGGACCTTCTGCGCCTCGATGTTGTACCCCATCTCGATCGCCGAAAAGTGCTGCCACACATACACCATCACCAGCACAAACAGAACGCTCATCACCGCCGAGAAGCTGCGCATCTCGCGCCGCCGCTCCGGGTCGTCGGCCTTCACAATGCGGCTGTTGTCGATGTGCTTGGTAAAGAAGACCTCGGGTGTCGGTCCACGGCGCGCACGGCGCTGCGCCTCATACAACTCACGGTTGCGCTCCGCCAGCGTCGCCGCGCGGCCCTGCAACCGCCGCCGCGAGCCCATCAATTTCATCTGCTGTCCTGCCATCACCGTTGCTGCCATCGCGCACCTCGTGTGCTCTTCGCCTGTCCGGGTCTTTCTGCCCGAACGAAATCTTTGCCGCTCTCTTCCAGAAATACGAACCGGGCCGGGATCGCTATTTGGAAGAAGGGACTTTTTGTTTCGAGTTGTCTTTCGCCTGAAAGAAGGTGGGACAACCCCGGCCCGATCACTTGTTGTTACATATCAACAGCTTCTCTAGATATGTAACCAAACCTGTACTAAACCTTCTCTGCCGCCCGCAGCTTTGCGCTTCTCGACCGCGGATTTCTCGTCTCTTCCTGCTCGCCGGCTACCACCGGCTTCTTCGTCAAAACCTCATAAACCTTGTTCCGGCCGGCCTCACGGAACTCATCCTTTACCAGCCTGTCCTCCAGCGAGTGGAAGCTGATCAGAACCAGCCTTCCTCCCGGCTTCAGCAGAGACGGCGCGCTCTTGAGCAGCGTCCTGATCTCTTCCAGCTCATCGTTCACTCGAATCCGAAGCGCCTGAAAGGTCCGTGTAGCGGGGTGAATCTTGTCGCCTTTCATTGATGGGGCCGCGGCCGATACCACTCTGGCTAACTCCGCCGTCGTTGTAATCGGCCGGGCCCTCACAATGGCTCTGGCGATTCTCCGCGACCTCCTTTCCTCTCCGAATTCGTAAATCAGGTCGGCGAGCTCGTTTTCGTCTTCCTGATTTACCACTTGCTCGGCCGTCTCTCCGCTGCGCGTGTCCATACGCATATCCAGCGGGCCGTCGGTCCGAAAACTAAATCCACGGTGCGCCTCGTCCAGTTGCAGGCTGCTGACGCCGAAATCGGCAAGCAGGCCATCCAGACTTCCCGGCTCGATCAGGCCTGACGCCTCCGAGAACGCCGTCGGCTCAAAGACCACCTCCGGCATCTCGCTGCCAATCTCGGCTCTCACTTCTTCAAGCCTCGCCCTGGCTGCCGCCATCGCCTCCGGGTCGCGATCGAAGCAGATCAGCCTGCCCTTCGCGCCCAGCCTCTTCGCAATCTCGGAAGAGTGACCGGCCAGCCCCAGCGTCGCGTCTACATAAACGCCGCCGGGCCGCACCTTCAAATACTCCAAAGCTTCTTCTAAAAGAACCGGCACATGTTGCGGTCTACTCATCTCTTCCGCCTTCTGTGCTCCCCCTGAGGGGCGTCAAGCCAAAACCCGTTCCCTGCTTACAATCCAAACTCCGACAGCGCCACCTGATCCGCTTCCGTCATCGGGGCCGCATCCATCTCGGCTTTGAACAGATCGTGGTTCACCACTTCCAGAAACGTCTGCACGCCGAACACAACGACCTCGCCGGCCACCTGCGCCGTCTCCCGCAGCAACAGCGGAACCAGCAACCTGCCCTGCGCGTCCATCTCCGCCGCCTGGCCGTAATAGTTCGTCACGTCCAGAAACTTCTTCTTCGCCGGATTCATGGAAGGGATCGCGGCCAGCTTCGCCTCGATCTTTTCCCACTCCTTCAGCGGATAGATCTCCGCGCGCTTCCCATCCTTGCTGGTGATGTAGAACTGCGGTCCGTACAGCTCATCCACACGGCGCTTGAACTCGGCCGGCAGCTTCAACCGGCCCTTCTCGTCCACGCGTGTTGGGTGATTTCCGCGAAACATATCTACCTCGATACCTCTCCAGCCGATCTCTTCTCAAATCACGTCAGCGGGGTAAAATTCCCTCAGGCAACACTCAAGTTCAACCCTTTTGGACCACTTCTTACCACTCCGCTCCACCATCCTTACCTAGTGACTCATCGCTGTAAAGCACTAAATTGCGCAATTTAGTGCATTTTCCACAACGGGATGTGGATAACTCACCAATTTGTGTATCAGATTCAATAAACCACTACATATAGTGTTTACTTCGCCGGTTCATGCCAAAGACGCTACTTGCCGCTCCAAAAAGCTTCTGCTAAGGCGAACTAAAAGCGAAAAGTCGATACTTCAGGTCAAGCGGAAGGCAGCTCCAGGACCGCAGCAGGCTTCTTCCGCCGCAGCAGCCACACCAGATAAGCCAGCACCGCGAGGTTAACTACCAGCAGGCTCAGCCTGAACCAGCTCGGACGCCGCACCAGTTCATACATCTCCCACGGCAGAAATGAGATCGTCAGGATCAGCGTCAGGTACTCGGCCCACACCTTCTCCAGCACCAGACCGACCCCCTCCGTCAGCGCCACGACTGAATAAGAGAATGTACCCAGGCTGATCAGCTTCAGCCGGTGCATGTCGATCAGGTCGACCTTGTCCAGCAGTAGGGTCACAAACCGGCTCTCCGGATCGAACTTCAGCGCCGATGCCACCCGCATCACCACGTCCCCGAGATCCTTGTGCAGCATGTGGATGGCGCCCATCCCGATGCAGAAAAACAAGATCGACTTCGCCAGCTTGAACAACCCGATCAGCAGCAGACCGCGGTCATGCCCCCTGTGCCCCGCCTGCCGAGGCCGCTCCAGCGTCTGCACCATCATCTCCTGTACGGCGTCGCTAAGTTTTGCATCGATATATTCAGTTGACGGTGGAGCGCGGCAATTGTCAACGAACCCGCCTCACGAGGCCTCGCCCTGGGTCGCCTTGCACTCCGCACACTGGCAGACGCGCCGCAGATAGGTCCACGAATAGATGCCCGCCTCATGCCCGTCGCTCCACTGGAACCGGACCGCATAGCGCCCCACCTGAGTCACCTTCACCGGCTGTATCGTTCCCGCAACCGCGCGCGGTGCCAGCCCCGGAGCCCGCCACTGTGTCACCACTCGTCCTTCTGCCGGAGCCGCGGCAACCGCCGCCGGAGCCGCAGCAGCAGCCTTCGGTTTCGGTTCTCCCACGGCCCGCCCGCTGGCCTCGCGCTCCGCCTGACAGGTCGCGCACGGACACGCATCGCGCAGCCACGCAAAGCTCCAACTGCTCTTATGGCCGTCCTGCCAGTCGATCTCCATCCCTGTGCCAAGCGTCTTGTTGACCCGGACCTTCGCCGGATTGGTGGAGGCGTCGGTCAGATCGAAGTGCTCTTCCGCCTCCGCTTCGATCTCGTCCCTGCGTCCAAACCGGATTCCTTCATGGCTCATCGATAATCCCCGCAATGCCCCCGCAACTCAAAAGCGCCGCCGAATCGTCCCTGCAGATACCCGGCCTCGCGCAGCAAACCTACCGCAGCGCCATCCGCCTGCTCTCCATGGCAGCGAGATAAGGCCGCGCCTTCTCGAGCGCCGCCTCGGCCGTCAGGCCATACTTCAGCCGCAGCGCATCCACCTTGCCGTGCTCGATGAACTGATCCGGCCAGCCCACGCGCACCACAGGAACCTGCACCTCCTGCTCGTTGAGCGTCTCGAGCACAGCAGAGCCGAAGCCGCCCGCCAGCACATGGTCCTCGAACGTAACGATCAACCCGCATCGCTTGCCGTACTCCGCCACGCACTCGCTGTCGATCGGCTTTGCGAATCTCGGATTGATGACCGCCGCCGAAATGCCCTCGCGCTCCAGCATCTGCGCCAGCCTTGCTGCCTCTGGCAGCATCGCGCCCAGGCCGAAGATCGCCACATCCGAACCGTCTTGGACCACTTCGGCCTTACCGATCGTCAGCGCCACTGGCTGTTCCTTCACCGCGACTCCCGGCCCTGTCCCTCGCGGATACCGGATCGCGCTCGGCCCATCGTGCAGCATGGCCGTGTACATCATGTCCGCCAGTTCGTCCTCGTCCTTCGGCACCATGTGGATGATGTTGGGCACGCCGCGCAGGTAGCTGATGTCGAACAGCCCATGATGCGTCGGCCCATCGTCTCCGCTCAGGCCGCCGCGATCCAGGCAGAACACTACCGGCAGATTCTGCAGGCAGACATCGTGGATGATCGGGTCGAAGGCCCGCTGTAAAAACGTCGAGTAGATCGCGCAAAAGGGCTTGTACCCCTTGGTCGCCATCCCCGCCGCGAAGATCACGGCGTGCTCTTCCGCGATGCCGACGTCGAAGTACCGCTTCGGATGATGCGGGCGGAACAGGTCCAGCGCCGTCCCGTTCGGCATCGCCGCCGTAATCGCGACGACCTTCTCGTTCGCCGTCGCCAGTTTGGTCAGCGTCTCGGCAAAGATCTCCGAATAGGTCTTCTGTCCTGCCGACTTCGTCTCGCCCGTCTCCGCGTCAAAAGGCCCCAGCCCATGAAACTTCTTCTGCTTCTCCAGCGCCGGCTGAAATCCCCTGCCCTTCTGCGTAATCGCGTGCAGCACCACCGGCTTGTTCTGCGTCTTCAGGAACTTGAACGTCTCGATCAACAGCGGCAGATTGTGCCCGTCAATCGGCCCAAAGTAGCTCAGCCCGAACTCCTCGAACAGCGTGCCCGGCCCGATCAACCCCTTGGCCGCCTCCTCCGCCTTGCGAACCACGTGCCGAGCCGTCTTGCCGCCATATTTTTCCAGCAGCCCTGCCGCCCGGTCGTGCAGGTTCGAGACCGTCGGGTTAGTCACAATCTTGTGGAGGTACTCCGCAATCGCCCCGACATTCTTGTCGATCGACCAGGCGTTGTCATTCAGCACGATAATCAGCCGCTTGGTCTGCGCCGCGATATTGTTCAGAGCCTCAAACGAGATGCCGTTGGTAAACGCCGCGTCTCCCGCCAATGCAACGATATGCTCGCTGCCGCCGGACATATCCCGTGCCACCGCCATTCCCAGTGCCGCACTCAGCGACGTCCCGGCATGGCCCGCGCCGTAGCAGTCATGTTTACTCTCCGTCCGCAGCATGAAGCCGTTCAGCCCGCCCGGCTGGCGAATCGTATGAAACTGCTCCTGCCGCCCGGTCAACAGCTTGTGCACATACGCCTGATGGCTCACGTCGAAGACGAAGCTGTCCTTCGGCGTGTCGAAGACATAGTGCATCGCCAGCGTCAGTTCCACCACGCCCAGGTTCGGCCCAATGTGTCCGCCCGTCTTTGAAACGCCGACGATCAGCCGCTCGCGAATCTCTTCCGCCAGTTGTGTAAGTTGGGGAATAGTAAGCTTTTTGATGTCTGCGGGGGAGTGAATCGTCTGAAGGATGTTGTTCATCGAAACCCATTCTGCAAGGCCGCTCACCGAGCGCGGCAGCCTGCCGGGACCAACATGCCGCAACAATTAGCTCGTTTGAGAATGCGGCAGGTTTTAAGTATACCAATCCTGTCGTCGAACCCTTCCCTGCTCCCAGAAGCGATTACAACTCCAACTACCGCATCGCGGTTGAAGAATCTACAATTCCGCCCCTGCCCCAACGAACCCCGTGCATCTGTCCGTTCTTCCCCTTTTCAACAGATTCCCGACCACTCCCGGGAACCTCTCGCTAACTTCTCTCTCCTGCGTCTGAAACTGCTCATCCGCACCTGGTTATCCACATAACAAATGCCCGGCAGCGAGACAAAGTGCCGGGCATAGCCCGTTTACGCCGGTTACTTACTGATCCCTACTGATCGTTCCCCTGCATATTCTCCACTGCGGTCAAGGTCCCGAACAGACCGTTTGTCTCGTCGTCCGGCCCGGCCGTGAAGTAGAGCGAAGTAGCCGGCCCCGCATTCGCGCCGTTGCCAAAGGCAATCGCCCAAAGCCCATCGATATGGATCGGATTATTGTCAACGCCGTTCAGCTTCCCTTTGAATTTGCCCGTCACCGGATCGAAGGCCAGAACCTCCCCGCTGCCGAACTGTCCAACCAGAACGTCATGGCTGTAGGCTCCGAAGTCGCTCGAAGCCAGCGCCAGGCCCCAGGGTGCGTTGAACCACGGTCCCGCCTGCAGCCGTCCCAGGAGACGTCCCCGGGGCGAGAACACATCCACGAATCCCATCCCCGCGCCATGCAGTTCGTCATGCTTGGCGCTATCCTGCTTGGCAAACGCCACGTAGATATCTCCGCCAATGTTCTGCACATTGAACGGCGCATATCCCCGAGGAAGCCGTGGATCGTCGAAACCGGCATTGTGATCGTTCCCACGGTCATGGTCGAAGTCGGCCCGGTCATCACGATCCCTGTCATCCCGCATCTGCACCGGTTTGAAGTTCGTATCGAACACCTCCACCCGGCCCTGGCGAAAGTCCGCTACATAGAGGTACGTCTGCGCGCCGCTCCCGGTCTGCACCGTCGCGATGGTTACGCCCTTAAAGACCGACGCATCCTTCTGATTCACCATAATGACAGCCTGGGTTACCTTCACCCCGGGGTTCCAGCCGGAGATGGTTCCATCCTCCGTGACGAACAGGAAGATGGCCGGCTTTCCCGGAGCCAGAAGAAATGCCGTGCCGTCTCCGTTGTAGACGGTGCCCGTCGGCGTACCCGTCGAGGCCTGCGTGTCACCCGGAGGAATGGTCACCACCAGCCCCTGCTTCGCTCCGGTGGCGTTGTACAGCGTCGACAGACCGGGTCCATTGTCGGCGACCCACCATGGGCTGGTCGAACTGCGGGCCAGCCCCCATAAATTCACCAGGTTGGCATCCATCGTCGGAGCCAGCGAGGCCAGATTCGACGTCAGGTTTGTCTGCTTGTAGTGCTGCGTAATCTGAGCCGCAGCGTGCTGTCCGAAACACGTAATGGCAAGCGTCAGGCCCATAATGGCCGACGCACCTGCGTACTGAGCCTTATGAAAGCTGTTCATTGGAATTCTCCTGTGCGCTAACCGGGCACCACCGTTCCGGCGATACCCTGCCTCACGCAGCGACATTAGATGCGGATTCAATCCGAAGCGGTCATCGCGTTGTCAGAAGATTTTCATTTAATTCCCACAATTCAGCCTCGCTGGCCCACCACTCCCACGGCACTCAGCATCCGTCCCGCAAAGCCATGATCCGCCCGGTGCGAGAAGTACTTCCTCTCCCCATCCGAAACCGCGCAGGCAGTACACTCCCCCACGATCGAGATCCGTTCCGCCTTCACCCCTGCATCCAGCAACTGCCTCCGGTTCGCCTCCCAGAGGTCCAGATGAATCTGCCCATCCGCGCTGCTAAAAAGCTCCTCCGCATACCCGAACCCCGCACCGAACGCCGTCCTTACCTCATCCCCCACCGCATAGCAGCACGCCCCGATCGAAGGCCCCACCGCCGCGATCAGATCCTCCGGGCGCGATCCATATTCTTCCCTCATCCGCCCGATGCCATGCTCGACGATCCGCGCCACCGTCCCTCTCCATCCCGCATGAAACGCCGCCACCGCCCACCTCTCTACATCCGCCACCAGCACCGGGACGCAGTCCGCCGTCTGTATCCCCAGCATCACCCCCGGCAGATCGGTCATCATCCCATCGCCCTCGAGCACCGCCCTTCCCTCCGCGCTCTCAAGTCTGCCCTCCCGCACCCCGTCTTCCTCCCGAATCGGCCAGACCCGCGCCGCATGAACCTGCATCAGGGTGACCATCCGCGGCCCCGCCTCGTCGCCCGAATCGCCCTCTACCGCTCGCAGAAAGGCTCGCCGGTTCTCCGCGACCAGGTCAGGATCATCCTCCTTCGTCCAGCCCAGATTCAGCGAATGACCGCCCGCTCTGCTGTAAACCGTCGAAGCGCCGCCCCGCCGCGTGCTGAATCCGTGCCTCAGCCAGGGGTACGAAGCCCACGCATCCACCCGCTCTACCTCTGCTCTAAGTCCTTTGTTCCCAACGGCCATGTGATACCCTTTCCCTTGCATCCCCGTCTAATTCACCAGCCGGAAGCAAAAGGCTAACCCCCTTTTATTTCAACAAAAAGTTGCATCCTTCCCCATTGCCCTGTAATATACCGCGATTGTAGTCATGAGAGTGAATGTGCCCACCGTAGCCCCTCAGTTCCTCCGCTCCCGAATCGGTAAAGTCTGCGTCGCCATCACCGGCGCTACGCCTGCCGAAATGCTTGAAAAAGCCAACGCCGTTGTAAAAGAAACGTCCTTCATCGAATTCCGCCTCGACTATCTCGACAAGCCTCTGCTCGCCCTGTCCAAATTCAAGCACTTCTTCGCCGAAAACACCGCCGCCACCGGCATCGCAACCTGTCGACGCGCACCCAACGGCGGCAAATTCACCGGCAACCTGGCCGCCGAGCTTGAGATACTCATCAAGGCCGCCGGCAGCGGCTTTCATATCGTCGACCTCGAACTTGAATCCGCCGAGTCATTAAAGAAAGCCGATCTCCAGAAGCTGCGCGACACCGGCACTGCCATCATTATCAGCTATCACGATTTCTCGGCGACCAAGGATCTCGAGGGCATCTATCATCGCATCCAGCCCTTCCACCCCGACTTCTACAAGATCGTTCCCACCGCCAAGACCCTTACCGACAACGTCACCCTCATGCGCTTCATCGAGCACATGGAGGATCACTCCAACATTATCGGCATCTGCATGGGCGACGCGGGAATCATCTCCCGCGTGCTGGGTGTGCGCGCCGGTAGCGCCTTCACCTTTGCCGCCGCTTCCACGGGCGAGGAGACCGGCCCCGGCCAGATCGCCGCCCGCACCCTGATCGACACCTATCGCATCGACCAGGTAGACGCCGCCACCAAGGTCTACGGCGTCGCCGGAAACCCCATTCGCAGCTCGCTCTCTCCGGCCATGATGAACGCGGCCTTCCGCCGCGAGACGGTCAACGCCGTCTATCTTGCGCTGCAGACCCACAAACTCTCCGACCTGCTCAAGCTTGTCAACGAGATTCCCATCCAGGGTCTCAGCGTCACCATGCCGCTCAAGCAGGAGATCATGTCGCATCTGGAGAAGACGGACCCGCTCTCCAGCAAGATCGGCGCCTGCAACACCGTTCTCCGCGCGCAGGACGGCAAGCTCTACGGCTTCAACACCGATGTCGCCGGCATCACCGGGCCGCTCGAAAAGCGCATGTCGCTGCGCGGAGCGAAGGTGCTGGTCCTCGGCGCCGGCGGAGCCGCTCGCGCTGCCGTCTTCGGCGTGCGCGACAAGGGAGCTGACGTCTTCATCCTCAACCGCACCGCGGAGACGGCGCACAAGCTGGCTCGCCAGTCAGGCTCGAAGAGCATCAAGAAAGAGGCGCTGGCAAAGACCTCCTTCGACGCTATCATCAACGCCACCCCCATCGGCATGGCCGGGCAGAAGGGCGCGCAGGTTCTGGAGGCCAAAGACCTGAATACCAAGCTGGTCTTCGATCTCGTCTATAACCCGCTGGAGACGCCGCTCCTGCGCCTGGCACGGCAGCAGAACATTCCCATCATCACCGGGGTCGAGATGTTCGTGCAGCAGGGCGCGCGCCAGTTCGAGATATGGACGGGCAAGCCCGCTCCCGAAGAGGAG
Source organism: Acidobacteriales bacterium 59-55 (assembly GCA_001897435.1). GTDB lineage: Bacteria > Acidobacteriota > Terriglobia > Terriglobales > Acidobacteriaceae > Edaphobacter. Next base: position 134,045 of record MKSV01000004.1, on the reverse strand, counting down.
ATGCTGCGCGTTGTCATTCATGCGCTGCGACAGCAGGCGGAGGCCGTCGCGGAAGCTCCGGCTCCGGCGGAGAAAAAGAAGAAAAAATCGTCGTAGAAGTCCTACCGCAAAGATCGAACATCGACGCCACAAAACAAGGCCCGGATCGCTCCGGGCCTTGCAGTTTTATCGCACAAATAAAGTCTCTTACAGGCTACGGAAAACTCTGACATTGTTAAGGTCACGGCTTCAGCCGTGCCATCAGTGACCTGTCTACAAGGCGGCTTTAGCCGCTGAAGGAATACTCGGAGACTTAATCAGACCTTCCCTAGGTGCTTCTACCCTCGGCTGAGGCCAGCTTCTCTTCTGCCCTGCGGGTGACTCCATTGGCTTCGTCGTACTTATTGCCGTCGTCGCCTGCCTGCTGCCAGAGCCTCTCGCCCTCTTCCAGTTCCTGCCGCGCTTCGGCGATGTCGATCTCGCTGGGACGAAGAGCCGTCTCCGCCAGAATCGTAATGCGCTCCGGCAGCACCTCGGCAAATCCCCAGGCGACAAAGAACTTCTGGTCGCCCGACGTGCCTCCGTGCAGCCTCACCTCGCCCGCGCCCAGCTCTCCGAGAAACGGCGCGTGACCATACAGGGCTTCAATATAGCCGGTCATCGCCGGCAGTTCGACCGCCTCCGCCGTCGCGTCCAGCAGAACGCGATCCGGAGTGACCAGGCGAACGTTCAACAATCCCGAGTTGGTGGATGTCTCTGCCATATTATGCGGTCTGCTTCATCTTCTCTGCCGCGGCGCGCACATCTTCGATTCCGCCCTTCAGGTAGAAGGCTTGTTCCGGAATATCGTCGTGCTTGCCTTCGATGATCTCCTTGAAGCTGCGCACCGTGTCCTCGACCTTGACGTAAGCGCCGGGGATGCCGGTAAAGATCTCGGCCACGTGGAAGGGTTGCGACAGGAAGCGCTGCACCTTGCGGGCACGGGCAACCGTAACCTTGTCCTCTTCGGAGAGTTCATCGATGCCGAGGATGGCGATGATGTCCTGAAGATCCTTGTAGCGCTGCAGTATCTTCTTGACGCCCTGCGCCACATCGTAGTGCTCCTGCCCTACGATGCGCGCCGAAAGAATGCGCGACGTAGAGGTCAGGGGATCGACAGCCGGGTAAATGCCCAGTTCCGACAGCGGACGCGAGAGCAGCATGGTCGCATCGAGGTGAGCAAAGGTGGTCGCCGGCGCCGGGTCGGTGATATCGTCGGCGGGCACATAGACGGCCTGGACCGAGGTGATCGAGCCCTTCTTGGTCGAAGTGATGCGTTCCTGCAGCTCGCCCATCTCGGTGGCGAGGTTCGGCTGATAGCCTACCGCCGACGGCATACGGCCGAGCAGCGTCGAGACCTCGGAGCCCGCCTGGGTAAAGCGGAAGATATTGTCGATGAACAGCAGCGTGTCCGCGCCCTCCTCGTCGCGGAAGTACTCGGCGACGGTGAGGCCGGTAAGGGCAACGCGCAGACGCGCCCCCGGAGGCTCGGTCATCTGTCCATAGATGAGCGCCGCCTTGGACTTCGAAAAGTCCTTCAGGTCGATAACGCCGGACTCCTGAAACTCGTGCCAGAGGTCGTTGCCCTCGCGGGTGCGCTCGCCGACGCCGGCAAAGACGGAGAAGCCTCCGTGATTGGTGGCGACGTTGTTGATCAGTTCCTGGATGACGACGGTCTTGCCGACGCCGGCACCGCCGAAGAGGCCGACCTTGCCGCCCTTCAGGAAGGGCAGAATCAGGTCAACGACCTTGATGCCGGTCTCGAACATCTCTTCCTGCGTCGACTGCTCGTCGAACGCCGGAGCCTGCCGGTGAATGGGCCGATGCACCTTGGCGTTGACGGGCCCAAGTTCGTCGACCGGCTCGCCCAGCACGTTGAGCACGCGGCCCAGCGTCTCGCGGCCTACAGGAACGGTGATGCCCGCGCCGGTGTCGATCGCCTTCATACCGCGAACCATGCCCTCGGTGGCGACCATCGCGATGCAGCGCACGCGGCCTTCGCCCAGGTGCTGCTGCACCTCGACGACGACGTCGAGCGGGTTGGGAACGTCGAAGCCATCGCTGACGATACGCAGCGCCTGGAAGATCGGCGGCATCTGCGCCTCTTCGAACTGAACGTCAACGGCCGGGCCGCTGATCGAAATTACTTTTCCAATGTTCTCTGCCATAGTCTCTTTCGTTTCCGCAGTTGCCTCGATTACAGAGCAGCTGCGCCACTTACAATCTCGATAATTTCCTTGGTAATTGCCGCCTGCCGCACCCGGTTCATGGTGAGCGAGAGGGCGTCGATCATATCGCCTGCATTGTTGGTCGCCGAATCCATCGCCGTCATGCGCGCCGCATGTTCGGCCGCGGCCGACTCCAGCAGCGCATGGAAGATCTGCGTGGTCACATAGCGCGGCATCAGGTGGCGGAACAGACGGTCCGGAGGAGCGCCGAAGAGGTAGTCGACCTCGGCCGTGCCGAACTTCTTCGACTCGATCTCGAACTCCGACTCCTCGGGCGCATTCACGCTGATGCCAGCGGTGTGCGCCGCATGGGCGGCAGCGTCGCGCTGCTCTTCGCTCATCACCTCGGCGACTGTAATCTCCTGCGAGCCCAGCTTGCGGATCGGCAGCAGCTTCTCGACCACGACGCGCTGCGAAATCACTGACTTGAACTCGTTGTAGACCACATAGACCGAATCGATCTCCGACCGTGTATAGCGGTCGATGATGGAGTGGGCCATCTCCGAAACTTCCGTGATCTCGATCTTCTGCAGCAGCGTCGGATGATCGCCTGCCACTTCGATGGGAGCGGCGCGATGCCGCAGGATCTCGAAGTGCGTCGCCAGGTCGTTGTCGTAGCGCTCTTCCTTCTTCTCGTAGTTGGCCGCCGGATAGCGCTTGCGGAACATGTCCCGCGCCTTGCGCCCGACCGGCTCGATGTCCACCGTCTGGCCCGCCGCCCGCCGGGCGTCGATGAATCCCTGCGCCGCCTTGACGATGTTCGAGTTGAAGGCCCCGGCAAATCCCTTGTCGCCCGCAACCACAACGACGAGAACGTTCTTCTCTTCGCGCTCGAGCAGCAGCGGGTGCAGAAGGTCGCCCGTCTTTTCGTTATACAGATCGGTGCGCTGCACCAGCGACTCCAGCACGTTGGACAACATCCGCGCATAGGGACGCGCCAGCATCGCACGCTCCTGGGCGCGGCGCAGCTTCGCCGCCGAGACCATCTTCATGGCCTTGGTGATCTGCCGCGTGTTCTTCACACTGCGGATGCGCCGCCGTAAATCGAGTACGTTTGCCATGTTTACTTAGCCGCGACCGCTTCTTTCTTATCTGTCAGTGTCGCCAGGAAGTTCGTCTTGTACTCCTTGATCGCCGCCGTCAGCCGAGACTTCAAATCGTCGTCGAGCGCCTTCTTGGTCGCAATGTCGGTAAGGATCGAAGCCTGCGCCGATTCGAGATAAGGATAGAAGCCATCCTCAAAAGCACGGAGATCTTTCACTTCCACATCGTCGAGCAGGCCGTTGACGCCGGCGTACAGAATCGCCACCTGCTTCTCCGCCGTCAGCGGCTGGAACTGCGGCTGCTTCAGCAGCTCCGTCAAACGCTGGCCGCGGCTCAACTGCTGCTGCGTCACCTTGTCCAGATCGGAACCGAACTGCGCGAAGGCGGCAAGCTCGCGATACTGCGCGAGATCGAGCTTCAGCGTCGCGCCCACCTGCTTGGTCGCCTTGATGGCCGCGGCAAAACCGACGCGCGAGACCGAGAGGCCGACGTTGACCGCAGGCCGAACGCCAGAGTTGAACAGGTCGGTCTCAAGAAAGATCTGGCCGTCGGTGATCGAAATCACGTTGGTCGGAATGTAAGCCGAGACATCGCCCGCCTGGGTCTCGATGATGGGAAGCGCGGTAAGCGAGCCGCCGCCGAGCTTGTCCGAAACCTTGGAGCTTCGCTCCAGCAGCCGGGAGTGCAGATAGAAGACGTCACCCGGATACGCCTCGCGGCCCGGGGGACGACGCAGCAGCAGCGAAATTTCACGATAGCTGGCAGCGTGCTTGGAGAGGTCGTCGTAGATCACCAGCGCGTGCTTGCCGCTGTCGCGGAAGTACTCGCCCATCGCGGTCGCGGCAAACGGCGCAAGGTACTGCATCGGCGCCGGCTCGGAGGCAGTCGCGGCGACGACGATGGTGTAGGCCATCGCGCCGTGCTCTTCGAGCGTCTGCACCACCTGCGCCACCGACGAGCGCTTCTGCCCGACCGCGCAGTAGATGCAGATCAGGTTGTTCTTCGCCGAGTTGATGATGGTGTCGAGTGCGATGGCGGTCTTGCCCGTCTGGCGGTCGCCGATCAGCAGTTCGCGCTGGCCGCGGCCGATGGGAATCATCGTGTCGATGGCCTTGATGCCGGTCGCCATCGGCTCGCGCACCGACTGGCGGTCGATCACGCCCGGAGCCAGCCGCTCCACGGGAAGATACTTGTCGGTATTGATCGGGCCCTTGTCGTCAATCGGCTCGCCAAGCGCGTTGACCACGCGGCCAATCAGCGCCTCGCCTACCGGCACGGACATGATGCGTCCGGTGCGCTTGACCTCGTCGCCTTCCTTGATCTCGGTGTAGTCGCCCAGCAGCACCGCGCCCACCTGGTCCTCGTCGAGGTTCATCGCCAGTCCGGCAACGCCGTGGGGAAACTCGATCAACTCGCCCGCCATGACCTTGTCGAGACCATGCACGCGCGCAATGCCGTCGCCGAGCGAGATCACCGTGCCGACCTCGTCGACCTGAATGCGCTGCTCGTAGTTCTCAATCTGCTGGCGAAGCAGTTCTGTTATCTCATCCGCCTTGATCTTTGCCATGTCTTCCTTCTACTCGATTCGTATCAATCTCAAAATCAGCGCCGTTACCGGCGAAATCCTATGCGCTCACAAGCCTTTGCTTCAGTTGCTGAAACTGCCCGCGCAGCGATCCGTCATAGACCGTCGACCCAATGCGCACCACCGCTCCGCCCAGCAGGGTAGGGTCCTGCCGGTAGGTTGCGCGAACCCGGCCACCGGCCAGCTTCGCTACCTGTGCCTCAAGCTCCGCACGGTCCTCGTCGTTCAAGAGATGCGCGCTTGTTATCTCGGCCTCGGCCATGCCCGCCTGCTCATCGGCAACGGTGTGGTACTCCGCGAGAATCTCATCCAGCTCCGCCAGCCGCTGGTGGTCCATGATCACCGCCAGGAAATTACGCACCTGGGCAAGCATGCCGATGCGTCCGGCAATCGCGTCGAGAACCTTCAGCTTCTGCTCTCCACCGATCGAGGGATTCATCAGGACCTCGCGCAGCTCCTCGCTGCCGGCAAAGGTCTCACTGAAGTCGCGCAACTGCTGCTGCGCTGCGTTGGTGTCGAGGTGGCTCGAGGCTGCAACCGAGGCAAAGGCGTGCGCGTAGCGAAGCGTAAGAGCAGACATTAATTTTCGCCGCCCTTCACGTCCTCGCCCGTCAAACGACGGGCAAAGCCCTGAACCAGCAGCCGGTCCGTCTCCGCCGAAACCACCAGCTTGCGCGCGGCCTGCTCAATCGCCAGATCAGCGGCATACTGCTGAAGCTGCCGCCGCGCCTGCACCGTCGCCGCGGAGATCTCCTGCTCGGCCGCCGTCAGAATCTTCTGCTTCTCATCCTCGACCGACGCCTTGATGCGCTGCTCATCGAGCGCAGTGTCCTTCTCTGACTGCGTGCGCATGGCCGCGATCTGCTCGTCGAGTTTGCTCAACCGGCTCTCGACGCTGCTGAGCCGCGCACTGGCCTCTTCGGTCGCCGTCCGCGCATCGACGAGGTGCTTCTGAATCCTTGTGCTGCGGTCGCGGAAGGCCTTCGGCAGCGTCTTCAGCAGCAGCCAGCCGACCAGGATGGCAAGCACGATAAAGTTCGTGACCGTAAAGGCCGTCGCCGCCTGCTCCGCATTCATGCCCAGCTTCGCGCCCAGAGCGCGAACCGCCGCCGAATGCCGATAGGCCTCGTTCTCGTCCTCTTCCTGTTTGTTCTTCGCCGGAGACTGCGCCTCGGGCGTACTCATGCGGCCGCCATCGGCCTGGGCCACGGCAGGCTGCTGCTGCTGCTGCGCGACCGCATGAAAGACGGGAGTAAAGAGAAGTGCCGCCAGAATCAGCGCGGGAAGAAGTTTTTTCATTGCGGAAGGTCTGGCAAATGGTCCGGAAGCTTTCATTGCGCAACCTCTTCCGGCTGCGCGATTCCAGCAGGCAGGACAGCTCCGAGAATGCGCGAACTCAACTCCGCGCTCATGCCCTCGATCTGCTGCCGGGCGGCGGCGGCGCTCTGCTCGATATCCAGTCTGGCGGCGCGAATCCGTTCCTGCGTCGCCTGTCGCACCTGCGCGATGGCCGACTCGCGCTCGGCGCTCCACTGCTTCAGCTTCTCTTCGCGCGCCTGGAAGATAGCGGCCCGGGCGTTGCGCAGCTTCTCTTCGTAGGCGGAGGTCTCAGCCTCGGCAGCAGCAATCGCGCCACGCGCCTGCTCCACTGCCCCGGTCGTGCGTGCGCGACGCTCCGCCAGAATGCGATCCAGAGGACGCCTTACCAGCAGACCGTATGCGATGACCAGAAGAATAAATAGAACCATGGTCGGCACGGAGCCGAGCACAAGTTCACCGAGTTGATTGAGTATCAGTTCCATGAATGGGGTCGGCGTTCGCCGCTTGAGATGTCCTGTCGTAAGCCAATTAATACAATCATTTTTACCCAACTGTAGCAGTGGAGGTCTGGCTTACTTGTTCAATGCGATACATTTAGTTTTAGCAAAGCGTTTGCAACAGTGTCAACCGGGATAAGGGGGCACTAATTCCGATAACCGAACATCTGTAACGATTTCCGAACGATCTTTTCCTTCGCGCCGGCCTTTGACTTTTCTCCTCGGGAGACTAGACTTGAAACACCACCAGGACCCTATTTTCTGGGTCACATAGGTCGCGTGATTGGGACACACCTCCGCTCCCCTTCAGGCGACCTATGCTAGTTAAGGCCGCGCTCAATCCCCGGACGTATCGGTCCCCCGTTAGCGAGCCTCTGATTAAGTCCGGCTCTGTTAAGGGCACAGCTTCTGCCGTGCCGCCAGTGACTCGCCGGCAATACGGCTTTAGCCGCTGAGGGCATCCTCCCGAGTCTTAATCGGGCCTTCCCTGGACGTATCGGCACCGGGTGCCCCATGTCCCACTTTTGGGAGATGCGCCTCACCGCGACCAAGCCGCGTTCGGCACGCACTCCGCCGCAAGCTAATGGGAATGACTGCGCGGCGGCGAAAGTCCGCCGCGCAGCCGGTTACGCTCTAAATTTCAGAATGGCCCGATGTCAACGACTGGCCTGCGCTCCTACCGTTTCAGGCGCCGACGCGGCCGGCACATTGGATGCCGGAGACGAGGACGGCGCCGAAGAGGGAGCATGCGAACCCGCCGACGAGCGCGAGTCCGACCGCAATTCCAGATGCGCCCCCGCCCGGCCGCTCACCACCGTCGAGATCGCATGTTTGAAGATCAACTGCTCCTGGCTGTTGTTCTCCAGCAGCACCGAGTACTTATCGAACGATCGTATCTTCCCGGTCAGCTTCACGCCGCTCACCAGATAGATCGTAATTGGGCTCTTGTCTTTCCGAACCGTGTTGAGAAAAGTGTCCTGGATGTTCTGTGCCGGCTTTGATTCCATGGTGCCGATCTCCTTTAGCCTTTGGCTAAAAATTATTAACTTCAGTAAAAAGTCCGCCATACTGCGCAAGCTCCAGCAATGAACCCAACCTCAGGTACTGGCTGGACTGGAGCCAAGATTGTCAAACGATACGACCATGCACCGCAATTAATCAACTTCCGAAAAATCGCCAGTCATAGCCTCAACCATGCTGACTCTTTTAGACGAAGCTCGAACCATAATGGCGGCGCCGCCCCTTCTCGCCACGCCGATATACCATGACAACGTGGCAGAAAACTCCCAACCTGTTCCGATGCTGGATTTCTCCCGGCAGTTTGCCGGCCTGCGTGAGGAAATTCTCTCCGCCATCGAAAAAGTCTGCGATTCGCAGCAGTTCATCCTCGGCCCCGCCGTCACCGGCTTTGAAAAAGCCGCCGCAGCCGCCTGCGCTGCCCCTCATGCCGTCGGCTGCGCCAGCGGCACCGACGCCCTCTGGCTGGCTCTCGCCGCCGCCCGCATCGGCCCCGACGCCGGCGGTTCCTCCTCGGACGCCGTTATCACCACTCCTTTCAGCTTCTTCGCGACGGTCAGCAGCATCCTCCGCGCGGGAGCGAAGCCCCTTCTGGCCGATATCGATCCCCTCACCTTCAACCTCTCGCCCACCGCCGTCGAAGAGGTGCTTTCCTCTTCCGCCGGGCAGACCGTCAAGGCCGTCCTCCCCGTCCACCTCTACGGCCAGTGCGCCGACTGGGACGCCTTTGCCGCCCTTCGTCAGCGCCACCACCCCCTGCTCCTCATCGAAGACGCCGCCCAAGCCTTCGGAGCCGCCTGGAACGGCACCCCCGCCGGTGCGCTCGGCGACCTCGCCGCCTTCAGCTTCTACCCTACGAAGAACCTCAGCGCCTTCGGTGACGCCGGGATGCTCGCTACCCTCTCCGCCGACTTCGACGAGCGCGCCCGCATGCTCCGCGGCCACGGCATGCGCCGCCGCTACTATCACGACGAGATCGGCTGGAACTGCCGCCTCGACTCCATCCAGGCGGCAGTCCTCGAGGTCAAGCTCCGCTACCTGCCGCAGTGGAACCGGCAGCGCCGCGACCACGCCGCCCGCTACGACCGCCTCTTCCGCGCCGCCGGACTCGCCGCCGCCAACGTACGCGAAGGCATCGTCCTTCCCTTCACCGACCCGCGCGCCACCCCCGTCTTCCACCAGTACGTCATCCGCGCGCCCCGCCGCGATCAGCTTCGCCAATATCTCGCCGACCGCCACATCGGCAGCGAGATCTACTACCCCGTCCCTCTGCACCTGCAAGCCAGCCTCGCCGGCCTCGGCTACAAGCCCGGAGACTTCCCCCTCAGCGAAGCCGCCGCCGCCGAAGTTCTCGCCCTTCCCATCTATCCCGAGATCCGCGAAGACGAGCAGCAGACCGTCGTCGAAGCCATTGCCGCCTTCTACGCCTAAAGGCAATTTCCTCTCAGGCTTACCTTTTTTGTTTGTCATTCCCGAAGGGAATCCGCGTTTCGCCCCGAATCCCCAAGGGCTCCATCCGGAGGGAGAACCGCTTTAGCGGCTGGGAGCGGCTTCGGGAACCTAATCCGTCGTGGTACTGTGAATCCCCTCCAGCCGCGCCACCGCCTGAAGCGCATTCTGCATCACCGTCTCTCCGTTCTCTCCCAGCGAGATCTCGAGCCTGTCCCTGGTGCCCCCCGGCATCCTCTCCAGACTCAAAGCGCCGATGTGCAGGTTCATCTCGCGCAGCGTGCCCAGAATCTTCTCCGGGGTCGCCAGCTTGGGATCGAAGACCGCGGTGATCGTCTTGCCATGCCATCGCCGCTGCAGCCGCCGTTCAATCGGCCGCATCACCAGCAGCATCATCAGCGCCAGCACCGTGGCGATGATCGCCGCCCGGTACATGCCGCCGCCAACCGCCAGCCCGATCGCCGCCACCGTCCATACGCTCGCCGCCGTCGTCAACCCGCGGATCAGGCTGCCATGGGCAATAATCGTTCCCGCGCCCAGAAAGCCCACGCCGGTCACCACCTGCGCCGCGATGCGCGAAGGGTCCAGCCCCACGCTGGGCGTACCCAGCACATCCGCGAAGCCGAACGCGGACACAATCATGAACAGGCACGATGACATCCCCACCAGCGCATGAGTCCGCAGACCCGCCGAGCTTCTCTGACGCTCCCGGTCCAGGCCGACGAGGCTTGCCAGCACCGTCGCCGTCAACAGGCGCAGGCCGATTTCAGTCAGGTGAAGAGTCATTCGTGCCCCCGATGCAAATGAATCCTACAGGTTTTTCAGAACCGCTCTCAACCTCATCCACGTCATCCCAACCATCGCGCAGCTCTCCCTGGCTTGTCACTCCCCAAAGAAGCCCTCTCAAGGGTAGCCTCCTTTCGGTTTGTCATTCCCGAAGGGAATCCGCGTCTCTCCCGAATCCCCCAAATTCCCTCTGGAGAACACCCCCTCTGCCCACCACAACCCACGTCATCTCGACCGGAGCGAAGCGCAGTGGAGAGACCCCTGTATTTCAATCTCCCCCAAGCAAACAAGCACCTTACCGCCTCCGCCCGCGCCCGCGTCTCGCCACAGCCTTCTTCTTCTCTTTCACAGGCTGCGGATGCGCTTCGCCCGGGGCTGTCGCGTCCGGCGGCAGCACGCGCCGCACCAGATTCCCCTCCAGCCGATATGTCTTCAGCACCGTCTTGCCTGGAACCACCGCTCCCGTCACCGGATCGGGAACCACCGGCGCAGCATCATCCGCCAACACCCGGTAACTGAACGTCGGAGCCGCAGCCATCGAGGTCGGAGCCTTCCCATAGGGATCGCTCGCCATCTTGACCTCGAGCGGCAGATAGCCCTCAATGTTCCGGTCGCGGTAAGCCGTCTCGTACCGGTGCCTCTTCACGTTCCAGATAAAGGTGCGCACCTGGTCGAAGTCATAGGTCAGGCCCGACTTATAGGGGCTGGTCACGGTCACATATTCCGGCACGTTCTTGTCGTCGCCCGGAGCCTCGGCGTCGTACACCTTGGTCAGCATGTAAGCGCCGACGACCCGCTGCCCTTCCGAGTACCGGACCAGCGCCTCGGGAACGTCAACGTCCATCAGTCGCCCGTACAGCCACCCGGCGTTTCCCTTGGAGTCGCGCACCAGCCACCAGTCGTCCATCGGAGGAGGCGGAGGAGGCGCAGCCGTCTTGCCATCGGCAGACGGCGCTGTTGGCGCTACCGCCCGCAGCCCTGCCGGCACCGGCTTGGGCAGCGTGGCCCGCTTCAGCAACTGGAGCTTCTCGCCCTCCCCCAGCCGAAAGAGCCGGTCGGCATTCCGCCCCGGGCTGATGTGCATATAAACATCGTCGCGCACCACCCCCGTGGCCACCGTCGGATCCTTCTCATGCTCTTTGGTCAGCCCGGCGAACTTGTCGAAGAGCGCCTGGTCCGCCACCATCTTCTCGTTGATCCAGCCCAGTTCGCCCTTCTCCGTCTGCACCTTCAGAAATCGCCGGCCATGGTCGAGCACCAGCAGCCTGTCGCCGTTCTCCACCGTCGCTGTCCGGTTCGACACCGCGGCCACGCGGTCGCGCAGATACGTCTTCTTCGCCGTGACGTAGACATACTCCTTGGGAGGCTTAGGCCGAAGCCGCGAGCATCCGGTCACGCTGGCCAGAAGACACACCGACATCGCCGCGAACGCAGCAAGCCAAATCACATTTCTTCGTCGAGCGGATTGGCAGAAAGAAGAAAAAATAGCCCGAAAACCCTCAAAAACTTCTATACCCATACTACTGGCCGATGCCCCGAATCCCATGTGCCGTTGTTCGCCAAGCGAGGACATTCCCCAGCCCGAACAAGATGAGTTACTGCCCGGAATGCATCGCGACCACAAACATAGAACCCGCCGGATCGGTGCCCATGGTGACGCTGGCCGCCGGAATCAGCATTCCCGGCGTCGTCGTGTCGAAGCTGTACATCGACAGATCGGGCTTCCCGCCGGACGCCGCCGCCAACAGATACGCTCCGGTGTTGTCGATGTCGAGCGAAGACACCTGCAACCCGCTCCCGTACGGCGAACCGTCCAGCGCCGTCAGGCCGCCGCCCGTACCCACCGCATAGCCGTAGATTGTCGAATTCGCCCGGTTTGCCGCATAAGCGTACTTTCCCGTGCTGTCCAGCACCACGGTGTAGGCCTGCCCGCCGGAGGCAAACGGCGACCGCGCAATCTCGCTCAGCGACCCGCCGGTTCCGATCCTGAACACCCGTACCCCGCCGCCCGTGCCGCTGCGCGCGATGTACAGATTCGCCGTGGCATTGTCGACCGCCAGGCCGTTATCGCTCGTCGTCGCGCTCACCGCCAGGTTCTGGCTGTTGAACAGCGTGCCCGTCGTGGTGTCGAAGTTGAACACCACGTCGCCGCCTGTGCCCAGCGCGGCAAACACCAGCGTCCCGCTCGGCGAGATGCGCAGCATCCGCGGCACGATCACGGCATTGGCAACCGACGTCTGCCCGGTGTTCGTCAGCGTCAGCGCTCCGGTCGAAGCGTTGATCTGGTAGACGTTGATCTGCGCCAGCACGCTGGTCCCACCCAGCGACAGCAGCCACTGCCCATCCGGCGACACATCCATCGAAGTCACGTTGATGGCCGTCACTCCCGTCCCATTGGTCGCCGTCAGCGATCCGTTCGACCCGATACTGTAGACGTTGATGCTCCCCACCGATGACACGTACAAAAACTTGTTGCTCCGCGAGATCGCCATCGCCACCGGCGTGTATTGCAGCGACACCGGCGAGCCGGGAACAGCGGTCAATGTCGCCGTTCCCGTCGTTCCCGTCGCCACGGCGTACCCGCTCACCGAATTCGTAACCGTGTTCGCCACGTAGACATAATTCCCCGTCGTCACCGGCGGGACCGGAACATTCGGGACAAAAAATCCGTCGCATCCCGTCAGCGCCATCGCCGCGACCGCGAAGGCCATCCAGGCCAGTTGCTGCACGCCCGCAGCCCATCTCTTGCTCATCGAAGCCCTCGCCGTTATCTTCTCAGCCACCGCGCTCTTCTCAAAATTAATCGTTCGCCGCTCTTCTATAATCTGCGCCATGCCTTCCCTCAAACGCGGCGCGGCAACGCTCGCCTGCCTGCTTCTCTCGGGCGTTGTCACCTATGGCCAGATCTCGTCTCAGGTCCAGTCGTTGGACTCGCCCCCGGCGCAAACGGCATCATCATCGCCGCTTCAGCGCGAGGTCCACGCCGACATGGCCTTCCTCGCCGACGACGCGCTCCACGGCCGCGGCTCCGCCACCCGCGACGAGCACATCGCCGCCCTCTTCGCCGCCTCCCAGTTCGAAGCCCTTGGCCTCGAACCCGGCGGCGACAACGGAACTTTTCTGCAAAAGGCAGCTCTCCCCGTCCCTCTGCCCCAGCATCTCCAGCAGCACCTCTCCAAATTCGAGGACACCCCTCGTACCGAGACCTGGAACGCCATCGCCATCCTGCGCGGCACGACGCGGCCCAATGAAGTCATTCTGCTCACCGCCCACCTCGACCACCTCGGCATCGGCCCCGCCGTCGACGGCGACACCATCTACAACGGCGCCGACGACGACGCCTCCGGAACCACCGCCGTCCTCGCCCTCGCTCATCTGCTCGCCGCCGGCCACCGTCCCCGCCGCACCGTCGTCTTCGCCCTCTTCGGCTCCGAAGAGATCGGAGGTTACGGCAACCAGGCCTTCCTCGCGCACCCGCCCGTCCCGCTCCCCGACATCGTCGCCAACCTCGAGTTTGAGATGATCGGCCGCCCCGATCCCGCCGTCCCCGCCGGAACCCTCTGGCTCACCGGCTTCGAGCGCTCCAGCCTCGGCCCCGAGCTGGCAAAGCATGGCGCTCACCTCGTCGCCGATCCCCACCCCAAAGAAAAATTCTTCCAGCGCTCCGACAACTACGCCCTCGCCCAACAAGGTATCATCGCCCACACCGTCTCCAGCTTCGGCCTGCACAAGGACTACCACCAGCCCAGCGACGAACTCCGCACCATCGACTTCACCCACATGACCAACGCCATCGCCTCCATGGTCGCGCCGATCCGCTGGCTGGCCAACACCACATGGAAGCCGCAATGGAACCCCGGCCTCAAGCCCGCTCCCGAACCCTCCGCCAAATAAAAAAGCAAGCGGCCATTCCAGAAGTTAAGAAGCACGCATCTCGACCGGGCCGCGCCCGCCCTAAAAACACGTCATCTCGATCGGGCCGCACGCGCCCTAAAAGCACGCATCTCGACCGGGCCGCGCCCGCCCTAAAAGTACGTCATCTCGACCGGAGGTCCGCAGGGCCGAAGCGGAGAGACCCCTGTATCTCGCCCAATCCCGGCAACCATGCGAATGCCCTTGCAACAACCGCCGGAGACACCCTCTCCCCAAAAACCGCTTTACTCCGCCGCCGTAGGCGAGGCCCGCTCCGAATCCAGCACCACCCCAATCGCATGGATCACCGAAGCCACCCGCACTGCCGCATTAATCAACTCCTCGGTAGCGCCCTTCTCCCGCAGCACCTTCTCGTGTGAGTCGACGCACTTGCCGCAGGCGTTGATCGCGCTGACCACAAGACACCACAGCTCGAAGTCCACATGTTCGACCGTGTGCCCGCGCAGCACGTTCATCCGCAGCCGTGCCGGCAGCGTCGCATACTTTTCATTCGACGTCAGGTGATGAAACCGGTAGTAGATGTTATTCATCCCCATGATCGCCGCCGCGGCCTTCGCCGCATCGAGCGCCCCGGGAGTCAGAATCCCCTCCGCCTCCGCGATCACCTCGGTGGTCAACTCCCCATTGCGCGTCGCAATCGCCGCCACCACCACCGACCCCCATAGCTGCTGCGGCGTCAGATCAGTGCTCTGTTTCACCAGCGACGAATAGTTCAGCCTCAAATCCTTCGCATACGCGGGTAACCCGCCAATCAGCTCATCCAATGCCATATCGAGTCATCCTTTCCCCAGCAATTTCTAAAGCACGTCATCTCAACCAAAGCCGCACCCACCTTGGAGCCATTGCCTCTCAGGTATAGCTTCCTTTGCTTGTCATTCCCGAAGGGAATCTGCGTTTTGCCCGCATCACCAAGGCCACATCCGGAGGAAAACGCCACAAAGCCCACGTCATCTCGACCGAAGGCGGCGCTTTTGCCGCCGCAGTGGAGAGACCCCTGTATCTCGCCCTTGCCTCTTTCCATCCGAATCACCCCAGGGACAGCCGCTCAATCAGGCTCTTAGGAACTTCATTGTAAAGAAAAAGGCGCGGCTGCACCGGCACCGCGCCTCCCGTTGAACCAAACTACGCCAGTGTCGCCTCGCCCTTCTGCCAGTTGCACGGGCAAAGCTCGTCCGTCTGCAACGCGTCGAGCACCCGCAGCACCTCCTGCGGATTGCGGCCCACCGACAGATCCGTCACATAGATAAACCGAATCACGTTCTCCGGATCGACGAGAAACGTCGCCCGCTGCGCCACGCCCGCCTGCTCGTCCAGAATGCCGAGTTGGCCGCAAAGGTCGCGGCGAATGTCCGACAGCATCGGATACGTCAGATCCTTCAGGTCCGCATGATGCGTCCGCCACGCCGCATGGACGTACTCGTTGTCCGTGCTGCCTCCGAGAATCTGGCAGTCGCGGTCGGCAAACTCACTGTTCAATTTGCCGAAGGCCGCAATCTCGGTCGGGCACACAAACGTGAAGTCCTTCGGCCAGAAAAAGTACAGCTTCCACTTGCCCGGATAGGATGCCTCCGTAATCGTGGTAAACGCCTTCGCTTCATCCCTGTCGGTGGAGATGGTTGCAGTAACGCTATAGTCAGGAAACTTCTCGCCAATTTGTAGCATTTAAAACGTAACTCCCTTTCAGTAACAGTTCAGGTTTCGCGCGAGCTCCGCTCCAACCAAACGGAGCGGAGCTCACGCAGTCACTTGCAAACTCTGTGCAGTCAGACTCGGTTAAGGGCACGGCTTCAGCCGTGCCGTAATTGAGGGGCTCACAATGCGGCTTTAGCCGCTGAGGGAACCTTCAAAGACCCCTTACAGCAGCTCCGCCAGCGGAAACGAACGATGCTTGCGCGACGGCTCCAGATAGTTCTGCCGATGCGTCGTCACCAGGAACTTGGTGAAGCCCATGTTCTCGTCCGTCAGCTTGTTCCTCTTCTGCAACTCCACGCCATCCATCTCCAGCCGGATCTTTTCAAAGAGCTGTGCCGACGGCGCAAACCCGATGAAGTGAACTCCCGGCATCGGCGTCGGGCTCACCGACCCCTCGGAGTTGAACTCGAACGGATGCTCGACCGTGTCGAAGTCCTGCCGCAGAAAGATCACCGTCCCCTTGGGCAACTTGTCTCCGTACGCGGTTGTGGTGTCTTCGTTCAGCCGCGAGAGAAACTGCATCTGCGCGTTGTGGCCTACGACCCCATGCTTCTTCGCATCCTCTTCCAGTTCTTCCTTGAAGGTGCTCGTCTCCGGGGCCTGCGAAGGCGACAGCACATCCTCCCCTTCCGTCCGGCGCGGATGAAACATGTGATGCAGGCGCGACTTGTGATTCATCCCATACCATCCCTCCAGATCGATCTGAATATGAGAGAGATGCATCATCGTCCCGTTGGCAAAGTAGCTCTCCGGCGTCTGGTCGGTATAGCCCGGAATCGTCTCGAAGCTCGGCAATGGCCCCTCGGCCAGCCCATGAACGTGACTCGACGTGAAGCCCATGAACAGCATCGCTCCCGCCGGAATCTTATCGGCACCCGGAATCCCCAGCCGCTTTGCGATCTTGTGCGGCATCCCCCGCCCGGCAAATCCGCGCCGGATCGACGTCACGGTGAACAGGTCGCCCACATAAAAGCACTCGCACGGAATGCCGTTCAGCAGATGCGCTCCCGGCTGGAACATCGCGCGGATCACATCGTTGATGTGCTCGTTATAGTCGCTCTTGAAGTGGAACGAGATGTCGTTCTGCTCCAGCACCAGGTTCTCCGGGTCCTTGGGATACCGGATCGAATCGATCAGCGCCCAGTCGCCGGGCTTTCCATTGTCCAGCGCCCGCGGCATCATCTTGTCGGTAATCTTCGCCGGCAGATATTCCTTGAAGTAAGAGAGCCCATAAGCCACCTGCGTCAAAAGTCCGCCGGGATTGAGCGGATAGATCGACTCAATCTCCGCCAGCGCCGCGCTCAGCCGCGACTGCGCCCGCTGCAACGCCTCCTTGTCACCCTTCGGCAGCGTCAGTTTGGCAGTCACGACCGTATGCCACAGCGGAACGCAGGCTACCGGAATCCCAAGATGATCTTCTACATTGACTCCCGGCAATTCGTACTGCGTCTTTGGAGGCTCCGTGTAAGACCTCTTTGCATAATCGACGACTCCCGCCCAATCAAATGCAGTTGCATTTCCCATAGCTGTCCCCTTCACGCGCGAAACCACGTTCGCGCGCGCGTTGTTTAAATCAGGAAGATGTTTAAATTCCCCTCTGCGGGGTAATTCCGTCTGGAGCTGCGATCACTCACCCAGTCAGACCGGGACGCAGTACTTCGCTGGAGGAGCCGAATGCCACCCGGCTCCTCCGCAATCCCGAAAACTCTCGCCGATCCTCAACGACTCACTCCTTACGAAGGAGTTACTAACTCGTCTTTCTTCAGGCGGTTACTAACTCGTCTTTCTTTACAATCTCTTCGATCTTTCTGCCGATCGCCTTGGCGATGCCCTCTCCATACTTCGGATCGCACTTGTAGAAGTGATTAATCTGTAAGTCCTGAATCCGTGTCTCAACCTGCCCCAGGCTCCCGGCGATGTTACTCACCAACCGCTGCTGTGCATCAGGCTTCAAGAGCCGGAACAGATTGCCCGGCTGCGTGTAGTAGTCGCCGTCCAGTTCGCGATGGTCATAGCGCGCCACGGTCGCATCCGCATAGGTCGTAGGCCGCTCTTTGTAACTGCGATCTTCCTTCGGGCCGCCGAAACTATTCGGCTCGTAGTTAGGCGACCCGCCGCCGTTGTCTCCATACACCATCGTTCCATCGCGGTGATAGGTCGCATAAGGGCACTTCGGCTGATTCACCGGAAGCGACTCGTAGTTCACTCCCAGCCGGTAGCGGTGTGCGTCGGGATAGCTGATCAGCCGCCCCTGCAACATTCTGTCCGGCGAAAAGCCCATCCCCGGAACGACATTGCGCGGCTCGAAGGCCGACTGCTCAATCTCCGCAAAGTAGTTCTTCGGATTCCGGTTCAGCTCCAGTTCGCCAATCTCGATCACCGGGTAGTCACCATGAGGCCACACCTTGGTCAGGTCGAACGGGTTGAGATGATACGTCGCCGCCTCGGCCTCCGGCATCACCTGAATCTGCACCGTCCACTTCGGAAAGTCGCCCTTCTCGATCGAACCGTAGAGGTCTCTCTGCGAATAGTCCAGGTCGACCGACTTCATGTGGTCGGCCTCTTCACCCGTAAAGTTGTCGATCCCCTGCTTCGTCTTGAAGTGATACTTCACATAGAACAGTTCGTTGTTCGCATTGATCAGCGAGAACGTATGGCTGCCATAGCCGTTCATGTGGCGAAATCCCTTGGGCGTTCCCCGGTCGCTGAACAGGATCGTCACCTGGTGCAGGCTCTCCGGCGACAACGACCAGAAGTCCCACATCATCGTCGGCGACTTCAGGTTCGTCTCCGGATCGCGCTTCTGCGTATGGATAAAGTCCGAGAACTTGAGCGGGTCGCGGATAAAGAAGACCGGCGTGTTGTTACCCACCAGATCCCAGTTGCCCTCTTCGGTATAAAACTTCAGCGCAAATCCGCGCGGATCGCGCTCCGTATCCGCCGAGCCCTTTTCTCCGCCGACGGTCGAAAAGCGCAGCAGCGTCGGCGTCTTCTTGCCCACGGTGTCGAAGACCTTCGCCGTGGTGTACTTCTTCATATCCGGGTTGGTACAGGTAAAAGTCCCATACGCGCCCGATCCCTTCGCATGAACGACGCGCTCCGGAATCCGCTCGCGGTTGAAGTGCGCCATCTTCTCAAACAGCAAATAGTCGTCAAACACAATAGGCCCGCGCGGGCCCATGGTTAGTGAGTTTTGGTTGTCGCCTACCGGACGGCCCACCTCGGTCGTCAGCACTTTGCTCTTCTGCTCGTCTGCCATACTTCACCTCGAAATCTCTCGGGCCGCAGCCCGTCTGACTTGCGTTGTTTCACTCTGGCTTACTGACTTGCTGAATTGGCTTCCTGACTTATTGACACTTCGGACACAACCCAATGACATCCACCGCATACCGCTCCACCAGAAAACCTCCCGGCAGGCGGGTGCGTTTCGACACCAGCCCCAACTCCTGCTCCCCTATATCGGTAATTGCCTTGCACTTGGAGCACACCATGTGATGGTGCGCCTCGCTGTTCATCTCCACGCGTACCGAGCCGTGATGCATGCTCATCTTGCGAAAAACACCGCTCTCCACGAAGAGATGAATGTTCTTATAGACCGTCGCCAGCGAGATCGCCGGAATCTTCTTCTTCACCCGCGCATAAACCTCTTCCGGGCTGGGATGTCCGCTCATCCCCTGCATCACCTCGTACAACACCTGGCGCTGATGCGTCACGGCAATGCCGTGCTCGGCACAAAGCTCGCGAAACGTCTTGGTCGAAGCACCCTGCACCCAGCAAGTGTACCTCATATCAAACAATAATTGTTATTGTCCGATAGATTTAGTTATTCACAGGCTGCCGGTAGCAAATATTTGCCGCACTGGCAGCGCGTCGTGAGAGTACACTGCTTGCGACTGCACAATATCTCCATCGAGGTCGGTTCGTTGCGCAACAACGCAATCACCCGTTTCTTCTCGGAGTACAGCGCCCTGGGACATGTCCTTGAAGGGCGCGACCTGTTCGCCCTCGCCAGGGCGACCGTGCTTCAAAGTCCCGCCATCCTGCGGACCAGGAAGCTCTCCGCGCTCGACGCCGCCATGAGCCGCAATATGCACGTCCATTTCGGCGATACCCGCATGGCAATGCCATTGGCCGACATCGACCATCTCCTCGCCGCGCACGACGACAACCCCACCTTCGGCAACGTGCGCGAGATGTACGCGCGCGACTGCTATCTCGAGCATCTCCGGCTGCACACCCCGCTCGACGCCGTGCTCGACCTGGGCGCGAATCGCGGCATGTTCTCCCTGCTGGCGCTGCTCGCCCTCGACGCGAAGATCGCCGTCGGCGTTGAGCCGGTCGGGGTCTATGAGCCCGTCTACCGGCTCCTGCTCGAAGCCAACGGCTGCGAGGTCTCCCGCGCTCCCCGCTACACCAAGTTCATCTCCTGCCCTTCCGTCGAGCGGCAGAACCCGGATCAGACTGTCTCCATCGAAACCATCATGCGCGAGCAGGGCATCGACCGCTTCAACCTGGTGAAGATGGACATCGAAGGCCATGAGCAGGCAGTCTTCAGCGAACCCGCATGGCTGGCTCACGTCGATAACCTCACCATGGAACTGCATCCGCAGTTCGTCGACGATCTCTATCCGATTCCGAAGGCACTCGAGCAATACGGCTTCGATTGGATGGCATTCAACCAGGCCGGCCACCAGGTCAATGTCCAGAGCGCCATGTTCCTCTACGCGTCACGCACGTCGTCGCTCGTCGCCTGACCCTGCTGCCGGATTCTCCATACTCTCCGGCGCCAAAGCCCTCCATCTCAACCCACCACAACTCATCTCACGTCATCTCGACCGAAGGCGACGCTTTTGCCGCCGTAGCGGAGGGTATACATCATCCGCCATCGTAGCTTCATGCGGATTCTGGAATTTTGGAGTTTCACGCCCGGCCCTCCGCAGGCGAAGTCGATTGCGCCCCGGCGGCCCATGCCAGCAGCGGCGCCGCGGCCGGAGAACAGGCCCGGAAAGTTGCATTGTTATTTGCAATGTCATGAAGCTCAAGCCGCCATCCATTGTCATGGAAGATCCGCTTCATCACCGAGGCATTCGCGGCTACGCCATGTAACTCGCCAACGATATACACCGCTCTCTGCTCGCCAGGCACATAACTTTCGAGAGCTTCAATCTCCATGCCTTCAATATCAAGTTTTATCAAAATACGCTTTGCCGGATAAGAGCCAAGAGCATCCCTGAGCGTATAGACAGGGATATCGATCGTGCTGAGGTATGGCTTATGTGGATCGAAGCTGCTGTCGATCGCCTCGCGGCAATAGAAGGGAATTTGACGCCCAACCCCACCCAGACAGACCGGCAGAATCTCAGCCGGTATTTGATTGAGGTCAATATGCTTCTGGATCTGCTTGATATTTCTCGGCAGAGGCTCACAGACAACAAATTTCACAGGCGAACCGTTTGTCGAATTTGCAGCAGCAGCCGCACGAAGAGTAAACAGGCCAATGTTGCCGCCGCCGTCGATCACGAGGTCGGGTTGAAAGCCGAGATCAAGACGGTAGGTGTCCCGAACGCTCAATTCGAGAACACTCAACAGGTCGCTTCTCAGTTCCGAGAGCCGCACGGAACTTCGCAGGTAGCGATGGTAACAGCGGTACCGGAGAGAGACCTCGCCATCCTTCGTAAAGGGTTGCAGAAGTTTGAAGCAAAGCGAACGGTATTGAGGGCGAGAAGATGATGCCGCAATAAGCAATAGCTTAAAGCTGCTGAATACCGAGCCCATTTGCAGAATGCTACTGACGTTCTCAAAGGCCATCGACACCACCCATTGGGAAGTAGTTGCTGCCCCCAGCATAACTCAAGCCCCCCGCATGAATGTGCCTGGAGATCCGCAAACCAGATCGTCTTGCAATTCCACGGCGCGAGCATCTCCCCTCACCTCGGAAAAGCATGAACCGCACGATAAAGAAATTGGCCGCCGATGATTAACAGCCACACCCACAGCGCAAACCGCAGCGGTCGCTTAGGAATCTTCCCCGCGATCAGCGTGCCCACCACCGCGCCCGCCAGTCCGCCCACAATCAGATGATTCAGCAGTTGCGGATCGGAGGCATGAGAAAACCAGTGCGCTCCGCTCCCGATCAGCGACACCAGGAAGCCGAACGCGATATCGGTCCCCACCACTTGCGCCGGACTCAGCGGCGTCAGGCCCAGCAGCGCCGCGCTGCCCAGCGCTCCCGCGCCCGCCGACGAGAACCCCACCTCCGCGCCCACCGGAAACATCAGCCACGGAAGCACATGCGAGCGATCCCGGCGCGGCCTCTGCTCCTGCTGCGGTCGAAACGAGAACGCGATCTGCCAGATCGACGTGAAGACCAGAATCACGCCCAGCGTCGCATCGATCACCATCTGCGAGCCCGCATTCACAAAATGCTTCAGCAGCAGCGACCCCGCCAGCACACCCGGAACCCCGCCCAGCAGCATGAACCCCAATGTCCGCCAGTTCACCTGCCTGCGCCAGATCTGCGTCGGCACCAGCACCAGCTTCACCGCCGCCGAAAACATCAGCCCCACGCTGACCGCAATCGCCGCCGGCACGTCCAGAAAGAGGATCAGCACCGGGGTCGTAATTGTTCCGGCGCCAACGCCGGTCAGGGCGATAAACACAGCTATCGTGAAGCCAATCAAATACTGCAATCCGAATCTCCTTCAGGCACACTCTTCAGCAGTGCCCTCACGGAGCCGCTGTCCCTCCCAGCTTACCTAACAGACCGCACTTCAGAGTTAATTCAGCCGTTCCCGCTCCGGCTTGCCAAACCGACCATCCAGCGGCTTGCGCCCCGCAAACCCATCCTCGGCATCGTGCCAGTGTCCGATCGCGTCCTCGCCCAGCTTCCAGCACAGCATCACCGTCCGGCCGTCCATCACGCAGGGAAAGTCCAGCAGCCCTTCCTCCAGGTCCTGCACCTCGACCCCGATAGCCTCGATCTCGGCCAGCGTGTCCTTGGTCTCCTGCTCGGCCTTGTCGCGCTCAGCCCGCCGCCGAGCCGCCACGGTTACGTCCACCTGCATTCCGCCGGAGAGGAAGATGCGGTAGCTCAGCTCCTGCATCTCCCTCCCCAACGCATCCACCCGCGATGCCGCTGCCTGCGCCTTCCGCAACAGCGCTTCCAGCACCCGCAGCATCGTCTGCGCTTCGCTCAATGTAAACGTCTTACCCACATCCATCCTCTCTCATACGATCTCCAGCATCCGGTCCAGCGCCACCCGGGCCCACTGTTTCACCTCATCGTCTACTTTGATGCGGTTCACCACGCGACCCTCGGCCAGATTCTCCAGCGCCCAGGCCAGGTGTTGCGGCGAGATGCGGTACATCGTCGTGCACAGGCAGCCCGAATCGTCGAGCGTAATCACCCGCTTGCCCAACGGCGCAAACCGCTTCGCCAGCCGGTTGACCAGGTGAATCTCCGTGCCCACGGCAAAGCTGGTGCCCTCGGGAGCAGCTTCGATCGTCTTGATGATCCGCTCCGTCGATCCAACCGTGTCCGCCTTCCTGCACACCTCCCAGCGGCACTCCGGATGCACGATCACCTGCATCCCCGGCTCCTCGCGCCGCACCCGGTCCACATGCTCCGGCAAAAATCGCTGGTGGACCGAGCAGTGCCCCTTCCACAGGATCACCTTCGCCGCGCGCATCTTCTCCGGCGTCAAACCGCCGTTGATCTGGAACGGATCCCAGACCGCCATCTCGCCGGCCTGAAGCCCCATCGCAAACGCCGTGTTCCGCCCCAGATGCTGATCGGGAAGAAACAGAATCCTCTCCGCCCGCTTGAACGCCCACTCAAAGGCGCCGCGAGCATTGGACGAGGTACACACCAATCCGCCGCGCTCGCCGCAAAAGGCCTTGATCGCCGCCGCCGAGTTCATATACGTCAGTGGGATGATTCCCTTCGCGCTGTTACCCGCGCCCTGGTCGTTCTCTCCCAACAGGCCGGCCCGCTCGAACGAGTCCCAGCAGTCCTCCACCTGCCCGATCTCGGCCATATCGGCCATCGAGCAGCCCGCGTTCAGGTCCGGCAGAATCACCTGCTGCCACGGCTGGCTCAGCAGGTCCGCCGTCTCCGCCATAAAGTGAACGCCGCAGAACAGCAGGTACTTCGCCTTCGCCTCCGCCGCCGCTTTGCTCAGCTTGTAGCTGTCGCCTGTAAAATCGGCAAACCGGATCACCTCGTCGCGCTGGTAGTGGTGCCCCAGCAGCAGGACATCGGTGCCCAGTTTGGCCCGCGCCGCGGCAATGCGCGCGTCCATCGTATGGTCCGGTTGCATTAGGTAGTGATCGAGAGAACAGCTTTCACCAACCTGCTCTGCCACGGCCGTTGCCGTGACCTCTTCCATGAGATCGTTCAATAGACTCCGCCTTCAGTCTCACAAGGTCGTTTGGTGTCGGCTGGCGCCGGCACCGTCCTTCGCCTTCGAGACGGGGATGTTGAAAGCATGAAACTACTTAAGTTGCAGCGGATTCGCTATGACGATTCGCTTTAAAACCGTCATCCAGTCCACGGGGATGTTGCAACTCTTACTACGCTTTAATACGCGAGCGGCTATCGTTGCCGCTTCTACTTCATTGGACGAAAATCGCTCCCGAAAGATGCGCCTTTCGCATTGCTTCCGTTCTTCAGGTTCAGCCGTCCTACACCATTAATCTTACAACAGTGTCAAGAGACGACATCTATTTGTTACCGTCCAACGTAAGCCGTATGATGAGATTCAACTATGCCTAGCTTTCAGGACAGCGCACTCATCTTCTTTCTCGCCCTGCTTCTCTTCGGCCCGAAGAAGCTGCCCGAGCTCGCCCGTCAACTGGGCAAGCTCATGGCCGAGTTCCGCCGCGCCTCCAACGAGTTCCGCATGCAGATGGAAGACGAGCTGCGCATGTCCGAACAGGCCGAACAGCAGAAAAAGATCGCCGAAATGGAAGCGGCTGCCCCGATCGTTCCCGCCATCACCGACGGCAGCGAAAATATCACCGAGCACACCATCGCCGATCCAAACGCGGAGCCGCTCGAAGAGCATCCCCACATGCACCCCTTCGGAGACGAGGATCAGAACGACTGGACCGGACATGGTGACGGAGGCTATACCGAATCGCTCGCCGAGCCTGCCGCTGAATCCGCCACTGCATCTTTTGCCGAGCCCGCCGCCGAATCTGCTACAGAGCCGCTGCCCATCGCCACCTCGGGCGACCTCCAACTCATGCCACCCTCCACCGGCCTTCCCGTAGCCAGCTCCTCCATCTCGCAGGCCTTCGCCTCCATCCCGCGCGCTCCCGAGCCACAGAAGACTGCCGATCAGACCGCAGCGCCCGCGCCGGACAACGTAGCCGAGGCATCCCTCCATGGCTGATTTTGTCGATCGCGCCCGAACCGCGGTCACCGACCGCGCCGAACTCCCCGGCATGAGCCTGATGGAGCACCTTGGGGAGCTGCGCAAACGCCTCATCCGCGCCACCATCTATCTGCTCGTCGGCTTCGCCGTCGCCTACGCCTTCCACGAGCGGCTCTACGGTTACATCCAGCAGCCCCTCACCAATCTGCACATCGATCTCAACTTCACCCACCCCACCGATCCGCTCAACCTCTACCTCAAGACCGCGCTGGTCGGCGGCGCCATCCTCGCCTCGCCCTTCATCCTCTACCAGGTCTGGCTCTTCATCTCGCCCGGCATGTACGCCAACGAGAAGCGTTACGTCTTTCCTTTTATGGGCGCGACCGTCGGCCTCTTCCTCGCCGGTGCCTGGTTCGGCTACCGCTGGGTGCTCCCCGGCGCGCTCAAGGTCCTCATCGGCGACTTCGGCAGGGACTTCCACCCCATTATCACCATCGAGGACTACACCGGCTTCTTCCTCGCCATCATCCTCGGGCTGGGCATCACCTTCGAGCTGCCTATCCTCATCTTTTTTCTCTCGCTCTTCGGCATCGTCGACGCCAAATTCCTGATCAGACACATCCGCTATGCGATCCTCGTCATCTTCCTGATCGCCGCCATCATCTGCCCCATGCCCGATCCGGTCAGCATGTGCCTCTTCGCCACGCCCATGCTCGCCCTCTACATGGTCGGCGTCGGCGTCGCCTTCCTCGTCCACCCCTCCCGCCGCAAACCCAAGGAAATCAAGTCCTGATGACAGCCCCTGCGCCGTCCAGCCCTGCACCGAAGCACATCATCTCGACCAAACCGAGGCGGAGTGGAGAGACATACGCCATCTCGGCCGAAATAAAGGGGAATAGAGATACATACGTCATCTCGACCGGAGCGAAGCGAAGTGGAGAGACCCCTGTATTTCGCTCGCAGCGCCCCGACCACCGCTCCCCGGACACTCCTTCTCAAACACAGGCAACAACAAACCGGGTGCCCCATCCTTTGCGCGCCTTTTGCGCAAAGGGCGGGATGGTAGCCGCCCTCCTCGCCATCTCTCTCACCCTGCCCGCTGCGGCTCAGAAGGCCCCCGCCCAGAACTCCCCCGCCAGATTCAACGGCCAGGCCGCCTACAACCTCACCCGGCAATATATCGCCGCCGCGCCCAAACGCTGGGTCGGCTCCCCCGGCCACGCCAAAGCCGAGGCCTTCATCAAGGATCACTTCAAGCCCGAGATCGCCCAGGGCCGCTTCGAGACCGACCGCTTCACCGCCGGCACCCCCGCCGGCCTGCTGGAGATGCGCAACTACATCGTCCGCTACCCCGGCAAAAAAGACGGTGTCATCGTCCTCGCCACCCACTACGAGACCAACTACCCGCTGCGCGACATCAACTTCGTCGGCGCCAACGACGGCGGCTCCACCACCGCCCTGCTCATCGAGATGGGCAACTACCTCCGCGCCCATCCGCCCCAGGGCTACAGTATCTGGCTGGTCTTCGACGACGGCGAAGAAGCCATTCAGTCCTGGTCCGCCACGGACTCCCTCTACGGCACCCGCCATCTCGCCGCCAAGTGGTCGCAGGACGGCACCCTCAAGAAGATCAAGGCCTTCCTGCTCGCCGACATGATCGGCGATAAGGACCTCAACATCGACCGGGACGCCAACTCCACCCCCTGGCTGCTCGACATGCTCAAACAGGCGGCGAAGAACACCGGCCACTCCGCCTACGTCTTCAAGAATTCCACCGCGGTCGAAGACGACCACCTTCCCTTCGCCAAACGCGGCGTCCCTGTGCTCGACATCATCGACATCGACTACGGCCCCCGCACCTTCTCCATGCCCGACGGCTACCATCACACCGCCGAGGACACGCTGGACAAGATCAGCGCCCACTCGCTCCAGATCGCCGGCGACCTCTTTTTAGAGATGATTCGCCTCATTAATCAGCGCGGCTGACCCCTCAAAGTTGAGTAACCAGAGAAATGGATTTTCTCTGGTTACAGAGCCTCAAATGTAACCAGAGAACGACCTCTTCACTGGTTACATGAGACTTTTAAGGCAGTTTTCAACCGTAAGACACCCGCCAGATTTAAGGCAGCGGCGCAGCCTCGCGCCGCTGCTTTTTGCACCTTATTTCATGCAGGGATGATTGTGATCGGCATGCGCCCCGGAGGCCTTCGCATCCGCCTCGGACATGTACTTTCCCTGTTTCGTCTTACCGTAATACTTGGTTCCCGCGCAGTGATAGACCTTGGATTCGGTGTTCACCCACACCATTCCCGCGCCGCCGCCCGGGGCCTGCTGCATCGCAGCCATCTGCCGCGGAGCCTTCGCCGGAGCCGGTGCCGGCATGGGTGCCGGTGCGGCCGCTGGAGCCTTCGCTGCCATCGGCGCCGGAGCTGCGGCCGAAGCGGCAAACCACGTCTGCACTCCCTTATGCCCGCGACAGGCGCCCTTCTTGCTCGGGGCCGTCGTATAGGTTCCATCCTTGCACTGGCCGGTCGACCCCGCGGGGGCCTGCGCCAGCGCAACATTCACGGCAAGCACGCCTGCCGCGACCGCCAACAAACGAGTCCATATCTTCATACACTCTCCTTGTGAGAATCGACTAAACGACTACAGGGCCCAAATTACGGTCTGATCCTACGCCAACCCCGGTGGCGTGTCATCACGATATCCATTCCCGCATTCCCCAAACGATGTACCGTCTCCCCCGTTCCGGGGATACCCATGCTCTCGACACCGCTCCTAGGCTCGAACTCACTGAGGTAGTACCATGCACGCGCCTGCGCTTCACTCGACCTACGCCAGTTCCGCCAACTCCGCCGCGCCGCCGCAGCGCGCTTCGGCGATCGAGTTCTTCGTCGCCCATCCCGTCCTTCCCGTTCTCCGCGGCCTCTTCCTGTCGTCGCTGCTGTGGATCGCCCTTGCACTGGCTCTCTACGGGGTCTATACCCTGGCGCTGACCGCCCTGTAACATGCTGCTGCCGATGTACATTGCGGCGTCCGCTCCGGTAGCATCCAAGGAAGATGCTAGGGAACATGCTTGGATACATCGATGGCCTCACGCACGGGGACACTCCGCTCAGTCATTGGATTGGCTTCCATCTCTTTCTCCTGGTCCTGTTCGCGATTGACTTTCTCTATTCGCGGCGCCGGACTCCGCCGTCGCCGGCCAAGGAGCATCGCACCGCTGTCTTCTCCACCGTTCTGTGGATTACCGCGGCGCTGGCCTTCTCGGGCTTCATCTTCTACACCCTGGGCAACCACCCCGCGGTCGAGTATCTGGCCGGATACGCCATCGAAGAGTCGCTGTCGATCGACAATCTGTTCGTCTTCCTGCTGCTCTTCCGCTTCTTCAAGATCGAGCCGCTCAAGCAGCATCGCGTCCTCTTCTGGGGAGTGGCCGGGGCCATTGTCATGCGCGGCGTCTTCATCGCCGCCGGCATCGGCCTGCTCGACCGCTTTGCCTGGATCAGTTACGTCTTTGCCGCCATCCTGCTGTTCGCCTCCATCCGGCTGGTCATTCCCTCCTCGCACAGCGAAGAAGCCCCGGCATGGATTCGCTGGCTCTCGAAGGTCTATCCGGTCAGCCTTAACCAGGACCACTTCTTCGTGGTCGAAAACAATCGCCGCACGGCCACCGTCCTCTTTCTCACTCTGATCGCCATCGAGTTGACCGATGTCGTCTTCGCGCTCGACTCCATTCCCGCCGTGCTCTCGATCACCACCCACCCCTTCATCGCCTATACGTCGAACATCATGGCGGTGATGGGCCTGCGCTCGCTCTACTTCCTTCTCGTCCACTTCCTCACCCGGCTTCGCTTCCTGCACTATGGCCTGGCCGTGGTGCTCGCTTTTGCCGCCGTCAAGATGCTCGCCGAACACTGGTTGGAGATCGGCCCGGTGCTTTCGCTCGGGGTCATCGTTGCGGTCCTTGGGGTCACGGTGGCGGCTTCCCTGCTTATAAAACCGAAACCGGCCTTGGCGGAATGACGATGCCCTTGCGGTGGCCAGGATGACGGGGCTGACAACGGTAAGAGGAAGATACAGGGGTCTCTCCACTGCGCCGCGCGGTGATGCCGCGCGGCTTCGGTCGAGATGACGTCTGGGTGAAACGGCTTGAGGCTACAAGCTGGGTGCCCCATGTCCGGACTCTCGGACATGGGCCTTCGGGTCAGCATCCATGCTCCACACATGCAGCCTTTCCACGGTTGAAACCCACGTCCCAGAAGCGGGACGTGGGGCACCCAACTTCTTGTTATGTTTTGGCCTGATTCGGCCCTGTATCGGCACGAACAGGCGGAACCCAGACAGGAACCCCCCGGCGCGGCTGCCGGGGCCAGCCGCGCTGCAACTGCTCTACAATCGAAGCGGCGGCGATGTCGGTTCCGTCCGAGGGTTTTACACATCCATGTCCATTCCAGCGCTGTTCGCCATCGCTATTGTCGTGCTGTACGTCGTCAACTCCATCAAGATCCTGAAAGAGTATGAGCGCGGCGTTATCTTCCGGCTCGGCCGGGTTCGCGAGTCGGCGGCCGGTCCCGGCATCATCCTGGTCTTTCGTCCGCTCGACCAGATCGTCCGGGTGAGCCTGCGGCAGGAGGCGATGGAGGTTCCGCCGCAGGATGTCATCACCCGCGACAACGTGACGCTGAAGGTGAACGCCGTCATCACCCTGCGCGTGATCGACCCAACCAAGACCGTGATCGAGGTCTCGAACTACGTCTACCAGACATCACAGTTTGCCCAGACGACACTGCGCTCGGTGCTCGGCGAGGTAGAACTCGATGAAGTGCTGGCCCACCGCGAGATGCTGAACCAGCGCATTCAGACCATCATCGATGGCCATACCGCGCCGTTCGGCGTGAAGGTCGTCTCGGTCGAGGTGAAGCAGGTGGACCTGCCCGAATCGATGCTCCGCGCCATGGCCAAGCAGGCCGAGGCCGAGCGCGAGCGCCGCGCCAAGATCATCCACGCCGAGGGCGAGTTCAACGCTGCCGCCAAGCTGGTCGATGCCGCCGAACTGATGGCGACCCAGCCCATGACCCTGCAACTGCGCTACCTGCAAACTCTGACCGAGATCGGCGTCGAGAAGAATACGACCATCGTCTTTCCCTTGCCGCTGGAGATGATGAATCTGCTGAATAAGACTCTGCTACCCGCGGGTGTGACAGAAAAATTGAACGCGCTGGAGAAATCGAACGTAGAACAGAAGAACGTAGAAGAGAAGAAGGACTGACCGTGAACACGCGATACAGCCGCGGCAGCCGCGGAAACGATCTGGACGACGACGAGGAGTATGGAGAGCGCGACCGCGAGATCTCTCTCGGGACGACCTTCATCCTGGGCATTTTCTTCGCCCTGGTGCTGATCTGCGCGATCTTCTTCGCCTTCGGTTACTCGATGGGCAGGCGCTCGTCACTGCCCGCCGCGGGCGTGGCTGCGCCGGTTGCCGAGACGAACGTCTCCAAACCGGCATCGGGAGTTACAGCGGCACAGGCCGGCGCGGCCTCTTCCAATAGTGCAGACGCCTCCAGCCAGACCGGCTCCGACGATCAGACGGCCGACGGCGGCAGCTCCACGGACGATTCCGGCCCCGCGCTGGTTCCCGTGTCCGCGACCCCCAAGCCGGCGTCCACAGTTGTGCTGCCGACCAAGCCCTCACCCAGGACGGTGACGGCGGCCAGAACTGCTCCCGCTGCGGTGGCGGCTGCGCCCGGCGCCCATCTGCCCGTGGTGCAGGTGGCGGCTATCTCGCGCCAGGGCGATGCCAACATGCTGCTCTCGGCACTGAAGCGCAAGGGCTATAACGCCTCCGTGCACCAGGTGCCGCAGGACAAGCTGTTCCACATTCAGCTTGGCCCCTTCGCCACCAAGAAGGATGCCGAGGCCATGCGCCAGAAGCTGATCGGCGACGGCTACAACGCCATCGTCAAGTAGAGCCGGGGCGGTTCTTCTCCAAAGGTAGCCTTGGGGATGCGAGCAAAACGCAGATTCCCTTCGGGAATGACAAACAAGAAAAGCTACGTCTGAGAGAAAAACGCACTAGTCTGCGGGCTTCATCTCGTCGGGCAGCGCGTCGGCGATGGCCTGACGCACGGCTCGGAGCAGATCCTCGCGCGTCGCATACTCGGCGGGCTCGATGGCGGGCAGCATCCGGACCTGCGCCACTCCGGGCGTGATGGCGATGCTTCCCTTGCGCATCATCTTCTGCGTGCCCGATAGAGCGATGGGGATGATGGGCGCCTGCGTCTGCTGGGCGAGGAAGAACGGGCCTTTCTTGAAGGTGGAGAGCCTGCCGTCTTTGGAGCGCGTGCCCTCGGGGAAGACGAGGATGTTGAGTCCGGAACGGAGCGCGTCGGCGGCAGCGGCGACGCTGGCCTGCGCGGCCTCGCGGCGATGACCGCGCTCGACGGGAACAAACTTGCCCATGCGCATCGCCGTGCCCAGGATGGGGATGCGCATCAGCTCCTTTTTGAGCAGCACGGAGCAGTGGCCGGGGAGCAGCGGCAGCACCACCGGCGGATCGAGATTCGAGACGTGATTGCACATGAAGATGCAACGGCGATCGGCGGGGACGTGCTCGAGCCCTGAGATCTCGACACGGATGCCGGCGGCGCGCACGCCCGCGTTGGCGATCCACATGGCCACGCTGTAGAGGCGGCTGATGTCGCTGACGAGCAGCGAGTAGGGCATGCCGACGATGCCGGCGATGGGGCCGAGCGCGGTGTAGACGAAGAGCAGCTTCAGGGTCGCGAACATTCTGAGCTAGGCCCGTCCCGCTGATGCAGTGAGATGGGCGATTGTGCGCGGCAGCTTTTGATAGATGCCGCCGAAGCCGCCGTTCGAGAGGATGGCGACGACGTCTCCCTCGGCAAGCTGCGGGGCGATGGCTTCGACGATGGCGTCGGCGTCGGCGTAGACCGCGGCGGGAGTGCCGGCTTCGTTGAGGCGGGCGGCGACGTTGCCGGGCACCAGCCGCTCGGCGGCGGGGATGCTCTCGGACTTGAAGACGTTGGCGAGGACGACGCGATCGGCCAGCGCGAGGCTGTCGACAAGGTCGGCTTCGAATACGTTGCGGCGCAGTGTGTTCGAGCGCGGCTCGAGCACCGCCCAGAGACGGCGGCCGGGGTAGGCCTCGCGAAGGGCGCGGAGAGTCTCGCGGATGGCGGTAGGGTGATGCGCGAAGTCGTCGATGATGGTGATGCCTTCGACGACCGCGCTGACCTCGAGCCTGCGCTTGACGCTCTTGAAGGTCGCAAGCGCCTCGACGATGGCCTCGACGGGAACGCCCTGACCGGCGGCGAGGGCGGCGGCGGCAGTGGCATTGAGGGCGTTGTGTTCGCCCGCCATGGGCAGGCTGAGGTCCGCGAAGGGGGCACCGGCGCGGGTGAGCGTCCATCGGCTGAGGGAGTGATCGTGGCGGAGATTTGTGAGGCGCCAGTGGGAGTCGGCGGCAAAGCCGTAGCGCTCGACTGCGCAGAAGGCTTTGGCGACGCACTCGCTGACGTTCTCCGCGCCGTCGAATGCCACGACGCGGCCGCGGCGCGGGATGAGATTGACGAGGCGCT
This sequence comes from Acidobacteriales bacterium 59-55, assembly GCA_001897435.1. Lineage (GTDB taxonomy): Bacteria > Acidobacteriota > Terriglobia > Terriglobales > Acidobacteriaceae > Edaphobacter. Next base: position 101,495 of record MKSV01000004.1, on the reverse strand, counting down.
TGAAAGCGGTCTTCACCGCGGCGAGATCAGCGTAGATGTCGGCGTGGTCGAACTCGACGTGGGTCAGGATCGCCGCGTCGGGAAAGTAGTGCAGGAACTTCGGACCCTTGTCGAAGAAGGCGGTGTCGTACTCGTCGCCTTCGAGCAGAAAGGGGCGCGTGGGCCGCACACGGAAGCTGGTGCCGAAGTTTTCCGCCACGCCTCCGATCAAAAAAGACGGGGCAAGCTCGGGATTCGTCTTCGAGGCAACCTCGTAGATCCAGGCCAGCATGCTGGTGGTCGTGGTCTTGCCGTGGGTTCCGGCGACGACCAGCGACTCGCGGCCGGGGAGGAATTCATCGTGCAGGATGGCCGCCATGGAGCAGAAGGGGATGCGCTGGTCGAGCACGTACTCGAGTTCGGGATTGCCGCGCGAGATGGCGTTGCCGACGACGACCAGGTCGGGCCGGGGGTTGAGATTTCCCTCCGTGTAGGGCTCGCGCACCAGGATGTTCAGGCCTGCGAGAAGATCGCTCATCGGCGGATAGGCGGCGGCGTCCGAGCCGGTGACGCGGTGGCCCTGCTGTTGCAACATGCCGGCGAGCGACGCCATCGCCGTGCCGCAGATGCCGATGAGATGAATGTGCTTATTTTTCTGCATGATTGACAGGGATTAAAGCTAGACCTTCACCGCCGCTTCCAGGAAGTGCATCCGCGGGTTCCCCGCTTCGCCCAAGTCCAGTTTAACAGCAATGCCCAGCGGCAGCGTGATGTTGGAACCGTCCACGTGACCGCTCGGCAGGCCGATGGCGATGGGGCCGTCGAAGTCGCGGAGCGAGTGCAGAATGGCGCGTTCCAGATAGTCGTGCTCCGCAACGGCGGCGCACTGATGCATGTCGCCGAAGACGATGCCGCGAACATTCTCCAGGACACCGGCGTAGCGCAGGTGCAGGAGCATGCGGTCCCACTGGTAGGCCTTGGTTCCGATGTCTTCGAGAAAGAGGATGCTGTCGGCGATGCGCAGTGCGTAAGGCGTTCCGAGAGATTCGGCGAGGATGGAGAGGCAGCCGCCCTGCAACCTGCCATGGGCGACGCCCGCGCGCAGCACACGCAAGCCGTCGGCTGCGCCCAGCGACCATGCCGCATCGCCGCCGAGGCTATGCGCCCAGCTTGCGTTGTCGATGCCGCCCTCGCGGGAGAAGTCCGCCGCGGCCATGGGGCCATGGAAGGTGACGAGGCCGGCCTCGTTGTGGAGCCAGGAGTGCAGCGCGGTGTGGTCGCTGTAGCTGATGAAGGCCTTGGGATGGGCGCGGATCAGAGCCGCGTCGAGATGCGGCAGCAGCTCCGCCGATCCCCAGCCGCCGCGCGTGCAGACGATGCCGTCGATCGCCGGGTCGGCGAAGGCGGCATGGAAGTCTTCGAGGCGCTGCTCCAGCGTACCCGCGTAATAGAGCGGTCCGCGATCGAGAGCATGTTTGCCGAGGACGGTTCGATATCCAAGATTCTGCAAGTGGGCGATGCCGCGCTGTACGAGATCGGGTTTGGGCGTACTCGCAGGCGACAGCACGGCCAGCGTCGCGCCGGGGCGCAGCGCGGCGGGCCTCACGACTGCTTTCGGCGAGGTCGTCACAGCGCGTAGACCTCGCCCCGGCAGATGATCTCGGCCGGTCCGGTCAATCGCATCACGGAGTCCTTGTCCGGCCAGACGGTGCGCTGATCGCCGCCCTCGGCCTTCGCGGTCAGCAAGCGCTCCGTCCCGCGCAATGTCATCGCGGCAGAAGAAGAGGCGCAGGTGCCGGTGCCGGAGGAGGTGGTGGGGCCGCAGCCGCGCTCGTAGATGCGGAAGGCGATCTCAGAGGGCGAGAGGACGCGCACAAACTCCACGTTGGTGCCGTGCGGGAAGAGCGGGCTGGTGCTGATGAGAGAGCCGAGTTGCTGCCAGCTTTTGCCGTGTGCGCTGAAGTCGTCGGTGTCGACGAAGAGGACGAAGTGCGGGTTGCCGACGTTGACCATAGCGCCGGGAATGTTGCCCACGCCGGGCAGCTCGATCGTCCGCTGCATTACACGCGGTACACCCATCTCGCTCTCAATGAGGTAGAGCGGATCGGCGGCTTCGATGACCTTGCAGGTGCGCAGGCCACCGTGCGTGCCCAGAGCCACCTGCTGCGTGCCTTCGCTGCCGGCGAGCCACGCCGCCACGCAACGGGTGCCGTTGCCGGAGAGCTCGGCCTCGCTGCCGTCGGCGTTGAAGAGCCGGAGGAAGAGCTCGCCGTTCGGCCTGCGCTCCAGAAACTCGATGCCGTCGGCGCCGACGCCGGTATTGCGAGCGCACAGCTTGCGAGCGAGGTCGGCGTGACGCCGCCCGGCCAATGCCTCTTCAATAATCAGGAAGTCGTTGCCGCAGGCGTGCGCCTTTACAAAAGGAATCATGATTCTTCTATTCTGCCAGCATTGCGGGCGATGAAACGCATTTACGGTGTCTTCGGGTGCGAGCCGTAGATATCGGACCGGTAGATGCGGGCGCAGGGCTGGCCGGTGGTGCAGAGGACCATCATCTCGGTCAGACCCTTGGAGTTCGCATCGACGGCCTTCGAGACGGGGTCGCCCTTGATGGCGACGACGTACGCGGCATGCTTCGCCGGATCGTCGAGCGCGGCCTTCCAACTGGTGTAGTCGCCCTCGTTCAGGGTCTGCATCAACGGGATTCCCGCGTCCTGCAAGGCGCCGACATGATCGGAGTTGTACATCAGGATGGGCACGCCGGGAGGAAACATCTGCAACTCGCGCGCGATGCCCTTTTCGAGCGATATCCGGGTCGTCGAGTTCACTATCCCCTCCTTCAGTACCAGCGGCGTGAAGTAGATCATGACCGCCGTATTGAGTGCGACCAGCACCAGCGCGATGGGATACATCATGGATGCCTTGCGCGGCTGCGAGCTGCTCCAGCGAAGCTGCACCCACTCGACGGCGAGGAACAGGGAGACGGCCAGCGCGGGCAGCAACTCCATGCCGTAGCGCGCGTTGTAGTAGGCGTGCGGCCATAGCTGCGGGATGAAGATAGGCACCGAGCCGTAGGCGATGGCGTAGACGTAAAACGGCAGCGGCAGCCAGAGCAGAAGCCAGGGCAGCGACAGGCGGCGGCGAATGGCGAGGATCAGACCGGCGATGGCGGCGGCCATGACGGCGAAGCCGGTCTCCCACGCGGCGGCGTCGACCTGCGCCGTGCGGGTGAAGAAGAGCAGCGCCCAGCCGGGATTGTGCCATCCGCGATAGTGGTGCGAGCCGGGAGGCGAGGTCTTCTTTTCAATCGCGGCGGCAGAGTAGGGTCCGCGCAGAAAGTCCAGAGGATCGTGAAAGAAGTGCTGGTTGTAGGCCAGCCAGCTTAATGGCCCCGCTATCGTGAGCAGGGTAAAGACAGTGAACGACGGAACCACCTTGCGCCAGACCTCGCGGTTGCGCGCCAGCGACCAGGTCACGATGCACCACGCCACCGCGCCCAACACCCAGCCATCGTAGCGGGTGAAGACCGCCGCCAGAATCAGCAGCGCGATGAAGAACAGCTTGCGCGAGACCACATGATCCTGCGCGGCACGGATGGCGGCGACGCACTCCATGGTCAGCAACGTCAGCCAGATCAGCTCGGCGAGAAAGAGCGGCTCGGTCATGGCCGTCGTCGAGAGGTAGAGCAGGTTGGGATTGAGCGCGTAGAAGGCCGTCGCCGCAAATGCCCAGCGCGGCGTCATGATGCGGCGAGCCAGCCGGAAGAGGCCGACGACGCTGACGATGAAGCAGGCCAGAGAGGGCCACGCGCCGGCCAGGCCGTTCTGCCACCACTCCATCTTCTGCACGAAGGGCAGGATGAGCAGGTGCGGCAGCGGCAGCCAGACGCCGCCAAGCTGTGCGAGGCCGGGGTTGCGCGAGTCGAAGATGCGGCGAGCGATGCCGAGGTGCGCGACCGCATCGCCGTAGAGCAGAAGATATCCGTGCCGGTAGCAGAGCAGAAGCGCCATGAAGGCGAGGACGACCGCGATCAGAGCGACGGGGAAGGTCTCTTCCTTGGTCGCCGGACGCACGACGTCGGGCGATTCCGTGGCGGAGGCAGCCGGTTCGAGTTGCATGGGGCTGCGCTTCAGTCGCTCCGGTTTAGGCTCCTTCAAGATGCGAGATCTCCTTGAACAGGTTGAAGCGCTCTTCGATCTCTTCGCGCGTGACCGCTTGCAGGCGCTCGGTTCCGAAGCGCTCGACCGCGAACGATCCCATGACACCGCCGTAGAACATCGCCGTGCGGAAGGCCGCGGGCGTCAGTTTGGGCTGTGACGCGAGGTAGCCGTAGAAGCCTCCGGCGAACGAGTCACCGGCGCCGGTCGGGTCGACGACCTCGGCCAGCGGAAGCGCGGGAGCGCGGAAGGGGCGCGAGATCTTTGTGCCTTCACCGAAGGAGCGGTCGCTGAAGAACGCCGTCGCACCGTACTCTCCATGCTTGACGACCAGCGTCTTCGGGCCCATTGACAGAACCTTCTCCGCGGCGACAACAAGGTTGCGCTCGCCTGCCAGCATGCGGACTTCGCCGTCGTTAATCAGCAGCACGTCGAGATCGCGCAGCACCCTGGCGAGATTCTCGCTGTGGTCGGCGATCCAGTAATTCATGGTATCGCCGCAGACCATGCGAACCTTCGGCATCTGATTGCGAACGCGGGCCTGAAGCGCGGGATCGATGTTGGCGAGGAAGAGGAACTCGCTGTCGGTGTAGGCGGCGGGGATCTTCGGCTCGAAGGTCTGAAAGACGTTGAGGTCGGTGCCGAGCGTCTTGGCCTCGTCCATGTTGCCCGAGTAGGAGCCGGTCCAATGGAAGCTGAGCCCCTTGGCCCGCTCGATGCCCTGGGTGTCGACGCCGCGCTTTGTGAGCACGCTCTCGTGCTGCTCGGTGAAGTCTTCGCCGACCACCGCGATGACGCGCACCGGCGTAAAGTAGCTGGCCGCCAGCGAGAAGTGCGTGGCCGCGCCGCCCAGGCAATGATCGACCGCGCCCGCGGGCGTCTCGATGCTGTCGAATGCCACAGAACCTACAACAAGAATGGACATAAACCCCTTTTCGTATGGTTACGCGATTTTGAACTTACAGATATTTGTCGAGCAGCAGCGCCAGCCGCTGCCGCGTCTCGACCGGGATCGCCTTGCGGTCGGTGAGGATGGCGTACTTGAGCGCGTCGCCGCAGGCGCAGGTCTTTTGCGTCGGCAACGTAGCCACGGCGGCGCGAACCACCTTGGCCGCGTTGTCGGCGTTCTGGTGCAGTACGGCGACGACCTGATCGACGGTGACGTCGTCGTGGCCCGCGCGCCAGCAGTCGTAGTCGGTCACCATGGCCATGGTGGCGTAGCAGATCTCGGCCTCGCGGGCGAGCTTCGCCTCCTGCAGATTCGTCATGCCGATCACATCGGCGCCCCAACTGCGGTAGAGGTTCGACTCGGCGCGGGTGGAGAACTGCGGGCCTTCCATGCAGACATAGGTGCCGCCGTTCTTGCCGACGACGCCGACCGAGTTGCAGGCGGCCTCGAAGGCCGAGGCAACCGTCGCGCAGACCGGGTCGCCAAAGGCGACGTGCGCCACGATGCCCTCGCCGAAGAAGGTCGAGACCCGGGCGAAGGTGCGGTCGATGAACTGATCAGGCATCAGAAAGTCGGTGGGCTTGTGCTCTTCCTTGAGCGAGCCCACGGCGGAGACAGAGAGAATCCGCTCCACGCCCAGCGCCTTCATGCCGTAGATGTTGGCGCGGAAGTTCAGCTCGCTGGGCAGCAGCCGGTGGCCGCGTCCGTGCCGCGCCAGAAAGGCGACCTTTCGCCCCTCCAGTTCGCCCAGGACGAATGCGTCCGAGGGCGCGCCGAAGGGCGTCTCCACCTGCTCTTCGCGCACGTTCGTCAGTCCCGGCATGGCGTACAGACCGCTGCCGCCGATGATTCCAATCTCCGCCTTCTTCAAATGCTCCGCTCCTTTTACAGAATCCGGTTTCGATGACTTTACCGAACCTGGTTTGGACGACCCTCAAAAGTATATCGTTGCGGGACGCCTGCCCGGATGATTCCGAACGACGAGAGCGTGCGTGCCAGCCCCAGCGACAGCTCATGCGGCTCATGCGTCCCCTCATGCATTCCAGCCCGCGCAATCTGCAACGGCCCCTGCGGCTGCTCGCTGACGATGCGGTCGCGCAGCTTGCGCGCCAGCGGAAGCTCGAAGCCCTCGCTGATGAAGACGCCGTCGCCGGAGAGGGAGAGCAGAACGTCGCCTTCACTGGTCGAATAGACCTGCTCCTCACCGTCTGCCGGGTTGACCTCGTCGTGCGAGCGCCGCACGACACCCGAGTACTTCCGCGGGATCTGCGAGGCGTAGACACGCAGAAACGACCGCGCCGAGTCCGCATTCTTCCAGCGCGAGTAATAGAGCAGGCCGATCGAGGCCGTCGACGCCTTCTCCGCCGCGGTGACGGCTGATTTGCGCTGCGCGGCGTAATAGATGCCGCCATCCCATGCCGGGGCCAGGGCGGTGGCGATCTGCCGCCCGCCAAAGAGTTCGGCCAGGATGCGGACGTCAAGTTCGCCCATGACGCCGACGTCGTAGGGCGTGTACTCGGCATCGAGCAGAGGATGAATGTCGGGTAGCCGCACCACAGGCACCGACGTGTGCGCCATGTACGCCTTCGGGTTCATGATCTCGAAGCTCGAAGAGGGCGGCTTGGCCAGCACGTCGGCAAACGCGGCCTTGACTCCCTTCTTCACCAGAATCGACTGCTCGAAGCTCAGGCCCGCGCTATAGGGAAACAGCAGCGACTGCTGCAGCAGCAGCGGCGCCCGCGACATTATCGGAGAGCCGCTCGAGTCCGCGATCAGATCGTTCAGCCGGTCGGCCAGCTCGGGAGCGTCGGCCAACGTCTTGCCGCTGGGTCGCAGCGTGTAGTCGACGAAGACCGCCATGGCTTGTCCCTCGGCGACCGCGTCGCGAGCGGTGTTGGCTTCGTCGAGCTCGATGTGATGGTTGTCCTCGTGCACGTCGTGCGCCGTGCCTTCGGGAGTTATGTCGGACCACTTCGTCAGTCCTACGCGCTGGTCCTGCAGGGCGTGCGTCAGTTCATGCGCCAGCACCGGCTTCTGCTGGTCCGGCGGAATCCAGTTCAACAGGTTCACCGTTTTGCTCTGGTTGTCGTAGAAGCCGGCGATCTGCTCGGTGAGCAGGGAGACGAGGAAGGGACGCAGGTTGAAGTCGCGGTCGAGCAGACCGAATTTCTTGAGCACGATCTCGGAACGCTCCAGCCGCTTTGTGTTCTCATCTTCGTCGAACTTTTTCGTCAGGTAGTGATTGACCTGCTCGCGCGAGACCAGCTTCCGCTTTACCGGATGCTCGATGGGCAACTGCGTATCGCTGCTTACAAATTTCAGGATGGTATCGACGGAGCGGAAGAGTTCCTTCGCCTGAGCCTTCGTCATCGGCGTCTGCGTGTCGGAATCGACCACCGGGGCCGACGCGCTGCCCGAAACTGCCTGCCGGGCGTGCATGTGCGCGCAGCCGGCGAGCAAGACTACTGCCAATAAGGGCAACACACGAATCTTCCCACCTATGCCGCAAAGTCCTCGCTGCAACCTAACCTCCGCATCCGCCGCTATAATCTCAAGTGTACGCAGAGTTTCCTCCGATCGCCTCCATGCCCACCTCCATCCAATCCGATTCCGTCAACGCCGCGTCCAGCCCCTCGGCGCAACTTGCCGCCCTGCTACACGGCGCGGGGATCTCTCCGCTGGACAGCACCGGGTGGATCCGTGTGAGCGGCAAAGACCGCGTCCGCTGGCTTAACGGCATGGTCACCAACTCGGTCAAGGAGTTGCAGCCCGGCAAAGGCTGCTACACCTTCATGCTGAGCGCGCAGGGTCGCATTCAGGGAGACGCCTACATCTTCGCGGAGGCAGAGGCCTTTCTCCTTGAAGCCGCCGCCGACCGGGTGCCGGGGCTGATTGTGCTGCTCGGCCGCTTCATCATCATGGACAAGGTGGAACTTGCCGACGAGAGCGGCGCGCGTGCCGGGCTTTCGCTCAGCGGCCCCCGCGCCGTCGCGTTGCTGGAGCAGATCGGTCTCTCCGCTGCGTTGCTCGGCGAACTGGAGATTCAGACTGTGTCGTGGAACTCCGCCGACATTACCTTGATTCACGCGCACAGCCCTCTGGTTCCGCGCTTTGAGATCTGGGCGCAGGCCGCAACGATCGAGGCACTCTCGAAGGCGCTGCTCGACGCCGGTGCTGCATCCTGCGGTGCCGAGGCTCAGGAGTGGCTGCGCCTGCTCGAAGGCACGCCGCGCTACGGCACCGACATCCGCGACCGCGAACTGCCGCAGGAGACCGGGCAGATACGGGCGCTGCACTTCACCAAGGGCTGCTACCTGGGCCAGGAGATCGTCGAGCGCATCCGCTCGCGGGGTAACGTGCATCGCGCCTTCACGGCGTTTCACCTCGAAGGCAGCCTTCCCGCTGCGGGCACGCCGCTTGAAGCCGACGGCAAGCCGGCCGGTGAGTTGACCAGCGTCGCGGCAATTCCGCTGGCTGGAGAACCCGGCGAGACGGTGCAATTCGCCTTGGGCTATGCCCGCCGCGAGGCGCTCGAACGCGACCTTCCCCTGCTCTATCCCGGCGGAACCGCTACCCCCGTTCCTGTTCCTTTTACGACCGCTGAACCCCTGCGGCCGGCATCGGCATCTGAATCTTCTGAGAGAGTGTAACCATGTCCGAGCAGAACAAGCCCTTCGTTATTACCGATCGCCGCAAGTTCACCAGCGACGGCGAGCCTCGTCCTGACGCCGATCCGTCGCCGGAGAAAGAGCGCAACGATCCTCCTCCCGCGCCGGCAGCGGCTGCCACTCCCGCAGCCGGCCCGGTTGCTGTAGAGAGCACTGACTCGGCCAGCGAAAATGACGCCGCTTCGCCCGAGTCCGCCGACGAGCCGCCAGCGCTGACCGCCGAGCAGAGCGACCAGGCGCGCTCCGCCTATCAGCAGACCGCAGACCGGCTCGACACCGCGATCCGCGCCGCCAATCCCGGCATGGACCACCCGCCGGCGATGAGCTTCGAACAGATCATCCACTCCGTCTACATGTCGGCCATCATGCAACTGGGAGGAGCGACGCCCGAGGGCCAGCAGCCCCAGGTGGACCTGATGGGAGCGCGACAGAGTGTAGACATGCTCGGCGTGCTCGCCGAGAAGACCAAGGGCAACCTGACCCCCGACGAGGCCCGCCTGCTGGACAACGCTCTCTTCGAGCTGCGCATGGGCTTCCTCGAGATCACACAGGCGCTGGCGCGGTCGGCGGCGGCGAAGGGACCCGGCGGCAATGGCCTAGGGGCTGGTCCTGGATCGGGTCCCGCTCCGGGACGGCCCAGCATCGTCCGCTAGAACGATGGAGGCTACACTCACCTTTCTTGGAACCGGCACGTCGATGGGAGTGCCGACGCTCGGCTGCGACTGCGCTGTCTGCGCCTCCGCGGTCTCGCCCGACGGCGACCCGCGCAACCGCCGGACCCGAACCTCCGTCCGCATCGAGTACGCCGGGCACACGGTCCTCATCGATACCGGCCCGGACTTCCACGCGCAGGCGATCCGCGAACACATCCGCCGCGTCGATGCGGTGCTCTATACGCACTCCCACGCCGATCACGTGATGGGCATGGACGATCTTCGACCGCTCAGCTTTCACCACAAGGGAAATCTGCCGCTCTATGCGGACGAAGCGACGGCAAGCGACATCGAGCGCGTCTTCAACTACACCTTCAGCAAGGACCAGCGTTACCCCACCAGCGCCCGCGTGGAGATTCACCGCATCGACCCCGCTCCCGGCGCAGGCTTCGACCTCTTCGGCGCATGTTTCGAGCGCATCCCGGTCACGCACGGCGAACAGGAGATCACCGGCTATCGCTTCGGAGGCGCCGCTTACCTGACCGACATGAGCGATATTCCGACGGTGAGCGTGCCGCTGCTTCAGAACCTCGACATCCTCATCCTCGACACGCTGCGGCGCAAGCCGCATCCCAGCCACTCGCACCTCGAAAAGTCCATCTCCATCGTGGAACAGCTCAAACCGCGCCGCGCCTTCTTCACCCACATCGGCCACGACCTGGACCACGCAGCGACCGAAGCCATCCTTCCACCGAACATCCGCCTGGCCTATGACGGGCTCCAACTCAACTTTGAGATCGCCCGATGAAGATCTACCGCCACCTCTCGGAAGTCCCCGCCGACTTCGGCCCATCGATCGCCACGATCGGCAACTTCGACGGCGTTCATCGCGGCCATCTCTGGGTCATCGCCGAGGTGGTCGAGCGGGCGCGTGCAACGGGCGTCGTCTCGGTCGCCATCACCTTCGATCCCCATCCGGCGCGGGTTATCCGGCCGCAATCGCGCCTGCCGCTGATCACGCCGCTCGATCAGAAGATCGAACTGCTGGCCGCGACCGGCATCGACGCTCTACTGGTGCTGCCCTTCACCGCGGAGCTTTCACGAATGACCGCGCGCAGCTTCGCGACGGAAGTCTTACAGCACGCGCTGCATGTGACCGAGTTGCACGAGGGCGAGAACTTCCGCTTTGGCTACCAGGCCGAGGCCGGCGTCGATACGCTTGAACGGCTGGGGCAGGAACTCGGCTTCGGCGTGCGCGTCTATGCTCCGCGCATCGTTCGCGGCGAGGCCGTGTCGTCGAGCCGCATTCGGCAGAGGATCGCCGAGGGCGATGTGAGCCATGCGCGGGCGCTGCTGGCGCGGCCCTTCGCCATTGCGTCGACGCCCGCCTCCGGGCGCGGCTATGGAAGCCGTTACACCGTTCCCACCATCAACCTTGCGCTCTATCCCGAACTGCTACCGGCAAACGGCGTCTACATCACGACGCTCGCCGTGGGCGCGGACGCATCGCAGGAGATCTTCGACGCCGTGACCAACGTCGGCAACCGGCCTACCTTCGGAGCGGATTCCTTCGCCGTCGAGTCGCACCTGCTGAACTTTCATCCCATTGAGCTGAACGAACAGACGCCGCTGACGCTGACCTTCCTCAGACGTATTCGCGCCGAGATGCGCTTCCCCGGTCCCGAGGCGCTGCGCGAGCAGATCGGCCGCGATGTAGCCGTCGCCCGGCGCTACTTCACTTTATGCCGCGCGGTGGCTTCGAGACCCAGAAGCTCCGGTCCGCCACCGGCTTTGCCGGTTTCGTAGCGGAGTCGGCAGGCGTAGCGGCTTTTGCGGGAGCGGCGCTGCCGGCCTCGGCGATTGCCTTCTTTGCGGCGATGTCCGCCGCGAAGGTCTCGTTCGGCTTCTCCGCGATGGCGGCGCGCATGAACTCCGACCAGATAGGCAGCGCCGCTCGCGCTCCCGTCTCGCGTTCGCCCAACGACTGGCGATTGTCATATCCCATCCATGTACCGCAGGTGACCGACGGCGAGAAGCCGATGAACCAGGCGTCCGTATAGTTGTTGGTCGTTCCCGTCTTGCCGCCGAGGGGATGCTTCAGTTGCGCCGCCGCCGTTGCGGTGCCGCCGCGAACCACCGCTTCGAGAAGCTGCATCATCTCCCGCGCCGTGTCGACCGAGATAACCCCGCTCATCTGGGGAGGCTTCTGATCGAGCGGAAGGCCGTTGGCCTGCACTACTTTACGAATGTAGTGCGGCTCGATGCGGATGCCGTCGTTGGGGAAGACGCTGTAGGCGCCTACCTGCTCGAAGAGCGTCAGGTCCGCTGCGCCGATGGCCACGGGCAGAAAGGCAGGCATATCGCTGGTGATGCCGAAGCGGTGCGCCGTGGCGATGACCTTGCGGATGCCGTAGCGGTTGGCGAGCTTCAGCGCAGGGATGTTCCGCGACTCAGCGAAGGCGTTCGTCAATGTCATCGCCCCCAGGTAATTCTTCTCGTAGTTGTGCGGCGTGTAGGGTCCGCCGGGCGTGGAAAAAGTCGTTGGCCCATCGACGACGATGTCCGTCGGCTTCGCACCCTCCTCCATCGCCGTGGTATAGACATAGGGCTTGAAAGACGATCCCGCCTGGCGCTGGGCCTGGGTGGCCCGGTTGAACTGCGAGAGCGCAAAGTCGCGGCCGCCCACCATCGCCACCACCTCGCCGGTCGCGTTGTCCATCGCCATCAGCGCGGCCTGCGCGCCGGAGTCCTGTTGCAGCGAGGCGCGCAGCGTGCCATCCAACCGGGTGCCCTCGATGCGCAGATAGACGATGTCGCCGTTGCGCAGAAAGCTGTCACCGTCGACGTTGGTCGTCCACGCCCAGTCTTCGGGCGTCAGGATCGCCTGCGCCTTGCCCAGCTTCACCGTAACTTTCTTCGCCGAGACCGCCGTCACCATGCCATGCACATAGCTTCCCTTGACCATCGGTTGCGTCCAGTCGGGATGCTGGTAGCTCTCCGAGTCGATGCCGGAGAGGACGACGTTCTTCAGGCCACCCTTCCATCCCTCCCGCCGCTCGTAGGAGGCCGCGCCGTCGAGCACCGCCTTGTTCGCCGCCAGTTGCAGCCCGAGGTCGAGCGTCGTGTACACGCGCAGTCCCGCGCCGTGTACCTCCTGCACGCCGTACTCCTTCTCCAGTTGCCGCCGCACCTCCTCGACGAAGTACGGAGCAACGCTGTTCGCCGGTGGCTCAATGTGCAGACCCAGCGGCAATCGCTTCGCGGTATCGGCCTGATCCTGCGTGATCTTGCCATCCTGGAGCATCTCGTTGAGTACCAGGTTGCGGCGCTTGAGCGCGCGCTCAGGATAACGCACCGGAGAATACGACTCCGGCCCCTTGGGCAGCGCGGCCAGCAGCGCGGCCTCGGACAGGGTCAGGTCGCGGGCGTGCTTGCTGAAGTAGTACTCCGACCCCGCCTCGAAGCCGTAGGTTCCGCGCCCGAGATAGATCTGGTTGGCGTACAGCTCGAAGATCTGCTGCTTAGTGAACCGCCGCTCGATCTGCATGGAGAGGAAGATCTCCTGCAGCTTGCGGCCGTAGGTCTTCTCCGAAGAGAGGAAGAGGTTCCTCGCCAGTTGCATGGTGATGGTCGAAGCTCCCTGCGCGCGCTCGTTCGAGTGCAGATCGCGATAGGCTGCCTCGACCGCCCGCACCAGGTTCACGCCCCAGTTGCTCTCGAAGCTCTTATCCTCGATCGAGATGATCGCCTCTCGCAGCACCGGCGCGAAGTCGGCGTAGGGCACGACGACGCGGCGCTCCAGTGCGAACGATCCGAAGACCTTTCCGTGGACGTCCAGCAGTTCGGTGGTGGTGTTGGGGCGGTAGCGCGCCAGGTCCGCCATCTGCGGCAGGTTGATGGAGTAGATCAGCATCAGCCCGCACATCGCGCCAAAGACCGCCGAGGCTCCAAGCAGCGCGAAGAACGTCATGCGGCGGGCGATGCGGCGGCTGGGGTAGTCAGGTCCGTTCAGCGTGACGCGGCGCAGAAGCCGCTGCCATGTCGGTTCAGTTTCGACCTCGGAGGGCCGGGGTCCACGGCTGAATGAGCTCTGCACGACCCTTTCACCATAGCACGGCTGAACCTGCGGCCGTGCCCCCACCATGATGTCGAAACCAAGGGTGTCAATAGCAGTTCAGAGGGGTCAGGCGGTCTTGGCTTTGAGCAGGTCGAGCGCCTTGGTAAGTTGCTCGTCCACGGTCACGGCAGGCTTCTTCGGCGTGGCAGCGGGGGTGCCTTCCACGGCGTCTTCGTCGAGATCATCGTCGTCATCGTTCGGGAAGTTCGACGCCACCAGCACTCCCGGCGTCACCGCGTCGTCCTGTATCTTCTTGCCCGAAGGCGAAGCGTACTTCGCCACGGTAAGAATCAGGGCCGCGCCATCGGGCAGCTCGAAGGTCTTCTGCTGCGCGCCCTCGCCGAAGGTCCGTTCTCCCACCAGTTCGGCGCGCTTGTTGTCGAGCAGCGCGGCAGCCGTCAGTTCAGCCGGTCCCGCGGTTCCGCGGTTGACCAGCACAACAACCGGAGCGGTTGCATTGATCGTCTTCGCCGGATCCACAGCAAAGGTCTGCTTGGCAACCTTCTGCCCTTCGAGCGTGGCGATGGTTCCGCTTGGCAACAGGAAGTTCGCCAGCCGCATTGCATCCGTCATGTCGCCGGCGGCAACATCGCGCAGATCAAGCAGCACCTTCTTATTTCCTGCCTTCTGCATCCCCTTCAGTCTGGCCTCGATCTGCTGCACATGTTCGTGGTCCAGCACCTCGGGCTTCAGGTAGAGGATCGAGGAGTTTTCATAGATCGTCTCGGAGACCGCCGGGTAAGTCACCAGAGTCCGCGTCATCGTGATCTTGTTGGGAATGGGCTTCGGCGGGCGCACGACGGAGATGGTCAACTCGCTTCCGGACTGGCCTTCCAACAAACGGCGAATCATGGCAAGGGAAAGGTCGCGCGTGTCCTGCACGCCGATGGCCTCGATGAAGTCGCCATCGTTCAGATTCGCCTTGTCCGCGGGACTGCCGGGAACCACGGAGACGACCGTGGCATAGCCGCCGCGCTTGGAGACGTTGATGCCCACCTGCGCGCTGCCCGGCTTCTCGGTCTTGTAAATTTTGTTCTCTTCCGGCGTCAGATAACTCGAGTCCGCGTCCAGCGACTCCAGAAGGCCGCGCATGGCGCCGTCGGTCACCTTGCCGATGTTCGGATCGACGACGTAATCGGACTGAATGTGCCGCAGCACCTCGGTGTAGACATTGATCTGGTTATAAGCGCCGTCCTGGTCCGAGGCCGCGTTGACGCCGCTCGAATTCATGCCCAGAAAGACCGTCAGCACGAGGGCGACTGAGACCACCAGCAGCAATATCTTAGAAATCTTGGGCATAGGGCGAAACCATCTCCAGGCGCAGCATCGGCCAACAGGGATTAGACGTTCCCCGCTGTCGAAATGATACTCTCGAACCATGATTGCGCGGGAGGCGTGCGCGATACGACATTTGGTGGCGGTGGGCAGAATCGAACTGCCGACCTACGGGTTATGAGTCCGTCGCTCTAACCATCTGAGCTACACCGCCCTAATGTGTATTGGCCGCGCCAGGCTGGAAGTGTCGCGCAACGAGCAAGTTCAGGGAGAACCGTCGCGGCACAGCCAGTTCCAATCATACTTGATTCGAGGCAGGGCGAAAAGCAGCCTCCCGCCACTGTCCTTGGCGTCATCCCCGCGCGGCTGGCCTCGACCCGGCTGGCGCGGAAGGTGCTTCGTCCCATCGCCGGCAGGCCCATGCTCGCCTGGGTGTACGAGGCCGCCAAAGCCTGTCCCCAGCTCAACAGGGTTCTGATCGCCACCGACTCCGACGAGGTAGCCGCGCTGTGCGAGCAGAACGGCTGGCCCTTTCAACTGACGTCGTCCGATCTCCCCAGCGGCACCGACCGCGTCCACGCCGTCGCGCAACTCGTCCACGCCGACATCTACGTCAACATCCAGGGCGACGAACCGCTGCTGAAGCCCGAACATCTGACCGCGCTGCTTCACCCCTTCGACCGCCCGCACGTCGAAGTCTCGACGCTCAAGGTTCTCTGCACGCCCGAGAACATTGCCAACCCGAACGCCGTCAAGGTTGTCACCGCCGCCGACGGCCGGGCTCTCTACTTCTCCCGCTGCACCATTCCCTACGACCGCGACGGAACCGGGCCGCCGTACTGGAAGCACATCGGCATCTACGCCTATCGCAAGGACGCCCTCGAACGCTTCCCCACACTTCCCCACCGGTTCCTTGAACAAACCGAGCGGCTGGAGCAACTCCGCTTCCTTGAAAACGGCGTCAGCCTCTACGTCGAGCCCACCGACTTCGATACCATCGGCGTCGACACCGAGGACGACCTCAAGCGCGTCGAAGCGCTGCTTCGAGGATAGATCGAGCGAACGGAGATTGTTCCCGGTTCTCCTCCAATGATCCGGCCTGCAAGACCGATAATTCACTCCTGCAACAAATTGTGCGGATTCGCTTTGCGTGGTGTAGATTAGCTTCGCGCTCCTTCACGGGCGTAGGTGCTGCAAATGCACCAGACAGGAGTGCCATGCTCGACAGAAGCAGCACCGTAGCGTTGATGTGCGCAGCCTTGATCGCGTCCGGAGCAGGCGGAAACGCAATGGCTCAGCAGGCTCAGACAACTTCAGCCGCCAGTCTCTCGCCCGCAACCATGCCGCGCGTCGGCACCGTCGATCCGCGCTTCCAGTCCTACAACATCGAGATGGTCGAGGTCATCGGCGGCAGGTTTTGGAAGCCCTACGCCCGTACCGGCGCCGCTCCCAAGCCGGAGCCCGCCGCCGCTGCTGCCAACAAGAATCAGCCCACCGGCATGGACCCGAATCTCTACCAGTACCGTCCGCCGATCGATCTCTCCAATCCGAGACTGCGTAAGCTGGCCGCCGCTCTGGGGCCTGCCTATCTGCGCGTCAGTGGAACCTGGGCCAACAGCGCCTACTTTCAGGACTCGGACGCGCCCGCGCCCACGACCGCGCCCAAGGGCTTCAACGGCGTGTTGACGCGACAGCAATGGAAGGGCGTCGTCGACTTCGCCCATGCCACCGATGCCGAGATCGTGACTTCGTTTGCGACCAGCGTCGGCACCCGCGACGCCGCCGGGGTATGGACGCCGGACCAGGCGCGCCAGTTTCTGGCCTACACCAAATCCGTGGGCGGCAGCATCGCCGCGGCGGAGTACATGAACGAGCCGACCTTTGCCGCCATCGGAGGCGCTCCCAAGGGCTATGACGCCGCGGCCTACGCTCGCGACATCAAGGTCTTCCTTCCCTTCATCCGCAAAGCCGCACCGGGCATGATCTTTCTCGGCCCCGGCGGCGTGGGCGAAGGCGGCACGCTGATTCCGGCGGGCATGAACAAGGGCATGATTGCCTCGGCGGACCTGCTCAAGGACACCGGCCCGGTCTTCGATGCTTTCTCCTACCACTTCTACGGCGCGGTCTCGAAGCGCTGCTCCGTGATGGGCGGATCGTCGCAGACAACCGAGGCCGACGCGCTCTCGAACGAGTGGCTCTCCCGCACCGATACCGTGGAGAAATTTTATGCGGGCCTGCGCGATCAATATGAGCCCGGCAAGGCGCTCTGGGTCACCGAGACCGCTGACGCGGCCTGCGGCGGCAATCCCTGGGCGTCGACCTTCCTCGATAGCTTCCGCTATCTCAACCAGCACGGCACTCTCGCCAAACGCGGCGTGCAGGTCATCATGCACAACACGCTTTCGGCCAGCGACTACGGTCTGCTCGACGAGAGCACCCTCGCTCCCCGGCCCAACTACTGGGCAGCGTTGCTGTGGCACCAGTTGATGGGAACGACCGTGCTCGACGCCGGTGCTTCCCCTTCGCCGGATCTGCACCTTTACGCTCACTGCACGCCCAGCCATCCCGGCGGGGTCACGCTGCTCGCCATCAACGCCGACCGCAACTCCTCGCACGAGCTTGCAATCCCGGTGAAGTCGGATCGCTACACATTGACCGCTCGCGAGCTTACCGACAAGACTGTCGAGTTGAATGGAGAGGAGCTGAAGCTGAACTCCAACGGGGACGTGCCCTCGCTCACAGGCACGTCAACGCCTGCCGGAGGGGTCGCGCTGGCTCCGGCAAGCATTACGTTCCTTTCCATGCCCGACGCCGGGAACAGCAGTTGCCGTTAGCAGATATTGAGTAGCCGGAGGGAGCCCTCTGTGATGCGAGCAAACGCAGATTCCCTTCGGGAATGACAAACCGAGGGAAGATGCGCCGGAGAGCAAAGAGAAAAACGCTCTATCCTCGCCCGCTTCAGCGGACAAGGCAGGGCCGCTTCGGATCGAACTTCCAGCCCGGAAGCAGAGACTGCATCGCCCTAGCGTCGTCGCGCCCGCTGAGCCCGACAGCCTTGTAGAGACGATGTGCCTGCTCGACCTGCTCCATATCGAGCTCTACGCCCAGCCCCGGACGCTCCGGTACGCGCAGCTTGCCATCCGCAATCTTCAACGGCTCTTTCGTCAGCCGCTGTCCATCCTGCCAGATCCAGTGTGTATCGATCGCCGTTACATTTCCCGGAGCGGCCGCGGCGACATGGGTGAACATCGCCAGCGAGACGTCGAAGTGGTTGTTCGAGTGCGACCCCCAGGTCAACCCCCACTCGCGGCAGAACTGCGCTACCCGCACGGAGCCCTGCATGGTCCAGAAGTGCGGATCGGCCAGCGGAATATCGACGGCGTTCAGATCAACCGCATGCCGCAACTCGCGCCAGTCGGTCGCAATCATGTTGGTCGCGGTCGGCAGCCGCGTGGCCCGGCGAAATTCGGCCATGATCTCGCGGCCGGAGAAGCCCTTCTCCGCGCCGCACGGATCTTCAGCATAGGCCAGCACATTCTGCCTGCCCTCGCAGAGCCGGACGGCCTCATCGAGCGACCACGCACCGTTCGGATCGAGCGTGATCCGCGCCTGGGGAAAGCGCTCCGCCAGCGCCGTGACCGCCTCTATCTCCAGCGTTCCAGCAAGCACGCCGCCCTTGAGCTTGAAGTCGCTGAAGCCATAGCGTGCATGGGCCGCGTCCGCCAGTCGCAGCACGGACTCGGTGGTCATCGCCTCTTCATGCCGCAGGCGCAGCCAATCGTCATCAGTGCCTTCATCTCCCAGATAGGCGAGGTCGGTCTTTGTACGGTCTCCGATGAAGAAGAGATAGCCGAGCACAGCGACGCTCTCCCGCTGCTGCCCTTCTCCCAGCAGCCCTGCTACCGGCATATCGAGAAACTGCCCCAGGAGGTCGAGCAGCGCGGATTCAACCGCCGTCATGGCATGAACCGTCGTCCTCAGGTCGAAGGTCTGCAAGCCTCTGCCGCCGGCGTCGCGGTCGGCAAAGCGCGTTCCAATCGTGCGCAGAACATCTTTGTACGAGCCGATCTTCTGCCCGATCACAAGTGCGCTGCACTCTTCGAGCAGGGCGCGAATCTTCTCTCCGCCGGGAACCTCGCCCACGCCGGTGTGCCCGCAGTTGTCGGTCGCTACGACAAGATTGCGCGTGAAGTAGGGCGCGTGCGCTCCGCTGAGATTCAGCAGCATGCTGTCGTGGCCCGCCACCGGGATGACGCGCATCGCGGTGACGATGGGAGAGCCGTGCGGCGTCACAAATTCCGTCATGCCGCACCGCCTTGGGGCTGCGGGTACTTAAGCTCTGCACGCTTGATCTCGCCGACGATCGGCAGGTAAGCGACGATCGCCATCAGCGCCGTGGCCGCCACAAAGATCAGCGCGTCGTTGAACGATCCTGTCCGCTTTACCAGGTATCCGATCACGATGGGCGTTGTGATGCCCGCCATGTTGCCGATCAGGTTGAACAGACCGCCATTGATTCCCACCAGTCCCTTGGGCGAGGTGTCGGCGATTACCGTCCAGCCCAGCGCGCCGAATCCCTTGCCGAAGAACGCCAGCGACATCAGCGCGATCACCACCCACTGCGCGTTCACATAGTTGCATCCGATCATCGTGACCGACAACAACATTCCGCCGACGATGGGCGCCTTGCGCGCGAAGGTGAGGCTATGGCCGAGTTGCAGCAGCTTGTCCGAGACCACGCCGCCGAGAATGCCGCCCACCGATCCGCACAGCGCGGGCAGCGCGGCCACGATACCCACCTTCACGATGGACATATGCCGCGCCTGGTTGAGGTAGACCGGGAACCAGGTGATGAAGAACCACGTCAACGTGGTGATGCAGTACTGGCCGATGTAGACGCCGACCAGCATCCGGTTACTGAGCAGCATGAGAATGGCGGACCACGTCAGCTTGTTCGCCGGCTTTGCCTGCGTCGTCCCCGCGCCCGGCTCGATGGCCGTGAGGCCGCCGCCGCGCTCGATATGGTCGATCTCTCCCTGGTCGATGCGCGGATGACTTCTCACCCCGTAGATCACCTTGCTCCAAATAGCGGCGAGCGAGAGGCCGATGATGGTGAGAAACCAGAAGCACGATCGCCAGCCGAGGGCGTGCGTCAGCCAGCCCATGATGGGCGCAAACAGCACCAGAGCGAAGTACTGCGACGAGTTGAAAATCGCCGAGGCCCGCCCGCGCTCCGCGGTGGGAAACCACGCCGCCACGATGCGCCCATTGCCGGGAAAGATAGGCGAGTGCGCCAGTCCGGCCATCAGCCTGAGGCCGAAGATCACGGCAAAGGCGATGGCGGCGGGAAGATATCCCGCAAAACCGACCAGAAAGGCGAAGAACGAGGAGCAGACCAGGCTCAGACCGTAGACGCGCTTGGAGCCGTAGCGGTCGAGCAGACCGCCCGACGGCAGTTGCGCCACCACGTAGGCCCAACTGAAGCCGGAGAAGAGATAGCCCAGCTTCACGGCGTCCATGTGCAGTTCTTTGGAGAGGGCGATTCCTGCGATGGACAGGACGACGCGGTCGCCGTAGCTGTAGGCGCTGGCGGCAAACAGCATGGTGACGATCAGATACCGCACACGGGTTCGTTTGTGCTCGGGCATTTTCCCTCGACGCCTTCACCGGCCGAAGAGAGGCCCGGATTCGCAGAAGACAGCTTGCGATGACAGATGACAGACTCAAGAGCATAGCAATCGAAGGGATAAGAAGACAACCTCGCCCGAAACGATGAGAGCGATGAGGCTGGAGAGAGCGATCTTCACCCGACGGGAGTAAAGCGCAGTTCCAGCCCATTCGCGCCGGAGGTCACCGTCAGATCTTCGAGCGATGCCGCAATCCAGTCGGCCTGCTTCAGCTCTTCGGCCGAGTGCGTCCCCAGAACCGCAAGCACGCGAGCGCCCGCGGCCTTCCCCGCGCCCACGCCTGACGGAGCATCTTCGACCACGATGCACTCGCCGGGCGCAAAGCCGAGCAACTCTGCGCCGCGCCGGTACGGCTCCGGATCGGGCTTGCCGCGCTCCACCATGTCACCGCTGATAAGCCGCGTCGGAATCGGCAACCCTGCCGCCGCCAGCCGCGCCCGCAGCAGCCGCTGCGTCGCCGAAGTCACGATGGCCCAACGCTCCAGCGGAAGCTCCGTCAGCAGCTTCTTCACCCCAGGCAGCACGGTCAGGTCGGCCATGTCTTCGACCTCCATGTCCTCGATCGTCCGCAGTCCTTCCTCGGGATCGATGTCCGGCCGCAGCAACTTAACAGTGTCGATCGCCCGCACGCCGTGCGGCACGGTATAGGTCTCCGCGTTCGGAATGTCATAGATCTCTGCCCACCGCCGCCAGCAACGCACCACCGACCCGATGGAGCTGATCAGCACCCCATCCATATCAAACAAAATTCCCTTGGTCTCAACACAAATCGACTTGCTCAAACAGCGCTCCCTTGCAACACAAACTTCTGCGCCGCTTCTAATATCTTCGCCACCGACTCGACCGAGCAGCTCTCGCAGTAGACGCGCAGCAGCGGCTCCGTGCCCGACGCGCGCAGCAGCAGCCAGGTCTCCGCGGCGTTTGCCCCGCCTTTTGAAACACGCCCCGTGCAGTCCGGGTTGTCGAGAAAGAACTTGATGCCGTCCATCGTCTCTACGCGCAGCACCTTCATCCCGGCCATCTCCGCGACTCCGGCCTTTGCCCGCGCAATCGCCGACTGCTTCACCGGCTCCTCGATGTGCATGTCCACGCGTCCGTACTGGTGCTCGCCGAACTCCTCCTGCAATGCTGCTACCAGTTCTCCGAGGGTCTTCTTCTCGTCGGCCATCACGTTGGCGAGCAAGAGCGAGTTCAGCATCCCGTCGCGCTCCGGCAGATGGCGGCTGATGCCCATGCCGCCCGACTCCTCGCCGCCAATCAGGATCTCCTGCTCGAGCATCAGTTCGCAGACGTACTTGAAGCCGATGCCGTGCTCGTGCAGCCGGCGACCATACTTCGCCGCGATGCGGTCGATCATCTTCGTCGTATTGAAGGCCCGCGTTACATCGCCCGGCCACTGCTTGCGTTCGAGCAGCCACTTCAGCAGCACGGAGAAGATCTTGTGCGCGTCCACGACGTTGCCGTGCTCATCGACCGCGCCGATGCGGTCCGCGTCGCCATCGGTAATCAGCCCGGCGTCGCAGCGCTCGGCCACGACCGCCGCCTGCGTCTCGCGAATATTCGGCAGAATCGGCTCGGGATTGATGCCCGGAAACGCCGGGTTGATCTCATTGCGCATCTCGACAAACGGAATCCCGGCCCGCGTAAAGATGCCCGCAACCACGCCGCGGCCCGCGCCATACATGACGTCGAGCAGAAATTTATATCCCGACGACCGAATCGCATCGAGATCAACAAACTTCGCAATCGCCGCAATGTACCCGATGTTGAAGTCCGCCTCTTCGATCGCTGCCGGAACCGCGCTCTTTTGCAGCGGCTTGCCCAGGTGGCTCTCAATCGCCGACATGATGGAGGGCAGCCCCGACCCGCCATAGCTCGCCTTGTACTTCACGCCGTTCCACTCGGCCGGATTGTGGCTGGACGTAATCATCACGCCGCCCGCCGCCTTGCGCTCGCGCACCGCGTAGGAGAGCGCCGGGGTCGGCGTAATCTCCGAGGCCAGAGCCACCGGAATCCCCGCTCCTGCCAGCACCTCCGCAACCACCTTCGCAAAGGAGCGCGACCCGAAGCGCGTGTCGTAGGCGACGCAGACACCGGCAGCCGCATCCTCGTCGGCGAGCACATAGTTCGCTATCGCCGCCGCCGCCACGCGCACATTGGCGTAGGTAAAGTCGTCGGCGATGATGCCGCGCCACCCATCCGTCCCGAACTTTACCGCAGTCTCTGCCATCCGTTTCACCGCCTGCTAAATCAAGTCTTCCCTGCCCGCCTTCTTCAACTCCGCGACCACCTTGCCAACCTCCTGCGAGCGGTCCCGCGTTGTAATCAGCAGCGCGTCCTTGGTCTGCACCACCACCAGGTTGTTCACGCCGACCAGCGCGATCACCTTGCCCGGCGCGTAGACATAGTTGCCGTTCGAATCGATGGAGACGCAGAGCGGATCGGTCTCGTCGAAGACATTCGCAAACGCCGCCTGCTCGGGCGAGCAGTCCGCCATGTTCTCATGCAGAGTCGACCAGCAGCCGAGGTCGTTCCACTCGAAGTCGCCGGGCAGGCAATAGATCTCCGCGCCCATCTCGCCCTTCTTCGAACGCGGCTCCAGCACGGCATAGTCGATGCTGATGTTCTCGCACTGCGGATACAGCTCCGCGAAGACCCGCGTAAACTCGTCGGTTCCATAGGCCGCGGCAATCGCTTCCAGCAGCGGCGCCATCGCCGGGCAGAACTCGCGAATTGCTCCCGCCAGCGTGCGCGCGCTCCACAGAAAGATCCCGCTGTTCCAGCCATAGTTTCCCGAGGCCAGAAACTCCTCCGCCCTCGCCTTGTCCGGCTTCTCCGTGAACCGCTTCACGCGCCGCGTTACGATTCCGCCGGCGATCTTCGTTGCGTCGTCGGCGACCGCGCCCTGCTCAATATACCCATAGCCGGTCTCGGCCCGCGTCGGCGGCACGCCCAACACCACAATCCTGTCGCCGCTCGCCGCCAGCGCCACGCCTGCGCGAATCACCTCGGTAAAGCGGGCGCTGTCCTTCACCACCTGGTCGGAGGGAAAGATGCCGATCACCGTATCCGGCTCGGACTTCTCCAGCAGGAATGCGGCCAGCGCACAGGCAGGTGCCGTATTCCTCGCCGTCGGCTCGCTCAAAATATGCTCGCGCGGCACCTTCGGCAACTGTTCCGCAATCGTCTCGTCCAGCAGGCAGTTGGTGATGACCCACACGTCGGCGGGGCTCGCCAGCGGTGTCAACCGGTCCAGCGTCTGCTGAATCATGGTCTGCTCGCCATCGAGCGCCAGCACCTGCTTCGCCCTCGCCTTGCGGCTCCGAGGCCAGAACCGCGTTCCACTGCCACCCGCGAGAATCACTGGGGCGAACCGCAACCCCGCCCTGCCGACTTCCATGGACATACCACCCCATCTCAAGCGAAAGACCGCGCCTTCGATCAAGGTGCGGTCCTCCCTCTAATTCTCAATTCACCTGCTAACTCAGCGTTGCAAGATACTCCCGCATCCGCTTCACGCCTTCGTCGACTACGTCGTGCGCGACCGCGTAGGAGAGCCGGATGTGTTCCGTCGTTCCGAATGCTTCGCCCGGAACCACAACCACGTGCGCCTCGCTGAGCAGCTTCGCCGCGAGATCGGAGGCCGACTTGACGCCGCCCTTGCCGATGAAGTTCTTCACATTGGGATAGACATAGAACGCGCCCTGCGGCACCGTGCAGGTCAGCCCGGGAATGGTCTTGAAGCCGTCCAGCACCCGGTCGCGCAGCTTGATGTAGTCGGCGCGCATCTCGGCCACACACTGCTGCGATCCGCTCACCGCCGCGATCGACGCACGCTGCACCATGCTTGCCGTGTTCGACGTGCTCTGCGACTGCAGCTTGCTCATCGCCGCAATGATCGGCTTCGGACCCAGCGCAAACCCGGCGCGCCAGCCTGTCATGGCATAGGTCTTCGAGAGCGACCCGAGGACGACGACGTGCTCCTTGCAGTCGGTAAACGATCCGCCGCTGACGATCTCGCCGGTAAAGTTCAGGTAGACGTAGCACTCGTCGAGTAGCACATAGATCTCGTGCTTGTGCGCCAGGCGGACGATCGCCTCTAAATCCTGCGGCGAAACGACCGCACCCGAAGGATTCGACGGCGTGTTCAGGATGATCGCCTTCGTCTTCGGCGTAATGGCAGCCTCGATCATCTTCGCGGTGACGCGGAAGTTCTCCGCCTCGTCGCTCTCGACGAAGACCGGCTTGCCGCCCGCGTACTGGATGATGTCCTTGAACGAAACCCAGTAGGGTACCGGCAGGATCACCTCGTCGCCGTGATCGACCAGCACCTGAATTGCGTTGAACAGCGCCAGCTTGCCGCCGGTGGTGAAGACGCACTCGTCGGGGGCGTAGTTCGAGCCGAAGTCCGCCGCGTGACGGTCCACAATCGCCTTGCGAACCTCGGGAATCCCGGCCACGTTGGTGTAGCGGGTAAAGTTCTTCTCGATAGCCTCAATCGCCGCGGCCTTGATGTGCTGCGGGGTGGCAAAGTGGGGCTCGCCCGCTCCAAAGTCCGCCAGATTGACGCCCTCGGCCTTCAGCTTCAGCGCCGCCGCCGTGATGGCCATGGTCGCCGAAACTTCGATGCGGCCGATGCGGTCCGCAAAAATCTTGGTAGCTATTGTGCTCATGCCTCTAGTTTGTCAGATTTACCCCGCAAGATAAAGCCTTTCCCCCATTTAGATCCTGCCCCAGTCGGCCCAGCGGCCGTTCAGATCTCACGCAGATCTTAGGGAGCCTCTGAGTTAGGTCCCGTTTTGTTAAGGGCACAGCTTCGGCCGTGCGACCGTTCCGTCTGCTTGACTATTTCGCTTTGCCGCTGATACTTTTTGGTTCGCACTTCAAACTATCCGCCTCGGCGAGCTTCCACGCGACTCCCAAGGAAATCTTCCCAGCGTAAAATCCAGATCGGGAGAAAAGCATGCACACAACACGGCGGGAGATGTTGGCAAACTGCGGAATGATCGGGCTGGCGGCGCTTTGCGGCTCTTCATCGCTGGTGTCCGAGGCCTTCGCGGCGCCCGGGCGCAAGCGGGCGAACCAGATGCAGATCGGCTATGCCTCGATCACCTGGGGCGGCAACGATGTTCAAGCCATGGAAGACATCGCGGCGCTGGGCTACCCGGGCATTCAACTGCGCGCCAACACGCTCAAGGAATTTCCGGACCCGAAGCAGTTGGCCGCAAAGCTGGCCGCACAGAAGCTGGCCTTCGTCGCCTTATCCAGCGGCCTCGTCGAGATCGATCCGGCAAAGGAAAAAGAGACTATCGAGACCAACGTCGCCCATGCCAAGTATCTGGCCGAGGCAGGCGGCAAATACCTGCAGCTCATCGCTACTTTTAGAGATCAATCCACCGCTACCAATGCCGATCTCCTTCGGCTGGCCCGGCTGATGACAGAGATCGGACGTCAGGCCACGGCATTCGGCGTCCAGGCAGGCTTCCACAACCACATGGGCACCATCGGCCAGACACCCGCGGCGGTCGATACCATCATGGCTGCGGTGGATACGAAGTATGTCAAGCTGTTGCTCGATACGGCGCACTACTTTCAGGGCGGCGGCGACCCGGCGGCGGCGATCCGAAAGTACCGGCGCGAACTGCTCTTCCTGCATCTGAAGGATGTCACTCCCGCCACCAACCGGGTGGGATACCGATTCGTCGAGCTGGGTCAGGGCAAGCTGAACTTCCCCGCCGTAATTGCCGCTCTCAAGGAGATCAAGTTCCAGGGATGGGGCGTCATCGAACTCGATGGACCAACCCCCGGCAGAACGCCGAAAGAATCCGCTGCAATGAGCAAGGCCTATCTGGAGAAGCTGGGCTTGCAGGTATAACCCGGTTCTCCCTGCAAGCCGCGGACCTCCGCATCGGACTGCTGCGCGAACCATCCACGTATGATGTTGTCGATGATCAGGCCAAACAGAATTGGGATCGCAGCATCGACCGGGCTCTGTGTCCTTCTCCTCGGCATTCCGGCGCTTGCGCAGGACGCGGCCCGCTCCAACTGGCCCACGGTTGGAGCCACCCCCGGCAATTCGCACTATTCCAGCCTCAAGCAGATCGACCGCTCCAACGTCTCCAAACTGAAGGTCGCGTGGAGCTTCGACACCGGGGAGAAGGGCGGTCTCGAGACCACTCCCATCGTCGTCGACGGCGTCCTCTACACCTTCACGCCGACGCAGAAGGTCATCGCACTCAATGCGGCGACGGGCAAGCTGGTGTGGAAGTTCGACTCCACCGTCAAGGGCACTGGCCCCGATCGCGGCATCGCCTTCTGGCCCGGGGAAGCGGGCGGCAGGGGCAAACGGCTGCTCGCCGGCATCGCAAACTTTGTCTATGCGCTCGACCCGGCAACCGGCAAAATCATTCCCGGCTTCGGCAAGGATGGCAGGATCGACCTGCGCGAGGGCCTCGGGCGCGATCCCGAGCGGCAGTCCATCGCGCTTACCAGCCCCGGCGTCGTCTATAAAGACCTGCTGATCGTCGGCGGGCGCACTCCCGAGACGCTGCCCGCGCCTCCCGGCGACATCCGCGCCTTCGACGTTCGCACCGGCGCGCTGCGCTGGTCGTTTCACACCATTCCCCATCCCGGCGAGCCCGGCCACGAGACCTGGCCCGCCGATGCCTGGAGGTCCGCGGGCGCGGCCAACAACTGGGCCGGCATGGCCATCGATCAGGAGCGTGGCATCGTCTTCGTCCCCACCGGCTCCGCCGTGCCCGACTTCTACGGCGGCGAGCGGCACGGCGACAACCTCTTCGCCAACACCCTGCTTGCGCTCGATGCCTCCACCGGCAAACGCATCTGGCACTTTCAAGGTGTTCACCACGACATCTGGGACCGCGACTTCCCTTCGCCTCCCACGCTGGTCTCGGTCGAACGGGATGGAAAGCCGGTGCCGGCCGTCGCCCAGACCACCAAGCAGGGCTACGTCTATCTCTTCGACCGCACCGATGGCAAGCCGCTCTTTCCCATCGAGGAGCGTCCCTATCCCGCCAGCACAACGCCGGGAGAGCAGGCGTCGAAGACCCAGCCCTATCCTCTGAAGCCCGCGCCCTTCGCGCCGCAGACCGTCACCGAGGACACGCTGACGCACCGAACTCCCGAGGCCCATGCCTGGGCGGTCAAACGCCTGCGCGAGATGCGAACCGACGGCCAGTTTGTTCCTCTCAGCGTCGGCAAAGACACCCTCGTCTCCCCCAGCTTCGAGGGCGGCGCCGAGTGGGGAGGCTCGGCAGTCGATCCCCGCACCGGCGTCCTCTACGTCAATGCCAATAACTATGCCTCCATGGGCGCGCTCGCCGTCCACAGCGGCGACTCTGCCGGACGAGCGACCTACCTCAGCCAGTGCAGCGTCTGCCACGGCGACCATCGCCAGGGCTCGCCGCCGGAGTTTCCCTCGCTGCTCGGCGTCACCCATCGGCTGACCGCCGAACAGATCACGGCGACGATTCACAACGGCAAGGGCCGCATGCCCGCCATGCCGGTCCAGGGCAAATCGCTGAACGGTCTGCTCGCCTATCTGGGCACGGACAAAGACCCGCTCTCGGTAAATCCGAACGAAGAGCAGGCAGGCGCGCCGGACTCGGCATCGAAGGACTCCGCCGCGCAAACACCGCAGCCGCAGTACACCATGACCGGCTATCGCCGCTTCAACGATCCCGACGGCTATCCCGCCACCGCAACTCCGTGGGGAACCCTGAACGCGCTCGATCTCAAGACCGGCGAATACCTCTGGCAGATTCCCCTGGGTCAATATCCTGAACTCGTCGCCGCAGGCCAGCCCGACACCGGCAGCGAGAACTACGGCGGCCCCATCGTCACCGCCGGAGGGCTGGTCTTCATCGCCGCCACCAACTTCGACCACAAGATTCGCGCCTTCGACAAGACCACCGGCAAGCTGCTCTGGGAGGCGACGCTTCCCTTCGCAGGCAACGCCACTCCGGCCACCTACGAGGTCGACGGCCGCCAGTATCTCGTCATCGCGGCGGGAGGCACCGGCATGAATCCACGAGGCCCGACCGGCGGCGTCTACGTCGCCTTCGCTCTTCCGCAATAAGCTCTTCCTACCGTGCTATCGCCCCGGCAGACGATCTCTGCCGTGCCGATATTATTTTGGACAACAAGAAAATAGCTCCCTACAATGGTTGTCTTCTCCTGCGAGCTCACTTCCCGCGTCGGAGTGAACACAAAAAAACTGGTTTCAGGGAGAGCAACGGATGAAGAGCAGGCAGAACAGCGGCCCCACGATGACCCGGCGAAATCTTTTATCAGGACTGGCAGCCGGGGCTCTGACCGCATCCAGCCCGGCTGCCTTCTCCTTGCAGGGCGCGACAGGAGGAGCGGGCGCTTCTCGCTCCAATGGCCCGCTCAAGATCGCCGATCTCGAACTCATCGAGCTGACAGGCCACTACAAGGCCGAAGCCGGCGTCAATGCTCAGCGCCAGGTCAATCCGCTGGACATCTACGACGCTCTGCGCCCGGAGGTCTACCGCGACCAGCCGGACGGCACCAAAGAGGTCACCAACCGCGCGATCTATCTTCGCGTGCGCACGTCTGCCGGTCTGGATGGGCTCTATGGCCCCATCGAGCGCGACGCCGCCATCGTCGTCCGGGAGGATCTGCGCCCCTTCCTCATCGGCAAGGATGCGCTGGCAGGCGAGACCCTGTGGGACGAGATGTACCGCTCCAACCGGCACTCGCGCGCGGGCTTCTTCCTGATGGCCATCAGCGCCGTCGACAACGCGCTCTGGGACCTGCGCGGCCGCTACTACGGCGTCCCCGTCTACCGGCTGCTGGGCGGCCCTTCGCGCCAGTCGGTCGAGGTCTACGCCAGTTGCCTCGGCTTCTCGCTCCAGCCGGAGGCCGTCCGTACCCGCTGCCTCAGCCTCAAAAAAGAGGGCTACCGCTATCAGAAATGGTTCATGGGCTACGGTCCCGGCTCCGGCCCGGAGGGGATGCGAAAGAACGTGGAGCTGGTCAAAATTCTGCGCGAGACCCTCGGCGACGATACCGAGCTTATGTTCGACGCCTACAGCGGCTGGGACCTCGACTATGCGCTCGAGTGGGCACACCAGGTGGAGAAGTACCGTCCGCACTGGATCGAAGAGGCATCGCACCCCGAGAAGATGGAGAGCTTCGCCGTCCTGCATCGCAGCACCACCATCCCCATCGCGTCGGGCGAACACTTCTACGGCCGCTGGGAGGTGGAGCACTATCTGCAGGCCGGCGGACTGTCGGTCGTGCAGGCGGACCCGGAGTGGTGCGGCGGCCTCTCCGAGTTGCTGAAGATCGGCACGGTCGCCTCGCTGCACGATGTTCCCGTCATTCCCCACGGCCACAGCATCCACGCCGCGCTGCACGCCATCGCCAGCCAGTCACCCATGACCTTTCCCCTAGCCGAGTATCTCGTCAACAAGATGCGCCACTACTACGACTTCGAAAAGAACCCGCCGATGCCCGAGCGCGCTCACCTTGCGCTGCCCACCGGTCCCGGCTTCAACATCGAGCTGAACCCAGCGAAGATCGAATCACAAAAGCTCCTCACATGGGCATAACAGGAGGCCGGATACCCGGCTTCAAATAACTGAAGGACCCAAAACCCCTTGAAGAGAATCTGATTAAGCTTCCGAAGATGCCCTCAGCGGCGCTTTCTTGTTTGTCATTTCCGAGGAGAACCTGCGTTTTACTCTTCCCGTGACTCTCCTCGCACCCGATAAAGCCGAACCGCCACAAATACCAGTATTCCCAGCGCAACCACAGGGAACCAGTCCCCCGTCAGCAGATAAAACGTCGTATCATGCGTCGTCGGGACCTCCGCCAGCAGCGTGGCAAACGGCGCCGAATCGCTCCGGGCCTCCGCCAGCACGCGCCCCCGGCTATCGCTCACCGTCAGGTAGCCGCCCTTCGCCGCCCGCACTATGCTGAAGCCGCTCTCCACGCCCCGCATCACCGCGATATGCCCATGCCACGACCGGTCCATTTCGAAGTCCCACGCGGGAACCAGCATCAACCCCACACCCGCTGCCCCATCCTTGCGCGGGAGCCGTGTAAAGTCCATGTCCTTGCATATCCCCACGCCCCATCGTCCCGAACGCCTCTCCAGCACCGTCAAGCTCCTCCCCGGCGTCAGGTAAGACTCAAATGGCGGCAATAGATGGTGCTTGTCATACGTCAGCACATCCGACTCCGGCCCATACACCCGGGCCTCGTTATACTTCGCCGTCGCTGAGTCCCGCTCCACCCCCACCACCATCGTCGCGCCTGTCCTGTTCGCCAGCGTCTGAAAGATGGCATCGTCCTTCTTCGCATCGGCATCCGATACCAGCACCATCTTCTCCGGCATGACAATCGCCTGCGCTCCCTCTCCCGCCAGCCGCTCCGCCACACCGGCATACTCTTCGAGAAGTTGCTCCGACGCCGCACCGGGATCGGCCGTGCGCTTGTTTCCACCGGCGTCCGACACAATCAGCCCAACCTTCACCCTGTCCGCCGTTGGCCGCGCCGCAGCCAATCTCACCGCGCCATAGCCCAGCACCACCGCAATCAGACCCACAACTCCGCCGATAATCCCCACCGCCCGCCTCGGCGCGCTCCTTCGCACAGACACCGCCGCGGCCAGCGCAGCAGGAAACAGCAGCAGCACAAAGCTCATGCCCCACGGCCCCGTAATCGAAACAAGCTGAAGAAAGGGAAGAAAATGCAGTTGCGTATAAGCAAGACTCCCCGCCGTCCCGTGCGGCAAAGCGAAATTGCGCAGATACTCCCCGCACACCCACAAGGCCGGCAGCGAAAGCGCCGCGCTCCACTCCCTGCCCCGAACCAGCAGCGCGCGAAACAGCAGCACTCCCGCCGCAAACCCTGCCGCCGCGCTGCCGTAAAGCCCGAACCACGCCATCACGGGCAACCCGAGCGCGTGGAAGTAGTGCCACATGCTGAGGCTCCCCAGCAGCATCCCCGCAAACGCCACCGCCGCCGTCAACTTCCACGAACCGCGTCCGGCAAACAGCAGCACCGGCAGCGGCGCAAACCACATCAGCGGCCACCACGGATTAAGCCCATTGCCAAACCACACCAGCACGGCACAGCAGGCAACGGCCGCCAGCGCCAGCGCAGCTTCTTTCCCACGCCCGGAATCAGTTGCGTATTCCATCGACATATCTCCTCAACGACCGTTGATAAAACCTGCGAAAGTCCTCCGGCGACATGCTCGTGCGGCCGCCCAGATAAAGCATGATCAACCCATGCGACAAGGCTCCCACCTCAAACGTGACGCTCCACACATCCTCAACGCGAAGGTACCCGC
Source organism: Acidobacteriales bacterium 59-55 (assembly GCA_001897435.1). GTDB lineage: Bacteria > Acidobacteriota > Terriglobia > Terriglobales > Acidobacteriaceae > Edaphobacter. Next base: position 69,666 of record MKSV01000004.1, on the reverse strand, counting down.
TCTCCATCCCCTCTCGAATCAGCTCCGCAAAGGGATTCGCCGTAGGGGAAAGCCCGGTCCTGAAATCCTCGGGATAACGCCGCGCCCCTGCTCGCGGCTTCAGGAACATCAGCTCAAAAAGCCGGGGGTTCTCCAGCGCATGCTCCAGATACACATCAGCCAGCATCGAAAGCCGCTCTCCCATGTCGCCCGAGAGGACGGTACCTTTTAGCCACGCGGCCAGTTCTTCAAAACCCTCATCTGCCAGAGCATTTAGAAGCCCCTCGCGGTCGGCATAGTGGCGATACACCGCCATCGGTGTAATACCCACCGCCTTCGCCACCCGCCGCATCGTCACCGCATCCGCCCCCTCGGCATCCAGCAACATCCGGGCAGCCCGGGCAATCTTGTCCGCAGTCGTATTCAAAGCCATGTATACGGTGTATACCATCAAGACAACGGAAAGTCTACACCGTATACCACAAAAAATTATCCAACCTGCGCCCCCCCGAGAGTCCCCGATTCAGCTTCGTTCGGTCAAGGCGAAGTGCCTATACCTGTAGCTCTGTCGATTCGCCCTATTTTTGTTTGTCATTCCCGAAGGGAATCTGCGTTTCGCCAGAATCGCCAAGGACTGCATCTGGAGGAGAACCGCTCTCATCGGTCCTCTCGGCCTGCCTCGGATACACGTCATCTCGACCGAAGGCCCGAAGGGGCCGCAGTGGAGAGACCCTTGTATTTCGTTTTTACACTTGTCCTGTCGCGTTCTTGCGCACTACCCAGGTCGTCATGCTGCGAAACGACTGCACCACCGTGGTCTTGAGCGGGTCCGCCAGCGTTCCGCCCAAATCTTCGGTCAGGCGCAGCAGCATTGCTTCGTCCACCAGGTACCACTCCATTCCGTTCGGCATCCGGAACCGCCGCCCGGCAATCGGTTCGGCGGCTCCCTCCGGCAGGCCAATCATGGAGCCGAGGCGGCAGAAGAGCAGGCCGCCGGGCCTGAGCGTCCGCCATGCCCCGCCCAGCATCGCCTGAAAGTGAGCCTCGTCGCGGGCAAAGTGCAGCACCGCGCTGACGATCACCACATCCGCAAACTCATCGGGAAAGGACATCGCCTCGATCGGCTCCACGCGGAAGTTCGCCCCATTGAGTCCCGGCGCCAGCTTCGCCGCCACTGCGCGGAGATGCTCCACAGCCTCCGCGCTCGCATCCGCGCCGAAGACCTCGTAGCCCTCGCGCAGCAGGTAGACCAGGTTCCGCCCGCCGCCGCAGCCTGCGTCGAGCACGCGCATTCCGGGCGCGATATTGCCGCGCTGCAACTGGTCGAACAGATAGATGTCGATATTGCCGAAATGCTCCGCCAGCTTTGTCATAGACCCTTGTCACTCCTCTACGCCGGCGTCGGAACCTTTGCCTTCAACCGCTCCACCACCAGCGGGGGCACCAGCGACGACACATCTCCGCCCAGCCGGAAGACACCCTTGATGAGCCGCGAGCTGACGTAGGTGTACTTTTCTGCCGGCATCATGAACAGCGTCTCCACCTCCGGGTCGAGCTTGCGGTTCATCATCGCCATCTGCAGTTCGTACTCGTAGTCCGAGATCGCGCGAATGCCGCGCAGCACCGCCTTCGCTCCCTGGGCGCGGGCAAAATCGACCAGCAGGCCGTCGAAGGTCATTACCGAGACGTTGCGGAAGTCCCGCGTCGCTTCGATCAGCATCTCCTCGCGCTCGGGGACGGTAAACAGCGGCGTCTCCTTCTCCGTGTTGCGCAGGATCGCGACCACCAGCTCGTCCACGATCTTCGCCCCGCGCGCGATCAGGTCGAGGTGGCCGTTGGTGAGCGGATCGAAGGTCCCCGGATAAATCGCCTTTACAGTATGCATGTCAACCAAAGCATACGTTGCCTCAGGCCACTCGGCCAAACCGCCATGCCTCTACTTCTTGCCGCGAACCGCTTCCTTCGCCTGTGCCTCGCCGTTGACCGGCACGGCCGGAACATCAGCGTCCGCGCCACCGCCGGAGATTCCCAGCTTCTTGCGCAGTTCCACGTCCACGCGGCCGAAGACGTCCTTATTTTCCTTGAGGAAGTTGCGGACGTTCTCGCGGCCCTGCCCGATGCGCTCGCCCTGATAGCTGTACCACGCGCCGCTCTTGTCGACGATGTTGTGGGCCACGGCCAGATCGAGCACATCGCCTTCGCGCGAGATGCCCTCGCCGTAGAGAATGTCGAACTCGGCATCGCGGAACGGCGCGGCCACCTTGTTCTTCACAATCTTGACCTTGGTGCGCGAGCCGACGACGCTGTCGCCGTCCTTCACCGCGCCGATGCGGCGGATGTCGATGCGGACGGAAGAGTAGAACTTCAGCGCCTTGCCGCCCGTCGTCGTCTCCGGGTTACCGAACATGACGCCGATCTTCTCGCGAATCTGGTTAATAAAAATCAAACAAGTTCTGGACTTCGATACCGTTCCCGTCAGCTTGCGCAGCGCCTGGCTCATCAGCCGCGCCTGCAATCCCATGTGCGAGTCGCCCATCTCGCCGTCGAGTTCGGCCTTGGGGACCAGCGCCGCCACCGAGTCCACCACTAGTACGTCAATGGCGTTCGAGCGGACCAGCGCCTCAACAATCTCCAGCGCTTGCTCGCCATAGTCCGGCTGGCTGACCAGAAGGTTGTCGATATCGACGCCCAGCTTGGCCGCATAGGCCGGGTCGAGCGCATGCTCGGCATCGACAAACGCCGCCAGCCCACCTGCCTTCTGCGCCTCGGCAATAATTTGCAAGGTAATGGTCGTCTTGCCCGAAGACTCCGGCCCGAAGATCTCGACCACGCGACCGCGCGGCACTCCGCCCACGCCGAGCGCGGCGTCGAAGGAGATCGACCCTGTAGAGATGACCGCGATCGGCACCACGTCCTTCGACCCCAGCCGCATGATCGAACCCTTGCCAAACTGCTTCTCCAGCCCTGAAAGGGCTAACTCGATTGCCTTGCTGCGATCATCTGCCACGTATCTCTCCTCGGTAAAGTTCAAAGCGGATTCTAGCATCTAAATCGGAAAAAGCAAATAAAAGGCGAAATCTCAATAGCGGATCACTCAGATTGCGGCTTCACTCGTTCTTGACGGAACTCCAGCGGCGGTCCTCCGGCTCCCAGGACCAGGAGGGATTGGGGGCCTTGTAGGGCCGCGGAGAGGCTCCGGGAGGCGTTGTGATATCGCCTTTGTTCTGCTTCAAATCGGTAAACGCCTTGACGACCTCCGGAGGAAAGGAGGGTATCTGCTCCTCCAGGCTCTTTTCGAGTTCGGCCACGATCCCGGGGTGAAGCTGGGCTATATCGTAGCTTTCTGCCGGGTCGCGCGCGAGATTATAAAGTTCAGGGCGTATGAGCCATGCGCTGCCTCTGGCCCCGGTGGTGCGGTCGTTGGTGTAAATCTCGCCTTTGATCCCCTGCGCCACGCGCAGCTTCCATTCGTCACGGCGAATGCAGTGCACATCGAGTCCGCGGTTCCCCATGGCAGAGAAGTAAAGGAGCGGCTTGCGGGGAAAGGTATTGGCGTTCTCCACAAAAACCTGCGAGATGTCGACGCCATCGAGCGGCTTCTGCGGAAGCGGCAGATCGCACACCTTTGCCAGGGTTGGCAGCACATCCAGGTTGGAACACCAGGCTTCGGTGACTCTGCCCGGAGCGATGACGCCCGGCCATTTTGCCAGAAAGGGGACGCGGAAGCCGCCTTCAAAGGAGGAGGCCTTTCTGCCCCGCAGCAGACCGGGAGATCCCTGGTACCAGGGACCGTGATCGCTGGTGAACATGACCAACGTGTCGGAGGCAATGCCCTTTCGCTCGAGGGCGCGCATGACCTCTCCCGCGCTCCAGTCGATCTCCGCAACCGAGTCGCCGTAGTCCCCGAATCCGGTCTTCCCGCGAAAGCGCTGAGAAGCCCGCGCGGGATCGTGCGGGTAGGAGAAGGCGAGATAGAGGAAGAACGGCGTATTCCTGTCGCTCTGCTCGATGTACTGCACCGCTTCCGTGGTGTAGCGCGGGGTCAGGATGTCGCGGTCTGTATGCTCCTCGATGATCTTTTTGTCGCGGAAGAGCGGGAGCGGCTCATAGTCATCGCTCCACGGCACGCCGAGGAAGGATTCGAAGCCCCGGCTGGTCGGCAGGTAGTCGGGCTTGTCCCCGAGATGCCATTTGCCGATGGCTTTAGTGTGATACCCCTTATCCCTAAAGAGCTGCGAGACCAGTGTCTCGTCAAGAGAGGTACCCGCCGGAGAGTTCGGACCGAAGGCCCCGGCGGTATTCATGCGCAGGCCGTAGCGCCCGGTAAGCAATGAAGCCCTCGACGCAGAACAGATGGGATGAGCCGCGTTGAAGTGCCGGAAGCGCATGCCATCGGAGGCCATCTTGTCGAGGTTGGGGGTGGGCAGTTTCGAGCCGTAGCAACCAAGGTCGCCGTATCCTATATCGTCGCAGATCATCAGGACGACATTCGGGGTACGACCCTTGGGTAATTTCCCCGAGGGAGCGGGTGAAAGGCCGGCGAGCGGGGCCGATGTCGAGGCCGAGGACGTTGCGGGGCTGCATGCCGCGGCTCCCACGGACGACAAGAGTGTCACAAATTTGCGGCGGTCCATTTGATCCATTCGGTCTCCAGAAATCACAACGCATTTTAGCCCGGAGCTTGTTGGAGTCGCCGGTGCGGCTCGTTACAGAGATGCCCCAATCTCTCAAACTGAAGATGAGATCGGGCAGCGCCCCCGGAGATGGCTATCGCTTGAGCAGGTCGACCGGCTCGTTGACGTCGTCGATGCGGAAGTGGCCGGCGAGCGACGGGTGCCTCTTCTCTACCGCTTTGTACATCTCCCAGGCGATGCGGCGGTAGCTGAAGTGGCCCGCCACACCCGAGCGAAGCTCGGAGATGTAGACGACCTCGGCGAAGTCCATCTTGAACAGGGAGCGGCAGCGCGTGCCCAGCGGCAGGCAGTACTGCGCCGATTGAGCGGCCTCGGGAGCATCGGAGTCGCGAAGCTGGCGGTAAGCCGCGAAGGCGGCGTCCATGGCGGCGCTGTAGGAGGCTTCAAGCCCGGCTTCGGCGAGCGTCGGCTGGCCGGGGCAGACGGGCTCTTCGTAGCCGTGCGCGTCGGTGTATCGCTGCAGAAGCTGGACGCAGCGGCGATGGCGGTGCATGTCGCGGAAGCCGCCGATGTCCATCAGGATGTCGAAGCGGAAGCCGTGACCGGCGCTGAAGGCGCGGAGCAGTTCGTCGTGGCGGCCGCGATGTTTGGTGCCGAGAGCGATCAGCTCGGAGCGGCGCACTTCGCTCAGCGCGGCGACGTGGCTGCGAAGCTGGCGATAGGAGTAGTGGCAGTGCGGATAGAGAAGCGAGGTGGCCAGCTCGACCTCGAGCGGCTCGGTGTCGTCGAGCAGATCGACGACCGGCGCGGCCTCAATCGGCTGGCCGGCCATCAGCTCGGCAGCGGCGGCGGTGAGTTCAGCGCGGCTGGCGGCGACATACTCGCTGGCCGTGGCGTATTTGACCAGCGTGGGAGCGGTCTTGACCGGGCGCAAAAGCATCTCGGCGGCGCGCTCGCCGCAGGTTCGATCGACCGAGGCGATCTCTTCACAGAGCACCTGCGCGTCTTCGTGACGGACGTTCCAGGCCGGTTCGGTCGCGGCGAGGCGCAGCTTTTCGGCGATCTGGCGAACCTCGGCGTGCTCGCTGGTGAGCAGGCGCGAGACCTGCATCTCGAGCGTGCGGGCGTTGACGATCTGGCCGAGCGAGGTGTTGGTCGCCAGCGGCAGGAGATAACGAGCCACGTCGAAAGCGCGGGCCTTGAGAGTCCGCTCGTAAGCCTCCGGCTTCATCGTCTCAGGGCGGGCAACGACCGACTTCAGCGCTTCGAGCATCCCCGCGCCGATGCGGTCGTAGGCGGCGAAGAGCGCCTCGACGGCGGCGGTAAAGCGTGGCGTCTCGGAGCCGAGGTCGGGCGTGAACCAGCCGGAACGGCGAAAGTTCTGATAGCGGGTCGAACGCTCCTGGCCGTCCCAGCGCTGCTCGTCGACCAGCGCGATGGCGGCCAGCAGGCTGAGCCGCTCGACGGCGAAGGGGATGTGCGCGAGGTCGGCGATGGAGCGATGGCCGTACTGGAAGTAGAAGGTGTTGAGGAACTGTTCGGCGCGCTGCGAACTGATCTCGGCCAGCGACTCCTTCATCGTGAGCGAGGAGCGCGAGTACTTGGCCATCGCGTAGGCGAGGACTTCGGGGTCTGCTCCGTGGATGGCGTAGACGTCGGTATCGACATCAGTTTCGGCTGGCTGGTTCCGGTTCTCTGGCATGTTGGAACTCAGGATACGTCATGCGCGGACGAGACGTTTTGCACCGGTTTGTATAATTCCGAGAGCACTAGCCTACGGAGGTTCATGAGCATTCTCGCTGGTCGTATCGCACTGGTTACGGGAGCATCACAGGGGATTGGGCGCGCCTGCGCGCTGGAGCTGGCCAGGGCCGGAGCTACGGTCGCACTGGCCGCGCGCAACGTCGAAAAACTAGCCGGGGTCGCGGCAGAGATCGCCGCTGCCGGCGGAACGGCGCAGGCCTTTGCGCTCGATGTCGCTAGCGAAGATTCGATCAAGGAGTGCGCCAAAGCCGTGATCGCCCAGTTCGGCGGCGTCCATATTCTGGTTAATAATGCCGGGATTACCCGCGACATGCTGTCGCTGCGGATGAAGCGGAAGGACTGGGACGATGTGCTGACCACCAACCTGACCGGCTCATTTTTGATGACTCAGGCGGTGATGGGATCGATGGTCAAGGGCCGCTGGGGCCGGATCATCAACGTCGCCTCCGTGGTCGGAGAGACGGGACAGGCCGGGCAGGCAAACTATGCCGCCTCCAAGGCCGGTCTGATCGGCCTGACCAAGTCGCTGGCGCGGGAGCTGGCCAGCCGGACGATCACGGTCAACGCCGTGGCTCCGGGATTCATCGAGACCGCGATGACCTCCGTTCTGACCGAGGAGCAGAAGGCTGCCAACGCGCAGTTCATTCCCCTGGGCCGCGTGGGAACCGATGTCGAAGTCGCCTATGCAGTCGCGTTTCTGGCGTCCGAAGAAGCCTCCTACATCACAGGCCATACGCTGGACGTGAACGGCGGCATGCACATGGGGTAGTATCCATTCCCCATGGTACTTTTTGTAAAGTATTCATTCCATGTGCTTTATTTGTAAAGTATTCATTTTAAATGAGTTAGGCCCGGCGTTGCCGCTGGGCCTTTTGTTATTTCTCTACTACTTAAATTGTAGCGAATTGGAGGGAACTAAATTGCCGGTTTTTCGGGATTTATTTTCTGACCGTAGGTGATTGTTTCTATGCGGCTTATTAGTTCATTTTTGGATTTCAGAAGCTGCATGGGGGCTTGACAAATTTTCCACAGGACAGGGTTCGGCGCTCCTGTAAACCCATGTCCCAGAAGCGGGACATGGGGCACCCGGATTTTTGGGCCGGGACGGGGTTATGCAGTGGTTATTGAACAATTTGCTAATGTTTCCTGTGGTTCAAAACGGCGCCGGGGTTCAAGTAAGGGTTCATGGTTTGCTGGTAAAACCCTGTCGATGAACCTGGGCAGGTACGAAAATAACGTTTCGAGCGAAGATAGTGATTGACCCGGAAGTTGCAGGTATTTACTTTGTGGGTAATGGCTGACATGCAAACTATCTCCAGCGATATGCAGGGCGAGGTCCCGAAGGACCTCTCGATTTCAATGAATATCGGCACGACGATCCGGGGCTACCGTCTCCAAAAAGGGATGTCGCAGGGCGATATCGAGAAACGCACCGGGCTGCTGCGATGTTATCTGTCGCGAGTGGAGAACGGGCATACGGTGCCCTCGCTCGAGACGCTACAGAAGATCGCGCGGGCGCTCGATCTCCAGCTCTCGGAGTTCTTCGCCGAGGAGATCATCGGGCGCGAGATGTCGTCGCTCAACCTGGACGAGGATGAGATCCGGTTTCTGACACAGGTGCAGCGGTATTCGGCGCATCTGAGCGAGAGCGACCGGCGATTGCTGCTGGCCATGGTCAGAAAGTTCGCGCAGACGACTTTGAGCTAACGGCTCTTCGTCCAGATGAAGAGACAGCCTTCGCGGCAGCAATTCAATTCGAATCTCAATTCGAGTCCGGGAAAGAACGCTGTGACAGTTCCGTGACCGTGCTCCATTCCGGATCAATGGTCACCTCCAGAGAGTCGCCATCCTGTAATTGGTAGAGATCGCGCAGCCTTACATCCGTTGCAATCTCGATGATCGTCTTCGGATGATCTCCGGACCCGTTCTCATTCGCATCGGTTCTGAGCAGAAACGCCTTTCTTCCCCGGACTGAGCAGGGGACGATGCTGACGGATACTCGGCCTCCATATTCGGCCGCTTCCAGCCGAATAACTCTCGCGGGTAAGGAATACTCCGAGTCGAGCCGCAGATTCAGGGTTCCGGGATAGAGAACCATCCCGGTTTTTCCCTCATAGTGTTTCTGGAGCTGTCTGATCCAGTAAGCGAAGCTTCCCACTCCGGAGACAACTTTTCCTCGCAGCACCATCGCTTCTCCATTGAGCTTCGGGATCGCCACTTTGAGGCGAGGCGAAGCGGCCTGATGAAATCGCCGAGCATTCCCCGGGGGAAGTCTGATTAAGTCCCCAGACATTCTCTCGGCGGCTAAAGCCGCATCGCAGACAGGTCACTTACGGCACGGCTGAAGCCGTGCCCTTAATAGGGCGGACTAAGTCAGAGGCTCCCTAAAGATCATTAAAGCCAGGGGCTTACGGGACGTCCTGAATGGAGATTAGTGACAGGCTGACGCTCTCCTTGGTGGTCCGTTTGTGTGGCGTGCCGCGCGGGACGACCAGCATGTCGCCCTTGCGCAGGGTGACGGTCGTGCTGCCCTTCGAGGTGGGCGCGAGCCACTCGCCGGGGCCGGTGCTGCGAGGATTCTCGGGCGTTCCACCCAGTTCGTACTCGGTCGTTCCGTCGAGCACCTGGAAGATGTGGTCGCGGTGCTCGTGGTACTCGAACTCCTTCGCGCTTTTGTTCTTCTCGGCGTTGAAGACGATGGTGAAGGGCGTGGTCTTGGATCCGGCGAGCTGCTTGGTGCCGGAGGTCATCTCCAAGGTGTGAACCAGGCTCGTAAGCTCCTGCGCGGGGAGATATTGGAAGGGGTCGCGCGAGCCGGGTTTGGCACTCTTCGCGACGCCGGCCTGAGCGGGGGCGGTCGAGGCAAAGACGGACTTGTCGGAGAGCGACAGGCTCACGGCAGCGGCAGCCAGCGGTGCCGTGCGAAAGAAGTTGCGGCGGGATTGATCTTTGACCATGCCAAAGTGAACCACATCTCTGCATGGAAAGTGAAGCGATTCGTCTTTGGGCGGGCACTGTTTATCTGAGATTGGCGATCCAGTAGCCGAACAGGGCCAGGCAGAAGGCGGCGGCGGCAAAGCTGATCTTCTGGCGCTGGAGGTAGCGGGTGCGGCCGGCGGTCATGCGAGGAACCAGCGGAACTCCCAGGGCGAGACCGGAGAGGAAGCCGCCGAGGTGGGCGAAGTTGTCGATGCGGATGACCGGAAGGAAGAGGGTGCTGCCGCCGATCAGCAGGTTGATGGCGGCAAACCAGATGACCGACTTGCGTAGCCGCTTCAGCTCCGGCCAGGGGATGGGGAGCTTCCGGTTGCTGAGCAGAACGATGAGGATGCCGGCGAGGCCGAAGACCGCGCCCGAGGCTCCCGCGCCCACCGCGTTGTCGCGAATCGCGACGTTGACCGCGAGGCTGAGGAGATTGCCCGCGACCCCAGTGAGCAGGTAAACGGCGACCAGGCCGAAGGGGCCCAGCAGCGGCTCGCCCAGCAGGCCGAGGTTCCACAGGCACCACATGTTGGTCGAGATGTGCAACAGACCGACGTGGACGAAGGTGGCGGTCACCAGGCGGTACCACTGGCCATGCAGGATCAGCGAAGCCTGCGTGGCGCCGAAGTGGATCAGGTCGCGCGGCGTAGGCTCGCTCGGAGAGACGCCGCGCAGCACCATCCAGAGGTAGACGGCGCAGTTGATGCCGAGCAGAAGGTAGGTTCCGGGGGTGACGAGGATGTTCCAGCCGCGCTCGCGGGAGTTGGGCCGGGAGCGTTCGCGCTCGTAGTCGGGAAACTGCCGCTGAGAGGGCGGCCCGCCGTAGGAGGGGGGAAGAAGCTCGCCTTCTGGTTGGTTGGGGGGTGGCATGTGTGTTCGTTCTACGCTATCGCGGGAGCAGATGGATTACAAATCCGGGAGGTGCAGCAGCAAGGTCGAGCCGGACGACGCCAATCTCGGAAATGGAAGGCAGCGCACTTCGGGTTGGCTCCGCCTCTCAGGGCGGAGCTTCTAAGGCCTATCTCTCTGAAAGGACTTGAGGTCAGGCGGCGTTTTTGTGGAAGCGGTCGCGGATGTCGGCGGGGATGTGCTTCTGCACGATGCCGCCGAGGAAGCCGGGCAGCGGAGTGGCGATGGCGACGAGGATCCAGATCAGGGTGGAGAAGACCATGCCGGCCACGGCGACGGCTTCGAGCGAGATGGCGACGGCGTGGGTCTCGGAGAGGCGGACGTGCAGCGAGAAGATGTGGGTGACCAGCTCGACCCGGTGGATGACCACGGCGGCCAGTAGGAAGGCCACGATCGAAAGGGTGCTGACGACGATAAGCAGGACGTCGATGGTGCGGGCGACGGTCTGGCGGCGGCGGCAGTGAGCACACTCGACAAAGTGCTGCTCGTAGTCGGTGCGCATGGCAGGAGAGAGGCTGGAGATATCGTACCTCCACCCTGAAAGGATGTCCCCGACCACCTGGTCTGTGCAGGAGGAGGGATGCTGGCGGTGCTTGACGGGGAGGCTTGTGACCGATTTATTCATTGGTTTGTTAACCTCATTCTAACGTGTTGGACCACGAAAGGCATTAGAAAGATACGTTTAACAGTAATGAAGATGGGTCTTCTTTAAGGCAAACAAACGGCGAAAACTAGAGCGTGATGGGAGCGAGCGGGGCCGATTGTATGGCCAGCAGGACGCGATTGCCCAGCAACGTGGGATGGCTGGCGAGCGCCTGTTCGGCGGCGATGCGGGCCAGTTCGGGCACGTTATTCGACTCGGAGAGGTGGCCGAGAACAATATACGCCGCGCCGCCGTCATAGTCGGTCGATAAAAACTCTGCCGTCGCGTGGTTGGAGAGGTGGCCGACGCGGGAGAGGACACGCTGCTTGACCGACCAGGGGTAGGGACCGTCGCGCAGCATCTCCAGATCGTGGTTGGATTCCAGCAGAAGGGCGTCGATTCGCTTCAAGGCCGCCTTGACGTTGGGCGGCATGTAGCCGAGGTCGGTGGCGAGCGCCATGCGAATGCCTTCGGCGGTGAAGACGAAGCCGCAGGGGTCGGCGGCGTCGTGGGGGATGGTGAAGGGTGTGATGTCGAGGTCGCCGATCGAAAAGCAGGTGCCGGAGTGGAAGTACTCGACGGCGGGGAGGTGAGCGGGGTTGGATTTGGTCACGGGAGCCGGTTTGCCGGGGGCAGGATCGCAGAGATCGGCGGCGCTCGATTCCGGGGCTGCTTCGGCTGCAATCTCCAGATTGCCTTCGGCGACGGCGACGGCGCGAGCCTCTTTTTCCCGCTGCACATGATCGAGCCATTTGGCATAGGTCATCGTGGTTCGCGGCGTGACCATACGGACCCAGGCGCGATGCGTGGGCTCGGTGATGTAGACAGGGATGCGGAGGCGGCGTGCCAGCACGGCGAGGCCGGCCACATGGTCGATATGTTCGTGCGTGATGAGGATGGCGTCGAGGGTAGAGGCGTCTTCTCCGGCGAGGGCCATGCGCTTGAGCAGTTCGCGGCAGGAGAGGCCTGCGTCAACGAGAACGCGGGTGCGGGAGGAAGAGATGACGGTGCTGTTGCCTTTGGAGCCGGAGGCGAGCACTGTCATCCGCATCATGTTTTACAGAATACGCCGGTGGGTTGTGAGTATTGCGGATGGAGTGCCGGAGATGGTTCCATGAGGATGCGGGAACGGTGCGGAAACTCGCATCCTCAAAAGCCGGACGCGGGGCACCCGGATTTATTTCCAGCCCTGCGGTTAGCTCTTTGCGCGCAGCTACTGCTCTGTGCGCAGCGGAGCGAGGAAGTTGACCGTACTGCGCAGAACGGCTTCGTTGTTCTGGTTGTAGGCGAGGGTGCGGGTGCGGACGACGCCGTAGTTCTTGCGCGTGTTCGACTGGCGAACGCCGACGACCTCGATCTCGGTGTGGATGGTGTCGCCGGGACGGACCGGGGTGGTCCAGCGCATCTCTTCGACGCCCGCGCCGATCATGCCGCCGGCCACGGTGATGTTCTGCACGCGCAGGCGCATGACGATGGCGGCGGTCAGCCAGCCCGAGGCGGCCAGCCCCTTGAAGAAGGAGCCCTCACCGGCGGCCTCGTCGAGGTGGAAGGGCTGCGGATCGTACTTCTGCCCGAACTCTTTGATCTCTTCGGCGGTCACCTTGGCTCCGCCGATCGATTGAAATTTCTGGCCGACGTAGAAATCTTCGAAGTAAAGCTCTTGCGGCATGGAGTCTCCCCTGAGGTCTACAAGTCTACGGGATGAGCGCGGCGGCTGGCTACGAGAGGCTGCTTCTTCGTTCTATTATCGGCCCGAATCGCGCGCTATCTGGAACAGCGAAGGATGCCTTCACCCCGACCGAATCCCCCGTTTAGCCAACAGCGACAGCCGCCAGCAGAACCGTGATGTTGTCGTGGCCGCCGTTGCGGTTGGCGGCGGAGATCAGGGCTTCGCAGGTCTCGGCTAGAACAGGCTGCGTAGCGGGGATGGGAATTCCCGCGAGAATGCTTTCAATCTCGATGTCGGCAACGTCGTGCGTGAGGCCGTCGGAGGCGAGCAGATAGAGGTCACCCGTCTGGACATGACGGCTTTGAATCTCGGCTTCGACATCGCTCTCCGAGCCGATGGCGCGGGTAATGTAATTCCGCATGGGCGAGCAGGCCGCCTGGGTGGGAGTGATCTGGCCGGCGCGAAGCTGCTCCGCTACGAGCGAGTGGTCGTTAGTCAATTGCTGCAGGTGGCCATGGCGGAGGCGGTAGCAGCGGCTGTCGCCGACGTGAGTGATCCAAATGGCGTTGGCGGCATCGGGCGCGGCCAGCGCGACCAGCGTCGTTCCCATGCCGGCGAGCTTTGGACTGCGGCGCGACTGCCGGTAGACCGCCTGATTGGCCGCATTGACGGCGGCGCCAAGCCGGGCTTCAGTGTGGGCTGCGAGGCTGCCGTTGTCGGCGGCGGCCTCTGTAAGACGAGCAAGGAAGGTCTCGGCTGCGAGGCGGCTGGCGACTTCACCGGCAGCGGCTCCGCCCATGCCATCGCAGACGACGAAGGCTCCGGCCTCGGGCGCGGCGGCGCAAGCATCTTCATTGCCCCGCCGGACGAGGCCGGGGTGAGAGAGCATGGCATGGATAAGATGGTTTGACGGCATCGTCGCGAATGAAAATCGTTCGCACAAAAAGATACACGGCGAGGCGGCGAGGGCAAAGGGGCCATGCACCATAACTCCCGCTCGCACACGAGATGCTACGGCGTGAGAGGATTGCGAGCGATGGCCATGTCTCTGTTTCGAAAAATCCGCACAACGGTTGACATCGTTATGGTGCTTTGCTGGGGTGCAGCATTCATCGTGAGGCTAATTGCTCTAATTCCCGCACATGACTGGACAGGGTTAGGAGGCGTAATCATTCTAGGTTTTATCGCTGTTGGGTTCGCAGTGGATTTCCAGCGCGTGCGTAGAGACCCTCCTTCGAACTAACCCTTTGCCCTACTTCTAAAGCAAAGGCTGGGTTAGTTTAGGTGCTGAGGAAAGAACGGATGAACCGGATCGTACGTGGGGACAACCTCGAAGTTTTGCGGGGGATGAAGGCGGAATCGGTGGAGCTGATCTATATCGATCCGCCATTTAATACAGGCAAACGGCAGGCCCGCAAGCAGATCAAGACGGTGCGGGACGCCGCCGGAGACCGCGTGGGCTTTGGCGGCAGGCGCTACCGCACCGAGGTGCTCAAGGTGCAGGCAGGCGGTTCGGGATACGGGGACCAGTTCGACGACTTCCTCGGATTTCTGCGGCCGCGCCTCGAAGAGGCGTACCGTGTGCTGACGGCGACGGGATCGCTGTTTTTTCATATTGACTATCGCGAGGTCCACTACTGCAAGGTGATGCTCGACGAGATCTTCGGGCGCGAATGCTTTCAGAACGAGATCATCTGGGCCTACGACTACGGGGCGCGGGCGAAGAAGCGCTGGCCGGCCAAGCACGACAACATCCTCTGGTACACGAAAGACGCGGAGCGATACACCTTCAACCTGGAGGAGTGTGACCGCATCCCGTACATGGCTCCGGGGCTGGTGGGCGCCGAAAAGGCGGCGCGGGGCAAGACGCCGACCGATGTGTGGTGGCACACCATCGTCTCGCCTACGGGCAAGGAGAAGACGGGCTACGCGACGCAGAAGCCGGTGGGCGTGCTGGAGCGGATCGTGAAGGTGCACTCGAATCCGGGAGAGCGGGTGCTCGATTTTTTTGCCGGCAGCGGCACCGCCGGCGAGGCCGCGGCCAGGCACGGGCGCGAGTTCCTGATGGTCGATGAGAGCGCCGATGCCATCCGTGTGATGAAGAAGCGGCTGGCAAAGTGGCTGTGACGTCGTAGAATCGAGCGATGAAATATCTGGTGGCGTTGCTGGCGTTGGCGGGACTGGCAGTAAGTGTGATGGGACTGCGGATTCATAACATGGACCCGGCCAAGGCGCCTCCCTGCGCGGTGAGCGAGCATTGGGATTGCGGGTCGGTCAACCACAGCCGGTTCTCGGTCTTTCCGCCGAAAACCTTCGACGAGGCTCCGGGAACGAAGCACATTCCCGTGGCGACGATCGGCATCATCGGCTATGCGCTCATCGCCGTGCTGGCGCTGATGGGGCGGTGGTGGCTGGTCTTCGAGGCAGCGCAGATCGGCTTTATGTTCGCCTCGTTTCTGAGCTATCTCGAAGCGTTCGTCATGGAGAAGTGGTGTATCTATTGCGTATGGTCGTGGGGCATCATGACCACGATCCTGGTGTTGTCGATCGGGACCCTGATCTATCGGCGGCGCGGCGGAAGAGTGGCATGGCAGAAATAGAGGGCATCCATGTGGCCTAGAGTGCTTGCACAGTTGGTCGAGCTGCTTCCGCATCTGGCGCGGGTGCTGCCGATGGCGGACAAATATTTCTCGTCGAAGGCGAAGACGGACCGGGCCACCGAAGCGGCCATGACCGCTATGGCCGAGGGCGTGCGTGGCGACCTGGGCCAGGTGGCGAAGGCCCACGCGGGGCTTTATCTCCAGTTGGAAGAACAGAAGGCGCAGATCGCCGGGGTAGGCGATGAGGTAAAGCGGCTGGCGACGGCAGTGGAGCGGGTGACGGCTCTGGAGTCGCAGATGACAAGCCTGAAGCGTTGGGTTACGCTCGGCGTCTCGCTGATCGTGGCGTTGCTGGCAGCGGTGATCGTGCTGCTGGTGCGCGGCAGGTAACACACCTGCTGGATATCTCCTGTACATCTCCATCGTAGAATCGAAGGATGGGGATTAGCCGCGAACAAGCTCTGGACTGCTTCAACAGCGATGATTTGATTGGCATTGGCATGGAGGCCGACGCGGTGCGGCGGCGACTGCATCCCGAGGGTGTGGCCAGTTACATCATCGAGCGAAAGATTGACTGCGGAGGCGTAAACTTCGAAGCCGTCTGCGAGCGGATTCGCGAGTCGGTGGACAGGGGTGCCACTGGCGTCACTTTGCGCGAAGCCGTCGATTCCGAGCAGAAAACCGAAAAGATCGACGGGTACGAGCGTCTGCTGGCCGGAGTCAGGGAGCAGTTCCCTGCCGTTTGGCTGCACTGTTTTTCCGCGAGCGAGATTCTGACGATCGCACAAAACTCCGGTCTGACGGTGCGGGAGACGATCGCGCGGCTGCGCGATGCCGGCCTCGATTCGATTCCCGGCGACGACGCGGGCGTTCTGGACGATGCTGTCCACCAGCACGGCGCGCGCGGCAAGTGGTCGGTGCCGGGCTGGATGGAGGTACATCGTGAAGCACATGCGCTGGGAATCCGGACGACAGCAGGCATGACCTTTGGCGCGGGAGAGAGCTTCGAGCAGCGCGTGAATCACCTGGAGGCCGTTCGCCAGTTGCAGGAGGAGACCGGCGGCTTTACCGCCTTTACCCCGGTGAGCTTTCAGCCGCGCGCGGCCGGGGTCAGCGGCATCGAGAAGCCGACGGCGGTCGAGTATCTGAAGACGCTGGCCATCTCGCGGATGGCGCTCGACAACATCGAAAACGTGCAGGCCGACCTGGAGACGCAGGGGCTGAAGGTCCTGCAAATGGCGCTGCGGTTCGGCGGCAACGATGTGGGCTCGGTCCTCTTCGAGGGCAGCGACGGCACCACCGAGGAAGACCTGCGGCGGGTCATTCGCGGCGCGGGCTTCAGGCCGGTGCAGCGGGACACGCTGTATCGGACGATGTTTTTAAGCTAGCCGTCTACTGCGGAATCATGCCGATCGTTCCCAGCCACGTCTCCACCAACTCCGGCCAGCGCGTCGCCGGAAACTTCGTACGCCGCAGTCCGAAGGCGTGGCCACCGTGCGCATACAGATGCATCTCCACGGGAACCCCGGCGTTCTTCAATGCAACGTAGTAAGCCAGCGAATCGTTGACGTTATCCACGTGATCGTCCTCATTCTGTAGCAGGAAGGTGGGCGGCGTCTGCCTGGTGATATGAAGATTGGGATTCAACCCAAGATTTTTATCGGTATTCGCAGGATGTGGAACCACGAACTTTTTAGTGCCCTGCCTGGCATCCCACTCCGCCGCGGAAAGCGACAGGTGCCCGGGATAGACGGGCACGGCAAAGTCCGGGCGGCAGCTCTCTTTGTCGGCGGCATCGACAGCCGAGTACAAACGCTTTGCGTAGTGGTTACTGATCGCCGCGACCAGATGCCCGCCTGCCGAAAATCCAAGCACGCCTATTTTGTGAGGATCGATGTGCCACTCCGCCGCGTGAAAGCGTACCAGCCCCATCGTCCTCTGCGCATCTTCGAGCGCCATCGGCGACTCCGGATACGGCCCCGACTTCGGGTACGCCGACTTCGGATACAAGCCCTCGCCGGGCACGCGATACTTCAACAGCACGCATGTAATCCCCTTCGATGTCAGCCAGTCGCAGACCTCCGAGCCTTCCAGATCGATGGCCAGAATCGTGTAGCCGCCGCCGGGAAACACGACCACCGCGACGCCGGTGTTCTTTCCCTTAGGCGGATAGACAGTCATCGTAGGCCGCGACGCGTTCTCCACCGCAACCCACGGTTTGCCGGCAACCAAATCCTTGCCCGTGACTGTCACTGCGTACTCCGGCCCTGCGATAGGCTGAGGATCGGGAGCCGCTCCCGGCCATATCGGCACCTGCGTATGGCCCGGCGACGGCTGCCACACAAACTTCTGCGCGTTCAGGCTGCCGAACACAAACACAACAAAGAGAGCAGCGATCAAAGGCTTCATCAATATTTTCCCCGTAGCCTGTCCGGCATCCATCACGGCGCGGCTCGATTCGAGTGTAGGGCGATTGAAGAGAGAGTTTTCCTCGTCTCGCCGCCGGAATCGCAGCAGTTAACCTCGCGTGCCATGAAGCGGCGGGGCCGGTCCAGAGGATGTGGTCTTTGAGCTTTTAAACAGGTTCCCCGGCGATTCCTTGCCGAGGGATTACCGAAGACGCCATTCTGCCGAAGCGCCCGATTCGCGTAGAATCGGTCGAAGTAACCTTTGCCGGAGATATCTCCTGTTTTCTTTCGTTCAATCGCTCCCGAACACGCTCGCGATGCTGGTGGCTCCGCATGGCCTGGGCCACTATTGGAAGACGCACTACGCCGACAAGACGTTCGAGCACCTTTACCGGTGGAACACCTTCGACACGTGCATGCTGATTCCCTACTTCATCGTGATGGTGATCCTGGCGTTCTACGGCATCCATCGCTACCAGTTGGTGTGGCTCTACTACAGGAATAAAAAGAACCAGGCGAAGTGGGATGAGCCGCCGGCGCGCTTTGCCGAGAGCGAGCTGCCCTTCGTGACCATTCAACTGCCGATCTTCAACGAGCAGTTCGTCGTCGACCGACTGCTGGAGGCGATCTGCAACCTCGACTACCCCCGCGACCGGTTCGAGATCCAGTTGCTCGACGATTCGACCGACGAGACCCGGACCGTAGCCCGCGATCTGGTGGAGCGGTACGCCTCGGGCGCGATGGGAATGGCGCCGCAGCCGATCGTCTATCTGCACCGCACCGACCGGCACGGATACAAGGCCGGTGCGCTCGACAAGGGGCTCGATGTCGCCAAAGGCGAACTGGTGGCGATCTTCGACGCCGACTTCGTGCCTCCGCCGCAGTGGATCATGCAGGTGGTGCATCACTTTGCCGAGCCCGAGATCGGCATGGTGCAGACGCGGTGGACACACCTGAACCGGAACTACAGCTTTCTGACGCAGGTGGAGGCGATCCTGCTAGACGGGCACTTTGTGCTCGAGCATGGCGGCCGCAGCCGCTCCGGCGTCTTCTTCAACTTCAACGGCACGGCCGGCATGTGGCGGCGCAAAACCATCGGCGAGGCGGGCGGCTGGCAGCACGATACCCTGACCGAGGACACCGACCTGAGCTACCGGGCGCAGTTGGTGGGATGGAAGTTCAAGTATCTGCAGGATGTCGAGTGTCCCGCCGAGCTGCCCATCGAGATGACCGCCTTCAAGACGCAGCAGGCGCGCTGGGCCAAGGGGTTGATCCAGACGGCGAAGAAGATTCTGCCGCAGGTGCTCAGGAGCGACGCGGGCTGGCACACCAAGCTGGAGGCGTGGTATCACCTGACGGCGAACATCAGCTACCCGCTCATGATCGTGCTCAGCGTTCTGTTGATGCCGGCGATGATTATCCGAAGCTGGCAGGGCTATCTCCAAATGCTGCTGATCGACTTCCCCCTGTTCATGGCGAGCACGATGTCGGTCTCGACGTTCTACCTCGTCAGCCAGAAGGAGCTGTTCCCCCATGCCTGGCACAAGAAGATCCTCTATGTGCCCTTTCTGCTGGCGCTGGGCGGCATCGGCCTGACCATCACCAACACCAAGGCCGTGATGGAGGCGCTGTTCGGCGTGAAGAGCGCGTTTGCGCGGACTCCGAAGTACAGGGTGAAGCAGAAGGGCGAGAAGTCCCAGGCCAAGGTCTACCGCAAGCGGCTGGGTATCGTGCCGTGGATCGAGCTGGGGCTGGGCGCTTACTTCGCGTGGACAGTCTGGTATGCCGTGTCGACGGAGAACTTCTTTACCGTGCCGTTCCTGCTATTGTTCGTCTTCGGCTACTGGTACACGGGCCTGCTGAGCCTGCTGCAGGGACGGTTCGAACGCAGCGGAAACGCCGGGCAGGAGATGCACGAGAAGCCCTATCCGATTGGGATCTAGAGAAGCTCTGAATGAAGTTTGGTTTGTTCTGAGAGAAGCCGAACGATGCCGTAAGTGGTCTTGAGAGAATCCCTTTGCTTGTCATTCCCGAAGGGAATCCGCGTTTCGCCCGAATCGACAAGGACTACGTCTGGAGGAGAACCGCCTTCGAGTCTGTATTTCGCCTTGCTGTAAAAACAAGATAAAGAAAGCCCGGCAGATTGTGCCGGGCCTCTTTGCGTTACGGTAGTGGCTGGTTACCAGCGGAAGCCGAAGGTGATCGGGATGTAGCTGGTGCGGTAGCTGTTCGGCGGGTAGTAGTTGTAGTTCGCGAAGGAGAACTCGCGACGCTGATTGGCGACCCAGACATAGCGCGCCTCGGCGTAGAACTTGCCCGAACTGAACCGCGAGAACTTGCGGGTGAAGCCCAGGCCGCCGCTGAATCCGGGAGCATTGCTGGTGTAGTGGTCGATGGTCTGGTTGGCCTGGTACTGATAGCAGTAGCCGTAATACGGATCGCAATAGGTGCCGATGGCGGGAACAGTGAAGTCCGCAATCTTGTGATAGAAGCCGACGCCGCCGATGGCATAGGCGCCCCACGTGTCGGAGGTGTAGTAGTTCACGATGGGATTGATCGAAAACGACCAGACGTGGCTGTTTCCGTTTAGCCTGGCGATATAGTTCGGGTCGCTGGGATCGAGATTGCCGTTGTAAAGCGCCTGCTGGTTTCTCAGCGTCGAGTCCTGGAAGCCGAAGTTGGCCCAGTCGAACTGCGCAAGGACGCCGAAGGTCTTGTTGAAGTTGCGGCCCGCGCCGACCTGGAAGGTATAGCTGGTCTTGAGGTATTTATGGGTGTCGCCCGTGGGCAGGGTCAGTCCGCCGCCGATCGCGAAGGTGTACTTGGGCGAGCCATCGGGGTTGGTGTGGCTGTCGCTGTAGTTGGGACGGCGATAGCGACGGCGCGGCGGCGGCTGGGTCGCCTCGCTGCTGAAGCTGTGGAACTCCGTTGCCGGAGCCGCGTCCGAACTGGAACTGGACGAGCTTGAGCTTAAAGAAGAAGAAAAATCGAGAGGAGCCATCAGGCTCGCCTGAAGATTGACGGTCGGCTGTGCCGGCGTTGCGGCAGGCGTTGGCTGGGCTTCGAGCCCAAGCGTAGCGGCGGCAGTAAAGACGCCAAGAGCCGCTGTGCGGAGGAGGAAAGCGGAAAGTGGATTTTTACTGATCGGTTTGCGGATCGTCATCTGCATCTTGAAAAGGCTCCCTTTAGTACTGTTCGATGCTGGTTCTGCTCGATGCTGCTGGTTCTGTAAAGCTGTTCTTTTTGTTTAACCCGGCTCATTCGCTCTTGTTGTGTATGACGCTTAAAAGACGGCTTTGGATGACATAAAGATGGATAAGGGCACCCTGCCGGAACAGGATGCCCTCGATGGAGACGTGCCGGGCGCTTTAGTGAATATCGAACTGCTCGGGGTGAAGGCTGGGATCGGATTTGACGAGAATAGTCTTGCCGACCATCTCTTCCAGCTCCTGCAGCCACTTGGTGCTGGATTTAAGCTGCTTGACGACATCGGGGTGAACCCGAAGCATGACGTCGCCGCGGTCGAGATGCTTCTGCATCTTGCGCATCTCGACGTAGATGTCGTTGCAGACGGTGACCGGGGACTTGGTCATGCCGGTTCCCTGGCAGACACCGCAGGTGGTGGAGAGGGTGCGTTCGAGCGACTGCTTGACCCGCTTGCGGGTGATGGCGACCAGGCCGAAGTCGTTGAATTGAAGCACCTTCGACGGAGCACGGTCGTTCTTGAGCTCTTCTTCGAGCGCGGCCATGACCCGGTTGCGGTTCTTGCGCTCGTCCATGTCGATGAAGTCGATGATGATGATGCCGCCAAGGTCGCGCAGACGGATCTGGCGGACGATCTCGGGGATGGCGTCGAGGTTGGTCTTGACGATGGTGTCTTCGAGCCGGGCCGTCTTGCCGACGTACTTGCCGGTGTTGATGTCGATGGCGACCAGCGCCTCGGTCTGGTTGATAACGATCGAGCCGCCGGACTTGAGCCAGACCTTGGACCGCAGCGCCTTGTTGATCTCCTCGGTGATGCCGAACTGCTCGAAGAGCGGCGTCTCCTTGGTGTAGAGCTTGACGCGACGGATGAGCGACGGCTGGAAGCGTTGCAGGAAACGCAGGACGCGCTCGTACTCGGTCTCGGTGTCGACCCAGATGGCGGAGAAGTTGTCGGTAACCTGGTCGCGCAGGATACGCTCGACCAGATTCAGATCGTGATAGATCAGAGCCGGGGATTTGCTCGACTCCGAGCGCTGCTTGATGTCGGCCCAGAGGTTGAGCAGGAAGCGGAGGTCGCTGCGCAGTTCCTCTTCGCTGGCCCCCGAAGCGGCGGTGCGAACGATGAAGCCGCCCGACGCTTCGCCTTTTTCGCTGAGCAGAATCTCCTTCAAGCGGCGGCGCTCGGCGTCGGACTCGATCTTGCGTGAGACGCCGGTGTGGTTGACCGTCGGCATGAAGACCAGGAAGCGGCCGGGAAGGGCGATGTGCGAGGTGATGCGCGCGCCCTTCTTGGCGATGGGTTCCTTGGCGATCTGGACGAGAACTTCCTGGCCCGGCTTCAGCAGTTCACTGATGGCGGGCAGGTTGGTCGTCTGCATGGAGTTGCGTCCGCCGCGACGGTCGCGGCCCCCACTTCCGCTGCGCTCGCGGTCGCCGGAGCCGCCGGTATAGCGGGGACGGTCGCTGCGGCCACGGTCTCCTCGGCGTCCGTCACGACGGCCATCGCGGCGGTTGCGGCCCCCATCACGGCGAGGCTCGAAACCGGGCGCGGCGGCCTGGGAGCGATCGAAGCCGTTGGCGGAGGCGGACTCGCCTTCTTCGGCGGACTCACCACCTTCTTCGTGAATCTCTTCATCTTCCGACTCGTCCTCGCCGTCGGACTCTTCGAGGTCTTCCTCGTACTCATGCGTGCCGTCGTCGAAGGAGTCTTCCTCTTCGAGGTCGTCCTCCTCAATTTCTTCGTCGCCATCCTCGTCGAGATCCGCGGCATTCGGCCCTTCTCCGGTGCCGGAGCCGGTGATCTCGTCGATCGACATCTCGCGGATCATGGTGCCGAGGTCGGCAGCCCCTTCGAGAGTCTCTTCTTCATCCAATTCCTCGACCGAACTGGCCTGAAGCGTGGCGGGATATTCGTCCTCTTCGAGGATCTCCTCTTCCAGTTCGCCCGCGCCGGGAGCAAAGTGCTGATGCACGGGCTCGATGCCGTCTTCCACGGCGTTCTCAGCAGGATTGGCAATCGCGGTCTCGTGCCGCAGCGGAGACGCCGGTTCGGCCTCCTGCTCGGGCGTATAGGCCGCGGCCGGAGGCTCGGTCTCCATCTCGCCGGTGGCGTGAATGGCGGTGATCTCGTGCGCGACGGGCTCGGCGGCATGCTCGGCGGCGTGCTCGTCTGCCTGTTGAGCGAACTCGGCCGGCGCTTCCTGCGTCTCTTCGATCACCGGGGCGCTCTGGCGGAACTCGCTGGGCGCGGCAGGATCGACACGGTAAGAAGCGGAGGCATCCGTCGGCTCGTACTCGGCAGGCGGAACGGGCTCGTGAATCTGCTCGGCAGGAGCCTGTGTTGCAGCGTGCCCGGCGAGTTCGATGGGCTCGGCCTCGAAGGCTTCGGGCAGCGTGGCGTGATCGTCGCGAAGGCCGGCGCGAGAGTCGGAGCGGTGTTCGCGCCGGTTCCCTCCATGTTCACGGGACTCGCGGGGCTCGCGGGATTCCCGAGACTCAGGGCGGCTGCGGCGCGACAGCGTCTCGCCGGGAAGCGTCTCGCCGCCATCCCATCCGGCGGGAATCTCAAAGCCGGGATTCGAGGGCAGGATGATGGTCGGTTCGGCTGCCTTCGCGGACTCCTGGGACTCGCCGCCATCCTTGCGGTACTTCGAGAGCGATTCGCCGGGAAGCACGATCGGCTCGGGCACAGGACCGTCCCCAGTCGGGGAGTCGCCGTAGGGAGCATCGTCTACGCCATAGTGAGAGGTACGGGGAGCGAAGCCGCGAGGAGCGCGCTGGCCCCCATCACGATCCCGGCCGCGATCCCGTCCGCCGCGGCCATTGCGGCCACCGCGATCATTGCGCCTGCCGCGATCTCCACGGTCGGAGCGCTCGCTCCGGTCACGCGGCTCGGCGTCTTCCTGCCCGGCCTCCGCTGCCGGATAGGCATCGGCGATGGGAGCGGAGTTGCGCGGAGCGGGCGATTCACCCGCAGCCTCAAGGTCGACGTTGGAGTCGTACTCGTTCTCGCCGCCGCTCTCTTCCCCACCCTCGGCCCGGTCCTCGAAATACTCAGGGGCAGCGGCCTCCTGCTGCGAATCCTGCTGCAGTTCCGGGCTGCCTGCCTGCGCGGAAACATCGCGCTGACCGTTACGGCCACGGCGGCGGCCACGGCGGCCACGCCAGCGGCGGCTGCCGTCCGCGCCGGGAGCGCCTTCGCCGATCTCACCGTTGTCGCGAGGCTCAGCCGAAAGATTGTCCGGATGAGGGCCGAAGTCGCTCTCCTCGTTGAAATCCATCTGCGCGGCCTCCGCGCTCTCGGTCGACTGTGGACTCTCAGCGCCGGGCTGGCGGTCGCGATTGCCTCTGCGCCGGTCGTTGCGGCCGCGGCCACGGCCGTTGCGGTCACCGCGTTCAGACCGGTTGCCCGAGTCTTCTGCCGGTGCGCCAACGGTGCCTTCAATCGTGGCAGGCTCGCGGTTGCCGTTGCGGCGATTGTCGGAGCGCCCGCCGCGGGAGTGATCGCCGTTAGTGTCGAAGTCGGCGGAGTCGCCCGCCTCTTCCATAAAGTCGGTGATATAGAGGAAGGCGTCGCGTTCGAGGCCGATGTCCACAAAGCTGGACTGCATGCCCGGGAGAACGCGCGTGACGCGGCCGTTGTAGATGGAGCCGGCGAGCGTGTACTCGTTCTCGCGTTCGTAATAAATTTCGGTGAGGTCGTCGCTTTCGACGATGGCGAGCCGCGTCTCGTGCGGCGTGCTGGAGATATAGATTTCTTTCGACATGTTCTGCTCTTTCTGCCCGCCCCATGGGGATACGAGCGGCAGACGAGGCAGAGAGCGAGATCGGGAAGTGCGCCTGGCCGAGGGCTAGACGCAGTTCACCACGGGTGCGGACAGGATGCGGGGTGCAGAAGCGCGTGAAAATAAACCAGCCACCCGTGCGAGAGGAACAAACAACTCTGCCGCAACTGCGTCTGCAAACGACGCGGCCACGGCGGCACGATGGAGATCGGAGACACGAGGGGATGCTTCGAACAAGCGAGGACATGCGGACTTTGTGACCGAAACAACCTCAAAATCGGAAACCTGAGGCGGGGCCGTTTGCCATCCGGATGCAATCATTTCCCTGAAACCTGTCCGGCCAACGGAATCGATCTTCTCTCGCCTGGCCGGCCTTTTCTTCTAAATTCTCTAAAAACTTCTAAAAATCTTGTTGCCGCTGCCGGCGCCGTGCGCCAACGGGAGCGGGTTGCTTCGCTGCCCGGCATCTGGCCGGAACAGGTGTTGCCAATAGTATTGCACCAAACCTGCTGCAAAGGGCCGAGATGGGTGCTTCTTTCGGTCGGAGGAATTGTAACCCATTCCCGAACTAGTTCACGAACCGGCGCATGCGGACGTTCATAACAATCCCAAGCGCCATGAAGGTGAAGAGAATCGACGATCCGCCATAACTCATCAGCGGCAGTGGAATCCCCGTGACCGGCATCAGGCCGACGACCATGCCTATATTGACCGCAATCTGAAAGAGAATCACGGAGACAACCCCCATGATGATGAAGGTGCCGGGCAGGTCGGAGGCTGTTTGAGCGTTCTGAATCAAACGCATCAATATCAAAAAGTATAACAGCAGGACCCCGAGCGCGCCGATGAAGCCATGCTCCTCGCAGAAGGCGGCGAAGATAAAGTCAGTGTAGGGGATGGGTAGAAAATCGCCCTGCGTCTGTGTCCCTTTATTGGCGCCCTTGCCCCAGATACCGCCCGAGCCGACCGCGATCAGCGACTGGCGAATCTGGTAGCCGGAGCCGCGAGGGTCGGTGTCGGGGTTGATGAAGCTGGTCAGCCGCGCCTTCTGGTAGGGCTTCAGCAGCTTGCCCGTCTTCCACGCTCCGCCGACGAGCAGCGCGATACTGAGCAGAATAATCGCCGCCTGTTTGAAGCGGATGCCGCCCAGAAAGAGGCCGCAAGCGAGAATCGGCAAGTAGGTCAACGAGGTGCCGAGGTCGGGCTGCTTGAGCACCATCAGCATGGGAATGCAGACCAGGGCAAAGGCCTTGCCAATGTCGGTCCAGGTAAGCTCCCTGCCCGCCAGCCCCCAGAAATAGCGCGCCACGGCGACGATCAGCACCAGCTTGATCCACTCCGATGGCTGAAAGTGGCCGCCCGGAACTCTGATCCAGCGGCGTGCGCCCAGCACCTTGGTGCCGACGGCGAAGACAGCGATCAGCGAGAGGATACTGATGCCATAGGCCCAGTGAACGATGTCGAGCAGGCGGTGATAGTCAATCAGCGAGATCAGGAACATGAGCACGATGCCGACGGCGAGAAAGCCCATCTGTTTATGCTCGAAGCCGTGAAACTTGGTGTGAACGGTCGCGGATTTGATCTCGAGCACGGAGATGACGGAGATCACAAGGACAAAGCCGAGAAGAACCCAGTCGAAGTCGCGGAAGGAGGAGAGGCGGCGCATGTGCTGAAGCTATTGTAGACAGGTGGAGAAGCCACTGCGGAAGTGCAGCAGAGGCGGCCGCGGCGCGAGACGGAATACAGGGGTCTCTCCGCTACGGCCCTGCGGGCCTTCGGTCGAGATGACGTTGTTCCTGATGCAGAATCCGAGGATTATCCCGAAACGACGAAACCACGTCATCTCGACCGGAGCGAAGCGCAGTGGAGAGACCCCTGTATCTTCCCTTTCCCCGCGGCACCTTCCATCACCAGCCGGTCATAGCGGATGATCGTTGATCTCCGGCTCCGTCGCCGGCACAGCCGCGGCCGGCGCAGGGATAGCGGCCTTCGGAGCTTCGGCAATACGAATATTGTTCTCGCGCTTGCGCTGCTTGCTGACGAAGGCTTCAATCACCTGGGCCGCAAGCTTGGCCGAGTTCGAGCCCCAGTCGCCGTTCTGCCACAGGACCGCGACGACGATGTCGGGGTTGCGGCGGGGCGTCATACCGACGAACCAGGCGTTGGGCAGCGTGCGGTGGCCGCCGCCGCTGCGGGCGAGCGCGTCGTGGCTCATCACCTGGGCGGTGCCGGTCTTGCCCGCGAAGTCGATGCCTTCCAGATGCGATGCCCCTGCCGTGCCCCCGGCCGCGGGGTTGGTGGCATTGGCCATCGCATCGGTGATGATCTCCCAGTTGGCGGGCGAGAGCGGAATGGTCTTGTCGCCGGAGCCGGAGAAAGTCTCGTGAATCGCTTCGAGATCGCCCGGCCTCACCTCGTCGGGAAAGACGACATGCGGGCGGTGCAGGACGCCGCCCGAGGCGATGCCGCCGATGGCGCGGGCCAGTTGCAGAGGCGTCGCGGTAATTGCTCCCTGCCCGATGCCGACCGAGATAGTCTCTCCGGCATACCAGGCCTGGTGAAGCGTATGCAACTTCCATGCCGTCGAAGGCATGATTCCGGAGGCCTCGTCGGGCAGGTCGATGCCGGTACGCTCGCCGAATCCCAGCGAGGTGGCGTAGCGGGCGATGGTGTCGATGCCCAGCTTGTTGGCCAGCGTGTAGAAGAAGGTGTCGCACGACCACGGAATGGCGTTCTCGATATCGACCATGCCGTGACGCTTGTCGCAGGCGTAGAAGTGGCCGTAGAAGGTCGCGCCGCCGGGGCAGTTGACCCGCATGTCCTGGGCTACGCCCTCCTGCAAACCGGCGACGGACATGATGATCTTGAAGGTACTGCCGGGAGCAAGCTGGGCTTGCGTCGCCTTGTCCAGCAGCGGATGGTCGGGGTTCGAGAGAATCTCGTTCCAATAGCTTTTGGTCAGGTGGCCGGAGAACTCGTTGGGGTCGAAGGTGGGCCGGGAGACTAGCGCCAGCACCTCGCCGTTGTGCGGGTCGAGCGCGACGATGGCCCCTATCTTCCCCTCCATCGCCTTCTCCGCCGCCATCTGCAGGTCGAGGTCGATGGTCAGGCGCAGATCCTTGCCGGGAATCGCGAGCGTTTGGCCAAGCTGCCCCAGCTCCTTGCCGCGGCTGTTGACGATCACGTCCTTATAGCCGTCGGTTCCGCGCAGGATGGCGTCGTAGGACGCCTCGACGCCCGAGCGGCCGACGACATCGCCGGGGTCGTAGAAGGCGTAGCGCGGGTTATTGAGCATCTCTTCCGAGACCTCGCCCACGTAGCCGATCAGGTGGGCGGCGAAGCCGTCGCGGGGGTAGAGGCGGCGCTGCACATCGACGGTCTCAAGTTCGGGCAGCTCGTTGCGGTGCGCCTCGATGAAGGCCTGCTCGTCGGGCGTGATGTCCTGCTTGAGCGGGATAGGCTGGTACTTGGGCGCGGTCTGGTAGCGGTGCAGGATGGCCTGGATCTGGTCGACCGGTATGTTGAGGCCGCGCGAGATCATCGGAAGGTCGAGATTGATGTTCCGGGACTGGTCACGCAGCAGATAGCAGGAGACCGAGGGATAGTTGTCGACGAGCAGACGGCCGTAGCGGTCGAAGATGCGTCCCCGCGGCGCGACGATGGGAACCTTGCGGATGCGGTTGGCCTCGGCCAGCGCGCGGAAGTTGTCGGCTCCAAGCACCTGGAGACGCCACAGCCCGGTGATAAGCACGGCCAGCACCACGGCGACGATGTACTGCGTCGAGTGGAGCTTGCCGGCGGGCAGCTTCTCGGAGTTGCCGTTAAGCGCGCGATAGTCGGAATGGGTGACCGGTTCCATGTTGAAGGCCGACTTCCAGTTTACGACCTGCTGTTTAGACGAATCATCGCAATCGAGAGCAATCCGCGACGAATCATCGCAATCTAATCAATCCGCTTGGTGCGGTCGAGGAGAAAGAAGATGGGGATAGCGACCACGGTGTTGGCAGTGGCGCGGATCAACTCGTGCGCCCAAAGCAGATGGAAGCCGGACAAACCCAGCAGGCGATGGTCGATCAGAAAGAGCAGAACGCTGTTGACGAGCGAGAAACCGAAGGTGATCACGATGCGCGTCAGCGGGCTCTCCACATCGACCTGTAGCCCGATGCTGGCAGCGGTGTAGCCGATGGCCGACTTGGCCATTCCGTTGACGCCAATGGGCTGGTTGGTGAGCGCATCCTGTAGCAGGCCGATGATGGCTCCGGTCAGGGTTCCGGCGATGGGGCTGCGCCGGGAGACGGCAAAGAACAGCACCACGATAAGCGGAAGATCGAGGATCGCGAAACGCGGAAACGGCCGGGGCAGAAAGGATTGCAGCAGAATCGCCAGCACCGGCACCACCAGCGTAACGATGGGGGAGAAGGTGTGCTGCTCGAGTTCTCGACGAGAGGTGTAGCTGCGATTAAGCATTCTTTAGCTAGTTTTCCGGCTCTTCCGGGGTTTGGGGCTTGGACTGGGGCTGGGGAGTTTCCCGCGGCTTCTTCGCTGCGCGA
The DNA here is from genome assembly GCA_001897435.1 of Acidobacteriales bacterium 59-55. Classification (GTDB taxonomy): domain Bacteria; phylum Acidobacteriota; class Terriglobia; order Terriglobales; family Acidobacteriaceae; genus Edaphobacter. Next base: position 40,539 of record MKSV01000004.1, on the reverse strand, counting down.
GGGGCTGTGCCGTCCGGCGATTCCGGCGACGGGGCTGCATTGGTCGGGGCTGCGTTGGGGGTTGCGTTGTAAGTCCGGCTGCTCCGGGCTCCGGGCACAAGCGACGAGGCCGGCGGCGTGTCGCCGGGGGAGTAGCGGTCGGGGCGGATCGCAGGCAGCGGGCGCGGAACGACGGTGCTGGGCAGCGCCTGCGGGTTGCCCGCCGGAGCCGGAGGCGCGTTGGGATCGTGCAGGCTGGGCAGGCGATCGGCCATCACCTCGGCGGCAGAGCGGGCGGAGGCTTCGGCGGCAGCCTCGGCATCGGCGGCGGCCTTGGCCTTGGCGGCGGCCTCGACAGCAGCCCTGGCTTCGGCGGTGGCGACTCCGGCCGCGAGATCCTTCTGCGCGGCCGCGGGCAGCGTAGGCTTGGTGCCGGTGATGACGAGCACCTCCTCCAACTGCGAGAGATTGGCTGCGGGCTTGATGCGGATCGCGGTGTAGGGCTGGTGGTCGGGATCGGGCGCGATCGACTCGATGGTGCCGACCGGCAGGCCGCGCGGGAAGATCTGATCGCCGCCCGAGGTCAGCACCGTTTCGCCGGGCTTGATGCGCGAGTCCGCGGTGAGGTTGGTGATCTGCACCTGCCCGGTGGAGCTGCCATGCAGAATCGCCAGGATGCGGGTGCTGGCCAGCAGCACGCCCGCGCCCGAGGTCTGGTCGCTGATCAGAAGCACCTGCGCCGTATGCGGAAAAACATCGCGAATCTTGCCGACGATGCCGTCCGGCGTAATGACGGCCATGTCGGGCTTGAGATGGTAGTCGTTGCCCTTATCGATATAGATGAGGCGGGAGAGATCGGTGCCGCTGGTGCCGATCACCTGCGCCGCCACGGTGGAGGCGATGTAGTGCTGCTGAAAGGCGAGCAGAGCCTGCAGGCGGTGGCCCTGCACGGCGTCCTCGGCAAAGGCCGCCTGTTCCAGCCGCAGACGCGCAATCTCCTGCTGTAGATCCTGATTCTGTTGATGAACATGGCGGAGGTTGATGTAATTGCCCCAGGCCTGGCGCACGTTGTAGCCGGCGGCATGGAAGGCGCGCTCGAACGGCGTGACCGCGGCCACCACCCAGTAGCGCATGAGGGTGACCTGATGGCTGTCGGGCGCTCCGAACTCGGCAGGACGGCGCACCTGAATGGCCAGGCCGATGGTCTGCGCAAACAGGACCGCAACCAGGACAAGGACATTCTTGAATCGTGAGAAAAAGGATTCCATGCGCTGCAACTATTATGTGCGAGATAAGAGGAATCGTGAAAAATACGGGCTAACTTCTTTGTCCGGGAACCACGCCCGCAACAAATTGGAACCGCGCGACCTGCATCCGTGGTCGCCGAACCCCATTCGCTGGAGATCAAACCTGGGGCACGCGCTTCTTCTCGCCCGCGAAGGAGACGAAGACACGTCGGCCGCAGGAGTCAGAAATCGAGCCGCGCCGGCACGGACTTTCGTAACTCCGCCGCCGGCGCGTTCTCCATGAATCACCTTTTATCAGTGCGCCACGGGGATCGGCGTCAGGTCATCCTGCTGAGGCTTGCCGCCGTCGACCGGACCGTGCCAGACGCCTCCGCCGTAGGTATTGATGTAGATCATCGACGGATCGTTCGCATCCGGCGTGACGCGATGGCCCCACTTGAAGTTGTAGCCGTTGATCTGGGTCCAGTGCGCGCCCCGGTCGGTGGAGCGGTAAGCTGCCTCGTCGAAGCCGGTAATGTAGAGAACATCCGGATTGCTGGCATCGATGGTCAGGTCGTAGACGTGCTGCGAATCGGTGAACAGCGCCTTCCAGCTCCTGCCGCCGTTGGTGGAGACATAGACGCCGCCGTCGGTGTCCACGATCGGTCCCACGCGGCCCCATGCCGTCAGGTACAGCCGCTTCGAGTCGCGGGGATCGACCGAGACCGTGGTGGGGCCGCTCACCCCCGCCGGCATGTTCATCCGGGTCCAGTGCTCGGCCTTGTCCGTCGAGCGATAGAGCGCGCCGTCCTGGGAGGCGGGAGCGTCGCGGCGCTCGCTCTCGCGGGCGATCACAAGATAGAGCGTTCCCTCCTTCGCCTGGGTCAGCCGCCAGGCAAAGGGATGCGCCTCGGTAATGCCGTCATTCTTGAGCGCCCAGGTCTTACCGTTATCCGACGACTTGAAGACGCCCTTGCCAAAGCCGGTGGCGTAGAGCACGCGGTTGCCGACCGGGCTGTCCGGGTCCATCAGAATATGCGTGACCGCAGTCTGCGGCATGCCCTGGTTGCTCACCGTCCAATGCAGGCCGCCATCGGTCGAGACGCCGACGCCGCCGTGGTACCGCTCGGTGCTGCGCCCCCTCCACATCTTCGGCCGGGGCAGGTCATGCACGCCGCTGAAGGCTCCCCAGACCAGCCCCTTCACCTTGGGATCGAAGGCAAGCCAATAGGTTGTGTTGCGCCAGCGCTCGGGAACGCCGACCGTGGAGCTTTGCCAGGAGCTGCCGCCGTCGCGGCTCTGGAAGAGGCCGATATCGGTCGTGGGCACATAGATATGCTTCGAGTCGAAGGGATCGAACTGAACTCCGTAGCTGGTGGTGACGTCGAGGCCGCGCGTGGTCCAGGCATCGCCGGCGACGTGACGCGAGTTGACCTCCTTCCACTGCTTGCCGCCGTCGAGTGAGCGATAGGTGCGGAAAAGATCCGTGGCATAGACGACGTTCGGGTCGGTGGGCGCGACGCCGAGGCTCCAGGGAGCATCCGAGAAGATCGACTCCGTGTGCTCAACCCCGGCACGCGCCTCGATCCAGGTGCCCTCAAGATTCTTCGCTGGGACGGTCGACTCCTTGTAGACGATCTTCCAGCTCTTGCCGCCGTCGGTCGTCTTGGCGATGCCGTTGTAGAGATTCGACCGCGTCTCACCGACCTCGCCTGAGCGGAAGCCGACATACGCCACCTCTCCGTGCTGATCGCTGGCAGAGATGGCATGGAACTGAACCGTGCCCAGGCCGAGGTCAGGCGTCACCTCGCTCCATTTGCCGCCCGCGTTCTCCGAGAGAAATACCTTGCCGTCCACCGTGGTCGCGTACAGCCGTGCCGCATCGCCCGCGTGGGCCGCGGCGGCAACCGAGATGTTGCTCTGCAACTGGCCGAGCGCGGCAGCCTTGCCGTCGCTGCCGATCCGGTATGCCGCCTTGCCCGCAACGGCGATCAGATCTCCCTTGTCGAGCGTCAGCAGAAGCGCGCTGCCGGGAATCGCCGCCAGTTCCTTCCACGACGCTCCGCGATCGGTCGAGCCATAGACGGCGGAGGTGGAACGGCTCTTCGTAAAGGCGACAAAGAGGCGCTTGGAGTCGTGCGGATCGACGGCGATCGCCGTGAACTCACCCGCTCCCGGATAGGCTGCATCGTCCGTCGAGAGGTAGATGTCGGAGTGGTCGCCGACCTGGTGCTCCACCGTGTTCTTCTGCGGGTCGGGAAAGAGCATGCTCCACGACTTGCCGCGATCCTCGCTGCGCCAGAGCGCGGAGTTCGCGGCATAGATGACGTCCTTGTTCGAGGGATCGAAGGCAAAGCCATTGAAGCCGATCCGCAGGTTGAACATGCGCCAGGATTCGCCGTTGTCGTGAGTGATGTAGCCGCCGGTCATATCGCAGTGCTCGACCACCAGCCGCGAGTCGTGCGGGCTGATCGTAGGCGCGATCATGGTGCCGCCGCCGCCGGGACCGACGATCTTCCACGAATCGAGACGAGGAGCCTGCGCAGACACAGGGAGAGTCAGAAGGGCAAGGAGAAGGGGTGCGAATGCAAGCGTTCGTCTCAAAGGTGTACTCCGATCGTGGTCCCGGCAGGGCGGCGCAAAGACAGGCTTTCGCCTTTGCACTGTTTTATTTCGTATAGGCGTTTTTAGTTTCTTTTATCTTCGCTGTCAAGTCGGCGCGGATCTCCTATGTCCGAGAATCCGGAGATGGGGCACCCGTCTTTGTTTCGGGAAGAACCGCGCTAGTAGCGCCAGCTTTTCGTGTCGGCTCCTTTAGGAGCAGTCCGGAGCATGTGGTCCACCATCTGCGGAATCACCCGCTGCGGCCAGGTGTCGCGATTCTCCTCAAGCGTGTACTCCGCCGGACCGCCGGTGTAGCAGTGCGGCATGCGCGGACCGTACTGGAAGGTCGCGTCCGAATGCGGATTGCGTGTGCCGTCGAGCGCGGTCTGAAGCAGATGCACGGCGTTGTTGAGAAAGTAGGTATCGCCGTCGCCGACCGCGAGATGCAGCTTGCCTTCGAGCTTCGGCCCAAGGCTCGCCCAGTCGCGCTGGAGGATGGCGGTGAGATCGTAGTGATCGTGCCAGTATTTGACGGTGGACTTGTCGATCGCCCCGGTGGTCGGGTCGATGACGTCCTTGGGATAGCCGTCAGGGCCGGCGGGTGAGAAGACCGCCTGCCAGATGGCCCACTGCTCGGTCGAGCGGGTGTGGGTGCCGAGGACGCGCTCGTAGCGGTACTCGTCGCCGACCATGCCGATGATGGTGCCGTCGGGCTTGCGGTCGGCGGCGATGGGCATCTCGCCGAAGTCGCCCCTGCGGACGAAGGCGTTGTCGTCGTTGTAGAGATCGATGTTCTGGTAGGCGTGGAAGTCGACCGGATCGGGGCAGGCGGTGTAGGTGCCGTTATACATCTCGGGATAAAAGATCTGCGTTGCCAGCGACTCCCAGCCTCCGGTGCTGCCGCCGTAGGTGGCGCGCGCCCATCCCTGGCCCAGGCCGCGATACTTCCGTTCGATCGCGGGAATCAGCTCCTCGTTGATGGCCGAGCCGTAAGGACCGACGTTGGCCGAATCCACATCGTAGGAGTCGTCGTAGTAGGGGTTGGGGCTTTGCACATACAGGAGAAGGACGCGCGGAAGGCGGCCCGCCGTCCAATCCTGAAAGAACTTGTAGGCCGCAACATTCCGATAGCCGGAGCGGCCCTCCGCGTCTTCAGGCGGCGTCGTGACCCAGGGAAGCGGCGAGGCAAACCCGGCGTGGAAGTGGTCCTGATAGACGATCAGCGGGTAGTGAGCGTCGGGATGCTCGTTGAAGCCCGGCGGCAGCAGCACCCAGGCGCCGAGGTACATATCGCGGCCCCAGAATTTGCTCAGCTTCTCGCTGCGGAAACGGGTGTAGCGGAGCCACTTCGCATTTCCTGCTTTAGCGGCGATCACGGCAGGATCTTCGTCGGTGCCCGCAATGGGCGGAATCACCTTGTCGAGGGTGAGCTTGAGCGTCGCGCTCGAACGCGGATCGATGTGCAGCTTGACCGGCGCGTTGTAAGGGTTGCCGGGCTTGCGGTTCCAGTGCTGGCCTTCGCCCTTGTCGGGCGGCAGCCACAGCGTCTTTCCGGAGGCGAGATGGAACTGCTCGTAGACATTGAAGACCGCTTGCACGGTGTAGTCGCCGGCGTCGAGATCGGCGAGCGACCGGCGCGGATAGCCGGGCGTCTTGTCGTCGATAACGATGGGCGTGCCGGGCGCAAGGCCTTCGACATCGACGCCGAAGCCCTGCGCGGAGTCGTAGGTCTCTTCCATCTGCATGCGCGGCTCAGGCGTGTCCTTCCTGGAGATGACGAGGATGAGATGGCCGGTGAGCGGCTTTGCCGAGGGGATGGTGACTTCGATGCGCTGCGCGGAAGCGATAGACGTAAGGAACAGAGTTACCGCGAAGAGAAGAACAGAACGCATGTGCGCCTCGGGCGTTGAAGCCTGTGAATGGGTCAGGATAGCAGGGAGCCTGATCCCTTCTTTGGTGCTGGTTCACTTATTTTTTCCGGAAGAGCAGCGGAGCGAATTGAACAAGGTTGTCGCGCCATACCAGCCACGTGTGCAGGCCGGGAGTTTCGATCTCGGTGACGGGCATGTCCTTCGCCTTGAGCCACGCGGAGAATCGCCGGTTGGCCTTGATGAGCGAGTCGCCGGTTCCGCAGGCGATCCAGAGCAGGCGCAGGTTCGCCGTCTTCGGGTTGAGCGAGGCAAATTGCGTCATGTAGTCGAGGTTGTGGTCCGCCGCGCTGAAGCCACCGACCCAGGCGAAGACATCGGGATGCCCCAGGCCGGTGACGAGCGATTCGAGGCCGCCCATCGATAGTCCAGCAATGGCGCGGTCTTCGCGCTTGCGCGAGACGTCGTACTCGGACTCGACGCGCGGCATCACCTCGGTGAGCAGCGCCTGGGTGAAGAGTGCGGTGTTGTGCGCGACCACCGCCGGCTCCTGCCAGACGCCGAAGCCGCTATAGACGAAGGAGGTGTCTCCATAGCCGAAGGGCATGACAACAACCATGGGCTTGATCTTGCCCTGGGCAAGCAGGTTGTCGAAGATCAAATTGGCCTTGCCCACAGCCGACCAGCCCACCGCGCCGTCGGACCAGCCGTGCAGCAGGTAGAGCACCGGGTAGGGCGTCTTTGCCTTCGCGTTGTAACCCGGCGGAGTGTAGACGTAGTAGTCGCTCTGGTTGCCGGGCAGTCCGATGACGGTAGCGGTCGTGTAGCGATGATGGTGCAGCGTGCCGTGGGGAACGTCGGTGTCGTCCCACGGCTCGGGCGCGTCGCCGGGGACGGTAAGCAGATTCGAGAGGTTGACCAGGTTGGGCGTGATGGCAACGTTCGACAGGTCGAGCCGGGGCTGGTTGTCGACCTCGAAGTGATAGCCGTAGATCTCGGGCGCAAGCGGCCGGGTGGTCAGCGTCCAGATGCCGTCGGCGGCCTTCGTCATGGGCATGGGCTTGGCGATGCCTTCGAGTCCGAGCAGAACGGAGGTGGCTCCGTCGTCCTTGTAGCGGAAGGTGACGCTGCGGTCGGGATGAATCTCGGTGGCAGGCGTGAAGGCCGGAATCTGCGCGGCAACAAAGGCAGACGCCGCAAAGGCAAGCAGAAGGGCAAGTGTTTGGGTGGATCGGAGCGCGCGCAGAAACCGACGAATCGTCATGCGCGCCAGTGTAGTTCAGATGCAGGCGGCGGCAATGAAAATTCGCAGTACGCCAGAAATGCCATAGAGACCTGGCCGTTCGATGCCGATGCACAGCCCGCACAGCGCATAATGGGGGATGCCCTTTCGTTCCGGTTTCGTCTCGATTATCGGCCGGCCCAACGCCGGTAAATCCACACTGTTGAATGCCCTGCTGGGACAGAAGCTCGCCATCGTCACGCACAAGCCGCAGACGACGCGGACGCGCATTCATGGCGTGCTCGAAGTTCCGCTGAAGAAGAAAGCCAAGGGCGAGCCCGGCCATCCGGCGGCGCAGGTCGTGCTGGTCGATACGCCCGGTGTGCACAAGCCGGAGACGCAACTCGACCGCCGTATGATGCAGGAGGTCCACGACGCGCTGGAGTCGCGCGACGCCGTGCTGTTTATCGTCGACGTGACCCACCGGCTGGCGAAGACCTCCGAAGGCGGAAAGACGACCGGACGCATGGCCATGAGCGCGGCCGAAGACGACTTTGCGCTCTCGCTGATGAAGAAGCTGGAGTGCCCGGTGATCCTTGTGCTCAACAAGATCGACGCCGTGCGCAAGGAAGAGCTGCTGCCGCTGATCGCGCACTGGAGTTCGCTGCATACCTTCGCGGAGGTGGTGCCGATCTCCGCCCGCAAGAAGGAAGGCCTCGAGCTTCTGCTCGACAAGATCGTCGGTCAGTTGAAAGAAGGCCAGCGATATTTTCCAAAGAACCAACTCACAGACCAGCCGGAGCGTTTTCTCGTAGCCGAGCTGATCCGCGAGAAGATTCTGATGCTCACCGGCGAAGAGGTTCCATACGCGACCGCGGTAGTCATCGAGCGCTACGAGGAGCCCGCCTCCATGAAAAAGATGAAGGACGGCAAACTTCCGGTCACAAAGATTGCCGCGGCAATCTATTGCGAGCGGACGGGGCAGAAGGCCATCCTGATCGGCAAACAGGGCGAGATGCTCAAGCGCATCGGCACGGCGGCGCGGAAGGATATCGAAGCGCTGCTGGGAACGCGGGTCTTCCTCGAACTCTTCGTCAAGGTGCAGGAGGAGTGGCGAAGCTCGCGAGGATTCGTCGAGGATCTGGACTGGCGGCGGCAGTTGGAAGAAATTGCGGAAAAGCAGATGGGTGAAGAAAAGTAATGAATCTCAGGTGCCGGATCAGACGCAATCAATCTAGCACTCAATCACTTTTAGATACCCAGGTTCGCTTTTAGAGAGAGCGATGATCCTGGCATCCCTGGTTACAAGCGATAGCCTCCGAACGCGCGCAGTCGCAATCAGAAAACAATCGCCGGGGTCGCCGTAGCCATAAACCTCGGGAACCCTGGCAGATTCGAGAGCGATGGCGGTGGAGATTGGCAGTACTCGAGCATGCAGCTTCTCTACCGCTTTACGAAACCAGAGATCTACCTGCATTCCTCCGAGCCCCGGCCTTCTCTCTTCATTTACTTTCTGGAGTGCGACGCCAAGCTCCCATGCAGAGATGGCAGAGACGGCAAGCTTGTTTGCAGCCCTGGCCTGAGCAATCGCAAATATAGCCTCACCCTTGAGGGCAGCCCTGTTTTCGAGCCATAACAATGCGTGGGTGTCGAGCAAAACCCCGGACATCTAGGCGGCAGTCGCCGTATGCCGCGATTTTTTACCGCGACGCTTTCCCTCGAGCTTCTGTACCTGCTCATAGATGGGCTTTGTCAGGTCGATGCGCGGGTCAATGTTCAGAGGCAGCCCTTTACCGCTGCCATATCCTTTGAGGACGTAAGACTGCCCTGATTCATCCGAGACAATATAGTCGGAGCCAGCTATCTTTATCGTGACTTTACCTATCGACGGCATTGGAATCCTCAACACCATTGTATCGAAACTCGCTTCAACCAATTCAAGCCAGGTCCAAATACTCGCATGGACGCTTCTATTCTTTGACACTGACCCCCAGCGTCTTCATCTTGCGGTAGAGATGGCTGCGTTCAAGGCCGAGGCTCTCGGCGGTGCGGCTGACGTTGCCGTGATTCTCGTCGAGCTTCTTCAAGATGTAGTCGCGCTCGTAGGCTTCACGCGCTTCGAGCAGCGAGCTGAACTCTTCGCCGCGGTTGAGGCGGCCTGACTCGGTTAGCTTGCCCGGGCCGCGATAGACCAGCATGGGCAGATGTTTGCGCTCGATGCGCTGCGTCTTCGGGTTGAGGATCAGCACGCGCTCGACCAGGTTGCGCAGCTCGCGCACGTTGCCGGGCCAGTGATACTGGCGCAGCGCGGCAAGCGCGTCTTCCGTCATCTCGACGTGAGGGCGACCGTACTGCTGGCCGAACTGTTGCAGAAACTCCTTGACCAGCAGCGGAATATCTTCCTTGCGGTCGCGCAGCGGCGGGACGAAGAACGGAATCACGTTGAGGCGATAGAAGAGGTCTTCGCGAAAGTTGCCGCGCGCGATCTCCTCTTCGAGGTCCTTGTTGGTCGCGGCGATGACGCGAACATCCACGTGGATAGGATGCGATGCGCCGACGGGGAGAAAGCGCTGCTCATCCAATGCGCGCAGCACCTTGGCCTGCGTCTTCAAGCTCATGTCGCCGACCTCGTCAAGGAAGAGCGTTCCGCCATCGGCGCGCTCAAAGGTTCCCTTCTTCTCCAGCGGCCCGCTGGTCCCGGCAGGAACGGCTCCATGGCGATAGCCGAAGAGTTCGCTCTCGATATAGTCCTCGGGAATAGCGGCGCAGTTCAGCTCGACAAACGGACGCTCCCTGCGCAGGCTCTCGGCGTGCATGGCGCGGCCGATCAACTCCTTGCCGGTACCCGATTCGCCATAGATGAGCACGCGGCCATTGGTCGGAGCCATCAGCTTGATCTGCTGACGCAGCGCCTTCATGGGCACACTCTGGCCGGTGACGGTTCCCTTCGCGGCAAGCTGGCGCGAAAACTCCTCGTTGTCCTCGCGCATCTGCCGGGCCTTCATCGCGTTCTTCAGAACGATGAGGGTACGGTCAAGCGACAGCGGCTTTTCAAGGAAGTCGTAGGCTCCGAGTTTGGTGGCGCGAACGGCGGCCTCAATCGTTCCATGGCCGCTGATGATGACGACCTCCGGGACGTTGGCGCGGTCGAGCGTGCGAATCTCTGCGAGCGCTTCGAGACCGTCGCGGTCGGGCAGCCAGATGTCGAGCAGCACAACGTCGTACGCCGCGTCGCGCAGCAGTTCCAGCGCCTCGGCCGCGGTGGCGCTGGCGGTGACGAGGTAGCCCTCTTCGCGCAGGATACTCTCCAGCGATTCGCGGATCTCGGCTTCGTCGTCGACGATGAGAACGTGGTTCAAACAGTGCCTCCGTTGCTGTTTCCGATGCCGGCTGCGGCAGTTGCGTTGGGGAGTTCCGCTTCATAGTCCGCGCCGGTCGCTATCTTCAGCTCGATGGTGAACTTGGCTCCGGCGGGAAAGTTTTTCTCCGCGCGAATGGTTCCCTGGTGCTCCTGGATAATCTTCGCGGCGATGGCGAGGCCGAGGCCGGTGCCGCGCTGCTTGGTCGAGAAGTAAGGCAGGAAGAGGCGCTCGCGCATCTCGTCGGTCAGGCCGGTGCCGGTGTCGGCGATGGTCAGCTCGATCATGCCGTTTTCAAGCTGCGCCGTCGCGATGCGCAGCTCGCGCAGAAGGCTGTGCTGCATGGCCTCGACCGCGTTGTCGATCAGGTTACCGAGAGCGCGCTTGAGCGCCTCGGGGTCGGCCAGCACCAGCGGCAGCCCGGCTGTCAGATTCTTGGCCACCGTGATCGTCTGCATTCGCCCGGCAAACAGCGCCAGCGCATTTTCGACGATGGTGTTGAGGTCTGCGGGACGCGGCCGTGCCGTAGGAAACTCAGCCAGCGCGGAGAACTGATCGACCAGCGATCGCATGCTCTCGACCGACGAGCTGATGACCTCGCTGCAGCGGCGAATGATGGCGGGCGAGGGCGACTCCACGTCGCGCTCGGCCAGCATCGCCGCCAGCCGGTCGATGTGGCGGTGAATCTGCTCCGCGCTGAGGCTGATGGGCGTGAGCGGATTCTTGATCTCGTGCGCCACGCGCCGCGCCACCTCCTTCCATGCCGACTGCTTCTGCGCGTGCAGCAGTTCGGTCGCATTTTCAAGCACCAGCACATAGCCGCGATGCTCGCGGGCCATGCGGTCGGCCTTGCCCGGAGTTTCGAGCAGCGCGACCGTAGCGAGCAGATTGAGGCTGCCGCCGAACCTGTCATTGACGCCGCCGGTCATCTCGACCTCGCTCGAGGCCGAGCCCATGCGATGGCTGCGCTTGATGAGATGGTCGATCACGTCGGCGACCTCCGGCGGAAACGCCTCCTCGATACTGCGGCCGGGGAAGGGCCGCTGGCCGCCCGGGTCCATCATCTCGCTGAGCGCGCGGTTGGTGAGCACGATGCGGCGGTCCGCGTCGAGCGTGGCCACGCCGTTGGGAATCGTCTCCAGCATGGTTTCAAGCTCGGTGCGGCGCGCCTCCAGCGCGGCGTTGACCGTGCTCAACTGCACGGTGGAGAGTTCGACGGCACGGCGGCTTCCTTCAAGGTCGGCGGCCATGTGGTTGAAGCTGCGCACCAGTTCGCCCAGTTCTTCGGTTGCGCTCTCGCCCACGCGGTGCGCGTAGTCGCCGGCGGCGATGGCCTCCATCGCATCGCCCAGCGCCTCCACCGGTTTGGTGACCTGCTTGGCGATGTGCAGCGCGATCCAGCTCGAGGCAAAGAGCGCAAGGATCGTCATCATCAGCAGCAGGCTCATGTAAAGGCTTCTGATCTGGCGGCGCTCGCGGAAGATAACCCAGTAGGCGTCGGCTTCCTTGCGCAGGCGGGACATGGTGGAAGCCATGCCGAACGGCATGGGCAGTCCGACGACGACGGTGCTTCCCTGCTGGACGGTCGTCGCGGCAAGCGCGTAGTCGATCTGCCCCAGCGAAAAGATAGGCGAGTCGCTGCGCCGGGCCGCCGCGAGAATCGCCGCGTCGGTCGGGTTGGTGGCAGGAGTGTGAACGCTGGCCGCCGTGCCGTTCTCGTCCGTGACCGGCTCGGGCAGCCATGGCTTCACCTCGGCGGTGGCGCCGTCGCGCTGCGGCATGTGGAAGGTAGTCACGGCATGGCCGTCGCGGTAGATGATGGCGAAACCGTTCTGCAGCGTGATCTCATGCTGACTCAGCACCCGGGCGATGGCTTCGCGGCTCGCCCGGGAGAGCGCCGCCGTTGCCCTCGGCGTTGTATCCGGCGTCGTCTTCTCTACAGCCGATGCCGACTTTCGCGTCGTCAGATTCGCGGCGTCGGCGATGCCCGCCGCAATCGAGTCGGCCTCGGCGCGTGCGTTGGCCGTCGTGTACTGCGACAGCGCCAGCGCCATGTGGTTGCTGTCGTCGCGCATCTGCGTCACCGGCTGCGAGAACCAGCGATCGACCGAACGGTTCATCAGCAGGTAGCTGAAGGCGAACATGAAGGCGATGGGCAGAAAGCTGACCAGCACCGCGCCCCAGAACATCCGCGTGCGCAGGCGCGCCCCCATCACCCGGCTGCGCTGATCGGCGTAGAGCTTGAGCATGTTGCGGGCCAGCAGCACCAGCACCACCACAAAGAGCAGAAACGCCACGAACGACAGCCCGGTAAACAGAAAGATCTGTTCGAGATTCGCCGGACGCGGAAGCTGTTTGTTGAAAGCATTGAGCGTGGCCAGGATCGCGAACAGCACAACGAAGCACGCACCCAGGGTGATGCTCATCACCTTTCGCCGGTTTGGATTGTTGGGCATGGCGCGCTCTTCCTCAGTGACCTGATTATAGGGACTGGATGATATTTAGGAGTCTCTCTAAAGCACGTCATCTCGACCGAAGCGAAGCGCAGTGGAGAGACCCCTGTATTTCGTCTTTCTCTTTTTGGCCGGTTCCAATTTTTCCCGATCCCAACCGCCCGGGTGCCCCATCCATCGCGCTTTTTGCGATGGGTGGGAAGCGAGCTCTCTCCCCGGCCACTGAAGAAGCCCCAATCCCCACCCTAAAAGTCAGCGCAACAGCTCCGCCACCGGCTTCCAGTCGCGTCTCTGGGCAGAGGCCACGGCGGCATAGGTCAGCACGCCCCCATAGGTATTGACCCCCTCGGCGATTCCCTTGTCTTCCCCGATGGCGGCCTTCGCTCCCAGCCGCGCCAGCTTCAGCACATACGGAAAGGTCGCGTTGGTCAGCGCCAGCGTGGAGGTATTCGGCACGGCGGCGGGCATGTTGGTGACGCAGTAGTGAACGACGCCGTTGACCTCGAACGACGGATCGCTGTGCGTGGTGGGGCGGGCCGTCTCGATGCAGCCGCCCTGGTCGATGGCCACGTCCACGATGACCGCGCCCTTCTTCATCTTTGCCACCATGGCGAGGGTGACGATCTTGGGAGCTGCCGCTCCGGGAATCAGAACGCCGCCGATCACGAGATCCGCCTCCGAGACGGCGCGCTCGATGTTGTAACTGTTCGACGCGACGGTGAAGACGCGGCCGTTGAAGATGTCGTCCAACTCACGCAGCCGGTCGAGGTTCACGTCGATCAGCGTGACCTTCGCGCCCATGCCCAGCGCAACCTTGGCCGCGTTGGTGCCGACGATGCCGCCGCCGATGATGCAGACATTGCCGGGGGCGACGCCGGGAACGCCGCCCAGCAGAACACCGCGCCCGCCGCGCTCTTTTTCAAGATAGGCGGCGCCCACCTGAACCGACATGCGTCCGGCCACCTCGCTCATCGGAGTCAGCAGAGGCAGCGCGCCCGCCCGGTCGCGGACAGTCTCGTAGGCGATGCCTGTGACCTTCGCGGTCAACAAGGCATCCGTAAGCCCGGCCAGCGGCGCGAGGTGCAGATAAGTAAACAGGACCAGCCCCTCACGGAAGTGCCTGTACTCCTTCTCCACCGGCTCCTTGACCTTGACGACCATCTCGGCGAGCCGCCAGACGTCGTGCGCCGAACCGACGATCTCCGCCCCCGCAGCCTGATACTCGTCGTCGGGCATGGCAGAGAGAACGCCGGCGTCGCGCTCGACCAGCACCTCGTGCCCCGCCTCGATCAGCGCCTTGACGCCCGCCGGCGTTACCCCCACGCGGCTCTCATGGTCCTTTATCTCTTTCGGGACGCCGACGATCATCGTTTACCTCCAGCGGATACCCCTCTCATTGTATCTACGCTGTACCGCGCCATACCGGGAGCATCCTCCCGTCCACTCCGTTCCCGTACACTATCTCGAAGGCGTCATTGCTTCCTCCCCATGACAGTGAGTCTCGAAAAACCCGCCTTCAACGACACCGCTGCTTCCGTTCTTCTCGACCTGCTTCGCGGCCTGGCCGCCCTCCTCGTCCTGCTCGGACACTGGCGCAACCTGCTGTTTATCGACTATCCGCAGTTGACCGCGCACAAGTTGATGCTGCTGGTGCCCTACGCGCTCAGCTCCGCCGGCCACCAGGCGGTGGTCATCTTCTTCGTCCTCAGCGGATACCTGATCAGCGGCAGTGTCTTCCGCTCTTTCGATCGGAACCAGTGGAGCTGGCGCGGCTATCTGACCCATCGCATCGTGCGCCTGTGGGTCGTGCTGATCCCCGGCCTTCTGCTCTGCGCGCTCTGGGACAACATCGGCCTTCACCTTCACCTGGCGCCGGCGCTCTACAGCGGCGCCGCGGGCAATCACGTCATCCCGGACATCCGCACGACGTTGAAGCCGCACATCTTCTTCGGCAACCTCTTCTTTCTCCAGTCCATTCTTGTTCCCATCTTCGGAACCGACGGCCCGCTGTGGTCCCTTGCCAACGAGTTCTGGTATTACCTGCTCTTTCCGCTGGGGTTGGTAGCCCTTCGCCGGCGCTCCGCGCTGTTGCAGCGGCTGGTTTCCGTAGGCCTGTTCCTCGGGATCGCCTGGTTCGTCCGCCACGGAATCCTGCTACTCTTCCCGGTCTGGCTGGCCGGCACGCTGCTTGCGGTTCTGCCGCCTCCGCGCGTCGGCAGACGCGCTCGCATCACAGCGACGATCCTCTACTCCCCGCTCGCCTTCATTTTCGCCAAGGCGCATGCGCTGCCGAGCCTATGGTCCGATTACCTGTTCGGAGTCGCCACGTTCTTCTTTCTCTGGATTGTGCTCTCTGCGACCCACCGTGCGTCGCCGGACTCCGTCTTCACGAGGGTATCGCGGTCGCTGGCGCGCTCGTCCTACACCCTCTACGTCGTCCATGTTCCCTTCGCGGTGCTTCTGGTTGCGCTGCTGTCGGGTGGCGGCCGCTGGACTCCCGACGGGCTCCACATCTTTAAAGGACTCGCCATCCTCGCCGTCATTCTGCTCTACGCATATCTGGTCGCCTCTGTGACGGAGTTCCATACTGAAACCATCCGCCGCTGGATCGAAGCCCGGCTGGGACTGTCGAAGAAGCCGCCTCGCGGCGCGCAGCCGTCCATCGTCTGATAACAGCACGCTTCTCTTACCCCAAAGTGTCATAAGGTAGTGGATTACACTACTGGTAGTCTCTTTTCAGGAAACGACTCCGACCATCTATGTCATCAAACGGTTTTCAGATGCGATATTCGCGCATACACAATATGCGGTCCCTCTTCAGCCTCTTTTCGAGTGACCTGGCCATCGACCTCGGCACGGCAAATACTCTCGTTTTCGCCCACGGCAAGGGCATCATCGTCAATGAGCCATCGATTATCGCGGTGAACAAGATCACCAACGAGGTCGAGGCCGTCGGCAAGGAGGCCAAGGAGATGCTGGGCCGCACGCCCGGCAACATCGTCGCCATCAAGCCCATGAAGGACGGCGTCATCGCCGACTTCCGCCACACCGAGAAGATGCTCAACTACTTCATCCAGAAGGCGCACAACCGCAAGATGATGGTGCATCCGCGCATCGTCATCGGCGTCCCCAGCGAGATTACGCAGGTGGAAAAGCGCGCCGTCATGGACTCGGCCTATCGCGCCAAGGCCAGCGAGGTCCACCTGGTGGAACAGGCCATGGTCGCCGCCATCGGCGCCGGTCTACCCATCACCGAGGCGGGCGGCAACATGGTCGTCGACATCGGCGGCGGAACGACCGATATCGCTGTGATTTCGCTGGCGGGCATCGTCTATTCGCGCTCCGTGCGCATGGCCGGCAACCAGATGGACGAGGCGGTGATGACCTACCTCAAGCGCAAGTACAACCTGCTGATCGGCGAGCGCACCGCCGAGCAGATCAAGATCTCGCTCGGTTCGGCCTTCCCCCTCGACAAGCCCATCGAGATGGAGGTCAAGGGCCGCAACCTCATCGAGGGCGTCCCCAAGACCATCACCATCGAAGACTCCGAGATCCGCGAGGCACTCAGCGAGTCCATCTCGACCATCATCAACGCCATTCGCGTGGCACTCGAGCGGACTCCGCCCGAGCTTTCAGCCGACATCTCCGACCGCGGCATCGTGCTGACCGGCGGCGGCGCGCTCATCAAGAACCTCGACAAGCGCATCCGCGAAGAGACCGGCCTGCCCGTCTCCATCGCCGACGATCCGCTGGCCTCGGTCGTCCTTGGAACCGGCAAGATGCTCTCCGACTTCAAGCTCCTGCGCAAGATCTCCATCGACTAGAACTTTTTCTGTCGCTCAAAATCCCGCTGCGGTGTTCCGCAGCGTCTTTCCCTGGAAAACGTCATCTCGACCGGAGCGAAGCGCAGTGGAGAGACCCCTGTATTTCGCTTCCGGAGCATCCTCACTCCGAAGGCAATCCACGCTTTACTCGAATCGGCAAAACATCCGGAGGAGAACATCTTCTAAGATGCCGTCACGCCCATGGACTACTCGGTCGGCGGCGGACTCAGCCGCACCCGAATACGGTCGATTTTCCGGTCGGTCGAGGCCAGCACTTCCAGCCGCAGGCCATCCTCTTCGACCACCTCCCCCGGCAGCGGAATATGCCCGGCCATCTCCGAGACCAATCCGCCCACCGTGGTCGACTCGTAGTGCTCCGGCAGGTGCAGTTCATGCACGCTCTCGCGTGCGACCGGCTCCTCGGCCTCTGTCGATTCCAGGTCTTCGGCGACCTGTGTCGAAGGCTCGACCGGATCGGAGAAGAGATCCCGCAGCCGCGAGATCTCGAAGCTGCCCGGAACCACATAGGCCCCGTCCGCCTCGCGCACCGGGACATCGTCACGGGGCTCTTCGTGCTCGTCCGCGATCTCGCCCACAATCGCTTCGATCAGGTCCTCGATCGTGACCAGCCCGGCGACGCCGCCATACTCGTCGATCACGATGCTCATGTGCTGCTTCTCGCGCTGCATCTCGCGCAGCAGCTCGGCAACCTTCTTGGTCTCGGGAACGAAGGCGGCAGGCCGTTGCAGTTGCGCCACGGTACGGCTCGCCGCCTCGCTGTCGGGAATCTGTAGCAGGTCGTGGGCGAAGATGATCCCGGTAATGTTGTCGAGCGACTTCGAGTAGACCGGCACCCGCGAGAAGACGTGCTTCGCAATCTCGGCGGTAAAGCGTTCGAGGCTCATGCTGCCGGGAACGGCGAAGACCTCCGGGCGCGGCGTCATCACCTCGTGCGCCACCTTGTCGCCGAACTCGACCACCGAGCGCACCAGCTCGCGGTCCGACTCTTCGAGGATGCCCTCCTCTTCTCCGGCTTCGAGCAGAGCCTCCATCGCCTCTTCCGGCCGCTCCTCCTCCGCCGTGTCCTCAGGCTCCGCCAGCGCCGCAATCGACAGCAGCAGGCCGAGCAGCAGCGTGACCGGAAGGATGAGGTAAAACACCGTCTGGAGCACATACCGGATGCGGACGATCCACAGGCCACAGGTGCGGGTAAAGAGAATCTGCGGCAGCAGCCGGTCGAAGATGAGAATCAGCAGGATGATCTCGAAGATCGCCAGCGCAATCTCCGAGCCGCTTGGGCTGCGCGTCACCGCGGGCAGCAGTGAGACATGCGTATAGAGCCGCAGGCCGGTCAGCAGCGCAATCGCCGCGACGCTCAGTTGGCGCAGCACCGATGCCGACAGCGCAAGCGACTCGCGGGCCAGCCCCAGCTTCGGCTCGACGATCTGCTCCCAGGAATCGATATTGTCCTGGTACTCGCGCGCGAGAAACTTGCCCATCTCCGAGTACACGCGGTCGACATACGCCGCCAGCGTCAGGATCAGCAGCAGAACGGCGAAGAGGAGGAGATAGAGAAGCATCATGCGCTCCTCCTGCGCCGGGCGGCGTCTCTTGCCGATCCCGATCCCGATCCCGATCCCGAAGCCGCCCGCTCGATCAACGTGACCGGCAGGCGTAACTCGCGTCGCAGTTCCCCCTCGCGCGCAGCCATCTCACCCCGGTCAGCCTCGTGGTCCATTCCTGTGAGATGCAGCAGACCATGCAGCAGAAGGATGCGCACCTCGTCGCGCAGGCTGTGGCCGAACGCGTCGGCCTGCCGCGCCGCAGTGTCGAGCGAGATCGCCAGGTCGCCCGCATAGCCATCCGGATTCTCGGCGGCAGGAAAGCTCAGCACATCGGTCGCCTTGTTTTTATTCCGGAAGCTCCGGTTCAGACGGCGCAGCGTAGCGTCGTCGGCCAGAAGAACCTCGACCTCGCCATCGAGGCCAACGGCCGCGCGGGCGCGGTTGAAGAAGCGCGTCAGGCCAGCCTTCGACAGCGTCCCCGCGTCGGGATGGTCGATGCGAATCATCGGGCCTGTCTCCCCTCTGCCCCGGTTGTGCCTGCCTTGCTATAGACGCGAACGTAGTTCACCAGCATCTGCTGCGGAAACGCCGTCGTCCGGTCAGGATTCCCCGGCCAGTTGCCGCCCACGGCGACGTTCAGAAGAATAAAGAAAGGGTGGTCGTACACCCACTTTGCTCCCGTAGGAAGATCGGCAGGCGTGCGCTCGGCGATGAGCTTGTCGTCGAAGAAGAACTTAATGTCCTCGGGCGCCCACTCCACCGCATAGAGGTGGAAGCCGGTGTTGACGGCCTCACCCGTCGGCAGCGCGAACTTCGCCGAGATGCCGTGCGCTCCGCTGTAGCCCGGACCATGCAGCGTGCTGTAGATGGTCGAAGGCTCGCCGATGTTCTCCATGATGTCGATCTCACCGCACTTCGGCCAGCCAACCGAGCTGCTATCGTCGCCCAGCATCCAGAAGGCGGGCCAGATGCCTTTGCCCAGCGGCAGCTTGATGCTCGCCTCGAAGCGCCCATACGCCTGCGAGAACAGCCCCTTCGTCCGTATGCGGCCCGAGGTATAGGGCCTCGCGATGCCGTCCGCGCCGGTAAAGTTCTCCTTCCGCGCCGTAATCACGAGGTTGCCATCCTTCTGCTGTACGTTGGCCCGCCGGTCGGTATAGCTCTCCAGTTCGTTATTGCCCTGGCCGCCGCCACCCCTCTCGAACGCCCACTTCGCGGCATCGGGAGCGGAGCCGTTCGCGCCGTTGAACTCGTCGCTCCATGCCAGCTTCCACTTCGGCGAATCGGCCGAGGCATGAGACTGCGCCGCCGCCGCTCCGACACCACCAAGCAAGCATAAGAAAACGCAGCACGCACCGGCATAGCGAAGCAGTCGCACCGAACGGCGTCTTCTCTTCAGGAGCGCGGCGGCGGAGATGGAGAGTGTACTTGGGGGTTCGATGTTGGTCATCGTAGAGGAAGAAAATCGGCAAGGGCTGGCACTACCCTTCCTGACGATGGTATCGCATTCACCGGCTTTTACCGCAAAAGGGCTCAATGCGCTTCGCGCAGATCGGCGACCGTGGGAATGCCGACCAGTATCAGCAGCATGGCGGCCAGCGGCAGGAAGAACAGAAATCCAACATACCGAAAGCCCAGCGCCCCCATCAGGCCCCCCAGAAAAAACATGCCGATCAGCGACGACAGCAGCTTCAGCTTCTTCCTGTCGCCCAGCACCATCGGCCCGTCCGGCCGACGGGTGGAGCGGTTCCAATACAACAGCTTGCCTAGTTCGATGCCGATATCCGTCACAATGCCGGTGACATGGGTGGTGCGAATCTCGGCATGAGAAATCTTGGTGATAATGGCGTTCTGCAGCCCCATGGTGAAGCACAGCAAAAGCGTCACCAGCGATAGAAAGAACCATCGCGGGTGACCCAAAGATGCGCCCATCACGCTGAAAGCCACCAGCAGAGCGGACTCCAGCAGCAGAGGGAACGCGTACTCGCTGCGCAGGCGGCGTCGCCGCCCCCAGTTGACCAGCATCGCCGTGCAGGCAGCGCCAGTCAGAAACGCCAGCATCGCGGTGAAGCCGGCCATTAACAGGCTGATTTCTCCCAGGGCAAGATCGTCCGCCATCGACGAAAGAACTCCCGACATGTGGGACGTATAGTGCCGCACGGCAAGATAACCACCCGCATCGGTGCCGCCGGCAATAAATGCCAGCACCAGCGCCAGGTGACGATTGGCTCGCTGGCTGCGTTCCGTTCCGATCAAATGGCGCAGATACGTGGCAGGCATGGCACAAGATTATCTTCGCACACCGGCACCTTCGGCCAACGGCATCCAAATTACCTTCCCGCTATTGCGGCTTGGCCACGGGCGGCTGCTCTTCACCTGCCGCAGAGAGCCCCGATTGCGGCAAAGCGGCATCCCCCATCGGCAGCGGCAGTTGCTGCTGCGCGCGGCCATAGCTGTCGTAGGCGCGGACAATCCTCTGCACCAGGTGATGGCGCACCACGTCCACATCCTCGAAGTGGCAGAAGCGGATGCCCTCGACGCCGTCCAGAACAAGCAGCGCCTCCATTAGTCCCGACTTCTTCGGATTGGGCAGGTCGGTCTGGGTCAGATCGCCGGTGATGACCGCCTTCGAGTTGTTCCCCAGCCGCGTCACGAACATCTTCATCTGCTCGGTCGTCGTATTCTGCGCCTCGTCCATGATGATGAACGAGTCGTTCAGCGTGCGCCCGCGCATAAAGGCGAGCGGAGCCACCTCGATAACGTTGCTCTCAAGCATCTTGTCGACCCTCAGCGGATCGAGCAGATCGTACAGAGCGTCGTAGAGCGGCCGCAAATAAGGATCAACCTTCTCCTGCAACGATCCCGGCAGAAATCCCAGCCGCTCGCCCGCCTCGACCGCCGGACGCACAAGGATGATGCGGCTGACCTTCTTCGCCATCAGCGCCGAAACCGCCATCGCCACCGCAAGATACGTCTTTCCCGTTCCGGCAGGCCCCAGGCCGAAGGTCATGTCATTCTGTTCGATAGCCTCGACATACTTCCTCTGGTTGGGCGAGCGCGGCTGCACCATCCGCTTCACTCCGGCCGACCGCTGTTTGCCGGTCTCGACCAGCGAGCGCAGCGTCACCGCCGGATCGGCGATCACCACCTTCAGCATTCCATTCAGTTCGCCGTTGCTGGGGTTGACGCCCGCCTTGCGCAAGACGTCGAAGTCCGAGAATACCCGTTCCACCCGTTCTACCCCGGCCGCGTCGCCGGTCACCTCGATGGCGTCGGAGCGGAGATCGATTGTCACATGGAGACCATCTTCGAGCAGCTTGAGATTTTCGTCGTGGGTCCCATACAGGGGCTCAATGCCGGGAGTGATTTCCAGGAATTTTTTCATCAAGAAGGGCGCTGACCTCCGTCAGGGAATACCAGGTTATTGGATGCTTGGCTGTGGGATAAGTTGTGACGCCGGGAGAGACACACGGCGCGTTGGAAGATTGCGCTGGGTACTGCGACCGGGATGGCGGAAGGTGCCAATCGTGTGCCGAAGATGCGCACAGACTAGAACCGCGATACACCCGGCGTCAAGTGGCAAATGATGAATAAACGGTGTGAGGCACCTTGTGCCGCTACTTCCGGCCGTGCTGAGCCGAAGGCGGCACAAGTCCGTTGAGGCGGAGATAGCCTGCCATCTGCGAGTAGTGATCGGTAAGGTCCACGTCGAGTTCGAGAAGAGCGCGGGCACGGGGGACTTTACGGTTCCCGAAGAAGGTGACCGTATCGCCCAGGCTCGCGTCCTTGAGCGTATCGAGGGTCTTCCCGCAGTAGTCAAAGGAGAGTTGCAGCGAGTGGCCGAGAGCCTCCTTGGAGTCCGTCTCGGTGACCGCGGGGATCCCGGTCGCCGGGCTGTTGCCGATCATGGCGCAGACGCGCTGGTTGACCTCGACCACATGGGCAATGATCTTGCCGAAGCTCATCTGGCTCGGCGTTGGCTTGAAGCTGTATTTCGCCGCAGGCATCTCCTGGACAGCAGACGCAATGAACTTCGCTTGCCGGTTGAAGACTTCGCGCGCGCTCGAGACGACCGGGTTGGCAGGAGCCTGCGCGTACAGAATCGGGGCCGCCGTAAGCCCGATCAGGACAAGACCGATCAAATTCTTCACGAATCCTCCTCTTGCGCGGCGAACTCGCCGCACTTGCCAGACTACTCCGCACGTAACCGGCGAGAAAACAGGCGATGGGCCAGTTGGAATCCACCGTTTCGAAGTGCAGCCAAAGTGATCCTTGGGTTATGAACCCCAAAGAGCGGACTCGCACTTCAGTGAATGGATTGCCCCGATATCGCCAACCGCACTATTCCTCCCAATTGCGTTCGGCTGGAAGTCCCATATGGAGGCGTGCATCATTTACGGCTCGACGCAGGAATGAACTTTTCCCTTCGGTATATCGCGGCATGTCATCGCCATACGCAGCGGCCAGTTTCACCTTCAGCGTCTCATACGCGCGCGCGACATCTTGGTGTTGAATCAGCCAGTCCCGAAGCAAGAGCTCATTTTTGACCGGCCAGTTTGGGGAAACCACCAGGTGCAGATGATAGGCAAGATCTGCACCGGTCACTACTTTCCGAAAGAAACGCCGTTTGAAGAAGCCTGCATCGATCTTGCAGTACCCGGTGGTAGCAAGGTTTTCACCCAACTCATCCGCCCGATCGAGAGACGTGACGGGGGCCATCATGTCGATAATGGGCTTTGCACGGAGTTCGGGGATGGCAGTACTTCCATAATGTTGAAGCTCATCGGCCACGCGGCCAAGAAAAGGTTGGAGCCGCTCTCGTTCTTGCGCAAAATGTGCTGGCCAGGACGGATCGGGGCGTGCAATGGAGACATGGCCGAGCGCCCGCCTTGCCTGTTCGTGAAGGTCCATTTGATAAGTTTAGTCGTCAACACGTTTGCGGCCGGATAGATCTGTTTATTCTCAGAATAATGTCCTTTACCGCGCATCAACGAAATCCTGGGGGAAGGCTTCGACTGCTTTGGGTTCAAACGAACCCTCCCAGGAAAAGAGAGAACGGTTGACCTGCCAACGTAGACTCCCGTAGACTTAGAGATTGCAGGGGATGGGTCAGGCTGTGTTCCTAGCCAGCCTCCGGCCTGCATCCCAAAATTCCCCCGACAACAGCGGGTTAGAGAAAAGAGTTCAGTAATGGCAAATCATGTTTCTTCGCTGAAGCGCGCACGTCAGACCGAGACCAGGACCGCGGTGAACCGCGCCAACAAGAGCAAGCTCCGCGGCACCCTGCGCACCCTGCGCGAGGCCATCGCCGCCGGCGACGCCAAGACCCTCGGCGATGTCTATCGCTCGACCGTCTCGGTGCTCGACAAGAGCGTCCAGAAGGGCGTCCTGCACAAGAACACCGCCAGCCGCTACAAGAGCCGCCTCAACGCCCGCGTCAAGGCCGTCGCGACCGCCAAGGCCTAGTTCTCCCGCGTCACAGAAAAATCTGAGAAGGGCTGGCTTCCACAATCAACGGAGCCAGCCCTCTTTTACTTGAGCAATGGAGCCGGGTGCCCCATTCATCGCGCTTTTGCGATGGGTGGGAAGGTAGATCTCTACCCGCCACTGAGGGAAGTCTTCGGAGACTTACGATCGCTTCCAGTGCTCCGGAAAAATAACTCCCCCCAAAAAACGTCATCTCGACCGGAGCCGCGTGGTCTCATCACGCGGCGCAGTGGAGAGACCCCTGTATTTCGTCTTGATCCTTGCCCCAATCGCCCGGGTGCCCCATCCATCGCGTTTTTGCGATGGGTGGGAAGGTAGATCTCTACCCGCCGCTACTCCTTATTCTGTCCCTTCTTCTCAGGATCGGTAGGCAAGGTATAGAGCGTCGGCGGCTTACGCGGCTGCTCCGGCTCCGCGTCTCCGGCAGGAACGGACTGCGCCTGCGAAGCGGGGGCAGTTGGCGCGGCAGCAGGAGCACTCGCAGGCGGTGGAACGCTGGGAGAAGCATTGCCGGCCGCAGAGGCCGGGGCAGTTGCAGGCTGGGACGGGGCAGGCTCGCTCGCAGCAGGGCTCGGTTCAGCCTTCTCGGGTGCCGAAGCCCGCGACATCGTACCGAAGTCGATGGGCAGGATGCTCGCCTCGGGCACCAGCGCTCGCGCCATCTTCACATCGGCCGCGTCCTGGGAGCTCAGCGGCGGCAGGCTGTAGATCTCGATGGCCCCCTCGTGGATGACCGCCAGGCTCATGCCGTCCGGCGAAAGCGCGAAGTTCTGCCCGGCACGCGCAATCGGCGAGCAGTCGACGTGCAGAAGCTGCTTGCCGCTCTCCGTCTGGTAGACAGCGACGTTCTGCCCCGTAAAGGCATCCGCCGACACCGGTTGCAGATCGTCCGCCGACCCCTCGCCGAGCACGCGGCCCAGCGCAAACCGGCCGCTCGACGGCGCAAACGACATCGACGTCCCAACGTAGTCGCCGAACAGGTTCTGCTCCCACATCTCGTCGCCCTTCATGTTGAATCCGCCCAGCACCATGGGCGAGTCGCCGCTGTGGCAGCCGAAGGCGATAAACTCGCTGCCGCTGACGAAACGCGGCGTCGGCCGGCAGGTCGAGTCGAACGGCGCAAGCTGCTTGCCTTCTCCCCGATACGGTCGAAAGTCGAAGCCCCACTGCTGCTTCCCCTGGTCGACGACGGCGATATGCCCCGCCCCGGTCGCCGCGATATCGCCGAAGCTGCTCGAATGCGCGACCCCGGCCAGCGACGCCTCCACCTCGTCTCCGCTCTCGGACGGTATCGCCAGGCGGTAGAAGCTGAGAGCCACGGGGCTGGGATCGCCCGGCTCGCCCAGCGGCTGGGGAGTCGGCTTCGGCGTTGGCCCGAACAGCGGCGTCTTCGGCTGCGGCGGAGGCGGCTTCCGCTCCACCGACTCAACTACCAGCAGATCGGCCTCGGGCGAGAGCAGCACCGCTCCGATCCTCCTGTCCGTGGTCAAAAATCCGCGCTGCGTGAAAGGCCGGCCCGAAGCCAGGTTCGCCAGCGGGGCAAAGGTCGTCAGCGTGTCCCGGACGCGCAGCATGAAGCGCCCATGGCCGAGGTTCCAGAGGTATTGCCCATTGTCGTGGAAGCGCCAGTCCGTGCGCGCCAGCACCCGTCCCGAGGGCGTCTCCAGCAGCACCGCCTCGACCACACGGTCCTCGTCGCCGGGCGGATCGTCGGGAATCCGCTCCATCAGCTTATGCACCGCAAAGGTCAGCAGCAGGTGGCTGTTATCGACATAGTGCAGCGTCAGCATAGAGCCGCCCGCCAGCAGAAACTGCTTCGTCTGCGGCTGAAAGCCCAGCGAATCGAGCGGGATACGAAACGCCGGGCCGGGTCCGCGCGCCTCGAGCGGCACGGCGACAGTCAGCGCCAGCAGCACCAGCGCAGACAGCCGGGCAATCGCGTAACTTCGGGTGGGAACCGGCATGGCAGAGTCCGCGTATCAATCTCCATCGCGCGTAGGTCTACTCTTTCACAGACGGATCACAGCCGCCAAGGGCTCTGCCGCGCGGCTGAATTTGGCGGTTTGCAAAGCGCCGATGATACAAAGACTGAGGAAGATCGCTGAAGGCGCCAGATTCCGGAGGAGACAGCATGTTGCTTGAATGGAAGAACACAGGATACGGGGCAGGCCTTGCGGCAGCCCTTCTGGCAGTAGCAGGAGCATGGACCGCGGCATCGACCGCCGCAGTGGCCCAGCAGGCGCCCCCTGCCCAGGCCGGGCAGCCCACCCAGACCTATCGCCCCATCCCCGGCTTCGACACCACCTCCATCGACGCCGCCGTCAACCCCTGCGACGACTTCTACAAGTTCGCCTGCGGAAAGTTCGCCGCCAATCACCCCATCCCGGCTGACCAGCCTGCCGTCGACCAGTTCTACGCCCTGTTCAACGTCAACACCCAGTCGCTGAACGGCATCCTCAATAAAGCGGCCTCGGGCGGCGCCGGCCGCTCCGCCGACGAGCAGAAGATCGGCGACTACTACAAGGCCTGCATGGATACCTCCGCCATCGACGCCAAGGGCCTCGCGCCCGTTGAGCCCCTGCTCAAGGAGATCGACGCCGTCACCGAGAAGGGGCAGATGACCCCTCTCATCGGCAAGCTCCAGCGCATGGGCGTCGACGTCTTCTTCGGCTACGGCCAGCAGCAGGACCTCACCGATGCCACCAAGCAGATCGCCTTCATCGCCCAGGACGGCCTCGGCCTCCCTGAGAAGGACTACTACCTGCGTACCGGGGCCAAAGACAAGACCATTCGCGAGCAGTACGTCGCCCACGTCGCCAAGATGCTGACCCTTTCCGGCACCCCCGCTGCCGAGGCACAGAAGAACGCCGACGCCATCATGACCTTCGAGACCGCGCTGGCCAAGGCCTCCATGGGCGTCACCGAGATGCGCGATCCCGAGAAGACCTATCACCTCCAGACCATCCAGACCTTCGAAGCCACCATTCCCGGGGTCGACTTCGCCGCCTTTGAGGACGCCATCCACTCCCCCCGCGTCGCCGAGTTGAACAACGCCACGCCGCAGTTCTTCCCTGCCCTGCTCGATGCGGTCAACGCCACCGATCTGGAGACGCTGAAGGCCTACATGCGCTATCACCTGCTCACCACGGTGGCAGCGCGACTGCCCCAGCCGCTCGACGACGAGAACTTCGACTTCTACGGCCGCAAGCTCCGCGGCCAGCCCGAACAGGCACCGCGCTGGAAGCGCTGCTCGAACTCCGTCAACGCCGCGCTCGGCGAGGCCCTCGGCAAGGTCTACGTCCAGCAGTACTTCGCCGGCGACAGCAAGACCCGCATGTTGCAGATGGTCCACGACATCGAACAGGCCATGAGCAACGACATCGACCAGCTCTCGTGGATGTCCGAGGCCACCAAGACCCGCGCCAAGGAGAAGCTGCACCTGGTCGCCAACAAGATCGGCTATCCCGAGAAGTGGCGCGACTACACCAAACTTGAAGTCAAGCCCGACGATGCTCTCGGCAACTCGCTCCGCGCCAACGCATTTGAGAACGACCGCCAGCTCAACAAGATCGGTAAGCCCGTCGACCACGAGGAGTGGCAGATGACGCCGCCCACCGTCAACGCCTACTACGACCCCAGCATGAACGACATCAACTTCCCCGCCGGCATCCTCCAGCCCGCCTTCTACGATCCCAGCCAGGACGACGCCGTCAACTACGGCCACATCGGCGCCGTCATCGGCCACGAGCTGACCCACGGCTTCGACGACCAGGGCCGCAAGTTCGACGGCAAGGGCAACCTCAGCGACTGGTGGACCGCCGCCGACGCCAAGAACTTCGAGACCCGCACCGACTGCCTCGTCAACGAGTACGGCAACTTCACCGCCGTCGACGACGTCAAGGTCAACGGCAAGCTGACCCTCGGCGAAAACACCGCCGACAACGGCGGCCTCGTCCTCGCCTACATGGCCTACCTCGACCGCGCGAAGAAGGAGGGCGTCGACCTGAACGCGAAAAAGGACGGCTACACCTCGCCGCAGCGCTTCTACATCGCCTACGCGCAGAACTGGTGCGAAAACTCGCGGCCCGAGAGCGTCCGCGCCCAGGTGCTCACCGACCCCCACTCGCCCGACCACTTCCGCGCCAACGGAGCCATCGTCAACCAGCCCGGCTTCGCCGCGGCCTTCGGTTGCAAGAAGGGCACGCCGATGGTCCCGGTCAACAGCTGCCGCGTCTGGTAAAGCCGTCAGGCACCCCAAAAAACTGGGTGCCCCACGTCCCGCTCCTGGGACGTGGGTTTCAGAAGCGGATGAATATACCCAGGTGAAAACCCATGTCCGAAGATCCGGACATGGGGCACCCAAAATCGCCGGGTGCCCCATCCATCGCGTTTTTTGCGATGGAGGGGAAAGTAGATTTCCATATCCGCGTTATCTCCACCAGGCCGCACGACCCGACTCAGTAGCCCGCCTCACTCCCGCGGCAGCGCCGCCTCATACCCCGCATACACCTGCTCGAACACCGCATCCCAACTGCATCCCAGCGCATACTCCCGCGCCTTCGTCCGCATCGACCGCAGCAGCGTCCGATCCCGCACCAGTCTTGCGATAGCCGCGGGAAACTCCTCATCCGCAGCCACAAACCCCGTCTCTCCTTCGCGCACGATGAACTTCGGACCGCCGTCGCCGGTCACCACCGCCGGAACGCCGCTCGCCAGCGCCTCCAGCACCACGTTGCCGAAGGTGTCCGTGTGCGACGGAAACACCAGCACATCCATGTCGGCATAGGCCTGCGCCAGAGTCTCGCCGCGGAGCACCCCGGCAAACTCCGCACGCGCCAGCTCCGCCCGCAGCAGAGCCTCCTCGCTGCCATGGCCGACGATCACGAAGCGCACTCCGCCAACCCCCATGGCGGCCAGCTCCCGTTCTACCCGCACCAACAGGGCCACATTCTTCTCGATCGACAGCCTGCCCACATACCCTAGAACGACGCCATCGCCCCCCGCGCCATCGCCGTCCCCGCGCGTCCGCCGCGACGGTGCAAACAGCGCCGTATCCACGCCCCGCTGCATCCGATGGCACGGCCTTCCCGTCTCCGTCTCCAATATCCGGCAAAGCTCCTCGTTCGGCGCGAACAGCACCTTCGCCAGCCGGTAGAACCGCGTCACCGCCCGGAACGCGCCCGTCTCGACGCTTTGTTCCAGCGCCGCCGCAGGTCTGGGCGGCAGCCATCGCGTCAGCCAATTCAACCGCCGCCCCGCATATTCGTGCACGTTCGTATGCCACGACGCGGCCAGCGGAATCCCCAGCTTCCACGCAAAGTAAGCGCCGAAGACGCCCAGCTCGCTCGGCCCGGTAATGTGGATCACGTCCGGGCGAAAGCGCTCCAGCTCGCGCTCGATCAGTCCCATGTATCGCCAGAAGAACAGGTCGAAGGCGAGATCCTTCTCCATCGACACCGAAAAGCGGCTACGCCTCAGCTCCAGCGTCCGCAGCTCCCCCGCCTGCTCGAACGCCTGCTCCCGTCCGCCGGCGCGCACGCACAGAAACGGCAGGTCATGCCGCTCGGCAAAGGCCACGAAGTTGCGGCTGGTATGCGCCACGCCGTTGACCTCGTGGAACGAATCCGGAAAGTAGGCGACACGAGGCACGCGCATCGCCCTCAGACTAGAGTATTTTTCCTGCCGACGGGAATCCCGGGACGGACGTTCAGCGGCGTTTTCATCCGAGAAGACACCTGCTGGAGCCGCGATGCCGCATTCCACCTGCAGGAAAGATGCCCTATCGCTCAAGCGTCAAGCTCGGCCAGCGCGGCGCGCATCTCTCCCGCGTCGTTCCATGCCATCCGCAGGCCGCCCGAGAGCGGCGCCTCGCCCATCAGGCGCACTGCGTTCAACACTCCCAGCAGATAGATCGGAGCCCGCCCAGCCACCCACAGTTGCGAGAGCGGCCGCATCGCGCCTCTGCGGTCCGGGTGGTACACCCGCTCGTCCCACCGCCGCGAGCCCTCGGGAAAGCGCGGATAGTCCCGAATCGCGTCCAGCGTCGATTGCAGAATCCGGTGCTTCCACGGCTGCGCATACTGCGGCATGAACAGCACATGGCTTCTCCGCTCGCGCCTCACCTCGTACACAAACTCGGTGAAGCTCCCCGCCCGCGTCAGGTTGATGTTCGCGTTCGGCTCGATTCCGTGCCGGTCGCCGCCGCTGATCGTCAACTGGTTCCACTTCTCGGCCAGCTCCGCCGTCGCGCGGTTCTCCTTCCAGTCGCGCAGCCCGTTCAGCTCCAGCGCATGGATGAACTGGCCGTTCACCGCCAGAAACTCGTTGACCAGCACGTTATGCCGCTCTTTACCAACCAGGTAGAGGTCCCACAGCGGATGGTTGAAGACGATCAGCACGCCCGGCAGCTCGTCCAGCCCGGCCAGCATCTCCTTCAGAAAGTCCGGCCTCCGTTCCGCTACCGGAATCGCCGTAAACGCCTTCAGCCGCTCCATCCATTGAGTCCCGGTCGCGCTCGGCAGGTTGTGGATGCCGAGATGGAACGCCGTCTCCTCGAAGGGGACCGTCCACTCCACCGACACCGGAATGTGCCGCGACGAAGGCACCGACCGCAGCAGCATCGGAGCCTGAATGTCGTCATGATCGGTGAGAGAGACCAGCCCCGGCATCTGCAACCGGTCCTCGATCTGGCTGCGCTCCAGGTCGAAGGCCAGGCTCGGCGTCAGCGGAGGCGTCCAGTAGCTGCGGGCGTAGTCCGGCTGGATGCCCGTGAAGCGGAGGCAACGCCGCTCGCACCACCGCATCAGCGGCTGCAACAGGCTCCAGTCCTTCGACAGCTCGGAGAGAAAGTCCAGCGTCTCCTGCGACTGGTTGGTATGACTGTGCAGCGACACGCCCGTCGTGAAGCTCTTCGCCGCTTGCGGCTCCCGCCAAAGGTACGAGACACTCGACTGGCCCATCGGCACCCTCCTGTTTCAGGCTTGCTCGAAGCAAGTATCGAGGGGCTTTATGACGCGGAGGTAACTGCACCGAGAATGAGGCTTGAATT
Organism: Acidobacteriales bacterium 59-55; assembly: GCA_001897435.1. Lineage (GTDB taxonomy): Bacteria > Acidobacteriota > Terriglobia > Terriglobales > Acidobacteriaceae > Edaphobacter. The sequence goes on along the minus strand of MKSV01000004.1, from coordinate 9,904 downwards.
TTCGCAACTCCAGTAACTACAAGGGTTACCCGCCAAGAAAATATGACCACGTCATCTCGACCGGAGCGAAGCGGAGTGGAGAGACCCTGTATCTCGCCGTTGTTTGCTTCATATCGGCCGCAAGGCACTGCTCAAAATTAGAACCGTACAAAGGAAAAACCGAAAAATACAGAGGTCTCTCCACTCCGCCGCGCGATGAAACCGCGCGGCTCCGGTCGAGATGACGTGCCTTAAGAGAAGTTGAAGCTTAATCCAGAGGGAGAAGTATCTCCCCTCCCGCTATCTCGTCCAACTGATATCCGGCCCCAGCAGCTCCTGCGCGTTCGGCGCCGGTTCATTCATAGCCCGCATCCGCTCCCGCAGTTGCTGCTCGCGCTCGAAGGCCGATTCGAGATGGTTTTCCGTCAAACCCTTCTTCAGTATCTCGAAGGCGTCTTCCGGCGTGTCCGCGAACTGGAACAGGTCGAGGTCCGCCATGGCGATCGCGCCCTTCTCCGCCAGCAGTTCCAGGTTGATAACGCCCTTCCAGTATTCGGACCCGTAGATCACCACGGTGATCGGCTTGGCCAGCTTGTGGGTCTGCACCAGCGTCAGCACCTCGAACATCTCGTCGAGCGTGCCGAAGCCGCCGGGAAAGACCACCAGCGCCTTCGACAGGTAGGCGAACCAGTACTTGCGCATGAAGAAGTAGTGGAAGTCGAAGTTCAGCGCGGGCGTGATGTAGGGGTTCGGATGCTGCTCGAAGGGCAGCTTGATGTTCAGCCCGATGGTCTTGCACCCGGCCTCGTACGCTCCGCGGTTCGCCGCCTCCATGATTCCCGGCCCGCCGCCCGAGGTCACAACGAACCGGTGGCGCGATCCGGGCAGCGACTTCGCCCAGGTCGCCACCATGCCCGCCAGCTTGCGTGCATCTTCGTAGTAAGCGGCCATCTCAACGGCGGCCTCGGCGCGGCGCAACTGCAACGCGCTCGCCTTGCCACCCTCGATCTCCCCGCGGCGCGCCGGCTGTTCGTGCATGGGCGCAGGTTCGGTCGATCCGGTGTTGGCCAGCAGTTCGAGTTCGGTGCTGGTTACGTCGAGCGCGCGAAACCGCGCCGAGCCGAAGAAGACGACCGTATCCTGTATCCGCTCGCGGCGAAACCGCGCCATCGGCTCCTGATACTCGGCCAGAATGCGCAGCACGCGGCCGTCCGGCGAGTTCAGAAAGTCCTGATTCTCATAGGCGAGCGGTGCCTCCGGCAGCTCCTCCGGCGTCTCCGGATTCATCATGTCTCCCTTATCCTGCAAAGCTTTACCCCCGATCGTCGCGGTAGTGGACCGCCTCCGAGATGCCGATCCAGATATCGAGCAGCCCCAGACCCGAGATCATGCCGCGCACTGCCCCGTTATGCAGCACAGCCGAGAGCGTCGGATGCGCCTGAATGAACATATTGTGGTCCCACACCCGCGTCCACCACGGCAGCAGCATGACCAGAATGCCAAGGTACACGCAGAACAGCACCAGCACAAAGAGCGACAATCGCTGCAACCAGACCGGTGCCGCCCTTCTGGAGCCATCGCCGCTGTCTTCCGCCGCGCGTTCGACCGGCGGCCCGGGATTCGGAAAAAGTTGTGGCTCTCCTGGCATCAAACTCCCAGACCTCAAGGTAGCAGGAGCGTCCCGGTGTTGTCTCTTTCACGCCCGCCCTGGAACCGCCACAACTCTGGAACCTCCCACGATATTGGGTGCCCCATGTCCGGATCTTCGGACATGGGCTCTTCCCCCAGCCGCACATGCCCGGGTGCCCCATGTCCGGATCTTCGGACATGGGATCTTCGCGCAGCCACACCTGCCCGGGTGCCCCATCCATCGCGTCGTCTGCGATGGGTGGGATATGAGACTCCACCCCTCACCTATGCGACATTGAATACATGCCCCCGGCCCAACAGAGACGCGCCCTCGGATTCGCCGCCTGCGCCCTGGCCAGTGCGCTCTGGGGCTGCGGCTTCTTCTTCGGCGAGATCGCTCTGTCCGAGATGAACTTCGCGCACCTGGTCCTCTACCGCTTCCTCTTCGCCATGGTGCCGCTCTCGCCCCTGCTGATCACCCATCCGCCGCGCCTCAACCGCAGGGAGTGGGGCGTGCTTCTCGTGGCCTCCTTCCTCGGCATCCCTTTGCAGTTCCTGCTCCAGTTCTACGGGCTTTCGCTGACCAACGTCAGCCACGCCTCATTGATGGTGGGAACCATGCCCGTCATCCTCGCCGTCGGGGCAGCTCTCTTCGCCCATGAGCGCATGGACCGCACCGGCTGGATCGCCATGGCGGGTTCAACCGCGGGTGCCGCGCTGATCGCCCTTGGCGGCCATCATCGCGGCGTCGCCGGAGGCTCGTCGCTGGCCGGAGATCTGGTGGTAATCGCGTCGCTGATCATTGCGTTGTTCTGGATTCTGTTGAACAAACAACTGATGGAGCGGCACTCCCCGATCGTCATCACCGCCTACGGCGTGGGCCTGGGCACGGTGATGCTGATGATCTGGGTGCCGCTCCAGTACGGGCTGCCGCCGGTCGCGCAGATTTCAGCGAAGGTATGGCTGGCGCTCGCGGCCAGCGGCCTGTTGTGCACGGCGACCACCACGCTGCTGTGGAACTGGGGGCTGACCCAGGTTCCGGCCTCTCAGGCGGGCGTTCTGCTTAATATGGAGCCTTTGCTGGGCAGTCTGCTGGGCGTCTTTGTGCTCGGCGAGCACCTGGGGCCCGACGCCTGGGCGGGCGGCATCCTGATTTTGAGCGCGGCCGTGCTCTTAACCACACGCTCCAGGGCAGGGGTGCGCGAGCGGCTTCCCATCACCTGAAATCGCCGATGTAACCAGAGAAATATATTTTCTCTAGTTACATTTCGGGTTATGTAACCAGAGAAATGGCGTTTCTCTGGTTACATTGCTGGAATCTTCGGTAAGTGCTGCAATATATTGACTTAGCCTGCTACGGGCGGTGGATTGCGAATACTTATAAGCTAAAGGACATGCAGAAGGACATCTCCTCCGCGCCGGTCCGAATGATTGCCGTCGACATGGACGGTACCCTGCTGGGTTCGGATGGCCACGTCAGCGCACGGAACCTCGCCGCATTGCACGCGGCCGAGCGGGCCGGCATCGAGGTCGTAGTGGCGACCGGGCGGCGGCACTGCTATGCCATGCGGCAACTGCGCGGGCTGGACCTGAACGAAGAGAATGCGCTGGTCAGTTCGAACGGCACGGTGACGCGGACGCTGGGGGCGCGGCTGCTGGAGCGGACGCTGATGCAGCCGGATGCGGCGCGGCGGCTGTGCGCGCACATGGACGAGTTTCGCAACGCCCTGGTGATTACCTTCGACCGGACCGGAGAGAATGGCGAGGACGCTCGTGGCGCTCTTGTGGTCGAAGATCTGGAAGAGCTGAACGGAAGCATCAGCCGATGGATGGCGGCTAACGAGCCGTATATCTCACATGTCGCGCCGATCGAGCGGGCGCTTGAGGGCGAGGCTCCGATCCAGATGATGATCTGCGGAACGATCGAGCGGATGCGGACGGCCGAAGCGCGGCTGCTCGATCATCCGGGGGTTTGCGCGGTTGGCGCGGACTCAGCTTTGGACGCAGAGATTGCGTTGCACCGGACGGAGTATCCGGAGCGGAACCTGAGCATCGTGGACATTCTGCCCGCGGGGTGCAGCAAGGGAGCGGCGCTGCTGCGGCTGGCGGCGCGGCGCGGGCTGGGCGCGGGGGAGATTCTGGCCATCGGGGACAACTGGAACGATCTTTCCATGCTGGAGATGGCCGGGCACAGGGTGCTGATGGGCAATGCTCCGGACGATCTGAAGCAGGAGGCGGCGGAGCGGGGGTGGGCTGTGGGGCGGCGGCATGACGAGGACGGGGTGGCGGAGGCGATTGAGGCGGTTATGGCCGAGACGCCGGTGAAGGCTTAGGGATAAAGACGGTTTTTCGGCGGCTGGGGGGAGATCTACCTTCCCACCCATCGCAAAGAGCGCGATGGATGGGGCACCCGGCGGAGACGCCGGCGAAGCGATAGGGTGATGGCTGTGGGGATGGGGGCGAAATACAGGGGTCTCTCCGCTGCGCTGCGCGATACAACCGCGCGGCTTCGGTCGAGATGACGTGACTATATTTTCTCTGTGGTTATATCTTTTCTGGGGCGTTCAGGTCTTCTCCGGGGAAGTTCTGCTTCCGTTTGCGACGATTTCCTGAGCGGCGGGGAGAGATATTCCTTCCCACCCATCGCAAAAAGCGCGATGGATGGGGCACCCGGGCTTCGATTTGTTTAGAGGGGTTCTCCTCCAGAGGGAGCCTTGTGGATTTGAGCAAAACGCAGATTCCCTTCGGGAATAACAAGAAGGGAAGCAGTGGGAGATGAAATACAGGGGTCTCTCCGCTGCGGCCCTGCGGGCCTTCGGTCGAGATGACGCAGGTTTGGGTTGATGCGGGCCTTTGGTCGAGATGATGTTTCCGTGTCTCCTCTATAAAGCGGTCGAGTGCCAGGGGCGGCGGTGGTAGGCTTTGAGGGTGGCGATGAAGCTTGGCGCAGTTCGGAGCGGGTTCGCAATCTTTGCGTTGGCGTTGACGGTGTGTCCGTTGGCGCGGGCGGCCGAGCATGTGACGTTGCGCAATGGATTTGAGCTGGACTGCGTTCGGCGCGAGGCGGTCGGCGACAAGGTTCGGCTTTATCTCGGCGATCATCGGGCGGCGAATTCGGGCGCGGATGCGAATTACATCGAGGTTGCAGGCAGTGCGATTGCCCGCGTGGAGACGGTCGCCGATGTGCCCCGGCCCGCGGTGAAGACTACTGCAAAAGTAGTGGAGGCGGCTGCGCCGACACGCGCCGAGATCCACGAGATGCTGGCGCACTCGGGCGAGGCTCACCATATCGATACCGATCTGCTGGCCAGCGTGATGAAGGCGGAGAGCGGCGGCCAGGTGCGCGCGGTGTCGCGGGCGGGGGCGCAGGGGCTGATGCAACTGATGCCGAAGACGGCCAGCGAGATGGGAGTCGAGGACGCGTTTCGTCCGGAGCAGAACATCGCGGGCGGGACGGCGTACCTGGATGAGTTGCTGACGCGGTATCGCGACAATATCGCGCTGGCGCTGGCGGCGTACAACGCGGGGCCGGCGGCGGTGGACCGGTATCATGGGGTTCCTCCATACCGGGAGACGCAAGCTTACGTGGCGCGGGTGATTCGCGAGTTCAACCGGCGCAAGCAGGCGGCGCTGGTGGCGCAGGCGCGGTAGAAGAGGAGGGCCGGTCTCTGCGGCCAGGTTCAGATGCGATCAAAGACATACCCCAGGGGCTGAAGCCCCTTTATTTTTTGGCAGGAGAGAAGCCAAGGCTAAAGCCTTGGCGTACCCAGAGGCAAGGGCAACTGCAACGGCAAGTGCAAGTGCAAGTGCAAAGGCAACGGCAACGGCGAGGGCAAGGACAAGGACAAGGACAAAATACAGGGGTCTCTCCACTGCGCCGCGCGATGAAGCTGCGCGGCTTCGGTCGAGATGACGTGCTCTTGAGTTTGGGTCGCGCGGCTTCGGTCGAGATGACGTGCTCTTAAGTTTGAGTCGCACGCGTTTTGGTCGAGATGACGTTGCTCTTGAGTCTGAGTCGCGTGCGTTTTAGTCGAGATGACGCGCTTTCTTTCGAGATGACGTGCTTTCTTTATAGATGGGCTGACGTTTATGGTTGGCTGAGATGATTCTTTTGATTTTCTACAGCTTCCGAGAGAGCGCGGGATGAAGAAACGGAATCGATGGGTGTGGGTCGCGGCGCTGGTGGTGCTGGCGCTGGTCGATCTGGCGCTGTGGCGGGCGCACTTCGACTGGGCGATGTTCCGGCGCCAACTGCGGAACGTGGACCAGATCCACATCTGGGCGGGCATTGCGCTGATCTATGCGACCTACTGGCTGCGGTCGTGGCGATGGGCCATCTTCCTGGCGCCGGTGAAGAAGGTTCCGACGCATGTATTGCTGGGGCCACAGTTCATCGGGTTCGCGGGCGTGGCGCTGTTTGGACGGCTGGCCGACCTGACCCGGCCGTACCTGGTGTCGCGGCGGGTGGGGCTGCCGCTCAGCTCGCAGGTCGGAGTCTACGCCATCGAGCGGATGTTCGATCTGGGAGCGGTCGCCGTGGTGTTTTCGAGCGCCATGGCGCTGACGCCGAAGGACCTTCCGCATCATGAGATCTTTGTGCGGGCCGGGGAGATGAGCCTGGCCCTGACGCTGGCGATTGCGGCGTTTGCGGTCGTCGTGCGGGTGTCGGGCGGCGTGGTCGCCGGGTTTGCGCGGGCGACGCTGGGCCGGTTGTCGAAGCCGGCGGCGGAGAGCATCGCCACGAAGATCCTCGGGTTCCGCGACGGGTTGAACACGTTTACGTCGCTACGCGACTTCGCGCTGGCGGTGGCGCTGTCGCTGGCGATGTGGGGGATGATCGGGATGGCGTATGTGCAGACGGCGCACGCCTTTGTGCTGACGCCGGAGCTGGCGGGGCTGACGTTTTCGCGGACCATGCTGCTGATGGCGGCGAGCCTCGGCGGATCGGCGCTGCAGCCGCCGATCATCGGATGGTTTACGCAGATTGCGGTGACGGCGACGGCGATGCATGAGTTCTACGGCGCGCCGATTGAAGCGGCGACCGCGTGCGGCGCGGTGCTGCTGGTGGTGACTTCGCTGTCGATTCTGCCGACGGGACTAGTGTATGCGCGGGTGGAGCATGTGAATCTGAAGGCGGTGGCGGAAGAGAGTGAGGCTGCGGGGGAGGGGGCGGGGGTGGAGGAAAGCGGGTAGATTTTACTTCCCACCCATCGCATAAAGCCGCGATGGATGGGGCACCCGCGGCGGGTGAGGGGGCGGAGGTTGAGGAAGGCGGGTAGATTTTACTTCCCACCCATCGCATACGGCCGCGATGGATGGGGCACCCGGGCGGTTGGGGTTGGGAGAGATCCCATGTCCCAGAGGCGGGACATGGGGCACCCGGCGAAACGCGGATTCCCTTCGGGAATGACAAACAAGGGGTGCTGTGGGGGAGAGATGCGCTGCTAGAATCGAGGCAATCCGATGAAGTGTCCCTACTGTGGTTTTGCCCAGGATCGCGTTGTCGATTCACGAGAGAGTAAAGAGGCGGAGTCAATTCGCCGGCGGCGCGAGTGCGAGGGCTGCCACAAGCGGTTTACCACCTACGAGCGCATCGACGAGATTCCCTACATGGTGGTGAAGAAGGACGGCCGGCGCGAGAAGTTCGACCGGCAGAAGGTGCTGAGCGGGCTGCTCCATGCCTGCGAGAAGCGGCCGGTGCCGGCGGTGAAGCTGGAGCAGATCGTCGACGAGACGGAGGCCTTTGTGGTCGATTCGCCGGAGCGCGAGCGCTCGACCAGCGAGGTGGGCGAGCAGATTATGTCGCGGCTCAAGGATATCGATACAGTGGCCTATATCCGGTTTGCGAGCGTCTATCGGGACTTCAAGGACGTGCGCGAGTTCAAGGCCGAGCTGGAAGAGTTGTTGAGCGGGAAGGACCATAAGAAACGGCGGTAGCGATGGTGAAGAGTCCGGGGAGTTCAAAGAGTTCCAAGGCTGCGAAAACTCCGAAGCGCAGGACGCATCGGATTACCTTGATTCCGGGCGACGGCATCGGGCCGGAGGTTTCGGCGGCGGTGGTGAGCATCGTCGAAGCGGCGGGACGGGCGACCGGGGCGGCGTTCGAGTGGCATCGGTATGCGGCGGGGGCCGAGGCGTTCGAGACGACGGGCGAGTATATTCCGAAGGCGCTCTACGACTCGATCGAAGAGAACCGGGTGGCGCTGAAGGGTCCGGTGACGACGCCGGTGGGCGGCGGCTTCGCTTCGATCAACGTGGCGCTGCGGCAGAAGTTCGAACTGTTCGCGAACTTTCGGCCGGTGAAGAGCCTGCCCGGATTGAAGACGATCTATCCGGACATCGACCTGATTATTGTGCGCGAAAATATGGAGGACCTGTACGCCGGGCTCGAACATGTAGTCGTGCCGGGGGTGGTGCAGGCGCTGAAGATCATCACCGAGAAGGGCTCGACGCGGATTGCGAAGTTTGCGTTCGACTATGCGCGCAGGCAGGGGCGGAAGAAGGTTCACGCCATCCACAAGGCGAACATTATGAAGCTGTCGGACGGGCTGTTTCTGCGCTGTTGCCAGACGGTCGCCGAGGGCTTTCCGGAGGTGGAGTATCGCGAGCACATCGTGGACAACACCTGCATGCAGCTGGTGATGAATCCTTATCAGTACGACATTCTGCTGACGGAGAATCTGTACGGCGATATTTTGAGCGATCTGTGCAGCGCGTTCGTGGGCGGGCTGGGGCTGGTGCCGGGCGCGAACCTGGGGACCGAATGCGCGATCTTCGAGGCGGTGCATGGGTCGGCTCCGGATATCGCGGGGAAAAATTTGGCAAACCCGACAGCGCTGCTGCAGAGCGCGGTGCTGATGCTGCATCATATCGGCGAGAGCGAGACGGCGGCGCGGGTGCAGGATGCGCTGGAACAGGTGTATCGCGAGGGCCGGACGTTGACACGGGACGTCGGCGGCACGAGCGGGACGAGGGAGTTTGCCGAGGCGGTGCTACGGGCGATGGAGACGCCGGTAAAGGCGCAGGCTTAGAGGCGAATTTCGGCGGTTGGCTGCGAGCGTCGTCTAATGATTGCGATGGTCGGCATGGATAAAGGCGAAATACAGGGGTCTCTCCGCTTCGCCGCGCGATGATGCCGCGCGGCTTCGGTCGAGATGACGTAATTTTTGGGTTTCGAGATGGGCTGAGGTTGAGATGACGTGATTTTTGAATGGACGCATGGTTGCGGTTGAGATGGCGTGATTTTTGTTTGATTTTTTATAACTATCGACGAAAGCGAGGTTGCGATGAGGCAGGGGTTCGGTTGGCTGATGGCGGGAGTGATGGTGGCAGGAATGCTGGCCGGGTGCAAACCGAATCCTCCGAAGGAGCAGGCGACGGAGAGTGCGAGGCCTGCCGCCGCCCGGTCTTCTGTGCCGCTCGATCCGGCGACGCTGGGCGCGGTGAGCGGAACGGTGAGCTTCATCGGCAAGGCGCCGAAGCGGCTGCGCATCGACATGAGCCAGGACCCGGTGTGCTCGATGCTGGGCGGCGACAACTTTGCCGAGCAGTATGTCGTCGATGACGGCAGGCTGGCCAACGTCTTTATCTACGTCAAGAGCGGACCGGCGGCGGCGATGTCGGCTCCCGCGGCGACGACGGCTCCGGTGGTGCTCGACCAGGTGGGCTGCAGGTATGTGCCGCATGTGGTGGGAGTGATGCAGGGCGGAGCGGTGGAATTTCGCAACTCGGATGGGACGATGCACAACATCCATACCCTGCCGACGGCGGGCGGCAACAAGGAGATCGATGTCTCCGAGGCACCGAGGAGCGCGCCGCAGGTGAGGACTTTCGACGCGCCGGAGCTGATGATGCCGGTGCGCTGCAACAATCATCCGTGGATGAACGCGTTTATCAATGTGTCGGCGACGCCGTTTTTTGCGGTGACCGATGCCAAGGGGCACTTCGAGATCAAGGGGCTGCCGGCGGGGACGTATACGCTGGGAGCGGTTCACGAGAAGATGGGCGAGCAGACGTTGACGGTGACGGTGAAGCCTCATGTGACGGATACGGTTGACTTTAGTTATTCGTTGAAGAAGTAGGACCTCAGGGGCTAAAGTCCCTTGCGGACGGGGGAGTTTGCGGCACGGCTGAAGCCGTGCCCTTAAGCAGGGTGGCTGTTGCGGTCGTGCTTCCTATCGATCGCATGGCGCGATGGATAGGAACTCCGGAGGTGTGGGAGAGATTTACTTCCCACCCATCGCAAAAGACGCGATGGATGGGGCACCCGGGTTGTAGAGGCGAGGAAGAACCCATG
>MKSV01000003.1:495392-883925 GCA_001897435.1 Acidobacteriales bacterium 59-55 | reverse complement strand
CAGCAAAATACAGGGGTCTCTCCACTGCGCCGCGCGATGAAGCTGCGCGGCTTCGGTCGAGATGACGTGCGTTTGAGGTGATGCGGGCCGGTTGAGATGACGTGCGGTTGGAGTGGGGCGCTTCGGTTAAGACGATGTTCGTTTCGAGGGGAGGAATCCATGCGCCGTGCGGATCTCGGCATCGCTTGACACCAATGGTAGGACCATACTACCATCCGGGTTTACCGAAAGACCGTCCCCAAGACAGACTCAAAGTCCACTGCTGGAATGGCCACTATCGTGATCTGGAATCAACACTACTATCTCTTCGGTCACGGGTTGGCCTTCTCCGCGACGATCGCTGCGCTACCTATCTTTACACTGCTGTTTCTGCTGGGCGTGATGCGGAAGTCGGCGTGGGTCTCGGGGCTCGCCGGACTGGCGGTGACGCTGCTGGTCGCCATCGTCGGCTACCAGATGCCTCCGGGGATGGCGCTGAATGCGGCGGCGTACGGCGCGGCCTTCGGGCTCTTCCCGATCTCGTGGATCATCTTCTGGGCGATTGCGCTGTTTCGGTTGACAGTGGAGACGGGCAAGTTCGAGATCATCCGCGACTCTGTGGGCAGGCTGACGCCGGACCCGCGGCTGCAGGCGATCCTGATCGCGTTTGCGTTCGGCGCGTTTCTCGAAGGGGCATCGGGATTCGGGACTCCGGTTGCCATTGCCGCAACCATGCTGACGGGACTGGGCTTCTCGGCCTTCAGCGCGTCGGCCATCTGTCTGCTCGCAAATACTGCGCCGGTAGCTTTCGGCGCGATCGGGATTCCAGTGATTACGCTGGCGGGAACGACGGGGCTTCCGCTTGCCCAACTGAGCGCGGAGGTTGGGCGGGTGTGCGCGCCGATCTCGCTGGTTATTCCGGCGTACGTGATCGTCGCGACGGGCGGCTTCGTCTCGCTGTCGGGCATCTGGCTGCCGACGATGGTCTGCGGCGCGGTCTTCGCGGGGATGCAGTTTACGATCTCGAACTTCATCGGGCCGCAGCTTACGGATATTATCGCGGCGCTGTCGTCGATGCTGGCGCTGGTCATCTACCTGCACTTCCGGCATCCGGAGCATAACGAGAACAGCGGCGCGATTCGCAACTGCCTCGATAAGGGATTCGTGCCGGTCGTCGTTGACGAGTCCGCGAACAAAAAGGCGGCGGCGAGCCTTCCGCCCCAGCACAGCCTGGGCGAGGTGCTCTATGCGTGGATGCCGTATGGCTTTTTGGTGGCGTGCGTTCTGCTGTGGGGCGTGGGTCCGATTCAGCACAAGCTGAACCTGGCGAGCTTCACGGTGGCGTGGCCGGGGCTGCACGACCTGGTGCAGCGCATGCCGCCGATTGCGGCGACGCCGACGCCGTATCCGGCTATCTTTAATATGAACCTGCTGTCGGCGGCGGGAACGGCTTGCATGGCGGCGACGTTTCTGTCGGCGATCTTCCTGGGGGTGACGCCGCTGCGGTTTGCGCGGCTGCTGGCCTCGGTGACGCGGCAGTTGACGCTGCCGATCCTGACCATCGCCGCGGTGCTGGCCATCGGCTTCCTGATGAACTACTGCGGAGCGACGGCGACGCTGGGGTTGAGCTTTGCGGCGACGGGCGTGCTGTTTCCCTTCTTCAGCCCGCTGCTGGGATGGCTCGGCGTCTTCCTCACCGGATCGGACACGTCGGCGAATGCGCTCTTCGGCAACCTGCAGGTCGTCACTGCCGGACGGCTCGGGCTTGATCCCGTGCTGATGGCTGCTGCGAATTCGGCGGGAGGCGTGATGGGCAAGATGATCAGCCTGCAGACGATCGCCATCGCCGCCGCGGCGACGGGGCTGTCGGTTCCGGACCAGTCGCGGCTGTTCCGGTTCACGCTGAAGCACAGTCTTTTTCTGGCAAGTATGGTTGGCTGCATTGCGCTGCTTTATACCTATGTTGTTCATCTGCACTGAAGGTGGGAGCGGACGTACAGGGGTGCTTTTGGTTCGGGAGCGACTGAGAGGAGGCATACCCCAGGGGCTGAAGCCCCTTTTTGTGGCGCGGGTTGAGAGGCCAAGGCTGAAGCCTTGGCGTACCTAGAAGCAAGGGCAAGTACAACTACAAGGGCAACGGCAACGGCAAGGGCAACAGCAAGGACAACTACAACTACAAGAGCAACGGCAACTACAACGGCAACTGCAACTACAACTACAACTGCAACTACAACGGCAACTACAACTGCAACTGCAACTGCAACTGCAAGGGCAAGGGCAACAGCAACGGCAACTACAACTACAACTACAACTACGAAATACAGGGGTCTCTCCGCTGCGGCCCTGCGGGCCTTCGGTCGAGATGACGTGACCTTTTAGTGGGGATCGAGATGACGTGACTTTTTAGTGGGGATCGAGATGGCGTGTTTTTTAACGGGGTTGAGATGATGTGCTTTTGGGTAGCCTGGGGCGTGAACAGGGTCTGAACGGGAGCTGCTTAATTTCCGAACAGGGTCTGCTTAATTTCAGAGGTACCCTAAACATAAGGGACTGAACGTAAACAGGAACGCAAAACACAGAACACGGAGGGAGAACGAAGATGGCGAAACTTGGATTTCTTGGCCTCGGCATCATGGGCGGACCGATGGCGCTGCAACTGATGAAGGCAGGCCACGAGGTGGCGTTGTGGTCGCATAGCGCGGGCAAGGCGGAGCGGCTGGCGGGCGGCGAAGTCAAAGGCGGAACGGCGTGCGCGACTCCGGCCGAGGTGGCGAAGCGCAGCGACTTCGTCTTTCTGTGCGTGGGCGATACGGAGATGTCGCGCGAGGTGATTCTGGGCAAGGGCGGGTTGGTTGAAGGCGCGCAGAAGGGCATGGTCATTGCCGATTGCAGCACCATCGCGCCGAGCGCGAGCCGCAGGATCGGCGCGGAGCTGGCCGGACACGGCATAGAGTTTCTGGATGCGCCCTGCACGGGGTCGAAGGGCGGCGCGGAGACGGGCACGCTGGCGTTCATGGTCGGCGGCGAGAAGGAGCTGTTCGAGCGCGTGCTGCCGTACTTCAAGATCATGGGCAACCTGGTCTACCACTGCGGCGCGCTCGGCATGGGATTGCAGGCGAAGCTGTCGCAGAACCTGATCCAGGGCAATCTGTTGCAGGCCTTCAACGAGGGCATGGTGCTGAGCACCAAGGGCGGCGTCGATCCGAACCTGATGCTGGAGATTCTGAGCAACACGGGCGCGCAGTCGAAGCTGGTATCGGTCAAGGCTCCGTTTGTGTTTGCGCGCGACTTCTCGACGCGCTTCTCGGTGAAGTGGGTGGAGAAGGACATCGCGCTGATGCTGGAGTCGGCGGCAGAGCTGAACGTTCCGCTGCCGCTGACTGCGCTGTCGCGGCAACTGTATCGCGCGGCGATTGCGAAGGGCTTCGGCGAAGATGATTTTTGCGGTGCGATCCGTGTGCTGGAGGAGATTGCAGGGTGCGAGGTTGCGGGCAAGCCGCCGGCGAAGACGTAGGCATACCCCGGGGGCTGAAGCCCCTTTTTGTGGCGTGGGTTGAGAGGCCAAGGCTGAAGCCTTGGCGTACCTAGAAGCAAGAGCAACAGCAACGGCAGCGGCAACGACAAGTACAACGGCAAGTGCAAGAGCAACTGCAACGGCAACTGCAACTGCAACGGCAACGGCAAGTGCAACGGCAAATACAGGGTCTCCACTGCTCTGCGCTTGCACCCCCAGCGAGTAGAAGGCACTCGCCGGGGGCCCTGCCGGCTTCGGTCGAGATGACGTGTTTTTTGCGGGTGCGAGCGCTAGTTGAAGAGTGCGATCTCGAGGTTGAGGAGCGCGGTGAAGGTGACCCAGGCCAGGCAGGGGGCCAACAGGTAAATGGTCGAGCGGCGAAGGTGCCAGAAGCGGATCGTAGTGAGCAGAAGGGCGATCCACAGCAGGACGATCAGAAACAGCGCGGGACCGACGACGTGGTAGTGGAAGAAGTCCATGGTCCAGAGGATGCTGAGCATGAGTTGGATGGCGAAGAGCATCAGCGCGCGGTTGGCGGCGCGCGTGCGCGGCATCTGCCCGATGAGCCACGCAGCCGCGGCCATGCAGCCGTAGAGGACGAGCCAGACGACGGCAAAGAAAGCGATGGGCGGCGTGAAGGAGGGCTTGTGCAGGGACTCGTACCAGTCCGGGATGGAGGAGTCGATGAAGAGGCTGACGATGGCGGCGACCAGGCAGGCGATGACCACAAGCTGAATGCGCACCTGCCAGGGCTTCATCTCCCGACGCCATGAACGGATGCTGCCGGCTGCGGATTCGGTATTCATCACGGCCTCCTCTTCGAAAGGTGAAAGTATAACGCTTTGAGTTCGGAGGAGGAAGCGGGCCCTGAATCACACCGGGGCGGATTGCGGAAACTGGAAACAACGGCCCGCCTGTGAGACGATGGCTCTTGGACAACGCCACCGCAATGACCTCCCATCAGGACGCGCTCGATACGAAGACTCGCCGGATTGAAGAATTTCTCCGGATGCTGATTGAATCGAGCGGGCTCGACCTCGCGTTCAGGGTCATGGGCGGCGGCGGTGGCAACGCGGCGGGGAGCGGTGAAGTCTCTGCCGAGATCTCGGTCGAGTTTACCGGGGCCGACACTCCCCTGCTGACCGCGCGCAACGCGGAACTGCTGCACTCGATCGAACACCTGGCTGCCAAGGCGCTTCGGCTGGAGCCGGAGCAGCACCACCTGATCTCGTTCGACGCGGAGAACTTCAAACTGCTGCGCAACGCCGAGCTGCAGATGATGGCTGAGGTCGCCGTCGAGCGGGTTCGCGCCAGCGGCCGGCCGTACTCCTTTCCTCCGATGAACTCGCGCGAGCGGCGGTTGCTGCACCTGGCGCTCAGCGCCTCGGGGCTGCCGACGGCCTCGACCAGCGACGGGCCGCGGCGGTTCGTGGTGCTCTATCCGGAGGGTCAGGAGCCTTCGCCCCAGGCTTCGACCAGCGACCGCAGCCACGCCATCCGCAAGACCTTTCGCCGGCGCTAGGGAAGGTTGGGCTCAATCTCCATGCATTCCCTCAGGGGCTAAAGCCCCATTGCAAACGAAGCATTGATGGCACGGCTGAAGCCGTGCCCTTAACAGAACCAGAGTTGTCCGCAGGCTGTGAAGCTTGGTGCAGCCATGCGCCGGCGGTTTCCCTGAGCCCTTAACAGAACCAGAGTTGTCCGCAGGCTGTGAAGCCGCGTTGCCGGCAAGTCATTTACGGTATCCTTCGGCTTTGCTCAAGACAGGCTCTGAAGCCGTGCCCTTGGCAAAGCCTGACTTAAGAAAGCAGTTCGAGATGGGGACGGCCTTTACGGTGTAGCCAGCGCGGCGGCGGCATTAATCTGGGGAACGGGAAGTCCCGTCGAAGCGACCGCGGTGGTGCGCAGCCGGGCGACGATATCGGCCGCCGTCCAGTCAGGGTGCGCCGCCCGCAGAAGCGCGGCGACTCCGGCAGCCAGCGGAGCCGAGGCGCTGGTGCCGATGGCCTGCACGTATGCCGCGTGACCGACGTTGAAGCAGCCGAAGCTGTGGCCGCTGTCCGTGGGCGGACCGTCGAGCGTGGACGGCTTGCCGGAGCTGCACGCTCCTCGCACCCATCCGCTGATGGCCTGGCTGGCGCCTTCGGGATAGCTTCCTCCCGGCGCGGCGAGGGCGGCGAGGGCGGCTCCGTGATTGCTGTAGTAGGCGAGCGCAACCGGTCCGGGCGCGCAGCGTGCTCCGGCGGCAGTGTTCTGCGCGCAGGCCGGGTTGGTCGAAGCCACTACGGCGAGCACGCCGCTCGATTGCGCGGGCAGCTCGACGAAGCGCGGGCCGGAGAGGTCGAGGCCGTCGTTGCCCGCCGAGGCCACGACAACGATTCCCGCCTGCGCGGCCGCGCTGGTGACGTCGTTGAAGGCGGCCTGCAGCCCGGCGCCGTCGGCGGTGGTCAGATCGACGGTCGCGCCGACCGAGAGCGAGATGATGTCGGCGCGATTGGCGATGGCGTCGTCGATGCCCTGCATCACCCAGCTCAGCAGTCCACTGGCCTGACCGGAAGCGCACTGGTCCTTAATAGAGTTACCGCTATCGGGGGCGGAGGCCGGCATCCGCTGCAACACTTTAATGTTAAGCAGGGTGGCGTGGGGAGCGACGCCGACGACCTCTCCCGTGCCCGGGCCGATGGCTCCGGCGGCGAGCGACGCGACCCAGGTGCCGTGGCCGTCCTGGTCCTGCGGCGTGCCGTCGTCGCACGCGCTGGGATAGTCGGTCTGATTAATCTCGCTCAGATTCAACGCGAGGTTCGGCGCGATGTCGGGGTGCGTCTCGTCGACGCCGCTATCGAGAATGGCGATGCGAACACCGTCTCCCATGGTTCTGTCCCACGGGCCGTGCGCCGGTCCTCCGGCGACGTTGCCTCCGTAGCCTCCCACCTGGCGGACGGCCCATCCCTGCGGCGACGCCGTATAGAAGCTGTCGTAGGTTTGCAGATGAGTGGTTGAACCAATGATGACGCTGAAGGTCGCCGGGATGACCGGCTTGAGGGTAAGCCGGTCCGCGGTCACAATGCGGTCGTGAAGGACGTACTTCACGTTGGGCTCGGCGGCCAGCAACTGCATGGTGATGTCGACGCCGTCCAGGGACTGACTGTTGGCCTCGGCGTGCAGGGGATGCGGGTTGACGAGCGCCTGCACCGAGGCCATGCCCAGCCGTTCGTCGCGCCGCAGAATGCGGGCGCCGGCGGCGTGAACGCGGGCCTCCGCGTCGCCGGGAATGGCAGCGTTGCGGTAGACGACGATGTAACGACCGGGAACGATGGGAGCGGTCTGAAGCTGAGTCTTCGCCTGTACCTGAGTCTTCGCCTGCGCCTGTACCTGCGCCTGCAAACGCGAAGCTCCCATCGCAAGCAGGGCAAGCGATAGCGTGATGGAGAGGGCGATCCACGGTCCGGCGGCAGACCGGGCGCTCCGCTGCCGCGCCCGTCGGCGAGCCGAATATCGAACGCCCTGCCGTGAACTGAGCTCATGCTCTCTGACCGCAATTCGATCCGGAAGGGACACTGTTGTACCTCGCTGTTCTCTGCAATGTCCATCGGCAGATGCGAGTCATGGAATCAGCGAGTGACCGGAGTGTGCTATTACTTTGGTTGGCCCGCGCCTTAGAACGAACTTGTTCCGACCCTTGCACGGTGCATTGACCCTCTTGGATTCCACATGCTCTAATGGCCGCCTTCGTGAAGCTAATTTCGGATTCGCGTTCTAAGGAGATCGTTGCATGGACGTAGTGAGCCTTCTGGCTTTGGCTGTTCAGGTACCTTATCCGCTCTCGCCGGCGGACGCCGGTGGCCAAGGCGGGCAGATTTGCCTGTGGATCGCGATTGGCGTTGGCGTGCTGGCGCTGGTCGCAGCCTGGATGCTGGCGCGCCATGTTCTCTGCTGCGATACCGGCACGCCGGAGATGCGCGCCATCTCCGAGGCCATCCGCGAGGGCGCCGAAGCGTTCCTGCGACGGCAGTACCGCACCATCGCCGGCATCGCGGTAGTACTGGCCGTGCTGCTCTTCGCCGGGTATCACATGTCCGCGCGCACTGCTCCGTTCGCATCGAAGACCGTCATCAGCTTCCTGGTCGGGGCGGTGTGTTCCGGCCTGGCGGGATACACGGGAATGTACGTCTCGATCCGGGCGAACATCCGCACGGCCTCGGCGGCGCGCGGCAGCCTGAACAAGGCGTTGCAGATCGCTCTGCGCGGCGGAGCGGTCACCGGCCTGGTGGTTGTCGCGCTTTCGCTGGTGGGCGTGGGCCTCTTGTTTCTCTTCTTCGGCGGCCTGTCGCATCCGGAGACGGTTCCATACGAACTGGTGGGATTTGGATTTGGAGCCTCGCTGGTGGCGTTATTCGCACAGCTTGGCGGCGGAATTTATACCAAGGCCGCTGACGTGGGCGCGGACCTGGTCGGCAAGGTCGAGGCCGGCATTCCCGAGGACGATCCTCGCAACCCCGCCGTTATCGCCGATCTCGTGGGCGACAACGTCGGCGACTGCGCGGGCCGCGGCGCGGACATCTTCGAGTCGACGGCGGCGGAAAACGTCGGCGCCATGATCCTCGGCGCGGCGCTCTATCCCGTCTTTGGAGTGAAGGGAATCATCTTCCCGCTGATCGTGCTCGCCATCAACCTGATATCGAGCATCGTGGGCGTGTACGTGGTGAAGACCAACGATACCGAAGATCCGATGCGAGCCTTGAACCGCGGCTTCTACGTGACCTCGGGGCTGGCCCTGGTGGGCTTCGCCATCGCCGTCTACTCCATGCTCGACGGCCCCCTGGTCAAGCCGCTCTGGCTGCTGGGCTGCGGCGTGGTCGGTCTGATCACATCGTTCCTCTTCGTCTGGATCACGGAGTACTACACCGAGTACCGCTATCGTCCCGTGCAGTCGATTGCCGCCGCCTCGCTCACCGGCCCGGCGACCAACATCATCAGCGGCCTGGCGGTCGGCATGGAGACGCCCGCGCTTCCGGTGATCGCCATCTCGGCGGCGCTGCTGTCGAGCTACTACTTCGGGGTGCAGGGACTCTCCGGCGTTGCCGGCATCACCGACTATGCCAAGGGCATCTACGGAACGGCGCTGGCGACCATGGGCATGCTCAGTTGCGCGGCCTACATCCTGGCGATGGATACCTTCGGCCCCATCACCGACAACGCCGGCGGCATCATCGAGATGTCGAACCAGCCGGACGCGATTCGCGAGCGCACCGACAAGCTGGACTCGGCCGGCAATACCACCAAGGCGCTCACCAAAGGCTACGCCATCGGCTCGGCATCGCTGGCGGCCTTCCTGCTCTTCTCGGCCTACCTCGAAGAGATCAAGGTTATCGTCGCGGACAAGGTCCACATGGCGGGCGGCTACATGCCTGCGGGATGGAACTTCACCAACATCAACCTCGCCCAGGTGCCGGTCTTCGTCGGCGCACTGCTGGGAGCGATGCTCACGTATCTCTTCAGTTCGATGGCCATCAAGGCCGTCGGGCGGACGGCGCAGATGATCGTCAAGGACGTCCGCGACCAGTTCAAGGAGAATCCCGGCATCATGGCGGGCACCTCGAAGCCCGACTACGGCCGCTGCGTCCACATCGTTACCGGCGCGGCGCTCAAGGAGATGGTCATGCCCGGCCTGCTGGTGGTCTGCATGCCCGTGGCGGTGGGCCTGATCTTCCGCCACCTCAGCGCCAGCTATCACGCCAGCTCCGCGATGTACGCGGCGGGAACTATTATCCCCGTGCCAGCCATCGCGGGCATTCCCGTCAATCTGGCCGGAGCCGAGTCGGTCGCCGGTCTGCTGATGGTGGGCACCATCGCGGGCATCCTTCTGGCCATGCTGATGAACAACGGCGGCGGCGCCTGGGACAACGCCAAGAAGTTCATCGAGACGGGACAGTACGGCGGCAAGAAGTCCGAGGCGCACAAGGCATCGGTTGTGGGCGACACGGTCGGCGACCCCTTCAAGGACACCGCCGGTCCCAGCCTGCATGTGCTCATCAAGCTGCTCGCCACCATTACGCTGGTGCTGGCTCCACTGTTCGTCTGACAAGGAGGCGCGCGGGTTCCAGGTGAGATAGGCGCGCAAGTGGAAATAACGACGAAGAGACAGGGGTCTCTCCGCTGCGGTCGAGATGACGTGAGTTTAGGTTTCGAAACGACGGAGAGGAGGCATGCCCCAGGGGCTGAAGCCCCTTTTTTAGCGTGGGCTGAGAGGGCCAAGGCTGAAGCCTTGGCGTACCTAGAAACAACGGCAAGTGCAACAGCAACGGCAAGTGCAACGGCAACGGCAACGGCAAATACAGGGGTCTCTCCACTGCGGCCCTGCGGGCCTTCGGTCGAGATGACGTGGTTATAGGGACTTCAAACAGATCGTTTGTTTTTCGTTTGACGTCGTCCCGGAGGATCAATGCGCCAGCGCGCTGCTCTTGTCCCACTCAGGGGCTAAATCGCCGGTGGGGCGGGGCGGCTTTGGGGTGGCGGCCTTTTCTTCGAGATACCTTCGCCACTGCTCGGACTCGGCGACCTGTTTGATAAGGGCGTTGCGGCGCTTGAGGATATCGACGAGGTGGCGGCGGACCAGCTTCTCGGAGAGGCCGCTGAGCAGGCCGGGGATGCTGAAGCGGATCTCGTCGCGCATGCGGGTGCCGTCGTCCATGAGGGCGAAGTGGCGCTCGTGCTCGAAGCGGGCGAAGGAGCCCTGAACCATGACCTCGCGGAAGTAGCTATAAGGCCGCCAGCCGTCGATGCGGGTGGAGTCGATGTGGCTGGTGTGAATGCCTGCCCTGCCGAACTGCCGCCCCTGCCAATCAACCGAGTTGTCCGGTCCGATGAGCCCTGACGTGACGCCGCCGATGGCCTTCTCGCCGGTGGCGGCCGCGGAGACGAGGTCGACGCTGGTTGCGAGTTTGAAGCACCGTTCCATCGGCGCATCCATCCATGTTGTCAGTCGAATCGTTTGCATATTTTTGTTGTCCGCCGACAGTTGTTTCGATTGCAGTAGTACCGGCTTGCAATCCTGTGCCCTTTCTGCACTTTTTGTTTCATTGAAGAGCAAAAACCCGGGGAAAAAGAATCCAGTCTTACGCCAGCAACAGCACCTTGCCTATACCGCCCTTCTCGGCCGCCGCCTGTCCCTCGCCCGCGTCCGCGAGCGGGATCATGCGGTCGATGGGAATCGCCAACCGTTTCGCCGCTACCTCTTCGGCCAACGCCCGCAGCATGGAGGCGTCGCCGGCGACCTGCACGGGAACGACGCGCACGGTTGGGTTCAGCTTCGCGTTGGCGGGCGGTCCAAGCACCGAGGCAAAGACGCCCCCCTGCCTGACCTTGCTCAACAGCGCCTCCGCGGTTTGGCCGCCTACAGTATCGGCGACCGCATCGAGGAAGCCCAGCTTTTCCATCGCGGCGGTATCGTCGAGAGCAACTACCTGATCGACGGCGAGGCTCTCGGCCTCTTTCAACTGCCGTTTGCGTACGCCGGCGATCACGGTTGCGCCGGCCTGCTTTGCCGCGTGCACGGCGCTGCGGCCCACGCCGCCGAGGGCTCCTGAGATTAAGACGGTCTGCCCGGCCTTGATGCCGGTGCCGCGCGTGATTAACTGGGTTCCGGTGAGAGTGACCAGCGGAAGGGCGGCGGCTTCGACCAGATCGAGGCCGTCGGGAACGTAGGCCAGCTCGGCGGCCTTGACGACGGCCAGTTCGGCGTAGGTGCTGCTCGCGAGCGCCATAACCTTGTCGCCGGGCGCAAATTCAGTCACGCCGGGGCCGACTGCGCGGACCAGGCCGGAGACGTCGTGGCCGAGGATGGCGGGGAAGGTGAGCGGCATGAACGCCTTGTAGGCTCCGCTGCGCAGCTTGTAGTCGACGGGGTTGATGCTGGTCGCAGCCAGCCGCACCAGCACTTCGCCCTGACCCGCGACGGGATCGGGGACGTCTTCGTACTTCAGCTTCGCTGGGCCGCCATACTCGTGCAGAACGACTGCCTTCATCCGTGGTCCCTCATCTCCTTGATACGTCATCTCTCCGATATAAGATGCGCGCCGGAGGCTATCCTGCACCTCTACCGGCGCAAGACTATGCAGATATTAGACGCAAACTCGTGCAGCTTGGCAGTTTGATGAGCGATTTCCGGACAGGGCGGGGGACTTGCGGGGCTTGGATTTTTGAATTGATGAGTTTTAGAGGGCGAGAGGCCATGCCCCAGGGGCTGAAGCCCCCGTTTTGTGGCGAGGTTTGAGGCCAAGGCTGAAGCCTTGGCGTACCTAGAAGCAAGGGTAAAAACAACGGCAACGGCAAAGGCGGAATACAGGGGTCTCCGCTGCGGCGGCAAAAGCGCCGCCTTGCACCCCAACGAGCAAGTACGCTCGCTGGGGACCCCGCCTTCGGTCGAGATGACGTGGGTTTGAGAGCAATACGCATGGCTTCGGTCGAGGTGACGTGCGGTTTGAGAGGTCCGATTGGAGCGGTTCTGCTACGGTTGCAGCCTTGCCGGTTCGGGCGAAACGTGGATTCCCTTCGGGAATGCCCTCAGCGGCTAAAGCCGCATTGCAGGCAGGTCACTTATGGCACGGCTAAAGCCGTGCCCTTAACAGAACCGGACTTAATTCAGAGGTTCCTTAGAAGAAATAGCTCTGGGAGACATGGCTCTAACGGAGCCGGACTTAAATCAGAGGCTTCCTTAGAGGGCCGTTGACCGGGTTTCGATCAGGGACTTTGCGCGTTCGACGAAGGTTTCGAGGGGGACGCTGCCTTCGTCGCCTTTGCCTCGGGTGCGGACGCTGACCGCGCCTGCCGTTGCTTCCTTGTCGCCCATGATGAGGACGAAGGGCACCTTCTGCAGGGCGAAGTCGCGGATACGGGCCTTCATGGGGTCGTTGCGCTTGTCGAGTTCGACACGGAGGCCGGCGGCGGCGAGCTTTGCCCTGACGCTCTCGGCGTACTCCATGTGCTTCTCCGAGATGGGCACGAGGCCGACCTGCACCGGGGCCAGCCAGAGGGGGAAGGCTCCGGCGTAGTGCTCGATGAGCACGCCAAAAAATCGTTCGACGGAGCCGAAGAGGGCGCGGTGGACCATGACCGGCTGGTGCTTCTCGCCGTCTTCGCCGGTGTACTCCAGCTCGAAGCGGGCGGGGTTGTTGAAGTCGAACTGCACGGTCGAGAGCTGCCACATGCGGCCCAGAACGTCGACCAGCTTGATGTCGATCTTGGGGCCGTAGAAGGCGGCCTCGCCGGGGATGGTCTTGAAGGGGATTCCCTTGCGGTTGAGAACGTTGTGCAGGGAGTCGATGGCCAGCGCCCAGTTCTCGTCCGAGCCGACGAAGCTCTTGCGGTCGTTGGGGTCCCATGTCGACAGCTCGACCTTGAACTCGCTGAAGCCGAAGGTGTGCAGCACGCTCTCGGCAAACTCGACGCAGGCGACGACCTCGTCCTCGATCTGTCCGGGGGTGCAGAAGATGTGCGCGTCGTCCTGCGTGAAGCCGCGAACGCGCAGGAGGCCGTGCATGGTTCCCGAGCGCTCGTAGCGATAGACGTTGCCCAGCTCGGCGTAGCGCACGGGCAGGTCGCGATAGCTTTTGGGGGAGTTTTTGTAGATGAGGATGTGGCCGGGGCAGTTCATCGGCTTGAGCCGGTACTCGGCGTCGTCGAGCTCCATGGGCGGGTACATGTTCTCGGAGTAATAGCCCTCGTGGCCGGAGATCTTCCACAGCTCGCGGCGCATGATGTGCGGGGTGAAGACCATCTGGTAGCCGCGGCGGATGCACTCGTCGCGCATCCAGTCCTCCATGACCTTGCGGATGAGGCCGCCCTTGGGGTGCCAGAAGATGAGGCCGGCGCCGGCGACCTCCTGAATGGAGAACAGGTCGAGCTGCTTGCCGAGGACGCGGTGGTCGCGGGCCTTGATCTCTTCGAGGCGCTTGAAGTGGGCGTCCATGTCCTTCGCGTTGAAGAAGGCGGTGCCGTAGATGCGCTGGAGCTGCTGGTTCTTTTCGTCACCGAGCCAGTAGGCTCCGGCGACACTCGTGACCTTGAAGGCCTTGACGCGGCCGGTCGAGGGGACGTGCGGGCCGCGACAGAAGTCGGTGAAGTTGCCGTTGCGGTAGAGCGAGATGGGGTCGCCGGGCTGGGTGAAGCGCTCGATGAAGTGGAGCTTCATGAACTCGCCCTGGGCGGCGTAGTCGGTGAGCGCCTTGGCGCGGGACTCCTGCTCGCGGACGAACTTCTCGTCGCGGGCGACGACCTCGGCCATGCGCTTCTCGATGGCGGCGAGGTCTTCTTCGGTGAAGGGGGTCTCGCGATAGACGTCGTAGAAGAAGCCGGAGTCGGTGGCGGGGCCGTGGCCGAGCTTGGTCTCGGGGAAGAGTTCGAGGATCGCCGTCGCCATGACGTGCGCGGCGGAGTGGCGGACGACCTTGAGCGAAGCCTCGTCGTTCTCCTTGAGGAGTTCGAGGGCGACGTCTTCGGTGAGGGGGGCGGAGAGATCGACGAGGCGCTCGCCGGTGGCGGCGGCGCTGTACATGGAGGCCTCGGAGTTCTCGTCGTGCCCGGCGGCGTTTTGATCGGCGGGGGCGGTCAGCGGGCGGACCCGGGCGACGACCGCGGCGGCGGCGAGCCGGGGGGAGATGCCGGTTGCCACGTCAAAGGGAGTTGTGCCGCGCGGGACCTCGCGCACGGAACCGTCGGGAAGTTGAACCGAAATCGTCTCGTTGCTCACTCTTTTAGCATATCGTTGCTCGCGGTTCCGGCATAGCGGGGGGCGAGAGGAAGGCTTACCCCAGGGGCTGAAGCCCCTTGTTGTGGCGTGGGTTGAGAGGGCCAAGGCTGAAGCCTTGGCGTACCTAGAAGCAACGGCAACGACAAAAGCAACAGCAACAGCAACTACAACGGCAAGAGCAAGAGCAACAGCAACAGCAAGAGCAAGAGCAACTACAACGGCAAGAGCAAGAGCAACAGCAACAGCAACAGCAACTACAACTACAACGGCAAGAGCAACAGCAACAGCAACAGCAACAGCAACTACAACGGCAAGAGCAACAGCAACAGCAACAGCAAGAGCAACTACAACGGCAACAGCAACAGCAACGGCAACTACAACTACAACTACAACTACAACTACAACTACAAAAGCAACGGCAACGGCAACGGCAACGACAAAAGCAATGACAAGAGCGAAATACAGGGGTCTCTCCGCTGCGGCGCGCGATGAGGCCGCACGCCTTCGGTCGAGATGACGTGCTTTTATGGGTGGGGTGAGATGACGGGCTTTATGGGTGAGTTGAGATGACGTGCGGTTGGGGCGGGATCGGGTTGTCGAGCGGTTACGTTGTGAGGCGGTTGGGGGAGATGGGGTTGAGCTTCCAGGCGTGGACTTTGACGTTGGTGCCGGTGAGGCGCGCGTGGACGTCGGGGGCGGTGGCGGTGGTGTAGTAGAAACGCAGGGCGTAGCCGATGCGTTCGCCGACGATCAGCTCGACGACCGAGCCGTCGACGAAGGCGTGCAGCGTGGGCGCGTCGCCGGGTTCGAGCGCGATCTGTTTGCCGTTGGCGGTGACGGTGTGCGTTTCGGGCGAGTAGCGAATCTGCATCAGCGGGGTTGAAGCGGCGGTGAGAGTCAGCTCGAAGGCGCTGCCTTTCGTGCCTGCGCAGAGAAGTTCGCCGGTGGCTCGGGGAAGGGTGAGCGTGGTTGCGGTGCCGGTAGCGGCGGCGGCGATGGTGCCGTTGCGCAGCGTTGCGGTCCGGGGCAGGATGCGCATGCGCAGCGTGCCGTCGCGGTCGAGCGTCAGCACGCGGGGCAGGCTCATCATGCCGGACCAGCCGGCGGCGCGCATCTGGGCGTCGGTGCGGCGCTCGCGGATCCAGCCCCAGAGGATTCTGCGGCCCTGGGCGTCGAGCTGCGTCTTGGGCGCGTAGAAGGCGTCGAGGTCGAGCACGCCCTGCTTCTTCGGGTGGAACTTCATGGCGGCGGGGTCGAGCACGCCGGACTGCCAGAAGACCTTGCCCAGGGTCGAGTAGATCAGCACATGGCCGCCGTCGAGGGCGAAGAAGTCGGGGCACTCCCACATGGAGCCGTCGTCGCAGGGGTTGGGGGTGGGCTTGCCGTTCCACGCGCCGCTGGCGAGGGGGTGGAGGTACTCCCAGTGCTTCATGTCCTTCGACCGGTAGAGCAGAACGCATCCGCCGACCCTGGCTTCGCCCGAGCCGACGGTCATGTAGTACCAGCCGTCCTGATGCCAGGCGGAGGGATCGCGGAAGCCGGTGAAGTTCATGCCTTCGGGCGGACGCGGGACGATGGGCGTGGGGTCCTTGGTCCAGTGGATGAGGCCAGCGTCGTCCGACCAGGCGAGGCACTGCGACTCCTGGATACGGTTCTGCCCATCGCGAATGGTTGCGAGCTCCGGCGTGCTCTCCTTGGTGCCGGTGTAGACGAAGTAGACGCGGCTGCCGACCTGAATCGCCGAGCCGGAGAAGCAGCCGTAGGCGTCGGGGCTGCCCGGCGTCGGCGTCATGGCGACGGGCAGATGCGACCAGTGCAGCATGTCGGGGCTGACGGCATGGTCCCAGCTCATGTTGCCCCAGACCGCTGCCTGCGGGTTGTACTGGAAGAACATGTGGTAACGGCCGTTGAAATAGATGGGGCCGTTGGGGTCGTTCATCCAGTTCTTCGCGGGCAGCAGATGGAACTGCGGACGCATGGGATCGTTGGCGAGAACGGCGGGAGCGGCGGCGTGTACCATCGCTCCGCGTGCGAGCACGGCGGTGGCGGCGGCGGAACGGAGAAACTGGCGGCGTGTGCAGCGGACGTGGATTTGCTTCACCGCAACCTCCTCAACGCTTTAGCGGAGCCTCTGATTAAGTCCCCGAACATTCCCTCAGCGGCTAAAGCCGCATTGTAGACAGGTTACTTATGGCACGGCTGAAGCCGTGCCCTTAACAAAACCGGACTTAATCAGAGGCTCCTTTGAAGATCTTTTTTTACGTTACAGAGAGCTTACTTCTTCTTGCGGGCGGCGCGGGCGGCCAGCGCGGCGGTGTTGGCGGCCACTGCGGCGCGGATGAGTTGTTTGAAAGCGGCTTCGTCGATCCTGTCTCCTTCGTGGAGATCGATGGCTCGGCGCATGTTTCCTTCGAGGCTGGAGTTGAAGAGCTTCTTCGGGTCCGCGATAGAGGCTCCGCGAGCGAAGGTGAACTTGACCGCCTGCTTGTACGTCTCGCCGGTGCACACAATCCCATCGTGCGACCAGACGGGGACGCCCGGAGAGGTTGCCTTCTCCCACTTCCACTCTTCGACGATGGCCGGATCGGCGGCGTGGATGAGGCTGCGGACGCGGGCTAGCGTCTCGCCGCGCCAGTCTTCCATCTGTTCGATCGTCGCGTCGATGCGGGCGGAGGC
This sequence comes from Acidobacteriales bacterium 59-55, assembly GCA_001897435.1. Taxonomy (GTDB): domain Bacteria; phylum Acidobacteriota; class Terriglobia; order Terriglobales; family Acidobacteriaceae; genus Edaphobacter. Next base: position 867,009 of record MKSV01000003.1, on the reverse strand, counting down.
AGCAGACTCCGCCGGAACAGTTTTCTTCATGGACAGCTCCACCTTCGTCTTCGCTGACCCTGTCGATGGGGAAGAACGGCGCTTCGAGCGAGGACCGCGAGCCGGATGCCTGGTTGGCTAGTTCGTGAAATCAAGATGATCGAAGCCGTTCGTCCCGCGAAATATCCCTACCCTCAATTGCCCGGATGCCTTGAATACGCCGTTGACGAACTTCCAGCCAGTCACCGTCACGACAGGCCTGGATACTCCCCTGGTATTTTCCAGCGTAGTCGCATTGGTTGCGTTTCTATTGATAACCGTTACCGTCCCACCGTAACGATCTGCTTTGCGCTGAGCACCCTGCTTGCTGGTCGCAGTGTGCTTATCCCAGAAATTACCGTTGCACATGGCCGCAAAACGCTGATCCGGGGTCCCTATGGGTGCTGCTACAACCGCCGCGGCGGCAGCCGGTGGCACCACAGGCGCGGCCACAACCGGCACTACAACAACCGGCACGGCCACAACTGCCTGCGGCGCTGCCGCGACGGGGGGAGCCCAAACCGGGATGCCCAAGGGCGGCCGGGGCGCGGTTACGCTGTCGAGCACCGGCCTGGCAGCGGTCAGATCGTGGAAGTTGTACCGTTTCGCGCTCTGCTCGCGGCGCTCTTGCGCGCGAACCATTCCCGCGCGGCTCCTGGCAATCTGCCTTTCTCTTCTTTGGTAAGGGGCAAGTGCCGGCGTCAGCCAATCGCCGAGCGTGGGCGCCTTCGGTCGATAATATTTCCTGGGAATCCAGAAGTGTTCCTCCACCTCGGGTTCCTCCAGATCTTCCATCCGCTGGACGACGGGATTGCGAATAGGCTGCCGGTTCATCGCCGCAGAGACGCCGAGCTTACCTTGGACCGTAGATACCGTAGATACCGGCAGCCGCCAGACCGGAGCGCGCTGTCCAGCGGTTGGCACGGATGTCGGCTTTCGCTGCGAGATCGCGGTCATCGGCCGGTAGACTGGAGGCGCGGGAGCACGCCGGAGCGCGATCTGCGCGGACTTCAGCGAAGGCTGTGGCATCCCTGTCATAAGCTGTAAAATTCCGCTGCCATCTTATCATTCAGATGCGCATGGGCATAAGGATGTAGCGGTACTTCACATCCTCGTTGGCGTCCTCGGGGCGCATCTGGCCGGCGCTCTGCGCGTCCTTGAACTCCAGCCGCACCTCGCCGGTGTTGCCGATCGCCTTGAGAAAGTCGATCAGGTACTGGCTGTTGAAGCCGACGACAAGCGGATCGTAGTTGTAGGGCGTCTCAATGGTGTCTTCCGACTCACCGGCGTCGGTCGAGGACGACGATAGCTTGAGCTCGTTCTGCTCCAGCCGAATCTTGATGGCGCCCGAGCGCTCGTCGGCGAACTGGGCCACGCGCTGGATCGAGCCCATGAGGTCTTCCGAGCGCACGATGACGAACTTGGTGTTGTCACGCGGCAGCACGGCCTCGTAGTTGGGGAACTGGCCGGTAAGCTTGCGGCTGGTCAGCACGCGTCCGCCGACCTTGAAGAAGAGGGTCTGGTCGTCGTCGGCAAACTCGAGCGCCTCGGCCTCGGTGTTGCCGAGCAGGCCGGAGAGCTCACTGAGCGCCTTGCGCGGGATCAGCGTCTTCTTTTCGCCCGAGATGCCTTCGAGCGTCTCGCCGAGCTTTTCGATGTGGGCGAGGCGATGGCCATCGGTCGCCACCATCGCCATCGACTCGGCCTTGAGCACCAGCAGCGCGCCGTTGAGGGTGTAGCGCGACTCCTCGTTCGAGATGGCGAAGATGGTCTTCGAGACCATGTTCTTCAACGATGACACCGAAATCTTTACCGCCGAGGACGCCGGGAACTCGGGCACCTGGGGGAAGTTGGCGCGGGCCATGCCGACCATCTTGGTGTTGGAGCGGCCGGCGCGGATCTGCACCCAGTGGTTGTCCATCAGCTTGATGGAGATGTCGCCCTCGGGGAGCAGCTTGATGTAGTCGTAGAGCTTGCGGGCGGGGATGGTGCAGGCTCCGGGCTTTTTGACCTTGGCGGCGCAACTGGTGCGCAGGCTCTGGTCGAGGTCGGTGGCGGTGATGGTGAGCTTGTCGTCCGCGGCTTCGAAGAGAAAGTTCGACAGGATGGGGATCGTCGTCTTGCGCTCGACGACCGACTGCGCCGCGGTCAGCTCGCGCAGAAGCTCGGCGCGGGAGACGGTAATTTCGAGGTTGCCGGTGGGGGCTGCTGCTGCGGTCGTCTCATCCATCGGGGTCTCCTGAGTTGCAATCGTCACTGTGATCTCTCCCTGAATCTGCAAATTCCGTCAAAATCCATCGAGGGTCGCTTGGCAAAACTTTACACCGAATCGCATCCCCCGCGCACTTCGCACGTTAGCGTCTGCCGGATTCCCGCCCGATTTTCCGCGCAAATCCTGTTTTACCTTCTTTGCTCGATTCTAGGGGCGAACTCCCCACGGAGCGAGAGGTTTCTGTGTGAAAAAGAGGCCGCTTGTGTGAGTGCCGGGGACGGCGCACAAGTCTGTTGCCCGGGGGCGAGTGTTGTTATGAAACAAGACATAAACAGAACAAATGCTAATACTCATAATCATTGCCGCTGGAAAAGTGGATAAGGTTCTCATCTGTCTGAAAGGCCGCGAGTTGAGGGTGGTCCCCGTTTTAGAAAAACGGATGTGGAAAAGATGAGGAGTAGGAAGATCGGGCGTCGCCGTTCGCGTCAGGCCCGGGTTATCCGTTTTCTTCACAGGCGGGACGGCGTGATTTTGAGAAGACTGGACCGGTGCGTGGGAATTGCGGCGAAGCGACGCGGAATGAAGGAGTTGGATTGCACATGTTTTTAACAGGCATCCAATGGGGGAGAGGATAAAGGGGACGAAATTCGGCGATGGCTTTTTTGGGGCTTGGAAGGCACTGCGTGAGGGAAAGGCATACCCCAGGGGCTAAAGCCCCTTTTTTGTGGGCTAGCCATAGAGGCCAAGGCTGAAGCCTTGGCGTACCTAGAGGCAACTGCAACTGCAAGAGCAACGACAACTGCAAAATGCAACTGCAAGAGCAGAAAGAGCAAGGACATCTGCAACGGCGAAATACAGGGGTCTCTCCACTGCGGCGGCAAAAGCGCCGCCTTCGGTCGAGATGACGTGAGTTGAGGGGGGTCGAGAGAGGAGGGAGCGATGAAGATCGCCATCTTTGGAGGCAGCGGAGCGACGGGGCGGTTGCTGACGAGGCGCTGTATCGACGGCGAGCATGAGGTGACGGCGCTGCTGCGGAGGCCGGGGAGCTTCGATATGCGGGGGCATATTCATGTCGTCGAAGGAAGCGTCTTCGATGCGAATGCGGTGGAGCGGACAGTCGCCGGCGCGGACGCGGTGCTGTCGGCGCTGGGAGCGCATTCGCTGCGCAGGGAGGATGTGCTGGAGCGTGCGGTGCCGGTGATTGTGGCGGCGATGCAGCGGAAGGGCGTGCGGAGGATCATCGTGCTGGGCTCGGCCGGAGCCAGGGACGGCGCGATGGCCAGGCAGGCCGGATGGCGGCGGTGGATCGTCGAGCACGTGGTGAACAGGACGCTGCTGAAGTGGCCGGTGGCCTCGCAGCGGGCGCAGTATGCCGCGCTGGCGGCCAGCAATCTCGATTGGACCATGGCGATGCCGCCGATGCTCACCCATGGGAGCGGGCGGGGCCGCTGGCGTGTCGACGCCGAGGCGCTGCCGCCCGGCGCCAGCCGCATCGCGCGCGAGGACGTGGCGAGCTTCATGATGCAGCAGTTGGAGGAGCGGGAGTGGGTGGGGAAGGGTGTTTATGTTTCGTGGTAAAGAAAAATAAACAAGAGTTTTTTGGGTTTACGTGGTGAAGCAATGGGCCGGGGGTGGAGATTTGCGGTCTCCCACCCATTCGCGATGAGGCTGCGAATGAATGGGGCACCCGGGTGTGGTTGCCGATCCGATCAAGGGCAAATACAGGGGTCTCTCCACTCCGGCGGCAAAAGCGCCGCCTTCGGTCGAGATGACGTGTGGTTGAGGGTGGGATGGATTTATAAACAGATGGAGAAAGGGCCGGCGCTCAAGACCGGCCCTTTCTCCATCACTTCTCACTCACTCACGTCGTCGCGCTAGCTCAACGTCTCCCTTACTTCTCCCTTACTTCTCCCTTACTTCTCTATCACTTCTCTATCACTTCTCTATCACTCACATCGTCGCTCTAGCTCAATGTCTCCATCAGCTTGTTGACGGTCTGGTTGAGGGCCTTGTCGGTGCGGCGCTGTTCGTCGATCTTGGCGATCGAGTGCATGACCGTCGTATGGTGCTTGCCCCCGAACTGGCGGCCGATCTCGGGCAGCGAGGCCTCGGTCAACTGCTTGGCCAGGTACATCGCGATCTGCCGCGGCACGACGATCTGGCGCGAGTTGTTCTTCTGCTTGAGCTCGGCCACCCTCATGCCGAACTGCTCGGCCACGGTGCGCTGGATCGACTCGATGGTGATCTTGCGCACCTGCGTGTCGATGAACTGCTTGAGGCACTGCTGGGTGACGGCGAGCGTGATCTCGACGCCGTGCATGGAGCACCACGCGATGAGGCGGACGAGCGCGCCCTCGAGCTCGCGGACGTTGGTGCGGACGTTCGAGGCGATGAAGAGCGCCACGTCGGTGGGCAACTGCGTCTGCTCGGACTCCGCCTTCTTTTGCAGGATGGCGACCTTGGTCTCAAGGTCGGGCGGCTGGATGTCGGCGATCAGGCCCCACTCGAAGCGCGAGCGCAGACGGTCTTCGAAGTCGGACAGCTCTTTGGGAGGTCGGTCGCTGGCGATGACGATCTGCTTCATGCTCTCGTGCAGGGTGTTGAAGGTGTGGAAGAACTGCTCCTGGGTGCGCTCCTTGCCGGCGAGGAATTGGATGTCGTCGATCAGCAGCACGTCGACGGTGCGGAACTTGTCGCGAAAGCTGGTCATCTTGTCGTAGCGCACGGAGTCGATCATCTCGTTGGTGAACTTCTCGGCGCTGACGTAGCAGATGGAAGAATGCGGCTGGCGGCGCTTCACGTCGTGGCCGATGGCATGCATCAGATGCGTCTTGCCCATGCCCACGCCGCCGTAGAGGAAGAGCGGATTGTAGGCCTTGGACGGGCGCTCGGCGACGGCCTGCGCCGCGGCCATCGCGAACTGGTTGCCGCTGCCGATGACGAAGGCGTCGAACTGGTAGCGCGGGTTGAGCTGCGAGGCGGCGTTCCAGTCGAAGCGCGACTGCTCGGGGCCGGGCGTCGCCTGCCGCGAGCCTGCTGCCTGTGCGGCTGCGTGTCCGGTACGGGGCGCGTTGGGGCTGTGGCTGGGAAGCGGAGCGAAGCCGCCGTCTTCGCGCACCTTGGGCGTGCGCGGGTCCTGCTCGGGGGTGGTGAAGGTGACCGTCTCTACATCGAGGCCCAGGTTGTCGATGGCTTCCTGAATCAGATCGGCGTAGCGGTCGCCGACGTGCTGGAAGTCCGCCGAGGGGATGCGCACAAACAGCGTCCTGCCTTCGAGGTGAGAAAATCGCGTCGGCTTGAGCCAGGTCTCAAACGACTGACGATTGATCTTCTTCTCGAGAGCAGAGAGAATGCGAACCCAATAATTCAATACGGCCGTCGCCGTTGGAACGAATGACATCCTTGTACTTTCCTTGTCTTTTTTCTGGCTCAACCAACTGGGGCACCGTAAATAAAAAAGTCTACAAAAAAGCAGTCAAAAGGAAACACCCGTCCTTCCCGGCCATTGCAGGTGAGTGGGGAGGATTTCGTGTCGCCAGAATTCTCTCCGTGCGCCTTGTGCGAACAGGAGCGGCGGAGAGCAGTCGTGCAAAAGATGGAGCAGAGTGCGAAACAGCTGGACGTGCGGAAAAATGTCTTACCAAACGGGTTCGATGGTAGCACGGAAAACGGGACGAGTTTCAAGCGTATATTTCAAAAAAAATAAGTTGCACCATTCCTTGTGAAGAACTGAAATGGATGCCCCGGAAGACGGAAAAAAGTAACCATAAAACTGAAAAAAGAGTAACGATTACGCGCAAAATTCGCGCTGCCTGTGGTACGGAAGATGCAACAAGATGCTGCCGCGGTTTACTTCGCTGACGCTTCGATCTCCTTCCATTGCGCGTCGTCGAGATGCACGGCGGCGGCGGCGATGTTCTCCTCGAGATGCCGGATCGAAGACGTTCCCGGGATCGGCAGTATCACGGGCGACCGATGCAGCAGCCATGCCAGCGAGAGCTGCGAGACCGTGGCTCCATATTTTTTTGCGGCGGCATCGAGCGCGCCGCCCGGCCTGGCCAGCTTGCCGGCGGCGACGGGATACCAGGGGATAAACGCCAGCCCGTTCTTCTCGCAATACTCGAGCACGTCCTCGTGCTTGCGATCGCCGAGGTTGTACTCGTTCTGCACGCTGACGATGGGGACGATCTTCCGCGCCTGCTCAATCTCGCGCGGCTTGACCTCGCTCAGGCCGACGTGGCGAATCTTTCCCTCCTGCCGCAGCTTGGCAATCTCGCCCAGCGACTCCTCGACCGGCGTCTTCGGGTCGATGCGGTGGAGCTGCCACAGATCGATGCGCTCGACCTTGAGGTGGCGCAGGCTGAGCTCGACCTGCTGGCGCAGATAGGGGGCGCGTCCGAGCGGCTCCCACTTGTTCGGCCCCTGCCGGGTCAGGCCGGCTTTGGTGGCGATGACGAGGCCCTTCGCATACGGAGCGAGCGCCTCGCCGATCAGCCGCTCGCTGACGGCGGGGCCGTAGGAGTCTGCCGTATCGATGAAGTTGACGCCCAGTTCGACGGCGCGGCGCAGGACGTTCTTCGCGCCCTCGACGTCCTTCGGCTCGCCCCAGATGCCCTCGCCGGTAATCCGCATCGCCCCATATCCCAAACGGTTGACGGTCAGGTCGCCGCCAAGCGCAAACGTCCCGCTCGCTGCCGCATTTGCAGTTGTCATGCAGCTTTGGATGCCCGGCGCGTCGGAATGGTGCATTGCAAGGATGGAAGCGAGAACATGGCTTCAAAAAACGGTGGGATGCCGGAGGGAAAGCGTTGTCATGGTGGAAACCCATGTCCGAAGATCCGGACATGGGGCACCCAAAGTTGTGGCCGGGCGATAGCGTACCAACGGCGTTGCCTCAAAACCGTTGGGCCGCCACGCTGTGAAAAACCCGTCCCGTCAGGTATACTCAGAGATTGTTGCAACACCCCAAAAAGTTTGAGCGGGAATCGACGATTCATCATCGACAATCTATTTCCTGCCGCAGGAGTTCTGTCCCATGCCGAAGCGTACCTTTCAACCTAACCGCCGCCACCGCGCCAAGACCCACGGCTTCCTCTCCCGCATGAAGACCAAGGCGGGCGCCGCCGTTCTCAACCGCCGCCGCGCCAAGGGCCGCCACAAGATCGCCGTCAGCGCCGGTTACCGCGACTAGGCTCTCGGTCCGCCGAAGGGCAACCCCGGCTGCGTCCGCCCACTCCAACTCCTCCATACCGGCTCCGTGCACGCGCAAGAAGAGCGTCTGCCGGTATTGAAGGAGAAGTACCATGGAAAAGCAGAAACGGTCCTCCCGCGAGATGTCGCACAAAGGCCGCGAGCGTTCTCCGGCCGGGCAACAGGCCAAAGGCGTTCAGCCGATGCCGCCGGGCGGCCAGATGGCTCAGCCGCCCAAAGGCACACCGCCTATGCACACCGGCAACAAGTAGAAATCGTTCTTATCCCCGTTCAGCGCGAAGCCCGCCCTCTCCGGCGGGCTTCCGAGCGTCCGGGAGGGCGCGGAGACTCCGATCGCCTTCGGTAACAAGACCGGCGACGATGCACCGGCAACGATACGATAGAGGCAACGCCTGTTCCGACTTCGACTTTGATTCCGATTCCGATTCCGATGACCCTCTCCGCCAACTCCGCGCTGCGCCTTCGCAAACACGCCGACTACCAGCGCGTCTACGCCTCTAGCCGCAAGCAGTTCGCGAAGCAGATGTCGTTCTTCTACTCGCTGCGCCCGGCGGAGCGCCGGTCCGACACCCCCGGCCCGCGCATCGGGCTGACCGTGGGCAAGGTGATGGGCAAGGCCGTCGACCGCAACCGCATCAAGCGCCGCATGAGAGAGTGCATCCGCCGCAACATCGGACTGATCGATGGGCCGGTCGATGTGATTCTGCATCCGCGGCGCAGCGTCATCGATCTTGAGTTTGCGGCGCTCGATCGCGAGGTCGCGAATGTCTTTCGCGCGGTGCAGCGCGGGGTCCAAGGGGCTGAGCGGAAGCAGCTGGAGTCGGCTTGAGTTGATGATGTTTGGAGAGAGGGCATACCCCAGGGGCTGAATCCCCTTTTTGTGGCGTGGGTTGAGAGGGCCAAGGCTGAAGCCTTGGCGTACCCAGAAGCAACGGCAACAGCCCACCGCGGGCAACGGCAACGGCGAATACATGTGGCGGATTGCGATGGCCCGGCCCGACGAAGCAAGGGCAACAGCAACGGCAACGGCGAAATACAGGGGTCCTCCACTGCGGCCTGCGGGCCTCCGGTCGAGATGACGTGCTTTAGGTTTCGAAACGACGGAGAGAGGGCATACCCCAGGGGCTGAAGCCCCTTTTTGTGGCGTGGGTTGAGAGGGCCAAGGCTGAAGCCTTGGCGTACCCAGAAGCAACGGCAACAGCAAGGGCAACTGCAACCGCAACGGCAAGGGCAAGAGCAACTGCAACGGCAAGGGCAACAGCAACTGCAACGGCAAGGGCAACAGCAACTGCAACGGCAAGGGCAACGGCAAGGGCAACAGCAACTGCAACGGCGCAATACAGGGGTCTCTCCACTCCGCTGCGCTCCGGTCGAGATGACGTGCTTTTTGGGTTATGTGTGCGAAGGCTTCGGTCGAGATGACGTGGGTTGGGGACTGGCGCGTCTCCGTGCTCTTTGACTGAGGGGCGGGTCAGGCGTGGCGGCGCTTGCGCTTGATCCAGAGCGCGCTCAGGTAGGCCAGTGTCAGCACCAGCACCGCCAGGCCAACCGGCAGGCCGATCCATTTGTAGGCAATGCTGAAGTCGGGCATGCGGCCGGTCGCCACACGGGAGATCAGCAGGCCGACGATGCCCAGGAACGTGGCCGCGAAGAAGGAGGCGATGGCCACCGTCAGGCTCATCAGGACGGAGACGAAGAGGCCGAAATCGCCCACGGGGATGCCGAAGAAGTAGCCGGAGCCGAAGGCGCGCTGGGTTGCCGCGATCCCATTCTGCGATGCTTGCGTCATACCAGTAGAATACTGCCTTATGGCAGAAAGTGTTCAGGATGGTATTCAGGATGGATTGATTCCGGCGGCCGAGGCAGCGCGCCGGGCCACGGCCGGGAGGGCTCCGAACGGGGTCCGGTACGCCGCCTTCGGCGAAAACAACGTCGACGGCAAGGACCTCGAGCGCATGGTGCAGGCGGTTCCGGCGGCGGTTGCCGGGGCGCTGGCGCGCAAGTGCTATATCTTTGTGCCGCTGGCGCTGAGCCAGGGCCGGGGAAGCGACATTACGCTGGTCGCTCCCGCCTATACGACGGAGCTGGGCGACCAGGCGATCTGCCATCGCAACGTCACGCTCGACGATACCGAGGGCGTCTTCATCTCGACGCGGCTGCTGGGCGATCGCTTCGCGCTGGCGTTCGAGTTCTTTATCAACGTGAGCCACGCCTTTGTGGATGCCGCGGGCGTGCCCGAGGAGTTCAACGAACTGGTGTGGGCGCAGGCCGTTGCCGACGTGCGCGGCGAGACTAGCCAGGATGCGTGGGAGAATCGCGCGGCGGCGCTGGGCGGCGGGGCGGGCAGGGCCGGGAATAAGGGGGTCATCGACGAGAAGGCGCGGTCGAGCTATCTGGAGTCGGCGTTTTCCGATGCCGTGGCGATCTACCAGCTTTCGCTGGCGGTCGACTTCGACTACTCCGAGCTGCGCGAGCGGGAGTATCCGCTGCTGGCGCCGAATGCGCTGGCGGAGCGGCTGCGGCTGGCGGCGAAGCTGTTTCCGGCGAATGCGGGGTATGAGTTTTCTGTTCGGTATCGGCGGCGGAACTGAGGCATGCCCCAGGGGCTGAAGCCCCTTTTGTTGGCTGGGTTGAGAGGCCAAGGCTGAAGCCTTGGCGTACCTAGAAGCAACGACAACGACAACTACAACTGCAAGGACAACTGCCACTGCAACTGCAAAAGCGAAATACAGGGGTCTCTCCGCTGCGGCGGCAAAAAGCGCCGCCTTCGGTCGAGATGACGTGCTTTTTGTGCCGGCCGCGATGAGGCTGCGCCTTCGGTCGAGATGACGTGCTTTTTGTGCCGGCTGCGATGAGGTTGCGGCTTTGGTCGAGATGACGTGATGTTTGGAGTCTAGCGGACGGCGTTCGCTATCTGACCAGGTGGCCGTGGCCGATCGAGCCGAGCAGCCCGAAGGATTGCAGCAGCCAGATGATGACGGCGAGGATGACCACCACGCGGATGATCTGTTTGATGGTGCCGTCCATGGGGATCAGGCCAATTAAATAGAGCAGCAAGCCAACCACGATAAGCGTCACGATGATGCTGATCAGCGCGGGCGTAAGCATAGGGGATCGTCCTCTTTTTTAACAGCTTGACGGTGAGATGCGGTAATCGGGCAACTCGTCCACGCCACGGGAGCAGAAAATGCAGATCGCTCCGACTGGAGGTGCGGGGCGGCGGCCTACCCAGTCACGATTCCCATGGCCAGCACGGCGAAGCCGATCGCCATCAGGTCTTCGACGACCGCGACGGGCCAGTCCTTGCCCTGCGACTTGAGGACGATCTCGCGGCGGACCATGTAGCCGCCGAAGGCGCCGACGAGCACTCCGCCGACTCCCAGGATGATGCCCTCGAAGCTAGATCCGTTGAGTCCGGCGGCGATGATGGCGCCTGTCAATCCGCCGAGTACAAGCCGCGCCAGCAGCGGCCCGGTCGAGGTTCGGTCGGGCGTGCGCGGCAGCTTGTCGGCCACCAGCTCGGCCAGCGCCAGCAGGGTGAAGATCACGGCGGCGGCCAGCTTCGCCGTCCAGAAGGCCCAGGTGCCGTCGACGGGGAGATAGCCCAAATAGACGAACCAGCAGAGGACCGCCATCGGCGTCATGGACCGCATTCCGGTCGCCGCGCCCAGCAGTGGAATCGCCACAATCCACGCCATCATCGCCATTGCCATCGAATGGACCCCCCGTTGCGCTGCCGGATTGGAGGCGAACCGACCCATCGGCGCGTCGTACCGTCTCCGTTCGACCAGAGTATAGCGTCCGCGTCCGGCAATGAGAATGACCTTTGTCGGACGGTGTGCCGACTTCAATACGGACCGAACGGCGAAAAAGCCGCAGCGGGAGAGGCTTTTTGTGCCTCACCGTTGCGGCCTTTTGTTTATTTTTTACCGGAGATTTATTCGTCTGTTCGTTTTACTTCAAGCGTTGCGCAGCCAGCCGTAGAGCGGGAACCGGTCGGCCAGCTCGCGCACCTGGCCGCGAATCTTCGCCAGCTTGGCGGGGTCGGCGCGATGTTCGAGCGCGTCGGCGATCCACTCGGCGATGGTGCGCATCTCGTCTTCCTTCATGCCGCGCGTGGTCAGCGCCGGGGTGCCGATGCGGATGCCGCTCGGCTTCATCGGCGGATTAGTGTCGTAGGGAATGGCGTTCTTGTTGACGGTGATGCCCGCCTCGCCCAGCGCGTGCTCGGCTTCCGATCCGAGGATTCCCTTCTGGAAGACGTCGACCAGCATCAGGTGGGTGTCGGTGCCGCCCGAGATGATGCGGTATCCCTCGCCGGCCAGCGCTTGGGCCAGCACCTTCGCATTCGCGACCACCTGCTTCGCATAGACGCCGAACTCCGGTTGCAGCGCCTCTTTGAGCGCGACGGCCTTGGCTGCGACGATGTGCATCAGCGGTCCGCCCTGCTGGCCGGGGAAGACGCTGCGGTCGACGCCGGCGGCGAGGTCCTGGCGGCACAAAATCATGCCCGCGCGCGGTCCACGCAGGGTCTTGTGCGTCGTTGTGGTGACGATGTGCGCGTGGGGCACGGGCGAGGGGTGCGCGCCGCCCGCCACCAGACCGGCGAAGTGCGCCATGTCGACGACGAAGTACGCTCCGACCTTGTCGGCGATGGCCCTCATGCGGGGAAAGTCGAACTGGCGGGGATAGGCGCTGCCGCCGCCGATGATCATCTTCGGCTTCTCGCGCAGAGCGAGCGCTTCGAGCTCGTCGTAGTCGATGGTCTCGGTGTCCTTGCGCACCTGGTAGCCGACCACGCGGTAGAGCTTGCCCGAAAAGTTGAGCTTGTGGCCGTGGGTGAGGTGGCCGCCGTGAGCGAGATCGAGGCCGAGGATGCAGTCGCCCGGCGTCAGGATGGACATGTAGGCGGCGGCGTTGGCCTGCGAGCCGGAGTGCGGCTGCACGTTGGCGTGCTCGGCGCCGAAGAGCTGCTTGGCGCGGTCGCGCGCGATGGTCTCGACGACGTCGGCGTACTCGCAGCCGCCGTAGTAGCGCTTGCCGGGATAGCCTTCGGCGTACTTGTTGGTGAAGACGGTGCCTGCTGCCTCGAGCACGGCGCGGCTGACGAAGTTCTCCGATGCGATCATCTCCAGCCCTTCGTGCTGGCGGACGACCTCGTGCTCGATCTGCGCGGAGATCTCGGGGTCCGCGGCGGCAAGGGTGGCAGTGAAATCTATGGGCATGGCTCTTATTTTATGTCAGATGGCGGAATACTCGCGCTGCGGACGCATGGATGGGGCTGGGAGAGAGGAAGGCATACCCCAGGGGCTGAAGCCCCTTTTTGTGGCGCGGGTTGAGAGGCCAAGGCTGAAGCCTTGGCGTACCTAGAAGCAAGGGCAACTGCAACTACAAGGGCAAGGGCAACTGCAACGGCGAAATGCAGGCGGTCTCTCCACTGTGCTTCGCTTCGGTAGAGATGACGTGCTTTTTTGAAAGAGGAACGGGGCATACCCCAGGGGCTGAAGCCCCTGTATTTTGGCTGGCCATAGAGGGCCAAGGCTGAAGCCTTGGCGTACCTAGAAGCAAGGGCAACTGCAACTACAAGGGCCACTACAACTGCACCGGCAAGGGCAACTACAACTACAACTACAAGGGCAAGGGCAAGGGCAAGGGCAAGGGCAAGGGCAAGGGCAAGAGCAAGGGCAAGGGCAAGAGCAAGAGCAAGAGCAAGGGCAACTACAACGGCAACTATGAAATACAGGGGTCTCTCCGCTGCGCTTCGCTTCGGTCGAGATGACGTGAGTTGGGAACTCGGGATGGGGCTCGTATCGGGGGTGGCGGGTGGGGTATAAAGGGCCTATCTTGACCATGCGAACTCTTCTGCTCCGCGCCGCCTCGTTTCTCGTCCTCGCCACCGCCGTCTGCGCCTATGCGCAGCGGGCCTCCGACATCGACCCCATGCTGGGCGCCGACAAGGGCGGCAACGTCTTTGTCGGTCCCACGCTGCCCTTCGGCATGGCCAAGCCCGGTCCCGACTATGGCGACAACGAGGGCAACGCCGGTTGGCAGGCCACCGGCAATCTCAACGGCTTCTCGCAGCTCCATGTCTCCGGCACGGGCGGCGGGCCGAAGTACGGCAACATCCTCATCCAGCCGATGATGGGCAAGGCCGATCCGGCGCACAGCTCGGTTCCGCGCGAGAGCGAGCATGCCGAGGTGGGCTACTACAGCGTCGGGCTGGGCGGCACGGGTATTCGGGCGGAGATTACGACGGCGCGGCGGACGCCTGTTTATCGCTTTACCTATCCGGCGAAGGGCCAGCGCACGCTGCTGGTCGATGTCGGGCACCTGCTGCTGAAGCTGCATGACACGCCGCATCGCTATCCCGAGACGCAGGTGGTCTACTCGACCGACGTGGAGGTGCTGTCGCCGACCGAGATCGCCGGGTCGCAGGCTTCGGTGATGGGATGGAATATTCAGACCACGCCGATGCGCGTCTACTTCTACCTGGTGACGGACACGCCCGCCGTCGTCAGCGGCACCTGGGCCAACGGCAAGAGCGTCCAGCCGGGAGCGAAGACGGCGAGCTACAAGATGCCGTTCACCATGAAGAACCTGCCCGAGCCGACGCCCGTCGTCAGCACGGGAGCGTATCTGACCTTTGCTCCGGGCGCAAAGCCGGTGATGGTGAAGGTCGGCGTCTCGTTCGTCTCGATTGCGCAGGCGAAGAAGAATGCGATGACCGAGGTGGCCGGCTTCGACTTCGACGGAACGCGGCGGGCTGCCGTGGCCGCGTGGAATAAAGAGCTGGCAACGGTGAAGATCACCGGGGGGACGGCGAGCGAGCGGCAGCAGTTTGCCACCGGGCTGTACCACTCGATGCTGATGCCGGTCGACCGGACGGGCGAGAATCCGCTGTGGACGAGTACCACGCCCTACTACGATGACTTCTACTGCATCTGGGACACGTTCCGGTCGTCGACTCCGCTGCTGACGCTGCTGGCGCCGCATCGGGTGACGGCGATCCTGCAATCGCTGCTGGAGATTCAGGATCACGACGGCTTCTTCCTCGACGGGCGCTCGGGCAACTTCTCGGGCAGGACGCAGGGAGGCTCCGACGCGGAGATGATGTTCACCGACGCTTATCTCAAGCATCTTCCCGGCCTCGACTGGGAGCGGGTCTATCGCGCCATGGTCCACGACGCCGATGTGAACTCGCCCGAATCGATCCGGTTTGGCCGCGGCGATATGGACGACTGGAAGCGGCTCGGCTATCTCTCGATCGAGCACTCGGACCCGGCGGGCGGCCCCGACCGTCCCGGCTCGCGCTCGATGGAGTACGCGGCGAATGACTATGCGGTCGCGCTGATGGCCAAGGGGCTGCATCACGACGCCGACGCGAAGAAGTTTATGGCGCGCTCGGAGAACTGGAAGAAGCTGTGGAAGGCCGACGCCGTCGACCATACGGAGGGCGGCGACGTGAAGGGCTTCATCTGGATTCGCCACGCCGACGGCCGCTGGAAGGCGAACTTCAATCCGCGCCTCGTCGGCACCTGGTACCAGGACAACTTCTACGAGGCGTCGACGTGGACCTACTCGCTGTATGTGCCGCAAGACGTTCGCGGGCTGATCGCGACGGCTGGAGGCAAGGCCGCGTTCAAACGCCGCCTCGACCTCTTCTTCGCGCCCGGCGAACCGGGCCGCTACCGCTACGACGTCGGCAACGAGCCGGGCTTTCTTTCGCCGTATCTCTATAACTGGATCGGCGAGCAGAGCAGCAGCGCGAAGCGGATTCGCGCCATCCCGCCCGCCAGCTACCACACCGGACTGGACGGACTGCCGGGCAACGACGACTCAGGCGCGATGGGATCGTTCCTGGTCTTCAACCAGATGGGCTTCTTCCCGGTGGCGGCGCAGGACGTGTACCTGATCGGCTCGCCGACGTTCCCGCAGTCGACGATCCACCTGGGCAACGGCAAGAGCTTCTCGGTCGTCGCCGACAACACCTCGCCCGCGAACGTCTACATCGAGAAAGCGACATGGAACGGCAAGCCGTACCATCGCTCGTGGTTCACGCACGAGCAGTTGATGGCGGGCGGCGAACTGCGCCTGACCATGGGCAGCAAACCCGCGCACTGGGATACGGGAGCGCCGCCGCCTTCGATGTCGGATAAAGAAAAATAAACGAGATAATGCCCGGGCCGGTCGCGGCAAAGCCCGGGCAGGCTCTTGCGGCATCGCCTAAAATACAGCCATGTCCTACATCTCCGCGGTCGACCATCTCTATGCCCTCGGCCACGAGCTGGCCCACGCCGCGCCCGGCGCGCCGCGCCGCAAGTTCGACCTCGCGCACATGCGCGCGCTGATGGCGGCGCTGGGCGATCCGCAGAAGAGCTTTCCCTCGGTGCTGATCGCCGGGACCAACGGCAAGGGCTCAACCGCCGCCACGTTAGCCAGCATATTGGCGGCGGCGGGCTATCGGGTGGCGCTGTACACGTCGCCGCACCTGATCCGTGTCAACGAGCGCATTCGGATCGATGGCGTTCAGATCTCCGACGAGGACTTTGCGCGGCTGTACTTCCGCGTGGACGACGCGGCCAACCGCCTGGTCGCGGCGCGCGAGTTGCCGCATCATCCCAGCTTCTTCGAGGTGCTCACCGCGCTCGCGTTTCTTTATTACGCGGAACAGAAGATCGACATCGCCGTGCTTGAAGTGGGGTTGGGGGGGCGGCTGGACGCGACCAACATCGTCGATCCGCTGCTGTCGATCATCACCGACATCGCGCTCGACCACCAGGAATATCTGGGCAATACCATTGCGGCGATTACGCGGGAGAAGGCGGGAATCCTGCGGCCGGGCGGGCTGCTGATTACGCTGCCCCAGCATCCGGAGGCCAACCAGACGATCGGCGAGGTGGCCGCGACGCTCGGCCTCACGGCGATCAGCGCCGCCGGCTTTATTCCTCCGACGAGGTTCGCGGCGCCACAAATAGAAGCGGAGAACGCCCTGCATCTGCCGCGCAACCGCTATACCGTGACCGTGGATGAGGAGTTGCTCGAAGTGGACTCTCCGCTGCGCGGGCAGCATCAGCAGCGCAATATCGCGCTGTCAATTGCCGCTGCTGTGGCATTACGCAGCCTTAATAGTTACAAGTTGGACATAGCAGGTAACAGAAGCAGTTACAAAATTACAAACGCCAATATTGAAGCGGGGATTCGCGGGACACGCTGGCCGGGGCGGCTGGAGCTTCTGCCTTCGACGCCGCCTCTGCTGCTCGACGTGGCGCACAACCCGGCAGGCGCGTGGACGCTGCGCGCCGCCATCGCCGAGCTGCCCCCGGCGCGACCGCGCACGCTGATCTTCAGCTGCCTGCGCGACAAGTCGGTCAGGGAGATGACGCAGATCCTGCTGCCGCTCTTCGACGCGACGGGCGGCGACCCGGAGCGGGCGCGGGATCACATTGTGCTGGCGCCGATCGACAACCCCCGTGCCGCGACGCTCGAAGAGCTGCAGGCTGCGGCGCGTGCGCTCGATATCCCCGCGGTTGCTGCGCCTACGCTGGCCGACGCGCTGGCCCAGGCGCGCGCCCTGACTTCGGTCGACGGCATCATCCTTGCCACCGGCTCGATCTACCTGGTGGGCGAGATTCGCAGGCTGGCGCTGTCGGATGGGGCGGACCCTGCATGAGCGAGCGCGATCTGACGGAATCGGCTGCTCCCAATTCGGCTGGCCCGGATCAGGCTCCAGACGGGGCTTCCCCTTCGCCGGACAGTGCGGCCACAACCGTTCCTGATCATGCGCCGGGGCATGCGGATGCGTCGCCGACGAATGCTCCGGCGGCGCTGCGCTGGCTGACTTATCTGCTGCTGATGCCGCTGATTGCGCTGGCTACCATCGGCTTCGGCTGCGTCTCGCTGGTGGCGGGGCTGTGGGACCGCTCGGGCCGCCAGCAGCACGCCATTGCTCGCGCGTGGGCGAGAGTTCTGCTTATTATCAGCCTGTCACCGGTGACGCTAGTGGGCGCGGAGAAGCTGCACGAGCACGAGACCGCCGTCTACGCCTCGAACCACCTGAGCTACTACGACACGCCGGTCCTGTTCGCCAAGCTACCCTTCCAGTTCCGCATTCTGGCCAAGCAGGCGTTGTGGAAGGTTCCCTTCATCGGCTGGTATCTGAACCGCTCGGGGCAGGTGCCGGTGGACGCAAAGAGCGCGCGCTCGGCCATCGCCAGCCTGAATCGCGGCGTGGCCGCGCTGAAGTCCGGCCTGCCGCTGGTGGTCTTTCCGGAGGGCGGGCGCACGGCCAACGGCGCGACCCAGCCGTTTGTCTCGGGCGCGGCCTACATGGCGATTAAGGCACAGCTTCCTATCGTCCCGGTGACGCTGGTGGGCACCTACGAGCTGCTACCGATCCATGTCTATCACCTGAAGCCGCGGCCGCTGCGGGTGGTGGTGGGCGATCCCATCTCCACTGCGGGGATGACCACGCGCGACGCCGACGCCCTGACCGCGCGGCTGCATGCGGTGATTACAGAGACGTACATGCGGTGGCAGGGGGAAGTGGCGGGTGGTTGAGGGCGTGGGCGAGAGGTAGAGTGCACTCGCCGGGGACCTCGCTACTCGGTCGAGATGACGTGCTTTGAGTTGATGTTTTTAGAAGGTGAGAGGAGCGCATGCCCCAGGGGCTGAAGCCCCTTTTTTTGTGGCGCGGGGAGAGAGGGCCAAGGCTGAAGCCTTGGCGTACCAAGAAGCAAGAGCAACAGCAAGGGCAAGGGCAAGAACAAGGGCAAGAACAAGGGCAAGAACAACGGCAAGGGCAACGTCAAGAACAACGGCAAGAACAACGGCAAGAACAACGTCAAGAACAACGGCAACGGCACGCGACTGAACTTGATCAGAGATTTCTTAAAACAGGTTCGAATAACATGGGGCTATGCCTCGACCGGAAGTGCGCGGCGTCGGTGTGGATGCCGAGACGCGCTGCGCGCACTACAACAAGCCGACGGATATTATCGCCATCCGGATGAAGTGCTGCGGCGTGTACTACGCCTGCAAGGACTGCCATGAGGCGCTGGCCGGTCATGCCATCGCGGTGTGGCCGCGGGCGGAGTGGGACCGGCACGCTGTGTTGTGCGGAGCCTGCGGCGGCGAACTGACGATTCGCGAGTATCTTGCGAGCGGCTATCGGTGCCCGGCCTGCGGCGCGGCGTTCAATCCGGGTTGCAGGAATCACTACCATCTTTACTTCGAGAGCGGACAGTGACGGCGTGCGTGGCGGTCTTGCTGATTCGGGCAAAACGCGGATTCCCTCCGGGAATGACAAGCAAAGGAGGCTGTCCCTGAGGGGAGACAAGCGAAGTGTTTATGGCACGGCTGAAGCCGTGCCATAAGCAACACGGATTTAGTGAGAGGCCGGCTGGGCTCCGGAGGGCTTGTTGGCGTTCGCGTCGGCGAGGTGCAGGACTGCCTTTTGCGCGTGCAGCTTCTGCTGAAGCTCCTCGACGGGGACCTTCTGGACCGGGACTGCGTGATGCACGGCGAGTGCAGCGGCCACGCCCGCGGCCTGTCCCATGATCATGTACTGCGGCTCCATGCGCAGTGACGAGTAGGCGACGTGCGAGGCGGAGAAGCAGACGGGAACCAGAAGATTCGTGACCGTGGCGGGGTCGGGGAGCAGGACGCGATAGGGAATCTCGTAGGGTTGCACGGGCACCTGCACATCGCCCTCGTTCTTCACGAAACCGTTCTGGACGATGCGCTCGACGTTGTGCGAGTCGCTCTGGTACGAGCCCATGCCGATGCTGTCGGGCTTGGTGCGCGCGGTCTGCAGGTCGGCCTGCCGCATGACGTAGACGCCGATCATGCGGCGGCCCTCGCGAATGTAGAGCTGGTTGGGCCAGTGACCGGAGTCGGTGAACTCGTCCTTGGCGAGGCCCCACTGGTTGAGATCCTGCTGTACGCTCGCGGGCACGCGCGGATCGTGCGAGAGGAAGTAGAAGAAGCCCTGCACATAGCTGAGGTGATCCTGCCAGATGCGCTGCTTCTGCGCGTAGGAGGCGTCGGGATACTGCCAGCTATGGCCGATGTAGTCGGTCGAGAAGGGGCCGTTGTTGTTGAAGTCGGACTTGTTGCCGAGGATGGCGACGGGGTTGGTGACGTCGTGCACCGTGGGCTTGCGGCCCATGTTCTTCTCGAAGCCGTCGAGGTAGCGGAGAAGAAGTTCGTAGCGGGCGGCGCTGTAGTTTGCAGGGCGCGTGAAGGGAGCCTGGTCGGATTTGTCCTTGGTGAGGATGAGGCGCAGGTTATAGGCCTGCACGGCCTTGTCGGCGCTTCCGGGGGTCGGAAGAACGCGCGCGCTGATCTCGGGCAATAGGTGGTGTTGAGAGTCGTAAGCGGAGAGAGGCCACTGGAACTGGTGCTTGGGCGTGTCGGCGCGGACACCGGCGAGGCTCTCTCCGTACTGGCTGGTGGACTCGCGGCCGATGGTGTACTTGACTCCACTCTGGGCCATGACGTCGCCCTCGTAGCTGCAATCGAGGAAGACTTTGGCGTTCCACTGCCTGCCGTCCTCGGTGACGAGGCGGAGAATGCGGCCGTTCTGCATGACGACGCCGGTGTGCTCCTTGACGCGCTCGTGCAGGCGGACGTCCACGCCTGCCTCCTTGAGCATCTGGTTGAAGACCTGTTCGGCGACGTGGGGCTCGGGCTTCCAGTGGATGGCCTGATCGAGATCGTGGATGCCGTAGTGCGCGGCGGTGAGCGTGTAGAAGTCGCGGGCGTATCCGCCGATGACCGTGAAGTTGGCGAGGTCGGTCGCGGAGAGGCCGCCGGTGACCATGCCGCCGAGATGCCCGCGGGGTTCGAGCAGGACGACGTGCAGGCCTTCGCGGGCGGCGGCATAGGCGGCGATGACGCCGGAGGCGGTTCCGCCGTAGACAACCACGTCGGCCGAGGGCGCGGCGGCGGGAACAGGCGCGGCGCTGAGGCTGAGGGTGCCGAAGAGGACGAAGGAGGTCAGCAACAGGAGCGTGAAGACGGGCCGGGGTGTCCGGGGACTTTTCATAGGTTTTATCTTCCAGATTTCTTCGAGTCGAAGCGCGTCACCATTATGCGGGATCGAGGGGGATGATCGCCGTTGGCGGAGGGAAGATTTTGACACAGGTCCGGATGCCGGCAAAGCGCGGCGAGGTCAGCTTCGACCTCGCCGGTGTTTTGCGTGGGGCTTTTGAGCAAGAGCGAGGAGCTACTTCTTCGGAACGGAGATGGTGATGTTACGGTACTGGATGACGCCGTGGTGATCGCCCTGCAGATAGAACGGTCCCGGCTCGGCCTCGTTGCTGTCGAGCGCGCCGCCGGTGGGGCCGGGAAGCTCGACGTTGTCGTGGTACATCTTGCCGTCGCGCAAGACCGTTACATGCCTGCCGACCAGGGTGACGTCGAAGGAGGTCCATCTGCCGAGGTCGTTTTTCGCGCCCGCAGGCGGCGGATACCAGCTATAGATCGCGCCCATCTCATGCGACGGCAGCTTGCCGCCCTCGGTGCCCACCTGCAACTCGTAACGGCCGCGCAGATAGATGCCGCTGTTGCCGCCCTCCGGGCAGTTCACTTCAATATGAAGCTTGAAGTCCTGGAACTTTTCCGTGGTCTTGAGGTTGGCAGCCGGGCGCATCTTCTGGCCGGGGACTTCGGGATTGTCGTTCACCAGCTCGCCGTTGCGCGCCACCCATCGGTTGTTTTCGATATGCTCTATCGGCTCCCAGCCCTTAAGATCCTTGCCGTCGAAGAGAGGACGGGGCTTGGTCCAGTGCTTCGGCATGGGCCGATCGAGCAAAGGCGCCTTGACGCCCGCGATCTTTAGACCGTCGGCGGAGTCGCCGCGCTTCTCGATGCCGGTGAGCTTGCCTGCGCTGGGCGACGTAAGTTCCCAGAGAACTGCCGGACCATGGCCTTCTCCTACCGTCACGATCAGTTTGCCCGACTCCATGCGCGCGCCGGCGATCGGATGCCATGCGCCGCCCTTAGGCTGGAGGCGGCCTTCGATCCTGCCGCCGTTGTCCGTCAGCTCCATCCATTGCGGATAAGGGTTGCCGGTGGCCGGCGTCGCCGTCAGGTCCCAACGGCCGAGAAATGATTTGACGTCCTGCGCGGCGACCGTCGAGGCCAGCGCGGTCACGAGGATAGGGACCAACCAGATTTTCATCTTCACTCCTTAGAAGGTAATGCCCATGTTGATGGCCGCGATTAACCTCGAGCCAGGCAGGTCAACTTCCGGCTGGTCGACGATGCAGAGAGCTTGCAAGAACGCCGCGCGTTTTTCGGAAAGGTCACGAGACATCGGTGCTAGAGATTCGGAGCGTACAGGAAGGTTGCAAGGGCAGCGAGCCGTGGCGTGGCGCGAGAGCTTCTGTGCCATGCCGGTTCTGCCGCTGCGGGCCGGGGTGACGGCTGCCTGTGGAGCAGGGCCAGCACGGTCCTATCCGCGTCGAAGGGAGGGCGGCCGTTCTGCGAGATGACGGCGTGGCAGGTACCGCAGGTCGCCGGTGCGCCCTTGGCCTGGTGACAGGCGATGCAGGTGGCCATGTTCGTCTCTTTTTCGAGCGCGATGGCGGTGCGTTCGGCCACCGGCCCGTGGCACTGCTCGCAGGTGGCGGCGGAATGGGTCTTATGGCTGAACGTTACAAAGGAGGGGATACGGTAGACCCGCACCCATTGAATCGGGTCTTCGTTTTTGGCGGCCTCGGCGACGCGCTTGATGTCGGGATTGTCGGTTGCGACGGTGTTGTGGCAGCGCATGCATGTGGGCGGCTGAGGCATGGCCAGCGTCGAGCCGTTGCCGCGCGGCTCGTGGCAGTCCTTGCAGGACATCTTCGCGTCCTGCATGTGCTGCTTGTGGTTGAAGGCGATGGGCTGCACCGGGGCCGGAGGGATCGCCGCGGAGGATGCAGAGGTTGCGGCGGGCGCGGGCGGATTCGCGACCGGGGCTTGCGCCTGCATCGCCGCGGTGGAAGCGAACAGGACGGCAGCAAGCGTCAGGAGGAATTTGTGCATGTGAAACCTCTTCCCTGGGGAACAGGGCGTGCCGCCTCCCCGAGAGGAAGCGGCAGCCGATGAGCTTTCAGATTGCGCCGGGAACGTTAGACGTTGCCTTTGCGCATCTCCTCTGCCAGGTATTCGGATGCGCGCATGGCGAGAGCGCACATGGTAATCGTCGGGTTCTGCCATCCGGAGCTGACAAAGACACTGGCGTCGGTGATGAACAGGTTCTTCATGTCGTGGCTTTGATTCCACTTGTTCACGACGCCCTTCTTCGGATCGTCGCTCATGCGCGCCGTACCCTGCTCGTGGATGGAGAAACCCGGCGGGTTGAACTCGTAGTTCTTGACCAGAATATCGAATCCGGCGGCCTCGGCCATCGCCGCCATGGTGTCGATATAGTCCTTGGTCATGTTGGTTTCGTTGGTGGTGTACTTGGTCGAGATGTTCAGCGTGGGCATGCCCCAGGCGTCGACGACCTGCTTGTTCAGGCTGACGTGGTTCTCATAGTGCCCAAGCGTCTCGCCCATGATGTCGGTCGAGAAGCCGCTGCCGTTGTAGCTTTGCAGCTTCTGGTCAAGCTCCTTGCCGTAGAAGGGCAACGCGCGCGCGTCGAACGGGCCGTTGCTGCACGAGACGTTGACGGCATAGCCGCGGAGGAAGCCGTTCGTCTTGGTGTCGAGATTACGGAAGCGCGGAATCAATGCGCCGCCTCCCATCAGGCCGTGAGCCGCCTTGCCGTCCCGCGCCTCCGGAACCGAGCAGATGATGCCCGCTCCGTAGATCTGGTCGGTGAGGTAGTGACCGAGAGCGCCGCTCGAGTTGCAGATCTCCGAGAGCATCAGCAGGCGAGTCGTTTCGAGCGTTCCGGCGGCGACGACGACGACCCGGGCCTTCATCTCCATCTCGCGGTGCGAGTGCCGGTCGATAAAGATAGCGCCATCGGCCAGTCCGGTCTTCTTGTCCACCGTGATCTTTCGCACAATCGCGTTGGGAATGGTGGTGAGCTTGCCGGTGGCGACCGCGTCCGGAATGACCAGGTTGATCGACGCCGCCAGGCCGTCCTTGCCCAGCGCCGAGCGCGGCTTGGTGACCGGCACGCCGAGCTTTTTGCCGGCGTCGACGAATCGCTGCATCGCGCCCGACCACGGCGAGTTGTCCTCGATAAAGTTGCCGTCTGGATACTGCGGCAGGTGATCGGTGTGGCCGGTCACGCGGAAGATCTCCTCCACCCGCGAGTAGTACGGCGCCAGATCCTTCAGCGAGATCGGCCAGTTCTCTCCGAAACCATCGTGATCCTTGCTCTTGAACTCATAGTCGCTGTGGCGGAAGGACTGCCGTCCCCAGAAGGGCGAGCGTCCGCCGACGCTGCGCACGCGGACCCAGTTGTAGGTCTGGCCCGGCGGGTACGAGTAAGGCGCGACCTTCTCGTCGAGCCAGATATTCGCGTTGAACTCGCTGGCCTGAAAGACGTGGGGCAGGCGGCCGGGCGCGTCGAAGCCGCGGAAGGGCAGCTCGTGCGCGGGCTTCAGCTCACGATTCTTCTCGAAGTTCAGCATCGGGCCCGCGTCCAGCATCGTGCACGCAATACCTTTTTCCGTCAGGATCTTCGCGGCCATTCCGCCCGTATGTCCCGACCCGATGATCAGGACGTCAACCTTCTTCTGTGCCATGCGTTCTCTCTGTGATTCTTTGTAAAAGGAAAATGTTCCAGGAGTCTCTTAGGAGTGCTGATGATTCGTTGCGGGCGCGGCGTGGCCGTGGCCGGGGGTCACCCATCTCTGAATGCCAGGATCGATGGGATGCCAGTAGAGGCCTACGCCCGGGGTGCGATCGCCTACGGCCTCCGCCGCAATGGACCACGCCGGTGAGTTCATGGTGGCCATGCGAATGTCACGCTGCGCTAGGTTGATGAAGCGGGCCTGGCCCTCGCGTGGCGGATGGTTGTTCATCCAGCCCTTCAGATGGGGACGGATCACGGCATCGGCCTGCTTCTCGTCGGCCTTGGCAAAGGAAACCTTGAACTGCTTCATGGAGTCGGCGTTCAGGCGGTCGAGGCCGTTGTTATACATGGTCTGCTGCTCGACCGGCGAGGACCCGATGTAGAAGTCGAGAAACTCCGCCGTGCCGGTCTTGGCGGTGCTGGGATAGTCGTCCCCGGCAGGCATCATGATCTCGCAAAGCTGTACCAGCGTCGCGTAGCGTGCGGCGGTAAAGTAGCGCGGGGCCGTCATGGCGACCGCATCGGGCTGCGAGACGGGGATATCCGGCGAGCGGAAGCGCGACATCGCCTCCATCCGCGCGTTTCTCCGCGATTCGGTTGCCGCCGGCGGGGGCGGCGTCGCCTTGGCGCCCTGCCCAGCCGCGTCCGCGGCTGGCGGCGGATTCTGGGCCTGCGATGCCGGATATTGTTGCCCAAGTGCTGTCCCGGCCGTCGCTGTGGCTACGGCAAGGCCCTTCACAAAGTCACGTCGTTTCATGCGCGAATCCTACGGGTGTCGTTAATTACGGTCAGACAATTACCCGAGTATGATAACGCTCTCAGAGTGAATTGTGGAACAAACGTTTTTTTCTTATTTAGAACCTGTCCAGAAACGATGAGCCACGTCATCTCGACCGGAGCGAAGCAGAGTGGAGAGACCCCTGTATTCCCCTTTGTTTTATATCGGTCGTAAGGCATGGCTCAAAAATTGGACTCGCACAGGGGAAAATCGAAAGAAGACGAAATACAGGGGTCTCTCCACTACGGCCCTGCGGGCCTCCGGTCGAGATGACGTACGTTTGTGGCGGCAAGCGCTGCCTTCGGTCGAGATGACGTGAGTCCGGGGTGGTCAAGAGTAAATACTGTAGTTTTTGGACAGCTTCTTAGAGGAGCTTGTGAATTGGCCTTAAGGTTCCCGGCTTTTGGCGGAAGGCAAATCTACTTGCCGATGCAGAAGGTGCTGAAGATGAGGTTGAGGATGTCGTCGGTGGTGGTCGCGCCGGTGAGCGCGTCGAGGGACTGGAGCGCTTCGTAGAGGTCGAGGAGAAGCATCTCGTGCGGAATCGACGCGGCGGTCGCCTGTTGTGCGCGGGCGAGCGCGGCCACGGTGCCGGAGACTGCCTGCTGCTGGCGCAGGTTCGTCAGCAGGGCCGTCTCGCCAGTGGGAGCCGCGGCGGAGAGCGCGACAAGGATGGCGCGGCGAAGTTCGGGGAGGCCTTCGCCGGTGAGCGCGGAGGTGGAGATGATGGGGTGCGCGCCGGCGGGAGCCGCTTGAGGTGCGGCCTTCGGGACTGCATCTGAGGCTGCATCCGGGACTATATATAGGACTGTATCCGGGGCCGTGTCCGGCGCGAGGTCGCGCTTGTTGAGGACGATCAGCAGGGGGCGGTCGGTGTGCGCGGCGATGGCGGCCTCGTCTTCGCGGTGCAGGGGCTGGGTGGCGTCGCGGACGAGCAGAACGAGGTCGGCCTCGGCCATCGCCTCGCGGGATTTGGCGATGCCGAGGCTCTCGGCCTCGTCGACGGCGTCGCGCAGGCCGGCGGTATCGACCAGCTCGACCGGGATGCCGTCGAGGGAGACGCGCTCGGTGACGAGGTCGCGGGTGGTGCCGGGAGCGGCGGTGACGATGGCGCGGTCGCGCTCGACGAGGCGGTTGAAGAGCGAGCTTTTGCCCGCGTTGGGGCGGCCGACGATGGCCAGCGTGAAGCCGTCGCGGACGATGCGCCCGTAGGCGAAGGTCTGCTCCAGTGCGGTGAGCGGAGCGGCGACGGCCTCGATCTGCCGCGCGATCTCGGAGGCGGGCAGAAGGTCGATGTCGTCTTCGGCGAAGTCGATGCCGGCTTCGAGCGCGGCGATCAGGTGGACGAGGTTTTCTTTGATGGGCGCGATCTGCCGCGAGAGCGCGCCGCCGAGCTGCTGCGCGGCGAGGCGGGCCTGGTGCAGCGTGGTCGATTCGATGAGGTCGCGGACGGCCTCGGCCTGGGTGAGGTCGAGGCGGCCGGAGAGGAAGGCGCGCTGGGTGAACTCGCCGGGCTCGGCCAGCCGCGCGCCGTTACGGAGAGAGGCGCGGAGGAGATAGTCGAGCAGCACAGGCGAGCCGTGCGCGGCGATCTCGACGATGTCCTCGGAGGTGTAGGAGTTGGGGGCTGCGAAGAAGGTGACGACGGCTTCGTCGAGGACTTCGTTGTCGGTGTCGATGATATGGGCGAAGCGGGCTTGTCCGGCGGCGAGGGGATGGCGCAGCCGCAGCAGCGGCGCGGCGACGGCGCGGGCATCGGGGCCGGAGAGGCGCACGATGCCGATGCCGCCGCGGCCGGGCGGCGTGGAGATGGCGACGATGGTGTCGTTCGGGTCCGGGTTGTGCGGGCTGTCCATGTTCGCTGTGTTTTGATTCTCTCAGGAGCGGGAGGAAGCCTGCCTCGGCGGCGATAGTTGGAGGGGGTCTGGGAGGAAGGCATACCCCAGGGGCTGAAGCCCCTTGTTGTGGCTTGGGTCGAGAGGGCCAAGGCTGAAGCCTTGGCGTACCTAGAGGCAAGAGCAACTACAACGACAAGGGCAACGACAAGGGCAACGACAAGGGCAACGACAAGGGCAACGACAAGGGCAACAGCAACTACACGGACGAAATACAGGGGTCTCTCCGCTGCGGCGGCAAAAGCGCCGCCTTGCACCCCAACGAGCAAGTACGCTCGCTGGGGACCCCGCCTTCGGTCGATGATGACGTGCGTTTGGGGCTGCGTGTGGTTCTAACCGCCGATCCCTCCGCTTCGCTGCGGGATGACAACAAAGGAATAGTGTGGCTGCGCTTCGCTTCGGTCGAGATGACGTGCATTTGTTGTGGGCTTCGATGAGGCTGCACGGCTTCGGTCGATGACGTGGCGGTGCCAGGCGCACGAGCCTCGCAAAATTCATGGCGGTACTTCCCTCTCTCCGCCCGGCGGCCAGTCGTGCCGGCGGTTGGGTAGAATGTGGTTGTTCCGCAATAAAAAATTGGCGAGGTGAAGATGAAGTTGAAGGTGTTTCTATCCGGATGCGTGTTGCTGGGCTGCGTGGGCATGGCCGTAGCGCAGGAGAACTATTTTACGAACTGGCCTAAGGGCACCTCGCCCGAAGAGGTTGGCAAGCAGGTGTCGGAGCACTTCGTCACCAGCCCGCACCAGTACACCAAGACGATTCACTACTCCGAGGTCTGCACCTGGTACGGCGCGCTGACCTTCGCCGAGCTGACTCACGACGACGCGCTGCGGCAGGAGCTGATTAAGAAGTTCGAGCCGCTGATGCCCGGCGGCGCCGAGGAGGCCCGCATCCCGAAGCGCCATCACGTGGACGACCAGATCTTCGGCGTCGTGCCGCTCGAGATCGCCATCCAGACCAAAGATCCGAAGTTCCTTGCCTTCGGCAAGTCCTTCGCCGATGAGCAGTGGAACAATCCCACGCCCGACGGCCTCTCCGACGAGACGCGCTATTGGATCGACGACATGTACATGCTGACCATGCTGCAACTGGAGGCATACCGCGCTACCGGCGACAAGAAGTACCTGGACCGCGACGCGAAAGAGATGGTCGCGTACCTGGACAAGCTGCAGCAGCCCAACGGCCTCTTCTTCCACGCGCCCGACGTGAAGTTCTACTGGGGCCGCGGCGACGGCTGGGTGGCGGCGGGCATGGCCGAGATGCTGACCACGCTGCCCGAGAATCATCCCGACCGCGCCCGCATCATGAAGGGCTACAAGCTGATGATGCGCTCGCTGCTGAAGTACCAGGGCAAGGACGGCATGTGGCGGCAGTTGATCGACCGTGACGATTCGTGGCCGGAGAGCTCCAGCTCGGGCATGTTCAGCTTCGCCATGATTACGGGTGTCAAGCACGGCTGGCTCGACGCCAAGACCTACGGCCCGGCGGCGCGCAAGGCGTGGATCGCGGTGGTCGGCTACATCGACCAGAACCACGACGTGACCCAGGTGTGCGAGGGCACGGGCAAGAAGAACGACCTCCAGTACTACTACGAGCGCAAGCGCAGGACCGGCGACTTCCACGGGCAGGCTCCGGTGCTGTGGTCGGCGACGGCGCTGCTGCGGGACGGGGTGAAGTAATCGGCGGTTGGGAACGAGGGGTGAGGGAGCGATGCTCTCTCACCTCTTTTTTGTTGGGGCGATTCAAATAGGGGCTGTGCGGCTTCGGTCCGCACTTGCGGTGCCGTAGTTTTCTTCAGGAGAGGTCGAAGAGCTTTGGCGGGGATGGGCGTGGTGTGTGCGATCGTGTCGCGGGCGCGCTGCGCGGGGCGCGGATGGGATGGACGGCGGCGCGGGTGATGGGTTTGGAGAGAATCGCGTGCAGGTCGCGCAGCTCTTTCTGCAGCTTGCGAAGTTGTTTGGAGGTGGCCGGGGTGGCAGCGTCCTCGATGTCGAGCGAGAGCTGCGGCTCTTTATGGCGAAGCTCGGCCTTGAAGACCTGGCGCGCGCCGGGGATGGTGTAGCCCTCGTCGTAGAGCAGGTTCTTGATGCGGAGGACCATCTCCACGTCGCGGCGGCGGTAGAGGCGCTGGCCGGTGCCGCCCTTGTGCGGCTTGAGCTGGGGGAACTCGCTCTCCCAGAAGCGCAGGACATAAGCGGGCAGGTCGCAGAGTTTGGAGACTTCGCCGATGCGGAAGTAGAGCTTGTCCGGGATCTCAGACCCGGACGGTGGGGGAGTTTTGCGGATTGGCTGGTGCTGCGCCATGCCAAAGCTCCGAAGGGCCGGCGTTCCGGCTTCCAGTCAGTATAGGACAGTGGAGCGGCGTTTTTATAGTTCTTTGCGACGGGGATGAGGGCCGATGGGTGTTGGCAGGGATGGGAGGGCATGCCCCAGGGGCTGAAGCCCCTTTTTTGGCTGGCCATAGAGGGCCAAGGCTGAAGCCTTGGCGTACCCAGAGGCAAGGGCAACTGCAACGACAACTGCAACTGTTAATGACAACTGCAACTGCAACGACAAGGGCAAGAGCAACGACACGGACGAAATACAGGGGTCTCTCCGCTGCGGCGGCAAAAGCGCCGCCTTCGGTCGAGATGACGTGTTTTAGGAGTGAGTTCTTTGACCGGAACTCAGGCTGCGGAGGCTCAGGTGCCGGAACTTAAACTGCGAAGGCTCAGGCCGAGGGAGTAGTCACGGGCTGGCGGGCAGGGACGCGGCCGGCGGCGGAGCGGGCGTACTGCACCGGCCAACTGATCTCCTGCTTCAGCTCGACGGCGGCGTGCAGCGGCCAGTAGGGATCGCGAAGAAACTCGCGCGCCAGCAGGACGAGGTCGGCCTGGCCCTCGCGGATGATCTGGTCGGCCTGCACGGGGCGGGTAATCATGCCAACCGCGCCGGTGGGGATGTTGGCCTCGCGGCGGATGGTCTCCGCGTGCGGCACCTGGTAGCCGGGGCCGACGGGAATCTTCTGCGCGGGATGGAGGCCGCCGGTGGAGACGTCGATCAGGTCGACGGCCGAGTTTTTGAGCAGCTTGGCGAAGGCGACGGACTCGTCGAGGTTCCATCCGCCTTCGACCCAGTCGGTGGCGGAGATGCGGACGAAGACCGGCAGGTGCTGGGGCCATGCGGCGCGGACGGCACGGATGACCTCGAGCGGGAAGCGAACGCGGTTCTCGAAGCTGCCGCCGTACTCGTCGGTGCGCTGATTGGAGAGCGGGGAGAGGAACTGGTGCAGCAGGTAGCCGTGCGCAGCGTGAACTTCGGCGATGTCGAAGCCGGCGGTGATGGCGCGATGGGCGGCGGCGATGAAGTCGGCGACGATCTTATCCATGCCGGCACGGTCGAGCGCGAGAGGCGCGGCGTAGCCGTCGCCGTAGGGGATGGCGGAGGGGGCGACGGGCTGCCAGCCGCCGTCTTCGAGCGGGACAGCGGTCTGCTCCAGCCAGGCAAGGGGCATGCTGGCCTTGCGCCCGGCGTGGGCGAGCTGGATGCCGGCAAAGGAGCCGTGGCGATGCAGAAAGGCGGTGATGCGGGCGAGTTGGGCGATGTGCTCGTTCTTCCACAGGCCGAGATCGCCGGGGCTGATGCGACCTTCGGGGCTGACGGCGGTCGCCTCGGTCATGACCAGGCCGGCTCCGCCGATGGCGCGGCTGCCGAGATGGACGAAGTGCCAGTCGTCGGCGAATCCGTCGGTGGAGCTGTACTCGCACATCGACGAGACCGCGATGCGGTTGGGCAGCGAAAGGGCGCGAAGC
The DNA here is from genome assembly GCA_001897435.1 of Acidobacteriales bacterium 59-55. Taxonomy (GTDB): domain Bacteria; phylum Acidobacteriota; class Terriglobia; order Terriglobales; family Acidobacteriaceae; genus Edaphobacter. The sequence continues at coordinate 836,366 of MKSV01000003.1, read as the reverse complement.
TGGAGCGGGGCGAAGAGATGGTTCGTCTGCGCGGTCATGTTGATTGGATGTCGCCGGGCCGGGTTTGGTTCACGGCATCGCCATCTTGTTATAGAACAGTGCGATTGCGGATATGAATCACTGACGAGAAGAAGACTTGTGAGGACTAATCCGGCTTTTGATGAGGGCTCCGGAAGATAAGGCAATCAAGAATCGGTGGGACTACAATCCGAGCAGTTGGGGAGCTTCTTCGCGACGTGTTGAGGATCGATGACGAACAAAGAAATTGAGAAATACTATTTCGAGATGTTCCGGAGAGACTATCGGCTGCCCGACGGACATATCGAGTTCGGGGACAAGCCTGACGTCATTTTGCGCGGAACACGAGTCATCGGAATCGAGATCACAAACTTCTTTCTTCAAGATGGTTCACTCCCAGAGAGTGAGCAAATACAGAGGAAAGCAAGAGAAGCCGCTATTACAAGAGCCCAGAAGCTCTATCAAGCGCAGGGAGGCAAGAACTTTGAACTCACATGTTCCTTTGACCGCTCCGTAGCCATCGCCGATCCCTCGGCGATGGCGTGTAAGATTGCCGAGTTGGCCTCCGCCGTTGAGGACCGAGAAACGGGCCAGCTTTGGAGGGACGATTTTCGGCACATCCCCGAGCTCTCCTTCGTCTATCTCAACGCGACTGAATATCCGGATGCACACTGGCGGATCGCCCAGATGTATGACGGGACCTTCATGTCACTGGATCGGCTCAAAACGATTGTTGAGGGCAAGGAAGTCAAGGCGAAAGGATACCGGCCCTGCGACGCCTACTGGCTTCTGGTGATTGTGGATTTCGCGGATCGGGCTCAGGATCAGGAGATTGGCCATGACAGTCTTGCAAATCTCACGTCCCGAATGTTTGAGAAGGTGATCGTTTACAAAACCTGTTACGGACATGTCGTGGAAACCATCTCCCATAAGCCGACTTCACGGGAGTAAGCCGTTCCGGATCGCGTAACGACGGGAACGCCAGGGCCCTGGCGCTCTCATCATCGACACTCTATTTCGGCCTTAGACTTGGCCGACGCCTCCGTCTGCCATGAGATCCGCACCTGTCATATAAGAACTTTGATCCGAAGCCAGGAAGACGGCCGCGTTCGCGATCTCCACGGCCTCTGCGAGCCGACCGAGAGGGATCATATCCATGTACATGTTCACCACCTCGTCGCGTCCGCCGGATTCCGATTGAGCCTCAAGGATGGGGGTGTCGGTAACACCTGGGCTGAGGGTGTTGACGCGAATACCGCGGCCCTTGAACTCCGCAGCCCACGTACGAGCATAAGAGCGCGTTGCCGCCTTCGTCGCCGCGTAGGCAGTATGGTTCGCAATGCCCATGAGATGCATCGCTGAACTGACTAGAATGATCGAGCCGCCGCTTTCCATCAGCGGAAGAAGCTTTTGCACCAGAAAGACCGGAGCCCGGGCCATCAGGTTGAAAGCTTTATCGAAGTGCTCAGGCGTGAGAGTGTCGAGCGGAGCTTGTTCTGTGAATCCGGCATTGGACACGATGATATCCACGACTCCCTTCGCGTCTTTCACCGTGGCAGCGATGGTTTGGATGTCTTCGAGCTTTGAGATATCTCCCGCGATAGCCCTGGCGTTGTTACCCATAACGGCCACCGCTTTATCCAACTCTGCCTGTCTACGACCAGTGATGAAGACGTATGCGCCCTCCTCCACGAAACGCCTGGCGGTCGCCAGTCCGATACCGCTATTGCCGCCTGTAACGACTGCGACCTTTCCTGTCAATATTCCCATTTCTGTTCTCCTTTTAGCTTGATGCTCCGGCCGATACCCTGTGTAAAATCGTGTCGCCGGACCATTTATCGAGTGCTCGTTCGATAATATCTCGAACGATCATTACAGATGTAGCGAATGCTGCATCGGATTCAGAGATTTGGGATCTAAAATGGGGAGGAGTCTATGAAACCCATACCGAAGCCCGGGAGACCGACAGCGTTCGATAAAGATGCCGCGCTGGATACAGCGATGCGACTCTTTTGGGAGCGCGGGTATGAGGGGACGGCGATGGCGGATCTGTCGCAGGCCATGGGAATACACCCGTCCAGCATCTATGCCGCCTTCGGAGACAAGCAGGCGCTCTTCGCGCTGGCAGCGAAACGCTATGTTGATCGGCCTGCCCAGTACATGGCCAGGGCACTGGAGCAGCCTACTTTCCGGGAGTTCATTCTTGCGGCATTCGACAACACCGTCGAATTTCTCGGTGCAAAGGACCATCCCTCAAGTTGTTTCACGCTGACCGGAGCAATCTCCTGCGGGGTCGACACGGAGCCTGCCAAGCTCCTGATGAGGGAGATGCGCCTGGAGAATGAGGCGGCGATCAAATCCCGGCTGCTGAAGGCTCGTAGAGCGAGCGAGTTTCCTAAAGATGAGAATGTGGATGACTACACACGGTATCTCTCCTCTCTCCTCAGCGGGCTTGCTGTCCAGGCAGCCAATGGCTCGACCAAAGCAGAACTGAAGCGCACCGCTGAACTCGCGCTCAGGCAGCTTGGCATTAGGAGGTGACAGGTCGCTGCCTGGCTCGTTTATCGAACTCGATAGTCAACGATCAACGGATAAACGCGCTTCTCGGATGTGATCGAGTTTTCCCATTATTTTCCATAACTCGACTTGTCAGGGCTAAAGCATCTTCCCTGACGGTGCAGCCTGAACTCTGAAGTGTTCGGGCCGTTTTTCTCCGAAGAAAACGGCATTCGTAAATGCCGTCAGGATTTGTTTGCGAAGGCGATTGCCTTCTTCCCGAAATAACCGATCAGGTAGAAGGACGCTCCGAGGGAGATGACATCCTTGAAAAGAAACAGACCCAAATCGCTCATGTACCTCATCCCGTGAATCCCGGGGACGGAGATGATCGCGCCGGGGGTCGTCATGATCATGGTGCTGGTCGTAAAGAAGATGACAACTCCGATGAGCCCTGCCACGATGCCGGCCCTGGGCCGAAAGTAGCCCACGATAATCAGGGTGGCGCAGAGCCATTCGGTAAGGCCGATAAGGTCCGATCCGATATAAGGGCCGAACACCTTAAAGTGCCACCAGATCAGTGGGCTATTCGAGACCAAAGGAATAATGCCTTCGGCGCCGGGACGCGTCATCTTAAAAGCTCCGGCCCAGAGCAGCATCACGATCATGCCGATACTGATGATCAGGAAGGCAACCTTCCGCTCATCGATCCACGCAGCCAACTGGACCAAACCTCTCTCTGCTTTCATTCGAAACCCGCTGAACCAACCCATCGTCTCCATCCTTTCCGCTCATCTCCGGTAGTGCTTGCGCACATCTTTTGAAACGGCTGTCACGATGAAACGATACTTTACATCCTTTTGAGTGTCTTTTGCATACCTTATAGTCTCATTATGGATCGTCTGGCCCCATTCTTTGAACGCTTCTCCCTCTCTACCCGGATGTTTTACTCGGGACAGCAATGCGGCACGTCTCCTGCACTCGACGAACCGGCGGGCTATCTTCATGTACTCCGAAGAGGGACCTTGACGGTCATTCGCCCCAACGCTCGTCCTCTGGTCCTCGACACGCCAAGCATCCTGTTCTTTCCCCGCCCCCAACAACATCGCGTTCATGGTCCGGAGGCAGAGGGCGCCGACCTGGTCTGCGCGACCGTGCAATTCGGCGTCGGCATGTTGAACCCTCTTACCGCGTCACTTCCAGAGCCGTTCGTTGTTCCTCTGAACGACCTTCCCGAGCTTGCTCCGGCCCTCGAGCTTCTGTTCTCCGAGGCCAACTCTCAGTCCCCTGGCAGGCAGACCGCGCTCGATCATCTCTTCGAATACGTTCTTGTGCTGCTCATACGGTCCGCCCTGAATAGGCGCCTGCTCGACAGCGGAGTCCTGTTGGGGCTTGCCGATGAGCGTCTGGGCAAGGCCATCGAGCTTATGCATCAACATCCTGAGGCTCCCTGGTCGCTGGAAGAACTGGCCAGGCGGGCGGGGATGTCCCGCGCCCGCTTCGCCGCGCGCTTTCGCCAGGTCGTCGGCGTGACGCCATTCGATTACCTGACGGACTGGCGCCTCGGCGTTGCCCAGACGATGTTGCGCAAGGGCAGCTCTCTGAAACTCATCGCCGCCGCCGTGGGATACGCCAACGCCACGGCCCTCACACGGGTCTTCACCCACCGTCTCGGAATGCCTCCCTCCGAATGGCTCGCACAGAAATAATAATGTGAACCAATGTGCCGCTGACCAGAAGGTCGAAGCTCGATGTTCAAAGGATTTTAAGACAGGGCTTTATCGGACTCGGGGCTTCCAGAGGGAGGTTCGGAAGGGCAGGCCCACGGAGAATTGCAGGTTCGGGGTGTCGGGGGTAAGGCCGACGCCGAAGCTGAGGTCGATGGTTCTGCCGGGCGCGTAGAGATACGAGGTTCCGAAGCGGAGCGTGCCTTCAACCAGGTAGGAACCCGGCAGGGTGGTTCCGTCGAGCTGCGTGGCGCGGGTGAAGCGCTGATCCCAGCCGAGAGTCATCGAGGTTTCGGTGTTGAGCGCAAGGATGGAGCCGAGCTGGAAGCCGATGGAGCTGCCGGGGCGGAAGTGGCCGACCATGGTTCCGCCGGGATTGTTGGGGTCGTTGCTGGGAATGGTGTGGCGGGCGGGGAGATTCTTGGTGAAGGAGAGGTTGCCGAAGAAGACGACGGGGTCGCTGGACTTGGCGGCGGTAAGGTTTCCCTGCACGGCATAGAAGCCGGAGCCGAGGCTGATCTGGCTGCTGGCGAGGCTGTAGGAGTTGGCGCCGGTGACGGACTTGAAGCGCAGGTTGGCGAGCAGGTCGGGCAGGTGTCCGCGCTCCATGGTCAACTGGCGGGAGACGCCGGCCTGGATGTCGCCGAGGCCGAACTGGCTGTCCGAGGTCTCCTTGCCGAGCGCGTCGACGGTGCGGTTGAGCACGTAGCCGTAGGGGATGGTGAAGTCCATCTGGAAGCGGTGGGGCAGGCCCAGCCGGGTGGTGAAGGTCGGCAGCAGGATGTCTTTGCGGACGCGCTGCGAGGTGATGTCGCCGACGACGAGAATGGGCAGCAGGGCGAAGCCGTCGATGGTGACGTGGTCGGAAGAGGCGCTGAAGTAGGAGACGGTGTTGTCGGTCTCGAGCGTGCCGGGAGGCAGGAGCAGGCCGCCGCGGACGACGAGCGCCTGATTGAGCGACTCGGTGGCGCGGCGCTCGGTCTCGTCGTAGGTGGCGTTGTTGACCACGGCAGCCACGCGGCTGGCGGCGGGCGCGCCTGCGGGTCCAGCTGCGGGTTCGGCGGCAAAGCGGGCGCCGCCGGCGACTGAAGTAGAAGGCGTGCCGGCTGCGTTGAGGCGGTCTTCCAACTGCTGCACGCGCTCGAGCAGGTTGCGGATGATGGCATCGCGCTCGCGCAGCGCCTGCTCGATGCGCGGGTCGAGCGGCGCTCTTGTGGGTGTGGCCGCTAAGGATTGACGTTGCGCGGGAGGATTGGGCGCGGGCGCAGTCTGCGCGAGCGCGGGGGCGGCGGGAAGGATGATTGAGCCCGGCAAGAATATCAACAAGAACAACAGCAACGTCTGTCGCACCATGATGGAACTTCCTCCGTCGTGCGGTTTCCCTGCATTACCGGCAAATCGGTTACGTCTGAACAGGCTGCGGAAAAGGGTTCCCATAGAACGAAAAGCGTACCCCGGGGGCTAAAGCCCAACGGCAAACAAAGCACATTCGACACGGCTGAAGCCGTGTCCTTAACAAAGCCGGAATTTTCCGCAGCCTGTAAAGCCGGATTAATCAGAGGCTCTCTGAGCGGTTCTCCTCCAGAGGGAGCCTTGGTGATTCGAGCAAAACGCGGATTCCCTTCGGGAATGACAAACTAAAAAGAGGCTGCTCCTGTTCCCTTTGGGAATGACAAACCAAAAAGCTATCCCCTTTCTAGTAGAGCGCGTTCGATGGGACGGCCACTCCGATGCGGCGGGAGATGAGCGTCTCGTCGGGAACGACGCGGGCTGCCGCCGAGATATTTTTCGGAGCCAGCATTCTCGGGTCGGGAGGATGGATGACGAAGACGATTCCGTTCTTCCAGATCTTCACGAAGCGGGTCGCTTTCATGGTGATGTTGCCGAAGCCTGGGTCGGCGAGGAGGATGCGGTCGCCGATGATGCCCTTGACGACGACGAAGTGGTCGAAGCCCTTGAAGCGGATGGGCGTGATGACCGACGACTCTTCGGCAGCGAGGTCTGCGAGCGACATGCCGCTGAAGCCTTCGGCGGTGTAGCCGCGCGCCTGGGCGAAGCGCTTGAGGTCGAGCAGGGAGAAGCCGCCGCGGGCGCGAACGCGGACGGGATTGACGCGGTGGAGGATCCAGACGACGATGGCGGCCTCGGGCGTGTTGTCGTTGAAGTCGTAGGTGAGGATGGTGCTGAGCGCCGCCGCGCCGCAGCTCATGTCCCAGCGCTGGCGCACGACGCCTTGATCGCGCAGATCCTTGAGCGTGCGGATGGGCTTGCTTCCCTGCGTCTCGGGCACGCGGATGAGGGTTTGCGCGCCGGCAGAGGCGGACGGCAACGCAAGGCTCGTCATCGCGGCTGCGAGCAGGATGCGAGAGAGTGGGCCAGGCCGATTCATCAGTGTTTTCCGTTGAGGTTGGATTGGATGATGGTGCCGACCGTCGAGTTGATGTTGACGTTCAGATTCAGAAGCACGTTGATCTTCGAGTTGACGGCGTTGATGTTGATCAGCGAGCTGAGGTTCTGCTGCGCGCCGCCGTTGAGCGTAAGCGAGCCGATGGTGGTGCCGGTGATGGGGCCATTCTGGACGGAGAGCGAGCCCGCGCTCGATACCAGACCGTTGGGCGTGGGCACCTGGCCCTCGAACTTGACGACTCCGTTGGTAGCAGTGGCGGTGATGCCCGACGCGGTGACGTTGTCGAGCGTGCTGTCGCTCATGGGCTTGGCTTTGTGGCTGGTCTGCGAGTTATGCGTCTGCGAGATGCCCACCTGGGTGAGCAGCACCAGACTCGCGATCACTAAATGGCGATGCATACAACCTCCTTGAGGCCGGCGAACAGAGCGGGCAGGGCGGTCCATGGCGTGGACTGCCCTGCCCCTTGCTGCCTAGTGAATCTGCGAGATGGTGTTGACCTGGTTGAGGGTCGGGGTGGAGTTCATGTTGGTGGTGCGGGCGATGTTGACGCCGTTGGCCACCATGCTGCCGGCAGCGTTAACGAGGTTGATCGCCGAGGCGTTCTGCTGGGCGGTGCCCGACAGGTCGATGCTGGAGGTGTTGGTGGCGGTAAGCGTGGAGCCGTCGACGGCGATGTTCTGCGCGGCCGCGGAGTCGAAGCTGACCGCGCCTTCAACGTTCCTGACGACGTGGTTGCTTCTTACAGCGCTGCTGTTGCGGGAACTCGACTTGGTGACCGCAAGCGTGATGGCAGTGCTGGTCGAGGTGTTGTGAGTCGAACTTGCGCTGTGGTTCGACGAGGAGTTGCTGGCGGAGTTGCTGCTGCTGCTGCTGGCGCTGTTGGAGGCCGACGCGCTCTGCGACGCCTTGTTGGTGGTGGCGGAGCTTGCATCCTGCGCTGCCTTGGCCGTCGTCGAATCGGTGGCGGCATTCTTCGTCCTGGCGGCGTTTGAGGCGGAACTTACGTTCGAGCTCGAATTGTCGGAGGACGCAGACTGGCTGGCCTGATTTGCGGTGTTGGCGTCGGTGCTGGCGCTGCTCTTGCTGGCATTGCTCGCCGATGCGGTGTTGGACGCCTTGGCGTTGTTGGCGGCATCGCCGCTATTGTCCGAGGCGCTCTGGGTCGACGTTGAGTTGGATGCATCGTTGGCGGCAGCCGACTTGGTCGATCCATTGTTCTTCGTGGGACCCTGGCCGGTCTTCCACGTAGAGGAGGCGCTCTGACTGGCGGCGTTGCTGGCGTCGGTCGAGCTCTTCGACGAGGTGCTTGCCGATGTCGAATTGCTGGCGGCGTTCGAGCTCTTGGCCTGATTCGCCGAGGCGCTGTCCGCCGCGTTTGCATTCGCTGTGCTGTTACTGGTGCTTGCCTTGTTTGCGGCTGCGCTGTCGGTCGATGCAGCCGACTTCACGTCGCTCGCCTGTTGCGCGCTGTTGGCGGTCGAGGCCTTCGATGTTGTGTCGGACGTGTTGGCGCTGCTCGAAGACGAAGACATGTCCGTCGTCGCGTTGCTCTTGCTGGCGCTTGCATTCTGTGCGGCGTTCTTGCTGGAGGTGGCGCTGTCGGAAGAGCTATGCGCGCGCGCGTTGCTCTCGGTGTTGGACATGTCGTCCGTCGCGGAGTGATTGAGAGAACCGTTCAGGCTGAAGGAATCGGTGCTGCTCTTGGTCACGTCCGACGTCTTGGTGGAATCGAGCTGTGAGTTCTGCCCGCGGCTGTAGCCGGAGAGGTTGGCTCCCGAGGTCTGCGACTGGTCGACCATGTTGCCCTGGGTGACGTCCGCGCCATCGTTGTTATGGTCGGCGGTCAGGCTTCCGTTGTAGATATTGACGCCGTTGGCGACGGAGCTGCCCGAGGCGCTGACGACGTTGACGCCCTTGGCGCCATTGAGCGCGCTTCCGGAGAGGCTGACGCTGCTGCTGTCGGTGGTGGTGACGGTGGAGTTGTTGGCCGCGATGGAACCGGCGCTGCCGGCGCCTTCGGTCTGGCCGGCGGTAACGTTGTCCATCTGGCTGTCGCTGATGGCCTGCGGGGTGTTCGCGGTCTGATGTTTCGCCTGGCCGTATGCTGCGCCGGCAGTAAATACCGAAGCCGTAATCAAGGTGCAGATAAGTCTGTTCATTTGCTGCCTCCATGGGCGTGTTGGGACGAGCGCGACCGTGTGCGCAGCCGCAATCGATTGCGCGCGGGCCTGTTGGACGCAGCTTCGTTGCGCCCCCGCGGAGGGGGATTCGCGGACGGAAGGCCGCGTATTTCATCAAAGCGAGACCTGAGCTGGATAGAAGGGAAGATCGGCCAAGTCAGACAAAGGCCAAGGTAGACTCAATAACACACGCGCGGAGCGTTGCAGCCGCGTCCTTCAAAACCCAGTTGATACATAAGTCCGTCGTTCCCGTACTTGCGTATCAAGATTGTCCTGCGCTGTCCTGCGCTGTGCTGCGCAGTGGTGAACTTGAGATCGGGAGCCCTGGGTCACTTCACCATTACGTTCGCTGCTTGGCTGCAAACTGAAAGAATGGGCCGGGCCAACGTGCGGCGTGCCTTATAGAGCAATTCAAACGCCAATCGTTCTATCTGAATTGACAAGCGGATTTGACGTTATCCGGGCTTGATGCTGCATCTTTTTGCAGATTTAATCGGAAGAGGTTTTGCCTTGAACGCGATTCCCGCCGCCTTCCGGCGGTCCTGTCAATACAATTAAGAGCGGTTCTCCTCCAGATGTAGTATCTGGTGATTCGGTCGAAACGCGGATTCCCTTCGGGAATGACAAACAACGGACGCTACACGAGAGAGAGAATAGCTCTAAGAGAGCTTGGATTAACGACGGCATCGCAATCCACATGACAGATAGAAAGAGGTTGTACCATCGACATGCATCCTGGGATGACTTGCGACTATGAGTAGAACCGAGGTTTCGCTCGCAAGACGGCGGCTGTTTCTTCGGGACTCGCTGACGTTCCTTGTTCTGGCGCTCATCACCGGCACGCTTTTTCTGGTTACGCTCTTTTTGTTTCGCTCGTTCAGCTCGCACCGTGCGGAGCTGGCTGTGCGCTGGTCCGGCCGGGGCCGGGACGCCCTGAACGCGGGCAAGCCGGAGCAGGCGATTGTCGCCCTGCGGACAGGGCTGTCGTACGCGCCGGGTACGCGCTCCTATGAATTGCTGCTGGCGCAGGCGCTCGAGACCGCGGGGCGAACCGACGCGGCGTCCAACTACTTCATGAACTTGTGGATGGCGCAGCCGGGCGACGGCTTCATTAACCTGGAGCTGGCGCGGCTGTCGGCGAAGAAGAACGATCCGCAAAACGCGGTGAAGTACTACCGGGCTTCGATCTACGGCACCTGGGAGGGCGACGGCGTGGTGCGGCGGCGCGAGGTGCGGCTGGAGCTGGCGCGCTATCTGATCGCGCAGAACGAGATGAACGCGGCGCGCATCGAACTGCTGATCGCCGCGGGCAACTCTCCGGGCGATCCGAAGCTGAACCGGACGCTGGCCGATCTGCTGGTCGAGACGGGCGACATGGCCGACGGGTTTACCTTCTACAACAAAGTTCTCAAGGACGATCCGAAGGACGAGGCGGCGCTGGAGGGCGCGGGGCGGGCGGCGTACCGGCTGGGAAACTTTGCCTCGGCACACTCTCTGCTGGAGCGGGCGCTGGAGGCCCAGGCGTCGCCGCTCGAGAAGGACCAGGCGCGGCCGGGAGAGTTGGAGACGATGCTTAGGAATTCGAGGCGGATTCTGGAGCTGCGGCCGTCGGGCAAGTTGCGGTCGAGCGAGCGCGTCTCGCGCATCCTGATGGATCTCAGTATTGCAAAGAAGCGGTTTTCGAGCTGCGCCGCCACCTTCGGCACGACCGACAAGCTGCCGCCGGGGCTTGAGGAGCTGAACGCGAGATGGGCGAGCGACGATGTGGACCACAGTCGAGCGAAGCTGTTACAGAGCGCCGCGCGGCAGGATACGGCGGTGCAGTTGATCTATGACACCGAAGTACAGACCAGCCGGATCTGCGGAGCGCCCGGGGGCGACGACGCGCTTCTGCTGCTGCTGGCGAAGTCTCCGGATACGGTGGAGCGATAGGGGCGGATGGAAGCGAATTACATGACCGAACGAGAGCCCGCGCCGCGAGCGACGGCTTCGACCTCCATCGACCAGACGGCGGCGATTGCGCCGGAGCGGGAGGAGCGGCTGTTCCTGCTGCTGTCGATCGTGATCGGCATTATCTCGGGACTGCTCGCGGTCTCATTCCGGATGGCGATCGAGTGGCTGAATGTGCTGCTCCTGGGATCGGCTCCGAATCCGGGCCAGCCGCGGCTGTTCATCGTTCCGGCGGTTGCCGGCGTGGTGATCGCGGTGCTGACGCGGTATGTCTTTCCCAAGGTACGCGGCAGCGGCGTCAACCAGACCAAGGCTGCGCTCTATATCAACAACGGCTATATCTCGTTTCGCACCGTCATCGGCAAGTTCATGCTGTCGGCGCTGGCGATCGGCAGCGGGCACTCCCTGGGGCCGGAAGACCCGGCGCTGCAGATCGGCGCGGGGGTGGCGTCGCTGATCAGCCGGAAGATGGGGCTGTCGCGTGAGCGGCTGCGGCTGTTCGCGCCGGTGGGCGCGGCGGCGGGCCTGGCGGCGGCGTTCAATGCGCCGATCTCGGCGATCCTGTTCGTCATCGAAGAGGTGATCGGGCGCTGGAACGCCTCCGTGCTGGGGTCGATCGTTCTGGGCGCGGTGTCGAGCGTGGTGGTGGCGCGATGGTTCTGGGGATCGCAGCCGATGTTCCGCATCCCGACGGTGACATTCGACTCGCGCGAGCTGCTGGCGTACACCGTGCTCGGCGTCTTCGGCGGCATCGCTTCGCTGATCTTCGCCAAGGCGATCGGCTACCTGAGGCCGCGGCTGCGCCGACAGTCGGCGTGGAAACAGATGTTGCAGCCGGGTCTCGCGGGCCTGCTGGTCGGCGGCATCGGATACTTCGGTCTGCCGCAGGTGATGGGCGCCGGCTATGAGGCCATCGACCAGGCCATGCACGCGCAGTTCGCGTGGAAGATTTTGCTGGCGCTGGCGATCTTCAAGATCATCGCGACGACGCTCTCGTTCTCGACCGGGACGCCAGGCGGAATGTTCGCTCCAACGCTGTTTATCGGCGCGATGCTGGGCGCTTCCATCGGCGCCTTCGAGAAACTCTACTTTCCGCAACTGCACCTGACCGGGTCGCTGGGGTCGTATGCTCTGGTGGGGATGGGGGTGCTGTTCGCGGCGTTTCTGCGCGCGCCGCTGACATCGGTGTTCATGGTGCTGGAGGTCAGCGGGAACTACTCGATCATCGTTCCGGTGATCCTGGCCAACGCGATTGCGTACGTCATCTCGCGCACCTTCCAGCCGGTGCCGGTCTTCGAGATGCTGACGATTCAGGACGGGCTTTACCTTCCGTCGATGGAGGAGCAGCGCGAGGAGAGCGAGCTGCACATCGAAGACGCGATGCAGCGGGTGATCGTGCCCGTGCTCGAAGGCACGGATGCGGTCGCGAAGACGATGAAGGCGGTGAGACAGTACCAGGGGATGAAGGATGGCTCCGTGCTGCTGATCCATTGCAGCGATGGGCTGTGGTATGCGGCGACGCACAAGGAGCTTGAGGACATCTTCGCCAATGTGAGCGAGGCGGACTCGTCGCGGTGGCTCGAGGAGCGGCTGGGCAAGGAACGGACGCCGGTACTGTTCCCCGACCTTCTGCTGGCCGATACGCTGTCGTACTTCAAGCGATGGCCGCTGCTTCCGATCACCAATCGCGCAAGCCGGGGAGCGCTCGAAGGAGCGGTCTCGATGGCCGATGTGATTAAGCGATATCAGGCGCGATAGCGGCTATGGGGTGATCTGGGGCGGCTATGCGGCTTCGATTGGAATGATGTCAGATAAGATTTTCTAAGTAGTCGAGAAAGGGATTGCCGCGCATTGCGGAGACCATGAAAGCCACAGCGTTCGAGTTCCGGTTTCGCTTCCTCATTCACTTCGTCCTCATCGTGCTGGGGTTTACGACTCCGTGGAACCGTTGGCTGCATGTCGACCCGGCAGGGCCGAACGCCCATGTGTGGGGAACGCTGTCGGCACATCTATCGATGATTAAGCCGGGCGCAATCGGCATTGCGACGTCATTCAATCTTGTGCTCGGCGTGGGGATCGCGCTGGCCGTCGCGGCGGCGGCGCTGCGCACCTGGGGCACGGCGTACCTGGGCGCGTACGTCGCGAAGGCGCATACGTTTCAGGGCGGCAGCGTGGTGGCGGCGGGACCGTATCGCTACGTGCGCAATCCGCTGTATCTCGGCACCATGATTCATGTGCTGGCGTTGGCTCTGCTGATGCCGCCGAGCGGGGCGATCTTCATGATCCTGACGATGGCCGTCTTTCAGCTTCGGCTGATCCTGGGCGAAGAGGCGTTTCTGACGGGCAGGCAGGGTGAGGCGTATCGCGCGTACTGCGCGCGCGTGCCGCGGCTGCTGCCGTCGCTGCGGGCGCGGGTGGCGGTGTCAACGGCTGTGCCTGCGTGGGGAGCGGCGTTTCTGGGCGAGACGTATATGTGGGGCGTGGCGGTTGCGTTTATCGCCGTGGGGTGGCGGTACAACGCTTTTCTGATTACGCAGGGCGTGGTGGTGTCGGTGGGGCTGGCGCTGGTGGCGCGGGCTCTGCTGCCGGCGACGACGACAGCGGGCGATTGAGCCAATAGGACTTCAGCTTTTGAATTTGTGCGGAGCCGCTCCGGTATACCCCAGGGGCTGAAGCCCCTTTTTGTGGCGGGAGATAGAGGGCCAAGGCTGAAGCCTTGGCGTACCCAGAAGCAACGGCAACGACAACAGCAAGAACAACGGCAACAGCAAGAACAACGACAACGGCAACGGCAAGAACAACGACAACGACAACGGCAACGACAACGACAACGACAAGAGCGAAATACAGGAGTCTCTCCACTGCGCTTCGCTCCGGTCGAGATGACGTGCTTCTGAGATGCTGCGGGCTGGATTGAGATGATGTGCTTCTGCGGTGCTGCGGGCTGGATCGAGATGATGTGCTTCTGCGGTGCTGCGGGCTGGGTCGAGATGATGTGCGTTTAGGTCAATGCGGTTGGGCCAGGAAGGCGTGCCCTTCGTCGAAGGGGCGAGAGGGTGTGTTTTGTGGCGGGGCTGCGTGACGAAGAAAAAAGCCCGCTGCGCCTGGCTTGAGTCGAAGGAGTCGACGGGCCGGGGCGCTGCGGGCTTCTGTTTGCGCGCGGGGCGTGGTGAGAGCTACTTCTTGGCGGGAGCGATGGTGTCCTTCGCCACCTTGGCCACGCGGAACTTGACCACGGTCTTGGCCTTGATCTTGATGGTCTCGCCGGTCTGGGGGTTGCGGCCGAGGCGCGCCTTGCGCTCTGCCTTTACCAGCTTGCCGATGCCGGGAATGGTGAACTCGCCGTTCTTCTTGGTCTCCTTGACCGCGGTCTCGGCCAGCAGTTCGAGGCCGGCTGCTGCCTGCTTGTTGGTGATCTCGAGCTTCTCCGCCATGTGGCGAACCAGTGCTGTCTTTGTCATTCCCTTTGCCATGTATTACTCCTTCTATGGTTCAAAATAAACTTCGGGCCGCTCGCCTTGCCCGCCTGTCGACCGATGAGAAAACATCGTTGGAAGATGCGCGATCATCAATGTTCATGCGGGTGCGGAGAACCGTACCGCAATTCACCTTCAGCCTTTCCGCAAGCTTTGTCAATACGATTTGTTCGGTTTCCACAGGTTTTTTCAGGTTTTTCTCGGTTTTGTATGGTTTTTGGTTCATTTTGGCCGGATTCCGGGGATAAGGGCTGTTTTGGGCGAGGGTTAAGAGGCCAAGGCTGAGGCCCCTGGCGTACCCAGAGGCAAAAGAGCAACGGCAACCGCAACAGCGAATGCAGGTGTCTCTCCACTCCCGCTTCGCTTGCGCCGCAGCAAGTAGAGCGCACTGTTAATTAGGCTGCGGGCGGTAACCGGCGTGCTCAATCCGCGCGTATTCTCTCTGGTAGTCTGGTCGACGGAGCACAAAGAAAAGATGACCGGATGACGGAAACGGAGATCGTCGATCGACTGGCGGAGCATAAGACGCTGAGCGGGGCGCCGCGCGAGGAGCTGGCGTGGCTGGCCGCGCATGGCTCGGTTCGGCACCTGGCGGCGGGCGACGTGCTCAGCTCGAAGGGCGCTACCGTCGAAGGCATGTTCATCGTGCTGTCGGGGCACATCGCGATCTTCGTCGACCGCGGCGCCGGGCGGCACAAGATGATGGAGTGGCGCGGGGGCGAGATCGCCGGGCTGCTGCCGTACTCGCGGCTGGTGAGTCCGCCGGCCGATTCGGTGGCGCAGGAGCCGTCGACGGTCCTGGCCGTCAGTCGCGACCGGATGCCGGAGATGATCCGCGAGTGCCACGCGATTACATCGCTGCTGGTGCATACTATGGTCGACCGCGCGCGCGCGTTTACCTCGAGCGATCTGCACGACGAGAAGATGGTCTCGCTGGGAAAACTTTCGGCGGGGCTGGCCCACGAGTTGAACAATCCCGCGTCCGCGATTGAACGCGGCGCCGCGCTGATGGAGAGCCGGCTGCAGGAGACCGAGCAGGCGACGCGGGCGCTGGGCGCGGCCCGGCTGACGGACGAACAACTGGCCGCGGTTGACGCGGTTCGCACGGCCTGCCTGTCGAAGCAGGCGCAGGGTGTGCTGTCGCCGATCGAGCAGGCCGACCGGGAGGACGCAATCGCCGACTGGCTGTCGGATCACGGGCTGGATGTCGCGAGCGCCGAAGCGCTCGCCGAGACCAAGGTTACCTTCGCGGCGCTCGACGCGCTGGCCGAAGCCGTGAGCGGACCGGCGCTTGATGCGGTGCTGCGCTGGGCGGCGGCGGGTTGCGCGGTGCGGGATCTTGCGGCGGAGATTCAGGAGGCGGCGACGCGCATCTCCGGGCTGGTGGCCGCCATCAAGGGCTTTACGCACATGGACCAGGCGAAGGCTGCCGCGCCGGTGGACCTGGGCCGGAGCCTGAGCAACACCATCGCCGTGCTGGGCGCGAAGGCGCGGGGGAAGTCGGTCGCGGTGGCGCTGCGCGTGGAGCCGGGGCTGCCCCGGGCGCTGGGACTGGCTGGCGAACTGAATCAGGTGTGGGCGAACCTGATCGACAATGCGCTCGACGCAGTTGCCGCCGTCGCGGTCATCGCCGCTGGCCGGGTGGAGGTGCTGGCGAGCCGCGAGCAGGATCGCGTGGTGGTGCGCATCGTCGACAACGGGCCGGGGATTCCGGCGGAGGTTCGCGCGCGCATGTTCGATCCGTTCTTTACCACCAAGCCGATGGGGCAGGGCACGGGGCTGGGCCTCGACATCGTTCGCCGCTTGGTGCAGCACAACGACGGCGAAATCGCGGTGGAGACGGAGCCGGGGCGGACGGAGTTTCGCGTCACGCTGCCGCTGGTCATCGAGGACGAGCCGGGCGGGGCGCAATGAACAAGCCTGTGCTTCTGATCGTGGACGACGACCCGCAGGTGCTGGCGGCGGTTCGCCGCGACCTGCGCTCGCGCTATCGGGAGAGTTACACGATCATCAGCGCGACCTCGGGCGAAGAGGCGCTGACGGCGGCGCGCGAGCTGAAGGGCCGCGGCGATGCGCTGGCCATGGTCATCAGCGATCAGCGCATGCCGGGGATGCCGGGCAGCGAGGTGCTGGCGCGGTCGCGCGAGGTGTATCCGCTGGCGCGGCGCGTGCTGCTGACGGCGTACTCGGACATTCAGGCGGCGGTGCGGGCGATCAACGACGCGCATCTCGACCACTATCTCTCGAAGCCCTGGGACCCGCCCGAGGAGTGCCTGTTCCCGGTGATCGACGATCTGCTGGACGCCTGGCAGGCCGAGTCTCTGCCGGAGGCGAAGGGGCTGCGGCTGGTCGGCCACCAGTGGTCGCCCGAGTCGCACGCGATCAAGGATTTTCTCGCGGGCAACCTGATTCCCTATCGCTGGCTCGACGTGGCGCGGGACGCGGACGCGCGCGCTCTACTCGATGCGGCGTGCGTCTGCGAAGATGAGCTGCCGGCGCTGTTCTTCGACGATGGATCGCCGGTGATGCGCAATCCGGCGCCGCGGCAGGTGGCCGAGCGGCTGGTCAGCCCGCTCTCTGCGGCCTTCGAGGTTTACGACCTGGTGATCGTCGGCGCGGGTCCGGCAGGATTGGCGGCGGCGGTCTACGGCGCGTCGGAGGGTCTGCGAACGCTGCTGCTCGACCGCCATGCGCCGGGCGGGCAGGCGGGCACCAGCTCCCGCATCGAGAACTATCTCGGATTTCCAACGGGTGTGAGCGGCAGCGAGCTGACGCGACGCGCCATGATGCAGGCGCAGCGGCTGGGCGCGGAGTTTCTGGCGCCGCTTGAGGTGACCGGCGTCGCGATCGACGGCGGATACAAGCGGCTGGCGCTGGCCGATGGCCGCGAGATCGTCACCCGCGCGATGCTGGCGACGACGGGCATGTTCTACCGCGAGCATCTAGCGGCGGGCATCAAGGAGCATACCGGCGCGGGCGTGTACTACGGCGCGGCGGCCACGGAGGCGTCGGCGGTGCGCGACCGGCGCGTGATCGTGGTGGGCGGCGGCAACTCGGCGGGGCAGGGCGCGATCTACCTGGCGCGCTATGCGAAAGAGGTGCAGATCGTCGTTCGGCGCGAGTCGCTCGACTGCTCGATGTCGCGCTACCTGATCGAACAGATCGAGAAGACGCCGAACATCCGTGTGCGTCCATTGACGGAGATTACGCGGGTAGAAGGCGAGGGCCGAGTGGAGCGGGTGGAGCTGGCGTCGTTGGTGGACGGGGCGCTCGCGGGATCGCGTGGCGGATCATGCCGGATAGAGGAGATCGACGCGCTGTTCGTGTTTATCGGCACGCGACCGTGCAGCGACTGGCTGCCGTCGAACGTACTGCGCGACGACAAGGGATTCGTTCTGACCGGCCGCGACCTGATGGCCGCCGAAGGCTACGCGCGCACATGGAAGGAGCAGCGCGAGCCGCTGCCGCTCGAGACCAGCGTGCCCGGTGTCTTCGCCGCGGGCGACCTGCGCGCGGGCGCGATGAACCGTGTGGCCTCGGCAGTGGGCGAGGGATCGATGGTGGTGCGGCTAACGCACGAGTATCTGGCGCTGACTTAAGCGGCTTGCGTCGAAGCTGCGCACGATTCAGCGGGGTTGCTGTCAGGTGGTATTTGAGAATCAGAGATGCAGATTTTTAGAGTTGGATAAAGAAAAGAACGTTTATCAAAAATAGGTGGTTGTATCGTAGCGCCATGGATAATCTTTCAGATTTAGCGATCCGAGCAGTGTTGAATGTGGAGGCTGGCATCACGATCGACTCAGACCACGAGACCTCGGGATGCTCGATGCTTATGCCGCTCACAAAGAGAGGTGAGGCTCGATGTGGGCGTCGGAAGTACTGCGATACGGAATACTGTTTCTGGCACTCCCCGGTCGAAGGTAAGACCAACTCTCAGAATATTGAGGCTTACTTTGGACAGGGAACGACGCTCGTTCGAACATTGGAAGCTGAAGTAAAAGCGGGCAACTCACTCGAAAACGTGATTCTGCCAAATGTCAATTTAGGAGGGAACTATGTCAAGCCGGGCCCGAATCTTTCAAATGCGCTTCTCCAGGGAGCGAACTTAAACAAGGCATCGCTGAGCTATTGTGACCTATCAGGCGCGTCTCTTGCCCGCGCAAACCTAGTAAGTGCGAAACTCAGCGACTGCAGGTTAGCTGATGCCAACTTTACTCGAGCACGGATGTTCAATGTTAAACTCCGCAATAACACTCTGAGTGAATGTAAGGGCTTACGGCGTTCTAACTTTAGAGAAGCGACTGTTTTCTTCTGGAGGATAGATCGCATGTTGGAGCAGGATCCAGAACATGCAGAAGCCATGTACCTCGAATTGACTCGCTACTTCTCATCCCGTGGCTTATTTGATGATGCTAGCTGGGCGGCCTTTCGAGCTAGCAAGCTCCGGCATAGGATGCTTCGTCAACGACTTAGTATTAGGCGTCTGAAAGATCTGCGCCTCATCTCGCAGATTTCGCCAGACTTCATCGAACCACAGGGGCCTCTCTACGTCGAGTGGCTTTACGCCTTTTTTGCGTGGGCTCGATCTCTAGTCTTTATGCTCACAACTGGATGGGGTGAACGACCCATGCGGGTAATAGCAAGTTCCGTCGGCGTTATCCTTTTGTTTTCCTTGCTCTACGATATGCCGGATGGCCCAACCCAAAATTTTATAGATGCCCTATATTTCAGCATGATCACGTTCACCACAGTTGGCTATGGCGACATTATTCCACATGGGAAGTTTCGTTTGTTTGCAGGTACCGAAGCATTGTTAGGCATTTTGCTTGTTGGTCTACTCCTTTTCTGTTTGGGCAGGAGAACAGTGACGCGCGCATAGTTCAGCGATAAACGATGCGTCGTCAGCGTACCGCAGCAGCGGCGACAACTACAGCTATCGCAAAGTTTAAGATGTTCGAGCAGACTAGCGGGATTGCTCAATCCCTTTGGAAGGGATTGGTACCTCTAAGTCATTTTGTGGAGAGTGAACCCGACGACTCCGAGAAGCGCCTTCTCGTTACCCACCCACACAAGTTGCCGAAAAGGATGATTTGAGGCGAAGATGAATTGGGCCGAAAAGCGTTCAATCAGCGTCGGCCGAATTTCCCATCCAAGCGGGCAGTCTTCCCAGGAGATTTACATGCATCCGATAGCCGTTTTGTTTCTGGCAGCATTCTCTGCCGTCTCGATTGCCCAGCAGCCGGCTACTGCTCCCACGCCTGCGCCGCGCCGCGCCCCTGCTCCGCTACAGGTGCCCAATCCGCATTATGTGAGCTTTGAGTTGACCCAGGACGTCAACGCCCCCGCCGGCACGGTTTGGGCGCGCGTGGGCAAATACTGCGACATCAGCAAATGGGCATTTCCCGATTGCAAACTGCTTGCCGGCGACGGCGGGTACGCGTCGGTGCGGAACATCGTGAACGAAGTGCTGGTCGGCGAAACCGCCCACAGCTATACCTACACCCAGCCCGTGCGCAAGGACGTGAAGTACAACCTCTATCACGGCACGCTGGAAGTGGTGCCCGTCAGCTCCAAGACCTCGCGCCTGGTCTACAGCTTCTTCTACGACAACAGCATGCTCGCCGACGATGCCGCGCGCGACGCCGAAATCGCCGCCCGCAGAAAGCGATTCGGCGCGTTTATGCAGAATATGAAGACACTGGGCGAAGGCGGAAAGCTATCGCTCTCGGCGAAGGAGGCCGTGCAGCCGCCGAGTCCCGCGCCCGATCAGTTGCAGACTCCGCATCCCCACTACGTCGCTCTGCCGATGAACGTCACCGTCAATGCGCCGGTCGACGCGGTGTGGGCCCGCGTCGGCAAATACTGCGACATCGGCGAGTGGGGTTTCCCGAACTGCACCCTCCTCTCCGGCGACGGCGGCCTGGGCACGGTGCGCTCCATCGGGCACGAGGTGCTGGTAGGAAAGACAAGATACAGCTACACCTATACCCAGCCGGTTCGCGAGGGCGTGACGTACAACCTGTATCACGGCACGCTTGAGGCGGTCGCTCTCACAAACAAGACGACGCGCCTGAACTATACCCTGGTGTTCGACAACAGCAACCTCGCCGACGATGCCGCGCGCGAGAAGGACATCGACAACCGGCGCACGCGCTTCAGCAAGATGCTCGACAACATGAAGATCCTGGCTGAAGGAGGATCGCTGCCGCCCGGAGCGTTGGGTGGACGTAGCGGCGCCGCTCGCCCCGCCGCTCGGTGACAGAGCTGCGACATCCAGTCTGATCAAAAGCTGCGCAGGAGAAGATCTCTTGCGGTCGCCAGCACTTTCTCGCGCATCGCGGGCTCCGGCAGCATGCGGGCGATTTCAATGGCTCCGGCCATCGTGGAGAAGATGGCAAAGAAAGCTCGCTCCTTGTCGACCGCTCGCCGGCCCGGCATGAGCGGCTGCAGCCTGCTTTTGTAGCCCGCGAGTTCGCCCGCGACATGATCGCACACACCGCGCCCGTCTCCGCCAAAACTCTTCGACCTCTCCTGAAGTCAGAGCGCAATCCATCCCGCGTGAATGGCGCAGAGCGAGAGCGTGGCCACCACAATCCACAGCGTCACTCCCTGAATCATCGGCCTGATGCCGACCTCGCGCAGCGTGCTCCGCGTGATGCCCGTCCCGATCAGAAACAGCACCACCGTCAACCCTGATTTTCCCAGCCGGTTGAGAGAGGCGAAGATCGCCTCCGTCTGCGGCAGGTAGCGCGGAACGTAGCTCGCCAGCACCGCCGCGCCGCAGAAGTAAAGAATGAACCACGGCCAGTAGATCTTCGCCTTGTTCTTCCTCACCGTCGCCGTCGCAATCGCCAGCGGAACGATCCACAATGCCCGCGCCAGCTTCACTGTCGTGCCCACCGCCAGCGCCGTAGCGCCATACTTCGCTCCCGCGCCCACCACCGAGCTGGTGTCGTGAATCGCCAGCGCCGCCCACAGGCCGAACTGCGTCTGCGAGAGGTGCAGGTCCCACCCGACGAGGGGAAACAGCAGCAGCGCCACCGAGTTCAGCACAAACACGGTTCCCAGCGAAACGCCCATCTCCTCTTCGTCCGCGTCCAGCACCGGCCCCATCGCGGCAATCGCGCTGCCGCCGCAGATCGCCGTGCCGATGGCGATCAGAAACGACTGCGTCTTCTCCACCCGCAGCATCTTTCCCAGCAGCAGCCCCAGGCTCAGCACAAACGTGATGCTGATCGCGGTGTACATAAATCCCGAGCGGCCCGCGTGGACCACTTCCTTCAGGTTCATCCCAAAGCCCAGGCAGACCACCGCCGCCTGCAACAGGAGTTTGGAGAGCTGCCGGCTCTCGGTATGAAAACCATGCACCGTGGTCAGGCCGAACGCCAGACCCGCTGCCAGGGCGAACGGCGGCCCGATCAGACCGCTCGCCGAAACGATGATTCCGAGATAGAAGAGGTTGCGTACCATGTCTTCCAGCATGGCCGCCGCTCCACGCCGCGTCGAGACGTACTTTTGAATATCCGATAACTTTTACTTATCACCTCCATCACCTCAACAGCGATTATTTGTGCATTTGTCGTTACCTTTGCTTCTAGGTACGCCAAGGCTTCAGCCTTGGCCTCTCAACCCACGCCACAAAAAAGGGGCTTCAGCCCCTGGGGTATGCCGTCCCCGCTACGCGCCCGCGCTGCCCATGGCAAACCGCTGAAACGCGGCCGCCGCTCCCGCCGCCTCCGCGCCCGCCGGCCGGATGAAGCTGAAGTCGCGCACGATCTCCAGTCCCCGCACTGGCACCGTCCGCACCGTCCCCAGCCGCAGCGCCTTGCCGATCGCGCAGCGCGAGACGAAGCCCACGCCCAGCTCCGCCTCCACCCCCGAGATGATCGCCTCGGTCGAATCCAGCTCCATCGCCACCCGCAGCGAGCGCAGCGGAATCCCCGCCTTCTTCAGCGCGCGCTCCACCACCCGCCGCGACCCCGAACCGCGCTCCCGCATCAGCATCGGCGCCGTGGTCAGCTCCGCTGCAGCGAGCTTTGCCGAACGCGCACCCGAGCCCAGACGCGCCCACGCGTGCCCCGGCGCAACGATCAGCACCATCTCGTCCTCGATCATCCGTTCCGTCTTCACATCGCGCCGCATCGCCGGTCCTTCGATGATCCCCAGCGCAACGCGCTGCTCCGCCACCGCTTCGGCGATGCGCTCGGTATTGCCGCTCACCATTGACAGATGCACCTGCGGATACTGCCGCAGAAACGCCCCCAGGATTCGCGGCAGCACATACTGCGCCACTGTCGTCGAAGCGCCGAGCCGCAGTTCGCCGCTCACCTCGTCGTCGAGCGCCGCCAGCGACCGCCGCGCCGCCTCCATCGTCTCCGCCGCCGTCGTCGCATAGCCCAGCAGAACGCGGCCGGCCTCGGTCAACGCGATCTGGCTGCCGTGCCCATCGCTGCTGCCGCGGTCGAACAGCCGAACCCCCGCCTCCTCTTCGAGCGAGCGAACCTGCTGGCTCACCGCGGGCTGGCTCAGGTTGAGCGCCTCCGCCGCCTTGCGAAAGCTCATCTCCGCGGCCACCGCGCGAAATACCTTCAACCGAAAATTCTCCACGCTTCCTGTCCCTCGCTTCGCAGGTCGCCACGCATACAGGCGAACCATCCCAGCCACCCCACCAGCATAAGCCTCCCGCCGCCGCGCACCCGATAGAATCAACTCAACGCAATCCACGGAACCCGCGACCCATTGCCATCCCCTGAAGATCCCAATCCGCTGCCTACCCCCGAAGCCCTCGCGCCCACGCGCGGCCGCTTTCAGTGGCTGCGCCCGTCGCACGCCCACACCGCCTTCTCGGCGACGCTGCTGCTGATGGCCTCGTCCCTGCTCTCCGGAGGCATGGGCCTGGTGCGGTCCAAGTACATCGCCTACATCTTCGGCGCGGGCCGCCTCACTGACGCTTACAACGCCGCCTTCGAGATGCCCGACATGATCAGCTACTTCCTGGTCGGCGGCGTCGCCTCCATCGCTCTCATCACCATGCTCAGCCGTTACCGCGAGGCCGGCGACGAAGAGGGCGCCGACCGCGCGCTCTCCATCGTGCTCAACGCCATGCTCGTCGTTCTGGGCACGGCCATCCTGCTCGGCGAGTTCCTCGCGCCCATCTACACGCGCTACAAGTTCCCCGGCTTCGATCCCGGCCAGGCCGCGCTCACCACCTCGCTCACGCGCCTTCTGCTGCCCGCGCCGCTCTTCTTCTTCGCCGGCGGAGTCTTCGCCTCGAAGCTGCTGGTGCGCAAGATCTTCCTCTATCAGGCCTTCACGCCGCTTCTCTATAACCTTGGCATCATCCTCGGCGGAGTTTTTCTGCATCGCCGCTTCGGCATCTACTCGCTCGCCATCGGCGTGCTCGGCGGCGTCGCCTTCGGGCCCTTCGCGCTGAACTTCATCGGCGCCCGGCGGCTCGGCTTCCGCTACCGCCCCATCCTCAATCTCCGCCACCCCGCCTTCCGCGAGTGGCTCCATCTCTCTGTTCCGCTCATGGTCGGCTTCTCTCTGGTCACCGCCGACAAGTGGATCCTCAGCTTCTTCGCCTCGCACTCCACCGGCGGCATCTCGCATCTCAACTACGCCAAGACGCTCTTCGCCGCGCCGCTCGGCATGCTCGGCCAGGCCGCGGGCGCGGCGTCGCTGCCCTTCTTCGCCGCCCTCTTTAGCCAGAACCGGCGGGCCGACTTCGCCGCCGCCGTCAACCGCTCCGTCACCCGCATCATCGCCGTCTCGCTTCTGGTCGGCGCGTGGATGATGGCGCTGGCGCTGCCTCTCGTCGATCTCCTCTTCCGCGGCGGACACTTCAACCTCACCGACGCCGCCGAGACCGCGCACTACTTCGTCATCCTCGCCGTCTCGCTTGCGCTCTGGGCCGCGCAGTCCATCTACGCCCGCGCCTTCTACGCCGCCGGCAACACCATGACGCCCGCCGTCGCGGGCACCGTCATCACGCTCGTCTCCATCCCCATCTACCGCGCTCTCTTCCACGGCATGGGCATCGCCGGTCTGGCCGCCGCCTCGGACGTCGGCATTCTCGCGCACACGTTGACGCTGGCCTTCCTGCTCAACCGCAACCGGCTGGTGCGCATCTCGGGACTCGAAGGCGGCGAGCTTGCCCGCTCCCTGCTCGCCGCGTGCGGCGGGTTTGCCGGAGCCTACGCCTGCGTGCGCTTCATCCCCATTCCCCACGGCCATCTCGGCGATCTCGCCACCATCGCCGTCGCCACCATCGCCTGGGCCGTCCCCGTCCTGGCGCTGCTCAAGCTCACCGGCTCAACCCTGCCGCAGCAACTCCGCTCGCGCCGCGCCTAAGTCGGTTCTCCCTCCGGATGCAGTCTTGCCGATGGAAGCAAAACGCGGATTCCCTTCAGGAATGACAAACAAAGGAAGCTACTCCTGAGAGGAAATAGCTCTAATGTCATCATCTCGCCGAAGCCGCACAGCCGCGTATTTCGAGTTGCTGGCAGCAGGGAATATTTAAATCTGCTGACACAGCTTCCTTCGGGTGGCTATCGAGAAGCTAACGCCACGAATGTCGGCATCAACCCCAAAAGCGTTTGAGCCATCGCCGGGCGGATCGCTGATGACCGGACGGATAAGCAATCGCAACAGGAATTGCCAGTTCAACCTCCGTCCCAGCGTTTTCATGACTCCATATCTTTAGTTGTCCGCCGATCTTTTGGGCGCGCTCACGCATGCCCACGAGTCCCCAGTGACCATCCTTGCCGCGGTGCAGCACAGCCTGTGAGATGCCCAAACCGTTATCACGGATTCTCAGCCGCAGATGGTCACGATCGTATGTGATTTCGAGCTCGATCTCTGAAGATCCGGAGTGTAGAAAGGCATTCGCCAATGCCTCGCTGCCTATTCTGTAGGCCTCTTCTCCCACTGTTGGATCGAGACGTTCCGGGCTGCCGATCAAGCTGACACGAAAGCGGATCGGATTGGTTTGCCTCAATTCCTCTCCGCGGTGAGTGAGTTTGTCGAGCAATTCAGTCGCCGAGATGTCATCCTGTCGCAGGTTGCGAACGCTTTCTCTCCCCTCAAGCAGAACAACGTCTGCGCGATCGAGCACCGCTTCCATCAGATTGCGCGAAGGATGATCTTTAGGAATTGTCTTCATCGCTGCATCAAATCGAAGGACAAGGCCTTGGAATCCCTGAAGCAGGGTGTCATGCAGTTCCCGCGCAATGTGAACGCGCTCTTCCATTCGAACGCTCAGCCGCGCCTGAACGTTCGACGTCACCTGTCTCAGACGAAGCAAATAGAGCAACCAAAGACAACCCAGAAAAGCAAGGATGCAGAGAAGTTTGAACCATGGCGTCTGGTAGAAGGCCGGCAGGACGACGAAATTCAGAGTCGCTCCAATCTCATTCCAGACGCCATCGTTATTGCATGCGATGACACGAAAGCGATATGAAGCGGGATCGAGGTTCGTGTAGGAGGCCTCGCGACTTGATCCTGCGTCCTGCCATTCCGTATCCTGACCTTCTAACTTGTAACGAAAGCGAACTCTCTCCGGAATGGTAAGACTGGTTGCCGTGTAGCTTATCTTCAGATTTTTTGTACGAGGCGGCAACTGCAGGAGGCCATCGGCACGGTGCTTCGTACCGTCTGTAATCACGGATTCGATGGAGATTGAGGGAGGCACGGTATTCCGAACCACGCGCTTCGGATTAATCCAGGCAACCCCTTTTGTTGTGGCAAACCAGATACGTCCATCGGACGTTAGCGTGGCAGATGGAGAGGCAAACGCCCCGCGGAGTTCTGCGGTCAATCCATCCAGCACGCCAAAGCTGTTGAACGTCACACCGTCATGCAACAACGGCTGCACCTCGGCTTCGGGGAGATGAACCACTCCCCGATGTTCGGAGAACCACAAACCGCCTTCCGGAGGGGCAACAATTCCGGAGACGCCGTTGAATGTGCTACCGTCGGCTGGATTCACCGGTTGAAAACGATTGCCCTTGAGAATTTCAAGGCCAAATTCTCCCCCAATCCAGATATCGTTGCCCTTGCTCTGAATGGAGGTCACGGTACCAATCTGTACGCCATCGGACCTGGTGAACTTCGTGACCTTGTCTCCATCAAGCATCGCGACGGTATTAACAAACCCGAACCAGATGCGTCCGTGAGCATCTGTAAATTCGGCCGTCGCACTTCCACGCGGACCGCCCAGCCTTTCAAGGGGGGTCCAGGTACTGCGTTCCAGTCGAAAGGTACCTGACTCCATCGAGACCCATAGCTTGCCGGCTTTGTCCTGCGTGATGGCTTTGACGCGAGACTGCAGACTTACCCCAATAGCATTTGTTGTAGGGAGCTTGAGCCGGTGAAGGATAAGACCCTTACCTAACGGCACAGATGCAGTATATTCGTACACCTCTCCGGGTGCAGATAAACCGGTACCCTCCCCACGCCTATGGCCGAGTCGAAAGATAGACCAAGGCGTTGCGAACCAAATATCGCCCCCTTGATCGCGATACATGCAGTCAACGTACCGGTCACGAAGTTGTGTAACGACGTTGTTATTGTGGATATTCAGAAGAACCTGGGGTCCGATGCCAGCCATCCAGAGGCTGTCCGCGTCGGCGACGGTCAATGCACTCGTGGTGAAGGAATGCAAGGACGGTATAGGAGGATCTCCGCGAGTCAGAATCGGCTGAACCGTGACAGAGACGATCGAGCTTTGCCGAAAACGATCAAGCCCGTCGCTTGTGCCAATCCATACATTTCCCTCGCGATCCTGCAGAACACAATGGATATAGTCGCTGGTCAAACCATTCTGCGAGGTGAACCCCTCGACTTGAGGATCGCGAACCTGCCATGCGGACGGCCCTTTGATCCCCGGTTCATGAAGTCGATCAGGATATGGAACTCGACGGATCCCGTTACCAAGAGTAGTAATCCAGAGACTTCCCTGCGTGTCGAAGGTTATTGCCTGCGAGCCTACGAGGATAGCTCGCGGGGAGCCAATGCTTTTTCGCGAAAGAGGAATCGGCCGAACTCCATAACCCGTTTCCGCCATCCACATCGTACCGTTAGGCGATTGGGCGAAGCCTTTGACGCGCAGGAGGCCTTGTGCGGCAATTTGAAACTGGCTCGATCCGTCCGCGAGAAACATGACGGCATTTGGTGTGCCAACCCAGACGGCGCCAGCGCGATCAACAAAGACGGTGTTGGCAGGACTGGCAAATCCCCATTTAGCACCGACCTTTTTCCAGTGAGATCCGTCGAACTTCGCCAGCCCGTCTCTTCCCGCCGCTATCCAGATCGAGCCATGCCGGTCGCGCGCGAATGCAGAAACGGCGGCCGAAGGAAGGCCATTCGCCGGACCATACTCCGTCACGGAGCCATCCTTAATAAGGCTGACTCCCCCGTACCAATAACCGACCCACAGGCCGCCATCGGGTGAGGCATATAGAGACGCTACATTGCGCTCTCGAAAAGTCTGGCCAGAGGGGGGCTTGTAGAGCTCAAATTTGATTCCGTCGAAGCGAAATAACCCTGTCGCAGTTCCGAGCCACAGATATCCGTCTGTGCTTTGGGCCAGAGCCTGTACTTGTGTCGGCGCACCTTCGATATAGGTCCAGCCTGTGTGGTAAAGCTGATCGATGGTGCGATCGCGGTCGATTGCGTAAAGAGAACCACAGGCGAATAAGAAAATGAAGAACGCCGGTAACGTCTTCGACCATTTGCTGCTCTCTTCTGTCAATGAGGGCGGCCTCGCATGTCGTAGTTCGATCGAAAAATAAGACAACGATTGGCGCTGAGCTATTTCTAAAAGACGATTACATTCTATGACAGGTCGCCTTATTGAAGAGAACTTAGTTCAGCCGCCAGCTTCACACCCAGGTTTGCGTATGATCGTTCTTTATGTGCGGCTAAGACCGCCATCGATCCCAAGGACTTGGCCGGTTACCCAATCACCCGCAGGATCAGCAAAAGAGACGATCCAGAGAGCAATCTCCGTGGGCAAGCCCCGGCGTCGAAGCGGAATCTGCTGTCGGTCCTGTTGCTTGATTGCCTCCGCTTCTTCCATGGAAAGTCCCATCATGCCTGTCAGTGCTTCCGATTCGGTTGGCCCCACAGCAACGCCGTTCACGCGTACCCCGGCGGGCGCCAGTTCGAGAGCCCAGCAGCGAGTCAAATATTCAAGTGCGTTTGCAATTCTTTCGCCGAAGATAGCTAACGGTTTCGGCAAGTTAACCCTCAAGAACTACAAATCATGCGCTACGAGATTGCCCGATTGATCCGTAATGATGCCGAAAAAAATGCCGGGCACCCATCGAGAGTGATCCGTGTAATCCTCCTCGACCGATACTTCATCAGGCCTTCCTTCGCCTGGTTGCGGGACAGGCTCGATTCGTCTTTCACCCGATGGAACGGGTGCGTTGCCATGAGTCTTCTTCCTGCAAATTTGCGCACGTGCTTTGTCTGTGATCGACGACGTCCCGCCAACGCGGTTCTCCTCATCTGGAGATAGCAAATCTTCAAGGGCTGCCAGATCCTCATTCTCAACGGCAGTAACCAGCTCGCTCACGATCGCGGGCTCTTCTTCCAGTATTCGCCGATTTTTATATACTTTGGCGATCCGCTTGCGAGCTCGTGTAAGCATCTGCCGAACATTAGCGTCGCTGGTGTCCATGATTCCTGCAATTTGATGCGAAGAATAGTCGAATGCTTCTTTGAGAATGTACGCTGCCTGTTCTCGGGGACGGAGACTTTCTAAAAGAAGTCGTATCCCTGCTCGCAGCGCATCTTTACGCTGGATGTTCTGATCCGGAGCGCGACCGCCAGCGACCGGTTCTGAAAGCCACGAACCCACGCTGCTTTCACGTCGAGATCGCGCTGACTGGCTTAAGTTGATACACATCCTCTTCGTCATCGTCGTTAGAAAGGCCGGTGGATCGAAGATCACGCTTCGATCGGTGCTCTGCCAGCGCAGCCAGACATCCTGAACAATGTCTTCCGCATGATTTGGGTCTTTGAGCATGCGACGTGCGATCTTCAGGATATTCCGGCGCGCATCCAGAAATGTCTGAAGGCCGTCATCCACTTCCGTGACTATCCGATTACAAAGAGATATATCGGAGGAGCCTAAGAAATCGGTCCGCATCGTAGCCTGCATTGTCTTGAGCGTGAACATGAATAAGTCCTTTCTTGGTCCTTGCGGGGTCATGAGAGTGAACAACCTAGCGCTGAAAGGAGTATTCAGTACATCCCTGTTTGTCGAAATCCCTATAAGGCTTGTATTAAAACGCTCTTTCGTAGGGAGTCAAAGGCACACTGTTCACCTTTGAAGTCGCACCGCCGTAACAGATCGAATGCGCGAACCATAACGATTTATCGCTTCGGTGGAAGCTCCAGTAGCTTTCTGCCGAAGATTCGCGAATCGATTGAATAGGCTCCAGGCCCCAAGACGGAAACGATTGCGCCGCCGGCTATCGCGGTAACGTGGCGAAAGAGCTCATGGTCGACTAATCGTAAAAGGCATACTTCGACAAGCAGCATGCTCAATCCAGCATAGGGTGTCAATATCCCAAAGGTCATGCATACGCCGCATACGCCCAGTATTGTGACGATCCAAGGGGAGACACCCTGAGTCCTGTAGTCTACGGCATTTATCACCACTGCGAAGGCAACAAAGGTTCGTAGCGCCATCAGTGCCACTCCAACCAGCCCCGCAGGAAACATCGAGAAAAGTCTCTGCACATACAAAGACTAAAAAGTCTTTACTGGCAGCGCAATCTCGAAAGTAGCGCTGAAAATCTACTCCTTGGAGATCAGCTGGCTACAATTCCTTGGTTATCCTTGAGAAATAGATGTTCAGGCCAGCCAGATTATCCGAGATCGATACAACGATCCATGCACGGAGGTATACGCTGTGACGAAAGCTATCAAGGTGCTTGCTGTCGATGACCATCCGATGCTTCGCGAAGGAATTGCGGCGGTGCTTGAGGGTGAGCCTGACATGGAACTCGTCGGAGAAGCGGCGAATGGACGAGAAGCCATTGAACTTTTTCGCCATCATCGTCCTGATGTGACGCTCATGGATCTGCAGATGCCGGAGCTTAATGGGATCAATGCAATCGCAGCGATTCGGTCAGAATTTCCAGCTGCGCGATTTGTTGTGCTGACTACCTACCGGGGTGATGTGCAAGCGCTCCGTGCCCTAAAGGCAGGGGCTTCGGGATATTTGCTCAAGAACATGCTGCGCAAGGATCTTCTGGATACAATCCGTGCCGTTCACGCCGGGCTGCGCAGAATACCGCCTGAAATAGCTGCTGAACTTGCGGACCACGTCACCGAGGATGCACTAAGCGACCGGGAGGTCGAGGTACTGCGCAGGGTGGCGGCGGGAAACTCCAACAAGATCATTGGTGCCCAGTTGTCCGTATCAGAAGCGACCGTGAAAGGCCACATGAAGAGCATACTCTCCAAGCTCGGCGCCAACGATCGCACGCATGCGGTCACTATCGCAATCAAGCGTGGCATCATCGACGGATAGCGTGATTCATCTGCGGGGAGACCTTTGCCAGCGATCAGCTAGATAACGCCAGGACGTGTCACAAACGCGTGTATTTAGCTGTCATATATCGTGTCACGCTCCCATGTTGCTTAGTCAATGTTTCCTGGCAACGGTGCGAGCCCATATCTGTAGATCGGGGGAAGCCAATGAAATCGTCGAATTTTAGAGAGACGATGCTTGCCGGCCCGCCCTGCGCTGGGTCTGTTCCTGAAACCTCATCCATCGAGCAATCCCACGAGATGCCTGACGAATTGCAGAGCCGGGTTAAAGACCTTCAGTGCCTTGTTTGTGATTTGTTGCAAAAGAACCAGCAACTGCGGATGGAGTTGTCAGCAATAAGCGCAGGCACCAACGCATCCTAGTCATCAGGATCCTGCTAAAGGCAATGCCGTCGCGAGGAGAAATGACAGCTGACACACTAGCGGCGAGAATAGCGCAAGACGAGG
The DNA here is from genome assembly GCA_001897435.1 of Acidobacteriales bacterium 59-55. GTDB lineage: Bacteria > Acidobacteriota > Terriglobia > Terriglobales > Acidobacteriaceae > Edaphobacter. Next base: position 805,096 of record MKSV01000003.1, on the reverse strand, counting down.
AGAGCTACCGGGAGGTTGTGCGTATTGAAAGGCAGATCGTGGAAAGGCGGTCGAGCCCCGGATTCGCGGATGCGTGCTGCCGCATTCGTCTTGTTGCTGAAATTCAGAAACTAGCGGAGACAATTCGAAAGAATAAGATATTGTTGCTGAGAGTGAAGAAGTAATCCACAAGGGCGGTTGTCGAGCCACAGATTCTTTGAGTGGCTTCGGGGCTGCTCAAGGATTCTCAAGCAAATCACCTATCGTCTCGTCGCTAAGAGGAGCGTCATCGGAATCGCCAGCAACCAGATCGCGGAGAGCATTCATGAGTTACTCAGCGGGCGCTTCTAGGGAAGAGACATCTTGTACTATCACCAGCGCGGTCTGGACCTTAGCGAAAACTTCGTCCATAACTAAAATCATGCGTAGTTCTTCATCTGTCTCTTCTAGGTAGAGTTCTTCCGCTGCTGCAATGGTCTCGTAGTTCTCTCTTCTACTTCCGCCGAAATTCGTGTTTCTCGCAATAGTCTGTCCATAGTCGCACCAGTCCCTTTCCATGAGTCTTCTCTACTAGCTGGCTTGCGCGAAACGAATCTGTTTGTCTTCTATGCTGACCGGACGCAACCACGACTTGTGACAAGGCTTCCCACAATTCGGTGGACCTATTTTTCTGACCCGATACATAGTCCGGTCAGTCCTGACTCCTGACGAGCCTGGCGGAAGCATAATTTCACATTGCGGTTCGTGATGTGGTCATCTTCGGCAGGAACCGTGTCACAAATTATCAGTTCATCTGGTCATACAAGTACAAGGGCAAGAGCATCGTCCTTATCTGAATCGGAGAGTAGCCATGAAAATTGTCGTCATCGGTGGTACAGGACTTATCGGATCGAAGGTAGTCAGCAAACTTCGCGAACACGGGCACGAGGCGATTGCGGCATCGCCTAATACAGGTGTCAACACACTTACTGGAGAGGGCTTGGCGGAGGTGCTGAAGGGCACGTCCATCGTCGTCGACGTATCAAATTCGCCATCGTTTGATGAGGCTATCGCACTGAACTTCTTCACCACAGCTACGCAGAACCTCCTTCAGTATGGGCTGGCTGCGGGAGTGCAGCACATTGTTGCGCTGTCAGTTGTGGGCACGGATCGCTTGGCGAGACGGAGGCCGTCAGACGCGGAGAAGACGGTACGCGGGTATTTTCGCGCGAAGCTGATGCAGGAGAAGCTTATTTCGGAATCGCCAATCCCGTTCTCCATCGTTCATGCCACCCAGTTCTTCGAGTTTGTTAAGAGTATTGCCGATGCTTCCACCAATGGTTCCGTCGTTCGGGTCGCTCCGGCGCTGATTCAGCCGATGGCAGCCGACGATGTCGCAGCCGCCGTTGCTCGAACCGCAATTGCTAAGCCGATCAATGGAATCGTCGAGTGTGCTGGTCCTCAACAGTTCAGACTCGACGAATTTGTTCGGCAAGGTCTTGTGGCTCGCAAGGACTCGCGAACGGTCTTCGCAGATTCAAATGCGGGTTACTTCGGAGTCGAAGTTGACGAACGGACACTAGTCCCGGGTGACAATGCGCAGCTCGGCGAGATCACCTTCAAAGCCTGGCTCGCCCAATCGGCACCAGCGGCTGTCGCCTAGAGGAGATGGGTCTATGGGAATTGCGAAGGCATTTTTGTACCTCGTGTGGCTCGTTCCTGGCCTGTTGCTGGCACAACAGGCGACAGTTACGGAACTCATGTCGAAAGAACTATCAGGCCTGCCTGGCAAAGAAGGACTGATGATTACCGTGACTTATCCGCCGGGCGGAGCAGATCCTGTCCATCGCCATAATGCGCACGGATTTATCTACGTGCTTGAGGGCTCGATCGTTATGCAGGTGAAGGGCGGAAAGGAAGTTACCTTGACGCCCGGACAAACCTTTTACGAAGGCCCGAACGATATTCATTCTGTAGGTCGCAACGCGAGCCGGACCATCCCCGCAAAGTTTCTGGTGTTTCTCGTAAAGGACAAAGGCGCACCTGTTCTGATTCCTGTGCACTACAACGCAACCGAAATATTCACGTCGGTACAAAATCTTCAGGAGAACGATCGATATGAGCACAATTACTATGAAGGACGGCACTTCGATTTACTACAAGGACTGGGGGACAGGACCGACCATCCTGTTCTCGCACGGCTGGCCGTTGAGTTCGGACGCCTGGGATGGCCAGCTCCACTTTCTTGCCGAGAAAGGTTTTCGCGTGATCGCGCATGATCGCCGCGGCCACGGGCGGTCGAGCCAGCCTTGGTCTGGAAACGATATGAACGGGTACGCGGACGATCTGTCGGAGCTTATTGAAGGCCTTGACCTCGGAAACGTGACGTTGGTCGGTCATTCAACAGGCGGCGGTGAGGTTGTTCGTTACATAGGCCGTCATGGGACGAGCAGAGTTCTCGCGGCGGTCCTGATCGCTGCAGTCCCCCCAATCATGGTCAAGTCGGCGACGAATCCGGAGGGAATCCCCATCGAGGTCTTCGATGGCTCGCGCCAAGGACTCGCAAAAGATCGTTCGCAGTTCTATAAAGATTTCGCTATTCCTTTTTATGGGGCCAACCGATCAGGTTTCAGCGTTTCCCAGGGAATGATTGATCAGTTCTGGCTCTGGAGCATGCAAGGTGGGCTAAAGAATATCTACGACTCCGTCAAAGCGTTTTCTGAGACCGACTTCACAGAGGACCTCAGGAAAATCGATGTGCCTACGTTGATCATGCATGGAGAAGACGACCAGATTGTGCCAATCGATGACACGGCAAAGAAGTCGGCAAAGCTGATCAAAGGGGCCAAGGAAATCTATTATCCGGGGCTGCCGCATGGTCTTACGGCGACCCATGCTGAGACGGTGAACGCTGATCTTCTTGAGTTTCTGAAATCAGTTCAGAGGCGACAAGCAGCATAAGACCATCTTCGGGCGCGGTGGAATCTGATGAATATCGCAGGGCTTTGTTACATCCAGGTGCCCAATTTTGTACCTGAATTGTTTGAGAAGTTCAGCGCGCGCCCCCGATCGTGAGGGTTTGCCGGTTCGAACCGCAGATTCCTCCGCTGCGCTGCGGAATGGAAAACTAAAGGGCTGCGGGACGGCAAATAACAAGGGAGAGACGCTACACCGATGGGCATTCCGCTCTCATCGGTGGTTGCTAGAAGGGCAGGTGGAAGACGATGCCCGAGCTTACCGTTTGCAGGGAGTAGTTGTGGCTGTTGTTGCCGAAGGGATTGAGGCCGCCGATGCCGACTTCGACGAGGCGGAAGTCCATGATGGGCATGATGGGAATGTCTACGCCGGCGAAGCCCATGTACTCGAAGTTGGTGCGCAGGGTGACGCCGTTGGCGCCGTAGAGGAGGCCGTAGTTGGTGCTGCCGATGCCGGCCGAGCCCTGGATGTAAGGCTTGACGATGGAACGCATGATGGGGGCGTGGAAGACGGCGCGGATGCCGAAGAGCGCCGAGTTGATGCGAGCGCCGCCGCCGTTGGCGGTGGTGAAGGCTCCGCGCTTGGTGGTGACGATGCTGCCGCGCAGGTCGGCTCCGAGCTTGACCGGGCCCAGCTTGAGGAAGTCGTAGTAGACGCCCCCGGTGCCGCCGAGGGGCGAAACGTCGTTTTTGACTCCGCTGAAGCCGGCAGCCTCGGGCGACGACTTGATGTTGCCCATGCGCGTGGCGGTGAAGGTTCCGTAGACGCCGAACTGGGCTTGAGCGGTGGCGGTGACGAAGGTAGCGACGGCCAGGAGGAGGAGTGCTTTGCGGAGATTCATGTAGCGTCTAGTTTACCTGCTGGGGTGTTTTGAGGGTATTTCCGGGGGCATTTTTTTGGCTGCGGGCGGATTGCCGCGGAGTCTTGACGGCTCCTGGGATTTCGGTCCGATTGCAGATGGTCGAGGAAAGATCCGTGGCTCCCACCCCCTGTGCAAAAGGCACACAAAGGATGGGACACCCGTGGCATTGGGCTGCCCGGCGAGGAACACATGAGGGAGGACAAAGGCAAATACAGGGGTCTCTCCGCTGCGGCCCTGCGGGCCTTCGGTCGAGATGACGTGGTTGATGAGTTTTAAAGCTGTTCCCCTCCAGGCGTAGTCATGCAAGCCCGGAAGAAACGCAGATTCCCTTCGGGAATGACAACAAAATAGACAAACATGATCCGATACAGAGTTACACCTGTAGGTTTGAGAGAGAGTTTACTGAGAGGCCATCGACTCCGCGAAGACGGCGCGGTTGCGGCCCTCCGCCTTGGCGCGGTAGAGAGCGGCGTCGGCTTCTTTCAGGTACGGATCGACCGACATGGAGTTATTCCAGTTCTCGATGGTGACCGCTCCGATGCTCAGGGTGACGGAGACGGGGCCTTCTTTGGTGATGAAGGGGACGCGGCTCAGCTCCTCGCAGATCTGGGGGGAACGTCTCCTCAGAGCGGCGTTGTCGCAGCCTCCCAGCACGATGAGAAACTCTTCGCCGCCAAAGCGGCCGACGGAATCCTCGGGCCGCACCAGTTCGCGGAGAAACAGAGAGACCTGTTGCAGGACCTCGTCTCCCACCGGATGGCCGTAGGTGTCGTTGATGCGCTTGAAGTGGTCGACGTCGCACAGGATCAGCGAGGTGGGCGTATGGTTGCGGGCCGAACGGCTCAGTTCGCTGCTCATCAGCGAGAGGATGCCGCCTCGATTCCAGAGCGAGGTCAGGGTGTCGTGGGTCGCCTTGAAGCGCATCTCCTCGCGCGCTTCGACCAGCTTGTCTTCGAGCTGGAGCAGGCGATGGCCGGTGTGCAGCCTGGCCTTCAACTCGGCGGGATGGCAGGGCTTGGTCAGATAATCGTCGGCTCCGGCCTCCAACCCGCTGACGACGTCTTCGCTGGACTGCCGGGAGGTCAGCAGCACGATGTAGACGTAGGCGTTTTCGTTCCTGGAGCGCACGGCGCGGCAGACGCCGAGGCCGTCAAGGTCGGGCATCATCCAGTCGATCAGGGCGAGCCGCGGGCCGTTGGGACTGCACAGTTCGAGCGCCGCCTGAATTCCATTGGTCGCGGTGACGACTTCGTAGCCGTACTTTTCAAGCGTGCGCTGCATCAGGCGGAGAGAGACAGGGTCGTCGTCTGCAAGAAGGATCTTCAATTGACTGTCTCCACGCAAAGGGACTCGAGCTCTTCGACTACGCGCTCCAACTCCGCTTCCATATCGGCCAGCTTGCCGGGCGCGAACTGAATGTCGCCCGCCCGGCCCATGGACTCGAGCTGTCCCGCGAGCCGGGACGAGGCCGGGGCGGCGAGATTGGCCAGCGCGCCCTTGAGCGCATGGCCGGCGCGTTGCAAGGACTCGGCGTTGCCTGTCTTTACGGCTTCGTGCGCGGCACGGACCTGGACGGGATAATCGTCGCGGAAGAGGGCGAGCAGCTCTGCGAGGAAGGCGCGGTCTCCGTCGATGCGCTCGAGCAACTCGGTGGCGCAGACGGCGGACTCCCGCGGCTCGGCAACGGCTTCGGATTCAGCGGCGAAGTCGACGCGCTCACGGGTGACATAGCTGTCGAGCACCTCGTCGAGCTCCTGCGGGCGGATGGGCTTGGAGAGGTAGCCGTCCATGCCGGCCTCGATGCAGCGCTCGCGGTCGCCCTTCATCACCAGCGCGGTCATGGCGACGATGGGCTGATGCCTGCCTGTTCCCTGCTCGCGCTCGCGCAGCAACCGGGTCGCTTCGAGACCGTCCATCTCCGGCATCTGCACGTCCATCAGGACGAGATCGAAACCGGTCTTCTCGAGGGCGGAGAGAGCCTGCCGCCCATTGGCCGCGAGCGCGACCTGGTGGCCTCGTTTCTCGAGCAGGCGCGTGGCCAGCTTCTGGTTGACGGCATTGTCTTCGGCCAGAAGGATATGAAGGGCTTTCTTCGGATCGAGATCTTCCTGCAGTGACGTCCGGGTGATCATAGGAACGGCTCCTGTCTGCTCCTTCGGGGCGAGGACTCGCGAGATCGCTTCGCGCAACTCCGCCTGGCGAACCGGCTTGAGGAGGTAGGCGGAGATGCCCAGCTCGCCGCAGCGGGCGGCGTCGCCGCGCTGGCCGCCGGAGGTCAGCATCATGATGGTTGAGGTGGAGAGAGACGGTCTCTGCTTGATCTCTTCCACGAGATCGAAGCCGTCCATCTTGGGCATGTGCATGTCGGTGAGGATGAGGCCGTAGGGCTGGTTGGCCTCGCGCGCGGTGGTCAGCGCGGCCAGCGCCTTCTCGGCGTCCGATACGGCGGTGGAGATCATGCCCCAGCGCTGGACCAGGCCTTCGAGAATGCGCCGGTTGGTGCGGTTGTCGTCGACGATGAGTACCTTGACGCCAGTGAGAATCGTGTGCGGAGCGGTGGTGTCGGGGACGTGTGCCTGCTCGACGGCTGTTCCCACCCTGACGGTGAAGTGGAAGCGGGAGCCGACGCCAAGCTCGCTCTCGACCCAGATGCGGCCGCCCATCATCTCGATCAGGCGCCGGGAGATGGTGAGGCCCAGGCCGGTGCCGCCGAACTCGCGGGTGGTGGAGGTGTCGGCCTGGCTGAAGGAGTCGAAGATGGAGGCGAGCTTCTCCGGCGCGATGCCGACGCCGGTGTCGGAGATGGTGAAGCGCAGAGTGGCGAACTTCTCTTCGATCAGCTCGGTCTGCACCTTGAGGCCGATTTCGCCCTCGGAGGTGAACTTGAGCGCGTTGCCGATGAGGTTGAGCAGGATCTGGCGCAGCCGACCGGGGTCGCCGGTGACCGTCTCGGGCATGTTATGGGGAACTTCGCACAGAAGCTCCAGACCCTTCTCGTCGGCGCGCAGGGCGAGCGACTTGAGCGCGCCTTCGATGCACTCGCAGGGATCGAAGTCGATCTCTTCGAGGTCGACCTTGCCCGCCTCGATCTTCGAGAAGTCGAGGATGTCGTTGATGACGTTCAGCAGCGAGTCCGCCGACATCTTGACGGTATCGAGGTAGTCGCGCTGCTCGCGGGTGAGTTCGGTCTCGAGCGTGAGGTCGGTCATTCCGATGATGCCGTTGAGCGGGGTGCGAATCTCGTGGCTCATGTTGGCGAGGAACTCGCTCTTGGCCTGGCTGCCGGCTTCGGCGGCGCGCGCCTTTTCGCGCTCGGCGGTCATCTGCTCCATCATCCGGTAGCGTTCCTCGCTGATCTCCAGCTCCTTGTCGCGGATGGAATAACGCCGGTCGAGCATCGAGGCCAGCAGCGCGAAGCCGAGAATCATCAGGACGACCAGGCCGATGCCGACGACTCCCAGCTCGGAGATGTTGACGGCGTGGCGCAGCGCGGAGTCCGGCAGCGGAGCCGGCATGAAGCTAACGGCCGCCATGCCGAGATAGTGCATGACGGGAATCGCCAGGCCCATCAGCACGGCGCATCCGGACTTGCGCCAGCTCCAGGTCGCCATCTGGTCCCTGAGGCCGAAGGTCAGCCACAGGGCTACAAAAGAGATGACGACGGCGGCGACGACCGAGAGTACGACGAGGCCCGCGGAGTAGGTGCACATCGCCGGCAGCCGCATGGCCTCCATGCCAATATAGTGCATGGCCGCGATGCCGCCGCCCATCAGCAGGCTGCCCACGGTGGCGGAGGTGATCGTCAGCTTCCTGCGGCTGACGACAAACAGGGCGATGGCCGAGGCCACGATGGCGGCGACCATCGAGAGCAGAACCGTCGGCCAGTCGTAGCGCACCGTCACCGGGAGGCGGAGAGCCTCCATGCCGACGTAGTGCATGGCCCAGATGCCGAGGCCCATGGCGAAGGCGCCGCCGCTCAGCCAGAGAAACCGCGCAAGTCCGCGCGCGGCGGTGACGCGGCCGGCGAGGTCGAGCGCGGCATAGGCCGCCAGAATCGCGATGAGAACCGAGGCTATGACCAGACGGAAGTCGTAGAAACCGACGAGGGAGGGGAGGGTGTGGCCGCTCATATTGCACCTTCAGACATCTTTTTACTGCCTGAAAGTAGCACCTCTATTTGAGCAGCGATGTAGCACTTTTGAGCTACGTGCTACGTGGTGGAATCGGCTTTCAGAGGAGGTTATGACGGAAGTCATAGGCGCGGCGGAGGCGCGGTCTGGAACCTGAATCAGGATTGACACTTGGTAAGCAGTCCTCTTGCTGAAATGATGCGCAGGAGGTTTGCATTGTGACAGATGAAGATCAGAGCAGCGAGGAGATAGAAGATGTTTCCCTCGATCTAGACGAAGAGATTTCCGCTACCGAGGTTGCTTGTCAGACCCAAACCGCACCAAGCTCTCTCTGTAATTCGTCAAAATCCTTGATTGGCTCGCCACATTCTGTGCAGAGACCATTTGTGGCTTGCTCTACATTTGCTCCGCATTCTAAGCAAAGCTCTTCGGAGATCATCGGTTCAATTTCTTTGTTGCAGCGCGGGCACCTCTCATTGCACATGCAGGACCACGTTGAGTCCCACTCCTCACCGCATGAGCATTCATAGTAGTTTCGAAATTTCTCCGGCTCAAAATCCATAGTCCTCCCGGTGTCCCGCATCAATTAACGATTGAATCTACAAATCTGTAGCAGGCGAAATATCATCAAAAGTCCGGACGCTATTTGTACCTCGCGAAGCGATATTTTCCTCCTCCCAGAAAAGTTAGAATGCCAGCGTCTCGAAGCACTTGTAGCTGCTGGCGGATCTTCGGCTTGACGTTGTTGTTTCCCGGGAAGATTAGCTTTAGCTGATCCTCGAATTTGTAAACGTCTGACAACTTGAATGAGTCTTCCGGGAGTTTGCGGATCAAGTTCAGCATTATTGCTGCCCAGTTACGTCGTTCGTGCGATAGTTGCGACAAACTCTCAAGTTTCCTGAAGGAACCCCTTACTTGAGCAGGTGGCTCAATGCGCTCGTTTATTATGATCGGGATTTTACCGTCTACGGCGATTTCGGGCATGACTATGCTGCAACCTACCCAACCCGCGCGCCTAGCTGTGGCAGCAAGAGGCTTCCTCGCCACAATCGAGCTCTCAGTTATGAGTGAATGGTGAATCGCAGTAAAGCCAGTGATTGACCAATCCCTAGAGTACTCCAGCAGCAAAAAGGTAGGCGTCCGGTTAGCGCGAATTGTCCTGAGCATGGCCCCGTATGCTCCGTCAACGACTCTCGTCGTAAACGCACCGCATTTGCTCTTGAGTTCATAACCGTGATCGCACTGAGGGCATACAAAATCGCACGTCTCAGTATTGGCAGGGGTTGGTGTGAGTTCGCCGGATTCGCACCTAAGGCAATAAGCATGGCGAGCCACCCAGTCTTCGCTTATCCGTCGCGCCTGTTGCGTGCGGCTCGCATAGCCGGTGAGCAATTCTATGCTGCCATAGAGCTGCATCATTGTGCGTGATCGGCGAAGAGGACGTTGTAGTCCTGCCGGGAGTTGAAGGGCGGATCGAGATAGATGAGGTCGACGGATTGGGCGGCGATGTACTCGCGGAGGACCTGGAGGTTGTCGCCGTAGTAGAGCTTGTTCTTTTGGTCAGGCATTGGGTTGAGATGAGGTTAGCACTGGGAGGGGATGGGTTGCGTGGAAACCCATGTCCCAAAGGCGGGACATGGGGCACCCGGCTGGCTTTCCGGAGGGAGCCTTGGCGATTCGAGCAAGACGCGGATTCCCTTCGGGAATGACAAACGAAGAGGGCTGGCTGTGGTTGGAAGTCGTTCTAGGCGCGGCCGCGGGCGGAGGGGGCCGGTGGGGGATAGTGGGGTTTGCGTTTGGCTTCGGCGGCGGGAGCTTCGGCTTCGACGCGGGCGGGTCGGTGGGCCGTGACGGCTGCGGCGATGGCGTACTTGAGGGCTTCGACGCCTTCGCCCGTGACCGCCGAGATGGCGAAGAAGGGCAGCTTGCGGCGTTTGGCCATGGCGGCCAGCTTTTTGAGCTTGTCGGGGTTGGCTACATCGCATTTGGCGGCGACGACGATGGTGGGCCGGGTGGCGAGCGAGGGGTCGAAGCTGCGTAGCTCCTCGGTGATGACCTTGAAGTCGGCGACGGCGTCGGGCCGTGCCGTGCCTTCGGTTGCGCTCGAGTCGGAGACGTCGACGAGATGGACGATGACGCTGGTGCGCTCGATGTGCCGGAGGAACTGGATGCCGAGGCCCGCGCCCAGATGCGCGCCTTCGATGAGGCCGGGCAGGTCGGCGACGGTGAAGGACTCGGTGTGCGGGAAGTCGCCGACCTGAACCACACCCAGATTTGGCTCGAGCGTGGTGAAGGCGTAGTTGGCGATCTTGGGTTTGGCGGCGGAGAGGCGCGAGATGAGCGTGGACTTGCCGACGTTGGGGTAGCCGACCAGACCGGCGTCGGCAAGCAGGCGCAGTTCGAGGCGGTAGTTGCGCTGCTCGCCGGGGCGGCCGAGCTCGTGCTCGCGCGGAGCCTGGTGGGTGCTGGTGGCGAAGTGCTGGTTGCCGCGGCCGCCGCGGCCTCCCTGGGCGATGACGATAGTCTCGCCGGGGCGGTTGAAGTCGTGGACCAGCTCGCCGGTGTCGTCGTCGTAGAGCAGGGTGCCGACGGGAACCTTGAGGGTGGTGTGCTCGCCGGACTGGCCGGAGCAGTTGGAGCCTTCGCCGTGGCCGCCGCGCTGCGACTTGTGCTCGGGGTTGAAGCGGAAGTGGACGAGGGTGTTGTGGCTAAGCGACGAGGACATGAGGATGTCGCCGCCGTGGCCGCCGTCGCCGCCCGAGGGGCCGCCGCGGGGGACGAACTTCTCGCGGCGGAAGGCCATGCAGCCGTTACCGCCGTCGCCGGCCTTGATTCGGATTCGTGCTTCGTCGATAAACATGCGCAGTGTTCAGTGTACCCGGATGTGTGGCGCGGAAGACCGCAGACAGGGCCAGAGAGGCACCGCAACCCCATGCCGACGGCGGAACATCGAGTGGATTATGCCATCGTTTGCAGCAGTTGCAGAGCGAACGGCCCGGTATGGTTCAGCGGCATCGAAGTGTTGTTTAGAAGAATGCAGGTATGGCCGTCCTCGAAGATACGATAGGCGACCGAGCGGAATCCCGCGTTCGAGCCATCCTCGGAGATAAAACGGCTCTGCTTATGACCGAAGATGCCTGCATCGACCCTGCATCCCAGAGCATAGTTCTCCTTCGGCCAACGCACGCGAAACATCTCCTGCCGCGAGCGGCGGGAGAGCAATGATCCCGTCGTAGCTGCGTCCATCAGGTGTAGCAGGTCTCCCGAGCTGCAATAAAAGCCTCCGGCCATCTCGAGAAAGCCGGGCATACGCTGCACGATGGGCTGCATACCCGTCTCAGCAGCTGCGTAGCTGAGCGCAACGTCCGGTTCGTCCGGTCCTGTGCCGCTATAGATTCCGCTGCGCTCCAGCTTCAGCGGCTTCCACAGCGTCTCAGCGGCGAACCGCCGATAGTTCATTTCCGCCACACGTTCCACAATGGCCTGGACCAGAATCCAGTTGGAATGGGAGTAGTCCCAACCGGTTCCCGGAGGGAAGCGCAGATCTCCGCTTGCATGTCTTTGAATCGCTTCCTTCTGCGTGAGGCCAAGCTCGGCAAGATGGGGGTTCGCGCGCAGTGCGGGAATGATGTCGTTGGGGATGCCGCTGGTGTGACTTAAAAGATGTTCGAGCGTGACGCGGTCTCCAATGTCTTTGCGGAACTCCGGCAGATACGCGCCGATGGGCCTATGCAGATCCAGCTTTTGGCGGTCCACAAGATGCAGGGTCACAATAGAGGCAATCCATTTAGAGATGGAACCCGCTTCGAAGATGGTTTGTCGGGTAACCGGCCTGTTCGTGCTGCGATCAGCCAGACCAAATGCCTCGCAATAGAGTGTTCGCGGGCCTCGGCCGACAAGGACCACGCCGGAAAACTGGCTCTGCTCGACGAAGGCCAATGTCTGTGACCGGAGCTTGCCGGATGAGTATGCAAAAGCTGGATCGACATGGCTACAGACCGCCGCAAGCGCGCCTGTCGTCAGAAAAGTGCGACGGTCCATTCTGTTTGAAGCCCCTCTCCGTAACTGAACTCTATGCCTTGTTACGGGGAAACCGGGAGTTAGGTTCCCGAGCGACGAAAATCGAACTCTAAATCGCGAGAAAAGGTTTCGTCGATGAACATTCAGTGTACGGGGATTTCTCAGTGTGGCCGGTGCGGGGAGAGCGAGATACAAGGGTCTCTCCACTGCGGCGTGCATAAGGCCGCGGGCCTTCGGTCGAGATGACGTGCTTTTGTGGTTGCTAGTTTCTGGTTGTTTGTTGAGAGGACAACAGAACCGTGGGTGCGTAATCAGCGGGTGAACAGGGAGAGGGGGATGGACTCGGCCATGGCGCGGTAGCCGGCGGGGGAAGGGTGCAGATGGTCGCCGCTGTCGAAGGTGGGCAGCATCCGGTCAGGCCGACTGGGGTCGCGCACGGTTTTGTCGAAGTCGATGACGGCGTCGAAGTGCCCGGCGGCACGAATCCACTGGTTGATGGCCTGGCGGTCGGCTTCGCTGGCGGGGCCGGGGTGGTAGTAGCCCGAGCCGGTGTAGGGGGTGATGGTCGCGCCGATGACGGTGATGTCGTGGGCGTGGGCGCGAAGGATGACTTGCTGGTAGGCGGCGAGGATGCGCCGGACGAGCAGAGCGTGTTCGGCAGGCGTGGCCTCGTGCTCGCGGGTGAGGCCGCCGAGGTCGTTGACGCCCTCGAAGACGATCAGAGTGCGGACGCCGGTCTGAGCGAGCACGTCGCGGTCGAAGCGGGCGAGGACGTTGGGGCCGAGGCCGTCGGTGAGCAGATGGTTGCCGCCGATACCTTGGTTGAGGACGCTGAGGGATCGGGTGGCGGGCGAGGTCTGGAGCCGCCGGGCGAGGACGTCGGTCCAGCGGTCGTTGCCGTTGGTGGTGGCTCCGTGGCCGTCGGTGATGGAGTCGCCGAGGGCGACGATGGCGGCTGCGTTTTGCGGGGTGGCGACGTCGATTCCGGCGATCTGGTACCAGTGGTCCACCTTCTTCGCGGCAGGCAGGTCTGCTGCCGCGACCTGATCGCCGTGGACGTAGTACGACGTGGCGCGGGAGCCGGGATGGCCGGTCTGGCGGGCGGGCGCGGCGTCCAGATGGAAGGTGACGGCGAGATTGGAGAGCGCGGCGACGGGGTAATCGATGGGGTCGGAGATGTACTCGGCGCCTGCCGGGATGGTGACGTCGCTGCTGCCGGAGAAGGTGAGGGCCTTGTCGGATGCGGGGTCGATGGCCGCGGATGAGGCGGACAGGGGCCGGGCGATGTGCACGGAGGTGAAGTGCAGGGGCTCGGTGCCGAAGGAGTTCGAGAGATGGACGCGGAGGGTGGCTCCGCCAAGCGAGAGGTGGACGATCTGGCGCAGGGTTGCGTCCTCGAGGTCGGCGGCGGGAAGGGCGTTCTGCGGCTCGGGGATCTGTTGCGAGGCTGACCAGGTTGCTACCCATGTCTGCGCTGTCGTCTGGGCGGCGGCGGGGAGCATTGCCAGGAGGAAGAGGATGGCGAGCGTGAAGATTTTCTGTGCCGGTTTGATGTTCATGCTTTATTATTCGTATCAAACTAAATCGATTTATTTTGAACTTCTTTATGGATTGCGGCAAGTTGGGGAGAGGAAGGCATACCCCAGGGGCTTAAGCCCCTTGCTTTTGGCAAGGGGAGAGAGGGCCAAGGCTGAAGCCTTGGCGTACCTGGAAGCAAGGGCAAGAACAAACGCAACGGCAACTGCAACTGCGAAATACAGGGGTCTCTCCACTGCGCTTCGCTTCGGTCGAGATGACGTGCTTTTGTGATGGTTCATTTTGGTCGGGATGACGTTTGTTTTATGACGCTTCGTTTTGGTAGAGATGATGATGTTTTTGTGACGGTTCGGGATATCACAGAAGATTGGAGAGCTTTGTGCACCGATATAGTTCGTCTCACATAGGTTTCTGGGTTTCGGCGGTTGTGTTTACTGCCTGTGTCGCGGCTCCCGCGCAGAAGTCGAAGGCTGACGCTTCCCTGCCCGCGCCGATGACCTTTACCGCCGCGCAGGATCAGCAGAACATGATGGACCAGCTGGGCATCAAGGCGCTGCGTCCCGGTCCGAGCGGCAACGAGAAGGCTCCCAACCATGCCAACTACGACGAGGCGAAGGCCAACCCGTATCCGAACGTGCCCGATGCGCTGGTGATGAACGACGGCCAGAAGGTGACGACGGCGAAGATGTGGTGGGACAAGCGGCGGCCCGAGATTGTGGAGGGCTTCGAGCGTTACGTCTATGGCCGGGTGCCGAAGGATGCGCCGAAGGTGACGTGGACGGTGACGGCGACGGACAAGGAGATCCTCGGCGGCAAGCCTGTGATCGCGAAGGCGCTGGTGGGCCACGTGGACAACTCTGCCTATCCGCTGATCTCGGTCAATATAAGGATGACGCTGGTGACTCCGGCGGATGCGAAGGGGCCGGTGCCGGTGCTGATGATGTTCAGCCGCAGCGGCTTTCCCGCGCCCAACCAGCCCTCCGAGGAGGAGCTTGATCGCATCAATGTGGCGATGAAGGCTCTGCTGGCGAAGCAGGACCCGTCACTGCGGGAGGTGTTCGAGCAGCATCCGGCGTGGGAGCCCCAGCGTCCGGAGCCGTTTCAGCGTCCGCAGTTCAACGCGGACGGTGACCCGCCGAGCACATGGGAGCTGATCGCCGCGGGCTGGGGGTTTGCGACGCTCGATCCGTCCAGCGTGCAGGCCGACAACGCGGCAGGACTGACGCGGGGCATCATCGGGCTGGTGAACAAAGGACAGCCGCGCACGCCGGAGGACTGGGGAGCGCTGCGCGCATGGGCCTGGGGCGCGGGGCGCGGCCTCGACTATCTTGAGACCGACAAGGCGGTCGATGCGAAGCATGTCGGCATCGAGGGCGTCTCGCGCTACGGCAAGGCGGCGCTGGTGACGATGGCCTTCGACCGGCGCTTTGCCATGGTGCTGGTGGGGTCTTCGGGCAAGGGCGGCGCGACGCTGCTGCGGCGCAACTTCGGCGAGGCGGTGGAGAGCCTGACGGGCGGCGAGTACTACTGGATGGCCGGGAACTTCATGAAGTACGGCGCCTCGGAGGCGAGCTTCGGCAGCAGGAATCCGGGCGATATCCCGGTCGATTCGAATGAGCTGATCGCGCTGTGCGCGCCGCGGCTGACGTTCATCAGCTACGGGATTCCGGAGAAAGGCGACGCCAAGTGGCTGGATCATCAGGGGAGCTTTATGGCGACGGTGGCGGCGAGTCCGGTCTTTACGCTGCTGGGCGCGAAGGGGCTGAGCGGCCCCGGTGTTTACGACGACTACCGCACGGCGAAGATGCCGCCGGTCAACGCCGGGCTGCTCGGCGGGCAGCTTGCCTGGCGTCAGGACGACGGCGGACACACTGACGCGCCCAATATGAAGTACTTCATTCAATGGGTGGACGGGTTTATGAGCCGGACGGCTTCCACGAGCGGGGGGCGCTGAGTTTTCGGGGCTTGCTTCGGGCCTGGGAGAGGAAGGCATGCCCCAGGGGCTGAAGCCCCCTTTTCTTGGCTGGCTATAGAGGGCCAAGGCTGAAGCCTTGGCGTACCTAGAGGCAAGGGCAAGAACAACGGCAACAGCAAAGGCAACGGCAACAGCAAAGGCAACGGCAACAGCAAAGGCAACGACAACAGCAGCAAAAGCAAAGGCAAATACAGGGGGCTCTCCGCTGCGGCGTGCGATGAGGCCGCACGCCTTCGGTCGAGATGACGTCGGTTTAGAGCAATATGCACGAACGAACGGATTGCTTCAGGAGCGCATCTAACGAACTGTGAATCCCTCTATGCTGCGATGGGTTGCTGTTCTGTGCCTGCTGGGAAGTGCCTGCGTTGCACGGGCGGAGAGGCATGAAGGCCGTGCATCGGCGCTGCTCGACTCCGATGGGGATGGCCTGAGCGACGCGCTGGAACAGTCGCTGCTGGTGCAGTTTGCCCCGGCGTTCATGATCGGGCGGAAGGACTGTTCGGATGTCCCCAGCGAGTTTCAGCCGGGCAGCGTTGCGCCGGTGGTGAAGGCTGAGAACGGGACGATCTACGGCGAGGTCTTTCCTGCGGGCGCAACATCTCCGGCGAAGGCTTCCTCCGGAGAGGCGCGAGCGGTTGAGATTCACTTTTATCATCTGTGGAAGCAGGACTGCGGAGGGCATGGGCATCCGCTCGACGCGGAGCATGTCTCGGTTCTGGTGCGCAGCTCGGGCGGCGTCGTGGCGAGTGATGGGGACAGCGGCGGGGTAGCGGCGACGTGGACGGCGCTGTACTGGTATGCGGCGGCGCACGAGAACACGGTCTGCGATGTGAGCCAGATTGCGCGCGCGTCCACGCTGGGAGCGGAGGATCGCGGAGCGAAGGTGTGGGTCTCGCCGGGGAAACATGCGTCGTATCTGAACGAGACGCTCTGCCAGCGGGGATGCGGCGCGGACCGGTGCGAGGAGATGAAGGCGCTGAAGCCGGGCAAGCTTATCAACCTGGGCGAGCCGGGCCATCCGATGCATGGGGCGGAGTTCATTGCGTCGGGGCTGTGGCCGCTGGCGGCGAAGATGGAGACGACGAACTTTCCCGCGGACGCGGTGGCGCGGCTCAACCAGCTTCCGGAGACGGATATTGCGTGGTTCCATCCCGGACGGCATCCGGTTCAGGGGATCATCTCGATCAGCAGCTCCACGGAGGGAGCGCTGGCGGAGAGCGGGCGGAATACGACGGCTGCGATCTCGGGCGCGGGCGACTCGACCGACGCGGCGATCTCGGTTGCGGGGGACTCGACCGGCGATGCGCTCAGCAAGAGCTATCGGAAGACGATTCACGCGCTTGGCACGTCGGCACGGCATGTGGGCAGGGCGCTCCAGATGCCGGAGAAGGCCGGCGGAGCAGATGCGCGCTAGAGCTGTTTCGCTGTGCCGGAGACGGAGGAAGATTGCGGGGTAAATGTTGAGGTACGTGCGGTTATCGGCTTTGTCATGCTGCGTTAACCCAGGTATGAAAGTGTTAGGTAGCCCGTAACATGAGAGATGTCCGGACTGTTGGCGTGGATGGGAAGGCGTTTGCGGGCGGGCGTTCGGGAAGAATTTTTGAGGAGACCAGAACCATGAAGACGAAATTATTGCCGTTGATGGCGGTATTGTGTCTAGCCGCGAGCCCGATGCTTGCGCAGACGACGACCCAGGGGGCGATCTCGGGCACAGTGCTCGATGAGACGGACGCGGCCATCCCCAACGCCAAAGTTGTGATCCAGAACAATGCGACCAATGCCCAGCAGACGGTGACCAGCGATGCCGCCGGGCTGTTTCGCGCGCCGCAGCTTGCTCCCGGCACCTACACGGTGACGATCTCGGTCCCCGGATTTCAGGAGCGGCGCGAGGTGGGCGTGCTGGTCGAGGTCAACCTGGTGACGGCGCTGAACCCGCACCTGAAGACGGGCGACGTGAACACCTCGGTGGAGGTGACGGCGGAGGTCCCGGTGCTGCGGTTCGATACGCCGGAGTACGGCGGGCACCTGAGCAACACGGAGATCGAGAATATTCCCATCAATAACCGGCGCTGGTCGTCGCTGGCGCTGACGACGCCGGGCGTGACCAACGACGCCAGCGGCTTCGGGCTGCTGAGCTTCCGGGCGATCAGCGCGGTGCTCAACAACGTGCAGATCGACGGCGCGGACGACAACCAGGGTTTCTTCGGCGAGGAGCGCGGACGGACGCGCGCCGGGTACTCGACCTCGCAGGTCGCGGTGCGCGAGTTCCAGGTGAACACGGGCGTCTACTCGGCCGAGTTTGGCCGCGCGGTGGGCGGCGTGGTGAACTCCGTCACCAAGAGCGGCGGCAACCAGCTTCACGGCGAGCTGTACTTCTACAACCGCAATTCGAGTCGCTCGGCCTTCGTTCCGGGTGCGACCAACACGACCTACGACGCGGCCTCGGGCCAGTACATCACCTCGCCCTATCGTCCGAAGGACAATCGCAACCAGTACGGCTTCGGCGTGGGTGGACCGCTTATCAAGGACCGGCTCTTCTGGTTCTATTCGTTCGATGCCTTCCGGCGTAACTTTCCGGGAACGGCCAAGGCCAACAATCCCGGCGCATTCTTCGTCTCGCCCGACGCCGATCTACCCGGCGGACAGAGCTGCAATACGACGACCGGAGCCTATACCGGCGCTACGGCGGGCTCGGCCAATCCGGCAGCCTGCCTGCTGGCGGCGCGGCTGGGCATGAGCTATGCCGGTGCGTCGTCCGCGTATAACAACCAGCTTCAGGCGCTGCTGACCAACCTGGGACCGGTGCCGCGTTTCGGCAACCAGCTCATTAATACGCCGAAGCTCGACTGGCAGATCAACCAGAAGCATCACCTCAGCGTGCTCTACCATCGCCTGCGCTGGGACTCGCCCGGCGGCGTGCAGACGCAGGGGACCAACAACTATGCGATCGATACCTTCGGCACCGACTTCGTCAAGCTGGACTACACGCTGGTGAAGCTGGACAGCCTGATCCGGTCGAACATCAACAACGAGGTTCGCTACCAGTACGGGCGCGAGTTGAACAACGAGGGCAACCAGCCGTCGAGCGCCTACACCAAGGCCAACCTTATTAACAGCACGGGCTTCGCGCCCGAGGTGGCGCTTAATACGAGCGTGGGCTTCTTCATGGGGCAGCCTTACTACGGCTTCCGCTACGCCTATCCGGATGAGCGCAAGTGGCAGGTGGGCGATACGGCCAGCATTCTGGTGGGGCGGCACAACATCCGCTTCGGCGAGGACATTGTCCATAACCACGACCTGCAGAACAACGTCTACGAGGGCAACGGCTACATCAACTACTCTTCGGCCGCGGGATCTTCGTCGGTGAACTACTTCTCGGACCTGCTTTCGGGAGGCAAGACGTGCGACGCGACCGGCGGCGGGGTCGGTAACTTTCCCTGCTACTCGTTCTATGCCAATGGATTTGGGCCGGCGGTCTTTCAACTGTCAACGACCGACTATGGCTTCTTTGTGCAGGACGACTGGAAGCTCACGCCGCGGCTCACTCTGAATCTCGGCGCGCGCTACGACTACGAGGCGATTCCGGCACCGTATGCCGACCTGAGCGGAACCGGGGCGGGGACGCTCGCGATCACGACGTCGCATCCGAGCGACAAGAACAACATCGCGCCGCGCATCGGCTTTGCCTACGATCCCTTCGGCCTGGGCAAGACGGTGGTTCGCGGCGGATACGGCATGTACTTCGGGCGGATTCCGAACGCGGTTCTGCTGAACGCGTATGAGAACACGGGCTCGCCCAACAGCCAGTCGACGCCGAGCTTTACGACGTCGAACACTGCTGCCGCCGATCTGCCCAGCCTGAAGACGCCGCCGACCGGACCGGCGCCGGGAACGCGGACGGCGTACTATCTCGATCCGCACATGCAGAACCCGTACACGCAGCAGTTCGACCTGGCGGTGCAGCAGGATCTGGGCCACCAGAATGTGCTTTCGATCAGCTACCTCGGCGCGCTGGGCCGCGAGCTGCCGAACTTCATCAACGCGAATCTCGACCCGGCTCAGACCTATACCATCAACTACACGATCAAGCCGGCGACCGGCACCAGCGATTGCGGTCCGCTGGCGTGCGGCAGCAGCTACTCCGTGCTGGGCTATGCGGGCAGGATTCAGGGGGGCGCCAGTCTCGGACGCATCGATCCGACCTTCGGCTCGGTGACGGCGGTTCTGAGCAACATCAACTCCAACTACCACGCGATGACGGTCGATATCACCAACCGCGCCAACCGGTGGATCAAGTTCGATGCGAGCTATACGTGGTCGCACGCGCTGGACTTCAGCCAGAACCAGTTCACGGCGGCGAGCGTCAACAACTTCCTCGATCCGTATGCCAATCCGCGAGTGAACTACGGCAACTCCAGCCTGAACATTCCGCAGCGGGTGGTGGGCTGGGCGATCTTCAACATTCCGGGGGTGCATGGCGGCTCGGCGATGAAGTACCTGGCCAACGGCTGGTCGATCAAGCCGCTGGTGCAGGCGCAGAGCGGGCTGTCGTACTCGGCGCTGACCTCGGGCACGACACCGCAGCAGTGCTATGCGGCGGGCTGCCTGGCGGCGGCGGGCACAGGCATCACGGGAACGTCGGCGAGCTCGTATGTGCCGTTCGTG
This sequence comes from Acidobacteriales bacterium 59-55, assembly GCA_001897435.1. Lineage (GTDB taxonomy): Bacteria > Acidobacteriota > Terriglobia > Terriglobales > Acidobacteriaceae > Edaphobacter. The sequence goes on along the minus strand of MKSV01000003.1, from coordinate 784,974 downwards.
GGCCGCAACAGCCAGCAGTCGCCGCGCACGATTCTGGTGGACCTGCGCACGCAGAAGGACTTCGCCATCCGGGAGAAGTACACGCTGCAACTGATCGGAGAGGCCTTCAACCTGATGAACCATCAGAACGTCACCGGGGTCAGCACGACCGGGTACGCCATCTCGACGGTCAAGGGAAATACTCCGGAGACGACCCTCAATTCGCTGACCTACCAGCCGACGTTCGGCAAGGTGAGCCAGGCGAACGCGAACAATGCGTATGGGCCGCGCGTGATCCAGGTGGCGCTGCGGCTGATGTTCTAGGGCGCGTTGTGTGCTTGGGGGAATGAAGAAGACCGGAGCTTACCCCAGGGGCTGAAGCCCCGGTCTTGTGGCGTGGGGAGAGAGGGCCAAGGCTGAAGCCTTGGCGTACCCAGAGTCAAGAGCAACGACAAAAGCAAGAGCAAAGGCAAATACAGGGGTCTCTCCACTCCGCTTCGCTTCGGTCGAGATAACGTGAGATTGAATGAGGTCGGGCCTTCGGTTGAGATGATGGTGCTTTGAGGGATCGGTGGCGGTGGCTGCGGCTGCCGCCCTTTCTGTTTGCGGCTCGTTTGCGGCGGTGATGGCTTCATTTGCGGCGGATCGCGCCGCGAAGTCTGGTACTCTGCCATCGTTCAACTTTTAGTGTTTTAGCAATAGTCTGCCGGTAGATTGTGCCGGGGGCTGCTTTCTTCTGTAGTCGCGTTGTATGCGGAGCTTGCGGTGCGTGAAGAGTGCTCTAGCCGCCGAGGCGCGAAGTTGCGCGGAGCGGTTGTAAAGCTGGTCGCGGCGGTAGTCATTACGGGTATGCTCGGGGCTGTCGCGACGAAGTGCGCGTGGGGGCAGACGGCGGTCGATGGCGCGGTGCGCGGCGTTGTCGTCGATGCGGGCGGAGCGGCGGTGCGCGGGGCTGTGATCGAGGTGGTGGACGACGCGACCGGTTTTGCGGCGCGGGCTGTGAGCGATCGGAGCGGCGAGTTTCTGGCGGCGCGGGTTCCGGCGGGCACGTACCGGCTGACGGTGTCGGCGGCGGGGTTTGCGCGGCTGGTGCTGACGGATATCACGGTTGAACTGGGCGCGGTGACGGCGGTCGATGCACGGCTGCGCGTGGCCGGTATAGCGACGGCGGTGACGGTGAGCGGCGTCTCGCAGGCGGAGACTGCGGCAGCGAGCGCGACGGCAAGCACAATCACGGCGGGCGAGATCGAGCGGCTGCCGGTCGATGGGCGGCGATGGCAGGACTTCGCCCTGCTGACGCCGGAGGTGAACCCGGATGCGGCGGGGCTGCTGAGCTTTCGCGGGCTGGCGGTGACGCAAAACAGCACGGCGGTCGATGGCGCGAGCGACGACCAGAGCTTCGGCGCGGTGCCTCGGGGGACGAGCGCGGAGGGCAGTCGGGGGTATGGCCGGCGCGGCGCGGGGGCGTACACGTTTTCGCAGGAGGCGGTGCGGGAGTTTCGCGTGAGCGGGCAGAACTACTCGGCGGTGTACGGCCATGCGGCGGGCGGCGTGGTGACGACGGTCTCGAAGAGCGGAACGAATACGCTGCATGGGAGCGGGTTCTACCTGGCAAGGGACAGCGCGTGGGGCGCGACGAATCCATTTTCGATTGCGACGCGCTATGCCGATGGCGTGGTGACGAGCGCGGCGGTGAAGCCGCACGATCTGCGCCAGCAGTTCGGCGGCAGCGTGGGCGGCGCGGCGGTGCGGGGCAGGCTGTTTTACTTCTATGCGTTCGATCAGCGGCGACGAGGGTTTCCGGCGATGTCTTCGCCGGGGAATCCGGCGTTTTATTCGCTGACGGCGAGTCAGGTGGCATTGCTGGCTCATCGCGGCGTGACGGCGGAGAAGGTGAATGCGGCGCTGAATTATCTGGACAGCCTGACGGGGAGCGTGGCGCGACGGTCCGATGGGACGGTGAACTTCGGCAAGGTGGACTGGCAGGCGACGGCGAAGAACCGGCTGAGTTTGCAGTATGACCGGGCACGGTCGAGTTCGCCGGGTGGAGGCGCGACGGATGCGGTGGTCGATCACGGACGGGCCAGTCTAGGCAGCAGGTATATGAAGGTGGACTCCGTGCTGGGGCGGTGGCTGTGGTCGCCGGGCGCGAGGTTCAGCAACGAGGTGAGGGTGGCCGTGAGCAGGGACTTCGAGTACGAAGAGGCGTCGGCTCCTCTGCCGCAGGAGCCCGCGGTGGGAGTGGGCGGCTACGCTCCGGAGGTGGCGATCGGGCCGGACGGGCTGACCTTCGGCACGCCGCCTTCACTGGGGCGAAGAGCGTATCCCGATGAGCGCCGGGTGCAGCTTGCGGAGATGGCGACGTGGGTGCGCGGGCATCACCAGTTGCAGATCGGTGGAGATCTGAGCCTGGTGCACGACTCTATTGACGCGCTCAGCAATCGGGTGGGCGGGTTTCACTATGACAGCGGCGGGATCGATGGTGGGGGGCTGGTGGACTGGATCACCGACTACACCTTTAATGTGAGTGCTTATCCCAACGGCGGGTGCCCGACGATTGGCTCGCAACCGCATTATTTCTGCTTTACCTCGTTTACGCAGAGCTTCGGGCAGGCGGCGGTGAGCTTCGATACCGAGGAGTGGGCGGGATATGTCGAGGACCACTGGCGCGTGCGTCCGGGGCTGACGGTCAATGCCGGGGTGCGTTACGAGTATGAGCTACTGCCGCTGCCGCAGAGGCCGAACGGCGCTCTGGATGCGGTGTTTGGAGAGCGTGGGGCGACCAGCGTGTTTCCCGAGGACAGGAATAACTTCGGTCCTCGCGTAGGGGTGGCGTGGGAACCGCTGGGCGCGGGGCGCGGCGTGGTTCGCATCGGGTACGGGCTCTTCTACGGCAGGCTGCCGGGGGCGACGGTGCGGAGTGCGCTGGTAAACACCGCGCTGGCGAGTTCGTCGACGCATGTGAGGATTACGCCGAAGACGATTACCGGGTGTCCGCAGGTGGCGAATCAGGGCTTCGGCTATCCGTGCGCTTATCTGACTGCGCCGCCGTCGGCGGTGGGAACGACGACCTCGGCGACGGTCTTCGACCGCAGGTTTCGACTGCCTGCGGTGCAGCAGGGCAGCGTTGCGGTGGAGCGGAGCGTGGGCGCGGGCGTGGTGGCGCGAGCGAGTTATCTGGTCAACCTGGACCGGCAACTGCCGAACTCGGTGGATATGAATATCGCTCCCGCCTCGGCGGTGAAGACGTTTCAGATCGAAGGCGGGGCGGGTGTGCCAGGGGTGCGCGACGGGGTGCATGACGGGGAGACGTTCACGCTGCCCGTCTATACGCAGCGGATCGACGCCAGCTACGGGCCGGTGACGGACGTGGTGTCGAATGCGAATGCGAGCTACAACGCGCTGGTGCTGGAGGCGCGGCGGCGCAGCGCCGGTGGGCTGGGATTTCGCGTGAGCTGGACGTGGTCAAAGGCGATCGACTTCGGGCAGAACGCGGGAGCGACGCCGCGCATCAACGGCCAGCTCGATCCGTTCGATCCTCGCTACGACAAGGGGCTGTCGAGGTTAAATTATCCGCACAAGCTGGTGGTGAGCGCGGTGTGGGAGCCGAGGGTTGGGGCCGGGCGGCGGTGGCTGCGGGCGGCGGCGAACGGCTGGGTGGTCGCTCCGCTGTTTACCGAGCGCAGCGGCAGGCCGTACAGCTTCAATATCTACGGCGGCAGCCGGCTGTCGGGCGGAGGGCTGAGCGTCAACGGCTCGGGCGGCGCGGTATATCTGCCGACGGTGGGGCGCAATACGTTGCGGCTGCCCCATGCGGTGAATCTGAATCTGCGTGTGAGCCGCGTGCTGCGGGTGACGGAGAAGGTGCGGGTGAAGGGGCTGGCGGAGGTCTTCAACGTGGCCAACCGGGTGAACTATTCGGGGATCATGCAGCGGGCGTTTCTGGTGGGGGCGGCGAGCGGCGGGGTGACGCCGCTGGTGTTTCAGGACGCGGCGACGGTGGCGGCGGAGGGGCTGAACGTGCGTCCCTTCGGGACGTTCACCGGGGCTTCGACGAGCCTGGAGCGGGAGCGGCGGGTGCAGCTTGGGCTGCGAGTGGAGTTTTGATTCGGGCTGAGGCATGCCCCAGGGCTATAGCCCCTTTTTGTGGCGCGGGGAGAGAGGGCCAAGGCTGCCCTTAACGAGGCCGGACTTTGTCAGAGGTTCTCTGGAGTTTCCGATGTCACGCCATTCTCCAGCAGAGCCAGGAGGCCGGCTTCGTCGATGACCTCCACTCCCAGCGAGTTGGCCTTGTCCAGCTTCGAGCCTGCCTCTTCGCCCGCGACGACGTAGCTGGTCTTCTTGCTGACGCTGCCCGAGACCTTGCCTCCGGCGCACTCGATCTTCTCTTTCGCCGCCTCGCGCGTCAAGCTGGGGAGGGTTCCCGTCAGCACAAAGGTCAGGCCCGCGAATGTCGACGTGGTGGCGCGCTTTTCGGCCGTCATCTTCAGCTTCTCGGATTCGAGGTCTTTAACGAGCTGAACGTTTTTCTGCACCGTGAAGAATTCGAGGATGGCCTGCGCTACCTTGGGGCCGACCTCGTTGACTTCTTCGAGCGTCTCCTCGGAGGCGGTCATGAGAGCGTCCATCGAGCCGAAGCGCTCGGCCAGCAACTGCGCGGTGCGCTCGCCGACAAAGCGAATTCCCAGCCCGAGCAGAACCCGCGCCAGCCCGGCATCCTTCGAGCGGGCGATCTGCGCCAGCAGCGTATCGGCGGTCTTCTCGCCGACGCGCTCCAGTCCCAGCAGGTCCTCTCGCCTGAGCCGGTACAGGTCCCCGATGGTGTGAATCAGGGGCCTGCGCGTCACAATCTGCGCGCCCTCTTCAATGCCGATCTCGCTCGCCTGCTCGCCAAGCTCGGCGCTCTGGCCAAGCAACTGCGCCACCATGGCATCGCCCAGCCCTTCGATATTCATCACGCCGCGCGCCGCCCAATGCAGCAGTTCTTCGCGCACGCGAGCCGGGCAGGAGTTGTTGACGCATCGCCAGTCGACTTCGCCTTCCACCTTCATCAAGGGACTTTTGCAGACGGGACAATTCTTTGGAAACGCAATCTCTTTTGTACGGCTCAAATCTCTCGGATGCTGCGCGTCGTCGATGACGGCGACGATCTTGGGGATGACGTCGCCGCCGCGCTCGACCTGCACGAAGTCGCCGATGCGCACGCCGAGACGAGCGATCTCGTCGGCGTTGTGCAGCGTCGCTCTCGCCACGGTGGTGCCTCCGATCGAGACCGGCGTGAGCGCGGCCACGGGCGTGACCTTGCCGGTGCGGCCCACCTGGAAGAGAACGTCTTCGAGCTTCGTGATTCCGGCGCGCGCGGCGAATTTGTAGGCGATGGCCCATCGCGGAGCCTTGCCGGTGAAGCCCAGCCGCCGCTGCTGCGCGGTGGCATCGACTTTAAGGACGACGCCGTCGATCTCGTATCCGAGCGTATCGCGCAGCGCCTCGGCCGTGGCGATGAACGCGATCACGGCGTCGATATCCTTCACTGTCTTCGCGTGGGGATTGACTCGGAAGCCCGCGGTTCGCAGCGCGTCCAGCGTCTCGGTCTGCGAGGCCAGCAGCGTCTCGCCCTCCCGCAGCAGAAAGTAGGCGTAGAAGTCGAGGCGCCGCTGCGCCACGATATTCGGTTCCAGCGTGCGGATCGTTCCCGCCGCCGCGTTTCTCGGGTTGGCGGCGGGCGGCAGCCCGTTGGCCTCGCGTTCCTCGTTCATCTTGACGAAGGCGGCGTGCGGCAGCACCACCTCGCCGCGTACCTCGAAGGTCTGCGGAAGGCCGGCAGCCTTGAGCTTTGCCGCCGACACGCTGAGTGGCACCGACCGGATGGTGCGGACGTTGCTGGTGACGTCCTCGCCGATGGTGCCGTCGCCGCGCGTCAGTCCGCGCTCCAGATGCGCCGCGCCATGCGTTCCTTTTTCATGCGCTCCGGCGTTGTAGTGCAGGGCGAGCGAAAGGCCATCGAGCTTCAATTCGCAGACGTAGCGCACTGTCTCCGAACTGGGCAGCGCCTCGCGCACACGCTGGTCCCACGCTCGCAGCTCGGCCTCGTTGTAGGCGTTGTCGAGCGAGAGCATAGGCCGCGAGTGCGGCGTCTTGACGAAGCCGTCGCGGGGCTTGCCGCCGACGCGCTGGGTGGGCGAGTCGGCGGTCATCAGGTCAGGATGCTCGGCCTCGAGCTGCTTGAGCCGGTTCATCAGCGCGTCGTACTGCGCGTCGGTCAGCTCGGGCTCGTCGAGGACGTAGTAGAGATGCTCGTGGTGGCGAATCTGGTCGCGCAGCGCCTGAATCTGCTGGTCGGGGGTAAGAGCGGACGCCATAGTCAGGATTATAGAGAGCGACGCAGAGGCGGATTTGCCAGAGAATGGAGTAAAGTTTGCGTGAGCTCGACAGGCAGTCATAACCGGGGGAATAGGCATCTTATGGCCTGTCCGGAAGTTGCGCTGCCGGATGGCTCTGATGGAAAGGCGGGCGGTAGCCGTAGTGATGGCGAAATACAGGGGTCTCTCCGTTGCGCCATGCGATGAAGCCGCACGGCTCCGGTCGAGATCGTGTGCGTTTGAAGATGCAGCAAATTTCGACACGAAGGATGAGGATTCACAATGAAGAGGTCGGGACAGTTTTTAGCGTTTGCCGGAGCCATGATGCTGGCGGCTGGGTTGCTTGCGGGGTGCCAGTCGAAACAGGACGCCGCCATCGAGACGGCGAAGAAGCAGGCCGCCGCTACCGGGCAGGCGCAGCAGGTGGTATCGGTCGACAAGCAGGGGAATACCACGACGGTGACGGTGCAGCCGCCGGTTCCGGGGCAGACAGCGCAGCAGGTGACGACGACGGTAACTCCGGCGGCGGCAGCAGGCGGGGCGGCGAACGCGGCGGTTCCGGGAGCGGTGGCTCCGGGACAGCCTGCCATTGCGGGAGCGAACGGTGAGGCGGCGGCTCCGGTCGCAACTCAGCCCGCAGCAAAGCCCGGAGGCGCTCCGGTGATCCAGCCGGCGAATGTGAACGTTCCCGCCGGGACCAACCTGACCATCCGCATCAATCAGCACATCAGCGTCAAGAGCAGCCGCGCCGGAGACCGCTTCGATGGCGAGATCGCCGAGCCGGTGCTGGGAGACAACAACACCATGGTGATTCCCAGAGGGACGCCGGTGGGCGGGATGATCGTGGCCTCGCATAAGCGGGGGCACTTCAAAGGTTCGTCGATCCTCGAACTGCGGCTGACCTCGATGACGCTGAATGGCACGGAGTATCGCCTGGATACGCGCGACCTGACGCGAACCAAGAAGGGCAAGGGCAAGCGTTCGGCGGCGTTTATCGGCGGAGGATCGGGGCTGGGAATGCTGGTCGGCGGTGTCGCTACCGGCGGCGTCGGCCTTCTGGTCGGCGGGCTGGCGGGCGCGGGCGGGGGCACTGCCATCGCCGGTCTGACCGGCAACCGCGATATCGAGATTCCGGCGGAGTCGATCGTTCACTTCAAGCTGGCGAACGATCTTGTGGTTCAGCCGTAATGCTTCAGCCGTAATGGTTCGGGTGTTGTTTACTGCGGTGAATCGTCGAGGCCCATCCCGTGGGGTGGGCCTTTTCTTTTTCAGATAGGATGGCTTTGGATTTCAACAGGGAGCGTGCATGGGGATTCGATTGCATTTCTGGGGCGCAGCGCAGACGGTGACCGGTTCGTCGCACCATCTGGAGTGCGCGGGGCAGAATATTCTGCTGGACTGCGGGCTGTTTCAGGGGCACAGGCAGCAGGGCCGCGAGATGAATGCGCACCTGGCGCTGCCGCCCGAACAGTTGAATGCCGTTGTGCTCTCACACGCGCACATCGACCATAGCGGCGACCTGCCGCTGCTGGCGAAGCAGGGCTATCGCGGACCCATCTATACCACTCCCGCGACGGTCGACCTGTGCGAGAAGATGCTGAAGGACAGCGCGCATATCCAGGAGTCGGATGCCGAGTTCGTGAACAAGTGGGCGCGGCGGCGGCGTTCGATCGGCGTTGCGCCGGGCAACGGTGAGGCGACGCCTCTCTATACGCAGGAGGATGCGGCGCAGGCGGTCGATCTGTTCAAGCCGGTGAAGCTGCATACGCCGCAGCTACTGGCCGGATCGACGGCGGAGGCGGGCTTCACCACAAGCACCACCGATGCCGGGCACATGCTGGGATCGACCAGCGTTCTGATCGAGGCCCGCGAAAAAGGCCGGACGACGCGGCTGCTCTTCTCGGGCGACGTGGGGCGCAAAGGGCTGCCGATCATCCGCGATCCCGATCCCGCGCCCGCTGCCGAATATCTCATCATGGAGAGCACCTACGGCAACCGGCTGCATCAGCCCATCGGGCCGGTGAAGAAGAAGCTGGCAGGCCTGGTGAACCGCACCGTAGGCCGCGGCGGCCACATCGTGATGCCCGCCTTTGCCGTCGGCCGCACGCAGCAGGTGGTAATGCTGCTGCACGAACTGATCAACGACAAGGCGATTCCCGACATTCCCATCTTCGTGGACAGCCCGCTGGCCGTGAACGTGACCGACGTCTTTCGCAAGCATGAAGAGGAGTGGGATAAGGACGCGCAGATGTTTGCCGATATCAACCAGGACCCCTTCGGCTGGAAGCGCCTGCACTACACGCGGTCGGTTGAAGAGAGCAAGGCGCTCAACGGGCTGCGCATGCCGTTCATTGTGATCTCGGCCTCGGGGATGTGCGAGGCGGGCAGGGTGCTGCATCATCTGAAGAACAGCGTCGAAGATCCGCGCAACCTGATCCTGATTACCGGCTTTCAGGCAGAGAATACGCTGGGCCGCATGATTGTCGAGCGGCGGCCGGAGGTGAAGATCTTCGGCGAGCCGATGCGCCTGCGCGCCGAGGTGGACTCCATTGGCGAGTTGAGCGGGCACGCCGACCAGCGCGAGCTTCTGGAGTGGATGGCGCCGGTGGCACCCACGCTGAAGCGCGTCTTCCTGGTGCACGGCGAGCCGGACGCGCAACAGGCGCTGAAGGAGGAGATCGAGAGGCGGTACAGGCTCGACGTCGTCTGCCCGAAGCGGGGCGAACGGTATCAGGTGGGATAGCCGGATTACGAACTGCTGTTGTCGTTGAGGTGATGGCTGACTTGTTGCAGAGCCTGTTCTGTGATGACTCGGTCGTCGCCGAAGCCTTTGAGCCAGTGAAAATCCGGCTCGCGGCGGAACCATGTGGCCTGGCGCTTGGCGTAGTTGCGGTGGCCCTGCTGCGCCTGGGCGACGGCCTGCTCGCGCGTCAGCTCGCCACGGAGAACGGCGGCTGCTTCCGCATAACCGAGCGAGGTGAGCGGGCGGCAGTCGGGCCCGTAACGCTCGATCAGGCGCTCGGTCTCTTCGATGAGGCCGCGATCGAACATGGCGGCGGCGCGCTGGTTGATGCGTTCGTAGAGCAGCGACCGCGGCGGTTCGAGGCCGAGGCGCAGGATGCGGTAGCCGGTGAGCGGGTCGCGGCCCTTCTGCCACTGCTCGGTCAGCGGCTGCTTCGCCGCCAGCGAGACCTCGATGGCGCGAACGACCTTGGGAACATCGTTGGCATGAATAGCCGCTGCTGCCGCGGGGTCGAGGCGGGTGAGCAGGCGGTGGACGTAAGCGGCGCCATGAGTTCTGGCGCGCTCGCGCAGCCGTTCGCGGTGGCCGGGATGGACCGGCGGCGAGGGGAAGAGGCCGTCGATCAGAGCGCGGAGATAGAGTCCCGTGCCCCCGGCGACGATCGGCAGATGGCCGCGTTCGGTGATGCCGGCGAGCGCCTCGCGGGCTCCGCGGCTGTAGTCTCCAGCGGTGCAGGCTTCGTCGGGCCAGGCGACGTCGATCATGTGGTGCTGGACGAGCGTGCGTTCCTCGCGCGATGGCTTGGCGGTGCCGATCTCCATCTCGCGATAGACGGCGACCGAGTCGCAACTGACGATCTCGCCGTCGAACTCCTGGGCGAGTTGCAGCGCGAGCGCAGTCTTGCCGCTGGCCGTCGGTCCGGCGAGCACGATGAGCGGATGCGTCACCACAGCCGCCACCAGCCGGGGGTGAAGATATGCTGTCCGGGACTCAGGCTTGCGCGGATCAGGCTGAAGACGAGCACGACGGCGGCCAGCAGAAGCAGGCCGCGAAGCTGGCGGCGGCGCTCGTGCTGCCGGGCTTCGTCACGCCGAGCTTGCTGCTGCCGGGGCTGCTGTGAGATGGGCGCGGTCATGCGTGCCTATTCGGGATTCTTGTTGACCAGGTAGTGGATGCGCAGTTCGAGGTTGGGGCCGTGGAACTCCTTGGGCAGCGGAGGGAACTGGCCGACGCCGGTGATCGAGCCCCAGGCGGCGCGGTCGATGGCCTGATCGTGGGTGGAGCCGTCGAGGCTCATCGCTCCGATGCGGCCGTCGGGCAGGATGCTGAAGCGGATCAGCGTCTCGCCCGACTTGTTGAGCGGCGGACGCGCCTCCTCGGGGATGAGAGGCAGCCAGGTGTTGTAGATCTCGCGGATGATCCGCTTGAGATAGGGGTCGAAGTTGACGCCCATGGTGTCAGAGAGGATGTCAACGCCGGTGTTGAGTCCCTGGTGAGCCACCGGGATGCCGGCGCCATAGTTGCCCTGCCCGCGATTCTGCGCGGCGGCCTCGGCGGCGCGTCGGATGGCCTCGCCGGCGCTCTGGTTCTGGTTGCCGAAGTTGGGCCGGGTAGGCGCGGGCTTCGGCGCGTCGATCATTGCCTGCTGCTGTGGATGCTGAGGCAGCGGCGGGGCAGGCGTGGGCTGTTTGGCCTGCTGCTGCGGAGCAGGCTGGGGAGCCGCGGGCTGCGGGGCGGGCGCGGGAGCCTCCGGCGCGCCGGGCTTGCGCATGGCCTGTAACTGCTCCAGCGTCTTTTTGTCGATGGTCGCCTTCGGCGTCTGCTGCAGGCGGTCCTTATCGCTGAGGGTTTTCGTCGGCTTCGGAACCTGTTTGGTCAGATCCTTGGGCAGGTCGAGGTAGGTGAGATTTTTCTCGCGATCCTTGAGCACGTCCATTGGATTGATGATGCGCGGCTGGTGGAAGATGACGCGAGGTCCGTAGACCAGGAACCAGCCCAGCGCCAGGTAGAAGATGACCGAGATGTAGATGGCCTCGCGGAACCGCGCGCGCGACCGCTCGTCGTCGAAGGTGTCGAGCAGGTGGATCAGCTCGTGCTGATCGAGTTCGCCGTAGCGGCCTGTGCGCACCTTGGCGGGCGGAGTCGGCTGTCCGGAGTTGGGGGGTGTCTCTACAGGTGGCATGGACTATGTGGTGAGACGGCTGCGGAGTTTGAAAGTTGCGCCGCAGCGGTGATTGACCCGGAGCTGAACCCGGTTTGCACACCTCGTTCTATTTTCTCATCTTTGGCCGGAGCGGTCGGGCTGTGACGGCGTTCCGCGACCGCGTTTTGCGCCCGGTTGCCTGCCACAAATCGATCCGGATTGTAGACTGGGGTGGTGAATTCGAGGTTTTCTTCCGACACCCGCGCCGTTGTGCTGACCGTAAGCGACCGCTGCTCCCGGGGCGAAAAAGTGGACGAGTCCGGCCCCGCTGTTGCCCGCCTGCTGAAAGCTGCCGGAGTCGATGCGGTGCAGACGCGGCTGCTGCCCGATGAGATGGACGCCATCATCACCGCCCTGCGCCACTACGCGCGCGATGCCCAGTTGATCGTCACCACCGGGGGCACCGGCTTGGCCGCACGCGATGTCACGCCCGACGCTACCCGGCTGGTATGCGAGCGGCTGGTCGACGGGCTGGCTGAGCGGATGCGCGCCGAAGGACTCGAGCATACGCCGTTCGCCCCGTTGAGCCGGGCGGTCTGCGGCATCAGCGGAACGACCTTGATCGTGAATCTGCCGGGAAGTCCGGCGGGGGCGGAAAGCTCGCTGGCGGCGATCCTTTCGCTGCTGCCGCACGCGCTCGATCTGCTGGCGGGAAAGACCGAACATCCGGGAAAAACGGCGAAGGACAGAGAGCGCAAGGGCAGGTAAAATAAGGTTTCCTCGTGAAAATCTCTCCGGTTCTACTCTTCCACAAGGCGAACGCCGCGCTGCTGGCCCTGCTGAAGCCTCTGGGGGCGTGGGGCCTTGGCGCGCTCGCCATTGTGGATACGTCGTCGATCCCGGTGCCGATCGACGCTCTGCTGATCGACTACGTGGCACATGACCACGAAAAGTTCCTTATTTACTGCGTGATGGCGTCGGTCGGGTCGGCGATTGGGAGCCTGGTGCCCTACTACTTCGGGCGCGCGGGCGGCGAGCTTTTTCTGCTGAAGCGGATCAACCGGCAGCGCTACGAGAAGCTGCGCGACCGCTTCGAACGGCAGGAGTTTCTGGCCATCATGATTCCCGCCATGATGCCACCGCCCATGCCGGTCAAGCTGGTCGAGTTCGCGGCGGGCGTCTTCGAGATGAAGCTGCTGTGGTTCTTCAGCGCCATCTGCGCGGGCAAGTTCATCCGCTTCCTGCTGTGGGCGGTCATTACCATCTTCTACGGTCCGCAGATCATGCACACGGTGGGTCAGACGATCGAACAGCATCTTGGCTATGTGCTTGGAACCATTGGGATTCTGGCGGGCGTCCTGCTGTTCTACGTGGTTCGCAAGCTCTTCGGCAAAAGGCGCGGAACGCACTTTCCCGTAGAGGACGAGGGCGAGTAATCCTCCGGAGTTGCGCGTCAGGGGAAGAGCGCCACAATCTGATTGGCACAGCTATCGGCTTCCGTGTCGACGATCCCCTTCAAGGTGACCTTCAGGCTTTCCCAGTCGCCGCTTTTGGCGTGCCATTTGAGGTTCGATTCGATGTTTTCGAGATTGAGATGGGTCTGCCGCACCGCTTTGATTCTTAGCTTCACGTCTTCGGCGGTCGGTTTGACCCCGTTCACCATGGCCGTGGCAAAGTAGACGAGGAAGTCGCCGAAGTAGTCCTTGAGCGGTTTTTGGGTCACTAACCCGGGTGCAAACATGACGGAAGGGTATTTGACCTGGTCAAGCTTCACGTAGTGCGTGCTCTCGCCCTGCTGCGCCGTCTTTGTTCCTTTTTCCCTGGCGACCTTATCGAGCTCTTGTGCGCCGGCGAGACGGAGATCGTAGGACATATAAGTATTGGGCTCGGGCCAGTAGATCGATTTGGCCGATTCCTTAACCAGCGCGGCTCGGACGGCCTTCTCGGATTGATTCAGAATCCGGAGGATTGCGGTGAGCCGTTCCTGCACATCCGTTCGCTGCTTTACCTCTGTGCTGAGGTTGGTCGCATTCAAGGCTCGCGGAATATCTGCGACGGCCCAAGCATAGCCCCCGCTCACAAGGTTTATCTTCCCCTCATTGATGAGTCCTGTCATTTTGGACGCAATCTGCTTAGTGTCATTAAAGAGCGGGTCGTTACTTACGTCGCCATCCATGCTTCTAATGACGGGCGAGAATCCTGTATGGGCCCGGAACTGATCCTGCACGGCCTTGGCTCCCGCATGCAAGGTAAGTCGGGAGCGCGCCTCCCAGAAGGGGAAGACATAGCCTGCGGTCGAGTCGTTGCTTGCTCTCCAGGCAAAGGGAAAGGCGCCGCCGCCGATGCCAGCGGCTTCCATGGACTCGGCGAGCTGCTTGCACTTGGGATCGAGCTTGACGAGTTCTGCGTCAGCTGCCTTTTCCAACTCATCGATACTGCCGAGCTTCTCCTTTTTGCCTACTTCGGGACCTCGGACCCGCTGGTTGAGCCCGATGACGAAACCCATCGGCAAGGTGGCGGCCTGCCCGCTGTTGATCAGCAGTTGCACCTTATTCTGTGCCGAACCCAGGTCGTACTCCAGTAATTCGATGATCATGGAGCCTTCAGCCGCGGGCAGCACGGCGTCCGACTTCCAGAAGTCGCCGTACTTCATGTGGTGAGTTTTACCTGCTCCCGCTATCTTCTGGACTCTTTGCACTACCGGGCGGCCTTGCATGGGGGCGGCGGGCTTGCTCTGCACAGGAGCACCGGGCCGGTAGACCGGCGGAGCAGCCATTCTCTGCACGGGATGGCTGGTCTGAGGGCGATAGACCGGAGGCGCTCCAGCCTGGGCCGGACTGGCCGATCGCGGAAAAGCTTGGGTCACGGTTTGGGCCGTGGGCCTGTAGACGGGAGGAACTCGCGGCTGCGGCCTCGCAATCGCGGCCGGTTTGAGCTGCATCAATCGCTGCGGCTGCGGCCTGTAGACGGGAGGAGCGCCTGCGACACGCGCGCCGGACGGGGGAGAGATTTTAGGCTGAGCGATAGCTGCTGCCGCGGGCCGGTAGACCGGCGGCCAGGTGCGATCCTCTTTCATCGCAGCAGTATACAGACTGGCAGCAGGAACGGTCGGGTTAGAGGAACTCCGTTGGTCAACTGCTGCTTCCCAAAATAAAGAGGGGCTGCGAACTTTCGCAGCCCCTCTCTTCGATGCGTTGCCGTTCATCCGTCAGGCAATGCGGCTGCCGTGCGCCTCCTGCATGGTCCGGGAGATGCTTGCGGCCATCGCGGGAAGGCCGAAGAGCGCCCCCGCGGTGATGGCGGTCGAGATCATATCGTTGGCGTAGAAGGGGATCGCCGCCACATAGCAGGCGCCAAGCCCGGCGACGGTGTGCGGATACATCGCGCTGCCCATCCAGACGGCGAAGTTGCTGAGGATAAAGAACGACGTTGCCGAGGCGAATACGCCTCCCGTCACGCGCAGCGCGGAGGGCTTGCCCCGAAGCAACCCGTAGCCGAGCAGGCAGATGCCCGCGTACCACGCCCAGGTGACGAGATAGGCGCTGGTGTGCCAGGCGTATCCGTAGGCGACGACGGTCAGATAATAGTCGGCTCCCATCAGGGCGAGGACGGCGATGATGGTCTGCCAGCGGCTGCGCCGCGCGCCGAAGTACAGCAGCCCGCCGCCGACCGCGGTGAATCCGATGGCGGTGGTGCTGAAGATGTGCGGCAGAAAGCGGCTGAAGACGGCAACGGCAAGAACAAGATAGGCGACCATAGAGAACCTCTGTTTCAGAAGACTGACGCGGAGACGCGCAGATAGAACGAACGCGACGATGCGCAGATATTATTGTCGGCCTTTGCCGTTGGCTGGTCAATTGAGAACGGCTTCCGCCGACGGTTCACCTTGGGATCATGACGAATCTTTCAATCGCGACCTTTCGGCCCGCGATCAGATGTTTGGGGTCGGGAAAGAGGATCACGGTGATCTGATCGAATCTCTTGATCTTCGCAGCTTTCGGAAAGGGAAAGCTCAATGTTTCCTCGATGAAGGGGGCATCTCCGGAGCGCTGGCCGACGGCATCCAACGCGACGTACCGTATGCCGAGGTTCTGCGAGAGTCTTCCCTTGGAACGTGAGTCGGTGAGCGCGATGCCCAACTCGGACGCGCCCCGCGCCAGGTCATTTTTGAAGACCACTTGAATCTCGCGGCAGCAATCCATATCGACCGGGTCGGATAGATGCTGGTGCGCTTCCATCAGGAGAGGGTCACTGTCCGTCGAACGAACATCGACCTTCAGGGAATCGCCATGCGTTGTGCGCGCCTCTGGCCCAGGCTGTTCGCCGGAGACCTTGAAATAGAGATAGGGCCCGTAAAACGGGATCACCCATGGCTTCTTCGCCCTTTGTGACGCCAGGCCGACGTTGAGCGGAGGCGATGCGATCACCTTCTCCTTCTTCCGGATCGGCCATAGAACGATGGCTTGGTATCCACTGGAGGAAGGCTTTTCGTAAGCGGGCTGACGGATAGGCCGCGGACTCGCCAGGACGTGCTCGATCACACGAAATGCGCGTCGCTGCCAGACGAGGTCCGATGTTCCAGCAGCGGCGGACAGGGCTACAAAGGCGCACAGGAACGCGACGGCGACACATGAAGACGCGCGGGCATTTCGATGCGAGCCCTTCTCTTCTTCGCATGCTCCCTCTACGAGCACCGTGGTGATCTGCGAGACGAGCAGGAAGGCAGCGGCTCCCCCAAAAAGCATCAAGAGGGCCAGCTTCCCGTTTACGGCGGAGAGGAAGGCCCCATAGAGGCAAAGAGAGACTGCGAAGGTGGTCCCTGAGATGGGTTTAAGACGAAGCTGCGTGATGAAGATGTTCTTTTCGATCTGCGAAAGCCTTGCGCCGTTGGGAGATGGGCAAGCCATCGCGACCATCCATCGGCTCCGATGCACAGCCATCAGGGTCGCCGACAGGATCGCCAGGGCGGGAGCCCATATGGACCTTTCCCGAAGGAACATCATCATAGCGGGAAGAAAGACCCAACCCCGCGCTCCACAGAGCACAAGGCCGCGAAACTGTTGACGGGAGTCGCGCGAAAGTGCAAGCCATGTGCCTGCCATGCCCGCCAGACAGGCAACGAGAAGATACAGCGCAGAGCTAAAAAGACGAGCGGATACGGAGAGCGTATAAGTCTGTGGCGGCTTGCATGCGAGATAGCTGACGGCGAGTGCCGCATTAAAACCGATGATTAGCGCGAGCCCGCCTGGGCGATTTCTCTCTCCATTCTCTTCGGGGTGAGCGGCCGTCTGGTCCATGTCACGCTCCATGCACACACCGCTTCTTCACTGCTGCCGGTACGATCTCGCGCGGCACTTCGATGATCGGCAACCGGCAATCGGGGCAATCAAGAACCGATCAGCCCGCAGTGATCAACCGGCGACCGACGCGGTACCATGCCGTCGCCTTCGCGTACCCGAAAGCGCGAACGAGATGGCGGAGAGCAGACTCAGGGTCAACGGAATGCCGATGGCAATGAGATGGGAGCCGGAGTAGAAGTTTTCCTGAGCCACATAGCCCACATTCATTCCCGAAGACCTCAAATGCATCCACAGCCCGATGGTCGTGACAAGGAGCACGTTGAGACTGATCGACAGGCTTCCGAAAAGTCGAAGCCGGGAAAGCTCATGTGCCATCCCGGTGCGCAGCGTCAGAAAGATGAAGAACCCAAGCCAGACGAACGCGGCAGCAGGAATAATCTGGCTGATGCCGTGCAACGCCGTGGAATACGGCCAATCGATGCTCGTCCATCTCTCGAAGAGAGTTTGTGACGACCAGATCCTTACGATGGAAAGCCGCCATGTGGGGTACAACATGCTCCAGGCAGCGGAGAAGAGCAGAGGAAATGCGTAATCGCGAGACTTGCTGCAGGCTCCAATTCCGATGGCGCAGAGTACCTGTCGCCAATACCAGCGCAGGGAGCGCCCGCCGAGAAATTCTTCGAGCAAGTCGCCTACCAGGGCTTCGTTGCCTCCGAAGGTCAGATGCTTCAGCATCCAGGTCGCCAGCGCCGCTGATCCTGTCGGCTTCATGCGAGTTCCTCGTCTGTCGATGGCAGCGACTGCCATAGCCTGCTGAGAACCTTACGCGTTGCGTGGACGGAACGAAGTCCCTGCTCAGTCATGCGAAAGTACCGCTTTGCCCGGCCCCCTCGCTCGGGTGTGGACTCGCCCAGGCTCGAGGCGATCAACCCCTTGGTCTCCAGCCGGTCCAGCGCGGCATAGACACTTCCGACCGCAACCTCCTTGCCCCGTTGCTTCGCCAGCTCCCGGGAGAGAGGAACTCCGTACGCGTCGTCGCCCAGGCGCAGGATGGTGAGCAGAATCATCAGCTCGAACTCGCCGAGATAGGTATGCTCTCCCATATCTTCAAAAATAGCGAAGAAATAGAATTCTGGCAAGCGAATTTAAATTACGCGGCTCAACCTCTTCGGTGAGCCGCGCTGCAAGGCCAATTGCTAGAAGCTGTAGCGCACGCCGGCCTCGATGCGGCGGCCGTTGTCGGCGGCGTAGGAACGGCCGAAGAGCGGTGAGCCCAGGACGCCGCCCACGCTGGTGACGTTGAGGTGGTTCAGCATGTTCGAGCTGCGCACATTGAGCGTCAGCGCCTGGGGATGGTCAGCCTTGGGATTGTTCAGGGCGAACTTGCGCTGGATGTTGGTATCCATATGGATCGACCAGGGCATTCTTCCGGCGTTGCGCGGGAAGGCGCCGATGCCGCCGCTCGCCACCAGCAGTCCAAACTGGGTAGGGATCGCGTTGGGATCGCCGGGCGGTGCGTACTGCGGACGATCGTTGAAGTTGCCGTCGCCGTTGTTGTCGAAGCCGGTGGTGATGTTATACGGTCTTCCGCTTTGCGCCTGCAGGTTGGTGCTGAGCTCGATCTTCTCGGGCAGCTTCAGTGTCCCGTTGCCGAAGATCTGCCAGCGGCCCTGGTTGCTTCGCGGCGCAAACTCGCCGGCGTCGGTGCGCGAGCTTTGCGGAGAGAAGAAGGTATCGTCGTTGGTGTTGTCGATCAGGTTGACGCGGACGGCGCCGATGAACAGTTGCAGATGCTTCAACGCGTGCTGGTTGAGGCCGAAGAACTCGGCGTTGGCTCCGCCCTGGCCGCTGTTGTTGATCTGCAGGATATTGAGGTTGGCCGGGCCGGGCCGGGGGCCGGTGGGGCTGTCGTTGAGCGGCGAGTTGATGTTCAGCGTTCGGGCGTAGTTCCAGAAGCGCGCCCAGTAGATGTCGGTGTTCAGTGTCCAGCCGTGGGGAAAGTTATGGGTGCCGCCGACGTTCTCAATCGCGAAGGTAAGATTCTGCAGGTGCGGCGAGGCCTGGCGGATGGAGTGAATCGTCGCCGCGCTGTCGCCCAGAGGATCGTTGAAGACGGGGTTATAGACGGTGCTGGTGACGCGGCGCACGCCGTCTTCGCGCATCAGTTCGGCGTAGTCGGTGGTTCCGTATTGCCCGGTGAACAGGCCGGCGTGCGCGTGAAGCTGCCAGTTTGCCTTTTTGTCGGGCGACCAGGCGATGCCGAGCCGCGGGGTCGCGCCGTTCAACGTCAGCGGAGCGTTCTGCAGGTAGTAGCGGAAGCCCAGCGCAAGTTGCAGCCCGGGCCGCAGCTTCCACATGTCCTGGATGAAGAACGCGTTCTGCACCTGCGTGAAACTAACCTCGGGGTCTCCGGTTACGTTGTTGAAGGCGGTCGGCGTGCCGCCGGCGAGGCCGAGTTTTGCCCTGCGGTATTGCTCAAGCCCAGTGATGATCTCGGTCTGGCCGGGGATAGGATCGCCATTGGCATCGAGCACAGGCGCGGTGCCGCCGCCGAAGGTGTAGAGGCCGTTGAAGTTGGTCGTCAGCCGATTGCGGACGTTGTACATCTTGAACTGCACGCCGAACTTCAACAGATGTTTTGCCGTGCTGATGACGGCGTCGTCGTCCACTTCGACCTCGAAGGTGCGCAGCCGCTGCTGCCCCAGCGAGGCTCCGCCGCTGGTGAAGGCTCCGGCGACCTGGACCTGCGGTGCGGTCGAGGTGGGCGTGTCCGTCTCTCCTCTCCAGTCGAACGCGACTCGGGCTTCGTGCATCATCTTCGGCGAGGCGGTGGTGATGTTCAACAGCCGCAGCGTGTGATCGTAGTTCTGGCCGTCGTAGCCGGTCTCGGGCAGCGCGGTTCCGCCGACGCCGACGTTCTGCGAGTGGTTGACGTTGGCGTTATACGACGCCGTGAAGGTGTTTTTCTGGCCGAGCTGCCAGCCCATCCGCGCGGTCGCCAGCCAGAGCTGCTGGGGAGCGGCGACGTTGGCTACCGTTCGCTGCGGGTTGCCATTGTCGTCGAGCGTGATGGCGTTGACCACGGCATAGTTGTCGATAGTTCGGTGTTCGAGCGTCAACGCAAAGTCGCTGCCCTTCTTGCGTACCGGGCCGCTCAACTCGAATCCGTAACGCTGCTTGCCCAGCGCGGCGCGGCTGGTGGAAAACGGATCGCGCGCGTTCATCCAGGGGCTGCCGTTGGTGGTGAACACAGAGCCGTGAAAGGTGCTCTGGCCGGGTTTGGTGTAGATCTCGACGCGGCCGCCGTTGAAAGGAGGCTGGCGGTACTCCGCCGAGTAAAGGTCCGGGTTGACCTTGATGTAGGCAATAGAGCTTTTGGGCGGTACCGGGGCGTCGCTTTGAAAGCCGTCGACGGTAATCGTCGTGCCGCTCGGCGGGCCGCCGCTGGCTGCGGCCAACTGTTGCAGCTCGCGCGTGAGGTCGTCGGGATCGTCGGCCAGGGCGCTCAACTGATCGCCGGAGATCGTTTGCGACGAGCCGCTGGCGGCGGCGTTGGCCTCGGTGCCGCTCTCTTCTCCGACGTCGACTGAGGTGCTTACATCTTCGGGCTGCAGGACGACAATCAACTCGCCCTTGAGCTGCGGGACGTGAACCTTCATCTCTTTCGTCGCAAAGCTGCCGGCGCTGACACGCAACTCGTGCTGACCCACAGCGGCGCAGGGAAATCGAAACTGGCCGGCATCGCCGCTCGCGACGGCGGTGTTTCCGTCGAGCACAACGCTGGCTCCGGGAATGATGGCGCCCGTGGAATCGCGCACGACACCATCGACCTTCGAACCGCTGCACGGTGTTTGAGACAACAGGTTTCCACATAGCAGCGTAGAGCACGCTGCCACCGTGAGAAAGATTCTCATGTAGCCCTTTCGATGCGGGGACGACACCCGGCTATTGCACAAGACTCAATACGCGGGTTTGCGCTCCGCGGTTCCCTTGAAAACGATGGGGAATCGAAAGAAGAGAATCTCAGCGCTGAACGTGGCCGTCCATCTCCATGCCGACGACGCGGCGGTCGGCGTTGACGATCACCTTGCCGGAGAGAGGCGGATCTTCCGCGTTGCCGCGGCCGGGCGTGAACGGCACGTCGACCATGAAGCGAAGATCGCGGAAGGTGACGGTCGCGTCGCCGGTTGTGGCGTCGACCTCGGTCTGGGTGACCAGCGGAAACTGCGACCAGTCGAGATAGACCTGGCCCAGCCAGCTTCGCTTTGCCACCAGCGTGGCCAGCGTGGTGGGAGGCTTATAGAAGATGTCCGCGCGTTCGCCGGTGGTGACGGTGCCGTGCAGGGTGTCGATGGCGGCGTGCTGGTAGAAGTCCGGCGTCTCGACGATGGCCTGCCACAGGAAGGGACTGATGGGCGCGGGCTCGGCGGTGACGCGCAGGATCTGCACGTTGTTCGGGGTCGGACCGTAGTCGCCGGTGAGCGCGAGTTGGATGGCCTGCTGCCGCTCGACGGCGCGCCAGCCCCAGAAGGCGACGATGCCGACGAGAGCGGCGATGGCCCAGCTGCGTCCGCGAAACGCCGGCCTGCGCGCGCCGACCTCGCTGTTGACGAGGCCGAAGAGCGCGGGGGCGACCAGCGCGATCAGCAGCAGCAGAAGCATCACCGGCTCGACGATGAAGACCAGCGAGGCGCTGTACCAGCGCGGGTTGAAGGGGAAGAAGGGGCGCAGGCCGTAGTTGTTGGTCCAATCGAGTAGAAGGTGACTCAACAGCGCGATCAGCGCGAAGCCGTAGAGCAGGCCCCAGCGGACGGGCGCAGATTGCTTGATGGGCTTGTTTCGTTTCACGCGCCAGCGATGGAAGAGCCAGACCGCGCCCACGACGACGGCGGCCTCGAGCGGCAGACCGAGGAAGGTGTGCGTCCAGCCGCGATGATGCTGGAAGGCCGCGACCGGGCCGCGGATCGACCAGAGAACATCGAGGTCGGGAGTCTCGGCGGCCAGCGTCATGGCCAGGGTGGCGTAGGCGGCCTTGCGGTTGAAGCCGGTGCGGGCGAGCACGGCTCCGGTCATCAGGTGGGTGAGTGGGTCCATGGGCTTCCAGCATAGCGCGCCGGGCGAAGCTCATGTGATGGATGTTCTGGCGCAGGTCATGGCGCGACAAAAAGCAGTCGGTGTCGACTCCTCTGATCCTGCCCTAGAAACGTACCTCGCGGTAGAAGACAAAGTGATTTTCCAGATACCAGGAGGCGAGGAAGAGAAAGACCATCGCGCCGGAAGTCCAGCAGAAGATCTGAATCGGAAGCGTACTCGCGAGCGATGCGCGGCCCGCCGTTGATTGCGGCGCTGAATCGCGAAAGATCAAACCGGCCGCGACCGCGATGCCGGCAGCCATCGTCAACAGCTCCAGGGAGTCCCAGATCCGGTTGTGCAGGTCGCTTGCCGGAAGGAGAAAGGCGGTATGAAAGACGGCGTACAGGGAGAGCATGCACAGCAGCAGGGCGAACGGCTTGGCGAGCTCCTCTAACATGCTCGAACCTCACACGGCGACTAGTTTACCGCTATTCGCAGCTGGTGGGTCCTCCTCTTCAAAGGGCGGCCTGATTTCAGGCTGCAACTCTCTCCTCCCCTTGTAGCCTGCAATCATCCCTTTACTGCCGGCTTGTTCTTTTCTGACAGCTCTTTTTCTGCCAGGTCCCTGCCGATATCGTCGAGCGTTCGTTCGACCACGCCCGCGGCCACCTCGCGCGGCACGCCCTCGCGCAGCAGCCCGGCGACGATGGAATCGATGACGACGGCGCGATCGACCTGCGGCGTCAAGGGGCCTTCGTGCTTTGCGATCTCGGCTTTGGCCTCCGCGAGTTCGCGCTTGGTCTCGGCGCCTTTGTACTTGTTGAAGAGCACGCTGCTGATAAAGGAGCAGACGATGGGCACAACGACCTTCGCAGCCATAAAGGCCAGCACCTCGAGGCCGGTCAGGCCCAGGGCCCCGGTGCGGTCCTTCTGTTCGAGCGCATCGCGCAGCATCGTCTTTGTCGCCGCCTCGTGAGCGGCGACGATGTCGTATTTCGCGTGGGACTTCTTAGACGTAGTCATCTCGATCACCTCAATATAAAGCCGGCCTGTTCCAGGCTGCGGCGGACGGAACAACAGATTGCCTCGGGAAACTGCGCATCTCGCTCGATGCCGCTCTCGCACACCGCGGTCCTGCCGTCGCAGGAATCCGCCTCGGCCAGCGGGCATACAAATTTCCCTGAACCCATGAAGTATTCCCAAAGCCCCAGATCCCGGTTCATTTTCAACAGGTCGGCAAGGAAGAGAGGCTCTTCGGCAGGGTCGAAGTGCTCGGCCGCGAAGCCGTAGGATTGCAGGCCGCCGGGCGTCAGGTAGAACAAGGGAATCCTGCAGACTACCAGCCAGCCCAGCGATTTACTGGCGCCGCAGCCCGGATTGTCGATGCGCATGCGGCAGCAGTGCGACCGCAGGCGGATGAGGCGGTCGTCGCTCTCCGACATCTGCCCGGCGAAGTACTCTGCCCAATCCTTGTAGATCTCCGCCGAGTGCGCGTAGTCGAACGCGATTCCGGCCAACAGGATGCGCTCGGCCCCAGCGTAGTCCTTATCTCCCAGCGCCTTCTGAAAGAGCGCGGCGGTGCTCTTGGTGAAGCGCTGCAACGACGCCAGCAGACGGATGAGTTTAAGGCCGGGATCGAACTCGTACATCGGCTGCGCCCGCTTGGCCAGGTGCGCGGGCGAAGGATGCGCGCAGGCGATATCGATCAGCAGCGCCAGCAGACGGTAGAAGAAGATGTAGATCGGCGTCCGGCCGTAGGTGGCCTCCATCTCCGCGAAGGTTGAGCCCATCCAATGTTCAAAGATGCCGGCGACCAGCACGATGGTCGCCTGATAGCGGCCCTGCATCCGGTCGGGATTGGAGAGGAAATTGTTCTCGCGCCAGATCTCCCTCTGGCGGTCGGTGGCTTGTGTGCCGAGGGTCTGCAGCAGGACATTAGCGACGGCCTCGGCCTCCAGAATATTTTCGATCCACAGTCCCGCAAGGTTGCGCTGGTCCTCGCGCTTGCCCGTGCAGGCCTCGACCGCATCGCCGATCTGCTCTTTTCTTCGGCGAGGCAGGTTGCGGTTGGGAAGAAAGATCAGCTCCTCGATCCCTTCCTTCATCCATCGTTCGCTCTGGCTCCGACTCTTCCGGCGCGCTGCTTCGCCGGGGATGACGCTTTCGATTCTGCGCTCCGCGCGGGCGTATCCCAGCGCCTCCGGCACCCGCCGTCGCATGACTTCGGAGTCCCAGTATCCCGTACCGGTAAGAAGATTCTGAAAGTAGTGCACGGTCTCGTGCATGATGACGAGCGACTCCCGCAGCTCGACGTTCGAGTTCCAACTGGCCTGGGAGTTAATGGAGCCGGCCAGCGTTCGCGGCAGCGTGTGCCCGTTGACCGGGCCGAGGAACGAGAAGCGCGTCAGGTGCGAGCCCCACCGATAGTTTCCCGCCGTGCCTGCATGAAGCTGCAAGAGAGAACTCATTTTGCGTCCTCAAGGTATCGCTGAGAGATAAGGGGGCCGGTGGCCGGGGATTCGATGGGCCGGTTCATGGATTCTCGACGCGGCGCGAGCGGGATGTCAAGCGAGAACAGAATTGAGTGGCGCCCGCCGTTGCGTCCACGCTTCCGCTCGCCATTCGCTACCATTTAGCTATGCTCAAATCCCGGCTGAAATCTCGCGTGCTCCCCCTCCTTCTCCTCTCCGTCGCCATCGCCGCCGGTGCGCAGACCGCGCTGAAGCCGCATACGCTTCGACTTGCGTCCGGAAAGAGCATCACGCTGTCGCTGCCCGCCGGCTTCGACATCGATATTGCCGCACAGGGGATGAGGCGCGTTCGCTTCATGGCTCGGTCGCCCGACGGCCGCATCTTCGCCACCGACATGCACTCGCTGGCCGACAACACGCAGGGAGCTATCTACATTCTTGACGGGTGGAACGCCCGGACGCACACCTTCGCTTCGCGCACCACGTATCTCCGGCATCTTCGCAACCCCAACAACGTCGCCTTCTACACCGATCCTTCGGGCCAGTCCTGGCTCTACACCGCGCTGACCGACCGCCTGCTGCGCTACAAATACAAGGCGGGCGACAACGCGCCGACGGGGCCGCCCGAGGTGCTCGCCCATTATCCCGACTATGGCCTCAGCTACAAGTACGGCGGCTGGCATCTGACCCGCACGGTGGCCTTCGCCGGCCTGCACGGCCATACGCGCCTCTATGTCACGGTGGGCAGCAGTTGCAACGCCTGCATCGAGAAGGAGCCAATTCGCGCGTCGCTCTCGGTGATGGACCCGGACGGCGGCAACCCGCAGATCATCGCGCACGGCCTGCGCAATGCCGTGGACATGGCCTTTGTACCATCGATCGACGACGGCGCGCTGTTCGCCACCAACATGGGCGACGATCACCTGGGTAACGCGACGCCCGAGGACACCTTCTTCGAACTCGACTCCAACCGGCATCCCGTGGCCGCGGGCACGAACTACGGCTGGCCCACCTGCTACTTCGAGAACGGGACCGCGCATCCGGATAGGGTCATCCAGCATCCGGAGAAGCCCATCTTTCCGCCCGTCGGACCCACGCCGCCGCAGTTTGACTGCGCTCGGGTTCCCGCTGCATACACCACCTTCGCCGCGCACGCGAGCCCGCTCGGCCTCGCATACTTCGATGACTCCAACATGCTGCTGAAAGATACCTTCGTGGTCGCGCTTCACGGCGCGGGAAAGGAGTACATCGGCACCGGCTACAAGGTCGTCCGCTTTACCCCGGCGTCGCGCCGCCCGGTGGACTTCGTGCGCGGCTTCCGCTCGAACGGCAAGGTGAATGGCCGTCCCTGCGGCGTCCTTGCCATGGGCAAGGATGCGTTCCTGCTGACCGACGACCTCAACGGCGTCATCTATTTCATTCACGGAAGATCGTAGCTATCTGAGTTACATATAGATTCCAGAGTCATTCTCTCAGGTGTAGCTTCTTTTGTTGTCATTCCCGAAGGGAATCCGCGTTCCGCCCGAATCACCAGGTACTGCATCTGGAGGAGAACATCTCTAGCTGCGCCAGTGCAGTGTCACCGGGCCGTCGAGCGGATGCTCCCCGGTCCCCTTCAGCCGCGCCTGCTTCAGCGCGAAGTACCACTTCGCCGGCTTGTCGGCGTCGTCGATCAGCATCAGCGCCGGGTTGAAACGAAGTCCCTCGGCCTGCTGGATCATCGTCTCCTGATCCTGGCGCACAAAGCGCGCACCGAAGAAGGTAGCGATGGGAGTTACAAATGGAACATGGTAAAAGACGTTCCACGCCGCCTCGACGTCGATGCGGCAGGTGGACGCGGTGATGGGGGTCACGGTCGTCAGGCTGGAGAACCACTTCTCGCCGCAGCGAATCGTCTCGTACCGGCGGTTGGGCAGAACGAAGTCGATCGTCGTTGTAATCGGCTCGCCGTAGACGCCCAGCAATTTATATGGTGCGCTGTTGCCGGAGGGCGCATGGGCCGACATGCGAAAGCCGGCGTTCCTTCCCTTATTTTCCTGATCTTTCAACGGCTCGAAGTGCTTCGTCTTCTCGTGGATGCTGGCCCGGCTGCGCCACCACCACGCCTGGTGCACGAAGGGTCCGTGTGCCGGGTCCATCAGGCCGATAATGCCGTGATCCACGTTGCAGGGCAGGTCGGCCATCAGGTGCGCGCTGCGAAAGCGCGGCGAGAACTTCGGCACCTCGGGCAGGGGCGGCAGCGCGTCGCCCACGCGTCCGGTGCCGGGCTCGGGAAGGTAGACCCAGGCATAGCCGTCGCGCTCTTCGCAGGGAAAGGAGTTGGCAAAGATTTTAGTGGCGTCCAGCGTATCGTGGCCGGTCAGCGATGGAATCTCCGCGCACTGGCCGCTGCACGGCTCGAAGCGCCAGCCGTGGTACTTGCACTGCACCGTCTCTCCGTCGAACCACCCGGCCGAGAGCGGGATGCCGCGGTGCGGGCAAAGGTCGCGCATGGCAAAGATTCTGCCGTCGCTCTTGCGGCCCAGCAGAAGAGGGATGCCGAGCAGCATCGCCTTGCTGGTGGTGCCCTTGCGCAACGCGGCCGAGCGCAGAGCCGGGTACCAGTCGCCGAAGATCATCTCCGTCGGGGGTGCCGTCATCTCCGCTATTCGCATCGGGTCGTTCAAGCCCTGCCTCCTTGTCGCCGTTGCCGCGCCCTCTCATCATAATTGCGCGAAGCTTAATCGCCGGGCGTTGAATGGTGACACCGGCTCCGGTAGACTCGGCGCAGAGCCTCGCCCGCGCCCTCCTATGCAGATATCCCGCTTTGCCAGCCGCTCCGCTACCGGTACCACCCCCAGCTCCGGCGCATCCCGCAATCGGCTGATCCTGCTCGCGCTTTGGTTCTTCTTCTACGCCAGCTTCACCCTGTTGACGCCGCCGCTGCTCGACGACGCCGACTCGGTCCACGCCGAGGTCGCCCGCGAGATGCTCGTCCGCCACGACTGGGTGACGCTCTACGCCAACGGCATCCGCTACCTTGAGAAGGCGCCGCTGCTCTACTGGAGCATGGCTGCCAGCTTTAAAGCATTCGGCGTTCACACCGCCGCTGCCCGCCTGCCGCTGGCTCTCGCCGTGCTGGCGTTGGCGCTGGCCATCGAGGCCTTCGCCCGCCGCGCCTTCGGCTCTGTGCGTGCAGGACTCTATGCCGTGCTGATCCTGCTCTCCAGCTTCGGCATCTTCATCTTTACGCGCATCACCATCCCCGACGTCGCCGTCTGCCTCTGGCTTACGCTGGCGCTCTTCTGCTACTGGCTCACGGAAAGCGATCCGGCGCAGCAGGCGCGGCCCCGGCGCATTCTCTGCTGGGGATTCGCCGCCTGCTGCGCGCTGAACGTGCTAACCAAGGGGCTGATCGGCATCGTCTTTCCCGTGCTCATCGTTGTGGCGCACCTGCTGCTGACCCGCGGCATTCGCGGGACGCTTGCCCGCCTCCGTCAGCTCTGCCCTGTCTCAAGCCTCGTGATCTTCCTCGCCATCGCCGCGCCGTGGCACATCCTCATCGCGCTCGCCAACCCCGGCCACGGCGATCCCGGCCATCTCCGCTTCGCGCACGGCCACTGGTCTGTCCCCGGCCCAACCGACGGCAACGTCCACGGTTGGCTGTGGTTCTACTTCGTCAACGAGCAGGTGCTGCGCTACCTGAACCTGCGCGTTCCCCGCGACTACGACACCGTGCCGCTCGCGCTCTTCTGGGGGCTGCTGCTGGTGTGGCTGATGCCGTGGAGCGCCTATCTCTTCAAGGCCATTGCCGCTGTCCCCTGGCTCAAATCCCTGCGCCGCCAATCGCTCGACAAGGCGCAGAGCACGCTGCTGCTGCTCGGCGTCTGGGCGGCGACGCCGATGCTGTTCTTCAGCTTCTCGACGCGGCAGGAGTATTACGTGCTGCCCGCGCTGCCCGCGCTCACGCTGCTGATCGCGGCATGGCTGGCTGCCGAGGCGGCCGAGGCCGAATCCTTCGCCGTGCCCAACCGCCTCGTCGTCGCCGGACAGCGCATCTCGGTTGCGCTGCTTGTGCTCGGCTCGCTTGCCGCCATCGCCGCCGGGTTCTTCGTCCTGCACTCCAACGCGCCTGCCCCCAACACCGACCTCGCGACGCTGCTCCGGCAGAACCCCGGCGAGTACGCGCTCTCCTTCGGCCACTTCCTCGATCTCGACACCCGCGCCATGGGAGCCTTCCGCACGCCGCTGATCCTCACCGCCATCGCGCTCTTCGGCGGAACGCTCGCCAACTGGCTGCTGCGCCGTGACTACAAACCCCACGCCGCCAACCTGTCGCTCGCCGCCGCTGCCTTCGGCTTCCTGCTGGCGGCGCACATGGGGTTGCAGATCTTCGCGCCGGTGCTTTCGTCGTACAAGCTGGCCACCGCCATCGCGCCGGAGCTCAAGCCCGACGATCTGATTGTCATCCACGGCGAGTACGAGAGCGGCAGCACGCTCAGCTTCTATCTTCAGCGCAACGACATCCACATCCTCGACGGCCGCAGCTCCAACCTCTGGTACGGCTCCTTCTTCCCCGACGCGCCGCCCATCTTCGAGGACGCCGAATCGCTTCGCCTCCAATGGACCGGAGTCCGCCGCATCTTCCTCTGGCAGAGTCTCGACCAGCCCCTGCCCGCGCTTCCCGGCAAGACCTTCTTCATCGCGCAGAGTGGCGGCAAGGAGATCGTCAGCAACCAGCCCAATCCCTATTGAGCAAAAACCGTACGGTGTACAGGTAAGAACCGTTCAAAAACTATGAAAGCACGTCATCTCGACCGGAGCGGAGCGGAGTGGAGAGACCCCTGTATTCGCTTTTTGTTTGTTTTATGCCGGTTGTATGGAACTCGTTCAAAAACTGGAACCGCCGAAAGAAGAACCGGGAGAAAGACAAAAATACAGGGGTCTCTCCGCTGCGGCCCTGCGGGCCTTCGGTCGAGATGACGTACGTTTGCGGCGACGCGGACTTCGGTCAAAACAACCTGAGTCCGGAGTAGTGGCTGAGTTATTTTTTTCGGATCTTGCCGAGATGCCGCCGCACGCGGTCGGCCAGCCCATCGTCCAGTCCGGGGTGGCTCATGCGGCGGATCACCCAGTGAAAGACGTTGAGGCGAGTGCCCGTCTGCTCGTCGTACAGCGCACTCTCCCAATAAGGAGAGTCGTAGACCCATTCCAGCCGCGGCTCAGCCTCGCGCAGAATCAGGCCGAGCACCGCGCCCGCCTCGCAGCACAGCACCAGGTAGTCGTTGCCGAACTCCTCGGGCGACGACGCGATGATGAGGTCGAGGATCTCCTGCTTGCCGAAGTGCGCGTCGAACGCGGCCAGCCACTCCATCGAGGGCTCGCCCGTCACCTTCAGCAGCGTCTTCCAATCCTTGCCGGCGGCGTCGGCCATGGCGGTGATGCGCTGGGCGACGCCGAGGCCGACCTCGGCCGTCACCGGGCTCTGCTCTCTCGCCTCCGCCAGCGTGATGCCCAGCTCCTCAATGTCGGGCCGGGTCTCGCGATCGCCGCGCCGCTCCTGTTCTTCCTTGTTGTACCAGGGGGCAAAGTACTCCCGAAACAGCGGGTCGCATGTAGGCAGTTCCATATTTCCACCTTACCAGAGGCTCAGGCCCCCATCTCCCTCAAGCCCGCGTAATCCGGCCTTTCCGCAGATGGAACCGATCGCCTCGCCAGACCACCGTGTCTCCGGCAAAGCTCCACGCCCAGAAACCGAGGCCGAAGAGATCGCGCACAGGCAGCAGCCACAGATCGCGCAGCACCTGACCGTCGCGCAGGATGCCGACGCCGACCGAAAGCGCCACCGCGACCCGCGCCAGCAGCACGATACTCAGCAGCGTGAAGCTCCATAGCGCCAGTCCGCTGGCGATACAGGTCAGCAATGCCCACGGCAGCGCGAAGGTGATTCCCAGTCCCACGTAACCCCAACGCCGCGAGTCCCGCGTCGACCGCGCCCAGCGCAGTTGATGGTCGCGGAACCCGCGGAAGCTGTACGCCGGAACGGTCGTCTCCACCACCTCGCCGCACAGCTCCACGCGGTAGCCGGCACCGGCGATGCGCACGCCCATCTCGTAGTCGTCGGCCAGATATTCCGTCAGCGGCTCCAGGCCCCCGATCTTCGCCAGCACCGTCTTACTGGTGGCCAGCGTCGAGCCCAGGCCGAAGCGGATGCCGCGCTCGAGCATCCGTGCCGTCAGCACGCCGGGCAGAAAGTCGGTCGAGATGCCCAGCGCCTCCAGCCGCGACCACAGCGTTCTGCCGCTGCCGCTCTCTGCTGTCCGGCCAATATAAGGGGCCGTCACCATGCCCACCGACGCGTCCGCGAAGCTCTCCATCACGCGGGTCAGGTAGATCGGGGAGACGCGGATGTCGCTGTCGTTGATCAGCACATGCTCGTACTTCGCCTCGCGCAGCATCTGCACCAGGCTGCTCACCTTGCCCGAGGTGCCCAGCCGTTCGCTGCACACCACCAGGCGAATATCGCATTCGGGAAATTCGCTGCGCAGCCGCTCGATCTCGGCGATGGCCGGCTCGTCCATACTGCCGAAGCCGAAGACGATCTCGAAGCGGCCTTCGTAGCGCTGGCGGCAATGGCTGGCGAAGCCCTCGTACATGCGCGAGTCGATGCCCTTGACCGGCTTCAGGATACTGACGTCGGGCGCAAAGGCGGCCCGCTTCGGCTGCCGCGTCCAGTAGTGCGCGAAGGAGCGCGTCGCCCACAGCGCCAGCAACAGGTACGCCAGCCCGGCGACCGTCAGAAGTGTAGTGATCGCCGCAATCGCTGTGGCCATGCCAGTAGTCTATCGAACCCAACGTACCCAAACGTCATCTCGACCTGACTCATGCCATCCCGGACTCACCCTTAATACACGTCATCTCGACCGAAGCAAGGGACAGTTTTATCGTCCGTTGCGCAGTGGAGAGACCCCTGTATTTCATCGTTTGTCGCAACTCAATTACGAATCTGACGGCCGTTGGTGCAGATCAGCGGCAAGCCGCGATCCATCCCGAGCCTTATTCGTAGCGCAGCGCTTCAATCGGGTTCAGGTTCGCCGCCTTCCACGCCGGATAGATGCCGAAGATCAATCCGATGCCGCACGAGCTCAAAAACGCCACCAGCATCCACGCCGTGGAGAGCGCCGCCGGGAAGAGAAACGATACCCCGATGGCAAGCGCGCTGCCGATCAGCAGGCCGATGATGCCGCCGACCGCGCACAGCGTGATCGCCTCCAGCGTGAACTGCGCCAGGATCGTCTGTTTGGTCGCCCCGATCGCCTTGCGAATGCCGATCTCCCGCGTTCGCTCGGTCACGCTCACCAGCATAATGTTCATCACCCCCACGCCGCCCACCAGAAGGGCGACGCTCGACAACGCCACCAGCAACAGAAACAGGCCGCTCGTGATGTTGTCCCACAGCCGCGTCAGCGAGTCGGTGCCGAAGATGGCGAAGTTGTCGGGCGCGGCGTTGGCCACCTTGCGTCGCCGCCGCAGCAGTTCGGTCAGCTCGTCCTCGACCAGCGACCGGTTCTTCGGATTGTCATATTTCAGCGTGATCCAGTAGTCGAGCTGCTCCGGGTGCATGTAGTGGAACGTAGTGATGGGAAAGTAGGCGTGGTTGTCCTGCGGATTCTTGCCTCCGCCGAAGGCCTGTTTCTGCTTGTCCAGCACGCCGACCACGGTAAAGACCATGCCCGCCGCCTGCACCTCTTTTCCTATCGGGTTCTGGCCGGGGAACAACCCGTCCGCTGTATCGCTGCCCAGCACCGTCACCTTGGCGGCGCGCTCCTGGTCGCCCTCGTTGAAGAACCGTCCCTCGCGCAGGTCCAGCTCGCTCACATCCTTCTGGGCCGGGGTGTCGCCCTCAAGGATGGTGCCCTGCATGGACTTGCCGCCGCCCTTGATTGCGGTCACGCCCGCGCGCCCCGGAGCGGTGTTGTCGGTGTACTGCAACGCCGGAGAGACAGCGACGACATGCGGCAGCTCGCGCATCGCCATGGCGTCGTCGTAGGTCAACTGCTTGCGCGTCAGCATCTCCGTCGTAGGCCGCTGGCCGAAGACGGGAAAGCGGAAGACGAACAGCACGTTCGATCCCAGCGACTTCACCAGGCCTTCGACCCGGCTGTTCAGACCGTTGACCACCGACGAGATGATGATGACCGTCATCACGCCGATCACGATCCCGAGAATCGTCAGCCCGCTGCGCAGCTTGTTGGTCCGCAGCGTGTCCAGCGCCATTACGACCGTCTCTTTGACATCGCCAATCCGCATAAAACCCTTTGCCTTCCTTCGCCTAATCCGCCCGCAGCGCCACGATCGGGTCCAGTTGCGCGGCCTTCCGCGCCGGATACACGCCGAAGAAGATGCCCGTCGAGGTCGCCATGAACAGGCCCGCCAGCACGCTCCAGAACGCTACCGTCGAGGGAAATCCAGCGACCAGCGTAATAACCTGCGCGACGATGATGCCGCCGATCACGCCGAAGGTGCCGCCGACCAGCGCCATGGTCCCCGACTCGATCAGGAACTGGATCAGGATGTCCCTGGGCCGTGCGCCCAGCGCCTTGCGGATGCCGATCTCGCGCGTCCGCTCGGTCACGCTGACCAGCATGATGTTCATGATGACGATGCCGCCGACGACCAATGAAATCAACGCGATCGCCCCGGCCACCGCGCCGAACGAGTTGGTGACCGTGCTGAAGAAGCCGACCAGGGTGTTGTTCGTGTCCAGTTCGAAGGAGTCCGGCGCTCCCGGCGCGTCGTGCCGCTGCGACCGCATCAGCACGCGCACCTCGTCGGCCGCGTCTTCGAGCACCGGCCCGGCCGAACCGGCCTTCACATAGATGGTGAGCGTCTTCTGCGTCCCGTAGGTCTTCTGATACGCCGACAGCGGTATCCCGACCCAGTTGTCCTGGCTCTGGCCGAAGGTGCTGCCCTGCTTCTCGGCAATGCCGATCACGGTATAGGGCATGCCGCCCACGCGCAGCTCCTGTCCCAGCGGGTTGATCCCCGCGAACAGGTGGTCCTGGATGTCGCTGCCGATGATGGCGACGCGGGCGGCCTTCTCTTCGTCCGTCGGGGTAAAGCCGCGGCCCTGCTCGATGTTCAGATTTTGCAGCGAGGGCATCTGCCAGGTGTAGCCGCGGATGGTCGAGTCCGTCACCGACTGCGTTCCACGCACGATGGTACCTGTCGACGCCTGCTGCGCTCCGATACCGACGCAGCGCTTGCAGTTGTCCCGGACATAGAGGAAGTCCGAGTAGATGACGTTCTTCCGCCGCTGGAAGCGCTGGTAGTCCTCCGAACTGGTGATGATCTGCGGCATCTTCGAGACGGTGAAGACGTCCGCGCCGTAGCTGGAGAACTTGGTCGTGACGTAGGTGTTGGCGCCGTTGACCAGCGTGACCACGGCGATGACGCTCGAGACGCCGATGACGACGCCCAGCAGCGTCAGGATCGACCGGAGCTTGTTGGCCCAGAGCGACTGCAGCGCGATTTTTACGGCCTCTTTGAATTCCATCGATCTCTGTTCCCGCGCTTGAGATTATCAGCCCCGGAGGGCCAGCGCGAGCCTGTATCTGTTGTTAATACGCTTTACACCGTCCATTAGTTCGCCTCCGCAACGCTGGGTGCCCCGCGTCCGGACTTTCGGACGTGGGACAGGGCTTCGATTCATGTAGGCCTGAGTCCTCTGCGTGGGATACACTCAACTTTGCAGACGGCTGGATGATCGCTGCCGCCCGGGCCCAAAAGGCGTTGGGCGGGGGAGGAAAGTCCGAACTCCGCAGGGCAGTGTGCCGGATAACGTCCGGGACGGAGGTTTCAAGACCTCTGGACGGCTAGTGCAACAGAAAACATACCGCCTCGGGCCTCGGCCCGGGGTAAGGGTGAAAAGGTGCGGTAAGAGCGCACCGCGCGTCCAGTAATGGGCGCGGCAGGGTAAACCCCACACGGAGCAAGACCAAATAGGCAGGGATCGCGTCGCTCCTCTCCAGGCGGCGCAGAGCGTATCGGCCCGATGCGCCCAGGCGGAGAGACCGGCGAAAGCCGGAGCCGAAACCTGCGGGTAGGTTGCTAAAGCGCCGCAGTAATGCGTCGCGTAGAGGAATGATCGTCTAAAACAGAATTCGGCTTACGGGCCGTCTGCAAACCTATGGCCCCGGAGGACCGCAAAACGGTCCCGGGGCCATCTCTCTTAAAATTGCTACCGGATCGCCGCCATGGCCGCGCGAAACAGCGTCTCGAAGTCCTCGGCGGCGGCAGGATTCTTGCCCATGGCCGTCTCGATGGCCTTCTGCGCGACCGGCTGCGGATAGCCCAGGTTAACCAGCGCCGAGAGCGCGTCGTCTCCGGCAGGCCCGCGGTAGGCGCCGCTCGGTTCGGCAACGGGCACGGCCATGTCGTCGAGCTTGTCTTTTAATTCAAGCACCACCCGTTCCGCCGTCTTCTTCCCAATTCCGGGGATGCGGGTCAGCGAGGCGTGGTCGCTCGACCGGATGGCCGCGACCAGCCGGTCCGAGGCGATGCCGCTCAGCACTGTAATCGCCAGCTTCGGTCCTATCCCGCTGATAGTAAGCAGCTTCTCGAAGAGTCGCTTCTCCTGCGGCTCGGAGAAGCCGAACAGCGAGATCTGGTCTTCGCGGACGTGGGTGTGGATATGGAGGGCGGCCTCGGCTCCCTCGGCGGGCAGGCTGGTGAAGGTGGCGACCGAGATAGCCACGTCGTAGCCCACGCCGGCGCATTCGACAATGGCCTGGTTGGGGGCTTTCGTCAGCAGGCGTCCTCGAAGGTGGGCAATCATTCTCTGACGATTGTATCCGCTGAGCAACGGCGAAGGCGGCTTCCGGGTCGACGGAAGCCGCCTTCAGTTGGTCCGCGATCAGCGCTCCGGCGAGAAGCCGAAGGTAACCGAGAGCATGATGCTGCGTCCCGGCAGCAGGTTGGGATTGTCGGCCAGATTCCTGCCGCCGGTGTAGCCCGGCGAGGAGGTGGTCGTTCCTACGAAGGGATTGACGTAGGTGAGGCCGGCCACGGTCAGCGGCGCGGCAACCAGAGCTCCGCCCGGCTTGACGCTGGTGACGTTGTGGGAGTCGAGCAGGTTGTTGACGCTCAACCGGATCTTGGTCTGGTCGAAGTGCGAGTGGCCGCGGATGGTGTAGTTGATAAAGGCATTGGAGACGCTATAGGGATCGTCGCGGAGCTGGTTATGGTAAGCCCCGTTATCCTCCCACTGCGAGCCGACGCGCTTGTTGAAGATGCCGACGTTCCATCCCCTCTCCTGATAGGTGAGGCCTTCGGCTTCGGTATCGGTGGGCGTTCCGGAGACCCACAAGCCTGACGGCGCCTTGACCACGAGCGGATTGCTGGTGGAACCGTCCGGGCTGTACACGGTCAGAGTGCCCACATAGGTGGCCTTGCCCCGGGTTCCATTGAGGTAGAGGCTAAGCCCTCTGCCGAGATAGATGCTGCTCTCGAACTCGCCGCCCAGGGTGATCGAGCTGGGCGAGATGTACTGGATGGATTCGCCGTACAGAGGCGAGTCGGGATTGTTGTCGGTCGACGAGGAATAGCCGTTCTGAAAGCGGGTGTGGTAAAAGTCCGCATCGAAGGTAACGCGCTTGAGCTTGACCACGGTGCCGGTCTGGTAGGTCGTCGAGGTCTGCGGCTTGGGCGGCGTGCCCACCAGCGCGCCTGCCGTATCGTAGACGTTGCTGGGAGGGACGACGCTGCCGGTGGAGGCTTGCGCGTACACCGACCAGTTGGGCTTGATCCGGTAGTTGGCGTCGATCGACGGCAGCCACGAGTGGTAGTCGACCGAGTTGTAGACGACGGTGAAAGGCTTGCCGGTGACGGGGTTGACGCTGCCGATCTTGCCGCCGTTGTCGGCGAACTGTTGCAGGGCCATGGTGTAGTAGGCGAACTTCAGGCCGGCGCTGACGCTTAGCTTGCGCGTGGCCATGTACTGGTATTCGGCATAGGGCTGGTAGGAGTTGGTCCAGAACTTCTCGCTGAAGTTCGGCAGCACATCGTCCTTCAGCGTGAAGGGGTTCGACGGGAACTGGTGGCGGTTCGTCGCCGCCCGCTCATACCAGAGGCCGGTGCGGAAGATGCCGCGCCCGGAGGTCTGGCTGACGGCCAGCGTCTCGCCGTACTTGCGATAGCTGTTGTACTTGTCGACCGCGCAGGGGCTGATCTTCTTCACCGGGATGGCGCAGACGTCTTCGTTGATGGGAGCGCCGCCCTTGGGCTGTTTCGCGTAGAACTCCGAGTTGTCGTAGTTGTAGGTGTAGGGCTTGAAGTCGAGGCTCCAGCCGCGGCCCAGTTGCGAGTTGACGCCGATGTACTCGAAGTCCGTAGGCACATGGTAGTAGTTGTATCTGTAGAAGTTCGCCCGGGTGTTGTCGGTGTTCTGCAAGAGATAGTTGTCGCCGTTGGCGAGCAGTTGCGCGCGCGTGGACGAGAGGTTCGGCGAGTTGGAGTCCAGCCAGATGACTCCGGCAAAGCCGGTGAGAACGGTCTTGTCGGAGAGCTTGTACTGATACTTCAACGAGCCCGCGTTGCGCGTCTGGCGGTTGAACGTCTGATAGCCATCCGACGTCATGTGGTGGACGTCGATGAAGAGGTTCGATCTCTTGTTGTAGCCACCGAAGTTGCCCGAATCGAAGCTGCCATCGAACAGGACCGTGTTGAAGGAGCCGTAGGAGAAGCCGCCCCGGAGATTGCGCTCGGGCGACATCGGCTTGGACAGCAGGTGGATGGAGCCGCCGAAGGGCGTAGGCCCGATGGTGGAAGCCGTGCCCGGGCTGCGGTCGAAGTCGACTCCGCCGATCCACTGCGAGGGGAAGAATGCCCAGGAATGATGGGTGGGAGTGTTGGTGTCGTAGAAGGGGATGCCGTCGAAGTCGATGTCGTAGTTCCCGTCCGCGAAGCCGCGAAAGGCGGTATCGCTTTGGCCGAGGCCGACGCCGTTTCCATTGGTCGTCACCGTGCCCGGCACCATGGCGACCAGTTCGCCGTAGTCCGCGGTCGGAGCCGTGAAGTTCTGGATAAAGTTTGCGTTGACCTCAGTGCGAGCCGACCGTGCGTCGAGCGGTGCGCCCATGGGGGCAAGCCGGGCGGCGATCGAGTTGGAGGCGCCGCCCTCGACCGTGACCTGCTGCGAGAAGTTGCCGAGGCTCAGAGAAAAGGAGAGGTCCTTTGCCTGATCGGCAAGCAGAGGCACGCTGCGCTGCACGGCGGTCGAGAAGCCGGGGGCGGTGGCCGAGACGGTATATCTGCCGGCGGGCAGCCCGGCGATGGAGAAGTGCCCCTGGGAGTCGGCGGTGGCCTTGCGGATCAGGCTGCCGGCGTCGTCCTTCAACAGAATGGCGGCGCTAGGAAGAACGTTGCCGCTGGGGTCGAGAACCGTTCCGCTGAGAGTGCTTCTGCCGGCTGCGGTCTGGGCGAAGAGAGCTGTGGTGGTGAGTGGAGTGAAGAGGGGAAGGGAAAGGATGGCGGAGAATGCCAGAATCCATGCGCGTCGGGGCAGTGAAGACATCGTGAGTCGCCTCTTGAGTAGTGAAAATTGATCTTTGTTCTGATATTCGAGTGTGAGATTCACAGATGAAGCGATGGTGAATGCCATGTTGCGGCAGCGTTACTTTCAGGAGCGGGCGCCAGAGCAGCACGGCTTCGGAGGGCGACGATCCTCTCCGGGCGGCGGGATTCCGTCGGCCGAACAGCGCCCTGTGATTGCAAGAAAAGTACTGTCGAGAATAAAGATGAACAGTTTGTGCCGGGCGGCGGTCTTAGCGTATGAAGGCAAGCGAAAGTAAAGACCGCAAAGGCAAGCAAACTTATAGCTGCTGCGTCGTGAGGGCGGATGGACTTGCCGATGGCATGGACGGAGCTTCAAGGCTTGAAATCGGAGCCTGAAGGCTTGAAATCAGGGAGGCGCGAGGGCTTGCGTCGGGATGATCCGCTGGAGCGGGAGCAGGAGTTTTCGGGGATCGTCGAACGGCAGGCGCGATTAATGTTTCGCGTGGCCTACAGCCTGTTGCGCAACGTGCAGGACGCCGAGGACGCGGTGCAGGAGGTTTTTCTGAAACTTTACCGGGGCGACGCCTGGCGGCGGATGGAGGACGAGCGAGCATTTTTGGCGCGGACGGTCTGGCGAGCCGCTTTGGATCGAGTTCCGAAGGCCGCCGACCGCATGGACGATGTAGCCGGAATGGAGCTGGCGTCCGCCGCCCGGTCCCCGGAGCGCAGCGCAGCGGAGAAGGACGAGCGGGCTCTGCTAAGGCTGCTGATCGACGGTTTGCCCGAGGAGTTGAGACAACCGCTGGTGCTCAGCGCGATGGAGGAGATGACCTCGCGGGAGGTCGCGGCGGTGATGGGGATTCCCGAGGGAACGGTGCGAACGCGGGTAATGCGGGCGCGAGCCGAGTTGAAGAAGAGGTTTGAGGCGATGGAGGCGCGGCGATGAAGAACTTTGACGAACTGCTGGACGAAGTGCTGCGCGAGGACGCTGCCGCCGAGCCGCGCACCGGATTGGAAGGGCGCGTCATGGCTCGCGTTCGGGCTGAGGGGCAGAGACGATCAGTGTGGAGGTTCGCGGCATGGGGAGCAGTTGCGGCGGCCTTGCCGGTGTGTCTTATTGCACTGCTGATTTGGCCGCGAAGCGTGCCGCCTGTGCAGCTGACTAAGAGCGTCCACGTAGATGCCGTTTCGGCTTTGCCGAGGAATCCGCCGGTGGAAGCGATACAAACTCAGAAGCAGAGGAGTGCGCCGGCGAAAGCTTCAGTTCGGCAAAAGAGGATGATCGCCACGCGTGCTCCTGAGTCATTGCCGAAGCTCGATGTTTTTCCGACGCCGAGCGTGGTGGCGGAGCCGGTGCGGGAGCTGGCGGAGATATCCCGGCGCAGAAAGATCGTGATGGGATTGGCGGAGCCGTCCGTGGTGCATACGGATATGGAGCTGAAGATCGCGCCCATCACGATAGCGAAGATTGAGATTAAACCGCTGTAATCCAGTGAAGGATGCACGGCAAGCGAATGGAAGAAAAGGAGAGATACAGATGAAAAGGGCAGGGGTTCTTTGGGGATGCTTCGTTGCAATCGTTCTGTTAGGCTGCGTGGCGCCTCCGGCCAGCGCGCAAAGTACGTCGACAACCGTGGTGGAGCATACCTCTGCGAAGACCGCATTTGTGCCCCATTACTATCACCTCGTTTTTGTTGTGAAGGAACTGGATGCGGGAAAGGTGATCAATAGCCGGAACTATGCAATGAGCATTGGGACCACCACGGAGGGTGAAAATAGATTCACCCGTTCTATCCGAACCGGAACCAAGGTACCCATTGAGTATGAGCAGGGGAAAATAACCTACGTTGATCTCGGTGTTAACCTCGATTGCAAAAATGTGGTCAGTCTCGGAGACAGGTTGGGAATAGAGGTAAGCGCGGAGATCAGCAGTCTCCAGCACGTCTCGGCTAATGACCTTCGGCCGCAATCGGACCGCCCCGCTGCTACGCCCGTCATTCAGCAGAACAAGTGGAATTCTCAAGTTGTTGTTGCAATGGGGAAGCCGACAGTATTGTTTTCGTCCGATGAGGTGACTTCAAAGCGGACGTTGGAGCTGGAGTTAACTGCGACCGAGATCAAATAGGTTGCGCGGGTAGAATCGAAGGCGATGGCTACGCGCGTTCGTTCCTATTCGAAGATCAATCTGGGCCTGGCCATCGGGCCGGCGCGGGCCGACGGCTTCCATGCTCTGACGACGCTCTACCAGACGCTCGATCTGCATGATGTGGTGACGGTCTCGGCGCGGCGGGCGGCGCAGACGCGGATTTCCCTGACGACGAATCACAGGTTTGTGCCGACGGACGAACGGAATACTGCCTGGAAGATCGTCGACCGGTGCCTGGAGCGGCTCGGCCTGGCCGCCGAGGTGGAGATCGCCATCGAGAAGAATCTTCCCGTGCAGGGAGGCATGGGCGCGGGCAGCGCAAATGCGGCGGCGGCGCTGCTGGGGCTGGAGCGCGAGCTTGGCGTTGCCTTGCCCGGGGCGGCCCGGCTAGAGCTGGCGGCAGTGGTGGGGTCGGATGTGCCGCTGTTTCTGCTGGGCGGAGCGGTTCTGGGGCTGGGCCGGGGAGAGCAGGTGGTTCCGCTGCCGGACCTGCCGCCGATGGCCTGCCTGGTGGCTGTGCCGGAGGTGGGAGTCTCGACGCCGCAGGCGTTTCGGGACTGGGATGCGTTGGCGGGAACCGTTGATCCCACCCTTCGCGATACGGCCGCGAAGGATGGGGCACCCGGAGGGGGTACTGCGAGGAGCGGGGGTGGATTGACGGCGGCGGCTGGAATCGATAGACTAAGGGAGTTGAGCCTCGCTTATGCGTCTCTGTATGCAGAGCCCGGCACTTCCGGTATCGTTCGCAGCCTGAATCCTGAGAAAAAACAGGGGAGTTCTGATGATGTTCAGGGCGGCTTTCGGAACGATCTCGCGGAGAATACCCTTCTCTCGCTTGTCCGCACCGGGGTTGAAAACGACTTTGAACAGGTCGTCTTTCCTGCTTATCCCTCCTTGCGTGAAATCAAGCGTTTATTGATGGGTACCGACTCTGAAGCTCCAGCGTTGTATGCGGCGCTTTCGGGCTCGGGTTCGGCTCTGTTTGGACTTTACCGGTCCGTGGCAGATGCGCGGGCAGCTCAACAGCGCGTCCAGTCGGCTGCGTCCGAAACCGGGGTCCGGACTCTCCTGACGGAGACTTTGCCCAGGGCAGCTTACTGGGAGAGAATGTTCGCAGGGTAGCTCCGCCGGCGACGATGCAGATGCCCGGCGGCATACTGGGCGATCGACTAATGGTAGGTCAAGAGACTTTGAATCTCTTTGTCTAGGTTCGAATCCTAGTCGCCCAGCCAGAATGTCGACGCCAGGTGCGATCCAGGCGTGATCCGGACGCGAGATGGATTCAGGGTTCTTTGGCGGCAGCAATGTGCCGCAGAGGTGAAACGGTTTTGGTTCGCGGCAACGTAGCGGACAGAAGATGTCAGAAGTTTGAAGGAACAGTCTTAGCTTTCGCAGTATTCGCAACAAGGATTTTTCGAGAGACGTACGGGGTCGCAACAAGACCTCGCGAGACAAGGCAGCAGGAACTACCAAGGTCAACCAGCCTGGAGGGTTTCAACGTGAGCGAACAAGACACGACTGCAGTTCTTTCCCCTGTTTCAGGGCAGACTGAGGATGCGGAATCCGGCTCCCAGTCTGCGCCCGCAACGGCCGCTTCGGGCGGCCCGAGTCAGGCAGCACAGGCCGGGCAGGTCAAGACGGCGGCCGAAAGAAAGCGCTCCGGCAAGCTGAGCGAGAGCAAGCGCATCAAGATTTTCTGCGGATCCTCCAATCCGAAGCTGTGCGAGGAGATCTGCAAGTTCGTCGGTGTGCCGCTGGGCGAGACCCGGTTGCAGAGATTCTCCGACGGCGAGGTTCATTTTCAACTGCTCGAAAACGTTCGCGGAGCGGATGTCTTTCTGGTGCAGCCTACGTGTTACCCGGTCGATCAGCATCTTGTTGAACTGCTGATCATGATGGACGCGCTGAAGCGCGCATCGGCCGGGCGAATCACGGTTGTGATGCCGTACTACGGCTACGCGAGACAGGACCGCAAGGACCGGCCGCGCGTGGCAATCACGTCAAAGCTGGTGGCCGATCTGCTGACCACGGCCGGTGCGAACCGGGCGTTGCTGGTCGATCTTCACGCAGCGCAGATTCAAGGCTTCTTCAATATCCCGGTCGATCATCTCTTCGCCAGCCCGGTGCTGGTGAGCTACTTCCGGGATCTCGAGCTGCCCAATCTGACCGTGGTTTCGCCCGATGCGGGCGGCGTGGAGCGGGCGAGATTTTTCGCCAAGAAGCTGGAAGTGCCGTTGGCCATCGTCGACAAGCGGCGGACCGATATTAATGTGACCGAGGTGATGAACGTGATCGGCGATGTGCGTGGCCGGACGTGCCTGATCCTCGACGACATTATCGATACCGCCGGAACGCTGGTGAAGACGGCGGACGCGCTGCTCGATCAGGGCGCGGAAAAAGTTTATGCGTGCGCGACCCACGCGGTGCTCTCCGGGCCGGCGGTCGAGCGCATCGCAGAATCACGGCTGGAGCAGGTCGTCGTGACGAATACCATCCCGCTGCGCGAAGATGCGCTCCGGGTGCCGAAGATTAAAGTGCTCTCGATTGCCGGTCTGCTGGGACGCGCCATCGAGAGCATACACATGGAGACCAGCGTCAGCACGCTGTTTAACTAGTTGCTGGTTGTTGGTTGCTAGTTGTTCGTTGTTGGTTGTTAGAAAGACAAATTCGCGGCAAGACCGCAAAGGGAGTGGAGAGGACGTCAAGGAGCGGGTCGTTCGTTTTTAACTGACAACGAACAACTGGCAACCGACAACTTTCTTCCGTGCCCGAAAGGAACATTCCGTTATGGCAGCAGCACCTATCGAAGCAGTAGTCGCAGCGCCCCGCGAGGGCAGGTTCAACAAGAATGCGGCACGCCGCGTTCGCGTCTCCGGCAAGATTCCCGCCGTCGTCTATGGCGCCGGCCAGGACGCCGTCGCGGTGACCGTCGACCCCAAGGTCATCACCAAAATTCTGCACTCCGACTCCGGCCACAACACCATCTTCGACCTGAATATCGAAGGCGCGGCGATCGTCAAGGCGATGATCGTCGACTGGCAGAGAGAGCCGGTCAAGGGCAAGCTGCTGCACATCGACCTGAAGCGGATCGCGATGGACAAGACGATGCGCGTCTCCGTGCCGATCCAGTTGGTCGGAATCTCGACCGGCGTCAAGAATCAGGGCGGCATCCTCGACCACGTTCTACGCGAGGTCGAGATCGAGTGCCTGCCGGGCGATATTCCGGGCCACCTGGACGTCGATGTCTCCGGCCTGGAGCTTCATGGCGTGATTCGCATCTCCGACCTGCCGCACTCGGGCAGCATCAAGTTCCTCGAAGACGAGAACGCGACAGTCGCTCACGTGACGGCGGTCAAGGAAGAGGCTCCGGCGCCTGAAGCGGTTGCCGCTGCCGCCACCGAGCCCGAGGTCGCCAAGAAGGGCAAGACGGATGCGGAAGCTGCTCCGGCTGCCGATGCCAAGGCCGCGAAGAAGTAAACGGGGAGCGGCCTTGAAGATTGCATTTCGCTTCGAGGCCGCTTCCGCTATGCATGGAAGGGAAGCGTTCGCGTGAAACTGGGCGTGGAATTGTGAAACTGATTGTAGGGCTCGGCAACCCCGGTATCGAATATCAGTTCACGCCCCACAACGCCGGGTTTCTCGCGGTGGATCGCATCGCGGACGACTGCGGCGTGGTCCTCACCAACCGGCGGGGAAGGGCGCTTACCGCGAAGGCGAGACTTGCAGGGGAGGAGATCCTGCTGGCCAAGCCGGAGACGTTTATGAATCTGAGCGGGCTTTCGGTAGCCGCGCTGGTTCGAGAGCTGGAGATCGACATTCCGTCGGCGGACCTGATCGTCCTCTACGACGAACTGGCGATTCCGCTGGGCACGGTTCGCATCCGCGAGCGTGGTTCGGCGAACGGGCACAACGGGGTGAAGTCGATCTCCGGGGCGCTTGGAACGGAAGAGTGGCTGCGCATTCGCATTGGCGTCGGGAAACCGGCGCTGGAGGATGGCAGAGAGATTAAGGCGGGTGGCAAGGAGTATCTGTTGTCGCCCTTCCGCAAGCAGGAGCTTGCGGTGTTGGATGAGGTGCTCGACCGCGTGCGAAACGCTGTCGAGACGGTGCTGACCAAAGGGGTCGGCGCCGCGATGAACGAGTTCAACCGTCGCCCGGACGAACCTGAGAGGGGTGCGGACGAGGGGAACGGGAAGTAAAGAAAGTGCAGTAAAGAAAATGCAGTTCAGCAAAATGCTTTTGAGTTTCAGTCGTTGCGTTCAGTAG
This sequence comes from Acidobacteriales bacterium 59-55, assembly GCA_001897435.1. Lineage (GTDB taxonomy): Bacteria > Acidobacteriota > Terriglobia > Terriglobales > Acidobacteriaceae > Edaphobacter. The sequence goes on along the minus strand of MKSV01000003.1, from coordinate 740,961 downwards.
CCATTGATTTTCCAGACCGTTCCGGCAGACGACACGCCGGCGCGGTGCGAAGCGGAACTTCGCAGAAAGAAGTAAACGAATGAATCGTACCTACGAAATCATGTTCATCGTCCGTCCGGACGTTGAAGAAGCAGAGATCGACAAGCTCATCGAAGGCTTCTCGGCCAACGTCACTTCGGGTGGCGGCGAGGTCAAGAGTGTCGAGAAGATGGGACGCCGCCGTCTCGCCTACACCGTTCGCAAGTTCAATGACGGCTTCTATGTCCTGTTGAACATCGCCGCCGAAGGCTCGCTGATCACCGAGATCGAGCGTCGCCTCCGCGTCTCCGAGCAGGTAATCAAGTTCATCACCGTGCGCATGGACGAAGAAGAGAAGCGTCTTGCCAAGGTGAAGGCCCTGCGCGACTCCAAGGTGAAGCGAAGCGCGCTGCCGGTTGCGCAGCCTGCCGCCGCGACCGAGACCGAGGCGCCTGCTGCTGCCAAGGAAGCCCCCGCCGCTGCCCCGACTGCTACCCCCGAAACCGCTGCTCCGGCTGCCTCTTCCGAGGCTGCCGCCGCCGTTTAGACTTCGCGCTACCTCATCTGCGATGCCTGCTCACTGCCGCATCGCACAACGCTCAACGAATCGCTCTTCCCCACTTCCGTTCGGGCCCGACGGGCCCCGATGTTCAGAGACTCCATCGCGGGTCTGGAGCGGGCGAAGACACAACGCACCTGAGAGGGAATCACCATGGCTGACGAAACCAGCACGCCGCAATCCACCGAGCAGCACGCAACCGCACCCGCCCACGCTGCCACATCCCGCCCCGCGCACGCCGGCTCCGGCGCTCCCCGCTCCCCGCGTCCCGGCGGCTCCGGCGGCCGCAAGTTCTTCCGGCGCAAGAAGGTCTGCAAGTTCTGCACCGAGAAGATCGACGCCATCTCCTACCGCGACGTTCGCCTATTGCAGGGCTTCGTCGCCGAGCGCGGCAAGATCGTTCCGCGCCGCTTGACCGGTGTCTGCACGCGGCATCAGCGCCGCCTCAGCCTGGCCATCAAGCAGTCGCGCAACATCGCCCTGCTTGCCTTCGCCGCACGCTTCTAGTTGCCCGCGCCGCACATCGGGCTTACGAGTTACGCAAGACCAGCCTGCCAGACAGGCTGGACAGGAATCGGAGAACCGCAATGGAAGTCATTCTGAAGGAAGACGTAAACAAGCTCGGGCATCGTGGCGACGTGGTCAAGGTCGCCGACGGCTACGGGCGCAACTACCTGCTGCCGGAGAAGCTCGCCATCGAGGCAAACGCCGCCAACAAGGCAGTCATCGAGCAGATGAAGGCCTCCGCCGTCCGCAAGTCGGCCAAGGAGAAGACCGAGGCCGAGGGCCTCTCGACGCAGCTCAACGAGGTCGAGCTGGTCTTCGAGCGCAAGGTCGGCGAGAACGATCACCTCTTCGGCTCGGTCACCTCGGGCGATATCGCCCAGCAGCTCGAGCAGAAGGGCTTCACCATCGACCGCCGCAAGATCTCGCTCGAAGAGCCGCTCAAGACCATCGGCGAGTACCATGTGCCGGTCAAGCTGCACCGCGAGGTGACCAGCCACATCAAGGTCACGGTCAAGGGCGATCAGCCCGAGACGGAAGCCGAGCCGGTCGCAGCCGCAGCCGAGTAGTTCATCGCTGCAAACCAATCGACAGCGGATTGATGTGGATTGGCATGGACTAGCTCCGTGCCTCTCCCCGTCAATCCGCTGTTCCATTTAGAGCCATTCTCCTGCAGGTGTAACTCTTTATCGGATCTTATCGGATGATGTTTGCCCTATTTTGTTGTCATTCCCGAAGGGAATCTGCGTTTCGTTCGGGCTTGCATGACTGCGCCTGGAGGGGAACAGCTATAGGGGGTTGTGGATGTTGCCCTGTGAAGGTTAAAAATACAGGGCTCTCTCCACTGCGGCGGCAAAAGCGCCGCCTTCGGTCGAGATGACGTGCGTTTGGTGGCTCGAACTATCTCATTCTGAGAGAACCTCAACTGCACGTCATCTCGACCGGAGCGCAGCGAAGTGGAGAGATCCCTGTATTTTTCTGATGTCGCTCACACTGTTGCTTCATTGATGCACTACTCGTACTTGAGGGTTTGCACCGGGTCGAGCCGCGCCGCGCGGTTGGCGGGCAGCGTTCCGAAGAGAATGCCGACCAGCATCGAGGTTCCCAGCGCAATCACCGCGGACCAGCCGCTGATGGGAATCTTGAACGGCGTCAGCAGGCTGACCGAGAGCGGGATCGCCAGTCCGAGCAAGGTGCCGACCAGACCTCCGGCCAGCGAGAGGAAGATCGCCTCGGTAAGAAACTGCAATCGGATTTCGAGGCTGGTGGCGCCGAGAGCCTTGCGGATGCCGATCTCCTTGATTCTCGACTGCACGTTCGCCAACATGCTGTTCATGATGCCAACGCCGCTGACGATGAGAGTGATACCTGCGGCCAGCGTAAGGACCAGCGTCAACATATTCGCGATCTGCGCCATCACTTTGAGTACCTGGGTTAGGGTGAACGCGGTGTAGGTCGAGGTCGGCCGGTGCCTGCTGCGGATGACCTCCATGATCTGTTTCGACGCCGGGATCACCGTCATCGGATCCTTCATGGTGAAGAACAGCTCCTTCACCGTGTCCTTGCCGGTGAAGTAGCGCGCCACCGGGTAGGGGATGAGCAGCGTCTGGTCGTTGATCTCCGACTGCCCGAAGGTGTCGACGCGCATCTTGAAGACGCCGATGATGACAAACGGAATGCCCTTCACTGTAATGTTCTGGCCCAGCGCCGCCGCGGAGTTGCCGAACAGCAGCTTGGCGAACGGTTCGACGATGACCGCCACCTTGGTGTGCGAGGCGTCGTCCTGATCGTCGAAGAAGCGACCGGCGACGACGGCGAGATTGCGGACATCTTTATACTGCGGCGATACGCCGAGCAGCATGGCGTCCTTGGTCAGGCCGCCGGGCAGGCCGACGTTGTAGTGGACCTCCAGCATGGGAGACGAGGCGACGATGCCCGGCACCTGCTCGATGACAGCGGTCAGGTCCTCGCGCGTGAACAGGTCGGGCGTGCTCACGTTGTCCGGGCCGGAGACAGTGCCGCCGTTGTACTGCATCTCGATCATGTTGGGGCCGATGCTCGAGATCAGGTTCAGAGCATATTCCTTGCCCGTAAGCCCAATGGTGACCACCAGAATGATCGATGCCGAGCCAATGACCATGCCCAGCATCGTCAGCAGAAAGCGGATCTTGCTGGCGCGGAAGCTGTCCACGGCCAGCCGCACCACCTCGCTGAACATCATGGTGGAACGCGCGCTGGCCAGCGTGCGCTCGAACGAACTCGTCTTGGAGGAGGTAATAGCTGCCATCTGCTTAATGATCGGCGAAATGCCCCAACCATTGGACGTCTTTAAGTATCGCAGCGGTGCAGCATTTCCTGCCAACTTTCACGGCGCGTCAACCGTCAGGCAACTTCGTTGGTTAACACCCCGATCGGCGCGATGGTGATGCTGATCCGGTCGCCTCCCGCGAGGGTGAACGAGTCCGGCGGGACGATGCCGGTGCCGGTCATCAGGAAGCTGCCGTGGGGAAAGCTGTTGTCGCGGTAGAGGAAGTCGGCCAGCGTCTGGGGATCGCGCTTCAGTTCGGTCAGCGCGGTGGTGCCCGAGAAGGCGGCCTCGCCGCCTCGCAGAATCTCGATGCCGATGCCCGTCTCCGCCGGCAAGGGGCTGGAGCTGACGAAGATGCAGGGGCCCAGTGCGCAGCTTCCGTCGTAGACCTTGGCCTGCGGCAGGTAGAGCGGGTTCTCGCCCTCGATATCGCGCGAACTCATGTCGTTGCCGATGGTGTAGCCGGTGATCTTCCCCTTCGGGCTGATCAGCAGCGTCAGCTCCGGCTCCGGCACCGACCACTTGGCGTCGCTGCGAATCCGTACCTTGTCGTTCGGCCCGACGACACGGCGGCCGGTCGCCTTGAAGAAGAGCTCGGGCCGGGGCGCGGAGTAGACGCGGTCGTAGAAGTCGCCGCCGCCCGCGTCCTTGGACTCCTCGATACGCGCGCTGCGGCTGCGGTAGTAGGTGACGCCCGAGGCCCAGACCTCCTGGCTCTCGATGGGCGCGAGGACGGAAGCCTCGGCGAACGCCTCGACCTTCCGGCCGCCTTTTACAACGGAGCGGCAGTATTCATCGAGATCTTCGCGGGCAATCAGCGCGTCCCACGAGTCCTCCTCGACGCGGTAGCAGGCGTTCTGATCGACGATGTAGTTTCCGTTCCGGGTGCGGTAGAGTTTCACGGATCGAGCCTTTCTGGAAAGAGGGTGAAAGTTCGAGGCTATGCCTTTCGGCCTCGTTCAAGCTGAGCGACGATGCTTTCGGTGTCGTAGACGCAACCGCCCCACACGCCGCCGCTGGCCTGCACCAGCGCCGCCCACAGGCGGGTGTCGGCGGGAAGTGCGGGATGCGGCGCAAGGTCGGGACGGGGCGGACGGGCCGCCAGTCGCCGCCGCCCTTCCTCCGCGCCGAAGATCTCTTCGCCCTCGCCCACCAGGTCGACGGTCGCGTCGAGCGCGTTGCGGTCGACGACGATCTCGATGATGTCGCCTTCGATCACCCGGCCGACAGGTCCACCGGCCAGCGCCTCGGGCGAGATGTGGCCCAGGCAGGCTCCGGTCGAGACGCCGCTGAAACGAGCGTCCGTCAGCACGGCGACATGCTTGCAGTGGGGCAACGCCTTCAGCGCCGAGGTGATCTGGTAGATCTCCTGCATGCCCGCGCCCGCCGGTCCGCCGCAGATCAGCACCATCACGTCGCTCTCGACGATCTCTCCGTTCTTGATCGCGTGGATGGCGGCAGTCTCGGTAAGGAAGACCTTGGCCGCGCCGCGATGGCGGTAGACGCCGTCCTCGGTAATCAGCGAAGGATCGATGGCGGTGCTCTTGATGACGCTGCCCTCGGGCGCGAGATTGCCGACCGGGAAGCAGACCGTGGAAGTAAGTCCCCGGGAGCGCGCGACGTCGGGCGACATGATGACGTCGTCGGCGTCGATGCCGTCCTCGGCCAGCAGTTGCGCCTTCAGCTCGCGGCGGCGCGGACTGTCCTGCCACCAGTTCAGGCACTCGTCCAGCGTCGCGCCAGAGACGGTCTTGACCGCGGTATCGATCAGCCCGGCGCGGCGCAGGTGCAGCATCGCCTCGGGCACGCCCCCGGCGAGAAAGACCTGCACGGTGGCGAAGTAGCGCGGGCCGTTCGGCAGCGCGTCGACCAGCCGCGGCGTGTTGCGGTTCACTGCAGTCCAGTCGGCGGCGGTGGGACGGCGCAGACCGGCGGCGTGGGCCACGGCAGGCAGGTGCAGCAGCAGATTGGTCGAGCCGCCGAAGGCAGCGTGCAGCACCATCGCATTCTCGACCGAGGCCTGGGTCAGCACATCGGCGGTGCCCATCGCGGTCTGGTGCATGCGCAGGATGGCGCGGGCCGAACGTAGCGCCCCGTCCAGCCAGATGGGCTGTCCCGAGGGCGCAAGCGCCGTGTGCGGCAGCGAAAGTCCGAGAGCCTCGCCCACCACCTGCGCCGTAGCCGCCGTGCCCAGAAACTGGCAGCCGCCGCCCGGCGAGGCGCAGGCGCGGCAGCCGACCTCGCGGGCGTACTCGATCGTGATCTGCTTCTGCGCGTAGCGCGCGCCGATGGTCTGCACCTTGCCCGCGTCTTCGCCGTCGTCCGGCAGCAGCGTCACGCCGCCCGGAACCAGCACGCTGGGAACAGGACCGGAGGCGGCCAGCGCCATCATCATGGCGGGCATTCCCTTGTCGCAGGTGGCGATGCCGATGACGCCCTTGCGCATCGGCAGCGACCGCATCAGCCGCCGCAGAACGATAGCCGCGTCGTTGCGGAAGGGCAGCGAGTCGAGCATGCCCGCCGTCCCCTGCGTGCGCCCGTCGCAGGGATCGGTGACGGCTCCGGCAAAGGGAACGCAGCGCAACTCGCGCAGTTCCCGCGCCGCCTCGGCGACCAGCAGGCCTACCTCCCAATGCCCGGTGTGAAAGCCCAGCGCGATCGGCCGTCCGTCCGGCGCGCGCACCCCGCCGTGCGTGCTCAGGATGAGGAACTCGGGATCGAGCAGCCGCCGCGGGTCCCAGCCCATGCCCGCGTTCTGGCTCAGGCCGAAGAGATTGCCGGAAGGCTCGGTCTCGAGCATCTCCGGCGTCAGCGGCAGCACTCCCCGCGGCCCCGGCGCATGAGTCTTTACCGTTCCGTGGTCAAAGCCGGCGGTTTCAAGAATGGAAGCAATAGGAAGGACTGAGATGGCGCGCTCCAATTATTTCGGTGCCACTATTTTATGCGCCTTGCCGCGCGAAACTAAGAACCAGTCTAAAACCCCGAAAGACGTCATCTCGACCGAAGCCGCGCAGCTTCATCGCGCGGCGCAGTGGAGAGACCCCTGTATTTCGTCCTCGTCCCCTGCCTGTTCCTGCGTGTCTATCGACATATCTCGCCGTGGGAAGTTTTCAGGCAGGTTCTTATGCGCGAAGAGAAAGAACCGCGTTTCCACATTTTTCCTCAGCCCCGCTGAAGTCGCTCGTCCGCAACCGCCGTGCCCTGCGTCGACGGCTTACGGAAGCCGAAGAGCATGATGAGGCCCGAGACGATCAGCGCCACGGCCATCAGCAGATATCCGGCGCGGGAGTTGCCGGTGCGCGCCTGCAGAACGCCAACGAACCACGCTCCCAGGAACGCGCCCAACGCGCCGCAGCTGTTGACCGTGGCCATCACCTCGGCGGCAACGTTGGCAGGCACCACCTCGGGGATGATGGCGAAGAACGGCCCGTAGGGCGCGTACATTGCTCCCCCGGCAAGAATCAGGCAGCCGTAGGCCAGCCAGAAGCTGTGCGAGGCAAACACGAACGACCCCAGCAGCGCCACGCCCGACAGCACAAGGAACGGCCACACCAGCGACCCGCGCCGCAGCGTCTTGTCCGACAGGTAGGCCACCAGCAGCATCATCAGAACCGCCAGCAGGTACGGAATCGCGCTCAGCAGGCCTGTAATGCCGATGCCCAGATCGCTGCCCTGACGGATGATCGTCGGCAGCCACAGCACAAATCCGTACAGCCCCAGGCTCCAGCAGAAATATTGCAGCGAGAGCAGAAGGACGTCGCGCCGCATCAGCGCCTTCAACAGCCCGGAGACCTTGGGCAGCGAGACCTGCTCCTCGGCCAACTGGCGGCTAAGCTGCGCGCTGGCCTCGGCGCTCATCCACGACGCCTGCTCAGGCCGGTCGCGGACGACCATCATCCAGATCACCGCCCACAAAATGGACGGGACGCCCTCGATGATGAAGGTCATCTGCCAGCCGAAGGAGCGGATCAGGAAGCCCGTGATCGCCGACATCCACAGAATCGTGACCGGGTTGCCGAGGATCAGCAGCGTGTTCGCGCGCGAACGCTCCGAGCGGGTAAACCAGTTGGTCAGCAACAGCAGCATCGCCGGAAAGATCAGGCTCTCGGCGACGCCCAGCAGCAGGCGGTCGAGCGCCAGCAGCCAGAAGCTGCGGATCACGCCGGTCAGCGCCGCCAGCGTGCCCCAGACGATTAGCGTATAGAAGATCAGCCGGCTCGCGTTCCGGCGCCGCGCATAGGCGATGCCCGGCACCTGAAAGAGGAAGTACCCCAGGAAGAAGAGCGACCCCAGCAGCGCCGTCTGCGACTCGGTGATATGCAGCGTCTCGGCCAGCCCCGCCGCCGCGCCGAAGCCATAGTTCGCGCGGTCGAGATACGCCAGGCTATAGGTCACGAAGACCGCGGGCAAAAGGTACAACCAACGCTTGCGCAGATCCCGGGCAATTTGCCCGGTCGAGGCTGAGTCCTGTTTCAAGTGCTCTCCAGATTCGTGCGAAAGTTCAGACCGGTTCAGACGGCCTTCGATCTCTTCACCGGGCTGGTCTTCACCGGGCCGGCCTTTACCGAGCCGGTCTTCACTTTGGCCTCCCGGCCGCGGACTGCCGTGCCCACGGAGCGAAGACCGTTGTGGACCGGCGCGGCCGCGGCGAGATGGTCGCGCAACTGCTTGGCCTTCGCCTGCGCGCGGCCCTCCAGCAGCAGGTTGCCCGCGTCGGTGAGATGGTCGGTCATCAGGCGAAAGGCCAGCTCCGAGTCGCGCCGCTCGATCGCCGTCAGGATGGGGCGATGAAAGTGCAGCGTGTGTTCAAGGTCCACCAGCTGCGAGGTCACCATGATCATATTCAGCATGGCGCGATGAATGATGTGAAAGAGCCGCTCGGTGAGCCGGTTGCCCGAGGCCTGAAAGATGGCGCGATGAAAGAGCAGGTCCGCCGCGACCAGCCGCACGCGGTCATGCTTGCTCTGCTCCAGGTCGGCGATCGATTGCCGCAGCAGCGCAATGTCGTCGGCGTTGGCGCGTTCGGCGGCCTTGGCGGCCAGTGCCGGCTCCATCAGCAGCCGCATCTCGGTCAACTCCTGCAGCGAGGTATCGTCCAGCAGGAAGAGAAACTCCATGGGTACGGCGAGGACGGACGACGCGTCTTTATTCAGGTAGCTGCCGTCGCCCACCTTCTGCGTAATGACGCCCATGATCTCCAGCACCTTGAGTGCCTGGCGCAGCGAGGATCGCGCCACGCCGAAGTTCGCGGCCAGCTCGCGCTCCGACGGCAGCTTCGTCCCCGGCGAGAGTACACCGTCGCCGAGCAGTTGTTGAAAGCGGAGAATCAGCAGATGGGTGACATCCTCCTTGTTGTTGAGGATGTGCTCACTGTCGCCGAGCGGAGACTTGCGCCTTCCATTCATTTCTCAGATACTCCCCAACCGCGAGAACTTTGTCAACTCATGGTAACAGCCGGAGTCTCAAATACTGGTACGACCGATAACGCGCATAACTTAACGGCAAAATCATCCATAAGACGGCCAATTCCCGGACCGAAAAGATTGAAAATCCCTTTATTTTCTCAATTTTTTGAGTAGCCGTTCAATCCCTCAAAATATCTTGGTTGACAATTGCTAACAGTTGGTACTACCTTTGCACACGATTCCAAAAGAACTCCGCCGACGCGGGGAAGATTCGAGGTTCGCATATGACGAAGAACGATCGCTGCATAGCTATGAGGCTGGTACTTGCATCTCTGATATTTCTGATCTGCGCTCCATGGGCCGGCGCACAGGTCGAGACGGGCCGCTTCGTCGGCCGCATCTCCGACCCGCAGGGGGCACTGGTGCCGGGCGCGGTCATCAAGGCGACCAATGTCGGCACCAACATCGTTCAGACTGCGACGACCAACTCCAACGGCGAATTCGTGATTACGCCCGTCCAGGCCGGCGTCTACAACCTGACCGTCACGGCCCCCGGCTTCTCCGTTATCAACACCTCGAACATCGAGGTGCAGGTCGGCCAGGTCGTCCGCGAAGACCTGACGCTCCAGGTCGGCGCGGAGACCACCACCATCGACGTCAACGTCGAGACGCCGCTGCTCAGCACCGACACCGCGACCATCGGCACTGTCATCACCAACGAGCAGTTGACCAGCCTTCCGCTCAACGGCCGCGGCTTCTACAAGCTGGCGGAGCTTACTCCCGGCGCGGCGCTGTTGCCGCCCACTGGCAACTCGCTGGCCATCCGCCCTGAAGTCGTCAACGGAAACACCATCAGCGGCATTCGCGGCAGCGCCATCTCGTTCCTGCTCGACGGCGTCGACGTCAGCGAGCAGCACCAGGGCGGCACCTTCATCCAGACCTCGATCGACGCCCTGCAGGAGTTCAGCGTCCAGCAAAGCCCGTACTCGGCGGAGTACAACCGAGGCGGCGCCTTCTTCAACGCCACCACCAAGTCCGGCACCAACAAGTTCCACGGCGGCATCTTCGAGTTCATCCGCAACGACAAGCTCGACGCGCGCAACTTCTTCGCCAACTCGCGGCAGATCCTCAAGCGCAACCAGTTCGGCGGCGACATCGGCGGCCCGCTCTCCATCCCGCATCTCTACAACGGCAAGGACAAGACCTTCTTCTTCCTCGACTATGAGGCGCAGCGGCTGCGCCAGGGGCTGATCTTCAACAACATCGTGCCGACAGAAGCGCAGCGGGGCGGCGACTTCACCGCAGCCGGGCTCAAGAAGATCTACGACCCCACCAGCACAACCACCGTCGGCGGCGTCACCACGCGCAACCAGATCTCCTGCAACGGCACGCTCAACGTCATCTGCCCATCGCTGATCACACCGCAGTCCGCGGCTGTCCTTGCTTACATCCCTCACGCCAACAGCGGCCCGAGCAACTTCCGCAGCACACCGTCGCAGGCGGTGGACTGGGATCAGTTCACGGTGCGCGTCGATGACCAGATCAACCCGTCGAACCGCCTCTTTGTCCGCTGGACCTACGTCAACAACCGCGAGGTCGACCCCAACGCGATCCCGCTGCTCAAGACCGCCGCGCTCACCTCGAACGGGCAGGATATCGCCGTCGGACTCATTACCAACATCGGCGCCAACAAGGTGCAGGACTTCCGCGTCCACTACATGCCCAGCCATGTTCTGCTCAAGGCCTTCCTGCAGGGACCGGACTTCAACACGGACAACGGCATCACCGGCTTCACGCAGTTGCTGCGTCCCGGCTCGGGCGGTTCGTTCCCGGACTTCAACTTCAGCGGTTACAGCGGCATGGCCGGCTCGTCCTTCGATCAGCGGCCCAAATCGCAGGACCGCATGGTCTTCGAGCCGACCGATACCTTCACCATCCTGAAGGGACGGCACTCGCTGAAGTTCGGCGTTTTACTTCGGTACTACCAATGGCTCGGCTATGACAGCTCAAGCTATGCCGGCGTCTTCGGTTTCAACGGCAGCGAGACGCAGAATCCGTGCCCCGGCGGTGTCGCTCCGTGCAGTCCCTCGGGCGGAGACTCCATCGCCGACTTCCTGCTCGGTTATCCGTCCTCGGTGGCCCGCGCCTATCCGGCGGCCAACTTCGGCGGCCAGCGTTGGTATCATCAATACTTCGCCCAGGATGACATTCGCGTGAATGGCCGGCTTACCGTGAACATCGGGCTCCGTTACGAGTACTCCCCCTGGATGGACGGCTACAAGGGGCAGTTGGGCACCTTCGATCCCTCGCTGTCGCGGCCCATCATCGTGGCCAGCCATACGGATAAGGTGGACCTGTCCTCGCAGCCTTCGGCTCCGGCGGCCTACCAGTTCTTCGGCCAGTACATCCAGACCAGCCACGAAGCCGGCCTTCCCTACTCGATCACCTACACCGACAAGACCCAGTTCGCTCCGCGCATCGGTTTCTCGTGGCGCCCGGCGGGCAACTCCACCGTCTTCCGCGGCGGCTACGGCATCTTCTACGAGCCGGAGGGAACCAGCGGCCGCGTCAACCGCAACGTTCTTCCCTACGCGTTGTCGGAGACCGTCAACCAGACGCAGAACATCGTTCCCAACCGAACCCTCGGCGACTTCTTCCTCGGCTCGCAGCTCGGCTCGGCCACCGCCCATCCGTCCATGTCGCCGACCAGGACCCATCTCAAGATGGGCTATAACCAGCACTACAGCTTCGGAATGCAGCAGCAGCTCTCCAATAAGACGGTCTTCGAGATGGCTTACGTCGGCAATCACGGCGTCCATCTTCAGGGCTCCAATGCCATCAACTATCCCGATGCCGGTCCGGGCGCCATTCAGGGTCGCCGTCCGTATCAGCCCTGGGGAAATATTAGTTATCAGTCCCAGGATGTCGGCACGACCTATCAGTCATTGCAGACCAAGATCCAGCACCGCGCCGGCCATGGCCTTACCGGCATGATCTCCTACACCTGGTCGAAGTTCATGCAGTCGAACCAGTCTTCTGCGCTCGGCGGCAACAAGGGCTACGAGAGAACCTATTCGCCCTTCGACACGCCTCAGAACCTCGCCATGAGCGGCACCTACCAGCTTCCGGTGGGCAAGGGCAAGCGGTTCCTCAACAACAGCGGCGGTCTGGTCGATTCGGTCCTCGGCGGATGGCAGGTACAGACCATCATCGTGCTGCGTAGCGGAACGCCCTTTACGCCGACCGTCTCCAAGGACGTAGCCAATACGGGCGTCGGCGGCCAGCGGCCCAACCTGAACCCCAACGGGGGATCGAAGTCGTTCCAGAAGTCGCTGACGAGCTGGTTCGATAAGACGGCGTATACGGTCCCCGATCAGTACACCTATGGAACCGTGCTGGCCAACACGCTGCGCTCCGATGCGTTCCGCCAGTACGATGCCTCCATCTTCAAGAACTTCGCCATCAAGGATTCGACGCTCTCCTTCCGCGCCGAGTTCTTCAACCTGCCCAACACCACCAGCTTCAACGCCCCCGGCTCTAGTATTGATACGGCGTCGGGCGGTGTCATCACAGACACGTCGGTCCCTTCGCGTGATGTTCAGTTCGCGCTCAAATATAACTTCTAACCGAAAGGCCCGAAGCTCATGCGAAAGCTCGCCCTTGCCCTGATCTGTGCCGCCGCCATGCAGGCGGCGGCACAAGCGCCGATTTCTATCAATGTCGATCTAGCGAAAGCCGAGGGAACGTACAAGCCCATCTATAGCTGGTTCGGCTACGACGAAGCGAACTACACCACCATGAAGGACGGCAAGCGGCTCCTGCGCGAACTGCACGACCTCAGCCCGGTGCCGGTCCACATCCGCGCGCACCATCTGCTGACCTCGGGCAACGGCGTGGCCGAGCTGAAGTGGAGCTCCACCAACGTCTTCTCGCTCGACGCCAACGGCAAGCCCGTCTACGACTTCAAGATCCTCGACGGCATCTTCGACGAGTACAAGGCTGCCGGCGTGCGCCCCATGGTCGAGCTTGGCTTCATGCCCAAAGATCTCGCCGAAAATCCTGAGCCTTACCAGGTCCACTATCCCAAGAGCACCATCTCCGGCGGCTCGAACAATCCCCCGAAGGATTACAAGCTCTGGGGCGAACTGGTCCGCAAGGTCACCGAGCATCTCGTCCAGCGCTACGGCAAGGATGAGGTGTCGAAGTGGTACTTCGAAGTCTGGAACGAGCCGAACATTCCCTACTGGCACTCCACTCCGGAGAACTACTACAAGCTCTACGACTATGCCGTCGCCGGCGTGCGTGCAGCGCTGCCGAACGCGATGGTCGGCGGTCCCGCGAGCACCGGCCCCGGCAACGCGAAGGCCGCCACCTTCCTCGACAACTTCCTCAAGCACGTCGACTCGGGAAAGAGCGCGGCTACCGGCAAGGCTGTTCCCATGGACTTTATCTCGTTCCATGCCAAGGGTCGCCCCACGGTTATTAATGGTCATGTGCGCATGGGCTTTGACAAGGAGATGAACGACGTCGACAAGGGCTTCGCCATTATCACCAAGTATCCAAAGCTCGCGCATCTGCCCATCATCCTCAGCGAAGCCGACCCCGAGGGCTGCGCCGCCTGCTCCTCGAAGGTGAACCCGTCGAACAACTATCGCAACGGCACGCTCTATCCGGTCTACACGGCGGCGGCCATCAAGGGACTCTTCGCCCTGCAGGACCGGCACAAGGTCAACCTGATCTCGATGCTGACCTGGGCCTTCGAGTTCGAGGACAAGGACTACTTCGAGGGCTTCCGCTCGCTCTCGACCAACGGCATCGATAAGCCGGTGTTGAACGTCTTCCGCATGGCCGGCATGATGTCCGGCGAGCGCGTCGGCACCACCAGCACGGGTGCGGTTCCGCTCGACGATATCCTGAAGTCCGGCGTGCGGCAGAACCCCGACATCGATGCCTTCGCAACCAAGGACACTCGTGAAGCCGCCGTGCTGCTGTGGAACTATCACGACGACGATCTTCCCGCCGCGGGCGCCGAGGTCCAGGTCACTGTCTCCGGCATTCCCGCCGGTGTACATCGCGTCCTGCTCCAGCACTATCGCATCGACCAGGACCACAGCAACGCCTACACCGTCTGGAAGGCGATGGGCTCGCCGCAGAAGCCCACGCCCGAGCAGTACAAGAAGCTGCAAGCGGCTGGGCAGTTGCAATTACTCACCTCGCCGCGGTGGCTGGTAGTCGACAATGGCAAGGTCACGATTCCAACATCGCTGCCCCGGCAGGCTACCTCCCTGATGCATCTGACATGGTAAAAAAAGACCGTAAATCAGAAGCCCGGGGATTCAGGAGAGCTAAAGGATGAATGCTAAAGGCATGGCGCGGACTGGTGGGCCTCGCATTGCGGGGCTCGAGGTCCAGTGGTTCTTTGTCGGGCTGGTCACGCTCGCCATTGCAATCAGCTACTTCGACCGCCAGACGCTGCCGGTCGCCATCACGGCCATCCAGCACAACATCCCGCTGGACGACCAGCAGTTCTCCTGGCTGCAGTCCGCCTTCCTGATCTCCTACGCCGCGCTCTACGTCATCGGCGGACGCATCCTCGACCTGATGGGAACGCGCAGGGGATTCATTCTCATCATGCTGTGGTGGTCGCTGGCCTGTGCGCTGCACGGGCTGGCGATGAACTTCACCTTTCTCCTCGTCGCCCGTTTCCTGCTCGGCATGGGCGAGGGCGGCGGCTTTCCCGCTGCCGCGCGCGTAGTTGCCGAGTGGGTTCCGATGCACCAGCGCTCGACCGCCATGGGCATCATCAACGCCGGCACCGCCGTCGGCTCCGTGCTGGCGCCGCCCCTGATCGGCACCGTGCTGCTGCTGAGCGGCTGGCGCATGGTCTTCTTCGTCTCGGGCGCGGTCGGCATCGTATGGGTCATCTGGTGGGCCTGGAGCTATCGCTCCTCCGCCGATGCCTCCATCGCCACGCTCGACGCTCGCCTCGTCGCAAAGCAGTTCAGTCTGCTCGACCTTATCGCCATGCGCCAGGTACAGGTCATCGTCTTCGCCAAGTTCATGAGCGACTCGGCCTGGTACTTCTATCTCTTCTGGCTGCCCAAGTATCTCTACGACGCGCGCGGCTTCGACGTGAAGCAGGTCACCTACTACGCCTGGATTCCCTACGCGGCCTCCGGCGTCGGCAGCTTTCTCGGTGGCTGGTTTTCAAGCTACCTGCTCGGCCGCGGCCACTCGCTCAACTACTCGCGCAAGCTTGTGCTCGGCCTCAGCGCCGTCTTTATGCCGGTGGTAATGCTGGTGCCGCATGTGCCCGTCGCCTGGGCTCTGGGACTGTTCAGCATCGCCTTCTTCTGCCAGCAGTCGTGGTCGGGCCTCATTATGACGCTGCCTGCCGACGTCTTTCCGCTGTCGGCAGTCGGCTCGGTCTCGGGCATGATTGGCTTCGGTGGCGCAATCGGCGGAGCCATCTTCGGCGTCGTCGCCGGTTTTCTCCTTAGCCACGGCTTCGGCTACGCAACCCTGTTTTATATCGTTGGAACATTTCACCTCATCGGATTCTTCGCAATCCTGCTTCTGGGCGGCAGGTTGCATCCACTCAAGGCCCCAGACCTAATCCAATTCGAGAGCCGGTCATGAAGATCACAGAAGTTCGCACTCGCGTCGTTCAATGGGAAGGCAAGACCGTCCCGCTCCCCCCTCACTTCTGCACCAATCCCATGGACCTCGTCATGTTCCGCGAGGCATCGATGGGCACCTTCACCTTCCACGGCTGGCTGCTGGTCGAGATCTTCACCGACAACGGCCTTGTGGGCCTGGGCAACGCAGCGCTCTCCCCGCTTGTTACCAAGTCCTGCATCGACAACTATCTCAAGGATGTACTGATCGGCTCCGACCCCTGGGACACTGAGTATCTCTGGCAGCAGATGTACCGCCGCACCATGGCCTTCGGTCGCAAGGGCGTCGCCATGACCGCCATCAGCGCGGTCGATATCGCTCTCTGGGATCTTCTGGGCAAGTCGGCGAAGCAGCCCGTCTATCGCCTGCTTGGCGGACGCACCAAGAAGCGCATCCCCGTCTACGCGAGCCGCCTCTACGCCCTGCCGCTCGACCAGCTTCGTCGCGAAGCCCAGCGCTACAAGGACGAAGGCTACCAGGCCATGAAGCTGCGCTTCGGCTGGGGGCCGGTCGACGGCGCCGCCGGCATGCAACGCAACATCGAGCTCGTCCGCACCGTGCGCGAGGTCATCGGCTACGAGATCGACCTGATGGTCGACGCCTACATGGGCTGGACGCTCGACTACGCCAAGCGCATGTTGCCTCTGATCGAGCCCTTCCATCCGCGCTGGCTCGAAGAGCCCGTCATTCCCGACGACACTCGCGGCTACCGCGAACTTAAATCCTATGGCCGCATCCCCATCGCCGGCGGCGAGCACGAGTTCACCCTCTTCGGCTTCCGCGATCTGCTCGACGCAAACGCGCTCGACTACATCCAGTTCGACACCAACCGCGTCGGCGGCTTCAGCCAGGCGCGCAAGATCGCCGCCATGGCGGAGGCCTATCAGATTCCCGTCATCCCGCACGCCGGCCAGATGCACAACTACCACGTCGTCATGGCCAGCCTCAACTCGCCCATGGCCGAGTTCTTCCCCAAGGTCGATGTCGAGGTCGGCAACGAGCTCTTCTGGTATATCTTCGACGGCGAGCCGGTGCCGGTCGACGGCTACATCGACCTCGACGACAATACGCCTGGCCTCGGCCTCACCGTCAACGAGGAATCGCTGAAGCGGTTTAAGATCATCGAATAAAGGGAGGCAACAAGATCTTTGAGGGGACCTCTGAATTAAGTCCGGTTTTGTTAAGGGCACGGCTTTAGCCGTGCCGCAAGTGGCTTGACTGCAACGCGGCTTTAGCCGCTGAGGGCATCTTCCGAGACCTAATCAGACCTCCCTTAGAGCAGACGATTTTTTCTAAAGTGTTTTTATAAAGGAACTCCTATGATTCACCTCGTTCAACTCGGCAATGGCGCGTCGCGGCGTGTCGCTATCGTCGACGAGCCGCGCCTGCGCTGCCTCGACGGCGTTACCTCGATCTACGATCTGGCGCAGGCCGCCCTCCACGGCGGCAAAGGCATCGTAGAACTGGCGGGCGCCCTCGCCCACGGCGAGTCACTCGACTACGACGCTGTCTACAAGGGAACCTCCGAGTGGCATCTGTTGACGCCCATCGACGTTCCCGGCCTGCCCTCGCGCACGCTGGTCGCGGGCACCGGACTCACGCATCTCGGCAGCGCCAAGGACCGGCAGGCCATGCACAAGGCCGCCGCCGCGAAGGTTGACGCCGCGAAGGCCGCCGAAAATATCACTGACAGCATGAGGATGTTCCAGTGGGGCGTCGAAGGCGGCCGTCCCGCCGCAGGCAAGATCGGCATTGCGCCCGAGTGGTTCTACAAGGGCAACGGCTCCGTTCTGCGCGCACCCTTCGCCCCGCTCGATGTGCCGTCGTATGCCGAAGACGGCGGCGAGGAAGCCGAGCTTGCCGGCATCTACCTTGTCGACAACGAGGGCACGCCGCACCGCATCGGCATGGCCACGGGCAACGAGTTCTCCGACCACAAGTTCGAGAAGCGCAACTATCTCAACCTCGCCGGATCGAAGCTGCGCTCGTGCAGCCTCGGCCCCGAGCTGGTTATCGGCGGCGACTTCAAAGGAATCACCGGCGAAGTCCGCATCGAGCGCGACGGCAAAACGCTCTGGCACAAGGCCATCGAGACCGGCGAAGAGAACATGTGCCACAGCCTCGCCAACATGGAGCACCACCACTTCAAGTTCGAAGGCCATCGCCAGCCCGGCGACCTGCACGTGCACTTCTTCGGCGCGCACTCGCTGAGCTTCGGCGACGGCATCGAACTCAGGGACGGCGACTGGACCGAGGTCCGCTTCGACGGCTTCGGCCGCGCCCTGCGCAACTCCGTCCATATCGCATCGAAGGACGCGGACCGCTTGATCGAAGTCCGCTCCCTGGCCTAGTTTGGAAAGAAGAGGTAGTTTTCGTGGCTGATATCAAGGCAACAAAGGTAGCGATCCTGGGGCTTGGCACCATGGGCAGCGGCATGGCGTCGAATCTGTTGAAGGCCGGCGTTCCGCTCGCCGTCTACAACCGCACGCAGTCAAAGGCCCAACCCTTTGCCGCTAAAGGTGCGCGAGTCGCGGCTACGCCCGCCGATGCGGTCAAGGAAGCGTCGATCATCGTATCCATGCTGGCGGACGACGATGCCTCTCGCGCCGCGTGGCTGGGCAAGAACGGCGCTCTCGCCGCAGCCGGGCCCGGCGCCATCCTTATCGAATCGAGCACCGCCAGCCCCGCCTGGATCGCCGAACTCTCCGCCCGTGCCGAGGAGCGCGGCCACCCGCTGCTCGACGCTCCCGTCACCGGAAGCCGCGCCCAGTCCGAGGGCGGCCAGCTCACCTTCCTCGTCGGCGGCCCGGCCGCGGCGCTCAAAGCGGCCACACCCGTCCTCGAGGCCATGAGCAAAGAGATCGTCCACCTCGGCCCCGTCGGCAGCGGCGCGAAGATGAAGCTGATCAACAATTTTCTCTGCGGCGTTCAGGTGGCCTCGCTCGCCGAGGCCATGGTGTGGATTGAGCGCAGCGGCCTCGACCGCGCCAAGGCGATCGATATCCTCAAGAGCGGCGCGCCCGGAAGCCCGCTGCTGGCGGCCATGTCCACGCGCATGGTCAACCGCGACTACACAGTCAACTTCCTGCTGAGACTCTTGTCGAAAGACATGCTCTACGCCAGTAACGAAGCGGCCGCCTGCAACGTCGATCTCAAGACCGGCGAGCCGTCGCGCGCGCTGATGGAAGCCGCCATCGCCGACGGCTACGGCGAGCAGGACATGGCGTCGCTCGTCGAGCCGCTCCGCAAAAAGAAGTAGCGGCGCACCTTAAATGCACGTCATCTCGACCGGCGCAGTGGACGGCTTCACCGTCCGCTGCGCAGTGGAGAGACCCCTGTATTTCGCCTCGCATGGGAGCGCCGCTGATTCCAGCAGTCAGAGCATCTTCGATTCAAGCGGTTACAAAAATTCGGGTGCCCCATCCTTTGTGCGTTTTTGCACAAAGGATGGGAAACCACAAACCAGACCGAAACACAGCTAGTCCGCAATCCCCACATCGGGCACATCGATGCCCAGCGCCGTGGCCAGTGATATCTGATGGTCCTGCTCCTGCAGCAGGATGTCGCGGATGTGCTCCGCCGTGGCGAACTCGCCCAGCTCATCGCACTGCTTGATGCGGCGGCGGTACTGGCGAATCGTCTCGTTCTCGGCCTCGAGGTCGAAGCGGAGCATGTCCTTGGCCTTCTCCGACGTCTTCACCGGCTTGGGCGTGACGCAGGGCATGCCGCCCAGGTAGTCGACCTGGTTGGCGATCAGGATGGCGTGCGCCAGCTCCTCTGTCGCATGAACTGCAAGCTCGGCGGCGATGTTCATATACTCCGCGCCCTTCAGAACCTGCGAGTAATTTACATAGGCGATTACGGCCTGGTACTCGCGGGCCAGGTCGTCGTTGAGCCCGTCGATGAGCTGCTTGCGGGTGATGGGTTTCTTGCCTGCGCGTGCTTTTTTGGTGGCCATTTCTTCTCCGAATTTTTTTTGTGGTGGTGCGTGCAGCAATCCTATGGGTGAGATGCAGGAAACCCTGCCCGTGTTCTCTTCCGGTGGAGCAAAGATACCAGCAGCCTACATAACTTCTCGCCGGCGATTTATTTTAGTCGCACCCAACCAAATTCAGCCCCAGCCTCGAATTTATATCGGATTTATCCATCGAGCCGCCCAACCCACGTCATCGAGCCATCCAACCCACGTCATCTCGACCGAAGGCGCGCGGCATCATCGCGCGCCGCAGTGGAGAGACCCCTGTATTTGCCGTTGCACTTGCCGTTGCTTTCTCTTAAATCCGAATCGACAACCTGTCCTGACCAGCTTTTAGATCGGAAACGACTTCAACCATTCTCTGAAGCCCGGCCCCAGGTCGTCGCGTTTCAGCGCAAACTCGACAGTCGCCTTCAGAAAGCCCAGCTTGTCGCCCGCGTCGTGACGCTTGCCCTCGTAGCTGAAGCCGTAGACCTTCTCATACTTCAGCAGCGCCTTGATGGCGTCGGTCAGTTGCAGCTCGCCGCCCGCGCCCGGCGTAATCCCTTCGATCATCTCGAAGATGCGCGGCGTCAGCACGTAGCGCCCGATGATGGCGTTGTGCGACGGAGCATCCTCCGGCTTCGGCTTCTCCACCATGTTCTTCACCGCCAGCAGCCGCGGATTCTCCGCGTCCGGCGTGCAGTCGAGGCAGCCGTAGGCGGAGATGGCGTCACCTTCGACGACCTCCGATCCGAGAATGCTGCACTGCGTCTCGTCGAAGGCTTCGACCATCTGCTTCATGCACGGCGTCGAGGCGTCGACGATATCGTCCGGCAGCAGCACGGCGAAGGGTTCGTCGCCCACGATCTCCTTGGCCTGAAGCACGGCATGGCCCAGCCCCAGCGGCTCGGACTGCCGCGTGTAGGTGACGCGGGCCAGCTTGGCGACGCTGCGCGCCACTTCGAGCAGCGCAAGTTTATTCCTCGCCTCCAGCGAAGCCTCCAACTCGGGGCTGCTGTCGAAGTGGTCCTCCATCACCGACTTTCCGCGCCCGGTGATGATGATGATCTCCGTGCACCCGGCGGCCACGGCCTCTTCGACGCCGTACTGGATCAGCGGCTTGTCCACCAGGCAGAGCATCTCCTTGGGCATGGCCTTGGTGGCGGGCAAAAAGCGGGTTCCCATGCCCGCGGCAGGGAAGACGGCTTTACGAATCTTCTGGCGAATCTTGTCTGTCATGTCTTCCTTGGATGCAGTTTCGTTGTGGAAAATGCTAGCAGGTGGAGGTTACAACCCGGCAACCGTCATGGTTCGAAGATGCGAGGCGTCAGGTCCGGAGCAACCTTGCAGAAATGTTTCCGGTTGAGTGTATACAGACGGGTCGCCCGTGCCTTGCGCGCGCAGGCGGCAATCAGGGCATCGCAGGTCATGCCTCCGCCCAGTTCGCGGCCGGCAAGGTCGCGAATCACCGCCAGTTGCTCGGCTGCCGTCAGTGTAACCACGGTGAACCGCTTGCTCGTGTGCTGCGCGATCTGCAGCGCGGCGGCAGGCGGTATGCGAAACGGAGGCGGAATGCGCGTGAAGACCGAGTACATCTCGGCCAGCGAGTGAGCGGCACAGGCTCCTCCGCGAACGTCCGCCGCCGCCAGCCGATCCAAGCAGGCCTCGTGGCTTGCGTGATGCGGAGAAGAGGCGGCGATCAGGACCGACGTGTCGAAAAAGATCACCGCTCGCCCGCTTCGCCCATCGCGTTGCGCATCCGGTCGTCGCGGTCCTCGTCGATCCATTCCTGAAGGTCGCCCGAAAGCTGGGTGCCGGTGTCATAGACCCAGGTCCCATTCTTCATATAAAGACCGCGAGGTTTCGATTCCGCGCGCACGATAATGGATTCGCCGCTCTGGTCGAGGACGAGCCTTGTACCGGCCTTCAGATGAAGCGCATCGCGCATCTTCTTCGGAACTACAAGCCGCCCGGCCTTATCGATCTCCGTAATGGTACTCACGGATGGTATTTTACCATTTCCAAATACCATTTTGTTGTTGTCACAGCACCGGCGAGTCGTCGTGCAGCATGGCCTTGCGGATGATCTTGATCGGCGCAAAACCCTGCCGCATGAAGTTGTCATGGAATGTCTCAAGATTGAACTTGTCGCCTTCCTTCTTCTTCAGGTCCTCGCGCAGCTTCATAATCTCGAGCTTGCCCAGCGTGTAGTAAAGATAGGTGGCGTCCGCCGTGCCCCGCTTGGTCTCGACCACGGCGACCGACTGCGACTGATAGCCCTGCTTGACGAAGAAGTTCTCGGCCTGCTGCATCGTCCACCTGCCGTCTGGCTCGCCTTCGCCCGTCTGCAGCTTGATGGAGTTGACGAAGCGCGCATCGCGCAGCAGAGCGTCCTGCAACTGCCCCAGCCGCACCAGCCGCGACTGGCGAATCTGGGCCGCCGTGGCATTCGGCCCCGGAGCGTCGTAGCCCTGGTCCAGCATCATCTGCTCGGTGTAGTGCGCCCAGCCTTCGATGTTGCTATTGGCCCCCAGCAGCTTGCGGATCTTGCTGGGAAACTCCGGCATCCACAGGAACTGCACGTAGTGGCCGGGGTAGGCCTCATGCACGCTGGTGCTGATGATCGTGCCCACGTTGAAGCTGGCCATGTGCTCGGCGATGTGCTCGGCGGTCCAGCTCTTCTCCGGCAGCGTCACGTTGAAGTAGGCCTTCTTCGAGTGCGTCTCGAACGGTCCCGGAGGGTCCATCGAAGCGAACGTCGTCGCCCGCATAAAGGGCGGCGTCTCTTCGAGCGTCGGCTCCACCGTGCTCGGGATCGTAATAATGTGATGCGCGTTGATAAAGCCGATCAGCGAGTTGAAAGTATTCTGGAAGGCCGCCAGCAGCTTGTCCGGCGCGGGATGAATCGTAGCCAGCTCGGCCAGCACCTGCTGCGGCGTCTTCGTCGGATCGACCTCTTTGGCCACGCGGGCGAACTCCGCCTGATTCTTGTGCAGGTCGTCGAAGCCGATCTGAAGCAGCTTATCGAGAGGGATATCCACCATCTCGTCGTAGGCGAGCTTCTTGCGGAAGGTCTCCGCGCCCAGCCGGAAGTCGCCGTTCGAGCGCGGCAGCAGGTCGGTCTTCATCCACGCACCGTAGCTCTTGAGCGCGGCGACCGCGGCGGCGTTCGATTTGGCAAAGTCGGCCTTGGTGCCGGGATCGGTCACGCTGGAGAAAGCGCCGGGAACGTCGTTCTCGAAGAAGCTGACCAGCCCGTCGATCTGTTCGAGCGCAATTTCGGTAAAGATGTGCGGCGGGTTCTTGAGATTCTTGCGCGCCTCGTCGAGCGCCTGCGGAATCAGCTTCTCGCGCGCGATCACGGCGCGCAGCCGCACCGCCGGCGGCGCGTAGGGCCGTTCCATCAGCACGAAGATCGAGTACGTGATCCCCGAGGAATAGTTGTCCGGATTCTTCTCCCAGGGCCGGATCACCTCGAGCGTCAGCAGTTGCGAGCGGATGTTGTTGAGCAGGATCTCGCGGTCGCCGGCCACGCTGGCGTCGAGCGCGCTGGGGTCGATGGCCTCGACCTTCTTCTCGTACTCATGCAGCGCGGCCGTCTCTTTCTCGATCGAGGCGGCAGAGTAGTCCTCAAGCTGATTGTCGTACTGGTGCAGCCCGGCGCTGGTCCCCGCCGTCGGCGCGAAGTGGAAGTACACGTCGCTGAAGTACTGATCGGAGATGAAGTGAAAGGTCTGCGTCGCTCCATCGGCGGAGACGCGCTGTGCGGCGGCATGATTCGGCATGGCGAGTATCGTTCCAAGTGCGAGGGTAAGTGCGGGGAGGAGTTTGCAGGTCAGTTTGCGCGTCATAGGCTCTGCAAAGAGAGTAGATCCAAGCCGGTGTGAAGGGAAGAGCCGATCCTCTTCCTGCGCCTGGAGCAATTTTCTCTCAGGGACACCTCGCTCTGTTTGTCACGGGCAGTTTCTCTCTATTTGTCAGGAGTACCCCTCTTTGTTTGTCATTCCCGAAGGGAATCCGCGTTTCGCTCGAATCGCCAGGACTACATCTGGAGGGCCGCTATAACTCAACGTCACGTCATCTCGACCGGAGCGAAGCGTAGCGGAGAGACCCCTGTATCTCTCCTTCGCTTGGCCGCAAAAGGCTCTATCCCATTCGTGATGTGGCGTGCCCCCCGCGTCCCCTCAGCCGTGCGCGTCGAGCGCATCCAGCAGCGCGCGCGTCCCGTCGAGCACCTCGTCGGCTTTCGCTCCGGCCAGCGGCCAGCGCAGAACGCCCTGCGGCGTAAACTGCGCGCCCTTCTTGGCGTTGCGGCTCACCAGCTTCATCAGCACACCCGGGTCGACGCTCTTCTCGTGCCCCGGAGCCACGCCCGGAGCCGTGGCCGGAGCGCCGCCCGAGAGCCGCTCGGCGAACTTCAGATGCAGCATCTCGACAAACGTCTTCGTCCTGCCCTGCTCGATCTGCGTGCGCTTGCGGTCGAGCTGCGCGATGCCCAGCTGCTCGCAGTGCAGCCGAATCTCGCCCGCCGCCAGCAGGTTCAGCACCGACTCCGGCGGCGTGCCGTAGCGGTCCTGCAACTCGGCGCGCACATCGGCCAGCGCGGCGTAGTCCTCCGCTCCGGCGATGCGCTTGTACATGCGCAGCCGCTGGTTCTCTTCAGGAATATAGTCCGCGTCGATGCGCACGCTGATACCGAGATTGATGACCGTGTTCGCATGGGCGGGCTTGTCTTCTTCGCCCTTCATCTTGCGCACAGCCTCCTCCAGCATGGAGGTGTACATCTCGAAGCCGATAGCCTCGATGTGGCCCGACTGCTCGCCGCCCAGCATATTGCCCGCGCCGCGCAACTCCAGGTCCAGCGCCGCGATCTTGAACCCCGCGCCAAGGTCCGAGAACTCTTTCAGCGCCGCCAGCCGCCGCCGCGCAATCTCGGTCAGCTCCGTCTCCGGCGGAATCAGCAGATAGCTGTATGCCCGCCGATTCGACCGGCCCACCCGTCCCCGCAGTTGATACAGCTCGCTCAGTCCATGCCGGTCGGCGCGGTTAATAAGGATGGTGTTGGCCAGCGGAATATCGAGCCCGTTCTCGATGATGCTGGTCGCCAGCAGCACATCGTACTCGTGATTCATGAAGGCGAGCATCACCCGCTCCAGCTCCGACTCCTTGAGCTGTCCGTGGCCGATGACGACGCGGGCCTGCGGCACCAGCTCGCGAATCTTCGCTGCCAGGTCGTAGATCGATTCGACGCGATTGTGCACGAAATAAATCTGCCCGCCGCGCTCCAGCTCCATCTCGATCGCCGTGCGCACCAGCTTCTCGTCGAACTTGGCCACGATGGTCTGGATGGCCATGCGGTCCTTGGGCGGCGTCTCGATCACGCTCATATCGCGCAGCCCGATCAGCGACATGTGCAGCGTCCGCGGAATCGGCGTGGCCGACATCGACAGCACATCGATGGCGGTGCGCATCTGCTTCAGCCGCTCCTTGTGGCGAACGCCGAAGCGCTGTTCTTCATCCACGATGAGCAGCCCGAGGTCCTGGAACTTCAAATCCTTCGACAGTATCCGGTGCGTGCCGATCAGGATATCGATCTTGCCCTGCTCGGCTTTTTCGAGAATCTCCTTCTGCTCCTTCGCCGTGCGGAAGCGCGAGATCATCTCGATGTTGACCGGGAAGTTGGCGAAGCGCCGCTTGAACGTCTCGTAGTGCTGAAAGCTGAGCACGGTGGTCGGCGTCAGCACAGCCACTTGTTTGGAGTCCTGCACGGCCTTGAACGCCGCGCGCATGGCGACCTCGGTCTTGCCGTAGCCGACGTCGCCGCACAGTAGCCGGTCCATCGGCTGCACCGATTCCATGTCGGCCTTGATGTCGGCGATGGCCGAGAGCTGGTCGTCGGTCTCGTTGAAGTCGAAGGCGTCCTCGAACTCGCGCTGCATATTCGTGTCCGGAGAAAACGGCGTGCCCTGGATCGACTCGCGCTGCGCGTAGAGTTTGAGCAGCTCGGCGGCCATATCGGCCATCGCTTTCTTGACGCGGGCCTTGGTCTTCTGCCAGCCCTGCGTGCCCAGCTTGTTGAGCTGCGGGGCCGGTCCGGTATCGGTCGAGCGGTACTTCTGAATCAGGTCGAGCCGCGTCAGCGGAACGTAGAGCTTCGCCTCGTCGGCAAACTCCAGGATCATCAGCTCCAGCGGCGGCGCATCGTTCTCCTCGATCACGCGCAACCCGCAGTATTGGGCGATGCCGTGCTCGACGTGCACCACGTAGTCGCCCACGGCGAGATCGCGGAAGTCGGAGATGAAGGCCGCCGCCTTCGATCGGCCGCGCCGCACCGGCCGCGCGCTCACATCGGCGTCGTCTGAAAGATCCTGCGCTCCGAAGATGACGATCTGCCGCGCCGTCGTCCGGTCGAGGTCCAGCACCTGCACGCCCGCCGCGATGACGGTCTTCACAATCACCGGCGTGCGCAGCTCGCTGTCCAGATGGCTGGCCTCGGAGTAGACCGTCGCGCCATGCTGATCCGTCCGCGACCCCAGACGATAGGGAAGCTGATACTCCTGCAGCAGCCCCGCAAGCCGTTCCACTTCACCCTGGTTCGGAGCCGTCAGCAGGATGCGCGCGTCCTGCTTCATCAAAACGTTAAGCTGATCGATCAGCGCCGGGATGCTGCCGTGAAAGCGCTGTGTCGGCCGCGTGGCAAACTCTACTTCCGAAAGATCGCTGCGGTCGGCATCCAGCACATCGACCGCGCCCAGTTGGTCCAGCTCGCAGCCGCAAAATCTTCGCAGCCGATCATCGAGATCCCACGGCGAAAGGTAGATGTCCTCCGGCCGCACCAGGTTGCCGATGCCCGACCGCTCATGCCTCTGCTCGACCTTATTCCACCAGCGCTCGCCCTGGTTCTTCACCATCGCCGGCTCTTCTATAAAGACCCGCGGCTGTATTCCCTTGGCGGGCAGCAGATCGAGCAGCGTATGCGTCGCCCCGGCCACTGGCGCGAAGAACTCCCACCCGGGAAAGACGGTCGCCTCGTCGGTGCGCGTCGCAACGTGGGTCTGCAACTCCACCGGCTCCTCGCCGCCTTCGAGCGCAGCGCCCGCCGCTCCGCTGCGCGTCAGCCGCGCATTGATCGCAGTCAGCACCTTCTCCGTCACCGGAATCTCGGTCAGCGGCAGCAGCAGCACTTCATCTAGCGGAGAGGACGAGCGCTGCGTCTCCGGGTCGAACCTGCGGATCGACTCGATCTCGTCACCGAAGAAGTCGATGCGCACCGGCCGCTCCATCTCAGGGCCGTATACGTCGACGATGCCGCCGCGCAGCGTCACCTGTCCCGGCATCTCCACCACATCGACCTGAGCGTAGCCCACCGAGAGCAGGTGCTCGACCAGCATATCGGGCATGTACTCTTCGCCGGTCTTGAGGTGCAGCGCCAGCGCCCGGTAGAAGTCGCGGCCGAACAGCCTCATGCAGGCCGCCTCGACCGGCGCGATTACCAGTTGCGCCGCACCGGTGGCAATCTTCCACAGCGCACCGGCGCGCGTCTCCTGAATCTCAAGATGCGGCGAAAGATTTTCAAACGGGAGAACGTCATGCGCGGGCAGTCGCAGCACCTGCGCGGCGTCCAGCGCGCCCGTCAGCTCGCAGGCGCTCAGCACCGCCGCGTGCAGCGCCTCGGCGGCCTTGTTGTCCGAAACGATCACGACGCACGGCGCATGGGCGGCGCGAACGAACAGCGGCAGATACAGCGCGCGCGCCGTGGCGGTCAGTCCAGAGACACGTCTGCGCCCCGTACCCCCGCTCAGGTGGCGGCGTACGCGTTCGAAGGCATCAGAGTGTTCAAGGTCCGCGAGCATCTCGCGGACGAAGGGCAGAACCATGCTGCTTCGATTCTAGTTGAATTGCCGTGCCAGAGTTGCCGGGTTAGGAGTAGTATCTGGCACCCGCGGGAAAATAACCTGCGCGGCTGCCGAATTGGGCGGAGTGCGATGCGTCGAACGGCAGTTCTCTGCTGGAGGTAGACGATGAGCATTTTGAGGAAATGGGTTGGGCTGGTATTCCTGGGGCTGCTTCCTCTTCTGGCAGGATGCAGCCGTCACAGCACAAGCGAGCATTACTATCTGATTGCCACCAATATCAAGCTGCCTTACTGGCAGACGGCGGCTGCGGGCTTTGCCAAGGCCGCGGGGCAGTATGGAGTCACCGCCGAGATGCTCGGACCCGACAACTTCGACCCCGTCGGCGAGGTTAAGGCATTTCACGACGCGGCTGCACTCAAGCCCGCCGGCATTCTCGTCTCCGTCGCCAACGAGGCGTTGATGACGCCGGAGATCGATGCCGCGGTAGCGGCGGGAATTCCCGTCATCACCTTCGACTCGGATGCGCCCGCCAGCCATCGCCTCTACTTTATCGGGACCAACAATGTGCAGGCCGGCCGGCTGGGCGGCGAGCGGGTGGCGGCGCAATTGAACGGCAAGGGCAACGTGGCCTTCTTCACCATAGCCGGGCAGCCGAATCTGGAGGATCGCCTCAAGGGCTACAAGGACGTCTTTACGAAATATCCCGGAATCAAGGTCGTCGAAGTCTTCGACATGAAGGGCGACTCCGGCGTCGCCATGGACAAGGCGCAGCAGTACCTCACCCGCACCGGCGCCGACAAGATCGATGCCATGATCTGCCTCGAAGCCTCCGCGGGCAAGGACGTCGGCGAAGCCTTCCGCCGCGTCAACGCGCAGGCCTCCGGACACCTGCTTGTGGCCATGGACGTCGACGACGCCACCCTGAAGCTGGTCAAGAGCGGCGTCATCGATTCCACCATCTCGCAGAAACCATACACGATGGCCCTGCTCGGCCTGAAGGCGCTCGACGAGGTACACCACTACCCGGTCAAGCCGCTCGCGGCCAACTACGATCTCGATCCCTTCTCTCCGTTCCCGGCATTCGTCGATACCGGGGTCGCGCTGGTCGACCGGACCAACGTGGATCTGATCCTGAACCACAACAAGGAAGCGCCCGACATCCGGAATCCGTAGACGAACGGGGCGGGCAGATTCCACCCCGCGCACAAAACCGGTGCCACCCGTCCCGCCTCTGGGACGTGGGTTTCCACCGTGGCTTCCATCCGCCCGTGGAAGCCGTTCAGCAACGGACGTCATCTCGACCGCAGCCGTGCGGCCTCATCGCGCGGCGCAACAAAAGCACGTCATCTCGACCGAAGCGAAGCGCAGTGGAGAGACCCCTGTATTGCGCCTTTATCACTTCGTATCCCGGAACGGATCATCTCCCGAAGTAGTCCTCGTCAATTTTTCTATACGGTAACCACGATCTTCCCGATCTGCTGGTTCGATTCCATGTACCGATGCGCCTCCGCAATCTCGGCGAACGGAAACACCTTGTCGATGCGCGGCTTGAACTGCCCCGAGGCGAGATGGTCATAGACATACTGCTTCGCCTTGCTGAAGTCGTCGGGCGAGGCATAGAGCTCAAACAGCGTATAGCCGCGAATCTCCAGCCCTTTGAGCAGCGCAGTGACCAGCGGAAACGGTGTGCCGCCTGCGCCGCCGAGCGATCCGTACTCAATAAGGATGCCGCCCGCGCTCGCCGCCTGCGCCAGCGTTTCAAGGCCCTTGCCCGCGACCGGGTCGAAGATCACGCGCGCGCCCTTGCCCCCGGTAATCTCGTTCACTCGCGCAACCAGGTCCTCTTCGTCGGTGACGATAACGTGATCGGCTCCGAACGACAGCAGCTCGGCCTTCTTCGCCGCGGTCCGCGTGGTGGCGATACTGATCGCGCCCTCGGCCTTCACCATCTCGATGGCGGCCAGCCCCACGCTGCTGCTGGCGGCGGTGAGGATCACGAAGTCACCCTTTGCAATCTTTCCATGCAGAACCAGACCGCCGTACGCCGTCACGTACTGCATCCAGATCGAGGTGCCCTCTTCGGGTGAAAGTTTCGCCGGATACTCGGCGATGGCGCTCGCCGGAACGATGGCCACCTCGCCATAGACGCCATATTTGTCGGCAGGGAAGGAGGGCACGGTGCTCACCGTCTTGCCCAGCCACGCATCATCGACGCCCGGCCCAACCGCTTCCACCGTGCCCGAGGCTTCGTAGCCCAGCTTCGCGGGAAGAATCGGCTTCACCAGATATTGATCCTGCCGGAACAACGCTTCAGCGCGATTCAGCCCGATCGCCTTGACGCGCAGGCGAACCTCGCCCGCCGCCGGCTCCGGCAAGGGCAGCTCATCGAACTGCAACACCTCGGGCCCGCCTACGGTGTGAAATCGGACGATCTTCGCTGTCGCCGCTGTTTGCGCGGTCTGTCTGGTCGCTGCGGCATTCGTGGTCTCGGACATAAAAATCCTTTCAACTTGATTTGTGTGTTTTGGATGACCTCGCGCGCGCTACGACTCAGAATTCATCTCCGCCATTCATCTCCGCTGTGAGGCTCGCGAATAGAACTTCAGGGCGTCCTCGGTTTGCGGAGAGTCGCCATATGAGATGCAAAAAGCCGGTCTGCCGCAACGGCAAAAAGCAAGCCCGCCGCGTCGGGCTTGGTAGAATCAACTAAATCATGTCCACAGCCACCGCGCTTTCGCCCGAGATTCTAGCCAAGTATCAGCCTGTCATCGGGCTGGAGGTCCACGTCCAGCTCCTGACCGCGTCGAAGGCCTTCTGCGGCTGCGTCAACCAGTACGGCGGCGAACCCAACACCCACGTTTGCCCCACCTGCCTCGGCCTGCCCGGCGCTCTGCCTGTGCTCAACCGCAAGGCCGTCGAGTTCGCGGTGCTGGCGGCAAAGGCGATCAACTGCGAGATCCGCGAGACCAGTATCTTTTCCCGCAAGAACTACTTTTATCCCGATTCGCCCAAGGGCTACCAGATCTCGCAGTTCGACAAGCCCATCGCCGAAAACGGATGGATCGATGTTCCCGACGCCTCGGGCAAGCCCAAACGCATCGGCGTCACCCGCCTGCACATGGAAGAGGACGCCGGCAAGAGCGTTCACGACGGCTTTGCCGACTCCGTCTCGAAGACCTACATCGACCTCAACCGCTGCGGCACGCCGCTGGTCGAGATCGTCAGCGAGCCCGACCTGCGCACCGCCGACGAGGTCTTCGAGTACCTCACCAAACTCAAAGAGATCCTCCTCTACACCGGCGTCAGCGACTGCAACATGGAAGAGGGCTCGCTGCGCTGCGACGCCAACGTCAGCGTCATGCTCAAGGACGCAAAGGAGTTCGGCACCAAGGCCGAGGTCAAAAACGTCAATAGTTTTAGATACATCCGCGCCGCGGTCGAGTACGAGATCGAGCGCCAGATCGGTGTGCTCGAAGACGGCGGCCGCGTCGTGCAGGAGTCGCGCCTGTGGAACAACGCCGAGGGCCGGACGTTCTCCATGCGCTCGAAGGAGCAGGCCCACGACTACCGCTACTTCCCCGAGCCCGACCTTCCGCCGCTGGTCGTCGGAGCCGCATGGCAGGCCGAGATTCTCAAAAACCTGCCCGAGCTGCCCGAAGCTCGCCGCGCCCGCATGATCGCCGACTACGAGATCAGCGATCAGGACGCCGCCACCCTCACCGCCACCCGCGCCTTCGCCGACAAGTTCGAAGCGGCGGCAAAGAAAGCGAAGAGCCCCAAGCGCGTCGCCGCTCTGCTCACCAGCGAGTTGACCATGCGTCTCCGCCTCGCCAACCTCGAGCTCGATCAGTCGCCCGTCTCCATGGACGGCATCGTCCTCGCCGCCGATCTGGCCGAGTCCGGCGAACTCTCCAGCAAGATGCTCAAGCAGCTCCTCGATACCTGCTTCGAGAAGAACGAGGACTTCGCCGCCGTCTACGAGCGCGAGAAGCCGCAGCAGATCTCCGACGCCTCGGCCATCGAAAAGATGATCGACGAGGTCATCGCCGCCAACCCCAAACAGGTCGAGCAGTATCGCGGTGGCAAAAAGACCGTCTCGGCCTTCTTCGTCGGCCAGGTCATGCGTCTCTCCAAAGGCCAGGCCAACCCCGCCCTGCTCAACGAGCTGGTCGTCAAAAAACTCGACAGCTAACCCGCGCTGTAACGCATCGATCAAACCCCGAATCCACGTCTCGCCCCAAGCTCACGTCTCGCCCCAAGCTCACGTCATCTCGCCCAAACTCACATCGTCTCGCCCGGAACTCACGTCATCTCGACCGAAGCTGCGCGGCTTCATCGCGCAGCGCAGTGGAGAGACCCCTGTATTTCGCCGTTGCCGTTGCCCTTGCGATCACAGTAGCCGTAGCCGTAGCCGTAGCAGTAGCCGTAGCCGTTGCCGTTGTCCTTGCTTCTGGGTACGCCAAGGCTTCAGCCTTGGCCCTCTATCCCTGCTCAAAAATCAGGGGCTTTAGCCCCTGGGGCATGCTCTCTCTCCCCGCCGCGCCCACTTGAGGTTTAATGGGCGAATGCACACGCCCGCAACCCGCATCGTCTCCGCCATCGCTCTGGCCCTCCTGATCGGTTGCCGCGGCGATGCGCCCTACGTCGTGCCGGAGGAGCCTATGCCCGCCAATACCATCATGCTGTCCCAGATGATGCGCGAACTCTCGGCCACGCCCGGCTTCACCGACGCCCTGCTCGCCGAACTGGACAAGGACGGCAAAAAAGGCCCCGCCCTGCTGACGCCCGCCCTGATGAAGCACCTCCGCGAGCTGATCCTCGGCAAGGACTGGCAGGGCCTCGACCGCTTCCCCGGCTGGACCATGCAGGAGATCAACCCCACCGTCCGCGTCGTCAGCCATGTTGTCGCTAAAAAAGAAGTCGATAAAAAAGTCGTAGTTAAAAAAGATACGACGCCCGTCGCTCCCACTCCCGAAGCCCCCATCACCACCGCCGAGGCCGCGCCCTTCATCGACCTCGGCAGCTACACGCTCGAACAGCCGCACACCATCTCGCTCGACCGCCCATCGACGCTCCCCGGCTTCAGCACCGAAGGCATCGTCAGCGCGATGGGCGAGGGTGTCGTGCGCGGCGACGACGCCAACCCCGCGCTCGCCCCGCTCCACGCCGAGAGCCAGCGCCTCGCCGACCTGCTCAATCGCCTCAGCCTCAATGCGCTCGGAGGCGCAGCCACGGCGACCGCCGAGCTTGACGGCCGACAGGCAATCACGCCTGCCGCGCTGATCCAGTCGCTGATGGACTCAGGCCACACCGTCACCGTCTGGGACGCGCGCTACTTCGCCAACTTCGGCCACTTCCACTACAAGGGCCAGGATGTGATGATGCCCTTCTGGGTCAGCTCGCAGATCGCCATTCCCGACACCAGGCGAACGCTGCTCGTCCCCGTCAGCCACGCCGAGTACGAGTGGCAGATTCGCGGACCGAAGATCAACGCCGACGTCAGTTGGTACTTCGGCATCGACGGCAAGGCCGAGTTCCGCACCATGGACACGCTCGACCAGCCCTGGGTGCTGGGGCGCCGCGCGCACGCGTACCGCAACGGCGACGCCGTCGAGGTCACACGGCTCGCCGGCCTGATGACGGTCGCCTACATGCACGAACACCGGTCGCATCCCTCGCTTCCCTTCGGCGGCTACTACGCCCTCGGCGTCTGCCAGGACGGCATCGCCGCCATCGAGAAAAAGATGACCGGCCACGCCACGCTCTTTCCCAACACCGCCGAAGCCATCTACTTCGACGATCCCCGCGACGCCGAGATCAACGCGCTCATCAAGGCCATCCCCAAGGACCGCGCGGGCAAGCTGCCCGAGCCCGAACGCATCTTCGGCTCGCTGCCCACGACGAATTTAAACGCGATCACCATCCCCGGCCTCACCGCCGATCTCGTCGCCGTCCAGACCGCATGGCGCGACGGCTCGCTCGAACGCACGCCGTCGTGGATAAGAAAGATGACAACGCGGGTGCTGGGCGTATCGGTGGTTGCACTGCTGTTGGGAATCATCGTGGTGAGACGCAGACGCTCCCGCTGAAACATTCCGACCGAAGGACTACCCGCCACAAACTCACGTCATCTCGACCGCAGCGGCGGACAGCTTCACCGTCCGCCGCGCAGTGGAGAGACCCCTGTATTTTCCTGTTGCTTCACCGGGCAAACCCTCGATGAGGGTGCGTGCAACGATCGACGCAATTCAAGACTCTTAGAAACAGGGAGAATCTTATGACAACGAAAAAGGCAGCAAAGAAATCCCCGGCAAAAAAATCGATAAAGAGATCTACCAAAAAGTCCACGACCAAAAAATCTTCAGCCAAAAAAGCCGCAAGCAAAAAAGCCGCAACCAAAAAGACAGCCGCGAAGAAGCGCACCTCAAGCCCGAAGTACGGCAAGGCCGCCGGCAAGAGCGTCGAGCGCGAGATGAAGGCCATGAAGCAGGGCAAGCTCAAGAGCGGTAGCGGCAGGAAGGTCACCAGCCGCAAGCAGGCCATCGCCATCGGCCTCTCCGAGGCGCGCAAATCCGGCGCGAAGGTGCCAAGGAAGAAGAGCTAAAGAAAAATAAACAGAGAGCATCCTGAAAAAATAAACAGAGAGCATCCCGGAATACTTAAGACCATCTTAGAAAACTTGATCGCCGCTGAATCCGGAGGCTGAGCGCCGCAATCCAAAGGGCATGGCAGAAGATGCAATTCGAAGAAGGCCTTTGCTGGATGCGATGCTCGGCAGCCGCACCGTGACGCATGTCGACGTTCGCGAGATTGTCTTCCACCCCAGTCAGCAGACCGGGCGGCATTCGCACCCTTGTCCGGTGGTGGGGTACATCGCTGAAGGGACGGCCTTATTTCAACGAGAAGAGGAAGCAGAGCCGCATACGCTGGCCGCCGGCTCCGCCTTTTACGAGCCGGCGAACGCCGTCATCGCACGCTTCGATAATGCGTCTGCAACCGAGCCCATGAAGTTCATTGCGTATTACCTGCTCAACGGAGAGCAGGAA
The DNA here is from genome assembly GCA_001897435.1 of Acidobacteriales bacterium 59-55. Classification (GTDB taxonomy): domain Bacteria; phylum Acidobacteriota; class Terriglobia; order Terriglobales; family Acidobacteriaceae; genus Edaphobacter. The sequence continues at coordinate 706,629 of MKSV01000003.1, read as the reverse complement.
CTCATCCGAATGTTGCCGCAGGAGTAGCTCTCTCGGTTACTTCTTGTCGGAAGAGGCCGCCGCCGGAGCTGTCGCGGCGGCAGGTGCAGCCGTAGCCGCCGGTGCGGAGGCAGGGGCCGCGCTGGATTCCGAGCTGGAACCCGAACCGGACGCGGCGCTCTTGGTATCGCTCTTGGTATCGCTTGCGCCGGTCGACTTCGGCTTGGCGTTGCCGTAGCCGTCGGCATACCATCCGCCGCCCTTGAAGGAGATTGCGGGCGCGGAGAGGACGCGCTCGAGCGTGCCGCCGCAGTGCGGGCAGACCGTGATCTCGGGGTCGGAGAACTTCTGGATCTTTTCAGTATGGCGATGGCAGGCAGTGCATTCGTATTCGTAGAGCGGCATTGCGGAGTCGTTTCCTATCTGTCCAGCTACTAGTTTTATTTTATAGCCTCGCGCCCGCCTCATCGACGAATGCACGTCATCTCGACCGGAGCGCGGGGTCCCCGGCGAGTGCACTTGACTCGCTGGGGTGCAAGCGAAGCGCAGTGGAGAGACCCCTGTATTTTGTCAGGGTCAGGTAGTCCAGTCCCAACCTTGTTTCCGAAGCCTTACTTTGCAACTGCGCGGCTCCGCTTCCGCCACACCGCCTTCACCTTCTCCCGCCAGCGCTCGTCGAGCGCTACCAGCGTCCACTCCACTCGTGGCGACAGGTACCGCAGCACCGTCTCCGTCGCCGGATGCACCCTCAGCGCCGGGGCGACGAGATAAAGTTTCGGCGCCTCCGCGGCCAGCCGCACGCCGCCGAAGTATCCGCGCCGCTGAAACTCCCCCAGCCCGGTCGCCTGGTCGGGATGCTGCATGTGGTGCCATCGCACCCGCACCCAGTAGTCCAGCCCCTGCAGCGCGAGGTGCAGGTCCTCGTCGGCCTTCAGCTCGATCACCGCCAGCCGACCCTCATCCGTCACGCCCAGCAGGTCGAGCATCCCCCGGTCCGCCGCCGCAAAGGCCGGTACCTGCGTGTAGACATGCGCCGCGTCAAGGTGCTCGTCGAGCACCTCGACCTCCCTCCGCAGCACGCTCTCCAGCCACCGCTCCGGCTGCATGCGGTAGAGCGGATCGCGCCCGTCGCCGCCCGCCGTCCTGCGCGCAAACAGCCGCGTCACCAGCTCCCGCAGCTCGTCTTCGTTCTCCACGGCAAGCGGGGTCTCGTTGGCTCCCGCGCCGAAGGTGATCTCCTGAGCGCTGTTGAACGAGTTGCCCGCGTACCCCATCCTGATCCGCGCAAACTCCAACCCGTGCAGAAGAAACGCCATCTCCGTGCCGGTGCGAATCCTCTGCTCGACCAGCTCGCGCATCGGTTCCGGCACCAGATCCATCACGCGGGCCGCCGCCTCCGCAAAGCGCTCCCGCGCCGCTGCCTCGTTGGGCGCGTGCATCAGCCGCGTGGTCAGGTTGCCGTGGTCGGCGGCATCGCGCCGGGTCAACGCCTCGGTCGCCTGGTCCATCTCCCACAGCTCCCACTGCGCGGCGTCGGCGTTCAGCCAGGCCATCCGCGAGAGGGTAATCAAGGATGTTCCACGTGGAACAATTAACCGCAATCCGTGGTAGACTCTACGGCCGCCTCCGGACTCGCGACAGTGATGCAGCCACAGAATGCCCAGCGTCAGGATGCCGTCGATGGTCGCCTGCGTCTCTTCTTCGTTGACCGCGATGACCGCCCACGCCTTCTGCCCCTCGACGAGCGATCCCCGCGCATAGGCCGGGCCAAAGCTCTTTTCGAGATCTCTCGCCGTGCGCAGCCCATCCGGTGTCCAGCCGGGAAAGCTCCGCTCCAGCGCCCGCTCCAGTACGCGCAGATACCTCACCCGCGTCGCCTCCCGGGTCGAAGGCGTGCGCCGGTCCTTATCCGCGGTCAGCTCCAGCGTCTGCGCCTTCGTCTGCCCGAAGCGATAGGTACTGAGCCGCAGCACGCCGTTTCTCAGCGCCGCCGCGCCCACCCGCCGCACCAGATTGCGCTCCTCGCTCCACAGGTGCAGCGTGCATCGTCCATGCTCCGTCGACAGGGAGTACTTCGCCTCGTGCATGTCGAAGAGCACTCTACCGTCTTCGAGCACCACCGCCCCGGGATGCTCGGCGAGAAACGCCTCGATCGCTGCGGCAACTTCGCCGACCGCGGCGGCAATCTCTTCGACAGTCTGCTCGGGCTCAGGCTTCGTCGCCGAGACGCGGCGCGGCAGCTTCGCCTTCACGCGGCCACCTTCATAGGGATGCCTACCAGCCTCTTTGCATGCGCAGGCGCGTAATGTGCGCCACATGGTGACGCGAGTGCCACGCATACATCAGCGTCGTCGCCTCCACCGTCGCCGGCCCGTTCTCCGGGTGGTGAAAGCCGCGCTTCCACTGCTGTTCGTCGAGCGATTGCAGCAGCAGCACCCAGCGCGCGTGCAGGCTCTCGATCAGCTCCAGCGACCACTCCGCCGGGGCCGCCGTCGCATCGCGCAGCCTTGCCCAGGCCTTCTCGTCATAGGGCTTGATCGTCGGCCAGTCCTCGGTCAGCGCGAGCCGCAGCCGGACGAAGGCGTTCATATGGCTGTCGGCCACGTGGTGCACCACCTGCAGCACCGTCCACCCGCCCTCGCGGTAGGGCGTCTCCAGTTGCGCGATGTCCAGCCCGTCGACGGCGTTACGCAGCGTCTCCGGCAACTCGGCCAGCGTCGCGATCGCCTCCTCGCGGTCATCCGCCGTGATCGTCTCCGGCCTCTGGAACCTGCCGACCGGGTATTGGGGGTCTATCTCGTTTGCAGCCATAGGACCTCCTCCAGAGCGTATCCAGGGTATCCCTTGCAAGGTAGCATAGGTCGCAGCCGGTTCCGTTAAGACTTTCCGCGATGCACTAACAGTCTGTTCAGAAAGCCATCTCGCCGCCTGAATCAAGATAGAGGCGAGACACCGGCGCAATACAGGGCAAAAATGAGACAAAGTTGCACTTCGATCTTGAATCCAATGTCTCTCCGCTGCGCGCCGGACGATGAAGTTGTCCGTCGCTCCGGTCGAGATGACGTGCTTTCGAGGTGGGTCGAGCGACTGCTTTGGGAATAGGAAAACCCCTGTCTCCGGCATTTATCCGGGGGCAGGGGTCTGCTTTGCGGTGAGGCGTGAGAGCCGGGTCAGGCGCTCATGCGGCGGCGAACGCCGGTGACGAGCCCGGCGAGGCCGGTGCCCAGAAGCGCGATCGAAGACGGCTCCGGGACGGGCGAGGTGGGCGGCTGCGTGGGGTTGCCGGCCGACTCGACGCCCAGGACGTCGAAGGCCCAATGGCTGTCGCGGTTATGACCGTCGAAGTCGATGAAGGTGCCGCCGGTCAGAGCGCCGCCGCTAAAGCCGTCGCCCAAAGTGGGGCCGTTGGCAAAGTTCGCGTAGTCCTGAATGGAGACGGTGTAATCGCCGGCGGCGAGATTGGTGAGCTGGAGATACGTGTCCCAGCACTCTCCGCTGACGGAGTCCGAAGGAACGAAGCCGCAGCCGCCGTCGTCGTTCTGGCCGATCTGGATGGCGGTGGGGCCGGTTCCCTGGAAGAGGGCGAGGATTGGATCGAAGCCGCCTTCGGCGATGAGCTGACCGGCTGAGTTGGTTCCGCCGGCGTAGCCGTAGGTGCGGAGGGTGACGGTCGAGGTCGCTCCGACGGAGAAGGTGAAGAGCTGGACTTCGTTGATGTCGCTGAAGTTGCCGGTGAAAGAGAAGTTATCTGCCCGGCAGACGGCCGAGGAGACGGAGAGAGCCAAGGCTGCGATAAGTACTTTGGTCAGGCGCATGGACATGAAGTTGTTCCTTCCTGAAGATGGTTTGCTGGCGTACTCGATTGCTGAAAGCACTTTCGGTTCCAAAGGGGAGTAACCGCTAACCTTTTTGTTTCGAGTGTGTCTAAGGCGAAATCCACAATAGTTTCGTCCTGAAGGTGTCAAAGTTTGCACACTTCTGGGAAAGCCAATTCCCGTTTGGATTCTATGTAACATGGTATTAATCAATGGGTTAGCAGCCTTCTGGATGAATGAGCAGCTTGCTGAAGCGTTTTAGGATCAATAGGAAAATAGGCGCGAGCGGCCGCAGCGGCGAAAGCGGGCGGGAACGAATCGACGCAGAGAATCTACAATCCGGGTGTGGCGGTGAGCTTCCATTTCGATCATGTCGCCGATTTTCTGCCGGAGCGGGCGGAGGAGATTCTGCGCGCGGTTCCGGCGCTGCCGGGCGTCTTTGCGCTATGCGGCGCGCGTGAGGGCGACGAGCCGTATCTGACGCGGACGGCGGACCTGCGGCGGCGCATGCGGCGGCTGCTGGCGCCGCCGGAGTCGCAGTCGCGGCGGCTGAACCTGCGGGAGAAGGTCGCGCGTATCGAGTACAGCGTGACCGGGTCGGAGTTCGAATCTGCGCTGACGCTCTATCACGCGGCGGCAGCTGAGTTCGGCTATGCGGCGGCACGGCGGCGGCTGAAGCTGCACACGCCGTATTTTCTGCGGCTGACGATGGAGAACGCGCATCCGCGGCTGTACACGACCAACCGTTTGACCCGGCGCGGCCTGGCCCATCTCTATGGGCCGTTTCCTTCGCGGACGGCGGCGGAGCGGTACGCAGACGCGGTGCTGGACCTGTTCAAGCTGCGCCGGTGCTGGGAGGATCTGGAGCCGTATCCGGGGCATCCGGGCTGCGTCTACGGCGAGATGAAGAAGTGCATGGAGCCGTGCAAGCAAGCCTGTTCGCCGGACGAATATGCGGCGGAGGCGGGACGGGTGAAGGCGTTCTTCGAGACAGGCGGCGAGAGCCTGCTGGCCGAGGTCGGGGCGGAGCGCGAGCGGGCCTCGGCGGAGATGGAGTTCGAGCGGGCAGCGGCGCTTCATGCGCAGTGGCAGAAGGTGAAGGCCGCGGCGGCGCTGGCGGACTGGCTGGTGCGTCCGGTGCCGGAGTTGGAGGCGGTGATCGTGCAGAAGGCGGCGCAGGAAGACGATGAGGGCGAAAATGCCGCGGTGTTTCTGCTTGAAGGGGGCTACATCGCGGGCCCGGAGCGGCTGTCGACGCTGGGGGTGCGGGCGGTGAAGGAGCAGACCAGCGTGGGCAGTTCGCTGTTTGCGCAGCCGCTGATGTTGCAGGCGGTTCCGCTGGAGGGGGCGGCTGTTGCGCCGGACGATTCACCGGAGGAGAGGGCCAGGGCGGTGATCGAGAGGCTGAAGGCGAAGGTGGGTGCGGCGGGCAACCCGGCTCCTGATCTGGCCGTGCTGAGCGATCATCTTTCTTTGCTGCGGCGGTGGTACTACAGACCGGAGAAGCAGCGGGTGGGAGAGATCTTTCTGCCGAACGCGGACGGAGGCTGGCCGGTGCGGAGGATTCTGCGCGGCGCGGCGCGGATGGTGCTGGGCGAGCCGAAGGCGATGGCGGAGACCGGGCGGGATTTGGCCAAGGAGGCTGCCGTGCGGATTCTGCACGAGGGCCGGGGTGAGGTGGAGCGGGTGGTGCCTGTGGTGGGGAAGCGGGAGAGGAAAGACGGGTAAAAATTTGCTTTCCCACCCATCGCATGAAGCGCGATGGATGGGGCACCCGGGCGGTTGAGGTCGGGGAGAGAGCCCATGTCTCAGAAGCGGGATATGGGGCACCCGCACCCGGCGCCAACATATCCGCCGCATGATGACTGCCAAATATCGCTCTTCAGGCGGCTTCGTCTCTTGTGGCGCTGATGTGCAGATTCTTGCCGAGGACCTTCATCGCCTCGGCAATTCGGTCGATCTTCGAGGTGTGGTGTAGATTGATGAGCCGGTTGACCTCCTGCGGAATGGTATGCAGCCTCCGCGCCAGCTCAGCCGGGCGAATCTTCTGCCGCAACATTTCGTTGAGGAGCAGGACTTTGGCCGAAAGGCTGACCGGCAGTTCGACAAATCGTTGTCCGCGTTTGAGAGCAGAGGGGCCGGGAACGATTCGACCACCTTCGAAATAGAAGTCCAGAGCGGTTTCGAGGGCGTCTCTGGCTGCCGTGAGAGCTTCCGCTTCGCTTTCACCCTGCGTGATGGCTTCGGGAAGGTCGGGGAAGGTCACGAGAAAATATCTGCCGTCCCGCCGCATCTTGAATGGATATCGCATGGCCGTCTCCTACTTGAGTCCCAACTGCTTTTTGATTGCCTGTACGAGGCCTGTGCCGAGTTCCTTGTTGTGCATGGGGAGGACCGATTGCCTGCCGTTCAGGGTGACTTTGAGATGCGAGCCCTTGCCGGTTTTGAAGGTCGCGCCCTGCTCCGCGAGCCAACGCTTGAACTCACTACTCTTCATGGACCATGAGTATAAACAAAGTTGTTTATAAAGCAGTATAAGCAAAATTGTTTATAAAACATAGAGCAACCTGGAAACAATACGATCAGAGTTATGTTGCGATGGGGCCACCGTCCTTTGAACGGCGCTGGTAAACTCACAGGCAGGAGCGAGACCTTTTGATAGAGCTGGCGTTTTCGATACTGGCATCCGATTTTGCGCATCTGGCCGACGAGGTGGCGGCGGCGGAGCGGGGCGGCGGAACCATCGTCCACGTGGATGTGATGGACGGACACTTTGTGCCGAACATTACCTTCGGGCCGCCCATGGTGAAGGCGCTGCGGCCGGTGACGAAGCTGCCGCTGGATTGCCATCTGATGATCGAAGATCCCGACGCCTTCATCCCGGCGTTTGCCGAGGCGGGCGCGGATATGGTGAGCGTGCAGCAGGAGGTTTGCCGCCATCTGCATCGGACACTGCAACTGATCGCGGACCATGGCATGAAGCCGGGGGTCGTCATTAATCCGGCGACGCCGGTCGATACGCTGATCGAAGTGCTGCCGATGGTGCACTATGTGCTGGTGATGAGCGTCAATCCGGGCTTCGGCGGGCAGCAGTTTCTGCCGCTGGCGCTCGAAAAGATCGCCTACCTGGCGGCGGTGCGCGAGGAGATGGGGCTGAACTTCCGCATCGAGGTGGATGGCGGCGTCGCTCACGATACGGTGGCGGCGGTCGTCGAAGCAGGAGCGGAGATGCTGGTGGCCGGATCGGCGATCTTTGAATCTCGAAACGGGGAATCTGGAAACAGGGAATCTGGAAACAGGGAATCTGGCAAAACGGAGAAGAATGCGCGCTCGTTTTTGAAGCTGGCCCGGGCGGCGGCGCCGAGCGGCGGACATTCAGGACATGCCGGACATAAGCATGGCGCGAAAGAGAAATCGGTGAAAGATAAGGGACGTTCGAAGGGCGATCGTCGAAAAAAGGGCTGATTTGGAGGTGGGATAGAGGCCCGGCGCGAAAAGGCAAAATACAGGGGTCTCTCCACTGCGCTTCGCTTCGGTCGAGATGACGTGCTCTATGCTTCGGTCGACATGACGTGGCTAAAGCAGATTTGCTGTTGGTGTGGAGGAAGGCAACCGCAGATTCCCTTCGGGAATGACAAACAAAGGGGTCGGCAGGCAAAGGGAATGACAAACAAAGGGGTCGGCAGACTCTACACCAACTGCTATTTTGCGGCCAAGGGGTTTTGAAACAGATTCTAGGCCGGAAAAAGGCGGCTGGGGGGTCCGGCGGTGAACGACAGGACCGGCCGGAAAGACTAGAATGGAACGCAGCCTGTGCGTCGTGGCGCGAGGCTTATGGGGTACATCGCTGTATGGATAATCGTTCTCTTTTTACAAGGCATTCCTTTTTTCCGAGCCTGAGGGCCGGCGCGTTGGCCGGAGCGGCGGTCGCAGTGTTGCTGACGTCCTTGATCTCGACTTCGGCGATCGCATCGGCGCAGGTGACAGGCTCATCGCAGACGACGACCGACGCCAACGGGCAGCAGCAGGAGACCGTGACGCTGTCGGACTCGAAGAAGGACAAGAAGGAAGAGAAGGTTGTCCAATCCAAGGACACAAAGAAGGAGATGCGGCGACGGCAGAAGATGGCCCCGCTGGCCGAGGCCGACTCCAAGCTGCCCGACAAGGAGCTGTACGACAAGGCGGTGAAGGCGACCAAGAAGGGCCACTTCGACGTGGCGCGGTTGACCTTGCAGACGCTGCTGAACACCTATCCGGATTCGCAGTACCAGATGCGGGCGAAGCTGGCGATCGCCGACAGTTGGTACAAGGAGGGCGGCACGGCGGCGCTGATGCAGGCCGAGAGCGAGTACAAGGACTTCATCACCTTCTTCCCCAACGTTCCCGAAGCGGCCGAGGCGCAGATGCGCGTGGGCGACATTTACTTCCGGCAGATGGACAAGCCGGACCGCGACTACACCAAGGCCACCCATGCCGAGGAAGAGTACCGGCTGATGCTGCAACAGTTCCCGGAGTCTCCGCTGGTGCCGCAGGCCAAGCAGCGGCTGCGCGAGGTGCAGGAGGTGCTGGCGGCGCGCGAGGCCGAGATCGGCAACTTCTACGCGACCCACTCGCACAACTGGCCGGCGACGATTGCGCGGCTACAGACGGTGGTGGACACGTACCCCGAGTACAGCCACATGGACGATGTGCTGGTGGGGCTGGGCGACGCGTACGCGGCCGAGGCGACGTACGTGCGTTCGATCCGGCTGCCGGAGGCGGCCAAGGCGCGGCTGGAACAGATCTATGACGGCCAGGCGGCGGCGGCCTATCGCAAGGTAGTGCTGCAGTACTCGGCCTCGCCGCACGTCGAGGACGCGCGCGACCGGCTGGCGGCGATGAACGTGCCGATTCCGACGCCTACGCCCGAGCAGGTGGCGGCGAGCACGGCGCTTGAGAACAGCCGCTCCGGCTACAACCTGAAGGACCGGGCGATGCTGCTGGTGATGCACAAGCCGGATACGGTGATGGCGGCGCATATCGGCGAGCCTTCGCTGGTGGACCCGAAGCCGACGCTGGCACCGGACATTACGCGCAAGATCATCAACGACTTCAATACCTCGATGCATCCCGAGGCGGCCGCGGCGGCGGACGCGGCTGCGGCGAAGGCGGCTGAACCGGCGACGGCTGCTGCTGCTCCCGCACCGGCCCCTGCTCCTGCCGCACCGGTTGCTCCGGCTGCACCGCTGGCGTTCCACGATGTACCGACGGCGGCCGCGGGCACGAACACGAACTCGGCGGTGGATACGACGGTTTCAAGCGGGACGACGCGTTCGGGCGCGACCTCGTCGCACTCGATGGGCGTGGAGATTCTGACGCCCTCTGCGGCTCCTGCTCCGGCCGATGCGAACGGCGGGTTGAAGGCGGTGGGTCCGGAGAATGCTACGCCGCTGCCGCCGGTGGAGAAGGCCGGCGACGCTCCCGATGCGGTCAACGACATCAAGCCCGGAACCCAGGCCGCGGCGCAGGTTGGCGATCCGAACAGCAAGAAGAAGGTCAAGCCCGAGTTCGACAACGATGTCGAGTCTTCGAGCAAGCACAAGAAGAAGAAGGGACTGAAGAAGCTGAATCCGTTCTAGGCTTTTGTTTCCGCTACGGCTTTGGGTGCCCCATGTCCGGATCTTCGGACATGGGGTTCCTGCGTAGGGCCGTGCTTTTCCTTCGGTAGCTTTTCTACAGTTGAGACCCATGTCCCAGAATCGGGACATGGGGCACCCGCTTCGATTGCGATCCTGTGTGGGGCTGGGGTGTATTTTGTCTTCGTTGTGGAGATGTTGCTGCCATCGGAGGCGAAATACAGGGGTCTCTCCACTGCGCTTCGCTTCGGTCGAGATGACGTGCGTTCGAGGTGCGACTCCGGTTGAGATGACGTGAGTTTGGGTACTGGCAGTTTTGCTTCAGGGAGCCTGAGAATGCCTTATCAGCCGGTGTTGCGGAGGCCGGAGCTGATGCCGTTGATGGTGGCCGAGATGGCGCGGTTCAGCTCGGGCGAGTCGGGCTTGCCTGCGGCCATTAAGGCGCGCTTGCGGCGGATCAGCTCGACCTGGATCAGCGACATGGGATCGACGTAGGGATTGCGCAGGCGGATGGAGCGTTCGAGCACGGGGTTGGTCTCGAGCAGCGCCTTCTGCCCGGTGATGGCGAGGATCATGCGCAGGGTGAGGTCGAACTCTGCTTCGAGGGTGGTGAAGACGCGGTCGCGCAGGGCGGCGTCCTCGACCAGCGAGGCATAGAGGCGGGCGATGCCGAAGTCGGCCTTGGCCAGCGCCATCTCGACGTTGCGGACGATGTCGAGAAAGAGCGGGAAGGAGCGGGTCATGGTCTGGAGCAGGGCGAGGCCATCGGTGTGCTCCTTGACGAAGAGTTCGAGGGCGTGGCCGACGCCGAAGTATGCGGGAACGAGCTGGCGGGACTGCATCCAGCCGAAGACCCAGGGGATGGCGCGGAGGTCGTCCATGGACTTCTTCTTGCTGCGCTTGGAGGGGCGGGAGCCGAGGCGGGCGTGCTCGAGTTCGGCGACCGGCGTGGACTGCTCGAAGTAGGTGAAGGTGTCCGGGTTGTCGATGATGTGTTTGCGGTAGAAGGCGCGGGAGGTGGCCGAAAGCTCGTCGAGCGCGGCCTCCCATTCGGGGAGAATCTCGCCGGTGAGGTGGGGGGCGGGATTTGGTTGCTGGTTGCCGGTTGCTGGTTGTTGATTGCCGGTTGCTGGTTGTGCGGCCTGGATCTTTGCGTCCGGGCGGGCGATGGCGTCGAGCGAGGCGGCGATCATCAACTCCAGATTGCGCTCGGCGAGGACGACGTCGGAGTATTTCCAGTTGAGGACTTCGCCTTGTTCGGTGAGGCGAAGCTCGCCGGTGAAGCTGTCGATGGGCTGGGCGAAGATGGCGCGATGCGTGGGGCCGCCGCCGCGGCCCACGGTGCCGCCGCGGCCGTGGAAGAGGCGCAGATGGACGCCGCACTCGCGGGCGACCTGGTGCAGGGCGCGGTGAGCTTTGTAGATCTCCCAGGTGCTTGAGATCATGCCGCCGTCCTTGTTCGAGTCGGAGTAGCCGAGCATGACCTCCTGGCGGTAGTTCCAGCTTTCGAGCAGGGGCCTGTAGGCTTCGCTGGTCCAGAGCCGGCGCATGACGGCGGGCGCGTTCTGCAGGTCTTCGATGTACTCGAAGAGCGGGACGGGTTGCAGGCCGGGGTCGCCAAGGCCGGGGTCGCCCTCGACCTTGACGCCGCCGAGGCGGGCGAGCTGGAGCACGTCGAGGATGTCGGTGGCCGAGGTTGCGCCGCTGATGACGTACTGCTGGATGGACTCGGGCGCGTAGGCCTGCTTGAGCTCGGCGATGGCGCGGAAGGTGTTGAGGACCTCGGTGGTCTGCGGGCTGAGGGCTGGGGGGAGCTGGAGGGTTTGTGATCCCGCCTCCCGTGATGCTTCGCCCAGAATTTCGGCGATGGCGGCGGAGTGAAAACGGGCGTGCTGGCGGATGTCGAGCGTTTGGAGGTGAAGGCCGTAGGTGCGGACCTCGATCAGCAGCGGGTCGATGAGCATCTGCGCCAGGCGGTGGCCGTGGTTTTCGGCGAGGCTGCCGCGCAGCAGTGCAAGGTCGGCGAGCAGGTCGGCGGCGCGGGTGTAGGGGGTGAGTGCGGGCTCGGAGGGAAGCGGCAGGCCGGACTGCGGGGTCGCTCCCAGCCGCATCATGATGCAGGCGATGAGCAAACGGAGGCGCTCGTGGGGGAAGCGCTCTTCGAGCGTGGTCTGGCCGGCGGAGCGCAGACGGTCGAGGTAGAGGTCGAGCTGCGCGGTGACCGCGGCGGAGACGGGTACCTGCTGGACGGAGCTGCCGAGCTGCTCGAAGACGTTCTGCAGGCGGCGGCGGTAGTGGTTGAGCAGAAGGTTCTGCGCCAGGGCCAGGGCGTCGCGGGTGACATCGGCGATGACGAAGGGATTGCCGTCGCGGTCGCCGCCGATCCAGGAGCCGAAGCTGACGAGTTGGGGCAGATCGGAGATGGCGCGGGGGTGTCCCTCGGGGGCTAAAGCCCCTTTATTGGTTGTGGCTTCCGGCAGGGCTGAAGCCGTGCCCTTAACAGAGCTTTCACCCGCGGATTCGGGGTACTCTTCGGCGAGCGCGGCGGCGACCTCGGAGTAGAGCACGGGCAGGGTGTCGAAGAGGCTGGTCTCGTAGTAGTCGAGGGCCATGCGCATCTCGTCACGGACGGTGGGGCGGGCGCTGCGCACGTCGTCGGTCTGCCAGAGCGCGGTGATCTCGGCGGTGAGGTCGCGCTCGAGCGATTCGAGATGGGCGTTCGGCACCGGGATGCGGTCGAGCTGTTCGAGCAGGTCGGATATGCGGCGGCGCTTGAACATGACCGAGCGCCGGGCGACCTCGGTGGGGTGCGCGGTGAAGACGGGCGTGATGCAGATGCGGCGGAGCAGATCGTAGGCCTGGGCGGCGTCGAGGCCGGCCTCGCGCAGGCGGCGGAGGGTTCCGCGCAGGTCGCCGCGCTGTGGGGCGGCGTTGGGATCGAGCTGGATGGCCAGGCGGCGGCGCTTGCGGTGATTGGTCTCGGCGAGGTTGATGAGCTCGAAGTAGAAGCCAAAGGCGCGGGCGAGGCGATAGGCGGAAGGGAGATCGAGCGCGGCGACGCGCTCCAGAGCCTCTTCGAGGTGCGCGGCGGCGGCTTTGGAGTCGCCTCGGGCGTCGGCCTCGCGTCGGGCGATGGCGGTGCGGCGGAGGGCTTCGACGGCGTCGTAGAGGGCATCGCCCGCCTGCTCGCGCAGGACGCCTCCGAGGAGGGCGCCGAGGGAACGCACATCACGTCGTAAAGGGGCTTCTTTCAGGTCTCCGGTAGGGGCTTGAAGTTCGGCAAGGCGCTGTGGCCAATTAGGAGGGGTCCAAAGGGACGGCATGAACTGACGATAAACCAAGGGAGGCGCGGCTGCACAGCGCCGCTCAGGTGTCCAGAGGTGTCCATGTACCAGAAAGACAATCGCTTCTATGCAGATTGGCGCGACCGGCGCGGCGTTCGTCGCCGCAAGGCATTCACAACGGAAGACGATGCACGGCAGTACGAAGAGGAGCGAAAGAGCGCGGCGCGCCCAAAACGGAAAGGCGGGGTCCGACAGTCGCGCGAGTCGTCCTCGCCGAGCTTACGGCGTGGTTCGCGTGTCAAAACGAAGCGCGCGGCGTCTGGCACACGCACACCGGCTCCTCGGCAAAGTACCTCATAGCCTCGGCAGGATACACGCAGGTACGCGACCTCAGCCGAGCCGATGTACTGAGCGCCGCTGCGATGTATCAAAAACTCGCGGCCGACACTCGCTACAAGCGCGCGCAGTGCCTCAAGAAAATCATCCGCTGGCTGGTCGAGCGGCACGGCGCAAGCTATACGCTGCTCGCCGACGTGCCCAAGGTCACACGTCCATCGCCGCGCGCCATCACTGCCACCGGCAAAGAGCGAGAGATGCTGCTGCGCCGCGCGCCGCTGCATCTGCGCTGCTACATCCTCTTGTGTTCGGACCTCGCCCTGCGAAAGAGCACGGCGGCGGCCATCTGTCCAAACAACTACGACTCCGAGCGCCGGGAGATTACCTTCTCCACCAAGTACCAGAACCGGCTCACGCTGCCAGTCACGGCCGAACTCGCGGCAATGTTCGCGCTCTACACAACGGACCGCATCACCTCCTACGTCTCGCAGATGAGTCCGCGCGGTCACAACACCGCATCGTCACTCAGTCTCGCTTTCAACAAACTGCGCAAAGAGTGTGGGATCACCAAGCAACTCACCTCGCACGATCTACGCCGCACCACGGCGGCGCGCGTCTACGACCTGACGCGCGACCTCCGTAAAGTGCAAGCGGTCCTCGGACACAAAGACCTGCAAACAACGCTCATCTACCTCGACCACCACGCCACGCCGGTCGAGCCATCCATCCTCGAACTCGCCAAACTCAACCCACACACGGAGGCAATCCAATGAACGAACCAACCATCGCGGAGGCTGTCCACCTCGCAGTGAAGGCGGCGGCCCAGGCCTGCCGCTGCATCGTAGAATGTGGCGGCGATCAGCGGGCCGCCAACGAAGCGGCGCGAGTCGCCTATCGCATGAACATGCCCATCTTGGAGAGCCGGGTGTCCGTGCAAGCGTATCTCGCAACCGTGGTGCGCGGCATCGAGCTTCACCTCATCACAATCAGAGAGTCGCAGCAACTGGTGAAGGCGGCCCGGCTCTGGATCACCGCAGCGGACGCGCCGGAGCGCCGCTAGTGCGCGTCGTCGGCTTCGTGCCTGGCTGCATGACGTGCTTCTGCGTCGTCGGCGATGAGGTCGCGGCGGCCATCTGGCCCCACGAAAAAAAGCCGTCCAAGCCCATCGCCGTCGTGCCAGCGATGCACCACAACCACGCCCCGGACTGGACACACCCGCGCCAGGCCAAGGCACCCACTCAACCTACCGCGCTTCACGCGGTCGCAGCAGGACGCTGACGCGCCCGGAAAGGAAGCAATAGCAATGAGCAAACAAGGAGCAAAGCGGCCAGTGATTCACGCGCCCAAGGTCAACCGGCCCAAAGTTCACACGCCCAAGGTCAAGCGCCCAACAGCACCCAAGCGGCACAAGTAGCCCTCCCACACTCAAGGCCCCGGACAACCGGGGCCTTCGTGCATCTGGACGCTTCTGAGGCTGGCGCGGCTCGACCGCGCACCCGGAGCGGCAGTGTCTTGCAACTCCGATGGTCTGGAAGCCCCGGATGTTTACAGGCAATCTGTGTGCCCGGTCGTGCTCCTCCGCTGCGCTTCGTCCGCGCGGCCCGGGCAGGCTGTCCGGCTGCGGCGGGTCCCCTGCCCCGGTGCCGCACGTCACGCGCCGCGATAGTGCCCGCGTCACGCGCCATGCTCTGCGCTCTCGCGCAGCACTGCTCCGCTGCGCTTCGCCCCGCAGCCGGTCCCGGCGTCGGCTGGGCCTCCGCTCACGCCACAGTACGGCGTTCGCTCCCGGCTACGCCTCCCGCCGTGCCGCGCGGCCCACCACGCCCCCGCTTCGCTCGCCCCGCGCGGCCCGGCGTCGCCCTCCCGCCTTCGGCGGGGGCCTCCGCGCCGCAAAGCCCCGCTCCGGCCCGCTTCGCGGCAAAAACCAACCTCGCCGCTACGCGGCTTCGCCCCGCCGCAAAGCAACAGCAAAGGCAAAGGCAACGGCAACAGCAACGGCAACAGCTTCGGCCCCGCAAGGGGGCCTCACGGCTTCGCCCTGCCCCCGGATAAAGGCTGTTGCCCGGTTCCCCCACTATGCCGCATGGGTCAAGGCCGCTCCGCGCCGCTCACGCGGGGGCGATAAAGCCGCCCGCCTTGACTCCATGCAGTGGGGGAAACCATACCGGGCAATCAGCCCTAGGGGGGGTTCATCATGTCGTCTCATCGCATCGTCGCCACTTGCCCACATTGCCATCAGCGCTCGGCGCTGGTGTACTTCCGCTCGCTCATCCCACGGGGCTGGTACTGCCGCCCATGCCTCACGCGGGTACTCGCCCGCGTCGGCTGGGGTGCCGGGTAGCCCCGGAGCTTGGCTCGGCCTTGGTGGGGCGCTCTGCTTTTTGGTGGTAGTCCTGTGTACAGGAGGTGTTTCGGTGAAAGAGAAGGTGATGAAGGTGTACATCTCGTCGGCCCAACTGTCGGCGCTGCTTGAAACAGAGGTGTCCTTGGCGCGGCGGCTCCGTGCTACGTGCGGGCTGTGCCATCACGGTTGGAAGCCGCGCAATCCGAGTACATGCCTGAACCGCTGTCCTGCCTGTGGCGCTCGCGGCGAAGTGTCCTACACCCGCTACGCTCTGCCTGGCGACGAATAAAAACCGGGGCTGCCGTGGGCAGAGACAACCCCGGTGGCCCGCTCGCATCCCAAGAAGCGATGCAGCCAAGAGCGCCCAACGCGATAGTAAAACCGAGAGGTGTCCACTTTTCTTTGGACACCTCTGCGGTCACCTGCTAAAACAGTGATGGCCAGCCTCATGCGGACCTTCAAAGGGACGGCATGATTCAACCATAAACTAAGGAAGGCTGGCGCTGCGATAGAGGCGAAATACAAGGGGCTTTCCGCTGCGGCGCGCGACAAAACTGCACGCCTTCGGTCGAGATGACGTGCGTTTGAATTTTGGAGGAGATATCGAGGTAAATCAAAAGCGCCCGTTGCGGGCGCTTTTGATAAATCTCTTCGGAACGGGTTTGCCTACATGACCAGCGCGAGCTTTTCCAGCTCTTCCTGCATGGATTCGAGCGAACAGCCGACAGATTCGATGCGCGACGCGGCGATGCGCGCGGCGTCGGTGGAGACGCCGTAGCCGCGTCCGGAGAGGAAGCTGCTGATGAGCGCGGCCGACTGCCAGCCATCGACGCTCGACTTGCGTATCTCTTCGCGAAGGCCATTGAGATCGGCTGCCGGAAACTGTTCAACCATCTGGGTCTTCTGGATGTCTGTCATGGTCTTCTCCTTTCTCAAATCCTCTCTCAAATTTCGTCAAGCCGCTGGAACCTGCTAGATAAGATGCTCCAGCAGGGCTGAGGTTACAGAGGACGCGGAATCAATTGCGGCGCTACTGCGCGGCCACACTGGTTCTACGCTGGATTGCCGTACAAAGTTCCCTTGATTGTGCGGGTTAGACAGGAGAGCTGCTCCGGATGGCTCGCTCGGCGAGCAGGACGGGGAGGCCGTCCACGATAGGGTAGCGGCGGGCGCAGCCGGTGCAGAGCACAGCGTCGATCTGAAGCTCGAGGGGAAGGCGGCAGATCGGGCAGGCCAGCCAGCGAAGGTCATCTGCCGTGAGGGGGCGGGGGCTCATGGTCTCTATATTAGAGCCTCGGGGAAGAGCGGCGGTGGTGCGTTTGGAGAGAGTGCGGAGGAAAGGCAAATACAAAATACAGGGGTCTCTCCACTGCGCTTCGCTCCGGTCGAGATGACGTTTCTTTGAGGGGGGCTCCGGGTCGAGATGACGTTTGTTTGAGGATGGCTGCGGTTGAGACGGGTTTGAGGTGCGGCGCGATACCATGAAGGAGATGAAAAATACTCCACGAATTTTAGATGGCGTCGCGATTGCCGGTCAGATCAAGGACGAGGTCGCGGTTGAGGTCAAAGAGCTTGCGGCGCGGGGAATCACCCCGGGACTCGCCGTTATTCTCGTTGGCGAGGTTCCGGCCTCGCAGATCTACGTTCGCAGCAAGGTGAAGACCTGCGGCGAGCTTGGCATTTACAGCGAGATGCTGACGCCGCCCGAGAGCATCACGACTGACGAGATGCTGGCGCTGGTGGCGGAGCTGAACGCGCGCGAGGACATTGACGGCATCCTGATCCAGTTGCCGCTGCCGAAGCACGTCGATACCAAGCGGCTGCTGGAGGCGGTGTCGCCGGACAAGGACGTCGATGGCTTTCATCCCGTCAACGCGGGCCGGTTGCAGAGCGGGCAGCCGGGGCTGGCGCCGTGCACGCCGGCCGGGATCATCGAGATTCTGAAGCGCAGCGACCTGCCGATCTCGGGGCAGAACGCCGTGGTGGTGGGCCGCTCGGACATCGTGGGCAAACCCGCGGCGATGATGCTGCTGAACGCCTCGGCGACGGTGACGATCTGCCACAGCAAGACGGTCGATCTGCCGGGCATCACGCGCGGGGCGGACCTGCTGGTGGCGGCGATCGGGCGTCCGGGATATGTGACGGCGGAGATGGTTAAGCCGGGCGCGACGCTGATCGACGTCGGCATCAATCGCGTGACCGATGCGGCCGAGGTGGAGCGATTCTTTCCCGGCGACGCCAAGCGCGCGGCTTCGTTTGCCAAGCGCGGCTCGGTGGTGGTGGGTGACATCGATCCCGCTGCATTTGCGATTGCGGGCGCGTATACTCCGGTTCCAGGCGGCGTGGGCGCGCTGACGATCGCCATGCTGATGAAGAATACGGTGACGGCGGCGAAGCTGCGGCGCGGCATCTCGTTGAAGGAAGGCTAAGAAAGTAGATCGAAGGATCTGTTAACAATTGAAGTCCTGGTATCGCTTTGTGCCGGTGAGGGCGGGCAAGTAAGAGCAAAGACGAAATACAGGGGTCTCTGCCACTGCGGCGGCAAAAGCGCCGCCTTCGGTCGAGATGGCGTGCATTTGTGGATGGGCTTTTGGTCGAGATGACGTGAGTTGCGGCCCTGCGGGCCTTCGGTCGAGATGACGTGACTCAAAGCGGATTTCAGCGAAGACGAGTGAAGAACGGGAAGAAGGACTGAAGCACTATGTTGCGTGTCGGCCTTACAGGCGGGTTGGGGAGCGGCAAGTCGACGGTGGCGGAGTTGTTTCGCGCCCACGGCGCCAAGGTGCTTCACTCCGACGTCATGGGCCGAGAGTTGATGGAGCCGGGCGGGCCGGTCCATGCGCAGATCGTCGCGCGCTTCGGTGGCGAGGTGGTGCTCGCCGACGGGCGGCTCGACCGCTCGGCGCTGGCCCGCATCGCCTTTGCCGAGGGACGCGTCGATGAGTTGAACGCGATGGTGCATCCGGCGGTGATTGCGCGGCAGCGAGAGCGGATCGAGGAGATTGCGCGGCGGCATCCGGCGGCGGTGGTGATGGTGGAGTCGGCGCTGATCTTTGAGGCGGCACGGGACGAGGCCGTTCGCGACGAGGCCGCGCGGGGACAGGCGGTTCACGGCGCGGTTGCGGACTGGCGGGAGCGCTTCGACCGGCTGATCCTGGTGACGGCTCCCGAGGAGATGAAGATCGCTCGTTTCGTTCGCCGCTCTGCCGGAGACGGCGAGATATCGGAGGCGCAGAGGGCGGAGCTTGAGGCCGAGGCTGCGCGGCGGCTGGCGCAACTGATTCCGGACGATCAGAAGGCTGCCGCCTGCGACTATGTGCTGACCAACGATGGCGCTATCACGGAGCTGGAGTGGCAGGTCGATCAACTGTGGCCGATTCTGCGGAGCGCGGCGCGGTAGACAGAGTCCAAGGGATGGATTGTTGTGAGCGACGCATGCTGTGACGTGTTTGGCAGTCTTTCCGGGGTGGGATTTTACCGGGAGGGCGGGCATCTCGCTACAATTACAGGGGAGGCGGACCTGCCGGTTCGCTCAAAAGGATACAAGGGTCTAAACCATGAAACTGCGTCCCGTTGTTCTGGTTCTTTTATTGCTTACCGGCTTCTACTATCTGACGACGCACTTCGCGCCGACGGGAACATTTGCGCCGTGGGTGCATCGTGTCTTCTCGACCGCTGCCACGCCCGGCGCGGCTCCGGCCACGGTGACCGGGCCGATGGGCACGCTCGAACTGACACAGGCCTCTGCCGCGCCCGCCTTCGACACCGAGGAGCAGCAGAACATCGCCGTCTACAAGAAGGCGCTGCCGTCGGTGGTCAACATCACCTCGACCGCCGTTGCCTTCGACTTCTTCTATGGGCCGGTTCCGCAGCAGGGGCAGGGGTCGGGCTTCATCCTGAACAAGGACGGCCTGATTCTGACCAACAATCACGTCATCAACAACGCGCAGCGGGTGGAGGTGAAGCTCTCGAACAAGCACACCTACAAGGCCAAGGTACTCGCCGTGGACAAGGGCCACGACCTGGCGCTGCTGAAGATCGACAATGCGACCGACCTGGTGCCGGCGGTGCTGGCGGATTCGCGCGGACTGACCGTGGGGCAGAGGGTTTATGCCATCGGCAATCCCTTCGGGTTGCAGGGCACGATGACGCGGGGCATCATCTCGGCCATCCGCTCCGTTCGCGGGCCGGAGCAGAACCCGATTGAAGACGCCATTCAGACGGACGCCGCCGTCAATCCGGGAAACTCGGGAGGACCGCTGTTGAACTCGCGCGGCGAGGTGATCGGGATTACAACGATGATCGCAAGCAACGGCGCGGACCAGAGCTCGGGCGTAGGGTTTGCCATTCCCATCAATACGGCGAAGGCGGTGCTGAGCGACTTTGAGAAGTACGGGTATGTGCGGCGGCCGTCGCTCGACATTGTGACCCTGCCGATCGGTCCCGATATCGCCCAGCAGCTGGGGCTGCCGTCGGACTACGGCATCCTGATCGACCAGGTGATTCCGGGGGGCGCGGCGGATCGCGCCGGTCTGCGCGGCGGCAACCAGAGAGCGTACATGGGCAATATCCCCGTCATGCTTGGGGGTGATCTGATCGTTGGCATGGATGGGCAGGACATCGCCAACGCGCAGGACCTCTCCGCCGCGATGAACTCGCATCGCGCGGGCGATGTGGTGACGCTCACGATCTTCCGCGGACGGAAGCGGATGGATGTGAAGGTGACGCTGAGCGACGCGAAGGATCAGCAGCGGCAGATGGGGCAGCGGGCGTAGAGCCGATTTGCTATCGGTGTAGAGGAAGGCAACCGCAGATTCCCTTCGGAGATGGCAAACAAAGGGCTCGGCAGACTCTACGCCAACTGCTTTTTCTCGAGTTTTCGCGGTTGCTGCGATGGTTTGGCGCTGCGGGAGCGGCGAAATACAGGGGTCTCTCCGTTGCTTCGGTCGAGATGACGTGTATTTGTGGCTACTTGTCGCGGCGGACGTAGCGGCGGTCTTCGATCACGTAGTCGCCGCTGAGGACGCGGGCGATGGCCTCGGGGTAGATGGCGTGCTCCTGTTGCAGGAGGCGGGCCGAGAGGGTTTCGACGGTGTCGTCCTCTTTGATGGGGACGGCCTTTTGCAGGATGATGACCCCGTGGTCGACCGCCTCGTCGACGAAGTGGACGGTGCAACCGGCGACCTTGGCTCCGTATTCGAGCGCCTGCCGCTGCGCGTCGAGTCCGGGAAAGGACGGCAGCAGCGAGGGGTGGATGTTGAGGATGCGGTTGGGGAAGGCGCGCACGAACTCTTCCGTAATGACGCGCATGTAGCCGGCCAGGCAGATCAGGTCGACGCGGTGCTGGTGCAGGCGCGCCATCACCTCGGCGTCGTGCTCGCGGCGCTTGTGTCCGGCCGAAGGGATGCAGAAGGCGGGAATCTTCAGATCGCGCGCGGCGTCGAGACCGGCGGCGTCTTCGCGGTTCGAGAGCACAACGGCGATCCTGGCTCCCAGCAGCCGCTGTTCGCGGATCGCCTTCGCGATTGCCAGAAAGTTCGACCCTCGCCCCGACAGCAGAATTCCAAGCCGCTTCACTTGCTCTCCTCTTTCGATGATGCCGCCTGAGACCGCTCTGCCCTTGTCCCGGAGAGAGGCCCTGTCTGTTGGATGCCGCCCATCGCGTTTGCGGACCACCTAGCTGTAGCTGACCTTGCGCTCGCCGCGGACGACGCGTCCGATCACGCAGTGGCGCTCGTTGGCGCGGTTGAGGATGGCCTTCGCCTTCTTGAGCTTCTCGGCGGGTATGACGGCGATCAGGCCGATGCCCATGTTGAAGGTGCGGAACATCTCGTCGCGGTCCACGCTGCCGAGCGCCTGCAGATGCTCGAACAGGGGCGGCACATGCCATGAGGCGAGATCGACGACCGCGCCCATGCCCTTGGGCAGGATGCGGGGCAGATTCTCGGTGATGCCGCCGCCGGTGATGTGGGCCATGCCGCTGACGACGTCGGCGGTGGTGAGCTTCTTGATGATGGCGAAGTAGCTGCGGTGGGTGCGCATCAGCGCCGCACCGGCCTTGTCCTTCAACTCGTTGACGTAGTGGTCGGGGTGATACTTTGCCACCTCGAAGAGCAGCTTGCGCGCCAGCGAGTAGCCGTTGGTGTGCAGGCCGTTCGAGGGCAGGCCGAGGAGGACGTCACCGACCTGGATGGTTTCGCCGGTAATGATGCGGTCGCGGTTGACCGCGCCGATGATGGTGCCGGCGAGGTCGTACTCGCCGTCGGCGTAGAAGCCGGGCATCTGCGCCGTCTCGCCGCCGATCAGGGCGCAGCCGTTGGCGCGGCAGGCCTCGCTGATGCCCTGCACGACGGTCTCGATGATCTCGTTGTCGAGCTTGCCGGTGGCCAGGTAATCGAGAAAGAAGAGCGGCGTGGCGCCCTGCACGGCGATGTCGTTGACGCAGTGGTTGACGAGGTCCTGGCCTACGGTGTGGTGGATGCCCAGCTCGAAGGCGACCTTGAGCTTGGTGCCGACGCCGTCGGCCGAAGAGACCAGGACGGGGTTGGGAAATTTTTCGAGATCGAGCGCGAACAGGCCGCCGAAGCCGCCGATCTCCGAGAGCACATGGCGGTTGAAGGTCTTGCGCGCCAGCATCTTGATGCGCTGCTTGCTGCGGTCGGCGCTGGTGATGTCGACCCCGGCGTCGGCGTAGCTGATGCCCTTCTTGGCGGTGGAGACGCGCTTGACCGCGGGCTCGGAGTTGCCGCCGGACTTTTTGCGGGCGACCTTGTTCTCCTGATCGGCTGCGGTGCGGAGGGGCGACTCCGCGTGGTGCTCTGGGTCGGTTAAGTCTGGGGCATGCATGGCGATGGTCTCATCCGGCAAAGTGGCGCTCCATTAGGTCATTATCGTTTGAGGAAAGAAGAATTTCAGTCTAGCAGGATGGAGAACGGGGCCCGCATAACAATGATAGCCGCGCTTGGCGGGAGTTTCCGCCGAGACTTCTATACTAAAAGAAATGCCAGTTTCCGATAGCCCCCATCACCGTTCCCGCCAGTTGCAGCAACGCGCCGAAAGGCTTCTTCCCGGCGGCGTCGATTCGCCGGTGCGGGCTTTTCGCGCGGTCGGCGGCGAGCCTCCGTTTGTCGAGCGTGCCGAGGGCGCGTACCTGTTCGACGCCGACGGCAACCGCTATCTCGACTACTTCGGCTCGTGGGGCCCGATGATCCTGGGGCACGCGTTTCCGGCGGCGGTCGAGGCAATTCAGCAGGCGGCGGCGCGGGGCGCGAGCTTTGGAGCGTCGATCGCCGCCGAGGCCGACCTCGCCGAACTGGTGACGAAGTGTTTTCCCTCTGTCGAAAAGCTGCGCTTCGTCAGCTCCGGCACCGAGGCCTGCATGTCGGCCATACGGCTGGCGCGGGGATTTACCGGGCGCAACTTCGTCATCAAGTTCGAGGGCTGCTACCACGGCCACTCCGACGCCATGCTGGTGAAGGCGGGCTCGGGCGTGGCGACGCTGGGCATTCCCGGCTCGGCGGGAGTTCCGGCGGAGACGGCGCAGCACACGCTGGCGCTGCCCTTTAATGACCTGGAGGCGGTGCAGCAGGCCTTTGCCGCCTATCCCGGCGCGATCGCCTGCGTGATCGTGGAGCCGGTGGTGGGCAACGCCGGTACGATTCCTCCGGCGGCGGGCTATCTGGAGGAATTGCGGGCGCTGACGACCGAACATGGGGCGCTGCTGATTCTGGACGAGGTGATGACCGGTTTTCGGCTGTCGCTGGGCGGGGCGCAGCAGCTCTATGGCATCCGGCCCGACCTGACCACGCTGGGCAAGATCATCGGCGGCGGGCTGCCCTGCGGGGCGTTTGGCGGCCGCGCCGACGTGATGGACTTCCTCGCGCCTCTGGGACCGGTCTACCAGGCGGGGACGCTAAGCGGCAATCCGTTGGCCATGGCGGCGGGGATCGCTACCTTGCAGGAGTTGATGGCGCGTGAAGATGTGATCTATCCGGCGCTGGAGAAGACGACGGCGGCGATTGCGGATGGGGTTGCCGGGATCGCCCGCGAGGCGGGAGTGGCGCTGACCATCAACCGCGTGGGGTCGATGTTTACCTGGTTTTTTACAGCGGGGGCGGTTACGGATTTTGCTTCCGCGTCCGCGTCAGACACTGCGGCCTTTGGGCAATTTCATCGGGCCATGATGGAGGCGGGGGTATGGCTGCCGCCGAGCCAGTTCGAGGCGGCGTTCGTCTCGACGGCGCATGGCGCGGCCGAGGTGGAGAGGACGCTGGCAGCGGCGCGGTCGGCGTTTGCGTAGATTTGAGATCGGCTGCATGAAGATCGGCTGCATGAAGATTGGTGCGCAGGTCGAGCGAAATACAGGGGTCTCTCCACTGCGCTTCGCTTCGGTCGAGATGACGTGGATTTGACCGCTCAAAAAGTGCAGGGAAGATGCGTCAGGCCCAGTCGGCGACGGTGACGAACTTTGTCTGGGTGGGGGCCTGCTGCTCCAGCAGGCGGCGGGTAGCTTCTACGGTCGGCAGGCGCGGCTGACCCAGGCCGAGGTGGCCGCCGTCGTGCATAAGGACGTTCGAGGCGCGTCCGCGCTTTCGATTGTGAGCGATGCCCCGTGTGACGTTGGCGAGGATCTTCTCCGTGCCGATGGGGTTCCAGTCGAAGGCAGTGATGTTCCACTGCACGGCGGTCAGGCCCAGCTCGCGGGCGGTGCGGAGGACGATGGGGCGGCGGGCTCCGTGGGGCGGGCGGAAGAAGCGTACGGGCGCGCCGAGAATATCTTCGAGCACGGCATTGCATCCGGCCAGTTCTTCGCGGATGCGCGACGCGGTCTGCCACGAGAGCCACGGGTGGGTCATGGTGTGGTTGCCGATGACGTGTCCGGCGTCGGCGATCGCTCGCGCCAGCGATGGCCGCTGGCGAGCGAAGCTTCCAATGAGGAAGAAGGTGGCGTGGACTTCGTGGCGGGCGAGGACTTCGAGGAGGTGCTCGGTGGCGTCGTCGTTGGGACCGTCGTCGTAGGTGAGGGCGATCTCGGCGGGATTGGAGCCGGCGACGAGCACGCGGCCGAAGAGCTGTGACTGCGGCCAGAGCGCCGCGTAGGCGAGGCCTCCGGCAGCGGCGGCGGTGGAGAGGACGGCGGCGGCGGCCAGTTGCACGGATGTCATCGTTGGACCTCCCCCTGCTCTCTTTGCCGTTAGAGGCCGACGTCGGCACGTCGCCGAGGGCTTAGCGACTTTACGGATGGTATAAGGCTTTGCCGGTCCAATGAAAGGCGAAAGGCAAATACAGGGGTCTCTCCGCTGCGCAGCAGACGATGAAGCTGTCTGCTGCTCCGGTCGAGATGACGTATGCCAGTGGTGGCGAAGATGCCCTGCTCCGGCGCTCCCCGGAGACGTTCGCGTGGGCTCTAGTGGTGGGCGTGGGCGTGCTCCTGCTGGAGGATCGCCAGGACCTCTTCGGCGTGCTCATGGGGCTGCACCTTGGGAAAGATATGCAGCAGGCGCTGGCCGGAGCCGGTGTCGGGGCTGACGATGAAGGTGGTGCGCTCGACGCCCTTGACCAGCTTGCCGTACATGCTCTTGGGACGGAGCAGATCGTAGCGGTTGATGAGCGTCATGTCGGGGTCGGCGAGCAGGTCGTAGGGGAGGTTGTACTTGCGCTGGAAGTTCTTCTGCCCCTTGACGTCGTCGCGGGAGATGCCGAGGACGACGGCGCCGGCCTCCTGGAGCTTCTGGAAGGCGTCGCGGAAGCCGCAGGCTTCGATGGTGCACCCGGAGGTGTTGGCGCGGGGGTAGAAGAAGAGAACGACGGGCTTATCGGAGAAGTCGGTGAGATTGACGGTCTCACCGTCCTGGTTCTGCAGGGTAAAGTTTTCGACGATATCGTTGAGCTGCATTGCAATCCTCTGGCGAATTTGTGGCGGCCCTGATGCTCGGCTTGGCTGACGGGTTAGGAGGCGACGAATGCCTCGGTGAATTTTTCGAGCGACGCGGTGTCCTCGACGTGGAGCGTGGTGCGGTGGCGATCCTGCGCATCAGGAATCTGGCGCATGAGGCCGGTGAGAACCTTGCCGGGGCCGACCTCGATGAAGTGGGTGACGTCGTGGTCGGCAAGAAGCTGGATGCACTCGACCCAGCGGACGGGCGCGGTGACCTGGCGGATGAGGCAGTCGCGGGCCTCGGCGCGACGGGTGACGAGGCGGGCGTCGACGTTGGCGGCGATGGGAAACCGCGGATCGTTGAAGACCAGGGCTTCAAGGTCGGTAGCGAGCGCCTTCTGCGCGGGCTCCATGAGCGCGCAGTGGAAGGGGGCGCTGACGGCGAGCATGACGGCGCGTTTGGCTCCGGCCTGCTTGCACAGGTCGGCGACGCGATGGACGGCGTCCGTGGCTCCGGAGATGACGGTCTGATTGGGCGAGTTGAGATTGGCCGGGGAGACGACGGCGCTGTTGGGCGAGAAGGCCTGCGCCGCTGGGCTGGTGATGCTGGCGTTGGGCAGCGGGGTGAGGTCGTCGGAGACCTGGGCGCAGATGTCGTTGATGAGGTCGGCGGAGAGGCCGAGGATGGCGGCCATGGCGCCTTCGCCCGGAGGGACGGCCTGCTGCATGTAGCGGCCGCGGCTGCGGACGGCGCGGACAGCGTCGGCGAAGCTGAGGGTTCCGGCGGCGACGTGGGCGGAGTATTCGCCGAGCGAGTGGCCGGCGGCGAAGTCGGGAACGATGCCCTTTTCCGCGAGGACGCGGGCGGCGGCGACCGAGACGGTGAGGATGGCGGGCTGGGTGTGCTCGGTAAGCTTGAGCTGGTCTTCCGGGCCTTCGAAGATGAGGCTGGAGAGAGAGAAGCCGAGGGCTTCGTCGGCCTCGTCGAAGACAGCGCGGGCGGCAGGGAAGCTTTCGTAGAGATCTCTGCCCATGCCGACCGATTGCGAGCCCTGTCCGGGGAAGAGAAACGCAGATTTTGCCATTGCCTTTAAATGGTAAATCAGAAGAGGTACGAAAGCAGAACTGCGTGCTGGCCGAAATGGAGCTTTATTGGGCGATTATCGGTTACAGATGGAAGAGGCAGCAGAGGGTGCAAGGCGAAATACAGGGGTGGTCGGGTTCATGGTCTTAGCTGCTAAGTCCCGGCATTTGCGGGTGCATTAACTACCCGCGATCATCATCCCCTCGACCCGGATCGTCGGAGCCGCGCTCGCCCCGCGAAAGACCAGATCGTTGCCGATGGCGACGATGTTCTTGTACATGTCCTTCAGATTGCCAGCAATCGTGATCTCTTCGACCGGATACGCCAGTTCGCCGTTCTCGATCCACATGCCGCTCGCGCCCTGCGAATAATCGCCCGTGACAAGGTTCACGCCGAAGCCCATCGTCTCGGTCACGTACAGGCCGTTCTTCACATCCCCGATCAGCTCTGCCGGCGTCAGCGTCCCCGGCTCCAGGTAAAAGTTCCCCGCGCCGATGCCGGGATTGCCCGCCAGCCCGCGCGAGGCGTTGCCTGTCGACTTCATCCCCAGCTTGCGCGCCGTATAGGTGTTCAGAGCGTAGTTCTTCAGCACGCCCTTCTCCACCAGCACCGTCCGCCGCGTCGGCAGCCCCTCGCCGTCAAACGGAGAGGTGCCGAAGCCACCGATGCCATCCAGCATCAGCGTTCCGTCGTCGACGACGGTGATGTTCTCGCCTGCCACCTGCTCCCCAAGCTGATCGCAGAAGAAGCTGGCGTTGCGGTAGATTGAGTCGCCGTTAGCCGCCTCGAAGATGTTGCCGACGATCGACCGCGCAATCTCCGGCGAAAACACCACCGGAGCCTTCTGCGTCTTCGCCTGCCGCGCTCCCAGCCGCGCCAGCGTGCGCCGCGCCGCCTCGTGGCCGATCTCTTCCGGAGATTCGAGCTTCGCCGCCGTCCGCGCCACCGAATACCAATAGTTGCGCTGCATCCCGCCCTTCTCGTCGACCGCGATCGGCATGGCCGAGAAGCCGCAGTAGGAGCGGCGATACTCTCCCGCGAAGCCGCGCGAATTCACGAGAATCTTGTGCGAGGTCGCCGTGTCGAAGTCGCCGCCGCCCGAGTTCTGGATGCGCGTGTCGAAGCCCATCGCCGCCGCCTCGACCCGCCGCGCCGTCTCGATCCGCTCTGCCGGAGGCATCTGGTTGACGTCGTCGAAGTAGAGGTGCTGATCGGCGTCGATCTTCCCGAAATCCTCCCTCTCCGGCAGCCCGGCGAAGGGATCTTCGCTGGTGATCTTCGCCAGCGTGATCGCGCCGTCGACCAGTCTCTTAATTGACTCTACCGAGAAGTCGGAAGACGAGGTGCTCGCCGTCCGCTGCGCCTTTCCCGAGGCGACAAAGACACGCAGCCCGATAGCCCGCGAGCCCGACTCCTTCAGCGTCTCCACCTGGCCCAGTCGCACCAGCGCGGAGAACTCGTCGCCCTCGTAGACGACGGCTTCGGCATCGGTCGCGCCTGCCTTCAGTGCCTTGGCAACAACGTCGGAGGCGAGGGTCTTCAGGTCGGCGGCGGTCTGTTCAGCTTGCACGTTCGGATCCTCTAAAAATAAATAAGCAAAGTCTTTTCAACCACGACTCTAACAAACACCTCGCGGGTTCTCTCCACACCGCAAACGGCCGGGTGCCCATCCATCGCGCTTCATGCGATGGGTGGGAAAGTAAACTTCTACCCACCCTTCAACCTCTTCCCAACCACCCCAATCAAACGTCATCTCGACCGAAGGCGGCGTTGTTGCCGCCGCAGTGGAGAGACCCCTGTATTTCGTCTCTGCTCCTGCACTTGTACATCGCGGAGAAACCCATGTCCCAAAATCGGGACATGGGGCACCCGGTCTATACAAAGGCCGGGGCGATCTCCCTTAATGAACCGGAGCCTGCGACATGCGCGCTTCGCGCCCATCGGTTGCCTTCAGAAAGTAGAGCCCCGCCGAGCAGTACTCCGCGTCGCTCCTCAGCTTGTGCTCGACGTGCGGCGGCGGCGCATTCTCCCCGCTGCGATGAAAGACCTTCAGCGGCCCGCCGCAGAACTTGCAGCGGAACTCGGTGTCGTTGTCGATCAGCGCATCGGCAATCGTCTTCACCTTCCAAAACGGCTCATACCCGCCGGCGGCCTTCAGCCGCCGCCGCTTCACCTCGCACTCATAAAATTTTTCGCGTTCCACTGCCATTCTGTACCTCCTGATACGGTGCGCATGGGCTCGATTCCATGGGATATAAAAAAAATCAGAAAAATCACTGCCCCGTACCCGCGACCCGCATCAACGCCTAAAAATAACGTGCGTACCTGCAATGACGCCGTGTACCGTGGCCCGATTACTGTCCCGTGCCGCCGACCGTCATGCGGTCGAGCTTCACCGTGGGCATGCCTACGCCGACCGGAACGCTCTGTCCGTTCTTGCCGCAGGTGCCGATGCCCTCATCGAGAGCAAGATCGTTCCCGACCATAGACACGTACTTCAACGCCTCCGGTCCGTTGCCGATCAGCGTCGCGCCCTTGACCGGCTGCGTTACCTTGCCGTCCTCGATCAGGTAGGCCTCGCTGGCCGAGAAGACGAACTTGCCGTTGGTGATATCCACCTGGCCGCCGCCGAAGTTCACCGCATACAGGCCGCGCTTGACGCTCTTGATGATGTCCTCGGGCAGGTCCTCGCCGCTCAGCATATAGGTGTTGGTCATGCGCGGCATGGTGATGGCCTGGTAGCTTTCGCGGCGGCCGCTGCCCGTGCTCGCCGTGCCCATCAGCCGGGCGCTCAGCTTGTCGGTCAGGTAGCCCTTCAGGATACCGTTTTCGATCAGCACGTTCTCCTGCGTCGGTGTGCCTTCGTCGTCCACGTTCAACGACCCGCGGCGATTGGGCATGGTGCCGTTGTCGACCACCGTGACCTTGCTCGACGCAACCTGCTGCCCGATCAGACCGGCGAAGGCCGAGGTCTTCTTGCGGTTGAAGTCGGCTTCGAGCCCATGACCGACGGCCTCGTGAATCAGCACGCCGGGCCAACCCGGTCCGAGGACGACCTCCATCTCGCCGGCCGGGGCGTCGACCGCTCCCAGTTGCAGCATGGCCGTTCGCGCCGCCTCGCGGGCAAAGGTCTCCGGGCTCTTTTTGCCTTCAAAAAAGTCGAGCGCCACCCGGCCCCCGCCGCCGCTGGTGCCGCGAGCGGTATTGGCGCCGTCCTTGGCGATGACGAAGATGTTCAGCCGGGCCAGCGGCTGGGTGTCGCTGGCGAAGGTGCCGTCGGACGCGGCCACAAGAATGCGGCGCAACTCGTCGTTGAATCCGGCGCGAACCTGCACGATGCGCGAGTCGTAGGCGCGGGCGGCCTTGTCGGCACGTTGAATCAGCTTCAGCTTCTCGGAGATCTCGGCGTCGGAAGTCGCTCCGGCGACAGGGTAAAGCGCCGGAGTCGGCGTATGCGTAAACCCATGCGCCAGTTCCTTTGCAGGACCGCTGGCGATCAGCGCGGCGGTGCGGGCGGCCTTCAGCAGGCGGTCGCTCGAAAGGTCGTCGGTGTAGGTAAAACCCGTCCGCTCGCCGCTCAGAACGCGGATGCCGCAGCCCACGCTGATGCCTTGGCTGGCCGACTTGACCAGTGACTCGTCGATACCCAGAGAAGTCGAGGTAACCGATTCAAAATAAAGGTCTGCGTACTCCCCGCCCGCCGACAGCGCCTCGCCCAGGCAGCGTTCCATCAGACGTTCGGAGATACCGAGCTTTTCGATGAAGTAACGCTTGTGATCGGGGGAGGAGGCAGAATTCATCATGTTTCATTGTAGGCTTCGCTGGAAGGGTGGGCAAACCGCGGCCCACAGCACTGTAACTGGAGACAATGCACTTCTCTGGTTACATAAGCTCAAATGTAACCGGAGAAACCTGGCTTCACTGGTTACCGCGCCCGTTGGAAGGGTCGGGCGAAGCGGCGACGTCGAGATCGAGAAACAGGCCCGGCAGATCAGGAGCATAGCAGTTGCCGTCGGCGGCATAGCTACGAGCGCAGGCGGCGGTGATGGCCTTGCGGCGTGGCGACTGGGCAAATTGCCACGCCAGCGCGTCCGGCGTTCCGCTGGCCGCGAGCGCCGGAGCCTGCAAAACGCAGCCGTTTGAAGGCGGACAGGCATCCTGCGCCACCCAAAGGGCGATGGGGTGCAGATGCTGAGACGCGACGTGGCTGCGAATGTCCTCGGCGGTAGTAATGGTGTGACCGTGGCCCTCGTCGACCGTCTGGCCGCTGGCGTAGACGCCGGAACGATAGCCGGAGTCCGTGACGGCCTCGGTCCAGGCGAAGAGGTAGGCAGCCTGCCCGGGGAGCAGACGCCCTCCCTCCTCCTGATCGAGAAAGAGGATGGTGCCGGGTGGGAAGCTCTCGCGGCGGGCGGCGGCAATGGCGGCGGCAGCGTCGTTTTTCCCGAGTAGACCGGGCGCGGTGCCGGACTTCTGCGCCTTGACGATCTCGGCGTCGAGCCTGCCATTGAACAGGACGAGGAAGCCGAAGCCCTGCCGCCGCAGGAGTTCGCGTTTGCCCTGCCAACCGTTCCCGGAGGCTCCCGGCGGGTTGTTGAGCCAGTATCCGGCGAAGGCGAAGTGGCGGCGCAGCGCGGGCAGCGCGTCGTCGCCGGGATATCCGTTGCGGTCGAAGCCGAGATAGCGGTGTATCGCAGTGTTCACACCGGTCGCCGATGGCGGCGAAGCCTGTTGCGCTTCGGTGAGAGCGGAAAGTGTCAGTGCGGCAAGGAGCGTTATCAATAGGCGCATAGGGTCAGTCCAGAACCAAATGCCGGGACGAAACATTTAAGGGGCAGGTTGCTTTGGCTAGATGCCGAGGCCGAAGTCCACGTCGTCTTCGTCGCCGGAGTGGGCGTAGAAGTCGTAGGGGGTGCGGCGGTTGAACTTGTAGCGGATGCGCAGTTCGCGGCCTACGAAGAGACCCAGGGCAACGGCTCCGAGGCCGGCGGAGATCCAGCCGATGGTCTTGAAGAGGACCGATTCAGATTCTTCCGCGCAGGCTTCGTGTGTACTGGAGATTGCAGCGCTGGGAACTTCGGCCGTGGAGACAGAAATCTCCCCGGTATTTTTGCCGGAGCCGCGGGAGCGCGAACAGAACCTCATACAGTGTGATGATAGCGCAGGTTCGGCGCTGATGGGAGAGGGTCTTTCGATGGAATCGACAGCGATGAATGCAGATGGTTACATTCCGGTTCCATTCAGGTTACCTCCGGATCACATCACCTCGACGTGTTCGAAGCCGAGACCGTGGAGCAGGGTGGCGACGGTGTCGCGGGCGTTCTTGCGGGCGGCGTCGAGGATGCCATCGCTGAGGGCTTCCTTCTGCAACTGGGCCTGAGCGCGGGCGCGGGTCTCGGATTCGAGATTCTGGTCCGGCGAGGTGAGCAGGCCGGTGGAACGGGCGTAGACGCGGGTGCGCTGGTTGTCGATCGAGGTGACGAAGAGTTCGGAGGCGGGCAAGGTGACGCGGATGGACTTGCCGTTGATGCGGACGTCCTCGGAGCGGAGCTTGGAGAGGTCGATGCCGGCGATGGACTGGCCGTGGACGATCAGCAGGATGCGGTCGCCGGCGAGCAGGTCGGGCAGGACGGCGCTCGACTTCGAGCCTTCGATGACGGTGTCGAGCGAGTAAACGACGGTTTCGATGCGGCTGAGGCGCTGGATCTTCTGGACGACGGTGGGAACGGAGGTATCGAAGGTAGTCGTGGTGCGGCCGGTGATGACGTTGGCGACGCGCGCGAGGATGCCGGTGTTGGCGTGGCGAAGGAAGAACACCATGCCCACGGCTCCCAGAATCAGGGCGAGGAGGAAGGCAACGAAAGTTCCGGAAGAGCCGCGGCCTGAATTGTATTGAGTCGTCATAAGTAAATGAGATGCGGTAGATCGGATGCGGTGTGCAAGCTCGGCTGCATCCATGATGCCACGAAGCGGGGCAAAAGGCTGGATATGGATGGGATATTGGCGGTATAGCATAGCGGGGACGATGGTTTTACAAGGCGGTTGAGAAGATGCCATGCCGGATATGGATTTGGCTGGAAGAGCGGCAGGGCGGGAACGAAGGAGAAATACAGGGGTCTCTCCGCTGCGCAACGGACGATAGGGCTGTCCGTTGCTTGGGTCGAGATGACGTCCTTTGAGTTTTGAGACGGCTGGAGTTTCAAGATGGCGCCTTTGATCTGGCTGAACATATTGCGATAGAAGCGCGTAATGGAGAGGTAAGCAGAGCTTCGAGAGGATGTCTCTCAGGTTAGGCCATAGATTATTCAGGAGAGGGGACGATGGCGAGTCCGGCGGTATCCGCATCGATGGGGCAAGGGACGGGGCAGGCGGCTTCGGGTACTGTTCCGTGGTACGTCTGGGGCGGCGTGCTGGCGGTGACGTCGGCCTCGGTGGGCGGCGCGTGGGATGTGTCGTGGCATCGCTCCATCGGGCGCGATACCTTCTGGACCCCGGCGCACATGGCCATCTATGCGTGCGGCGTGCTGGCGGCGGTGATCTGCGGCTACCTGATCTTTGCGACGACCTTTGGGCGATCCGCCGAAAAGAAGGCTGCCTCGGTGAACGTGCTCGGATTTCGCGCGCCACTGGGGGCGTTTATCGCGGCGTGGGGCGGCATCGCGATGCTGACCTCGGCTCCGTTCGATAACTGGTGGCACGCGGCCTATGGCCTCGATGTGAAGATCGTGAGCCCGCCGCATACGCTGCTGATCCTGGGCATCCGCGCGGTGGGCGTGGGCATGCTGTTCCTGATTCTGGCGGCGATGAACCGTGCGGCGGACGCGGGCGGGAGCGGCGAGCGCAGCTTCCGGGCGCTGCAGCGGCTGTTTCTGTACCTTGGCGGCCTGATCGTCGGCGGGCAGATGTTCTTTCTGATGGAGTACACGTGGGATGTGAAGCTGCACCAGGTGAGCGCCTATGTCGCCATGGGCATCGCGCTGCCGCTGGTCTTCGCGGTGCTGTTGGCGGCTTCGCGGCATCGCTGGGCGGCGACCTGGGCGGCGACGGTTTATATGCTCTTCGTTATCGGCGAGATCCTGATTCTGCCGCTGTTTCCCGCCGAGCCGAAGCTGGGGCCGGTCTTCTTTCCGGTGACGCACATGGTTCCGGCGAAGTTCCCCATCCTGATCATCGTGCCGGCGCTGGCGCTCGATCTGCTGTGGCAGCGGACGCGGGCGTGGAAGCCGTGGCAGGTGGCGGCGGTGTCGGGTGCGGTCTTTATCGCGGTGCTGACCGTGGTGGAGTGGCCGTTCGCTTCGTTTCTGCTCTCGAAGGCATCGGAGAACCGGTTCTTCGGCACGATTTATTTCGACTACAACTCGCGGCCCAACGGGATCGACCGGATGCGAATCTTCTTCCATCCCGATCATGGGGCCGCACTCTGGGAGGGCTTGTTGCGCGCAGCCGTTTACGGTTCGGTCGGCACATGGGTGGGGCTGCGCTTCGGCCGCTGGATGAGGGGCGTGCAGCGATGAGGATCGGTTTGTCCCGGGTTAGGTTGGTTCCTGTGCGCTGGGCACTGTTGATTTTTCTGCTCGGCGTGCTGGCGGCTCCGCAGGTAGCGCAGGCGCATGTGGGCAGCAAGGACGTCTTCGAGCAGGTGAGCGCGGGGCCGTACAAGCTCTTTGTCACGGTGCGCACGCCGACCGTGATTCCGGGCGTGGCGGGCATCGAGGTGCGGTCGAGCGGAGCCGCCGTCGATGGAATGACGGTAACGCCGGTGCCGATGACGGGAGATGCCGCCAACCATCCGCCGACGCCCGATGTGATGAAGCGGTCGGCGAGCGATCCGGCGTTCTTTACCGGCAATCTGTGGCTGATGGCGTCGGGCTCGTGGGAGGTGCGCTTCGCGGTGTCGGGCGCGAGCGGACAATACACGGCGGCAGTGCCGGTTCCGGCGGCTGCGTTGTCGACGATGACGATGCATCGCAGCCTCGGCATCACGCTGGGAATGCTGGGGCTGTTTCTGCTGATCGGCATGGCGGGCATGGTGGCGGCGGCGGTGAGGGACGCCCGCCTGGCTCCGGGAGCGACGGCCTCGGCTGCCCTGAGGCGGCGCGCGCTGGTTGCCTCGGCGGCGAGCCTGGTGCTGATGGGGGTGCTGGTATGGGGCGGCGCGAAGTGGTGGCAGGTGGATGCGGCAGACTATGCGGCTGGGGTCTTTCGTCCGCTGACGATGGAGCCGGTGCTCGAGGGCAATCAGCTTCAGTTGAACGTGATCTCCTCGAAGGCGAATCCCGATGAGAGGGGCGGCCACTCGCGCTCGAACGACGACTTTCTGCCCGACCACGGGCATCTGATGCATCTCTACGTCATTCGCTGGCCGGAGATGGACGCTGTCTTCCATCTGCACCCGGTGTTGGCGGGCAAGGGCGAGTTTCGCGTGGCGCTGCCCTCGATGCCTGAGGGCGAGTATCACCTCTATGGCGACGTGGTTCATCGCAACGGCTTTCCCGAGACGCTGGTCGCCAGCGTGAAGATACCGGCGGGGATGGCGGGTGTTCCGCTGGACAGCGAGGGTGCGGAGGGGAGACCTGCTCCGCTGAGTGAGGGGATGCTGGGCAGTTCGTACACGCTGCCGGACGGCTACGTGATGGTGTGGGACCGGCCCACGACGATCACTGCGCATACCGCCTATGCCTTTCGCTTTCGGTTGATGGATGGCCACGGCAAGCCGGCGACGGAGATGCAGCCGTACCTGGGCATGGCGGGCCACGCGGCCTTCGTCAAGACGGATGGGACGGTCTTCGCGCATACGCATCCGGAGGGCTCGGCGGCGATGGCGGCGATGATGATGGCGGACAAGAGCGGGGCGGCCGGCGGGGCGATGACGGGTATGCCGGACCACACGGCGATGGAGATGCCGATGCACTCCGCGCCGATGTCGAACGTGGTGGAGTTTCCCTATGGCTTTCCTTCGGCGGGGCGGTACCGCATCTTTATTCAGATGAAGCATGGCGGCGTGGTGGAGACGGGCACGTTCGATGCGATGGTGCAGTAGCGGGACGCTCTTCGCGATGGATAGGGGGCTTGCCGTGGCGATGGATGGTGAAATACAGGGGTCTCTCCACTGCGCTTCGCTCCGGTCGAGATGACGTGCATTTGTGGGCGTGATGCTGTGCGGCCTTCGGTCGAGATGACGTGTTCTTTGCGCTGCCGATAGAGAGAGGATGTCTTATTCTTCACAGGAGACGTGGAGGAGCGGGGATGAAGAGTTTGATTGTCTTGCGAGTTGCCTGTCTCTCGGTGGCGCTGTTGCTTTGCGGCGTGACGACGAGGCCCGCCGCGAGTCAGACAGAACAGGCCAGTCAGACGGCCCATACGGCGGCGCGGCGTACGGTTCCGGCGCTGCTGGTGAGCGATATTCACTTCGACCCGTTTCACGATCCCGCCAAGGCGGCGCGGCTGGTCGATGCTCCGGCGAGTGAGTGGAACGCGATTCTCGCGGAGCCGCCGTCGCCGGACCAGGCGACGGCGTTTGCCGCGTTGCAGCAGCGGTGCGGCGCGCGCGGCGTCGACAGCTCGTACGCACTGTTGCAGTCGAGCCTGACGGCGGCCCGGAAGGAGGCGCCGGACGCGCGGTTTATCACCGTGAGCGGGGATCTGGTGGTGCATAACTTTCCCTGCCGGTTCGCGGCGCTGGCTTCGGGCAAGACGCAGAGCGACTACACCGCCTTTGTCGAAAAGACGATTGCCTACGTGACGGCGGAGCTGCGCCGGACGTTTCCCGGCGTGCCGGTATACGTCGCGCTGGGGAACAACGATTCGGGCTGCGGCGACAACCGGCTGGATGGCGGCAGCGATTTTCTGGCGGCGGTGGGCAAGGATGTCGCCGCGGGCCTGCCGGGGACGATGTCTTCGAAAGAACGGGCGAAGGCGCTGGCGGACTTCGCTGCCAGCGGATCGTATAACGTGAGGATGGCCGCGCCGATGCGCCGGACACGGATGATCGTGCTGGACGATCTTTTCATGCTGACGCAGTACGCGACCTGCGGGGGCAAGCCGGACCGGTCAGTCGCCATCGCGCAGATCAAGTGGCTGCGCACGCAACTGGACGAGGCGCGGCGGCATAAGCAGAGAGTGTGGGTGATGGCGCACATACCGCCGGGGGTGGATATCTATTCGACCTTCGCGAAGATGAGCAACGTGTGCGGCGGCGACGCGCCCGCGATGTCGCTCTCGTCCGATGCCCTGGGTGATGTGCTGGCCGAGTATGCCGACGTGGTGCGGCTGGCGATCTTTGCCCACACGCACATGGATGAGCTGCGGCTGCTGGGTCCGGGCCGGGGCGTGCAGGGGGCGAAGAGCGGCACGGTGGCGGTGAAGATGGTCGCATCCATCTCTCCGGTGAACGGCAACAATCCTTCCTTTACCGTGGCGCGCGTCAACACCGCGTCGGCGACGCTGGCGGACTATGCCGTCTTCGCTGCCTCGAACAAGACGGGTGTCGATACGGTGTGGTCGAAGGAGTACGACTACGGCGCGACCTACCATGCGGCGGCGGTCTCGGCCGTGGCGCTGGGCAAGCTGGTAGGGGAGTTTCGCCGCGATCCCGATGCAACGACGGCGGCGAGCCAGGCCTATATCAGGAACTTTGTAGTGGGAGATCGCTCGTCGCTGATCAAGCCGCTGTGGCCGCAGTACGTGTGCGGGATGTCGCAGGATACGGCGAAGGGATTCGCCGGGTGCGTGTGCCCGGCGGGGAAGTAGCGACGCTGTTTCGCGGTTGCCAGAGTGACCTGCTCCGCAACAAGAGCGAAATACAGAGGTCTCTCCACTGCGCTTCGCTTGCACCCCAGCGAGTCAAGTGCGGACTCGCCGGGGCCCCCGCCGCTCCGGTCGAGATGACGTGTGGGTTGGGGTGGCTCAAAACGGCGTCCGCGACAGGGACAATGGGACGGTCTCTTGCTCGCATGAAAAAGCCTGCGCCCCTCGTTGCGGAGTGACGCAGGCTTGCCTGACCGGATGTTCCTTTAATGATTTCAGGCGAGCAGCTTGCGCGAGCCGATTGCGGCGAAGGCCAGCAGGCCGGTGCCGAAGAGCAGGACGCTGTTGGGCTCGGGTACTGCCGTGTCGCCGCCTGCGAGCGAGGCGGAGACGGTTCCGATGGAGTTGTCGCCGTTAGCTGCGTTATAGAACTGGTACTGGAGTCCGTTGGCGGCCAGTGAGATGGTGAAGGTCGAGTTGATGCCGAAGTAGGTGATGTCACTGAGGTCGCCGGAGATGAACTGGGCGAGTGTGCCTCCGAAGGTATCGGCGAGCGAGAAGCTGGTGCCGTCGATCAGGAAGGACATGGCGCTGAGCGAGTTGTCGCTCTGCAGGTAGGTGGAGACCGAATTGAGGGCGGTGTCGGGAGCGTTGTCGATGGTGAACGATCCGGTGCCGCCGGAGATATTTCCGATCACGTTGGTCAGTACGAGATCGTAGCTGACAGGAGACGCGTAAGCCGCCAGAGGAGCGACCAGGATGAGGGTAAGACCAAGGAGAAATTTGCGCATGGATGGAGCCTTTCCGACCTGTAAAAACTGTCTTAAAAACGAATGCTGCAAGTCTTAGGCTCGTCCGGCAAGTAACGGCGTGTCAACGGGTAATGGAATTCCACTCGGAGTGCAAACAATAGCACCCGTGGGGATATTCAGAGGAAAATGACAGATTTTGCGCCGAAGAGGACTATCGGTGCTCGGAAGACGGCCCGCGCAAGGTGATTTCGCGCATTGAAGGTGCATTTTTTTGCATCTTCAATAAATGAAAAATATTGCGCTCCCCGTCGAATCGGGTCCGAATTGCGGAGCCTTCAGGCCCCGCAATTCATCACGAGCGCTGGGGCTGATAGCTTTCTTCGGCCGCGGTCAGCACGGGAGTCGATTGCCGGATTCGGTTCTTGTAGCTGGCGTCGATGAAGTCACGAAAGAGCGGGTGCGGCTCGAGCGGCTTCGATTTGAACTCGGGGTGGAACTGGCAGCCGAGGAAGAAGGGATGGCCGGGGATCTCGACGATCTCGACGTAGGTGGCGTCGGGCGTGGTTCCGGTGATGCGCAGGCCGGCGCCGGTGAGCAGAGCTTCGTACTCGCGATTGAATTCGTAACGGTGACGGTGACGTTCTGAGATCTCGGTGGCTTCGTAGGCCCGGGCGGCGAGCGAGCCGGGCTCAAGGACGCAGTCCCAGGCTCCGAGGCGCATGGTGCCGCCCATCTCTTCGACGCCGGTCAGCTCGCGGAGCTTGTAGATGATGCGGTGCGGGGTGGCGGGGTCGAACTCGCCGGAGTTGGCCTCCTTGAGGCCGCAGACGTTGCGGGCGTACTCGATGCAGGCGGTCTGCATGCCTAGGCAGATGCCGAAGTAGGGGATGCCGGTCTCGCGGGCGTAGCGGATGGCGTTCAACATGCCGTCGACGCCGCGCTTGCCGAAGCCGCCGGGGACGAGGATGCCGTCGAAGCCTTCGAGCTGCGCGGCGTAGTCGTCGACTTCGAGGCCCTCGGCTTCGATCCAGGTGACGCGGAGCTTGAGGTTGTGGGCGAGCGCGCCGTGGACGAGCGCCTCTTTGAGCGATTTGTAACTGTCCTCGTACTCTACATATTTGCCGATGATGCCGATGGAAACCTCGTCGATGGGGTTGTAGGCGCGGCGGACGATGTCCTGCCATTTGGAGAGGTCAGGCGCCGGGGCGTCGATGCGGAGGTACTTGAGGGCGAGCGCGTCCACGCCTTCGGCGGCGAAGGTGAGCGGGACTTCGTAGATGCTGGGGACATCGCGGGCGGCGATGACGGCGGCCTCTTCGACGTTGCAGAAGAGGGCGATCTTCGAGCGCATCTCGCGCGGCACGGCGCGGTCGGAGCGGCAGAGCAGGATGTCGGGCTGGATGCCGATCGAGAGCATCTCCTTGACCGAGTGCTGGGTGGGCTTGGTCTTGAGCTCCTGCGCGGCGGCGATCCACGGAATCAGCGTGACGTGGACGAAGACGGTGTTGTCACGGCCCAGGTCCTGGCGCATCTGGCGGATGGCTTCGAGGAAGGGCAGCGATTCGATGTCGCCGACGGTTCCACCGATCTCGACGATGGCGACGTCGGTGTCGGCGGCGACCTTGCGCATGGCGTTCTTGATCTCGTTGGTGACGTGCGGGATGACCTGGACGGTCTTGCCGAGGTAGTCGCCACGCCGCTCCTTGGTGATGATCTGCTCGTAGATGCGGCCAGTGGTGAGGTTGTTGTCGCGGGTCAGCCTGGCGTGGGTGAAGCGCTCGTAGTGGCCGAGGTCGAGGTCGGTCTCCGCGCCGTCGTCGGTGACGAAGACTTCGCCGTGCTGGAAGGGCGACATGGTGCCGGGATCGACGTTGAGGTAGGGGTCGAACTTCATCAGGTTGACCCGGATGCCCCGTGCCTCCAGCAGGCAGCCGATCGAGGCTGCGGCGAGACCCTTGCCGAGGGATGACACAACTCCGCCAGTTACGAAGATGTACTTTGCAGACATGTCCGCGACCTCTTTATGTGTTTTTGAAATTTGTGCAGGATGGGCACGGTTAAGTATCGCAGGGTCGGAGGCCGGAGGCAATGGGAGAGATTTTCAGAGGCTGTTGATATCGCTGGATTCGAGGATTGAAGCGGGATATCCGTGCTTTGCCACATGAAGCATGGCGTGGCCAATCTGCCGGGTGGTGGTGACCATGCGCGGCGAGATCGCTCGCAAAATGGGCAGCAGAGGCTTGCCGAGCGCGTAGAAGATCCGGTAGGAGCGCGTCTTCGAGGTAATGCCATCGAGCGGCTGGATGATGCCGGGGCGAAACATAT
Organism: Acidobacteriales bacterium 59-55; assembly: GCA_001897435.1. GTDB lineage: Bacteria > Acidobacteriota > Terriglobia > Terriglobales > Acidobacteriaceae > Edaphobacter. Next base: position 666,472 of record MKSV01000003.1, on the reverse strand, counting down.
AAGCGCGTTTGAAGGAGAGATTGAGGAGCGCGTTTTCAGTCTTGCCCTTGACGCGCGCCCACATGCTGCGGCCGGATTCGGTGCTGTCGGTGCCTGCTCCGGAGACGTAGATGAAGGTCATGCCGGGGTTGAGCCGGGCGAGGGTCTCGGCGGCCTCGAGCGTGAGGTCGTAGGTGACGTGATGGTATTGCTGTTCCGCCATGCCGGCGGAGGTGATGCCGAGCGAGAAGAAGCAGGCGTCGTAGCCGGTCAGTTCGCGCTCGATGCCGGTGTAGTCGAAGAAGTCGGTGTGGACGAGTTCGCGGAGCTTCGCGTGTTGCCGGCCGGTGGCGCTGCGCACGATGGAGAGAACCTGCCGGACGTCGGGGTCGAGCAGGCACTCGCGCAGCACGCCCTGCCCCACCATGCCGGTCGCGCCAAAGAGGATGATGTTCATGTCCGGCCTCGTTCTTCTGCTGTGTTGAAGGATAACGCGTAGAGGATGGTTTGGCTGCCCTTACACTGGGAGCGCTGCACTGATGGTTGAGGGAAAGACGGAAGAGGGATGATGCGAGCTTTGGTTGGCCGTTCCGCCGCGATCGATATGCAGGTGTGGATGCTCGGACGAATGGACGCGCTGGGCAGAAGGCTGGGCCGCGGTTCGCGCTCGGCGGAGCATCTTGCGACCGGATTGCGTGGAGAGCGCGAGGCTCTGTTTCATCTGCGCGGGCTGGGATATACCATCGTGGCGCGGCGATGGAAGAACGCAAAGCTGCGCGGCGATGTCGACCTGATCGGATGGGACGGCGAGTGGCTTTGCTTCGTCGAGGTGAAGACGCGGACCGGCCGGGATGCGATGTCGCCCGCCGAGGCCGCCGTCGATGACGACAAGAAGGAGATGCTGCGCCGGATGGCGCGTGCCTATCTGCGGGCATTTCCGGAGAGGCCGAGGCGGGAGATTCCGGTTCGCTTCGATATCGTGTCGGTCTACTTAATGGAGTCCGGAGCAGAGTTCGACGTCTACAAGGGTGCGTTCGGCCGGGAGTGAGTGACAGATAGGTTGCTGAAGCTTCGTTCTCAACGTGCCGGCATTGGAGTAATTTAAGCCTTGCGACAGGAGGTTGAACCATGAAATCCAGAGATGGCGTTCTGCGGCAGACCCTCGAAGCGATCACCGGCGCCGACCGCGCCGATCGCCTCTTCAATGTGCTGGTCATCCATCCTGCAATTGCCGAAGACGCGGGGCCTGGAGCATCGCGAGCCGTCATCGCGCAGGCGCTGAACATGCTGCTCTTCGAGGACCTGCTCGCGCGCGTCCCGGCGGCGAAGCTCTACGTCGAGCGCTGCCTCGACGAGGGCAGAACGGTGATGCACGATCACGGTGCGGTCCGCACAGTTTCGCTGGCGGGTATGGGAGCGCTGCCGGTAGGAGAGCTGGCCATCACGCGCATCCTGCGTCCGCTCGGCTACGCGCTCAATGGCCTGTATCCGCTAGAACGCCTGCGCATGACCGGGCGTTCCCATGCTCAATCCGATTTTCCCGAGGAGATCGCCCAGTTCTTTATCAGCGAGCTGCACCCGGAGCGCTTCTCCGCAGAGTTTCTCGCGGCGGTGCAGCGCGTTACTTCCACCTCAGTTGATCCGGTGACGCCGCAGGCCGACGACTTACTCAAGAAGCTCGAAGAGACGCGCTTGCTCAGCGTGGAGGAGGCAGCAACGCTGTTGCCTGTGCTCGTCTCCTGCTTCGGTCGGCAGCACCGGGAGGCGGCGCTTGCGGACTACGAGATTCTGCTCGCCGAATCGCCGGAGATGGCCTGGATCTCTACCGAGGGAAATGCTTTTAATCACGCCACCGACCGCGTTGCCGATGTGGACCGGCTTGCCGCTGAACAAAAAATGCTGGGCCAGCCGATGAAGGACACGGTCGAAACCTCGCAGTCGGGCCGCGTTCGCCAGACGGCCTTTCACGCCGCCCGCGTCATCAGGAAATTTCGCGCCGCCGACGGAAGCCTTGTAGAACGCGAGGTTCCCGGCTCCTTCTACGAGTTCATCACCCGGCTTCCGCTGCCGGAGAAGGACGGCAGACGCGCTCTGGACCTCAGCTTCGACAGCTCGAATGCGCAGGCTATCTTCAAGATGACCGGGAATGCAGAGCCGTCAACGCCGGAAAAATCGTAGCCGCGCTTTTCGGGCTTTAAAATGGAGCTACTGTCTTTTGGAGAGCAGTCGCCTTCATGTCCACGTCTTCCTTTACTCTTCTGCCCAGCTCTCACGCCCGCTCTCATGAGCAATTCCCCGCCGCCGCCGAACTGGAGAAGCGGCTGCGTGAAAAGATTCGTGGCGAGGTTCGTTTCGACGCTGCTTCCAGGGCCGCCTACTCCACCGACTCGTCGAACTATCGCCATGTCCCCATCGGGCTTGTCGTTCCCAGGGACGAGGACGATGTGATCGCCACGGTCGCCATCTGCCGCAGCCTGGGCGCGCCGGTACTCTCGCGCGGAGGCGGCACCTCGGTCTCCGGCCAATGCACGAACACCGCCGTCATTCTTGACTTTTCGAAGTACATGAACGGGATGGGCGCAGTCGATCCTGTTGCGCGCACCGTCCATGTGCAGCCCGGCATCGTGCTCGATCGCGTGCGCGAGGCGGCGGAGAAGTTTGCACTGACCTTCGCTCCCGATCCGGCAACGCACAGCCGCTGCACGCTCGGCGGCATGATCGGCAACAACTCCTGCGGCGTCCATGCGCTGATGGGCGGAAAGACGGTCGACAACATCGAGTCGCTCGATCTTCTGCTGTACGACGGCACGTGCTTGACCGTCGGTGCGACAACCGAAGAAGAGCTTGAACGGTTGATCGCCGCGGGAGGCCGCGTCGGCGGTATTTATGCGGAGTTGAAACGTCTCCGCGATACCTATGCCAATCTGGTTCGCGCGCAGTTTCCGCGCATTCCGCGCCGCGTCTCCGGCTTCAATCTCGACGAGCTGCTGCCGGAGAACGGCTTCAACGTGGCCCGCGCGCTCGTGGGCAGCGAAGGCTCCTGCGCGGTGATTCTGGGAGCCACGCTGCGGCTGGTGGAGAGCCCGCAGTTTCGCACGTTGATGGGGATCGGCTTCGAGGATATCTTCATCGCGGCGGACCATGTTCCACAGCTTCTCGAACACAGGCCGATCGGGCTGGAGGGCGTCGACGGCATTCTGCTCGACTCCCTGCGGGCGAAGAGCATGCTGCTCGACGACCTCGCGCTGCTGCCGGGTGGACGCGGTTTTCTACTGATCGAGTTCGGCGGAGCGACGCAGGCCGAAGCCGACGGGCAGGCCGAAGCGCTTGGGGCCGCGCTGGGAGATCTTGCCGCCAGGCCGTCCTTCCGTATCTACACCGCGGATGAGGCGCATCGCGTCTGGCACATTCGCGAGTCCGGCCTGGGCGCGACCGCTTTCGTTCCCGGCAAGCCGATGCACTGGGAGGGCTGGGAAGACGCCGCCGTCGATCCGGCGAAGGAGGGCTCGTACCTGCGCGCGCTCTACGCGTTGATGGATGAGTTTCACTACACCAGCCCCATGTACGGCCACTTCGGCCAGGGCTGCGTTCACATGCGCTTCAACTTCGACTTCGAGACCGAGGCCGGCATTCTGGCGTACCGGCAGTTCATCGACCGAGCTGCGGATATTGTGGTGGCGCACGGCGGCTCGCTCTCGGGCGAGCACGGCGACGGCCAGTCGCGCGCCGCGTTGCTGCCGAAGATGTACGGGCCCGAACTGATGCAAGCCTTCGCCGACTTCAAGCGGCTGTGGGACCCGGAGAACGGCCTCAATCCCGGCAATCTCGTCGATCCGCGCCAGCCGCACGAAGACCTTCGCCTGGGCGCCGACTACAAGCCGTGGCAGCCGAAGACGCACTTTGCCTTCGCCGAGAATAACGGCTCGTTTGCCGCGGCAACTCTGCGCTGCGTCGGCGTCGGCGCGTGCCGCAAGCGCGATGCCGGGGCCATGTGTCCCAGCTTCATGGCGACGGGCGAAGAGTTGTATTCCACACGCGGCCGCGCCCATCTGCTGTGGGAGCTGATGCAGGGCGAGGTGCTCGACGACAAGTGGAAGAATGAGCAGGTCAGGGAGTCGCTCGACCTCTGCCTCTCCTGCAAGGCGTGCAAGAGCGAGTGCCCCACCAGCGTGGACATGGCCACCTACAAGGCCGAATTTCTCGCGCACCACTACGAGCACGCATCGCGCCCGCTCTTCCACTACGCCTTCGGACGCATCGACCGCTGGGCGCGGATCGCGTCGCTTGCGCCGGGGCTGGTCAACGCCATCAACAACGCGCCGCTGGTTCGCAATCTCATCAAGTCCACGCTGCACATCCATGGCAAGCGCACCATGCCGCGCTTTGCTAAAGCGTTCACGCGCGAACCGCGCAAGCAGCAGACTGCGGACGGCAAAGATGTCTTTCTCTGGGCCGACACGTTTAATAACTACTTTCACCCTTCCACGATGCGTGCTGCTTATACGGTCCTCAGCGATGCCGGCTTCCGCGTCGGCCTGCCCGCGCAGCATCTTTGCTGCGGCCGGCCGCTCTACGACTTCGGCATGCTGGACACGGCGAAGGAATATCTGCTGAAGATCCTCGACGCGCTCGCTCCGCAACTCGCCGCGGGAACGCCGGTCGTGGTGCTGGAGCCGAGCTGCGCCTCGGTCTTCCGCGACGAGTTGACGAACCTGCTGCCCAACGATCCTCGCGCCGTGAAGCTGCGCAATCAGACGCTGCTGTTGAGCGAGTTTCTCGTCAAACACGCGCCCGGCTATCGCCCTCCGCAGATCGATAAAAAGATCATCGTCCACGGCCACTGCCATCATCACGCCACCATGAGCATGAAGGACGAGATGCAGATTCTCCGCGCCACGGGAGCCGAGGTCCGGCTGCTCGACTCCGGCTGCTGCGGCATGGCCGGTCCCTTCGGCTTTGAAGAGGACAAGTACGAGATCTCGCAGACGCTGGGCGAACGCGTTCTGCTGCCCGCCGTTCGCGGCAACAAGGAAGCCATCATCGTCTCGGACGGCTTCAGTTGCCAGGAGCAGATCACGCAGAACACCGCTGCACGCCCACGCCATCTCGCCGAAGTGCTCGCCCGCACCAACGACGTCTAAGCTTTCAGGAAACTCTATGACCGAGACCATCGCCCAGGAAACCGAATCTCTCATCACGCGGCTAGGCGTGTCCGCTGCCGCGTACACCGGAGGCAGCCTCATCGTCCGCACTCCTATTAACGGCGAGGTCATCGGGCGGATTGCCGCCACCGCGTCTCCCGCCGAAGTTATTGCCGCCGCCCATGCTGCCTTTCTCGAATGGCGCACCGTGCCCGCGCCGCGCCGGGGCGAGCTGATCCGCCTGCTCGCCGACGAACTGCGTGCCGAACGCGAGACGCTGGGCCGCCTGGTCACGATCGAGACGGGAAAGATTCTCTCCGAGGGCCTCGGCGAGGTGCAGGAGATGATCGACATCTGCACCTTCGCCGCCGGGCTGTCGCGCCAGCTTGCCGGGCTTACCGTTCCATCGGAGCGGGCCAGCCATCGCATGATGGAGACCTGGCATCCGCTCGGCGTCGTCGGCGTTATCTCCGCCTTCAACTTCCCGGTCGCCGTGTGGAGCTGGAACGCCGCGCTGGCGCTGGTCTGCGGCAACGCCGTCGTGTGGAAGCCGTCGGAGAAGACGCCGCTGACCGCGCTGGCCACGCAGGCGATCTTTGAGCGCGCGGCGGCTCAATTTAAAGCGAGGTTCGGCGACGTGCCCTCGGGCCTCTCCACGCTGCTCGTCGGAGATGCACAGGCCGGACAGCAGCTCGTGGACTCACCGCTCGTCCCGCTCGTCTCCGCTACGGGATCGACCGCGATGGGCCGCGCCGTGGCTCCGCGGCTCGCCGCCCGCTTTGCGCGAGCCATTCTTGAGCTTGGCGGCAATAACGCCGCGATTGTCTGTCCCACCGCCGATCTCGACCTCACTCTCCGCGCCATTGCCTTCTCCGCGATGGGCACGGCAGGCCAGCGCTGCACCACGCTGCGCCGCCTGATCGTTCACGAAGAGATTTACGACCGGCTCGTTGCTCAACTCAGGAAGGTCTACACTTCGGTCGTCGTCGGCGATCCTCGCAACGCCGGAACCCTGGTCGGCCCGCTGATCGACGAACGCGCGTTCGACGCCATGCAGCAGGCGCTCGAACAGGCACGGAGCGAGGGAGCGGCGATCACGGGCGGCGAGCGCGTCGCGCAGGCGGAGGCTCCGCAGGGCTTTTATGTCCGGCCCGCGCTGGTCGAGATCGGTCACCAGGATGAGATCGTTCGGCGCGAGACCTTTGCCCCAATTCTGTGGGTGATGCGGTATCGCGAGTTTGAAGAGGCGGTGGCGTTGCACAACGGCGTGCCGCAGGGGCTGTCGTCGTCCATTTTTACGATGAACCTGCGCGAGGCCGAGCAGTTTCTCTCCGCCACGGGCTCGGACTGTGGCATCGCCAACGTCAACATTGGCACCTCGGGCGCGGAGATCGGCGGGGCCTTCGGCGGCGAGAAGGAGACCGGGGGCGGCCGCGAGTCAGGCTCCGACGCCTGGAAGCAGTACATGCGCCGCGCCACCAATACCATCAACTACGGTGACGATCTGCCGCTGGCTCAGGGCGTGACCTTCGAGATTTGAGGTCTGTCAAACGGCCATCACGATAGCGCGGCCCAGCGCGCCGGTCATCTGGTCCTGCGCGGTCAGCGCCACGATTCGCGCAATGCCGCCGAGGCCTCGCAGGTGATCGGCGAAGTTCCATGCCAGATCGCGCGCGCGGCAGATGTTCCAGAAGGCGAGCACTCGCCCGATCTTGCCCGTATCCTGCGCGGCCATGCCCAGAATCCCGGCCGCCAGCATCTCGAGTGCGTTGGGCATCACGCGGTTCAGCAGATCGTTGACCGCCTGATAGTCCACGTGCTGCGGGCTGTTGTAGCCGGGAGTCAGATTCGTCTCGCTGTCGGTCGCCAGTAGCGCCAGCGCGAGGTCGTGGTTGATGTGCGCGTTCATCCCCGCCAGCGCGAACTGGATGCGGTCGATGCCGGTCTTGAAGCGCACTTCCATTAGCGCGTTCCACGAGCTGGCTGTATCGGTGGAGCCGTCGAGCGCGCCCGCGACGGCCCGGAAGTAGAATCCCGCGAAGACCACGTCGAGCCGCAGCAGCCAGTCGGCGTCCTTCCATCCGCCGGCGGGAGGGCGGAGATCGACCTCTTTCGTCACCATCAGGTAGAGCCGGTTGAACCACTTCAGCCCATCGTTGTCGGCGAGCAGGCCGTCGATCTGCTCCATCTTCGCGATGACGTCGTTAATGCTGGCGGGCGGAGCGCTGCTCACGATTGCGTACAAGGGCTGGTCTGACTGGTTAACGCTCACAGGTTCTCTCCTCGTTCATGCGAAACGTTCAAGGGAAACAATTCACGCGAAAGTATAGCCAAAATATCCATGCAAAGGTCCGCAATCCTTCCGCTACGCTCGCACCGGGCTTTTGTGGCGGAGAATCACTCGCGGTAGCATCTCTCTAACATGCCGATTAACCGAATCAAAGCCCTGCTGGTCCTCTCGCTCGCCTGCCTGCTCACCTTCGCTGCCTCCGCCCCCGCGATTGCGCAGATGCTCGCTCGTCCCGGCTGGGCGGGGTTCGGAGAGAAGTCCGAGGCGTGGTGGAAGCACCCTATCGTTTACGAGATTGACCCGCACGGCTTCAGCAGCGAGGGGCTCAAGGGCATCGCCCAGCGGCTCGACTACATCCACTCGCTCGGTGCCGACGCCATCCTGCTGACGCATATCGAGCCGGACGAGGCGCATCCGCAGGCGCTCGATCCTGCCATCGGCACGCTCGACGATCTCGACGACCTGAGCCGCACTGCGAGCAGCCGCAACATGCGCATCCTGCTCGACCTGGGCACGCTTCCGGCCGGGACCGACCTCAACAGCCTGGCTCGGCTGTGGCTCAACCGCGGCCTCGCGGGCTTCCGCATCGCCAATCCGCAGCAGGCCGACGAGCTGCGCAAGATCGCCGGATCTTACATCGGCGAGCGCATCATCATCGGCGACCTCGACCCCGCCGCCACGGGACGGCAGCAGCCACAGCTTCTGCTCGATGCGAGCCTCGCCAAGGTGAGTCAGTTGAGCGCCGCCGCGCTGCGCCCGGTGATCGAGGCCATCCAGTCCAACCCGAACTCGCTTCTGCTCGCCACCGACGGCCCCGGCATCGCTCGCAGCGCAGCCCGTCTCGGCGACGGCCGGCACAACTTCGACATCGCGAAGGTCCTTGCTGCCGCGCTGCTGACCAATCGCGCCTCTTCGCTGATCTACTACGGCCAGGAGATTGGCCTTGCCTCCGACGCTCCGATGCCGTGGGGTACGCCGGTTGTTCCGGCTGCGGCCGGGGCCAGAAAGCCCGCTCACCCCGCGCCCGCGAACGATCCCGTCAGCGTGGCGGCGCAGGAGTCCGACCACGCCTCGCTGCTCAACTGGTACCGCCAACTCAGCGCGCTCCATCACAGCAACCGGACCCTCAGCTCGGCTCCGAGCATCATGCTCAACCACGACGATCAGAATGTCCTTGCCTGGGTACGCAGGCCGGAGGGGGCATCGCTGAAGAATCCTCCGCTTGTGGTTATTTGCAACCTGTCGGCGCAGCCCGTGCATCTCTCGCTCAAGGACGACATGCAGAAGCTGCATTTGAGGGGGAATTTTCTACGCACGGTCATTCGCTCGGACAAGGGAATGGGGCCGATGACGCTCGATTCCATGACGATCCCGGCCTTCACCGTTTACATCGGAGAGCTGAAGTATTAAGTACTGCGATTAGCCGCATCGGCACGTGGGCGGCGGCTCTGACGGGTTCGGTGCGAAAATAGAAGGGATGCTCCAACTCTCCGCTGCCGGAAAACGCTTCGGCCCCAAACTCCTCTTTGAAGACGTCAACTGGCTGATTACGCCGGACGAGCGCACCGGCCTGGTCGGCGGCAACGGCACCGGCAAATCCACGCTGCTCAAAATTCTTGCAGGTCTGGAGTCGCTTGACTACGGCGCGCTGACCCGCGTGAAGGGCATGACGCTGGGCTATCTTCCGCAGGATGGCCTTGCGCTGCGAGGCAAGACCGTCTTTGCCGAGTGCCTCTCGGTCTTCGACCATCTGCGCGCGCTGGAGGCCGAGTCGCTTGACCTGACCACCACGCTCTCCGAGGCCGACCCGAAGTCGAAGGCGTATGCCGCCGCAGCCGAGCGCTACTCCGACATCGCCGACCAGTTGCACGTCCACGACATCTACACGCTCGACGCGCAGGTGGGCGCTGTGCTGGGCGGCCTGGGATTCAGCAAGGAAGACTGGGAGCGCAACACCGAAGAGTTCTCGGGCGGCTGGCAGATGCGCATCGCGCTGGCCAAGCTGCTGCTGCAGAAGCCTTCGTTGCTGCTGCTCGACGAGCCGACCAACCACCTCGATCTTGAATCGCGCAACTGGCTGGAGAACTATCTCCACGATTATCCCAACGCCTTCATCCTCATCTCGCACGACCGCTACTTCCTCGACGTCACCGTCAATAAGACGGTCGAGGTCTGGAACAAGCGGATGCACACCTACCACGGCAACTACGAGAAGTACCTGACGCAGAAGGAAGAGCGGCGCACGCAGCTGATGTCGGCCTACAAGAATCAGCGCGACCGCATCGATGCGCTCGAGGCGTTCATCAACCGCTTCCGCTATCAGGCGACCAAGGCCAAGCAGGTGCAGTCGCGCATCAAGGAGCTCGAAAAGATCGAGCGCATCGAGGTGCCGGAGGAAGAGGCGACGATCCACTTCACCATTCCGCAGCCCCCGGCCTCGGGGCGGACGGTGATCGAGGTCTCGCACCTGACGAAGAACTACGATCCGAAACAGGTGCTCGAGGATGTGAGCTTCACCATCGACCGCGGCGACCGCATCGCGCTGGTGGGAGCGAACGGCGCGGGCAAGTCCACGCTGATCCGCATGTTGTCCGGACTGGAGCCGCCGACGACGGGCGAGATCAGGCTGGGGCATAACGTACTAGCCGACTACTTTGCGCAGGACCAGTACAAGGTACTCGATCCCAATGCGCAGATGCTGGACGACATCGCCGGCATCGCGCCGAAGGTTCCTGTCGTCGAGCTGCGCAGCCTGCTGGGCTGCTTCATGTTCTCGGGCGACGATGTCTTCAAGCCGCTGGGCGTGCTCTCGGGCGGCGAGCGCAATCGCTATGCCATGGCGAAGATGCTGGTCTCGCCGGCGAACATGCTGCTGCTCGACGAGCCGACCAACCATCTCGACCTGCGCGCCAAGGACGTTCTGCTGGATGCGATCCGCAACTTCAGCGGCACGGTGCTCTTCGTCTCGCACGACCGCTACTTCATCGACGGCCTGGCGACGCGAGTCTTCGAGGTCGAGGACAAGCGCGTCCACATCTATCCGGGAGGCTATGAGGACTACCTGTGGAGGAAGCAGGGCGGTCCGGAGAAGGTGATCTCTTCGCTGAAGCAGGAGGTCCGGCAGGAGCCGAAGGCCGAGCCGGTAGCCGTGGCCGAGGCTCCGGCGAAGGCTGACGAGTTACCGGCAGTGAAACGGCTGAACCCGATCAAGCTGCGGCAGCTCGAAGACAGGCTGCGGCTGGCCGAAGAGGAGATTCCGCGCCTCGAAACGGCTATCGCCGCGGCGGAAGAGAAGATGGGAGTCTTTACCTCGGCGGAGGAGTCGCAACGCACGGCGGCAGAGTTGGAGCAGCTTCGCGGCCAGCGGGCGAAGGTGTTGACGGAGTGGGAGGAACTGGCGCTGATGCTTGAGGAGCAGAGTCTGGTTTAGCGGCTTTTACCCTGCGATGTATGAGCTTGCCGCCGCAGGGAAAGCGGAAATACAGGGGTCTCTCCGCTGCACAACGGACGATAAAGCTGTCCGTTGCTCCGGTCGAGATGACGTGCTTCTTTCGCTCTCGGGAGCAGGGAGGGTGCGCTCCGGAAGCAGAGAAAATATCTCAGGACTCGTTGACACCCGGTTGACCACACCACAAAACGTCATCTCGACCGAAGGCCGCAGGCCGTAGTGGAGAGACCCCTGTATTTTCCTTGCTCTTGCCTGTGCCTGTTGCTTTGGTCAAAAATCTATAACCGCCGAGTAGGGAACCTGCCCTAGCGGCCTTCGGTGAGGCGGGCGGCAAGTCGTTCGGGCAGTCCGGCCATCAGGATGCGGCCCTGCGAGGCGGTGATGTCATAGGGGATGCGGTGGAAGGTGATCTCACGGGCCTCGGTGTCGTAGATGGCGAAGGCGGCGCGCCAGTCGTAGTCGCGCGGCTGGCCGACCGAGCCGGGATTGATGAGATGGCGGCTGCCGTCCGCGATGGCCATCGACCATGACGCGGCCTCGTTGTTGCGCGGAAGCTGTGGGCGCAACTCGTGCCAGTCGTGACCCTGCTGCGAGAATCCCCCCTGAATGTGGGTGTGCCCGAAGAAGGTGATGTTGGTGGGCATCTGTTGCAACGGAGCCCAGGCGTCGCGCATGTTGAGGATGTACTGGTCCTCGTTGAGCGGGGAGCCGTGGGCGCAGGTGACGCCGGCTTCCGGGGCTTCGATTGGCCCCTGTGGCAGCCTCTTGATCCAGCCGAGGTTGTCGGGAGTCAGCTCGTCGTGGGTCCAGTGGGCGGCGGCGCGGGCGATGGGGTTGAAGCCCAGCGCCGAGGTCAGGCCGGAGCAGACGCGGTCGTGATTGCCCCGAACCGTGAGCTGCGACTTAGGCCGAATTAAATCAACGACTTGATTCGGGCTGGCTCCGTAGCCGACGACGTCCCCGAGGTTCCACAGGACGTCGAAGCGGGCGGCGTCGAGGACGGCGGTGAGGGCTTCGAGATTCGCGTGGATGTCGGAGAGGATGAGAGCGCGCATTTGCCGGGGATGGACCAGTTTCCGTAGTTTTAGCGAGGCTTAGCGAGTTTAGCGCATTTGCGGGGGCGCACGTTTGACTCTGGGGAATGGATTATCCCATCGAGATTGGAGATGCCAGGGGGCGGTCGCGGTCCGTACGCATGGTGGGCGCGGCGGCCAGCAGGCTGCGGGTGTAGGGATGCCGGGGGTGTCGGAAGAGAGTCTCGGCCGGGGCTTGCTCGACGATTTCGCCGTGCTGCATGACGGCGACCCGGTCGGCGACTTCGGAGACGACAGCGAGATCGTGCGAGATGAAGAGCATGGCGAGGTTGTGAGTTCGGCGCAGGTCGTTGAGCAGGCGCAGAATCTGGGCCTGGACGGTGACGTCGAGCGCGGTGGTGGGCTCGTCGGCGATCAGCAGCCGGGGGCGGTTGATGAGCGCCATGGCGATGAGGATGCGCTGGCGCTGGCCGCCGGAAAACTGGTGGGGATAGTCGCCGAAGCGGCGCTCGGCGTCGGGCAGCCCGACCTCGTTCATGGCGTCCAGCACCTTCTGCCGGATGGAGTTACGGGACAGCTCGGGATGGTGCGCGACGAGTCCTTCGGCGATCTGCGCGCCGACGGCCATCGACGGATTGAGCGCGGTCATCGGCTCCTGGAAGATCATGGCGATGCTGCTGCCGCGATGACGGCGCATGGCCTCCTCCGGCAGCGCGAGCAGATCTTCGCCGCCAAGCGTAATCTCTCCGGTGACGCGCGCGAAGGGAGGAAGCAGGCGCAGGATGGCCAGCGAGGTGACGGACTTGCCAGAGCCGGACTCGCCGACCAGCCCCAGCGTTTCGCCGGGATCGATATGAAAGGAGATGTCTTTGACTGCGGATTGGGAGACCGCAGACTGGGGGCCGAAGGCGACGTTGAGGCTGCGAATGTCGAGCAGCGGCGGCGCGGTGGGGATGGGTTCCGTCATCGCTCCCATGGTAGCGGGATTGTCATGGTTAAATGAGGGCACGGCGCGGATTTTCTCCTCATGCCGACGGGTTCGAGGGGAGTGCCAGGGTGGCGGGCCGGGACTTTGGCTGGGGCACGAACGTCTAAAAAAGTGCGAATGGGGCATATGAAAGATCTCCGGCTTGGCGTGGCAATGTGCGGCGTGATGATTTGCGGAGCGGTTCTGGCGGGGCCGTCGGCCCTGGGGCAGATGCACAAGGTCGCCAAACCGCAGCAGGTGGTGCGGGCGGTGGGCGTCTACGAGTGGACTGGAGACATGGCCAAGCCGACGGCCAGCCGACTGATCCCGGTCTCGCTCTACATCAATGGGAAGCTGGAGGACGCGGGAATCTACCTGGCCCGGCCGGTGCCGTTCGCGCTGGAGACGGGAAACGTCTATGAACTGGAGAAGGCTGGGGTCGGCAAGGGATTGCTCGACCTCTCCTATGCGCGCCGGGTACAGACGGCGGACGGGGAGGGTAGGGGCGCGTGGCTGGGTTACGGCAGCTACAAGCCGCCGGTCGCGGCGAAGAGGGGTCCCGTACTGCGGGCGTCAAAGACGCTGCCGGTCATTGTGAGTTCAGGCGATAACTCGCGGCCGCACTTCGGCAAGCGCGGGGGGACTGACTCCTCGCCGGGAGATTCGACGGCAACAGAGTCGAAGCCCGCAGAAGGCGGCGCGCCCGCGGGCGATCCTGATCGGCCTACGTTGAAGGGGCATAGCGCGGAGACGGGTGGCGGGAGTGCCGCTCCGACGACGGGGGCATCGAATCAGGCTGGAAGTCAGGCGTCGAATCAGGCCAGCAACGATCCGGCGGACGATCCCGACCGTCCGACCCTGAAGCGGCGCAGTCCCGAGGAGGCGAAGAAGGCCAAGGTGGAGGCGGAGTCGCAGGGCGACGGCGCGGTCGAGGCGCTGAATAACGATCCGAACCGACCTAACCTGCACTACGGCAAGCCCGCCGGTTCGTCGACGGCGACCGAACTGCCGAAGCTGGTGGGGACGCCGGCGGACCTGCGCCAGATGGTGGCGGTGTCGGATGCGGTGGACCGCGACCAGCACGACTTCGCCCGTCCATGGGTGGATGGGGCGGAGCGCGCGTCGGTGCTGGCGAAGATGGAAGAGATGGCGCGGGCGAAGCTGGCGGCCTATGTTGATGTGGCCATTCCGGCTTCTCCTGTTGCTGCTGCAAAATCCGTCGCGAAAAAAGACGCGCGCGGAAAAAAAGCCGGGCACCGCAGTGCGGCGAAGGCTGCTGTTGCGCCCGTGGTGGCTCTGCTCGATACGCAGTTGAAGGGCTACACGTTGAGCTATGGCGGCGCGGCGACGTATATCTTCTCGGCGCATACGGCGGGCACCGGCGCGGCGCTGCGGTATGTGACGGTGGTGGCGCAGGCTGACGATCTGGGCAACATCAAGCCGGCGCTGCAAAGCGTGACCGATGCTGCGCACCTGGATCGGACGCCGGAGATGAGGTTCGTCGACGCGGTGGACGCGGAGGCGAGCAACCGGGCGAGCCTGCTGTTCGAGCTGCGGTCGCAGGGATCGCGGCAGTTTGCGCTGTATCGCGTGATCGCCGCGGAGGCGCAGTTGACCTTTGCCAGCGGGCCGATTCAGTAAGCGGCTGCGGGCATTCCAGTCTCGCATCTCACGATCAGGCAGGGTACGTCCGGCGTTGAAGGGCTGCCATCGAGCGGTGCAGGTTTGCGCACCGGCAAAAATCCGTCAATTGCAGAAGCAGATTGTCAGGGAAGGACATCTAAAAACATTAACGAGAGATAGCAGTTTTTACTTATGCGGACGCGATGGTCCGTTTCAGCCGAATGAGGAGAGCCGATGGGCAAGACTGCTTTATTTGGAGCGACTGGAGCTACCGGAAGAAGCATCGCAGACGCGCTGCGCAGCAGGGGATTGCCGTACCGTGTGGTGGGCCGCAACCGGCAGCGGCTGACCGAGAGCTTCGGCGGCGACCCCAGGGCGGAGATCGTAACCTGGGACCCGGAAGACGCGCTCTCGGTGCGGGCGGCGGCGCGGGGCGTGGATACGCTGATCTATCTGGTGGGGGTTCCGTACGACAACTTCGAGTTGCATCCGAGGACGATGCGGCAGGCCCTCGACGGCGCGGTTGCAGAGGGCGTGAAGCGGTTAGTGCTGATCGGGACCGTGTATCCCTACGGCGTGCCGGTGACGGAGCGGGTGACAGAAGCTCATCCGCGGAATCCGCCGACCTTCAAGGGCAGAATGCGCAAGGAGCAGGAAGACCTGGTGCTCGCGGCGCACGCTGCGGGCAAGATTCAAGGGACGGTGCTGCGGCTGCCGGACTTCTACGGGCCGGGCGTGGAGGGAAGTTTTCTGACCGGATTATTCAAGGCCGTGGCCAACCGGAAGACCGCCGACATGGTAGGGCCGATCGATACGCCGCACGAGTTCGTCTACGTGCCCGACGTTGGACCGGTGACGCTGGCGCTGGCCGAGAAGGACGAGGCCTATGGGCATTGGTGGAACTTCGCCGGATCGGGCGTAACCACGCAACGGCAGATCGCGGACGAGGCGTTCGCGATAGTTGGGCGCAGGCCGAAGATTCGTGTGGTGGGCAAGCTGGGGTTGCGGCTGGTCGGGCTGTTTCAGCCCTTCATGCGCGAGCTGGTCGAGATGCACTACCTGCAGACGACGCCGGTGCTGCTGGACGACAGCGCGCTGATGCATCTGCTGGGCGAGGTGCACAAGACTCCCTATGAGGAGGGCGTGCGGCTGACGCTGGAGAGCTATATGGCTGCAAACGGGAAGGCGTAGCAACGGTCCAGATACAGAGGCAGTGTCTTAGTTAGAATTCGACGGCAAAGATTGAACCGAATCCTTCGGTTGGCTGCGTTCATCCTATACCGCTAGAGGACGCGATGATCTCCAACAACCCGATTCAAACGCCGGTCACAGGACACGAGTATGAGGGCGATCAACGAGAAGCTATACAGGCGCTTGCGCAGTTTTACTGCGCCCTCAACTCGCGCGATATCGAGATGATGCAACAGAACTGGGCCAATTCCGCGGATGCAGCGATGGACAATCCTTTGGGAGGAATCAAGCGCGGCTGGGGAGAGATCAGAACGACCTACGAAAAGCTATTCAGCAGCAAGGCCCCATATCGATTCGAGTTCTACGACTACACGCTCCACGAAGCCGGCGATCTGTTCTATGTCGTCGGACGTGAACGAGGCGAGCTCGACGTCGGCAGACAACCTATCAAACTCCAGATTCGAACCAGTCGCATATTTCAGAGAGATGAGGATGCGAGATGGAGGCAAGTGCACCATCACGGCTCGATCGATGACCCGCAAATGCTGGCCACTTACCAGGAGGCCGTCCTCGGCAAACGTTGACGTTAGGGGGATTCCGCGTGCCCAAACTGAGACACTACCCATGCAGACGCTATTGGCCGAGTCGGGCGTGGGGCCAACCGCCTGTCCAGTCGATGGTGGAGAGTTGCATCGAGGGCTTGCCGGTCTTGGCGTCGTAGGCGTGGAAGACGATCAGGTCGTCGCCCTTGGGATTCATCAGGACGCTCTCGCCACCGGGGCCGAGCCAGCGGGCGTTAGCGGTGAGCAACTCGGTGCCGCCGCCCTGGGTGAGCGGCTTTCCGGTCTCGTCCATGTAAGGTCCGGTGACTGATTTCGAGCGGCCCACCATGGTCTTGTAGGTGCTTTTGGTGCCGCGGCAGCAGAGGTCCCACGAGGTGAAGAGATAGAAGTAGCCGTCGTGGCGGACGATGAAGGGCGCTTCGACTGCCTCCCAGTTGGCCGGCAGGCCCGGCGGCGCGGGCTCGGGGTTCGCCGGCCTGGCGCGGCGGGCGAGCGAGTAGAGCCTGGTGTCCGAGGTCGAGAGCTTGCCCGTCTTGTCGTTGAGGCGGCGCATCTTGATGCCGTCCCAGAAGCTGCCGAAGGCGAGCCAGTCGTGGCCTTTCTGGTCGCGGACGAAGTTGGGATCGATGGCGTTGAAGTTGTCGCCGGTCTTCGATTCGAGCACAAGGCCGTGATCGACCCAGCGATAGTTGGGGCTGGCGAAGTCGAGCGTCTTGTTGGTGGCCAGCGCGATGCCCGAGGTGTTTTTGCCGAAGAGCGAGTAGGCGTAGTAGAGCCGGTATTCGCCGTTGACGAAGGAGATATCGGGAGCCCAGAGGTCTTTGGTGCCGGGACTGCGCTTCTGAATCCATTCGGGGATGGCGCTGAAGACCTGCCCGCACGCCTTCCACTGGTGCAGGTCGGTGGAGCAGCGCACCTCGAACTGGCCGCCGCCGGGAGCCTTGCCGGTGGCGAAGACGTACCAGGTGTTGCCCTCCTTGGCGATGGAGGGATCGTGGGTGCCGGGGAAGTCTCCGCTGAGAGTAAGGGCCTTTTGCGCGTGAGCCGCGAAGGGTGCCGCGAGAGAGACTGCGAACAACACTCCTGCAACGATCAGGTGCGGCCATCTGGACATTATCTTTGTCATCTACGGCTCTCCCTTCCTAATTGGCGCTGATCTCTTTTGCCGCGTGACTCTGGTGCGCGATCTCCCGTAGCTCAAGGAACGTCTCTTTCATGGTGACCGACTGCGGATCGCCCGCGCCGAAGTTGAAGTAGTGGGCGCGGTAGTGGCGATAGAGCTGGTCGTAAACCGTTGCGGCGGCAGGGGCGGGATTGTAGGTCTTGTACCTGAGGCAGAGCTTGTCCTGCGCCTCTTCAACGGTTTTGAAGATTCCCGCCGCGAGCATGGCGAAGATGCCGGAGCCGAGGCTGGTGGGGATGCCGTCGGGAACGACGACCGGCTTGTTGAGGACGTTGGCGTAGACCTGGTTGAGGGTGGCGTTGTGCTGCGGGATGCCGCCCGCGTTGACGACACGCTCGACCGGGACGCCGTATTCGGCCATGCGTTCGAGGATGATGCGGGTGTGGAAGGCGGTGCCTTCGATGGCGGCGAAGAGTTCATCCTGCGCCGTGGTGAGCAGGTTCCAGCCAATGGTGATGCCGGCCAGGTCGGCGTTGACCAGCACAGTGCGGTCGCCGTTGTCCCAGGTGAGGCGGAGAAGGCCGGTCTGTCCGGGGCGATTGTTCTCGATGCCCTCGGCCAGCGATTTGACCGTGGTTCCGGCGCGGCGGGCGATGGCGTCGAAGATGTCGCCGGTGGCGGAGAGGCCCGCCTCCACCCCTGCATACGCCGGATGGACGCTGCCGGGAACGACGCCGCAGACGCCGGGGATGAGGCGGATCTCGGGCTGCATCGCAATGATGCAGGTGGAAGTGCCGATGACGTTGACCACATCGCCGGTCCGGCAGCCCGCGCCGATCGCGTCCCAGTGCGCGTCGAAGGCTCCGACCGGGATGGGGATGCCGCGGCGGAGGCCAAGCTGCCCGGCCCAGTGTTCGGAGAGGCGCCCGGCGAGATGGTCCGAGGTGAGGTACTCGCCCGCGAGCTTGTCGACGACGCCGTCCAGCAGGGGATCGATCTTCGAGAGGAAGGCCTGCGGCGGGAAGCCGCCCCATTTGGGATTCCAGAGCCACTTGTGGCCCATGGCGCAGACGCTGCGTTTGGCCTGGCGCGGATCGGTGATGCCGGCGAGGGTGGCGGCAACCATGTCGCAGTGCTCGAAGGCGCTGGCGAAGTCGTCGCGCTTGTCGGGATTGTGGCGCAGCCAGTGCAGCAGCTTGGCGAAGCCCCACTCGTGCGAGTAGACGCCGCCGCACCACTCGATGGCCTCGATGCCGTCGCGATGGCAGGCTTCGGTGATCTCCTCGGCCTCGCGCTTGGCGCGGTGATCGCACCAGAGGTAGTACTCGTCGAGCGGCTGAAGATTCTTGTCGACGGGGATGACGCTGGAGCCGGTGGTGTCGAGCGCGATGGCCTCGACGGCGTCGCCGGGGACGTTGCACTTCGCCAGCACATCGCGCATGGCCTTGACCAGGCCGCGCATGTGGTCGTCGTGGGACTGGGTAGCGTAGTCGGGGTCGTCGCGCCTGCGATGCAGCGGATACTCTGCCACCGCGGTTCCGAGCGGGCCGCGCTCGCTGTCGAGAAGCGTGACGCGCACGCTCAGGGTGCCAAAATCTACTCCAGCAACGATTGCCATGTTCTATTTGTCCCGGTTCGCAGGTTGCGGTTGCGCGATGCCGAGCGGGCATTGCGCGTGAGAAAGCAGTCTCTGAAATTCTAGATGGAATTGCAGAGGGTAAAACCAGCTTCAAAAGAGAAAGACGGTGAAGAAAACGTTTCCTTGACTATAAGCAGAAACATAACTTTTCAGAGAGCAGAATGTCAATCGGTGCCTCGGGGCTCCGGTCATCGGACTGGCAGGTTCCTTGCCGGCTTCAGGAAAGGCAAATACAGGGGTCTCTCCACTACGCTTCGCTTCGGTCGAGATGACGTGTATTTGCGGGGGCCGAAATGACGTAGTTTTTTGCTCCATACCGATTACCAATCACGTCATCTCGACCGAAGGCCCGCAAGGGCCGCAGCGGAGAGACTCCTGTATTGTGCCGCTGTCTGCTTTTCCAATGAAGCAATCGGGAAAAGCCCATGTCCGAGAATCCGGACATGGGGCACCCCCCATATATCGCCGTCTAAAAACTCAACCAGTTGGCGTCTCTCAATAGCTCAGGCGAGGTGGATGGTGATGCTGGAGACGGAGGCCGGTGGGAGCGTGACGGTGAGGCGGTCTCCCTGCACCTCGACGGCCTGCTTCTTTACTTGAACGGCGTTGGGTTGCGCGAAGGTATTATGTGCGTGCATGTCGGCGTCGGTGAGGACCGATGCCTCGGCCGAGGCGATCTTCGCCGAGCCGCGTAGCGCAATTTCGGTGAGCTTCGGCTGTTTGAGATCGGGATTGGTGGCGGTGAGGGTGACGGTCTTGCCGTTCATCGAGGCCGAGCCGAGCAGCCCGGCCAGCGTCGCGGGCTTGCCCTTGCGCTGGTAGTGGACCTGCGGCGACGAGAAGTTGGTGCGCAGCGACTGCGCGCCCTGGTGCGCGGCGTACATGTCGAAGACGTGGAAGACCGGCGTGGTGATGAACTTGTCCTCGTGCGAGAAGAAGAGCGCGTTGAGGCAGTTGATCAGTTGCGCGCTGGCGGCCATGCCCACCTTCTCCGCGTGGCGGTTGAAGATGTCGAGCGTCATGGCGGTGAGCAGAGCGTCGCGCAGCGTGACCTGCTGGCCGAGCAGATGCGTGGGGTCGAGCTGGGTGCCGGGTTTGTACCATGCACCGTACTCGTCGACGACCAGCTTGATCTGCCGCCTGGGGTCGTACTGGCCGAGCAGGCCCCACTGCGCCTGCACGATATCTTCCATGACCAGCCCCTGCAGAAAGAGCTCGTACCATCCGGTCTCGTCGAAGTCGAGGGCGTCGCGCTTGCCCGCGACCCAGTCGTTGGTCTCGCCGAGGCTGAGGTTCCAGGTGTAATAGTGGACGCTCCATCCGCGCAGCTCGCGGGGCATGTAATGCCGGCTGCGGAGGGCTTCAAAGAAGCCGCTGGTCCAGTCCAGATCGTTATTGTTGGGGCCGGAGCCGACAAACTCCAGGGGAACGCCGTAGCTCGGAACCCAGGTGGTGAAGCGGCGAAACTCCTCGGCGTACTCGCCGGGCTCGAAGTTGCCGCCGCAGCCCCAGCTCTCGTTGCCGACGCCCCAGTACTTGACGTTGTAGGGCTCGGCCGATCCGTTGGCGGCGCGCTGTTTGGCGAGCGTGGTCGAGCCGGCGGGGGAGTTGCAGTACTCGACCCAGCGCGAGAACTCGATGGCGGGGAGGCTGCGGAGATTGCTGGCCAGGTAGGGCTCGGCTCCGGCGAGATGGCAGAAGCGGATGAACTCGTCCGTGCCGAAGGCGTTGTTCTCGTAGAGTTGCACGGCATTGCCCTTGAGACGGCGAGCGTCGGGATCGTCAGCCCAGAAGTTGGTGCGGGTAGGACGGTCCTTGCGGGGGCCGATGCCGTCGCGCCAGTCGTAACTGTCGGCGAAGCAGCCGCCCGGCCAGCGCACGACGGGGACGTGGATCTGCTTGAGGCGATCGACGAGGTCCTTGCGGATGCCGTGGATGTTGGCGATGCTCGAACCTTCGCCGACCCAGATGCCGTCGTAGATGACGCCGCCGAGGTGCTCGGCGAACTGGCCGTAGATCTCGGGGGCGATGGTGCCGACGCTCTCGTCGAGCATGATCTCGACGTGTGCGTCCGCGGTCGCGCTCCAGGCGCGGCGAGAGCCAAAAGCGAAGGCCGCTCCGGCGAGCGAGGATGCCTGCAGGAATCTTCTACGGTCCATGAGGAGTTCTCCCTTTGCTGTTCTCCCATGCAGGGATAGGCTTCGAAAAATACGGATGACCTACGGTACACCAGAGAATACGTTTCATGAAATACAACAGGCCGCCGTGGAGAGACGGCGGCCTGCGATTCATTCTGGTGATTGATGGCGCGACGGGAAAAAGCGCCGGTGTTTACTCCGCGGTGGAGAGAGCTTCCTGCCCTTTCACGACAGGCGAGCGCAAGCCAGCCTTGGCCAGCACGATGTAGACGATAAAGCCGACGATCAGGGAATAGAGGCCGGAGGGATTGTCGGCATGCACCCAGGATGCGGGGATTCCGGGGAGATGCTCCGGGATGCCGACCAGGAAGCCGACCGCCCAGGCGATGCAGCCCGCCCAGTTGATGCCCGCCCTCGGCCCGGACCAGCGTTTGCCCGCGAGCAGATAGTCGGCCATCATCGCGCCGCAGATCGGGCCGAACGATGCGCCCACGATGCTGAAGAAGCCGACCAGATTGCTGGCGACGCCCGTGACGGCGAGGATGACGCTGAGCGTCAGCGCGGCCAGCGTGGAGACGGTGCGTGGAACCTTCGGCAGCATGGTGCTGAAGCTGTTCGACGCGATGAAGGACGAGAAGCAACTAGGTACCAGCGATGCCGCGGCGAAGAGGAAGAACATGATCGGGGCGAGAGCGCCGATGCTGGCGATGGCTGCCGAGTAGTCGTAGCCCTGGCCGCCGTTGCCCAGATAGCCGGCCACGGCAAGGATCGGGAGGCCGCCCGCGATCAGCACGCCGACGACGATGCCGAAGACGCCGCCGAGGACGACGTCCTTGCGGTTGGCATTGTTCATGCCGAAGTCCGCGCCCGCTGCACCGGCGGTGGCGAAGTAGCCGATGACGACGGTGAGGACGTTGAGGAAGCCGGTCATCTCATCGGAGTGCGGGGTCTGATAGTGCGAGATGCCGCCGCGGTTCGCCCAGAAGACGATGATGACCATGATGAGCGGAACCCAGTTGAGGAACTTCGCGACCCGGGCGACGTGATGGATGCCCTTGATGGCGACCCATCCCAGGCTATAGATCCAGACCACAGCGATGACGCTGAACAAGGTCCGCGAGGTCTGGCCGAGGCCCTTCATGATGAAGTCCGCGGCGACCGCGCCGATGACCGCGACCCAGCCCACCTGCAGGAAGCCCATCATCAGGCCGGGGATGAGATAGCCGCCCGTGGTTCCGAAGGTGGAGGTGCCAACCACATAGAGAGGCTGGCCCGTCTTCATGCCCAGCATCGCGGGCACGTAGTAGTAGAGGGCAAAGCAGAGAATTCCGGCGACCAGCAGCCCCCAGAGGCAGGTGCTGACCGAAGCGAAGGTGAGGGTCGGTTCTGCAAGCTTCAGATAGAAGCCGACCCAGAGGAAGATTCCGGCGTAGGTGGGGAAGGTGCTCTTGTACCACGGCACGCGATTGCCAAGAGGGACAGGAACAGAACGGTCGACATACTGGGGAACACTGCGGTCCATAGGACTCCTTGCACTCGGCTTCACATCGTAACTGGTTCAGCGGCGAGAAGCGAGCGGCGATTTCTCCTGGGCAATCGGCGGGCATCTCGCTGGATGGTTTAAATGCGGCGGCGAGAGCGATTTCGCCTTGCGTGTTTCCAGGCACCCTGACACTGAGGCCGCTTTTCCTCAGAAAAACGGCACTCTCGGACCTGAAATGACGTGAGCCTGCGTCAGGCTTTAAACCGTGTTGTAGCCGATGGCGGAGAACCCCACGCACTGGCTCTCGACCTGCGGCCACACCTGCTGATGGACGTCGGTCGCTACCCACGCCTGTTGCAGCGACTGGTTGTCGAAGACAAGCGTGAGGCGGTAGTCTGCTCCATCCTCGACGGGACGGAGCAGGTTGGCCGATTGGAATCCCGGCTGGGGCGAGATCGCAGGGACAAAGACTTCGCGGTAGGTATTTTCGAGAGCTTGTTGCAGCCCCGTCTTGACCTTCAATTCAACATGCAGCACAAACATGGTTCACCTCACCACTTGAGTTTGAAGATTTCGAGCGCGGTGCCGCCCATGACCCGGTCGTAGACCTCTGGAGCGAGGTCGAGCGAGCGATACTTGGCGACTTCGACGGGAACATTGCTGGGCAGGTCGGCGCCCATCATGACGCGATCCGGGCCGATGGTCGAGATCATCCAGCGGATGTCCTCGCCGATGCACCAGGAGGTTTCGAGGTAGAGATTGCCGCAGACCGAGGCTGCGACCTGGGCCTCGGCGGTAAAGACCGCCATCCCGGCATGAGCGAGGATGATATTGAGGCCGGGATACTTCTTTGCCGCCGGGATGCAGAGCGCGGGCAGTGCGAAGGGGACGCCCGCGCCGGTGTGGACCATGGCGGGAACGCCGAGATCGTGGGCGGTGGCGAAGACGAAGTCGCCGTCGTCCGAGAGCGGATTAACGCCGTGGCCGATGGTGTGCAGCTTGATGCCGACGAAGTTCAGGTCCTTGATGCAGCGCTCGGCCTCGCGGCGATAGGCGTCGTGATCGCCGTGCGGGCTGAGGCTGGCCAGGCCGAAGAAGCGGCCGGGATGCTTGGCGCACAGCTCGGCGATGGCGTCGTGCGTCTTGGCCGCCTCCTTGGCGCCGGGATAGGGCTGAACGATGGTGGCGTCCACGCCGTTCTCGTCCATGCGGCGCATCATATCTTCTTCCGTGCTCAACAACCCGAAGACGCAACACTCTCCCAGATGGGCATGTGTGTCGATTACCTTTGCTTTTGCCATGAAGTCCCTCTCTTGATCTGTTTGCTGAATGACGATACGCCTCTCCTGGGACAATCCGCCGGAGAGGCGTTGCCGGGAGCTAAGGGCGCTTCGGAATCGCGCCCAGCTCGGTATCGAGCACGTTCTTCTGGGCGGAGATGCCGACGATCATCAGTTCGAGATCGGCCTTTCCGTTGTTGGTGAATGAGTGCGCCTCATTGAAGCGGATGGGCACGCCGTCGCCCTTGTGAATCTCAGCGGTCTCGTCGTTGACCTGGACCTGGCCGTCGCCGTTGAGCACATAGTAGATCTCTTCGACACCCTTGTGCCGGTGCAGGCCGTCGGAGGCTCCGGGCGGGATGAGCAGATGGTCGACATAGGCCCAGTTGGTGAGGAAGACGTCGGAGTCGAGCGCGCGCCGGTAGCGCACGGTGCCTTTGCCGCCGTGGTAGTTCTCGATCGGAGTCAGCGTCGAGCGATCGAGCTGCATGGTCATGAAGACCGGAATGGGATCTTTCGTCACGCCGATGCGCGGATCGTTCAGGTTGAAGGCGTCATAGTGGCCCTTGACCGCGCCGACGTTGATGTTCATGAACTCGACCGGCTTGTCGGATGGGTTGTAGATGGCGTGCGAGTGGCCCATGCGGACGGGCGCGCCCACGGTTCCCTTGAGCACCGAGGTGCGGCCGTCGATGGTGAACTCGGCCTGGCCGTCGAAGATGATGAACATCTCTTCGGTGTTGTTATGGAAGTGGTGGCCGACGCCGCCGCCGGGCATGATCTGGCAGCGGTGCATGAAGTTGAGGTTAACGTCCATCGCGGTGGGCGGAACCAGCAGCTCGCAGGCCATGTCCCCGGCGCTGTTGTGGGAACGGCTGCGGTGGTACTTGCTGGGATCGGTGTGCCCGATGCGCTGCGCCAGCGTCGGCGGCACCGCCGCATCGGAGACGAAGAGGCTGCGGTCGTGCTGCTTGTCCGCGGCGGTGTAGGGCCGCTGCGCCACGAGCGGAGCGACAACGGAAGCGATGGAGAAAAGGCCGAGAAGCAGGCAGGTGCGTTGCATGGTCATGGTTCCCTCGAATGAAATTTCAGCCCTTCAGTGCCGGGCCGCGTTTGAAAATCGGGTGAGCGGCCAGTGCGGGGACTGGCCGGGTTGCGTCGATGCCGGTCGAGACGGAGACCGTCTTCTCATTTGCCGCCCAAGGGTATAGTTCGGAATCGAGACCGTCAAGTGTAAATTGAATTATTTTAAAAAAAATGAAACTGAATTTCTATATTGTGCATTGCTAAACAAGTTCAGGTATGGTTTGGAGATTGTGCAGGACAGAGTGCATTCTGAAGAGAGCGATCGGAGGAAAGACGACGAAATGGCAGCGAACCCTACGGACAACCATGCAGAAGGCAGCCACGCAGAAGGCAATGGCGCAAACATGTTTCGACTGGACGGCCAGGTGGCCATCGTCACCGGTGCAACGACCGGGATCGGAGAAGCAGTGGCGCGACGGCTGGCGCGGGCAGGCGCAACGCCGGTCATCGTCGATCTGGACCTCGCGGGCGGCGAACGGGTGGCGGCCTCGATCGGCGGCGGCTCGTTTGCGCTTGAGGCCGACGTCTCCGACGCGGACTCCGTAGCTCGCGTGGTGAATGCGGTGATGGAGCGCGCAGGCCGGGTCGATATCCTCGTCAACAACGCGGGCATTGCGGGGCCGCCGGCTCCGGTGTGGGAGCAGACCGATCAGAACTGGCAAAGGAATATCGCCGTCAACCTGACCGGAGTCTTCAATTTCTGCCGCGCGACGGTGCCGTATATGCGCCGGCGGGGCTATGGCCGCATCGTCAACTTGGCGTCGATTGCAGGGAAAGAGGGCAATCCCAGCATGTCGCCGTACTCGGCCACCAAGGGCGCGGTGATCGCGTTCACGAAGTCGCTGGGCAAGGAGTTGGCGACCGAGGGAATCTGCGTGAACGCCGTCGCTCCGTCGGTCATCAAGACGCGCATTCTCGACCAGTTGACGCCGGTCGAGGTGGGCTACATGACAGACCGGATTCCGATGAAGCGGACGGGAACGACCGAAGAGGTCGCAGCGGTGGTTCACTTTCTGGCGAGCCCGGACTGCTCCTTCGTCACGGCGCAGTGCTACGACGTGAGCGGCGGACGGGCGACGTACTGAATTTTAGAGCTTTGAGAGAGCTTCTCAGGCGCTTTGCAGATCGAGAGCCAGTTGCTCGGCGGTGGCGCGAGCGGCGGCGATGATCTCTTTCTCGTGCTCGGCGTCGCGCACGCGGGTCTTGGGGATCGACGAGCTGATGGCCGCAGAGACCTGTCCGTTGGCGCTGAAGATGGGGACGCTGAAGCAGACGCCATCGTAGGCGCACTCTTCGCGGTCGATGGCGAACTGCTGTTTGCGCACGGTGTCGAACTCGCGGTTGAGGTCCTTCTGATCGGTGATGGTGTACTTGGTGAAGAGGTAGATGCCGAAGCTGCGCAGCAGCTTTTCCCGCTGTTCGAGCGGCTGAAACGCGGTGATGACCTTCCCGAGCGAGCTGGCGTTGGGGGGCAGGATGTGGCCGACCACGTTGCTCATGCGGATGACGTGAGAGCTTTCGACGACGGCGATGACCTCGACGCGGTTGTCGAACAGCGCGGCCAGGCTTACGGTCTCGCCAAGCTCGCGGCTAAGGGCCTGGAGATGGGGCATGCCGACGCGGAGCAGCTTGCCCAGCCACTGCGTCGGGGTGACGGCATGGATTCCCGAGGCGAGCTTGTACTGGCCGCGGCCATCGACTGTGACGCAGCCGATGGTTTCGAGTGTGCGCAGCAGTCGGAAGGCGGAGGTCTTCGAGAGCTGGGCGCGCTGGGCTACCTCGTTCATCGTCATCGGGGTGAGCTCAGCTTGCAGGAACTCCAACACCTCCAATGCTTTACCAACTGAGCGGGAGAAGTACTGATCGCGCTCCTGGGCATCTTTGCCGCTCTTGGCGAGGCGCTTCGGCTTCGCTTCCCGGACAGGGGTTTCCTGGGCGGTCTCAGTTTTAACCAGGTGGGCGGTCTTGATCTTCGGCATAGGGAGCACGGAACCTTTTGGGAAAGCGGAACTGAACGGTGTCGCATTAATAATAGCGGACTTAATCGGCATTGCCCGTGACGATCACGAAACCGGTGACGCAATCTCGACAATAATGGAATATATATCTGCAATCCTCCATAGAAATTATTTTTTTGAAACAAAATTCAAAAAAAGTTGCATTTTGTTAATTCCTGGTGATATAGGTTCTTTCACCAATTTTATGGAGGTGGTTCAGTGGCTGAGAAAAAAATGATTCGAGCGATTCGCTGGTCCAAGGCTTTTTGTCTCGTAGCGACGCTGTTGCTGGCTTGCTCGCAATGCCCTGCGCAGCTTACGTCCGCGGAGTTGAACGGCACTGTGATGGACGCCTCCGGCGCGGTTGTCCCCGGAGCGAAGGTTACGGCAACTCGCATTGCGACCAATACGGTTCACGGCACGGTGAGCGGAAAGAGCGGAGAGTATGTGATTCCCGCGCTTCCCCCGGGTGACTACACAGTCACGGTGGATGCGCCGGGTTTTCGCACGCTGGTGCACAGCGGCGTCAGCCTTCAGATCAGCCAGCAGGCCACGGTCAACCTGACGCTCGAGGTCGGGCAGGCTTCGGAGACGGTCGAAGTGACCGGCACCGCGCCCCTGCTGCAGGCGCAGTCCTCGTCGCTGGGAACGGTGGTCAATGAGAAGCTGGTGAACGAGCTGCCGCTGAACGGCAGAAACTTCGTGCAACTGGCGACGCTCAGTCCCGGTGTCAACGGCGTGGGCTCGTCCGCATCGGGAACCATCATGGGCGGAACACGCCCGGACGATCGCCGCCCGGCCTCAAACATCTTTTCGAACGGCAACCGCGAGGGCGACAACAACTTCCTCTACGACGGCATCGACAACAACGAGCGGTTGACGCTGTCGATCGTGTTGCGGCCGGCGGTCGAGGCAGTGCGGGAGTTCAAGATCCAGACGAACATGTACAGCGCCGACGTGGGGCGCAACTCCGGCGCGGTGGTCGACGTCATCACCAAGTCGGGAACCAATCAGTTGCACGGCAGCCTGTTCGAGTATCTGCGGAACTCGGCCGTCGATGCGCGCTCTTACTTCAACACGAAGGGCACAGCGTTTCCGGCCTTCCGTCTGAACCAGTTCGGCGGATCGCTGGGGGGGCCGGTGGTGCTGCCGAAGATCTACAACGGCAAGAATCGGACCTTTTTCTTCATGGACTACGAGGCCTTTCGCAGCAGCACACAAATGTTCGTTCTGGGCAACGTTCCAACGCTGCGCGAGCGCGAGGGCGACTTCAGCGAGGTAGGCCCGATCTATGATCCGCTGACGACGCGCATGAATTCCGCGGGAAACGGCTTCATTCGCGATCAGTTCGCCGGCAGCCAGATCCCAGTGGACCGCCGCGATCCTATTGCCATGAAGATGATCAACGCCTACCCGCTGCCGACCGCCCCCGGCCGGTTCAAGAACTACTCGTCGAACCGGGTACAGACCCAGAGTTGGAACCAGGGCGACATCCGCATCGACCACCAGATCTCGCCGAAGGACATGGTCTTTGCGCGTTATGCAATCCAGAACACGCAAACGACGGCGCCGAACACCTACCCGGCGACGACCATCGCCGGATTGGATAAGCCGGTGAATCTGAGCGACGAGGCATCGTTTGCCGGAACGTCCTATCAGCCCGCACAGCACTTTGTGGCGAGCTATGTCAGGATTGTCTCGCCGACGGTGGTCAACGATCTCCGGGTGGGCTTCAACCGCTACAAGATGGATTATGCGCCGTCCGACTATGCGCCCGGCGCGCAGCTTGGCAACAAGCTCGGCGTTCCCAACTCCAACGTGACCCCGCGCGAGCAGAATCTTCCCATCTTTTCGCCCAGTGGATATCTCGGCATCGGGCAGACGCGCTCGCTGCCCATCTATCGCCGCGAGAACACGTTCGAGGAGTTGGACAACCTGACCTGGACGAGAGGGACGCACACGCTGAAGCTGGGTATCGACTTCCGCCGCCGTCAGTTGACCATCTATCAGACCAACATGGGCAACGGACGCTTCAATTTCTCTCCCGGCCTGACGAATTCAAAGGGCCCTGGCGGAACGGGCGGCGATAGTCTGGCGAGCTTCATGCTGGGTTATCCTACTCTTGCCGGGCACGACTACAACTTCGCCTTCCCCGGAATTCGGCTGAACGAACTCGGAACTTACATCGCCGATGACTGGAGGGTCACCAAGAAGCTGACCTTGAACTACGGCATGCGCTGGGACTACTTCAGCCCGCCGAGCGAGTCGCAGGACCGCTGGTCGAACTTCAATATCCAGACCGGCAAGATGGACATCGCGGGCAGGAACGGGGTCGGCCTGACCGCCGGTGTGAAGCGGTACTGGAAGAACTTCGGCCCGCGTTTCGGCTTTGCCTACCAGGCGTTTCCGCACACCACGATTCATGGCGGATTCGGCATCTTCTACAACGCGTCAGGCAGCGAGGCGGGAACGATGCGCATGGCCCGCAATATCCCCTTCGGCCTGTCGCTACAGACCACGCCCGGAGACCTCACGCCGGGCCCGATCGTGAGCCAGGGCTTCGCGCCGCTGCCGCCGGTCGACTTCTCGCTGGCGGACCATCCGAGCGGTGTGCAGACGGCGGTCGATCCAAACTTCCGGCCTTCGTATGCAGAGCAGTTCAACCTGGTAGGCGAGCATGAGATCGTGCCCTGGGAGATGGTCCTGAAGGTGGCCGGAGTCGGCAACCTGGGTCGCCGCCTCTACAGCCCCTACGACGCCAATCAGCCGATCCCCGGCCCGACGGCGGTCAATACGCGGCGTCCCCTGTATGCGATCAACCCGGACGTGAGCACCGTGAACTACTTCGCGACCGGCGGCATCAGCCAGTACTACGCGCTCCAGGTGACGGCGGACAAACGCTTCAACCATGGGGTGAGCGTGCTGCTGGGTTACACGTGGTCTCACGCTCTCGACAACGTGCCGCTGGAATTTGGCGGAGGCGCGCTTGGGCCCTCGCCGCAGGACTCGCGGAATATGGCCGCGGAGTTCAGCAATTCGGCAATCGATATGCGCCACCGTCTCACTGTGAGCTATCTGTGGGCGCTTCCGTTTGGCAAGGGTAAGAGGTTCCTCGATCACGGAGGGCTGGCTAACCTGGTGGTTGGAGGATGGCAGACGAACGGAATCCTGTTCACGCAGAGTGGCCTGTGGTTCTCGCCTGTTCTGCAGACGTCGACGACCAACGGAACCGGGAGCCGTCCGGATCGCGTGGGAACGGTCTCATATCCGAAGACTCTCGACCATTGGTTTAATGAGTCGGCGTTCAAAAATCCGAAGCCCTTCACCTACGGCAATGCCGGCCGCAACTCGCTGGTCGGGCCGGGACGAACGAACTGGGACGCATCGATCTTCAAGAGCTTCCCGGTTCACGACCAGGCTTTCTTCGAGTTCCGCCTGGAGACGTTCAACACCCTCAATCACCCGCAGTTCGGATATCCGAATGCAAGCGTCGGCAACGCGCAGGTAGGCCAGATCACGTCGGTCGTCGGCAACCCGCGCAACATGCAGGCGTCGCTCCGGTTCCAGTTCTAGGCAACGGCTCCGCCGGGGAGCGCAGGTTCTCCGGCGGCAGCCGCTTCATCCCGGCAAACACAACGGGCGCACTTTGAACGCCCAATGGATCTATAAGGAATGATGATGACTCTTCGCACAGAAATTCGTAAACGCCGGTGGATCTCCTCCCTGCTGGTTCTCGCCTTTGGATTTGCAGCGGCTTGCATGCCCTCGCAGGCCCGGGCGGCCAAAAAGGCGCTCCAGGTCTACTTCATCGACGTGGAGGGCGGGCAGTCCACGCTTTTCGTGACGCCGACAGGGCAGTCCCTGCTGATCGATACCGGATGGCCGGACCATGAGGGCCGGGACGCCGACCGGATCGTTGCCGCCGCTAAAAAGGCGGGTATCAGCAAGATCGACTACGTTCTGCTGACGCATTATCACGACGACCACAGCGGCGGTGTTCCGCAACTGGCCGAGCGTTTTCCGATCGGAACGTTTGTCGATCATGGTCCCAACCGCGACACCAAGCCGGGCGGACCGACGGAGAAGGTCTGGAACGACTACCAGAAGGTTCTGGCGACGGGCAAGTACAAGCACATCGTTGCGACGCCGGGCCAGGTGCTGCCCATTACCGGCATGAAGGTCACCGTCATCAGCAGCGACGGTAAGGTGATCGACCACAACCTGCCGGGCGGCGGCGCGACTAACGAGTACTGCAAGATCGATGACCACAAGCCGATGGATCGCAGCGAGAATGCGCATTCGCTGGGCGTGATGATTAATTTCGGCAAGCTGAAGATTCTTGACCTGGGCGATCTGACCTGGGACAAGGAGAGGGACTTCATGTGCCCGGTGAACCGGCTGGGCAAGGTCGATATCCTCGTCGTCTCGCATCACGGCTTCAGGCCCAGCTCCAGCCATGCGCTGGTCGACGGCATTCAGGCCAGGGTCGCGATCATGAACAATGCGCCGACCAAGGGAGGGCAGCCGGAGGTGCTCGACACAGTGCGCCAGGCGCCGGGTCTCGAAACCCTGTGGCAGCTCCATTATTCCGAGAGCGGCGGACCGGAGCGCAATACGGCGGCCCAATATATTGCCAATCCCCAGGGGGAGACGGACCAGGGGCACTATATCCTTTTGACTGCCAGCCCGAAGGGCAGCTTCACGGTCTATAACTCGGGCAATAAGGAGAGCAAGGACTATGCGGCACGCTAAGCGGCGTCCTTGCTCAACCATAACCATGGATGCACCACGGGGAATCAGCGGGCCCGTGGCGCATCCTCTGCTGGGATCGTATCCGCCGCCAGAATAGATGAGTTTGTCCAACGAATCCCAGGAGCCAAAGCTTTGATTGCCGTTGATTGGGGTACCAGTAACTTTCGCACGTTCAAGCTCGATGCCGATGGGAATATCTTAGCGAGGCGCTTTCTGCCTAAAGGTATCCTTCGCGTCGAGAGCGGACATTTCAACGAGACGCTGCGCACAGAGGTCGAAGACTGGCTGGCTGAGGGGGAGAGGCACATCCTGCTCTGCGGAATGATCGGCAGCCGTGAGGGATGGATGGAGGCCCCGTATCTTCCCTGTCCCGTAGGGATCGACGATCTCGCCGGTTCGGTGATGGAGGTGCCGTTTGCGGGGGCTGACGTGCGGCTCGTTCCCGGAGTCGCCGGAACGGATTTCGATGGTGTGCCTGAGGTGATGCGAGGCGAAGAGACCGAGGCGATGGGGATCCTGGACGCATGCGGAGGGGCGGGTCTGGTATGTTTTCCGGGAACGCATTCCAAGTGGATTCACCTGAGCGATGGCAAGATCGTGAACTTCGTCACCTGCATGACCGGCGAACTGTACGGCGCGCTGAGCAGAAATACAATTCTGGAGCGCACGATGACGAAGGGCCGCGCCGTCGATGAAGCGGCGTTTCGGCGCGGAATCGCGCGGTCGGCGGAGTCGGGCGGGCTGCTGCACCATCTCTTCGGTGTGCGGACGCTCACGCTGATGGAACAACTCAGCGAGGACGACTCGGCTTCGTACCTCTCCGGTCTGTTGATCGGCCACGAGGTGCGGGCTGCGATTCCTTCGAGCGGCACGGTTCATCTTGTCGGCGCGGCTCCGCTGTGCACGCTCTATGCTCAGGCGATCGAGGCCTGCGGAGGCTCCGCGACGATCGAGGACGAGGACGCGGCGGCGCGTGGGCTGGCCGCAATTGCAAGGAGGCTGACGTGGAGCTAAGGACACTGCTGGAACGCTGCCCGCTGATCGCGATTCTGCGCGGCGTTCAGCCGGCGGAGGTGGAGTCGATTGGAGCTGCGCTCGAAGACGCCGGGGTCTCGATCATCGAGGTGCCCCTCAATTCGCCGCAGCCCTTCGAGAGCATCTCGATCCTGGCGCGGCGCTTTGGCGACCGCATCCTTGTCGGCGCGGGAACCCTGACCAAAGTGTCGCAGGTAGCCGAGGTCGCCGGCGCGGGAGGGCGGCTGATTGTGACGCCTCATGCGAATACGGCGATTGTGCGCGCGGCCAAGGCGGCGGGATTGATCGCCGTCCCCGGCTTCTTCAATCCGACCGAGGCCTTCGCCCTGCTCGATGCGGGCGCGGATGCGATCAAGCTTTTTCCGGCGGAGGTTCTGAGGCCGCCGATGCTGAAGGCATTGCGAGCCGTGCTGCCCGCCGACGCCATCGTCATGCCGGTGGGCGGAGTGGGGCCGCGAGAGATCGCGACGTGGACGGCGGCGGGAGCGGGAGGCTTCGGTGTCGGCTCGTCCATCTACAGGCCCGGCGACAATGCGCGTACCGTCGCCGCCAAGGCGGAGGCGCTTGTGACTGCGGTGCGGGTGTGCCGGGCAGGGTAAAGGATTTGGAAGCAGGGCGGTAAGAGCGTGCAGCGGGATTTTCAAAGAATACGAAACGGGATTATCAAAAAGCTGAAACGGAGACTGAAGCTATGAAGAGACGGGACTTTCTCAAATCACTGGCAACTGCCGCGGTCGCAGGCGCAACGAGCTCACTGCCTGCACTCGCCTCGCTTCCCAAGATGAAGATCACGCGGGTACGCGCCTACCAGCCGCCGAATCCGAATCCCCTGTTCAACCAGAGCGACATGGTGGTTACCATCGAGACCGACGCCGGAATCACGGGCGTTGGCGAGGGCGGAGCCATCGATACGCTCTCGCAGTCCGCCGGAAGGCTGATCGGACGCGACCCTCAATATATAGAGCACCTCTGGCAGGACATGAACCGGGCGTTCTTCTATCCGGCGGGCCGGGAGAAGACCGATGCCATCGGCGCGCTTGACCTGGCGCTGTGGGACATCAAAGGGAAGGTGCAGAAGCTGCCCGTGCACGAGTTGCTGGGCGGCATGGTCCGCAAGTATTGCGAGTGCTATAACACCGCCGGCATCATTCCGGGCATCACTCGCGGCATGGACATCAAGGATCGCGCTCGGCTCACCATTGCGGCCGGCTATCGCGCCTTCCGCTTCGGCGCCGTGGATCTTCCGGCAAACACCACGTTCAACACCAGCGAGCGGCTCAACCGTCTGCGCGACGAGTGCGCCCAGGTGAGGGAAGGAGTCGGCAAAGATGGCGACTGGGTGATCGACTTCCACCAGCGCTTCGACCTCTCCGAGGCCATCCGCGGCTGCAACCTGATCGAGGATCTTGCGCCGTTCTTCGTCGAAGATCCGGTTCGCGCGGAGGCCTTCCAGCAGGATCTGCCGATTCTGCGCCAGAAGGTCAACGTTCCCCTGGCGGCGGGCGAGGAGTGGGGCAACCGGTGGGACTTCAACAAACTGGTCGAAGATCACGACATCGACTTCGTTCGCGCTACGCTGCCTAATGTCGGCGGCATCACCGAGATGATGAAGATCGCCGCTATCTGCGAGACGCACTTCGTCGGCATCGTTCCGCACTTTACCGGGCCGATTGCAACGGCGGCGCTGGTCAACTGCCTCGGCACCTTCTCGGGGCCGGTGCTGATGGAATACAACTACCAGGGCCGCACGCTGCAGCATCTGCCGGTCTGCCTGGACTTCAAGGACGGAAAACTCTATCCCAACGAGCGGCCTGGACTGGGCGTCGAGCTGGACTTCAAGCATCTCAAGCAGGTTGCCGAGATTACCGAGCCGGTGACGGCCCGCGCACAAACCTACTTCCGTCCGGACGGATCGATCACGAACTGGTAAAGTGGCTGATCGCGAATGTGGACAAACGGCAGACTGGAGAACGGCGATGCATGGCGAAGTTTAAAGAAGACCGAGGTTGTGATTGATGGCCTTTCCGGGTAAGTTGCAGGTGCGGTCCCTGCTCGTCTTCTGGCTGTTTGTGCTGAGCGCGGTCGCGTATCTGGATCGCACCAATATCTCGATTGCGGGCGCGCAGATCAGTGAGGAGTTCGGGCTGGGCAACGTACGCCTGGGCTGGATCTTCAGCGCGTTTCTGATCGGCTACTGCGTCTCGCAGATTGTCGCCGGTTGGCTGGCAACACGCTTTGGTCCGCGCCGCGTGCTGACGTTTGGCGTGCTGTGGTGGGGCGTCTTTACGGCGATGACGGCGGCCATCTCGCCGAAGATCGGCGGAGCTCTGGCGCTGCTGATCGCAATCCGCTTTTCGCTGGGCGTGGGAGAGGCGGTCATCTATCCGGCGTCGAACCAACTGGTGGCCCGCTGGATCCCGGTCGAGGAACGGGGCAGGGCCAATGGATGGATCTTTGCCGGGGTCGGCGCGGGCGCGGGGCTGACTCCTCCGCTGCTCACCTGGATCATTGTGCACCACGGCTGGCGTGCCTCGTTCTGGTTCAGCGCGGTCGTCGGCGTTGTCGCGGGACTGGTCTGGTACCTGATTGCGCGCGACACGCCGGAAGAGCACCCGATGGTCTCCCCTGCGGAGCTTGCTCATATTCAGCAGGGGATCACGATCAGCCGAAGCGAGCCTGAGACGGCTCTCGGCAAAGCCCATGCTCCGTCGATCGCCTGGGCGCGGCTCTTCAAAAGCAGGGAGGTGCTGGCGCTGACCCTCAGCTACTTCTCCTTCGGCTATGTGGCGTGGATCTTCTTTGCCTGGTTCTATATCTACCTGGCAGAGGCACGGGGGCTGGACCTGAAGTCGAGCGCACTCTACGCCATGCTGCCGTTTCTCGGCATGACCATCGCTTCTCCCACGGGCGGCATGGCTAACGACTGGATCTCACGCAGGTACGGGCTGCGTTGGGGCAGGTGCGGCGTCGGGGTCGTGTCCCTCGCGTTGGCGGGAGTCCTGCTCTGGTTTGGGCCGACGGTCGCGAGCGCGCAACTGGCCAGCGTGATGCTGGCGGCGGGTGCGGGCGTGTTGTACCTCGCACAGAGCTCCTACTGGTCGGTGAGCGCGGATATCGCCGGTCGGCAGTCTGGCGTCATGTCCGGAATGATGAATATGGGCGCGCAACTTGGCGGCGCGGTGACAGCCTCGCTGACGCCGGTGGTGGCTACGCGGATGGGGTGGAGCGCATCCTTCCGCATCTCGGCGGCACTGGCGCTGATGGGCGCGGTGGCGTGGCTCTTCGTCGACCCCAAAAAAACATTGGACGCAGCCGAGTAGAAGACGCAAAGCCCTCCCGGTCGAGGCAAACCGGAAGGGTCTTGCGCTGTTTTTATGGACGGTGGAAGCGGCCTACAAGCACGCCCTTCATCAGAATGTGCCCATTCATCGCCTTCATCACGTCGGCCTGCGTGGCGTCGGGGCCGAGGTCCAGCTTGGTGTCGAGCGCGAACAGTTCGAAGGTGTAGTGATGATAGGGGCCGGGCGCTCTCGCTCCCATTCCCATGTAGCCGACTCCCTTCCTTGTGTTCAGCGCCTGGATCGAGCCGTCGGGCAGGGTCGCCTGCGCGGGCACGCCCTCGGGAAGCTCGCGCGCGGTTCCGGGGATGTTGAAGATCATCCAGTGCAGGACTTCGTTGGTGCTCTTCGCCAGCGAGGTGTCCGGGTCATGCAGGATCAGCGCGAAGCTGACGGTGCCGTCGGGCACATGGTCCCACGACAGCTTCGGCGAGACGGCTGTGCCCTCGGCGGCCATGGTGTACTTGTTCGGGATGATGCCGCCGTCCTCGAAGGCCGAGGTGGTCAGCGTCAGGCCGGGCTTGCTCTGCGTCGGCGCAGCCGGGGCCTGTGCGAACGCTCCGGCGGTGCAGATCATGAGTACGGCGATCATCAATGCTTTGAAATTCGTCATAGTCGCTCCTGCGTTACGAGTGAGATGCGATGCTACGTGACCTGTTCCGTTGCCTCACAGAAATATTGAAGTCATTCTAGCCCGCTTGTGACTATTTTGTGGTCGGCCGCACCAGCACTTCGCTGATGAAACACTGCGGCTCCTGGGTCACAAGCATACGGACCACGCGAGCAATGTCCGTCGGCTGAATCTTGCGCGCCGCCCTGGGATCGTCGCCCGATCCACCGAAGTGAGTGGCCACCGATCCGGGCGAGACGATCGAGACGCGCACGTTGTGGGCGCGCAGCTCCTCGGCGGCGGAGATCATCATTCCATTCAGCCCCCACTTCGACGACGCGTAGACGGCTCCGTTGGGCAGCGGATTCTTTCCGGCGAGCGACGAGATATTGACGATGTGGCCGCCGCCGTTCTCGATCATGGAGGGTGCGAAGGCGCGCAGCAGAAGGAAGGGCGCGCGCAGATTCGTCTTCATGGTGCGCTCCCAGTCGGTTGGCGAAGTCTGATGCAGCGGCTTGCCCATGACTCCGATGCCCGCATTGTTGACGAGGATGTCGCAGCGCTTATAGCGGCTGAGAATCTCCGCCGTCGTCCTCTCCAATGCAGCGGATTCGGTAAGGTCGCAGGCAAAGGCAGCTGCTCGTCCGCCGGATGCGGCAATCTCTTCGGCGAGCGCCTGCAATGCGCTCTTGTCGCGGGCCAGAAGCGCCGTGGTCGCGCCCATCCCCGCCAGTTCGAGCGCAATCGCTCGTCCAATTCCGCGTGCAGCCCCGGTGACAACCGCTATCTTGCCGTCCAGTTCGTTCGCCATGCCGATCCTCCTTCTTGTTTCTTTCAGTCTCTATGATGGAACAATCTGGCGATCTGTGCTTTCTTTCTCTCCGGGCTGCGTCCATCTTTCGCCCGGCATCGTCATAGCTTAAGAAACCCATCCCTGGAGAATCCATCATGCAAACGAGTCGTCGCAATCTTTTGAAGACCGCAATCTCTGCCGGTGCGGCCGCAGCCCTTCCGGCAGCGGCGCAGGGTAAGCCCTGCCGAGTTGGCGATAACCCGAACTATGCCAAACTCGACGAGATTCTCAAGCAGCCGGTGTTTCGGCGCGAGTTCTTCAAAAGCCCCGTCATCATTGAGTCTCTAGAGCTGCTTCACTATGAGAAGAGCTACCTCTGCCGGGTTCGCTCCAAGGACGGCGCCGAGGGCATCTCCATCTCGAACTCGCAGCAGATGCAGGCGCTCTATCCCATCTTCGTGAAGCGAATGCAGCCCTTCTTCATGGGGAAAGACGCGCTCGATCTCGAGGATCTGCTGGAAGAGGTAACGGTCTACCAGTCGAACTACAAGGCGACAGGACTTGCGATCTGGGTGCCTCTGGCTACGATTGAATTCGCCATCCTCGATATGCTGGGGCGCATGTCGGGCAAGTCGATCGGTCTGTTGATCGGCGACAAGATCTATAACCCGAACATCGCCGTCTACCAGGCGAACGGCGAGCGCTACATTACAGCCGAAGAGACGATCGACCACCTGAAGCGAGACGTCGAGATCTCGAAGGCAAAGGCCATCAAGTTCAAGCTGGGCGGGCGTATGAGCCATCCTGAAACGCCTGCGGGGAGGAGTGAAAAGCTGATTCCGCTGGCGCGCAAGACGTTCGGCGACAAGATGTATATCTCCGCCGACGCCAATGGATCCTACAACGTCGCCGAGGCTATCCCCATCGGCAAGCTGATGCAGGAGTACAAGTACGCCTTCTTCGAGGAGCCGGTGCCGTTCGACTGGTACGAGGAGACCAAACAGGTGGCCGATGCCCTGAAGATTCCCATCGCCGGCGGCGAGCAGGAGCCGAGCACGCACAACTTCCGCTGGCTGATCGGCAACAACGGCCTGGCGATCACGCAGCAGGATATGTTCTACTTCGGCGGCATGGTTCGCTGCATGAGGGTAGCGCGCATGGCCCACGCCATGGGGAAGCTGACCATCCCCCACATCTCGAGCACGGGCCTCGGCTACGTCTACATGATGCACTTCATCTCGGCGATCCCGAATTCCGGGCCGTATCACGAGTTCAAGGAGTTCAACAACAGCCTGCCCTACCACTGCGAGACATCCACGCTGCGCAGCAACGACGAGGGTGTCATCAAGGTGCCGACCGGGCCGGGCCTCGGGCTCGATATCGACCCTGACTATATTAAGAAGCACGTCGTCGTAAAAGCCTGACCTGCAATTGGCCGTGCCCGCCACCGATCCTTACGGGACGGTGGCGCATTCTGCATCTTTCGCTCGAGGTTCCTCGAGCGGCTAATGGAGCGTATCGCGATGCTGTCCCATCTCTTGCTTTTATTTGTCTTCGCTGTGTCAGGGGGCTTCGCTGTGCCGGGCGCATCCACGGCGGCTAAAGCATCTGTCGTCATCTGGACCGGCGGAGTTCCGCCTCAGGGCATCACGCACAAGGACGACTTCGGCAGCCACATCCTCTCCATCTCGCACCGGGAGAAGAGCGGGCGCGTCGAGATGCATGAGACCAAGGCCGATGTTCTCGTCATTCAAAGCGGAGAGGCAACGCTCGTTTATGGAGGTCAGGTCATCGACCCGAAGCTGGACCGGCCGCACGAGATTCAGGGCAGCAGTATTCAGGGCGGAACCACGAGGCAGGTCAAGGCAGGAGACGTGATCCATATTCCCATAGGCGTTCCCCATCAGTTCCTTCTCGCTCCCGGCAGCCAGATCACGTATCTTGTCGTGAAGATCGTCGATTCAGAGAACAGGTCCGCGAAGTAGTATGTGATGACGGCAGAAATTCGGGGCGTCGCGGGCGCTCGCGATACGTCCCCGGAAAAGAGGAGACTGCTTTGACGACGACGCCGCCGCGAAAGCGCTATGCCTTCCTTCGCACCCTCTACTTCCGGGTGCTGGTCGGCATCGTCCTCGGCATTCTCGCGGGCATCTTCTATCCCCAGTTTGCGCAGTACCTCAAGCCTTTCGGTGACGGCTTCATCAAGCTGATCCGCATGCTGGTCGCTCCCGTCATCTTCCTGAGCGTCGTGGTCGGCATTGCCAGCGTGGGAGACACGCGCAAGCTGGGCCGCGTGGGACTGAAGGCACTCTTCTACTTCGAGGCGGTGACGGCGCTGGCGCTGCTGATCGGCATGGGGGTTGCCCGGACGCTTCAGCCGGGCCGGGGAATGAACATCGATCCCGCGACTCTCGATGCGAGTGCGGTGGCGAAGTATGCCTCGCAGGGGAGCCAGCTCGGCGCCGCCGACTTTCTTCTCAACATCATTCCCGAGACCTTTGTCGGCGCGTTTACCAACGGCGAGATTCTCCAGGTACTTCTGCTGGCGATCCTGTGCGGCATCGCGCTGGCGTCGCTGGACAAGGAGAAGCGCTTGGTCGATCTTGCTCACTCGCTCTCGCATGTCGTCTTCAAAATTATTGCGATTGTGATGGAAGCCGCTCCAGTCGGGGCCTTTGGAGCGATGGCGTTTACGGTGGGAAGATATGGCGTGGTCACGCTGCTCTCGCTGGCCAAGCTGATGCTGTGCGTCTACATCACCAGCATCTGCTTCGTCGCTATCGTGCTCGGCCTGATTTGTTACTTCAACGGGATCAATCTCTGGCGGTTCCTGATCTATATCCGCGAGGAGCTGATGATCGTCCTCGGCACTTCTTCTTCCGAGACGGCGCTGCCGGGAATCATGGTCAAGCTCGAGAACCTGGGCTGCTCGAAGACGATCACCGGGCTGGTGGTTCCCGCGGGCTACTCGTTCAATCTCGACGGCACTTCCATCTATCTCACCATTGCGGCGCTGTTCATCGCGCAGGCGACCAACACCCACCTGACGCTGGGGCAGGAGGCCTTCGTCCTGTTCGTCCTGATGCTGAACTCCAAGGGCGCGGCGGCGGTCACGGGCGGAGGCTTCATCACCCTTGCCGCTACGCTTGCCGCGCTGGGCACGATTCCCGTCGCCGGAATCACGCTGCTGCTCGGCGTCGATCGCTTCATGTCGGAGATGCGGTCGCTCACCAACCTGATAGGCAACGGGGTTGCTACCATCGTCGTTGCGCGATGGGAGGGGCAGTTCGATGCGGAGCGGGCGCGCTATGTTCTCAGCCGCGGGTACTCCCAATCGGAGGAAGAGTTGAGGCTGCGCGATACGGTCGAGGTGATCTGATTTAATCGACGCTGGCCGCTTGACTCATCATTTCGATTAGATTTATTTCAGGTATGCCCTTCGGTCACAATGCGCGAACCTCCGGCCCACGATGGCTTCGTCGCGCCTGCATCCTGCTGCTGGCTGTGTTGACGCCGTTACTGCAGGCCCAGGTCCTCTCTTCTCGCCCGAATCCTGCCGATCCTCATTTTCCTTTCAATACGCCGGGGCCGGTGAAGAGCCCGGCAACTTCGGCGCAGTTTGATCAATGGCGAACGCAGATCAAGTCGGCGCTCTTCATCTCCAATCCGCTGCCGACGCTCGCGCCCAAGAGCTATGGCATGTTCTCTCCGGCTGAAGGCGTTATTGCCGAACGGGTGACGTATGGCACGCGATTCGGCATGCGCATCCCCGCAATAGTCTATCGGCCCGCGCACTCCGAGGGGAAGCTTCCGGCCATGGTGGTGGTCGATGGGCACGGCGGCGACAAGACTTCGTGGTATGCCTTTTACACCGGCATCCTCTATGCGCGGGCCGGAGCGGTCGTCGTTACCTACGATCCTATCGGCGAGGACGAGCGCAACAGCGACAGGAAGTCCGAGACCCGTGAGCACGACAGCGTCATCAAGGGGCCGCATTCGCCGGAGCGCATGGGCGGTCTGATGGTCACCGATGTCATGCAGGCGGTGAGTTATCTCTCGCAGCGGCCCGATGTGGACGCCGCGCGCATCGCAGTCCTCGGCTATTCGATGGGCTCTTTCATCTCGGCCATCGCGAGCGCGGTCGACCCGCGCATCCGCGTGCTGGTGCTCTCCGGCGGCGGCGACCTCGACGGCAACATGGGCTCGTGGGATCGCAGCAGCAAGATCATGTGCCAGGCTGGACCCTATCGCGCACTCAGCTTTCTGCCGGACAAGGCTGCGATACTCTACGCGCTGCATCAGCGCAGCGGAACCACCCTCATCCTCAACGGCACGGTCGATGCCCTCGTGGGCCGGCCGCATCACTTCAAGCCGTTCTTCGCGGATCTGAATATGCGAATAGCTGCTCTAACCGGCACTCGCGCCAATCTTCCCGAGAGCCGCTTCTTCGCCAGGGTGGGCCATCGTCCGAGCTGGGTAACGCGGCAGGCCGCTCTCTGGCTGCAGGAACAGCTCCACTTCCCCAACTGGACCGCGGCAAAGATCAACGCAATGGGAACGACTCATATCAGCGCATGGGCCAAAGCTACGGGAGCGCACATCAATAACGGCTACGCCGTGGAAGACCGCGAGGGAGGAATTCGAGCGCTTGGCACCGGCATCCCCAACGTTCCCTGGGCCGATCTGCAGGCGCTTCCGGAGGCCAGGTGGCAGCAGGAGAAGGAGAGATTCACCTGGGATGCGTGGGTTCAACACGCCCTCGCCGCCGATGGCATCCGCGGCTCCGATCAGAAGTCCTTTTATCCGGCAGGCCGATCCTGACGATTTTAGAAGTTGGAACGCTGGGCCGCCGGCAATGCATCCTTTTTTGCAAGGTTACCGGCGGCAAGTTCATTCGCTACCGCAAGTAT
Source organism: Acidobacteriales bacterium 59-55 (assembly GCA_001897435.1). Classification (GTDB taxonomy): domain Bacteria; phylum Acidobacteriota; class Terriglobia; order Terriglobales; family Acidobacteriaceae; genus Edaphobacter. Next base: position 624,052 of record MKSV01000003.1, on the reverse strand, counting down.
TTGTAGTGCCCGGGCATCATCCGCGTCGATGGAGAGGATATCGTCCAGCCTGCGAATGGCCTCCTGCGGCCTGCCCATCCTGCAGAGCAAAAGCGCTGCATTGCGCTGAAAGAGAGGGTTGGTGATGTCGGCCTTCGCTGCCTGATCGTAGCGATCGAGAGCGCCGAGGACATTGCCCTTGCTCTCAAGCTCGATGCCATCGTTGTTCAGGGCGACGGCCTTGCGCTCATTGTCCGCCTGTCCGCTGCTGGCTGCCATCAAGGCATCCAGGTCCTTCTTGATGCGGGCAGCATCGCTTGTATTCCCGGCTTTGTTGTAGAGCCGAAATAAACGATAGACGACCTCGCGATCTTTGGGGACCAGTCGGTGTGCCAGTTCGAACTCCGCGATCGCCTCATCCTGCCGATTCTCGCTTTGGTAGAGCTTCCCGATGAGCGCATGCGCCGCGCCGTCTCCGGGGTCGAGCGCCACCGCCTTTTCGAGCGCCGTCATACTCTCCTGCGAACGATTGAGCGAGTAGAGGGCCTCGCCCATGGCGGAGTATGCCTCGGCGGATCCGGGCGAAAGTTCCAATACCTTGCCATAGGCCGTAAGCGTCTCCGGCCACTTCTTCTGGTAGTAGACGTCGCGGGCCTTCAGTCGCCAAAGTTCGAGCGCATTGCCTGCCTTCGGACCATTGGCCGCGAGCTCCAGGTCGACCTGCTTCTCCGATTCGGCGAAGCGGCCGGCGCGAGCCAGCACGAGCGCATAGTTGAAGCGCACGCCGGGCAGCTTCGGGTCGAGGCGCAGAGCGGTAGAAAGCCGGTCGAGCGCGCGGTCCAGATTGTTGAAGGTTGCGAAGGCCAGGCCGGAGGAGAAGTACGTCGGGGCATAGTTCGGGCGCAGCGCGATTGCCTGATCGAACTCGCGCGCCGACTCGACGGGTCTTGCCAGCATGGCCAGGCAGACACCCTTCATGGCGTGAATGTCGCTGTCGGACGACGAGTCAGGCTTGGCCTGCTGCAGAATCGAGAGCGCCCCCTGCGGATCGTCGGCAACAATCATGGCCTTCGCTTTATCCAGCAGCGCAGCCGCCGAGACCGCATGGGAGCGCTTTGCCGGCGGTTGGGCCAAGGCCGGCGAAGGCCAGAAAAACAGGCCCCCGATGAGCAGGACAGGCAGCCACGACTTGACGACTACGATGGGGCCGGTGGGAACGTGATGAGCATTACGAAGTGGCATATAGCAATTAGGGCATCAGAAGACGGCGTCGGCCGACCGTAAAGACACCGTACCGCGAAACATCCAATGCTGTCCTGCCGGTCTGGCCTGGACGCTGGACGGAAAGGATTCGCGCGTTCCTCTGCATCATGGATGGGACCTCTGGTGGTCTGCATTCCCTCTTGAAAAAGTATCAAATAACAAACAGATATTCACATACAAATATTTTATTGACATTCGAACTCGGATTGGACTATTGATCGATGTCTCCCATGAATGGACGATAACGGACAAGATCATTCATAAGACTGCACTTAGCTCTGTGTTCACTGAGTTGAACTTCCATAAACATCATATACTGATATCTAAATCAAATAAAGATATTTTTCTCTTGACAAGCCAATTCTGTGGTCGCTATACATTGGGCGTTCCGAGGACAGGACCTCAAAAAATCTTATGCGGCAACGCCAGCCTCCGACAGAGTTCCGTGGTGATTGAGCAAAGGCAGTAGAAGCAGGTAACACAGCGATCACAGAAGCACGATGAAACATCCTGAATCGACGAATCTCGTACCGCCAGATATCGGGGACGAGTTCAAGGAGCGAAGATGAAAAGTTTCCTTTGGAGAGCGAATATGTTCGAGAACACCCATTCCGAGAGCACTCAGTCCGGATTCACCCGGCTGCTTCGCACCTCGATCCGAGCCGTTGTCTTCTGTGCTCTGCTGCTCGCGTTCAGCGCAAGCGGGAACGCACAGACGGCCACCGGTCAATTCAACGGCCACGTTACCGACGAGAACGGAGCCGTTGTGGTCGGGGCGAAGGTGACCCTGGACAACTCGCAGAGCGGTTTGACCAGAACGACCACCACCAATGGCGAGGGATTCTATCTCTTCCCGCTTCTGCCGCCGGGGAACTATAAGATCACCGCGTCGCAGACCGGTTTCCAGACAGCGGCAAGCCCCGAACTCCGGCTCGACGTCAACCAGATCTCCAGCCAGGATTTCAAGATGCCGGTCGGGCAGGTGTCCGAGACGGTCAACGTCTCCTCATCGGCTGAACTGCTTCAGGCGTCCTCGACCGAGATGGGTACCGTGGTCGAGGAGCGCACGGTTAACGAACTGCCGCTCAACGGAAGAAACTTCACGTCGCTGCTGACCCTGGCGCCCGGCGTCAATGCGGTGAACTACTCGCAGACCAAATCGCTCAACTATGGTTCGGGATTGGCTGCGCCCGGCCTGCCGACTGCCCAGTTGATCTCTCCCTCCGTGCAGGGCCAATGGAATCGTGAGAACGTCTATTTTCTGGACGGGATCATCAACACCGGAGCCATGGGCGGATCGTATGACATTCCTCCGATCGTCGACGCGATCCAGGAGTTCAAGGTGCAGTCGCACAACGATGTGGCCGAGTTTGGCGGCGTCCTGGGCGGCGTTGTCAACATGGTGACGAAGTCGGGCACAAACAAGTATCACGGGGTCATCTGGGAGTATCTGCGCAACAACGCCTTCGACTCTCGCAACCCTTTTACGGACTTCAAGGGCAATAAGCCGATACCGCCCGCGTCCTTCCGTCAGAACGAGTTTGGCGGAACCATCGGCGGCCCGGTCATCATTCCCAAGCTCTACAACGGGACGAACAAGACCTTCTTCTTCTTTGCCTATGAGGGCTGGAGATACTCGAAGGCCGCGGGTGCCACGTATGTCTCGCCTACGGCGGCAGAGTTGGACGGCGACTTTACCAATTCGTCCGTTCTCACCACGGACCCGGTCACAAAGCAGAAGATTGTGCCGCTCCTCTATGACCCCTTTACGACCACGGGCACGACGGTCTACACCCGGCAGCTTCTGGGCGATGGCCACCACGTCCCGGCAAGCCGTATCGATCCGATCGCCCAGGCCTTTCTCAAAAATTACGGCGACACGCCCAACTTCACTCCGACGACGCCGGGAGGGCCGAATACGCTCCTCAATGCGGTCGGCACGGATAACGCCAACCAGTACAACGGGCGCATCGATCAGAACTTCGGCTCGAAGAACATGCTGTGGTTCCGCTACAGTCTTCTGTCCGGTGCCAATCTAACCCCCAGCAAATTCCATCTCGCAAACTTCGGCTCGACATCAAACAGAAACTACGGAGGCGGTTATACGCATGTCTTCTCGCCAACTCTGATTCTGGACGCCAGGGTCGGCTATGGCGGCAGGTTCAATGCGGTGACCGAGACGAAGCCGATCGGCGTCACGGCGCCCTCCGGCTATCCCGGGGTGGAGTCGGTCTATGGCCATACGAGCTTTGGGCTCAACGGCGGGTATTCGGGAGTAGGCGGAAGCGGCCCAGCCGGATCGACCACTCACGCATTCAACTATGCTGCGAACATCACGTGGATTCGCGGCAACCACCAGATACGGTTTGGATTCCAGCAGATCATTCCGGAGATGACGCAGGGGCAGTCCGGAAACCAGTTTGGCGGCGCGAGCTTTACCTTCGATGCGGTGGAGACGGCGGACCCGCAGAATACCAGCACCACCGGTATTTCTGCCGCCTCGGCTCTTCTGGGAGTGCCTCACAACGGGCGTTTTCAGAAGCCGAATAACGCCGTGCGCGTCTACTCGAGCGCGGCCTATATCCAAGACTCCTGGAAGGTAACCCCGCGCCTGACCATCAACGCCGGTCTGCGCTGGGACGGCGAATCGTCGCCTCGCCTGCTGATCGGAAACGCAGCCATGATGGACCCCAACACGGGCAACTGGATCGTGTCCGGCGGAAAGCTGCCGCCGCCCTGCGATGTGTCGAAGGGGATCTTTGCGCCTTGCATCCCCCACACCACGCCTGAGAACGATGCGCTTCTTGCGGCTCACGTAGTTCCGGCGGCAAATCCCAACCTCGGTCCCGACGGAGTCTATACGGACTTCGGACCCAGGTTCGGAGTGGCCTACAAGGTGGATTCGACCACGGTTTTGAGAGCGGGCTATGGCATGGTCTATGACAACCTGCAGGGCGCGATCCAAACCGTCCGCGACCGGCTGTTGGCATGGCCATCCAATGCCTCTCTTCCTATCGTCTTCAACAATCCGAATCTGCCCTTGCAGACGATGGCGCAGATTACACCGACGCTGAGCAACACGGATGCGCTGCCTGCGCTTGCAGAGCCCTTCCATCAATCCGGGTGGTACTACGACCCGCACATGAAGAATCACTACTCTCATCAGTGGAACGTCGAGGTCCAGAAGGAGATGCGCTCGAACCTGGTGGGCTCCATCGCGTATGTGGGAAGCGTCAACGGACGGTTGCCCCTGACCGGCCTTTCGAACAACTCGGCTGTGCCCGGTGATGCCGGCGTTCACAGGCCATTCCCGTGGGCAGGCTCGCAGATCATGATCACCGACCGCGGCACGGCGAACTACAACTCGCTGCAGGCGAAGATCGAGAAGCGTATGAGCAACGGCTTCGCGCTGGGCGCCGGGTACACCTGGTCCAAGTCGCTCGACAACGGAGCCAGCGGTATGTACAACACGGAGAACGGTCCGGCCGGCGGCTCGCAGGTGCAGAACTACTACGACCTGAGCCAGAACTACGGTCTCTCGGCGAATAGCATTGCTCACATCGTCTATGGCTGGGCCTTGTACGAGTTGCCTTTCGGAAAGGGCAAGCCATTTCTCAATCATGGCTTTGCCTCCTATCTGGCTGGCGGCTGGCAGGCGAACACGAGCCTTTCGGCTCACTCCGGCCCTCCGCTCTCCTTCCCCGATAACGCTACCGATCCTGCCAACATCGGTAACACCGGCACACAGAAGTACGCGAGAGCGAGCGTTAAAGCAGGGGCGAAGGTCAAGGTCGCTCACCCCACCTTCAAAGAGGCATTCAACACCGATGCCTTTGAGTCCATCAAGAATGTGTGGGGTAATTCCGGACGCGGAATCATTACGGGAATGCCCTTTGACAATGTCGACTTCTCTCTGATGAAGGGAGTCAGCTTCGCCGAGAAGGCCACGCTTCAATTCCGGGCGGAGTTCTTCAATGTCTTCAACATTCAAAACTACGGCCTGCCGGGAACGACCTATGGAGCAAACGGCTTTGGCGTAATCAACGGACTTGCTTCGGGATCGACTCCCAGGCAGATGCAATTCGGCCTGAGGGCCAGCTTCTAACCGTTTGCCTTGCCGCACATTCACACCGTGCGGCAAGGCATTCTTCCCTGTCTCGGATCGCAGGCATCATTTGCAACCGCTAGCTTTGGTGAATTGCGGATCTATCTTTTATCGCGACGTAGTGACATTTATGAAGGATGAGCAATGACTGCTTCTGCATCGGGCACCTCCGCTATTAAAAATGGCGATCGCTCTGCCTGTATTGCGCTGATGAGGGAGATGCTCCTCATCAGGGAACTCGAACAGAGATCACTGGATTTAAGCACGGCAATCCCGCCGCAGATTGTCGGTTCGGTACACCTTTGCGCCGGTCAGGAGGCGGTTCCGGTTGGGGCTCTCGCGGCTCTTGGCAAGAACGACCAGGTCATCGCAACCTATCGCGGGCATGGATGGGCGCTGGCCTCGGGCCTGTCGGTTGTCGAAGTTCTGGGAGAGATATGCCACAAGAGTATCGGCATCAACGGCGGCCGTGGCGGCTCGGCGTACATGATGGCGCCGGAACGGCGCTTTGTGGGAGAGAACTCCATCGTCGGGGCCGGCCTTCCTATCGCCTGTGGAGTGGCGATGGCGAATCTGGCACATGACAATGGCCAAGTTGTAATCGTGTCGCTGGGCGAGGGAGCGTTCAACCAGGGATCGACGCATGAAGGGCTGGCCTTTGCCGCGGCACGGAGCTTGCCGGTCCTGATCGTCTGCGAGAATAATCGCTGGTCGGAGCTGACACCCTCCTCGCAGACGTTCAAGATCGACAGAGTCGCTCAGCGGGCAAACGGCTATGGCATGCAGGGCGTGACCATCGACGGCACCGATCCGCTGATCGTGCGCGATACCGTGCGGCAGGCGGCAGATCGCGCCCGGCAAGGCAACGGCCCGGTCCTGATCGAGTGCCGCGTGCCAAGGTTGTGGGGCCACTACAACCGGGATATCGAACATTACCGCCCGAAGGAAGATCGTGAGGAGGCGCGGGCCCGCGATCCTCTGCTGACCTTCTCCGAGAAGATGATTGCCGCGGGGCTGGCAAGCCGGGAAGAGTTGAATGAATTGGCGGCGAGCGTGAAGGCGGAGATGGATGAGGCTCAGGCCAAGGTGCTCGACTCTCCGGCTCCCGATCCAGCCAACGCGGCCAAGCATGTATGGGCCGCGCTGGACGCGCAGATGAGTCCTGGCGGTAAAACGAAAGGCGTCGAAGAAAAGACAAGCAGCTATATACAGGCGATCAACGAAGCCTTGTCGCGGGAGCTGGCAGCGCGTCCGGAGGTACTGCTCTATGGCGAGGACGTCGGGTTTGCCGGAGGCATCTTCGGTGCTTCGCGAGGTCTCCAAAAGATCTACGGCGCGGAACGTGTCTTCGATACGCCGATCTCGGAGAGCGCCATTCTCGGCTCCGCGGTAGGCGCGGCCGTGATGGGGATGAAGCCGATCGTCGAGATCATGTGGGCCGACTTCATGCTGGTCGCTCTCGATCAGATCATCAATCAGGCTGCCAATGTTCGCTACATTACCGGGGGGCGGTCGTGCGCTCCCATGGTCGTTCGCACGCAGCAGGGGGCGACGCCCGGATCGTGCGCACAGCACTCCCAGAGCCTCGAAGCGCTGCTCGCGCATATTCCCGGCCTGAGGATCGCGATCCCATCGACACCGCAGGATGCCTACGACATTTTGCGCACCGCGACTGCGACGCCGGACCCATGTATCGTATTTGAATCGAGGGCGCTCTATCAGACGACCGGAGCTGTTCGGTACACCGACGAGATAGAGCCTATCGGCAAGTCCCGGCTGCACAAGCCCGGTCGGGACGCGATGATTATCACCTGGGGCACTATGCTTTCCGTTGCTTTGGAAGCGGCGGCAAAGCTTTCCGAGGAGGACCTGGATGTTGGCGTGCTCGATCTGCGCTGGCTCTGCCCGCTCGACACCAGGGGATTGCGCGCGGCCGTCAAAAGTGCGGGAGGAAGAGTGCTTGTGTTGCACGAGGCAAATCAAACGGGAGGTTTCGGCGCCGAGATCATCGCGAGACTGCATGAATTATTTGACGGCGATCCTCCTATCAGCGCGGTTCGACTCGCAACTCCGGACGTAAGAATGCCGGCTGCCCCGATTCTGCAGCGCGCGCTTCTGCCGACGGTCGATAAGGTCATCGCGGAAGTCCGTCAGTTGATGCCGGTGAAAGAGGAGCGGGCCTGATGCCAGACAGGAGAAGTTCGTGGAGTTCTTAGTGCACATGGCGGTTGCTCCCTCGATAGAGGGAGGCGATGAAGCGGAAAAGGTTCTGCGCCGGCAGGAAGCCGCGCGGGCGCGCGAGCTATCCGAACAGGGAGTGTTGCTTCGCCTGTGGCGCGTGCCGGGACGCCGGGAGAACTGGGGTATCTGGAAGGCCGACGATTGCGATCAACTTCATGACGCGCTGGCTTCTCTTCCGTTGTTCAAATATCTGACGATCACGGTGCACCCGCTGGCTTCTCATCCCAACGACCCGGCTTCCAGGGGAGAAAGAGGAGGGACGCGATGAGCGCTATGGATAAGCTGTTCCGGCTCGATGGCAAAGTTGCATTGGTCGCAGGCGGCTATGGCGGCATCGGCGAAGCCGTCTGCCGTGGATTGGCGAACGCCGGCGCGAAGATCGCAATTGCGGGTCACAATGAGGCGCGGGCCATCGCCTGCGCCAGGGCTATCGCCGCCGAAGGCTACGAGACGCTGCCGGTCGCCTTTGAGGCCACTTCCGTCGCCGATACCGAGCGCATGGTGAACGAAGCGGCCGCTCACTTTGGCCGTCTCGACATTCTTGTGAACTGCGTGGGCCTGAACCGGGAAGAGAAGGCCGAAGAGGTCACTGAGGAGATGTTTGACTACGTCTACGAAGTCAATCTCAAGAGCGCGATGTTTCAGGCGCAGGCCGCTGCGCGCCACATGATCCGTCAGGGAGAGGGCGGCAAGCAGATTCATCTTGGCTCGGTGCGTTCGACGCTCGCTCTGCGCGGCCGGGGCTATGCAGCCTACTGCGCTGCCAAGGGCGGCTTGATTACTCTGTGCAAGCAGCTATCGGCCGAGTGGGCGCCGCACAGAATCAACGTGAATGTGATTGCGCCGACGTTTATCCGGACGGAGCAGGTCGGCGCGATGTTACGGGATCCGGAGTTCTCGGCGAAGCTCGTCGAGCGAATTCCGCTGGGACGCATCGGAGAGCCGGACGAGGTGATGAGCGCCGCTCTCTTTCTGGCATCGCCGGCCTCCGATTTTATTACCGGACATACCTTGTCTCTGGATGGGGGACTTACGGCAACACAGTAGTTGGCATAAGTAGTTATGCCATTCGACAGGGAAGACAGATCAACGCAAAGGAAGAGTTCATGGCCCGCGAGCTTATCGATCTAAGCATGTCCGTACATAACGAGATGGTCACCTTTCCCCGAGTCGTGCGCCCGGCTCTGGTGATGTATGAGACGTGGCAGGGTTTTGCCGAACGCATCGGCGCAGCGAAGTACGGCGTCGATTCACTGACGGCTCACTACATGATCGTTATTGGCGATCATATCGGGACGCACGTGGATGCGCTTCGCCACATGCGCGAGGATGCCCCCGGCCCTGAATCGATTCCGCTTGAATACTGCTATGGAAATGGCGTGTGCCTGGACTTCCGGCATCTGCCGAAGGGCGCGGGCATCAGCGTCGATGACATGCGCGAGGCGTTGAAGAAGATCGACTACACCCTGAAACCGCTCGATATCGTTCTCATCCACACCGGCGCGGGGGCGATACAGGACAGTGATAAGTACCTCACCGACCATGTCGGCATGACCGGCGAGGCAACGAACTGGCTTCTCGATCAAGGCGTAAAGATGACGGGCATCGACGCCGTTACCTATGACCCGCCTATTTGGGCTATGTTCGAGCGCAAGAAGTTCTGGGAGGCGCATCGCGTGATGAATACGCGCGAGTACTACCACCTGGAGAACCTTACGAATCTGGACAAGTTACCGAGTCACGGCTTCACTCTCAGCCTGTTTCCCATCAAGTGGGTGAACACCACGGCGGCGCCGGTTCGCGCGGTTGCGATTCTGGAGTCGTAAAGAAGACGAAGCGGAAGACGTAGGAGTAAGTAGAAGCCAGGATGCAGTTCATATCCATATCGCGGCCGCAGGATAGCTTCACGCAGGACCAGTACGCTCTGCTGGTCGAGGCGGAGGTGCTGCGTGCTCGCGAGCTTTACGCCGAGGGAGCTATTCGTCAGCTTTGGCATCGCGCGGATACGCCGGGAGTCTGCATCCTGTGGGAGGCCGGAAGCGTGGACGAAGTGCTGGAGATGTTGAAGACGCTGCCCTTTACCAGGGCGGGGATTGTTGAGTCCTCGCTGATCCCTTTGAAGCCCTACATCGGCTTTGGACCTGGCTGATGCTGCTTCTCAGAAAACGAGAGTGAGAACGACCGAAACGAAGGAGTTAACCATGAACGCAAGAATCGCACGCCGTGACTTTCTCAAAACAATGGCCCTTGGCGCAGGTGCGCTGGCGGTCCCTGGCCTGGGAACCGCCTTTGCAAAGAAAGGTTCTATGAAGCCAACCAGGAAGTTGAAGATCGGTCATACCTGCATTACGTGGGGAACCTTCCCTCGCCCCGAAGCCGCGGCCACGCTGGATGCGGCCTTGAAGGATATTTCGGCAGAGGGGTTCTGGTCCTACGAGACCTTCCCCGAGGTCCTGGACTATTGGGATCAAAAGGGAGAGCTGGTTCCGCTGATGAAGAAGTATCCTGTCCCGCTGCAGTCGTGTTACATCACGCCGAACCTGCTCGATCCTTCCAAGCGGAAAGAGGAGATTGATCGCGTCATCCGTTTATCCAAGATCGTTCAAAAGTTCAAGGGAACCTATATTGTGCTGGCGCCGAATGGCGTGAAGCGCGACACCTACAACTTCAAGGAGCATCAAGCGGACATCGTCTCCGCGCTTAACGACTACTCTGCTGCCGTTGTTGATCTCGGTCTGAAGACCGGCTTCCATCAACATACGGGCACCTGTGTCGAGACGCGCGACGAGACCTATGCGGTGATGAACTCGGTGAACACCGCCAATCTGAAGTTCGCCCCGGATGTCGGCCAACTCCAGAAGGGCGGAGCGGACGCGGCCCAGGTGGTAAAGGATTTTCTGCCGCTGGTCACGCACATGCACCTGAAGGACTACAAGGGCTGGGATGCTTATGTCGGCTACTGTCCGCTGGGCATGGGAGTCGTCGATATCAAGGGCATCCTCGATATGTGCGAGAGCGGTGGCCAGAAACCGAGCATCATGGTCGAACTGGATGCGTCGAAGAACGAGCCGATGACGCCGCTCGAGACCGTGAAGATCACCAAGGCCTATCTGGAGAAGCTCGGATACAAGTTCAAAGCGTGACGCTTGCGGGAAGACAGGAGAGAGATACGTATGTCTAAGAGGAATGCACGTTTGCTGCCTCAGCTTTGCCTGGTGATGGGATTGGCGGTACTGGCTGTTGTCTTGACGGCGGAGAAGACTCCCGCAAATTCGCAGGGGGCAGCTTATTCTTCCTGGAGCGATTATGGCGGCTCCCCGGACTCCATGCAGTACTCGTCGCTTAAGCAGATCAACAAGAGCAATGTGGATCAGCTCAAGCAGGCGTGGTTCGTGCCGGCACCGGGACCGGTGGGACGTTTCTCCTTCAATCCGCTCGTTGTCGACAACGTGATGTACGTCGTCGGGAAGGACATGGGAATCTATGCGCTCGATGCCGCCACGGGCAAGCAGATATGGGCCCATGCCAATAGCGAGGGCCAGCCGACCAATCGCGGCTTCAACTTCTGGTCGTCGCAGGACGGCAAGGATCAGCGGCTGATCTTCGCTGTCGACAGCTACATGCAGGAACTCGATGCGAAGACCGGCAAGCCGATCCTTTCGTTCGGCACGAACGGCCGCGTGAATCTGCGGGAGGGTGTTGGAAGAGATCCTGCCACGATCGGCGATATTCAGAACGGCACCCCGGGGCGTGTCTTTGAGAACCTCATCATCCTCGGATCGGCTCCGGGAGAGATGTACAACTCGCCTCCGGGAGATCTGCGCGCTTACGATGTTCACACCGGAAAGATCGTATGGACCTTCCACACGGTTCCGCATCCCGGCGAGTTCGGCTATGACACGATGCCTCCCGATGCATGGAAGTACATCGGCGGCAACAATACCTGGGGCGAGATCTCGCTGGATGTGAAACGCGGCATCGCGTACTTCCCGATCGGCTCGCCTACGTACGATCTCTATGGCGCGGACCGCAAGGGGGCGGATCTTTTCGGCAACACTCTGCTGGCTCTCGATGCGCGTACGGGAAAGCGCCTGTGGCACTACCAGATTGTGCATCACGACCTGTGGGACTATGACCCGACAGCCGCGCCGAAACTGTTGACCATTCGCCATGACGGCAAGATGGTGGACGCCGTGGCGCTGGCCGGAAAGACAGGCTTCCTCTATGTCTTCGATCGCGTCACCGGCAAGCCGCTGTGGCCCATTGAAGAGCGGCCCGTTCCGAAGTCCGATATGCCGGACGAAGAGTCGTGGCCGACGCAGCCTTTTCCTACCTACCCGAAGCCTTTCTCGCGGCAGATATTTACGGTGAACGATGTCAATCCGTATCTGAGCCCGACTGAGAAGGCGCGTATCCACGACATCGTCGCGAATGCGAAGAGCGAGGGCATCTTTACTCCGGTCACTGTCAAGGGCAACCAGATCTCGGCACCGGGCGAGATGGGCGGAGCCAATCAGGGCAGCACCGCGGCCGATCCAACCACCGGGATGATGTATGTGAAGGCATACGATCTGCCGACCATTCATGCCATGACCCAAACGCAGCCCGTGCGTGCGAACGCGGCGGCCGCAAGCCCGCTCGAACAGCGAGGCTATGCGCTCTATTCGAAGACCTGCATCGGCTGCCATGGACCGAATCGCGATCGCATCACCTATCCGGCGAGCATCGATTTCGCTCGCTTCACCACCGTTCTGCGAAGCGGAAACGGAGAGATGCCGGCGTTCTCCGAGACGGCGCTGAAACCGGCGGACGTAGAAGCTCTGGCAGCGTACCTCAAGAATCCCGCGGCTGGAGAAGCGGCACCGGAGAAGAAGCCGACTCAGAAGGCTTCCGCGGTGTTTGCGCCGCCGCCGGGTCAGACTCGCTTCTATGGTCCGTTCGGCAATATCTTCCGCGCCGAGAATAGCCTCCCGGCGTTCAGTCCGCCATGGTCGTCCATCGTTGCTTATGACCTGAACGATGGATCCATCAAGTGGCGCAGGCCGATTGGAACGACTCCCGGTTTGGCGGAGGTGGGCATCGTAGATACGGGAAGCTCGCTCCCCAATAGAAACGGTCCTGTAGCTACGGCCGGAGGGCTGCTGATTATTGCCAGTAGCGCCGATCGTATGATCCAGGTCCTCGACAAGGACACGGGAAAGACGATCTGGGAGACGAAGCTGGACGCGAACCCGGATGGGATCCCCGCCGTCTACGAAGTGGGAGGGCGGCAATATATCGCCTTCTATGCGACGGAGGGCAATCGGAAGAAGACACTCTCGCATGACCCGGCAAAGCCGGGCTCGCAAGGCTACTATGTCTTCGCGTTGCCGCAGAATGTAGCGAAGTCTCAGAGATAGCGCAGAAACCTATCGAGCCTGTTTGCATATCGAACAGGCTCGATCTTCGAGCCATCCATTCCACTTGGCTGGCTTGCATAAATCACTGCTGAAGGAACCTGAATGTTCGCATGGAGTCGCATTGATGAAGCTTGAGGGGAAAGTCGCTCTGATCACTGGTGGCGGCCGGGGTATAGGCCGCGGAATCGCCGAGGTCTTTGCAGAGGAGGGCGCCGATGTTGTGGTGAACGATATCGACATTACTGCTCCGGAAGTCGACGGCGTGGTCCAGTGGATACGCTCAAAGGGTCGCCGGTCGAAGGCCTTTCAGGCAGACGTGTCGAAGCGTGCAGAGGTGGAGACGATGTTCGAGGAGGCTTGGAGCGAGTTCGGCCATGTGGATATCCTGGTGAACAACGCCGGCATCGAAACCATCGTTCCTTTCCTGGAACTGAAAGACGAGCAGTGGACTCGTGTCACTGATGTAGACCTGCGCGGGCCGTGGCTCTGTTCGCAGACCTTTTGCAAACGGGTTGTCGCCGAAGGCCGCAAGGCCAGCATCGTGAATATCGGCTCGGTACAGGCTGCAAAGATCATTGCGGGTCGCACTCACTATGCGCCGGCGAAGCTTGGGCTGGAGGCGCTCACGCGCAACGTCTCCGCCGAGATGACGCCATTGGGAATTCGCGTTAACTGCGTTCACCCCGGCTTTATCGCCACCAGTATGACGGAGTGGATTCTGAACAGCCCGGAGATTCTTCCGGAGATTCTGAAGCAGATCTCCACCGGACGCCCCGGCGAGCCCCGGGAGATTGGAACGGTGGCCGCATTCTTTGCTTCGGACGAGGCCAGTTATCTGACGGGCCAGTCGATCCACGTCGATGGTGGATGGGTCTTCAAATAATCGTTTGTAACTCGACGCGCTCCTCCGATCTAAAAGTGTTTTGAAAGAAATTGCTCTTATAGCCCAGTTACTTAGAGAGGTATCAATCACATGACGAAGAACAGAAACCTCACGGTTGTTGCAACAATGGCGTTGGCGGTGATGTCTTTTCAAGCGGCCAGCGTAGCGGCTGCTCAGGCCAAACGAGCTGGAACGAAATCGGTACGGCCGGATTCTTCGCAGATTCGTGTCTCGGTCGATCATCTACTCGGCTGGCGAGTGGGCGTCGCCTCGACTGTCTTTCGCTCACTCACCTTCTCCGAGGCGGCGGCATTGACCGATGCCCTGGGCCTCGCAAGCATCGAGGGCGAGAGCACTCAGAAGGTGAGCCCGGAGATCGACAAAAATCTGGACGCCAATCTGACGTCGGCAGAGATTGCCGTGGTCAAAGCTCGGCTGGCCGAACTGCGCTTGAAGATGCCCGCTTATCACGTCGATAGCATTCCATCCGACGACGCTTCAGCCAGCAAGCTGTTCGCCTTTGCGAAGGAACTTGGCGTCGATACCATCGTGACCAGCGCCGCTCCCTCGTCGCTCTCCGCGCTGGATAAGCTCGCAACGCAAAACGGCATCAACGTGGCCATCGAGAGCCCGGGCGATCCGAAGGCGTTGATGAGTTCGATCGACAGCCTGAGTCCGCACATCGGCGTCAGCGCCGACCTGGCCAAGTGGATCGAGCAGGGAATCCGGCCGATTGAAGGGCTGGCGCAGTTGAAGGGCCGACTAATGGCGGTCAATGTGCGAGATCGCAATGCGCTCGGCAGCAACGGTCGCGATGTTCGCCTGGGAACGGGTGTTGCGGGCCTACAAAAATTTCTGTTCGAGATTGCACGGCAAGAGCCCGCGCCTGTGGAGCAGCCCGACAAGTGCGTCAACTGCGGCCGTCCTTATAGCGGAACGAAGCCCTTGTTCATCGCGCTTGATGTCGATCCCTGGCAGGTAAGGATTGCAACCGCTCCGCAGTCGGGCATGTCAGGTGGCCAGTTTGCCACCTTGTGGCAGGAAGCGAAGGACTTCGAAAAGGCCGTTCGCCCGGCCATGGGATATCGCGTGGAACAGGACGCGCTCCTGATTCCGCCGACGCCTGACACTCGTATTCCGGCTGATGTGAAGGCCAAGATTATCGCCGCGCTGCCCGCGAAGGCTCTGGTGGCTCCGAAGAAGCCAAGGAAGTTGCTGATTGTGGATGTGGCTCCGGCCGGCGCCTACTATCACGACACCGCTGCCCACGCGAACTTCGCAATTGCCAGGATGGCGAAGAACACGGGAGCGTTCGAAGCGATCTTCGATAACGACCTGAATAATTTGAAGTATCCCAAGATCTTGGACTACGATGCCGTGTTTCTGAACAGCGGTGACGGTCCGGTCTTTATCGATCCTCAGGTGATGGATGGCCTGTCCCGCTTTGTGCGCGAAGGCGGCGGAGTCGCCGGCCTGCATGGAGCGAGCTACGCCTCGCCGGATGTGCCTGAGTTCGGCGATCTGATCGGCGCGCAGACCGGTCCTCACCGGGTCGAGACGGCGACGTTGAAGATCGACGATCCAAACAGTCCGCTGACCAAGCAGTTCGCCTCCAGCCCGCTCACTGCGAAGCTCGGCGGAAAGGGCTTTGTCTATACGGATGAGTTCTATCACTTCCTGCCTACCGGACCTTACTCGCGGGAGAAGCTGCATGTGCTGATTAGCATTGACGCGGATAAGACGGATCTGAGCCCCTGGCACGTCCGTCCCGATAAGGACTATGGCCTGGTCTGGATCAAGAGCGATGGCGCAGGCCGCGTCTTCAACTGCGCGATCGGGCACACTCCAACGCTCTTCGAGACACCGGCTCTGGCGGAGATGATTCAGAACGCCATCCAGTTCGTTCTCGGCGATCTGCCCGCAGATACAACGCCGAGTGCAATGCTGGCCCACAAGTAGATCGAACAAACCGCACCAAAGGAGATCAATCTCAGTCAAAGCCTCCCGGCAAAAAGCGGGAGGCTTTGCCCGTCAGCACTTCATAGACAGATAGGCAACGGGAGCAGCGATTAATATGGATAGGCAACGGGAGGATGGTCGATGGGAGAGCTGACAGGAAAGAAGGCGCTGGTCACGGGAGGCTCTCGCGGCATAGGTCGCGGCATCGCGCTTGCGCTCGCAGAGGCGGGCTGCGATGTTGCGATCAACTATCTGAGCGCGCGCGCGCAGGCCGACGAGGTCGTCGAGCAGATTGCGGCAATCGGACGTAAAGCTATCGCCGTTCAGGCAGACGTATCGAAGGAAGATGAAGTAACGCGGCTCGTCACCGAGGCAGAGACGTATCTGGGACAGATCGACATCCTGGTCAACAATGCAGGCATCAATCCAATCACGCCGCTCGATCAGTTGGGCCTTGAGGATTGGAACCATGTCGTCACTGCCAACCTTACCTCTGCTTTTCTTGTAACTCAGGCAGTGATCCCGGGCATGAGGAAGCGAAGGTGGGGAAGGCTCATCATGCTGTCATCCATTGCTGCGCAGACCGGTGGAGTGATCGGTCCGCACTACGCGGCCAGCAAGGCGGGCATGATTGGCCTGGCTCATAGCTATGCCAACCTTCTGGTAAAGGAGGGCATTACGGCAAATGCCATCGCACCCGCTCTGATTGCGACGGATATGGTTTTAAGCAAAGAACAACTGAAGCCGACGCTTCTGCCTGTGGGACGCTTCGGTTCGGTCGAAGAGGTCTCCCATACCGCTGTGTTACTTGCGGGCAACGGCTACATCACCGGGCAGACGATCAATATCAATGGCGGCTGGTACATGAGCTAAGACCCACGCGGAAATCGTAGTTTCGCAGCCTGAGTTCATGGCTTCGCAGGCTAAGTTACACGAGGATAGCAATACGCAATGGCCAGGCAGTATAGGATGGTTGGCAACTCGAAATAGATTCGAATACTCTATACTGGATTGGGGGCAACCGGCGTGCATGCAAGTGCCATAGAGACGTCAGATGAGAGCGCTGTGGCCGCTTCCTCGACCGAAAAAGGCGATCCGAAGCCGCGCATCCAGTCTGCGGTGCGGACCGTGTCGATCCTGTTGGCGATTGCCGACAGCCCCAACGGACTCAAGACGAAAGAGATCATGGAGAAGGTGGGCCTCTCCCGCCAGGTGACCTATCACCTCATCCATACGTTGTCCGCGACTGGAATCATTAGAAAGAACGACAGCAATCGATATGTGCTGGGGCTCGCTGCGCTTTCGATCGCGGAAGGATTCCGTCGTCAGTTAGACACTCCCGAACATCTTGCTCAGCGGGTAAGAGCGATTGTGGCAGCCACGGGCGAGACCGCCTATGCGGGCGGCTGGGTCAACGGAGAGATCGTCGCGCTCGCGACAGCACGCGGTGAATCTCCGGTTCGAGCTGCCGAGATTCCTCAGGGCTACAGCGGACACGCGCATGCGCGGGCATCAGGAAAGTTGCTGCTGGCATTCATGGAGCCGGCGGCGTGCGAGCGGTATCTGGAGAACCATACCCTTACGGCAAGAACCAGCAAGACGATTACGGATCGCGAAGAGCTGATGAAGGAGTTCGAACAGATCCGCGAGCGCGGCTATGCCTGCGACAACGAAGAGTTCAATGAAGGGCTTCGCTGCATGGCGGTGCCCATCGAAGGGCTTCGCGGCCGCTTCGCGCTGGGAATCTCCGTTCCCAGCGGCCGCTTCGATGCGAACTTCGATCGCTACCTCGATGCCTTGTTGAAGGTGGCTCAACTCAAGGGCTGATCGATGGCGCTGCCTGAGATACCGTCTCTGCGCGAGTTGCAGCAGAGGGCGTAGTCATTCAGGCGTAATGATCCGTTCGGCGCAGTTACACAAGACCGCGCAGCGTGCCTCCGATATCGAGACTGGAACCGGTAATAAACTTCGCCAGCGGCGAGGCGAGGAAGACCACCGCATTCGCTACATCGCTCGGCTCTCCGATGCCGAGAGGCATGTGCCGCTCTTCCAGAAACCGCTTTACCGCAGCCTCCCTGTCGACGCCATAGCTCGCGACCAGTTGATCGACGATGCCTCCGGGGCGCGTCCACATCCTCGTCCAGATCGGACCCGGCAGCACCGCATTGACGCGAACGCGCGGAGCATACTGCGTGGCCAGCGCCTTGGTCAGATAGAGCAGCGCCGCCTTGCACGCTCCATAGTCCATCAGCGTGGGCTCGGGCTGCTTGGCCAGATCGGAGCCCATGTTGACCACCGATGCCGAGCCGAGTTCGGCCATGCGCGGAACCAGGATGCGGCAGGTGCGGATGCAGCCCATCAGATTGATCTCAATGCTGCGCGCCCAGTCTTCATCGGAGATTTCTTCGAAGGACGACGCCGTGCCTACACCGAGATTGTTGATCAGGATATCGGGTGCGCGACCGAATGCGGAGAGCACGTGAGAGGTTGCGTGCTCCACGCCGTCGGCAGTTGCGAGATTTGCCGCCACGACGCCGGACCAGCGATGCGCTTTTTCATCGAGAGCGGCGGCATCGGAGTCGGCAACGATGACGCTCGCTCCTTCGGCGGTCAGCAGGTCGGCGATGGCTTCGCCGATTCCGTGAGCGCCGGCATTAACGAAGGCGAGTTTGCCCTGAAGTTGATAGTCCATCGGTGAGCGTCCCTCTCTCTTTTTTGTTTTAACTACTCTAAGCGGAAGGGTTTGCCGGATGCCAGAGCCGCGAGGTGGTGGTAGCCTCGTATCCCTTGCCGTTGGGAAAGCTGACCAGCTCGAACTGCATGCCCCAGGGAGAGAGAAAGTAGATCCATGTCTGCCCGGCGTTCGGCCCGCTCGATCTGACCGTCGGCTTACCCAGCAGGCGCACGCCTTTCTCTGAAAGATAGGCGACCGCGGCGTCGAAGTCGTCGACATAGAAGGCGAGATGGAAGGCGCCGATGTCGCTGTTCTTCGGTTGGATCGGATTCTGGTCGGGCGACTCGTACTGGAAGATCTCGAAGTTCGCCCCCTGCCTGCAGCGGAAGAATCGCAGCCGGCGCATCACGGTGCGGGGATGAACGTTGAGGTGGGTGGCCATCCAGTCATCCTCGGCGACAAAGGGACCCAGTTCGAACATGTACTCGCAGCCGAGGATATCCACAAAGAACGAGGTCGCCTCGTCCAGGTCGGGCACCGTGAAGCCGACGTGTTCCGTGCCGCGAAGACCGGGCAATCCCTTCGAGGGCGATGCAGCGGATTGGGATGACAATATATCCTCCTTTGCGAGCCGTGAAGCCTACCTATATATAGATAAGGAAAAGATCTTGTTATTAATAAATAAAGAGTTCTTGGCTACTTTAAATATCATTATTTGATCCACATATCATAATGTGCTTGATTAATGACTTCGGCAAACATTATATATAAGGTTCTATTGGAGAGTCCTATACGGAGCTTCTACTAAGAAGCTCGATAGACAAGCAATTGAAAATTCCGTTCGCCAAGGCCCTCATGAAGATCACCAGAGTTCAAATTGCCGATTGCCCCATCCCTCTTCCTCGTGTTTTACGGCTGGGTCCGATCGAGATACGCACGCGGGACTATGTTGTCCTTCGCGTCGAAACCGAGTCGGGAGTAGCGGGCGAGGCGATCGGCTATCCTCGCGGAACACCGCTGTTCGAGACCCTGAGCAGCATGGCGCGGAAGATTGTCGGCAAGGACGCGGAGATGAGAAGGCGCGTGATGTTCGACCTGGAGCAGTCGAACGTTCCCGCGCGCGCCGCTTTGACCAGGGGGCTTAGCCTGATCGACATAGCGCTGTGGGATATCGCGAGCAAGCAGGCGAAGCAGCCTCTCTTTCAATACCTCGGCGGCCTTCGCGACTCTGCCGAGGTGATGCAGGTGGCCGGTTATTACATCGACCAGCGCTCGATTCCCGATGTGGCCGACGAGATCGCCCGTATGCGCGACACGGGCTGCCGCCGCGTGAAGATCATGCTGAAAGGCGACTCCCCGGACTTCGATCTGAGGTACGCCTCGGCCGCGACGGTGAAGATGCCCGGCCAGGTGGCAGCCGACGCCCACTGGAGCTGGACTTCGCTGAACGAGGCGAAGCGAACCTGCCGCAGCCTGGATGGACTCGGGCTGAACTTTCTCGAAGACCCCTTTGCCGCGTCGGACTGGCGCTTCACCCACGAACTGCGGCAGGATCTGGCGACGCCCATCGCCGCCGGGGAGGATGTCTTCGGGCGGCACGCCATCTCCGATCTGGTGAGCGGCATCGATATCTATCGCGCCGATGCGACGACCGTGGGAGGCATCACGGGCGCGGTCGAAGCGATCCACCTCGCCGGGGCTGCGGGCAGGACGGTGCTCCCGCATGTCTTCTGGCCGCTGCATATCCATCTCGCGTGTGCTTTCCCCGCCGTCGAGGGGGTTGAAGTCATACCGCCGGAGTCGGGCGCGGACCCGCTGGACCGGCTGCTGCGGAACGTCCCCGTTGTCGAGAACGGGGAGATGCGCCCCAGCGAGGAGCCCGGAGTCGGCATCTCCATCCAGTGGGACGCCGTCGAACAGCTTGCGAGCCGCCATCTTGCGGTAACGGCTGATGACGCCGCCTGATCTACAGGAAAAATGCTTTAGGGAAGGTTTGATTAAGTCCTGAACATTCCCTCAGCGGCTAAAGCCGCAATGCAGACAAGTTACTTATGGCACGACTGAAGTCGTGCCCTTAACAGAGCCGGACTTAATCAGAGGTTCCTTAGAAGATCAGCTTCATTCCCAGTTGGAACTGCCGCGATGTTGTCGTTGTGCTTGAGATCAATCCTGCCGACGGATTGATCGCTCCCTTCGAGAACACGATCGCATTGGGCGTGGCGAAGTTCGCCCGGTTCTGCACGTTGAAGCACTCTGCCCTGAACTCGGCGCTCAATCGGTCGGTCAGCGTCGTGGTCTTGAACAGCGACAGGTCGACCTCGGCGAGTCCCGGACCACGGAAGCTTCCCCGGCTTACGTTTCCCCAGGTTCCGGCGGCGGGCATCACGAACGCATTAGGATCGAACCACTTCGCCTGCTTGCCGAGGATGACGGGGCCGGTGAAATCGGGGTTGAGGGAGGGGCGGTCCGGGTTGCGGGTATCGCCGTTGCCGGACCGGTTCGAGCCAGTCTGCGGGGTGAAGGCGAAGCCGCTCAGCAGGGTCGTGATTCCGTTGAACTGCCAGCCGCCGACGAGCTTCTCTTCGAGACCTGATGCGCCACCGAGAAACTGCTGGCCTCTGCCGAAGGGAAGCTTATAGGTCCAGAAGATATTGGATTGCGCGGTGACTCCCAGCGCGGACGGCCCCCAGTCCCGGTGCAGGTCGTTGCGGTCCATGACCATCTGGGCCTGGTTGCTGGCCTGCGCTCCCTGCACGGCCGAGTTCAGGTCCAGATTTCTGGCCCAGGTGAAGTTTCCCCGAAGTTGCAACCCGCGGCCGAGGTGCCGGACGAGATCCACCTGGAGCGCGTTATAGCTGCTGTTGCCCTTCGAGTACCAGAAGAATCCGCCCGACAGGTAAGGATTGGGTCTGCCGCTGGCAACGGGGATATATTGCATTCCTTCAGCCACGTTGCCCTTGGCTGCGCCGATGCCTCCGGACTGGCAGCCCGCCGGGTTGGAACATATCTCGGCGGGAACCGTGTTGGGGTCGATGCTGATGAGTTCGTGATATCCGAACGAGCCGATGTATCCGATGCGGAGTGCCGTCTGCTTATCCAACTGCTGCTCCACCCGCAGGCTCCACTGCTGGACCGCCGGGGTTTTTACGTCGGGTTGCACTCCCTGCGGCGCATAGGTGATGCAGGGCGCGGGAACGCCCGGGCCGCAGGAGGGATTGGGCGGCGTTCCGGGAACGATCGGCGTAATCGAGGCCAACGGGACATTCGCGAAGGCAAGCGTGCCGTTGTAGGGGGGAATCCCATCGAGCTTGGTGAGGCTGTCCAGCAGGGAGTAATGGGTGCCGAAGCCGGCGCGCACCGCCGTTCTGCCGTCGCCGAAGACGTCCCATGCGAGCGAGATCCTGGGTTCGAAGAGCCACTTTGCATTGTTCTCGGTCAGCGCTGAACCGCCTGTGCGCGGAGTTGTCAGAAGGATGCCCTGGGCGTCAGTAATATAGTTGGCGGCCCGTCCCTTGGCCTCGTTCCATCCGGTGGTGAACTCGTGCCGGATGCCGGCCTGGAGGCTGAGATTCGGGCGCAGGCGGATGGTGTCCTCGAAGTACCACGCTCCCAGTAGGCTTCGCCAGCCCAGTCCGGTTCGGCTGGGAACGACGTTGAAGTTGCTCACGGTGCCCTGCATAAATGTCTGCAGATTCGAGAAGTTGGCCAGTCCCAGCGTGCCCGAGACCGTGTCGTCGTTGCTCTGCACGCGCTGGAACCAGACCCCGGCGGCGAACTGGTTGCGATTTCTGACTACCTGAAGATCGTCCGACCATGTGAAGAGGTTTCGGTGAGTCCGGACGTTGGCGGCGTTGTTGGGGCCGGCGGGAGTGATGGCGGCGAGGCCGGTGGTCGTCAGACCGCCGCCGATGACGATTCCGCCGGGGGCCTCGCCGGTGACGAAGGAGAGCTCGGGAGCGATGGGTGTAAGGGAAAAGGAGTCGTAGTCGAAGGTCGCGCGCGAGAAGCCGGCCCGGAAGGTGTTGACCGTGCGAGAGGAGAAGAGGTGCGTCTGCTGGACGCTGGCCACCTGGCTGCGCAGGCGCAGGGACGATCCGAACAATGGATCGCCCAGCGGGGTGAGGCTGGTTCCGTTGTCGATCGTATAGGAGACGGCGAGCGAGTCGCGGTCCCGCGGGGTATAGTCGGCGCGGATGGTGCCGAACTCCTCGTTAATCGTCTGCCGCGGATTGCTGTAGGAGAGCGCGGTGCCGCTGGGCAGTCCGTTGACCGTCAGCTCCGGACCGTTCTGCACCGGCCAGAAGGTCATATATTTCAGCATGGCCGGAACCAGGTTTGGAACCGGCTTGTATGCTCCGGAGGCATCGGGTAGCAGTCCCTGCCGCGCCTGCTCGTCGGGGACCACGGCCACGTTGCTCTGGGCCAGCACCTGGCGGAAGCCCTCGAAGTTGCCGAACAGGAAGAGCCGGTCCTTCTTGAGCGGCCCTCCCAGCGATGCGCCGAACTGGTTTCTCCTGAGCGGCGGAACCGAACCTTGGTCGAAGTAGTTGCGCGCGTCCACTGCGCTGTTGCGGATGAACTCGAAGAGCGAGCCGTGCAACTGATTGGTCCCCGACTGTGTGACCACGCTGATCTGGCCGCCGGAACGCTTTCCGTACTGCGCCGGGTAGGTGTCGGTCAGCACGTTGAACTCGCGCACGGCGTCGATTCCGAGCAGACCGCCGCTGACGCCTCCCGGCGTTACTCCGACCAGACTCGATCCGGCGTATTCGATGCCGTTCAGAAGAACCAGATTGTCCATCGGGCGCTGTCCGGCCACGGTGAAAGTGTGCCCGCTGCTGGTCGTTGTGTTGGCGCTTTTGAGGGCAAAGTTCATGGCGCCGGGATTGAGCGCGATGAGGTTGTCCCAACTGCGGCCGTTGAGCGGAAGATCCTTGACCTCGCGTTCGCCAACGAAGCCCGAGACCTGGGCGTTGGTGGTATTGATAAGCGGAGCCTCTCCCGAGACGGTGATCTGCTGCGAGACCTCGCCGACCTGAAGGGTCAAGTTGACGACGACGTCCTGTCCCACCTCCAGGTTGATGCCGGTGCGGAGTGCTGCCTTGAAGCCGGGCCGCTCCGCCTTGACCTCCTGCGGCCCAAGAGGCAGGGAGAGAACCCGGAAGTTTCCTTCGCGGTCGGTGGTCGTGGTCCGGTGCGTTCCGTTCTCGAGGCTGGTTACTGTGACGGCCGCGCCGACGATGGCGGCACCGGCGCTGTCCTTCACCGTTCCAGAGATGGTTGCGTTAACCTGCGCGTGAACGGGTCCGGTCCACAGCATGACGCACAGAAGGAAGAAGAAGGGGATACGCCGCAAAATCCCAGCGTTGGGGGAAATCCTTATGCATGACGTTCTCATTCAAGATCTTTCTGTTACTTGCCGGTGTAACTGACGCGCCAGATGGAGCCGGAGCCGTCGTCGGAGACCAGGAGCGAGCCGTCGGCAGCGGTGGCCACGCCGACCGGTCGACCCCAGACGTCGCCCTCGGGAGTGAGGAAGCCGGTCAGGAAGTCCTCATAGACGCCGTTCGACTTTCCGTTTTTAAGCGGGACGCGCACAACCTCGTAGCCTGATCGCACCAGCCGGTTCCAGGAGCCATGCTGGCTGGCGAAGATGTCGCCGCGATACTGGGCGGGGAACTGCTTGCCATCATAGAAGGTCATCTGGAGCGAAGCTGTGTGCGATTGCAGAAGCACGTCGGGCACGATCACCTTGTCTTTCAACTCGGGATGCTTGCCGAGATGGCGTGGGTCGGGATTGTCGCCGAGGTAGTAGTACGGCCAGCCGTAGAAACCGCCCTCCTGGACGTGAGTAATATAGTCGGGCACCAGATCGTCACCCAGGCCGTCGCGCTCGTTCACCGAGGTCCATAACTGACCGGTGGTCGGATTGACGGCGATGCCCGAGGGATTGCGGATTCCGGAGGCGTAGACCTTCACGAATTTGCCCTCGGGCGTGTACTCCAGAATGTTGGCGCGCCGGGTCTCGCTGGGGTGCTCGTCCGGATCGTCCACGTTCGAGGCCGAGCCGACTCCGATGAACAGTCGCTTGCCGTCCAGCGAAAATGCGAGATCCCGGGTCCAGTGGCCGTGATCGGGAGGAGTTTTTCCCTGGGAGACGGCAAGATCGTAGGCCTTCCATGCGTTCTCATCGCGCGAGCGGCTGGAGGGCAGGTCTGCAATGACGACTTCGGGCTTTCCTGTCGCCTTCAGGTCGCCGTTCTTGTAGGCGTAGCGCACTACCGAGTCGGTGTTGGCGACGTAGAGCCACTTCGGATTCTTGCCCAATGGATAGAAGACCATGCCGTAGGGCTCATGAAAGCCGGTAGCAAAGATGGAACTCTCCTGCGGCTTGCCGTCGGCGGAGATGCCGCGGAAGACGTGGACTCTTCCGGCTCGCGTCTCGACCACGAAGATGTCGCCGTTCGGCGCCACGCGAATCACGCGGGGTACCACCAGGCCGTCCGCGTAGAGTCCTACCTTGAAGCCGGCGGGCGCCTGCGGCAGCAAACCGGCGGGCCGGGGAACGATGCGCGACTTCGTCGAGACGGACTTCGTGGCATAAGGCTTCGGGAGATCGGCGGGCACGATCTTCCGGAAGATGCCCGGTTTTACTGCGATCGACGAGACGAAGGCGGATCGGCCGGTAAGAACTTTCTTAGGGCTGGCCTCGCCAAGGACCAGCCGGATGGTTCCGGCGGCTAAAAGCAAAACAACGAGAGTCACCGCCGAGCGGCGTAGCACCTTCATGAATTGTGCCCTCCATGAGATGTCCAAGTATATTCCGCCGAAGTCATCCTCGGCCTCGGGTGGTCGATACTCGGCTTCGGGAAACCGCTGTAGAATTCGCTCAACTTTGCTTCAGCGATAACTCCAGCACAGAATCTCCGCGCAGACCTTCGCTTCTTCCGCGATCGGCGCGAGAGGAAACTTTATCGGGTGCATTCCGATGAAGTGACCATGTCCGAAAACCGCTAATTCAACGTGTGCCAAGTGAGAAGATACATGCATGAAGACGCCGGACAAAGACGTTTGCTATCGCGCCTTGCAGAGCCGAGACGCCCGTTTTGACGGGCTGATCTACGTTGGCGTCACCTCGACCGGGATCTATTGCAGGCCGGTCTGCCCAGCGCGGACGGCAAAGTTCGAGAACTGCCGGTTCTTCGCTTCGGCGGCGGCGGCGCAGGATGCCGGGTTTCGGCCTTGCTTGCGCTGCCGTCCCGAGACGGCTCCGGATATGGCCTCGTGGCGTGGCACGTCGAATACCGTCTCGCGCGCCCTGTCGCTGATTGCAGAGGGCGCACTGGATGGTGACGCCGCGAGTGTCGAGAAATTGGCGGGACGCCTGGGAGTGGGAGAGCGGCAGCTTCGGCGCTTGTTTCTGCAACACCTTGGAGCTTCGCCAATCTCGGTGGCGCAGACGCGACGGGTGCTCTTTGCCAAGCAACTGATCCACGAGACACAGATGGCCATGGCTGACATCGCTTCGGCGGCGGGCTTCGGCAGCGTGCGGCGGTTCAACGAAACATTTCAGTCTCTCTTCCATCGGCCTCCTCACGCTCTGCGGCGAAAGGCGTCCGCGATTTCGGAAGCGAGGGAGGCGGGGGTTGCGCTGCGAATCCGATATCGGCCGCCCTACGATTGGGAGTCGATCCTCGGCTTCTTCGCGGCGCGGGCGATTCCGGGCGTTGAAGCGGTGGAGGATGGGCGTTATCTGCGCACGGTCGAGATCGGTGGAGCGACCGGAAGCATCGAAGTCTGTCACCTGCCGGAGCAGCAGAGCCTCGGCGTGACGATCCGGTTTCCGAATGTAAAGTCGCTGCCCGTCATTGTGGCTCGCGTGCGGCGTCAATTCGACACGGGAGCGGATATTGAGACCATTGAGGCACACCTGGGGAGCGACTCTCTGTTGGGTTCTCTTATCAGGAGGCGCCGCGGGTTGCGCGCGCCCGGCGGATGGGATGGTTTCGAACTGGCGATACGCGCGATTCTCGGCCAGCAGATCAGCGTCGTTGCTGCACGTCGTCTTGCGGGAGAGTTGGTCGCTTTGCACGGCAAGCCTGTTTCGAAGGGAGAGGTGAAGCGTCCGGGGCTGACGCATGTGTTTCCCACAGCGAAGCGACTTGCCACGGCGGAGTCTATCGGCCTGGGCTTGCCGGATGCGCGCCGACAGGCGTTGAGGGCGATTGCGGAGGCGGTGGTGGCGGACCCGAATCTTTTCAATCCTCTCGGCACTCTTGAGGAGATCGTCGAGAGGTTGAAGGTGATTCGAGGAGTCGGTGAGTGGACGGCGCATTACATTGCCATGCGCGCGATACGGGAGATGGATGCATTCCCCTCGTCGGACATAGGACTGCTTCGCGGTGCGGCGGCGATCGCGGGTGAGCGGGTTGACGCAGCGAGTCTGCTTTGCCGCGCCGAGACCTGGCGGCCATGGCGAGCCTATGCCGCGCAACACCTTTGGGGAGCCGATGCAGCAGCGACCTTGATGAAGAACGGTCTGCGCCTTCAAATTTGAAGACAAGAAGCGGAGTGTATTCGCAGTGACACAAGGCTAGCTCGTGTCTTGAATCACGTGCAGTTCATGGGACGGCGAAAAGGAATTGGCCAGCAAGAAGAAGGAGATTTGATATGACGATGACCGAGCATTACCTTTTGGAGTCACCGTTGGGGACATTGACGCTGGTCAATACCGACGGAGTCATGAGCGGGCTTTACCTGCCTGACCATAAGCGCGGGCCGAAGCCGGAGGCTCTCGGCGAACGAGCGCATCGCGGTTTCGAGCAGGCGGTGTTGGAACTGCGGGAATACTTTGAGCGGAAGCGTACCGTGTTTACACTTCCGCTCGCCGCCAGAGGGACGGAGTTTCAGACGAGAGTCTGGGCTCTGCTTCGCGGTATCCCCTACGGCGAGACGAGAACGTATGCCCAGCTTGCCGATGCGATAGGGAACCCAGCGGCGATCCGCGCTGTCGGACTGGCGAATGGGCGCAATCCCATCAGCATCGTGGTTCCATGTCATCGCGTGATTGGAAGCGATGGTGGATTGACGGGCTATGCCGGCGGGCTCGAACGGAAGAGCTTTCTGCTGGAGCTTGAAGGCGCGATGCGGCCGCGTCAACTCCGGCTTGCATAAGATGGTGCCGGAAAGAAGCCAAATTTTCTTCACGGCTCGGTCAACCGATTCTTCGTGGATGCTGGTTCCATGATTCGCAGTGGAGGCGAGGGAAAGCGACCGGAACCGCGACGGCTCACTCTATAATTGGCGGGCAACTGTGCATGAAGAAGTTTTCCGATGCACAACTTATCGCATGGAGTCAGGAAGAAGATGCCGGACAAGACGAGCAAGCCATCTACGTTCAGTGATTCAACGCCGAGGGCTGATCTGCCGGTGACACGACGGTCTTTCCTGGGGAAGGCAACGGCGGCGACAGTGCTGGCCGGGCTGTCGAATGCAGTTGTTGCCGGAGCGGAGACGAAAGCTCCTTCGCGGGCGGCAGGGCGACAGGATACATTTCTCGACCTGCTGCGCGTGCCGGATGGCGTGACGGCGTACTCTCGTCTCCAAGAGCCCCTGCAGCTTCAACGGTCGGGCAGCGAGTGGCATGGCCATGGCGTCAGCGTCGAGAGCAAGGCGGCCCGAGAGGAACTGGCGATTGCCGTGGCCACGCCCGCGGCGGAGTTGAAGTTTCTGCATCTCCGATGGAGAATGCCGGTTGCGAAGAACCTTCTCGCGCTTGGCGATCATTGGGAGCGGAGCTACGGCGACCTGGTCTGGCGCAACCTCATTCCCGAGCGCGTGATGCCGTGGTACTTCGCGACCAATGACGGCGAAGCCTGCCATGCGTATGGAGTGAAGACGGGCGGGGGGGCGCTTTGCTTCTGGCAACTCGATCCGCAGGGCGTGTCGCTCTGGCTCAACACGGCGAATGGCGGCTCCGGCGTGCGACTGGGGCAGCGCACGCTGGCTGCGGCTACGGTCGTTGCGCGCAGAGGTTCCGCCGGCGAAGAGCCGACGAGCGCGCTGCATGAGTTCTGCAGGCAGATGTGCTCGGAGCCTGCGTTGCCTGTCGAACCGGTCTACGGCACCAACGACTGGTACTACGCCTACGGCAAGAACACGGCGCAGCAGATACTGAAGGACACGGAGTTCATCGCGGGGCTGTCGGAGTCGAACGCCGTGCGGCCCTTCTCCGTGATCGACATGGGATGGGCCGACGGGTCGAAGGGATACGGCAGCATGTCGCGGCTGGCGGATGATATTCGCAGCCGCAAGACACGGCCCGGAATCTGGATTCGCCCGCTCGAAGCGATGGAGGGCACGGATGCGGCTCTGCTGCTGCCCGCCGCCAGGTTCGGGGCGAGGAAAGAACGTGCGAAGGAACTGGCCTACGATCCGACAATTCCGGAGGCAGAGGAGAGAGTTCTTGCGAAGGTGAAGCAGGTGGTTGATTGGGGATATGAGTTGGTAAAGCACGACTTCTCCACTTACGACCTGCTGGGGCAATGGGGGTTTGAGATGGGCGCGGAGCCTACCGTCTCCGGCTGGTCGCTCCACGACCGCAGCCGCACCAACGCTGAAGTGATTCTGGATCTTTACAAACGCATTCGCGAGACCGGCGGGCAGAAGACGCTGA
The DNA here is from genome assembly GCA_001897435.1 of Acidobacteriales bacterium 59-55. Classification (GTDB taxonomy): domain Bacteria; phylum Acidobacteriota; class Terriglobia; order Terriglobales; family Acidobacteriaceae; genus Edaphobacter. Next base: position 594,874 of record MKSV01000003.1, on the reverse strand, counting down.
TCCTCGGCTGCAATACCATCGGGCATCTGGCGCAGGGCCGGTTCGACATTCAGCGCACCGGCGACGACACCAGCGGTCGGATTTGGGAGCGGACGCGGCGGATGGGCATCAATACGCTGGCGTTCCGGCTGCCGCAGCATGGGGCGTTCTTCGTTCAGGATGCCGACTGCGTGGGCATCTCGGCCGCGATTCCGTGGGAGTTGAACCGGCAATGGCTCGATCTGCTGGCGCGTACAGGGACTGCGCTGTTCATCTCTCCGGGCGAGGGCGCGCGAACACCGGAGCATGCCCGGGCGATCGCAGAGGCGTTCCGGTTGTCGGCGCGGGGCGGTGAGGGCGCTAGTCCGGTGGACTGGCGCGAAGAGAGCACGCCGGAGGAGTGGGCTGCACCCGGCAACGGCGGAAAGCGCACCTATGACTGGTGCTCTCCCGCGGGAGCTTATCCGTTTTCGGTTTAGGCCTCTGAATCTGTTCTGCGGACCTGACAAAGTTAATTTGCCTGCTGATGTTGGCAGCCGGGCGACCGGCGTTATTATAACGATGAAACGCTTCATCACTGCGAGGATCGACATGGCGAAGATTGAGAAGTTACACGAGGAACTGGATGCGCCGTTTTCTCTGACCGGAGAGCAGATCCACTTTTATAACGAAAACGGCTACGTCAAGCTGGGGCATGTGCTCTCGCCGGAGTTGCTGGATCACTATAGTCGTGTCATCACGGAGCGCGTCGCTGAGCTATCCGCGGACGCGGTTCCGCTGGAGCAGCGCACGACCTATGGCAAGGCGTTTTTGCAGATTATGAATCTGTGGACCCAATCGGACCAGGTAAGAGAGTTTGTCTTTGGCAAGTGCCTGGCGCGTATCGCCGCAGAGTTGATCGATGCGACGGGGGTGCGTCTCTATCACGACCAGGCACTTTACAAGGAGGCGGGCGGCGGAATTACTCCATGGCACGCCGATCAATATTACTGGCCGGTATCGAGCGACAAGATGGTGACGGCGTGGATACCGCTGCAAGAGACGCCGCTTGAGATGGGGCCGCTGGCGTTCTGCGAAAAGAGTCACCGCTTCCAGATCGGCCGCGATCTGGAGATCAGCGACGAGAGTGAGATGACGCTGAAGCAGGCGCTGCAAACGTTCCACCTGGAGGAGAGCGCATTCAGTCTTGGCGATGTGAGCTTTCACTCCGGATGGACCTTTCATCGTGCGGGAGCGAATTCCACGGACAGGCCTCGCAAGGTGATGACCATGATCTATATGGATGAGAAGATGCGATTGGCCGCGCCCCGGAACAAGAATCAAATTGCCGATACCGAGCGCTGGTGTCCGGGCGCGGAGGTGGGAGAGGTGATTGCGTCGCCGTTGAACCCCGTCATTTATTCGCGCAACGAAGAGTCTGTTACGACGGCTTAAACTTTCTTTGCGCGCTTACGGGGGCTTTGCTGCGGCGGCGCTGCGGTGGATTCGCGCAGTACCAGGCTAGTTGGCAGATGAATGAGCCTCTGCGAGGTCTTCTTTCGCTGGAGGAGCGACGCAATCACGAGCCTGCTGAGGTCGCTGCGGGAGACGTCAACCGTGGTCAGCGGCGGATTCAGAAATCGGCTGAAGTAGGTGTTGTCGAAACCGACGACCGACACCTCACGCGGGATCCTGACTCCCCGCGCTTGCAGGCCACGGTACACTCCCATGGCGACCATGTCGGTGATGGCGATGACCGCGGTAAAGTGAATCCTGCCGAAGACTGAGGCGATGGCCTGCTCGCCGGCATCTGCTCCGGGACCGCGAACGTCGACAATATTTGTCTTCAGGCCTTCGATTGCGCACGATCGCACGGCTGCCGCGAAGCCCTGGTCGCGCAGGCGGTGCGAGAGCAGAGGCGGGCCACTCGCCTCCTGGGAGTTCCGGACAAACAGCAGATCCCGATGTCCGAGTTGAATCAGATGTTTCACCGCCGCCTTCATTCCGCCGCGAGAGTCTACGCGGAGGATGGCAAGGTTCTCTTCAGGCTTGCCGACATCCAGAAAGACGGCAGGGATGCCGCTGGCAGAGATAAGCTGGCGAGCGGTATCGTCGTGTTCCGAGGTAATGATGGCGAGTCCGGCGATGCGCGCGCCGAGTAACTGCTTTACGGCAGCTCGATGTTGCTCCGGCGAAAAGTTGGAAGCGGTCAGAGAGATCCGGTAACCATGCCGAGCGGCTTCGTCTTCCATGGCCTGAGCCGTTTCGGCGAAGAAGGGATTTTGCAGGTTTGAGACCAGCAGGCCCAACATCTGAGTATGTCTTCGCGCCAGGTTGCTGGCATAGAGATCGGGACGATAACCGAGACTGGCGATGGCGGCCTGAACATGAGCACGGGTGGCAGTGCTGACGCGCCCATTGTTATTGAGTACAGCGGAGACGGTTCCCAGGGACACGCCTGCAAATGAAGCGACATCCTGAATCCGCACTCGCTTTCCGCCGGGACCAGGCGTTCCAGTCTGGTTTGTAGATGCTCTTACTGTATGCCCAGCCGTTTTCGTGCCTGTTCGCTTCACGAACCAAGCATATCTCAGAGCTTCCAAATGCGAGCTTTCCTTTACAGATTTTCAGCTTCAGCAAAAGCGGAAGGGCGGCTAGCGGCGAGTCGTCTCGGGAAGCTCTGACTTCTGACCGTCTGGCGTGGGGTCAAGGATGGTTTCAATGCACGTATCGCCTCCCGGCATCTCCTTGAGGAGCACGCTGGTTCCGTCGCCATATAGAGATGAAGCGGTACGGGGAGTCTCGTCAGTGGCCCGTTCTGCCGTCAACTCCTGCGGTGTACCACCTTGTGGTACTTGGCGTCATTTCTGTTGACAGGGGGAAATGCTTGCTGTGGAATGGCGCCTGTATTCCGCAGTCTATACCAGGACCGCAGGTCTACGATTCACAATCGCCACCGACTCAAAACAGATAAAAGGTGGGCGAGATCGGCACATATTTTGGAGGATCAGATGAGGCAGGTTTGGAAGAAAGCTTTAGGTCTCGTGCCGGTATTCTCGGGACGAAGTCTCCCATGGGTAGCAGGTCTGGCGGTTGTTTTGCTTTTGACGGGCTTTTCTTCGACGGCGCTCGCTCAGCAGACCAATGCGACGATCGTTGGCAATATAACCGATGCCTCCGGCGCCGTCGTCGAAGGGGCGACGGTAACAGCGACCAGTAAGTCGACCAACGCAGTCCGTACTACTGTCACGGACAGCTCGGGGCAGTACTCCATTCCCTCTCTGCCTCCGGGCGTCTATTCGCTCACCGTGGGATCGACCGGATTTCAGGGGCAACGCATTGAATCGCTGATCCTCCAGTCGAGCCAGACCGCCCGGCAGGATTTCAGCCTCGCGATCGGCAAGGTAAACGAGACGGTTACGGTAGAATCCGGCGCAGCCGCTGCCCAGCTTCAAACCGAGAACGGTGCTGTGGGAGCCGTCATTGACTCCAAGAAGATCGTGGATCTTCCTCTCAATGGCCGCAATTTTGTGCAGCTTGCGCAACTCCTCCCTGGCGTAAACAGTGGAACGGAAGGCTCGATTACCGTGCGCCGCGCTCGTGGAGCAGTCGCCGCGACGGATGCGACCGGCGGTTCGATATCGATTCAGGTGAACGGACAGCGTGACACGCAAAACCGCTATTCGATCGACGGAATTGAGTCGATGGACTACGACGCGTGGACGTACAGCTTTTCGACCTCCGTCGACGCTATCGCGGAGTTCCGGGTCGACACCAGCAGTAGCGGGACCGACTCCGGCGGGGCAGCCGGCGCAAACGTCAACCAGATCATCAAGTCGGGAACTAACCGGCTCCATGGAACGCTCTTCGAATTCAACCGAAACGATGCCTTCACACAGACCTACGATGCTGTGGCTAAGGTCGATGCAAAGCCACCGCGTTTGAACCGCAACCAGTTCGGCGGCAATATCGGCGGCCCGGTCTATATTCCGCATATCTACAACGGCCATGACAAGACGTTTTTCTTCTTCAATGCCGAAACCGGATACGGTTTGAATGGCGCAACGCCACAGCAGGCGACTGTTCCCGACGACAGCGTGCGTGCCGGAATTCTGGACGAAAGCATCTTCGCAGGCCCGACCGATCCAGCGACTGGAAAACCAAAGGTCCTGGTCGTAACTGATCCATTCACCAATCAGCCATATCATGTTGGAGACAAGATCACCCTCGATGCCAACTCGGCCATCATGCTGAAGCCCTCGGTGACGCCCAGTGCAACTGTTCCAGGCGCGCCCATCGTCGGCTCTCCGACGACGACGAGCAATTACTTCACGACGCCGGTCAAGACGCTGAACTACCAGCATCAGTACATTGGCCGCCTGGACCACAATATCGGCCACCACGATACCCTGAGCGGCCACTATATCTACGACCAGACCTATAGCAATGGGCCGTCATTTTTCGGAAACGATTACGACAACAACAATGCTCTTACGCATCATTTTGCCGTCTCCGAGACCCATGTGTTCTCGCCGGCTATCGTGAACGAGTTTCGCTATGGAAGGCAGAAGTTCGAGGAGTTCGAGACCTTCGGCTCGACCAATAAGAAGGCCTTCGATATCGCTAATGGCATGATGCAGATCCCCTTCTCTTCCTCTGCCCCGCAATTTTACGGGGCGCCCAATCTCTCGATTAACGGTACGGGGCAGTCCTACAGGACGTTTACGAGCTTGAGAGACATCGGCCCCCGCAACCGGGCGAATGGCATCAACCAGTTCGTCGATAACCTCTCCTGGCAGCGCGGTAAGCACTTCATGAAGTTTGCTGTCGACCTTGGCCATCGCACTGATTACTTCAGCCAGGCGCGCGATCCACGCGGCCACTTCGGATTCGATGGACGCTATACCGGTTCGGCACTGCTGGACTTCCTGCTCGGCTACACCTCATCGCAGAGCATCAATCCAACCGTGACCAGGACAAATATCGCAAGCTGGATCCAGGCCTATTCGATTCAGGACAACTGGAGCGTTACCAACACCCTGACGCTCAACCTGGGCATCCGCTGGGATCATTTTGCTCCCTACACCCAGGACGACGACAAATACGCCGACATCTACATCGCGGCGGACGGGATCAACCCCGGCGAGGTCTTCACCCCGAAAAACTCACCCTACGGTCGCGGTCTCATTAAGCCTGTCTACCATGACTTCCAGCCAAGAGTCGGTTTTGCCTATCAACCGTATGGCCAGAATAGAGTGGTCATTCGCGGCGGATACGGCATTTATTTCACTCCGGAGATCGATAACGCCTGGTTCGCCATGGCCGAAGGAGCGCAGGCGCAAGCCGGCGCCGCGCTGATCGGCAATCCTGGAAAGACAGGGACGACACCGGCATCGAAGTTGCCCAACTACTTTTTCCAGTCTCCATTTCCTGGCGTAACGACAGGCGGGCCACTCACCTATCCCTTCGCCATCGCCATGGATCAGCATCTGCAAGACCAGATGACGCAGCAATTCAACCTGACGATCCAGACCCAATTGCCGGGCAAGGTGACCGGACAGATTGCATATGTTGGCGCGCGAGGGACTCATAACTTCATCACCTACAACACCACGAACACTCCCCCGCCCGTCGATCCGGCGAGCACGACTCTCTCCGTCAATGCAAGACGTCCAAACCAGAACTTCCTCCGAAATGTACAAACGGACTTCTCGAATGGATCGTCCACCTATCACTCACTTCAGACCAAGCTCGAACGGCGTGTGGGGCAGGGATTAAACGTCCTGGCCTCGTACACCTGGTCCAAGTCCATCTCCGGCCCTGGCGATATCGGCGGTGCCGTCGGCGGCGGAAACTTCGGCGCGAGCCCGCTCAACCCCTACGATCCTCGCTCGGATCGTTCCATCTCCTTGTTCGATATTCCGCATCGCTTCGTCGGAACCGTGCTGTACGATATCCCATTCTTCCGAAACTCGACCGGAATCAAGAGAGCGTTGCTCAGCGGCTTCCAGGTATCGACGATTCTTTCCGCAGTCTCGGGCGATCCTGCCGGAATCACCGATACCGCCCAAACCACCGCAACCGGCATTGCCTCCCGTGCCGACAGCGTTGTAGGGCAACAACCGAACCTTGCCCGCGGCTCGAGGACTCCCACGGCGCAGTTCAACACCGCAGCGTTCGCACAGGCACAGCCGGGTGAATTTGGAACGTCGCCACGCACCGGCGCTGTCCGTCTTCCTGGAGTCTTCAACGACGACTTCTCCGCAACCAAGGGGTTCAAGTTCGGCGAGTCGGGGAACCTGCAGCTTCGCGCAGACTTCTTCAACGCGTTCAAGCACTACAATCCCGATCCATCGACCATTGCCCTCGGACGCAATTCCGCCAACTTCGGAAAGATCAACAATGGGATCTCCGGAGGGTTTGCAACTCGAGTTATCCAACTCGGCGCAAAGCTGTACTTCTGAGTCGCCTGAATCGTAGCGTGCGCCGCAAAGCCGCGGCGCACGCTACATCCATCACGAAGTATCCACATCGGTAAAAAGGGCTCTCGATGCAGCAAGAGAACGGCTTCGCTTCACTCTCCCGTCGCACCTTCCTTCTTGGTTCAGCCGCATTTGCAAGCTCCGCTTCAGTCTTTGCTATGGATTCCCCGCCTATTGATTGGGCGGCGCCTCGCGGAAAGCAGCGAAATCTTCTCGCCAAAGCGTGCAGCCCGGAAAAACTCAAGCAATCCCTGCTGCCGCGAGAGAAGTACCGCCCTTTCCCCACCATTCACGATCGCGCTGCCTGGCAGGGCCTCCGGGAGCAGACTCGCAGCAGTTTCCTTGCTTCCGGTGAAAAATATCTCGGCTACAAATGGCCCGAGATGCCGGCCACGACCTTCCTCGAATACGCGCGGATGGGAAACCGGACCCACTACCAAAGCCTCCGCGACGCTCGTCTTCACGCCCTGCAAGCTCTCGTCTATGCAGAGTGCGTTGAAGCCAAGGGAAGATTTCTCGATGACATTACGAATGGGATATGGGCGGTCTGCGAAGAGAGCTTCTGGGGCGTGCCCGCGCACCTCTACATTCAAAAGGCAGACCTCGGCCTGCCCGATCCAAACGATCCGATCGTCGATCTGTTTGCCGCTCAAACATCAGCGTTGCTCGCTTCGTCGGTCTATGTTCTCGATTCGACGCTCGACACAGTCTCTCCGCTGATTCGCGAACGCGTTTACTTCGAAGCGGAGCGTCGTATCTTCGACCCGCTCCTCAGGCAGAACTTCATGTGGATGGGCCTTCCGGGCGGCAAGCCGCGACACGACATGCCCTGGATTAAAGTTCCGGAAGGCCAGGTCCAGCCGGTTAACAACTGGGACTCCTGGATCTGCTGGAACTGGCTGACGACGGCCCTCTTCCTCGATCAAAACGAGGAGCGTCGCTTCAAAGGCGTTCACAAGGCGACTATCTGCCTCGACAAGTTCATCAATACCTATCCTGAAGACGGCGGCTGTGAAGAGGGTCCCGGTTACTGGAATGTTGGTCCCGGCGCAATGTTCGATGCGCTCGAACTGCTTCACTCCAGCACCTCCGGCGCAGTAGATATCTACAGCAATCCGCTCATCACGCAGATGGGACTCTACATGAATCGCGTCCACGTGGCCGGCTCCTACTACCTCAATCCCGGAGACGCGAGCCCCATCATTCACCTCGACGTCGACAAGATGTATCGCTTCGGCAAGACCCTGAAAAATCGGGATATGATCTCGCTTGCCATCTCCAGCATGCCGGCGAAGTACCTTCCCTCTACGCTGCCTGCGATCTTCAATGAGACGGAACTGCGCGCGCAGCCGCCGGCGAAGGCCAGACTGCTGCGCGATACGTGGCTACCCGAGACCCACATCATGGCCGCTCGGCAAAAGGCTGAATCGACCGATGGGCTCTATCTTGCCTGTGTCGCGTCCGACAACGGCAAGAGCCACAGCCACAACGATACGGGCAGCTTCTGGGTCTACTCCCAGGGACTCCCGGTGCTGATTGACCTTGGTGGAGAGACTTATCAAAAGAAGAGTTTTGATTCTCATCGTTACGAGATTCCATCGACGCAATCCGCTTTTCACAATCTGCCGACGATAGGCGATGTGCAGCAAGGCGTAGGGCCGATGTTTCGAGCCACCGACCTCGCCTACGAGGCCAATGATCGTTCGGCGCAACTCGGAATGGAGCTGGCTCACGCTTATCCCGCGGAGTCGAAGCTGAAGAGCTGGCGGCGCACGGTCAAGCTCGATCGCGTTGCCAACCAGATTGAGATCGAGGACAACTACTTCCTTAGTGAGCCGGTGGCGGAGATCACTCTCAACCTGATGACAGGCTGCAAAGTGACGGAGAAGAAGAAGGGCGAACTCACCTTGACTTCCGCGCAAGGTGCGCCGCCTACGCTCATCTCCTTTGATCCGGCCTTGCTGACGGCGAGCGTCGAGACTGTCCCCCTGCACAACGAAGAGCTTAACAGGAACTGGGGAGCCGAGGTCTACCGTATCCAACTGAAGACCCCGGGCTCGCGAACCTCAGGCAAATTGAAGGTCACGGTCTCTGTAGGTTGAGCCAGAACTCCGGCTTCATCCATATATAGATGGAGCTTAGTATCCCAGAGTTTTACTGATATCGGCGCAGCATGAGACCAGCCGCTTTGCGATCGCCGGAACCCGGTGCATCGTCATCCGGAAGGTGGGGCCGGACAGGCTGATTGCGGCAACCGGTTGGCCGTCAGCGTTGAGGATCGGCGCGCCGATGCAGCGAACGCCTTCTTCAATCTCTTCATCGTCGATCGCATATCCCCGCCGACGAATCACTTCCAGATCGCGCAGCAACGCCTTGCGATTCGCGTGCGTCTTTGGCGTGAGCCGCTCGTACTTGATGTCTGCCAGAATCTTTTCCTGCAATTCGCTGCTGCTGAAAGCCAGCAATGCCTTTCCTACCGAGGTGCAATGGACTGGATTCGTCTTTCCAATCCTCGACGTCATGCACACGCTGCGGCTGGGAGCGATTTTGTCCAGATACACCACTGCATCTCCCTGCATGACGCACAGATGACCCGTCTCCATGATCTCGGCTACGAGCATTCTGAAGTGGGGCAGCGCGCGATCACGCACGTTAAACTGCTGCAGCGCCCGGTTGCCCAGGTCGTTGAGGCGCAGCCCCAGCGTATAGCGCCCGTTCGCATTGAAGCTGACGAAGTGATGGCCTTCGAGAACGCGAAGCACTCGCTGCACCGTGCTCTTGTGAAGCTGAAGCTGAGTCGAGATCGTCGTCAGACTCATCGGCACATCGCTTCGCGCCAGCAGGTTCAGCATTGCCACGGCTCGGTCAATCGACTGCACCTTGTAGGTACGAGAGGCAGCGTGTTCAGTAGAGAAGCGTGTAAGCCTCGTAGTCATGCGTGCCAATTATATTGCGCCGATTGCCCACATCGCCGCGATACCCTGGGTCATTTGATGGCTCACCGTAACTCCGGTCGATCAAGGCGACCGCACCCAGGGCGAAGCGCTGGCTACGCAGATGCCGCAGGTAAGGGGCAACACCGTGGAACTGGCTTAGGTCGATCAGGGCTACCTGTTTAGCCCCGGCATTTGATGGTGGATACTGTTCTATTTCAGCGCAGAAAAGCCCTGCCGAAGCAGGGCTTTTTCAATACTGGCTAAAAGTTATGCGTTGGCCGTAATGGGGTCGACGGAGACGAAGCGGCCGATCTGGCCGCGGTCCTGGAAGCGGACTACGCCGTCGATCTTGGCGAACAGGGTGTCGTCCTTGCCACGGCCTACGTTCGCGCCGGGCTTGAGCGGGGTTCCGCGCTGCCGGACGAGGATGGAACCGCCGGTGACGGTCTGGCCGCCGAAGCGCTTGACGCCGAGCCGCTGCGCATTCGAGTCGCGACCGTTTTTGGATGAACCTAAGCCTTTTTTATGTGCCATTGCATTGCCTCTTTCGCGCGGCCCTCAGGCGCGGCGGTATAAAAATCAAAAACGAAAAACTTTTTGCTAAGAAACTTTATTTATAGCTCTTACCGTTGACCTGAATCTCGTTGATCTTCACTTCGACGAAGTTCTGGCGGTGGCCCTGCATCTTCTTGTACTGCTTCTTGCGCTTGAGCTTGAAGACGAGAATCTTGTCGCCGCGGCCTTCGCCGAGGACGGATGCGAGCACCCTCGCGCCGGACAGCTCGGACTCGAACTTGCCTGCTTCGCCGCTGACGGCGAGGACATCGGAGAATTCGACCGCGCCGTCAGCGGCGGGGGTGGTCTCAACCCTCAGTTTGTCGCCCGGGGCAACCCGGTACTGCTTGCCGCCTGTGCGGATGACTGCGTACATAGCTAAAACCTCAAGCGGGCGTTCGATCGCTGCCGCTTTCTTCAGATGAATTGTGCTGCATGGGGCGAACACAGGAGCACTGCATCAAGCCAACTGGCCGAATTCTGCGGGAACTTTCGCGGTTCGGGCCTGTCGTCCCTGCAACCCAGAAATCAGACACACGGGCTGCAACGCCAAACTTAAGAAGTGTATCGCGTTCCGGGGAGGGGGTCAATGGATGGGTTCTTCGCGAGTGGCCCCCGGGTCCTGGCGCGTCTTTTTATTTAATGCCAAGCAGGGCGATATGCATGGAGGAGCGATACAGATTCATCCCCGAAGGCTTGGTATTCAGGAGGTGAACGCTTTTGCAGTGACGGGAGATCTTTGAATAGTCACTGAAGACGGAGTAGGAATACGCAAGTCCGTCTCCTTCGGAGATGGTATATCCCTTGCCGCGTGTCTTTACAAAATCCGCGGCCTTCCAGAGATGCAGGGAACGCAGGACCTGCTTCGTGGTTCTGCTCGCCAAACCACCCTGCCCGAAGTTATTGCAATCGGAGATGAAAATTGCCTTGCGCGCTACCCTGAGCATCTCGTCGATGGCCTGATGCGGATCGGGAATGTGATGCAGCGCTCCGAATTCGCAGACCAGATCGAATTCGCCATCGGCAAAAGCCAGTCGCTGAGCATCGCCGTCGATCAGTTCATCCTCACTCAAACCCTTGGCATGGCCAATCATCCGCAATTCCAAGGACGGCTCAATGGCAGTAATCTTCATTTCCGGGTATGCCGCCTTGGTCTGCAGAATTGCGCGCCCGGTGCCGGAGCCGATATCGAGGACGGAGTCGATATCCAGAAAATTGATCATGGAAAGCATGAATGCGAGCGAAAAGTCATGCTCGCTTACTGAATCCGTATGGGCGCTGTCATAGTGGCTAGCGGTCCTGCGATAGTAATCCCGTTGGATAGAAACTGCATCGGCCATGAGTTATGCCTCTCTCTGGTTTCTATACCTTCAGTGCAACTTCGGAGCAGGATCGCCACGATAGCCTGCGATGTGGCTTTAACCGCTTTTTGGCAGGGTAATACCGAAAGCGCAGGCTGTAAATCAATTATTCGAGCCGTTCCCTTGACAGAGTCTGACTTAACTTAGTCAGATGCCTCAGGCGTTCTGACGGTTGGGCTGGTTGGATTTGGTGATGCTGCCCTTGATCTGGTACCAGGTGACCACCCAGGGGACCAGAAGCGAGAAGATCAGCCGTGCCGCCGCCACTCCGAAGGGCTTTCTTTGCAGGCTGCGCCAGTCGAGCCGGAAGGCGAAGTAGTTCTCGAGCACAAGGACGACGGCGAAGGGGATGGGGGTCCACCACAGCGCTACGATGGCCAACACCTCGGCCACGCAGCGGGCGAGGTTGCGGGCCAGCCGCGCCGGGCGCACGCCGAGGACGCCGTCGGTGATGGAGTAGCTGGCCAGTTGGCGGACGGCGGAACGGAAGCTGTGGCGCGGGTGGTAGAAGGCCTTGGCGCGTTCGGCGAAGGCGGGCGCGACCAGCTTGCGCACCTTGCCGTCGAAGACCGTGTCTTCGCCCAGGAAGACGGTCTCGGGGAAGCCGCCGACGCGCTGCCACAGCTCCTTGCGGAAGGCCATGGAGCGGGCGGTGCAGGACTTGGTGGGCTCGCGGGGATCGAGCTTGATGCCGAAGAACGGAGCGGAGGCAAGGTCCCAGATTGTCGGCCGGATGGGGTCGATGCAGGAGCCGCCCACCGAGTATTCGGCCGTGCCCGCGAGGATGGAGGCCGTGAGGTTGGCCAGCCAGTCCGGGCGGTAGGTGCAGCCGGCGTCGGCGCAGGCGACGATCTCGGACGTAGCGGCGGCGATGCCTACGTTGCGGCCGCGGGCGATGGGACCGGGCGAGTATTTGAGGCTGCAACTCTCGTCGCGGATGGGGACAAGGGCGGGGTACTGCGACTTGGCGGCGAGCAGCCACTCCCAGGTGCCGTCGGTCGAGCCGCCATCGACGATGACGATCTCGGCAGGGGCGAGCGTCTGCGCGGCGAGGCTCGAGACCAGCGCCGGGATATCGCGCACTTCGTTGAGGACGGTTGCTGCCACGCTGACGGCCATATTTTCTATTAACGCACAGCAGTGGCTGCCCGGTTTCGGCGACAATGGAGCGGCAGGCAAAACTTGTTTTTCGATGGGTGGGACGGATGGCTTCAGTCGCGGAGGCGGTGATGGATTTGGAAGGTTCAGAGAGCGGCGCAGGTTCGCCGCGGATTCGGGTGCTGAAGCTGCATCCGTCGGCGCAGTTGCCGAAGTATGCGCATACCGGGGCGTATGGCGATCTGGCTGCCGATGTGTACGCGGTGGAGGGAGCGGAGATCGCCGCCGGAGCGACGGTGGCGGTGCCGACCGGCATCGCGATGGAGTTTCCCTCGACGCACGGGGCGCTGGTCGAAGACCGTTCCGGGCTGGCGGTGCGCGGCGTGACCACGCTGGCCGGGGTGATCGATCCGGGGTATCGCGGCGAGTTGAAGATCGTGGTGACGAATTTGAGCGCCGGGACGGTCGCGGTGAAGGCGGGGGAGCGGATCGCCCAACTTCGCATTGTGCAGCGGATCGAGGCGCAGTTTGAAGAGGTTGCGGAGTTGGCCGAGGCTGCACGCGGGGCAGGCGGGTTTGGGAGCACAGGGGCTTAGGCGTTTTCACAAATGGTATTACTTGGGATGCACGACGGGAATTAATCCATAGGAAGGCCGAGATGATAAGAGAAGGAGCTCTACCTCTTTGGCAGCAAAATCGTTATAGATATGCTGGCGCCGCCGCTCCTTACGAGTATTTGGTGGTTGCTTTCAGGCGGTTGGAGCGCTCTGCTAGGGACTGCGGATAGCGAAGTCGTCAGAGGATGGCGAAAACCAGCAATGTTGACTGTCCTGATTGGCTGCTATGCTTTGATGTTCGGTATGACTATTTACGCATATTTCTTCTGACGTCGCCTGTCCCAAGTAAAACGGATCGACTTCACTGGGCGTCTAGCTTCACAACCCAATTTAGCATCGCTGGTATATCTGAACTCGATAAATATCAGGGTTTTGGGTCAAACGTATTGAATGGCCTTCTTGGCAATATCGGGTCCGTTTTGGTTGATGCCTATGATGCATGGAAAGGAATAAATAGCAAAAAATGCCCTGATGCCGCTGCCACGGTGACAGAGTATGCTTTGCTCATCGTTTCTGGAGAGTGCCATGAGTGAGATAGCGAAGAATGGAGCGGCGTGGCCGTCGCTGGCGTGGGATGAGTGGGCAGAGACTGCCGATACGCTGCACATGTGGACGCAGATCGTGGGCAAGACGCGGCTGGCGCTGACGCCGCTTGAAAACCACTGGTGGAACGTGCCGTTGTATGTCACGGCGCGCGGGCTGGGCACATCGGCGATGCCTTACAACGACGACGTTCTGGACATCGAGTTCGATTTTGTCGCGCACCGGCTGCGCTTCCGGCTGGGTTCGGGGCAGGATCTCTTGATGCCGCTGCGGGTGCAGACGGTTGCCGATTTTTATAAGGAATATCTGGGTTGCCTTGCTTCGCTTGGGGTTCAGGTGAAGATCGACCCGATGCCGTGCGAACTGGCGAGTCCCATCCGGTTCGATCTGGATACGGTGCATAAGACGTATGATGCCGCGTCTGCGGAGCGGTTCTGGCGCGTCCTCGTTCATGCGGAGAAGATCTTCAAGGAGTGGGGAACGGGATTTCTGGGCAAGGTGAGCCCGGTGCACTTCTTCTGGGGGAGCTTCGACATGGCGGTGACGCGGTTCTCCGGGAGGCCGGCGCCTCCGCGGCCGGGGGCGGATTCCATCCAGCGGGAGGCTTACTCGCACGAGGTCATCAGCGCGGGATTCTGGCCGGGAAATGGCGGCTATGGCGCGGCGGCGTTTTATTGCTACGCGGCTCCGGTGCCGGAGGGGCTAGCCGAGGCGAAGATTCGCCCGGCAGCGGCGGGATGGGACCAAAATCTGGGAGAGTTCCTCTTCAAGTACGATGCGCTGCGAGCAGAGGGTTCGCCGGATGCGGCGCTGATGGAGTTTTTAGAAAGCGCGTATGCGGCGGCGGCGGACGCGGCCAAATGGGATCGGGCGGCGCTGGAACGGCAGTAGGGACAGGGCTTAGCGCGCCATGTTGGAGAGTGGTCAGCGGCGGGTTGCGCTACGTGCGACAATCTTAATAGCGAGCCATGCCCAATACGCAAGTTCAGCACCCAGTTCAGACACCCACCCCAGCTACCATTACCCCGGCGCTGCTTAAGCAGCACAGCATCACGCCGGACGAATACACGCGCATCGAAGCCGCGCTGGGACGCGTGCCCAGCCTGACCGAGCTGGGCATCTTCTCCGTGATGTGGTCGGAGCATTGCTCCTACAAATCGTCGCGAGTGCACCTGAAGCGGCTGCCGACCGAGAGCAAGCTGGTGGTGCAGGGGCCGGGCGAGAATGCCGGGATCATCGACGTGGGCGACGGCTGGGCCTGCGCCTTCAAGATCGAGTCGCATAACCATCCTTCGTACATCGAGCCGTATCAGGGCGCGGCGACCGGCGTGGGCGGGATTCTGCGCGACATCTTCACGATGAATGCGCGTCCGCTGGCGGTGATGGATTCGCTGCGCTTTGGGCCGCTCGATGAGGCGGAGCCGGATGAGGCGCTGCGACGGAAGAATCATCAGGTGGCGACGGGCATCGTCGCCGGTGTGGCCGGGTACGGGAACTGCTTCGGCGTTCCGAATCTTGGCGGCGAGACGCGGTTCGAGGAGTGTTACTCGGGCAATCCGCTGCTGAATGCGTTTGCGCTGGGGCTGGTGAAGCGCGACGAGATCTTTTATGCCAAGGCGACCGGCGTGGGCAATCCGGTGATCTACGTCGGCGCGAAGACGGGGCGCGACGGCATTCACGGCGCCACGATGGCCTCCGAGGAGTTTACCGAGGGCTCGGAGCAGAAGCGGCCCAACGTGCAGATGGGCGATCCGTTTATGGAGAAGCTGCTGCTCGAAGCCTGCCTTGAGGCGATGGCGACCGGAGCGGTGCTGGGCATTCAGGACATGGGTGCGGCGGGGCTGACCTGCTCGACCTGCGAGATGGGTGGGCGCGGCGAGTTGGGGCTGACCGTCGAACTCGATCTGGTGCCGCAGCGCGAGACGGGAATGTCGAGCTACGAAATCATGCTGTCGGAGTCGCAGGAGCGGATGCTGCTGGTGGCCGACAAGGCGCGGGCGCAGGAGGTTCTCGACGTCTTCAAAAAGTGGGGGCTCGATGCCTCGATCGTCGGCACGGTGACGGCCAAGCCGAACATGGTCATCACGCAGCACGGCGAACTGATGGCCGATATCCCCAACAGGAGCCTGACCGACGATGCTCCGCTGTATCACCGGCCGGTGGGCGTGTGGAAGGCTCCGGTGCCGATCGATCCTCCGGCTGCGGTGCTCGAAGAGTTGACGAAGCCCCGCGACTATACGGCTGACCTGAAGAAGCTGCTGGCAAGCGCGAATATCTGCGACAAGCGCTGGGTCTACGAACAGTACGACTCGATGGTGCAGACCAACACCGTGCAGGGACCGGGCGGCGAGGCTGGCGTGATGCGCATTAAGGGCACCTCGCGCGGGCTGGCGATGGCGCTGGCTGGCAACGGCCGCTGGACGTATCTCGATCCCACGCTGGGTGCGATGCATGCTGTGGCCGAGGCGGCGCGGAAGGTTGCTTGTACCGGGGCGACTCCGGTGGCGGCGACAAACTGCTTGAACTTTGGCAATCCGGAGAAGCCTGAGATTATGGCGCAGCTTTCGAGCGCGATTGATGGAATCGCCGAGGCCTGTACGGCGTTGGGCACGCCGATCACCGGCGGCAACGTCTCGCTCTACAACGAGACCAGGGGAGAAGGGATTTATCCCACTCCGGTGATGGGGATCGTCGGGATTATTGAGGATGTAACCAAGTCTGTGCCCAGCGGATTCCGTAAGGGCGGTGAGCGCGTCCTCCTGCTTTCGGCAAAGGCCTCCCGTAATACCGGCGAGGGTCTGCTCGGCCAATTTGGATCGTCCGATTACGCGAAGACGGTTCTGGGGTCTTTTTGGGGCAGGCCACCCCGGCTTGAGATTACGGAGGAAGCGGAGCTGCACAAGTGCCTCACCGCTCTGGCGGAAGAGCGCCTGATGACCTCGGCAAGCGATGTCTCCGATGGCGGCATTGCGGTGACGCTGGCCAAAGCCAGCTTCGCCAAGGGAGTTGGAGCGGCGGTTAGTCTCGACCACGTCGATGGAGATGCCGTGGCCGTTGAGCTGTTCAACGAAGAGGCCAGCGCTGTTGTGGTGACTTGCACGGATGCGGCATTTACGCGATTGACGGAGGTTTGCGGACAGTTCGGGTCGGTTACCGTTCGCGATATCGGGACCACGGGCGGTCCGATGCTGGATATCTTTACGCCGAAGGGTTCGGCGATATCAGACTCTGTCTCTGCGTTGAAATCTGTCTGGGCCGGCGCGCTCGATGCGCAGCTTGCGGACGAGGTGGTGACGGCATAATGGATACTTCGCTTGCGCTTGAGAATAATCCGGTAGAAGAGATGGAAGAAGAGGAAGAGGACGGTACGCCGTTCGACAAGCTGCGCGAAGAGTGCGGGGTGATGGCGATCTATAACCATCCCGATGCGGCGCGGCTCACGTACTGGGGACTGTATTCGTTGCAGCATCGCGGGCAGGAGTCGGCGGGCATCGCTTCGGCCGACGGGCAGGAGGTCAACGACATCAAGGGCATGGGGCTGGTGTCGGAGATCTTTACCGACGAGGTGCTGGCCAAACTGCCGGGACATATCGCCATCGGGCATACGCGCTACTCGACGACCGGCGACTCGGCGCTGCTGAATGCGCAGCCTATCTCGGTCGAGAGCACCAAGGGGCTGATCGCCATTGCGCATAACGGCAACCTGATCAACCTGGGGACGGCGCGGGAGCGGCTGGAGCGTGATGGGGCGCTGTTCCAGACGACGAGTGACTCCGAGGTCATCATTCAACTGATCGCGCACTCGAAGCACACGACGCTGGTGGACTGCATCGCCGACTCGCTGCGCCAGGTCGAGGGCGCGTTTTCGATCGTGATGATGACGCGCAACCGCATCTTCGCCGCACGCGATCCGCATGGCTTCCGCCCGCTGGCGATGGGACGCATCGCAGGCGTGGACGGCGCTCCGGATACGTTTGTCTTTGCTTCGGAGACCTGCGCGTTCGACCTGCTGCACGCGAAGTACGAGCGCGAGGTGAAGCCGGGCGAACTGGTGATGGTGTCGGAAGACGGTGTGACCAGCCGCTACTTCGACACGACGAAGAAGCAGGCGAGCTGCATCTTCGAGCATGTTTACTTTGCGCGGCCCGACTCGAAGATCTTCGGCCGCTGGGTGCAGCAGTCGCGGTCGGAGATGGGGCGGCAACTGGCGCGGGAGTCAGGCGTTCCGGCGGACATGGTGGTGCCGGTGCCCGACTCGGGCGTGACGGCGGCGCTCGGATACGCGGAGGAGTCGGGGATTCCCTTCAATCTGGGGCTGATCCGCAACCACTATGTGGGGCGGACGTTCATTCAGCCGGAGCAGCGGGTGCGGGACTTCGGCGTGCGTATGAAGCTGAACCCGGTGCGGCCGCTGCTCGAAGGCAAGCGGGTGATTTTGATCGACGACTCAATCATTCGCGGCACGACCTCGCGCAAGATCGTGCGCATGGTTCGCGCGGCGGGAGCGAAGGAAGTCCATCTGCGAATCTCGTGCCCGCCGACGATCGCGCCCTGCTACTACGGTGTGGATACGCCGAGCAGGAAGGACCTGATCGCGGCCAACCAGACGGTTCAGGAGATCTGCGATTTCATCGAGGCGGATTCGCTGGCTTATCTCTCGATGGAAGGCCTGCTGCACTGCTGCACGATGGGCGACGCTGTGCCGAACTCCTATTGCACGGCCTGCTACACCGGGAAGTATCCGACGCGCGTGGTGGATGTGACGGAGATTCTGCCTGCTGAAGTGGGCGTTTAGAACCTCAATCCATCATTTGGTAAATCGCAGCACCGAATGCCCTAGCGGTTCTCTTTTTCGGTGGGCGGAGGGCCGGTGAAGGGCGAGCAGCAGGTGGTGCCGGAGGGCTTGAACTCCATGAACTCGGCGCGGGTGAGATCAGGATCAAACAGATTGAGCTGAACTTTACCGTCGCGGCCCATCTGGGTCTTGCTGCATTCGGGGCCGTTGCAGCCGTTGCGCGCGAGCGCGGCGACGGCGTCGCTCATCTGGGCCCCCCCGAGCGAGAAGTGATTCATGCTGCCAAGCGAGCGAGCCGAGGGGGTTTCACTACGGTTGAGCATGTACTCGATCCAGTCGGTGCCGTCGGGAACCTGGCTGCTGACGTAATTGATCTCGCCGTCGTGCTGGCCGCCGAACCACAGCGGCCGGAAGCCGAGGATATCGCGCCAGAAGTGGTCTTCTTTGGCGCGGTCGTGGACCCAGAAGCCGGTGTGGATGAGGCGATGCGATGCAGCGCGCGGAGAGATGGTCTTCGAGGACGCCGGGCGCTGCTGCACGAAGATGACGAGATGGCCCTCGGGGTCGCGGACGGCGAAGCTGCCGTTTTTAAGCGGCCGGTCGATGGCGACGGCGTGCGCCTTGAGGTAGCTCTGAAGCTGCGCCGCGTTGCGGGTGGTGAAGGCGATGGCGGCGATGCGGGACTGCGGCGCGGGGCTGGGCAGAGGAGCTACTTCGAGCCATTGCGAGTCGTTGACGGCGTAGCGGGCGATGCCGTTCTTTGTGGTCCGGTCGAAGCCGAGTTTGTCCTTGTAAAACGCCGTGGAGGCTGCCGCATCGGCGGCGTACATGCGGACGAAGGCGATGCCGGTGATCGCAGGGCGTTGCTGCGCACAGGCGAAGGAGGCGACAAGACAGAGCAGCGCGGCGGCTTTTTTCATGGCAGCGTCACTTTATTGTGGTGCCGAAGAAATGTCAATGCGGGGTTTTTAGTGAAGAAAGCAGAAGGGATACATCCCACCCATCGCGATGAAATTGCGATGGATGGGGCACCCGGGCATTTATATCTGTTTTTTTACAGATGATCATGGATACGCATGTCCGAGAATCCGAATGTGGCACTGGCAGCCGTGGACTCGGCAGCGGCGGGATGAGGCGATGCGGCGCGAGGCGAGATTGTCTTCGAGGAGGCCCGCTCTGCCGGGCAAGGTCGAGTATTATTGGGCCGGAGTTAAATCAGATCGCCCGGAAGGTCCAATGACGAAGCCCATTCCCTATGCTTCTGCAGCAGTTTCCAGAATTGCGCCTCCTCCTGTGTATCAGCCTCAAGTCGGCGTACGCCAGATGAAATCGGCATTATCAAACGCATCTCCCGCGGGACATGCCGCTTCTGCTCCTCCGGCCTATCGTCCCGGGATTGCGGGCACCACTCCAGTGCTGCAGATGAAGGGAAACAAGTGTCAAGTGTGCAGCCACAGGCATGGATCCGTGCGTTGTACCGTGCTTGTGGGCGGCAAGGCCTGCGGCTGCACTTCGCATTCCGGTCATTGGGGTAAAGGATCGAGCTTCAATCCGGGTTCCGGCAAGCATGCGAGAATGCTCGCGGCGATGCAGGGAAGTAAACCGTCCTGAGGAACTGTCATTCCGATGTAAAGAACGGGCAGGAATTTAAGCCCACCGCGCGCCCATGAACAGGTAGTCCATGGGCCAGTCCGGCGTGACCCCATGCTGCCGCGCCAGTGTGGCCAGTTGCGCATAGTGGCGGATGCCGTGTGTCATGGCATGAATGAAGAAGGTCTTGCGCGTGGCCACGAGGGTGCCTGCGCGCCGGGTGACAAACTCTACCTCCTCGTCCCAGTCATAGGCCGGATCGGCGAGAAGTCTGCGAAACAGGTCGATCCCTTGCGCGTGTGTTGCAAACAACTCGGCAGGGGTGCCGTATCCGATCTCTTCGTAGGCTGTGGCGGGCGATCCGGAGAGCCGCTCCGCATAGCGGAGCTGTGCCGCGACAATATGCTGCATCAGCTCGCCAACGGTCTTTACCCCGGCCACGTCGCAGGGCACCGCCAGCAGATGCGGGTGCGCTTCCAACAGATCTCGCCAGTGCTCTGCGGTCTTGTCGTTCCATGCCACCAGCTCTTCCGCGGTCAGGACCGGTTGGTTCATTCAAAATCCTCTGGAGATTCGATGAACCTTCCATCCTGCTCGCGCCATTATTTTGGCGATGAAGTTTGCCTGCTACAAGTCTTGGCTAGCTCAGCGCTCGGTGGCCGATATCGCGGCGGAACTGCATTCCCTCGAACGAGATCTTCGCCAGCTGTGCGTAGGCGAGGTCGAGGGCGGTGCGCAGGTCGGGGGCCATCGCGGTAATGGCGAGGACGCGGCCTCCGGCGGTCACGATCTGGCCGTCTTTGACGGCGGTGCCGGAGTGGAAGACGACGACGTCCTCGCCGGGTTGGTCAGGTAAGCCGTGGATGGGCTTGCCCGCGGCGTATTTGCCGGGATAGCCTCCGCTGGCGGCGATGACGCAGGCGCTGGCTCCGGGGTGCATTTTGATGTCGAGGCTGCTCGCGGTTCCGTCGATGGAGGCGTTGAAGAGGTCGAGGACGTCGGTCTCCATGCGCAGCAGGATGGCCTGGGTCTCGGGGTCACCGAAGCGGGTGTTGAACTCGAGCACCATGGGGCCGCGCGGCGTCATCATCATGCCGCAGAAGAGGATGCCTTTGAAGGGCTCGCCCTCGGAGGCCATGCCGTCGACTACTTTTTGCGCGATGTTTTTTGTCAGCCAGTCGCGCATGGCCGGGGTGGTGAGGCCGTCGGTCGAGTAGGCTCCCATGCCGCCGGTGTTGGGGCCGGTATCGCCTTCGCCAACGCGCTTGTGGTCCTGCGCGGAGGCGATCGGGGCGGCGTGCCTGCCATCGCAGAGAGCGAAGAAGGACAGCTCCTCGCCGGTGAGGAACTCTTCGAGGACAATCTCGGTCTCGTGGGTGCCGAGCAGGGCGCCGCTGAACATTTGTGCGGCAGCCTCTTCGGCCTGGAGCCGGGTCTCGCAGATGACGACGCCCTTGCCTGCGGCGAGGCCGTCGGCCTTGACGACCACCGGGAGGGTGAAGCGATGAAGCTGTTCGCGGACCTCGTCGAGCGTGGTGCAGACGGCGTAGGCGGCGGTGGGAATGTCGTTGCGCCGCATGAACTCCTTGGCGAAGGCCTTGCTCGATTCGAGCTTCGCCGCTGCCTGCGTCGGGCCGAAAGTGCGGAAGCCGCGGCGGGTCAGTTCGTCGACGATGCCCAGCGAGAGCGGAACTTCAGGGCCGATGACGGTGAGGTCGGGGCGCTCGGCTTCAACTACCTCGACCATCGCGGCGAGGCTGTTGACGTCCAGGGGGATGCAGCAGGCGATCTGAGCGATGCCGCCGTTGCCGGGGGCGCAGATGACTTCCTTAACCTGAGGGGACTTGCGCAGAGACCAGACCAGGGCGTGCTCGCGGCCGCCGCCGCCGATGACCATAATTTTCATAGTTCTTATTATCTTCGCAGGATTTCCTGTGGGAGTCTGCGGTTACTCGATGGGCGGATAAAGGGAAAATCGATGACGTGAGGTTGGAGTGCCGCTTCCGTCATCACTTTGTGCTTGGGACGAGGCGGATGTCACCGGCGGCCTCGCGCGAGAGGCCGACTGCGCGGGAGGAGCGTCCGATGCTGACCGAATAGCCCTCGGCCGGAGTGTTCTTCCTGACACGAAGCTGGGCGCCGGGCCTGATGCCGCTGGCCTTCAACTCTCGAAGGGTGTGCGCGTCGCGGTCCGAGACGCTGTCGATGACGAAAGTTCCGCCCTGCAGCACCTCGGTCAGGGGAACGGAGTTCGGTTCGGTCATCTCGCCTTCCATGGTCGGGATGGAGTGGCCGTGCGGGTCGATGCGGGGGTGGCCAAGTTTGGCGGCGATGCGCTCCTCGAAGCGCTCGGAGATGAAGTGCTCCAGCCGCTCTGCCTCCTCGTGCACCTCTTCGATGGGGTAGTCGAGAACTTCGTAGAGAAAGGTCTCGATGAGCCGGTGATGGCGCACGATCTCGAGAGCGCGGCGCTTGCCGTCAGCCGAAAGCTGGACTCCGCGATGGCGTTCGTACTCGACCATGGGCGTCGGCGCGGAGGCGAGTTTTTGCAGCATATTGGTCACCGAGGCGGGCGCGACGCCGAGATGGCCGGCAAGCGCGGTGCTGGTGACGCGGCGATGCTCTACCCCGCCGAGGGAGAGGATGGCCTTCAAATAGTTGTCGACGGACTCGCTGTTGCGGTTCGCCTGGCGGCGGGGGGGCATGACTTGATCTCCGTGTGCTGATTTCTGCACTTTCAGTTTGACTCATTTCCTTGATTTAGGTATACCTAATTATTAGGGAAGCCTAAATGAGCAGGCTCCCGGATGTCTTTCTGGAGGGTCATGGAGGGTTCCCGGTTATCGTCGTTCGCTGGTGAGGAGACCGAGGCGGTTGCTGATTCGGCTGTGATGCTCTCGGCTGCGACCGACACGATAGCCGCACCGCGCCGGTTCAGCTTCCGGCGGAACGAGATGTGGAGGTACTTCGGGCCGGCGTTCGTGGCGTCGGTGGCGTACATCGATCCGGGGAACTTCGCGACCAACATCGAGGGTGGTAGCCGCTTTGGCTACCGGTTGCTGTGGGTGCTGTTGTGGTCGAATGCGATGGCCATCCTGATTCAGTACCTTTCGGCCAAGCTGGGCATTGTGACCGGGCTGACCCTGCCGCAGAACTGCCGGAAACATTTTTCGCGGCCGATGACGATCTTTCTCTGGGCGGCGGCGGAGGTGTCGGCCATTGCGACCGACCTGGCGGAGTTTCTGGGCGCGGCGCTGGGGTTTTACCTGCTGATCGGGCCGGCGCTGCTGGCGCATGGCTGGACGCAGACCGGGGTGATGTTCGGCGCGGCGATGGCATCGACGGTGGCGGTATTCCTGATTCTGGCGCTGGACCTGGCGGGGTATCGGTGGCTGGAGTGGGGCATCATGGCATTCGTCGCGGTGATTGGGCTTTGCTACGGCTTTGAGATCTTCCTGGTGCATCCGGACTGGCAGCAGGCGGCGTTCCGGACGTTGGTGCCGACGCTCGATCCTAACCAGTTTCATGCCAGTCTGTATGTTGCCGTGGGGATGCTGGGCGCGACGGTGATGCCGCATGTGATCTACCTGCATTCGGCGCTGGTGCAGCCAAGGGTGAAGGAACTGAAGCAGAAGCCCGCGCTCAAGGGATTTTCGCGGCGGCGCAAGTATCTGAAGTTCGAGCTGATCGACGTCTTCGTGGCGATGAACGGAGCGTGGCTGATCAATTCAGCGATGATCGTGATGGCGGCGGTGGCGTTCTCGCATCTGCCCAACCCGGTGACGACGATCGAAGAGGCGCACCACACGCTGGGGCCGCTGCTGGGGCCGGCGTCGGCGACGATCTTTGCGGTGGCGCTGCTGTGCTCGGGGTTGTCGTCCTCGACCGTGGGCGTGATGGCGGGGCAGGTAATCATCGAGGGATTCCTCGACATCAAGTTCTCGATCTTCCTGCGGCGGCTGATTACGATTCTTCCGGCGCTGATCGTGATCGGGGTGGGACTCGATCCGCTGAAGATACTGATCCTGTCGCAGGTGGTGTTGAGCTTTGCATTGCCGTTCGCGTTGATTCCACTGCTGATATTGACCAACCGGCGGTCGGTGATGGATAGCTTCGTCAGCGCGACGCGGACGCGGATCGCGGGATGGGCGGCGGTCGGCATCATCCTGACGCTGAATGCGGTGCTGCTGGGGCAGATCGCCTTCGGGCAGTAGGGAACCGGACAAGAGAGCCGGTGAGCAGGCCGGAGGAGGGGGCTTGACAAAGAATTCTTGCCAATTGCCGCCTTTGCGCGTAGTCTTAGGCTTACCTCGTGAACCGGCTGTGGGTGCCGATCATTGTGTACCGCCAATTCAGTGAATTGTGTAAGATTGGGGCAAGCAGCCCGCGCACAGTGGATTTGTGGGACTCTGTCGGAAAACCAGGTAGAGGGTGAGGGGCCGCCAAGGTAAGGCGTTCCGGGTTGAGCGTAGCCGGCGATAGCAGTTGGCTGCTGACCGCTCGCCACAGTCACTACATCAATAGAAGACGTCCGTTCGAGTGTAATTTGAGACCGTTTCCCCTGACGCTGCAACACCGGTATGGTTGGGCCCGCGCAGTCAATGCGGGGACTCGCGATGCCCGCAGCGTGAGTGCGAAGCGCTAATTGTGATCGAAGCAATAGGAAGTGGAAGCATGACTTCAGAGCAGAATGTACCCGAGGTGGAGTCTCACCAGGGGGCGCCAATGTCAGCCGGTCCGCAGGACGGCGACGAGCAGTTCTCCGGACCGAACGTGCCGCATGGCATGGGCCAATCCAAAAGCAGCCGCAGACGGCGGCGCAAACGCAAGAATAAAGGATCGGACGCACCGCAGGGTGCGCAACCGGACGGCGAACAGGCCGGGGAGCAGGCAATCGGCTCGATACAGGCAGTTGGCGTGCAGCCGCAGCAGGCGCAGCCACAGGGTGCTCAGAACTTTCAGGCTGGCGCAGGCCAGCAGCAGAATGGCGCGAATGGATCTTCCACAGGCAAGCGCTGGAAGAAGAAGTTCCGCGACCGCGACCGGCAGCGCGGGCCGGAGAATCCGGGCAACGTAGCCAGCGGCAGCAACGGCGGCGGCTACCGCGACGGCAACAGCCATCAGCCGGGCAACAACGGCTACAAGCGCAAGGGTGGTGGCGGAGGCGGCGGCAAGCAGCAGCGCGGACCACGCAGCTTCGTCGGTCCCATGGATCACAGCTACCGGGTGGTGAACGGCAACTTTGCCGACACGCCGCCATCGACCATCGAGACGCACGGCAACTTCCAGGCGCGGAGCAGCGGCCGCGGCTACCAGAGCGACTCGCAGCCGATCGACTACTCGCAGGGGAAGACGATCCCGATTCCGGAAGATGCGCCGACCAAGATCTACTTCTTTATCGAAGACCTGTTCTTCGTCGCGAAGATTCAGGAGACGGCGCGCAAGCTGGGGGTAAAGATCGCCTTCATCAAGAACGACAAGGAGTCGATTACCCAGTTGACCGGGGGCGAGGAAGAAGATCGTCCGGGGCTCATCGTCTTCGACCTCAACAACGCGAACGCTAAGCCGCTGACGCTGATTCCGAAGTTGAAGACGAAGCTCAAGAAGAGCACATCGATCGTCGGCTTCCTCTCGCACCTGCAGGGAGATTTGAAGGCGAAGGCTGTCGAAGCGGGCTGCGATACGGTGATGCCGCGCGCGGCGTTCTCGCAGAACCTGCCCAACCTGCTGCGCCGCTACGGCATCGCCGACGAGGACGAGCCGAACTACAACCAGTAGACGCTGCTGGTCGCGGGCGTCGAACTCAATGCGCGACGACTTAGTTCTGAGAAGGCCCCACGGCAACTGCCGAGGGGCTTTTTCAGCTTGCAACTGTCTGCCGCGATCAGGATCGGCGTAATATCGGGGCGTAGCGGCGAGGGAGGTCGGGAATGAAGCTGCGTGCGTCTGCTGTGTTTGCACTGAGTCTTCTGCTGGCAACTTCCGTCCTGGCGAAGGACAAGACGAAGAGAACCCTGCCGCCTTCCGTTCTGCATGCCCGAACGATCGCCGTCATCATCGACCCGGACGCGGGTATCTCGGTCGACGATCCGCGCGCGAACCAGGTGGCGCAAAAGGATGTCGAGACCGCGCTGCTGAACTGGGGAAGATTTGAGCCGGTGCTGTCGACGCAGACCGCGGATCTGATCGTGGTGGTGCGCAAGGGGCAGGGACGGCTGGTGAACCAGACCATCTCCGATCCCCGGCAGAACCGTCGCGCCGGAGTCATCGATCCCACGGACAACGGGGTCATGATCGGTGGGCAGCATGGCCAGCAGCCGGATATGTCGAGTGCGCCGCCGCTGGGATCGCGATCGGACAGCCCACATCCGCAGATGGAGATTGGCGGGTCAGAGGATTCGTTTACTGTCTTTGAAGGCGGCGGAGATCGTCCGCTCGATGCCGGCCCGGTGTGGAGATATGCGGCGAAGGATGGTCTTCGAGCACATACGGTTCCTGCCGTGGCAGAGTTCAGGAAGGCAGTGGCGGAGGCGGAGAAGGCCGCGGCAAAACATCCTTAAAGTTGAATCCTTAGCTTAGTAAGGCATGACAAACAACGGCAAGGACAAAGGCAAATACAGGGGTCTCTCCGCTGCGCAACGGACGGTGAAACTGTCCGTTGCTTCGGTCGAGATGACGTGGATTTATTGGGGACGGACTTTAAGGCGTCGCCCTCGAACCGCAAATGCACGTCATCTCGACCGGAGCGAAGCGCAGCGGAGAGACCCCTGTATTTGCCTTTGTCTCTGTTGTTCTTCAGCCGGGGTCGGTCAAGTTTTTCGGCATACTTTTTCGAACCGCTCTAGCCGGGAGGCCAGGTCATGGGCCGTCCGCCGAGCAGGTGGAGATGGAGGTGGTTGACGGTCTGGCCGCCCTCGTCGCCGGTGTTAAGCACGACACGGTAGCCGCGGTCCAGCTTTCGTCTGCGCGCAGTGTCGGCGGCGACGGCCAGCAGATGGCCGAGAAGGGGCGTATCTTCGGCGGCTGCCTTGGCCTGAGAGGCGATGTGCTGTTTGGGGATCACCAGCAGATGAGTAGGAGCCTGTGGGTTGATGTCGGGAAAGACGATGCAGAGATCGTCCTGGTACACGCGGTTTGCGGGGATCGTACCCTCTACGATTTTGCAGAATAAACAGTCGCTAGGCATCAGTCGGTTCAAGGCTTTCTTTCAATCTGTCGTCTACCTGAAATATTCCATCAATTTTATTTGAGGAAGTATTTCGGATGCTGACCCTCGGCCCAGGGGTTGTATGCGGCGGCGAAGGCAGCGCGGCTCTCGATGGAAGGGTGGCTGTAGGTCCAGAACTCGACGAAGGGATGCGGCGTGGGATCGGAGAGGGAGGCTTCGCCGAGCTGCTGGAAGGCCTGTTGCGTGACTATCTGCGGGTCGGCGACGATGCCGTGGATGGCCTCCTGCCCGTAGACGTCGGCGGCGTGCTCGATGGAGCGGCTGAAGGCGTTTTCGATGGGAGCCGCGACGAAGGAAAGTATGTTCAGCACCAGCAGCAGAACGGCGAGGCAGGCCCAGTCGTTCTGCGAGCGGATGTGCCAGCGCGGACCGAAGCGGCCCAGCATCCACTGGGTCAGCTTCTGCCCGAGGAAGAAGGCGACGAGCAGCAGCAGCGCGGTGAAGGCGAGGCCCAGGCCGATGTGGTGCAGGACGTAGTGGCCAAGCTCGTGGCCGAAGACGGAGGAGATCTCGTCGGGCGTGGCGTGGGCGATGGTCGTGTCCCAGAGGACGAGGCGCTTGGACGAGCCGACGCCGGTGACGTAGGCGTTGAGGCCGGTGACCTTGCTGCTGGCGCGCATGGAGAACATGCGGCTGGGCGGAAGGCTGACGCCGCTGCGGGCGACGACCTTCTCCAACTGCTGGACGAGGGCGGGGTTCGATTGCTGGAGCGGCTCGAACTTGTTGAAGAGCGGATCGACGAGGATGGGCGAGAGAAAGACTCCGAAGAGGACCGCCGCCATGGCCGGAACCCAGAACCAGAGCCACCAGCGCGTCGGAGACTTGCGGATGGCCCAGAAGAGCAGCAGGATCAGCATAGCGCCGACGATCCAGGCGAGGAGAAAGCTCTTGGTCTGGTCCCAGAGCCAGCTTGGCCAGCCCTGAATGGAGAGCCCGTAGCTGAGTCCAAGGTGGTGACCGTAGATCGCGAGCGGCGCGTCGAGCAGGGCGATGATCCCAAACAGAAATAAGGTAAACAGGAAGCACTGCGCCAGCCGGTTGCGGGTGGCGTTGACCGCGATGTCGCGCAGGCGGGCGGGAATGCCGAGCGCGAGCAGAAGAAGGAGTTGCAGGATGCTCCACGCGCTGCCGGCGAAGTAGAGTGTGGTCCGGGTGCGGAAGAGGCCCTGAGCCTGCTTCAACTTCGCGGGCGGAAGAGTGTAGGCGGTGGAGTTGTGCGCCGCAGCCTTGAGGGCGAGGGCTTCGGTCGGCGTTGTGCTCCCGATCCAGCGCGGCGTGCTGAACAGAGCCGCCGCGGCGAGCAGAAGCAGAAGGATGATGCGAAGGCGCATCGGCGTAGGGCTCTCCGGGCCATTGTGTGGCCTACTTCATATTTGCACGGAGAACCTGTTGCCGGGGTCGAATGCCGGGAGAGAAAACGGCTGGGATTTATTGCTGGAGCAGACGGGTGAGGTAGTCGAGGGCGCGAGGGTCGTGGGATTGGCCGAGCCAGAAGACGGCCTGCTTGCGGACGGCGGGGTCTTTGCTGGTTCCGGCTACCTGGATGAGCTGCGTGGTCGCTTCGGGCTGAGGAAGACGGGAGAGCGCGAAGACCGCCGATTTGCGAACCTGGGTGTCGGGATCGTTTTCGGCGAGGTCGCGGAGATCGCCGGCGACGACCTTGCCGCCCTTGGTTGCCATCCAGAACTGGGCCTGCCTGCGGACCTGCGGAGAAGCGTCCTGGTGGGCCATGCGGATGAGCTCCTTGACGGCGTCGGGATCGTTGCTGACGTTGAGATCGAAGGCGATCTTCTCGCGGAAGGCGGCGTCGGTGTCCTTGCGGGCGAAGTTCTGAAGGGCCGCGAAGCCTTCGTGGCTATGCTGGTTGGCGACCCAGAAAGCAGCCTTTTCGCGGAGGTCGAGAGGATTGGCGGGAGCGGCCAGGCCGATGAGCGTGGGAAGAGTCTCGGGTGACCGATGGATGGAGATGGCGAAGACGGCGTTGTCGCGGAGCTTCTTTTCATCGTTGCTGAGAGCGAGGGCTTTGAGGGTGGCGATGCTGTCGCCGGGAGCGATGTTGCTGAGCCAGAAGACGCGGAGATTGCCGGCGTCGATCTGGCGGTTGGGGTTTTCGACGCGGATCTTTTCGATGGTGTGGTTGGCGATGCGGAAGAGAAGGACCGCGTGATCATAAGAGGTTTCGCTGGAGCTGGTAGCGTCCTCTTCTTTGTAGGTGGGATGATCGGCTTCGAGATAATCAATGCGCGGATACCGGTCTGAGAAGGTCTTCTGTGCGACGGGGATGTTGTAGCCGACCCAGAGCGGAGCGGCCTCGCGCCTGAGGCTGTCGAGTTCGGCGTTGAGGCCGTGGTCGGCAGACGCGGTTGTGAGCTGGGCGTGGAGGAACTGCGGCTGCTGCGCGAAGGCTGTGGTGGCGGCGAGGATGATAATCGCGGCAAGGATGCGGACTTTGGATAGCATGTTTTCTCCTGTGATTCAGGATTGGGATCCGGATGGCCATGAAGATGGAGGCATACCCCAGGGGCTAAAGCCCGGGCTCTGTAAAGGGTTTGGGAGGGCCAAGGCTGAAGCCTTGGCGTACCCAGAAGCCACGGCAAAGACAGAGACAAGCAACGGCAGCAGCGAGATTAGGGAATTCTTCGCTTTGTGAGCGAATGCGGTGCGGGTTATTTGAGCAGTTCCAGCATGTAATCGGTGGCGGCCTTGTCGTGCATGAGGGCGAGCTGGGAGACGATGGAGCGCTTGAGGTCGAGATTCTTCTCGTTGCGGGCCAGCGCGACCATGCGCGGAGCGTCCTGGGTGATGAAGAAGGCCGAGATGATGGACTTCTTGACGTTGGTGTCGGTGCTGGTGCGGTAGACCTCGGCGAGGGTATCGTTGGCACGCTTGCCCTCAAAGACTGCCATCAGCGTGATCGCCTGGCGCTGAAGCTCGGGGTTCGTCTTGCCGGTGACGAGGTCGTGGAGCACGGCCTGAGCCTCCGGCGACTTGCTCTGCGCGAGCACGAAGATGGCGTGCTTCTTCATGCCCTGGGACTGGTTGCCGCTGAGGATGCCACGCAGGATGGGGATGGCTTTGGCGGGCTCCTGGTGCATCAACGAGTTCAGGGCGAGGATCTTGATATCGGGATTGTTCTCAATGTCGACGTCGATATCGGGATCGACATGAACTTTAATGTTCTTCCGGATCTTGGCGTCGAGGTTATCGAGGCTGTTGAGGTTGACCTGCACGCCGCCGGAGCTGACCGAGAGCGCGGCGCAGTCCTTGTTCCATGAGCTGCCGGCATACTGCGCGTGCAGCGCGTTGCAGACGGTAGCGGCGTCGGGGTAGCGCTGGAGCTTGTTGAGGGAGTACGCCTTCCAGTAGAGGGCGGCGTCGGCGCGCTGGTCTTTGGCGGCGACGACCTTGTCGAAGGCGGCGATGGCGTCCTTCCAGCGGCGCTCGTTCATGGCGCGGGTGCCGGCGGCGTAGGCGCTGGTATCGCCGGGGGCCGCAGCGGGTACGGGCGCGGGCGCGAAGATCATGCCGTGCAGCGGCGGTGCCGCGGCCAAGGCAAGAAGAAGAGCCGAGAAGAGAAGTTTGCTGACGATTCGTTTTGTCGTTGTGATGTTCATGGAAGTCATGGCGGTTCCTTATTGGCGGTTTTCGTTCTGGCGCTCGTCGTTCTGGCGCAGGATGCGGATGTCGAGCAGGAGACCGGAGGTGTTCATCTCCAGGCGGACCTGCAGGGTCTTGTGGGGGGAGGGCGGCTCGTTGTCGAGCGTGGTGAGGACGCGTCCCAGATCGTCGAGCACCGCGGCCTGTGCAAGATTGCCGTGGTCGCGCGCCGTGCGGGTGTAGACGGCGTTGCTGAGCAGAAGCTGGCGGGCCTGGGCGCGGTCGGCGGGATCGAGCGGGCCGGAGGTGTGGTTGACCTCGGTGAGCAGGCGCTCGGCGGCGTCGAGATGATTGGCCATGCCGGGATCGGCGGCGGCGGTAGGCTCAGTGGTGAGCGGGCCGTGGCCGTTGATGGCAGTGTTCGTATGGTTGAGACGGTCGAGGGAAGGCAGCAGGTCGGCGATGCGATCTCCGTTGTGAGTGATGTGGATGCCGACAAAGGCGAATAGAAGCAGTGCGGCGGCGGCTAGACCGGCGGTAGGCCACAGCAGGAAGCGGGGAAAGCGGGCGCGGCGCGGCGCGGGCGTAAGCACGGAGAGGTTGCCGCGGAGGCGCTGCCAGTTGCGGTCGAGGTCAGGCGGGGGAACGGGCTCGGAGGAGAAGACGCGCAGCGTTTCGGCGATGGAGTCGGAGACGGCGGCGCAGTCGGAGCACTCATCGAGATGGCGCTTGATGGCGGCCTCGTCGGAGCTTTCATGAAGTTGGTAGGCGATCAGGTCTTCTTCGGAGAAGTGGGTCATTGCAGTCCTCCTGCGAGGGGAGCGAGAGAGCGTCGGAGCTTGCCGACGGCGCGAAAGACGGCCTGCTTGGCTGAGTTGGCGGGGACGTTGAGGGCGGCAGCGATCTCGGCGATGGGCAGGTCTTCCATGTGGCGAAGGGTGAAAGCGGTCCGCTCCATGGGGGTGAGCGCGGCGAGAGCTTCGGCGCGGAGGGTGGCCGCTTCGCGGTCGAGGAGCTGCCGCTCGGGGCCGGGATAGACGTCAGCCATCTGGACGGTTTGATCGGGAGCGGACGGGTTGTCGGCGATGCGCGGACCGTGCTGGGAGAGGTCGCGGTTGCGGCGTTCGACGAGATTGATGGCGGTATTCATGGCAATGCGCGTGATCCAGGTGGAGAAAGAAGCGTCGCGGCGGAAGCCGGGAAGTTTGTTGTAGGCGCGCAGGAACGCTTCCTGGGCGGCCTCTTCCGCGTCGGCCTGATTGCCGGTGATGCGGAAGGCGATGCGATGAACTGCCGAGAAGTGGCGATCCATCAGGACGCGATAGGCGTCCCGGTTGCCGGCCAGTATCTGCTCGATCGCGTCTGCTTCGGCTTTGTTCATTCGCCCGATTAGACAACAGGGAGGAGCGGCGGTTAGGTGGGGGAGCAGTTTTTTTGCGGATTGTTTATCTTTGTCCGGCTGCTAAGGGTCCTTCCCACGTCGGATCGCGCGGCGCAAAAAATGATGGACTCGACTCCATCGCTGGAGCGAGTCCAATGTTCATCATGCCTTCCGGGTACATTCACTTGGTGAAAACTTTAGAGACGCCACATTTCGAAGAGCGCATCTCGTGACCCGCCTTGGGTGCAGCTTAGCGGACGATCAATTTACCTTTCATGTCCGGATGAGGGGTGCAAGAGTAGTCGTATGTTCCTTTCCTCACCGCCTTGTAGCGCCATGACCGCTTGGGATAGATATTGCCGGAATCGAAGGTTTTTCCATCGGTGGAGGTGACGGTGTGAATGTAAAGATCCTTATTGATCCATTCGACGACGTCGCCAACGTGAACCACGAGGGTGGGGGGCTGATAGGTGAGCCTGTTGGTAATGATGACTACGTGTACTTTGTGTGCCGTCTTAGCCGGTGCCTCGGTGGTTGCCTCGGCGGACGTCGAGGCTTCCGGGGCCGCCTGAGCGATCGCGGGCGTCGCTGTCGCGAAGGCTACAAGCGGCGCTAACAGCGCTACGGCAAGTGAAAGTACAAATTGCTTCTTCAGATTTTTCGATAGCACTTCAATCTCCAGTCTCAGAGCATTTTTCCTGTTGGCGTGTGCCGGGCCACGGCTCCCATAGGCGTTTTCCCCAATGAAAACACTGCCGAACGCACGTCCCGGGCCGCCATCCACAGGAAAAATGCTCTGGTTAAGTCGACTCAGGTCTTGAGCTGCTCTTAGTTTTTGTTCAGACTTGCCTGGATCTTTTCAGCGTGTGCGAGGTGACCCTTGAAGAGAGGGGCTGCTCCCTCGAGCGCGCTCTTGAGCTCCGCATTTTTCGCGTTGGGAATCAACACGTTTCCTACCTCGTTGATGACCGCCGCGTGATAGGCAACCTCATTGTCGACGTAAGCCTTGTCGAATGCGTTCCCTTTGAGCGCCTTCAGCTTTGCGGTGGTCTCTTTCGACTGCGCTTCCAGCGATTTGCTGGTGTCGCTGGCGACGGGCGTCACATGAAGCTTCGTCGCGAGACCCTCGACGGACTTGAGCAGCGTGGAATGGTCTCTCACCATCTGTTCCGCGAAGCTGCGAACGTTTTGATCCTTCGACTTTTTGAGCGCCAGTTTGGCATAGTCGATGTCGATCTGGTTGGCCACCACTACGATTTCTGCGATCTGAGGATCGGTAGGCGCAGCGCTACCCTGAGCCTGCGCCATCGGGCTGAACGCCAGGGTGCACATCACTGCTGCCGCAAACGCAACCGCTTGTTTTACATGGAATTTCATCACGTAAATCTCCTTTTCCGCCTAAGTGACTTCGCAACTCCGCGAAAGGTTACACGGGTTCCGGGGCTCCGCAACGATGAGCCCATCGATATTTCCGCTACACTCTGATTCAGTTGAATTTTGCGCGCGAATCGAGTTTTCTTTCCAATGACGAGACAGAGGGCGGTAGTTGCCGGCGCTGGGCTGGCTGGTTTGACTTTGATGCTGGCATGGGTGGCTTTGCCTGGGAGAGTGGTTCGGGCGGCGGAAGCTCCGAAGGCGGGGCAGGCGTCGACCGCGCTGGTGGAGACGATGGAGGCGGAGCTGCACCGCGCGATGAGTTCGCTGGGCAGCGGCGACAATTCATCTCCGCAGCCCAAACCCTATTTTCTGAGCTACGCGGTGGCGGACGGCGAGCAGACAAGCATCGCGGCGCAGTTTGGCGCGATCACCAGCTCGAACGACAGCCACCGGCGGTTTGCCGACGTTCAGGTCCGCATCGGGACGCCTGCCGAGGACAACACGCACGGCGACCATCGCAACAGCGCGCTGAGCACCATTCCTCTGCCGCTGACCGACGACCGCGCGGCGATTGCGCGCAGCCTGTGGTTTGCCACCAACCGCGGCTACGGCAAGGCGCTCGACGGCTATCTGAAGGTCAAGACCGACCAGGAGGTTCGGGCGAAGGAGGAGGACCGCTCGCCGGACTTTTCGACCGAGACGCCGACGGTGGCGCTGCTTCCGGCTGCACCGAAGCTCAAGGTCGACCGCCCGGCGTGGGAGGCCCGGCTGCGCGAGCTCTCCGGACTGTTCAAGCAGTATCCGAACGTCTTCTTCAGCAGGGTGGTGCTCGAGGCCAGCTCGGAGACGGACTATTTTGTCTCCTCCGAGGGGACCAAAGTAGCGACGCCGAACCATGTGGCGCGGCTGGTGATCCTGGGCCGGACGCGGGCCGCCGACGGGATGGACATGTTCCGTGCCGAGACCTTCGAGGCCGACGAGGCGGGGCATCTGCCGGAGCAGAAGGTGCTGGCCGCGAAGATCGCAGACATGGGCAAGAGCCTCGAAGCGCTGCGCGTTGCCCCGGTGACCGATCCTTATAACGGTCCGGCGATTCTAAGCGGACGGGCGGCGGCAGTCTTCTTCCACGAGGTGCTGGGGCACAGGCTCGAAGGACAGCGGCAGCGCGGCGACGACGAGGGGCAGACCTTCACCAAGCTGCTGGGCAAGCAGATTCTTCCCAGCTTTATGAGCGTCGCCGATGATCCGACCCTGACGAAGTTCGACGGCACATGGCTGAGCGGGCACTACGACTACGACGACGAAGGCCAGCAGGCGCGGCGGGTGGAGCTGATCAAGAATGGCGTGCTCGAAACGTTTCTGATGTCGAGGCTGCCGATTGCAGGCTTTGCGCACAGCAACGGGCATGGCCGCGCCGAGGTGGCGCACATGCCGACCGGGCGGCAGGGGAACCTGATCGTCACCTCGTCGAAGACGGTGAGTGACGCGCAACTGCGGCAGATGCTGATCGACGAGGCGAAGAAGCAGGGCAAGGCCTATGGGCTCTACTTCGAGGACATCTCGTCGGGTTTCGCGGTGACGACGCGGCGCTCGCCGCAGGCGTTTCAAGTGATTCCGCTGGTGGTCTATCGTGTGTACGTCGATGGCCGGCCGGACGAGCTGGTGCGCGGCGTCAGCATTGTAGGGACGCCGCAGGCGGCGCTGACGAGGATCGTCGCAACGGACGATAAGCAGCAGGTCTTCAATGGAATCTGCGGCGCCGAGTCGGGGAGCATCCCGGTCAGCGCGGTGGCGCCGGCCATGCTGGTCAGCGAGATCGAGACGCAGAAGCAGGCGCAGGGGACGGCGCGGCCGCCGATTCTGCCGCCGCCGGGCGCGGCCGATGCTGGCGGAAAGGGTGGCCAATGAATTATTTGTTCTCATCTCGGTTACACAAGGTTTGCCTGATTGCAGCGGTGGCGTGCCTCTTCGCTTCGGCCGCGGAAGTGAGTTTTGCTCAGCCGCAGAGCCATGACGCAGTAGCCGGCGATCCAATGCTGAAGGCGATGCAGGCGGAGCTTGACCGCGAGAAGGCGTTGCTGGTGCTGCCGGGGATGCAGCGGCCCTACTTCATCGAGTACCAGGTCGACGATCTGAACAGCTACGAGGCGGTCGCCACCTATGGCGCGCTGGCGCGGGAGGAGGCCAATCACCAACGCGTTGCGCGGGTGACGGTGCGCGTCGGCGACTATGCCGTCGACAGCAGCAGCAGCCGCGGCGATGGCGCTGTTGCGCTCGCTCCCAGCGACGACAATGCCGAGGCGCTGCGCTATGCGCTCTGGATCGCAACCGACACGGCGTACAAGAACGCGCTACGGGCCTACGCCGCCAAGCAGGCCGCGCTGAAGGGCTTTCAGTCGCAGCAGATGGAGCATGACTTCGCCGAGGCGAAGCCGGTGACGCATGTGGCTCCGCTGGTGAAGATGGACCTCGACCGCAACGAGTGGAAGCGGCGGATCGTCGAGGCAAGCGGGCTGTTCGCGACGGCTCCGGAGGTTCGCGCCTCGTCGGCGGAGGTGCAGTATTCGACGGCGAACATACGCGCCGTGGCGGTGAACCGTTATCTGATCAACACCGAGGGAACGGTGGTGCGGCAGGGATATACGGGATACGCCGCCGGCATCAGCGTGGGCGGCCAGGCTCCGGACGGAATGCGGCTGAGTCGCGACAACGGAACAACCGCGGCCGACGCGAGGGATTTGGAGACGTGGCCGGTCTTTCGCAAGCGCGTGATCGACGACATCAAGAGCCTGCAGGCGCTGCGCGCGGCTCCGGTGGTTCCGGCCGAGGACTATCACGGGCCGGTGCTGTTCAGCGGAGATGCGTCGGCAGACGTGATGGCGCGGCTGCTGGTCCCCAATATCGAGGCGGACCGCCCGGCGATGGGCACGACGGCGAGGACGACCGGAGCGTATGCGTCGAGCTACAAGTCGCGGGTGCTGCCGGTGATGTTGAGCGTGACCGACGATCCGCTGATGGCGAAGTTCGCCGGCAAGGCTCTGCTGGGCGCGTATGCCGTGGACGACGAGGGCGTGCCTGCGCAGTCGGTCGATGTCGTGGTGAAGGGCGTGCTCGATAGCTACCTGATCGGGCGTGAGCCGATCCGCGACTTTCCGTCGTCGAATGGGCATGGGCGATCCGCACCCGGGCAGCCTGCGCGCTCGAAGGCGGGCGTCGTCATCGTCAAGCCGAATGAAGCGCTGCCGGTGAGCGAGTTGAACCGGCGGCTGCTGGCGATGGCGAAGGAGCAGGGCCGGGATGTCTATGCCGTCGAGACGCTGAGCGACGGCCTGGTGCCGCGCGTGCTCTACCGGGTGCATCCGGACGGCAGCCGGGAGCTGGTGCGCGGCGCGGTCTTCGACGAGCTGGACAATCGCGCGCTGCGCTCGGACATCACGGCGGCGGGCAACGATCCGTACGTCTCGAACTCGCTGGGTCCGGTGCCGCAGACGATCATCGCGCCGAGCCTGCTGTTCGACGACATCGGCGTCAAACGCGCCGCCGAGGCGCAGCAGAAGCTGCCCTACTATGCGCCGCCGCCGCTCGACGAGAAGTAGAGAAGCTCAGCGTTGCTGCTTCGGTTGAGCGGCCACGGCGGCGATCAGGGCGTCGAGCGCGGAGCTCTGGCGAGCGGCATCCGGCAGATCGAACGGGCCTGCCCACCAGAAGCCGAAGTGGTTGGCGGCGTCGCGATCTTTTTCCCAGAGACTGCGGGCATTGGTCCGGGCGAAGTCCTGATAGCGGCGGTCGGGGAATGCATTGTCGAGCAGCATCAGGTTGCGGCTGAAGATGCCCTTGAACTGGGGAACGTCGCCGCCGGTGTGGGCGCTGCTGGTCTCGCGCAGCACGCCGTTGGCATCGCTCAGGTGCTCGATCGCTGCCAGCGCGATGGCGGCGGCGGTCGTTCGCAGCGCGGGATTGGGAGCCGCACGATTCAGCTCGACCAGCGCGCCGAGAATGACACCCTGGTTGTAGCTCCAGGTATTCTTCCCGTTGTTGGTGCAGTGCGCGGGGTCCGAAGCATTGAGTCCGTCGTTGACGAGGTGTTGGCTGTTGATCATGCCGGAGTCGCGGAACCACTCCCATTCCTTCTGCGCCCAGGCGAGGTACTGCGCGCGCTGCTCCGGCGATTTGACACGGTTTGCCAGCGAAGCTGCAACCGCAAGGAAGAGCTCGTTCTCGATGGCGTTCTTCTCGCGGGTCTTCTTGCTCCACCACACGCCGCCGCCGCAGGTCGCCGTGTCCCATCCGCGTTGCATGTCGTCGAATATGCCGGAGGCGGCCTGAAGATACCGCGCCTCGCCGGTCAGGTCGTAGACGTCGATCCAGGCCAGCGCCCACCAGCCCTCATCGTCGTAGTAGTCGTTGATGAAGCCGGGAAAACCGCCGTGTCCAGTCTGTGCGGCGTGGAGCGTGTTGGCGAAGACGGGCAGATACTTCGTGGACTTGCTGACGCGGCTGTAGTTCGCAAGGGCCGTGATCGCGTTGGCCGCGTTCCACCAGTTCGTCGTCCAGTAGAGCCCGTTCGCGGGCGTGTACCACTGCTGTAGCGCATCGACAGCGGCTTGAGCGTGGTTGAGGCTGGGTGACGCCGCGATCGTGCTCGGCTTTACCGCGGGCGTTGGCGGCGCTGCCTGCGCCGAATCGCCGAGACAGAAGAGGAGCAGAAGGGCGATCGAAAGATAGCGCATGGGGTCCAATCCTTGTCGTGTCAATTTTTGTAGTGTCATTCGGATAAGGAGCTAATTCGTTCGCACAATATAAGGCTGGGCGTCGGGATCGGGGGTGCGGATGCTGGCGGCGACCTCATTGGCGCTGGCCTTGTCCGGCGTCAGCGGGTTGACGCGGACCCAGTGGCCGGTAGGTCCGGCGAACTCGATGACCTTGGCGGTGGTGTAGCGGCGGCTGAGCTGGTCCTTCAGCTTGATGGCGTCCTTCTCGCGGGAGAAGGCTCCTACCTGAACGCACCAGCGCCCGGCCGGCGGGGGAGTGGAAGGAGCGAAGGCGTCGACGCGCACCCTGGCGACACCCGGGAGATAGACGCCGATGGCCTTGGCCGCCGCCAGTGAAAGATCGATGATGCGGCCGCGAACGAAGGGGCCGCGATCGGTGATGCGGACGACGGCGGACTGGCCGGTCGCGAGGTTGGTGACGCGGACGGTAGTCCCCAGCGGCAGGGTCAGGTTCGCGGCGGTCATCGCGTTCTGGTCGTAGACGGTGCCGTCGGCTCCCTTGCGCCCGTGATAGGGCGGCCCGTACCAGCTTGCGAGGCCAGTCTCGGAGGAGACGGGCCTGCCCTCGACATCGGGCTGGGACGGTGTCGTCTGGACGGGTGGTTCGACGGTACGTCCTGGTCTGGTTCGGCCTCCGTTATTCGCGTTGGTGACGGCGGGAGGCGGCGGCTGACGGTAGGCGCGAGGGGTCTCTCGATGGCAGCCGACGGCCAGCAGCAGGAACGCTGACAGCATGAACGCTGACGGCACGGCGGCGGGGAGCGGTCGGCGGCGGGTCAAGGCTTCGGTTCACCTGGGGGAGGAGGAGCGGGCGGCGTCCTGCCGGCGCGGTCGTCCATGCGGCGGGCAAGGCGGTTCAACTCCGCGGCGGCGGAGCGAAGCGCGTCCGAGCCGTTGCGGCGGACGTCGGGGACGATCTCGTCGTTGATGTACTTGATGAAGCGGTGGAGGTCATCCTCGATCCGGTTGCCGGCCTCGTGCAGGCGCTGCTCCCATGGTCGTCTGGAATCGCGGCTGGGATCGTTTGGGGTTGCTGGATCTTCGGTCGCCATGGATACACCTCTCCACCGTTGATTATGCGGATGAGGAAAATGCATGGTCAACGGTAACAGCCGGGTATTCCCGGCGTGGTGCCATTGTGGTAACGGCACCTGTACTTCGATGCGCCGAGCGAGCCGGACGCAACCCGGCTTTCCGTAATCGCGTCTCTCCAAAGGGAACGTACCGGAATGGACATACGGACGCATACGCCTGCGCGGATGGCGCTGAAGTCGTCTATTCTGCTCTCAGCAGCCAAAGCCGGCAGACTTCGAGGTAATTTGTTTTGAGCGCAATCCGTCGTTTCAAGTTCTTCTTTGCAGGAACATCCATTCAGTTTTTCGCGCTCATCCTGTTTGCGGTGGGAGTACCGGCGGTAATGGCGCAGGGCGCTTCGGGCATGCACGACACGGCTTCCGCCGCGATGTTGGCGCTGCCGGATTCGCCGGGAGCGGTCAGCGCCCGGGCGGACAGCGCTTCTTCGAGCAGCACCTCTTCCTCCTCTTTGGATCCCGCCCCCGGGGCACAGGCGGGGATGAGCTCACACTCGGGAAAGACGGCATCGCCTACGGATAGTGTGGTGCTGCCCAGCGAACAGGCGCCCACGCTGACGTCGCGGGACAAGTTCGTCATGGGCGTGAAGAGCGTAGTCTCTCCCCTCTCTGTCGCCGGCTGGCTCGGTTCCGCCGGGTGGTCTCACCTGACCAATGGTCCGCCGAACTACGGCACGGACAGCGGCGCCTTCGGGCAGCGCCTGGGCGCCGCCGCGATCCGCAGCAGCAGCCAGAACTTTTTCAGCACCTCGATCATGGCGAACGTCCTGCACGAAGACCCGCGTTATTACAAACTGGGCCGCAGCCACAGCATCCGCAACAGGATCCTCTATGCCGCCACGCGGCCGCTCATCACCCGGACCGACAGCGGACGGCGGACGGTGAACCTGGCGCTGCTGACCGGCAACCTCGCCGGCGCCATCCTGACCAACGCCTATTATCCGCAGCAGAACCATGGGTTCAGCGAGACGGCAAAGATCTTCGGCAGCTCGATCGGCGGATCGGCGATCGGCTTTGGCGTCAGCGAGTTTCTGGGCGACGCGCTTCAGCTGATTCATCTGAAGAAAGCAGAGTAACTCTGTCGCTCTGCCGGGGTTGATATAGCGGATGGGATATACGGCGATGCGGGCTCTCCTGATTCTGGCGGTCGGTTTGACCGGAGCGGCGGCGTACGCGCAGGTCAACCCGCAGAGCACGTTGCCTGATGCTCCGAGCGCTGCCGTGGCGCAGCAACAGGACGTGGTCGTGGTGGCCGAGGCCTCCCTGCGGTCGAGCGGGAGGCAGCCGGAGTCCTGCACCATGGTGCAGGCGCTGCGCATGAGTCCGCCCCGAGCGAGGATCGGGGTGCCTCGTCATGCCTGCGAGGAACTGTTCAACCCGTACCAGAGGTTTCTGGACACAAGGATGTCCTTTCCGCTGACGCCGAGGCAGAAGGGATACCTGGCGCTCCACAACCTGGTCTCGCCCCCCAACCTGATGACGATCGCCTTCACCTCCGCCTTCACGGTCGGCATCGACTCTCACACGGCCTATGGGCCGGGATGGAAGGGCTTCGGCAAGAGTGCCGGGGTCAGCCTGCTGCAGGACGCGACGGGAGAGTTCTTCGGGTCGTTCCTGATTCCTTCGCTTGTGCATCAGGACCCGCGCTACTTCCGGATGGGCGAGGGAAGCGTGCGGCGGCGGTTCTTCCACGCCATCTCGCGGACCGTGGTGGCGCAGAACGACGACGGCAGCCTGATGCCGAACTACGCCACGCTGCTGACGTATCCCATCAATGCGGAGCTCAGCAACCTCTATGTTCCGGGCATCCATGACGACGCTTCCTCCACCATGGCGAGAATCGCGACCGGTCTTGCCATCGATCCGGCCAACAACCTGATCGTGGAGTTCCTTCCCGACGTTGCGCGGCACATCAATATCCGCATCATTTTCGTGCAGCGAATCCTGAATCAGGTCGCGAGCCAGCAATCAGGCATGTTTTAATTCAGGAAAATCCACAGCGATTTCAACAGGGTAACGGGAGTTTGCGGAAGTTTCGGCCTCTCCTTTCGCTACCCCATATCGCCGTTCAATGTAAATTCTCGCCAATGGACGCTCAAGTGTTCAGGCGCGGATACCGAAAGGGTAAGCTCGGGGGCGTCGTAACCTGTTGAGGGGGTTGGAAAAGCACTCGCAATAGGGGCATCTGGATGTGCACTTATGCATCCTAATAGGAGTCAAATACGCTGGAGGAAGCGGTAAAAAATTCCCGTTTTCCCCCCACCCTGTCAGGAGACAGTCCCCATGTCGAAAAAGCCGTCGAAAGTCTTTGAGAAGTCGCTCACGCAGGTGGCGAAAGCTGGATGGGTTGTGTTCAACAAGTTGAATGCAATCAGCCCCAACCCGAGCTTCACTCCCAAGTGGAGCGACAAGCCCTTGCTGAAGAGCTACCAGAAGGAGAAGCCGCCTCTCGGCTGGCCGCGCACCACGGACTCGCTTTGTCCCAAGTGCATCCCCGAGATCCGCCAGCAGATCGTGGACGGCAAGCTGCCGCACGAGATTCTTC
Source organism: Acidobacteriales bacterium 59-55 (assembly GCA_001897435.1). Classification (GTDB taxonomy): domain Bacteria; phylum Acidobacteriota; class Terriglobia; order Terriglobales; family Acidobacteriaceae; genus Edaphobacter. The sequence continues at coordinate 552,948 of MKSV01000003.1, read as the reverse complement.
TCAACGAGAAGGTCGGCGAGATCAAGGCGCAGATCATCGAGCGCGACGGCCAGATTCTGATGGTGAAGGATTGCCCCATCCACGGCCACTTCGAAGACCTGATGTCGATCGACGTCGCCTTCTTCCGCCATCTCGAAGAGACGTTCCCGGGTCGCGACATTCGCGCTCACAACGACGAGAAGCTGCATAATCACGGCACCTCGACCATCCTGCACGGCCGCGGTTCGGTGTTGACCATCGACCTGACCAACCGCTGCAACATGATGTGCGATCCCTGCTTCATGGACGCCAACCAGGTTGGCTTTGTTCACGAGCTGACATGGGACGAGATCAAGACCATGCTCGACAACGCGGTGACGATCAAGCCGAAACGCCAGATGTCGGTCCAGTTCTCGGGCGGCGAGCCCACGCTGAGCCCGTACTTCCTCGACGCGGTCGCCTACTCCCGCAAGGTCGGCTACACCAGCGTTCAGGCAGCGACCAACGGCATCGAGTTCGCCAAGTCCAAGGAGTTCGCCAAGGCCGCCGCGGATGCAGGTCTGCGCTACGTTTACCTGCAGTTCGACGGCATCGGCAACGCGGCTAACTCGCACCGCAAGGTCGGCAACGCATTCGACGTGAAGCTCCAGGCCATCCACAACCTGCACGAGGCCGGTGTGGATATCGTTCCGGTGACGACGATCGTCAACGGCATCAACAGCGAGCAGGTCGGTCCGATCATCAAGTTCGCGCTCGACAACCCGAAGAAGATCAACTTCCTCAGCTTCCAGCCGGTCAGCTTTACCGGACGCGACGAGGCCATCTCGGATGAGCGCCGCAAGGCGCAGCGTTATACACAGAGCCATCTTGCGCACGACGTGAAGCGGCAGACCGGCCTGGGCGAGCCCACGCGCGACTGGTTCCCCATCAGCTTCATGTCCACCTTCGCCGACTGGGCCGATCTGGTCCACGGACCGGAGCACGACTGGGGTCAACTCTCCTGCGGCTGCCACCCGGACTGCGGCATGGGCATGGCGCTGATGATCGACAAGGAGACCAAGGAAGCCGTTCCCGTCACCGCGTTCCTCAATGCGGATCGCCTCGCCAAGGACGTCGCCCGCGTCAACGACGCCGCCCGCGGTAAGTGGCTCTCCATCCTGGGCGTCACGCTGGCGCTGCTGCGCAACTACGAGCCGGCGAAGGCGCCGACACACTTCAAGATCAAGGACCTGCTGCAGAAGTTCGACAAGAGCTTCGGCGCAACCGGCAAGGACTACGGCAAGGTCACGGCGGACCGCACGATGGCAGACATCGAGAAGCGCCGCGCCGACCGCTGGAACTTCCTGTTCATCGCCAGCATGTGGTTCCAGGATCTGTTCAACTACGACTTCCGCCGTACCGAGCAGTGCATCATTCCTTACGCGACGCAGGAGGGCGAGATCAGCTTCTGCGCTTACAACACGGGCGTGGGCTGGAGGAACATCATCGAGAAGATGCACATGACCTCCACCCTGACCAAGTGGTACGAGGAGCATGGCCGTCACGAGATCTTCGCCGGCGGCAAGAAGGTCGGCCTTGAGAAGGAGTCGAAGTACGACCTGGTCCTCAACGAAGCTGACGTCAACGCCGCAGCCAACGACACGTTCGACAAGTCCGGCATCGCCAAGAACGCCCGCGAAGAGAAGATCCGGGCGCGCGACGCGAAGATCAAGCAGGATGCGGAGAACGCGAAGATGTCCAAGCTCTACCGCAAGGAGATCCTGGGCGAAGAAGTTGCTCCTTCTCTGCCGACTGGCTTCGTCGCCGGCGTAAAGCCTGCACCCTCCAAGGCCGAGGTCGTCAACAGCATCGAAGAGACCGTAGCCGGCGACTAGGCATTGCATGCAGCAGCCGCGCTTCGCGCAAAACCACAAACAACAAGAAGGCCGCGAGCATTGGCGGCCTTCTTGTTGGCTTTCATGGTAGATTGCTGCATGTCCGAAACGCTTACTAAATTCTGGTCGAAACTCCCGCCAGATCATGGCAAACTCCACATCCATCCCGACGACCTAGATTGGTTTCGCGAAAATAAATGGGACGTACAAGATCAACCACTGCTCACGTTCGATAAATTCATCAGAAGCAACCGTTTCCGCGAGGATGACAAGCAACTTCACTTATCGCTCCTGCCAGTCCCATTCGTGGGCAACTTGGAAAAGGCAAAAGTTTTCATCTTGCTGATGAACCCAGGGCTTGGAGCATCGAACTACTATGAGGAGGAGGACGCAGCCTTTCGCGCGGCATGCATCAGCAATATCTCCCAGACAAATGGGAATGACGAATTTCCTTTCTTCTGCCTCAATCCTCGATTTGCATGGAGCGGAGGATTTATCTGGTGGGAAGCTCGGCTGCGACCCATCCTCTCGAAGCTCGTAGCGAAATCAGGGTGTACATACTATGAGGCACTCGCTTCTCTAGCAAAGCAAATCGTCGCCGTAGAACTCATTCCATATCACTCCGTAGATGGCAGCGCTCTCAATGGCAGAGGTAATCCTTGGAAGAATTTGCCATCGGCAAGACACGCTCGCGAATTCGTAAAACGTCTTTGTGGCGCTAAAGAAAAGCCACTAGTTGTGGTTCTCAGGTCACACGAACGATGGGGACTAGATGAGCACATAGATTGCACATGCGAAAAGTGTCCAGCTATCAGACGTCCGACTCTAAATCCCAAGCTCACAGGAAAAAGTGGAGCCGCAGGTCGATTGATAATGAAAAAACTAAGAATATCTTAGAACTCCACCAACTCCACACCGAGCCGCTCGAAATGCTTCCGGTTCAGCATAGCCACTTTCAAGCCATGAACCTTTGCAGTCGCGGCGAATCAGCGTATCGAGCAGATATCTCAAAACTCAACCTTGCGCGGCTTCCACTTCAACTGCGGGAACTCCACATCGACACCATCTTTTGGAGGGCACTGCAATGCATTCCAAAGTCGCTTCCCTGACGCCTCTCCCGTTACCGGCACGTCGACCTCGGCGGTAGCCTGTGTCGTCCGTCGTGCCAGTTCCTCCTCCGTCATAATGGCCACTTTACTCCGCCAACCGTCCGCCTGCTAAGCGAAAATGACTTGCCATCGTTGGGCAATCTGAATCATTCAGAAGCTACTCGCCCACACTGGCACGAGGGGTACGCCGCGATACGTGCCGGGCTGTACGCCGGGTCTTACGGGCACCGAAGGTCCACTCGCGCACCGGGCCGACGTCCACGTGAACGAAGTGAGAGGTGGGATAGTAGCCGACTCCGCCCTCTCCCAGGCTCAGGGCCGCATTCCTCAGTCTCGCCGTCGATACGCCGGGAACGCGGATGTCGATCGCCTTGGCCAGCATGTGCTGGCTGTGTTTGGCCACGCCGGTTCTGGCAGAGCGCGTCCGCAGGAAGCGATTGCTCTGAGGAGTGCGATAGCCGCAGACGATGTCGATGACGCCGTCGGGCCGTCCCAGTTTCGCCATCAGAGAGTGGAGCAGATCGAACTCCTTCGGGTCAAAGGCGTGCTCGGTCTGCGTGCGATGGTCGCGCAGAAAGTGGTTCAACTGGCCGAGCGCGGCCGGAAGGTAGGTGTCGCCGATACGGTAGACCACATCGAGGCTCTCGTGCGTATGCAGATGATAGAGGTGCAGCGCGTAGCTTGGACCTTCGCTCTGGCTATGGGAGGATGCCACATCCCTCTCGCCTGCCTTTGCCGAGCCGCCTGCCACGAACACCGTTGCCGCCACAACCGCAGCGGCAACCCATCTGCCAAAACGAAGCCTCATCCGTATATCCCCCGGGGTCTGATTCTGTGAATGGACGAATGCCAATGACTTTTAGCAAATGCCATTCAAGAATCCAATTCTAACTACCGATAGACGATATATCGTCTCGGATTGCCCATTTTGCATGTAACTTTTCGGTCACAGGTCCCATTTTGAGGTACTTCCACCGACGGCGCGGGGTAGGCTGCGGGACTGTAACGCGTTATGTCAACATAGAGTTATGACGCTCGATGCCATTCAGCTCCGCGTACTCGGCGCTCTGATCGAAAAAGAGATTGCCACTCCGGAGAACTATCCGCTTTCGCTCAACGCCCTGGTCAACGCGTGCAACCAGCGCTCCAGCCGCGATCCGGTGCTGACGCTCACCGAGGACGAGGTCCGGCAGGCGCTTCATGGGCTCGAAGATCTCGAACTGACAAGCACCGTCCACGACAGCCGCGTGCCCAAGTATGAGCACCGCATCCGCACCGTGTTGAATCTTCGCCGCGACGAGACCGCGGTTCTTTGCCTGCTGATGCTGCGCGGCCCGCAGACGCCGGGCGAACTGCGCAGCCGCGCCGACCGGCTCTATAACTTCGACGACATCACTGCTGTCGCGGGCACGCTGGAGCGGCTGGCCTCTCGTCCGCAGCCGGGCGAAGAGGCAGGAGCAGAGAACGCCGCTGGAGCTACAAGCGCCACCGGGCCTCTGGTCGTGATGATGACTCGCCAGCCTGGGGCGCGGGAATCGCGCTATATGCACCTGCTGGGCGGCCCGGTTGCCGTCTCGACGCCGCCTGACTCGTGGTCGCGTCCGCTTCCCGATGCCGGCCCGAGCACAGGTTCGGCAAGAGAGCAGTTGGCCGCCTTGCAGGAAGAACTCATCGCGACGCGAGCGACGGTCGCTGTACTGGAGTCGCGCATCGCGCGGCTTGAGTCCTTCCACGCGGCGGAGGCTCTTTCCCCGGCGGACGCGCTGGAGTAGTCTCAAGACACTGAGACAGCAGCCATGCCGCCCACGCCTTCCTTGAATACGGCGTATCCCTCAAAGTCTGCCGGTGCAGGCTCGGCGGAGATATTGAGCCTGGACTTCCCCGCCCTGCTGGAGGCGTCGCCGGATGCGGTCATCGCGTTCGATCGGGAGTTTCGCATCTTGTATGCGAATCAGCATGCTCTTCGCATCAGTCGTCTCGATCCCGAGGGCTCGATGGGGGAGATCTACTGGGACCTGCGGCCGGAGATGTGCGGGACCATCCTTGAAGAGAATCTGCGGGCTGCCATGCGTGAGCGCTTGCCGCGCCGGTTCGAGTTCTTTTGTACAGAGGTTGGGCTCTGGATGGATATCCAGGTTACGCCCTTCGCGGACGGCCTGGCCGCGTTCTACCAGGACATCTCGGCGGTCAGGCTGGAGCGGCAAACGCGCGATGCGGCGACTCACCGCCTCCAGCAGGCATTCGATGCCACGCCGGACGCCGTCCTCTGCCTCGACCGGGGCTGGAGCTTTACCTTTGCCAACTGGCGGGCTGTCGACCTGCTCGCAAGCGGCCCGCTGGTGGGAGAAAATCTCTGGCAGCTCTTTCCGCACAATACGCTGGAGCCGTTCCACTCCAGTTATCGCAAGACGATGGAGCAGCGGATCCCCACGGAGTTCGAGGCCTTCTATCCCGAGCCTCTCAACGCCTGGTATCGCGTCTGCGCCCGGCCTTATGAAGACGGGATGATCCTGTTCTTCAGCGACATCACCCATCGCAAGCTCATTGAGCAGCGCCGCGACCAGGTTACCCGGCAGTTGGACCAGGTCTTCGAAGTCACGACCGATGCCATCGTGGGACTCGATCGCAACTGGCGCTTCACCTTTGCGAATCACAGCGCCAATCTGATTCTCGCGGCGAAGGGAGATCTGCTCGGCAAAAACCTCTGGGAAGAGTTTCCGGCCCCGCCCGGCAGCAGCTTCCGCACCAACTACGAGCGCACGATGCATGAGCGAGTTCCCAGCACCTTCGAGGCCTTTTATCCGGAGCCGCTCAACCTATGGTTCAACATCCTGTCGATTCCATCCGACGACGGCATCATCCTCTTCTTTCGCGATATCACGCAGGCGCGCCACGACGAAGCCGCGCTGCGCGAGAGCGAGGCCCGCTATCGCCAGCTCATCGAGCTTGGCCCGCAGCTCATCTACACCTCCGACGCCACGGGCAGGCTCAACTTCGCCAACCGGCGCTTTCTCGACTATCTCGCTCTCTCGCATGAGCAGCTTGTGGAGGACGGCGGCATGACCGCCATTCATCCCGACGATGTGGAGAACGTCCATCGTGCCTTCGTCGCTTCGTTCAATACGGGCGAAGAGTATTCGGTGGAGCTGCGCATGAAGGATGCCGCGACCGGGGAGTATCGCTGGTTTCTGACTCGCGGCGTTGCTGTACGTCGTCGCGACGGCACCATCGAGTCGTGGCTTGGCGTGGCGACCGATATTCATGAGCAGAAGACCGCCGCCGTGGCGCTGGCCACCAGCGAGGCCCGCTATCGCGTTCTGGCGGATCTCAATCCCCAGGCCATCTGGATGGGGGATTCGACAGGGCGCATCACCTATGCCAACCACGGGTTCACCGAATATCTCGGTTTGACCATGGACGACCTCGAAAACTGGATCACCGCCTTCCATCCCGGTGATCGCGAGCGCGTCGTCGACTCCTGGGCGCGCTCCGTCTCGACCGGGACCGAATACGATATCGAAGCCCGCCTGATTCGCGGCCGCGACAAGGTCGCCCGCTGGTGGTCTGTCCGTGCCCGGCCGATCCGGGACACTTCCGGAGAGATCCTGCACTGGCTGGGCGTTGCCGTCGATATCGAGGACCGCAAGACCTTCGCGGAGACGCTGTTGCAGAAGCAGATCGAGACGGAGCGCCAGCGCGCCGAGCTTGAGACCATCTACGATACCGCTCCGGTCGGGCTGGCGCTGTTCGATCCCGTCGAGTTTCGCTACCTGCGCGTGAACGATCATCAGGCGGCGGTGATCGGGCTTCCGAAAGATAAGATTCTTGGCCGCCCCATCACCGAAATCGCCCCGCTCGCAGGCCTTAGGGAGCTCTTTCAGCAGGTGGCGATGGGCAATACGGTCAGAAACCACATGCTCGAAGGGGAGCTTCCCGCGCGGCCGGGCCAGCGCCGCTTCTGGAATGTGAATTACTCGCCGGTTTATAGCGCCGAAGGAAAGGTCGAAGCGATTGCGGCCGTGGTCCTCGAGGTGACGCATCAGAAGAAGGCGGAGAGCGCCCTGATCCAGAGTGAAAAGCTCGCCGCCGTCGGCCGCCTTGCCAGCTCTATCTCGCACGAGATCAACAACCCGCTCGAAGCCATCACCAACCTTCTCTATCTAATTTCCGTGGCTGAAGATCTTCCGTCCAGCACGCGGGCCTATGTCGAGACGGCGCAGAGCGAACTCTCCCGCGTCTGCCAGATCGCCACCCAGACGCTGCGCTTCCATCGCCAGGCGGTCCGCGCCACCAACGTCACCGCGGCCGAGTTGGTCGACGCAGTTCTCAACCTCTACCAGGGACGGCTTGCCAACTCGAACATCCGGGTGGAAGCGGCCTACTCGACCCAGATTCGCATCCTGTGCTTTGAAAACGACATTCGCCAGGTCCTCAACAACCTGATCGCCAACTCCATCGACGCCATGCGCCAGGGTGGCCGCCTGATCGTCCGCGCCCACGACGCCACCGACAACTCGATCGGCTACAGGGCAGGACGCCATGGCATCCGCATCACCATCGCCGACACCGGCCACGGCATGTCGCCGGAGGTTCGCTCTCGCCTTTTCGAGCCGTTCTATACGACCAAAGATCTGAACGGAACCGGCCTCGGCCTCTGGATCTCGGCGGGGATTGTGAAACGGCACCAGGGCAGCCTCACCTTCCGCAGTAGCGAGCATCCCATCCATCACGGCACCATCTTCTCGCTCTTCCTGCCCTGGGCCGAAGAGTCGTCGCCGCCGGTTTCCTCGTAAAGCATTTTTCCTGTAGGTATAGTGCGGGGCCACGATTTCAATGGGCGTTTTCCCCAATGAAAACGCCGCTGAACGATCGTCTCGGGATGCCCATCCACAGGAAAGATGCTCTAGCCGCCGCTGCCGCGCAGTATCATGGGCATCATGTCCGCTGATGCTTTCTGCCATCTCCGCAAGACCCTCCTCGCCGCTCTAAGCACAACGCTGCTGCTGGCCCCGGCTTTGACCGCCCGCGCGCAAACTACTGCACCAACGGGCGCGAATACCGGCGCGGATACCACTTTGCTGGTGGATATCGACCACCGCCCGGCCACCTCGCTCGACGGCGAGTGGCACACCATCGTGGACCCCTACTCCACCGGTCTCTACAACTTCCATCACGAGATCAAGGCAAACGGCTACTTCATGAACGGGACGAAGCAGTACAACGGGGAGCCTCTTGAATACAACTTCGCCATCTCTCCCACCCTCAAGGTGCCCGGCGACTGGAACACGCAGCGCCCCGACCTCTTCTACTACGAGGGCGTCCTGTGGTACGAGAAGGACTTCAAGTACGCTCCGAAGCCCAACACGCGCACCTTCATCCACTTCGGCGCAGCCAACTATCGCAGCCACGTCTGGGTGAACGCGAAGAAGGTCTGCGAGCACGAGGGCGGCTTCACGCCGTTCGACTGCGACGTCACCGGCGTCGTCAAGAATGGCGACAACTTCGTCGTCGTCGCCGTCGACAACACCCGCATCGCCGATGGCGTGCCCACGCTCCAGACCGACTGGTGGAACTACGGCGGCCTCACCCGCGATGTATCGCTGGTCGACGTGCCCGAACAGTTCATCGACGACTACGACCTTCACCTCAGCCGCACCAATCATGACTTGATCGAAGGCTATGTTCACGTCGAGAACGCTGCGCACGGCGCGACCGTCGTCGTCTCCATTCCCGAGCTGAAAGCCACCACCCGCGCCACCGTCGGCACCGGCGATCGCGCCGCAATCAGGCTGCCGGTCAAATCCCTCAGCCTGTGGTCTCCCGAAAATCCGAAGCTCTACAAGGTCAACATCTCGGTCGACTCCGAATCATCTTCGGACCATCTTGAGGACGACATGGGCTTCCGCACCATCGAGACTCGCGGCACCGAGATCCTGCTCAACGGCAAGCCCATCTTCCTGCGCGGCGTCTCCATCCACGCCGAAGCGCCCTTCCGCACCGGCCGCGCCTACAGCGAGACGGACGTGGACACGCTGCTCCGCTGGACCAAGGAGCTGGGCTGCAACTACGTCCGGCTGGCGCACTATCCCCACGACCAGCGCATGACCCGCGCTACGGACCGCCTCGGTATTTTGGTTTGGTCCGAGATTCCCGACTACTGGGCGCTCCAGTTCGACAATCCCGCCGTGCTTGTCAAGTCGAAGCAGCAACTCGGCGAGATGATTCGCCGCGACCGCGACAAGGCCTCCATCATCCTCTGGTCGGTCGCGAACGAGACTCCCGACACCGCCGCCCGCACCAAATATCTGACCACGATGGCCAACCTGGCGCGCACGCTCGATCCCACCCGCCTGGTCACCGCCGCGCTGCTGGTGCGCACGGAGAAGACCGCCAACGGCTCCAATAAGATCGTCGACGATCCGCTCGGCAACGCGCTCGACGTCATCGGTACCAACGAGTACATCGGCTGGTACGAGCAGGGGCCGGCCGGAGCCGACACCACCACCTGGGACATTCGTTACCAGAAGCCCGTCATCATGTCGGAGTTCGGCGCAGCCGCTCGCGCCGGTCACCACGGCCCTGCCACCGAGCGCTGGACCGAGGAGTATCAGGCCGAGGTCTACAAGCACCAGATCCCCATGCTCAACCGGATTCCGCAGCTTCGCGGCATCAGCCCGTGGGTGCTGATGGACTTCCGCTCGCCCATGCGCACGCTGCCCGGCCTGCAGGACAACTTCAACCGCAAGGGCCTGATCTCCGACCAGGGCGACAAGAAGCAGGCGTTCTTTATTCTCCAAAAGGCTTACAAGGACGGAACCCTCGGCAAAGCCGAATAGAGTAAGCTGGCCGAAAACTCACGTCATCTCGACCGGAGCAGCGCACAATTTCATCGTGCGCTGCGGAGTGGAGAGACCCCTGTATTTCGCCTTTGTAGAGCGCCGCCTCTACACGGAAGCCTCTACGCGTCGTCCGTTTTTTTATCTGTCTTGGCTTCGGCAGGATGCCTCCGCTTCCATAGCCACACCACCAGCCCGGCGATAGCTGTAAATCCCGCGCCTCCCGGCAGCACATACTTCATGGCGGCGCCGGGATCGTTCCAGAAGGCCTCTTGCAGCGAAGCCCAGAATCCGGGCACGCTCACGCTGATCTTCGCCGTGTAGCTGGTGATCTCCTGCTCGATCTGCTCGCCCTTGTCGGGATAGACCAGAAGGGCGCGAATCGTCAGCGTCTGATTCTGGGCAGGCTGCTTCGGCGTTACCTGCCACATCCACGTCGCCGAGCCGTCGATAGGGACGAACTGGATCTCGCCGACCTTGGGGTCGATCTCGAACTCGTCCGGATTGTCCTCCGCGCTCAACTGCACCTGCATACGCGGAGAGACCTTCAACGTGCCGGTCGTGGCTCCGGCCATGCTCTTCGCCGCGGTATCGGCGATGCCATGCACCACCACCTTGACGACAGCCGTATCGTGCAGCTTCATCTGCGACGGAATCAGATAGTCGATCTTTCCGTTCCTGAGCTGGTTTTTCCACTGCTGAACCTGTTCGGCCTGCTGGTAGACATTTCCGCCCTCCGCTGCCGGTGGCGGGGGAACTGGCTCCGGAGCTGCCACCGCCGCCGGAGCGCGCGAGGGGCCCGCAGAACCTCCGTTGGAACTGCCTGTTTCGCTCGCAGCCTGTCCGTTGCCGGACGGTTTCGGCGCTGCGCTGGTGGCGCTCTGAGGAATCTGCGCTGCGGCTCCTGTATCCTGACCTACCGTTCCTTCCGACCCGGGTTTCACTTGATGGATCGCTTCGACAGTCCGATCCTCCGGCGGCTGTACAGCACCGCCGATCGGAGGCCGCGCGTGGGAGATATTGATACTGATGACGTGCACGGTCACGTCCGCCGAACTCCGCCGCTCCAGACCATCGACGACCTGGCAGGTTGCGGTGATGGCCGTTCCTGCAGGGACGCCGGTGGTGTCCAGCCGAGCCGTGCTCCCGTTGGAATAGAGCTTTCCGCCGTTCGTCGAAAAGCTGTACGACAGCCCGGTCGAAGCTCCCTGAACCTCGGCAGTTAGCGTAACGCTCTGCCCGGTTCGCACCGTAGGCGAAGAGGCGCTGCACTCCACCTTCAATGCCAGCGCAATCTTGTGTTGCATCAGGCCTACCGCATGATTCGCCTGCGCGCCCCAGCCGGCGCATGGCAGCAAAAGCCAGGTTAGAACTGCCGGAAGAAAGAGCCCATATCTTCGGTTCATACAGACCCTCCCAAATTGCGGTGGCGCTATTGTGACCGTAAATCGCGCCTGAGTCCACAAATTTCGGGATAAGTCCGCCCGGTGTTACATCTCCGCCCAGCGCCGCAGCAGGTTGTGATACACGCCCGTCAACTGCACACCGGCGGCGTTGCCGGGGACATCCTTCGCCAGTTGCTGAATCGCATTGTCCAGATCGAAGAGCATCGCCCGGTCGCCGTCGCTGCGAATCATGCTCTGAATCCAGAAGAAGCTCGACACCCGCGCCCCCCGTGTCACCGGCTCCACGCGGTGCAGGCTGGTCGCCGGATAGAGCACCATGTGTCCCGCCGGCAGCTTCACCGAGTGCGTCCCATAGGTGTCCTCGACCAGCAGCTCGCCGCCGTCGTACTCCTCGGGCTTGGTCAGAAACAGTGTTGCCGAGATATCCGTGCGAATCCGCTGCCCGGTTGTGACCAGTTGCCGAATTGCCGTATCGACGTGCGTCCCGAAGCGGCCGCCGCCCATATAGCGGTTGAACATGGGTGGAAACACACGCAGCGGCAGCGCCGCCGACATGAAAAGCGGCGACCGCGCCAGCCCGCCCAGTACCATCTCGCCCAGCTCCACCGCCACCGGATCACCCTCCGGCAACTGGTGATTTTCCTTCACCTTCTGCGCCTGGTAGCCCGCCGTTACCTTGCCGTCCACCCAGTCGGCGGCGTCGAGTTTGGCGCGCGCCTGCTCGACCTGCGCCGCCGTCAATACATCGGGAATCGTAATCAGCATTGTCGTCTCTCCCTGTCGTTGTTCTCTCAACCACTACCACAAACCCACATCAACTCAACTCAAATTCACGTCATCTCGACCGAAGGCGGCGTTTTTGCCGCCGCAGTGGAGAGACCCCTGTATTTCGCCTTTGCCCTGCACTTGAACAAACCCTAAACGTCAGCGCGGCGGAACCGAAGTTCCGCCGCGCCTTACAGCGCCCACCGCGCAATCAGAACTTGAAGTTCACGCCGATCAGCGCGCTCAAACCCGCTCCCGGAATCAGGTGGCTGGGATGCGGCTGGTCGATGTAGAACCGATTGAGCATGTTGTAAATATTCGCCTGCAACTCCAGCCTGTCCGTCACCGGACGCCGCAGCATTCCGTTGAAGACCCAGTAGCCGGGAATCTGGCGCATGGCGACGCTGGTGACCACGTAGCCCGGGCCATTCGGATTCGGCGCGTAGCCGGTCGCGACGTAGGGCACCGTCGAGCTTGCCGTCCGGCTGGCCACGTAGTTGCCGCCCAGGCCAGCATTCAACCGCAGCGGAAGCCGGTGCGTAATAAACGCGTTGAACGTCTGCTTCGGGACATTGGCCAACTGGTAGCCGACCGAGGTGGGGAACAGCTTCGAGGCGAGCACCGAGCTGTCGAGGTACGCATAGCCCAGCACCAGGTCCATCCCCTCGGGCAGCCGTCCCACCATGCTGAACTGCACGCCCTGCACCAACTGGTCGCCCGAGTTCACCACGTTGTTGGAGTTGGTCGGGTCCGTCTCCCGGGCGTTGTCCTTCTGCGTGCGGAACCAGGCGCCGTCGAGCATCAGCCGCTGGTTCATCAGGCTATACTTCGCGCCGACCTCGAAGGTCTTGCTCTGTTCGGGAGCGAGCAGGGAATTGGTCTGCGGCACGCTCAGGCTCAACGACTCCGCCGACGGGTTGAAACTGGTTCCGTAGTCAAAGTAGATGCTGCCGTTGCGGGTCGGCTTGAAGACGATCGCCGCGCGATAGCTCGGCTGCCTGTCCAGGCGGCTGATCGGTCCTATCGTCGCGCTCACGGTTCCGCCCGGAGGCGGAGGCACCGGCTGGTAGGAGTTGTAGACGGTGTCGAAGTAGTCCCAGCGAATGCCGCCGCTCAACTCGAAGAGCTGTCCCAGGTGTACGGTATCGACGAAGTACAGACCCGCGCTCTGTGATTTGGTATGCACCACGGTGGTAATGTATCCCGTGCCGCTGAAGCGATCATTGGTGTCCGGATGCAGCAGGTTTGCCGAAGGAACGGTGTTGATCTTGTTGATGGTGTGGCTGGTGCGGATGGGATTCGAGACCTCGCGGCCGCCCTCGATGCCGCCGTCGAAGTCATTCCGGACGCCCAGCACCTTGAACCGCGCCGTCAGCTCCGCCTGCGCCCACAGGTCGCCTTCGACGCTCTTGATCTGCAACTGGTTCCGGTTGACCGCGATCTGAGCAGGATCGGTCGCCGGTGTGTAAGTACAGGGCTTGCCGTTGATGGCACTGGTCGGCAGCGACGACACCACGCCGCCAACCGGTACGCTGACTCTATCGTTCGAGCAGATCTGCGGCTCGGTGATCCGCGCCTCCCGCGGATAGTTTGCCCATCGCGCGATACCGTGCAGGCCTACGTCGCCGCTGATGGCATGGCTGACCTTCGCCGTCAGGATGTCGTCGTTCGTCTTGAGATAGTTGTCGTCCGGCAGGCCGTAGTAGTTGTGCCGGATCGGCCCCGGAGCCACCTTATTGAAGAACCACGGCAATCCGTAGTCGGGCGTGTCGCTCTCAGTAAAGTGGAAGTAGCTGATGGTGAACGGCGTCGTCGAGTTCTGCCCGAAGGTGATCGAAGGGGCTGCTCCAAACCGGGCGTTTTGCGCATACGGCCGTCCTGCCACGCCGCCCTGGGTCGCCACCGCGTTCAGCCGGAAGGCCGTGCCCTTGGCTACATCGGGCAGCGGCTGGTTGATGTCGGCGGTAATCCTCCGCGTCGCGTCCGTGCCGAACTGGGTCTGCACATTCACGAACTTCTCGACCGCCGGGACCTTGCTCTCCTGATTTATGACGCCGCCCGTGGACCCGCGCCCGAACTGCACGCCCGCCGGCCCTTCGAGCACCTCGACCTGCTCGAAGTTGAAGCTGTCGCGGTAGTAGCTGCCGAAGTCGCGAATGCCGTCGAGGAAGATATCGTTGCGCGCCGTAAAGCCGCGAATGGTGAGGTTGTCGCCCTGGGCTCCGCTCTCGCCCGCCGCCATGCTGATGCCGGGAACGTTGCGCAGCGCGTCGCGCAGCGTCGTATTGGCCTGGTCGTGCAGAACGAACTGCGGCACCACCGAGATCGACTGCGGCGTGTCCAGCAGCGGCTGCATGAACTTCGTCATCGATACCGAGTCGGGCATGCCTGCCGCCGTTACGTCCACTGAGTCGGCCCGGCGCAGCCCCACCAGCATCGTCGACGCATCCTGCGCGATGTAGTTCAGCCCTGTCCCGTGCAGTAGCAGCCGCAGCCCCTCTTCCACCGTGTAAAGTCCGTTGACTCCCTGCGTCTCGAAGCCCGCCAGCGATCCCGAAGGCAGCTTCACCTTGACCGACAGCCCGGTCACCTGCTCATAGCTTCGGATGGCCTCGTCGAGCGGCCCCGCTCCGATGTGGAATCGCTTGACCGGAAGATTCGCCGCCGGTGCGCCCCCTCCCGCCGCTCCTGCTCCCGCGTCGTTGGTCACCGCCGCCAACGCGCTCTGGGAAGGACTCATAACCGCATAGGCCGCCAGCGTCCCCATCGCCAGCCAACCCCGGCTGCTGCCCACCATCGCCTTCCAGCCGGACTTCCTGTTCTTGCCTTTGCCACCCATCTTCGCTGCCTTCAACGTCGTGCGCTTCACGTGCTCTCCTCTAAATTCACATCCCAGGTCTTCGTGGCCCGGTTCGGGCAAAAGCCGCTCGCCGCTCCGCAATCAAAGGCCGGAAAGAACGTGCGTCCCCTGCGAATTCACATCCATGCGGCTGGCGGCGGCGCGAAAAAATGGCATGCCTCGTCGTTGACCGCTGATCCTCAAAAAACCTTCGCCAACGGTCGAAACCGGAAGCGTGCTTCAAGGGTTGAACTGTCTCTGATCGAAGGGGGACTGAAACCGAACTGGAGGGCCGCCAATTGCCCGGGCCGGGAAACCGGTCCTATAATCCAGACAATCCGCAACCGTCATCACGGTCTGTGGCTTCCAGGTCCTCGCGTCTCTGCCAGGAGATCAATCGCGGGGATCTGGACACTCCCACTCCAAACTTTGCTGCCTGCTGCCAAACCACTGCAAACTCGATGAATTTGAATATACGACAAGGATAGTCCTAGATCAATAGCAAATAAGACTGAATTCGTCTGAAATTGAAATAAACGAAAAAATAGCTTGAAAAGCCGCAAAAAAGAGGCACCCCGAATCCTCGGATTCAGAGTGCCTCTTTGTGCGGTCCCGTTGCTTTAGAAGCTGATCTTTCCGGCCAACTGCATGGTGCGGGCGTTGTTGGGGAAGATCTTCTCCGGATGGTTGAACAGAGGGCTGCTCACCGTCTGGAACTGCGTCGACAAGGCATTGGCGGTGAGGTCGGTGTCGACGTTGTTGATCGACCCCGGCAGGTACTGCGCGTGGTTCAGGACATTGAAGGCCTGTGCCTGAAACTCGAACGCCAGCCGCTCGGTGATGTTGATCCGCTTGATCAGCGCGAAGTCGATGTTGTTGATCGGACGGATGGCGAGCGTGTTGCGAGAGGCGTTGGGTAGGGTCCCCACGCCGGCCTGGATGTAGTAGGCGTTCGGGTTGTCCGCAACATAGCCGACCAGGTTGGCATCGCACTGGGTATCGGGAGGAGTGCAGTTGCCGGCCAGCGTGGTGCTGTACACGCCGCTCACGCCCGAGCCGGTTCCCTTGACGCCGCTGGGGTTGACGATAGGCCGGTCGATGCCCGACGAGTCGCCGTTCATGTTGGAGTTGACGCCCGAGAGCACCGTCGCGTAGGCGGGCGACTCGTAGGTGTAGATCGGCGAGGCCTCCCAGTTTCCAATGACGTTCTTGAGCAGCCAGTTGGAGTGCTTGAGGTACGGCAGGTCGTAGACGGCAGCGACGGTCAGCCGATGGGTGCGATCGAGCGCCGACCGGCTATAGTCCGCGGCTACGTTCTGCGAGTTCTGCGGACGGCGCGGCGTCAGCACGGTCGAGAAGACCTCCGCCGTCGCATCGTCCATCGTCTTGCTCCAGGTGTAGGCCGCATTCAACAGGAAGCCGCGCTGGAAGCGCCTCTGCAGCGACGCCGACAGGGCGTTGTAGTTCGACTGCGAATACGGCTGATACGACGTGATCTTGCTGGTAAAGCCCGCCGCCTCGTAGGCCGGCACGAAGTGCGAGAGCGCCTGCAGGTTGCCCAGCGTGTTTGCGTCCGGACCGGTGACGACGCTGGTGGGACCGGTCAGGGTGGTCGGGAGTTGGTTGGCCGCCGTCACTGCGGGCGTAACATTGAGCTGGATCTGCGTCGGCAGATGGATGCCGCGGGTGCCGACATAGCGAACCTCTCCGGTATAGTTCGCACCGAAGACGCGCTGGATGCCGACCGACCACGTCTCTGCATAGGGCAGTTGCTGGTCGGGCAGGTAGGCTGCCGTCGCCGCGCGCTGGTCGGCCAGACCCTCCGGCGTCGAGGGGAAGACCGTCACCCCGGAGCCGCCCGAGGGCAGGCCGCCGCCGGTCAGGAAGCCGGGGTCGCCCGGCGCCGGGAATCCGGCGTTGCCTACGTCGTTGGTGGCAGAGAGCTGCGGCGGGAAGGACAGCGTTCCGAGGTTGTCGAACAGGACATCGTAGGCCATGCCGAAGGCGAGGCGGATCGAGGTCTTCTGGTCAGGCGCGTAGTTGACGCCGATGCGCGGTGCGAAGTTCTTATACTGCGGCTGTGGCGCGGTGAACTCGATCAGGCCGGGAACGCTGGCCGCGATGTTGAGTGCCTGTTGGCGCTCGCCCACCGGAACTGCCGTGAACTCGTAGCGCAGTCCGAAGTTGATGGTCACGGTCGGCAGCGCCCGCCAGGTGTCGTTCGCGTAGCCGTAGAAGGCGGTCTGGTCGCCGTAGTAGGTGGCGTTGCCGGTCGAGCGCTCGCCGAAGGAGGTCGGCGCCAGGTCGTGCAGATACTCGGTCAGATAGTCATACTCATAGTCGCCGCGCGCCCGCTGGGTGAACGTCTGCGGCGAGATCAGCTTGCGGCCATCGAACCCGATGACGATGGTGTGCTTGCCCTTGGTCCATGAGATGTTGTCTGTCAACTGATACAGATTCTCGAGCGTTCCCTGCGGCGCGTTCTGGTCCGGCCCGTAGTCGATCTGTCCCTGGTCGCCGAAGACCAGGTTGGGATAGGCGTCGAGCCCCGGATAGGTGAACGGCCCCGAAGGAGTGTCGTTCAGATAGCGGTGATAGCCAACGCGAAGCTCGTTGGTAAGGTTTGGCGTAAACGTATGGTATTCGCTGAGCGCGACCAGATGATATTGATAAGGCGAGTTCTGGTAGAAGCTCGGCAGCGAGGCATTGGTGTCGGTCTGCGGATTGGTGTTGTACACATAGCGCAGGCGGAAGCTGTCCTTGTCCGAGATGGTCCAGTCTCCGCTGGTGGTCAGCGCCTTCATCAGGTTCGAAGACGGCGCGGCGACCTGGTAGTTGCCGACGGGAATGTCGATCCGGTTCTGCGAGCCGTAGACCACGCCCAGGTTGTTGTCGGCATAGGGGGTTATGTTGGTCTTGTTGGTGTCGCTGTAGATGGCGATGGTCTGCGGGCCGGATGCCTGGTTGAAGCAGGCGGCGTCATTGCCGGAGTTGACCTGCGCATCGACGGCGGGCGTGTCCTTCTGGAACTGCGCCAGGTTGACCGGGTTGAGGTTGTAGGCTGCCGCGACCGAGTTTAACTGGGCGAACGCTGCCGTCGTCGGGACACAGACAAAGCCCTGCACCAGTTGCTGAATCGTGTGCCGCTCGGCATTGACGAAGAAGAAGAGCTTGTTGTGGAAGATCGGCCCGCCCAGTTGGATGCCATAGCGGTTGCTATCGTAGGGCGGGTTGGGCACCTTCTGCCCGGCCGGCGCGTTCTCGGCATTTAGATTGCGGTTCTGGAAGTATTCGTAAGCCGCGCCATGGAACTGGTTGGTGCCGCTGATGATGTTGGTGTTGAACTGACCACCTGACGAGTGCCCGAACTCCGGCGAAAACTGGTTGGTGATCAGGGAGAACTCGCCCACCGCGTCGTTCGGGATATAGACCAGCGGTCCGGTGACCGACTTGTCGTTGTTGTCGATGCCTTCGACGGTAAAGTTATTGTTGCGCGGCCTCTGCCCGCCCACGGACGGCCCCACGCCGATTCCGATTCCGCCTGTGGAGGCGACGTTCGGGCTGAGCAGCGAGACATTCAAGACCCCATAGGTTCCGTTGGTTGCGCTGGGCAATACCGAAAGCTCTTTCGTTTCAAAGGTCTGCGTCAGATTTGTTGTCGTGGTATCGAGCGTCACGGGGGCCTCGCTCGTTACCTCAACCGTCTGCGTCGCTCCGCTCGGCGTCAACGTAAACACCACGGTCGAGGTCTTGTTCAGGTCGACGCGCAGGTTTTTGATGGTGTAGCCGGCGAATCCCGGGGCAGTTGCCACGAGGTTGTAGGTGCCGGGCAGCAGGCTGGCGACGTGGACCTCGCCGGTCGAGGAGCCGGTCACATTCTTTGTTACGCCCGTGTTCACGTTCGTGACGACGATGGCGGCGTTGGGAATTGCCGCGCCGGTTGCGTCCACTACGGTACCGGCGACATCGCCGCTGGTGGTCTGGCCCACCGCCATGCCCACCAAGAGAAGCATTGCTATCAACCCAAGAAGCCTTTTCATATGGTCAACTCTCCAATGAGTTCTGAATCGAGCCTCGCCGTCCGGCCTCCCCTTTCATCTAAAGGCTGACACACGGGGAGTTCGATCATTGCCATTGAAGGTGCATTTGACGTTCCATCACGTGGGGAGCTGCCGGTTGGCCACGCTTGTTGCTTGATTTAAATCAATTTATTCGGCCCGCGCAAAAAGCCCCGATTCTACAAATTCCGTCAACTCTCTCGCATTTTGAATGACTATTCATTAGTAGCTATGATTAACAATAGAGCGCATTTTGTGGGGAAAATGCGCGCTTTTAGATACATTTCAAGGATGGAGGTTGCCCTCTTCCTGAAATTAATTGTGATGAGACTATAAGAAGCATTTATGAAATCCGGGCGTGGCCGAGATGCGACGAAGCTCGAAGCCCGTTCCCCCCTGGAAAGCCTCGCAAATGGCCGCTTTCAGCCGGTCCCCGCAACCGGCGTCCACCCGCCAAACGCTCTATAATAGATACATACAACCATGGCAGATGATCAGAACCCGCAGCTCCCCTTGGGTCCAAACTCCGACTCGAACAATCCCCCCGATGGCCCCCTGAACACGGTTCAGGGCCGCGGCGCCGCATTTATGCTCTCGATCAATATTGAAGACGAGATGCGCCGCTCGTACCTCGACTACTCCATGTCGGTCATCATCGGCCGCGCTCTGCCCGACGTCCGTGACGGCCTCAAGCCCGTCCATCGCCGCGTCCTCTACGGCATGGCCGAGATGGGCCTCCAGTTCAACAAGAAGTACACCAAGTCGGCCAAGGTCGTCGGCCACGTCATGGGTAACTACCATCCCCACGGCGACGCCTCCATCTACGACACCATGGTGCGCATGGCCCAGCCCTTCGCCCTCCGCTATCCGCTCGTCGATGGCCAGGGCAACTTCGGCTCCGTTGACGGCGACCCGCCCGCCGCCATGCGATATACCGAGTCGCGCATGACCCGCATCACCGGCGAGATGCTCGCCGACATCGACTCCGACACCGTCGACTTCGCGCCCAACTACGACGAGTCCACGCTCGAGCCGACCGTCCTGCCCGCGCGCATTCCCAACCTGATCGTCAACGGGTCTGGCGGTATCGCCGTCGGCATGGCAACTAATATTCCGCCGCACAACCTCACCGAGGTTGTCAGCGCCTGCATCACGCTCCTCAACGACCCGCACGCCGGCATCGAAGCTGTGCTCGAGCATGTCAAAGGCCCGGACTTCCCCACCGGCGGCTTCCTCTACGGCCGCGCCAACATCGCACAGACCTACAAGACCGGCCGCGGGCGTTTCATCATGCGTGCCAAGTGCAGCATCGAGAACATCTCCGGCGGTCGCCAGGCCATCATCGTCACCGAGATCCCCTACCAGGTTAACAAGTCGAAGCTGATCGAACGTATCGCCGAGCTGGTCAACGACGGCGTCATCACCGACATCGCCCGCGACGAGTTCCGCGACGAGAGCGACCGCGACGGCATGCGCATCCACATCGGCCTCAAACGCGGAGCCGAATCGCAGATCGTCCTCAACCAACTCTACAAGCACACCCAGATGCAGGAGAGCTTCTCGATGATCTTCCTCGCCGTCCACAACGGCCAGCCGAAGGTCCTTCCGCTCGACCAGGCCATCCGCGCCTTCCTCGAACACCGCATAGAGGTCGTTCGCCGCCGCACCGCCTTCCTGCTGGGCAAGGCCCGCGACCGCGAGCACATTCTGCTCGGCTACCAGATCGCGCTCGATCATCTGGACAACGTCATCAAGATCATCCGCCAGTCGGGCAGCCGCCCCGAGGCCCGCGAGCGCCTCTTCCAATACTTCAGCGGCAAGTCGATCAATCTGCGCGGCACCGAACTCGCCGGCGTCAAACTCGATCCCGCAAAGTACAACGTCGACATGACCTTCTCGACCACCGGCACGCTGATCCTCAGCTACCGCCAGGTCGACGCGATCCTCGAACTGCAACTCTACCGCCTCACCCAGCTCTCCATCGACGAACTGCTCAAGGAGCTGAAGGACGTCCGCGCCAACATTGCCGAGTTCGAGTCCATCCTCGCCAGCGAGAAGAAGCTGCGCAAGGTCATCGTCAAGGAGCTTGAAGAGGTGCGCGACAAGTATGGCGACGCACGCCGTACCACCATCGTCGACGAGACCACCGAGCTTCAGCTCGAAGACCTGATCGCCGACGAGCAGGTCGCCGTCACCGTCTCGAACACCGGCTACCTCAAGCGCACGCCGATCTCCATCTATCGCCAGCAGCGCCGCGGCGGCACCGGCCGCCTGGGGATGAAGACCCGCGAAGAGGACTTCGTCGCGCAGCTCATCATCAACTCGACGCACGCCTATCTGCTCTGCTTCACCAACACCGGCCGCGTCTACTGGCTCAAAGTCTACGAGGTTCCCGATGTCGGCGCCGCGGGCAAGGGCAAGGCCATGGCCTCGCTGATCGCGCTGCAGCCCGGCGAAAAGGTGGTCACGATTCTTCCTGTCCGCGACCTGAACGAAGAGGACAAGTACGTGCTCTTCGCGACGCGCAACGGCACGGTGAAGAAGACCGCGCTCAAGGACTTCTCCAACGTGATGTCGCGCGGCATCATCGCCATCAACATCGGCAAGGACGACGAGCTCATCAAGGCGCGCCTGACCGACGGGCAGCAGATCATCTTCCTCGCCACGCACGACGGCATGGCCATCCGCTTCCACGAGACCGACCTGCGCTCCATGGGCCGGCCCGCCGCAGGCAACAAGGGCATCGACCTGCGCAAGGGCGACTACGTCGTCGGCGTCGCCGTCACGCCCACCGAGGAGTCGCGCAAGGCTCGCCAGAAAGAGCTACAGGCCGAGGGCAAGGACATCACCCCGTGCCTGATCCTGTCCGTGACCGAACATGGCTACGGCAAGCGCACCGACGTCGACGAGTACCGCCTGCAAACCCGCGGCGGCAAGGGCGTCATCAACGTCAAGACAACGGCGAAGAACGGCAAGGTCTCGAGCATCCAGCAGGTCGACGAGACCAGCGAGATGATGGTCATCAGCCAGTTCGGCAAGATCATCCGCATCGACACCAAGAGCATCCGCGCCGCCGGCCGCAGCACGCAGGGCGTCAAGCTGCTGAACCTCGACGCCGACGACAAGGTCGCCGCCGCCGTCATCATCCCCCCGGAAGAGGCGAAGATTCAACTCGAAGAGGGAACGCTGCTGCAGTAGATACTTGGTTCTGAAGAAAAAGGTGGTACTTTGGTCGCGTGCCTCCTCTCAATCTAGCGAAGTATTTTGTTGTGGGTATTTCATCTTCTGCCCTCTTTGACCTGAGAGCAGAAGATGAAATTTTTCGCACCCAGGGGTTAAAAGCCTACTCTGAATATCAGATCGCACATGAGCAAAGTGTGCTCATGCCAGGTACTGGTTTTCCTCTGGTCCAAGCAATTCTGAGTCTGAACGGTGTGGATGCCACGAAGAAGCGTGTGATTGTTCTTGTAATGTCGAAGAACAACGCCGACACAAGTCTCCGCGTATCGAACTCGATTCGCCATCACGAGATCGACGTGGGCCGAGGAGCCTACACGAGTGGAGCATGCCTCGCACCTTATTTGAAGGCATTTAGCGTCGATCTATTCCTCTCGGCATCTCAGGAAGACGTTCAGGATGCAACGAATGCTGGATTTGCGGCGGGTCTCATATATCCATATCAGTGTGTTCCAGGAGAGATGGAGGAAGGCTTGCGCATCGCATTTGACGGCGATGCAGTCCTATTCTCGGGTGATTCAGAAAAGGTATATCAAGAAAAAGGTTTAACGGCCTTTCTGCAGCATGAGGAAGACCACGCGCATGAACCGTTAGCGGATGGCCCGTTCGCTAAATTATTTCGGACTCTAGCAGCCCTTCAACGGCAAGGCGATCAAGGGGAGAAAGCTTTGATTCGGACGGCCTTGGTGACCGCTCGCAACAGCCCTGCCGATGAAAGGGTAATTAGAACTCTCCGCGCTTGGCGAGTTCGCGTAGATGAAGTATTTTTCATGGGAGGTGCAGAGAAGGCTCCCGTACTTGAGGCTTTTCGTCCGCACATCTTTTTCGATGATCAGGATGTTCATTGTTTACCAGCATCAGGTGTTGTACTAACCGCTCGCGTGTTTTCGCCAGCTCAGCCTGCGAAACAGACGACTTTCTCGTTTGAGATAGCGCAAACATCAAGCGCAACAAGTGAAACGGTGGTCGCACCGAACGAGAAAAAGTCAGTCGGAGGTATCCCCGCAATTATTATTCCCATTCGAGAAGACACTCAACTCAAATCCAGCTAGGTATCCGCATCTAAAACCACCACAAAAGTGGGTGCCCATCTTCGCGACAGTTTCATCGCCGGTGAGCAAATTTCGCGGCAGGAAATCCCACGAGGGTAAAAAGCATATTTGCCGCCCTAACCTAACCCGACTGCAGGGGTAAGGATGCGTTATAATACGCACGTGACGGACGCTTTAAATTTCGCTGGGGCATGTTTTTCGTTCGTCGGCGGCATCTTGTCACTATGTGCAGTTCTTCCCTCTGTTTTAAAAAAACCCTAAAGTGTTCCACGTAGAACATTTCGTTCCACGTAGCATGCTTTAGAGTGAGTGAGTGGCCCATATCTAAACCTCACCTCAAATCTGGGTGCCTAATCTTCCCGACAGTCTCGCTAAAGTAGGCATTCGCGCAACGCGTGAATCCTTAGGATCACGCACCCATGCAGGTCGCCCTAACTAGCCTTATCCGCCAGCATCCGCTCCCGCAGCAACCGGTTCGCCCGCGTCTGATATCCCTCGCCATCCTTCTTCAGCCACGCAATCACATCCGCATCCAGCCGCAGGCTCACCGCCTTCTTCACCGGACGATAGAGCTTCCCCCGCATCGCATCCTTCCACGCGCTCGCGGGCAACTCCGGAATATCCGAGGTATCGATCTCGTGCTCCGGCATCCGCGCCAGTTCGTCAAGATTAGCTCTCTGCCTCGCAGTCAGAGGAGCACCCGGCGCACGCCGATACACCACCCTATTTCGCTTTTCGTCCTTAGCTTTCTTCATACCGTCTCCTCTCATGCGGTGTTACCTCTCGCGCCGAGATAATCCGCACCAGTTCTTCGCCATCCTCATCCTCAAGCGTGTGCGCGACCAACAGCAGCAAAACGCCTTCGACCCGTCCAACCGTCTGCCATCGCACTTCGCCCTCTACCTCGCGATTCTGCAACATGACAAAGTTGGGATCGTCGAAGACAGCGCCGCCGTCTCAAAGAGCACCCGGTGCTTTCGGTAGTTGCTGCGGTTCTTGTTCTCGTCCCAGTCAAAGCGCACTTGCACCGCCTATACAAATATGTATATACAAAAATGAGCGGTTGAACAACAGGTCAGTCGCTCTATGCTGCCGTCAATCTGGCGGTTGGGCACGGGCTGCCGCAAAATAAAAGGGCCGTCCGTTGCGATTGCCGTAACGGACAGCCCGAGCTTTACAGCGCCTGATGCCGTAGCCTAGCGACCATGCTCGCGCTGAGGAGCGGATCGCTCCTGCTGCCTGGGCATCTGCGCTCTTTGTTGCTGAGGCCGCGCCATGGGCCGGGATTGAGCCTGGGGCCGCGGCTGTATCTGCCGCTGCTGTTGCACCTGACGCTGCTGCATCTGGCGTTGCTGCTGCACCTGACGCTGCTGAATCTGGCGTTGTTGCTGCTGTTGCCGAACCTGCTGCTGTTGCTGTACCTGGCGTTGCTGCTGCATCTGGGCTTGCCGTTGCTGCTGCATCTGCTGTTGCATCTGCCGCTGCGGCTGGACCGATCGTTGCGGCTGGATCTGCCGTTGCGGCGGAACCGGCCGGTTCTGCGGCTGCGCCGGATTTACATTGGGGCGGATTGGCATCTCCCGGTTAGGCTGCGTCGGTCTTGACTGGTTCTGGTTATAGTTGGGCCTTGTCTGGACGCGGCCGGGCTGGTTGACCTGTCCCGGCTGCGCGGGCCGAGTCTGTAAGCCAGGTTGCTGCCGGTTCGGTTGAACCGGACGCGTTACCGGACGTGCGACCGGGCGCTGGATGCCTTTGTCCGCGCGGATCGGGCGAGCGACGACGGCGGTTGCCGGGCGGCCTCTATTCTGATTGAAGAACTGCTGCCGGTTCTGCTGCGCCTGCCGCTGGACCTGCACCTGGGTGGACATGGGCCGCGTCTTCGGTCCGCGCATGGCGACGAGTTCGGAGCGATTCGGCCTGGATTGGATGCCTCCGCGTCCACCGTTATAGGCGACGCGCGTGTAGTTGTTCATCACCACGGTGCGGCTGTAGACATTGGTGATTCTGGTGACGTTGATGCGGTTGACGGTGCGGTTGTAATAGAAGTTGTTGCCGTTCCAATATCCACCGTGATAGCCGACGCCGGTATAGCCGAAGCCATAGTGCACGCCGCCGTAGAAGCCGATGTGCAAGCCCCAGTAGCCGTGGTAAAAGCGATAGCGGTTGTTATAGAAGCCCCAGTAGCCGGGGGTCCAGAGCGCTCCATAGTACGGTGCGGCGACCCATGCGCCGGGAACCCAGTAGTAGCCGATGGGAGCATAGCTCCAGTAGCCGGGCGTCCATATATAGTTTGGTCCGGGCGCGTAGGGCTGCGTGTAGACGGGCAGCGGCGGTGGCGGCTGGGTGGCTTCTTCGATGGCCTGCTGGCCGGCGTCGACGCCGTCCTGATAGCTCTGATCGTCCGGGTAGTTCTGGTCGCCCTGATTGTCGGCGTAAGACTGGTCGCCGTCCTGATTGGGATCGTAGTTCTGATCGGAAGTCTGATCCTGTTGGGCGTTTTGCTCATCGGGAGGCGGCGCGCCTGCCTGCGCGCCAGTCCGTTTGTACTCGTCAGCCCTTTGCAGGCTCTCGTTCTGCGTGTTCTGCCCCTGAGCAGGAGCGGCAGCCGGTTGCTGGCTGCCGTCGACGGGAGCCATATTCGCATCAGCGGGGTCGGGGCCTGTGTCGTTCACCGTCTGACCGGCGAAGGCCTGCCGGTGGCATCCGGCGATGTTTGCCATGCCCGCGAAGATGGCGATTCCAATGACCGAACCCAGGAGACGGTTACGGCCTGGACGGTTGCGACCTGATTTCGATTCTGAAATAGACATGGCGCGCAATCTCCTCTTATGGCCTTAACCCGGACTCCATGACTATGATGCGGTTTTTTTGTGCCGCGCCGCTGCCGAATATTCCCGGCATCGTTATTGCGGCCAGGCGCATCGCGAAGCAACGACACGGCTTACAGGATTGGGCTAGGGCGCGGGGTACTCCACCGTCTTGCCGGTCCGCGAGTTGGTGACGGAGAAGCTCGCATCGGCATGGCCCGTGAGCAGAAGATAGTGGCCGGAGTCCGGGCCGGGCAGGTTGGCGATGCGCTCCTCGGCGGTGTTGTGCGCCGCGTCGTTGTGGATGGCGGTGTGGAGCTGCCAGAGGTCCTTGAGCCGGGGCGAGTGGTCGATGATCTCCCAGGCTCCGGGCTGGCCGCCCTTGGTGGCTCCGTTATCCATGATGGCGACTCGCGGCGCGATCCCATCGACCAGCGCGGGGCTGGAACTGCGGTCGAAGCCGTGGTGCGAGACGACATAGATGTCCACCTTCCCCAGCTTGTTGACCGGGCACATCAGCGGCCGCTCCCTGGCCCATGTCAGGTCGCCGAGATCGGCGATGCGCAGTTTGCCGAAAGTGATGATCATGCCGACGGAGCGGTCGTTCTCGCTGTTCTCGGCGGGCTTGAGGATGCTTGCGGCACAGGCCGGGTTCGCGGCTCCGGCCCCGGCGAGAGGTTTGTCGAGGACGTTGCCGTCGGCGCTGACGACCTCCACCCGCATTCCCTTGATGGGAAGCGTCTTGCCGGGCTTTGCGATCAGATGGGCGTAGTGACCGTCGGCCAGCATCTTTTGGTAGGCCTCCCAGCCGGTGACGGTGGCCTTGTTGTCTTCTTCGCGGTTGACGCCGTGGTCGATGAAGCGCGTGACGGGAATCCTGGCGGCCAGCTCCGGGACGCCGCCAACGTGGTCGACGTGGTAGTGGGTGATGACGAGGTTGTCGATCTTTTTGACTCCGGCGGCCTTCAACAGCTCCATCATGCGGTCGGCGTTTTTGGCTCC
This sequence comes from Acidobacteriales bacterium 59-55, assembly GCA_001897435.1. Classification (GTDB taxonomy): domain Bacteria; phylum Acidobacteriota; class Terriglobia; order Terriglobales; family Acidobacteriaceae; genus Edaphobacter. The sequence goes on along the minus strand of MKSV01000003.1, from coordinate 525,984 downwards.
GGGCCAGCCGGCGTCGACCAGCATGTTCTCGCCCGTGGGCGGGACGAAGAGGGTGGCCTGACCGCCCTCGACGTCGGCGAAGTAGACCTTGAGGCTGCCCGAAGGTTTTTGCGCGAGGGCGAAGGGGGCTGCGATCAAGAGTGCTGCTGCAAGGAACCGCTTCATGGGCTGATGTCTCCTGGGACTTCTGCTGCGATCGACTTCCGCTGATGATCTCTTTTAGGAATCGGAACGTGGATCGGACCTGTCGGCCCGGCACTGGAATGATTGCACAATCGGAGCCGCGAGAGGGAATGGTTAAGTACGATGCGGCGATGCCACCTACCGCCCGGCCGGAGAATCGAAGTAAAATGGAGCCGATGGCAGGCTGTCTTGCATGCACGAAGCGCTTTCGCCACGGTCGCCCCGACCGCGGCCGCTGCTAGCCTGCCCACCTCCATGGAATTTTGATAGGCTTCAACCGTTGCCGTTCGCGCCCGATATCGCGCCGCGGCCTTTACTTCGCGCTTCTTAATCAAAGAGAGAAGCGCCCCCGGAGAAGAAGATTATGTCCACCCAACCCCATCCCGATTCGTTCAAAAGCCAGGCGACTCTCCGCTCGGGCTCCAACAGCTATCGCATCTTCCGCCTCAAGGCGCTGGCCGATGCGGGAGTGAACCTCACGCGGCTTCCGTTTTCGCTGCGCATCCTGCTCGAAAGCCTGCTGCGTCACGAGGACGGCCGCACCGTCCGCGCCGACGACATCCGGTTTCTGGCCAACTGGGACGCCAAGGCCGCGCCTTCGCGCGAGATCGCCTATATGCCGGCGCGGGTCCTGATGCAGGACTTCACCGGCGTTCCAGCGGTGGTCGACCTGGCGGCGATGCGGGACGCGATGCAGGCGCTGGGCGGCGACCCGGAGCGCATCAATCCGCTGCAGCCCGCCGAGCTGGTCATCGACCACTCTGTGCAGGTGGACGAGTTCGGCACCATGCGCGCCTACGATGTGAATACGGCGATGGAGTTTCAGCGCAACCGCGAGCGCTATGCGTTTTTGAAGTGGGGGCAGACGGCCTTCCGCAACTTTTCGGCGGTGCCGCCGGGCATGGGCATCTGTCATCAGGTCAACCTCGAGTACCTGGGCCGCGTCGTGTTCACCACCGAGCCCGACGCGGACGGCGTCGTCTCCGCCTATCCCGATACGTTGGTGGGAACGGACTCGCATACGACCATGATTAACGGTCTGGGCGTGCTGGGCTGGGGCGTCGGCGGCATCGAAGCCGAGGCGGCGATGCTGGGCCAGCCGGTCTCGATGCTGGTGCCCGAGGTCGTCGGCTTCAAGCTGACCGGCAAGCTGAAGGAAGGCACGACGGCGACCGACCTTGTGCTGACCGTGACCGAGCAGCTTCGCAAGCTGGGCGTGGTGGGCAAGTTCGTCGAGTTCTACGGCTCGGGCGTGGCGGAGCTGCCGCTGGCGAACCGCGCGACGATCGCGAACATGTCTCCCGAGTACGGCGCGACCTGCGGCATCTTCCCCGTCGACGCCGAGACGCTGAACTATCTGCGGCTGACCGGGCGGACCGAGGAGCAGATTGCGCTGGTCGAGGCCTACTACCGCGAGCAGGGCTTGTTCCATACGCCGGACGCTCCCGAGGCCGAGTACTCGGTGACGACTACGCTCGACCTGGGCACGGTGCGGCCCAGCGTGGCCGGGCCGAGACGGCCGCAGGACCGCGTTTTGCTGCCCGATGTGCCGGCATCGTTCGAGCAGCAGCTTCCCTCGCTGCTGGGGCCGAAGTCGAATGGTCATGTGGCCCGCCAACTGCTGCGATGGGAGGGCGAAGGCGGCCAACCGAGCGCGCATGGCGACCTGATGAGCGCGGTTGGAACTCCGGCGCCCGTGGTCGGCGCAGCCGGAGTTCCGGTGTCGACGCTTCCCGGCGGCGGCACGGGAACGGCAGTGCTTGACGCGCCTCCGGTCTCGATCCGCAGCCGGTTCGGCATCGATCCCGAGAAGTATCTGGACCACGGCTCCATTGTGATTGCGGCGATTACCTCGTGCACCAACACATCGAATCCCTACGTGATGGTCGCCGCCGGCCTGGTGGCGAAGAAGGCTGTCGAGAAGGGGCTGTGCACGCCGCCCTGGGTGAAGACTTCACTGGCTCCGGGGTCGCGCGTTGTGTCGGATTATTTCAATAAGTCGGGGCTGATGCCTTATCTCGACGCGCTGCGCTTTCAGGTGGTCGGCTATGGCTGCACCACCTGCATCGGCAACTCAGGCCCGCTGCCCACCGACGTCTCGAAGGTCATCGAGGATCATGGGCTGGTGGCGGTCTCGGTGCTATCGGGAAATCGCAACTTCGAGGGGCGCATCTCGCCGGAGGTGCGGGCGAACTACCTGATGAGCCCGCCGCTGGTGGTCGCGTACGCGCTGGCCGGTCACATTAAGCACAACTTCGATACCGAGCCGCTGGGCAAGGACAAGGACGGCCATCCGGTCTTTCTGCGCGACATCTGGCCGACCCAGGCCGAGATCGCGGCCATCGTGACGTCTTCGGTCAATTCGGAGATGTTCCGCAAGGAGTACAGCACGGTGACCGACGGCGACGCCAACTGGCAGGGCCTGAAGTTTCCCGAGGGCAACACCTATGGATGGGAGGCCGACTCGACCTACATTCGCAAGGCTCCTTATTTCGACGGCATGGGCGCGCAGCCGGAGCCCGTCAAGGACATCAAAGGAGCGCGGGTGCTGGCGCTGCTGGGCGACAGCGTGACCACCGACCATATCTCTCCCGCAGGCTCGATCAAGCACGATGGCCCGGCCGGCAAGTACCTGACCGACCATGGCGTGAAGCCTGCCGACTTCAACAGCTACGGCTCCAGGCGCGGCAATCACGAGGTGATGGTGCGCGGCACGTTCGCTAATGTGCGGCTGCGCAACCGCATCGCTCCGGGAACCGAGGGCGGCGTGACACGGCTGCTGCCGGACGATGTGGCGATGTCGATCTATGACGCTTCGGTGAAGTACGCCGAACGCGGCATCCCGCTCGCCATCATCGCGGGCAAGGAGTACGGATCGGGCTCGTCGCGCGACTGGGCGGCCAAGGGACCGCTGCTGCTGGGCATCCGGTTCGTGATCGCCGAGAGCTACGAGCGCATTCATCGGTCGAACCTGGTGGGCATGGGGATTCTGCCGCTGCAGTTCCTGCCGGGGCAGAACGCCGAGTCGCTGCACCTGACCGGCGAGGAGATCTTCGCCATCGGGGACACGCCGGGACAGCTGCGGGAGATGCTCGACAACAAGTGCGCCGACGGCAAGGAGATCACCGTCTTTGCTGAGTCGGAAAAGGGCAAGACGATCGAGTTCACCGTGACCGTGCGCATCGATACGCCGCAGGAGATTCTGTACTACCAGAACGGAGGCATCCTGCAGTACGTTCTCCGCCAGTTGGCGGCAAAGAACGAGGCTTCGGCGTAACCGAACCTGAGGATGAGAGTGCGGCAGGCCCATGTCCCAGAATAGGGACAAGATCGGGACATGGGGCACCCAGGCAAGAAAAAAGGCCGGGCCTCAACGGGAATCGAGCATGAGCGTTGTACGGATGGACAAGTGGCTTTGGGCCGCCCGGTTCTTCAAGACGCGGGCGCTGGCCTCAACGGCGTGCGACCTGGGCCGCATCGAGTCCAACGGCCTTCGCGCCAAGCCCGCCCGGGAGGTGCGCGTCGGCGACAGCCTCCGAGTCAAGAACGATGCGGGCGAGTTTCTCATCGAGGTTCTGCTGCTGAGCGAGATCCGAGGCCCGGCGGCGGTGGCGCAGACGTTCTATCGGGAGACGGACGAGAGCCGTGAACTGCGCCTCAAGGCGGCTGAGGAGCGCAGGGAGATGATGCGCGCCGGTGCCGTGGCAGAAGGACGGCCGTCGAAGCGCGACCGGCGCGAGATCAACAAGCTGCGCGGCAGAATTCATCGTTTCTGACGTCTTCCTTTGTTTGTCATTCCCGAAGGGAATCTGCGTTTTGCTTGCATCCCCAAGGCTCTGTCTGGAGAAGAACCGCTCTATTCGTGGGAACCGAAGATCGCCGCTCCGGATCTTCAAGCAGGTCCGGAGTAGCATCAAACTGAGTGCCCGCGATCTCCCTCTTTGCCAAGGTGTGTTTGGCCGGACGGCAGGGGCACAAACCTCACTATGGAAGCAAACTCTATGCGCCTTCTCTCTCCCGCTCTTCTTATCGCCATCTTCTGCGGATCGTGTGCCGCCTACGCAGCGCAGCAGCCTGCTGTTGCTCCGCAGGCAGCCGCCGCCGGGGTTCAGCCTGCGCCGTCGGCGATCATGCAGCCGGCTTTGGATCTTCTGGATCAGGCGATCGGCACCCTGCGTCCGGACAAGTGGAAGGCGTCGGACGCGGTGCGCGACGAGGCTGCGGCCAATATCAGCTCCATCCGCCGCGATCTGGACGCCACGCTGCCGCAACTGCTGGCGACAGCCGATGGAGCGCCGGCATCGGTGACGCAGGTGCTTCCGGCCTATCGCAACATCGAGGCGCTGTACGATGTGGTGCTTCGCGTCGCCGAAGCGGGCAGGCTCTCCGCGCCGGGGGATCAGAGATCGGCGCTCGAAGAGGCGAGGGGAAAGCTGGAGTCAGCGCGGCGTGCTCTCGGCGACCGCATCCAGGCTGCCGCGCTCGCGCGGGAGCAGCAGGTGCATAGCCTGCAGGCTGCCGTGCGGGCTATCCCGCCTGCACCGGCTCCGGCCGTCTGCCCGCCTGCCGCGCCGGTGAAGAAGCGCAGGGCCCGCAGAAAGACGACGAAGCCCGCTGCGAAAACCGCCAAGCCGCAGACCGCTGCCCCCGCTTCTCACTAGTCTGAACCTCGGTCAGGGAGCCTCCGACGAACCGGAATTAAATCAGAAGCTCCCTAGAGCGATTCCTCTCAGGGCAGCTTTCTTTGCTTTGTCATTCCCGAAGGGAATCCGCGTTTTGCTCGAATTACCTCTCGAACTTCGGTAGGCCCTCGTCAGTTGTGCGAGGGCTTCTTGATCGCGATTCCGGTCGAGATCGGCCTGCCGAAGTTCGGCGTGCCGTCGGCGTTCCAGGTAAAGGGCTGGATCCGCGGCGAGCGGTGGCCGCCGCAGCCTTGATTGGGGCCGGGGTTGGCGTGGTAGATGATCCAGTCTTCCTTGCCATCGAGCGATTTGAAAAAACCGTTGTGGCCGGGGCCGAAGACCTCCGCGTCGCGGTCCTGTTTGAAGAAGGGATGGTCGAACTTCTTCCACGAGGCAGCGTCGAGGAGGTTCGCGCCGGATCTCGTCCGGGCTACGCCCAGCTCGTAGTAGTCGGTCCAGCAGGCGGAGGCGGAGTAGACGAGGAAGATGTCCTGCCCGTGCTGCAATATCTCCGGGCCTTCGTTTACGTTGACATGCGGCATGGCCGGACGGTCGGGCAGGTCGCCGACACGCTCCCAGGGGTATTGGGGATAGGAGATCATGACTCGCTTCGAGTCGATGGTCCACGGATTCTTCATATGGGCGATGTAGATGCGCTGCTCGCCGTCGGTGTCGCCCTCCCAGCCGGACCAGACCATGTACTTCTGGCCCTTGTCTTCGAAGACGGAGGAGTCGATGGACCACTTGTCGGTCGCGTCGGCGACCTTGCCCTTGAAGGTCCATGTGCCTTCAAGCGGGTCAGGCGAAGCATTTTCAACGACATAGGTGCGGTGCGACTCGTTCTGACCGGCGTCGGCGGCGAAGTAGATATACCACTTGCCGTCGAGGAAGTGCAGCTCCGGCGCCCAGAGGTCGTGCGAGTAGGGTCCGGTCGCGGGAGGTGTCCACACAATCTTCTTCTGCGCATGCGCGAGATCGGTGATGTCGCGGGTCTTCCAGATGGTCAGGTTCTTCCCGGTGGTGTTCATGTAGTAGAAGAAGCCGTTGCGGGTGACGACCCAGGGATCGGGGCCGGTCGGCAGCAGGGGATTGTGGAAGGTGTCCGCAGCCTGAGCGGCAGTGGGGGCAGCGCTTTGGGCGATCGCTGCCGGTGGAAAGGCGGGAAGAGCAAGCGCGGAGAGAAGAATCAATCCTGAAAGTAGTCTCATGGCGGTCCTGACTGTGGTCTGGCTGTGATCGGGTAAAGGGAGCGCAGTTTTACCGCCCCGGCATTATCTTAGAACCTGTCCAGAAACTATGAAACCACGTCATCTCGGCCGGTGTGCCGCAGCAATGGAACGCAGGTCATTTCGACCGCAACCCAACTCAAAACCACGTCATCTCGACCGGAGCGAAGCGGAGTGGAGAGACCCCTGTATTCGCTTTTGTGTGTTTTATATAGCTGGCGGGGCACTGCCCAAAATTGGAATCGCGCAAGGAAAACCCGACAAAATACAGGGGTCTCTCCGCTACGGCCCTGCGGGCCTCCGGTCGAGATGACGTAAGTTTGTGGCGGCAAGCGCCGCCGACTCCGGTGAAGGGCTTGACGGAGCAGCCTATAATGTCCTATGGTCACCGCTCATCCGGCCTCTTCGGAGGCTGGTCCGCAACCGCGGTCGCAAAACGAAGAAAATAAAACGCCATTGCCGACAGCCGCCGAACAGGGGGCGGGATTGGAGGCGGCGGCTCCCGGTGCGGGCGGGGATGCCCCGATGGCGGTCGAGTTGAGCGAGGCGGGCGTCCAGGCGGCGGCAGGTCCGAATGGAGTCGCTGAGGTCACTGAGGCCTCCGAATCCTCGGGCACCTATCTCAAGGGCGTCGCGGCGGCGGAGATCGCCGAGGTGGACGCAAAGTTTCAGCGGCTGCTCGAGACCGTGCATGAGAATCGGCCGGGAGACAATCTCGATGTGATCCGCAAGGCCTGGGCCTTTTCCATGTCGCATCATGAGGGCCAGAAGAGGGCTTCGGGCGAGCCGTATATTATTCATCCGCTTGAAGTTGGACAGGTGCTGGCCGAACTGAAGATGGATTCGACCGCGATTGCAGCGGGGCTGCTGCACGATGCGGTCGAAGACACGGACGTGACCACGGAAGAGGTTGCCAAACGCTTCGGCGACCAGTTGGCCAATATCGTCGAAGGCGTCACCAAGCTGGACAAGATCAAGTTCGCCAACCGCGACGACCATCAGGCCGAGAACATCCGCAAGATGCTGCTGGCCATGGTGACCGACGTTCGCGTCGTCATCATCAAGCTGGCCGACCGGCTGCACAACATGCGGACGCTCGAGCACCTGAAGCCGGAGCGGCAGCAGAAGATCGCGCGCGAGACGCTGGATATCTACGCTCCACTGGCGCACCGGCTGGGCATGGGCAAGCTGCGCGGCGAGCTCGAAGACCTCGCCTTCCACTACACCGATCCCTATGCCTACGAGCAGGTCTCGACCCAGGTGAACGCGCTGCGCGGCGAGGGCGAGGAGTTCCTGCAGAAGATCGTCACCGAGCTCGAAGACAAGCTGCGCGAGCATCACATTCAGGGGCGCGTGCAGTGGCGCATCAAGCGGCTCTACTCGATCCAGCAGAAGCTGGAGGCGCAGAAGATTCCGGTCGACCAGGTCTACGATCTGCTGGCGGTGCGGGTAATCTGCCAGACGGTGCAGGACTGCTACGCGGTGCTGGGGCTGCTGCACAGCGTGTGGCGCCCGGTGCCGGGGCGCATCAAGGACTTTATCGCGATGCCGCGGCCGAATCTCTACCAGTCGCTGCATACGACGCTGATCGCGCCGGGCGGGCATCAGTTCGAGGTGCAGATTCGCACCGAGGAGATGCATCGCGTCGCCGAGGAGGGCATCGCCGCGCACTGGAAGTACAAGGCCTCCGACAATGTGACGTCGAAGGACGAGCAGCGGCTGGCGTGGATGCGGCAGTTGATGGAATGGCAGCGCGAGATGCCCGATCCCAACGAGTTCATGTCGACGCTGAAGATCGACCTGTACCCGGAGGAGGTCTACACCTTCACGCCCAAGGGCAAGGTGGTGGTGTTGCCCAAGGATTCGAGCCCGGTGGACTTCGCCTATGCCATCCACACCGAGGTCGGCAACGCGACCATCGGCGCCAGGGTCAATGGCCGCATCGTTCCGCTGCGGACGCGGCTGCGCAACGGCGACATCGTCGAGATCTCGACGCAAACGGGACATGCTCCGAGCCGCGACTGGCTCAGCTTTACGCGAAGCTCGCGGGCGCGCAACAAGATCAAGCACTGGCTCAACGAGCAGCAGCGGGTGCGCGCGATCGAGGTGGGCAGAAAGCTGCTGGAGCGCGAGGCGCGGAAGTACAAGCTGTCGCTGGCCAAATTTGTCGAAGCGGACTTCGACAAGGTCGCCGGCGAGTATGGCCTGGGGACGCAGGCGGAGCTGCTCGCCGGCATCGGCTTCGGCAAGTTCTCGGCGCGGCAGGTGCTCAACAAGCTGGAGCCGGGATCGACGATGGCCGTCGAGCCTCCCCCGGCGGAGGGTGTCGTCGGCCACGCCGTGGGGCAGATGTCGGACGCCGTGAAGAAGGTCTTCTTCGGCAAGGGTTCCGACTCGCTGCAGGTGGAGGGCAAGGACGACCTGCTGGTCTACCGGGCACGCTGTTGTAACCCGATTCGTGGGGAAGAGATCATCGGCTACGTCACGCGGGGCAAGGGCGTGGCGGTACATGCGCGAAGCTGTCCGAACGTGCAGAATCTGCTGTACGAGTCGGACCGACGGATTCAGGTGGAGTGGGCGCCGTCGCCGCACGAGCCGGGAGCGGTCAAGGCACAGACCTATCCGGTGAAGCTGACGGTACTCTGCGACGACCGTCCCGGGCTATTGAAGGAGTTCACGGCGATCATCGCGGACGATGGGACGAACATTCGCAGTGTCGATACCAAGCCCACGCCCGAGGGCGCGATGGTCGTGGACTTCGTAGTGGAGACGGTGGACGTGCGGCACCTCAATAAACTGGTGCAGAACCTGCGCAAGGTTCCCGGCGTGCGGGACGTGCATCGGGTACAGAAGATTTAGTTCATTTTCCCTGTTGATGGGAATCCCGAGATGAGTGTCTTGTTCATGCGAGATGGATGGACGAGGGAGTCAAGGCAAAATTACGGGGGTCTCTCCACTGCGCTGCGCTTCGGTCGAGATGACGTGACTTTTTCCTCGGCCCACCAACGACCTTCTCTCGATCAGTCCCCAAACGAACGTCATCTCGACCGAAGGCGGCGCTTTTTGCCGCCGCAGCGGAGAGACCCCTGTATTTCGCCATTGCCTGTTGATGCCATTGACTGGAAGCGCCAGCCCTACGGCTTGGGCACGTGTTCCGGCATGATCGCCCCGGCCTTCACCCACCCTTCCACGATGGCGATGTCGGCGTCGGAGAGCTTGCGCCCCTTCGACGGCATCGGCTTCACCTTCGGGTTCTTGTCCTGTCCCTCGTGCCGGATCGACTCGACCAGCGTGCTGTTGGCCGGATCGCCCGGAATCACCACCCGGCCTTTATCGCCGCCCTTCAGAACGCCGGCCCGCGTGGCCAGGCTCAGGCCGCCGCGATGGTTCATCCCTCCATGGCAGCGATAGCAGTTCTTGCGGAAGATCGGCTGCACCGTGGTGGAGTAGTAGTCGGTTCGCGGCGGCTGGTTGTCCTCGGGTCCGGCTTCGCATCCCCACACCAGTAAAGCCAGACTCATCGCTCCCAGAACCGCCAGCCTCCTCATTGATCCTTGCCCCTGTTTACCGACTAGTATACGGAACCCACCTGATTACTTATACTTTCCCTGAAGACTCTCTAAGGTAGGAATTGCTCTGGCGTTCCGCGCCTCTCAAAACATGATGCGGTTGAACGCTCCACTTCCGGCCTTTCTGGCGCTTGCAGTCCTGTTTCTGCTACCTGCCACCCTCCTTGCCACGACTGCGCATCGCCATGCCCGCAAGGCAACGGCTGTTGCGCACACGCACAAGAAGGCAACGGCGAAGGTCCGGAAGACCTCTGCCCATCGTTCGAAGAGATCGACAACCGCACGCGCCGCCCGGGTTCGCTCGCATTCCAAAACGCGGCGTCCCGTGACTCGAAAGACGAAAGCTGTGAGGCGCCGGTCTGCCGTGCGGCGGCGCAGCGTATCTGCAACCGCGCATCGCAAGGCCAAATCCGCAGATTTCCTCAAAGCTGCCGGCGAAAAGGAGACTGCGCCGCGCGCCGCTGAACCTGCCGCCACGCAGAAGGCGAGCGGTTCGCACAGCGGAGTAGAAGAGGCGGCGATTCCGGCTGTTCTACCCACGCTCTACAACAAGCGCGGCCGCCTGATTGTGCCCCCGCCTCTCAAGGGATCTCATGAGATCCTCGTGCGCCAGAACGAGGTCGCCGACCGCGAGGGACTCGACCGCATCCAGAACAAGGCAGACCTGCTCGACATGCGCGACAAGCGGATGCTGGTTCCGCTGCCCGTCAACTACAGCCTACAGGTCGATGACCGCCTGCCCGCGGATCGCCGCTACTGCCGTCCCTGGACGGCACGCTTTCTCGCCAACATGGCGCGCGCTCACTATGCTCGCTTCCACACCCCGCTCCAGGTCAACTCCGCCGTGCGCACGGTCGAGTTCCAACAGCGGCTGATACGGGTCAATGGCAATGCCGCGCCGGCGGAAGGCGATACCGCGTCGCCTCATCTCACCGGACAGGCCATCGACATCGCCAAGCACGGCCTCTCGCGGACAGAGGTCGCCTGGATGCGCGGCTACCTTCTCCCTCTGATTCAGGAGGGCAAGATCGACGTGGAGGAGGAATTCCAGCAGGCCTGCTTCCACATCAGCGTGTACAAAAAGTACCTGCCGCCGTCTGTCACGCCCAAGCGCGATGTCGCTACGCACCGCCACAGCGAAGCCAGCACGCTGGCAACCGCAATTCAATAGCTTCCTGATCCTGCAACTCCGCCGCAGGCCGCACCGTCGCAACATGCCGGACGGTGCGGCCTGCCGCCATCAGAGCGTCGCGAGCTGCCGGCTGTTCTCCTTGACGTAATCGTTCAGGCGGTCGAAGCTGCTGTTCCAGCCGGTATTGTGGCCGTCGCGCTCGCCGAGGGAATCGAAGAATGCCTGGTGGAAGTCCATTCGAGTGCGGTTGCCCTCGACCTCGGTGAAGCGGAGGGTGATGAGCGTTTCGCGGGTCGATTGGCCGCCCTGTCCCTCCCAGGCGAAGGTATACACGATGCGCTCGGGCGGCACGATCTCTTTGAAGACGCCGCCCTGCCAGAGGTCGGGGTAGGTCTGGCCTCCCCACTCACCGGTCTGGTGAAGGCAGGCGCGCCACGTGCCTCCGGGGCGCGCGTCCTGCTCGAAGTGGGTGGCGGTGAAGCCGCGAGGGCCCATCCATTTTTTAGAGTGCTCAGGATTGCTGAAGGCCTCGTAGACGAGTGCGCGGGGTGCATCGAAGACGCGGGTAATGGAAAGATCGTAAAGCACGGGCTCCGCTGCGAGCGACCTGGCAAGCTGCTGCTCGAAGCGGGCAAGCGTCTGTTGGCCGCCTTCGATGGCTCCGTGGGCGCGGGCAATGTTGAACTCTTCCTCAGACGGAAAGAGCAGGTTCAGGGTGACCCGAGTCTTGCCCTCGGTGCTGGTGAAGGTGACGGTCGCGTGAAAGTGCGGAGGCGCGGTCTCGTCGCCCGCGTAGTGATCGTACGTCATGTATTCCGGTTCGACGATCTCGCGATAGACGATGCTGTTGGCGTAGTCGGTTCCGTCGGGGCCGTGCATGGTGAAGCGCCAGAGGCCGCCGGGGCGGACATCCATTCGATACGTGGTGGTGGTGAAGCCGTTGGGTCCCCACCAGTTGGAGATGTGCTCGGCGTCGGTCCAGAGGCGGAAGACGAGGTCGCGCGGCGCGTTGAAGTCGCGGGTGAATGTGAGTTCGCGGCTGCCTGGAACGGTAGCCTGATGGTTAGTGCGTGCGGGGGCTGTTGCGGGCATGGTGCTTCTCCTTGGGTTCGGCTTTGAGCTTGGTTTTGGCTTGCGAGGCTTGCAGGTTCCGGAGGTAGTCGTCGAGCCGGTCGAAGCTCTCTTCCCAGAACTTGCGGTAGTAGTCGAGCCACTCGGCGGCGGTCTTCAACTGGGTGGGATTCAGCTTGCAGGGACGCCATTGGGCCTCGCGGGTGCGCGAGATGAGGCCCGCCCGTTCGAGTACCTTGAGATGGCGGGAGACGGCGGGAAGGCTGATCTCAAACGGCTCGGCGAGCTGATTGACGGAGGTTTCGCCGAGGGCGAGCCGCGCGAGGATAGCGCGGCGGGTGGGATCGGCGAGTGCGGCGAAGGTCGTGCTGAGGGGGTCGGTCGGCATTATGTAATTAACTTCCTTGATAAATAACAGATAAGTTAAATAAGGCAAACGATTCAGGGTTGTCAAATCTTTTTCAGAACTCCCTGTGGTGATGCCGGGGACTTGAAGGCGACTTAACTTAACGGCAAAAGGAGCGGCCATCGCGGCCACTCCCTTTATATTGCTGATTTCCAGATGGTTATTCGGTCCAGCGCTTGAAGACGAGCGAGCCGTTGGTGCCGCCGAAGCCGAAGGAGTTCGACAATGCGTAGTCGATCTTCGCCGGTTGCGGCTTGTTGGGCACGTAGTTGAGGCGGCACTGCGGATCGGCCTCGACCAGGTTCATGGTCGGCGGAGCGGTCTGGTTCTGCATGGCGAGGATGGTGATGCCCGCCTCAAGTCCGCCCGCGCCGCCGAGCAGGTGGCCGGTCATCGACTTGGTGGAACTGACCAGCAAAGTGTGATCCTTGGCGCGCTCGCCGAAGACATTCTCGATGGCCTGCGACTCCAGCGCGTCTCCCAGCGGCGTGCTGGTGGCGTGGGCGTTGACGTAGTCGATCTGGTCGGGCGAGATGCCCGCGACCCTGAGGGCGTGGTTCATGGAGCGGTAGCAGCCTTCGCCCTCGGGTGCCATGCCGGTCATGTGGAAGGCGTCGGCGGACATGCCGTAGCCGATGATCTCGGCAAGAATCTTCGCGCCGCGGGCCTTGGCGAACTCCAGCTCTTCGAGGATAAGGATGCCCGCGCCTTCGCCGACGACGAAGCCGTCGCGGTCCTTGTCGAAGGGACGGCAGGCGTGCTCGGGGTCATCGTTGCGCGTCGACAGCGCCTTCATGGCGGCGAACCCGCCGACTCCCATGGGAGTGATGGCGGCCTCGGTGCCCCCGGCGATCATGGCGTCGGCGTCGCCGCGCTGAATGATGCGGAAGGCGTCGCCGATGGAGTGCGCGCTGGTGGTGCAGGCGGTAGCCGTGGCCTCGTTCGGCCCGCGCGCTCCGTAACGGATGGAGACGTGGCCGGCGGCGAGGTTCACGATGGAGCCGGGGATAAAGAACGGCGAGATCTTGCGCGGACCGCCGGCCAGCATGGCCGAGTGTTCGCGCTCGATGACGTCGAAGCCGCCGATGCCGGAGCCGATGTGGACGCCGACATGATCGCGGTTGCTCTCGTCGATGACCAGGCCGGAGTGCTTCATCGCCTCGTCCGAGGCAGCCAGGGCAAAGTGGATGAAGCGGCCCATCTTGCGGGCCTCTTTCTTATCGATGAACTGGAGCGGGTCGAAGTCCTTGACCTCGGCCGCAAAACGGACGGGATGGCCGGTAAGATCGAATGCCTTGATCTCGGCCATGCCGCTTTTGCCCGCGAGCAGGCCCGCCCACACCTCGGGCGCGGTCTTGCCGACCCCGCAGACGAGGCCCAGGCCTGTGACGACGACGCGACGCTCCATCATTGTTTACTTGGCCGCCTTCTGGTTCTTTTCGATGTAGTCGATGGCGTCCTTGACGGTCTTGATCTTCTCGGCGTCTTCGTCCGGGATCTGGATGTCAAAGGCTTCCTCGAACTGCATCACAAGCTCGACGACGTCGAGGGAGTCGGCTCCAAGATCTTCCTGGAAGCTTGCGCCCGGGGTGACTTCTGCTTCATCCACCTGAAGTTGCTCGACGATGATCTGCTTTACTTTTTCATCTACTGCGGCCATTTGTTTCTCCTGTTTACGTCTGCAATCAAAAATCCGGTGCCCATGCGCGTAGTCAACACAGCTATGCTCAAGAATACTGAGCGCCTAGGAGAGTGTAAAGCAAACCAGGCCTCGTGTGACGGGGCTATTCCGATCCAATACCCTTATTCATTCATGTTCATCATGAGCGGATGCGGCAAGCAGCGGCGCGATTCCGTTGCTTTCTTCGATGCCGATCAGGTTCGCCGCGGCCGCTCCCGCGTCTAACTCGCCTACTTCGCGCAGGGTACGGTTGATGGCGCGGGTGCGAACGCCGAGCTTCTGAATGGTATTTTGCACCGTGCCCACCTGGGTCTCCATCCTGTTCATCAGGGTCTCAAAGGTGTTGAACTCGCGCTTTGTGCCCTCCAGCACCTTCCACACCTCATCGCCTTTCTCCTGAATGGCAAGCATCTGGAAGCCCATCTGAAAGCTGGTGAGAATGGCGGAGAGGGTGCTCGGCCCGGCGATGGTGACGTGGCACCGGGACTGAATCTCCGCCTGCAACGCGTCGCGCCGCATCACCTCGGCGTACAGGCCCTCGGTCGGAAGAAACATGATGGCGTGGGGCGTGGTGACCGGCGGGTTGATGTACTTCTTGCAGATGCGCTCGCCCTCGGTGCGGATCGCGGCCTCGAAGGCCTTGCTGGCGGCGAGGACATTCTCCGGGACGTTGCTCTCGTAGGCGTTTTCGAGCCGCTCCCAGTCCTCGCGCGGAAACTTGGCGTCGATCGGCAGCAGCGTCTCGCCTGCATGGCCGGGGAAACGCACGGCAAACTCGACCACCTCCTGCGTGCCCTCCTTGACCTTGGCGTTGCGGATGAACTGGCTGGGCGCGAGCATCTGTTCGAGCAACATGCCAAGCTGCACTTCGGCAAAGCCGCCGCGAGCCTTGACGTTGGTGAAGATACGGCTCAGGTCGTTGACGCCGTCCGAGAGCTTGGTCATCTCGCCCAGCCCGGTATGCACCTTGTTGAGCTGGTCGGTCACCTGGCCAAAGCTCTCCGTAAGCCGCGTCTGCAGGGTGGCGTTGAGCTTCTCGTCGACCGTCTGGCGCATCTTTTCGAGTTCCTTGGAGTTGTCCTCGTTCAGCTTGCCGAGGCGCTCTTCGACGGCGGTGCGAAGCTGGTTCTGCAGGCCGGTATTGCTCGCCATCAACTCCCCGAGCTTGGCGTTGAGCGACTCGCGCAGGTTGGTGTGCTGAAGATTCGTCTCCGCTGTAAAGGCAGCGATGCGCTGCGTGATGCCGTCCATCTGGCTCTGCACGGCGCTGCGGAGCTGGTCGTCGGAGGTCTTGTTGTCGCTGCGAAATCCGGCCAGCCCGGTCTGGAGCGTCTGCCCCAGCGTGGCGATGCTGCCGGTAATCTCTATGCGCAGCGCGGCAAAGGCGGTTTCGCTGGCCTCGCGCGTTCGCTGGGCCTCAGAAGCAATGTCGGTGCGCATCTGCGCGAAAGCGCCGCGGATATGGTCATCGAGCGCCGCGTTGCGGGCATCGAGCCGCGTGAGCTGGTCGGGCACCTGCCCCAGCCGGGCGTCCGGTCCCTGCTGCCTGCGCAGCAGCAGAAAGACGATGGCCAGCAGAGTAACGATCTCGACAACAAGCAGTGCGATCAACATTCGTTTTTCCTTCGCCCACAGGATAGCATTCGTCCTGCCGGGTGCCTACCGTGAAGCAAGCGATTTTCTGCGGTCGGCCTTTCTATATTCCGCGATCAGCCGCTTTTGCTTCGCCGCCGGTAAAGCCAGCGCCGTCCGCACCTTGGGCGGAAGCTTCGCAAAGGTCAGCTCGTGGGCCGTCCGAAGCTGCTCCTCCCACTCCGGCGTGCGGAAGACGCTCCAGCGCTCCGCCGCCACCCAGAAGATGCGGGCGACATAGGGCGCGGGGTAAATGCCGTCGATCTCCAGCAGATCGGGATAGCGCTCGGCCCCGGCCGGGTAGGAGATGACGCGCGGCCGACCGCTGTCCTGTTCGAGCTTGACCATGGCGAACATCTTGCCGCCGAGAGCCTTGTCGCCGACCCAGAAGACGAGGCCGCCGAACTGTTCGGTTTCGACCACGTGAGGAAGCGAGAGGAGGAAGGCGCGAATGCGTTCGACGTCCATGGGGAAAAGTATAGAAGGCGGCGGACGAGGATTTGCGCAGCAACGGCGGAGATCAAAAGTAAAAATCTGGATTCCCATCGATCCTCCGTCCATCGCCTCCAGAAACGTCATCTCCGAAGGATGCGCAGTTTGCTGCCGTAGCGGAGGGATTTCTGTATTTCGCCTTCCCCGGAAGGCCTCCCCGGGAGCGGCCGACAAAGAACGATATTCAACAGCCTCGGTCACTGTGAAATTATTCTAAGAAGAGGTCGAGGAATGAGAATGGAAGAGATGGATGAAGATTCTGGAAGAGTTCCGACTCTGATTCGCCGATACGGAGAATTTTGGAACCCTGATTTAGTGAATTGGAGGAGGGGCAAGTGTTTACTTGGTAAGGAAAGCAAAAGTAAAAAATCTTTAGACATAAATGTCTGGAATGAAAAAGGGGTATATGTCCTCTATAAAGAATACTTACCAGTCTATGTGGGCAAAGCTTTCAAGCAATCGATAGGACGACGGCTCCAACTTCACAGAGATTCACGACGCAAAGGTCCTAGGTGGGATAGCTTTTCTTGGTTTGGAATCGAAGATGAACTTCAAAAAAGCGTAAAAATATCTGATGCAGAGGCTTTAATTGAGACTTTAGAGGCACTCTTGATCGTAGTGATCGATCCCCGACTTAATTCGCGCAGGGAAAAGTTGAAGGGCGCGACGCATTTTTTACAATCACAGCCAAATGCTCCTTTAAGAGATACCGATGACCGACTTGAAGAGATTGAGCGGAAGCTCGACTCTTTGATTGGAAGATCAAAGGGTAAATAATTCAGATCAAAGCTCAGATTTAATTTAAGGAATGATTTTGTCACAATTGCTTAGTGCGTTCCCGTCGCTTGAAGACCAGCTTGACCTCATCACCAAGGGCGCTGCCGAGATCATCCCTCTGGACGCTCTCAAGGAGCGCATCCGGCAGTCCATCGCCTCGGGCAAGCCGATGCGCATCAAGGCGGGCTTCGATCCCACGGCTCCCGACCTGCACCTTGGTCACACCGTGCTCATCCGCAAGCTGCGGCACTTCCAGCAGCTTGGGCATACGGTCATCTTTCTGATCGGCGACTCGACCGCCTTGATCGGCGACCCCACCGGCCGCAACGTCACCCGCAAGCCGCTGACGCCCGAGCAGATCTCCGTTAACGCCGAGACGTACAAGGAGCAGGTGTTCAAGATTCTCGACCCCGCGAAGACCGAGGTCCGCTATAACTCCGAGTGGCTCGACAAGCTGGGGTATGCGGGACTGATCGGTCTGTCGGCCAAGGTAACGCTGTCCCAGATGCTGGATCGAAAGGATTTTCTGACACGGTTCAGGGCTGAACAAGATATCTCTATCCACGAACTGCTGTATCCGCTGGCTCAAGGGTACGATTCGGTCATGCTGCACGCGGATGTGGAACTGGGAGGAACGGACCAGAAGTTCAACCTGTTGATGGGCCGTGAACTCCAGCGCAAGGAGGGCCAGCCACAGCAGATTGCGCTGATGGTGCCGATCCTCGAAGGCCTGGACGGCGTGCAGAAGATGTCAAAGTCGCTCAACAACGCCATCGGCATCCACGAGCCCGCCTCCGAGATGTATGGCAAGCTGATGTCGATCTCCGACGAGCTGATGTGGAAGTACTGGACGCTGCTCACCGATCTCCGCCAGTCGG
Source organism: Acidobacteriales bacterium 59-55 (assembly GCA_001897435.1). Classification (GTDB taxonomy): domain Bacteria; phylum Acidobacteriota; class Terriglobia; order Terriglobales; family Acidobacteriaceae; genus Edaphobacter. Next base: position 508,255 of record MKSV01000003.1, on the reverse strand, counting down.
AGATTGCGCAGATGCGTGCCGAGGTCGACGGCGGCAGTCTGCATCCGATGCAGGCGAAGAAGAATCTCGCCCACGCCATCACCGCCGATTTTCATTCGGCGGCGGAGGCGGACTCGGCGGCGGAGAACTGGGCAAAGCAGTTTCAGCAGCGCGCCGTCGCGGACGATCTCGAAGAGGTTGCCGTGAGCTACGCTGCCGTCGCTGGGACCGCATCGAACACGGTGCGGATGTCGAAGCTGCTGGCGCAGGCCGGGCTTGCCGCTTCCGCCAGCGAGGCGACGCGCAAGCTGGGCGAGGGCGCGGTCCGTGTCGGCACCGAGGTTCATCGCGACGCCATGCTGACGCTTGAGGCGCTGCCTGCGAGACTCACGCTTCGGCTGGGGAAACGAGCCAAGGCTGTAACTGTGACGCAATGAGTTAGTTACGAGCCAAAGCGCAATTCCGGCACAAACCTGCGTGAAAGGATGGCATCCTACTGCTATGCGTATTTCGACCTGCTCCAAGTTCTTCGCCTGCTGCGCTGTCCTGGTTCTCTTTGTTGCTCTGCCGCTTCACGCGGAGGACACCAATCAGATCGTGCAGACGGCGGTCACCACGGAGCTGGCCGCCGCCCGTAACGACCACAGCTTGTGGCGATATCGCGATGAGCAGCACATCGAGAGGAAGACCTCCATCGTGGTGCAGACCGCAGAGGGTTCGGTCAAGCGCCTGGTCGAGAAGAACGGCCAGTCTTTGACCGCTGCCGAAGCGCAGGCGGAAGAGGCCCGCATTCAGAGTTTTATTCATAGCCCGGAGAAGCTGGCGAAGCAGAAGAAGGATGGAGCGTCGGACGACAAGAGCGCCGCGGAGCTGCTCGACATGCTGCCGACCGCGTTTACGTGGAAGGTCGCCAACGACAATGGAGACGCGATCACGCTGTCCTTCGCTCCCAACCCCGACTTCAGTCCTCCTAACATGCAGTCGCGTGTGCTCAGCGCGATGGCGGGCGAACTGGTGGTCGATAAGAAACAACATCGCATCAAGACCATCAGCGGCAAGCTGACGCGCGATGTGACCTTCGGCTGGGGACTGCTGGGACGGTTGAAACAGGGTGGTACCTTTCGCGTGGAACGGCGCGAGCTGAAGCCGGGGCTGTGGCAGATCACCGAGACGCATGTGCATATCGTCGGCAAGGCTCTCCTGTTTAAAAACATCGGCCAGCAGCAGGACGAGGTGCAGACGGAGTTTACCCAGGTACCCGTAGGCACCACGCTTGAGCAGGCGGCGGAGATGTCGAAGCCGAAGAAGTAAGCGGCCGTCCTATATCCTAAAAATCAGATGGCCAGGACACCTTACCCTCGAACAGATCGTGAACTGATTGGGCGGATCGAGCGCTCACCCGGTCATCGTGCGGGATACAAGCAGCTTATCCGCGAGTTTGGCTTGGGCGGAGGCCGCGAGCGCCGCCTGCTGCTGGAGCAGCTTGCCCGTATCACTGCCCGCGGAGAGCTGGTCAAGATCGACGCAGAGCAGTGGAGCCTGCCAGTCGCCGTGCCGGAGAAGACGGCCCGTCCATCACGCAACGGCGATCAGTCCATAGGGCATCGCGCCACTCGCGATCACCTGGTCGCCGGCAGGATCGATCTGCACCGCGACGGCTACGCCTTCGTCCGTCCCAACCAGAGCACCAGCCGCGAAGACGATCTCTTCATCCCACCCGACGAGCTGAACGGAGCCATGCAGGGCGATGAAGTCCTGGTGGACGAAGCGCCGCCGGGTCGCCCGGGGTTAGATGGCAAGCCCAGGCGCTCAGGCCGTGTTGCCCGCGTGCTGACGCGCCGTAATCCGACGGTCGTCGGCATCTTCCACTATGCGCAGTCACGCGGACGCGTGAACGCATGGGAGCACACCCCGTTTGTCAACGGCGACTACGTCACCCCGCTCGACGAGCGCATGACGCAGGCCATCCTTATTCCGGAGGGCGCTGAACTTCCGGCGACGCCGACCGAGACGCCGCATCGCGTGATGGGCGAGGAGGCGCAGGCGCAGCAGAGACACTGGTCGGAGGATCTGGACCCGCGCCAGCCGCTCGAAGGGCTTGCCGTCGATATCGAGATCACCGACTTTCCCACCTCCGGGCGTCCGGCCCGCGGCCGCATCCTCGAAGTGCTGGGGCCGCCCGACGCCTTTGGGGTCGATGTCGAGATCGTCATCCGCAAGCACCACCTTCCTCACACCTTTCCGGACAATGTGCTCGCCGAAGCGACTGCCGCCTCCGCCGAGCCCATCGAGTTGCTCCCAACATTAAACCCCACCATGAAACCGGGTGCCCCAGGTCCCGATTCTGGGACCTGGGTTTCCACTAAACCCGCAACTTCCCCCGGCACCCGCCGCGACTTCCGCGGCCTTGGCATCGTCACCATCGATGGCGAAAGCGCCCGCGACTTCGACGACGCCGTCTTCGTCCAGCCGCTTGCGAACGGCAATCTACAGCTCCAGGTGCACATCGCCGATGTCAGCCACTACGTCCGCCCCGGAACGGCGCTCGACCTCGAAGCGCGCCTGCGCGGCACCTCGGTCTATTTTCCCGACCGCGCCATCCCCATGCTGCCGCAGGAGCTTTCGAGCGGCGCGTGCAGCCTGCGGCCCGACGAGGACCGCTTCGTCCTGAGCTGCCTCATGGAGATCGACGCCCAGGGCGAAGTCCTCGGCTATGAGCTGTGCGAGGGCCTGATCCGTAGCGCGCGGCGCATGACCTACACGCAGGTCCAGGCCATCCTCGACGGCGACGACGCCGTTCGTGCCGAGTTTGCCGCGCTGGTGCCGGAGTTCGAGCAGATGCACCGGCTCGCGCTCGAACTCAACGCCAAGCGCCATCGCCGCGGCTCCATCGACTTCGACCTGCCCGAGCCGGTCATCCAGTTCGACCCGGACGGCGACATGGTGGCCATCGTGCGCTCCGAGCGCGGCTGGGCGCACCGGCTGATCGAAGAGTTCATGCTCTCGGCCAACGAGTGCGTGGCGCATTGGATTGAAGCGCAGGGCGTCCCCGGCATCTACCGCATCCATGAGATGCCCGACCCCAAACGCATCGTCGACTTCGAGGAGACGGCCAGCCAGTTCGGCTACTCGCTCGGCTTCAGCAGCCTGCCGGTCAAGCGCATGCAGATGAAGTCCGACCGGCGAGCCACGCGCAGCGCCGGCCGTAACGACCGCACCGCCAAAACTCACGAGGTTCCCGAATCCATTCCGGTCACGCCACGCATGTACCAGCGCCTGACGGCGAAGATCGCGGGCAAGCCCGAAGAGCGCATTCTCGCCTACCTGATGCTGCGCTCGCTCAAGCAGGCCCGCTACAGCGAGCAGAACGTCGGCCACTTCGCGCTGGCCTCGCCCAGCTACACGCACTTCACCTCGCCGATCCGGCGCTATCCCGACCTCATCGTTCATCGCCTGCTGCGCGACCTGCTGCAATCCGGCGCGGACCCTCACGGCGCGGCCATCCTCAGCACCGAGCCCCAGCCCTGGCACGAGATGACCGCCGCTCCGGGTAAAAAACCGGGTGCTCAGTCAACCTCCGCTCTCCACCGTCATCCTGAGCGCAGCGAAGGAGCCCCGTATTTGTCTTCCTCACCCGGCCGCAAATCCCCGGGTGCCCCATCCATCGCAGCCTCATCGCGATGGGTGGGAGACACGAATCTTCTTCCCCCCATTCCCGAGTCCGAGATCGCCGCCATCGCCACCGAATCCAGCCAGGCCGAGCGCCGCGCCGACGACGCCGAGCGCGAGTTGATCGAGTGGAAGAAGATGCGTTTCATGGAGAATCGCGTCGGCGAAGACTTCAAGGCCATCATCCTCTCCTGCACCAAGTACGGCTTTTTCGTCGAACTGGACGATCTTTTTATCGAAGGCCTTGTCCCCATCGCGACGCTCACGGACGACCGCTACTTCTTCCGCGACACCGACCGCCAGATCGTCGGCGCGCGCAACGGCCGCGTCTTCAGGATGGGAGAGCGCGTTCATGTTCTGCTCGACCGCATCGACCGCCAGCAGAAGCGCCTCCAGTTCGCCCTGCTCGACGCCGAAGGGGACACCCAAAAACCGGGTGCCCCACGTCCCGCTTCCGGGACGTGGGCCGGAAGCGCCCCGAAGTCGAAGGGCAAGGCCAAATCCAAAACCAAGCCGAAGGCCAAAGTTCGCGCCCGCGATAAGAAGTCGAAGGGCAAGCGAAAGAAGAGCTGAAGCCGCGCCGCCCGTATCGAAGAGATCGCGTAAAATAAACCTTCCCAAGGAGATTCGACCCCAATGGCACACATGGTTTTTTGCACTAAATACAAGGCTGAGCTGGAAGGCCTGGACGAGCCGCCCTTCGACTCCGACTTCGGCCAGAAGATCTACAAGAACGTCTCAAAAAAGGCCTGGGGTGAGTGGGTGGAGCGCCAGAAGATGCTGCTCAACGAGTACCGCCTCCAGCCCTGGACGCGCGAGGCGCAGGAGTTCCTGATCGAGCAGATGAACGAGTTCTTCTTCGGCGAAGGCGGATCGCTGCCCAAGGAATTCGTAGCTCCCGCCAAATAAACCAGTCGAAAATTCAGGAAATCCGTGGCTGTTGCCTCGTCTCAGGACGTCAGGACGTAGGCAGCAGCTTTCTGCGTTCGGTTTCGAGGTAGGTGTACCGGATGCGGTGGATCACGGTGATGGTGGAGAAGAAGGCGAGCACCCAGAGCGCGGCGGCCATGACTCCCCAGTGGTTGAACAACGCTCCCAGAATGACGCAGACGATGCGCTCGGGCCGCTCCATGAAGCCGACCTTGCAACTTCCGATCAGCGCCTCGGCGCGCGCGCGCGTATAGCTGACCATGACGCAGGCGGTCATGACGAAGGCGACCAGCCCGACATAGAAGAGCCGGTTGCCGCGGGCGTAGAAGACCAGCAAACCAAAGAAGATAGCCACATCCGAGTAGCGGTCCATCACGGAATCGAAGAATGCGCCGAAGACGGAGACCTGGTTGGTCTGCCGCGCCACCCGGCCATCGACCATGTCGAAGATACCGGCGCCAATAATGATAAGCCCGGCGTAAAGGAACATCCGGTCGGCGTTGCGGACCCGCGCGAAGCCGAAGAAGAGCGCGGCGACGATATTGATGAGCAGGCCGATGAAGGTGAGTGCATTGGGAGAGATGCGGGTAAGGGCAAGTCCATTGACGATCTTTTGCAGCAACCAGCCGCTGCCCTTGCCGAATGCACTTGTCCAGGTCAAAAAACTGCCTCCGAAGCGGTCGCCCTTCTTTGCCGCTCTCTGTTTACACCACCCGAGGCGGTGTACTCAATCGCAATCTTCGGCAGGCCGCCCGGACCTGCCGAAGGTGTTTTCAACTTACCGATGCAACCCGTTGAATCGCCAGGATTGCCGGCTATTCGCCGGTATCGTGAATGGTGGCGAGCTTGAGCACCTCAAGCTCGCGGTTGCCGTTGGGCGTGACCACGGTGGCCACATCGCCGACTTTTTTGCCGAGCAGGGAGCGTCCGATCGGCGAGGTCGTCGAGATCAGGCCCTGGGCCACGTCGGACTCCTCACTGGTGACCAGCTTGTACTGGATCTCCTCGTTCTTGCTGGAGTCGAAGACGGTGACGGTTGCGCCGAAGCCGACCTTGTCGCGCGGGATATTGACGAGGTTCACCATGGCGAGCTCGCCCATCCGCTTCTTGAGCTGGCCGAGGCGCGCGTTGACGAAGACCTGGCGCTGCTTGGCCATGTGGTATTCGGCGTTCTCGCTCAGGTCGCCGAGGGCGACGGCCTTCTTGATCTCCGCGGGAAGCTCGGTCGTAAGCTCGTATTCAAGCTGCTTGATCTCTTCTTCAAGCCTCTTCTTTACTTGTTCTGGCATAGAGCCTCCGATCGCTGGTGTGCTCGCAGCGTGTGCGCGGCAGCGGTTTTGAGATGAAAGATTGATTATACGATGCTGCCAGCCCTGAATGGGACGCCTGAAGGGTATCCCCGGCGGAGCGCCGCGGAAATGAATCGACATTCAATAGCGATTCGCCCGACGTCTACCTACGGTTTTGCTCTCACGATATCGAGCGGAAGGGTAGTGCCGCAGGCGGGTGGCTGCACCGTAGAATAGTCGGAGCGCCATTGCTCGGCATTATTAGTCATGGAGACGCGGTTTGAAGGTTCTGGGAATACTTCTGTTGATGATTCTGATCGCCGCGGCCGCCGTCGGCTATGTGGTCTACGTCCCTTTTGGGCCGAATGCGGAGACGTTTGTGGATATCGCCCCCGGCACCGGAACGCCGGCCATGGCCGTGCAGTTGGAGAAGAGCGGCGTCATTCGCAATCGTTACGGCTTCGATCTACTGCATGTTTTCCTGCGCGGCAAGCTCAAGGCCGGAGAGTACCGCTTCGACCATGCCGTGCCCATGGCCGAGGTCTATCACCGGATCGTGCGAGGCGATATCTATGTGGTCGCGTTGAAGATTCCGGAGGGCTACAACATCTTCGACATCGCCCAGGCGGTTGCCGCTGCCGGGTTGGGGTCGCGCGACGATTTTCTGGCGGCGGAGCGGGAGCACACCGAACTGCTCGCGTGGCTTCCGCAGGCAGATGTAAAACCGCAGTCGCTTGAAGGCTACCTCTTCCCCGACACCTATCACTTCTCCCGCCACACCTCCGCGGTGCAGATGCTGGCGGCGATGGTGCGGCGCTTCCGCCAGGTCAGTACGCAGCTCGGGATGAGCGGCGATGTCGAGCGGACCGTGATTATGGCCTCGCTGGTCGAAAAAGAAGTTAATCAGGATTCGGAGCGTCCGCTGGTGGCGGGCGTCTTCGTCAACCGGTTGGCGCATGGAATGCCGCTGGCCACCGATCCCACGGTCATTTATGCGGCGCTGCTCGATGGCCGCTGGCGGGGAACGATCTATGCTTCGGACCTGCAATCCAGCTCGCCGTACAACACCTATAAACATGCGGGTCTGCCTCCCGGTCCCATCTGCAATCCCGGCGTCGCCTCGCTGCGGGCCGCCATCTCTCCGGCTACGACCGACTACCTTTATTTTGTGAGTGACGCCGCCGGTCACAGCCGCTTCTCGACCGACCTGAAGCAGCACTCGAAGCAGGTGCAGGCGTACCGCGAGGCGCAAAAGCAGAGGGTTCGCTGAACTGCCAGCTCGTTCCGGTCAAATTTAGCGAACCGGAACGAGCTCTTCGATCATCCAACCTGATGAATCTAGAAACTTAACCCCACCTGTCTGGGCGCGGCCCATATAGATCGACGTGCGTCCACAGATAGATATACTTGAACTTTGTGCTCATGAGGATAAAACAAGCCTTAGCAGTGGGATTGATTGGCATGATTCCGGCGCTGACCGGATGCATGTCTCACACCCGCATCGTCCCCAGGACGCACCTGGCCGAGCTGGTGATCAGTTCATCGCTCGACCAGCTGATTCATGGGGTCGACGCCCAGTTCAATGCTATCCAGACGATGAAGGCTACGGTCGAGATCTCGGCGACTACCGGCAGCTCATTGCAAGGGCATGTCACCGAGTCTCCCAGCTTCAGCGGCTACATCTTTCTGCGCAAGCCCGAAGACCTGCGCGTGATCCTCCTGGTTCCCGTCCTGCGCAACCAGGCGATGGACATGGTGAGCGACGGCAAGACCTGGAAGCTCTGGATTCCTCCCAGAAACCGCGCCATGGAGGGCACCAGCCAGGTAACGAAGCCGTCGAAGAACGGTCTTGAAAATCTGCGGCCCGCCGTCTTCTTCGACTCTCTGCTGGTCCGCGGCCCGGAGCCGAGCGAGATTGCCTCGCTTACCTCCGACATCCGGCTGGTCGCGGATCCGAAGAGGAAGAAGGATCTGGTCGAAGAGCCTGACTACGACATCCAGATCCTGTCCCAGCCCCAGGGGCAGACCGCGCACACGCACCGCGTCATCCATATCAGCCGGACCAACCTGCTGCCGTATCAGCAGGACATCTACGACGAGAACGGCGATATCGTTACCCGGGCGACGTACAGCAACTACCAGAACTACGGGGATATTCCGTTCCCTTCGAAGATCGTCATCACCCGTCCTGTTGACCAGTACAGCCTCACCGTCACCATCACGAAGATGACGCTGAACCAGAAGCTGGATAACGATCAGTTCGAGATGAAGATTCCGGATACGGTTCCGATTGAGAAGATGAATTAGGGCGGCCCACCCTGTGTATTCCCCATCGCGCCACACGCTGAAAACCCCAATTGCCTCGTCTAATCGAATAAGATAGAGGACGTCGTTTATGGAGAGACTATGGCATCGGTGATGGCGAATATAGAGGCGTTGAAGAGCACCCATCAGGAGTTGCGGGCGCGGATGGAAAAGACGGTGGAAGACTTCCGGGCAAACCTGCTCTCGGCGCGGACGGGTCGGGCGAATGTGCATATGCTCGACCAGATTCGGGTGGACTACTACGGCACCGACACGCCGGTCGCCCAGATGGGGCAGGTCAGCACGCCGGAGCCGACGCTGATCCTGGTGCAGCCCTACGACATGGGCATGGTCTCGGCGATTGAGAAGGCGATTCGCACCTCGGGCACGGGACTGAACCCGATGACCGACGGCAAGGTGATCCGGGTGCCGGTGCCTCCCATGACCGAGGAGCGGCGCAGGGAGGTGGTCAAGCAGTTGAACAAGACGCTCGAAGACCACAAAACCGCGATCCGCGGCATCCGGCGCGACGGCAACGACCAGATCAAGAAAGCAGCCAAGGACAAATTAATCTCCGGCGACGACGAGAAGCGCGCCACCGAAGAGGTTCAGCAGTTGACCGACGCCGAGATCAAGCGGATCGAGGATCTGTTCAAGGCCAAAGAAAAAGAAGTAATGACGGTCTGAGCCGTTGTGCTTTTCAGCTTCAAATGGAAACAGGGCCGAGCGTGATGCTCGGCCCTGTTTTTCTTTCTGGATGTCTTGTCGCTACACCCCCTGATACACCAGCCGCACAAACATCTCCGGCGTAACGAAGCCTTTCCCCCACTTGGCGTCATACTGCGCGGTAGGCTTTTCGGCGACGGTCTCGTCGACGGATTTGCCCTGCTTTTTGAGGCCGGCGATCTTCTCGCGAACGGCAACCAGCATGTCGTGCGACTCGGAGAGCTGCTGCTTGTTGCCGACCGGGCCGTGGCCGGGAATAAGGATGGTGGAATCGGTGCCGACTGCAAGATTACTTACGCTGGCGCGGATCATGCCGTCGATATGGCCGCCGGTCGAATAGTCGATGAACGGATAGGCTCCATTGAACCAGGTGTCGCCCGTGTGCAGGATGTCGGCGTCGGCAAAGTGCACGGAGATGTCGGTGTCGGTGTGGGCGGGATCGTAGTGGGTGAGGATGAGGGTCTTGCCGTTGATCTTCAGACTGTCGTCGGTCGTGAAGGTCTTGGTAGGCAGAGCACCGGCGGGCGCGGGAGGGAAGTGCGCGTTGAAGATGGCGATCTCCTGCGGTGTGCTGAGGCGGCGGCGCGTCTTCTCGTGGGCGACGATGGTGGCTCCGGCGGCGTGGATCCACTCATTACCGTCGGTGTGGTCGTAGTGCCAGTGCGTATTGATGAGGCCTTCGATGGGATCGGGGCTGATGGCCGCCAGGGCTTTGGTGATCTGCGGTTTTGAGGTGGAGATGCCGGCGTCGACCAGCAGCTTGCCCCCGGGACCGGGGAGGACGGCGATGTTGCCTCCCGAACCGATTAAAACGCTGACGTTGCCGCGCAGCTTCTGCGTGGTGATCTTCGCCGTGGCCGCGTCGATCCGCGCCTGGACGACCATGATGGGCTCGGCCTGTTCCTGGCTCTGAGCCTGTTGCGCAAAGAGCGCGCGTGGTGTGAGCCATGCCGCGGTGGCCGCAGTGGCAGTTGTGGCGAGAAAACGGCGACGGGAGAGGAGGCGTGCCGCCTGGAGGGACGAGAGGTTCTCAAAATCTTTCATTTGCCGCCGATTCTACCAAGTTGTGCCTGCGACAAGGTATACTTTGCGGCCTATGGGAAATTCGATCGTATCGCGTCTTGTCGTGGGCGGAGTCTGCCTTGGGTTGTCTGCCGGAGTCGGTTTTGCCCAGAGTCATGCGGGTGCCGCAACGAAGGCATCGTTGCTGGTCGTCAATCAGGTCGACCGCAATATCAGCATCGTCGATCCCGTCACCGGACACGAGGTGGCGACGATCCCCGAGAACGTCCCGGAGCTTCATGCGCATGAGGCTGCCGCCTCGCCGGATGGACGGACCGGCTACTTCCCCATCTACGGCAATACCGGCGTGGGCCATCCGGGACTGAATGGCCGGTCGATGCTGGTCGTCGATCTCGCCAGCCGCAAGCTCGTGGGCACGGTCGACTTTGGTCACGAGGTCAGGCCGCATTGCCCGGTCTTCGATCCGAACAGCGGCTTGCTCTATGTGACGACCGAACTGGACAAGACGGTGACGGCCATCAATCCGAAGACGCTGAAGATTGTCGCCACGATTCCGACCGGGCAGGAGCAGTCGCACATGCTGGCGCTGTCGAGCGACGGCTCGCGCGGCTATACGGCGAACGTCGGCCCGGGCACGGTTTCGGTGCTCGATATGAAGGCGCATAAGACCCTGGCCGTGATCCCGATCTCGAAGACGACGCAGCGCATCTCGGTCTCGCGCGACGACTCGATGGTGTTTACGGCGGACCAGACGCAGCCCCGCCTGGCGGTGATCGATACGGCGACTAATAAAGTTAAGAGCTGGATCGCTCTGCCGGCGGTGGGCTACGGTACGGCTTCGACGAGGGACGGTCGCTGGCTGCTGGTGGCGATGCCGAAGGCAAACGCGGTTGCCGTTGTCGACCTGAAGAGCCTCAAGGTAGTGCGGACGATTGCGGTGCCCAAGGCTCCGCAGGAGGTTCTCGCCCGCCCGGACGGCAAGGTGGCCTATGTCTCTTCGATGGCCACGGGACAGGTCGCAGCCATCGACCTGGTGGGCTGGAAGGTCGAGAACGTGATCGTCGCCGGCAAGGGCGCAGACGGTCTGGCCTGGGCGAAGTAAGCCTAACTTAAATTGCACGTCATCTCGACCGGAGCGGCGGATAGCTTTACCGTCCGCCGCGTAGTGGAGAGAACCCTGTATTTCGTTTTGCCCTGTGCCTGCGCGATTGATTCGCTGCAATTGCAGGTTCACCGGGCTCTCAGGTGGTGTGGTCGAGGATGATCTTCCAGCCCTTATCCGTATTTTCGAGCACCATCGTGAACACCCCCTCGGCGGCACCGCCCTCCTTTTTGCTGCGATCAAGGCGGTATTTGCCGAGGACGATGGCGAATCGCGCATCGAGCGTCCGCGCCTCCACCTCGGAGAAGGTCAGCGTTCCCATGGCCGCCTTGGTGGGATAGTCGTGGCGATACTCCTCGACCAGTCCGGCAAAGCCCTTTGATATCTCATGAGTGACCATATAGGTGTCCGGCGCGTCCTTGTAGTTCTGGGCGAAGGCGTCGATGTCGCCCCGATTCCACGCCGCCTGCTGTGCCAGCAGAACCTTGACCACGTCGAGTTGCTCTCGCGAGGCGGTGGTCAGCGCTTGAAGATCCTGCGAGCGGGCGATGGGAGCTGCAAGCAGGGTTGAGGCTAGAACGATGGTGGCGGTGGGAAAGCAAGGCAAGCGGAGCATGAGATCACCTCGAAATCGTTACCGCCACTGTAGCAAAGATAAAGATCAACAAGGATGGGTACAGTCCAGCACGACTGCGAATGTGCAACTCAGCGGGAGTCTTCGTCACAGGGCTTTGTGCCACCCGCCGGAACGATCCAGATCAGCGTGACAAGGGCAATATCGGCCAGCGCCAGCGAGGGATGGAAGTAGGCAAGGGGGATGGCAAGGCCGTAAAAGGCGAGGCTGAGCAGATGTTTGCGCTGAATGGCGGTGTCCAACGGCTCCAGCGCGGTGGCGATCCGGAGACGGTGCTCGATGGCCAGGCGAAGCAGCAGGAAGCTGAACCCTGTAATCACCATGGAGGCGGCGTACAGCGCGACGGAGAAGGCATCGCTCTCCTTTTCGAGCACATACGAGGTAAAGAACGGCAACAGCGAGAGACAGAACAGGAAGGCCAGATTGGCATAGAGGATGCGCTGGTCTGTCTGCTCGATGCGGTGGACGAGGTGATGGTGGTTCAGCCAATAGATCGCCGTAAAGCTGAATGAAATGAAATAGATAGCCAGTGTCGGCAGGATGCTGCGAAATCCTGCGACGCCGTTCTCGTGCGGCACCTTCAACTCCAGCACCATGATGGTGATGATGACGGCAATCACGCCGTCGGAGAAGGCTTCGAGACGGGATGTGGAAGCGAGCTGGTCGGCCATGTGGTCTTGATCGGTGTCCTGAGGATAAAGAGGAACAATGGGGTGCGGTGCAGGGTGCATATCAGGCGACTAAAAAATCGTCTCACCCTGTCGTCTACAACTTTTCTGCTCCGATGGTCAAGCCAAAGCCCTTGCGCATAAGCCGGGTAAAGCGATGAAAAGGCGAACATTCAAGGCCTGCGACACCTCCGATGCCACCTCTCGCAACTCATACAAAAATTCCCATTTAGGAAACAACTTCTGTATCGAGGGCGCGGAATAGAAGCTCTTTTCCGCTTTGCGGCAAGAAATGCTGCAACTGTTTGCAGTAGCAAATTCCTCCTGGTTACATCAGTCACATCTGAAGTTTTATATTTCGCTATATAGCTGATTCTATTGGACTTATATCAAGTTCGATCTTATGCTCAGTCTATCGAATCTGTCCAGCAAAATCGACAGAAAAGAAATACAACTTCCGGGGTATCACATCATGAAGAACATCGTCCGCGCTTTCGTCGTCGTCCTCGCCCTCACCGGTGCCGCAGCCTCCTCGCAGA
>MKSV01000003.1:0-495256 GCA_001897435.1 Acidobacteriales bacterium 59-55 | reverse complement strand
TCGCCCTCACCGGTGCCGCAGCCTCCTCGCAGATCACCTCCTCGAATAACAACGCCTCCAGCACCGTTGTCGTCTCCAAGGCCAGCGCCCTGCCGACTCCTACCTGCCCCCTCAATGACCCCAAGGCCTGCAACATCCGCGGTGGCTGGTAGTCCGGACGTCACATCTCTTTAGGCACTTGAGTTCTGCAAAATAATGCATGTTTTGATGATTTAAGTGTTGTGTGCACCCGTGGAATAGGCTAGGCTTCTATTAGTCACACGGGGACTGATCGATGAGTGAAGCGTGGCTAGTATCGTTTTTTACATATCTCGAACCGCTTCTCTGCGCCATGGCGATCTGGTTTCTTGTGCGCAGCAAGGTTGCGCGAAGCTTTGCCTATTTGGTTGCGTTCTTGAGCGTCAGGCTTTTCTCTGAAGTCGTTTGCCTGAGCGTCATCAACTTGCATGTTATTGAAGAGCATTTGGCATACAGAATTTATTTTTTCGTGTACTGGTCATCGTATGCATTAGAAGCTGCGCTTTCGCTTCTTGTGATCTACGGCATCTTCAAGCTGGCAATGGAGCCTTTGAAAGGGCTTCAGACTCTTGGCATGTTGATCTTTCGTTGGGTCGCAGCAATTTCTGTGGCGGTTTCCATCGGGGTAGCTGTAGCGCCGCATCATTCCGGTTTACAGTTCTTGATCGGTCTGGTCTCTCAGCTTCAGCAGACATCGAGTGTTCTCACGCTCTGTCTTCTCCTGTTCGTCTGCTTCGCGATCCGGCCTATGGGGCTCACCTATCGGAGCAGAATGTTTGGGATCAGCATGGGCCTTGGTATCCTGGCGACCACGGATCTGGTGCGAGCTGCATGGCTTTCACATAACGCCGACATGTATTCCACCTTCAATTTGGTCAATGGTCTTGCCATGTGCGTCACGCTCTGCGTCTGGACGGCTTACTTCGCTTTCCCGGAGCCCAAGCGTCGCCTCATCGTTCTCCCCACAACGTCGCCCTTCCTTCGCTGGAACCAGATATCGATGGCTCTCGGCGACGATCCTGGCTACGTTGCAGTAGGTGGTATCGCCCCAGAGCTCTTTGCTCCGGCCGAGATCGAGATCATGAAGCGCGCATCGGCCATGGTGCCGGCCAAGAAGCTGGATGCTCCCTCCAACCTGCGATCCATATCAGCATAACGAATCGCCAGACACCGCGTTTTATCGTGTTTTTACAAATTGGCAACAGCGGAAGCTGTTGCCAATTCTCTTTTTGCAGTCGACCTCGCAGAGCCCGCGTGCTGCAAGCAGAGCGCAGAGTATTGAGGGCGCATTTCAAAGAAGAGAGAGGCCGATGCTTTCCGCCTCCGATTCGTGCAGAACGCTGCCATCGATCTCCAGGCCAATCGACAAAAAGAAGGGCCGCCACTAAGGACGGCCCTTCTACATTTATTCCCTGTGCGGGAAGCTTACTCGCGTTCAGACCGCTTCCAGTTGATAAGGTCACCCAGCGTCGTGCTGCTGCTCGACGATGACGACGACCCCGAAGAACCCTTGGGAGACTTTTCGCGTTCTTTGTAGCTCTCGACCTCAGCGCGGCTGGCCTCTTCGCCCACTGCCCGAATGCTAAGTCCGACCTTCTTCTCGTCCTGGTTCATCTTGACGATCTTGAACTCGTGCTCGGAGTCGACTTCCAAGGCGATCGGCTGGTGGTGAGCGTCGACCGCTTCGGAGACGTGGCACAGGCCCTCGACCCCTTCGGCAATCTCAACGAAGGCGCCAAACTGCGCCGTGCGCAGGATCTTGCCCTTGATGACATCGCCAACCCGGTGCTGCGCGAAGAACGTGTCCCACACATCCGGCTGAAGCTGCTTGACGCCGAGCGAAAGGCGGCGGTTCTCCGGCTCGACGCCGAGAACGATCGCCTTGACCTTCTCCCCCTTCTTCAGGACCTCCGAGGGATGCTTGATGCGCTTGGTCCAGCTCAGGTTCGAGACATGCACCAGGCCATCGATTCCGTCTTCGATCTCGATGAAGGCGCCGAAGTCGGTGAGGTTGCGAACACGGCCCTCGATCACAGCGCCGATCGGATACTTGTCCTCCAACTGCTCCCAGGGATTTTCCTGAAGCTGCTTCATGCCCAGCGAGATACGGCGGTCGTTCGGGTTCACGCTCAGAATGATCGTGTCTACTTCGTCGCCCGGCTTCACCAGCTTCGACGGGTGCTTCATCCGCTTCGACCAGGTCATCTCCGAGACATGAACCAGGCCTTCGATACCCTGCTCCAGCTCGACGAACGCGCCGTAGTCGGTGACCGAGAGCACACGGCCGCGAACCTGCGCCCCAATCGGGTAGCGCTCGATTGCATCCAGCCACGGGTCGGGCGTCAGCTGCTTGAAGCCCAGCGAAACTCGCTGCTTGTCCTTGTCGAACTTCAGCACCTTGACCTGAATCTCATCGCCGACGTTGACCAGGTCGCGCGGATGCGTCAACCGGCCCCAGCTCATGTCGGTGATATGGAGCAGGCCGTCGAGGCCGCCCATATCCACGAACGCGCCATAGTCGGTCAGGTTCTTGACGGTTCCGGTGAGGACGCTGCCTTCCTCAAGAGTCGCCAGTGTGACCGCCTTCTTGGCGTTCTGGTCCTCTTCAAGCAATTCCTTGCGGCTGATGACGACGTTGCCGCGCTTCTTATTCAGCTTGATGACGCGGACTTCGATCTCCGTGCCGATATAGCCGTCCAGATTGCGGACCGGGCGAACCTCGACCTGCGATCCCGGGAGAAATGCCTTGATGCCGATGTCGACGGTCAAGCCGCCTTTGACGCGGCTCAGGACCATGCCCTTGACCGGCGTCTTCTCATTGGCCGCGAGTTCCAGCGTGTCCCATACCTTGTGGCGCAGCGCCTTCTCGTAGCTGACGAGATAGCCGCCTTCGGCCTCTTCGCGCTCAACCACTACCTCAACCGCATCGCCAACCTGGAACTTGGACACGCCATTGATGTCCAGCACCTGCGCCAGCGGAATGAGACCTTCCGACTTGAGCCCGATATCGACGACTACGTGCTTATCCGTTACCTTCAGGACGGTGCCGGTTACGATCGCCTCTTCCGCCGTAAGATTCTGCGCGGCGGCGGACTCGGCTGCCTGCTCGCGGTCGAAGTTCGCCAGAGCGGCGGCGAAGTCGGCGGCATCGTAGTTCAGGTCGTCGTCTGCCTCGGCAGCTACGGTGGCTACGTGGCCGGACTCGGCGCTCTCTTCAGCGGCGGCGTTGGTCGTTTGCGCAGCCTGCTCAAGGGATGGTGTCGTTTCCGAAGATGCTTCGGGGGCAGCCTCATGCTGCGGGGTTGGGGTGGATTCAGAAGACAGTTCGGCGTGAGCCGCTGTCGCTTCGGGCGCTAGGGTTTCCAGTTCGGTGGTCAGGGGTTTGCTCTCGGTGTGTTCAGGATTATGGTCGTCTACCATGTGAATGCGGACTCCGGGATCCAAGAATCCATTCCATCTAATGGCGGCGCTCGTTTCGGGAGCAATCAGCATTCCGGAGGGGGACGCTGGTTGGTTCTAAATCCCCCGTGACAGCTTCGGCAGGCAGGAATGAACTACGTCTAGCAGAGGAGCGGCTGCACTTGGGTCCCACACGCAGTGGCTCACCTAAGAGGATAGAACTTTGGGTTCGATACGTCAACCAATCCGGGCAATCTCTAAAAGCCCTGATCGGGCCGGAAAGCCGTGACTTTATTGTTGACGAAGGTGACCGCCATCGGCTTGCCGAGATTGGCGTAGACCACCATCCGGTTGCCGTAGTCCTGGCTGACGCTCTTGCTCACCTGCCCGAGCGATAGCTGTACCTGGCGCTCGTTCATCCCCAGAATCACCTGGTGCGAGTCCACGGCCTTCCAAATCTCCGGTCCCCAGTGCTTGTAAAGCTCGTGGGGATCGTCGTAGAAGAAGATCTCGTCGGTATAGAAGGTGTACCGGCCGGTCTCCCGATAGCCGACCGGAACGGCATATTCTTTCGTCGCATCGGCCGATTGGGGAAGCGTAAAGACCAGCGAAACCTGCCGGTCGCCGCCGGGAATCCGGAAGGTGGCGCTCTTCGGGGCGACCTGCTCGACCGCGTCTTTGACGATGAGCGGCTCCGCGCCCAGCAAGATGCCCGCGCTTTTGCCGTACGCCACCCGGTGACCGGCGAAGGGGTAGTAGTCCATCTGGCCGCCCGCCGACACCCACAACTTGGTGCCGATCAGGGTCCTGATCTCGGCCATCGTGTCCGGCCGCTTCTTCTTCAGGAAGACGAGATCATCGTCGGAGATCTTCTCGTCCGCGGCGGTAGGCACAGGCTTCACGGGAGCGTTGCGCTGGTGGTAGATCATCCCAATACGGACGCCAACCGCCACTATCAGAATCAATGTTGCTGCAATCGCCGCCTTTTTGCCGTTCTCCATCTCGCTGCCCTCCCTGGAGTTCCCACCTCAATACTTTCTCACTCAATCGACCGGTTCGGCCACACTCAATTCCTGATTTGCCTGCATCAACGACTCGGCGGTCAAGGCGTCGGCGTTTCGCAGGGTGGGGAACAGCGCCGCTGCTGCTCCCATCACGATCAGCGTTCCCACGCCGCCGACTACAACTGCCCTTACTGCTCCCCACCAGTGCGCCGTCAATCCGCTCTCAAATTCGCCAAACTCATTCGATGCCCCGACGAACAGCCAGTTCACCGCGCTGACGCGCCCGCGCATCTCGGGCGGCGTAGCCAACTGCAGGATGCTGCCGCGGATCACTACGCTCACCATATCGCTGCCGCCTACGACGACCAGCGCGATCAGGCTCACCCAGATGCTTCTCGAAACGCCGAAGACTACGGTGGCCGCTCCGAAGATTCCGACGCACGCCAGCATCATCCATCCCGCCCGCCGCCTGATCGGCTTGATAATCATGATGAGTGAAACCGTCATGGCCCCCAGCGCGGGCATGGCGCGAAGCAGTCCCAGTCCGCGCGGTCCGGCGTGAAGCAGGTCCGTGGCAAAGATCGGAAGCAGCGCCACCGCTCCGCCCAGAAGCACGGCGAACAGGTCCAGCGAGATCGAGCCCAGCAGCAACTTGGTCCGCCACACGTATTCAAGGCCCGCCAGCACCGTCTTCGAACTGAACTCCTTCTTTGACGAGCCGTCCATCTTCGCCCGGATCATCCCGACCAGAATCAGAAAGCCCATGAGCATCACGAGGGTGAAGGCATAGACGATGGCCTCGCCGTTCCAGCGTTCCATCACGCCCGTCATCTGCAGCGTGAACAGCAGGCCGCCGATCGCCGGGCCGGCCATATTCGCAGCCTGGTAGATCGTGGCTCCCCACGTCACCGCGTTGACGAAATGGTCCTTTGGCACCAGGCTGGGCAGCATCGCGCTTGCAGCCGGGCCGCTGAACGCCCTGCCCATCCCGATTCCAACTAGAACGGCATAGATTGGCCACACCCGGCCATTGGAGATGTAGGTCTTCGTCAGTGATAGCCAGAGCAGCGTACCCGTGCATACCGCCTGCAACCCGTAGCAGACCAGGATGATCTTTCGCCGGTCGAATCGGTCGGCGACGTGACCTGCTGCCAGCATCAGGAACAGGCCGGGCATAAACAGCGCCAGCCCGGTGAATCCGAGGTCCAGCGCCGAATGGGTGATTGCGTAGACCTGCCATGCCACCGCGACCGACTGCGCTTCGCCTCCCACGATGGACATCAGTCGCGCAGACTGGTAAAGCCGGAAGTCCCGCGACTGGAAGGCGCTCGCCCCACCAGCTACCCGCGACTCGACTATACTGCCACCCTCAGACATGTCTTATGTTTTCACACTTGCGATAGGACGTGGGGCTATGTTCGGCGATAGGTAATAAGCGGCGTTTGCCGCTACCGCCCAAGGTAAAGCTTGTACTGCGTCTCCACGACGCCCGTGTTTCTCGCCAGCATCAGCTTGGACTGATTGTATTGATAGAGCGTCTGCACCAGCTTCGCCTGCGCGTCTGCCAGCGAAGCCTGGGCCTCTACTACAGGAAGATTGTCGGAGACGCCCGCCTGAAACCGGTCCGTCGCCTGTTGCAGCACCTGCGTAGCCAGATCCACGTTGCTCTGCGCGACTTTCACCAGTTGCTCCGATGATTGAACATCGAGCATGGCGCTCCGAATCTGCTGCTCGATCGTCACCTTCAGCGAGGTAACCTGTCGGTGAAGAGCCTGCAACTGGGCGTCGGCGACCTCACGCTCGCCGCGCAGCCGCGCCTCCTGAAAGATCGGAATCTTCAAGCTTCCCATGGCGGAAAACTCGCCGTGATAGAGTCCCTGCGTCTCTCCCAGCACGCCGTAATGGCCGCCGAAGGAGAGTGTCGGCAGCCGCTCGTACTTCACCGCTTTCTGTGTCCGCTCGGCGACTTCCATCTGCGCCTCGAGGCTCAGCAGGTCCTTGCGCCGCGTATAGGCCACTGCCTTGGCCTGGTCGAGGGGAAGCTGCGCAAACTCCGCAAAGGGAGTCTTGTCGGTCAGCGTCAACTCCTGCTCCGCGGGCAGCCCGATCAGCCGGTTCAGCGCGATCTTGTCCTTGGCAAAGATGTTCTCCGCATTGATTACGGTCTGCTGCTGCGTCTGTAGCTGCACCCGCGCGCGCAAAACATCGAGGTTCGTTCCCACGCCAGCGTCATGCGAGGCCGTGGCCTGCTGCAACACCAGTTCGTCGGCCTTTGCCAGCTCCTTCGCATTCTCGATCTGCGAGGCATCTGCAAGCGCCAGTAGATACTGTGTGCCTACGTTCAGCACCACATTTCCCTCGGCGTTCAACGCCGTCATCGAGGCGACGGTGTCGGCCTTCTGCGCCGCGCGGTAGAGGTAATAGGCGGGAACGTTGAAGAGTTGCTGATCCACGTTCAATCGTGCCGCCGTTGTGTCCACCTTCACAATCGTCGAAAACTCTCCCGGAGGGATGCCGAATTGATCGAGCAGCGGGCCCAGCGACTGAGGCTTGAAGCCCATCGCCGCCAGATTGATCATCTGCGTCCGCGTGTAGGCCTCCGCGGTGATCGATGGCAACAGATTATTCGCGACTGTCAAAACCTGTCCATGGACCATGCGCTGATTCTGCCGCGCCAGCAGAAGTTGCAGATTGTGCTGCATTCCGCGATCGATGGCCTCATCAAGGCTCAACGGCAGCGCACCCGGCGTGGCCCGGTCAATGGTGACTCCTCCAGGCAGCTTCGTGGACAGAATATTAGGCTCGGGAGCGGAAGGAAGGTCAGCCTTTCGGCTCTGGCCGTCAGCGATCGCGACCAGCGTGCAGCACAGCGCCAGCAGCGGCCACACCTTCGCCTTTGTCGAAAAATTACGCAGAAAACCCTCTCACGTTCACTTTGTTTAGATTACCCACCCGGCCCGATAGTTGCGAAATCTAAAACCTGAATTGCAAGTCCTTTTACCGGCCCCAACCGCCATCGGCTAAAATACTTAACACAATCTTATGCGTCTTACATCCATGAACCGCATTGCCCTCTACGCCGCCAGCCTGTTCATTGCGCTTCCCCTTTGCGTTCCCGGATTTGCGCAAACCTCGGTCCCGCCGAACACGGGCACAGCCTTCAAAGACACGTCCATGCTCAGAGCGCCCGCGGGTTCTCGCGTCGCCATCTTTGAGTTCGAAGATCTCGAATGTCCTGCCTGCGCCCATGCCTTCCCCATCGTTCGCGCCGCGGCAGAGCACTACAAGATTCCCCTGCTCCACCATGACTTTCCGCTCAGGATGCACATCTGGAGCCTCGACGCGGCCATCACCGCCCGCTATCTTCAGGACAAGGTCTCCTTCCAGGCCGCCGAGGACTATCGCCGCGCAGTCTTCGCCAGCCAGACCGCCATTGCATCCAAGGAAGACCTGCAGAACTTCACCCGCCGTTACTTCCAGTCGCACGGCCAGGCAATGCCCTTCGTTATCGACCCTACCGGCCAGTTTGCCCGCGAGGTCCATGCGGACTATGAACTGGGCGAGCGCGTCGGCCTGACCCAGACGCCCACCATCTTCGTCGTTATGCCGAAGCGGTGGATTCAGGTGACGGACGTCAACCAGCTCTATCAGGCAATCGATACCGCGTTGGCCGAGACGCCCGCTCCCGCGGCGCACAACAACGTCCGCAGGCCCGCGAAAGCGAAGCGTTAAGTATTCCTGCTATAGCAGTATAGGAAGTATGGGCCGCTTTCCTTAAGGAAAGCGGCCTTGCTTTGGCTAAAGTATCTGCACCAGATTACCGGCTTCGTGCCCGGCCGCGCCCGGAGTGATCGTCGACTTCTGCGGCGCGCGCCAGTGGTCGATATAGCTCACCTGATGCACACAACTGATCGTGCAGCTCGGCGCGCAGGACTTCTCGGTGAGGAACTCGCGCTTTACGTCGGCGGTCGTGTACCCCGCCAGCGGAACTCCCGGATATCCGCGTTGCTGGCTGCAATAATGCACCAGCCCGAACTCGCAGATATACAGATAGCGCCCGCCTGCCCGGCAGCGCCAGTCGTTCGTCTTCCCGTTGGCAATCGCCTCTTGAAAATGATTGAACCGCGAATAGCTGCGCCGCGTAAGCTGACGCACCTGGTCCCACACGCTCCGCTCCGCTTCGCCCAGCGGCTTCAACTGTCCGCTGCCGTCGTGGATGATCCCAATCGTCGAGCTGAAGCCCAGCGCCAGCGCTCGCTTGCTGACCGTCAGCGCGTCGGTCGGGTTGGCGATTCCGCCGCCCACCACCGAGTTGATGTTGACGTGAAAGTCGGCGTGCTCGGCGAGCATCTGTAGCTTCTTGTCCAGTACCTTCAGACTCTTCTTCGAGACCGCATCCGGCATCACGTTGTCGATGGAGATCTGCATGTGGTCGAGCCCGGCCTTGTTCAGCCGCTCGATTCGGTCGGGCATCAGCAGATAGCCGTTTGTGATCATTCCGGCAATCGCGCCCGTCTTGCGAATCCGCGCGATGATCTGGTCGAGCTCCGGGTGCAGCAGCGGTTCTCCGCCGGAGATAGTGATGACCGAGGTCCCCAGGCGGCCGAGATGGTCGATGCGGCGAAGCATCTCCTCCAGCGGCACCGGGTCCGAGACGTCGTCGAACTCATTGCAGTAGGTACAGGCAAGATTGCACCGCCGCATCGGCACGATGTGCGCCATATACGGGTGCCCGGTCGAGGCCAGCGCCGAGCCGATCGAACCCAGCTCCCGCAGCTTGCGCGTGATGGCCTTCCAGCGCCGCCGGGGTGGCATCGGACGGCGACCAGTTCCAGAGATCGTGGCAGATTCCATTACCTTCAAGTATATAGAGTTCTATAAACGGATGCCCTATCTCCGGGTTTTCGGACAGGATATCCCTGGAGCACGTCATCTCGACCGAAGCAACGGACAGCTTCACCGTCTGTTGCGCAGTGGAGAGACCCCTAGTATTTGTTTTTTGTAGTTTGTAAAAACGCTACAGGTCAGCTACCAGGTCCTTCGCTCCATCACCAAAGGGCCAGGTGACACAGGATCGCTTCTTGCTGTCCGGGGTGATCGTCATCGTCTGCTCGCGCCGGTCGCGCAGCACCACCAGCGGAACGGACTTGCCCTTGTTCTGGTGGATTGTCTTCGACCACTGGTCGCCGCTCGTTACCGAAACCTGGTTCACCCGGAGAATCACGTCGCCCGCCTTCAGCCCCGCATCCGCCGCCGGACTGTTCGCCTCGACGCTCCGGACCAGCAGCCCCGCGCTCCCCTCCACCCCAAAGAACTCCGCAAGCTGCGATCCCATGACCTCAAGCTGGGCCCCGGTGTAGGAGGCGTTCAGAATCGTCGTCGACCCCAGCAGATCGCGGTGCGCTCTCGCGCCCAGGTTCGAAAGCGTGTCGGAGTGCAGAAAGCCGCTGCCGATACGGCGCGACGGCCCATCGTCGGAGTCCGGCGCGGGAACGACCAGGTGCTGCTCCCATGCCTTCCGCGCCACCTCTTCGCGGTTCGCCAGTTGCGTCGTCATCGTCTGCTGCTGACCGTCGCGGCTGATGACGAGGGTCACCGTCCGGCCCGCCGGAGTCTCGCGAAGCATCCGCCGCAGTTGCTCCTGCCCTTCGATCTGCTGCCCATTCATCTCCACGATGACGTCGTGCTGTTTGAGGCCCAGCTTTCCCGCCGGCCCGTCATGGTCTACGTGGATGACCTCTGCCCCGCGAGTATCCTTCAGCTTCAGAGCGGCAGCCTGCTTCTCGCTTACGTCGCGGATGTCCACGCCCAGATAGCCCTGCGTCGTCTTTGCCGGGCCGGCGGACTTCGCAGCCGCGTGAATTCCAGCCGCCAACGGTCCCGCCAGATGCATCGCAGCCGCATATTCCGTCAGGCAGATCGCGGCTGCCACGGGCAAAATCAATGTCCATGCGTTCAGTCGAAGGCGGCAGTTCATCTGCATCATCTCGTCGCCCTACTGAATATCGGGCGCGCCCTGCAATGCCTGGAAGGACGCGTTCCGGATGTAGGGATTGACATCTTGAGTTGAAACCGTTCGCAGCACCTCGCGCACGCTCGAATCCGCCTGCACCGGCTCCAGCATGCCGATCGCGGTGGTTCGCACCTCGGCGTCCGGATCGTGCATCAGCGCCGACAGCACCGCGTCCCGCACCCGCTGGTCCTGGCCTACATAGTGTTGCAGCCCTTCGAGCGCCTTCAGCCGGACGCCCGCGTTCTGGTCATAGCGCAGCGACACCAGCAGAGCACTTCGAATCCCCTGGCCATCCGCTCCGTTCTTGCAGTTGTGTCCCTCTTTGCACTCATTGGCCAGCAAGGCAACCGAGTCGGCACGAATTCCATTGGCCGCTGCCGCCTTGGTTCCCACCAGCAGCAGTTGGCGAATCTCCGGCGAGTCCAGCGACCCTTCCATCGTCTCCGGAACCATCTTGTTGTACTTGACCTGCACCAGCTCCGAGTTAGGCGTCTGCGAGATACCCGTTACGTTTGCAATCGTGCCGAGCGTCGGGTTGCTGATCGTCACCGTTCCCGCCGGCTTGGGAGCGTGGGCCACCTCATAGCGATAGGTGAAGTTCCCCGCCAGAAATCCCACTCCCAGCAGCAGGGTAGCCAGCGCGGGAGCGCTTTGCACATGGCCCATCCACGCAAACCAACCGCTGCGCAGCCGGGTCAGAATCCCATGCGGAGGAATCGCGTCCAGAGCGTCGTCCAGCCGGACTCTTGCCTGTGCCAGCAAGTTCGGCGATGGCTCGGTCACCGGCAGCAGCGCCAGATGCTGGTCCATCTCCTGCATCGCATCCAGTTCGCCGCGACACTCCTCGCAGCCGTCCAGATGCAATTCGAGAGCTACCGCATACTCATCGGGCAGCTCTCCATAGCGAGCCAGGATGATGTTCTCTTTTGCCATCTCGCATTTCATTGCCCTACCTCAACCAGCCTCAAAATTTCGTTGCCCTTCTTGATTGCAGCCAGTCCCGGGTCTATCCAGCCTGCCCGTCTTTATTGACTTTTGCCGCACTGCTTTTACCGCTCTGTGCTACCTCACGCCGGCCAGATTCGCTCGCAGCTTCCGGGTCGCGCGGAACAAGGTGTTCTTCGCCGTCTCCTCGGTTGTGCTCAACATCTCGCCGATCGTCCGCAACTTCAATCCCTGGTAATGCTTCAACTCAAACACCGTTCGTTCGCGCGGCGTCAGCTTGTCGAGCGCCTCGCCGATTCGCTGGCTCATCACCTTGCGGTCAAGCTCCCGTGCCGGGTTTGCCATCGCGCGGTCGTCGGCAATGTTCGCCATCAGGTCCATCTCTCCGCCGTTCGAATCGAGCACTGTCGCCGGATCTTCACGGCGGCTCTTGCGCCTGCGCAACTGGTCCAGGCACAGGTTGGTGACGATCCGGTAAA
The DNA here is from genome assembly GCA_001897435.1 of Acidobacteriales bacterium 59-55. Taxonomy (GTDB): domain Bacteria; phylum Acidobacteriota; class Terriglobia; order Terriglobales; family Acidobacteriaceae; genus Edaphobacter. The sequence continues at coordinate 483,398 of MKSV01000003.1, read as the reverse complement.
GCCACGTATAAAACGAGCACTCGAAGCGGAAGTTTCCCAGGTGGCGATACGCCTTGATAAAGGCCTCCTGGTGGACATCCTGCGCGTCCTGCTCGTTGCCGAGCATATGCAGCGCCAGCCGCAGCACGGACTGGTCGTAGCGCCGCACCAGCGCGTCGAACGAGGTCCGCTGCCCGCGCTGGGCCTCGCGGATCAGCTCATCGTCCTCGATGCGCTGCTGCGCCCGCGCCTCGATCTGCGCCTCGGTCAGCTTGCCGCCATTTCTGGCACCGGATTGTGTAGCCGCCTTTGCCATGCCTGGCATTGATTCTACCGCTGCGGCATTACGCAATCCCAGGGCAAACGGACTTCTCCGCTGCCCAACCGGGTTGATCCCAATTGCCTCTACGCTCATTTGTCTGACTCCGGAGTCAGGAAATCGATTTCATTTGAATAGACCGCCATACACGCTTAAAGGTAAGCAGAGGGCTGTTTTTATAAGAAGAACATCCGGTAGAGCAAATTAGCCGTAGGTGTAAAGGCAGGCTTAGGTATCGACGCCGTTTTCTATCAGGGAAAACGGCTCTGCATATTTATCCGCTCCACAGCAACGGCTGATTTGCTCTAAACTCACAAAATGTCCTCAAGCCTCTTTCCTGAGAACTCCGGCCCCGAGAACCCCGGTTCCGATGGCAGCGGCTGGATCTCCGCTCACTGCGACGGCGGCGCTCGCGGCAACCCCGGCCCCGCCGGTTACGGAGCCTTCATTCAGAGCGCCGACGGCAGCGTTCTCGCCGAACTCAGTGAATTCCTCGGCATTCGCACCAATAATTTTGCCGAGTACTCCGGCCTGCTCGGCTGCCTCCAGTTCGCGCTTGACCGCGGCTATCCGCGCCTGCGCGTCGTCTCCGACTCCGAACTGATGGTCAAGCAGATCCAGGGGAAGTACAAGGTCAAGAGCCCCGACCTGAAGCCTCTCTACGACGAGGCCCGGCGCCGCATTGCCAGACTCGAGAAGTTCGAGATCACCCACGCTCTGCGGCACAAGAACAAGGACGCCGACCGCCTCGCCAACGAAGCCATGGACCGCGGCATGAAACGAGGACCGGCTGCCACTCCGATCATTACAAGACCGGGTACCCCGGGGCCGGCCCTTGAGGACGTGGGCGGAGCGCCACCCAAAGCCACGCCCTACCCAAAAAAATCCGAAGCCCCACCCGACCCCTATGCCAAGGCCGACGCCATGCTCCGCGGATTTACCAAAGGCGGTGTCATCCACGTCCTTGGCAGCACTACCCTGCCCGACGGCATCTTCGTCAAGATCATCCGCGAATAAAGCCGAACTCTTCTTTTTCGGCCATTTGGGACAAGCCTCCTGTTATCTTCTGGATACCAAAAGTCGTGCAATACCGACCAGTTTGGTCCATCCGGCTATCTCCTTGAAAACAGGATTGTTTTTCCACTTTGAATGCAACAGGCACTCATTCCTGCCAGAGGAAAAGTAGACAAGTTGTTGATTCCAAATATCTTTAGTTTGGAATTCTACATGCTTTCCTCTGTAACATCCAGCACTTGAATGGGTAATCCGCAGCGCGTCGAGTTCCGGCCTCCGGCCAGGCTTACGCGAGCGGAAGTCTGCCGTAGCAAAGAAGGGGAATACTTTTCTATGTGGTTCTTTTTTCTGCCTTCGTTCGTCGCAATTCTGGTTATCGGGTTCATCCAGGTGCGGGATGAGCTGTCCCGCCACCCGGAAACAGAAGCAACAACAAACCCGGAGGAAACCGCTGTTCTGGTTCCGATCGAGGTTGAAAGCGCGTTGCAGGTCGCGTCGATCGGGGTTGGGGAAGTTATCGAGGGTGGATTAAGGAATTGACTTACATAAAAGCTGTCATCCTGAGCGGGTGAGCAAAGTCTCATCGCGCGAGGTGCGGCCGAAGGATTCGCGGTTGGCGCTTAGCTCCACCATCCTTCTACTCCACGCCTGCCCTCTTCTATCACTATCCCCTATAGGCCGATACAACCTGGTACGCAACAACTGCCTTTATGGCGTTGCCGATCCCTCGCCAGCCGGCCGCGCCAGTCCTGTGCAAAGGGACTCAACGATAAACATCTGGCGCAGCAGAGCTTCCATTCCGGATGCGCCCATCATCTGCTCGAACTGGGCCTGCATTCGGTCCAGAATCCCAACCAGCCGAGCCGCGCGCTTCCTTCCCGCGGGCAACAGCATCAGTTGAAACGCCCGAGCATCCTCGGGATCGATCCTCCTCCGTACCAGCCCCTTCGCTTCCAGAGACGAGAGGCAGTGGCTTATATTGCCCCGGGTCGTCTGAAACGTCTCTGCCAGCTCTGACGGCTTGATGCTGCCCTTTTTCTCGAAGAAGATCGCTGCCAGGATCAGCGCCTCGAAGAACGTTACCTCCTCACCGCGAAGGATGCGGTTGAGTAAGGCATCGATCCGCCGGGCGCTGTGGCTGATCTGAAAGACGGGGCTCTGCTTCAGAAAAGATTGGATTCTCATGTATTGCTAACATAATTGAATAGCTAAATTACTTACAACTGAACAAAACTAACTCCCCAACCTCGCTCTTTCGATAGATCATCGAAAAACAAATCATGTTGAAGATCACAAAATTCCTTTCGTTTTGCCTTCCCCTTTGCCTTCTCTGCCTTGTCGCCGACGCGCAACAGCCCGCCACACCTGCTCCTGTCACTCAATCCGTCACCGTCACCACCACGGTCGAGCCCATTCCCCTCTCCGAGAGCAACCGCTCCGTCCAGACCCTCGATACGCGCGCTCAGCCGCTGCTCTTCAACAGCGTTGTCGATTACCTCCGCCTTGACTCTTCGCTCAACCTCCAGTCCCGCGCCCCCGGCGGCGTCCAGTCCGACCTCTCCATTCGCGGCACCACCTTCGAGCAGTCTTTGCTGTTGCTCAATGGCCTGCGCATCGACGACCCCGAGACCAGCCATCTCAACCTCGATATCCCGGTCCCGCTCGACGCCATCTCCCGCATCGAAGTCCTCCACGGCTCCGGCTCGACCTTTTACGGCTCGGACGCCATCGGAGGCGCCGTCAACCTCATCACTGCGCAGCCCGCAGTCTCTCCCACCGGAGATCGCTTCTCGCTGACCGCCAAGGCCGGAGGCGGCAACTATAGCTCGACGGAGCAGTCCTTCCGCGCCGGATACGCCGGCAAACCCGTCTCAGCCGAACTCAGCGGCAGCCGCGACACCTCCGCCGGCTTCATGGCCGACCGAAACTACGCCGCCAACGCCATCTCCGCGGAGACCTGGCTCAACCTCAGGCCCGGCACGACGGACATCCTCATTGCCGGCAGCGACCGTCCTTACGGAGCCAACCAGTTCTACGGCCCCTACCCTTCGTGGGAGCGCACGAAGGGCTGGTTTGCCTCTATTCAGCAGCAGTTCGGGACACGCACCGCCGCCAGCTTCGCCTATCGTCGCCATACCGACCAGTTCGTCCTCTTCGTAAACGATCCCAGCATCTACGAGAACAACCACGCCACCACCGCGTGGCAATCTGCCCTGCGCCGCGTCGATAAGCTGTCCGCCAATGTCACCCTCTCCTACGGGCTCGAAGCGAACGGCGACGCCATCCAGAGCACCAATCTCGGCCGCCACGCTCGTAACCAGGGCTCCGGATACGCCAATCTCTCGCTGCCGTCGGTGGGCCGCTTCTCGTTCTCGCTCGGCGCGCGCGAAGAGATCTTCTCGGGCGGCGACGCCATCTTCTCTCCCAACGTCGCCGCTGCCTTCAGCCTGACCCATACCATCCGCCTCCGCGCCTCCGCCGGACACGGCTTTCGCCTGCCCACCTACCTCGATCTCTACTACGCCGACCCCACCACCATCGGTAATCCCCATCTCAAGCCCGAGTCCTCGTGGAGCTACGAGGGCGGCATCGACTGGACCCCCGCCAACGGCCGTCTTACCTTGACTGCGACCGGCTTCAGCCTGCACCAGAAGGACGGCATCGACTACTCCAAGTACTCGCTCTCCGACCCCTGGCAGGCCACCAACGTCGGCAACTTCAACTACAACGGAGCGGAGGCCCGGCTTCGCCTGCGCCTTCCCGGCACACAGCGCGTCGATCTCGGTTACACCGCGGTTCGCGCCACGGCGCCGCCAGCGGGGCTCATCTCCGAGTACGCTTTCAACTATGCCGCGCAGAATGCTGTCTTTACCTGGACGGGAGATCTGCCGGGAGTCTTTCGCCAGTTCACGGCCCGCACACAGGTAGGCGTTACGCAAAAGACCGCGCACACTGCCTATCCGCTATGGGACATCTCGCTGGCCCGCAACACCGGTCGCCTGCGTCCCTATGTGCGTCTGCTGAACCTCAGTAACACCGGCTATCAGGAGGTTCCCGGCGTTCCACTGCAAGGCCGCACCATCATGGCGGGCACCGCCTTCACCTGGCCGAGGAAGTAGCAATAGGAAAAGACGAAATACAGGGGTCACTGCTGCGGCTAAAGATGCCGCCTTCGGTCGAGATGACGTAGGTTAGGAGTGTTGGGAAGTAGGTTAGTGGTGGTCGGACGTAGAAGGCACGTCATCGCGACTCTCTCTCAAATCACGTCATCTCGACCGGAGCGCAGCGGAGTGGAGAGATCCCTGTATTTTTACGCTGCCCTCATCTTTTACCGAAGTATCGGCAAGACGCGATTGCTTCTTACTTCGCCAGTTCAGCCTTTACGATGTCGCTTACGAGTTTGCCGTCGGCTCGAACGCCATTCGCCTGCAACCGCTGCTGAACCACCCGCATGGCGGCTCCTATATCCTTCAGTCCGGGTTTGTGGCCATCCTGCGAAAGATGCGCAATCGCGCCCGCGACCACCGCGCGAATCTCATCCTCGCTCGCGGCCTTGGGCAGATAGCCCTCGATCATGGCGATCTCAAGCTGCTCCTTTTCCGCCAGCTCCGGCCGATCGCCCTTGGTGAACTGCTCCGCCGAATCCTTGCGCTGTTTGATCAGCGTAGTCAGAATCTGTGATTCCTCGGCGTCGGTAAGCGCTTCGCGTTTATCAATTTCCTTGTTCTTCAGAGCGCTCTTTACCATCCGCAGGGTCGTGAGCCTGTGCTCGTCGCGGGCCTTCATGGCTGTCACAATGTCTGTCTGAATCTTTTCGCCGATGCTCATTCCACACTCTCCTGACGCCCAAACACTTCATTATAGAAAAACCGCAATACAACCCGTCGCCGCTACAATATAAGCATGATCCGCAAAACTCGCCTCTTCACGCCTGGACCGACCCCCCTCCTTCCCGCCGCCCAGTTTGCCATGGCGGCCGCCGACATCCACCACCGCACCGCTGAGTTCCGCGCCCTCTTCACCCGCGTCCTTTCCCAGCTCAAGGACTTCATCGGCACCAAAAACGATGTTCTTGTTCTCGCCAGCTCCGGCTCCGGAGCCATGGAAGCCTCCGTCTCCAACCTCACCTCGCCTGGCGACCGCGTGCTCGTCCTGACCGCCGGAAAGTTCGGTGAACGCTGGACCGGCATCACCCAGGCCTTCGGCTGCCACGTCGACGTCGTTGAGGCTCCCTACGGCAGCACCTTTACGCTCGACCAGATCAAAGCTGCCCTTAAGCTCGAGACCCGCGTTGTTTTTGTTCAGGCTACTGAATCTTCCACCGGCGTCAGCCACGACATCCAGGCCATCGGCCAGCTCCTCAAGGATGAAAAGTCCGAAGCACTCTTCGTCGTCGACGGCATCACCGGCCTCGGCACCACTCACATCGACATGGACGCCTGGGGTATCGACGTCCTGATCGGCGGCTCGCAGAAGGCCCTGATGATTCCCCCCGGCCTCTCCTACCTCGCGGTCAGCCCTCGCGCCTGGGACCGCATGGAGGCCAGCTACAACCCGCGCTACTACTTCGACCTCCGCAAGGAGCGCAAGAACGCAGCCAAGGGTGAGTCCGCCTATACGCCCTCCGTCGCTCTCATCGCCGCCATGGGCGCGGCGCTCGACTACATCGCCGGGCAGGCCGAAGGCAATCTGGTCGAAGGCCGCAAGAAGCTTGTCGACAACGCCCAGACCTGCGCTGCCATGACCCGCGCCGCAGCCACCGCGATGGGCTTCAAACTCTTTGCTCCGAAGGGCCGCGAGGCTGGCGCCGCAACTGCCATCATGGCGCCCGAGGGCACTGATTCCGGCACCATCGTCAAGGGCCTCCGCTCCAAATTCGCCATCATCGTCACGGACGGCCAGGGCGAGATGAAGGGCTCTCTGTTCCGCATCGCTCACATCGGCTTCTTCGACTACATGGACACGATCGCCGTCATCGGCGCGCTCGAACAGGTAGCCATCGCCGCCAAACTCCCGCTCCCGAACCTCGCCTTCGGCACCGGCCTGATCGCCGCGCAAAAGACCTACGCCGAAGACCCCACCGTGAGTCAGAAATAGCTCCTTCTCCTTCGTCACCGGATGCCCTTCCACGGAAGGGCATCCGCAACTCACCCACACTGTAGCAATGAGCCATCTCTACCGTTTCCCGCACTCATGAGGAGTCGCCGCAACATGAAGATCGTTCTCGCAGAAAAAGTCTCTCCTGCCACCCTTGCCGTCTTCCAGCAGGAGCCGGGCTGGAACGTAGTCACCCACGACCAGATTAAGAACGGCCTCGCCGCCGAATTGGCCGACGCCGATGCCCTGGTCGTCCGCTCCGCCGTTCAGGTCGATGCCAAGCTGCTGGAGTCCGCGCCGAAGCTCCGCGTCGTCGGCCGCGCCGGTGTAGGCGTCGACAACATCGACATCCCGGCCGCCACCCATCGCGGCATCGTCGTCATGAATACGCCGGGCGCCAACGCCGTCGCCGTCGCCGAGCTTACGCTGGGCCTTATGGTTTCGATGGCCCGCTCCGTCTCCCGCGCCAATGCCACCATGCACGACGGCAAGTGGGAGAAGAAGTCGCTGCAGGGCCGCGAACTGCGCGGCAAGACGCTCGGCATCGTCGGCCTGGGCCGCGTCGGCCTCGAAGTCGCCCGCCGCGCCAAGGCCTTCGGCATGAACCTGATCGGCTACGATCCGTTCATCGCGCCGGTGATCGCGCGCGAGAACGACGTGACCCTTGTTCCCCTCGACGAGATCTTCAAAGAGTCCGACTACCTTACCCTGCACGTCGGCCTCACCTCGCAGACCGAGGGCCTCATCAACGCCACCTCGCTGGCCATCATGAAGAAGGGCGTCCGCATCGTCAACTGCGCCCGCGGCGAGCTTATCGTCGAAGAGGCGCTGATCGACGCGCTCAAGTCGGGCCATGTTGCCGGAGCCGCCCTCGACGTCTTCCGCAAGGAGCCGCTCAAGGAGTCGCCGTTCTGCGAACTCGACAACGTCATCCTCTCGCCGCACATCGCCGGGTCCACCGACGAGGCGCAGGAGGCCATCGGGCTCCAACTCGCCATGCAGGTGCGCGACTACCTCAAGCTGGGTGTCGTGCAGAACGCTGTCAACCTCCCCAGCCTCTCGCACGAGGAGTATATCGAGGTCGCTCCCTACATCGAGATGGCCGAGCGCCTCGGCCGCTTCCTCTCGCACTCCACGCCGGGCAATCTCGAAAACATCCAGATCTCTTACACCGGGCGCATCGCGCAGGGCAAGACCGATCTCATCCGCAACGCCGCCATCGCCGGCATCTTCGCCGGTTCGGAGGACGATCACGAGCAGGAGGTCGTCGCCAACCGCATCAATGCGGCGACGATCGCGGCCGAGCGCGGCGTCCGCATCCAGGAGGACAAGAAGGAGTTCACCGCCGGCGGCGCGGGCAGCGTGCTCAAGCTCACCCTTCACTCCTCCGACGGCGAGTCCAGCGCTTCGGCAACGGTCCTCCATGGAACCTCGCCCCGGCTGCTCACCTACGATGGCATCGACATCGAGGCTCCGCTGCACGGTACGCTGGTTTCGATTCGCAACCACGACGTCCCCGGCGTCGTCGGCCGTATCGGCACCATCCTCGGCGAGCATCAGATCAACATTGCCAACTTTGCTCTCGGCCGCTCGAACGGTCCCAGCCGCTCCAAGCGCGTCCCGCAGGGGCAGGCGCTGGCCGTGGTGCAGATCGACGTTCCCAGCGCGAGCGCGGCAAACGCAGCGCTGGAGGCTCTGCGTAAGGTGGAGGCCATCGCCAGCGTGCGGCTGGTGGAACTCGGCAAATAATCCGGTCTGGATCGTTTAAATAATGAAGCCGTGGATCTCAGATCCACGGCTTCATTATTTTAAATGGCTTAAACTCCGGTCGTGTCCTCATTGGACGAGCTGTTCTTGCCGCGCATATCGAGCACAAGGTAGACCGCGGCGGCTGCGACCGAGACCACCGCGCAGACCCCAATGCCCACCACTACGCCCGAGGTGAGCGCGCTCAGCAGGTTCTGGGTGTCGTTGGGAAATTCACGCGCATAGTGGCCGTAGAAGAGAAAGCTCGACACGATGATGGCGACGACGCCGGTGCCGAGGCCGGACAGAACCGCCACGGCCATGCACCGGGCCCACCGCGGCGATTTCACAGTCCTTGTCATGGTTTATGCGAGTATAACTTCTGCGCCCGCTTCCTCTGCCGCGCGATTGCGCTCGAAGAACTGCTCGATGGCATTGAGGACCGCCTCGCCGTTTTTGGAGTCGAAGATCTGTTTGCGCAGCGTCGAGCCGCCGGGAACGCCGTGCGTAAACCAACTGGCGAACTGCTTCATCTTGCCCACACAGTCGCGGTTGCGCTGCTCGCGGGCGATCTGGCCGGATGCAGTAATCGCGGCAGCCCGTGCAGCTTCGGTCTGCTCTTCGAGAGCGATCTCGTCGACCAGCATCTGGAAGTAGGTGCGGATCATGCGGTAGCGGTCTTCGTCCGTCGGCTGGTCGTAGGTGCCGACGCCGGTTGCCTCCTTGGAGGCGGTGTACTGCGCAATCTGGCGGAAGATCCAGGGATTCGACGGCGCGGTGCGCCCGATCATGACGGCGTCGCAGCCGGTGGCGTCGACCATGGCGGCGGCGTCTTCGGGCGTGCGGATGTCGCCGTTACCGATGACCGGAATCTTCACGGCATCCTTCACGGCGGCGATGTACTCCCAGCGTGCCTGGCCGGTGTAGCCGTCCTCGCGGGTGCGGGCGTGCAGCGCGGCGGCGTTGAGGCCGCAGTCCTCGGCGAGCTTTGCCAGCTCGACGCAGACGATGTTGGCGTCGTTCCAGCCGATGCGGAACTTGACTGTAAAGGGAATGGTGACGGCGGCGCGGACGGCCTTGAATATCCTCTCGATCTGCGGCAGGTCGCGCAGCAGGCCGGAGCCGCCGTTGCAGGCGACCACGCGCTTGGCCGGGCAGCCGAGGTTCAGGTCGACGAGATCGAAGCCGGCATCTTCGACGATGCGCGCCGAATCGGCCAGCGTCTCCGGATTCGAGCCGAAGAGCTGCGCCGAGATGGGGTGCTCGTCGTCGTAGTAGGTGAGGTAGCGCTTGCGCTTGGTCTCCCTCATGCGCGAAAGACCATCCGCCGAAGTGAACTCGGTCATGATGAGGCCGCAACCGGACTGCTGGTTGGTCGTCGTCTGGTCTACATTGACGCTTTCGGAGCTCGCGGCTCCAGAGGCCGCCGTGAACTGGCTGGCGTTCTTGATGAAGCGGCGAAAGACCGTGTCCGTCACTCCAGCCATCGGCGCAAGCACGGTTGCAGGCGCGATCTTTACATTGCCGATGGTGAGCGTGGCGGGGACGCGGGCGTGCTCGGGCATGGCGTGGTCCGCCGGGTTGTCCCAGTGCTTCTGCTCGAGGGTGTAGTGCTTCTTCATCTCCGCTTCGTGACCCTTTTTACCGCTTTCTTTGATGATTTCTTTGCCGGTTTGCGGCGGGTGTCTTTTGGCAGCGACGCGACATAGAGCAGCCCGGCGATGCGATCTTCCGGCAGCTTCAGGGCGGCGCTCTCATCAGGCCGGGTGAAGGCAAAGATCCTGTTGTCGATCATCAGGCAGCCATGTCCGCGGTCGATAGCGGCGGTCGAACCGGAGATTCGTCCGGCAAGATCTGCTGCGAGTTGTTGTCGGAGGTTCATGGATGCGACCCGCTCCGCCTATCGTAAAAAGGCCCCCGCCTGAGCGGAGGCCTTCGGTTGATTGGCTCCGCTTACTTCGCGGCGGCTTCCGCCTTGCCGGCGTCCGATTTGGCGAACTTGCGGCGGAAACGCTCGACGCGGCCCGCGGTATCGACCAGCTTCTGCTTGCCGGTGAAGAACGGGTGGCAGGCGGAGCAGATTTCGAGGACGATGTCGCCCTTGTGCGTGGAGCGGGTCTCGAAGTGGTTTCCGCACGCGCACTTGACGGTAATGGTGTCGTACTGGGGGTGAATCCCTGGCTTTGGCATGGTTCTATCCTTTGGCTGATTTTGGTGCCGATTGGCGCTTGCCGGGTCGCGGTTCGCTTGCGAACGGTATGCTCACGTCACATCGAATGCCTGTCGCGATTGCCGGGCAGACCTCTGTTTTGGAGGCTGCGGGCGCTTTCCTCAGTTTAGTTCAGATTCGCACAGGGGGCAATTCGATTCAGGTGCTGCCATACTAGGGTACGGCGATGATTGAGATTTGTCCGATATGCGAGGGCTCCGGCCTCGAGGTCGTCCGGCAGGACGGCAGGCAGTTCGTGCGCGACTGCACATGCCGTGTCCAGCGGCGGGTGGTGCGGATGCTGGAGCGGGCGCATATTCCCCGGCGCTACGAGCATTGCTCGCTCGAGAGCTATGAGACCAACTTTCCCTCCTCGCATCGGACGCTGGGCGCGGCGCACCTGCGGGCGCGCAAGTTCGTTGAAGGCTATCCGGTTGAGACTGCGGGAACGGGCCTCCTGCTGACCGGCTCCATCGGCGTCGGCAAGACGCATCTTGCCGTCGGGATATTGCAGGCTCTGGTGACAGAGCGCGGAGCGACCGGACTCTTCTTCGACTACCGCGATCTGCTCAAGCAGGTGCAGAACAGCTACAACCGGCAGGTGGCGGCGACCGAGCTGGAGATTCTTGCCCCGGTCTTCGAGGCGGAAGTCCTTGTGCTGGATGAACTTGGCGCATCGAAGCCGACCGACTGGGTGTGGGACACCGTCGCCCATATTCTGAATACGCGCTACAACGACCGCCGCACCACCATCATCACCACGAACTACGCCAACGCCGCCCCGCTCGGCCTGGAGACGGGCACACGCGCATCGGTGCGCGAGGAGACGCTTGGCGACCGCATCGGCGAGCGGATGCGGTCGCGGTTGCAGGAGATGTGCGTCGTCGTCGAGATGCAGGGCGAAGACTTCCGCCAGAAGGTCAAGCGCGCCAGCTTCGCCTGATCGGGTCAGAGCCTGGCGACGAGAGCGGCGAGCTGGTCGGTGCATTTACCCCAGCCTTCGTGGAAGCCCATCTTCTCGTGCGCCTCGCAGTCGGCAACGGTCCAATGGAGCGCGCGCGCGGTGTAGCGGGTCTTTCCACCTTCATCGTCGAAGGTCAGAACCACGGTCATGAACGGCTTTTCCGAAGGCTGCCAGGCGCTGGTGTAGGCGTCAGTGAAGACGAGGCGCTCGTTTTGGATGACTTCGAGATAAACGCCACGGACGGGGTACTCCTTACCCTCGGGGTCGCGCATGACCATCCGATGTGACCCTCCGGGACGGACATCGATCTCCTCAACCGTCGTTGTGAGTGGCTGCGGCGCAAACCATTGCTTGATAAGTTCGGGCTCGGTCCAGGCGCGGAAGAGCTTTTCGCGGGGAGCGTCGATGAGGCGGGTGATGACGAGTTCGCGGTCTGCGGTGGAGGAGGTCTCCGCTGAGTTGGCCATTTTGCATCTCCTTGTCATTTCCGGTCGAGTAAAAGTTGGTGAGTTTTGTGATTCGATCCTGTTTTTCGCAGAAGGGTTTCAAAGATTATGAAAAAAACGGATGCCGGCTATTCCAGCGGCTCCGGCTTTGAGGCAACCGGAGGCGTTCTCCGGAGTGACGCCTCCCAGGGCGTAGACCGGGGTTGGGTCGGCGGCGAGGCAGATGGAGCGAAGGGCTTCGAGCCCCTGGCCGGGGGTGACGAGCTTTCCTGCTATGGATTTCCCGAAGACGGGCGCGAAGAGGATCAGGTCTGCACCCTGCCGTGCCTGCTCGACTTCGGCAAGCGTGTGGCAGGAGACGGAGACGATCGGCGACGGCAGCCGGGCGGCGGCGTAGAGCTCGCGGACCTGTGCGGGCGTGAGCTGGCCGGGAGCGGCGGTCAGGTGGACTCCATGGGCGGCGGTGGCGATGGCCACATCGGCGCGAGAGTTGATGAGGAGCTTTGTCCGGGTGTCGCGGAGGGCTTCGAGGATGCGGCGGGCGAGGGCCGCCAATATGGAAGCGGGCAGGTCTTTTTCGCGGATCTGGATGTAGTCGATGCCGTCGGCAGCCCAGAGCGCGGTCCGGTGGAGGAGGGCGGAGAGTTGTATCTCCTGTCCTTCGCGGTAGGTGGAGTTCTGCTCGGAGGGGCGTGGAAACCCATGTCCCAGAGCCGGGACATGGGGCACCCGGGGTTCGGCGGCTTGAAAGAGGGAGCGGTCGGTAATGGCGTAGCGGCGCACGCTGTAAGTGTAGGTCAATAGAGGTTTTGAGGGTGAACCGAAGGACGCGGGAGCGTAACATGTTGATGTCGTTGTGGTAGGTTAGGCACTGGAACGTTTATGTCTTAGCGAAACCGGCCTGTCCGAAGTCGAAGCATGAGTTGGGGGCCGCTAGAGCAATTCTCCTGTTGCTGTGAAGTGGAAAATTCTGAGGAGTGCCGTTTTCCTTGAGAGAAAACGGCCAAGACTCTGAAGCCTCCCTAATACACCTACAGGAGAATTGCTATAACCGGACAAGGAACTTTATTCATCGCGCGGGCCTGAACGTCGGGTCTGAGGCGCCGATGGATAAGCATCTGTCAGCATGTTGTCGATGAGTTTGTGTATATGAGCAGTGTTTACGATCTGATCGTGATTGGGTCCGGTCCGGCGGGGACGCGGGCGGCGATCTATGCGTCCAAGCTGGGCAAGAAGGTCGCGCTGGTGGAGATGCGCGAGATGGTGGGCGGAGCCTGCATCAACACGGGCACCATTCCGTCGAAGACCATGCGCGAGGCCGTGCTGCACCTCTCCGGCTATAACTATAAGTCCATCTATGGGATGAACTACCGGGTGAAGGAACGCATCACCATGGCGGACCTCGCCTTCCGGGTGCAGCACGTCATCAAGACCGAGGTGGACGTGACTGCGGCGCAGCTCTCGCGCAACAACATCGAGACGCTGATCGGGGTGGCGAGCTTTGAGGATACGAGCCATCTTAAGGTGACCAACTCGCACGGCTCGTCGATCTACGAGGCGAAGAACTTTCTGATCGCGACCGGCACCAAGCCGGCCTCGTCGCCCAAGGTGCCGATCAACGGGCACAGCATCATCAATAGCGACCAGGTACTGGAGATGGTGGACCTACCCAAGACGTTGATCGTGGTGGGCGCGGGCGTTATCGGGGTGGAGTACACCTGCATGTTCTCGGCGCTCGGCGTGCGCGTCACGCTGATCGAACGCAGGCCGCGGCTGCTCGAGTTCGCCGACCAGGAGATCGTCGAGGCGCTGAGCTATCACCTGCGCGATACGCGGGTGACGATGCGACTCAACGAAGAGGTGCAGTCGGTCGAGGAGATGCCGGACGGCACCGTGGTCGCCAACCTCGAGAGCAAGAAGAAGGTCCAGGGCGATGCTCTGCTCTATGCCGTCGGCCGCCAGGGCAACGTGGACGAGTTGAACCTTGCCGCGGTCGGAGTCGAGGCCGATTCGCGCGGGCGCATCCCGGTGGACAAGGACTTTCGCACCAAGGTGCCCACCATCTTTGCCGGAGGCGACGTGATCGGGTTTCCGTCGCTGGCCTCGGTCTCGATGGAGCAGGGCAGGATCGCGGCGGCGCGGGCCTTCGGCGACGAGCAGGTGCTGTCGAATCCCAGCCTTTATCCCTACGGTATCTATACGATTCCCGAGATCAGCTTTATAGGCAAGACCGAGGAGCAGTTGACCGAGGAGGATGTTCCCTACGAGGTGGGCGTGGCTTACTATCGCGAGATCGCGCGCGGCCAGATTCGCGGCGATACGACCGGGCGGCTGAAGATCATCTTCCATCGCATGGACCATTCGATCCTCGGCGTGCATATCATCGGCGAGGGCGCGAGCGAACTGCTGCACATCGGTCAGGCGGTGATGGCGCTTGGCGGCAAGCTGGAGTATTTCGTCGATACGGTGTTCAATTACCCCACATTGGCGGAGTGTTATAAAGTGGCGGCGTTCAATGGGCTCAATCGCGTCAGCAAGTTCGAGTAGGCGCGGGCACCCTGGATGAGGCGGGCAGAAGATGGCAAAGATTGTTGGCGTAGCGGTTTCGGAGCGATTGTCTGCCGGGCTGGTGGTCGACCATAAGCTGGCCGGAGAGCTGCGGAGGTTCCCCGAGCGCGAAGACGATAAATATGCGCTGGTGGAGATGCCGACGGAAGAGCTGGTCCGAACGCTCTGCGAACAGGCGGTGCAGGCGGCGGCCGGCACGGAGGGGGTTTCGGCGGTCGGGGTGTCGCTGCCGGGGCTGATTAAAAATGGCGTGGTGGAGGAGTCTCCCAACCTGCCGCAGTTGAAGGGAGCGCGGATCGAGACGCTGCTGGAGACGCAGTTGCGCAACCACGATCTGGAGGTTCCCGTAACCGTGGTCAATGACGCCGATGCAACGGCGGCTGGACTGGCCTCGGCGCATGGGCGGCTGGACAGCACGATTCGCGTATGGACGCTGGGTTGGGGAATTGGGTACGGGCGCTATCCGTTTATGCCGGGGGTGTGGGAGGGCGGCCATACGGTGGTGACGATCGACGAGAAGGAGAGCTACTGCGGCTGCGGCGGGCGCGGTCACATGGAAGGCATCATGGGTCATCGGGCAATGCGGCTGCGGTTTCTCGATATGGAGCCGGAAGAGGTCTTCGAGGCGGCGAAGACGGGCGTGGCAAAATGCGTTGAGTTCAAGCGACTATGGCACAAGGCGCTGGCCGCCGCCACGGCGTCGTCGATTCACATGGCCGGGCCGGGCCGGTTCTTTTTTACCGGTTTCAACGTGAGGTTTCTGGATATGGGGATGCTGCGGGATTATCTACAGCAGATGGTGAAGATGAGCTCGTTGCAGAACTATGCATTGGAGATCGTCGAAGACGATCCCTTGCTGCGCGTGATCGGCGGGGCGATTACGGCGGAGCAGGCGGTGGGGCGGTAGGGATTTTGGCTTGGCCCGGCTATTTCTGGCAGCGGGAGCAGAAGTGGGTGCCGCGGCCACCGATCACGATGCGCTGGATGGGGGTTCCACAGACGAGGCAGGGCTCGCCGGTGCGCAGGTAGACGCGGTGCTCGAGCTGGAAGAAGCCGCGAACGCCGTCGGCGTCCACATAGTCGGAGACAGAGGAGCCGCCAAGCTCAATGGCGTGCCGGATGACTTCGACTAAAGCCGTACGGAGACGGCCGAGTTCGGCGCGAGTAAGGCGTCCAACCTGGCGGCGAGGGCGGATGCCGGCGCGGAAGAGGCTCTCGTCGGCGTAGATGTTGCCTACACCGTGTAGCAGCGACTGGTTGAGCAGCGCCGCCTTGATGGGGGTCTTGCGGTGATGGAAGAGGACGATGAAGTCTTCAAGCGAGATCGTCAGGGGCTCGCTTCCGGGTCCTTCATAGGCCGTCTCGGTGATGGAGAGGCGGCCGAAGCGGCGGGCGTCGACAAACCGCAATTCTTTAATTCCGCCGGAGCCGCCGCTGAGAGTAAGGATGGCGTGGGTGTGCGGTGGGATGGGGGTATCGGGGGTCGAGACAAGCAGGCGTCCGGTCATGCCGAGGTGGATGAGGAACTGCATCGTCTTGCGGCGGCGGCTAAGGTCGACGACGATGGTTTTGCCGACGCGGTGGACGCGGTCGACGCGGCTGCCGGTGAGGGCTTCGGCGATCTGGTCGGGCGGGGTCTTGAAGGTCTGCGGCTTGTTGCTGGTCCAAACGGAGCGGATGGTCCGGCCGTGGATGCGATCGTGGACTCCGTTGGCGATGGTCTCTACTTCGGGCAGTTCAGGCATAGTTCTCTGAAGTATAGGTGGGTGGGTTTTGACAGAGGAAAGCCTGATGAGGCTAAGCCGCAGTTCGCACGGGGGCAATTGGCTTGCGCTTTTCGCGGAGTGCCTTCGAGAGCTCGTGGTTTGCTTGCAGGGTGACCCAGAAACGCGCGTCAGTCGCCGGGAATGCTTCGGAGAGCTTGACCGCCATTGCCGCGGAGACGCCTGCCTTGCCGTTGAGGATGTTCGACAGCATTGGCCTCGTGACTCTCAGGTGCCTGGCCAGAGCCGCAACGGTGATATCTTCGCCCATCCACTCGCGAATGATGGTACCGGGGTGGGCTGCGTTGAACATAGGCATGGTGGTGCTCCTGCTTTGAGTTACGGGTCGGAAACTGCCCCCCGGGTTAGTGGTAATCCTGCAGATCAACTACTTCAGCGTCCTCGCCAATAAACCGAAACGTCAGCCGCCAATTCCCACTGACGGTGACGGCCCAGTAACCGGCTAATTCGCCCTGCAAGGAATGCAGCTTCCAACCCGGGAGGCTCATTTGCTGAACATCATTTGCTGCATCGAGGGTTGAGAGTTGCTTCGTCAATCGTGAAGCAAACGTGGCATTGATCCCCGATTTGGAGCCAGTTCTGAAAAATCGCTCCAAACCTTTGTGTCGAAAAGACCGGATCATCGCTTAGCCGTTTTGCTCCATTGGTGCAGTTGGTACAAGAAAGTAAAGCATCCGTAAAGCGTATATATACACTATACCGCTGTCAAGACTGATAAGAAGTATACGGAAAATATCTCGGCACCCTCTCTAAGGCAACAGCGAAATAGCGCGATTGCGCCACTATCTGCCCTGCGCTAGTGACCGCTGGGCTGGAAGATGGGCAACAGGCTGGAGTAGTCGTCGGTCCAGGCGCGGAGGCCGGGGATGGGGTCGATGGGGGTGGCTACTGCCGAGATTTCGGGGAGAGCGAAGAAGGTGGGGCTGTCGGTGAGCAGGACCCAGGTGGACCGGAATTCTCCCCGGCTATCGACCGAGGGGGTGTCGAAGAGCCTGGCCTGCATGTGAGCGGCGGCGGCCAGTCGGGCGACCTCGGGGGCGAGGTTGAGGTACTGGTTGGAGACGTGGAAGGCCAGGATGCCGTTCGGGGCAAGGTGCTTGCGGTAGAGCGTCAGTGCTTCGGTGGTAAGGAGATGGATGGGGATGGCGTCGCCCGAGAAGGCATCGACGGCGAGCACGTCGAAGCCTTGTGGCGCTTCGTGTGCGAGCGAGGCGCGGGCGTCGCCCTCGGCTACGGTGATGCGGGCGTGCGAGTCGCGGAGGTAGGTGAAGAGGTTGCGGGCGATGGGCAGGACGTGCGGATTGATCTCGTAGAAGCGGATGCGGTCGCCGGGTTCGCCGTAGGCGGCTAGAGTTCCGGCGCCGAGGCCGACGACGCCGATATTGCGGGGGCGGTCGGCGCAGCAGTTGGCCAGGGCGAGGCCGATGCCCGAGTCTCTGGCGTAGTAGGTCGTAGGAGTGCGGGTGAGGCCGGGGCTGAAGATCTGGGTGCCGTGCTGGATGGTCCCGTTGAGAAGCAGCCGGAGAGGCTGCCCTTCCTTGGTCACTTCCTGCTTGACGCGGAGGCTGCCGTAGAAGTTGCGGTTCATCATCAGGGTGTCGTTGGCGTAGGCGTTGTGCAGGGCGAAGTTCAGATAGAGCATCAGGATGCAGCCGGTGGACCAGAGCAGGCGCTGGCCCCAGCCGTAGGGCCAGGTGACGGCGAGCGCGAGCAGGGCGGTCACCAGAAAGGTGATGGAGAGATCGTAGTTCGCCGCGAAGATCAGCGGACTGGCGATGCCGATGAAGAAGGTTCCGGTGACTCCGCCGGCGGCTACGAGCAGGTAGAAGAGCGTGGTTTCGGACGGCCGCCGAGGGCGCAGCGCGTAGGCCTCGGCATGGCAGAAGAGGCAGGCGACGAAGCACTCGAAGAGGAAGAAGAGAATGGCGATGCCGATGGGGAAGCTGCTGTCGATCTTGGAGATGGCATAGCCCAGGCTGGCCAGCATGACGACCAGCAGGCGGACGAGGATGCTGCGGCGGTAGAGGCGGGGGAACTCGAAGGCGAGGATAAAGGTGATGAGGTAGACGGCGAGAGGGAGGATCCAGAGCAGGGGAATCGCGGCGATGTTGCTGGTGATGTGGCTGGTGACAGCGCTCAATTGCATGGCAGCGGCCATGGGCAGAAGGAACCAGAGCCACTTTGCGGAGGCTGAAGCTGGGGGGTGATCGCTGACAGGGAGTTCCGGCAGAGCGGGCTGGCTCGTGGCCGGGACCTGTCTTGAGAGAACGGCACAGAGAACTGCGTACACTACGAATCCGGCAGCCCAGAAGAGGCGTTGCATTCTCAGGGGCAGGTGAGGCTCGACCAGGATGGGGTAGGCGATGAGGGCAAGCAGGGAGCCGGCATTCGAGAGCGCGAAGAGGCGGTAGGGAACATGCCCTCCCTGCCTGCGGAAGAGCCAGATCTGGAGCAGAGGACTGGTCGATCCGAGCAGAAGGAAGGGAAGGCCGATGGTGAGTGTGAGGTCGAGGAAGATGGTGGTGACAGGATGGGAGGAGCCGCGGCTGAGGTCAGGCCGGATCAGTCTCTGTGCAGCCAGCGCGACGATGGCGATGGCGAGCAGCGCGAGATAGAGCAGTTGTCGGCGGCGGTCGAAGGGATGGCGGGTCAGCCAGTGCGCGTAGATGTAGCCGAGCAGCAGCGTGAGTTGGAAGAAGACCAGGCAGGTGAGCCAGACCGCGGAAGAGCCGCCGAGCGCGGGCAGCAGTTGCTTGGCCGACATAGGCTCAACCAGAAAGAGGAGAAACGCCGAGAGAAAGATGGCAAAGCCGTAGAGGGATCGAGTTGAGGGCATAAAGATGAGTGATCTGGAAGACGTGCCAGTTTATGGCATTTTCCCCTTTTGGCGTTCCTCAAAAATGAAACGACGGCCACTATGGTCCGTACAGGGTTTCTTCGCTGACGGCTGGCTCTCCTTCAGGCGGCCTGGCGACGCGATGGGAGGCGCCGAACATGCCTCCGCGTGCGGCCTTGACGGGAGCAAAGCGCATAAATCCAAGGGGCTTTGCGACATCGTCGTAGATTGCCTCCATCCCGCCCTGCATCAGATAGGTTTCATGCCAGAATCCGGTGCCTCCGGAGTTGCGAAGGAAGCTCTTCCACCACTCGCGGTGCGGCTCGGAGCGGGTCCACGACAGCAGCGATGGCAGATCGCGCCAGTACTGCCGCATCCCGATATTCATGGGGAACAGCGAGTAGATGATGTTTTCATGCAGGAGCAGCCCCTCGGGTTCGGCGGCCGCGGAGGCGGCGATCTTCGGCCCAAATCCCGCCAGCGTCTTCAGGCCGGTCAGACGATTGACTCGCATCCCCAGATAGATGACGACGAGGTCGGGAAACTGCGACAGATCCACCGTTTGGCGATTGACGGTTGCAGGCATGTGCGCCTCCGGGCTCTCGCGCTTATTCTGCCATATCTTCCGGTTGATTTCGTTGCTGCGCGGCCTCAGTCGAGAAGCATTTAAGACTCGCAGCTCTAGCGCCGTACCAGCCAGATAATTCCTATCGCGATCAGAGCCGCTGCGTATAACCAGCCCCGAATCGTGCCCACACGATTTATCCACTGATTACTCATTCTGAACACCTCGGCAACAGTGTAGTCCTCGTTGGGAATCCGGCGCGGACGGGAACGGGACAAGACACGATATGATGGAGGGGAAGCGCGTTCGCTTGTGCGATGTGCGCCTTTCCGGCCAACCAATATCCTTTGGAGAACAGAGTCCTCGTGAGTCAACGCAAATCAGCGGTTATTTTGGGTGCCCAGTGGGGCGATGAAGGCAAAGGCAAGATCGTCGACGTGCTTTCGGAGAAATTCTCCGTGGTGGCGCGGTATGCGGGCGGTCATAACGCCGGGCACACGGTCATCATCAAGGGCAAGAAGTTCGTGCTGCAACTGATTCCGTGCGGCGTGCTGCGGCCCGAGTGCAAGGGCGTGATCGGCAATGGCGTCGTGCTCGATCCGATGGCGTTTCTGAATGAAGTCAAGAAGCTGAAAGACGCCGGGCTGCCGGTCGATGGCCAGCTCTTTGTGTCGAACCGCGCGCAGGTCATTCTGCCCTATCACCGGATGATCGAACTGGCGGCGGAGAACGCCCCGGGGCGGACCAAGATCGGGACGACCAGCCGGGGAATCGGGCCGGCGTATGAGGACAAGATGCACCGCAGCGGGCTGCGGGTGGTCGATCTGCTGAACTCGGCGCTGCTAAGGACGCATATCGAGAACGCCTGCCACGAGAAGAACACCATCGCCCATGCGCTGTTCGGGACCGAGCCGCTCGATCCGAAGACGATGTACGAGGAGTATGCGCGGGCGGCGGAGCAAATCGCCCCGTTTGTGACGGATACGGCGGTTCTGCTGAATGACGCTCTTCGCAACGGCGAGAAGGTGATGTTCGAGGGGGCGCAGGGGGCGCTGCTCGATATCGACCATGGGACGTATCCGTTTGTGACGTCGTCGTCGGCTACGGCGGGCGGTGCGGTGACCGGGACGGGAGTTGGGCCGACGCAGATCGGCACCGTGATCGGTGTGACCAAGGCCTACGTGACGCGGGTGGGCGAAGGTCCGTTCCCGACCGAGATTCATGACGATTCGGCGGACCTGCTGCGGGCGCGCGGGCAGGAGTACGGCGCGGTGACGGGCCGTCCGCGGCGCTGCGGCTGGCTGGACCTGCCGCTGCTGCGGTACAGCAACATGATTAATGGAACGGAGTGGCTGGTCGTCACCAAGATGGACGTGATGGACGAGTGTGCCGAGATTCCGGTGTGCACCGGCTACAAGATCGACGGCAAGGTGACGGACGTGATTCCGGCGGATATGCGGGGTTTCGAGTCGATTCAGCCGATCTATACGAAGCTGAAGGGGTGGAAGGCGTCGACCGAGGGGATTACGGAGTTCGACAAACTGCCGAAACTGGCGCAGGATTATCTGCACTTCATCGAGAAGGAGTCTGGCGCGAAGATCGGCATGGTTTCAACCGGGCCGGATCGCGATCAGACCATGACGATTGCCGGATTCGAAGAGGCATTGAAGGCATAGGAGCTGCGATATGTTGAGCTTTACGGTACGGTTGACATTTGCCCAGGATGAACATGCGGAGATTACAGAGATGCTGCGCCAACTAACGCTGGCTTCGCGAGAGGAGCCGGGTTGTGTGAGCTATATCGCCCATTTTCTTGAGGGCGATCTGGGCACGGTGCTGATCTATGAGCAATATGCGGACGAGGCGGCGCTGGAGTATCACCGAACGACGCCGCACTTTCACCAGTATGCGATTGGCGGGCTTTACCAGAGGATGCGCGAGCGTCAGGTGGAGAATCTGACGGCCGTCTGCTGACAGCTACAGCGCGATGAGTGACAACACCGACGCTCTCCCTTTTCGGGAGGGCGTTTGTCGTGCGCCGGATACTTGTGAGGGTGAGAGAAAGTCTAAAAACTGCGGCAGGGTTAATGGGGCATGACCGAGGCAGGGGCAAGGTAAGAGCGAAATACAGAGGTCTCTCCGCTGCGCCGCGCGATAAGACCGCACGTCTCCGGTCGAGATGAAGTTTTTAGAGTTTGGGGACAGGTTGGTCCGTGGCGAAGGTGACGAAAGATATTTTGACTACGTCCGCAAAGCAGATTAGTATCCGGTACGCGTTATGACGTTCCACGGCCAGCCAATTCGCTCCAGTTGCAGAACTTCCGTCGTCGTGTTGGCGATCCTGTTTTCCGGGGTGGCGAGTGTAGCGGCCTTTGCGATTTCCGGGCCTGTCGCGAAGAGCCCGGACTCGAAGCACCAGGTCGAGGCGCTCGAAGAGCAGTGGCGGGTGGCACAGCTTGCGGGCGATATAGCGACGATGGACAAGATGCTCTCCGACGACTACATCGGCATCTCGATGACGGGCGAGGTGGATACGAAGGCGCAGCAACTGCGCCGGGTCGCCGATCGCAGGATGATGCTGACCCGGATCGAGCTGAGCGACATGAAGGTGAAGCTGGTGGGAGCGGTCGCCATCGTGACCTCACGAGCACGGGTAGAGGGGACCAACGATGGCATCTCCGTGAGAGGAATGTACAGGTATACAAGGGTTTACCACCGTCTGTCGACCGGGCAATGGAAGATCACCAGCTTTGAGGCCACGCGCGAGCATCGATCCCATAGTCAGATTGAGGGCGAGAGGGCGGATGGGAATGGCAGGCGGTCTGATCAGTCGGAGTGACGTGACGTATTGATTAATTAACTGATAACTAACAGAAAAGACCCTGCCACCCGGCAGGGTCTTGATGCTTGATAAGTGGATTGCTCAGGCTATCTTCGAATCGATGGTGACGCTAAGGATGGTTGTCTCCGAATAGGCCTGAATGCGGGTGAGAGGACCGGGGAGATTGAGAGCCAGCAAGCGGCGATAGAGCGAGCGCGTGCAGCCAGTAAGGCGCGCGTCTTCGGACTCGTGGGGAAAAAGTGAAAGGCATTGCTGTGTTAATGCCGATGGCGAGGACGTTCGCTTGGAGCCTGTGACGAGGTAAGGACGGGATTGAGGCGTCAAGCTGCCGCGGTGTTGGTTGATCACCGGGGAGCCTGCCCTCAACGAAGCGGGGGAGGTTTGAAGGATGGACATTGTTCCCTCGATGTGGCGAAGTTATCGCCGGTCGAATTATAACTAGTTGGATGCCGAACCGGGCAGGGAAGATGTTCCTGTGGAAAAGGCCTCGCGGAGTTTGGACCAGGTGACGTCGAGGGTCTCGGGAAGGACGCGCGTCTCGGCGGTGATGGTCATAAAGTTGGTGTCACCGCTCCACCGGGGAAGGGCGTGGAGGTGGATGTGGCCGGCGACTCCGGCGCCGGCGGACTCGCCGAGGTTGAGGCCGAGGTTGAGGCCGTCGGGATGGTAGACCTGGCGGAGGCAGCGCTCGATGCGCTGGGCGGTAAGGATCATCTCCTGAGCCGCATCGGGCGAGAGCGCGGCGAGCGAGTCGACGTGCTCGTAGGGCAGGATGAGGACGTGGCCGGTGGAATAGGGATATGCGTTGAGGCAGACGAAGCAGAGCGGGCCGCGATGAACGATGTGGGCCGCCTGCTCGGCTGCCTCGCGGGTCATGCCATGGGCGATGGCATAGTCGGTGGCGGCGATCATATTGCAGAAGACGCAGTGCTTATCTTCCGCCTCGGGCCATGCCGAGAGGGCAGGAGGGACGCCGGTTCGGGCCTGCGGGTCTGCCCGGGTAATGTAGTTGTAGCGCCAGGGCGTCCAGAGCCGGTCCATAGAGGGAAGTATAAGGGGTGGAGCAAGAGCGCTCACGACGGATTCGTTATTCGCACGCAGGAGAACAGGAAAAGGTTCAAAGTGCTAGCCTTATCGCGTCAGGCGAGGATCGCATGTCTTGCCGTCGTTTCTCACTGAGGTGCTGAAATGATTCCATTTGATGATGCCCATCGTGCCGTTCACTATCCGCCGGATCGACGGTTCCGTATCTGGATTCGGCCTTCCGTCCTGGCCATTCTGATTTTGCTGGTCCTGGTGCCGGTTGTTCTGGCGTGGGTACAGGTGGCAGTGTTCGGGATGCCGTATATTGAACCGTCGACGGCATCGATCGAGGGTGCGATGAGCGGGCCTCACGGCTTTCCAGTCTGGGTCCGCTGGACGCACTTCTTCAACATGATCTTTCTCTTCATGCTGATGCGCAGCGGGCTTTCGATCCTGATGGACCATCCGCGCCTGTACCTGAACGACCACTGCACGCCGGGCAGCGAGTGGCTGCGGTTCACGCCGCTGCGGGTGCCGAAGGACCAGGTATGGACGGCGAAGCAGGACGCGCGATACATCTCGCCCATCGTGTCGACGCCGGGCTATCGGCATACCGTGGGCGTCGCCCGGGCATGGCACTTCATCACGGTGTACGGCTTCGTTCTGACCGGGATGCTCTTTGTCTCCGGTCTGCTGACCAGCGACCAGTGGCTGCGCCTGGTGCCGACGTCAACCGGGGTATTCGTGAACGCGTGGAACACCTTTGTCCATTACGCGAACTTTCACTTCCCGCCGGAGCCGAACGGGTTCTACGGCTACAACGCGTTGCAGCAGCTTGCCTACTTCGCAACGGTGTTCGTGATGGCTCCGCTCTCCATCCTGACCGGGATGGCGATGTCTCCCGCGCTGGTGAACCGGTGGCCGCGCTATGCGAAGTTCTTCGGAGGCCGCCAGTGTGCCCGCTCGATCCACTTCCTGATGCTGGTGGGCTTCGCGTGTTTCGTCGTCGTGCATGTGACGTTGATCGCAATGACGGGTCTGCGGCGCAACATGAACCACATTGTGCTGGGCGTGGACAATATGCAGTGGACGGGGCTGGTGCTGGGCCTGATCGGGCTTGCGATCGTCGTATTCACCTGGATTGCGGCGCACTATATCTCGTGGTATTTTCCGCGCGGTCTGCAACATGCGCAGCGCGCGGTGACGGAACCGGTCCGCCTGATTACGCTGGACCGGCTGATTCCGCAGCAGACTTATACACGCGAGCAGATATCGCCGCACTTCTGGCCCAACGGCAAGATGCCCGACCGGGAAGACTGGAAGCAGATGGAGGCCAACGGCTTCAAGGACTTCCGGCTGAAGGTCGGCGGGATGGTGGAGAATCCGGTGGAGCTGTCGCTCGACGAGATGCGTGCGCTCGAGGCATCGGAATCGATTACGATGCACCACTGCATCCAGGGCTGGTCTGGCATCGCGGAGTGGCATGGGCTGTCTCTGAGAAAGCTGATCGAGCACGTCAAGCCGAAACCGGGGGCGCGGGTTCTGGTTTTCTATTCTTTCGGCGACTCGCTCTACGGCGGTACCTACTATGACACGCAGAACATGAGCAACGCGATGAAGCCGCAGGCCATGCTGGCCTTCGATATGAACGGAGCGCCGCTGACCGGGGTCTATGGAGCGCCGCTACGGCTGCGGGTGGAGAACCAGCTCGGCTACAAGATGGTGAAGTGGATCGAGAGGGTCGAGTTCGTCGCGTCGATCGAGTCGGTAGGCAAGGGCGAAGGAGGGTCGAATGAGGACGACGAATACTTCGACCTGTTGCCGAATATTTGAGCACTCGTTATGAACGGGGTGGCGCATGAACGAAGCATGGTTTGTCCAGGAAGAGCGCGATGCCGTTCAAAAGGTGGCCGAACTGGTGCGCCGCGCACGACTCCGCTGGCTATTGAAACATCTGCCGCCGCGGATGGTGTGGGCGGCCTATGTGTTTCTGAACAGCTTTTTTACCATCATGCTGCTGTCGCTGCTGGCCGTGGTGACGGGCAGTCCATTTGTCTTTCCATCGCTGGGGCCAACGGCGTATCTATTCTTCTTTGCGCCGATGGGGCGGTCGTCAAGCCCGCGCCATGCGATTCTGGGCCACGGGATCGGGCTGATCTGCGGATACGCCGCTTATGTCGCAATGGGTAGCCATGGCTTTGTCACCGCTGCTCTCTCGGAGGTCACGTGGCGCGAGGCGATGGCGGCTGCGCTGTCGCTGGCGGCCACCGGGGCGGTGATGGTGATGCTTAAGGTGAGCCATCCCCCGGCCGGCGCGACGACGCTGATCGTCTCGCTGGGAATCCTGACCAGGGTGGAGTACCTGGTCATCATCGAGCTTGCCGTCATCCTGTTGACCGCGCAGGCGTGGGTCATCAACCGCGCGGCTGGCCTCGACTATCCTCGATGGGAAAAGAGGCCGAATCGCGGGCCGGTGCTGAACCCACCCGGAGGCATCTCATTCAAATGAGATTTTTACCCGCCGTGCCGGCCTTCGTCCTGATCTTCATCCTGGCTGGGGCAACTGTCGCTGTTGCGCACGCG
The DNA here is from genome assembly GCA_001897435.1 of Acidobacteriales bacterium 59-55. GTDB lineage: Bacteria > Acidobacteriota > Terriglobia > Terriglobales > Acidobacteriaceae > Edaphobacter. Next base: position 457,423 of record MKSV01000003.1, on the reverse strand, counting down.
GCACCATGCGCTGCCGATCAGCTTTCTCTTGCCGTCGATAACGAAAACGGCAACTTCAACGGCATGTCCCACAGCGGAACTCTGCTTGTGCTCAGAAACCTCGGCCCCGCAGCCTGTACCGTTGCGAGATTTCCGCAGATACTCTTTACCGATGCTGCCAGCACGACCCTTCCCATCACCCGGGCGGTCCCACGCGGCATGCATCCCGACCCCGTCGTTCGGCCTGTCACGATTCTGCCCGAAGCGGAGCTGACATCGCGCCTCCGATGGGTCAGCGGCGAGGTCTATCCCCATAGCCAATGTTTCACTCCTGCCGCGCTGGCCGTTGTCATCGGCGACGAGAAGCTGACGACGCCGTTGGCTGCGCGCATCTGTGGTCCCTCCGGCAAAGTTACCTACGATATGACCCGGCTGGTGCCGGACCCGACGGCGTCAGCCGCCTCTTCGCCAAATCGATGCCCCTGAATAACCCAGGGGCGTTGCCTGCCACCGGGGGCGACCAGGCACAACATCTCCGCGTCCGGCCGCATCAAAGCTGTGTGCATTAAAATGCAACGTGGCACGTAGAATCATATTCGGAATCAAAGGCGAAGTACCTCCCGAAAGGAGCATCTTGAATCGACGACGCTTCGCAACACTGTTGTTCGCATCCGCAGCGACTTGTTTCACTCTCCCCACACCTCTGGCAGCCGCGCAGGGAAACAGTGGCAATCACGGCCACGGTCATGGTCATGGTAACGATGATGACCAAGGACATGGCTACGGTCACGGCAACGATGATGACCAGGGACATGGCCACGGCAAGGGAAAATACAAGCATCAGAACAAGCGGTACTTCCGCGACCAGGACCGCGACTATGTCATCCGCTACTACGATGGGCCAAGGAACCTGCCGCCCGGCCTGCGCAAAAAGTACTACCGCAACGGGACTCTGCCGCCGGGCTGGCAGAAGCGCTTTCGACCCATGCCCCCAGTGCTGATTCAGGAGCTGCCGCCCGTTCCCTATGGCTATCAGCGGGGCTACTACGACGGCTACGCAGTGGTTGTCGATCCTCGGACTCGGATCATCTACGATGCAATCGACATTATTGGTGCACTGAGCAGTCGATAGACGCTTCGAGAACGTCTCGTTATTTGTTTTAAAGGCGGGGCGTTCTTGTTGCGGCCGGTAGTGCGTTGGGCGACGAGCCGCTCTCTTTATTGGCACGTAACTCTTCAGCCACCATCAATCTATCTCTTCCTCTTCCATGCACAGTCAGGGCGATAGAATGAAGGCACTGGCAGTTGCAGGTTCAGTCAACCTGGGCTGAACAACGTAGTTCTTGTAAGAGGTTTGAGTATATTTAGCGCGAAGTTGTTCCATCGTCTCCCCATCTTTGGGACACCCGGAGCACCGACAAGGTGCCTATGCCTTGCGGCGTCTCTTCTGCTGTCGGCTGGGCAGCCCGGCTTCGGACAGAGTGGGGCGGTCCATGCCGATCGGGCGATTGGTTCGGAAGCGATGCTGCCGTCGCTGCCGGAGGCTCCGCAGCCGCAGAACTCGGCTGCGCCGCCACCTTCTCCTCTGACTCAGCAGGCCGGTCTGCAACCAGCGAGTGCGAGGCCTGAAAAGGTCGAGCTGCTGGGGATGCCCAAGCGCCTCGTGCTGGACCAGAAGGCGATCTGGACGAGCCCGCTGCGGCTGCGCCCTATCGATGCCAAGTGGTTGCTTCCTCTGGGCGTGACGACCGGGCTGCTGATCGGAAGCGATCAGCATACGATGACGTCTGCCATCGATATCAATCCGGACGCCAGGAATAAGGCCAGCAAATTTTCGACAGGCGGTCTGCTCGCGCTGGGCGCGCTTCCCGCCAGCACATATGTATGGAGCCTGTTCAACTACGCTCCCCAGGCGCGTGAGACCGGCCTGCTGGCAGGCGAAGCGGCCGTCAACAGCCTGGCTGTCAATGCCGCGCTCAAAGCGGTATTTCGCCGCGACCGCCCACTGGTCAACAATGCTGCTGGAGATTTCTTCAGTTCAAGTTACTCGGACGCATCCTTTCCGTCGAATCACGCAATTGCGGCGTGGTCGATCGCTTCGGTCGTAGGAGAAGAGTATCCGGGCTGGCTGCCAAGGTTGGCGGTCTATGGGTTGGCTTCGGCAGTGAGCGTCAGTCGCGTCATCTCTGAAGATCACTTCCCATCTGACGTTCTGATTGGAAGCGCCGCGGGCTGGTTGATCGGGCGCTATGTCTATCGCGCCCATCATGATTACGAACTGACGCCATACAATCCGCCGCCACTACCCGCGGACTATGAAGCGAAGCCTGCCCGCCAGGCAAGCGCACCGACGCCGGTAAATACTGCGACTCCCCCCGCGGCCGCTGCCCCCGTGGCCTCTGCTGCACCCGCAACCGCAGCTGCGCCCCAGCAGGCTTCAGCGGCACCGCAATCGACGTCGGCGCGAGAGCGCAATGCATGGCGTCCGCCGCCCGACCCGATTCGCAACCGGCGTCCAGAGCCATTCAACCCCGATCCCGATACCATCGGCTCCACCAATGTCCCCATGGATAGCTGGATCTATCCGGCACTGGAGCGGCTGGGCTCGATGGGACTGATACCGAGCCAGAGCGTCTCGATTCGTCCGTGGAGCCGCCAGGAGTGCCTGCGCCAGTTGCGAGAAGCGGAGGACTTCGCCGACCGCGAAGGTCGGTACAGCCCCGTACTGTTGGCAGAAGCGCGCCGGCTGATGACCGATCTCGATCACGAACTGGCGGACGAGCCGATCTCGTATGAGGGACTGTCGCTGGAGTCGGTCTATGCGCGCTATGGCACGATTGCAGGTCCGGCGCTGGCGGACAGCTTCCACTTTGGCCAGACATGGTGGAATGACTTCGGACGCCCTCTGGGGCGAGGCAGCAGCGCCATCACAGGCTACTCCCTGCGCGCTCACTATGGTCGATTGTTCTTCTACAGTCGCCAGGAAGTGCAACACGGCCCCGGCAATCCTGCGGACTCAGCGGCTATGACCGGGCTAAAAAATCTTCTCGACCGTGTGCAGGAAAATGACCCGACGATTGCGCCGGTGCTTGCACGAACTGCATACAATCGTCAGCGGCCGATCGAACTGTACGCCGGCATGGCATTTGCGGGCAATGCGATTACCTTCGGCAAGCAGGAACTCTACTGGGGGCCCACGACGATGGGGCCGCTGGCCTTCTCCAGCAATGCCGAGCCGACCTATAGCCTGCGAGCAGTTTCGACGCGCCCGCATCCATTGCCTCTGCTGCCTTCGCTGGGGACATACCGGTTCGACATCGTGCTGGGCAAACTCTCGGGACATTCCTACCCCGCTCGTCCCTGGTACAACGGGCAGAAGATCGACTTCAACCTCGGAGACAATTTGGAGATCAGCTTCACGCGCTGGTCGGTCTTCTGGGGCGTAGGGCATCCGATTACGCTGCACACCTTCAAGCAGAACGTCTTCAGCTTCAACTCCACTGGTGGAGGAGCGGGCGGCGGCGGCGGAAGCGCAGGCTATGGAGACCGCGACGATCCCGGCGATCGCAAGAGCGGCTTCGACTTCCGCTACAAGCTGCCGTTCCTGCGCAAAGCGGTGACGCTGTATGCCGACGCATATTCGGATGATGACCCAAGCCCGATCTCCGCGCCCCGGCGTGCGGTGTGGAATCCCGGCATCTATTTCGCGCGATTGCCGTTTCTGCCGCACATGGATCTGCGCGTCGAGGCGGTGAGTTCGACCGGCCTCTTCAAGGATTTTGGCGGGCAGCACTACTTCATGAACAACCAATACCTCGACTCGAATACCAACAAGGGTTTTATGTTGGGCAACGCCATTGGCCGCGACGCGCGCGCGATTGAAAGCCGCGCCGGTTATTGGTTCTCGGGACGAACGAGGATCGAGGCGGGATATCGGCAGAACAAAGGCGGAACACTATTTCTTCCCGGCGGCGCTACTATCACCGACGGCTTCCTCAATAGCTCCATCGCACTGAATCGCCACTGGACGGTGCAGACCTTCGCGCAATATGAGCGTTTCCTGATTCCGTCTTACATGGCCGGCTCTCAGCACAATGTAAGCGGGTGGTTCCAACTCACCTGGACGCCGAAGTTGAGGCTGAATCATTAAATCGTCAAAGTGCCGGATCGTCGAAATCAAGTTCGCTCCGATTGCGCCGATGATTCAAGGAACCACAAGCCAATCTCATTGTAGGTTCTTTTGATCGAGCAGCAGTATCTAGACTTTATGCGGGCCAAGGGTGAATCACCCAGCAGATCGACTCTAATATACTTGCATATATACCTATGCGAGCCATTTACATCAACGGGCGATATTTAACACAGCCAACTACTGGTGTCCAACGATTTGCTTCCGAGATTGTCCGTGCATTGGACGAACAGATATCTTCGTCTAAATCGGAAATAAGTCTCCCGATTTTCTTGGTTATACCGCCAGGAAAAGTACCAATACCTTCGTTGAAAAATATCCGGATCATCCAAGGTGCCTGGCTGCACGGTCATGCATGGGAGCAATTTGAACTGCCTTTTATCGCTAGATCAGGCCTTCTCTTTAATCCTTGCGGTCCTGCCCCAATTTTTCATTCGCATCAAGTTACTTCATTGCACGATGCTTCCATTCATGTTGCGCCTGCTGGATACTCATGGAAATTCCGAATGTGGCACAAGCTTCTTATGTGGCGTAGCGGTAGAAACGCCCGCCTGATTTTGACAGTGTCAAAGTTTTCTATGCGCCAACTCATCAGCATCTGCGGTATTCCGAAGGAAAAGATACGGGTCATATATCAGTCCGGCAATCATATTCTGCGAGAGCCAGCTGATCCTTCCATCCTCGATAAATATGGACTCAATGATGGAAATCCTTATATTTTGTGTGTCGGGTCGCAGCAGGCAAATAAGAATTTTGCTTCCGTAGCACAGGCAGCGGCACTGCTCCAAGATAAGAATTTTCGTTTTGTTGTAGTTGGATCCGCTGATCGTAGTATCTATCGTGGTCCAATCCTCATGCATGAAAGAATGGTTTTCACCGGATACGTAACAGATAAGCAATTAAGAGCACTTTATGAGCACGCTGCGTGCTTTGTCTTCCCTTCTCTTTACGAAGGCTTTGGCATACCTCCTCTGGAAGCAATGGCATGTGGCTGTCCCGTACTTGCATCGAATGCGAGTTCTATTCCCGAGGCTTGTGGACAAGCGGCACTCTATTTTGATCCGAAGCGACCAGATCTTTTGGCAGCGGAGATCATCAAGATTCTTACAAATGTTGAATTACATCGACAATTAATTGCGCTTGGGCTGCAACATGCGAAAGTGAGGACCTGGCAAGACGCTTCCAGGGAACTATCTACGCTGTTGTGGACGAGTGTAATGTCGTCCGATCAAGCCGGACCTGGTACTTAGCCCTGTTCTCTTTCTTGAATAGTAGGTATTGCCGATAGGCCAATCCCGTCAGATAGAATCCTGCATAATGAGTAGCTCCATTTATGTAGGTAGACATCCCTATCATGAGAAATACAAATCCTACCATCAGCAGATCCTGTTTCCTCGCCAGCAGCGCTTCAAGTACTTTCTTGGAGAACACCAAATAAGCAACGAGGAAAGGAAGCCCAAACATAGCTACATATTCAAAGAAGAAGCACTTTGTATCCAAGGGCACGGTAGCCATGTTCCCATTGACGTACTCCTGCACCTCGGTGAAATCTAATGGGAAAGGGGAGACGCGACTTAGCCAATCCATCGCCGGTGGCAGATAGAATCTGAAAGCCTCATAGAAGCCGCTCAATCCCACTCCTAGCGGATGATGCAGAACTACAATAAGAGTCCAGATGGCTAGAGATATTCTCGTTGCAAAGGTTCCCGTCGCCTGGAAAAGATTTATGGCTGTCGCTTGCTGAATTACAAAATAGACCGCAACAGATGTGGCCATCATACATAGCGATAAATAAGTAATAAGTCGAAGAAAGCTGGGCCGTTTCAGGAAGACGACCACAAATCCGGAAAGGCCAATTATCAGGATTCCCCCCTTCGACTGCGATAGCAAAAGCAGACAGAATGTGAGTATTACAAATATATTTCGATAAATCTTTCTTTCACTTAAGTACGCAGATGCAATTCCAAGACTCAAAACCGTTGCCGAAAACATACTTGGCTCGTTGCTAAAGCCTCGCCAACGACCATTATTTTGATCTGGTGTTATGTGAAATATTTGACTATGGCCCAAAGCAGCGAGGCCAGCTATCTGTGAGTCACACATAACTACGCCGACAATTAATAGAAAAAATGCGATATATGTTGCACGCTTTAGTCCCTTGGAGGGAGTGTAGTCCACAGAAAAAACCGTATAAAGCCAAAGGAAGAGAACTATCGTCCCGCTGAATCCCTTGTAGACCACACTTCCATCGTGAGAGACTGGCCCCCATGCCAGCAGGTAGATCAATGAAATACATGGAATATAAAGAGACCATAGAAGAGCACGCCGAGAAATAGTTAACTGCCGTCGAACTGACCAAATAAAAATGCCCACTACGCCATGCATTGCAAGCGGGATAGAGCTAAGACTGCTTCCTAGGTAGCCCAAGGGGGTTTTTCCCAAGATGCAATCTTGAAACGGCATCGTAATAATCGCGAAGTATAAAAGTAGCCGCTGTACTCGCCGCATAAATTAAAAGGTGCCACCTCTAGGACGTGCTGACGAAATGAGATTTGCTGATATTGCAGGATCCCGGACAGAATTGCTGCTGGCGCAATCGCCTCAAATTTTCAGTTCTTCAAATGATTCTAGACCCACTTTCAGGCCATCGCGGATACCCCTTCGGCGAACCTCGGATCTGTGCCAGGTGTCCAGTGCAAACACCGGTCGCAGCAAATAAAATATCCGATATAGCCATGTCCACAGCGTGCCGCGAAATCTTCCGAGATGTTTACAGAGGAATATGGCTCTTCCGCGGGCGCCGTAGTATAAGGCAAAGTCTGAATGATTTCCTCCAGTCAGACTGCTGACCTTATGCATAAGTTTGGCATCTGGTATCAGAAATGATGTTATGGCCGCACATGACGTCCTATACATAAAATCTACATCGTCCGAATAAACAAAATATCGCTCATCCATTAATCCGATCCAGTTAAAAACCTCATGCCGGATCATGACGCAGCATGTTGGCGCGTATTCCACTGCCTGTGGTTGACTGAATTGTCCAATATCTTCATCGCCATCTCCAATGTGTCGATTCAGATAGCCAAGCCTTGGCTTGAATGTGCCGCCTGCACACCACACGACGCCGGGTCGATCGTTGTAGTAGATGATTGGAGTAGCCATTTGGCAATGCTGTGCCTTCAGCCCCTCCAACAATCGTTGGAACATATCCGAACCGAAGACGACATCGTTATTCAGCAAAAGTACATATTCACAGCCTGCCGCTAATGCAGAACGGATGCCCTGATTGTTTCCAGCAGCTACCCCGCGATTTTCTGCATTTGCAATCAATATAAGCTTCTGCGAATTCCAGGTCTCGAGTTGATCGAGAGTATCGTCTGTAGAAGCGTTATCCACCGCAAAGAGGATAAAGTCCTGATAATTTTGCAAATCAAGCGAATTTAGAAAATCTGGCAGTACATCCCCGCTATTATAGGTAACGGTAACGACGCCTATCTTACCGATAACAACGTCTCCGGATGCAGTTTGATCAATATCATTATGTCCGTTCATGTAACAGCCCTCGCTGCTTCATCTCCAACAAAGATCGTTCGTATCCGTTCACAGATGGTGTACTTCCTTCCGCCCATTCCATAAAGCGGCGTATCCCTTCTTTGAACGTCCATTGCGGGATGTAGCCCAATAATGATTGGGCACGAGCTAGATCCGCCGCGCCATGGCGAATATCTCCTTCCCTAAACGCTCCCGTTATGTTGACAGAAGAGTGTCCGCCATAGAATAGATTGATCTCCTCAGCGACCTGCAGTACGCTCGTTCGCTCTCCGGAACCTACATTCAATGCGTGACAACCAGAGATGTTGTTGACGATGCAGGCGGCCGTAGCGCGGACTGCATCATCCACGTAGACGAAATCGCGGCTCTCGGCTCCATCTTCAAATACGGAAATGGGGTGTGCGACGCGCGCAAGATTGGAGAAAATCGCGAGAATCCCTGTATAGGGATTTTGCAGAGACTGGCCAGGGCCATATACATTTTGATAGCGCAGCGCAAAAGATGGTATGCCCAACACATTGCCGAACAAGAGGACCGTCTGCTCTTGTACTTGCTTTGTTAATCCGTAAAAGGACATCGGCTGTAAAGGAGCGGCTTCGGGCGTCGGTGCGGGCTCGCAGGCTTTCCCACATTGAGGGCAGATGGGATCATAATACCCTTCCTGTTTCTCTGCTGCTGATCGAGAATTCGGGTAAACCAACCCGTCATTGAGGCAGCGATATGCGCCCTCTCCATAAATTGACCGGGAGGAAGCAACGACAATTCGCTCGATACCATGCCTGGGCATTTTGGCCAGCAGGTCATAGATTAAAGCAGTACCAAAGAGATTGGTGTGCTCGTAGCGCGCCACCTCGTACATGGACTGCCCAGTGCCCGTCTCGGCAGCCAAATGCACAATGCATTGCACACCATTAAGTGCCCATCTCATTACACTCTCATCGGTTACATCTCCAATCACCAGATTTACGTGCGGAGCGATATCCGGAGCAAGCACAGCATTTGCATGGACCTGAGGGAGGAAATTATCAAGGAGTGTGAGCTGATGGCCAAGGGAAAGAAGATGTCGCGAAAGATGCGTGCCGATAAAGCCAGCTCCGCCGGTAATGAGGATTTTCATGTGAAATAATTGTCGCCCCCTAGTATTTGTCTAACGCGATTATACGATTCCATCGTCAGCACTCCGTGTGAATGTCTATCATTTAGGAGAGGACGATTAGGGACGAGGTACACGCATGTCAATAAAGGACAGGATCGCAGGATTTCTCAAAAGATCATTCCCAGAAAAAATCAATACACTTCGAGGCATTCTCTGCCAACTCAAAGGGATACTGTACCACCGCCGCATCTTTGGAAAGTTCGGTCGGGGCTCCAAACTATTTAAGCCGCTGCTGGTCAGCAACCCAAAGTTCATATACATAGGGGACGACGTCTCCATTCGGGCAGGTTCTCGAATGGAAGCTATCTTCAGCAATGCAAAAAGAACCCCTCATCTGAGCATTGGAAATAACGTAAACATAGAGCAGAATGTTCACCTCATCTGCCATTCACGACTCAGTATTGGAAATGATGTTTCTATTACAGGACATTGCGCTGTGGTGGATGTAACGCATCCCTACTTCAACGTGGATGACCCGGTAAAGATCGGAGACCGGATACTCGACGAAGATTCTTTTGTCGAGATCGGAGACGGGTGCTTTCTTGGCTTTGGAGCTTTGGTAATGCCTAATGTCCGAATTGGGAAATACTGCATCATTGGTGCTTATTCGGTCGTTACAAAGGATGTTCCAGCCTACTCGGTCGTTGCTGGTAGTCCTGCCAGGGTATTGCGTCACTATGATAGCGCTACGGGACAATGGCATCCGCATCAGTAGATCGTTATCAATTCCATTGGCTACCATCGTAACGAAATTGCTTAATATATAATCTCTGATGATGCCGCGCCCCTGTATAGTCTGCCAGTCTTCCGATGCTCCGCTCTGTTTCCAAACGCGAGATCGCCACTACGGAATTCAAGGAGAGTTCAACGTTGTGCGGTGTAATGAGTGCGGCTTGGCGCATTTAGATCCCATGCCAACCGCCGACGAGCTAAGCAGTTTTTATGCGAGAGATTATTATGCCTATCAACCAATGAGAAGACGCATTGGTTTGATGGGCTTTGCAAAAAAAATGCTTCGGACCAGAATAGAAACTCACAACCCTAGATTTTTAGCTCCCGGGGAATTCCTCGATATTGGTTGCGGAAGCGGTGAGTATTTGCAGCAAATGCGTGCGAAAGGATGGAGTGTGCGCGGTGTCGAGCCCAGTACCTTCGGAGCACAAGAAGGGCGCCAATCCGGACTCGATATTTTTAATGGAACCCTACTTGACGCAAAATTTGCTACGAACTCGTTTGACTATGTGCGTTCAAATCATTCTTTTGAACATATGCCTAACCCGGTTGAAGTGCTGAACGAAATCTACCGCATTCTAAAACCGGGAGGAAAATTATTCATTGGAATACCAAATATAGATAGCATCCCTTATCAGATTTTTGGGAGATACTGGTGGTATTTGGGAGTCCCGGTCCATACTTATAGTTTTAGCGTCTCTACTATTTCCACACTTATGCGGCGCTCGGGTTTTGTCATCGATATAGTTCACTTCAATTCGAATTATGCAAGCTTGTTGGGGAGCTTTCAGATCTATTGCAATCGCAATAATGGAAGAACATCTACTGAAGGATGGCTTATCAAGAATCCGGTATTGATGTTCGGAACGAATATTGTAACAAGGGCTCTTGATCTGATGCGCCGAGGCGATGCAATCGAAGTAATCGCTCGAAAAGATCCTATAGGAAAGTAATAATATGGGAATCTCTAAAATGGTCTGCCGGGTTGATTTTGGGCCAGTTGTAACCGGTAGGAGCTACTGGTACAAATCATCGGTTAGGCCGCTTTTCTCAGACTTATGTTGGAGAGTTATTTAATATGTCTGCAAATCTTTTGTCGACTCTAAGGCGGACCCTAAGGCGCATTCTGAGCCTCCCTCCCCGGGGAATCAAGGCAGGAAAAGATGTCCGAATCCGGCGGCCGCACAAAAGGATAAGCGAGCCTTCACATATTGTAATTGGCGACCATACTATAATTGAATCAAATCCATTGATCGCTCCTATTGTCGAATATGAGGGTGTGTGCTATCAACCAGAGATCAAGATTGGGCAGAATGTTTATATTGGGCCCAACGCTTATTTAGCGTGCATTAACGGCATCACAATCGGGGACAGTTGCGTGTTGAGTGAATTTGTCTTTATTGATGACAATACTCATGGCCTGGACCCTGATGCCGGGCTGATTATGAAGCAGCAGCTTGTTGATGGGGGAAAGATCGTAATTGGCAAGAATTGCTTTCTGGGGCTGCGATCAGCCATTATGCCGGGAGTTACGCTAGGTGAACACTGTGTCGTAGGGATGAATTCCGTCGTAATAAAATCATTCCCCTCCTTATTCGATGCTTGCCGGTGCTCCCGCGCGGCTAGTGCGGTGTTATTCGCATGAGCAGAAGGCGTGGGTGCGGCTTTCAGCCGACGATCTGCAATAACAACTTGACGCATGACAACACATCTTCGTACTGCTGCCTTGGGTTGAACTCGTTAATTCAATTGACATCGTCGTCGCATCTCCCTGAAAACAGTATAAAAGTTCGCGCTATTGTCGTTATTTCACTGGAGTGGCGAATCCGAATCTGGCGCGATCAGACCCGTAAGGATCCGGGTCTTAGTTTCTCATAAGCTCCTGCTAGAAGTATGCTAATCGAGCCGGAGAGAGCAAGAACCCCGAGGCTCTTCCCCTTTGGATTCTGGGATCCGAGAAATACTAGATATAGGAGAACCGGTGTTGTCACGAGCAGTGGGAGTAATATCCCCTCTCGCAAAAATATCCATCCCCTAATGGGAACTTCTGTCGCCCTGCGTATACTAAGCGGAAATAGGCAGATTATAGCGATCAGCGCTCCTATCAACGTACCCCATGCTACCCCAATCGGCCCCATCCAGATTGCTCCAGCAACACTAAAGATTAAATTGGAGCCTGCCTCGATCAAGGCAACGATCACGCCATATCTCTGCTGACCAGTCGCAATCAACATAGTGCAGTAGCTGCTTCCGGTTAAGCGAATCGCCTGCGCTATGAGAAGCACCTCGAGAATTGGCAATGCCTGAAATGCATAGGTTGGCCCTACCCATATTTTGAGTCCCCAAAGGCCGTAAACAAATGCGAGGATCGTAATGGCCAAACTCGCATAACTGCTCAGTCGTGTTGTGCTGATGACCAAATCGCGGATCCGTCCCAGTTCACCACGAGTTTGCAGTACTGCGACAGGCGTCATCATTGCAGCAAAAACTGCACTGCTTAAACCTGCCATAAAGGTAACCAACGTGGTGGCAATGGCGTAGTAGCCCACCGCGCCAAACTTGAAATAGCCTACGATAATGACATCTACGCCACTTATCAAAAGCATGCTAAGCGAATAGATTGTCAGGCTGAAACAGTATCGAATCAAGGTCTTTGCCATACTACGGCTCAGATATTGGTTCCGTATGCGCATCAGAGGCAGCAGGCGTGTAGCCATCGCCCATTGAACAATCCCGCCGAATAGATTGAATCCTCCCATGCATATGGCGATCCAGAGAAGCGATTGAGTGAAATGAACAGAGATAAGTACCGCGATCGCCCCCAGTATTCTGGATCCTCCGATAGCGAGCGCGGGAAATTCATTGCGATGCAACCCGATTAGGACTCCTGTGAATGTCGACATCGGCAATGACAGCCCGGCAGAAGCTGTCATCACTAGCAGGCCCAGCCGCAATTCTCCGGTTAATGCCTCTGGTAATTGGCGGAAGAGATGCGGAAGAGAAAGGATAAGACCGCCGATAACAGCGAATGCGATTACGCCAGCGACTGCCAGCAAGGCAACTGCAGTACTAATCAGTCGGTGCAGTTGTTCCTCGTCGTGTCGTTCTATCGCTTGTGCCAGGTATCGCGCGACTGCTGTTTGTAATCCAAAATCAAAATAGTTGACGTATGCAGCAATTTGCACCATGAGGATCCATGCCGCAAAATGGTCATGATCGAGCTCGCGCGTTAGAAAATGTGGCAATGCGAGCGCCACCATTGCAGTAGCACCGCCGCGTACAATATTGGCCACCGCATTCTTGATTATGGTGAAGCCTAAGCGTTTCAAAGCCGCTCCTGGAAAGATTCGTTCTTGTGCTTTTTCGGCTTTCCTAGGCCGCTGACTCCATCGGCCCCGTCAAAGACATGACGGAGGCTGAGCTTGACTGCCTGATGGACTACATCCTGCTCGCCAACGAGGTGTCATGCATCGGTAAGGTTCTCTTTAAAGCAACTAGAGGGCATCGGGCGAAAATTTTACAGCGATATTTGAACAGAATTGTTTTGATTCAGTCTGGCCCAGGCCTTTTGGTAAAAGACCTTCAAGATAACCCAGGTGATCCCAAAGATAGCTCCCAAGATGCAGCTAGCGGCAAGGAAAAGGGCGCGTGGAGGCCCGGATTTCTTATCTGGAACTACAGCACGATCGATTACCTGTAATACAGGCGCATCGCGTGATTCCTCGAGCCTGGCAGATTCGTATTGTTTGGCCAGAGATTCAAACAATAATTCGTGATATTTGACCTCCCTCTGCTTGCGGATATATTCAAGAGAAAACTCGGGCAACTTTGTGGTCGGCAACTGTATATCGCCAGGTGAACGCCTGGCAACGCCACTCTGCAATTTTTTTAGCTGTGCTTCCCAGCCGGCTATCTGTGCCTGAAGTCGCACAACCGCTGGGTTTTGATCGGTTGCACTTTGCTTCAACCCAGCTAACTCAACCTGGCTGCTCGCTATCTCTGCACGGAGTTGAGCGATTGTTTGAATCTCTACCTGAGCTTGTCCGTATGGAGCGATCATTCCCGTCTGTTCTTGTGTCCTGCGCAATTCCACTTCGGCATCCGCTAATGCATTCTTCTCACGTTCCAACTGTTGCCCAAAAAAAAGCCTTCTCTGCGCCGCCTCCGTTAGGGCCAATCTACCATTTTGTTCGCGCAATTGATCAAGATAACTATTAGCCATATCCGCTGCACGCTTGGGGTCATGATCTTCCACCCTTATCGTGATCAGCGTGTCTTTGTTCGAGATAATGCTCGTGCGGCGCTTTAGTTTTTTCTCGGTGTCACTTAGCTTTTTGATGCTATAGACCTTCTGGAGCTGAAACCGTTGGATAAGATGATCAGCGATCGTGCGACTGGACAGAATTCCCGCATAGATGTCCCCTGTATTCTTCAGACCGCTCAAAGCCCCTACCGCGCCAAGAGAGCTTAGCTGGCTTGCAAGCTGAGCCATGCTGCCGCCGGGTGATGTTTGTGGGGGGAGAAAAACAGCCTCGGCCGTATACATCGGCTTCATGAGCAAGAAGACAATAATCGCAGTTAATACGAAGGCTGCTACGACGGAGCGCAGTATTACCTTCTTCTCCCGTAATAACAGCCCAGTGACGTCTACGAGGTCATCGAGTGTACCCAAAGCAACCGGGGTTGTATCTTTCGGCGATCCAGTGGGGGGACCCCCATCCGACTGGGCTGTCAACGGCTCTTGAGTCATAAATTACTTTTCCTAGAAGATTACGTTGGCGGCGGCGATTGCGATTCCGAACTGGCCGACGATCTGCGCTATATCGACAACCAGGCGCAGCTTCTTGCCCTTATCCAGGTTCAACGGGATCACAACCGTATCTCCCGGATAGAGACGAATGGAATCGAAACTATGCCCGCGCAGGGCAGAGCTGTATTGTTTGCTGATAACCGCTCCGCTGGCGCGAATGACGTAGCCTCGGCCCTTGTCGGCATCGCGATTGGCTCCTCCTGCCTGTCGAATGTAATCTCCGAGGCGTTTGTGGGGATCGTAGACAAAGGAATTCTGGTTGTAAACCGCGCCATCCACGCTCACGGTCGAAGGAATGCGCGGTACGATAAATTGATCGCCGTCTTCGAGCGGAAGGTCGGGAAGATCGGCGACGTCATGACTGTCGGGCTGCAGGTTGAGCACGATTCGCCCGGTCGCACGCGCCCGGCGCAGGCTATTGACGATGTTCTGGTTCTGTTGCTGCGCTGCGGCCAGGGCGGCGGTGTCCTGCGCGCTGACTGCACTGCCGAAGTTGCTGGTCGCGTTGGTGCTTGCCTGCAGAGCAATCTGGTCGACGTAGGCGTTGAGGTGCTGCTGCTGTACCCGGCGCGTGGATTCGCGGGTAAATTCCGACCCGTAGAGGTAGGCTTCGGAGGTCAGGCCGCCGGCTCGCTTGACCAGTTGCCGCAGCGTCTCGCCCGGACGCACGCTGTAGATGCCGGAGGAACCGAATTCACCCTCCAGTCTTACAAATCTCGTCTGCTGCGCTTGGGGAACGCGAATATCCGCCTTGGAGAAGATGGTGACGACATCGCCCGGCATCAGCTCAAGGTTCTGCGAGGCGTCTCCTTCGAGGATAGCCTTTCCCAGGTTGAAGGGCAGCAGTGAAGTGGTCAGATTTTCTTTACTCTGTCGCTCAATTACCGCGTAGCTCCAGTCGATGTCGGGCTCGCTGAGCTTTACATTGTTGCGTGGACGGAACTGCCCTGCGGACGAGTTTCCGGTTGTCAGGCCGACACTTGCGCTCGCCGCGCTCTCCTGGCCGTTCGCATCGGTACCGTTCCGCAGTCCGTTCGACGACCCCGTTGTTCTTCCGGTTGAGTCCGTCGTGTCCTGCGAAGACTGATTGCGGTTATTGCTCAGTTCCCTTACGCCGGGCGTATATTCGGGAACCCTGATGCAGTTCAGGCCTCCATCGGTCGGAGGCGGCAGCTGCGGCTCGCCGCTCGTGTCGTAGGAATCGGAATCGGAGTTAGAGTTGTTATAGGGATTGTTCGGAGAGCGCTGGTCGTCATTTCCGAACGCCAGCCCGATCAGGTTTGGATTTCTGGTCGAAGAGTATCTCCAATTGGGATTGTCACCCTCCTCGCCTACCGGGATTCCATAGCGCAGGCTCGGAATTCCATAGGTCGTCATCGGCGGGCAGGTGGGGATGTAGGTGAGACCCGGCTGGCCGAGCTGGCTGCGCTTCAGCCAGTAGTCCCGCGTAATCAAAGCGTCCTTGTTCGGAAGAAGATCGCGAATCCGCATTCCGGGCTTCCACACATAGCGTCCGGGATTTGCCACGTTACCGCGCAGGGTCACCGCATTCCTGTACTGGTTGACGATGGCATCGACTTCAAGCAGATCGCCATCGCGCAGCACGGTGGCGCGACCCTGCGTGTCGAGGGTGACTTCGCTGATGCTGCGCATGCGGTGGTCGTCCACGCGCTCGATACGGACTTTTTCGTCGGAGGCAACGTTCGTCAAGCCTGCCGCGAGCCCCAGCACATCGCCTACGGTCGAAGTGTCCGCCGATTTAAGCTCATAGATCGCGGGCACGTTGACGCTGCCGGCTACGGCGACCTGCGGACCCACCGGAGGAATATAGATGACATCGCCGGGCAGCAGTTGAACGTCTTTCGACTTGTCGCCGTGCTGGAGCAGATCGTAGAGGTCGAAATCGACGACGACCTTGCCCGAGCGCTTCAACTGAATATGCCTCATGCTGCCCTGCGGGGTAGGGCCGCCGGTAGCGAATAAGGCATTGGTCAGCGTGCTCAGCGAACTGATGACGTAACTTCCCGGGCGTCGGGCCTGCCCCACAACGAAGATCTGGATCGAGCGCAGACTCCCCATGTTTACGTTAAGATCGAAGTTACGAAAGACCCTTCCCATCTGCGCCTTCAGGTAGCCCTGGATCTGCGCGAAGGTCAGACCCGCGACATGGAGCGAGCCGACCTGAGGGATATAGATGTTGCCCGATCGATCGACAGTGTAGCGGCTGTTCAGCGTAACCTGCCCCCACGCCTGAACGAGCAGCTCGTCTCCCGGCCCGATCACGTAATCCGGGGTCACGGGAACCATATTCAAGGGCGCGAACGTAGACGGAAGCTTGCGAAAGAGATTCACTCCGTAGATCGGCAGCATCTTGCCGGTGGAGTTGGCGACCGCCAGTTGGAAGGCGGTCGGCGAATCGAGAGGCAGATTCTGTAGCGCATTCAGTTGCTGTCGCGCCTGACTGGACTGAGGGTTGAGGGAGTTGTTTTGACTGCCCTGCTGTCCCGGCAGATCGATGCCGTTGGATCTGGTTGGCGACTGCTGCTGGTTGTACGGCAAGCTGTTCTGATAGTTTCCCTGATCGAGAGAACCCTGGCAGGTTGGATCGGACGGGTCGCAGGACTGCTGCCCGGCGGTATTTCCAAGCGCCTGCCCGAACTGCGGAATCTGAGCCGGCGACAGGCCCGCTCCGAGCACCAACAACAAAACCGCGTATCCAAGCTTGAAAAATCCAGGGGAGTTACCGAACTGCATCTGCTGTCATCCTCACAAATCTTCCAACTCTTCAACCTGCGTTGCCGAAACGGGGCGCTCGCGCAATCCATTCTCGCTATTCCCGCTTCAGGAAATCCCTTGTATCGTCAACGTCCAGCATACCCGAATGTCTAGGCCGATCTACAGGGAAGTCGCGGTCCGCAGCTTCCCCGTCACTCTGATGCGAACGCGAAATCATGGGCGAACGGGAGTGCCTGCTCAGGCCTGCCCCTGTCCTGCCTCCACTGCCTGCGCCACGCGGAACATCGTGCCTTCATCGAAGTGCTTGCCGATGACCTGCACGCCAATGGGTAGCCCGGCTTTGGTCTCGCCGCAAGGGACCGAGATGCCGCATACTCCGGCGAGGCTGGCGGCGACCGAGTAGATGTCTTCGAGGTACATCTTCACCGGGTCGTCCGTCTTTTCTCCCAGCTTGAACGCCGGGGTCGGCGTCACCGGCGCCACCAGGGCATCTACATCGAGAAACGCCGTCAGGAAGTCCCGGGTCAGCAGCGTCCGCACCTGCTGCGCCTTGCGATAGTAGGCGTCATAGTAACCTGCGCTCAGAGCATAGGTTCCCAGCAGGATGCGTCGCTTGACCTCGGCGCCGAAGCCGGCGTCGCGGGTCCTGCGAAACATCTCCGAGAGCGTCTTCGCTTCGGCATCCCTCAACCCGAACCGTACCCCGTCAAATCGGGACAGGTTCGACGACGCCTCCGCAGTTGCAATCACATAGTAGGTAGGGATGGCATACTTGGTGTGCGGCAGGCTGACCGGCTTGATGACGCATCCCGCCCCCTTGAGGCCGTCAAGCACGCCCTCGATTGCGGCCCGGATCTCAGGGTCCAGACCCTCGCCGAAGTACTCCTTCGGCACACCGATCCGCAGACCCTCCACCGGCTTTGCCATCAAGCCGACATAATCGTCCACGGGCCGGTCGGACGATGTCGCATCCAGAGCATCCTGGCCCGCAAGCACCTGCAAGACTGTCGCCGCGTCCTTCACATTCTTCGCGAATGGTCCCACCCGATCCAGCGACGAGGCAAATGCAATCAATCCATACCGGCTGACCCGGCCATAGGTCGGCAGTACCCCAACCACTCCGCAAAACGCCGCCGGCTGGCGTATCGAGCCGCCGGTATCGGTTCCCAGCGTCGCTACGGCAAAGTTCGCCGCCACCGCCGCGGCGGAGCCGCCGCTCGACCCGCCGGGAACACGGTCAAGCGCCCGGGGATTCCTCACCGGCCCATAGGCCGAGTTCTCGTTCGAGCTGCCCATGGCAAACTCGTCGCAGTTCAGTTTGCCCAGCAGCACGGCTCCGGCCGCCTCCAGCCGGGTGACCGCAGTGGCGTCGTAGGGTGGACGGTAGTCTTTTAGAATCAGCGATCCGGCAGTGGCCGGGGCTCCCTGCATGGCCAGAACATCTTTGATTCCGATGGGGACACCGGCGAGGACCGGGAGCTCTTCTCCCTTAGCGGCCATGGAGTCAATCTTTGCGGCCTGGGCCAGAGCCCGCTCCTTGCCCAGCGCCAGAAAGCTATTGATTCCTTTACCCTCAACTCCATCGTTTGCGGCTATTCGCGAGTAGTGCATCTCGGCCACGGCCGTCGCCGTTGCCGATCCGTCGGCCACTCCGGCGCGAACCGCATCAATCGTCAAATCCATCTCTATCCCTTTTGCGCTCAACGTTCAATCACCTTGGGAACCTTGAAGAACCGTCCATCTGTTTCGGGTGCCACGGCCATCACCGCTGCACGATCAATCGAAGGCCGCACCGCATCTTCGCGCAGCGTCTCGCCCCACTCGTGCGCTGCTCCTCCCAGCATCTCGCCGACCTGGGCCATGGCGGGAATGTCCTTCGTATCTAACTCATTCAATTGAGCAATATGCTTCAGGATGGCATTCAGGTCCCGCTGCATCCGCGGCTCTTCCTCGGGAGTCAACTCCAGGTTGGCCAACTCGGCCACCCGCCGCACATCCTCAATCGATACCCCTGCCTGCTCGCTCATCGCCCCTTATTTCCTCTTTACTTTAAAGTGTATCCTGCTCACCGTGACGCCCGCGATCCGCGACATCTGCCCGGCCAGTTGCCCCTGCATACTCATCATCTGCTTGAGCCATGCCCCCTCCTGCACCTCGAGCCACACCTCGCCCTCCTGATAACCCACCACCGCTCCCCGTTCCGCCATCGCCTTGCCGCAGGCGACCGGCCACGCCGCTGCGAGCTTATCTTCCGGGGGAAGGGCATGGAGGCTTCTTGCCATTGAATTCCGCAACAGTGATCTCATTCCTTCCATGAGGCACTCTTCTCCTTTACTATCCGATTGCAGCTCACAGCAACATCAGAAGCAAGATTCTGCACCGCGGCCTCAGCATCCTCGATTGAAATTTTCTCCATGACCGATTCCGAATGTCCGTTAAATTCAAAGCCCAGATTGAGGAAGCCGCCGCTTCCATCTGACGGTCTCACGCTTGCTACCCGTTGCCCCCATGGACCCCAGCGGTGCGGAGCCGTCGGCCCGTTCAACGATACTGTGGGAGAATTTAGAATCGCCGCAAGATGCATGACACCGGTATTGACGCTTACCACCACACGCGCGCGCAATATCAGATG
Organism: Acidobacteriales bacterium 59-55; assembly: GCA_001897435.1. Lineage (GTDB taxonomy): Bacteria > Acidobacteriota > Terriglobia > Terriglobales > Acidobacteriaceae > Edaphobacter. Next base: position 437,634 of record MKSV01000003.1, on the reverse strand, counting down.
AGCCAGCGAGCAAAAGCCATCCGGGCTTACATAGGACGCTGCTCTCAGGCCTGATTGAACGATCCGCTTCACCATCGGGTCTGATCGCTTCATGTCAGCTGGCGAGCCTGTGACTACAAACAGAGTCTCCGAACGCGCAATTCTTTGTGCTAGCCCTATCCACCGTTCTTCTGGCCATTCTCTCAACCAGCTCTGCTGCCCGGCAGCCCAGGGGTGTAGTACGACAATGTCTTTCTCTTCACACAAGGGCTCAACCGCCACCTCCGGAACCAAAACCTTCGGTTCTGCCTTAGTCGGAATTCCCAACATTCGCACGAGTGCCCGGAAATTTTCGACTTCGTGTTGATCGTTGCAATGCTTAACCGTAACGTCGTACCCTCGTCCGCGGTGTTGTCCGGCAGTCTGAAATCCCACCGTAAATCTGGCCCCGGACATCAGGCTATAGAACGCAGTCAGCCGTTGCCAGGAGGTAAAATCCAGCAACACATCCACCCGCTCTGAACGTATCTTTCGGATAGCATCAATCGGCCGCGTCAGATCGATCAAGACTCTTCGATCGGCTCCTGGAATCAGTTCCGCCGCGGCCAGATTTTGTCTCATGCAGAAATGGATGATCTCGGTATCGGGGAAATGAGCGCGTACATCCTGCAAGACTGCCGAAAACAACAGGGTGTCACCCAGCGCCGGTGAGCACATCATCCCGATCCGGGCGACTTCAGCTGGCCATCGCCTTCGTCTGCCTGAAACCTTTGCCGTTGCCAGCACGTTCAGTAGAGGAATTCCCACCCAGTAGTCCATCCACCGGTTCTTCCTGCTGCCTCTACGCATCCCCATATTGTAATGATGCGCGCTCTCAGGTTACTGAGCGCTGGTTAAAATGCCCCATCCTGGTTCACTACCGACGGAAATGTCTTCAGCAGGATCAGGATATCTCCCGTCAGCGACCAGCGGCGTACATATTCGCAGTCCAGGCAGACTCTTTCGTCATAGGTGAGGGAGCTCCGACCCGATACCTGCCATAATCCTGTCAATCCAGGTTTTACCTCGCAATAGCAAGCGAAGCTCTCTCTGTATTTTTCGACTTCAGCCGCCACAATCGGTCTCGGTCCCACCAAACTCATCTGACCTGTGAGGACATTCCAGAATTGCGGCAACTCATCCAGGCTGTACCTTCGTAAAAACAGCCCCATGGGGGTAATTCTGGGATCGTGGCGCAGCTTGTGGGTCTTGTGCCACTCCACCCGCGCCGCCGGATTCTCAGCCAGATACGATTCCAGCACTTCGGCGGAGTTCACGCACATCGTTCGGAACTTCCACATGGAGAAGAACATCCCATTCTTCCGAATCCGCCGGTGCGAATAGAAGATTGGTCCCGGGGAGCTGACCGATACCATGAGGGCCACAACTGCTAACACTAGCAGCATGAATGGCATAAACAGAAGCACTAGAAGGATATCAATGCCTCGCTTAATAAAGCGGTAGCGGAAGAGTTCCGACGGAGTCGCTGCGGTCGATTGAAATCTCGGCAGCGAAGTCCTCGCGACCTCTGGGTAGGAATAAGCCTCTTCAATTGCGACAGCGGGTGAATCTGGAGACTGGAATTCAGCCTGCATCACAATCCTGTATCTGCATAACCTTAAGCGCACACATGGTCCATTGCGCGTGGCCTATGCCATTACTCTTCCATCCATTGTTGTGCGGTCTGTTTCGTCTCCGTCCACAGCCCTGCGTCAGGCTGCAAACGTCCGCGTATCCGCTTCCGTATTCGGTTCGTTCTTGTTCGCCTGCGCCAGTTCCTTCTTGCAAACTGATCGCGGCTCTACTAACCAGTAACCCGGGAAAGGAAGTTCAGTCGCTCTATGTATCTAAAACAGTTTACTAGCTCAAGGCCCAAAAGTGCAGAACTCTGCAATGGGATTCGTCTTTTGTTCGTTTCAACGTGGGATACCTCCTGAACGGCATTCGATCTCGCGAGGTAACCGGCTAAACTGCTGAGATGGAGATCATCAATACCTCGTTGCTCGATGTCAAGCTCGTCCAGCCCAGACGTTTTGGCGATAATCGCGGCTGGTTCGCGGAAGTGTTCAATCAAAAGGACTTTCTCGATTTCGGCCTTCCCGCCCAGTTCGTCCAGGACAACCAGTCCTTTTCCTCGCAGGGTGTTCTCCGCGGCCTCCATTACCAGCTTGGTCAGCCCCAGGGAAAGCTGGTTCGCGTCCTCTCCGGCCATATCTGGGACGTGGCCGTCGATCTTCGCCGCAACTCTCCCGATTTCGGCAGATGGGCCGGATTCCACCTCAAACCGCTCACCGATAGCGGAGAGATCCAGTCTTTATGGATTCCTGAAGGCTTCGCCCACGGATTTCTTGTCCTCTCCGAGACCGCCGAAGTCCTTTACAAGACGACTAACCTCTACTATCCACAGGGCGAACGCTCCATTCTCTGGGACGATCCCACGCTTGGGATTGAGTGGCCTCTTGAAACCCTGAATGGGAAGACGCCGTCTGTCAGTCCCAAAGATGCTCAAGGGAAAGCCTTCCTCGAAGCTGAACTCCCACCGGTGTAGGTGTCGCCTAGCCCTGCTCCACCAGCCAGCGTTCTACCTCATCCAGGCTGCTGATCGCGAAATACTCTCCCGCGCACTCCTCCGCCTCCGTGCCGCGCATGAAAAAAGCCTGCCTCAGCCCCGCCGTATTTGCCGCGGCGATGTCGCTGCATCGATCCCCGACCATCACGCTCTGGCCCAGGTCGAGAGAAAGTTCTCGCGCCCCACGGCGCAGCATTCCCGTCCCCGGCTTCCGGTCCTCATGCTCCCGCTTGTACTGGCCGACGCCGTGCTCCGGATGAAATGGGCAATGGTAGACCGCGTCCAACTCGATCCCTTCCGCCCTCAATGCCGCTCTCATCCAGACCATCAATGACTCAAAGTCCGACTCTGTATAAAAACCCCGCGCGATCCCCGCCTGATTGGTCACGACGATCAGCCGATAGCCCAGCCCGGCAGCCGTCCTGCAAAGCGAAAAGATTCCTTTCACGAACCGGACATCCTCCACCCGGTGGAGATAGCCCACTTCCTCGTTGATGACTCCATCCCGATCCAGAAACAGCGCTCGTCCGTTCATCAACACATGCCCAGCCTTTTTGATCTCTTCGGAGGTGAATTTATAGTTCCGCCAGCACCTGACGCAGCGACTCGTGCCAGTCCATCATGGACCAGCCGAACCGGCGACCCAATTTGTCGCAGTTCAACCGCGAGTTTGCCGGCCGTTTCGCTGGGGTAGGATACTCGCTCGTCTTAATGGCCTCTATCGTTGCAAGCTGCACTTCAGGATCTCTCTCCCGCACCAGCCGCACCGCTTCTGCGGCAAAGCCATGCCACGTCGTCTCTCCGCCGCCGCCGGCATGGTAGACGCCGATTGTCTCTGCCAGCGCATCTGCAAGAGGGCGTCCTTCCGCCGCCGCCTCGCACTGGACGATGACATGCGCGGCCATCTTTGCCAGGTCCCGGCTCCACGTCGGTGCGCCATGCTGGTCGCCTACGACGCGCAGAACCTCGCGCTCCCGCGCCAGCTTGAGAATCGTCCGCAGGAAGTTCTTTCCCTGTGCCCCGTACACCCAGCTCGTGCGAAAGATCATGTGAGGGACGCCGCTCCCTGCCAATGCCTGCTCGCCCGCGAGCTTGCTGGCTCCATAGACACTTACCGGCGATGTGGTGTCTGTCTCCAAATAGGGGGCGGAGCCGGTCCCGTCAAAGACATAATCCGTCGAAAAATGGATGACGCCCGCGCCGATGAGCTGAGCCTCTTCGCCGATCGCGCGGACGGCCTCGGCGTTAATCGCGTAGGCAAGCTCCGGTTCGCTCTCCGCCTTGTCCACCGCGGTATAAGCGGCGGCATTCACAATCCAGCGCGGCTGTGCGTCACGAATCGCCGCCCGGACACTGTCGGCATGGGAGAGGTCCATCTCCGCTCGCCCGGGAACGACGATCTCTCCCAGGGGCGCGAGGGTTTTTGCCAGCTCTCCCCCTACCTGGCCGGTTCCGCCGGTTACGAGAATTTTCCCACGCACGGTCGAGCAGGAGCCTGCCGCCATCAATACACCGTCTCTTCGAGCAGCCGCAGCAGATATTGCCCATAGCTGCTCTTCGCGATCTTTGCAGCGAGCGCCCGCACCTGTTCAGCATTGATATAGCCGAGGCGATAGGCGATCTCTTCGGGGCAGGCGACCTTGAGCCCCTGTCGTTGCTCTATCGTATGGATGAACGTCGCCGCTTCCAGCAGCGAGTCATGCGTTCCCGTATCCAGCCACGCGATTCCCCGTCCCAGCAGCTCCGTCCGCAATTGTCCCCGCTCCAGATACCAGCGATTTACGTCGGTGATCTCCAGTTCTCCGCGCGGCGACGGTTTCAGCCCCTCGGCCACGCCGACTACCTGCGCGTCGTAGAAATAAATTCCGGTGACCGCATACCGCGACTTCGGTTTGAGCGGCTTCTCTTCAAGAGAGATCGCGCGCCGCTGATTGTCAAACTCCACCACGCCGTACCGTTCCGGATCGAGCACGGGATAGGCGAAGACGGTCGCTCCCGGTCCTCCTGAGGCAGCCTTTTGCAGCGTCGCGGCAAAGTCGTGTCCGTAGAAGATGTTGTCTCCCAGCACCAGACAGCACCCGTCGCCGGCAAGAAACTCTTTACCGATCAAAAATGCCTGCGCCAATCCATCGGGCGAGGGCTGCACGGCGTATTCGAGCTGAATGCCCCACTGCTCGCCTGTACCCAGCAACTGCTGGAAGCGCGGCGTGTCCTCGGGGGTCGAGATGAGCAGTATCTGGCGAATGCCCGCAAGCATCAGTGCCGACAAGGGATAGTAGATCATCGGCTTGTCGTACACCGGCAGAAGCTGCTTCGAGATCACCTGCGTGACCGGATGGAGCCGCGTCCCTGAACCGCCTGCAAGAACAATTCCTTTCACCGCAGAACCTCCTTTGTCGTCGTGCCTTGAACCGTAGCCGGTTCAACGCCGCGGTTGCCATAGTTCTGCGCGACCCATTGCTGGTAGGCTCCGCTGGTCACTCCCTCGACCCAGGCGGAGTTTGCCAGATACCACTCAACCGTCTTTCTCAGGCCGGTTTCAAAACTCTCCTGTGCGTGCCAGTCCAACTCCGTCTCCAGCTTTCGCGCGTCGATCGCATACCGGCGGTCATGTCCGGGCCTGTCGGTCACATACTTCACGAGTTGCTGATGCGGCCTGAACTTTGACTCGGGCACCAACTCATCCAGAAGCGCGCACAGGGTTCTGACCACCTCAAGATTGTTTCTCTGATTTCCGCCGCCGACGTTGTACGTCTCACCTACCCGGCCTCGCTTCAATACCGTCTGCAAGGCACGGCAATGGTCGATGACGTAGAGCCAGTCGCGCACCTGCCGGCCGTCCCCATAGATAGGCAGAGCCTTGCCCTGGAGCGCGTTCGAGACCATTAGCGGGATCAGCTTCTCGGGAAACTGAAACGGCCCATAGTTATTGGAACAGTTCGTGATGATCGCGGGAAGGCCATAGGTATGCACCCATGCCCGCACCAGATGGTCGCTTGCCGCCTTCGATGCAGCGTAAGGACTGTTGGGCGCGTAGGGCGTCTCTTCGTGGAAGGCCGGGTCATCCGGGCTCAGGGTTCCATAGACCTCGTCGGTCGATACATGCAGAAAGCGGAATCGCTCCCGCTCTTCGCCGGCCAGCGACTCGTAGTAGCCGCGGGCTGCTTGCAGCAACTTGAAGGTGCCGTCGATGTTGGTCCGGAGAAACGCCTCCGGGCCTGAGATCGACCGATCGACGTGGCTCTCGGCCGCGAAATGAACGACTGCCCGGGGCCGATACTCCGCGAGCAGCCGTGCCACAAGCGCACCGTCGCAGATATCGCCGTGGACGAACGTATGCGCCGAATTGCCCTCGACCGAGGCCAGGTTCGCGAGGTTGCCCGCGTAGGTCAGCTTGTCGAGATTAACAACCGGCCCGTTGCCGGAGGCAAGCCAGTCGAGCACGAAATTCGAGCCGATGAATCCCGCTCCGCCCGTGACCAGAATCGGCGCAGCGCCCCTAGTGGCTTGCGTCTCTGTCTTTTGATTGGAACTCATGCCTTCGCCAATGCCTCCGCCCTATTTTCCTTGCTGATAACTCTCTCTTTATATCGTAGACGACCTCGCCGGACTCCTCTTGCGTGGACGGAATCAATCCCGCTCGATCCCGTGGTCAAGCTCACGAATCCAACGATTTTCACAGGCTCTTTGGAGGTCACCTCCATATAGCGACGCAGCGCTTTTGTTCCGGAGAGATCATTTACACTTTGGGCAGGGGCTCGCATGCGCTCCTCAACGCGGTTCCACTTTCCATTTCATGCGGGCCTGTAGCTCAACGGTTAGAGCAGGGGACTCATAATCCCTTGGTTGGGGGTTCAAATCCCTCCAGGCCCACCACACACATCAAAAGCATATGGATGGCGCAGGCGGTACAGCAGCTTTCTTGCGCCGATTTTATGGGAGTCTGTTGAAGGCTCCTTCTTTTGTGCGTTATCGAGGCCCCTTGTTATAGCGATTCGGCGCTCCCGGCGTGGGAAGGTTGTCGCTGACCGGCGCCCCGTCGGCATGCGCGTGAGTTAGCGCAGAAGTGAGGGTGATGCCGGTACCGGAGACCTGTGCACCGGCTGCATGGGCAGAGGCGAGCGGCGCGGAGACGGTGATGGTGGCGGAGTCGAACCTTCTCCTGACGGAAGCCACAACTGCCGTCTCGGAGTGGGCTCCGCTATCAAGGGTGATCGTCTGGCCTTCGCGGAACCCGCTTGCACTGGAGACGGGAATAACGGTCGCGCCCGCAGCGGTGGCGGTGCTCACGGTGGCGGCACCTGCCGTGCCGACGGTCGCGATGACGGCGGTCTCGCGATTTGTGCCGGTCCCGATCATGATGGTCTGGCCCACGTCAAAACCCTCCACGGTTGCAACTTTAATATTGGTCGCACCCGCAGTCGCGGCAGCCGACAGGGAAGCAGCCGCCTGCGAGACGAAGTCGGCGCAGTTGCTGTCCGTATCAACGCCGTCGGGGAAGCGGCCTGCGCTGATATTGGTGGTGTCGGGAGTTGCGGAGGGACCGAAGCCCATGGCTGGGCCGGGCGACGGCACGAAACATCCCCGTTGCTGCGCGCCAGATTCAGCCTGATATCCCTCGGCGGCCCATGGGTCGACGAGGCCGCCGTAGTTGAGGCTGTCGACGACGAGGTCAGAGGTATCTCTCAGCACCATGCTTCCTTCCCTGAGGTGGAGGATGCGGCCGAAGAGCGGAGAATCCGTGGTGAACTCAGGGCCTCCGAACCACTGGTTGGGCGCCGCTGTTCCCTGGTATCCCGCGGTGGTGACGGAGACATCGCGCACAGCCGCGTCGATTCCGTGGTCCTTTGCCAGAGGGCTATCGAGCGTAATCCCTGTGCCCAGCGGGCGGACGGGCTCGTTGCTCGAGTGGGCAAAGGCAGTGGCCGGCTGAAAGGTGATGCCCGTGCCTCGAACGGCGAAGGGCAGGTTGGCAGCATGGTTGAACTTGAGAGGAGCCGCCAGGTCGATGCCCGTCCCCGGGGTAACAACCCACTCGTCGTTGCCGTGGACCTGCTTGAGGGCCGGCGTAAAGGTGATGCCGGTACCGTTGGGTCCTGAGGTGCCCACGGCGGTGGCCGTAACGTTTTCCCTGGTTGCGGGGGTGCCGACGGTAATCTTGTCGCCCACTTTGAAGCCGCTCACGTTGCGTACCTTGATGCTGGTCGCGCCGGGGTTCACGCTTGCCGAGAGATTGGTGCGGTATGCCTGCGTGCCGACGCGCGTCACGGTGACGGTCTCGATGCCGTGGTCGAGGCTGTCGATGTCCAGCCTGATCTTGTCACCGACCGAGATATCTGCGACCGAACCCACCTGGATGGTCGTTGCGCCGACGGGAGCGTCCTCTTCCAGATAGGCCTGCGTGCCGGCTTTGCCGACCGTGGTCACCGTGGCCACCTCGTACCGCTCCTGCGAATTTGCGACGGCGGGGTAAGTGGCGCCGTAGCCGAGGGCGATCTTCTGGCCGACGACGAAGCCGGCAGTGCTTGTGACGGGTACGTTCGTAGAACCGGCGGGGATCGTGATGACCGGACCATCCGGCAGGGGCTGCCACAGCGTGGTATGGTTGCCGGCTGCTGTTCCTAGATTTGCGATCCTGCGTGTCTCAGCGTTGGGGCCGACGCCGACGCTGATCGTGTCACCGACCTTCATGCCGGTCATGCTCCTGACATGGATGGTGGCAATGCCCTTGCTTGCAGGAACCACCAGGCCGGAGTTGGAGAGGCCGAGAAGGTAGAAGCCGTGGGCTGCGAGCTTCGTACCGGATGGAATCTTCACTGTCGAGAAGATGGCTTGCTGGGTCGGGTGCACGGTCAGGGTCCAGTTGGAGATGTCGACGCTGCCTGTACCGGCGTTATAGAGCTCAATGAACGAGTTCGTCGCGTTGGCGGGAGAACCGGAGCTGATGCGGAATTCGTTGATCTTGATGGGGCTGACGTTACGAACCTTCTCGGCAGATGTCTCGGATTGCCTGGCGCCGCTCGCCTGATCTGTCCACGAGGCACTGGCGACCAGGTCGCCGTTGAACGCGGCCGGCCCCGAGGTGACCTTGAAGGTCGCCCTTACGCTTGCACCCGGCGCGACCGGGCCGGCATAGGTCTTCGATGTGTCGGTGGTGTTCTGAACCAGAGCGGTCCACTGGCTGTTAGGTGCGGCGATACTCAACTTGACGTTCGTGGCAGGCGACGCTGAGGAGTTGGTGAAGGTCACGGTGGTGTCCTGCGAGGATCCGGGCGTGAAAGTCTGTAGTCCTGGAGGAGTAGCGGTCGCCGATGCCGGCGCAATGCTTAGGCGCTGCACGCTGTACCCGGCAGAGACAACATTGGCCTGCACCAGCTGATCGGTGGCATCCTTCGGGAAGGTGCCCGCGGCCGTCATCGCTCCTTCATAGAAGGTTCCCTGCGAAGCGTTGCTGTTGTCGCCTCCGTTGCCCAGAAGTATCGCTCCCTGCTTGCGCATGGGGTCGTACGTTGAGTTAATGCGCTGTCCGTCGAACATGACCGAGAGATTGCCGTGTTGGGCGTTGCCCCCCATCGAAGTCCAGTGGTGTGGCTCGCCCTTGGCGATTGCGGTCACGAATGGCCAGGTAACGGTCGGCAGGTTGGGGCAGATTTTGGATCCATCCGTGTTGACGCAGCCAACAAGATTGTTCTCCTGGTCGGTCATAATCCAGGGGCCGGGGCCGTGGCCGTGATACCAGGGGCCAGCGTTGTTGCCGAAGTAGGTCGTTTCCATGGTGCCGTTATCGTCATCGCGGCTGTCGATCTCGGCGTTGCCGTAGTCGAAGCAGCAGCCGCCGTTGAAGTGCAGACCGTTGATGACCCAGTACTGGCCCTGCGCCTGGTCGTCGACCGCCGTGCCCCTGGGATCGTCGTTGCGCAGTCCCATGCCCGGCGCAATGAAGATTCCATAGACTTTGTGGCCCAGGACCGTGGCCGGTGCCATGTCTGCGACCGGAAGGTTGTTAAATCCCCCCAGGGCCGGCCCGCTGAACCCTCCGCGAGGAGCCTGCGTGAGATCGTTGTGCTTGGGAGATTGGTCGTACACCTTGCTGATCCAGCAGTGAGTGTTGGCGCAGAACGCGTCCTGTGCGGCCGCGTCAGCGTATCCGCCCGCATCCGGGACAGGCGAAGCGACCGGCTGAACGACGCCGATGTCCAGGGTCTTGCCGTCCGACTGGCGCAGGACCTGGTAGAGCGGGCCGTTGTAGGAGGCGTACAGCGCGCGGGTTGTGCTGTGAGCGGCCACGCATGGGGTGCCGGCGGCGCCGTAAATGTCGCATGGGCCTTGCGGCCGTGTCGCATGACCGTTTTGTGCCGTGCCGGACGGTTGTGCTGCCATCGATGTGGCACCAATGGTCGTGAGCAGGAGTGCGAGCAAAACGGCGAAATTGACTCTCATTTTCATACTTATCCAACCTGCCTTGCCGGATCCGATCCGGCTTTCAGATTTCTCAACGTTTAAGAGCCGCTGCGTCGCCCGGGAACGCGGGATAATCCGCAAACTGCCCACACACCATCCGCCCGCGACGCATAAGCGCGGTTGCCTTCAGCACGGACCAGTATAGCCACGGAGTGTCGATTGGGGAAACGATTACTGAACAGGGAGGCGACGGGTTGGGATCGTCTTCCATTTGAATTTCTCCATTAATAGAAGATGGCGAGCGGCCCAATCGACGATTACAACTCCGGTGCGATGCTCCTCAATTGATATGCCTGCTGTCTCACAGCGCCGCAGATGCAGGATAATGGTCGCCGACGGTTCTGTGTTCCGAAAGGATTGAATCTAATGAAGAAGCTCTCCGGAGTTTTGCTGCTTTTACTGCTATCTCTCGCCGCGGCTGCGTCAGCGGAGATTCATCTCCCGCACGTCATCAGCGATCACACGGTGTTGCAGCGGGACGCGCCGATCCACATCTGGGGATGGGCGGACCCGGAGGAGAAGGTCACGGTCCACTTCCACTCGCAGACACGCTCTGCAGAGGCCAATGCGCAGGGCGAATGGAGCCTGTGGCTGATGCCGGAGCAGGCGGGCGGTCCCTATACCCTGACCGCGCAGGGCGGCGGTGATAGCGCGGCGGTGCAGTCTCCGACGTGCTCGTCGGAGACGTCTGGGTCGCCTCCGGACAGTCGAATATGGAGTTTCCTCTGAAGGGCTTTCCCGGCAGCGCGGTGTTGAAGAATGGCGAACAGGAGATCCGAAACGCCACGCTGCCGCAGGTGCGGCTTCTGAGGATCGAGCGCAGGAGCTCGGACGTTCCCGTGGAGGATGTTGAGGGAACATGGACTCTTTGCACCCCGCAGACGGCGGCGGATTTTTCCGCGGTCGCTTACTTCTTTGGCCGGGAGATCAATCAGAAGGAGCATGTTCCGATCGGCCTGATCGACACGACCTGGGGCGGAACGCCGGTGGCCTCGTGGATCAGCCTCGATGGAATCTCCGCGGACGCTTCGCTGATGCCGATCTTCGCGGCGCGGGCGCGTTTCGCCGATGAGCAGAGTAACGCCTCAAGAGTTATCGCTGCGGAGAAGCGAGCGGACGCCGCGGCGGCTGCCGCCCATCGGCCGGCACCGAAACATCGCTGGCATCCGGATGAGTCTTCATGGCGGCCGGCGGGGTTGTTCAACGGGATGATCGCTCCGCTCACGCCCTACTCCATCAAGGGCGCGATCTGGTATCAGGGCGAGTCGGACAGCGATCCCGCAACCGCGCCCATCTATGGCAGGTCATTTTCGACGATGATTGGCGACTGGCGCAGTCATTGGCAACAGGGCGACTTCCCGTTCCTCTTCGTGCAGATCTCCAGCTACAAATCGGACGGCGACCATTGGGGAGTGGTGCGCGATCAGCAGAGGCGAACGCTTGCGGTGAGGAATACGGCCATGGCGGTCTCTCTCGATGTTGGTACTCCGGACAACGTTCACCCTCCCGACAAGCAGACTGTCGGAGCACGGTTGGCGCTGGCGGCGCGGGGACTGGTCTACGGAGAATCGGGGGATTACTCAGGCCCGCTCTTTCGCCAGGCGACCAGAGAAGAATCGGGAATGCGCGTCTGGTTTGATGATGGCGCAGGATTGACCAGCAAGGGCGGGGCGCTGACTGGATTTGAGATTGCAGGGCCGGACAAGCAGTTTGTTCCTGCTACGGCGGCAATTCAGGGTCGCTCGGTTCTGGTCACCAACGATGCGGTTAAGAATCCACAGTACGTTCGCTATGCCTGGCAGAACGTAACTGACGCTAATCTTTACAACGGCGCGGGGCTTCCGGCTTCGACCTTTACATCGGAATAGTTCAAGACGGAAGCAGGGAGACTTCTTAATACTCCAGGATGCGCGGAGCCGGATAGGTCAGCGTCCCATCCTTCCGTTCGTACCACATGAAGAGTTTGTGGCTTCCGTTGACTCGCACGGCCACGATGATGCCGCTGCCGAAGGCGCCGCTCCCGTCGGTCTTCGAGATGTCGACATGGTGTGACACGATGGGCCCGACAGGGCTCTCCGTCGTCCAGTCTTCCGTGAAGCGCTTCAAGGTGTAGTCGTACTTCTGCGGGTGCTGCTTCCAATTCGGATCGTTCAACCAGATTGCGTAGGCTTTGTCGTAGTTCTTCGCCTCCAGCGCGTTGAAGAAGTTGTTCACCTTATGCTCTACCGGAAGGTTCGAGAAGAACCATCCATGCCCCAGCAGATAGCCTCCAACACACGTCACCGCGAGCAGGAAGATCAGTATCCCCGAGCCAATCAGAAGATTGCGGTTTCTGGCTTCGCGGCGCGGGTTATATTCGGGAGCATTGAGCAGGGTCATCGGTCCTCTACCTCACGTAGTCGTCTTACTATTAGACACCGGTACGGCGCGAAATGTGTCCGCCTGCCGGCACTGCGGTCTTTCACGCGTTGCTGCGGCCCTTCATGCTTGAATGCTGAAATCGTGCGCGAGCAGTGAAGGCTTCTCCGCGGCCAGCTTCAGGATGAGTTCCCCGAACAGCGTGTTCGCCCAGGCAAACCACGATCGTGTGAAGTCCCTGGGATTGTCCTGCTGAAACGCCTCGTGCATGAAGAAGGTTTCCGCGGTGGTATTGCGCAGGGTATAGAGGCAGCGCCGAATCTCCGCGTCGTTGTTGGAGGTGAAGGCTCGCAACAGGATCGACATCGGCCAGATGTAGCCGAGACCGATGTGCGGGCCGCCGACACCTTCTGCCGCCTTGCCCTCGAAGAAGTAAGGATTGTCCCGGCTCAGCACAAAGCCGCGCGTCCGCTGATAGAGCGGGTCGGAGACAGGGCAGGCGCCGAGAAAGGGAAGGCTCATCAGGCTGGGCGCGTTGGCGTCGTCCATGCAGACGTGGTTTCCATAGCCGTCAATCTCGTAGGCGTAGATCTTGCCGTGGACGGGATGTTCTACGGTGCCATACCGGGCTACGGCGGCCGCTACTTCGGCAGCCAGCGAATCGCACTCGGTCGCAAGCTTCGCGTCGGACAGAGCCTTGCTTGCAATCTCCGCCAACTGGCGCAGGGAAGCGACCGCAAACAGATTTGCCGGAACGAAGAAGGGATAGATACAGGCGTCGTCCGAGGGCCGGAACATGGAACAGATCATGCCGTTGGGCCTGATCGGATTTCCGTAGCCCGAGAGCATCAGCGTGTCAGTCGGCGACTCAGCCGCACGCTGAAAGTGATAGGGCCCGCGGCTCGCTTTGCGCTGCTGTTCGCGGAAGGTTCGGACGATGGCCCAGGCTGCCTCTTTCCAGGTTGCGTCGAAAGCGGCGGAGCTGCCGGTTGCGCGCCAGTAGGCGTGAGCCAGCCGGATCGGATAGCAGAGCGAATCGATCTCCCATTTGCGCTCGCCCACGCCCGGGTGCATGTCGGTCTTGTCGTGGAGCGACCAGGAGAGCGGCGCGTCGGCGGTGCTCCGCATAAATGCATTGGCATACGGGTCGAGCAGGATCAGGTGCGCCTGCCGCCGGATGACGCCTTCGAGCAACCGGGACAGGGCCGGGTCCTTCTTTGCGAAGGGAAGATACGGCATCACTTGCGCGGAGGAGTCGCGCAGCCACATGGCGTCGATGTCGCCGGTTACCACGAAGGTGTCCGGCTTCCCATTTAGAGTCGAGGGAAAGACCGTCGTGTCCAGGGTATTCGGAAGACAGTTCTCGAAGATAGCGGCCAGTTGCGGATCGGCGATTCGCTTCCGGATGTCGACGATTGCAGATTCAATGGCCGGGCTGACAAAATGCCGCTTCGACTTCGCTGGTCTGCGATCGAGTGAAGAGGAGTCGTCCATGGCGAAGAGGGCCGGGGGTGCCATCGCCGCAGCGCACAACACGCCCGAGCCGCGCAGAATCTGACGGCGGGTAAGTAGGGTGGGTTCGTCTGCTATCTCTGCTGTCTTCTGGAATAAAGATTCCGGCTTCATTCTTCTGTCTTCTCCCACCGAATTGCTCATATGGAGTCGAGTATAGAAGATGCCGCGAGGCTAATCTGGGTTCACCGCTTCGCCTGGATGAGATGCAGATCGAGACTGCGTGCGGTCAGGCAAGTCGAGGCGGATTTGCCGGAATGATCGACGAGGAGAAAATGGCGGAAGAGGAGGGATTCGAACCCCCGATACCCTTTCAGGTACGCCAGTTTTCAAGACTGGAGCCATCAACCACTCGGCCACTCTTCCTGCACTCAAGTTTAGTATGCCGGAGGCCTGCGCACAAAGAGATCTGTATGGCGGAACTCTAGATCACGCGGCTATGCACATAGCCCTCGGCTGTCAGCGCAGCCAGCAACTCTGCTACCTGTTCGCGTCCGCGCGTCTCCAGTGTGATGTCGATGGCGGTGTTCCCCAGGTTGACCCCGTAGTAGGCACGGTTGTACAGCGTATCGACGATATTGGCGCGATGGCTGGCGATCAGCTTGGTCAACTCCGCCAGAGCGCCCGGCTTGTCCAACAGATGAATCCGCAGGCGGATCATGCGCCCGTCCTGCACCAGGCCGCGCTCGATGATCCTTGAGAGCAGCGTCACGTCGATGTTGCCGGCGGTTACGATCACCGCCGTCCGCTCATCCGTAAGCGTTGTCTTCTTCTGGATCAGTGCGGCCAGCGCGGTCGCTCCCGCACCTTCCGCCAGCGTCTTCTCCCGCTCCAGCAGCACCAGAATTGCCGAGGCAACCTCGTCTTCGTCAACCGTGACAATCTCGTCGACATACTTCTGGACTACGGGAAAGGTGACGTCTCCGGCCCGCCGCACTGCAATGCCGTCGGCAATCGTCGTCGCCGACTCCAGCGTTACCGGGCCATGCTGCTCGATCGCCGCAGCCATCGAAGGCAGGCGTGAGGTCTGCACGCCGATCACGCGGATATCCGGTCGCGACTCTTTAATAGCGCAGGCAATTCCCCCGATCAGACCGCCGCCGCCAATCGGCACCGCTACGGCCTGTAGATCCGGGACCTGCTCCAGCAACTCCAAGCCGATCGTTCCCTGACCTGCCATCACCAGCGGATCGTCGAACGGATGGATGAATGTCATCTCCTCGGCCATGCAGATACGCAGCGCTTCGTCGCAGGCCTCGTCGTAGTTGGCTCCGTGCAGCACCACCTCGGCGCCGAAGCCCCGCGTTGCCGTCACCTTCACCAGCGGCGTCGCCAGCGGCATCACGATCAGTGCGCGAATTCCGCGCTTGGTCGCGTGATAGGCGACGCCCTGCGCATGATTGCCGGCGCTCGCTGCCACTACGCCGCGCTTCGCCTGCTCCGGCGACAGCGTCGTAATGCGGTTCAGCGCTCCACGCTCCTTGAACGAACCGGTCATCTGCAGGTTTTCGAGCTTCAGATAAATCTGCTGACCGGTCTGGGCAGAGAGCACCTGCGAATGCGCGCAAGGCGAATAGTAGATGGAGCCACGCAGCCGCTCGCGCGCGGCCTGCACATCGGCAAGGCTGATACTGAGGTTGTTGATGGATTTGCTCACTCTGTCTTCGATGTTACCGCGAATCGCGGCTGCTCATCACAGTTTTGGCAGTGCTCATCGCCGCTGGCGAAACCGGTTGGCCAGCGCAAATTCGTCGCGCAGCCCGGGCGTCCGCAGGTTCTCGCGCACATGCGCCAGCCGCTGCTCGAGGGCAAGCAGCGTATCCGCAATCGGCTCTGTATTGGTCATGGCGACGTCGCGCCACATGCTGTAGGGACTGGCCCCGAGCCGCGTTGTCTCGCGCAGTGCCCGACCGCCGATAGCGCCAATCTCAGGCGCATCGCCAAACCTGTCTTCGAGCAGCGCGGCCAGCGCCGTCGACAGCATCTGCGGCAGATGGCTCACCCACGCGCACAACTCGTCGTGCCGCATGGCATCCATATCGAGCGTCCGCGCGCCGAAGAAGCTCACCCAGTCGCGCCACTCCTTCTCAATGGCTGTCGGCTCGGAGGTAGTGGGCGTAAACAGCCACATCGCCCCGTTGAACAGGTTGGCCTCCGCCAGCATCGCGCCGCCGGATTCCTTGCCTGCCATGGGATGCCCCGGCAGAAAAACCGCTGTCTCCGCGCTGGCAAACAGCGTCTTCGCCAGTTCGGCAACTTCAAGCTTCGTGCTGCCGACATCGGTAATCAACTGCCCGCGATGAACGACCGTCGTCAGCCGCTGCATCCAGTCCTTGATCGCCAGCACCGGCACGGCAAGGACGATGACGTTCGCGGTCTGTGCCAACGCCAGCGCGGCCTCGGCGTCGTCGGCCACGCCATCGACCGCGCCCATCTGCACGGCTGCCGTCCGCTCCAGCGAACTCGCGTCCCAACCGTCGATACGGCCCGCAAACCCCGCCGTGCGCAGGGACAAACCGATCGAAGCGCCGATCAGGCCGGTCCCGACGATCAGAACGCGCTCCATCGTTCCGGCGGCCACGGCTAGGCGATCTTCCGCCCGACCACTGGCGCCAGTTGCCGCAACTGCGCCACCAGCTTCTCCAACTGCTCCGGATACAGGCTCTGCGCGCCATCGCTCATCGCCTTATCCGGGTTGGGATGCATCTCCATCAGCAGGCCGTCGGCTCCCGCGGCAACGGCGGCCAGAGCCACCGGCGGCACCAGGTCGCGGATGCCAACGCCGTGCGAAGGATCGCCCATCACCGGAAGGTGCGTCAGCTTCTTCAGTACCGGAATCGCCGAGATATCCATGGTGTTGCGCGTATAGGTCTCAAAGGTCCGAATGCCGCGCTCGCACAGCATCAGATCGTAGTTGCCGCCCGAAAGAATGTACTCCGCCGACAACAGAACCTCTTCGATGGTTGCCGCAATTCCGCGCTTCAGCAGCACGGGCTTGCGCACGTGGCCAAGCTCGCGCAGCAGATTGAAGTTCTGCATGTTGCGCGCGCCCACCTGGAAGCAGTCGATATACGGCAGCATGCCTTCGATCTGCGAGATCTCCATCACCTCGGTGATGACCAGCAACCCGGTTTCGTCGGCGACCTCGCGCAGCAGCTTCAACCCCTCCACGCCCATGCCCTGAAAGCTGTAGGGCGAGCTACGCGGCTTGTACGCGCCGCCACGCAGAAACTTCGCGCCCGCTGCCGCAACCTGCTTCGCGCTCAGCAGAATCTGCTCGCGCGACTCGACCGAACAGGGCCCGGACATGATGACGATCTCGTTGCCGCCGATGACCACGCCGTTGGGAAACTTGATCTTCGTCCCTTCGGGCCGGAAGTTCCGCCCCGCCAGCTTGTAAGGCGACGAGATGCGGTATGCGTCGTGCACGCCCCCCAGCACCTTGAACTCCGCGACATCGAAGTGCTCCGGCGTGCCGACGCCCGCCAGAATCGTCTGTGCCGCGCCCGTGGTGCGGTGAACGTTGAAACCGAGCTCGACCATCCGCTCGATCACCAGTTGTATATGTTCCTCAGTTGCGTCGTCCTTCATCGCTACGATCATTGTTTTCGCTTCGCTCTCTTTTATGTAACTAAAGTGGTCACTATCATTGAACCTGATCCGGGCATGAAATCGAATCCCGACCGATCTACCTGTCTCGACGCTGCAGGGTGCGCATCACATCGATAACCCGCTCATACACATGCTGGATCTCGGTGTCGGCCAGCGGCCCCGGATTTGCCTTGCGAACGTGGTCGAAGACATGCTGCTCGCGCTGCGGCTCATAGACCGGCAGATTGGCCGTCCGCTTGAGCTCGCCGATTGCCTGCGCGGCTTCGGCGCGCTGACTGATAAGGCGGACAATCTGCTCATCCAGTTCGTCGATCTTCTTTCGCCAGTCCGAGATATCCATGCACCCGCCTCACACTGCAACGGCGCACACCTCGGCTCTGCATGGCCCGGCGTCACACGCTGCGGAAAATTATCGTACACACAATGATAAACGGCAGTGTCTCGATCGATGAACCTATCTGTCAACGTATCTGTGCCCTTGGTTCTCATGCCCGCAACCCCGCGATAAACTGTCCAATCGCTGCTGCCGCATCGGCGGGAGCACTTTTTTCGATCAGCGCTACCAGCGCGCTGCCAATTACGGCCGCGTCGGCAAACTCTCCCACAGCCTTCACATGGTCGGCATTCGAGATGCCGAAGCCCACGGCAATCGGCAGCTTGGTGAACTTCCGCAGCCGTGTCACCAACTCCGAAGCATCGCCCGCCACCTTCTGCTGCGTGCCGGTAATTCCCACCCGCGAGATGGCATAGACAAAGCCCTGCGAAGCTCCGACAATGGCCTTCAGCCGCGCATCCGGGCTGGTCGGAGCCGCCAGAAAGACCGGAGCCAGCCTGTGCGCGTGCATCGCCTCCAGATATTCGCCTGCCTCTTCCACGATCATGTCCGTCAACAGCACGCCGTCCGCGCCGGTCTCGGCAGCTCTGGCGCAGAACGTTTTCATGCCCATCCGCATCGCCGGGTTCAGATAAGAGAACAACACCAGTCCCGCCGCCGGACGCGCCGCGCGCAGTTCTTTCGCCAGTCCCAGCACATCGGTTAAGGTTGTTCCCCGAGCCACGGCCCGTTCGCTGGCCCGCTGAATCACCGGCCCGTCCGCCAGAGGGTCGCTGAAGGGCACCCCCAGCTCGATCACATCCGCGCCGTTGTCAATCGCCGCCAGCGCGATATCCCGCGTCGTCGCCAGGTCCGGGTCACCCGCCGTCAGATAGGCAACAATTCCCGGCTTCTTTCTAAACTCAATCGCCACAAAGCCTCCAAAATAACTTCGACTTCCAACCTCGGTTTTCTGTGAAGATCCGCACTCGTTGCCCTGCTCTACGCGCCCTTCAAATCCAGTTCCTTCGCCAGAATCCCCATGTCCTTATCGCCGCGCCCGGACAGGTTCACCATCAGCAGATCCGTCTTTGCCATGGTTGGAGCCAGCCGGATCGCCTCAGCTACGGCATGTGCGCTTTCGAGCGCCGGCAGAATCCCCTCCGTCCGCGACAGCGTCACGGTAGCCTTCAGGGCAGCGTCGTCCGAGCACGAGACATAGCTGGCCCGCCCCGAGTCGTGCAGCATGGCATGTTCCGGCCCTACGCTGGCGTAGTCGAGACCCGCGCTTACGCTGTGTGTCAGCGAAATCTGCCCGGCATCGTCCTGCAACACATAGCTGTAGGTTCCCTGTAGAACTCCAGGAACGCCGCCGCCGACCTTCTGGAACCGCGCCGCATGATCGCCCAGCTTAGGTCCGCGCCCGCCCGCCTCGACGCCGATCAACTGCACATTCGCGTCCGGAATGAACTCATAGAACGCGCCGATCGCATTCGATCCGCCGCCCACGCAGGCGACAATCGCCGTCGGCAGCTTGCCCTCCTGCTCCAGCATCTGCGCTTTGGCCTCGCGGCTGATGACGCGATGAAAGTCGCGCACCATGGTCGGGTAAGGATGCGCCCCCAGCGCGCTTCCCAGAATGTAGTAGGTCGTGCGAACGTTGGTCACCCAATCGCGCATCGCCTCCGAGATTGCGTCCTTCAGCGTGGCCGATCCGGCCGAGACGCCGCGCACCTCGGCCCCCAGCAGCCGCATCCGGTAGACGTTCAGCTCCTGCCGCCGCATGTCCACGTCGCCCATGTAGATCACGCACTCCATCCCCAGCAGCGCGCAGACCGTGGCCGTCGCCACTCCGTGCTGCCCCGCGCCGGTCTCGGCGATGATCCGCTGCTTCCCCATCCGTCGCGCCAGCAGGCCCTGCCCAAGAGCGTTGTTGATCTTGTGCGCCCCGGTGTGCAGCAGGTCCTCGCGCTTCAGATAGATCTTTGCCCCGCCGAGCTGTTCTGTCAGCCGCTTGGCAAAGTACAGGGGCGTAGGCCGTCCGCAGTAGTTGTGCAACAGGTCGCTCAGCTCCGCCTGAAACGCCGGGTCGTCCTTCGCTTCCGCGTAGGCGGCCTCCAGCTCTTCGAGCGCCGCCATCAGCGTCTCCGGAACATATCGTCCGCCATAAGCTCCAAATCGTCCTGCGATCACCGCACTGGCACTCATCGTCATCTCCTGATTCCAAAGCCCTATCGCTATTTTCAGCACAAAAAAGCCGCAACCCAGTCAGGGTGCGGCGCGTGTGGATCGAATCAACTGAAACTCAGCAATCTCTCAGATGAGCCTACTCCGCCGACGCCGCTACCGTGTGCCAGTAGCGGAAGCTAAACCAAAATCGGCTGGAGAAAGTCGTCATCTTGTCTTTCAAGATACATCCTCCTCCCTCCGCTCTGCAACCCCCAGCCGAAATTCGGCGCGAATTCTTTCAAAGCGTGTCAATCGTCAGCTAAAGTGATCTAGTCAGTTCGCCGCCAGGAAAGGTTTTTCACTAATGAGCAGATTCAGTCGCCGCAGATTTCTCGGAACCACCTCCGCCGTCCTTGGCGGCCTGTCTCTCTCTAAGCGCCTGAGCTTTGCTGCCCCGAACAAGTCAGCCTCCTCCGCGCCCGGTGACCTGACGCTCTGGTACGAGAAACCCGCCGCCCAATGGGTCGATGCGCTGCCCATCGGTAACGGCCGTCTCGGCGCCATGGTCTATGGAGGCGGTGAAGACGGCGCCTTCAACAAGGAAGTCCTCCAGTTCAACGAGGACACCCTCTGGTCGGGCCAGCCCCGCGACGGCAACAACCTCGACGCGAAGAACCATCTCGCCGCCATCCGCAGCGCCGTGCTCGAAAAGCAGGACTATCACCTCGCCGACCAGCTCTGTAAAAAGATGCAGGGCCTCTTTGCCGAAGCCTATCAGCCGCTCGGCAACCTGCGAGTCGATCTCACCCATACCGGCTCTGCCGCGAACTATCGCCGCCAGCTCGACCTCGACACCGCCTGCGCCGCCACCTCCTATGAAGTCGATGGCGTCCAGTTCCAGCGCGAAGCCTTTGTCTCCGCTCCCGACCAGGTGATCGTCCTGCGTGTCACCGCAAGCAAGCCTCATCAGCTCAACGGTGCCATCGCGCTCGATGGACCGCTTCAGAAGGCCGTTACCGCTCTTCCCGGCAACCGCCTCCTGCTCACCGGCAAAGCCGCGGCCCACATCGCTGGGGCAGGCCATCCCGGCGGCGAAGAGCCCGTCACCCACTCGGACGAGCCCGGCGCAGGCATGTACTTCGCCTCCATCCTGCAACTACAGGTCCAGGGCGGCACCGCCAGCACAAACGCCAACAGTCTCACCATTGCCAACGCAACCTCATTCACCGTTCTGCTGACCGCTGCCACCGGCTATCGCGGCTTTGATCGCAAGCCCGACACCCCGCAGGACGAGGTCACGGCCAGGGCTAAACGCCAGCTCGACGCGATCGTTGCCAAGTCCTTCGCCACCCTGCGCACGCGTCATATAGAGGATCATCGCCGCCTCTTCCGCCGCGTCTCTCTCGACCTCGGCTCACCCCGCGACGCGCAGCCGACCGACCAGCGCCTCAAAAACTTCGTCGCCTCGCCCGACCCCTCGCTGCTCGCGCTCTACTTCCAATATGGCCGTTACCTGCTCATCAGCAGCTCCCGGCCCGGCTCGCAGCCCGCCAACCTGCAAGGCATCTGGAACTACCAGATCACCCCGCCCTGGAGCTCCAACTGGACCTCCAACATCAACATTGAGATGAACTACTGGCCCGCCGAAACCTGCAACCTCAGCGAGTGCGCGGGTCCTCTCTTCGATCTGATCGACGGCCTCAGCAAGACCGGCGCCGTAGCAGCCAAAGAGACCTACGGCCTGCCCGGCTGGGTCACTCATCACAACATCGATCTCTGGCGCGCCGCCAACCCTGTCGGCGAAGGCGTCGGCCAGCCCACCTGGGCCAACTGGGGCATGAGCGGCCCCTGGCTCTGCGAACACCTCTACGAGCACTATCTCTTCACTCGCAACCGCGAATTTTTGCGTAACCGCGCCTATCCCCTGATGAAAGGCTCTGCGGTGTTCTGCCTCGCCTGGTTGATCGAAGACGGCAAAGGCCACCTCACCACCTGCCCCTCCGAATCCACCGAAAACAACTTCACTGCCCCCGACGGCAAGACCGCCATGACCAGCGCAGGCTGCACCATGGACATGGCGCTGATCCGCGAGCTCTTCGCAAACTGCATCGCCGCGTCAAAAGAGCTTGGTATTGACGCTGAGTTTGCCTCCAAACTCGACGCAGCCGCCAAACGCCTCATCCCCTATCAGATCGGCAAACACGGTCAGTTGCAGGAGTGGTCTATCGACTTCGACGAAGCCACCCCCGGCCAGCGCCACATGTCGCACATGTACCCGCTCTACCCCGGCAACCAGATCACGCCGCGCAGTACGCCGGAGCTTGCCCAGGCAGCCCGCGTTTCGCTCGAACGCCGCCTCGCTGCCGGCGGCGCTTACACCGGATGGAGTCGCGCCTGGGCCATCGCCTTCTGGACCCGTCTCGGCGACGGCGAAAAGGCATGGGAGTCGCTCTCCATGCTCATGCAGCACAGCACCAACATCAATCTCTTCGACACCCACCCCGCCGGCAAGACCTCCATCTTCCAGATCGACGGTAACTTCGGCACCACCGCCGCCATCGCCGAGTTGCTGCTGCAAAGCCACGAGGGCAGCATCGATCTGCTACCCGCTCTCCCCTCCGCCTGCCCCGATGGAGCGGTCAAAGGTCTACGCGCCCGCGGCGGTCTGGAGATCGATCTGCGCTGGGCCGGAGGCAAGGCACAGGAGTGCGTGATTCGCCCCAACTTCGCAGGAGAGTATCGGCTCCGCGCACCGCAAGGACAAACCGTCGCCGCGATCAAGAGCGGCCCGAAGTCTATTTCCGCTACGCATCAGCTTGATGGTAGCTATCAAGTCAAACTCGAAGCCGGTCGCGCCTATCGCCTAAGCTTCGCACAACAACCGGCATAAGCCTGCCCACGGCAACGGCGCCGTCTGGGCGGGTGGAGGCGCGGCGGCCAATAATGTCCACGAGAAGAAGGGAATCGAAAAGAGGGAGCAGCAGGATAAACGAGGCGACCAGCGCTAGCGTTTCGTCACGTTGTGATACAGACGGTAAAGGGCGACAGCCACTCGAGGAGCGGCTGTCGCAAATCATTTGTAGATTATGTGTAAATCAATGGCCAGTCACTGGCCTCCTGAAAACTTCCCATAGGAGGGGAAGTGAGCCTCTCGGTCGATGGCTACATCATCTTAAGGATGTAGCTTCTTTCGGTCCGGGGCATTACAACCGTACGTCTCATTCGACTCGGAGGAGTAATGCTTGATGATGTTGCAATCAGACAGCCAAACTATTCCCACACGATTCACACGACTTAGACTCATCCCTGAATCTCGTCTGCCAAAAATCAGAAGACAAGGCTTGAACCGTCTACAGTTTTTGGGATAATTTCTTGTTTGACCCGCTTGTCAGGCAGCCCTATAATCCGAGATGTTCCAACAGCCCTCTCGGGTCCGATGGTTTTGCTACTCTAACCGCGGGACGCTCGAGGCAACAGTGGTCGTAACGCTTTTCGAGCGTCGCCATGAAGTGGATGCAGGAATGGCTCGGAAGGCACGCGATTGGTGCGCCTACGGCCGGATGAGTTGAATGATCCCCGAAGGAGTACCACACACCGCATGAATCGCACCCTTACTCTAGTCTCCGCCGTTGGCGCGGGATTGTTGACCGTTGCCGGTATGACCCAGACAGCTGGAGCCCAGGCAACGCAGCCCACCACCCCTCCCGCCGCGACTGCACCCGTGGCGCCCCAAGCTATTCCCGCGAAGATCGCCCTGATTGAGTTCGACAGAGTCACCGCCGCTACGAATGAAGGCCAGCGTGCCATGCAGGAACTTCAGAAGAAGTACGCGCCGAAGAAGACTCAGATCGACTCGCTCTCCGCCGAAGTAGATTCGCTGAAGAAGCAACTCCAGAGCGCACCGGCGACTCTCTCCGACACCGAACGCGCCAGCCGCCTCCGCACCATCGACACCAAGGAGAAGCAGCTTCAGCGTGACGCCGAAGACGCACAGACGGCCTATAACGCCGACATGCAGGAGTCCCTCGGCAAGGTGATGCAGAAGATCGGTCCCACCGTCGTCAAGTACGTTCAGGACAATGGCTACACCCTGCTGCTCGATATCGGCCAACAGCAGGGAGGCGTCTCGGTCATGTGGGCCGCCCAGGGAACGGATATCTCCCAGGCCATCGTGACTGCGTACAACGCCTCCTCCGGCGTTGCTGCTCCTGTTCCCTCGGCACCGGCTCCCTCGGCAGCACGTCCGCACGCTGCCGCTCCGGCTGCAAAGAAATAAAGAGCTCTCTACAATCACCAAGAACCAAGGGAGGCCCGGCTGGGTCTCCCTTGATCTTTCTGTGGAAAATTCTGTGGATTTCGACCGCTGCTCACACTGCAATGGAGCGGAAATTCCCGCAATCGGTTCAAAACAAAGATCACGCCTACTGATGTAACCCAATATCAGCATTGGGTTTACATGACTATTGCGCTTTAGCTGGCCCTACTCCCGAGGAGTTACTGGTCAAGTCTAAGTATTTCAATGGTTTCCACAGATGAATGTTACCGATGTGTTACATCAAATGAAGATCGCCTGCAATCGCCTCAAAACAGGCTCAGCTTTCGAGGCATCTCGATGCCCAAATGCTCGTAAGCTAACCGGGTCGCCACCCGCCCCCGCGGCGTCCGGTCCAGAAAGCCGATCTGGATCAGGAACGGCTCATAGACCTCTTCCAGCGCATCCTGCTCCTCGGCCAACGCGGCAGCCAGGGTATTAAGGCCCACCGGGCCGCCATCGTACTTTTCGATAATGGTGCGCAGCAGCCGCCGGTCCAGTTCGTCAAAGCCGTGCGCGTCAACCTCCAGCAGCGTGAGCGCCGCCTGCGCTACCGGCCTGTCGATCACGCCTTCGGCACGAACCTGAGCGTAGTCCCGCACGCGGCGCAGCAGCCGGTTCGCGATCCTCGGCGTTCCTCGCGAACGCATGGCAATCTCCGCCGCGCCGTCGCGGTCGATGGGAACGCCCATCACCTCGGCACTGCGCTCGACGACGAACCGCAGCTCGTCGTCGGTATAGAACTCCAGCCGCAGCAGGATCCCGAATCGCGAACGCAGAGGAGACGAGAGCAGGCCCGGACGCGTCGTCGCCGCCACGAAGGTAAACGGCTTGATGTCCATGACGTGGGTCCGCGCCGCCGGGCCCTGCCCGATCATGATGTCGAGCTTGTAGTCTTCGAGCGCGGTGTACAGCTTCTCTTCAAGCACCGGCTGCAGGCGATGAATCTCGTCGAGAAAGAGCACCTGCCTCTCTCGCAGGTTCGTCAGAATCGCGGTCAGGTCGCCCTGAATCTGTAGTGCTGGACCCGAGGTCTGCTGATAGCCAACCTCGAGCTCATTGGCGATGATGGTGGCCAGCGTCGTCTTACCCAATCCCGGAGGCCCGAAGAGGAGTACATGGTCCAGCGCCTCGCCGCGCGACTTTGCCGCCTCCAGCGCGATCGCCAACTGCTCCTTGGCCTTTTCCTGGCCGACGAACTCGCGCAGCCGCGTGGGACGCAGCTTCAACTCGAATGCCGCGTCCTCGTCCACCCGTCCGGCTGAAACCAGCCGGTCTGCCTCGATATCGCCCGCCCTGTTCTTCAGAATGTCCACTCCGGCGATGGTAAGGCGAAACCAGCGTCGAAGCAACCGCGAGGAAATCGTGTTGGCCGGATACCGCCGGAGTACGAATTGATATACCGTTATCAGAATGGATCGTCGACAAATGATTACAGGCGCAGCAGCGATCTCCGCCCTTCTCACCTCGAAAGCCCAGGCTGCCCAGCCTGCCGCCGCCTCCACCAGTCAGGGAGCCACCCGCAGCTTTCTCGAACTTAAGACCTGGTACCTGCACAACAGCGGCGAAGCCCAGGCCAAGCGTGTCTCCGAGTACATCGAGACCGGCCTCTTTCCCGCGCTCACCCGCGCCGGCGCCAAGCCCGTGGCCGCGCTCGCGAACCTTATCGGTGCGGACGGCCCTTATATCTTCACCATTGCACAGTATCCATCGCTGGCCGCCATGCAGGACGCTCTTGCCAAAATGGGTGAGGATGCCGCCCACGAAAAAGCCTCGCAAAAGCTCAGCGCCGGACCGGGAATGCCCTTTGTTACCATTGAGAGCACACTGCTTCACAGCCTTGCGGTTCTGCCTGAGGCGGTGCTTCCGTCCGATTCCAGTACACGCCCTGCCCGCATCTTCGAGCTGCGCACCTACGAGTCCCAATCGATGACCGCGCGCGAGAAGAAGGCGGGCATGTTCAACAACGGCGAGATTGCTATCTTCCAGAAACTCAACATGCGCCCGGTCTTCATCGGCGAGTCCATCGTCGGCTCGCGCCAGCCGAATATCACTTATATGCTCTCGTTCGACAATCTCGACGGGAGGGAGAAACTCTGGCACGAGTTCGGCTCCAGCGCTGACTGGAAGGCGCTGAGCGCTCCGGCGGAGTTGAAGGATGCCGAGATCGTCGCGAATATCAGCAACGTAATCCTGCGCCCGCTGCCATTTTCTCCACTTCGCTGACACAGCGTTCTATTGCTGCAACTCCAGCAACAGAACGCCATGCGGAGCTACGGTTTTGTCGATCGCGGCCATGCGTCCCAGATTTTTCTGCCCCCAGATATCTCTCACCGCATACTTTTCAGCCTTCAACCCATATTGGGTGAACGCGGCTTTTACTGTGGCAGACGAATCTCCGCGGTTGAACAGCGCCAGGTAGTCCTTGCTGCCGACCTTCGTCGTCCAGGCCACCACATCTCCATCCTGCCCGGCCAGTCGCTGATCGTGCCCCTGCTGGTCCATCGCCACGATTGCGGGGTTCGTCACCAGCGCTGCTGTCCAGTCATCGAGCTGGGTCAGGTTGCCGCCGAAGAACAGCGGCGAGCGGGCAATCGACCATAGTGTCACCATCGTTCGCTGCTCATCCTGCGTCAATCGCGTCGCCCGCACCTTCCCATAGCCCGGAACAGGCTCCAGCTTTCCCAGCGGCAGCATATCGGCGTCGGGCCAGTTGCCCGGCTTCACGTACTTCGCCCAGCTCGCGATGACGGCGAACTGATCCTTCACGCTTTGCGGGAAATGCTTTCCATCGTCCTTCTTCCAGAAGTCCCAGACATCGTCCGAGATGCGCCAGACCTGCGCATTCTGTCCCAGCTCCGCCGCCTGCGCCAGCGGCGCGGGGCCGGGCGAGAGGCTGAGCACAATCGGCCTTCCCGTCTTTGCAATGGCGCGATGGATCATGCGGATCTCATCGCCCTTGTACGGGTGCGACGCGATGCAATCGACTTTAATATAGTCGACGCCCCAACGGGCATACTGCTTCATCAGCGAGTCGTACCAAGCCTGGCCGGCTGCGTTGTCTTTGACGCCGAAGTTGTCCGGGTTCCAGGGGCAGGTGTCGGAGGTGTCCGCGACATCGGCCGCGTGAAATGCGCTGTCGGCGACGGGCAGGTTCGCTGCCACGGCCTTCTTCGAGATGCCGCGAATGATGTGAATTCCGAATCGCAGTCCCCGCGCGTGGACGTAGTCCGCCACCGGTTTGAAGCCTGCATCGCCTGCCGCCGTGCGGAAACGGTTGATCGCCGGATCGTACCGTCCATTTTTATCGATGCGGTACTTCAACGTCTCGGGCTTGCGCGCGTCCTCGGGGTTGGCCAGATACCATCCCTCATCGACCACCGCATACTGATATCCGGCGCTCTTGAGCCGCTTGGCCAGCGCGTCGACGTTGGCGCGAAACTGGTCCTCGTTGATCGTCAACCCGTAAGAGTCCCAGCTATTCCACCCCATCGGCGGCGTCGGCGCGAGAGTGCTCTGTTGCGCGAAGCCCAGAGGTTGCAGCATAAGCGCCAACATCAGTGTTCCAATCCCCGCCCAAATCCTCTTCGCCATCCCTGTTCTCCTTCTTGCTGTTGCCTCGCCAATATACAACCAGCGAAGCGCTGTGGACGGCCTGTATCGTGTACACTGGAGTCTGCATCAGACCCCTGCCGTCGCCCATTCAGGGCACGCGCAATCCATAGTCGGGACGTGGCTCAGCCTGGTAGAGCGCACCCTTGGGGTGGGTGAGGTCGCTAGTTCGAATCTAGTCGTCCCGACCATTTACTTCCAATAACTTAGCAGATGCAAGCAAGGCAAATAGGTGCAAGCGCAGGTGCGGATGGGGTCAGCTAGGCGGAAATGCCTATCTTTCCACCGTAGCGTGACGCATTAGCCTTCAGGCGTACCGCTGCATCGCTTCTCATGTCCGCCGGCTCAAGCGTGAAGACAACGCAAGAGCGTTTTGAAAGGATCTCGCAGCTCCTGCAGGAGAGCAGCTACCTCTACCGGCGTAAGTACGATTTCCTCGCGCAAAGGCAGGGCGCTCTGCCGAACAAGGCGGATGGGATTCTTCTCCGCCCATTCGTACCGCATTGCATGCTGAAACAGAATGCTTATGACTCCTTTGGTCTTATAACGCGACTCAGGAGTGACGGGCAGGCTGTTCAGCCACTTTTCGACCCCGACCGGCTTTTATGTCTTTCAGCAGGCAGCTTCCCCAGTGAGGAGAGATGACTTTCGCCAGCTGGTGGGCATAGACCTCTTTGGTGCGTGCGGTCTTGGCATTGGCTTCGTTCAGCTCGGCTCGCCGGTAATACTCGATGAACTGATCGATGGTCATCTGCGGCAGACCGCTTGCAGCCGCTTCGGTATTGACATCCAGCTGCAGCCCGGCAACCGCCAGCATGGCCGCCGCCTTGGTGGGAAACTGGGTCTTGCTTCCCACAATTTGTTTTCGTCTCAGCGTCCGGTCGCTCGCGACGGTTTCGCGCCAGCGGTAGACCCAGACCTTATCTGCGTTCTTGCGCTTCTCGATTGTCAAAGAGCCATGTTTGCCACAACATTTGATCGACGACTAAACGGCACTTTAGGGAGATAGCGGCAACGGTATGGAGCCGCTTCAATGTCGCCCATTTCAAGACAGCACTTCGATGAGCGACTCGGCCTGTTGTCAGCAGTTGAAAATTGTCAGGCATAAACAAATAGTTTATTTGAACCACGACTTTGCCAGCTCACTTCGGTAGGATCGCTTACCAGGCAAGGGGCACAAGTTTTGATGGTTCAGGACGCCTACGTCGGCGATCTTTGGTCGTGCCCGCTCGTTGCTGAGGAGGCTTCGATGAGTTCGCTTTCGCCGGACGTGTTATAGAGGAGCGGCAGTGGCGCTGCCTGGGGGAATGCCAGTAGCGCTAAGGAAATTAAGCAGTGAGGAAAAAGATGGTACAAAATAAAATAGAGACAAAACGATGTTTGGCGAGTAGATGGATGCCCTGCTTGATTCTTCTATTTGCAACCATGCCTAATGCCATCTTTGCATCTTCTGGAACTCTGATCCCAGAGAGTACTCGCTATCCCAGGCTAGTGCGTCTGACGCACGGTTCTGCGGCGTCTAACGGATGGATCGTTGCCAGTACCATTAGTAAATTGTTTGTAAGTAAAGATGATGGGAAGACGTTCTCGTTTCTGAGTAACGCACCTTCGAGAAGCGGAGTCAAACTAAGATGCTGTGAAACGCTTTTTGAATTGCCCCGGGCTCTAGGGAGCCTTCCGGCCGGAACGCTACTGTACGCTGCTACATACGTTGATGAGGCCGCCACAAAATCGTCATCGGGATCTGTGCCGAGTCCGACATTTCCAGGCGTATTCGCGATAGACGTCTACGCCAGCGACGATCAGGGGCAACACTGGACATATCTCTCCACGCCTGTTAGCGGATCTGGAGAAAGAGGAGCCGGCGGCCTCTGGGAGCCGGAGTTTCTCGTCGCGCACAATGGATCACTCGTCATGTTCTGGTCGGATGAAACCTATAGTTGTTGCAGCCAGAAGCTAATGAAGATTCGCAGTAGCAATGGGAAAGATTGGAGAAATCCATCGGACGTTGTGGCGACAACGAACCCAAAGGATCGCCCTGGAATGATCGTTATCAGGCAGTTGCCGACGGGCGTCTATTTCATGGTTTATGAAATGTGCGGGACACATCATTGTGACGCGTTTTTTCGAAAATCGTACGACGGATGGAGCTTCGGTCTTCCGTCAGACATTGGTACTCGTATCGAGAACGACGAAGGGCAATATCTGAGGCATGCTCCAACGGTCATCTGGACTCCGTCGCCTCTTTCCCCGAACGGAATGATCGTGGCCTTTGGGCAGATGTTGTATAACGCCGATGGTTCTCTGGCGAAACAAAATGGCCGCGTGTTGTTTGTCAACACACACCTTGACGGCTCAGGCGGCTGGCATACGATTAAGGCTCCTGTTGAGGTGCCAAACACCTACAACCATCCCTGCCCAAACTACTCCAGCTCTTTGCTGCCCGTGCGGAATGGTGAAGCGCTATTGGAACTCGCAACCGACTTTTACGCGCTCGATCAATGCGGCGCGTCATTCGGGACACGTTCGTGGACAGACCTGCTGCCCGCAGACCTGGTGCAATCCCTATCCCCGATCTCTCACTAAACAGCGAATCACCGGCCGCTAACGAGGGAATGTGCGTCCTATTCTTATTCTGCACGCGCCCAACACTACAGTGACGTGGTTGCTCGGTAAAAGCTCTCGCCTGTAGTTCATTTGAATCATCCCTGTGGCTGCACAGATGGGTACGATTCCCAAGAGGACAAAGATGAACAGGATTCTCCGATTCGCAATCATACTGGCAGCACTCCCGCCGGGCGCAGTGCTCTCGGCACAGCAACAAGTTACAGTGCGGCCGAAGGTCTATTACTCGGACTCATCGCGAAAGGGAGTTCCGTTCGCCAAAGATCCTTCTGTTATCAAGTTTCAGGGGCGCTATCTGATGTATTACACCCTTCCGCCGCGCACCTCTAAGAATGAGGGGAAGGGACTGCTCGATCAGACGGGGTGGAGCATCGGCATCGCTGAGAGCCGCGACCTGGTGCACTGGACCAAGGCTGGCGAAGTGAACCCTGCACAGGCGGTCGAAAGCAGGGGAATCGCGGCGCCTGGAGCGCGTGTGATCCGCGGCAAGGTGCATTTGTTTTTCCAGACTTATGGCGGCGGCAGTAAAGACGCGATCTGCCATGCTACATCCAGCGACGGCATACACTTTACACACGATCCCTCGAACCCCGTATATCGTCCTAAGCCGTCGTGGTGGAGCGTTGGCCGGGCGATCGATGCGGAGGTGATTCTGCTGCCGGATAAGAACAAGGCCTTTCTTTACTACGCCACACGCGATCACCAGATGAACAGGCAGATGTTGGGCTTAGCGGAGGCATCGCTGGACTCGGACTTCGGTGCGGGAGCCTGGCACGATGTGAACATCGGCGGACCGCTGCTTGAGCCGACCGAACCATGGGAGCAGCTTTGCATCGAGGCGCCAACGGTTGTGAAGCACGGTGAAGCGTTCTATATGTTCTACGCAGGGGCCTATAACAATCAGCCTCAACAGATCGGCGTGGCGCGCAGCACCGATGGCATCCATTGGAAACGTATGTCTAAGCACCCGTTTTTACCCAATGGCGCTTCCGGGAGTTGGAACGCCTCGGAGTCGGGACATCCAGGGGTATTGCAGGACGGCGACAAAACCTATCTCTTCTATCAGGGGAATAACGATCATGGAAAGACATACCATCTTTCAATGGTTCCGATCCTTTGGCAAGGAGGAAAGCCCGTTCCGGATCTCAGTTGGGACAAGCCGATGAAAACGGGAGGCCGATAGACCAATCTCTGCAAGAGATATATAAGAAGGGACACGGTGCGCGACAGACCATGGAGGCCGGCGAGAGCATTTTCCCTCCCTATACACCTATAGGAAAAATTGCTCTAATCTGGCGGAATAGATGGTTGTTATTGGAGCTGGTACCGATAGAGTTCACTATGAGCGAAGTAATCCAGACAGCAGGCACACGCCGTTCTCGCTCTAGATCGGAATCTTTGATCTTGCTCTGGTCTCTCTGCTCCTTCTTACTCACCTTGCCAGGCTGTGCACGACAAATCGAACCGCCAACCATTGCGTTGATCACGCCCCTGACCACCTCTGAAGCATGGAAGGCGATGCACGCGGGAGTGTATCGCGCAGTGAGCCAGGCCCATGCGCGTCGCTATTGGAACGCTCCCACTCACGAGCACGACTACGACCGCCAGATCGAGTTGGTTCAGCAGGAGTTGGATCGCGGCGTGCGCGGTATTGTTCTTGCTCCAGTGCATGCTTCGGCGTTGGTTCCCATCGTGGCACAGGCAGCTCGCTCCGGGGTGCCGATTGTGGTGGTGGCGAATTCGCTTGCGACTCGCATAAGTCCGCCTGTGGCGACGATCACGAGCGACGAAACCGAGGCGGGCAGGCTGGGTGCCGACGCCATCGCAAATCTCGTTGGCGGAAGAGGTACGGTGGCGATCGTGGGGCTGGACCCTTACAACTCTTCGACGCTGCTCCGCGCCGACGCGTTTAAGGCCAGGCTTGAGCGCGTCCACCCGGGGATGCGGATCGTGATGAGAACTTTTGCGCGCGACAGCTCCCCGCGATTGCTGTTCTTGGATGCGGACCTGCGGCGCATTGCCGAGGTGGATGCAGTCTTTTCTCTGAGCGCATCCGCCACACGTGAAGTCGTGGCACAACTGCAGCAGGCGAGCGAGGCCAGGCGTCCGGCCGTTGTGGGGTGCGATCAGGATTCCGCGCTCTACGATGATCTGCGTGCGAACCGCATAGATGCGCTTATTGCAGAAGATACATATCGGATGGGCTATCTGGCCACAGAAGAGATTTTGGCCGCGCTGCGTTCACATCGTGCGCCGGAATCCAAGGTGCTGGCGCCAATGCTGATCACCCAGGCGAATCTCGACAGCCCTCAGGCACAGCAAATTCTGAAACCTTATGGGGGCTTTGACCGTTGAGAGCGCGCATACTGAGCTGGCGTGTAGCAGGCACGGCGGTCATAGCACTTGCCTTGGCTGCCTCTCTCTATGTCGGTCTATGGTTGATACCGGCCACGAGGTTGCCCTACAACGACCATTTTGATGAGGGCAAGATGGACGAGTGGACAGTTTACGGCGGAAACTGGCAGATTGCAGGCGCCGTAATTTCTAATAACTCCGATGATGTGGGCTCGAAGATGGTCGCGGGCTCTGAGTCGCTCACCGACTACGAGATGACCTCCGACGTAAGCCTGACCAGCAGTCTCGGCGATACCGGCGTAATGATGCGAGTCACCGATCCAGAAATCGGCACGAACGCCTTCAATGGATATTACGTAGGCATTCGCCTCCCGGATCAACTTCTTTTGGGAAAAATGGACTACGGTTATCGTCCGCTGAAGAGCGTGCGCATTGAAAAGGGAGTGAGACCGTATGCGTGGTATCACCTGACGGTAAAGGCGAAGGGCTGTACCCTTTCGGCAACCGCTTACGACGAGCAGGGAGCAGAGATTGCGGAGGTATCCTTTGAAGACAAGGACGACTGCGATCGACAAGGCGCGTTCGGGTTACGATCGTTTGCCGCCGGCGGCCGATGGCGTCGGATCTCGGTCAGGAACTTGCAATGAGCCGACGGTTCGTCTCATTTTTCTTGATTGTTTGGACAGGATGTTCGATTGCTCATTCGGAGCGGTTGCATCCTCTGAGACCGGAGCGCGTAGAAGCCATCGCGCAACTGCGGTTCGATGCGGAGACCATCGATACGCCGCATACGGTGCGGGGCGTGGTGAGTCGAGTTGGAGTGCCGCTCTATGTGCAGGATAGGACGGGTGGCATCGAAGTAACGTTTCGTTCACCGGCTCCAACATTGCGCATCGGTGACGAAGTGATGGTGACCGGCCGGCTGGTTCCTTTGCGCTACTCGTCTCGTCTGAAGGAGGCTGAGCTTGTGGTGCTGGCTCCTGGGGTTCCAGAGCCGCCGGTCTCGTTGACAGCAACGATGGCATCCTCTGGCAACTACGACCGTGTGTACGTGGAGACCGAGGGAGTGCTGCGGGAGATTCGAAATGTCGACGGCGCACTGTGGCTGGTCCTGGATGGAGGGCGCGAGCCATTTGTCGTCGAGGTGCCCATCCGTCCTGTAACGGCCTTCGCGAGTAAGCTCGTCCTGCAATCGCGGCTTCGCGTGCGCGGCATCTGTATTATGGACGATCGCCGGAGCGGAGAAGCAACGCCGTTTACGGTGAGAGCGTCTTCGATTGAAGATATCAGTATCATTTCACCGCCGCCTTTTTGGAACCGTGCCCATGTTCTCGAAGTTGTGGGAGGCTTGCTTCTCATTGTTCTTGGCATCATGATTCTCTACGTGCGCATGGAGCGATGGCGTTTTGCATTGATTCTGGATGAGCGCACCCGCATGGCGCATGATCTGCACGATACGCTGGCGCAGAGCTTTACGGGGATTGCATTTCAGTTGCAGGCCGCCCGTAACGCGATTCGCGCAGGTGCCGAGAACATCGAGAAGCAAGTTTCACTGGCTATTGCGATGGTTTCGGACAGTCAGGAGGATGCGCGGCGTTCGATCGCGATGCTCAAGCCTGCCGATTTGGAGACCGGCAACGTACTCGAAAATCTGCGGCAGCAAGGCGAGGCCCTGACCCATGGAGAAAAAATCGTCTTCTCGATCAACTCCAAAGGTGAGATCGATCGCATTCCAGAGGCTTTGGGAAAGATCCTTCTACGTATCGGTCATGAGGCAGTGACAAACGCTCTGCGACACGCGCACCCGAAAACCATTGCCATCTCTCTGGAGGTCACGGCCGATAGTGTGGTTTTGATCATTACCGACGATGGCTTAGGATTTGCAACGGATGGAGCCCGAGCGCGGGGCTTTGGCATTCGGGCGAT
Organism: Acidobacteriales bacterium 59-55; assembly: GCA_001897435.1. Lineage (GTDB taxonomy): Bacteria > Acidobacteriota > Terriglobia > Terriglobales > Acidobacteriaceae > Edaphobacter. Next base: position 402,792 of record MKSV01000003.1, on the reverse strand, counting down.
GCACGCGCGCGCCCACTCCTATGGCGGATCGCTCGAGATACTGAGTTCCCCAGAGAAGGGAACTACCGTGGAGGCGCGCATTCCTCTGCGCCCCAAACGTAAACGTTTTACCCGCATCTTTTCCACGCTGCGCGAGGGAGAATCATAGCGAATGACAGAATCGACTCCAACCGCTTCCAGGCATCTCGCGCCAATCCGGATAGCCATCATCGACGATCACCCGGCAGTCCTCGTCGGATTGAGCAATATGCTCTCGACGTGCGCGGAAATCGAGGTGGCGGCAACTCTCTCCTCTGCCAAGCAGTTGCAACAACTTCGGGCTGAAGGCGGCGGAGTGGATGTGCTGTTGATCGATTTGCGCATGCCGGACCTCGGTGGGATCGACTCGATTGCTGTGGCACGGCTTTATTTCCCCAAGACGCAGATCCTCATCATTTCGAGCTATGAAACCGATGAGGAGATCTTTCGCGCGATGGCTGCGGGAGCATCCGGGTACATCATCAAGAATGCGCCTCAGGAGGAGATCCTTCATGCGATTCGCCGCGTGAAGGCAGGCAAGCGATATCTGAATCCGCGGTTAGCCAAAAAATTGTCTGAGCGGTTGACACGCGATGCCCTCACGAGTCGAGAGATCGAGATTCTGCACCTCGTGGCGCGGGGACTCACGAATAAGCAGATAGGTGAGGCATTCGCGATCAGCGAACACACCGCGCGCAACCACGTGAACAGCATCATCAATAAGATGCAGGCGCAGGACCGCACAGAAGCGGCAGTGATGGCGCTGAAGCGGGGCATTATCCAACTCGACAACGTCTAGCTGAAGATCGGGATCCGATGCTCTCTCCCAACCGGGTTGCGTGACGCCAGGTACCAGGTAGCCCAGCGATCCGTTCATCGCAGGCAAACAAAATCACCGCGTGTAGTTCATTCTAACCATGAGGAAAGCGTTCGCAAGTTTATACCATCGCTACATTCTCTGAGCGTATGTCTTTACAGATCGCTGTGTACTACAGCGATTGGCTCCGCTTAGTTTGGAGGAAGAGTGATGGAAAAATGGAGATCAAGTCTGCCCTGCGGCAGCATACGACGGCTAGCTGGAAGAACTCTGTTGATGATCGTGATGGGCTTCTTGGCGGGGATGCATAGCGCAAGTGCGCAAGTCGGCACCACGGCGTCGATTACCGGAGTTGTGAGCGATCAGACAGGCGCAGTGATTGCCGGCGCGACGATTACCGTGACCAATGCAGAAAACGGCGCGGTTCGCGCTGCCAAATCGACGGAAAGCGGCAACTATACCGTTACTCCTCTGATGCCCGGAAGGTATGTGCTGAAGGTTGAGAAGGCGTTATTCCAAACCTACGAGCAGCAGAATATAGTGTTGAGCATTGGCCAGGTTGCCGGCATCCCTGTACAGATGCACGTTGGCCAGGAATCGCAACAAGTGACTGTCATTGCCGGAGCCCCGGTGATTCAAACGGAAGAGTCGCAGATCAGCGCGGTTGTGGATTCCGCGACGATTGTAAACACGCCTTTGAACGGCCGGCTCGGCATCATCGGTCTGCTGGCGCTTGCCCCGGGAGTACAGGGCGCTGGCTCGCAGGACCAAATCCCTGTGTATGGAGTTACTCCGGCCATGGGAACCGGCGCGCGAAGCGCCTACGGCGGCGTAGGCTACACCCTGGATGGAGCTATCAACATGTGGGTCGGCCTACAGCGTCCGCTGGGTGAGGTGCCTCCACTCGACGGGATTGCGGAGTTTAAGGTGATCACCTCGGGCGCGCCTGCCGAGTTCAGCCAGCCGTCGAATATCACCGTTGTGAGCAGGGGAGGAACCAATCGGTATCATGGCCTGCTCGTCGAATTCAATCGAGTTGCGGCCACCGCGGCAAAGAGCTACTTCGCCGGCGCACTGCCAAAGCCGAAATATATTCGCAACGAATTCGGCGGCAATTTTTCTGGACCCATCAGCATCCCGCACCTCTATAACGGCAAGGACCGCTCATTCTTCTTCTTCAGCTATGAGGCGTTTCGTCTCAAGCAAGCAGCGAACGTGAACAGTCAGCAACCGACAGAGGAAATGCGCGCGGGCAACTTCAGTCATGTCGGTACGGGTGCAATTAAGGATCCGCTGACAGGAGAGAGCTTTCCCGACGCGCAGATTCCATCCAGCCGCATGAACTCCGTCAGCGTTGCCTTGCAGAACGCTTTGTTTCCTTTGCCCACGACAACTGGCACGGGCACGAATACCTTCGAACTTGTTCCCTATAGCTCCCATGTCGATCGTTACTCCCTCCGCCTCGATCACAAGCTGAACGATCGGAACCAATTCCGTGCTTCCTACAACGCTGGCCTGTATGGTCCTAACCCCTCGGTCGGCGCTTCAAGCAAATATGGCGGTTCGGAGGGAATTGGCGAGCGGGCTATGAATACCGTCATCGGCTGGACGTATACGCCTTCGTCTACGCTGGTCACCGACCTCAATGCCGCGTATCTGCACCTACCGGTTTATCGCACTCCGCAGAATGTGAACACAGATTTTGCATCGATCATTCCCGGTCTCGGTCCACAAGCAATTGAGGGTGCTCCGCAATTAAGCATTCAAAACATCACGAGGGTAAGCGAAGCAGGCAGCAAGGTTCTCGACCAGGTCATTCAGATGAATGGCACTCTGACGAAGGTGCTAGGCAGGCAAAACATCTCGACGGGCTTCAGCTACGCTTACGACAACAATTGGAACAACGTCGCGTCATCTCCGGCTCGCGGATCGTTCAACTTCACCGGTCAGTACTCCGGTGTCGGTTACGCGGACTTTCTGCTCGGCTATCCTTCGTCGACAGGCAAGCCCAATCCCAGCAATTTCATTACGCGCAATCATTCACATCAGTTCGGCGTCTACATCGCAGACAACTGGAAGGTATTGCACAACCTGACCATCAATGTCGGTATGCGCTACGACGGCCAGATCTTCCGCGACAGTCCCTATGGAAACGGCGCTCTGTATATTCCAGAGTTACAAAAGATCGTCATCTTTTCGAAGACCTTCCCGGCAGCCGACGGCCCGAATCCTGTCATTCCCGGCCTGTTGAGCTTGCCGATCGCGATGGCATCCGATGTAGGGCTGCCGCCGAGCCTGTTCGGCTATCTCGGGCAGGCGAACAAAAACTTTGCTCCGCGCTTAGGATTTGCCTATGCACCCGTGAGAAACACAGTGGTACGCGGCGCCTTCGGCCTTTACTACAGCTTGATCCCCGACTCCTATATTCAGGGACAGGGGTTCCAGAATATTCCGTATTTTGGATCACAGACATTCTCCCAGCCTGCGGGCCCACCCACCATCACGATGGACGCACCTTTTGCTGCCACCGGGAACTTTGCAGCCAATCCAGCCGTAAGCGCACAGCATAAGACCGAAGTTCCTTATACCGAAGAATACAATCTGGCCCTGGAACATCAGTTTCCCGGCCTGGTCTCCTTCCGTGTGAGCTATGTGGGGCAACACAACTTGAAGCAGAACAACGCGTCCGGACCCGGAACAACCACGCTTGACCTCAATTTTCCAGATCCAGCGCCAGGTCCCGTTCAACCGCGTCGCCCGGTGCAGCCATTTGCTGCAATTAGTGAGTCCTTCCTGCCAATATTTCACTCATCGATGAATTCACTTCAAGTCGGCGTGCATAAGGCATTCCATGGCGGCCTGATGCTGAATGCGGAGTATGCGTGGACCCGTGTGCTTGGATCGGAGAATTTTGTAAATCCGCACAACACGTCGGACTCCTATGGCAATATTGGCGGCATCACTCCGCAGACGTTGAACGTGAGTTACTCCTACGAGTTGCCGTTTGGCCACAATCGCCGCTTTCTGCCAGGCGTAAATGGCGTCGCCGATCGCATCGTCTCCGGCTGGAGGCTATCTGGCATCGTCAACTATCAGAGTGGCCAGCCGTTTTCGGTGGGCTTCTCAACCAGCGTGCAGGGTTCGGTCAGCGGCCGCGCCGATCGTGTAGCCGGGCAGCCGCTCTATCCATCGAACAAAACGCGGCAGAAGTGGTTCAACACGGACGCCTTCGCCGCACCCGCAAACTTCACCTATGGTAATTCGGCCTACAACCTGCTGTGGGGCCCGCGCTACCAGAACTGGGACATGAGCCTGGCCAAGAGGACGACGCTGGCAGAACCGGTCCATCTTGAACTGCGTATGGATGCGTTCAATGTCTTCAATCACCCGAACTTTGGGCTTCCAGGAGCTACGGTAAGTAATCCGTCCAACTTCGGCATCATTAACGGAACCACCGGCTCCGCGCGCACAGTCTCTTTCGGAGCCAAGTTGATGTTCTGAGGCAGCTACAATTTCGCCACAGAAACATAATTGCTTCGTCGCGCGCAGAGGATGCACATGTGCGCGGGGGCCAAGCCGAGGTGGTAGCACTTTCAGTGTTTAATCGACCTCTGTCCCCTGCTGAACAGCATCCGGTTGCGGCTCGCGTGTTGCGCACGACTGAGGCACAGGTCGCATTACAACGTACGGATGATCGCACTGAGGCCTTGCGTGAATTTGTATGGGGTTCCTTGGCATGGGGGAGCCTCGTAGACAGGTGGCTGTCGAGACTTCGGGACTTGGTATCCATTACGAGCTTGGCGGGGGACTTCCCTGGTCGGCTGTAGCCTGATCTCGATCTGGCTACAGCCAATGGCCGGCTGCGGATTTACAGCCTGCTGCACAGTGCACGGCCAGTCTTGGTCAATCTCGGTGAGCCTCACGCCATCGACACTACTACTTGGGCAGATCGCGCAGGTGCCTGGCAAGCTTCCGGCGATTGGTGCGGCTAATGCTCCTACCGTTGTCTTGGTTCGGTCTGACGGATAGGTGGCCTGGGTGGGAGATCTAACCCAGTTGGGGCTTGCTGACGCGCTAACCGCGTAATTCGGTCCGCCGACTGCGGCGCAGCGCGCCCAGAATCGCCCAGCTAACTGGACCGCGCGGATCAGTCCGTGGGAATGCTCTTGTGTTCAGCAATTCTATGGATACTATGGGATGGTCACACCGACGAGTGATAAATAATCGCAAATGCACTCATCGATCGAACGCAATCCTCAACTCACTGAGTGCATTGCTCTGTACGCGACAATTGACAGTTAATCTTCGGAAAATTCTTGCACTACAGACTCGCAGAGAGTATCCCTGGCTTTCTAGTGTTCAACCAGGAGATGCAAAACTTGTTCTCTAGATCGGGAAGTCGACAGAGAAATTCCAACTTTCGATGGAGGCGTAAGTAGGTCCTGAGCGGGTAAGCTCATAGACATTTCTTGGAGGTCTCCGAAACTGATGCCACATATTTCCCTACCGGAAAGCCAGCCCGGAATTCGCGGTGCGATGTCGTTTCGCCCCGAAACTGCCCGCCCGTTAAATGATCTTGTTGAGGTTCTCTTGCGTGCTCCGAATAGTCTCTCGCCCGGAGAGCGCGAACTGATCGCGACCTATGTGTCCTATCTGAACGACTGTCACTACTGTCAGTCTATCCACGGCGCCATTGCCGCGGCGCATCTAGATGGTGATGAGGAACTCGTGCGCGGCGTCAAGGCTGATTTTCAGTACGCTGGCATTTCGGAAAAGCTGAAGACGCTGCTCATCATTGCGAGCAAGGTGCAGCGCGGTGGAAAGCACGTCACAACTGAAGACGTGACTAACGCGCGCAACCTGGGCGCAACGGACGTCGAGATCCATGACACCGTGCTGATCGCAGCCGCTTTCTGCATGTACAACCGCTATGTGGACGGGTTAGCAACTGTACAGCCGCGCGATGAAGCCATGTATCGGGAACGCGGCAAGATGGTCGCGCGCGACGGCTACGTGAATGTGAGCAAAACTTATCTTCCGGCAGAGCCGACGAAACCCTAAGGAGAGACCCTATGGCACATATTCCACTTCCTGAAGATCTGCCTGGTATCAGCGGCGCATTTGTCTTTCGTCCGGAGACAGCGAAACCTATGCGGGAACTGGCGCATATCTTGCTGCATGAACCCAACAGCCTCACGCCCGGCGAGCGTGAGCTCATCGCTACGTATGTCTCATCGCAGAATGATTGCTATTTCTGCCAGACCAGCCACGGGGCCGCCGCAGCCAGCCACTTAGGCGGAGACGAGGTGGTGCGCCTCGTGAAAACCGACTACGAAAGCTCGCCTGTCTCTCCGAAGCTGAAAGCTCTGCTGGCAATTGCAGGCAAGGTCCAGCGCGATGGCAAGCTTGTCACTGCAGAAGACGTGGAACGAGCGCGACGCGAAGGTGCCTCGGATGTGGAGATTCACGATACGGTGCTCATTGCGGCGGCCTTCTGTATGTACAACCGTTATGTGGACGGCCTCGATACCTGGCAGCCGCGCGAAACCGGTATGTATGCGCAGATGGGTCAGCACCTGGCCAAGCAGGGCTATCTGAAATCATCACGATGACGGTGCATCTGCTCTTGTCTGAAACCGGAGGTAATGCCTCCTCTGGCTCCCGGGCGAGGCTGCGTAGAATTTTGCGCAAAGGTGCATCGGCCAATGCGGGAAGGCTCCATCCAAGGATGGAGCGCGTTATCCATCCATCGATGCATGACAGTCCATCGACTTAGCGAGTACCGTTCACCAGTGTAGCCCGTCAAGTGATTTGTCTCCTGAACGCAGGTGATTCCTGCCGCCGGAGCTTCTCGCTAGAGTCAACTCATTGCTGGAGCGTTTGACGATGTGTCACGCTCTTCGGCCACATGTTATGACGGTTCTGTCAACAAGGTATTACGCGGATCAGGAGCGCCGGCTGTTTGTAGTGCGTGTCATGAGGAGGCTTGAAGAAAATCGCATGAAAAACGTTTGGAATTTTCTGGCATTTGTAGTATTTGCGTCCGTCAGTCTGTCTGCTCAGCAAATCACGGGGAACATCCGAGGAACCGTTGTGGACCCAAGCGGCGCCGTTATTCCCGGCGCTTCCGTTACGGCACAGAGGATAGAAACGGGCCTGTCGCGCAGTACGGCCACCGACCGTACCGGCAACTATGTTCTTTTGGAACTTCCCGTTGGACACTACCGCCTGCGGGTCGCTGCGAAAGGCTTCCGGGAATACGTGCAGGATGGCATTTCGCTCAACGTGAACGAGACGGCTTCGGTCTCGCCGCGTCTCGCGGTCGGATCGGAGAAGGAGCTGGTACTGGTGAGGGCCGATGCCGATTTGATAGAGCCAACCATTACCAGCATGGGCAAAGTCGTACAACAGCGCGAGTTGGAGAATCTGCCGCTGAACGGACGCAACTTCGCGCAACTGGGTTTGTTGCAGCCTGGAGTCGTTCCCTTGACCCCTGGTATCGCTGAAGCGGGAGGATCGCTGCGCAACGGACAAGCGTATTCGGTCAATGGCCAGCGGCCTGAATCCAATAGTTTTCTGATCGACGGCGCAAATAATTTCAATGGCATCGACGGCGGATTCGTCCTGAAGCCGCCGGTCGATGCGATCGCCGAGTTCCGTATTCTCACGTTGAACGCGAATGCAGAGTTCGGAAACGCTTTAGGATCGACGACGAACATCATTACGCGATCGGGCACGAATCAGGTCCACGGGACGTTGTGGGAGTTCCTGCGTAATGACGCATTGGACGCCAACAACTATTTCGCTCAGACGAAAGAGCCGCTCAAACAAAACCAATTTGGAGCCACAATCGGAGGACCGATCAAACGGGATAAAACGTTCTTTTTCGGCTTCTATGAAGGCTTCCGCAATCGCCAGGGAGAAACGGCGCTGACTACGGTGCCTTCGGTGAAGGAGCGCACCGGAGATTTCTCCGAGCTCTGTCCGGAGGGGTTCATGGCCGGCTTCTGCAAGAATCCGTCGCACCAGCTTTTCAACGTCTTTGCAAATGCACCCTACCCCAATAATCAGGTGCCGCCGACCCAGATCAACTCGATTTCACAAACCCTGCTGAGCTTCTTTCCGCTTCCCAATGCCGGTACGAATCTGTTCGCCACGACACAAACTTTAAGCAACAACACGAATCAGTTCGGCATCAAGATCGACCATTACCTCGATCCGCGCGACGCGTTGAGCTTTCGTTACATGTTCAATCAGCTTTCCCAGATAGATCCCCTCTCGCCGGGCGGGGCCAGCGTGCCGGGCTTCCCGGTGGGCGAAGACCAGCGTGCGCAGAACTTCGTCGCGCAGGAAACGCATACCTTTTCACCAGCCCTCATTGGTATCGCGCGGTTCTCGTTCTTACGCAACAAGCTACTGTTCGGCGAACGTGAGGACCATCAAGCGCCCTCAAGCCTGGGATTCCAATATGAGCCGAGCCTCGATATCGCAACCGGACCGCCCTTCGTTCAGGTGAGCGGCTATGCCACCGTTGGCGATCCGATCACCGGTCCGCGTAATACCTACGAGAACGTCTTTGACTACTCGGGCTCGCTAAGCTGGGTGCGCGGCAAGCACGAGCTGAAGTTTGGCGGCGGATACCAGCGTCAGCAGATCAATATGCTGCAAGGGATTGCGACGAACGGCTTCTTTGTATTCGCGCCATTTCCGGTAACGGATGCGTTCGCCAGCTTCCTGGTCGGGCAGCCGGTCGTGTTCCTGCAGGGTATCGGAGACTTCTCGCGCGGCATTCGCGGCTACAATGCGTACGGGTACGTACAGGACACATATAAGGTCACATCGCGATTCACAATCAATGGCGGGGTGCGTTACGAGTTGCCTGAACCGTACACCGAGATTCACAACCGGCTGTCGTTGTTTGAGCCAGGGAAGAAGTCGCAGGTGATGCCGAATGCGCCGGCAGGATTGTTGTATCCAGGCGATCCGAGCGTACCGGCAGGCCTGATCCCCGCCAATAAGAAGGCATTCGCGCCGCGCCTTGGGATCGCATGGGACCCGGACGGTCGTGGCAACCTGCTGGTCACTGCGGCATACGGTATGTTCTATGAGCCTTATTACACCGGACAGGGCGGGCCCTTGCAGGCGCCGCTCAGCGCGCCTCCCTTCCTGGGAACTCCGCAGGTGAGCCTGCCGGACTTCGCGGATCCGTTCAATGGCCATCCTCCGGCCGCAGGGACATTCTCCACACCGCTCACGAACCTGACTCTGTCGCCGACGTTGACACTCCCTTACACGCAGGATTGGAACCTGAATCTGCATCGCTCGTTCGGGACAGATTGGCTCTTCGAGATCGGATACGTGGGCACAAAGGGTACGCACCTACCGCGCATGATCGAAGCGAACCCGGCGGTATTTGTTCCCGGGACCGTGAACGGCCAGCCGATTTCAAATTCAAGCAATGCCGATCAACGGCGGCTCTATTCCGGCTGCACGCTCGACGACGCGCCGAGCAGTTGCCAGTTTTCCTCGACCGGCGAGATCGCGGGCATCGCTAATTCCTCGTATAACGCATTGGAAACTTCCATGCGCAAGCGGTTCAGTCACGGGCTGTCCTTCCTCGTGTCCTACACATGGTCAAAGACGATCGACGACGTATCGTCGTTCAATATCACCGGATCGGCGGCGAAGCCAGTTGCTGGCGAAAACGATCTTGCCCAGAATCCGTTCAATCTCCGGGCAGAGCGCGGGCTGTCGCTGTTCGACGCGCGCAACCGCTTTGTTGGGAGCTATGAATGGGTGCTTCCGTTCTGGAACCATGCGCAGAACTGGTACCAGTCAGCGCTCGGAGGGTGGCAATTGGATGGCATTGCCACGCTGATGAGCGGTACGCCATTTACCGTCTTCGACTCGAACGACGTAGCGGCGCAAGGCTCTGCGCCGGAGATCACCGGATTCTCCGCGCAGCGACCCAATCTCGTGGGCAATCCCAATAATGGGCCGCGCGCGGTGAGTGCGTGGCTGAATGCCGATGCCTTTGAACGCCTGGACCTTACTGCCAATGCAGGGCAGTTCGGGACAGAAGGTCGAAACGTAAATATCGGCCCGGCCTATGCCAATTGGGACTTTGCTGCGCTTAAGGATTTCAAGTTGACAGAATCGAAGCGGCTCCAGTTCCGCGCGGAGCTGTTCGACATTCTGAACCGAACGAACTTCCGGTTACCCGACAGCGACATCAGTTCACCGACATTCAACCATATTCTTGCGGCGCAAGCTCCGCGGCAGGTGCAGTTTGCGCTGAAGTTCCTGTATTAGCAGTTCAGAACGGATAGAGACCAGAGTCCCGGCAAAGAATGGTGTTGGAGTGGAACAGAAGATGCTTCAGCGTGACAGTCGAGCAGGTTCGCAGGCTTCGGCAGTCTGCATACCTCTCCTTGAAACAAAGGTGGCTTTGAGATATGAGCTCAGAATTTTCATCTGGTGTTGTACAGCAAGAGGCGCTTAAACGGCGTCGAGTGGCGCCATCTTCCGCGAATCTGCCCCTGGTGGATGAAGGCACAGCAAGTGGAGATGTCCGCTCTTTGTTCGCACATTATCGCGAGCACTTTGTCCGACCGGACCTTCCCGGGATTGTGCTGTGCTTTGCCACAAACTCGGTGCTGCTGAAAGGCATGTTGGAGATCGCTGAGAATTTTCTGTTTAGCGAAAGCCTGCTGAGTCGAAGGCACAAGGAAATGATTGCAGCCTATGTCTCGCAACAGAACGCATGTCCCTACTGTGCCGACAGCCATGGCGCTCTTCTTGGAGCGCAGGGCGGGTCACCTGAAATGATTTGCGCTCTGCAACGCGGCGATCTCAATGCTCAACTGTTCACAAGCGCAGAGCTTGCTCTGTTGAAGTTTGCGGGGAAGGTTAACTCAAATTCATCGGCCGTCATTCGTGCCGACGTGGAAGCCGCAATACGCGCTGGCTGGACAGAGCCGCAAATGGCCGAAGCGGTGCATATTGTGGCGCTCTACGCAGCTTTCAACCGTATCGCCAACGGCTTCGGACTACCATCTCCTTATCCGGACGGTTTGCGGGGCCAGCTGTGACCGGGCCCTCCAATCCGAGGCGGCCAAAGCGCGGCTCGTGGAGTCCACAACCAGAGACCCTCGCGCTCCTGCGTGTCTCCGGTAAATCCATCAGTGGAGTAGGCGAAACCACTCCGCGCCAGCCTTCCCCGTTTTTCTGGCACCCGCCGGATCAGCATCCATGGGGTGAGTTGCAACTCCTCGCGCGCAAGAACTCGCGCAAATGCCCTGGATCGATTGAGGCGTTTCAAGGGGCCTACACCTATCCTGAATTAATTCCTGTTGCGGAGACGCGTAATGAATCGTCGCCTGAGGAACTCGCTAAAACAGCCAAGCGCTTCGCCCTCGCTCACGAAACAGACGACATCGGGGTCGCCGCCATGGATCCGCTCTATGTATTCGAGGGCTACACGATCAATCAACCGTGGGTCATCGTCCTCGCTCTCGCTCATAACTACGAGCGCCTGCGCGAGGTTCCTTCCGACGAGACCAATGGTGTCGGCGTCTGCGATGTAGGCGATCAATATGCCCGGGGCACACGGTCTTCTTATGCGTTAGCAAACTGGATTCGTTCTCAGGGCTATCACGCTGACCCTTATCCCGGTCCGATGGCCAGTGCGCTGCTGCTCATTCCCCCGGCAATTGCCGCGGGGCTCGGCGAACTTGGCAAGCACGGATCGCTCATCAGCCCCCACTTCGGCGCTGGCGTTCGGCTCGCAGGTGTAACCACCGATATGCCACTCGTTCCTACAGAACCCATTCATTTTGGCGCAGAAGAGTTCTGCGCAACCTGCCAGGTTTGTACCCATGCGTGTCCGCCTGGTGCGATTACTCCACAAAAGCAGATGGTGCGCGGCGTTGAGCGTTGGTATGTGAATTTTGATAAGTGCATACCTTATTTCTCCGAAGCTGCATCCTGCGGTATTTGCATTGCGGAGTGTCCATGGACGCGTCCATCGGTGCGGCCAAAGCTGCTTACAACGATGGCTCGAAGAATTGGTAAAGAATGAAAACGAATCTCCCTCACACAGACGAAGAGCTTTCGATTCAATATTCCGGATGGGGCGTACTCGCCGCCGCATTTACCGGAGTCATGGTCAGCTTTGCTCCGATCGTTCCTTACACATTTAGCTTGTTCCTTGACCCATTGCATGCAGCCTTTGGCTGGAAAAGGGAAGAGATGGGTGGGGCTTTCGCGCTTGCCGCCATTACGGTTGCGCTTGTCTCCCCACTTATCGGCATCTTGCTCGATCGCCTTCCCCCGCGCCGCATTATCCTTCCGGCGATTCTGGTTTTTGCCATCGCACTGGCCACGCTAAGCCGATTAACTTCGCATATCGTTCAGTTCTACGCCACGTTTTTTGTCATCGGACTGGTTGCCAATGCAACCGCGCAATTCGCCTACACGCGCACGATTCTCACCTGGTTTACGACCCACAGAGGAATGGCGCTCGCATTGTTGCTTACAGGAAGCGGCATCGGCTCCATTTTGATACCACCGCTGACGGAATGGATGATCCAGCATCACGGATGGCGCAGCGGTTTTCTACTGTTGGGCGGGATCGCAATTCTTGGGTTTCCTCTGACTGCAATGCTGGTGCGCAATCGCCCGGAGGCTGCTATCGTTCACGCTGAACACCACGCCGATATTGGCATGACCGTTCCAGCCGCATTGAGGACAGCAGCATTTTGGATTCTCGCTTTCATCACTATCCTCTCCGCATTCAGCGAGAACGGCTTGGTCACCAACCTAGCGTCCATTCTCACCCAACACGGCGTACTTGCCACCACAGCAGCTCTCGCTCTATCGATTCGTGGCGGGGCTGGCATTATCGGTCGGCTCGGTATTGGGTTCGCAATTGATCGAGTCTCGCCGGAGCGTATTCAGAGTGTCGTTCTGGCGTTAGCGGCGGCGGGAACACTCATTCTTGCTTTTGCCGGTAGTGCATCGGTAGCTCTCGTTGGAGCGGCGGTCCTCGGAGTCGGGCTCGGCAGCGAAGCCGACGTGGGGCCATATCTGCTAGCGCGCTATTTTGGACGCCGTCATTTCTCGGTCCTATATGGTCTTACCTGGACCGCATATGCTATCGGCGGCGCTACTGGCCCACTTTGGATTGGACACATGTATGATCGTGCGGGCGCTTACATGCCGCGATTCATCGTCTATCTTGCTGCAGTGGCTTTTGGAGCAGTTATTCTCAGCTTTTTCTTGCCATCCGACCGAAAGAGCATCGAGTCTGAACAGGAAATGAGAGCAAACGCGAGCGTTCCGCTCGAAGGTTAGCGGCTGGAAGCCGATCAGCTTGATCCTCCAGTTGCGATACCGAACAGGCTTCTGGATGTAGATCGCCTGACGTAGCAGCTTTGGCTCAACTTCGCCATGCTGTTCAGGCAGAATCCATCTTCAATCGGCTCTATTAGGGCAAGCCGCTCATTGAGTCTGTTGCGTGTCTTGGGGCAGGGATACGTTCTGGGAACTGGGCTCCGCACCTACGATCTCCTCCTGATCGACAGGAGGCGCATTATCGCCAATGTGCTTCTCGCAATTTCTCAAGAGAACCAGGAACACATAGGTTGAAAATCTACTATAGGCTAACGCGTCGGCCCGGATCTGCAATTTGTGTTCACTATGGCCGCGAACCCAGGTCCAGCGCATGTCTAACTCTCTATCCACCGCAAGGAGTTCTTGCCACAGCCCTTGATACTTGAGCGGCAGGCCACGGCGATTACGCCATCCCTGCCGCTTCCATCGGATTGCAAGGCATGTTATTCCATACGAAATAATCGGAATCGAAGTAAAGATGCACCTTGGAACCGGAGGGAACCGAGCGAAGCGTCTGAAGTGCTGCCATCAGCTCCATCTCCCCGGGCATTCGATTCCACACTCCCCTAGAGCAACTTCATCCGTTTTTGGGATAGACATTGGCTGAGGGTCAAGAGCCAAGGGTGAGCTTTCTTCTCTCGTGGCCTCGCCGTTTAGTCCCGGCGCTTGGTGGTGCGTACTTTCTGATCAACAGAAGGAGGCACTCTGGGGCGGATTCTTCACCCGAGCGCTACCAAAGCAGAGGCGGTCATAGAGCGATACAACATAGTCAAGAAAGCCTGAGAGTGTTAGCTCAACAGCAGGGGCATCAACCCAAAGAGGGTTAGCAAGTGGCGGAAGCGCTGTTCGGCAACTGACCTCAAATCCGGCCCGGCCGTGCCGAGCTCCAGTGCTGGTCATGATATTTTTCTTTTGAGCGAGAGAGTGATGTGTCGCTGACTCATAGTTCCCCTCTTTCGAGACACCGTTAGTAGTGAACAACCTCTACTTGACTTCGCTTTCTCTATTCCCTATATTCGCAACAGTGTTTACCAATCTCATCTCGGCCTCAGCATCTACTTGTTGCTTCTATTGCAACGAGACATGCTGTTGCGTCGGTTGAGGCACTGTACGAAAAAACTTCGTTCGGAAGTACTTTTCTAAACAGCCTGCGCATAGCCACCTAAGGATGCGCGGGTTTTGTTTTTATCTCCCTGCACGGGCCATCTTCTTCCATTTCAGCCATGCCAAGAGTGTCACTGGCGCTTTGACTCTTCGTTTATCTGAAGGGATATGAATGTCTATGAATCGCCGCAAATTTATATCTGCTGGTGCAGCCGCCTCGCTCGGAGGTTTCAGACTGTACTCGAATAGCAGCGCAAAGGCGCAATCGCGACGACACCCCAATGTGCTGGTTCTGATGTCGGATCAGCACAAGCGCAGTTGCATGGGCGCCTACGGAGACAAGGTAGCGATTACGCCTCATCTCGATTGGCTTGCGGGTGAGAGCGTTCGCTTCTCTGATGCCTATTGCGCAAACCCGGTCTGCACACCATCAAGAGCGTCGATAATGACGGGCCTTTACAGCCATAACCACGAGGCCCAGAACAATGCGCTATCTTACTCTCCGAGTCACAAAACGCTGGCTCATCACTTTGGAGCGTCGGGGTATCTGACCGCGCTCATAGGAAAGATGCATTGGGTAGATGCGCAGACACACGGATTTGAGTATCGGCTTGAGTTCAACGACTGGTATCAGTATCTCGGGCCGAAGACGAAGCTCTATGCCGATGAGCTTGGCCGGCCCAACTCAGGATCCGGTTTGCCGGAGATCGACGATTTGTGGCGCGAGGAGGGAGATCCATGGAAGGGACATCGCGAATTGGATGACCGGGAAGGTTCGGTCGCTGTCGGGCGCGTATCCAGGCTCGAAGAGAAGGACCACTTCGATAGCTTCGTTGCTCGTGAGTCCGTCAGGTTTCTAAAGGAACATGGCACGCGGGACCAGCCCTTCTTTCTCATCTCATCGTTTCTCAAGCCGCACGATCCCTTCATGCCCGCGGAACGCTTCGCGAAGATGTTCCAGCCTGAAGATATGAAGCTCCCCGCAAGCTGGGGCAAGGCGGATATCCAGCACCTTCCTCAGGAGGTTCGCGACTCGATCAGGTTCAATCGCCCCACGCCTGAGCTTCGTGATGAGCATGAAGCCAAAAAGCGCATTGCCTTTTACTATGCAAATCTTGCACAGATGGACGATTGTGTCGGCCAGATTATCACGGCGCTCAAAGAGCTCAAGCTCGATCGCGACACCATCATCGTTTATACCTCAGACCACGGAGAGATGTTGGGCGATCTTGGGCTCTGGCAGAAGTTTGAGTTCTATGAAGGCTCCTGCGGTATTCCTTTGATGATCCGCGTTCCCGGCGTACAACCTGGCGTCTGCGGCACGCCGATCAGTCAGGTCTCTTTCTCAAAAACAATTACCGAGTTGGCCCATGTGTGCGAGGTTGCTCCGAATGACGGCAGAAGCTTCGCCGATCTTGTACACAATCCCGGTTCACGCGCCTCTCACGGTCCAGTCTTTGCCGAGTACGCCCTCGGAACCAATCGTGCGAAATATCTAATTCGCGACGGCGATTTCAAGTACACCTTCTGGACTCACGATATTCCGGAGTTATACAACCTGCGCACTGACCCGGAAGAACTTCACAATCTGGCCTCTCTGCCTGGATATACCAAGGACGCAGCGAGACTCAAGCGCTGTCTCTTCGAGTGGCACAGACCGCAGGAAGTCTAACCTCCGTTTCACGGCACAGGAGGTTTTCCCAAGGAATCGAGAACGCAGCTTTAGAAGCAGAGGATGCAGAGCAGCTTATCCGTCTGCCACCCCAAACTATGCACCATATTGCACCAGATCACCTTTGAGGCTATCCATGAAAAGTCTATTTCTCTTTCTATTTGTGATTATTCTCTCAGTATCTCCTCTCTTTGCTCAGGAGACGTCGAGTATCGTAGGTACCGTTTCTGATGCTTCAGGAGCGTTCATTCCGGAGGCAACTGTCACAGCTATCAACGTCGCCACTCAGTTCCGACGTACGGTCTCTACCAACGAACGAGGAGAGTATGTTGCTTCGGCGTTGCCAACAGGCAAATACGTTATCACCGCAGAAAAAGAGGGCTTTCAAAAGCTGGAACGCAGCGGCATCACACTCACCACCGCGAGCACGTTGAGCGTTGGCCTCAAACTCGCCATCGGCAGCGAAAATCAAACAGTATCCGTTACGGCAGTGGCCTCCCTACTGCAATCCCAAAGCGGCGTCGTTTCGTCGCTGGTCGACAGCAAGCAGATCGTCGATCTCCCTCTCGCCAGTCGAAACTTCACTGACCTCGTCTTGCTTACACCCGGCGCACATACCGGATCCTCTTCCAACCTGGCCGAAGGCGGCAGCGCATATTCAATCCGGGGTGGAGCAAATTTCAGCGTCAACGGTTCCATTGCCGCGGCAAATAGTTACCTCATCGACGGTGTTTACGACCGGAACCTGTGGCTCAATACATTGGTGATGGTTCCTGTTGTAGATGCAATCCAGGAGTACCGCGTAATGACCAGCAACTTCGGCGCGGAATACGGCGAAGCGGCGGGCGCCGTCACTTCGGTGACGACGAAGTCTGGCTCGAACAGCTTCCATGGTTCTGCGTGGGAATTTGTTCGGAATGATAAATTCAACGCCAACACCTTCTTCGCAAATCGCGCCGGCATTAAACGACCAGCCTATCGACGCAATACCTTCGGCGCCACCGTTGGCGGCCCCATCATCCGCAATAAGACCTTCTTTTTCGGAGACTATCAAGGTATTCGCATGACATCGCCCCAGATCTATACATCCACCATTCCAACGCTGGCACAGCGGCGGATGGTACAGACAGGTGACTTCAGCGGTTTAGGTACACCCATCTATAATCCATATTCCACGTCGACCGTGGGCGGGGTTACGACACGAGCAGCATTTCCCAATAACCAGATACCATCGGAGTTGCTTGATCCCGCAATAGTAAAGCTCATCGGTCTATTGCCCGCTCCCACGACTTCAGGCACGACCAGCAATTACACCTATACCCCGGCTCTCACGCAACGGACGGATCAGTTCGATGTCCGCATCGATCAGAATCTTGGTTCTTCAGACCGTCTTTTTTTCAAGTACTCTTTCGACAAAACAAATCAAGTTACACCGGGAACCATTCCTTCTCCGGCAAATGCCGAAATTCCTATAGGTCCTTACCTTGCTACAGGCAATGGAGGGAGTGGAATTACGACACCTCTCTTTACGCAGTCGGGAACTCTAGGCTATACCAAGGTTCTCGATGCCTCGACCCTGATCGAGGCGCATGCCGCGGTTGTACGATGGAACGCCGATATTACCCCTCTTGGCGCAGCGTATGCCTCCGCGACGGCTCTGGGAATACCCGGCATTAACTACAACAGCCGTTCTGGAGGCCTTCCTGGCTTCACGATCTCCGGCTTTCAGGCTCTGGGTGACACTTCGACTTATCCGGAAAACAGCCACGTCACTACCTTCCAGTACGACGGCAGCATTACAAAAACGCATGGCTCGCACACGATCAAGGCCGGTGGCTTATTTCTCCGTCATCTCTTCAACGGATATTCGGCATTTCCGACTCGCGGCACCTACGATTTCAACGGCCAGTTCACACGTCAGATCGGAAGTTCCAGCGCGGCCTCGGCGTTGGTGGACTTTGCTCTCGGAGCAACGGATACAGCAAACCGTAATATTCTCAACGGCACCTTCGGCATGCGCATCTTCCAGTTCGCACCTTTTATCCAGGATTCCTGGAGAGTATCGGATAGATTGACTTTGGAATACGGTGCGCGCTATGAAATCAGCGCACCACCATACGATGTTAACAATCACTGGGCAAATTTCGATGTCAAGACGGGCCTGATGCGCGTAGCCGGCATCAATGGCAATGGGCGTCGGCTTCGCAATATCGACTACAACACCTTCGCCCCCCGCGCCGGTCTTGCATATGCTTTAGACGCGGAACGTAAGACGATTTTGCGCTCCGGCTTCGGCATCTCCTACGTGGATACGCTCGCGGGCGGAGCGCAGTTATACAAAAATCTTCCCTACTATTTTGCGCAGGCCATTACCAGCGATATTGCAGCGGCGCCTGCAACGCGCGTCAGTGATGGCTTTCCGACACCTGTGCAACCGGACCCCAATGACACCGCTGCCATCTCCACCGGGAGTCCCACGGCATGGGATGTAAATCTTCGCCAGACTGGCGTTTATCAATACAGTTTTGGGGTGCAGCGAGAGATTCGTCCGGACCTGATTGCCGAGGTAAGCTACGTAGGAACGCGCTCTCAGCATCTATTGATCAATGGACTGAATATCAATCAGTCCGCACCAGGAGCAGGAGCACAGGGTCCGCGCCGCCCGTACTACGCGATCAATCCCAACCTGGTGAATGTCGCATACCGTACTGCCGCTGGCGACGCCTCGTATAACAGCCTGCAGGTACATGTGGAGAAGCGTCTCTCCGGCGGCCTGAACTTTGGCGCCTCCTACACCTATGCGAAGTATCTCTCCAATGTCGGGAATCCTAACGGCGGCGGAAACTCCAGTATCCAAGATGCAACGTGCATCGGCTGCAACTGGGGCTCGACTCCAGACGACTATCGCCACGTCTTCGTCTTCAACCATGTCTACGAACTGCCCTTTGGCCGCAACCGCTCTTACCTGCACTCCGGCCCGCTCTCTTACATCGTGGGTAACTGGAACCTGAGTGGTGTCTGGTCGCTGCACAGTGGCTCACCCTTTACTGTCTACTATGGTTCGAATGTTTCAAACTCCTCCGGGGGCGGAACGCAGCGCCCCAATCGGATTGCCTCCGGCCGTCTTTCCAGTGGCCAGAGCATCTCCCGTTGGTTCGATACGTCAGCCTTTACAGCTCCCTTTACCTATACTTTCGGGAACTCCGGCACGGGCATTCTGGTCGGCCCCGGCTACTTCAATACCGATCTGACCCTTGTCCGTCGTTTTGTCTTCGGGGATCGCTTTACCGCTGATGTGCGTGGCGAGGCGTTCAACGTCTTCAACCGCGCCAACTTCGACAATCCGAATGCCACGATCGGCACTGCCTCAGCAGGTATTATTAGTGGGACCTCTGCCGCCCGTATCTTACAGCTTGCCGTGAAGCTGAACTTTTAAGGCCAGTGCTTTATAGAGATACACAACAGATACACGATGATTTGGCGGATCTCTCTTACAGGTCGATCCGCCCAGATTACTTACTATGATCCCGAAAGGATGTTGGACCATGAATTCAAAGAAAACAGCAGAAAGTAGTAAGGATGCTTCACGGAGAACATTTCTGCAAGGCGCCATCACCGCTGCAGTCGCCGGCAGCGCACTTTCAAAGTCTGCCTGGGGAGAAGCTAAGAGCCAGGGCAAAGTCAATATCCTCTACATTCACTCTCATGATTCCGGCCGCTACCTGCGTCCATATGGGCATAATGTGCCCACGCCGAATCTACTTAGGCTTGCACGTGGGGGTGTTCTTTTCCGTCAGACGCATAGTGCCGCACCTACCTGCTCTCCCAGCCGAGCTGCGTTACTTACTGGCCAGTCTCCTCACCGCAGCGGCATGCTTGGACTGGCCCACCTGGGCTGGGCTTTGACTGACTACAAGCAGCATATTTTGCACACGCTCCGTGGTCATGGCTACCAGTCTGTCCTTGCCGGTGTACAGCATGTAGCTGCCGATCCTACTGTTATTGGTTATGACGAAATTCTCGACCACAAATCGACGAGTGCCCGTGATGTCGCACCCGCCGCTGTCAAATTTCTTCGCAGCCGTCCACAACAGCCATTCTTTCTGGATGTCGGTTTCTTCGAGACCCATCGTGAATATCCCGTCCCAACGGACAATCCCGATTACATCCTCCCACCGGCCCCTATACCGGATGATCCTGCGACCAGGAAAGACATGGCCGGGTTTCATGCAAGTGCCCGCATCATGGACGGCGGCGTCGGCGCCGTTCTCGACGCTCTCGAAGCAGCCGGACTCGCAGGCAACACGCTGATCATCAGTACAACCGACCACGGCATAGCCTTCCCCAACATGAAATGCAACCTTCGAGACACTGGCACTGGAGTCTCCATGATCTTGCGCGGGCCCGGAGTTTTCTCCGGCGGCAAGGCGTGCGATGCGCTCATCTCGCAGATCGACGTCTTTCCAACCATCTGCGATTATCTTGAAATCGAAAAACCCGCGTGGCTCGCAGGCCGCTCCTTCCTCCCTGTCCTCGAAGGAACACAGGAGCAGATCAACGATGCTGTCTTTGCCGAGGTCACCTATCATGCTGCCTACGAGCCGAAGCGCTCTGTGCGTACCGAACGGTGGAAGTACATTCGCCGCTTCGATGGACGCACCACAGCCGTCCTTCCCAATTGCGACGATAGCACCAGCAAAACGCTATGGCTGGAGCATGGCTGGAAGACTGAGCCCCTCGAAGCAGAAGAGGAGCTTTACGACCTGCTGTTTGATCCTCAGGAGCACCGCAACCTCGTCTCGGAGAATCGAGTGCAGTCCATACTCAAGGAGATGCGTGGCCGTCTTGATACATGGATGAAAGACACGGACGATCCAATACTCCACGGACCTGTGCCGCTGGTGAGGGGCGGCCACATCGTCGACGTCAATGCCGAATCTCCGAAGGACCTGAGCCGCAATATCAAACGCTAGGTAAACCAATCTTCAAATAGGTTCCATTACGAAGTGGAGCGGGATG
The DNA here is from genome assembly GCA_001897435.1 of Acidobacteriales bacterium 59-55. Classification (GTDB taxonomy): domain Bacteria; phylum Acidobacteriota; class Terriglobia; order Terriglobales; family Acidobacteriaceae; genus Edaphobacter. The sequence continues at coordinate 381,769 of MKSV01000003.1, read as the reverse complement.
ATGAGTTGAGGATCTTCCGCTCCGCCATACGAGGAAAGCGTCACGGTTGCGCGTTCTTAAACTCTTCCTCATCGCCATCCGCATGATCTCTTTCTCGCATTAGGAAGTAACGATGCTCAATCGACGCACTTTTCTTAGTGGAATTGCGGGCTTGACGGCCACCAAATTCGCGCCTGCCCGTCCCAATATTCTCTATCGACGATCAGCTCCGCATTCGACCTCTTGGGAAGCCGGAAATTCGCTCGTGCGAAAGTAGGCCGCGGTACGTTCGTGATTCCGGATTGGCAGGTTGTGCCGGAGCCATTAGCTAAGGCGAGTTGGTCGGTGAAATCTACACCCGTCGTGAGGAATAGCACCAGCACTCCATGGCGGCGCAATTCGTTGATGCGCGCCAGTTCTCGGCTTCGCTCGAATTACCCCAATGAAATGGAATGCAGCACCGGCAGGCCCGACCCCAAGCTATTGCCTTTAGAAATTCTTCGTCGGGCTTGGGCGGATTGCATGCAAGAAGTTCCTCCAAGCGACTTACAGTATGCCGGGACTAAACACCTAGGCTAAGGGATTGAATTTCTCCGACGATGTCCACTATGAAGGCGGCCTAGTCTTATGGCCCAAAGATCGGAAATTCAAGGTTGAAGGCCGACTCGACCTATTTACCCTCATTGAGTCAATGCTTATTTGATCCCAAACGTCTAGGTATGTTGCTGGCAAGCGCCTGGCATCTCAGCGCTGCTCCGGAGTCATCCCATCGCCATCCGCTTTGCTTAACTGCGGCATCAACCGCCAGCCTGCAGCCGCCAGCACCAGCAAAAGGCTCACCAGGCCCAGCCGGGCGTCCCTCGCCGGAGTCCGGAAAAATTCCACCACCAGCAGCAGGCCGCTCAGGCACAGCAGCATCAACGACAATGCGCGGTGAAAGCGCTTCATCCCCGACTCCACCGTGCCCCCCTCCATCCGTTCGATCTCTCTTCCCGTAGTCGAATCGGTACATGCCGCCTTGCTTCGGCACGCATTGCATGCCGAAGCGGGAGCCCGATAGATCACCTTGCCCGGCTGCGAATCCGCGAAGGTAGGAAACAGATGCTGATCCCGGGGACAACTCCAGATGTCCCGATCTGCGTGGTAGGTAAAGCCGGCCGTATTCATCTTCAGCGAGCGCGAGCGCACATGCCGGGCCAGCGTCTCCAGCACCAGCGCTATCAGACCCAGAAACACTGCATAGACCACGATCAATATGTATTCGATCGATAGTCCGGCCACGGCCTACCTCCTGTCCGACTGGGTGGCGACTTCCATAAACAAGGTCTCGCTATCCTCTTCCTCCGCGTGCCCTGGCCTCATGTGCCGAATTCCAAGGAAGCACAGGTACAGCAATGGGAGAGTTCCTCCAACGATGAATACGACATCGCCCGGCATACGCATCCATTCCAGAATGGCATTTCCGCGGCTGCCGATGAACTTCAGCGTGCGCGCATCGTAGTAGCTCACCTCGATCGCATGATAAAGCTGGATGATCCCCAGCGGGAACAGCGTTGCAAACACCATCCACGCCAGGCCGAGATTCAGCGACCAGAAGCTTATCTTCGCTGCGCGATCCGACCAATATCTCTGCGGAATGATGTAGCGCAGGCAGAACAGCGCCAACCCCACCGACAGCATTCCATACACGCCCATCATCGAGGCATGAGCGTGATTTGCCGTCAGAGCCGTGCCGATCTCGTAGTACGAGACAATCGGCAGATTGATCAGGAAGCCGAAGACTCCCGCGCCGAGAAAGTTCCAGAACCCGACCGCCGCCAGAAACATCACCGCCCAGTAGTGTGGAAAGCGCGTATCCGAGTTCGATTGCTGGATGGCTCCCAGTTGCAGGAATCCCCACGCCTCCAGCGTCAGAAACGTCAGCGGGATCACCTCTGCCGCCGAGAAGAACGCGCCCAGCGCCATGTGCATCGCCGGCTCGCCGGAGAAGTAGACATGATGCATCGTCCCCACAATGCCACCTGCTGAATAAAGGATGACATCCAGATAGATCATGCGCAGAGCCACGCGCTCGTGAACCACCCCCAGCAGAACGAAGACATAGGCCACCAGCACCGTCGTAAACAGCTCCAGAAAATCTTCTACCCAGAGATGCACTACCCAGAACCGCCAGAAGTCCGTCGTCGTAAAGTGCTGTCCCGGATTCGCCAACAGGCCCACAGCGTAGAAGGCCGGAATCGAAAGTGCCGAAAAGAAGAAGACCCAGGGCAGATTGCTCATGTGCTCGGAGCGAAGACGCCCCTTCAGGCCGCGATACACGATAGCCGCCCAGAAGAATAATCCAACGATCAGCAGGATCTGCCACAGCCGACCCAGGTCGAGATATTCGAACCCCTGATCGCCCAGCCAGGTGCTGGTGGTCAGGTGCTGAATGCCCGCAAACTCGCCGGCCATACTGCCCACGACCACAAGCACCAGCGCTCCCAGCAGCCCATACGCCAGCAGCTTCTGATAGCGCGGTTCGCGGCCGGTGATCATCGGAGCCAGAAAGATTCCTGCCGCGAGGTACGATGTTGCGACCCAGAAGATCGACAGCTGCAGGTGCCATGTCCGGACGATATTAAACGGCAGCCATCGTCCCAGGTCGAAGCCGAAGAACGCCTGCAAATCCGCCCGATAATGTTCCGTTGCTCCGCCCAGCAACGTCTGGACACAAAACAACGCCGCCATGACAAAGAAAAACCATGCGCACGCATTCTGCGCCGGCGTCAGCAGAACCTCATCGGGCGCGCGAAACGTCATCTTCTGCTGCTCTCGCCCGTGCCACCCCACCAGATTCCAGCGTCCGAACGCTGCCAGCAGAAGACCTGTTCCTCCCAGTAGCGCGGCAAGAGAGAGTACGCTCCACACAATCGAATCGGCGGTCGGACCGTTCGATACCAGGTCCTCCGCCGGCCAGTTGTTGGTGTACGAATAGCTGTGTCCCGGGCGCTGCGCCGCGGCCGCCCACGCCGTCCAGCTAAAGAACGACACTAGTTTGCGAATATCTCCCGGATCGGTGATCGCGCTCGGACGAAGGCCGAACTTCGTCGTAGGCTCGCCGAAAAACGCTCCATAGTGCGCGCACATCAACTCGAAGGCATGCACCTGGGAGTCGGTATAGATCAGCGTTCCGCTTGCCGGATCATAGCGATTCGTCTTGAAGTCTTCGATCGTGCGCGCTCGCGAGGCGTCCGACTTCGCGCCGCCGTAAAAATCGATGCTCGCAAGCGCTGCCAAGTGGAGATACTCGGCAGTAAAATCCGGACCAAGATACGCTCCGTGCCCGAACACCGAACCATATTCCATCAATCCATTGGTGAGAAAGATACCTTGTCCGGCCATCACATCGGCACGCGTGAAAAGAACATGCCCCGACGAATCTTTTACCGTCTCCGGAATGGGAGGCTCATCGTTATAGGTGTAATACGTGAGTACGCCCATGATGAAAAAGCCGATGAGCAAAACAACGCCAGCGGCCTGAATCCAGCCGTTTGCGATCATCCGTGGCCGCTTCTCAACCATCGTTCCCATTGATACCCCACAAGATCAAATTGGTTGCAGGAGCAGTATATGCATGACCTCATCGGATGTCTAAAGATAATTCTCCGCACACCGAGCCATTGCCTCAGCATAAAACCTGACCGGAAAAGTCCGATTTCCGATGGATCTTTACAGCTATGTAACTTGGCGCGTTACCTCGAAGAAGAAATTGTCTGCGGCGTTCTCACAGCCTGCAGCCCTCTTCCAGGCCGACACGGAGAACGTTCGTATCACCCAAGCGGATGGTTCCATCGCTTCTGTCGGCAAGCGCCGGAATCGCGGCCTCGACATAGGCATCACCGGCTACGTCAATCGGAAGTGGCAGGTCTTCGGAGGGTACACCTTCATGAATGCCATCCTTGTGGAAGCGGGCGGGTCGGGGGCAGCAGCGGGACTGTTGAATGGCAGGAGTTTCCCGAATACACCGGAGCACAGCTTTAGTCTCACGAGCTATTACTCGGTCACGCGCAAACTTAACCTGGGCGGCGGCATTTATGCCGCCGGTAAGGTGTTCGGCAACAATTCTCCAACGACTCCCAAGTGGGTTCCAGCGTACGCCCGCGTGGATATCTACGGAGCCTACAGCATCAACTCGCACCTGGAACTGCAGGCAACCTCCAGAACGTCGGCAGCAAGACATACTCCCTGCAGGCTTACACCGCGCACTTTGCTCAGTTGGCCCCGGGGCGACAGGGCCGGTTGACTCTGAACGTGCGTTTCTAACGACCATGCGGGAAGCAGATCACAAATCGCTGGAACTCGTACGCGCCGCGGCAGAATGCGGCGTGCGCGAGGCCGAGGTTATCTATGGGCAGATGCTGCTTGATGGCAACCTCGTCGAGCGGAATCCGACCTTCGCGCTGCATTGGTTCGAACGTGCTGCGCTGGCTGGCGACGTCATGGCAATCAATATGGTTGGACGTTGCCTCGACCAGGGCTGGGGCGTTGCGGCGAGTCCACACTTGGCGGCTCCATGGTTTCGCAAGGCGGCCGAATGCGGGCTGGACTGGGGCATGTACAACCTGGCTACCTTGTTGACGCTCGGGAGCGGCGTTCCGGAAGACAAGCTGGAGGCCCTTTACTGGCTGCGTAAGGCGAGCGATCTAGGCCACGCAAAATCTATCAATCTTCTTGGCGGTTTTCACGAAGACGGCTGGATCGTGCAGCGCGATATGGTTGCTGCGCGCGAATGCTATCGCAAAGCAGCGATTGGCGGCGACTTTCGCGGGCAGTTCAACTATGCACGCCTCCTGATAAAAGATGGCGAGATTGATGAAGCGATCTTCTGGCTACAGAAAGTGCCGCAGACGGCTACACCTGCGTTTATGAAGAAGATGAAGCGTTTTCTTGAGGCGATGTCTGTCCCAGCTATACGGACATTTGCTGCGAACTTATCGGTGGAGCAGCCTTTGATCTCTACCCTTACCGGTTTCTAAATGATGTGAGGTGGCACTGTGCTGATTGAAGTCCCCAATGTTCTCTCTCGTGATCAGGTAGTTCATTTTCGTAAAGCGTTGGATAAGACCGAATGGGTCGATGGTAAAGTCACGGCTGGTTTTCAATCCGCGCAGGTAAAAAACAATATGCAGTTGTCTGAGAATAACCTCGTGGCGAAGGATCTGGGTCAGCAGATCCTGGATGCTGTCGAAAATAGCCCCTTGTTTGTCGCGGCCGCTCTACCCGCCAAGATCTTCCCGCCCCTGTTCAATCGCTACCAGGGAGGACAGGCTTTTGGCAACCACGTCGACAACTCGGTGCGCCGTGCGGCGTCCACACGCAAGTATGTACGGACGGACCTTTCCGTAACGCTATTTCTCAGCGAGCCGGAGGAATACGAAGGCGGAGAGTTGATTATCGATGATACATACGGAGAGCACAGCATCAAACTGCCCGCTGGTCATCTTATTCTATATCCCTCGACAAGTCTGCATCGTTTGAGACCCGTGACTTCAGGCGCTCGCGTGTCTTCGTTCTTCTGGCTTCAGAGCATGATCCGCAGGGATGCTCACCGCAGCCTGTTGCTGAATCTTGACATTGCAATCCAGAAGTTGCATCAAGAAGTTCCCGGCAGTACCACGGCTGTGGACCTTACCGGCATTTATCAGAATCTGCTCCGGGAGTGGGTCGAAGTTTAGTAAGAGCTTTGGGAATGGACGGACGTGTAATCTGTGATGATTGCAAGCTCGTCCATTTTTGTGACACCAAATATGCGCTTGGGAGGTTGTGTTGAGTAATTTCCGTTTTTTTCTTGGCAATGGCATTGTACTTGGTTTGATGTTCAACGCCGGTTCAAGCTGACGCGCAGCGCCAGCGCCAGCCTCGTCCTCGGCTTGTTCTTCAGGCACTGGATCTTGACCATGATGGCACGCTCTCCCCAGAAGATTCAAATAGCGTCGCGCTCGCTCCTCGCTTTGGATACCAATGGTGACAGTCAACTGAGTTTCATCGATGAGTTGTCTCCGGGACGGTCGGACGAAGGCGCCAGCCAGGATCAGTTGGTAACGCAACTGATGCAGTTGATCGCAACAAGGATGGCGTGTTGACGCCGGGCGAGCTTCCGGAGCGCATGCAATCTCTCTTTGAGCGTTCGCTGATGTCCTTGATTTCGACAAGTTCCATCGGATCCCGCTGCCACACGTCTGTAGCAACTCATCGATATGGATTGAAGAACTATTTTGTTGGTTACCACGGGAAGGCAGATACGTCGGTTGAGTGACCTGTGCAAAACATAATGTATGGAGCAGTGCAACAAACACCAGCGCTTGGGTGCCGCAGAGGAATGACAGCGGCGACGTTGGTCACGATATTAGCAATTCTTATACTCCAAATCTGCTGCGCTTCTTACTTTGGAACTCGTCAGCTAAAGTTTGATCAAGCCAGTCAAAAATCCTTTGATTTGAGGGTGTCCCAAGAATCGTTTCGCCCTCACTCATACTCGCAGGAGAATGCCCGATCATTGTCGGAGTACATGGAAACGCTCGATGGATCTCGTTCCACACATCCAAAAGCGGGAATGTCGGATGTCCAGATAAAAGAGTAGGAACGGTCATTTCAGAAAGATATGACTTCACGTCGAAGCGGCTGAGATCGCCAGCAAGTTCTTTGATTGATTTGGAACCATGAACCCACAACATAACGCCCAATGTCTGATACGCAACCGGGACATTTTGCAATGACTGGCAATTGTCATCTAATTCGGGGGAAGATGTATTCCCTGTACCCACAAAGCTGGAGATGCTATGCATACAGGAATAAAGCTCTTGTCCCAGAGCTTGATCACAGATACCTGGGCCAAGAACCAGCGCAGCGATCCGGCGTTCAAACGCAGCAGCGCGAAGTGCTAGGCCTGCTCCAAGACCCATCCGGCGAGGATGATTGCGGATGCGTCGATTTTAGCTTTCTGCAGTAGGAAGTCGATAGAAGTCGTGATGATCCTTTCCCAATCAGGATGCAGTATCGATCTATTCCTAATAAGTTCATGTCCTTGCCCTGGCCCATCGACGGATAGAAAGTTATATCCTCGTCTGACTGATGCAAATCCATGAATACAGAATGTCTCATAAAGGTTGCTGCCGTAATCATTGATGGAGAGGATGGTTCCTCGACACCTCTCCGTGCTGTCTGGCTGTGCCCAATAAGCTTTCAGATGCTTTCCCTCAAAAGGGATATCGACTAATTCAAGTGGAAACTCGTTAAGTTCCGCAGCATACGCAAAAGCCTCTGCCTCTCGCTCAAAAGCGTCTACAAGCCAAGGATCGACAGGATATCCGTAAAAAGGAAGATATGAGGTTCGATAGTAAGTCGATGCGTAAAGGTAGTGATCTTTAGCAATATGAAATTGCCCAGCATCATAGCGGCTGCGCGCAGTTGCAAAGAGTCCGTCAGCCCTGGCAATCCACTTTCGATACCACTTGTCAAAACTATCGTCTGCTTTCATTCGATCAACAGCATCGCAGCACGTTATGAGTTCCGGGCTGTCTGGAGGTAAAGATGCCAGCGCACGACGTCCCCAGAATTTCCAGAGCGGATCTTTATTCAATATCGGCATGCAGATACTCTTCAGCGCACATATTTGTGAGAAGGAATCATTACGGAAAGAGGACAGCCTCGCAGTCAGAGGAGTGGAGACTATGCCGATCAGGTACCGTCGATTTGTAGCTTTCACAAACCGACGGCGTTCCTATGTTTGTTGAAGATGTCGAACATCCATCCTGCTATTGGATATTGACTACGAGCGGAATACTCTTGCTAGCGGTTCCAGAGGTGGCTGTAACCAATACAGTCTTGATGCCTGTTTCCTGTGCAGGATAACTGCTCGATGAAGCGCCACCCCTGCTGCATCCGGAGAGCGAGCCGATAGCCAACGCCGCTATTCCGAAGCAGATCATCTGCATCCTACGTCGGCGTCTATTCCTATCCCGGAGCAATGAGAAGAAGGAAAGAGGCAGAAACACTGCCAAACCTATTCCTGCTACCCGTGTATTGCTGGCGGAAACTGTTGATGATGTGATCGTAAGCGTCGTAGAAGCAGTACCTCCCAGAGTAAGAGACATCTGTGCAGGACTGAAGTTGCATGTCATACCGATGGGCAACCCCGAGCAACCAAAAGACACTGGCCCTGTCGCACCATATTTCGATGCGATCTGTACCGCAACTGCAGCAGACGCTGTTCCGTAGGAGACATTCAGGTTCGGTAAGGAAAGAGATAGCGATAGTTCCGGTGAATTTGCAAATACCGTAACTGAACCAATGTCCGAGTCCGACGCGTAATAGGGAGCCACCCGAATATAGGACGCCTGATAGAGATGCTGACCAAGGGACGGGGCGTCCAGGGTTACACTTGCAGCCCCTGTCGCATCGAGTTCTGATGTTCCGACTTTCGTTGCTCCTTCCATAAAGTCAACACTTCCCGTCGTAACCGGCCCGTTTGTCGTTGTAACAGAAGCCTTCAGGGTCAAGGTTTCACCAAGAACACTGCTCGCTGGGAGGGAGAGGATAGTTGTAGTGGACATTAGATCGCTGGGAGGATCAGTTGTTGCACCCGGCGGTCTATTACCATTTCTTGTGCATGCCGCCATGTCGGTAGAAGCATATCCTGTAATTTCATTGATGACTTGATCCCTGTCCTTATTCGGATCCCATTCGCTCATATCGATGACATGACCACTCATCGGCCCATACGGTGTCACAAAGAGATCAAAGGGGATGTTCAGCCCTGAAGGCGAAAACAACTCCTGAGCAAGGCCTTGATCCATGGGTGCGATTTTCACATTGTTCGAGGCAACGCGAGTGACTGCTCCTCTGAGAACGTAATAGTCGGCAGGCGTATCATTCGAGCCACCATTTGCCCAGAAATTCCACCCGACCCCCAAGGGTGAAACAGGCAATTGATAGCCTCCGGGTGTGGCTGTCCACTCATAACTGTATGGTGCAGCAGGCACAGTATAGAGCGGATTGCATGTTGAATTACTCTTGTTGTAAATGCCCATGTCCGGTGGATTCGAGGAAGGATCGTCACTTCCGCTTCCATAGAATTTCGGCCAGAAATCAACACTGTATACCGTAGGCACAAGAGACATATAGAAACTTCTTTCGCTTGCCTGCGTCAGTATCTTCAGGGCAGCATTCTGCGCAACCTGATTCGGCGAATAAAACGCTGCGTTTGAAGTGTCTGTAATTTTTGGCCCCAGTATGCTTAATTTTCCCCAATCAGCGAGAATACTGTCTACCGAGACATCGAAACCGATACCTAACTGGCCTTGTAGATCGCTATTTGCTAACTGCCCGATCGTGGTCGTGAAGCTGATATAGCGGCTGGGTGTGGTTGTTCGGCCATTAGTGCTAAATCCTCCGGCAATCGCCCCTCCACTTCCTAGCGCGCCACCGAGAATACCCGTTGTAAGGTTAGCTATATCAAACATAGCCTGTTTATCTAGGTTTTCAAATTCAGGGAATCCCGCGATTGCTGATGCTACGCTAGCCATACCACTTAGCAACGAAAGAATATTGGAGACGTTGACCTTTACGGGAGTTGTACTAGCAACCGTTTCCTTCAGAGAGCTAGAGAGGACGCTGGCTGCTGCTCCAGTAAGTGCGAGACCAGCATTCGCATTTCCAGAGGCGATCATGTCCTTCATATTGACGGGTCCAGTCAGCATGAAATTCACCACATTTGATAGGTACAGCACCTCTGTACTTACTTGTGCAGTGACGGCTTTGAAGTCATTTTGACTGAACGCCACGGATTGTTGTGTGACCGGATCATTCCAGGTATAGCTTGTAGAAGCCCCACCTGGCCAAGGCAAGTTAGCGGCATCGAAATAGTGGTAATTGATGTAGTTGCTGTTGGAGCCAGTAAAGAAATAGTGGATATCGTCCAGATGAGGCCCGCTTGCTCCCTTGATGTAGTACTGGGTGATCAAGGTATAGCTGATATAGGAATAAGCCCCCTGCTGTCCGCTCAAAGTATCGGAAACTGGAAGCTGGATCTCGTTACTTGGCCACGGAACCGGCTGAAGCGTAGAGAGTTTAGTAAGCGTATAGTCAGGTCCTGCCGCCTGGTCATCCTCAGCACTAAGTTGTTGAGAACTCTGGTAAGGCTGAAAGAGGCCATTTAGGTTGCGTGCGAGCGTGCCATGCAGATACCCGGCCTGACCAGAGGCAGAATACGTTGTACTGGATATCGCTGCGTTTCCAACCAACGTATCGCCCGCGTAGAGCGAACTGATGAATGCAAATCCCTGATCATTATAGTCATTGGCAAACAGTACGGCCCTCCCCGAACCCCCTAGTGATTGCAGGGCATCGCCGAACTCAAAGAAACCGTTTGTTTTGTCTGTTCCGTTTCCAACCACACCCCATTGATTGACGCAGCAGGTCGGCGCTCCCCACTTAGTGAGAAAAGCTAAATCGTAGGGACCGACGGCCTTTAGGGCGGCAGTCAGCTTGTTATATTCATTTTGGCGTGTCTGACCAGTGCTATCTGTAGTGTCCCCTGTGAAATAGACGCCGCCACAGTCAGCGATGAGTATCATGCCGTCGGGTCCAGGAGATGTGCCCCTGTTACAGCGACCAAGCGATTTAATAGGCGCCCATGGACTATCTCGCTGAACGACCAGAAGCCAATAGCCGCCACGAGCCGAGTTTACGTCTGGAGCCGTAAATTTGAACCCTTTCAATCCCGGCGTTTGTTGCATCTGGGCTTGAAAGGCACCGATCGTAATCGGCATAGGACTCGTAGCGGTATCCGCAGGCGAGCCGTTGATCGTATATTCGATCACATCAGACGAATCGAAGTTATAGTTGCCGTTTGCATCCTCCTGGACTACACCTGTAGCGAAGGGAGACATCGGGGTATAAAACTGGGGATCTGTACTAGAGACCTGGAGGTTGAAATTCTCATACGCCGATCCTGGAGCCGCTCCAACAGCGCCGATTGCCACGTACTGTTTGACAGCATGACTATCCTTGGTGTGATCGGTCCCGCCCATTAAAGATGTATCCAGCGTGCTATCTGCGGACGAATAAGCTGTGACGACCGTAAGTGCGCCTGGGTTGGTGGTTGTCAACTGCCCCAAAGAGGATGCAAGGGCACTTCCAGAGCCGATGCAACCTCCTCGATTTGGAATCTGATCGAGAGTCTGGCGATCAAACACAAACAACGTGTAAGGGGAATCGGTGCAAGTTATGTTGTATGTATTTGCGCCAATCTGGACACCGACCCCGTAGTAGATTTGAAAAGATACTGTTGGAGGCAGAAACCCACTTGGGCCGGAGACGGGAACTGTCCCGAGTTGCGCAGCACTGCGCAACATTCCATGGCTAGCCAAAGTAGAGGCAACTCCATCCGAGGAGAAGCGGGTGCGCCCACTCATCAAGCCGTTACCACTATTGGATTTCGCGGTGGCATACACAACATTCTTGCCGGAATGAAGACCATCAACTTCGGAAATGGTCCCTGACATGCACAGTGCTTGAGGGCAAGCCATCTGCACGACGCGGGTGGTGATATCTTTCCCATTGAGTACGACATGAATCGTGGAAAGATCCGCTGCTTGTGGGAGCGTTAGCTGAATGCTTGTGTAGCCGTTGGATGGACTCGCGGCGATATTGATCAGATCGTTCGATCCTTGTTGGTTCGTAACGGCAGCCATCGAACGGTTCCCGGCGAACATGGAAAAAACTAGAAATAGAACAACACTGAACCTTGGGGCGAGTGTCCACAATTTGGTCGACGAATCTGGCATAGCGCTATCTCACTGGAAAGTTTTGGGTTTGAGCGCTTGATGACCGCTTTCATTCGGTCACGGAAACGTGACGCCAGGAATCACCCGAGTTCTATCGTGCTTTAAGCCGCTCCGCAATATTCCATATATAGCGTGCTTTCGACTGTCTCGCACATGCGGAAGTAATCGAAGGAATCCAATGCGGGTGCGGTGTTTGCTTATGCTGGGCGATTCCTGTCGTGCCGTCGAACTCTCTTTAATCAGCAAATGCCATAGGCAATCAGCAACATCTCCAAATGGGGCAAATCGCCGTGCGGATGACCTGGCAGCACTCTATAGCGAAACGCTAAACGATCCAGCTTCTGCAGATACTTCAGACACATCGTGTCGCTCTCGCGCTTCGCCAGCGATCACATCTTCGCGCTCAAAAGCGGAGGCTATGGACAGGAAACCTCAAGAGCCCACCGATCATCCAGAATACGTCGAACAGGAGCGGTGCCTTCCAGGTCAACGATAACGAACATGGTCTTCAGGGCTGCGGATTCGATTTCGTCGATGATGTTTTCTTCGGTCGCGCTGTCGATGACAGTGAGTCGCTCCGGCTTACCAGGAAGGCTCGCCCACTGGCTGAGCGGCTTGTTCGGATCAGCGTCGATCATCGTGACCGTGCCGCCGTGCGCCGCAAGTTCGCTTGCGAGGAGAACGGTGGCGGTCGATTTGCCTACCCCACCCTTCGGGCTTGCGAACACAATCGTTGGCATATAAATTCCCCACTTACTACTAAATCTGGGGAACATTAGCGGAATGCTCTCTGTCGCTCAAGAGAATTCGGTATGCCTACCGAATGCCATTGGGATGCTAAAAGAAATCTTATGGAATTCGGAAAGCTTTCGAAAGTCTGTTGCACTTCCTGCAAGTTTCTGACTGCCCACTGTCTTCTATTAGTCTCCTTACAGCTTTCTGACTGCCTTCGGTCTCCTGATAGACTTCTACAGAAAGCTGTAAGAATTCGTTTGCAGAAATGAACGTGGATCACAAATCTAATCTGCGGAAAACATTACGTGCGCGAAGCGGTCAGCTAAAGGGGAGGGGAGAAGTACAAGCGCTGGCATTTCAGAGAATCTAATGAAAGATACGCCGTATCCTGTCGCTCTGGTGCCGGCAATCACTTATGCCTGAACGTGGTCCTTACTTTTTATCGCCACTTACGACGCAGCGGGACAATCAAATCTTCCACCAATCGAACAGAGTCCAGCCTTAACGCGGAACGCGTCCTGTTGACGTGAACGGAGTTGTTGCTGTCACGGCCCATTCCCATGCTCATGCGGTTAGGGCTCGCCTTGCTCTCTCGCTGTGTACGCCAGGCCATATGCTCCGCGTTTGAAAGGTTCAGTGCGACCGCAACATGGCTAAGGCGCTGAGTCGGATCAATGTGGTCGAGAAGCCACGCGGCAAAGCCCAAGGCCTCACCGCACTGGCCTTGAACGCGCTCGTAGATTAACTCGGACATCATGCTTTCGGATCGTTCGATCGCAAGCGTGACGAGTATGGAACCTTGCTCATTCAGCAAAATCCGGGCGTTGCCGCGTTCTTGCTGCACTGTGAGAGTGTCACCTTCGATTTCACGCTCCACCCCGGAGCTGGAATCGAACAACCGGAATGCTCCAAAAGTGCTTCCTTGTGAATCGCCTCGGCGAGAGCAGGCTTTTCCAATTCGATAGGCCGCAAAACGGATTGACGCGGGCCACCAGCCACAGACAGGTTGAGCGTTGCGGAACTCGATGAATAGCCTCGGCGATCCGTGGGCAGCAGGGCCGTTGCGCGAGCGGTAAGGTCTTCTTGATCGACCGGCCCCACGGCAACTGCCAACTCAAAATCGTGAAGCGCCCGTGTAAGTGCGATCTTTAGCTCATGGTCCGTCCGAAAACCACTCCGGAACAGACCGGCTTCCCAACCTTGCACTTCTTTGATGAATTCAGCCTGGCTGGAATCGGGCGGAATTCCCTCCTGCACGAATGCCGGTACAGTCTTTCCGCCTTTCGCCTGGCGCACACCTTGAAGACAAGCTATCTGAGGTGAGGATGGCCGCGCGCCAAAATCCTCCGCCATGACGGGTTCATGCCGAAGCGTTTCCACGGCTTCGCGTGCGGGGCCCGCGTCGTCTCCATGCCACTAATCAGGGAACTGATGAAAATCTTCATGATCTGCTTAGTGGAACAATTCTTACTATCCAGCAGCCATCAATAAGCCGTTGCCCGCGTCCTCACTCGTGGCGAATTCCTTCGTGCCAATTGGAATGAATTGGAATGAAAACGCGGACTGACAGTTTTATAAGTTGTTGATTTAGTGGTGGCCAGAGACGGGATCGAACCGCCGACGCCGGCCTTTTCAGGGCCGCGCTCTACCACTGAGCTATCTGGCCTTGGCATCTAACGCCTCTATCGGGGATCGCCAAGAACGCCCGTGCGTAGCATCTGTGTCTGTCGCCCCGGCCCTTTCAGGGGAGCAGCCACTGGCAGGGAACCGGTGGCGCAAACGCTCCCTCAGTATAGCAATCCCGTGCTCTGCCGCCAACTGTTTCCCGCTCCTCTCTTCTTCGCGCTATCCTTTCTCATTCCCGCAATGTCAAGGAAGCCACCATGCTGCGTTCCACCACAAGCTTCGTCCTTGCCGTCTTTGTCTGCCTCCTTTCAGCTGTACCCGCTCATTCCGCCTCTAAATCATCGCGGACCGAGCAGGAACAGCGAGCCACTCGCGCTTTCAACGCCGCCCGGAAAAATCAGTTGCAGCTTCGCGCCTTCCTTGCCGGAATGCCGAAGGGCGCTGACCTGCACATGCACTTCTCCGGCGCCGTTTATGCGGAAACCTTCCTCAAGGACGCCGCGGCCGATCTTCTCTGTGTCAATTCCGCCACCCTCAGCTTTACAAAGAATGTCGGCACGACACGCAGCATTCCTCCACAGCCTGTCTGCGCCAAGGGCGATGTCCGCGCCGACAGCGTCTTCAAAGACCAGCATCTCTACGATGCCCTGGTGGACTCATTCTCCATGCGCAGCTTCGTTCCCAGCTCCGGCATCAGTGGCCACGACCAGTTCTTCGCCACCTTCGACCGCTATCGCGGAATTGCGAAGTCCCATGCCGGAGAATGGCTCGACGAGATCGCCAGCCGCGCCGCTGCGCAGAACGAACAGTATCTCGAAATCATGAACACGCCCAGCTTTGACAATGCTTACAGGCTTAGTACGACCATTCCCTGGCCGACTACGCCTGTCGGCCCTGCGGCCAATCCTACGGGCGACGCCACCGGAACCACTCCTGCCGACCTCGCTCGCCTCCGCGACGCTCTGCTGGCCGGAGGCCTGCGCGACGATATCGCGATCGACAGCAGACAGTTTGCCGATATCCTTGAATCGCGCAACCGCATCGAGCGCTGCGGCCAGCCCGCCGCCGCTCCAGCCTGCTCGGTCAAGGTTCGATTTATCTACCAGGTTCTCCGCGCCGCGCCTCCGCAGCAGGTCTTTGCCCAGACGCTGCTCGGCTTCGAGTTGGCATCGCGCGATCCCAACGTGGTCGGCATCAACTTCGTCGAGCCTGAAGACGCCTACTATTCCATGTCCGAATATCACCGGCAGATGCTGATGCTCAACTATCTCCACAGCGTCTATCCGCAGGTCCACATCTCGCTCCATGCGGGCGAACTCGCTCCCGGCATGGTGCCGCCTGCCGGTCTTCGCTTCCATATCCGCGAGGCCGTCGAGCTGGGCCACGCCGAGCGAATCGGCCATGGTGTCGACGTCATGTATGAAGACAATCCCGACGCTCTATTAAAGGAGATGGCCGCCCGTCACGTCATGGTCGAAATCAACCTCACCTCCAACGACGTCATCCTCGGAGTCGATGCCGCTCATCATCCGTTGCCCCTCTACCGCGCCGCTCGCGTTCCCGTAGCCCTCTCCACCGACGACGAGGGCGTCTCCCGTATCGACCTCACCAACGAGTACACCCGCGCCGCCCGCGACTTCAACCTCACTTACATCGATCTCAAAAACATGGCCCGAACCTCACTGGAGCACAGCTTCCTCCCCGGCCCCAGCCTGTGGCAGAAGCCTGACACCTTCACTCGCCTGAATACCGCGTGCGCGTCCCAGTCTCCCGGAGCCGAAAAGCCATCTACGAAGTGTCAAGCCTTCCTTAAATCTAGCGAAAAGGCAGTGCAGCAATGGGAGTTGGAGCGCCGCTACCGGGTCTTTGAGCAGACGCTCTAATAGCGGAGGCCGGATTTTTTTGATCTTTTGACAAGCCGTAAATGACTGGATGCCCCATGTCCGGACTTTCGGACATGGGGACGAATACCTCTGTCCAACCGGCTTTCGTTTTTCGTCTCATCGCAAATCTCGGAAGCCGCCTCCGGTGCAAAGGCATTACTATGTTTCCGTGCGCACATCTCTCTTTCTCGCCATCGTTCTGCTTGTCGTTGCGCCTTTTGCTCCTGCGCAAAAGGTAACGCTCCCCCTCTGGCCCAACGGCGCGCCGGAACCCTCCCAGGTCAACGCTCCCGAAGCTGACATCACCAAGCCGTCGGACAGGCTGGTGGCGGGAAAGCGCCTGATGCATCTGACCAATGTCAGCAAGCCGACGCTCGCTGTCTATCCGCCTGCTGATTCCGTCAACACCGGCGCCGCGGTCGTCGTCTTCCCCGGTGGAGGCTATCGCATCCTTGCCTACGATCTCGAAGGGACGGAGGTTTGCACCTGGCTGAACTCCATCGGAGTCACCTGTGTGCTGGTCAAGTACCGTGTGCCTTTTGCCAAGCACTATCCCGAGAACGCGGCAGACCTTGAGGACGCGCAGCAGGCCATGCGCATCACTCGGTCCCATGCGGCCGCGTGGCATATTGACCCGAATCGCATCGGTGTACTCGGCTTCTCCGCCGGAGCCCATTTAGCGGTCGTCCTCAGCAACCACGCCGATTACAAGCGGCCTGGCGAACCGGAGCAGAAGATCGACGCGCGCCCCAACTTCGCTTTGATCATCTATCCCGGCTATCTGGCTGAGCCCCCTGCCCTCAATAAACTCGCCGCCGGCATCGATCCCACCTCCAAAACCCCGCCGACATTTCTTTTACAGGCGGAGGACGATCCCGTGCATGAGGAGAACGCCCTGGTCTACTTTCAGGCGCTGAAGGAGGCAAAGGTTCCCGCGGAACTGCATATCTACGCCGAGGGAGGTCATGGCTACGGCCTCCGGCCCACGGAACTTCCTATCACGCACTGGCCCGCGTTGGCCGAGACCTGGCTTCACACCATCCATATACTGGGTGCATCGTCCACGGCGAAGCCATAACCTCGTTGTGCTCAACTCATCCCGGGAAGACCTATGAAAAAGTTACTGTCCACTGTCCTGCAGTTCGTCATGTTTCTTCTGGTTTATGCCATCTTCTCTCTCTTCCCGCCCTTCCACGTTGAGCGCGTGCTCATCGCGACGCCGACCTATAGCCGCATCTTCATTCTTGACGGAATTCTCATCACCCTGGCTCTCTATATAGTGATCGTCATCATCGAGACTCTGGTGAAGCGCCTCTGCCAGGTCACCTGGACGACTATCGCCTTTGTGCTTGCTGTCATTCTCGGATATGTCATGAAGTTCGGCTTCATCACCCACGAGTTCTAGCTCATGTCGGCCGAACTACTAGACGGCTTCTTCAGACTCCTCGCCGAAGCCCAGCGCCGTCTCGACGATGGGTTTACCGGCCTTCCCGCGAACCCCACGCCTGCCATGGGGGAGGCCGTGTCAGCCATCCTTAGCGACGTGGCCGTAAAGCTCCGCGACAACTATCCTTACGCTCATCCGCTCTACGCCGGGCAGATGCTCAAGCCGCCGCACCCCATCGCCCGCGCTGCCTACGCGCTGGCCATGTCCGTCAATCCCAACAACCATGCCCTCGACGGTGGCCGCGCCAGTTCTGCCATGGAGATCGAGGCCGTTGCCGCCCTGGCAAAGATGTTCCACTGGCCCCAGCATCTCGGCCACCTCACCAGCGGCGGAACCTTCGCCAACCTCGAAGCCCTCTGGATCGCAGGCCAACTCGCTCCCGGCAAGGCGATTGCCGCCTCCGATCAGGCTCACTACACCCATAGCCGAATCTCCGGCGTCCTCGGTCTGCCCTTCATTGCCATTCCATCGGACGAGACTGGCCGCATCGACCTTCAGGCCCTCGAAGATATCCTCCAAACCGAAGAGATCGGGACCGTTGTCGTCACCCTGGGCACGACGGCTACCGGCACCGTCGATCCGCTCGATGAGATTCTGAAACTCCGGCAGCGCCACCGCTTCCGCATCCACGTCGATGCCGCCTACGGAGGCTATTTCACTCTCGCAGGCAATCTCTCTCCCGAAGCGCGCGCTGCCTTTGATGCTGTCCAGCAGGTCGACTCCATCGTCATTGATCCCCACAAGCATGGCCTTCAACCCTACGGCTGCGGCTCAGTCCTCTTCCGCGATCCGTCCGTGGGGCGTTTCTATAAACACGACTCTCCCTATACTTATTTCTCGTCGAAGGACCTCCACCTCGGCGAGATCTCGCTTGAATGCTCCCGCGCCGGAGCCTCCGCCGTCGCTCTCTGGGCCACCCAGCAACTGCTGCCCTATACTGAGGGCGGCATTTTTGCCCGGAACCTCGAATCCAGCCTCACGGCTGCCCTCGAACTTCACCGTCGCATCGTTGCCAATCCAGGTTTTGCCGCCCCGATATTTCCTCCGGAGCTGGATATTGTCTTCTGGACAGTAAGGGCTTCAACACCTGCGCTATCTTCTGTCTTCGCTCAGCGGGTCTTCGAAGAAGCTGCGCGACGCGATCTCCACCTCGCTCTCGCACAGCTTCCAGTCCGGTTCTTTTCTCCGGCTTGCTGGCGGCAAGCTCCACAAACGGAGACTGTTACCTGCCTGCGCTCGGTCCTGATGAAGCCCGAGCACCTTAAGTGGATCGACCAGATATGGGAACGCCTTACAGCCGCAAGCATGTCAGTGGCCGTCAATACAGCTTTGGAACCAAATTGAATCCCTCTTTTCCACCTTGCATGTTTGATAAACTAGCCGCTATTCGGATTTAGGAAGATTCATTCCGGAAATTGTATTCTCAGCGGCTGAGCGGATTTAATGCCCTTGGCTGGCACTCGAATTCTGGCATTCGTCACGATTCGGATGAGAAAAGGAAATACCACTTGAGCCTTTCCAACGCGCTCACCACCGCCGCACCCGACCTTTCCTCTCGCAGCATCGCCTACTTTTCCATGGAGATAGCCCTTTCTCCTGCCCTGCCCACCTATTCCGGTGGCCTGGGGATGTTGGCGGGCGATACGTTGCGCTCTGCGGCCGATACCTGCCGCCCCATGGTTGCCATCTCTCTTGTCCATCGCCGCGGCTACTTTCGCCAAAACCTGGACGATCAGGGCCAGCAGACCGAAGTCGATGTCCCGTGGTCGCCGGAAACGATGTTGCCCAGTGCCAACCGGATCGTCACGCTCACAGTACAAGGCCGCGAACTCCTCGTTCGCGCCTGGCGTTTCGACGTCACCGGCGTTACCGGACACATTATCCCCGTCTTTCTGCTCGACACGGATGTTGAAGGCAACGACGAGTGGGATCGCCACCTTACCGACCACCTCTACGGAGGCGACACTTACTATCGCCTCTGCCAGGAGGCCGTTCTCGGCCTCGGCGGCGTCGCCATGCTTCAGGCGCTCGGCTGCAAGCCCAGCGTTTATCACATGAATGAGGGCCATGCAGCCCTTCTCAGCATAGGCCTGCTCGAAGAGCATCTCTCCGGCAACCCCCTCCGCGAGGCGCAAGAGATCGACCTCGAAGCTGTCCGTTGCCAGTGCGTCTTCACCACGCACACTCCTGTTCCTGCCGGCCACGACCAGTTCGGCCTCGACCACATGTACCAGGTGCTGGGCCACGAGCGCGCCTCTGCCATCGAGAGGGCAGATTGCCTGCACAACGGCTTGATGAACATGACCTACATCGCGCTGCGCTTTTCGCGCTACGTCAATGGCGTCGCCATGCAACACGGCAAGGTCTCCCAGCTAATGTTCCCGGACTACAAAGTCCACTCCATCACTAACGGCGTTCACGCCGCCACCTGGGTGTCGAAGCCCTTTCAGGAGCTGCTCGACGCCGAGATCTCCAACTGGCGCACGGACAACCAGTACTTCCGGTCCGTCTACGGCATCGACCCTGCCCGAATCTCGGCCTGTCACGTCAAAGGCAAGCAGCGACTGTTCGACGTTGTGGCAAAACGCACCGGCCAGCACTTCAATCCCTCTGTTCTCACCCTGGGTTTCGCCCGCCGCGTCGCTACCTACAAGCGCGCCAGCCTGCTGCTCGAAGATCCGGCCCGTCTGGTTGCCATTGCCGAGAAGATCGGCGGCCTCCAGATTCTGTATGCGGGCAAGGCTCATCCTGCCGACGCTGCCGGTAAAGGGCTGATTCGCGACGTCTTCGCTGCCGCCGCTCATCTCAACTCCAACGCCCTCAAGATTCTCTATCTGGAGAACTACGACTGGGAACTCGGCGGCCTGCTCACCCAGGGGGTAGACGTCTGGGTCAATACTCCGCGCCGTCCTTATGAAGCTTCGGGTACCTCCGGCATGAAGGCTGCGCTGAACGGTGTCCCGTCCCTCTCTGTTCTTGATGGCTGGTGGATCGAGGGCTGCGCCGAAAACGTTACCGGCTGGGCCATCGACGACGCCGAAACCGAGGCCGCCGAGGCCGCCTGCCTCTACGACAAGCTGGAGCAACGCATCGCGCCGATGTATGCGAACCCTGCCGCTTGGGCGCGGATGCAGCAGCACTGCATCGCTATCAACGGCACCTTCTTCAATACGCACCGGATGGTGATGCAGTACTTCCGCAACGCCTACTTTCCGACTACGGTTGTCTCCGAAGCGGCTACTCCCACATCGCCGGTCAAAGCGCCTGCCCTCGACGCGCTGCTGAGCGAGCCTACTCTGGCTTAGGCGGCTCCGAGACACGCCTCTCGTGAAATGGCCTCAGTGATCTCTGCGGTCATTTATCTTTAATCTGTGCCCACCATGAACGACGCTATCCCCCAGCTCCTGACCTACGACGAAGCTGCCCTCGACCGGGCCTTCGCCGCCGTTGTCGATGAGGTTCGCAGCGGAACCTCGTCTCTCGACACCTCCGACGCGCAGGAGGCCTTCCGGCTGCAATGGCTGGGAAGGAAGCAGGGCCGGCTGAAGCTCATCAGCGAGGCCTGGCTCAAGTCCGCCCCGGCAGAGGCGCGCAAGCCGCTTGGCATTCGGTTCAACCAGCTCAAGCAACAGATTGAAGCAGCGTTGGAAGCTCCGGTGGCTGCGGCCGGCGCGACGGCGGCGCGGGGAATCGACATTACCCTGCCCGGATCGGTTCGGCAGCCAGGCATTGCCCATCCACTGTTGAAGACGATGCACGAGATCGTTCAGGTCTTCCATCATCTTGGCTACTCGACCAACCTCGGCCCGCAGGTGGAGAGCGACTTTTACAACTTCGAGGCGCTGAACTTTCCTCCCAACCATCCGGCGCGCGATACGCAGGACACCCTTCAGATTGCCGATCAGGGCTCAAAACCCGGTCGCGACCGACTGCTGATGCGCACGCATACCTCACCTGTCCAGATCAGGACGATGGTGGCGCAGGCTCCGCCGATCCGCATCGTCATTCCCGGCAAGGTGCATCGCAACGATGCCGCCGACGCAACCCATTCGCCGATCTTCCACCAGGTGGAGGGGCTTTGCGTCGACACGAACATCACCTTCTCCGACCTGAAGGGAACGCTCGATCATGCGATGAAGGCGCTTTTCGGTTCGGACGTCAAGACGCGCTTCTTTCCCAGCTTCTTTCCGTTCACGGAACCCTCGGCGGACGTTCAGATCTCCTGCATCTTCTGCGGAGGGAAGGGTTGCCGTAAGTGTAAGCATTCAGGATGGATAGAGCTTCTCGGTTGCGGAATGGTCGACCCTGCGGTCTTCGCCAGCGTGACGGAAGAGCGACGCAAGCTGGGCCTCGACGACGATGCTTACAACCCCGACCGTATCACCGGCTTCGCCTTTGGCATGGGGGTCGAACGCATTGCCATGATTCAGCACGGCATCTCCGATATCGGGCAGTTTTATTCGGGAGATATGAGGTTTCTGGAACAGTTCGCTTAGGGCACGGCGATAGGCAACCGAAGGCTATTCGTATCGAATTGTCCTCTATCTCTTGATTGTCAGTTATTTACGAGAAACTCTCCTTCTGGCGCGTTGAAAGCTGACGCTCATGATGGGAATTTGATGTCACTTAATGCGCAAAGATTTTCCCAGAGAGATATCTCCACTCAACCGCCACGAGAAGTGAAAAAATATGGCAAATGTTTGTATCTATTGACTTTGATCGAGTTATCGTAGTGCAGATATGATTGGCTACTCAATTGCTTATAGGAAAGGCAGCAAAGAACCACTTGATGCCTTTAGCGTTGGAATGATTGCTTGGGGCCGCATGATGGTCATTCTCTGAAAGCGATTGAAAGGATTCTTCATGCTCACCAAAAAGTCTCTCTTCCACGTCTGTCTCGCGTTCGCCGTGGTAGCTCTTACTGCCACAAGCGCGAAAGCGGATTCACTCTTTACAGGCTCCCAGGCTGGTATGTGCTGCTTCGACGTCAATCTTCATCAGGTTGACTCGAACAACATGCAGGTAACGGTGAGTTTGACGAACGGCGCTCAGTATTTTGTTAACACCGGTTCGGGAAATCACCCTGGGTTCGCATTCAACCTGGATGGCGCTCCCACGATCTCCATCTCGGGTCTGAGTTCGCCCTGGACTGCGGGAGACGTGAACCTTACCTCTACCGGAACGAATGGTCCTGCTTTGGGGACATTCAACTATTTCATCGACAATCCCGGCAATGGCGCCAGTGCGCACAACGACGGCCCCCTTGTCTTTACGATCACCAACACTCTGGGAATCGACTACGATGATTTTGTCGCGAACGGCAGCGGTTACTACTTCGCTGCAGACATTATGAACAGTGCGGGAAGGACGGGAGAATCCGCTATCAGTGACCCGGGCACGATCAGCTCAGTTCCTGAACCGTCTTCCCTGATCCTGCTCGGCACGGGCATTCTCGGTGCGGCTGGTGCCATCCGGCGCCGTCTCGCTGCCTGAGTCTCAGCTCGATTCGTTACATTCAATGCCTTCCGGCGATCGTCATACGACGAGCCGGAAGGCTTTTTCATGCGCCGTCATCTCTCAGCAGAACGATGGCTGTCCATCCAGTTCACCCCAAACGATCCTCTGTAAAAACAAACTATGGGCGACTTTTCTTTGCGGCGCCGAAAAAGCCAAACAACAGATGCAGCACTGCAAGCGCGAGCGCGCCCCAAAACGCGGCGCTGAAGGTTGTCACGGCGAAGCCCGGCACGAACTTGCTTGAGAACCACAGAATCACTGCATTAATGACCAGAAAGAAGATTCCGAAGGTCAGGATGCCCAGCGGCAGCGTGATGATCTTGAGGAAGAGGCCCAGCGTCGCGTTGAAGAGGCCGATGATGATGACCGCGATCAGGGCGGAGACGATGCCGCTGATATGGAAGCCTGTTACGAAGTGGGACACAATCAGCAGGGCCAGGGCATTCAAAATCCAGTGCAGAAATAATCGGAGCATGATTGTTGATTCCTTTTCAGGACGAGGATCGAATCTTCGTATTCGCCGCCCGCATTCTGATAAAAGAGCATAACCGACCTTTGCCCGGGCTGCTTATATTTTGATGAGTCGCCCAGACTTCTCAGGATGTCTAAACTGAGAAGAGACATCATCCTGAATCCTCGGAGAGAGGCATCCATGGGCAAGCAATTTGAACGGATTGAGCCTGCGCACCGCGAGTTCATCGAGAAGCAGCGGATATTTTTCAATGCGTCCGCGACGGCGGAGGGGCGGGTGAATGTCTCGCCCAGAGATGTGGCGTCTCTGCGTGTTCTCGATACGAACGGAGTCGTTTACCTCGACCAGACGGGCAGCGGCAATGAGACGGCGGCGCATCTGCGGGAAAATGGACAGGTAGACGGACGGCTGACGTTGATGTTCTGTGCTTTTGAAGGTGCGCCGATGGTGCTGCGACTCTACGGTCGCGGGCGAATTGTGAGCCGCGGCAGTTCTGAGTATGCCGCGATGCTAACCTCGGAGTTTGGTGGAGTTGAGACCCCGGGTGCGCGTCAGATGGTGCTGCTGAAGGTCGAGTCGGTGCAGACCTCGTGCGGATACGGGGTGCCGCTGTTTGAATACGTTGGTGAGCGCACTACGCTGACGCGCTGGGCGGAGTCGAAGGGCGAGAGCGGATTGGAAGAGTATTGGCGGCAGAAGAATATGTATAGCATCGATGGTCTGCCGACCGGATTGTTCGAAGATGTTTCCGCCTCTTGATCCGGATTGTCTTTCAGCCGCGCCGGGACCGATAGCGAAGGAGCGCCCGGCGCTTTACACCGAGGACACCTGCCTATGAATCTCCGCGCAAAGAGCTTTGCCGCGCTGTTGTTCTTCCTTCTTTTGCCGGCTGCCATAGCGTCTGCCGCTACGGGTACTCCGCTTGCGGGAAGCACGCTCTATCCTCGCCTGATCCGCCTTCGTCATGCGTCAGGCCCGCTTAAAAATACCTTGCTTGCCAAGACCGGCAACAGGCTTTATCGCAGCGCGGACGAAGGCCGCACCTTCAGCTATCTTGCCTCGGTTATGAATATTCCAGGCAGCAAGGAGCGGTGCTGCTCCACCATTTACGAGTTGCCGCGCAGGATCGGCCATCTCAAGGCGGGAACGTTGCTTTATTCCGGGTCCTATTTCTCCGGAGATACGCCTGCCATCGAGATCTATAGCAGCAGCGACGAAGGGGCCAACTGGCGATACCTCGCTACACCGGTCAAAGCCGGGAATAAGCGTCATGGGCTATGGGAGCCGGAGTTCACCGTCGCCAAAGACGGCTCGCTGGTAATGTTCTTCTCGGACGAGACTGATCCCTGCTGCAGCCAGAAACTGGTCCAGATGCGGTCTACGGATGGCGTCCATTGGGGCGCGAGGAAGGATACCGTGGCCAGCGCTTCCCAAAAAGATCGTCCGGGAATGGCCATCGTTACGCGCTTGCCCGATCGTACCTACTTTATGTCCTATGAGATCTGCGGCCCGGTTGCGCATTGCCAGGTTTATTTTCGTACCTCGTCCAATGGCCTGGACTTTGGCGACCCAGCCAATTTTGGCACGAAAGCTGTCTCCTCTACCGGGCAATACTTCGCCCACGCTCCTGCGAATATCTTCGACCCGGTCAGTCATCGGATACTGCTGGTGGGGCAGGTGCTCTATGAGGCTGATGGTACTGTGTCTCCGCAAAATGGCCGGTTCCTCTTCTCCAGAGGGCCGACTCGCGGCTCCGATCCATGGACCACCCGGCCTGCCCCGGTCGAGGTCCCCACGGCATACGATAACTACTGCCCCAACTACTCTTCTGCGCTGATGCCGGTTCGGGGTGGCCTGCTTGAGCTCGCCTCGGACTATGACGACTCGCACCATTGCACTTCTTACGTCGCTCTTCTGCCGATTCGTTAGACTAGAAGACGTCTACCCATGAAGATTCTTACAAGCTGGCTCCGCTCTTACCTGCCGCAACTCCCTGTCTCCGACCGGCAACTCGCCGATGACCTTACTCTGCGCGGCATTGCTGTCGAGGGCGTGCATGACCTCGGAGAGGGAAATGGCCATCTGTTCGAGATGGACATTACGACCAACCGCGTCGATGCGATGAACCACTACGGCATCGCACGCGAGGCGGCGACGATCTACAACCTGCCGCTGGCCCCGCTCGATGCGACCTTGCCCGCTGCCGTGCCGGGCGCGAAGGCGTTTCCGGTTCGAATTGAGGCTCCGGAGCTTTGCGGACGGTTTACAGCGCGGGTGCTGCGCAACGTGACCATTGCTCCCAGTTCGGGGAGCATCGCCAAATACTTTGGCCTGCTGGGACAGAAGCAGATCTCGAACGCCGTGGACGTGAGCAACTTCGTGCTGCTGGGGATGGGGCATCCTACCCACGCCTTCGACTTGGATAAGGTTGAGGGCGGAATTGTCGTCCGGCTGGCGCGGCATGGGGAGAAGCTGAGGCTGCTGGACGGAACGGAGCGGACGCTGGAGGCGGACGACCTGGTCGTGGCCGATGAGATGAAGGCGCTGGCGCTGGCGGGCGTCATGGGCGGCTGGGACTCCATGATTACGGCGGAGACGAAGAACATTCTGGTGGAGGCTGCGTGGTTCGATCCAGCGAGCATTCGCAGGAGTTCGCGGCGGCACCTGCTGCACACGGATGCCTCGCACCGCTTTGAACGGGGTGCAGACTTCAACGCTGCTCCAGTGGCCAATGCGCTGGTTTCGCGGCTGATTCTGGAGAGCGGCGGCCAGGTTGAGGGCGAGTTGGTGGATGTCGTCATTCCTACTGCTGCGGCGAGGACGGCCGATCGCGGGGCGATAGTGCTGTCGGTGAAGCAAGTGCAGCGGCATCTGGGAACGACGATTGCTCCCGAGGGGATTACCAAGGAGATCGTGGCGCAGTATCTTACGGCGCTGGGCTGCGAGCTGACTGCGAAGACAGACGACACATTTGCGGTGAAGCTACCGAGCTGGCGGCTCGATCTGGAGCGTGAGATCGATCTGGTCGAAGAGGTGGCGCGGGTTTACGGCTATAACCGCTTCGCCAATACACTGCCAACGCCGGGCGTGGTGATCGAACACGCTACCGCAGCTGCCGCGGCTGCCGTGCGGACGCGTCTGCTGGCGCTGGGATTCAGCGAATCAATCTCGAGCACCTTTGCTTCGCACGCCGACAGCGATCTGTTCGGCGCGGCGGAGCAGGGAACGGTGGCGATGGAGAATCCTCTCTCGGAGGAGGCGGCCTTGTTGCGGCCGTCGCTGGTGCCGGGGATGGTGACTATGCTGGCGCACAATCTGAATCGCGATGTGCAGACGGTGCGGCTGTTTGAACAGGGAAGTGTCTTTACCGGCGGAACCGATGCGGTGGTGGAGACGGCGTCGCTGTCGCTGGGGTTGACCGGTGCGGATGTGGCGAGTGCGCTGCATGGCGCGCAGGATGCTCCGTTCTTTGAGCTGAAAGGCGTGATCGAGTCGCTGGCTTCGCTGTTCGACTGCAACGGCCTCACATTTCAATCGGAGACCCCAACATGGTTACAGCCGGGACGCGGCGCTACGGTATTGCTGGACGGGCGCCCGGTCGCTCAGTTTGGCGAGCTTGCCGTGACCGAAAAAGAGCGGCGCAAGCTGCGGCAACCGGTTTATCTGGCCAGGGTCGATCTGGCGAAGCTCTATGCGCTTCCGCTGCGCCAGGTGACGTCGCGAGAGATCTCCCGGTTCCAGGCGGTCGAGCGCGACTTTTCGTTTACCTTCCCCGATTCGATGCAGTGGCAGACGATCGCCGCAGCCATTCGCGGGCTGGCGATTCCGGAGTTGCAGCGACTGGGGCCGACAGAGATCTTTCGCGATGCGAAGGGCAAGTCGGTTCCGCCGGGCACTTACGCGATTCTGCTGAAGTGCGTCTTTCAGTCGAACGAGCGCACGCTGCGAGAGGATGAGCTGACCGCGTGGTGGACCGATATTATTGCAGCTCTGACGAAGCTGGGCGGCACGATTCGCGCTCCGGGCCTATAACGGGGCGAAGTGCCTGCCGTTGCGGCCGCAAGTCTTTGCAGACCGGGGCGACAGGCATCCACGTAGGTTCCACACAGGTTTTCCCCAACAAAATCCACGCCGCCGACGTCTATACTTTAAACATATGAGTACATCCACCATCAGCGTCGATGAGTTTCAGGCGCTTGAGCAAAAAGTTCTTCGTGCCGTCGAGATCGTCAAGCGTGAGCGCGAGGCCCGCGCCGTCGCAGAGGCGCAGGTTGCCTCTCTTAATGAACAGCTTGAAAGTCAGCTTACTGCCCAGATTGCTGTCGAAGCGCAGCTTAATAACTTGACCAAGGAACGCGACGCGGTGCGCCAGCGCGTCGAGAAGATGCTGCAACAGATGGACGAACTCCTCTAAAAATTCGCAAAAGGAGTAACGATGGACCAGACAATCGAAGTGCCGCAGCCACAGGCCGAGAGCCAGTCCATCGTCCCACAGTCTGTTGCCGTGGACATCTATGACCAGGTTTACAACCTGCGCGGCACCGATCCGGAGTACATCGAGCGGCTGGCGCAGATGGTAGACGCCAAGATGCGCGCCGTTTCGGCGCATGGCGGCACGGTCGACAGTCTGCGGGTGGCGGTGCTGGCGGCACTGAACATCGCCGATGAACTGTGCTCGGCGCGGGAGCGTCAGGACGTGCTTGCAGGCAGCCTGTCGCAGTCGCAGATTTCGATGCGTTCGCGCGCGGGTTCGCTTGCCGGCCTGCTGGACGAGGTCCTCGAAGAGCGCAAGGTCGGCTAGTCTGTCTCTTGCCTCGTAGGAGGAGCTGCGTGTACATTCCCAGGGCAAATGAAGAGACCCGGCTTGAGGTTCTACACGACTTGATCGAGTCGCATCCGCTGGCGTCGCTGGTGACGATCGCTTCCTCCGGCCTGTTTGCTTCGCATCTACCGATGGTGCTGGAACGCAAATCGGCGACACGCGCGCTATTGAAAGGGCATCTGTCGCGGGCAAACAAGCAGTGGCAGGACTTTCAGCCCGGCGTCCAGGCCCTGGCCATCTTCTCCGGCCCGGAGCATTACATCAGTCCATCGTGGTATCCGGAGAAGAAAGAGACGGGCAAAGTCGTGCCTACCTGGAACTACGCTGTAGTCCATGTCTACGGGCATCTCAGGGTGGTTGAAGACCCTGCATGGCTTATGGAGCATCTCAACGCTCTGACGACGGTGCATGAAGCTTCCTTTCCTGCTCCCTGGAAAGTGAGCGATGCGCCAGCTGACTATATCGCATCGCTGATAAAGGGAATCGTCGGGGTGGAGCTGCCCATCGAGCGCATCGAGGGCAAATGGAAGGCCAGCCAGAATCATCCTGAGCGCAACCGCATCGGAGTCGTCGAAGGGCTGGAGCGTCTGAATACTCCTGAAAGCCTCGCCATGAAGGCTCTTGTGGCCGATGACCGTAAGTGACCCTGGCAGGTCTTCACTCCCTGAACCGCTTCGGCCTGTCAACTTGCTAATCCGCGCGGTGGCAGGTAGCATCCAACCTAAGAAACCGGCCTGCGAAGCAGGTGCGCGATCTACGCTGGTTGAACCAACATTCATTGAACAGGGGTCCTGACTCGTATACATGGCTCGGTGTGCAACGTCCGCCAGTCCGGAATGCCTAAAGAGCCACGGCAGGGTCCCGCCGTCTTAGGACGGGTTCACCAGCGCTTCGACGCACGGCCCAGCGGGTCGGTCTTCTTTTTCAATCCTGTTTTCCTTTTGATTTTTTTATCGGCGGCTTCCCGCGCCTGAATCTCAGACGTGCATCCCATCCTTCTCCACTTCGGCCATATCACTCTGCCAACCTTCGGCGTTCTCGCCGCCGTGGGGCTGGTGGCTGCACTGGGACTCAGCCTGCGGACTGCTGTCCTGGCAGGACTTAGCCCGGATCGACTTTGGAATGCGGGACTGTTCGTTCTGCTCTCGGCGTTTGTGCTCTCGCGGCTACTGCTGATTGTCATGTATCTCCATGCCTTTTTCACCTACCCCTTTCTTTTGCTGGCTGTGCCTTCGCTGACGCCGCTTGGGCTTCTGTTGACCGGAATCGTTACTCTGTTTTATCTGCGGGTGCGGCGGCTGCCGCTGCTGGCAACGCTTGACGCGTGGGCTCCGTGCGCGACGCTGATCTGGGCATTCCTTGCGCTGGGACACTTTGCCGAGGGCAGCGATCCCGGGCTTCCGACCGCGCTGCCGTGGGGAATGGCGATGTTTCCGGGCGCTGCCAGGCTGCACCCGGTCGCACTGTATGCTGCACTTTTAGCGATATTTCTGACAGTCGCTCTTTTTCTGCAACTGCGCCGCCGCCAGCGTCGGGGCGATACTGCTGCTCTTGCCCTGGCTGCGGTTGGAGTTGCGCAGTTTCTGCTGACGTTTCTCCGTCAGCCCTACATCGATG
Organism: Acidobacteriales bacterium 59-55; assembly: GCA_001897435.1. Lineage (GTDB taxonomy): Bacteria > Acidobacteriota > Terriglobia > Terriglobales > Acidobacteriaceae > Edaphobacter. Next base: position 351,843 of record MKSV01000003.1, on the reverse strand, counting down.
CCGTGCCGTCCGGCGGCATTCTCGATCCGATTCAGTGGGTTGCCCTGGGAATGATCGTTGCTGCCGGACTGATCTGGCTGCAACCGCGAAAGCTGGTGCCCCATGCCGTCTAAACACATGTTGCCCAAGGGGCAGCGCCGCCGCTCGGTCAAGGCGGAATACCGGGCTACCCGAGGCGTCGAAGAGGCTGCGCCGCTACCTGTGCCCGTGCTCGATATCGAGGATGAGGCAGAAGACGGCATTCGCACCTTCACCGCCGATGTGGCGGCTGCCGGACTGCGACTCGACCAGTATCTGGCGCAGGCGATCCCGGACATCAGCCGTGCGCGGGTGCAGATGCTGATTGAAAACGAGCAGGTGCGCGTCGATGGCCAGACCGCCAAACCGAAGCACAAACTGCATGGCGGCGAGTCGATTGAGATTGAAGGCGCACCGCATCCTCCGCCACTTCATGCCATTCCCGAGGATATTCCGCTCGATGTGCTTTACGAAGACGAACACCTTGCCGTCATCAACAAGCCTGCAGGAATGATGGTTCATGCCGGATCGGGCGCGAGCGAGGACGCGCGCAACCGGGGCACGCTGGTCAATGCGCTGCTCTTTCACTTTGCCAAGCTTTCGGACGTGGGCGGCGAGCTTCGGCCCGGCATCGTCCACCGGCTGGATAAGCAGACCAGCGGCATCATCGTCGTGGCCAAAGACGATAGCACTCATCGCAAGCTGGGGGAGATGTTCTCGCAACGGAAGGTTGCTAAAACCTATATTGCTCTGGTTCATGGCGATGTGGCCAAGGACGAGACGACCGTCAGCCTGCCCATCTCCCGTGACCTGGTTCGCCGCATACGGATGACGACGCGACGTGCGGATGGGCGTTCGGCGGTCTCGCATGTCAGGGTCGTCGAGCGCATCACGTCGGACTATGGCCGCTTCACGCTGGTCGAGGTGCGCATCGAGACCGGGCGGACCCACCAGATTCGCGTCCACATGCAATCGCTGGGGCATCCCGTTGTAGGAGATAGCCTTTACGGCGCACCTCATCGTATTGGCGGTGCTGAGACCGGACTATCGCTGGAGCGGAACTTCCTTCATGCGGCGTATCTGGCATTTACCCATCCCCAAAGCAGGAAGGCGATGGATATACAGGCTCCCCTGCCGCCGGAACTGGAGGAATTTCTGGCGGCGATTCGGGCGGGTTTTCATGGAGTTGGGTAGAATCATGGTAGTGACCGTGCGTAACCGAATTTTTCTTATATCCAGGTCTTTGGGCTCCGCTTTGTTGTTCGCCGCCGCGCTTGCCGTCGCGCCTTTGTATGCGCAGACGCAGGCAACGCCTCCTGCCGCGGCGCAGACGCCGACCGCGACCCAGGCGCCGGCAACGACCCCCACCGCGCCGGCTCAGGCACAAGGCCAGCCGCCACAGTCGCAGGGCGAGCCCATCACAACCATCAAGGTCCAGGTCAACGAAGTCAATCTCATCTTTACCGTGACCGACAAGAAGGGCCGCTTCATCACCGGGCTCAAGCGCGAGAACTTCGGTCTGCTCGACGATGGACGGCCGCCGGAGGCTGTCCTCGGGTTTACCCAGCAGACCAATCTCCCGCTTCGCGTCGGCATCATGCTGGACACCAGCAGCTCGATCCGCCAGCGCTTCCAGTTCGAGCAGGACTCTGCCATCGAGTTCCTGTTGCAGGTGTTGCATCTTAACGATATGGCTTTCGTCGAGGGCTTCGATATCTCGACGGATGTGGCGCAAGGCTTCACCAACAATGTCGACCTGCTGAACCAGGGCATTCGCAAATTGCGTCCCGGCGGCGGCACGGCTCTCTTTGACGCGCTGTACAAGACCTGCCGCGACCAGATGCTGCCGCTTCCCGAACCGGGATCGGTGCGGCGCGCCTTGATCCTCGTATCCGATGGCGACGACAACTACAGCCGAGCGCAGGAGAGCGACGCGATCAAGATGTGCCAGCGCGCCAACACCATCGTCTACGCCATCAGCACCAACGTCAGCCCCAGCCGCGACAAGGGCGACGATGTTCTGAAGGCGATCTCGGAGGCGACCGGCGGACAGGCTTTTTATCCCACGAAGATCGAAGACGTGGCCATTGGATTCCGTAATATCGAACAGGAGCTCCGCAGCCAGTACTCTCTCGAGTACCGCCCCGCGGACTTCAGGCAGGACGGCGCGTTTCGGACGATCTACCTTCAGGCGCTCGACCCGCGATATCACGTTCGGGCGCAGAAGGGCTACTTCGCGCCGAAGCCACCGCAGTAAATTACATCCGTATTGGAGAGACAGATCATGGCTGAAGGCGCAGAGTTGTGGAAGGCAGTCGACGAGTACCTCGTCGGCCATCTCATTCCCTCCGACCCGGTTCTCGATGAGACCATGGCCGCCAATGCCGCCGCCGGGCTCCCTTCGATCGACGTCGCGCCGAACCAGGGGAAGCTGCTGCATCTGTTGGCCCGCGTCGCAGGTGCGCGTAAGATTCTCGAGATTGGCACGCTGGGCGGATACAGCACCACGTGGCTGGGCCGGGCGCTGGCCGACGGTGGCCGTCTGATCTCACTCGAAGCCAACGCGAAACATGCCGAGGTTGCGCGCAAAAACATCGCTCGCGCCGGACTGGAGAGCGTCGTCACGGTGCGCCTGGGCGCCGCGCTCGATACGCTGCCAAAGCTGGTTGAGGAAGGCGAAGGGCCGTTCGACTTTATCTTCATCGATGCGGACAAGTCGAATATTCCGAACTACGTGACATGGGCGCTGAAGCTTTCGCGCAAGGGAACGCTGATCGTGGTCGACAATATCATCCGCGAAGGGCAGGTGATCGATGCGGCCAGCAGCGATGCCAACGTACAGGGAGCGCGGCGGCTCTTCGACCTGCTCGCCGCCGAACCCCGGCTGGAAGCGACTGCGCTGCAGACAGTTGGAAGCAAAGGCCATGATGGTTTTGCCATGGCAGTCGTCGTCGGCTGACAGAATGATCGAATTGGCGGAACTACCGGGCCGAATCCGGGTTTAGTTGTGCAGGGAGATATCCCATGAACCTGCGCCCGCGACTTGCGCTGTCTGCTTTGGTTTTGTTGAGTGTCACAGCGGTTTGTATTCCAGCACCTTCTCAGCAACCAGTTGGTATTCAGGACGAGTGGGCGACACTGGCTAATCAGCCGGCAAGCCACACTGGATTTGTCTTTGACCGTTCCATGATGCAGGTAGCGCAGGCGGTGCTGGAGTCCGGCGGCATGAGCCCGGAGCGCGCCGCGGCGGCGCTGACCGGCATCTCGGTCGACAACTACCACTACGCGGAGCCCGCCTTCTATACACCGGAGGCGATGAGCGCCCTCGTTGCCAGCTATCGCGCCGCGGGCTGGAAGCATCTGGTCAACGCCAACCAGTCGCCGGCGGAGTCGGCACAGCCTCGCGGCATCATCACCGACCTATGGCTGCATAACTCAGGCGCAGATATCAACGGGCTTGTTGTTTTGATCCGCTCTCCGCGAGACATGAGCGTCATCCAGGTGGCTTGCGAGCTGCGTCCGCTCGATCTTATCCACCTCAGCGGCCACTTCGGGATTCCGAAGGTCGATCCCAACGCGGTCATGGTTCCCGCGCCGGACGGCAGGTAAAGACGAACAGATTCAACCGTACTGCTCAACCTGCCGCAGCAGGGCCAGCTTGCGCTCGGGAGCGAGAAAGCTGGCTTCGACCGAGTTCGCCGCGAGTTCGCGCATCTGTTCCAGCGTGAATCCGAAGCGTTCCTGGGCCAGCACGTACTCTCCCAGCAGGTCGCTGCCGAACATCGGCGGATCGTCGGAGTTGAGCGTCACCATCAGGCCGGAATCGAAGTATCGCCGCAGCGGGTGCTCGTCGAAGTTCGGACAACACCCGGTCCGGATATTGCTGGTGACGTTGATCTCAAGCGGGATCTGTTTTTGCGCCAGCACCTCGATCAACTCGGGATCGTGCTGGGCCGATAAGGCATGGCCCACGCGCTCGGCCCCAATGTTGATCGCCGACCAGATGCTCTCCGGGCCGATCGATTCGCCTGCATGAGCGGTGAGTCGCAACCCGGCGTCTCTTGCTTCGGCGTAAAGTTGGCGGAAGAGATCAGCTCCCCCGCGTGCCTCGTCGCCGCCGATGCCGATGCCGACGATGCTCGGATACTTCGGCTGCAACTCCGCTGCCTTGCGAAAGACGCGGGCTGCCTCTTCCGCGCCGAAGTGCCGTACCGCATCGATGATCCAGAGGACGGTGGTGCCGAACTCCTGTTCGCCACGCAGCCGGCCGCGCTCGATGGCCTCGACGTAAGGCTCGACTTCGGTCTTCTTCCAGTAGTAGATGATGCCGAAGGAGATGTAGACCTCGGCGTGGAGGACTCCCTGCGCGGCAAGTTCGCGGACCATGTTGTAGGCGATCAGCTCGTAATCGTCCGGTTCGCGCAGACGCTCGGTGACGGCCTTGAACGACATCAGGAAGCCTTGAAAATTCTCATACCTGTATAGTTTGCGGGCGGATTCCAAGGTCAGCGGTTCGGCGTCGTGCCGCCGGCTTAGCTCAACCAGCGTCTCCGGCAGGATGGTGCCTTCGAGGTGCAGGTGCAGCTCCGCCTTGGGCAGCTTGCGCAGCCAGTCAACTATATCGATCTCGGAATCTCGCTTTGTGCTTCGTTTAACCATTCCCACTAGTTTAGTGCGTCGCTGAACATCTGCCGCGCCATGAGAGCCGGACGTCTATCTAGTCCTTGTAAAACTCGCTGCGCTTGCGGCTGTAGAAGATGTAGACCACCAGCCCAACGAGCAGCCAGACGAAGAATCGTATCCAGGTTTTAGCGGGTAGCCCTGCCATCAGCAGGATGCAGAAAAATATCGAGAGCACGGGAATGATCGGACCAAACGGGACGCGGAATCCGCGTGGGCGTTCAGGCTGCCGCACTCGTAGGACGATCACGCCGATAGAGACCAGCACAAAGGCGAACAGGGTTCCGATATTCGACATCTCAGCGAAGGTGCCGACGTCGAACAGGCCCGCCGGGATGGCCACCAGAATTCCAGCTACCCAGGTGGCAAAGGCAGGCGTGCGGAAGCGGGGATGCACGCGGCTGAAGACATCGGGCAGCAGACGGTCGCGGGACATGGCGAACCAGACCCGCGCCTGTCCGAGCTGAAAGACGAGGATCGACGAGATCATGCCGACCAGCGCGCCGATCAGCACGGCCAGACGAACCCAGTGCAGGCTGTGGCCGTGCGGCTCCGTCAGCGCGACGTGTTTCAGCGCGTTGACGACCGGCGCGGCGTCGCCGGCCACGGACTGCCACGGCACCAGCCCGGTCAGCACGACAGCGACGCCGACATAGAGGATCGTGCAGATAATCAGCGTTGCAATGATGCCGATGGGCACGTCGCGGCGCGGATTTTTGCACTCTTCGCTGGCGGTCGAGATGGAATCGAAGCCGATGTAGGTGAAGAAGATGATCGAGCCGCCCGCGAGGATGCCGCTCCATCCGTTCGGAGAGAACGGCGTGTAATTTGCCGGATGAATGAAGCTGAGGCCGAAGAAGATGAACAGCAGGATCGCCGCGATCTTGACCAGCACCATGATGTTGTTCGTCCGCGACGACTCGCGGATGCCGCGCACCAGGACCACTGTCAGCAACAGCACGATCAGGAACGCCGGGATGTTGAATCCCATGTGCCAGCCAGGCGCGTAGAGCTCATGCCCCTGAAGGTCCTGGAGGCCAAGCGGAAGATACGCGGGAGAGAGCCATTCCGGCGCGATGTGCAGGCCCATCCAGTCCAACAGTGCTACCACGTGCGCGGCGAAGCCGACGCTGACGCTCATGTTCGAGAAGGCGTATTCGAGGATCAGGTCCCAGCCGATAATCCACGCCACCAACTCGCCCAGCGTCGCGTAGGTATAGGTATAGGCCGAGCCGGCGATGGGGATCATCGACGCCAGTTCCGCATAGCAAAGCCCGGTGAGCGCGCAGACGATGGCGACCAGCACCAGCGAGATCGCCAAAGCGGGTCCTGCACCAGGCCTCCCGGCGACCGCGCCGTGGTGCAGCAGAAGATCGATGACCGGCGAGTCGGCCCAGGATGCGAGTGCGGCAGGGTTTCCGCCGATAGCCACGCCGATCACGGTAAAGATTCCCGATCCGATCACAGCGCCGATGCCAAGCGCTGTGATGGAGACCGGGCCAAGCGTCTTCTTCAACGCATGCTCCGGCCTCTCCGATTCAGAGATCAGCTTGTCGATCGATTTGGTGCGGAAGATTTGTCTGGCCAGCGGGCTCGCTCCTCAACCGAATGGTATCTGGACAGCGATACAGCGTTGTCGGGAGGGCCATGCTTGAGCGGGTTCAGAAGCTGACGATACAGCAAGCGCTGCCTCCACCTGCCCGCTCGGCTTTGTGACGCCTACCGCTTGCTCTGGCCGCGCGCTGCCTTCTTGACCTTGGCCTTGTTCTCGCCGCGAGCACCGGTGCGCTTACCTTTGGGGGCGGCCTTCTTGCGTGCTGCGCGCTTTACCTTCTTGCGCTCATCTGTATCGGTAATGCTCTTTGTATTTGCCATGATTCGATGCCAATCTTTCCAGATGCGATTTTCAGAACTTTAGAGGCGCTCCAGCTGGGCGAACTTCTCCACCAGCTTCTTCACGCCGTGCTGTTGAAATTGTACTGTAATCTTTGCGTCATCCCCGTCGCCTTCACGGCGAAAGACGGTTCCTTCGCCATATTTCGGGTGACGAACACGCGTTCCCTGCCTCAGGCCGGTCTTGCCGGTGGCCTCGGGAATGTCGAGTTTTGGCCGCGAGATCTTTTGTCCGCGAGCGGCAAAGAAACTTGCGATATTGTCGATGGATTGGCCGGGGGCCGCGGTCCTTCTGAATTTTGAGCGGTTGCCGTTGCTTGAGGGACTGCCCGATCCGGCGTACGAAGGCCTCTGGTCCTCGTCCTCGTAGCTGTAATGCCTCTCGCCCACCTCAGCGCCGTTGCGGCTAAACCGGTTTGCCTTCGGATAGGGCGTTGCATAGGTGTTGCCATAATCCGAGCCCGAGAACTGCGGCTGTGCGGGGGGGCTGCCGAGGTCTTCGACCAGCCGCGAGGGCACCTCTTCCAGAAAGCGCGAGGGGACGCTCGACTCCGGCATGTCGCTGCCGTAGCGCCGCCGATAGCGCGCGCGCGTCATGATGAGCGTGTCCATAGCGCGCGTCATGCCCACGTAGCAGAGCCGCCGCTCCTCTTCGAGACCGGTAGGGTCGGTAAACGTGCGCGAGTGAGGGAAGAGGCCCTCTTCCATCCCGGCGAGAAAGACCAGCGGGAACTCCAGCCCTTTGGCCGCGTGCAGCGTCATCAGGGTTACCCGCGCCTCGGCGGAGTAGGAGTCCGCATCGCTCACCAGTGCCGCGTGATCAAGAAATTCGTGCAGCGTCTCGCCGCGCTCCTGCGCGTCCTGCGCCGCGTTCGCCAGTTCTTTCAAGTTCTCGATCCGCGAGAAGGACTCCGGCGTTGCCTCATCCTCAAGTGCGCGGATGTAGCCACTGCGGTCGTTCAGAAATTTGATCAACTCCGGCAGGGTGGCCGCATCACCCGGTTTGCGGAATGCCGGTTTGTCGTCAGCTGCCTCTTTCGCTGGACCCGGGGCCTCCTCTGTGTGATGAGCTTTGTCGTTTGCAGCACGCTTGCCTCTACGAGATCCCGAAGCGCTCTTCTTTAGCGCTACCGGCGCGAACGGATTGAAGGAAGCTGCGTCGATCTCATGCGAAGCGTCGGAATCGGAAGCGTTCTCTGCCGCGATAGTGGAGATCTCTTCGCTGGGTCCAAAATCGAAGCCGAAGTTGAAGCTGGTATCGAACGAGGTGTCCGCCTCTGCTTCCGCGCCTGTCTCAACATCAAAACTGGTGTCGGCCTCATCGATATCGAGCGATGCCTCAGAGTCGGCTTCCATCGGCGAACTTTCTTCCAGATCGCCGGCAAGCTTCTCGGCAAATCCCGGGCCAAGCATGGCGCGGGCATCTTCGATGAGACGGCGAAAACCGCCCAGTGCAATCAGCGCCCGCTGCGGCAGTAGCTTATCTTCGATGGCCTTGCCGATTGCATCCCACGTGCTCATGCCGGACGACAGCGCCATCCGCTCCAGCGTCTCCATCGTCGTCTTGCCGATGCCGCGCGGCGGCGAGTTCACCACCCGGCTGAGCGCGATGGAGTCGTGCACGTTCTGCACCAGCTTCATGTAGCTGAGAATATCCTTGACCTCGGCACGGTCGTAGAAGCTGAAGCCGCCGACCATGTGGTACTGGATCTGGTAGCGTCGCAGGGCCTCTTCCACCAGTCGCGACTGAGAGTTCGTGCGGTAGAGCACAGCGCAGCGCGGTGAGTCCTCCTGACTGCCGGCTTCGCGGAGATATCGCTGGATGCGGTCTGCGATGAACAGCGCTTCGTTCTCGCCGTCAGGAGCCTCGTAGTAGCCGATCAGCGATCCGCCTTCGCGCGAAGTCCACAGGTTCTTTCCTTTGCGCTGCGTGTTCTGCGCAACCACCGCCGAAGCGCCTTCGAGAATCACCTGCGTCGAGCGGTAGTTCTGCTCCAGACGAATGGTCCGAACCTTGGGAAAGTCCTTCTCGAACTCCAGAATGTTGCGGATGTCCGCGCCGCGCCAGCTATAAATGGACTGGTCCTCATCACCAACGACGCAGACGTTGCCCTCCGGCCCCGTCAGTAGCTTCATTAACTCGTACTGCGGGCGGTTGGTGTCCTGGTACTCGTCGATCATCAGATATTTGTAGCGGCGGTTATATCTTTCTCTCACCTCGCCCGAGGACTTCAGCAGCCGGACGGTTTCGAGCAGCAGGTCGTCGAAGTCGAGCGCATTCGCTTTGAACAGTTCCTTGCGGTAGATCTCGAAGATGTGTGCGATCTTCTCTTCCATCGGATTCGCGCTCGCCAGAAAATACTCCTGCGGGTCGATCATGTGATTCTTCGCCCACGAGATGCGGCCCAGCGCGACACGCGGCTTCAGCGACTTGTCATCGATGGCCAGCCGCTTCAGCGCCTGCTTGACGACTGCCTGCTGGTCGGTCTCGTCATAGATGGCGAAGGTCCGCGTCAGCCCAACGCCGTTGACGCGCATGGCCTCGATGTCGCGCCGCAGGACGCGCACGCAGAACGAGTGAAACGTCGCCAGCATGGGCTTGGCGAGAGACGTATGGCCCAGAATTTTATCGACGCGCTCGGCCATCTCCTTGGCGGCCTTGTTGGTAAACGTCACGGCGAGAATCGAGTCCGCAGGGACGCCGCGCTCCTGAATAAGATAGGCGATGCGATGCGTAATCACGCGGGTCTTGCCGCTGCCCGCTCCTGCCAGCAGCAGCACGGGGCCATCGACGGCTTCGACGCCCTCCCGCTGCTGCGGGTTCATATTTGCAACCAACTCCGATGACATCCCAATGCTCCAGCTTCAATTTTACGTTTATTGCGCGATGAGGATTTTCGCGACGGTTCCGGGCTCAAGGCCGCCATGCCGAAGGCCACGTTCTTCCTCGAAATCATTTCAGCCATGCCGCTGATTTCCTCAGTGATGACAGGCATATTTTTTTCATCCGATGGGGAACCGGTCGCGTCCAATCTCCGTAACTGTTCACAACGGCAAGCTCTTGAGTTCCGGCAGAGAGAGCGCCGCTGCAACCCATGGCCAGGGGCGTTCGCGCTTCGCAAGGAATATTCGATTTTGTTTCTGATTGCTGCTCTTTACTCAGGTCGTGACCGTAGCCAGCGCACCTTTCCCTGCATGGAGTCGACCGTGACACCGGCGATAACCTCATGCGCCTGGCTCCAACCCATTCCGTGAATCCCCGCGCGCCTTGCGCCATCATCCACGATTGACGCCAGCTTTTCACTACGCTCACGTAGCAACATTTGTGAAAATCTCCAGACTGTTCGTGAGCCACACCACCTTATCAGGAGTGTCTATTTATGCTTCGTCGTTCTATCTTCATCGTGCTTCTTGCCGTCGCATGTCTGTTCGCATCGCAGGCAGTCTATGCGTCTCCAGTCACTGTCGCCGGTTCCGTGCATGCCATGTTCTCCAAAACGAAGATGGTCAAATTTGATCTTCACAATGCTTCGCCGACGTCGCTCGATCTCCGCGCTGGAGACAAGGTAATGACCGTGAAGGTTGGCGAGACCGTTACGATCGATCTTCCCGTCGGTACCCGCATCGTCACAAACACAGCGAGCAACGCGCATCCGGCGGGCACGCTCATCCTGCAGGTTGCCGCTGGATTTGACGGTACAACGGTCACCCTTCACTAATTCGCACATCCGCGCATACGGGGCAGGCAGATTCCTTGTCAGCCTCGTATGCGCACTCGAGTCCGCGCAGAGATCTTCGTCGATCGTCGATATCCGCGCCAACCTGCTTGGCAGGCGATATTCTGGATATATGCCAATTCGCACTATTGCTGTCTTCTGCGCCTCTGCCAGCGGAGCCGACCCCATCTATCAGACCGCGGCCAGCGATCTTGGCTGTGCGCTTGCCGCCCACAACATCTGCGTCGTTTACGGCGGGGCCAAGGTAGGTCTGATGTGCACCGTGGCGGAGTCAGCGCTCGCGCATGGAGGGTGCGTCGTCGGCGTCATCCCCGAAGTGCTCGTCGATCTCGAAGTGGCGCACAACGGTATCACCGAACTGCACGTTGTCGACACCATGCACACCCGCAAGGCGCTTATGAGCGAGAAGTCCGACGCCTTCGTCATCCTTCCAGGCGGCTTCGGTACGCTCGAAGAGATGTTCGAAGTGCTGGCTTGGCAGACGCTCCGGCTGCACGACAAGCCCATCATTCTGCTCAATATCAATGGGTTCTATGACCAGTTGCTCGGCTTCCTCGACCACGCCGTGGCCCATGGAATGCTCAAGCAAAAGAGCCGAGAAGTGCTTCTCGTCGCCAATTCGGTGCAAGAGGCATTGGCTGCCCTCGAACTTAATCCTTAGCTTTTGCCCGGCAGTCCTCGCACTCGCAGACGCGGCGCAGGTACTCCCACGAGTAGATGCCGGTCTCGTGCCCGTCGTTCCATTTGAACTTCAGGGCGTACTTACCTACGGGCGTGACCTCCACAGGCCGCGCCGGGGCTTTGTACATCACCAGCGGCGCTTGTGTTCCGGGCTTCGGCACACCGGGTCTGCGCCCGCTGCTCTCGCGCTCCTCATGGCAGGTCGCGCAAGGGCAGGCATTGCGCAGCCAGGCAAAGCTCCACGCGCTGCGATGACCGTCTCTCCAGTCGATCGCAACGCCGGTGCCTTCGGTCTTCATGACGCGAACCTTCTTTGGCGTCACCGCTTCCGGGGGTAATGGCTGCTCTTCGGCGGCTTCGCGAAGGGCCTCGTCCGCATTCACGATGCGAATTCCTTCATGGCTCATACTCCGGTTACCTCCTTTACCGCATGGTGGTCATAGCGCAGCTTCAGTACAAGGATGCTCATGGACAACAGAAGCGTTACCAGATTTGCCGCGATCACCGGCTTCGAGTGCGCCAGCAGACCGTAGGCGAGCCACATTGCCGTGCCGGCCGAGAAGATTGAAAACATGCCCAACGATATCTCTCGTGCCGAGCGCAATCGCAGCACTCGTGTCAGTTGCGGCAGAAAGGCAAGCGTTGTGCATGTCGCCGCAACGTAGCCGATCAAGTCAATTGTGTTTTGCCTCATCTACCTTTGCCTCCAGAAAAAATAAGCCGAGATCACACATCCCGTCAGGACGACGAACAGCCGTAACATCTCGGGATTCATACGTCGCGCATATCGCGCTCCCACGTAGCCGCCTGTAGCGGCAAAGATCATCGAGATTAGGCAGTAATGCCACAGAACCGCTCCGCTCGCGATGAAGGTAACGATGGCCACCAGGTTCGAGAGACATGCCACCACGATCTTCATGGCGTTTAGGACGTGCATGCTCTCGATGCCAAACAGCGCGAGAATGGTCATCACAAGAAGACCGCCACCTGCGCCGAAATAACCGATATAGAAGCAGATAGGAAATAGCGCGCAAAACAGCGGCAGGTTCCTTGGCGTCTGTTCTCGGTGAGGTTCGGCGGACCGTGCACGCATCCATCGCGAGATAGGGCCGCTCAGGCCGAAGATGATCGTGCCTGTCAGCAGCAGCCAGGGAATCAGACGTTCGAATGTCTCCTGGCCGGTCCGAAGCAACACGATCGCGCCGGTCAGTCCTCCAAGGACGGACGTAAGGCAAACGACAGGGAGCAGGTCTTTGCGGACGTCCGACTTCAGCGTAGCCAGCGAAGTCAATTGTCCCGGCCAGAGCGCAACGGTGTTGGTGGCATTCGCCTGAATCGGAAGCACGCCCATCGACAGCATTGCGGGAAACGAGAGAAACGATCCACCGCCGGCCAGCGCATTCATCGCGCCCGCGATCAATGAAGCCGCGACCAGCCAGAGATAGTGCCAATGCGAGTTAAGACCGGAGAGCATCCATTTTCAATTGTATTTGCCAGAATGTATTTGCCAGCCGCGCTCACTGCGCGAAATGCGGCATCTCGGGCGTTGCCGCGATCAATCCCCGCGTGTACTCGTGGCGTGGAGCCTCGCAAACCTGCTCGCAATCCCCATGCTCCACCACCTGACCGCGTCGCATCACCGCGACCCGGTCGCACAGGTAGCGAATCAAGGGCATCGAGTGCGAGATAAAGAGGTAGGTCAGGCCGTACTTTCGCTGCAACTCCCGCAGCAGGTTTACCACCTGTGCACCGACCGAGACATCCAACGCGCTTACCGGCTCGTCCAGCACCAGGAACTCCGGCCGCAGGGCCAGCGCTCGGGCAATATTGATCCGTTGCCGCTGGCCTCCGCTGAACTCATGCGGATACCGCTCCAGCGCGCTGGCGTCCAGTCCCACCTCATGCAGCATCGCTTCCAGCCGTCCCCTGTCTCCTGACACCTGTTCTCCGTGAATCGCAAACGGCTCGGCCAGAATCTGTCGCACCTTCATGCGCGGATTCAGTGCGGCATAGGGGTCCTGGAAGACGATCTGCATTCGCCGCCGCAATGTCCGCACTTCGCTCGAAGAAGCGGCCAGTAAATCCACGCCGTCGTATCGAATCGCCCCCCCGGTAGGCTCGATCAGGCGCAGCAGCATCCGGGCTACGGTGCTCTTGCCGGAACCGGACTCTCCCACCAGCCCCATCGTCTCGCCCCGGCGAATTGAGAACGAGACATCATCGACTACGCGCGCCACTCCGCCTCCGCGGGGGTATTCCTTCACCAGCCCAAGCGCCTCCACCAGAACCGCAGCATCCATCGGCATAGCCGGATAGTAGCATCGAAGTTCAGGAACTGTTCGAGCATGACGCTGACATCGCTGGCCGCCAGCACCCTTAAAAGATAAGAGCCCCATAACCGAAGCTATGGGGGCTCTCATCAAATTCCAATCGTTTCTACTCTTCTAAATATCCAGGTTCTTTACGTCCAGAGCATTTTCTTCAATGAACTTGCGCCGGCTCTCGACGTCTTCGCCCATCAGAGTGGTGAAGATTTCTTCACACGCTGCAATATCTTCAAGCTTCACCTGCAGCAGCGTGCGCCGTTCCGGGTCCATCGTTGTCTCCCAGAGCTGCGGAGCCGTCATTTCGCCCAGCCCCTTGTAGCGCTGGACCTGATACTCTTTCCGGCCCTGCTCGATGACATACTCGAAGACCTCGCGTGCGGTCTTCTTTTCGACAGGGTCGTGCGATGCCTTGCTCGTCCGCTTGCCCGGCTTGGCCTCAAGCGCCGTCCCAGGAGCTGCCGCAATCGCGGCCACGCCTTCTTCCGTCGCGGCCTCTTCCGCTTCTTCGACTGCGGCTTCGGTCTTCGTCTTTGCGGAGTACTCGATGAGGAATGGCCCCTTGAGCTCTTCGCGGATCTGCGCATGCTTTGCCAGCATCTGCCTGCTCTCGGCGGCCGAGGCGAGCGCCCAGTCGATCGATCGCAGCGCCCCCTGGGCGTCGGTGAAGTTCACCGAGTACATCTGACGCTCTTCGTTGAAGAGCACATCGCTGACCTGCTTGAACTGGTATGTCTTCGAAACGGACTGCAACCGCGCCTGCATCGCCTCCAGCTTCGCGGGAGACTCGAAGTCCACCCGCCGCGCGGAATCCTTGCCTTCCTGGGCGAAGATCTCGGCAAAAGCCTGAGTCACCTCTTCGTTGCGCAGGCGCTTCTGCACCTTGTCGAAGAAGCCGAGATAGTCGTTCAACTGGGTCATGAACTTCGTTAGGGTAGCGCCCTCCAGCGTTGCCCCGCCGTCGCCATAGCGAATCACCATGCCGTCGGAGGCACGTTTCACCATGACGGTTACATATTCGCGGTCGTCCTTGATGTACTGCTCGAACTTGCCCTTCTTGATGCGGTACAGCGGCGGCTGCGCGATGTAGACGTGGCCGCGCTTGATCAACTCCGTCATGTGCCGGAAGAAGAACGTGAGCAGCAGCGTGCGGATATGCGATCCGTCGACGTCGGCATCGGTCATCAGGATCAGCTTGCCGTAGCGCAGCTTGCTGGCGTCGAAGTCGTCCTTGCCGATGCCGCAGCCGAGCGCCGTAATCATGGCGCGAATCTCTTCGTGCCCCAGCATCTTGTCGTAACGCGCCTTTTCGACGTTGAGGATCTTTCCCTTGAGCGGAAGGATCGCCTGAAACTTGCGGTCGCGCCCCTGCTTGGCAGTTCCGCCGGCGCTCTCTCCCTCGACGAGATAGAGTTCGCAGCGATCCGGCTGCCGTTCCGAGCAGTCAGCCAGCTTGCCGGGCAGTCCGCCGCCGTCGAGCGCACCCTTGCGCCGGGTCAGGTCGCGGGCTTTGCGAGCAGCCTCGCGCGCGCGGGCCGCGTCGATGGCCTTGTTGATGATCTTCTTCGCGACCGAAGGGTTCTGTTCGAGGAACCCGCCCAGCCGTTCGTTTACAAACGCCTGTACGGTTCCGGCGATGTCCGAGTTCAGCTTGCCCTTGGTTTGTCCTTCGAACTGCGGCTGGCTCAGCTTCACGCTGATGACGACGACCAGACCCTCGCGCACGTCGTCGCCGCTCAGGTTCTCCTTCACATCCTTGAACAGGCCGAGCGACTGCCCGGCAGCGTTGATCGTCCGGGTCAGCGCTGTCTTGAAGCCGGAGAGATGGGTGCCGCCGTCGACCGTGTTGATGTTGTTCGCAAACGTGAACACGGTCTCCGAGTATGCGTCGTTGTACTGCAACGCAATCTCCATGGCCACGTTGTCGCGCTCGGCCTCCATGTAGATTGGCTTGTCGTGCAGCACCGACTTGCCCTTGTTCAGCAGCTTGATGAACTCCGCGATGCCGCCGACGTACTTGAACTCCTGTTGCTTGCTCTCGCCGGTCTTCGCGTCGGTGGTGCGCTCGTCGGTCAAGTGGATCTCAAGCCCCTTGTTCAGGAAGGCGAGTTCGCGCAGCCGCTGGGCCAGCGTGTCATAGCTGAACTCGGTGACGGTAAAGATGCTCTTGTCGGGCAGAAAATGGATCTTGGTTCCCTTGCGCTTGCTCGGCCCCATCTTGCGCAGCTTGCTGATCGGAGCGCCCTTGGAGTAGTCCTGCTCCCACGCATGGCCGTCGCGCCAGATCTCGACGTCGAACTCTTCGCTGAGCGCATTGACGCAGCTCACGCCGACGCCGTGCAAACCGCCCGAAACCTTGTAGTTGGAGGCATCGAACTTGCCGCCTGCGTGCAGCATGGTCAAAACCACCTGCACTGCCGGCATGTTCTCTCCATTGATGATCTTGTCGTCGACCGGAATACCGCGCCCGTCATCGACCACCGTGATCGAGTTGTCGACATGAATAGTGACGTCGATCCGCGTGGCATGGCCGCCCAGCGCCTCGTCGACGGAGTTGTCGACGACTTCATAGACCAGGTGATGTAATCCCTGTTCGCCGGTCGAGCCGATATACATCGCCGGCCGCAGGCGCACTGCCGCCAGGCCCTCCAGAACCGTAATGTTTTCAGCAGAATACCCGCCACCCTCTTTTGCGGATGTCGTCGCTGCTGCATCTGGTTGAAGTGTTGAAAGATCGGTCTCGGTGGGGATCGCCGTCGTTGCCATGTAACTCCATGCAGCCGTAGCTGAAAGACTTGGGAAAATCACTTCGGCCGGTACTGCTCCTGAACTCGCAAAAGCCGCGTCAATCCAGCACTTTGCTCATATCCAGCCGTGGTTTTCGATATCTCAAGTATACCACGCGGGAGTGCTCTTCCGGGCGCGAGGCCAGCCGATGTCTCAAGAGCGGTACCGCTGGTAAATCCCTTGTTTTTTATCGTCTACTCGTTCGATTCGCCGATCCTCCGGCGCCCGTGTCGGCAGCGAGCGGTGGGGGCCGTTCGCGCAGTCCAAGCCGCTCGGGATACCATTAAGTTCGCAACATGGTAAAAATCACCAAACCGCGATATCCGCTCTTATAATCCGATTACCGCGCACATTGCGTATTTTTTACTCGCGAACCTGTCTAATCAGAAGTACCGCAAGAACAGGCTTATTCCTATCCAAGTAACACGCTGCTCCGGCGAGCGTGAAAGGCTTCTCTGAATGTGGATCGTAAAATTAGCGCTCAACCGGCCCTATACCTTCATCGTGCTGGCGATCCTGATCCTCATTGCGGCCCCGGTCGTCATCCTGCGCACGCCTACCGACATATTCCCCAATATCAATATCCCGGTTGTCTCCGTTGCCTGGAGCTATACCGGTCTCAATCCGGAGGAGTTGGAGGGCCGCGTTACCACGCCCTTCGAGAAGGCCGTCACCGCGCTGGTCGACAACGTTCAGCACATTGAGTCCACCACCGTTCGCGGCTGGGTCGTCGTCAAGATTTACCTCCAGCCCGGTGCCAGCATCGATACTGCCAATGCGCAGGTGAGCAGCACCTCGCAGTTCATGCTCAAGTCGCTCCCTCCGGGCATTCTGCCGCCCGAGATCATCAACTTCAGCGCCTCCAGCGTTCCTATCCTTCAGCTTGGGCTTTCAGGCAAGGGGATGTCGGAGCAGCAACTGAACGATCTCGGCCTCAACTTTGTTCGTCCCCAACTCATTACCTCGCCCGGCGCTATCGTCCCCAATGTCTACGGAGGCAAGCAGCGCTCCGTCATGATCTACCTCAACCCCAGGCTTCTACAGGCCAAGGGGCTGTCACCGGTCGATGTTCTCACCGCGATGTCGCAACAGAACGTTGTCCAGCCAGGCGGCACGGCAAAGATAGGCCGTGACGAGTATGACATTCTGTTGAACTCCTCCCCGCTTACGATCGCGGGAATCGGCGACCTTCCCATCCGGCAGGCTAACGGGTCCACCGTCTACATTCGCGATGTGGCGACCGTCACCGACGGTAGCATCCCGCAGACCAACGTCGTCCGGCAGGACGGCCGCCGCGGCGTTCTGCTCAGTGTTCTCAAGTCCGGCAACGCCTCTACTCTCGATGTGGTCGACGGAATTCGCAACATGCTGCCGCGGCTGAAGACTACGCTGCCCCCCGAACTCAACATCAGGATGATCGGCGATCAGTCCATCTTCGTCCGGGCCTCCATCGACGGGGTAGTCCGCGAGGCCGTCATCGCCGCCGTGCTCACCGGACTGATGATCCTTCTCTTCCTCGGCAGTTGGCGCAGCACGGTTATCATCGCCATCTCCATTCCGCTGTCGATTCTCACCTCCATCATCGTGCTCAGCTTTCTTGGAGAGACGATCAACATCATGACGCTGGGCGGTCTCGCGCTTGCCGTCGGCATCCTGGTCGACGACGCCACCGTCACCATCGAAAATATCGAACGATATCTCGAAGAAGGGCAGGGCCTGTACGACGCCATCGTCAACGGCGCGGCCCAGATCTCCGTCCCGGCGCTTGTCTCCACCCTTTGCATCTGCATCGTCTTCCTGCCGATGTTCTTCCTCAGCGGCGTCTCCAAGTTCCTGTTCGTCCCGCTCGCCGAGGCCGTCGTCTTCGCCATGCTCGCGTCTTATGTTCTTTCGCGAACCCTGGTGCCGACCATGGCGATGTATCTGCTCAAGGCGCACGACCACAGCGCGGCTCCCTCGCGCAACATCTTCGCCCGGTTTCAGCGCGGCTTCGAGCGCGGCTTCGAACGAGTACGTCTTACCTACCAAGGGGTGCTGGTTCGCCTCGTCGATGCGCGGCGTCTCTTCATTCCGGCTTTCCTGCTGCTCTGTCTCTGTACGTTTATCCTGTTCCCCTTCATCGGGCAGAACTTCTTCCCCACCTCCGATAACGGCTCGTTCATCCTTCATCTCCGCGCCAAGAGCGGAACCCGTATCGAAGAGACCGCGCGCCTCTGCGATCTGGTCGAGCAGGCGATTCGCAGGTCAGTACCTCCGTCCGAGTTGGACAATATCCTCGACAACATCGGCCTCCCCTACAGCCCGATGAACTTCCAGCACTCCACCTCCGGTCTGATCGGTTCGGGCGACGCCGACATCATGGTCTCGCTCAAAGAGAAGCACCGGCCCACCGAGGAATACGTTCGCGCTCTCCGCGACACGCTGCCGCGTGAATTCCCGGGCACAATCTTTTACTTCCTGCCCTCGGACATCGTCTCCCAGATTCTCAACTTCGGCCTGCCCTCGCCCATCGACGTTCAGTTGGAGGGCGCTGATATCGCCGGCAATCGCAAGGTCGCCAACGACCTCCTGAGCCAGTTTCGCCAAGTGCCGGGGTTGACCGATCTGCGCATTCAGCAGCCCGACGACTATCCCACTCTCAAAGTTGACGTGGATCGCACCAAGGCATCGCAGGGAGGCTACACCGAGCGCGATATCGGCGGCAGTATCGTCAACATTCTCAGCGGCAGCTCGCAGCTCAGTCCCATGTTCTTCCTCAACACAAAGAATGGCGTCAACTACAGCATCGTGGCGCAGACGCCACAGTACGATATTCAATCGCTCAGCGATCTGCGCAATATCCCCATTACCTCGCCGGGGATGAAAACTCCCGAGATTCTCGCCGATGTCGCGGACATTACGCGCGGTTCGGAGATGGCTGTCGTCAACCACTACAACCTGCGTCGCGTACTGGATATCTACGGCAACGTGCAGGACCGCGACCTGGGCTCCATCTCCCGCCAGATCGACAAGATCGTCGACGCGAGCAGGAAATCGCTGCCGCGCGGCAGCTTCATCCGCGTTCGCGGCCAGATCGAGACCATGCGCACCTCCTACGTCGGCCTGCTCTCGGGCCTCGGCTTCGCCATTGTGCTCGTCTACCTGTTGATCGTCGTGAACTTCCAGTCGTGGCTCGACCCTTTCATCATCATCACGGCGCTGCCCGCGGCGCTCGCCGGCATTGTGCTGATTCTCTTCGTCACGCATACGACGCTCAGCGTTCCGGCGCTGATGGGCGCAATCATGTGCATGGGCGTCGCCACGGCCAACAGTATCCTGGTAGTGTCGTTCGCAAAAGAGCGACTTGAAGATCACGGCGACGCGATCACCGCCGCGCTTGAGGCCGGTGCCACCCGCTTCCGTCCCGTCATCATGACGGCGCTGGCCATGATCATCGGCATGATTCCCATGGCGCTCGGTGTCGGCGAGGGAGGCGAGCAGAACGCGCCTCTGGGCCGCGCCGTCATCGGCGGCCTCACCTGCGCGACCGTCGCCACCCTGATCTTTGTCCCCGCGGTCTTCGCCCTGCTGCACGGCCGACGCAAACCTGCCCCGCAGTTGGAATCCGGGCAGGAAATTCAGGAGCAAGCATGAGCAGCGAAATGAACACCGACATGACTAACCCCGCGCACGACTCGTTCACTCCGCCGAATTCAGCGCCCCCGCAGCGCGGCTTTTCCGCTGGCGTCTGGATCACCCTGGCGGTGGTCGGCATTGCGCTTCTGGTCGTGATTGCCCTGGGCATCACCTCGCGTGCCGCCGACAGCCGCGATCTTGAGAAGCGAACCGAAGCGGCGGCGATCCTCACCGTCAGCGTCGTCCACCCCTCCGACGCTCCGCTCTCGCCCGAGATCTCCCTTCCCGGCAACACGCAGGCGTTTATGGACACGCCCATCTATGCGCGGACCAGCGGCTACCTCAAGCACTGGTACTTCGACATCGGAGCCCGAGTTCGCAAGGGGCAGTTGATGGCGGAGATCGAGACTCCGGAGCTCGACCAGCAGTTGCAGGTCGCCGAGGCCGACCTGAAGAGTGCCGAAGCCAACCTCGATCTGGCCAACACTACCGCCGCCCGCTATCTCAACCTGCTCAAGACCAACTCTGTCTCCAAGCAGGAGACCGATCAGGCAACCGGCGATGCGGCCGCCAAAAAGGCTGCTGTCGACGCCGCCATGGCCAACGTCCGTCGCCTGCAGCAGTTGCAGTCCTTCGAGAAGGTCTACGCTCCCTTCGACGGCATCGTCACTGTTCGCAATACGGACGTGGGTGCGCTGATCGAAGCCGGATCCGGCTCCGCACCCAGGGAACTCTTTCATCTTGCGGCGATCCACCGACTTCGCGTCTACGTTCCCGTGCCCGAGGTCTATGCCGGCGATATCAAGAACGGCGGCAAGGCCACGCTCACGCTCGGGGGCACCTCCGGCAAGTCGTTTGAAGGAACCATCGCCCGCAACTCCAGCATGATCGATCCTGCGTCGCGCACGCTCAACGTTGAGGTCGATGTGGACAACAGCAAGGGGTTGCTGCTCCCCGGCTCCTATGTCTTCGTCCACTTCAAAGTTCCCGAGCGCATCGAAAACCTCACCCTTCCCGCCAACACCCTCCTCTTCCGCAGCGAAGGTCTGCGCGTCGGTGTCGTCCGCGACGGCCGCGTTGTCCTTGTGCCGATTACCATCACCCACGATGCCGGCCAGATCGTCGAGATCGCGCCTTCGGACCTCCTCAAGCCCACCGACGAGGTCATCATCGATCCCTCCGACTCTCTCGTTGAAGGCCAGCAGGTTCATGTCAGTCGGCAGAAGCAGGTGGGTGAGTGATGAACCGCCCTGCCATCTTCGCCTCCAGCCTCGCCGCGCTTCTGCTCTCCGGCTGCATGGTTGGCCCGAAGTACGTCAAGCCGACGGTGCCGCTTGCGCCTGCCTACAAAGAGAAGGCACCTTTAGCGGGCTCCTATAAGGAAGATCCCAACTGGCACCCCGCGAAGCCGGCCGATACTGCCCTGCGTGGAGAGTGGTGGACCATCTTTGGCGATCCGAAGCTCAACGAGCTTGAGCCGCTGATCGCTACAAACAATCAGGATCTCAAGGCTGCCGAGGCCCGCTTCCGCCAGGCTCGCGCGCTGATTCAGTACAGCCGTTCCGGGCTCTCCCCGACCATCGGCGTCTCGCCTTCCGTTATCGGCGAGCGCGCCTCTGCGAACCGTCCCTACGTCAGCACCGCCGGTTCCAGCAAGTCCGTGGCAGACCTCCAGCTTCCGCTGGACTTCAACTACGAGATCGATCTCTGGGGCCGTGTTCGCCATGGCATTAACGCCTCTCGTGAGCAGGCTCAGGCCAGCGCCGCCGATATGCAGACCGCCATGCTCAGCCTGCAGGCCGAACTTGCCATCGACTACTTCGAGGCCCGCAGCGCCGATGCCGAAGAGAAGCTCCTCAAAGACACCGTCCGCGAGTACGAGGAAGCCTACCGCATTACCACCAACCGCTTCGAAGGCGGCGTCGCCCCGCAATCCGACGTTAATCAGGCTCGCACCCAGCTCGAAGCGGCAAAAGTCGCGGCCAGCGATGTGACCCTGCGCCGCGCGCAGTACGAGCACGCCATCGCCGTTCTTCTCGGGCAGCCGCCCGCATCGTTCACACTGGGCGAAGTCCCGCTCGAGGCTCGTCCTCCGGCTATTCCCGTTGGACTGCCCTCCGAACTGCTGGAGCGCCGTCCCGACATCGCTGCCGCCGAGCGCCGTGTCGCGGAAGCGAACGATCGCGTCGGCATGGCCCGGGCGGCCTTCTTTCCGACGCTCTCGCTCAACGGTGCAGTAGGATACGAATCGACCGCGCTCACCAGCCTGCTCAACCGCGCCAGCTTTCTCTGGGCCGTCGGTCCCACGCTCTCACAGACACTCTTCGACGCGGGCCGCCGCCGCTCTGTCTCCGAACAGGCGCTCGCGGCCTACGACGAAACCGTCGCCAACTATCGCCAGACCTCGCTCACCGCCTTCCAGCAGGTCGAAGATAATCTTGCTGCCCTCCGCGTGCTTCGCCAGGAGGCTGAGCATCAGCGTCAGGCCACCCTGTCCGCGCAGGCGGCGCAACGGATCTTCAACAACCGCTACGTTGGCGGCATCGACACCTACCTGCAGGTGGTCACCGCGCAGACTACAGCGCTCGTCAACGAGCGCAACGACATCGACATCATGCGCCGCCAGATGGACGCGAGCGTCCTGCTCATCAAGGCACTCGGTGGCGGATGGAGCACCGCCAGCCTGCCGAAACTCTGAGAATCTATCCAAACTGAAGAAGATCATGTCATCTCGACCGGAGCCACGCGGCTTGATCGCGCGGTGGAGTGGAGAGATCCCTGTATCCCGTCTTTGCCTTGTCCGTGTCAGGAATAACTCTTTGGCAATCAGTTAAAAATTGTTTCTTTTGCAAAACTATCTTTCTGGTCCGACCATTTTTCTGCTAGCATTGCTGGCCTATGGAATCCTTCAATTCTGCTCGCCGCGACCTTCTCAAGTTTGGCGGCATGGGACTAGCTGCCGCTGCTGCCACCCTGCCCGCCTCTGCCTACGCCGCCCCAAAATCAGCCATCAAGGCCAGCTCCGGCATCTTTGACGTGCGCTCCTACGGAGCCACCGGCGACGGCAAAACAGTCGATACTCCCGCCATCAATCGCGCCATTGAAGCGGCTGCGGGTGCTGGGGGCGGAACCGTCCTCTTTCCCGCCGGGACATATCTCTGCTTTTCGATCCGCCTCAAGAGCCACGTCGATCTCTTCCTCTCGCAGGGGAGCACCATCCTGGCCGCGGACTCGCCCCTTCCCGGCCAGACCACCGGCTACAACGGCGGAACCTACGACGCCGCCGAGCCTAAGACCTCCTACGACGCCTACCAGGACTATGGCCACAACCACTGGCACAACTCCCTTATCTGGGGCGAAGACATTCACGATGTCGGCATCACTGGTCCCGGCCTGATCTACGGCAAAGGCCTCAGCTTCGGCGCAGGACCGGGCCGTCCTCCCGGCGCGCCTCCCCGTCCGCCCCGGCCCGCCGGAGCACCGGTTCGGCAATACGTGCCCCGCAAGCGCGGCGACTATCCCATGTACCAGGCAGAGCAGGCGGGCGTAGGCAACAAAGCCATCGCGCTCAAGAACTGCCGCAACGTCATCTTCCGCGACTTCTCCATTCTCAAGGGCGGCCACTTCGGTCTGTTGCTCACCGGTGTCGATAACCTCACCATCGACAACCTCAAGATCGACACCGACCGCGACGGCATGGACATCGACTGCTGCAAGAACGTCCACGTCTCCAACTGCACCGTCAACTCTCCCTGGGACGACGGCATCTGTCCCAAGTCCAGCTTCGCTCTCGGCTACAATCGCGCCACCGAGAACATGACCATCACCAACTGCTACGTCACCGGGACCTACGAACTGGGGACCGTCCTCGACGGCACGTTCAAGAAGTTCGCCGCCGATGCCCACGTCTACCGTACCGGCCGCATCAAGTGTGGCACCGAATCCAACGGCGGCTTCAAGAACATCACCATCTCCAACTGTGTCTTCGATGGCTGCCACGGCCTCGCGCTCGAGTCTGAAGACGGCGCTCTCTGTGAAGACATCACTATCTCCAACATCACCCAGCGCGATGTCTACGAGTCGCCCATCTTCTTCCGTCTCGGCGCCCGTCTTCGCGGCCCAAAGGGAACGGGCGACCAAAGCACGGTCGTCGGCACCCTGCAGCGTGTGCTGGTCGATAACTTCGTCAGCTACAACAACGAATCCCGCGTCTGCTCCATTCTCAGCGGCATTCCGGGCCACGATATCAAGGACATCAAGCTCTCCAACGTCTACATTCAGCACCAGGGCGGAGATTATGCCAACCTCGTCAACGTCGTGCCTCCGGAGAATGTCGAGAAGTATCCCGACCCCGGCATGTTCGGGCCGATGCCGGCGCAGGGCTTCTTCTTCCGCCACGTCAGCAACCTCGAACTCAGCCACGTCGAAGTCGCACCGATGAATCCGGACCCGCGTCCCTCCTTCTATCTACAGGAGGTCAACCGTGCCGACTTCATCGCCGTCACCGCGCCCACCAATCCCCCGGCCTTCCACTTCAACAAGGTCACCGACCTGCGCGTCCTGCTCAGCCGCGCCGCCAAGGACACCCAGATGGAAAGCGCCGACAACAAGACTCTTTAAGCATCAAATCCAAACAGCGAACCCCATGCCTCGCGAAGGCATGGGGTTTGCTGCATTTGTTCTTGCATCTCTATTCAAGCCGCTACGGAACCGGGTGCCCCATGTCCCGATTCTGGGACATGGGTTTGCATCAATGCCTGATCTCCAGACATAGGGAAGAAGAACTACCGCACCATCAGCAACCGCGTCTCATAGGGCTTCAGCTTCAACTGCACCGACATTTGCCCCTTGGCGCGCGTCGATACCACGGACGTCACCGCGCCGGTTGCCGGGTCCCACTGCTCTACCAACTGCCGCGCGTTTTCTCCTTCGTTAGGGAAGTTCACCGAATCGGAGATGGGTACGGAGCTCTCGTTGAAGAACAGGTAGACGTACGAGTCCTTCAGCCGCCGTGTCATGCAGCGCAGCGAAGTATCCGGCGAACCCAGCCACACGTCCGGCTTGCCGACAGCAGCCTTTACGGCCTGCAAAATCGCCGGAGCTACCACCTGCGGGGCAGGGGGAGCGGCGGGAGGATAGGCGGGCGGCGTAGGCGTCTCCGGCAACTGCGCCGAAGTCTCGACCGATGCCCAGGAGAAGTCGGCAGGCATGGCCGCTCGCGCATTGAGAATTGTTCGGCCTGAGATCAACCCCGGCGTGCGCCCTAAAAACAGCACCTTGCCGCCGCCTGTCGCAAACGTCCGCAGGCGATCGAGAGCCGCCTGCGAGATCACGGCGGCACCAGGCACGATGACGGTGCGGTACCAGTTGTTGCTCATCGTCTCGAATGTTCCATGTCCGGCCTTCAGATCCGTCGCCAGCGCATCCTCGTTCACGATGTCGAAGTCGATCTGATGTTCGGAGAGCAGCCGCTCGGTCGAGACGAACGCAGTATCGGAGGCCGCGTCACCCAGCCACATCGAACTCGACGGCAGGAACAGGGCAACCGAAGCCGCGGGCTCGCCCATCGACAGCAGATAGCTCATGCGCCGCACATAGGTCAGCAGAGCCGGATAAGCCGGGTCCTTCATATACGCCGATCCGCCGCGGCCTCCCGTGCTGGCAGGGAAGTACATTGTCTCGACGAGGTTCACGCCGCGCACGAACTGCTCGTTCAGGATGTACCGCGCCATGGTCACATCCGGTGCTGGCCGGTAGGCCGCGAAGCTCTCCGTAAACGCTCGCGGATGTCCATACACATGCGCCGCCGACGAGGCCAGCCGAGGGAAGTCCGAGATGGTGTCGGTCCAGATCTGGTGCCAGATGGAATCGATCCCCGGCACCTGCACATACTTCATATCGCGCAGGAACTCACCCTCGCTGCGCGTCAACTGCATCTCCATCTCTTCGTGATTCAAATGCACCTGGTACTCCAGATGGTTCGCCGCGCACCACTCTCCCTGCGGCTTGAAGAAGCCATCGCGAAACATCTGAGAGAATACGTCGTAGTAATCGGCCTTCGCCCGCCGCTCCTTCTCGGTCAACGTTGCGCCCTTCGGCTGTAGAAACGCCGCGACATAAGGCCTGATGTCATAGCCCTTCACCTGTTCGAAACGCGCGAAGAACTTCGGCGTCCACGGCAGGCCGGCAATGGAGTAGTCGGGCTCGTCTCCCCTGAAGCCCATGATCGTCTTGCCGAATTCATCGCCCACGGCCTTCTTGTACTGCTCATGCGTGAACTCGAGGTACTGTGCTGTCGCGGCCGGGTTCATGTAGTCTTCAAGCGATTGCGTCCCATCCTTCTTGCGCGTGGGGTTCGTGTCCGACCGCGTAGGCGAAGTCCTGAACTGATGCTCCACTACGATCACGGTCCATTCACCTGCAGGAGCTGTCCATGCAATGGCACCATTCGTAACAGGGATCGTTATAGTAGCGCCGTCAGCCGAGTTGATCGCCGTTACGGCAACCGTATCCGGCCCCACTGCCTGCTTCACCACATCGCCGCCCTTGGCGGGAATCTTTTGCGACGCATCCAGAGCCTGCATCCGTAGTTCCGGCTTCAACTGCGTGAACTTGCCGCCGGCAAATCCGCTCGGATATCCGGCATCGTCCACAATCCAGACGCGCATGTCGCGCTTCTTTGCCTCTTCTACAAACATGCGGAAGAATTTGAAATACTCCGGCGAAAGGTAGGCGAACGGCATTCCGTAGCCGGCCTGCACGGTCACGGCACGGTAGCCCAGCGATTTCATCGTATCCAGATCGCGCTCAATCACCGCCTGGCTCACCGCGCCATTCAACCCATAGTAGGGTTCCGGGCCGTACTCCGACGGCGGGTTCATCCAGGCATGCTGCACGCTGGCCGCTGTCGGCATCTGTATCTTCTGCCATGGCTGCTGTGCCATTGCGCTCATCGAAACAAAAGAAACCAGAGCTGCTACAAATATCTTCTTCATGAATGAGTTCCCATCTTTATGCATTGCCGGAATTCGCTAAATTCCACCAGCAAATTTATACAGGGTGGAGATAATACTTGGAAACTATTTCAAAAAGGAAATGACAATGATGGCGCCTTCAATGGGCACCCAATTTCGGGGAGACGGGTTGTATGGAACCGCGCTCCGTGTTTTCATCTTCTCTACGCCTAGCGCACGGCGCGCAAGCCATCTCAGGAGTCCGCAATGCAATATCAGGTATCACGCAATGGCCAGATGTACGGCCCCTATACGATTGAAGACCTGCAGCGCTACGTCGCCTCCGGCCATATCCTCTATACCGATATGGCGAAGAGCGAAGACATGGCGGAGTGGCTGCCCGTCTCCCGGATACTCGGCGCGCCTTCGGCCTACGCGGCTTCCGCGCCCTATGCCTATGCGCCTCCGGCAGGCGTTCCTTATCCTGATCCTCCCGATCTCCATTGGGGACTTGTCCTTCTCTTCGCGATTCTCACCTGCGGGCTCTTCGCCCTTGCCTGGGATTTCGTGCAGGTGCTATGGATCAAGAAGGTTCAACCGGACACCAAGGCAATGATGTATTTCCTTATCTACGCTGTACTCTGGCTGCTCAATCTGGGAAGCTCTGCCGGCAACATCAAAGTGGGAATGCATGGCGGTGCGCCACATACCTCTCCAACGGCCGGTCTCATCTCGCTGGCAGCCCTGGTCTTCCTGATCGTCTATCGCTTCTCCATGCGCAATTCGCTCGAACGGCATTTCAACGGCCCGGAGCCGCTCGGCCTTCGTCTCGGCGGCGTGATGACCTTCTTCTTCGGCGGCCTTTATTTTCAATATCATTTCAACCGCATCAACGAGATGAAGGAGACGCTACGCTACCGCAACCAGGCGCGATGACCGTCCATCGATGCGGCCGGGGTGTAAGCGCCATCCGCGCTGCCGCGCCGCTGGCTGCCATCGGATTTATAGCGGCCATGCTCCTGCGTTTCCCGCCCGCGCTGTACTCCTTTTACCCGCAGTGCCCCATCTATCAGTACTTTCATATCGAGTGCCCCGGTTGCGGGACCACCCGAGCCCTCGCGGCGCTTCTGCATGGCAATGTTCTTGAAGCTCTTCGCCTCAACGCCTTCACCACGCTTCTCATGCCGCCTGCCGCAATCTACGCTGCGCTCTGTTACCGCCGCTTTCTTGAGCGCAAGCCCTTTCATTTGCCTCGGCTCCCACAGCCTGCCATCTATGCGACTCTGGCCGCCGCAATCCTCTTTGCCTTCGTCCGCAATCTCGGACACATCTAGTTTCAGACACAGAAAGGCCCCGGCCGAAGCCGAGGCCATCCTCACAAAACACTACTGAGCTTAAACCTTGGCTGCCACAGGCTCTGAAGTGGACGTAGCGGCCACACTCGTCGCTGTCCCGCCCTTCAGATCGGTGCCGCCCGGCTTGCGAATGTCGATGCCGCCCTTGAAGAACGCGCCATCTTCGATTGAAATTCGTGCCGCGATGACGTCGCCGGTCAGCGATCCCTCGCTGCGAATGTCCACCCGATCGCTTGCCTGGCAGTTGCCGCGCACCTTGCCCAGCACCACCACCTCGCGGGCGACGATGTTCGCCGCGACCTGTCCGTTGCGGCCCACGGTCACGCGGTTGCCCGGCAGATTGATTGCGCCTTCCACCTTGCCGTCGATGTACAGAGACTCGGAACCCGACAACTCTCCCTTGACAATCAGGGATTTGCCGATCGTCGCCTGCTCCCCCGTGGGCACCGCCGAGGCGGGCGTCGCATTTCCTGCACCCGTCTGCCGCGTCGGGCCGGCATCGTAGCTCGGGCTCGTCGCCGGTGTCGGACGCACTGGTTCGGGAGTTGAAGGGCTATTGTTTCCGGGCTGATTCGGTTTCCACATATCTCTCTCTATCCTTTCGTACTGCTAAATATTCCCGCCGCGGGCAAATCGCACGCGCCACCACGACGGCAGCACGCATTCATTCCACGATACTACTCTGGATTTTGGATGCACAACGACGTAGAGGTCAACGAAATCCACAGATTTTATGCGCCTTCCATTGACTTGGAAGGTTCTTCTTCCTTTCCTCCACTTTCTTCCGGACATCCTCCTGTTTCTTCCACTCCACAAAAGTGTTACGAGTTTCAACCACGCCGCGCTCCGAACTGTTGCGGGCCGATTTAGCATGGCAGCACTTTGAAATCTCCATGCCGCAGTCATCTCAAAACGCAGGTACTGCTTTGATTCTTTCTGCCTTCCGTAAATCTCTTCCCGCGCTGCTTCTGTGCCTGATGGCGCTGCCGGCCGCACGGCTTCTCGCAGCGCCCAAGGTCCACACCGTCACGCTTGGCCCTAACCGCC
Organism: Acidobacteriales bacterium 59-55; assembly: GCA_001897435.1. Taxonomy (GTDB): domain Bacteria; phylum Acidobacteriota; class Terriglobia; order Terriglobales; family Acidobacteriaceae; genus Edaphobacter. Next base: position 322,753 of record MKSV01000003.1, on the reverse strand, counting down.
GCGTTGCTTACGTCCCTACCGATGCCACGCCAGAGACGAAGCCGGACGAGTCTTCGACTCTGCATATCCGTGCCCTCTATGTCGATGATCGCCAGAAGGAGTGGACCACCGGCCCGCTCCACGACGTTACCGACCGTACCTTCACCGTTCGCCGCGCCCTGCGCCTCAACGACGCTCTGCCTTCCGACTCCGCTCCCCGCTGGGTCTGGGAGCCGGGCCCCTGGCTCATGGTCGACCGCACTACCGGCCACATCACGGCGCTGCATCTTCCTGACTTTGACTCTACGGTCTCGAATGTCGTCTGGTTCCGCGATTACGCAGCTTACTGCGGCATCGCAACCACGGCCCGCGGCGGCCTTTACGCTATCGTCGCCCAGTTGGGGGCGCGCCGCGCCGTCGTGCAGAAGCAGATCGGCAGATGGCCGCAGGCCAATCACTTCATCCCCGTATGCCAGCCGGCGAAGTGGCAGCGCCTGCCCATGCGCGTCACTATCCAGCCCACCAGCGGCGAAGCCACCACCTACGATGTTCTCGGCTCCAGTTCGCTTGTCGAAGAGGGTGACAATTCCGACGAGAACTAACGGCTCGCGCCTGCGTATCTCTCTATAATGGGCGGTAGCACCGCCCGCAATTCTGCCTGCTGACGCAAGCGGACGAATCCAGACGAAAGGCCTGTCCATGAGACTTGTCATCGCATTCTTCTTCCCCTGGCTGACCTTCTTCACCATCGGAAGACCCTTTGCCGGAATCGTCTGCCTCGTCCTGCAGATCACCGTGCTCGGCTGGATTCCGGCGACCATCTGGGCCGTCTACGCCCTCAGCCAGTACAAGACCGACCGGAAGATTCACCGGGCACTCAGCCGGCAATATTAAGCCTCGAGAGCAATGCGGCCGTATGGACACAGCAAAGAAGTTTCGCGGTCTGCTCGAACCCTACCCCAGCCTCAACTGGGTCATCGTCCGGCTGCCCTTCGACGTTGCCAGGGTATGGAAGACGCGCAACCGCCTCCGCGTCAAAGGCACGGTCAACGGCTTTGCATTCCGCACATCGCTCTTCGGCTCTGCACAGGACGGCCACTTTTTGCTGGTCAATAAGCAGATGCAGAAGGGCGCAGGCGCAGGCGTCGGCGGCATGGTCGAGGTCATCCTCGAACCCGATCTCGAACCGCGTGCGACTTCAGCGCCGTCTGAGCTGGCCAGACTCCTCAAGCAGCACCTCGCGCTCAAAAAATGGTATGAGCAGCTAAGCCCCTCTGCCCATGCCGATATCTTCCGTCTCATCAGCACTCCGAAAAGCCCCGCAGCCCGCCTCCGTCGCGCCGAGCAGACTGCTGAGCGCATGATGCTCGCTATGGAAGGCGAGCGTGAACTACCGCCCATCCTGCAGATGCAGTTCACCCGTTATCCGAAGGCCCGCGCCGGTTGGGATGCCATGACGCCGGTGCAGCGCCGCGGCCACCTGCTCGGCATCTTCTATTACCAAAGTCCCGAGGCCCGCGAGAAGCGCGCCCGCAAAGCCGTGGAAGAAGCGCTGAAGTATGCCGACTCCAGGGCCTGAACTCTCTAACGAGAGTTGAAAATGTCAGAGCCTCACGCAGTATCATCACCCCATGCAGGACTTCGAGTCTCTTCTCCGCGAAGCCGAAATCGCCCACGGCCATCTCTGCGCCGGACAGATCCTCGGCGTCCGCATGGCGATGCTCGGCTGCCGGCGCCTCGGCATCGAAGACCCAAGGGGAGCTGACCGTAAGCGTCTTGTCACCTTTGTCGAGATCGACCGCTGCGCTACCGACGCCATCGCCGTCGTCACCGGCTGCCGCCTGGGCAAGCGGGCGCTCAAGTTCCGCGATTGGGGAAAGATGGCCGCAACCTTCGTCGATCTTCAGGCCGAGAAGGCCATCCGCATCGCCGCGCTGGAGTCGTCGAAACAGCGAGCCCGCGACCTCTACCCGCAGATCGAAAATAAGAACCAGCAGCAGATGATCGCTTACCGCGAACTCCCCGAGGAGGAACTCTTTTCCGAGCAGTGGGTTTCCGTCCCCATGCACGCTCGCGAGCTTCCCGGCTACAAGTCCGCACGTATCGCCTGCGCCGTCTGTGGCGAGGGCATCAACTATGACCGTCAGGTAGAAATTAACGGACAAATCATCTGCCAGGGCTGCGCTCACCCCGAAGCCCGCTATTACCAGCCGCTCGACGCGGAATTCTCTCCTGAATCTGAGTGAAACGAACCTATCCGCTTATCGCCCGACTGCGGTAAACTGTTTGAAGCGCATTTCCATCCTTTGCCTCATCCCCAAGCGCACAGACAGGACATCCAAAGCAGTGAGCAACTCTACCGCAGTCGCCGTTAAGCCCATCTTCAACATCGCCATCATCGCCCACGTCGACCATGGCAAGACCACTCTAGTCGACGCCATGCTCCGCCAGTCCGGCACCTTCCGCTCCAACGAAGCCGTCGCCGAACGCGTCATGGACTCGAACGATCTGGAAAGAGAGCGCGGCATCACCATTCTGGCCAAGAATACCGCCCTCTACTATCACGACAACAAGATCAACATCGTCGATACCCCGGGCCACGCCGACTTCGGCGGAGAGGTCGAGCGCGCCCTCAAGATGGTCGACGGCGTCGTCCTTCTCGTCGATGCCTCCGAAGGCCCCCTTCCGCAGACCCGCTATGTGCTCTCGAAGGCCCTCGAAGCCGGTCTCACCCCGATGGTCGTCATCAACAAGATCGACCGCCCCGACGCCCGCGCCCAGGAGGTCCTCAACGAGGTCTACGACCTCTTCATCGACCTCGATGCCGACGAGTCCGTCCTCGATTTCCCGGTTCTCTACACCAACGGCAAACAGGGGACGGCCACCAAGGATCTCAACGTCCCCGGCACCGACCTCCAGCCGCTCTTCGAACAGATCATTCAAACCATTCCCGTCTCCAAGGGCGATCCCGAAGGCACCCTCCAGATTCTGGTCACCAACCTCGATTACTCCGACTATCTAGGCCGCCTCGCCATCGCCCGCGTCTTCAACGGCACCATGCGCACCGGCCAGGAGTACAGCGTCGCCAAGATGGACGGCACCTTCACCAAGCACAAGATCACCAAACTCTTCAGCTTCTCCGGCCTGAAGCGCACCGACATCGATGAGACTCAGGTTGGGGATATCGTCGCCATCGCCGGCATCCCCGGCATCTTCATCGGCGAGAGCTTCTGCGATGTCGAAGATCCGCAACCGCTGCCGCAGATCACCATCGACGATCCCACCATTGCCATTCAGTTCAACGTCAATAACGGGCCCTTTGCCGGGCGCGAAGGCAAATTTGTCACTTCGCGCAATCTCCGCGACCGCTTGGAGAAAGAGTTGCTCACCAACGTCTCGCTCAAGATGGAAGAGACCGGATCGCCGGACTCTTTCAAGGTCCTCGGCCGCGGTGAACTTCAACTCGGCATTCTCATCGAGATGATGCGCCGCGAAGGCTTCGAACTGATGGCCAGCCGTCCCGAGATCGTCACCAAGCGCATCGACGATCAGCTCATGGAACCGGTCGAGCAGCTTTCCATCGACGTTCCCGAGAACTTCGTCGGCACCGTCATCGAGCGTCTCGGGCCCAGAAAAGGCGAGATGACCAAGATGGTCAATCACGGCTCAGGCCGCGTCCGCATGGACTTCCGCATTCCCAGCCGCGGCCTCATCGGCCTTCGCTCGGAGATGCTGACCGAGACGCGCGGCACCATCATCATGAACTCGATTCTCGACGGCTACGTCGCCTATCAGGGCGAGATTCCGCAGCGCCTCTCCGGCGCGCTCATCTCCGACCGGCAGGGAACCACGACCGCCTATGCTCTTGAAGGCCTGCAGGATCGCGGAGTTCTCTTCGTCAGCGATGGCGTGGAGGTCTACGAAGGAATGATCGTCGGCGAACACAGCCGCGACAACGATCTCGACGTCAACTGCGTTCGGGAGAAGAAGCTCTCGAATATGCGCGCCTCGGGCTCAGACGACGCGGTCCGGCTTGTACCCTACAAGAACCTCACCCTGGAACAGTGCATCGAGTTCATCGCCGACGACGAACTGGTCGAAGTGACACCCAAATCACTCCGCCTGCGCAAGAAGGTTCTCCAGGCAAACCGCCGCCCCCGCAAGGGCTCCAGCGAATAATCGCAGCTCTCATAAAAACGGCTGGGCGCTGCTCACAAGGCATCGCCCAGCCATTTTTACGTTCCCGGTTGCAAGTAAGGGGCATCGGCGATCAACTTCCGCTCCTCTCCGCGAGGATCATCCTCCACGCGAGAGATCAGATCCCATACCATCGTCGGTCTCTTCGCCAGATCGTATCGCGGCCACTTCGGAATCGCCTTGTTGTCCGGATTGCCCGTCCGGGCAAATTCAATGAACGTCTCGCTTACCTGATCCGCCACCTTCTGAGCGTCGGCTCCTCCACCGGTCATCGACGCTGCAATCTCCACGTTGTCGAAAGCGAACGGGATATCCATCGTGTGCGGAGCGCCCCATTTTCCACCATCAATCGGCGACTTCCAAGCAAAGTTATAGGCCCACGTCGGCCCCCGCTGCGCTGCTCGCCGGTCGCTCTCGATCACCATGCCATGCCAGCTTCGGAACGCTGTCGTCACCGCAAAGAAAACGTCGCTGGGAGAAGAAGTGGGATACCACTTGCGATAGTCCGCAACGATATCAGCGCTCTTCATCGTCCCCAGAAACTGCCGGTACCGCTCCAACTGCTCCGGCAACTCCTGCCATGTGAGCGAAAACAGCCGAGCGTCTGACCCTCCGATCAGCAGGCGGGTCTCGTCGTGCGTATTGCCCAGAATCATTGGCACGTCTGCCGAGATCGCGGGAGCGTCCGGCGCGAACGGGTCACGCGGCAGCGCCCGGCCATCGAGCACCGGCCCAAAGTATCTCCCCGCGTGCATCGCTGCCACCAGTTTTTCCATCGGAACTTTGCGTGGGTCACGAATATCTTCGAGATTCGTTCGCGATAGCCCGATTGCCGCAAGGACTGCCTCTGCTGACTCGGTGGCATGTTCCTGCGTCCTTGCCGTCAACTGCTGCCCGCTCATGGTTGCAACTCGATGAAACAAGCCTCTGGCAGCCGGCATGGCCATCAGCGTTGCGCACTTCGCGCCGCCGCCGCTCTGTCCGAAGATCATCACCCGCGAAGGATCGCCGCCAAACTCGGCGATATTATCGCGCACCCACTCGAGCATCAGCACCAGGTCAAGCTGGCCCACATTGCCGCTGTCGGCGAACTCTGTGCCGTCAGGTTTTGCCAGATACATGTATCCGAAGAGATTCAGACGGTGGTTCATGGTCACCACGACGACGTCGCCGCGCTTCACCAGTCGAATGCCATCGTAGACCGGCCCGTTGCTCGAACTGCTGCTGTAGGCTCCTCCGTGGATATAGACCATCACCGGCCGCTTCCGACCGTCGCGCAATCCGGCCGTCCACACATTCAGGTGCAGGCAATCCTCGCTGTTGACCGGGTTTGTCTCGTCGAGCGGTGCAAAGGCCGACCGGCCACTCCGTGCATGGATCGGTTGCGGAGCCTGCGGCCCGAACGCCAGCGCATCACGCACTCCCGTCCAGGGAAGCGGTCTTGCCGCAGGCATAAACCGGCACTTCGCCGTATCGCCTCCATAGGAGATTCCTTTGAAGACGTTCACTCCATCCTGAACAAACCCGCGAACCTTTCCCGAGGTCGTTGTTACCACTGGAATTCGGGCCTGTCCCCACGCCGCCTTCGACTCCAACACCATTCCCATCGTCGCCAAAGCCGAGACCTGCAACATCTCCCGCCGCGTCACCTGTTTTCCGCTCACGCTGCCTCCAGAATCTTCTTTATTACGATACGGTTAGCGGATATAGGAAGACGCAAAAAGGGGCCGCCCACACGGGCAGCCCCTTTTGCTCCATCCAGACGGTTTACTTCTTCGCTGTCTCAAACCGCTTGTTTACTTCATCCCAGTTCACAAGGTTCCACCATGCGGCAAGGTAGTCCGCGCGTTTGTTCTGGTACTTCAGGTAATAGGCGTGCTCCCACACGTCGTTGCCCAGAATCGGGTAATGACCCTGCGAGATCGGGTTGTCCTGGTTGGCCGAGGTCACAACCTTCAGCTTGCCGCCTTCGAAGATCACCCAGCCCCAGCCCGAACCGAACTGCTTGGCGGTCGCTTCGTTGAACTGTTTTTTGAAGTCCTCGAACGATCCAAAGTCAGCCTTGATCTGCTGGGCAATCGCGCCGCTCGGCTCGCCGCCGCCCTTGGGCTTCATGATCTGCCAGAACATGGTGTGGTTTACATGTCCGCCACCATTGTTGCGAACCGTGGTGCGCACGTCCTCGGGAACGCTGGCCAAATCCTTAAGCAGCTCTTCGGGAGTCTTTTTGCCCAGTTCCGGGTGCTTCTCTACCGCGCCGTTCAGGTTGGTGACATAAGCCTGATGATGCTTGTCATGGTGCAGCTTCATCGTCGCTTCGTCGATGTAGGGCTCAAGTGCCGCATAGTCATAGGGCAAAGGGGGTAGTTCGTAGGCCACGGTTGTTCTCCTGTCGCTTTTTGTTGTTTTGGCCAGGTTCAGTCATATCGCTGGCAAGTTCACTCTTGTTTGGATGCCGCCCAGGCATCTTGCGATGCCATTGGCAAATCCATTCGACCCTCGAATCATAGCGCACCCGGCCCATTCCTCTCTTCTTCATCATGCGTTCAGGGCATATCCGGGGCTTTTAGGGTCATAATGATGCAATGAGCGATCTTGCCGCCGCCTACCGCTGGCTCGACGATGCGGGGCCAGCGTTTGGCTCCCCTGGCCTCGAGCCCCGTTGGACCTCCAGCCAGAAGGACGCCGTCTCCACTGCCTATGCCGCCGCCAGCCGGGTCTGGTTCACCCTCTCCCACGGCATCCTCAACGAAATTTACTATCCGACCATCGACCGTCCGCAGATGCGCGACATGGAGTTGCTCTTTACCGACGGCGAAACCTTCCTCCACGAAGAGAAGCGCGACTTCAACTACGATCTCCATTACATCCATCCCAACGCGCCCGCCGTTCGCGTCGTCGCCGCCGATCCCCGCGGCCGCTACACCGTCACCAAGGAGTTCATCAGCGACCCGCATCGTCCAGCCGTGCTGATGCACGTCAAGATCACCGGTGACGACGCCGTTCTCTCCCGCCTCAAGTGCTACGCTCTGCTGGCGCCGCACCTCGACGGCGGAGGCGCCGGTAACTCCGCTCGTTCCATCGAGATCGCCGGTCAGCGCTGCCTGCTCGCATGGAAGGGCAATCTCTCGCTCGCCATGGGCGTCAGTTGCGGATTCACGCGCTCTTCCTGCGGCTACGTCGGCTCCAGCGACGGTTACCAGGATCTTGCCACCGATATGAGCATGGACTGGCACTTCGGCCAGGCGCTCGACGGCAACATCGCCATCATGGGAGAGATCGACATCGCCCGCGAGCGCGAATTCACCATCTCCATCGCATTAGGCGACGGCCATCACGCCGCACTCGCCTGCATGATGCAGACTCTCGCCACTCCTTACCAGTCCCACCGCGAGCGCTTCATCGAGCAATGGCTCCGCGTCGATTCGCCCAAGCTCATCGCCGTGGCCTCGACCGATGGCGGCCGTCTCGCCAACATCAGCCATAACGTCATCCTCTCCCACGAGGACAAGACGTATTCAGGCGCTTTCATCGCCTCCGCCTCCATTCCCTGGGGAGCGTCCAAGGGCGACTCCGATCTTGGCGGCTACCATCTTGTCTGGACTCGCGACATGATCCAGTCGGCGACCGCGCTGCTCGCCTGCGGAGACACCGAAACCGCCCTCCGCGCCCTGGTCTACCTCGCCTGCACCCAGCGCACCGACGGCAGCTTCGCCCAGAACTTCTGGATCGACGGCACCCCTTACTGGTCCGGCATCCAGCTCGACGAGGTAGCCTTCCCCATCATGCTCGCCTGGCGGCTCTGGAGGGCGAATGGCCTGGGGAACTTCGACGTCTTTCCGCTGGTCGAGCGTGCCGCAGCTTTTCTGGTCTGCTATGCTCCGCTCACCCAGCAGGAGCGCTGGGAGGAGACCGCGGGGTACTCCCCCTCCACGCTCGCCGCCGTCATCTCCGGCCTCATCTGTGCCGCTGACATCGCCCGCGCCAAGGAGTCCGACGAGCTGGCCTCCTTCCTCGAAAGCTATGCCGACTGGATCGAAGCTCACCTCGATGAGTGGACGACCACCAGCGACGGCGTCCTCCATCCCGACGTCAAATATCACTACATGCGGATACGCCCACCTGCCCCGGGCGAGCCCTTCTACAACGACCAGAATGCGCCCGGTCAAATCCATATCAATAACCGCGGTCCCGGCGAAAAGCAGGACTTCGAGGCCCGCGAGGTCGTCGATGCGGGCTTCCTCGAACTGGTGCGCTACGGCATCCGCCGCGCCGACGACCCTCTCATCGTCGATTCACTCAAGGTCGTCGACGCCGTCCTCAAGCGCGACACGCCTTACGGCCCCTGCTGGCGCCGCTACAACCACGACGGCTACGGCCAGAAAAAAGACGGCGGTCCTTACGAAGGCTGGGGACAGGGCCGCGCGTGGCCCCTGCTCACCGGCGAGCGCGCCCACTACGAGCTGGCCGCAGGCCGCACCGTCGCTCCGCTCATCGCTGCCTTCGAGAAGTTCAGCTCCATGGGAGGCATGCTCCCCGAGCAGGTCTGGGACTATGCCGATCTGCCCTCCGAAGGCATGTACTTCGGCAAGTCCGCTGGCTCCGCCCAACCCCTCGTCTGGGCGCATTCCGAGTATCTCAAGCTGTTGCGCTCGGTCACCGACGGTCAGATCTTCGACCGCATCTCCGTCGTCGAGGAGCGATATGCCGTGCCTCCGGGAAAACGCACCTTCATCAGTCAGGTCGAGATCTTCCAGACCGGGCGTCCCATCTCCTCCATTCCGGCCGGCTTCACCCTCCGCATCGTGGACCGTGCCCGCTTCCGCATTGTCTATACCTTCGACGGCTGGGCCACTGTTCGTCACCTGGACTCGTGCAGCCTGGGAAGCATCGGCCACTTTGCCGACATCCCCACGACCGCCGGCCAGGGCAGCACGGTCATCTTTACCATCTGCTGGCCGAGCCAGGACCAGAACCAGCAGGACCGCTGGTTTGGCAAAAATCTCGAAGTGACCGTCATTCCGCCGTCCGCAGCCACCGAATCACCGTCCGTGACCCTCAAATCCTGAGGATGGGGCAACCCCCGTCCCGCTTGCTACACTGTTATTGAACGACCAAAATCATCGAACAGCAGATTCGCCGCCCCGAGCCGCGTCTCTCCACACGAGAAAAAGGAAAAGAATGAGCGACCAGCAGCAGTCAGACAAGCAACATGCGTTAGATCAGCTCTCTATCAACGCCCTCCGCTTCCTCGCCGTCGACGCCGTTGAAAAGGCCAAGTCCGGCCACCCCGGCGCCCCTCTCGGCTGCGCCCCCATCGCCTATCTGCTCTATCACAAGATCATGAAGCACGACCCCGCCGACCCCAAGTGGATCGACCGCGACCGCTTCATCCTCTCCAATGGCCACGCCTCGGCCCTGCTCTATGGCTCGCTGCACCTCTCCGGCTACAATCTGCCCATGGCCCAGCTCGAGCAGTTTCGCCAGTGGGGCTCGCACACCCCCGGCCATCCGGAGTATGGCGAAGCGCCGGGCGTCGAAGTGACCACCGGCCCGCTCGGCCAGGGCTTCGGCATGGCCGTCGGCATCGCCACCGCCGAGAAGCATCTTGGAGCCGTCTACAACCGCGACGGCCATAAGGTCGTCGACCACCATACCTACGTCCTCTGCGGCGACGGCGACCTGATGGAGGGCATCTCCCACGAAACCGCCTCGCTGGCCGGCACGCTGAACCTCGGCAAGCTCATCGTCCTCTATGACGACAACCTCATCTCCCTCGACGGTCCCACCGAACTCAGCTACACCGAAGACGTCACGCAGCGCTTCGAGGCCTATCACTGGCACGTCCAGATCGTTCACGACGGCAACGACCTCGTCGCCCTCGAAGCCGCCATCCGTGCAGCGCAGGCCGAGACCACCCGCCCCTCGCTGATCCGCGTCCGCACCGTCATCGGATACGGCAGCCCCAAGGCCGGCACCAGCAAGGTTCACGGCGAAGCCCTCGGCGCCGACAACGTCAAGGCCACCAAGAAGAATCTCGGCTGGCCCGAGGACAAGACCTTCTACGTTCCCGAAGAAGCCCGCGCCAACTGGAACACTGCCAAGTCCCGCGGCAAGAAGGCCCACGAAGAGTGGAACAGCGATTTTGCAGAGTACAAGAAGGCCTATCCCGAGCCCGCGGGCGAGTTCGAGCGTGTCGTCAAGGGCGAGCTGGCGAAGGACTGGCAGAAGAAGATCCCCGTCTTCCCGACCGACAAGCCTGTTGCAACTCGCAACGCCGGTCAGATTGTCATGAACGCCATCGAGAGCGTTGTCCCCGAGCTCTTCGGCGGCGCAGCCGACCTCACTGCTTCGACCAAGACCATCTTCAAGGACTCGCCCAGCTTCCACGTCGACCCCAAGGGCCGCAACGTCTTCTTCGGCGTCCGCGAGTTCGGCATGTGCGCCATGGTCAATGGCATGGCGGCCCACGGCGGCCTGATCCCCTTCGGCTCTACATTTTTTGTCTTCTCGGACTACGCCCGTCCGGCCCTCCGGCTGGCCGCGCTCATGTCTGTCCACTCCCTCTTCGTCTTTACCCACGACTCCATCGGTCTCGGCGAAGACGGACCCACGCACCAGCCGGTCGAGCACCTGATGGCTCTGCGGGCTATCCCGCAGTTCACCGACTTCCGTCCGGCGGACGCCAACGAGACCGCTGCCTGCTGGCAGCTTGCCCTCGAGCGCAAGAGCGCCAGCTTCATGGCCCTCTCCCGGCAGGATCTCCCCGTCCTCGACGCCGAAAAGTACAAGGTGCACGAAGGCGTGAAGAAGGGCGCTTACGCTCTTGACAACAGTGGCAAGGACATCATCCTCATTGCCACCGGCTCCGAGGTCGCCCTCGTCCTCAAGGCCGCCGAAGAGCTGAAGTCGCAGGGAATCAATGCCTCCGTCGTCTCCATGCCCAGCTTCAGGATCTACGATGAGCAATCGGATGCCTACAAAGCCAAGCTGTTGCCGGAGAGCACTCCCAAGCTGGCAGTCGAGGCCGGAGCTACCATGGGCTGGTACAAGTACGTCGGCCACAACGGGGCTGTCATCGGGCTGGACCGCTTCGGCGCATCGGCCCCTGGGCCGATCGCGATGGACAAGCTGGGCTTCAATGTAGCCAACGTCGTCGAGCACGCAAAGAAGCTGGTCAAAAAGTAAGCAGCAAAGCGAAGCGGAGCCTGGTGGCTCCGCTTCGCTGCATCAGCACGTCGAAGTATCTGCCGGAGAAAGTTATGGTCAACAGCGAACGCGAGATGGTGCGGAAAAACGAAGAGTCGCCCAAAGAGGAGCGCTTCACTTCTTTGCAGCCGACCTACGAAGACAGCGTCCCTCCCGAGGACGATTGGGAGCTGGAGCAGGACTACTAACGACTCTATTACTGCAACTGCTGCAACGCCGATCCGCTTTTGTCAGTGTCCGTCCTTCAATCTGAATCTACATTCAAAATCACGGAAAAAAGAGGTAGTTCAAATGAAAATCGCCATCGCCTCCGACCACGCCGGCTTTCCCCTCAAAGAAGAAGTGCGCGATTACGTCCGCAAGCAGGGCCACGAGGTCGAGGACCTCGGCGCCTATAACACCGAACCGTCCGACTATCCCGACTTTGCCCTCCTCGTCGGCAAGGCTCTTATGGCCGGCAAGGTCGAGCGCGGCATCCTCATCTGCGGCTCCGGCGTAGGCGTCTGCGTCGCCGCCAACAAGATGCCCGGCGTCCGCGCCGGCATGTGCCACGACACCTATTCGGCCCATCAGGGAGTCGAGCACGACGAGATGAACGTTCTCGTCCTCGGCGCGCGCATCATCGGCTCCGCGCTCGCTTACGAGTGTGTCGACGCTTATCTCAAGGCTAATTTCATCGCCTCCGAGCCTCGTTTTGTCCGCCGTCTCAACAAGGTCAAAGCCATCGAAAAAGAGTACATGCCCGACGCCGCGGGAACGACTCTCGCGTCGTAAACCGAGGCCGATTTTTATATGGTGTGGCGTGACCCGCGCCCGACGCCGAGCCGAAAGCACCCGCAAAAGCATCTGAAAGCACATGGCAAACATCACCACATCCCGCACCTGGTTCATCACCGGAGCCTCGACCGGCTTTGGCCGCCTTCTCGCTGAAGAGGTGCTCAAGTCCGGCGGCAAGGTCGTGGCCACGGCGCGCAGGCTCGACAAGATCGCGGATCTTGAAGAGAAGTATCCCGGCAAGGCCAGAGTTTTCGCTCTCGACGTCACCGATGCTGCCCAGATCCATTCGGTCGTTGCGCAGGCCGTTACCGGCTTCGCTCCGGTCGATGTGCTCGTCAATAATGCAGGTTACGGTATCGCCGGAGCCATCGAAGAGGCCACCGAAGACGAGTTCATGCCCGTCTACGATACCAATGTCTTCGGCCTCATCCGCGTTACCCAGGAGTTGCTTCCCCACATGCGCCAGCGGCGCAGCGGACATATCCTCAATCTCTCTTCAATTGGCGGCCTCGCCGCCTCGCCGGGCTGGGGCTATTACCAGAGCACCAAGTTTGCAGTCGAGGGCCTCACCGAGGCGCTTGCCGCCGAGGTCGGTCCTCTCGGCATCCACGTCACCGCCATCGAACCGGGCCCCTTCCGCACCGACTTTCTCGGCCGCTCCGGCGTCGAAGCCGCAAATCGGATCGCGGACTATGACGCCACTGCGGGCAATGCGCGCCGCTATATGGACGACCAGGACGGCAAGCAGCCCGGCGACCCTCTCCGCGCTGTCCGTGCCATGATCGCCGTCGTCGAATCGCCCAACCCGCCGCTCCGCCTCCTGTTGGGAGCCAGTGCTTTGAAGCGCCTCCGCGAAAAGCTCGACGCCTGGCAAAAAGAGATCGCCGCGTGGGAGTCCACCACCGTCGGCGCAGACTTCCCGGAGGGCGAGTGAGCCTTCTCTCCATCAAGACCATCTTCTGGGACATCGGCGGAGTTCTGCTCACCAACGGTTGGGACTCGAAGCAGCGCGGCCGCGTCCTCGACTCTCTCGGTGTCGATCTCACTGCCTACGAGGCCATTCAGGATGAGGTTAACTACTACTGGGAGCGCGGTCTTATCACCGCCCAGGACTTCTTCGCGCAGACCGTCCTTGAAACCAATCCCGGCCTCAAACTGACCTTCGATTCACTGTGGTCTCTCGTCTGCGCCGAGAGCAAAGTGCTCCATCAGGAGTGCTTCGACCTTCTCGCCTCCATGAAAGACTCCGGCCAATACCGGCTTTCCACCCTCAACAACGAGTCCCGCGAACTCAACGCCCATCGCCTGGACGCCTTCGGCCTTCGCCGGTACTTCGATTACTTCATCTGCTCCGGCTATGTTCACGAGATGAAGCCGCTGCCGGACATCTACCGCGCGGCCATCGACATCTCGGGCTTTCCGCGCGAGACATCCCTCTTTATCGACGACAAGCAGGAAAACTGCGCTGCCGCCCGCGCATTTGGCATGCAGGCCATTCACTTCGAATCCCCCGCGCAGCTTCGCACCTCACTCGCTCAACTCGGCATTACCGTCTAGTAACCGAAAGGATCGCATCATGGAACTGGGAATCGTCGGACTCGGCAAAATGGGCTTCAATATGGCGGAGCGTCTCCGCCTCGCCGGCCACAAGGTCGTCGGCTTCGACTTCAACAAGGAAGCGACTGCGAAACTTACCGCTGCCGGCTCGCTTGGCGTCAATTCTCTCGAAGAGTTGGTCAAGAATCTCGCTGCGCCCCGTGCCATCTGGATCATGGTTCCCTCGGGCGATCCCGTCGACCAGACCATTGCTCAGCTTGAACCGCTGATGCAGAAGGGCGACACCATTATTGACGGTGGTAACTCCAATTACAAGAACACGCAGCGTCGTCACAACGAAGTTGTGGCCAAGGGCTTCCACTTCGTCGACTGCGGCACCTCCGGCGGCGTCTGGGGTCTCAAAGAGGGTTACAGCCTCATGATCGGTGGCGACAAGGAGCCCGTCGAGCGCCTCACCCCCATCTTCGAGACGCTCGCCCCGGGCAAGACCGAGGGCTGGGGACACGTCGGCCCCTCCGGCGCGGGCCACTTCGTCAAGATGGTTCACAACGGCATCGAGTACGGTCTCATGCAGGCCTACGCGGAGGGCTTTTCCATCCTCAAGGCCAAGACCGAGCTCGATCTCGACCTCAACCAGATCTCGCACATCTGGCAGAAGGGTTCGGTTGTTCGCTCCTGGCTGCTCGACCTCACCGCCGCTGCGCTCGACAAAAACCCCACTCTCGAAGGGCTGGAGGCCTGGGTGCCCGACTCCGGCGAAGGCCGCTGGACCGTCACCGAGGCAATCGATCTCAACATCTCCGCCCCGGTCATCACCGAGTCGCTCATCCGCCGCCTCCGCTCGCGCGAGGAGAACAACTTCACCGATCGGATGATCTCCATCATGCGCGGCGCCTTTGGTGGCCACGACGTCAAAAAAACCTAAGCCGCCAAAATTTTTCAGACCCTCAGAAAAGCCTAATCAAAGCACGAGAGGTAAATTGACAATGCCCAACGAAACCCACATCACGCCTGCCGTCGACCGTGTCAGCCCGCAGCCCGAGCGTAAGCCCGAGCCCTGCGTCGTCGTCATCTTCGGCGCCTCCGGCGACCTGACCAAGCGCAAACTCCTGCCCGCGCTCTATCACCTGGAGCAGGCCAATCTTCTGCCCGAGAACTTCGCCGTCGTCGGCGTCGCCCGCCGCCCGCTTGAATCCAGCTTCGCCCCGGATATGAAGGAGGGCATCGTCGCCGGCGGAGGAGTCGACGAATCCGACCCCAAACTGGCCCCCTTCATCGACAAGATCCAGTACCACGCCATGAACTTTGACGATGCCAACGGCTACGACGCGCTCAACAAGCTGCTTACTAAGATCGACAAGAAGTTCGGCACCCGCGGCAACCGGCTCTTCTACCTCGCCACAGCGCCTGAATACTTTTCAGACATCATTAACTTCCTCGGCCAGCACGGCATGTCCAAGCCCAGCCAGGACGTCTCCGCCGATGGCAAGAAAAACTGGGTCCGCACCATTATCGAGAAGCCTTTCGGCCACGACCTCGAATCGGCCCGCGCCCTCAACGACGAGGTCAACAAGGTCTTCGACGAGGATCAGATCTTCCGCATCGACCACTATCTCGGCAAGGAGACCGTCCAGAACATCCTCGTCTTCCGCTTCGCCAATGGCATCTTCGAGAATGTCTGGAACCGCAACTACATCGATCACGTCGAGATCACCGCGGCTGAGAGCATCGGCATCGAGGGCCGCGGGCCTTTCTACGAGACCGCCGGCGCGCTGCGCGACGTCGTCCAGAATCACGTCATGGAACTGCTCAGCTTTGTCACCATGGAGCCGCCCGTCTCCTTCGAGGCCTCGGCCGTGCGCGCCGAGAAGGTCAAGGTGTGGAAGGCGATTCAGCCCATCCACCCCGCGGACACCGTTCGCGGGCAGTACGGCCCCGGCACCGTCGACGGCAAGCCCGCCATCGGCTATCGCCAGGAAGATCGCGTCCATCCGCGCTCGCACACCGAGACCTATGCCGCTCTGCGCCTTGAGATCGAGAACTGGCGCTGGGCCGGTGTCCCTTTCTACATTCGCGCGGGCAAGCGGTTGGCCAAGCGCGTCACCGAGATCACCATTCAGTTCAAGCAGCCGCCGCTGCTGCTCTTTAAGGGCAAGGACGGCAAGGCCGGCAACGTCGAGCCGAACATCATCTCCATGCGCATTCAGCCCGATGAGGGCATCGCTCTCCGCTTCGGAGCCAAGGTGCCCGGCCAGGGCATGAACATCAGCCCCGTCAACATGGACTTCAGCTACGCCGAGGCCTTCGGCAAGTCCTCCGCCAACGGCTATGAGCGCCTTTTGCTCGATGCCATGCTGGGCGACGGCACCCTCTTTGCCCATCGTGACGGAGTCGAGGCCACGTGGGCGCTGATGACGCCTATTCTTGAAGCCTGGGCCAAGGATCCGGTCAAGGACTTCCCCAACTACGCTGCCGGAAGCTGGGGGCCATCGGGCGCCGATGCCCTGCTTGAATCGGAAAACCGCAAGTGGCGCAAACTTTAAATGCCTCTTTCAGCCTGGAGGCAAGGAAGCCGTCATCTCGACCGGGCAAGGCGCAGTGGAGAGAATACTGTGCTTTTTTCGTTTGAGAAGCGACGGCGATGCATCTAAAAATGCTCTTCGCTTCGAGCCTTTAACGAAATCCAACAGCCAGGAGTTGAAGAATGCCCCGTCCCGTCAACATTACCTACCGCATCTTCCCCACGCCTGACGCTGTTGCCCATGCCGGGGCACACCTCTTTGCCAACGCGGCGGCCTCCGCTGTTCAGACCAGGGGACGCGCCCGCATTGCCATCTCCGGCGGCACCACTCCGGAAGCGATGTTTGCTCTGCTCGCCGATCCCGCCCAGCCATTTCTCAAACAGATTCCGTGGGACAAGCTCGACCTCTACTGGGTCGACGAGCGTTCCGTCCCGCCCACCGACGCGGACTCTAACTACCGCATGACCAACGAAGCCATGCTCTCGAAGGTCCCGCTTCCCACGGCGCAAATCCACCGCATCGAAGGCGAACTCGATCCCGAGGTCGCCGCCGCCCGCTACGAGTCCGCCATCCGCAACAGCTTCAAGTTGGAGGGAGCCGAGACGCCGACCTTCGACCTCGTCTTGCTCGGCATGGGCGACGATGGTCATACCGCGTCGCTCTTCCCGCATACCGAAGCGATCAACAACCTTACCGACATTGCCACCGCTAACCGTGTTCCGCAGAAGGACACCTGGCGCATCACCCTTACCTGGCCGGTCATCAACCAGGGCAGGGAGGTCGTCTTCCTTATTGAAGGAGCGGACAAGGCCCAGGTCCTCCACGATGTCCTGCTTGGCCCCTACCAGCCCGATACCTTCCCTTCACAGATTATTCGCCCCGCCAGCGGACGCCTTACGCTCTTGCTCGACTCCGCTGCGGCATCTAAGCTTCCAGTACCGGAGAACGGAGAAACGACAGGTACTTTGGAGCTTAAATAAATGATTCTTGCTGGCGACGTAGGCGGAACCAAGGTTCATCTCGCGCTGTACGACTTCCAGAACGGTAAATTGCACTCCATCCGTGATGAGAAGTTTCCCGCGCACGAGTTTCCCTCTCTCGATGACGTCGTAGAGCGTTTTCTCGGCGACGATAAGGACACCCGCAGCCAGATCATCGCTGCCTGTTTCGGTTGTCCCGGCCCCGTCCGCGGAGGCCGCCTCAAGCTCACCAATCTGCCCTGGATTCTCGACGTTCACGAACTTGTGAAGTCCCTCGACATCGAGCATATCTTCCTTATCAACGATCTCGAAGCCAACGGCTACGGCATCCTCGAACTGACGCCGGACAAGATCTACACCCTCCATGCCGCTAACAACGCTGCCGTCGGCCATCGCGGGCTCATCTCTGCGGGCACCGGTCTGGGCGAGGCGCTGCTCATCTGGGACGGCAAGCATCATCGCCCCATCGCGTCCGAGGGCGGTCACTGCGACTTTGCCCCTCGCACCGAGCGCGAGGTCGCTCTGTTGCAATACCTCTTCCGTACCCTCAAGGGCCATGTCAGCTTCGAGCGTGTCGTCTCCGGCCTCGGCATCCAGAACATCTACGCGTACCTCCGCGATGTCGAGAAGCTGCACGAGCCCCAATGGCTCCGCGACCGCCTCGCCGCTGAAGATCCCAACGCCGTCATCAGCCAGTGCGCCCAGGACGGCTCCAGTTCCATCTGCTTCGAGACCATGAAGACCTTCAGCGCTGCCTACGGGGCCGAGGCAGGCAACATCGCCCTCAAGGTTCTCGCCATGGGCGGCATCTATCTCGGCGGCGGCATCGCTCCCAAGATCATTCCGACGCTCGAAAACGGCGACTTTATTCAGGCCTTTCACGACAAGGGCCGGCTCTCGCCTCTGCTCCAGTCCATTCCCGTCCGCATCATCCTCGACGACACCTGCGCCCTGCTGGGAGCAGCCGCCTACGCCGAAGCCCGCGCCGCCGAGATCTCCTGCTGCTCCGAGCGCGCCGCGTCGATCAAATCGTAGCGGTATTGCCCCGCTCAGTGGTACAGTGGGACAGATGATTGCAAGCTGGAAAGGTGAATGGCTGCGAAGATTTTTCGAGAAAGACCTGCACTCGAAAAAGATTCCCGCCGATTTGCGTGACAGGCTATTCCGGAAATTACAAATGATCGACGATGCTGAAACGGATGCCGACCTTCGCGTGCCGCCCAGCAATCACTTCGAACAATTGGAAGGAAGCTTCCAGGGTTGGTATTCTATCCGCGTCAATGCGCAGTGGCGATTGATCTTTCGATGGGAAGAAGGCAAGGCCAGCGATCTCTATCTAGATAACCACTCGTATAGGTAACCGAATATGTTGATGACAAAGCGAAAGCCCGCAACTCCGGGAGAAATTCTTACGGAAGAGTTCATGGAGCCGCTCCACATCAGTCAGACTGATCTTGCTGAAAGAAGCGGTCTTCCGCGAAAGCATGTGAATGAACTCTGCCGCGGCCGGAGAGCGATTACCGCGGATACTGCCCTTATTCTCGGTCGCGTCTTCGGTAACAGCCCCGACTTCTGGCTGAACACGCAGCGCCGCTCCGATCTATGGGAAGCGCTCCATACTCCCAAGCGACTACTTCGGATTCAGCGCGCAAAGCCCATTCGCAAGAGTGATATTCGTCAATGGAAGCTCTCTGCGTGACGCGGTAAATGCGGTGTCGCTTACCATATACTTACCGCGACAACTCTTCAATGACCTGTTCGTCGCTGATCTGGCTGAAGTCCTCATAAAACTGCCCCACAGCCTCCAGCCTCTTCGGCATATCGACGCAGACTGTCTCATCCGTCTCGGCGCGAAGCCAATCGAGAGTCTCCCGGAGCGCAACCGGAACGGCGACCACGATGCTGGCCGGTTGCTGGCGGCGAACAGCGCGAACGGCGGCCAGCATGGTGTAGCCGGTCGCCAGCCCGTCGTCGATCAGGATGACCGTTTGTCCGGATAACGCAAGCCGTGGACGGTCGCCGCGATAAAGACGCTCTCGCCGCAGAAGCTCCACTTGCTCGTGAGAGATGGCAGTTTCCAATGCCGCTTCGGAGATCCCCATTGCGGCAATCGCCTTCTGATCGAGCACTACAACACCGTCCACCGAGACTGCGCCGATTGCCAACTCCGGCTCGCCGGGAGCGCCGATCTTGTGGGCAAGGAGAACGTCCAGCGGCAGAGCCAGCGCGTTAGCAACCGATGCTGCGACTGGCACTCCGCCGCGAGGCAGCGCCAGGAGCACCGTTCCCGGCTGCCCGCGATATCGCTCAAGCAGCGCAGCAAGCAACTCTCCCGCGTGTCCGCGATCACGAAACATGCGAATTTAGATGCCGATCTCAACTCCGAGGCGACCGACGATTGTCTCAACCTGCTCCCAGCATGTACCGTTACAAGGAGATGCTGACCCACAAACGTACTCTCCTCGCTTCGGCCCTCCTCCTGGTTTTCTCCTCTTCGATCGCGGCATGGGCACAGCGACTCCCTTCCGGCGTTCACCCTGAGCATTACACCCTGCTGCTCACCCCGGATCTCAAGGCCGCGACCTTTACCGGCACTGAGACCATCGATGTCGTCCTCGACCATCCCGGTAAAGTCATTACCCTCAACGCCGCCGAGATCGAGTTCCTCTCCGTCACCGCAGGCGCACAGACGGCGCAGGTCTCGCTCGATCCCGGCAAAGAGCAGGCGACCTTTACCTTTCCGCAGGCGCTTCCGGCAGGCAAGACCACCCTCGACATTCGCTACAAAGGCATCCTCAACGACAAGCTGCGCGGCTTCTACCTCTCGAAGACGGCGAAGCGCAACTACGCCGTCACCCAGTTCGAGCCCACCGACGCCCGCCGCGCCTTCCCCAGCTTCGACGAGCCTGCTCTCAAGGCCACCTTTGACATCGCGCTCACCGTCGACCGCGGCGATACCGTCATCTCCAACACCAACATCGTCTCCGACAAGCCCGCGCCGGACAAAAAGCACACCATTAAATTTGCCACTACGCCGCGCATGTCCACGTATCTCGTCGCCTTTCTGGTCGGCGACTTTCAATGCACCAAGGGCAGCAGCGACGGCGTTCCCATCCGCGCCTGCGCCACCCCTGACAAGGTTAAGCTCACCAAGTTCGCAGTCGAATCCGCCGAATACATCCTCCACTACTACGACACTTACTTCGGCATTAAGTACCCCATGCCCAAGCTCGACATGGTCGCGCTGCCCGACTTCGAGGCCGGGGCGATGGAGAACTTCGGCTGCATCACCTACCGCGAGACCGATCTCCTGCTCGACAGTAAAACCGCCAGCATCCCCGAGAAGAAGAACGTCGCCGCGGTCGTGGCGCACGAGATGGCGCACCAGTGGTTCGGCGACATGGTCACCATGCAGTGGTGGGACAATATCTGGCTCAATGAGGGCTTCGCCACGTGGCTTGAGACCAAGCCCGTCTCCCAGTGGCACCCCGAATGGAACATAGCGCAGGACAACGCCCAGTCGCTCGACACCACCCTCAACTACGACTCGCAGGCCACGACGCGCACCATTCGGGCCACCGCCGATACCCCCGCGCAGATCAACGAGATGTTCGACGGCATCGCCTATGGCAAGGCCGGGGCGGTCCTCGATATGGTCGAAAACTATGTTGGCGAAGAGACCTTCCGCCGGGGCGTCCACAACTATCTGCAAGCGCACCTCTACGGTAACGCTACTGCTGAAGACTTCTGGAACGCCCAGACCGCCGCCAGCCATCTTCCCGTCGACAAGATCATGTCGAGCTTCGTCGAACAGCCGGGCGTCCCGTTGCTCACCTTCTCGGATGCCTCGGCCGACGGCGTTCCTGTCGCCCAAAGCCGCTTCTTCCTCTCGAAGAACTCCGCCAATGACACCCGCCAAGAGTGGACCGTGCCCGTCTGCCTCAAGACAAGCGGCAAACCCGTCTGCCGCCTCCTCAGCCCCGGCGAAGCTACGCTTCCCATCCCGGCCGCGCCCTTCTTCTATGCCAACGCCGCCGCCAAAGGCTACTACCGGACTGCCTACACTCCGAAACAGAACAAGGCCATTGAAGCTGCCGTCGAAACCGCCCTCACCCCTGCCGAGCGCATCAACTTCATCGGCGACCGCTGGGCGCTGGTTCCTCCCGGCCGCTCGACCGTGGCCGACTATTTGAACCTCGTCCTTGCTCTCAAGCAGGATTCCGATCCCGATGTCCTTCAGACCGCGCTGGCCAAGGTCTACACCATCAAGGGCCAGATCGCCACCGCAGAAGATCTGGCGCAGTTCAACGCTATCCTCCGCCGCGAGTTCGGGCCCATCTACGCCGCTCTTGGCCAGCCCTCGAAGCATGACTCCTTCGACCGCCGCCAGCTCCGCGCTACTCTCTTCGAACTGCTGGGCGCGGCCGATGATCCCGCTATCCTCAGCCAGGCCCGCGAGATCGCTGAGCGCAGCTTCGCCCGTGGCGGCAAAAGGGACAAGAACCTCGATCCGATCCTGACCGACACCGCCGTCATGCTCGCTGCCACCAACGGCGACGCTGCCCTGTATGAGAAGGTCCTCGCCGCCAGCAAGGACTCCCGCGATCCCGGGGCGCAGTCCGACTCGCTCGGGACCCTCTCGCACTTCTTCGATTCAGCCCTGGTTGAGCGCACGCTCGACTACGCCGCCTCCGGCCAGGTTCGCAATCAAGATAGTTGGCGCATCTTCTCCGTCCTGCTCCGGCAGCGCGCCACCCGCGACCAGACCTGGACTTACATCCAGCAGCACTGGGACAAGGTTCACGCCCAGTTCACAACGAACTCCGGTGTCCGTGTCGTTGCGGCTACCGGCTCGTTCTGCACGGTGGAGCACCGCGATCAGGTCATCAGCTTCTTCGGCTCCCACCCCGTCGACGCCTCAGCCCGCACTCTCGCCAAGTCGATTGACAGTATCAATGCCTGCATCCAGTTCCGTGCCGCCCAGGAGCCCAGCCTTCGGCAATGGCTCGAAGCCGAGCGATCCAAATAGCGAAGATCCCGGCAATTGACGGCGGGTCTCTTTTCGAGACATAGGTACGACCAAAATAATTTTTCGATTCATATCCTGCCTTCTTCTATGAACTGCCTCCCTCGGCGCAGCCCAAGTCGTTTAAAGGCATTAGCTTCTTTAAATTTTCCGTTTTTCTATGTCCCCTATTGCTCAAAAATAGTTCTTGACAGCTCGTTCGCGGAGGAAGAAGCTAACTTTTGTCTCCTATGTGGTCTGACCTGTATGAGATATCGATCATAAGAGCGTAAACAAAGTGTTGCGCCATACGAATTGTTTCAAAACGAAGTAATTTTGTGAGGTCAAGATGACGTTGAGCAATACCCCCCGCAAACCCGCCTTTGCTCGGGTCGACATGCGCCCGTTTCTCGGGCTGTTGACCCTTCTAGCCGCAGCCCTTCTGTTTTGTGCTCCTTCTGCCAGTGCGCAGCTTGCCGGTAAGGGTGCCATTAAGGGTGTAGTGACTGACCCTTCGGGTGCTGTCGTCCCCGGAGCGACTGTCATTGCCACATCGACGACCCGTGGCACAAAGATCACGCGCACGACCACTTCGTCCGGCGACTACGATATCTCCCCCCTCGATCCGGATATCTACACCCTCGTGGTAACGGCCGCCGGCTTTCAAACGACCACGCAGGAGCATGTCAACGTCAACGCGCTCGAGACCTCGAACGTGAATGTCGCTCTCGTGGTCGGCTCGCAGACAGAGAGCGTCACCATCACCACGGCGCCCCCCGCGCTCAACACTACCGACGCGACCCTGGGCGCGACCATGGAGCAGGAGATGTATTCCGCGCTCCCCATTCAGATGGGAGCCTACGGCCAGCCCGATCAGCGCCGCGCTACCGACTTTGCCTTCCTGATGCCGGGCGTGCAGGGCAACAACACCAGCGGCAACGCCACCACCAACACCGGTATCGTGAATGGCTCCGGCAGCCGCGGGGCCGTCTCGGTCGTCTACATCGATGGTCTCCCCTTTGTGCGCGCCGGCGGCAACGGCGATCCGCGCTTTGTGTGGACGGCGATCTCCGTCGATGCGGTCAACCAGTTCCAGGTGCAGACCAACGGATATTCTGCCATCTACGAAGGGCAGGGCATCCAGAACTACACAGTCAAGCAGGGCGGCCTGAAATATCACGGGGCTGCCTACGAGTTCTTTCGCAACACGGCGCTTGACACCTGGGGATTCTTCGGCGCGAACGTCGTTAGCCCCTTCACCGGCCAGCCGGTCAAGCCGGTCGAGCACAGCAACGAGTTCGGCATCAATCTCAGCGGCCCGCTGGTTCCGTTCTCTAGTCTTAAGAACAAGCTCTTCTTCTTCGGCAACTACAACGGCTTCCGCTACAGCAGCCAGACGCCGAAGGCGATTACCTTTCCCACGCTGGCCCAGCAGTCGGGCAATTTCGCTGGTCTAGCCAAGGGCGGAATCTTCGATCCCAACTCGCAGGCACTCTGCACGGCCAACAGCAGCGACGGCCCCTGCCGTTACCGCTACGGCTATGGCCCGGGCGGCGGCGTCGGTCCTCGGGGAAATCCGGTGCAGACCGGTCCTGTCGACGTGATTCCTTCGAGCGAGTTCTCGCAGGTCGCGCTCAAGCTCCAGAGCTATCTGCCGGCGCTCAGCAGCCAGGACACGGAGAATAACTTCAACGCTCCCAACGGCACGGGACTAAACAACTGGTCTACCACCGACCGCATCGACTACGTCATCAGCTCGAAGAACACGCTTTCTTTGTTGGCGGCTATCGGCCGCCAGGCCAGCTCGGTCCCGGTCGGGCAGACGACCTCGGGGCGTAACGTCGGCCCCGTTCCTTACAACTACGGCCAGGCCTACGCGCCGAAGACCGCAGTCGGAATTATTGAGGATACCCACATCTTCACGCCGCACGTGGTCAACCAGTTCAAATATGGGTATGCCCGCTACGATGGCCCGACGATCAATGCCAACCAGTCGCCTACGTATGCGGCGACGGCCATGGGGTTGACCAACCTGCCGTCCGGACAGGCGCAGGATACCTTCCCCATCGTCACCTTCAGCGGTACTAATGCGCCGACGAACTGGGGCGGCACCACCGCGAACCGCACCATTGCGGAGAATTACACTCTGCTCGACAACGTGCAGTGGGTGGTGGGCAAGCACTCGTTCACCTTCGGCGGACAGCTTGCATGGCTTCTGTATCAGACGACGCCGGCAAGTGGCGGCGCTACGCCTCTCACCCTCGCCAATGCCGTTACGGAGACGGCGGCGCTCAACGCATCGAGCAATGCGAAGCCCTCCTACGCGGCCACTTCGAACACTGGCCTCGCTTACGCGAGCTTCCTGATCGGCCAGATCGACAAGGGCAGTCTCACCCAATACCTGGTGCAGGAGTTTGGCGCCCGGTTCCGCGCTATCTCACCTTACATTCAGGACAACTGGAAGGTCACGCCGAAGCTCACGCTCGATCTGGGTCTTCGCTACGACTTCTTCCCGTCGTACCGCGAGGTGCATGGCAACATGAGTTTCTTCAATCCCAACCTGGATAACCCGATCACGGGTATGAAGGGCGCGCTGCAGTACACCGGAAATGGGGCCAATACATGCAATTGCTCCTCCCCGGTCAACAACTACATGAAGAACATCGGACCGCGCATCGGCCTGGCCTATCAGATTGATCCAAAAACGGTCATCCATGCCAGCTACGGTGTCATGTATACGCACGGCAACGCGGTTGGCGGCGGCAATCAGTCGAGCACCGGCACTGGAACACTCGGCTTCTCGGCGGCACCGAGCTTCTCTCCCAACGGCCAACTACTCAGCACCTTCCCGCTGACCGGCACCAACAGCGCCTTCCCGGACTTCGCACCCGCCGCCGGTCGCGATTCAGGCCCGGCCTATGGAACCGGCTACACCACCAACAGCGCCTATAGCGGCACGCCCTCGGGTATGGGCTATGCCGATCCCTACCTGGGTGGCCGCGCGCCGCAGTATATCAATTGGAGCTTCGGCTTCCAGCACCAGTGGACCGACGCCTTTACCTCGACCATCAGCTACGTGGGTTCGCAAGGACACTTCCTGCCCGCTGATGGCAGCAACGCCCGCGGCTACTGGGCCAATCAGCTTGACCCCAAGTACCTTTCCCTCGGCTCGAACCTGAGCCTCACCGGCTCGGCGGAGACGG
Organism: Acidobacteriales bacterium 59-55; assembly: GCA_001897435.1. Taxonomy (GTDB): domain Bacteria; phylum Acidobacteriota; class Terriglobia; order Terriglobales; family Acidobacteriaceae; genus Edaphobacter. The sequence continues at coordinate 297,324 of MKSV01000003.1, read as the reverse complement.
CCTTCTGCGTCGCCAACAACCTGCCTTGCCCGGCGAACTTCAACACCAAGCAGTCGCTCGCGACGGCGCTGAAGCCCTTCCCGTTCCAGTCCGTCAGCGACAGCTTCGGCCAGGTGGCGAACTCCAACTATCACGCATTGCAGGTTCAGTTGAACATGCGCCCGTCGCATGGCCTTACGTTTATGGCCAACTACACCTGGTCGCGGTCAATCGACAACGGCGGTACCTTCCGCACCGGCTATGCCATTCCAGCAGCTTTCTCCGGCAATGGCAAAGCTTATGCTCAGGATGCCATCGAGCGTTCGGTGTCTACCAGCAACCAGCCGCAGCATGTGGTCGTCACCGGCGTCTGGGATCTTCCCATTGGCCGGTCGGTTCTGGCCAACAATGCCTGGCAGCGCGCCATCTTCGGAGGCTTCAAGTTCTCCGAGATCTTCCAGGCGTTCTCCGGCTCGCCCCTGGCCATCACGGCTGCGAGCTGCGGAACTAATCCTGCACAGGCCACCTGCATGCCGACCTACAATCCTGCCTATACCGCCGGTGGCAACGCGCGCCAGAACGGCAAGTGGGGTGAGGGCGTGACGCGTACCAACTTCAACAAAATCTCCTTTATTGACTCGAACGCATTCACCACGACTCCGGCTTACATCTTCGGCAACACGGCGCGCACGGCTCCCTATAACCTGTACGGTCCTGGAAACTACAACCTGGACATCAGCCTTCGCCGCAGCTTCGGCCTCCATCTGTCGGAGTCGTCCAGGCTGAGCCTCCAGGCCGACATGTACAACGTCACCAACCATACCCAGTTCTCGGTCTCCAGCACGTCGTTCGGCAACTCGAGCTTCGGCCAGGTCTCCGGCGGACAGGCCAACCGTAGCCGTGCTATCCAACTCAGCGGACGCATCGAGTTCTAACCCGCTGGATGCCGGCGGTTCACCCGTCCGGCATCCAAAACCATCATCGAAATCGTTAGGGTTGCCCCTTTACAGGTGGCAACCCCTTTTCGTCGGCGTGAATCGCGCCCGACGCCGCGTCGCGCTGATAAACTCCCATCCAGCCGCATACATTGCTTTAGCAGCGGGGGAGAATCAACGAATGGCAACACCCACCATCAACAAACCCGCCTACCAGCCCTTCGTCCCCGCCGGTGAATCCCGACGAGAGCTGACGCCTCGCGCCCTTATCTTGGGCGGTCTGTTCGGTGTTCTCTTCGGCGCGGTCACGGTCTATGTCGGCCTCCGCGCCGGGCTGACCGTAGCCGCGTCGATTCCCATTTCGGTACTCTCCATCAGCATCCTGCGCGCCTTTGGCCGCGCCAGCATCCTTGAGAACAACATCGTCCAGACCACCGGCAACGCTGGCCAGTCGATCGCCTCCGGCGTCATCTTTACCCTGCCCGCGCTCATCTTTCTGGGCTTTGATCTCGAGAGCACGAGAATCTTCGCGCTTGCGCTGTTCGGCGGCTGGCTGGGCGTCCTGTTCATGATCCCGCTGCGCCGCCAGCTCATCGTCGAAGAGCACGGCAGCCTGACCTACCCCGAAGGCACGGCCTGCGCCGACGTCCTCGAAGCCGGCGAGCGCGGCGGCAGCTTCGCCAGCCGGGTCTTCCTCGGCCTCGGCCTGGGCGGCCTCTACACGCTCTTTCAGAACGACAACCTCTTTTCGCTCTGGCCCTCGCAGCCCGACTATCAGCCTGACCTCGGGTCGCAGCACCTTCTCAAAGGCTCCGCCATCCGCGCCGACTGCACCTCCGAGTATCTCGGCGTCGGCTACATCATTGGCCTCCGCGTCTCGGCGGTGATGCTCGCCGGGGGCGTTTTCTCGTGGCTGGTGCTGATGCCGGCGATCTACTTCTTCGGCTCGCACCTCAGCAGCCCCATCTATCCCGGAACCACCCTCATCAGCAACATGACGCCCTCCGACCTTTGGAGCACCTACGTTCGCCCCATGGGCGCTGGGGCCGTCGCTGCCTCCGGTCTTATTACGCTGCTGAGGACAGCGCCGACGATAGTCTCTGCGCTCACCGAAGGTCTCGGCAGCATGGGCAAAACCCGCGCCGGCAAAGGGGCCGCGTCAGCCAAAGTCATCCGCACCGAACGCGACATCCCCATGCCGATTGTGCTGGGCGGCAGTGTTCTGCTGATCGTCCTCATGTGGGCCTTCCTCCAGTTCCATCCCGTTCCGGGAGCGCAGGTCGGTGCGCTGGCCAATCTTGCCGCGGCGTTGCTGGTCGTCGTCTTCGGATTCTTATTTGTGACGGTTAGCGCCCGCATTGTCGGCATCGTCGGCAGCAGCGCCTCGCCCGTCTCCGGCATGACGATTGCCACGTTGATGGCCACTGCGGCCATCTTTCTGGTCCGCGGCTGGACCGCTCCGGCCTTCGGTGCGCTTGCGATCACGATCGGCGGCATCGTCTGCATCGCCGCCTCGAATGCGGGCGATACCTCGCAGGATCTCAAGACCGGCTTTCTTATCGGAGCGACGCCCTGGAAACAGCAGGTTGCCATCATGATCGGCGTCATCGTCTCGGTCTTCTCCATCGGAGCCACGCTCAACGCCATGAACACCGGCCTCGAGACCTTTCAGCGCATGCAGAAGCCTATTGCCTTCTCGCTCTCGGCGCTTCCCGATGGCGTGCAGAGCGAAGGCAATTTCAAGCGCGATCACCTCACCCTGACCTCGCACGATACCGACAATCCCACCCATACAGAGGTGGACAATACGCGGCGATACGTTCTGCTCAACGCCATCGGCTCGTCCACCCTTCAGGACGGCAAGTATCTCTACAATCCGCAGACGCAGGAGATCGAGATCCAGTGGGTGCAGGGTATCGGCAGCGAGAAGGCCGCCGCGCCGCAGGGCCGTCTCATGGCCACGGTCATCAACGGCATCCTCAGCCACAAGCTACCCTGGGGTCTGGTGCTGCTGGGCGTCGCTTTGGTGATCGGCATCGAACTCCTCGGCATCCGCAGCCTCACCTTCGCCGTGGGAGCCTACCTCTCGATCGCAACGACGCTGGCGATCTTTATCGGCGGCGTCATGCGCTGGATGGTCGACCGCGCTCTCGAAAAACGCGCAGCCTCTGCTCCGGCAGCGATCGATCCCGATACCGGCCTGCCTATCCCTGCCGACGCACTCGACTCCAACTCCGAGATTAGCTCCGGCTCACTCTATGCTTCGGGGCTGATCGCAGCTGGCGGCATCGTCGGCCTTATGGGAGTCGGCGCAAGACTCTACGAAGCTGCCACTGAAAAGATGCTCCCTCGCTTCAGCGACCACAACCCCCTCTACCACGACTGGGTCAGCGTCATCATGTTTGCTCTGCTGGCCTTCTCGCTCTATTACTTCGCTCGCAAGCCGCTCGATGATACCTCGGCCAGGAAATAATTCTTAGCTTTCAGAAAGAGGGACGTCATGACCGACCTTCGCAATCTCGCAAACTCATCTCGCGACCTCGCCAGTCTCGCCGAAAAGATTGCGCCCGCCGCGAATGCTGCTCCTCAGACGTCATCGCCGCCTCAACTTCAGACGATTCAGACATTGGCTGCTCAATTTTGTCAGAACGCCTCCGTTGCGGCCGCGCAGACGGGAACCATCACCTTCTTCACCGGTCCTGACGACGCTGCCAAGGTTGTCGCTGCACAATCACTGGCCGGCAGTCTGCATCGGGAGCTCAATCGGATTGATCTCAGCGCACTGGTGAGCCAACACGCAGGTGATACCATCAACGTCCTCACGCAGCTCCTGCATTCTTCCGCTGCCACCGGAGCCATCCTCTTGTTCGATGAAGCCGACGCACTCTTCGATAAGCGCACGAGCGTTCAGGACAGTCACGACAGATATGCCGACGCATCTGCCGACGAGCTGGGTCGCAGCAGCGCTTTTCTGCAACTCCTCGAGCAGTATCCCGGCCTCATCATTCTCGCCGTCCATTCAACGGATGGATGGAATCCCTCTCTGTTGCAGCACGCACATGCAACTCTGAAGTTTCCACCCACACCTTAGAGGATCTTCAGCGACGGACGTGGCTTCACAATCCCTTCGCTTTGGTCTGCTTCGCCAACTCCGTCCGAAACGCCCGCTCCCTGTCGGCGACGTAATCCTTGTATCCCTGCGGATCGACGAAGACCTTCATCCCTTCCTGCTTCAGCCGCGCATACTTCGCCACCATGCCGTAGTAGCCGCCGTGCGCTCCCAGGAAGATGTCGCAGGGCAGCGACTTCAGCACCCGGAAGGTCTTTTCGTAGTCCTGCGCAATCTGCGGATAGGCCTTGTTGCCCACCAGCTTATACCCCGGATTCACGTTAGGGCTGCCGATGATTACGACGTTGTAGCTCTTGCCGCCGTCCACGACCTTCATCGTCCATGTGGTGCAGCCCTTGGTGTGGCCCGGCGTCAGGTGCGCCGTCAGAACCGTGCCGCCCAGACGCACCTCATCGCCATCGTGGAGCACCCGGTCTACCTTGGCCGGCGGGTAAAGATCCTCGGGCGACTTGCCGTAGTGAAAGTCTTTTCTGCCGCCCGACTCTACTACGGGGACATCCTCAGCCATCACCATGTACTTCGCGCCGGTCTGCTTCAGAATCTGGGCGCTGCCTGCGTCATGGTCCCAGTGCGCATGGCTGATCAGCAAAATTTTGGTATCGCTGAACTTGAACCCCAGCTTCTCGACACTCTGTCGAATAAGAGGCGGCGAACTTTCAAGGCTGCTGTTGATCAGGATGTTGCCCTGGGGTGTCACGATCAGATAGGAGGCCAGGTCCCTGCTGCCCACGTAGTACAGGTTGCCCGCGATCCTGTGCGGCGGGAACGGCTCCGTCCACGACGGCTGCTGCGCGTTCAGGCATCTCGTCGCCATCGTCAGTACGGCTATCAGCGCCAGAACCCGACCGGCAATCTTCCCCGACTTTTCAACCTTCGACATCGACACTCTCCTTGTTTTGCACCCGTATTTACACCGGTATGAATGGCATTACAGACTGAGTTTCTTGAAGACGCGCTCCGGAAGATGCCGAAGAACGAACATGATCGGCTGCCAGCGGAACGGCACGTAGAGAACATCCCGCTGTTTGTCGATAGCCCTGGCGATCGAAGCGGCCACCGCGTCGGCGTCGGCGAACCGATAGCTGCCTTTGACGCCGAAGGTCATGGCTGTCTTCACCGGACCGGGCTTGATGGTGAGTACGGTGACGCCCTCGCGATCCACCCGGTTGCGCAGCCCGCTTAGAAATTCCGACAGGCCGGCCTTGGCCGAGCCGTAAAGATAGTTGGACCTCCGTCCCCGGTCGCCTGCGACCGAAGAGATGACGGCTAGCGTGCCCGCGTGGCGCTGGACGCAGAAGTTGGCCAGCCAGGTCAGCAGCGAGACTGGAGCCATGAAGTCGGTATAGATGATCTGCGCGGCAGCGTTGAAGTCCTGCTCGGCCTTGGCCTGGTCGCCCAGAATGCCGTGGGCAAGATAGGCGATATCCATTCCGGTCAGCGAGTTGACAGCATGGGCCAGCAGCGCCGGGTGACGGTCGGTGTCGTCGAGGTCGGCGACCGCCGTATCGACGTAGCTGGCGCCGCGCGTCCGCAGGTCGGCGGCCACCGCGGCCAGCCTCTCTGCGTTGCGCGCCACAAGGAAGAGCCGGGCGCCTTCTGCGGCCCAGATGCGGCATGTGGCCTCGGCAATGCCGGAGGTTGCGCCAAGAACGAGAATCTTGCGAGGTGCTGTATCGGTGTCGGTGTTACTCATAGGTCTGGTCGATTCGATTTAAGAATTTGGGGTCACTCGCTCCCAGAAGCTGGAGGTGAGTTGGGGATCGCGATAGCGCGCAAGCTGCTGCCATTGCGGATAGAACGATTGAAACTGTGCCGCGGTCATGGTCGCGTCCTTGGCCGGATAGAGGCGGCCGCCGAGCTCGCGGGTCATCTCTCCCAGCCGCCCGAAGAGAGCAAAGCTTTTCTCCGGCTTGATGGGGAAGTCGAGCGCCAGCGTAATTCCCGGCAGCGGGAAGCTCATCAGGCCGGGTGACTGCACATCGCCGAAGACCCCCAGCGCCGCGAGAAAGCTGGCCATCCCGGACTTTGCGATCTCCTTGAGAATGGCCGTGATGCCGTCGCGCGCGTTGTCCTCGGGAATCACGCACTGGAACTGGAGCAGGCCGCGCTTGCCGTACATGCGGTTCCAGCGGAGCACCTTGTCGAGCGGATAGAAGAAGGCCCGGTAGTCCTGTTCGGAGACGACACGCTCGTGCATCTGCTTGTGAAAGAGCGCGGCATTGGCCAATCGGGACGTGAGGCGATTGAGCGCGAAGCCGGGAACGTTAAAGGGAAAGGCCAGCTTCGCATCGGACGAAGGCCTGAGGTCGTCTCTCTTTGTCGAGTGGTCGCCCTGCATGAAGACTCCGCGAGCGAAGTTCCTGCCTGTGGAGGCGCAGTCGATCCAGCTTGCGGTGTACTCAGTGTCCCGGCTCTGCTGCACGAGATCGAGGAACTCGCCGATGCCGTGGAACTGGATGCCCTCGTAGTCGATCCGGCGCGAGACGATGGGCCTGAGCCTTAGCTGCGCCCACGAGATCAGCCCGGTGAGGCCAAGTCCGCCGATGGTCGCGGCGTAGAAGTCAGGATTTTCGGTGTGAGAGCAGAGCTTCTGCTCGCCGTCGGAGCGGAGCAGCTCGAACTGCGTGACATGGCAGCCGAAGGTCCCGGCGGTGCGGTGATTTCTGCCGTGAACATCGTTGGCAATGGCTCCGCCCAGGGTCACCTGCCCGGTGCCGGGCGTGACCGGAAGGAAGAAGCCTCGCGGAACCGTGAAGTCGAGGATCTGTGCCAGCGTCGTTCCTGCCTCGGCGGTGAGCAGTCCGGTCTCGGGATCGAAGTCGATGAGCCGGTTCAGGCCGGTAGTGTCAAGCAGGTTACCGTCCCTGAGCAGGCAGACGTCGCCGTAGCTGCGGCCCATGCCGACGGGCAGAACGCCGTTGTGCATCCCGCTGGCGACGGCGGGATAGTCGCTCTGCCAGTGCAGGCGAACCACGTTGGCGTTGTAGTTCGGATAGCGGCCCCAGGACTCGAAGGGAGCCTTGCCCGTAAACGGCTCATCCGGTGTGCGGAAGTCCAGTCCCGGCGTGGTTCCTGAATCGGTGGGCATGTGCCTAGGATAGTCGATTGAAGAGAGGCGATTTGTAAAAAGCAAGAGGCACGGCCTAAGCCGTGCCTCTTCCATTACCTGTCGGCAGGTCTTTATGCAGCAGTTGCCGCGCGTGCGTCCTTGGCTGCCTTCAGGGCACCCTTGGCCTGCTCGGCGAGAGCGGCGAACCCGGCGGCGTCGTTGGCGGCGATGTCGGCAAGGATCTTGCGATCGAGGCCGTTGCCGGCCAGCTTGAGGCCGTTGATGAAGGTCGAGTAGCTCATGCCATTGATGCGGCAGGCCGCGTTGATGCGGACGATCCAGAGGGCGCGGAACTGGCGCTTCTTCTGTTTGCGGCCGGTGTAGGCGAACATGAGTCCGCGCTCGACGGCCTCCTGCGCTGCCTGGTAGAGCTTGGATTTGGTGAGGAAGTAACCGCTGGCGCGCTTGAGAATCTTCTTGCGCCGGTCATTGCGTTTTGTACTCCGTTTTACACGGGGCATGGTGCATCTCCTTTTGCGTACATCGTTTGAGCGGCTGGAGGTAAGGTGGCCTCTTCACTCGCTATGCAACTCCAGATCTCGGTGGACTCGCATTTTGCTGGTCCAGGGGCCGGAACGCTTTGCTGGCCCTTTGCTCCGGTTGCTTTTCAGCAAACTTTGAGCGGCTCGATCTGAAAAACCGACGACTTCCTGCCTGAATCTCAGGCGTAGGGAATCATGCGTGCGACTTTGGCCGAATCCGCCTCGGAGACCAGGGTGATCGAGCGCAGGTGACGCTTGGTCTTGGTCTTCTTGGAGGTGAGGATATGGCGCATCTTCGACTGGCCGCGCTTGAATTTGCCCGTACCGGTCTTCTTGAAGCGCTTTGCGGCGCCGCTGTGTGTCTTCAACTTTGGCATTGGTGTTCCTAACGAAGTGCTGCTTTTGTACAACCCTTTGAGTATATACGAAGGCCGCGCCGGATCTGGCCGCGCCTGTCTTTATAGGGAGGTGGCTAAGGACTAAGGTGTTTATATTCAACTACCTATAGGCCGCGACCGTTGGGGTAGACCGGGAACTGGTAACGGTTGCGGCGTACCAGATAGACGATCAGCCAGATGATCCCGATAAGGATGAGTAGAGGAGCAAAAGGAATCAGCGCCCAGAGACGCCCAGGCAGTACGGCACGGTTGCCGTGAATCTCCGCGGTGGGAGCGAGGTTGGTGTTGCCTCCGGCAATGGCCACATTGCCGCCGACCTGCGCATCGCTGGCCAGGTCCAGGTCCCCACCCAGCATCGCCACGTTCCCCGCGATCCCACGTGAAGAATCGACCTTGATATTGCCGAAAAACACGGCAACGTTGCCCCTGACTTCGCCATGCACGTAGACCGAGCAGAAGGCACAGGCAACGTTGCCTGCGACATCACCCTCGGAGACGGTGATGTCGCTGCTGAAGCTGGCACGGTCCTGATCGGCAAGAGCGACAGGTGTGACGATCAGGAGGAGAAGGGCGAGGGCGAGGAGCGATCTGGGCATGAAAATGACCTCGTGGGGATAGTGTACGGCGCAGGGCCGACGCGTGATCCGGGAATATTCGCGAAATGCGTAGAACCCCGTCGATGCTAGGCTTAAGGGACATGAGCCACGAACTGCCGAAAGCATATGACCCGTCCGTGATTGAAGAGCGCTGGGCGGAGTATTGGGTGCGCGAGCGCCTGTTTGATGTCGCCACTGCTGAGGGTACGCAGGAGGGCGTCAGGAAGTTCACCATGCTGCTGCCGCCGCCCAATGTGACCGGTCGGCTACACATGGGCCACATGCTCAACCAGACGGAGATGGACATCCTTACGCGGTGGCACCGGATGTCGGGCGAGGTGGCGATGTGGGTCCCGGGAACGGACCACGCCGGGATCGCCACGCAGATGATGGTGGAACGGCAGCTCGCCTCCGAGGGAAAGAAACGGAAGGAGTTGGGCCGGTCGGCGTTCGTCGAGCGGGTGTGGGAGTGGAAGGGCGTGTATGGTGGAGCCATCCTCGACCAGATGAAGCGGCTGGGAGCCAGCGTCGACTGGGGCCGCGAGTACTTCACCATGGACGAGCGCTTGAGTGTTGCGGTGAAAGAAGCGTTCGTTCGCCTGCACGAGCAGGGGCTGATCTATCGCGGGGCTTACATCGTCAACTGGGACCCGGCGATTCAGACAGCGGTGAGCGACCTTGAAGTGGAGCACGAGGAGCGGGCCGGGAAGATCTATCACATCCGCTACCCGTTCGCCGACGGTTCGGGTTCTATCGTCGTAGCAACGACGCGGCCGGAGACGATGCTGGGAGACACGGCTGTTGCGGTAAATCCCGACGATGAACGCTACCTTGCAGCGCAGGGCAAACTGGTCCGGCTGCCGCTGAGCGGCGTGAACGGCGGCGCGGACCGCGAGATTCCTATCCTGGCAGATGACTGGGCCAAGCCGGAGTTCGGCACCGGCGCGGTGAAGGTCACTCCGGCGCACGATCCGAACGACTTCGCTATCGGGCAGAGACATAACCTACCGAATCTGACGATTCTCGATGAGACGGCGCATGTGCTGCTGCCCGGGTCGCCGTATCACGGGCTCGACCGCTATGCGGCGCGAACGAAGATCGTCGAAGACCTGAAGGAACTGGGCTTGCTGGTCGACATCAAGGACCACACGCTGGCCATCGGAGTCAGCCAGCGCAGCGGCGTGGTGATCGAGCCGCGGCTCTCGCAGCAGTGGTTCGTCAAGATTCAGCCGCTGGCGGACAAGGCCATCGAGGCGGTGGACAAGGGATACATCCGGTTCACACCCGACCAGTACCGCAAGACCTATGACGAGTGGATGAAGAACATCCATGACTGGTGCATCTCGCGGCAGCTTTGGTGGGGACATCGGATTCCTGCATGGCATTGCTCGTCGTGCGCGAAGATTACGGTTGCGCGGGAGACGCCACATGTCTGCGAGCACTGTCAGTCGAAGGAGATCGTGCAGGAGACAGACGTTTTGGATACGTGGTTTTCGTCAGGCCTGCTTCCCTTCACCGTCTTCGGCTGGCCTGAGAGTACGCCCGATCTGGCTGCGTTCTATCCGACCGGACTGCTGGTGACGGGCTTCGATATTTTGTTCTTCTGGGTGGCGCGGATGATTATGCTGGGCTGCCACTTCATGCTGGACGTGCCGATGCCGGATGGCAGCAAACGCGAGTTGAAGGATGCGGTGCCGTTTCGCGAGGTCTACATCCATGCGCTGGTTCGCGACGCCGACCGGCAGAAGATGTCGAAGACCAAGGGCAATGTCATCGACCCGATCGAGGTCGTCAAAAAGTACGGCACGGACGCGGTGCGGTTCACGCTGGCCAGCATGGCGAGTCCGGGCACGGATATTGCCTTTAGCGAGGAGCGTACCGACGGCTACCGCGCGTTCGCCAACAAGATATGGAATGCGGCGCGGTTCCTATTCATGCAGGTGGAGCGGGCCAAAGAGGCTGGCTACAGCATGTCGATGCTCGCGGTTGGCGACAAGGTGACAGAGTTGCCGCATGAAACTCCTCTGGAGACTCGGTGGATCTTCGGACGGTTGAGCGCGGTGAGCGCTGAAGTCGACCATGCCCTGGCCGACTATCGTTTTGACGAGGCCGCCGCTGCGGTGTATCAGTTTTTCTGGGGCGAGTTCTGCGACTGGTATCTCGAACTGGTGAAGCTGCGGCTGGAGTTTAGCGAGGGTTCGGCGAAGAATGCGGCAACAGCGGTCTCGCTGGCTTCTCTGGTGGGTGTGTTTGAGGCGGCGCTGCGTCTGCTGAGTCCCTTTATGCCGTTCCTGACGGAGGAGTTGTGGAATGCGCTCTACGAAGGCAAGCCTCCGACGAAGTCAATTGCGCTGACGCGGTATCCGCAGGCCGACGACTTTCCTTCGGATGCGGCTTCGGTAGCGGCGATGGGGACATTGCAGGAGTTGATCGTGACGGTGCGCGGCCTGCGCAAAGAGATGGGCGTTCCGGAGAAAGAGGCTGCGCCGATACAGCTCCATGCGGAGAATCGGGTGCTGGCGCTGGCGGACGCGAATGCGGATATGCTGGCGCGGCTGGCAAGGGTGGCTTCGGTCGCGTTTGTCGCCGAGCCGCTCACCGGCAGCAACGCGCGAAGCACCTCCGGCTTCGATGTGGCCGTGGTGTATGAGCGGCAGATCGACGTCTCTGCGGAGCGGGAACGGCTGACGAAGGACCTTGCCAAGCTGGAGAAGGGATTGACCGCGGCGGAGCGGCAGTTGGGCAATGAGGCCTTTATGGCGAAGGCTCCGGCGCACATTGTCGAGGGGCTGAAGAAGCAGGCGGCCGAGACGAAGATGCTGTATGACAAGGCGAAGGCCGCGTTGGAGGCATTGCCTCCGGCGTAGGCGGTCTGTGGACAAACCTTGTTCAGGGCTGCGAGTCGACCTTTTCCTTGATGATCTGGTCGGTGGCGATGGCTACATTCTCGTGCTTGATGTCGAGCCGGATGCGGTTGAACAGGCTCATATAGATGTTGGCGACCCAGACCAGGGCGAACCAGGCGATCAGGTAGCCGCGCCAGCCGGTGTAGAGCATCTGGAACTGGGTGATCAGAAGGAAGAAGGCGGCGATGTAGTGGCTGAAGCAGTACTCGCAGGTAAAGAGGTAGAAGAATTTCCGGATGAGGATGGGGCGGCAGTTTTCGCTTTTGCCCTTGCACCAGTCGCGGGGCTCGCGAAAGAGCTCTTCATGGGTGATGGTCCAGGAGGTGCATGCGATGGGGATGGCGAGGAGGAAGAGATAGGCGAGTTGGCGGCTGAGAGGCATGAGCATAACGGGGTCACTCGGTGTGCTGACAAGGAATACGGGCTACAGGTTTAGGATTACAGAATGGACTGGAAGAGCAAGCGGATACGGACGATTCTAGAGGCAGCGCTGGCCGAAGATAAAGTTGCTAATGATGTAACGACGGCGTTGACCATCGACAAGGGATTGCGGGCTTCGGGCACGATTATTGCACGGGAGGACTGCGTGGTGTCGGGGCTGGGGTGCATCCCGGTGATCCTCGATGTCTTCTCGAAGATGTCGGCTGCCTCCGGCTCGCCGCTGGGACGGTTTCAGGTGGTGAGCCATCCGGAGATCTTCGACGGTGTACGGGTGAAGAAGGGGCAGTCGCTGGCGGTCATCCGTCACAATGCCTCGGCGATTCTCTCGTGCGAGCGCGTAACCCTGAACCTGATGCAACGGATGAGCGGCATCGCGACATTGACCAACCAGTTTGTGAAGGCCATTGCCGGGACCAAGGCGAAGATTCTGGATACGCGCAAAACCATTCCCGGGCTGCGGGCGCTGGACAAATACGCGGTCTGCTGCGGAGGCGGCGTGAATCACCGCCTCGATTTGCAGGATGGAATCCTGATCAAGAACAACCATATCTCTCTGGGCGGGGGCCTGCCGGCGACGCTGGAACGAGCTCTGAAGGGACGGAAGGCGGGCCAGATTGTGCAGGTCGAGGTGCGCAGCCAGGCGGAGCTGGAGCAGGCCATCGCAGGAGGCGCGGAGTCGATTCTGCTCGACAATATGAAGCCCGCGGTGGTGAAGAAGGCAGTCAAACAGATTCGCGCGGCGCTGCCGGGTGCTCCGATTGAGGCTTCGGGCAATATGAATCTGAAGACGGTGCGGGACTATGCGCTGGCTGGCGTGGATTTCATCTCGGTGGGCGCGCTGACGCACTCGGCCGTGGCCGTGGACCTGAGCATGAAGATCACTGCGGATGTCTACTGAGAGCAGCGTGTTTGATGTAACGGCGGTCGAGGCGGGGATCGCCGGAACTGCGTTTGCCGGGCGGGTGCTGCACTTCGCTTCCGTGGGATCGACAAACGCTCTGGCGCTGGAGGCGGCACAGTCTGGGGCGCGAGTCGGCGTCTGGGTTGCGGATGAGCAGACGGCGGGGCGCGGACGCGGCGGCCACGGCTGGCATTCGGCGGCCGGCGACGGGTTGTATGTCAGCGTTCTAATCGCTCCATCGCTGCCAATGACGATGGCGCTGTGGCTCTCTCTGGCCACGGGACTGGCAGCGCGGTCTGCGGTTGTCGAGGTGACGGGGCTGGCGGCGGATATTCGCTGGCCCAATGATCTGCTGCTTGGTGGCCGCAAGTGCGGAGGAATTCTGGTGGAGACCGCCGTGGCCGCCGCTCGGGATGACGATAGGGCGCTGCTGCGGTATGGGGTGATCGGTGTAGGCATCAACGTGAATCATGGTGCATTCCCGGCGGAGCTTGCAGCATTAGCTACATCGCTGCGGATGGAGAGCGGCAACGAGATTCCGCGAGAGGCGCTGCTGGCCGCGCTGCTGCGGTCGCTCGATGAGGAGATTGCGTCTCTGGTATGGGAATATCGCGGCGAGACTGCCGCGAGCGGTTTGCTGGAAAGATTCGCAGAGGCTTCGAGCTGGGTGGTTGGCAAGCAGGTGAGAGTGGACGAAGCAGGCGGCTATACTGGCGTGACAGCAGGGCTCGATGAGCGTGGATTTCTGCTTGTGAACGGAGACGATGGCGTGACGCACACAGTGCTCTCCGGCGGGGTTCGGGAACGGTAGCGAGGCGAGACGGCGATGCTCTTGGTGATGGATGTCGGCAATACGAATACGGTGCTCGGGCTGTACCGGCTGGCGGATGCGAGTACCGCTGCGGCTACAGAACTGGTTGCTAACTGGAGGATTACGACTCCGGCGAAGCAGACGGTGGATGAGTTCGGCATGCTGCTGCGAAGCCTGTTCGGGCTGAGAGGGCTGGAGATCGGCGTAGTGGATGGAATCGCGGTCTCGTCGGTGGTGCCACCGCTGGACTCGACGCTGCGGCAGGTCTGCGAGATCTATTTTCGGGTGAAACCGGTATTTATCGAGCCGGGGGTTCGGACGGGGCTTCCCGTGCTGACCGACAATCCTACGGAGGTAGGAGCGGACCGGATTGTGAACTGCGTCGCCGCGTTCGAGCGCTTTGGCGGGCCGACGATCGTGGTGGACATGGGCACGGCGACGACCTTCGACGTGATCTCGAAGAAGGGCGAGTTTCTGGGCGGCGCCATTGCTCCGGGGCTGGGCATCTCGGCCGAGGCGTTGTTTTCGCGGGCGGCACGGCTGCCGCGAATCAACGTAAAGAAGCCGGTGAAGGTGATCGGGACAGGCACGGTCGACAACATCCAGATCGGCCTGTACTACGGTTATATCGGGCTGGTGGACGGCATCCTGGAGCGGATGATCGCGGAGATGGGGCCGGAGACGAAGACGGTTGCGACCGGCGGCTTGGCCCAGTTGATCGCCGAAGGGTCGAAGTATATTGGCGCGGTCGATGAGATGCTGACGTTGACCGGCTTGCGCATCGTCTATGAGCGCAATCTCGACCGGCACAAGAAGCGGGGGCCGCTGGCGGTCGAGAACAGGCAGGTGCAAGGCAGTCAGTCTCAGAACAGCCAGTCCCGGAACAGCAATTCCTAGATGCAGAATTATTTCAATTATTTTACGGAGATCGAGGAGCGGTTTCAGCAGCGGCGCGGGTCGCTGTTGATGTTGTCTACGCTCGATTGGGCGCTGATCGAGACCTGGCGCGAGGCAGGCGTTCCGCTGGAGGCGGTGCTGCGCGGCATCGACAATGCCTTTGACAAGCATGACGCGAAGAAGCTGCGCTTTGCGGGCCGGGTGCGCAAGGTCAATGGGCTGGCGTGGTGCGCACAGAGCGTGATGGAGGCGGTGGAGCAGGCGCGGGAGGCGGCGATCGGAGCATCGACGACGGAGAGCGCGGCTGCGGCCGAGAGCGGATTTGAGGTCGAGCGGGTTGGACGGTATCTGGAGGCGAATGCTGCGGCGGTGGAGGCGGCGAAGCTGGGAGCACCGGCGGATGCAGTAGCGGCAGAGGTGGCGGCTCGGCTGCGGTCGCTGGCTCTGGGACTGGCCGCCGAGCCGGTGATGCCGCTCGAAGAACTGGACCGAACGCTGACGGTGCTCGAGGAGAAGTTGTTTGCGGCATTGCTGACGGCTGCTCCCGAAGCAGAGTTGGTTGGGTTACGGGAGCAGGCTGCGCGGGAACTCGCTCCCTACAAGGGAAAGATGCAGGCGGTGCAGATCAAGCAGGTGCAGCAGCAGTTTTTGCAGAAGCGATTGCTGGAGGCTCGGAAGTTGCCGCGACTGAGCCTTTTTTATATGAGCCATGAATAAGGCGCTGCGGCATCCGGCAATGAAAGTAACGAATGAAGTTACGAATTGAAAAGATAGTTTACGGCGGAATGGGGCTGGCTCATCAGGCTGAGGGCGAGAGCGCGGGAAGAGCCGTGTTTGTTCCGTTTACGCTGCCGGGAGAGTCGGTCGAGGCTCGGCTGGAAGAGAGCAAGGGTGGGTTCGCAGATGCGGAGTTGGTGCAAGTTCTGGAGCCGTCAAGCGACCGGGCAATGCCGGGATGTGCGCACTTTGGAGAGTGCGGCGGCTGCCATCTTCAACATGCGAGCTATAAGGCGCAGCTCGATTTGAAAGCGGCCGTCTTGCAGGAGACGATGGAGCGTGCCGGCCTTGCAGACTTGCCGGAGATCCATGTTCATGCAGGCGAGCCGTGGGGGTATCGCAATCGCATACGGCTTCGTGTGACGGAGGTGGGGGGCAGGTTGCGCGTGGGATACCTGCGCCGCGGATCGAATGATTTTCTCTCCGTGACGGAATGCCCGATTGCAGCGCCGCTGTTGTGGCGAGCAGCGACGGCACTGTTGAGGCTGGCTGAGGATGATAAGACCGCACGATGGATAAGAACGGTGGTCGAGGTCGAGTTCTTTACGACGCGGGATGAGAGCGCGTTGCAGATGACGGTGTTTGTGCGACAGCGGCAGGTGGGGGGATTCGATCTCTTTTGCGAGCGTCTGCGCGGGCTGGTGCCGGAATTGACCGGAGCCGGCGTAATGATGCTGCGGGCAGAGGGTCCGCGCCGCGTGGAAAGGCCGCGAGCGATTGCGGCGTGGGGAGCCGAGGGGCTAAGTTATCGGGCGGCTGGAGAGAAGTATTGGGTGAGCCGCGGAGGGTTCTTTCAAGTGAACCGCTTTCTGGTGGATGAACTGGTGCGGTTGGTGGCCGCCGATCGCCGGGGAGCTCTGGCGTGGGATCTCTATGCGGGAGTGGGCCTGTTTTCGTGGGCGTTGAAGGCAGGGTTCGACGAGGTGGTTGCGGTGGAAGCTGCGGCGGACGATCTGGCGAAGACGTTCAAAGGCACCGGCAGGCGTGCCGTGTCGACGACGACGGTAGAGTTTCTGCGCGGCGCAGTCGTGCAGAGGGAGCGGCCCGAACTGGTGGTGATGGACCCGCCGCGAGCTGGGGTGGGCGCGGAGGTCTGCGCGCTGCTGGGGCGTGTGCAGGCGCGGGAGCTGGTCTATGTCTCCTGCGATCCGGTCACGCTGGGGCGAGATTTGAAGGCGATGGTAGACTTCGGCTACAGAATCAGCGAGTTACATCTTGTCGATCTGTTTCCGCAGACGTTTCATCAGGAAACCGTCGCGGTGTTGCAGCGATCTTGACGCGGTAAATTGGACGGCCAATGCGGTCAGTGAGCAGAGTTTCACAAGCTGACAAAGCGCGCGAGAAACCGAATCCGGAGCTGTGGGCGGCGACCGGGGTCGAGCGGCTGCGGTTTGGCCGGGCTCCCCTGCTGGCTGCAGCGGTGTGGTTCGCGCTGGGCGAAGTGATGGCACGGAATCGCCAGCCAGCGGTGGTGCTGTTGATTGCTCTGGCCGGGCTCGCGGTGCTGGCTCTGGTTGGGCTTCGCCGGTCGCTTCGGGTTGCGGTTCTACCGGTGGCCGCAATCTGGATGGTGGTGGGAATGTGGTGCGCCGAGGTGCAGCCGTTTCCCCTGCCGCAGACAGCCTTGCGGAGCTACGCTGACGGGCTGAGCAGGCAGGTCCGGGGCCGCGTCGTTCGGGTGCGGGAGCTGCCGCCCCGGGCAAAGCCGACGGACCGCGACAACGATCCTGCGTGGTGGATGGAGAAGGAGCCGGATGCCGCGGATGCGGTCTCGGTGGACCTGCAGGTGGAGGCGGTCGAGTACCTGACTCCCGATATGTCGCGCATGGTTCCGGTGCCGGGTGGAGTTCGGGTCACGGTGCTCGAAGACGGACCGGGGCTGTCTGCGTTGAAGTGCGGCGATGTGCTCGAGGCTCCGATGCGATTGAAGGTGCCGGAGCGATATCGCGATCCCGGAGCCTGGCAGTATGGGGACTACCTGCTGGCGCAGGGGTTGGGAGTTCATGCGACGGTCAAGGCCAGCAAAGTGGCGCTGCTGGGCGAAGGCGCGCGGAGTTCACAGTGCAGGGTATTCGCGGCGCAGACCTGGGCTGAGGGCAGGCTCTCGGGGTACGTGCGGTCGAGCGCAAATCGGCGGATGCCCGCGGTTCTGCGGCTGAGCGCGGACGATGCCGGGATGCTGAACGCCATGCTCTTCGGCGACCGCATGGGTTTGAACCGGGCGCTGCGGCTGGGGTTCGAACGGACGGGCTCGTTTCACCTGTTTGTAGTCTCGGGGATGCATGTGGCGCTGCTGGCGGGGCTGATCTTCTGGATGGCGCGGCGGCTGCGGCTGCGCGAGTGGCTGGCCACGCTGCTGACCATTGCGCTGACGGCGGGCTATGCGCTGCTGACCGGGTTCGGGGTCCCGGTGCAACGAGCCTTGTGGATGGTCGCGATCTTCCTTGTTGCGCGGTTGATGTCGCGCGACCGGAACGTGCTGAATGCGCTGGGCGCGGCGGCGCTCGCGGTGCTGGTGTGGTCGCCGGGGAGCCTGTTCGAGGCGAGCTTCCAGATGACATTTCTGGCCATCGTTGCCATTGGCGGCATTGCGGTTCCGCTGTGGGAGCGGGGGCCGGGAGATTATGCGAGGGCGTCGCGACGTCTATGGGACGAGTGGCAGGACGTGCGGCTGCGACCGCCGGTAGCGCAGTTTCGCGTCATGTTGCGGCTCTGGGGCGAGGCATTGGCCGATCTGTTGGGGCGATGGGCACGAGGTGTTCCGGCATTTGTGGCGCGGTGGGGACTCTGGGCCCTGGAACTGGCGCTGATTGGCATCGTGGTGGAATCGGTGATGGTGCTGCCGATGGCCGTCTACTTTCATCGCGCGACGGTGTTTGCGCTGCCCGCGAATATGCTGAGCGTGCCGCTGGTCGCGGTGCTGGCTCCGGTCGCCGTGGTAACGTTTTGCGCGTCGCTGGCGAGCCCGTGGCTGGCGCTGATTCCGGGGGCGGCGACGGCGGGCCTGCTGCATGGGATTACCGCCGTGATCGGCCGTGTGAGTCAGATTCGAGCAGCGGATCTGCGGGTTCCGGGGCCGGTCTGGTGGGTGTCTCTGCTGGCGGTGGCGGCGTGGTTCTTCTGCTGCTGGGCGGTGCGGCGTTCGCGGGGATGGGCATGGTTTGCGGCGGCAATGCTGCCGTTGATTGCTGTGATGGTGCTTTGGCCGGAGTCGCCGTTGATTTTGCCGGGATCCATGGAAGTGACGGCGATTGACGTGGGACAGGGAGACTCGCTGCTGGTGGTCAGCCCCGAGGGGAAGACAATGTTGGTGGATGCGGGCGGGCCTGTGGGCGGGCCGTCTGAGGCTGCGGCGGTGGCCAGCGGATTCGACGTGGGGGAGGAGGTGGTCGCACCATATCTCTGGTCGCGGCGGATTCGGCGGCTGGACGTGATCGTCCTGAGCCATGCTCACAGCGATCACATGGGCGGGATGCCGGCGATCCTGCGCGACTTTCTCCCGCGGGAGTTATGGGTCGGGATCGATCCGGATTCGGAGGCTTACCGGGATTTGCTGGCCGAGGCGAAGGAGCTTGGCGTGGTAGTGCGGCACTTTCACGCGGGGGAGAAGATGACGTGGGCCGGGACGGAGGTCTCCGTGCTGGCTCCGGAGGCGAATTACAGAAATGACGGCACACCAGCGAATAATGACTCGCTGGTGCTGCGATTGCAGTATGGCAAGGCTTCGGCGCTACTCGAAGGAGATGCGGAGGCTCCCAGCGAGCAGGCGATGGTGGCCGATGGCAGGCTGAAGCCGGTGACGCTGCTGAAGGTAGGGCATCATGGCAGCAATAGTTCGACAACGCCTCGGTTTTTTGCCGAGGCGGCACCCCGCGACGCGGTGATCTCGGTGGGCAGGGGCAATACCTTCGGGCATCCGAAGGAGACGGTGATTGACCGGATCGCGGCCGCCCATACGCGGCTCTACCGGACAGACGAGTTCGGGCTGACGACGTTCCTGCTGCGCCGGGATGGAGGAATCCGAGAAGTCCTTGGGGCGGCTGATTCGGTTCCCGACGCCTTCTGAATCGCTGTTCCGGAGCTATCCGTGGCGAAGTAGCGTTGAGAGCAGCGCGTCCGCGCCGTTCCAGGCGATCTGAACGCCGATGCAGAGCAGGATGAATGCGACGACCCGGAGGATGCCATGGGCGGTCGAGGGAGAGATGCGGCTCGTGATCTGCGGCGCGTAGGCGTAGCAGATATAGATGAGCACGCTGAGCAAGACGACGGCAAGCAGCAGTCCGGCGTGTGAGAGCGCATTGTCGCTGAGACTCTTTTTGGAGGCGTGGGCACTCAGTGTCAGCATGACGACGATAGAGCCGGGATCGACACTGACGGGAAAGGTGAGCGGATAGAACGTTCCCTGCTCCAGCCTGTGGGTCTTGGCTTCGGGATCGCTTTGCACCTCCGTGCGGGCTTCATCGGCGGTTTGCGGGTCCTTCTGGTTCAAAAGCGACCAGCCCATGGCCGCCAGTACCAGGCCGCCCGATATCTGCACGATGGGCAGCGAGATGCCGAAGAAACTGAGCAGAGCGGAGCCAACCAGTTCGATGACGATAAAGAAGAGGATGGTGTTGATGGCGATTCGGCGCGCCAGCGAGCGATAGACCTTCGGTGGCACCACGCCTACCAGGCCCAGAAAGACCAGGGCCGATCCCAGCGGGTTGACGACCGGAAGCAGGGCGCTGAATCCAAGAGCAAAGTACTTCCAAAGCAGGACCATGGCCCTCGCTCCTTATAGAAGAATCAAATCATGGATGACTTTATCCTGAACGACAGTCTATTGCCGAGCAGGAAGGGGCACCGCTGTTACCTCAAGACTTGCGTCCGACGGCGATGTCTCTGACCTCGGCGGGGACCGCGCCCGTCTTCAGCTTCGAGCCTGTGACCAGGAAGACCGCAAGCAGGATCGATGCCATCCCGATGTACTCCACCAGGACGAAACGCTCGCTAAGGAAGATTGCCCCGAGGATCACGGCGATCACCGGGTTGACGTAGGCGTAGGTCGTCACCTTGGAGACAGCCACATTGTTAAGCAGATAGATGTAGGCCGTGTATCCGATCAAGGAGCCGAAGGTCACCAGGTAGAGGAGTGAGGTCCAGGCCTCCAGACCCCAGTGCGAGCCATGGTAGCCGCCTGCAGCGAACATGAGGCCGGTGTTGAAGATGCCGCCGAAGAACATCTGCCAGCCCGCGGCTGCGAATCCGCTGATGCGAATCGTGGAGCGACGCGAGATGACGGAACCGGCCGTCCAGCAGAAAGATCCGCCTAGAATGACTGCCGTGGCGATGATCTGTCGCGAGTCGCCCTGGAGGCTGTGGCGAAGTCCCGGCAAGACCAGAAAGGCCAATCCGATCAAACCGATGGCGACGCCGATCCAGCCGCGCATGGGCAATCCCTCCCCGTTCGGGAGAAATACCTCGATCAAGGCGGCAAACAGGGGAATGCTGGCGACCAGCAGGGATACCAGGCCGGTGGAAAGATAGAGCTCCGACCAGAGGATGGCGCTGTTTCCGCAGCCGAGCATGAGCACCCCGATTATCGCGAGCATTCCAAACTCGCGCGCGCTGGGCCACATCCTCATGCCGCGAATCGCGCAGACTGCAAGCAGGATCGACCCGGAAAGGAGAAACCGCGTACTCGCGATGACAAATGGCGGCAGTTCCTCCAGACCATAGCGTATGGCCAGGAAAGTTGAACCCCAGAAGAGATAGACGCAGGCGAACGCAATCAAAATCCATGCGCGATTGGGGGAAGCCTGTCTGCTGGCGTTGGGCACCTTCCTATCCTAACGGTGTGGCCCCGGAATTGGGCACGGAGCTATACTTATAAGCAAAGGCATTTCATGGAAACGCAAACGACTACCGTGAGCGCGATGCGCATTGAGAGCACAATGCCGCGCAAGTACCTCCGTCTGCTTCCCAGCGGCGCGCGACCTAGTCTCTTCGCCGGCGACTAGCTCTACCTTCCCGCAGCCGGCGAAGTCCCCGCCCCAGCGCCGCCCTTCCTTCTGCATCCTTGCAAGTACTCGTCTCATCACCCGCAGACGAGCCGGAACGGCCAAACACCTACGCTGCCACCCCCAAGGAGAATTCGAATGAGTACCGCCACAGAGACTATGAAGCAGCCCCGTACCGTCAGCGAAGAGACCTATGCCAAATTCGGCCCGAAGTTGAAGACCGCCCTGCCCGGCCCGCTGGCGAAGCAGATCGTCGCCGACGATGATCGCCTGATCTCGCCCAGCTACACGCGCAGCTATCCCATGGTCGCCAAACGCGGCCGGGGCATTCGCGTGGAAGATGCGGATGGCAACGAGTTTCTCGACTTCGCCGCAGGCATCGCCGTCAACTCGACGGGGCACTGTCATCCCGAGGTGGTCAAGGCGATTCAGGATCAAGCCGCCGAACTGATTCACATGTCGGGCACCGACTTTTACTACGACCACATGACCCGGCTGGCCGATCGCCTGAGCGCGGTTGCTCCGATGCCTGGACCCCACCGCTTCTACTACGGCAACTCCGGCGCCGAGGCGGTCGAGTGCGCCATGAAGCTGGCCCGCTACCATACCGGGCGGCAGAACATTATCAGCTTTTTCGGCGGCTTTCACGGACGCACCATGGGCGCGCTCTCGCTGACCGGCTCGAAGCCGCAACAGAAGCGCCGCTTCGCTCCCTTCGTTCCCGGCGTCCACCACATTAATTATCCCTATGCGTATCGCGGCTGTACCGGCGGTCCGGAGGAGCAGGAGAAGTTTGCCCTGAACTGCGCGCGGTATATCGAAGAGAAGCTGTTCAAGACGATTCTGCCGCCGGAAGAGGTTGCCGCCATCATCCTCGAGCCGATTCAGGGCGAGGGCGGATACGTGGTTGCACCCACCAACTTCCTGCAGGAGATTCGCCGCATCTGCGACCGTCACGGCATCCTGCTGATCGTCGACGAGGTGCAGGCGGGTGCGGGGCGAACAGGGAAGTGGTGGTCGATCGAGCACTCCGGCGTGCAGCCTGACATGGTTTGCATCGCCAAGGGCATCGCGTCGGGCATGCCGCTGGGCATCTGCATGACGAAGGCCGACGTGATGGACTGGGTTCCCGGCTCCCATGCCAGCACCTTCGGTGGCAATCCCGTCTGCATCGCTGCCGCGCTAGCTACGATGGACATCATCGAGCGCGAAGGAATGCGGAACGCTGCCACCGTCGGCGCGAAGATGCTGGAACGCATGTCGGGCTGGGTCGCGAAGTATCCCACGGTCGGCGAAGTCCGCGGGCGCGGCCTGATGATCGGCATCGAGATCGTCAAGGACCAGAGATCCCGCACCCCGGTTGGCCCTATGCGCGACCGCATCGTCGAACTTGCCTTCGAGCGCGGCCTGCTCTTTCTCGGCTGCGGCGAGACCAGCATCCGGCTTTCGCCGCCGCTTGTCGTCACCGAGGAGGAGGCGAATATCGCGCTCGATGTCCTCGAAGAGTGCATTCAACTCGCAGCGCAGTAACACTGCCGCAACAAAGATGGGCGTCGACAACTGTTATGTCGGCGCCCATCTTCTAGTTTTGGGTCATCTTTTGATTTGTCATTCCCGAAGGGAATCCGCGTTTTATCCCGAATCACCAGCGACTCTATCCAGAGCCGCTAAAAGTTGAACGTTACTTGTGCGCTCAACGCCCGGGGCGAAACGAAATGCGTGCCGCTGAACGTCGACAGGAAGTTGTACAGCGCAACCTTGTTGGTCAGGTTGGTCGCTGTCAGCGTCAGGTCAGTCTTTACATGATCGCTTGGCGCGATACGGTGCAGCACGTTATCCCAGCCAAGCGATGCATCCAGCAGGTTTCTTCCCGCGACGCGCGGTGGATTCTTGTCCGGATCGAAGGTTCCCGGCGCCGGGATCGTCACCAGATTCGCTCCCTGACGCGGACTGCTGCAGCTTCGGATCGGCTGGTCTACCGTGGCGACCTGGGTTCCACAGTAAAGCTGTATCTGTGCCTGCTGGTCCGGCGTGAATCCCAGGGCGGTCTGATAGTCCGGCACCGCGCCGGCAACCGCGCCCGAGTCGAAGCGCCACGTCAGCGCCGCCCACGGCCAGGTGACCTTCGGCTGGTATTGCACATGGGTCGTCTGCTCGAACGCCTGATCGTGGTCGATGCGGAACGCCCCCGTCTCCAAAGGCGAGTTGAAGAGAATGCCTCCGGTCTCAGGCCCGAAGAACCGTGCGCGCGTGTGTCCCAGGGCGACATAGGCGTCAAAGCCGTGCTGGTGCGGCAAGGTCAGGCGCGCGGAGAAGCCGTCGATCTTCGACTTTTTCCATTGGATCGGAAAGGTCAGCGGCGTATTGAACAGCACGTCGAAGTCGAAGTCGCGGTCGGTGTACTTCCAGAAATAGTCCGCGCTCAGCACGGCGTATCGTCCGATGGCCTGCTCGATCCCTGCATTGAACTGGTTCCGCTTACCGGGTTTCAATGCCGTCTCGCCGAACGCGCCGCCGCTCGCAGCCAGCCCGCCGCTGCCCGTCGAACTGGAGAGGATCAGGTTCTCGTTGTACGGCGTTGGAAAAAGCTTGCTGTACCCCACCTTCAGCACCGTCGAAGTCGGTCGATTGGTATAGGTAATGCCGATTCGAGGCTGAAGCATGGATCGCGAGCTGAGGCCATTGTAGTTATCCGCTCGGCCGCCGATCAGGAAGTTCCAGCTGCGCCACGCGATGTTGTCTTCGAGATACACGGCTTCCTGCTTGATGTCGGTGCGCCCGCGGAACTGAAACTGTGTGCCGCCGCGCGTCAGGTCGTACTTCGCCAGGCCGGGCAAGTAGCCCTCATTGATTGCGTAGCCTGCAGGGCCGCATTGCGAGGGACTACGAAGCGAGGGATCGCCGACCGGCACCCCGCTCGCATCCACGCACGGTGAGTTGTAGCCAGGATCGGTCAGCCCGGTCGCAAACTCCTCGGACAAAAACGTGTGATAGAAGTTCACGCCGGCCTTGAAGTTGTGAATCCCGTGGACATAGCTGAGATCGGCCTTGATGCCGGCATTGGTCAGCCGCCTGCCCTGACTCAGGGTCGCGGGGCTGTCATCGAACGGGTCTTTACTGGGATAGTAGCCCACACGGTCCTGCCGTACATAGGTGTTCATGTTCAAAACCGTATGATCGTTGATGATGTGCGTCCACATGGGAGACACATTGAAGCTCTTGTTCTGCTGCCGCTGGTCCTGATTCGGCTGGTCGAACTGGTTCGGCTGCTGAAACCAGCTTCGGGCCGCAGAGAGATTCAATTGCAGGCTGTCGGAGGTTCGAGGCTGCCAGTCCGCGCGGTTAAAGAAGCTCTCGGCGTTGCCGCGATCGTGAAGCGTCACAAACTCCGGCGCGTCGAGATAGCGCCCGCTTCTCAATCCATTGACAGCGAGAAAATCGCCGTAGTTCTTGCTCCCTGCTGCCAGCGTTACACCGAGGGAAGGCGATCCGAAGCTGCCATAGCCCGCGGTCAGTGTGCCATGCAGCCCCTTGCTGTTCAGCCCGGACTTGGTCGTCGTCTTCGCCACCAGGCTAGCCTTGTCACCGTACTCCGGCGGAATCACGCCGTCCAGCACCTGGACCGACGCGATTGCGCTCATGTCCAACTGGTTGGAGTACGTCTTGCTCTGCTGGTCGCTCACCGGCTGGCCATCGATCGAGTAAGTCGTGTCCGAGTGCTCGCCGAGCGGATGGAACATGCCGTTCGAGTCCGCCGAAACGCCTGGGCTGGCCAGCGTGATCAGGGTGCTGAGGCCGCTCGAACTCTGCGGCAGGGGCATCCGCGCAATCATCTGCTGATCGATGTCGGTATGCGAACTCGGATCGGATTCGACCTGATCCGATGTATTGGTGTCCACGTTGACAACGTCGGTCACTCCGCCGACTGCAAGCGTCAGGTCGGTTGTCTGCGACATGCCCGCACGAATTGCGACGCTCTGAGTCGTTGTAGCGAATCCCTTGGCCGACGCGCGGACCCGGTAGGCGTGGGTGGGAACATTTGTGAAGATATAGTGCCCACTTGGGTCGCTGGTCGTCGTTTGCTCAACATCGCCCGACGGCCTGGACAGGGTCACCGTGGCGCCGGCAATGGCCGCGCCAGTTGAGTCAGTCAGCGTTCCGCTCAGGCTTCCGGTAGTCGCCGACTGCATGGGGGCGGCGCGTAGAGGGGTACTGCCCGCTATCAAAGCCAGCGTGAGTAATGCGAGGATTCCTTGAAAAAATGTGCGAAGAGAAAACATCCAAAGCTCCCAGGTCAGCCGACGGCCGGTGAAGCCTTCAGGCGGACCAAATCATGTTGCATACGTGGAATAACGGCTCGCCTTCACCTTGGAAGATTGGCCGCACAGGAAAATCCATTTATGCAGATGGAGGAGGCCTGGTTTGCAGATCAAACGAACGAATCGTCCCGTGTGCTTCCACTGCTGGAAGGGGAACCAGGTATTGGGCAACATCGATGATCGTCGCTTGTGATCCCTGCGCCGTCACCGGAATCGCCGAGTGCATCGCCATGCAGACCGGGCAATGGTCCTCAGGAGCAGGCTGGTGATGCTGCTGCGAGCTCTGCCGGAGAGAAGATGCCTCCGCATGAGTGTGGCATGACTGTGCCGCGCTCATGAAGGTGACCATCACAATGCAGAGGACTGCGATCATCCGCAGCCAGATTGCCGGCTGGGGTGTGCTCATTCCGCGTTGTGGATAGCTCTGCATCAATCTTTCGCCATTTTACCTGTGTAGCACATCCGGATGCCGCAAGCCAATGCAGGCGGCAATTTCCAGCACTCAGGCGCGTCTAAAGGGTGTGGTATTAAACTGTCAAAATCGGCCTTAAGACTTAAGACGAACCGTATGCCCAGAAAGTTTTCCCCAATTCGGCTTCTCTTCGCGGCACTGCTGATCTTATTCGCGGCGCAGCTTTTCTTGGTGGCGCAGCCCGGCTATGCCGTCCAGGGAACCCAGAAGACACTCCCCGCGGCAGACTCCGCCAACGCCCCGCGCCGCACCCGCCTCTTCCTCAAAGACGGTAGTTACCAGATCGTTATGAGCTACCGCATCGTCGGCAACCTGGTGCATTACATCAGCGCGGAGCGCGATGGCGCGGAAGAAGAGGTTCCGGTAGCGCTCGTCGACTTCGATGCGACCCACCGCTGGGAGAAGCAGCACGACCCGGCGCAGGCCAGCGCCAATCCCGATGATGCCGGAGCGCCCGCCATCGATCCTGAACTGCTCAAAGAGGAGGCCGACCGCGCCTCGCTCACCCCGGAGGTTGCAAAGGACCTTCGTCTCCCCGCACAGAACAGCGTTCTTGCCCTCGACACCTTTCACGGCGTGCCCGAACTCGTCCCGCTTGGCCAGTCCGACAGCGACCTCAATCGCAACACCGCTCACAATATCCTTCGCGCTGTCATCAATCCCCTCTCCAGCCCGCATCAGATCGCGCAGCTCAAAGGGGAGAAGTCCTACGTTCAACTCCACGTCGCTTCGCCTGTCTTCTATATCCGCATCGGCGACGACAGCGTCGCGCCTGCCGGGGGCTCGCCGCTGACCGTCGATACCCACGGCGCATCGAGCGCCATCAAGGCCGATCCCAGCGCCGGCTCCGCCGCCAGCCGCTACGTCATCGTCCGTGCCGATGTCCGCACCGGCGTGCGCAACATTGCCAGCATCCGCATCGGTTTGCTTGGCGGCGCCCAGCCGCAGGAAGATGTCGTCGAAACGACATCCGAGGTGCTGCCCGGCGGCCACTGGATGAAGCTCACCCCGCTCCAACCGCTCGACTTCGGTGAGTATGCGCTGATGGAGGTCATCTCCGACAAGGTAATCAATCTCAGCGTATGGGACTTCGGCGTCCATCCCGTCGCCCCCGAGAACCGCGATGTCATCAAGCCCGAGCCGAAACGGCCGCTTGTGCTCGAACGTCGGCGGCCCGACTAGGAGCCTTTGCGAGAAGGGTTTGTTAAGAAATACTCTCAGGTGCAGCGCTTTTGTTTGTCATCGACGTAGCCTTTTTCGGTTTGTCATTCCCGAAGGGAATCCGCGTTTCGCTCGAATCACCAAGATCGCTGGAGAACCGCTCTAAATCGAGCACACTCTATCGTTCGTCCCGTACCCCGGCCAATGCGACGCGATCCATCAAGAGGCCCTTGCCTGCCACCGCGATGTTGTTGCGCGTTGTTTTCGCCTCGTACATCATCGTGTCTGCCGACCGCAGGATCAGCGGCACAGTGTTTCCGTCTTCCGGATAGGTCGCCAGCCCGAAGCTGCCGGAGAGCTTCAGCGACATGCCCGCTCCTTCGAGGAAGCGAGCCGATTGCATATCCTGAAACACGGTCATGGTGGCCGCTATTCCGGCGTCCTTGTTCAGGCCGGGAAACAGCGCCACGAACTCGTCGCCTCCGTAGCGGAAGGCGGCGTTTGACGGACCGGTGGAACGTTTCAGCAGACTGCCGACTTCGGCCAGCAGACGGCTTCCTATCAGGTGGCCGTGAGTGTCGTTCACCGATTTAAAACGGTCGAGGTCCATGAACATCAGGCTGAAGACCCTGCCTGTCGCTACCTGCTCGTCCAGCATGGTGTACAGGTGCCGCGCGTTGAACAGTCCGGTCACATCGTCGGTGATGGTCAGCTCCTGGATCAGCGTGACCGACTTCGCGTTCTGGATCGCGATCGCCGCATAGTCGCACAGGATGCGCAGAAACGATATCGAATACTCCGACATCAGATCGAGCTTGCTGTTGAGCAACTGGATGACGCCCAGCGTCTTGTCGGCAGCTCGCACCGGAATGCAGGCGATCGATTGAATTCCCAGATCAGGATGGCTGGCGGCGAACTTCGACCATTGCGGGTCGAGCGCGACATCGGGCACGATCAGCGGATTGCCCGTCGCTGCCACCCAACCGGCGACGCCCTCGCCCATCGTCACGCGCAGACCCTTCAGGCTCTCCGCGTTTTCGCCCACCGCGATCACGTAGTAGAGCTCGTTCGATGCCTCGTCCACCATCATCATCGACCATCGTTCCGGCCCGAAGAACTGTGCCATCTTCTCCATGATGGCGCCGAGAATCTCCTCCAGCTCCAGGCTTGTCGTAAGCGAGCGAGCGACGTCGTGGAACACCCGAAGGTGATCCATCTGTCGGCTTTCGATGACTTCAAACTTCCGCTTGTCTCTCACTACGTGAACCCTCAAGAGAGCGCATTACTGGCCAAAGATGCTTCTGTTAGAAGAAACAGACTGGAATACCGGAAGGGATCATCGTATCGAGAATTGCCGTTATCCGCCAATATGAACCATATTTCGCGAGGGCTTTTGAAAGCCCGGCTCTCCGATGTGATGACGTGCCTCTTTTTGCATTACGACTCTGCGAATATACGCATCCAACTCGTCATCGGTTCCACCGCGCGCCATCTCTCCATAAAGATCATGATCGCTCTGCGAGAAAAGGCAAGTCCGGATCTTTCCATCCGACGTCAGCCGTACCCGGCTGCACTGCCCGCAGAAGGGACGCGACACCGGTGCGATGATGCCGATCTCGCCTATACCGTCGTCGAAGGTAAATCGCTTTGCTGTCTCACTTGCGCTATTCGGAGCCAGTTCTGCCAGCGGTCGGTAAGCGTTCAGTCTGGTGACGATCTCATTCATGCGGACGACTGTCTCCGGCTTCCAGCTTCGATCTTCCTCAAGCGGCATGAACTCGATGAAGCGCACGATGACGCCCTCGCGTCGCGAGAACTCGGCAAACGGCTCAATCTGACCGTCGTTGAACCCGCGCAGCAGAACGCAATTCACCTTCACCGGCCCCAGGCCCACGGCCTTTGCCCGGCGAATGCCGGCCAGCACCCGATTGAAGCTGCGCGGCACCCGTGTGATCTTTGCGAAGGTCTCGGCATCGACGGCGTCCATGCTCACGGTGATGCGGTTCAGCCCGGCATCCTTGAGGGGTTGGGCGAGCTCTTCCAGAAGATGACCGTTGGTGGTCAACGCAATGTCGAGTGGCCGACATTGCGCAGTGTCAAAGACCTGAGTTCCATCGGGCATGTAGGCCGTGCGCATCTTTGCCAGTTCGCCGACCATCTCGATCAGCCCGGACCGCAGCAGGGGCTCGCCGCCGGTCAGCCGGACCTTTTCCACTCCCAGCGAGACGAATCGCCTCACGATCCTCAGATAGTCGGAGATAGACAGCTCGGCGTACTGCGCGCCCTCGTTGCCTGTACGGCAGTAGACGCATTTGAAGTTGCAGCGGTCGGTGATTGAGACACGAAGATCGGTGATGGTCCTGCCGAATTTGTCCCGCAGCCTGCCTGGAGCCGCGTGGGCGGCGTTGTCCCGGTCATCATCAGTCCGCTCCACAACCGGGGTAGCGGCATCGTCAATCGTCGTATAGGACATCGGGTCATCCATCGACTGCGTCCTGCAAGCAACCTACTCGATCCTTGCAATCGACCTGTTCGTTGCATTTCCTGGGGAGAAGGGCAGGTAACAGGACACCCTCAGTATAGTCGCCTCCCCGTTTCCGCATAGCGTGTCTATCCGGATCCTTGTGTGAAAGATCGACGCTAGCCTTTTGCCGCAAGCACTGCCTTCGTCAAAGCCGGAACGACCTCGAATAAATCTCCCACCACACCGTAGTCCGCTACCTCAAAGATCGGCGCGTTCTCATCCTTGTTGATCGCGATGACGGTCTTCGATCCCTTCATGCCAACCAGATGCTGAATGGCGCCCGAGATGCCGATCGCAAGATAGAGTTTGGGCGCGACCGTCTGGCCGGAACTGCCGACCTGCCGCTCCATCGGCAGCCAGCCGTTGTCGCAGATGGGCCGCGACGCCGCCAGTTCCGCGCCGAGGGCGGCAGCCAACTCTTCGACGATGCCGATATTCTCCTGTTCACCAATGCCTCGGCCGACCGAGACGATGACGGAAGCGGCACCGAGATCGACTGTGTGCGCTGCTTCGCGGAACAACTCGCCCGGCTTGCTGCGAATCTGGCTCGCTTCCAGTTGCGGAGCAAAGCTTTCGACGGCAGCTGCGCCTTCCTCGACGGCCTCGGCCCGAAATGTTCCCGCCTGCACCGACACAAAACATGGGCCGGCGCCGGTCAGCTTGTAGTCGGCATTTAATTTCCCCTGCAATAACTGGCGTACAAAGACCGGGCCGTCATGAATCGCAATCACATCGCTGATCAGCGCCTGCCGAAAGCGCGTTGCCAGTGCGGGCGCAAAGTCGCGCACCTGGTAGGTATGCGGCAGCACCACATAGGCGGGTTCTACCTGCTTGACCAAAGACTTCAGCGCGGCTACATATCCATCCGAGGTGTAGTCCTTCAGCAACGCATGTTGCACTGCGAAGACCTTTGCCAACTTCTTGCCTGCGAGTTCGGTGACAAACGCATCAACATCCTCGCCGATCACCGCTCCCGAGCACTCCATGCCCAGCTTTGCCGCCAGTTGCTGCCCGGCTGCAAGAGCCTCAAAGCTCATGCGATTCCACACACCGCCCCTCTGCTCCATCACGACGAGAACGCCGCTCATATCACCCTCACTTCAAACTTCAGCTTCTCTACCAGTTTGGTCGCGACCTCGTCAGGCGTTCCGGTCAGCATCTCAGTCTTCTTCTGCTTCTCCGGCAGGTACACGCGCTCGAGCGTAATCGAGGGACTTGCAGTGGCCGCGGCCTGCACCGTCTTCGTCTCTTTCGTCTTTGCCTTTTTGATGCCCATCAGCGTCGCATAGCGCAGCTTGTTGCCGCCCGATTGAATTGTCAGCAGCGCGGGCAGTGGCATCTCCACATGCTGAAACCAGCCGTCTTCGAGTTCGCGCTTGACGCGCAGTCCCGTATCGGTCTTCTCTACCTGCATGATGATCGTTGCGTGCGGAATACCCAGCAACTCCGCCAGCACCACGCCGGTCTGGCCCAGGCCGAGATCTTCGGACTGCAGTCCGGTGAGTATCAGATCCGGAGCTTCGTCGCGGGCTGCATCCGCTAGCACCTGTGCTACGCCCAGCGTGTCGCGCTCGCCCAGATCCTCTGCCTCGATGTGAATTGCCCGGTCCGCGCCCTTGGCCAGCGCCTCGCGCAGCGTGCTCGCCGCCCGCTCCGGACCGGCGCACATCACGACGACCTCGCCGCCGTTCTTCTCTTTCAATTGCAGCGCTTCTTCCAGCGCATACGCATCAGGCTCGTTGATCGTATAGTTCAGATCGCTCTCGTCGATCCATCTTCCATCCGCGGCAATGCCGATCTGCGCATCCCGCTCCGGCACCTGCTTGATCGCTACCAATATCTTCATTGTTCTCCCGCTTCCTGCATTTTAGGCAATGCTCGCGCCGTCAGCTGCGCGATGTCCAGCAACTGCGGCGGCGCATCGCCCATCGACGAGAGCGCGTCGCGGAACATGGTGTTGCAGAACGGACAAGCCGTACCCACAACCTGCGCTCCCGTCGCCGCAAGCTCTGCCGCGCGAACGTTGCTCACGCGCTCTCCTTGTTCTTCGCCGAGAAACGCCAGCCCGCCGCCGGCGCCGCAACAGAAGCTGCGCTCATGTGAGCGCGGCGCTTCAACCAACTCTCCGGCCATCGCGACAATCTCTCGCGGCGCCTCGTAAACGTCGCGATACCGCCCAAGATAGCAGGGATCGTGATAGACAATCGACTCTCCCGAAGCCTGCTGGGGCAACCGATCCTTGTGGCGTGCCATGAATTCGCTGTGGTGCTCGATCTCGGGAGCGATCCCGTACTCGCTCCAGTCGTTCGATATCGTTCGCACGCAATGCGGACAGATGGAGACGATCTTCTGCACCTTCGCCGTCTCGAATGCCTTAAGCCCCGACTCCGCCATGGTCTGAAATACCAGGTCGTTGCCCAGCCGCCGCGCCGGATCGCCCGTGCACTTCTCTTTCTTTAGCACGCCGAAGCTCGTGCCGAGATGCCGCATCACCCGCGCAAAGTCGGCGACAATCTCGCGGCCCTTGGGATCGTATCCGCCCATGCACCCAAGCCAAAGGCAGTACTCCTGGGTGCCGTCGAAGATGGGAAATGCCTGCTTCTCGATGAACTTGTCCCGCTCCATCGCGCTCAGCCCCAGCGCATTGCCTTGTTTTTCGAGCGCCAGAAACAGCTTGGTTCCATGGGTGTCCTCCCACGCGCCGGTGTTGGTCGCACCCCTCCGCAGCCCGATGATGATGGGCAGATGTTGAATCCCCACCGGGCACTGATACTCGCAACTGCCGCAGGTGGTGCACTCGAACGCCGCCTCCATGCTCATGTACTTCGCCGGCGGATTGTCGCGCGAATCTACGAGGCCCTCGGTTAACAGAGGAGCATCGGAGGCCGGGCCTGATTGATTCAGATAACTCTGCACCCCAAGGATGATCTCTTTTGGGTTCAGCACCTTCCCTGTATTTGAAGCCGGGCAGTGCTCCGTGCAGCGCCCGCACTCGACGCAGCTATAGACCTGAAGCGAGATCAACTGGGTAACGTCCTTGCCAGCAATCAATCCAAAGTCCTCGTCGCTGCTCAGCGGAGGAATCTTCGAGAAGCCGTCTCGTTTCAAAAAAACCGTAAGCGGGCTCAATACCAGATGCAGGTGCTTGGTATGCGGAATCAGCGGCAAAAATACCAACAGCGTCAGCGTATGCGTCCACCACAGCGCCTTCACCGCGACCCCGCCGTCCCCGACAAAAAAGGCACCGAGGTAGCTCACCATCAACAGGAAGATCAGAAACGCAATCACTCCCGATTCGTTTGAAACCTTCGTCCCAAACCAGATGGGCCGCGCCAAAAATCGCCGCACAAACAGTCCGGCAATCGAGACCGCTACCAGCAACGCCCAGATCGCGGCAAAGATGAAATAAAAGTTCCCGATGTAGCTCCCGGGTCTGAGAAAGCCCAGCTCTAACGCGTTCGCAAGATGATTCAGGCTGACCAGTGCGAACGCCAGAAATCCCCAGAAGACAAAGGCGTGGGCCAGCCCCGGCAACGGACGCTGCCGGATCACCTTCCCCTGGCAAAGCACCTCCCAGAAGAAGTCCCACACTCTTCGACCGATGGGACGAAGCGAAAAGTCTTTATCTTTCTTAGAGCGGAGGATGATGCGGAGAATTGGCCCAAACCGACGGAAGAACAGCGCGATCGAAATCGCAGACCCAATCAGCAGCAGAGCGACTTCGAGCCGGGAGAACTTTCCCGGCTCGGCCAGTGTCGCAGAAA
This sequence comes from Acidobacteriales bacterium 59-55, assembly GCA_001897435.1. GTDB lineage: Bacteria > Acidobacteriota > Terriglobia > Terriglobales > Acidobacteriaceae > Edaphobacter. Next base: position 263,723 of record MKSV01000003.1, on the reverse strand, counting down.
AATGTATCTCGGAAGAGAGAACTGCGCCTGCAATGCGGGCACCCACCGTTGCTGCGCATACCAGAGCAACCATCCGAACCCATCCGCGAGAGAGCGCTTCTTGCAGCGCCGCTCGCATCCGTCACAGTCTCCGCAGGTGGATCAGGCAGTCGTTCAGCCGCTAGTAGCTGATGAACTCGGTCGTCCCACGGCGCAGGCGAATGCCTGCGATACCAAAGACCAGGGCCGCTACAAACATCAGAGCGTCCCAGTACACCATCGGATGCATCCAGCCCGGAGACAGCGTCCAGTCCTGACCTGCCCACAAAGTCACGAGCGCCGCCACGATCAAGCATTGCACGCAGAGCGTCAGGAAAAGCTGCCCGCGGCGACGCCGCCTGTCCAGCAGTTCGACCTGTTCGGGTGTCAGGTTCCGTTCTTCTACGGGGATCAGCATGTTAGCCATCGGTGTCCTAGTCTCCTGCGTATGGTTCCGGTTCGAAATCCTGTTGCCCCGCCGGGCAACAAGCACCACTCCATTAAATCACAGCATCCCGCCGTCGGCGCCCCGGGAAGGACGAAACGGCAATCCGTTCATGCAGATCGGCATAAATGAATATCCGTTCATTTGAGAGATACCTTGTCGATTCACAACGCCAACAGACGCTAAATGAATGCGACCGACTGGATTCCGGCTACGTCGAAGCGCTTTCGGCAGCGAACGTTCTTGCACCCCACCATGTCGTCGCGCCGCACCATGTAGCTCTGCGCCTTGGCGAAACGCGCACGGTCGCGGTCGTCGGCACCGCGCGGCAACTGGGCTTTCTTGCGCCGCACCAGCCAACTCAGCTCATACTCGCTCTGCTGGCCGCAGTGCGGGCAGGTCATCACATGCGTTCGCTGTTCCGGACGCTCATCGAAAAAATCGCGCTCTTCCATCGGGCACCTCATCCGGGGGGTATGGGACGGGAACTTCGCTGCGTCGTCCGTCATGCTGCCCTTCGGAACAGAGTATTGCATAATCAGTAGGGGCCTTGCAGCCCGCAGGTATCGTTATGAGCAAGCCGAAGAAGCAGGTTTTTTCGAAGGTCAAGGCCGTCAAGGCTAACGCCCGGGCCCGGGTCGGCAGCCCGCCGCCCGAGCGCGTCCTCCCCGATCCCAAACAGAAGCTCGCAGCCAAGCCGAAGCATAAGCCCACCATGGCCGATCTCATCGGCACGACAGGAGACGAAGAATGAAGATTGTCCGACTTACCGCCATCGCAGTTTGCGCCGCCGCCGTCGCAGCCTCAGCACAGACGATCCAGGTCAGCAAGGAGAACCGGACGATCTCCGTCACCGCCACCGACAAGGTCACGGCCATGGCCGATACCGCGACAGTTCACGTCGGATTCATCACCTACGGCCCCAGCAGCGACGCCGCCTATGCCAACGGCTCCCGGCTCTCGAACGCCATCGTCAAGGCCCTCAGCGACGCTGGCGTTCCATCCTCGGCGATTGAGAGCGAGAACCAGGCCGTAGCCCCGGTGCAGCCCTACCAGGTAGAAAAACTTACCGACGCCGAGAAGGCCCAGCGCAAGTTCCAGGTCACGCAGAGCTGGACCGTCCGCACCAATGCCGACGATGCGGCGAAGGTGCTCGATCTTGCCGTCAAGGCCGGAGCCAACCAGAGCGGCCAGATCGATTGGAGCTTCAAGGACGAGAACGCTCCCGAGGCCGAAGCCGCCGCCAAGGCCCTGCAACGCGCCCGCACCCAGGCCGAACAGATGGCGCAGAGCCTCAACGCCAAGCTCGGAGCCCTGCTCTACGCCAGCAACGAGGTTCAGGCCAGCCCCATCCGTCCTGTGATGATGCGGGCCATGGCCGCACCCGCTGCGGAGAAGGTTCAGCCTCTGGCCATCAATCCACGCCAGATCGAGAAGTCCGCCACCGTACACGCCGTCTTTGCCATCGAATAACTCAGATTTTTCCGAGGTGAGATCGCTGCCGGCCGCCTTAACGAGTGGGCTCGATCGCCTGCGTGAGGCTGCCGGCGAAGTTCATACCGGGCTGCGGCTGTCGATTAATGGGGTGTAAAGACAAGAATATTGGCCGCTCGCGATGATCGTGACGGTGAAGGCGCAGAATAGTGAAAGGAGTGGGCAGATGAAGCGCTGGATGCGGCGAGTGGCGTTGGGGCTGGTCGGCGCGGTTGCGCTGCTCTACCTGGGAGACTTTGCCGTATTGCAACTGAGGGTGAAGCGCGGAACCGCCTTTGGAACGGTGACGGTCATGCATCTGCTGGCAACTCCGCTGAAGGGCAAGAAGGTGGAGTACGACGTTCTGGGGTCCACTCCGGAGACCTGCAGCCGGTCGATATTTCCGCAGGAGAGCGTTCCTCCGTGCTGGTGGTTGGTAAGGCACAAGACCGCGTGGGATTGAAGACTGCCGCCGGACGCTGAAGATCTAAGGCGTTACAAGAACAAAGTGAAAGAGCCGGCTGGGACCATTTTCCGGAAGAAGATAGAGGTCCTTTCCTTTGAGCGCCATGCCTTCATTCGTATAGGGCTGGCCTTTGTCCGTAGCGCCCGCGCGAAGTCTCCGCACCAGCTTCATGGATGGCCACATAAGCCATTCGATGGCTCCGGTGGTTTTGGAGGTATTTCCCGAGCCGACAAGATCGCCGTCGACAAATTTAATGTCCTGATAGCTGGTGCTGGAGGGGTTGTCGAACTTTCGAATCTGTTTGCCCTTCTTATCGAGCACATAAAACTGCCGGCTGTCCCAGTTCCCCGCAATCAGGCTGTCTTTGGTCACCGCCACGCATCCGATGTGATCGGACACCGGGATTCTTCTCTTTACGGCAAGCGTGTTCTTGTCGAGCTCGATCAGTACCGCCGAACTATCTCGCTTATATTCCGCAACCGGAACCCATATGGAATTTTTATAGATGGAAAAGCCGCCGGGATGAAAGCGGGGACCGTCGGTAAGATCGACCCGCCGCTCCAGCTTATGTGTCTTCCGGCTGAACTGGTGCAGATACGCCCTGCTGTCTTTCTGGTCGACCGAGGTCACCCAGATGTGATCCCGATCCAGGTCGACGCCCTGCACATGGTAGAGCGTTCCGTCGAGAGGAATCGTCTCCACAAGCCGCGCATCTTCAACGCCCGTAATCGCGGCGGGCTTAGCCGGCTGCGCCGACATCGGCAGTGCCATCCCTATGCTGCATATCAAAAAACAAAGCGCCTTGCGAAGAGACATGATGAGCCCCAATTTCAATGAGATAAAACGATTGTAAAAGGGCGATTCTCTGACGTTCTCACGGCGCGTAATGAGTGAACACGTAATCGTTAGCTTTGGCAGGGATATGGCAGCTGTAGCAGGTTTTAATAAGTTCCTCGCCCGCAGGCTTGCCGTTCGTGAATTGAGCAAATCCCCAGCCGCCCGTAGCAGCGTACTTTTTGGAGTCCTTGACCATCAACTGAATATTGGTAGCGGCTCCGGCAACGAAAGACTGCTCGCGGCCGAAGACCTTGTTATTTTCCTCCGACGGAGTATAGGCCCAGGCCAGCCGCGCAAGGATGGTGCCGTCCGGAAAGGGAAGCGTGGCCTCGCGATAGGCCTTGATCGCCGGATCGTTGCCGAGAATAGCGCGAAGATCGTTCAGATTGCCTGCCTCATGGGCCACGGAGACCACTCTCCAGTCACGATACCCGGAAGGAAGTTCGATTCCCGAGCCCGCAGCGTCTCCCTTATCAGCCGCTGCCGATGCGTGTACACCGAAGGTGACGGCGCAGGCTGTTGCCACTCCGGCAAAGATAAGTAGAGCGATAAATTGCAGGCGCTTCATTCCAGGCCCTCCCTTTTGCTTATACATTGATTAGGTTCTGTGGGAGATAAGCCTCGTCCACTCCATGTCTTCTGATACCCGCGTTTTTCTCCTGACGCGGCACAAACCCTCGGGTGCCCCATCCTTCGCGCTTTTGCGAAGGGTGGGACGTAAGTCGCCGGTTCGCCGGGTGCCCCATTCATCGCGGCCGTATCGCGATGGGTGGGGTCAATTCCCGTTCGCGCCGATTCCATGTCCAATTGGACTCGATCTCGACATGACCCGGATCGCCGGTGGCGTAGTGGTTGAAGCTGCTCCATCGCCAGTCCTCGGGCCTGTCGACGAGACCCCGCGCCACAGGGTTGCGGTGGATGTAGCGTAGCTTCTCTACGTGCTTCGTGTGAGTCAGGACGTTAAAGTCGTAGTACCGTGTCTGCCAGAACTGGGGTCTCTCCCCTTTGAGCCTCTTTGAGGTCTCGCCTTTGAGGACGCTGAGAGTGGTAGCGAGCGATTGGACCTTCGGTTCCGAGAGAAGAAGGTGGACGTGTTCGGGCATGAAGACATAACCGAAGAGGAAGAATTGATGACGCTGCCGCAGCTCTTCAAGCGTCTCGGCGAAGACGAGGCAGGCGCGCTCTTTGTTTAGGTACGGGAGACGGTGGTAACAGCTGAAGGTGATGAAGTGATCGTGGCCTTCGGTCTGGTAACGCTTCAAGCGGCTCGGCATGAGGTCATCGTAATCTCAAACATCCTCGGACCCCACCCATGCGCGATGAGACTGCGCATGAATGGGGCACCCAATGTGGGTGGGCCACCGGCCGTCAGCTTCGAGGAGGGTTGACGCTTGTAGCAATTGAAGGTGATGAAGTGGAAGTGGTTGTTTTGTTGGTAGCGTTTGAGGCTGGTGGGCATGGCGGTACGAGCAGTTTACGTTCCCACCCTTCGCAAAAAGCGCGAAGGATGGGGCACCCGAGGGTTGGGGTGTTTGAGCGGGGCAGGATGGGCACCAGTGTGTTGGTGCTCTGCCGTCTACCCGCTCGGCTTTATTGTTGACCTTGCTGATGACAGATTGCTATCCCTTCCAGAGGCTTTGGTGGTAACTTTCTTGCAGAGGGTTAGCCATGATAGATCAACTCAAATGTCTGATCGAAGCTGCACGCCGGCGACCGTTTCCGCCAGAAGAACGGGAGGCACAGCGCCGCAGTTTTGCGTATGGCAATACCAAGATCGAGAATGATCTGATCACCCGCGAGATGGTGGATGAGCAAGACGAACTGCTGAAGCGGGAACTTCAGGAGCGCTAGTGGCGGACGGAGTTCGGCATAGTCAGGCAAACGAAGCTGAGATTATTACTGATCCGGTTCTCCGCGCACAGCGGGAGGCGGCAAATGCGCTCAAGCAATATGAGCTAGTCGCCGAGATGGTGCAGGCGTTTGTTGATCCGGAACGACCCTTTCGTTTCAGACCGTCGCATCTTCAATCACTTCACCGGGCTGCTCTGCTTGGGTTGTCTGGATATGCGGGAAACTGGCGGCCAGCAGGCGTCAGAATCGGTGAGAGCAAGCATCAGCCACCCGATGCGTTTCAAGTCCCGGAGCGAATCGAAGAGCTTTGCGACTATGTCAATGAGAATTGGCATAGGAGCGCCCTCCATCTGGCTTCTTATGTGATGTGGAAGCTGAACTGGATTCATCCCTTTACGGATGGGAACGGCAGGACTTCGCGTGCGGCCTCCTATCTAATTCTTTGTGTGAGAATGGGATATCTGCTGCCCGGAAGGTTGACGATTCCAGAACAGATCGAAGCAGATAAAACTCCGTATTACAGGGCGCTTGAGGCAGCGGATGTGGCTTGGTCTGAGGGGAAAATTGATGTCTCGAAGATGAAGGAGCTTCTGAGTTCCATGCTTGCTGCGCAGTTGGTTGGAGTGCATGGGGACTCGGAGTCGGGCGATGAGTAGAGCGGTTCGCGCAGTTTACAGCCCACCCTTTGCAACAAGGGCGAAGGGTGGGGCACCCAAGATTTTGTGGATTGGGAGAGGGTTGAAGAGTGGGGCACCCGCCATCCGGTCTACTCTACGCAGGTGGTTTTACCATTCGAGTCCAAATATGGTCATCGTCTGGATCAGATGCATAAAACATATTCAAAGCTCTCATTGGATCTATAGTACGATGTTGCCCACCTCGGCAAATAGTCGCTTGAGGATCGAAAATATGGTCGAGCGCACTTACCAAATCGCCAATGTGATCATTGGTAATCCAGGTCTTCTCGCGTAATTGGATGATCCAATCCAGCATCTGCGCACTGTCGGTAATACCGGTCAACTGAACGCTATAGAGAATTCCACCATTCATATAGAGATCGAGAGTATGGGACTCCGTATCTAATTTCCAATCACCCCAAGTTCTTCCTTGTTGTTTCGAAATCATCTGATCCTCCATTCTCTAACTATTCCACCGTAACACTCTTCGCCAGATTTCTCGGCTGATCTACGTCGCAGCCTCTTCTTACAGCGATGTGGTAGGCGAGCAGTTGCAGCGGGACGACTTCGAGGATGGGTAGGAGGAGTTCGGGGGCCTGGGGGATGTAGATGGTGTGCTCGACCAGGTGGCCTATCTCGTGGTCGCCTTCCGTGGCGATGGCGATGACGCGGCCGCTGCGGGCGGTGACCTCCTGAATGTTGCTCAGGGTCTTTTCGTACTTCAGCACGCTCGATGGATCGTCGGGGTCTTTGGTCGCGATGCAGACGACCGGAAGCGACTCGTCGATCAAAGCGTTCGGCCCGTGCTTCATCTCACCCGCCGGGTAGCCTTCGGCGTGGATGTAGGAGATCTCCTTGAGCTTGAGCGCGCCTTCGAGTGCGATGGGGTAGTGGATGCCGCGGCCGAGGAAGAGGAAGTCGTTGGCGGTGTGGAAGATTCTGGCCAGTTCCTCGCACTGCTCGGTAAGGGGCATGCGCGCGCGGCTGCGGCGCTCGGGAACCGGCACCGACTTCGAAGCTGAAACCGGGGCGGCGACTCCCTCGGAGGTTCCTGTGGCTCCAAGAGCGTTGAGGTTGAGCATGTGGTCGAGCTTGCCGGGGATCTTCGATAGCTCGGTGACGAGATGGAGGGACTCCGCATCGGAGATAGTCCCGCGGACCTGCCCGAGATGCAGCGCAAGAATGAACAGCGCGGTAAGCTGCGCGGTGAAAGCCTTGGTGGAGGCGACGCCGATCTCGGGACCGGCGTTGGTCGTAATCGTTCCCTGGGCTTCGCGGGTGACGGCGGCTCCGACGACGTTGCAGATGGCGAGCGTCTTGCTGCCCTTGGAGATCAGCTCGCGCTGGGCGGCGATGGTGTCGGCGGTCTCGCCGGACTGGGTGATGAGCAGGCCGATGGCATGCGGGTCGGCGATGGGGTCGCGGTAGCGGTATTCGCTGGCGTAGTCGACGTCGACGGGAAGGCGGGCCAGGCGCTCGATCATGAACTTGCCCGCGAGGCCGGAGTGCCACGAGGTGCCGCAGGCGGCGATGGTGATCTGGCTGGCGGCCTTGAACTCGGCGGGGGTGATGTCGAGGTTGTCGAGGAAGACCTTGCCGGTATCGAACGAGACGCGGCCGAGGGTGGTGTCGCGGATGGCGCGGGGCTGCTCGTTGATCTCCTTGAGCATGAAGTGTTTATAGCCGGCCTTCTCGGCCATGATGGGGTCCCAGGTAATGCGCTGGACCTTCAGCGGCAGTGGCTTGCCGTCAAAGTCGCTCAGCGTAACGCCCGACGGGGTGAGGACGGCAAGCTCGCCATCCTGCAAAAAGTGGATGTTGCGGGTGTGGTGCAGGATGCCGGGGACGTCGGAGGCGAGGAAGAACTCGCCGTCGCCGATGCCGATGACGGCGGGCGGCCCCATGCGCGCGGCGACCAGTTTGTTGGGCTCGTTGGCCGAGAGCACGCCGATGGCGAAGGCTCCGGTCAGGCGGTGGACGGTGCGGCGGACGGCCTCTTCGAGGACGATGCCCGGGGCCTGCTTGATCTCTTCTTCGATGAGGTGGGCGATGATCTCGGTGTCGGTCTCGGTGACGAACTTGTGACCGGTGGCGGTAAGTTCTTTTTTGAGAGCGAGATAGTTCTCGACGATGCCGTTGTGGACGACGACGAGAGTTCCGGTGCAATCGCGGTGGGGATGGGCGTTCTCTTCGGTCGGCCGGCCATGGGTGGCCCAGCGAGTGTGGCCGATGCCGAAGCTGCCGTGCAGAGGGTGCTCGGCGATGACGGCTTCGAGGTTGCGCAGCTTGCCCGGGGCGCGGCGGAGTTCGAGGCCGGTAGAGTTGCCTGCAACCGCGATGCCGGCGGAGTCGTAGCCGCGGTATTCGAGACGGCGCAGGCCTTCAATGATGACGGGGACGACGGGCTGGGGACCGATGTAACCAACAATTCCGCACATGGATATGAGTTTAGATGGAGCTGCAGATTTTTGCGCGCAACTGCGCGTAAGACTTTTGTGGGAGATCAGAAGACGTTATACGGTGGAAGGATGAAGTCCATGCGGAAACTCCTGATTGCGATTCCGGCGGCGGCCCTGATTGTGTTGCTGGTGGCGAGCTACCTGACGCGCGGTGCGATGGAGAATCTGCCGTTCTTGAGAGGGAAGCGCGGAGCTGCGACGCAGGCCCTGGTGGATCAGAGGCCGTGGCAGACAGCACAGGCGCTGGCCCCGCTGGCGGTTTCGGCGGAGGAGCGGCGGCTGGCGCTCAATGCGGAGCGGCTGGCGGACCATGAGGTCGATCAGGCATTTGCCATGGCGCTGCGGATGGCGGCGCTGGAGCCTCCGGTGTTGAAGGGCGATGCTCTGTCGCTGTCGCAGAAGGTCGCCGGCCTGAAAGAGATGGTGAAGGAGGACCAGGCAGCGGTGGACCGTCTGACCCGGGAGGCGGCGAAGCTGCCCAAGGGGCCGGATGGAACGGTGCAGTCCGACGATCTCGATGTGGCAAAGGCGCAACTGACGCTCGACAACGACCAGTTGGGAGATGCTACCGACGATCTGGCGCGGATGAGCGGGGATAAGCGTGGGGCAATCCAGCAGGAGTTGACCGCGCGGGAAACGGCGATGAAGAAGTTCGACGAGCAGATGGACAACGGCGTGCTGACTGCCATGGCATCGGCGAGGCGGCGCGGGACTCTGTATGCCCGGGCGAAGTCATGGTTCGATCAACGCAGCCGGATGGATCTGATCGAGCAGGCAAAGGCGCAGGCCGATGCGGATGTGGCGGCGCTGATGGCGCAGCACGCGGAGATCGAGAAGAAAGCGAGCGTGGCGGAGGCGGGTATCGGCTCATCGGCTTCAGCGGCGGGCGGTGCCGGAACGCCGACCGGCACGGTGCGAGGGCGCGTGGCGCAGATGGGGCAGGTTCACGCCATCGCGCAGGTGCATTCCATTCTGGACGACAGAATTCAGACCCAGCAGCAGCTTTCGGGGGTGTATGAGAAGTGGCAGGCACAGGTGGAGTTGCAGCACCGGATTATGGCCCACCTGATCTTCCAGTCGCTGGCGGTGATCGCATTTTTTCTGCTGTGCGCCGCTCTGGTCGGCGCTCTGGTGCGAATGATGCTGGACCGATCGACGATGGACCGGCGTAGCCTGCATACGCTGCGGACGATTGCGCACCTGACGATTCAGATCGTGACGCTGGCACTGGTCCTGCTGGTCATCTTTGGGGCGCCGGACCATACGCCGACGATCCTGGGGCTGGCCACCGCCGGGCTGACGGTCGTGTTTCAGGACTTCATCCTGGCCTTCTTCGGCTGGTTCTCGCTCATGGGCAAGAACGGCATCCGTCTGGGCGACTGGGTGGAGATCAACGGCGTCGCTGGCGAGGTGATCGAGATCGGGCTGTTTCGGACCTCGTTGCTGGAGACGGGAAACTGGACTGACAAGGGGCATCCGACCGGGCGGCGTGTGACGTTCCTCAACAAATTCGCAATCTCGGGGCAGTTCTTCAACTTCTCAACGACAGGGCAGTGGATGTGGGACGAGATCAACGTGAATGTTCCGGAGGGCGAGGACACCTTCCGGATGATCGACCGGATTCATAAGGCGGTCGTGAAGGAGACCGAGGCGGGAGCCCACAAGGCGGAGCAGGAGTGGCAGCGGGCGATGAAGCAGCATGACCTGAGCCCATTCTCTGCGGTGCCATCGGTAGAGATGCGCCCTGCCAGTGCGGGGATCGATGTGCTGATCCGTTATGTAACGCGAGCCAGCGACCGCTTCGAGACAAGGAACAGACTGTACCAGCTTGTGATCGACCTGCTGCACAAGCCGGATGGAAGATCGCTGCCTCCGGGTAGGGATTCGGTTTAAACCCTTGCTCTTCTTGAATCTGTCCTCTTGTGGACCGAACCGAAGTGGTCCGGCAAAGATCTCGATTTACTGAACTGGTCGCAGCGCGCGCCCATGAAGGGGAAGGCCGCTTTTGCTCCGGTTCCGATGCGCTCGAAGAGCCAGTTGCGGATCATGCCGTGACCGCGATGCAGGCGCATCTTCACGTTATCCTCGGTAAGGTCGAGCGCCGCTGCCGTCTCCGCAGTGCTTAGCTCCTCGATGTCGCGCAGCATGATGACGGTGCGGTAGCTCTCCGAGAGGTGTCCAGAGGTGTCCATTTTTCTATGGACACTATTCGGACACCTCTAAATATGGGGGTAAGGGTCGCGTTCAGACGTTGAATTTGAAGAACAGAATATCGCCGTCCTTGACGACGTACTCCTTTCCCTCTGAGCGAAGAAGTCCCTTCTCCTTGACCGCTTGTTCGGTGCCGTAGGTGAACAGGTCGTCGGAGGCGTAGCAGTCGGCCTTGATGAAGCCGCGCTCGAAGTCGGAGTGGATGACGCCCGCGGCGCCGGGGGCCTTGGTTCCGCGCTTGATCGTCCAGGCACGGACCTCCTGCACGCCCGCCGTGAAGTAGGTGATGAGGTCGAGCAGGCGGTAGGCGGAGTGGATGAGGCGGTTCAGGCCGGGTTCGGAGAGGCCCATGTCCTTGAGGAACTCGTCGCGCTCGGCAGGCTCAAGCTGGGCGATCTCTGCTTCCATGGCTCCGCAGATGCGGACGACCTGCGCGCCCTCTTCGGCGGCGCGCTTTTCGACGTCGGCGGTATACGCATTGCCTTCGATCAGGCCGGATTCGTCGACATTGGCCACATAGAGTTGTGGCTTGGAAGTGATGAGAAAGAGTTCGCGGGCGACGAGTCTCTCTTCGTCGGTGAGGTCGGCGGTGCGGGCAGGCTTGCCGGCGTTGAGGGCGGCGAGGAGCTTCTGCATCGCGCCGGCTTCGGTCTTGATCTTGTGGTCGCTGGAGTTTTTGGCCAGTTTTTCGACCTTGGTGTTACGTTTTTCCACGGTATCGAGGTCGGCCAGCAGAAGCTCGGTGTTGATGATGTCGATGTCATGCAGCGGATTGACGCCGCCTGCAACGTGGACGACCTCGGGGTCGTCGAAGCAGCGGACGACATGGCAGATGGCGTCGGTGGCACGGATGTGGCCGAGGAACTGATTTCCTAGGCCTTCACCCTTGCTCGCTCCTTCAACCAGACCCGCGATGTCGATGAACTCCATCGTGGTGGGAACCAGCGACTTGGGCTGGATGAGGGCGGCGATCTTTGCCAGCCGCTCATCGGGCACGGTGACGACGCCGGTGTTGGGATCGATGGTGCAGAAGGGATAGTTCGCCGCCTGGGCCTTGGCTGAGGTAAGGGCGTTGAAGATAGTGCTTTTTCCGACGTTGGGCAGGCCAACGATTCCACAATTAAGAGGCATTTTTCTATGAAGTCCTTAACTTCTATTGAAACATGCCCGGCGGTGGGAACCCGAATCCGCAGCGTTCCAACCCACGTCCTTCCAGTTCCGGACATGGAGCACCCGCTCTCTGCGGCAAGACTACGCGGCGGCGATGCGCCGGGTCAGGTCGTTCTGCTCGGCCCTGGACTCGGCTCCGATGGTGAAGGCGTCGAGGACGCCGCTTCCCAGAGCGTAGCGGATGGCTTCGCCCGGGCGGTTGCGCATGTCGCCCTGGCCCAGGATCTTCATGCCGACGATGCCTTTGCCCGAGGCGCGCATCTCCTTAATGACGCCGATGACGGTCTTCGGGTCGGCGTCCATGTGGGATTGGATAGGGTTGAGACGGACGAGATCGACTTCTACCCAGGGCGATGCGGCAGCGGCGCGCAGCGCGGGCAATGTATGGCAGGAGGCTCCATGGGCGCGGATGACGCCCTTCTGCTTGGCCTCCGAAAGCACGTCCATGACGCCGCGGTAGCGCGTCGTCCAGTCGCCTTCCGTGACGCAGTGGATGAGCAGGATATCGATGTAGTCGGTGCCCAGCTCTTTGCGGAAGCGATCGATATCCTTGCGCAGACCGGCAGGGTCGCGGTTATCGGATTTGGTGAGGACGGTGACTTTGTCGCGAGGAAGCTTCTTGATGGCGGCGCCGACGTAGGGATGACTGCCGTAGGAGTCGGCGGTATCGAAGAAGCGGAGGCCGTTGTCGTTGTAGCCGTCAAGCAGGAGGGTGACGAAGGCATCGGTGCCGAGGCGAGTCTGGTTGGAGTGGCCGCCGCCGCCGACGGTGCCCGTGCCCATGGCAAGACGGCTGGTGCGGATGCCGGTCTTGCCGAGGACGATCTCGTCATGCGCGTTGAACTTGCGGGGCAGTGGCTGGGTTTCGAGGGAAGCCGCCGGAGCGAATCGTGATGCGACCAGGGTCGCGCCGAATCCGGTGACAGTACGACGCAGAAAATCTCTTCTCAGCATGGCGTACTCCTTTGCGGGATAGAATACGCCGATTTTGCGGCGTTGGCTCGCGGGAGCAATTCTCCGGTGGGTCTACAGTGAGACTTCGGACTCTTGGCCGTTTTCTCTCAAGGAAAACGGCACTCCTCGGAATTTTCCACTTCACGGTAACGGGAGAATTGCTCTACTTCGCCGGCTTTTGCCGAGGCATCTTGCAGGCGAAGTTGGACTCGTCGTTCGTGCTGCCCTTGCCGTCATAGATGGCAACCTGAGGGTAGGGGCAAAGGGGTCGGGTGCGGTCGATCTCGCCCTCGGTGGTGTGGAAGGCGATGATCTTTTCCGGCGCGATATCGTCTTCCACCCACTCTTCGAGCGAGGTAAGCCCATTGAAATGAGTAGGGCCAGGACCGCCGCCGCAGTGGTTCATGCCGGGCACCATGAAGAGGCGAAGGAACTGGGGAGTGTCCTTGCCTACCGTTGCTTCTACCTGGTTGTAGTAGTTGATGGTGTTGAGGGGGGAGATGTCGGGATCGCTCCAGCCGTGGTAGAGGATCATCTTGCCTCCCCGTCGCTGCAGGGGGCGAAGATCCGGGTTGACGGCATCGAGCGAACGAGCAGTTTTATCGAGCGCCGTCTTCATGTCCTTGTCGTAGTTGAAGTTGAGAGCATTATATTTAGGATCTTCGAAGACCATGTCCTTGAAGAAGCCGGTGGCTGCCTTCCAATGAGTCGCGGCGAAGGGCTTGTTGCCGGTAATCCAGCTAGACCAGCCGCTGGAGCCGTTTTCGCCGCCGGGGACCAGGCCGGGGTAGATAAGCCTTCCGCGGGAGTCGTGCGCTCCGCCCCAGATATCCTTGATGGCCTTGACCTGTTTGGGGGTGAAGCAGGAGGAAGAGGACTGGCCCGCTTTGCAGGTCAGCACCGCCGGATCGAAGTGGCACTGGCGAGGATCGTCGAGCACACCGTCCGTGATGCCGTCGATTGCGTCGCAGGCCACGGTGACCGCGTTGGCGAGCAGCGGTACCTTGGAGGCGGGAATGTAGCTCTCCGGATCCTTGAGCGTGGCGATGGAGTACCAGAGATGCGCACCCGCATAGTGCCGAGTCCAGTTATTGGCCGGGTCGCCCACCAGCAGGCCATCGTAGTCTTCGGGGAAGCGTTGAGCCTCCATCAAACCCTGCTGTCCGCCTTTGGAACAGCCCACATAGTAGGAGTGCGCCGGCCCCTTGCCATAAAAGGCTTCTGTAATCTGCTTGCCGTTGACGGTGGTAAGGTGCAGGCCGCGGTAGCCGAAGTCGGCTACAAGCTCCGGATGTCCCAGCGCCCAGGTGGAGTCGAAGCCGTTGCCGGGAGGCGTATTGACGTGACCGGTGTCGGTGCTGGCGGTGGCGTAGCCGCGCCGAAGAGCGGCGGACATGGCCAGATAATTGATGGAGCCCGCCGTGCCTCCGTTGCCAACACCCTGGAACTTGCCGTTCCAGGTGTGGAGTGGCAGCCATACCTCGAATCGGATGGCCGGTTTGGTGGTGGCCGTGACCCGGCAGAATGCCGGCAGATTGCCGATGGGGTGGTGGAAGTGTGGCGGCGTGAAGCTCTCGGTCGAGACGATTGAAGCTGAGGCGATCATGGTGTTGGGAAGCTGGAGGCTGACCAGATTCCTGCACGACTGGGGGCTGGCCTCGGCAAAGACTGGAACGGCAAGGAGAAGCAGGACAAGCACGGAAAGGATCGCAAATGGAGCCGGGGTTCGGGAGCCGGATAGAGCTTTGTGAACGTTTCGCACAGTTCTCCTTGTCGAACTAAATCTCTCGGTTGAAATCTGTCGATGGAAGTCCGTCGACTGAAATCTTATACCGCAGGCATCGCGTAACCCTGACCGGCGCGGAAGGATGCGGGGCGAGGCTGGGATTTTATGGTCACGATGACTTATAGTCTCCTTCATGTTTTGTTTCATCAAGGGGCCCATGGTTATCTGCCTGTGAATTTAACACTTACAAATTTTTTCGGTCTGCTGGGCGGCCTGCTCGTCCTCGCCTATGTAGCGAACCGCTTCGCACGCCGGACCCGGGTTCCGGATGTGATCGTCCTTCTGGGTTGCGGAATTCTGCTGGGGCCGGTGCTCCACTGGATCGACGCCGAACACTTTCCCGCGATCATCCGGGGAATCGGAACTCTTGCGCTCGTCCTGATCCTTTTCGCAGCCGGGCTGGAACTGAATCTGCGCCGTGCCGTGAAGCAATTTATGGCGGGCATGGTGCTGGCCGTGCTCAGCTACGGCCTGACGCTGGTTTGCGTCACCTATTTCTGCATGCGCTGGCTGGATCTGCGCCTGATGACCGCCCTTCTGGTGGCAGCGCCGCTGGCGTGCATCAGCGGATCGATCGTTCTGCCGATACTGGACCAGTTCGACCTGCGCTACGACCTGAAGACGACCCTGGTGATTGAGGCGGCCTTCGGCGATGGGCTCGGAGCGCTTGGCGTGAGCGTGCTGCTGGGTCTGGTCGCCGGGGGGAACGCGACATCGACCGAAAGCGGCGGGGCAATTCTGAGTGGCGTGTTTGGCCTGTTTTTGTTCAAGTTCCTGCTGGCTTTTGTTATCGGCGTGGTCGCGGGGGCTTTATGGGTTAAATTGTTGCCCTATGTCTCCGATAAGCAGTTCTGGCAGGTGCTGACGTTCGCCGCTGTGCTGATGGTCTACTCGGGCACGCATGCTGTGGGAGGAAGCGACCTGTTCGCCGTGATCGTCTTCGGCGCGACGCTTGCCAACCTGCTTGACCCGCAGAATGCGATGCGGGTATTTGAATTTGAGACCATCGCGGGCCAAAGCGACCAGATTCACTCATTCCATTCGGAGCTGGCGTTTCTGGTGCGGAGCTTCTTCTTCGTTCTGCTGGGCGCGATGATCAGCTTCCACGGACTGCGGAAGCAGCTTTTGACGACCTTCGGAATTCTCGGAGTGCTGCTTGCCGTCCGTTTTGTTGCCGTGACGTGCAGCCGGGTCGTGTGGCGCGGAACCTCGTCTCGTGAGCGCGAGCTTGCCACGTTCCTGATTCCGCGCGGCCTGATTACCGCTGTCCTGGCCCTGGAGGTGATTCAGGCGATGCCCGTCGAACTGGAATTCCTGCCCGCGCTGACCTTTGCGCTGATCCTGTTCACCAATGGCCTGGTACTGGTGGCCTCCATCCGGGCCCGAAGCCTGACGGAGGGAGCGGTTCCAGTAGAGGTAGATTAGGAACATATATATAGAGAGCAGAAATAAAGAGAGCTGCTAGTCTCTACGGCGGCCACCCATCAGTTGCAGCACGGCGAGGAAGATGTTGATGGCGTCGAGATAGATGGAGAGGGAGAGCGAGACGGCGGAGCGACCGTCTCCGCCGGCGCGGATGCGGGCGAAGTCGCCCACGGTGAGCAGGCCGAAGATGCCGAGCGTCAGCCATGAGTAAGTGTCCGGCGACAGGAAATGGAAGAACATGCTGGCGATACCGGCGATAATCAGCAGCAGCAGCGCGGCAAAGCCGATGCCGGCGATGCGGCGGTAGTTGATGTTGAACAGATAGGCGACGCAGCCCATGACGGCCATGCCGCAGCCGGTGGTCGCGGCGGCGTTGAAGACGATGCCGGTGCCGAAGTTCTTGATGTAGCGCTGGATGAGCGGCCCGATCTCCCAGCCCATGAAGTAGGTCAGGACGAGAAACATGCCGAGCGCGAGGCCGGGGCTGGCCTTGCGCGTGAAACTGATGGCAAGCACGAGCCCCATGACGACGATGAAGCCGACGAAGGTTCCCCAGGCGGGCGCGGTGGCGACTCCGATTGAGGTGATGAAGAAGCCGAGCGACGTGATGCCGAGCACCTTGGCCAGCAAGGACGAGGTCTCCTCGCGGGGAACGTCGATCGTGTTGTAGTAGCTGTTGCTCAGGTTGTAGTCGTTCATTGCCATGCGTTTTCGCTCCAAAGCATTTTAAGGTGAAGGAGTGATGCCAGGTTCAACTCTATGAGACGCTTTTGCCGTTAGTTTGTCATATTTCGAGATTCAGGGTCTGTTTTGGTGTTGAAGTTTGTTTGAAAGTGATTCGCGCTCTGCGCGAAAACCCTTATCTCGAATCGGGATATCTTACACATATGGTTTTTGGTTGCTCCGAAGCGTGGACCGGCCTTTTCAAGCGGCTGGAGCAGGATCGATGAAGAACCTTGTTTGTTATGGGGCGAAGCGCGAATTGTTTGGTTTGTAAGAGGATTGAAACATTTATTGACTAAGGTTTAGCTATGAAGCTCAGCTTCGTCATCCCGGCGTTTAATGAAGAATCCTATCTGGCGGACTGTCTTGAGTCGATCCTCGCGCAGACGCGCGGACTCGAAGCGTCGACCGAGATCATCGTGGTGAACAACGCCAGTTGTGACCGGACCAGAGAGGTCGCGCTTCGCTATCGGGGTGTGCGTGTGGTGGATGAATGGCGCAAGGGGCTTACCTTCGCACGTCAGGCCGGGTTCCTTGCCAGCAGCGGCGCGCTGATCGCCAATGTGGATGCGGATTCCCGACTGACGCCCGGTTGGGTCGAGTGTGTGCTGCGGTCTTTTGATGAGAATTCAAAGCTGGTCGCTCTGTCCGGCCCATTTATCTACTATGACCTGACTGGAAGCCAACGGATTTTCGTGCGCGTCTTTTATCTGGTGGCGTGGACGATGTATGCAATCAACCGGTATGTTCTGCGTGTGGGATCGATGGTGCAGGGTGGTAACTTCGTTGTCTCGCGTGCCGCGTTAGAGCAGATTGGCGGATTCAATCTGGGCATCTCATTTTATGGGGAAGACACGGATATCGCGCGCCGCATGAACGAGGTTGGCGATGTTCTGTTCACGCTCGACCTGAAGATGTTTTCTTCAGCGCGCCGCCTGAAGCACGAAGGCATGTTGAAGATGGCGGTCCGCTACTCGGTGAACTACTTCTGGACTACTTTTTTCAAGCGTCCTTACACGAAGGACCATGTCGATATTCGCGAGGGATCGAATGCATAATCTGTTGATGCAGCTTTCCGCATTCTGAATCTGCCAAGCGTTACTGCCATGGGAAACTTCAACCGAAGGCGTCGATGATCCGCTACGAAGAAAGCTGGTTTTGCAGCGAAGAGGAGATCGATGCCTACAGGTACGACTCTCGCCAAACGCCCTGAATCCTCATCTGAGTACCAGCTACAACTGCCCGTCGACGGCGAAAAGATCGACACGCCCAGCCTCACCGCCGTGTTGGTTCCTGCAACTCTCATTCCGTCTCTGCCCAACTGCTGTGTAACCTTCGTTACGGGTAAATTCTGTTGAGCGTTCTGGCGAAGGGGATAGTTTCGCGGACATGGTCGAGGCCGCAGAGCCAGGCTACGACTCGCTCGATGCCCATGCCGAAGCCGGCGTGGGGGACGCTGCCGTATTTGCGCAGGTCGAGGTACCACTGGAAGGCAGCGAGCGGAAGGTTGTGCTCTTCGATGCGGGACTTTAACAGATCATAGCTGTCGACGCGCTGCGAGCCGCCGATGATTTCGCCGTAGCCCTCGGGGGCGAGGACGTCGACGCAGAGGGCCTTCGAGGCGTCCACCGGGTCGGGCTGCATGTAGAAGGCCTTGATCGCGGCGGGGTAGCGGTGGATCATGACCGGGCGGTCGAACTGGCTCGAGATATAGGTCTCGTCGGGGGAGCCGAAGTCGTCGCCGTAGCGGTGCGGGTTTTCGAGCTTGCCTGCCTTGTAGGCCTCGTCGAGCATGGCATGTGCTTCGTCGTAACTGAGTCTGGGAAAGCGGTGAGCGTTCCGCGAAGCGGCCCCCCCCGCTTCGCGCTGGGATGACAACGAATAGGGGGCGAAGGACGACAGAGCGGAAGGCAGAATGGTGGTAGAGGACGAAAAAGGCGCCACGATGGGCGTGGCCTCAGTTGCCGCGGTGAGCGCGATAACGGCTTCGAGCTTCGCGACGTCGCGGCCGATGACCTTCAGGTCGGCGCGGTGGTGTTCGAGGACGCGGGTGACGATGTGGGTGATGAAGGCTTCGGCGAGATCCATGATCTCGTCGAGACCGGCGTAGGCGACCTCGGGTTCGATCATCCAGAACTCGGTGAGGTGTCTCCGTGTCTTCGATTTTTCCGCTCGGAACGTCGGGCCGAAGCTGTAGACCTTGCCCAGGGCGAGCGCGGTGGCTTCGATGTAGAGCTGGCCGGACTGCGTGAGGTAGGCCTTGTCGTCGTCGAAGTAGTCCATCTCAAATAATTCGCTGGTGCCTTCGCAGGCGTTCGGCGTCAGGATGGGCGGGTCGGTGCGGATGAAGCCGTGGGTGTCGAAGTACTCCGCCGCCGCGCGCATGATGGTGGCGCGGACGCGCAGGATGGCCGATTGTCGCGGAGTGCGCAGCCAGAGGTGGCGATGCTCCATGAGGAAGTCGACGCCGTGCTCTTTGAGCGTGATGGGGAAGGGAGTCTCGTCGGGAACGCGCTGGACGACTTCGACGTTTTCGACATCGATCTCGTAACCGGAGGGGGCGCGGCTGTCGGCACGGACCTTGCCAGTGACGACGACGCTCGATTCGAGGGTGAGATTTTTGAGTGTCTCGAAGACCTCTTCGGGAACGGCGGCCTTGGGGACGATGCCCTGGATGGTTCCGGTGCCGTCGCGGAAGATGGGGAAGAGCAGCTTGCCGGAGGCGCGCAGGTTGTAGAGCCAGCCGCGCAGGGTGACGGTCTGACCTTCGTGGGCGGAGAGGGAGGCGATGGCGGCTACGGGAGGAGTGGGTGTGCTCATTTTTCGTTACCTTTTCCAAGTGTGAGATTACGGGTTACTCGGGGAAGAGGCAACGGTGGGGCTTTGGTGGCTGTTCCGGGGAGTATTGAGGAGATTGTGGCGGGGGATTGCTGTGAATCCCACCCATCGCGGTAAGACTGCGATGGATGGGGCACCCGGCCATCTATTGGCGGTCGTAGGGGCCCAAGGCTGAAGCCTTGGGGTACCAGGAAGCCATGAAAGGGCAGACTGCGCCGAATATGAGCTGGCGATGGGATCAGGTCTGGTTTGAGGTCGCTTTGTCTTCGAGAAAATGGAAGGCAGTTGTTGCTTTTGTGGCGACACTCTCGGGGGTCTCTTCGAGATCAAGAGCTATTTCGAGGATGCTCGGGGTCGAGGGCGGGAGGGCGGCAATATGTTTTGCGACATTGGCCCAGTCGATGCTGCCGGAGCCGGGCCAGAGGTGGTCGTTTTTGACGCCCTGATTGTCGTGGAGGTGGAGTTCGGCGATGCGGTGCTTGAGGACTTCGAAGGCCGCGTTGATGCCCGCGTTGTTTTCGGGAGCGCTGAGATGAGCGTGGCCGATATCGAGCGTGACGCCGACGTTGTCGAAGTGGCCGGCGCGGAGGATTTCGAGCAGGTGCTGGGGAGTGGTGACCTCGTTTTGCAGGTTTTCGAGCAGGATTTTGACGCCGAGGGCGTGGGCGAAAGCTTTGAGGTGCTCGATGGCGGTGAGCGAGTTTTCGAGGGCGCGTGTGTTCCAGGGCTCGTCCTTGAGGCCGAGGTGGAGGGTGATGGCGCGGAAGGGAATCTGCTCGGCGGACTCGATGGCGCGCTTGACCTCGTCCATAGCGTCGATGCGGCGCGACTTTTCCGGGTCGATGAGGTTGAGCGAGGGTGCGGTGTGGCGACTCCAGTGGGAGTCGGAGAAGAGAGGCTGGTGGAGGGACGCGGCGACCTCGTTCGAGCGGAACCAGGCGGCGATGTCGCGGACGATGGAGCGGTCGGCGTAGTCGAAGTGGTGGCGGGCGGCGAAGATCTCGATGGCCTGGGCACCGCTGTTATGCAGGGCGTCGAGCAGACCGGGGTTCAGTCGCTGGTGGAGAAAGACGTAGGTGGAGATCCCGGGCTGCATCACTCTCCAAAATACAAGAGTGCGGGGCGTGCGGATATGCAGTGAACCGAATATAGAACCCCCTGTGGTAGAGGGGAAGCCGACCATCTGACGTGCTGCATCGCTGGAAGGGGCTTTCACGCAAAAATCTGCCGGCTACGCTGTAGCCGGCAGATCATGGTGCGTACTTGTCTGCTATCAGGCGAAGAATTTGCGCCGGGCGAGGCCCGCCAGGCCCAGAAGTCCCGTGCCGAGGAGGGTTAGCGTACCGGGCTCGGGGGTTTCGGCTGTCTGTTGCGGCAGAAGGCCGATGGTGAAACCGTTCCAATATTCGGGATTCGCGGTGGTAAAGGAGAGGGAAGTGATCGCTCCTCCGGAGAAGACGATGGTTCCGTCGCCTTCGTTGCCGATCATGGTGTTTCCACTCTGCGTGATGCAGCCGCCGCCGTAGACGATGTTTGGACCACAGGCAGCGATGCTGAAGGGGCTGTCGAAGGTGTAATTGGTCCCAATGCCAGGTTGACCGAGGCTGACCTCAGAGAGCACGAGACCGGTGACGGGAGCGGAGAAGGTAAAGGTGTCGGTCGTGCCGTTGCCGTCGATGGCGATCATGCCGCCATTGGTGGAGGCGTTGCCGACAACTCCCCCAACGTAGGTGGAGGTGGGTTGGAAGTAGTTGTAAGCGCTAGTATTCGACGCGTTGACGAACGCGACTTCACCGGTATAAGTGACGTTGACGCTGCCGATGGTTCCGGTGACGACTCCGGGGGTGGAGGGGGCATTCCAGGTTGCCCAGGTGACGGTGTCGGCGAGGGCGGAGGGAACGGCGGCCAGGAGCACAAGGCTCAGGCAAAGGCGAGCGGGTGAGATGCGCATAAGGGAAACTCCGGCGGGAAGAATTTTTTTGCCAGGCCCAAAACGGTGGAGACAGTGCACGTTGAGTTCCAGCGTCAGTCAAACGGTAAATATTGGTCACGGCGCACTTAGTTTGATCGGCTGGAATTCGGGAGGATGAATCTATGCAGATGTTTGCATTAAATGAGAGAAATTTGTGGAAATCTCCGTCCGGACGGGACAAGCTGCAGTGAGCTGATTAGAATTCGGAAGGGCTGCGTACCCTGCTTTTTTCACGGGACAAGGAGTTGGTCGACGACGATGATGCGTTTTCTTGCGGGACTATTCACGGTTGCGGTTCTCTTGCCGGGGGCGCTCTGGGGGCAGGCGCCTGCACCTTCTTCAGCCGATATGGCGAAACAAGTCGCCACGATGAAGGCGAAACTAGCCGACTGGCCGCAACTGGGCTATTACCGGGAGGCAAACGCGGCGCTGCCGGCCGCGGCTGCGGGGCAAGATCGCGTGGTGTTCTTCGGGGCATCGGTAGCGGAGTTCTGGGGCAAACGCGGTGGCCAGTTCTTTCCGGACAAGCCATATATCAATCGAGGCATTGGCGGACAGACGTCGGCGCAGATGCTGGTGCGGTTTCGGCAGGATGTGATCAATCTGCACCCGGTGGCGGTGGTGTTTCTGGAGAGCACAAACGATATCTCGCAGGAGATGGAGCCGGAGATGTCGGAGGATAACTGGGAGTCGATCGCGGAACTGGCAAAGGCGAATGGGATTCGGATGATTCTTACTTCGATTACACCTTCGAGCCACTTTCCCTGGAATCCCAGTCTGCATCCGGCGGAGACGATTCGGACGCGAAATGTGTGGCTGAAGGAGTATGCTGCGAGTCATTCGTTGACCTACGTGGACTTCGACCCGGTGCTGGCGAACGCGGAGGGCGGGATGAAGGCAGAGCTTACCGTGGATGGCGTTCATCCGAACAAGGAAGGCTATGCGGCGATGGCACCGCTGGTGCAAGCGGGGATCGATAAGGCCCTGGGCGTAAAGTAAACATTGGTTACGATAGGGAACCTCGGAATTTATAAAAATTGCGCTCACGGAGAGAGATGAAATGAAGAGATTGGCTCGTACTTTATTGCTGGCCTGTGTTCCGTTGATGACAGTCGGTAGTTATGGTCAGGCTCCCGCCCCAGCCTCGGCTCCTGCTGCAGCCGTTGCTCCATCGGCACAACAGATTGCTGCGATGCAGGCGAAGTTGGCGGACTGGCCTCAGCTCGGGCGATACCGCGCTGCCAATGCCGCGCTCGCTCCTGTGGCCGCAGGAGAACAGCGCGTGGTGTTCTACGGTGACTCGATTACCGATGGCTGGGGACGGAAGGCGGGGACCGAGAGCACATTCTTTCCCGGCAAGCCTTATGTCAATCGCGGCATCAGCGGCCAGACGACGCCGCAGATGGTAGTCCGCTTTCGGCAGGACGTAATCGACCTGCATCCCGCCGCAGTGGTGATTCTGGCCGGGACCAACGACATTGCCGGCAACACCGGGCCGATGACTCCGGAGATGACCGAGGACAACTTCCGCTCGATGGCCGATCTGGCCAAGGCGAATGGGATCAAGGTGATCCTGGCATCGATTACTCCTGCGTTCGACTATCCGT
This sequence comes from Acidobacteriales bacterium 59-55, assembly GCA_001897435.1. Taxonomy (GTDB): domain Bacteria; phylum Acidobacteriota; class Terriglobia; order Terriglobales; family Acidobacteriaceae; genus Edaphobacter. Next base: position 240,811 of record MKSV01000003.1, on the reverse strand, counting down.
GGAAGCGCGGGATGGAGCCAGCTCCTAAGATCAAGGCTCTGAATGCCTGGATGAAGGACTACTGCGAGCAGAATGGATACACCTATCTGGACTACTACACGTCGCTGACCGATGCCGAGGGCGGCATGAAGCCGGGAACCAGCAGCGACGGTGTGCATCCGACGGCGAAGGGCTACGCCATCATGGAACCGCTGGCGCAGGCGGCGATCGACAAGACGCTGGCGAGTAAATGACGGGTAGAATCGCTGCATGATTCGGAGTTATCAGGGGATGACGCCGGCAGTGCCGACGAGTTGTTATATCGATCCGTCGGCACAGGTGATTGGCGATGTCGTGCTGGGCGAGCAGGCGAGCATCTGGATGAACGCCGTGGTGCGAGGCGATGTGAACTCCATCCGCATCGGCGCGAAGAGTAATGTCCAGGACTGCGCGGTGCTGCACGGTATGCGTCATCTGTACCCGGTGATCGTGGGGGAGATGGTGACGATCGGCCACAATGCGACGGTGCATGGTTGCGTCATCGAAGACGCGGTGCTGGTGGGCATCGGAGCGGTGATCCTGAATAACGCCCGCATCGGCGAGGGCAGCATCATCGCCGCCGGTGCGGTGATTCCAGAGCAGACGGTGATTCCGCCGAACTCGCTGGTGACGGGGGTTCCGGGGAAGATCCGGCGAACGCTGGGGGACGCGGATCGGACGCTGATTCTGAAGTACGCGCAGAACTATCTCGACTATACGGCGATTTATTTGAACGAAAAATAGCTGACCTGCGTAAAAATATTTATTCGCTACACTTAAGGAACAATGGCAACTTTGAAAGCAGTGCGTGGGACACGAGACCTGTTGCCGCCGGAGACGGCGTTGTGGAATCGCGTCGAGGCAACGGCGCGGGCGGTCTTCGCCCGCTATGGGTTTGGCGAGATTCGGACGCCTATATTCGAGACGACCGAGTTGTTTGCACGGGGCGTGGGCGAAGAGACGGATATCGTCTCCAAGGAGATGTACACGTGGGAAGACCGTGGGCGGGCCGATAGTGACAAAGGGCAGAGCCTGACATTGCGGCCTGAGAATACAGCAGGAGTGGTGCGGGCTTACATCGAGCATGGGCTGGCCGATTCGGGGCTGCTGCAGAAGCTCTTCTATATAGGACCGCAGTTTCGGCGGGAGCGGCCGCAGCGGGGACGGTACCGGCAGTTCTGGCAGATCGGCGCGGAGGTGCTGGGGCCGGCGTGGTCGGGCTCCGACAGCGCGCTGCGCGATGCCGAGGTGCTGGAGATGCTGGCAACATTTCTCGATGAACTGGGCGTCAAGGGTTGGCGGCTGGCACTGAACTCTGTCGGCTCTTCGACTGACAGGCCACGGTATGTGGAGGCGTTGAAGGCGGCGCTGGCTCCGGTGAAGGCGGGCATGTGCGAGAACTGCCAGCGGCGGGCGGAGACCAATCCGCTGCGCGTGCTCGACTGCAAGGAGGCCGAGGATCAGGCGACGATCGATGCATTGCCGAAGATTGCCGATTATCTCGATGACGCCTCACGGGAACACTTCGCACTGGTGAAGGCGGCGCTCGATGCCTGTGGCGTGGCCTATGTTGTGGAGCCGCGACTGGTGCGCGGGCTGGACTACTACACGCGGACGACGTTTGAGTTTACGGTGCCCGATGGCAGCGGGCTGGGGACGCAGAACGCCCTGCTGGGCGGCGGGCGTTACGACGGTTTGAGCGAGATGCTGGGCGGCCCCAAGGCTCCGGGGATTGGCTTTGCCATCGGTGAAGACAGGCTGATCCTGACCTTGCAGGCGCAGGCCGGAGAGGCTGCGGAGAAGAAGCTCGATGTGTTTATCGCGCCGATGGGCGTGGCGCGAAATGCCGAGGCGCTGCGGTTGGCGCAGGAGCTGCGGCGCGCGGGGTTATCGGTCGAGGTGGGCGATGGATTCTTTCGCCTGAAGAAGTCGTTTGAGGCCGCGGACAAGCTCGCGCGGCGGATGATCATCCTCGGCGAAGATGAGGTTGCGTCCGGCATTTTGACGGTAAAAGATTTTGCGGCGGGCGAGCAGACGAAGGTGCCGCGAAGCGAACTAGCGGCGGTTTTGAGGGGCTGAGCTAAGTTAATGAGCGCACACGAGCGCCATCTCTGCGATAGTTGTCTACAACTCGAGTATGAGACTTATGCTCATGATCGCGTCCATGAATCGATGGATCAAAATAAGGCTTGGTTTGCGAAATACCAAATTGATGCCTGCCCGCGATGGCATTATTCGCTGGAAGACGCAACCTTGACCTTCTTAGAAGGTGGCAAGACAAAAGTTATTTGTGATATTCAAGCTGTTGGCTCCGTTGTTGGTGATGAATGGGAGTGGGCTTGGGGGAATAAGAACCTTCCTTTGGCTTGTAAGAGCCGCATGATGGCTGTTAAAGAATTTGGTGAAGAAAAAAACTGGAACAAGTTGACCTCGTTATTTCTTCCGAGCGATGAATATTTGGGGTGGGAGCTAGCGTCCATCACAGTACATTTGTTAGGAGGCATCGGAGTTTATCGTTGCCCTGATCGCGAGACTCCTGGATATTTCATGTATCTCGCTATATTGACTTCGCGATTTGTAAATTAGCTAACTCAACCTTTCAAAAATAAAATGCCCGGACTCTGCAATAGAGTCCGGGCATTGTCTTGTTGCCGTTTGGTTAGATCAGACCCAAGGCCACCATGGCGCGGGCGACTTTGATGAAGCCGCTGATGTTGGCGCCGTTGACGTAGTTGCCGGGCGTGCCGAACTCCTCGGCAGTCTCGTAGCAGCGCTGGTGGATACCGACCATGATGTCGGCCAACCGCTGCTCGGTGTATTCGAAGGTCCACGCATCGCGGCTGGCGTTCTGCTGCATCTCCAGCGCGGAGGTGGCGACACCGCCTGCGTTGGCTGCCTTTCCGGGACCGAAGGCAACGCCGGCGTCGTGGAAGATCTTGGTACCTTCGGGGGTGGTCGGCATATTTGCGCCCTCGGCCACGAATTTGCAGCCGTTCTTGACCAGGCTGGTGGCATCGCGTCCGTTCAGCTCATTCTGCGTCGCGCAGGGCAGCGCGATGTCGCAGGGAACGTCCCAGATGGAGCCTCCCGCGATGTACTTGCAGCGCGGCTGGGACTTGGAGTACTCAGAGATTCTGCCGCGGCGGACTTCCTTGATCTGCTTGACGCATTCGAGGTCGATACCGTTCTCGTCATAGATGTAGCCGCCGGAGTCGGAGCAGGCGATGACCTTGCCGCCGAGCTGCTGCACCTTTTCGATGGTGTAGAGCGAGACGTTGCCGGAGCCGGAGACGACACAGGTCTTGCCTTCGAAGCTCTGGCCGCGCGCCTTGAGCATCTCTTGCATGAAGAAGACGAGACCGTAGCCGGTGGCTTCCTTGCGGACGAGTGCGCCGCCCCAGTCCAGGCCTTTGCCGGTGAGCACGCCCGACTCGTAGCGGTTGGTGATGCGCTTGTACTGCCCGAAGAGGAAGCCGATCTCGCGTGCGCCGACGCCGATGTCACCGGCGGGGACGTCCTTGTACTCGCCGATGTGGCGGTAGAGCTCGGTCATGAAGCTTTGACAGAAGCGCATGACTTCGTTATCGGTATGGCCCTTGGGGTCGAAGTCCGACCCGCCCTTGCCGCCGCCGATGGGCATGCCGGTGAGCGCGTTCTTGAAGGTCTGCTCGAAGCCGAGAAACTTGATGACGCTGAGATTGACCGAGCTGTGGAAGCGGAGGCCGCCTTTGTAGGGGCCCAGAGCGCTATTGAACTGGACGCGGAAGCCGCGGTTGATCCAGACCGTGCCCTTGTCGTCCTGCCAGGGAACACGGAACATGACCTGGCGCTCGGGTTCGCAGATGCGCTCGATTACCTTGTGTTCACGCAGCTCCGGGTGCTTTGCCAGCACCGGGCCGAGCGAGCCCAGCACTTCGAGCACGGCCTGGTGAAACTCGGGCTCGCCCTGGTTGCGGCGGATGATTTCCTGGTAGAAGTCTTTCAGCTTTTCGTCAACGGGCAGCATTCAACAATCACCTCGGTGCGGAGTATGAAGATAGGCGCGCACGAGGGAACGAAAAATCCAAACTTCAGGCCGAATAACGACTGTTGAGGGGATCGATCCGCGATGACTGCGCGGGGCTCTTCTATTTGGCCTAGGTTATCACGCCGGCCTTCCGCTTGGCTGGACGGGTCGAGCCAAGCGGAAGGCGGAAGGTTCTCGGTTCGCGGGAAACTTCGTACAATAGAAGAATCGTGACACTCGACTTTTTAGGCAGTTTGCAGCGGACGCATACGTGTGGAGTTCTGCGCGTAGAGCAGGATGGCCAGGATGTTGTATTGATGGGATGGGTGAACCGTCGGCGCGACCACGGCAACCTGATCTTTCTCGATGTACGCGACCGTACCGGCATCACGCAGGTTGTTCTGGACAAGGAAATCTCGGGCACGGCTCATGCCAAGGCCGAGGCGGCGCGGTCGGAGTTTGTGGTCGCGGTGAAGGGCCGGGTGCGGCGGCGCCAGGCCGGACTTGAGAATCCGAACATGGCGACCGGAGGAATCGAGGTTGTCGCGCATGAACTACTGCTGCTCAACGAGGCGAAGACGCCGCCGTTCTCTCCGGCCGAAGATGCCATTAGCAACGAAGAGGTACGGCTGAAGTATCGCTACCTCGACCTGCGACGGACCGAGATGCAGCACAACTTCGAGCTGCGGCACAAGGTGGCGCGGGCTATCCGTAACTATCTTTCGGACGAGGGATTTCTGGAGATCGAGACGCCGTTCATGACGCGCTCGACACCGGAGGGCGCGCGCGATTATCTCGTCCCCAGCCGCGTGCACGCGGGCAATTTTTATGCGTTGCCGCAGTCGCCCCAGATCTTCAAGCAGATCCTGATGATCTCCGGCTTCGATCGATACTTTCAGATTGCGCGGTGCTTCCGCGACGAGGATCTGCGCGCCGACCGTCAGCCGGAGTTCACCCAGATCGACCTGGAGATGACGTTTCCGCAGCAGGAGACGATCTTTCACGTGGTCGAGGGATTTTTAACGGCTGCGTTCCAGGCTGCCGGCATCGCCCTGACGACACCATTCGTGCGGATGACCTACGACGACGCGATCAAGAACTACGGCATCGACAAGCCGGATATGCGACTGCCGGCGATGATCTCGCTGACAGATGAACTGACGCCGGAGCTGCGCGAGACGTTGAAGATCGAGCAGGCGCTGCCGGTGCTCGGGTTTGTGATTCCCGGCGTAGGCGCGTTGAGCGGAACTGCACGCAAGGGGCTGCTCGAAGAGGTTCGCGGCGGCTTCGGCGACTGCGGTCTTGACCTGCTGGACGTCGTTCGCCTGAAGACGAACGCCTCCTTTGCTCCGCTGGCTGCGGCGATTGAGACGAAGCTGGCCGCATCTCCCGATGATCTGCTCGTCGTGGTGACGCCGAAGCTGGGCACGCCGGCGAAGTGGAACCACGATTCGCAGTGGATCTATAAGCGCGTTGGCGCGCTGCGCCTGCAACTGGCGCAGAAGTTCGCAGACAAGCATGGGCGTTTTGCAAAGACCGGTACCGAGGCCGATTACAAGTTTGTCTGGGTTACGGACTTTCCCATGTACGAGTGGGACGAGGAGGCGAAGGTCTGGAATGCGGCACACCATCCATTTACCTCGCCGCACGAGGAAGATATCAGGGCCGGACGGTTGACGAGTGACAAGGGCGCGGTGCGGGCGTTGGCCTACGACATTGTGCTGAACGGGACGGAGCTTGGCTCGGGCTCGATCCGTATTCACCGGCAGGATGTGCAGGCGGAGATCTTCCGGTCATTGGGTATGAGAGACGAAGAGGCGAAGGAGCGGTTCGGCTTCTTTCTCGATGCGCTCGAATACGGCACACCTCCGCATGGCGGCATCGCGCTGGGGCTCGACCGCATCGTGATGATTCTGGCCGGAGCAACCAGCCTTCGCGAAGTGATCGCCTTCCCGAAGACGGCCAAGGCGATTGACCTGATGGTGGATGCGCCGTCGCCGGTGAGCGAACAGCAGATGCGCGAGCTGCATCTGCGGACGGTAACGCGCAGTTAGAGTGGTCCTCCTGCCAGAGGCAGCCTTGGTGATGTGAGCAAAACGCAGATTCCCTTCGGGAATGACAAACAAAGGAAGCTATACCTGAGAGGAAATAGCTAACTGAGAGGAAATAGCTCTAGTTGTGCAGCCCTCAAATCAAAAAGGCCGCTCCATTTGCGAGCGGCTTTTTTATTTGCTGTACAGCTCAGTAGGTGCTGGCCTGGTTGAGCTTGTCTAGCGCGGCTTGGTCGAGCTTCAAATCGACAGCAGCGAAGAGACTTTCAATCTGGTCCATCGAGGTTGCGCTTGCGATCGGCGCGGTGACGGTAGGCTGTGCGAGTAGCCATGCCAACGCGATCGAGGCGGGTCTGGCGTTGAGCTGTTGCGACACTTCGTCCAGAGCTTTGAGAATTCTTTCGCCGCGTTCGTCGAAGTATTTTGCGAGCATCCTCTCGCGGCTGGTGCCGATCGATTCCGCCTTCGATTTGTATTTGCCGGTAAGGAAACCCGATGCCAGCGAAAAGAAGGGAATAACGCTGAGGCCGAACTTCTCTGCTACCGGGGCAAGGTCCGTTTCGTAGGCCTGGCGCGCATGGAGATTGTACTCGGGCTGAAGCGTCTGGTAGACGGGCAGGCCGTGTTGCTGCGCGGTTTCGATAGCCTCGGTGAGGCGAGCGCCGTTATATTTCGATGCCCCGATGATGCGCACCTTACCCTGCTGAATGAGCTGCCGGTAAGCCTCGAACCGCTCTTCCAGGGGAACCGTCTCATCGTCCTTGTGGGTCTGGTAAAGGTCGATGTGGTCGGTCTGGAGGCGTCGGAGCGAGGCCTCCGCCTCTTCGAGGATGTAGCGCCTGCCGAGACCTTTTTTACCGTCGCCCATATCCACGCCGACCTTGGTGGCAAGGACGATCTGGTCGCGCTTGCCGCTGCGTTTGAACCACTGGCCGAGGATGGCCTCGGACTCGCCTCCCTTGTTGCCGGGAACCCAGCGCGAGTAGGTGTCGGCAGTGTCGATGCAGTTGAAACCGCGGTCGGCGAAGGCGTCGAGAAGGCTGAAGGACTTCTCCGCATCGACGGTCCAGCCGAAGACATTGCCGCCGAAGACGAGCGGAGCTACCTGAATATTGGAGTGTCCAAGCGTTTTGGTTTGCATTGCCTGCCTCTCACTGTTGGATTGCGCGAGGCCAGGGAACGATTCAGAGCGAGGCCGTAACGCAGGGAACCGTGCTAGTTCATCCAGCGTTTATCGTTCGGGTCCTTGCGTAACTCGTCGGGATCGATATACCGGCCGTCCTTGTCGAAGTGAACCTCGCGGTTCTGCTTGCGCATGTAGACCTCGAACTTCTTCGCGGCGCGGCGCCGCTTCCAGCGGTAGTAGTCGTTTCTCATCCCGAAGTAGCGATTGGTAACGCCAAAGGCCAGCCCACGGCGCGGCGCGAACTTCGTATACAGGTAGCCCATCAGCGCGCCGGAGAGTTCGACGAGCGCGCCGAAGCGGTCGTCACCTTTCAGCAAGATGGCGACGCTGAGGACGATGTAGATCCAGACCAGGTACTTCGCCTTCATGCGAACAACGAAGAAGAACAAGATCTCCTGCTCGCCGGCGATGACCGAAAAGGCGACCATCAGCGCGAAGATGGGCGCCCAGGCTCCAAGGGCGATCAACTCCGGGCGCAGGCCGACGAAGTGCACAAGGGCGAACAGCGATGCCAGCAGGGCTCCGGCGACGGAGGAGAAGAGGTACAACTCGACCAGCCAGCGGGGGCCGCGGATGTCTTCGAGATAGGCGCCGATGAACCAGAGCGTCAGCATGGCGAAGAGGGTGCCCAGGATGCCCATGGGAAGAAAGGCATAGGTAAGCAGTTGCCAGACTTCGCCCCGGAAAAGAGCGGCGGGGACGAGTGCGAGATGCCCGAGCAGTATATTGATGGGGCGTGGCGCAACCCAGCCGAACAGGGCGAAGCCAAAAAAGGCAATCAAGTTCGCCAGGATAAGGCGGCGGGTTGCCCCCGCGAAGGGAGGGAAGCCGAACGAGATGGAGCCGGTACGGGGCATAGTGTATCTATCTCTATTTCATCACGAAAGACAGGTCGAGCAACGTTTCGAAAGACAGGTTGAGCGGCTGCTGTCGAATTGCCCGGAAGCAACGTCAAACCGATTACGTTGGCGGCCGTCGGCGGCCGGAAAGTGTGCGATTGCCGCCCAGGGGAGGAAACCGGAAGAATGAAAAAAACATAGGCTTGACGAACTGACCGAATGCCCGCTAAATAGAAAGGACTGAACTGTCCGCGAACGCCGCTTCTATCATCCTATAGGCGGGTTGCGAACCAAAACCACTGGAGGCCCGATCATGGCTGTTGTATGTCCCGAATGCGATAACCCGATTGTCATCGATACCGATGAGGTAGAAGAAGGCGAGACGATACAGTGCGATGAGTGCGGCCTCGATCTCGAGATCGTATCGGTGGACCCCCTGGAGCTTGCGCCCGTCGATGTCTCCGGCTACGACGACGAAGACGCCGCTCCCCTCGTTGACGACGAAGACGAGTAACAGTACCTCTGCCAAGGAGTAAGCCTTATACTTAACGATATGAAGGGTACCTACTTTTCGCTCCGTTCCTTTGCCGGCAGGATGGCTCTGGCCTCCTGTCTGGTTGCGACATGCTGCCTGGTTGCGCCGCAATCCTCCGCGTTCGCGCAGAGCCGCGGTCCTGTGCAGCGCACGGTTCAAGGCAAGGTTGTCGACAAGTCCGATGCTCCCATCAAGGGAGCCGTCGTCTATTTGAAAGATGACCACACGCTCTCGGTAATGAGCAAGATCACCGATGATAAGGGCGCGTATCGCTTCGGTCAGCTCTCGCAGAACACGGATTACGAGCTGTGGGCCGAAAGCAACGGCAAAAAGAGCAAGACCCGGAATATCAGCTCCTTCGAGAGCAGAGATTCCTTCCACTTCAACCTGAAGGTGGATTAGAGCAATCTTCCTGTTACCGTGAAGTGGAAGATGCTGAGCAGCGTCGTTTTCCTTGAGAGAAAACGGCCAAGCTCTTAATCCTCCTCTACACCTACAGGAAAATCGCTCCAGCACAAGCCGGCCAATCGTTGTGCCTCATTGCCGCCCACGCGGAATGGAATAGAGAGCGGGTCTATGCGTTCCGCTCCATCCGGTCGCCGTGGCTGGGCGGCTGGCTGGTCACCAGAAAACGAGCGTCCTCCGCTCCGCGATTGATCGCCTGATGCACCTGGCCGGGAGCGATCTCGATCCCTTCGCCTGCGCGGAGGGTAAATTCTTCGTGTTCCACCGCCATGGTCAACTCTCCACCCAGTACATAAAAGAACTGGCGAGCATGAACGTGGCAGTGACGCGTCTCGGAAGTGCCGGGCGGCATCTTTTCTTCGATGATATTCAGCGTGGCGGTGCGAACGAGATACCAGCCGTCGCAGTTGTCGCCCCATGTGTAGTGTTCGGCATCGGCGGCAGAGACAGGCTTCACAGCGGTATGTTCCCGTGCTTTTTGGCGGGGTTCTTCTCTCGCTTGGTAGCCAGCATGTCCAGGGTGGAGTTCAACCGCCGCCTCGTCTCGCTGGGGCGAATGACGGCGTCGATGTAGCCGCGTTCCGCCGCGACGTAGGGATTGGCGAAGCGCTCTCGGAACTCGTCCACTTTCTCCTTGCGGGCTTCGGAGAGCACTTCCAGCTTCTGCTCCTCGCTCAGGGAGACGCCCTGCGGCATGATGCCCTCCGCGCGGCGGACGGCCGCATCTAACTCGCGCTTGTAGACGATGTTCACCGCGCCCTCCGGTCCCATGACCGCGATCTCCGCCGTTGGCCACGCGAGGTTCAGGTCGGTGCGCAGGTGCTTCGAACTCATCACGCAGTAGGCCCCGCCGTATGCCTTGCGCGTAATTACGGTGAGCTTCGGGACGGTCGCTTCGGCGAAGGCGAACAGCAGCTTCGCCCCATGGCGGATGATGCCGCCGTGTTCCTGCTGGATGCCGGGCATGAATCCCGGCACATCTTCAAACGTGATCAGCGGAATGTTGAAGGCATCGCAGAAGCGTACGAAGCGCGCGCCTTTCACGCTGGCGTCGATGTCCAGCACGCCGGCGAGGAATGCAGGTTGGTTGGCGACGATGCCCACGGGACGTCCGGCCATTCTTGCGAAGCCGACGACGATGTTGCGGGCGAAGTGTTCCTGCACCTGAAAGAAGTAGCCGTCGTCCACGATTCGGGAGATGAGATCGACCATGTCATAGGGCTGGTTGCTCTCTGCGGGGATGATGGTGTCAAGCGTCGCATCGGCCCTTGCGGGGTCATCTTCGATTGCCTTGCGCGGAGGGTCGTCGAGATTGTTCGACGGTAGAAAACTGAGCAGCTCGCGCACCGTGGCCAGGCACTCCCGGTCGTCTTGTGCCATGAAGTGCGCCACGCCGGAGATCTCGTTGTGGGTCAAAGCGCCGCCCAGCGCGTCCTTGGTCACGTCCTCGTGGGTCACGGTCTTGATGACGTCGGGACCGGTGACGAACATGTAGCTGGTCTTTTCCGTCATCAGGGTGAAGTCGGTAATCGCCGGCGAATAGACCGCGCCGCCCGCGCATGGCCCGAGGATCGCCGAAATCTGCGGCACAACGCCGCTGGCCAGGGTGTTGCGCAGAAAGATGTCCGTGTAGCCGGCCAGCGAGACCACGCCCTCCTGAATGCGCGCGCCGCCCGAATCGTTCAGACCGACGATGGGCGCGCCGACGCGCATGGCCATGTCCATGATCTTGACGATCTTGGCGGCGTTCGTCTCGGAAAGAGATCCGCCGAAGACGGTGAAGTCCTGCGCGAAGACGAAGACCACGCGCCCGTGCACGCGTCCGTAGCCGGTGATGAAGCCGTCGCCGGGAACGCGCTGGGCATCCATGCCGAAATCGGTGGCCCGGTGCGTGACGAACTTGTCAGTCTCTTCAAAGGTGCCCTCGTCCAGCAGAAACTCGACGCGCTCGCGGGCGGAGAGTTTGCCTGCCTTACGCTCGCGGGCGCGCCGCTCCGGACCTCCGCCTTCTTCGGCGATGGCGTGGCGCACGGCAAGCTCGGCGAGCTTCGTCTCGTGGAGGGTGGGGTTGACGCGAGAGGACTCAGGATGTTCAGCAGCAGCCATAGGGGGTGATTCTAGCAGCGCGGCGGCCTGGAGCGATGCCGATGAACCGCTGAGCAATGGATTCGTCCGTAGGAAAAGAAAACACGGCGAAGCGAATATATGGCGAATATAATCTGGATAAACTGCCCCATGCTGCCTCCGATCCAATCCGACCGATTCGGCTTCCTGCACATTGACCTGAACAGCTTCTTCGCGTCGGTGGAACAGCAGTTGCACCCGGAGTTTCGCGGGAGGCCACTGGCCGTAGTGCCGACCAAAGCGGATACGACCTGCTGCATTGCGGCAAGTTATGAGGCGAAGGCGCTTGGCATCAAGACCGGCACCCAGGTTGGGGAGGCCAAGCGGATCTTTCCGGATATCGTGTTGATCGAGGGCGACCATGAAGACTACGCGAAGTATTCGCACCGCATTGCCGAGGCGGTGGAGCTGTGCTGTCCTGTCTCGCACACGCCTTCGATCGACGAGATGGTCTGTCAGCTCATGGGGCGCGAGCAGGAGCCGCCGCGGGCGCGCAAGATTGCGCTCGAGATCAAGCAGTCGATCTACAAAAATGTCGGCGAGGCGCTGCGCTGTTCTATCGGCATGGCACCTAATCGTTACCTGGCCAAGATCGCCAGCGATATGCAGAAGCCTGACGGTCTGATCGGACTGCTGCCATCGCAACTACCGCGCGCCATTGCGCATCTCGATCTGCGTGATCTGCCCGGCGTGGGCGCGAAGACCGAAGTGCGCCTCAATGCCAGGGGCATCACGACGATGGAGCAGTTGCTGGCGCTTGATCGCGCAGGGATGCACAAGCTATGGGACAGCGTGTGGGGCGACCGCCTCTATCACTGGCTGCGCGGCGAAGAGACCGGCGACGATGGCGCCCCGGTGGCCAGCGGAATACAGAAGTCGCTGGGACACTCGCATGTGATGGCGCCGGAGTTCCGCAGCCAGCAAGGCGCGTGGGCCGTGGCGCACAAGCTGCTGCACAAGGCAGCGATGCGGTTGAGGATGGAGAACTTCTACACCGGCTCGATGGCGGTCACGATCCGTTTTGCCCTCACCAGGGAGCAGGCAGCTCGTATGAAGACGAAGCGGCACTTCAGCGGGCTCACCCACTCCGGCTGGGGTATGGAGGCTCGCTTCAGGGACTGCCGTGACACGCTCACGCTGCTTGAAGTGCTGCGCGGCATCTGGAGCCAGCGGCCACAGGGAGAGGATTTTCAGAGGCCGTTCTTTGTTGGCGTCACACTTCGCAACCTCATTCCGGAAAACGAATATCAGGCAGAACTCTTTGCCGATCCCAGCAATCGCGCCGAGCTTTCGGCCACCATGGATAAGCTCAACCTGAAGTACGGCCACACCACGCTGCACTTCGCCGGAATGCTTCCCGCGCGCGAATCCGCGCCGACTCGCATCGCGTTTACCCAGATTCCGGTGCAGTACGGCGTCGATTATATGTAACGCGATTAATGGCGCACTCAGGCAACCCCACAGGCATAAGACGCGGCGCAAATATTTTGCATCCCACTTCAGGAAACTCAGGAAGAGGAGAACTGCCCATGAAAGCTCGCGCCATTCGATCCACATTTCACGCCGCTGTTCTGTGCGGAACAGTTGCCCTGCTCGCAACGGGCTGCAACAAGAAGGCCGACAACACGATGAATTTTTCAAACGCCATCGACACCTACTACAGCGCGCACCCTGCCTGTCTCTGGTCAGAATCGATCAAGTTTCCGGTTCAGGTTGACACCGACGATACCAGCAAGACGACCGGCTATGATGCGCTCGTCGATCAGGGGTTGCTCGTCCGTACCACTGCCGAAAAGAAAAAGCTGATTATCGCGAGCAAGCAGGTCACCAACTATGACTTGTCGGATAACGGCCGTTCGGCGTGGATTGTCGATGTGCAGCAACCCGGCTTCGGTAATTTCTGCTATGGCCACCGCAAGGTGAGCAGCATCGACAGCTCGACGCCTACCAGCGGCGATGTGGGCGCCACCACGCAGGTCGCCTATCACTACAAGCTGGCAGGTGTACCCGGCTGGGCAAGCGCGGCGGAGACGCAGAATGCCTATCCCCAGGTGCGGGCCGATCTGAGCGGCTCCGGGATCGCCCATGCCACGCTCACCAACACCAGCAACGGCTGGCAGGTAACGGGTGCGGGCTCCAACGCCACCACTCCCGTCACTCCCGCCGATGGCAGAATTGTCGAGTAGCAGAAGCGATTGCGGCCCGGCAGATTGCATCGCCGGGTCGCCGATTTGCTGACTACTGTCCGAGCGCCAGCGCTGCCTGCGTCTCGGCATAAGGTTTCATCTTGTATTCGTGCGGCGGCACATCGCCCGCAAGATAGCGCACAAAATAATCCCAGCGGCGGCGTGTCATGTACTGCTTGTCAACGCCGTAGTCGTGGCCTGCATTCGGTAGCAGAAGCAGATCGAAGTCCTTGTTTGCCTTGATCAGGGCATCGACGACGAGCAAGGTGCTGTTCATTGGCACATTGCTGTCCATGGTTCCATGCGCCAGCAGCAGATGCCCTTTCAGATTCTGCGCGAAGTTCTGGTTGGCCTGGCTGTCATAGGTGCTGGTGCCATCCGCATTGATAATCTCGAGGCCTGCCCACTTCTCGGCCCAGTCGTCTTCGTACTCCCGGTTGTCGTGGTTGCCGCTCTCGGCGATGCCGACCTTGAAGAAATCGGGGAAGTGAAACATCGCCGCGACCGTGGCATTGCCTCCGCCGGAGTGCCCATAGATCCCGGCGCGGTCGATATCGATGAAGGAATATCTGGCAGCGAGCTCTTTCATTCCTGCCATCTGGTCGGGGATGGTGTTGTCACCGAGATTGCCATAGTAGAAGTCGTGAAACGCCTTCGAACGCCAGGGCGTTCCCATGCCGTCGATGCAGACGACGACGAACCCAAGCTCCGCCAGCGATTGATTGTCCCAGCGCGCCGCGTTGAAGCTGCGGCTGCCGCATGAGCCCGTCTGAGGCCCCGGATAGACGTGATTCACGATGGGATATTTTTTTGCGGCATCGAAGTTCGACGGCTTGAACATAAAGCCATAGAGATCGGTTTTGCCATCGCGGGCCTTCACCGTCAATGGTACCGGCGGAACCCATCCGGCCGCGAGCAACTGCGTAATGTCCTGCTTCGCGACTTCCATTACCAGCCTGCCGTTGCTGTCCCGAAGCACAGTGGTCTGCGGCTCGGTGGGCGTCGAAGAGACATCGACAAAATAGCGGCCATCGCGCGACGGCGTTACCGCATGATCCGCGTCCTCCGGCGTCAGCAGCGTCTGGCCGGTGCCGTCGAAATGAATGCTGTAATAGAAGGAAAAATAGGGGTCGCGATCCGGCTCTTTTCCCGCGGCTAGAAAGTAGATCTTCCGCGCCTTCTCATCGACGCGCAGCACCTGCGTCACATTGCCGTCACCGTGGGTGATCTGATTTTTGAGCTTGCCGGTAGTCAGGTCGTACAGATACATCTGGCCCCAGTTGTCTCGCTCGCTGAACCACAACACCTCGTTCGACTTCGGCAGATACTTCCAGTTGACCTTGCCGTTGCCGCTCTCGAAGTAGGTCGCGACCGTCTCGTTCAGCACGTCGCGCACCTTGCCGTTCGACGCATCGGCCACGCGCAGCCACTCCTGCTTGTGGTCACGCGAGGTGGAGACAAAGGCGAGATGCCTACCATCCTCGCTCCACTGCACATCGTCCCAGGTACGGGATTTCTCGCAGCTCACGTCATCGCACAGAGTCGAACGATGCTGGTCGGGCGGCATCTTCAGCCGGATCACCTTGCGCTTGTCCACGTCGATGATGACGCGCTCGATCATGGTCACGTCAGCGTCGCCAACCAGAGGGTACTTCCATGCCTTCAGCGCCGGATGCCGGTTCGTCACCGGCACCAGGTACATCTCGCCGTCCCGGCGCTGGTCCTGCTGAAAGGTCGCAATCTTCTTCGAGTCCGGCGACCACAACAGCACGGCGTTGTTGCTCTGCTGCCACCCGGCGTTATCGGTCGCATAGCCGAAGTCCTTCACCCCGTCGGTGGTCAGTTGCATCTCTTCGCCCGTGGTCATGTCGCGGACCCACAGGTTGTAGTCGCGGATGAATGCGACTTTCTTTCCATCGGGCGAGATATCCGCCGCCACTACGCCCTGCCGCTCTGAAAGCAGTGTCGCCACGGCGCCATCTTTTACCGGCATAGTCACAGCTATGCACTTCGCGGCTGCGCCAAGCTCGCAGCGCATTGTCTCTGCGCCAACATTGATGATGGCGGTGTGATCGCCATCTTCGAGCGCAAGGTCGGTGATGGCGAGACGCTTCGCATCAAAGGCCGTCTTACCGTCGGCCGCTGCCGATAACGCCGTCGCCAGCTTCTCCTGGTCGAACGCGGCTGTCTTCGTTCCCTTCGCGGGATCGACCAGCTCGAAGCTCACGCCGTCAGGACCGCGGTCGCGATACCAGAAACGGCCGTCCGGCAGGAACTTCACATCGGTCACGGTATGAAACACCAGTGGATTCACGCTGTAGTTCATGAACTTTTCCGCGCGGGCATAGTCTGCCGTTGTAAGCTGCCTCCCCTGCGCCGCTGCTCCAGCGGCAAGACAACACCCGGCGACAACTCCCATGCACAGCAACCAGCCATTGCGAACCCACATCCGGCAACCTCCAAGAGCTTATTCGCTGCCCGCCTGAGCACCGCGCAGCTTCCATAACATCTGCCGCAGAATCCCCATCCACACCGGCGCATCGGCGGCCATCATTCCCATCCGCATCACCAGCCGCCGGATCTGCGCCTCGTCGCAGTTCGAGGGATGCCGCAGCGTGTATCCCGTCTGCTCCAGAACTTCCGTCAACAGCGCCGTCAACCGTTCCACTTCGCCAGCCTCGGCTGCGGCTGGAACTCCCGCCTCGACATGTGCTCGCCTATCGCGCACCAGCTCGTATAGGCACACCGCCACTGCCTGTCCAAGATTCATCGAAGGGTGCCGCACATCTTCGTGCTGCTGCATGGGAATCGTCAGCAGCCAGTGGCAGTGGCTCAACTCGTCATTGCTCAACCCTGTCTTTTCCGAGCCGAACAGCAGGGCAATCCGACCGCCGCGCGCTAGTTCCTCGCCAATCGTCGCTGCAGCCTCCGGCAGCGCATAGAGCGGATGCAGCAACGCCCGCTCGCCGACCGCTGTCGTCCCCACCACCAGCGTGCAATCCGCGACCGCTCCGGCGACACTGCCAAACTCCTTTGCGCTGCCCAGCACCTCGGAGGCATCGACGGCAGACCGCGCCGAGGCAAACGGCACCGCATACTCGTTGACCACGCGCAGGTGCCGGAAGCCAAAGTCATGCATTGCCCGCGCCGCCGCGCCGATATTGTTCGGATTGCGCGCCCGCACCAGAACTACGCACACTCGGTCGAGTTGTTGCTGGCTCAGCACGCTCTCCCCATTCTAGGGGAAGCGGCACAGGTTCGAAGTGCAGACGCAAAACGGCCGGCGCATTCCACGCCGGCCGTTCGTTCGCAGATTGAGGCAGCTATCTTTGGTGCTGGTTGCGGCCTCCTTCGGCTCGCGGTTGTTTTGCCGCGTTGTGCTTATCGTTGTTGATCGCCCGGCTGACGTTATTCTGCCGGCGGGTGACCTGCTGGCGCTGTTGTTGCGTCAAGTGGCCGTTGTTCGTTGCGCGATCGTTTGCCACTTGACGATTAATGTTAGCCTCGCGGCTCTCGACATTGCGCGTCTCCCGCGCCGTCATCTGGCCGGAGCGTACGCCATTGGCGACGCGATTCTGCTGGTTGGCCGCGCGATTGTTTATCGTGGGCATGGCCGCTGTCTGCGGGCGTCCGTGATTGACGGAGGCAAACTGGCTGCGGTCCCGGCTCGCTGCTTCGCGGTGGCTGACCTGGCTGGTCGTCGGCGAGACTCGGCGCTCGCGCATCGCGGCCTCCTCCTGCGCATTGGCGCGAGCGTTGATGCCGCCCTTGCCGCCGTTGTAGCTTACGCGGTTATAGTTGTTCACCACGACAGTCCGGTTATAGACGTTGTGGACACGCGTTACGTTGATGTTATTCACGCTGCGGTTGTAGGCGAAGGCGCCATGATTCCAGTAGCCGCCTTCATAACCGCGGCCCGTGTACCCGAAGCCGTAGTTCACGCCGCCGTAGAAGCCGACGTGCGGCCCCCAGTAACCGGCGTGGAAGATGTAGGCGCTGCCGCCCCATCCCCAGTACCCGGGAGTCCATAGATAGCCGACCATCGGCGGCCGCACCCATACGCCGGGAACCCAGTAGTAGCCGCCCGGCCCATAGGCCCAGTAGCCGGGTGTCCAGAGATAGCCGTCTCCCGGGCAAAGCGGCTGCGAGTAGACCGGCAGCGCCGGCGGCGCGATGTTGACCGAGATAAAGACTCCGGCAAAGGAAGCGGCAGGCACAAACATCAATGCCGTCGCCATAACGAACTTACGAATTGAGTTGAGAGATCGCATTCACTTACCTCTGAAATGGCGTAGCGGCATCGGTGGCCGTCGCCGCAAATCTTTTTTTGAGCGCTCCACGATGGGCAAGCGTTCTAACGTGCCCTTATGGAGACACGCAATTCTGCACGAAGTTTTCGCGATTGTGCAAAATCGAATTTTCCGAGATGGCAAATAGGTTGCCTCGGCTTTATAGATACATGGGATTTCATCCCCCGCATTTTTTCTTACGAAGAGCGAGTGACCGATGAGTTTCCAGTGCTTTTGATGTTTTGCCAGTGCGCGATTGCAAGAATCTCAATCGCGCTGGAGAACCGGCTTGATATCGACGATTGGAGTGCCGTCGATTGCTTCCAGCCCCTGCACTTCGAGCCAGCCATCGTGATCGATGCTCAGGATCTTTGCGCGATGCATTCCAATCGGGTTGGGCCGATCCGGAGATCGCGTGGCAAACACTCCCATCAGGGAATTCTGCTTATTGCCTCGCGGATGCACCTTGAGAACAGAGCGCTGCGATTGATGAAGCCACGTAAGGATCCAGATGTCCTGTCCAGGTTCAATGCCGTCGAGTCCACGGACGAAATCAGGATGGATCTCCAGCCGCGCATCGGGAGCGCCCTCCCATCCCTGATGAGGAGCGCCGGCACGTGCCTTGAGACTGGAGCGCACATAGCCGATCGGGGAGAGGTCGAAGCTCTGTGGAATATCCATAGCGGATTGCAGGAGCGGAGTTGCGGAATCAATCGAAGCAACTTCCCCATCAACTTTATCAAACCCCGCTGCTCCGCCTCGGCAGGGGTTGTCTTCGCGCCAGTCGAGAATGTGGAAGCCTTCAGCAGCCCGTCGACTAACCCAAAAGTTGTACGGTTACCAGGCTGGATTAGCGATACAGTTGCAACGTATCCATTGATAAGCAGCTACTTACAGCGCGATCTCTCGAATTTCGCGTTTATTTTTCCCTTGGCGTCTCCCTGATCTTCCCGGGTTACTGGTGACACGGCGGCCTTTAGGCTTCAACCGTACTTGGTCTGTTTAGGAGTGTGTATTTTGAAGCGATTCGGATTCGTGCGTCTCGTCCTCTGCCTTGGCGTGCTTTCTTTCGGCATCCACGAGGCCTCTGCCCTTGATGTGACCTTGAGCGGCGATGCGAGCGTGAACTCCGCCCATGCGTCCGTCAACTATGGGGCACTTTCGAATCTGTATGTCGGCAATGGCAACACCGCCTTCCTTCAGTTCGACCTGAAGACCCTGCCAGCGGGAACGACCTCGGCGCAAGTGTCACGCGCGCTGCTGACGGTCTTTGTGAACCGTGTGAACGCGGCGGGTGCGGTGACGGTTTCGCCGGTGTCGGTGCCATGGGGCGAGTACAGCGTGACCTCGGCGACAGCACCGGCAATGGGAGGCTCTCTCGGCAGCTTTCCGGCTGCAACGCCCGGACAGTTTATTACCGTGGATGTGACGGCGCAGGTGCAGGCGTGGTTGACCGCGTCGGCCAACGACACCGGGTTTGCGCTGGCGTCAAGCGCGGCCAATGTGCTCTTCGACAGCAAGGAGAACGACGAGACCGGCCATGCCGCGCGGCTCGACGTAACGCTGGTATCGCAGGGTCCGATTGGTCCTCAGGGGCCGATTGGAGCTGCGGGCGTGGCGGGCGCACCGGGAGTTCCGGGTGCCCAGGGAATTCAGGGACCCACCGGCCCCGCCGGACCGGTAGGAGTTACTGGCGCTGCGGGAGCGACAGGACCACAGGGGCCTCCAATTAGTTTCCAAGGCGCGTGGAGCAACGCAACAACGTATGCGATTGGCGATGCGGTTTCCTTCAACGGCTCCAGCTATATATCGTTGGTAAACAGCAATACCAACCATCAGCCAGATACATCTCCGGCTCAGTGGTCGCTGCTAGCACAGCAAGGAGCAACTGGCTCGACTGGTTCTCCCGGTCCCGTTGGCCCTGCCGGTCCAGTGGGAGCAACCGGCTCGACTGGCCCTGCCGGTCCAACTGGAGCCACCGGTCTAACTGGAGCTACGGGTCCGCAAGGTCCTCCGGTTAGCTTTCAAGGCACATGGAGCAACGCGACGACCTATGCGGTTGGCGATGCGGTCTCCTACAACGGCTCCAGTTATATCTCGCTGGTAAACAGCAATACCAACCATCAGCCGGATACTGCTCCGGTCCAGTGGTCGCTGCTAGCCCAGCAGGGTGCCACTGGCTCTGCCGGTTCAACTGGAGCCACTGGCTTGCAAGGGATACAGGGAATTCAAGGGCCCATTGGTCCAGCAGGTCCAACTGGAACCACTGGCGCCACGGGAGCTGTCGGTCCTACGGGTCCGCAAGGCCCTCCAGTCAGCTTCCAGGGGACCTGGAACATCGCGACGACCTATGCGCTGGGTGACGCGGTCTCATACAACGGCTCCAGCTATATCTCGCAGGTTGCGGGCAATGTGGGATTCCAGCCGGATATCAGCAATGTGAAATGGGCTCTGCTCGCCCAGGCAGGAGCAACCGGAGCTGCGGGGGCAACTGGCGCGACCGGCGCATCCGGGCCTCAAGGTCCAACAGGGCCGGCAGGGCCAACCGGACCAACTGGCGCTACCGGAGCAACTGGCGCTACCGGCCCGGCCGGGCCGGCGGGCAGCGGGATTAATGCCATCGCCTATTCCATGTCGTTTGTAAATCCGGGAACGGCCGGGACCTATTACATCTCGCCTCTTTTTATAAGCGCCAACTTGAATGGAAACACCACGCTGGGGAGCAACTTCGTGGCCATGCCGATGGCCTGCACGATGAGCGCTCTCAACGTTGGAGTCAATAATTACCAGACCCCGGGCGCGGATACGACGACGATCACCGTTTGGAAGAATGGGGCTGCTACCTCGATGTCCTGCTCTGTAACCACCAACGGCAATGGATCAAGTTGTCAGGATGCGACGCACACGTTCTCCGTGGCGGGAGGCGACAGCATCACGACGGTGTTCACCGAATCCAACATCAATCCGTTCAACAGGATCACTGTCAATCTCGTTTGCCAGTGATATTTTTCTCGATTTCGAAGGAGTCCAGGCAGCACGAAGGAACTAGCTGAAGCGGGAAGAGACAGCAAGCTTGTCCGCTCGGCATCAGGATACGATTCAGCAAAACCGGCAGAAGCCTTGCTCTCTCCTGAAAGGCGCTTCCCGGGTTCATGCAAGTTGGTTGTTGAGGCATCCGAGGGTGCTGCCTCAACGTGAGAAGTAGAACGAAGCATCGACGAACGAAAGGAATGACAGATTATGGACCCTTTTTTAGGTGAGATCAGGATGGTCGGCTGGAACTTCGCGGCCAATGGATGGGCGCTTTGCAACGGGCAATTGCTGTCGATCAGCCAAAACGCCGCTTTATTTTCGCTGCTGGGAACGCAGTACGGAGGGGACGGCGTGCAGACCTTCGCCCTGCCGAATCTACAGAGCCGCGTTCCGATTCATCAAGGTACCGGTCCTGGCCTTAGTCCCTACGTTATTGGCCAGTCCAGCGGCAGTGAAAACGTGACACTGCTGACCACTCAAATGCCAGCGCACAACCATCTGATGGGAGTCAGCAACCAGTCGGGATCGGTTGCTGATCCCACCAACGCCATTCTGGCGCAGGGTAACTCCGGATCGGCGAGGGAGCCGGTCGCCGTCACCGACTATGTTTCCACGGCTGCTACCGGGACTTTGGCTCCCACCGCAATTCAACCGGCGGGCGGCAGCCAGCCGCACAGCAATCTCCAGCCCTACCTTTGTGTCAACTTCATCATCGCGACGCAAGGCATCTTTCCATCGCGCCCATAAACGGTGATGTGCCGGTGAGATAAACGCCGGCACACCCTTGCATTGGAATCCAGGATTATACAAATCTCATGGCAGCGGCAATTCAAATACCGGAAATCATCTGTCATCTGCGGCCCGCAGGCATTGCGGACGAGGCGTTTCTGCTGGAACTGTATGCGCAGACGCGCGCCGAGGAGTTGGCGCAATCGGGGCTGGATGCGTTGCAGCGCGAGGTGTTCGTGCAGATGCAATTCCGCGCCCGTCAGATCAGCTACCGGACGGCTTACCCGCTGGCCGCGGACGAGATCATCTGCACCGCCGCCGGCGTCCCCGTGGGCAGGGTTTTGGTCGATCGTATGCAGGACGGAATGCGCCTGGTCGATATTGCGGTCGTCGCAAAACGGCGGAGGCAGGGGTTCGGAACGCAGGTGATCCTGGAGTTGCAGCACGAATGCGCGGCGCGGGACTGGGCGATGAAGTTACAGGTGTTGAAGGGCAGCCCTGCCGAAAGACTCTATCGGCGGCTTGGGTTCAAAGTGGCGGGCGAAGATCCGCTTCGCAGGCAGATGGTCTGGGATCGGACGAGAGTTTGAAAAGCACAGGGAATAATTTGCGGTCAGAGAAAGCGCTTATGCCGGAGATGAAGATAAGGGTGACACGGCAGTCGTGGATGAAGCGTCTGATGGCCGGTGTATCGACGGCTATGCTTGCCCTGGGGTTGGCTACAGGCGGATCGAGCGCCCTGGCCCAGAGCGGACCGCCCAGCAATGTGCAGGCAACAGCAGCCCCGCTGGCCGCACCCGCGCAGATTGCATACGATGCAGCCGGCAACCTTTACATCGCAGACTTGAACGACAACGTCATTCGCAAGGTAGACCTTGCCGGTATTGTGACGACGGTGGCAGGGACCGGAGAGCAGGGGTTCGCTGGAGACGGCGGCGCGGCCACCAGTGCGCTGCTCGATTCACCGGCAGGTGTCGCAGTCGATGCTGCGGGAACCATCTACATTGCCGACACGCACAATCAGCGCATCCGCAAGGTGAGCAATGGAACTATTACGACCGTTGCCGGCACCGGCGTTGCGGGCTTCTCCGGGGATAACGGCCCGGCCGGCGCGGCGCAACTGAGCAACCCCACGGCGTTGGCCGTCGATGCAACCGGCAATCTGTACATCGCCGACACCGACAACCATCGCATTCGCAAGATCAGCGGGGCGACGATCACAACGGTTGCAGGCGACGGCGAACAGGCATTTTCCGGCGATGGTACCGCGGCGATCGCCGCGGGAATCGACTCTCCCAATGGAGTCGCGGTCGACGCTGCGGGCAAGATCTATATTGCCGACACCCACAATCAACGCATCCGCGTCGTTGATCTAGCGGGCAATATCTCGACACTGGCCGGTAACGGCAGCAAGTCCTATGGCGGCGATGGCGGAGCCTCGACCAGCGCTCTGCTGGCCCGTCCCCGCGGCCTGAGCGTCGATGCGCAGGGCAACATCTACGTCGCCGATAGCGACAACAACCGTATCCGCCTGATTGCGGGGGGAAACATCGCCACGGTGGCGGGCAACGGTTCACAGGGCTTCGCGGGCGACGGCGGACCGGCTGTCAATGCGATTCTCGACACCCCTCGCGCTCCCGCGGCACAGGCTGCCGGAGCCTTTGCCTTCTCTGACACGCACAATCACCTGGTTCGTGGAGTGGGTGCGGATGGAGTGATTCATACCATCGCCGGCAAGAACTCGGGCACTGGAGGCGGGCAGGGATTCTCCGAGACGCTGACGCTCAGCGGCGCGTCCGCCGTTCCCTTCGGCAGCAGTTCTGTGACCGCGACTTTCAGCAACGCCGGACAGACCGCGACGGGCCAGGTCAGCCTGCTGGACATCACCAGCGGCTCCGTCTCGGTTGGCTCCGCTCCTCTCGCGAGCAATCTGGCGACGATCGACACCTCGACGCTCCTGCCGGGAGCGCACCGCCTCGTGGCCAGCTACGCCGGCGACAGCCAGAACCCGGCGATTACAAGCAGCGTCTTTGTGCTCACGGTGATTCCGCCGCCGATCTCGGACTTTACGATTGCCTCAACCGGACCGGCGACCCAGTTCATCAACCCCGGAAAAACGGCGACTTTCAACTTCGCTTTGCAGCCGCAGGGCGGTGTTCTGAATTCTCCGATTACGCTGACCGCTTCGGGCCTGCCCCCTGGGGCGACCGCAGTCTTTACCCCTGCAAGTATTGCCTCGGGCAGCGCAGCGACTTCGTTCAGCCTTGCTATCAAGACGGTGGCCCCGACGGCGGCGAATCTTCCGCCTTCCTCGCCGATGCGTGCTCCGCTACTTCCCATCAGCGCGGCGGTCTTCCTTTTGCCGGTGTTGCGGAACAAGCGTCTCCGCCGCAGGTTTGCGCGGATGCCGCGCACGCTGCTCAGCGCGCTCTTTGTGCTGATCGTGGGTGCAGCCACCCTTGGACTGACCGGCTGCGGCAGCGGCGGCTTCTTCGCGCAGGACCCGCAGAGCTACACCGTAACCGTTACGGCAACCGCGACCAGCGCGGCGAATACAACCTTGCAGCACACAACCACGGTTACGTTGATCGTTCAATAACGGCCGCAGATGAGCAGGACTGTACGCATGAGATTTGAAATGTTTTTAATGTCGGTGGTGTTGACGGGAACGGTCGCGGCCGCCTCTGCCCAGATCAACTCGTCTCCAACCGGCGATCTAGGCCCAACCGTCTCGAAGAGTCATCCCATCGCGCTCTCGGTCAACTACACGGCAACGATCGGGAATGCGCCTCCAGGAAGCTGCGACTGTTTTCTTTTGAACGGCGGCAGTAGCGAAGAGTTGTTTCATGTCTGGAAAAATATCGCTGCGGTGGCCCAGGTGACCGGTAGCCGTGCAGGCAAAATCCCCAATTCACAACAGGGACTCAGCTTGTTGACTTACATGGCGGGCCCGCGCTACTCCTTGCTTGCGGCGCACCGTTTCACGATCTACGGCCAGTTTCTCGTCGGCGGTGTACATGGCTTCGACTCCTACTTCCCCAAGGACGATATGCGTTCCTCCGGCGCTGCAAACTCGGTAGCCTTCGCACCCGGTGGCGGCCTGGAAGTCGGCGTCAGGAACTGGCTCTCCGTGAGGGCCGTCGAAGCCGAGTATCTTGCTACTCGCCTTCCGAACAATGTCAACGATCACCAGAACAATCTGCGCATCAGCTCGGGCGTGGTCTTTCGCTTCTCCTCCTGGCGGCTGAATCGTTAGTCGGTCCTCTCCCTTATACTGATAAGGAAATCGCTCAGGCCGCAGCCGCTTTTGCTGCCGGTCTGTCCTTGAGGAGTTCATGGCCGCACTCATCGAAGCAATCCACATCAAGCGCAAAGCTCTGTTTGAATTTGAGAACGCGCCCTTTGCCTGCCTGGACTCGGATATCACCACCCCGACCGCTCGCGGAGGACAGACCCTGGTGCGCCTGAAGATGCGCAACCTGCTGACCAGCGCGGTCTTTGAAAAGACCTTCAAGGCGAGCGACAAGTTCAAGGAGCCGGACCTTCAGTTGGTCCCGGCCTCCTACCTGTACAGCGACGGCGAAGGCTCGCACTTTCTCGACCAGGAGAGCTACGAGACCCTCACCCTCGACAAGCAGATGACGAGCAACGCGCTGGATTTTCTGACTGAGGGCGCGGTAATCCAGTTGCATAAGTACAACGGCAACCCCATCGGCCTGCAACTGCCGATCTTTGTAGAACTCATCGTCACCTATGCGGAACCAGCGGCGCGCGGCGACTCTTCGAGCGGCAGCGGAACCAAAATGGCCCGCCTCGAAACCGGCCTCGAACTCCGCGTCCCTCCCTTCATCAAAGAGGGGGAGAGGGTCAAGGTAACGACAGAGAACGGGGAGTTTTCCGGGCGAGCCTGAGTTCCTTCCAGACCGAGAGCCGAATCCGTATGCGCTAGACAGCCTTGCGCTGAAAGCTTGTCTTCTTGGTGTTCGCAAAGGAATTCTTCGCTTTGAACGATGCCGAAGACTCTCCGGGAACCGGCTTTCCGCTGCTCTTCACCTGGGCAGCCTTTTCGCGTGCCGCCTGCAGCTTCTGCGCCTTTCGGCCCAGACCGCCTATTTTTACTGCGCCTGCTTTAGGGATGAAATCGCTCATGCAGAATTTTCTCACGCTTCGGGGATTTTTAGCCTGAGACAGTCGCTCATGCGCCATCAAAACTCTGGCATCCTTCGCTGAATTCGGAGAACCTGCTGCTGCCCCTTAGCGCTGAAAGTCGGCGTTTAATCCTTTCATCGACCACTCATCTAAACTGGTAATTCAAGCTACCCCGTATGTCAGATAACTTCGCCCAGACCGTCAAGCAGCAGGCCGATATCGTCAAAATCGTCGGCGACTACGTCAAGCTGCGCAAGACCGGCGCGCAGAACTACACCGGGCTCTGTCCTTTTCACAAAGAGAAGACCGGTTCTTTCTCTGTCAACGCCAACCACGGCTACTTCTACTGCTTCGGCTGCCACGAGAAGGGCGACGTCTTCACCTTCGTCATGAAGCTCGAGAACATCAGTTTCCCCGAGGCTATTCGTGTCGTCGCCGCCAAGTGCGGCATCCCGTTGCCCAAGCGCGAGTTCAGCTCGCCTGAAGAGGCCCGCGAAGCCGGCCTTCGTCGTCAGCTCATCGACATCCACGAGGCTGCGACGCAGTACTTCGAGGCGAATCTCAAGTCTCCCGAAGCCGCCCGCGCTCGCGAGTACCTCACCGGACGCGGTGTTACCGTGGAGACCATCGCCAGGTTCCGCATCGGCTATGCGCCCGACGACTTCAACGACATGCGCGATCGCCTGCGGCCGCACTTCAGCGAAGAGGCCATGCGCGCCAGCGGCCTCTTCAGCTCCAAGGAGCAGGCCGACGGAGGTCATGGCCCTCTCTACGCCCGTTTCCGCAAGCGCATTACCTTTCCCATTGCCAATGAGCAGGGTAAGACCATCGCCTTCACCGCGCGCGCGCTCGATTCCGATGAAAAGTCCGGGCCCAAGTACATGAACTCGCCGGAGACGGCGCTCTATACCAAGGGGCAGGTCCTCTTCAATCTCGACAAGGCCAAGGCCGACATGCGCACCCACGACTTCGCGTTGCTGGTCGAGGGGCAGATGGACTGCATCTCCGTCTACATGGCCGGCGTCCACAATGTCCTCGCTACCTCCGGCACCGCCTTCACCGAGATGCAGGTGCGCCTGCTCAGCCGTTTCACCAAGCGCGTCGTCGTCAACTTCGACCCCGACACCGCCGGGGCCAACGCGGCTGAAAAGTCCATCGCCCTGCTCACCGAAGAGGACTTCGAGGTCAAGGTTGTCGCTCTCGAAGGCGGCCTCGATCCCGACCGCTTCGTCCGCGAGCAGGGTATTCAGGCCTACATGGCTGCCCTGCGCACCGCCAAGCGTCACTCGGACTATCTCATCGACCGCGCGCGCCAGCTCTTCCCCGGACGCACCGCCGATGCCAAGGTCAAGGCGCTCAACTTTCTGTTGCCGCACATCCGCCGCATGCCCAATCGCATTCACCGCGACGAGTTCGCCGCCGACGCCGCGCAGAAGCTCGGCATCGACTCCATGATCCTGCGGCAGGAGATCAGGCAGGCCGCCGCCCAGCGCGTTGAAAGTGTCCGCTCCCACACTGCTGATCCCGCCAGCGAGAACGAGCGTGTTCTCCTCCGCGCTCTTGTCCTGCCTGAGAACGATCCTGCCCGCATCCTCGCCGCCGATCAACTCAGCCAGCATCCCGAGTGGTACGAGAACCTGCCCGCAGCCGCTGTGCTCGAAGCCCTGGCCAACGCGCCCGTCCCGCCGAATCCATTGGACGCCGCGCCCGACTCGCCGAGCCGCACCCTGCTGGCGCTTGCCCTTCAGCAGCAGGAAGACCACGTCGAATCGAGTTCAAGGGAGCAGCCGCAAACCATGGCCGAGCAGGTTGAAAACGCTCTCCATGCTCTCGAATCCCGGCGACTCGAGCGCCGCCAGCGCGAGATTCGCTCGCTCATCGCCGAAGCCGACCGCCGCGGAGATCAGGCCATCCTCGGCCAGCTCACCGCCGAGAAGCTCCAGATCGACCGCGCCCTCCGCCAGCGCTGAAATGCGCGTCCATTCAGTCAATTTTTAGCATCGAAACAACTCAGGTACCTGGAGTGTTGCGTTCGCCGCGCATCCATCGATGCCATGCGCTTTTAACCGCGCACGGCGCGTAGGTTCCCATTTGTCCCAGTAAAATAGGACTCTGGACCTTAAATCTGCCGGCGCCGTTCTCCCCTAAAAGAATCTTGACCAAAATACTCTCGATCAATGACCCACAGAGGCGATGCAAAAGGATGAAGAAGCATGGATAGCTCTGTAAAGCGGAGGTTGACGCTTGGATTCATCTCCAACTGGATCAGCAAGCTAGCCTCCACCATCATTCAGCTTGTCCAGGTTCCGGTCTTTCTTCACTTCTGGGCCGTCCCCGTCTACGGCGAGTGGATGATCCTGAACTCCATTCCCGCCTATCTCAGCTTCAGCAACATCGGTTTCGGCACCGTCGCCGGCAACGAGATGACCATGATGGTCGCCCGTGAGGACAAGGCAGGCGCGCTTCGCGTCTTCCAGAGCTGCTGGTGGCTTATCGCCATCATCTGCACCTCGGTGATCGCTCTTCTGAGCGCCGCGCTCTACTATATCCCCGCCGCACGGCTGCTCAAGCTGCACAATATCGGCCCATCCGACGCTAAATGGATCATCTTTTACCTCGGACTTTCAGTCATGCTTGGCCAGTTCGAACAGCTTCTCCAGTCGGCTTATCGCTGCGTCGGCCGCTATCCGTACGGCTCCTTTATCAAGAGCATGTTTTCGCTCTCAGCCTTCGGCTGCATGATCCTCGCCGTCTGTTTTGGCAGCGGACCTCGCATTACCGCTCTCGCCTTTGCCGCGGCGAATATCACGGGAACTACCATCCTCTGCTTCCTGGTGCAGCGAGACATTCCCTGGATCGAGTACGGTTGGCGACACGCCAACTTCGGCGAGATCCGCGCTCTCGTCCGTCCTGCGGTTGCATTCATGGGCTTTCCCATCGGCAACGCCCTCAGCCTGCAGGGCGCGCTGCTCGCAGTCGGCTATGCCCTCGGGCCAACGGCCGTCGTGATCTTCGGCACGGCCCGCACCGTCTCCCGCGTCGCGCTACAGATGGTTTCCATGGTCAACAGCACCTTCGAGCCGGAGATGTCGATCGCATACGGCGCGAAAGATTATCCGCTGGTCCGTACCCTGCTGCGCCGCGCCTGCCAGCTGGCGCTGATCGTTGCCTTCGGCATCGTTCTGGTCATGATGGCGTTCGGTCCATGGTTTCTTCACCATTGGACCGGCGGTCATGTCCCGCCCAGCCGCGCTCTGCTCGATATCTTCCTTCTGGTTGTGATCCTCTATGCCCTGTGGTCTACCAGCTCCGTTCTGATGACCTCGACGAACCAGCACGAGAAGCTTGCCACCTACTATGTCATCGGGACTGGCATGGCCTGCGTGCTGTGCTATTTTCTTGCGCGCTGGGTTGGCCTCTATGGGGCCGCTGCCTCGCTGCTGGTGTCCGAACTGGTTATGAATATGTACGTCCTGCCGGCCTCCCTGCGCATCTCCCGGGACACGTTCCCCGCCTTCGCCGCCGCCCTGCTGCATTATCCTCCCTCTCTTCGGCCCGCGGTCCTGCTGGCTCGTATCCGCAGGTCGAGCCCTGGCCTGGAGAGCTGAAGATGCGCCGCGTCAGCGCGATTCGCGCAGTGGAGAAGGGCCGATGCGAAGTCCGTTCCAGGATTCGGAGACGACGATGCTGTTACCAGGGTTGTGCGGATCGTAGCGGACCTGGACCGGGAGGTCGGCGCGAATGTCGTGGACGTGTTCGGCAAGCGCGGTTACATCCTGGGCGCACTCGTAGCTGACTCCGGCGATGCGGTAGTCGTAGAGGATCAGCAGCGGCGCTGCGTCTCCGCTGTCCTGCTGCAAGCGGATATCGATGATGCTTCCGTCGGTGATGCGCCCTGTTGCCGCGAGCAGATCGCGCCGCCGCCGCTCGATCTCTTCGGCGCTGATCCGGGGCCTCCTCAGCACCACCCAGGCAACGCCCGCGACGACCGCGGCACCGGCCGTTGCGGCGGCAAGGTTTCGCGGCGAGCGGAGTACAAGCAGCAGATGATTGGGCAGGTTTGAGAACACGGGTCTCTGGGCAAGAGGATAGCGCATTGCGGACGCCGTGGGTATGGGATTTCATTGAAAAGCCGTTGCAGGTTCTTCAATGGGAAAATAAAGAGGCTGTGTGTGGTGTCTTTGCAGAGACCGGAGCATCGGTTCGCAGCCAGATCTCGCCGGAGTCCGGCATAATAAATTGGCGCCCCTGAGTGGCTGCCCAAGGGGATGGTCCAGCCGCAATGATCAGAGTTTCATCTCGTACCGTGGGTGCAGCCTGCGCGCTCGCCGTTCTGCTGGCGGCGGGAGGTTGCCGTCGCCATCGCAAATCGACCTCGGCAGAGAACACGACGGACTACGCAGCGAACCTGCGGGCGCTGGTCGCGACCAAGAAGCTGCCCAGCCTGCGCTGGCCCAATTTTTCCGACTATCAGCAGGCGGTGACGACCTTCTACGACGACCGCAACTACGAACTGGCGTGGACACGAAATGGGAAGCCGACCGCAACCGCGCTTGCCTTTATCGACGAGTTTGACGACGCAGCAGCCAAGGGGCTGAACCCGGAAGACTACGATGCTGCGCTGTGGCCGGGACGCGTGGTGAAGCTGGCAGGGAAGTCCGCCGACGCCATCTCGCACTTTGATGTGGCCATGACGGTCAATGTGATGCGCTATATCTCCGATCTGCGGATCGGTCGGGTCAATCCATCGCATTTCAACTTCGATATCAATGTGCAATCGAAGAAATACAACCTCGCGGAGTTCGTCTCGGACCACGTAGTCGACGCGACCGACGTGCCGAAGCTGATCGCCGGGGTCGAGCCGGACTCCGAGCAATACAGGCAGACGGAGACGGCCCTGGGGCATTATCTGGCGCTGGCAAAGCAGCAACAACAAGACGGCATCCATCCCCTGCCGACGGTGGAAAAAGCGCTTACCCCCGGACAGCATTACGAGGCGGCGGAGAGATTGTTGAAGCGGTTACAGCTTGAGGGCGATGCCCCGGCCGATGATACAACAGCGGCATCCGATGCTCCTGCCCTGCACGTCTATACGCGCGAACTCTCGGACGCGGTCAGGCATTATCAGCATCGCCACGGAATTGAGGAAAACGGAAAGCTGGGGCCGCAGACCATCAAGTCGTTGAATGTTCCGCTGAGTAAGCGTGTGACGCAGTTGCAAGATGCTCTGGAGCGCTGGCGATGGCTGCCGGACCAGTACCTGAACGCTCCCCTGATTGTGAATCTTCCGGAGTTTGTGCTGCGCGGCTACAGGCCCGATCACAAACTCGATTTCAAGATGAAGGTGGTGGTGGGCAAGGTGCTCGGCGAGCACCAGACGCCGGTGTTCACGCATATGATGCGGTACCTGGTCTTTCGACCCTACTGGAATGTGCCGGTCGATATCGCAAAGAAGGAGCTGGCTCCGCACCTTGCGGCGGATCCCGGATATCTGGAGAGCCATAACTTCGAGGTCACCAACGGCAAGGGCAAGGTGCTGACCGACTATACGGCAAAGCAGGTAGCGCGCGGCGCTGTGCTGGTGCGGGAGAAGCCGGGACCGAAGAACTCGCTCGGCCTGGTGAAGTTCATGTTCCCTAATCAATACGATATCTATCTCCACTCGACGCCCGCGCCGTACCTGTTCGACCGCTCGCGGCGCGACTTCAGCCACGGCTGCATCCGCGTGCAGAAACCTGCCGATCTGGCCGTGTGGGTACTGGATGGCCAACTGGACAAGGACAAGCAGCCCTGGGACCTCGATAAAGTTCAGGACGCGATGAACGATGACGAGCACAACAATCGCACCGTGCTCCTCAAGACGCAGATTCCCATCGTGATCTTCTACGTCACCGGAGAGGTCGAGGATGACGGCGAGGTCCACTTCTTCGACGACATCTACGGATACGACGCTGATCTGCAAAAGGTGCTGGCCAAGGGGCCGCCTTATCCGGTGAAGCCGGAGCCGGTCACGCCCAAGACCACGAACGGGGATACGGTATAACTGGTTCGGACGGCGGTTGCGACGAGGGTCGTACGATTTTCCAATTCTTTCTTCACGATCTGTACTAAGGTGGGTAGGAAAATCAGCTCGCGGATTTCGCGGAGGCAAATCGTGCCCAGAAGATTCACGCTCACCCGGTGGGTATCTCTCGCCCTCTTTCTCGGTTTCTTTCTTTGTGCTTCCTCTGGCATGCTCCTGTCGCAGACTCGCGGGGGATCATTCGGCATCTTCGAGGGCAGCACTGACGTCGGCAGCGTAACCCCTCCGGGAACGCTTGCGTATGACCCGGCTGCGGGGACTTATACCATCGCCGCCGCAGGCGCTAACCTTTGGTCGACCGCGGATGCCTTCCACTTCGTCTGGAAGAAGGTCTCCGGCGATGTCTCGCTGACCGCCGACATCGCTTTCCCGGTCACTGCCGGCGAGCATGACCCTCACCGCAAGGCGCTCTTGATGTTTCGGCAAACCCTCGACGCCGACGGCGTCTATGCCGACGCCGCGCAGCACGGCTCCGGCTTGACCGCGTTGCAGTACCGGCGTGCCAGGGGAGCAACCACCCAGGACATCGAGCTGAATATCTCTTCGCCCAGGAGGCTGCGCCTCGAAAAGCGCGGCGATACCATCACCATGTTCCTCAGCATGGGTGGCGAGCCTCTCCACCAGGTCGGCGCCTCCATCAAGTTGCACTTCGACGGCCCCTTCTATGTTGGCCTCGGTGTCTGCTCCCACGATGCCAAGGTTGTGGAGAAGGCCGTCTTCTCCAACGTCGAGCTAAAGACTCTGACGCCGTCGGCCTCCCCCAAGCTCGTGCTCTACAGCACGCTTCAAACCATCGGTATCGGGAACGACTCTCGCGCCACGGTGGTCTACACGACCCGCGGCCGCTTTGAAGCGCCCAACTGGTCGAAGGATGGAAAGACCCTCATCTTCGATCAGGGTGGCAAGATTATCCGGATTCCCGTCACCGGCGGAACTCCCGAGCCGGTCAATGTCGGTGCTGCCACGCGCTGCAACGGCAGCCACGGCTTCTCGCCCGACGGTAAATGGCTGGCCATCACCTGCAGCATGCCGGACAAGCCGGAGTCACGCGTCTACATCATCCCTGCGGGCGGAGGAACGCCGCGCCTTGTGACCGAGAATCCTTATTCGTACTGGCATAGCTGGTCGCCCGACGGCAAGACCATCGTCTTCACCAGCCCCCGCCACGGTGGCGGCAACATTTACTCGATCCCGGTCGAAGGCGGAGAGGAGAAAGCGCTGACAACCGGTACGGGCATCAGCGACGATCCGGACTTCACTCCGGACGGAAAATACATCTACTTCAACTCCGACCGCAGCGGCAATATGCAGATCTG
This sequence comes from Acidobacteriales bacterium 59-55, assembly GCA_001897435.1. Classification (GTDB taxonomy): domain Bacteria; phylum Acidobacteriota; class Terriglobia; order Terriglobales; family Acidobacteriaceae; genus Edaphobacter. The sequence goes on along the minus strand of MKSV01000003.1, from coordinate 207,803 downwards.
GCGTATGCGCCCGGACGGCAGCGACCCTGAGCAGATGACCTTCGACGATCTCGAGAACTGGACGGCGCATGTCTCGCCCGACGGAAAGTCGATCGTCTTTTACAGCTACGGAAAGGGAGTGACCGGCCATCCCGTCAACAAAGACATCGCCTTGCGCATCTTGTCTCCCGAGGACAAAAAGGTGAGGGTTCTTGTGAACATCGTTGGCGGCTCGGGCACTATGAACGTTCCCGCGTGGGCGCCGGACAGTCGTCACTACGCCTTCGTCAGCTATCAGATGCTCCCGGAGCAGGACAACGGAACCAGCGAGTGAAAGCTGTTACTTGATCTCAGAGCCTGGTGTGGTTTTGCTCAACCGGCGGATGAAGTCGAGGTAGACAAGCGCGGCAGGCGAGTAGCCGCTGGGATCGGCCTGGGTGAAGTCTCCGGTCTGGGGGTCCATCTGCTGGCGGAACTCGGTGTGGCGGCTGATGGCTTCGACCCACTGCTGCATCAGGTGGTTCATCTCGGCCTGCTTGCCGTAGTACGGCATCCAGCGCGGGACGCGCAGGGCTGTCAGCGCCTGCGACGCTCCTCCCCAACTGTTGCGCGGGATTGGCCTGACGAAGGTGGGGTCGTCCATGGCGATCGAGGTCAGCGGATAGGGAGCCCAGAAGGCCTTGGGATTGTGGATCTGGCGCGTCCATACGGCCTCGAAGATCGCGGCGTCCGTCGCGTCCGATGGCTTGAGGACGTGCTCGCCGAGAACGCGGCTGATGACGTCGGAACGAACGCGGACAAAGTTGTTCTGCGCGTCGAGATCGTAGAAGGCAGCGTCCTTGGGGTCATAGAGCTTGTCGATGATGAGGCGGCGAATCGTCTCCGCGTCGGCCTGCCAGCGGTCAGATTCGTTGTGCTTGGCCAGGGCGGTGGCCATCTGCGCCAGCGCCACTCTCGCGCCGTAGACGGTGGCTGATAAGTCCGGGCAGAGTCGCGGCATGGTCGGCAGGTCGGGGCACTTGCGCGCGTCGGCGTCCGGGCAGCGGTTGGGGATGCCCTTCCAGCGCGGGCTGTTATCGTGCCCGGTGTCATAGGTGCAGAAGCCTTCGACCAGTCCGGTCTTGCGGGTATCCCGGTACTGGCGCAGCCAGGCGTCCCACCGGCTGCACGCGGTGTAGGCGGCGACCAGCAGTTCGTCGTCTCCGGTAAGCTGCGATAGTTCCCACGCCGTCGCCGCGATTGGAACGACCATCTGAATCTGTCCATAACCGTTCGCGCTCTTCACCGGATCGGCGAGCTTGATGGAAGCCGGTAATTGCCCGTCGGGGTGCTGCTGCGCGAAGAAGGCCATGTGATTGTTGCGGGCCACCTGAAGCGGCGATGCGTCCGGCGACACTGGCGTAATGTACTGGCTCAGGGTTCCGTAGACGAGGCCTTCCTGCGGCGCGCACTCCTGCCAGATGCCGGGATAGACGCTTCCTTCGACCAGCACCGGATGCGGATAGCGGGGCATGGTGTGGATGTTGCCCGCCAGCACGGCCAGTGCCGCGTCCCATGTGCGTTGCCACCGCAGGTCGTTGTCGGGGAACGCCGGAGTTGCGGGCGAACTTTGCGGCTTGGCATCCTCGGCGAAGCCAATCGCAGGCATCAGGCCAGCTCCTGTAGCCAGCGCCGACAGCTTGAGGAAGTCTCTTCGTTTCAGGGCATGTCTGGGCTGCTGCATCATGACTTAAGTGTAGCCCCTGCTGCCGTTTCTGGGTCGCAGGGGATAGACTGACTGCCATGCGAAAGCAATCCAGCGCCAACCGCCTCAACGACTCCGCTCTCAAGCCGCATCCTGCCGGTGCTCCAACCGGAGATCCGGCCGTAGATGTGGTCCTCTTTCGGCGGAAGCTGATGAGCTGGTATCGCAGCCATGCTCGTGACCTCCCCTGGCGCGGCACCAGCGACCCCTACCGAACCTGGGTCTCGGAAGTGATGTTGCAGCAAACTCGCGTCGCGGCGGTCATCGAGCACTACGAACGCTTCCTGCAGCGATTTCCCTCGATGCTGGCGTTGGCGCTGGCGCCCGAGGCCGAGGTGCTGGCCGCGTGGTCGGGCCTGGGCTACTACCGCCGTGCTCGGATGCTGCATCGCGCCGCTAAATTTGTAACCTCCGAACTGAACGGTGTGCTGCCCGGCACGTCTGCGGGGCTGCGCACCCTTCCCGGAATCGGCGAATACACCTGCGCCGCGATTGCCAGCATCGCCTTCGGCGAGAGCATCGCCGTCGTCGATGGCAACGTCGAGCGAGTACTGCTCCGCATTACTGGCCGTCCTGAAGAGAACACCGCTGCCGCCCGCGCCTTTGTACTGGCGTTAGCTAAACTGCTGGTGCCGCGGCGACGGCTTGCCGAGCGACATAATGCAGCCGGAGACCACAACCAGGCCATGATGGAGCTGGGCGCGACCATCTGCCTGCCCCGCGCTCCGCTCTGCCTGCACTGTCCGGTCTACTCGATGTGCAGGACCCGCGGCGAACACCTCACGCCTCCCCGAGCTGTTCAGCGCAGCCGTCAATCTGCGTACCTGTTGAGCCTGCGCAAGAGCGGCATCGCCACCGATGTGCTGCTCGAGCAGCGAACGGCAGACGCCAGCCTCATGCCTGGGATGTACGAGTTGCCGCCGCTGCCGCCGGAGGCCGTCATCGGCCGCGAACCCCTGTTGCGCCTGCGCCACTCCATCACCAATACCAACTACTATGTTCAGGTATTCGCCGCGCGCGGGCCGCAGGATCGCGTCCTGCGCCGCGCCGTGCCTGCGGCTAAAGGCGATCTACACTGGACGCGAACCAGCAAACTCGCTTCGGTGCCGCTTACCGGGCTGGCGCGCAAGGTGCTCCAGCGGCTCGACGTGATGGCCGTTCAGGCCGTGCAGATGCCGGACGAAGAGAATTTGAACATCCCGGGGGAAGAACCTTTGGAGGAGACTGATTGATGAAGACTGGTATCCGCATGGCTGCAGGCTCCTTTGTATTCGCTCTTTCGATGGGCGCACTGGCTCAGACCGTTCCGCCCGCCGTCAGGCAGGCCGAGGCCTCTATCGATCCCGAGAAGATTCGCGCCCACGTCCGCTTCCTGGCCGACGATCTGCTCGAAGGCCGTTATCCCGGCCTGCGCGGCGGCGATATTGCGGCGAAGTATATTGCTACTCAGTTCGCTCTCGACGGTTTGAAGCCCGCCGGTGACGACGGCACCTATCTGCAATGGATCAACTTTGTCGGCATGAAGGCGATCGCCGACAAGACGAGCTTTACTCTGGTGCCCGCCGGCGGTCCTGCAATCGACCTGAAGTTCGCGGACGACTACACCGTGCAGAACCAGAAGCTGACGCCTTCCATTGATATTGACGCGCCCATCGTCTTCGTCGGCTACGGCGTCACCGCGCCCGAGTTCAACTGGAACGATTACGCGGGCGTCGACGTGAAAGGGAAGGTGATTCTCTGCATCGTCGGCGATCCGCCGTCGAACGACCCGAAGTTCTTTGGCGGCAAGGCCCTCACCTACTACGGGCGCTGGACCTACAAGTTCGAGCAGGCGGCGCGAATGGGCGCAGTGGGCGCGCTGATTATCCACCGCACCGACCTTGCCAGCTACGGCTGGGACGTGGTGCGCAACTCGAACACCAGCGAAAAGACATACCTGCGCGACGACCAGACGCCGCAACTTGAAGCGGCAAGCTGGATTCAATTGGAGGTCGCGCGCAAGCTCTTTGCCGCCGCGAACATGAATCTCGATACCGAGATGACAGCCGCCGGCCAGCGCGGCTTCAAGGCGGTGCAACTCCCCGTTCGCCTGAAGGCGCATGTCGAGAGCACAGTGCGCCGCTTCCAGTCGGCGAATGTCGTTGGCATCGTGCCCGGCACAAAATCCGGTAAAGATCAGGCTGTGCTCTACACCGCGCACTACGACCATCTGGGCTTCGTGCCCGGTATGAAGGGCGACAACATCTACAACGGCGCTGCCGACAACGCCACCGGCACCGCGATGCTGCTGGAGATGGCGCGGGCATGGAGCGCCATGACCATACGCCCGCCGCATGACGTCATCTTCGCGGCGGTAACGGCGGAAGAACAGGGGCTGCTGGGCAGCCAGTACCTGGGCCAGCATCCTCCCGTGCCTGCGGGACAGATCGCGCTCGACCTGAACTACGACATGATCCTGCCCATCGGCATTCCGCAGGAGATCAATGTGAACGGAGCGCAGCGTACCAGCTTCTATCCGGTCGTTCAGGACACGGCAAAGCGCTTTGGCCTCGCCATCGTCCCCGACCCGCGCCCCGAGGCCGGGACTTACTACCGCTCCGACCACTTCAGCCTGTCGCGCGTGGGCATCCCGGCGTTTTCCATCGATCCCGGAACCCTGTACGAAGGCCACGACCGCGCCTGGGGCGAGGCGAAGGAAAATGACTACATCGACCATCGCTATCACAACTTCGGCGACAACTACACGCCCGAGATGGACTTTCACGGCAACGCGAAGCTGGCTCGCTTCGGCATTGAGCTGGGATGGGAAGCGGTTTCCGCTCCGGCGACGATTCGCTGGAACGCGGGAGACGAGTTCGAGGCAGCGCGCAAGGCCAGCCTGCAGGCACAGTAAAACGCTGTGCGCGGATTGTCCAGATATCCAGGACATAGGAGCGCACAGCGCTTTACTCAAGAACTTCGGCGGATGAGTTGCAGTACAACCTTACTGCTGGGGGGCCGTCTGGTCAGGCGTTGGCTGGTTCTGCTGGTCGTCTGTCTTGGAGCGTTTGTGGTGCTTACGTGTCTTCTTCTGCGTCGTGCTGTCCGGTGTCGCTGAACTTCCCGGATCTGGCGTTGCGTCCGGCATTGCGGGTGCCGTAGGTGCTGTGGGTGCGGTTGGTGTCTCTGGTGCAGTTGGCGCCTCTGGGGCAGCCGGGGGAGGCGTCTCCGGAGGCGTGGTTGGCGCCGTTGGCTGTGGCGTTGCCGGTTCCTGCGTGGCTGGAGGAGGCGTCGCCGGCTCTTGTGCAAGGACGGCGGCGCCCGGAGAGAGCATTGCCAGCAATGCCAAATGGGTTGCGAGTTGTTGTTTGCGGTTCATAGAAGTGTCCTCCTTTAAGGGCACGTTCCAGCTTAGGATGTGGAAACGTGACGCGGAGATTTCCCGGAAAAGTACGGAAAATGCGGATGGATAGACAATCCCGCCGGAAGATTCTGGCAGGTCATATTTCCCTCTTTCCATTAAGTAAAAATGTCTTCGATTGTGGTCGTTTCTTCCCTGCGGCTTAGTAGAAGTCGGCGCAACTAAGGAAGAAGCCGCAGGTGCGGCAGACCAGCTTGCAGCGGCTGTCTTCGAGCCGCGACGAGCAGTTGGGGCAGAACCGGCTATGATGCTCATCGGCCAACACGCACTCGTCCAAGGGTTTTTCCTCTGGCGTCTGCGCTGTGGAGACAATCTGCATGGAAAGAGATTAGCGCATATCGCATCCCGGAACGTGCCGCGACTGGGCTTGGCGCATCGAATGAGGTACGGGCTAAAATCGACACCTAAGGAGAAACTCTATGAATCGCAGTGCGAGCGCAATTTGGCATGGTGGATTGAAGGACGGTAAGGGAACGGTTTCAACCCAGAGCGGAGCGGTGAAAGATCTGCAATACAGCTTCGGCTCGCGCTTCGAGAACGGCGTGGGAACCAATCCGGAAGAGTTGCTGGGTGCTGCCCATGCAGGATGCTACTCCATGGCGCTCAGTGCCCAGTTCACCGAGGCCGGCCTCAAGCCGGATACCATCGATACCACGGCTGTGGTCACTCTGGAGATTCTGAAGGACGGCGGTCCGACCATCACCAAGATCCATCTCACCACCAAAGTGAAGGCGTCCGGCGTCGACAAGGCAAAGTTCGACGAACTGGCCAACAACGCCAAGGTCGGCTGCCCGTTGTCCAAGGTACTGAAGGCGGCAGAGATCACGCTCGACGCCACGCTGGTCTAATTCAAGTTCAAGAGCCTCGATCGCGCCTTCGGATTTCCCTGTTTTCGGGACTCCGAAGGCATTTTTAGTTTCTCGTCAAAAGTAGCTGTGGTTGAATTCTAGTGTGTGTGACCGTGATGGTCATGAGCGCCGACCGTCTCCAACTCCGGCGGCGCGCTGCAGCCGTGGGTGGTCTCGCAGCCGGTAGTCTCAAACTGAATCGTTGTGTGTTGAATGTGGAAACGCTCCCGCAGCGCGCAATTGATGGCGTCGAGAATGCTGCCGCACTCCGACATCGGCATCTCGGCAATGGTGACGTGGCTGGCCAGCACATAGGAATGAGAGCCGAGCGACCAGATATGCAGGTCGTGAACGTTGACGACTCCCGCGATCGACTGCATGGCGTCGCGAACCTGGCTGAGGCGGACATTGCGCGGAGTCCCTTCGAGCAGGATATTTAGCGTCTCGCGGATGATGCCCACCGAACTCCAGAGGATCATCAAGGCGATCAGGATCGAGAGTACCGGGTCGATCCACGTCATGCCGGTCAACAGGATACCCGCGCCGCCCGCGATCACCGCGGCGGTCGAGAGCGTGTCGCCGAGCATGTGCAGAAAGACGCTGCGGATGTTGACGTCTCCCGAGTAGCGCCACAGCATCGCCGCGACCGCCCCGTTCATCAGCACGCCGGCGGCGGCGACATAGATCATCAGCCGCGGCTGCACCTCAACCGGGGCGCTCAGGCGATGGACCGCGGCAATGGCGATCCACGCCGAAAGGACGACCAGCGTGGCCGCATTGACGAACGCCGCCAGCACCCCGGCGCGCTGGTAGCCGAAGGTCTTCTCCTCTGTCGCCGGTCGCGCCTGGAAGTAGACGGCGACAAACGAGAGCAGGATCGCCAGCAGGTCCGAGACGTTATGGCCGGCCTCGGAGATCAGGGCCAGCGAATGTGCCCGCAGGCCGAAGAAAAAGGTGGCAAGAACGTATGCCGAGGTCAACCCCATCGAGAGCTGCAGGACCCGTTGCATCTTCCGATTCGGAGTAGCCACCATGTGCATGGTGTCAAGTGTAGACCGGCGCCGGATGGCATTCAACGAAGCTCAATGCAGCTTGGGCAAAGAAAATTTTCCTAGGGTCGTCCGTTATAATCATGGTCGAAGGCGACTTCGGGATGGCCGTTGTGAAGTGCATTCGATTCATATACTTAGCCTTATAGAACATGCCCCGTTTCCAGACCACCGATCCCGGATACAGAAATAAGCACGGCCAGATCGTCATATCGAGGACCGGATTCCCCTCGGAATCCTTCTCCGGACAGACGATCTACCACCTCCGCTGCGGTTATTGCGGCCACGATTACGGCTGCAACGGCAGCGACATCCATAAACGCCGCTGTCCCCGCCATCAGGACGGGGCCCGGGGGGAGCCTCTCCGCGATCCGGCTCCGAATCTTTTCTCCCCGGAAGTCGTCTAAAACTTGTGGTATCCTATGATTCGCTGGGAAGTGTGCCTTTGAATGCCCTGACCCTCTTGAGGTCGCCGGGCTTGCCATCGCGGTCTAAACCGCAATTTACTCCCTGCTTATTACGCCACAACCAAGGGACAACTCCGCCTGAATACCACCTCAATGCCGGCGGCATCCCAAATAACCAGAAGAATTTCTCGCAGGAGTGCGTATAGCCGTGGCCGAAGAAACTGACAAGTACGAAGATGATATCGACAAGATGATCGACAATGGGAAAGAGAAGGGCTATCTCACCTACGGCGAGGTCAACGACCTTCTCCCGGGTGATGTGACCACGCCCGACGATCTCGACGATCTTCTCACCACCATCAACACCCAGGGCATCGATGTCCTCTCCGGCGAATCGAAGTTCGGCGGCGACCGCGACAAGTACGAGCCCGAGGCCGGTGAAGAGTCCGAGGACGTCGAACTCGACCTCACGCCCGGAACGCTCGAAAAGACCAACGACCCCGTCCGCATGTACCTCCGCGAGATGGGAACCGTTCCTCTGCTCACCCGTGAGGGCGAGGTCGAGATCGCTAAGCGCATCGAGCGCGGCCAGCTCCGCGTCATGAAGGCCATCTCGCGCTCGCCCATCGTCATCCGCGAGATTGTCGCTCTCGGAGAAGACCTCAAGCGCGGCGTCCGCAACATCAAGGAAGTCGTCACCTTCGACGAAGAAGAGTTGACCGAAGAGATTCTGGCTGCCCGGGTGCGCGCCACCGCCAGTCGCATTGACGTCATCACCAAGCACCAGAAGAAGATTCATGCGCTCGAAGAAAAGCTGGCGACGCTTACGGGCAAGGACAAGGCCAAGGTCAGGGACGCCCGCAAGACCCGCTGGCTCATCGGACGCGAGCATGTCTACATCAACCGCATCGTCCGCGAGTTGAAGTACACCAACAGCGAGAAGAAGCGCCTGCTCGACAAGGTCAACAAGACCGTCGACGCCATGCGTACCCTCGAGCGCCAGATCAAGACCCTCGAAGCCAAGCATGAGGCTTCGAAGTCCGAAGAGCTTCGCAAGGAGTACAAGCGCCAGCAGAAGAACTGCCGCATCGACCTCGAGCGCGTCGAGCAGGACGCCGGCATTCTCATCGCCGATCTCAAGCGCACCCAGCGCGAGATGATCCAGGGCGACATGGACGCCGAGCGCGCCAAGCGCGAACTGATCGAGGCCAACCTTCGCCTCGTCGTCTCCATCGCCAAGAAGTACACCAACCGCGGCCTCCAGTTCCTCGACCTCATCCAGGAAGGCAACATCGGCCTGATGAAGGCGGTCGACAAGTTCGAGTACCGCCGAGGCTACAAGTTCTCGACCTACGCGACTTGGTGGATTCGCCAGGCGATCACCCGCGCCATCGCCGACCAGGCCCGGACGATCCGCATCCCGGTCCACATGATCGAGACCATCAACAAGCTCATCCGTACCTCGCGCCAACTGGTGCAGGAACTGGGCCGCGAAGCGTCTTCCGAAGAGATCGCCCGGCGCATGGACATCCCTGTCTCGAAGGTCCGCAAGGTCCTCAAGATCGCACAGGAGCCCATCTCGCTTGAAACGCCGATCGGCGAAGAGGAAGACTCGCACCTCGGCGACTTCATCGAAGATCGCATGGCCGTCAGCCCGTCCGACGCCGTTATCTCCGTGAATCTGAAGGAGTATACGTCTCAGGTCCTGCGAACGCTGACGCCTCGGGAAGAGCGTGTCATCAAGATGCGCTTCGGCCTCGAAGACGGCTCCGAACATACCCTCGAAGAGGTCGGCCAGAGCTTCCAGGTGACGCGCGAGCGCATCCGCCAGATAGAGGCGAAGGCACTTCGCAAGCTCCGTCATCCCAGCCGCAGCCGCAAGTTGAAGGCCTTCGTCGACGGCGTCAAGGAAATCTAGCCCACAGAGTATTAAGATGAAAAGACCCTCGCCGCGACGAGGGTCTTTTTCTGCTTTATTTCGGTTATGCCTGAGCCGCCGGCTGGAAGCCGTCGCATCCGCTGATCGGAGTGACCTTCAGATGGAGAGCCACATGTTTCGGATGGCCACACTCGTCGAGCATATTCAAGGGAGCCTTATGGCTGGTCAGAATCGTGACCAGCGCCGAACTCGAAGCGTGGTTCTCGCCGAAGTGAGTACACAATCCGCACTGTCCTGAATGAACTGCCTGCATGGAAACCTCCTGCTTTCCCTATTCTGACTGCCAATCGCGAGCTGCCGTTGCCTCGGTGCCTGCGAATTACCAGTACTCTACGCAGAGATCTTCGGGCTGTAAATTGCGACCGGTCTTGTCCTTGAAGATCTTGCTCTGCGGAACTGTCCGCCACCCGGCCGCGTACCTTCTTTCAGTTCTGGAGACGATGCCATGATGCCGTTCACTAACCCTATGTATACCGCCAACATGAATCCGCAGCAGCAGGCCTGGTTCCACGCCGAGTACGAGAGGGCCCGCAAGGATGAGGTTGCCGGCGTCCTCTTCGCCTTCTTCCTCGGGATGTTTGGAGTTCATCATTTCTACCTGCGGCGCAACGGCCTGGGAGTGTTGTATCTCCTCTTCTTCTGGACCGGCATCACGGCAATCCTCGGCTTTATCGAGTGCTTTTTCATGCCGGGCCGCGTCCGCGACTATAACGCCGCACAGGCAGCTTACATCGCGAGCCACATCGCTCCCACCGCAGTCTCGCGTTGCGCTGCCTGTGGCGCGCCGATAGAACCGGGTGCCGTCTTCTGTTTCAATTGCGGAGCCGCAATTCCTGGCAGCGCACCCTTCCGCCCGCAGGCCGCAGGTTGAGCGACTCTCAACAGCAATCGGCCCGCACGGAAGAGATCGTGCGGACCGATTATTTTTGAGCATGGATGATGCAGGAGGCGCAGCAATCGGCTACATGTTCGTATGTCCGGCGCGCATATCCTCGTTGAACGTAGGCTTGGTGAAGGCAAGCGCCTGCGCCAGATCGTCCGCATATCGTTCGTGGCGAGCCATCAGGGCATCGGTCGGCACGGCATACTCCGTCTCCGCGAGGAGGATGAGGCCCTCGGTCGCCAGTGCGTGCGCGGTCTTCTTCAAATCTTCGAGCGTCGTATCCAGATACTGCGCATCGCGAGGATCGAGCAGCCATACCGGCCGGCCCGCGCCCAGCACGCCGGAGAGCCAGTAGACCTTCGCCGCAAGAAACTCCCGCCGCTGAGCCTCGGTCGTGTCGTTGAAGACGAACTTCTTCTGCTTCGGGTTGTAGTATCGGGTGGTCACCGGCACGGGCTGTCGGTTACCGCTCTTAACTAACTCCAACTGTCCCTGATCCAGGATCTTGCGCACCGCGTTGTAGATGAAGCTCTCGGCGAAGGGCTGCTCGGGAGCGGTTACCACCTCGCGGAAGGTTACGGTCATCGAGGCGGCGACCTTGGCGTGTAGCAGCCGCTCCTTGCCATCCTCCAGCCAAACCTCGCCATGCACCAGCGAGGAATCTGCTCCGGAACTCGAAGCATGGAAGGGCCACGCGAACTTGTCGAAGCTTAAAGGCAGGCCGCCCAGGGTGAGATAACAATCCGGCCTCGGGCTCTTCAGCCGCTTGGCAGCCTCGGCCAGGTACGCTTTGACCACCGCGGCCAGATCGGCCCTGTTGATGTCAAAGCCGGAGCTTAACTCCAGCAGTTGGGTCTTGGCCGGATCGGCAGCCAGTCCCAGGGTAAATCGCGTTGTGGGGCGGTCGGAGAAGTCCTTGCCCTCGGCGGTCGACACTACGACCAGCCCCGCGGCCTGTGCTGTCGCGGCGACCTGTTCTGCCAATACTGTTTGCGCTTCAATGCTCATCTGCCGTGCCATCCTTTATATTTTCGACAATCCACACTATTTTACGACCCTCGGCATCTGTCGTCCCGTTGGCCGCTTGCAAACGCAAAATCTGTCGATTCAGGATTCATATTCCTGATGTGCGTGGGGGGAGACAGTTGACCGATCTTCGCAACTCTTCGCAGCAAAGCGACACTCCCCTGAGGAAAACTCAGAGGAGTGAGGATCTGTCCCTGGAATAGTGCCTGATGTCAGGCCTGGACGGGAGCTGCTTCCGAGGGCGTGGGAGCGGTCGCCGCCGGAGGCGCGGCAGGCTTCTTCGGAGGCGCAGCCTCCGCCTTCTTTGAGGGCGCGAGGATGGCGTGGAGGGTGGTGCCTTCCATGCGGGGCATGAATTCGACTACGCCGACGTCGCCGATGTCGAGGATCAGGCGGTTGATGATCTTGTAGCCAAGGTCGCGGTGAGCCATCTGGCGTCCCTTGAAGCGCAGCGATGCCTTCACCTTGTCGCCTTCGCCGAGGAAGCGCACGGCACGGTCTTTTTTGGTCTGGTAGTCATGCTCGTCGACGGTGACAGAGAACTTGACTTCCTTGATAACAATGACTTTCTGCTTCTTGCGGGCGGCGCGGTCACTCTTGTCCTTCTCGTAGAGGAACTTGCCGTAGTCCTGGATCTTGCAAACCGGGGGGACGGCGTTCGGGGAGATCTCTACCAGGTCAAGCGAGCGCTCGCGGGCCATCTTGAGCGCCTCGAAAGGAGGCATGACGCCAAGTTGTTCGCCGTTCTCGTCGATGACGCGGATTTCGCGGGCGCGGATACGTTCGTTGGTGCGGATGAAAGATTTTGCGGAACGTTTATCGATCGGTGGAATAAGTCGCCTCCACAGCGGGCTTTCGCTCGCTATGCGTTGTATATAGGGTTAGGCGCAACCTGAAGCTTAAAGGTTGCGCCGCAGCGTGAAGTATAGCACTTTAGCCATCTCGCCCCGCGGGGCAGCCCGGGCGCGCAGGAGCGAAAAAGGCCGCTTTTAGGACTGTGGCATAGAAGTTTGCCCCCGGGGATTGTAAGGAAAGCTCGTTTTAGGGTTAGATAACACCTGTATGTATGCTCCGAAAGGGAGAGCGAATGGAAATGAAACGTCGGATTCTGCTGGTCGATGACGAAGTTGCGGTGCTGTTGACTCTAAAGGCGGTGCTGGAGATCAGCGGGTTCGAGGTAGACACGGCCGCTTCGGCGCGGGAGGGCCGGTCGAAGCTGCATACGCATGAGTACAACATGGTGATTACCGACATGCGGATGGAGAGCGAGGCCTCGGGGCTCGAGGTGATCGAGGCGGCGCGGGCGGCAGCCTACCGCCCGGCGGTTGCCTTGCTAACAGCGTTTCCCGCAGCCGAAGAAGATTGGCAGGAGATGGGCGCCGACAAGATGCTAGTGAAACCCATGCATACGAGGGTCTTGCTGGAGCAGTTGGAGAAGCTACTGATCTCGCATGAGAACAAGCTGGCGAAGGACGCCGCCGGCAAGCCTGTCGCAAAGAAAGCTTCCGCGAAGGCGAAGAAGGCTGTCGCGAAGAAAGCAACCGTCATCAAGAAGACGGTCGCTGCGAAAAAGACGGCGGCAAAGGAAACGGTAGTAAAGGTAGGAAAGAAGGCGGCAGCAAAAAAGGGTGTGGCCAAAAAGACTACCGCCAGGAAGTCTGCTGCCGGTAAAACTGCCGGCAAGGCGAAGAAGACACCCCGGAAGTAGCAAGGTCGCGGTTGGCAGGATGACCGGGACAGAAATCAGTTAGGGCTGTGGTCTTTGATGTAGTTCCGCAGGTTCTGGTTGATGCCGAGCGCCTTCTGGACGCCTCCGTCCAGCATCTGCAGCCACTCCGCCGCGGGCTCTTTCAGTTCGGCGGTACTAAGCAGGTAACTTGTCTGGACGATGATCTCCAGGGCATTGCTAAGGTCATGCGCCAGTTTGCGTATTTCAGCGGCAAGGGGCTCGGGAATCTTATCTTCGCCTGGTGGACCGGAGGTCGGGGGACTTTGATTGGCCATGGAATATACGGGATCCTGATTGGTTAGATGGACATGAATGTCCCGGTTCACTGAGACGATGCCATGCTCATTTATTAAATGATGAGATGCCGGTTTGATTCAAGGAGTCTCTGTCGCTTGCGTGGAATTGACACGGAAGGCGGCGTTTGTAAGACTAAGTGCTCGCGGTTGAGTGCGCTTCGGCTTTCGCCGAGCGATCGATACCGGGCCGTAGTGGCGGAATTGGCAGACGCGCATGGTTCAGGTCCATGTACTCGCAAGGGTGTGGGGGTTCGAGTCCCCCCTTCGGCACCAAAGTTCTTGAGAATGAGCACCCCACAGGGTGCTCATTTTTATGTCTGCGACACACGGTGGCGGAGTCTTGGGGTGGGATGCAGCAAACAAGTAAGATGGAAAGATATGCCGACAAAGCTGGACGAGATTCTTGCAAGTACCGTGGCGCAGGTGGCGTCGCGCAAGGCGGCTGCCGATGTGAAGGCGCTCGAGCGCAAGGCCGCCGCACATTTGCCGCGTGGCTTTGTGAAGGGACTGCGTGCCGTCGCTGGAGACGGCCGTCCGGCGATCATCTCCGAGATCAAGAAAGCTTCGCCTTCGAAGGGTTTGATTCGCGGAGATTTCCAACCGGCTGTGCTGGCACGGGGATTTGAGACCGCCGGCGCGGCTGCGCTTTCGGTACTGACGAACGAGGAGTTCTTTCAGGGATCGTTGAAGGACCTGGAGGCGGCTTCCGCCGCGGTGCGAATTCCATGTTTGCGCAAGGACTTCATGGTCGATCCGTTTCAGATGCTGGAGGCGCGCGCATCGGGAGCGGACGCAATTCTGCTGATCGTGGCCGCGCATACGGACAAGAGTCTGAGCCAGTTGCGGGAAGAGGCGCGCAAGACGGGACTCGATATTCTGTGCGAGGTGCATGATCGCGACGAGATGCAGCGGGCTGTCGATCTCGGGTTTGAGCTGATTGGCGTGAACAGCCGCGACCTGCGCACATTCAATGTGCGCACGGAATTATTTGAAGAACTGGCCGGATCGCGGCCCGCGAACGCGGTGATGGTTGCCGAGAGCGGCATACGAACGGCGGCGGACATCGCGCAGTTCAAGGCCGCCGGTTATAGCGCCTTTCTGGTGGGTGAGGCGCTGATGCGCGAGCCCGATCCTTCGGCGGCGCTGGCTGCGCTGCTGGAGCGGGAATACTCGGCGGAGAGTTAGCCATGTGGATCAAGATCTGCGCGAATACAAATCTCGACGATGCGCGGCTGGCTGTGGAGCTGGGCGCGGATGCGGTGGGCTTCGTCTTTGCGCCGAGCGTGCGCCGGGTAACGGCAAGGGAAGTCGCGAAGATCACGCCGCATCTTCCCGAGCACGTGGAGCGAGTGGGCGTCTTCGATTCGCTGTGCGCCGAAGAGATTGCGGCGATGGTGCGGGAGGCGGGCCTGAATACGGTGCAGTTGCACGGCCAGTGGCAGCCCGCCCTGGTGACGCGTCTCAACCGGATGTTTGACGGACGGCTGGCCATGATCCAGACCGTGCATTGGGACGTCGATAAGAGTGGAAGCAGCGCTGCATCGGTACCAAGGCAGTTGCAGGAGATTGAAGCTGCCGGCGTCGTCGAGCGCATCCTGATCGATTCGAAGGTGGGGCAGGCGACGGGCGGTACCGGGGTCAGCTTCGACTGGAGTGCGGCGAAGAGCGTCCTTGCCAATCATGGCAGCCGCTTGAAGATGATCGTTGCCGGCGGCCTGCGCCCGGAAAACATCGCCGAAGCGATCGGCGAGTTGAATCCGTGGGGAGTGGATGTAGCCAGCGGCGTGGAGCGGGGGCCTGGCCGCAAGGATGCCGCGAAGCTGGCTGAATTCATCGGGAATGTGCGCGCGATCAAGGATGCAGCACGCTAAGGATGTTCTGATTATGTCTCGGACGATGCCCTCAGCGGCTAAAGCCGCGTTGCAGTCAAGCTACTTTCGGCACGGCTAAAGCCGTGCCCTTAACAAAACCGGACTTAATCAGAGGTTCCCTAAGGCGTTTTCGCGGTGTCCTGTTTTTTGCGTCTCGCAGATCGATGGACAATAGCGTGAACCGCGACGGACGCGATCGCCGATTCGGAAGCTCTGCATATTCTCTGCCTTTGTGCCGCGATGGATGGGGATTCTCGCAGGGGAATATAAGAGGGAACAGATAGCAGGCAGCGGACGCATTTGCCTCTCCCGCGTCTTACAATGAGCAGAAAGATGGCGCGGACAACTCAACTATTCAAAGATGTGCGGCGATGGGCACTGGCGGCAGCCTGTGTGCCGCTGGCGATGCTTGCGGGATGTCCGCAGAACCAGGGCGCGGCTAAGGCGACAGTTCCGGCGCAGGCGACGGCGCCCGTGATTGCCAAAGCGCCGAACGCCGAGGCGAAGCAGGCAACCGGACCGCAGGCCGCGGCCGCGCCAAAGGCTGTCGATCCGGCGAAGGCATACAAGGATCAGCAGTTGATCAATCATGCGGAGCAGCTTTATCGCAGCGGTGTCAGCAACTACAGCGCGGGCCATCTGGACGCGGCGCGCGCCGACTTCAACGCGGCGGTGGACGCGATGCTGACCAGCGGGATGGACCTGAAGGGCGACCCACAGCTTGCCGATGAGTTCGATCATCTGTTGAACGCGGTGAACTCGCTGGAGATGGCGGCGCTCAAGCAGGGCAACGGATTCTCGCCCACCATCGAAGCCGCGCCGCTCGACGCGGCCAACGAGGTGACCTTCCCCGCGAATCCCGACTTAACGGCGAAGGTCGAGGCCGAGTTGAAGACGACGCAATCGGATTTTCCGCTGGTCATCAATCAATATGTCGCGGGCTTCATCAGTTACTTCTCCAACTCGCAGGGCGGCCATGCGCACCTGCTGCGCTCGCTCGAGCGTTCGGGAAAGTACAAGGACATGATCTCGAAGGATCTGCGCGAGCAGGGCGTTCCCCAGGATCTTATCTATCTCGCGGTCGCCGAATCGGGCTTTCAGCCGCAGGCGCTGAATCCCCGTTCCGGCGCGGGCGGCATGTGGCAGTTCATGCCGACCGGCGCCTACGGGCTGACGCGCAACGGATGGTTCGATGAGCGGTTCGATCCCGAAAAGTCGTCGAAGGCCTATGCGCTCTACATGAAGACGCTCTACAATCAGTTCGGCGACTGGTACCTTGCCATGGCCGCTTACGACTGGGGTCCGGGCAACGTGCAGCGAGCCGTCATGCGCACCGGCTACGCGGACTTCTGGGAGCTATATCGCCGCAATGTGCTTCCGGCTGAGACGAAGAATTACGTGCCGGGCATCATCGCCGCCATCATCATGGCAAAGAACCCGACGCAGTATGGTCTGGACAAGCTGGTGTTGGAGCCGCCTGTCGTCTCCGACACGGTGACGGTGAATAACGCCGTGAACCTGCGTCTGGTGGCCGATATCACCAATGCGACGCTGCCCGAGATCGTCGCCTTAAATCCAAGCCTGCTGCGCATGACGACACCGCGCGACATGCCGTTCGATCTGCATATTCCTGTGGGGACGAGCGATCTCTTCGCGTCGCGTATCAAGCAGATCCCGGACGACAAACGCGATACCTGGCGGTTCCATGTTGTGCATGACGGCGAAACGCTGGGCGGCATCGCGACCGAGTTTCATAGTCGCGCCAGTGAGATCGCGGAGGCGAACGGCATCGCGGCTACCGACGATCTGGGCGCCGGAGACGAACTGGCGATTCCCGTGGTGACCCTGGCGACGCCCGCGCATCCGCGGCTTTATAAAGTGCGGCGTGGCGATACGCTTATTACGGTTGCGGATCGCTTTAATGTCTCGGTCGAACAGTTGCGGCGCTGGAATCATCTCACCTCGAATCGTGTAAGGACAGGCGCTTCGTTGCGAATTTCGGAGCCGGTGAAGCTGGCTCCGCACACGCGCACACATCGCCGATCGTCGCGCAGGCGTACGCGATCGCGCGCATCGTCCGCATCGTCACACTCAAATACAAGCCGGTCACGCTCGTCGTCTGCGAAGAAGAGATCGACGGCGTCCGCGCATCGTTCCACGAAAAGTTCGAGCGCGAAGGCGAAGAGCGCTGTCTCCAAAACGAAACGGAAAGCTGCTCGATGAGTGACCCGGCAAAAAAGATTGCTTGCTTTCGGTGGCGCGGAGTTGCATCCTGTTGCTAGAATTTCGTGCCGGGACATAAAGTTGATTTTTGCAGCATCGTAGTTAGCCGTAGCGAAGAGTGAGTGTAGCGCCGAGGGAAACAATGATGACGTTCGACGACACGATCCGGGGATATGCAATGGCCGCAGACGACGACAGTGACTTCTACGATGAAGCAGACGACAATCAGGACGACCTGACGCATCGCTTCGATGACGACGATGATGAAGAGGAAGAGATCACGTTGACCTCGGACGACGACACTGATGACGATCACGATGCGGCTCGGCCCGATACCCATGCCGAGGAAGCGAGCCTGTTCAGCCTGCCGCCATCCCCCGCGGCGGGATATACGCCCGCAACCAGAGAGGCGACTCTTCCCGTCAGAAGCGAGGCTTCGGCAACTGCGGCGCAGGCGGCTCGCAGTGTGAAGCCCGCGGCGAAGAAGGCAGCGCAAAAAAGTCCAGCGAAGAAAGCAGCACCCGCAAAGAAGGCTGCTGCAAAGAAAGTTACGGCTAAAAAAGCTCCCGCTAAAAAAGCTGCGGCAAAGAAGCCTGTGAAGAAGGCCGCGGCGGTAAGCAAGTCGACGGCGAAAAAGGCGGCGAAGAAATCTGCCGCGAAGAAGACGGTAGCGAAAAAGGCGGCTGCGAAGAAGCCGCTTGCCAAAAAGACATTGAGTTCTGCCGCGAAGAAGTCCAGTGCTCTGCGCGGCGGTAAGGTCGCCCCTAAAAAGGCGTCCGGCAACAAGAGCACTGCCAGCAACAAAAAACCAACGAAGAGAGGTAATACCTTGGCAACTAAGAAAGCAGCAGCAAAGAAGGCCCCTGCGAAGAAGGCAGCGGCAAAGAAGGCCGTAAAGAAGGCACCCGCAAAGAAGGCAGCAGCGAAGAAGGCTCCTGCAAAGAAGGCGGCGAAGAAGGCCGTGAAGAAGGCTGCTAAGAAGGCCGTAAAGAAGTAAGCAACTAACCAAGGCAAGCAAAAAGGCCCGGACACTCGATTGAGAGCCCGGGCCTTTTTGCGTCCGCTGATATCTCTACTTCTTTGCTTCGTCGATTGCTGCGAGCACCTCTTCGCTGTGATGATCCACCTTGACGTCAGGCCAGAATTTGACGACCTTGCCTTCAGGAGAGATCAGGAAGGTCTGGCGGCTGGCGAAGTGCATGGGGCCCATCGATTTAATGGGGACGCCGTACAGGTCGACGACCTTGTGGCCGGGATCAGCCAGCATCTTGAAGCTGAAGGTGTCCTTCGCGCACCATTCGCGGTGGCTTTCCACGGTGTCCAGGCTCACGCCGAGAACGACTGCATTCAGCTTGTCGTATTTAGGCTGATCGCGCTGGAAGTTGTGCGCCTCGATGGTGCATCCCTTGGTCTGGTCTTTCGGGTAGAAGTAGAGGACCACCCATTTGCCCTTGAAATCGCTGAGGCTGATGGGCTTGTCTTCCTGTGAGGGAAGGGTGAAATTGGGCGCGGTCATACCGACCTTCACCGTGTCCGTATCGGCAGCCGCGTGAGCCTTCAAGCCGACGCCGCAGGTTGCCACTAAGCCTAGAATCGCTGCAATCCAAATTCCTTTGCGCATCTTCGTTCCCCTTTGTAAAGCATGGTGAATATACGAGCCCATGTCTCTATAAGACTCCTGTTTCAGCCTGTCCGGCGCAATTTTACGCAGCAGTGACAGGATTGTGACAATTGACTACTGCGCGACGACGGCGATGCCTGCCGTGTCGGCGGCTGCGAGGATGGCGGCCGGGTCGAACATCAGCGTTCTGCCAGCTTCGATGGCCAGGCAGGTTGCGCCTGCCTCAACCATGGCATCGATGGTGGCCACACCGACGACCGGCACGTCAAAACGCATGTCCTGATTAGGCTTAGCGACCTTGACGACCGTCAGCGAACGGCTGAGCGTCGTCTCTTCGCTATGGCCGAGGGTGCGAAACAGAGCGCCGGCGCGGTGGATGGTGGCGTCGGTGCCCTCCATGGCTTCGACAGCCACGCAGGCCTGCGCGGCGATGACCACGGTCTGCCCCAGGTCGTAGCCGGCGATGGCCAGCGCCACGGTGCGGCCATAGGCGATGTCCTTCAGTTCTTCGTCGTTGGGAGCGCGGCGGGTGAGCACGCCCGGCCGAGCCAGTAACGGTTCAAGATAGGCGGTCGAAGAGATCAGATCGATGCCTTCGTCGCCGAGAACCTTTGCCACCGCGCCGAGCAGCATGTCGGTATTGCGCGTGCGCAGATTCAGCAGCAGCTTTGCCAGCCGCCAGTCAGGACGGATGCTCGAAAAGATCTGCTTGTGTTTAACCTGCCCGGCCATGACCGCACGCGTGACGCCTTCGCCATGAAAAGTTTCGATCAAGCGCGAGAGTTCGCCGAGCGATAGCCAGTGGACGTGGATCTCCGGATCGGCTGCGGCGCGAGCATCGATCTCGGGGTCGGTCTCCTCCTTGATCGCCGCGACGACGACCTGCAGGCCATGCGCGCGCGCGGCGTCGAGCAGAAGGAAGGGGAAGCGTCCGTTGCCGGCGATGAGGCCGAGTTTATCCATGTGCAATCAATTCAATTTGAATGAAGCGGTTCTTGAAAGAAGTATCTATCGTTTGCCTTCAACCTCGGCCTTCAGGTGAATGGTGCGGCCCGTCTGCGCGGAGCGGCGCGCGGCGTCGAGAATGCGCACGACCGTGACGTTGGTGTCGAGCGAGGTGAGGTCGTGTTGCGGCTTGAGCGTTCCGTCGAGAACGGCGGTCAGGTAGTTGAGCGAATTGTTCTGCGGCGCCGCGAGTGCGGGCGCGTCTTCAACGTGCTCGGCGTGTTCGCCGGGAAGACGGATGCGGAGCTTGATACCGGGTGCGCCATCCTGATAGAGCGTATCGACGTAGCCCTTCACTCCGTAGACCTCCATGTCCTTGCGGTCGAACGGCCAGTTCCACGAGCCCTGGATGATCGCCTGCGCATGCGGGTAGGTGAGGACGATGGTGCTGTCGTCATCCACGTTGGGGTAGATCTGCGGCTTGATGTGCAGGGTCACGGCGGTCACGGTGGTCGGCAGTTCGCCGTGCATCATCCACGTCGCCAGATCGGCGCCGTAGCAGCCGAAGTCGAAGAGCGCGCCCGCGCCATTCTGTTTGGGATCGGTGAGCCACTTGAAGAACTCCGGGCTGACGCCGATCTCTTTGGGGCCGCGGTGTCCATCGTGGATGACCAGCTTGCGCAGGTCGCCGATCTTTCCGCTGGCGAGCAGGTCGTTCGCCGCAGTGTTGGAGTTGTACCAGGTGGTCTCGTAGTTGGTGAGCACAGGGACGTTGTACTTCTCCGAGAGCCGCTCGATGGCGAGCGCATCCTCGACTGTGGTGGCCAGCGGTTTCTCGACCATGGCGGCGATATGCAGCGGCGCGGCCTCTTCGATGGCGGCGCGGTGTCCGGCGATCGAGGTGTAGACAAGGATCGCCTGCGGGTGCGTCTTCGCCAGCATCTCCGATTCCTTGGAGAAGAAAAGGCTATTGGCGATATGGAATTGCGCGGCGTACTTCTGCCGCAGAGCCGCGTCCGGCTCGGAGATGCCGACCAGCTCGACCTCGGGGTGTGAGGGCAGGTTATGCAGGAAGCCTCGAATATGGTCGTGATTCAGGCCGACGACGGCGACGCGGATGTGTGTGTTGCTCTGAGCCGAGGCGGGGGAAGCCGCCGCGAGCACGCTGAAGACGAGAAAGAGGAGAAGAGATTGGAGGATACGAAGAGAGGAGGTCATAGGCGGAGATCAGTCTACCTTTCCTGAACGAAGAACGCTTCTATCACTGAATTACTTGATGACGCCTCGGTCGCTGTTGGCGATGAAGTCGGCGAGATAAGCGACGTGCTCGCCTGCGCCTTTGGCGATGGTCTCGCGAATCGCTTCGAGAGCCTGCGTGGTGTTCAGCTTCGAGGCCTGTAGCAGACGATAGGCCGCGCGCAGCTCTTTCAACTGTCCCGGCGTAAAGCCCCGGCGTTCCAGACCTATCTTGTTGAGTCCGTAGGCATGGTTGTTGCGCTCGATGCTGGTCAGCGAGTAGGGCAGCACATTCTGTGTGATGGTGGTGCCGCCACCAATGTAGGAGTACTTGCCGATGCGGCAGAACTGGTGCACTGGGCAAAGCGCGCCGACGACGGCGTAGTCCTCGACGATCACGTGCCCGGCAAGCGTGGCGGAGTTGGCCAGGATGCACCCATTGCCGATCGTCGAGTCGTGGCCGATGTGAGTGTAGGCCATGATGAGGCAGCCGTTGCCCACGCGGGTCAGGCCGCCACCGCCCTTTGTACCCCGGGAGATGGTGACATACTCACGGATGCTGTTGTCGTCGCCGATCTCAAGCCGCGTCGGCTCGCCTGCATACTTCAGATCCTGCGGTGCGATGCCAAGGCAGGCGAAGGAAAAGATGCGGTTGCGGTTGCCGAGTGTCAGGTGTCCGTCGAGGACGACGTGCGAGACCAGCTCGCACTCCTCGCCCAGCACGACATCCGCGCCGACGGTGCAATAGGGGCCGACCGTGCAGGACGCCGGTATGACGGCTCCCGCGGCAACGATGGCGGTCGGATGGATGCTCACTCAGCCGGTACCTCGGGGGCAGGCTTTTTGGCGGCGCGAGGCACAAGCTGGCACATTACCGTCGCCTCGCAGGCGACCTTGCCGTCGACCGTGGCGATGCCCAGCATCTTGACGGCGCGGCTGCGCCATTGCAGCACGGTGACCTCGATGCGCAACTGGTCGCCGGGAACGACAGGGCGGCGGAACTTGGCGCTGTCAATTCCGGTGAAGACCATCAGCTTGTCGGCGCGGTCGGGAATCTCGGTCAGCAGCAGAGCGCCGCCCGCCTGGGCGATGGCCTCGACCATCAGGACGCCGGGCATGATCGGGTAATCGGGGAAATGTCCCTGAAAGTGCGGCTCGTTGAAGGTGACATTCTTGATGGCGACGATGCGCTGTTTGCGCTCCATCTCGACGACGCGGTCGATGAGCAGAAAGGGATAGCGGTGCGGCAGGATGGACATGATCTCGACGATGTCCATCGTCTGTCCGGCTGTCGGAAGCGGCTCGAGGCCTTCGGGGGAGTTGGTTGGCTGTTCACTCATGGGCAGCCCTGAGTATAAACCGCCGCCTACTTCTTCCTTTTAATGAGCTTTTCCTGGTTGAACAGTTCCGCGGGCAGGCCGGTGTTGTACTCGACCTTGCTGAGAAAGCGCTGGCTGGCCATATCGCCGTTGTGATAGCGGGTGATGTTGAAGGCGGTGGGCAGGCCCTGGATGGTGTGATAGTCGGCGTACTCCTCGATGTCCTGGTCGTGGTCTTTGAAGGTGACGTTGCGCCACTCGAAGGTGCGGCGCAGCGGCAGATGCGTGGTGGTATCGAGGTCGATGGTGACGGCGTCGTTGTTCGCGCTGAGGATCGTCACCTTGTCTGCCATGCGGCGCTCGACCATGCTGGTGCCGTCGTAGAGGACCATCACGCCGGGAGCCTTGAGCCAGGTGCGCACCACCTCTTCGATGGAGTGGGCCTGCCGCCGGTAAAAGTCCTCGACCTGATCTTTGGGCAGGGCCGTCTTGCCCTTGTAGGTAACCTCGAAGCCGTTGCCGCCGGTCCAGATCTGCACCACGTCGATCTTCTTGCCGGGGAAGAGCATGCTCTTGTCGGTGAGGAAGCCGATGCGCTGTGCCTCCGGGTGGGTGGCGTCGGCGAACTGGTGCCAGGCGTCGAACTCGATGACCATGCCGTTGGGCTTGCCCTGAAAGAAGCTGGCAAGGCGGCCGTGGAAGCGCATGTCCTTGCGGTTGAGCCAGGCATCGCCGCCGAGCGCGGCGACCATCTCGTCCATCAACTGGCGTCCGCGCTGCTCCTCGGTCGAGGCGCCGGGCTTCGGGGTGGTCGCGTTGGGAATGTCGGCGGCCTGCGCCCACAGCGTGGGAGAGGCGAGGGCGGCCAGCAGCAGGGCGCAGAGGATGCTCTTCAAAATTCGGACTCCGTTCGGGCTATACGTGCCGCGATCAATTGAAACCTATGAATGCAGACGAGTTTCGATCATGGTTTGTCACCAGAGCGATGGGAAGCACGAGATCGTCTGACGAAAACCCCGTTCAATACTCCGTCCCGACAAGTTTAAATGGCAGCAAGAATGCGGTCAGCCACGGCGGCAGCCTCGGCGGCGGGGCGCACGTCGTGGGTGCGGATGACGTGCGCTCCGGCGAGGATGGCGGCGACGTTGGCGGCGGTGGTAGCGTGCAGCCGGGCTTCGGCGGGCGGCGGCGTCCCTTCGTACAACGGAGCTAACGCATTGCCCAGAAAGCTCTTGCGCGATGCTCCCGCGAGGATAGGCAGACCGAGGCTCTGAAGGCGTTCGAGCGAGGCGAGCAGCGGATAATTCTCTCCCAGCCGCTTGCCGAATCCGAAGCCGGGGTCCAGGATCATCCTGTTTCGCGCAATGCCGGCGACGGTTGCTGCCTCGATACGTTCCGTCAGTCCATTGAGAACCAGCGGCAGAACCTCCTGCGGCGGGATGGGCGGCTGGGCAGACCAGTCTCGCGGCCGGCCCCGCGTATGCATCAGGACAGTGCCGCAGCCCATTTGGGCGCAGGTCTTGGACATGACCGTGTCCCAGAGGTGGCCGCTGACGTCGTTGACGATCTCGGCCCCGGCCTCGACGGCCAGCGCGGCGGTGGTGGCGTGGTGGGTATCGATCGAGAGGATGCTCTCGGGCCTATGACGCAGAATGGATTCGATGACCGGCAGAACGCGGGCCTGCTCCTCCTCGGCACTCATCGGGATGGCGTTGGGGCGCGTGGATTCGCCGCCGATGTCGAGGATACGCGCTCCCTCGTCGAGCATCTGGAGAGCCTGGGCGAGCGCACGGTCCGGCGCCTGGCCGGGGGTATAGAAGTGGCCGCCGTCGGAGAAGCTATCAGGCGTGATATTCAGAATGCCCATCACCAGCGTCCGCTGCCCGAGCGGCAGGGTTCGGGTGCGGAGACTCCAGTCGAAGCGCGGGCGTGGAAGGAAGGGCATGGGAGAAATCCAGACGCTGAGAGCAAGGATTGGTGATCGTGAAGAGCATCGGCAATCGAAATCCCGCCGCTGCTTGATATATACGGTCAGGATATACGCAAATGAGGATGCTAGACTGGCGCGGATGATGGGGATGACGAGGTTTGGGGAACGTTGGGCCACGGTTTTGCTGCTCGGGGCGTTATGCCTGCCGGCCGGAGCGCAGACCCATCGCAGGAAGCACCCGCCAGTGCCGCTGCATGCGCGGATAGCCCGTCTGCTGGCCAATCCGGCAGTAACGCGGTCGCACTGGGGAATCGACGTGGCGCGCATGGGTGGGGAAATCGCTGGGACCCGGATCTATTCTCTGCATGCGGGACAGTTCTTTCAGCCTGCCAGCAACGCCAAGCTCTTTACCACCACTGCGGCGGTCGCTCTGCTCGGAACGAAGGCAACGGTGATGACGCGGGTTATGGCGGCTGCCCCTCCGGACAAAAACGGCGTGCTGGCGGGCGACCTGGCGCTGGTCGGGGCAGGGGACGCGAACCTCTCAGTCCGGACGATTCCATATCTACCCCCCGCGCTGCGGCCTGTGCCCGCTCCACCGGAGAACGCTCCTCTGCGGTATCTCGAAGAGATGGCGGACCAGGTCGCGAAGACAGGGCTGAAGGTGGTACAGGGGGATGTGATCGGCGACGACACGCTCTTTCCCTGGCAGCCCTATCCCGAGGACTGGGCGATTGACGATGCGGTATGGGGATACGGAGCTCCAGTGTCGGCGCTGACCATCAACGACAACCAGATCAAGGTGACGGTAACCGCGGGGAGTGTCACCGGAGCGCCCGCCGCGGTGGCCTTCGATCCCGTCGTGCCGTATTACACGGTGGATGCCTCGGGGCTCGTGACCGGAGCGGCGAAGAGCGGAAGCCATGTGCAGATGGAACGGTTGCCGGGCTCAAAGCTGCTGCGGATCTATGGAACCATTGCCGTCGATGCGCCGCCGGACACCGAGCAGGTGGCCATCGAAGATCCGGCGGAGTACGCGGCGATAGCGTTGAAGGGAATGCTGGAGGCGAGGGGTATTAAGGTGACCGGCAAGGCGCGGGCGGCGCATCGTCTCTCGATGAATACGGCAAGCGTTATCGCCGAGAGCCACACGCCCTTGACGCTGACCACGGCAGGCAAGAGCGAGCCGCAGGGCTGCGTCGGACTCTGCACCCCGCTGGCCGCGCATCTCTCGCCGACGCTGATCGACGATGTCGTCGTGACCAACAAGGTATCGCAGAATCTCCACGCCGAGCTGCTGTTGCGGCGGCTGGGCAAGGCCTTCGGCGACGATGGATCGGCGGCACAGGGAGCGCGGGTCGTCCGGCAATTTCTCCTCGATGCCGGAATCGATAAGGATGACTTTTTCTTCTTCGACGGCTCGGGCTTGAGCGGCCACGATCTGGTCACGCCGCGGGCCGTGGTGCGGCTGCTGCAGTATGCGGGCACGCAGCCGTGGTTTGCCGACTGGAAGGCTTCGCTGCCAGTCGGCGGAGAGGACGGCACGCTGGCCGGACGCTTCGTGAAGTCGCCGCTCAAGGGCCGCGTCTTTGCGAAGACCGGCACGCTGGGAGAGGTTCGGACCCTGTCCGGCTATCTCCGCTGCGCCAGCGGGGGGACGGTGGCGTTTTCGATTATGGTCGACAACCACGCTCCGCGCAGCCACGCGGACGCCGTGGTCATGGACCGGATCGTCGCTGCGATTGCTGCAACCAATTAGCGTCGCGGCTTCTGTCCCTAATCGTTCAATCGGCTTTTAGAATGGAGCGATGCAAGAGAGCCGTTTGCAACAGGTAGCAACGTCATGTGCGCGTGGTTCATGTGATTGACGCAACTACATTACAGGTGCTCGCTGTGGTGTTCCTCGCTACGCTGATCCGCTCGGCCTTCGGCTTCGGCGAGGCGTTGATTGCCGTCCCGCTGCTTGCGCTCTTTATCCCGCTTAAAGTTGCCGCTCCGCTGGCGGTCCTGGTGTCGATCACGATTGCCGCTGTCGTCGTGGCGCAGGACTGGCGGAAGATTCATCTGCGCAGCACGGGATGGCTGGTCGGCGCGACGCTCTTCGGCATCCCCGTGGGGCTGGCGCTGTTGACGAGCAGCCACCAAGAGGCGGTAAAGATCGCGCTGGCGGTCTTCATTATCGCGTTTTCAAGCTACTCTTTGCTGGGCAGCAAGCCGCCAGAGTTGAAGCGGGACCATCGATTGTGGCTGCTCGGCTGCGGATTTGTCGCGGGCGTCTTCGGCGGGGCGTACGGAATGAACGGTCCGCCGCTGGTCATCTACGGAGCCATGCGTCGCTGGTCCGCGCAGCACTTTCGCGCCACCCTGCAGGGATACTTTCTGCCCGCCAGCATCATCGGCATGGGAGGATACTGGCTGGCCGGGCTATGGGTGCCCGCGGTGACGCACTACTATCTGCTCTGCCTGCCCGTCATGCTGCCGGCGATCTGGCTGGGCCGGGTGGTCAATCATCGCATGCGGGGTGAGAGCTTCCTGCGCTATGTCTACCTTGGCCTGGCGGTGACCGGCGCTGTGCTGCTGGCGCAGTCTCTCGGGCGATAGAGCAGTTTCTCTGTAGGCGTCATGCGGGGCCGCGATCTCAATGGGTGTTTTCCTCAATGAAAACGCCACTGAACGCCCGTCTCGGAATTCCCATCAACAGGGAAAATGCTCTAGGGGTGAGAGAATACTGTCATGGTTCGAGCCTGTTTTCTGCTGTTGCTGGCCGCTGCGCTGGCAGGGTGCAAGTCGACGCCTCCACCGGTTCCGCTGGCGCAGCTCAATGCGCAGCAGATGCACGGCCACGCGGTCTTCCAGACGAATTGTTCCTCCTGCCATTACGACCGCAGGGACGCTTCGCTGCATGGACCGCCGCTGCTCGGCGTCTTCAAGAAGCCCTCGCTGCCGAGCGGCGCGCCGGCTAACGACGAGCGCGTGACCGCAACCATTCTGCATGGCCACGGCCTGATGCCGGCAGTCGGCGGAGCGATGGACCAGCAGGATATCGACGATCTGCTGGCTTATCTGCATACACTTTAAGAGCCGGGGAGCAAGGAACAATGGCGGATGAACGAGATGAGCGGAAATATGTAGGGCAGATGTTGCCGGGAATCGCCGGAATCTGCCTGTTCATGCTGTTTCTCACGCTGATGAACGTCTTTGGAGCGCTGCGCAACGCCTTCGGCATGGGCGTGACCAAGTACGGTGTGCTGGCGCTATGCACGCTGCTGGTGGTGGGCATCTTCGGCCTTCTGCGAATGCGCCGCTGGGGATGGGCCCTGGTGCTGGCCGGCTGCGTCATGCTGTTTACCGGCGACTTTTTCTTCTTTGAGAGGACCCACAGCGGATTTTTCCTGATCCGCGGGCTGTTCTCGTTGGTCTTCTTCCTTTATCTCGTGCGCGACGAGGTACGCAGCCGCTTGCGCTAAATCGATTGATTTTGGCCATCTCTCACTGAAAAAGAATTGCTGCCGGTATTTTGTTTGCTACCATTCTCTGCATGTTGACACGCAGAGTTTTCGGCAAGTGGATGGCGGCGGGCCTTGGAGCGTCCGCTCTGGCACCGGAGAAATTCTTGATGGCGCAACCGTCGGCTTCGGACGCAGCGGGCCTCCAGTTCTCCGTCATGATGTGGACGCTGAAGTCGCACGGAACCTTCGAAGAGAATCTGGAGCGCATCGCGCAGGCCGGATACCGTCATGTGGAACTGGTGGGAGAGTTCAAAAAGTGGTCCGAAGCCGACTGGCAGCGCATCCTTGCCCGGATGAAGGCGCTGGGCGTAACCGTCGATGCGACCACCGGAGTGGCGCAGGGCTTTGCCGATCCAGCGGGTGGAGACACCTTTATCTCGGAGTTGAAGGAATTCATCCCGATCGCTCACCGGCTTCAGGCCCGCCAACTCATCCTGGTGTCGGGCAAGAGAATTGAAGGCGCCGCTCCCGGCAGCCAGCACCAGGCATCGATCGACACGCTGAAGCGCTCGGTGGAGATTTTGAGTGCGGCGGGGTTGGTCGCCGTGATCGAGCCTATCGACCGGCTGGAGAATCCGCCCATCTATCTCGACGGCGTGACCGAAGGCTTCGAGATTGTTCGCGCCGTGGGCAGCCCTCACGTCAAGGTGCTCTACGACTTCTACCACGAGCAGCGGACGCATGGGGATCTCATCGAGAAGCTGGAGAAGAACTTCGACGAGGTTGGCCTCGTCCACATTGCCGATGTTCCCGGACGGCACGAGCCCGGCACCGGCGAGGTGAACTACATCAACATCTACCGCAAGTTGAAGCAGTTGAAGTACAAGGGCGTGATCGCGATGGAGTTCTATCCCACGGGAGACGTGGTCCAGACGCTTCGGCATGCCCGTGAAGAAGCGATGCAAGCCTAATTCTGAGTTCATTGTTCTGAGTTCATTTCACGGAACTCTAAAATGTCCGCCGAACGAGTCTCTGCCATCTGCAGGCGGGCGTCTCCATCGGCAGGCGAATACAATGGAACGTATGACTCCGACTGCCGAACTGGTGCAGATTGATCTGACCGCGAAGAAGCCTGCGCCCAAGCCGGCGTGGCTCAAGGCCAAGGCTCCCATGGGGGAGAACTATCATGCGCTCAAGACGATGGCGCGTGAACTGAAGCTGCATACGGTCTGCGAGAGCGCCCATTGTCCGAATATCGGCGAGTGCTGGAACCAGAAGGCCGCGACCTTCATGATGCTGGGTAACCTGTGCACGCGCCGGTGCGGATTCTGCGCCGTGCCCAAGGGCAAGCCGTCGCCCATCGACTTCGACGAGCCGCGCCGCGTGGCCGATGCCGTCGCACGTCTGGGGCTGCATCATGCCGTCGTGACCAGCGTCAACCGCGACGACGACAACCTCGGCTCTGCGCGGGCGTTTGTGATGGTGATCGAAGAGATTCGCAGGCAGGCCCCCGGTTGCCGCGTCGAGGTACTGACGCCGGACTTTCAGGGCGTGGAAGAGTCGCTGCGCATGGTAGTGGCCGCGCAGCCCGAGATTCTGAACCACAATATCGAGACCGTGCCGCGGCTGTATCGCGTGGCCAAGAGCGGCGGCCGCTATGAGCGCTCGCTGCGGTTTCTGGAGCATGCCAAGGAGATTGCGGCGGAGTCGGGCCATCGCCAGGTGACCAAAACCGGCATTATCGTCGGCATGGGTGAAGAGATGCACGAGTTGCTCGCGGTCTTCCGCGATCTGGCCGACCGCAAGGTGGACATCCTGACCATCGGGCAATATCTTCGGCCCTCGAAGGACCACCTTGTGATGTCGCGTTTTTACACGCCGGAGGAGTTTACATTCCTCAAGCACGAAGCGCTGGGCATGGGCTTCAAGCATGTGGAGAGCGGACCCCTGGTGCGCAGCAGCTACCATGCGCAGGAGCAGGCCGAGAGCACCGGCCTGGCGTGAGTCGTCAAAGGTAAGAGCGCAAGCCCAACGACCGCTGCGGCCATCGGTGACCAGTTCCCCCGATCTTTTGATGAGTCCCGGCGTATCCTAATTTCCGCGTAGAGCGATTGTCGGGTCGATTCGCGATGCGCGGCGTGCCGGTATATATCCGGCTGCAAGCGCTACCGCAACCAGAACCGCAATCATGCCCGCGAAGGTCGCCAGATCGGTCGGGGCTGTTCCGAAGAGAAGAGCGGCAATAAGGTGGGACGCTCCAAAGGATGTTGCTGTCCCGATGACAATGCCGAGGAGTGCCAGGCGAAGTGTCTTTGTGATGACGCCTAACTGAACTTTGGCCTGAGTCGCGCCGAGAGCCATGCGGATGCCGATCTCCTGCGTCTTCTGGGTGACCGAGTAGGAGATCACCCCATAGATGCCCAAAGCGGCCAGAAGAAGGCCGAGAACGGCGAAGATGGACACGAGCATGACAAAGAACCTTCGCGGCGAGAGGGCGTGGTCTACGAGCAACTGGAGCGGTTTGAATTCGGTTGCGGGCTGGTTGGGATTGATCTGCCGCAGCGTGCTCATCACGCTGGGGGCGAGGGCTTCGGGTGGAAGTTTGGTGCGAACTACGAGTTGTGCTCCGTCCGGCCCCTGCTGGGTTGCGGGCAGGAACATCTCCCAGCCGCCGGTGTCTTCCACATTGCTTTCGCGGACGTCGGCGATCACACCAACGACGACCATGTCTCTGCCGCCAGTTTGCGCGATGCGCCCAATGGGATCTTCCCCGGGCCAGAGGCGCTTCGCGACGGTTTCGTTGATGATGACAACCTTCTGTCCGGTTGGCGTATCGTCCCAGGTAAAGTCACGGCCTTTCACGAGTTGCATTCCAATGGAGTTCAGGTAGCCGGGCGAGACGATGTAGACGAAGGTGGCCTGCAGCTCGCCCTTGCGGTAGTCCTTGCCCTTGGCGGAGATGCCCCAACTGCGATTGCGGCTGAGCGGGAGGTTATCGGTGATGCCGGCGTTCTCGACGCCGGGGATCGCTTTTACGCGGGCGAGGATGTTCTGCCACAGTGTGCTGCGCAGCTCCTGATTTCCATGATCGTCGTAATCGACCTGGATAGCGGCAGCTCGGCTGGGCTGGAAGCCGAGGTCGACGTCAAGTACGCGCAGAAAGCTGTGAAGGAGAAGGCCGGCGCCGACCAGCAGAACGCAGGCCAACGCCACCTCGGAGATCACCAATATCGAGCGCATACGCTCGTGTTTACGGCCTTCGCTGGTTCCGTGGCCTCCATCTTTCAGCGCATCCTGGAGATTATTGCTGGACATCTTAAGTCCAGGCGTCAAACCGAAGATGCCCGCGGTGAGCACGGCGATCAGAACCGTCCATGCCAGGGCTGTACCGTCGACGCGAACACTGCCGAGGAGGGGGAGCGCGATCGAGCCTTGATGAGCAAGCCAGGTAGTGACTGCGAATGCGATGGCGAGGCCCAGCAGGGCACCGGCACCGGACAATACCAGGCTCTCGGTGAGGAGCTGTCGGATCAAGCGCGCACGTCCCGCTCCGAGCGCGCTGCGGAGAGCGAACTCCTTCCCGCGCGCCGCGGAACGGGCAAGCAGCAGGTTTGAGAGATTGACGCAGACGATCAGGAGAATCAGGCCAACGGCGCCCCAGAGCACAAGCAGGGAGCGCCGGAGCTTACCGCTGACGTAGTCCTTCAGGCTGAAAAATCTGGTGGTGTACTCAGCTTTCCACTCAGGATGGGTCACGTCGGCGTCGAGTTTTGGGAAGAGAATATCGGCCTCGGACTGGGCTTGCGCGAGGGTGACGCCGGGCTTGAGGCGACCTACCAGCGCCATCGTATTTCCCTGATGACGAATGTTGTCCATGATGACTGGCGTATAGATATCGACCTTTGCTCCCGGAGAAAAGACTGAACCAAAATCGAATGTCTCGGGGAGCACGCCCACGACTGTGACAGGACTGCCGCTCAAACGGATTGTCTGGCCGACGATCTTTGGATTGGCATCGAACTGATGCTTCCAGAAGGCGTAGCTTAGCAGGGTGACGGGACGGCTGTTCTTCAGGCATTCTTCGGGAGTGAAGAGCCTTCCCAGAGTGGGTTGGATAGCGAGCGTTTCGAAGAAATTGTCGGCCACCATCAAGCCGGTGACGGGCAGAGGCTGGCCATTTCCTTCCAGCTTGTAGTTGTCGCTGGAGGAGAAAGCGTAGTAGCCGGTCACCTTCTGAAAGGTATGGTTTCGCTGCTGAAACTCCTGCATGGCATCTGCCGAGTAGGTGGCTGTTGACTCTCCGCCCTCAGTCCCCGCGCCCAGGATGCGAACCAACTGTTGGGGATCGTGAAAGGGAAGGGGACGTAGCAGAACAGTGTTGACGACGCTGAATACGACGACATTGGCTCCAATGCCGAGGCCAAGGATGACGACCGCGATTAAGGTGAAGGAGCGATCGCGCCGAAGCGTGCGCAAGGCGTAGCGCAGGTCTTGCAGAAGGATGTCGAGCCAGGACAGACCGCGGTTTTCGCGCTGCTGCTCCTTTGCCTGCTGCACTCCACCGACGCGAATCAAGGCCTTTCGCCGCGCCTCTTCTGGAGTCATGCCCCGCCGCATATTCTCTTCAACCGCGAACTCAATGTGGGTTTGCACCTCGGCATTCAGTTCGGCGTCGCGCTGCTGCTTGTGAAAGAAAGACCACACGCGGTTGAGCATCTCCCTGATCGTACCCATCACAACTCCTCTTCCATCGGCATGGCCAATACGCGGCCCATTACGCTTGCGAGTCTGTGCCAGTAGGCGGCATCTTTTGCCAACTGTTTGCGGCCGCCTTTTGTGATGGAGTAATACTTCGCCTTGCGGTTGTTGTCCGATGTGCCCCATGCCGCCGAGATCCACCCGCGCTGCTGCAGCCGGACCAGCGAAGCGTAGATCGTGCCCTGGTTCAGAAGGACTTCATCTCCGCTGACCTGTTCGATGCGCCGGGCGATGCCGTAGCCATGCTGAGATCCCAGTGTGGCTAATGTTTGCAGGACCATCAGATCCAACGTCCCTTGCAGCAGATCCAGTTTCGATTCAGACATTCCGGCTCCTGTGGTGTTGCCACATTAGGGTGGCACATTTGATGTGGCGATGCCACAGGAAAATGAATTCCGCGCAAATATCTGCCGAATGAGTCTCTGGATCCGATGGTGTCCTTGCGTTGTGAGTAATTCACCCGTGTCCGCAAATGGACAGTTATTTCCGGTTGTGAACAGCGCAATAGGGATGAAGCGTCGCAAGTGGTTGATTTTATGTCGACTATTGTGGCCATCGACGTGCTTTTTCATAATCTGACATGGACATTTCCAGACCGGATATTAAGCGAAAGAAGATGCGTCGGCAGTGGGTTGCTGCCGCGGTCGGTGTGGTCGCTCTGGCGGCGGCGGCATTTTTTGTGGCTCGGTTGAAACCGGCTGCACCCGAGGTAGAGCGGGCGACCGTCTGGACGGATACGGTGAAGCGAGGACCGCTGCTGCGACAGGTGCGCGGACCCGGAACACTCGTTCCTCGAGAGGACAAGATTCGCCTGATTCCGGCGGAGACTGAGGGGACCGTGGTGCGAATTCGCGTGCTGCCGGGGGCAAAGGTGCAGCCGGATACGATCCTGCTCGATCTCGTGGACCCGACCCTGCAACAGGAACTGCTCGATGCGCAGTTGCAGTTGAAGGGCGCGCAGGCGGACTACATCAATACGCGGGCGAAGGTGGAGAGCGACCTGATGGATCAGAAGGCCGCCGCGGCGACGGTTGTGGCGGACCACAACCAGGCGCAGTTGCAGGCGAAGACGGACAAGTCGCTCTACGATCTGGGCGTCATCAGCGGGTTGACCTATAGCGCTTCGAAAGGCAAGGCCGACGAACTGGTCACGCGGAACGATCTGGAGAAGCAACGGCTCACATTGAATGAGAAGGCGATCGAGACGCAGCTCTCCGTGCAGCAGACCAAGGTGGATCAGGCCAAGGCTCTGCTTGCGCTGAAGCAGAAACAGTTGGACGCGTTGAGCGTTCGCGCGGGGATCAGCGGCGTGCTCGTCGAACTCGATCATCAGGTGGGCGAGCATGTAACGGCGGGAACGACCCTGGCCAAGGTGGTGCAGCCGGATCAACTCAAGGCGAGCTTAAAGATTGCGGAGACGCAGGCGCGCGATATTCAGATTGGGCAGCCTGCGGAGATCGATACGCATAATGGCGTGATCGACGGGAAGGTGACGCGGATCGATCCGGCGGTGCTGAACGGAACCGTAACCGTGGACGTAGAACTGGCTGGTGCCCTGCCGCAGGGAGCGCGGCCGGACCTGAGCGTGGATGGAACCATCGATCTCGAGCGGATGCAGGACGTGCTCTACGTCGGTCGGCCCGCGTTCGGCAATGAGAACAGCACCGTAAGCCTGTTCAAGCTAAGCCCCGACGGGAAGACGGCGGTACGGGTTCCCGTGAAGGTGGGCCGTGCCTCGGTCAACAGTATTCAGGTCATCGAGGGGCTGCAGGCAGGAGATACAGTCATTCTTTCGGATATGAGCCGTTGGGACAATACGGATCGGATTCGGCTCGATTAGTCATAAATTGCGCAAACAGAAACCGGACAAAGGAGAGAGCATGGCGGAGAACATCATTGAGATCGAGGATTTGACGAAGGTTTTCTACACCGACGAGATTGAGACCCATGCGCTCTCGGGAGTTCACCTGAAGATCGCGCGAGGCGAGTACGTGGCGATGTCAGGCCCGTCGGGCTGCGGAAAATCGACGCTGCTATCGATCATCGGCTTGTTGGACACGCCAACGAGCGGCCGCTACACCCTGAATGCAAAAGGGGTGGATGGCCTGAACTTTGCCGATCGTTCGCGGATACGCAATCAGGAGATCGGGTTCATCTTTCAGAGCTTCAACCTGATCGGCGACCTGAGCGTGGCCGAAAATGTGGAGCTGCCGCTGACCTACCGCGCGGGAATGCCGTCGGCAGAGCGGAAGCGCCGGGTGCAGGAATCGTTGGAGCGCGTGAACATGGCCCACCGGATGCGGCATTATCCAGCGCAGTTGTCGGGAGGCCAGCAGCAGAGGGTTGCCGTGGCCCGCGCTCTGGCGGGGTCGCCGTCGATCCTGCTGGCCGACGAGCCGACGGGAAATCTCGATTCGAAGAACGGCGAGGCAGTAATGACGCTTCTCCAGGAACTGCATCAGGAGGGGGCGACGATCTGCATGGTGACTCACGATCCGCGTTTCGCTGCCCATGCCGAGCGGCAGGTCCATCTGTTCGACGGAAAAATTGTGGCCGAAGGGGAACTAAGCCAGTTAATGGCGCAGTTGTAGCCATGTTGCGGCGCCTTGAGCGGCAAGGCTGAGGAGAAGGCGATGAACAGATGGATGCAGGACGTGCACTACGCACTGCGACAGTTGCGCAAGGCTCCGGGATTTACGCTGACGGTCGTGCTGACGCTCGCGCTGGGGATCGGAGCGAACACTGCGATCTTCACGTTGGTCAACGCGGTGTTGCTCAAGAATCTTCCCGTCACTGATCCGAAGACGCTGGTTCGGATTGGCAATGACGATCAGTGTTGCGTGAATGGCGGCGCGCGCGCCGACGGCAACTACTCGCTGTTCTCTACCGACACCTATCAGCAGTTCAAAAAGAACGCGCCGGAGTTTGAAGAGCTGGCGGCGATGCAGTCGGGGTTCAGCTTCGGGACGATTACGATGAGGCGCGATGGCAGCGATGCGCTGGCGCGCTCTTCCGTTGGTGAGTTTGTCTCGGGCAATTATTTTCGTACCTTCGGCCTGCGGCCACAGGCTGGCCGGCTATTAGCCGATGCCGACGACGTTGCGGGTGCGCCTGCAGTGGCCGTGATGAGCTATGAGGCATGGCGGAATAACTACGCGGGCGAGCCTTCGGTCGTAGGCAGCACGTTCTGGGTGAATACCAGGCCGGTCACGGTGGTGGGGATTGCGCCGGAGGGATTCTATGGCGACCGGCTCTCGAGCACGCCGCCCGATCTCTATCTGCCGATTGAGACCATGCCGGCATTGGCGAATGCTCACTATGTGCATGATCCGGACGAAGAATGGCTCTATCTTGTTGGCCGGGTAAAGCCCGGGACGGCCTGGGTGCCGTTGCAGGAGAAGCTTAGCGCTTTGCTGCGGCGGATATTCGCTTCAAACAAGTATTTTTCATCGGCGCATGACAAGCCGCTACTGGCCAAAGCGCATGTCGTACTGACGAGCGGAGGTGCCGGCATCCAGGCCATGCAGGACGGATATGCCTCGAAGCTGAAGCTGCTGATGTGGATCTCCGGGTTGGTGCTGCTGATTGCCTGCGCGAACATCGCCAATCTGCTGTTGGTGCGGGGAATGGGGCGCAAGGCGGAGATGGCCGTGCGGACCGCGCTGGGCGCGGGGCGTGGGCGCATCATCCGGCAATTGCTGACCGAGAGCGTCATCCTGGCGGTGCTCGGCGGCATTGTGGCGCTGGTCGTCTCCTACCTTGGCACGCGGATGCTGCTGGCGCTGGCATTTCCCGGAGCGAATCATGTGCCGATCCATGCCAGTCCCTCGCTGGAGGTGTTGGGTTTTGCGTTGGGAGTGTCCCTGCTGACCGGCGTGCTGTTTGGCGTGGCGCCTGCATGGATCGCGGCGCAGGCAGAGCCCGCGGATGCGATCCGCGGCGGTGCAAGGACGACGACCGGCGGCGCATCCCTATTGCAGCGCGGTCTTGTAGTGCTGCAGGCCGCATTGTCCCTGGTGCTGTTAGTGGGCGCGGGTCTATTTGCGCACAGCCTGAACAAGCTTCAAAACACTGACATGAAGCTGGAATCGAAGAATCGCTATATCGTCCACATCAACCCGCAGGCGGCCGGCTACCGTCCGAGTCAGACCGAGGCGCTCTATCGGACGATGGAAGATCGGTTCCATGCGTTGCCCGGAGTCGCGAAGGTGGGGATATCCAGCTACACCCCCATGGAAGATAACAACTGGGACACCGGTGTCCAGATACAAGGCAAGCCGTCACAAAATACTGGCGCATCGTACGTGAAGGCCAATGCTGAGTACTTCGATGCGGTGGGTACTCGTGTGCTGTTGGGGCGCGGGATCGGCGTGCAGGATACCTCGACCGCCCCCATAGTGGCGGTGGTGAACGAATCGTTTGTGAAGAAGTTCTTCAAGCCGGGTGAGAACCCGATCGGCCGACACTTTGGTTATCCTGGGCCACAGTCCTCGGGAGACTATGAGATCGTCGGCGTCGTCGAGGATACGGCTTACAACAGCGTGCAGTGGAAGAACCATGCCATGTACTTTCTGCCGATCGCGCAGCGGCCGGCAAGCAATAAAGGCCCTCTCGAAGAAGACTTCACGATGTACGCCGGCGCTATTGTGTTGGCGACTACCCACCCGGTCGGCGAGATGCAGTCGTTGGTGCGGAAGACGCTGGTAGCCATCAACCCGAATCTGACAGTCGTAAAGTTCCAGACCTTCGATGAGCAGATAGCGGATCGCTTCACCGGAGAGCGAATGATTGCGCGGCTGACGATGCTGTTCGGCGGCCTGGCATTGCTCCTGGCGACGATCGGACTCTACGGTGTGACCGCCTACACCGTCGTGCGGAGGACAAACGAGATTGGAATCCGCATGGCGCTCGGAGCCGAACGGGCGAACGTGGTTGGGATGGTGATGCGCGGAGCGATGGTACAGGCAGGAATCGGCCTGGCGATTGGCATCCCGGTAGCCCTGTTCTGCATGAGGTTTGTGAAGTCGCAGCTCTATGACGTGACCGGCGTAAATTCCGGAGCGCTGATCGGAGCCGTATGCGCGTTGGCGATCTCCGCCTGTGTTGCCGGATTGATTCCCGCGCAAAGAGCAGCTTCGACCGATCCGGTGAAGGCGCTGCGGACAGAGTAGGACGAACGGAAGACTAAGGCAGTGGAGAGGATGACTCCAATGGTGAGTTCGATCGTGCAGGATCTTCGTTACGCGCTGCGGCAACTGCGGCGGTCGCCGGGCTTTGCGCTGACAGCGGTCCTGACGCTCGCGCTGGGAATCGGCGCGACGACGGCGATGTATCGCGTGGTGCAGGGCGTGCTGCTGGCGCCCTTGCCGTATCCGGCGCAGGACCGGCTGGTCGGCGTGGCTTTCACCTTTCCGCAGGAGAAGCCGAACGACGAGCAGGCCGGAACCAGCGCGAGCTTTCTCAAGGAACATAGCCGAAGCTTCACCAGCGTCGGAATCTCGGAGGATGGCATCGCTGGCGTGAATCTGTCGATGGGCGGCGGACATTCATTTCAAATCGGATCGATCAAGGTAGGGCGAAGTTACTTCCCCACGCTTGGATTGCAGCCGATGCTGGGACGAAATTTTACCGCGGAGGAGGGCCTGCCCAATGGGCCGAAAGCGGTGCTGTTGAGCTATGGGCTGTGGAAGAGACAGTTCAATGGCGATGTCGGTGTGGTGAACCGTGTCGTCAGGATCAACGAGGAGCCTTACACCGTGGTGGGAGTGATGCCTCCGTCGTTGGCAGACACAGGCCAGTCCGCTCCCGGAGTGGCGGCAACCGTAGGCGTATGGCAGCCATTGCAGTTGGATGCGAAGGACCCTGGCTATGGCGGCGATAACTACAAGATGGTGGCTCGCCTGCGCGAGGGCGTCAGCGTGGCGCAGGCGCAACAGGAATTGAGTTCGCTGAATAAGCCTTTCTATCAGGAGTTTCCGAACTATTTGAAATGGACAGGGCGCGGCAAGGCGCTGCATGAGTTTCGCACATGGCCATTGCAGCAGGTGGTGGTCAGCGACGTTCGGACAAGCCTGCTAACAATGTTGGCGGCGGTGTTGGCGGTGCTTCTGGTGGCGTGCCTGAACCTCGCGGTGTTGATGACGGCGCGGACGTGGCGGCGGGCGCGCGAGATGGCAGTCCGTTCCGCGCTCGGTGCGAGCAGGGCAAACCTGCTGCGGTTGATGCTGTGCGAGAGCCTGGTGCTGGCGCTGGCGGGCGGCGGCCTGGGGCTGTTGTTGTCGCGGCTGGCAGTGCCCTTGTTGCTGTCTACGGCGCCCATCGCGATTCCTCCCATGCCGGAGAACGAATGGCTTCCTGCTGTGTTTGCGCTGTTGATGGCGTGCGTGACGACGTTGATCTTCGGGCTGTTGCCGGGCTGGGGTGTTTTGCGGCGAAATACGGGACCCATGCTGCAAGGAGGGGGACAGGCCGGAGTGACGGCGCATCAGGCCAAAATGGGTGACAGGCTGATGGTGCTGCAGGTCGCGGTGGCCGTAGTGCTGCTCTCCGCAGCGTCATTGCTGTTGGGAAGCTTTTTAAAGCTGCGGTCGGTCGCCTCCGGGGTACAGGCAAATCGGCTGGCCATAGCGCAGGTAACGCTGAAGGGCGATGCGTATGCCGGCACGCTGCACACGAACCAGTTCATCGAGAAGGTGATGGAGAACCTAAACCGCTCTCCGGGAGTGGCGCGGGTGGCCGCGGTCAACGGGCTGCCGCTCGACCGCGGCCTGAACATGGGTGGCGGCCCGGTTCATTCCGAACAGCCCCAGGGAGCGGTAGAAATTCGCGCAATCACGCCGGGCTACTTCCGCACGCTGGGCATTTCCATTCTCAGTGGCCGCTATCTGACGGCGGATGACAATGCCGGAACTGTCCCTGTGGCATTTGTAAGCGAAACGGCAGCGCAGCACTGGTGGCCGGGGCGATCGGCGATTGGCGAAGAGGTATGGGCGGGCGAGAAGGTTCCGAGGCGGGTCATCGGCGTAGTGGCCGATACCCATAGCCGCTCTCTGGCCCAGGCACCGAGGGCAACGATCTATGAGCCCTTCGCGCAGATCTCCGACTCGCTGATGAAGACGATTAATGGATGGTTTCCAACTACGTTTGCGATACGCCTGTCGGGTGATATGGATATGGCCGCCGTGGTGCAGCGCGCGGTATCGAATGCGGATCCGGAGATTCCGGTGGCGAAGCTGACCACGATGCAATCGGTGATCGACCGCAGCGTGGCGGCACCGCGTTTCTTCAGCTATCTTGCGGGCGGGTTTGCGGCGTTCGCGTTGCTGTTGACGATGATTGGGCTGTTTGGCTTGATGAGCTATCAGGTGACGCAGCGAACGCGTGAGATCGGTGTGCGGCTAGCAGTTGGGGCAGACCGTAGGCAGATTCTTCTGCTGATCCTCAGGCGCGGACTGTTGCTGACAACACTGGGCGTTGCGTTGGGATCGCTGGCGAGTCTCGCGGTTCCGCGGCTGGTTGGCAGCGTGCTTGCCGACGTTGTCTTTACCGGCGGCGGAGGCATTGAAAGGCACCTGTCCAGCAGCGTCGCGGCACTGGCATGGGCTGCAATCGGGATGCTGGTAGCGGCAGTATTGGCGGGTTATCTACCGGCGCGACGGGCGGCGTCCGTCGAGCCCACACAGGCTTTGCGAACGGAGTAGGGAATGATTGAACTCAAAAATCTGGAGCGAAGCTACAAAGCGGGCCATATGGAGACGTGGGTGCTTCGCCGCATCAACCTCACGATCAATGCCGGGGAGTTTGTAACCGTCATGGGTCCGTCGGGAGCCGGCAAATCGTCATTGATGAATGTGCTGGCGATGTTGGACGATCAGTGGCGCGGCGAATTTACCTTCGACGGAGCCGCGGTTGAGACCATGAACCGCAAGCAGAGGGCGGAGTTGGCGCGCCGCAGGATCGGGATGGTCTTTCAGAGTTATCACCTCTTGGATGACCTCACCGTGGCGGAAAACATCGACCTTCCGTTGTCATACAAGAACATCTCAAAACCGGAACGGCAGGCATTGGTTGCGGACACGCTGGATCGTTTCAATATCGTCGGCAAAAAAGACCTCTACCCGAGCCAACTCTCCGGTGGACAGCAACAGTTGGTAGGCATCGCGCGCGCCATGATTCACAGGCCGTCACTGTTGCTGGCCGACGAGCCGACAGGCAACCTGCAATCGGCGCAGGCAAAGGAGATTATGGAGATGTTCCGGCAGTTGAACGAAGAGGGCGCGACGATTGTGCAGGTGACGCACTCGGAGGCGAATGCACAGTATGGTACGCGAATCATCGAGCTGCGCGATGGCTGGATCTACGCGGATAGCGCGCAGGCCGACGCGATTGGTCGAGAGGTGCGGTCATGAAGAGAGCCGCCTTCTTCTTTGCCTATGCCGGCATCGCGATATTCGCCGCTGCCCCGCTTCTCGCGCAGGATGCTCCCATGCCCGCCCTGCGGCTGGATATTCCGCACTCCGATAATCCGTTTCATGCGTACCGCCCCACTCTGGCGCCGCCGCCCAATCTTGCGAACTCGACGAGGATCGATACGCTGGTTCACAATGGCGTTCTCGAATTGAGCCTGAAGGATGCAATCGAGTTGGCACTTGAGAACAACCTTGACCTTGCGATTGCGCGTTACAACATTCCGATTGCCGAGGCGGACATCATGCGAACGCGCGCCGGAGGCTCTTTTCGCGGCGTCAATACGGGCGTCGTGCAGAATACGCCCGGCGGCGGCGTTGGCGGTTTCGGCTCGGCATCGAGCGGCGCCGGCGCCGGTGGAACCTCCGGCGGTGCCGGCGGCGCTGGTTCGGGTGCCTCGGGGCTGGTGCAGTCGACGCTCGGCACAGGAACGAATGTGTCGTCGTATGATCCGAAGATTACGGCAAACATCAACAACGAGCATTACACGCAGCCGCTCTCGAACACAGCTGTTTACAACACGCAGACGCTTCAGCAGAACACGACGACGGGCAACTTCGGCTATATTCAGTCGTTTCCGACTGGCACGACGCTATCGGCGGTCTTCGACAACAATCGCGGCGCGACCAACAGCCCCAACAGTTTTCTCAACCCCACACTGAACTCCTACTATCACGTCGCGCTTCAGCAACAGCTGCTCGCCGGATTCGGTTTTGGACCGAATCTGCGCTACCTCCGGATTGCGAAGAACAACCAGAAGATCTCGGATGCAGCCTTCAAGCTGCAGGTGATGACGACGGTTACACAGATTGCGAATATGTACTGGGACCTGGTCGCCGCCTACGAAGACGAACAGGTGAAGACTCAGTCGCTGGAATTTGCCCAGCGTACCTTGGATATCGGTCGCAAACAACTCGCTCTTCAGGCAATCCCCGCAATGGAGGTAATGAAAGACGAGGGAGAAGTCGCCAACTGCGAGCAGGATCTCACGATTGCGAAGGCGACGCTCCAGTTTCAGGAGCTGTTGATCAAGAATGCGCTGACGAAGAATCTGGACGATCCGATTCTGGAGGCGATGCCGGTGCACCCGACCGACTCGAGCACGATACAGGCCGGGGCCACAACCGGATCGACGGAAGACAGCATCGCGCTGGCATTGCGCGACCGGATCGAATTGAAAGAGTCGGACATCGATCTGCAAAATCGGAACATCAGCCGGGATGCGGCCCGCAATGCGTTGTTGCCGACTGTATCGCTGACGGCATATTACGGTGGCACCGGTCTGGCGGGACCTCCGAATCCGGCATCTCACATTACCTCGACAGCTCCAATGAGGTGGGGCGGCGCAGTGCAGCATGCATTCAATAACACGGCGCCCGACTACTATGTGGGTCTGTCGGTGGATATTCCTATCCGCAATCGCGTAGCGAAGTCGGATCAGTATCGATCGGAACTGGAGATGGGACAGGCGCAGCTTCGGCTGCAGCAATTGAAGAAGCAGATTCGTATCGAGGTGCGCAACGCGCAGTATGCCCTTGAGCAAAGCAAGGCGCGCGTGGAATTTGCCACCAAGGCACGCGACCTGGCCAAGAAGACGTTCGACATCACAGAGAAGGAGCAGGAACTCGGTGCGGGATCGAGCTATCAGACGTTGACGTCCCGCCACGATCTGGCCGAAGCCGAGTCTACCCTGGTAGCGGCGATGACGGCATATCAGAAAGCGAAGATCGAATTGGACCGTTCTCTCGGAACCACGCTGGACGCAAACGAGATTTCGATAGAATCAGCGAGAACGGGGGTCGTCCCGGGCGGGCAGTAACGGGAGAGCGTTGGCATGGTGTCGGAACATAAATCAGGCGATGTACGATCGACGGCGCGTGAGGCGGCGTGCAGGCTGCTGATTGCCGACGACCAGCCGCATATCCTCGAAGCCCTGCGCCTGCTGCTCAAGCCCGAAGGCTATCAGTTGGAGATGGTGCGCACGCCTGCGCTGGCGTTGGAAGCCTTGGGCCACGAGAGCTTCGACGGCGTTCTGATCGATCTGAATTACACACGGGACACAACCTCGGGGCTCGAGGGGCTGGACCTGGTAACGCGCGTGAAAGAGTTAGACGCGCAGATACCGGTGGTCGTGATGACGGCATGGGGCAATATCGATCTTGCCGTGGAGGCGATGCGCCGCGGCGCCGGAGATTTCATCCAGAAGCCCTGGGAGAACGCGCGGCTGCTCAACATTCTCCGGACACAGATGGAGTTGCACCGCAGCCAGAAGCGAACGCAGTGGCTCGAAGCGGAAAACCGTATTCTGCGCGCTCCCGGCGCTCCGGACTTTATCGCATCGGCGGCATCGATGCGATCTGTCGTGGAGATGATGGCGCGGGTCGGGCCGTCCGACGCAAACGTGCTGATCGCAGGTGAGCACGGCACCGGCAAGGAGGTTGTGGCGCAAACCCTCCATCGCATGTCGTCGCGCGCGGATCGTGCGATGGTGGCGGTCAACACAGGCGCTCTGCCGGAGGGAACTTTTGAAAGCGAGCTCTTCGGCCATGTCAAAGGCGCTTACACGGATGCTCGTGCAGATCGCATAGGGCGCTTCGAACTGGCTAGCGGCGGAACACTGTTTCTCGATGAGATCGCGAACATTCCTGTGCGGCAGCAGGCTAAACTTCTACGTGTGCTCGAGACCGGCGAGATGGAGCGTGTCGGCTCCT
Source organism: Acidobacteriales bacterium 59-55 (assembly GCA_001897435.1). GTDB lineage: Bacteria > Acidobacteriota > Terriglobia > Terriglobales > Acidobacteriaceae > Edaphobacter. Next base: position 163,974 of record MKSV01000003.1, on the reverse strand, counting down.
CGAAGACGCAGATCGTGAATGTGCGCATGATCTCGGCGACCAATGCCGACCTGCGAGCGGAGTGCGCTGCAGGACGCTTCCGGGAGGACCTGCTCTTCCGGTTGAACACGGTCGAGATCAATCTGCCGCCGCTGCGAGAGCGTCGGGAGGATATTCCCGCTCTGGCGGGCTACTTTCTGTCTCGATATGCCGCGCGCTACCGAAGGACGATCCAGGGCCTGGAATCGGCAGCCCTGCAGACGATGCTGCGCTATAGCTGGCCCGGCAACGTGCGCGAGTTGGACCACACCGTTGAGCGCGCTGTTCTCATGGCAAGAGGCGACCGCATCGAGGCGGCGGACCTGGGGCTGCAAGCGCAATCGGCCGTCGCGCAGAGTCTCGATGAGATGAGCCTGGAAACGGTGGAGGCAATTCTGATCCGTAAGGCGCTGGCGCGATCGGACGGCAATGTAAGCCACGCCGCCGAAGCCCTGGGCCTCAGCAGGGGAGCGCTCTATCGGCGCATGGAGAAGTATGGCCTCTGAGCAGCGGACGAGCGGCGCGGCTCAGCGCAAGCGGTTGCCGCTTGGTGCGTCAAGACGGCGGCTTAGCTTCGAGCGAAGGTTGCGAATCTGGCTCTATCTGCTTGGACTTCCCGCACTGCTGCTATGTTGGACCCTGCTGTGGCAGCACACGGTCGAGCGATCGATCCAGTTCCTCCTTCTGCTGCTCTTTGCGGCCTGCTGGGCGTTTGCGGTCTCTCTTCTGACCGAACAGATCACTCGCCCCTTGCAGACGTTGGCGAACGTCGTAGCCGCGCTGCGCGAAGACGATTACTCCTTTCGCGCTCGCGGCGGCAGAAGGAACGACGTACTCGGCGATCTGGCCCTCGAAATTAATGCTCTGGCAGCGCTGCTGCAAAGCCAGCGCGCAGGTTCTCTGGAGGCGATGGCTCTCGTAGAGCGGGTGATGAGCTCCATGCCGTCTCCTGTGCTTGCCTTTGACCCGGAAGGGAAGCTGAAGCTGCTGAACACCGCGGGCGAACGCGCGTTCGGTTTGCGCGTCCCAATGGCGCTGGGAAGGTCAGCGGAGACCCTCAAGCTGACGCATCTTCTGGGTGCGAGCGACGACGATCTTCTCTCTCTGGACGGTGTACAGCAGGCGACGCGGTGGGTGGTCAAACGGTCGAGCTTTCGACTGCGGGGCGTGCCTCATGCCCTCTTTGTGCTCTCCGATGTCAGCGCGGCGCTGCACGAAGAGGAGCGTACCGCATGGAAGAGGCTGATCCGTGTGCTTGGCCATGAGATCAACAATTCGCTTACCCCAATCAAATCGATCGCCGGCAGCCTGCGAGGGAGGCTCGCTTCTTTGCCGGTGGACAGCACCGACGGCCACGATTTCGAGGGCGGCCTTGAGGTCATCGAAGACCGTGCCGAATCGTTGAACCGTTTCTTGCAGGCCTACCGGCAGTTGATGGGGCTGCCTGCGCCGAAGTTGGCGCCGGTATCTCTGGCCATGCTGGTCGAGCGGGTAGTGCGCCTTGAGACACGAGTCAATGTTGTCGTAATGGATTCGCCTGACGTGGCGTTGATAGTGGACGCAGACCAGATTCAGCAGGCTCTCATCAATTTGACGCGCAATGCTGCCGAGGCTGCTTTGAGCGCCGACATACCGGCGGAGAAGGCCCGAATCAATCTCGCATGGGAGAACACCGGACGCGAAATCGTGATCGCCATTCTGGATAATGGAGCGGGCCTGATGAATGCGGAAAATCTCTTTGTGCCGTTCTACACGACAAAACCCACCGGCACGGGCATCGGATTGGCGCTCGCCCAGCAGATTGCTCAAGCTCACAAAGGCTCTGTGCGCCTCGCGAATCGCACCGATGGACAGACGGGCTGCAGGGCGGAGTTGAGGCTGCCGCATCCTGCATAAAAGAGCAAAAACAATTCAATATAAAATCGCCGCATAGTAGAATAGAAAGCGAAGAGATAGACCGCTCGACATTTTTTTGTTGTGTGTGTCTGATCCCGCCCTCGTTTAAAGCGTCTAAATCTCTAAGAGCCATCGGTCTGCCGAATCCTTCGGCGGCGTTCCGCAACTTATTGACATCAAGCGGGTTGAATCAATATCAGAGGGGCGGAATTAATTCTGGAAAGGAAGAGATGAAACGGCTGCGTGCGGTTCTGACAATATTGATGATGCTGGCGCTGGCGACAGGCGGAGTGTGGGCGCGCGCCGATGCGGCATTGTTGATGGAAGAACCTTATGGACTCTTCGGCGGCATCAATCCCACGGGCCACGCCGCTATCTACCTGAACAACGTCTGCGCGGAGACGCCGACGCGCCTGCGTGCATGCCGCCCCGGCGAACTGGGCGTCGTCATCAGCCGGTATCATAGGGTCGCCGGTTACGACTGGCTCGCGATCCCGCTCGTGCCCTACCTCTACGCCGTCGACCGCGTCGCGGAAGTGCCACTCACGGCGGATGCCGAACTTGTCTCGCAGTTGCGCGACTCCTATCGCCGCAAGTATCTGATCGATCTCGTGCCCAATGTCGCCGAGGGAGAACACGCGGGCGAGGCGCCCAAGGGCGACTGGACGCAGCTCATCGGCGCGTCTTACGACCGCAAGATCTACGGCTTCGAGATCGAGACGACGCCCGAGGCGGACGAACGCTTCATCGCGGAGTACAACGACAGCCGCAACCAGGCGCGCTTCAACCTCTTCTTTCGCAACTGCGCCGACTTCACGCGCACACTGCTCAACCTCTATTACCCGCATGCGATTCGTCGTAACTTCTTCGTCGACTTCGGCATCACAACGCCCAAGCAGGTGGCGCGGTCGTTGACAAAGTACGCGAAGCGGCATCCGGACCTGGAGTTCTCAACCTTCATCGTTCCTCAGATTCCCGGCAGCATCGATCGCAGCCACCGTACGGATGGCGTTCTGGAGTCGCTGGTGAGGTCCAAGAAGTATGTTGTGCCGCTCGCCGTGCTGAATCCGCAGATTACCGCCGGCATGATCGTGGCCTACCTGGTGGACGGGCGCTTTACCCCTCCAAAAGACTCGCCCCTGGAACTGGTGCCGGGCCAACTCCCCAGCATGGAAGCGAGGCCTCCCAATCTGGAGGATCTGGCGATGCCGGCTCCCGTGGTATCGGAAGCGGTCCCGCCGGGTAGTTTGCAACCGCATCGCCATATCACCCGCCAGCTCAGTTCAGCCACCGGCGCGGCTCAATAGTCTCAGTCAACATTCAGTCCGGCGTCGGCGTCGAGCACTAGCTTGTTGCCTTCGACCACCATCGAATGCAGCTTCAACGACGTCAGCGAAAACGCGTAGCCGGTCGTCTCGATCGAACGGCTGAGCAACTGCCGCATCAGGTCGGCGGCGTTCACCTTCATCTGGTCCGGCAGCTTGCGGTCGAGAAACGGTACCAGCAGAAAGTTCAGCTCTCTCGATTCGCTCAATCGCTCGATGCGCGCGTCGCGAAAGCCGATCGTCTCCTCCCTTGCATCGGGAATCATGGAGACGTCCGCATTCGTATCGAGCGACACTCCGATGCAGGCGCCGGCAATCGACGTGCCCAGCTTTGCCCGGGTGTGAACGTGGACGACCACCCGATCCTTCACGAAGGAGACGCGCGGCGAGTCGGCATAGACATAGCAGGCCGACTTTACACTGCCGCGCATGTAATAGCGGCCCTCCGGGCTGTTGAAGAGCTGCGCCCGCAACGTTCGTTCGAGCGCCTGCGAGGAGATCCTCACCTCGATTGCCGAAGCGGAACGGCAGGCGCCCAGCAGGGCGGCGCAGGAGAGCAGCAGGCAAAGCGGAACGCGGCGCGTCATTCTTCAAGGATAAGGCAGCCTGCGTCGGGCCGATAATCGCCGACGGCTTTACCTCCGGCGAGACGCTGTCGCAAGCCGGAATGTATGCTTCCTATGCATCTCCATCCGCATTCAGCGTGCAATTTGCCCCAGGAGGCCTAATGAAACGGCGTGAATTTCTGACCACGTCCCTTGCAGCATCTGCCCTTGCCCTTACCGGCCGTTCCGAAGTTCAGGCCCAGGCTCCCGCGGCACGCGGGCGCGAATACTACCAATTGCGCAAGTACCATCTGCAATCCGGCCCGCAGACCAAGCTGATGGACAACTACGTGGGCAAGGCCCTGATTCCCGCGCTCAACCGCCTCGGCATCTCGCCGGTCGGCGCATTCCATCTCGACTTCGGACCGGAGACGCCGACCCTCTATCTACTGCTGCCCAGCTCCAATCTGGAGACACTGGCCACGGTCGATCTTCTGCTCGCCCGCGACGAGCAGTTTATGAAGGCGGCAGAGCCTTTCTGGGACGCACCTGCCACCGCGCCCCCTTTCATCCGCATGGACAGCTCGCTGCTCATCGCCTTCGAGGGACACCCGAAGCTGACCGTTCCCTCCTCTACCGCGCAGCACGGCAAGCGCATCTTCCAACTGCGCACCTACGAGAGCCCCACCAACCGCGACCACGTGCGCAAGGTCGAGATGTTCCACCACGGCGAGTTCGACATCTTCCAGCGATCGGGTTGCGGACAGGTCTTCTATGGCGACAGGCTCATCGGTTCGGGGATGCCCAGCCTGACCTACATGCTCACCTTTCCCGACATGGCCGCACTGACGGCGGGCTGGGATGCCTTCCGCAGCGATCCCGAGTGGAAGAAACTTTCCGGTTCCCCTCGCTACAACTTCGAAGCCACGGTCAGCAACGTCACCAACCTGACCCTCAACCCCGCGCCCTATTCGCAGATCTGATCCGCGCTATCGTCGTTGAAGGGAAGCATCATCCTCTTTGATCTCTCCGGGACGCCTCCATGCAGCACAAGGCATGGAGGCGTCTCCGTCTGCGATACTCACAAGCAGCCATGGATATCGACGCGCTCTCCTCCCATTTCGCAATTCCCGGCGTCCTCGCCTTCGGGCAGACTCCCAGCGGCCTTGTCTACGCCAACGTAACCACGCCCCAGGCCACGGCCACCATCTACCTGCAGGGCGCGCATATCACTGCATGGCAGCCGGCCGGGCACGATCCGGTGATCTTTCTCAGCCGCGAGAGCGACCTCCTGCCGGGCAAGCCCATCCGCGGCGGCGTTCCCGTCGCCTTTCCCTGGTTCGCAACTCGCCACGACGGCAAGACCGGCCCGTCCCATGGCTTCGCGCGCATCCAGGACTGGACCCTCGCCTTTGCAGCGCTCACCGGAGACGATCTTCACCTGACCTTCACGCTCGGGCCCACTGCCATGAGCCGCGAACTGGGCTTCGATAACTTTTACCTTGCCTTCTGGTTCATCATCGGCCGTACTCTCACCATGAAGCTCACCGTGGGCAATAACGCACCCACGCCGCTGGTCTTCGAAGAGGCGCTGCACACCTACTACTCTGTCGCTGACGTTCGTCAGGTGAATGTCACTGGCCTTGAGCCGACACCCTTCATCGACAAGACCGACCACATGCGCGAAAAGCCAGCCGCTCATGCTCCCCTGACGTTTACCGGCTTCACCGACCGCGTCTATCCGAACACGAGCGCTACCTGCGTCCTGCACGATGCCGCCGGACACCGCCGCATCACCGTCGCCAAGCAGAACTCCAACACCACGGTCGTCTTCAATCCGTGGAAGGCGCTGCCCGATATGAGCGCCGACGAGTGGCCCCACATGCTCTGCGTCGAGACCGTCAACGCCGCGGCCAACACGGTCACCCTCGCGCCCGGCGGAGCCCACACCATGGAAGCCCACCTCTCGGTCGAAAAGCTCTCCTGAGTGACTTCAAAGCTGTCGCCGCCAATTCCCGCACACTACTCTCAACTCACGTCATCTCGGCCGGAGGCCCGCAGGGCCGCAGTGGAGAGACCCTGTATTTACCCCGTCTCCACTGCCGTTTCTCCCCCATGCCACATCGAATGATCCTGCCCCGGATTACTTCTTCCCGAACAAACCGCCCAGGGTGCGCATCACCTGCTGCCCCGCGTCATTCTTCTGATTGCCCTTTTGATTGCCGAGGATGCTCGTCGCATTATTGCGCAGCAGCCCGTTGACGTCAGGCGTGATAACGGGATCGGATGAAGTTCCGGTAATCGTGACCGGCACACCGTTCGCGGCAGCCTGCCTAGCTGTGGCCCCGGTCGCCTGGTTGAGAGCAGACAGCAGCCCCACGGCTACGCCGCCTACACCCTTACTGGTGCTCACCTTCATCATCAGGCGAAAGTTCAGCGCTCCGGCAGGCGAGACGGTTCCTTGCCCCGTTGCCTCGCCCAGCGCCGGCATCAACGTGTAGATATCATCGATGCGGATGCCGCTGTTGGCGACCTGCACCTTCGCCCGCACCGCCCGGATGTCGGTCACGTCGCCCGTCTGTCCTGTGGCGAGACCCGCGATCCCCTTCAGCTTCGAGCCCAGGTTGAAGCCAGCCAGCCGCGTATTGTCGATCTCGAACGGCCCGGTAATCGTCAGGTTCTCCGGTGGCCCCGCAATGCCGAGGTCGATCGTCAATTGACCGCCCTTGAGCACCGAGCCGTTCGGCAGCTTTACCCCGGCCACCGGCAGCAGCGTCTGCAACTCGTCGACCGGCATCCCCTGTCCTGTCAGCTTCAGGTTCAGCGTCGTGGCCGGCGTCAGGTTATAGCTTCCGTTCAGGTTGGCTGTCAGTTCGCCGACGGTGACCGTCGCGTTCTGCAACTGCCCGGCGTTGGTCTTCAGGTTGTGCGAGGTCTTGTAGACCACGTCCACCGGCTTCTTTGCAGGCGCCCCCTTGGGGCTTAGTTGCAGATTCTCCAGATGCACCGTGCCGTTGCTGTTGATTGCCGTGCCGTCCGAGGCAAGATGCGCGTCCACATCGGCCAGCGCCGACATGCCTGCACTGCGGTCGAGAACTCCGGCGGCGACCGGATCGAAGTGCTTCATCATCAGCCGCGCGTCAAAGACGGTCGCCGCGGCATTGTGCGGGTCGATCGGGCCCGCCTGCCCGGTCAGCGTCACCGTCCCCTCGCCGGGAACGTCTGCGCTCAGCTTGAAGGGGAACTGCTTTGTGAATGAGAAGTTTTCCACGGCCAAAGCAATCTGGTCGAACGTCAGCGGAACCCCGTGCGCGGGCATGCTCTCGATGGTGGCCTTCCCTCCCGCGATGTTGAGCTTGTTCACCGTAAGGTCGGGGATCGCCGTCTCCTGCGCAGCGTCGACTCCATGGCTCGCGGCATTGTTGCCCAGCGTCGAGAAGTTCCATACGCCCTGCTCTCCGTGAACCAGGCGGATCTGCGGCTCGTCGATCCGGAGGCGACGAACGATGATCTTATGGCTGAAGATCAGCGGCCTCAGCTCGACACCCAGGTGCAGCGACTTCGCCGTCAAAAACGGCGCGGAGCCGAACGCCGGGTCGTCGGCGATGCTCACATCGCGCGCTACGACGCTGCTGGAGAGAATGGACAGGCTCAGTTTGCCCATCGTCACCTTCCGTCCCAGCGCGGTCGACAGTTGCTGTTCCAGCAAGGGGCGAAAGGTGTTGACGTTCACCAGCAGCGGCACCGCCACTATCACTACCACCCCCACGCCGACAACCGCTGCCGCCACCTTCTGCCAGTGCTTCATGCCTTCACCCTCCGCGCCATGCTAGCCCAAGTTTACTCGGTGCCCCATTTCCCTTTAAGCCATGCTCGGCAAATGTTTTGCCCGCAGCGGCGGTCGGCGATACTCTCGAACTGCCATGCTTATCCTTGCCTCTGCCTCGCCACGCCGCCGCGAACTGCTTGCCCAGACCGCGCTCGTCTTCTCCACCGAATCCGCCGACCTCAACGAAGACCTGTTAACTGGCGAGGCGGCGGCGGCCTACGTCCAGCGCCTGGCTGTGGAAAAGGCCCAGGCCATCTGGAATCGTCGCCGGTCAGCCGACGCGCCCGGCGATCCGCTCATTGTTCTCGGCGCCGATACCGCGGTCGTCGTCGACGGCCATATCCTCGGTAAGCCCGCCGACGATGCTGACGCCCGCCGCATGTTGCGCCTGCTCAGCGGCCGCACCCACGCCGTGCTTACCGGCCTCGCCGTGGTCACACGCAAGGGCGTCCTTAGCGAGGTCGAGATCACCCAGGTCACCTTCAACATCGTCAACGACGAGGAGGTTGCCGCCTACGTTTCCAGCGGAGAGCCACTCGACAAGGCCGGAGCCTACGCCATCCAGGGCTACGCCGCCCGCTGGATTCCGCGCATCGAAGGCTGCTACTTCAACGTGGTCGGCCTGCCCATCGCCCGCACCATCACCCTGCTGGCCGAAGTAAAGGCCACGCTGGAATAGCCTGCCCAGTTGCCATCCTCATTAACCTCAAAAGCACGATTAACCTCGAAAGCACGTCATCTCGACCGGAGCCGCGCGGCTCTATCGCACGGCGCAGTGGAGAGACCCCTGTATTTCGTCCCGGTCCGCGCCCTTGCCACGTCGGCCATCCACACAATCTGCCGTACCAGTGTTTTAAAAGCAGTTTTTTCGAGCACTCTCAATCGGCGCTGGCCATCATGGCGGCCAACAGCGCCGTGCGCGGCACCAGATGCTCGACGACCACATGCTCGTGCGCGGCATGTGCTCCCTCGCCCACTGCTCCCATCCCGTCGAGCGTGGGGATACCGAGCGCCGCGGTAAAGTTGCCGTCCGAACCGCCGCCGGTCGATGCCTCGTCCAGCTCGAAGCCGAGTTCGGCGGCCAGCGCCTTCGCCCGTTTGAAGAGCGCAATCGTTCCGGTCTTGCGCTCCATCGGAGGACGATTGATGCCGCCCACGATTTCGAGCCTACAGTGCGGATCGGAGACCTTGAGTCTGCGAAACAGCTTCTCCACCCGCGTGGCGTCGCTCGCCCTTGCAATGCGCACATCCACCTCTGCGCTGGCGTGCTGCGCGACGACGTTCGACCGCGTCCCCCCGGCGATCACGCCGCAGTTGACCGTCCGCTGCACCGACAGATCGGTGAAGCCCGAGATGGTCTGCACCAGCTTCGCCAGCTCCACGACCGCCGAGTGGCCGTGCTCGAAGTCCACGCCGCTGTGCGCTGCCACCCCCGTCACCCGCACCGTGTACTGGCCGACTCCCTTGCGCGCGGTCTTGTAGGCCAGTCCCTGGGCCGGCTCCAACACAAAGACCGCTGACGATGCCAGCGCCAGTTCCTCGGTAATCTGCCACGAAGCCGGGCTTCCAATCTCCTCATCGCTGTTCAGCAGCAGGCGAACGGGGCGGTCCAGCCCCAGCTCCTGCAGGATGCTTACTGCCGCCAAAGCCATCACCACACCGGCCTTCATGTCGAACACGCCCGGCCCCCAATATCGCCCGTCCGTCTCGCGCCAGGGCATCGTCGCCAGCGTTCCCATCGGCCATACCGTGTCCAGGTGTCCCAGCAGCAGAATCGGCTTGTGCATGGAGTGGGCGGGGTCGAAGCGAAGCTCGAGGATATCGCCAAACTGGTTTTGTCCATGACGCCGTACACTGGCGCCGAGGCTCTGCGCGTGCCCTTCAACCAGCGCCACCGCGGCATTAACTGCCAGCCGGTCTTCACTTGGAGATTCCTGAAGGACAAGGTCGCGAAGCGTAGATCGAATCCATTCGCTTCGGCTACCAGCACAGCCAAGAATCGCTTTTGGGTCCATGGACGGATGTTATAGCAAATACAACGGTTAGAGGAAGAGGGGGAGGGAACAAGAGTGGTCAACTTTTCCTCGAAGTGTGGCATTTTTACCACAATGGCCATCCGTCTTCTGCCTGTAACTTTAATAAAGATATGTCGCAGGAGATCTTGATTCGTGGCGCTTGAACCTCATTTTGAGCGGACAATCCGGTCGGAGATCGAGTTCAGCGGCGTGGGCCTCCACAGCGGCGCCTCCGTCTCCATGCGATTGGTTCCGGCTCCGGCTGGTTCGGGTATCGTCTTTAGACGCACAGACTTAGACAACTTCGAGATCGCCGCCGTTGGCCGGAATGTCGCCAAGGTGAGCTATGCGACCAGCCTGATGCGGCAAAGCGTTCTCATCTCGACGACCGAGCACCTGCTCTCGGCGCTGATCGGCTTCGGCGTCGACAACGTCATCGTCGAGGTGGACAACCTCGAGGTTCCCATCCTCGACGGAAGCGCTCTACCCTATGTCGAGGCCTTTCATTCCGTGGGGCTCAAACAGCAGCGCCGCAAACGGGAGTACCTCCGCATCCTCAAGGAGGTCGAGGTCCGCGACGGCTCCAAGTTCATCGGCGTCTACCCCGGCTCCGGCTACGGCATCGAGTACACCATCGACTTCCCCCAGCCCATCGGTTACGAGAGATTCACCGGCGACCTGGCGACGGGCGACTACGTGAACCTGATCGCACCGGCACGGACCTTCGGCTTCAAAGAAGACGAGGCGATGCTGCGGGATATGGGCCTGATCCGCGGAGTCTCGGACGAGAGCGCCATCATCCTGTCGCGCAACGGCGTCGAGAATGGACCGCTCCGCTTCCGCGACGAGTTCGTTCGCCACAAGGTCCTGGACCTGATCGGCGATCTGGCCCTGGCCGGGCGCCGGATTCAAGGGCGCGTCGTGGCCGAGAGAGCCGGCCACGCTATGCACACCGCCCTGGTGCAGCGGCTCATGCGCGATCGCTCCGCCTGGGAGCTGGCTCATGGATACGATGAAGTCGCTGAGGTTGAATCGGAAGCTCTTCCGATAGGTTTACGCCATGCCGCGGTGTGATGGCTTTGGGTGTGTCCGGCGTGGTACTTTGTGTGGCAAGCACGAAATCCTGCAAGGCAATTCTTTTGGGCTCGAGGCGTTCCAGGCGTCTCCGGAGCGGTTATGAAAGGTCTGGCGGCAGTTGCGCTGGGGTCTAATCTGGAGTCCCGCTTCGGCGACCGGGAGGCGAATCTGCGCGAAGCCGTGGACCGGATCGGCGGGCTGGGCGCAGTGCAGTCCGTCTCGGCCTTCTATGACACCGAGCCGGTAGGCTATCTTGAGCAGCCGCGATTTCTCAATGGAGCACTTCTGCTGGAGACGGAACTGGAGCCGCTGGAGTTGATCCGTGGGCTGCTCTCAGTGGAGCACGGCATGGGACGGGAGCGGATTATCGCCAAGGGGCCTCGCGTGATCGATCTCGACCTGCTGCTCTACGGCAGCGTGGTGATGTCAACGCCGGAGCTGACGCTGCCGCACCCGGAGATGCACGAGCGCCGGTTTGTGCTGGAGCCGCTGGCCGAGGTTGCGCCCGAGATGGTGCATCCGGTGTTGGGGCGGACGGTGGCCGAGATGCTTACGAGCGTAAAACACGGATAGCTGTTAACCGTTTGGCCCTCTCGAACGTTATACCCGGTGAAAGCGTATGTATCGGGAGAGAGGAAAAACGTATGCTCAAAGATGTCCTGGTTCCTTTTATTGTGTTCTTTACCATGGGGTGGATTGCCTGGGTCGTCTTCGCGTCGATTCGGCGCTACCAGATCGCAAAGCTTCAGGCAGGGCTGCAGACGCGGCTGCTGGAGAAAATCGACTCCAGCCAGGCAGTTCTTGCCTACGCCGAGACCGAGGTGGGACGCCAGTTCCTGCGCTCTCTGGCGATGGAAGGAGCCGCGCAAACGACGCCGTACAAGAACATCCTCAGCGGCGTTCGGACCGGGATCATGCTGATCGTCTTCGGCGCGGCGCTGCTGGCTTTGCATTCGATGGCCGGAGATGAGGCTCAGGCCAACACCTTCATCGGCACGCTGTCGATTGCGCTGGGCATCGGCTTCGAACTGGCAGCGGGGGCGACTTATTTCCTCTCCCGTTCTTTCGGGCTGCTGAATCAGGATAGCCGCGCGTAGAGCGCATCCAAATGTCGATGCACGAGGTTTGGATGCCGATGCATAAATCAGATGCCATCGCCGCACAGGTCGCCTGGCCGGACCAGGAAGGCGCCGCGGCGGACGCGATGGATGAGATCGACGAGCAGGAGTTCCAGTCGGTCTACGACGCGACCGCTCGCCCCATCCTCGCCTACCTGACCGGAGTGACCGGGCGCAGGGACGTGGCCGACGATCTGCTGCAGGAGACTTACTGCCGCTTGCTTGTGCGCAGGCCCCCGGCGATGGACGCAGAGGGAACGCGGAGGTATCTGTTTCGCATCGCCAGCAACCTCCTGCGCGACCGCTGGCGTCGCGGAGAAGACAGAGCATATCCCGAGCCTGCGGAAGCGGCATCACCACCGAACGCCGATACGCAGGTTAATCTTCAGATCGACGTGCGTACGGCGATGCGGGCGATGAAGCCGCGCGAACGGGAACTTTTATGGCTGGCCTACGTCGAAGGAATGAGCCATGCCGAGATCGCGGAGGCGATGGGCCTGAGCGCCATGAGTGTCAGGCTGCTGCTCTTCCGCGCGCGCAAAAGGGCAGCCGGGCTGCTGCGGCCCGCCGAGGAGAGAGCATGAAGCGAAATCGATGTGAACGAGAGATCGAAGTTGTAGACGCGCTGCGTACAGGCGCATCGACGGCAGAGCTGGACGGCCATCTCCGGACCTGCGCAGTCTGCGCGGAGACGCGGCTGGTCGCTGGAAGCCTGCTGCGAAGCGCGGCGGCGCTGCGAACGCAACAGGAGCCCCCCCTTGCCGGGCAGGTCTGGCGGCGAGCGCAGGCGCGCAAGCAGGAGATGGCGCTAAGACGCGCGACGCGTCCGCTGATCTTCATGCGAGCAGTGAGCGTTGTCTGTGTAATCGCCTTTGCGGCGTGGCTGCTGCACAGTTTCTGGCGCTTCGCCGACCGTGGGCTGATCGGCGGGTGGGGCGCGATGGCCGCACAGACGGCAGCCGCGGGCGCGGCGATTGCGGTAGCATGCATCGCGGCAGGAGCATGGTATCTGCTGCACGAAGACAAGCGGCAGAATGGTGCCATCTCTTCCACATGACGCTCGAATCAACGCGCGAAAATCGATGCTTCCACGTCGACGGCATCTGCGGCATCTCAGGATGCGGACCGAAAATCCGATGCCCCATGTCACGCTTTTATACAAGGCAAAGAAGCACGTCATCTCGACCGGAGCGGCGGACGGCTTTACCGTTCGCTGCGGAGCGGAGAGACCCCTGTATTTCGCCTTCCATTGGAGGGCAAGTCTCTACAACCACTCGAAAACAGCGTTAGCCGCGAAAGACCACGCGGCCTTCGCTGATGGTGGCCTTCACCCGGCCCGACATCGCCGCTCCATCGAAGGGCGTGTTCCGTGACTTCGACCGCGAGTCCTTTGCCGCGAAGCTCCACTCGGCTGCCGGATCGAACACCACAACATCGCCCCAGTTGCCTGTCTTCAGCGAACCGCGGTCGGCGAGCGAGACGATCCCGGCCGGGGCCGCGCTCATCAGCGCGATGATCCTGCCCAGCGCCAGCCCCTGGCCTTTGTGGAGCACGCGCAGCGCCAGCCCCAGCGCAGTTTCAAGTCCGGTAATGCCGTTGGGAGCGCGTTCGAACTCCTGCTCCTTCTCGTGCGCCGCATGCGGTGCGTGATCGGTGGCGATGCAGTCCACGGTACCGTCGGCCAGCCCGGAAAGAACGGCCTGCCGGTCGGCCTCGGCGCGAAGCGGAGGATTCATCTTGGCGTTGGTGTCGTAGTCACCGACGGCCTCGTCGGTCAGCGTGAAGTGGTGCGGCGCGGCCTCGCAGGTAACATGCAGACCCTGCTGCCTGGCCTCGCGAATCGCCTCCAGCGCGCGTCCCGTCGAGACATGCTGCACGTGCAGATGAGGATGCAGCCCCTCGGACTTTTCGATCTCGCGCAGCAGCCGGATGTCGCGCTCGACGATGCGCGATTCTGCCTCGACTGTCATGCCGCGCAGGCCTAGCCGAAAGGCCACCGGCCCGGCGTTCATACTGCAACCGCCGGTCAGGTGCGTGTCCTCGGCGTGCTGCGAGACGGGAACGCCCAGCCGCGCCGCTGCAATCAGGGCGGCGCGCATGATCTCGTCTTCGAGCACCGGCTTGCCGTCGTCGGTAAAGCCGAGAGCGCCGGCGGCGTGAAGCGCGGCAAAGTCCGTCAGCGTTGCGCCCATGCTGCCCAGCGTGGCTGCGGGCATGGCAAACAGCTTCACAACGGCCCCGCGCTCGGGAGCAAGCATCCACTCCAGACCGGCGACCGAGTCGTTGACGGGAAGGGTATTGGGCATGGCCACCACGGTCGTAAAGCCGCCAGCCGCCGCCGCCGCCGTTCCCGTGGCAATCGTCTCTTTGTATGTCTGTCCCGGCTCGCGCAGATGGACATGAACATCGATCAGGCCGGGAGCGACCACCAGCCCCGCGGCGTCGATCGTCTCCGCTGCCTCCACGTCCTTCAGGCTGCCGGGCTTCTCCACCGCGGCGACCTTTCCGTCGCGAAGCAGCAGATCGCGAGCCTCGTCTACGCGGTTCGCCGGGTCGATCACGCGCCCGTTCAGGATCAATAGATCACTCATGCAATCACACTCTCGAATCCGCCCACGCCGAAGGCTCGCAGCAGCAGCGCCGAGCGCACCGCCAGACCGTTGCTCACCTGCCGCTCGATCGCCGAGTTGGGACCGTCGGCCACATCGCCCGTAATCTCCAGCCCGCGAATCATGGGGCCGGGATGCAGCACCAGAGCGTCGGGAGCGCCCGCGGCCAGCCGCTCGCCGTTAAGCTGATACCGTGCAATGTAATCCGCCAGATCAAGCTCCAGGCCCGCCAGCCGCTCCTTCTGGATGCGCAGCATCATCAGAACCTGGGCCCGCCCGAGCGCCTCGTCGAAGTCGCGGACGATCTCGACTCCCGGGCCAAGTCCAAGGGCAGACGCGGGCAGCAGCGGCTCGGGGCCGCAGAGCAGCACCTTCGCTCCCAGACGGGGCAGCAGCAGAGCATTGGATCGCGCCACGCGGCTGTGCAGAATGTCCCCGGTGATGACGACTGTGACGCCTTCGAGGCTCTTCGCCGTGGCCACGGTAGCGTCTCTGCCGGGCAGGCGCATCAGCATCGTCCGCGCATCCAGCAGCGCCTGCGAGGGGTGCTCGTGCATCCCGTCCCCCGCGTTCAGGATGGGAAGGCCGGTCTCGCGCGCCAGCAGAAACGGAGCGCCCGACGAGGGGTGGCGCAGGATGATCGCCTCCGCGCCCAGCGCTCGCAGCGTCAGGCCGGTGTCCTTCAGGCTCTCGCCCTTTTCGATCGAAGAGGACTTGTCGCTGACCAGGGTCGTGGTTGCGCCCAGCGACTTGGCAGCCAGTTCGAACGAGGTTCGAGTCCGCGTGCTCGACTCGTAGAACAAAAGAGCAATGCGCCGTCCCGCCAGCATCCGCGAGCGTTCCGCGTGGTCCATTCGCTCCAGTTGTACCGTCACGTTCAGGATGCCGGAGACCTGCTCCAGCGAGAGGTGAGTCACGCTCAGCAGCGAGCCGCCGGCGTAGGCGCGTCTTCCGTTCAATTTCGTGGCCTGTTTCGGGTCTTGCGATGCTTGCGTCATCAACTTCGTCAGTCCACCAGCTCGACCAGGAGCACCTGCTCCTGCTGGTCAATCTCGTTCAGCTTCACCTCGATGATCTCTCGCGCCGAGGTGGATATTGTGCGCCCGACGAAGGTCGCCTGGATGGGCAACTCGCGGTGACCGCGGTCGATCAGCGCCAGCAACTGGACGCTCTTCGGCCGTCCATGGGCGAACAGGGCATCGAACGCCGCGCGAATGGTGCGGCCGGTGTAGAGCACGTCGTCGACCAGAACGATGTCCCTGCCGGTCACCTCGAAGCCCACGTCGCACGGAGAAACCGTTGGCCGCGGTCCGACCGTCGAAAGGTCGTCGCGGTAAAAACTGATGTCGAGGACACCCGTGTCGACAGGTCGCTTCTCGATCTTCGCGATCAGCGCGCCCAGCCGCTCGGCCAGGGGAACGCCGCGCCGCTTGATCCCGACCAGCCCCAGGTTGTCGCAGCCGTCGTGCTTTTCGACGATCTCGTGGGCCAGCCGCACCAGCGTCCGCTCGATCTCGGAGGCGGACATCAGGCGGCCCTTTTCGCGTATCTTCGGCATTTGCGCTTTCGTAGTTTCACTCATAGCAATTGCGCTTGATGATATCAGCAGCCCGGGCCAGATTGAAGGTCCGGACCTAAGCTGCCGGTGTCGCTGTACGAAGATCGTCCCTCACAACGGAGCCTTCCGCCGGGTGCGCATCATGCCGCCCACCGCGCCGCCCACCGTCGAGACCACCAGCAGGATGCCCGAGACCATGGCAAAGCCGGCCAGCATCATGCCGGCCCGGAACTCCGGCGAATAAAGATAGCCCTCGACCGACTTCGCCTCGGGGTTGGCCTTGATGGCGTGTTCGATCTGGAGATGGAGTTGCTGGGTCAACTGGGCATCGAATCCGGCCATATTGTGCAGCAGATAGCGCGCGGCCAGCCCGCCCGCGGCCATGGCGACTGCCAGGCAACTTATCAGCACGATACCGACGACGATGCCGATGCGCGCGCCCACGGCGGCATCCATCCGGGCCTGCGGCTGCCGCTTCTGGTAGAGCGCCAGCGTAATCAACGAGCCGCTCACCGTCCACAGCCAGCTCAGCGCGGAGATCGCCTCGAATCGCGCCGCAATCAGGCTCAGCACCGCGGCGACAATCGCTACCAGAAGGGCGCAGCGGATCGCCGTCTTCCACTCGATCGGACGGGGTAGAGGCGGAGGCGCTGACCCGGTTGTGCCGGTCTCCGACACCTCCGCAGGCTGGTCGTGATCCGTCAGGTAGATCTGCGGAGCGCCGCAATGCGGGCAGAAGGGTAAGCCCCCGTCACCGTCTGAAAGCTCCCCGCCGCAACGGTGACAAAATTCATGCATATCTTATGAAACTACCGCAGCCGGTAGGGAGGGGCAAGCCTTACCGCCGACCGGCTCACTGCATACTCTCGCCGTTGCCGCTGGAGTGCCCGGGCAGGTCGAGCGCGACCAGGCCCAGCTTCGTGCCCGTGCCCTCGGGATTGATGGCAACGATATGCTGATGCTGGCGCGAGCCTGCCTTCAGTTCCAGCTTGCGCGACATATCGTCATCGATGGCGACGTGCTTGTTGTCGTCGTTGCAGGTCAGCCCCTCCTGGGTACGCACCGGCTCGCCTACCGGCCTGTCGTCCGAGCACTTGATGACGTCTCCGTAGCGTCCCAGCGCCTTCCGGTAAAAGGCCTCGACCTTGTCCGGGCTGTCGGGCGTCCGGTAGCTCGCAGCCTTGACACGCAGATGAAAGCTGCCAAAGCTCATGTTCACATCCGCGGAGCCGTGGTCCTTGTCCTTCTTCACCAATTCCGCTCCGGGATAGCCGGGCAGGCCCATGCCTTCGAGCACCGCCGCATCGTTGGTCTTCACCTGCATGCCGCCGAACGGCGTGGCGATCTTCACGTTGTCGTCGCCGCCCTTCTTGTCGGACTCGACCCTGCATCCGCTCATCATCACCGCGCCCACAAGCACCATCGAGGCTGTCATCTGAATTACGCGCATAACCGAATCTCCTCTGCCTTGAGAACCATACGCCGATGGTAGCCGCCGGGTTCCCATAATCGCACAGGAAACATCCTGCGGGAACCCTTCCTCGGAGAAGGCCATAAATTGAGGCCGCTCCGGAGACCGCTCCACCCAGCTCCCGGAGCGGGAAGTCTAATATGCTGGCAGAGATACCTTTGATGAGATCCTCCGCAGCGAGCCTTTTGAATCACGAACATCCAACATCTATGGATTTTCGTGCATCCATCCCTATACGCTCCGGCCGAGACGGCCTTTGGTCGGTGCATCTAAATTGAGCTTTATGAGCGAAGCCCCCATCCATAGAAAAGTGGAAAGCCCGTGGCGCGACCGGTTGAGCGCGCTACGGAATCTGCCGCCGGTGCTGCGCATCCTGTGGGATTCGGGCCCGTCGGTCGTCGTCTGGGGCCTCATGATCCGCGTTATCGTGGCAACGCTGCCGATCGCCATCGCCAAGGTCGCCGCGCTAATCCTGCAGGACATCGCCGATGTGCTGCGCGGACAGGTCCTGCCGCACGACTTCTGGATACTGGTAGCGACCGAGGTCGGGCTGAACGTTGTCTTCGGCCTGCTCATGCACGCCATGGACTACTCCGACTCGCTGCTGGCCAATCGCTACACCCAGTACGTCAGCGTGCGCGTCATGGAGCAGGCCTCGCGGCTGGACCTGACGACCTACGAGAACCCGGTCTTCTACGACCGGTTGGAACGGGCGCGAGTGCAGGCCACCGACCGGCTGGGCATGATCCAGCAGATGGGGCGGCTCATCCAGCAGGTGATTACGACCCTGACCTTTACCGCGGTGCTGGCGTGGGCGTCGCCGTGGCTTGTGCTTCTGCTGGCGCTGGGCGTGCTGCCGTCGTTTTTGGGCGAGACCCACTTCGCCTTTCTGGGCTACGCCAAGAACTTTCGTCAGACCCCGGCCAAGCGGCAGATGGACTACCTGCGCCAGGTCGCCGGCAGCCGCGAGGGCGCCAAAGAGGTCAAGCTCTTCGGCCTGTACAAGTTCTTCACCAACAAGTTCGAGACGCTGGCGCACCAGATTTACGTTGAAGATGTCGCGCTCTCGCGCTCGAAGCTCGTTGTGGGCGGCATGCTCGGCGTCATCGGAACGCTGGGCTACTACAGCGCCTATATCTATGTCATCTGGCGCACGCTCGGCGGCAGTTACAACATCGGCAAGTTCACCTTCCTCACCACGTCGATCCAGCAGGCAAGCTCCAACCTGCAACAGGTCTTTTCGACCGTCTCCGGCATCGCCGACCAGGCGCTCTTCCTCACCGACCTGATCGCCTTCTTCGAGATGGAGCCGACGGTACAGTCCAAGCCCGATGGCCGCAGGATGCCTGTGCCGATCGAGCGCGGCTTCGAGTTTCGCAACGTCTCCTTTGCCTACCCGGGGACCACACGCACCGTGCTGCACAACTTCAACCTCACGCTCTCGCCGGGAGAGCGCATCGCCCTGATCGGCGAGAACGGCCAGGGCAAGACGACGGTGGTCAAGCTCATCACCCGCCTTTACGATCCCACCGAAGGACAGATTCTGCTCGACGGCGTAGACCTGCGCGATTACGAGCTTGAAGATCTGCATCGTCACATCGGCGTTATCTTTCAGGACTTCATGCGCTTCGAGATGACGGCGCGGGAGAATATTGCCGTAGGCCGCGTCGACCAGCCACACACCCAGGATGATCTGGAGAGCGCCGCGCACAAGAGCCTGGCCGATGAGGTGGTCGGCAAGCTCGGCGGCGGCTACGACCAGATGCTGGGTCGTCGCTTTGAGGGCGGCGTCGAGCTTTCGGGCGGGGAGTGGCAGAAGATCGCTCTGGCCCGCGCCTATCTGCGTGACGCGCAGCTGCTGATTCTCGACGAACCGACAGCGGCGCTCGACGCCCGCAGCGAGCTTGAGGTCTTCGAGCGCTTCGCCGAGCTGACCCTCGGCAAGATGGCGCTGCTCATCTCGCACCGGTTTTCCACCGTCCGCATGGCCGACCGCATCGTCGTCCTCTCCGGCGGTCGTCTTATCGAGGAAGGAGACCACGAAGAGCTGATGCGCAAAGGCGGCCTTTACGCGGAGATGTTCGAGATGCAGGCGGCCAGCTACAGATAGATGCAGCCTCTCGCTGCCGGCCTAACTTTATATTCCCCTGCAAGGTCGTCGCAGGCAAAATCCTGCACGACCCACAAGGAAGCGGCTATGACATTATTCCCCAACGACCACACCTCCGAGAGCCTCCCGCCGCCGACGGCCCCTGTCTCCGATCTGCCGACCGAGGGCCTGCAGGAGAAGCCGACGATCCCCGACGACGAGCTGCGGCAGCACGCCGACACGCTGATCCGGCATCTGGAGGTCGTCCCTTCCGCGACCGGCGGCAAGGACTATGAGAATCGCCTGAAGAGGCTGGCTGAGCGCTTCCAGCAGCAGCTCGCGACCTTCCAAAGACAGGTGCCGGACAACCAGTTGACGCCGCAGCTCGAATACGTCGAGAGCGCCCGCATGTTGAAGGCCGCCCTCGCCAGCTCGGAGAGCGCGACGGAAGGCTTCTTGCAGGTGCCCCAGGTTCGCCTGGCCTCGGGCGAGGTGCTGCCGCTGGTCCTGTTCCTCGCGGAAGGGTACCTTTCCGTGGCGCGGGTATGGTCGGGGGAATCGCTGGCCGTCTACGTCCGTCAGTTTCAGCAGCGCGAGCCTCTGCTGCTGCGCGAGATCGAGCTTCTGCCGCAGGCGCTCAAGCTCGCGCAGTTAGAGTTCATCCTCGATCGCGCTGACGAGGCGCTCGCCGCCGGGGAGCTTCCGCCCATCGAAGATTCGCCCTTCTCCGTTCCCCTGCACGGCATGAGGCGGCTCGATCAGTGCGAGTGGCGGCCCGTGCTGGAGCCGCTGATCGCCTTCGATGCGATTCTTCGCGAGGACCCGGCAGGCGCCTTCGCCCAAATGGAAGACGAGACGCGCAGCATCTATCACCGCAAGATCGCGGAGATGGCCAGCCACGCCACCTTCAGCGAGATGCAGACCGCCGAGGCGGCCCTGACCTTGGCGCGCGAGGCCTCCTCCGCGCCGCACGCCGACCCCCGGACCACCCGACGCCGATCGCATATCGGCTACTATCTCGTGGCGGAGGGCGTTCCGCAGTTGCATCGCCGCATCGGCTATCGGCCGCCCTTCATTGAGGTTCTGCGCAGTGCCATGCGCCGCTGGAGCGAGGAGTTCTATATCCTCGGCACCTTTACGCTCTCCGTCCTGCTGATTACCGCCATCGTCCTCCCCCTGGTTCCGCACAACGACTACTGGGCGGTGATCGGCGCTCTGCTGCTGGCACTGCTCCCGGCCACGCAGGGAGCAGTCGATCTCATCAACGGCAGCATCACCGCGCTGATGAAGGCCGAGCCTCTGCCCAAGCTCGACTTCTCGAAAGGTGTTCCGCCGGAGATGACGACCCTGGTCATCGTGCCGACGCTGCTGACGCAGGAGAAGCAGGTCATCGAGCTCTTCGAAGAGTTGGAGGCGCGCTATCTCGCCAATCAGGACCCGCATATTCACTTTGGCCTGCTCACCGATCTTCCCGACACCACCACCCGGCCGCCCGATACCGATGACAGCCCCCTGGTGCTGCTGGCGCTGCATCTGGTCAACGAACTCAACGCGAAATACGCCGGCCAGCGGGGAGGATCGTTCTTCCTGCTGCATCGCCATCGCGTCTTCAACGCCCGTCAGGGAGTGTGGATGGGGTGGGAGCGCAAGCGCGGCAAGCTGCTCGACCTGAACAAGCTGCTGCTTCACACCTACGATACCTTCCCGGTCAAGGCCGGTCCTCTGCATCTGCTCGACCATGTGCGCTACGTCATCACGCTCGACTCGGACACGCAGTTGCCGCGCGGCGCCGCGGCACGGCTGACGGGCACGATTGCCCATCCGCTCAACCAGGCGATCATCGATCCGCGCCTGCGCATCGTCACCGCCGGATACGGCATCCTGCAACCGCGCGTCGGCGTCAGCGTCGGCTCGGCGTCGCGCTCGCGCATGGCGTCGCTCTACTCTGGCGAGACCGGCTTCGACATCTATACCCGAGCGGTCTCGGACGCCTACCAGGACCTCTTCGGCGAAGGCATCTTCACCGGCAAGGGCATCTACGAGGTCTCCGTGCTGCACCAGTTGCTCGAGCGCCGCTTCCCCCGCAACGCTCTGCTCTCGCACGACCTCATCGAAGGAGCCTATGTGCGCGTCGGCCTCGCCACCGACATCGAGGTCATTGATGACTATCCGTCGCACTACTCCGCGCACACCCGCCGCAAGCATCGCTGGCTGCGCGGCGACTGGCAGATCATGCGCTGGATCTTCAGCCCCGTGCCCGACGAGTTCGGCCACTCGGTTCCCAACCCTATCAGCACCATCTCCCGCTGGAAGATCCTCGACAACCTGCGCCGCAGCCTCCTCGAACCGATCACATTCCTTCTCTTCATCTTCGGCTGGTTCTTTCTTCCCGGCGGCCCGGTTTACTGGACCATCGCCACGCTCATCGTTCTTCTTCTGCCCGGCCTCGTCCAGTTCGGCTTCAACGCCAGCCGCGCGCTGTTGAATGTAAGCATCGTCACGGCAAAAGACGCTCTTTCCACCTTCGCGGCATCGTTCGGGATCACGATCCTCAATCTCATCTTTCTTCCCCATCACATGCTGCTCTCGCTCGACGCCATCGTGCGCTCACTGAATCGCACGCTGATCTCGGGGCGAAACCTGTTGGACTGGGAGACGGCGGCGCAGGCGGAGGAGGGCTCCTCCAAAAGCTCGCTCGACCGCTACCTCAGCCTCTCGCCCGTGCTGGCGCTCTCTTTCGCCGCCGCTCTGGCGTGGACCCATCCTCACGCGCTGCTTGCCGCGGCTCCGGTACTGGTGCTCTGGGCGCTCGCCCCTGTCGCGGCCTTCTGGCTCGATGCGCCTCCGCGCCGGATCGAAGGTCCGTTGTCCCATGCGGACCAATCGTTTCTTGAGGGTCATGCCCTGCACATCTGGCGCTTCTTCTCCGAGTTCGGCGGCGAGCAGAATCACTGGCTCATCCCCGACAACGTCGAGGAGCAGGGTCTGCTCCAGGTCAGGACGCTCTCGCCCACCAACCTCGGCATGCTCTTCAACTCGCGGCAGGCGGCCTACGAGTTCGGCTTCATCACGCTGCCCGAGTTCGCCGTGCAGACGCTGGGAACGCTCGACACCTATAACCGGCTGGAGAAGCAGCGAGGCCACATCTACAACTGGTACAACATGGAGACGCTTCGTCCCATCGCGCCGCTCATCGTCTCGGCGGTCGACAGCGGCAATCTCGCCGCCTCTCTCTACACGCTGCATACCGGCGCGCTCGACCTGCTGAAGCGCCCCCTCCTGAGCGCCGACGCCTTTACCGCCATCGACCACATGCTGGAAGTCCCATCGAACCGGCATCAAAAGAAATCGGCCACGCATGCCGGCTCCCTGCCGATTCGCTCCCGCATCGAGCGGCTGCTTGCTGCCCCGCCGCCGGACGAATCCGCACAGCAACCGGACTGGCACGTCGAGGAAGCCGCTCGCCGCCGCGATGCTCTGGCCTGTTTCGTCGAACAATATACGCCTTGGCTGCTACCCCGTTTCGCTCCTCTGTTCGAATACTTCGGCGGAGACTCGACAAAAGAAGGAGTCGAGGCCGACCTGAAAAACAAGGAGGGCGAAGTTCCAACCCTGCAGACGGCAGTGCAGTACGTCGGAGTTCTCGAGCGCCGCATCGCCGACACCCCGGTCGCTCACGCGGAGGCGTCGAGCCTGAGCCCGCTGGCCGCCGAACTGGGACCACTGCTCTCATCAGCGAAGGCCAATCTCGCGCGGCTCGAAGCCGATATAGCCTCTATCGCTGCCCGCGCCGAGCAGTACGCTGAGGACATGGACTTCAGCTTCCTTCTGGTCGAGTCACGGCAGTTGCTGTCGATCGCCTACGACGGCACGACCGGCGAGCTGCATCCGGCCTGCTATGATCTTCTCGCCTCCGAGGCGCGCATCGCCTCTCTGCTCGCCATCGCCAAGGGCGACATTCCTCAGCAGGCGTGGTTCCGCCTGGGACGCTCGCATGTTCTGGTCAAAGGCCGCGCCGCTCTGCTCTCCTGGACCGGCACCATGTTCGAGTACATGATGCCCGCGCTGTGGATGCGGACCTACCCCGACACGCTGATCGCGCGTTCGCTGCAATCCGCCGTTCATATCCAGCGCGACTATACGCGCGATATTCCGTGGGGCATCTCGGAGTCGGGCTTCGCCCAGACCGACGACTCGGGCCGCTATCGCTATCAGGCCTGGGGTATTCCCGAGCTGGCGCTCAAATACGGCGCCGAAGACGGTCCCGTCATCTCTCCCTACTCAACATTTCTGGCGCTGCCGCTTCTGCGAAATGACGCGCTCGCGAATCTTCGCCGCATGGCCGCCACGGGCTGGACCGGCGCCTACGGCTTCTACGAGGCCGCCGATTTCACCGAGGGCAAGCAGCCGCGACTCGTGCGCTCGTGGATGGCGCATCACCAGGGCATGTCGCTGCTCGCCGTCACCAACCTTCTCCACGACAGCATCGTGCAACACTGGTTCCACGCCAACCCGCGCGTCCGCGCCACCGAACTTCTGTTGCACGAGAAGCCGCTCAGCAAAGACACGCTCAACGCGCTCAAAAAATAACCGTGCGACTAAGAGCCAGTCCAAACTCTCAAACAAGGCCATCAACCGCTAAGAGATTCTTAAAAGCACGTCATCTCGACCGAAGGCGTGCGGCTTCATCGCACGCCGCAGTGGAGAGACCCCTGTATTGGCTTTTGTTCTCGTCGTCGTATCGAGTCTCCGGACGGTCTCTTAAAGTGGCGCTTTACTTGACTCAGGGCAGTGGCACGCCCTATGGTTGCCCCTGATCGTCAAAGATCAAAAAAGGGAGATTCATGCATCAGCCAGAAACAAAGACACGGCGCACATTCCTGCTCAACACGCTTGCCGCTGGAGCGACAACGCTGCTTGCGACCTCCGGCAACGCGCAGGCTGTCGATGCCGCCGCCTCCGGCCTCGCGCCATCCACTGCATCGACCGCGCCTGCTCCCTCCGCGAAGAACGACCGCGCCCTGTGGCTCGACTTTCTCGAGCGCGTCTCCGAGCCCGTCCTGCACGCTCTCAGCGAGCGCCGTCTGCGCGCCGCCATGCCCGTCGAAGCCGCTCCCGGCGAGGCTGCCTCACGCGCGGTCGGCTCGCCGCTCGAGGCCTTTGGCCGCCTCCTCGCCGGTCTCGCGCCGTGGCTCGAACTCGAACCCTCCCCCGGCGAACCGGCCGAGGAGACCGCCCTGCGCGTCCGCTACCGGCGCTGGGCTCTCACCGCCATCGCCTCCGCGGTCGATCCCTCCTCGCCCGACTTCATGCGCTTCGGAGCAACCCCGCAGACGCTCGTCGACTCTTCCTTCTTTGCACTCGCTCTGCTCCGCGCACCACTCCAACTGGTTCAGCCGCTCCATGCCTCGGTGCGCCGGCGGCTGATCGATGCCTTCACCGCCGAGCGCATAGTCCTGCCCGGTTACAACAACTGGCTGCTCTTCGCCGCCGTCAACGAGGCCGCCATCATGGCGCTTGGCGGCGACTGGGACCGCCTCCGCGTGGACTACGCTCTGCGCCAGCACATGGACTGGTATCTCGGCGACGGCACCTACGGCGACGGCCCCCACTTCCACGCCGACTTTTACAACAGCTTCGTCATCCAGCCCTATCTGCTGCAACTGATGCAGACCCTCGGCGACGCCGAGCCCGCGTGGAAGAACATGCGCCCGGCCATCCACGAGCGCGCCCAGCGTTACGCCGCCATTCAGGAGCGCGTCATCGGCCCGCGGGGTGAGTATCCCGTCCTCGGCCGCTCCATCACCTATCGCTGCGGAGCGTTTCATCTGCTTGCCGATTGCAGCCTCCGCCATCTGCTGCCCGAGGCCGTCCATCCGCCGCAGGTCCGCTGCGCCCTGACCGCCGTGCAGCAGCGCACGCTCACGCCTGCCGGAACCTTCTCCGCGAATGGCTGGTTGCAGATCGGCCTCGCCGGTCACCAGCCATCGCTGGGCGAGACCTATATCTCTACCGGAAGCCTCTACCTGGCCAGCGCGGCGTGGCTTCCCCTTGGTCTTCCCCTGGCGGACCCGTTCTGGTCTGCCCCGGCGGCGTTGTGGACGCAGCAGGCAGCCTGGTCCGGCGAGGACATGCCCGTGGACCATGCCCGCGATGCCTAGCAGTTTCTCGTGAGCAGGCCGAAGGCTTGACAGGATCAGCCGGGACGTGTGCGCTATCCTGTAAACGCATTCCCAACAACCTTATGGCTGACACCGGGCAGGAAAAGAAGAAGAGGGGCAGGAACAAGGCGACGCCTCCTGAGCGCATGGACATTCGCACCATTGCAAATCTGGCGAACGTCTCCATTGCTACCGTTTCGCGAACCATCAACCGGGTGCCCACGGTTAACCCGAAGATCGCCAAGCGCGTCTGGGAGGTCATCGAGGAGCTCGACTACTTTCCCAACACGCAGGCGCGCGCGCTGGTCTCTGGCCGCAGTTGGATCCTTGGCCTGATCGTCTCCGAGATTACGAACCCGTTCTTCCCCGAGCTGATCCAGGGCTTTGAAGACATTGCGGTCGAGCATGGATACGAGATCCTCGTCAGCTCGACCAACTACGATCCCAAGCGCATGTCGCACTGCATCCGCCGCATGCTGGAGCGCAAGGTGGACGGCGTCGCGGTGATGACGTTCGGCATTGAGCAGCCGCTGCTGGGCCAGTTGGCCCAGAGAAAAGTTCCCCTGGTCTTCATCGACGTGGGACCCGATGGACCCGGCATCAACGTCTTGAAGGTGGACTACCATCGCGGCATCCGCCAAGGCGTGCAGCATCTGGCGGCGCTCGGCCACAGGAACATCGCCTTTGTGAGAGGCCCCGTGGGCCTGCACTCCGCGCAGTCGCGCCTGGCGGCCTTCTCTGAATCGCTGCGAGAGTGCGGCATCACGCCCGACCCGGCGTGGATCGTTCCGGGTGACCACACGCTCGAGGGCGGCATGGCGGCCATGAAGCAGTTGCTGGCGGGCAAGAACCTGCCGACTGCCGTTATGTGCTCCAATGACATGACCGCAATCGGTGTCCTGCACACCCTCTATCGCGCCGGCCTGCGGGTGCCCGACGACCTCTCGGTGATCGGCTTCGACGACATCCACATCGCCGAGGTCACGATTCCTCCGCTGACGACGGTTCAGATGTCGCGCTTCGAACTGGCGCGCGCCGCCGTCAACGCGCTGCGTGCCTGCGTCGAAACCAAGGGCGAAACCCCCGAAAAGCGCGAGTACAACATCCAGACCGATCTTGTCGTCCGTGAGTCCACCGGCTTTCCCCCAGGCACGATGAAACAGATGAAGAAGAAGAGCCGAACTTAGAGCCATTCTCCTCTCAGGGGTAGCTTCCTTTGTTTGTCATTCCCGAAGGGAATCCGCGTTTCGCCCGAATCGCCGGGTACTCCATCTGGAGGAGAACCGCTCTAACTGCTTTATCCCGCTGTTATTATTTCGCCGCTTCCGTCGCGGCCTCTGCCTGACGCGCCTTCAACTTCTTCAACTCATCGAGCGCGCGCTGGGAGTCTTCCTTGCGATTCAGCTTCTGGTACAAGCGGGCCAGTTCATAATAGCCGCTCTGCTTGATGAAGTCCGAGGGATTGGCCCGCATCGACTTTTCAATCCACTCCGCGGCCTCCTGATTCTTACCGATCTTCGACAGTCCCAGCCCCAGATAAAAATAGGTCGGCGCAGGGCTGGCATGCGCATCGACGGCCTGTTCGAGCAGGGGAACACCAGCCTGCGGATCGCCCCGTTCCACCTGAATCTTGCCCAGGTTGTAGAGCGCGATTCCGTTGTGCGGGCTGAACTTCACCTCCTGCTCATAGGCCTTGATCGCGTCGTCGAAGCGGCTGACCTTCTGGTATGCATCGCCCAGCGACTCGTACAGGTCAGGATTGGACGGCTGCTTAGCAATGGCCTTCAGCAGCTCCGCAATGGCTTTGTCCGGCTGTCCCGAGGCCGAATAGCTCTCCGCCAGCGCGTGATGAACTCGCCACGAGTCCGGATCAATCCGGTAGAGCGCCTGGTACGACTCCTCGGCAATCAGGCTATGCGCCCGCCCCCGCAGATAAAGAATGTTCGGATCGTTCGGCGTCAGTGCTGCCGCCTGATCGAGCGGCCCGGCGGCCTCGTCCGGGTGGCCCGCTCCCAGCTCGATGATGCCCAGCCACGTCAGCGCCTCTACATTTTTGGGTTGAAGCTTAATCTCCTCCCGCAGGTCCGCGCCGGCCGCCGCCGCGTCGTTCATCTGGTACTTTGCTATTCCCAGAAACATGTGAGCGCCGTTCAGCTTCGGGTTTAGCCTGACAGCCTTTGTCAGGGATTGCCTCGCCGCCTCCGCTTTGCCCGCGCGCAGTTCGGCCAGTCCCAGGCCCAGAAAGGCATCGGCAAGCTGCGGCGCCTTGACGGTTGCCTGCGTAAAGTATCTCTCCGCCTCGGCAGCGTCTCCCCGGTGCATAGCGCCCGTGCCCTGCTGCATCAGCTGCATGACCTCGCCATTGCCCTGCGTCTGCGCGGGAAGCAACGGCACAGCCGCCAGCAAAAAGAGAAGCGCCAGCACTTTGTCGTAAGCGCGATTGAGAGAGAGAGCGGCCATCGTGTATCCGAAACAGAGATAGTGTTATCCGATTCCCCTTCGGAGAACCTTCACCATCTTAGCCCGCGGCCCGCGAAAATGAGAGTTGCATCCAGGCCGTCCTCACGCCGGACGCGGTGCCGCTATCACACGCAGGCTCTTCAACTGAACGCCGGGCGACAGGTAGTGGTCGCGCAGCGGCTCGCTCTGCAACAGGCCGGTACTCAGGTATTTTTTGTTGTCGTCACTGAAGACCGTCGCAACGATGGAGTTAGGCCCCAGCTCCTTCTGCACGGCCAGCGCGGCGAGAAAATTGCAGCCCGAGGAGATACCGACCGCCAGCCCCAGCGAAGCCGCCAGCTTCTGCGCCATCAGGATCGAGTCGCCATCCGAGACCGGGATGGGGCGGTCCAGCAGCGACAGGTCCACAATCGCCGGGATGAACTCGTCCGAGATGCCTTGAATCCGGTGCGTGCCCACCTTGCAGCCCGTCGACAGCACCGGCGACTCCGCCGGTTCCACGGGATGCACCCGCGCCAGCGGATGCGTCTTGCGCAGGTGAAGCCCCACTCCCATGATGGTGCCCCCGGTGCCGACACCGGCGACGAACGCATCCGGGCGCAGGCCTTCGCTGGCAAGCTGCTGCGTCAGTTCCACGCCCGTACCCAGCCGGTGGGCATCGACGTTGGCCTGGTTGGCGAACTGTAGCGGCAGAAAGACATGGCTGCGCGTGTCCGCCAGTTCGTCGACCAGGCGTAGCGCCCCGACAAATCCCCCGGCCTCGCGCGTCACCGGAACCACGGTCGCTCCGTAGCTGCGGATAATGTCCACGCGCTCCCGGCTCATCCAGTCCGGCATGTAGATCTCGACGCGATGCCCCAGAGCCGCGCCCAGTGCGGCGAAGGCGATGCCGGTGTTGCCGCTGGTCACTTCGATGATCGTGTCGTCGGGTTGAATCAGTCCTTCACGGTAGGCATGATCGAGGATCGAGAGCGCCATGCGGTCCTTGATGCTGCCGGTCAGGTTCATCTGCTCGCACTTCGCGAAGATGCGCCCGGGCACGCCGTCGTGGGTATAGCAGAGTTCGAGCAGGGGGGTATGACCGATAAGAGCGGAGAGTTTGCCGAGTGTGCGTCTACAGTCTGTGGGCAACATAGTTATTCTCGAATTTTAAGCCGGAGCGGAAATTCCCTACTCTGAATCGTTGATGGAAGAAATAGGAGAGGGGTTGCGCGACCGGAAGAATCGCACGCAATAGACCGCCGCGCCTGCGATCAGGATCACGCCGGCCGTGCGCATCTCTTTGAGGAAGTTGGGCCGCGACAGCAGGATAAAGACAAAGCCGCTGAGAGCGAGAATCACCGGCAGCGGATAGAGCGGCATGCGGAATCCGCGCAGCTTGCGCTCGCGGCGATGCTTGGGCAGCAGGACCGCCGTGCCCTGCAGCAGGAACTGGAAGAGGATGCGGATAACCACCAGGGTGGTAATGACGGCCTGCAACTGAAAGACGCAACAGACCAGCGTGACCCCGCCCAGCGTCAGCAAGGCGACGTGCGGAATGCGGTGCT
This sequence comes from Acidobacteriales bacterium 59-55, assembly GCA_001897435.1. Classification (GTDB taxonomy): domain Bacteria; phylum Acidobacteriota; class Terriglobia; order Terriglobales; family Acidobacteriaceae; genus Edaphobacter. Next base: position 134,256 of record MKSV01000003.1, on the reverse strand, counting down.
TGCGATGAACGCGCCCGAAGACGGCAGGGAAGTTGCCGTCCTTGGCCGCGGCAAAGGGAATCCTCGAGTAGCCGAGCAGCAGGGCAAAGACCGAGGAGAGCGCCGCGGCCGAGATCAGGATAACGACGACCGCGGCAGCGCCATGGCCATACAGCCGCTCCATGAAGGTCGCCATGGTGTACATCCGCGTGTGCGTATCCGCCTCGGCGGCCAGCTCCTTCCACGGAATAACGCCGAGCACGCTGATGTTCATCAGCAGGTACAGCGTCGCCACAATCGTGATCGCGCCCAGCACCGCGCGCGGAATCGTCCGTTCCGGATTCTGGACCTCGCCTCCGACGAAACAGACGTTGTAGTAACCCCAGTAGTCGTAGGCCGAGATCAGCATGCCCGCGCCCAGCCCAAGGAAGAACGCATGGTTCAGATGAAAGGCCCCGGCAGGGAAGTCGAAGGCCATGTGCGCGTTGAAGTTCATCAGCCCGGCGACGATGATGAAGACCAGCGTGGCGACCACCACAAACGAGAGCCAACGCACGATCTTGTCGATCTGCACGATGCTGCGGTAGAGCACCGCCAGCGCAACGAGGCAGGCCCCCATCGCCATCAGCGTCTGGCCGCTCAGGATGATCGGCACGGCGAAGAAGTGAGTCGAGAAGAGAGGCACGCCCGCGTGGGGAAAGAAGTAGGAGAGGTACAGCGAGAATCCAATGCATCCCGATGCAATCGAGAGCGGAGCCGAGAACAGAAGCTGCCACGCATAGAGAAACGAGAAGGCCCGGCCCATCTTTTTGGGGCCGTACAGATTTTTCAGATAAGCATACGAGCCGCCCGCCTCGGGATACGCCGTGCCCAACTCCGACCAGATCAGACCGTCGCACAGCGAGAGGAACGCGCCCAGCAGCCATCCCAGCATGGCCTGCGGTCCGCCCATCGCGCCGACGATCAACGGCAGCGTGACAAAGGGGCCCACGCCGACCATGTCGATGACATTGAGGCCGAGCGCGGAGCCGGTGGAGAGGCCGCGCTGAAGCTCCACCGTTTTATTGGCCGCTGGCTGCTGGATACTTACTCCCCTGAGTTCGTTGCGGTCTCTTGTGCTAAAGCCCGCTGCGTTGCAGTCCGTTGAATAAGCGCGTCCAACTCCTGCCTCCTCGAAGCTCGCGCATTCGCCAGGGCCTGTCTCGCCGCGACAAGCCATTGTTGATCCAAGGATACCTGCCCCTGCGCGCGTTTGATCTCGGGATCGAGCGCCTCGCTCGCCGGCCCGCCGACGATGCGCCGTACGGCCACAAAGTTCGCCGCGCTCAACGCCTTGAGAATATCTTTCCTGGTAAGAGAGGATGCGCCCTTCGTAAACTCTGCGAGGTCCTGTTCGATGATCTCGGACATCGCCTCGGCGTCGTAACCGCCGCTCAATTTTTTAACCGCGCCGCTGACGATCCCGTGCGCGGAGTGGAAGCTCATGCCGGTCGAACGAACCAGCGTATCGGCCAGCTCCGTCACCGGCAGAAAGTTCCCTTCGGCAGCCTTCGCCATGTGCTCGATGTTGAACTCGGCCTCTTCGAGAGTCCCCGCCAACAGCCGCAGGCTGCGCTCGCCGTCTTCAAACGCCGTATAGGCCAGCGGCTGCAGATCGTCTTCGGCATCGTTCATGTCCGCGAACGGTGTATTGTGCAGGCAGCCGAGCGTGCCTTGCGCCTCGGTGAACGCACGGCTGGCAAGAATGCGGACATGTTCGAGCGGCACCGGATTCCGCTTCTGCGGCATGATGCTGCTGATCTGGACGTAGGCGTCGCTGAGCCGCAGATAGTTGAACTCCGCCGTGCTCCACAGGAGAAGGTCCTGCGCAAAGCGTCCCAGATTCAGCATGGAGACCGCCAGCACCGAACAGCTCTCGGTCAGGTAATCGACCGCGGCGATGTCTCCGTACGAGTTGACCTGCAGGCCGTCAAAGCCCAGCAGTCGGCCGGTAAACTCGCGGTCGATCGGGAAGCCGGTCGTCGTGATCGCGCACGCGCCCATGGGGCTGCGGTTTACTCGCGCGTAGGCGGCGCGCAGGCGCTCCGAGTCGCGCTCCAGAATCTCGATAAACGCCATCAGGTAGTGGCCCAGGGTGGTCGGCTGCGCGGGCTGATTGTGCGTATAGGCGGGCATCAGCGCGGCGCGGTGCTTCCACGCAAGTTCCACCAGCCGGTGGCGCAGTTCGAGCAGCGCCTCCCCCGTCCCCAGCAGAAGCTCGCGAAGCACGATGCGGTACATGGTCAGGTCGATGTCGTTGCGGCTGCGCGCGGTGTGCATCTTGCCCGCGACTTCAGGGGCCGCGAGCGAAGCGAGCTTTTGCTCCACGAAGAAGAAGAGGTCTTCAAAGCTGCCGTCGTACTCGGTAGAGCGAATCTCGTCGAGGTTCAGCGTGTCGAGTGCGCGAATGCACTCTGCTGCCTCTGCCTCCGGCATAATCCGCTGCCGGGCGAGCATCAGTGTATGTGCATATTCAATTTCAATCAGGGGATCGAGAAAGTAGCGTTTCGCGTCGGCGAAGACCTGGGAGAGGACGGTATCGCGATAGATCGGCGCGGGAAATACCGATTTGACTTTGGACTGCGGCATTCTGTCCTTAGGAACCTCTGATCGGGTCCGGTTCTGTTAAGGGCACGGCTTCAGCCGTGCCATCCGTGCTTCGTTTGCAGCGGGGCTTTAGCCCCTGAGGGAATCTTCGGAGACTCAACCAGACCTGCCTTCTTCTTTTTGATGAGCTGAGAGCAGCCGGAGAACGAAAAAATGAGGGAGCCGCAAACCGTCGCCGGCCTGCGCACTCCCTCTGGAGGCTAGAAGCGGACCGCGGCGCCGAACTGCACGATGCGGGCTTCGAGCACGGTACTGCGGCTCACCGTCGGCGAGCCAACCGGCAGGCCCCCGTTGGGGCCGGCGATGGCGGGATCGAAGGCGGTGACTCGCTGAACCGTTGCAATGTTAGTTACGTTGGGATGGTTGAAAAGGTTCTGCGCCTCGATGAAAAACTCCGGCGCGAAGCGATCGAACAGCTTCGCCGTCGACCTTGTGTAGCGGGCATCGATCTGCGCAACGTTCGGCGAGCGCACCGTGTTGCGCGCCACGAAGGCCGGCCGCGTAATGCTTGTCACCGTGCTGTCTCCGTTCTGCGCCGAGCCCGTGAAGATGCTGGCCTGGTCACCCGACGAGATGTTGGCCAGCAGCGTCAGCATGTTGTGGTTGGCCAGCTCGTTGGCAAAGCGGTTCTCCAGCGAGAACGTCGGCCCGATCACCGCCGTCAGGTTGAAGGCGCTGGGCCGGTTGACCGAAGCATTTCCATAGTCGCGGCGGTAGTTGGTCGTATCTTCGATGCTCGCGGTGGAGGGGCTCACCTCGAAGGTATTGACCTCGGGCGCGTTCGACAGTGTGTGCGACCACGTATAGTTCGCGCTGAACTGGATGCCGCGCGAGATCGCGTGCGTGTAGTTCACCACCAGCGCGTTGAAGCTCGAGTTCGCTCCCGACTCGACCTGGGTGACATTGTTGAACCGCGGATCGGCGCGGTACGTCGGGCTGCACATGCCTCCCACCGGGTTGCAGCCGCCGAAGACCGGGCGGCCGTCGGCCAGCTCGCCGATCGGATTGATGAGGTTGATGTTGTGCTGGAGCTGGAGATTGCGGCCGTTCGCCATTACATAGCCGATCAGGAAGGAGTCGTAGCGGGAGAGCTGCTGCGAGATCTGCAGCGTCGCGTTCCACGTGTACTCGTTCCTGAAGTTCGGCGAGATGGTGGTTACGTCCTGAATCGACGTGTTCCCGGCCGTCGAGGGGACATCCGGGAACGCGGGTGCGCCCGCGGGTGGAACCCCGATGCCCGACGCATTATGCGGAACCGTGTAGGAGTAGACCGAGGTCCGGTTCGAGCCATCCTGGTTCAGGGCGTTGAACCAGAGATTGGTTGGCGTGGACTGATAGAAGACGCCGACCGACGCCTTCAGTACGGTGTTGTCCGTCGCCCGGTAGGTCAGACCGAAACGAGGCGCGAAGTTGGTCTTGGGGATGTTGAACTTGCGCGAGTTTGGATAGAGTGCGTCCGGGTTGGATGCTGGTCCCTGGAAGCGGTCGTAGCGAACACCGTAGATTGACAGCAGCCGCGGAGAGATCTGCCAGGTGTCCTGCACATAGGCGCCCCAGAACTTGGAGGCATAGCCGATGCCTTTGCTGTCGGTCTTGCTCGAAAAGCTGCTGTAAGCGTACGGATCGACGCCGTTCTTGGCGCGCAGGTAGTTTTCTACCGCCGAGAAGGCCGTCGTGTTGCTGAAGGTGTACTGGTTGAAGGTAAGGTCGCGCTGGCGGTTGATGCGCTCGGCAAAGTTGAAGCCGAACTTCATGGCGTGCTTGCCGAGAATCAGGTTGACGTTGTCGCTGCCGCTGGGCACCTTGTCGGTGAACTGGTCGCCGGCATTGCTGGAGGCGCCAAGGTTAGCCGCGCCGGCAACAACGATCGCCGGACCGGTTCCGCCGCCCGCACTGGCAAAGTGCTGGTTGTTGCGGAAGGGCCAGGAGAAGCGAAGCTCGTTCAGGAAGTGGTCGTTGATCGTGGTGGTAAGCTGTCCGGCGATCACATGCGCGCGATCGAGAAAGTCTGACGCCGTGCTCTTGGTGTTGAGCCCGCCCACCTGCGTGTTATACGGGAAGTTGTTTTTGAAGTAGTTGTAGCGAACAAACGCCGAGTTCTTCTTGTTGATGTTCCAGTCCACGCGCTCGTCGGTGAAGGTGCCGTGCAGCAGGCCCGGAGCAGAGACCACCTGGTCGGCCGGAATGCCCAGCGCGGCGATGTTGGCCGGGGTAATGGTGACCGCGGCCGGCGAACCGCGGGTCAGCTTCTCGTAGGAGGCGAAGAAGAACAGCTTGTCCTTGATGATGCGGCCGCCCAGGTTCGCCGAATAGTCGGTGAGTTGCAGGTCCGGCTTGGGATTCGCATGGTTCGCGAAGATGGGATAGGCGGTCGCGTCGACCCAGCGATGAATGTACTGGAAGACGCCATGATAGCTGTTGGTGCCGCTATTGGAGATGACGTTATAGACGTTGCCCGAAGTCTCTCCGAACTCCGGCGCGAACGAGTTCGAGACCGTCTGCACTTCCTTGACGAAGATGTTGCCGATCGGGAACAGCCGCAGCCCGATGCGGTCGCTCTGCGTGTTCACCATGCCGTCCATCTGGTAGTTGATGCGGTCCAGCAAGCCGTTGGTGTTGAGCGAGCGCGGTATGCCCAGCTCCGGATTCGGATGGCCGCTCACGCCCGGCTGGAAGACGATGAAGTTGTACGGATTTCGCGAAACCAGCGGAAGATTCTGCACTTCGCGCGTGTTGAGCGTGCGCTGCAGGTTCAGCGTCGCCGGGTCCACCAGTGAGGCGTTAGCCGTCACCTCGACCGTCGACGTAGTTCCCCCCACCGCCAGCTTCGCGTCGAGTACGCTCACGGTACCGGCGTTCAACACGACGTTATCAAAATTCAACGTCGAAAAGCCGTTCTTGCTGACCGTAACCTTATAGGTGCCCAGAGGAAGATTCGGCTGCACGAAGAAGCCGTCGGCGCCGCTGACGATCTGGCTGGAGTAGCCAACCTCCGGATTGCTGATTGAAATCGCCGCCCCCGGAAGCGCCGCGCCGCTGGCATCCGTCGCTTGCCCGCGGATGGTGCCGTTGATCGATTGGGACTGCGACCACGCGGGGATACTCGCCGACACGGCGATCAGCCCCGCTGCTATAACAGAGCCTAAAATGGAACGACGAACAAGGTGAAGGATAGTCACGGGTTGCCTCCTGGAATTTGAACCGACTTCATGTTCCGTACCGCTTACATAAGGCATACTTAGTAAAATCTACTTAGAAAGTCTTGAATGCTGGTGAGCATAGAGAACCGTTTCTGCAATGTCAATATAAAAATCCTGCGAATTTCTAGCCGAGTAACGTACTTTCAATAGCGGACAGGCTCATCGAGATCGCGCCGTGAAGCTGGGCCTGCGTGCCGAGCGAGCTTGCGACCAGTGTCGGACGGGCAAATTCGTTCTGCTCCAGCAGCTTTTGCGTACATCGACAAAGCTCCGGGTGAGAGCCGACGCCCCCGCCCAGGATGATCGTCTCGGGATCGAGCAGCAGCGCCAGGCTGGCCAGGCAGTCGGCCAGAACGCGGGCGGCGTACCGCAGCACCTCCTCGGCCAGCGGGTCGCCGTCCTGTGCCAGGTCGAAGATCTGCGGCGCGCGCAGCTTGGCCAGCACCGTCTTGCCGCCCTTGCCTGAGCGTTTCAAAACCCGCAGCCACTCCCGCTCGATGCCCGCGCCGCCGATCGTGCGCTCCATCTGCCCGATCGAGCGCACGCGCAAAGCCTCGCGCGGCAGGCCGTTGACGCCCATGTATCCGATCTCGCCGGCGCTCCATGCCGAACCGTGATGGAGCCGTCCCTGCAAAAAGATTCCCGCGCCCACGCCGGTGCCCAGCGCGACGAAGATAAAGTCGTCCATGCCCGCCGAAGCTCCATGCCAGTGCTCGCCGACCGCAGCCAGATTGGTGTCGTTCTCGATCAGCGCCGGTATGCCCGTCTGCTTCTCGATCATGGCGCGCAGGGGAACGTCGTCCCATGCCTTCAGGTTGGGTGCGGAGATGACAACGCCCGTGTGCACATTGGTGATGCCCGGCGCTCCGGCCGTGAGGTGCAGCACCTTGCGCAGCGGCATCCCGCTCTCCTGGCACATCGCCTTCAGCCCTTCGTGCATTCGCGCGCACACGGCTTTCGGCGTCTTCTGCTTCTCGGAGAACTGCGTGGACCACTGCGTGATCACCGTGCCGTTCAGGTCAGCCAGCATCATGCGCAGCCGGGTGCCGCCGATATCGACGCCCACGACGCAGCCGTGACTGGCGCGGAAGCGCAGCAGCCCCGGCGGGCGGCCGCCGCTCGACTCGCCCTCGCCCAGGTTCTCGATCAGGCCCTGCGTCTCGAGGTACGAGACCGCGCTCGATACCGTCGGCGCGCTCAACCCGGAGAGCCGTACCAGGTCGGCCTTCGAACACGGGTTATGCTTTCGCAGCAGGCGCAGCAAGCCGCGCGCGTTGACCTGACGCAGGTGCGAAGGCCGCGATGGCCCCTTCTCCTGGTCTTTCGGGTATGGTCGGGGCGCGGAATCCTTGAAATCCTTGAGTCTCATTTTTTCTGATGGCTCGCTTTTCTTGATGCCTGCTTCGTCACGATCATACTCTACATAACTTAGGAAACTTTACAAAGTTTCTTTTGCATGATATCCATTACCCACGCTTAAAAGCACCGCCGTCCTTGAGGAGAACTTCGCAATGAACTTTGCCGCACTCCGCCGACCCAGCCATCAACCCCTCAGCGTCCTGACTTCATTGCTCCTCCTTGCCTGCGGAACGGTTCTCACGGCGCAGGCTCCCCCTGTTGCCAATCCGGCTGCCGCCCACCCTTCTGCTCAGCCTGCACCCTATCGCCAGCCCCTCGCCCGTCCCCTCGCCATCGACCGCGGCTCGGCGGGCCTCTGGCAGAGCCTGCAAAAGCTGCACACACGCGCCAGCCTCACCATGGTCGTCGCCCATCCCGACGACGAGGACGGCGGTATGCTCGCCTACGAAAGCCGCGGTCAGGGCGTCGATACATCCCTTCTCACGCTCAATCGCGGCGAAGGCGGACAGAACGTCATGACCTCGAACTACTGGGATGAGCTCGGCACCATGCGTACCCAGGAGCTTCTCGCCGCCGGCAACTACTACGGCGTACATCAGTACTGGACCCGCGTCGCCGATTTCGGCTTCTCCAAGACCATCGACGAGGCGCTCAAGACCTGGGGCCACGACCGCGTTCTCTCGGATGTCGTCCGCGTCATCCGCATGACCCGCCCCTTGGTCGTCACCTCGGTCTTCACCGGCAACGTCTCCGACGGGCACGGCCAGCATCAGGTCTCCGGCATGATGGCGCAGGAGGCCTACAACGCCGCCGGCGATCCGAAGATGTTTCCCGACCAGATTAAAGCGGGCCTTTTGCCTTGGACCCCGTTGAAGGTCTACGCCCGCGTCCCCTTCGCGCGCGTCACGGACAAGGGCATCTACGACTACGCCACCGGCCACTGGGAACCCGTCCGCTTCCGCAACTACGTTGACAAGACCTGGATTGAGGGCATCCCTTCGGCCAACGTCGAGATCCCCGCCGGAACCTACAACCCGCAGTTCGGCTTCTCTTACTTTCAGGTAGCACGCGAGGGTCTCGCCAACCAGAAGTCGCAGAACGGCGGCATCGGCATTCCGCTGCCCGGCGCCGCGAACTCGGGTTATCATCTCTACGCCTCGCGGGTATCTGCCTCGCCGCATGAGACGAGCTTCTTCGACGGTATTGATATCTCATTAGCCGGCATCGCCGGCTACGCTCCCAAGGCCGAGCAGGCCGCGTGGCGCCAGAAGCTGAACGCGCTTAACGCTACGGTCGATGAAGCCATGAAGGCCTTCGACGCGGCCAACCCCACCAAAAGCGCTCCCGCGCTGGCCAGGGGTCTCGCCCAGACCAACGATCTTCTCGCCGCAATCGGTAGCAGCAAGCTCCCCGCCGAGGCTCGCTACAACATGACCCACGAACTCACCGTCAAGCAGCGCGAGTTCAACACCGCCCTCGAGCAGTCGCTGGGATTGACCCTGATGGCCAACGTCGTCGACGGTGTCAGCCCGCGCCGCTTCGGTCCCATGGGCGATATGTCGACGCAGTTGCCCACGCCGCAGACGGTGATCCCCGGGCAGGATTTCACCGTCCACGTCCACGTCGCGAACCAGAGTCCGGATACGGTCTCCATCGCCAAAATCAACCTGAAGTCACAGGTCGGCCCCGGCTGGTCGTTCACCTCGAAGGCGCCCGTCACCGGCGCTATCGCTCCCGGCCAGACCCGCGACGAGACCTTTGCCGTGGTCGCGCCGAAGCAGGCGGAGCTGACCAAGCCCTACTTCAGCCGTCCCAATCTCGAGCAGTCCTACTACGACATTAACGACCCCCGTTATCTCAACCTGCCCACCTCGCCCTATCCGCTCTCGGCCATAGCGACGGTGGACTACCGGAATGTGCAGATCAAGCTCGACGGCGTCGTGCAGACCGTTGACCGCATCCCCGGCACGGGGCCTGTGCTTGAGCCTCTTCTGGTTGCCCCTGCGATATCTCTGCTCGTCTCGCCGCAGGCCGGCATCGTTCCCCTCACCAGCAGCACGCTCGCCCTGCAGGTCGAAGTCCGCAGCAGCGTCAAGGGTCCGGCAAAAGGGCAGGTTCATCTCGATCTGCCCAGCGGATGGACGTCGAGTCCCTCTGTTGCCGACTTCGCCACCACCCGCGACGGCGAGGAGAAGAACATCGTCTTCCGCGTCACGCCGCAATCGGTTCAGGCCAAGCCTTACACCATCACCGCGGTCGCCGACTATGACGGGCAAAAGTACACCCAGGGGTTCGTCACCGTCGGCTATCCCGGTCTGCGCCCCTATCCCTACTATCGCCCCGCCACCTACCGCACCACCGGCGTCGATGTTAAGGTCGCGCCTGGGCTGAAGGTCGCCTACGTCATGGGCACTGGCGACGACGTCGCCCGCTCGCTCGAGGACATCGGCGTCCATGTCACCTTCCTCTCCGCGCAGGACATCGCCTCGGGCAATCTGGCCCAGTACGACGCCATCGTCCTCGGCATCCGCGCCTACGCCGCCCGCCCGGAGCTGCGCACCTTCAACAATCGCCTGCTCGACTACACAAAGAACGGAGGCACCGTCGTCGTTGAGTACCAGACGCCCGAGTACGACCACAACTACGGCCCTTACCCGCTCACGCTCTCCTCCGACCCCGAGAAGGTGATCGAAGAGAACAATGCCGTCCAGATTCTCGCTCCCAGCGACCCGCTGTTCAACTGGCCCAACAAGATCACCACCGCGGACTTCGACAATTGGGTTGAAGAGCGCGGCCACGACTTCATGCGCGAGTGGGATCCCAAATACATCGCTCTCACCGAAACCCACGACACCAATCAGGACCCGCAGAAGGGCGGCCTGCTCTACGCGCGCTATGGCAAGGGCACTTATGTCTATCTCGCCTACGCCTTCTTCCGTCAGATGCCCGACGGCGTTCCCGGCTCGTTCCGCATCATGGCGAACCTGATCAGCGCCGGCAAGAATCCTGAACTCAAAACCGCACCGGCCGCCGGACAATAGGTCTCGGTGTCTGGCCCTGCCGAGTAGTACGATCTACGCATTGCGCCCACGCCAGTCGATGGCTGCGTGGGCGCAGTCCGTAAGAACCGATTCGCCCTGATGACCCGATCCCCGATGCCCCGACTTCTACAGCCTCTAAAAACGTCATCTCGACCGAAGCCACGCGGCTTCATCGCGTGGCGCAGTGGAGAGACCCCTGTATTTCGTCTTTGTTCCTGCTGCCACCCGCACCCCTGTAATCTGTCATGGAAGTTTTTAAACAGCATCTAAGCAGAGAAGGACCGCACATGACCTCACCGGACCGGGATTTCCCCCACGCGATGCTGCGCGAGATCTTCGATCAGCCCGCCGCCATCGCCGCCACGCTCGACACCTACAGCGAGGGCGACTGTCTGCGCGAAGAGATCTTCGTTCCCGCCCGGCAGGCGCTCGTCGGCAAGGAGAGCATTCTGATCGCCGCCAGCGGCTCCAGCCGTCACGCCGGCCAGGTAGGCGAGATTCTCTTCGAAGACATGGCCGGCATTGCCGTCGACGTCGAGTATGCCAGCGAGTACATCTACCGCTCCACGCAGACCCTCAAAGACCCCTGCTTCCTCGTCATCTCTCAATCCGGCGAGACCGCCGACACGTCGGAAGCCCTGCGCGAGGCCATTGCCCGCGGCTCGTCAACCATCGCCATCACCAACAACGACGCCTCCAGCATGGCCCGGCTTGCCGATTGCTCGCTGCCGACGAAGGCAGGTATCGAACGCGCCGTGCCCGCCACCAAGAGCTTCACCACGCAACTGCTGGTCGTCTCTCTGCTGTCGCTCTATGCGGCACGCATCCGCGGCAAGATGACCCGCGCCGTCGTCGAGTCGCACGTCCGCCAGTTGCGCGCAATCCCCGGCGCCATGGCGGCGATGCTGCCCGCGTGGGAGAAGCAGGTATCGGAGATCGCGAGGGAACTGCAATTCGCGGAGGCCTTTCTCTTCCTCGGCCGCGGCGTCCACTATCCCATCGCGCGCGAGGGCGCGTTGAAGCTCAAGGAGTCGGCCTACATGCAGGCGCAGGGCTACCCCACCGGAGAGCTGAAGCATGGCCCCAACGCGCTGGTGAATCCCAAAACGCCGCTGGTTGTCCTGGCCACCCGCGACCCCCACGCCCCGGACTCGCTGCTGCGCTACGAGAAGACAGTGAACCTGCTGCGCGACCTCAAAAAGCAGTCTGCTCAGGTCATCTCCATCGTCACCGAGGGCGACGAGCAGATCGCCGCTCTCAGCCGCTACACCATCGCCATCCCCCACTGTGCCGAGTACGTCGCGCCGCTCTACGAAGTAGTGCCGCTGCAACTGCTGGCCTACTTCACCGCGATCAACCGCGGCATCGACGTTGATCATCCCCGCAACCTCACCAAGGCCGTCCTCAGCGAATAGCGCCGCCCTCGGCGAGCCGCCAGTCATCCTCATAGAAGCTGTCAAAAAATCCACGTCATCTCGACCGGAGCCGCGCGGCCTTATCGCGCGGCGCAGCGGAGAGACCCCTGTATTTTTATCTCTTCGGCGAGCCGGCCCATGCCAAAAGACAAATAATCGCGTCCCCGCGAATGGCGGTTCAAGCGATTTATCTTGATCTTCACCTCCGCCCCGTCGTATAACATTCGCACGCATTCACCTCCGATTTGAGCCTCCATCCCCTGGGGCTGGAAGAGTTGCGTGCAAGGGGCCTGATGACACACCATGCAAGACCGTCGCAAAGGGCCCGCAGGCATAGCTTCGCTGCTGTAGTCCTTGTCGTTCTCACCGCCGTTCCTGCCTGCTTCGCCAAACAGGACAGCGTTCCCGACTGGGTCAGCGCCGCCGCCGCGCAGAAGCTGCCCGTCTATCCTGCCGATACCGACGCCGTTGTTCTCCTCGACGACACCACCTACACCGTCGCTCCCAACGGCCAGGCTACCGAGCACTATCGGCAGGTCATCAAAATCCTTCGCCCCCAGGGCCGCGACGACGCCATCGTCGCCGTCCCCTTCGACCAGGACACCAAAATTCTCTCGCTCCACGTCTGGAGCATCGGTCCCGACGGCCATCAATATGCTCTCAAGGACAACGAGATCGTCCAGTACGGCTATCCCGGTCAGGGCAACTTCTTCGAGGATGACAAAGTTAAACTAGCCCGCGCTCCCGGCCGCGACCCCGGCGGCATCGTCGCCTACGAGTACGAGCAGCGCATCCGTCCCATGCTTACCGAGAAGACCTGGTTCTTTCAGGGCGATCTGCCCAGCCTCAGCCAGTCCTTCACGCTGGAGCTGCCTCCCGGCTTTACCTTCGGCACTGTCTGGGCCAATCACGGCGAGACCAAGGCCGCCGATCTTGAAGACCGGCGCTGGCGCTGGGAGATGACGAACGTCCCCGCCATCGATCTCAACCACGTCCTCTATCGCCCCGCCGCGCGCTCTCTGGCCGGGCGCATGACCGTCCACTACACCGGTCCCGGCCTCCCCGCCTCCACCGACGGCACCTGGAAGAGCATCGGCGAGTGGTATCAAACCCTCGCGAAAGATCGCCTCGTCGCTACGCCCGAGATCGCCGCCAAGGCGGCCGAACTCACCGCCGGCAAGACCGGCTTCTACGACAAGGTTGAGCCCATCGCCGAGTTCGTCCAGCAGCAGGTCCGCTACTTCGCCATCGAGATGGGCATCGGCGGCTATCAGCCCCACTTCGCCGCCGACATCTTCCGCAACCGTTACGGCGACTGCAAGGACAAGGCCACGCTGCTCTCCGCCATGCTCTCGAGCGTCGGCATTCACTCCGCGCTCATGATGGTCGATACCCGCCGCGGCGTCATCGCCCCCGACGCACCCTCGATCGTCGGCAATCACATGGTCGCCGCCATCGAGATCCCCGAGGGCTACACCTCGCCCAAACTTCACAGCGTCATCACGGCCAAGAATGGCCGCCGCTATCTCATCTTCGATCCGACATGGGAGAAGACTCCCTTCGGCCAGCTCGAACACGGCCTTCAGGGCAGCTACGGCTTGCTCCTCGAAGGCGAGCAGAGCCAGATCGTTCCGCTTCCCATCCTGCCCCCGGAGCTCAATACCATCCATCGCACCGCCCGCTTCCAGCTCCAGCCCGACGGTTCGCTCACAGGGACGGTCACCGAGAAGCGCTTCGGCGACGTCTCCGAAAGCCGCCGCCGAATGTACACCATGGAAGATGCCAAGCGGCAAAGCGACTTCCTCGACAACGTCCTTAACCAGGATTTCACCACCTTCACCGTCTCCGGCTTTCAGGTTCACAACGCCGAGGCTCTTAATAAAGACCTCACCACCTCCTACACCCTCAACGCCGGCCACTTCGGCAAGGTCATGGGACCGCTGCTCATGGTGCGTCCCCGGGCCCTGGGCAGCGATGCGCTCGAGACCGATCATAAGCCCCGCCTCGTTCCCATCAATCTCCGCCAGACCATGCAGGCGACCGACGACCTCAGCATCGAACTGCCGCCCGGCTACGCCGTCGACGAGACACCTGATCCCGTCAAGCTCGACCTCGGCTTCGCCTCCTACGAGAGCTCCAGCCATGTCGAGGACAACGTCCTCCGCTACACCCGCACCTACACCGTCCGCCAGGTCACGCTCCCGGCGGACAAATACAACGATCTCCAGAAGCTCGCCGGCGTCATCGCGGCCGACGAGCAGAGCCGCGCCGTCCTTAAAAAGCAATAGCTCCGTCCATGCCTCACCCTGTTGTCTTGCTTGTTTGCACTGCCAATTTGAAGCGTAAGAAGGAAAGACCTCATGAACCGCTTGTCTGTCTGCCGAATTCTTCCTGTCTCGTTCCTTGCCGCCCTGCTCGTCCTTGCCCTGCCGGCCCGCGCCGACTCCTGGACGCCGCCTACCCCGGAAGAGCTCTCCATGACCTCGCAGCCGGAGGTCCCCGGCGCCCCCGCCGTCTATCTCTACCGCGAAGAGATCACCGACGACGCCATGCACACGCTCAGCAAGTATGTGCGCCTCAAGGTGCTCACCGAGAGCGGCAAGCAGTACGCCAACGTCGAGTTGCGCTACTCCTCCAGCCACGATAACGGCAGCCTCTCGATCGGCAACATCGAGGGCCGGACCATCCACCCCGATGGCACTATCATCCCCTTTACCGGAAAACCCTACGAGAAGCTGATCGAGAAGACCCGCGGCGCAAAATATATGGCCAAGGTCTTCACCCTGCCCAACGTCGAGGTCGGCAGCATCATCGAGTACCGCTACCAGCGCCACCTGGACGACAACTACTTCATGGCCCCGCAGTGGTATATCCAGTCCGATCTATACACGCGCAAGGCCCACTATGTCTGGAAGCCCACCAACAAGACCCTGGTCACGAACGACGATCGTGGCAAGCTGACCAACGCCATCGCCTGGACTCCCATCCTGCCGCCCGGCGTGGAGTTGAAGCAGACGACCTATCCTCCCATGAACATGCAGCCTGGCCAGCGCGTTCTCGAGCTCGACGTTCACGACATTCCCCCAATGCCGGACGAAGACTTCATGCCGCCCATCTCCAGCCTCAGCTATCGCGTTCTCTTCTACTACACCCCCTACCGCAGCGGCGAAGAGTTCTGGAAGAGCGAGGGCAAGTACTGGTCGAAGATGCACGACAAGTTCATCGGCCCCGACTCCGGCGTCAGGGCCGCCGTCAAAGAACTGGCCGCTCCGTCCGACACCGACGAGCAGAAGCTGCGCAAGTTCTACGCCGCCGTCATGCAGCTTGAAAATACCGACTTCACCCGTGAGCACTCGAACGCCGAAGAGAAGGCGCAGGGCCTCAAGCCCGTCCGCTCTACCGACGATGTCTGGGAGCGCAAGCGCGGCAGCAGCGACCAGCTCTCGGATCTCTTCGTCGCCATGGCCCGCGCCGCCGGCATGAAGGCCTACGTCATGGCCGTCACCGACCGCGACCGCAATATCTTCCTTAAAAGCTACTTCAGCCTCTCACAACTCGACGATGATATCGCCATCGTCAACGTCAACGGTCAGGAAAAATTCTTTGATCCCGGCTCGCGCTTCTGCGCCTTCGGCCATCTCGCCTGGAAGCATACCCAGACCGCCGGCCTGCGCCAGGTCGAGGGCGGCACCGCCTTCGCCAACTCGCCCGGCGAGCCCTACACCGCCTCGCGGGTCCAGCGCGTCGGCGACCTCACCATGGACCCGCATGGTGTAGCTACCGGCACCGTCGACATCACCTACATGGGAGCCCCCGCGCTGTACTGGCGGCAGCGTTCGCTCACCGGCGATGCCACCAGCCTCGAACACGATCTCCGCTCCAGCGTGGAAGACCTTCTGCCTGCGGGAATGGACGTCAAGGTGACCTCCATCGAGAAACTCGCCGACTACGAGCAACCGCTGCGCGTCCATCTCTTCGTCAAGGGGACGATCGGCTCCTCGACCGGCAAGCGCATGCTCGTCCCTGCCGATATCTTCGAGGTCAACGCCAAACCCAGCTTCCCCCACCCGAAGCGCGAAGTCCCCGTCTACTTCGACCATCCCTTCGAAAATCAGGATGCGATCCGCGTCAAGTTCCCGGCGTCGATGAAGATCGAGTCGCTGCCTTCCAACGAGAAGATCATGTTCAAGAACTTTGCTGCCTACGATATGTCGGCTTCGCCGGCCCCCGCCTCGGTCACCATCTACCGCAACTATCTTCTCGGAACTATCCTCTTCTATACCAAGGAGTACCCCGAACTCCGTAACTTCTTCTCCCAGATGGAGACCAAGGATCAGGAGAGCATCGTCCTCAACGCCTCATCCGAAGCAGATGCCAAAACCACCGCCGCCAACTAAGACACCTGTCTTCATCAGACGAAACAGCACGCAGCAATAAACCACGCCGCACGTCATCTCGACCGAAGCAACGGACGGCTCCACCGTCCGTTGCGTAGCGGAGAGACCCCCCGTATTTCACTACGCGTCAGCACAAAATCCCACCCGCAAAACATTCCTGACTAAAAAGCCGATCAAAGATATGCGACCCCCGTAAGCTCCTCGCATATCCCCCACAGCCGTGCCGCCGCCACGGCATCTTCGGCCTGCGCCGAGATCTTCGCCGGGCCGATCTCCTCGCCACACATCTCCTGAAATCCCTGCGGGCCATAGTAGCCGCCGCCCTTCGCCTCGCCGGCGGTGGCTGCATACAACGTCGGAATCGCTCCCTCCGCCTCCGTATTCAGCAACGCGCCGATCCCATAGCCAAGAACCTTCCGGGCCCAGACTTCAACGGTGGAGCGTTCGCCCGCCTGGAAAAGGTTGGTGTGTGCCACGCCGGGGTGGGCGGCGACGCTCAGGATCTTCGATCCGGCCGAGCGCAGGCGACGATCCATCTCTAGCGCCAGCATCAGGTTAGCCAGCTTCGACTGCTGGTACGCCCCCATGGGCGAGTAGCTCCGCCGCGACTGCGGATCGTCGAAGTCCATCTGCCCGCGCTTGTGCGCGATCGACGCAATCGTGACAATGCGGGGCGCGCCGCCGGCCTCCGATTCAGCCTGCCGAAGCGCCGGAAGTAACAGGCCGGTCAGCGTGAAGTGGCCGAGCACGTTGGTCCCGAACTGCAGCTCGAAGCCGTCCGCGGTCTCCCTTCGTTTGGGCGGAGCCATCACTCCCGCGTTGTTGATGAGGATGTCGATCTGGCCGTGCTCCAGTTGACGCGCCGCGAACTCGCGCACCGAGGCAAGCGAGGCCAGGTCGAGGATCGCCAGTTCGGTAGCGGTTCCCGGCGCCTCTCTGTCCAGCCGTCGCAGCGCGGTCTCACCCTTGCCCCGGTCGCGGCACGCGAGGATGACGTGCGCGCCTTTGCGGGCGAGGGTAAAGGCGGCCTGATAGCCGATGCCACTGTTGGCCCCCGTGATGAGGATGCGCCTGCCCGCCTGCGAGGGGATGTCCGCCAAAGTCCAGTTGCTGCCCATATCTCTGTTTGATGTCTTCCGGTTGCCTCGGACACAAGTTATTGCGCCATCATATTCCGTAACGACTTTTATTGTCGTTGCTGTTGTTGCAGTTGCTGTTGCTGTGTCGTTACTGTTGCATCTGGGTACGCCAAGGCTTCAGCCTTGGCTCTCTCTGTGACACAAAACCGGGGCTTAAGCCCCTGGGGGTATGCCTCCTCTCAGCCGCGGTCACGCAGTCCCCACTCCAAAGCCGCCCCAACTCACGTCACTCGACCGAAGCGAAGCGCAGCGGAGAGATCCCTGTATTTCGCCTTTGCCTATATCAATTCCGCAGATCAATTTAAAATAGGTTATTAGGAATTCCCGGCATCGAACCATGTAACGATCATGTCCGTGCTTTTATTTACCTCGCTCGTCTTCACCGGCTCGTTCGGAGCCGGACTGCTCGGCGCTCTCACCGGCCTTGGCGGTGGCGTTGTGCTGGTCCCGCTGCTCACCGTCGTCTTCCACGTCGATATCCGCTACGCCATCGGAGCCTCTCTGATCTCGGTGATCGCAACCTCTTCGGGAGCCGCAGCCGCCTACGTCCGCGAGGGCTTTTCGAGCATCCGCATCGGCATGTTTCTGGAGATGGCAACCACCGTGGGCGCCATCTGCGGCGCGTTTCTTGCAACACGGATGCCAACCCGGGCGCTCACCATCCTCTTTGGTGTTGTACTGCTCTATTCGGCGTGGCTCTCCTGGCAGCAGAGCCGCCACCCGGAGCACTCGGCCGGCGCGGGAAGCCCCTGGTCGGACCGTCTTCGCCTCTCCGGCTCCTATCCCACCGAGACCGGCGAAGAAATCTCCTACAAGGTCGATCGGATCGCCGGGGGCTTTGCCACCATGTTCGGCGCCGGAACCCTCTCCGGCCTGCTCGGAATCGGCTCCGGCGCGGTGAAGGTGCTGGCCATGGACCAGGTCATGCGCATCCCCTTCAAGGTCTCGACCACCACCAGCAACTTCATGATCGGGGTCACCGCCGCGGCCAGCGCGGGCATCTACCTGCACCGCGGCTACGTCGATCCGGGGCTGGCCTTCCCGGTGATGCTGGGGGTTCTGGCAGGCTCGCTGCTTGGCGCGCGCCTTCTGGTCCGGGCGCGGGTCTCGCTGCTGCGCGTGATCTTCACCCTCGTCATCCTGGCGCTGGGCGTCGAAATGATCCTCAACGGCATGAAGGGGAGTCTCTGATGAACCGTCGCTCTGCATCCAACTCCGCTGCTTCCGGTTTCACGGACCGCAGGATGGAGACCACCATGGGCCGCCTCCTTCAGGTCGGCGTGCTTCTGGCCTCGACCGTCGTTCTGGCCGGCGGCATTCTTTATCTCCGTGCCCATACCGGGCACGCGGTGGACTACAGCGCCTTCGCCGGCGAACCCGCAGCCCTGCGCAGCCCCGTTGCGCTCTTCCATCTTCTGCTGGCGGGCGATCCCGTGGCGCTGATCGAGGCAGGTGTACTTCTGCTGATCGCTACTCCCATCGCCCGTGTGGTCTTTGCCGTCGTGGCCTTCGCGCTCGAACGCGACCGCCTGTACGTGGCGGTCAGTCTGACGGTCCTGGCGGTTCTGCTCGCCAGCCTGTTCTACTCCGCCTGAGAATCTGTTTTAAAACCATTCTCTCTCAGGTGTAGCTCCCTTTGTTTGTCATTCCCGAAGGGAATCTGCGTTTCGTCCGAATCACCAACTACTCCATCCGGAGGAGAACCGCTCTAAGGAATCTCTGATTAAGTCCGGTTCTGTTAAGGGCACGGCTTCAGCCGTGCCGTAAGTGACTTGCCGGCAATGCGGCTTTAGCCGCTGAGGGCAGCTTCCGAGTCTTAATCAAACCTTCCTTAGTGATTAAACATCGCACGCCGCAGCGTCAGTCGGCGGAAGCCTCAGACCGCGGCGCGGCCAGCGCCGCCTCAATATTCGAGGTCACCTGCGCCTGGGCAAACTCGGCGGTCACGCGAATGCCGTTCATGATCGCCTTCTCGTTCGAGGAGCCGTGCCCCACGATGCAGACGCCGCGAACCCCCAGCAGAGGCACGCCGCCGTACTCCGAGTAGTCGAGCCGCTTTTTGAACTCGCTGAAGGCCCTGCGCGAGAGTAGCGCGCCAACCTGCGAGGTCACGGTCGACTTCAGCGACTCACGCAGCGAGGCGGTCACCAGCTTGGCCAGCCCCTCGCTGGTCTTGAGCGCCACGTTGCCTACGAAGCCGTCGCATACCGCCACGTCATTATGGCCGTTGTAGAGATCGCGGCCCTCGACGTTGCCCACGAAGTTGATGCCGGGCAGCGCACGCAGCAAGGGAAGCGTGTCCCGCGTCAGGGAATTGCCCTTGGAGTCCTCTTCGCCGATCGACAGCAAACCGACGCGGGGATTGCGGATCTTCAGCACATTCTGCGCGTACATGTGGCCCATCACCGCAAACTGGACGAGGTTCTCCGGATCGCAGTCCACGTTGGCCCCGACGTCGAGCAGAAGCGACGGCGTTCCCGCCGTGGTCGGGAGAATCGTTGCCAGCGCGGGCCGGTCGACGCCCGCCAGCATACCCAGCACCATCTTGGCCGTAGCCATGGCGGCACCGGTATTGCCGGCTGTGAAAAATCCCGCCGCACGGCCCTCGCGGACCATCTTCAGGCCGACGCGCATCGAGGAGTCGCGCTTGGTGCGGACCGCCTGCGCCGCCTTGTCGTCCATCGTGATCCACTCCGAGGCGGGAACGATGAAGACCGGCAGATGCTGGCCGCGCAGGTGCTGTCGCAGGATGGGGCGAAGGATATTTTCCGGCCCGGCAAGATGCACGCGGACGTCAAACTGGCGCGCAGCAAGGATAGCCCCGCGAATCTCGGATTCGGGGGCCTTGTCGGAGCCCATAGCGTCTACAACGATATCGATCGGCATCAGCAGGGGACTTGAAGCGGCAAAATTGTAGGAGCCTAGCTTGCTTGCTTGACCGCAAGAATGTCGCGGCCCTTGTAGGTGCCGCACTTGCGGCAGACGCGGTGAGGCAGCTTGCGCTCATGGCAGTTGGGGCACTCGGAGAGGCCGGTGGGGGTCAGAAAGTCGTGGCTGCGGCGCTTGGCAGTCCGTTGCTTGGAGTGGCGCCGTTTTGGGTTAGGCATTGCAGGTTCCCTTTCGATCGGCTGCGGCAGCCATGCGCTGGCGCAGTGGCGACGAAGCAAAAACTTGATTAGTGCTTTACGTCGAGCTTATCGGCCAGACCCGCAAGAGCATTCCACCGCGGATCGGCCGGAGCGTCGCCGCAGGAACAGGTTGCAAGATTCAGATTCTGGCCACAGCGCGGGCAAAGCCCTTTGCAATCTTCCTTGCAGAGAGTACGGCCGGGCAGGGACAGCAACACCTGTTCGCGCACCACATCTTCAAGCAAAAGACCGCTCTCCTGATAATAACCGATTTCCGTCTCGTCCGTGCTGATTGCGTGCTCGCCGGCGACCGCATCGGCCTCCTCGGGCCGAAACATCAGGTCGAACTCCCCGGCCAGCGGCAGCGCCACCGGCTCGACGCAGCGGGCGCACAAAATCTCGAAGTCGCCATGATAGGCGGCGCGCAACCGGATATCGTTGACTGCGGAACCGGTATCGCGGTGCTCCATCAGCAGGTCGGCGGCTCCCTGGACCGTCATCGGCCCCGTCTGGCGCAGATCGGCGGTGTAATCGACCACGCCGGGCGCAATCGTCTCATCGATGACAAGGGGTTCATCCACTATCTGAATCGGGGTTATGAGCACCTATTAAGGGTAGCAGGTTGGGCAGCAAGGTCAAACCGGGCTGTCGTCCCGCATATCCCGCGCCCGGCATTACTGCTTGTCGTAGACCGAGGTCGTATCGAACTCTCCCTGGTCGACCGAGATGTGCATGGCTCGGGTCAGCGTCCTGCCGTCCGGCGACAGGGTGAAGGTCGATTGCAGACTTCCCGGCGCGCCTTCATACGTGATCTTCTGGGTCAGCACCAGCGCCGCTCCCTTCCATTCGCCCTTTGTGCTCAGGTACTGGAGCGTGGCGGTGTCGGAGAACGTGCCTTTGGGAGTCGGAGTCTCAGTGCCGTCGGTCGCGAAGGGAAGCGTGTACACCTCCTTGCCGCGATCGTTGTCGGAGGTCACACCAACGGTGAAGCCTGACCCGGCCTGCGCGAAGACGAGAAACTCGCTGGTCGGCGGCGGAACCTGATCGTAGTTGCTCCTGGCAAGGTCCAGACTCCACGTCCCGGTAAGATTCGGCCGGACAGTTGCGGCAGGAGCCGTCGCCGCAGGCGCTGCTGGGACCGGTGCGGGCGTCGGAACAGGCGTCGGAGCAGGCGTCGGAGCAGTCTCGGGAACCGAAGCGGGCTGGGGAGCTGCCGCAGGCGCTGGAGCCTGTGCATGGATCAGAGAAGTGGAGAGTAGAAGCAAAGTGGCGAGGTACAGAGTCCTTTTCAAAGTGATCTTCCTTGTGATCGTGGAATAGGTGGTACCTGCTATCCAAACCAAACATCAAAGAACGTCATCTCGACCGAAGCCGCGCGGCCTCGTCGCGCGGCGCAGTTCCGGCCGGAGCATCAGGGATGAACCGCCGGAGGAGGCACCGTCTCTGCCTTGGTAAACGCTTTGAGCAGTCCTTCAAGAAAGGCAAAGAAGACATCGACCGCGTAGCCCACCAGAAAAGCCAGCGCCAGCGGAGGCACCGAGGCCTCGGGCGTAATAGTGAAGTTGTTGAACAGCCCCACCACTGCGCCTCCGATCGCGGCGATCAGGAAGCGGGCCGAGTTGGCCGGCGACGGGATGAAGGTGTGGTTGCTCATCTGGCTCTCGAAGTTGCGCAGCAGATAGGCGCACGTTCCCAGCAGAGCGTAGAGCACCGGCAGGATGCACGTGTTGATTGCTCCATAGAAGATGGAGACATTATTCAACAGGCTCTGCGCGAAGTAGCGGACAGATTGAAAGGTCGCCGTCGCGCTGTCGCGGGCCTCGTAGAAGTTGGCGAGCACAGGGTCGAGTTCAAAGACGGCGCGGCCCCGCGTGCCGTTGTGTCCAATCTGGGGAGGCGTCACCCGGGGCAGGACCATCCAGTTCAACTCGCGCGCGCGCGAGTCGATCAGGCGAATCGTGGAGGCGTACTCCTGCAGCTCGGCGATAATCTCGGCCTCGTTGACGCCGGGCGGAAGCGCGGGCGCGACGGTGGCTCCAGCCGGTATGGGAGGAGGAACGGCTCCGAGCTGGGCGCGCAGCTTGACGGCCAGGTCGTTGGCGCTGGCAATGTCGGCGCGCAGCGAGTTCGACAGCGCCGAGGTGGCAAAGCTGGCGATCGAGGCGGGCACGATCACGCAGGCCAGGATGATCGCCACGCGAAGATAGTAGAGAACCGTGGCGCTGGTGTCGTTGCTCCAGGCCGTAAGGCTGGCTGCCGTCACCGGCTTCAGCAGCGCGGCCAGTTTCGTGAGCGCGTCCAGCAGATTTTCGATGATGACTTCGGTCCACTGGCTGTAGGGAAGGCTGCGCGCCTGCAGAACCGCGGCGCGAACCGAGACGTCGACCTCCACGCCGGTCTCCGCGGCATACTTCAGCAGACGCTCGGCGTCGATGAGGCTGTCCTTGAAATGGGCCGGAGAGGTGACGGGGTCGGGGGCGTTGAGATCAGGTTTTGCCATGAAGTGCGCTCCACGTTCTATGCGTAGAAAATCCTGTCGGGGCCCGGGACTGCCCATCATATACGCGGAGCGATGCAAGCGATAAGAATAATTTTGGGGGCGGGACATCACCCATTGTTTTGTCATTCCCGAAGGGAATCTGCGTCTCGCCCGAATCGCCAAGACCGCATCCGGAGGGAACCTCTGATTTAAGTCCGATTCCGTTTAGGGTACGGCTTTAGCCGTGTCCTGAGTGAGCTGTCCGCAATGCGGCTTTAGCCGCTGAGGGAATGTTCCGAGACTGAGGGGGGAGATATTCAGAGACCTGAATCGGACACACAGCAATCGGTACTGCCTGAGCCGTGCAGCCGAGGCGGCCCTTCAGAGAGCGGTAGCGAGCAGAATCAAACCGGCGGCCAAGGCAGCGATCTGGTACAGGCGGTCCGTCCTTACAGGATGAGTCGTCTCCGGAAGATTCAAAAGACCGGCCGGGTCAAGCGCCTGCGCCCCTGAAGCTTGCTCTGTCGCGGAGAATGGCGATTTGTCGTTCGGGGAGTCCATCATGCTTCTCCTGGTGTAACAAGTAGATGCTAGCTAATAACGTGATGATGCACCGATTGGTTCTACTTTTCGATGAAATTCGTGAGAATCCCTCGTGGTTCACCAACGACGGACTCCCGGTTGAGTCTCCTCGGGGGGAGAAAATACCGCGCGCGGTATAAAATCTCGGCTTATGAGCGACCAGGAACAGGCAGGCAACGGAGTAGGCGAAACAGGGAAAAAAGTGAGCGAACCGGCGATCTTCTCCCCCAGGCCACCCGCGGGCGGAGGCATACCGGTCTCGGCCTGGATAGCCGCGGCGGTCGTCGTTCTCATCGTGATTATCGGGCTGGCCTTTTCGGGACGGCACAAGGGAGAGCCGGCTGCGACCGACGCCCAGCGGCTCGATCCCTATGCTGCCAGCCTCCCCTTGTCGCAACTGGCCATGAGCGAATCGACCAGCCTCGTGGGAGGGAAGTCGACCTTCATCGACGGTCATATCAAAAATACCGGCAGCGCCACCGTCACCGGGATCACGGTCCAGGTGCTGTTTGGCAATCTCGAAGGCAACGCCCCGCAGATCGACACCATGCCGCTAACCCTGATCCGGACGCGGCAGCCTTATGTCGATATTCAGTCCGTCGCCTCATCACCGCTCAAGCCGGGCGATGAGCGCGAGTTTCGACTCATCTTCGAGTCGATCCGCGACAACTGGAACATGCAGATGCCCGAGATCCGGATCGTCGGCGTCGAGAAGAAGTAAGCCGGAACACTCCAACCCGGTTATCTCGACCGAAGGTGTGCGGCCTTACTTTGGGTTTTGTCATTCCCGAAGGGAATCCGCGTTTCGCCTTTGCCGTTGCTCCTCTTGCCTCCGGGTACGCCAAGGCTTCAGCCTTGGCCCCCTCTCCCGCCACAAGTACAGGGGCTTCAGCCCCTGGGGGCATTACCGCTCCGGCAATACTTACCGGCAGACTGGAAGATTTTGCGGGGGACCCTCCAAACGTTCCCTTGGCTCCACTTTTGGTTTATGGAGGTAACATATTTATTTTGAATAACTTGTAGAAATATCTGGTTTGGCACGGCTCTTGCTCTAGTCACAATGTCGACGTTTGACCAACAAACGCAGGATTGTTCGCAAAGGAGCAAAAATGACGATGAAATCCGGCAGCACTTTTGGCCTCTCAGCTCTCATCTTAGGAAGCGCAATTGGAATGACCGCGCTCGCTCAGTCGAGCAATCCGACCATCCAGACATCCACTGACAACACCGCCGCCTCCAGCACGGCCGCAGCGAACCAGGACAAGGGTGGCGCGTATGCCACCGGCCAGCCGCTTCAGGTGGAGTCCAAGGAAGGCTTCTGGGGTCATCTCAATCCGTTTGCCCGCAAGAAGTGGGTGAAGCGGCAGATCGATCCGATCAAGGATCGCGACAACGAACTGGACCAGTTGCAGGCCAAGAACGCCAATGATATCCGGGACGTCGACGCTCGCTCGCAGGCCGGAATCCACCGTGTGATGAACGCCGCCAACGCCGCAGACCAGCGCGCACTGGCTGCCGCGAACACCGCAGACACCGCGAACACGCTGGCAGGTACGGCGAGCACCCGCACCGACGCCCTGGGCAACACGGTCGGCAACCTCGACAAGTATTCGAAGGTGACCGAGACCGCGGTTCCTTTCGCTCGCGGACGGACCTCGCTCGGACCTCAGGGCAAGGCCCATCTCGATGACATTGCCACCAAACTGGCCGGCGAGAAGGGCTACATCGTTGAAGTAGAGGGCTACAGCCGCAATGGCGTGCAGACCTCGCAGGCGATGGCCGACTCGGTCGTCCGCTACCTGGTCACCGAGCATCAGGTGCCCATCTATCGCATCTATCGCACCGGCATGGGCCGCAACACGGCCAAGGCCGAGGACGGCGAAAAGGTCATTACCAACGGAGTTCAGGTGACGCTGCTGCACAACAGCCTCGCGCAGATGGGCGATTCAGCCAGCAACGTTGCGCCAGCCGCACCGGGTGCGCCTCAGGCCGCAGGCAGCCAGGCAACCGGAGTGAGCGCGCCGCCGGAGCAGTAGTTAGCCCTCCCCCGAGGGGCGGCTGAGGCTCTTTACCAGCCGCCCTTCAACCAAGTTTGCCGAGTCAGCGACAGAGATCGCGCTCGCAAAAAACTCTCCTAACCAGAGAGAACCAAGGCAGATTGGCCCCTCTAACGAGGGGCCGTTTTTTGTCCCAAAATAGGAATGTAACCAGAGACATATATCTTCTCTGGTTACATTTTGGGTTTCGTAACCAGAGAAAGGCTATTTCTCTAGTTACATCAGAATTGAGTCGATTTTACAGCTTGATGGACCGCGAGGAGCTGTTCGAGTACGGCCCTCAACCTATTGAGGTGGAGTGCGTTAGCTCCATCCGACTTGGCCGCGGCGGGGTTGTCGTGGACTTCGAGAAAGACGCCGTCGACCCCGGCGGCCACGGCGGCGCGGGTTAGGACGGGGATGAACTCGGGCTGGCCCCCGGAGACGCCGTTGGCCGCCGAGGGGGTCTGTACCGAGTGGGTGCCGTCGAAGACGACCGGGGCGAAGGCGCGCATGGCGGGGAGCGAGCGCATATCGACGACGAGGTTGTTGTAGCCGAAGCTGGCTCCGCGCTCGGTGAGCGCGATGCGCTGATTGCCGCTCTCGCGAATCTTTTCGACGGCGTGGCGCATGTCCCAGGGAGCGACGAACTGGCCCTTTTTTACGTTGACGGCGCGGCCGGTGCGGGCAGCGGCGACCAGAAGATCGGTCTGGCGGCAGAGGAAGGCGGGAATCTGGAGGACGGCTTCGACGTCGCCGAGGGCCTCGCTGGCCTGCGTGCAGTCCTCGGGGGTGTGGACGTCGGTGAGCACGGGCAGGCCGGTGCTTTGGGCGATCGCACGCAGAATGCGGCAGCCTTCGGCGAGGCCGGGGCCGCGAAAGCTCTTGAGCGAGGTGCGGTTGGCCTTGTCGTAGCTGGCCTTGAAGATATAGGGGATGCCGAGGTCGGAGGCGATGCGCTGGACGGCGTCGGCTATGGCGCGGGCGTGGTCCTCGGACTCGATGACGCAGGGGCCGGCGATGAGGAAGAGCCGGCCGCGGCCTACAGGGACGTTGCCGATGTCGAAGGAATGGGGCTGAAGGCTGCTCACAGGGCTATTTGAGCACAAAGCTGCGAGCTGCGCAGGGCTTCAGGAGCTTCGATGATGAAGGCAGGATTTTATCGAAGCTGCACGGCTGGAAGGAAGAGGACAGAGGAAGAGAAAGGCAAATACAAGGGTCGTTACTGCGGCGGCAAAAACGTCGCCTTCGGTCGAGATGACGTGGGGTTTGAAAGATGATTGAAGGCATACCCCAGGGGCTGAAGCCCTTGTTTGTTGGCTGGCCATAGAGGCCAAGGCTGAAGCCTTGGCGTACCCAGAAGCAACAGCAACGACAAGAGCGACAGCAAGAGCAACGGCAATGGCAACGGCAACAACAACGGCAAGAGCAAGAGCAACGGCAATGGCAACGGCAACGGCAAGAGCAACTGCAACGGCAAGAGCAACTGCAACGGCAAGAGCAACTGCAACGGCAAGAGCAACTGCAACGGCGCAATACAGGGGTCTCTCCACTGCGGCGGCAAAAGCGCCGCCTTCGGTCGAGATGACGTGCGTTTTTCGTGTTTAGGTCGTAGTTCTTGGTGATTCGAGCAAAACGCGGATTCCCTTCGGGAATGACAAACCAAGGAAAGCTGCACTGGAGGAGATCGCTCCGGGGCGGGAAAATTGCTCCAGCGGTCGAGATGAAAATTGCTCCAGCGGTCGAGATGATGTTGCGTCTCGAATTGCTATGCCTTGCTGAGAAGCCTGAGGTGGTTTCTGCCCCATTTGCAGATCTCGTTCAGCACGGGCAGCAGGGTAAGGCCGTACCTGGAGATCGAGTAGCGGACGCAGGGCGGCGTGCTTCTCTCCTGATGCCTGACGAGGATTCCATCGCGCACCAGTTCCTGCAGATGCCGGATCAACATTCGCTGCGTAATGCCGGGAATGCTGCGATGCAGTTCGCTGGTGCGCATCGGGCCCTCCGACAGCCTCCACAGAATTGTCCCCTTCCAGCGTCCGTCGACGATCGAGAGCATGGCGTCGATGGGACATGCCGAGAGCTCCTTCTTTGAAACCGGCACCGCGATTCACCTCATCTTCGAAGGTTCAAATCGACTGACTAATTTGTCAGTACAGATGTTTGAGTCAGTGTACGTCCGGCCCGCGTCTGAAGTTCAGGAGCGAGGGAATGACATCTTTTCTGTATATTGCGACGACCGTTTGCATTGGGCTGCTGATCGGCACGGAGTTCGCCGTCTCCGTCTTTATCAATCCGGTGCTGAGAAGATTGGAAGATCGGGCGCAGGCCAGAGCAATCAGCCTGTTTGCCACGAGGCTGGGGCGAGCGATGCCTTTCTGGTATGGACTGAGCCTGCTGCTGCTTGTCGTCGGGATTGTGGTTGAGCGCCATGAGCCGGGCGTTAAGCTGCTGATCGCGGCCAGCGCTATCTGGATTGTTGTGATCGTGCTGACGGTGCTCTTTCTGGTGCCGATCAATAACCGGATGATGCTGCTCGATGCCGCGTCCTTCCCGGAGGAGGCGCAGCGTGAGCATAGGAGGTGGACGGCGCTGCATCATCTGCGCGTCGTTGCTCTTGTTGTGGCGATGGTCTGTTTCCTGCTGGCTGCGCAGGGGTGACGAGAGGCGCTGGTCGCGGGCTATTGAGCACAAATTTCAGGCGACGCAGGGGCTCGGGAGGGCTTCGATTTGCGAGTGTCGTTTAATGGTGGATTCTATCTGCCATGGTTGGATGCGCGGCGAGAGAGACAAACAAATACAGGGGTCTCTCCGCTGCGGCCCTGCGGGCCTTCGGTCGAGATGACGTGCGTTTGGGGAGGCACAGGCTTCGGTCGAGATGACGTGCGTTTGGGGAGGCACAGGCTTCGGCCGAGATGGCGTGGTTTGAGGGCGGACGGCTCGGTCGAGATGACGTGGTTTGAGGGTGGTGCGGTCAGAGTCTGGCTAGCTATCCTTGCGGTAGAGGAGGTTGCGCATGGCCTGGCGGCGGGCCTCGTTGGCCTCGGCTGCGGACTTGCGCTCATCGGCATCCATGCGGCGCTTTGCGGTGGGATCGGCTTGCTCTTCGGGGGCGCTGCACTCGGGGCAGCGGTTGGCGAAGCCGGGCTTGTCGGGCTTCAACTCGAACTCTTCGTTGCAGACGACGCAGACTTTGATGGGAAATGCCATACCGAATCCATGATACGACGGGTAATGGGGATGTTAGTGGCGGAACACTTCCGGTAGGTTGACGGGCGGGGCTGAAAGCGTACCTCGGGGGCTAAAGCCCCACTGCAAAAAGGCACTTTCGACACGGCTAAAGCCGTGTCCCTAACGAAACCGGACTTCTTTCGCGGCCTGCGAAGCCGTGCCCTTAAACCGGGTTTAATTCAGAGGTGGCTCAGGCGGCGTTCTGCGGGAGTTATCTGTTCTTTGCCTTGCGGGCGGCGAGCCTGCGCCTGCTTGCGCGGACGGCGCGGGCGTGGCCTTCTGTCTGAAGGTTGAGTGCTTGGCGGATGGCCGGGAGCAGGCCGGGGAAGCGGGCGGCGATCTCGTCGCAGCGGGAGGTGTTTTGCATCTCAACGCCGCGGCGCTCGCTGCGGATGAGGCCAGCCTCGCGCAGCGCCTTGAAGTGCTGGGAGAGGGTCGATTTGGGGACCGGCTTTTCGCTGATGTTGAGGAAGTTCGAGCAGTTCATGGAGCACTGCGAGCCGGCGATATCGGCGTAGATGGCTGAGCGCACCGGGTCGGAGAGGGCATAGAGAATGCCTTCGACGGTGACGTCTTCAATCGCGGGATGGAAGAGCGGCTTCATGACCCTTCATCGTAGCTCCATTCGGCAAATTGTTCAATAGTTCATATCTTCGGAACTATTGAATCTTGCGCCCGGGAGGCCTCATCCTATCGAGCAGCAACCGATTCCCCGAAGATTTCTCGGCGGGAGGCTGCGGATGCAGCGAAAAAGCGTACCTCAGGGGCTAAAGCCCCTTTGCAAAGGAAACATGGATGGCACGGCTGAAGCCGTGCCCTTAACAAGACGGAGTTTTCCGCAGATTGTGAAGCTGCTGCGGAAAGGGTCCAAATGCAGTGGAAGGCGTATCTCAGGGGCTAAAGCCCCTTTGCAAAGGAAACATGGATGGCACGGCTGAAGCCGTGCCCTTAACAAGACGGAGTTTCCGCAGATTGTGAAGCCGTGCCCTTAAACAGGAACGGAGTGGGCGGAGGTTCCGGAGGACTCATTCACGCAACATCAACCCGCGTTTCAGAAGAGAGGAAACAGCATGAGCAGGCTTAAGGGCAAGGTAGCAGTGGTTACGGGAGCATCGAAGGGCATTGGAGCGGCGATCGCCAAGTCGCTGGCGACGGAGGGCGCGTCCGTTGTAGTGAATTATGCATCGAGCAAAGCGGGCGCCGATGCCGTGGTCGCGGAGATTGTCGCGTCGGGCGGCAAGGCGGTGGCGGTCGGCGGCGATGTGTCGAAGGCCGGCGAGGCCAAGGGCATCATCGACGCGGCGATTAAAAATTATGGCCGTCTTGATGTGCTGGTCAATAACTCGGGCGTCTACGAGTTCGCGCCGCTGGGGCAGATTACCGAGGAGCAGTTTCACCGGATCTTCAACATCAATGTGCTGGGGACGCTGCTGACGACACAGGCGGCGAGCGAGCACCTGGGCGAGGGCGCGAGCGTAATCAATATCGGCTCGGTCGTCAGCAGCGTGACGCCTCCCGACAGCGCGGTCTATACCGGGACCAAGGGCGCCATCGACGCGATTACGGGCGTGCTGGCCAAGGAGCTGGCGCCGAGAAAGATTCGCGTGAACTCCATCAACCCCGGATTTGTGGTGACGGAGGGCACGCACAGCGCGGGCATCGCCGGCTCGGACTTCGAGTCGAATGTCGTCGCGCAGACGCCGCTGGGCCGCTCGGGCCAGGTGGGCGATATCGCTTCGGTCGCCGCGTTTTTGGCGTCGGAGGATTCGAAGTGGCTTACGGGCGAACGGATTAGTGCCAGCGGCGGGCTGCGCTAAATCATCCTGCCTGCCGTCCTGTGCAGTTGCTGGAACATTTTCGGCTTGACTACATACATACAGTTGAGCTGGAAATTTGTGGTCTCCCACCCTTTCGCGATGAGGCTGCGAAAGGATGGGGCACCCCAGCTTTTGTGATTGCTCGATTTGAAAATATGCCGAGTGGCTAACCCTTGAGCGAGCGGCCGAGGCCGGAGAGCAGGAGCGTCAGGAAGGAGAGGCCGCGGCGGCTGTCTTCGCTGCTGGTGCGCTTGAAGAGCTGCCAGAGGCTGGGCGGTTTCTGTTCCCGTCGGTGCTCCTGCGACGCGGCGACGATGGAGCGGGAGAGGCGGTCGAGGGTCTCGGGATCTAGCGCGGCGAGGACTTTGGCGGCGGCGAGGAGGTTGCGGATGCCGGCCTCGCCTTCGGGGGTTCTGGCGTACTCGGCGAGTTTGCCGACGATTGTGTCGCGGGCGCTGACGAGGCCGTGCACGGCGTCGAGCAGGCCGTTGTCGTGAGCAGCCTCGAGGATGTCGTAGGCGACGAGCAGAGCCTCGGCGTGCTCGCGGGGCGCGGCGGCGAGGCGGCGCTCGAGTTCGAGATGCGGATCGACGGGCTGGGGCTTGAAGGTGATGGGATTGGCCATGTGGCGGCTCCTGAATTTCTGAGTGCAATGTTTCTCTGTCGCGATGCTAATCCTTGTCTGAATCGTTGCGATGTACGAGAGCATCCCCCAGGGGCTAAAGCCCCTTTTTGGGGCTTCCCTCGATAGAGGGCCAAGGCTGAAGCCTTGGCGTACCCAGAAGCAAGGACAAATGCCAGGACAAATGCAAGGACAAGACAAGGACAAGACAAGGGCAAGTGCAACGACAAGGACAAGGACAAATGCAAATGCGAGTGCAACGGACAACGACAAATGCAAATGCAAGTGCAACGGACAACGACAAATGCAAATGCAAGTGCAACGGACAACGACAACGACAACGACAACGACAACGACAAATACAAATGCAAATGCAAATGCAACGGACAACGACAATGACAACGACAACGACAACGACAACGGTGGGTAAAGTCTGCTAAATGGTGGTGGATTTGATTTGGACGAGTTTGTCGCGGGGCGAGGTTCCGGGGAGGTGGTAGTCGGCGCGAGCCCACTTGCGCTCGACCTCGACGCCGTCCTGCGGGGTGCGGGTGCCGTAGCGGAAGTTGCGGCGCGGCAGGGGATTGTCGCCTTGTTCGGGGAGGACGGTCATGCTGACCGCCGTCTCCTTGTAGGCGGGGGTGTGGGTGTTGCGGTCGGTGTGGCTGCCGGTGAGTTTGTTGACCGGCTCTTCGACGGAGTTGAGCGGCATATAGATCTGCTTGCCCTGGACGCGGCTGGAGACGAGCACCTGCACGCGCACTTTGCCGTATTGCGAGGCGAGTTGGACGAAGCGGCCGCTGGCAATGCCGCGCTCGGCGGCGAGTTCGGGTGAGACTTCGACGAAGCCGCTGGGGGTGATCTCTTTGATGCCGGGGGTGCGGTAGGTCATGCTGCCCTGCTCGAAGTGTTCGAGCAGGCGGCCGTTGTTGAGGTGCAGGTCGAAGACGTCGCCGGACTCTTCGCAGGGCTCGATGTAGGTGACGGGGAAGAAGCGGGCCTTGCCGTCGGGGAAGGGGAATTTCTCGGTGAAGAGCACAGGCGAGTCCTTGCCGTCCTTGTCGACGGGCCATTGCAGGCTCTTGAAGCCTTCGAGCCGCTCGTAGCTGACGCCGGCGAACATGGGGGTGAGGCGGGCGACCTCGTCCATGACGTCCGAGGGATGGCTGTACTTCCAGTTGCCGCCGAGGCGGTTGGCGATGAGTTGGAGGATCTCCCAGTCGGGTTTGGATTCGCCGATGGGATCGAGCGCCTTGTAGATGCGCTGGATGCGGCGTTCGGTGCTGGTGAAGGTGCCTTCCTTTTCGAGCGAGGCGGCGGCGGGCAGGACGAGGTCGGCGTAGCGGCAGGTCTCGGAGAAGTTGATGTCCTGGACGATGAGGAATTCGAGCTTCGAGAGAGCGGAGGCGACGTAGTTGGCGTTGGAGTCGGAGGTGATGGTGTCTTCGCCCTTGATGTACATGGCCTTGAGCGTGCCATCGAGGATGGCGTCGATCATCTGGTGATTGTCTTTGCCGGGGGTGGTGGGAAGGGCGACTCCCCAGTCGGCCGCGAACCTGGCGCGGATGGCCTCGTCGTCGACCTTCTGATAGCCGGAGAAGACGTTGGGCATGGAGCCGAAGTCGCTGGCTCCCTGGACGTTGTTATGGCCGCGCAGGGGATAGGCTCCGGTGCCGGGGCGCATGTAGTTACCGGTGAGCAGGAGCAGGTTGGAGAGGCTGGTGGCGGTGTCGGAGCCGCCGCAGTGCTGGGTGACGCCCATGGCGAAGAGGATGCAGACGCTGCCGGCGGCGGCGATCTCGTTGGCGACCGTGATGATGGTGTCCTGGGGGATGCCGGTGATGCGCTCGGTGTAGGCGAGCGTATAAGGTTCGAGAGATTTTGCGTACTCGTCGAAGTGATTGACCCACTGGCTGATGAACGCGGGCTGGTGCAGCTTGTGGTCGAGGATGTAGCGGGCGACGCCGTTCATCCAGACGGCGTCGGTGGAGGGCCTGGGGCGGAAGAAGATGTCGGCGCGCTCGGCCATCTCGTGTTTGCGGAGGTCGGCGACGATGAGCCGCTGGTTGCGGAATTTGTGGCTGCGCTTGATGCGGGTGGCGAGGACGGGATGGTTCTCGGCGGGGTTGGCGCCGACGATGACGACGAGCGCGGCCTGTTCGATATCGGCGATGGAGCCGGAGTCGCCGCCGTAGCCGACGGTGCGCTGCAGGCCCATGGTGGCGGGGTTCTGGCAGTAGCGGGCGCAGTTGTCGACGTTGTTGGTGCCGACGACGGCGCGGGCGAGCTTCTGCATGAGGAAGCTCTCCTCGTTGGTGCACTTGGAGGAGGCGATGAAGGCGAGCGCGTCGGGGCCGTGGGTGTTTTTAATTTGCTTGAATTTGTTTTCGACGATGTCGAGCGCCTCTTCCCACGTGATCTCGCGGAAGCTGTCGCCGTCGCGCAGCAGAGGTTTGGTGAGGCGGTCGTCGGAGTTGATATGTCCCCAGGCGAACTTGCCCTTGATGCAGGTGGAGATGCCGTTGGCCGGGCCGTGGGTCGGCTCGATCTTGAGGATATGGCGGTCGCGCGTCCAGACCTCGAAGCTGCAGCCGACGGCGCAGTAGGTGCAGACGGTCTTGGTGCGCTTGACGCGGGCGTGGCGCATCTCGGACTCGATCTCGGAGAGGGCGAGGATGGGGCCGTAGCCGATGGGAGGCTCGATGGCCTTGACCACGTCGATCATGTCGTCGAGGACCTTGCCGGGAAGGTTGGTGAGATAGCCGGCGTGGCCGAGCATGGACTTTTCCATGAGCGCGTTGCAGGGGCAGACGGTGACGCAGTGGCCGCAGGAGACGCAGGAGGAGCCGTCGATCTTTTCGCCGCCGTCCCAGAGGACACGGGGGTGGTCGCTCTCCCAGTTGATGGAGAGGGTCTCGTTGACCTGAACGTTCTGGCAGGCCTCGACGCAGCGGCCGCAGAGGATGCACTGGTCGGGATCGTAACGATAGAAAGGGTTGGAGTGGTCCTGCGGGTAGGGCTTGGGGGTGAAGGGGCGCGACTGGTGCTTCACGTCGAGCAGAGCGGTGGTGTTGTGCACGGTGCAGTTCTGGTTGTTGTTGTCGCAGACGGTGCAGTAGAGCATGTGGTTCTGGAGGATGCGGTCGAAGGCCTCGCGCTGGGCGATGTCGACGGCTTCGCCCGCGGTCTCGACGACCATGCCGGCGAGAGCGCGAGTGGAGCAGGCGCGGGCTAAGATGGCGGGCTGCCCTGCGGCGGCGCTGACTTTGACCATGCAGGTGTCGCAGGTCTCGATGGGCCCCATCTGCGGGTGGTAGCAGACCTGCGGTGTGGGCTTGAGATTGCGGGTTTTGGCGTAGAGGTTGAGGACGTCGATCAGCAGCTCGCCGGAGCGGATGGGGATGGGAAGGCCGTCGATGGTGAGCTGGGTGTTGGGTGTGTGATCGGCAGGAGTGTTGAGTAACGGTTTCATCGCGCCCCCTCGGAGCCTGTGATGCGTGAGAGCATGGTAGGCGTTTTCCGGGGGCCGTGCCAGGGCGCGTGGCCTGCCGCTGGCTGCGCGCGGTCCGGTCGAGGAAGGCATACCCCAGGGGCTGAAGCCCCTGTTTTGTGGCTGGCTGTAGAGGGCCAAGGCTGAAGCCTTGGCGTACCTAGAGGCAAGCGCAACAGCAACAGCAACGGCAACGGCAACAGCGACAACAACGGCAAGGGCAACAGCAACGGCAACAGCAACGGCAACGACAACGGCAAGGGCAACAGCAACAGCAACGACAACGGCAAGGGCAACAGCAACGGCAACAGCAACTGCAACGGCAACAGCCAATACAGGGGTCTCTCCGCTGCGGCCCTGCGGGCCTTCGGTCGAGATGACGTGCTTTTAGGGAAGGTCTGATTCAGTCTTCAAACATTCCCTCAGCGGCTAAAGCCGCATTGCAGACAGGGCACTGATGGCATCCTTCGACCCTGCTCAGGACAGGCTCTAAAGCCGTGCCCTTAACAATGCGGGACTTAATCAGAGATTCCTTAGAGGGGGTCTCCTCCAGACGAGCCTTGGGGATTCGAGCAAACCGCGGATTCCCTTCGGGAATGACAAACCAAGGAAGGCTGGATCTGAGGGGAAATGGCTCCATGGGCCGCGCGGCTTCAGCCGGAATGACAAAACAAGGAAGGCTGGACCTGTGCGTGCCCTTCTGCTGTGTCGGATGGTTCAGGTATTGAGGATCTGGCGGGCGGCGCGGAGGCCGGAGCGGATGGCGGCGTGGACCGTGCCCCAGTGGCCGGTGACGTCGGTGTGCTCGCCGGCGAAGTAGAGCGTGTCGGCGAGCGGTTCGGTCATGCGGCGGGAGGCGTCCATGCCACCGGCGGCGACGTAGCTGTAGGCTCCGAGAATATTGGGGTCGTTCTGCCAGTTGTGGGTGTAGCAGCCGAGCAGTTGTTCCTGCACCTCGTGAGTGTCGATGTGGAAGATGCGGGCGAGGGTTGCGCACGCGAGGCGGCCAAGGGCGCGAGGCTCGAGTGAGGCGAGCGCGGTGGAGCGCGGGCCTCCGATCCAGCCGGTGATGGCGTTGCCGGGTTCGGGATGAGGCGTCCACCAGACGGGCGGCATCTGGTCGTAGGCGAAGAGGAAGCTCAGCTCGTTGAGATCCGGCTGCGGAGCGCGGTCAGCCCAGAAGCGCTTGCGAAAGAGCAGTGTGAAGCGGCAGACGCTGCCCATGCGCAGCTCGGCCGCAGCGGCGAGAGCGGCGTCGGGCCGGGGCGAGATGAGGATGCGCTCGCTTTGCAGGACGCCGAGGGGGACGGCGATGACTGCCTGCGGAGCGGTAAAGCTGTCGTTGCCGGTGAGGACGGTGACGCGGCCGGATCGCCAGCGAATCTCTCGTGCGCGCTCGCCGAGACGGATGCTGCCCCGGCGGTCGGTGATGCGGCCGGCGAGATAGTGCGCCAGTTGATCGTAGCCGCCGACGACGTGATAGAGGCGGTCGCCGTCGACGGCGCCTTCGGCCTTCTGCTGGGCGGCGAGCGAGGCGGTGCTGATCTGATTGTGGTCGGCGGCGTTGAAGCCCTCGACGTAGCCGATGAGGGCGCCGCGCTGTTCGGGCGATAAGGGCTTGCGATTGAGGTATTCAGCGAAGCTGAGGTCGGGGCCGTCGAAGTTTTTCAGGTCTTCGAGCGGCTGGAAGGTGTCGTCTATTTTTTTGTCGTCGCTGTGGAGTGCGCCGTGATGGAAGCTGAGGCGCGCGCCTTCGCGTTCACGGACGGTGAGGCCAGCCTCTTCGATGAGCGACCAGAGCTCGGGAGGACGGCCGTGGACGAACTCCGCGCCGAGCTCGATGACCTCGTCGCCGATGCGGCGGGTGAGGACGCGGCCGCCGATGTGGTGCTGCGCTTCGAGGAGAAGAACACGCAGGCCGGAGCTGGCAAGGGAGTTGGCGGCGGCGAGTCCGGCCATGCCTGCACCGATGAGGAGGACGTCATGGACGCTGGCTGCCATGCGTCATTTTACGCGCCGGGCAACGTGGGTTGAAGGTGGCCCGGATGATCGGCTCCGGAGATGGCGGTCAGCGTCTCGGGGGATTCGATGACGGCGTTGTCGTTGTAGGTGATGGCATCGTGATAGCCGCCTTCGAGCGGCCAGACCTGTGGCCAGCCTCCGTTGGGAAACTGTGCGGCGAGGAGATAGAGCGTTGGGCCGGAACTCGTGCAGAGACTGTTCTGACGGATGAGCGATGTGGATGGATAGGACGGCAAGG
This sequence comes from Acidobacteriales bacterium 59-55, assembly GCA_001897435.1. GTDB lineage: Bacteria > Acidobacteriota > Terriglobia > Terriglobales > Acidobacteriaceae > Edaphobacter. The sequence goes on along the minus strand of MKSV01000003.1, from coordinate 97,435 downwards.
ACAAGAACAACGACAAATACAGGGGTCTCTCCACTCCGCTTCGCTCCGGTCGAGATGACGTGTTTTAGAGTTTTGGCCGAGATGAGTTTTGGTCGAGATGAGATGTGGCGAGATGAGGTGTTGAGCGGATGAGCGGGATATTAGCTTGTGGACGGGTTGCCGAAGTTTTTGCGGACGATGGTTATGGCTTCTTCGGGGGTGGTGGCGCGGCCTTCAAGCTGGGCGTCTTCGGCGGCTTCGAGCATGGCTTTGAACTGCGGGCCGGGACGATAGCCCTGAGCGATGAGGTCGCGGCCGGTGACGAGGAGCTTGGGTTGGATCTGCTCGGCGGGCGCGGTTTCGTAGTGTTGTTTGGCGAAGTCGTAGAGGGTAAGGTCGCCGTGTGCCGCGTTGCAGTCGAGACGGTGGAGGGCGAGGTGCTCGTCGAAGCGGGGCAGGCGAAGGAAGCGCTTGAGCGTGGATTCGCGCATCTGGAGGACGTCGGCGAAGCGCATGTGGTTTTTGACCAGAGCGACGATCTGCGCGGTGTCGTCGTTGGAGAAGCGCAGGCGGCTGAGGACCGTCTCGGCGATGCGGACGCCGACCTCGACGTGGCCGTTGAAGCGGATGCGGTCGCTGGGGTCGTTGGGATTGGGAGCGCGGTAGGTCGCGGGCTTGCCGATGTCGTGCAGCAGCGCTCCCCAGGCGAGCGTAGGGGATGCGTCGTGCGGCAGGGCTTCGAGCAGCAGCATGGTGTGCGTCCAGACGTCGCCCTCCGGATGGAACTGCGGCGGCTGCTGAACGCCGTGCATTCGCACGGCCTCGGGCAGAACTTGATGGAGGAGGCCGGTGGTGTCGAGCAGCTCAAAGGCGCGGCGGGCGCGGCCTTCGGTGAGCATGAGGGTGAGCTCGTCGCGGATGCGCTCGCTGCTGACCTGGCCGATCCCGGCGGCGGCGTGGCGGATGGCGGCGAGGGTGCGCGGGTCTATTTCGAAGTTAAGGCGCGCGGCGAAGCGGATGGCTCGCAACATGCGCAGCTTGTCTTCGGCGAAGCGCAGGGAGGGATCGCCGATGGCGCGGAGGATCTTCGCGGCGAGGTCGTCGCGGCCGCCGACGAAATCGACGGTTGCGGCAGCGGCATCGCCGGTGGCCTCGAAGGCTACGGGGTCGAGCAACATGCCGTTGATGGTGAAGTCGCGGCGGAGAACGTCCTCGCGAGCGTCGGTGGAGAAGCGGACGGCGTCGGGGCGGCGGCCGTCGCTGTAGGCTCCGTCGTGGCGGAAGGTGGCGACCTCGGTGGTGACGCCGCCTTCGTGGCAGACGAGGATGACGCCGAAGTGCGCGCCGACGGCGAGGGTTTTGGGGAAGAGCTTTTGTACGACCTCGGGCGTGGCGCTGGTGGCTACGTCGAAGTCCTTCGGCTGGTGGCCGAGCAGGAGGTCGCGGACGCATCCGCCGGCGAAGAAGGCCTGATGGCTCGCGGCGCGCAGGCTGAGCACGATGTCGCGGGCGGCGTTGTAGCGCGGGTTGGCCGGACTGGGCATGGCTGTCACCTATGATAAGGATATGGGCGATAACGGCGGAACGGGCCTGATTCTGGGCATCGAAAGCTCCTGCGACGAGACGGCGGCGGCGGTAGTTCAGGCGGGGAGCGCGGCGCTGTCGAACGTGGTGGCTTCGCAGATCTCGCTTCATGCCAACTACGGCGGCGTGGTGCCGGAGCTGGCCTCGCGGGAGCATCTGCGCAACATCGTCCCTGTAGTGCGGGAGGCGATGGCGCGGGCGGGCGTGGGGTTTGGCGATCTGGATGCGGTGGCGGTGACGGAGGGGCCGGGGCTGGCGGGGGCGCTGCTGGTGGGGATCACGTATGCCAAGGCGCTGGCGTGGGGGATCGGGAAGCCGCTGATCGGGGTGAATCATCTGGAGGGGCATATTCATGCGGTGCTGATGGAGGCGCGGCAGGATTTGAAAGAGGCGATGGAGTTGCCGCTGCTGGCGCTGGTGGTTTCGGGGGGGCATACGCATCTATACCTGGCGACGCAAAAGCGAGATCTGGCGACGCAGAGTGACGAGGGCGCGTGGAGCTATCGCAATGTGGGCCGGACGGTGGATGATGCGGCGGGCGAGGCTTACGACAAGGTGGCCAAGTTGCTGGGGCTGGGGTATCCGGGCGGGCCGTGGATGGATGCTTTGGCGGTGCGGGGGAATCCGAGGGCGGTGCCTTTTCATTTTGGCCAGATTAAGCCGAGGCCGCATCGCGAGGGGATTTCGATGCCGAATAAGAAGGCTCCGGCGTCTTCGGGCGGGCCGACGTTCGACTTTTCCTTTAGCGGGATCAAGACTGCCGTGCTGCGCTATGTCGAGACGCACGCGATGCGGGAGAGTGTCGAAGCGCGGCGCAGGGCGCTTGCCGCGATGGGCGGGGAGAAGCCGGGGATCGAAGCGGTGGCTGGACTTTGCGATGCGCAGACGCTGGACCTGATCGCGTCGTTTCAATATGCCGTGGTGGGCAATCTGCTGCGCCAGACCTTTGCCGCGGCGGAGGCGTTTGGGGCGCGGGGCGTAGTGGTGTCAGGGGGAGTGGCGGCGAACAGCGAGTTGCGCAGACGTTTTCAGGCGGAGGCGGATCGTCGCGGGCTGCCGGTGGCGTTTCCTTCGCTGGCGCTTTCTACCGATAATGCGGCGATGATCGCGGCGGCGGCGTGGCCGAAGTTCGTGGCGGGCGCTTTTGCGTCGGAGGATCTGGCGGCGACTCCGCAGCTTCGGCTGGGACAGGCATAAAGTCCGTTTTCGCCCGGAACTGGCCGCGTATCGGATAAAATCGACAGGGATTCCAAGGAGAGCAGTCTGCACCGCGCTACGCGCTCGGCTGCGGCAGGATTGAGCGCAAGTGGCAACGATAGAACTCTTTAATACTCTGAGCGGAAAGATCGAAGCGCTGGCCCCGGTGGGCGCGCCCGCTCTGCGCATGTATTGCTGCGGGCCGACGGTCTACGACTACGGCCACATCGGCAACTTCCGCACCTTTCTACAGGTCGATGTGCTGCGGCGGTTTGTGCGGCAGCAGGGCATCGAGACCAAGCACGTAATGAACGTGACCGACGTGGACGACAAGATCATCCGCAACGCCGCCGCCGCCGGCGTGCCGATCGGCGAATACACGGCCAAGTTCGAGCGGGCATTCTTTGAAGACCTGGACGCGCTCGGCATTCAACGGTCGGAGCTGGTGGCTCATGCAACCAGTTGTATTCCGGATATGGTTGGACTGATCGAGAAGTTGGCGGCGAGAGACATCGCTTATCAGACCGAGGACGGGAGCTGGTACTTCCGGATTGCCCGATTCCCGGAGTACGGCAAACTTTCGAAGAAGGACTTCGAGGGCATCGAGGACGGGGCGCGGGTCGACGTCGATGAGTACGAGAAGGACGCGGCGCGGGACTTTGCGCTGTGGAAGGCGGTCAAGCCGGGCGAGCAGCACTGGGAGACGTCGCTGGGCTCGGGGCGTCCGGGCTGGCATATCGAGTGCTCGGCGATGGCGACGAAGTTTCTGGGCGATACGTTCGACCTGCACGCGGGCGGCGAAGACCTGATGTTTCCACACCACGAGAACGAGATTGCGCAGTCGGAGTCGGCCAGCGGCAAGACGTTTGCGCGGCACTGGATGCATGTGCGCTTCCTTCTGGTCGAGGGTAAGAAGATGTCGAAGTCGGAGGGGAATTTCTATACGCTCCGCGATCTTCTGCTGAAGGGCTATCGCGCATCGGCGATTCGTTTTCTGCTGATCTCGGTGCCGTACCGGCACCAGATGAACTTTACCTTCGAGAGTCTCGCGGAGTCGACCAACGCCATCGACCGGCTGAGGACGTTTCACCAGCGTATGTTGAAGGGCGGCTTTGCCGAGGGGTTGAACGAGGAGATTGTCGCGGCGACGGCCAAAGCCGAGCAGGGCTATACGGCATCGCTGGCCAACGATTTGAATACGGCCGAGGCGCGAGCCGCGATCTTCGAGCTGGTGCGCGCCGCCAACGCGGCGGCCGATGCGGGAACGCTGCGCGCGGCGAACGTCGCGGAGATTCTGCGCGTGCTCGATCTCTTTGATGGTGTCTTCGCGGTTCTTGAAGATCGCGATGCCGCGCTGACGCGGGCGGCGCTGGCCTGGGCGGAGGCGGAGGGGCGGCTCGGCGAGGCTGCGCCGGAGCTGGTGGCGAATTTGTCGCTGGGCGATGCGGAGATCGACGCTCTAGTCGCCGAGCGGACGCAGGCGAAGAAGACGCGCAACTTTGCGCGCGCCGACGCGATTCGCAACGATCTGCTGGCCAAGGGGATCCTGATCGAAGACTCCAAGGACGGGGTTCGCTGGAAGCGCAAGTAGGCGATTGCCGCTTTCGTTTCGACAGAGGGCGTTCTCTTCGTTCATCAGGGAAGGTCCGATTAAGTCTTCGAACTTTCCTTCAGCGGCTAAACAGTTGCGGAAAAGTTCGGAAAAGCGCACCTCAGGGGCTAAAGCCCCATTGCAAACGAAGCATTTGCGGCACGGCTAAAGCCGTGCCCTTAACGAGTCCCGCTTAATCAGAAAGCCGCGGATTCCTCCGTTGCGCTACGGAGTGACAACCAAGAAAGAGAACAAGACTCTGCACCGATGGGTATCGGTGCGTGCGGCGGAAGTTCTGCGCTTTTCGCTGCGGCGGCGATTTTGACCTGTGCTTCACACAAGTGCAAGCGCAATAGAAGTAAACTCGACACTGTGGAAATAATTTGTAGACAATCGCACACACAGTATTTAATGGGACGATTTTTTAAAATTGTTTCACGACGACAATTAAATTTTATAGTGTTGACAATTATTGAATGCTTAATAAATATTATATGTCGACATTCAATATGCGTCAGGGGGACCATCATCATGCGTCGAATTGCAGGACTTGCCTTGTGTCTGTGTCTTTGTTTTGGAACTGCGCTTGCGCAGGACTTCCGCGGAACCGCGTCGGGTACGGTCACGGATTCTCAGGGTGGAAGCGTGAGCGGCGCGTCGGTGACGGCCCACTCCACCGAGGACGGAACGAATCATGCAGTCGAGACCGACAGCAGTGGACGCTACCAGATTCCCTTTCTGAATCCGGGACGGTATGACGTCATCGTGAAGAAGGATGGCTTCTCCACGGTACGGCAGACGGGAATGACGATCTCGATGGCTCAGAATACAAACCTCGATATCACGCTGCCGGTCGCGTCCGTGACACAAGAGGTGACGGTGAGCGCGGCGCCCGACCTGATCAACGCGCAATCGGCGGATCGCGGCATGACGATCGAGAACAAAAGGGTTGAGAATACGCCGCTGCAGGGGCAGAATATCTTCGCGCAGGCATGGTCGGCGCCGGGCGTGGCGGTGACCGCGGGAGCGCAGAGGCTGCGGGCCTTCGATACGTCCGGATCGTCGGGGATGTCGATCAACGGCGGCCAGCCCGCCGGGAACCAGGTACTGGTGGATGGAACGTCCACGCTTTCGCAGTCGAGCACGGTGGCTTACGTTCCTCCCGTCTCCGCGACGGAGGAGTTTCGCGTGCAGACCTCGGTCTACGATGCGCAGTATGGCTGGACGTCGGGCGGCATCGTCAACGTCTCCACGAAGTCGGGAACAAACCGGTTTCATGGCTCCGCGTATGAGCTGTTCCAGAATACGGTTCTCAATGCCAATACGTATAACTCAAACCGTACCGGCACGCCGCGCGGGGCTTCGCACATCAATACGTTTGGCGGCTCGATCGGCGGTCCGATCCTGAAGAACAAGCTCTTCGGATTTTTTGCGTATGAAGAGCTGCGGCAGTTTGTTCCCGATCCTTTTGTGACCTCGGTTCCGACCAGCCTGGAGCGGACGGGCGATTTTTCGCAGACGTACTATGGCGTGGATCAAGCCGGCAACAAGCTGCTGAAGACGATCTACAATCCGTATTCGACGCGGCTCGTGAATGGAAAATATGTTCGCGACCCGTTTCCCGGAAACATCATTCCGCAGAGCATGTTGAACCCGGTGGCGGTGAAGGTTCTGGCGGGGATTCCGGAGGGCAATACGGCCGGCAATTCAGTCACGAACCTCAACAACCTGGTCAATGGGCCGGGATCGCGGAAGTTTACCGATCTCTTCGATAGCTGGGTGGCGAGGGCGGACTATGCGGCGACACCGGCGACGCGCATGTTTGTGCGCTACTCGCGGAACAAGCTCTCGGAGTCGCGGCAGTTCATCTATTCGACGACGAGCAAGGTCAATCCGTTTGACACGACCAAGAATGCGCTCTATAACCGCGAGAATCACAACGCCACGGTGCAGATGACGCATATTCTGAGCCCGTCGATGACGCTCGATCTTCGTCTCGGCCTGGAACGCTACCTTGTACGCAATGGGGCTTATCAGGGAATCGGTATCGGACTGGGCAATCTCGGCTTCTCCGATACATTTGCGGGCGAGGCCGTTGACAACGTTCCCAACATGCTCTGGACGGGTTACGGCGGCGCGGGCGCGCAGCCGCAGGGGATCAGCCCCTTGTCGCAGGGCAATGCGTTCCAGGGACTTCTGTACAAGCAGGCTGGGCGGCACACGCTGCGCGTCGGCGGCGAGTTTTATCTGAACCGGGTTTATGTCATCAACCAGGGCTTCAGCTCGGGCAACTTCACCTTCAATACGATCTTTACCGGCAGCGATCCGAATGCAAGCAACTCCTATTCCGGAAGCTCGATCGCATCGTTTCTGCTGGGCACACCGCAGTCGGGATACATCGATGTGAATACGACCGAGGCGCGGCAGCAGAAGATGATCTCGGCCTTCATTCAGGATGACATTCACGTGTCGGACCGTTTGACGGTGAATGCGGGCCTGCGCTGGGATGTGCTGACGCCGATGACGGACCGGCACAATGCCGTAGCCCGCGGCTTCGACACGACGACGGCAAGCCCGTTGCAGGTGCCGGGGCTCGACCTCAAGGGCGGCCTGATCTACGCCGGGGTCAACGGCGCTCCGCGTGGCATTTTCGACAACGACTGGAACAACTTCGGGCCGCGCTTGGGCGCTGCCTTCCGGCTGAACGACAAGACGGTGCTGCGCGGAGGATACGGCCTGGTGTACTCGCAGACCTTCGACGATCCCGGCAACGCTCCCGGCTTCAGCCAGCAGACGGCGATGGTCACCTCGGTTACGGCGGGCATTCCGCAGGACACGCTGACGAATCCATTTCCCAACGGCATTTTGAAGCCGGTGGGAAGTTCGCTCGGCCTGGCCGCGGGGCTGGGGCAGTCGCTGACCTACGCCAACCCGCGCCGTCACCAGCCGTGGACGCAGCAGTTCTCGCTCGAAGTGCAGAGGGAGTTGCCGTGGAGGGTGATTGCATCGGCGGCGTATGTGGGAAGCCATACGAGCGCGCTCGGCGTGGACAAGATGGTGAACGAGGTCTCTGCAAGCGATCTGGCAAAGGGAACGGCGTATCTGTCTGCGAGCGTAACCAATCCTTTCAGCGGACTGCTGCCGGGAACGTCGCTGAACGGGAAGACCATTCAGCGGCGGCAGCTTCTTCGCCCGTATCCGCAGTTCCTCGGCATCAACCAGCAGACGAATTCGGTCGGATCTTCCTCCTACAACGCGCTGCAGACGTTGTTTCAGAAGCAGGTGACGAGCGGCGCGAGCGCCAGCGTCTCCTATACCTACTCGAAGACGCTGGGGCAGACATCGTTCGCAAACCCGCAGGACGCGAGACCGGAGAAGGTGATCGTGGGCTACGACGTCGCTCACAGCATCCAGATCAACGGCGTCTACGACCTGCCGTTCGGCCGCGGCCAGAGGTTCGGCGCGAGCACCCCCGCGGTGATCCGCACGATGATCAGCGGCTGGAGGATCAGCGCGCTGGCGCGTATGCAGAGCGGCTTCCCGCTGCTTTCGGCGACGAACGCGATTCCGACGGGAGTCAGCCCCAAGCTGTCGAATGCGAACCTGAAGCGGTGGTTCAATACCTGTACGGAACTGAGCAACGGCGGGACGCAGAACTGCGAGTCGGGAGAGACTCCGGTGTGGAAGACGCGTCCGTCGGACACGTTGCAGACCTGGTCGACCTACTGGTCTTCGGTGAGGAATCCTCCGATCCGCAACCTCGATGCCAGCCTGATGAAGGAGTCGAGGATCAAGGACGCTCTCAGCTTTACGCTGCGGGCCGACTTCCTCAACCTGACCAATACGCCGCAGTGGTTCAAGGGACCGACGACGGATGCGAACAGCGGAAACTTCGGCAAGATCGCGGGAGTTTCGGATCAATCGAATCTTCCTCGCGTGATCCAGTTGTCCGGCAAGTTCACTTTTTAAGAAATTCCTGCTCGGCCTCATCCCTCGGTTCCGGTTCGAACGAAAGTTCGGCCGGCTCAGAGTGGTTGAGGCCGATTTTTTATTTTGCCGATTTTTTATTTTAACGACGTGCTGATTAGGTCGCGGAAGAATCCCCAGCGGCTAAAGGCGCTGCGGAAGATTCCGCGTGCACTGAAAAACCGCACCCCAGGGGCTAAAGCCCCGTTGCTAACGAAGCATTTACGGCACGGCTGAAGCCGTGCCCTTAACAGAGCCGGAGTTTCTCCGCGGCCTATTAAAGACGTGTCCTTACAAGATTGAAGTTACAGCAGAGACTCCTGGAGCGGGCTGTATCGAGAGCAAGGAGAAAGACAGGGGTCTCTCCACTGCGCCGCGCGATGAGGCTGCGCCGCGCGATGAGGCTGCGCCGCGCGATGAGGCTGCGCGGCTCCGGTCGAGATGACGTGTTCTTTTGCGGCATCGCCGATGCCTCGTTCGCATGTGCGGAGAAATTATTTTGAAACGTGCTCGATATGTCGACAATGGCATTGATATTTAATACATGCCGCGATAGACTTTCGCTTGTGCCGCGACGCTCTCATACTCACCACGAAGGGCCAAAACATTCTGTACGAATGAAGGCCTATCTCCTTATTCAAAAGAAGATTGCTTCCGGAGAACTTGCCGCCGGGAGCCTGATCTCCGAGCTTGCCCTCTCGAAGGAGCTGGGAAGCAGCCGCACGCCGGTGCGCGAGGCGGTGGGGCAACTGCTGGCCGAGGGGTTGCTGGAGCTAAGCACAGGTGGCGGCATCGTCGTGACTCAGTTGACCCGGCAGGGCATCGTGGACCTCTATGAGCTGCGAGAGGCGCTGGAGGTCTTTGCGGTAGGCCGCGCGGCTCGCAATGTGATGCGCCCCACGGACAAGGAGCGGCTGGAGACCCTGATCGACGAGACGCAGATCCTGTTGAAGGAGCTGAAGTCTTCGGGGAAGAAAGAGCTGAACGCGGAACAGATGCGGCGGTTCATGGTGTCGGACCTGGGCTTTCATGCGCTGCTCATCCGGATGGCCGCGAATATCCGCATCCTGAAGGTCGTCAACGATACGCGGCTGATGATTCGAATCTTCGGCATCCAGAGAAGCGGGCACAAGCGCGACGAGCTTGAACTGATCCACAGGCAGCATCGGGAGATTCTGCAGGCGGTGCTGGAACAGGATGCGGAACGGGCGCAGAAGCTGCTCTCGGAACATATTCAGGCGAGCGCGCGCGAGCGGCTGGAGGGCTTCGACCACTGGGAGCGCGAGGTGTCGCTGGCCAGCATCGACATAGCGGAGCACCTGGTTTTTTAGGGCGCTGGAGGAGGGCGGCCTGATTTCCAGGGCAGGTCTGATTAAGTCTCCGAGTATGCCCTCAGCGGCGAAAGCCGCATTGCGGGGGAATCACTTACGGCAGGGCTAAACAGGCCGAGAAAAAATTCCGGATGCACTGAAAAACCGTACCTCAGGGGCTAAAGCCCCCCCATGGCAAACAAAGCACTTTCGACACGGCTGAAGCCGTGTCCTTAACAAAACCGGTGCTTTCCCGCAGCCTGTGAAGCAGTGCTTTTAACCCTGCGTGACTTAATCGGAGGCTCCCTAAACGGGATGTGCCGGATTTTGAAATCGGCTATCGAGGCGTGGGTGTGTCTGCGACAGATGGGAACCACTCCCCGAACCATGCGGCCATCTGCCGGCTCTGAGCGATGCGGTGCGCGGTGACCGGTTGCGAGAAGGTTGCCGGAGCGACTCCGCGCGCTTCCACGATCCACTTGAGCCCCCAAGGCGTCGGAAAGGGACTTAACTGGGCGATAAATTCGTTCAGCAGGCGCGAGGCGCGGCGGAACTCGTCGGAGTCGGTCTGCTCGCGGTGATCGTACAGATCGCGGATCAACTCGGGCACCGCGGAGGCTACTCCGGAGACGACGCCGTCGCAGACGCCTTCGATCAGCGCCTGGGCCAGGACGTTGTCGTTGCCGACGATGCGGCAGGCATCGACGCCGTGTTCGGTCAGGTCGCGCAGGATGTCGAGCGAGCCGCTCGAATCCTTGATGCCGATGATGTTCGGTACCTCGGTGATGAGGGCGCGAACCGTCTCCTTGCTGAGGCCGGAGGTGAACTGGGGCAGGTTGTAGAGCATGACCGGAAGCTCCGTGCTGCCCGCAACCTCTCTGCAATAGAGGTCGAGGTCCTCCTGCTGGTAGGGGAAGAAGCAGGGCATGGGCAGCAACAGGCCGTGTGCGCCTTCCTGCTGCGCGATGGCGGCCAGCTCGATGGCAAGCGCGCTGCCGGGCGCTCCGACTCCGCAGAGAATCTTCGCCTTGCCCTGGCCGGCCTTCTGAACCGTGCTCAGAATGATGCGAAGATGCCGGGGCTGGGTCAGGCAGAACTCGCCGGTCGCTCCGTTCATGGCGAAGGCCGAGATGCCCTTCGACAGGAGGAAGGTGATCAGGTGGTCGAGCGCGGCCACGTCGACGTTGTCGTCCGGAAGGCGGGGGGTAAGGACTGCAGCATAGATACCGGATACCTTTTTCAAGGTCAGTTGCTCCTCTGCGGTTTCATTTAATCTTTCTTGTGAATCTTCTTTGCCAGGATCACCGGATGGGCGATGATCCGAGGGGGCCCGAATAAAATATACAGGATTGTCGCCTTTATGTCGACATGGGTGCCTCGGCTGAGCTATAAAGGGCATGGCGGCAACCGTGACCGGCCTGACGCGCGCCGGTTGCAGGATGGCCGAGGCGACTGCAACTGCGGAAAAGACAATGGTTTGAGCGTCGCGTACCTTACATGGTGAAGCTGCAATCAGAATTCCGATATGACTGAAACATCGACCTCGGCAACCCGGCAAGGCTCGTCCTACAAGTGGCTCGTGGTGGGCATGCTGTGGTTTGTCTGTTTCTTCAACTATGCCGACCGCCAGGCTATCTTCTCGGTCTTCCCGCTCATCAAGGAGCAACTGCATCTCTCCGATGTCGAACTGGGGGTGATCGGCGGGTCCTTCATGTGGATGTACGCGATCTTCGGCCCCTTTGCGGGCTGGCTTTGCGATCGCCTTCCACGAAAGACGCTGGTGCTGGGCGGCCTGATCTTCTGGTCGGTGGTGACGGCTGCGACGGCGGTGACGCATAACTACATGCAGTTGACCATCTGCCGGGCGCTGGGCGGGCTGGGCGAGGCCTTTTACTTTCCGGCGGCGATGTCGCTGATCAGCGACTATCACGGCGCGGCCACGCGTTCCCGCGCCATGTCGCTGCACCAGTCCAGCGTTTACGCGGGCAGCATCGCCGGGGGCGCGGTCTCGGGATTCATCGGCGAATACTACGGCTGGCGATCGAGCTTTGTGCTCTTCGGCATCGCCGGGATTATTCTCGGACTGCTGCTGTGGGGACTGCTGCGCGAGCCGGTTCGCGGCATGTCCGAGGCTGCGGAATCTGAAGGGCCTGCGGACGAGGCGCAGTCGCCGGTTGCTCATGCTCACCCCGGAGGGGGCATGATGGAGGGCTTCCGCGAGGTGCTCCGGAACCGCATGGTGCGGCTGCTGATCTTCGTCTTCATCGGCGCGAACTTTGTGGCGGTTGTGTTTCTGACGTGGATGCCGACGTTCCTGTACCAGAAATTTCATATGAGTCTTTCGATGGCCGGGTTGAACAGCACGGTGTATCTGCAGATCGCGTCCGTGCTGGGAGTGCTCTCCGGAGGCTGGCTGGCGGATGTGCTGGTGCGGCGGATGACGGGCGGACGCCTGCTGACGCAGTCGCTGGGCCTGCTGTGCGGTGTGCCCTTCCTCTTCCTGACGGGATGGACGACCTCGGTTCCGTTTCTCATCCTGGCGATGGTCGGCTTCGGCTACTTCAAGGGGCTGTACGACGCCAACATCTTTGCCGGTCTTTATGATGTTGTTCCCGTCGAGCGGAGAGGTGTTGCGGCGGGGGTGCTGAACTCGCTGGGCTGGCTGGGCGCGGGCTTTGCGCCGGTCTCGATTGCGCTGGGCGCGGCGCACTACGGCATGAGCGCCTGCATCAGCGCGACGGCGGGGATCTATCTGTTTATTGGGCTCTTGTTATTGTGGGGCGCGCGCAGGGTGAAAGCAGTGGCGGCTTAGAAGCAAATTTCACGAGCAAAGGAAAAATACAGGGGTCTCTCCGCTGCGCCGCGCGATGAAGCCGCGCGGCTCCGGTCGAGATGACGTAGAGCTTTTTGAGCGGATCTTAGAACGGAGGAGTTCTGAAGATCGGGAAGGATATTTCCCGGCCGATTGGTTTCATCTGATTATGTACACATAACGTATACATCCTGTATATTTTCTCTATCCCGGAGGCACGATGCGACGCACTTCTCTGATTCCCGTTCTACTCTTTCTGAGTGCCACTGTTGCCTCTGTTGTTCCTCTCGCGGCCCAGAGCGCTGCGAAACCGTACCAGTTTTCCGCGCAGGGCCACGCGGCTATCGAGCGCCTGGACACGCTGAACTCGATTCCGGCTGACGACTGGCAATACCATGAAGGCGCGGTGGCGCAGGGCGCTAGTCCGGCGCTCCGGACCGATGACTGGAAGACCGTCCACATTCCGTTTCGGGCGTCGCGCCAGGAGATCTGGCTGCGGCGATGGGTGGAGATTCCGAAGACGCTGCATGGGTACGACCTGACCGGCGCGGGCATCACCTTTCAGGTGGATGTTGCGGGCGATGGCCCGGGGCGCGGATATCTGTATGAGTCGATCTACTTCAACGGCAAGCGAATCGTCGAGGGAACACACCTGGGCAGGCAAGTTCTTCTGGAGAATGCGAAGCCGGGCGACAAGGTTCTGATCGCCATCAACATGCCTCCGACCGCGCAGTGGAAGCACTTTGAGAGAGCGCCGGTGCTGGTTCGTTTTGCGGCGAGCCGTCCGGACCCCGAGGTGGTGAGGACGGAGTTGATTGCGGCGTCGGAGCTGCTGCCGATGGTGACGCGGGATGCGACCGCGTTGGCCTCGCAGGAGAAGGTGCTGGACGGGGCTGCGAGCGCGGTCAGTATTGCGGCGCTCGATCAAGGCGATCAGCAGGGCTTCGATACATCGCTCAAGAAGGCTCAGGCAGATCTTGAATCGTTGCGGCCGCTTCTGAAGAAGTATTTTGTGCAGATGACAGGCAATGCCCATATCGACGCGGCGTGGCTGTGGACGTGGTCCGAGGCGGTCGACCAGGTTCACTTTACCTTCGAGAACGCGCTGCAGATGATGCGTGAGTATCCCGGCTACACCTTCTCGCAGTCGTCGGCGCAGTACTACGAATGGATGGAGGAGAAGTTTCCCAGCCTGTTCAAGGAGATTCAGCAGCGAGTTAAAGAAGGACGATGGGAGCTGGTCGGCGGCATGTGGGTGGAGCCGGATCTCAATATGCCTGCCGGTGAATCGCAGGTGCGGCAGCTTCTGCTGGGCAAGCGCTACTTTCAGCAGAAGTTCGGCGTGGACGTGAAGGTGGGCTGGAACGTCGACTCGTTCGGCTACGACTGGCAGTTGCCGCAGATCTACAAGAAGTCCGGGATCGATTACTTCATTACGCAGAAGCTGCGGTACAACGACACCAACCAGCTTCCGTTGAAGCTCTTCTGGTGGCAGGCTCCCGATGGCAGCCGGGTTCTCTCCTACTTTCCGCACGATATCGTGCAGGGGACGGAGGCGCTCGAGATGTCGCAGGACCTCGCCAGGGCGGTGACGCTGAACCCCGGACAGAACGAGCTGATGCACGTCTTTGGGCCGAGCCTCGGCCATCTCAACATCAAGCCGGCGCGCGAGGCTATCGAGAACGGGATGAACTGGAGCGAGCCGGACCGGGTGTTTCCTCGACTCGAGTTCCGCACCTCGCAGGCCTTCTTCAAGGACATGGCCGGGCGGATTGCGACCAGCGGTATGCCGACGTGGAACTACAGGACCTTTGCCGCGGGCGAGACGCAGCTTCCGACGCCTCCCGCGGGCAAGATCAGCCTGCCGGTATGGGACGACGAGATCTACCTGGAGCTTCATCGCGGCACCTACACCTCGCAGGCCGCGCAGAAGGCGAATTTGCGGCACGGCGAAGAGTGGCTGCTCAATGCCGAGAAGTACTCTTCGCTGGCTTGGCTCGGTGGGTTGAGCTATCCCGGGAGCCAACTGACGGAGGCCTGGAAGAAGGCATCGTTCAATCAGTTCCACGACGTAGCCGCGGGAACGGCGATTGCGGCGGTCTATCTCGACGCGCAGAAGGACTATGACGCGATCCACTGGGCCGCGAACGAGGCGACGGGTAACGCGCTGAAGGAGCTGGATAGCCACATCAATACGAATGCGCATCCGGGCGTTCCGATCATCGTGTGGAATACGCTGAACTGGAAGCGAAGCGATGTGGCCGAGGTCAGCGTGCAGATGCCGCAGGCCGAGCCGAACGGCATCAGCGTGCTCGATGCCGACAACCGGCCCGTGCTGATGCAGGTTCTGTCGAAGGACGAAAGGACGCATACCTATCGTCTGCTGCTGAAGCTTAACGGTGTGCCGTCGGTTGGCTACACGGTGCTTCATGCTGTCTCCGGCCAACGCAAGGTTGCGAGCGATCTGAAGCTGAACGGCACGACGATGGAAAACTCACTGGTGCGCGTGGTGCTCGACCCGAAGACGGGTTGCATCACCAGCCTCTACAACAAGGCCGCGAAGTTCGAGAGCATCGCCGCGGGTCAGTGCGGAAACATGCTGCAGGCGTTCGTCGATACGGGCACGCATATCACGCAGGCCGGGGTCGATACGCTCCGGATCGAGGACGCCTGGAATATCGACGCGGACTATGTGAATCACAAAACGGACCTGACGATGCTGGACAGCATCGAGACCATCGAGCGGGGTCCGCTGCGCGAGGTCATTCGTATCACGCGTCACTGGAGCAAGTCGAGGTTTGTGCAGGACATCACGCTCTACGCCGGGCTACCGCGCGTGGACGTGGTGAACGATATCGATTGGCACGAGACGCATGTTCTGCTGAAGGCGAGCTTCCCGCTGGCCGCTTCAAGTCCTGTGGCGACCTACGAGATTCCTTACGGAACGATTGAGCGGCCTACGACGCGCAACAACAGCATCGAGGATGCCAAGTTCGAAGTTCCGGCGCTGCGCTGGGCCGATCTCGGTGACGGCAGGCATGGATTCAGCCTGATGAATGATTCGAAGTATGGCTACGATGCCAAGGACAACGTGCTGAGACTGTCGCTGCTGCGCGCGCCGACGTACCCGGACCCGACGGCGGATCGCGGACGGCAGCAGTTCAGCTACTCTCTCTATCCGCACGCAGGTTCGTGGAAGCAGGCGGAGACGGAGCTGCGGGCGTACGAGTTCAACTACAAGCTGCGGGCGTCGCAGGCGGAGTCGCACCAGGGCGGGTTGCCGGCGACCCACTCCTTCGTCCAGGTGAAGCCGAACAATCTGGTGCTGACGGCGCTCAAGAAGAGCGAGGACGGAAACAGCCTGATCCTGCGCTTCTATGAGTGGGCGGGAGAGAAGACGAAGGCAACGATTTCTGTACCAGCGGGCGCGTCCGAGGCAGTGGAGACGGACCTGATGGAGCACGACCTGAAGGGTGCGGGCGCGCGGTTGGCGTTGCACGATGGCCAGGTTGGGGTTGAGGTCGAGCCTTTCTCGATCAATACCGTGCGCATCGGATATAACGTTCGCGGCGACGGGTTCTGGGGGGCGCAGAGGTAAGTTACAGGGTTTGTCTCGAGTGCCGGTCTTCTGCGCCGTGCGCAAGCCGAGCCGTGCGCAAGCCGACAGGACGGCCTTACACAGGTTGATGAGAAAGGTTCGGATGCAGCTAAAACGTACCTCAGGGGCTAAAGCCCCATTGCAACAAAAGCTCTTGCGGCACGGCTGAAGCCGTGCCCTTAACAGAGCCTCGTTGAAACGGAGAATTTCCTAGAAGGAGCGGGAGAGCGAGGCGATGACGGTGTAGTCAGAGAACGCGGCGTCGCCGTGAGCGTTGTGCGCGATGTCGGTGACGCTTCGCTTGCGGTTGCGTTCCATGGCCCAGGGGCCGCTGACGTTGAGTTCATAGCGGCGGTAGGAGTAGATCAGCCCGGGCTCGATCGAGATGACGTAGCCGGGGCGGCGGAATCCGTTGCTGGCTCCGAAGGCGTCGCGCACCGGGATGCCTTCCATGCGTCCGCCGAAGCTGAGCGCGAGGCCGCGGAGTTTGGGAACGGCGCGGGAGACGCCGCCGCGCCACAGATATTGATCGGTCGCGGAGTTGATCTCTTCGCCGGGATGAGAACGGAAGGTCTTCACGCCGGTTGTGTCCTGCGGGCTGAAGAGCCACGATCCCGTGAAGTATCCATAGGTGTGGAAGTAGAGTTCGCGATAGGCTACGGTCGCGAGCGAGAATCCCCAGGTGCCGTCGCCGGGCTGGATGGATTCGTCGAAGGGGCGGGTCTGGGTCTGGCCGCCGCTCAGGATGGTCGTTCCCTTGGCGTCGTTGATGCCGGTGGGAAGCTTGATCGAGGCGGAGAGCGCGATGTTGCTGTGGCTCTCGGTGGGCGGCCGCCAGATCCACGCCTGCGCGCCGACGGTGACATCGCCGATGCCGCCGGAGCGGTACTGGTTGACGTTGCCATGCTGGTGGCGGGTTGCGCTCATGCCGGGGATGTTGGCGATGACGCTCCAGCGCGGGTTGAGCTGGTAGTTCAGCGAGAGGTCGTAGAGGTTCACATGGTTGAGGACCTCGTTGTGTTTTTCTGCCCGCTGCTCCTGGTAGACCGTGCCGACGTAGTGGCGAAAGGAGTTGTAAGTTCTGAAGCCGGTGGTGATGGTGAGGCCGTGCAGCAGGTTGGTCGAGCCGGGATGGTTGATGGAGTCGAGCCCGGAGATGACCGGCTGCGGACTGTGAGCGGCGACGCAGCCCTGCGCGAGGCCTGACTGTGAACTGATTGCGAATGGAATGACCGCAACTACGAGCGTGATTGTGCCTACAACCGCATTCTTCATGATTTTCATGCGAACTGCCTCCGTAAAGGGTTACAAACTGGCGGGGGATCTCTGAAGAGCCTCAGAATCGAGGCCGTTTTCACTTGTACGTCTGGACGGTAGCAGGGGGCGACGTGGAGAGTCATGCCCCCAGGGCATGATTCTTGTATCCACCTTTAGGACGAAGACAAGGCTCCGTCTTCAAAGTAGAGTGATGCTGATCCGTTGAACTGCTCTGCAAAAACAGAGGCTTGAGGCCAGGCACTACAAGGAGGACTTATGAAAGATAAAAAGCAACTGTGTGTGCTATTCGCTCTTGTCGCAATGGCAGTTGGCAGTGGACGCGCTATTGCCCAGGGATGCGTTGCCGCCCATTCGAATCAGCGTCCCATGGATTTACTCGTCAAGAGTGATGCGGTGGGCAGCAGCGGTGGTTGGTCGATCCATAACCTGACTGTCGATATAGGCTATCGCGTCTTCAACTCCAATAAGTATTTTCAGGGTACAAGAGAGATTGCTCGACCGAATGCGGTTGAAAATCATCAAAACATTTTTGATATCGGAGTGTCGTACCGGCTCTCGCCACGTTGGAGCCTGATCGCCGACGTTCCTGTCTTTGACGGCACCCGTGACCAGATCTATCCGCCGATGGGTATCTTTCAGGTCAGCGGCCTGGGGGATATGACGATCGGCGCGCAATCGTGGATCTTTCGGCCGCCTACGGAAAACGGCGGAAATGTTGCCGTCAGCGCATCCCTCAAGCTACCTACGGGCATCAACGATGCAACTGGCTCGGCTCTTTATAAGGGGCAGATCGTGAAGGCTACCGCTGACCAATCCATGCAACCCGGCGATGGAGGATGGGGATTCGTATTGGGTACGCAAGCGTACAAGGCGCTCTGGTCGCGGTCGGATGTCTACCTCGAAGGCCAGTACCTGTTCAATCCGGAAAATACGAATAAGATCGCTACCTTTCGCAGTCAGCCAGGGCAGGGCTTCATGTCTGTAACCGACCAGTACCTCTATCGCGCCGGTCTTTCGCAGGGTGTTCCAAAGGTGCGCGGATTGGCCGTCAGCCTCGGCGTTCGCGGCGAAGGCGTGCCGGTGCGCGATCTGCTCGGTGACAGCGACGGATTCCGCCGTCCCGGCGCCATCGTCTCGCTCGATCCGGGTTTCATGTTCAACTTCCGGCGCACGGTCCTGTCCGTCAACGGCCCATGGGCGTTGTATCGCAATCGACCGCCCAGTGTGCCTGAAATCAAAAATCACACGACCAATGGCGATGCCTTTTTTGCCGACTATACGGTGATTGTCAGCCTCTCCCATCATTTCTAAAAGGCGAGCCGGTACAGGGGTGCTATGAAGAAGCTATTGTCGCTGGCGTTGTGCGCGATGTGTCTTGCGGCGGCTCGACCTGCCGATGCGAAGGGTGTTCCCGATCTCAAGCTCAAAGATCTCGCCGGGCACGCGCAGAAGCTCTCCGCATTGCGCGGCCAGATCGTCGTGCTCAGCTTCTGGGCGACGTGGTGCGCTCCCTGTCGCAATGAACTGCCGCGGCTCTCGAAGCTGAACGAGGAGTTCGCGGGAAGGAACGTCCACTTCGTCGCGGTCTCGATCGACGAGCCGAAGGACCGTGCCAAGGTGGGGCCTTATCTGTCAGAGCAGAAGATTCGCCTCGATGCCTGGGTGGGCGGCGACGTGGGGCTTCTGGAGCGCTTCGGGATGGGCGAGATCGTCCCCGCGACATTGATTCTCGATGAGCGAGGTCAGGTGGTCACGCGCATCATGGGCGAGGCCAGGGAGGAGGACGTGCGCAGCCGGCTCGACTGGCTGCTGAACGGACGTCAGGGGCCGGTGCCGGAAAAGAAGCTGAAGCGCTATTAGAACCTCCTATGCTGCCCGGACGCTGGAGGCTTCGCATCCGCAGGCCGCGCTGAGGAATCTAATAGGTGGCCGGTCTTCCGGCGGGAGGCGCGGATGGGAACGAGCGAGACGGGTGTGGCGGTTGCGGGCGTGGGGGCGGCGGAGAAGGTCGCCGAGCGGGTCGAAGAGCAGAAGCTGATTCGGCGCATGCAGATAATGATGAACATGGTGATGCAGGTGATTGCGCAGGACAACTCGCTGACAATCGACGAGGCATCGCAGATGATCGCCGACAGCAGGAAGGCTGCGCTTGCCATGTTTCCGGGCAAAGAGCTGGCGTATGACCTGATCTGGAAGCCGCGGTTTCAGCGACTGATGCGGGAACGGTTTCGCATCATGTGAGTGGTTCAGCCGAGCCGCAAAGAAATGAGCCGGAGATCACTCCGGCTCATTTCTTTTTTGTATCGGAACGATATTGTCTATGCAGACAATCTGCGGCGGACTGCACCTGCGGCGCCGAGCAGACCGGTCGCCAGAAGGACGATCGTGCTCGGTTCCGGGACGGGGCTGGCAGCGGTGGTGTAGTTGAAGACCGTGGAGTGAACGCCGGAGTATTCTCCTTCGGCCCGGCCGATGGTGAGCGTATTGCCGGTAAAGCTGTAGGTCAGGCCGAGATCGTTCGAGGCCAGGGTGAATCCGGTAAATGCGCTATCGGTAAAGATCATCTGGAGTAAACCGGCGATGTTGGATGAGAGGACCTCGTTGGTAATGGTGAGGGTCGAGCCGGTGAAGTCGGCGGTATTGAGATTGACCGAATCAGAGAAGCCGAACTCAATCCCGGAGCCGATGGTCACGGTCGTCGATCCACTGCTGTTGCCGTAGCCCGGGGGGACGAAACCGTTTGCAGCGTCGAAGTAATTGGTCGAGCCGCCGTTGAAGGTTAGCGAGCCGGTTACATCGGTGCCGATTCCATCGGCCCAGAGAGAACCGGCAGAGAGGCAGAGAACGGCAATGGCTAGCAAGCTGCACACCTTTTTCATATAGAACTCCGCTGGAAAAGTTGGGCCCGCCTCAGTAAAAAGCACTTGTGGGGCCTAACCAGCCACGACGGGACTCTCTGGTTCAAACCATTTAGAGTGAATGATTTGAATGGAGGTATTTGGCCGCTACCCGGTTCGGGATGCCCGTTCAGTGCGCAAGCGCTTGCGGTGTCGAGTGGTAAAAGGCTGCCGGTTCCGATTCAGTGCGCAGGCTGCACGGTGGCCTTGTCGGGCACGGCGAGGGTGACACCGGTCATGTCGCTCTGGATGGTCAGCGGCTGCTCCGCGTTCCCGTAGGCGCGGATCTTCTTCTCGACGGTATGGGTCGGCGGGAAGACGCCTCGCGAACTTGGGACCTCCTCACGGTCGACCTGCTCGGCGTTGGTGACCTTGACGGTATAGGAGCCTTCGGGGACAAAGTAAAAATGGAAGCGGCCGTCTTCCTTGCCGACCTGGGTGCGGACGAGCTGAGAGTGGTCGTCGGGATAGATGAGGGCGACGCTTGCCGCATTCACGGTCTGGCCGGTGCCGCTCTCGACGACGGTTCCGGTGACGGAGTGGAGCCTGGTGAGGGGAATCTCGATGTCGATGGAGCTCGCCTCCTGGCCGTCGTCGAGCTTGATGGGCTTGGCGTCGCGTTGGCGGGTGCTATCGGGGTAGTAGATGTTGAGCGAATAGAGGGAACTCGATGAACTCGAGTAGCCGGAGTTGGAGAAGATGCGGTCGACGACGATGTTGCTGAGCTGAAGGTCGGTCATGGCCAGATATTCGCCTGCGGGCAGGCCGCTGATACGGTAGTGTCCCTGGTCGTCGGTGCTGTTGCTGGGACGCGCGATTCTGAAGGTGCGAAAGCCGGTCCACTTGCCCAGCTTGTCCTTGCGGAAGAGCGCCACGTTGGCTCCGGCGTCGGGGCTGCCGTCGTCGAAGTGGACGGTTCCGGAGATAGATGCACCTTTGAGCAGGCGGACTTCGGTGGAGGTGGTGCGGTTGGCGATGACAGTGACGGGAGTCAGCAGCCGGGTCATCAATGCGGCCGTCTCCGGCGTGGGGTGGTTGAGGTCTTCGCGGGAGAGCTGGGCGAGAGGCGAGAGGTAGCCGAGCTTCTCGGTGATGATGTAGTAGTTGCCGGGCTTGACGTTGGGGATGGCGAAGCTGCCGTCGAGCAGTGTCTCGGAGATGGTGATGGCCGTGCGCGGCTGCGGCTCGGAGGACTTCGAGGCCGGCGGCGGAGGAGAGTCGACGATGGGCTGGAGCGTGACCGAGGCGAAACGGGCGGGGAGATTGGTGTCGGCGCAGATGACGTGGCCGATCACAGCACCGGTCGGCTCGTTGGCGGGAAGGGGAGCGGGCTGCTGTGCCCCAGCGGCGAGGCAGCAGAGCGAGGCAAGAACAACGAGGGCCGATGGGGTGTTGCTCATGGAGTCTGAAACCTCCGGGCGTTGTCGGGGTACAAGTCGGGGTACGGGTCGCGCACAGGCAAATTTACCATCTCTTCCGGACGTGACTGCAACGCTGTTTCCGGCTGTGGTCGAGCCATGATTTTGTTACGCTCGAACGATGCGGATACGGCTTGCGGTACGGGATGATCTTGCGGCGGCAATGGGGCTGTTGCGCCGCGTCGTTCCGCTGCTGCTGGCGGCGGGGAATCGGCAGTGGGACGAGAGCTATCCCGATGAGGCTGTCTTTGAGCGCGACATCGAGCGGGGAGAGCTCTGGGTGGCGGAGATCGATGGCGCGATTGCCGGTGTTATCGCGGCAACGACGGACCAGGAGCCGGAGTACGCGTTGCTTGATTGGGAGAGGGAAGAGACGGTCGTGGTGCCGCACCGGCTGGCGGTCGATCCGGCGTTTCGCGGAGCCGGAGTGGCGGCGGCGTTGATGCGGAAGACGGAGGAGGTGGCGGCGGGACGAGGCGTCCGGGTGCTCCGCGTCGATACCGGCGCGGAGAATGAGGCCATGCAGAGGCTGCTGCTGAAGCTGGGATACAAGTTCGCCGGAGAGATTGGACTGTCGTTCCGGCCGGGGATGCGCTTTCTGTGCTATGAAAAACGGCTCTCCTGACGCTGGACTGCTGCCCATGATGTAAGCGATTCCATTACAATTGCCGCGACTCGCCGTGGGAGAGTTCCGCGTTGTGAGTCGGTGATAAAAATCTTTTCGATAAATCTTTTTTGATAAATCTTTTCGATAAAAAAATGAACGAGGCAGTTCCTGGCAGGAGCTTCGCCGGAAAATCTGAGAGGGATCGATGATGAAAGTTTTGCGGATGGGTTGGTTTGGTGCGTTGCTGGCTCTGGTGATGCTGGCGCCTGCGGCTGGTCATGCTCTTGAGAACGGTTTGGCGCGGACTCCGCCGATGGGTTGGAATAGCTGGAACAAGTACGCCTGCAAGGGCATCAATGAGGCGGTGGTGCGCGAGACGGCGGATGCGATGGCCAGCAACGGGATGAAGGACGCGGGCTATCAGTACGTCATCGTCGACGACTGCTGGGCGACCGGCCGCGACGCCGAGGGCAACATCGTCGTGGACAAGGACAAGTTTCCTTCGGGCATCAAGGCGCTGGCCGACTATATCCACGCAAAGGGCCTGAAGTTCGGAATCTATACGGACGCGGGTACGATGACGTGCGCGAAGCGGCCGGGGAGCATCGGTCATGAGTATCAGGATGCGCGGCAGTACGCGGCGTGGGGCGTGGACTATCTGAAGGAAGACTGGTGCAATACGCTGCCGGGACAGAACAGCGAGGCGTCCTATACCTTGATGCGCGACGCGCTGAAGGCTTCGGGACGGCCGATCCTGTTCAGCATCTGTGAGTGGGGATCGACCAAGCCGTGGCTGTGGGCGGGATCGATCGGCAATATGTGGCGATCGACGCCGGACATTCAGGACTGCTGGGACTGCAAGCGCGACTGGGGCGGCAGCGGCGTGACCCAGATCCTCGACATGATGAACGGTCTGGAGAGCTATGCGGGGCCGGGACACTGGAACGATCCTGACATGCTGGAGGTGGGCAACAGCGGGCTGACGACGACCGAGAACCGGGCGCACTTCAGCATGTGGGCGTTGCTGGCGGCGCCTCTGCTGGCGGGCAACGACATCGAGCACATGTCGGCGGATACGAAGGAGATTCTGCTGAACAAAGAAGTCATCGCCATCGATCAGGACGCGCTGGGCCAGCAGGGTCGGCGGGTGAAGAAGACCGGCGACCTCGAGGTCTGGTCGAAGCAACTGGCCGACGGCGGACGCGCGGTGGCACTGCTCAATCGCAGTAAGGAGACGGCGAAGATCGATGTGGCGTGGTCCGACATCGGCTATCCCAATTCGGTGAGCGCGTCGGTGCGCGATCTCTGGGCGAAGAAGGATGTGGGACGGAAGACGGGCGGCTACTCCGCCGAAGTGCCCAGCCACGGCGTAGTCATGGTGCGGGTGACGCCGTAGAATCTGCGGCGCTTAGAGGTGCAAAGCCGGGTTGTTGCCTGCGATGTGGCAGGCGGCCGCCCGGCTTCACTTATGAGCTGTTCATCCAGGATTGATTGGCGTTTACGCGAGAGTGGGCATATACTTGCGGGCATGGCGCGGTCTGAGCGACCTGGAGCGCCGGCGAGTGAGGTGCGTCTTCAGCGAATGCTGGAATGACAATGCGCTCGGGAGTAGAACCGGGGGTCCGCCCGGTGCGCTATCTGGTGGGATGGCGAATGTTGGCGCGATGACGCGCTTGTTTCGAGGGCCGGGACGGGTGGTCCGGGCCGCAGTCGATGACTTCGTAACTACTTTTTTCCCAGCCGATTGCCGGATTTGCGGAGGGCCGTTGCTCACCGCCGGGATTGCCCCGGTCTGTGACGCCTGCGTGGCGGGAATCGGAGCGCAGACGGCGACGCTGTGCAGGCTCTGTGGGGAAGCGCTTGATATGGAAGGGGTTCGCTTCGCCGGGCAATTTCCTGCGGAGGGATTGCTGTGCGCACCCTGCCGGATGGCAGCTCCGGAGTTTGAACGGGCGGTGGCTTATGGGGTTTACGAGGACGGCCTGCGGGAGATGGTGCATCTGCTGAAGTATGAGCGGATGAGCGCACTGGCTCGACCGCTGGGCCGGATGCTGGCCGAAGCGATGGAGATGCTGGCAGGCGAGGCTGCCGGGGAATGCACGGTAGTTGCCGTGCCGCTCTATCCAGCCAAGGAGCGGCAGCGGGGATACAACCAGGCGGTCCTGCTGGCCCACGCGGCGCTGACTGAACTGAAACGGACGCGGCCGGAGTGGAAGCTGCGGGCGGCGCATGGAGCGATGCGGCGGGTGCGGGATACGGAGAGCCAGTTCTCGCTGACGCCGCGAGGGCGGAGACGGAATCTGAAGGGCGCGTTTGCCGTAGCGGACAATCGGGCCCTGGCGGGGCGCGAGGTCCTGCTGGTGGACGACATTTATACGACTGGAGCTACCGCGCGCGAGTGTGCGCGGGTTCTGCGCGGTGCCGGCGCGCGGAGGGTCTGGGTCGCTACCTTGAGCCGGGCACAACGAGAGACAGTGGAGCGTTGGGACTGATGGCTGAGAACGGGACTTGTGTGGCTGCACGAAATGATGGTTTGGAACCGGAGGGCAGGAAGATGCAATCGGTGAAGACGCGGAAGCAGAGGCTGACGGGAAATCGGCACGCCGGACATGGAAGCTCCCATGCCAGCGGAAGGCTGGTCTCGGACGTGGACGTCCGGATCGGGGTCTTCCGGCAGCCGGCGATGCAGACTCCGGTGCTGGTGCTGAATGCAAGCTATGAGCCGATCAACATCTGCGGCGCGCGGCGGGCGCTGGTGCTGGTGCTCAAGGGCGTGGCGCGCACCGAGGAGGAGCAGGGCGCGATTCTGCACGCGGCGCGGGTGACGGTCGCGATGCCGAGCGTGATCCGGCTGCTGGAGTACAGGCGGATTCCGCACCAGACGCGGGCGCTCTCGCGCAAGAATATTCTGCTGCGCGACCGCAATAGCTGCCAGTACTGCTCGGTGGTGCTGACGGCGGCCGAGTTGACGCTGGACCATGTGATTCCACGGTCGCGGGGTGGGCTTTCGACCTGGGAGAACCTGGTGGCCTGCTGCCATGACTGCAATCGGAGGAAGGGCAACCAGTTGCTGCATGAACTGACGGACATGAAGCTGCTGCGGGAGCCGCGCCCCTTCAGCCTGCATACTTCGCGGCACATCATGCGGATGATCGGCAGCGCGGATGCGGCGTGGCGGAAGTATCTTTACTTCGAGGCAGGCGACGCGGCGTAGGCAATCTCTTCTTAAGTCCCGATCTCTTCTTGGGGGAGACTGCTCCCAGGAACGAACCATGCGCCGCCGTTTGTTCACATAAAGAGTATGATCTGTAACTCAATCGATTTTGACGGGCCCCTCTCAACCAGGGGCCCGTTACCGTTTTGGGCTTGAAGCAGAATTGTTATTCAGCGATGCGAAAGGAACTCCTATGAAAATCGCAAAACTATTGCGCAGCTTCGCAATGATTGCCATCGCAGTCATGTTGTTCGCCACTCCCCTATCGGCAAGCGCCGATACTTACCAGATACTTAACCTCGGCAATGACGCCGCAAGGTTCTTCTACGGATTAGACGATTCAGGCACAGTCGTTCTTGACCTGAACGCAAGCCTGTTATGCGGTGGAAGTGCCAACTGCTACCAAACCTTTGTCGGCGGTTTGAGCACTGGCTTCTCCTCTACAGCCCCAGCCCTCGCCTACGACAATGGAACGCCGTGCACCCCTGGCTTCGCAGCCGGGTGGGTGGTGCTCCAGGGCGTTTGCAACAACGGACGTGAGGCGTCCACAGGTTATTTGTCAGCGGGCGAGGGCTTCCCTGATGTATTCACTGGCCCCGATCCGGTCGCTGACTTTCTGGCAAAAGGTGGTGGGTCATCCATCTTCATGAACAATCAGGGCGACATTGTGTGGGATGACATATACAGCGAAAACTTCTTCGAGGCGATCGACCTGACTACCGATCAGGTTCCTGAACCGTCGGGCTTCCTCCTTCTGGGCACGGGCCTCATTGCCGGTGCAGGAACCATGCGCCGCCGATTGCTCCAATCGTCAAAATAGCGTTGCACTTTATGGCTTACGGCCTCTGCACCAGCGGAGACCGCAAGCGATGAAGTTTATCTCCTAAGTTTTTAGTTGACAAAATCCGTGGAGGCGGCGTAATGTCCTAAGTCGTTAGGAGAAGTCCCATGGGCGAGCAGGAGAAAGAAGGTTTGACGAAGCTGGAGTTGCAGATCATGCAGGTGATCTGGCGGCGGGGCACAAGCAATGTGGGCGAGGTGCAGGAGGGGCTGGAGCAGCAGCTCGCCTATACCACCGTGCAGACGATGCTGAACATTCTGCACCGCAAGGGCAAACTGCGGCGCAAGCTGCGCGGGCGGGCGTACGAGTACAGCGCGACCGTGAGCGAGGCCAAGGCCCTGAGCCATGCGCTGCGCGACGTGGTGGACCGCATGTTCGGCGGATCGAGCGAGGAGCTGGTGATGAGCCTGATCAAGAGCAAGCAGCTCGACGCCAAGAAGATCGCCGAGCTGAGCCGCAGGCTGGAGGCAGATCGGGAGAGCGGAGGCGAGCGATGAGCGGACTCGAAACGTTTGTGCTGGGGTACCTGGTGAACTCGCTGTGGCAGGTTCCGCTGGTGTGCGCGGCGGGATATGGCTTGGCCCGGCTGGTGCGGCGGTTGGGGCCGGAGGCGGAGCATTGGGTGTGGGTGGCGGCGCTGCTGATTGCGGCGATCCTGCCGGGGCTGGGCGCCGCCGGGTTCGGAATGGCGTGGTTGCCGCATGGCCTGGGCGTGGGCGGCGGAGCGGCCGGGACGGCGCAGGTAACGGTGGGCGCGTTTACGCAGAGTGCGGGGGCGGCGCTACACCTGCCGCCGGGGCTGCGGCATAGCGCGACCATTGTTTATCTGGGCTTCGCACTGTTCCTTTGCGGACGGCTGGCCTGGGGGCTGATGCAGAGCGAGCGTCTGCGGCGCGGATCGCGGCGGGTGGTGCTGACGGCTGAGCGCGAGGCGGCGTGGAGGAGAGGTTGCCGGGTATTCGAGGTGAGCGGAGCGGAGATTGCAAGCACGGCGATGGTTGCCGGGCCTTTGACGCTCGGTTTTCGGCGGCGCATGCTGCTGGTGCCTCCGGACTTTATGGAGACGGCGGAGGCGAGCGACGCGGAGGCTGCGCTGGCGCATGAACTGGCGCATATGCGCAGGCGCGACTTCGCCAAGAACGTGCTCTATGAGTTGGTGTCGCTGTCGGTGGGCTATCACCCGATGACGCGCTGGCTGAAGGCGCAGGTGAGGCAGAGCCGCGAGCTGGTGTGCGATGCGATGGCGGCGGAGTTTGTAACCACAAGAGAGCACTATGCACGGTCGCTGCTGCGGCTGGCGTCGCTGATGTCGAATCAGGCGCAGGCCATCAACGTTCACGCCATCGGAATCTTCGATGCCAACATACTGGAGAAGAGAGTGATGAGCCTGATGATGAAACGAAGAGAGACGGGAGGGTTGCTGCGAGCCGGCTTCGCGGCGGCGTGTGTCCTGGTTGGGCTGGCGACCTGCGGATCGGCGCTGGCGCTGCGGCTGGAGGTGAAAGAGTTGCCGCCCGCAACGGCTGCTGCGGCGAATGCCCCCGCACACGTAACCGCTGCACAGATGGCTGGGAACAGGATTGGCGGCGAGAACCCCGTCTATCCGGCGCAGGCGAAGGCAGACAAGAACACCCTCGACGGCACTTGCAAGCTGAAGGCCGTCATTGATAAGGACGGAAACGTGAGCGATCTGCAGGTGGTCCAGAGCCTGCGAAAAGACTACGACGACGCCGCGATGAAGGCGGTGAAGACATGGCATTACAAGCCATTCCTGCTGAACGGGGAGCCGACGGCGGTGGAGACCACAATCAGCGTGACCTATACCCTGGGAGGTTAGCCGGGGACGGGGACAGGACAACTGGAATGGCCAGCGAGGGAGCGCATCGCTGGCCACTTTTTTTGAGATGGGGTGGTGGAAATGTCTGTAGTTTGTATCGGGTGAGGCTTCGCCGCATCGAATAGAGATAGATATAATCGCGCTCTGGCACTAGAGATACAGATGAGCCTCGTTTTTGGAGCGTAGCCGGACTGAAAGTGTGATACTTTCAGCGGCAGGAGTGGCAGATGGCTTACAGCGAAAGCTATACGTGTGATGTGTGCGGCAAGCAGAAGTCGGAGAAGGACCGTTGGTGGCTGGCGTGGGTGGACTGTTTCGAGGGCCAGAGTTCGGCCGAGGACCAGCCGCTGCTGAAGGTGACGCGATGGCAGAGGTCGCACGCGCACCTGGCCGGGGTGAAGCATCTGTGCGGCGCGCTGTGCGCGGGCACGATGATGGACCGCTGGATGTCGGAGCAGCATGAGAATCCCGAGATGCACTGCGATCCGGTCTCCGTGCATGGGGTGCCGGAGCAGGTGACGGAGATCTCGCGCAAGGCGATGGGCTTTTCGCCGGCGGTGGCCAGGGCTCCGCTTTCGATCGAGATGAAGGCAGGGCATCCCCGCGGCGAGGAGTAGCCGCGGGGCTTTATGGTAGGAGAGGGGAAATACAGGGTCTCTCCGCTGCGGCCCTGCGGATCTTCGGGTCTTCGGTCGAGATGGCGTGGATTGCGGGTGGGACTTGAGGGGGCTTCCTCCGGAGGGGGCTTGGGGATTCGAGCGAAATGCAGGTTCCCTCCGGGAATGACAAAGCAAAAGAAGCTGCACCTCAGGGGGATTTGCTTCGGGGATGATGAAGCAGGAAAGCTATTTGAAGTGACGCCCGCCTCGCCCATGATTTAGCCCATGATTTATTTGGGCGGCGCGGATGGCTGCTGCTTGTTATCCTCGGGGGCCTTGTTGTCGGTGATGTCCTGGCCGTTGTAGATGATGCGGCTGGTGGCGCGGAACTGCTTGTAGTCGGTGTATTTGACGATGGTGCGCAGATGGACGTCCTGCGCCATGGTGCCGTTGCCGCCGTCGAAGTGCAGCGTGCCCTCGGCCTTGGTGTAGACGGGGAACCAGTATTTTCCGTCAACCTGCTGATAATAGGTGGTGTAGGGCGGGGAGAGGTCTTCGTGGCCCTTGCGCTTGTCGTCGGGCACGGAGCGGCCGTTGATGAGAACGATCTGGAAGTCCTGCTGGTCGACCCAGACCTTGCCCTGGAAGTAGCGTTTTCCCTTTTCGAGCACCTTGGGCTTGGCGTCGAAGACGTAGGTGTCAATCTCGTCGATGTGCTGCTTGCCGAGGTAGGTGATGTCGTACTGGGGCAGCTCTTCGGTGGTGAGGACGAAGGGGAGGCGCTGCTCGATGTCCTGGAAGTCGGCGGGCGACATCATGACGCGCTCGAGGGTGGTCTGCGGGGCGAAGACGACGTGCTCGTCGCGTTTGCCGTTGCTGTCAAAGAGGATATCGGTGACCTGGAGGTATTCGCCGTCGACCTTGTTGGTGTCGTCGTTGATGGTATCGACCTTGACGCTCTGGCGGAAGGTGTAGTTCTGGCGGGCGATGTTGAAGACGGACTCGCGCGCGCCGAACTTTTCGATGATCTGCTGTGGTGTGAGGTCTTTAGGGGGGGTGGGGTCGAGCGGGCCGAAGCCCGCGGGCTCCTCTGCGCGGGCGGTGTACGGATTCAGGACAGTGGCGATGACGACGGCGGTTGCAGCCGATAGCGGGAGAAGCGAGGCTGCGAGCAGGCCTGCGGAGGCCGAGGCGCAGAGATGAGCGCGGATGCGGATAGAGATGCGGGAATAGACGCGGGATAAAGGCTTCATCTGCGAACGCTCCGGTAAAAGGCGGGGCAACGGGATGTTTCCGCCGCCTCTCTAAACAATAGACGCGAATTGCGAGGATGAGTCATGCTGGTCTGGTTAAGTGCTATGTGGGCGCTGCACTGGGGATGCGTCGTCGGAATTCTGGGCATGGGCGGCGCGGGGCTGTTGATGAGCCATCAGAGGAGGCTCTATGCAGCCGAGCGGCGGCGCGACCGGAGAATTCGCGAGGAGTTTGAGGCCTATGCGCGGTTCGACGCCCGTCTTCGCGAGGAAGACGATGTGCGGGGGCTGGCGCGGCGGGTCTGCCGGCTGGTGACCAAGAAGAGCGCATTTCAGCGAGTGGCGATGCTGGTCGATGACGGCGAGGGGCGGATGTACGTGGCCGGCAGCGTCGGCATGGAGGAGGCGCTGATCGGCGCGCTGCACGAGTGGGGCGAGCGGGTGATGGAAGAGGAACAGACGGTTACGGATGGCAGGCGGATCAACAACGTGATGGGCACCCAGGTGGGGGCGAAGAGTTTTGCCGTAGTTCTGGGGCGTAATCCTGATTCCGTGGAGGTTGGCTGCGCGCGCGCGATCATGGTTCCCTTCTGGACGACGCGGGGGCAACTGGCCGGCGCGCTGGCAGTGTGCGCCGACAGGCTGCTGACGATGAGGCATCACGCGATCAGGGATGTACTGCCGCCGCTGGAGGCGCTGGCGGTGAAGCTGGGGCGGGGAATGGAGAATGCTGTACTGGCAGAAGGACATCAGCGGGCCGGCGAATTGACCGGGCTGGCGCTGCTGGCCGGGGGAATTGCTCACGCGCTCAACAATCCGCTGACCTCGGTGCTGGGATTCTCGGAGCTGATCGCGGAGACGACAAATGAGCCGCGGGTGCGGGTGGAGGCCGAGACGATTGCGCAGGAGGCGCGGCGGATGCGCGAGACAGTACAGAATCTACTGACCTTCGGCAGCCCCACGGCGCAGGTGCACGAGCCGGTGGAGATGGCGGCGCTGGTGCGGGAGTTGGCGGAGGAGTGCGAGGGGAAGCTGGACGGCAGAGGCGTACGACTGGCGGTCGAGGCCGAGGACGATCTTCCGTCGGTGTGGGGAAATGCGGAGCAGTTGCGGCAGATGCTGGAGCATCTGCTGAACAATGCGGCGCAGGCGATTGCCGCGCTGGGCGAGGAGGAAGCGGGGGATGAAGCGGAGGAGACGGAACGGGAGATACGCATCTCCGTCAGCCGCGATGCGGGCTGGGTGCAGGTGATTGTGAGCGATACCGGGCCGGGATTCACGGAGCCGTTGCGGGTCTTCGACCCGCTGTATACGACGACGGAGCCGGGCGCCGGTGTGGGCATGGGGTTGAGCGTTTGCTATGGGATCGTGCATGAGCATGGCGGCGAGATCAGCGCGTTCAACCTGCATCCGCATGGCGCGGCGCTGGTGGTGGAGCTACCGCAGGCCGACAGCGCAGTGCGGAGGGTGTCGACGGTTGTCCATCAGGTGGCTTAGAGGTGTGGCA
This sequence comes from Acidobacteriales bacterium 59-55, assembly GCA_001897435.1. Classification (GTDB taxonomy): domain Bacteria; phylum Acidobacteriota; class Terriglobia; order Terriglobales; family Acidobacteriaceae; genus Edaphobacter. The sequence continues at coordinate 65,947 of MKSV01000003.1, read as the reverse complement.
TGCCTCAGGCGCTGAAGCCCCTTGGCGTACCCACAGGCTTGGTGGTGTGAGCTAAACGCAGATTCCCTTCGGGAATGACAAACCCCAAAAGCTACGCCTGAGGGGATTCGCTTGGGTGCGACAAACAGATTGAGGGTGGGTTGTGGTGGCTACAAATCTTTGTAGAAGTATTTTCGCCGATAGTAGACTGGCGCGATGAGGACAACGAAGACGTTTGCAGGTTTGCTGGTGGGGTTGGCGGCATGGGGTGGCGTGGCCTTTGGGCAAGGGGTGGGGGCGGCTGCTGTTTCGGGCAAGCGCCCGATGACCTTCGACGATCTGCAGCGGATGAAGCGGATCGACGATCCCCAGATATCGCCGAGCGGCAAGTGGGTGATGTTTTCGGCGGTGGATGTCGATCTTGCCGCCAATACCAAGGTGAGCCATCTTTGGGTGGTGCCGCTGGGGGGCGATTCCGCCGCACGGCCTGCGGAGAAGCAGGTGACCTTCTGGAAGGAGGGCGAGAGCAATGGGCGGTTCTCGCCGGACGGTAAGCAGGTGTTGTTTGTCGCGACCGATAGCACGACGGGGCTGTCGCAGATCTTTCTTGCCGCATGGAACGAAGCGACGGGGACGCTGGGCACGCCGAAGCGCCTGACCAATTTAAGCACGGAGGCCGACGGCGCGGTGTGGTCGCCGGACTCGCAGCGGATTCTGTTCGTTTCGCGGGTTTATCCGGAGTGCAGCGATGAAGAGTCCTGGCTGCAGGAAGACGCCTGCAACAAGCGCAGGGATGAGGCGGCGGCGAAGAGTCCGGTGAAGGCGATGATCTTTACGCATCTGCTGTACCGGCACTGGGATCACTACATCGGCGACAAGCGCAGCCATCTGATGGTGGTTTCGGCCAGCGATGGCAATGCGGTACGCGACCTGACGCCGCGGCGAGAGGTGGGCGATGCGGAGGTGCCCGTGTTTTCGCTGGGCGGCCCGCGAGGGTATGCGTGGGCTCCCGATTCGAAGGAGGTGGCGTATGTGACCAACCTGGACGTGGAGCCGGCGGCGAGTACCAACAACGATGTGATCACGCTGCGGCTGGACGAGCCGGGGGCGCGGGCGGTGAAGATCTCGACCTCGCCGGGCAGCGACGACGCGCCCTCCTACTCGCCTGATGGACGGTACATCGCGTTCCGTTCACAGGCACGGGCGGGGTTCGAGAGCGACCGCTTCCGTCTGATGCTGTATGACCGGCAGGCGAAGACGATCCGGGAGATGCTGCCGAAGTTCGACAACTGGGTGGATGAATTTACCTGGGCTCCGGACTCGAAGACGATCTACTTTGCCAGCGGCGAGATGGGAGAGGAGAACATTCTCTCCACGCAGGTCGATCTTCCGGAGGCGACGGCGGTGGCCAACAAGGCGGAGTACGGCGGTCTGCAGGTCTCGCCCGATGGAAGGACGCTGGTTGCTTCGGTGATGACGGTGAGGTATCCGGCGGCGGTGGGCGCGATTGCATTGAACGCCTCGGGCGGCGGCGGTGCGCCTGTAGTGCGGCTGTCGCATCTGAACAGCGGGCTGCTGGCGCAGCTCGACCTGCCCCGGATGGAGAGCTTTATGTTTCCCGGCGCGGGCAATACTTCGGTGCAGGGGTTCATCATTCGTCCGCCGAACTTCGATGCGTCGAAGAAGTATCCGCTGAAGTTCCTGATGCATGGCGGACCGCAGACGGCGTGGGGCGATGCGTGGAGCTATCGCTGGAACGCGGAGCTGTTCGCGGCCAACGGCTACGTCGTGGTGATGATCAACCGGCGCGGTTCGACCGGCTATGGGCAGAAGTTTGTCGACGAGGTGAGCGGGGACTGGGGCGGCAAGGCCTATATCGATCTGATGAAAGGGCTGGATTACGCGGAGAAGAAGTATCCCTTCATCGACAAGACGCGCGAGTGCGCGCTGGGCGCGAGCTATGGCGGCTTTATGGCGAACTGGGTGCTGACGCACACCGACCGCTTCAAGTGCATTGTGACGCACGACGGCATGTACAACCCGCAGAGCGCCTATGGCACGACCGAAGAACTGTGGTTCAACGAGTGGGAGTTCAAGCGGCCGGGAACGGCGGGGCCGGGGCAGCCGTGGAAGTATGCGGCGGGACCGGTGGCCGACGATCCGTTTCGGAAGTGGTCGCCGATGCTGTCGATTCAGAACGCGAAGACGCCGACGCTGATTATCCATTCGCAGAAGGACTATCGGCTCGACGTCTCGGAAGGCTTCCAGCTCTTCACGGCGTTGCAGCGGCTGCATGTGCCCAGCAAGATGCTCTACTTCCCGGACGAGGGGCACTGGGTGCTGAAGCCGCAGAACTCGAAGCTCTGGTACGAGACGGTCAACGACTGGTGCGACCGGTGGACGCACAGCGGGCAGTACGCGGGAATGCCGGGCCAGTAAAGAGGATCCGTTACGGCCTCGACCTGGGGAGGCGAGGCCGCAACGGTTAGCGACATCGCTATTGAAACAAGCGGCGGCGCATTGTTCCCAGGGCTGCAAAAAGTCCAGTCCCGAGAAGGATAAAGCTGTTCGGCTCAGGGGTCATCGCAGTGGATAGATCGATGGCCTCGAAGTTTTCCTCGTTGCGACCGTCTGTCCAGGCAAAGTCTCCGGACGAGTTCAAGACCAGGGCATCGACCGAGCCGGATTGCAGGAAGTCGGTGGAGTCGGGGCCGGTATAGATCCCCCTGTTTGTTCCCATATACTCACCCCCGTATACCTCACGTCCATTGTTGCAGGAGGACTTGCTGCTGGGGATGACGGTTATGCCAGGGGAAAGGACGGGGCTGCACGGCGTTCCATTGTCGTAGGCAAGGACTGGAGCCGTCGAGGCGATGTCACTGATTGAGCCATCGACAAAGGTGCGTAGAGGGAACTGATGGAATCGTAGATAACCACAGTGCCCGAAGTGTCAATTCCGTACATATCGAAGCCGTTGGCGTCGCCGAGATCGTAAATCTTGTAGGTGTCGGCGTGTGCGGTTGCGGGGATGGCAAATGCGGCAACTGAGATAGCAAGAATCGCAGCGCCTGACCACAGCTTGGAGGCTTTCATGGACTGTCCTTTCACATCAATGGATTTTGTTTTGGCCCGGGGATTCATCGACTAGAGAGACGTGTACGTTATTCATGAAACGGCCGCAGGAGAGAGGGACCAGTGTCGCTCTTAGAAGAAGCGGCGGCGGAGAGTGCCTAACCCTGCCAGCAGTCCCGTGCCGAGGAGGAAGATGCTGCTGGGTTCGGGTGTTTCGCTGGTTGTGAGGTCGATTGCCTCATAGTCATCGAAGGGGTCTCCCACCTTGGGGCCGCCTACCTGATAAACAAAGTCTCCGGATGAGTTTAGAAACAGTACGCTACCGACGCTGAAAAAATCCGCAACAGGATCGGGGCCGGTGAAGATTTCGGCATAAGGCATAGGGATGCGGTCTCCGAGCGGGCTGTCAATCTCATCTATCTCGTATCCGCTATTGCATGTCCCGAAAGCACCAGATCCGGCGGGAACTGGGGATACACGAGGCGAGCACGGCATTCCGTTGTCATAGTGCCCGGGGTCTACGGGCGTACCCCGACCCACTTGCTCGCCATGAACAAAGGTTGTGAAACAGGGGAATGGAGCGGGGCAGCCATTTCCGGGGTGGCTCTTGACAATAACCGCGCCTGAAGCGGTCATCCCCGCAATGTTAAAGGGTGAAGTAAATTCTGTTCCAGAAAGCACGTGAAATATCTGAAAACTGTCGGCGAAGGCGGGGGTGGAGACAGTGAGAAGCAGAGCGGCGATGGCAAGAAGCGCAACGGCGGGCCCGAGATGTGGGGCTTTCATGATGTCCTTTCTGCATAAGTGAAATGGTGATCGGCCCGGGGAACTACTTTGTGCGACGCTCGGCAGAGGATTTTGGTTATCGGGATTCTGCCTGATATTTCGTGTGCACTTAAGTGCATATATGCAATAGGTCGTGTTGATTTTGACGGAGAATAGGGAAGGGATATCTGATGCCATTTGCCAGACCTAAGAAGCGGGAGCCGGTGGGCGAGGCCGGACTGTTCGACTATGCGGTGGGCGTGCTGGCACGCAGGATGCGCACGGTGCGCGACCTGCGAAGGCTGATGAAGAATCGCGCGGAGGAAGGTGAGGCGGGAGAACGCGCGATGGATGCGGTGGTGACGCGGCTTGCAGAGTTGAAGTACCTGAGCGACACCCGGTTCGCGGCGGACTATACGCGGCTGCGCAAAGAGAACGAGAAGCATGGGCGTCGGCGCGTGCAACAGGATCTGGCGCAGAAGGGTGTCCACAAAGACCTGGTGGCTGCGACGCTGGCCAAGGCGTACGACGATGTGGACGAAGCGGCGCTGGCACGGGAGTATATTGCGCGCAAAAGAATCAAGCAGCCGAGCGGACCCGACGCGCAGAAGCAGACCGTTCGTGTGATGGGAAGACTGATGCGGGCGGGATTTTCTTCGTCGACGATCTTCAAGGTGCTGCGCTCGTGGCATCTGCCGGAGGAGGCGATGGCGGGCATCGAAGAGGGCGGGAGCGATTCGGACTCGTATGCGGAGCGGGATGAAGCGGAGGTCGATGAGGGCTGAGGCTGGGCGGAAGCGAATGTCCGAAGGTCGGGAGATGCGGCACCCATTAGAACGGATCGTTGCAGTGGACTGGTCGGGGCGGGTGGACGCGGCCGGGCAGCGGCGGCATATCTGGGCAGGAGTGTGGACCGGCGGCAAGGTGACGCTCGAGGGTGGGCGGACGCGTGAGGAGTTGATCGCGTGGCTGATGGATCTGGCGCGGGAGACGCCGCGGATGGTGGTGGGCATCGATTGCTGCTTCAGCTTTCCGGCATGGTTTCTGGCCGAGCATGGGTGCCGGACGGTCTTCGACTTCTGGCGGCACGTGGCGGCGGGGCAGGGCGAGCGCTGGCTGGCTCGGGAGTGCGAGGAGGTCAAGCGCGATGAGCGTTTCTGGGGCAAGCCGCACAAGCGGCCGGCGCAGTTCTGCGGCGAGGGACTACATCGGTCGATGCGGCTGACGGACATGGACAACAAGTTCGCTCCGCACCTGGTGGCCACGGACCCGGAGCGGGCGGCGAAGGTGCGCGGGATTACGCCGAAGTCGCCGTTTCAGATCGGCGGCTCGGGCAGCGTGGGCACGGGGTCGCTGCGGGCGATGCCGTTTCTGCTGCGGTTGCGCGAGGCGGGATTTCGGGTGTGGCCGTTTGAGAGCGCGGCTTTAGCAGCGAAGAGGCCGCAGCCGCTGCTGGTCGAGATGTATACGCGGCTGCTGACGGGCGCGGTGGCGAAGAGCAATCCTGTGGCGCGGTCGGCTTATCTGGCGGCGAAGCGGAAGACAGATACGAACTATGCCGGGATCTCGCGGGGCGTGCTGGCGAAGGCGCTGGGGTCCGAGGATGCCTTCGATGCGCTGGTGTGCGCGATGGAGATGGTGCGGTGGCAGGGGGAGTTTGGGCGGCTACGGGCGACAAAGGATGTGGCGTTGAAGTTGGAAGGCATTACGTGGCGGCCTGGAGTGCAAGGGCACTGATAAACTTTAGTCCTATGGAATATCGTTCGGGAAGCCAGATTCGGGAAGACTTTTTGCGGTTTTTTGAGACTAAGGGGCACCGCCGGGTGCACTCTTCTTCGCTGGTGCCGGCGAACGATCCTACGCTGCTGTTTACCAATGCGGGGATGAATCAGTTCAAGGACGTCTTCCTGGGTGCGGAGAAGCGCGCGTACTCGCGGGCGGCGAGTTCGCAGAAGTGCGTGCGGGCGGGCGGCAAGCACAACGATCTGGAGAACGTCGGCTTCACGCGGCGGCACCATACCTTCTTCGAGATGCTGGGCAACTTTAGCTTTGGCGACTACTTCAAGAAGGACGCCATCGCCTATGCGTGGGAGCTGCTGACCTCGCCCGAGTGGTTCGGCATCGATAAGGCGAAGCTGTACGTGACGATCTTTGAGGGCGATGCTGCCGTGCCGCGGGATGCGGAGGCGTACCAGTTCTGGCTCGATGTCGGCGTTCCGGCGGAGCGCATCTTCGAGATGGGCGCGGCGGATAACTTCTGGGCCATGGGCGATACCGGGCCGTGCGGGCCGTGCTCGGAGGTTTATTACGACTTTGGGACGGCAGCGGGAAAGGCAAACTCCGAAGGCGTCATTGAGGACAAGCCGTTTCCTCTCGATGAGCAGCGCTATGTGGAGATATGGAATCTTGTCTTCATGCAGTTCGACAGGTCGAGTGATGGGACGCTCACACCTCTGCCCAAACCTTCTATTGATACGGGTATGGGTTTGGAACGACTCGCTTGTGTCTTACAGGGCCATTTGGCTAATTTCGAAACTGATCTTTTTGTTCCGCTCATCGACAGGGCTGCCATCCTTACTGGCTATGTTGATGGACAGAATGTCGAGAATTCTTCGCTGCGGATTATTGCTGACCATGCCCGTGCAGCTACATTTCTTATCTCGGATGGGGTGCTGCCGGCGAATGAGGGACGCGGCTATGTGCTGCGGAAGATTCTGCGGCGCGGCATTCGGCATGGACGGCTGTTAGGGCAGGAGAAGCCGTTTATGCACGAGATGGTTTTCGCCGTGCGCGATGAGATGCAGGTGGCTTATCCGGAGTTGAAGGAGTCGGCGGAGCGGGTGGCAAAGGTGGTGCTCGCGGAAGAGGAGCAGTTTGCGCGGGTAATGGAGACCGGTTCGAAGAGACTGGATGAAGCGATTACTTCGGCATGGTATGAGCAGGTCATTGGAACCGCAGTGATGTTTGCTTCAAAGAAGAGCGTGAAGCTGGAGTCTACTGCCGAGAGCAACAAAACGATTTTCAATGCGTTTTCGAGTGGCCATTCTGATGCGGAAGCAGAAGTGGTCGCCAAGATATTTTTTGATGAGAGCTTGACGTCTGAATTTGTGAACGAATTTCGAGACAAGGTTCGAGAGTTCCAGCCGATTCTGTCTGGTAAAGAAGCTTTCGGCTTGTACGAAACGTTTGGGCTCCCTCTCGACTTCATCGCTGATGCTGCTAGAGATGCAGATCTAAAGTTCGATTTGGAAGGCTTTGAAAAGGCCAAGGAAGAGGAGCAGGCACGGGCCCGTGCCTCGTGGAAGGGCGGATCGCAGAAGTCGGCGGCGCCGGTCTATCGCGAGTTGGCGAAGACAGAGTTTGAGGGTTACACGGCGCTGCGGGTGGATGGAGCGCGCATCCTTGCGCTGGTGAAGGATGGCGTGGGTGTGCCGGAGTTGAAGGCCGGGGAGCGGGGCGAGGCGGTGCTCGATGCGACCAGCTTCTATGCCGACTCGGGCGGGCAGGTGGGCGACAAGGGGTGGCTCTACTCGGGCGATCACAATACGGTCGTGGCCGAGGTCAGCGGAGCGACCAAGCCGGTGCAGGGAGTCTTCGCGCACAAGGTGGTGGCGCGGCAGACGCTGGCCGTCGGCGACGTGGTCGATGCGGTCGTCGATGCGGAGAACCGGCGGGCGACCGAGCGCAACCATACCGGGACGCACCTGCTCCACGCCGCGTTGCGTGAGGTTCTGGGCAAGCATGTGAAGCAGGCCGGGTCATTGAACGATGCGACGCGGCTGCGCTTCGATTTCTCGCACTTCACCGGAGTGGCCGATGAGGAGTTGCAAGAGATAGAGGAGATCGTGAATCGGCAGGTGCTGGGCAACGCGAAGGTCGAGACGCTGGTCGATGTTCCCATTGACGTGGCCGTGAACGAACTGGGCGCGATGGCGCTGTTCGGTGAGAAGTACGGCGACCGCGTTCGCGTGGTGAAGATCGGGGACTTCTCGACGGAGCTTTGCGGCGGCACGCATACGGCTGCGACCGGGGAGATCGGCTTAATTAAGGTGGTGGGCGAAAATTCAGTCTCGTCGGGCGTGCGCCGGGTGGAGGCAGTGAGCGGAACGGGCGCGTTGACAGAGTTTCGGCGCGACTTCGACGTTGCCCGCGTTGTGGGGCAGATGGTCGGTTCAACGGACGCCGCTCCGGCGGACGCGTTGCGGAACCGGATTGCGGCGCAGGAAGAGGAGATGAAGAAGCTGCGGCGCGAGCTGGACCAGGTGCGCATGAAGGCGGCTTCTTCGTCGGTCGCGGACGCGGCCTCGTCTGCCGTGGAGGTGAAGGGCGTCAGCGTGTTGGCTCAGCGCGTCAATGGGCTGGATAAAGGACAGATGCGGACGCTGGTGGATAGCCTGCGGACAAAGCTCGGCAGCGGGGTGGTGGTGCTGGGGGCGGGATCGGAGGGCAAGGTCTCGCTGATCGTCGGCGTGACCAAGGATCTTACCGCGAAGGTGCAGGCGGGCAAGATCGTCGGGCAACTGGCGGCGATGGTCGGCGGCAAGGGCGGCGGTCGGCCCGACCTGGCCGAGGCGGGAGGCAGCGACGTTGCCGCTCTGGACGGGGCGCTGGCGAAGGCGGCGGGCGTGGTGGAAGGGCTGCTTTGAAGTTGTTTGGAAGCTGACCTTGGGATATCTTCTTCGTTCGAAGAGGCGAGATACAGGGGTCTCTCCGCCGCGCCGCGCGATGAGACCGCACGGCTTCGGTCGAGATGACGTTTGTTTGGGGTGACGTGGGCCTTCGGTTGAGATGACGTTTGTATTGCCGGCATTCCTTTTGTGGATTTCTTCGTAAAGAATCGGTAATTTTTCCGGGGGTATCGCGGGGTGTACCGGGCCTGATTTCGCGGGCACTGGGCGATTGAGTCTTTTAAACTTTAGATTGATGACGGGCCTGGGAAAACGGAAGCGGCGACTATGGAGTGCGGGGTGCGCGGCAGTCCTCTGCGGCGCCATGGTACAGATTGCGCCCGCTGGAACTCCGCTCGCCAGAACCTCGTTGGCCAAGACGAGGACCTCGTCGACTCATCGCCGCGTTGAACTGACGCCGTGGCAGAAGGCGGTGCAGGGCCGCGAGACGCTGGAGGCGATCTCCGCCGGTTCGCGGACGCGCGCCGACTATACGCGGGCGATGAACGGCTTTCGCGAGATCTATCACCAGAACCCGGCGGATACCTACGCTCCTCCTGCGATCAATGCCGTGGCGGAACTTCTGGCCGAGCAGGGCCGCGGGCTGCATGATAGCAAGTCGCTGAAGGACGCCATCGGGCAGTACGAATTTCTGATCAAGGAGTATCCCACCAGTTCGCTGCGCGTGGCGGCGGTGCTGGCGCAGGCGCAGATCTATGAGAACGACCTGCATGATGCGCCGGGAGCGCGGGAGCGATATGCGCTGCTGCTCAAGCTCTATCCGAAGAGCGGGCAGGCGGAGGAGGCCCGGGCCGGGCTGGCCTCGTTAAAGGAAAAGACGCCGGGGCCGGGGAGCAGGGCGCAGAGAGGCCAGAGCCCGGTTGTCGCGAAGGCGAAGAGTTCCGGCACGAGTGAGAGCGCTGCCCGGAGCGCGGAGCGAAGCTCATTTGCGCCCATGCCGGTGACGAAGAGAAGGACGGTGGTGCAGAGTTCTCCTCCGGTGGAGGTGACGCCGGTTGCGGCGAAACCCGTAGCGAAGAATGCGGAGGAGAAGAAGACGGTTGCGGCTGAGATTGCCGGGCCGGCGCATGTGGCGCAGGTTTCTTCCGGAAAGAGCGGACGGCTGGCACAGGTGACGGGTATTCGGCACTGGTCGACGCCGAACTATACGCGGGTGGCGATCGACCTGGGCGACGATGTGACCTATGAGGCGGCACGGGTGCCGAATCCCGACCGCATCTACTTCGATCTGCATGGGACGCGGCTGGCGCAGGCTCTGGTGGGCAAGACCTTTACCGTGACCGACGACGGATTTTTGAAGCGCGTCCGGGCAGCGCAGTTCACCAACGACATGACGCGAGTGGTGCTCGACGTCAATGACGTGACCGAGTATTCGGCGTTTCTGCTGCCGAATCCGTATCGCCTGATTATCGACATCCATGGCGGCAGCAAAGAGCCGGAGACGGAGGTTGCCGGCAAGGCTGCTTCAGCTCCGGAGACTGCGCCAGTGGCGAAGTCGACGCCGGCGCGGCCGGTGCCGAACACCGTGGAGGCAAAGTCGAACAGCCTGGTCGAGGTGGCATCGCTGAGCGATCAGCCGGGAAGGGTGGAGGCGACGCGCAGGCCGACTTCGCAACCAATCTCGGCGGTGGTGAAGGACGAGGGTTCGCGTTCGGCAACTGCCGGCAAACGGTCTCGACACCGCAGGAGCGAGGCTGCCGGGGCGCTTCCGGCGCGGGCAGCGGTGCCGACGGCCGATGGACAGACCTCGCTGGTACGGGCGCTGGGGTTGAAGATCGGGCGCATCGTCATCGACGCGGGCCATGGCGGGCACGACTCGGGGACGTTGGGCGTGGGCGGCATCGAGGAGAAGGACGTGGTGCTGGATGTGGCGCTGCGGCTGGGCAAGCTGCTGCACGACCGGCTGGGCGCCGAGATTATCTATACGCGGTCAGACGACACGTTTATTCCTCTGGAGACGCGGACGGCGATTGCCAACAAGGCACAGGCTGACCTGTTTCTCTCCATTCATGCGAACTCTTCGCGAGACGAGAGCGCGCGCGGAGTGGAGACCTATTATCTGAACTTTACGACCTCGCCGGATGCGTTGGAGACGGCTGCGCGCGAGAACGCGGTCTCCGACCAGTCGATCCACCAACTGAGCGACCTGGTGAAGAAGATTGCGCTGAAGGACAAGATCGCGGAGTCACGGGAGTTTGCCAGCGATGTGCAGGAGAGTCTGTATAGCGGGCTGGAGAAGGGCAATGCAGGCCTGCGGGATCGCGGAGTGAAAAAGGCTCCCTTTGTGGTGCTGATTGGAGCAAATATGCCGTCGATTTTGGCCGAGATCTCCTTTGTGACCAACCCGAAGGATGCGAGACAACTGGAAGAGCCGGAGTACAGGGAGCGGGTGGCGGAGAGCCTCTACCGCGGCGTTGCGAAGTACGAGGCCGGGTTGAGCGGAGCGAAGGTGCCGGTGGAGCGGGCGAGCGCAAGGTAGGCGATGGGACGTTCGGTTGCTGCCTCGCTTAGGGAAGGTCTGATTAAGTCCTGAACATTCCTTAAGTCTTGAACATTCCCTCAGCGGCTAAAGCCGCATTGCAGACAGGTCACTTGTGGCATCCTTCGACTCTGCTCAGGACAGGCTCTGAAGCCGTGCCCTTAACAGAGCGGGACTTAATCAGAGGTTCCTTAGTGGGTCTGTCTAAAGTCGAAGTAGGCGAGGTTCATGTTGCCTCCCTTGAGGATGTGGACGGTGAGGACGCTCTTTCCTGCCGGGAGGTGCAGCTTCATGATGGCGGGCGCGAGGTTCCAGTGATGCCATTGCCGCCAGGCGATCGGATCGGCGGGGTTGAAGGTGGAGGGGATGTTCAGGGGGCCGCTGGCTGCCTTGCCGTTGAGATCGACTGAGATGGCTCCGCCGCGATTCGAGGTATAGAGGAGGTCGGCGCTGTAGACGCCGGCGCGGGCTGCCTGCACCGTGACGTTGAACCATTCTCCGGGCTCGGTCCAGCCGACGTAGAGCTGATGGTCAGGCGGCTGGACGAGATCATACGGGTTGTCGTCGATCCGGTCGGGGGCGTTGTGGAACTTGGTGTAGGAGATATCCACGCCTTCGTCCATGCGGAACTGATTCAGATAGGTTCCGTCGGCGGGATTGAGGGTGCCGCTGCCCAGGTTCTTTGCCTCGGTGTCGTGGTAGGCGACGCCTTCGCCCCCGCGATCGTAGAGGGCGCACTCCACGCGTCCGGGGATGCTCTGGGCTCCGTTGGGATGGTGGTCATCTTTATATGGAGTGCCTTTGTAGCCCTTCGGCGGAGTTCCGGCAAATGCCGGGGCGACGGCGATAGCGACAAGGAGCAAGGCAGAGAGTCCGGCGCGGGATGGCAGCATGCTGATTTGCAAAGTTTCCTCCGGGAGGATGATATCGCCTGCCGATTCGTCGGCTGGAAAGTTTAGTGGATGCGGTCCGGAAAGCGAGGCGCGGCGGCTTCGCCTGGAGCATTGCGCTGGTGTAGTCTGACCCATAGCAGGGGCAGATGTTTCATGGTCGATATCAATATTAAGCACAGGTGGATGGCGCGGCTGATTCTGCTGCTGGCCGTGGCCGGAGTAGCGACGCAGGCCTGGAGCCAGACGACGATGCTGGTGGAGCCTCCCACTCCGTTGTTGCCGCTGAGCTTTGGAGCGTGGCAGGCGGCGGACGGGGCGCCCGCGTGCAGAGACTGCTTCGAACCGGAGGGTCAGGCGGCGGCGGTCCTTAAAGAGGATGGCCTCCAACGCGCCGCGAGGATCAGCTATCGCCGGGAGAAGGGCGCGGGGACGCTCGAGGTGACGGCGTTTCAGTTTGTCGATGCGACGGGAGCGGTGAGCGCGTTCACCTTCCTGCGTGAACCGGGGGCGCGCACGATTTCTTCGCCGGAAGGGAAGATCGGTGCGGAGCTGGTGGTTGCGGACGGCGGAGACTATATCTTTCGCAGCGGCACGACGGTAGTCGTGGCCAACACGAGTAAGGCCGGAGCTTCGGTCGTGAGTGATCTGAGGCGGCTGGAGACGACGCTGCCGAAGATCGGCGGTCCGAAGGCGCAGCTGCCGATGCTGCCGACGCTGCTGCCGCAGAAGGGCCTCCAGGTGGACACGGTGCGCTATGCGCTGGGGCCGGTGGGTTACCAGGCAATGGGCGGCGTTCTGCCGGGCGCGATGGTCGGCTTCGACAAGAGCGCAGAAGTGATCATGGCGAAGTATGCGGGCCGCGGGTTCCTGACGCTGCTGCTCTATCCGACGCCGCAGATCGCCGGGGACCGCGGGCGCGCCATCGTGGCCGAGATGAATAAGCTGGGGCCGACAGCAGGAACGGTGAAGCTGCGCCGCGAAGGGCCGCTGGTCTTAATGACGACCGGGGGCTGGAGTCCAGCGGTAGCGCAGAAGACGATCGAAGGAATTCATCTGCACAACCTGCTGACCTGGAACAAGGCGATGCCGCTGGATTTTCATTCGGAGGTGCGCAAGACGGTCAGCCTGCTGACGAGCATTGCGATCCTGTCGGGAATTTTGATGCTTGCCGCCATATTGCTTGGACTCTTTCTGGGATTCGGCAGAGCGGCGATCCGGGTGATGCAGGGCAAGCCGGCGGCAACGGAGCCTGAGTTTCTGAGGATCGATTTGAGCGGGCGCTTGGAGAAGATCCATACGGAAAGCCAGGAGCCGGAATCGGGCGGGTGATCGTGGATGCACCTGAGATGGTGCAGGGAGCGGTCTAAGCGGCTGATTCATAGTGGTTTGAGAAATCTCTATCCCGGTAAAAGCGAATAAAAAGAGAATATGTGACCTGCTGTTGTATGAGGAGTAACCCCTGTAACTAATTCCTAAATAATGACTTATGAGAAAGACGTTTAAGCCTTGACACCGGTTTTTGGCAAACTTAGTATTTCGCCAGAAAGTTCTGATGGCTTTGCCTCCGTTGGAACTATTCTCCCTAAAGAAGAGGTCACCCTGTTGCCGGGTGGCCTCTTCGCTTTTCCGGAACGATTACCGATGGGGGATATTTTTGCGATGCCGACGGAGCGCACGACGGTTAATGACTGACCGTTGCGGAAGAAGCGGCGCATAATTGTGGCAATTTTCCGCAGAGCGTTTGTGCTAGTTTGACTAAGCTGCCGGTGGAGGCGAAGAGGTGGATCGGATGATTCTGCGAGGGGCACGCGATTTCGTTGCAGCGTCGTGCGGAGCGATGGTGGTCGCGATGTGTTTGACGGCGGCTGCGCAGGACACGCGGCAGGTGACGGAGCCGAAGATTCCCGAGTCGTGTGTGCAGCTGCCGGCGCAACTGAGAGCGACCAACCACATGCTCAACATGGCCGACGAGAGCAAACTGGACACGGAGCGCATTCAATCGGCGCTCGATACATGCAAGCAGGGAATGGCGGTGGAGTTGAAGCCGTCGAGCGGCAATAACGCCTTTTTGAGCGGGCCGCTCGAGATGCGGTCCGGAGTAACGCTGCTGGTCGACGAGGGCGTGACGCTGTTCGGCTCGCGCGATGCGAAGCTCTATGAGATGAAGGGCGAGGGCATGACGCCGGGACTGTGCGGGACGATCGCGGCGGATGCGCCAGCGGTGTTTCCGGCGCCACAGCAGACGCCTCGGGTGCGCGGCGGATGCCGTCCGCTGATCAGCGTGATGAACGTGACCAATGCCGCGATCATGGGCAACGGCGTCATCGATGGGCGGGGCTACGCGAAGATCCTGGGCAGGGACTATAGCTGGTGGGAGATGGCGCGCAAGGCCGAGCCGAAGAATCAGCGCTACTACACGCCGCGGATGATTGTGGCGAGTCATGCCGATGGTCTGGTTTTGTATCGAATCACCCTGCATAACTCGACCAACTATCACGTCAGCGTGAATGGGACGAATGGGTTTACCGCCTGGGACGTGCATCTGCTGACGCCGACGACGCGGGGGCAGGATGCGCGGAACACGGATGGGATCGATCCCGGGCATTCGACCAACATTACGATTGCGCATAGCTGGATCGACAGCGGAGACGACAATATCGCGATCAAGACGGGTGTCTCGCACATGAGCGTGCTCGACAATCATTTCTACAGCGGTCATGGGATGTCGATCGGCAGCGAGACCTACGATGGGCAAAGCTTTCTGCTGGTGGACGGATTGACGGAAGATCACACGACCAGCGGAATCCGGATCAAGAGCAACGTGACGCGGGGCGGGCCGGTGCATGACCTGATGTATCGGAATATCTGTATGAGGGAGGTCGCCAACCCTATCGCTATCAGCCCGTATTACACGAACCAGACGACGGAGGGTTTTGTCGATCCCGGGTATGCGGGGAACCGGATTCCGGACTACAAGGCGATTACGATTCGCAATGTTGTGGATACGACTCCAGGCAATGTGCTGATTGCCGGGCTGGACGACGCTCACAGGACGGAGGTGACGCTCGACGGGGTGAAAGTGGAGGGGATCAAGCCGGAGCAGGTGCATGGGCGGTTCGCCACGGTGACAGTGGGCGCGGAGGGAACCAATCTCGATTTCAGCAAGACGGAGATCAAGGTTGTCGCAGCCAGGGGGGCGGGCGGCGAGGAGGAAGCGTATAGCTGCGACGGCCGATTTGTGCCGATGCAGTAAGCCGGCACGAGCGGGTATCGCAGGTGGTTTGCACCTCCTCGGGAGGGGGCTCCTGCTGGTCAGTCCACTGACGCGATTAAGTCATCTGTTTTCGTGAAAACGCTGGGAAACCGAGCCGGATCGGGTACTGAGATCGGAGCAGAACAGGATACGCGCCGGAGGGAATCAAGGCTACTCTGAGAGCGTGCTGGTGGATCATTTTTCGCTCCCGTGGCCGTTCCCGGAGCGCCGCGAGAAGCAGGGTTTGCACAGATCTGGAAATTATTTCTATTGACAGGCTGTAAAGTCGCAACATATAGTCCTTTTCGAAACCGGTATGACCACTTTTGCAGAATTCGAAATAAACCACTAAAAGTTTATGTCTCACTCAAAATCCCGATCTCTTTGCGAGGACCCAGAATCATGTCATTTCTAAAACTTCGAGGCCATTTCATGCGAGGAGCCGTTCAACTCGGCTTGCTGGCGGTGTTCTTTGTGTGCGCTTGTTCTCTCTCCTATGCCCAATCCGGTACGGCCAGTGTTCAGGGCTCGGTGGTTGATGCGACCGGCGCCGTCATTCCTGGCGCGGAGGTTACGCTCACCAACGACGCTACGCACGTCCAGCGTAAGTCAATCAGCAGCAGCAATGGCCTGTACAACTATCCGAATGTTCCGGTTGGCACCTACTCGCTCAATGTTGGGATGGCGGGTTTTCAAACTTACACGCAGACGCACATTGTTCTCGAAGTCGGCAGCAGCATCGCCGTCAATGTGAAGATGACGGTGGGCAGCACGGACCAGAAGGTCGAGGTCCGGTCTGAAGGGCTCGCGCTCCAGACCGAGGATGCCACCTTCAAGCAGACGATCGACCAGCAGACGATGACGGCGATGCCGCTCAATGGGCGTCACATGACTGACCTCATCTTCCTTTCGGGCGGCTCGACGCCCGCTCCCGGTGGAGACTTCACCGGCAGCAAATACTCGTATCAGACCATCTCAGTTTCGATCGCCGGCGGCATGGGCAATACCACCATGTGGCGGCTCGACGGCGGCGACAACAACGACTACATGGCCAACACCAACCTGCCCTTCCCCTTTCCGGACGCGGTCGGCCAGTTCAGCGTCGAGTCCACGGCGCTGAGCGCGCAGAGCGGAATGCATAGCGGCGGCATGGTCAACGTGGTCACCCGCTCGGGCACCAATCAGTTCCATGGGTCGGCCTTCGAGTTCTTGCGCAACAACGCCATCAACGCCACCAATTTCTTTTCCACCAAGAAGGACGTCCTGCATCAGAACCAGTTCGGCGGCACCTTTGGCGGCCCCATCATCAGGAACAAGCTCTTTGCCTTCGCGGGGTATCAGCGCCAGCATACGACCCAGCAACAGGCGTCGAAACAGGCTCACATCCCCACGGCGGCGAACCTGCTGGGCGATTTTTCCGTCACCGATGGGCCAAATTGCGCAGCGAAGCCCGCGCACCTGGTCGATCCTCTTACCGGAGTTCCCCTGGTGGACAACAAATATGCCTCTGCTCCCACCTATAATGCTCAGGCGCTGAATCTGCTCAAGTACCTTCCTGCAATCGACCCGGCGGTCGACACGCAGGGATGCGGTCTTGTCTCCTATGCCATCCCGTCTATCGTTTCGGATAACCAGTTCGTTACCCGCGTCGATTACACTATCAATGCGAAGAACAACCTGTATGCCCGCTACTTCATCGATGGCTATCAGGCTCCGGCTTTCTTCTCTCCTACCAACATCCTCATCACGACTCAGTCCGGAAACCTGCAACGCGTGCAGTCTTTTACCATTGGCGAGTCCTACGCGATCAGTCCAAGAACCGTGAACACGTTCAACGCCACCGTATCGCGGCGGCGCAATAATCGCGGCTATGCTGACAATGACATCAATGTCTCCGCTATCGGTGTCGATCTGTACCAGGCGGTGCCCAACGGACTGCAACTGACCGTTAGCAACAAATTCACCATCGGCGGAGGCACCAACTCGGTCTCCCACTTCAACGACAATGCCCTGGCGATCAGCGACGATATCACGATGCTGCGCGGCAAGCATCAGCTCGTCATCGGCGGAGCGTGGGTGCAGAATCAATTGAATATCTCCAATGCCTACCAGTCCAACGGTAACTTCGGCTTCGACGGCCGCTACAGTGCGAACGGGCCGGGCGGAGGATCGGGCGGCGGAGATCAGAACCTGGACTTCCTCATGGGAACCATGAGCACCTTCCAGCAGAGCAAGATGCAGCAGAACGCCCTGCGCGCTCCTATTCCCAGCCTCTACATTCAGGACACCTATCACCCCACCAGCCATCTGACCCTGGTCGGCGGAGTGCGCTGGGCTCCCGAGTTTCTGCCCGTGGACTACTTCAATCGCGGCACGACCTTCGAGATGGATGCCTTCCTGGCCAACAAGACCAGCTCCATCTATCCGAATGCTCCTGCGGGAACATTCTTCTACGGAGACAAGGGCGTTTCGCGGCAGTTCACCAAGAACTCGCCGTGGCAGTTCTCTCCGAATGTCGGCTTCTCGTGGGATCCGGTCGGCGATGGCAAGACCGTTCTGCGCGGCGGCGCGTCCCTGAACTACGATATGGTGAACTTCTTTACCGGTCAGCGCAACCAGCAGAATCCCCCCTTTGCCACTGCCATCGCGCAGTTGCAGACCTCGGACTCCGGCCCGCTCAGCTTCTCCAGCCCGTGGTCGACCGGTTCCATCACCACCAACCCCTTTCCGCAGCCGGCCATCCCGACTCCGGCTGACGCGCAGTTCTTTCCCCAGTCCCAGTACATTGTGCTGACCAAGCAGTTTCATCCGTCCTACAGCGAACAGTGGACAGCCAGCGTACAGCGTCAGTTTGGCAATGGCTGGCAGATCCAGTTCCAATACATCGGCAGCCATACCGTCCATGCTCCCATGGGAACTCCTCTGAACCCGGCGATCTTTATCCCCGGAGTCTGGGGTGCAGGGGGTACGGGCTGCGATGGCATCGTCAGGACAGGACCGGCCGCAGTCACGCCCGGCGCCGCTGGAACTCCCTGCTCCACGACGAAAAACCAATCGTCGCGTTTCGCGCTCACCATTGCCAATCCCATGCAGGGTAACCAGTACCTGGGCGGCGGCGGCGGAACGGTCCTCGTCAACTCCGTCGGCATGGCCAACTACAATGGCCTGGTTTCCACGATTCAGCACCGTCTCTCGTCGAACTTCAGCCTGATGGCTAATCACACCTGGTCGAAGTGCCTGAACGTTGCGGATGCGTCGGGAGACTATGCCGGCACAGCGGTCTCGGACCCCCGCAACCCGGGATTCGATTACGGTCCCTGCGGCTCGGATTATCGGAACGTCGAGAACGTCGTTCTGATTACCAAGAGCGAGTTCCACCTCAACCGCTTTGCTTCGGCGCTGGTCAACAACTGGGAGTTTGCACCGCTGATCCATATCATCAGTGGAGCTCCATTCAATGTCACCGCGAGCCAGGACAACTCCTACACCGATGTTGGCCAGGACCGCCCCAACCTGATTCCCGGAGTCCCGGTCTATCTGAACCAGAAGCTTCGTTCAGGGAGCGGCGCGGACAACCGGGGATACCTGAATCCGGATGCATTCTCTCAGATTTGTCCGACTGGAGCGACGCCGCTGACCTGCTCCGCTTATGGAACCTACGGAAATATCCGGAGGAACTCCTTCCGGGGCAGGACCAAGTACCAGTTCGACGCTCAGATTTCGCGTATCTTCCCGATTCGCGATAGTCTGTCGGCGACGCTGCGACTGGAGGCCTTCAACGTACTCAACCATCCCAACTTCAACAACCCAACCACGGGCCTCACGTCATCCACCTTTGGGCAGATATCGGGAACGGACGATGCGAGAATCTTCCAGGCGTCCGTGAAGCTGAAGTTCTAACTCTTACCTGTAAACGGCTTCCAGCCCGCTTCGTTCTCTCAAAAGAGAGGACGAGACGGGCTGGTTGCTTTTGGGAGCGGAGAAGACGGTGAAGCGGGGTGAGGCATTGCCACGGATGCGTCTTCGCCGGTAGACTAGGCAAGGCCGGCTTGAAAAAGGCTTGATCTGCCGGTCGCCGATCGATGCAGATGGCTGTGGCGCGAGGTCTCGTTGCCGGATGCGCAGGATGACCAAATCGTTCTGGCGTGTGACCGATTTATAATGAAGCAATACGCCGATGTAGCTCAGTTGGTAGAGCAACTGATTCGTAATCAGTAGGTCAGCGGTTCAACTCCGCTCATCGGCTCCATACTTTCAATAACCTACCCTTTAGTTGGACGCCAGTTGGTGTCCAACTGGTGTCCAACCAATTTTTGCTTCCAACTGCCGCATCGCTTCCTGCGCCACTCGTGGCGCAGTTTTGATGTAGAAGCGCTGGGTTGTGCTCACGTCTTCATGCCTCAGGATGCTCTGGATCGTTGTGTCTTCTACGCCCAGTTCCTTGAGATTGGTCGCGAGACCGCGACGATAGGCCTGCCAGCCCTTCCACTCCATGCCGTGCGCTGCGAAGATCGGTTTGATCACGCGGTCGGCAAGGTTATCCAGATCGAGCGCCCCACCAACGCTGTTGGGAAACATGAATCCCGCGGCGTTTTCTGGTCGGATCGTATCGAGCAACAGGCGAAGCGGACCGATGATCGGGACCATCCCCGGTTCATCGATGTCCTCCTCCGTCTTGGTGCTCTTCAGCGTCGTGCGCCATACACTGCGACAGATGGCCAACACGTCGCTGCGATCGTCATCCCACCACAATCCCCGTATTTCGCCCTTGCGAAGGCCAGCGAATGCAGTGGCACCGATGATCGCGCGTACTTGATTTGCGCTGACCCCCGATACATGTACTTCCGCCTTGATGCCTGTTCGCCTGCGCAGAATACGGTTGGTCTTGCGTTTCCGTGGGAGCGGTGTGGGAACAATGATCGGATCTTGTGAGAAGAGCTCGAGGTGCTTCAGGATCTCGCTCAGACTATAGGCAAGCCGTTTGCGGCCATGCTTACGTCCTTTCGGGATCCTGACCCCCGTCGTCGGGTTGGTGCCCTCATACAAGCCAAGGTTGCGTGCCTCGGTGAAGATCGCGCTCAGCGTGACCTTCATAGTCTTGTATGTCCCGTGCGCGAGTTTCGTGCCATGCTTCTCACCCAGCCTGTTAAGCATGGTCTGAAGATGCACGGGACGAGTATCGCGAACACGGAGACCCGTCGCAAGAGTCTTCAGATGGCAGTTCCAAGTGTCGCGGTAACACTTGGTCCCAGCCTCTGTGAGCCTCTTTTCGCATGCCGGCAGAAACGTCTTGTCGACAAAGTCCACAAGCAAAACCCCGGCTTCGGGAGTAAAACCAACTTTGTTCAGCCTTTCCATGAAGCGGTTCTTGAGCGGAAGGATTTCCGACTTCTTCGGATAATCTTTCACGCTCGCCAGACGATGGGCAGGTCTCCGGCGCGCGAGAGTTCCGTCCTCATTGAGGACGATCTCCCAATAGCGAACGTACCAACTGCCGTGATGCATATACAAGAGTCCTTGCTGGGCCATTAAATTCTCCTTTCGAGAGAGTCATTTGGACCCAGCCCTGCTGGTTGTTGTGTAGCTGGCACGGCGGGCCAGCCAGTCATTCATCTCAGGTGAGCCCCAGCGATAGCGCCTATGTTTCCCAAGCCGAAAAACCGGAATGGGGTCCATCGTGCGAGACCGTTTGCTCTGCTCGATCACCCAGGATTCCTTGACCTTGAGCCGCAATGCCAACTCTCCTGAGTCTAATATTTCGAAAACGATCCCGCCAGCTCTAACCTTTTCAACCATTTGCAGCTCTGCCATCCGAGTATCCCCCATCGACTCGATCCGAGATTGAGGCATCATGCGTTCATTTCGTAATTCGGTCAAATTCCTGAAAGAGTCCATCGAGAGCGTCCGCCTTACGCTCGGGCGCCGTGAATTTGACCGAGTTTTCGATCACCTCCATGCTGACCACACACTGGAGGAGGTGCAGCGTGGGAGAACGGGCAAGAGGTTTCGCCATCGCAGTCCTTATAACGACCCTCGACGTCGTAGTGGTCTCTTGCTACGGCCCAGCGATATGGCAGGCTTGGGGCGCGACACCGTGGCTCCGAGTCGTCTTGCTGCTGCTGGCAGGGACTGGTGCGTTCACGTTAGCTGACATCTGGGCCTGTACGGTGCGCTATTTCACTAAGCGCCAGCCGCTTATGGAGATCGACGATGGTAAAACGGCGAACAGTTTCCAAAGCAACGCGCTGGAGGGTTCCGATGTTTGACTCCCTCGCCGAACTCTCGAGAAAACTCACCGCCACAGGCTACTTCATAGACCCGGTGATTACCCAAGTTGTCTTCCTTGCGGCCAAGCTCCAGAAGCCCCTTTTGCTGGAAGGTTCGGCTGGATCGGGCAAAACGCAGCTTGCCCTGTCTGTCGCTAAAGCGGGTAATACGCACATCGAACGACTGCAGTGTTACCAGGGTGTCACTGAGGCGCAGGCGATCGGAAGCTTCGACTTAGGGTTGCAGCGGCTATACCTGGAGTTCTCGAAGAACCAGCATTCCGATTGGCAGTCCATTCAAGCGAGCCTTACAGGTCGTGAGTTCTTCCGTCCCGGCCCCCTGATGCGCGCTCTTGAATGCGAACGGCCGTGCGTGTTGCTTATTGATGAACTTGATAAAGTCGACGACGGATTTGAGGCGATGCTGCTTGAGATCCTCTCAGCATGGCAACTTTCCATCCCTGAGTTCGGAACAGTCCATGCGAAGAGCATTCCCTTCGTCGTTCTCACTAGCAACGAGGAAAGACGCTTAGGCGATCCGATCCGCAGAAGGAGCCTCTATCTGCGGGTGGAGCACCCCACACCTGAACTTGAGGCGGAAATCATTGCAAGCAGGACACCTGAAGCAGACACGGCATTCCATCGCGAGATCGCCGGCATTGCTCGCTCCTTCAGAAACTATTCGCTGGAGAAGCCGCCCTCCGTCTCGGAGATGATCGACTTCGCCCGTGCCCTGGAGGTCCTTGGTATGAAGCATGTCACCGAAGATCTGCGCGATGTGCTTCTGCCATTTCTCGCAAAGACGGAGAAGGACCGACGTCACCTGATGCTGCGAGAAGGCTTCAAGAGCCTCCTTAATGACGGCGCTCGTTATGCCCGAGAGCTGGCCGAAGTGGAGGTGCCTCGCTCATGAAAGCCCTTTGGATCGTTCTGCTCCTCGGTTTTTCGGTGTCGCTTCCGGCACAATCAGCACGCGCATATTCCGAACAGTGCGTGCGTCGCTATGCCTCGCACTATCACATCGAGCCAGAGGTGATCGCCTCCTTCATCGATGTGGAATCGAACTGGAATCCACGTGCGGTCTCACCGAAGGGCGCTATGGGGCTTATGCAGCTTATGCCTGAAACCGCCAGGCGATTTGGCGCATTTGACCCCTTCAACCCAGATCAGAATATCGCTGCGGGGACCCGCTATATCACGGTCTTGATGTGGGAGTTCCACGGGGATCTACGTCTGGTAGCCGCCGCATATTACGCCGGCGACAGATGGGTTGGTAAGCGACTCCTCGACTATCGCAATCCCGATGTTGTTGCATACGTTTCCGCAGTCCGCAAGCGTTATATTCTCCGCCGCATGGCGGCTTACCCACAGTACAGGAGGTAGACCATGAAACTCCGTTGGCTTATCCCATTCGCCTTGTTGCTTCCTATGCGATCGTTTGCGATAGACAACCAGCAAGGGCGCGTGACAACCGTAACCATACAGGCCGGGGCGATCACTCCATTGCATCTCCGGCCGGAGTTTGAATCCATCATTCACCTGCCGGAAGAGGTTACCTCTGTAGTCGTCGGAAGTCCCGGTTCCTTTCATGTAGAGCATAGTGAGGAGGAACCGAACTTCGTCTACGTGAAGCCGATCGTCCGAACCCCAATCCAGAGTGATCTTTTGATCGCGATGAAATCCGGGCAGCATGTCGTCTTGCAACTCATCAGCGATGGAGATGCGGCTCCGGCAACACAAGCCGTGGACTTCCTGCTGGAATATAAGCCACACAAGAGTTTCGTTGTCTTTGCCGATTCTCCGGCGATGGAAGGATCGCTTTCCGCTGCGGATCCTCGTCGGACTGGGGTTACAGCCAATAGCGTCACGTCTTCACCGATCGATCAGGAACTCGCTTTTCAGCGTGGCGTGAATGCGCCAGCGTGGACGAAGTGGGAGAAGCAACAGATTCAGACTTCGATCGGCGATATACGTCAACTCGGCAATCAGACCCTCATTGCGTATTCGATCCTCAATGCTGGAGAGAGGCCGGTAGAAATCGTCCCGCCGCAGATCCAGATGGACGGACGTAAAGCGAAGAACAGCAAAGGCAAAAACATCCTCTCGGACCAACTTCAGGTGCGCAGCTACCGTCTGACGGCGACCCGGCTCGATCCCGGCGCTCGTGCTGACGCCGTCCTGATCTTTGATCGGCCAAACTTCAAAGCCTCTACCGAGTCCCTTTTCCTCCAACTCGCGCAGGCCAACCAGGTCGATCACCCCATCCTCATCAAGCTGCCGTTCACCCCGCCGCTTGAAGCGAAAGCTCACTAGGAAGGAGTCTTTTATGAATCAGCAGAACAATGGAAATGCGCTTAATGCAGAACTGCCGAAATCGGTCGCAGTCATCCGCGATCCTCATGACCGAGTAGCCGATTCCGATGAAACCTCCGCAGCTGCCGAAGGTCAAACATGGGCGACACGAGCTGATGCCCCCGGGACAACAACCGCTATCAATAAGAAGCCGATCGTTTTACTGGGCGGCGGCCTTGCCGCGGCCGTACTCTTGTTTGCGGTCACGACCTTCGTGGGGAAAGCGCCCCACAAGAAAGCACCCTCGATGCAGCCTAACCCAGCACCAACGAACACACAGGAAAGGCCGAAGGGCAGCATCACTCCCTTAATGGACACGGTACATGCTCCCGCCAGCAACAATACGGCGGGCCAGCTTACACCTGCCGATATCAGCCGGACAAAAGCCAGTGCAGGGACGCAGATGACATCAGCGGGTCCGACAACCTCTAACCGGCCCACGAGTGCGCGTGGAACAACACTAGGTTCGGTGCCCCCTTTCGAATCCACCCAACAGCATTGGGAGGAACCACGGCCTTATGGTGAAGCTCAAACTGAGCTGCCGCCATCGAGTTCGTCTCAGCAGCAACAGAACCTGTTGAAAGAAGCTTCCCTGGTGTTCGTAAAGAAAACAGAATCGGCTGGAAGCAACTTCGCAGCAACATCTGACATCGACGATGAAAACGATGTTCCCAGTCTCAATCTGACACCAGGCACGCGGATTCAGGCACGCCTCGAGACACAAGCGTCGAGTGCGGTGACGGCTCCGGTAGTTGCCGTTGTCGAGTACACCTATTCACTTGGAGACCGGATTGTCATCCCAGCAGGAACACGGGTCTACGGCCAGCTTCAGCAGGCTGACCGCAGTGGGGCGGTGAGTATCAAGTTCGACGAAATCGAGTTGCTGGATGGCAACCGGGAAAAGATTGAGGCGATTGGAACAAGCCTTGAGCTTGGCCCCATCAAAGGAACAGTATCCGGGAAGAACACTGGGAAGAACTTCCTCGTGCGTACAGCCTCCGGCATTGGATCGGTTGCCGCAATGTTGGTGGGAAATAATAGCGGCGGTGCCTTCTCAGAGGATGACTTGATCCGGCAACGGGTTGCGCAGAATGTGGGCAATGCCGGGGACACCCAAATTATGAACATGGCTGTGACCAATCACATCGTGGTATCGGTGCCAGCAGATACACCGATCTATATCGTGTTCACGAAACGGGAAGCAGTGACGGCCTCTTCTCGCCTATCCAGCAACGCGTCGCAATAGTGCGGCAATCGAAGAGCCAGGAGCCTCAGCTTTGGCTGGGGCTTCCTTTTGCGCCACTGCCCGCTCAAGCCAGGTACTGCGAAACCTTGTAAGCGACCGCCTCGATCACTTCCTTCCACTTCGAATCGACCTTTCCTTCGACTCTAAGGCGTCGGATTCCGCTCTGCTTCCATACCTCTTCAATTGTTGGCGCGTATACGGAGAGTTCGAAGATCGTCATGGATCTCTGGGCACGCTCGGGTTGGGTGCGGATGTATTCCGACTCAAGTTCTTGCTTAAGGTCCGAAATATGGCTGCGGATCACGGCATCCGCAGCCGGATCCACTGGCAGTTGTTCATGCAAACGCAGTATCTCGGAACACTGCGTACCGATCAGTCGGAGCCTTTGGGTCGCTTCTTCCTTCGTCATTGTGCAGTCGTTCCTGCTAAAACAGTTGTCTTAGTGTACGAAACATCGTTGCCTGTACGCATGTGCGATGTGCACTTTGCCGCATCAACCGACTGATAAAGCGTTCCGCATCATGACCGATTTACTTCAAGTCTGAATCACTACGCTTCGCGCCCGATTGTTCCTCTGTATCAAGCAACACGCCGTTTGCCTAGTTGGCTGTGCAAATGTAGCAACCTGCGCAATGACGTTTCTCATAAAAACACCGCTAAGGTATCTATCGATGTTTTCTTAGATATATAAGCCACTCACGATCCCGCAATTGTAGATCTCTCAGAGAATCTGTCTCTTATTTTTTCTTCCGCTGAGCCAATTTCTCCTTTCTGCAATTGCTGCTGCGGCGATTTAGGGCCTGAATCGATTTGACCGAGTTTTCGGTCTGCCTCACCTTGTCTCTCGACACGGATGCCCAGAGCAGCCGAGTCCAGGAGAGACAGCTATGACAACCGCACTCAATCTTTCGCGGCCTGCTCGCGCATCCGCCGAACCCACCACCATTCACCGGCCCAAGGACCGCAACTGGCCGCACTTCATGCTGAAGATCGCACTCATGCTGATGGTTATTGGTGCGTTCCTGCCGTTCGCTGCGCACGCTCAAAACCTCGGAACTGCTCCCGCGTTCGGACAAGCTGTTCAGGGCCAGCAGGCCACGACCGTCGAGGGGACCGTGCTCAACATCGTGAACTGGGGATGCAACGTAATCGCTCCGGTGATCGCGGTGGCTTGCCTCGGAGTGGCCGGTTGGCACTTCAAGAGTGGCCGCGGCTACATGGGATGGGGCGTCACCGGCGTCGCTCTTATGGTCATCTCCGGGCTTGGACGCATGGCTGAGGGCTTCATCACCCAGGCAGGATCAATTCAGTAGGGAGCTCTCTCGATGCCTGTGCCGCAATTCCTCTCCGACCTTCTTCAACTACTGTTCGATCTGGCTGTTCCAGCGGCATTCTGCACACTCGCAGCGGCTGGCGTCAGTCTGCGGACGGAAGGTGGAACGAACTTCCATATCGGTGGGAAGTTCGGGAAGTGGATACTGTGGACCGTCGTTCTGTTGACGATTCCCCAGATCCTC
The DNA here is from genome assembly GCA_001897435.1 of Acidobacteriales bacterium 59-55. Taxonomy (GTDB): domain Bacteria; phylum Acidobacteriota; class Terriglobia; order Terriglobales; family Acidobacteriaceae; genus Edaphobacter. Next base: position 39,437 of record MKSV01000003.1, on the reverse strand, counting down.
TCCTGGGTTGCGGCACAAGGCATCACGGTTCCTGCTGCGAGCGGTTCCGTCGGAACAGGCTGGCTCGCCACCATGGAAACGCTCTTCAAGAACTTCGTCAACGAAATCGTGGTCGCTAAGCTTGTCCCGATCATCGCAGCCTACTTCGTTCTCAAAGCCACCCTGGATGGAGCTGCCGGTGAGAATCCATTGGGTTCGATCATCGCCGCAATCTTCCTGATGTCAATCTCGACAACGATCCAGCTGTTCCAGGGCTGGAACTCGGGCGGGGAGTATGCCACCACTGACATGCTCAGCTCGCTCTGGAACTACATCGCCGGCAAGATCATGCCTTCGGCGGCTGGACTTGCCTGTATCGGCGCCGTCATCAACTTCGTTCGCCATCGCCCGTGGACGCGCTTGATCTTCGCGGCAATCGCATTTCTGAGCGTTACGGGATTGGTGAAGCTGTTTCAGGCCATGGTGGCCTAGAAAGGAGAGCCCGATGAGTCTGGATGGAGCGATTACAAACCTCGCGTCATGGGGCGGCAACGTCATCATGCCCACGCTTGCCGGAGGGTTCTTCTCCTTTGCGGTCTACCGCTACAGCAAGAGCGGCCCTTTTGAGAACTATCTCTATGGCGGCTTTGCTTCACTCATGTGCTCAGGCATTCTCCGCGCGATCGAAGGATTCGTGCAGCACGCAGGGGCAACGAACGCCGATGGCTATTGGCTCGCTCTGCTAAGCCTCGTCAACTTCACCGCAAATGTGATTTTGCCCGTTTTTGCGCTTACGCAGCTTGGAGCCATGGCGTTGCACATGGGCGGCGTTCTTGACCAGATCTATCCGGGTTCGACCTGGATTCGGAAGTTCACAGCCGCCATGGCGGCACTCATGGTCTCAGGCATCGTGCGGCTAGCGGAGTCCATGATCACCCACGCCCACGGGATAGGAAGTTAACGATGAGTCTCGATCTCACACCCGTCCATCGCAACCTGCATACCAAGGTGACTTTTCTTGGCCTCGAGTTCGAAGACCTGATCCTCGTCCTCGCACTGGCTGCGCTGATGAACCTACTTGCTCATTTTGTTGGCGGAGAGAGCCACATCTTCGGGATACCTCTGAACGTCTTCATGGAGCTCGTAGTTCCGTTCCTCGCGGTTCCGTTCCTGATGCTCTTCAAGTACGGCAAGCCCCGAGGATATCTGCTGGATCTACTGCGTTCGTTCTTCGCGCCGAAGGCCTGGTGCGGATTTGAGCGAGATTCGGAACTGGTGCAGCCTTACATCGCGGATGAGGAGGAGTGAGCCATGCGAGCACAGGTCAGGACAACACGGAACGGCACGGTTCTCCTTCGCATGGACGCCGAAGCTGCGCGTGCCACATTCGCGAGCGTTTTGTTTGCTTCACGTTTCCATGACGGCATCTGCGGCTTGGAAGACATTGCGAAAAGAGCTCTCGAAGCCGAAACAAAATCTGCAGATCGGAGAAACCTGACATGCCGATGACCTACGCCGAACACGACAAGAAGATGAAGGCGCCTGCGATGTGCGAACTGCTGCCTCTGCGCGATCTGCCGGAGGGAGACAACATTATCGTTCGCACCAACGGGTCGTTCGTCGCGGGGTACGAGTTGAAGGGGGTGCTCTCGTACTTCGCAACGGACGGGGAGAGGAACCAGGCAAAGGCGTCGCTCGAAGCTCTCTTCCGTGGCATACCCGACGTCAGCATGCGTGTGCAATTCCGCTACGAGATCGCCGAGCATCTCGGTGGCCTCATTGATGAGTACGTCCGTGCCCAGCGGACCAACCAGGCCGAGATCATGGCGCTCGATTCTCATCGGGTGCGCCGGTGGAGAGAAAAGGAGGCGGATGGAGCTTACTTTCAGAATCGCCTGCACGTTTACCTCATCTGGGATCCGCGCATTCACGCCAAGCTGTATCACTCGGCGGAGCAGAATCGAAGGCTCGGCGGCTTTGCTCTGAGCCAGAAGAAGGCGATTCAGCGGGGCCGCAAAGAACACGAGACACATCTTGCCGAGTTCGAATCGATCCTTCGTGGCATTGAGAGCTCGCTCGAAACCGCGGAGATCGGACCGCGCAGGTTGACTACGCAGGAACTCTTCGACGAACTGCAGGCGGCCCAGCATCCTCGCCGCCGCGATCGCCGGCCATACATTCCTGGAGAAGAGATGCTGACGTATCGCAGTGCCCGCGACCAGGTAACCCACGCGAGCATTCTCCATGAAGCCGAGAACTACCTCAACATCGATGGCTACCTCTACTCTGTCGTCAGCCTGAAGGAACTTCCCGATGCTACTTTCCCCGGCATGCTGCAGAAGTTCTCTACGCTGGGTTTTCCTCTCGTCGTCAGCGGACAGGTGGAGATCCCCGACCAGGTGAAGATTCTTAAGGCATACAAGAAACGCCTGCAGAAGATGACCGCAGCTCAGAAGGATGCGAACGGAAACTTCAAGTCGAACCCAGAGGCGGAGGTAGCGCAGGCTCAACTTATCCAGGTGCAGCGCGACATCATCTCGTCATCCCTAAAGACCGCAAAGCTGAGCCTTTCCGTTGTCGTTCGCACTTCCCATGAAGCAGTGAGCTTCCGCGACCTTGAATCGGCCGAGCGCGAGATATCCAATCGCACCCAGGAGGTCCTCAACGCCTTTACGCATATGAATGGCGCTCGCGCTGTCGTCGAGACCATCGCCAAGCGCCGCATCTTTATCGGCACTCTTCCGGGAATGGGTGAGACCGATAAGCGTGAACAGGACATGCTCACCCCAAACGCCGCCGATCTCGTCCCGGTGGAGATGCCATGGACGGGCACGCGAAAGAGCCCGTTGATGTTATTCGAGACGCCTTATCGACAACTCATTCCATATTCCATGTTCGATCCCGATCTGTCCGACGCCAATGGTCTCCTGATGGCGAAAACGGGCGGTGGCAAAACGCTCGCGGCGCAGCAGATGTTGCTCATGGCCGCGCGCAGCAATGCCCGAGTCTCGATCCTCGAAAGCGGCGACTCCTATCGCCCTTTGGTAGAGCTGATGGGCGGCGAGATGGTGCAGATGTCTCTCGATAGCTCGCAGACGATCAATCCGTGGGACCTGCTGGATGGCGGAATGACGCCGGCGAACGATCAACTGGCGTTCCTCAAGAACCTGACACGCCACATGCTTGGGGAAAACACGCCTCCCGATCTTGATATCGATCTGCTCGACAGTGTGCTGCTCGAAGCGATTGCCTCTACTTACAAGCGTTGCAGCGCAAAGAGCTCCAACCCCACTCCACTCTACTCAGACCTCGCCGCGGAGTTGGCCCATTGGCAAGACAGGAACAAGAACCAAAAGATTAACGAAATAGCTCGTCTGGCAGCGATGAAGCTGCGTGCCTGGGTTGATGACGGTCCTTATGCCAAGCTTTTCGATCGCCCTACAACCGTGCGTCTCGACAGCCCGTGGCTCTACTTCAACGTCGAGAAGCTCAAGGACGATCCGCGTCTTGAACGCGCCATGAGCCTCAAGGTTGCTCATGCAGCCACGCATCGCGGTTCCGGAAATGATGGGCTTCCGAACATCACTCTACTCGACGAGTGCTGGGCGATGCTTGAATCTCCGATCCTCGCCTCGGTCGTCGTGCAACTCTTTCGCACCGCTCGCAAGCGCTACGGCAGTGTCTGGGGTATCAGCCAGACCCCGGAAGACTTCGTCGGCACGAAAGACAAGCCAAACCCGTTCGGCGCTGGCATCGTCAAGAACGCTACGACCAAGATCATCGGCAAACAGCCCGGAGATATGACAACCCATCGCGAGTACATGAACCTTAATGAAACCGCGATCAACCAGATCAAGGCGTTCGCCCAGCCGAAGAAGGGTCAAAGCGCGGAGTTTCTCATCGCCATTGGAGAAAAGGCCGAATCCACGCATGTCATTAGGATCACGCCGACCCCGGTGGATTACTGGATCACGACTACCTACCCGCGCGAGCGCACCTATCGAAAGTGGTGGCTGAATAAGCACCTCGAGCTCCCTCTGCTATCCGCATATGAGGAGCTGGCGCGGCGTTATCCGCGGGGGCTCGCTGAGTTAGCACCGCTCTCAGAGGAGATGTCTGGAGAGGTTCTGGAGGTACAGGCAATATGACCATTCCATCCTTTTCGACTGTTGTTGACTCTTTTAAGACTTCTGCCTTGGGGACTCTTATGCCCAGGAACGGACGTGGGTGCGTTGCCCTTATGGCGGCTTTGTTCGGCGTCGCTCTCGCATTGCCCACTCCGGCCCACGCCGGCGTCTTCGGTGTCTTTGACTCCATCTTCAGCACGATTCAGGGCGACATGGGAGCGTCTTTGAAAGCGATCAATCAGTTGACCCAGGAGGTCCAGCAGCTTTATCAGGAGACAGTCTGGCCGCTGGCTATGGTGAACTCTGCCCGAGGTTTCGTCTCGAACTCCATCACAAGCTATCGCAGCTATATGGCTCAAACCTTCCGTCTCTCTTCCCCAAGCGCGACATTGGCGAACCCGCAGCAATTCGAAACGATTCTACACAGCCGGACGAGTACGCAGATTCCTGCGCTCCAGAGCAGCTTCACGGCGAACTACGGCAGCGTTCCTGCATTGAACGTCGCATCTCCGCAGGACCGCGTCATGGTCGACATCGACGATGCCCTGGGTCAGGAAAATCTCAAGACCACGCTGATTGCCGATCAGGGACAGGATGTTGTGCTCGCCACGGCAGACCAGATGGAAAATCAGATCGCCGTGAGTGCGCCGGGATCGGCCCCTTTCCTGACCGCTCAGGCGCAGGTCGCCAACCTGCGTTGCCAGGCATTCATGCAGAAGATGCTCGCCGCGGATCTACGGCAGGAGGCAGGCCGCATTGCCCACGACAACGTTCTGGTAAAGCGGCGCGCCACGTCAATTGGCAACCTCAACCAGTTTGTCTCGGGTGCGCTGACCCATCAGTGAAGGAGATTACGATGCCAGACCTGAAGCGTATTACCGATAAGATTCGCAAACCTCTTTTCTGGAAAGGCAAGGCCCCCGTGGAAGTAAAGGAGCTTCTAAGCCAGGAACGATCCCCACGTCCACCGCGCAAGTGGTACACGCTGACCTTCCTTAAGACCGTGATGTTATTGATGGTTGCACTTCTCTTTGTGCCGAAGGCCGCCCACGGTCAACTCGGCATCGATGTTGCGGCTATTCTGGCCGGACTTTCAAAGGTCGAGAGCCTGATGAGTAAGTATGTTGCTGCGCCGCTGAAAGACATTAATCAGACCCAGCAAAGCATTACCAGCTACGAGAAAGACGTCATTTACCCGGCTACGGCGATCAATCAGGCGAAGAGTTCAGTCACTCAGTTCGAGAGCCAGTTCAGCCAGATCGGAAACATGTTCCGGGTCAACGTCTCGAGCGCAACGCTCCCGCAGTCGCAGAGTCTCGAATCGTTACTGCTGTCTCGAAATACCAGCAACGTTCCTTCAGTTTCCACTCAGTTTCAAAACGTGTATGGAATCGTGATGCCGCAGAACGCAGCATCGCCTGAGGTTCGCAACATGACGGACATGACCGATGCCCAGGCACAAGACGCGATGAAGCGCGCTATTGAGATTGACGCTCTGGCAGACGCAGAACTCGCAGAGGCCGACAAGATGGGCCAGCAGATTGCTCTTGCCGCTCCGGGCAGCGCACCCATTCTGGAGGCAGAAGCCGATGTATGGTTGGTGCGCGCGAATGCCTACACCCAGTCCGCACTCGCTGAACTCATGCGCACGCGCAGCATCGACATAGCGAATCAGAGCAAACTTGCAAAGCTAGGCGCTGCGGACAACACCAACAACAACGGACTGATCAGCGGATCTCTCACGCACAGGTAGACAGTCATGATGTCCATCCTCCATCCCGCTATCACCGCTCTCGCGTTCTTTCAGGCGACGCAGTTGAATCTCTTCGAGCGCTTCTTAACGCAGGCAGTGTCGGGAATCGATTCGACGAGCATTACGAGTGGGATGCAAGACGTCGGCTATGTAGTTCTGTTGATCGGCTTCCTGTGGCAGGTCTATCAGGCAGCAATGCACGGCGGGGACGTGCGCGGGCTTGGAACAAACCTGATCAAGTATGTCGTGACCGCTGTTGTGATCATGAACTATCACGCGATCTTCACCACGATCAACCAGGGTTTCGTAAATGCAGGCAACTGGGTTAACAGTGCATCCGGTGCGACCAACCTGCTGGACAATTGGGCTAGCGATCTCAAGACTCAGTACAGTCAGGTGGGCTTCCAAAACCTCTGGGGCCTTGTTACCGGATCTACGGCCGGAGTTCTCGACGGGATACTCATCATCGTTGCATACATCCTCTATCCGGTTGTCATCGCGATCTTCGGTTTCTTCTACATCCTTTACGGGAGCATCCTCTATATCTTCGGCCCAATCATCATCGCACTGATGCCGCTCGGTGCGACGAACCGTCTTGCCAAGTCGTATGCCGAGAATGTCTTCATCTGGAATGCCTGGCCGGTCCTCTATGGGGGATTCGGCGCATTGCTCAGTGCTGTCCAGATGGGACAGGTTGGGCAGATGCTCAATCAAAATGACTTTCTCGGCGGCCTCGGCAATCTCGAAGGATCGATTCTGATAGGACTCGCCAGCATTATCTACTCCCTTGCCATCGCGGTGATCCCGTTTATCGCGAAGAAGATCGTCAGTGGTGAAGTAGGGGCTACGGCGGGAACCCTGCTCGGAGCCGCAGCAACAGCCTTAACGATGGGAGTCGCTGCTGCGGAGGGGGCCATTGCGGGTGCAACCGGAGTTGGCGCATCAGGTGCGGGAACATCTCAGAGTGCAGCCGGTGTTGCAAATTCTTCGCAGGCGGCTGGATCCACCGGCGCCGCTAACCAACCAACAGCCCCTCAAAGAAGTGCAACACCTTCTACCAGCGGTCCTGCTGCCTCTGGATTTGAAGGCGGCAACCGTCCGTCATCTGGCGCGACGACCCAAGCAGCGAGTAGTCCGGGGGACCAGGTTGCCGAGAACATCCGTGGAAGCTTTGGTTCGGCGACCTCTTCGGATTCTTTGAAAGATGCGCCAAGCAAAGAGTCGGCAAATACGATCTCGACGGACCAAACATCTGGCCTTTCCGATAGTCAAACTCGAGCGTCCGGTGCGCGAGGGCAGAATTCTCCTGGCGGACGACGGTCAGTCAGTGGCCCAACGACCGCTCTGATGCGGCCGCACGGCCTGGCCACCTGGGGTGCATACCATGCAGCGCGGCTGTCCACGAAGGGAGCGGTCGGTGGAGCTCGCTCAGCGGGAAATGTTGTGAAGGGTGCGGCCGGCAGTCTCGCAAATCCGGTCGAAACATCTGGCAGAGTAGGCGCTAAGGCAGGTGAGATCGCGGGGACTGCCGTCAATGCCGCCGAGAAGACCGCCGCAGTCGCCGGGAAGGTCGCCAACTCGGTAACTCATCCGCGCGACACGATGGCGGCCGGTGTTCAGGCTGTAGGTGATGCGACGAGGAGCATTGCCTCAAGTGCATCCTCCTCCGTGCAAGGAAGCGCGAAGGCGATCAAGGCGAAGTTCTCCGATGCGTATAGGAATACGCGCGCGGGAGAAACAGGCAGCAATGAAGAATCTGCATAGATCACATGTGAGAGAAGGAGATTGGTATGTCGAGAGCAGACGTCGCAGCAAATGATCTAGGGCCGCGCCCTAAGTATTACGAGATGGACGGCGCACGACTCGCGAATGCAAATCGAGCATGGCTATTGGCCTTCCTTATGGCAGCGCTCGCGATTTTCGCCATCGGATTTGCCATCGCGGTACGGCTTCAACCCCCGACCGTTTATCGCGTCGATGCCAATGGAGAGTCTTCAATCCTTGGGAAATCGTCTCCAATTGCTGTCAGTTCGGCAGGCGACCCGTATCTAACCGAGGCCTTCGTGAAGCGGTTCCTCTCCGTGTACCTGAACTACAGTCCCTCGAACGTGGACGATCATTGGGCAACGGCGCTGAATAAGATGACCCTTAACCTTCGTGGCATCACGATGAAGGCGATGGCCGACAGCAACGTTCGAGGCAAGATCGATGACGATCAGATTCAGTCCGTCTTTCATCTCCGCGAGATCGATCCAGTCCCCGGCGAGCCTCTGACCTACCTCGTCTACGGAGTCAAGGACGTGCATCACGTTACCAATGGATCCGAAGTCATAGACCACTTTGTGAACGAATACCGGATCCGGCTTGTTGCAGACAAACGTAGTGACGCCAGTCCCGATGGACTTTGGATCGCGGAGTACAGTGAACGGCCGATTGACGGGGAGCGTCGCAACGCCATCCTGTCCGCTTCGGACCAGAACAGTAACGAGTGAGGAGGTCGTCGATGGAAACAGTGCAACCGAGTGCGGGTGAGGCAGTGCCACGGCAAGTGGCTGCAGTTCCTGCAGCGAAGAAGGGGCGGAAGACCCGGGCCACGGACGGAACAGCACGTTTCTTTCTTGCCAAGGAAGGCTCGTCTCCCCAGAAGCCCGAGTTGGGGGAAGAAGCACAAACCGAGAGCGACGCTCTCATTAAGGCTTTTCAGCAAAAGACGGGTGTGATTTATGTCGTCACCGCGTTTCGTGCGGAAGCAGAGATTCAAGGAGGATGCCCGGTATTGGTAAAGCGTCCGCTCACAAAGTAGCGGCAACGGTCGGCAGAGATTTCAAAGAGGACACATACCTGAACAGGTCACTGTCAGCCTCTCTTGAACCCTTATCGCATGGCGATGAGGAATTCCGCGCTGACCCGGACTCGATCACTGAGGCCTGGTTCGGTTACCAAACCACCCCTAACACGGGCGCCAGGCAAAAGTGATGCGAACTCGGGACAGCGAGATCTCAATCACTCATCTGGAGCGCCAGACAGTGAGGAGAAGACAATGACAGCGAACATGACCCAATCCGTGAACGATCAATCGAAGCTCATCATTGAGCTCTCGATCGACGCGTTTGGCCTTGTCAAGCGCAAGGAGACGGAACTCAACCGGAGAGACACGCTCGAGGGCACACTCCTCCTGCAGCTCTATCCGGGGATCAAAGTCGCACGCGTGAGTGTGCCCACTGAGCTCGACGCCTACGAGCAATCGTTGGTGGAGGGCGCAATGGCCAACCTGGTCTATCAGAAGGTGCAGTACAAACTTGCAGGAGCCAGCGGCGCGGCGAAGGATGGACGTTTCTATTTCGTCGATGCCGGCCATGCGAAGGACATTGCTGAGCGCTTTCAGCACTGGCCCGAGGCGGCGATGGTGTACTTCTCCATCCTTATCTCCGACTGCAAGACGATGATCGAAGAACCAAACGTGACGGTTCTGGTTGTCAAGGACCACGTCCTTGGGACCAATGACTGCCGCGGATGGCTTCGGGAGTCGCTGTACAGGAAGCTCCAGCTTCCCCAGGACCGATTCGTCCAGTTTCGACTGGCGTTCGATGCACGCGAACCGAAGCAGGCAAAAGGAGCAGTCAAGGCAATGAGCGATCGCGTGGCCGACAGGCTCGGGGTCGACATCATTCTGCCGGAGAGTTCCTGCAAGCCAGAGCTGAAGGGATCAGGCAGGTTCATCCCCCAGGCGAAGACCACCGGAAGGCTTGTGCAGGGGCCGGTCATTCTGGGATACAAACAGTGCTCCCGGAAGACGGTCTACGGCTCAAGCTACACCCTGGTTGAAAATGCTTCGGAAGAGGCTCTTCGTACCGAGATCATTCCTCCGACCATCGAGGAGGTCCGTCAGGTACGCAGGGCGTGGGAGGACGGCGATTATTCCGCACTCCTGAAACTGTTGGGACGGAATGAAGATGAGGAGGTTGGCTTCGACGACAGCTTCGATACTGAGAGCTTCGACGATACACAGACCAAGGCTTCTCAGGAGGGGGTTGACCCGTCAGAGGCGGTGCTTCTGGCTGACACGCGCGGCAGTGCAATACGCATTCCGTTCGTCGCCAACCAGTTGAATCGCAAGCTGGCACGCTGGGCCTTTCGCGCTATGACAGGTGGGACACTCCGTCTGCCTGCTTTCGCACTGGTCGACGATGGTGTCCTGATCGAACATGCGGGGAAGATCTACTCCGCATCCGACTGGATCCCGAAAGACAGCGCGGTCACATCCCTTACGTCAGAGCAGAGCCTGTGTGTCCGTTATCCAATACGGATGCAGGAGGACCTCCTACCGGTTCGCCATCTTCCCGATGATGAGCTGGTTCCGCTTCTCACTTCAGCACTCGGCAGATCGGATCTGTCCGAAGGAGCCATCCGGCATATTCTGCGCACGCAGCTTCGAATGAATGGAACGTACATCATTCACTCGGAGACTGCTGCTAAGAACGGCGGCGACTTCGACTTCGACACCATCTGCACCATTCCATCGGATCGGTTCCCAAAGTTTGTTGAGGGACGGATCGCGTATGGGGAACACTTCACCAACCCGGAGAAGACCAAAACCAAGGCCCGCTCACAGTGGTGGAACGTGCATCTGGTTGCCATGAAAGCACGAGGAAACAAGATCGGGTCCATCACCGATCTCAAGACCTCGTGCGTGGCGGCCGGCAGGATTGACCTCGCTTACCAGCTGGTCATTCAACTGCAAAACGCGCTCGACTCCCTCAAACACAAGGTATCCGTTAATGAGGAAGTAATAAGCGATATCCGCAAACAGGTCACTCCTGCACCCTGGCTCCGCTACAAGCGCGAGCGCAGAATGACGGACATGCCCATGCACCTCGAAGTCGCCGGTACCGACAAGGTCGGCCGGATGTACAACGTGGTGCGCAAAGAACTGGGCGACCTCGAGCAGGAAAAGGGGACCATGGAAGACTTCCGCGGTCTCTTTACAGGCCACAAGGTCAGTAAGGAGATGTTCAAGGAGTGCGAACTGGTCAACAACATCTTTGGCACGGTCGCTTCCGGGATAGCTGAACGCGAAGAGAGACTCCGGCTGGAGTTGAACAATGCGCAGGCTTTCTATGAAGCGGTCTACCAGGGACAAGATAAGGAAGTACGGAAGACCGCTCGCGTCACACGCAACAAGGCGCAGGCAGCAGTCTGGGAGTCGGAACAGGAAGCGAAGAAGCAGTTCCGTTCGCTCAACCTGTTCATGCACTTCTGGGCAGAGGGTAAGCAGGACAACCGGGCAGCCTGGGCGCAAGCGATGGCCCACGTCGTTACCAACGGCAAAGGCACCGGTGCGGCCCTCTTCCATACGTTCCCGCAGGAGATAGTCGATGCGTTTGCGGAGGAAACGGGAGGCGAAAGCGTTCCGGTCCGCAAGCCAAAGACGATCGATGGATATGTCGAGTTCGATGAAGAACAGCGAGCGTATCTCGTCGAAATTATCCCCAATCCGGGGTTCGAAGACACCAAGAAGGAGATCTTCCTGTTTCAGTACACAGGGAATCGCCAGCTTGTCTTCGAGGACACGAGGATCTCGGCCTACCAGCCGAACCCCTCATAACCCTGCTGGAGGAGGTGCGGACAAATCTGCGCCTCCTCCCGCCGGAGATTCTGTCGCCTCGAACAGGCGAACGGAGGAGACTATGCACCGCTTCTGGTTTGCTGCCATCGCGCTGGTCGCGCTCACCGCAAAGGCGCAGAACATTAACTTCGCTGACGTCCAACATATTCACACCGCGCTCAATCACCTGACGGTGATCGATCTGGGTGAGCCTATCCAGTTCATCGCTGCAGCAGACCCGGACTCCTTCCAGATCGAACGCGCCGGTGACAAAGTGCTTCTACAGCCCGTCAGGGACGGGACTTCTACCAATCTGATTCTTTGGACGGCTTCACGACAGGTTTCCTATGAACTGGATGCTCCAGGGGACGTCCAGAAGATGAATGTCCTTGTTCGGAGTCTGCCCGTATCCGTTCGTACAGTCGGATCCCCTGCTACAGAAAAGGAGCGCCAACAGATTGCCGCCGTGGCCACGACGCGAGCCTTGCTAGGAACGCAGGACATCGTTGCTGACCGATCGGCAAAGACTCCTTCGAATGCCGTTATAGCATCCATCGTCCGGGTCCTCCACACAAGCGAAGGGACATACCTTCAATATGAAGTCACCAATCACTCTGCGACGCCATTCCGTGTGACGACCCCGATTGTCGTCCAACTCGCCCCGACACAGGTTCCGATCTCGCTCGTCGCGTTGCGTAACCATCAACTGTCCTCACGGACACTGGGCGACTTCAAGATGAAGATCAACAGCTCGCCAGCTACGGTAGAAGGACAGACACAACAATCCGACATACAGCCAGGGGCTTCGACGAGCGGCTATGTACTCATTCGAGCTGCTGATGGAGCCTCGCCAGAGATTTACCAGCTCGACTTCGGGACGACCGAAACAGGTCCGCTTCTTGAAGCGGTGGTGATCTGAGATGGGAGCGGATCATTTCATCTCCGTAACGGAGGCGCGAGAGATGCTGCGCCGTGTGTACCGCTCGGACGGTGAGGTCAATCTTGAAGCGGTTCTTCGCCGGGTAGGTTCCGATCCGATCAAACCAGTCTCGGAGAATGGGCGCATACGTCCCAGCACAACTCTGGTCGTTGGTGGGATCGTCCTGCTACTGCTCATCGCGAGCTTCGCGTATTTCAGCTTCGGAGGCCGGGGATGAGCGCAATGTATGATGACCGCCGGCCTGCACCGCGCGGAGGGGAAGATGCTGCCGGAACCGTCGTTCTCGGTGGATGCGCGCTCGTTGCCGTCTTCTGGTACATCGGCGTCTCACGTCTACACCTGCATAATGCACAATGCCTGGAACTGTTTCTTGACCTCGCGATTACCGTTTTCGGGACGGGGCTCATTCTCTCCGACGTAATTGGAAGGCGTCAGCGGAGAGAAGAATCCTGGCCTCATCCCGCACTCCATGTTTCGGGCGAATCCGATGTGAAGAATCTCTCCAGCGCCCGCGGAGAAGAGAGCACGCTTCTCGGCTATACCGTGCATGGAGAGCCATGGTTCTGGCCGGATTCCGTGCGCCTGAAGCACGGAGTAATCGCTGGCGGTACGGGGGCGGGCAAGACAACCTTCCTCCAAAGCATCATTGCGCAGGACCTGAATCGAACCTTTCATGGCAAGCGGATGCCAATCATCATCTTCGATGGCAAGGGTGACCAGGCATTCCTGCAGGAGCTGTTGCCACATATCGAGGCCGCTGGCCGCATGGAAGATCTTCGTCTGATCGATCCATCGAACCCGCAGGAGTCATGGTCCTACAACCCCCTCTATAGTCCGGACTCGCTCTACCAGGAACATGTCAATTTCATCTTCAGTTCGTTCGGCATGCGGGAGGACTTCTTTGCAGGGCACCAGGAAGCGTATCTCTCCGATCTTGTGCGGATACTCTACTACACCGGTAAGGTCTTCAACATGCGTGATGTCTTGGTCATGGCGATTGATGAGAAGGTTTTGGACGAGCAAATCGGCATCGCCCAAAAGCGGATTGACGGCAACCCTGCGGTCCCGCTCACAATGCGTTTGAACTTCGAGATGTCGGTCAAAATGATCCGGAAGTCGCTCGCTGACCGGGAGCGTATCGCCAAGATCCAAGGGTTGCTCAACGAGCTGTTGGCTTTTCTCGAAGACGACCTCTCCATCGTCACCGGTTCCTACCAGAACATGTTGACCATTGAGGAGGTGGTCGACAAAAGCCTGATCCTTGTCATCTCGCTGAACTCAAACAAGAACAAGCGCGCCAGCGAGGCCCTTGGCAAGATCCTGCTGCAAAACATTCGGCTGATGGTCGGTAAGCGATACCAGCAGATGCTGTCACTCAATATTGAGGAGGAACCCATTCTTAGCGTGATCTGCGACGAGATTGCACGCTATGCCGACCCCGACTTTCCCCAGGTACTCCAGACCGCGCGTGGGGCGCGGGTGTCGTTCCTCTTCTCCTTCCAGGCCGTACCGCAACTCGAAAATGTCAGTCGCGCCTTCGCCGAAGAGGTTTGCTCCGCTCCCGGCACAAAGATGATCATGAACGGCACCGATGAATCCACAGCGCAATGGTTTCTGAAAGCTTCCTCGCGTGTTCTGCGGAAGCGCCGCAGCCTTGCCGTCCGCCGCACCGGCATCTTCAGCCAGAAATATATCGAGACCGGAACCGGTAATGAGAGCGATGCGCGGGAGACCCGTTCGCGCGAAGAGCACATTAAGAACATGCCAGTGGGTCAACTCGAGATCCTGATGGTCGATTCTCGGGAGGGTACTTTGCACTCCCATCTCCACGGTCGCCGCGCCTTCTCTTACCGCCCGGAGGAGTTGAAATCCACGCTCTACCCACGCATGCACAACGTCATTGATCCCGCGATCGGGGCCAACCTGCGGTTCACGAATGACGAGCCACGACGCGGGCGGCGTCGGACAGCAGGCACGTTGGCTAGTTTCTGGACGGGAGAAGATGCATGAGACGCATCTGCCAAATCGTCGTTCTAGGTCTCGCCTTGACTGCCCCTTATATTTGCGCGGCCCAACCTCCACCCGTTTCTCCAACACATCCTGCTGTCAAGCACTCACAAGGGTTCTTTGACTACGCACTGGGGAAGATTAATCCGGAGAACAAGGATTATGGAGCCTCCGCTGCCGACGCCCGTGCGGAGCTGGTTGCATGTACGATCCAGAACCTCTTCTTTTGGTCGAATCTCTTAAGCCTCACGCTCCTGGCGGCAACCTCGATAGCGCTGGCACTTGTTATACGCACACAAGACAAACGAGAGATTATTGCGGCCACGCTCATCGCTCAGCTCTGGAATGGCCGTGTCGTCGACCGCAGAGAGATCGTTCGGCGCACAGAGATGTACAACGTCTTGGTGGAAGCGAAGAACTCCGCTCTCACTACTAGGCCGGCCTCAATGACACATGAAGAACCAGCTACGATCCCGGCTAAACCGAATGCAAAAGAGAAACCTTCTGCCAAATCCGGTGTTCAACGAAGGGCGGCCGTGCCCAACTTGCCATCCTCCACCGGAGAGACTGGCAGCACAGGCCCCAGTGAACCGGGGCAGAAGGGTCTCCTGATGGAGAACCAGATTCAGGCACTTCGCAACTCAGAACGCAGCCTAAGGGCTCGCCTGAATCAGGTTTCAGAAGATTTAGAGCGAGAGCGACAACGCAACCAGACACTCAAGGGAGCGTAGGAGACCTGCATGAAAAAACGCACTGAGTTTCAGGACCAGGACGACTGGAAGGCATACGTCGAAGCGAACGTGTCCCCCGAAGACGTTCCGTTCACCCTTTCCATGGGACTCACGGGCACCTATCGCGAGTTCTACGAAATACGTTCCGAGCCTTTTCCTCAGCGCTTCTCTTTGGAGATCGAACGCATCTCTACGCTCGCGGAACCGGATAGGACAAAGGAATTGGATGCTTTGAACGACAGCATCATGGGGGATGCAATTCGCTTTCTGATGACGGCGGCAGGTGTCTCGACTGACAGTGAGCCCATGTACGAGTTCACCCCACGCGGGACGATCGAGGGATTGCAGGAACACCTGCGCACGAAGAATCCATACTATGCTCTGTGGACTCACTATAGGGACAACGTCGCTGGACGGGACGGTTCTCCAGATTGGCGCGCCTACGCGATCCAGAAGATGCAGACCGATGATCATCGAGAAACTGATTTTGCCTTGTTGACCTCCGAACTGGGGAGATGTCTTGAGCTTTATCACCGGCATGAGATGCAACTCCCGAAGCACTTCTACTTTCAGATCTGGTTCCTGTACCGCTCCAACGGACCGGAACGCAACGCGATGACACGCGCTCTTGTGCAGGAGCTTGTGGAGGGATTGGAGCCGTGCGGGTCCGCATAGTCAGTCTCGGAAGCAACTGGTGGTCGGCGCATCCTCGGGGTGTGGCCGACACTTCTTGTTTTCGGCGCAATGCCGCGTGGTTTAATTCCGCGGGTCTGAAATACGGAAATAGGTTACGTCTTTGCTGGATCTACCCCGGCCAGGTCCGCTTCAACCAATCCAGCGGCTTCAATCCCGAGTTCCCAAATCGCGTGCTTGGTCGTAGCTTCGAATGCTGCCGCCCGAACCGAATGCACGGGCGAACGCACCTGCTAGTGACGCGCAGCCTCAATCGGACCGAAGAGGTAGATCGGTATCTCGTGACCTTCACAGAGCAAAGGTGTGGACTAATTCGCTTTCAAAAGCCTCACTGGAAGAGCGACGGCGTGCAACTAATCTCCGTCAGTGTGCGACGTGATCGTTACGAAGTGATTGCACTCTTGCGTGCAGACGACTGGATCGAAAGCGGCGTCGGGATTTGGATGCTTTCACAGGACGGCACACATTTGGTTCTCAAAGATTCGGTTTGCGGAGGCCAACCATGAGATATCGCAAAGGGCATATCGCCATCTCCGAAGATAGGGATGTCCCAACTCTCTTGCATGTGCGCAACGCACGAGCCATCACGCTGGACCAGTTGTGGCAATTACTCGCTCTCGACAAAATCGAAGAGTCGAAGCGAAGCGCCCAATGGAGAATCGCCCGGCTCGAAAAGTCCGGACTCATTGAACGGATGGACGCGGGCCGTTTCTTTCGGCAACCCGTCTTCACCATCTCCAATATGGGGATGAGTCTGCTCGAATATCGCGGCTATACCTTGGTGTCAGTGTCCTCGGAGACCGGCCGCCTTCTGCACAATAACCAGATCTTTCATGCTCTCGAACTGGTAAATATCCGGCTCGCTCTCGCAAACAACGGGGCTCTTCGCTCCTGGAGATCGGAGGTGGAAGTTGCGTCTCGCAACATGGTTTACACCTCCGGCGCGGCCAAAGATTACGATGCGCTTGCGGAGATCGTGCACCAGGGGCAGGTCCGCACAGTCGGAATCGAATACGAGCGCACGGTCAAAGCGTCCGCCCGATATGCCGAGATTCGGGAAGCATTGAGCCGCGACCGCAGCGCGGACACAGTGTTATATCTCGCTTCAAGTTTCGACGTACTGCATGTTCTCGCGATCGAATTGCGTGGAATTCCCAGGCATATCGGTCTCATGACGAGCGAACAATTCTGCAGTGACCTCTTCAATGCGAGCACGATACCCAATGTCCCCGGCGACGATGTCCTCCCACTCGGGGAGTTTCTTTCGCTTGAGTCCGCCAGTATACGCTGACCTCCGCCTTCCATTTCCGCGCGTGTATGCGTTCCTATTGCCCTGCGTAGCGGCCTGCCCTGCGACCTGTGCTGCGGCCTCCCATTGCCCTCCGTGCAACCTCCTTTGCCTGCCGTAGGAGCAGATTTACTGCTTGCAACCTCACCTCCTTTCAATCGTTTGCGAGCTGACTATCCCTCTGTTTTGCATTGATTTTCGGCGTGAGAGTGAAAAGTGAACGAATTGGGGAATGTGCGCGAGTTTGCTCACTAAGCCAGACAGAAATCACTGACAACGGAGGTAGAAGATGTGCCATTCACTTGAAGAAGTGAAGCGCCTTGTTTCGCGCTTCGATGGTTCAGTTGCGTTTGTCATCAACCATTCCGGCGGCAAAGACTCAATTCGCATGCTCGGCTTTGTATGGGAATGCTTTCCAAATACACCTACATTTGCCGTTATGGCAGACACTGGGTTCGAACACCAGCGTCCAATCTCGGCAATCGACTTCGCACATTCGCGGTGCACCGACTTCAACGTTTCGCTCACCGTTGTCCGCAATCCCCGCCGCACTTATCTCCAGATGGTTGAGCAGCGCGGCATGTTCCCGTCCGCGCAATACCGGCAATGCACTTCGGATTTGAAGCGTGGTCCGATCGAGAAGTACATCCGGACGCTACCGTTTCGGTTGATCTTCAACTGCATGGGTATCCGCTCGGAAGAGTCACCGCCCCGCTCGAAATTGCCGCCGCTGACTCTGAACTCATCTCTAACCACGAATACTCGTACCGTCTACAACTGGTTTCCGATCTTCGAGCAGACGCTCTCCGATGTTCTCTGCTGGCACTGGGAGAACCGTGTTCCGCTCCATCCTGTGTACGTCCCGGAGTTCCATCGTGACGGAACCGCAGGTGGTTATTTACGCCGCTTGTCGTGCCGGCTTTGCATTTTCTCGACCGATACCGACCTCTTGGCGATCCGTCAGCACGATCCTGAAGCCTTTCATGCCGTGTCTGAATTGGAGCAGAAGATTGGCTTCACGATGCGCTCGACCGGAAGCCTCGTGCAGATCACAAAAGCTGCACAGATCGTAATCGAGACACGGGATGCACAGGTTTGTCTCCCTTTTTGACCCATTCCTGTTTGCTTTCCTCTCTCTTGGTCCCTCCACAATATCCCATCTGAACGCTGCCTTTCTGGCAGTCCCGCCCCCGGCTTTCAGGAATTGAGCCTCCCCATTCAATTCCCAGCCTATCTCCCGCCTCGTCGCCTCAACTGCTCCCGGCTTCTGTCGAAGCCGGCTAGCCCCAACACGTCCCTGGAGGATCGTCTGATGCTGATGCTCTACCTTTTCAAAGTTGAGGTGTTCGATCCGGACCTCAATTACTCGTACTCGTCCGATTGCGTTGTCATCGGAGACACGCATGAAGACCGTGGCCGACTCATTCGCTGCCAGTTCGGGGACCACAACGGAAGTGTTGTAAAACGTTCTGTGCTCCTGGGTGCGCGTGGTCTGTCGCTCACGGAAGTGAAACTGCTCGTTGCCTCTGCCGGAACAAGAAATGAAGTGTGGCTCATGACGCGAGTCTCTTCTACACAGAACAGGCACTGCGTACGTCCGCTCCCGCGGCTCTATGACGAGTGCGACATGCTCGAGCTCGAGTTACTGGACCGCTCACCGGAGGGCTACGATTCCACCCTCCTCATGAAAGACCAGTACATCCACAGTGTCTGGTTTTCCAGGACAGGCCCAGCTTCGACTTCGCTTCGGGTTGCTGCCTGAGGCGAAGTTGGTGTCGGTAGCCCCACTCGTCCCAATCCATCCAAGGAGATTCCATGTCCACTCTTCCGTCCTTTACGGAGGAGGACACGACCCGTCGTGCCTCCTCCTTCTCAACCTATTTTGTCTCGCGTGTCGTCATCGCCATTCTGCTGACTGGCTTTGACGGTTTTGTCTTCCTCAAATCCGCAGCAGAGGAGATCCGAAACAGCCTCGGCATGCCGCTCCTGCATTGGCTGCTGATTGCAGCCGTGATTGGTATCGCCCTTTCTCTGGCGAATGTCTGGTACAAGACGCTCCGCTATCGCCATTCCTCAAAACCTGGCTCCTGGAATCCGTTCCGGTAGCCCCAACCTCGTTCCTCTGGAAAGGAGAGAACCACGATGACTCGCAGCCTCGGAAAGTTAACCGCCTATCCGCTGATGGATTGGCACGACCAAGCCAAACAAAGTATTCAGGAAGATGTGGCGGCGTTTCTCGAACTTGGCGAAGCCATTGCCACACGCTGGATCCAGACCCAGAAGGGCGTCATGCTCCTACAGATGGTTCCAGGCGACATTGCCTCCGGCGCCATCTACGTCTTGGACCGTATCCGGCAAGTCTGGTACATGCTCTCGTTCGAAGCGTGTGACTCCGACTTTACCAAGGAGAAGTTCGACCGAGCTTATTGCGAGTACAAGCTCTTTCACTACGTCGATCAGCCCGGCCTGCTGCTTGATCGGATTCCAGTAGGCCACGCCTAGCTCGCTTCAACCCCTGACAACTCAGCCCCTCAGAAAACTTCTTTCACAAGGAGAAGCCGTCATGCGCCTGTCCGCCAGTCGAATCCGCTCCATCAACCGCTGCCTCGCTTACCACGGAAGCATCATCTGCTCCGGTTCGGACACTCCTGTCCGCCGCCCCATTGAGCTTCCCAAGCCACCCGCTCCAACCCTCAAAATCGTGGCGGTGTCACCGAAACACGCCGCATAACCACTCTTCTCCAGCCGGAATCGGCGAGCAAGTGCATGTCCGGTGCGTTGGGCTCGCCGTTTCCTCGAAGATTTGACCGAGTTTTGGAGCCGGGATAAAACCTCCCCAGCTTGAGGAAAGGAGATACGTCGTGTACGCCAAATTCTCCGTCAGCCGGGATACCGCGAACGACTTCATCCGGCTCTTCGTCAACCGCCGCGCCTACAGTATGCAGGCGCAAAAACCGCTACCGAACGGCAAGGTGCCCTACTTCCTTGCCAGGGACTGGACAACCAAACAACCAAAACCCCTCGATGCGGACGTCATCCGGATGCATCTGAACGGCGATGTCACCATTAACCTCTACGCCATTAACCCCGAGACACAGCGCTGCAAGTGGGTCGCGATCGATGGTGACTTCGATGGGGCCGTCGAAGCACTCTTCAAACTCCAGTGGGAGTTGAAACAGGATGGAGTGGAAGCAGCCATCGAGGCATCTCGCCGCGGTGGGCATCTCTGGATCTTCGCGGAAACTCCTCTACTCGCATCCGAGTGTCGTATCTATATATACAATCTTGCGCTCAAGCTCGGGGTGCCGATTGTCGGTGGCGGCCTCAAACAAGGAATCGAAGTCTTTCCCAAACAGGACCAGATCGAGGAAGGTGAGTTCGGCAATGCCATCCGCGCCCCTCTCGGCGTTCACCGGAAGACAAATCGGCGGTATTGGTTCTACGATGCTCCGACAGAACCTCTGCCTCAACTCGCCTACCTTAACGGACTGAAGAAGCTCACCGAAACGGAACTCCGGTCCTTTATCCAGGGAATGACTCTTCCGGAGAACTACAAACCTCCGATCCGCGAGCCTTACGTCCCGAGTCCTTTCCGTGAAGTCCAGCAAGAGTTCCGCATCCTCGACTACGTGCGGCCTAAGACCAAGGACCACCGCAACTGGTGGGCTCCATGTCCCTCCTGCCGACAGGCCGGGAGAGACAAGTCAGGCGACAACCTCGCCATCCAGATAGCCAATCCCCGCTACTACAAGTGCTGGGCCGGATGCAGCGCAGACGACATCCGCTCGGCACTCGGTCAACCTCTTCGCAAGAAACGAATGGCATAAGGAGAAGCAGACGATGCAGACAAAATCAAAGCCTCAGAAAAATGTCTTCGCCGCTTCTCCCTATGCGCAGTATGGCATTCCTCTAGGCCGTGCCGCTCTTCGTGCTCTCGAGAAGCGAGGTATCTACTGTCAGACATCGATCTCCGTAGAGCACCAACATCTGGCCAAGAGATACGTCCTCCGCGGCGTCGAATCTGGCGGTGCTGTCTCGGACATGGGACGTTACTGCGCTTTCGTCAATATGGATGGCACTTCCATTCCATGGTTACAGCCGATTGACTCTATCTCCCCCAATGGTCGTCATGCAGTCATCGTCGCACCGGAGCTCGTTCGTATCGAGATGTTTCGCATAGAACGCACCTACGAACTGTCCATTACGCAGCATATTCTTCAAACCCGAGAAGGACACCGCAAGCCTGAGATGGTGTCATCCCTCTTGTTTCGAGGGCGCGAAGGAACGCTCGGCTTAGACCTCCTGGCGAAGGAGAACCTTCCACTTCGAGGAACGCTTGCGCCGACATTCTTTTCGGAATCAGGAGAGATGCGCAAGATACCTGCGAGCTTCCATGAAGCAGTCAACATCGTTACAACTGCGGTGAATACCCTGGCCTCGAAACGTGCTCATATGGCCTTGAAACCAAGCCTTGTCTTGTTCAATTACCCCCAACATGGAGACGTCCGCGCATGAACTCGTTGCGAAGAGTCCTCCTGACACTCGCAGGGACCGTCTTGGTATCCGCTGCGGTAGCGTCCACCTGGCTAACCGCTCGTGCCATCGTTCAAGAACTTCCCTCGGTCGGCTGTGAGGAACTCTTCAACAGACTTCATCCCGAATGGCACTGGCGGACTTCGAAGTCCTGGCCTCCGTGCTTTGGCCTATGCAAAACATCCCTGTAAGTGCGAGCGGTACAGATGAATGACGGCCTGATTTCACAACGAGGTAGCCATGTCCAGACATGAATTTCGCCTGCATGATGACGCGGACAAGACCGTAACAGTAGTCCTTGGTTACGACCGTCCTCTCGACTACCTCTTCTGCACGGTGGTTCGAGAAGGGGAAGAGGATTCTCCTCTCTATTCAAACTTCGACGACGACGAAGCTGGTCTCCATCAACAGGACATCAATTACTTCCGCACAATTCTTTCCGGACTAGGCATCGATCTTCCGGAACAGATGTTCCTTGAGGTGGAAGCGGACCAATTGAGCCGCGTAGGGAACCGGGAAGTCGATCATACGCCTTCGCGTTCCTAGATCGTTTAGCAAAAAGCCTTGAGGCCCGCCGGGATCTGACGAAAGTTCGCGATTCCTTCAACCCCTAAATCAAAGTGTGGCGCATGAGCCCTTATCTCAAAGGCCACAGAGGAGCTGTTATGGCCCGAAGTGTCAACAAGGTAGTCCTGCTCGGCAACGTCGGAAGACCGCCCGAGATTCGAAATGTACGAAGCGGCATCGTGGCAGAACTTTGCTTCGCAACCAATGAGCGCCGCCCGGATGGACTTGGCGGTTGGCAAGACCATACCGAATGGCATACGCTCGTCGCCTTCGGCCGGATCGCCGAAATCGTGGCCGAATACGTCCATGTTGGCACGCAACTCTTTATTGAAGGCAAACTGCGGACCGATTCATGGGAGGACAACGGGATAAAGCGGTATTGGACTAAGATCGTCATCCTGAATCTCGTCCTGCTCTCGCGCAATGACCAACGTTCGGCGCGCGAAGAGCACAGGGACGCTGGCGAGGGTGCCTCACCCTACGCCTACATTCCTGAAGGTGAGATCACCGAGGCCGAAATTCCTTTCTAGAACGCACACAGCGAAACAAATACACAGCAGCATCTGGAGGAAGGAGGACCTTATGCCAACACCCAGGAAGTTCTCAGCAGCAGAGCAACGGCGGCTCTATAGTCTGCTCGAAACGCCGTTCTCACCAGCCGAGATCAAGTGGTGGGTCGTCTGCAAAGGCCAGCGCGGACGGCGCGGAAAGGTGCTGCCTTATGCAGACCCCCGTGCCTACACCGATCGTCTGAATCAGCTCTTCACCCCGTCAGGCTGGTCCCGTACGTACAACATGGCCGCACTGCCAAACGTCGTACGGGAGATCGATGGGCGCGAGTTTGTCACGGGCAAGGTTTTGATGAGTTGTGTTCTTACCATCCCGCGCCTCGGTAGCCATACCGGTACAGGAGAAGAGTGGGCTGATGCGGAGATGGCTGTCACAGCGGCGGAAGCACAGGCATTCAAGCGAGCTTCTAGCTGCTTCGGACTTGGGCGATACCTCTATAGAATCCCTGAACGATGGGTCGATCTTGATCGTCGTGGCGTTCCGAAACGCCTGCCCGCATTGCCCCACTGGGCGCTCCCTCCCGATGTCATCATCGGCCACGGAGCAGAACCCAAAGGGCCAATCGACCCCAAAATGACCGGCAAGATCGAGGCATATCGGGCCTCCCTTGGCCCAGGAGTCTACACCGAGATCCTCTCTCGTGCTGGCTTCTCTCACGATGCACGACTCATCCCGAATGCAAATCGCCAGAAAGATACTCTGCGATGGATGGAGGCAGCTGCCCGCGGATATCAACGTATCCATCGCATTTCATCAGAAGATGGCGCACATCACCTGGAAGCACTTCTGGACCATCTGAAGCTGCACTCGATCCAGGAACTGCCGGGTCTCGATGCCTTGCGTTTTCTAGTGGACACGCTGGAATCCGTCACACCCCAGAACGCTGCATAGAACTCGACAAACACGATCCACCAGGGGCGGCGACGAGCCGCCCTCTTTATTTGGAGGAGCCATGCTCAAGAGAAGGAACGTCCGCATGCTTCGTAAAGAAGCCAACTTCGTCTCGATACCAATCGAAATCGCCATCTACTGCGAGAATTGCGAAACTGTATCCAACTCAGGCCGCGACCGCTGCGGAGTCTGTGGCAGCGAGTCAATCTTGAGCCTCCTCCATATGATCGATGGGCCGCCCAGCAACCCTGGTCCGGCGCCTGCTGTCGCGGCACGAATTGTTCCGGTCCACGCATTCGAGCGGCTCTCTGCCGCTTAAGCCAAGGAGGCATTATGCTCGCAGCACTGCTTTTGGAAGGGGGTGAATCGACCTACAATGATGGTGTAGGCGACGTTCAGGAGTCAGCGACTTTGACGAATGCTTCGGAACAGTATTGGGCGCAGCAACAGACGCAGCTTTCTCGTGTCCTGACAGGCTTAC
Organism: Acidobacteriales bacterium 59-55; assembly: GCA_001897435.1. Classification (GTDB taxonomy): domain Bacteria; phylum Acidobacteriota; class Terriglobia; order Terriglobales; family Acidobacteriaceae; genus Edaphobacter. Next base: position 15,272 of record MKSV01000003.1, on the reverse strand, counting down.
AAGAAGAGACCTCGCAGTCCAATGCTGAAGAAGTTTGGAAAAACTTTTGCCCCAAAGGTACCTTGTTTCTGGACCGTCTGCTGCGGAAAGCGATAGACCGTTGTGAATCTCCATTGCGTTCGTACTGGAAGAACAACAAAGCGATTGCCAGAGAAGCAATCCAACTGTTCAGGCAGGGTGCCAACATCCATCTTCTTTTGCCGTTCTCCGGGACGCCTCTTCGCTTTCTTCGCGTGGCACCGGGAGCACATGATCTTGTGATCGATGCGACCGGTGTCTTTGATCATTCGCAGAGTATCCAGATCGGAAGACCGTATATCACTGTTTCGTATGGAAGCGATTGCTTATTTGCGATTACTCCCACATTTGGATACATGGAGATGAAGACCTTCTTCATGGATAATCCTGCGTCGGGCAGGTGGTCATCAGACCATGTGTTCCCAAGTGTATTCGCCGATCTTTCAAGAGGATTTGCCGCGGAACTAAATGCCGTGGAGTCTCAGTTCGGTCCACTTCTTACTCTCTGGACACAAAAGGAACTGAGCAACCAATATCTCCTTTCTCTTCGCAGGATGGCAACTGCAGCCGCAGCTTGGACGCATATTTGCCTGCCAGAAACCCAAAAACTCGAACTGCTTCGCTCATTGGAACTCTTTGAAAGAGGCGATGCAGCGGCACCCCATGGTCTCCTTCTGACGGGCTCCCCGGGAGTCGGTAAATCATTGATCGGGAAGACGATCGCGGACACAATGGGATGCAGTTTCCAACCTCTGACGCCCACGTCTCTCAAGATGGATCATCTTGGGGGTAGCGGGCAGAAGGTACACGAGACCTGGGAGAAGGCCCGACGGGAACAACCCTCAATTCTCTATCTGGATGAATGCGAGGGCGTGCTCGGGCGGCGCGGAGCAGCGGAGACTGATGCTCTCTCGACAGAAATCGTTCAGGCATTTCTTTCGGAATGGGACGGCCTCAGCAAGACTGATCGTGTGCTAGTCATTGGGGCGACGAATCGCCGTGACCTTCTTGACGACGCGATTCTGTCTCGATTCGGTTGGGAGATGCAGATTAAGGTTCCGTCCGAAGCGGACCGGATTCGCATCCTTGAGCAGGAACTGAAGAGTGTTGGTATTGATGTATCGCTTCCCGCAGACTTCGCCTCTCGTACTCAGGGCATGAGTGGTCGAGATCTGCAGGAAGTTGCGCGCACCGCGCGGAGAATGGCTCATCCTGAATTTCCGACTCTGGAACAGATCAGTGATGCAATCGTCCGGCTAAGGAAGAGCGGCAATATCAATGTTCCGGCTCAATCCAGATGGGAGAGCCTTGTTCTCGACCACAAGACTCTGGCACGCCTCAAAGTCATTGGCGGTCTCTTGCGAGATGCCGAGAAGTGGAGCGCAGAAGGTATCTCCATTCCTCGAAATCTCCTGCTTGAGGGCCCACCGGGCGGAGGTAAGACTGAGATTGGAAGAACGCTAGCTAACGAAAGCGGACTGGCGTTCTTCTCCGCAACCACTGCCGACCTCAAAGCCAATTATCTAGGGCAGAGCGGTAACCGCGTAAAGCAGGTCTTCGAGCGAGCAAGAGCACATGCTCCCTGCATTCTATTTCTCGATGAACTGGATATCGTTGCACCGGAACGAAGCCTCGGAGAAGACGATCCTCTTACCAGAGAGATCGTCGGCCAGCTCCTTCAGGAGGTCGACGGTGTGGAAGCACACCCGGAGCACGTCTTCCTGCTTGGAGCCACCAATCGCCCCGAGGCCGTGGACCGCGCCATTCTCAGTCGTTTCACGGAACGCCTGCGGGTTCCTTTACCTGACCATGCAGCCCGCATTCGGTTGCTTACCATTCTTCTGACAGGAAAAAAGCTGGACTTCTCGATGGAGGATGGGGCTCGATTGCTCGCCGACCTCACGGAAGGAAGAGCGTTGAGCGGACGGGACCTCAGAAGTTGGGTAGCATCTGCGGAGCAAAATGCGCTGGTGCGGGCCTTCGAAAACGGTGGGCCGGAGCAATACGTCATGATGCTGGATGACTTTTCGTCCGCCAGTTGAAGCAAGATGCACTTTGCCACATCGGCAAAGGCAGGCTTCCTAATTGGCTGAGCAGGCGGACGTGGCATGCCGCTTCGACCCGAGCACGATATCCCGCAACCAGTCAGAAACCATGCCACCAAGGGAACGTAGCCGCGACGTGGTGATAGGCATTATTTTAGAAGTGCTATAATATTCATAATATCAGTTTAGAAGGAGGGAGTATGGGTGCCTTAAAAACTGCCTTACGCCCCAGAGTTCTGGAAGGTAGCGGGAGCGAGCTTCGCAAATATTTCCAGACGACGGATGTATTGGGGGTGGCCGTCGTCTTCCAGAATAAAGAGCAGTCCGTTCTGTTCGCGCCCGTGATCCGGAAAATCGGAGAATTGCTACCAGAGATTGTCGAAAGCCGGACCCAGCAGAAGGTGAACAGCCTTATTGAGGCCTTTCTTCCCGACGTCACACTCTCTGAATCCGCAATCATCGAAGCCCAGATGGTAGCTGAAGCGAAGGCAGAAGTGCTTCGGAGCGGGAGTTTCGTGGCCGCGACAAAAATCGCCAAACTCGCGGGATACAGCTCCAAAAATCCCAGTGCGCAGCCACACAAGTGGAAGAAGGATGGTGCGATCTTCGCCATCCATCACAAAGGCACGGATTACTATCCGTTGTATGCGCTAAATCCTGACGACAACTATCGACCCTATGCAGCTCTCGCAGAGATCATCAGGATCTTCGGAGAGAAGAAGACAGGGTGGGGACTGTCGTATTGGTTCGAAGCGATCAACAGCTTTCTGGACGACCAGAAGCCAAAGGACCTTCTGGCGACCGATCCTAAGGACGTCATCGCGGCAGCTCGTGACGAGGTAGAGGATTTTCCAAATGGCTAAGGCCGGCTCAAAGTATGCTGTACCGGCTGGCACGCTGAAAGCGACGACGATCAACTGGAAGAAGGGAAAGCTGATTCACCGGATCCATTCCACCGCATTCACGGAAACCCAGTACAACCCAAGTCCCAAGAGTAACGCTCGCTTCAGCCCGATTCGTGACGTTGCCGGAAAGATTATTCCGGTCCTCTACGGAGGCTCGACCATGGACTGCGCTCTGATGGAGACTGTATTCCGAGACGTTCCCTATGCTCCTGGATTGAAAAACATTGATAAAGCGCGGCTCCTGGATCAGGCTCACAGCATCGTTGTCGCAAAAGCCGACCTCTCGTTGATCGATCTCAGCAACGTGGCGCTGCGCAAGCTCGGAATTGATCGGACACATCTGATTGACACGACAAAGGCGCATTACCCAGATACCCGGAAATGGGCTGAGGCTCTTTACCAACAGGTCCCGGTCTGCCAGGGTCTCCGCTGGATCTCCCGTCAGGACGACAGTGCGGAAGCTCTGATCCTGTTCGCGAACCGGATTTCCCCCGGGGTCCTCGGCGTGGTCCAGCCAGCGGCTTCACTGCTTGTTCACAGCTTCGCCGCGCTGCCGGTTGCACAGCTTGCCCGTAGGATCGGCGCCAAGTTGACCGGACGTATATAAATTCCCAGTTGATCGGGTACCGTTTCGACGGCTGGGGTCGTCAACGCAATTTAGGCGACACCCACCTCACCCCTCTGTTCACCAGCGTCTTAGGAGACCTCTATGCGCAGTGTTGCTCGCATCAAGCTAGGGTATTACCCGCTTCCTTCGACAGAAGGGCCACGGCTCAGGCAACTTCTGCAATTTCCATCTGAACGGGCATCTGTTCTGGATCCTTGTGCCGGAGCCGGTACTGCTTTGCTTCAACTTACAGACGGAGCCCAGGTCGACCGCTTTGCTGTGGAACTCGACTCGCTGAGAGCGGTGGACTGCCAAGCTACAGGAATCCAGACTATCCACGGCAACCTGTTTGACGTCCATGCGAAGGCTGAAACCTTCTCACTGCTGTATCTGAATCCACCCTACGACGCCGAGGTAGCGTCCTTCGGCAATAAGCGCATGGAGTTTCTTTTTCTTCGGCGTACCTTCCGCTGGCTTATCATGGGGGGCGTTCTCGTGATGGTGGTACCGCACGCCCAACTTGAAGAATGCATTCCGCTCCTCGCGGAGGCCTTCACGAAGTTTCAGGTGTTGCGTCTCACGGACCCCGAATCGGAGCGGTTTGACCAAGTTGTCCTGCTCGCAGTGCGGACGCGCGTCACCGCAGCCCAATACGAAGCAAACCGAGCAAAGCTGGTCGAGACTGTCTGGAAACATCCTTTGCCCGAGCTCACCGGAAGGGAAACGCCCTACGAGGTTCCTCCATCGGCGAGCGCAGAACTCGCCTATCGCGGATTACCGCTCGATGAAATCGAGGACTTGATTGTTCAGTCCCCAGTTTGGAAACAAATTCGTGCATTTCTTTTCCCGCGCGACGAAACAATGGTTGGCCGTCCGATCACGCCATTACATGGAGGACACGTCGGGCTGCTGTGTACGGCCGGCCTGCTAAACGGCGTTTTCGGTAGCGATAACGATCGCCATATTGCTCGCTGGAGAGAAGTAAAGTACGTCATGACATTCACCGAGAAGGCCGAAGGATTCACGGAAGTCCACAACCGGGAGCGCTTTTCGAATGAACTTGCTCTGGTGTTCATCGACGGCAGGACGCTGGTTCTGACGGATGAGAAAAAGAAGGAGGACAAGGATGCAGAATGCGCACCTGAGGCTCGGGCGGCTTAGTTATCAACGCAATACGGAAAAAGTCCACACGCTCACCTCGGTGCATGTCTCCCATTACATCGGCGAAAGTGAGCAGGCACACCTTCTCAGCTTTTTCGGGAACGACGCGGAGGTCGGTGCGATCACGGCGGCCATCCAGGAGAGACATCACTTCGAACTTCATTTACCGGATGGTTCGAAACAGCGGATCGGCTTTGGAGAAGATGCTTCCTGCTACAAGTCCAACCTGAGCGTGCCGCAGCACAAGAAATCACTTCGGCATGTCGTCGCAGTCTCTTCCTGGCTCCACAGCAATGGCAGTGCAGGCCGGATTTTCCTGATCGACGGTGAGGCCGAAGCGGAGGGAGCGGCATGGTCGACTCTGGTGAGTCTGTTGGGACTTCCCGCCGATCCGCGCTGGGGAGAGGTGCTCCTTCGAGAGTTGCGCGAAGAGGGTAAGATGCTGCCTCTTGCGGGAATCGGCTGCAACTCCACCGTGATTCACGCAACCCGCAACGAGATGCTGGAACGGGTTGGCCGTGCCGTCGCAGAAAACCGGGTTCCCTTTCCGGAAAAGAACGGACCGATCACATGGCCTCAGTTCGATATTGCTGCTTTACTCTCAGTTGACCGGGCGAATTCGCAAACTGTAGAGTTGATATAGACGAACTGGAGAGTTTATGGCAATCGCATCCGCAAGAAAGAATGGCTCAGCTGTAGTTTCGGCATTGAGCGTACGTTCCCAGTTTGGCAGCATCCTGCGTCGTCTGGATACAGAGCGGCGCTCTCTTCTGATTGAGAAGAGGGGAACACCGACAGCGGTCTTAATGGACATCAGGGACTATGTAAAACTGGCGGCCCCGGAACCTGAGATCCTCAAGCTCATCGGTGAGGAAGCCGTACAGAAAGGTACGAACCGCCTCACGTCCAAACAGATTGATCAAGTCATTAAAGCGACTCGAACAGCCAAGAAGCGACGTTGATGTTCCCCATACGACTGGTCCTCGATACCAACGTGATCGTATCGGCAGCCTTGAAGTCCGAGAGTCTGCAACGGACGACACTTCTGCTCGCCACGGCGAAGCCTGCTCGTCTGTATGTCTCTGACCCTATTCTTGAGGAGTATGAGGAAGTTCTAACCCGTCATGAGTTGGGTATCCGAAGAGGGCTGCGGCTCCAATTGATGCAAGGCATCCGGAACAGCGCTCACCTCGTTCGACCTACCCATCGCCTCAATGTCACGAGCGATCCGGACGACAACATGTTTCTTGAGTGTTGCGATCGTGCTCGCGCCGATTTCCTCGTGACCGGAAATCGTAAGCACTTCCCGAACTTCTGGAAATGTACGAAGGTTATCTCCGCGCGGGAATTCGTTGATATCGTGGCTCCGCACTTGCTCGGATGACCATGTAGCGTTTCGTTCGGCGCTCGGAGTGCTCTTCTTCTGGTCTCCTTAGACCACGAACAACACAGCTTATACGGTCAAGGCCAGCTCAACGCTGGCCTTTTTTATTTTCCGCAAAGGGGGGCTCCGTGCCTGAACTTGCCACGTATCACGATTATCTGAGGGCCTACAGTACCGAATTGGGGTCACGCATCGTTGAGATGTACCCACCGCTGCAAGGTACGAAAGACCCGATTGCCCCGGAACTCAAGTCCCTCCTGCGTCGTCCGTTGCCTGCCCAGGCGATGACCATCACCGGCAGCGCAAAGTATCTGGCGGAGAACGATTCCTTGCGTCTCGTCGGTGAGTGCGGTACGGGCAAGACCTTGATGTCGATCGGTATTGCGCACGCCCATGCCAAGGGAAAATCCTACTCCACGCTTGTGATGTGCCCACCGCACCTGGTCCTCAAATGGGCGCGTGAGGTGCTGAAGACCGTCCCCTTCGCGCGGACATTTGTGATTCATGATCTCCGCAATGGCGGTGATCCTTCCAAACCCCACGGCATCGTCGAGGTCCAGATGCGTAATGGCCACGTCGTCACCAAGGGGATCAAGACCTCTGTGACGGAGTTGCGGAGGATGGGCCGCAAAGGCTGGAGAAAGCTTTGCACGCGTCCTGCCTACTTCATCGTCAGCAAGGAGACCGGCAAGCTCAGCTACTTCTGGAAGCATGCCTACACCGTTCCGAAATCGGGTGAGGCGCGGACGTGCGTGACGAATCCCGACACCGGCAGGGTGGTCCCAAACCCCGATGGCGGACAACTGGTCCGAGGTGACTTCGACGACCGCAAACACTTTGAGATCACAACCAGGTCGAACAAGGGTTCGGATCAATATTCTCCGCTATGGGAAGCGGATCGAAGCAAGATTCAGCGGATTGCACCGCTCGAGTACATCGGGCGTCACATGAAGCGCTTCTTCGACTATGCTTTCGCCGACGAACTGCATCAACTTGCCAACGAGACAGCGCAAGGAACCAATCTCGACGTTCTCCGGCGCTGTTCCCGCAAGCTGATCGCAAATACCGGAACCCTGATGGGCGGCTATGCCAGCGACCTCTTCCACATCTTCTACCGCATGGAGCCGTGGACGATGGTCGAAGCCGGCTTCGAGGCGGGCAGCCAGGGCCAATCCGATTTTCAGGCGACCTACGGTGTCCTCGAATCGATCGAGCGCATCCCGGACGAGGATAAAGCCTGCACCAAATCAGCCAAGAGCACATTTCGCATGGCGAAGAGGCCAGGGGCTTCTCCATTGCTCTTCGGCAAGTTCCTGATGAGTTCGACCGTCTTCATCTCTCTTGAAGACATCGCCGACTACCTGCCGCCCTACGAGGAGGAGGTCTGCGAAGTTCCCATGGGAGCCGAGCTTGCGAAGGCGTATGCCGGCATCGAGGACGACATTCGCCAGGCCCTCAAAGAGAACCGAGGCAATCGCAGCCTGATGAGCCTCATGATGCACCGGCTCATGCTATATCCCGACCACCCGTTCGGAATCGGAGAAATATGGGCAAAGCGGTTTGATCCGCAGGAGAGGCGTATGGTGCCGTTCCTGGTCACCGAGGCACCCGACCTCCCCAGAGACGACCTATACGACAAGGAGCGTTGGCTGCTGGAGGACATCCAAAGGCAGCTCCGGGAAGGCAGGCGCTGCCAGGTCTTTGCTACCTTCACCACGGAGCATGATGTACCGGCACGGCTCGAGTGGATATTACGCCGAGCCGGTATTCGTACCGCCGTCCTCCGACCCAACGTCCCTCCGCTCAAGAGAGAGCAGTGGTACGAGAAGCGTGTGAGTGAGGGTGTCGACGTTGTCCTCTGTCACCCGAAGCTGGTGGAGACGGGGTTCGACCTGCTGTGGTTCCCAACGATCTATTTCTATGAAACGGGATATTCACTCCATACCTTGCGACAGGCCTCGCGCCGTTCATGGCGCATCGGCCAACGTCTGAAGGTGCTGGTGAAGTTCCTCGTGTATGCGGGAACAACCCAACTTACTTGTCTCCGTCTGATGGGCCGCAAGATGCTTGTCGCACTGATGATGGAAGGCAAGTTCTCGGGCGAAGGCATCCACTCTCTCGACGCGGATGACGATCTGGTTGCCGCCATGGCACGTGAACTCGTCGAGAAAGGCGGCGTCGGCGAATCGGCTGACGCTGTCTGGGCAGAGCTCAAACGAGAGCACGGCATGCAACTCACTACTGCCGCTCAGGAGTTGCCGGTCGCAGACTCCCAAGACACGCCGGAGGAGTGGGACCTGTTTCGCTCTGCCTCCACGGAGACAGAACCGGTAAAAGCAGGGCCAGTCCTTGTCGCGCCGAAGCCCAAAGCCAAACGAGTCGAATCTCTGTGGCCAAGCGGCTACGTGGTCGGACAGCAGCTCAAATTATTCGGCTGAGACAGGCGTGGACGTCTCCACGCCTGCGCCAGCCGGATGCTTCAACTCTTATGGCTGAAGCTAGCCATTTTCATTATGAGGATGCCTATGCCAAAAAGCCCCTTCATACCCTCTGAGTTCACCCCCACGGAATGGTCCACAGCCGCGGAGAAAGCTGAATTTGGAAACACTCTGCTTCGCTTCATTGAGGCGGGATGGAAGCCGACCATGTTCACGAAGAAGCTCTACAATCGGCTGTCGATGTGCTTCGGAAATATTGCGCACTATAACCTGGCGGGATTCTACCAAGAGTGGTTCACAAACGAGGTAGACCGTCTCCGCTTCCTGGAACATCTTTTGCGCTGGCCATGCTACGGTCAGCCGGCCTTCACCTTCTGCGATGTAGAGCGAGCCGTCCAGGAACAGGTGCGTGCGCGAGGATCTGTGGAGCTTCAGAATCGACGTGCAGCCGAAGAGATCCGAGTAGCCGAACTGCGGATTCTGACGCGGCTTGAACAGAAATACCGAGGTTCCGCATCGGAGGCTGACCATACTTCCGTAGCCGCAGCAAGCTCACCGGCAATCTGTCCAATACAACCAGCGTCTCTCCCCATAGAACTGCCCATACAAGGCAGCCTCTTCTAACCACATTCCTCACATGTCTATCGCCCGGCAGATGCCTGGCATTTGCTTGCTCGTCACCGAAAGGAGACGTTATGGGTGCTTTGCGCCTGCGCCATTACAACAATTGCCCCCGCTGTCCCGTAATCGGAGCAGACAATATTCCCGGCGAGGAGTTCTTCGAACTCCACTCCCTTCGCTTCAATCTTCAAATTGCCCGAGAGCTCTGCCGGCCATCGATGCTGCATCGCGTGGACCACACCGCATTGCGAGACTGGTTGGGTCATGTCCGCCTCACCGAAAGTCATATCGATCATCTTCCAGAGGGCCTCGGCCCCGGTTTGATGGCGACACTGCCAAACCTGGGAAGGCCCCTGATCGATGGAAATCACCGCGCTGCGCGTGCTTTGCGCGACGGCAGCGAGTTCATCGTCTATCTGCTCCCTGAAGACACGACGCTTGAGCTGCTGCGGCGCAGCATGGGTCGCCTCACTGCCGATCACTATTGGGACAGGATGCGCCGGGGCACTTCCTCCATCAACTGATGCGGGAAGTCGCACCCTCGTCGTTCACGGGTTTCCTAACCATTCACAAAGAAAGGAGCCGATATGAGATATCCCGTATATTTCGAAGGCACCATCGAGGTGTCTCCTCCTCTTACAGAGGAACACGCTCGACTCGTCGAGGCGGTCGTCAACTTTGAGGAGACGGAACTTACCAAGCCGGTCTTCGACGCCATCCGCGCAAGTCCCGCGCCGGACCTGCCGTATCACGATCGGCAGCTGTACGTTTCGGAGGATAAGACGAAGCTTTGTCCCGAAGAGGGTGAAAGCCGACATGGGCTGCGGCTCTGGCTCGACCAACTCCTCACGCACGTCTTCATCCCGGATGGCTATGTACTGAACGGCGAGATGTCGTGGACGGCGAGCGACGATGCCTACGATCGCGGCTATATCTACGTTCGGAACAATCAGCACGAAGACGTTGATGACGTCATTGTGCAGCCCGGTCCATCATGGGCACCTAATTACTACGCCGATGAACATCTCAAGCAGGCACTGGGTGCTCTTCTCGACTCTGCAGACGACACCGGCTGCAGCGACGATCTCGTTGTGGTGGCCTCTGAGCCTTTGAACAAGCTGCGCGCCATCATGCAAAAGATGTCCTAGCCCCGCACACAAAGCCACTCTCTTCGACGCTGCATGGGAAATCCCTATGCAGCTCTTTCATTTTAGTGACACTCCCGGAGGTTTGTATGGAACCCATCGCGGTCACCATAGCGTCCATCCGCCCTCACCTTGTTCCCGTCGATACCGAGGTCGATCCAGCAGATGCTCGTACCCAGAAAGCGCGGGGTATAGCAGCGCTTGCCCGATCGTTCGGGCTCAGCTCTGTTCCACCCTTCCGTGTCCATCGAGCTTCTGCCGTTCTGCCGGAAGCGTTGCTTGGATACTTTGCGCGGCCGTGTCCGATGCGCCCACGGCACGGCTTTGTTGACTCTCGCGTCATCCACAACCTTGACAAAGGCGCCAACCTCATCGAGGAGACTATCAAAGCCGATCCCGACGCCGAGATCGTCACGATGCCCGCGATCGACGCGGCCCACAGCGGGGTCTGGACACCGGGGATGCTGGTGATTGGCCGAGGGCATGACGGCGCAACCACCGGCACTTCAGCATGGACACTGCCTGCCCTCGGAGAACTGGCGTCGAAGAAGCTCCAATCCGAAGCTGGGGTTAAAGAAGCTCCATACGTCGAATTGCTCTGGAGACCAGGGGAAAAAGATCCTCACCTGCTGGTGCAGTTGCGCGATGGCCCTGAGCTGAACTGCGGGCAGGACCATGTGCCTCAGAAGGTGATCGTCGCTCGGATCCTCGTTGCGAAGGGAGACCTGCTCGACTGGGAAGACAGGATGCGCTCGGCCTCGATTGGCACCATCGTATATCACCCGAATGGCTCGATGGCGTCTCATTATGCCATCCATGCCGTGTTGAACCATGTGCCGGTATTGATCAGCCGGGAGCCCGCCCTTGACGAAGTTCTTGAACCCTCATCGAGCGAAGCACCTCGACAGCCTGATATCAACGACCTCCGTGCAGGCTATACCCTGGCAACTCAACTCCAGGTGAACTATGTGACGGCGGCACACATCATGCTTGCCGGGTGCCACCACATCTCGGTATGGTCCGGACGTCACGATACGATCCTTGGATTGGCGATGGGCATGGCGTACCGGCTGACCGTAGTCGCCGCGCTGGCGGAGATGCGACACGCTCCTGATCAGGGGAGAAAGAGGAAGTCCGAACGCAGCGATATCTACGACAGCTTCTGGGAAACCACAAACTCCGCAGCGACACACAGCGATTTCGAGGAAGCTCTCGAAGCCTTCCATAAGCAGACGTGGTGCCGGAACTATGGCGGGGCGAAATGGTTCTTTTTTGCTCGCTGGGCTGCTCTGATGCAAAATGCTCTGCTCGAAAAAGATGCCTCGGAAGCGCTTCAGGTGTTCAATCAGCTTGTCCATTGCGCCCACAACACAGGCTGGGCGTTCGACAAGTTCATCTGCTCAGAGACACTCACCATCACAGCCGACAAGCCCGTGTTTTCGCTTGTCCGTTGTGCTCCTCAGCTCTATGAGGCGAACCGGCGACTGGTCGAGGATCTGGATCGACTCGCAAACCTCTTCCGCGCCGAGAGACAACCGGTCTCGATTCCCTCAGGAGCACCGAACTATGAGGTCACGGAACCGGAACGCGGACGTGAGCGCAGAGAGTATATGGAGGAGAGGAGATATACGCATGCGCCAGCCATACGAAGACTTCCTGGAGGAATACGAGTACGATCTCGAGGAATGGATCGATCGTCAGCCCGACGAGACATCCCGTTCTTCTAACGAGCGCAGAGAAACAACTCCAGGAAGTTCGGCTTCACCCTACGGCCTTCAAGGGTGGAGCTTTCCTCTTTGCCCGCATCGGCCCCAGTGTGTTCTGAAGGGTCAGAGCGGCTGGTCGGTGTGGGCCGGTGCTGAGGATGACTGCCTTAAAAGCATGGGCACATTTCAGCTCCTGCTTAATCTGACGGGAACCTCCGTACTGTCGCGCCATAGTGTTCCAATATCGGAGTTGCGACATTGGGAGGAACCTGCTGTTCTTCCAGAGATCGTTCTCAACTGGCCGGACATGGGTGTCGTGTCGCTTCCACGAAATTTCTGGGAGGACGTGGTAGCCCATCTGACGATAACCCAACGTAAGATGCTGGTCTTCTGTGTTGGCGGACATGGAAGAACTGGCACAGCTCTTGCCTGCCTGATGGTCGTTTGCGGATGGACAAGCGAGGAGGCTATCGCATGGATCCGCGCCAATTACTGTCGGAGAGCTATCGAATCTCTTGAACAAGAGCGTTACATCCGCAAGATCGAGATCGCGAAGAGCGGTCTTTAGACCGCTCTTTGCATCCGCGCCCGGCGTCCCACCGAATCTCTAACAATTTGAAAGGAAGATAAACACGCTTATGTCTACTCTTGTCGTTTCTCCTGTCCGTCGCGAGTTTGTTTACAACGGCACGTCGATCCCGGACCCGGATCCGAAGATGACACCCGAGCAAGTGCGCGATACTCTCGTCGCCGTGTATCCAGAGATTGCGACCGCGACGCTCTCCGGCCCGGAGCCGAAAGCCGACGCCGTCCGGTACACCTTCAACCGCGCCATCGGCAGCAAGGGCTAGATGCCCACGAGGCGAGCCTTATGAGAAAGAAGGCACGAACGCGCCCCAAGACCGCTCTCGAAGAACTGCGCGCACTGGAGCGGAAACCTCCGACGCGCGCGAACCTTTTGATTGCGAGGCACCTCAAATGCGACGAATCACTCAAGCTGTCTTACGCCGTCGTTCAGGCGGCCCAGGACTCGTCTCGCGGCTCGCGCCCGTTGTTGAGAGTTCCCAGCGAGTTCCTGCCGCCGCTGATCTGACGCTTCTGGGAGCGGGAGCAGGCGATGCCCTCCCATCCCTGCATTCTGTCCGCTCAGCTTTTCAAATCGAAACCAACGGAGAGATACTCTACCGCCTCTGTATTGCCTTGATTGAACGAAAGCTGGTCAGAGAGGATCTGTGGCTTGCTTCAGGCAAGATCCCTATTGTCTTCGCACGGAACGCTATTCACACGATGGTCGATCGGATGTGCGGAGCGGCCTTCGAGAACAACCTGCAATATGGCCTCGAGATCTGCGACACCTCTGAACCCAGCTACGGGAGTGACGAAAGAGCCGATCCGGGCAGTCTCCTGGCCATGTTTGAGTTACAGACGGCGGGTTTTGTGGTTATCGGAGAAGCCCTGAATGCGCTGAACGAGGAGGAACAGTTCCTCGGCGCAGCGTTTTATATTGTGCTGACCGATGCGCTGCGCTCATGGATGCCTGTCTATGACCACCGGACTGCGGAGTGGTACAACGAACAACTCGGTGACATGATGGCCGACGACGATCCTGAGAACCGGGAGAGCTACGAATTTCCCGACGTGGAAAAGGCCGTTCCACCGGAAGTGAAGGAAGTCGACGGGTGGCCACTCTTTGCCGCTCGCCGTCTACTGAGAAAACACCTTCGCGGGGAATTTGCAGGGTGGATCGAACGGCTCTTCCGCATCGTTTGTCTGTCCAGGCTGCATAAGGACATGGCATCAGTCGAGAACAACTACGACGCCGCTGCCGTTCCAAGCCTGCTCATTGCCTTCCGGGAAAACGATGCCATCCATGCATGCTGGGACGAAGAGGCTGCGCACTACTACGAGAGCAGTTATGAACCCACCTGTACCGTGCGATTTCGGCCGGAATACCCGGAGGAGTTCGACACGGCACTTCGCACCGCGTTCCTCTTTCTCAAAGTAAACATGGAGTTGGCTCAACTGGTAAACCTGCTGAACAACTGGGAGGAAAAACATGCAAGTCGGCATCAACATCGGACAGAACCGGCACTTCGAGCTGCGTGAAGCCCTGCTGATCTACCACTCGACAGGCCACCGGAGCTGGAACCTCGGCGGATCGTTCGTCTCCCATCATGAGGTGACCGCGAACAAAGGCCAACGTCCAGAGCTTGGGCCGGCGAAGCCGTTGACAGTAGGTTTCCTCCAGTCCCTGGTGAAGTCCCTCGGCGGTCATATTCCTGTCGAGTACCTTCCCGACACCATCATCGCTCGCAGCGATCGAACGCTGGCATGGTGGACCCCTGCCGAGGTACGTCCCATGTTTTTTGTCGATACCGGGAGTCCACTTGCGGAGATCAACGGCCGAAGCTTCCCTCAGCCTGCACTCGCATGGTGCACGCGTGACGGAGCATTGTGGGTCAGGGCTCTCAAAGCAAACTGCCGCCCCAGCGCCGAAACCAAACTCTCGTTTGCCCCTTACTGGAACCTCTCGGAAGAAGGCCAGGTCTGCCTGGGCTCGATGCAGGCTCCTCGCGTCTCGACGGTCGCTTCGATCCCCCAGTGGGAGCAGAGCTTCTATGAGAGCGAGTTTACCCATGGAAACGTAGGTCGGATCACGAAACACCCAGATGGATTTGAAGGGCTCTGGCAAGAGCTTGAGGGACGGGAGACGTTTCCGGTCGAGCATCTCATCGACCTGCCTCAGACGATTGGAGAGTTCATTCAGCCCGGCAGGGAGCGCTATGGCTATTGAACACACGCTCCACGACACGCTCGCAAACCATCGCTACCCTATCAAGATCCTAGTCATCGGAGCAGGTGGAAACGGAAGCGCAGTGTTTCTGCAGCTCCCTTATCTCCACCAAGCGCTTCGCGTCTGGGGATACTCGGGACTGCATGTAGAACTGGCCGACGGAGATGCGGTCTCATTGGCCAATTGTGTCCGGCAACCGTTCGCGGCTTCCGATGTCGGCGCCAACAAGGCTACGATCCTGGTAAACCGCGTCAACCTTTTCTGGGGACTGGAGTGGCGTGCCCTTCCTCGCCATTTTGAAAGCTTTACGTTGAAGGAATACAACGAATCTCCGGATGTTGTTATTAGCTGCGTGGACACCCGCGCAGCCAGATCGACAATTGCGTCAGCGATCTCGAAGCCCAGAAGCGGCGTGGCCTATTGGCTGTTATATTAGCGTTGAGGGTTA
>MKSV01000002.1:132858-290427 GCA_001897435.1 Acidobacteriales bacterium 59-55 | reverse complement strand
AGCTTCATCGCGCGGCGCAGTGGAGAGACCCCTGTATTTTGCTGTTGCTCTTGCTCTAGCTCTTGCTGTTGTTCTTGCCCTTGCTCTTGCTGTTGTTCTTGCCCTTGCTTCTAGGTACGCCAAGGCTTTAGCCTTGGCCCTCTATCCGCGCCACACAAAAAAGGGGCTTCAGCCCCTGGGGTATGCCTCCCGACCATCTTTCAAACGCACGTCATCTCGACCGAAGCCAAGAGCCCCCTGTATTTCGCTTTTACAACGCCCCTCTTTTGAAAGCACAATGTCCCTTTGCAGGCAGCAGTTCTAAAACGGAGTTGCAGATGGCAAATAGCAGAAGAACATTCCTCAAGCAGGCAGCCGCGCTCACGGCCGCCGGCCTCGGCAGTTTCAATCTCCAGCAGACCGCTCCCGCACTCATGCAGGCCGCGAACAAAGGCCCCGTGCTGCCGGGCTGGTACGACCGTCCCATGCGCTGGGCGCAGCTCGCCTTTGTCGAGGACGATCCCGGCAACTACGATCCCGCCTTCTGGCTCGACTACTTCAAGCGTGTCCACGCCGACGCCGCCTGCCTCAGCGCCGGGGGCGTCGTCGCCTTCTATCCCACCGAAATTCCGATGCACTACCGCAGCAAGTGGCTCGGCGACAGGGACGCCTTCGGCGACCTCGCCGCCGGCTGCCGCAAGCTCGGCATGAACGTCATCGCCCGCACCGACGCGCACGCCTGCCATCAGGACGTCTACGACGCGCACCCCGACTGGATCGCCGTCGACGCCCACGGCAACAAGCGCCGCCATCCCTCCGACCCCGACTACTGGATCACCTGCGCCCTCGGCCCCTACAACTTCGAGTTCATGACCAGCGTCCACCGCGAGATCATGCAGCGCTACCGCGTCGACGGCATCTTCACCAACCGCTGGGCCGGCTCCGGCATGTGCTTCTGCGAGCACTGCCGGAAAAACTTCCGCGCCTTCTCCGGCCTCGACCTGCCCCGCACCGCCAACCCGCAGGACCCCGCCCGCCGCCAGTTCATCCTCTGGAACCAGCAGCGACTCTTCGAGGTCTGGCGCCTCTGGAACCAGACGATCCGCGCCATCAATCCCAACTCCAGCTACATCGCCAACGCCGGCGGCGGCGCGCTCAGCAAGCTCGACATGAAGACCATCGGCGAACTTGCCCCCACGCTCTTCGCCGACCGCCAGGGCCGCAGCGGCCTCACCCCGCCCTGGGCCAACGGAAAGAACGGCAAGGAGTACCGCGCCACCCTCGGACAGAAGGCCATCGCGGGCATCTTCAGCGTGGGCTTCGAAGACAAGTATCGCTGGAAAGACTCCGTCCAGAACGGCGACGAGATCCGCCTCTGGGTCGCCGACGGCATCGCCCAGGGCCTCAGGCCGTGGTTCGCCAAGTTCAACGCCAAGGTGATCGACCGACGCTGGCTGCCGGTCGTCGAAGAGATCTACCAGTGGCATCACGCCAATGAAGCCTACCTGCGCAACACTCGCTCGCTCGCCCGCGTCGGCATGGTCTATTCGCAGCAGACCGCGGCCTTCTACGGCGGCGAGCAGGCCCGCGCCAAGGTCGAGGACGCCGCCCTCGGCTTCTACCAGGCGCTCGTCGAGGCCCGCATTCCCTTCGAGATGGTGCACGACCAACTACTCGACCCCGAGCACACCGCGCAGTTCCGCACCCTCATCCTTCCCAACATCGCCGCGCTCTCGACCAAGCAGTGCGCCCAGATCGAAGCATTCGTCAAGAATGGCGGCAGCGTCGTCGCCACCTATGAAACTTCCCTCTACGACGAATGGGGCGTGCGCCGCAAAGACTTCGGCCTCGCCTCCCTCTTCGGCGCCGGCTTCGCGGGCAAGGTCGAAGGCCCGATGCTGAACTCCTACCTCCTACTCGAAAAAGATCCTGCCACAGGCACATATCATCCCCTGCTCACCGGCTTCGAAGACGCGACGCGCATCATCAACGGCGCATACCAGGTGGATGTGAAACCGCTCGGGCAGAGCATCGCCTCGCCGCTCACCATCGTCCCCACCTACCCCGATCTGCCCATGGAAGAGGTCTTTCCTCCGCCGCTCAAGGAGCACCACGCGGGAGCGTACCTGCGCGATACCGGCCACGGCCGCGTCGTCTATCTCCCCGCCGACATCGACCGCACCTTCTGGGAGGTCCTCGACGTCGACCACGCCAAGCTGCTGCGCAACGCAGTCGTCTGGGCAACCAACGAAGCGCCGCCGGTCACCGTCGAAGGACAGGGCGTGATCGACCTCGCCGTGTGGGAGCAAAAAGATTCCCACCAAAATTCAATGACCGTCCACCTCGTCAACCTCACCAACCCCATGATGATGAAGGGCCCCGTGCGCGAGATCTTCCCCATCGCGAAACAGCAGGTGCGCATTCGCGTTCCCGCATCGCGCCGCGTGGCAAAGACAAAACTACTGGTGGCGAACAAGGAGATTCCGCATCGCAGAGAAGGCGATGCCGTACTCGTCGAAGTGCCCTCCATCAGCATCCACGAGGTCATCGCGCTGGACTTTTCGTAATGCACAAGGAAATTTGTCTGTTGGAAATTTGCTTGTCATTTCAAAGTGATTCTTTGTTTGTCCACAAAACTACGTCATCTCGACCGGAGCGAAGCTCACTCCCACAAAAGCACGTCATCTCGACCGAAGGCCCGCAAGGCCGCAGTGGAGAGACCCCTGTATTTCGCCGTTGCCGTTGCTGTTGTTGTGGTCGTTGCGGTTGTCGTTGCGGTTGTCGTTGCGGTTGTCGTTGCGGTTGTCGTTGCGGTTGTCGTTGCGGTTGTCGTTGCGGTTGTCGTTGCGGTTGTCGTTGCGGTTGTCGTTGCGGTTGTCGTTGCGGTTGCCTCTGGGTACGCCAAGGCTTCAGCCTTGGCCCTCTATGGCCGGCCAAAAACAGGGGCTTTAGCCCCTGGGGTATGCTCTCCGATCATCTATCAAAAAAACGCACGTCATCTCGACCGGAGCGAAGCGCAGTGGAGAGACCCCTGTATTTGCCTTTTCAGTTTTCTGTGCATCGTTCCGATCTTGAACAGCGCACCGCACTCTGGAGGAGAATAGACACATGGAAACGACGATCGCATTCGGCAAGCACGGCCTGACCCTCCACCTCCCCTCGGGACCGCGCTACGAGATCCTCAAGGCCCACGACGCGCCCCCTATCGCGGATGTCGACCACGCTCTCGCCGCCGCGCTCGACGCTCCCCTCGGCTGCGCTCCCCTCGCCGAGCTGGCGCGAGGCAAAAAAACAGCAGCGATCTCCGTCTGCGATATCACCCGCCCCGTCCCCAATTCCACCACGCTGCCGCCGCTGCTCGAACGCCTCCATCGCGGCGGCATCAAGGCAGAAGACGTAACGATCTTCATCGCCACAGGCCTGCATCGCCCCGCCACCGGCGACGAGATCCGCATCATCCTCGGCCCCGAGATCGCGGCGAAATATAAGGTCGTCAACCACGACGCCAAAACCTTCGCCGACCACCAGCTCGTAGGCACCACCACCGGCGGCATCCCCGTCTACGTCGACAAGCGCTTCATCGCCGCCGATCTGCACCTCACCCTCGGCTTCATCGAGCAGCACCTTATGCTCGGCTTCTCCGGCGGCCGCAAGCTCATCGCCCCCGGCCTCGCCGCGCAGGAGACCATCAAGGTCATCCACTCGCCGCGCTTCATGCGCGAGAGCCTCGCCACCGAAGGCTCCATCGACCACAACCCCCTGCACGCCGAGCTATTGGAGATGGCCCGCCTCGCCCGTCACGACTTCATGCTGGACGTAACCTTAACCAGAACCCGCGCCATCTCCGGCATCTTCGCCGGCGAGCCCGTCCAGGCTCACGCCGCGGGCGTTGCCTTCCTGCGTTCGTCGTCCTTGGAAGTACTGCCTGAGTACGTCGACGCCGTCATCACCAGCGCCGCCGGCTATCCCCTCGACCTCACCTTCTACCAGACCATCAAAGGCGTGACAGCCGTCCAGCACATCGTCAAACCCGGCGGCAGAATCCTCGTCATGAGCGAGTGCGCGGAAGGCGTCGGCTCTCCCGAATTCGCCGCCAAGGTGCGCGGCTTTCGCGGCGACCAGGCCTACCTCGACGAGATTCGCGACACCCCGGTCGTCGTCGACCAGTGGCAACTGGAGAAGCTGGCGCTGGTCAGCCTCAAGAACCGGGTCCTCTTCTACGCCCCCGGAGTCACCGCCGCCGACCTCGGCGCGATGGCCCCGCAGCTCTTCCCCACGGTGGACGCGGCCCTCCGCGCTCTGGTCAAGGACCTCCCCGCCACCGCCCGCATCGCCGTCATCCCCGAAGGCCCCTACGCCTACGCCCGAGTCGACGGAACCGCCTAACCACCCTCACCCACCCCAAAACCAAGTCATCTCGACCGAAGCGAAGCGCAGTGGAGAGACCCCTGTATTTCGCCGCCGCCGTCGCCGTCGCCGTTGTCGTTGCCGTTGCTCTTGTCGTTGCCGTTGCTCTTGTCGTTGCCGTTGCTCTTGTCGTTGCCGTTGCTCTTGTCGTTGCCGTTGCTCTTGTCGTTGCCGTTGCTCTTGCTTCTAGGTACGCCAAGGCTTCAGCCTTGACCCTCTATAGCCAGCCAGCAAAAGGGGCTTCAGCCCCTGGGGTATGCTCTCCGATCATCTTTCAAAAACACGTCATCTCGACCGAAGCGAAGCGCAGTGGAGAGCCCTCTGTATTTTGCCGTCGCCGTCGCCGTCGCCGTTGCCCTTGCCGTTGCCGTTGCCCTTGCCGTTGTTCTTGCTTCTAGGTACGCCAAGGCTTCAGCCTTGGCCCTCTATAGCCAGCCAGCAAAAAGGGGCTTCAGCCCCTGGGGTATGCTCTCCGATCATCTTTCAAAAGCACGTCATCTTGACCAAAGCTAAGAGCCCCCTGCATTTCGCCGCCCATAGCAAACGGCAAAGCCGCCTCAGCGACTCTTCCCGCCACGCGGAGCGCTCCGCCGCGCCGGCAACTGCTTCTCCATCGCGTCTTCGTACCGCCGCAGCGCGTCACTCAGATGCGCCTGCATCGCCTTCTCCGCGGCCTTGGGGTTGCCGCGTCGAATCGCCTCGACAATCGCAATATGCTCCTTCAGCGACAGCGGCAGCGCATCCGGCACATGCAGTACCTTCGACAACCCCCGCGCCAGTTGCCCGCGAATCATCGATACCAGGTCGAACAGCAGCGCGTTCCCCGACGCCTTGGCCAGCGTCACATGAAACTCCAGGTCGAGCGCGGCAAACCGTTTGGCGTCGTCGACCGCCTCTTTCATTCTGCCGATCAGCGCGTCGATGCGCGCCATCTCCTGCTCGCCGGCAAAGCTCGCCGCCTTCGCCGCCGCGATGCCTTCGATCGCGATGCGCACTTCGAGCAGGTTCTCGATGTCGTGCTTCTCCGTAATCAGCCGCCACTCGACGATCTTGCCCAGAAATTTTTCGCCGTCGAGCGCCACCGATGTTCCCTCGCCCACCCGCGCGTTCAGCACGCCCATGATCGACAGGCAGCGCAGCGCCTCGCGCAGCGACGAGCGTCCCGCGCCGAAGTCCTTGCACAGCTCGCGTTCCGAAGGCAGCCGCTGCCCCGGCTTCAGGTCGCCGTTCGCGATCAGGTCCATGATCTGCTGCGCGATCGCCTCGCTGATCGAGATCTTGGTTACAGGACGAATCCTGGCCTGAACTTTTAACGCAGGGGAGACAGCGCGAGTCTTCATATTTCTCCGAACTTCAGCGATCCGATAAGCCGCCGGACTTAAGTCCCGCCGGTTTTAGAGCAAAGTATTAGTCGGTGTAGAGTCTGCCGAGCCCATTGTTTGTCATTCCCGAAGGGAATCTGCGGTTGCCTTCCTCCACATCAACAGCAAATCTCTACGTCCCGCCGGTCTTAAGTCCCGTCTGCCTCAAGCCCACTTGTTTCAAGGTAAGACCATCGGTAGACCACGCCGCCGGTCGCAATCAATGACCGGCAACCACATCAAACGCTACAGCAGCAGGGTTCAAATAGCAATCGCCCCTCGGCGCGGCTGCCGCAGCCGCCGCTTTGACATTGGTGTGACCATATGCCTAAGATGACATCTGCTGCGCGGACTTCCACAAAGCCTCCAATATCCCCGCCCTGCGCCAAACGCACGTCATCTCGACCGGAGCGAAGCGCAGCGGAGAAACCCCTGTATTTCGCCGTTGCCGTTGCCGTTGCTGTTGCTCTTGCTGTTGCTGTTGCTGTTGTTGTGGCCGTTGTCGTTGCTGTTGCCGTTGCTCTTGCTGTTGCTGTTGTTGTGGCCGTTGTCGTTGCTGTTGCCGTTGCTGTTGCTCTTGCTGTTGTGGCCGTTGTCGTTGCTCTTGCTTCTGGGTACGCCAAGGCTTCAGCCTTGGCCCTCGATGGCCAGCCCAAAAAAGGGGCTTCAGCCCCTGGGGTATGCTCTCCGATCATCTTTCAAACGTACGTCATCTCGACCGGAGCGAAGCGCAGTGGAGAGACCCCTGTATTTCGTTTTTGTATTCTTAGGGAGCCTCTGATTCAGGAGGGAATCTTCGGAATGTCAGTGCAAAGATCGGCAGTTGAGAACCGGGACGCGGCCGAGGCCATCTTTCAGCGGGCATTAGCCGATTGCAGCATCGAGCAGGCGCTCGAGCGCCGCTTCGAAGAGATCGTCAGCGACGCAGACCTTGATCGCGTCCGGCAGATTCGCATCGTCGCCGCCGGCAAAGCCGCCGCGCCCATGCTCGCTGCCACGCTGGCACAGCTCGAACGCCGCGCCGCTGTACCGCCCGGCAAAATCGCAGGCGTCCTCATCGCCCCTCAGTGCCCCGCCGTGCTCCCCCCCACCTTTCGGTTCTTCGCCGGCGGCCACCCGCTGCCGAACGAAGCCTCCTTCGCCGGAGCCCGCGCCGCCCTCGACCTGTTGAGCGACGTTAAAGCTCCCCGCAGTCTCTGCCTCTTCCTCATCAGCGGCGGAGCCTCCGCCATGATGGAGCTTCCCCTCGATCCAGCCATCTCTCTCGCCGACACCATCGGCCTCTACCGCGAGCTTGTGCACAGCGGAGCCTCCATCACCGAGATCAACTGCGTCCGTAAGCACTTCTCGGCCGTCAAGGGAGGCCGCCTCGCCCTCGCCGCCCGCGGAGTCTCCGCCGTCTCCGTGCTCGTCTCCGACGTCCCCCCCGGCCACCTCGACGCCCTCGGCTCCGGCCCCACCCTGCCCGACACCTCCACCGTCGCCGAGTGCCGCGAGATCCTCGCCCGCTACCATCTGCTCCCGCGTTTCCCACTCTCCGTCCGCCGCTTCTTCGAGCGCGACCCCCTTCCCGAGACGCCCCGGCCCGGCAGCTTTTCCGCCCGCGCCATCACCCTGCTCACCTCCGACGATCTCGCCGCCGCCGCCTGCCGCCACGCCGAAGCCCTCGGCTACCATGCCGTCATCGACAATACCTGCGACGACTGGGAGTACCGCACCGCGGCCCGCTATCTCCTCGACCGCCTCCGCGAACTCCGCCGCGCCCATCCCCGCGTCTGCCTCGTCTCAGCCGGCGAGATTGCCGTCTCGCTCCCAGCCTCATCGCCGGCCTCGCAGCCCGGCAGCGACGCCGTCGCGAGCACAGACAATCAGCAGCAGAAGAAGCCCATCGGCCTCGGTGGACGCAACCAGCAGTTCGCCCTCTATGCCGCCGGCCTGCTCGGCCCGCCCGACGCCGCCACCGTCGTCCTCTCCGCCGGCTCGGACGGTATCGACGGCAACAGCGCTGCCGCCGGAGCCATCATCGACGACCAAACCCTCGCAACGCCCGCTCTCCGCGCCGAGGCCGCGCAGGCCCTCGAACACTTCGACACCTCGCCCCTGCTCGCGCGCCTGGCATCCACCCTCGTCACCGGCCCCACCGGCCACAACCTCCGCGACCTGCGCATCCTCCTCGCCGCCGATTAGTCAGCTCCTGTATCAGAGCCAATCCCTCTCAGACGTAGCTTCTATCAGAGCCATTCCCTCAGGCGTAGCTTCCTTTGTTTGTCATTCCATCTTTCTCTGCTTGTCATTCCCGAAGGGAATCCGCGTTTCGCCCGAATCGGCAAGACTGCATCCGGAGGAGAACCGCTCTCAGGATGCGACTCCACCGCTGAAGCCTCTCCACCCACCAAAAGTGCGTCATCACGACCGGGGCACGTAACACCGCACGTCATCTCGACCGGAGCACGTAACACCGCACGTCATCTCGACCGGAGCGAAGCGCAGTGGAGAGACCCCTGTATTTCGCCTTTGCAGTTGCAGTTGCAGTTGCAGTTGCAGTTGCTGTTGCTGTTGCTGTTGCAGTTGCTGTTGCAGTTGCAGTTGCAGTTGCTGTTGCTTCTGGGTACGCCAAGGCTTCAGCGTTGGCCCTCGCAACGCGACCAATAAAGCGGGGCTTCAGTCCCTGGGGTATGCCTCCGCCCAAACTGCTGTGCCAATCTCCGCTTGACAAACTAAACTAAACCGTTCAGTATCTAACCTGCATCAACCGAGGCTCCCTCCATGATCCGCGTTCAGAACCTGGTAAAGACCTTTGGCGACTTCACCGCCGTCAAGGACATCTCCTTCGACGTAGGCCAGGGCGAGATCTTCGCCTTCCTCGGCCCCAACGGCGCGGGCAAGACCACCACCATCAAGATGCTGACCACGCTCCTCCATCCCACCAGCGGCAGCATCCGCCTCGACGGCCTCGACCCCACCGTCAAGACCAAAGAGGCGCGGCAGCGCTTCGGCATCGTCTTTCAGGACCCCAGCCTCGACGCCGAGCAGACCGCCTACGAGAACATGGACCTGCACGGCGTCCTCTACCACGTCCCGCGCAAGCTCCGCGCCGAGCGCATCGAGCTTCTGCTGAGGACCTTCGAGCTGTGGGAACGCAGGGACAGCTACGTCAAGACCTTCTCCGGCGGCATGAAGCGGCGGCTCGAGATCGCCCGCGGCTTCCTGCACACGCCCGCCATCCTCTTCCTCGACGAGCCCACCCTCGGCCTCGACCCGCAGAGCCGCAACCAGCTCTGGACGCACGTCAAGCGCCTCAACGAGACCGAGAAGACCACCGTCTTTCTCACCACGCATTACATGGACGAGGCCGACCGCGTCGCCCACCGCATCGCCATCATGGACCACGGCAGCATCATCGCCGTCGGCACCTCGGCGGAGCTCAAACAGCAGACCGGCGCCGAGTCGCTCGAAGAGGCCTTCCTTGCGCTCACCGGCTCGTCCCTGCGCGACGAGAGCGCCGACTCCAACGACCGCCTGCGGCAGATCACGAAGATGTGGAAGAGGTAAAGAAAAATAAACAAAAGCTTTAATTAAAACCGGCAAAATTTTTATCGAGAGGTCAAGACCCCGATGGGCGCAATTTACATTCTCTGGCTGCGTGAACTGAAGCGTTACGTGCGCTCGCGCGTGCAGATCGTGGTGTCGCTGGGCCAGCCCTGCCTGTACCTGGTGGCGCTCGGCTTCGGCTTCGGCCCGGTCTTCAAACAGGCGGGACAAGGCAGCTATCTGCAATTCATGGCGCCGGGAGTCATCGGCATGACGGTGCTGTTCAGCTCCGTCTTCTCCGGCATCGCCATGCTGTGGGACCGCCAGTTCGGCTTCCTCAAGGAGACGCTGGTGGCCCCGGTCTCGCGCCTTCAGATCATGGCGGGCCGCACCCTCGGCGGCGCCACCGTCGCCATCATTCAGGGAGTCCTGATCCTGGTCATCTGCCTCGTCGCCGGCTTTCGCCCGCAGTCGTGGACGGCGCTTCCCTTTGCCTTCCTCTTCGTCGTGCTCATCGCGGTCGTCTTCGCCGCGCTCGGCACCGGCATCGGCTCCGTGCTCGAAGACATGCAGGGCTTCCAACTGGTGATGAACTTTCTCGTGCTGCCCATCTTTTTCCTCTCGGGCGCGCTCTATCCGCTCACCAACCTGCCCACGGCGATGGCTGTCATCGTCCGCCTCGACCCGCTCACCTACGGCGTCGACGGTCTGCGCGGCGCGCTCGTCAACACTTGGCAGTTCAGCCCGGCCCTCGACCTGGCTGTCCTCGTAGCGCTCGCCTGCGTCTTCCTCGGCAGCGGAGCCTACCTGTTCTCGAAGATTGAAGCTTAAGAATGAAGAATCCAGTCCGTTCCGTTAAGGGCATGGCTTCAGCCGTGCCGCAAGCAGAACCTATGCAACGCGGCTTTAGCCGCTGAGGGAATCTTCGCAGACTCCACCGAACGTTAGGCTCAGGACACGTACCCATGGCAAGACCGCGAAGCATACAGGCGCACCGCAAGGTTCTCGAAGCAGCAGCAGAGTTGTTCGCTCAGCAAGGCATCGACGCCACCAGCATGGACGCCATCGCCGAGTCCTCCGGTGTCAGCAAGGCAACTATATATAAGCACTGGCCCGACAAGGACGCCCTCTGCCTCGAAGTCCTCGGCTACGTCCACGGCCTCGACGAAGAGCCTCCCGTCTTCGACTCCGGCGACTTCCGCGCCGACCTCATCGCGGCCTTGCGCCACCAGCCCGCCGCCGACCGTCAGGCAATGAAGGAAAAGATCTGGCCCCACCTGATGGCCTACAGCGCCCGCAACCGCGCCTTTGGCGACGCCTGGCGGGCGAAGGTACTAGAACCCGCGCGCACCGGTCTTACCGCTTCGATCAAGCGCGGCGAAAAGCTCGGCGTGCTGAGGTCCGGCATCGATCCCGAGATCGGCATCGCCCTTCTGCTTGGCCCCATGATGTACCGTCACATCTTCGCGCAGCGCCTCGGCCGGCGCGTCCCCAAAGATCTCGAAGTCCACGTCGTCGACGCCTTCCTCGCCGCCTTCGCCAAAGCTCCAAAAAACCGGCCCTGAGAAACAGCTGAATCGGAATGACCCCGCTCCATCCCGAAGGAGCTCCGCTCAGGGGCGGTTTTTTTGCCTGCTTTTCTTTGTTTGTCATTCCCGAAGGGAATCTGCGTTCTGCTCGAATCGCCAGGGGTGCGCCCGGGGAACCACCCTTGACAGGCCGCCGGAGAAGCACGTCATCTCGACCGAAGGCGGCGTTCTTGCCGCCGCAGCGGAGAGACCCTGTATTTCGCCGTCGCCGTCGCTTGACGTTGCCTTTGCCTTTGCCCTTGCCCTTGCCCTTGCCCTTGCCGTTGCCGTTGCCGTTGCCGTTGCAGTTGCCTTTGCCTTTGCAGTTGCCCTTGCCTTTGCCCTTGCCTTTGCCTTTGCCGTTGCCCTTGCCTTTGCAGTTGCGCTTGCCCTTGCCTTTGTCTTTGTCTTTGCAGTTGCAGTTGCAGTTGCAGTTGTAGTTGCCCTTGCCTCTAGGTACGCCAAGGCTTCAGCCTTGGCCCTCTATCGCCAAAGCCTAAAAAAGGGGCTTCAGCCCCTGGGGTATGCCTCTCCCAGAATCTGCAACCTGCTATAACTGCCATGCCGCCCCGTCGCATCCTCCGGCGGCATGGAGAAGAACAGTGAAGTATCTCGCCGGTGCCCTCCTCATCGTCCTCGCGTCCAGCACAATTCTTGCCCAGAGTCCCCCCGACTCCTGGCACGCGCAATGGATCACCGCCCCGGAGCTTCCACCCTACGCGCCCGCCGTCCTCCACTTTCAGCGGACCATCGACCTCCCCGCCAGGCCCGACCACTTCCTCGTCCGCGTCAGCGCCGACAACGCCTTTCTCCTCCGCGTCAACGGACAGACCGCGGGCCGCGGCCCCGCCAAAGGCGACCTCGCCCACTGGCGTTACGAGACCCTCGACCTCGCTCCCCTCCTGCATCCGGGCAGCAACCTGCTCGCCGCCACCGTCTGGAACTTCGGCCAATACCGCGCCATCGCGCAGATGACCAACCGCACCGCCTTCCTGCTCGAAGGCGCCTCTCCCGAGGCAAAGGCCGCCGACACCAACAAAAGCTGGCAGGTCGAGATTGACCACGGCTTCACCCTCAAGCCCGTCACCTACGCCATGCTGCGCGGCTACTACGCCGCCGAGCCCGTCGTGATCCTCCACGCCGCCGACTCCGACCCCGACTGGGACGCCCCCATCAGCAAACCCGCGAACTGGACCCCCGCCGTCTCCGCCGGCGAAGCCTCCTCGCGCGGCGCTCGCGACTCGCACAGCGCCTGGCAGCTCGTCCCCGACCTCCTCCCGCCGATGGAGTCCACGCCGCAGCCCGGCGGCAAAGTCGTCCGCACCACCGGCATCGCTTCCGCTGCCGACTTCCCCGGCGAAGCCGTCACCATCCCCGCCCACGCCACCGTCAGTATCCTGCTCGACAACGGCACCCTCACCACCGGCTATCCCGAGCTTGCGCTCAGCGGAGGAAAGGCCGCCGACGTCCGCCTCACCTACGCCGAGGCGCTCTACGATAAAAACGGCCGCAAGGGCAATCGCAACGACATCGCCGGCAAGCACATCGCCGGCGTCTACGACGAGTACATCGCCGATGGCGGCGCGCACCGCACCTTCGCCCCGCTCGTCTGGCGCACCTGGCGCTACCTCCAGATCGACGTCCGCACCGGCGACCAGCCGCTCACGCTCACCCGCTTCAGCTCCACCTTCTCCGCCTTCCCCTTTGTCGAACGGGGTCATTTCTCCAGCAGCGATCCCGAGCTCAGCGCCATCTGGAAGATCGGCTGGCGCACCGCTCGCCTCGACGCCCACGACACCTACATGGACACGTCCTACTGGGAGCGGCTCCAGTACGTCGGCGACACCCGCCTGCAGGCCCTCATCTCCTACGCCGTCGCCGGCGACGACCGCCTCGCCCGCCAGGCCATCACCGCCATCGACGACTCGCGCCTGCCCGACGGCATCACCCTCAGCCGCTACCCCACCTCCGTCTTCCAGGCCATCCCGCCCTTCTCGCTCTACTGGGTGGGCATGGTGCACGACTACGCCCTCTACCGCGACGACCCCGCCTTCGTCCGCAAACAGCTCCCCGGAACCCGCACCGTCCTCGCCTGGTTCCTCGCGCACCGCAACGCCAACGGCCTCGTCGGCAAGCTCCCCTGGTGGTCCTTCGTCGACTGGGTCCCCGACTTCAAAAACGGCGAGCCGCCGCAGGACGCCGACGGCGACTCCACCATCCTCACCCTGCATCTCGTCGAAGCCCTCCGCGAAGCCGCCCAGATCGAAGCCGCCTACGGCGACGCCGCCCTCGCCCAGCGCTACCGCCAAGCCGCGGAGAAATCCGTGCACGCCATCCAGACCCTCTGCTGGAACGCGCAAGCCCATCTCTATACCGACACACCCCACGGCAACCACTTCAGCCAGCACGCCAACGCGATGGCCGTCTGGCTCGACGTCGCTCCCGCCGCCGCGCAGCGCGGCATCATGACCCGCATCCTTGCACCGGAAGGTCATGCCGCAGCGAACGCCGCCTCGGATAATCCAACCGGCTTCCCCGCCATCTCGCAGGCGTCGTACTACTATCGCTTCTACGTCAACCGAGCGCTCCAGCACGCCGGGATGGGCGATCAGTACATCCAGCAGTTGCAGCCCTGGCGCGAAATGATCGCCCTCGGCCTCACCACCTGGGCCGAGCAGCCCGAGCCCACCCGCTCCGACTCGCACGCCTGGAGCTCGCACCCCAACTTCGACCTGCTCAACATCGTGGCGGGCATCCAACCGGCGAGCCTCGGCTTGAAGACCGTGCTCATCGCTCCGCGCCTGGGCGCGCTCACCACGCTCACGGCGAGCTACCCCCACCCGCTCGGCGCCATCGACGTCGAGTACACGCACAAGGACGGCACCCTCCACGCCACCATCCACCTGCCCCCCGGACTCCACGGCACCTTCCGCTGGCAAGGCCAGACCTACCCCATCCGGCAAACCACCCTCAACCTAACCCTCCCCGACCGCAAAGGCAAAACACCGTGAACCGAGGATGACTGACGAGAAGCGCGTTCCTCATTAACTAATCGTCCAGTTGGCCTAATCGATAGATCAACCCCGAACTGGCGACCTATATCCCGGACTTCCTTCTGTTGTCTTCCGCGCAGAGCATCTGGCAGTTGTCGGAGCTTGTCTTTCCACCCTCGTGCCATGGGGTGATATGGTCCCCATGCATTCCCTCAATCTCGAAATGCTCCTTGCAAACCGGGCAGACACCTTTCTGCCGCTCGTAGGATTCTCGCTTCTGACTGTCACTGAATGATCGGATATTCAAATGTCGCTCGCTCCCATTCAGAACATAGGGATAGATACCCCTCTTATTCGTGACATCCTCATCAGACATGAGCCGACTGACTTTCTTTTCGAGCGTAGCGGGATCGATCTCATCCCCCTTATGATTGTTATATAGCTCTCCCCACGCAATGCCCTTCATCTCTCGGCGATACTTTGGAAAAGTGGCTTTTACCCAGCTAATAACGGCCTGAAAATAAACCCATAGCTCATCGGCGTTTGGCTTGTGCTGCTGTTTAGCCATGTAGCCTTCGACATTTCCTTCACTCAGCCAGTCAATAACCGTTTCAAGATAGGCTTGTCGAATGGGTGCGCCATCAAGATAGTCGCTACCTAAACCATATGCAGGACACCCGTTCTTGCTAAAATATCGCTTGGCATCCGAAACCCAAGGGCCGGAATACACAGCATTCCGCAGTTCCTGGTCCGTCAGCTTCTCCCCGGCGATATTGATAGTCTTAAACCATCCCAGCTTCTCGCTGTCCGTGCCACTGCACTGATACACCATCAGCCGATAGTCCATAATTCTCTCTTGTTCGTCTTTCTGTAAGTTATGGAAGTACCGCTCTTCGAAAGCGAAGTCTCCTTCGACAAACTGACAGGTCGAGATGGTACGCTGCTGGCCGTCAATAACCTCGAAACCTCCATCCTCTCGAACGGCCCAGTACATGACATTTAGCGGGAAGTTCTTGGTGATAGTATCAATGACCGCATCTCGCTGTTTGTCTTTGTAGATGAACTCTCGCTGGTATTGCGGTCTGATGTCCAACTTGCCGCCGTAACCAATAACTCCGGCTTCAGCGTTGTCCTCATAGCCTTCTGTCAACTCGCGGACGGTAATCTCTCTGAGTTCGATGTTCATCAATTTAATCCTTTGGCTTCTTGCTTTTTATGACAATCCGATCATACAAACGCCGGTACGTGCCATCACCATTCGCGAGGTAAAAGCGCTGGGTGCCTTGGGAGTAGGTTCCTTTTTTAGCAACTTCCGCCATTGGTATCGCAAGCATCGTACTTGAACCAA
This sequence comes from Acidobacteriales bacterium 59-55, assembly GCA_001897435.1. GTDB lineage: Bacteria > Acidobacteriota > Terriglobia > Terriglobales > Acidobacteriaceae > Edaphobacter. The sequence goes on along the minus strand of MKSV01000002.1, from coordinate 275,240 downwards.
CAATTTCGAATTGATCGACGTTGTACTTATCGAGAAAAGTCAGTGGCACCCCCATAGCCCCTTCGTAATCTACCGGAATATCGCTTATCTTGCCGACTTCGATTGCGTCGTAGTTTGCGTAAGTTGGATACGCCTCCGGGCTATATTTTTTGTAGAGGATGATATTTTCATGGCGCTTTGCGATGTCGAAATTGGTATACCAGCAAGCATTACCCATGCTTCTCCATTTCTGGCCGTCAGCATCCACCCAATACCGTGTCTCTCGCGCTTCGTAGCAAGCCGGCACTTTGAATTCCATGTCACCACTTTTGTTGCCGAGCCATAATTTATTTTTCACAATGAGATTGAAAATTTCTTTATAGCTTATTGCGTTCTGGTTCCCGACAATTACGAACTTCTTGTCATACTCAATGAGTTGGGCAACGTACTCACGGAACAACGAAAACGGCGGGTTTGTGACCACAATATCCGCCTGCTTCAATAGCTCTACACTTTCTGCGCTACGGAAATCACCGTCGCCCTTTAGGTGCTTGATTCCGATTTTCTCTGGGTCGGGAACGCCGGTCCTGTGATTGTCACCGGTGTATTCAAGGTAGACGGCCTGTTCAGAATCATTCCGGCTGAACAAGTCGCGACTCTGGTTTTTATAGCAGGTAGTGATGAGCTTCTTGAGGCCCAACTTCTCAAAATTGTACGAGAAGTAGAAGAAGAAGTTGCTGACACGAGGATCGTCGCAGTTGCAGTACACCACCTTATTCTTGAAGTGCTTTTTGTAGTGCTTCAACTCCTGCTCAATGTCGGATAACTGCGTATAGAACTCATCCTGCTTGGCGTCTCGCGCTTTGGACAGGCTTTGATTTTTGACTTTCTTGGTCATCGTGAATGCGTTCCGTTCGCGCGTACACTATCTCTTCGTTATCCCTTTAGGTTGCCATATTATGCTAACCGGCTCGCGCCCCTCACCTTGGGGCGTATCAAGTCGACCATCCTGAGTCAATCGAACCCGCAACACGCACCAAGACGATTCATCCGGAAAAATCAGTGGAAGGCGGGTTCGTTTTCGCCGGAGTGGAGATATTGCCGCAGGTGAAAAAGAAGGATCGCCCAAAGCGTATTGCACTTGCGAAAGCTCCCGTTTCCATCCGGCCAGCCGCTGTGGCTGAACTCCACGAGCGTGCGGTCGACCCCCAGCGGAGAGAGCTTGAACCGGGCGGTGGTCCCGGGCGAATTGCCGGGGCCTTCCACGCATTCCCACTGCACGGTATCGTCACCGGCCTTGCTGATCTTCCATGCGAAGGGCGGCCCGTCCTGAGGCCGCGTGGTGAAGGATTCGTGATCGCCGGTAGCGCCCGCGGTATGCCACATGGCCAGTTCGGATGGGCTGGTCAGCGCCTGATAAATGGCCGGAAGGGAAGCGTGGATTTTGATTTCGTGGTTGATCTCAGCCATGGTTTCCTCGAAGTGAGGATTATAGACCGATGATCGAACCCCGAAGTTAAATCGCGCCGCGGGCAGTTCGTTTCATCAGGCGGAGCGCATGACATTGTACACTGCTCCTCCACTCTGTTTTCAAAAGATTTTGCTTCGACTCCGCTCCGAGGTAGACATGCGCGCATATCAGGATTTTCGAGAGTTCCTTTCCGTGCTCGAACAACAGAAGCAGCTTCTGCGGATCACCGACCCGGTAAAGCTGGAGCCGGATATGGCGGCGGCCTCCGCGGCGGCCACGCGGCTGGGAAATCGCAGCCCCGCGTTGTTGTTCTCGAATGTCGCCGGTTATCAGAACGCGCAGATCGTGACCAATGTTCACGGCTCCTGGGCGAACCACGCCCTCGCCCTGGGCATGGATCCCGAGACCGGGATAAGGGACCAGTTCCTCGAATTCGTACGCCGCTACAGGATGTTTCCGGGGCAGTTGGAACGAGTGACCTCGGCGCCCTGGCAGGAGGTGGTGATCGATAAAGACATCAACCTCTTCGACATCTTTCCGCTGTTCCGCTGGAACCACGGCGACGGCGGTTTTTTTATCGACAAGCCATGCGTCATCAGCCGCGATCCGGACGACTGGACCAACGACGATGTCGAGAACGTCGGCGTATACCGTCTGCAAGTTAAAGACAGGAACCACCTGGGAATCCAGACCGTTCCGCAGCACGATATCGCGATTCAACTGGCCCATGCCGAGGCGCGAGGCGAAGATCTGCCGATAGCGATTGCCCTGGGCAATGAGCCCGTCATTACGCTGATGGGCGCGACGCCGATGCTGTACACGCAACTGGAGTACAAGATGGCGGCCGTCATGCAGGGGCAGCCGTATCGCGTCGTGCAGAACGAGAAGGGCCTCGACATTCCGTATGGATCGGAGGCGGTGCTCGAGGGCAGGATCCTCGCCCGCAAGCGGCAGCCGGAGGGGCCGTTCGGAGAGTTCCCGGGATATTACTCAGGCTGTCATCAATATCCCGTGATCGAGATCGATCGCGTGCTGCACCGGAAGGATCCGATCTATGAATCGGTCTACGTGGGCAGGCCATGGACGGAGCTGGATTATCTCCAGGCATTGACGACCAGCGCGCCGATCTTCGACCAGGTGAATGCGACCTTCCCCGAGGTACAGGCGGTCAATGCGCTCTACACGCATGGGCTGGTGCTGATCGTATCGACGAAGGTGCGCTACGGCGGTTTTGCCAAGGCAGTGGGGTTGAGAGTGCTGAGCACGCCGCACGGCCTGGGCTATGCGAAGGTAATTATCGTCGTCGACGAAGATGTGGACCCCTTCGATCTGAACCAGGTCATGTGGGCGATCTCGGTGAGAGTGAATCCGGCGGGCGATGTGCTCATGCTGCCGAATCTGGCGGAGAATCTGCTCGACCCCGCCTGCCAGCCGAGTGGGATGGTGACGAAGATGATTATCGACGCGACGATGCCTGTGTCGCCCGATATCCGAGGCGATTATGGGGAGATACTGGAGACGCCGGTGGGCACGGATGTGTGGCTGCAAAAGCTGGAAGCGTTGACGAAGGAGCTGCGGAAATGAGCGCGATTGCACAAGGGGCCATTCAGGCCTGCCCGAGATGTCGTTCGAATACGGTTGCGGTACGCGCTGTTTCACCCCTGGCCGGGGTGTGGACGGTGTATGGCTGCGATACCTGTTTCTACACCTGGCGCAGCACGGAGCCCGAGACCAACACCGATCCGGACCAATACCCCGCGGTCTTTCGGCTGGCGGCTGCGGACCTGCCGAAACTACAGGTAGCCCCGGCGATTCCACCGCTGCAAGCGAAGAAGCCATAGACTTCGCGGATCAACGTAAAGCCGGCGTAGAGTGCGGTGCACTCTACGCCGGGTTATTTTCAGCCGACTGCTTATTGCTTATTTCTCTGAGGGGCTGTCGTCCGCTTTCAGGTCGCCAAGCACGTATTGAATCCCCGCTCGAATGTGTGCCAGCATCGGTGTCATGGCATACACCCGATCGTCGTGGCCGTGCCCTTCGTAGAACACTCGCCCCTTGCCCTCGCGCCGAATATAGCTCAGGGCATAATCGCCGTCGGTTCGCGGATTCACTTCCTTCGCTTTATCCGCGGCGCTCATCTTCGCGTAGTCGATACTCGTCAGCACATGCACGTTCTTCCGCGAGAACGAATCCTGCGCGAAGGTATAGGTCTCGTCGTGGATCTCGAACTCCTTGCCGTGGAACATGGCCGTCAAGGGGCTCTTCGGGTCGTCGATCTTGACCGTAATCAGTTGCGGATCGGGCCAGTGAAATTTGAAGTAGCCGCCGATCAGCTTGTTGAACGCGGGCCATTGCAGCACGGGCTTCGACTCCAGATGCAGGCTATGCATGTCCGGCGGCGGCAGCAACGAATTGAAATGCTCCACGAAATCGGCGCGGGTGATCTTACCCGTATGGCCGGTATCCAGCTTCTGGAACCAATTGTCGGCAAGCGCCGTCCACTGCTGACGGCTGACCGTGTCTCCGTGATTCTTGTTGGCTCCCGCGACGAACCGGGAAGCTAAAACCAGCGCTCCCAGATTCCGTCCCGGAGCGCCGCTCTTGATAGCAGCCTCGCTTGCCAGGCAATCGGTGTGATACGAGTCAGTCGCCGCGTGGATTCCGGCAACGCCCTTTCCACCTCTCACGAAAGCGAGAAATGCCGCTCGCCGCGCTGCCGTCACGGCAGGATTCGGATCGTCAAGAAAACACGCCGTTGTGCTGTCGAGGAAGATGGCATCGTATTTCTTGAGATTCTCGGTGTTGATGTCCGCCGCGTTGTACGTGACGGTTGTGGTCCATAGATTTCCCCGGTCCCCCAGTGCTTCCACCGCCTTCGCCGCCAGCGGGATGGAGGCATGCACGAATCCTCCCGCGCCCGTATGGGCCAGCACCAGCACCCTGCGCGGGTGCATCGGCTTGGCGCCGGGCGTAGTCGGCAAAGCTGCCATCATGGCGTCCACGGCAGTCTGAGATACCGGAATCGGCGTCGAATTACCCGCCGGATTGAAAGTGTTGGCTTGCCCGGGCTTCACGGCAGGCGGCTTCGGCAGCACCTTGCTGACCCCGGCCTCAATCTGAGACTGGGTGAGCGCTCCGCCCTTTGTGTTGTCCCAGTCGGTAAACCAGGAGTTGAAGCCGGCCTCCAGCTCGGACCGCGTCAGCGTTCCGGCCTTATGGGTATCGAGAGCCGTAAAGAGCGCCTCAGCCGTTTGGCCGCCGCGCCGTCCCTGCGCTCGCAAGCCCGCGATACCGAATGCGAGCAGAACAGCAGCGCCAGTCGAGATACAAGTCGTTGTGATTAATCGATTATGTTTCATAATTTTCGTCGGAATGAGTCTACATCGAATGCGATCTCGTCGCGTCAAAAATGTTTAAACCGTTTTGGCGATTCGGAAAAAATCACCGTCCGACACGAGGCAGCAGGTATTTCGATGAAGAAAAAAGATGAGCGATCAATCGCCGATGCACGCAGCTAAACTGGAACTACCCCCTGCGGAAGCCGTATGTCAGCCGAGATCATCCTCCAGCAAACCCCGGACGCCGCCGCGCTCCTCGCCCAGCGCGAGCAGCTCGCCGCTGTTCGTGCCGAGCTTGCCGAGCGCGAATCGGAGCTGGCGCAGGTTCGTGCCCAGCTCAAGACCTTCGAGGGCCGCTACCTCCGCCAGGTCGGCGTCCTCTACGCCGAGCTGGACGAGATCGAAGCGCGGATCGCCGAGCGCGAGGTCGACCTCTACGACTCCGACTCCGCCCGCAGCCGCGCCGACGAGGCTCGCCGGCGCGCGCAGGAGACCCACGACGCCGCCTTCGGCGAGGCCCGCGAGGCCGAGGAGTTCGACCCGCCGCCCAGCCTCAAGACCCTCTTCCGCGACGTCGCCAAGCGCATCCACCCCGACTTCGCGCGCGACGACGCCGAGCGCAGGCACTTCACCCTGCTGATGGCCCGCGCCAACCAGGCCTACAGCCGCGGCGACACGGAGACGTTGCAGCGCCTGCTCGACGACCATCGCGAGATCGCCGCCTCGATCACCGGGGAAGGCGCTGCCGCCGAGCTGCTCCGCATCGGCCGCCAGATTCGGCACGCCCGGCGCGACATCGCCGCCCTCGACGCTGAACGGCACACCCTGCTCGCCAGCGACATCGCCCTGCTGCACCTCGACGCCGAGGCCGCCGCCCGCCGGCACCGCGACCTGCTCACCGAACTCGCCACCGGTTTGCGCGAGCAGATCGCCGACGCCCGGCGCCGCTTCGAGCTGATCGACCGCCAGATCAGCGCGCATGGAAGATAAAAAAGTAAAAATAAAGGTTTGCCCCATTTTGTTTGTCATTCCCGAAGGGAATCTGCGTCTCGCCCAGGCTTATGGATCATATTTGTCCTATGGATCATGTTTGCCCTATGGATCATGTTTGCCCTATTTTGTTTGTCATTCCCGAAGGGAATCTGCGTTTTTTCTGAGCTTGCATCACTACACCTGGAGGGGAACAGCCATAGGGAACCTCTGATTAAGTCCCGCTTCGTTAAGGGCACGGCTTCAAATGGGCGATCCCTCGCATAAGACTCCCAGAGGTTCCTGATGTAAATCCGGTTCTGTTAAGGGCACGGCTTCAGCCGTGCCGCAAGCGCATCATTTGCAGTGGGGCTTTAGCCCCTGAGGTACGCTTTGAGCTGCATCCAAACCTTTCAACAGCCTGTAGAGCAGTCGAAGAAATCTTCGGAGACTGAAATAGACACTCACTATGGACGATAAAGCCAAAACCGGCCTGCAACACATTCCCACCGGCACGGCGCTGTCGCTCGGTTCCACGCGCGCGGGCATCATCGTCCGCGGCCGCCGCGATGCCGCGAACGCCGCTTCGAACCCGCACTACCGGCAGGCCGTCTCCGACTACAACGCGGGCAACTTCGCCGCCGCAGCCACCGGCTTTCAACTCGCCGCCGACCAGGGCCACGCCGAGTCGCAGTACATCCTCAGCACCATGTACGACGCGGGCGAAGGTCTGCCCCGCGACGATACCCAGGCCGCTCACTGGGAGCGCAAGGCCGCCGACCAGGGCCACGCCTACGCGCAGGCCAATCTCAGCTACCGCTACTACGCCGCCGGCGACTTTGCCGAAGCCTTCGACTGGTGCCGGCGCGCCGCCTACAGCAACCTCGCCTGGGCGCAGTACAACCTCGGCCTCATGTATCGCAAGGGCGAAGGAGTCGCCGCCAGCCCCGCCGAAGCGGCGCACTGGTATCGCCTGGCCGCCGAGCAGAACTTTCCCGAGGCCCAGCAGAAGCTGGCCGACCTCTACTATCTCGGCCTCGGTCTGCCGCGCAGCCACGCGCAGGCGGCGGCGTGGTATCGCAAGGCCGCCGATCAGGGCAATGCCGAAGCCCAGTTCCAGCTTGGCCACCTCTACGCCACCGGCCAGGGAGTCGAGCACGACTACACCCAGTCCCGCCACTGGACCCGCCAGGCCGCGCTCCAGGGCCACGAACAGGCGCTCCGCGAACTCAAACGCCGCGAGTACCGCGACCCGTAACCGCCGCCATCACCACTCGAAAATCGCACGCTGTTGCTTTGTTGTCATCCCGCAGCGAAGCGGAGGGATCCGCGGTTAGAGCTACCCACGCACGTCATCTCAGCCGAGACGCACCACTCCCAACGCACGTCATCTCGACCGAAGCCGTGCAGCCTCATCGCACGGCGCAGCGGAGAGACCCCTGTATTTCGTCTTTGTTCTTGCCGCTGCTGTTGCCGTTGCCCTTGCCTCTGGGTACGCCAAGGCTTCAGCCTTGGCCCTCTCTCCCCACGCCAAAAAAGGGGGGCTTCAGCCTCTGAGGTATGCCCTCTTCTCCCACGCGGCAATAGCTTCGCAGCGACCTCGCTGCCCCCATCAACTAGACAATCGCAACCGTCGGTTCTAACCTGACCTGTAGAAACAACGCTGCGAGCACCGGCGCCGCAGGCAAGCGGAGACGGCGTTCCTCCCGCTCCCCGGCTGCCCCGCCAATTCGGCCGATTCAAAGTTCGCGGGCATCCCGAAGCAGGCAGCCTCTCGCAACGCAACAAATAAAGTATCCCAACGGCACCACGAAACGATGCTCCGAAGAGTTTGTGAATGTTAGTCCAATCCATCCGGATAGAGGGAAAAACAAGATGAACAAGTTAGTGATCGCGGGGCTCTTTCTGGCTCTGGCGGCAACCACCCAGTCCAACGCGCAGGTCAATGCCGGCGAACAGCAGCCCGATGCCACCACGCCTTTCAACATGGTGCAGGTAACCACACTCAAGCTTCCCTGGCGTATCGCCTTTCTGCCCGATGGCCGCATGCTCATCACCGAGAAAGTCGGCAGCATGGAGCTGGTCACGCAGAAGGGAGCGCAGACGCCCGTCACCGGCGTCCCCGCCGTCCTGCATAAAGGACAGGGGGGTATGCTGGGCGTCTTCCTCTCGCCCCACTACCGCAAGGATCACAACGTCTACCTCACCTACTCGGAGCCGCACGGCGACGGTTCAAGCCTCGCCCTCGCCCGCGCCCGCCTTGTACTCGGCAAAGGCACCGCCAGCCTCCAGGGCCTCAAGGTCATCTGGCGTGACGGCGAGGGCGGCAACGGCGGCCAGTTCGGCGCCGCGGTCGCCTTCTCTCCCGACGGAAAGTACCTCTTCCTCACCAGCGGCGACCGCCAGCGCATGACGCCGGCCCAGGACCCCAACCAGCCGCTCGGCAAGATCCTCCGCCTCACCCTCGACGGCAAGCCCGCACCCGGCAACCCCATGGCAGGCAAGGTCGGTACGCCCACCGTGCCCGTGATCGATCCGCCCAGGGATACCGAAGCCGCCAAGACCGCGCCCGTCGTCCGGACGTATACCTTCCCCGGACCCAACCTCACGCCCGCCGAGACCTGGACCAGCGGACACCGCACCCCCTACGGCCTGGCCTTCGCGCCCAACGGCCAACTGTGGGAGCTTGAGCACGGCCCCCGCGGCGGCGACGAACTGAACCTGATCGAGCCCGGCAAGAACTACGGCTGGCCGCTGGTCTGCTACGCGCCCAACTACGACGGCGTGCCGATCCCCAACCCCGACACCCGGCCTGACCTGGCCAAGCCCGTCATCTACTGGACGCCGGTCATCGCCCCCGGCAGCCTCACCTTCTACAAGGGCAAGATGTTCCCCCAGTGGGACGGCTCGGCCCTGATCGGCGGCATGGGCAGCAAGACGCTCAACCGCATCACCTTCGACGGCAAGGGCGGAGCCAAGGATGCCGACCGCTGGGATGTCGGCCACCGCATCCGCGACGTCGAGGTCGCGCCCGACGGCGCCATCTGGATGATCGAGGACTCGATGACCGGCGGCCTCTTCCGCGTAACGCCGAAGAAATAGCAACCCTCCGGCAACGCCGCGACAATCCTGCACGGTTCACAACAAGGCCCGCTCTCGCACAAGGAGCGGGCCTTCCTCATCACCTTCAACCCACGTCATCTCGACCCACCCCAACCCACGTCATCTCGACCCACCTTCAACCCACGTCATCTCGACCGGAGCGAAGCGGAGTGGAGAGACCCCTGTATTTCGTCTTTGCCGTTGCCGTTGCTCTTGTCGTTGTCTTTGCCCTTGCCGTTGCTCTTGTCGTTGTCTTTGCCCTTGCCGTTGCTCTTGTCGTTGTCTTTGCCCTTGCCGTTGCTCTTGCACTTGCACTTGCCGTTGCCTCTGGGTACGCCAAGGCTTCAGCCTTGGCCCTCTATCGCCACGCCCAAAAAGGGGCTTCAGCCCCTGGGGTATGCCTTCTCTCCAACCCCACAGCCTCTCGATCGAAGCCGTGCCGCCTGTCATCCTGCTCTCGGCGCTCCCTCTGCCATACAATGGTCCAAGCACCACGGAAGGCATCGAGGAATGACCTGGTTCAAGCGCGAAGATAACGAGATCGTCAACGACCCCCAGAAGACCGTCCGCACCGAGGGCCTCTGGGTCCGCTGCGATAGCTGCCGCGAGATCATCTTCAAGGCCGACCTCGAAGCCAACCTTCAGGTCTGTCCCCGCTGCGGCAAGCACTTCCGCATCGACGCCCGCGCCCGCATCGAGAACCTGCTCGAACCCGGCTACGAACTCGTCGACCTCGAGCTGCGCTCTACCGATCCGCTGGAGTTCACCGACCTCAAGCCCTACAAGCGCCGCCTCGCCGAAGCCCGGAAGAAGACCGGCCTCAACGACGCCATCATCAACGCCATTGGGCAACTCGGTCCGCACCCGGTCGTCCTCAGCGTCATGGAGTACAGCTTTATCGGCGGCAGCATGGGCGCCGTCGTCGGCGAGACCATCGCCCGCGCCGTCGACCGGGCACTCGACACCCGCCATCCCCTCATCATCGTCTCGGCCTCGGGCGGCGCGCGCATGATGGAGGGCATCGCCAGCCTGATGCAGCTCGCCAAGATCTCCGCCGGGCTCGCACGCATGGACGACGAGAAGATCCCCTACATCTCCGTGATGACCGACCCCACCACCGGCGGCGTCACCGCCAGCTTCGCCATGCTCGGCGACCTCAACATCGCGGAGCCGGACGCGCTCATCGGCTTTGCCGGTCCCCGCGTCATCGAGCAGACCATCCGGCAGAAGCTCCCCGAAGGCTTCCAGCGCTCCGAGTTCCTGCTTGAACACGGCTTCCTCGACGCCATCGTCCCGCGCAAGGAGATGAAGCAGTACCTCTCCCAGGCGCTCACCTGGATGAAGAACGGCAGCCGCCAAACCGCCTGAGATCGACCACGGATCACACGGCACCAACCCACGTCATCTCGACCGAAGCGAAGCGGAGTGGAGAGACCCCTGTATTTCGCCTTTCGTTTCGCCGGAAAGCCTATCCACCCATAAGACCGCTTAAATCCCTTATCCGCATTGATCCGTGTTATCCACGGTCGTATTTCTGAAGGACAAGAATACTTTGCAGCCGGCCATCCCATCCCGCACCGCCCTCCGCGTCGCCATGCGCCGGGCCGCGCACCAGATCTACGACGCCAGGCCGCTCGTCCTCGACGACCCCGTCGCCGTCCCCATCCTCGGCCACACCTACGCCGAAGAGTTGCGCCGAACCCCCACCCGGCCCGACCGCCCCTTCTCCGTGGCGCTCCGTGCCTTTCTTGTCGCCCGCAGCCGCTACGCCGAAGACAACCTCGCCCGCGCCGCGGCTTGCGGCGTCACGCAGTACGTTCTGCTCGGAGCCGGACTCGACACCTTCGCGCATCGCAACCCGTACCCCGGCCTGCGCGTCTTCGAGGTCGACCACCCGGCCACGCAGCAGTGGAAGCGCGATCTGCTCGACGCCCACCGCATTCCTCCGCCCTCCGGCCTCATCTACGCTCCCGTCGACTTCGAGCGCCAGTCGCTGCCCGAGCAATTGCTCGCCACGGGCTTCAATCCTGCGGTCCCTGCCTTCTTCGCGTGGCTCGGAGTCGTGCCGTACCTCACCCTCGCCGCCTTCCGCTCCACCCTCGCCTTCATCGCCGCGCGACCGGCGGGCAGCGGCCTTGTGCTCGACTACGGCCAGCCCCGCGCCGTGCTGCCCCTGCTCGAACAGCTCGCCCACGACTCGCTCGCCGCCCGCGTTCAACTGGCGGGCGAGCCCTTCCAGCTCTTCTTCACCCCGAAGGAGATCGCCGGCGAACTTGCCGCCTTCCACGGCATCGAAGACCTGGGCTCCAAAGAGATCAACGCCCGCTACTTCGTCGGCCGCGCCGACTCGCTGAAGCTCCGCGGCAGCGCCGGCCGCCTCCTCAGCGCCTGGCTCTGAAAATCCGGATTCTCCATCATCCAAATCGACAAGCACTCAAAACCGCACCTCCTCTGCTTATTAAAAAGAGGCCCGGCTGCTTAAGTTAAGGGCACACGTCTCAAAATTAAGGGCACACCTTCAGCTCTCGCCCGAAAGAAAACGCACGTCATCTCGACCGAAGGCCAGCAATGGAGAGACCGCGCATTTAGCACTCGACCCCGCAAAAAAGCACGTCATCTCGACCGAAGCGAAGCGCAGCGGAGAGACCCCTGTATTTGCCGTCGCTCTTGCCGTTGCTCTTGTTGTTGCTCTTGCTCTTGCTCTTGCCGTTGCCGTTGCCGTTGCTGTTGCCGTTGCCGTTGCTCTTGCCGTTGCTCTTGCTGTTGCTCTTGCTGTTGCTGTTGCTGTTGCTCTTGCTGTTGCTGTTGCTGTTGCTGTTGCTGTTGCTTCTAGGTACGCCAAGGCTTCAGCCTTGGCCTCTCAACCCACACCACAAAAGGGGCTTCAGCCCCTGGGGTATGCCTCCTCTCCGTCGTTCGAAACCTAAAACGCACGTCATCTCGACCGGAGCGAAGCGCAGCGGAGAGACCCCTGTATTTGCCGTTGCTGTTGCCCTTGCCGTTGCTGTTGCCGTTGCTGTTGCCGTTGCCGTTGTATTTGCCGTTGCCGTTGCCGTTGCCGTTGCCGTTGCCCTTGCCATTGCTGTTGCTCTTGCTGTTGCTTCTAGGTACGCCAAGGCTTCAGCCTTGGCCTCTCAACCCACGCCACAAAAAGGGGCTTTAGCCCCTGGGGTATGCCTCCTCTCCGTCGTTCGAAACCTAAAACGCACGTCACCTCGACCGGAGCGAAGCGCAGTGGAGAGACCCCTGTATTTCATCTTCCCTTCCACAAACCCATCCGCAACAAAAAAGCCGGTGCCGCGAAGAGATCCGCAACGCTACTTGTTCTGCGCCACCATGCTCGCATGAGGATAATCCGCCCGGATCGACAGAATCTCGAACGGATGAATCGGCACCGTCACCTTGTCGCCCGAGACCTGAAGCGGCGAGCCGACCGGCTTCTCCATCAGGTTCGTCTCGGTCGCCGCCGTCGCTCCCTTCGGCAACGTAAAGACGACATTGGACTGCTTGCCCGCCCACTCGAAGACGCGGAAGATCAGGCCATTGTCATCCTCGGCCTTCTTCACCGCGGTCAGCACCACGTTCTCCGGCGCAACCGACACATAGGAGTGCTCCGCCGGAAGACTCCCCGTGTGTGCCTCCACCTGGCTGGCGTGCAGCTTGTAGTTGAACTCGAAGCCCGCGCGCTCGGTCAGCGCCGTCTTCCACGTTCCGGCGTGGGGATAGAGCTGATAGCTGAAGTGCTGGTGCCCGCGGTCGGCCTCCGGGTCCGGATAGACCGGCGAGCGCAGCAGCGACAGCCGCAGCACGTTGCCCGCATCGTCGTATCCGTACTTCGAATCGTTAATCAGGCTGAAGCCGTGCTGCGCATCTCCGAGGTCGGCCCAGCGCAGCGCCGGCACCTCGAACTGCGCCTTCTCCCAACTGTTGTTGCGCGTCGTCGCCCGCTCGATAGTTCCATAGGGAATCTCGTAGGTCGCCTCCGGCGAAGAGGCTGCCAGCGGGAACGCCGCCTTCAGCAGCACATGCGTCTCGTGCCAGTCGATGTCGTTGACCACATCCACCTTGTCCGAGTTCGCATACAGCATAATGTCCTGCACGAACTTCGAGTTTTGCCACGTGCGGCTCACGCGAATGACGGCGCGCATCGGCCCGCTCTCGACCATCTTCACCGAATCCACCTCGGAGATCGGCGTGTTGTGGTCCAGCGTTCCCGGATCGATGTTCCACGCGTCGTACCTCGTCGGCGTGTCCTTGAAGGTCTGCAACTGGTTGCCGCAGCCGCCCTTGGCCAGCGTCTCGAAGTTCGCCTTCTTGTCGAACAGGCTGGTGATGCAGCCGTTCGCCGGATCGACGACCACGCGCAGCGCCGCATTCTCCATCGTCATCCCGCTCGCCTTCAGGTCGCTGTGGAACGGCTTGCTCCCCGGCACCACGCGGATCACCTCGTAGCCCATCGAAGGAACGTCCTTCGCCTCGACCAGCAGCTTGTAGCTGTTCGTCTTCGCATCGCTCGACAACACCTCCGAAGGCAGCACCCGGTTGTGCGAGTCCACCACGAAGACGCCGCTGGCCGAAGCCGTCGGCAGTTGCACCTGCACCGTCGCCACGCCCGAGCGCTGCCATCCCAGCGGATTGAAGACCATCACCGGAACGCCCTCGCCGCCGTGCGTGTCCACTCTCGCGGCCAGCGTGCGCAGCGACTTGTCCGAGATCTCGTTCGTCGCCCAGTGCACCTGGTCGAACTCCTTCTGCGCATCCTTATAGATCACGCCGATACCGGAGCCCGCCGCCAGATCGTGAAAGTCGTTGAACGTAATCTTCTTCCACGCCTCGGTGAGTTCCGCGCCCGGATACGTGTTGCCGTCCAGCCACGCCAGCGAAGCGTACTTCTCGGCGTTCAACGCCCACTCCTCGCTGTTGCGGATGTTGCGCTTCTGGCCGGCCTGCGTCGTAAAGACGCCGCGGTGATACTCCAGGTACATCTCGCTGTCCCACGTCGGAATCGAGATCTTGCCGTCGACCGGCCTGGGGTACGTGTACCCCTTGGCGATCGACTTGTAGTCCCACACCGCCGAATCGGCGGCGATGTTCTTCTCCACGTGGCTGAAGAACGGCTGCGCCAGACCGAACTCCATCTTCGGCACCACCTTATCCGGCTCCATCCAGTGCTCGCCCTCGTCGAGAACCGAGCGGGTCGGCCCGCCGCCGTGGTCGCCGATGCCGTACAGGTCCATCATCTCGTTCAGCCCCGGAGACCGCTTCCGCGCCTCCGCCAGATCGGTCGACAGCCGCACCGGGTTCAGATTGTTGTTGCCGTAGCCCTGCGGAAAGTACGTCAGCACCTTGCTGCCGTCCGGCGACTCCCACCAGAAGAGCTTGAACGGAAGCTGGTTGGTGTCGTTCCACGTCATTTTCTGAGTCACGAAGTAGTCGATGCCCGAGCGCTTGTAGATCTGCGGAAGCTGCCAGTTATAGCCGAACGAGTCCGGGTTCCAGCCGATGCGCACGTCCACCCCGTACTCCTTCTGGAACCAGCGCTTGCCCAGCAGGATCGAGCGCACCGTCGCCTCGCCGCTGGGCATGTTCAGGTCGGGCTCGACCCACATGCCGCCGACCACCTCCCAGCGTCCTTCCTTGATGCGCTTCTTGATCTCGGCGTTCATCTCCGGATACTTCTCGGCCATCCACTCGTTGTACTGCGCGGCCGACTGCGTATAGGTATAGTTGGGATACTCGTTCATCAACTGCAACGCCGTGCCGAAGGTCCGCTTCACCACGTCGACCGTCTCGGTCTCCGGCCACAGCCACGCCGCGTCGATGTGCGAGTTGCCGGTCAGGTGCAGCGTCGCCTGTTGCAGCATCGGCTTCAGCGGCTCGATCTCCTGGCTGGCCTGCTTGAGCGAGGCATCGAACTTCGCCTGGGCGTCGGAGCTGTTGGAGTCGAGCGCCGCCATGTCGACCGTGGCGATGGCATGCTGCAACGTCGCCATATCCTCGGTGGGCTGCTTCGAGAGCGTCGGAATCAGCAGCGCCGCCGAGACGAACTCCGTCCGCAGGTCGTCCGGATTGGGCCGCGACGGCGCGAAGTCCACCTTCATCTGCACGCCGTTGAAGGTCTTCGTGTTCACCGTCGGCAGCAGCTTCACCGCGATCAGGATCTTGTCGCCGGGCCTGGCCTGATCGAACAGCACAATGGGCTCAAGGTCGTCGCCAAGCGCCACGCGGCGGCCGTTGAAGTAGATGATCTGCGGCATCGACCGATTGCCGCGCGCGTTGAACTTGAACCAGATGCGCGCGCCCGTCAGGTCGTAGCCATGAAAGGTCTTCGGAACCTCCACCTCGTGGCGATACCAGACCGCGCCGGCGGGAGCCGTGCTCCGTGCCTTCACCAGCGGCCACGCGCTGTCGTCCAGATTTACCGCCTCGCCGTGC
The DNA here is from genome assembly GCA_001897435.1 of Acidobacteriales bacterium 59-55. GTDB lineage: Bacteria > Acidobacteriota > Terriglobia > Terriglobales > Acidobacteriaceae > Edaphobacter. Next base: position 259,946 of record MKSV01000002.1, on the reverse strand, counting down.
GCGACGTCGCCTGCGTGATAACGCCACGACTCCGCCGGCAGATCGTCGAAGCTCTCCAGCCGGTCGATTACCGTCTTCGACTGCGCCGAAAGCGTCGCCGGAAGATTCATGCCGCGTCTTCTGCCCTGCGCCCGGACGGCTGTCGAAAACAGCGGCGCCAGCACCATCGCCGAGGTCAGCAAAACCCCGGCACACTTGCCTGCAACGGTGAAACGCGAATGAACCTTCACGTACAGCTCCTTTATCAATCGCTCGTTATCGGTTACGTTACGAGATTTACCCGTTTCAACAAACACCGCGAGTCTACACCGCATCCCGCCCGGCAAATCAAGAATCAAAAGGGTGAACTCCTTCTGTGATAGCATCCCTGTTTCTTGGAAGGAGACACTCTCGGGGTCTCTTAAATCCCGAAAGCGCCCTCTCCCCTCGAACCAGCGCGGTGATCGACCCAAGCCGGGAGGATCTCTTCGAAATGAAAGTCTACGCAGGAAGCGATATCCGCAACGTCGCCGTCGTCGGCCATTCCCACAGCGGCAAGACCACGCTGATCGCGGCGCTGCTCTACGCCGCGAAGATGACTCCCGCGCAGGGCCGCGTCGAGGATGGCTCCGCCGTCACCGCCTACGACGAAGAAGACGTGGCCCGCCGCACCACCATGTCCAACGCCCTCGCCTTCGCCGAGTGGAAGGGCGTCAAGGTCAACCTCATCGACACCCCCGGCTTTCACATGTTCGTCCACGAAGCGCGCGCGGCCATGCTGCCGGTCGAGACCGCGCTGATCGTCCTCAACGCCCAGACCGGCGCCGAAGCCGTCACCGACCGCGTCTGGCGCTACGCCGCCGAGGTCAACCTGCCGCGCATCCTCGTCATCAACCAGGTGGACCACCCCAAGGCCGACAGCAGGATCGGCCGACAGCACATGATCGAGCTGTTGCAGGAGAAGTGGGGACGCCAGGTCGTGCCCGTCCAGTTGCCCATCGTCGACCGGGACGGCTTCCACGGCGTCGTCGACCTGGTGACCATGAAGGCCTTTCTCTACCAGCCCGGCGGCGACGGCCACGGCGAGCCGGGAAAGATTCCCGAGGCCGTCGCCGCCGACGCCAGGGCCGCGCACGAAGCCCTGGTCGAGCTCGTCGCCGAGGGCAAGGACGAGCTGATGGAGGAGTTCTTCCGCGAGGGCACCATCCCCGAGCAGCACCTCGTCGCCGCCCTGCACGAGGCCATCCGCGAGGACAGGATCTTTCCCGTCCTCTACGCCAGCGGCCTGCGCAACGTCGGCGCCGACCATCTGCTCGACTTCCTTCAGGTCTACGCCCCCTCCCCGGTCGAGCGCGAGCCGGTCGCCGCCGGTGGAATCCTTGTGCCTCCTTCCCCGCAGCCAGGCAACGGCGAGGCCGCCGCGAGCGACAGTGAAGCCGCCGCGAGCAATGGCGAAGCCGTCAGCGCTCCCGAGGACATGCAGCAAGAGATCGTCATGCGCCGCGTCGACGACGCCGAGCCTGCGGCCCTCTATATCTATAAGACGATGTCGGACCCCTTCACCGGCCGCATCTCGTTCTTCAAGGTGGTCAGCGGCATGGTCCGCACCGACGCCGCCGTGCAGAACTTTACCCGGCAGGAGCCGGAGCGGCTGGCCCACCTCTCCATCATGCAGGGACGCAAGGCCGTCGAGGTGCCCGAGCTGCACGCCGGCGATCTGGGAGCTGTAGCCAAGCTGCGCGTCTCGCTCACCGGCGAGACCCTCGGCGAAAAGGCCCACGAGATCTTCATCGAGCCGGTCCCCATGCCCGAGCCCGCCATGACCTACGCCATCGAGCCCAAGTCCCGCGCCGACGAGGACAAGCTCGCTCCCGCCCTGCACAAGCTCATGGAAGAGGACCAGATGGTCCGCTTCTTCCGCGATCCCCAGACCAGCGAATTTCTGGTCGCTGGAACCGGCCAGCCCCACATCGAGGCCGTCGTCTCCAAACTGAAGCGCCGTTACCACACCGAGGTCACGCTCAAGGCGCCCAAGGTCCCCTACCGCGAGACCATCCGCAGCCGCGCCGAGGCACAGGGCCGCCACAAGAAGCAGACTGGCGGCCACGGCCAGTTCGGCGATTGCAGAATCCGCCTCGAACCGCTCCCTCGCGGCAGCGGCATCGTCTTCGTCAACGACATCTTCGGCGGCGCCATCCCGCGGCAGTACATCCCGGCCGTCGAGAAGGGCATCCACGAGTCGGCGGCCCGCGGCTACCTCGCCGGCTACCCGGTCGTCGACTTCCAGGTCTCGCTCCTCGACGGCAGCTACCACGACGTCGATTCGAGCGAGATGTCCTTCAAGCTGGCCGCCCGCATCGCCTTTCGCAAGTGTATGGAGCTGGCCCGGCCCGCTCTGCTCGAGCCCGTCATGCACGTCGAGATCGAGGCGCCCGACGAGTTCGCCGGCGCTCTGATCGGCGACCTCAACAGCCGCCGCGGCCGCGTTCAGGGCATGGAGAGCGGCGGCGCCGGAACCATCGTCCGCGCCGACGTGCCCATGGCCGAGATGCTCACCTACGGCACCACGCTGACCGCCATCACCCAGGGCCGAGGCAGCTTCCACATGGAGATGGACCACTACGACGTCGTCCCCCAGCCGGTCGCCGACAAGATCCTCGCCACGGCCAAGGCCCCGGTTCACGACGACGCCGAAGACTAAGCAGCCCTGATCTAATTCCGATTTTGTTAACGGTTACGTTCGATCCCGTTAAGGGCACGGCTTCAGAGCCTGTCCTGAGCGAAGCCGAAGGATGCCGCAGGTGGCTTGACTGCAACGCGGCTTTAGCCGCTGAGGGCATCGTCCGAGACTTAATCAGACCTTTCCTAAGCAAAAAACGTCATCAAACCCTGCGCAGCCACCACCCCCAACCCACGTCATCTCGACCGGAGGCGTGCGGCCCCATCGCACGCCGTAGTGGAGAGACCCCTGTATTTCGTCGTTGCCGTTGCTCTTGCTTCTTGGTACGCCAAGGCTTCAGCCTTGGCCCTCTATCGCCACGCCCCAAAAAGGGGCTTCAGCCCCTGGGGTATGCCTCCTCTCCGTTATCCCGTAACCAAAACCACATCATCTCGACCGGAGCCCCGCGGCCCCCCGTCGTAAGCCCCCCAAAAGCACGTCATCTCGACCGGAGTGGAGCGCAGCGGAGAGACCCCCTGTATTTCGTCGTTGCCGTTGCTCTTGCTTCTGGGTACGCCAAGGCTTCAGCCTTGGCCCTCTCAACCCACGCTACAAAAAGGGGCTTCAGCCCCTGGGGTATGCCTCCTCTCCGTTATCCCGTAACCCAACCCACATCATCTCGACCGGAGTGGAGCGCAGCCGAGAGGCCCCTGTATTTCGTCTTTGCCGTTGTCTATTCGGCAGAGCGGGAGTTACCCCCCGTCTCCCCATCCCCAACCGCTTGCCTTTACCATGGAAATGGACCTACCTTTGAATCAACGGGAAGGCCGGCGATTCAAATCGGCGGAGCGTAATTTTTTCCGCCGGGCGGTCCATTTTTATCCAATTGAAATCGAATATCGAAAAAATGCCCCCTCCCGTTGAGTCCATATGGGGACATTCATACGTCAATAGGTAGACGGACATCCAGCACTCAAGTCCGTACCCCCCAGTTTGGCCAGGAGACACATTGCCAGCCGATTCAAATGAGCATCCGATTACCGGACCGGATCACCAACTCCCGGCCCCCGCACGTCGCGGAACCACCCGCGTCATCGTGTGGATTGTCATTCTGCTGATCTTCGCCCTTGGATTCTTCTTCATCCTTCGCCGCAAGGACGTCAAGCCGCAGCGCCAGGGCCGGCGCGGCGCCGGCGGAGTCGCCACCATCACCGCGGTCACCGCCAAGCAGGGCGACATCGGCGTCTACCTCGACGCCATCGGCACCGTCACCCCGGTGCATACGGTGTCGATCACCAGCCAGGTCAAAGGCGCTATCGTCGCCGTCCACTACCGCGAGGGCCAGCTCGTCCGCAAGGGCGATCCGCTGATCGACATCGATCCCCGCACCTACCAGGCCACGCTGTTGCAGGCTCAGGGCGTGCTCGAGCGCGACCAGGCGCTGCTGGCCCAGGCTCGCATGGACCTCGACCGCTACCGCGACGCCTGGAAGCGCAACGCCATCTCCCGGCAGGTCCTCGACGACCAGGAGAAGCTCGTGATCCAGACCGAGGGCACCGTCAAGAATGACCAGGGCGCCGTCGACTTCGACCGGGTCCAGCTCGGCTACTGTCACATCACCGCCCCCTTCACGGGCAGGGTCGGCCTGCGGCTGGTCGATCCCGGCAACGTCGTTCAGGACTCGGGCGGAACCACGCTGGCCGTCGTCACCCAGCTCCAGCCCATCACCGTCATCTTCACCATCCCCGAAGACCACCTGGAGCAGGTCCAGCCCCGCCTCCGCCAGGCAGCCAAGCTTCCCGTCACCGTCTTCGACCGCACCGCGCAGAACCTCATCGCCAAGGGTTCGCTGCTGACCCTCGACAACCAGATCGACACCACCACCGGCACCGTCAAGGCTCGCGCCGTCTTCGACAACAAGGGCGACGTTCTCTTCCCCAACCAGTTCGTCAACACCCGCCTTCTGGTCAATACGCTGCGCAACGTCACCCTTCTGCCCACCTCCGCCATCCAGCACAACGGCCAGGCGGCATTCGTCTATGTCATTCAGGACAATGTGGCGCATGTGCGCAGCGTAAAGCCCGGCGTCAACGACGAGACCACCACCCAGGTCGAAGGCCTCAAGCCCGGCGAGGTCGTCGCCAACAGCAGCTTCGAGAAGTTGCAGGACAAGGAGAAGGTCATCATCTCCCACAGGCCTGCTGATACAGACGATACCGGGAGTGACGCTCCTTGAGTCCCTCCCGCCCGTTTATTCTTCGCCCCGTCGCCACCTCTCTTCTCATGGCGGCCATCATGCTCGTGGGCATCGTCGGCTACCTCCAACTGCCGGTCTCCGCCCTGCCCGAGGTGAACTACCCGACCATCCAGGTCGTCACCTTCTATCCCGGAGCCAGCCCCGAGGTCGTCTCCACCACCGTCACCGCCCCGCTCGAGCGCCAGTTCGGCCAGCTTCAGGGCCTCAAGCAGATGACCTCCACCAGCTCCGGCGGCAACTCGGTCATCGTCCTCCAGTTCAACCTCGACCTCGACATCGACGTCGCCGAGGAAGAGGTGCAGTCGGGCATCAACGCGGCGCAGAGCTTCCTGCCCACCAACCTGCCCTCGCCGCCTATCTATCGGAAAGCCAACCCGGCCGACGCTCCCATCCTCACCCTCGCGGTCACCTCGAAGACCATCCCGCTGCCTCAGGTCGAAGACCTCATCGACACCCGTTTCGCCCCCAAGATCTCGCAGCTCGCCGGCGTCGGCCTCGTCAGCATCAGCGGCGGCCAGAAGCCCGCCGTCCGCATCCAGGTCAATCCCTCCAAGCTCTCCTCCTACGGCATCGACCTCGAAGCCCTGCGCACCGCCGTCACCCAGTCCAGCGTCAACTCGGCCAAGGGCAACTTCGACGGCCCGCACCAGGACTACCAGATCGACGCCAACGACCAGCTCGTCACCAGCGCCGACTACAAGAAGGTCGTCGTCGCCTACCGCAACGGCGCGCCGGTCATGCTCACCGACGTGGCCCAGATCGTCGAAGGCGTCGAAAACAAGGTACAGGCCGCATGGATGAACGAGACGCCCGCCGTCATCATCAACATCCAGCGCCAGCCCGGCGGCAACACCATCAGCGTCGTCAAGAGCATCAAAAAACTGCTTCCCCAGCTCGAATCCGATCTGCCCGCCGGCATCCAGGTCACCACCCTCACCGACCTCACCACGCCCATCCAGGCGTCGGTCAACGACGTGGAGTTCGAGCTTCTGCTCACCATCGCCCTGGTCGTGATGGTCATCTTCCTCTTTCTCCGCAACCTCTACGCCACCATCATCCCCAGCGTCGCCGTGCCCCTGTCGCTGGTCGGCACCTTCGCCGTGATGTACGCCCTCGGCTACAGCCTCGACAACTTATCGCTCATGGCGCTCACCATCTCCACCGGCTTCGTCGTCGACGACGCCATCGTCATGATCGAGAACATCTCCCGCTATCTCGAAGACGGCGACTCGCCCATGCAGGCGGCCTTCAAGGGAGCCGAGCAGATCGGCTTCACCATCATGTCGCTGACCGTCTCGCTGATCGCCGTGCTCATCCCTCTGCTGTTCATGGGAGACATCGTCGGCCGGCTCTTCCGCGAGTTCGCCGTCACCCTCGCCGTCACCATCATCATCTCCGCCGTGGTCTCGCTCACGCTGACGCCGATGATGGCCTCGCGCATCCTCAAGCACACGCCCCCCGAACAGCAGGGCCGCTTCTTCAAGGCCTCCGAGCGCGTCTTCGTGGCCATGCTCGACTTCTACGCGCGCACCCTCAAGGTCGTCCTCCGCTACCGCACCATCACGCTGCTGGTAGCCCTCGGAACGCTCGTCCTCACCGTCTTCCTCTACATCATCATCCCCAAGGGCTTCTTCCCCGTGCAGGACACGGGCGTCATCCAGGCCATCTCGCAGGCCTCGCCCACCATCGGCTCCAAATCGATGGCGCAGAAACAGCAGGAGCTGGTCGCGGTCATCCTTAAAGACCCCGCGGTCGAGAGCGTCTCCTCCTTCATCGGAGCCGACGGCACCAACACCACCATCAACAGCGGCCGCATGTCGATCAACCTCAAGCCCATCGCCAAGCGCGACCTCAGCGCCTCCGACGTCATCCGCCGCCTCCAGTCGAAGCTCGAAAAGGTCCAGGGCATCCAGCTCTTCATGCAGCCGGTGCAGAACATCACCGTCGACGACCGCGTCAGCCGAACCCAGTACCAGTACACGCTCGAAGATCCCGACCAGAACGAGCTCAACGAGTGGACTGCCCGCTTCGTCGAGAAGTTGAAGCACATTCCCGACATTGAAGACGTCGCCACCGACCGGCAGGACGGCGGCCTCGCCATCGAGCTGGTCATCGACCGCGCCACCGCCTCGCGCCTCGGCATCGCGCCTACCACCATCGCCAACACCCTCTACGACGCCTTCGGCCAGCGCCAGATCAACACCATGTACACCCAGCTCAACCAGTACCATGTGATCCTCGAAGCCGAACCCCGGTTTCAGCTCGATCCCAACATGCTGAGCCATCTGTACATTCAATCCAACGCCGCCGCCGGAACCTCGGGCGCGGGCGGCTCCTCGGGCTCCGGGCGCGGCTCCTCCTCGGCCGGCTCGAACGCCCTGACCACCTCGGCCCTCTACACGCCCTCGGCCAACACGCTTGCCCCGCCGCCCAGCGCCCTCACCTCCAGCGCCAACGCCATCAGCCAGGGCGCGGGCACCGCCGGAGGCACCAGCTCCGCCACCAGCAAGGCCGTGCCCTTCAGCGCCTTCTCGCACTTCGAGACCACCACCAAGCCGCTCTCCATCATGCACCAGGGGCAGTTCCCCGCCGTCACCGTCTCCTTCAACCTCGCGCCCGGCGGCTCGCTCGGCGGCGCCATCGACGCCATCACCAAGGTGCAGAAGGACCTGAACATGCCGGCCAGCCTCCAGGCCGACTTCCAGGGAACCGCCGCGTCGTTCCGCAACTCGCTCTCGAACGAGCCTCTGCTCATCCTCGCCGCCCTGGTCACCGTCTACATCGTGCTCGGCGTCCTCTATGAGAGCTTCATCCACCCCATCACGATTCTCTCCACGCTGCCCTCGGCCGGCGTCGGCGCATTTCTCGCCCTCATCCTCTTTGGCCAGTCCCTCAGCATCGTCGCCATCATAGGACTCGTCCTGCTCATAGGCATCGTCGAGAAGAACGGCATTATGATGGTGGACTTCGCCCTCGAATTGGAGCGCGAGCACGGCAAGAGCGCTACCGAGGCCATCTATAAGGCCTGCCTGCTCCGCTTCCGGCCCATCATGATGACCACGATGGCCGCCCTGCTCGCCGGCGTGCCTCTCGCCTTCGGCACCGGCGAAGGCTCCGAGCTGCGCAAGCCCCTCGGCATCGCCATGGTCGGCGGCCTTCTCCTCAGCCAGGTCCTCACCCTTTACACCACGCCCGTCATCTATATCTTCTTCGACGGCATCGCCACCCGCCTCACTCCCAGGTGGAAGAGGAAGCCGCACACCGGAGCCGAGCCCCAACCCGCAGAGCTGCCATGAACATCTCCGCGCCATTCATCCATCGCCCTGTCGCCACCACGCTGCTCACCGTCGCCATCGCGGTGATCGGCGGCATCGCGTTCACCGTGCTGCCGGTCTCGCCGCTGCCCCAGGTCGACTTTCCCACCATCTCGGTCAACTCCGGCCTGCCCGGGGCCAGCGCCGAGGTCATGGCCTCCTCCGTGGCCACGCCCCTCGAGCGGCAGCTCGGCCACATCGCCGGCGTCACTGAGATGACCTCGAACAGCAGTCTCGGACGCACCCAGATCACCATCCAGTTCGACCTCAGCCGCAACATCGACGCCGCCGCGCGCGACGTCCAGGCGGCCATCAACGCCGCCCGCACCTACCTGCCCGCCAACCTGCCCGGCAATCCCACCTATCGCAAGGTCAACCCCGCCGACGCCGCCATCATGATCCTTACCCTGACCTCCGACAAGTACGGTCCGGGCAAGCTCTACGACGAGGCCTCCACCGTCCTCCAGCAGAAGCTCTCGCAGATCACCGGCGTCGGCCAGGTCAACGTCGGCGGCGGCGCTCTGCCCTCCGTGCGCATCGAGGTCAATCCCACCAAGCTGGCCAGCTACGGCCTCACCATGGCCAACCTCCAGTCCCAGATCAGCCTCCAGAACTCCGCGCTCGCCAAGGGCCAGATCACCGACGGCATCACCACCGCCGACATCGTGTCCAACGACCAGATCTCGACGGCGGCAGAGTACAAGCCGCTCATCGTCGGCCACAAAAACGGCGCCGCCATCCGTCTCGACGATGTCGCCGACGTGATCGACTCCGTGCAGGACGTTCGCAACGGCGGTTACCTTAACGGCAAGCGCGCCATCAACATCATCATCCACCGCGAGCCCGGCGCCAACATCATCGACACCAACGACCGCATCCTGGCCTCGATCCCCTCCATGAAGGCCTCGATTCCCACCGGAATCGACATCACCGTCATGCTCGACCGCACCACCACCATCCGCGCCTCCGTCCACGAAGTCGAGTTGACGCTGATGCTGTCGATCATCCTCGTCATCCTGGTCGTCTTCTTCTTTCTGCGCAGCGCCCGCGCCACCCTCATTCCCGCCGTCGCCGTCCCCGTCTCGCTGATCGGCACCCTGGCCGTCATGTACGCCTGCGGCTACAGCATCGACAACCTCTCGCTGATGGCGCTCACCATCTCCACCGGCTTCGTCGTCGACGACGCCATCGTCGTCATGGAGAACATCACCCGCCATCTCGAAGCCGGCATGGACTCCTTCGCCGCGGCCCTCAAGGGAGCCCGCGAGATCGGCTTCACCGTCATGTCGATCAGCTTCTCGCTGATCGCCGTCTTCATCCCTCTCATCCTGATGGGCGGCATCGTCGGCCGCCTCTTCCGCGAGTTCGCCATCACCCTCTCGACCGCCATCCTGGTCTCGATGGTCGTCTCGCTGACCACCACGCCCACCATGTGCGCCTACCTGCTCAAGAGCGAGCACGGCAAGCAGCATGGCCGCATGTACCGCGCCAACGAGCGCTTCTTCGACTGGATGCTCTCGCTCTACCGCCGCACCCTGCGCTGGGTGCTCGAGAACCCCGGCCTTACCCTCACCGTCCTCTTCCTCACCATCCTGCTCAACTTCGCCATCGTCATCAAGATCCCCAAGGGCTTCTTCCCCCAGCAGGACACCGGCTCGCTCGCCGGAGGCATCCAGGGTCCGCAGGACTCTTCCTTCCCGGCCATGAACCGCTCCGTCAAACAGATCGAAGACGTCGTCATGAAGGACCCCGCCGTCAAGACCGTCATCGCCTTTACCGGCGGCGGCAACACCGGCTTCCTCTACATCACGCTCAAGCCGCTCAGCGAGCGCAAGATCGGCGCCGCCCAGGTCATCGACCGCATGCGGCCCAAGCTGAACAAGCTCACCGGAGCCTCCACCTTCCTTCAGGCCGCGCAGGATCTCCGCATCGGCGGCCGCTCCAGCGCCGCGCTCTATCAGTACACGCTACAGGCCGACGACATCGCCGACCTCTCCAAGTGGGGCCCCCGCGTCCTCTCCGAGATGAAGAAGATCCCCGGCCTCGAGGACGTCAACAGCGACCAGCAGAACGGCGGCCTCGACATGATGCTCAACTACGACCGCGTCAAGGCCGCCCGCCTCGGCCAGACCACGCAGTCGCTCAACTCCGCCCTCTACAGCTCCTTCGGACAGTCCCAGGTCTCGGTCATCTACACCCAGCTCAACCAGTACTACGTCGTCCTCGAAGTCGCGCCCCAGTACTGGCAGAGCCCTGAAGGCCTCCGCAACATCACCTTCCGCTCCAATTCGAGCATCAACCCGACCTCCACCGGCAACATCCCGCTCTCGGCCATCGCCACCCACCACGCCGATACCATCCCGCTCTCGCTGCCGCACACCGGCCTCTTCCCCTCGGCCACCATCTCCTTCAACCTCGCTCCCGGCGTCTCGTTGAGCGATGCCACCCTGGCCATCAACCAGATGAAGGAACGCCTCGGCATCCCCTCCACCGTTCACGGCTTCTTCGCCGGAACCCTCCAGGCCTACCAGGACTCGCTCGGCAGCGAACCCATCCTTGTGATCACTGCCCTGTTCGCCGTCTACATCGTCCTCGGCATCCTCTACGAGAGCCTGGTGCACCCGCTCACCATCCTCTCCACGCTGCCCTCGGCCAGCGTCGGCGCCATGCTCGCCCTCATCGTCTTCCACGAAGACCTCAACGTCATCTCCATCATCGGCATCGTGCTTCTGATCGGCATCGTGAAGAAGAACGCCATCATGATGATCGACTTCGCCCTGCAGGCCGAGCGCGAGCACGGCATGGACCCCGAGTCCGCCATCTTCGAGGCCTGCATGTTGCGCTTCCGTCCTATCATGATGACAACCACCGCCGCGCTCTTCGGAGCCGTCCCTCTCGCCTTCGGCACCGGCATGGGCTCGGAGCTGCGCCGTCCCCTGGGCATCACCATCGTAGGAGGCCTGCTGATGAGCCAGTTGCTCACCCTCTACACCACGCCCGTCGTCTACCTCACCTTCGACCGCATCCGCCTGCGCATGCAGCGCAGACGGCAGCGAAACTTCCCCGCAACCGGCCCGGCGCCCGCAACCGATTAGCTCCCGCACCTTGGCTCTTGCACCTCAGCTCCCGCACCACGGTTTAAACTTTATGACTACTCGCCGCCTCCAAACCGCCATCTACCCCGCCATCGCAGCGGCTCTGCTGCTCACCGGCTGCCGGGTCGGGCCTAAATATCATGTTCCCCCGGCCACCGCTACCGCTCCCCCCGTCTCCTACAAGGAGTCTCCGACCCAGTTCAAGGACACCGACGGTTGGAAGGTCGCCGCTCCGCAGGACGCCATGCTCCGCGGCAAGTGGTGGGAGATCTACAACGATCCCGAGCTGAACGCGCTCGAAGACCGGCTCGCCGTCGGCAACCAGAACATCAAGCTGGCCTTCCAGAACTTCATGGCCGCCCGCGCCATCGTCCGCGAGGCGCACTCGCAGCTCTTCCCCACCGCCGGCATCGGCCCCTCGTACCAGCGCTCGCGCTCCTCCGCCAACCTCAAGAACTCCACCGGCACCGGCGGCAGCTCCATCAGCGCCGGCGCGCAGAGCACCCTCACCTCGCTCCCCTTCGACGTCTCCTGGCAGCCCGATCTCTGGGGCCGCATCCGCAACACCATCAGTCAGGCCCAGTTCGAAGCCCAGCTCAGCGCCGCCGATCTTGAGAACCAGCGCCTCAGCGAGCAGGCCAACCTCGCCCTCTTCTTCTTCGAGCTGCGCGGACAGGACGCCCTGCAAGCGCTCTACGACGCCACCATCGAGGCCGACAAGAAGGCCCTCGACATCGCCCGCGCCCGCTACGAGACCGGCATCGACGACCAGATCTCCGTCGTCGAAGCGCAGAACACCCTGCAAAACGCCGAGTCCGCCGCCGCCAACCTCGGCGTCGCCCGCGCCCAGTTCGAGCACGCCATCGCCGTGCTCATCGGCGTAAACCCCTCCGGCTTCTCCATCCCAGTCAAGGCCCTTGACGCCAGGCCGCCCGCCATCCCCATCGGCATGCCCTCGCAACTGCTCGAACGCCGCCCCGACATCGCCTCCTCCGAGCGCGCCATGGCCGCGGCCAACGCGCAGATCGGCATCGCCACCGCCGCCTTCTATCCCGATCTCACCCTCAGCGCCTCGGCCGGGCTCGAAAGCTCCACCTTCAAGCATCTCTTCGACTGGCCCAGCCGCTTCTGGTCCATCGGCCCTTCCATCTCCGAGACCGTCTTCGACGCCGGCCTGCGCCGCGCCACCGTGCAGCAATACACGGCCACCTACAACGCCAACGTCGCCAACTACCGCCAGACCGTCCTCACCGCCTTCCAGCAGGTCGAGGACTCGCTCGCCTCGGTCCGCATCCTCTCGCAGCAGATCCTCAAGCAGCAGCAGGCCGAGCAGTCGGCCCGCCAGTTCGTCGATCTCCAACTCGCCCGCTACCAGACCGGCGTCGATCCTTACGTCAACGTCGTCACCGCGCAGAACACGCTGCTCACCGACCAGCGCACCCTGACCACGCTGCGCACCCAGGCCATGACCTCATCGGTTCAACTGATCCAGGCCCTCGGCGGAGGCTGGGACCGCACACAGCTCCCCACCCCAACCCAGGTCTCCGAAAAACCAAGCAAGGCCGACACCGCCATCCAGAGATAAAGAAAATCAGCAAAAAATAACGCTGCCCCGGATAAAAAGGCTGTCAGGGATAAAAAAGCTGTCCTGGATAAAAGGCTGCCTGGATAAAAAGACTGTCCTGAATAACCAGTTGCATTTCTCTCTCGACCGCAGCAGCAGCAAACTCCTTCGACCGCAGCAGCCGCAGCAGCAGTAGTAGAGATACGTCATCTCGACCGAAGGCGGCGCTTTTGCCGCCGCAGCGGAGAGACCCCTGTATTTTGCCGTTGTAGTTGTTCTTGCAGTTGCAGTTGCAGTTGCAGTTGCTTTTGCCATTGCAGTTGCTCTTGCAGTTGCAGTTGCAGTTGCAGTTGCAGTTGCTCTTGCTCTTGCTCTTGCCGTTGCCGTTGTATTTGTATTTGCCCTTGCCTCTAGGTACGCCAAGGCTTCAGCCTTGGCCCTCTATAGCAGCCAATCGACAAGGGGCTTCAGCCCCTGGGGCATGCCTCTTCCCCGCACAGATGCCGCAATATGCCACAGTAGAAGAAACAAATTTCCTATCGCCCCAACCCACGTCATCTCGACCGAAGCGAAGCGCAGCGGAGAGACCCCTGTATTTCGCAGTTGCTTTTGCCATTGCAGTTGCAGTTGCAGTTGCAGTTGCTTTTGCAGTTGCAGTTGCAGTTGCAGTTGCTTTTGCAGTTGCTCTTGCCTCTAGGTACGCCAAGGCTTCAGCCTTGGCCCTCTATGGCCAGCCAAAAAACAGGGGCTTCAGCCCCTGGGGTATGCCTTCTTTCCCCCAGACGCAATATGTAACATAAACAGTATCAATCTCCCCCCAGCGCCGACAGAATCGCGTCAAAGTCCTCCAGCCCCGAGTACTCGATAATGACGCGCCCCCTCCCCCTCTTATCCTCGATCTGGACCTTCAGCCCCAGCGTCCGCCGCAGCCGGTCCTCCGCCTCGCGAACATTCGGATCGACCTCGACCTTCGGCTTATCCTCTTTCTTTTGTTTAGCTTCAGGATCGATCAATCCCTGCACATAGGTCTCCGTCTGGCGCACCGAAAGCGACAGCGCAATCACCTTCTGCGCCGCCGCCGCAATCGCCTCCGCCGACTCCAGCGCCAGCAGCGCCCGCGCGTGGCCAAAGCTCAGCTCGCCCGACTCCACCCTCTGCTGCACCGGCTCCGGCAGCCGCAGCAGCCGCAGAAAGTTCGCCACGCTCGCCCGCTCCTTGCCCGTCCGCGTCGCCATCTGCTCCTGCGTCAGCCGAAACTGCTGGCTCAGTCGCTGATACGCCCGCGCCTGCTCCATCGGATTCAAATCCGACCGCTGCAAATTCTCGACGATCGTCATCTCCAGCGTCTGCTCGTCCGACACCTGCCGCACAATCGCCGGAACCGTCGCCTTGCCCGCCTTGCGACTGGCCAGCCAGCGCCGCTCCCCCGCGATCAACTGGTAGCGGTCCGGCACGCCGAGCGGCCTTACCAGGATCGGCTGCACCACGCCGGTCGCCGCAATCGACTGCGCCAACTCGGTCAGCTGCGCCTCGTCGAACCGCGTGCGCGTCTGGAAAGGATTGCGCTCGATGTGGTCGAGCGGAATCTCCAGCGGCCTCCCATTCGACTCGACGGCTGCGGCAGCCGTCATCTGCGGAACCACCGCCGGACGCGACGGAAGAAGAGATTCAAGGCCCTTGCCCAGAGCCCGACGCTTAGGATCGTGTGTAGCGGTTGCCATAGTAGACGACGCTTTCTCCAGTGAACTTCGCTGCTGCTTCAATATTTGCTGTTGTTGCATCTGTTCTGCTTCTGCTTCTACTTCTGCTCCTACTTCTACTTCCACTTTTGCTTCCACCAACTCACGTCATCTCGACCGGAGCGAAGCGCAGTGGAGAGACCCCTGTATTTGCTCTTTTCTTGCTTTTGCCTTTGTCTTTTGCTTTTGCCTTTTGCTTCTGCCGCCGTTGCCGCAGCTTCTTCTCGCCTTGCTTAAGGGCACGGCTTCAGCCGTGCCATCCATGTCCGTTGGAGCGGGGGGCTTTAGCCCCTGAGGTACGCTTCAACAAAAACATCAACTCCCCTTCCCCCTCCAAAACCGACTCTTCTTCTCCGGCTGCTGAAACGACTTCAGCGAACTCGCCGCGGCAGCCGCGGCAGCCGCCGCAGCCTTCCGCCGCTTCACCTCCGGACTCTCCATCTCGTTGCGCGCCAGCACTTCGAGCGCCAGCTCGCGATAAGCCTCCGCGCCCCTCGACTTGGCATCGTAGAGCGCCACCGGCTTGCCATGACTCGGAGCCTCCGCCAGCCGGATGTTGCGCGGAATCGTCGTCTTCAGCAGCTTGTCGGTAAAAAATCCCTTCAGATTCTCCGACACCTGCTGCGAGAGGTTGGTGCGGTCGTCATACATGGTCAGAAGCACGCCTTCGAGCGTCAGCGTCGAATTGAACGCCTGGGTCACGCGGTCGAGCGTCGACATCAGCTCCGAGATCCCTTCCAGCGCAAAGTACTCGGCCTGCATCGGCACCAGCAGCCCATCGGCAGCCACCAGCGAATTAAGGGTGAGCAGGTCCAACGCCGGCGGGCAATCCAACAAAATAAAGGGGTACTTCGCCCGCACCGGCTCCAGCGCATCGCGCAGCCGGTACTCGCGCCGGTCCTGCGCCACCAGCTCCAGATTGGCTCCGATCAGGTTCTTGCTGCCCGGAATCAGCGAAAGATTGTCGACCTCGGTCGCGACGATGACCGTCTCCGCCGCAGCATGTCCCATCAGCAGGTCGTAGATGCTGCTGCGGGCCTCGTCGCGCCCGAATCCGAGTCCCCCGGTGGTATTCGCCTGGGGATCGCAATCGATCAGCAGCGTAGGCAGGCCTTCGAGCGCGAGCGCGGCGGCCAGGTTGATGGCGGTGGTGGTCTTGCCCACGCCGCCCTTCTGATTAACGACGGCGATGACCTTGGAACGGGCTGCGGGCGGCTCTGGAGTGTCCTGTTTCGGATTGCTGGCTGGAGAATTCGCGGTCATGAGAGGTAGGAGAAGGGTATCGGGCACAGCGATTGGAAGCAACCGTGCTGTGCTTGTGCAGAAGCGGCCAAGGCTGTGGAGAACTTGTGGAAGGCAGGTTTTGCGCCATATTCAGACGGGTTGCGAGCGGAGCGATGTGGAAAACTTTTGTTCCACGTGGAACATTTCAAGGGCGGTTGTTCGTGATTGGTTGCTGGGTGCTGGGTGCTGGTTGTTGGTTGCTGGGTGCTGGTTGTTGGTTGTTGGTTGTTCCCTGCGGTCGTGAATGTTCCACGTGGAACATTTGTTTTCTGTCATTGCTGCAGCGTAGCGAGGGAATCTGCGGTTAGAGCCCCTGCCCTGTCAGGTGCGGCTTCCGTTTGTTTGTCATTCCCGAAGGGAATCTGCGTATTACCCGAACCGGCGTGACCGCATCCGGAAGAGATGCTCCAATGTTCCACGTGGAACACTCGCCCCACCAATCGACAGGGAAACAACCAGCAACCAGCAACGAACAACCGCAGTTGAAATGTTCCACGTGGAACACTCAGCGCGTAGCCAAAAGCAGGATGCGGTCTTCGGACCCTGGGATCGCAATCTCAATTCGTTCGGGAAAATCAGGCAAGGACGGCGCTCCGGCCCTACTGGTCAGCAAAACAAGCCGGTGTGCAGCCCGCGGCTCGGCTGCGACCAACGCCGCGGCCATATTGTCGACCGCGCGCAGCGTAACCGTGTCGAAGCGGCGCTCCGGGGGCAGGGCTTCGGCCCGATTGCCCCAGACTTCGACGCTTAGCCCCAACGTTCGCGCCGCCTCGCGCAGGAAGACAGCCTTTTTGCCCTGCGATTCGGCCAGCGTCACTTGAATCTCCGGCCGCAGCAGCGCGATGGGCAGGCCGGGAAAGCCGGCGCCGGAGCCGAGATCGAGCAGCGTCTCGCACGGCCCCAGACGTTGAGCAGCGAAGAGGCTCTCGCCGAAGTGGCGGCAAACGATCTCCTCCGGTTCGCGGATGGCGGTCAGGTTGGTGCGTGCGTTCCACTTGAGCAGAAGGTCGAGATAAAGAGAGAGCTGACCAAAGAGAGCAGGCGGTACGGCCAGATAAGGCGCGAGCAGAGCGGCGATTCGGGATTCAGGGAGGGCGGGCATCGAAGAGAGTTCAGTATCGCAGATGCGGGGGCTGGTGGTTGGTGGTTGCTGGTTGCGAGTGCTGGTTGTTCCCTGCGGTCGCGAATGTTCCACGTGGAACATTGGAGCATCTCTCTTCCGGATGCGGTCATGCCGGTTCGGGTAATACGCAGATTCCCTTCGGGAATGACAAACGGAAGCTGCATCTGACAGGGTAAGGGCTCTAAGTAGAATGACAGAAAACGAATGTTCCACGTGGAACATTCGCGACCGCCCGCCGCCCGCCACCCGCCAACCAGCAACCAGCAACCGGCAACCGGCAACCGGCAACCGGCAACCAGCAACCGGCAACCGGCAACCAGCAACCAGCAACCGGCAACCAGCAACCAGCAACATTCTTTCGTGGAATGTTCCACGTGGAACATTTTTCAGCCCAGCCTTATTAATTAAGAGCGGTCATAAAAACACGTCATCTCGACCGAAGCGAAGAGAAGCGGAGAGACCCCTGTATTGCATGTTCATGGAATCAATGGGGCATGATGTTGATTATAAACAGCTTAACTACGTCGGCGGGTTCAAAGCGGCCAAAATGTTCCACGTGGAACATTTGCTCCAATCATTCCGCCGCGCCGCCATTGCGCGCAATGGGCGACAATGTTCACACAGGCGCCCGATGCCCGACCCCCAGCCCAAGCTCGTTATCCGCATTGCCTTCGGTGTTTACAAGACCGTGGTCTCGCCCGTCCTGCACGCCTTCAGCCCCTCGCAGTGCCTCTACCTGCCCACCTGTTCGGAGTACGCCTACGTTGCGCTGGTCCGTTTCGGCCTGCTTCGAGGTTCGTGGCTGGCGTTGCGCCGCTTCGCCCGTTGCCATCCCTTTGCCAAAGGCGGCCTCGATCCCGTGCCCAATCGAGACTCCGGCCCAACATCGACCGTCTCTATTCACAAGGACCATTTACCATAACGAGATGGTGCGGCGTTCGCGCCAACGCCGTCTCACGTTCAGCAAAGAATAGGAAATTTACTTGGCAGAGTTTAAGAACCCCAATCAGCAGGGCGGACAGGACAACCACTCGTTTCTCCTGATGATGCTCGTCATGGTCGCAGTCTTCTTCGGACTCCAGTACTTCCAATCGACCAAGCCCAAACCGGCATCTCCCAAGGCCCCCGCCGCAGCGACGGCGCAAAATACGCCTGCCCCGGCAAACACCCCCGCCGGCAGTCAGCCCGGCACCGCGGCGAGCACCCAGCCCGCGGCAGTAACAAAGGAAGCCGCGGCCAAGGGAGCCTCGGCAAAGACCGCCGCCCCTGCCGTCAAGGCCGCCGCCGTCTCCACCACCGTCATCGAGAACGAGCTTTACCGCATCACCTTCTCCAATAAGGGCGGCGAGGTCACGAGCTGGATCCTCAAGCGCTACAAGACCGACGAAGGCAAGCCGCTCGACATCGTCCACGACCAGGCGGCCGAGAAGTTCGGCTATCCGCTCTCGATCTACACCTACGAGCCGGCGCTGACCACCAGCATTAATCAGGCGCTCTACGTTCCCTCGGCCACCGGCCACCTCGCCGTCCCGGCCAAGCTGACCTTCACCTACTCCGAGGGCGGCCTCGACGTCGTCAAGACCTTCTCCTTCGACGAGACCTATGTCCTGCACGCCACCGTCCAGGTCACCCGCAACGGCATCCCGGTCCGCGCCCTGCTGAGCTGGCCCGGCGGCTTCGGCGACCAGAACAACCGCGACTCCTACGGCAGCTCGCAGCTCGCCACCAACATCAGCGGCAAGACCGAGCACATCGATCCCAAGAAGGTCTCGGGCGGCGCCACCATCAACGGACCCATCCAGTGGGCGGGCGTCGGCGACGCCTTCTTCGCCGCCGTCTTCCTTCCCGACGCGCCGGACACCGCCACCCTCGCCTCGCTGCACACCGAGCTCGACGTCGCCAAGACCATCCACCGCACCGGGTTCGGCAGCGGCTCCCCGGCGACCAAGCCCATCATGATCCCGGTTCTCGGCGCGGCCATCGGCGACACCTCCGGCCCCGTCTCCACCCGCGTCTACGTCGGGCCCAAGGCCATCAGCGTCCTCAAGGCCGTCAAGGCCGCCAACAACGGCCCCAACCTCGAGTCCATCGTCGACTTCGGCTTCTTCGGCGTCATCGGCAAGTACCTCTTCATCTCGCTCCAGTACATCCACTCCGCCGGCGTCACCAACTGGGGCTGGGCGATCATCATCCTCACCATCCTCATCAACATCCTCATGCTGCCCTTCCGCATCAAGACCATGCAGAACGGCCTGAAGATGCAGCGCATCCAGCCGCAGATGAACGCCATCAAGGAGCGCTACAAGAAGTACAAGGCCACCGATCCGAAGAAGACCGAGATGAACGCCGAGATCATGAAGCTCCAGAAAGACAATGGAGTCAACATGTTCGGCGGCTGCATCCCGACGCTGATCACCCTGCCGCTGCTCTACGCCTTCTACGGCATGCTGCCCCGCGTCGTCGAGCTGCGCCACGCCCACTGGCTCTGGATTCCCGACCTGCAGAACCCGGACCCCTGGCATATTCTGCCCATCGTCATGGTTATCAGCCAGTTCCTGGTGCAGTGGTACACGCCGTCGCCCGGCGTCGATGCCCAGCAGCAGAAGCTGATGGCCTTCACCATGCCGGCCATCTCGGGCTGGTTCACCTGGTACTACGGCGCGGGCCTCGCGCTCTACTGGGCGGTCGGTAACTTCATCGGCATCATCCAGCAAGGGGTGATGAACCGCACCAGCCTGGGCAAGGAGATGCGCCAGCTCGCCGCCAAACGCGCCCGCCGCAAGTCCGGCACCGGAGGCAAAGCCAGCCCCAAAGTCATTCAGGGTAAATCCTGACCGCACCAAACCCAAACAACATAAAGATAGGCACCATCCAGATAAAAATGGCGTTCTCAACCCACCGAGAACGCCATTTCATTTGTAGGTATGCCGTAGTCGTAAAGGGATGCCGTTGTCGTAAAGGTATGCCGTTGTCGTAAAGGTATGCCGTTGTCGTAAAGGGTTGTCATTGTCGTAAAGGGTTGCCGTTGTCGTAAAGGTATGCCGTTGTCGTAAAGGGTTGCCGTTGTCGTAAAGGTATGCCGTTGTCGTAAAGGTATGTCGTTGTCGTAAAGGGATGTCGTTGTCGTTGCCTCTGGGTACGCCAAGGCTTCAGCCTTGGCCTCTATCCCAGCGCCCAAAACCGGGGCTTCAGCCCCTGGGGAATGCCTTCCTCTCCGCCCACGCCATCCCGCCCGAAGCAAAGACACGCTGTTCCTTTGTTGTCATCCCGCAGCGAAGCGGAGGGATCTGCGTTTACAACCAAAACCCCCAAAGCGCGAATGCATGGGTGCCCCATCCTTTGTGCGCTTTTTGCACAAAGGGTGGGAGCCACGACCGCCCCCCAACCACCAAATCACGTCATCTCGACCGAAGCCGCCTCATCGCGCTGGCCGGGAAAGAGAGTTGAAAAAACAAACCTGCTAAGAAGCGGCAGCGCCTGGGCTGCTTTATATGCCAGGATGCTCGAGTGCGGCGTCCCGGACCGCATTTGTAAATGGCTCGGTTCGTATCGAGTCCCGGTTAAGTGCCCCACCTTGGGATGCAGTATCGATAATTTGCGCTGCTGCTGCAATGTACTTGTCTGAAGTGATTTGATCGCTGAGCGCGCTGGAGATTTTATTGCAATATGCTTCCATTTTGTAAGCCGTCATTTGGGGTCTATCAATCCCTGCAATCAGTATTCTCAGCGCGAACAACATATGGTATCGAGCTGGTCGGTACTTAATTTCAAGGTGTCCGTTACGAAATAGAAACTCCAATTTGTATTGCGCAAGCGCGGAAACGTAATAAGGTTCCATACGTTGGTCCTTGGCAAATATTTCCGAACCAAGTTTCGCTTTGATGCTCTTGAAATTTCGCGTCGTTCGGTGGGGTTCATCAAGGAACATGGCCGCGAACGATCGAATCAATCCATCAAAAGTTACGATTCTAGTTTTCTCAACCGGCTGACTGTCGTATTGTCGGGAACGACGCTCAAAATAAAGTCGCTCCGGACTGGACACGGAATTGAAATAGGCCTCAAGTGTTTTCGGATATTCCTGTAGGGCGAATAGCTGCTCCTCCTTAACCTGCGTTTGCCAATTGTTGGCCTTAACGATTGCGTTAGTTACATTCTCATCCTGTGTACTGATAAGCCGAATCGGAAGGGTGACATTATCATCGAGGATTGCCCTCTCCGCAAAGAGAACATTGGAGGTCTGGCACCCGTTCACAATTTGATAGTCTTCGATGTAAAACTTGTCTCCCGTAGGCTGAACGGTCGCGGCAATAATAGTGAGACCGTTATTCATTAAGACGAAGCGGTTTCTATTGTCCGATTCCAAAGTGTTCCTAATTTGTGAATTCACATCGTTGAATCCTTGCCAGTCCCTCACGTTGTCGAAAAACAAACCGCCCTTCATGTTCCCGGAGTCGTCAATGATGAGTTTCTTATACTCGGACCATGGCAGAAATCCGATATAGGCTTGGCCGACTCCCGGAATATCCGGTTTGACCGTGACGCGAGCAGAAAAAACGAAGTCCGCTGAAATTGCATTCTTGGTTTTTTGGTACATCTGCTGCACGCGACTTCTACCGCAAGGGATAAACTCCACGATGCTGAATAGGCCAGTATTGTCTAAGTCGGATTTGACACCTTCAATCCTCGAATTTAGGGTTGCGTCGTCCTGCCAAACACCTGTTGTCGCATAAAAAGTCTTGCACACGGGATTGCCGCGAGTAAACCTGCTGCTCTTCTTGTAGATGGCACGCATCATTTCAGCGTATCCAGCCACCTTGTCATTTTGCTTTAGCTTTGGATTGTCGCTAAAAAAATCGAGGACGCCAAATCCAAACGTCCCGATCTTTGCCCCATCGAAGTGGAGTGAAGTCTCGGACTGAACGAAAATAAACTCTACCTCTAAGGGGCCGCTCCCCGCAGTGGCGTCCTCAACTTCGTCAACATCTGTAAGCAAAGTGTTGTTTACGATTACCGCAATAGCGTCCATTCCAGCATCCACGCCACCCGTATTGTTGGTGTCACTTCCAACAACAAGATCGTGCGTATCAAAAGTTTCAGGATGCTCGGACTTGACCACAATGTAAGCAGTGAAATGTTCAAACCGCTTGCTTTCATCCAGCGTATCGAGGTTATTCTGCTGGGAAAACTCTGACAGTAAAGACTCGGTGATCTTATCCAAGACTGTTCACCCTCCACACTCATATCCAAGCGAAGCATTTCTGCTCGGGAATCACCTATCATACGCGGCCCCACACTCCCGCCCCCGCCGCTTTTGGAGTTACCATCAAACAAGGCACATGACCGCAAATCCCAGCACCCGCACCTCCGCCCTATGAAGCCCCGCATCGCCATTCCGCTGCCCACCAGCACCGACCCCGACTACAATCTCCGTTCCTGGGCGGTCTACGCCGAGGCCATCGAAAAATCCGGCGGCCATCCCGTCGAGATGCCGCTCAACGCCTCGCCCCGCGCCTCCGCCGACCTCATCAACACCTGCCAGGCCGTCCTTCTGCCCGGCAGCCCCGCCGACGCCAATCCCCACAAGTACGGGCAGGAGCCCGTGCCCGAGTCGAACCCCGCCGACGCCGCCCGCGAGAACGTCGACGAGCTTCTCCTCCAGGACGCCCACAACCTGCACAAGCCCATCTTCGCCATCTGCTTCGGCGCGCAGGCGCTCAACATCTGGCGCGGTGGTACGCTGGTCCAGCATCTTGCGCCGATGCCGGTCAATCACCGCGCCGGGCGCAGCGTGGCCATCGCGCACACCGCCGCCATCGCGCCCGACTCGCTGCTCGCCGCCATCGTTCCCCCGGCCGAGGCGCCGGAGCAGGACGGCTTTCTCCGGCTCCCCGTCAACTCCAGCCACCACCAGGCCATCGCTATCCCCGGCGACGGCCTTCGCGTCTCCGCCCGCTGCCCGCAGGACGCGGTCATCGAGGCCGTCGAAGGCGGGCAGGCTCCGGGCAGCACCCACTTCGTCTTCGGCGTGCAGTGGCACCCGGAGCGGAGCTACGAGATCAGCTCCGCCTCCCGCGCTCTCTTCCACCGCTTCGTCGCCGAGGCTTCCGCGTGGACCCCGCGCTCCATCCGCACCTCTGTCGTGTAAATTGCATTGCCGTCGACGATATTGGATCGAGGCCTGCTTGAAATGCTCTCCGGATTAATTCGGACTGGCATCGCTATGGCGAAATGCAGGCGGTGCTTTTTTGAAAGAGGAACGGGGCATACCCCAGGGGCTGAAGCCCCTTGTTGATTGGCTGCTATAGAGGGCCAAGGCTGAAGCCTTGGCGTACCTAGAGGCAAGAGCAAGAGCAACAGCAAGAGCAACGGCTACGGCAACGGCAACGGCAACGGCAACTGCGAAATACAGGGGTCTCTCCACTGCGCTTCGCTTCGGTCGAGATGACGTGCTTTTTTGAAAGAGGAACGGGGCATACCCCAGGGGCTGAAGCCCCTGTTTTGTGGCTGGCCATAGAGGGCCAAGGCTGAAGCCTTGGCGTACCTAGAGGCAAGAGCAACGGCAACTGCAACTGCAACTGCAACGGCAACTGCAAGAGCAAGGGCAACTGCAAGAGCAAGGGCAACGGCAACAGCAACAGCAAGAGCAAGGGCAACGGCAACTGCAACTGCAACTGCAACGACAACGGCAACGGCAACGGCAACGGCGAAATACAGGGGTCTCTCCACTGCGCTTCGCTCCGGTCGAGATGACGTGCAGTGTTATGTGCTTCGGTCGAGATGACGTGCGGTGTTATGTGCTTGATTCGGGCGAAACGCGGATTCCCTTCGGGAATGACAAACAAAGGTCTCTTAATGCGGGAATCACGAATAAAGGTCTCTTAATACCTAATGCTCTGAATCTCTTGATGCCTAATGCCCTGAGTGGTAGGGGTGGCCGGCGAGGATGGTCAGGGCGCGGTAGACCTGCTCGGCGAGCACGACCCGGGCCAGTTGGTGCGGCAGGGTGATTCGTCCCAGCGAGAACAGGAGGCCGGCCTGGTCGAGCGCGGCGGATGACCATCCGTCGGCCGGGCCGATCGCCAGCACCAGCCGCTGGGTACCGCTGTCGCGCAGAGTGCCGAGACGGGCGGCGAACTCCTCCGACGAGAACTGCCGGCCGCGGCTGTCGAGCAGGATGGCGTGGATGGGGCTGCGGCCGGACTGGTGGGTCAGCCAGGCAAGAAAGGCGGATTCGTCCTCGAAGGTCTGCGACTCGCAGGGCAGGTAGCGGCTCGAACGTTCGATGTAGTCGGCCAGCAGGCGGTCGGTCGCCTCGGACTTCGATCGGGTGCGGCGCGGCATGACGGCAGCGAGGCTAATTTTCATAGATATTCTTCAAATAAAAATCCATTTTTGCGGAACATAGAATCGAATTATCCCGTATTCCATATTGTCAGACCATGTTAACTACATTTTGTCCTCTTGTTTGCAATTTCTTGCAGTCGAATGGAAGATGGAATCCAACATGCAGGTCTTCAACAGATTCGCTATTCACTTTTGCGGAGTTTCGCCGATGACCTTTACAGGGAATTTGCGAAAGGCAGGATCGCAGGCTGTGATTGCGGCATCAATCCTATTGGAAGACAGCGTCTGAATTTCACGGGCAGCCGTTTTTATTTCTCCAATTTCTGAGTTGAGGGTTCAAGTCTTATGGGTTTCAAAAAGCTGGGCGTTGCGGTTTTGGCCTTGGTATCGATGGTGGGAGTTGCAGTTGGGCAGACGGGTACGGTAACCGGCCAGGTCTTCGATCCGGCGGGGGCTCTGGTTCCCGGCGCGACGGTGACGGTGACGTCCGAGTCCACGGGACTGACGCGGACGACGACCACGACCTCGGCGGGTATCTATGACTTCGCCGCGCTGCCGCCGTCGGTTTACACGGTCACGGTTGAAGCTCCGGGCTTCCAGACGCTCTCGCGCAAGAGCGTCATTCTGAACGTCGCGGCGACGCTTCCGGTGAACTTTACGCTCTCGCTGGCGGGCGCGGTGGCCTCGGTCGACGTGCAGGACGTGACGGTGGCTCCGGTCGAGACCAGCAGCTTCCAGCTCTCGACGGTGGTCGACTCGAAGCAGATTAATGATCTGCCGCTGATCCTGCGCGATCCCTACCAACTGGTGCTGCTGTCGCCCGGCGTGGTGACATCGGCCAACAATGTCGGCGGATTCTCGGTCAACGGGCAGCGCGAGCGCAACAACAACTTCATGCTCGACGGCTCGGACAACAACGATACCTCGGTTCCGGGCGGGCAGGGCGGCATCTCGGCGGCGAACCCGGACTCGACGCAGGAGTTCCGCGTCATCACCAACAACTTCGACGCGGAGTTCGGCCGCAACACGGGCGCGATCATCGACGTGATCACGCGCGGCGGCGGCAACAAGTTCCACGGCAGCGCGTATGAGTTCGGCCGCTACAACGCGCTGGGAGCGCGCGACTACTTCAACAAGAAGGAAGACGGCAAGCAGGACCCCTACATCCGCAACGACTTCGGAGCTTCGCTCGGCGGCCCGATCTGGAAGGACCACACCTTCTTCTTCCTCAACGGGGAGGTGCAGCGCTTCCGCACCACGCGAACCTCGTTTCAGACGACTCCGACCGCTGCTTTCAAGACGGGCAAGTTCACGTATATCGATCCGA
Organism: Acidobacteriales bacterium 59-55; assembly: GCA_001897435.1. Classification (GTDB taxonomy): domain Bacteria; phylum Acidobacteriota; class Terriglobia; order Terriglobales; family Acidobacteriaceae; genus Edaphobacter. The sequence continues at coordinate 234,261 of MKSV01000002.1, read as the reverse complement.
TCGACGGCAGCGAGACCGCGGTCGATCTCAGCAATCCCTCCACGAACCCCGATAACCTCTCCGGTCTGGGACAGGATCCGGCGGTGGCGAAGATCCTGGCGATCGCGCCGGTGGGACAGGCCGACAACGGCGATGGAGTCAGCACAACGTACTTCTTTCCCTCGCCCGATCCGCTCAACAGCTACAACCTCACCGGCCGGCTGGACCATAAGCTGACGGACAAGCATCAGCTCACGGTTCGTTACATCTATAACCACTCGGCCGACGGCAATCCCTTCTTCGATGAGGTTCTGCCCGGCTATGGCGCCACCTCGGTGATCAGCACCAGCCACAACGGCGTGATCTCGCTGGCCTCGGCGCTCTCGGCCAACACCACCAATCTCTTTCGCGCGGGCTACAACCAGGCCAATGCGGGCTTCTACTGCAACCACGGCCCGATCGACGCAATCACCGGCGTGGACGGCTTCGGCAAGGGCCGCGACGTAAGCATCCCCTACTTCTTTACGTTCGGGTGCACCGATCTCGGCGACAGCAACGCGCAGGCGAGGCTGAGCTCGACGATCTTTCTGGCCGACACATTTACCGTCACCCGTGGCGCGCATTCGTTCAAGTTCGGCGGCGAGTACCGCAGCGTCAAGGACAACAACTTCGACGACTTTTCGTCGCGCGACCTTCTCTCGATGGACGTGTACAGCACCTTCGGCCCGGATTATCCGTCCTACCAGTTCGCCGGGGACAGCAACTCTCCCAGCGTGCGGGGCTTTGAGGATCTGGTCTGGGGAGCTCAGGGCGCGGTCTCCAACAATGCCGAGAACCAGTTCTTTACCCGCGAGGGCATTCGCCGCGCCAGCGACCTGAGCCGCTTCCGCCAGCATGAGTGGGCGGCGTTCGCGCAGGATACCTGGAAGGTCACACCAAAGTTCACCGCCATTATCGGCCTGCGCTACGCCTTCAACGGCGTGCCGTATGAGAAGGACGGAAATCTCTCCAACTACTACGGCGATACGTCGATTGCCACGCCTGCCGACGGCTTCGTCTTCACCTCGGTCGGCCCGGGAACGGGACGGCAGCTCTATGCCGACAGTTGGAAGCTGATCGAGCCGCGCATCGGCTTTGCCTACGACCTGCACGGCGACGGCAGGACGGCGATTCGCGGCGGCTTCGGCATCTTCCACGACCGCATCTTCGACAATCTGTTCGGCAACGCGAAGTCCAACCCGCCCTACCAGGCGACCTTCAACGACTATCCGTTCGACGCGACACCCGATACGCCGACGGTTGCGACGATTGCCTTCCCCGGCGCGCTGACGCCCTCGGCTTCGATCGGCGACGGGGAATACAACACGCCGGTCCTCATCGACCCCAACCTCAAGATGCCGACCAGCGAAAGCTACAACATCGGCATCCAGCACCAGCTCACCAACCGGGTGGCTCTTGAGGTGAACTACGTGGGCAACCACAGCACCCACGGACTGCGCGAGATCGACGGCAATCCTCCGCAGCCGAACCTGGTGCAGGAATCGCTGGCCGCCGGCGTCAACCCGGCCTCGCTGCAGCTCAATGCGCTCTATCTCGGCGGCGCCGACTTTGACCCGCGCGTCAACAATACGGCCTTTCTGCATACGCTCTTCCAGACGTCGGTGGTCAGCAGCAACTACAACGCGCTGCAGACGCGGCTCTCGGGACAGTTTGGCGGCCTGACCCTCACCGGCAGCTACACCTATGCGCACTCGCTCGATAACGGGTCCGATGCCATCGTTCCCGGGGCCGGCGGCAGCGGGCTTCCGCGCAACAGCTTCGACCTGGGGCCGGAGTACGGCAACTCCGACTCCGACGTTCGCCACCGCGGAACCGCCGCGGCCAGCTATAGCCTGCCCATCGGCATCGGGAAGTCGCGGCTGAACAGCGGCTTGCTGGGGCATGTCTTCGAGGGGATTCAGATCTCCGGCATCCAGCAGATTCAGGGTGGCCTGCCGTTCGACCTTCGCGGCACGGTGGATAATCTCCACACCGGCGTGACCAACCGTCCGCAGATGATTGGAGCGCCATATCCCTCGAAGCGCGGGACTGCCGTCGCGTCGGGCAAGATCGTCGGCCCGTCGGCCGCGGCCTTCGCCAATGCGCCCTTCGGCCAGAGCGTCTCCATCCACCGCAACAAGTTCCATGGCCCGGGCTACGTCGATACCGACGTGGTCTTCCAGAAGACGCAGACGCTGCGCGAGCAGGTCAAGCTGGTCTTCCGGGCGGAGAGCTACAACGTCTTCAACCATCCCAATCTCACTGCTCCGGTGTTCTCCTCGCTGGGAATCGACTCGCCGACCTTCGGGGTCTCGCAGTCGCAGGTCGGGCAGAACGACGGCACCACCGGCGCCCGGCAGATCCAGGGAGCGCTGAAACTGATCTTCTAGCGCTTCGGAGAAGCGCAAGGACAATGGCCCGCCGTAACCGGCGGGCCATTGTCGTGCGACAGGCATCGGCTATTTTTTAGAAGGGGCGAGGAAGGCATACCCCAGGGGCTAAAGCCCCCTTTTTTGTGGCGCGGAGAGAGCCAAGGCTAAAGCCTTGGCCTACCTAGAAGCAACGGCAACGGCAAAAGGCAAAGGCAACGGCAAAAGGCAACGGCAAAGGCAAAGGCAAAGGGCAAGGGCAAAGGGCAAGGGCAAAGGGCAAGGGCAAAGGGCAAGGGCAAAGGGCAAGGGCAACGGCAAAAGGCAACGGCAACGGCAACGGCAAAGGCAACAGCAAGGGCAAGCAACGGCAAAGGCAACGGCAAAGGCAAAGGCAACGGCAACGGCAAATACAGGGGTCTCTCCACTGCGGCGGCAAATGCGCCGCCTCCGGTCGAGATGACGTGCTTTGGCGGCTGCGCGAGTTGAGTTGCGTGGGTCGAGATGACGTGCTTTGGCGGTTGCGCGAGTTGAGTTGCGTGGGTCGAGATGACGTGATTTGGTTGTGCAGGTTGAGGTGACATGGGTCGCCAAAGCTCCCTATGCACCTCGAAGACCTCCCTATATTTCTTGCAGGAGAATTGCGCCCGCTGTTCGTCAAATTGCGCTCACTGTTCGGTTATAGTGGTGTTCACACGGAGATCGATCCTTATCTGAATCCTGTGCGTTTGCTGTTCCGCTGGCTTCCTTTGTTCTGCTCGTCCGGCTCTGCTGTTGCTCAACCTTTCCGCTTTTCAACCAAAAGGAGCAACCGATGAGCACCTCCTGGCCCGATTCGGCCGTTATGATGACCCTTTCCGCAATCGCTTATTCCAGCGACATCAGCGGCCAGCTACAGAACACAAGTTATGCGACCGGGGGCGACTGGTCTGTCGTCTGGGGACCGTATGACGATGCCTACGGCAATCTCTGCTACGTGGCGAAGAGCGCATCGACGGGCAACTACGCGCTCGCGATTCGCGGCAGCGAGACCAGCGTCAGCATCGACACGCTGTACAACTGGTTTTACAACCTCTATGTCACTTATCAAAGCGCGTGGCCTTATCTTCCCGCGCAGCCGCAGGCGATGCTTTCCTACGGCTCGTATACGCAGGCCAGCAATCTGACCCTTGCGACATGGAATGGGCAGACGCTCGGCGACTATCTTACGAATACCATTCCTTCGACCGCGACCGTCACCGTCACCGGGCATAGCCTCGGCGGCAACCTGGCTACGGTGCTCGGGTCGTGGCTCTCTTATCAGCGCGGTCCCTCGGGCAGCACGCCCGATCCCAACACGCAGGTCTACACCTACGCCGCGCCCAGCGCGGGCAACGGTCCGTTTGCTATCGGCTTCAACGCGAGACTCCCCAATAGCTATCGCTACTGGAACTCGCTTGACGCGATTCCGCACGCCTGGGGGAGTCTGCTGGAGCTGGAGTGGATCTACAGCGGCATCGGCATTCCGACGCCCAGTTGGGCGAAGGACACGATCGACGGGCTGGAAGCCGCGCTGATTGCGAGCGAGCTGCACTACAACTCCGTCTACACGCAGCCCAACGGAGCGGGCACGGAGTTGACCGGCGCTGCCTCCCCCAGCAGCACTACCTTCATCGCCGAGGTGGCCTACCAGCACCAGTGCAACATCTACCTGGGGCTGCTGGGCGCGCCGCTGATCCAGACGATTGTGACGCCGGAGCTGAGAATGGCCGAGGCTGTCTCATCGCCGTACAAGGGAAGCTACCTGCCGCGTCCGGTTCTGGATAAGGCTCGGCCCGGGCTTACGATCGCGCCGCCGGTGCTGTCGCCGAGGATTGCGGCCGCGCGCAACCCCCGCTTCGGAGCAGGCTACTAGAGCGGTTTCGGCCGGGCATGTTCCCCATCCTTTCGCAGCGGCATCGCGAAAGGATGGGGCTGCCGCGATCGAACGGCGAAATACAGGGGTCTCTCCGCTGCGCTTCGCTTGCACCCCAGCGAGTCAAGTGCGGACTCGCCGGGGACCCCGCCGCTCCGGTCGAGATGACGTGCATTTTAGCGAGGTTGAGAAGATGTGAGGTTGGTTGGAGAGAGAGGCATACCCCAGGGGCTAAAGCCCCGTTTTAGGCTTCGGCGATAGAGGCCAAGGCTAAAGCCTTGGCGTACCTAGAAGCAAGTGCAACTGCAACTGCAACTACAACTACAACTGCAACTGCAACTACAACTACAACTGCAACTACAACTACAACTACAACTGCAACTGCAACTGCAACTGCAACTACAACTGCAACTACAACTGCAACTGCAACTGCAACTGCAACTACAAGTGCAAGTGCAAGTGCAACTGCAAGTGCAAAGGCTAAATACAGGGGTCTCTCCGCTGCGGCGTGCGATGAAGCCGCACGCCTTCGGTCGAGATGACGTGCATTTTTGTTTGTGACTTTCGATTGAGATGACGTGCTTTTATTGCTGTCACGCCGCTTCGGTGGGAATGGCGTTGTGCTTTGCCGTTCTTTGCCGCGTAAGAGGCTGAATTAAATGGAATGGCCCGCCGGAATTGGCGGGCCATTTTGTTTGATCGCGTTGTTTGATCGCGGATTGCGAGGTTATTTTTTGGCGGACTTCTTCGCCGCGGCGGATTTTTTCGCAGGCGTCTTTTTTGCTGCGACTTTCTTTGCTGCCGCCTTCGCCGGTTTCTTTGCTGCTGCCTTTTTCGCGGGAGCCTTCTTTGCTGCGGCCTTCTTTGCCGGAGCCTTCTTTGCACGCGCCTTGGAGATGGCTGCCTTCAGTTCGGCGTTGAGTTCGGCGACGCTGAGGGTGGTGGCGGTCTTGCGCAGCCGCTCCAGGCCGTAGAAGGCGCGCTTCTCGGCGGAGAAGACGTGGACGATGAAGTCCACGTAGTCCATCAGAATCCACTCGGCCTGGCGGCGGCCTTCGACGGAGTTGGGATAGACGCCGAACTCGCGCTTGAGCCGCAGCTCGATCTCATCGGTGATGGCGACGTTCTGGCGGTCGTTGGTGCCGTTGCAGATGAGGAAGTAGTCGGTGAGGCCGCTCTCGGCCGGGTCCAGCGCGAGAATCCGAATGTCTTCAGCTTTCTTGTCTTCGCAGGCTGCCACGGCGGCGAGAAGCAGACGGTTGGTTTCCGTGGATGGCATGAGGCTCCTTGAGGTGCAGAATCATCCGGGGCTCCGTACTGATCTCGTGCTCCGGATTTTCAATGGTAGCGAGTTGCGGCGGCGAATGCCAGCGGCGGGCGCGACATGGGGTACATAGAGATATTCAGCGGTAGAGGCCGTGGCGCCGGATGTAATCGCAGACGGCGGCGGGGACGAGGCCGCGGCAGTCGTCGCCGGTTTGCAGGCGGCGGCGGAGATCGGTCGCCGAGATGTCTTCGTCGGTGGAGGCAAGCAGGTGGACGCGGGCGCGCTGATGGGGGGTGAGGCGGAGCGCGGAGAGGTCTTCGAGCGAGAAGCCGGGGCGGGCGGCGACGATCCACTCGGCGAGTTCGAGCAGGCGGGCGGGCTCGCGCCAGCGGGGAAGGTCGAGGAAGCTGTCGGCGCCGACGAGGTTGAAGAGGGTGTCGCCGGGACGGGTTCGCCGAAGCTCGGCGAGGGTGTCGACGGTGTAGTTGGGCAGGCCGTCGGCGCGGGGGGCATCGAGGGCGGAGGCCTGGAGGCGGGGGTCTTCGATGCTGCCTTTGCTCCTGTCATCAACGCTCGCGCAGGCGAGGGCGGTCATGGCGAGGCGGTCGGCGAAGGAGGTGGAGGTGCCGTTGGACTTGAGGGGCTGGCGTCCGGCGGGAGCGAAGAGGATTGAGTCCAGACGGAAGGCGTCTGCCGCGGCTCGGGCGACGCTGAGGTGGCCGCGGTGCGGAGGGTCGAAGGTGCCGCCGAAGAGAGCTACGCGCACGAGGGTCTGCCTTCCCGGTTCAGGGTCTGTCTAAAAGCGGTGACAGTCGAAGGGTAGACGAGTTGGCGGGAAAGGCAAAGAGGCTCTGTTGCCTGGAGGCGGCTCGGAAGGACGAACAAAAACGCTGTGGATGCTGAACACAGAGGCTTCCCTTACAGCAGCCGGGCGGCGTCTTTAGCGAAGTAGGTGACGATGAAGTCGGCTCCGGCGCGGCGGATGGAGACCAGCGACTCCATCATGGCGCGTTCGGGTTCGAGCCAGCCGCGCTCGAAGGCGGCGTGCAGCATGGAGAACTCGCCCGAGACCTGGTAGGCGCCCATGGGCAGATCGAAGCGCTCGCGGGCGGCGCGAATCACGTCGAGGTAGGGCATGGCGGGCTTCATCAGCAGCATATCCGCGCCCTCGGCGACGTCGAGCTCGATCTCGCGCATGGCCTCGCGCAGGTTGGCGCCGTCCATCTGGTAGCTGCGCCGGTCGCCGAACTGCGGAGCCGAGTCCGCCGCCTCGCGGAACGGGCCGTAGAAGGCGGAGGAGAACTTGGAGGCGTAGCTCATGATGGCGGTCTGCTCGCGGCCGATGCCGTCGAGCGCCTCGCGCATGGCGGCGACGCGGCCGTCCATCATGTCGCTGGGCGCGACGATGTCCGCGCCGGCAGCGGCGAGCGAGGCGGCGGTCTTTGCGAGCAGGGCGACGCTGGAGTCGTTTTCGATCTCATAATGATTGCCGTCGCGGACGACCACGCCGCAGTGTCCGTGCGAGGTGTACTCGCAGAGGCAGACGTCGGCGATCTGGAGCAGGGAGTCGAGCTTGCGGTTCGCCTTGAACGCCCGCAGCGCCGTCTGCACGATGCCGTCGTCGGCCCAGGCTCCGGTGGCCTGCTCGTCTTTTTCCGCCGGAAGGCCGAAGAGGAGAAGGCCGCCGATGCCGAGCGCGGCGCAGGATTCGGCTTCCTTCATCGCTTCGTCGAGCGAGAGGTTGAAGCAGCCGGGCATCGACGAGATGGCCTTGCGGACGCCCTCGCCGGGGCAGAGAAACAGGGGGTAGATCAATGCGCCGGGGTGCAGGCGGGTCTCGCGGACGAGCGAGCGCATGGCCTCGGTGCGGCGCAGGCGGCGCAGGCGGGTGACGGGGAAGTTCATAGCTATAGTCTACGAGACTGCGAGGAGGGGGTCTGCGGCGGGTGCGTGTTTTCGCCGAGCGTAACGGCGAAATACAGGGGTCTCTCCGCTGCGGCCCTGCGGGCCTTCGGTCGAGATGACGTGCCTTTTGGGTTGAGAGAGCGTGAGGGTGTGCGCTTGACCCGGCCGGAGACGTTTGGGCGGGGCGTGAAGGCGTGCGCTTGACGGGCTGGAGTGGCTAGACTATCGGTACGACCCGGTTGTTATGGTGGTCGTCATGGAGGGGATGCGATGAAGAGCATTGTTGCGGTTAATAAACTTACCCGGCTGGCGGCGTTGCTGGCGCTGGCGTTGCTCTCTGCTGTTTGTTCGACGGCGCTGGCGCAGGCCGGTACGGCAGCGCAGATTCCGGCGGCGGATCAGATGCAGCCCTCCGAACTGGCGCAGATGCTGAAGTCGCCGGGCGCGGACAAGCCGCTGGTGTTGCAGGTGGGCTCGCACGTTCTTTATGCGCAGGCGCACATTCCGGGGTCGGAGTACGCCGGAGCGGCGGCGCAGGAGGCGGGACGGAAGGCTCTGAGTGAGCGAGTGGCCAAGCTCGATCGTGGGACGATGGTGGTGCTCTACTGCGGCTGCTGCCCGTGGGGCAAGTGCCCAAACATCGATCCTGCCTACAAGCTGATGAAGTCGCTGGGATTTACCCGGCTGAAGGTGCTCCATATTGCGGACAACTTCGGCACGGACTGGGTCGATAAGGGCTATCCCGTCGCCCAGGGGCGATAGCGATGCGGCGTTCACTACTCGCGGCTCTGCTGCTGTGCACGCTGGCCGGTGCGCAGGCGGACGTTCAGGCCGGCGTTCAGGCCAGCGCGCAGGCCGGTGTGGAGAGCAGAGCGCAGGCCAGCCTGATCGGCAAGACGGCCCCCGAGTTTGTGCGCGAGGATTTAAGCGGCAAGCAAGTGTCGCTCGCGGAGTATCGAGGCAAGGTGGTGCTGCTGAACTTCTGGGCGACGTGGTGCGCCTCGTGCGTGACCGAGATTCCCGCGTTCGCTTCGTGGCAGAAGAAGTACGGCGGGCGGGGGTTGCAGGTGCTCGGCGTCTCCATGGACGACGACGCTCCGCCGGTGCGGGCGCTCTGCCGCAAGCTGAAGGTGAACTACCCGGTGGTGATGGGCGATGAAAACGTGGGCGAGCTCTACGGCGGCGTGCTCGGCCTGCCGGTGACGTACCTGATCGACCGCGAGGGCAGGATCGTCCGGCACTACCAGGGCGAGGTCGACCTGAAGCGGCTGGAGCGCGAGATGCGGGGGTTGCTGGGTGAGCCTTGAGGAGGGCGGACGCTGTCTCCACTCCAACCGTACGTCATCTCGACCGGAGGCCCGCAGGGCCGTAGTGGAGAGACCCCTGTATTTTGTCTCCACGAGAACTACTTTGTTTCGCGGGAGGGGAAAGATGCGGGTGGATTGAGGTTCTGTTCTCGAAACGGCTCGATCGGTTGGCCCCAGTCCTCGCTTAGATCGCGCCACGTCGGATTTTCGGCGACGATGAGGCGGAGCTTCTTGATGCGCGACCAGCGCTTCAGTTGCTTCTCCCGAGTGATGGCGGATGGAAGATCGGCGAAGCGCTCGACGTAGACGAGGTCTTTGATGTTGTAATGCGCGGTGAAGCTGCCGGGATGGAAGTCGCTTTTGTGCTGGAGGACACGGAGCTCGAGTTCCGTCGTTACGCCGATGTAGAGGTGTTTGAAGCCGCTTGCAAGGATGTAGACGTAGGAGATCTCCTGCATGGGTTTGGAGTATGACAGGGTTTTGGGGGCTGGGGAAGAGCGAAATACAGGGGTCTTTGGGTACAGGAAATAATCTTCAATGGGGGGAGAGTGGGGGCGGTCGCGGGCGGATGCGGGATTGACGCGGGTTTGGCGCGTATTCCGGGCGGTCGCGGCGGATTTTCTCACAGCCGCTATTTTGCAGTAGGCGGCTTGCGAGTGCCACAAAGCTGAGGCTAAGTCACTGATTTTTCGTTGCAGAGCGCCAGTGCCAGCGGTGTCACAAGTGCCACATCGCAAAAACAGAGGTCGCCAGAAAGGGTCGCGTTGCGAAAATCCGCAGCGGGCGCGGCTTTGACACTCATTACGCTTATGGCACTGACGTGGCACTCGTCGAAAATTTAGCGACATCAGGGATTGTCCGAGCCGCAGTCAATCTGGGTGCCTGAGACGGTGCAGGCAAGGGTGATTTTGAGGGTGTAATGCGGGGGCGTTGGAGGCGTCGTGGTGCCATCGTTCGGCGGCGGTTGCGTCGTAGTGCCATCACCCGGCGGAGGGGACGTTGTGGTGCCTCCTGTGCTGTCAATCGGAGTCGTTGTGCCGGTGCCGTTATCGGGCGGCGTGGTCGAGTTGCTGCCGTCGTCTGGAGGGGTGACGACAATACTGCCAGCAGGCGGCTCTGCAGAGCCATCGGCGAGGCCGTAGGCTCCGATATTGGTGGCCGCCGCGCTGGTCGACGTAAGGGCAGAGGCTGTGGAATCGGCGACGCCCTGGCCGAGCGCGTTCGTGCTTGCGGTGGTCAGGTGGAAGTCGATGGCGTCGAGGCTGGTCTCGTCGGTCCAGACCGGTTCGACGGCGATATGGGGATCGTCGCCGCTGCCTTCGGGCAGCGTCCGCATCCGGTAGTAGATGTTGTGGTCGCGGGCCTTGAAAGGGTTGGCCGGGCAGTTGGGGCCGTAATAAAAGACGCCGGGATATTGGCCATCCGCCGGGCTCTTGTAGCCGATGTGAAGATTGTTTTGGAAGACGATATTTGCTTCTGACCCGGAGCAGTTGATGTCATAGGTCGTCGCGCCGTAGCCCGCGAAACTGTTGTTCCGATAGATATAGGTGCCGCCGTCTTTGGTGCCGATTCCGAAGCCGTCTCCAGCCGCTCGACAGAAGTTCGAGAGGTACTTATTGAAGGTCGAGTTCCCCGCGATGGGGGCGCTCATACGGCTGCAATTATGCACTGTCCGGTTGAACTCGAAGTCGACCAAATGCATCGCGCCGAGCTTCCACTGCTGGCCCATGTTGCCATAAGACTCAGAGTTGGTGATGCGAATTGTGCTGTCAAACGAGTGCAGCAGATCGGCTCCATCCTGCGTGTTATAGCGGAAGATGCAGTGATCGCAGGTGACGTTGAGGGGCGTGTTGGGCGTGCCAATCGCATCGCCGTATCCGCCGCTCGACTGATCGAAGCACGACGCGGCGGGGAAGCCAGCGTGGACGATGGGATACTCCTCGTTGCAACCGCTGCCCTCGATAGTCAGGTAAGACGCCGTCACTAGCGCGTCGTCGGTGCTCTTTGTTCCGTGGCCATCATCGAAGTCCCATCCAGCGCCGCCGTTGAACGCAATGCGAACATGATCGACGGTGACGAGGCCGCCAATTGGCCCGATGATACCCCTCGACGTAAAGCCGTGGATATTGAGGTCCGACAGCTTGATATCGTGAGTCGATGCATTAGTTGTGATGCCATTCGATGCATAGTCGTCGAGCGGATAACTGCTGCTACATCCGACAACCGGAGCCACATAGCCACCGCCGACGCGGGTGCATTGTGCATGGTCCGTCAACTCCAGGCCGCTGATCTCGACGAACGACGATCCAGCAAGGTTGATCACATTGCCTGCACCATAGCCACCATAGATCTGCGAGAGAGCGACGCCCGCGCCGATGATCCGCGTGGGCTGCGCGGCCGTGCCGGATGGGATCGCAGGCATCGCCGAGCCGAACGGATTGCCCGCGCTGGAGAGGCCGTTATGATCGGTCGAATTGGGACCGTTATAGCCCACGCGAAACTGGCCCGCGCCAATGTAGATGGTATCGCCGCCCTGGACGATCCACTTACCGGCTGTGGCATAGCCACCTTTGCCGGGGTATGCGAGTAACCGATAGTCATTGAGCGCGCACTGCTTATTGATGATGGACGCCGAGTAGGCCGCGTCCACCTGGCCGGAGCACTGAGTAAGATCGCCGCCATCGGCGCGAATGTACCAGTTGGTCGCGTGCGCGGGAAGAATCGAGATGAACAAGAGAGCGAAGAAGAGGCTAATTCGCATAGGTGGGGCTCCTTTTGACGAGCAGTTGCAGAGTAAGAACTGAGTCGCGCAACGCGACCAGATTTGAGTGGGTGCAGATATCGATTCCGCCCGCGAGATGGACTAACTCGTGAAGGATGCCATCGTCCTCTAGCAGCGTTCGCGGATCAGGATGGAAGCCAGCGCAGAACATGCAGCCATGAAGGCAGTTGAGCCAGTCGCGGCGGTCGAAGCATTCGAGCGGAGACTCACCCGCCGCCCAGCCGGAGAAGCTGAAGCGAGCGCCGGATGAAGTCTGATACTCGCTGATCATCGGACACTCCAGGCTATTGCGAGTAGCGTCAACGTGGCTACGGCCACAATGATGACAGTCTCGTAGATCGAATAACGAATAGACGATAAGTCTCGTCGCGGAGAGGTTTTACCCCAAAGCCGATGCATAACTCTTAGGTGATCTAGCATCCTGACACTCCCGTGATGAGTCCGTTTGCGATAGTGAGGACGCAAGTTCCCGCAGTCTTTGTGCCGCTAAAGCCGGTGGTTGTCGTCGTGATCGCGACCGCCGATTGGTTGGTGACGCGGCCCCTGGGCGTCAGTCGTCACCGCGCAGACGTGGGTGGCATCACCGCAGCTCCCGGGGCCGCTGTTGACCGTGGCCAGCGTCAACGCACCGGTCGAAGCGAACGTTGCGTCGCCGCTCACACTGACAGGGTTGTAATTTTGTCCAGAGGTTGCCGTGCTCGTAACCACCGGAATCTGACCCACGGTCCCCACTGGCGGAACATTGCCAGCCGTGATCAATGCCAGGCCGCTCGTGTTCTTCATAAAGGCGAAATCGCCCGTCGTACCATGCGAGACGATTCGCGTCCGTGCGCTGGCTCCGGCAGGCTGATATGCGTCGAACACTTCGATATCCTGCGCGGGCGCAATAGACGAGAGCATCACGTTGGTCGGCACGTCGACCTGAAACAGCGTGCCCATTTTGCCAGTGCTATCGCTCGAAACAATACGCCAGAACCATTGCAGCGTGCTGCTGTCGCTCAAGTTTAGGAACGTCTGGTTCAGCCCAAGCGAACCTCCAGGGTTCACGCCGTTCCAGGATTCGACGAATAGATTCGAACCCGCGTTATTGGCCTTCGTCTTTTGCGACGCGTAGATCTTGAGCGCATTCATATTGACCGCGGGCGGGTGCGGTCCTTCGATGACGTCGCCATTGGTCCAGGGCGCGGTGTTGAAACCAAGCTGGACCTGATTACTGACCGCTCCTTTGCCATTCGTGCCGATGATCTCAGCGCCCGGATATTGGGTAATTGAATCGCCGGTGGTGCCGACCACAAATGCAAGCTGAGAGAAGGCATTGTTGCAGTAGCCATGACTGCACGCGCCAAGTACTACTTGAGTGGAAGAAAACGATCCTACCGCCGCGATTGCGGTGCGCCATGTCGCATTCGCGGTGTTAGTCAGATATTGCCCGCACATGCCGCCCTGCATAATAAAAGCTGGATAAGAACCTGTTCCCTTCCAGCCATAGCGTGTGCTGTAAGTGATCGACTGCGTGCCGTCAGTAACTGCGCCTACAGCAGTGATGGGAACCTGCTCGAAAAAAGCGCCAACAATGCAGGCATTGTTACCAACGACAAAAGCTCCGGGACTATCGCCGGAAAGTGCAACCGTCTCAGTCTGCGATTGGGCAACCTGATACTGTCCCGTCGAAGTCGAATCCGACGTGAAAGTACCCCAGGCGGTGGAGACCGGCATAGATGCTCCGGTCATATTCCAGACGCCCACGCCATCTACATTTACCGTGCTGGCGATTGTTCCAGTTACCGTGCCGCCCTGAGTGATGTCGAGTAAGTAGCCGCCATCGGTAAAAGCATTCTGGCCGGCAGTGTTGTGCGTCGTCAGCAGCACGCTTCCAGTCGCGGCGCCGCCCGTGATTGTGCCGTGATAGTAGGTGATGTTTTCGTTGACGAGATAAGACGCGCCAATGTTGGCTTCGCCGCTTCCATCGGTCTGGCCGCCGTCAGTGTAGAGATAGCCATAATGCAGCGCGGTGTCGCCGATGCCATGAGTTACCAGCGTATCTCCACGCACCTGCTTGATGCCTCTAGTGTCGGCCTCGAAGTAAGTTTGATAGGCCTGATTGACGGTCATGCCAGAGATAGGAGATGCCGGACTGTAGCCAAGGTTGAATCCAGGCCCCGCGTACTTCATGTAGGTGTTGTGCGCGTAGCCGCGAAGAGTTTGGTTATTGATGAGCAGATTGACGCAATCGCCCGAAGCATCGCCGCCCCCCGAGAGCGTGCATGGAGTGACGCTGGGATTTTTTATCGCGCGCAGGAATCGACCGCCGCGTCGGTCGACCAGGGCGCTGTTGTCCTGCGACGGCATCACCGGCAGTTCCGTGTCGGTGCTCGTCGGCGGCACGGCGATGGTGCATCCCGAGGCGCAGTCGGAGCTGGCGAGCGCATTTGAGATACCGTCGTTGCTGCTGGAGCTGGTCGCATAACGAGTCGTGTTGAGCGTGCCGTCCATAATCTTCGCGGAGAACGGGAGATTCGCGACGGCGGTCGTGCCATCGGAGAGGATGCCCGAGCCGCCGAGCGAACTGTCGGACGCCTTGGTTTGCAGCTCATAGGTTGCGCCCACTGGATCGACGCCGGTGCCGGCCGGGATGCAACTCTTCGGACTGCCGTCCGCGTTGATCCCGTTGATCGCTTCGGTGCCGCAGTCGGTAGGCGTCGCGGCCAGAGCACTGGCGACGGTGGCGCTCGCGGCGGTAGTTGCGGTAGTTGCGGTTGTGGCCGTGGCCGCCGTGGTCGCGCTGTCGGCTGTCGTCGCGTGAGTAGCGTTGGTGGCGGTTGTCGCCGTGGTTGCGGTCGTAGCGCTGTCTGCGGTGGTCGCATGATCGGCATGGGCGGCGGTGGCTCCCTCGATGGTGCCCGCGTAGACGGTGCCGGTGACATGCAGATCGCCGGTGACGCTGCCGGAGGTAAAGACGCTGGGCGGATTGGCGTAGGCATCGGCTGGATAGGCGTAAGCATCGAGCGAGAAGACGTCGGCGGTGATGGCGATGTCGTTGGCGTCGACGACGACGGCGTGGGTGCCGCTGGAACCGTTATCCGTGACGACGACGTGGTAGCGGACGTAGACCGAGGCCTTGTCGCTGCGCGGAACGCAGACTTCGCCGACGATGGCTCCGTTTGCCACCGGCGCTTTTTTGTAGACGCGCATCACGACGCCGCCGCCTGGCGCGCTGAAGTTGATGACGCTCCGCTTGGCGTCGACGCCCGAGATGGAGAAGGTGCCCGAGGCGAGGAGACTACCGCTGAGGTCCATGATCTTCGACGCCTGGACGCTGGCCCAGTCTGCGGGACAGGCCGCGAAGGCCGAAGAAGCGAAGAGGAAGAGGGCGAGCAGATAGACGGCGCGGCGCATACTCGCAGCCTAGACGCGGCGCAACAGATATTACTGCGCAGTCTTTGTCCCGCTTGCAGACTTGGCCGATGAATTATTTAGCTGCGGAGGAAGGTCGAGGTTGATGCGCAGCAGGTTCATGTGCGCTTCGAGCGATGATAGCAGAACGCGATACGGACTCTTCGGCCGGTTGGGTCGAATCTTCGTGCCAGACAGCTCGCCGCACTCGATCATCATACGGATGGTGGTGTCGGAGACGTTGAGCATCTGCGCCGCGCGCGCGGTACTGACGGTGCGGCCAGGGCTCCACGGGAAGAGGAACTGGTTGCGGTGACGACGGTCGCGGAGATCGCTTGCCTTGCTCATGCGGATTTCCTGTCGGTGAGATGTCCCATGCGCTTCAGTGCCCAGTAGACGCGGTTGGCGTCGCCCAGCGTATGGATCGTGGTGCGCCGCGCATTGGGGCCGCGTGGCGAGGCCAGGAAGGCCTCCAGACGCGCCTGGTCCCAGCCGAGGCGATCCATCTCCCGCTGGATGCGGCGGATGTCCTTGTCGCCCGCGATAGTGGTCTCGTCGTGGATCTGATCGTGACGGCCCTCGGTGCCCGCCTTCTCGCCCTGGCGGCGGCTCATGCGGCGGCGCGGACTCTTCGACGGCAGCTTGACGCCGAGCGCGCCCTGGAGGCCGTCGATCAGCTTCCTGCCCTCGTCGATGCTGAGGTCGCTGAAGCTGGCGATGGTGCGGCCGATCCGGGCGCTCGCCCAGGTGAGACGGTCCTCGCGAGTGCTGCCGGTGTCGAGCGAGTGAGCCTCGTACTGCTTGTAGAGCACCTGCAGGCGGCGGAGCTGGGGCGCGGTGATGGTCATGGCAAGAGGACTCCTGCAACTTCTCCATTTGCGATCAATTTGGCCACGATTTCTTCGCATAATCTTGAACAGCAATAAAACATCTTTTGCGTTCCATTACATAGGACCGGAATAGAATTCCAGACATTGAAGACGCCGCCCTCGCAGAAGATGCATTGATTCGCCCCCCTTCTGAGTTGCCATGTGGCGGCGCTATGGATGAGCCGCTTTGGCCGGACGGCCACGCTTGCGTTTGCAGCTTCCGTCGCAGTTGGGGCACTCGCAGCCGCGCACGGTGCGGAGGAGCTTGCGGGCTGCGGCGATGGCTCGCTTGCGGTCTTCGCGCTTGCGCTCATTATGGTCTTCGCGTCGATGCTCGGCAGAGCAGAACCGGGCTGTGCCTTTGACTGTGTTCTTGCCGCATCGCTGGCAGTACCGGGCCATGTCGTGCTGTCCTTCCTTTGCTGGTGGAGCTGGAGGCCGAGGAGACCGTAACCGGCGATGTCCTGGTACGGCGATTCGCCGAAGGCGTCTTTGTCGGTGGCGATGCGCATCTGCTTGTCGAAGATGCGCACCAGTACAAGCGCGTCGTCGTAACGGTTGGCAGGGATGCCGCCGGGAAACAACAGCCGGAGGAAGTCGCCCGCCACAACGAAGCTGCTGCCGTAGGCCGCGTTCTTTTCTTCGACCAGCTTGCCGAGGTCGGTGCCGAGTTGCTGGAGTGTCTTCATTGTTTGCCCTCGAACTTCCAGTGAATGATGTGTCCCTCGAATGGCAGGCGTCCTTTCCAGAAAGCCATGAATGACCGCCTGCCGAGAAAGCCGTCGCGGCGTGCGAGCTGCTCGCATTCGTCATTGCTGAGCGCGATATCGTCGACGGTGATAACGCCATTCAGCGAGATGCGGATGTTCTCCACCTTCGTGCAGCAGACGCGCATCAGAAGCTTTGCGCCCTTCTGCCGCAGGCCGGTGTAGAGATGCAGCGTGTTGCCGGGAACATCGGGATGAGCACGTTCCGCGCGGATAGTGTGTCGCTTACGCCCGGCCAGGATGTCCGGGACGAAGCGCTTTTGGAAGTTATAGAGTCCCATTGTTCAACCTCTTCTTCGCTGCTTTCTTCCGCCGCCGCGCTGCGGCCTTCGCCGATTTCTGACGGCGGATGAATTGCTCGGTTGCCTTGGCGGGATCGGCCATGAATCGAGCGTGGCGCGCGGACAGGTTGTCCCAACGGCCCCATAGTTTGCATCGGTCCAAAATCTCCGACATGGTGTCGCGGTCGAACGATTCGCGGTAGATCGCCAGCCGCCACTGCAACTCGCCGACGGTGGCGACCAGGGCGGCACGGCTCATCTTCTCCAGGTCATATTCCCATTTGTCCTTTGGTCCATGGAAGCCGATCATGCCGTACCCTCCTGGCTCCTCTTTAGTACGAGACGATGATCTGCGTGATGGAGGCTCTTACAATTGCCCTTGCGACGGCAGACGACAGACTTGCAGAGGCGGCAGGTGACATACTCCGCCGACGATTTGAAGTGGCGCTGGCAGACTGCGCACTGCTTGCCGTCATACTTCGGGCCTTCGTAGATGTGCTTCGGCAGCGGTTCCGGGGCGGGCGACGCTTCGCCACGATGACGAGCGCGGAGATTCGCCGCGGCCTCGGAGACAAGCTCCTTCAGCACGGGATCGAGCTGGCGTTCGTGAGCGGCCTCGTGGATGGAGTTCATGCGCGATCCTTCCGATTGCGGCGCAGTCTCTTTGCCAGCTTGGTACGCGTTGCGTGTGCCCAGTCGCGCTCGACGCCGGAGCCGCTCACGCAGGCGGCTCCAACAGCCTGATGGCAGGATGGGCAGTCGACGGTTCGCGCCGTTGCCTCGGCCTCCGCCGCATTCCTCTCGGAGGCTGCCGAGCACTCGTCGCGGAGATCCTCGCCGGAGAGTCCCTGCCGCCAGACGGCTGTCGAGCCGTCGTCGTAGATGGCGACGATGGCGCGGGCGTTGCTGCTGGCGCGGAACGCCGCGAGGTACTTGCGGTGAGCTTCGAGCTTCTGCGGCGAGTTGGCCGGCACGGATGGCGCGTAGTCGTGACGTTTGGATTGCGGCTGATTGCTCTGGCGGTGCTCGTCGGCGCGCGGGCAGCTCGCCCAGTGCGGGCGAGTCTGCTCGTTGTCGCTGGCGGGCAGCGGATCGAACGGCATCTTTTTGCCGTTGTTGGTCTGCCACCATTCGATGGGCGCGCCACAGCTCTTGCACTTGGAGTCGCCGAGCTTTTTGTACGCGGCGCGAAGCATCTCAAAGCGGGTTGTGATGGGATCGCTCATCGCATCCACCAGATGGCCCAGGCGGCCATGATGACCGTCGCGGGGACGAGAACGATGATGGCGTAAGCGACCATGGTGAGCGGGTCACTCTGTCTACGCATTGGGGGTCTCCAGCGCGAGGCGCACCTGGTGCAGCATGTCCTCGCTGTTGTGCTCGGCGCGCATGACCTTGACGACGCGGAGCATGGTGATGGCCTGGTGAAACATCTGCTGCGATGCCTGGACCATCTCCTCGCGGTTGGTGCCGAGGAAATAGCCGCCGCCGCTGGCGTCGCGCGACGCTCCGATCTGGACGCGGAAGTTGAGCCGGAGATCCTGCACCAGGTCTTTGACGACGCGGGGCGTGAGCTTCATGCGCTCGCAGATCTCGCCGAGCGGCATGGCGCGCTCGACGCCGCGATGCGCCTTCAAAATTCCGAGCAGCATCTTCTGATCGGCGCTGGCAGGCCACTTGCACTCGCGATTCGAGAGCACCTCCTCCACGCGATCCATGACGCGGTCGGCGAAGGTGGCAAAGAGATCGTTGGGCACGGTTCCCTCCTTCTTTAGCTGCGCTCGGCAGTGAGGGCGACGGAGATGGCCAGCGCCTTCTCTTCGATGGGCAGCGAGGTCCAGATGCGGTCGAGCTGCGCGCCGGTGAGATCGAGCGAGACGGCGAACTCGGTTTCTTCCTCGATAACGATCTGAGGCTCAATTCGCGCGAGCGCGGACTTGGGCGATGTCTTCTTCTTTCGTCTGCCGCCGGGCTTGTGGCCGCGCGCAAAAAGCCAGTTGTTGTTCTCGCTCATGTCGGTGCCGCAACCGCAGGCGCATTTTCGCTTCTCCATGGGTGTCTCCAGGGGTGCTATTGGTTCAGGCTCGGCAGCCTTGACGGCGGCAGGTTGAGGTTGCGCGACGGCGACCATGGCTTTATGCTCGCCGGCGTCGCAGGGCCAGCAAAGAGGCGTACCGTCGCCGCAGATGAAGTCGGCGCTGCAGCAGCCACAGTCGGAGCACATCGTGCCGGAAGTTGGGGGCATTATGGTCATGGCTGAATCCAGAGATCGTTGCGGAGCTGGATGAAGCCGATGACGAGGACGGCGATGAGGGCGGGGGCGAAGAGCAGATACATGGCAGACTCCAGTGGTTCAAGGATGGTGGTGCGTTAGGGGTTGATGGTGGCGGCGTTCTTCTCGCGCTCTACGATGTACAGCTTCTCGAAGCCGTCGGCGAGAGCAGCGTTGCGGGCGGAGGAGTCCGTCATGGCCTTGGCTGCGGCTTCGGCATTCTCCACCCGCGACGCGGACGATTCGAGAATGAGCCACTTGGCATAGGGCAGGATCGCGACGACGAAGGGACGCGGGAGCGGCTCGCCCAAACGCGCGATGCCTGGATGATCGAACGGGCTTGAGAGATAAATCTTTGCGCCGCCGTCCGGCCGGTCATCGAGACGGCGGTAGAACAGCAGCTCGCGGATCGCGGCGACGGCGGACGTCAATGCGGTCGCAACCGCACTGTCCTCGTCGAATTGCTTTGCGAGGACGCTGCAGTCATCGGCGACGCCGATCAGCTCCTCATTGGTCTTCTCACAGATCTGCATGTGCAACCTCCTTGGTGAGGCCCGTGAAGGGCGATTTGTGCAGCTTTTGCATGTCGTCGAAGAACCGGTCGACGTGGGCCTGAAACTCCGAGACCTTCGATTCGGCCAGCGCGGCGGTCTCGTAGAGATAGCCTTCGAGGTCGGCCTCGAAGTAGATGGCCTTCTGCTCGGGCGGCAGGCTGGCCCACCAGGCGTCGAGCATGTCGGCGGTGATGCAGTGGACGTTGTGATCGTCGGAGATGATCGTGTAGATCGAGTCCTTCGACCGCGTGACGTGGAGCTGATCCATGCGATCGGTGAGTGCCTGGGCTACGCTTGCCACTAGCGGCCGCCTTTCTTGGCGCGGGGCTTCTTGGCGTCGGCGAGGCGATCGATCTTGAGCGAGGGAGACTTCGTCTTCACGTCGAAGCAACGGGCATAGAGCTGGGTCAATTTGTCAGCGAGGCGCTGTGGTAGCTGTGCGACGTGGAGCTGAGTAGCTGCGCCTTTGACAAGCTTGTATTTTGAGTGCGCGGTGAACATGCGCGAGAAGAGATCGCCCAGCTTGTTTGCGTCCATCGCGCCTTTGAGCTTGCCAACCTCAGAATCCTTGACGGTGACGGAGCTACCCGTCGTTACGGTGAGGACCGTGATCGCACCCTGGAGGCGCACGGATGATTCCGCGCCGGCCGGAACAAAACCGAATGTGTTGACGAGATCGATCAGTTCGAGCGAGGCGTTTTGATAGGCCTCATCTGCCAGCTCGGCTTTGTCGCGGACCTTCTCGAACGTCTCGACGAGCGCGTCGATCTCGCGCGGCGTCGGCGCGGAGCGCGGTTGTTGCAAGGCAGTGGATGTTGCCATGAGTTCTCCTTTAGCGGTAATCAGCGGTGCTGTTGAGTTCGTAGGCGAGCTGATCGGCGGTGAATTCCGGTCGCGGCTCGGGTGAGGGTGCAGGGTCGAAGGTGCGGGTGTGGAGGTAGCGCTCGACCAGGACAAGCGCCGAGAGCTGGCCGCAGGCGAAGGTGTCGCCGCGAAACTCGTTGTGGTATTCGGCGGGATCGGAGACGGGCGTCACCACGCAGCGGCCGCGCTCGTCGAGCCAGACCTCGAACCATCCGGCGTCGAAGTCCTCGGCCTTGCCGCAGGCGTAGCACCAGCGCTGTCCATTGGCGGCCATCACTTCACCGCCGCCGCGAACGCGCCAGAGGTAAAGGCGTGGACAAGGATGCAGGCGAAATAGAGAGCGAAGGCGACGACAACCCACTTCATCAGGCGATTGGCCGCGCGATCCATGCAGGTGAAGGCAGCGTTGGCCCGCTGCTCAAGCCTTTCGACGTGCGCGTCGTTGAGCGGCTCGATGATGACACGGCATTGGCGAAGCGTGATGCACTCGTCTTCGCCGCTCATCAGAGCGCCGTCGGTGACTTCATAGATTCCGGCTGTTTGCTTCACTGCACACCTCCCGCGACGGGTTGCGCCGCGCCTTCCTTGATGAATTCGAGCGAGCCGAAGAGCTTGCGGATGGAGAGGTACTGCCGCTTCTCGCGGCTGTAGCTGTCGAGAACCATGCAGCTCTTGAGCAGGCGCGCGACCTTGGTGTCGGTGAGCGCCACCGCGCCCAGCTCCTGCCGCACGATCTCTCGCGCCGCATCGTCGCCGATGCCGGGCAGCTCGATCGCCTGGGAGATGCGCGAGTTCCATTGCTCCAACTCGGCCGAGCGATGCGCGAAGAGGTTGCGGAGGTTGTGGCTGCCCAGCAGCAGGATGCCGAAGTGCGGCCGCTGGTCGTTCAATTCGCGCACGACTTCGAGGCAAGGGATGCTGAGATGTTGCGCCTCGTCGAACACGAAGATGGCGCGGCGGCCGCGCAGCGCGAAACGAAGCGCGGTAAGGTTGCGCTGCATCTGACCGGCAACCGGCAGCGCGGCGGCCTCCATCAGCTTGCGGATCAGCTCGGCCGGACGAATGTCCTGGCTGCAATAGACATAGAAGGCTCGCTTGGCGGTGAGGCCCACGGCGAAGTCCCGGCGGCGCTGCTCGGAGATGATGTGCTCGGCAGCGAACGTCTTCTGGCTGCCGGGGCCGCCGTAGATGCAGGCCATCTTGCCGCGCTCCTGGCAGAACTCGAACCACTTGCGCAGCGTGATGACGTTCTCCGTCTCGTAGACCTTGCCGCGCGGATCTTCGGCCATGCCCGGCGGGTACTTGTCCATGAAGTCGATGGCGATCTTCGTGAGCAGCCGGGTGCTGCGGGTGGTGCCCTCCTGATAGTTGCCCTGGAGGAAGCGGTCGAGCGTCTGGCCGCTGTAGCCCAGGTGAAACGCGAAGTGGTCGATGGTGAGCTGCGATTGAGCGAGATAGTCGCGGATGCGGGCGATTGCATCCTCATAGGCAGGCAGCTCGGCTTTGAGAAGATCCGCGCGGCGTTGCCCCTTTTTGTCGTGCAAGTTGGTCATGCTTCCTCCGAGAGAAACTCAGCAGCAATGTCGCCGATGTAGCGCGGCGACGCATCCGGGGTCTGCTCCGGTTTGGTAACCATCCGATGAACGATGGAATCGCCCACGGCGGCGGGCAGCAGCGCCCGCTCGTGGAGATGTTCGAGGTCGCTCTTGTGGCCCATCATGGCGACGTTCTCGTGGATCTGGCGCACGGTGCCGACCACCGCGTTGCGCAGGCGTCGGCGCTCCTGCATCGACGCCTTGATCGCGGGCTTGGCGTCGGCGGAGTGCGACTGCAATACCTCGGCCTCGACCTGGGCGATGGGGCGGCCATCGAGATCGGCAACCACCGCGCGCTCGGGATCGTGGGGGTCGTAGCAGACGAGCACGTCGGTGCGGTTGGCGAGATGCAGCGCGCCGCTCGATTGCGGGTCGGCGGCGACGTAGCGCCGCTTGTTGAGCGTAATGGCCGTGTGGGTGACCAGGCACTTGCGCGTCTCCCACAAGAGCTGCGAGAGGACGGCAGGATCTGAGGCGCGGCGCTCGGCCAGCGGGTACAGTGCGTCGAAGACCTGGTCGGGAGTCCGGTTGTCCATGCCCCGGCCGCCGTGATGATGACCGGCGTTGTAGTCCTCCTCGATCCAGACAGTGGCCATGCGGATAAAGTGACTGGCCGTCACCAGGGGCGACTCCGCGCCGCGATCCATCTTGAGCAGCTTGCGGTGATGCATCATGGCCAGCGTGGTCTGGTCAGGGCGAAGATAGGCGTTGCCCGTGGTGTAGTGCGGGAAGAGCGCGTCGAACTTCTGATGGACGATGCGGAAGGCCCGCTCGATGAGCTTGGACTGCGGGTGATACGGCATACAGAACTGCACCGCCACATCGAGCCGTTGCAGGACGCCGGTGCGTTCGAGCGACGTGTACTCCTGCTCGACCCACTCGCGCGCGACCGGACGCGCGCCCTTGGCTACCTTACGATAGTCTTTGCCGTTGTCGCAGTAGACGATGGCAGGCGGGCCATAACGCTCAATGCCGCGTCGCACCGCCGTGGTGATGACGCGGCTATTGCCCTCGGGTGCCCAGCAGTAGCCGACGAACTTGCGCGTTCGCATGTCGATGAACGCGGAGAAGCGAAGCCGCATCGGCGCATTCTCCGCGACGCCCTCGAAGCAATCGTTGCGGACCTCGACGTCGTGGATCATGTGGTCGGCGACCCAGATGTGATTGGCAGGGATGTCCTCGTAGCTGCGCTGGAGATAGGGCGTCATGCGCTCCGAGTAGGCGCGCTCACCCTTGCGGGCGAGAACGGCGATGGGCTTCGGCAGTGCCTCCAGATAGGTGCGGACGGTCTCGTAGCTGGGCAGGTCACAGACAGGTACGCCGTACAGCTCGTGCTCGCGAAGAAGATTGTCGTAGGCCCGCGCCACCGTTTGATAGGGCTTGAGGTAGACGCTGGCGACGAGCTGCGCGGCCCCGGGGTAGCGGGCGAAGAATCTGGACTGGCCTTTGTCCTTGCGGATGCCCCGCGCGAGTGCGTTGAAGCCACCCGTCGCGTATGCCTTTTTCCAGTTCCAGATGGTGCGGCCGGATATCTTTTTGCCGTTGACGCTGTGCGTCTCGGCCAGATAGGTGGCCAACAGATCGGCCGTGGTGACGGTGCGGCCGTCGGCGATGCGGAGCTGCGCGAAGCGGCGACGGCTGCCCGGATCGGCTGCATAGTCGAGGAGCGGCTGGATAATCGCCAAGCGTTCGCTTGCCTGGCGTTCGCTCTCCGGCGAGAGAGCGATACGCTCGGCCTGGACAACTACGGGGGCGGCAACCCCGGCAAAGAGGGGAGCCAGCGCATCCGCCTTGGATGCAGGTGCTGGCTCTACGCTCTTAGCCTGCTGGCTGTCCAGCTTGACGCGCGCCTCCAGAGGGAGGGAGGCTGCGCTATATTTCATGGTGCCGTCGATGATCTTTGACTCGATCTCACCGCGACGTCGGAAGAATGTGCGTCGGGATATTCCGGACACTTCGAGATATTCGGGGAGCGTGAGCCAGGAGGTCATAGCTGCACCTCCGCAAGTTCTCTTTCAGCTTTTAGCTTCGCGATATAGGAGCGTCCAATCGCCAGAACCTTTTGGTCTTCTGCGGAAATTAGGACGAGCCCTGCCATCTTTGCGCGCTCATAAAGTAACTCGTAATTTCCCGTTGCGACGCAAAACGCTACATCAAACTCAGCAGGCCAGCGGGAATCTTCCTTCGAGGCCGCTGTATAGGAGTTCAGCATCCGAACGGTTATCCGGACGGACAACAATTCAGACATTCTGTCCGCAATCTGTTCCCGCGACATCTCCGATGACCTAATAACCCGCACAAGGCATTGCCTTATGGAGACGCCGGCGTCGCTATACTCCTCGATCGTCATGCGCACCGTCGCATCGATCTCGCAATTTCGCGCTCTATGCGGTCAATTTCGATTGCAATGGCAGCGGAAACACGTTTTGATTTCTTACTTCCCGCCATCACTCGGCAAACGACCGAACGATTTATCTTGAGAGATTTAGCCACGCGCGACTGAAGCCCCACATAAAGGGAGTGCCTTAGGACGCCGACCGTGCTAGCCTTTTTGGGTGAAACTCTGTTGACCGTCACATCCCAAGGATGAATAGTGGCTAATCAAATGTCAAGAAAAAAGAATAGTGGCTATTCAAATACTTTGGATGTCAAGGACACGCTGAAGGCTCTTCGCCATCGCATGGGCGAAAGTCAGCGCGCATTTGCAAGGACGCTTGGAGTGACCCAGGGGGCTATTGCTCAATGGGAATCTGGCCTGACGTCACCGTCGTCAATGGCACTCATGTCAATTGCGAGAATCGACCCCAGCAATAAACGCTACTGGTATGAAAAAGCCGGTCAGTTCTATGCAGATGTGGAGCAGACGGTTGATGCCTATCGGGAGATGTTTGAAATCGACAAAGAGTCGAACCGAACGATTCTTCATTATGGAAAGATCGCAGGCGGCGAATTTCGCGCGGCTCCCGACCAGGCAATTGCAAAGCTCTCATTTCCTAACAAGTGGCTTCCAAGACCTGTCCAGCCGATCTCTTTTACTGTCGAAGGAGATAGCATGTCCCCGTTGATCGAATCGGGCTATATTGTCCTGATCGATAGGTATCAGACCGACCCCGCGAAGTTGGTGGATAGAATTATTGCCGCAAGCAATGGAGAGGGACTAACCGTCAAGTGGCTTAGAAAGATAGGAGAAAATTACTTTCTTATGCCGAACAATTCCATCCATCCAATTATTCCGTTTACCGAACATCATAAGATCATCGGTCGCGTTATCAAATGGATCGGGGAGCCACCTCCCGTAAAAAGAAAGTGACGAAAGATGCGAATCAAATATACGACGTTCATCCTAGTTTTGGCGTCCGTCTGCATGGCGCAGACAAAGCCGTCGTTGCAGGCCGAACCTGCGATTGATTGGAGCAAGCTGAATCCTCAAATGATAGAACTGGCGTTAGATCAGATCGACGCCTCTGATAGAGCGTCGGAAGTCCTAGACAGAGGGGAAATCGTTTATGCCCCGCGAGGAGACGAGGCAGACAAGATCGGCCAGAAAATGCGACGGCTTATGGAGAGTAGCGCCGATAAAGCCGTGTATGGCGATGTTATCGATTATGCATTTGCCGTGAAGAGTTGCCACATATTTTATGACGCAGAAAAGTGCGGAATTGAACATTTGGATATGCTTCGGCAAAAGGCATCTACTGATGTGAAAGCCGCAAGAGCAGCATATAAAGCTACGCAATCCAGTCCTAAATAGTTTTCGCCTTGTGTTCGCCTCCATTATCGAGCTACGCTCGATGACATGAACTCTCCTTTTGCGTGGCCCGGTGGTAAACGAAACCTGAAGAAGACGCTGCTGTCCTTGATCCCTGAACATGACATCTATGTCGAGGTCTTCGCCGGATCGGCGAAGCTGCTGTTTGCGAAGCCGCAGTCGCCTTGCGAGGTGATGAACGATATCAATGGCGACGTCACCAACTTCTTCCGCGTGGCGAAGCATCGACCGGCGGCGCTGGCCGAGCTGTTCGACCACGAGATCGTCCATGCGGAGCGCTTCCGCGACTTGCGAGGTGAAAGTTTTACGAGCGGGAAAAATTTCACGGCAGCCGACGACGAGCTGCAGCGCGCACTGCGCTTCGCGTACCTCGTCTGGTACAGCTACGGGGCGAAGGGCGAGCATTTCGCCAGCTCCAGCGCGAAGGCCCGCGTGGACGCGCCGAAGATGAAGCGCTCGCTCGACCGTGTGCGCGATCTGCTGGACGCGACCGCCGCGCGTCTGCGCAACGTGCTGATCGAGCAGCGGAGCTTCGAGGAGATTCTGGCGCGGTACGATTCGGCATCGACATGGTTCTATCTCGATCCGCCATACGTCCACTTCCAGGCGAACGGCCGCTACACGGCGCTGCCGGAAGAGCAGCGAGAGCAGCTCTTCGCGTTGCTGGCTGGATTGCAGGGCGGATTCCTGATGAGCTTCGACGATTGTGCGGAGGTCCGTGCGCTGGTGAAGCGTCACCGCTTCCAGCTCCGCCGCGTCGAGGTGGGCTATACGCTGGCCGGCTCAGCGAAGGATCGGCGCAAGGTCGGCGAGGTGCTGATAGCGAACCATAAGATGAAGCTGGCGGCGTGACGGCTACTGGACGAAGCTGGAGAACAAGTCTTCACAGTTGCGTTCGATGCTTGATCCGACTCCAAAGCCGGAGAGATAGGCCGTATCGCCGTTGAGCTGAAAGGTTAGCGTCTCGCTAATGCGCTTGCGAGTATTTCGGACGGCAATCTCCGAGCTGGTTTCGCGGAAGGAGAGATGGAGATCGGCTGCGGCAACGCCGCTAGGTGCGTAGTGGAGATAGATCTCGGTGGAAGGCGTGGGCTGGATGGTGAGGAGTGGGGCTCCGACCTCGCGGTTGAATTCCTCGACGGTGCGCTCGAACCAATCGCGCATCTGTTGCCAGGCAGAGGGCGCGAGAGCGCGAATGAGCTTGCGGCGCTCGACGAAGGCTTCATCTTTCCTGCGCTGTTCTTCCTGCTGTGCCTTTACCTTTGCGGCGATATCCGAAGCGAACGACATTCGATACCTGCTTTCCCGGCTGCCCGCGATCTCGATGTTTATACTCAGCCGCATCTTCTCTGTCTATCACAAGTTCGTCCAGCTCGGTGATACACTGCGCTCATGTACAAGGTTCATCGCGAGAACGAAAAGGTTCAAGTCATCGATTGGAGAGACCAGGTCGTCTACTCCGCCGCGAAAGATAGCCGCATCGTCTACGAGTCTGCGAAGGGACAATCGGAGGTCTTCACCGTAGGTGATATGAACGACGAGGATCTTCTCGCTGCGCTCTCGAAGGCGGTCAAACTCGATCTTTAGCCTGCATCGAACGGCTGATTTGAAGCCCTCTTCTCCACACGGAGAAGGGGGCTTTGATGCGTTTGGGGAATGATCGGCCAAGTCTGCGAAGGCAACGAGGGCGGCGCATCGTGGAGCGCTGCCCGCCCCATACTCTGCGTTCAGACCCCCAACGGTCGGGCAATCCCAATCCCCTTGAAAGGACTGCGGACAATCCCAGAGCGGGGCTGCGCGGACTAGACATCCGCGCAGCCTCAACCATTGAGGGGCGAAGGCGGATGCGTGGCGACAAGGCAGCAGATGGCATGGCTCAGAACGATGGTGGCCCCGGCTCAGATGACCGAGCGCAAGTATGGCGTTCTATCGTCTGTGACGCTGGCGCCAAGCGCGACGAGCTGTTGGCTGAGCAGGGCATCGACCTGGTTGGAATGAGCGGCAGCATCTCGAAGAGCGGCGTGAGCGCCACCTACTCCTTCGATGGCTCGAAGCTGCGGGTCGCGATCACCAAGAAACCATTCCTGGTCTCGGAGAAGTTCTGCGAACAAAGGCTTCGGGAGTGGTTGGCCACAAACTGATTTTTTGCACGAAGAAAGAGGACAGATGAAGACGAAGCGATTGATAACGGCGTGTGGTGTATTGGTGGCCGCAGTGATGGTGATGGCGGCTTCGGGCGGCTGCGGTTCGCGGCTGCATAAATCGAGCGTGGCTGCGGGCAGCATCGCGGCGAGCCTGCACACCGCAGCGACGGTGAACCATACCAACCAGCTTGAGACTGCCGAGGAGCGGGCGCAGATCGCCAACTACATCGCGCAGGCAGCGACGGCGAACGAGACGTTCGTCGGCGTGCTGCAGGCGGCCGAGAGCAACGGCGGTCAGATCGACACGGCAACGGCGCTTGCTGCCTTTGACAAGTTGACCCGGCAGATCGACCAGCTCAACGACCAGGGCATCCTGCACATCAAGAACGCGCAGGCCCAGGCTCACTTCGACCTCGTTATCAGCTCGATTCGCGCGCAGATCGCAACCATTGAGGTACTGCTCGGCCAGAACACATCGAAAAATCGCAAGCCGAGGCGGCATCCGTATGCTCCGCTGTTCGCCGCTGTGTTCACGCCTGCGGAGATCGAGGAGCTGATTGCGTTGGCGATCTCGGCCGGCTCGTTCCTGGTCCCGAAGCTGCTCAAGCTGCGTGGGCAGAGCGATGCGGAGATCCTCGCCGCGGCGTCCGAGGACAACAAAGCCGCTATTGCAATCGCGGAGTCGGATGGCGCGGAGAAACCGGACGGCGCAGAGTGAGGATCGTTACCTGCTCCAACTGCGCGAACCGGTGTAGCTACGGAACGACGCGAGTCTTCCATAAGCTCGTCTTCCACTTCTGTGCAGGCTGCTGGCGGCATCGCCTGGCGCAGTGCACGGCCTTCATGCGGCAAGCAGCCGGATCGGAGAAGCATGGCAACGTTGACACAGCAGCAGCTTGACGATCTCGACCACGCCTACGGCTACCACGCGCCGACGCCGGAGCAAGTCACGCAGTATCGCGCGATCAATGAGGCTGCAAAAGCCTTCGAACGTGTGGTGCTGGAGAGCTGTCCGGCGTCGGCGGATCGTACCTTCGCCTGCCGTCAGATTCGGGATGCGCGGATGACGGCGAACCGGTCCATCGCGCTGCACCGGGAGCCGCAGGCAAGTGGGCAGCGAGAAGCCAGAGCAGGTCGTAAATCTGGAGACTGCCGAGCCGCCTCTCGACGCCATGCAGCAGGCGAGCATTCTTGCAGAGCTTCGTCTGTGGCGTGAGTTGGCTGTCGATCAGGTTCTGGCGTGCTTCGGCAAAAACGCCCAGGACGCCCCAGGTCAATCCGAGGGGCACTGAGGGTCCAGAAATTCGTGGGAGAGGGTGGGAAGAATTTCCTGACGCGAATTTGAGGCATCGAGGGGGAGGGTTATGAGGTCGATTTGGGGTTGGATGGTCGGACGGAGGACTTACCTGCTCGCCGGGGTCATCATTCTGGCGCTCCTGGTCCTCGTCTTTCTGGGCAGGTTGACGCCCGATACCGGGGCCGCTCTTTTGACCTTCGCGGCAGGGATCTTCGCGGTCGCATTTCGCAGCGTTTTGCAGCGGCATCATGCCGAGGCGGTTGCCATCCTCCAGGGCGTCGCCCAGGCCGGAGCTGCCGCAGCCGCGCACAACGGCGCCGAGGTAGTCGCCATTGCGAAGACGACGGTGCCCGAGGGTATGAAGTTGGTCGAGGAAATAAAAGCGGAGAAAGAGGACTGATGCAATCGACACTCGGGCTAGCCACACCCGCTGCAACAACGCCGACGCCGACGAAGCGGCTGGCGAGCGTGACCCAGGGAATCCTCGTCGGCGGCTCGATGGCGGGCGGCGGCACGGCAGTCTTCGCGCTGATTGAGCTGATGCGTTCCGAGCCGGAGCGAGCGTTCGCGTTGCTACAGACATGGGGACCCGGATTTCTGCTGGCGCTGTTTGTGGCCTGGAGTATCAGCAGGATCATTACCCGCGCGCTCGATGTCGTCGAGCGTGTAGGCGATCGATTCGCCGGGTCGATGGAAAACGTCGCGATAGAGCAGCGCAGCCTCGCCGAGGCGGCGCATGCCCAGGCGATGGCCATGCAGACGATGGCCGACAAGGATGATCGCGAGAAACAGGAGATGCAGATCCTGGTCGGCGTGGTCAACAGCAAGGTCGAGCAGACGCTCGACGAACAAAAGCGGCAGAGCAGGACGTTGGAGCGGATCGAAGACGCTCTGAAGATCAACCGGCCCCTGAGTGAGAGTGAGCAATGAATAACTGGCACCCCGATATGAAGAAGCGATTTCGCGGCGAAGTTCTGCGCATGCTGGCCGTCCGTCATGGACAGCAGCAGTCGCGCATGGATGACGTCGCGCTGTGCCATGCTCTGCGCAGCCTCGCCTGGGAGGTCGACCTCAACGACGTCGTCACCATCCTGCAGGAGATGCAGGGCCGCAACTGGGTCAAGTTCCGCCAGCTTCGCAGCATCTACAACCGGCGCGTCGAGCTGTCGCAGATCGAGATCCTGCCGGACGGCCAGGATCTCTATGACCAGACCACACAAAATCCCGCTGTGGAGTTTTAGCCATGCCGAAGCCGCGCCCAAAGACCGGAGAGCGCCGCGAGACGCGGCAGCCGCTCAAGATCGATCGTCTGCCGCCGAGCGTGCATGACTCCATTCTGTTTCTGCGCAACGTGCGCGGCAAGACGTGGCAGGAGATCGAGGCGCTCTCGGCCGAGCCGGTAAAACTTGAAGACGGCAGCAAGGGCGACGGCTTTATCGACTGGCCCGCGCTCGATTTCAAAGTGCTCGAACTTTTCCCGGACATGCGGCTGCCGCACACGTCGCTGCACCGCTGGTACGATCTCCGCGTTGCCCAGGTGCAGCGTCAGGTGTTGGACTCCTCGATTCAGGCGCGGAAGATCGCCGAAGCGTTCGTCCGTGGTGGTGTTGAGGGCGATAAAGAGGGCGTCATCAATGCCGCGCGCGATCAACTGATGAGCGTCCTCAGCGAAGATGGCACGGTAAAAGGTCGCATGAATGCTGCGAAGGGTTTGATCGTGCTGGCGGAGATCATGCAATCCGCTCGTGCCAATGACATCAAGGAACGCAAGGTCCAGGCCGATGAGCGGAAGCTGAAGTTGCTTGAAGCGCGCGAAGCCCGCGCAATCCGGAAGCTCGCTGAAGAGACGGAGCGGCTCACAAAGAAGGCAGCGCGCAGGGAAATCACAGTCGAGGATATCAACCGCATCCGCGAGCGCACGTTCGGCCTGCCTCCCGTCGCAAAGGGAGCCTAAATGTCCACCGAGAAATTTATCGCGGCTGCAATCACGGCGGCGCTTACGGTTGGACAGGTCACGGCTCCAAAGCCGCCGCAACCTGTCGCTCCTCTTGTTGAGCCAGGCCCCGTCTCGATCGCACCTCCTCCTGTCCTTCCGCTTCGCCCGTACCAGCAGCGCTGGATCGACGACGACGCGCGATTCAAGATCGCGGTCAAGTCGGCGCGTATCGGATTCTCGTTTGCGACCGCGCTCGAAGCTGTGCTTGATTGCATGGAGCACAAAACGACCTGGACGATTCTGAGCGCCTCGAAGCCTCAGTCGGTCGAGTTCGTCCAGACCTGCGCCACGCTGATCGAGGTGATGCAGGGCACCGTCCAGCTTTATGAGGATGAGAGCTTCTACGACGAGCTGGGCGAGATCCAATCGATCCAGCAGCGCATTACCTTCCCGAACGGCTCGCGGATCATCGCGCTGCCTGCGAATCCCCGAACGGCTCGCGGTTATCCAGTAACGCGATTCTGGATGAATACGCTCACCACGATGAGAGCTATGCGATCTGGGCGGCAATCACAAGGCAGACCGCACTCGGCCACAAGGTACGTGTGCTCTCGACGCCCAATGGCGAGCAGGGTAAGTTCTACGATCTCTGCAAGGAGCTTGGTCTTGTCGATGGCGTCGCGCCCGAGAACAACTTCGGCATGGTCAAGGGCTGGTCGATCCATTGGATCGATGCGGACATGGCCATCGCCGATGGCTGCCCAATCAATATGGCGGAGATGCGCCAGCTCATCCAGGACGACGACATCGTCAACCAGGAGTTCTACTGCATCTTCCTCAAATCCAGCGGCGCGTGGCTACCGCTTGAGCTGATCCAGCAGGCGGAAGACGACGGCGCGACGATTCTTTATCCGAGTGGCTATCATCCGCGCGGCGACCTGTATGGCGGGATCGACGTCGGCCGTGTGCGCGATGCAACGATCTTCTGGCTGAAGGAAAAGATCGGCGATGTGTTGTGGACCAGAGCTGTCGTGGATCTTCACTCGATGACATTCCCCGAACAGGCGAAGCTGCTTGCACCGATGGTGCGGATGACGAAGAGAACAGCGATGGACTCCACCGGCATGGGCATCGCGCTCTTCGACATGTTCAACGACCCGAAGAACAGGGAGAACTATTGCCCTGGTCGCGTGATGGGCGTGAATTTCGCCGGATCGAGCCGCGTTCGCAATGAGGCGAAGGAGAAGAATCGCGCAACAAGCGCGCAATCCGATGGCTCCGTGAATATGAAGACGGATCTCGCTATCAAGATCAAGAGATCTCACGAGGGCGCGAAGGAGCGTATCCCCTATGATCTGCAGATCCGCACAGAGCTGCAGGCGATCAAACGAGTTCCCACAGCGAGCGGCGTCACCTTCGATGCGCCGCGTGTGGAGGTTGAGACTGCGGTCGCTGGCGGAACTGCCCGGAAGTCCTACGCCCACGCCGATCGCTTCTGGGCCCACGCCTTGGCAACCTATGCTGCGGACGACGGCTCCGTGATCTCCACCGACTTTACCGCGCCCCAGCAGCCATCTGCGTTCACCGGGTCGGGAGGATATCTGTAATGCCTGACATCGTCATATCGCTAAATAACGATCCAGCGCCGCGCGATGAGAGCCATGCAATCAGGGCCGCGATCACGCGGCAGACGCCGTTGGGCCACAAGGTGCTCGTGTTCTCGACACCCAGTGGTATGGACGGCAAGTTCTACGAGCTTTACATGGAGCACCATCGCAAGGATATGCCTAATGCCTGACATCAACGAGATCCTCGCACCACCACCCAACGATCCCGCGCCGCCGCTCCCTGAGAAGGGTGCGCTGGTCACACCGGAGATCCTGTTTCTCAATCAGTCGTCGACCTATCGGCTCGCCGCGGCCTTTGCCGGTGTCGCCAACCCCACCGTAGTCTGGCAACAGATGATCGACAACAGCCCGCAGTCGATCCTCTATTATCGCGAGCTTGAGGAGAAGGATGAGGACGTCGGCGATGCGATCGCCGAGATGAAGCTGTCGGTGCTCAAGCGGCAGATGCAGATCACGCCTGCCGATGAATCCGCTCTCGCGGTCGATGCCGCCAACTTCGTCGAGCAGCAGCTCGCTGCGCTGCCGGACTGGCGCAACTCCTTCGACGCGCTCCTGGACGCGCCCTTCTATGGCTACTCTGTCTCCGAGATGCTCTTCGACGCGAGCATGGGACAGGCATCGCTGCTGGATATCTGTGACCGTCCGCAGGAGCTGTTCTCGTTTGCGCCGTCAATCTATCCCCAGATCGGCCAGCTCCGGCTCAAGAAGTTCATCAGCAGCCCTGACGGCGAGCTGATGCCGGAAGCAAAATTCATCACCTTTACTAGCCGCAGCCGCGCTGGAAACCGCATGGGGCGCCCACTGCTCAGGTCGGTGTACTGGGCCAGTTGGTTCAAGCGCAATACGCAGCGCTTCTGGATGCGCCTGGCCGAACGCGGTCCTGGTACGGCAGTCGTCACCTATCCCGCTGGCTCGACAGATGACAAGAAGAAAGAGGCCCTAGCGGCTGCCGAGGCACTGATTAGCAATGTTGCTATGGCTGTGCCAGAAAACTTCCAGGTATTGCAGGATCTGCTCAAGGGTGCACGCACTGCAGATCCCGCGACCTATGAGCGGCTTTACTCCACGCTTGAATCGAAGATCTACCGCCGCATTGTCGGCTCGACGCTTACCAGCCACGGCAGCGATGGTGGCAAGGGAACGCAGGCGCTTGGCAACGTGCATGCGCAGACGAAAGAAGATCGCAGCGTGGAGTTGACGCTGCAGATCGACGCCGTGCTCAACCGCCAGCTTGTGCGGCCGCTGGTGATCTGGAACTTTGGGCCGGACTGTCCGATGCCGAAGCTCGCGCACGATGTGTCGAATAAGGAAGACCTGGGCGCTCGCGTTACGGTCGACGACACGCTGCAGAGCATGGGCCTGCCGATGACGAAGAAGTACGTCTACAACCGCTATGGCGTCGACGTACCGGAGGAAGACGACGAGCTGCTCGAACGTCCGGCTGCTCCGGTCCCATCCATCAGGACGCCGGCAGGCGCGCCGGACAGCCCGCAGTTCTCGGAAAAGCGCGAGCGGCAGGTCAAGCGCGAGATCGCGGCGTTCGACACGCTCTTCGCGCAGCTCAAGGATGAGGCGCGGGCCGAGTACCGCCAGCGGATTACGCAGATTGCCGAGGGCGCGGAGCGGGCGCATGTGAGGCCGGGATCATGAGCGTCAAACCTGAGAGCGGTTCATTCCGGCTGTTGGTCCATAACCTCCGCACGATGGATCAGGTTCCGAAGGTCGAGCACGAACGCCTAAACGCTATCGAAGTAGCGGCGAAGGCGCTCGTTGCAAATATCTATCGTGCCGGAGCATTCGGCATTCCCACTGTCGATCCTGCTGATCTCGCTGCACTAAAGAAGGCGCTGAAGCCATTGCGAAGGGGGCCGGGACAATGAGAGTGATTAGGCAGGGCGTTCTTCCGGAGACAACGTTATATCGCGCGACCTGCAAACATTGTGGATGCGAGATGGAGTTCACGCGTAAAGAGGCAGAGTACGTAAGTTCCGTCATGAACGAGTCGCTGCTCAAAGTGGCTTGTCCAACATGTCATAGAGAGGTCTGGACCGACCTCTAATGCCTAATCCCTCGCAGACCACCATCGGCGACCGGCTGGCTGAGTACCAGGCGGGCTTCAACATCCTCGGCCGTCTGACCGTCCTCCAGGGCGGCCGCGCCAAGACGGACAAGCCGCTGCGGCTGAACACCAGCTCGCGACTGGTCAGCTTCGCCGATGGACTCGATCTCACCGCGCGCCAGGCGTCGGTGTATTACGACTTCGATCTGCCGCCCACCGGCGCAATCGAGTATCTGCGCAACTTGACTCCCGTCACAAAGGATCTGTTCGACGGACTGACGCGGCAGTATCGCAACGACGCCTTCACTATCGCTGGTGTCAACGACCAGCGCATCATCGAGAAGGTGCGCGATGCGCTCGGCACTGTCGTCAATGAAGGCGGTACGCCTGGCGACTTCCGCAAGATCGTCAATTACATCACCAGCGAGGCCGGTGCCGATGCGCTCGACGCGTTCGAGATCGACACCGTCTTCAACACGAACGTGCAAAAGGCGTACTCTGCCGGCCGCTACGAGCAGATGACCGACGCCAGCGTGATGGAGGCTCTGCCGTTCTGGCAGTACTGGACGGTCGGCGATAATCGCGTGCGCCCGGAACACGAAGCCATCGACCTCTTCGTCGCGCGGGCGATTGACCCGGTGTGGCGGAAGATATACCCTCCAAGTGGATTCAACTGCCGCTGCTCGGTAGTGCCGATCACTGAGGCTGAAGCTCTCAGCATCGACAAAAACGCGGGCGACGACGGCTTGTTGAGGCTTCCGGTGCTGGTCAAAGACAACGTCCCGACTCCCGGCTTCAACACAATCCTCGCGGCAGCATAAGCATTTATCCGCGATTTGAACCCTCCCAACCTGCATTTTCAGCTCCATCGGCCAAGTCTGCGAAGGCAGCGTTAGCGGCGTAATGCGTATTGCTCGACGCGCTATATCGTCGCCTCTGTGAGCACTCTCAACGGTCAATGGCTGGACATCTTCCGCGCAGGCAACTATGGCGACAAGGGTATCTTCACGGTGCCGCAGCTCGCCGCGCTTGCCGCCAGCTACGATTTCGCAAAGCATGAAGCGCCCATCGTCGTTGGACATCCGAAGCTGGATGCGCCTGCATTCGGCTGGGTGAAGAAGCTGCGCGTGGATGGCGATGTTCTCCAGGCGTTGCCTGGGGAAGTCGACGCCGAGTTTGATGAGGCAATCAAGTCGGGCAAATTCAAAAAGCGTTCTGTGGCCTTCGGTCGTGAGGCCGATGGCACGTTGCAGTTGCGCCACCTGGGCTTTCTGGGCGCGATGCTGCCGCATGTCAAGGGGCTGCGCGATGCGCGGTTCGGCGACGACAACTATCAGGAAGTGGAATTCGCAGAGGGAGAAGAGATGGACGAACAGCAGGTACGGAAGACGGTCAAGGATTCGATCGCGGAGTTTTTCGCCAATCTCGGCGGGAAGAAGAATGAGAGCGTCATTAGCCAGGCTGAGATCGATGCAGCCGTGAAGCGCGCGACCGACGCGGTTGAGTCGAAGTTCGCGGACCAGCTCAAGACCGAGCGTGAGGCTCGCGTGGCGCTGGAGACTCAGCTCACCGATCACAAGAAGACTTTCAGCGACACCAGCGCGAGTGCTCGCGTGACGGCGCTGATCGGCGGCCTCAAGGCCAGCAAGCGCTGGATTCCGGCCTACGACAAGATGGGCGTTCCCGCCTTGTTCTCGTCGTTGGCGTCGGGCGCGGTGACTGAGGTCGAGTTCGGCGAGGGCGATGCGAAGAAGAAGGTGGACTCGGTCCAGCTCTTCGCGGACATCCTCAACGGCATCGGCCAGATCGTTCCCAAGGACGTCGCATTCTCTGGCACCAGCGAGACGAAGACGCCGAAGACGCCGGAGACCAATGGTGGCGCAGTCGATGTGGCCTCCGTGACCTTCAACGAGCAGGTCGAGGCCTACGCCAAGGAGCAGAAGATCGACTTCAACGATGCGTACCGCGAGCTGGTACGCCAGGGCAAGCGGCCGGAGTCGGGGTCGTCCTCGGCAGGCGCGGTCTAGATTTACCCAAAAAGAGTGGGGAGGCCAGGGCATCGGCCTCCTCCATGAACTTCAAAAATTCGCAGCATGGAAGGAACTCAGATGGCTCTTCGCAAGGTTGGCCCGGTCGGGCCGGTAAACATCAAGACCTATCTCGCCGAGTCGGCAGTTACGCGCGGCTATGGCGTCAAGGCTGGCACCAACGAGAGCGGCGCGACGGCGGTTGCTACCGCAGGCGCGCAGGGCATCGGCATTGCGGCCGAGACTACCGCGTCCGGCGATGCGCTCGCGGTCATCCGCCACGGCGATGCTTTTGCTATCGCGGGTGCGGCTGCCAATCCGGGCACGTATGCCAAGTTCAACGCGACCGGCCAGGTCATTGCGGTCACCAGGACGGCTGGCGGGGCGGAAGAAGTTATCGGACGCTTCGAGTCGAAACCTGCCGCCGCCGGCGACGAGTGCATCATCTTCGTCGATCCTTTCACCCTCACCACCCCTGCCGCCTAAGCGCGGCAGGAGCCTCAATTTCTGACCTCGGAGGTCATGCACAATGCGAGTCGTTCCCCCTCTCACCGGCCATCTTGACATGGCACTCTCCAATTTCACCAAGGGCTACCGCAACGCGCCGATGTTTCAGGATCGCGCCTTTCCCCGTCTGCCTGTGCTTCGTCGCACCGACGTTTACTGGGTTTATGGTAAGGAGAATCTGCAGGTCACTGAGCAGACGCTCCGCGCGTTCGGCACCCCGGCCGCTGAGACTCGCTTCACGATGTCGACCGAAAACTATAATGCGCATTCGAACGCGCTGAAGGCGAACATTGCTGATGAGGACCGCGACACCTATACGGTCGGCGATATGAACATGGACACCGTCGCAATGCTTCAGGATAAGAATCTGCTTGCGCGCGAGATACGTGTCAAGGCATTGATGACCACATCCGGGAATTATCCAGCGGATAACGTTCTCGCGCTGAGCAGCACGTCACAGTGGAGCGATGGCGCAAACAGTACGCCGCAGGAAGATGTTGCCGACGCGAAGACGCGTATTCGGCTCACCGGTCAGAGCGCCAACCTGTTTGCTGTAAGCGAAGATGTGTTCAATGTCTTGAGCGTACACCCGAAGCTGCAGGCTAAATTCACTTACAACGTTGTGACGGGGCCGCTGGATGAAGTCCAGCTTGCGAAAGTTCTCGGCGTCGCTGAGGTATTCGTCTGTCGCGCCATCACCAATGATGGCACTGCGACGAACGACTTTCTGTGGTCAAATTTCGCATGGCTCGGCTATGTGCCTCCGACCGTTGGAGCGCCCGGCTTGCTCGGCGGCATCGGCTCGGAGGGTCGCGTCGGTCCCAAGCAGCTCTGCTTCGGAAAGTCGTTCACCTGGACTTCGGCTCCCGGCACTATCGACGGCTATGGTGTTGTGATTGCGCGGCACCCGGATGCTACAGCAAAGTCAGATATCGTCGGAGTCGACTGGTACACCGACGAGAAGATCACCGGATCCGACTGCGGTTATCTGTGGACCACGCCCATCGCGACCAGCTAAGCCTCTCACCCGTACATCAACCTTGGCGGCGGGCGGAGATACTTCCGCCCGCTCCCTATAGCAAGCACCAGGAGAAAAAAACATGGCATCGCAGAAAAAGGTTGTCGATCCTACGCACCGCGCACTTCGTCGCATCAAGCATGATGGCGTCTATTATGCCGCCGGTGACACGATCCATTTGACCGATGAGCAGGCCGAGAGCCTTGGCAAAGAGATCGTCGCGCCTCTCAACGGCACCGACGCCAAGAAGGCCGCACAGTAACCCTTGGCCTACGCGACCCAAGCCGACCTTGTACCTCTACGGATGACCGCCGGTGAGTTAGTCGAACTCACCGACGATTCGGAGACGGATGCCGACCCCGGCGCTGGCGAAGTCAACACCGCCATCGTCGACGGCGTCATGGACGAGGCATCGGCGCGGATCGATAGCTACTGCCGGCAGCGGTACGTCACGCCGTTGCAGTCGAGCAATACGATCAAGGGTCTCTGCCTGGACATCGCGCAGTACCTGCTCTTCACCCGGCGTCGCACCACGAAGCCGGATGAGACGGTCGCTGAGCGATATCTCGACGCGATCAACTTCCTCAAGGACATTGCTTCCGGCAAAGCTTCGCTCGATCAACCAGTCGGCGCGACGCAACCGCAGGCGTCCTCGGGCGAGGCGCTGGTTACCGCGAATCCGCAGAGCTTTTCCGACGAGAATCTTTGCGGATGGAGCCACTAAATGAGCGCCGAAGTCGTACAAGTCGATCAGGAGCACGTCGTCATCGCGCTCGACCGCTTTGGCCTCAGCCTGCAGCAGAACGAAGAGCTGATGAATGAGATCGCTCAGTCGCAACTGTTGTCGGTGCGTCGGACCTTTCGCGAGGAGGGCTCCCCGGCTGGCTCCTGGCCGAAGCTCTCGCCGAATACGGTTCGAAGCAACCCAAAGAAGTATGGCGCTGGCCACAAGCTGCTGATCGATCGCGGCATCCTCATCAACTCCATCGCGCCGTTTGTGGCGCGCGGCATCGCTCGCCTCGGCACCAATCTCGCATACGCTCGCGTGCACCAGGACGGCTCCGCAGATCGTCGTGGCGCTGCCATCGGACCGCAGGCGCGGATCGCGGGCCGCAGCGTCACGGTCGGTCGCCACAGCTATAAGCGGCTGCGCGAGATCTACTACAAGACGCGCGAGGTCGAGGGCAAGGACGGCAAGACGTACAACGTTCCCACCGCTATGCGGCGTGGACGCCACATCATCTTCAACAAACGCGGCCATGCGACGTCGGCGAGCGCCGCGTTCGAGGGGCCGCGGCAGCAGATCACCGGCAAGGTGCGCCAGCACGAGCGATACCAGAACATCCCGCCGCGTCCTTACCTCATCTTCCGGCCGGAAGACCCGACGCGGATGGCCGGAATCGTGGTCGCCTACGTCGACAGGCAGAAGCGCGCGGCCGGGCTCGCCGGACCAGGAGGCGTCTGATGGCTACCAAGGTCCAGATACACCTGGTCGAAGCCGCGCTGCTGTCGTTGCTGCCCGCCCGGCTCAAGATCAGCTATGGCCGCAATGTCAGCGTCGCGCCAATCGGCGGACGGGACTTCAACCAGGACGGCCAGC
Source organism: Acidobacteriales bacterium 59-55 (assembly GCA_001897435.1). Classification (GTDB taxonomy): domain Bacteria; phylum Acidobacteriota; class Terriglobia; order Terriglobales; family Acidobacteriaceae; genus Edaphobacter. Next base: position 194,139 of record MKSV01000002.1, on the reverse strand, counting down.
TCGTGCTCAAGTCGCCTGCTATCCGCCTGCGCTTCTCGTCGGGCAACTATGCAGATCTCCGCGACATCCAGCGGCTCACCGCCGAGGCGGAGTTGTATTGGGACATCATCTGCTTTGAAGAGAGCCTCAAGAGCCAGGCCGACGAGCGCACGAAGACGCTGGAGATGTTGGCCGTCGTGCAGGATGAGCTGTCAGGGGCTCGGCTGTTGCTCAGCCCCGGCGTCTACACGCAGCCCACGCGCCTGGTCGCGGTCAACCCGGTGATGGACACCTATGGCCCAGTCGATCAGTGCTACGCGCTCACCATCGCAGTCAGCGGACTCGCGCAGTTCAGCGGCGTCAATGCAAACTTTGGAGCGAAATAAATGAGTCCCGCGCAGAATAAATCCGACTTCGTCAACGTCCGTCTCTCCGTCGCTGGCCGTGCCTTCGCTGGCGACAATGGCGTGGTGCGCATCGCCAACGCGCACATGAACTACAAGTTCGCGGGCGATAAGCCGCAGCGCGTGCTCACCAGCGAGTGGACGAAGATCCTCTCGACCGAGCAGATCGACGGCAGCCCGATGTTTGAGATCGTCCCGCAGTCCACAACCGTACCGCCGCAGCTCGTGGCCGCAGCCACTCAGGAGATCGTCGATGCCCACTAATTTCGAGCCACAGAGTAAGCTTCTTCGCACACTCGTCCTGTCCGAGCAGAAACAGGCCGCCTGGAATGGCGCGCTGGCGGAGGCCGCGCTCACCCGCGTCCAGCGCTTCGACGGTTCGGCCACGCTCGACTTCAATCCCGGCCGCCGCTCCGATAAGGAGTACTCGGGCAAAGGATCGTGGTTCGCGACCAATGGCCAGATCACGGACATTGAGCTGAAGCTCTCCGGCCTGAAGTCGGAGCTGACGCCCTGGCTGGCCGGCTGGCTCTTCGCGTTTGCGATGGGCAAGGAGACGGTCACCGGCGCGGCCTCGCCGTACACGCACGTATGCACGTTCGACCAGTCGACGCGCCAGGCGGTGCCGACGAGCGTCTATCTCAAGGACACCGACGATCTCGCCTACACGCTGATGGATATGGCGCTCAACGACTTCACCCTGACCATCACGGACAAGGGCGCGGTGATGGCCGACTACAACCTGGTCGGCACCGGCCGCTACACCCTCGGCGACCTGACCGACGCGCCGACCGTACCCACGGAAGACTATCTCCTGGGCAGCGACGCGGACTACCTCTGGGGCAACGTCGGCGCGGCAACCTCGATCCTCGGCCGCCACACGTCGACGACCTTCAAGCTCGACCATCAGCTCATCCCGCACCGGGCGACCGGCATCGGGCTTGACGCCGCGTTCATCCGCAAAGGCGACCCGAAGTTCTCCTTCCAGTCGACCATCGCCTCGAAGGACACCGACGACGTCTTCACGCGGATGATCAATAACACCAAGACCGCGATCAGAATTGCGATCAACTCGGGCGCGGCGGTGCAGCTCACGCTCGATGTGCCTGCCGTCAATCTCAAGACGACGAAGATGGGCTTCGACGGCGACATGACCATTTGGAACGTCGAGTTCGACGAGACGACCTGCTATCAGGCAGCGGGCGTTCAGCCGGTGACGGCCACCATCATCAACGATGTCGCCGCATATCTGGTAACGGCATAGCTTTCTCCTCCCAGGGGCTGTCGGGCGATGGCTCCTGGGTATTTTTCTGGCAGTGACTGCCGCACCACTTCGCGGCGGGGAAGTCCCGCAACCTGCTACGCGGGTTTCAAGATGGACAGGGTTCCTCACCCTGGGCAGCGAAAAAATCACACCAACACCCAAAGGGGAATCCCATGCAATCTGAACTCATCGACCTCAAAAAGCCGCGCATCATTGTGATCGAAGATCGCGGTCATACCTACACGCTCACGCTCTCGCAGATCTCGCGCAAGCAGTGGCTCGACTACTTCGCGCACATCGTCTCGACCAGCGAGACGCAAAACGGAAAGCGCACCGATGCATACGATTCGAACGGCGCTCGGCTCGCGCTGGCCACGCAGGCGTTGATTGACGCCGATGGCTACAAGGTAGCTGGAGACGGGCGTGTCACCGATCTTGACGGCTGGCGCGAGCTGATCCCCGCGAACCATCGCCTTACCGCCGGGATTGTCCTCACCAGTGTCGAGCGACCAGCCGCTGGCGACGATGACCCCATTACCCTCGGCAGCGAAATCGTGACGCTCAGCGCGGTCTGGGGCCGCGACGGCAACAAGATGCTCAAGCACACCGGCCTGCATCATCAGCTCAAAAGTCCGTCCGTCGAGCAGCAGCGCCGCTATAGCCGCGACACGAGCCGATCACAGATTGTTGGCGGCAGCCGCAGTGGGAAGACGCGCTGGCTGGGCGCGCAGGCCACGCTCGCCGAGATCTACGACGAGCTGATCATCTCGGTGTCTGGCTACACGGTCAATGGCGAGCAGCTCACCGATGACCGCGATGCAATCGTCGCCAATATGGACATGTATCACAAGGTGGCCGCCGCCGAGGGGTTGTTTGTGCCGGTCAACGTCAAGGTGGATGAGGATGAAGATGCCTAGCCGCGAGCCGTCAATCTTCAACTTCATCTGCGACCTCTTCGTGCTTTGCGCCACCAGTGTGCTGGTGTTCGCGCCGCTCATTGCGGTCCTCTTGTTTTTCTGGCTGGCGTGGAAGGTCTTTGGATGATCGATGTGGTGCGGGATACGGAGGGGTTGATGTTGGCGTTTGCGGAGATCTTCGAGCAGGACTTCGACCGGGCGCGGATCTCGCGCACGGCTGAGTCCGCTTCCGAGACCACCCGCAAACGCCTGCTCGACTCCGTCGCGCCACTCACCCTTTCGCCGGGCTACCACGATTACGCGCACCACCTGATTCAGCTTGAGTCGGAGCACGAAGCCGGTCTCGCGCTCGATGTGAAGTCGCTCACGAGCTTCGAGGCCGCGGGCCTGGTCTGCCTCTCGCGGGCTCGACTCGCATTCAAGGCCAAGCATCCACCGTGCAGCGCCTGCGGCGCACTGCAGCCCACCCGGTTCGCACCCGAGTGCGATGCCTGCGGCGCGAAGTTCCAGAGGAGGAAATAGCCAATGGCGAACGATAACTCCACCGTACAGATCACCGTAAAAGTCGTCGACGCGAACTCCAGTCAGACCATCGGAGAGGTCAAAAATAGTCTCAACTCGCTGGGTGACGCAGGCGCTGGCAGTAGCAAGAAGGTTGTCGATGGCTTCACGCAAATGGGCGAGGCCGGAGCTGCAACGGGTCAAAAGATCGCTACAGGAATGGCTGAAGCTGGCGCGGCAACGGCGGAGACCGCCGCATCGACAGGAGTGCTTGCGCTTGCGATGGGATCCCTTGCCGGCATTGCGGCGGCAACTGCTGTTTCGCTCGGTACCGTCTTCGCTATAGGCGGGATTGTCGCTTTCATTGGCAAGGTCCGCGAACTGGACGATGCCACCGATAAATATGCGCAGACCATGGAGAAGCTGCGCGAGCGAAGCTATGTGCAGCCGCAAGATATCGAGACAGCGATACAGCGCATGCAGCTATCGACAACGCTTGCGAGTCAGTCGACACAAAAGGCAAACGAGGCCCGGGAACGGGGAGCCATGTCATGGAACCCGATTACCCAATGGACGTCATTATTTCAGGAGTTGAGCGCGTCGAAGGATGCGCTCAAATATACGGAGCAGCGTGTGCAGGTGTCGCTGGCTCTGCTGGAATTGGAGAAGCAGGAAGCTGTTGCCCAGATACAGGCAAATCATGCGCGAGATGGTGCTCTCGTTGGAGAAGAACGGATCAATGCGGCTTGGCGCGAGCGCCAAGAAATTGCGCAAGCGCAGCTCGAATGGAATAAAAAGATTGAGGCAGCTCCCGGCGCAATAGTCTCGACTCACTCCGGACAATCGCAATTTGACCGCGAGATGGCTGAAGCTGCGGCAGATGCCGCGACGAAAAATACGCTACGCAATCGGGAGATGAACCTCGCGATCATGAAGGCCGAGGACGCTCGCATTCAGGCTCAGCTTACCGGAGAAGAGCGGTATGCGCGCAAGCGTTCCGACGATATCCGCGAGCTGACCGTAGAGCTGACCAACGCGGGACGCGCTGCGGAGATTCCGGCGAACATTCGGTCGATCAATACTCGATATCTTGAGGACGCAAGCGAGCGGGCGGTCAAGCTGGCCAACCAGGTGGGCCTCGCAATGCAGCAGGCCGGGGCCGCTGGCCTTCACGGGCAGGCGCGTATCGATGCCGACCGCGACATCCAACTCAACCGCATCAATAGCAATCCCGCGCTTGCAGAGCATCCCGACCAAGCGGCGAGTGAACGCGCGGCCGCTAACCAGACCGCGAACGATAAGTCGCTCGAGCTGCAGCAGCAGTTCGATGATCGGCTTGCTCAGATGGACGCCTCGCGTGGCGACCGCTACGCGACGACAAACGAGCGAATCGAAGCCTCGGCGCAACGCGCCGTCGCGCAGATCATGAAAGCGTGGTCGGATGCTTATGGCCAGCTCAACGCGCAGGATGCACATCGTCTCGAAACCATAAAGGAGCGCGACGCCGAGATTGCAAAGATCAATCAGGACGTCGCGCAACAGAAGCAAGAGACGAATCGTCGCCTTGAAGAGCAGACCGAACGGATGGAGGCTGAAGGCGCTCGCGCCGGAGTGGGCCGCGACCAGGAGCGCACTCAGCAGATCCTCGACGAGTACCAGGAGCGCTACCGCCAGCTCGAAGAGTTGCGCGCGCGAGACGCGGAACATGCGGATCAGTATCGTCGCCAGGAGATCGCAGCAGAGGAGATCAAGAACGGCAAGCTGATTGACCAGCAGCGCCAGATGCGCGACCGCCTGGCAGGGCAGCTTCGCGGCTTCTTCCGTAGCCCGCTCGACGAGCTGCGGCGGCAGGGAGAGGATGCGGCCGCGAAGATCGCCGCATCACTCATCGTCCACATGCGCAACGGCAGCCCGCTCGGCGGCGGTTATGGCGATGCAGGAATCGGCGGCGTGCATGGCGGCGTCATCGGCAACCTGCTCGGCCGGGGCACCCGCAGCGGGATCACCGCCTCCAGCTCCACGCTCAACGCGACCACGGCGATCATCCATGTGCAGAACGCCACCATCACTGGCGGCGTTGGCTCGGGCGGCGGTAGCTTCGGCGGAGGCGATATCGCCAGCGGTATCGGGAGCATCGGCTCAACAGTAAGCGCGGCCTCCGAGCCGGGCTCGACGGCTGCAGGCGTGTCGAGCGCACTATCGTCGCTGCCGGGCATGACCAAGTCGGTCGCGGACCTCAATAAAGAGATCGGCGCGGTGAAGATGCCGAAGGTGAGCATGATCGGCGGCGGGAAGGATGGAGGCGGTCTCGGCAAGATGCTCGGCAGCGGTAAGACCGCCGGTATTGCCAGTGGCGGTCTCGGCCTGTTCTCTGCGTTCGAGAGCAACGGCGGCTTCGGCGGCGCGCTATCGGGCGCTCTGGGCGGCGCGAAGGTAGGCGCGGAGTTCGGTGGACCAATCGGCGCGGCCATCGGTGCGATCGGCGGCGCGGTGATGGGTTTCATGGGCTTCGGCGGTAAGAGTAAGGCAGAGGATTACGACCGCAAGCAGGTAAAACCACGCATTGCGAATGATCTTCTCGCCTACGAGTCTGGCTCGATGGATTACCAGTCGGCTTACGACGACTTCGAGTCGCTGAGCCGCGAGGCGAAGATCGCGACGCGGCAGTGGGGGCACGGCGGCACCGACTACTACAACGACACCATCAAGAGCGAGATTGCGACGGCCCAGACGCGCCTGACGCGCGAGCAGATCGCGGGCCGCAGCGAATTCGGCATGAGCGCAGCGCAGTTTCATTCGGGCGGCACCATCTTCGGCTTTGGCTCGATGGCGACCAGCGGCGATGAGGGATGGATACACGCCAAGCGCGGCGAGATGGTCATGCATCAGCAGGCCGCCGCGACGCACAGCGGTGCGTTGCAGGCGATGCTGGGCGGCGCGACGCGCTCGGATATGGCGGCCTACTATGGCGGCAGCAAGTGGGCTGTGGCGGCCAGCAGCTCGCCCATCAATCTCACCTTCAACTCGCATGATGCCAAGGGCGCTTACCAGCTCTTCATGGATAACAAACACCACATCCGCGCGGCGCTCAATCAGAGCTACGCGGAGAACTCGGGAGGCGCGGACTTTGCCTGAGACTGCGATCATCAATCCATCGGCTGCCTGGGACGATGACATCCAGGACTCGCCCACTCCCGATTATGGCTTCGAGCGCGACCGCGAGAGCACGCGCGCCGTCGCCAAGCCTGCTGGCGGCCGCCCGTGGAGCGTCGAGACGTCAAACACGGGCCACACGTTCCAGCTCTCGTGGATCGGCCGCAGCTATAAATGCATGCAGCGGATCAAGCAGTTTTTTGAGCAGTATGAGGACGGATACTTCACCATCGTCGATTGGGACGGTGGCGGCCGCCATTATGTGGGCCACTTCACCGGCCGCTTCCCGATGGTGCAGCGCGCCAACGACCTCTACGACGTGCGCGGCCTCACGTTCGAGGAGATCCCTGCCGTTCCGATGATCGAGTATCCGAACGACTGGGACCGCGACGCCGTCGCGCGGCGGCCGATCAGCGACTATGGCGACCAGATGCTCGCGGTCTCGGGCACTTGGGTCGAACAGTCGCAGACTGACGCCAATAATGTAACGGTCTCGATCCTCTATAACTCCGGCCACGCTGGCGATTGGGCGACCTATGAATATCGTGGCTATGGCTTCCGGCTCTATATGCGCCAGTCGTCGAACTGCGGCCAGGTGCAGGTTGAGTTGGACGGAACGGTCCTCGGCACCGTGGATCTATATTCGGCGGTGGATCTCGGGCCGCAGAACGTATTTGAGCGCGGCACCGTCTCGCTCGACCTGCACCGCGTAAAGGTTGTGGTGCTCGGCACCAAGAATGGCGCGGCGAGCGCCGCCTCGGCGACGTGGTGCATGTTGGAGGTGATGCGATGATCGTCTACCCGGCAGACCGCGCGGCCGCTGGAGGCTCGCGCTCGCAGATTGTTCCGGTGTCCTTACTCGACGTCCAGACCGTCGATGGCGATATCTACTACTGGTCAGACAGGCCGTTGAGCGGCGTTCCCGCAGCGATCACCGAAGATGGCAGCGACCAGAATGTAAGTTACGAGCCGTGGTTGATGGCCGCGCCGACCTTTACCTTCTATCGCTCGATGCAGACAGACGTGGGTAGTTTCTCGCTGCAAAATGTAAGTGGAGACACGATAGCGCGAGACTTCGAGCGAGTAACTCGTCGCGGCGCTCTCGAAGGTGCCTTCTTTATCTATCGGTACTGGAATGCAGGCGGCGAGTTCGCGTGGCTCGAAGTCCACGGAACACTTACTGTCAAAGGTGTCCCTTCGCGGATCGCCGAGCTGGGCGCGCAGCAGCTCTTCTCCGGTCAGGACGATAGTCCGGCTGAGACTTACTCGGAGAGCTGCCAGATCATGTGGGCCGAGAAGCGTTGCGGAGCGACCGGACCTACTGAGTGCCTCTACAGCTATCGGACCTGCCAGGTCATCGAGCACTACGTCGGCATCCTCAATAACTACGAGAAGAACTTTGCCGAGACCATCGCTGCTGTGCCTACCCAGGTCATCAATCGGAGGCGAGCACTATGACAGCTACGGGTCAAGCGATCGCCTGGAACTACGGTTACTGCTGGATAACTGGCCCGAAGCTGGGCGGCCGGATGCTGCAAAATACCAACAACGACAATCTCGACTGGACGCGCATCGGTATGTGGGGTCTGGGCGCGGGCGAGATGGACGGTTGCCACGAGCTATGGGACTCGGTCCTGCAACGGCTTCTCTATACGAGCGAAAACGACGACCCTGCACACTTTCACTTCCACCGTGGCTGCGATGCAGTAATCGGAAGCGGAACGGCTGCTACTTCCATCGGGCCTGACCAGGGCGTCGATACCTTCTGGCAGTATCTCCCGGCGGGGATTCAGCGGCTGCACTACCATCGCATCGCGTATTACACGCTGATGCTCAAGCTCGTCATCAATAATCCCCAGGGCGACGTCCACCAGAACGATCCCAATATGTGGTCCGATCTCAACCCCATCGGCCTCTGGCGCGGCATCCGCTGCCGGTTATTTGACGCGACCGGCCAGATGATCGGATATGCATTCACTACAAATCCAGTGTGGCAGTACGTCGATATTCTGCTCCGCCGCAAGGTGATGCCTGAGTACTATCTCGATCTCAACAATGGACCGGACGATCTCACGGTCGCGGCGAGGAAGCGTTTCGATTGGGGCGCGATCTTTGCTGCCGCGAATTACTTTGACGAGATACTGCCCAGCGGCAGCCGTCGCTTCCAGGGCAGCTTCAGTTTCTCGCAGCAAACGAGTTTACAGGCGAATCTCTCGCAGATTCTCCAGGTAACTCGCAGCTATCAGAGGGAGCGCAACGGGCAATTAGGCATCTACTGCGACCGGCAGCGTGCCAGCGTGTTTACTTTCAGCCGCAAGAATGCCGATAGCTTCTCCGCAAATGACGTGGACCTACACAACGCTGCCAACCGCTACGTCGCAAAGTTCCGCGACCTTCTCATTCCGAGCGCGGCTGACATAGCTTCGATCTCAGCGCCCGATCACACCAACCCAACCGTAAACACTCTCAACCCCCATCCCTTCGCTGCTGGCGATCGCATCGTCATCGGCGGCACCGACACAAAATATGACAGTGATTGGATCGTCGCGACGGTGCCGAGTTACTCGCCAGTTACTTCGATGACGCTCCAATCGCGCGGCTCGAATTACCCTTCGTTTGTAGGCGCGGGCGGCAAGGTAGGGCTGCTTTATTCGCGCTTCAAGGACCGCGCCCCGGAGTTCAATCACCACCGCAGCCAATATGCCAAAGGTGCAGTCGGCCTCGGCATTCCACGGCAGCGCAACAAGGTCAAGCTGGAGACGGACTTTGCGGTCTCGACCTACGACCAGGTGAGCCGTATCAGCTACTACCAGCGCGCCCGCGCACTCGGCCCCGACGCCGTGCCCTATGTAACTCCGATTGCAGCCGAGCTGGTCGCGCCGCTCTTCGCCACGGATGAGGCGGGCAGCGGCAACGTTGCTATCGGCATCGAGCCGGGTGACCGCGTCACAGTCGATGACACGCTCTCCGCCACATGCGCTGGAGACTATGAGGTATTGACCGCGACAAAGCAGCTCGCGGGCAGTTCTGCCGGCAGTGACGATAGTATTCGTCGCTCGCCGATCCCCGGCGCGGTGCAACTCACGCTCGGGCCTTACAGCGACGACAATTACTTCGATACGAGTAACCCGGAAGAGGCCGGGTGGGAGGACGTTCCCGGTTCGCAGCCGGGCAACGACAGCGGATATACGACGATTGATCTTGACGACGGTGTTGCCGCGTTCTTCTCGGGCAGCGGCGCCGATGGATCGACGTTCTCGATGCCTGACGCGGGCTTCAACCCCTCGAATTTGCTCGCCTGGGCCTCACCACAGGGCTATATCGAAGGCAACCAGCATCTGCACTACATCTCTCAGTGCGACGCCGATCCAACCCGCCTGCTGCACATGGTCTATAACTCCGACGTCGGTGTGACATGGCGCGGCGACGCCAACTATGCGGCGCTGACATGGCGCACGCTGCACTCCGCAAATGTGACGACAATGGGCGCGTGGAAGTTTGTGGAGTTGACGCTCTCAGGCGGCGAGAAGGTCTGCTGGGGCAAGGGTCGCGTGGCGGCTTCGGCTGCGATCACAATTCCTGCGGGCTACTCGCTCGCCAATTCGATCTGCCTGGCGTTTCCCAATAGCGGCGTCAACACGAGCCACCCGGCCCACGGTTTCCGCGCATACGTCGGCAACGATGGCCGCGCCCACCACGATTATGAGGACGGCGAGCACAATCAATGGGAGGGTGACACCAACGCATTCTTCTTCGGCTGGCTCAACAACAAGGGCACAGTGAGCGTAGCCAATGGCTGGGTCACCATCCCCCTGGCGACCGGCCGCACCTTCGCGGCGGGCGGCTTCAGCATCCTCGACAGCCGGGCCAGCGGCGTGCTCCCGCCGAACTTCCCGGCGACCGGCCTGAAGACGATTTTGCTGGGCGGCAAGGTGCCTCTACCCGCTGGTCTCAGCGACACCACGCTGGAGGTGATGACGGGGTCAAACAGCTTCCAGATTGTCGGTCACGACGCCCATGGCCAGAAGGAATGTTTCGTCGACGGCGACCTCAATTCGCTCTGCTCGTTTGAGGACGGCGAGGGCAATGTCTGGTACGGCAGCGCCGGTGTCTTCGGCTTGATCTGCGACAACTCAAGTTGAACGATTTGCAGGGCTTCTCAGGGCTGTAAAATACAGGAATTATTTTTCAGCATTGAAAAAAAGCGCCTGTATTACTGAAAAATAATTCCGGCAGCTACAGGGTCTCTCCACTCCGCTGCGCTCCGGTCGAGATGACGTGATCTTTCTCGCGGGGTCGATGGACGCTGCATGGCGACGCCGTCTCCGATCCCGCTCCAGTCGAGATGACGTGACTCTTTAGCGGGATCGATGCCTGGGGTTGACGGTCGTGGCGCGGGCTTCAGCTATGGTCTGCGATGGCTTCGTATTCGGCGGCGGATTCCGCCGGGACCAGCACCCACAGCGTGTAGATGCCGAGCGCGGTGCCGATGGGGAACTTCAGCAGCGACAGGATGGCGACGACGATGCCTAGCGTGCGTCCCCAGGGCCTGCGGCGCAGCAGGCTGAAGCCGACGAAGAAGGCAAGCACCGCCGTGATGGTCGCGATCAGCGCGATGAACGGCAGGACTGGACCCATCCAGTGCGGTCCCATGTGCCGGCCCATGTGGCCGCCCCATCCCCAGCCGCCGCCGAAGCTGCGGAACGACCAGACCTGAAGCACGAAGATGGCGATGAGCCCGGAGATGACGCGGTAGGCCCCGAAGATGCACCACAGAATGCCGAGCATCGGTAGGTTTCGCTGCACGCGCGGCGGACGCAGAGCATAGGCCGGGTGCGGCGTCTGAGGATAGGCCGCGTACTGCGGGGGCGGCGGAGGTCCGGGCGGGACAGGTGCGGGAACGGGAGCGCCGCACCGGGGACAAAAGTTCACTCCCGCTTCAACTGGATTGCCACATGCCTGACAGACCATTCGACACCTCCCGGTGTTCGGTTGCTGCTCACTCTTACCGTTACGCAACGGTGCAGCCCGCGGTTCCCTGCGCGATAACGATAATAGCTTCCGCGCGCGATTACGATACCCGTTCCGCGCGCGATTACGATAATAGACGTGATCTCGCCAGATTTGTTTCCGGAGCTGTTGCCCCAGGGTTTATTGCCGAAGATTTCGTCGCCGCTCGCGGAGTCGAGCGCCGCTGCGCTGGAGTGGCCGCGGCTGCGCGAGGCCATCGCCGGACGCACCTTCTCGCCGCTGGGGAGAGCGTGGGTGATGGCGCTGGAGCCTTCGGCGAGCCTCGCGTGGATCGACCGGCAGCAGCAGCGCACCGCGGAGATGCGCGATCTGCTCGCGAGCGGCGGCAGCTTCGAGTTTCGCGGCCTCTTCGACGCGACCGCTCTGCTCGACGAGGCGCGCATTGAAGGCGCGGCTCTGGAGGCGACGGAGATTCGCGATCTGCTCGTGGTGGTCGAGCGCGTCGCCGCCTGGCGCAGCCTCTTCCTTCCGGGCGCACCCTCGTTTGCTGCGGCGATTGCGAAGGGCGGAATCGCCGAACTCTCCGCGCCGCTGCTCGACCACGACTTCGCGCCGCTGCTGCGGCTGCTGCGCGGCAAGATCGAGCCCGACGGCTCGCTCAACGACGACGCCTCGACGACGCTGCGCGGCATTCGCCGGGCGATGGAGCGGCAGCACCGCGCCATCGAAGAGAGTCTGCGCCGATCGCTGCGCTCGCTGGCCGAGGGCGGCAGTACGCAGGACGATCTCATCACCATTCGCGGCGAGCGCTTCGTCATCCCGGTGAAGGCCGAGTTCAAGCGCCGCGTTCCGGGCGTGGTTCACGGCTCATCGTCGTCGGGGCAGACGGTCTTCGTCGAGCCGCTTGAGACCATCGAGCAGAACAACGAACTCGTCCGCCTGCTCGACGAGGAGCAGGCCGAGATTCACCGCATCCTCGTGGCCATGACCCGCGCATTGGGAGAGAACGCCGCGGCAATTTATCTGGGCACATGCATCCTCGCGGAGGCAGAGGCGCACGTCGCCCGCGCCCGCTTCGCCAACGACCTCAACTGCACCCGCCCCACCTTCACGGACGAACTGTCGCTGATCGCGGCCCGGCATCCGCTGCTCGAGCTGCGCATGAGAGCGGAGGCGCGTGAAGCCGGCAGCGAAGCGGCAAGCCCGGTTCCGCTCAGCATCGTGCTGCCGCCGGGCACGCGGCAACTGATCGTCAGCGGCCCCAACACGGGCGGCAAGACCGTCTCGCTGAAGACGCTGGGCCTGCTCTCGCTGATGGCGCAGGCGGGCATTCCTGTCCCGGCGGACGAGGCCGCGCTGCCGCTCTTCACCGCCGTCTACGCCGACATCGGCGACGCGCAGTCGATCGAGCGCAACCTGTCGAGCTTCTCGGCGCACGTCGTCAACCTCGAACGCATCTCGCGCGAGGCCACCGCCTCCTCGCTGGTGCTGCTCGACGAACTCGGCTCGGCCACCGATCCCGAAGAGGGCGCGGCGCTGGCCGTGGCCGTGGCCGCGCACTTTCTCGCCGCCGGCGCGTGGTGCTGCATCACGACGCATTTGACCTCGCTGAAGGTGTACGCGGCCAATCATGCGGGTGTGCTCAACGCCGCCGTGGGCTTCGATCAGGAGACGCTGACGCCGACCTACGAGCTGCGGCTGGGCGTGCCCGGAGCGTCGGCAGGACTCAACATCGCGGCGCGGCTGGGACTTTCGCCCGCGATCGTCGCCGCCGCGCGCGCGCAGATGACGACGCAGACCGCCGACATCGGGGCGTTTCTCGACCAGCTTCACGAGCAACTCACCGCCGCCATCGGCGAGCGCGAGTCGATGCGGCAACGCGAGCAGGAGCTCTCGCGCGAGAAGGCCCGCGTCGAGGTCGAAGGCCGCGTGGAGCAGAAGGCGCGGACGAAGGAGCTGGAGGTCAAGCTGCACTCGCTGCTCGAAGACTTCGCCTACCAGCTTCGCGAGACGGCGAAGGCCGTCGACGACAAGGCGCTGTCGCAGAAGATCGCGCGCGACTCCGCGATGCGGATCGCCCGGCTCAAGCGGGAGTTTTCCGAGCAGTTCAACTCGACCGTCGTCGCTCACAACACCGGCGCCGACAGAAACGATCCCGCCGCCCAGCCTCATCTTCCCAAGGGAATTAAAGTCGGCGACCTGGTGCGGCTGAAGTCGCTCGGCCGCCAGGCGCGGGTCGATCGCGTGATCGATGCGCGGACGTTTGAGGTCTCCATCGGCCCCATGAAGATGCGCGCCGCCATCGACGACATTGCGGGCGTCGAATCGGTGAAGGTGGTCACGCCGCTCGAAGCGGCGCGGCGGCGAGGCAACGTCACCGTCTCGACTGCGCAGGACCCCGACTCTATGTCGTCCGAGATTAACGTCATCGGCCGCACCGCCGACGAGGCTCACGACGAGGTGGAGCGCTTCATCGACCGCGCCTTTCTGGCCGGGCTGCCCCGCGTCCGCATCGTGCACGGCACCGGGATGGGCGTGCTGCGGCGCACGCTGCGCGAGTACCTGCGCGGGCATCCGCACGTCACCACTGTCAGCGAGCCGCCGCAGAACGAAGGCGGTCAGGGGGCGACGGTGGTTGAACTGCGGCAGTAATTTCGCCTTTGTCCTTCCTCTCCAACGCATTCCAAGGAACTCAAGATAGACTCTCGCCCCATCGCCCGGTTCATGCTAACCTGTCCTGCGTTCGGGAAGAGGAGTGAACCTCCGTGGCCAAACTCACCTACAGCGATGCCGGTTTTGCGTTGACGAAAAGATTCGAGGGCCTGCGCCTGACCGCCTACCAGGACCAGGTCGGCGTCTGGACCATCGGCTACGGCCATACCGGCCGCGAGGTCCACGGCGGCCTCGTCATCACCCAGGACCAGGCGAACCTTCTGCTTGAAAGCGACGTTGCCGGAGCGGTGGCCTGCGTCAATCGCGCGGTCACCATCCCCATCGCGCAGTGCCAGTTCGATGCGATGGTCGACTTCGTCTTCAACCTCGGCTGCGCGAGGCTGCTCGGCTCCACGCTGCTGCGCTACGTCAACGCGGGCGAGTTCGATCGCGCCGCCGGACAGTTTCCCCTCTGGGACCACGCCGGCGGAGTCGTCGTCGCCGGCCTGCTCGCTCGCCGCAACGCCGAGGTCGAGCTCTTCCAAAGCTATAAAACCCAGACATAAATCAAAGGCCGCGCGTTGGGTGGACGCGGCAGCGCCGCCCGTCCCGCCGCCCGTCCCGCCGCCCGTCCCGCCGCTCGGTGACAGACCTGCGACATGCAGTCTGATCAAAAGCTGCGCAGGAGAAGATCTCTTGCGGTCGCCAGCACTTTCTCGCGCATCGCGGGCTCCGGCAGCATGCGGGCGATTTCAATGGCTCCGGCCATCGTGGAGAAGATGGCAAAGAAGGCACGCTCCTTGTCGGCCGCTCGCCGACCCGGCATGAGCGGCTGCAGCCTGCTTTTGTAGCCCGCGAGTTCGGCGAAGATGCGGCCCTTCATCGCTCGATCGGAGCGCGCCAGCTCGGGCGCGAGGGCTGCCAGCGGACAGCCGCTCGCGGCGTGGTCGCAGTGTTCGAGGCTGAGGTAAGCCTTCACGATCGCCTTCCACGCTGTCCCCGGTTTCGCCTGCCTGGCTATCCGGGTCAGCCATTCGCCTGCTTCGGTGAAGGCCTCGCCGACCGACTCGACGATCAGCTCGTCCTTGCTTCCGAAGTGTTTGTAAAAGCCGCCATGGGTCAGGCCGGCGTCTCGCATCACCGCGGAGACAGCGGCGCCGGTGGTGCCCTCGGCGCGAACGCGGCGGGACGCGTCTTTCACGATCTTCCGCCGGGTTTCGGCTTTGTGGTCGGGCTGGTAGCGCATGGCACATTATAGGATGCCGGCGATCATCCCACGGCGCGGGCTGGATCCGCCCGTCTGCTTTCCGGTGCAAAAAACTGAATCTATAGGATGATTCATATAATCCTATGCGGCAGGAGAATCCAATGTCACCGCAAATCATCTTTCAGATTCAGCTTGTCCTCGGTTATGTCGCCTGCCTGCTCTGCTTCCGCGTGTATCTTTTTCCCAGGCTCAAATCGATGGGCCGGTTCGAAGCGCAGCGAGCGATTGCGACCTTCCACAGCTTTCGCTTCTTCGGGCTGGTGTTTCTCCTTCCGGGCGTCGTCGGCGCGAACCTGCCCGCCACCTTCGCCACGTACGCCGCCTTCGGCGACTTCGCCACCGGCGTGCTCGCCATCCTGGCGCTGCTCACGGTAAGGATACGGCCGCTCTTCTGGATGTTTGTCGCCGCCTTTAATCTTGTGGGAGTGACCGACCTTATCTTCGCCTACTCCCATGCCATGCAGGGCGGGCTGCCTGCGGTCGCGGGGCAACTGGGCGCGGCCTACGTGATCCCGATCCTCTACGTGCCGATGCTGATGATTACGCATCTCGTTGCTTTGTATTGGCTGATGCGCCCTCAAGCGGAGGCGGCTCGCGTGCTTGCCGGAGAGTCTGCCGTCTCTTAGAACCTGCCTAAACCTGCTATTGGCTGCTCGAGATCGTGCGAGGACAAAGGCGAAATACAGGGGTCTCTCCACTCCGCTTCGCTTGCACCCCAGCGAGTCAAGTGCGGACTCGCCGGGGACCCCGCCGCTCCGGTCGAGATGACGTGCGTTGCATTGCTGCGGCGCTCCGGTCGAGATGACGTGCGTCCGGGGTGCTAGAGAATGGGCAAGAGTAAATACCATATTTTTTTGAGAGATTCCTCGATCATTGCGTGGACTTCGATGCGCTCCTTGCTTTGCGGCTACCAGTTCATCTGGGCCATGCGGCGGAGGATGACGGCGCTGTAGCTGTTCATGCGCTCGGGGCGGCGATGGAGCGGGGCGGGCAGAATCGCAGCCAGCCGCGCCGCCTGTTGCCGGCCGATGCCGCGCGCGGAGGTTCGGTAGTAGAGGCGGCACGCCGGCTCCGCGCCGTAGACGCCCGGGCCCCATTCGACCACGTTGAGATAAAGTTCGAGAATGCGCTGCTTGCCGAGGACCAGCTCGGCCACCGGCACCAGCGTAAACTCCGCGCCCTTGCGCACGAAGGAGCCGCCGGTTCCGAAGAAGAGGTTCTTGACCAGTTGCTGCGTGAGGGTGGAACCGCCGCGGCGGCGGCCGCCTTCCATGTCCTGCTGGGCGGCGAGGTGGATCTGGTGCCAGTCGAAGCCGTGATGCTGATAGAAGCGCGCATCCTCTGCCGCGATGACCGCGTGCTGAAGGTTCGGCGAGATCTGCCGCAGGGGAACGAAGCGGTAGCGCTTCCGGTAGGGCGTGCCGTCGATCAGCGACTCGAAGCGCCGCTGGACGTGCATCGCGGTCGTCGGCGGATCGACCCAGCGTGCGGCGACGAGCAGCAGCACGGCGAGCGACCAGAGCGCGACGAGGCCGAGAAGAAATAATTTTAAGAAAGATTTAACAAAAGATTGGGATGACGGTCGGAAAAAAGATCGCGCTGTCCGCAGCAGATTCCCGGAGGAGATGGTTGGCCTTGCCGTCACACCTCAGTATAGGCCGGGGCTGCCGCGAGGCCTGTGTGCTGATCGGGATGGTCCCAATGCGCCCTATCGCAGCGAGTCCATGAATTTGTTCATCTCGGCGAGCACCTGGCTTTGGTTGGAGGTTTTTCAGGACATAAAAAATATTGCTTGAGTTGAGTGTTGACCGTAGAAGATTTCCTCTATATCGTAATTCGTACTATGGCGAGGCGACCAGACAAGGGACATGCGTCGGACCCAGAGCTTTTGATCCTTTCAAGCCTGACCAGTGGCGCTAAGCATGGTTATGCCATCATGGCCGACATACGCGCCATAGCAGATGTAACATTGGGTCCTGGGACACTCTACACAGCAATCTCTCGACTTGTAGAAACTGGTTGGATTGCTCCGTGTGAAGAGCAAGGGCGCCAACGCCCCTACAAGCTGACTGAAAGCGGTGAGGTTCATCTGCGCACCCAACTCGCTAAACTGCGCGCGTTATCAGCAGTTGCACTCAGGAGGTTACGTTCCCATGCATAACCGGAACTTGATTGCTGCGCTGTTAAAGATCTTCCCCGCTGAGTGGAGATCTAAGTACGGACTTGAGCTCTCCTCGCTGTTGGAGAGGGATCCAGTTACGCCGTCCATCGTGTGGAATGTGTTGTGCTCCGGTTTGTATCAGCGAGTTCGAAAGCCTCCCGTTTGGGCAGGGGCTGCGCTTTTACTGGCCGTATGGTTTCTACTTGGACTGACTGCGAACACAATGCGTGCAATGTCACCGGAAAACTACAGCTTGTTCTGGAAGAGTTACCTTCCTTTGGAACTCGGCGTTGGCTATTGGATGAGGAGAAGAGGCTCAAGCTCTCCTGGTCTCGGTACTGCCTACGCTGTTTTTATTGCGTCGATGCCAATGATGGCACTCGAGCTTTTGAGAAGCAGGAACATCCTGAATCCGACGGTTCTCGACTTGCAGGGTCATGTGTGGCGCTCTGGAAGCGGCTTTACGGAGTTCGCTTACCGGGGCGTCTCAAACCGGTACGAATTTCTCGCTTGTGTAATCGTCGTGCTGCTAAGCGCCATCGTCGCTTTGGCTGCCGGGTGGCTCGGAGGGCAGATTGCAGACGCTGTTCAAGCCTTCCGAAGGATCAGGATTAGTAGATAAAGAGTTTGTATTTCCTCGGCAATTTAGTAGCGACAAAGGCTCACGGGGCGGCTGCGGGCAGGGAAGATCGTATCATCGGCGTGCCTTCACGCTCATGCCGATGCGGCGCGCCGCCGCGTAGGATTTGAGAATAGAGAGAATAGGGGCGGTATGGAGCGACCTGCGGCGGGCTTCGGGCAGCGCGTCTTTACGTGGGCGATGGCGCGCAATCATCGTTACGAGCGGTTCGCCGCCGGCCTGAAGCAGCGGCTGTTCGCGGGGCTTGAGGGCACGGTCGTCGAACTGGGGCCGGGGACGGGCGCGAATCTGCGCTATCTCGATCGCGAGCGGGTGCGGTGGATCGGCATCGATCCCAATCCGTTTATGCGGCCGTATCTGCTGCGCGAAGCCGAGAGGCTGGGGATGGCGGCGGACTGCCGCATGGGTACGGCGTACGATCTCCCGGTCGAGGACGCGAGCGTCGATGCGGTGATCTGCACGCTGGTGCTGTGCTGCATCGACGACCCGCAGCGCGCGCTCGGCGAGGTGCTGCGGGTGCTGAAGCCGGGCGGGCGGCTGGTCTTCATCGAGCACGTCGCCGCGCCCCCGGGGAGCAGGCTGCGGCGGATTCAGAATTTCGTGCTGCCGTTGTGGAAGCGGATGGGCGATGGCTGCCACCCCAATCGGGAGACGGGGCGGGAGCTGGAGCGGGCTGGATTTTCGGCGGTGGAGTACGAGCGGATCACCGCGCCGCTGCCGGTGGTGAGCCCGCAGATTGCGGGCGTAGCGCGGAAGGCATACCCCAGGGGCTAAAGCCCCTGTTTTTGCGGCGCGACAGAGGGCCAAGGCTGAAGCCTTGGCGTACCCAGAGGCAAGAGCAACAGCAAAGACAAGAGCAAAGACAACAGCAAAGACAAGAGCAAAGACAAGAGCAAAGACAAAATACAGCGGTCTCTCCGCTGCGCCGCGCGATAAAACCGTGTGGCTGCGGTCGAGATGACGTGGGTTGGTGGCCGAGCCGTTTCCGCGATCTTTTGCGGGGAATGGTGGTAACTTGGTGACTTGAATTTACCGAAACAATCTTCAGGCCGCCACGCGGCCGGTCGAGATCCGCGGGTCGCGGCGATGCAGTTGCGAGCGGCGTTTCCCGCGCCGCCGCGGGTGACGTGGCGGCCGCAGCAGCCGGGGCTGTCTGCGCTGCCGGGGCCATCAGGGCCATCGGGGCCAAACGCGCGGGCGGGCTCCGCCTTCTCCGGCGTGGTGCAGCCCGCCTTTGCCAATGTCACCGTAAAGCGTGTCGATTCGGCCGGGACGCACGCCTCCGCGATCAACGCCTTTATCGAGTCCCTGAAGAACGCCGTCGACAAGGCGTATCAATATGCTCTGCAAAACCCGGGCCTGGGAGTGCTTGCGCAGTTGGATGGGCATACCGCTCACTGGGTAAATCTGTGGGATCAGTATCTTCTCACCGGGCACTCCACCCTGACGGCGGCGGCCTTCGGCTACGTGATCGAATCGCTGGTGTGCGTCAAGGGAAGCCCCTACCGCGTGACACCGCCGGGGGGATACGACATCGCCTTCCAGGTCGTCAAGGGCGGGACGCGGCCGGATATCGTGCTGACGTACAACGGCGCGGAGGTGGCGTGGCTCGATCTGACGGCCTCCGACAGCTCGCAACATATCTTCACGCAGAAGATCGGCTGGATGTTTCAGACCAACGTTGCCGAGATCACCTATCCGTCGATGAATATTTCGACGCTGAGCAGCGTATCGAGCGGCGTCGCGCCGGACTTCGATGCTGCGCTGATCGATCGCGAGATCCGCTTCCAGAGATACCACGAGAGCCAGCTTCGCAAGCGGTTCAAAGAGATGGGCCTGGACTTGAAGAAGATCTTCGTCGGCAAGATGCCCAGTAAACGCAACGTGGGTGGAGACGAGGCCTGCCGGAAGTGGACGAAGCTCAATCTGAAGGCGCGAGGGCCGTTCCACGGAATCGATCTGACCGATGATCAGGTGACTACCATTCTGTATGCGCTTGGGCTGAGACCCGCGACCTACGGCTTTAACGGCACCGTGAGCCAGTCGGTGGGGGAACATCTGCTTCACGTCTTCCTCAATATCCCTCATGTCAGCGCGCCCCCCGAGACCGTGCCCTTCGCGCCGCCGGGCTTCGGCGGGTTCCCGATGCCGCAACTGCTGGGTCCGCCGCCGTTTCAGCCGCAATCGTTCGCTCTGGTGCCGGTACAACATCCGCAGTTCAACTTCACCTCGTCGCAGTTCACTCCGCCCCAGTTCAACTTCAATTCGACATTCGGCTCCAGCCCGCCGCCGTTCGGCGGCTTCGGTTCCCCGTTCGGAAGCGGAAGCGGCTTCGCTCCGCACTTCCCGTCCGGATTTCAGTTCGGCTCGCCGGGTGGATCGCAGCCGCCGCTTCATTCCCGATCGCCGATCAAGGGGCCTCCGAGCCGGAGATCGCGCATCTCCGCCCACCACTCGGACCAGAACCCCAGGGTGGGAATCAAGAAGTCGTCTCGCTTCCGGCCCTCCGGAGCGGACGAGACCCTCACGATCCACGGGGTCATCGCGCACCTTCTGAGATTGGGGATCACGGTAAAGCGCATCACGCGGGCCGCGATCCGGTTCCGCGATCCGATGACGGGACAGATGAGAACCCTGACCTTTTCCAGAACCGGGATTCCGTCCCTGGGCCGCCGCCGACCGATCTGGAGCGCTCATTCAACCGGGCTGCCGCAAGGCGGGGGCATGCCGCACTTTGTGCCGGTTCCGCTACAGCTTCCGATTGCGCCGACTCCGCTGTCGCCGCAGTTCGCCTCCATCTTTGGAATGGGAAACGGCATGAGTTCGCTCGCTTCAGCCGAGGTGGAGGCGGTGGTGGTGGAATATGATGACGATGAGTTTTGATGATGAAATCCGGGGGGTCTTGGCTGCGCCGCGCGATAAACCGCGCGACTCCGGTCGAGATGACATGAGGCGGCGGCCGAGCGGAGGAAGCCACTCATGACGGCGGAGGAGGCCCGAAGTTTCGCGAGCGATTGGATCGCGGCCTGGAATGCGCATGACCTGGAGGCGATCCTCGGCCACTATGAGGAAGACGTCGAGCTGATCTCCCCGGCGGCTGCGCAACTGCTCGGCAGGCCCGATGGCCGGGTCATCGGAAAGACGGCGCTGCGAGCGTACTTCGAGCGCGGGCTGGCCGCTTATCCGGAGCTGCGCTTCGAACTCGAAGATGTGCTCTGCGGCGTCCGCAGCGTGGTGCTCTACTACATCAATCAAAAGGGCACGCACACGGGAGAGTTCATGGAGCTGTCGCCCGCGGGCACAGTGGCGCGCGTGATGGCGCACTACAGCGCCTGAGCCGCTCTCGCTTCGAGGACTCCCACGTTTCGAACCAGCAGCGTATCGCCGCCGACCGGGTAGACCCCGGCGAGGCGGAAGCCCGCGGCTTCGAGCAGCGCGCTCCACTCGCGCTCGCTGCGCTCTCGACCGCCGGTGACGGCGAGCATGTTGAGATCGCTCATCAGGCGGCCCTCCAGTTGCGGATCGGCCCTGGAGACGAGCGCGGGCAGCACGAACTCGACGATCAGCAGAGCGCCGCCGGGCGGAAGGACGGCGCGGCAGTTTTTAAGAAGCGCGATGGCGTCCGCGTCGCGATATCCGTGCAGTACATGCTTGAGCATGTAGACGTCGGCGCCCGCGGGCACGGACTGCGTGAGATCGGCGACGATCAGATCGCAGCGCGACGAGAGCGCCTCCCCGGCAAATCGTGACCGCGCGGCGTCGATGCTCTCCTCGCGATCGACCAGCATCCCGCGCAGATGAGGGTTGCGCTCGAGCACCGCAAGCAGAAGCGAGCCGCCGCCGCCGCCGAGATCGGCGACGACCTTCGCGGCAGAAAAATTCCACGCCTGCGCGATGGGGTCGTAGTCCTCAGCCGGAGCCGTGCCCATGACGGCGCGAAAGATGGCGTTGGCCTCGGGGTCCTGCGACCAGCGCGAGGGAATGTTCGGCGAGCGCACCTCGGCGGCGGGCCGCCCGGTGCGAACGCAGTCGGTGAGCAGGGACCAGCTATCGGCGAGCAGGTCGGCCCAGAAGACGACGGCGGGCCAGACGGAGTCGGGCGCATCCTTGCGCAGGGGCATGCCGAAGGCGGTGAGGCGGAAGCGCCCGGGAGCGGTCTCCTCGGTGACTCCGATGCCGGCGAGCGCGCGCAGCAGGCGGAAGAGGGCGTCGGGATCGGCGTGGCAACGCTCGGCTACAGTAGCAACATCGCATGATTCGTCTGCCCCGCCTGCGTGATTCCCGAGCGCATCGGCGACGCCGAGCCGGGCGGCGGCACAGAGGATGCGGCTGCGGGAGTAGGCCATCGCCATCTCGACGAGCGCCGCGTTGGGCGTCACATTGCCGATGCCGCCCGTGCACTGAGCCATAAGCCACCCCCGGATTTCAGAGAGAAGAATATCAAAGCGGCGCCGCCGGGGAACGGGCTGAACTCCGGCATTCCTCTGCCGGATCTTTTTGTTTTTTGGCGCTTGACATATTCCTAAACAGGAATATATTAACTCCATGATGCGAACGGCGAATCCAGCGGATGTCTTCAAGGCAATTGCCGAACCACGGCGGCGCGAGGTGATCGCCGTGCTGTCCGACGGGCAGGAATACGCCGTCAACGAGATCATCGTTCGCATGAAGATGGCCCAGCCCGCCGTCTCCAAGCACCTTGGGGCACTGCGCAAGGCCGGCGTCGTCACGGTGGTCAAGCGCGGACAGCATCGCATGTACCGCCTCAATGCGGAGGGCCTGAAACCGGTGCACGACTGGGTCAAGATCTTCGAACGCCACTGGACGCACCAGATTGTCCAAATCAAGCAGCGCGCCGAGCGCAAGGCACTGGAACGAATGATTCGCCTTGACGACGGCCCCAACCCGAAGGAGGACTAATGGCAGCCACTGTAAAGGAAGGCGTACTCGAGGCCTTCGAGATCGTTAAGGAAGAGGAGATTGCGGCACCCATCGATATTGTCTTCGAGACCATCCTCGAACAGATGGGACCGTTGAACTCCACGCCCGAAAAACCGATGCCGATGGTGCTGGAAGCGTGGCCCGGCGGGCGATGGTATCGCGACCTCGGCAACAAGACCGGGCACTTCTGGGGAACGGTGCAGGCCATCAGGCCATCGTCGCTGCTGGAGATCTCGGGCCCGCTCTTTATGTCGAACCCCGCCGTGTCGAATCTTCAATATCGCCTCACCGAAGAGAACGGCGTCACGCGGATGCGCTTTGTGCACCGCGCGATGGGCTGGGTCGGGGAGCACGAGCGCGGCGTGGATGAAGGCTGGGCGCAGTTGATCGGACGTATCCGCACCGCCGCCGCCGAGCGGGCAGGCAGGTAGCCATGTGCCCCTTCTGCATGGCGACCGCGGCTTGGATTGCGGCAGGTGTTCTCTCGACGGGCGGCGTCTCCGCGCTCGCCGTTACCAGGTTCCGAAACAGCAAAGCGCGCGAGCGCGAACAGGGAGGAAGTCATGACGAACGACAAGCAGAGCAATAAGCAGATTGCGGCAATGAAGAAGCCGCCAGTGGTCTCGGCGGAGCAATGGCAGAAGGCGTGGCAGGAGATGCTGCTCAAGGAAAAGGAGCATACCCGCTCGCGTGACGCGCTGGCGGCGGCGCGGCGGCGGATGCCGTGGCTCGCGGTCGAGAGAGAGTATGTCTTCGAAGGTCCGCGGGGCAAGGCCTCGCTGCTCGATCTCTTCGAGGGCCGCCGGCAGCTTGTGCTCTATCGCGCCTTTTATGACGAGGGCGTCTACGGCTGGCCCGAGCACGCGTGCGTCGGCTGCTCCATGCTCGCGGACCAGGTCTCGCATCTCTCGCACGTCAACGCGCGCGATACAACCCTGGTCTTCGCGTCGCGGGGATCGCAGGAGAACCTTGCCCGCCTGAAGCAGCGCATGGGCTGGGAGAAGATTCCCTGGTACACCATCACCGACGGATTCGATAAGGACTTCGGCGTCGACGAGTGGCACGGGCACAACGTCTTCTTCCGCGACGAGAACGACAGGATCTTCCGCACCTACTACACCAATAATCGCGGCGACGAGGCCATGGGCACGGTGTGGAGCTACCTCGACCTTACGCCCCTGGGGCGGCAGGAGGACTGGGAAGACTTGCCCGAGGGTTATCCGCAGACGCCGCGCTACAAGTGGTGGCGCTGGAACGACGCCTACGGCAAAGAGGATGCCAGATGGGACACGGTGGTCGATAACGCCACGGTAACGCTGAACCTGTAGGGCACCACTGATTAAGTCTGGCTTTGCTAAGGGCACAGCTTCACAGGCTGCGCAAAGATTCCGGTTCTGTTAAGGGCACGGCTTTAGCCGTGCCATAACAGCTTCATTTGCCATGGGGCTTTAGCCCCTGGGGTACGCTTTTCGTTCTATCCGAACCTTTTCCGCAGCCCGTTGAGGGAATGTTTGAAGACCGAATCAGCCTTCCTTGAGAGGCCTCAGATACTCCACCCATCGTCTTACTTCAATCTCGCCAGACTCGCCTGCCGGAACAGCAGACCCGACGCGATGAACAACACCACGAAGACGCCGTGCCCGATGGCCATTCTTCGCGCCATGTCGGGTGGAGCGCCCGAAGGCAGCATCACGGCAATCAGCGCAAGCGTCGCCGCCATCGCGAATAAAGTGAGCGCCAGCCCCCGCGCCTTCAGCCGCGCCAGCAAGGCACCAACGACCCCTACCGCGAGCGCGCTGAGATACCACAGGCGCTCCGGATGTCCCGAGTCCGCCGTCTGGACCATGGTCGACCAGCCCAGGGCGAACCCCCCGAACAGCGCCAGACCAACGCCCGCCTTGTACGTCCACGCGCCCATCTTTCTCGCGATCAGCGCATACGCCATCCCCGTCGCGAAGAACAGGATATAGACGCGCACGAAAGCTCCCGCGGGCCAGTTCCATCCCTCCACCACCCGCGATGCCACCAGCGGCACCATCAACAGAGCCAGCGCCGCCAGCGCCACGCGCAGCATCGTCTTTCCCATCTGGTTCATACGCATGATGTTCTCCATAACGATTCCCCCGAACGTCTCGCAGAAGGCCCATACTACAAACACGAACAGTCCCCGCCCGGCGTCCTTGTGCTCCCGGCACAGGTCGTGGAAGGTCTGCGCCATTCCCTCGCCGAACCGCTCACGGAAAGGCCGCGGATACAGCCGCAGCAGCATCGCATACCACGTCCGGCAGCGCCGGCGCGCGAGGTCACCGGCCATACGCCAACCGTCCTTCCGCCACCGCCACCACGCCGCGATACCGCCTCAGCTCCGCTTCGAGCGCCGCCCGACCCGCGCCCGTGAGTTCGTAATAGATCCGCCGCTCGTCGTCCATCTCCGGATCGACCCGCTTATCGCTCTCCCGAATCTGTCCGGCCTCCATCATCCGCCCCACCGAGCCATACAGCGTCCCCGGGCCCATCTTCACCTTGCCCAGCGAGTCCGCCTCCACCTGCTTCATAATTCCGTACCCATGCCGCTCCCCCGCCGAAAGCGCCAGCAGGATATGCAGCACCGCGGGAGTCAGCGGAGCCTGGGCTGTGTTCTTCTTCGCCATGTTCTTCGGCAGCATGCTGGAACACTATATCCGTTGCGGATACATGTCAAGCCCCAATTGAGCGACAGGGCGCGGGTTGCGTATCGGAAAGAACGATTTGCTATATCGTTCGTTGTTTGCTCGGACGCAGCCTTCTTTGTTTGTCATTCCCGGAGGGAATCCGCGTTTCCCCGAATCACCACCTACTCCATCTGGCCTTCCTTAGAACAGCGGCCTGCGGGGTTTGGGGGCGAGCGGGGCGTTGAGCAGAGCGACGAGGGGCGCGGCCAGGCGGAAGTGTTCAATGATGTCCCTGACCAGCGTGGGGCGGGTGGCGAAGTCGGCGGGCAGCGTGGCTTCGACGCCCCATTGCTTGGCCAACAGCAAGTCCAGTGCCGGGTCGTCGGCGGAGAAGCCCTTGGGCGGCCGCGTCAAGCGTTGGCCGTCGATCGGCTGCATGAGCTTCGCTAGTTTCTTTCCGGCGAGCAACCGGCGCATCTCCGCGTGGTGCTCCACGAGGTAGCGGCGAATGGCCAGCAGTTGCTCGCGTTGAGGCATGAAGACGCCGGCGGCGAGCGTGACCGCGGTGCCGCTGACATCGAAATAAAAGCCGCCGCCCGAGGTCTTCTCCAACCCATGCCGCGCCCACCACGCGGCCTGGTGAATCTTGTACGGGCGCTTGTCCTTGCTGAAACGGATGTCGCGATAGATGCGCAGGATCGCCTTCTGCGGCGCGCGGACGTTGTCCGGGGCAAACTCCAGCATGGCGTCGTTGACCTCGCGGATGACGGCCAGCATGGGCTCCTTCAACTCGCGCTCGTAGGTGGGCTTGTGGGCGGCGAACCAGTCGCGGTCGTTGTTGCGCTTCAAGGCGCGGAGAAACTTCAGGGCCTCGCCGGAAAAGTGGGTCGCCATAACTTCCATCGTACCGCCGCCCTGCTGACGACTGCTGTCAGCAGAGCGCGGAAAATAGGCGCGGCCACTCTTTTCGTTTGTCATTCCCGAAGGGAATCTGCGTTTTGCTCGCATCACCAAAGCTACATCCGGAGAAAACCCGCTCTAAGGATGGTCTGATTAAGTCCTGAGCATTCCCTCAGCGGCTAAAGCCGCATTGCAGACAAGTCACTTATGGCATCCTTCGGCTTCGCTCAGGACAGGCTCTAAAGCCGTGCCCTTAACAAAAACCGGACTCAATCAGAGGTTCCCTAAAAGGATTTGTTGCCCACGGCCGTCTTGCTGCCTGTGGTGGAGCGGCGTTGCAACCCTGTGGGGGAGAGGCGAAATACAGAGGTCTCTCCACTGCGCTTCGCTCCGGTCGAGATGACGTGCGTTTGGGTGGTTCGGTCGGATGTGCTCCTGTATGCTCGCTTGCGAGGCTTTTTTCACTTCGAGGTTTTCTCTATGGACGCATTGAATACCTTTCTGCTGGTCCTGCTCATCTTCGCCGCCATCGTGGTGCTGGTCACCGTCTTGAAAACTCTCTTTACCGTGCGCACCTACACGGCGGGCGTGGTGGAGCGTTTCGGCAAGTTCAACCGCATCGTGCGGCCCGGCCTGCATCTGCTGATTCCCTACGCCGAGCGCGTCTTCTTCGTGGACCTCCAGGTGAAGCAGGCGCAGTTCTCGGTCGAGACCAAGACGCACGATAACGTCTTCGTCCAGATTCCGGTCTCGGTGCAGTACCAGGTGCTCGACGACAAGATCTACGACGCCTTCTACAAGCTGAGCGCGCCGCAGAAGCAGATCGAGTCGTTCGTCTTCAACAGCATTCTGGGCCATGTGCCCAAGCTGACGCTCGACGAGACCTTCGAGCAGCAGTCGGGCATCTCCATCAATGTGAAGACCGAGCTGGACTCCATCATGTCGGGCTTCGGCTTCAACATTCTGACGGCGCTCGTCACCGACATCATCCCCGACGTCAAGGTGAAGACGGCGATGAACGACATCAACGCGGCACAGCGGGCGCAGGTGGCGGCGCAGGCCCGCGGCGAGGCGGAGAAGATTCTGAAGGTCAAGCAGGCCGAGGCAGAGGCCGAGTCCAAGGCGTTGCAGGGCAAGGGCATCGCCGCCGAGCGGCAGGCCATCATCGACGGTCTGCGAGCCTCGATCGAGAACTTTCGGGAGTCCGTTCCCGGCTCCACGGCCGAAGACGTAATGGCGCTGGTGCTGCTGACGCAGTACTTCGACACGCTGCGCGACATCGGCACGCGGGGCGGCAGCAATACCATCTTTCTGCCCAACAGCCCGGGCGCGGCCAACGACTTCATGACGCAGATTCTTGCCGGACTGCGAGCCAGCGGGGTTCCCGCGCAGACGTAAACTTGACCTGAACCGGGGAGTTGCGGAGGCGCAATCGGTCCCGAAGCCCCAAACCACGTCATCGACCACCCGCTAAACCACGTCATCTCGACCGAAGGCGGCGCACTTTTGCCGCCGCAGTGGAGAGACCCCTGTATTTCGTCCTCCAGCGGGGTTGCGACGCTGCTTCATCGCGGGCATCTAAAGATAGAGAGATAAATATAGATAGACAGGTAAATCGCGCCTCAATCCATCGAGATCGAATTCCCGTTCAATTAGGACTATGGAATCGCCGCTCGTACCTTCGATGAGGCGAGAATGGAATCAGCCGCGAGGCGTCGGGTTCAATTGCACGGCCGTGGTTGCGATATTCGCCCGCGAAATGGCAACTCGTGCGAGCGGTAAGATAAAGTGTTTGGCAGAGATCAGGAACAGAACAGGAAATGGAGCAGAATCTTGGCAGATACGATTTTTGACCTGGTAGTGATTGGGGGCGGACCGGCGGGCTACACCTGTGCCATCCGCGCTGCGCAGTATGGACTGAAGGCCGCCGTGGTGGAATCGACCCCCCGGCTGGGCGGAACCTGCCTGCAGGTCGGCTGCATTCCGACCAAGGCCATGCTCTTCTCGGCCGAGGTCTGGGATCACCTCAAGCACGCCGAGCAGTACGGCATCGACAACGTCAGCCAGCCGAAGCTCAACTGGAAGAACGTGCTGGCGCGCAAGGATGACATCGTCACCAAGCACACCAAGGGTCTCGACTTCCTGATGAAGAAGAACAAGATCACCGTCGTCAACGGCTACGGCCGCCTGACCGGACCGGCGAAGGAAGGCGTGTTCTCGATCGAGGTCGACAAGGCGGGCAAGAAGGAGACGGTGAAGGCGAAGAAAGTCGTGCTCGCCACCGGCTCGGACGCGCGTATGCTGCCCGGCTACAAGGCCGACTCAACGATCCTGACCAACATCGAAATTCTCTCGCTCGACAAGCTGCCGAAGTCGCTGGTGGTAATCGGATCGGGTGCCGTGGGCGTGGAGTTTGCCTCGGTCTTCAAGAGCTTTGGCACGGAGGTGACGGTGATCGAAGCGCTGCCGAGGGTGGTTCCCGCCGAGGACGAGGACGTCAGCAAGGAGTTGCTGCGGCTCTTCAAGAAGCGCGGCATCGACATGCACGTCTCGGCCAAGGTCACCAAAATTGAGAAGACCAAGGACGGGGTGAATGTTCACTTCACCAAGTCGGACGGCAAGGATGAGGTGAAGTCGGCGGAGAAGGTGCTGGTGGCCGTGGGTCGCGCGCCGCGCACCGCCGATGTCGGCCTCGACAAGACGAAGATCACGCCCGATCGCGGCTTCATCCTGACCAACGAGTGGATGGAGACGGCCGAGCCGGGCGTCTACGCGGTCGGCGATATCGTCGCCGGGCTGCCGCAACTGGCGCACGTCGGCTCGATGTCCGGGCTGGTGGTTGCAGCCAGACTCGCGGGGAAGTACGCCCGTCCCGTGCGCCGTGACCGCGTTCCGGGCTGCACCTACTGCGATCCGCAGATCGGCAGCGTCGGCTTGACTGAGGCCAAGGCGAAGGAAGCGGGCCACCAGGTCAAGGTGGGCAAGTTCCCCTTCGTCGGCAACTCGAAGGCGACGATCCTGGACTCGCACGACGGCTTCGTCAAGGTGGTCGCGGACGCCAAGTACGGCGAAATCCTCGGCGTCCACATCATCGGGCCCAACGCCACGGAACTGATCGCCGAGTGCGTGACGGCGATGGAGCTGGAGGCGACGGTCGAAGAGATGATGTTCACCATCCACGCGCACCCGACGCTGTCCGAAAGCCTGCTCGACGGCTTCTCCAGCGTCGAAGGCATGGCGGTCAACGTCTGAAGGGCGGCGTGAAACAAGATTCCCCAAAATCGAAGCAGCTTGCGGAGATGGCTTTTAGTTCCGCCTTCAAGGCGCGCGGCGCTCAGGTTTCGAGCGGCAAAAGTACTGCATCCGAGGATGGCTCGATCATTCAACTGATCGAGAAATTCGAGCAGGCCTCGCACGTTGACGAGGATGGGATTGAATATTGGTTTGCACGCGATTTGCAGAAGCTGCTCGGCTATGTGGAGTACAGGAACTTTCAACCTGTGATTGCCAAAGCAATGGAAGCCTGCAGGAACTCCGGTCAACCCATCGAAAACCATTTCGTGCAGGTGCACGAAATGGTCGAGATCGGGTCGAATGCCGAAAGGCGGGTCAGCGACTACAAGCTTACCCGGTATGCCAGCTATCTGATTGCACAGAATGGCGATTCACGGAAGGCGCCGATTGCTTTTGCGCAGACATATTTTGCCATCCAGAGTCGCAGGCAGGAGATCTCCAATAGCGAAGCGCAGCAATATGCGCCACTGAGCGAGGATCATAAACGGCTTCTTCTCCGGGACGAGATCAAAGCGCACAACAAGAATCTGGCCAGCGCCGCAAAGGGAGCCGGCGTTGCAACGCCCATCGATTTCGCCATCTTTCAGAACTTCGGATACAAAGGGCTGTATGGCGGGCTGGATAAGAACGGGATACAAAAAAAGAAGCGCCTGACCTCCAGAGAAAATATTCTCGATCATATGGGGAGTACGGAACTAGCGGCCAATCTCTTCAGGGCGACACAGGCGGAAGAGAAACTGCGGCGAGAGAATGTAACCGGCAAAAACCGCGCTAACCATGTTCATCTCGACGTAGGCAAACGAGTCCGGCAAACCATTCGGGAACTGGGCGGCACAATGCCGGAGAATCTGCCTACGGCCGAGAACATTGAGAAAGTAGCAAAGCGTCTCAAAAATGCCGCCTCAGGAAAACTGCAAAGATCGTCGGAAGACGAGAGCTAGAGAGCGCGAGGGGCTGATGTACATCCACCTCCTCCATCTCGGCCGCATCTCCTACGCGGAGGGCCTTGCCATCCAGCAGCGTGTGATCGCTGCCCGCAAGCAGAACCTCATCGGCGATACGCTGCTGCTGCTCGAACATCCCCCGGTACTGACGCTGGGGCGCAACGCGCATCGCGCGAACGTTATCGTCAGCGACGAATTTCTGCGGCAGCGCGGCATCGAGATACACGAGATCAATCGCGGCGGCGACGTGACCTATCACGGCCCCGGCCAGCTTGTCGGCTATCCCATCGTCGACCTGCGCGGCGACTGGCCCGGCAAAAAAGGCCCGCACCTCGGCCCCGTCGATTACGTCCGCCTGGTCGAAGAGGCGCTCATCCGCGCCTGCGGCGACTTCGGCGTCATGGCGCAGCGCATCAAGGGGAGCACCGGCGTCTGGACCATCCCCGGCGGCAGCATTCAAGAGAAGAAGATCGCCGCCATCGGCGTCCACGTCTCCCAGGGAGTGACCTCGCACGGCTTCGCGCTGAACGTCACCACCGACCTGCGCGACTTCGGCTGGATCGTTCCCTGCGGCATCGCCGACCGCGGCGTCACCAGTCTCGAGCTCGAAGCCGACCCGGCGCGGCAGCCAACCTTCGAGAACGCAATGAACGCCACGGCGCGCAACTTCGGCCGCGTCTTCGAGCGTCAGATGCTATGGTGCGAATCGCTGGAGGAGCTGCTTCATCCAAAGGAAGGGGAGGTCAAGGCTTAGAAGAGAGAGTCGTCAAGGATCAGGCAATCCCCGATCGAGCCGGACTTTTGATCGAGCGACGTTCCTGTTAAGGGTGCGGCTTCCCACGCTGCGGATAAACGCCGGTTTTTGTTAAGGACACGGCTTCAGCCGTGTCGAAGATGCTTCGTTTGTACGGCTTTTCGCTTGTCATTCCCGAAGGGAATCCGCGTTTCGCACCGAACCACGCCAACCGCACGTCATCTCGACCGGAGCGACGGACAGCTTTCACCGCCGCCACGCAGTGCAGAGACCCCCTGTACTTCGCCTCTGCCCGCGCAGGCTCCTGAGATAATTGCCGTAAGAACCGCCGATTATCGGCTATATCTGCCAGCATTCAACTCGCCGTCTTATAATCCAAGAGTTGCGCATCAATATAACCAGCGCCGGGTAACACGATAAGGAATCTTCATGCCGACTGACGTAGTTATGCCCCAGATGGGCGAATCCATCACCGAAGGCACCATCACCAAGTGGCTCAAGAAGCCGGGCGACACCGTCCAGCGCGACGAGCCGCTCTTCGAGATCTCGACCGACAAGGTCGACGCCGAGATTCCCTCGCCCGTCGCCGGAACGCTCGCGGAGATTAAGGTCGAAGAGGGTAAGACGGTTGGAATCAACACCGTCGTCGCCACCATCGCGGAGAGCGGCGCTGCCCCTGCCACTGCCGCAGACACCAGGCCCGCCAAGGCGGAGACCGCCGCCCCAGCCGCCACAGAGAAGGCCGCTCCCGCTGCCGAAGCTCCGGTTGCCGCTGCGCCCGCTGCCGCCGGTCCCGGCACCGAGGTACTGATGCCGCAGATGGGCGAGTCCATCACCGAGGGCACCATCACCAAGTGGCTCAAGAAGGTCGGCGACACCGTCCAGCGCGACGAGCCTATCTTTGAAATTTCAACCGACAAGGTCGACGCCGAGATTCCGTCGCCGGTCGCCGGCACGCTCTCCGAGATCAAGATCGAAGAGGGCAAGACGGTCACCATCAACACCGTCGTCGCCATCATCGGAGGCGCTGCGGGCGCCGCAGGCAAGGCGGCCGCTCCAGCCGCCGCCGCTCCCGCTGCAACTTCAGCGCCTGCCGCGACTCCCGCGCCCGCCGCTGCTGCCGCGACGCAGGCCGAGCATGTTCGCTCGTCGCCGCTGGTGCGCAAGATCGCCAAGGACAACAACGTCGATCTCGCGCAGGTCGCCGGCACTGGCTCCGAAGGCCGCATCACCAAGTCGGACATCCTCGGCCACCTCGAAGGCGGAGCGAAGCCCGCCGCCGCCGCTGCTCCCGCGGCCCCGGCTGCTGCTCCGGCTGCGGCAAAGCCATCGGCTCCCGCGCCGCAGCCCGGCGAGCTGGTGCCGATGTCGAAGATGCGCTCGATCATCGCCCAGCGCATGGTCGAGTCCAAGCGCACCAGCCCGCACGTCCACACCGTCTTCAAGGTCGACATGACCCGCATCGTCAAGCTGCGCGAAAAAGAGAAGGCGAAGTACGAGCAGCGCAACGGCGTCAAGCTCACCTACATGCCCTTCATCACGCGCGCGGTGATCGTCGCGCTGCGCAAGCACCCCATCGTCAATGGCTCCATCGAAGGCGACGCGGTCCGCTACAACAAGAACATCAACATCGGCATCGCGGTGGCGCTGGAGTGGGGGCTGATCGTCCCTGTCCTCAAGCAGACCGAGGAGAAGAACTTCCTCGGCATCGCGCGCGGCATCGTCGACGTGGCCGAGCGCGCCCGCGGCAAGAAGCTCGCCCCGGACGAGATCTCGGGCGGCACCTTCACGCTGACCAACTCGGGCATCTTCGGCGAGCAGTTCGGCACGCCGATCATCAACCAGCCGCAGAGCGCCATCCTCGGCATCGGCGGCCTGAACAAAGAGGCCGAGGTGCTGACGGACAAGGACGGCAACGACGTCATCGCCATCCGCTCCATCCAGCGCTTCACGCTCGGCTTCGACCACCGCATCGTCGACGGAGCCGACGCCGGCAAGTTCATGTCCGACTTCAAGGCCTACCTCGAGAACTGGAACGAGGATATTGGGTAAAGAAATAGGCAAAATAGAAACGGCAGACCCTTAAGAGGATCTGCCGATTTTCTTGAACCATGTAAGAGAACAAATCGTGATTAACATTGAAGCTATGGATTTGAAACTTCCCCTTCAATTAATTTCTTCAGTTCGGGTTTTGATCGAGTGATAGTCAATTTTCGTGGTTTACAGAAAATTTCTTCAACCACGATGCCATTTGACTTAGCCAAAAAACATTGTGTTGTGCTGGCCCTAAATGTTCCAGCAGTATCGCCACTAATACCAATTACAAGATCTCCGGTTTGGATTAGCCCAGCATCACATGCCCGGAGGACGGCTTGGATACAGAGAGAAAATCCTCCGCCAAAAATGGAGAGAGTATCCTTGACGAGATTCACTTGTTGATTGTGTGCTTCCATTCCTTCAATCGTGTCAAATGGTAGTGACTGTGGCACTAAAATTTCGATTCCAACGCCCTCGAAAAATCGCCTGATGTTTTCGGAGATTTGAGGATGAACCCATTCCTGATTACGCTTGATGACAAAGGTTCGAGGGAAAGTCACCGCTATGATAGCGGGTGCGAACTCAGCAAATTTGCTATATGCAAGTGCCGGGCCTTCGCCAAAGGCGGTGAAGAAAACAATCTTCAGAGGACGAAGTTCTTCACGCTTTTTCAGAATTCTCTTAACTATTTTTATAACCTCGTCAAGATTCCGCCTTCCCTCGCTCTCAAAGTAGACGATTGGTGCGCCAAATTTATCTATATTGTTACTGTTCGCCATGGCACGCTCCCGTCTTCAACATGACTCTGAACCAATGCCCAGAATTTAATAAAATCAAATTCCTTAAGGGAGTATCCGTCCAACTCCCAAGCCCCATCCTCAAGTCTGTAATCTTGGTTTGGCCCTACGTGAAGATGCGGAGTGTGATCAAATGGGATTGGATGCTGATGTGGATCAATCTGAAAAATAAGATCTCCATTTGCTTGCATGAGTCGATATTTCATTTTCCGGTAATGCTTACCCTGCCGCCAACTGTGGCTCTCAAATGCGACTATCCTGCATCCGTTTGAAAGAACGGCCTCGTACCTCCAGATGATTATCGACCACTTTTTATGTGGGTCGAATTCCACTTTGAGATGTGGATCATCTCCGGTTGCCCATTCAGAGCATC
Organism: Acidobacteriales bacterium 59-55; assembly: GCA_001897435.1. Classification (GTDB taxonomy): domain Bacteria; phylum Acidobacteriota; class Terriglobia; order Terriglobales; family Acidobacteriaceae; genus Edaphobacter. The sequence continues at coordinate 159,539 of MKSV01000002.1, read as the reverse complement.
CGGCAAGAATTCGCTTTACAGTTCCGAAGTACACTGTAGGGTCGAACAAAGGCTTCTCCTGCAAAAGAAAAGCCCGAGATCGTCTCGGGCTCTTCGCGACAACTATCACGTTTTCCTGGTGGTGAGGAAGAATGTGTTAGCTCTTGAATCATGAAGTGCTCACAGAGGAATGCCCACTCATCATAATCCAAGTTTCCTTTGTCGGTTCGGCCACTAGAGTAGAGACCGAAAAATTCTCCCCATCCGCCGGGAAACTCTCGCTTGTATTTTTTCTCGTACTCGAGTGACTGCTCTTGGAAATATCCAGGCTCAACTTCGTACGAAGACAGGTCGAAACATTGATTAGTCGTATTTTCGCTAATGGAGTTGTTCATCTTGCTCCTCGCGGGTAGGCGTAAGCTACATCTGCGAACGCCTACAACTTCGTAATTTCAGTGGCAATAACTCAGGCATCAATCGTACAACTTTTGATCCCTCTTTATAGCCTATATGTAGGACGCACCATAGAGGCCAACTAAACAGCCTAAACCCTAACTATTTTATATCTTTGATTCAATGACTAAATAAGAGGATGCAGAGTGCCTCGATGCAAGTTTATGCATACATTCATCTTATCGACGATTTTTATTAAAAACATGATAAACGGACTACAACCTGCGTGGGATTGGGGCGAAATGGGCAGGGGGAGAACATAGAGCGAGATTCTAAACGTCGAAACCCTCTAAAAACTCCACTTTAGGGCTCCATGCTTTAGCTATCACAACAGCGCCTTGGCCCGCTGTACCAACTCCACCGCCTCTTCCGCCGTCTTGCCCACGGCGGAGAGGTGGCCCATCTTGCGGCCTTTGCGCGGGCGCAGCTTTTCGTAGAGGTGCAGCCGCACGCCCGGCACCGCGAGCGCGGCAACGAATCCCGGTTCGCGCGGCGAGCCGTCGGCGTTGAGCCACAGGTCGCCCAGCAGGTTGGCGATCGCCGCCGGCTGCACGATATCCACCTCGCCCAGCGGCAGATCGCAGACGGCGCGCACCAGTTGCTCGAACTGGCTGGTGACGCAGGCGCGCTCGCTGGCGTGATAGCTGTTGTGCGGGCGCGGAGCCAGCTCGTTGACCAGCAGCGTGCCGTCCTTCGCGCAGAACATCTCGACCGCGAGAATACCCTCCAGCTCAAACGCATCGGCGATCCGCTGCGCCAGCCCGCGCGCCTCGGCCTCCATCGCAGGTGCGAGCGGCGCGGGCATCGCGCTCCACGCCAGAATCTGATCCTCGTGGTGGTTCCACGCCGTCGGAAATACCTTGACCTCGCCGTTGGGAGCCCGCGCCACCATCACGGAAATCTCGCGTTCGAGGTCGACGGCTTTCTCTACGACTCCCGGACCTTCGCCCAGCGCCGCCCATGCTCCGCGCGCCTCGTCTTCCGCGGAGGCTGTGGCGTCGAAGCCGACCTTGCCCTGTCCGCGGCCGTCATAGCCGCCGGTCGCGCTCTTGCAGAAGCATTTGCCGCCAACTTCGGCGATGGCGTTGCGCAGTTCGTCGAGCGAGCGCACGGCGCGGTACTCGCCGACGGGAAAGCCGTTCGTGCGCAGCCACTCCTTTTGCGCGATGCGGTCCTGAATGATCGCCAGCATCGCGCCGCCGGGGCGCACGGGCGCGAGCTTTGCCGCCGCGGCCATGCTCGCCGCCGCAATCTGCTCGATCTCGAGCGTCACCACATCGCATCCGCGAGCAAGGTTGGTAGCCTCGCGCACATCGTCCCACCCCGCCTCGATGCAGCTATCGACGACGAAGCGCGCCGGGCAGGCCGGGTCGGGGTCGAGCACCTGGATGCGGTAGCCCATCGCCCGCGCCGCCATCGCCGTCATGCGGCCAAGCTGCCCGCCGCCAAAGATTCCGATGGTCGCGCCGGGAAGGATCGGCTTCGCCGCCTGTAGATGTTTTGTCGAATCGGCAGAGCTCACGCGCCCGCCTCTTCTGCGTTCTCTTCGCCGACCACTTGCGCCAGCACCTCGTCGCGCCGCGTCGCGCGCCATGCCGCCAGCTTCGCCCGCAGCGCCGGATCGGTCGTGGCCAGCATCGCCACCGCGAGCAAACCCGCGTTGGCCGCGCCCGCCGCGCCGATGGCCAGCGTGGCCACGGGAATTCCCTTCGGCATCTGCACGATGCTCAGCAGCGAGTCCATCCCTTGCAGCGCGGTCGCGGCGATGGGCACGCCCAGCACCGGCACGACCGTCTTTGCCGCCAGCATTCCCGGCAGATGCGCCGCGCCGCCCGCGCCCGCGATGATGGCGCGCAACCCGCGCCCGGCCGCGGCATCGGCGTATTCAAACAGAAGATCGGGCGTGCGATGCGCCGAGACGACGCGCACCTCGTGGGGCACGCCGAACTCCTTGAGCATCTCGGCGGCAGCTCGCATCACCGCGTAATCATTGCGGCTTCCCATCACAATTCCAACCAGCGGCTCGGCATCCATAGACCCCGATTATACGGTTTTGCCGGTCTTTCCAACATTCATCGGGCTTCACCGGCGAAAGTAATCGACGGCGATCTGCGCTATCGTGAACAGGCCTCCAACCGCGGTGAACAATCCCTTCATGCGCTGCACGCTGCGCTCGTGGCGATCCACACGCTCCTCGATCTGCGTCAGGCGACCCGGCTGGCCGATGCCCAGCAGATGCTCCATCTGGCTCTTCAACACGCTCAGGTCGGCGAGCACCTGCGCTTCGAACTCCGTCATCTTTTATCTCCTTTGCTCCAGCAAGGGTCTGATCGAGTCAGTCTCCATTGCAGGCACAGTTTCCGCTCCACGGCATGTGAAAGCAGTGAGCCTTTGTTAAGGGCACGGCTTCAGCCGTGCCATCCGTGTCTCGTTGGCACGGGGGCTTTAGCCCCTGAGGTACGCTTTGAGCAGCCTCCCCCTAGCCCACCGGCAGATTCGTAAAGATCGCGCTCGAAAATCGCGAGTAGACGGGCGGCGTGGAGCCGTCGTACATGCGCACGAAGTAGCGTTCCGCCTGCGCCTCGCGCGGGATGGAAAAGTTCCGCACCGGGCTGCGCAGCACCAGATCCTGATCGACACCGGGGCCGAAGCTCCAGTCGCGCCGCCGCACCTCGAAGCCGCCGCCCGTCGGCGGTGCCGTCCCTGCGTCTACCTGTAGCGCGCTGCCAGTCGTGCTGACAATTTGTAACTGTTGCAGGTTCGCGAGCACATTGCTTGGAGAAGTGAGTGCCGTCTGCGGCAGCAGAGCGTCGGTGGCGATCGCCTCCGAAAGCTTCAAGCCAAGGCTCGCTGCCCAGTCGTTGGCAAAGGCGATGCGGTAGGTCAGCAGCTCGGGGCAGGCGGGAGCCGCAACGATCTCCACGCGCCGGACGACCACGCTCAGAGTCTCGCTTCCTCGACTGATGGCGAGCACATCGCCGGGCCAGATGTCGGCGGGATTCACGGCCTCGTAGCTTCCCGCAATCGCCGCCGCGCGGCTGGCCGAAGAGCTCAGCACGGCCAGCGCCGCGTTTTCGCAGTCGACAGAGCTTCGCGACCTCGGCGAGACGATGCGGCCCAGCCACTGCGCCGTTCCCGGCATGCCGCCCGCCGCCTCGGCGGCGACGCTGGCCGCGTCTTCGAGCCGCGCTACTGCCCGCCGCCGTCCGCGATACGTCACGGTTACAATCTCGCCCGCCACGGGAATGCGTCCGTTGAAGAATGTAACCTTACCGGTAGCAGACAGAGTGCAGTCCACACCTTCGCCCGCAATTCCCGCCAGCCGCGTCAGCTTTGTTCCGTCGGCCAGCGTGCTCGCGACCCAGGCCGAACCCGTCTGCGTGACCCGGCAGTAGCCCATGGAGCCGAAGAGTTGAACGCTGTTGACGGCGACGAAGGCGCAGCTTGCGGGCGAGCTTGCGACCACGCCCGCCGACGCGCTGTCGTAGAGCACCGTCGCCGGCGCATTCGAGGCCGCGCCCAGGTCCTGCAGCTCGAAGACGAGGCTGGCCGGCGCCTCGACCGCGCCCTCGCCGAAGCTCTGGATCGCGCCGTCGACCATGGTGTAGAAGGCCTGCAACACGCGCTGCGATTCGACCGAGTGTATGCGGATGCGCAGCGTGTAGGTGTGCCCATTCACCAGCGTGAACGCCGTGCCCGCCTCAACGCCCTCGACCAGCGGAACCACGACGGTCGCGCCGCCCGCCTGCCGCACGTTGTACCCCGCGAAGCAGTTCGCGCTCTCGGTGGCGCCGTGGTAGAGGCCGCATACGATGCCCGCGCTACCGGCCCCGAGTTGCACGCTGCCCGCCTCGATCACCAGCGTGCCGCCGATCTCGACTGGGTCGATCGCCGTGAGCGTCGTCTGCCCGTCGAAGCCGTTGCCGCCGGTCATGGCCAGCCCCGCGGCGCCGAAGCCCAGGTGCGAGCCGGGATCGGAGAGCTGCCAGAGGCGCGGGTTGAAGACGCCGCCGTCGAAGCTGTCGGCGAAGTTGTCATCGATGAGCGGCGCGGCGCTGCCCTTCGGTCGAAAAGGCGCTTCAGAGAGTTGAAAGACGGCCGTCGCGCCGTCGCCGGCGAAGCTCTCCGCGATGTAGGCGGCCGGCTCGATCTCGCCGCTGAGGGTGACGTCATTGGCCAGCTCGCGGACGGCGGCGGTCTTCAACGCCGCGATCTGCAACGTGCCGTCGCCGTCGCTCAAGACATGAGTCACCGCGCCCGTCGACTGCATCGACACAGCGCCATCGAGCACGCGATAGGCCGCGTAGGCGGCATCGGCGATGCGGCCCGCGTTGGTCGACCAGTTCTCCGTCTGCATCGGTGCGAAGACGCCGACGGCGCGCCCCTCCGCCACGCCCGTCGTGGTGAAGAGACCGCTGCCGGCGCGTTCGGTCAACGTCGTCAGCGCCAGCCCTGCACCCTGCGCCAGGCTGCTGCCGCCGGTCACGAACGCCTGCTTGTCGAGCAGCCACTCGTCGCTGACGGCGCTGAAGGCGTAGCGATAGACCGGGCCGGTGGAGGCCACGCCCGCGTAGACGCGCTCGGGCTCGGTGGCGAGGTAGCCGGTGAAGAGCACGGTGCCGCCGTCGCTCGTCATCACCACGCGGGCGCGGCGCACCGGCGCGGCCAGCGTGCTGCCCGAGAGGTCGAGCATACCGCTCGAACGCGAAGGCGCGTTGAGCACGCGCTCGATCTTCAAGGAATCGCCGTTCAGCGAAGTGCCCGCGCACAAAGCGCCGCTATAGTCCACCGCGCCCCGGCCGTCGAGATTGTCGATGGTGATCTTCACTCGGCCACCGCCGGATTCAGCGGAGCCAGCCCGCGCATCTGCCGCACCTCGTCGACGGTGAGCACGCCTGCCGTGAGCAGCGCCGTCTGGATCTTCACCTCTTCGCTCTCGTCGCGGCTGTCGAGCGCGTTGAAGCAGAACTCGAACTCGCGCCAGCCCAGTTTTTTCGCGAACAGGTCGCGGGTGATGTGCTCAGCCAGCAGCTTCGCCACCGGTACGATGGCGCTCTGGAAGGCCTCGTCGGCCATCTCGCCCGCGGTGGAGCGGTTGACGTCGTGCTGCAGGCCGAGCAGCATGGGCGGCAGCTCGAAGGCATTGGCGATCAGCCGCATCAGCATCTCCTGCCACGCGAGACGCAGGTCGGCGTCGGTGCCGCCGGCAAAGCGCAGCACCTCGGGCTTCTGCTCGCAGCTCAGCAGAGGCACGCGGCCCGTGCCCTCGATCTCGTCCTGCCACCAGCGGATGAGGCGGTCGTGCTGCTCGGGCGTCGCCTCGTTCAGCCACAGCGCGTACTGCACCACCGAGTTCGACGCCAGCCGTCCGGCGTAGCGGTTCGCGCTGAGGAACTGGTTCACCGTCTCGAAGGCGACCTCCAGCCGCCCCAGGCCGAAGGGCGTATGCGTGCGCGGATTCAGGCGCAGGTACATCAGCTCGTCGTCCAGCAGCGGGATGAAGTTGTCGCGTCCGATCAGGCTCTCGGAAGAACCCGCCTGCGCGGCAGCCTGCGCATAGCGAGGCCGCGCCGGATCGCCGTCCCAGCGGCTGTCGATGCGGATGGTGGCGCCGTCGACCGCCCACAGGTGAAAGGGCCGCGCCGGGTCGCCGGTCGCCTCCATCTCCACCGCGCCGAAGCCGCCGACGATCAGGTCTTCGAGCACCTGCTCCCACAGCACGCGAAAGCTGTCGGCGGGGTTGGGCTCTTCGAGGGCGAGGCGCAGCGCGTTCAGCCGCGCCGCCGCGTCGGGCACGCTGGCGGCGTCGTAGCCGCGGCGCACGCGCACCTGCCAGTCCATGCTGGCGATCTTGTCCTTCACCACGTTGATGGCGCGGCGCACCACCGGCGTCTCGGCGAACCGGCGCAGGTTGGCCGGCGTCGGCTTAGGCAGAGCGCTTTGTCCGGCTCGTCCCGCCGGGTTATACGGCGTAAATATCGAAGGCAGCATCGCCGTCTTCCGCTCGCCGCCCGCCGCCGATGCGACCGTCTCCGCCGCTGCCTCGACGCCCATAAGCCTCTGCCACGCACTCCCGATTGCTGTCCGAACGTTCATGCCTCTCCTCCGCTTCCCTAGCCTGCAAAGATTCTGTTGCAAAAAAAATGCACAGCCGCGCGGCCGTGCCTTGTCGTCGAATTAGTTGCTAGTTGCTAGTTGCTAGTTGCTAGTTGCTAGTTGCTAGTTGCTAGTTGCTAGTTGCTAGTTGCTAGTTGCTAGTTGCTAGTTGCTAGTTGCTAGTTGCTAGTTGCTAGTTGCTAGTTATTGCTGGTTAGCAGTTGTTTCGTTGTTCTGTTAAGGGCACGGCTTCAGCCGTGCCGCAAACCTCGACGAAGCCAGGGGCTTTAGCCCCTGAGGGCAATCTTCGGAGACCGAATCAGACCTCTCCGTATGGATTGCTACCCCCGCCGCGGATTTCTCCGCTCCGCCGCGAAATGACAACCAAGGAAGGCCCGATTTCTCTCAGCGGCTAAAGCCGCATTCCAGCCCATTCACTTACGGCACGGCTGAAGCCGTGCCCTTAACAGAACCGGACTTAATCAGAGGCTCCTAAAGCAACCAGCAACCAGCAACCAGCAACTAGCAACCAACAACCAACAACCAACAGCCGCCCCTCAAACCCGCAGCTCCACCCGTGCCGTCTCCGCCACCCGTGCCAGGTCGTTCACCGTCACCACGCGAATCGCCTCGCGCTCCATCGCCTCGACGCCGAAGCGATAGCGCTCCGTGGCCTCGTCTTCGGGCGAGTCCGCCTCGGAGACCGCCCGCAGAGGCTCGACAATAGCCGTCAACTCCAGCTTCGCGCTCTCCACCCGCTCGACGCCCTCGCGCAGCCGCGGAGCAGAGTAAGCCAGCCCCTTGGCCGCCTCCACATCGCCTTCGAGCGAGACCGCCTGGAACATGCGAATCACGCCATTCGCGGTTGTCCTTTCAGGATCAGCCCGGTAGCCGCAGTCGATCCTCATCGGGTCGCCGGGCCGCGTGTAGAGCGAGGCGGCGATGCGCTTGCGCATCAGCGTCCACACCCCGGCGCGCTCGAACTCCGTGCGCATAGCCTGGGCGATGGCGGCGCGTCCCGTGCGGCGGCGCTCCGTCTTCACCTTCAACGGCTCGACATACATCCGCATCAACTGCTCCATCTCTGCTGTCATGCTCTCGGCCAGCGTGGCGCGGGCCTCGCTGATCTGCACCGAGTTCGACAGCGTATCCTCCAGCAGCGCCAGCACCGGCTTGGGATCGGTCGTCATCACGCGCAGCCGCCCGGCGATCTCCCCTTCGAGCGACTCCAGCAGGCCCAGGTCGGCGTCGGCGTCCATGCAGCGCACGCGGCTCCAGTCGCGGGTAAAACGGACGGCAGCGTTATTGACCGTGTCCGCATGACCGCCGGCCTCGCGCAGCAGCACGCCGATGTTGGTGAACTCGCCCTTCACCACGTCCGGCACGTACCGGATGAGGAAGAACTCGCACGGCAAACGCTCTTTCAAGTCTGTCTCCTCTGCTGGCTGTTCGTTGCTGGTTGTTAGTTGCTAGCTGCTGGTTGCTAGCTGTTAATTGCAAGCCCTTTGTCATTCCGCAGCGAAGCGGAGGAATCTGCGGTCTGGAGTTCCGATAGACTACCGGGATCGCTCTAACAACCAACAACTAACAACCAGCAACTAACAGCAAGCAATTCCGCAACCAAAAGCTACATTACAAACTTACTCACAACACTCGCCTCGGCGAACTGCCTTGGCACTACGATCTTCTTCACCGCATCCCACATCGGGAACGGCTCCCGATTCGAGTCCCGAAACGATGCGATCAACTCGCGCACCCGCGACCGCCGCGCCATCATCTGCTCCATCAGCCGCTCGATCACCGCAGTATCGCCGCCATACCACTCCGGCGGAACCGCCTCGGCGATCTGCCACAGCGTCTCGGCGCGCATCGCCTCCACGCGGCTCAGCCACGGCTCAAAGCTCTCCCATCCGGTCACCCGCGCATACACTCCGTTGCGCGCATAGACGCCGCGCAGGGGCGAGTCGGGAAACGTCCACTCGCCCGCGTTGAAGCAGAAGCCCTGATCGATAAACGTCGCTCGATACTTGCGCTCGCGCGGCCTGCGCTCAAACACCGCCTGCCGTCCGTTGCAGTTGCCCGCCCACTTGTCGATGCACAGCATCCCTGCAAACTCGGCCACGTTCCTCACCTCGTCCAACTGCGACTCGGGCAGATAGTCGACCACCTGCCCCGGCATCAGGCCGCCCACGAACTGCGAGCCGAACTGCAACCCCGCCGCGCAGCGCTCGCGACCGCCGCGAACCAGGTCCACCTGCATGTCGGCGGTGTTCGCCGCCAGCCACTCGGTCACCTCCACCACGTCGGTCTGCGGAACGGTCAACCCCACCGCCGCCGCCAGCCGCGTGGCGATCAGCTCGTTGGCCAGCACGCGCAGGTGCTGCGGGTTGTTCTGAAACTTCACCACCCACAGGTTGCCGTCGGCCCCCAGCATCAACTGGCTCTGCGCGCCGCCCCGCATCCGCCGAATCGCCTGCACCGCCAGAACCGCCAAGCTTTACCCCCGCAACAGAATAAACCCCTCTTTGTCCTGCCGGACGGGCCTCCTGCGCGGAGGGCGGCCACTTCGTGGCGTGTATACCTTGTCGTGGCGCTACGAGCATCAAGGCCCTCCCGTTGGTCGGGATCGATCGCTGCCGACCAACGGGAGGCCCTCGACCGATGGGAGCGCCACGACAAGTTAAAAAGGCGTGAAACGCCCGCCCTCCGCGCAGGAGGCCCGTCCGGCAGGACACTCTCTTTACCTTCTTCTCACGATCATCTCCGCGCGGACGGCCTGCGCGATGGCCATGGCCATCAGGCAGTCGTCGTGCGCTCCGCTGGCCGCGCCGGTGCCGCCTCCGGGCTGCGTGATGAAGGTGCGGCACTCGGCCAGCAGCCTGCGGCTGAGAAACATTCCCGGCGACTCGACCAGCAGCGCGCCCATGCGGCTGACCATGCCGGGCTTGCTGCCCGCCGAGGTCAGCCATCCGGCGTTGCCGTCCGGCGTGGCGTAGACCTTCGCGTAGTGCTCGCTGTTGTCGAGATACGCGAGCACGCCCGAGCCGTGGTTGTTGCGCTCGACGGCGATCGTCGCGCCGTTGTACTCGCGTCCGAGCGCGGCGGCAGCCTTGGCCAGATCGAGCGCCCGCAGCCGCTGTTGCAGCTCCGCGCACTGCATCCCCGACTCCAGGTCGATGACCTGGACGGCGGCGAAGTCGCCATCGGAGCCGCCGCCGGCCGTGTCGACCGCGAGCAGATATTCTCTGCCCGCGAGCGGCGGCAGCCAGATCTGCAACGCGCCGCCGCGCCGCGTCTCCATCGGGCTGTCCAGTTCGGCGAGCCGCGCCTCGATGGCCTCGGCCTCGAAGCAGCAGTCGCCGGTCGCCTTGAAGCAGGTCTCCGGATCTTCGGCGAACTCCTGCGAGCGCAGGCCGTGATAGCTGGCCTCGAGCGAGCGGCGAAAACCGATCTGCCGCGCCGAGAGGCCGTGCGTTCGCGCCAGCGCCTGCTCCTCCTCGGTGAAGTCTGTAACCGATGCGGATACATAAGCATCTTCCATCCACCACGGAAAGAAGTGCGGCACCACCTCGCTGCCGTCGGCGGCGGCGCGGCCCCACTCCTCGTAGAAGCAGCCGTAGGCGCCGTTGGGCGTCGACTCCATCACCAGCTCGCCGCCGGGAGCGAGCGCGGCGCGCAGGCCCGCAAGCGTCTCGGCGGCGTCGCCGGTCCAGCGGCTCAGCTCGCTGCAATGCAGGTTCTGCATGGTCAGGCCGCGGCCCGCGCCGATGTCGCTCGCGCTGAAGACGCGGAACTCGCTGTCGAGCGCGGCGAAGCGCATCTGGCCGACGTTGGCGCGGCTGCGCCGCAAGGGGCCGAGCCGCAGCTTTTCGGGCAGGCACTCCCAGAAGCGCTGCACCATGCGGAAGATGCCCTCGGCGGCCTCGCGCGTGTGCGCCACCTGCACGGTCATCACGCCGCACGCGGTGATCGTCTTAAGAAAAAACCGCGCAGCGACCCAGGTGGTGATGCCCATCTGCCGCGCCTTGAGCACGATGTTGTGTCGTCCGCGCCTGCGCTCGAACTGCTTCTGCACGGTGTTGGCTGCGAGCGGCTGCTCCATGCCTTCGCGGTCGCGCACGCGCAACAGTTGGCGCGCGACGTCGAAGATCTTTTCTGGCTGGTCGATCGCTTTGCCGTACTCCAGCAGATCATCCAGCCTCCATTGGTCCTCATCTCTTCCATTCATTCCTTCCCCACATTTCTGTTCGCAATTCCACGTCATCTCGCAAGCCGCGTCATTTCACGGCTCACGCTTGGGATGAGGGTTAAAACAGGCAACGGCAAATACAGGGGTCTCTCCACTGCGCAACGGACGAAAACCGTCCGTCGCTCCGGTCGAGATGACGTAGCGTTTTGCGCTTAACCGAAGACCATCCCTAACTCAAAAACACGTCATCTCGACCGAAGCGAAGCGGAGCGGAGAGACCCCTGTATTTGCATCTCTCACAAAGCTGCCGCGCTCTACTCCGTCCGTTGCCAGCGGCAGCCGCCGGTAGCCGGAGCGCCGGGTACAGGTACGAAGAGCGCCCGCGCTCCCGCCGCGAGCGATGCGTTGCCGGTCAGTGTCTCGCTGTTGATCGCGGCCACGGTCGCCGCCGCGCTGCTCAGGTTCACTACCTCACGTTGGAGTGAGTAGCCGATACAGTCGGGCAGGCTCACCGTCTGCGCGGATGTTCCGGTCAGGTCGAGGAAGCGGTCGCCCGCCGTCTCCTGATAGGTCGCCGCCGCCGTCGCGTGGCGGCCGCTCGCCGTCGAGCCGAGCAGTTCGTTGATGGCGTCGCTCATGATGGCGGTGACGTACGGCTCGCACGCCGGGCCGGGGTGCAGGTTGTCGGGGAAGCATGCGGTGTTGGCCGAAGCGCCGTCCGGCCCCAGGTGCGGATCGGTGGCCAGGTCGGCGATGTTGTCCGCGCCCCAGTCGTGGCCTTCGGCGCGGATGATCGCGTCGAGCGCGTCCTTGCCCGCGTCGCCTGCGGTTCCCGCGTTCGAGTGCGAGCTGATCTCGGTCGCCAGCACCACCCTCGATCCCAGCGCCTTCGCCTTCTGCACCATGCACTTCAGCCCGTTGGCGATGGTCCGCGTGGGCTGGTTCGACGAGAGGATGTCGTTGACGCCGCCCCAGATCACGGTGATGGTCGGCGCCGATGCGGGAGAAATCTCGGGCGCGTAGGTGGCGTCGAACATGGCGCAGGCGTCGAAGACCATCTGGCCGGAGAAGCCGAGGTTCAGCGTCGTGTACGTCGGATCGGTGAGCGACAGCGTCGCCAGCCATGTCGTCGACGGGGTCAGTCCCTGCCCGAAGGTGCGCGAGTCCAGCCCGCCCACGATCAAGGGCGCGGTGTGCACCGGCTTGCGGAAGCTGGTCGCGACGCCCTTGGCGCGGATGTAGTCGAGCGCGCTTTTGGCCGCCGCCGCCGCATCGCCCAGCGAGAGCGGCGTGCTCCAGGCCCAGGCCGCGGCGACCTTCCCCAGAAACCACGTTCCTGTCAGCACGGACGACCCGCCAATCTGGTAGTTGCCCGAGGACGGCGTGGGGCAGGTGCCCGCGTCTCCCTGCAGAGCGTAGCTGCCGACCTCCGCGCCGTCGTAGAGGATGTGCGTCTTCGTCACCACGCCGCCGACGTTGCTGCCGCACAGCAGAGAGACGATGTGCCAGCCCGGAGCGAGCGGCTCGGCTGCTTCGGTGCGGTCGGTGGTGTAGGCGTAAAAGCGCATCGACTTCGGACCGAAGAACGAGTTGGCGATCAGGCAGAGGTGCTGCATGTCGGTGCCGCAGAGCAGCGACGGATTGGCTCCGAAGGCCGAGGGCGCGCCGTAGCCCGGAGCCTGCGGCGCGGTCATGGAGCCGAACGGCGGGTTGTAGATCGCGAACTGCCACGACCGCGCCGCGTTCAGCGCCGTCGGCAACTGAATGTACTCGCCGGTGGCGGCGAAGTTCAGGTCGGCCTTGCCCTCCCACGTCGCGCCGGAGATGACGCCGTTGTTGCCGTGGCCGCTGCTGTCGTCGGCCACCGTGCCCGTGCCCTCGTTGAGCAGATACTCGGCGAGCAGGCTGGAACGCTGCGGCAGGTTGACGGGAACGGGCACGCCGCTGCCGCCGCTGCCAACGGGGACCGACCATGTGCCGTCCTCGCGCAGATAGCGGGTGCTGCCCGCGACCGCTCCGGGATCGGGCGCGATGCCCGCGGCGTGGCCGCTGCCCGACGCTCCCAGCGCCGGAAGATTCGCGGCGGCGACGGTGCCGGTAAGGCTGGCCGCGCTCAACGATCCGGTCAGCGTGGTTGCGCTGACGGCAGTTGCGTTGAGTGACGTTGCGTTCAATGTGGTTGCATTGACGGTTGCCGCCGTGAAGGCCTGCGGCGTGAAGCCGTAGACCGTGCCGCGCAGGTTCATCGTCAGCGCGCTGGTTGGCGGCTGGTAGATGATTCTGTCGAAGCCCGCGCTGCTGTCCAGTTGGAAGAGGTTGTAGCCGGAGTTCCACCGGCCGCAGCCGTGCGAGTTGCAGTGGACGGCGAAGAGGCTCTGGTCGCCTGCCTGCGCGTCCATCGTCGTCTGCCAGATGCCGGTGGCCGCATACGCCGCCGTGGGGATGGTGTGCGTTCCGCCGTTGCCGAGATAGTTCGACGCGGGCGCGGCGTTGGCGATGACCCATCCCTTCATGCCGGGTCCGACGTTCCACTGGTACTGGATGCCCGCCGTTTGCAGGTTGGTGGGCCGCGGCGTGGTCTGGCCGACGAAGCTCATGTCGGCGGAGACCTTCTCCTGGTAGTAGTGCGGCTCCTCCACCGGATCGTTCGCGGCCCAGGGAACGGTGTTGGGCGCGAGCGTCATCTGGCCGTCGACTTTTTTGGTGGCGTTGTCGAAGACGCCGAGGACCTCGGCCATGGGATAGAGCGCGTAGCCGCCGGTGAGCGCGGCGACCGTGCCGCCGTTGCTCGCGCCGTCCGCGCCGATGCTGGCGTAGGTCAGCGTGTTGAGGCCGGTGGTAGTCACGGCGAAGCTGCCGTTATAGCTGGAGTCGGCCACGCCCGCGACCGTCAGGGTGAGGCCGTTGACGTCGACCGGCAGAGGTGCAGTGGTGGTGACGGTGACGAGATTGCCGCTGCGTGCGATGGAGGCGATCTGCGCGCTGAGGTTTAAAAAGCCGCCGGTCTGCCCGCCGACGCCGACGATGGCGGTCAGGCCGCCCGCATAATACAGTCCCGTTGCCGAGTAGGACCCGATGACGGGAAAGACCTGGCGAATGCCGCGCGCCGTGTCGACCGTCTCTTCGAGGCCGTAGCCGCAGAGGCCGCCGATGGCGATGGTCGCCCCGGCGCGATGCGGCTTGTTGAGCGTCAACTGTAGATGCGTGCCGTCGACGACCGTGTAGTTCGCCATCTCGTAGTTTTGCGGAAGGGTGCTGACGGGCTGGTCGGCCACGCAGGCCACGCCGCTGGAGGGGGCCGATGCCGTCGCAGTGGCAAATCCAGTGGGCACGCCGGTGGTGGCGATGGCCACCGTCGCCGTTCCCGGAGCCATGTCGTTGGCCTGCGAGAGAATCGCCGCCGCCGTGGAGAAGAGAACGCTGACCGGAAAGGCGGTTCCGCTGAAGCTGGCCGTGGGCCCGGGCGTGTTGTTGACGAAGCCCGAGCCGCCGGTGAGCTGTCCGGCAGTGAGCACCTTCGTGGGATTGGTGTCGATGAGATAGCGGCCCTCGCCCTGGGTGCCCGGCGCGGAGGTGGCGGCGACCATGACGGTCGTCGAACCGGCGGTGCAACCCGAGGCGCAGGTGCCCGCGAAGACCAGCGGGTCTTCCTGAATCTGCACGTCGAGCGGATGCGCGCCTTCATCGGCCTCGTCGCGAAAGCCGCCGGAGGCATAGAGGAACTGCGATCCCATGAGGCAGTCGCCGACGCCGTAGCAGCGGAGATCGCGCGCGGTGAGCACATGCTGGCCCATGGTGTTGTAACTTCCCGAGAGTTTGAGGGCGCTGTAGTTGCTCTTAAAGTAGGGCGGCGTCTCGATGGACGCGGGAAAGAGATTTGATCCGCCGGTGAGGCCGTTGTGCGCGATCACCATGCCGTAGTAGTTCAACTGCTCGGCGTTGGTGCGGGCGTGCAGATTGGGGGCGGTGCGCGTGGCGGTGACGGCGAGGGTCTCGCCCGCGTCGAGGCCTGCGGCGTAGGTGCTGACGGGATTCAGAAAGCTGTCGCGCTGGGAGCCGTAGCGCCGGTCCTCGACGTGGGTGCCCGCGCCGAGGCTGCTGTTGAAGGCGGCGGGATCGTAGTTCTCGACCGAGGTGTAGGTCGGCTCGATGTTGACGGTGCAACCCCCGGCGCAGTCCGCGGCGCCGACGGCGTTGGCGATGCCGTTGTTGCCCAGGCCGTTGACGTACTGGCTGGCGTACTCGACGCCGTTGAGATTGTTGACGCCCAGGCTGGTGCCTGTGGGCTGGGCTACATTCTGCGAAGCCGAGGGAAACTCGGAGATCTTCTGGCCCAGCCCGGCGGCGATGCCGCTGATGGTGTTGTCGACGTAGCGCTTGCTGGCGGCCTGCGCGGCCAGCGTGGGATCGGCGGCCAGCGTCAACGGTCCGGTCATCGCGTCGCCCTGCTTGAGCACGTAAGGATTCGTGCCGTCGAGCGGATGTCCGGAGACGGCGGCGGCGATGGCCGTGTCCACGTAGCTTTTGCTGACGGTCTGCATGGCGACCGAGGCAGGCAGCACGGCGTTGCGGACGGTGCTGAGTTGGACCGGAGACGCGCTCGCGGGGATGACCCAGAACTCCTTGCTGACGGTGCCGTCGTCGAGGTGGTAGACCGCCGTGTAGTAGCTGCCCACGGGCGTCGCTCCGGCGTTGGGCACCAGCGCCACCGTCATGGCGCCGCCGCTTGCAATCGTTGCCGAGGTACTGCCGCTGGGCACGCTCTGGCCCTCCGCGGTGGTGAACGCCTGCCAACTGACGATCACGGTGCCGGTCGCGGGCGTGCCGTCGGCGCGGTAGATCGTATCTGTAACCGATGTGGTAGCAATCTGCGCGTTCGCCGTTACAGCCGTGATCGCCAGCAGAACGCTAACCAGAATCCATCCTCTTGGCTTCCAATGCATGCTTGTTCTCTCCTGTTGCGTTGTTGCTGCTTCGAATGATTTGCGGCTGCGCGGTTGACCTATTGCCGCGATGGAAAGGCGAAATACAGGGGTCTCTCCGCTGCGTCGCGCGATGGATCTGCGCGACTCCGGTCGAGATGACGTGAATTTGAGAGGTGCTCTCGGAAGCTGTCTCAAAGGACCACGTTCAATCCACGTCATCTCGACCGGAGCGCAGCGGAGTGGAGAGACCCCTGTATTTCGCTTCCCGTTCCGGCTAGATCGCGCGCATGGCCGCCGGCAGGTAGCTGCGGAAGCAGAGCACGGTCTCGCCGTCGTTCGCGTCTTTGACCGGCAGGGCGCGAAAGGCTCCGGCGAGCCGCACGCGTTCGAACGGCGCGGCCAGCGTCTCGAAGGACTCTGCCGCGCTTTGCATCGATTGCAGGCGCGGATAGTGATAAATCACGCGGTCGCCCTGTTCGCCGTCCATGACGAACAGCGCGGACCACTCCTGAAACCAGCCGCCGCCCTCGCGGTCGACGAATCCAGCCAGACGGCTCACCTGCATCGAGGGCGACGGGATCCCGGCTGGAAGCGGCGCGCCGAGTTGCAACGCTCCAGCCGCAATGCCGGTGACGCGGGCGACGTTCAGCGAGATGCGGCGCACGTAGTTTGCGTCGCCGTTCACCGCGGTCGCCGAGGCGACGCAGGCTCCGCTGATGCCGCTGCCGACGAAGCCGAGCTGGCCGGCGTAGTCGACATCGACCGCGATCAGGTCGCCCACGTTGAAGGATGCGGCGGCCGCGCCGATGTTCAAAGAGATAGCGGTGGACCCGGCGAGCAGCGGAATCGCGGCTGCGGCCGCGCCTCCGCTGCCGTTGGCCGTTGCACCGGCGGCCGTCGCCAGCAGGTTCATCTGCTGTGACCCGGCGGCGAGCGCCATCTGCAGCTTGCCCCAGCTCTCGAAGCGAAGCGAGACGGTGGCCTCGATCTCCGTGCGTACCTGCGTCTGCACGACGGCAGGAGCGCCCGTGCGCAGCGGCTCGACCCTGGTCGCGCTGGTGCGTGTGAAGGCGGAGCACCAGCCCAGGTCGATCCACGGCGCGGGCGCGGCATCGAGCGCGAAGCTGCCTGCCTGCGCGGCGTCGAAGAGGACGGGTGCGTTGGCGGCACGGTCCACCGGGGCGAAGTAGGCGCGCACGCGGCGGGTTACGGGAGCAACTGCGTTGACTAATCCGCTCATCGCTCACCCGCTTCCTGATAGCAAAAAACGTCGACGGTCGCTGCGCGCTCGACACGCTCGCCTGTGATGATGGCGGGGCCGAACGTGGGGTCTCCCCAGAAGATGTTGGTCGCGAGTGCGGCGGGCGCGGCGGTGGAGGTGTAGCTCATTTTGGCGACGGATTGCGGGGCGGCGGTGAGGGCTGACGACAGTTCCGCGTCCATCGCCGCCAGCAGGCGGCCGCGGTCCATGCCGCCGCTTTCCGCGTTACCTGCGGTGGCATAGCGAATCTCGCAGGTCAGCGTGGCGAGCGGCAAGGGATTCTGTGTATCCACCTTCAGGCCGGTCCAGCGCAGACAGAATATATCGGCGGGCGCGACGCCGGAGACAAGCTCGTTCTCTTCGACCAGCACGCCGGGGCGGGTGACGCCGCGCACCACGATCGTCCGCGCCGGGTTCAGGGTGGCCAGCCGGTCGCGCAGGGCCGTGTAAAACGTGTCTTTCGCGTTCTGCATTTCTATGGAACCTCCTGGCTGAAGCCGCTGCGGGACGGCGAAATACAGGGGTCTCTCCACTGCGCTTCGCTCCGGTCGAGATGACGTTTGTTTGGGGTTGCTGGTTGGTGATTGCTTGTTGCTTGTTGCTGCTTTAGATCTGTTCGGTTGCGGGAACGCGTAACGATAACCGGTACAAATAGGGCGATCCGGCGGTTTCGTCAGCGGCAGTCGATTCGATGGAGAGTAGAACGCCGTCGACGAGCACTCCAAACGCCGCGCCGAACACGGCTTCAGCCGCGCCGTAGCCGAGCGATCCGGCCAGCGCCGCGACTGCCGTTGCCGAGACCAGAAGCTCCCGGCGCGGAGCCTTGCCCTGGGCACCCTGTGCCGAGCGCATGACGACGGGGGCCAGCTCGATGTCCTGAAACTCGGGGACGGCGAGGCCCAACTGTTCGGCGTCGCCGATGCCGGCAGGGGCGGGAAGACGCAGGATCACCGCGCGGCCTCCGACTCCGCGCAGCAGCGCATCGGCTGCGCGGGCCGCAGCTCCGGTGTCACGGATGAGATCTGCCATACGCGTTACCCCAGCCTCTCTGCCACGTAGGGCCGCAGCAGCGCACGCACCTGCTCGTCGATCAGCGAGCTGCTGAAGTACTGCATCTGCAGGGTGTCGACGCGGCTGGACTTGACGTTCATCGCCGGGGTGGCCTGCGCGTTGCGGACGATCTGCACGCAGGCGATCTTGACCGCGTCGGGAATCGTCGTCAGGCCGGAGGTGTAGGCGACCTCGACCTCGTTATAGTCGAGCCCGAGAAAGTTCGCGGGGAAGGTCAGCTCGGCCGCCGACGCGTTTACATCGACGCTGGCGACATCGAGCGCGCTCCAGGTGCCCGGCAGGCCGAAGGCCCATGCGACCTGATCGCGATAGGGGTCCGCCAACTCGCCGCGCCGGGGGCGGCCGTAGCGCGCCTGCACGCTGACGAGCGGCGTGGTTGCGCCTGCGGCGACGGCCAGCGGGCGATAGCTGAGGCGCACGGCCTGCGCGCCGGGGGTGAGGCGCAGCCGCTCCGTATACTGCGTTACGGTCAGAGAGGGGCGGCGGCAGTGCGAGTCGATCAGCGCGGAAGCCATCGTCACCCAATTGTCCGCTGTCTCCGCCGTTAAGCCGTACTGTACATACTCGGCCGGTAGTAGATAGGCCATGGCGTCTCCTTTTGGCTTGAAAAAGAAACGGAGACCGGCACAAATAGGCCGGTCTCCGTGTAAAAAGCAACATCAATAAGCACAAATACAGGGGTCTCTCCACTGCGCTTCGCTCCGGTCGAGATGACGTCTGTTTCGGAGGGTCCGCGCGGCTTCGGTCGAGATGACGTGCTTGCTGAGCAGGTCCCGGAGATATTCCCCAGCGGCTAAAGCCGCATGACAGGTAAGGGGATCTACGGCACGGCTGAAGCCGTGCCCTTAACAGAGCGGCGCACCATCGGAGGTTCCCCGATGCCGAGCACTGTTTAGCGATCGACGAGCACCTGGTAGTGGGCGTAGTTTGCGCCCTTGACGACGAGGCCGCCGAACTTGACCACGACATACTGCGAGGCCAGCGAGCCGGGGACGCCGAGCTGGAAGACGCGCGGGTTGGGGTCGCTGAGCCAGTGGTACTCGATCATGTCTTCGGTGACGATGTAGGCGGGCAGCACGGCGCTGCCTGAGCCGGGCGTGCCGGTGTAGGAGAGCGTCCACTCGGGGATGAGGGGAATCTCGCCGGCCTGCGTGGAGAGCGTTTTGACCGAGAGGCCGGCGGCGATCTCCTGGGTGTTGAGGACGATGTTGAACTCGGCCTTCATCTCGCGGTCGATGAGGTCGAGCAGCACCGGGTTGGCGTAGATGGCCGTGGGCCGGACGCCGTAGGAGGTGTTCGAGACCATCTGCGCGATGGCCGATTTGAAGCCGTCGACGATGCTCTCGCTGGCGCCGATGGTGACGGTGTTGCCGCCGCCGGCGATCTGCGCGGCCGCGCCGAAGTACTGCGCCGTGGTGGGCGTGCCGAGGCTGGTGTCGTTGCCGTTCCAGAGGGCGACGTCGTGGGTGCGCAGAACGCCGTCGACGGTGTCGGCGAGATCCTTGGCCTGGAGGTAGGCGAACTGGCTCTGCTGCTGGCCCAGCTCGATGTCGAAGAGGTTGTAGTTGATCTGCGCGACCAGCGCCTTGAGAGGCACGCTGCGCTCGACGCGGGTGGGCGTGACCAAGGGCGCGACGATGTTGCGCGGGTCGACAAAGCCGGAGGCGGCCGAGGGGGATGGAATGGACGTCTCCTCGAAGAAGCGCGAGGGGTGGCCGGTGGCCGGGACCTGCTTGATGCGGCGGCCGAAGACGCCGCGGCGCTGCACCAGGTCGGTGATCTCGGACTGGTAGAGAGGGACTTCGACAGCGCCGGGTCCAAGGTAGTCGGCTGCGGCGTGAATCTCGGTAAACTTTGCGTTCATTCTTATCTCCTTTTTTTAAAGCGGATGGGGCTGCGCTGTTGCGCATTCGTGCGCTTAGAAAGATGGAACTGCATACCCCAGGGGCTAAAGCCCCGGTTCTGCGGCTGGGTTGAGAGGCCAAGGCTGAAGCCTTGGCGTACCTAGAGGCAAGGGCAAGGGCAACTGCAAGGGCAACAGCAACGACGACGGCAACTGCAACAGCAACTGCAAAGACGAAATACAGGGGTCTCTCCACTGCGGCCCTGCGGGCCTTCGGTCGAGATGACGTGCTTTCGTTGCTGCTCATGCCTTCGGTCGAGATCACTTGCTTTCGTTGCTGCCACGACTTCGGCCGAGATGACGTGCTTTTGTTGCTGCCACGACTTCGGTCGAGGTGACGTGCTTTTTGTTGCTGCCACGATTTCGGTCAAGATGACTTGCTGGTTTCGTGGCGTTGGGGCCTTGGCTTTGAGTTAGCTGAGCAGGCCGGCGCGGAGGAGTTGCGCCTTGACGGCGATGCGCTGTTCGAGGCTGAGGCTGACGAGCGCGGCGTCGAGGGCTCCGGCTTCGATGGAATCGACGGTGACGCCCTGCTTGGCGAGCAGGCTCGCCATGGCGACGGGCAAGGTCTTGCGTCCATTTGTAACCGTGGAGGATACAGAGGCTCGCAGCCCGGCGATCTCGGCTTCGGCGGCGGCGAGCTTCTCTTCAAGCTCGGCTTCGCGGCGCGCTTCGACGGTGGCGACGATACGGCCGACCGATGCTTCGATGGATGCTTCGATGGATGCTTCGATGGAGGCTTCGGCGTCGCTCTGGCGCCGGGCCAGGCGTTCGACGGCCTGTTCAAGCAGGCTCGCGGTTGCGGCCAGCCGTTCCACGATTGCGGTCATTTCCAGATCTTCTTTCATGTCCATTTTTCCTCGATTTTCGTTGTGACTTGTTTGTTCGCGTCGTTTGTCACGGCGCGGGTACGGGCAAAGGCGAAATACAGGGGTCTCTCCACTGCGCTTCGCTTCGGTCGAGATGACGTGCGTTCTTGGGGTTGTTTGTTGTCGGTTCTTGGTTGTTCGTTGCGGACAGGGCTATGCGGCGGGTTTGGGCTGCGGCATGGCCTGCACGTTGAGCACGCCGACGACCGCCGAGACGAGGCTTTCGACGTAGCTGCCGTTGGCGGCGATGCCGCCCTGGCGCAGCAGCGAGGCTACCGCCGTTCCGGCCAGCGCCATGACCTCGGCCAGCTTCTGCGCGCCGGAGCCGCTCTGCGCGCCCGAGGCGGCGTACTTCTGCTCGACCATCAGGACCGCGCCCTGGATGAGCGAGGTGGCGTCGGCTACGGCGCCGACGACCGGCGCGGCGGGCGGGAAGAGCAGGCCCACCAGTTTCTCGACCGGGACGGCGTACTCGACGGCCCAGGTCAATCCTTTTTCGAAGTCTTTTCCGATTGCTTCCAGCACGCTTAGAAAGCTCATTGCTTCTCCTTGATGGATGTTGGTGGATATTGGTTGTTGGTTGTTCGTTGCTGGTTGTTGGTTGGGAGGCTGCGGTGGTTTTGCAGGCGTTCCGAACCGGAGATTCTTCCGCTTCGCTGCGGGATGACAAAAAACTAACGGGCCGCGATGGCTCGCCGCGCCGTCGCGGGCCGTGCTATCGCCGGCCGCTTGAGGCGGAAGCTGGTGCCGCGGTAGGCGGCCTTCTCCCGCAGCAGGATCGCCGCACCGGTGAAGGTGGCGCGGGTGAGGGTCCAGATCGACGCGGACATGTCGGCGACGTGCGCGTCGGCCAGCTCGTAGCTCATGCCCATCAGGCGATCGACGCCGGGCTCGGCCTTCGACTCGACCTGCGCCTCCAGTTCGGGAAAGTCGCGGGCGAAGAGGAAGCCGGCGACGGTGAGCCGTTTGCCATCGAGTTCGGCGGCGGTGATGATGCCGCACTTCTGGCGGGCGTCGTGGCCGTCCCAGCCGGCCTTGTAGTCGACGGCCATTCCCAGCAGGCTGGGCAGGGCGGCCTCGGCGGCGGCGCGGGTGAGCACGACACGATGTCCGCGCGCACCGCTGGGAGCCTTGTCGCTGGCCACGTCGACCAGCGTAAGGACGCCCTCGAAGGGCAGCCGGTTGGGATGGCCGTGGACATCGGGAAACTCGACGGCCATGGCGCGGAGTTCCATGGATGCTGCCCTTGCCGATGCAGCGGCGTGCGCCAGGCCGGGACGGCAGGCCGCTCCGGTGTTCTTTTGATGAAGGCCCAAACTGCGATGAAGCCGTAGATCGTCTGCCATGCCACCTCCAGGAACAGGCAATGAAAGATAAACAAAATGCGGGCGATTAACCCGAAGATTCTGATTTAGTCCCGAACATGCCCTCAGCGGCTAAAGCCGCATTGCAGACAAGTCACTTACGGCATCCTTCGGCTTCGCTCAGGACAGGCTCTGAAGCCGTGCCCTTAACAGAGCGGGACTTGAGCTGAAGCGTCCTTAGAGCGTTTTCGGCTCGGCTGTGTCCGAGATGGATATTTGTGGTCTCCCACCCTTTCGCGATGAGGCTGCGAAAGGATGGGGCACCCGGCTTATATCCCACCCATCGCAAAAGACGCGATGGATGGGGCACCCGGGCGCTGTTGCCGATCCGACAAAGGGCAAATACAGGGGTCTCTCCACTTCGCTTCGCTCCGGTCGAGATGACGTACTTCAGGGTGCGGCGATCGGTCGAGATGACGTACTTCAGGGTGCGGCGATCGGTCGAGATGACGTGCTTCAGGGTGCGGCGATCGGTCGAGATGACGTGCTTTGTTTACTGCTCCAGCTCGGGTCGAGATGATGTACTTCAGGGGTGCGGCGATTGGTCGAGATGATGGTCTTAAGCCGGGCCAAAGAAACGGGAGAGCCGCCCGTTTGGCGCTCTCCCGTTTCATTGCTTACTTACATTTCCAGAATACCAAGTGGAGGCTAACTAATCGGCACTTTGGAGATGCGCAATAACTTCAAGCGTCACAGTGTTTTGCGGGACGACGGGCGCTTCCGCCCCCTTGACTTTCTGCCAGGGGTTCGAGCAGGCGGCGCTCGAGCAGGATGCCGGTCAGCGTGTCGAGCGCCTCGCGGTAGCGGCGGACGAGGGTGCGCGGCGTCAGGCCCAGCGCCGCGGCGGTCTCGGCCTGCGTGTACTCCCGCAGCGCGATGCGCTCGATCAACTGGGACTGTAGCGTGTCCAGCTTCTTCAGGCACTGTTCGACATCGTGGACGAAGATGACGACGTCGTCGAAGCCGTGGACGACGTAGTTGGTGACGCGGGCGCGGAAGAGGTCTTTGCCGAGCAGCGAGGGCGCACGGCCGGCCTCCATCGACATGCGGACGTAGCGGTGCAGCAGGCCTTCGGTGTACTTGCGGTAGAAGGCGAGCGAGGTTGCGGGCGGGGTTGGAAGAGACGTTGGGAGCGGGGTTGGGAGCGAGCGCCGGTCCGGTGCGGCTTTGATTGCTTCGGGTTTTTTGATTTGGGCGGCGACGGCCCAGACGGTGGGGAGAACCATCAGGGCTGTGCTCATCGGGCACCTCCGGCGGTGGGCGCGGGACGGTTTGCGGGGCAGACGGAGGTTCGTGCCAGCCGCGGCCTGCGTCCGCCTGCGTGGCGGGGGCGAGGCTGAGGGAAGCGAGCCAGGTGTTCCGCGCATCCCCGGCAATAGACGCCGTCTGTCGAGCCCGAGCGGAGCCAAAGCGCACCGCACCCTTCACATACCTTCAAATCCAAGGACAAGTAGTTCATTGCATTCCTTTCAAGGCGTAGTTCTCCCCCGGCGGGCCTCGGTGGTTTTCAACGGTCGAAGGGGCTCGCTCAGGCTGCTTTGAAGCGTCGGGGCGGGATTCGCGGGGCTCTCGGGCTCCGTCGAATCGGGCTCAGGCGCTTATCCGTCGTTGCTCGGTGCGGTGTAGTACCTTGGGAAAAATCAAAATCACCCTTCCATGCCTTCCATGCTCGGCGGGTTCGCAGGCACCTTCCTTGAGACTGCCTTGGAAAGGCCATTCCGTGCTTCACTTGCGCCCAGATTGGAAAGTCTCAAGGTTATAGCTTTCGACAAATTCCTTGTCAACAGCAATTTTTGTGATGTTTTATTAAATCCATAAATGTCTATGGAACAGAGATTTGCATCCTAAATATATTGCTGATATTGAAAGTTTCGCCTAATCTTCGTCATGCTGAAAGATATTACGAATTGGGGAGGCGTCTATCGCCATGAATTTTCAAGAGTTGCACGAGTTGCTTCGGCTGGAGCTGGTTCGCCGCATCGAGCGCGGCTCGCTGACGGGCCGCCGCCTGGCGAGCCAGGCGGGGTTTCAACAGGCGCACATCTCGAACTTCCTGAACGGGCGGCGGTCGCTGTCGCTCGAAGGTCTGGACCGCGTGCTGGCCGCGCAGCATCTGACCGTCGACCAGTTGCTGCCGGTAGAGCTGGCGGCGGCAGCGCCGGTGCAGACGGCCGAGCCGATGGAGACGGTTCCGGTGGTGTCGCCGTCGGCGGCGATGGACGAGGCGCGGGTGGCGGAGGGGTCGATCATCGAGACGGTGCAGGTGGCGATGTCGCGGCTGTATGACAATCGCGCGCGCTCGGCGGGCAAACGGGCGCGCTGGCAGCGGTTTGTAGCGGTGCGTGCCGACGCGCAGCAGTCTGCCGCGATGGAGCCGCTGCTGCCGCCGGGGGCGATTGCGGTGCTCGACCGGCATTACAACTCGCTGGCTCCGTACCGGGCGCAGCAGCCGACGCTGTACGCGGTGCGCTCCGGAGCCGCGCTGCTGCTGCGGTTTGTGGACTTCAACGAGGGACGGCTGATTCTGCGGCCGTACTCGCGGGATTTTCCCGTGCAGCTGCTGGCGCCGTCGGCGCATGAGTCGCCGGCGGACTATATCGTGGGGCGGGTTTGCATGGTGTTCGCGGAGTTGTGAAGGATCTTTTTGAGAGGAGGAAGGCATACCCCAGGGGCTGAAGCCCCTGTCTGGGGCAAGGAGATAGAAGGCCAAGGCTGAAGCCTTGGCGTACCTAGAGGCAAGAACAACTGCAACGACAAGAGCAACGACGACAATGCAGGGGCCGCGAGCGCCCGGAATACGCCGCAAACCCGCGTCAATCCCGCGTCCGCCCGCGCCCGCCCGCGTCAATCCCGCGCCCGCCCGCGTCCGCCCGCGTCAATCTCGCGCCCGCCCGCGCCCGCTCGCGTCCGCCCACGTCCGCCCGCGTCCGCCCACGTCCGCCCGCGTCCGCCCACGTCCGCCCGCGTCCGCCCACGTCCGCCCGCGCCCGCCCGCGCCCGCCCACGTCAATCCCGCGTCCGCCCGCGTCCGCCCCCACTCTCCCTCCATTGAAGATTATTTCCTTACCCAAAGGGGCTCTCCACTTCGCTTCGCTTTGGTCGAGATGACGTGCTTTGGTTGCTGCGTCGGCGGCATTGCTTCGGAGCGAATTTGGCGGCGGGCATCTTGTAAACTGGATAGATGCTCTCAGAGCTTTATTCGAAGTGGATGTTCTCCTGGGAGACGGCTCTTACCACGCGCGATACCAACCGCATCGTCCGGCCGCTGGAGTGGGGGTTCGACTGGCTGGGAGAGTTTGGCGAGCCGGCGCCGGCTGCCGTGGGGGCGGGGGCCGAGGCGCGAGCCGCCGGGGCTACGACGTCTGCTGCCGCTGCGAGGTCTGCCGAGGCGGCCAGGTCCGGAGACGGAGCGCGGGATAGCCAGGGACTGGAGCAGATGATTGCGGCGAACCGGGCGATCGTCGAGCGGGCCGATGAGTTCTTCGGCTACGAGACGCCGACGGACTTTCGGCTGGAGCGGCGCTATCCGCAGCTCTTTCCTACCAATGTAAGGCCGGAGACGCTGGAGCAGGATGCAGAACTGAAGCGCAAGGCTGCGGCCGGGGAGTTGGAGGAGGCGGAGTTTTTGCGGTTTACGTCGGCGGTGCGCACCTGCCATCCGGAGAACGATGTGGTGAATGCGCGGTGGTATCCGGCTTCGGCGGAGAAGCAAAAAGGCAAGCCGAAGCAGGCGATCATCGTGATGCCGCAGTGGAACGCAGATGCCTTCAGCCACAACGCGCTGTGCACGCTGTTCAACCGCTTCGGCATCTCGGCGCTGCGGCTCTCGAAGCCGTTCCACGACATTCGGCGGCCGTCGGAGCTGGAGCGGTCGGACTATGCGGTGAGCGCGAATATCGGTCGGACGACCGAGGCCTGCCGCCAGGCGGTGGTCGACATTCGCAGTTGCATCGACTGGCTGGAGTCGCAGGGCTATGAGCAGTTCGGCGTGCTGGGGACGAGCCTGGGGAGTTGCTACGCCTTTATCGCCGCGGCGCACGATGCGCGGCTAAGGGTGTGCGCGTTCAACCATGCGTCGACGTGGTTCGGCGACGTGGTGTGGACGGGGCAGAGCACGCGGCACATTCGCGCGGCCTTCGAGCAGGCGGGGCTGACGCGGGACCAGGTGCGGCAGATCTTTACCGGCATCAGCCCGATGTCGTACATGGAGCGGTTCGCCGCGCACCCGAAGCGGGTGCTGGTGGTTCATGCGACGTATGACCTGACGTTTCTGCGGGAGTTTTCGCTGGACGTGCTGGCGAACTTCGACCGCTGCGGGATCGACTACGTCTCGAAGGTGCTGCCGTGCGGGCACTACACGACCGGCGAGACGCCGTATAAATATATTGACGGGTGGTATCTGGGGTCGTTTGTGCACGGGGCTTTCAAGCGCCTGGCGGACGAGAAGGCATACCCCAGGGGCTGAAGCCCCTGTTTTGTGGCGCGGGGATAGAGGGCCAAGGCTGAAGCCTTGGCGTACCTAGAGGCAAGAACAACGGCAAGAACAACAGCAAGAACAACAGCAAGAACAA
>MKSV01000002.1:0-132848 GCA_001897435.1 Acidobacteriales bacterium 59-55 | reverse complement strand
CAACAGCAAGAACAACAGCAAGAACAACAGCAAGAACAACAGCAAGAACAACAGCAAGAACAACAGCAAGAACAACGGCAAGAACAACGGCAAGAACAACGACAAGAACAACAGCAAGAGCAAGAGCAAGAGCAAGAGCAACGGCAAGAGCAACGGCAACGGCGACGGTGAAATACGTCTCTTCACCGCGGCGGCAAAAGCGCCGCCTTGCACCCAACGAGCGAGTACGCTCGCTGGGGACCCCGGTTCCGGTTGAGATAACGCGCTTTTGTGGCGGTTACAACCGCAGATCCCTCCGCTTCGCTGCGGGATGACAACAAAAGAGCTGTGTTCTTACTTTGCCGGGCTTCGGTCGAAATGAGCTTTGCCGGCTTTGGTAGAGATGAGCTTTGCCGGGCTTCGGTCGAGATGAGTTACTCCGGAGAGATGGAGAGGGTACCTCAGCGCAAAAAATTGCGGCGCCGGACAAACCGGGATGTCTTCCCGGCATCACAACGCTTGTCGACCTCCCGGGTTTCCTTTCGGCGTTGGTTTACTTTTCGGCGTTCGCTGCCGATGCTGCCTTGATGTCGAGGCCTGTGATGCGCTCCGCAGCAGGAGTGCACAGAGACGCCCGCCTCTAAAAAACACAGACCACCATGCTCGGCGCCTGGCTTTCCGGAACCGGCAGGAGTCTCTCTTGTGCGGATGCACGGGATACTCCTGCGATCGCCAATTTCTCGCTTCCGGCGGCGCGGCATCTTTTCGGAGGCAGTTCCATGCGTAAATACAGCAGCGCAATCTCCCGCGTCTTCCCGCGCGTTACGCTTCTCGTTCTGGCTTGTTTTATCGCCATCCCTGCGTTTGCGCAGTTCAATGCAAGCCTGTCGGGCACAGTGCAGGATTCAACCGGCGCCATCATTCCGGGCGCGAGCGTCACCCTGACCAATCCCGCCACCCAGCAGGTGCAGAAGGCGACGACGACGGACGCGGGCGTGTATCGCTTCAACCAGCTTCCCCCGGCGCACTACAAGCTGGAGGTGACGGCGACAGGGTTCAAGGCGTCGACGCTGGACGACGTCGCGCTGGCCGCGGAGACGCCGCGCAACGTCAACGTGACGCTGTCCACGGGCGACGTGTCGCAGACGGTGACGGTGAACGCCAACGAGGTCTCCGCGCTGCAGAATGCGGACGCGAGCATCGGCAGCACGATATCGAGCGAGGCGATTCAGCGGCTGCCGGTCATCGGCGGCAATCCGTATGAGCTGTTGCGGACCGCTCCCGGCATCACCGGCGACGGCGCGCGCGCGGGCAACGGCAACGCTGTCTATCTGCCGAACGCCGCCGGGCCGGGCGGATCGGCGCGGGGCATCTTCCAGACCGAGAACCAGACCCAGATCTCGGCCAACGGCCAGCCGATTGCCGCAAATACTTATTCGGTCGACGGCGTGACCGTGGACTCGCTGACGCACGGCGGCGCGGCGGTGGTGACGCCCAACCAGGAGGCCATCGGGCAGATCACGGTGCTCTCTACTTCGTACGACGCGGCCGACGGGCGCAACTCCGGCGCGCAGATTAAAGTCGTGACCAAGAGCGGGACCAACGACCTGCACGGCTCGCTCAACTTTGTCTACGACGAGCCGGGGTTGAATGCCTTTGCCAAGTACGGCGGCCCCGACGGGCAGAAGCCGCTGCGCGTCGAGAACAAGCAGCGCAGCTATAACGCCTCGCTGGGCGGCCCTATTATCAAGGACAAGCTCTTCGGCTTCGCGTCCTATGCCGGGTTCACCCTGAGCGCGAATACGACCTCGTCGCAGTACGTGGAGACCGAGGACTACCGCACGCGCGTGGCGGCTCAGCGGCCGGGCGGCATTACCACCAGCATTATTACTTCGCCCGGCGTGGCGCCGCGCATTGTGAACACGCTGCCCATCGACTGCTCGGCTTACGCCAACAATCAGGGGCTGTATGCGCCGGTCAACGGAGTTCCGCAGACGGCAACGGGCGGGCCTTACTGCCAGCCGGTGAACGGCGGCGTCGATATCGGCTCGCCCACGGCGGGCGGCGCGTCGCAACTGGGCGTCTATACGCCGTCCGATAACGCGAACCTGGCCACCTTTGTCGGCGGCGGTCTGGATGGCAACGCCGACATGCAGTACGCGCAACTGCTGGTGCCCAACCGCTCGCGCGGCAACCAGTTCAACGGGCGCATCGACTGGTACGCGACGGCGAAGGACCAGTTGGCCGGGAGCGTCTATGTGACCAAGCTCGACAACTATGGGACCAGCGGAGCGAACGATTCGCGTCCGCAGTCCGATCTTCCCTTCAAGCCGCTCAACAGCGCGGCGACGCTGATCTATATCCACACCTTCTCGCCGAGCTGGATGAACGAGCTGCGCGGCAACGGCACGCGCTTTGCCGAGAACGCGCTGCGCGACGGCGGTGGAACGGTGGACTACGGAATTCCCTTCATCAACGTGCAGGGCATGCCGTTCTCCAACACGGTTAATTTCGGCGTGCAGCAGGGCAGCACCAACCCGGCGATCTTCGCCGAGAACACCTACGAGATTCGCGACCAGGTGACGCATACCTTCGGCTCGCATGTTCTGCGCTTCGGCGGCGACATCCGCTTCGAGCAGGACAACGACAAGCTCTCCGGCACCACGCGGCCGGTCTATGCCATGCAGGGGCTGTGGAACTTCGCCAACGACGCGCCGATCTTCGAGAGCATCGCGGCGAGCACGATCACCGGGGCCGCGCCCGACACGCAGCTCTACCTGCGGTCGAAGGACATCGCCTTATATGTGCAGCACGACTGGAAGGTGACGCCGAACTTTACCCTGAACACCGGCTTCCGCTACGAGATCTACACGCCGCTGAGCAACAAGGGCGGCAACGTCAGCAAGCCGGTGCTGGGGCCGGCGGGATCGGAGCTGGCGGGCATGACGCTGGTGCCGACGCACGATCTCTACAACACCGACTACGGCCACTATGCGCCGAAGGTCGGATTTGCGTGGACGCCGCCGATCTATGGCGGCAACGTGGTGCTGCGCGGCGGCTTCGCCGTGGCGTATAACCATCTGGACGCCGCGCTGTTCAACACGCAGGCGATCGACAACGTTCCCGGCGCCGCGACCTTCAACGTCTGCTGCGGGCAGGACACCAGCCCCTTCGCCGACGGGCAGATTCTCTATGCGCTGGGCGCGAGCAACGCCGCCGACAGCTATCCCGCCAACCCGGCGTTCGCAGGCGGCGTCAACGACCGGGGCTTCCCGGCCAACGGCTCTCAGATCGAGCTGTATGGCGTCGGCGGCCGCATCAAAAATCCGGTGAGCTATCTTTATTCGCTGGAGACGCAGACGCAACTGCCTTCGAAGCTGGTACTGACGGTGGGGTACGGCGGCAGTCTCGCGCGCCACAACCCGCGGCTGGTCAACCAAAACTTTCTGTACAACAACACCGATTCGCCGGTGTACCAGGCATTTTTTGTCCAGACCGATTCGGTACAGGCGTATAACTCGCTGAACGTCCGGCTGGCGCGCATGTTCAGCCACGGCTTGCAGATTGAGGGCAACTATACCTTCTCGAAGAACATGGATCAGGTCTCGAACGGCGACGGCGCCAACGCGCTGGCCAACCAGACGAACCCGGCGGACAACAAGTCCGAGTATGGCCCGTCCGATTACGACACGCGCAACCGCGTCACCATCTCGGCGCTCTACACCACGCCCAAGGTGCACTCTTCGAACATGCTGGTGAAGGCCATCGCGAACGGCTGGCAACTGAACGGCATCTTCACCGCGCACTCGGGCTTTCCGTGGACGCCGGTGACTTATAGCCTTCAGTCCAATATTGTTCCCAACGCGGCGACCGTCGCGCCGACGCGGCCCATCGGTCTGCTCTACGGATCGGGGTTGGCTGGTTCAAGCTGCTCGAACGACGCCTTCATCAGCGGCTCGAATTTTCCCAACCGGACACTTCCGGGCGGCACGGCGGGCACGGCCGGGGGGCAGAACTACTTCAATACGACCGTGCCGACGCTGCCGCCGGGACAGAACTACGTCTATACGCCGGGCATCGGCCGCAACAGCTACACCGGGCCGTGCTATCGCAACGTCGACCTGAGCTTCGCCAAACAGATTCAACTGGAGGCGCTGAGCCACACGGCGACGCTGCGCTTCCAGGCGAACCTGTTCAACGCCTTCAACCTGCTGAATCTTAATCCGATCACGAATGGAAACTCCGATCCGGCGGCGAACATCCAGAACGCCGACTTCGGCAAAGCGACGAGCGCCAATGCGGGACGGCAGATTGAGTTCACGATGCGACTAAACTTCTGACAGGCCAATCGGGGGCGGAGCCGTGTGCTCCGCCTCTCTTAACCCTTGCCTTCGGAGCGTGTAATGAATTCAGGTCGCTGGAACTTTGCTTGCCGGAACGTTGTTACTCGCTGCCTGTTGTTTGCCGGCCTTGCCGCCGTTCTGCCTCTTTCGATGAGCGCGCAATCTTCCGCAGACGCAACCATGACAACGCTTCGCATCGACGCCCGGGCCGCGACCACGCCCTTTCCTCACTTCTGGGAGCAGACCTTCGGCTCGGGCCGCGCCATCCTTGCGCTGCGGCAGGACTATCGCGACGATCTGCGCACGGTGAAGCAGGCGACCGGCTTCAAGTCCGTCCGCTTCCACGGCATCTTCATGGACGACGTGGGGCTGTACGATCCGGACCGCAAGGCGATCAAGTTTGCGCAGATGACGAACGCGGACGTCGCCGCGCCGGGGACTTCGGACACGGGGCCGTACAACTTCTCTTACGTCGACCAGATCTACGACGGCCTGCTGGCCGAGGGCGTTCGACCGTTCGTGGAGCTGAGCTTCATGCCGAAGAAGATGGCCTCCGATCCTAACGCACTGCACCCCTTCTGGTACAAGCAGAACGTCTCGCCGCCGAAGGATTATGCGGAGTGGGACAGGATGATCGCCGCCTTCGCGCAGCACCTTGTCGATCGCTACGGCATCGATGAGGTTGCGCAGTGGGACTTCGAGGTGTGGAACGAGCCGAACATCGACTTCTGGGCCGGCAATCCGAAGCAGCCGACGTACTTCGAGCTGTACGACCATACCGCGCGGGCGCTCAAGAAGGTCAGCAGCCGCCTGCGCGTGGGCGGGCCGTCGACGGCGCAGGCCGCCTGGGTCGCGGAGTTTCTGCGCCACTGCAAACAGAACAATGTCCCGGTCGACTTTGTGAGCACGCACGTCTACGGCAACGACGGCGCGAAGGACGTGTTCGGCACCGAGGAGAAGATTCCGCGCGACCGCATGGTCTGCCGCGCCGTCAAAAAAGTGCACGGAGAGATCGTGGCCTCGGCCTATCCGAAGATTCCGTTCATCATGAGCGAGTACAACGCCAGCTACGCCAACGAGCCCGACGTCACCGACACGGTCTACATGGGACCGTGGCTGGCGACGACCATCAGCCAGTGCGACGGCATGGTCGAGGATATGAGCTACTGGACCTTCTCCGACGTCTTCGAGGAGCAGGGCGTCGTGCGCACGCCGTTCTACGGCGGCTTCGGATTGATCGCCGAAGACAGCATCCCCAAGCCGTCGCTCAACGCCTTCGCCATGCTGCACCGGCTGGGCGACAGGCGCATCAAGCTCGACTCCGACTCGGCGATCGCCACGCGGCGCGAGGACGGCTCGCTGGCGGTGGCGCTGTGGAACTACGGGGCTCCTTACGGCAGCGGACCGGCTTATACGCCGCCCCCGGCGAATGCGGGACCGGAGAAGACTTTTACGCTGAAGCTCGAAGGCGTCGCGGCGAATGCGCCGGTGAAGATATGGCGGCTCGATGCGGATCACGGCAATGTCATCAAGGCGTATGACGCCATGGGGCGGCCCGCGTTCCCCACGCGCGAGCAGATCGTGAAGCTGCGCGCGGCGGGCAAGGCATCGCCGCCGGAGTCTTCTGCGCTGAAGGACGGCGGTTTGACGATTACCATTCCACCGCAGGGGCTTGTGTTGATTACGACTGGCGGCTCGACAACGCGAAAGCGTTGACCGTCGCGGACGCCTTCGCCACCATCCTGAACCGCGTCGACGGCCAGTTGCGCCGCTCGATGGAGCTGCACGGCTTCGGTCGAGATGACGTGGGCTTGTTGCTGCTTCTGAAACCCACGTCCGAAGATCCGGACGTGGGGCACCCAAGGGCTAGAGCAGATTTGCTGTCGGTGTGGAGGAAGGCAACCGCAGATTCCCTTCGGGAATGACAAACAAAGGGCTCGGGAGACTCTACACCAACTGCTACTTTGTTAGCTAGGAGGAGGGGTGCGGGGTTGAAATCTCCAGCGCGCCGGGACCGGACTCCGGGCGGGAGGCGAAGCGGGTGGTGGGGAAGGCATCGGGGTAGTTCTCTTTGATCCACGCGATCATCTTCTCGCGCACCAGGCAGCGGAGATCGAAGCCCTCGCCGGAGTTGCGGGTGCTGACCAGGCAGCGAATCTCCATGGAACGGTCGGTGAGGTTGGTGACCTGGAGGACGCAGACCTTGCCGTCCCACTGCGGCGCGGGGTGGACGATGACGTCGAGCTGCTTGCGCAGCTCTTCGACGGGAATCGAATAGTCGACATAGAGGAAGGCCGTGCCGAGCAGGTCGGCGGACTGGCGTGTCCAGTTCTGGAAGGGATTTTCGATAAAGTAGCTGAGCGGAACGATGAGGCGGCGCAGGTCCCATATGCGGACGACGACGTAGGACGAGGTGATCTCTTCGATGCGGCCCCACTCGCCCTCGACGATGACGACATCCTCGATGCGAATCGGTTCGGTAAAGGCGATCTGCAGGCCGGCGAAAAAGTTCGAGGCGGTCGATTTGGCGGCGGTGGCGAGCACAAGGGTGGCGATGCCGGCCGAGGCGAGCAGGCCGGAGCCGTAGTGCCAGATGCGCGGGTCGTTGAAGGTCCACAGCAGAGCGCCGATGTCGATGACGACGACAAAGGCGATCAGCATGCGGCGAAAGACCTGGAACTGGGTATGGATGCTGCGGGCGCGCACGTTGTCGGCGGCGGTGATGTCGTACTTGCGCAGCAGGGCCGCCTGGAGCACATAGATGCAGCCGACGACGAACCATCCCAGCGCAACTACCATCGCCATGACGAATCCCTGGCGAATCAGATGCGCGAGGTTTGAGGAGAGGGGAACAAAGGGCAAAGCGATCAGAAGGCACGTCAGAAAGAAGATCGCGCGCGCGGGGCGGCCAAGGTATTGCTGAAATCCCCAACCGAGGCCTGCCATCTGCGTCTCTTTGCGCTTGAGCACACGGAACAGGATGTAGTGCACGACATTGGCGAACACAAGGATGGCGCAAAAGAAAAAGATGGCGAAGAACCAGGCGTGATGGGAATGAAAGACCGCGATCATTAAAACTCCAGATTGGATTTTTTGGGTTATCCAACCTTAGACGCGAGGGTTGCCGGATGGGTGACCTGCGCGGAGGGGCTTTTCTGTCCTGGAAATGATCTCTAAAGGAGCAAAACGCAGATTCCCTTCGGGAATGACAAACAAAGTTGTCCCTGAGAGGAGACGGTTCTGGGACAACGAAGCTGCCCTCAGCGGCTAAAGCCGCGCTTCCGGCAAATCACTGGCGGCATCCTTCGGCTTCGCTCAGGACAGGCTCTGAAGCCGTGCCCTTAACAAAGCTGGACTTGATCAGAGGTTCCCTGAGGCGGTTCTGCTCCGGATGCGGTCTTGCCGATAGGAGCAAAACGCAGATTCCCTTCGGGAATGACAAACAAAGGAATGACAAACATAAGGAGCGACAAACAATGGAACGACAAACAAAGGAGCGACAAACAAAGGAACGACAAACAACAAAGGCTGCCCTCAGCGGCTAAAGCCGTGCTTCCGGCAAATCACTTGCGGCATCCTTCGGCTTCGCTCAGGACAGGCTCTGAAGCCGCGCCCTTAGTTGAAGCTGGACTTAGTCAGAGGCTTCCTTTGGAGCGTTGAGTCAGGTTCTAAAATAGAAGCGTGAGCTTTACGGAACAGTACGATGTCGTCGTTGTGGGCGCGGGCCATGCGGGCTGCGAGGCGGCGATGGCGGCGGCGCGCATGGGGCTGCGCACGGCGATCTTTACGCTGAATCTCGACCTGATCGCGCAGATGAGCTGCAACCCGGCCATCGGCGGCATCGCCAAGGGACACCTGGTGCGCGAGGTGGATGCGCTGGGCGGCGTGATGGGCGAGGTGGCCGATGCGTGCGGGATTCAGTTCCGGCTGCTGAATACGTCGCGCGGACCGGCGGTGTGGTCGCCGCGGGCGCAGTGCGACAAGGCGCTGTACCGGGTAAAGATGCGCGAGGTGCTGGAAGGGCAGAAGAATCTCTTTATCAAGCAGGCCGAGGTTGTGGACCTGGTGGTCGAGGAGCTTTCGCGCGCGGGCGGGGAGGGATTTGCGGATCCCACCCTTCGCGATGAAGCTGCGAAGGATGGGGCACCCGGGCTGTCGGGCGTGGAAGACGAAATACAGGGGTCTCTCCACTCCGCGACGGACGGTGAAGCTGTCCGCCGCTCCGGTCGAGATGACGTTTCCTTAGATGCTCTCGCCAACGTTTCCCCAGATGTGACGCGTCGGGTGGTGCGGGGATTGAAGCTGCGCGATGGGCGCGTGGTTTATGCCGGGGCCACGGTGGTGACGACCGGGACGTTTCTCAATGGGCTGATCCACTGCGGCGAACAGCAGTACACGGCTGGGCGCAGCGGCGAGCCGGCGAGCGTTCTGCTGGGCGAGAGTTTGAAGCGGCTGGGGCTGCGTGAGTGCCGGTTGAAGACGGGGACGCCGCCGCGTCTCGATGGGCGGACGATTGACTGGACAAAGTTCGAGGAGCAGCCGGGCGATGACGATCCGACGCCGTTCAGCTTTCGGTCCGGGGTGGCAAGAGGGGGCTCGCTGCCGCTGCGGCAGATCGTGTGCCACGTCGCGCACACGACCGACGAGACGCTGCGGCTGATCCGCGAGAATGTGCATCGCTCGCCGATGTATACCGGGCAGATTCACGGCATCGGGCCGCGCTACTGTCCTTCGATCGAAGACAAGATCGTGCGCTTTCCGGAGAAGACGCGGCACCAGTTTTTTCTGGAGCCGGAGGGGTTGAACACGCACGAGGTCTACATCAACGGCATGAGCACAAGCCTGCCGATGGAGATTCAGGCGGCGATGGTGCACTCGATTCCGGGGCTGGAGAATGCGGAGATGCTGCGGCCGGGCTATGCGATCGAGTACGACGCCATCGATCCGACGGAGCTGGACCGGACGCTACGGGTGAAGTCGATTGCGGGCCTGTATCTCGCCGGGCAGATCAATGGGACGAGCGGCTACGAGGAGGCGGCGTGCCAGGGGTTGATGGCAGGCATCAACGCGGCGCTTTCGGTGCGCGGCGAAGAGGGCTTTACGCTCGACCGCACCGAGGGATATACGGGCATCCTGATCGACGACCTGATCAGCAAGGGGACCAACGAGCCGTACCGGATGTTTACTTCGCGGGCGGAGTTCCGGCTGCATCTGCGGATCGACAATGCCGACCGCAGGCTGACTCCGCATGGGCGGAGGCTGGGGCTGATCGACGATGCGGCGTGGACCGAGTACGAGGCGAAGCAGGCGCGCGCGGTGGCGTTTGAGAAGCTGCTGGCGACATCGCGGGTGCGCACGGGCGAGCTGCCGGCGGAGATGATGGCGCGGCTCGACGGCGATGGCGCAGGCGTGGCCGGGCAGACGTTTGCGCAGTTGTTGAAGCGGCCCGAGGTTGTGGTCGAAGAGCTTGCGCCGCTGCTGCGGGAGCGGATGGCGAAGGAGGGCGAGGCGCTGGCTTCATGGGTCGCAGCAATGGATGCTGCATCGTTGCATTTGAAGGAAGACGGTCGTGCTCCGCACGATTCCCACATCTCAGAATCGAGATATGGGGCACCCAACTCGGTGGCGCTCAAGCAGGGCGACAGCGTACCCGGCTCTGGATCGCGGCTGCCGGCGTGGGTGCGCAACGAGATGAAGACGGTGGAGACGGAGATCAAGTATGCGGGCTATCTCGACCAGCAGCGGCGGTCGATGGAGAAGCTGCGCAAGGCCGAGCGGCGAGCGATTCCGGAGTGGTTCGAGTACTCGTCGGTGAGCGGGCTGTCGACGGAGATGAAGCAGGTACTGTCGCGGGTGCGTCCGCAGACGCTGGGGCAGGCCAGCCGGATCGCCGGGGTGACGCCGGCGGCGGTGAGTTTAATTCTTGGGTTTATCGAGATTCAGGGCAGGCGACGGAATGCGGCTCGGCTTCATCTGTCGCAAAACTGAAATTGCGGAACGGCGGAAAGGCGAAATACAGGGGTCTCTCCACTCCGGCCCTGCGGGCCTCCGGTCGAGATGACGTGGGTTGTTGAGGCACTTGATTGAGATGGCGTGGGTTGTTGAGGCACTTGATTGAGATGACGTTTTCAAGAGAGGCATCCAGAGAATCCGAATGCGGGATGAGCGCGTATTAAGTACAGAAGGATGTTTGCGGAGGTTCGACATGCAGACGGGCAGAGTTGTGATGCGGTTGGGATGGATGGCGCTGTTGGTGGTTGCCGTGGTGCTGGCGGCGTGGAAGGTGAAGTCGACGACGCAGGTCGAGGCGCAGACGCAGGCAAAGGCTCCCGCGGCGGCGGTGGATGCGAAGTTGGCGAGTGCTCCCGGCCATGCCGAGGCGGTGTTTGCGGGCGGCTGCTTCTGGGGGACGCAGGCGGTCTTTCAACGGGTGAAGGGGGTTCGGTCGACGATGGCCGGGTATGCGGGCGGCTCGGCGGCGACGGCGACCTACGCGCAGGTGACGACCGAGACGACGGGGCACGCCGAGTCGGTGAAGGTGGTCTACGATCCGTCGAAGCTGACGTATGGACAACTGTTGCGCATCTTCTTCAGCGTGCACGACCCGACACAGTTGAACCGGCAGGGGCCGGATGTGGGCACGTCGTATCGGTCGGCGATTTTTTATACGAACGACGAGCAGAAGAAGATCGCGGACGCCTATATCGCGCAGATGACGGCGGCGCATCTATTTTCGAAGCCGATTGTGACCGAGGTGGTGCCGTTGAAGGGCTTCTACGATGCCGAGTCCTACCACCAGGACTATGCGACGAAGAATCCGGACAATCCTTATATCCAGATCTGCGACCGGCCGAAGATCGAGACGCTGAAGCGGGAGTTCCCGGAGCTGTTTCAGAAGTACAAGGGGGAGTAGGGCGGGTTTGATGGGGCTTCAGGGCCTGGGAGAGGAAGGCATACCCCAGGGGCTGAAGCCCCTGCTTCTTGGCTGGGTATAGAGCCAAGGCTGAAGCCTTGGCGTACCTAGAGGCAAGTGCAACCGCAAGAACAACTGCAACTGCAACCGCAACCGCAAGTGCAACTGCAACTGCAACCGCAACCGCAAGTGCAACTGCAACTGCAACTGCAACCGCAACTGCAACCGCAAGAACAACCGCAACCGCAAGAACAACTGCAACTGCAAAAGCGAAATACAGGGGTCTCTCCGCTGCGGCCCTGCGGGCCTTCGGTCGAGATGACGTGCTTTTATGGTGGGGTCGAGATGACGTGCTTTTATGGTGGGGCCGAGATGACGTGCATTTATGGTGGGTTGAGATGACGTGCTTTTGTTACTGTCCGTCGCTTTGAGATGACGCGTGTTTGTTGCTGTTCTTCGCTTCGAGATGACGTGCTTTTGAGGCGGGTGGAGGCGGCGTTGCTACTGGGTGACTTCGCCCTCGGGCTCGTCGGTGGGATTGTCGATTTCGGCGTGGAAGCCTTCGAGGAGTCGTTCGAGGAAGGCGTCTTTGTCGGCGGCTTCGCCCTGCAGCTCGTGGGCGAGGGCGATGTGGCGGGCGAGGTCGGCGAGGACGATGCCCCAGGCGAAAGGGTCGTCCCAGGCTCCGCTGCGGATGCTAACGTGTTGAGACTGCTCGGCGATCCAGACGCGCAGGACCTCGAAGGAGGCCTTGTCACGCTGGGCCGCCGCGGGAATGGCGAGAACTTTCTCTGATCCCATCTTGATACCCTCAATGTTCCTATGGATGTGAGTCCGGTGCCAACACTGTAAGAGTAAACTTCGGGCAGACGTGTTTTCCGCTTAATCCACAAAAGGTATCCGGCATCCGCAGGGCCTCTTCAGCTAGGGTATCAATCGATGGCTACCTATCCTCAAATTGTCGGCGAGCAGGAACGGCCGGCGTCCCTTCATGCCGAGATGACGATTCTCGGCGCGATGCTGGTCGAGCCGGTCGCGATTACCGACGCGACCATGCTGCTCAAGGCGGACGACTTCGCGCTCGATTCGCACCGGCGTATCTATGCCGCCATGGTTCACCTGTCGGAGGTCGGCCATGCCGTCGATATCGTCACGGTGGGTGAGGAGCTGCGCAAGCGCAAGGAGCTGGACTCGATCGGCGGGCTGCCTTACCTCGCGTCGCTGAGCGAAGGGCTGCCGAGGAAGCTGAGCATCGAGAGCTACGTCCGCATCGTGCGCGACAAGAGCCTGATGCGGCAGTTGATGGCGGTCTGCGATCTGGGCATGATCGACGCGGCGGACCAGAGCCAGGAAGCGCTCGACGTGCTCAACAACGTCAGCGGCAGGCTGATGGAGATCTCCGACCACGCGGTGACGGGCGGCTTCTCGGACATCGGCGAGATCGTGAAGTCCTCGTTCGGGTCGATCGATGCGCTGTATGAGCAGGGCCGCGAGATTACGGGCCTCGCCACGCATTACATCGAGTTCGACCGCATGACCAGCGGTTTGCAGGACTCGGAACTCATCATCATCGCGGCGCGGCCTTCGATGGGCAAGACCGCGTGGGCGATCAATATTGCGCAGAATGCGGCGGTGAAGGACGGCAAGGTGGTTGCCGTCTTCTCGCTCGAAATGTCGAAGGAGAGTCTGCTGCGGCGCCTGCTGGCGTCCGAGGCGCTGGTGAACTCGCGTAAGATTCAGACGGGATTTCTGCCGAAAGAAGATAAAGGGAAACTGTTGAGCGCGCTGGAGCGGCTGATGGAGTCGAAGCTCTTCATCGACGACACGCCGGGCATTACGCTGGCCGAGATGCGCGCCAAGGCGCGGCGGCTGCATCAGCAGGAGGGGCGGCTCGACCTGATCGTGATCGACTATCTCCAGTTGATGACGGGCTCGGCGGGGGCCAATCAGAAGAAGTTTGAGAACCGCACGCAGGAGGTCTCGTCGGTGTCGCGCGGGTTGAAGGCGCTGGCCAAGGAGATGAAGGTTCCGGTGATCGCGCTGAGCCAGCTCTCGCGTTCGAGCGAGCAGCGCGGCGGCGACAAGAAGCCACTGCTGAGCGACCTGCGCGAGTCCGGCTCGATCGAGCAGGATGCTGACGTGGTGGCCTTTATTCATCGCGACAGCTACTACAACAAGGACGAGAACGGCGAGGAAGATCCGGAGTCCAAGGGCAAGGCCGAGATCATCATCGCCAAGCAGAGAAACGGCCCGACGGGCAGCGTCCATCTGGCATATCTATCTGATTACACACGGTTTGAGAATCTGCAGAACGATGGCGGCGGCGGCAGTTATTAAGGCTGCGAACGCTTTCGTTTGCTGACTGTTCCCGGTCGTCAAAGGGAGAAGAAAGATAGAAAAGCCTACTGACACAATGCTGTCAGCAGGCCCTGTTTATGCTTTGTCTCAAGTCAGCCAATTAAGAGGAGAGAGCGACATGAGCAAGACAGCGACAGTTCGCCAGAACGCTATCAACTGGTTCGAGATCCCCTGCGCGGATCTGGACCGGGCCACCACCTTTTACGAGACCCTGCTGGGCGCGAAGATGCATCGCCCCAGCCCCACCGATCCGGTGGCCATCTTTCCCACCGACCAGACGGGGACGGGCGGAACGCTGGTCAAGCGGGTGTTCCAGAAGCCGGGCGCGAATGGGCCCATGGTCTATCTGAACTGCGACGGCGACCTGGAGGGCGCTCTGGCGCGGGCGACCGAAGCGGGCGGCCTGATCCTGATGCCCAGGACTGCCGTTCCGGGTGGATACGGACACTTTGCCTGCCTGCGCGACACGGAAGGCAATCACATTGGGCTGCACTCGCACTGAGTTGTCACCGGCAGGGGTGGAGAGCAAAGTACAAATACAGGGGTCTCTCCACTCCGGCCCTGCGGGCCTCCGGTCGAGATGACGTGATTTTTGGGGCGGCACCGCTTCCGGTCAAGATGACGTGTATTTGGTTATGGTCGGGGCGATGATGCATTTTCGAGTTTTTTAGACAGGTTCTAAGATCACCTCATGCGACGTGCCGACCGACTCTTCCGCATCGTTCAGTTTCTGCGCCTCGGCCGTCTGCTGACGGCGCAGAAGCTGGCCGAGAAGCTCGAGGTCTCGCAGCGGACGATCTATCGCGATATTCAGGATCTTCAGCTCTCGGGCATGCCGATCGAGGGCGAGGCCGGCGTGGGCTATACGCTGCGGCGCGACCACGACCTGCCTCCGCTGATGTTTACCCGCAGCGAGTTGACGGCGCTGGTGCTGGGCGTGCGGCTGGTGAGCGCTTGGGGCGGCGCGGAGAACGTCGTCGCGGCCAGCCAGGCGCTGCAGCGCATCGAGGCGGTGCTGCCCGCGGAGCTGCGCAACGATCTCGACTCCATCCTGCTGTATGCGCCGGGCGGCTTCCACATGGCGCAGCATCTGCGCGAGCGGCTGGACACGCTGCATGCGGCGTGCGTGGGACGGCGCGCGGTCGCGTTCGACTATGCGCGGGAGGACGGTGAACGCAGCCGCCGCTCCGTGTTGCCGCTGGCGCTCTCGTTCTGGACCGGCGTGTGGACGCTGGCCTCGTGGTGCGAGCTGCGCCGGGACTTCCGCGCCTTTCGCATGGATCGCATGGAGGACGTGCGGGTGCTGGAGCGGACCTTTGTGCCTCAGCGCGGCCAGCGGCTGGAGGACTTTATCAAGGCAGCGATGCCGAAGCCGGGGCAACCATGGCGGGGCGCTCGGGGGAGCGCTTTGGCTGGGGGCGATCCGGGTTCGGTGGGTTAGTGGTTGCTGGTTGCTCGTTGTTGGTTGCTGGTTGTTGGTGGGGTTCCGGCACGGAAACGTTGGAGAGACTCTAGGATAGTAGTTGTGAAGAGTTGGCTGGAGATCTCTGAAGAGCGACTGGCGGCGAATTTTAGAGCGCTGGGTAGGGTTGCCGGAGACGGCATCGCCGTGCTCGCGGTGGTGAAGGCGGATGCCTATGGGCATGGCGCGACGGTGTGCGCTCCGGCGCTGGTTCGCGCCGGGGCGGAGTGGCTGGGCGTGACGGATGCGGCGGAAGGCGCCGTGATTCGCGCGGCGCTGGATGGTGCTGCGGGGCAGGTGACGATCCCGAAGATACTGGTGATGTCGGGGATGCTTGAGGAGGACGCCGCGACCATCGTGCGGCACCGGCTGACCCCGATCGTGTGGACGCGGCAGGAGGCCGAGTGGCTGGCCGTGGAGGTGAGGCGGCAGGGCGCTGCGCCGCTGGACGTGCATCTGGAGATCGATACCGGCATGGCGCGCCAGGGTGTTGTGCCGGGCGATGAGTTGCGGAGCCTGCTGGAATGGCTGGCAGCACAGCGAGAGTTGCGGCTGGACGGCGTGATGACGCACTTCGCTTCGGCGGAGGTGGCGGACTCGCCGCTGACGCTGCGGCAGCGGGAGCGGTTCGAGCAGGCGCTCGGCGAGGTTGCCGATGCGGGTCTGCGAACGGCGTGGGTTCATGCCGGCAACTCTTCGACGATCGATAACAGTTCGGCGTGCGGCGGCGATTGCGGATCGCTGGCGTGGCTGCGCGAGGTTGCATCCCGCTCGGGCGCTCGCGCCATGGTTCGCGCGGGGCTGGCGCTCTACGGATACTGCCTGCCGGTGGAGGGCGCGAAGGCGCTGGCCGAGCCTGATCTGCGCCCGGTGATGACGTGGAAGGCGCGGGTGATCGGCGTGCGCGAGGTCGCGGCCGGCGACACGGTGGGGTACAACGCGATCTTTACGGCTACTCATCCCATGCGGCTGGCGCTGCTGCCTGTGGGCTATGCCGACGGGTTGCGGCGAGAGCTTTCGGGATCGGATGCTGCGTCCGGCGGATGGGCGATGATCGGCGGTCGGCGGGCGATGATCGTGGGCCGGGTCTCGATGAATCTTACGATTGTCGATGTGACGGAGATTTCCGGCGTCGCCGTGGGCGACGAAGCGGTGCTGCTGGGCGATGGCGTTACCGCCGCCGATCATGCGCGGCTGGCGCATACGATTGCCTACGAGATCGTCTGCGGCATGAGGGCTGAGCCTCGGCTGGTGGCGGCCGGTGTTGGGTCGAGATGATGTTGGTTTGGGAGAGGAAGGCATACCCCAGGGGCTGAAGCCCCTGCTTTTTGTTGGCTGGGTATAGAGGCCAAGGCTGAAGCCTTGGCGTACCTAGAGGCAAGTGCAAGTGCAAGTGCAAGTGCAAGTGCAACTGCAAGTGCAAGTGCAACTGCAAGTGCAAGTGCAACTGCGAGTGCAAGTGCAAGTGCAACTGCGAGTGCAAGTGCAAGTGCAAGTGCGAGTGCGAGTGCGAGTGCAAATGCAAGTGCGAGTGCAAATGCAAGTGCGAGTGCAAGTGCGAGTGCAAGCGCAAGTGCAAGTGCAAGTGCGAGTGCGAGTGTGGAGCGGATCGGCGGGTTTCGATGGTCTGTATTTGCGCCTTGCCTCATGGGCAATTAAGATCGGGCTAATAGAGAAACGAGGAACGACTTCATGGAATCGACCACAACGGCGCGCCGCACGGAAGACATCGCGCTCGATCTGCTCAAGTTCGTCGCCGCGCAGGCCAATGTCGGCAGCAAAGGCGGCGGGTCCACCGGCTTCGGTGTCACGGCGACGGCGAAGTCCGACGATCAGGTGACGCATCTGCTCGATCTCTATGCGCGTTGCCGCCAGGCCGTCGAAGCGCCTCTCGGCAAATAAGTGGGCGCACGTCCACTGCGTGTCGCCGTCGTCGGGGCCGGTGCGTTCGGGCGCAATCACCTGCGCGTCTATCGCGAACTGCAGGACGCCGGTCACGCCGTGCAGCTTGTTGCGGTCGTCGATCAGGATGCTGCGGTTGCGGCGAAGGCAGCGGCAAAGTTCAGTGTGCCGGGCTTTGATAGCGTCGCGGCTTGCCTGAGCACTGTGGGCGGCCTCGATGCGGCTTCGGTCTGCGTGCCTACGGTGCATCATGCGGTGGCTGCGGAGCCATTGCTGGCCGCCGGCGTCGATCTGCTGATCGAGAAGCCGCTGGCCGCGAGTCTGGCCGATGCGGACCGGATTCTGGAGCTGGCGCGCGCGCATGGCCGCATCGTGCAGACCGGGCATCTGGAGCGCTTCAATTCGGCGGTGACGGCGGCGCGGCGGCATCTGAATCTCCCGATGTTTTTTGAGGCGCACCGTCTCAGTGTCTTTACGCCGCGGTCGCTCGACGTGGACGTGGTGCTCGACCTGATGATTCACGATCTCGACATTGTGCTGAGCCTGGTGGACTCGCCGGTGCGCGAGGTGCGGGCGGTGGGGCTGCCGGTGCTCTCGAAGAAGGTCGATATCGCCAACGTGCGGCTGGAGTTCGAG
Organism: Acidobacteriales bacterium 59-55; assembly: GCA_001897435.1. Taxonomy (GTDB): domain Bacteria; phylum Acidobacteriota; class Terriglobia; order Terriglobales; family Acidobacteriaceae; genus Edaphobacter. The sequence goes on along the minus strand of MKSV01000002.1, from coordinate 115,255 downwards.
AACGGCTGCGTCGCCAACTTTACGGCCAGCCGCGTGAGCACGGAGCGGGTACGCAAGCTGCGGTTCTTTCAGCCGTACCAGTATCTTTCGCTCGACTTTGCGCGGCAGGATCTGCTGATGATCGACGTGACCGCTGCGGCTGGGATGGACCCGGCCCGGCTTGCGGCGATGGCCGAGGCGGTGCAGGCGGCGGGACAGCATCCTTCGGCGGGACTCTCGCTGGCGAAGGTTGCGGTGGAGCCGGGCGAGCCGCTGCGGCTGGAGATCGAGTCGTTTCTCGATGCGGCGAGGACGCGCACCGTGCCGCTGGTCTCGGGCGAGGACGGGCGCAGGGCGCTGGCGTTGGCGCTCGAGATCAACCGGGCGATTGCTGCTCACGCGGAGCGGACCGGGCTTTAGGGTGGTTTTTTGTAAAGTCTTGATTCTATGAGGCTAAATTTGTAAAGTCTTGACAGCGATTTTTGCTGGAATTCTGAGGCTGGGGCTGATTTGTGTACGGCACGGGCGATTGCATCTGTCGTTTCGGCTTCGCCTTCACTCCGGCCTTCGGCAGAGCGGAGGCCGCTTCGCGGCGGCTTTTATGAGACGCGAGGCTGAAGCCTCGCTGTACCTGGCGGCAACGGCAAGTGTGACAAATAACGCATCAAGTAGTGAAATTGCCAAGCTATGCTTCGCTCAACAGATCAGCGTTTATCAGGACTTATCCCGAAAATCGTTTCGCACCTAAATCCACGTATTATGTTGCTCAGAGGAGAGGTACATTGCGTGAGTTGGCGACAGTTATTCCGGACGCAGATGTTCTGTTGAGGCTTACACCGGAGGAATTAGGGGGCAAGCTCCTTTTCCTGATCCGAAAACGTGTTCAGCCTGTAAACAAGTTCAGCCCTTATAACTTCTCTCATGAGCTTTGGCGTCCCGCCGCTCAGGGATCTCAACCCTACCCGGAGCAACTTCGTGAGCAAATCACCCTAGCTCTTGCGGAAGCTTGGGTTGGCTGGTCGCTCAAGGCTTACTTGTTCCGGCCATCGATGCGATCGGAAATGGATCGTATCAATTAAGTCGCCGAGCTTTGACCTTCGAGAATCCAACCGAGTTTGCCCGGTTTGCAGTTGCCCGTATGGTACCCAAGGAGGCACTCCATCCTCGTATTGCCGACCGCGCTTGGCTTGGCTTCATGCGGTCCGAGTTTGACACCGCCGTATTTCAATCCATGAAAGCTGTCGAGGTGGCGGTCCGACAAGCCTCGGGACTCACTGAGAGCCTTGTGGGCGTTAACCTCATAAGGAAGGCATTCGATCCCGAGAACGGCCCACTAACAGACATGCAGGTGGAAAGAGGCGAACGCGAAGCATGCTCAGCCCTATTCGCTGGGGCAATTGGAATGTACAAGAACCCACAATCGCATAGGGACGTCAATTTGGATAATCCTGCTGAAGCAGCCGAGATCATCATGATGGCGAATCACCTCCTTCGGGTGGTAGACGCGCGCCGGAAGTTATAGCGGCCAGTCCCCCACCTCGTTAGTGCTGACATAACCGACGCATAATCGCCAATGCGTTCATCGACGCTCTATTGATACCGACAAGTCGTCTTATGGGAAATGATGGGGGAAACTCGATCACATCTGAGAAGCGCGTTTCACAGGACTAATGCACCGAGGTCGGCTCGGACCCTTGCTCCATGAGTACATCGGCCTGGAGTCGTCAAAGAAAGCACCTCTGCTTCAGTCAATGGCGCAGCAGAAAATCTTGTACATCTCTCCCGAGTGCGGCCGGAGCAAAGAGGAGAGCGCCGTGGTTCAGACCGGCTAGTGATTGGTATTCGGCGGACGGGAGAATCTGCACGAGCCCTTTTGCTCCACTGTGAAAAAACGGCTCGCTCTTGCTGCCTACCGCGACTTTTATAGGAAGAGAGGCGCTCTTCCATCGCGCATCCGGAAGGCGCATGCCCGCCTGAGTTCCGTTGAGAATGGCGAGGTCATATGGAATGGTGTGCGCCATTGCGCACATCTTGGACCATCCGGGCATCAGGAAGCGCATCATCGTCACGCCGAATGGCGGAATCCCCATGCCTCTCGTGAAGAACATTCGAACAGCCTCGCCGCGGTTGCCGTTCGAGATCTGGCGATCAATCGCGCTGGATAATGTCGTATCCATGGGTGGACGGCTGGAATCGACGATGAACGGAGGCTCGAACATGTAAAGCTTCCGCACCTTGGGACCAAGACGCGCAGCGGCATCCAGCGCCAGCACGGAACCAGACGAACTGCCGAACAGGAATGCCGAACCTTCGCTGGCGTCGACTAGCGCCTCAATGTCGTCGATCTCCTTGCCGGTCGTGTAGGGACTCCTATCCCCGCTTGTGCCGCGGCCCCGCCGGTCGTAGTTGACAACTGTGAACCGGTCGGAGAGATGTCGCGCGAGCCGGCGGTTTCCCGATCGATCCGCCAAAGCGGCGGAAACCAGAATGAGCGTTGGGCCACTACCGCTCTGTTCGTAGGCGATGACAGTTCCGTCTTTGGAGATTGCGGTCTTCTGCACTGCTCCCATCATGTCTCCTCCGGTATTGAATCCGATGCGAATTGCGATGCTGATTCCCACCAGCCCAAGTACAACCAGGCCGGCCATCCCCAGCAAGATGTTTCTCGCGAGTCGGAGCTTTCCAGCAGCACGGATCATGGCTTTCCCGCTCCTTCAAGCTTGGCCGGAGTGAGAAGTTCCAGGAGCTCGGCCAACCGGTCATAAGATTCTGCGGCTCCGTGCTCCATGCCCGACCGAATGATCGCGTCACGAATCTCCCGCGAGGTGTAAGTGATGGTGGCTGTCAGCAGCGTCGTTCCATCACGCTGTGTGAGTTCGGTGATTACTTCCGACTCTCCCGGAAGGTCATCGAAGATCTCTGTATGCGCGGAACGGTACGGGGCGTTGATTTCGCGGTATGTGCCGCGCATACCCATCTGGTTTCCTTCCGGACTGCGCAGAATAAAGCGGAACCCGCCGCCCACGCGAAAGTCCACCTCGCATACAATCAGCGACCAATCTCGTGGACCAAACCAGCGCCTGAGCAGGTCGGGCTTGGTGAACGCATCGAAAACCAAGCCAAGGGGCGCGTTAAAAACGCGGGTAAGCACAATCTGTTTCGGTGTCGGTGTCGCAACTGCCAATGTTCCCGTATTCTTCATCGGTGCGCTCCTCTTATCTTTGGCTTTATGCCTGGTTTTGGGGTGTTGTTTTGTGTCCCGGTGGTCAATTCGCCCAGCAACTCATCCAGGCGCTCGAAACTCTTCTCCCAGATATGCCGATAGCGTTCAAGCCATTCATCGGCTTGGGCAAGAGGGCTAACTTCCAGGCGACGTGGCCGGCGTTGAGCGTCGCGTCCCCGCGAGATCAAACCGGCCTGCTCAAGAACTCGAAGGTGCCTGGAAATGGCAGGTTGGCTGATCGCGAAGGGCTTCATCAGTTCTGTCACCGTGGCTTCGCCGGATGCGAGCCGAGCGAGGATCGCTCTTCGCGTTGGGTCAGCTAACGCTGCAAAAGTTCTGTCAAGTCTGTCTGCTTTGTCAATCACAATACAGTTATATAACCATATTGTGATCTACGTGTAAATAAGATTCTTGCCTCGACACGGCTGCGGACTTTCGGGACTCCCCTTGGGCAAACCACATTTACTCATCGAAGAGCGCATGATCGCCAAGGCACTCTTCGACCCGGATCAGTATCGATATGGCGGCATATGGGAAATGATGGGGAAAACTCGATCACATCTGAGAAGGGCGTTTGTCGGGAGTATCGTTTGATCACCAGCTAACTAGAGTTTCCGTTAAGCTATGGCGCAGGCGTGGCGATACGTGTTTCTTTAGCACCTGCGCCGATTAGCAGTCTTTTCGACTTCTGATAGCCGTCGTGGAGCACATTGCAAACCGAATATCCCACTGTCATCCATCGGGGATCTTTTTCGCGAACTATTGGTGATCCGCAATTTGCAGCGTTGAGATAGTCGAGAGCTGTGCGTCCTTCTGAGTCTTTCATGCGGGCATCAGCCCCAGCTTTCAGTAATGCTCCGACCTCGTCAGCATCTCCGTGCTGGGCTATGAGCATAAGCGCGGTCATTCCTTCGTCATTTACAGCATTTACTTTGGCCCCTGCTTTCAAGAGATCCTCATCAGCCATCCCCATGACTGCGGATGCCATTAGCGCAGTTTCGCCTCGCTTCGATCTGGCATTTACGTCCACTCCTGCCTTGATGATCTCCTTCAGTGGCGAATCTCCATAAGAACTCGCTGCATACATGAGAGGCGTCCATCCGCTCGCGTCGACATCGGTCAGCTTATCGCCCGCCTCCAACGCAGTTTGGAAGGCTTTTTTATCTCCGCGATGCGCCGCATCCATAAGCATTGTCTTGCCAGGCTTGGGAAGATATTCGAATGTGATCTCCACGATGCTTTCAGTTTTCGGATCACCATGTCGCCACTGATGGGTATTGGCAGACACGTCGACAGCTAATTCAACTTCTCTGAAGACTGCCGGTGCCGCGTCGCCATACTCGCCGACGCTCTTCTCTCGTCCGCCGATTCGCATCTTGATTGAACTAGCGTCGCCGTCCATCAGTCCCGCTTGATTATAACGGCCGCATAGCCTCCAGACACCTGCCGTTCGAAATCTCTCTAACAGCGAGTGCGCCTCTACCAATGTGAGTTGGCCCCTTTGAACGACATCGCCCTGCTTCCAAATGACGACGCCGTCTGAGCCGACTCGTACGTCTTCGTTCCAACGGTGCAGTTCGACGAAGTCTCCACTAGCCAAGCTAGTCGGCGGTATGCGATCACTGGCGCTTGGACATTCCGAGCGATTTAGCCCAATAGTAGAGATTGAGATGACCTGAATCTGCCCTGTTTGATCTATCACGGCCTTCGTCATCGCCTGACCATCGTCATATCCATCGTCAGGTGGGTCGAGGCGAAAGTGAAATGTGACCTTATAAGCTTGTTCAGCTAGCTCCCTTTTAGGATTGAAGCGCCACGACTTCACATTTTCAACTGCCACTCCCTGCAGCATCGCTGGGCCGGACACCGGCATGACATCGTCTGTACGGCCTTCCGATGACAGTCGGAAGCTCACTATGACATCCCCCTGAACCTTTGCAGCCCTCGCAATCGGGGGATACTTCAGCTCTGGCAGGGCCTCAGGCACGGGAACCTGTGCTTGAGAGACGCGAAAAAATGTCGCAAACAGAGTTGCTAAAAGCCGTCCCTGAACTTTCGACATGTCTCAAATCCTCTGCAATCTAAAACCTTCGTTACGCAAGAGTACACAACCTGTCCCGGAGCGTGGAAATCGACCTGAAGCCGTCGACGACCTTGTACAGATGCTCTTCCGCGATGCGATAGCGAGTCACGACTGTTTTGTTGAACGCAAGGCAGGTTCAGAGCAGTACCACTCGGTGAAATCTCGGATGGCATGTTCGTAAGACCGTCGCGAGTTCAGCGATGGAAGGCTGTTGAGAACCGCTGATTTTGAATAGTCGAGGTCGGGGAGCTTGAGGACACCCTTAGGCTTCTTCGCTCTTTTCGCCATGCTGACGGCCTCCTAGCCGTGGCGAAAAGAATCTCTCAACCGGATTAGTCCTCATAAGTCGGCTTGTGGGAAGTAATCTTTCATGTTTTGAGGTTTGAACAGGCTCCTGAATTTCTTTTTCACCTGAATTGCTGCCGAGACAATTTTGCTGAAGTGCAGGTACTTGGCGGGAATCTGCTGCGACAATCGATGGCATGGCTAATGTTGTCTTTGTTCGGATGTCTCTGCGTTCTGTTTGTGTCGGCTTGATGATTGCCGCAGTTGCTCTGCCTGCGTGTGCCCAAGCGCCGCATCAGACGGGTGGTTATGATTCGGTCGATCCGTTTATTGGTACGGGTGCGGATGGGCATACGTTTCCGGGGGCTACCGTGCCGTTCGGCATGGTGCAGCTCAGCCCCGATACGGAGATTCGCAACTTCAAGCAGAGTTACAAGTGGGCGGCGGGCTATCGGTACGAGGACAAGACGATCCTCGGATTTTCGGAGACGCACTTTTCCGGGGCGGGACACTCGGACCTTGGCGACTTTCTTGTCCAGCCGATTGCGGGTGAGGTTCGGCTGGAGCCGGGAGACGCGGACAAGCCGCTGTCGGGCTATCGGTCGCGATTCAGCCATGCCACGGAGAAGGCCGCGCCGGGATACTATGCGGTGACGCTGGCCGACTACGATGTTCGCGCGGAGCTGACGGCTACCGCTCGCGTGGGCGTGCAGCGCTACACGTTTCCGGCAGGCCGTCCGGCGCACCTGCTGCTGGACATGCGGTCGTCGATCTATAACTATCCGGGCAAGGTGCTGTGGTCGCGGGTGCGCATCCGGAAGGACGGCACGGTGACGGGGATGCGCGAGACGCGGGGCTGGGCTCCGGGGCGGCAGCTTTACTTTGCCATGCGCTTCTCGCGACCTGTGACCGGCCATCAGCTGCTCGACCGCGAGCCGCTGCCGGTGGAGTACAAGGGCTTCAAGACGCCGGGGGACGGGCCTGAGAATACGCAGGCGATGGAGGGGCGCGGGCTGATTGCGGTCTTCGATTTCGGCGAGGTTAAGACGCCTCTCATCGTCAAGGTGGCGATCTCTCCGGTGAGCGAAGACAACGCGATTGCGAACCTCGATGCGGAGGTTCCGGGCTTCGACTTCGACGCGGTCCATGCTGCGGCGCGGGCGGCGTGGGAGAAGGCGCTGGCGGTTGTCAGCTTCGAGGCGGAGCCGGCCATGCGGAAGAATCTTTACACGGCGCTGTATCATGCGCTGCTGGCGCCGAGCCTGTCGATGGATGTGGATGGCCGCTATCGCGGTCCGGACAACCAGGTGCACCGGGCGGAGGGATTTCAGTTTGTGTCGAGCCTCTCGCTGTGGGACACCTATCGCGCCGAGCAGCCGCTGATGACGCTGATCGAGCCGGAGTCGCGGACCTCGAACCTGGTGCGCTCGATGCTGGCTTCACAGAGGGAGAGTCCGTTCGGGATGCTGCCGGTGTGGCAGTTTCAAGGGATCGAGACGTGGTGCATGATCGGCTACCATGCGGTGCCCGAGATCGCGGATGCGTACATGAAGGGCATTGGCGGCTTTGACGCGAACAAGGCTCTGGATGCGATGGTGGCGACGGCGACCTACGCTCCCTATGGCCATCTGGGCGAGTACATGAAGCTGGGCTATGTGCCGGTCGATGGGGGGAGCGCAGGCTCGCACGGCGAGGCGGTCTCGCAGACGATGGAGTACGCCTTCGACGACTGGACGATTGCGCGAATGGCGCGCAAGCTCGGGCGGATCGATGTTGCCGAGCGGTTTGAGAAGCGGGCGGGCAACTGGAAGAACGTCTTTGATGTGAAGACGGGATTTGCGCAGCCGCGGCTGGCCGACGGGAGCTTTCGCGAGCCCTTCGATCCGGCGCGGGCGGGCGCGGGCAGCGGATTTACCGAGGGCAATGCGTGGCAGTACTCGTGGTATCAGCCGCAGGATGAGGCGGGGCTGATCCGGTTGCTGGGCGGGGACAAGAAGCTGGTGGCGAAGCTCGATGCGATGTTCGACGCCAAGGTCGATCCGAAGGATTACGCCGATGTGGAGGACATGGCGGGGCTGATCGGGCAGTACGTTCACGGTAACGAGCCGAGCCATCATCTGGCGTATCTCTACAGCTACGCAGGGCAGCCGTGGAGAACGCAGGAGCGGTTGAGTCAGATTGTGTCGAGCCAGTACAAGCCCGCTCCCGACGGTCTGGTGGGCAACGACGATCTGGGTCAGATGTCGGCGTGGCTGATCTTTACCGGGCTTGGGTTTTACCCGGTCGCGCCGGGATCGAACGAGTATGTGCTGGGGCGTCCGTTTGTCGATCATGCGACCATCAACCTGCCCAATGGGAAGAAGTTCTCTGTTGTGGCGGAGGGTCTTGGGCCGAATCATCCGTATGTCCAGAGTGTGAGTCTCGATGGGAAGGCGCTCGATCGCAGCTTTCTTCGGCATGAAGAGATTCTTCGCGGAGGGGAGCTGCGATTTGTGATGGGAGCCAAGCCGAATACGACGTGGGCGACGGGCGCGGCGGCGCGGCCTTTTTCGATGTCGCAGGCTCAATGAGGCTGGCTGGGAGAGGAGAGGCATACCCCAGGGGCTGAAGCCCCGGTTTTTTGGGATGGCGATAGAGGGCCAAGGCTGAAGCCTTGGCGTACCTAGAGGCAAGGGCAAGAACAACAGCAACGGCAAAGGCAATTGCAACTGCAACTGCAACTGCAACTGCAAAGGCAACTGCAACTGCAACTGCAAAGGCAACTGCAAAGGCAAAGGCAAAGGCAAAGGCAACTGCAAAGGCAACTGCAACTGCGAAATACAGGGGTCTCTCCACTGCGCTTCGCTTCGGTCGAGATGACGTGCGGTTGGGGCTGGGTGGAGAAGACGTTCTTATGGCTTTGGGGAAAGGCCAGGGCGGTTTTCTCTCCGGATGGAGTCCCTGGCGATTCGGGCGAAACGCGGATTCCCTTCGGGAATGACAAACAAAGATGGAATGACAAACAAAGATGGAAGGACAAACAAAGGAACTACGCCTGAGAGAGAACTGTTCTAAAAGGCGCTGACACCTTCTTCGACGACCAGGCGGTCGACGCAGATGTTCATGGCCTCGCCCAGTTTTTTGAAGCCCTCTTTCCACTCTTCGGACCAGTAGTTCTTGTCACTGCGGCGGAGCAGGTCGTTCCAGATGTTCTGCGCCTGCCAGAAGTTCACCTCGAAGGGAATCCGGTGGAGGGCGTTGGCGATGGCGACGGCATTGTCGATGGCGCCAAGGGCCGAGGGATCGCCCGCGGCGGCTTCAGCTTCGAGGCGGATCATGGCGCGCTTCATGCGCTGGCCGGCGGTATAGCCGAGCAGATGGGTGTCGAGGTCGATCTGGTCGGTCTCGGCTCGGTTGAGGAGGCGCTCGATCTCGACCGGGTCGAAGGGGTCGGCCTCGATGGCGCGGCGCAGGCTGGCGTTGACGGCGAAGCTCGATGCCAGCGCCAGGGCGGGCGGCGCGGCGATGCCGGACTCGGTGAGGAAGTGCAGCAGCGAGGCGTGGTCCTCGTAGATCTTGCGGAGGGAGTCCTCCATCTCCGAGAGGGTGCGGTTGAGGATGGTGTTGAGGATGCGGTGCTGCTCGTCGGCGAAGAGCGAGGTGAGCGAGTAGGAGGTTCCGCCGAAGAACTGGTCGATGAGGCGGATGACCTGGGGCAGATTGGCGTGGCGCATGGCGTCGCCGATCTCCGAGGAGAAGGTGGTGAAGGCGGCGAGCTCGTCTGTCTGGTCGGGGTTGTAGGGCTTGATGGCGGCCGAAAGGTTCTGGTCGCCGAGATGGAGGACGGCGAAGCAGATGTTCTCGCTCTCTTCGGTGACGCGGGAGCGGATGCGGGCGCGGCCCAGGGCGACGCGGCCGCGGCCGGAGTTGAAGATCTCGTGGCTGTCGCGGTAGACATCGAAGCAGAAGATCTGGCCCTTCTCCGGGTAGGAGCGGAAGATGGAGCTGATGGCGTAGTGCGCGCCCACCTCTTCGAGGCCGATGCGCATGTTGGTGACGTAGCGGCGATAGACCTCGGCGCCGTTCTGCATCTCGGGGATATTGCTTTTGGCCTTTTCGAGGATGGCGAGAAAGTTGGCCTCGAGGGCGACGCCGGGCTCTCCGAAGAGCTTGGCGGCGAGCTGGAGGACACGGCCCGCGTAGGCGATGATCTGCACGGTCTCGATGCCGGAGATTTCGTCGAAGAACCAGCCGCAACTGGTGTACATGAGCTGGGTGTGGCGTTCGAGCTCGAGCAGTTCGAGCGCGAGGATGCGTTCGGAAGGCGTGAGCGTGTGTGCTTCGTGGGCGGCGAAAAAGGCGGCGGTCGAGGAGCGGGAACGGTTGTCGATGAGATGGATGTAGGCGTCGCGGGCGTCCCAGAGATCTTTGAAGAGCGGCCGCGCGAACTCTTCGGAGAGGGGAGCGACGGCGTCGCGGAGGTAATCGAGCGCCTCTCGCAGCGGAGCGCGCCACTCCTGGTTCCAGCCGGGCTTGCCGCCGTTGCAGCCGCAGTTGGAGCGCCAGCGCTCGACGCCGTGCGGACAGCTCCACGAGGTGTTGTCCGCGACCTCGGCCTCCCAGAGGGGAGGAAATTTTTCGAGGAACTCGCCGTAGTTGGTGAGGCGGGCCTGCTTCTCGTCCTCGATCCAGTGCATGCCGTAGGAGAGAGCCATCTCGCCGTGCCGGTGATGGTGGCCGTAGCTCTCGCCATCGGTGGCGACGTGCGAGAGCTGGGCTTTTTCGATCTCGCTGAAGCCGGCGGGATGGAAGCCGTCGATCAGGCGGCGGCCCAGGGCTTCGCCGCTGTTGAGCAGGCCTTCGAAGGCGATGGCGCGGGAGTTGGGGCCGTCGTAGAAGAAGACGGCGATGCTGCGGCCCTCGTCGAGCGGGATGGTGTAGGGGTGGCGGGGATCGACGGTGGCGTCGGGCGTTCCCAGCCAGGGATTCGGCGCGTCGGCGTCGGCAGCGGCCTTGGGGCGCACATGGGCGCACTGGTGCGGAGCGAGGATGGTGAACTTGATGCCCTCCTGCGCCATCAGGTCGAGCACGCTGCGGTTGACGGCGGTTTCGGCGAGCCACATGCCCTCGGGCTTGCGGCCGAAGCGCGTCTCGAAGTCTGCGATGCCCCAGCGGATCTGAGTGCGCGCGTCGCGGCTGTTGGCCAGCGGCATGATGATGTGGTTGTAGACCTGGGCGATGGCGGAGCCGTGGCCGCCGTAACGTAGCGCGCTGGCCGCGTCGGCGTCGAGGATCATGCGATAGGTGCGGGGAGCGTTGTCCTCCAGCCAACTGAGCAGGGTGGGGCCGAAGTTGAAGCTCATCCGCGCGTAGTTGTTCATGATGCGGATGATCTCGTTCTGCTTGTTGGTGATACGCGAGGCGCCGTTGGGGGCGTAGCACTCGGCGGTGATGCGGTCGTTCCAGTCGTGGTAGGGCGCGGCGGAGTCCTGAATCTCGACGGTCTCAAGCCACGGATTCTCGCGGGGAGGCTGGTAGAAGTGGCCGTGGATGCAGACGAAGCGAGTATTCTCTCCTTCCTGAATGGGGGGATGGGGAGCGGAGATCTTCGAGGTTCGGGACTTGGCCATAGCGGATTGGATTACCGGTGGAACAGTTGGCGACGCGAAAGCTGCCGAATGTTATTCGATGGCTCGATCAGTAATAGGATTCATGCCGGCGGCGCGAGTTTGCCTGATGCGAGGTCGCAGGCGCGCCAGAGGTACCAGCTTGCCACCGACGACCATGGCTTCCAGCGCTCGCCGCGGCGGCGCATGACGTCGGCTTTGGGGAGGTCGGCGGGCGTGACTTTGTCGGTGGGCTTGAGCTTGCCGAAGGTGAGCGCGAAGCCCTTGCGCACACCGTAGTCGTCGACCGGCAGAACGTCGGGGCGGCCGAGGCGGAAGATGAGCAGCATCTCGACGGTCCAGCGGCCGATGCCGCGCACCTGGACGAGGTGCTCGATGATGGCCTCGTCGGACATGCGGCGGATGCGGGCGAGCGTGGGCACGGTGCCATCGATGGTCTTGGCGGCGAGGTCGCGGAGGGCGAGGCTCTTGTTGTGCGAGAGGCCCGCCGCGCGAAGCTGTTCGTTGGGGCAGTCGAGCAGGTGCTGGGCGCTGAAGTGCCGCTGACCGCAGATGGGGTGGAAGCCTTCGAGCAGGCGGCGATGAATGGTCGCGGCGGCTTTGCCGTGGAGCTGTTGATAGACGATGCTCTCGACCAGCGCTTCAAACGGCGACTGCGCGCTGGCGACGCGCAGGGTGAAGGGGCCTGCGCGCTCGATGAGGCGGCCGAGTTTGGAGTCGGCGGCGGCGAGTTCCGTGCAGGCAAGAGCGAAGTCGTAACGAGGCGGACGCGGGCTGTTGTGTGGACGCGGCATGAGTTGACGGTATCGCAGGCGGCGGAGAAAGTCTCTTGCCGGAGAAGAACTCGGACCATTTAGGTGCCCCTTTACAAGGGCGATACCTTTTTGGCAGGGTAGATGTTGTGGTGCAATAAGCCGACAGAACAGCGATGCACGAGATGTTGTGCAGGCTTGTAAAACAGGCGGTTTGCCGCGGGTTCGATAATCGGATGTTACCCGTAAAAAAACAGTTGCGAGGCATGGAGACCGCTTCGGGATTGCTTTTTCCACTGTTATACTCGGTACTTCTTGGAGAATGTATTTTTTGCGGGCGCAGCTATCGCGGGCACCCCGGCCGCAGGCCTTCGCAGGTTCCCCGGCAAAAGTAGCGAGCAGCAACTAAGTAGTCGCAGGCACCTCCTCGACCTGAAGTCAGGTAAAGCAAAGGAAGCAGGACGCACTCATGGCGCAAGTTTTTGACCGCAGTTCGAACGCGCTGGCCCGCATGAGCCTGATATTGACGGGAATCATCGTCATCGCGCTCGGCGTTACTCTGAACGAGTTGCAGCGCTCCCCCTGGGTAACGCGGCAAGGTCAGCGGCCGGATCAGCCGATTCCGTTCAGCCACAAGCATCACGTCGAGGGCCTCGGGCTCCAGTGCCAGTACTGTCATACTTCGGTAGAGAAGTCGAGCTATGCGGGCATTCCTCCGACCAAGACCTGCATGAACTGCCACTCGCAGATCTGGACCAACGCGGAGCTGCTGGAGCCGGTGCGGGAGAGCTGGCGGACGGGGGCTTCGATCCAGTGGATTCGGGTTCACGATCTGCCGGACTACGTTTACTTCAATCACGAGATCCATGTGAACAAGGGCATCGGCTGCGCCAGTTGTCACGGCCGCGTCGACGAGATGCCCTTGATGTACCAGGAAAATACGCTGCAGATGGAGTGGTGTCTGAACTGTCACCGCAACCCGGCCAAGAACCTGCGGCCCACCAGCGAGATCTACAACATGGCGTGGTCCGGACCATCGGAGCAGAACCCGGTCTGGTGTACCAGCACCGGGCAGGACGGCCCGACGTCGCAGGCCGTAAGCTGCACGACGGCTGACCCGAGCAGTGCTGGAAATCCTGAGCTGGCAATGATGCAGATGGAGCCGACGCATCCGGTGGGGCTGGCAAGGCCGCAGCCCGGCGCGAACATGCAGCCGCATCCGGGCGAAGGCGAAGGCGAGACGATCGGCAGTCCGCTGCCGCTGAAACTCTCCATGCCGGCGAGCTACCAGAAGTTCACCAGCCAGATGGATCTGGGCAAATATCTGACGGCCCAATATCACATTCGCAACCCGGAACAGCTCTCGAGCTGCGAGACGTGTCACCGATGAAGACGACCGGTATGAAACCGACTGGGATTGGAACAGAGCAGACGATGGCTGAGACAAACGCACCCATAGACGTAAAACCTGTAGCAAAGCCTGTAGTTGTCAATGCGATTGCGCCGGCGAAGCTGACGCTCGCAGAAGTCCGCGCCAAGCTGGACGGAAAGACCGGGCGGCGTTTCTGGAAGAATCTGGACGAGCTGGCCGAGACGCAGGAGTTTCATGCGCTGATGCGGGAGGAGTTTCCCCGCCAGTCGACCGAATGGGTCGATGCCGTCAGCCGCCGCGGATTCCTGAAGGTCATGGGCGCGTCGCTGGCGCTGGCCGGGCTCGCCGGTTGCACCAAGCAGCCCGACGAGCCAATTTACCCCTACGTGAAGCAGCCGGAGGACTTGGTTCTCGGCAAGCCGATGTACTTCGCGTCGGCTCATCCCTTCCCTACCGGCGCGATTCCCGTCCTCATCAAATCCGACGCCTTCCGTCCCATCAAGGTCGAGGGAAACCCGGAGCACCCGGTCTCCAAGGGCAAGTCGGACGCGTTTACGCAGGCGACGCTGCTTGACCTCTACGATCCCGACCGTTCGCAGCGTGTGCTCTATCGCGGACACGCCTCTTCGTGGGCTGCCTTCCGCCAGGCATTCGCGCCGGCGATCAAGAATACCGGCAACGGCAATGGCGTTTACTTTCTGAGCGAGACGATCACCTCTCCCACGCTGGCCGGTCAATGGAGCCAGGTGCAGCAGGCCTATCCCTCCGCGAAATTAGTGCAGTGGGAGCCGGTCAACTCCGACTCTTCACGCGCGGCGTCGAAGGCGGCCTTCGGCAGCTACGTGGACGCGCAGTACAAGCTCGAAGAGGCGGATGTCATCGTCTCGCTCGATGCGGATTTCCTTGGCGGCATCGCCCATCCGGGCTTCCTTCCGCTGGCCGCGGCCTATGCCGAGCGGCATCGCTACGAGGCCGGCAAGACGATGAACCGGCTGTATGTCGTCGAGACCATGCCGACGGTGACCGGCTTCAAAGCCGAGCATCGGCTGGCGCTGAAGCCGAGCGACGTCGCCGCCTTCGCGCAGGGACTGGTACAGAGCGCGGCTCCGGCTGGACTCAACGCCGATCAGCAGAAGTTCTTCACGGCGCTGCTTAACGATCTGCGCAAGAACAACGGCAAGTGCGTCGTCATTCCGGGTGAGCAGGCTTCGCCGGCGGTCCACGCGGCGGCTTACGCGCTCAATGCTTCGCTGGGCGCGGTCGGCAAGACGGTCGTCTATACAGAGACGGTCAATCCCATGCCGTCCGAGCAGGTCGCCGACCTGAAGTCGCTGGTCGCGGACATGAACGCCGGCAAGGTGCAATGGCTGGTGATTCTGGGCGTGAATCCGATCTATTCGGCACCGGCGGACCTCAACTTCCTCGACGCCTTCAACAAGGTGCCGAACACCGTTCACCTGGGCAATCATCCCGATGAGACCGGGTCCATCGCGACCTGGCACCTCAACAAGGCGCACTACCTTGAAAGCTGGACGGATGCGCGGGCCTATGACGGAACCGTCTCGATCGTCCAGCCGATGATCGATCCGCTGTACGGCGGCAAGTCGGCGCACGAGGTGCTCCAGGCGATTCTCGCTAACCCGCAGTTGTCGGCCTACGACGTGGTTCAGGCCAATGCGAGGAACTACATTAAGGGCGACTTCGCGACCGGCTGGCGCAAGGCGCTGCACGACGGCTGGATCGCGGACACGGCGTTTGCGCCGAAGACGCTCGCGCCGGCGGCCAATGCGCTCGCGGCGTTTGCCTCTTCCGTCCCGGCCTCGGGCTCCGGCTACGAGATATCCTTCCGGCCCGATTCGTCTCTCTATGACGGGCGCTATGCCAACGTCGGCTGGCTGCAGGAGTTGCCCAAGCAGGTCACCAACCTGAGCTGGGACAACGCCGCGCTGATGAGCATGGGAACGATGGCCGATCTCAAGGTCGAAGAGACCGACGTGATCGAGCTGGAGCTGAACGGCCGCAAGGTCAAGGCTCCGGTGCTGATGGTCCCCGGCCACCCCGACGGCGCGATCACGATCCACCTGGGCTTTGGCCGCAAGGTCGAGGCGGGCCGCGTGGGAGCGGGCGTCGGGTTCGACGCCTACCAGCTTCGCACCGCGAGCGCACCGTACTACCAGGGCGGCGCCACGGCGAAGAAGGTGGGCAGCGACTACGACCTGTGCGTCACCAAGGTTCACAATATCGAGCATCGCGGCGGCTTTGCCCAGCATGACCTCGAACACAAGAAATACGACACCGAGGGAACGTTCTCGCTGGCCGGCCACGAGGCCATGGAGCGGTCGATTATCCGCTACGCCACGGTCGACGAGGTTGAGAAGAATCCCGACTTCGCGCACGAGGGCGGTGCCAGCGGAACGCTGATCGGCAAGGTCGGCTACTCTCCGCAGGGCGAGAACCCAAAGACCGGCTACTCTCCTCACCTCGAGCATCCGGGCAAGGACCTGACCTTCTTCCCCGACAACTGGAAGTACGACAAGATCGACCCGGCAACGCTGAAAGTGCAGAACGCCTGGGGCATGGCGATCGACCTGAATAGCTGCATCGGCTGCAACGCCTGCATCGTCAGCTGCTACGCGGAGAACAATATTCCCGTCGTCGGCCGCGAGCAGGTCAAGATCGGCCGCATCATGCAGTGGATCCGCGTCGATACTTACTTCGAGGGCGACCTGCATGCTCCGAAGGCGCACTTCCAGCCCATGGCCTGCCAGCACTGCGAGAACGCGGGCTGCGAGCAGGTCTGCCCGGTGGGCGCGACCGTGCACACGCCGGAAGGCCTGAACACCATGGTCTACAACCGCTGCGTGGGCACC
Organism: Acidobacteriales bacterium 59-55; assembly: GCA_001897435.1. Classification (GTDB taxonomy): domain Bacteria; phylum Acidobacteriota; class Terriglobia; order Terriglobales; family Acidobacteriaceae; genus Edaphobacter. Next base: position 99,085 of record MKSV01000002.1, on the reverse strand, counting down.
CGCTACTGCTCGAACAACTGCCCGTACAAGGTGCGTCGCTTCAACTTCCTGCTCTATTCGGACTACGACACCGAGAGCCTCAAGTTCATGCGGAATCCGGATGTCACGGTTCGCTCGCGCGGCGTGATGGAGAAGTGCAGCTACTGCGTGCAGCGCATCGAGGCGGCCAAGATTCAGGCCGACATCGAGAACCGGCCCGTGCGCGACGGCGAGATTGTAACGGCCTGCCAGCAGGCATGCCCGACCGAGGCGATCGTCTTTGGCAATATCAACGACAAGACCAGCAAAGTAGCGAAGCGCAAGGCTGAAGAGCGCGATTACCAGGTGCTTTCAGACCTGAACTACCGTCCACGCACAACCTACACGGCTGGCGTCATTAACCCGAATCCGGAGCTTGCATAAGCATGGCAACCAAAGGACCACTCCACGATCCAGCACGGGACCCGGTCGTTGACCCGATGATCGACCCGCGTACCGGCGAGTACGCGGTCATCGCGCCGGGCCACAACTTCAAGTCGGTCACAGCCAAGATCGCGGACATCGTTCTAACCTCGAACACGCCGCTGGGCTGGTTCTTCGGCCTGATGGTTGCGGGCGGTATCGCGACCGGCGTTGTGATCGGCTGCACCTGGCTCTTTTTGAAGGGCGTCGGCATCTGGGGCGTTACCATCCCCGGAGCCTGGGGCTTTGCCATCATCAACTTCGTGTGGTGGATCGGTATCGGCCACGCGGGCACGCTGATCTCGGCGATTCTGCTGCTGTTCAAGCAGACCTGGCGCAACTCGATCAACCGCTTCGCCGAAGCAATGACCATCTTCGCGGTCTGCTGCGCCGGCATCTTCCCGCTGATCCACGTGGGCCGTCCCTGGCTGGCGTACTGGCTGTTCCCTTATCCCAACACGATGAACGTCTGGCCGCAATTCCGTTCGCCGCTGGCCTGGGACGTCTTCGCGGTCTCGACCTACGCCACCATCTCGGTCGTCTTCTGGTACGTCGGCATGATCCCGGACTTCGGCACCCTGCGCGACCGGGCCAAGATGCCGTTCGCCAAGTATATGTACGGCCTGGCGGCCCTGGGCTGGCGCGGTTCGACCCGGCACTGGATCCGGTATGAGTCGGCCTCGCTTCTGCTGGCCGGTCTGTCCACGCCGCTGGTGCTCTCGGTCCATACGGTCATCAGCTTCGACTTCGCGGTGGCGGCACTGGCCGGCTGGCATACGACCATCTTCCCGCCCTACTTCGTCGCGGGCGCCATCTATTCGGGCTTTGCCATGGTCATCACGCTGGCGATTCCGATCCGCAAGTTCTACCACCTTGAAGACCTGGTGACGCTCCGGCATCTGGACTGCATGGCGAAGGTCATGCTCGGGACGGGCGGCATCGTCGCTTACGGCTACAGCATGGAAGTCTTCATGTCGTGGTACTCGGCCAGCCACTGGGAGTTCTTCATGATGTGGAACCGCATGTTCGGTCCGATGGGCTGGGCGTACTGGCTGCTCATCCTGACCAACATCGCGATCCCGCTGACCACCCTGTGGTCGCGCAAGTTGCGGGTGAACGTGACCTACCTGTTCGTCCTGTCGTTCGTCGTGAACATCGGCATGTGGTTCGAGCGCTTCGTCATCGTTGTGACCAGCCTCTACCGCGAGTACCTCCCCTCCAGCTGGGGAACGTACGTTGCCACGCGCTGGGACTACATCATCTTTATCGGGACCTGGGGACTGTTCACCTTCCTCTTCCTCGGATTCGTCCGCTTCCTGCCGATGATTCCGATGTCCGAGATCCGGATGATGCTTCCGCAGACCAAGGTGCGGCGCGGCGGGGCCGATGCTGAGACCGTAGTGGAGGAGTCACTCTAATGCCACCCAGAGAAGGAATTTACGGTTTGCTTGCCGAGTTCAATACGCCGAGCGAATTGGTTCATGCAACGGAGAAGGCGCGCGAGGCCGGCTACCGGCGGATGGAGTGCTACACGCCGTATCCGGTCGAAGAGGCCGCGGTCGCGCTGCACTTCCACAAGACGCGCGTGCCTCTGGTCTGCCTGACCGGCGGCATCATCGGGCTGGTGACCGCGTTTCTGATGCAGACCTGGATCGCGGTCTGGGCCTATCCGCTCAATATCGCCGGCCGGCCGCTGTTCTCCTGGCCTGCCTTCATCATTCCGGCGTATGAGTGGACGATTCTGTTCTCGGGCCTCTCGGCCGCGTTCGGGATGATCATGCTGAACGGCATGCCGCAGCTTTACCATCCGGTCTTCAATGCGCCGAACTTCCGCAACGGCGCGACGACGGACAAATTCTTTCTATGTCTTGAAGCGGTGGATCCGAAGTTCTCGGTGACCGAGACCCGGACCTTCCTCGAACAGTTCCCCGCGATCTCCGTGGTGGAGGTGGACCATTAATACCCGAATCACAAGCTTTCCCGGTCTGGCCATGGCCGCCGCGACGACGATCCTTTTGCTCTCCGGGCTCGGGTGCCGCCAGGACATGCACGACGAGCCCAAGTTCTTCCCGCAGCGGGGCACGAACTTCTACGCCGACGGCCGCTCCGTGCGTCCGCAGGTGGATCACACCGTCGCCCGCAGCCAGCTTCACGCCGACAACTACTTCTATACCGGCTACATCAACGGCAAGGAGGGCGATGCCCTGCCTTTCCCGGCGACGATGAAGGTGCTCGAGCGCGGCGAAGAACGCTACAACATCTATTGCACGCCGTGTCACTCGCGCGTAGGCAATGGCGACGGCATGATCGTGCAGCGCGGCTACGCGCAGGCAGCCAACTTCCAGACGAACCGTCTTCGCACGGCGACGCTGGGACACTTCTTCGATGTCATGACGAACGGCTACGGCTCGATGCCGGACTACGCGGCACAGATCACGCCGGAGGACCGCTGGGCGATCGCGGCATATATGCGCGCCCTGCAACTGAGCCAGAACGCGCAGCGCTCCGATGTTCCGAGCGGGGTTGAGGTGAAGCCGCTCAAGACTATCGCGGAGAGCGAGGGCATGCCGGCCAGCTTCGCGGCGCCGTGGGGTCAGGCGGATTCGATCATCATCCCGGCGGCGGCAATTCCGCTGGCGCAGCCCGGTTCGACAGCCGAGCCGCCACCCGCTCCGGCGAAGACAGCGCCGACCCAGTCCAGCGCCGCCGCGCTGATGCCGGCAACGAAGACCTACAGCGTCGCCCAGGTACAGGCGGGGCAGCAGATCTACGCGAAGAACTGCGCGGTCTGCCATACGGCCCAGTTGACCGGAAGGCCGCCGACGTTTCCCTCGCTGGTCAATATCGTGACCCGTATCGGGGAGGCTCACGTTCGCCACAATATCCACGACGGAGCGCCGCCGATGCCTGCTTTCCCCAATCTATCGGCTGCCGAACTGGATGATCTGGTCGCCTATCTCAGCTCTCCGTCGAGAGCCGGACACCCGGCTTCGCCAAGCAAGTAAACAGAACTTTTAGGATCAAAGGTCGCAAACGAATGGCACATGGACAAGAACAACACGGACACGACGCACACGCCCATTACGGCCCGCGTACGCTTCCTGCATCGCTTGCCACGCCGGAGATCGTCTCCGTCTGGCGGACCCGCCTTCTGATCATCGCCGCGGCGGCCACGCTGGTCTCCGTGCTCTTCGCCTTTACGCATGAAGGCCGCAATCACCTGCTGCGCGCCTACCTGATGGGCTTTATGACCTGCTTCGGCTTTGCCGGCGGCGGTCTTGTGGTGCTGATGTTGCAACATGTGACCGGCGGCAAGTGGGGGCTTCTTCTCAGGCGTCCGCTCGAGGCCATGAGCCGGACCATGTGGCTGGTGGCTCTGATGTTCGTGCCGATCGCGATCTTCATGAAGCATCTTTACCAGTGGGCGGCGTATCCCAATCCGGGAGCGGTGGCCGAGGCGCTCCAGCATCACATGGTGACGCTCGAACAGGCCATGACGATCAACGACAAGCACGCCATGCTGAATCCGACGAGCGTCATTGTCCAGACGATCATCATCTTCGGCACGCTGCTGACCTTTACCTACTTCCTCAATAAATGGTCGCTCCAGTGCGACGCCGATCCTCTGCGCGGCACTCAGCAGAGCTTCGACCGCTGGCGGACCAAGTTCGAGAATCTTTGCGGCATCGGCATCTTCATCTATGTCGTTCTGCTGACGGTGGGATCGATCGACTGGATCAAGTCGCTCGACGTCACTTGGTACTCGTCGATCTATGGGCTGCAATTCCTTGTAGGACAGGGTTATGCCGTACTTGCGCTGGGCGTGCTGACGGTCATCCTGCTTTCGAAGTTCGAGCCGCTGAAGACGCTGTTGCGCATGACCGAACAGCACGACCTGGGCAAGCTGATGCTCGCCTTCGTCATGCTGAACATCTATCTGTGCTTTGCCGAGTTCCTTATCATCTGGTCCGGCAATATCCCCGACGAGATTCCCTGGTACCTCAACCGCATCTATGGCGGCTGGTGGACGATCTGCACGCTCGACTTCGTCTTCCACTGGGTTGTTCCCTTCTGCCTGCTGCTGTCGCGGGATCTCAAGCGCAACAAGCGCAAGATGGTCTGGCTCTGCAGCTGGATGCTGCTGGCACGTTGTATCGACATGTTCTGGCTGATTGAGCCGAACTTCGCCGACGCCGCCGCGAACCTGCATATCCGTGGCAACATCGGCATCCTGGCCTACATCACGGTGCCGGTCGCGGTGCTGGCCGTCTGGGGAGCCTATTACCTCACCGAATTGAAGGCGCGTCCCATCATGAACCTGAATGATCCGCACCTGGAAGAGATGCTGGAGCCTGAACATGCCCACTAACGACGACGATCTGAACCGCCAGCTTCACCATGACCCGCACGCTCAGATGCCCGATTCGCCGGGCTATGAAGTTACGGACGCGAATGTCAATGGCGTCTCCGTCTTCCTCGCCGGCCTCTTCGGCTCTCTACTGGTCTTCATGATCTTCTGCTTTGTGCTGGGCGGCGTCATCAACAAGGCGATCCAGACGCAGGACGGACCGACCAACAAGTGGAACCAGGTCTCCAGCTTCGAGGGCGCGGCCGCCAACCACGGAAAACGGAAGGATCTGGCCAGCAGCCCGGAGATGGAACAGAAGGCGTTGCAGCAGTTGACGTCGACCTTCCCCGCGCCGCGGCTGGACAACGACGACGGCGAGCAGTCGACCGCCGACCTGCACTCTCGCGAGGATTTGCTGCTTGAGCACTACAGCGTGTCTCCGAACGAAGGCGGCAGCATCCGAATTCCGATCACGCGCGCCATGGAGCTGATCGCCCAGCGCGGCCTGCCGGTCGAAGCCGCTCCCGCAGCCACCGAGCCGCCGATGACAGGCGACGCGAAACCGGAGATTCTGGCTCCTTTGACCACGGGATTTGCGCGGACGGGCTATGAGATGGACGTCATCAAGGCCCGCGAAGAAAAGATGCTCTACAACAACGCTGTAAATGAAGCGCACGGCGAGACCGCGCCGGTAAAGTAACGAACGCGGGCAAGGCATAGCATAGAAGTACAGGGAAAACAGAAGAAGAACCGATGATGAACAGGCGGACAATACGAGGCGGTTGGCGGGCGGCGATCTTCGGCTGCGCGCTGCTGCTGGCTGCGCCCCTGTTCTCGCAGGTCTCCGGCTACGGCGACAAGCAGGAAGGCCAGAACGTCGGCGACGAGCTGCCGGAAGTTCTCAATAAGGTCGGCATCTCTCAGCATCTGAACCAGCAGCTTCCGCTCGATGCGCAGTTTGTCGACGACACGGGAAAGACAGTGACCCTGGGCGATTACTTCGGCAAGAAGCCCGCTATCCTGTCGCTGGTCTACTACAACTGCCCGATGCTCTGCTCGGAGACCATGAACGGCCTCACCAGTTCGCTGATGATGGTCAATCTGACCCCGGGCAAAGACTTCAATATTATCTTCATCAGTATCGATCCGACAGAGACGCCCGCGGATGCGGCTAAGAAGAAGGCGCTCTATGTGAAGCGCTATGGGAAGCCCGAGACGGCCAACGGCTGGCACTTTCTGACCGGCAAGAGCCCCGCGATCGCAGCGGTGAGCAAGGCGGTAGGGTTCGGCTACGTCCCTACCTCCGGTCCGGATGGCAAGATGACGCAGTTCGCGCACGCTGCCTCCATCGAGGTTGTGACCACCGACGGCCGGCTCGCCCAGTATTATCTTGGCGTCGAGTACTCGCCCAATGATCTTCTCCTCGGCCTGGTCGAGGGTTCCGGCAACAAGATCGGCTCGCCGGTCGCCAATATCCTGACGTACTGCTACCGCTACGATCCGCAGCGGAACAAGCACTCGCTCGTCGTCGCCCGCGTGGTGCAACTCGGCGGTATGGTCACCATGGCATGGCTGGGCGGCTTCATGTTCCTGATGTTTCGCAAAGATCTACGGCGGGCACGCACCAGCGACCTGACTAAGAAAGAGAATGGATAAAGGGTAACGATGCATATCAGTCCAGTTCTGTGGCAATTTCTGGTGAAGTGGCTCAACGCTTCCGCGCTCTTTCCGCGCGAGGCGTCGACCATCGCGCCCTACGCCGACGCGCTCTATTTTTTCCTGCTGTTCGTCACGCTGCTCGGCCTCGCGCTGGTGGGCGCCCTCATCTTCGGCTTCGCCATCCGCTATCGTAAAGAGCGGCATCCGGTGGCGGAGCAAGTGGAAGGTTCGACGCTGCTTGAGGCGACCTGGACCATCATTCCGCTGGCGCTGTTCCTGATCACCTTCGTGTGGGGCGCGCTGCTCTACTTCCGCATCTACAATCCCCCGACTAACGCCATGAACATCTATGTCGTGGGCAAGCAGTGGATGTGGAAGGCCGAGCACCAGGGCGGCCAGCACGAGATCAATGCGCTGCACGTCCCCATCGGCCAGCCGGTCCAGTTGACGATGATCTCGCAGGACGTCTTCCACAGCTTCTCCGTGCCCGACTTCCGCATCAAGCGCGAGGTCATCCCCGGCCGCTATTCAACGGTGTGGTTCGAGGCTACCGAGCCTGGTAAATATCACCTCTTCTGCACGCAGTATTGCGGCACCAACCACGCCCAGATGGTCGGCTGGGTCACGGCGATGACTCCGGACGACTACCAGAAGTGGCTCCAGGAATCGACCAGCGGCATGTCGCTGGCACAGAACGGGGAGCGGCTGTTTGCCAGCCTCGGCTGCAACTCCTGCCACACCGGCGTTGCGGGTGCCCGCGGGCCGAACCTGGCCGGCGTCTACGGTACCCGGGTGCGGCTGACGAACGGAACCGAACCGCAGGTGAACGACGCCTACTTGCGCGAAGCCATCCTGAACCCGAGCGCGGAGGTTGTCGCCGGCTTTGCACCCATCATGCCGACGTACCAGGGCCAGATCACAGAAGAGGGCCTGATCGACCTGGTGGAATACATCAAGAGCATGTCGCCGAACAATGACCGGCTGAAGCAGACTATGGTCAACGCCGAGTCCAACCGAGAAGTGAAGACGACCCCAACGGTGATAAGACATTGAGCACAGCGAATGCAATTATCGCGACTGGCCTTGAGCGGCAGATTCCATCGCCGCCGGCTGAAAACTTTATCAGAACTCCTGTCGCCGATCATGACGACAAGTGGCTCGGCCACAGGATGGAGCAAGAGGTGGTGACCGTTGGATAATGTGATTCAGGCTACGCATCCCCCCACGCACGCGATCGATCATGCGGAGGAGCATGAGCACGTGTTCCTGCCGCAGCATCTTCACCACTTCGCCACCGAGGAGCAGCAGCGCGAGGCGGGAACCTTCGGCATGTGGCTGTTCCTGCTGACCGAAATCATGTTCTTCGGCGGCATGTTCTTCTCGTACCTGGTCTATCGAAACTGGTACTACGATGCGTTTGCCGTCGCCTCGAACCAGCTCAGCGTCCCCTTGGGCGGCACCAACACGGCTGTCCTCATCACGTCGGGCTTCTTCATGGCGCTCGCCGTCTGGGCGTCGGAGATGCGGAAGAAGGGATTCCTGGTGATCTGCCTTCTGCTCACCATGCTCTTCGGTACCGTCTTTATCGGGATCAAGGGCGTGGAGTACCACGAGAAGTGGGAGAAGCACCACATTCCGGGCGCACACTTCGATACCGCCGAGTTCGTCAATCCTCATGCTTATGGCATCAACGAGGAGCCGCTCTCTCCAGCTGCAGCCACCAAGACGCAACTCTTCTTCTCGCTTTACTTTCTCATGACCGGCATCCACGCGATCCATATGATGATCGGGCTCGGCATCCTGGTCTGGCTCGTCTTTCGGGCTCACCGGGGAGATTTCACCGCAGGGTATGTGGCTCCCATCGAAAATTTTGCCTTGTACTGGCACTTTGTCGATATTGTCTGGCTGTTCCTGTTTCCATTGCTCTATCTCATCAATCGACATCCCGGCAGATAGATTTCGTCCGTAGCCATCTTCCTTTGACTGGTAGGAGATAAGAATGACCGAGCTTCACGACGCAACGAACGTAACCAACCCGGAGCACGCCGAACACCATATCGTGACGCCGCGCACGTACATCTTTGTGTTCATCACGCTGCTGATCTTTACCGGCCTGACGGTGGTGGCTGCCTATATCGACCTCGGCATCTTCAACCCCGTCGTGGCCCTGGCCATCGCCAGTTTCAAGGCGGTTGTCGTCCTCCTCTTCTTCATGCACGTCAAATATCAGTCGCGACTCATCAAGCTGACGGTGGCCTCCGGCTTCTTTACCTTCCTGGTGCTGACGACGCTGAGCCTGAGCGACTACATCAGCCGCGCCTGGGGGCTCTGGTAAAAACGCTCCGCCGGACGGAATAGACAGAAACAGAAGATGCGGCCTGCGGGCCGCATTTTTTGCTGCCCTTCGCAGTGCCTTCCGCAACCCTGCCTGTCCTCAATCTCGGCCCAACCCCAAACGTGCGTTTGGAGGCGGTAACAAGAGAAACCACGTACAACTATCAGGACATTGCCCTCCCGGTCCGCCTGCGTTAAGTTTCCGAGGATCAGCAAATCCAAAGAGCGTGGAGCCCAGCAGAGCAGTACATGAGACCACTCTTATCCCATTGCGGAATTGTTAGAGATTCTTTATCCGATCCTGCGTTGACTTGGGTGGAGGCAGCCCGGAGCATCGGAGAGGGATCTCTTTACCGTTCCAAAGCAATGCCATGGGCCTGAGCGCACATTCTCGTTTTACCTCCCGGTGCAACGCGATCGTCGGCCGCGCGGCGTGGCTCCTTCTGCTCTGCTGCGCATCGCCGCCCGCGCGCGCGCAAGCCCCGCGGTTGCCGGTGAGAGCGCCGGGAGGCGCCGTCTCCGCGCATGTTCTCCGTGCCCGCCGTTTTCTGGGAGGCAGAACCTTGTCCGGCAACTTCGCGGCGGCGCGAGCGATGGATGCGGCACGCGAACAACAGGCGGCGATGCTGGCACACTCGCAGCTTCAGTCGCAGGCTTATTCTCAACTCCAGTCGCACGCCCAACAGGTCTCCGGCCTGAATGCCGCCTGGCAACCTGTGGGACCTGCACAGGTGGCGAGCATCGCATACGGTAACGTCACGGGGCGCGTCACCTCTATCGCGATCGATCCTTCGGACGCGTCGGGCAACACGGTCTATCTCGGCACCACCGGAGGCGGCGTCTGGAAGTCGGTCAACGCAGCGGGCACGGCGGCAGGCGTCACCTTTACGCCCCTGACCGACACGCTGCCGGTCTTCAGCGCCAATGCCGGAAGCCCGATCATCCCCTCGCTCAGTATCGGCGCGGTCAGCGTGCAACCGGGCGCAGGCGGACCCGGCGTCGTGCTGGCAGGGACCGGCGATCCCAACGACGCCACCGACTCGTTTTACGGCAACGGCATCCTGCGCTCGACGGATGGGGGAATCACCTGGACCCTCATCCGGCAGGTGGACGACGGCATCCTCGGCCTGCACTCGTTCCTTGGCCTCGGCTTCTCGGGGTTCGCCTGGAGCAGCACCTCTCCGGACACGGTGGTCGCGGCGGTATCGCAGGCCGCCGAGGGCGCGCTCGTGAACGCGCCCGATACCGCGAACAGCGTAATGGGGCTTTACTACTCCACCGACGCCGGCGTCTCCTGGCACATGGCGACGATCATGGACGGCAATCGGACAGTGCAGCACCCGCAGTCCTACGGCCTCGATCATGGCGGCAATGCCGTCACCTCGGTGGTGTGGAATCCCGTTCGCCAGCGCTTCTACGCCGCTGTACGCTACCACGGCTACTATGAATCGCCGGACGGCGCTACCTGGACGCGCCTCATGCATCAGCCCGGCAGCGGCCTGACCACCACCGACTGCCCGGCGAATCCCGACACTGCGGGCAGCTTGTCCTGCCCCATCTTTCGCGGCGTGCTCGCCGTCCAGCCAGCCACGGGCGATACCTTCGCGCTCACCATCGATTCCGCCAACCGCGATCAGGGTCTCTGGCAGGATGCCTGCGGCCTCTCCGGCTCGAACTGCGCGAGCAACACCGTCAGCTTTGCCAGCCAGTTGACGTCGACGCCGCTCGAAGTTGGCAATGGCAGTACCGTGATTCCCCAGGCCGACTACAACCTTGCGCTGGCAGCTGTGCCATCCGGCTCCGACACTCTTCTTTACGTCGGGACCATCGACCTCTACCGCTGCTCGCTCGCCGACGGTTGCCTGCTGCGCAATACCACCAACGCCATCGATGGATGCGCCGCGCCCGCCATGGTCGCGCCCGCGCAGCACGCCATCGCCACACTCACGAATTCAGCGCTGCTTTACCTCGGCAACGATGGCGGCCTCTGGCGCTCGACCGACGGTGTCGACCAGCAGTCCACCCCATGCTCCGCCGATGACGCGGCTCACTTCCAGAACCTCAACGGCGGCCTCGGCTCGCTGGCCGAGATCACCAGCTTTGCGCAGCATCCTACCGACCCGGAGACGTTGCTCGCCGGTCTGGGCGCAAACGGCACTGCCGCAACCTCTGCCGCCTCTTCAACCTCGACACCGTGGACGCAACTCTCCACCGGCGAAGGCGGTACCGTTGCCATCGACCCAGGCGATCCGCAGCGCTGGTATATCTCCACCGGCGCGGGCGTCAGCATCGGCCAATGCTCCAGCGGAGCCAACTGCGCCGCAGCGGACTTCGCCGGAACTCCCGTCATCGGCGCGGCGCAGACCGCCAACGACGCCTCGCTGATCGACGCGCCATGGCTGCTCGACCCGGCACTCTCCTCCGACATCCTCATCGGGACGTGCCGCGTCTGGCGCGGTCCCGCTGCCAGCGGAGCGTCGTGGTCGTCGTCGAACGCCATCAGCAAGCTCTTCGGCGGGCCACAGAACGCCGCCTGCGGCAGCACCAATTCCATGATTCGCTCGCTCGCCGCCGGAGGCCCGGCCAGCGCCGCCACCGCCGCGCAGAACGCCGGTTCCGAGACTCTCTACGCGGGCATGGCCGGTACGCTCGACGGCGGCGGCAGCGTGGGCGGCCATCTTTTCTCGACCACTGCCGCCGACACCGCGGACAGCGCGACGGCGTGGACCGATCTCGGCATCTTCAACCCTGGCGGCTTCGATATCTCCTCGGTTGCCGCCGATCCGCACGACGCCACCGGAAAGACGGTGTATGCCACGGTGATGGGCTTCTCCGGGAACGGCATCAACGCGCCGCATCTCTACCGCTCTACCGACGCGGGCGGGCACTGGACCAATATCACCGGCAACCTGCCCGACGCTCCGGCCAACAGCGTCGTCGTCGATCCCAACGACGCTAACACCGTCTACGTCGCGCTCGATACCGGCGTCTACGTTACCCGGCAGGTCGCCACCTGCTCCAGTACAGACTGCTGGAGCGTCTACGGCGCCAATCTGCCCAATGCGCCCGTCGTTCAACTCGCCGTAGCGGCGGAGCTGCCGACCGGCGATGGACGCTCGGGCGAGCTTCGCGCCGCCACATATGGCCGGGGGATCTGGCAGATACCGCTGCTCACGGCACTCAGCTCCGCGCAGGCCGCGATCTCTCTCAATCCTGCCGCGCTCATCTTCGGAACACAGGCCGTTTCGACCGCCAGCGACGCGCAGACCGTTACGGTGACTAATGCAGGCGCGGCCCCGCTCAGCATCAGCCGGATTGACGCCACAGGCGATTTCAACGAGGCGGACGACTGCACCGCCACTCCCATTGCGAGCAGCCATACCTGCTCCATCGAGATGCGCTTCCTGCCCTCTGTCGCCGGAAGCCGCACCGGTCTGATCACCGTTTACGGCAACGTGCCCGGCGGGCAGGCCACGGTAGCGCTCTCCGGCACCGCCTCACCGGCAGCGGCGGTCGTGCTCGATCCCGTTGCCGTTGCCTTCCCATCGACCGCCGTTAATGCGACCAGCGCCGCCCGGAACATCACCATCTCCAACACCGGCGCCGCCACGGTTACGCTCGAAACACCCACCGTCACCGGTGCGGGGTTCAGAATCTCCGCCAACACCTGCGGAGCTACGCTGTTGGCGAGTACCGGCTGCACTGTCGCTGTGACCTTTACGCCCATTGCTTCGGGGGCGTACACCGGAACGTTCACCATTACCGACAGCGTCGGCACGCAGACCGCGTCGCTCAGCGGTACCGGAGTCCTGCCCGCGACGGACGCGCTCTCGCCGCTCTCGCTCGCCTTCGCGCCCGAGCAACTCACGACCGCTAGCGCCTCGCAGCAGGTCACGCTGACCAACACCGGCGATACGGCGCTGACCCTGATCGCCGCGCAGATCGCGAGCGGTGACTTTACCGTGGCCAACGCGTGCGGCAACTCGCTCAACCCGCACTCGACCTGCGCCCTCAACGTCCAGTTCCAGCCGCAGAGCATCGGGCGCGCCGCCGGACTGCTCACTGTCTCCGACGAGTACCGCTCGCAGAGCGTCGCGCTCAGCGGTACCGGAGTCGCGCCCCCCGGCGTTTCGCTATCGCCGATCTATACGCTCGGCTTTCCCACGACCGGCGTCGGGCAGACCGCGCTGCCCCAAACGGTCACGCTGACCAACAACGGCGGCCTTCCTTTGCAGTTGCATGGCACGGAGCTGACCGGCGACTTCGCCATGCTCGACGGCAGCAACACCTGCGGAGCGACGCTTGCCCCGGCCAACGCCTGCACCTTCCAGATCGTCTTCGCCCCCACTGCCGCGGGCGCGCGTACCGGGGCTCTTACAGTTACCGACAGCGCGCCGAACTCGCCGCAGACGCTCAAGCTCACCGGCAGCGCCATCGACTTCGCCCTCAGCCCGGATGGAGAGACGACCGTGACCATCGCCAGCGGCCAGAACGCGGTCTTTCCCCTCCTGTTTACCCCCTCCCCCACACTGCACGGCACGGCCACCCTCACCTGCGCCGGAGTGCCCCTGAATGCGGCCTGCAAGATCACGCCCGCCAGCATCTCGCTCGATGCCACCGCGACCATCTCGGTGGTCGTGCTCACCGGCGTCCAGGGCGCGGCACTCGCTGCGAAGAGTGCTCCCGGCCAGCGCCGCCCGGCGCTCTGGCTTGCGGTCCTGCTGCCGCTCGGTCTGCTGGCGCTTGGACGTCGGCGTCTGCCTCGACTCGCCAGCCTTGCGATTCTGTGCTGTCTTCTCTTTCCTGCGGGATGCGGCGCCGGACGCCAGCTTCCGCCATCCGGATCATCGGGCGGGCCGCCGGCACAGCTCCCGGTGACGCCTGCCGGAACCTATCCCATCGTGGTCTCGGCCACCAGCGCCGGACTGACACGCACCATCAATCTCACGCTCATCGTGAAGTAATGGCTAGGGAAGGTCTGATCGAGACTCGGGAGATGCCCTCAGCGGCTAAAGCCGCATTGATAGCAAGTCCCCTTACGGCATCCTTCGGCTTCGCTCAGGACAGGCTCTGAAGCCGTGCCCTTAACAGAACCGGACTTAATCAGAGGTTCCCTGGAGGTTATCCCCAGATGTAGTACTTGGCGATTCGGGCGAAACGCGGATTCCCTTCGGGAATGACAAACAAAGGATGACAAACAAAGGAAGCTCCCCCGGAGAGAGAATGGCTCTAAAGAGCCCGGCCCGCACCGGCACCCGAAGCCCAGGCCCACTGGAAGTTGTATCCGCCCAGCCATCCGGTTACATCCACGACTTCGCCGATGAAGTAGAGCCCCGGAACCTTCCGGCTCTGCATGGTCTTCGCGTCCAACTCCGCCGTGTCCACGCCGCCCGCGGTCACCTCGGCCTTGGCGTAGCCCTCGGTTCCTGCCGGAACGACCTGCCAGGCGTGTAGCCGCCGCTCCATCGCCGCCAGCGAGGAGTTGGTCCAGTCCGCCGGTTGGTTCAGCGCGACCCAGCGCTCGGCCATGCGCCCGGGCAGCATTGCCCGTAGCGCGGACACGGCAGCGCCTACGTCGCGGCGCGCGTTCCGCCCGAGCAGCGGAGCCAACGCCTCGACGCCGGGAGCCAGATCGATCTCCACGGCTTCGCCGGGACGCCAGTAGGACGACGCCTGCAGGATCGCCGGTCCGCTCAACCCGCGATGCGTCACCAGCATCTTCTCGCGAAAGCTTCCGCGCCGCTTCCGAACGCCTGCCGCCGCCGTAACCTCCGCCGACAGGCCGGTCAGATCGCACCATCGCGCGCGGTCGTCTTCGCCAAAGACCAGCGGAACCAGCGCCGGACGGCACTCGACCACCCGCAGCCCGAACTGTTCGGCGATTCTGTAGCCGAATCCCGTCGCGCCCATCTTCGGGATCGACAGCCCCCCGGTCGCGATGACGACGGCCTTTGCCCGAAGTTCGCCCGCGGAGGTTTCCACCACAAACAGTCCATCCTGTCTGACGGAGAGCACGCGCACGCCGGTCATCACTCGCACACCGGCCTCGGCGCACTCCCGCTCCAGCATCGTCACCACGTCCCGCGCCGAGCGGTCGCAGAAGAGCTGCCCCAGCGTCTTCTCGTGATAGCGAATGCCGTGCTTCTCCACCAGCGCGACGATATCCGCCGGGGTAAACCGCGCCAGCGCCGACTTGGCGAAGTGGGGATTCTCCGAGAGAAAGTTCTCGGCCCGGCAGTGGAGATTGGTGAAGTTGCATCGTCCCCCGCCCGAGATCAGGATCTTCTTTCCCACCTGCTCGGCATGATCGAGCAGCACGACGCGCCGCCCACGCCGCCCGGCCTCGACGGCGCACATTATGCCCGCGGCGCCCGCGCCCAGCACTACTGCATCCAGCTCCTGCACGCACCCTCCCCGTTCCCCTCCAAGTGTCGCATCCCCATGCGACCATAGAAAGATGCCGAAGACCCCCAGCAACTTCTCTGCCGCGACCCGCACTGTCGCTGCCCAGCCACATGGTCCCGCGGCGACGATCACCCGGCGTGCGGCCGACCGCCTCCGTGCCGGCCATCTCTGGGTCTACCGCTCCGATGTCGAATCGCTGATCCCCTTCACGGGATCGACCGTGATCGCTCCCGGCGCGCTCACCACTGTCACCGACAGCCGCGGCATCCCACTGGGCACGGCGCTCTACAGCGACGCCTCGCAGATCGCGCTGCGGATGGTCTCGTCCGAGGCCGCGCTCTCCCGCCCGGCCTACCTCGCCCAGCTTCAGGAGCGCGTCCGGGCCGCGCTCGCGCTGCGGGAGGAACTGGCTCCCCGGTCGACCGGGAACAACGCCTGCCGTCTCATCTTCTCCGAGGCCGACGCTTTGCCGGGAATCGTCGCCGACCGCTACAACGATCTGGTGATCCTGCAACTGCTGACGCAGGGGACGGCGCAGAACGACGTCCGCCGGGTTCTGGCCAAGGTGATCGGCGAGAGCCTCCACCCGGCGATGCTCATCGAGCGGCCTGACCCGAAGATCCGCGAGATGGAGCAGCTTGCGGCTCCATCGCCCGAGCCGCTCTATATAGATATAGAGGATGCAGACGGCGCTTCCAACCCGCGCCTGACCACCACGTTTACCATCAACAACCTGCGCTTCCACTACGATGCGAGCGCCGGGCAGAAGACCGGAGCCTTTCTCGATCAGCGGCTAAATTACGCTGCTGCTGCAAGATACGCCAAGGGGAGAGCGCTTGATGTCTGCACGTATCAGGGTGGCTTCGCGCTTCATCTGGCCCAATCCTGCCAGCAGGTGACCGGCGTCGACGCCAGCCGGAAGGCGCTCGAAACGGCGGACCGCAATCTCGCGCTCAACCCCGAGCTTGGCGCGCAAGTCGATTGGATGGAGGCAGACGCCTTTGAACTTCTGCGGGAGTATGAGGCTGCGGGAGAGAAGTATGACACCATCGTCCTCGATCCGCCTGCCTTCGCAAAGTCCAGCCGTGCCGCCGAGTCCGCCCTTCGCGGCTACAAGGAGCTTAACCTGCGTGCCATGAAGATGTTACAGGCAGGAGGGACGCTTGTGACCTGCTCCTGTTCGCATCACGTTGCGCCGGCCGAGTTTACGGAGGTGGTTGCCGCGGCCGCCTCCGATGCGGGCAGACGGGTGCAAGTGATTGAAATCAGGGGGGCTGCTCCGGATCACCCGGCGGTTTTGACCCTTCCCGAGACGAGCTATCTGAAGTGCCTGATCCTGCGGGTATCCTGATAAGTCTATGAATATAGATAGGTTATTCTCCAGGTGGAGTATCTGGTGATTCGGGCGAAACGCGGATTCCCTTCGGGAATGACAAACAAAGAATGACAAACGAAGGAAGCTACACCTGACCTAAATTAAATAAGGCAATCCACGATCTGTGTCGGGAATATGAGTGTATTGCTATCAAATTATATGCAACCTTTACTCCCCAAATGCGTCTTATCAGGTATAGGCTGGTGCTCAACCCCAGCCAAGTACTCTCAGGAGAAAGATGATGACAACCTTGACTCGATTTGTGCCGTTCCGTTCGCCACTGCAGGATGTGGCTGTGTTGCAGAACCGGTTGAACTCGATCTTCAGCGACTTTGGGCGCGCGGATGCCGCCGACGAACTGACTGCGGGCAGCTTTGTCCCCGCCGTCGACGTCTACGAAGACGCGCAGAAGCTGGTCCTCAAGCTGGAGGTTCCGGGCATCAAGCAGGAGAACCTGGACATCCACATCGACAACCAGACCCTGACCGTCAAGGGCGAGCGCAAGCTCGAGGTCGACGAGAAGGAAGAGAACTTCCATCGTATCGAGCGCCGCTATGGCAGCTTTGTCCGCAGCTTCGGTCTGCCGCAGACCGTCGACGCAAACGCGGTCACGGCCAACTATGACGCCGGCGTGCTGAGCATCTCGCTGGCCAAGAAGGCCGAGGCCAAGCCGAAGCAGATCAAGATTGCCGTCGGCGGGCCGAAGCAGGTGGAAGCGGGCAAGTCGGCGGAGACCAAAGCTGAGCACAAGCCAGCCGCCTGATAGAACCCGGTGAGTGGGCGCAGCAGAAGGGCGGAACCTATTGGCGGTTCCGCCCTTTTTTGGGCAGCGGGTGTAAAAAAGTTGTAAAGAAAGATTAGTAAAAGGCCCTCAAGAAAGATCAGTAAAAAAGCTGGAATAACAGGAGTCGTGCATGGCGATCAAGTGGGAGCGGTTGACGGTGAAGTCGCAGGAGGCGGTGCAGGCGGCGAGCGGCCATGCCGCGGAGAATGGCAATCCCGAGGTGCTGCCGCTGCATCTGATGGCGGCGCTGCTCGAAGACCGCGAGGGCGTGGTCATTCCCGTCCTCGAAAAGGTGGGCGTTCCGATTGAGCAGTTGCTCTCGGGCGTCAACTCGGCGATTGCCAAGCTGCCCAAGGTTCAGGGCGGGGCGCAGCCGGGAATGAGCGCTGCCTTGCAGAAGGTGCTGGAGCAGGGCTTCAAGGAAGCCGAGAACTTCAAGGACGATTATGTTTCGACCGAGCATCTGCTGCTGGCGCTGGCGCAGCAGAAGGGTGATGCCGTGCAGTCCGCGCTGGCCGCGCTGGGCGGAACCCACGATGCGATTCTGAAGGCTCTGAGCGCGGTGCGCGGATCGCAGCGCGTGACCGACCAGAATCCCGAGGGCAAGTTTCAGGCGCTCGAAAAGTATGCCAAGGACCTGACCGACCTGGCGCGGCGGGGCAAGCTCGATCCCGTGATCGGGCGCGACGAGGAGATTCGCCGCGTCGTGCAGGTGCTCTCGCGACGGACGAAGAACAATCCGGTGCTGATCGGCGAGCCGGGCGTCGGCAAGACGGCGATTGTGGAGGGCCTGGCGCGGAGAATCTTTCTCGGCGACGTGCCCGAAATTCTGAAGAACAAGCGCGTCTGCGCGCTGGACCTGGGCGCGATGATCGCCGGAGCGAAGTTTCGCGGCGAGTTTGAAGACCGCCTGAAGGCCGTGCTCAAGGAGATCGAAGAGTCGAACGGCGAAATCATCCTGTTCATCGACGAGCTGCATACGCTGGTCGGGGCGGGAGCGGCCGAAGGCTCCATGGATGCCAGCAACATGCTCAAGCCGGCGCTGGCTCGCGGCGGCCTGCGGGCCATCGGCGCCACCACGCTGAACGAATACCGCAAGCACATCGAAAAGGACGCGGCGCTGGAGCGGCGTTTTCAGGTGGTCTATATCGGCGAGCCCAACGTCGAGGACACGATTGCGATTCTGCGCGGGCTGAAGGAGAAGTACGAGGCCCATCACAAGGTGCGCATCAAGGACTCCGCCATCGTGGCGGCGGCGACGCTCTCGCACCGCTATATCTCCGACCGCTTTCTGCCGGACAAGGCCATCGACCTGGTCGATGAGGCGGCGGCGGCATTGGCGATTCAGATTGGCTCGGTGCCGGTGGAGATCGACGATCTGGAGCGGCGGGGAACGTCGCTCGAGATCGAGCGCGCCGCGTTGAAGCGCGAGACCGACGCGGGCTCGAAGGAGCGATTGGAGATCGTCGAGCGCGAGCTGGCCGAGGTAAAGGAGAAGGCGGCGGGCCTGCGCGCTCGATGGCAGACCGAGCGCGGCGCGATTGGCCGCATCGCCGAGCTGAAGGAGAAGCTGGAGTCGCTGCGCTTCCAGGCGGGCGAGGAGACGCGCAAGGGCAATCTGCAGCGGGCGGCAGAGTTGCAGTACGGCGAGATTCCGAAGATGGAAGCCGAGCTGAAGACGCTGACCGAGGCGCAGGATCAGGTCGCCGGACGCTCGTCGCAGTTGCTGAAGGAAGAGGTGGACGAGGAGGACATCGCGGCCATCGTCTCGAAGTGGACCGGCATCCCCGTCAGCAAGATGCTCGAAGGCGAGATGCAGAAGCTGGTGCAGATGGAGGATCGTCTGCGCGAGCGTGTCGTCGGACAGGACGAGGCGCTGTCGGCGGTCGCCAACGCGATTCGCCGCTCGCGTGCGGGGCTGTCCGATCCCAAGCGGCCCATCGGCTCGTTCATCTTTCTGGGGCCGACGGGCGTCGGCAAGACGGAGACGGCGCGGGCGCTCGCCGAGTTTCTCTTCGACGACGAGGCGGCGATGGTGCGCATCGACATGAGCGAGTACATGGAGAAGCACGCGGTGGCGCGGCTGATCGGCGCGCCTCCGGGCTACGTCGGCTACGACGAGGGGGGGCAGTTGACGGAGGCTGTGCGGCGGCGGCCTTATGCCGTCATTCTGTTCGACGAGATCGAGAAGGCGCATCCCGATGTCTTCAACGTGCTGCTGCAGGTGCTCGACGATGGGCGGCTGACGGACTCGAAGGGCCGCACGGTGGACTTCAAGAACACCGTGCTCATTATGACCTCGAACGTCGGCGCGGCGCAGTTGTCGACCGCCTGGGCGGAGGGCGAGGAGGGCTTCGAGGAGGCGAAGGGCCGCGTGATGGATGTGCTGCGTCAGCAGTTCCGGCCGGAGTTCCTCAACCGCGTGGACGACATTGTCGTCTTCCGTCCGCTGGGCGACGAGCAGTTGACGCACATCGTCGATCTGCGGCTCAAGGATCTTCAGACGCTGCTGGCCGATCGCAAGATCACACTGGAACTGACCGACAAGGCGCGCCACGCGATCTTTACCGCGGGATACGACCGCGCGTACGGAGCGCGTCCGTTGAAGCGGGCGATTCAGCGCATGGTGCAGGATAAGCTGGCGGTGAAGATTCTGGACGGCACGGTTCTGCACGGCGACCATGTGCTGGTCGATGCCGGTAAGGATGGGCTAACCTTCACGGTTTCAACGCGAGCGTCGGACTGACGTTGTACGAAGTAAGACACGGAGCCGCAATTGTTTGCGGCTCCGTTTTTGTTTTTACGCTACTGCGTCTTGTTTGCCGAGGAAGTGCGTCTAACGCCGTAGACTCGTAACGCCAGAGACTCAGGCTGGTCGGGATCTGGTCGGGGAGAGGTAGGCAGCGTTACAGCAATTGATGGGTAAACAGGCGATTATCATCGGCGCGGGTCCGGCGGGGTTGACGGCGGCGCTCGAATTTCTCAGGCGAAGCGATGTGACCCCGGTGGTGCTCGAGGCCAGCCGCGAGATCGGCGGCATCTCACGCACCGTGCGCTACAAGGGCAACCGGATGGATATCGGCGGCCACCGCTTCTTTTCGAAGTGCGACCGGGTGATGCAGTGGTGGATCGACCTGATGCCGCCCGAGATGAACGGCGCGTCCGGGCACACGATCAGCTACCGGGGCGGCCGCCGCGCCGTCTCTGTACCGGCGCGGCTGAAGGAAGAACCGGTGCTGCGCGGAGCCGGTCCTCTGGTCGCCGATGCTGAGGCCGATACTGTCGATGACCCCTGCGCGGAGGGCGAGCTTCCTTCAGAGCAGCGCGAGCGCATTGAGACGACGGCTGCGGCCTCACCTGCCGACGAGGATCTGGTGATGCTGATCCGTCCGCGCAGAAGCAGAATCTATTACCTGCGTAAGTTCTTCGACTATCCGATCCGGCTGACGGCGACGACGCTCCGCAATCTTGGCGTGCTGCGGACGCTGCGGGTGGGATCGAGCTATCTGAAGTCCCGCGTATCGCGGATCGAGCCCGAGAAGAGCCTCGAAGATTTTCTGATCAACCGCTTCGGGCGCGAGCTTTATCTCACGTTCTTCAAGAGCTACACGGAGAAGGTGTGGGGCATGCCGTGTGATCGCATCTCGCCCGAGTGGGGAGCGCAGCGCATCAAGGGGCTCAGCCTGACCGCCGCCGTGAAGCACTTCGTGATGAGCGCGCTGGGCAAAGACGAGTGCGGCGACCTGGCGCAGAAGCGAACCGACACCAGCCTGATTGAGCGGTTCCTCTATCCGAAGCTCGGGCCGGGCCAGTTGTGGGAGCACGTAGCCGGGCTGGTCCGCGCCAAGGGCGGTGCGATCCACCTGGGCTGGCGGGTGGACGGGATTCACTGCGAGGGCGGCCGGGTAGTGTCCATCGAGGCGGTCAACGACAAGGGAGAGCGGCAAACCTTCGCCGGCGACTATTTCTTCTCGACCATGCCAATGCGCGAGTTGATACGCGCCATCGACGCTCCGGTGCCCGGGAACGTGCGCGAGGTGAGCGAAGGCTTGCAGTATCGCGACTTTATTACGGTCGGATTGCTGGTGGACCGCCTGAAGGTCGAGGAGCCGGGCGGCGGCCTGCTGAAAGATACCTGGATCTATGTGCAGGAGCCCGACGTGCTGCTGGGGCGGCTGCAGATCTTCAATAACTGGAGCCCGCACCTGGTCGCCGACCCGGAGAAGGTCTGGATCGGGCTGGAGTACTTCTGCTACGAGACCGACGATCTGTGGAAGATGACGGATGAGGAGTTGAAGGCATTTGCCGTTGCGGAAGCGGCGAAGATCGGCATATTGAACGCCGGGGACGTCATCGACGGGCATGTGGTTCGCATGCCGAAGACCTATCCTGCCTACTTTGGAACGTATGAGCGGTTCGATGAGCTGCGGGCGTTTACGGATGGGTTCGAGAATCTGTTTCTGGTGGGCAGAAACGGGATGCACAAGTACAACAACCAGGATCACAGCATGCTGACGGCGATGACGGCGGTGGATGGGATTCTGGCGGGCAACGTGGATCGAGCGGCGCTTTGGGGGATCAACACGGAGCAGGAGCACCACGAAGAGAAGTCCGCGTAACGATAAGTCGGCCTAACCGGCGGCGGCGATCAGGAGGCGACGGTTCCCTGGTGGAAGAGAAGCTGCCAGCGGTTGTCGCGGAAGACCCACAGCGAGGAGCGGTGAGAGACGTGCAGCGCGGTGGTGGCATGATAGGTGGCAAGGGCGGCGTCGGGAGCGAGTGGCGTCACGTAGAAGTGACTGATGGTCGCCGAGCGCGGCGAACTGGTGAGCAGGTCGTCGATGGTCTGTTGCCGGCTGTAGATGCGGCCCGAACTGCAGTACTCCTGATAGTCGTCGGCCAGCAGAGGAAGCAGGGCCTTGCGATCCTTCTCCCGGCTGGGGTGAAGCAGGCGCTCTTCGAGGGTATAGAGATGGTCCTGTAACTGTGCTGGCTTCATGTGAGTATTATGACGCTGATACCGGCGGTAAGTTTCAGCGCGGGCCTTTTGCAGCAGAGATTTCGTGCCGGTTCGGGAAAAGCCTTCATGGAATGAGTGGGTTACACCAGACACGACAATTGCGAAACCTGGTGATTGAACGCTCGATCCGGCGTGGTCCTCACCGGGAGGCTATCTTCTTGCGAGAGCGACGCGGGGAATCTGTTGCAGGTCCGCCACAAACTCTACGTCCCGCCAGTCGGCGAGGAGCAGGGAGAGAGCATCGCGCTGGCCGTGGCCGATCTCCATGGCGAGCAGCCCGCCTGGCAGAAGCGCGGCGTGAGCCTGGGGGATGAGGCGGCAATAGATATCGAGGCCGTTCTGACCGGCGAAGAGTGCTTGCTCAGGCTCGTGGTCGCGCACCTGCGGATGGAGGCTGGCGCGGTCGTCTTCCGGAATATAAGGCGGATTGCTGACAACAGCGTCGAAGAAGCCAATTCGCTCTTCGTCCTGAGGGAGACCGGAGATCAGGTCGGTCTGGTGAAATCGGATGCGGTCGGAGAGGTTGTGCGCGGCGGCGTTTTCGCGCGCTACTTCTAGCGCTTCGGCCGAGATGTCGACGGCGGTGATCCGGGCCTGCGGCAGATGGGCTGCGAGCGCCAGAGCGATGGCTCCGGTGCCGGTGCCCACGTCAAGGATGTTGAGCGGCTGGTCGTGGGGGAGACGATCAAGCACGGCTTCGACGAGGTGCTCGGTCTCGGGCCGGGGAATGAGCGTGGCCGGTGTGACCTTAAGCCGGAGGCCGAAGAACTCCTGCTCGCCGGTGATGTACTGGATCGGCTCGTGGCTCAGGCGGCGAGCGATGGCAGCGTCATACGTCTCAAGCTGTTGTGAGGTGATGTCACGGTCGGGATGCGCGAGCAGCGTGGCGCGGTCAATCTGGAGGATGTTGAGCAGGAGAAGCTCGGCGTCGCGGCGGGCCTGCTCGGAGAGGCGCGGGTCTGTCGCCAGCGTGGCCGCCGCTTCGGTGAGCGATTGGCGGAGAGTCACGGCCGCGCCGAACGCGCCTCGATGACGATGAGGTTGCCGTCGGGGTCGGTCACGGTGAGAGACTTCTTCGACTTCCTGAAGGGGACGTGGGCCTGCTTCAGAAGCTTCGCGGATCGGCCGAGGCTGTCGGTGGCCAGTGTGATGCGGGATTTGCTGCCGAGGCTGGCGACGGGGACGATCACGACCATCTCGCCGGAGGTTCCCGGCAGGTTGAGGACCATGGGGTGGTGCGCGTCGGGGGTGAACTGGAGGCGGTCGATGTAGAAGCTGCGGGCGGCGGCGGGGTCCTGCATCGCCAGCGTGACGGCGACGAGCTTGGTGCCGACGCGGTCCGCGCCCAGATGCTGGCCGCGGTCGCTGTAGTGACGCGAGCCGGGCATGTATTGCGTGTACTCGATGTTCTGCGGTCCGGTGGCCTGCATGGGGCCTTTGAGGGTGAAGAGCAGATTGCCCGCGCCGGCCTTGCGGATCTTGAAGTTGGGAGTGACGCCGCGGGCGATGTAGTCGTCGTAGACGGCCTGGAGGTCGGTGCCCTCGAAGCAGAGGTGGAGGAAGCCGAGGTCGGGGTTCTTTTCGGTCGCGGGATAAATCTCGATGAACTGGTGGTCGTTGATCTTGATGAACGACTGGTAGACAGCTCCGTTGCGGCTGAGAGCGAAGGCCTCATCGAAGCCCAGCTTCTTGTAGAAATCGCGAGAGGCGTCGAGGCTGTGGACGCGAATGGCGATGTGGGCGATGCCGTTGAAGGGCGGTGGCGTGGTTGAGGTTTGAGCTTTGAGCGGCGAGAGGGCGAGGGCAAGAACGAACAGGACCAGAAGCGCGGATGGAAGTACAGATGAAAGCGCGATGCGGGTGATGCGTCCTGGAAATTGCTGCCTGGTCATGCTCTGCTCTCCTTGTGCCGCCTGCTGGCAGCTTACTGCGATTGTCGCCGATCGCAATAAGCCTGCCAAGCGGGCAGCGCGGAAGAGAGTTGCAGCAGGGTTATTTTGCGGCTCGCGCCGGTGCCGCGTTGCCGCCCCGGACGTCCAGGTTCGCCCGCAGGCGCACATCCTCGGACGACGAGCCGATCATCAGGTTAAAGGTTCCGGGCTCGACCGCGAAGCGCTTCTCAGCGGTGTGGTACCAGGCCAGCTCCGAGGCGGGCAGGGTGAAGGTGACGCGCTTGGTCTCGCCCGGCTGAAGCTCCACGCGCTCGAAGGCGCGCAGGCTCTGGATCGGCTGCTTGGCAACCGACTTGACCTGGTGGCTGTAGAGCTGGGCCACGTCTGCGCCGGCGCGGGAGCCGGTGTTCTCGATGTCGAAGGAGATCTCGACCTTGGATGACGGGCTGATCGTCGTCTGCGAGAGCTTCAGGTTCTTGTAGGCGAAGGTTGTGTAGCTGAGGCCGTGGCCGAAGGGATAGAGCGGCGATCCCTTGAAGTAGAGGTAGGTGTATCCGTCGGAGACGTCGTAGTCGTTGGTGGGAGGAACGCCGTTCAGGTTGGGATAGACGGTGTAGGGCAGATGGCCGCCGGGGTTGTAGTCGCCGAACAGCACACGGGCGATGGCGGTGCCGCCGTCTTCGCCGGGGAACCAGGCCTCGAGGATGGCGGGGATGTGCGCCTGCGCCCAGGTGACGGCCAGTGGACCGGCGTTGACCAGTACCAGTACAGTCTTTGGATTGGCCGCGTAGACGGCCTCCATCAACTGCTTCTGCGCGCCCGGGAGGTCGAGGTCGTTACGGTCGCGGCCCTCAGCCTCGACCCGGAGGTTGGTTCCAAGGCAGAGCACAACCACGTCGGATTTACGGGCCAGCTCGACGGCGCGAGCGATGGCCGCCGCGTCAGGGCCCTCGGTGAAGCTGGTTCCCTGCTCATACTGAACGTTGACGTTCGCGCCGAGAAGATCCTTGAGCCCCTGGGTCGGGCTGACCTTGCGCGCGGGCTTGCCGTAGTAGTTGCCGGTCTCGTAGTCGTTGCCGCCCGCGGGTCCGATGACGGCGACGGACTTGACCGCGTCTTTCTTGAGCGGGAGAAAGTTGCGGCGGTTGCTCAACAGCGTCATGGACTCGAGCGCCGTCTTCAGCGACAGTTGCAGGTGCTCGAGCGAGCGGATGACGCTGGGGCCGAGCTTCGAGTAGGGATTGTCGGCGGGAGGATCGAAGGCTCCCAGGCGGAAGCCGACGCGCAGCACGCGGGTGAGAGCGCGGTCGACGTCGGCGGTGGTGAGCAGGCCGCGCTTGACGGCGAGCGGAATGTTGGTCTGGAACTCGACGTCGTCGGAGTCGTTGCCCGCCTTGATGGCCATCGCCGTCGCCACGACTGGGTCTTCGGTGATGTGGTGGCCGGCGACCAGCAGCCGGACGGCGCCGAGGTCGTCGGTGACGAAGCCGTCGAAGTGCCACTGGCCGCGCAGAATGTCGGTCAGCAGATATTTGTTGACGGCGTCGGGCGTGCCGTTGATGGCGTTGTAGGAGGACATGACCGATTGCGCATGACCTTCCATGAACGCCGCCTTCCAATGCGGCAGCCAGTACTCCCTCAGGTTGCGCTCATCGACGGTGGCGGAGAGTGCCTTGCGGTTGGTCTCCACGTTATAGACGGCGAAGTGCTTCACCGTCGCCGCAACCTTCAGATAGTGGGGGTTGTCACCCTGCAGGCCCTTGACGTAGGCGACGGCCATACGTCCGGTGAGGAAGGGATCTTCGCTGAAGACCTCCTGAATGCGTCCCCAGCGCGGGTCGCGGCTGACGTTGATGACGGGCGAGCGATAGACGAGGCCATGCTTGCCGTGCGGTCCTTCGGCGCCTTCATTGTAGAGCGCGCGTGCTTCATCGCCCATCGCGCCAGCGATGCTGTTGACCAGCGCCGGGTCCCAGGTCGCGCCCATGGCGGTCGGCATGGGGAAGAGCGTGGTCGGCTCCTTCGACCAAACGCCGTGCAGGGTCTGGTTCCAGCCGCCCCACGCGGGAATGTTCAGGTGCTGGATGCCCTTGTTCTGATGGTTCAACAGTTCGGCCTTCTCTTCGATCGTCAAGCGCGAGATCAGGTCGGCGATGCGCTGCTCGGTCGGCTTGGAGGGATCGAGGTAGGCCGGCTTGGCGGAGCTTTGCGCGAATGTGAAGGTGCAGCAGAACAGGATTAGAAGGGCACAGGAAGTTCGTTTCATCGATTTGTCCTTGGGCGTGGAGAGACAGCGGGATCGGAGTGCTTGGATGCGGACAAAGGTAGTACCAAAAAACAGGGATGTCAACCGGAAAAGCGGCCGCTCATCCCCGATCCGCTATAAATATGCGGAAAACCCGGATTTATCAAAGGTGAGAGGGAGTGCCGCGACCGCTCCCGCAGACGATTTCCGGACAGCATCCTCTGCATAAAGGACGTACCGATACGATATGTCTGGATGGAGATCGATTACTGCTTCGGGTTGTAGTTGACGCCGGGAAGAATCCTCGAGGTCACGGTGAGCTCGTGGTAGTCACGGTAGGTCGCAGTGAAGTACCACTCCGCATTGAGGGCTTCGGACTTTGCGGTGGAACTGATCTTCTTCGGCAGCCAGAACAGATGGTTATTGAGGGTCACCGTGTCATAGTCGATCGTCCACGTCCAATCGCCGTAGATGCCGGCAGCGATCTCGCAGTGAGGCGTCGTCTGTTCCAGGCGCACGACCTGCATGGTTTGAGCATTGATGTAAGCCCGTCCATGGTTGAGCTCGGGTCCGGGACAGTTCTTATCGTGCTTGGCTGCCTCCTCTTTCAGGGCGTAATCGACGATCAGGACGGGGCGGCGGTGAAGTTTTCTGCCGGAGGTGAGGGTGTAGTCGTAGCAGTTCTTGAATTCGAGAGAGACGGCTGTCAGGGCGTTGCTGAAGGCGCCGGTAAGGATGGCCGGTCCCTGGAGAGCCTGGACCTTTGGCGGTTTTTTATCCACGGTCTTTATCTGGCGGGATTCAACGAACATCGCGTGCAGGCTTTTGGAGCCGGAACGCTTCAGCCGAAAGATCGATTCGGTCGTGGTGCGGCGGTACAGCTCGTTGCGGACGAACATGTCGGAGACGAGGTGCTCGTCGCAAAAGAAGTTGGGGACCAGGGTCCTGTAGCGGTCGAGGTTGGCTTGCAGGCGAACGATCAAGGCGGCGAGAGCAGACTCCGGCGCTGTCGACGCTTGCGCGTCCTGCCGCTGCGCGAAGAGAGGCGCAGGCAGGGCGAATAGCAGACAGAGGAGGAGAAGGAATCGGGGAATCGTGATGTCAGGTTCAGACGGCACGGAGGGCGATCTCCTTCCCGGCTTCTCGAATGCAGAAGTCAATCGGCGTCCAGCTTATCAGCGTTGGACTGCAAAGTGGGCGAAAGAGAGCCGGGATAGGAAAACGCAGACCGCCGTCAGGCGGCGGTGGCTTCGGCCTTGAGCTTCTCCGCGGTGTAGTGCGCGGTCAGGGCGTCGATGGTGGGTTGCAGCAGGCCTTCCATCACCATGTTGAGCTGGTGGTTGGTGAGGCCGATGCGATGGTCGGTGAGCCGGTTCTGCGGGAAGTTGTAGGTGCGGATCTTTTCACTGCGGTCGCCGGTGCCGACCTGCTGCTTGCGATCCTTGGCCTGCTCCTGGTGGATGCGCTCGGCCTCGACCTCATGGAGTCGCGCGCGCAGGACGCGCATGCCCTTCTCGCGATTCTTGATCTGCGACTTCTCGTCCTGGCAGGAGACGACCGTATTGGTGGGGATGTGCGTGATGCGGACCGCCGAGTAAGTCGTGTTGACCGACTGGCCGCCGGGGCCGGAGGAGCAGAAGGTGTCGATGCGCAGGTCCTTGGCTTCGATCTTCACGTCGACCTCCTCGGCCTCGGGCAGCACGGCCACGGTGATAGCCGAGGTATGGACACGGCCCTGGGTCTCGGTCGCCGGTACGCGCTGCACGCGGTGCACGCCCGACTCGTACTTCATCTGCGAGTAGACCTTGTCGCCCTCGAAGATGGCGGTGACCTCCTTCATGCCGCCGCCGATGCCGGTCTCGGACGTCGAAAGCACCTCGACCTTCCACTTATGCTGCTCGGCGAAGCGCAGGTACATGCGGAAGATCTCGGAGACGAAGATCGCCGCCTCGTCGCCGCCGGTTCCGGCGCGCAGTTCGATGATGATGTTCTTGTCGTCGTTGGGGTCTTTGGGCAGCAGAAGGATCTTGAGTTCTTCTTCGACCGCGGCGAGTTTAGGCTCAAGGCCGGTGATCTCTTCGAGCGCCATGGCGCGGAGGTCGAGGTCGGTCTCGGTGAGCATGGCCCTGGCTTCGGCGAGGCCGTCCTTGATCTTGCGGTACTCGCGGAACTTTTCCACCGTCGGCTCGATGTCGCGGTGCGCTTTGGCGACGGTCTGGAACTTCTTCTGGTCCTGCACCAGGGTCGGGTCGGACATCTGGCGGCCGAGGTCTTCGTAACGAGCTTCGAGTTGGTCGAGGCGGTCGAACATAAAGAAAAATCCTTATAACAAGGTCTTTTGTCGTTGCAGTTGTCGTTGCAGTTGTTTCAGGGTGAGAATGACGAAACTGGCGCAGCTAGGCAAAGTCGTGACGGTCGGAAGACGGGGTCACGCTGGGGAGGATCACCGGTTTTGCCGCTGGAATCATCTCTCTTTAGATGTTACTCCTGTCGTTGCGGGTGCGGGGAGCATCTTTAGGGTATGGCTCTGTTTCTCAAGCTGGCGGAGTTGGCGGAGCAACTGGCGGGCGACGCCGGCCGGCTGAAGAAACGCGCCGCGATTGCCGAAGCGATTGCGGCTGTCCATGGAGCTGCGTCGGAGAGCGAAGATACCGGATTGTTCGCACTGTATCTGGCGGGGACTCCGTTTGCGGAAGCGGATAGCCGGAAGCTGAACGCCGGCGGAGCCTTGTTGTCGAAGGCGCTGCTGGCGGTCAGCGGAGCGACGGACCCGGAGTTGACGGCAGCCTACCGGCGGCATGGAGATCTGGGGGCGGCGGCCTTCGATCTGCTGGAGCATTCGCGGCCTGGTTCGTCGTCCGGTTCGCGGCCTGGAGAGACCCATGTCCGAGAGTCCGGACATGGGGCACCCAGGGTTGAGGCCAGGTTAACGTTGGAAGAGGTGGCGGCGGCGTTTGCCGCGATGGCGGCAGCCGGAACGACGGCGATCCGCGCCCGTCTGGTCGAGGGATTGTTGCGGCGGGCGTCTCCTCTGGAGGCGAAGTACCTGCTCAAGCTGATGCTCGGCGATATGCGGATTGGGGTGAAGCAGAGCCTGGTGGAGGAGGCGATTGCGGTCGCTGCCTCCGTACCGGTGGAAGAGGTTCGCCACGCGGTGATGCTGGAGGCGGATCTCGCCGCGGCGGTGAAGCGGGCCTTTGCCGGAACGCTGGCCGAGGCACGGATGCGGCTGTTTCATCCGCTGGGATTCATGCTGGCCAGCCCGGTTACTTCGCCCGAGGAGGCGGTGGAGCGGTTTACGGAGAAGGGCGCTGAATCCGCCGGTGTGTCCGTCGAAGCGTTTCTCGAAGACAAGTACGACGGCATGCGGGCGCAGGTGCACTGCGGCGACCCGGAGCAGCATGGCCGCGTGGCGATCTATTCGCGAAATCGCGAGGACGTGACGGCCAGCTTCCCCGAACTGGAGGAGGCGTTTGCCTCTGTGCAGCAGCCACTCATCTTTGACGGCGAGATTCTCGGCTGGGAGTTCGCCACGGCGCGGGCGCTGCCGTTTGCGGTGCTGGCGCAGAGAATTGGCCGCAAGCGCGTCCCCAACGAGGTGCGGCAGCAGATCCCCGTGGTCTTCATGGCGTTCGACCTGATGTGCGCCAATGAAGAGTTATTGCTGGAGCTGCCGCTGCGGGAGCGGCGCAACCGGCTGGAGTCCGCGGTGGAGCGGTTGGTCGAGGCAGTGCGTTCTCCGCTGACGATCGACGAGCGGACACGAGGCGCGCAGGGCGTGATGTTCGCGGAGCCGGAGGGCGTTGGCATGGAGCGTCTGATGCTCTCGCCCAGCCGCCTGGTCGAGAGCGCCGACGACATTGAGCGGGCTTATGCCGAGGCCCGCGCGCGCTCGAACGAGGGCGTGATGCTGAAGGCGGCGGCTTCTTTCTACCAGCCGGGCAGGCGCGGTCTGGCGTGGGTCAAACTGAAGCGCGAACTGGCCACGCTCGATGTGGTGGTGACGGGCGCGGAGTTCGGCCACGGCAAGCGGGCGGGAATTTTGAGCGACTACACCTTCGCGGTGCGCGGCGAGGGCGGCGAGCTCTTGAATGTGGGCAAGGCATACTCCGGGCTGACCGACGCGGAGATCGCGGGCATGAGCGCATGGATGATGGAGCATACGCTCGAAGACCAGGGGTACTTTCGCACGGTCGAGCCGCTGATGGTTCTCGAAGTCGCCTTCAACAACATCATGCGCAGCAGCCGTCATGCCAGCGGGTTTGCGCTCCGCTTTCCCCGGATCATCCGCATCCGCAGCGACAAGCCGGTCAGCGAGATCGACACGGTGGAACGGGTCGAAGAGATCTACCAGAGCCAGGTGGACAAGCCCGTCGAAGGACATGCTTGAACCCCGGGCGGGACCAATGGCATCTTAGGTTGTATGGAATACAGGCAGCTTGGTAAATCAGGACTCAAGGTGCCGGAGCTTTGCTTCGGTGCGGGGACGTTTGGCGCGAGCAACGAGTTCTTCAAGGCGTGGTCGGAGACGACCCAGGCGGAGGCCGACCGCATCGTCGGCATCTGCATCGACGCCGGGGTGAACTTCTTCGATACGGCGGACGTCTACTCCGACGGCAACAGCGAGATCGCGCTGGGCAAGGCGCTCGCGCACCATCAGCGCGAGGATGTGCTGATCTCGACCAAGGCTACGTTCCGCCTGGGTAAAGGGCCGAACGATGTGGGATCGTCTCGCTATCACCTGATCCAGTCGCTCGAGCGCAGCCTGAAGCGGCTGGGGACGGACTACGTCGATGTCTACCATCTGCATGCCTTTGACGCGACCACGCCGGTCGAAGAGACGCTGAATACGCTGGACAAGTTCGTCCGCGAGGGCAAGGTGCGCTATATCGCCGTCTCGAACTTCTCCGGCTGGCACCTGATGAAGTCGTTGAGCGTAAGCGAGCGCTACGGCTGGGCGAGATATGTCGGGCAGCAGGTCTACTACTCGCTGGTGGGACGCGACTACGAGTGGGAGTTGATGCCGCTGGCGCTCGATCAGGGCGTGGGCGCGCTGGTCTGGTCGCCGCTCGGCTGGGGCCGGTTGACCGGCAAGATCCGGCGGGAGACCGGCATTCCGAAGCAGAGCCGCTTGAACTCCAAGACCGTGGCGGACAACGGTCCGCAGGTTCCGGAGGAGCATCTGTACAAGGTCGTCGACGCTATCGACGAGATCGCGAAGGAGACGGGCAAGACGGTTCCGCAGATTGCGTTGAACTGGGTTCTGGGGCGGCCTACGGTCTCGACGGTGATTGTCGGAGCACGCAACGAGGAACAGTTGCGAGCGAACCTCGGCGCTGTCGGCTGGAAGCTGACGCCCGAGCAGGTGCAGAAGCTCGACACGGCCAGCGAGGTTCCGCTGGCTTATCCGTACTGGCACCAGCGCCAGTTCGAGGAGCGCAATCCCCGCCCGGTATAGCGGCTGTATAAGGCTGCTGTTGTATAGATCGGGGACAGCCAGGATGTCCGGTGTGATGGACTGGTTCGTGGCAGGCAAAGATGAAATACAGGGGTCTCTCCGCTACGGCGGCAAAGACCCCGCCTTCGGTCGAGATGACGTCCCCTTATCTTTATGCCGCATTAGAGTGATCTAAGGAAGGTCTGATTAAGTCTCGGAATATGCCCTCAGCGGCTAAAGCCGCGTTGCAGTCAAACCACTTGCGGCACGGCTAAAGCCGTGCCCTTAACAGAACCGGACTTAATCAGAGGTTCCCTAATGCCCGGCTGAAGGGCTGGCATTCTTCGGCGGACGAGGAATCAGGAACAGCAGCGGCAACATGCAGGCGCAGAAGACGGCCAGGTACTGGATGATGTCGAGATACGCGAGCATCGCCGCCTGGCGGTGGAGCTGATTGTAGATATAAGCCTCTGCCGCATGGATGGCCGCGAAGCCGTGGCCGAAGGCTCCCTTGAGCGCGTCGACCTGCGCGTTGAAGGCCGGATTGGCGGTGGTCAGGTTACGCACCATACTGTTCTCGTGCGCGGCGGTGCGGCGCAGCAGCATGGTGGCCATGAAGGCCGTTCCGCAGGAGCCGCCGACGTTGCGCGCGAGATTCGTCAGGCCGGAGACATCGTTATTCTCCGACTGCTTCACGCCGATGTAGGCGATGGTGTTAATCGGGATGAAGAGGAACGCCAGTCCCGAGGCCTGAAAGATGCGCAGAAAGACGAGATAGCCGTAGCTGACGCCGAGGTTCATGGTGTGCATCATGATCAGCGCCGAGGTCAGCATAAAGAAGCCGAAGGCGATAAGCTTGCGCGCGTCGACCTTGCCCGAGAGATAGCCGACGACCGGCATCATGGCCATCATGATGAAGCCCGCGGGAGACAGCACCAGCCCGGCCAGCTCCGCCGTGTAGCCGAGCAGCGTCTGCACGAACTGCGGGATCAGCACCGTCGTGCCGTAGAGCGCGAAACCAAGCACGAACATCAGCAGAAAGCTGATCGCGAAGTTGCGGCGGTAGAAGAGCGTCAGGTTGATGATGGGGCGATGGCCGATGCGAAGCTGCCGCAGCTCCCAATAGATCATGAAGATGAAGGCGGCGACGCAGACGATAGCGAACATGGTGATGAGGTGCGAGGCGAACCAGTCATCCTCCTGTCCCTTGTCCAGCAGGAACTCCAGCGAGCCGAAGGTGAGGCCGAGCAGGGCGAAGCCGACGAAGTCCAGCTTGATGCCACCGCGCTGACTCTCTTCCACCTGCTTCTTGACGTAGGGAGGATCTTCGACGATGCGCGAGGTGAGGAAGAGCGAGAGCAGGCAGATGGGGATGTTGAGGAAGAAGATCCAGCGCCAGTCGAAGCGGTCGGTGATGTAGCCGCCCAGCGTGGGACCGATGGCGGGAGCGACCACGACGGCAAGGCCGTACATGGCAAAGGCCTGCCCGCGTTTTTCCGGCGGGAAGGTGTCGGCGAGGATCGCCTGTTCCGACGGTGCGAGGCCGCCGCCTCCCGCTCCCTGCAGGATGCGGCAAAATACGAGGATGGGCAGCGAGGGTGCCAGGCCGCAGAGCGCGGAGCTGATGCCGAACAGCGCCACGCAGATCATGTAGAACTTCTTGCGCCCGATGAAAGTGGTCATGTACGCGCCCGCCGGCAGGATGATCGCGTTGGCAACCAGGTAGGCGGTGAGCACCCAGGTGGCCTCCTCCTGCGTCGCTCCCAGGCCGCCGGCGATGTGCGGCAGGGCGACGTTGGCGATCGAGGAGTCGAGCACCTCCATGAAGGTGGCCAGCGTAACCGTCATGGCGACGATCCACGGATTGATGCTGGGCCGCCACGGACGCTCTTCCGAATGGGAGTGGTCTTCGGCGTGGCGCGTTTTCGGGGACTTCGCGCTGGGTAGATCGATTGAGGTTGTAGCCATTAGGTTGAACGAGGATTGGATTACGGAGAAGCAGGCACGATTCAGAGAATTTGTGCCTGCTTCTCCTGATGCCGCTTATCTTAGCGAGCGGCTGCCGGAAAGTTCTGGGCGTAGGTATCGCGGGGGAGGCCTGCGGCGCGAGCCCTCTTCCGGAAAGCCAGCGCCTCGTTGCGGCTCATGACCCCCCCGATGGTGACCAGATAGCGCCCATGTCCTTTAGGGGAAAAGACTTCCGGATTGAGGAAAGCGTGCTGACTGGCGATCAGGGCAGCCTTCGCCTTCGCCTGGTCTTCGTGGTTATAGGTGTAGGCCACGACGCGCCATTGCGTGCGCGCGGTACTGGCCGACGCGGCGGTTGCGGCAGGCGTGGGAGAAGTCGCGGTTGTTGCCGTGGGGTTGGACGCGGCGGCAACGCTCGACGGCGACTGCTCCGGCATGGTGGCGAGTGTTGGGATCGGCGCCGGGGATTTGTGCAGGAAGTGCCAGCCGATAAAGATCGCCAGAATGACGGCGGCGGCGATCGTCGTCCACGGAATGACGCGGCGCTTCTCCTCTTCGATCGGGACAGTTACCCGGTCAGCCGCGCTGGAGCGCACCGGCATCGACGCGGTGGGAGGAGTGTAGGTTGTTGATTTTGCGGTGGATGAATCCTCAGCCGCGGCGGTCGTCTGTTGCCTGGGAGCGGATGAAGGCTCAAGCGCCGCCGCGATCTCCGGCAAGCCCCAGGCTCCGCTGAGGCCGTTGGTCACGATCTCGCGGAAGGGCGCGGGCAGATCCGTGCCCGGCGACAGCCTGCGCTGCCGGGTGAGGCACTGGAGCAGGACGGTGGCGAGGTCGCGAACGTCGCGGGCCTTGACTTCATTGGCCTCCGCTCCCTCCGGAGCCTCGCGGATACAGTCGCTGCGCAGCTTGACGACCTCTCCGACCGCAAGGACGTTTGCCGGTTCGAGGTGTTCATGAACGAGATCATTCGCGTGCAGGGCCTTGAGCGCCGGCACCAGGCTGGTGGCCACCTGCATGGTCTCTTTTGTCGAGAGCGCACGTTCTTTGAGGATGTCGGCGAGGCTGGCGTCAGCAGGCTCCATGACGGCGTAGAGAAGCGCCGTCTCATCCAGGGTGGACTGGCCGAAGTTGCTGATTTTGATGAGGTTTGTCTGGTCGATTTTGGTGACCGCGTTCCAGCGGGCGAGAATCTCGGGTTCGTCGAAGTGGGCCTCGATGAGGCGGAGGACGGCTGGGGCTCCAGAGCTGGTTGTCGTTGAAAAGAAAGCGCTTCTGCCTTCGGGTTCAAGCAGCTTCTTTAGCGGGAATTGGCCGTCGATGGTTCGTCCTTCATACTCGTTCCAAAGTTGCATCTCGTTTCCAGTCCTGGGAATTTTAAAGGTTTGCGGCAGAGAGATATTGCAAGAGGCGCTTCGCGGGCAGAGAAGCAGGGCTGCGCCTTCTCAATAGGACTTATTATCCCCCATCGGAGTTGTGTCGTCCCATTGACGGAGATGGTGCGAAGGCCACCCGGCTCAAAAGCACGTTGTCTTGACCCACCACAACTGCACGTCATCTCGACCGGAGCGAAGCGCAGCGGAGAGACCCCTGTATTTTGTCTTTCTCCCGGTTCAACGGCTCCGGTCTTGGGCCGTGAGCTCAGCAGAGAAAATACA
The DNA here is from genome assembly GCA_001897435.1 of Acidobacteriales bacterium 59-55. GTDB lineage: Bacteria > Acidobacteriota > Terriglobia > Terriglobales > Acidobacteriaceae > Edaphobacter. The sequence continues at coordinate 63,519 of MKSV01000002.1, read as the reverse complement.
GGGGTCTCTCCGCTGCGGCGGCAAAAAGCGCCGCCTTCGGTCGAGATGACGTGCGTTTTGATTTGGTCAAGCTGATATCTGTGCTTGGCCAAGACAACGTGGATTCCAGTCCAGCCCCGGACGATGTGCGTCCGGTGCCGGGATGCTAGACTTCGAGTTTCCCCTGTCTGACCCTGTCCGACGGAGTCTAATGAGTGAAAGGGCGTGCGAATGCATCCGGATCTTGAAAAATTGATTGCATTGCAGGGGCTTGACGTCGAGGCGAAGCGTCTGCGCGATGAGATGGCAGCGCTGCCGAAGCACGTCGCCGGGCTCCAGACCAAGGCGAAGGCGGTCGAGGGGCAGCGGGCGGTAGTGCTGGACCTGATCGTGAAGGAAGAGGCGTTGCGGCGACGGCAGGAGTCCGAGGTGAAGGACCATCAGGCAAAGATCGGCCGCGTCCGCAAGCAACTGGACCAGGCGACGACGACCGTACAGGTGACGGCGTTCGAGCACGAGATAGGCTTTGCGCAGGCCGAGGTCAGCCGTCTGGAAGACGCCGAACTGGAGAGCATGGAGCGCAGCGAGGCGCTGGAGGCGCAGAAGGCGCTTGCCGATGATGCGGTCGAGGACGCGACGAAGACTCTGGAGCGCGAGCGGCAGCGGGCGACGGAGACGATTGCAAACGATAAGGAGCTGCTGGCGGCGGTCGATGAGAAGCGTGAGGCGCTGCGGCCGGAGATTGGCGAGTCGGCGCTCTCGAACTACGACCGCATCGCCCGGGGCAAGGGCACGGGGCTGGCCGAGGCTCTGAACCAGAAGTGCATGGCCTGCCAGATGATGCTGCGCCCGCAGCGGTGGAACGACCTGCGCGACCGCGGCAACGAAGAGGACATGATGACCTGCGAGAGCTGCGGGCGGCTGCTCTATTACGATCCGGCGAGAGACGCTCCGCAGCGCAAGACGGTTCCGGTGGAGAGCATCGCCGCCTCGATTGTGCGGTCGCTTTAATGGAGATGAGAGGCCGGGGCCAAGGGGTGAGTTCGCTTTGAAGAGGATTTGCGTAGACATGGATGAGGTGATGGCGGATGCGATCGCCGAGCACCTGCTGCGCTACAACCGCGACTATCACGAGCAGATTACGGTCGCCGATCTGGAAGGCAAGTGGCTGTGGGAGGTCGTCCCCAGCGACCGGCACGACGCTCTCGAAGGCTATCTGCGGTCGGAGGACTTCTTCGAGCATCTGGCCGTGATGCCGGAGTCGCAGCGGGTGATGCAGCGGCTCCAGCACAGCTACGAGGTGTTCATCGCCACCGCCGCGATGGAGGTTCCGACCTCGTTCCATCAGAAGTACCGCTGGCTGGAGACGCACTTTCCCTTCATTCCGCCCTCGCACATCGTCTACTGCGGCGACAAGGGAATCCTGCGGGCCGATTACCTGATCGACGACAACCCCCGGCAGTTGCAGCGATTTCAGGGGACAGGAATCCTGTACAGCTCGCCGCACAACGCCAGGGTCAAGGGCTTCAAGCGGGTGAACGACTGGCTTGAGGTGGAAAAGCTGTTTCTGGGGTAGCACCGAAGAGGTCAGAAATTCCTTGAGAGAATATCTTTATGTCCGATCCGACGATCCAGCTTCGACTTTTTGAGTCCGGAGATGCCACGGCCTTTCGCGAGTTGAATGAAGCCTGGATTAAGCGATACTTCAGCCTGGAGCAGGCCGATTATGCCATCCTGGGCGATCCGGTCGGCCATATCATCGCGCCGGGCGGTTCGGTCTTTATGGCCAGCGCGGATGGGGAGATCATCGGCTGCTGCGCACTCGTCTTCGTTAAGCGCGGGGTCTACGAGGTGGCCAAGATGGCGGTCGCCGAGCAGTATCGCGGGCGCGGCATCGGCCGCAGGCTGCTTGCTTATGTGATCGAGCAGGCCCGGGCTTCGGGAGCGACCCTGCTGACGCTTGCCACCAACGACAGCCTCGCCAATGCGATCCATCTGTACGAGTCGCTGGGCTTCCGGCATCTGCCGCCTGAGCCTTCGCCCTTTGCGCGGGCAAATGTCTTCATGGAGCTTCCGCTGACGCGGAAACCGGGGGATCTCCGGGCATCGCAGGCGTCATAAAAACCACGAAAGCGTAATCTCGACTGAATTCCAAATGCACGTCATCTCGACCGAAGCCGCGCGCCTTTATCGCGCGGCGCAGCGGAGAGACCCCTGTATTCTCTGTCGCTTGTTTTTATGCCGGTTGTAAGCAGCGTGCAAAAGTTGGGATCGGGGAGAAAGGGACGGGTGAAAGATGAAATACAGGGGTCTCTCCACTCCGCTTCGCTCCGGTCGAGATGACGTGCATGAGTGGTCAGACATAAAGCGCGGATTCGAAGCGCTGAAGCACGTCGTCGGACCACGCGTGCGTGGATTTGCGCCAGGTGTCGCTCCGCTCCGCCATGAAGTTGGGGAAGTCCATGCGGCAGTAGCCGCAGTGCCGAGCGAAGTCGAACAGCGCCTGGGCTGCACCGTCGAGATAGAGCACGGCCTGCATGCCGTCGCGTGACCATTCGACGGCGGCGATGCGCTCGGGCGTGGGTCGCTCAAGCTCGGCATCGCTTTTCGCCAGCGCGGCGACGTTGTAGATGAGCATCGCGTCGAGGATGCTGTGCTCGTGCTTCTCCTGCGAGCGGTCGCAGGCGTAGAAGTAGCCGGCTACGCCCTCGTCTTCGAAGACGACGGTCCATGGAACGGCGGGAGAATCACAGGAAAGGAAGGCATTGCCGGGCGTAAAGGAGAGCGACTGCATATCTCTCACGATACGATAAAGCAGGGACCACGGGCTAGGACTTAGGACATAGGGCCTGGACATAGGTCTGGGAGATAGGGTTCAGAGCCGCAGAACGGCGTTCGGAGGGATTGGCTGGTGCGGAGCAGATGAGGCTTTTGCGGATTCAGATAGGCAAGCCGCAGCGGTTTGCCGCGTTGCTGCTGCTGTTTTTTCTGGCGGAGTGCCTTTGGGTGGTAAACCGGCAGCAGCTCACCGAGCAGGACTACCGCTTCGCCCGGTGCGGCCGCGAGATGTGGGAACAGCCATCGCCCCTGGCCGGATACTTCACCACCTGCGGCAATCTGGGCGGCGACGGCACTTTCGCCTATCGCGTTGCCGGTTTTCCGCTGACCGCGCAGCGGCTGGTACTGCTGGGCGTCGACAAGCTGCGCAGCCCGGAGAACCGGCTCTACGCGAACGGATCGCTGAACGGATCGACGTGGGAGGCGCGGCACGAGATCGGCAGCGTCAAGTATCTGCTGCATCTGCCGTTTATCCTGTTCGCGATATGGCTGGGCGGCGGCCTGTGGTGGGTGACACGCAGATTGTTCGGCAATGAGGGCGCATTTTTTGCGCTGGGGCTCTACTGCTGTTGTCCGGAGGTGGTGCGATTTTCTGTCACTCCGAACAACGATGTGCTGGCGATGTGGGGCCTGTATGGCCTGGTCTACACGGCGATGGGGGTGGCCCACGCGATGCAGGGACCGCTGCGCAAGTGGAAGCCGCGGATCGTGCTGCTGACGGTGGCGCTGGGGTTGACGGCAGCAGCGCATCTGATTGCGGCACTGTTCGGGTTGGCGGCGGCGCTGGTGTTGATGATCTACCTGGCCGAACGGCGGCGCAGCTACGTCATGCAGATCCTGGTGTTTGCGACCGTGGCCGCCATGGTGATCCTGTTCGGGTTTTACAGCTTCCGCCCGGCTCCGTTCAGCTATGTATTTACCGGCGGCGCGGCGCGGTTCTGGTTTTCGTTTGAGGGTGTGCGGCAGTTCTTCCTGAGTACAGCGAACGCTCCCATCGTGGTGGCGACGGCGGTGGCGGCCGTTCTCTATCTTGCTGTCCGGCGCTGTCGCTACTTTGGCAATACGGTGCCGCTGGTGATGGCGGTTCTGCTGTTTCCTCTGGTGACGACGCAGGTGGTGACCACGCCGTGGCTGTGGGCACTGCCATTTCTGTTCACCTTCCTCGGCGGAGTCTTCTCCGACGTCTTTGAGTCGCGCCATCGCAAGCTGTTTCTCGGTATGGCGGGGATGGTGCTGGTGACGCAGGCGCTGGCCTGCCTTGCCGTGCTGCCCGCAATCGCCCGGTAACGGCGATCGCCGGATATGCGTAACTGCAGGATGTGTTCAGGCTCGCGAATGCTCGCGCCCGGGTGACGATATACTGAGAAGTGCCCATGAAGCCGTATTTTTCGCCCTCTCCTCGTTTGAAAGCCTCCACTGCCGCGCTGCCTGGCCTTGCCCATCCGCTGGACCTGGGCGAGGGGCGGCGCATTCGCTCGACTACCGTCATCTGCGTTCGGCGCGGCGACTCGGTGGTGATGGCCGCCGATGGACAGGTAACGCTGGGCGCGACCGTGATGAAGGGCTCGGCGAAGAAGATTCGCCGGCTCTATCAGGACAAGGTGCTGGCGGGCTTTGCCGGATCGACGGCCGACGCCTTCTCCCTGTTTGCGCGCTTCGAGACCAAGCTGGAACAGTATGCCGGAAATCTTGGCCGCGCTGCCGTGGAACTGGCCAAGGATTGGCGCACGGACAAGATGCTGCGTCAGCTCGAAGCCCTGCTGATTGTTGCCGACCCCAAGCATACGTTTCTGTTGAGCGGCACCGGCGACGTGATCGACCCTGATGAGGGCATTGCCACCATCGGCAGCGGCGGCAGCTTCGCGCTGGCGAGTGCGCGGGCGCTGATGGAGAATACAGACCTGTCGGCGCGAGAGATCGCGGTGAAGAGTCTAACGATTGCCGGGCAGATTTGTATCTATACCAACGACCAGATGACGGTTGAAGAGTTGAAGGCGGAGTAAGGGAAGTTTATGGCAATTTTTTTACCGGGAACCGCGGACGATCAGGCGCTTGCGCTCGATGAGATGACGCCGCGCGAGATCGTCGCGGAGCTGGACAAGTACGTCGTGGGGCAGCACGCGGCCAAGAGGGCCGTCGCCATCGCGCTGAGAAACCGGATGCGGCGGCAGAAACTCTCGCCCGAGCTGGCCGACGAGATCATGCCCAAGAACATCATCATGATCGGGCCGACCGGCGTGGGCAAAACCGAGATTGCGCGGCGGCTGGCGAAGCTAACCAACTCGCCGTTTCTAAAGGTGGAGGCCAGCAAATTTACCGAGGTCGGCTACGTCGGGCGCGATGTGGAGTCGATTGTGCGCGACCTGGTAGAGATCGCCATCGACATGGTGCGCGAAGAGAAGATGGACGAGGTGGAGGACAAGGCGGAGCTTGCGGCTGAAGACCGGCTGCTCGATCTGCTGCTGCCGCCGACGCCGGTCGCTCCGGCTCCGCCGGCCGCAGTCACCACGCATGAGGCCGGGAGCAACGTGATTCAGTTGCCTGCGGCTACACCGGCGAGCAACGAGGACGAGAAGCCCGGCGAGCGCGAGCAGCGAACGCGGGAGAAGCTGCGCCAGCAGTTTCGCGAGGGCAAGCTCGACGACCGCATCGTGGAGCTGGACGTGCGCGACCGCAATCAGCCCAGCTTCGAGATCTTCTCCAACCAGGGCGCCGAGGAGATGGACATCAACCTCAAGGACATGCTTCCGGGGTTGTTTGGCAACCGCACGAAGAAGCGCAAGATGAAGGTCTCCGAGGCCTTCGAATACCTGGTGCAGGAGGAAGAGAACCGCCTCGTCGACATGGACCAGGTAACGCGGCTCGCCGTGGAGCGGGTTGAGGATTCGGGGATGGTCTTTCTCGACGAGATCGACAAGATCGCCGGACGCGAGGGCGGCCACGGCCCGGACGTCTCGCGGGAGGGCGTGCAGAGGGATATTCTGCCGATTGTCGAAGGAACGACCGTCAACACGAAGTATGGGATGGTCTCGACCGATCACATCCTGTTCATCGCTGCGGGCGCGTTCCATGTCTCGAAGCCGAGCGACCTGATTCCCGAGTTGCAGGGCCGGTTCCCGATCCGCGTGGAGTTGCAGTCGCTGACTGTGGAAGACTTCGTGCGCATTCTGACGGAGCCGAAGTCGTCGCTGGTCAAACAGGCGACGGCGCTGCTCGAGACCGAAGGGCTGAAGCTGGAGTTCACGAAAGAGGCGATTGCCGAGATGGCGCAGTTCTCCTTCAAGGTGAACGAGACGACAGAAAATATCGGAGCCCGCCGCCTGCACACAATTCTCGAACGGGTGCTCGACGAGATCAGCTTTCAGGCGCCGGACCTGTTCAAGAGCCCTCGCGCCGAGGCGACGGAGGAGGGCGTCGTTGCGGAGGTCACCTCGTCGGCCGCGCCCAACGGCGAGCAGAAAGCGGCGCTGCCGCTGCCGGTGATCGAGCGGCAGACGGCTACGGGGGTGGAAAAGGTGATCGTGGTCGATCCCGAGTATGTAAGGCAGCAGGTCGCGTCTATTGTGAAGGATCAGGATCTGTCGCGCTACATTCTGTAGCATTCTTCTATACGGATTACTCCGCTTCGCTGCGGAATGACGACAATAAAAGGCCGCGCCGGATTCCCGGCGCGGCCTTTTGGTGCGTGCTGCGGTTTGGGTTAGAAGATGATCTTGCCGCCGAACTGCATCTGGCGATTCGGGTAGGCTCCGTTGAGCGCGCCGAAGCCGCTGCTGGTGACGTTCGTGCCCATCGAGCTGTAGTTGGTGTGGTTCAGGACGTTGAAGGCATCGGCCTGAAGTTTGAGCTGCACGCGCTCGTGGAAGTCGAACAGCTTCGAGAGCGTAACGTCGCTCTGTTCGAGGCCCGGCATCACGATGGTGCCGACGCCGGAGTTGCCAAGGGTCCCGTTGCCGGTTGCCTTGAAGGCTGCCGGGTTGATCCACTGCGCCTGATGGTTGGCGAGGGTGAAGCGGTTGTCCTTGGCGTACTTGTTGCCGCCGATATAATCCGCGCGGCGGTTGCCGGTGGAGGTGTTGCCCTGGATGGTCCAGAAAGGACCGCTCTGCAGGCGCACAACACCGGTAACTTGGATGCCGCCAAGCGCCTGGCGCATCAGCATGTTCCTGTTGCGGAAGGTGGGAAGCTGCCAGACGACGGTACCGACGAAGGCGTGTTTGCGGTCGATGCTCAACTCGCCGTAGGTGTAGTCGAGCGAGCGCCAGTTCTCGTTGCTGTTGCCATTGCTCTGCGAATCGCCCAGTCCCTTGGCCCAGGTGTAGCCGGCGGTGAAGGTGACCATCCCCGTCCGTTTGGAGAGATAGACCTGCAGCGAGTTGTAGTTGCTGTTGGAGTCGCTGCGGTACTGAGCGATGCTGGTGAAGCCCTTGTACGGGTTGTAGTAGTTGGTGCTGTTCTTCGGATTGGCCGCGACCGATGGCAGGTCGGGGAAGTTAATGTTCGGGTTGCGCAGCAGGTGATGGCCCACGTTGCCGACGTAGGTGGTTTCGAGCAGCATGCCCTTTGGCAGTTCGCGCTGGACGCCAAGGCTGTACTGCTCGACGTAGGGGTTCTTCAGTTGGGGATCGATGGCGCTGATACTTCCCTGAAGGCCGGTATTGTTCGGCGTCCCCGCGCTGATGTTGCCGAGGTTGGCGAAGTCGAACTCGACGTTCTGGAGGAAGGGCTGGATGTTGACCTGGCTGAAGGTGACGTTGCCCTCGGCGCGGTAATAGAAGATACCGTAGCCGCCGCGGATGGAGGTCTTGTCGTTGGGCGCGAAGGCGAAGCCGACACGCGGGCCGAATGCGCCTTTCATCTTGTAGAAGCCGCGAGGAGCGCCTGCGGGAATGAGCGGAAAGGCCGCGGTGTTCACATTGGGAACGCGCTTCTGCTGATCGGAGGGAACGCCGTCGCCGGCGCGAACCAGGCCGTTGTAAGGATTACCCGAGTCGGGAATAACCTTGCCCGCCGTTGTGACAGTGATGGCCTTGGCGGGGTCGTAGACGGAGGGGTCGAAGTTGGACATGTTGTTGCCCTGCGTATACATGGCCGGGACAAGCTGCCAGCGCACGCCGTACTCGATGCTGAGACGCCGGGCCGCCTTCCACGTGTCCTGCGCGAAGGCCTCCGGCTGGTTGAAGCGGAAGAATCCGGTGGGGTCGGCGCTGGCCTCGTTATAGCTGCTGAAGTTGCCGATCAGGGCATCGGCCATGGCGTTCCCGGTGCTGATGGGGTTGTTGCTTGCGTTGAAGGAGATGTTGCCGGTGTAGCTGGGGCGGCCGTTCTGGTCGACGCGATTGCGGATATAAACTGCGCCGAACTTGATGAGATGGTTGCCCTTAACAATGGAGACCGTATCGCCGAACTGGATGTCCGTTGTCGGCGAGTTGAGGGCGAAGTTCGGACCCTGGAAGCCGGCGTAGGAGGTGATTCCAACCTGGGGGATGCCGTTGGGATAGAAGCCCGCATCCGGGAAGAGCTTGGCGTACTGGAAGCCGAAGGTCTCGCGTTTCCAGTTCACCCCGACCGGCGGGATGTGCTGCGAGACCCACGAGAAGGTCACGGTCGCCTGATTGATGACGCTGGGTTTCACCGCCCAGGTCTCGGAGAAGAGGTAGCTCTGGCCGGGACGGTTGCGCTGGGTGGGAGTAGTAGGCAGGTTGCCGCCAGCCGAGAAGGTGCCGAAGGGGTCGATCAGGCTGTTGTGGTCGCTGATCCAGCGGCCATAGACGCTGTGCTTCTGATTAATGCGGAAGTCGAGCCGGACGATGTCCTCGCGGAAGTCGAGCGGGTTGACCGGGGTAAGGGTGAGGTTGTTCGACGCATTGGTGGCGTCGGTGTACTGACCCAGTTTGTTCATGGCCGTGTAGACGTTCGCGATGGCCTTGCCATCGGGTGTCATCAACGACGAAATATCGTTGTTGGGAATCGGTGTTGTGGTTCCGGGATAGTGCAGGATCACCGGGTTACCGCCTGACATAAGTCCGGCGAAGTTTCCGGCGAGCTGCGCCGAGCTTGGCGTAGTCCGCTGCGTGGGGTTGGCCTGCTGGCGAAGCCGTCTCCACTCCTGGCCGCCGAAGAAGAAGAGGCGATCCTTGATGATTGGACCGCCGACGCCGTAACCGAAGTCGTTGAAGACGAGGTGAGTCTTCGAAGAGGAGAAGAACGGACGAGCGTCGAAGATATTGTTGCGGACGAACTCGAAGACGGTGCCGTGGAACTGGTTGGTGCCGCTCTTGGTGACGATGTTGAAGGCGGGACCGGAGTTGCGGCCGTACTCGGCGGAGAAGTTCGACGTGGCGATCTTGACTTCCTGAATGAAGTCGGGGCCGACGTTGTTGACCAGGCTGTTGTTGCTGCCCGAGACCATGTTGAACGCGCCGTCGACGGTCAGGTTGTTGGAGTCGGACTTGTTGCCGTTGATGTTCTGGTTGCCGGCCGAGAGGCTGGTGGTCTCGGAGAAGATGTCCGGATTGGTGACGACCACGCCCGGAATCAGTGTCATAAGCTGGGTATAGTTGCGGCCGTTGAGCGGAAGATTCTCGACCTGCTTGGAGTCGATGACGTGGGCGACTTCGCCGCTGGTGGTGTTGAGCGTCTCACCGGCGACCGCGGTTACGGTAACGGCCTCGGTGGTGGCGCCGACCTGCAACTCGAAGTTGGCGGTCAGGTGGGAGTCGGCGTTGACGGAGATGCCGGTGCGGGTCTCGCCGCGGAAGCCCTCCTTCGATACGGTGATGGAGTAGTTGCCGATCGGGAGGTTGGTGACGGTGAAGAAGCCGCTGTTGTCGGTGTTGACGGAGCGGACCAACTGGGTGCCGACGTTGGTGATCTTAATGGCGGCCTGAGGAAGAGCGCCGCCGGTCGAATCGACGACGTTGCCGGCGATCTGGCCAACCAGAGTCTGCGCGTGCAGGGATCCGGCAAGACTGAGCGAAAGCAGGAAGGCAAGGCCTAACGCTGCTGTTTTAAATAATCTGCGAAACATGGCTTCTCCTGAAGGTTCAAATCTGAGAATGACGGTGCGGCGACTTTTTTTTCTAAGAAATCGTATGAACCGCGAATTAATGATGCTCTGGGGACGATAGAGTTATGCGGTTATCTCTGTCAATTGAAATATGACCGCTTGTCACCATCTTTGGAAACAATCCGAGAACGGCGGAACAGGCCGCCGAGATGAGGCAAGGAAATGGACGAAGCAACCGCACGCTGCTCCGCGGTAGCTTCGGCGGTATTTGGGAGAGGGGAGGGAGAAGGCCGAGCGGCTCCTTGAGGGGATAGCTGCCCGGCCAATCCTTGCGGGAAGGGTCCTTACGCGTTGACGGTCTGTTTCATCTCGCTGACCCGCTTGGCGAGCAACTCTTCGAGGCCTTCGAGCGACTTCGAGAAGCCGTCGATGCCTTCCTTCAGCTTGTCGGTGGCCATGCGGTCCGCCGCGTGCATCTTGTCGAAGGTGGCCTTGTCGATCGAGAGCTTCTCGATCTTGAGGCTCTTGGCCTTGGCCGGATCGAGCTTACGGGGCAGATCGCCCTGGGTGCTCTCAAGCTCGGCAAGCAGCTTGGGTGCGATGGTCAGCAGGTCGCAGCCGGCCAGTTCGGTGATCTCGCCGATGTTGCGGAAGCTGGCTCCCATGACCACGGTCTTGTAGTCGAAGTGCTTGTAATAGTTATAGATAGTCGTGACCGATTGAACGCCGGGGTCATCCGCGCCGGTATAGTCCTTGCCCGTGTCCTTCTTGTACCAGTCGAGGATGCGGCCGACGAAGGGCGAGATGAGGGTGACCTTGGCTTCGGCGCTGGCGACTGCCTGGTGCAGGCCGAAGAGCAGGGTCATGTTGCAGTGGATGCCCTCTTTTTCGAGAATCTCGGCGGCGCGGATTCCCTCCCACGTCGAGGCGAGCTTGATGAGGATGCGCTCTCGCGAGACGCCGGCCTTCTCGTACTGTGCGATGATGTCGCGGGCTGTTGCCACCGACTTTTCGGTGTCGTAGGAGAGGCGCGCGTCCACCTCGGTCGAGACGCGGCCGGGGATGATCTCGAGGATCTTGAGGCCGAAGGCCACGGCCAGATTCTTGAAGGCGAGCGCGGCGACTTCCTTGTCGCTGGCCTTCTCGCCAGCGTCCTTCTTTGCCTGCTGAAGGACGGCGTCCACGATGGGCTGGTACTCGGGCTTCTCCGCCGCGGCTGCGATCAGAGAGGGATTCGTGGTGGAATCCTGCGGCTTGAACTGTTGGATCGAGTTGATGTCGCCGGTGTCCGAGACGACTGTGGTCATGCCACGTAGCTGTTCTAGTAACGATGCCATTTTTCTTTGCTCCTTCGCTGTCTCTTTAGATTTTATCAAGGTTGAAAGGGTTACACGGGTTATTTGGGCGGCCATGCGGCTATTCGCGCTGGAAGGTGTTTTCGAGGACCCCGAGACTGTCTACCTCTACTTGGATGCGATCTCCAGGGTTGACGGGGCCCACCCCGGCGGGCGTTCCCGTGGGGATGAGGTCGCCGGGCTCGAGCGTCATGACCGCGGTGATGTAGCGCAGCAGATGCGCGATGGGGAAGATGAGGTCGCCGGTCGAGCCCTGCTGTTTCACCGCTCCGTTGAGCCGGGTGGTCAGGGTAACCGGGGTAGCCGCCGTTTCCCCGAATCCGCAGGGGTCGATCTCGTCCGAAACGATGGGGCCAACCGGGCAGAAGGTGTCGAAGCCCTTGCCGCGCGTCCACTGGCCGTCGCTCTTCTGGAGGTCGCGGGCGGTGACGTCATTAACGATGGTGTAGCCGCGAATATAGGGGCGAACGTCGTCCTCGGGGCCGAGGTTGCGGCAGCGGCGGGCGATAACGACGCCGAGTTCCCCTTCATAATCAATGCGTTTGGAGAGGCTGGGCATTCGGATGACGCCTCCGGGGCCGAGCAGCGCCGATGGCGGCTTGAGGAAGAGCAGCGGCTCTTTGGGGACTTCGTTGCCCATCTCGGTGGCGTGGTCGCGGTAGTTGCGGCCGATACAAACGATCTTCGACGGCGCAACCGGGGCCAGGAGTTGAAGATCTCTGAGCGGCGCGGGCTCGAATACTGATGACATAGGCTGGGCGGCGCGGTCTTCTTCCGGAGCCTGCATGGGGCGGACAGCCCAGAGCGTGTCACCGCGCTGCTCGACGAAGGCATAGATGGGGATGTCGCCGGGGGCGAGAAATTTACAGTAGCGCATGTCTCTTGACTCCTTTTCTCTTGAAATCTTCTTTATTGATTCCTGCGGGATTCCTGAACTTCGTTTCCGGCGGGACTCTCGTTTCCGGCTGTGTCGATAGCCGCGACGCGGTAGGAGTAGGTCTGGCCGGGCTGGGCCGTGCGATCGCTGAAGGCAGGCGCCGGTGTGGGAGTAGATGTCAGGCGGGTTGGGGTTCCGATCGCTTCTCCGGTGGCGGAGACCTGGCGACGATAGACGATGTAGCCGGCGAGGTCGGGCTCGGTATTGGGCTCCCAAGAGAGGTCGATCCCGTCGGCAGACGGGACAGCGGCCAGGCCGGTAGGAGTCCGGGGCGGAAAAACGTCGCGCATGACGGTGGTAATGGCCGCAGAAGGCGTGCTGCGAATCTCCAGAGCGTGGCCGTCGAGGGTCGTGGAGCGCACCCGCTGCGCGGTGTAGCGATAGGTTTCGCCGCGCTCGGCGGTGGGGTCGATGGTGCCGCCGGGATCGGCGGATTGCCCGCCCGCTCGCAGATGGACCTCCGTGGGGGTCGATGGGGTGAGTTGGAGCGGCTGTTTGGCTGAAGGCTTTTGCGGAGCTTTAGTCTGGACGAGGATGCGGTCGAGTTCGACGGCTGCCGCGGCGGGCTGGGGCTGCCATTCGAGCATCGCGCCTTCGCGGACGGGGGTCGCCTTGAGCCCCGCGACCGGCGGCGGAGCCGCACCGGCGGCGGCGAAGGCCGGAGAGGAAAGTCCCGCCGAACGGCCCTTGGCATTGAAGAGTTGAACGCGGTAGGCGAGCAGGATTGCTGGATCGGCGGTCAGTTGAGAGGGCAGGGACTCGGATGCTTCGGTTGGACCGGGGTGAACGGCGAGACGCTTGACGGGAGTGCAGACGGTCGCCGGGGGAAGCTCGCGGCAGACTTCAGCCGTCAGCGCGGGTTGAACGTTGAGGTTGTCGGTAGTCTTGTCCGGCGTCGTCCAATGGAGGACTACATCGTCGCCGGTGCGCGTGGCGGTGAGGCCGGTTGCGGGCCGGGGCAGGTGGAGCGATGGCGGGCGGGCAGGGCCGGGGCTGGCGCAGCCGGAGACGCCCGTTACCAGAAATGCGGCGACCAGAGATACAGCGGGCAGGGTGGCCAACGAACGGGCAACGCCAGTGCGAGACGGGACGCCAGCTTGAGATGGTTTGCCGGGAAACTCCATTGGTCACAGGCTAGCATTTTTAAAAGCGTCTGCCCGGGCTTGACGGGGTTCGGTGGCCTCGGACGAAGAGTCCCTCGGCTGCAAGACATCTTTTGATGAGATTTCAACATCTGGTTACGTGACGAACGATTTATCTCTCTCAGGGATTGATTTCATCAGGGGTGGAAAGTATGGCTGCTTCAGCGATGACAGTGAACCCAGGGGTGCTGCCTGTAACCACGCCCGATGCGGGTGATGCGGGTGAAACTTCACAGATGCGCCAGCTTCAGGTCGACGGCGGCGTGGCGGAGGCCTTCATTGCGGAGAAGCGGATCGGCGAGCGGATCAAGCATCTGCGGCTGAAGAAGTCGATGGGACTGGTGGAGATGGGGCGGCATACCGGGCTCTCGGCCAGCTTCCTGTCGCAACTGGAGACGGGCCGCGTGGTGCCGACGCTGCGGAACCTGGCGCGGATTGCCATGGTGTTCTCGAAGGATCTGAGCTATTTCTTCGAGACTCAGCCGCAGACGCTCTTCCGGGTGCATCGGCTGAAGGAGCGAGTGCGGATGCCGCAGACCGGCACCGACGATCCGACCTACTTCTTCGAGAGTCTCGGATACCTGGTTCCGGACCGGCAGCTTGACCCGTACTTCGCGGAGTTTCTGCCGATTAAGACGGGCAGGACGCCTCGACCCCATCAACATACAGGGTGTGAATTCCTCTATCTGCTGTCAGGGGCCCTGGAGGTGCGGCATGGCGATTCGACGTACCGGATCGAGGCTGGCGACGCCATCTATTTCGACGCGGAGACGACCCACAGCTATATATGCAGCGGGGATGTTCCCGCCAAGGCTGTCATCGTGACTCTGCAACACGCCACGGCCGCTCACCAGAGCAACGGTCTGAAACCTGCGGCTGTCGCGACCGGGCGGACCCGCGGCGTTGCGCCGGTGATGGTTCCGCGGCGTGAAGCGCGGAGCAGCTAACTCCTTGCATCTCAACCGAAAGATGGAGAGAAGAACCGATCCTATTGGCCATGACAACCGATCTCGCGATCGCTATTCTCTTCTCAAGATCAGTAACGCTCTCCAAAAGAGGTGCCATTGGCACCTCTCTTTTTTTGCGCTCTTGCTAAAAGGTGAAGGCGACGCCGAGGGTGAAGCGGTCCTGGAAGAACCGTTGCGCCGGCTTGAGGACGTAGATGTCCGAGGTGTAATCGGTGTCGTCCAGGTTGATATCGAAATCCTCGTAGCTGTTGCGGATCATGTCCGGGTTCCTGCTCCAGGTCTCGCGATAGTCGGCGCGCAGCATCATGCGCGGCGTGATGCGGTACTTGATGCCCGCGCCGTATTGAAAGCCGAACTGGAAGGTGCCTCCGCCTTCGAGCGGCGGTGTTCTGCCGAAGTCGAAGGCGGCTTTGAACAGGCCAATGTTCCCCATGCCCAGCTTGAAGGGGCCGGCGGGCTTTTTGAGCGGCGAGTCCGACAGGGCGATCAATTGGAAGGTTGGCCCAACGGCGAGGTAGGGTCTCCAGCGCGAGGTTGGAGGTCGAAGATGGGCCAGCAGGTTGTACTCGAACTGCCTGGTGACGAATCCAACGCGCTCCGAAACGAAGTTCACATTTTCGTCCACTGTCGGCAGGTCGGAGCCGTCGATATACAGCTCAGGTAGGAGGGAGTATTTACCCTGCTGGCGGAAGTAGGAGAACTCGTTGGAGAAATGACGCCAGCTATTGACGGTGACGGTGCCGCCCACGGTCCAGCCGTCGCCGACCGTGTCGTAGAGATCGAGCTCAAAGAGAGGATCTTCGGGCTGGCTTGAGACGAGAACGATGCCGATGGTGCTGAGATAGGTCTCGCGCATGTGCAGATAGCCGCCTTCGATGGCGAACTCGTAGCGCGGCGGGTCCCATTTGTGATCGACGGGAGGATGGTAAGGGATGGGTGTCTCGGCTTCGGTGTCGTGCGGCGTAAAGCTGCGATGCAGCAGGCGCGGCCCGGCGCCGGCCTCCCTGTACTCGGTTCCGGAGGCATCGGTCTTGCGCCAGTCCCCGTAGTCTTCGGGCAGTTCGCTGCTGCTGCGCATGTAATTGCGCACCTTGAAGGTGCCGGAGATGCCCTGGTAGATCAGGTTGCCGCGCCAGAGGCCGTTGCGGATGATGAGCGCGGTATCGCGGGTGCTGCGCTGGAAGCGGTTGGGCGGCGGCGGAACGGTGTCGGGAGTGGTCTTCGGGTTGTCGCAGGAGTTGATGTGGAGCACGGCGACCTGGCCGTCGGTCAGCAGGCGGTCGCCGGTAGAGTTGTAAGCGTCGGTCGGCACCCACGGACGGGGGACCATGTCCAGGCTGGTGACGCAGCCGGTGAACTTGAGGTCGTTGACGATCTTGGAGCGCTCGTTGTCGATGTGCTGATCGATGACGTGGATGAAGGTCCTCTGCCTGCGCGAGAAGGCGATGCCGATGTCCTGGGTGGAGGAGGCGGTGAGCACAGGCTGGCCGTCCCACTGCGCCGTGGTGGGAAAGACGCGGAGATGGTGACGCGAGGCGAAGGTGTTGGTGGTCTTGCTGAGGGTGAACAGCGGATCGCGCTCGTCGAGCAGAAGGATCGACATGGGCGCCTGGGTGTAGGTCTGGTTGCCGCTGATGGTCTTGAGGGTGCGGAAGGTCGAACCGGCGGTAAGACTGTCGGACGAGTGCCAGTTGGCGGCGGTGAAGGCGCGGCGCAGGGCATCGGGAGAGCCGATAAAGATTAGGTTGGTGAGGTCGGAGACCTTGTTGCCGGTCTTGGTGCGAGTACGGAAGGGGATGGTCTTGACCAGCGCCTGAAGGTGCTCGCGGTCCGCCTCCGTGGCGGCGGAAGGCCGGACGGAGAAGGCGTAGGTCTGCGAGGTGATCAGAGGCTTGACGTATTCGAGGATCAGCTCGGTTCCCGCGTTGTAAAGAATCTCGGGCTCGGCGAAGCCCATCACCGCAGTCCCGCCGGCGGAGGCGAAGATATAGGCGATGGGGTCGATGCCCGCGAAGGAGAGGACGCCGTTCTCCAGCGAGTGCCCGGGAGTGCCGGTCGAGCGGATGCCCTTGATCTCTCCAGCGTTATCCACCTTCTCCTGCGAGTTCTCCACATCGAAGATGCGCGCGTCCATGGCCAGTTCGTGGCCGTCGGGCGTGGTGGCGTGGTTCCACAGGATGGTGAGGGCGGCGGTCTCGTGCTTGAATCCCCAGCCGACGCCGTGCGCGTCGGTGACGGTGCCTTCAATGCTGGAGCCCTCGGGGATATAGATATTGCCGTTGACGATGACGGGCTCGATAGAGACTGCCTTGACGGTCATGCCCTCCTTCGTTGTTCGCGAGGAGAGCGGCTGGAGCATGCGGACGGAGAACCTGGTCCCGGCGGGAATGCCGGAGACCTTTTCCAGAGAAGATTGAGGAATCGACAGCTTTGTCGTACCGACGGTGACGTGCAGCGTCGTGCCGTCGGTATGCCAGATGCCTTTGTGGACAGTGCCGTCGTGCGCGAGCGTCATGGCGGTGCCATTTCCGAAGACCTGCAGATACCGGGGCGAGGCGGCAGAGATCTGCGGCGGCACATAGATATCTTCGAGGCCGGTGCCGAGCAGCGCGGAGAGCTTTGCCGTCTGCCTGCCGCCCGGCGTTGTCCAGGCGATCGACGCATCGGAGGTAAAGACGGGGGAGGACGCTCCGGGGATCAGGCCGGGGATGGCATCGGTATTGCCGACCAGCGTAAGCGGCTGTCCGGTGGCGGGGTCCTTGCCGGTCAGGGCAAAGGCCCAGCTCTCGCCGTCAGCTTTCGTCTCGACCAGCGAGCCATGGCCGAAGGGCACGGTGCCGAGATTGCGGCGGCGGCTGGAGTCGAGGTCGTAGTAGCGCAGAATGTACTGCTGGTTGCGTCGGACAAGGATAAGAGCGCCCTCGCCATCGCGGACAGGCCACGCCTGCATGGCGTGCCTGGTGATCTTGCTGGTCTTTTCTTTGCCTTTCTTGTCTTTGACCGTCATCTGCGCGACGCCGTCTGCGTGGCCGGGCTTGCGGACGATTGTGATGGGGATGGGAGGAGCAGAGTCCGCAGCCCTGGCCGGGGGCGCGATAACGAAAAGGCTCAGCAAAATCGCAGGGAAGAGCGTTCCTTTGGGGAGAGAGTTTCGTCGGGTTCGCGCTGGATCTCGCTTCATCAAGTGGACTTCTCTTTATGGGAGATACTTTCCCATTTCTCTGCAAACAGAGCCGGAGACCAGGGACATCTTCCCCCGTGGCGGTCGATTGCAACCCATTGTATCCGGGTCAGTTAACGTCCAGCATAAACAAGGGTTTCTCTCGGATTGAGCATATCACCGGGGTCTTGCACGGAAAGTCAAAAGAAGTTCAGATCGATGGGAGAAGCTGCCATTGCTCATGGAAACGGCGGGCTATCATGCCGAAAGAGTGGCAGCCCGCCGTTTCAATTCCCTGCGCCTGGGTTATAGATTGGTTGCGAAGTTAGAACCATTCTCCTGTTACTGTGAAGTGGAAAATTTTGAGAAGTGCCGTTTTCCTTGAGAGAAAACGTCAAAGCTTCCCTCTACACCGACAGGAGAATGGCTTACAGTTGCGGAAAAACTCCGGATGCAATGAAGAGCGGTACTTCCGGGGCTAAGGCCCCATGGCAAACAAATCACTTTCGACACGGCTGAAGCCGTGTCCTTAACAAAACCGGAGTTTTTCCGCAGCCTGTTTAGTCGCGGACGGCTTCGATGTCGATGGTGATCTTGACCTCGTCGCCGACCATGACGCCGCCGGTCTCGAGAGCGGCGTTCCAGACGAGGCCGAAGTCCTTGCGGCTGAGTTTGGCGGTGGCGGAGGCTCCGACACGCTGCTTGCCCCAGGGGTCCTTGATCTCCTGAGTGGGGCCTTCTATATCGAGTGTGATCTCGCGGGTAACGCCGTGAATGGTGAGTTCGCCGATTGCCTTCGCTCCACCGGCGTGCGGCTGAATCTGCTTGCTGTGGAACGTCAGTGTCGGGAACTTCTCGACTTCGAGGAAGTCGGCGCTTTTGAGGTGGGTGTCGCGGTCGTCATTGCGGGTATTGATGGAGGCGGCATCGATGGTGGCGTCGATATAGGAACTCGCGGGATTTTCCGGGTCGTACCTTACGGTGCCGGAGAGCTTGGTGAACTCGCCGCGCACGTTCGAGAGCATCATGTGCCGGACGCTGAAATGAACGGCGGAGTGGGCAGGGTCAATTGCATACGTTACTTGTGCCATAGGTGATTCTCCTCTTGATGGGCATGGTACTGCGATCTGGTGTCGGTGCCTTGAAAGAACTTCAGGGAGCCTTCTGCTCGTCGCTTTCTTACCTTGGATGCCGGGATTGCCGGGGACGGTTCAATCTGGATTTGATGATGGCGGCTTGTGCTCGACGATTGCGCTGCCATGCACGCCAATTCCAAGCAGGCGGAGATTGTGCCTCTACAATTTACAGATGGGCCTCACGTTTCAGGTGGACAGGACGGATGCGGGTGGCGGGCGCCGGGGACGGCTGATGCTGCCGCATGGCGTCGTCGAGACCCCGGTCTTTATGCCGGTGGGAACGGCGGCCAGCGTGAAGGCCGTCGAGCAGGGCGTGCTTGAAGCGATGGGCTCGGACGGCAGGGGCGCGGAGATCATCCTGGCGAACACCTATCACCTGTACCTCCGGCCGGGGCACGAGTTGATTGCGCGGACGGGCGGCGTGCATCGTTTCATGAGCTGGGAGCGGCCCATGCTGACCGACTCGGGCGGCTTCCAGGTCTTCAGCCTGAGCAGCCTGCGCAAGGTGACGCCCGACGGCGCGGAGTTCCGGTCGCACCTCGATGGGAGCAAGCACTTCTTCTCGCCCGAGCACTCGATGGACGTACAGATTGCGCTGGGCGCGGATGTGATGATGGTCTTCGACGAGTGCGTGGAGCATCCGGCGACCTATGAGCGGACACGGGATTCGATGGCGCTGACCCATGCCTGGGCGCAGCGGTCAAAAGATCATTTTGAGTTACATAAAGAACGGGTGCCGTGGTTTCAGCAGAGAGACGGCGCGACGCAGAGCCTGTTCGGGATTGTGCAGGGCGGGATGTACGCAGACCTGAGGCGGGAGAGCGCCGAGCGGCTGGTGGAGATGGACTTGCCGGGGTATGCGATCGGCGGCCTTGCCGTCGGGGAGCCGCGCGAGGTGACGCGGGAGATGATTGCACTCACGCTGGAGTGGCTGCCGAAGGATAAGCCGCGCTATGTGATGGGCGTGGGGTATCCCGATGAGATTGAAGAGTACGCGCGGATGGGCGTCGACATGATGGACTGCGTGTTGCCCACGCGCGCCGGCCGGCATGGGCTGCTGTTCATGCGCGAAGAAGTTGGTGGGCCGGTGGTGCGGATGAACATCAAGCGCAAGGAGTATGCGGAGGATGCGCGGCCTATCGACGAGTCATGCGGCTGCATGGTCTGCCGGAGATATTCGCGGGCATACCTGCGGCACCTGTTTGTGTCGGGCGAGGCGCTGGGGCTTACGTTGAACTCGGTGCACAATCTGGCGTTTTATCTTGACACCATGCAGAGGGTGCGGCGGGATCTGGCCGGATAGGGCGGCGGGTGCGCTATGCTCGCCTGATGAAGCGGGCGGCGATTGTCGGGGCGGGACCGAATGGGTTGAGCGCGGCGATTACGCTGGCGCGGGCCGGGGTCGCGGTGACGGTCTTTGAAGCTGAGGCCACGGTTGGCGGCGCGGTGCGGACGGCGGAGCTGACCTTGCCGGGGTTTCGGCATGATGTGGGGTCTTCGGTCTATCCGTTGGGCGTAGCTTCGCCGTTCTTTCGCGAGTTGCCGCTGGCGCGGTTCGGGCTGCGCTGGATTGAGCCTGAGGCGGTAATGGCGCATCCGCTCGACGACGGCTCGGCGGTGATGCTGGAGCATAGCGTCGAGGCGACGGCGGCGGGACTTGGTGTGGATCGGGCGGCGTGGCGGCGGCTGATGCAGCCGCTGGCTGCTGGCTGGTCGGAGTTGTGCGGCGAAGTGTTGGGGCCGGTAGTGCATCTGCCTCGGCATCCTTTACTGCTGGCGCGGTTTGGAGCATCCGCTATGTTGCCTGCCACGGCGCTGGCGAAGATGCGGTTTCGAGGCGAGCGGGCGCGAGCTTTGTTTGCGGGGTGCGCGGCGCATTCGGCGAGGCCGCTCGGAAGCATCGCGAGTTCGGCGGTGGGATTGGTGCTGGCGGTGGCAGGGCAGGCAAGCAGCTGGCCGATTGTCGAGGGTGGAGCGCAGGCGCTGTCCGATGCGCTGGCAGCCTATCTTGTGAGCCTTGGGGGAGCGATTCTGACCGGCGTGCGGATACGCGATCTGCGTGAGGTCGGAGAGGCGGACGCAATTCTGTGCGACGTGACGCCGCGCCAGTTGCGGTTGCTGGCAGGGGAGCGGTTATCGCACAGCTATGCGAAGAAGCTGGGGCGTTTTGCCTACGGGCCGGGAGTCTTCAAGGTGGATTGGGCGCTGAGCGAGCCGATTCCGTGGCGGGCGCCGGAGTGCCTGCGGGCGGCGACGGTGCATGTGGGCGGAACGCTGGGCGAGATTGCCGCCGCGGAGAGTGCGCCGTGGCGGGGAGAGGCGGCGGCGCGGCCTTTCGTTCTGGTGACGCAGCCGAGTCTGTTCGATGCGACGCGCACTCCTGCAGGCGGACCTGCGGGCAGGCATACGGCGTGGGCCTATTGCCATGTGCCGAATGGCTGGCAGGGATCGGCGCTGGAGGCGATCGAGGCGCAGGTGGCGCGGTTCGCTCCGGGGTTTCGGGAGTGCGTTCTGGCGCGGCATGTGATGGGAACAAAGGCGCTTGAGGAGGCGAACGCCAATCTCGTTGGCGGGGATATTTCGGGGGGCGCAATGACGCTGGGGCAGATGGTGGCGCGGCCCACCCTGTCGCTCTACCGGGCGGGGGCAAAGGGGCTGTACCTGTGCTCGGCATCGACTCCTCCGGGAGGAGGAGTGCATGGCATGTGCGGGCATCTGGCGGCGCTGCGGGCGCTGAAAGATTTTGGCTGACGTTACTCGGCGACCAGGCGCAGGGTGTTGTAGTCGCGGCCGAGTTGGCCGCAGATGGCTTCGACGACGAGGTTGTGGTCCTCGCGCTGAGTCAGTCCGGAGACGGTGACAGAGCCGACGATGCCGGTTCCGGCGACCTTGATCGGGAAGCAGCCGCCGTGGGCGGCGTAGTCGGCGTCGGGTAGCGAGTACCGGGCGTTGAAGGTCAGGCCCGTCTGCTGCAGGGCGAGGCCGACGGCGTAGGAGCTGCGATGAAAGCGGGCGACGACGTTATTCTTGCGCTGCACCCAGCGGGGGTTGTCGGGCGTGGTGCCGGACATGGCGGTGTAGAAGAGCGGCTGGTGGGGCTGGCCGAAGCGGCGGATGTCGATGACGATGGAGTAGTTGCGGGCGACGGCAAGCTCGCGGAGCGAAAGGCCGAGGCGCCAGGCGGATTCGGCATCGAAGGAGGGAAAGATCAGTTCTGCTTCCTGGCGGGCGATGGCGGCGAGGTCGTCGGTGATGGGCATAGAGGAAGCATAGTGCAGAAGCGGGCGGATCAGAAAGCGCAGCGGCGGGAGCGGCGCAGTCGCTACACTGTGATGGATGATACGGACGGTTCGGGCGACACAGTACGTTACTCCTCTGCGCGAGGGCGGCTCGCTGCCCGCGATCGTCGAGGCCGACGACCTGGGCTTGTACGTGCTGAAGTTTCGCGGCGCGGGACAGGGGCCGCTGGCGCTGGCGGCGGAGCTGGTGGCAGGAGAGATTGGCCGGGCGCTGGGGCTGAAGGTTCCTGAACTGGTACTGGTCGAGGTAGACGCCGCGCTGGGGCGCAACGAGCCGGACGAGGAGATTCGCGACCTGCTGCGGGCGAGCGTGGGGCTGAATCTGGCGCTCGACTACCTGCCCGGCTCGTCGATGTTCGACCCGGCGGCGGGAGACACGGCGGATGCGCGGACGGCTTCGCTGGCGGTGTGGTTCGATGCGTTTGTGGCCAACGTGGATCGCACGCCGCGCAACGCCAACCTGCTCTGCTGGCATCGGGAGCTTTACTTCATCGACCATGGGGCCGCGCTCTACTTCCACCACGATTGGAAGAGCATGGCGGGTAAGGCAGAGACCGTCTTTCGCGAGGTGAAGCAGCATATTCTTCTGCCCTGGGCGAGTGCGCTTGAAGAGGCTGATGTTATCGCTCGTAAGCGGTTGAATCCGGATGTGTTTGCGCGGATTCTTGAAGAGGTGCCGGCGGCCTGGCTGCTGCCCGAGGCGAAGGATCTGGGCGCGGCAGAGAAGCGGGCCGTCTATCTGGAATTCTTCGCCCGGCGGCTGGAGAGTTCATCGAAGTTTGTCGAGGAGGCGATCCGTGCCCGTGCCGAGCTCGTTTGATTACGCCGTGGTGCGCGTGGTTCCGCGCGTCGAGCGGGGAGAGTTCATCAACGCCGGTGTCATCGTCTTTTGCCTGGAGCGCCGGTTTCTGGAGGCGCGGGTCGAGGTCGACGAGGCACGGCTCCGGGCGCTGTGGCCGGAGATCGATATCGAGCTGGTGCGAAAGCACCTGGAGGCGATTCCACGGATCGCTGCAGGGGATGTTTCCGCCGGGCCGATTGCGCGATTGAGCCAGCGCGAGCGGTTCCATTGGCTGGTTTCGCCGCGCAGCACCATCATCCAGGTTTCGCCGGTGCATAGCGGATTGTGCGATGTTCCCGGACAGGCGATGGAGCAGCTTTCGCAACGGTTGCTGGCCACGTAGGGACGGTCTGATTAAGGCTTCAAACATTCCCTCAGCGGCTGAAGCAGGCTGCGAAAAAAGTTCGGATCGAACGAAAGGCGTACCCAGGGGCTAAAGCCCCACGGTAAACAAAGCACTCTCGACACGGCTGAAGCCGTGTCCTTAACGAAAACCAGAGTTTTTCTGCACCCCCTGGAAAGCCGTGCCCTGAACAAAGCCGGACTTAAATTCAGAGGGTACCCAGGTTGGATCAGGGCCGCTATTGAGCTTGGATCGGCCGTCTTTCCATTGCCGCCGCCTTGACAGAGGGGGACGGTTACGCGATGCTTAGGGGCTAGGCACCCTTTTATGGCCTGAGAGCGAAGCCGCGTCGGTTGGAGCGCTTCGACCGCGCGTGTGTTTCGGACTGCGTGGGCATGGAAAAACAAGAAGACAAGCGGTGGAATGGAGTTTCGATTGATGCTGGCAATGTGGTTGCAGGGCGCGGCAGGCGGATTCGGATTGGGCAATCTGGGCGGATTGGCGCTGCCGATCCTGTTTTTCGTCGCGCTTTATTTTTTGATGATCGTGCCCAACCAGAGGAAGCAGAAAAAGTGGCAGCAGATGCTGGCCGCGTTGAAGGCCGGTGATCGCGTCACCACCAACGGCGGCATCAAGGGGACAATTATCACCGTCAAGGACGACGGCGTGATCCTGCGCGTGCAGCCGGACGGCATCAAGCTGGAGTTCGCCAAGCAGGCCATCGCCGCGGTGACGACAGAGACAGAGGCATAGAATTCAGCAGGGAGCTGCTCCCCGCGGGCAGTTGCATGACGTTCAGACAGTTATTCGATTCAGCCGTTCAATACGGGCGAGGAAGAAGTAAGGATGGGATGGCGGGGCCGGCACATACGGCGCTGCCGGTCGCACCTTCAATAAGAGATCATGGGCAAGAATCTGACCGGTAAGTCGCTATTCATCGTTGGGGTACTGTTGGTCTTCGTCTTCGGCTTCGTCGGCATACCGCACGGTAGCCTGAAGGAGTCGATCCTGAAGCGCATTCATCTTGGGCTGGACCTGAAGGGCGGCATCCACCTGGTGCTCCAGGTTCATGTGGAGGAGGCCATCACCTCGGCGACGGACCACGACGTGGCCAGGCTCGAAGCCGAACTGCAGAAGGCTGGCATCACCGGCGCCTCGGTGGGCAAGACCGATCCGGCGAATCCCGAGACCATCGTCATCAGCGGAGTTCCGTCGACCCGGCTGAGCGACCTTCGCGGAGTGCTGACCGGCACCGATTACAGCGCGTATGACGTCAACACCAGCGCTTCGGGCAATTCGAGGCTCACCATGAAGCCGTCGGCGCTGGCCGATCTGAGGACTCGCACTCTCAATACCTCGATCGACACCATCCGCGAGCGCATCGACAAGCTGGGCGTCACCGAACCTACGATTCAGAAGTACGGCCTGGGAGAGAACGAGATTCTCGTCGAACTGCCGGGCATCAGCAACGTCTCCGAGGTTGAGGACGTCATTCAGTCGACGGCCAAGCTGTCGATTCATGCTGTCGTGGGCGGACCCTACGGCACTGACGCCGATGCGCTGACGGCCAACAACGGTGTCATTCCGCCGGACTCCATGCTGCTGCACGGGGTGGGCTCGGCGGGCATGCCCGACCAGGTCTGGCTGCTCAAGCGCGTCAGCGAGGTTGAGGGCACGGACTTCCGCGATGCGCAGCCGTCGACCGACCAGAACGGCCGCCCGAACATTCACTTCAACCTGACGACCGAGGCCGGCGACCGCTTCTACAAGTACACGTCGACCCATAGCAAGACGAGCGCGACGCCGGGTTCGATGGCCATCGTGCTGGACAACAAGGTCCGCGAGGTCGCGGCCATCGACGGCGCGATCCGCGACAGCGGCGAGATTACGGGCGGCTTCACCAAGCAACAGGCGTCTGACCTTTCGCTGATGCTGCGCACGGGCGCGATGCCCGCCTCGGTCTCCTACCTGGAGACGAGAACGGTCGGTCCCAGCCTCGGCGCATCGTCGATCCGTCAGGGCGTAATCGCGGCTGTCTCCGGCATGCTGGCGGTCATGATTTTCATGCTGGTCTACTATCGCGAGGCGGGCATCAACGCCAACGTCGCGCTGATCCTGAACCTGGTGATTCTGCTGGGCTTCATGGGGTATGCAGGGGCTACGCTCACGCTGCCGGGCATCGCGGGCGTCATCCTGACCATCGGCATGGGCGTCGACTCGAACGTGCTGATCTTCGAGCGTATTCGAGAAGAACTGCGCAACGGCAAGAGTACGGCGGTTGCCGTGCAGCAGGGCTTTGCCCATGCCTGGACGACCATCTTCGATACCCACGTCACCACGATCGTTTCGGCGGCGATCCTGTTCCTCTTCGGTTCAGGGCCGGTGCAGGGCTTTGCCGTGACGCTGGTCTTCGGTTTGCTGGCAAACCTGTTTACCGCGGTTTATGTGTCGCGGGTCATCTTCGAGGCCGAGCTGCTCAGAAAAGGCCGCGGCGCACCGCTGTCGATTTAGATCTTTTTGTAAGAAATTGCGGTGCCTGACCGGCTGCCGCTGAGGGCGTAAGAGCGTGGAACTGTTTCATAATCCGAATATCGACTGGCTGGGGAAGAAGTGGTATTTCCTTGGCTTTTCCCTGATCCTTTTGATCGCCGGCGTTTTCAGCATGGCGTTCTGGCATCACATCCCGCTGGGCGTCGACTTCAAGGGCGGCACCCAGATCCGGGTGGACTTCAGCCAGGTTCCCAATGAGGATCACATCCGCCATGCCATGGATCTGGCCGGAATTCACGATGCCCGCATCCAGCGGGTCAGCGATCCCAGCGGCAATGCGGCCAATAAGGTCATCATCGCCCTGCCGATCACCACGGCGACCGATACGGCGCACGATGCCGGACGCGAAAGCGTCGAACATGCCCTGTCGGCGAACTACCATGATTCGTCGTTCAATATCGAACAGGTTCAGATCGTTGGCCCCACCGCCGGTAAGCAGTTGCAGCGGCAGGCGATCTACGCGACGCTCTATTCCCTGTTGGGGATGTTGGTCTATCTGTGGTTCCGCTTCGAGCTGATCTACGGCGTGGCCGCGGTCGCGGCAGTCTTCCACGACACGGTGATTACGCTGGGCGCGTTCAGTTTGACGAACAAGGAACTGACGCTTACAGTGATTGCTGCGCTTCTCACCCTGATCGGTTACTCCATGAACGACACCATCGTCATCTTCGACCGCATTCGCGAGAATCTCTCGCTCTCGCGGAGAGAGCCGCTGGCCGATCTGGTGAATCGCAGCATCAACCAGACGTTGAGCCGAACCGTGATCTCGTCGGGCTTGACCTTTCTGACTGTGCTCTGTTTGTATCTCTTTGGCGGCGAGGTGCTGCACGGATTCTCCTTTGCGCTCGTCATCGGCATTTTGATTGGAACGTACTCTTCGATCGTGATCGCGTCGCCGATGCTGGTGGCGTATCAGGAGTGGCGGGCAAAGCGGGGCAAATCGACCAGCCTGCCGACAGGAAAGCGAGCCAAAGCGTAGGTCGCCCGGCTCGGTTTACCGAGTGGGGTTCCATGAGGGAACAAATCCGTACGGGCCGGTGTCTAAGGAAAATAGCTCTTCTTCACAGCAAAGAGGCTACATATGTTTGAAGATTCAATGATCGAATCCAGCGGGAAGATCAAGACCAAGTCCAAGTACTGGATGATCGCGACGCTCATCTTCAATGGCGTGATCGTGGCGACGATGATCCTGATTCCGCTGTTGTATCCCGACGCTCTGCCCAAGACCGCGCTGACGGCGATGATATCTGCTCCGCCTCCTCCGCCTCCGCCTCCGCCTCCGCCTCCGCCCCAGCAGATCGTGAAGCCCATCAAGATGGTCTCGGAGATCGATCAGGGCCTGCACGCCCCGACTAAGATCCCCAAGGACATCAAGATGCTCAAGGAGGATTCGGCTCCGGCGCCGCAGATGGCCGGCGTTGCCGGCATGAGCGGCATGGGTAGCGGCAGCGGCGTTCCCGGCGGCGTGATGGGCGGCATTGGAACCGCTCCTGCTCCGGTTGTCCGCGTCGAAAAGCCCAAGGGTCCGGTTCGGGTATCGAGCGGCGTTGTCGCCGGTTCGAAGATTGGCGGGGTCAACCCCACCTATCCTCCCATTGCCCGGGCAGCCCATGTCTCCGGCACGGTCGTCCTGCACGCGATCATCTCCAAGACAGGAACGATCACAAACCTGCAGGTGGTCAGCGGTCCGGAGATGTTGCGCGCAAGCGCGGTCGATGCCGTCCGCACTTGGCGCTACAAGCCTTACATTTTGAATGGCGAGCCTACCGAGGTTGATACGACCGTATCCGTCAACTTCAATATGGGCGGCTAGCAAGGACTTTACGGAATCGGAAACGTCTATCCGTGGTCGCCTGAAGATGTATCGCACGTTCGGGGGATTCACGGGTCAAGCTTCAAAAGAATAGATTTCTACCAGGAGGAAATATCCAAGTGATTCTCGCTCATCTCGCAAATTTCGCTCACGTCCCGACCTCGCTCGGCCTGTTTTTCCAGGAAGCCCAAGTCAGCTTCAGCGTACTGGGTCTCTGGCACAATATGGGCTGGCTGGCTCGCTGCGTGGTTATCGTCCTTTTCATCATGTCGATCTGGTCGCTGGCCGTCATCATCGACCGTGCTCTTTACTTCTCCGCCGCCCGCAAGCAGTCGCGTGAGTTCGCACCCAAGGTTGCCGGCGCGTTGAAGGATGGCCGTCTCGATGAGGCGATCAAGGTTGCAGATCGCTCCAAGAAGTCGCACTTGGCAGAGGTCGTCACCGCCGGTCTGCAGGAGTTCCGCAGCTTCGGTTCCGGCGGCAGCATCACCGAGCAGCAGGTCGAGAGTTCCAAGCGCGCCCTCGAGCGCGCCGAGGCAATCGTTCATGCCAAGCTGAAGCGTGGCCTGGGAGGTCTGGCCACCATCGGATCGACGGCCCCCTTTATCGGACTGTTCGGAACCGTTGTCGGTATCCTTAACGCCTTCCAGCAGATTGCTACCCAGAAGACCTCCGGCATCGGCGCAGTCGCCGGCGGTATCTCGGAAGCCCTGGTCACCACCGCCATGGGTCTGCTCGTCGCTATCCCCGCCGTCATGACGTTCAACTACTTCACCGGCAAGGTTGAGTCGTTCGACGTCGAGATGGACAACAGCTCCAGCGAGCTGGTCGACTACTTCATCAAGCAGAGCCACCGGTAGCCGCAACCGCAAGACAAGACGCAAAAAGCAGGACCCTGCGAGAATCACGCATCAGCCAAGGTCCCCTGAATGCCGCCAGCGAACGGCATTCAGGGGGCAAGAGCGACCGCAGGAGCAGTAAAACCGGACAAACCGGACGGAGCCGACTTTATGGGTATCAATAAGCGGGATGAAGGCAAGAAGGTCAACTCAAACATTAACGTCACGCCGATGGTCGACGTCATGCTGGTGCTGCTGATCATCTTCATGGTCGTCACCCCCATGCTGAATAACAAGGTGAACGTGGACCTGCCGACGTCCGTCTCGGGTGTGGTCATGCAGGACGCCAATAAGGAAGACGCCGTGGTCGTGGCCGTTACGCGCGACGGGAGAACCTTCCTGGGCTCCAATCAGGTCACCGACGACGATCTGGGTACGAAGATCTCGGCGATGCTTGAAAACAAGACCAACAAAGAGGTCTTCATGCGCGCCGACGCTCGGGCGAACTACGGCAAGGTCATGGATGCCGTCGATGGGATCCGCTCTGCCGGCGTCAATCAGCTTGGGTTGCTCACCGATAAGATCGAAGACGACGCCAACGTAATGACGGGTCAATAAGGCCTGGCTGAGATCAGATTTATGCAGGATGGCGCACACGAGAGCACAAGTGCAGCCGCAGTGGAAAAAGGAGATTTGTTATGGGAATGAGTGGCGGCGGGAATGCAGGCGGATCGATGTCCGAGATGAACGTCACGCCGTTGATTGACGTTCTTCTGGTACTTCTGATCATCTTCATGGTTATTGTTCCGGTTGTGCCCAAGGGCCTGGAGACACTGGTTCCGCAGCCGCCCAAGACCAAGACGCAGGACCAGCCGAATGATCGCACCATCGTCGTTCAGGTCCTGTCGAACGGTGCAGGCGCGCCGTCGTACAAAATCAACGAAACCGCCTTCAACAAGACGGAGATCGAGCCGAAGCTGGCCGAGATCTTTGCGACGCGGTCGGAGAAGGTCATGTTCGTCAAGGGCGACAAAGACCTTGACTACTCCAAAGTCGCCGAGGTCATCGACTTTGGCCATCAGGCAGGCGTTGACAATATCGGCCTGATTACACCCAGGATTGAAGCGGGCCAGTGAGTGCAATGCTGAGAAATCTGAGGCAGGGGCGGTGGCTATCCGGCTACCGCCCATTGCTTGTACTACAAAAATCTATTTAGTAAGCATAAGGATGCGTCCTCTAGTCACGCTGGGGCGTATACCATTACAATCAAGCGGGCAAGCTGAAAGACTCGATTCACCAATTTTTTGTCCCAGAGATCAACGCGCCTATTCTGTAAGGAGACGATACACCCCATGAAATTAACCGCACGGATTCCGGTTACTGCAGCTGTGCTGGCGCTGCTGCTTGGTTCTGTAACTGGATGCAACCGCCTGAAGGCACGCGACCAGCTCACCAAGGGTGTACAGGCCTTTAAGAACGCGCAGTACGAGGAAGCAGTTAACCACTTCCAGAATTCGATCGCGCTCGACCCGAACTATGAAGATGCCAAGCTGTATCTCGCGACGGCCTACTCCTACCAGGTTGTGCCGAACCTCGATACGCCGGAGAACCTCGCCATCGCGCAGAAGGCCCTCGATGGCTTCAACGCGGTTCTCGCGAAGGATCCTAACGACCTGACAGCGCTGAAGCAGGTTGCATCGATCAGCCGTAACATCAAGCACTTCGATATAGCCAAGGAGTACGAGAAGAAAGTCATCGCGCTCGCTCCAAACGACGCCGAGGCATACTACACGGTCGGCGTGGTGGACTGGATGCTGTCCTACAAGAATGCGGTCGCAATTCTGGCGGCGGACGGCTTGACCGACGATGGCAACGGCAACGTCAAAAAGACCAAAGGTGCCTGCCAGAAGCTCGTGGACCAGAATACGGACCTTGTCGCGGAGGGTCTGCAATATTTGAGCAAGGCCGTGGAACTCAACCCGACCTACGACGAGGCGATGACGTATCTCAACCTCACCTATCGTCGCAAGGCCGACATGGAGTGCGGCGACGACGCGGCACGCAAGGCTGATCTGGCTCAAGCCGACGACTGGAACAACAAGGCAATGGGCGCGCGCAAGATCAACGAGAAGAAGAAGGAAAAGGCGACACAGGGTGGCGTAACCATGAAGTAGCCGCTCTCCTGTCTTTGGGACAAAGAAAAGCCTCTCCGAAAGCGGAGAGGCTTTTCTTCTGGATGAAACAGTGAGCGAGCCGCAACCGGGCTTGCTGAGATAAAATTGCCGCTTGCGACGAGCCATACACAAAGTTCTGATTGCCAATCGCGGTGAGATCGCGTTGCGGGTGATTCGCGCCTGCCATGAGATGGGCTTGCGGACGGTGGCGGTCTACTCCGATTCCGACCGCGCCGCGCTGCATGTGCTTCATGCTGACGAGGCCTATCGCCTGGGCCCGGCACCGGCTACGGAGAGTTACCTGCGCGGCGACCTGATCCTCGAAATTGCACGCCGTACCGGGGCCGACGCGATTCATCCCGGCTACGGATTCTTATCCGAGAATGCGGACTTCGCCGAGGCCTGCGTAGCTGCCAGCGTCATCTTTATCGGTCCGCCCGCGAGCGCCATGCGGATGCTGGGATCGAAGACGCGGGCGCGTCAGGCGGCGGACGCCGCGGCCATGCCCAGGGTGCCGGGCAGTGTCACCGGGCTGGGCTCTGTGGAGGAGGCGCTGCGCGTAGCGTCGGAGATTGGCTATCCCGTCATGCTGAAGGCGGCGGCGGGCGGCGGCGGCAAGGGGATGCGGGCGGTCGTGTCGCCGGAGGAGCTGGCGTCGGCGTACGCGGCGGCGGGCAGCGAGGCTCTGCGCAGCTTTGGATCAGGGGAGCTGTACCTGGAGAAGCTGATCGAGCGGCCTCGGCACATCGAGATACAGTTGATGGCGGATGAGTATGGCGGCTGTCTCTACCTGGGTGAGCGTGAGTGCTCGGTACAGCGGCGGCACCAGAAGGTGATAGAAGAGGCGCCGTCGGCTGTCGTCAGCGATTCGCTGCGCCGCCGGATGGGAGAGGCGGCGGTGCGGCTTGCGCTCTCCGCCGCATACGTCAATGCAGGCACGGTGGAGTTTCTGGTCGACGCCGAGGAGAACTTTTATTTTCTCGAGATGAATACACGCCTACAGGTGGAGCATCCGGTGACCGAGATGGTCACCGGGCTCGATCTCGTCCACATGCAGCTGCGGATTGCGATGGGCGAGCCGCTGGGCCTGAAGCAGGAGGAGATACGGCTGCGCGGCCACGCGTTGGAGTGCAGAATCTATGCGGAGGATCCGGAGAACAATTTCTTTCCCTCGCCGGGCCTCATCACGCGGCTGGTGCAGCCCGCTGGCCCGGGCCTTCGCGAGGACTGCGCCGTGTACGAGGGCTGGGTGGTGCCGCTCGATTACGACCCCATGCTCTCGAAGCTGGTGGCCTTTGCCCCGACGCGGGAGATGGCCATCGACCGCATGCTGCGCGCGCTCGATGAGTATGCGATTGGCGGCATCAAGACGAACATCGGCCTGTTCCACAGAATTCTGATGGATGAAGACTTTCGCGCCGCAAGGATCGATACCGGCTACCTGGAGCGGTTGCTCGATCGCGAAGCCGCCGCAGTAGAGGCCGCGGTGCCGGAGGATGCAGCGGCCGTGGCTGCGGCACTGTTTGCCGCTTCGGTCGCGGAGAAAGCGCCGATCGTCGAGCCTGTGCGCGAAAGTAAGTGGGGCGCTGCCGGGCGGCAGGAGGGAGTGCGCTCGTGACAGTCTGGCTCGATATCGACGGCAGCAAGCGGCGCGTAGAGCTGCCGTCTTCGCTCGCCGACGGTCCGGATAGTCCGGGAGTGCTGAATGGCCCAATGGAGTGCGTTGTCGATGGCCGCGCAATCTCCGTTGATGCGCGGATGCTCGAGCCGGGAGTGCTGTCCCTGATCGTGGAGGGGAGGCAGTACCGCTGCATTCTCGACGGCGATGCGGTGCTGATTGGCGGCCGGCGTTTTGCGTTCGAGCGGAACGACCCGCGGTCGTTGCAAGGGCGGCGCGGGACGGGCGCGGGTACTGCCGGACCGCGCCCGGTCAAAGCGCCCATGCCGGGACGCGTGGTGCGGCTGCTGGTCGCCGCGGGCGATGAGGTGGCCGAGCAGCAGGGGATCGTCGTCATTGAGGCGATGAAGATGCAGAACGAGCTGAGGTCTCCCAAGGCAGGCAAGGTGGTTCGGGTGGCCGTCAAGGCGGGGGATACGGTCGCATCCGGTGACGTGCTGGCGGTGGTGGAGTAGGATTTTTCTCAAATTTACTGTTAGGCCCCGCCTGGGTCGGCTACAATCCGGCAACGACATTAAACGGGGACGCGGCCGCGCTGAGTTGCGGCGGCTCTCCAGAGGAGAGGCATCATGGGTGATGAGGCCGTTGTGGCGAACGGAGCTGGATTGAGCCAGGTGGAGCGCGTTGTCGATACCTTTGTCGCTCCGTCGAAGACCTTCACGGATATCCTGCGCAACCGGAGTTGGTGGCTCCCATTTCTATTGACGGTGATCGTTTCGCTCTGCGTCACGCTCTCCATCGACCATCAGACGGGGTTCGAGCGCGTGGTGGAGAACCAGATTCAGGCCAGCCCCAAGCAGACTGACTCGCTCGCGAGCCTGACGCCGGAGCAGCGGGCGGCCCGCGTTCACGGCATGGCAGTCGGGTACCGGTATACGTCCTACTGTTTCCCGCTGCTGGTTCTTCTGTTTTCGGCGATTGCAGCGCTTGGGCTGTGGGCTACCTTCAACTTCGTTCTGGGAGCCGCGACGACCTTCGGCGAGATGTTCTGCCTGTGGATGTACTGTTCGCTGCCGAAGCTGCTCATCGGCCTGCTGACGATACTGACGCTGTTCATCGGCGGCAATGCCGAAGCGTTCGACCTCAAAAACCCCGTGGGGACCAACCTTGCCTACTACCTTCCCGACGCCTCGCCATGGCTCAAGAGCGCTCTCAGCTTCTTCGACGTGATTGGGCTGTGGTCGCTGGTGCTGCTCGTTATCGGCACGGCGATCATCGCCAAGGTAAGCCGCGGCAAGGCCGCCGCGGTGGTGGTGGGCTGGTGGGTCATCATCCTCGTCGTCAGCGCCGCCATGGCAGGGGTCTTCAGCTAGGGAAGATCTGATTTAAGTCTCCGAATATGCCCTTAGCTGCTGAAGCCGTGTTGCTGGCAAGTCGCTTACGGGCACCTTCGACTTCGCTCAGGACAGGCTCTGAAGCCGTGCCCTTAACAAAGCCTGACTAAATCAGAGGTTCCCTAAAGCGCCTCGCGCAGGCCGGTCTGCCAGCTTCGATATGCCGCGTCGAGCGCGCGCATATTCTTCACGCCGTCTTCGCCCGAGGCGGAGAAGGTTCCCGCTCCGCGAAACGCCCCGGCAAAGCTGTTCAGCATCCGCGTGTAGCCATCGCCGTTTTCGACCGTGACTGTATCCACCAGCTCGCCGGCTTGCCGCAACTCCACCTGCACCGGACGGTCGACCGTTAGCGCGTTCTCGGCGACCAGCGCGCCCTCGCTTCCAGTGATCTCCACCAGGGTGCGATAGGGCGCCCGCGCGCTCGCCGTCACATTGGCATAGACGCCGCCCGTCATCTCCAGTTGCAGCGATGCCACCGCCTCCACCTTGTCCGATGAGGGATCCTTGCGCGCCAGCGTGCTGATGCTCACCACATCCTCGCCCAGCACATAGCGCAGGGAGTCGATGCAATGGACGCCGACATCGGCGATGGGTCCGCCGCAGGCCAGTGTCGGATCGGCGATCCACTTGCGCGGGGCCTTTCCGGCTGGATACGCATACTGCGCATGGGCGATCTGCGGCCGCCCGATGCGGCCCGCGGCCACTTGCTCCCGCATCCACTCCAGGCTGTGATTGAAGCGGAAGTTCTGCCCCACGCCAAACAGCAGCCCCGCGGCCTTCGCGGCTGCCGACATCTCTTGGGCTTCGGCGGTGTTCATCGAGAGCGGTTTCTCGCACAGCACCGCCTTGCCATGCCGCAGGGCGAGCAGAACGTCATCCCGGTGCATCGCGTCCGGCGATGTGATGAAGACCACGTCGACCTCGGGCGAAGCGCACAGCTCCTCCCGGGTGGCGAAGCAGTGGGCGATGTTGTGCTCGGCGCAGTTCTTCGCAGCAGCGGCCTGATCGCGCCGCCACAGGCCCACCAGCGCCGCATCGTCACATTGCAGAAAGGCGGGCAGCAGACGCCGCACCGCGTGGAGTCCAAAACCGAGGATGGCAAACCGAACTGGAGACTGGGTCATGTTGGAAGTTTAGAGCAATTTCGCCGACGGTAGAGGGATTGCCGGTTTCAGCGGAAGCGAATACAGGGGTCTCTCCACTGCGCTTCGCTCCGGTCGAGATGACGTGCAGCTGCGACGGGAAGAAGAGGGCGTTGTCGGATGAGAGGCGTTTGCTAGCGAGCGTCGTTCTTGAAGATCTGTTCCGCGAAGTAGTTTTCGACCTTCGCCTGATCACGCAGCATCTCGAAGTAGGCGCTCTTGAGCAACTGCGACCGTCCGTCGTGAAGTTGTTGCCGAATCGCCTGCTGCACGCGGGGGTCTTTCAACTCGCGCTGGCCCGCCGGCTCAATCGAGATCAGCTTGTAGATGGCATAGCCTACGGTCTTCTTGGTCTGCCCGTCCGGCAGGGGAAGAATATCCGTCGTCTGCCCGGGCTTCAGTTTCATGATCGCCGCATAAATCATCGGGTCGCCCTTCATCTGCTCCGCGGTGACGAAGCCCATGTCGCCGCCGCTGGTGGCTGCGTCAGGCTGTTCGGAGAAGTTCATGGCCAGCGTGCCGAAGTCTTCGCCGCTGTCCAGCCGATTCTTGAGCGCCTGAATCTTCTTTTTGGCCTCGATGTCGGTGGTCGACTTGCTGTTCTGCAGGTTATTCGCCTGCGCCGAGGGTATGCCGGTCACCATGATCTGCGCGAGGTGGTACGCGGTCTGGATGAAGTGGTACTCGGACTTGTGCTGGTTGTAGTAGCTGGCGACGTCCGCGTCCGTCACCGTGATCTTCGAGTTGATCTCCTTGTTCAGCAGCTTGTTCTGTGTCAGGCTCAGGCGGATGTCGTGCTTCAGCTCGTCCAGCGTGTGATTGCTGGCCTTGAGCCGCTGGTTGAACTGGTCTTCCGTGTAGGGAGCTTTCATCTCCGCCAGCTTCGCGTCGACCTCTTCGTTGGTCGCCGTCAGGTTCAGCTTGGCTGCCCGCTGCTGCACGATCTCCTCGTCGATCAGGGCGCGCAGCACGTTCAGCCGCAGCGCGTCTGTCTGGTCCTTCGAGAGCGGCTGCTGCTGCTCGCCGAGCTGCGCGGTGTACGCCTTGTCGACGTCCGCCTGCATGATGGCGTGGCCGTTGACCGTCGCCAGCACGTTGGCCTTGTGCTCATGCTTGCAGCCGGCCATTGGGATCAGCGCGGCGGTCATCAGCAGAATAACCGGAAGAGAAACCTGACGGCTCAAACGTCCAGGCAAAGGAACATTGGTATCGGTCGGCAATTTCGTCACGTATGAACTCTCCTGCGAGGAAGCTAGTTGCCGGGCTTGGTCGCCGGCGGGGTTGGGTTTGTCGCGGCTGGTTCTTCCGGCGGCGGTGGCGGCGGAGTCTGGCCTGCGGCAATCAGAGCATTATCGATGGCCTCGTAAACATATTTCATCGGGATCGCGCCGACAACTCTCTCGCCGTTGATGAACAGGGCCGGCGTCGAATCGACTCCCAACTGCTCGCCCAGCTTCATCGAGGCCCGTATCGCCGTTTCGTCCTGCTTGGCGATGCAGGCGTTGAGCGCGTCTTCATCCACCTTCTGGCGCTTGCCTTCAGCCTTGGTCAGGGCATCGAGCGTCTCGCTTGCCTTGGCGACGTTGCGGTCGGCCCCGCCCATCTCTGCCGCATGGGCGTGAATGTAGTCCACCAGGTTCCAGTAGCCCGTTCCGCTCTGCGCGGCAAGACACTCCACATCCACCGCAGCGCGCATCGCCCAGGGATGCTGGCCCAGAGGAAAATCCTTATAAACGATGCGGACCTGGTTCTTGTAGCGGTTGGTCAGCGCGGGGAAGAGTTGCGCATGCATCCTTGCGCAGAACGGGCACTCCAGATCGTCGAATCCCACGATCAGCACCGGTGCGCTTGACGGCCCGCCCCGCGCCGGACGCCCCGCGTCGCTGATTAATTGTTTCGGATCTTGGCTGATGTCGAATTTGCTGAACTGTGCCAGCGTCTTGCCGTCCTGCGAGAGCAGAAAGGTCATGGGTTTGCTGGTGTGCTCGTCCGATGCAAAGGTAACGCTGATCGCATCGAATCCCGGAACATCGCTCTTCGTCCTGGGACCGACCTCGATGCGGTAGTCCGGGGGAACGCTCGACTTCGACCGGATCAGAATCTCGACTCGCCGCGCCAACTCGGGAGACAACTTCCCGCCCTCCGCCGGCGGTTGCGCGTGGCAGCCGAGGGCCGCCAGGGTAAGGGCGAAGACGAAAATACGGAAAGACTTAACTGCGTTCAGCACCCCTCGATTATCTCACGCAGGGCCATTTTTCCTGCTCCGCGCGGGGTTTTAACCGCAACCTAGAATAGCGCCTGAGCACGCCGCAGATTGCCCGCCGATCCGATGTTCGCCAGCGTGAAATTGAACCGGTAGACGTTCTCGTTTCGCACCGAGCCCAGCTCGTACTTGCGATACTCCACGCTCAAGCCGCAGCAATCCCAGTTATACGAGGTCTGGAGCGCACCGTACTGCACCAGGCCACCCTGCTGCGATGTGCCCTGGTGCAGGTCCAGGCCAACGTTGGCCGCTACCCCAAACCCCGGTTTGGATGCTCCGCCGTAGCCCAGCAACATGCGCAACTGGCTGAAGTTCGAGACCGCCGACGCCGTTCCCTGCGTGTACGACCGCCCCGGAGCGTTCAGCCGCGCATAGCTCAACCCGCCAAAGACGTTCCCCTCGTGGACGTCGAGCAGCACATTGTTGGAGGTGAACTTCTTCGCGCCCGTGTCCAGATCGAAGTCCCACTCCACGTCCAGCTTCTCGGACGTGCGCACCCGCAGCCGCGAGACCAGCGGCGAGATCTCGCGCGGCTCGGTCAGGAAGGCGATGCCAGACAGGTCCAGCGTCGTATCGAAGATGTTGCGCCGCCCCTTCACTACTGCTCCGCCAAACTGTTTGTCGAAGAAGTACTTCTGCGTCACCCGCCAGCTAATCCACTCCCTGCCCGCGCATCCGCTCGAAGCCTGATCCGGCGCATCCGCATCGGTTGTGTCCGGATCCACGTCGGCAGCGTTCGCTTTGCACGGCTGCGCCTTGCGCAGGAACAGCCTCTGCGTTACCCCGTACTGAATCTCGTTCGTATCACTTGCGATGTCGATGTCGTCGAAGCGCAGCACATTCAGAAAATTGTTAACGCCCTTGACGTAGCGGTACTTAAATTCCGGCTCAATCGTATGGCGCAAGTCATGGCCGAAGACCCTCTCCACAAACCCGGAGTGGAACGTCCGCTCGATCGCGGGGGACCGCAGGTCCACCTGCGCCTCTACGTCGCTCCGGCTCAAGGCCTTCCGCCGCTCCGCCATTGGATCGTCGGCATCATCGCGCTTTTCCAGGCTGCGACTGTAGAGCGTCTCTCGCATCCCGAGCGAAGGCAACGCCATCCATGCCCCGAACTTCAGCGGATACGAGATCGAAGGGTGCACGTCGACCCGTTCGGTGACTCCGGCGCTCACAAAGTCCGGCTGCACTCTCTTCAGTCCCGCGGCCGAGGCCTCCATGTTCCAGAAGATGCCGCTTGCGCCGATGGCGTGATCGGTTGAGTTCATCTCGATCGTCGGCGCGTGAAACAGGCGAACCTCCTGTGCCGGGACCGCAGCTGTCAACGATGTCTGGGGGATCGCTACCCGCTTCAGCCCCTGGTAGCGGTCCGCGCGAACGTCCCAGGCGTATCCGTTTGCTTCGTGCACGCCGTAGGCAATGGAAAGAATATCGGTCGAGACGGCCTGATTGAAGTTCTCCGTGAACGCCTCGCGGTAGGGGTACGAACTGAGATATTCGACATCGCCTACGATCCGCGTCTGTGGGGAAAAGTCGTGACGTCCGGAGAAGACGACGTCCTGACCGCCCTGGTTCACGTACCGGCCGCCGGTGACGTATCCCCGGTCGAGCAGGCCGGTGTAGTGCGCGGTGATAAAGTCGTTGTCCCGTCCGCGAAAGTGGAAGGTGGCCATCTGCGACCATCCCCGCAGCGAGAAATACTCCGCGCCGACCGTCAGGTCGGTGCTGCGATTGATGGCGAAATAATACTGCTCGCCGAGGATCAATCCCTTGGTCGACGACGCGCCGACGACCGGGATCATGAAGCCGCTCTGCCGCCTCTCCGTATTCACCGGATGCGTTACATAGGGCAGGTAGAGCAGCGGAATGTTGAGCAGGCGGAAGACACTGTTGTGGGCGCTGGCCTTGTCTCCGTCCACCGTGAACCGGCCGGCGTACAGCAGCCAGTCGGGATGCTCCAACTGGCACGACGTCACGGTTCCGTCGTAGACGTCATACTGCTCCGGTCCGCGCTTCACTACGACCCGGCCCGTGAACAGGAAGGGCCGCCCGTTCGCATAGACCACGCGGTGTCCCGCGGTCTTCAATCCCACGGAGCCGGACACGTCGTAGAAACGTCCTGTCTGTTTGTTCAGATCGATCTTGCCATGGCTGGCTGAGATGAACTCGTGGTTCGCTCCGCCGGTCGCTTTCAGATGACCTGTGGCCTCCAGTTCGCCCGTCGCGCTGTCGTACTCAATGTGGTCTGCCTCGAGCTTGCGATCGCCGTAGGTGATGACGACGTTGCCGTCGAGAACGTAGCGGCTGCCCGTCTTCGACTGCGTGTCCGACTCCATGACGACGGTCTCTGCATTGTCCGTCGGCGGCAGAACGACGGCCTCGGGATACTTCGCTGGGGACGGCTTGTCGGGAAGCGCTGCGGCGTCTGCAACTGCCGCTGAGGCAACGGGGGTTGCCTCACTCGTCACCTCCTGCGCGGCAAGCTGTGGATGACTTGCCGCAATCATCGTGATAGTTATCAAGAGGTAACCGGTTCTCAGGGCGCCTCTGGCACGTCCGGCGAGGAGATTGCTCAACCGCCTCATCCGCGTCGCCGTCACCGGCTCCCCAATCGCCGTTTGCAGCGTTCCGTCTTTGCCGGACGGCAGAGAACGCGGGAGCAGCCGGCTTCGCCGATTGGCCCTCATCTCCCGTTCGCGTCTTTTGAGGCTCGTCACACGCACCACCCTTTGAGGCTAAACGATTTCACGGAAGCGGGTTTAGGTTTGAGCACAATGAGCTCTGCACAACTTGAGATACAGCCATTCGACGAAGCTGCTGCTGAATCCGCCGCTCAACCGGAAGCGCCGCTCTCTGCCTTTGCTCTGAAGCAGCAGGTGGCTGAGCGGCTCGCCGCCCACCGCTCCCGCCACAACCAGCCCCAGCCCGCGGCGCCGTCCACTCCTGTGGCCCGCGCCACTGCCGCCAAGCCCCGCGCGGCCCGCATCGCCGCCGCCGTTGCCGAGCGCTACGCCCACTCCCAGAGCTACCGCGCCTTCCTGGCCGCCGAGGCCGAACGCGCTATCCGAGAGGCCCAGCAGGCCGAGGCCGCCGCCGAGGTCGCCGCCCGCAGCGCCCAGGCCATCGCTGATGCTCAGCACGAGCTGCTGGCCGAGCTCGACCAGTGGTCGCTTACGCCTCCCGAGCCTGCTGTTTTGCCTGAAGCCGAGGCTCCTGTCGATTCTTCCGCTACCCAGGTCTCCAGCGCAGGCCTCACCGTCCGCCTCTACGAAGACCCGGCCCACACCATTCCTCAGCCCTTTCACGGGCCCTTTCATCCCAGCTATTCGCAGCCGCGGCAGGGGGTGTTCGACCAGAATCTTCTCGACGAGGAGGAACGCCTGGCCCTCGAAGATGAGATTGCCTTCCGCCAGTCGCCCATCTTCGACGTCGCATCCACTGAGCCGACCGTAGAGATTCCGGCCAATCTCATCGAGTTCCCCCGCCAGCTTGTCGCTTCCCGACGCGCCCGTCCGCGCATCGCCGAAGGGCCTCTCCGCGAGGAGGCCGAGCTTGCCCACGATCCCACGCAACTCCGCATCTTCGAGGTCGAGACTGCCCAGATCTCTGCCGAGCCGGTCGCCGAGTCTGTTGCGCCCGAATGGTCCTCCATCCTGCTGGGCGCGACGCCTGCCTATGCCGAGCCTGCGGTTGAAGCCGCCTCCGGCGTGGCCTCCACCCTTCCTTTCAATCCGGTCCTGCCGCTTCAGACCGCCGATCTGGGCCGTCGCCTGATGGCCGGCATGGTCGACGGCTGCATCGTGCTCGCCGCTGCGCTGGTTTTTACCGCTGTCTTCGCCGTCACCGTGAACAATCTTCCAGGCGCATCCGCCGTCGGCACATTCACCCTCCAGACCGCCGCTATCGCTGCGGGCGGAGTCCTCGTCATCCTCGGCCTCTGCTACCAGGCGCTCTTCTTTACCTTCTCCGAAGCCACGCCCGGAATGCGCTACGCCCGCATCGGCCTCTGCACCTTCAACGACGAAAATCCCACCCGGCGGGCCATGCGCCTGCGCATCGTGGCTGCTGTCCTCTCGGCCTGCCCTCTCGGCATCGGCTTCCTCTGGGCATGGCTCGACGACGACCACCTCGGCTGGCACGATCGCATCTCCCGCATGTATCAGCGCAGCTATTAGAGCCGTTTCAGATAGATCTTTGCCGGGTCCAACGCAGGGCGAAATACAGGGATCTCTCCACTGCGCTTCGCTTTGGTCGAGATGACTACTCTTTGTTGTCAGGGGAGCTGTTGTCGGAGAAACACTGCCTTACTCGCTGCTCGGTCCATGCCGGGGCTTGCCTTCCTGCACGTAATTCCGGTTCCATGCCGGAATCTCGACCACGTAAGTCCCCGGCTTTTCAATCACCGCCTGGCACCCCAGCCGCGAGTTCAGTTGGATATCCGCCGCCGTCTCCATCCTGTCCAGTTCCAGATCCTCGGGCTCGCTCACTCCCTGCGCGCCCTCCTTCACCCAGATGTGACAGGTGGTGCAGGCGCAGACACCGCCGCAGGCGTGGTCCAGAAAGATGTCGTAGTTCTCCGCGACGTCGAGAAACGACATCGGCATTCCATGCCCCTCATAGGGCAGTGAGTCGAACGGGAACTCGACCGTCCGTCCCTCGGGCTGAAACGTTACGCGAACCATTCCCTCGGCCGTCGGCTTCGACAGATCCACAACTTCACTACTGCTCTCAGACATCATCAATCTTCCGTCGACTCTCCGGCCGTGGCCTCATCGTTGATAGAGTTTTTAATCTTTTCTGTCTCGACTGCTGCGTCCAGCACCTCGGCCCGGGCAAACGGATGCGGTGCCGTAGGCCCTTTGCCTATGCTGTCTCCGGCAGCGTCCATGGTCCTGCCCTTCATCCCCTCGCCGCATTCCCTACGACGATGCCATCGTCGGTCCAGGCCACCACGGACGGCACCAGCCGCTCGCCGTCTTCGCCCGGAATCACGACCGGAGTCTCGCCATCCATGAAGGCCACCAGCGAGTTCGTCGTCCCCAGGTCGATTCCTACGACCCGCCCGATTCCCGCAACGCGCTCATCCGCCATAACCACCCAACCCTCTGCCGTTG
The DNA here is from genome assembly GCA_001897435.1 of Acidobacteriales bacterium 59-55. Classification (GTDB taxonomy): domain Bacteria; phylum Acidobacteriota; class Terriglobia; order Terriglobales; family Acidobacteriaceae; genus Edaphobacter. The sequence goes on along the minus strand of MKSV01000002.1, from coordinate 21,605 downwards.
CAATCTCTTATCTTTATTGTCCTATAAACGGCCGCTCTCTAAATCTCCGCAGGATGAGATGCGGCCCGATTTCACGGGATATTTCGGTACTTCGTATAACAACCCCGCTACACACGGCGGCATCTTTTCAGCATGGCCCATCAGACCAGATCTACCCTCATCCCCTGCCTCCGCTACCGCGACGCCCTCGCCGCCATCGACTGGCTTGGCCGCGCCTTCGGCTTCGAGAAGAATGCCGTCTATATGGGACCCGGAGACACGGTTGCGCACGCTCAGCTCACTCTCGGCGGTGGCATGATTATGCTCGGCTCCGTCGACAATGGAAGCGAATATGGACGGAAGATTGTCCAACCCGATGAGATTGACCTCCGCGAGACCCAGAGCCCATATCTTGTTGTGGCTGATGCGGATGCCATCTATGCCACGGCCAGGGCTTCGGGCGCGACCATCGTCACCGACATCGCGGACATGGACTATGGCGGCCGTGCGTTCGCCTGCCGTGACCTCGAAGGCCACCTCTGGAACATCGGCACCTACGACCCCTGGAAGCCGGAATTGCAGAACTAAAACGTTGTTGCATCGGTCCCAAAATCCGCGCTTAAAACTTTGTTCAATCCGTCTTCGTGCCGTGATACCGTTCTTTTCATGGAACTCAACCCCTACGAGAAATTCCTGGCCGGTCAGGAACCTATTCCCGTCCTTACCACCACCGCCGACCGGCTCTACACGCTTACGGCAACGCTCTCAGGCGCGCAGATCGACCGCATCCCCGCTCCGGGCAAATGGAGCGTCCGCGAGATTGCCGCCCACCTCGCCGACGCCGAGATCGTCTTCAGCTTCCGCCTCCGTCAGACCCTCAGCTCCGGCCACGCCTTGATTCAGCCCTTCGACCAGCAGGCCTGGGCCGAACGCTACGCTGCCTACGACCTCGACTCCGCGCTCAGTTGTTTCAAAGCCGTCCGCAACTGGAATACAAGGCTGCTTACCACCATCTCCGAAGAAGACCGCCACCGTCCCACCACCGACCCCGAACGCGGCACAGTCATCTTCTGGACCCTGATCGAGATTATGGCCGGTCACGACCTCTTCCGTTTGCAGCAGATCGAACGTCGCATCGCGCAGTTCTAGCGCGGCTACTCCAGAGCCTCGTTCACATCCCGAACAAGATTCCGCAGATAACTCCTCTTGTTCAAGAGCGCCACCATCCCACCTTTTGCGACGGCCTTTTCTGCCGTATCTCCTGAATCCGCCGCGTTGTCCCACCGCGACCAAAGTCTTTCCAGCTCTGCCTGCGTCTCCACCATCTTTCCGTCGAAGGAATCCTTGGCCGTCATCAGATCGCGCCGCAGCTCCGGCTCGTCCTCACCCATCTTCCGGGCGGCGCGCATCTCGGCGAGCTGCATGTTCAGCTCGAAGACCTCTTCCAGCAGCTCCGCCGGAACGGTCTGCCTCTTCTGCTCCCCGGTCGCCCGCGCCGCATCGGTCGCCGCCTTCGACTGCTCCTCCAGCTTCAGCAGGTACTGCGTCCGCAGGATCGGATCTTTCAGCGTCCGATAGGCGTCGTTCAGCAGAGACGACTGCGCCAGCGCTGCCTCCTGCTCCGCCACCGGCCTGGAGGCAAACCGGTCGGGATGCAGCCTGCGCGAGAGTATGTAGAACTGCTTCTCCAGCGACGCCACATCGACATCGAGCTTCAACGGAAGATCGAAGAAAGCAAAGTAATTCTGATCAGGCAAAAGAACCTCTCAGCAGGTCGTTAGGCATCCGGCTAGTTGGATATTCGGCACCTCCGCAGGGGAGCGCCGCGTGCGCAGCGGCCGGCACCGTTAGAATACGGCATAATGCCCATGCGCCTGACTGCCCTGCTTCTACTCGCTGCCTCCGCCTCGTTCGCTCCTTCCTCCTTTGCGCAAAGCGGCGCACACGCACTGTCTGCCGCCACGAACGCTTCAAACTCCGAGCCGGCAGCACAGCCTGCCTGGAAGGCTGCCATTGAAGCTCGCCGCAAGCAACTCATCAGCAGCAACGGCTATGGAACCGACTCGCCGCTTCGCGACCAGCTTATGAAGATGCGCGCGACTGATCAGGCCGCCCGCGGCTTCGCCGCAGCGTCGGCCTCAAAAAAGGAGATGGTGCAGAATCTGCCCGTCACCGACGCGCAACTTACCGCCGAACTGAAGCAGATCGTAAGCGAAAAGGGCTGGCCCACCATCGCCATGGTCGGCATCGATGCCTCGAACGCGGCCATGCTGATCCTGACTCATACGCCGGACCACGCCTGGCAACAACAGATGCTGCCTCAACTGACCCAGCTTGCCGACGCCGACAAGATCGACCCCTCCAGCCTGGCGCTGGTCGTCGACAAGTCGCTGGTATCGGCAGGGAAGCTGCAACGCTACGGCTCGCAGTTCAAGTACATCAATGGAGCCATGGCCATGTACGGCGTCGAAGATCCCGGTGGCCTTGACCGCAAACGAGCCCGCGCCCTGCTGCCGCCCATCGATGTTTACAAAGAGCAACTCTCGCAGATCTACCATCTGCCCGCGAGCAAGGCTATAGTCAGCGCGACCCCGCAGCCGCAAAATTAGAGCATTTTTGCTGTTGGTGTGGAGGAAGGCAAACGCAGATTCCCTTCGGGAATGACAAACAAGGGCTCGGCAGACTCTATACCAACTGCTACTTTGCTTTAGCCCCGAACAAGTACACACACCGCGCTTTTCCTCTGTTCCTGATTCCAGGCTTTCGTCGCCGCTCACTCAATACTGGTCAGATCGCTACTTTACTTGGCCATCTCGTACAGCGGAGACAGTTCGCGCAGCTTCGAAACCACGTCGATCACCTTATCCGAAACGTAATCTACCTCGGCCTTGGTATTGAAGCGGCCCAGCCCGAAGCGGATCGAGCTGTGCGCCACGTCGTCGCCTAGTCCCAGCGCCTTGAGCACATAGCTCGGCTCCAGTGTCGCCGAGGTGCAGGCCGAACCGGAGGAGACGGCAATATCGTTGATGCCCATCAGCAGGCTCTCGCCCTCGACGTGCACAAAGCTCATGTTGAGATTGCCGGGCAGATGGTGCTCCATGCTTCCGTTAACGTGAATGTAGTCGAGCGCGCCCTCAAACTTCGCCTTCAGATAATCGCGAAGCTCGGCCTCGCGCTTGCCCTCGGCCTCCATCTCTTCGCCGCAGAGTTTGCAGGCCTTGCCCAGGCCGACGATGCCGGGAACGTTCAGCGTGCCCGACCGCATCCCGCGCTCGTGCCCGCCGCCGTCGATCTGTGCCGAAATCTGGACGCGAGGATTGCGTCTCCGCACATACAGCGCGCCCACGCCCTTCGGTCCGTAGATCTTGTGGCCGGAAAGCGACAGCACATCAATGTTCATCGCCTCCACGTCAACGGGAACCTTGCCCACGGCCTGCACCGCGTCCGTGTGGAAGATAACGCCCTTCTCGTGGCACAGCCTGCCGATCTCGGCGATGGGCTGAACGACGCCAATCTCGTTATTCGCGAACATGATCGAGACCAGAATTGTTTTGTCGTCCATCGCCTGCTTCAGGTCTTCGATGTCGATCAGGCCATCAGCCTTGACGGGGAGATAAGTCACGCGGAAGCCCTGCTTCGCCAGCCGCTTGCAGGTGTCGAGAATCGCCTTGTGCTCGGTTACCTGGGTGATGATGTGGTTGCCGCGCTCGCGGTACATCTCCGCGATGCCCTTCAGCGCGAGATTGTCCGACTCGGTCGCGCCGCTGGTGAAGATGATCTCCTTCGCGGTTGCGCCGATCAGCTTCGCGATCTGCTCGCGCGCCTTGTCAACGGCCTGCTCGGCCTCCCATCCGAAGGAGTGGTTGCGGCTCGCCGCGTTGCCGAACTTCGCGCCAAAGTAAGGCAGCATCGCCTCCAGCACCCGCGGATCGAGCGGCGTCGTTGCATGATTGTCCATGTAGATCGGCAGATGCACGCCCGCCGGCAGCGGAGTCGAGGACTCTGAAATCACCATTCCGTTGTTGCTCATCTCGTTGCCCATACCTCTCCCTCGATCTCTTCCATTCCTGGATTCGTCGATCTCTTTATACTCAGCTTTTTTGAAAAATCCCGCTTCGCAGCCTAAAGCGCGATAGTCACCAGGCCACCGGCCAGGGGAGTGCTGGCTTTGTCCCGCTCCGGACCCGCAGCGTCAACCAGGTCGGCGATCGATATTCCGCTCAACAACTCTTTGATGCTGTCGTTCACCTTGCGCAAAGGCTCCTTGATGGTGCAATGCCCGGCAAGGTCGCAGGAACCGTGAATCGTAATGCAACTGGTGATGAACAAGGGCCCGTCGATTGCACGGATAACCTCGAAGGCCGAGATCTCCTTCGCTCCCCGCGAAAGCGCGTAGCCGCCATACGTCCCCGCATGGGAGACCAGCAGGCCGGCCTTGGCCAGCGTCTGAAGAATCTTTGCCAGCAGTTGCGGAGGAATGTGGTAAGCCTCCGCGATATCCTTGGCGCTGTGCGCGCTGCCGTCCGCCTGCTCGGCCAGATACTTCAGGGCCATCAGACCGTAATCCGCTTTTTTGGTCAGACGCAGCATAGCAACCCTCTAGAACCCTCTGCTCGATACCCGCCGGTTCGGAAGCTGAGAGCCCAAATTCATCGTTCGAGCCACAACTCGGCGCTGGAATCAAGACGGTTCCAGTCCTAGATAGTGTACGACCCTGCAGACCGCTACGCAACCGGCTCTGTACGCGGATTGTCTCGGGGAAATCGGCCCGTTTTCTGAGAAAACCACAGCAAACCGGCCTTGACAAGGCAGCGGCAAGACGGGCAAAATCCTTACCATTCGCCTTTCGTGCTCATGACCCCACCCTGCAAACATCCCATCGTAAAGATCGTCGCCCGCGAGGACGATGTAGAGTTCGTCGAATGCCAGTCCTGCCGCGAAGTATTTGATTCGGCAGAGCTTGTCGACATCGCCAACGAAGAGGCCGATCCCGGCTCCGAAACCGGGCCCGACGAGTAGGCCCATTCTTCCGTAGGTGCAGTGAGGGACGACGCGTACAAAACGTCTCCCGTGAAAGCGACACCCCGGGAGTTAATTCAACATATGGTGAGGAAAACCGCTCCGGGAGAGCCTCATTAAATGACTAAACGACCGTCGGCTGCTGGGAGTTCATCCGCCGGATCACAATCCAGGCATACTGGGCCGCTGAAAGCGGAGCCATCACGGCGATGATCTGGAGCAGACCGTCGCGCATCGTCGCCAGGTGATGCCATGCGAAGACCTTCTGGCAAAGCACCGACAATAGAGCGATGATCTGCATGAACGTGTTCAACTTCCCGAACAGGCTGGGGCGGAAGTCCCGCAGCGTTCCGGTGGCGAACAGCAGCGTGGCGATCAGCAGAATTCCCAGGTCGCGGCTGAAGACCAGCACCGTCACATAGCGCGGCATCAGTCCCACGTGCGTAAATACGACAAACAGTGTGCTCAGCAGAAGCTTGTCGGCGATCGGGTCCATATATAGGCCGAGCGTTGTTTTCTGGCTGAGCCAGCGCGCCAGCAGACCGTCGAGCGCATCGCTGACCCCTGCCAGGATGAACAAGGCAAACGCCGCCGTATAGTTCGCATCCAGAATCTCGATGATGAGAAAGGGGATGATGAACAGACGCATCAGCGTAAGCAGGTTGGGAGCGGCGCGGAATTGGTTCAGGAGAGGCACGTTACGTCTGCTCATCTTAGCCTATCTGACGCGCTCTGTTGCTCTAAGGTCGCACTCCATTTAGACTGAGGAAACGCATTCAGGCGCGTAGCTCAGTTGGTTAGAGCGCTACCTTGACACGGTAGAGGTCAGGAGTTCGAGTCTCCTCGTGCCTACCATTTCCTTCCGGCTTCCCGGAGCAATGATGTAGCGTTTCAGGTTCCTTCAGTTTGTAGTGCTCCACAAGTCTGCTTACCGTCTGTGGTGATCCACCATGCTCAATCGTGTGCCGATTGCATTGTTTGGCTCGATCCGCGAAGCCGCGATTTCAACGGAGATGGAAACAACAATGTTGAGCTGCAACGCTTGTGATCGGAATCGTACAGACCCCGGCCCCGGATTTGCTTGTCGTCGGAATGGCTAAAGCGGTTAGCCGTCCAATCCGATGCCCTATTTATAAGCCATTAACATGGTGATTGAAGGTGATCTTACTCCCAGTCGGTAGCGTGAACTAAGCTTATGCCAAGTCGTATCCTTTAGCGTTTAGCTGAAGAGAGCGTCATCCCAGGATTGTTTCTCATTCCACATGGGAGTCGGTTCAAAGTACCCTGTGCCGGGCTTCAGGTGTCGCTTCAACTCATCGTCGTTCAGCGTAATGCCCAGCCCCGGAGTATCGGGAACCTTGATGAAGCCGCGGTTGATGATGGGCTTTTCAATTCCAGTGACCAGATCCTGCCAGAAAGGCACGTCGAGCGAGTGATTCTCGAGCGCGAGGAAGTTACGCGTCGCTGCCGCGCAATGAACGTTCGCCATGCAACAGACCGGGGTACCCGCAAAGTGCATCGCCATGGGAACACCATAGCGGAATGCCATGTTGCCGATCTTGTGCGTCTGCAGAATACCGCCCGAGGTGGCAAGATCGGGATGGATCTTGTCCACGGCATGGTTCTTGCATAGCGTCTCGAAATCAGTGAATTGGTAGATGTCCTCGCCGGTGATCGTGGGCGTTGGGCTGGCATCCGTGATCTGCTTCCAGAGGTCGGTGTAATACCAGGGGATCACGTCTTCCATCCACTCCAGGTTGAATTTCTCGTAGGCTTTGCCGAGGCGAATGGCAGAGTTCACGCCGATATGTCCAAGGTGATCCATCGACAGGGGCATGTCATAGCCAATTGCATCGCGAACCGCGGCGACATATTCGCAAAGACGGTCGATTCCTTTGTCGGTAACCTCGGTAGCGATAAAAGGATGAGGCTGATTGCGCAGCTCCCAATTGCTCAGGCCTGCGGGTTGCATCACCGTGTTCGGAATATTCTTGAGTGTGTCGATCCCGAGATCCATCTTGATCCAGGTAAGGCCCATCTCCTTCCGCTCTTTGGCCCGCTGTCCGTATTCTTTCGGGTCCATGGACTCGGTCGTGTCTGCGTAGATGCGGATCGTATCGCGCCATTTTCCGCCAAGCATCTGGTATACCGGGCAGTTGTAAACCTTGCCTGCAATATCCCAAAGCGCCATCTCGATAGCGCAGACACCGCCCGCCTGGCGGGCGCCACCTCCAAACTGTGCAATTTTCTCAAAGAGAAAGTCGATATTGAGCGGGTTCTCACCGAGGATGCGGTTTTTCAGCACCATGGCATAGTTCGGACCTGCAATATCGCGTACTTCCCCCAGACCATAGACACCCTGATTGGTATCAATGCGAATCAGGACGCACGGGCTCGGACCAGGCTTGACAATCACGGCATAGCGCAAATCGGTGATCTTCAGGGTTGACGGGCTGGAATGGAGATTGACATTCTTGACCGCAGGCTCTGCAGGCGCAGTACGATCGAGAAGGCTGCCAGCGAGCACGGCCCCGAAGGACTTCAGGATACCGCGGCGATTGAACCTTAAACTGTTGTAATCGGACATTGTTGCTCTCCCATGAGAATTGGCCATCAGTTGTTTCGTCTTGCTTGATGCATCTTCATATACCAATTCAACTTCTGGAACCGCACGTCTTTCGCCACATCAAAGTTAATCAATCTGCAGGCCGGGCTTGCCTTGGATCGTATAGCGATCATTCAATCCGTAGCTTTGCCGACGCCACCCCCGCAGGCGCTATCACTCATAGCACTTTTGCGCCGGCAAATCCTGTGTCCATCCTGCTGCAGATGGTACCCACAGACATTTACTTATGCGATGGCTGCAACACAGATGACGAAATGCGACACGAGTACAGATAAAAGAGTTGCTGCTTGCGCATTCCCGCACTGGATTGCTTACCTCTCAAAAGATAGGACTGGTCTCTCTGTACGTGCCACAAAGCTGCTCTACGATGACAACTTAGTTGGACGAACGATTCTACTGAAACGATTTACGCACACCTTATAGACGCCTTGGCGCACTTTTGTCAACGAGTGCCATCTCGCTGGATCGCAATCGACCTGACAGGAGCATTGCGCACGAGTTTCAGCGTGTAGGCTGCCGATGCAGGAGTGATAGCCCCTCTGGCGATCTCTTATGTCTATGCTTCTGCGCAGCGTCTCGCTACATGCATGAGGCTTGAGCGAACTCTATTCGTAGAGTCGATTAATAACAGGCCGTAAAGCGCGAGTTATCCAAATGTAACTGGGTATATGCAGGTCTATTGATCAGTTAGAGTGGTACGGGAAATGAAAAGGAGACGAGATGTCTATCGGCCGTCGACAAATGTTGAAGTCTATTGCGGGGGCTGGAGTCCTCAGCCTGGTAACACCGGTTGTTGTCAGAGCGGAAGAGCAGGTTGCCCGCGCAACACGTGGAATGCCTACTCCGAGAATCAGGGATATCAGTGTCATTGAGTGCGAACCGGCGGGAGTGCGCCTCACCGTCGTTAAAATCACGACCGATCAGGACGGACTTTATGGCTACGGCTGCGCCACATTTACACAACGAGCCGATTTGGTTAAGCCTGCAGTAGAGAGATATTTAAAGCCATTGCTGCTCAATAGAACAACCGACCGAATTGAGGATATCTGGCAATCCTGCTACGACAGCTCTTACTGGAAGAACGGTCCGGTATTGAACAATGCTATTAGTGGAATCGATCAGGCGCTCTGGGATATCAAAGGACGACAGGCCGGGATGCCCGTATATCAACTTGCAGGCGGAAAATGCCGGGAAGCGGTCGATGTCTATGGTCATGCGGGCGGCCCCGAATTCGCCGATGTCGTCGCATCCGCAAAACAATATATGGCTCGGGGATTCCATAATGTGCGCGTCCAGATTGGAATTCCTGGAATGGACGGCTACGGATCAGCACATTCTGCTTCCTCCAAGTTCAAGCCGCTCCACGACGGACCTTTTTTCGAGCCGGCCTACAGTATGCGCCGAGAGCTCAAGCTTTTGGAGATATGCCGCCAGGAGTTGGGTGAAGAAGTCGGATTATTGCATGACGTGCATGAACGGCTTACACCGAATGAAGCGGTACAGTTCTGCAAGGAGGCGGAGAAATTTCATATGTTCTTTATCGAAGATCCGCTGTCTCCTGAAGATCTGGGTTACTTCCAGCAGATTCGGCAGAATTGCGCGACTCCTATCGCGATGGGCGAGCTATTCAACAGCCCACATGAGTGGCAGCCGTTGATTGCAGGACGACTGATCGACTATATTCGCTGCCACCTCTCACAGGTTGGCGGTTTTACCCCGGCACGCAAGATAGCAATTATGGCTGAGCAGTTCGGAGTCAAGACAGCATGGCACGGGCCGGGCGATGTTTCTCCGGTCGGTCATATGGCACAGATCACACTTGACATCGTTAGCACAAACTTCGGGATTCAGGAGTACTCCCCATTCAATGATCGATCGCGCGAGATCTTTCACGGCTGCCCGGAGTTGAAAGATGGATATGTCTGGATCAATGAAAAGCCAGGCTGGGGAATCGAGGTCGATGAGAAGGCTGCGGCTAAGTCTCCATTTACCCCGGGACGGAACAATCTAAATGGGGGATGGGGAGTGATTCGCAAGCTGGACGGAACCGTGATCAAGCAATAGAAGCTCGACGGGGATCAGAGTACGTAGCCCTGATCCCCGGTGAACAGTTGCTCTTTTAACTTATGGAAGCAATCCGATGCGGAAGAAGCAAAAGGAATCACGCACCTAGGGCGCTTCATGGTGGGGCTTGCTCCGTTGAGCCAGAATTGCATCGAATTCAGATCGCGGCATCTTCAGTTTATCCGGGTGGGCTTCAACCCACTTTGCGAAAGCAGCGTACTTCTGTGGAGTCCAGCCACCTTCGAATTCCGCGCCATTCTTTCCCTCTTGATTCAGCTCAAAATTGTAGGAATCTTCAAGAGAAGTAAACTCCGCTGAACTAATGGCCGCTTCGGCCAGAATTGCAGGAATAAAGATGACCCCATCTTTCTTAGCCAATACGAGGTCTCCAGGCAGTACTACCGCTCGCCCTATGCGCACTGGAGAATTAATTGCCGTGAGCTGCATGTCGACCCAGTAAGAAGGATCATACCCTTTGTAAAACCCGTTGAAGTTGGGTATCTCCCGGTTTTCCTCCTGATCTCTGATCCCAGCATCGAAGATAAAGCCCGTGTGAGTGTGCGCAGCGATTCCATTTCCGAGGTTCGATCCGATCAGGGTACCTTCGACAATCTTTCCATAGCCGTCGGCAACATAAACATCTCCAATCTGTAACTCATTAATCGGCCAGCTGTTACTTCCGCTTACTCGACCTTCTGCTTTTCCCTCAGCGGAAATAGCCTTTTCCATGTCTGGTCGCAAAGGCATATATTGTGCCGTTAGTGCGCGGCCGGCAAAGGGCTTGTCGATATGAAGCGCCTGCCAGCCTCCCTCGAACTGGCATCTGTATCCCTTGCTGCGCAGATAGCCCCATACATCCTCAATCGACACATCCAATGCACGCTTGATCAGCTCGTCTGGCAGCTTCGGACGCCCATCTGGAAAGCGGGCGCCTTTCCAGTCAGACGTGTAAAACATCATCTGCTCTTTCGTCATTTTCACTTGCGCAAAGGCTGATATTGTTCCCAGCGCAACGCAGGCGATCAACGCTTTCAAGATCATCTTCTTCATGAAACTCTCCTTCTTTATTTATCTGCGAACCGACTTGTTGCCGACCCTTGAGTCATGAGTAAGCTAATGTGCTTCTGAATCCTGCTTCACATAGAAGCGATAGCGTATCGTCCAGCGCGCAGTTTTCCCCGGAGGGATATTTAGGTGGATATATGCCTCAGGGCAGATGGTGGAACGAATCGACCAGAAGTTCAGCTGCGACATGGGAACATCGGCAGTCTGTTCGACACCTACATGAGTACGTCGATTCTCGACTCTAAGATCATAGTCGGAGGTGCTATTTGAGAAACCGGTCAAATAGCTGGTGACGCTTTGTCCAGCCTGGAGTTCTTGCCGGTAGACAATATCTCTGCCATCGATTGCTCCACCATGCCGTAAAGCCTGTTCAGCTTTAGGCTCAAAAGGAAAGCTAATGACCATGTCGGGCCCCGTAGGGGTCCCATCGAGCATAAAGAAGTCGTGGTCATAGACCTGTGTATCAATCGTCTTTGTGCCATTATTCTTTAACTCGTGCTCCAGGATGAGAGCAGGCTCGTCTTTTGCGAGGCTCAAGGTTTTTTTATATACATACGCGAAGCCCGATTTTGAACGAAGGTCCTGTCTGAAGGAGACGCCGTCCCGCCTGCTGTGCACCGTCCATCGTCCTCCATCAATGAGCGGATAGGTTGCGGTGAAAGCGTATGGCGAATTATCGACCTTGCGCAGGACTCCGACTCCCGGTTTCAAGAATGGCTCTCCGGGCTTTGCTTCGCGATAATTCACTGAACTGAGACCATCGCTCGACCGGAACTCTTCTACGGGACCGGTAATTGAATCATTCAACAAGGGGTCATAACGAGGAAACCAGACTCCAAAGTAGGTATGCCCCTTGTAGGCCAAACAGCCAACCACGCCAGACCAGTCAAAGCGCAAGCCACGATAGTAGCCATTCTTCGCATCGGGCAGGTAAACCACTGCGTTTACGAGCCCGTTTGAGATAGAAGTCTTTGGATAGCTGGACTGCAGGAGCGAAGTGCAGCCCTTCCCGTCCGTACCACTCTGCGCGCGTGCCCATGCTGCCCGAACCGGCTGAACAAGAATAGCCAAAGTGAGAGAAGCCAAGATCAGGGGCTGCACCCGGCTTCTACGAGATTGATTCATGCTCGCCTCCTCGCATTACAGATGAACTCCCCTCGATTTATAGATGGTCCGGCACGCAAACGATTTCTGCCGCGATCACTTTTGGGACGGATGGATCGACTCCCCGAGTTGAACGGATGTATTCCTAGGGCAATGCAAAGGCGACATACACTCCCCCACTCGGCTTGCCGCTGCTTTGGCCTCCGCCACTGGCGATGACAACATACTGCTTGCCATTCACCATATAGGTGGATGGTGTGGCGAGGCCGGAGAACGGAAGCTCAGTCTCCCAAAGCAGCTTTCCGGTACGGCTGTCATAGGCGTGAAACTTCCGGTCAAAAACGGTAGCGCCTATAAAAAGCAAACCGCCCGCAGTGACAATCGGGCCACCGTAGTTATCGGACCCGGTGTCGCGCATTCCTTTCGCAGCCAGTTCCGGGTATTCTCCGAACGGAATTCTCCACAGGTATTTACCTGTATTCATGTCAATCGCATTCAAGGTTCCCCACGGCGGCACAATCGCCGGATAACCTTCCGGGTCGAGGAATCTGCGAAATCCTATGGTGTTATATGGCATGTCGTTCGTCGAAGCACTCACAGCCTTCTGGTCGATGGCGGAGGACGTTGCAGAAGCTGTCGCGGCCTTGCCTCGCGCTTTATTCTGCTGCTGCGGAGTCTTCGATATATAGCGCACTAAAGCCTCAGCCTCTTCACTGCTCAGGTTATTGAAGGCAGGCATACGGCCTTTTCCATGCTGGATTGTCTCTGCGATCTCCTTGTCGCTCAGAAGCCCTTCAATCCCAATCAGTGAAGGGACGGAGGGTGGCGAGCCCGCGCGATTGCTGCCGTGGCAAACGCTGCATTGGCTCTGGTAGATCTTCTCACCCAGACTTCCTGGCGGTGGCGGCACGGTAAGGCCTACGAGCCACGCAGTGTCATTTTCATTGATGTAGATCACTCCTGTTGTCGGATCGACAGCAGGGCCGCCCCACTCGGCTCCTCCCGCGAAGCCCGGCAGATCAACCGTCAGCTTGTCTACGCTGGGAGGGGTGAACTGACCACCGCCGGCCATTGCTTTGAACTCCTTCACCGCCCAGGCATGTACCTCCGGCGTTCGGGTCGTCAGCATATCTTCAGTGACGTTTTGCCGCGTGAACGGCAATGGCAGCGTTGGAATTGGTTGCGTTGGAGAGGCTACCTCGTCCGGTACGGTGCTCGCCGGAAAGGGTGTTTCTACAATGGGGAAGAGTGATTTGCCGGTGACGCGGTCGAGGATGAAAAGGTATCCCGATTTTGAAGGCTGCGCCACAGCGTCAATCCGCTTGCCGTTACGAGTGAGCGTCACCAGCGCGGGAGCTGTAGGAAAGTCGCGATCCCACAGATCATGATGGACGCCTTGAAAGTGCCATATTCGCTTTCCCGTCTCGGCGTCCAAAGCCAGTAGGGTATCCGCAAAAAGATCATTGCCGATTCGATCGGCTCCGTAGAAGTCGAAGACGGCCGATCCTGTTGGCACATAGACGATCCCACGTTTCATGTCGATCGTCATGCCGGCCCAGTTATTGGCAGCCCCCCCATTCTTCCAGGCGTCCTTGGGCCAGGTATCGTAGCCAAACTCGCCGGGATGCGGAATCGTATGGAAGGTCCATCGAATCGCGCCGGTATGCACATCGTATGCCCGTATATCGCCAGGCGGCGAAGGATGTGTCTCAGGGTTTTGGCCGCCGACGATGATAAGGTCTTTGTAAATTGCCCCGGGCGATGTCATTCCTACCGACTGCTTGAGATAGTCGCCTCGCAGCCCTTTGCGTAAATCGACTCTGCCGTCTTCGCCAAAGCTTGAAATTGCCTTTCCTGTCTTTGCATCCACCGCATAGAGATAATTTTGAAACCCGGCGAAGATGCGGCTCTCATGACCATCGGTCCAGTAGGATACCCCGCGCGATCGCGCCATCCCCTCGAGTCCGGAATCGAAGATCCAGAGCTGCTTGCCCGTTGCAGCATTGAGCGCGATTACGCTGTGCTGGGGCGTGCAAGTATACAGAACATCTCCAATGACAATAGGGTTCGTTTCGAGGCCACCCCGCTCTCCGGTATCAAACTTCCACGCCACCACAAGGTTCTTTACATTCTTGCGGTTGATCTGCGTCAGGGAGGAGTAGTGATCACCTGTTGCCTGTCCGCCGTAGACCTGCCACCCCGTCGCGGCGGATTCACCTCGCGCCGCTTTCGGGTTCGCGCCATAGGCCATCCACGGATTAGAAATGCAGATTCCCAATCCCAACATTAACGTGGTAATTGCGGGTAGCTTCTTCATATCGATTGTCATTAGCTTGCCAGGATAAGGGATGCCTGAAGCATAGCTCGCGTGTAGCCGATGTCGAATACCATCCCGGCGTATCCGCCGCCTCCAGGATATTGATTGTGGATACCGACCGCGCGATCATAGTCCAGTGCCCGTTCATGCTCCGGGTATATCAGGCGCTTGTACTTGACTCGAACTAACTCCCTCATCACTGCCAGCATGTTGTTATCGCCCGTGTCGATAAACCCTTCTACGTATTTGTCATTAGGAACTGTAATCGTAGGGTTGCGATAGTGAACATGGTTGATTCGGTCCCGCGTCCCGAAGTAACGGCAAACCTCGACCGGATCGTGCCCCGTCTCCCGCGTTACGCCGCAGTCGAAGGTGATGCCATTGGCGGGACTGTCCACGATGCTGATCAGATGTTTCCATCCGTCTACCGTCGCCATGATCTGACCCGATCCGCGGCTAAGTGCGATCGGTGGATCGTTGGGATGCAACGCAAGGCGAACGCCTGCCTTATCGGCCACTGGAATCACCGCTTTTAGAAAATAGGTGATGTTCTTCCACATCTGTTCAAGACTATGCACGCCTTCCTCTGGAAGCGGAGGAAGATTCTTCACTCGATCTACATCAAACCCGGTTAGCCCTGCTCCGCCCCGGCCATCGACTTCGTAGTAGCCCTCGATAGCGCGATGGGCATAGAAGTTGTACTCAATCGTCGGCATTCCGACTTTGCCTGCCGCGCGAATAGAGTCTTTGAAGAGTTCGATCTCGTGGTCCCGCCCGGGGCGGCCATAAACCGTATTGGGAAATCCGCCAATCATCATGTTGCTGATCGTCAATCCGCCGGTCTTGCACTTGTCGACCATGCTGCGCAACTGTGGCTCGGTCCATGGCATCGGAGGCCCGCCCATCAGGACATGGTTCACACCGAGCTGCTTTACCTCCCGCATCGACTTGTCGGTAATATTTCTGCCGTTCAAAGGAGCAGCGAGCTTAGGTGTCCCAGGACCTTCCTGAGGCATCCCTATAGGAAGACTTCCGGCCGTCCTCTTCGTCGACGCTTTAGCTCGCACAGGTGAAGCAGCAGACAGAAGCGCCGCCGAACACATACCGGTCACCAGATCTCGTCTCGACAAGCTAGAACTCATAGTTAGACTTTCCCTTTCTAAAATCTTCTTGATGGAAGCTGCTGGTCTCTCTTGATGATCCCTACTTGGTTGCCGTGAAAGCTCAACCGCGACAATACTACGACGCGGGCGAGTATTGAGGAAATATTCTTGACCCGCCAGTGATGAAGGATCTTTTCTTTAGCTCATTGGAGTAGGCGTAGTAACCATGATGTCCTCATCGTGACAAGCGAGGCCGCCGACCGGTGGGTTACCTCCGCTGCCTGCGTCGGCACATCCGACCTCGCGATCGCCGTTTCGGGCGCTGCAATGTCATCGCTTCGAAAAAGTGCATGACTGCGCTATTAAGTCGTTGACACCCGGTCCAAGCTATATATATATTGCCCCAGATATTACTATCAGCTTTAACGTGTAAGTCTGTTTCTAAAGCGTATAAATAGGCGGGCTCGTTCCTCCACTTTTCACCACAGGAAGGCAGGCGCTTTATGGAAAAACGCATAAAGACTTATGGCCTAATCAGCGGAATCGGCCACGCCATTTTTAATGACCCGCAGACCGCGGGATCAAACGCCAGAATAACTGGGGGAGCCTGCGATCAGGAGAATGCAGGCAGCTACCGTTTCGTGAAGAGTGAAATGGAGAGCGATTTAACCGACGAATGCCAGCGGCGACATTCGTCCTCACTTATCGGATTGTCCTTACTCGCGCTGCTTATGATTCTCTTCTCCGGCTCGAAGCTTCAGGCCCAGACAGGCTCCATCTCAGGGACCGTCGTCGACCCGGGTGGCGCGTCCATAGCAGGAGCCACGGTCCAGGTTGTCAATCATGCGACTGGAAATACCACCCGAGAAGCAACGACTGGAAATACCGGTACATTCAGGGCGCTGAACCTGCCGCCTGCCACCTATGATGTCAAAATCTCTGCCACCGGTATGAAGAATTTGCAGCGGAGCGGCATCGTGCTCGATCAGGAGCAGGATCTTGGTCTTGGCCAGTTACAGATGTCAATTGGAGAACGGTCAGAGACGGTTACCGTCAACTCGGAGGAGCCGCTCATTGAAACAGAGACGTCGAACCACTCGGCTGTCATCTCGTCCCGGCAAGTGCTTGAACAGCCTTTGAACGGACGCGACTTTGAATCTCTGATGACGACATTGCCCGGGGTGGTGACAAACAATACCTCTCAATTCCGGCTGGTCTTCAACCAAACCAACGACTTCTTCGTGAACGGAATGCGCGGTACGGCAAACAACTTCTTCCTCGATGGTGTTATCAATACTGACGTTGGAGCAAACGACGGCCAGTACACCGATCTCAGCATCGACGCCGTAGGCGAATTTAAAACACTGACCGGCAACTTCAACGCGGAGTACGGCCGTAGCCCCGGCGTGATGATTCTGGTCAACACCAAGGCGGGCGGCGACCACTTCCATGGCACGGCTTATGAGTTCGTTCGAAATACCGCCTTTGACGCAAACGACTGGTTCAGCAATCATCAGGGAAAACCGCGCTCGATTCTGCACTTCAATCAGTTCGGCGGCAACATCGGCGGTTACATTCCGATTCCGAAGATCTCACCGAGAAGCAATAAAAGAGCGTTTTTCTTCTTCAACTACGAGGGAACTCGATCCAGCAAGCCGACGGGCAGCACTTTCTACACGATGCCGAATCCGGCACTCCTTGGCATTGGTACTCCGACTGGCGATGCCGACATGTCCACCCTCTACCGTGCAGGGAACGAGTGCGCAAACAATGGAACCTCAACCTGCACGCCGATCACCGACACTAGCGGGAATCCGGTCCGCAACGGATCGGTCTTTATTCCCGGAACGATCCAATACAACAAATTCGGGGAGGTGCAGACCGGGACGGTTTATCAAGGCAACATCATTCCTAAAAGCGACTTCGGCACGCAGTATCAGGCCATGATCAAAAACATTACGCCGGGATACCGCGGTAGCTTCAATAACCCGGTCTATAACAATGGCTTCAGCGATATGCAGCAGATTGCCTTCCAGGACACTTACACCTTCCGCAAGAATCAGTACGTAGCCCGTGTCGACTTCAACTTTGGCCCCAGGGCCAATGCTTTCTTCCGCTACGTGGATGACCGGCAGCAGGAGAGCCAGGGCTTCGGCATCTTCTCCGGCCCCAGCTTCCCCGTCTATCCACAATTCCGCAAGAAGCCCGGGAAGAGCTATGCATGGAGCCTCGTGAACGTGATCTCACCCACGCTTACGAATGAAGTCACCGTCGGCTGGATGCACCTGGATCAGGTCGTCGACATTCTCCCGGGCACACCTAAGGAAAAATTTGACAAGCAAACGATCGGCTATACCTTCAACGATCTCTATCCCTCTACGAATACTCATAACCTCGCTCCAGCCCTCAACAGCGGAGACGGTTATGTCAACACGGGCACCTTTCCTCCCGGTTGGACCTCCACGGGGAACACGGTGGTTGTCACGGACAATGTGACCAAAGTCCTTGGAAATCACGTGATTAAGTTTGGAGTTTTTGGCGACTTGAATGAAAACGGGCAGGAAGGGAGTTGGCAGGAGAACCCTAGCTTTAACTTCGGCGCCAGCAATCAGAATGCAAATAACAGCAACTCAGGCATCGCGAACATGATTCTGGGGGATTACACCACAGTCAGCCAATCAAACAAGTATGCCTTTGGTCACTTTCACTTCGTCCAGTACGAAGGTTATGCCCAGGACACCTGGAAGATCTCCCCGAGACTCACGCTTGATTACGGCATGCGCTATGAGTTCATCGGACCCACCTATACGACCTCTCCCTTCTATCAGTATTATTTTGAACCGTCTTCATACAACCCCGCGAATGCGGTCCAAATTAACACCGCTGACAATATCCCCGGACAGGCACCCACCAAAGGTTCCATCATCACTGGCTCAGGAAATCCCTACAACGGCATGGTTCAGGAAGGCACGAAGGGATTTCCAAAAGGTGGTCTGAATCCTCGCTACAATAACTTCGGTCCGCGCGTTGGTTTTGCCTATGATGTCTTTGGAGACGGCAAGACCGCGTTTCGCGGCGGCTTTGGCATCTTCTACGAACGCTATCAGCAAAACGTCTTCAACTTCGGAGGAATCAGCAATCCTCCTCAGGTGTATACGCCCACAATCTATGGGGGCAAAGTTGGAGATCTTAGCCCATCTCTCGTCGATGGTGCGCCGTTGACTCCTGCAAGCGGAGTCCTGGGGTCCGATCGTGCGGGTCAAATTCCTACGACCTATGGTTACAACATTGGAATCCAGCAGCAACTACCCTATAAATTAGGTTTGAATATCACATACATTGGGAACGTCAGCAGGCACCAGATGTATAACCAGCAGTTGGAGCAACTCCCTCTGGGTTACACAACCAGCACACCGATCCTGGCTACGGTTAACAATGTCCAGGCTGCCATTCTCCCGTATAAGGGCTATAACACAATTCAGTACAACGTGTTTGGTGCCAACAGCAGTTACAACGGCCTTCAGGTCCACCTCGAACGCAGGTTCAGCAATAAGTTCACACTGAATGCGGACTACACGTTCTCCAAGGCCGTCGATCTGGACGACGTTGACAGCAACCAGAATGCGTTTCCGGACTACACTCAACTGCACAAGTTCTACGCGCCTGCGGGCTTTGATCGTCGCAACGTCGTCAACATTCAATATGTCTATAATTTTCCCGATTTCCGGGGATCCAATAAACTGGTCCAACTTACCGCTGGCGGTTGGGAATTATCTGGTGTCTCCCAGTTCTGGAGCGGCAGCCCCTGCTTGAACAGCGGAGCAGGCGGCGCCGGCGATTCCTGCGATCTATCGTCCAGTGGAAACCTCGGCAATGGTGGCTTTGGCCATATTCGCCCGGACTACCTCGGTGGTCAGATTATGGCCAACCATACCCATGACGTGCCGGCTGGAAAAAATCCAATGTGGTTCAATCCGGGCGTCTTCGCGCAGCCGGCTAACGGTAGTTTTGGAAACTTTCATCGCAATACCATCTATGGGCCAGGGGTGAACAACTACAACATGTCCCTGTACAAGAACGTGAACATTACAGAGAGCGTACGCTTCCAATTGCGGTTTGAGTTCTACAACATCTTCAATCACACGCAATGGGGTACTGTTAACACCTCTCTCTCAGCACCGGCGCCAGGCACGCCCTTCTCGGGAACCAACGCGGGTAGCGCGGGCCAAATCAACAGTACGCGCGATCCTCGTCAAATGCAGCTTGGCGGTAAGTTCTATTTCTAAGACTGCCGAAATCCTGATAGGCCGGGTTCATGTGACAATGAACCCGGCCTATTCTTTAATGTCTGAAAGAAGCAAAATAACAACGGGCGCATGAAAGTGTTCCAATGCAGTGTGAAGAACCGCAGATTTGTCATGAAACCTCTCGCATTTATCGTTACGGCTATCCTTCTCTTCGCATCCAGTTCTGGAGTTGGGGCTCCCCTGAATGCGACGCGACGGACCTTCGATTCAGCGGTCCAGGCGTTGAATACAGGAAGATATCCCGAAGCGGAGGCGGGTTTTCGCAGGGTTCTAACAGCCGACCCGCACAACATCAGCGCGCTTGCGAATCTTGGCGTGTTGTATGCAAAGACACATCGCTACTCGCTGTCGATCGAGACCTATCGAAAGGCTCTAAAAATTGATCCTGATCTGCGCGAGATTCAGCTCGATATCGGTTTGGCGTACTTAAAACAAGAGGACTACGCACAGGCGCTGCCCTATTTTCGACAGCTACATGATCGAGATCCTTCGAATCGTCGGGTAGCTATGCTGCTGGCAACATGTCTCATGTCAAACGATGATCCCGAGGCTGGCATCAGGTTGTTGAAGCCACTAACCGAAGCGCGCAACTCAGACCCTGCGGCGGTCTATCTTCTGGGCATTGCCTATTCGCGAGCGGGGCTGGCAAAGCAGGCCCAGGAGACCTTCACCAGTCTTTTCTCCAGCGACGCCACTCCCGCGCAGACCAATTTTCTAATGGGTAAGGCATACTACGACGCCACTAACTTCCAGGAATCTGCGCAATCTTTCAAGTCCGCCGTACAGGAAGACCCTCATTTCCCCGGCGCCTACCGCGAATTGGGTAAAGCATATATCGGTCTCCATCAGAATATGGCTGCGGAAGAAGAGCTGAAGCATGCAATTCAAGAAGATCCGCAGGATGGGAGTGCTTATTATTTCCTCGGCGCCTTGTTGGTTCAGACCCACCACTTCGCGGAGGGGCTCTCCTATCTAAAGAAGGGGCAAGTGATCGAGCCCGATTCGTGGTCGACTTACTTCTACATGGGAAAAGCGGAGATCGGAATGAACAATTCTGCCGCAGCGATTCCTTTCCTGGTAAAGGCCACGGACTTGAATCCCGGTGACTCGGGGGCGCTTTACTTACTCGCGAAGGCGTACCGATCGGAAGGCCAGACAGCACGTGCTGAAGCGACGATGCATCGCGTTAGCGATCTACATATTGCGGCACTCGATGCGGAAAAGCGCGCTTTGAAGGACGCAGGCATTGTGAAGGAACGGTGACCATGAGGCATGGATGAGTTTCGGCGGACTTCGTTCCGCAATGATGAACGAGGTGCTTCAGTTCTTTCTCATATGGGCAGGAGCGCTTGTCGTGCCGATCCTCGGCTTGGTTGAAACGGGAGACTGGACCGGGTTGAAGGTACGCATTATTACAAATACTGGCTCTGATAATTATCTCCACCTGTGGACGACCTTAGGGCATTTCAAGATCGAATTGGCTGTTTTACCGGATGGGAACAGTAATGGGAACACTTCCTGCCTCACTGCACCACCTCGACATCTTCTCCGTTGGTTTTGAGCAGCGTTGAGTTACTCGCGTGGCGGAAAATCTGCGCGTTCAGCTCAGATGAGGACTGTGTCTTCGCCAGGGAGCGGGCCTTTGGCAAGCTTCCGGTCTGGCTGGACAGTCTGCGAACGAAGGTTCTGCAACCTGCGTCGAGGAATGCGAGGCTTACAAAGCGGGTGGGCTGGCATACCTTCAGGCATACCTACCATCGAGCGGTACGGGCTGCTGTAAAATTTCTGTCTTGCAGGGACCAATTCGCCCGTCGAGTCATGTTAACTCGACGAGCGGCTTAGATCACAACCTCTCACGAAGACTCTCGATGCACCGAGCATAACCGTGTTCAAACACTCACGTTCGGAGCCAATTTTCAGTGGAGAGGGCGCAATTTTCTTTGCGATTGTGTCAGGTTTAGAAGAAGCCCATGGCATTGGGGCTGTAGCTGATGAGCTGATTCTTTGTCTGTTGATAGTGG
>MKSV01000001.1 GCA_001897435.1 Acidobacteriales bacterium 59-55 | reverse complement strand
ATATTAGCGTTGAGGGTTATGTGTATGTGAAAATGCTCCTCTGTAGTGACGTCCGAACATATACATATGAAAAGTGGTCTATGTATATTGCGGCAACTAGCATTCCCCGAATCGTTGATGGTGACTGCCGCAGATCATCGGTCATACTTCCCGAGGCGAATTTTCGCTGAGTGAGTTGGCGATTTACCACTCGTTGAAGCCTTCGGATGCGATTGGGACCGAGCACTTCAGTTGCAGAACGCTGACTGCAAACAGCACGACGATCGTTCCGGACGGTATCGGATTCCAGCGCCACTCCCTCTTTCCGCGACTTGCTTCAGGCCGCAGCTCGACCCGGCAAACCTCGCGGCAGACACCGGCGCAGCGTCGGCAAGCGCCGGCGCACTGGCGCACGAGCCTTGGACTTACGTATAGAGTCAAGCCCTTTCGGGTTGCGGCGAAGGAATGCGCGGCGCGGGTGTCTCGCGTCGAAACAGCGCCAGTGCCGCCGTTGCGGCCAAGAATTGAACCGCGCTGAAGCTGGCGAGCGCTGTACCGAATCCAAATTGCAGCACCCAGCCGAAAAACAGACTGCCGATTCCAAAACCAGTGAACAGTGCAAATACATTGAGTCCCATCGCCTGTCCGCCGCGCTTCGGATCGAGTGACGTAACAATCCCGGCAAACAACGGCTGCGTCATGTCATAGCCGACAGAAAGGATCGTCACCGCAATCGCGGACCATACGAGAGACCATCGAGGGATGAGGGTTGCAGCAGCGACTGCTGCTATTGCGATGCCCGACGGAATCAACCATCTGCGGCCCCAGCGGTCCGCTGTCCGGCCAATCACAGGCCCGAGCAAGAAGCCTGGAACTCCATAGCCCAATAGGGCGAGCCCGATCCCTACCTCGCCCAATCCGTATCGGCGCGCGAAATAGAGGCCAAGCCAGGTAAACACGCCCGAATGGAAAATCGAGTTCAGCAGGACATAGATATACGTCCGTGCGCCGCGTGGAATCGTGACCAGATGCTTATAGCCCGCAAACACGATTCTCAAGGTGAGCGTGTGGGTCGCCATCGGTTCTCTGGGTAACTGCGAATAACGACTCAGGGTCGCGAGAGCGATAGCTCCGAAGGCACTGACAGCAACGAATACGCCGCGCCAGCCGATTGCAGGCTCAAGCAACACTCCAAAAGTTGACCCAAAGGCCATTCCTCCGGCCATGGCACCAAAGAGCCATCCGAGAGGACGGCCACGTTGCTCGTACGGATACATTTCGCCAATGAGAGCGAGCGCGAGCGGGACCACGCCACTAGCCCCGAGGCCCGTTAATAGACGCCAGAAGATCATCTGGCTCGCAGACTGCGACGTGGCTGTGAGGCCCGTTAGGAGCACGAAGGCGAGCAAGGAAGCCAGCATAATGCGCCGTCGGCCAATCCGATCAGACAATAGACCAAAGAACAAGGTCGAAATGCCGTAAGGGATCAGGTACACGGGAACAGCGAGACCAATCGTCTGCGCTGAGACGCCGAAGACCCCCGTCAGCCGCGGGATCATTGGCCCGATCATGTACGCCTGGAAAAAGATTAGAAACGTAACGCCGGCGAGGAGCCGGACCAGACGTTCACGACGTGCAGTATCCGTTGGCTTAAACGACACCGGAAAGGAACCCTTCTCGATTGGCACTCAATTACATGACCTTCGTCTGATAGCCGGCTGCACCGAGATGTTCCGCCATCGCGCTGAGATCTTGTTTGGAGGCGTCATACAAAATATCGATACGTTGATTGCTCGCTTTCGCCCGCGCTCGCTCAACACCCGGCAGCGCCTTGAGCATACGTTCGATGCGTTGCTCACAGCCTTGGCATGCAATGCTCTGGTTCCCGATAACTTCCAAAGTGACCGATTTCAACATGGGAGTCTCTTTTCCCCTATACTCGCGCCGGTTCAGAAACAGCCGAGGAAGGCGGCGCAGTATGCCCGACTGTTTTGATAGCGTCGAAGAAATACGCACCGCGACCCCACAGCGAATTGATGAAGATCGCAGTCACGCTCGTCGCCATCGCGACCATTCCCCATATCGGATGGACCAGCCCCGTGGCAGCCGCTGGAATACCGATACCGTTGAAAAGGAACGCGAGCGACACGTTCTGCACCATCTTTCGGTAGCTGTAACGGCTGACGTCGAGCGCATCGAGTACCGCGCTCAGGCGCTGGTTCAGAATAATCACGTCGGCGGATTCGATGGCGATATCAGCCCCGCTGCCAAAGGCGATCCCTACTTCCGCCTGCATTAGAGCAGGCGCGTCATTGATGCCATCGCCCACCATGGCCACACGGAAACTCTGTTGCAGCTTGCGCACCATCTCCGCCTTTTCCGCAGGCAAGACACGCGCATAAACATCTTCGATGCCCGCCGAGTGAGCGAAATGGCGGGCGGCGCGCTCGTTATCACCGGTAATTAGACTGGTACGGATTCCAAGCGCGTGCAGCCGCTTCACGGTATCCCTTGCATCGGGCCGCAGCGCATCGCCAAGTGCCAGGAACCCCGCGACGGTTCCGTCTTTGGCAACAGCGATGACCGTCAGTCCCTGCTGCTCCAGATCTTCGATCCTGCCGTGGTGCGGAGCCAGATCCGCCGCCTCCGACGTAACAAACTTCGGACTGCCAACCGCCACTCTCGAATTGTCCAGACGAGCTGTGACCCCTTTACCGGGAATCGCTTCAAACTCGCGAACCTCGCTGAGGACGATGCCACGGTTGAATGCTTCCTCGACTACAGCGCGGGCCAGCGGATGCTCCGAGCCCACTTCTGCTGCTGCTGCGAGCGCCAGCAGATCGTTTCCCGATCCGTTTAACGGGACAATCTGTCGCAGCGCAGGGCGGCCTTCGGTCAGCGTGCCGGTTTTGTCAAACACGACTTGTTGCACTCGCCGCAAGGCTTGAAACGCCTCGCCGGTCCGCATCAGCACGCCGCGCTCCGCAGCCTGGCCAGCTCCCCGAACGATGGAGAGCGGGGCCGAAATACCCACGGCACAGGGATAACCCATGACCAGGACGCTCAACCCCGCGAACATCGCGCGCTGCACGTCTGCGGGCGATCCAATAGCTAGCGGAAACAGTATCCAGAACAGCGCTGCTCCTACTGCGGTCAGGAGCACGATCGGCGTGTAAACCTTCAGCACACGATCGACGAGATGCAGCAGGCCAGGCTTCAACGCACGCGCATCCTCCACGCTGCGGATGACCTGCCGAAGAAAGCTCTCCTCGCCGACGACTGCGACCCGAATCAGAAGAGTGCCATGTCCGTTCAACGAACCACTTAGCGTGTGGTCCCCGGCGCGTTTATACACGGGCAGCGGCTCGCCCGTGACCAGGGATTCGTCCACATCGGATTCACCTGATTCGACTGCGCCATCGACGGGAATACGGCTACCTGGTCGAACACGGACCAACTCGCCTACGCGCACTTGTTCAAGAGGCACTTCTTGTTCGTCGCCGTTCCTCGCGACATAGGCTACGTCGGGCTCGAGATCGAGCAGCTTTTTCACGGCTTGGGAGCTGCGCGTCTTCACAATGAGTGACAGCCACTCCGAGAAGATGTGGTATGCGAGCACCATTACCGCCACGGAGAAGAAGGCGACCGTTGGATAATTGGGCGGTTGAAGCGTCAGGCCGATTGCGCCACCCACGAGCCCGGCGAATGCGCCGAACTCGACCAGCACGTGCTGGTTCAGAATCCCGCGTCTGAGAGCCATGACAGCCATGCGCAGGATATGCAGCCCGACGCCAAAGATGAGCATGAGCGCGAGCGCGCCGGCGATCCAGGGTCTTGCGCTTCCGAATACACCACGCAACTGGAGGGCATAGATGCCGACTCCGAAGGCAGCAAACAGCGACGATCCTGCAAACGCCGTCATCAGGCTATAACCGCGCAGGACTACAAACGAGAACGCGACCAGACTGGCGATGGAGAAAACGCAGAGCGGAAACCACGCGCTGCCCACCGGATAGCCGACCAAGCCCATCGCGGCAATACTTGAACCGAGAGCAATAAGGAAACGCCGCCGCTCGCGCATCAGCGCGCGCTCCTCTTCGTCATAAGGGCGTAGCTTGCGAGGATCAGAAATTGTGTAGCCGATGTCCTTCAGCGTCTGCATCAAATCTTCGGCACTCGCGACCTTGGGGTCATACTCGATCAACGCTTGCTCGTGCGTGAGACTTACGGCGACCTTGTCCACGCCCGAGCGCTTGCCCAGTGCCTTTTCAATCGTCCCGGTGCACAAAGAGCAGTGAAGTCCGCCGATGCGGGCACGGACACGTCGGCGTCCTGGAATTTTGGAAGGCTCTTCACTCCAGAAGTGTTCTGCGGTTCCTACAGTTGCTGTGCTCATAATCTGCCTCTACGACATACGATGAACCCTATACCGACTGTAGGGTTCAAGAAAAATATTGCGACGGCCAGACGCTCAGCATGCCGCGATCAAAGCAGGCTTGCGAAGACCCAGCCATAGTAGCCGCTGACGAATACCAGAGCTGTGCCGCTGAGAACCTGAATGATCCTTCGCCAGCGCTGCATGCGCACGAACCGAGCCATCGTGCCGGCGAACAAACCGATGAGCAGAAAGGGCAAGCCTCTGCCAATACCGAACGCCACGGAAAGCAGTAAACCATAGCCGGCCGTTCGATGTGCGGCGGCCACGGTCAGGACGAGCAATAGTGGGGCGGCCGAAGTGCCGAGGCTGAAGATGAATCCGTAGACAAAGGCGCCGAACACACCCGGACGACGCATCCTCGTAAGTCTTTCAATGTCGAGTTGAGGACCACGAAAAGCGATTACGGCTGCGACCAACGAGGCCAGTGCCATCGTGAACGCCCAATATTGGCCAAACGTTTCGCCCAAGATCGCACCCAGCCCGCCGGAAAGTGCTCCCAGTATTGCCAAATTGACGACAATTCCAAGAAAGAATCCGGTTGCAATCCTTACACCCTCGCGCCGGTTTTGCGCTTCTGACGTTCCCGCCATGCCTGCAATCCCGATTCCAACGGGAATCGTGCAGGGACAAACTGCGCTTGCGACGACACCGGCGAGCGGGAGAATGACCAGCACAAAGAGCGGCCCGCCAAAGTGACTGAAATGCCGAAGAAACTCCTCAAGGGTCACTTTGACTCCACTACGCGGGACTTCCCGGCTTTATATCCAAGCTGGCTGATCGCGGCTTCCAGGTGCTCGGGCGTTACTTTATCGGGCGAGAAGCGCACGGTTACCTCACGATATTCCAGGCTTACTTCCACGTGCTGCACGCCATCAAGGCCCTTGAGCGTCCGCTTGACTCGGGCCGCGCAAGAGATACAGGACATTCCCTCCACGGGAATACTTACTGTCTCGGTCTGAGGAGCAGCCGAACTCTGCGCCTTTAGATCGCTGAGGGCCGCGGACCAGATAACTACCGCCAGCACTACGAGAGTAAGCGTCAGCCGCAGCGTCTCTGGACGGTGATGCTTCTGGCGCACTTCTTTATCAACTGCCATTGCTCTTTCTCCTATGTGCGGTATCGCGCTCATCCATCGTTCGTTCAATCAACGTGCAGATAGCGCCTGCCGCGACGCTCTGCTTTCCGGCACCCTTCCAGTGTCTGACCGCCGTAGTCAGTTGCTTTTTGAAGTTTTCGAGCCTCTGGATTTGTTGGCTGACATCGCGCAGATGGCGCTCCGCGATTGCGATTACGTCTGTACACGGACATTGGCCCCGCCCACGGCTGCGAATAATCTCGCGGATCTCATCCAGAGAGAACCCGAGCGCCTTCGCCTGCCGGATAAACTGGAGCTGCTTCAACTCCTGCGCGCCATACTCGCGATAGCCGGAATACGTCCTTGGCGGCTCAGGCAAGAGCTTTCGCCGCTCATAGAACCGCACCGTCTGAACGTTAACGCCCGCCTGCTCCGCCAATTCGCCTATCTGCATCGTGGTTTCACGTTACACCCTATACCTGGGTATAGGGTCAAGTACCAGGAGTGAAAGCCAAAACGCGCCAGCGTACTGCATCGGTCGGAAAATGTATTTCCGTTCTCGCATGCAACTGATCTAGACCGGACAGGACGGGAAGGAACGCGAGTTGTGCCAAAACGAGCGTGATTTCGCAGGATGGATCGAGTTCATGGGCACGAAGCCCCGAACTGATGCCGGCATCGCTGCCGCCAATGATAAGGAAGTGCATGCCGTGATCCTCTCAGACGTTGATCGCAGCCACATTCTCTTGAGTTGTCGGTCCGGAGAAAAAGCGCCTTTGCACCCAGAACGCCACATTCACCAGACCAATGAGAGCCGGGACCTCAACCAACGGACCGATCACTCCCACGAACGCCTCTCCCGAATTGAGTCCGAAGACGGCCACTGCAACTGCGATCGCCAACTCGAAGTTATTCCCGGCTGCAGTGAAGGAAAGCGTCGCGGTCTGGGCATAGTCGGCTCCGAGTTTCCGCCCCATCCAGAAACTCACCAAAAACATGACGAGGAAGTAGATGAGGAGCGGCACGGCGATCTTGAGCACGTCGAGAGGAAGCCTCACGATGAGGTCGCCTTTGAGGCTAAACATCACCAGAATCGTGAAAAGCAGAGCAACGAGCGTAAACGGACTGATGCGAGGGATGAACTGAGTCCGGTACCACTCTTCCCCTTTGACTCGAAGGAACGCAAGGCGGGTCAGCATTCCAGCAAGGAAAGGAATGCCAAGATAGATGAATACGCTCTTCGCAATCTGGCCGATGCTGACGTTGACGATCGCGCCGCGCAAGCCGAACCAAGTAGGCAGAACGGTAATGAAGACCCATGCATACAGGCTATAGAAGAAAACCTGAAATACGCTGTTCAGTGCGACAAGACCGGCAGCATAGTCGGTATCCCCTTCCGCGAGTTCGTTCCATACAAGAACCATCGCAATGCAACGGGCAAGCCCGATCAGGATCAATCCGCGCATGTAGCTCGGCTCGCCGCGGAGGAAAACCAGGGCCAGGATAAACATCAGGACCGGCCCGATGACCCAATTCTGCAGGAGCGACAATCCGAGCACGCGACGATTGTGGAAGACTTCGCCGAGCTTTTCGTAGCGAACCTTCGCCAGTGGCGGATACATCATGATGATGAGTCCGATGGCGATGGGAATGTTGGTCGTTCCCGACTGGAAGCTGTTTACGAAAGCCGCGGAGCCTGGAATGAAATGCCCAAGGCCCACGCCGATGGCCATGGCGAGGAAAATCCACAGAGTGAGAAATCGATCGAGGAAGGACAGCCTCTTGCGCGGCATCGGCGCGCACACCTGGCCTTGTATATATGGAACGCTGGACATGATTTACCTCGCAGCAAAAGCGGTAGACGGGTGAATAAGCATGGGCTGTGGAGCTCCTTGTAAGGCCGAGAACTTTTCCGGGGCGCAGCACGCCTTCGTGAGTTTTGCCCGATCAGCCTGCATGGTCTTCTCTTCCTTGAACCATTCGAGGATTTGTTCGAGAACCTTCACAGCGCCCTCGTTCGGCGGCATCACGATGCGGTAGTGCATCCATTTGCCCTCACGCCGGGCGGACACAATGCCCACATTTCGCAGGTACGCCAAGTGTCTCGAGATCTTTGGCTGCGGTTGATCCAGAATTTCCACAAAGTAGCAGACGCAGATCTCCTGATCCCCCATCAGGTTCAACAGTCTAAGTCGCGTCTTGTCACCGAGAGCCTGGAAGAATCGCTCGAAATTGAAGTCTCTTGCCTTTGCCGCCATGAAAATCATTATATCCGCATTGACGAATGTGTCCAGCGGGAATATAGTTGGCTATGCAGATATATCGGAGGAGTCGATGACAGCGGATTTGTTGAAAACGGTGCAGTCCAAATACGCCGCGGTCGCGGAGAGTGAGCTTTCAAACGAGAATGCCGGGGTTAAGGCAGTTGCTGAAGCGTTTGGGTACAGCGCCGATGAATTGAAGTCGATTCCTGCCGGAGCCAATATGGGGCTATCCTGCGGCAATCCCACAGCGATTGCCTCCATTCGAGCGGGCGAGGTGGTTGTTGATTTGGGTTCGGGCGGTGGTTTGGACGTGTTCCTCGCGTCCAAACTGGTCGGCCCCAATGGCAAGGCAATTGGCATCGACATGACGCCGGAGATGATTGAGCGAGCTCGTACGAATGCGCAGACTGGCGGCTATGAAAATGTTGAGTTTCACCTTGCGACGATCGATCATCTTCCGCTGCCCGACGCCTCTGTTGACTGCGTCATGAGCAATTGCGTGATCAATCTGGCGCCCGACAAACCGGCAGTTTTTCGTGAGATCGCTCGGGTTCTTAAGCCCGGTGGACGGCTGGCCGTCAGCGATATTGCGCTTAAAGGCGACCTTCCGCCCGCCATTTCGGACAGTTTGGCAGCGTACGTCGGATGCATCGCTGGAGCGATCAAAATCGATGACTATCGCCGGGGTCTGCGTGCTGCCGGCTTCGAACACGTCGAGATTGTGGACAGCGGATCCGATCTTAACGCATACGCTAAAGTCGAGAATCAATCTGGCTGCTGCTCGCCATCGGTGGCGGTTGGCAATGATCTGAACGTGCTGACTCGGTCTTGCTGTTCTTTCGATCCGGCATCGCCTGCTGCCCTGCATCAAGACCTGAAGGATCTCTTGTCTCAATATGACGTGAACTCCGCAGCGGCCAGCGTCAAGGTCTATGCCGTCAAACCACTTGCCGCAAATCAACCAACCTGCTGTGGCCCGAACTGCTGCAGTGCGACGGCGCAGTGATTGCGCTGCGCTGGTCACCGAAAGGACTGTAAAAAATGGCAGCAAGATACAACGTCTTGTTCCTCTGCACCGGCAACTCTGCCCGCTCGATTATGGCGGAAGCGATCCTCAGGAAGAAGGGCTTATCCAATTTCGCCGCATTCAGTGCCGGGAGTCATCCGGCTGGCTTTGTGCATCCCGAAGCTATCAAACAGTTAGAGACAGCTCATTTCAGTACCGAAGGTTTGCACAGCAAGTCATGGGATGAATTCACCAATCCTGCTGCACCGCCGCTGAATTTTGTATTTACAGTCTGCGACAAGGCCGCCGCGGAAGTTTGTCCATTGTGGCCGGGACAACCGATGACCGCTCATTGGGGCATACCCGATCCCGCCGCCGTGAAGGGCACACCGGAAGATGTCGAACGCGCATTCCAGCAGGCTTTCGCGGCTCTCGATCGACGAATCAGCCTGTTCCTGTGCCTGCCCATTTCCAGTCTGGACCAGTTGGCGCTCCAGAGGGAAATCGATGACATAGGGCGAAAGTAGAGAGCAGCCTGCTGGATGCGGTTAGTGAATGGAAGCCGATGTCCGGCCTGACGGCAGTCAGATCACAACTTCAAGGAGTTTAATCCAGGTGCGCACTTTTATCTTTGCATGTATTCATAATGCCGGTCGGTCGCAAATGTCGGCTGCATTTTTCAATCAGCTTTCTGACCCTCAGTTGGCACGGGCTATTTCCGCCGGAACTCAGCCTGCCGAGCATGTCCATCCTGTTGTTGTGGACGCGATGCGGGAAGAGGGCATCGATCTCAGCAGTGCGAAGCCGCAAAAGCTTACGGCCGCCCTCGCCCAAAACGCTGAAATGCTCATCACGATGGGTTGCGGAGACGAGTGCCCATACGTTCCAGGCCTCCGGCGTGACGACTGGCCCTTACCGGACCCAAAGGGGCAAGGCATCGAGGCCGTCCGACGGACGCGTGACGAGATAAAAGAACGCGTCTTGCGCCTACTGGTTCAGGAGCAATTAAGCAGGAACGCGGCTCTAGCCTAAGACGAACGCCATCCATTCGGAATCGTTTATGCAGTTGCTCAACCAAACATTGAGCGCTTTCGCATGTCCAAGTCTCAGTTGATGACAACAGGCAAGGCGCTCTTTGAAACGGCTGGACGGCAACGCGGAACAGGGTTGATCTGTGAATCAGGTTCCTCAGTGTATGGTCCTAGATGTTTGGTGCAGTGACTGCTCTATGTTGGCCAGGGCCACTGTCTTTTTCCGGACCCTCTCCTGCGGGGGTCCCGGCCATAGTTCCGTCCGATCTCTTCGCGCAAAGAAATGTTCTGTTTTTCGTAAACCGCCATCCGATCTGCCCTGTCTCGCTCGTGGAGTATCAGGCGCCCTAGGCGGTTGACTTCGAGGGTGAGTCGTCGATTCTGCTCTCGCAGGTCCTTAACTTCTCGCAACAGATCGGCGTCCCTTACCTCCCCTATTGCAGAAACACCTGTTGTGCGCAGGCGTTTCTGTTTGAGGTGCTCGAAGCTGTGATTGACCTTTGGGAAGGCCCATTCCCCGTTGGGTAGCTTTTTGACAACGGTATTGATATTGACAGACGCTTCCCGCGCAAGCGTCGTCTTGCTCCAACTGAAGCCGGCCTCTACAACCAAAGTGCTGCCTGTTTCCATCCGCTTCAACGCTTCCATCAGCTTTGCCTGAGTCTGAACCGGCCGCTCCGCCTGATATCGATGTATCCCGACGAGGTTCTTGGCCTTGCCTCTCACGATAGACCTCGCAGAATCTTGCAACTGACCGCATGGATGTCCCTGAGCGCTCTCTGGTAAGGCTCTGCCTTCGGTTTCAATTCCATCAAGTCCTCACAATCGCTAAGTATCTTCTCCCAGTGAGGCTTGTGTTCGAGCGTGATGATCGAGTTGGTGCATGCTCCGGGATTGCATCGCTTTAGAAGCGGATAATCCTCCTGAGTGCAAAGCGCGAATTCGGGTCGGAACCAACAGTAGTTGGACGCTGCGCACGGATAGATACGCTGACCGGACTCAACAAGGTCGCGGATCATCCTCTTTCGCAAATACTGTCCAGCTTCACCTCTGAATTCCTTTGGGAGCCGGCCCTCCGCAATCGCTGCGTCGATCGTTTTCTTGAGTCTGCTGCCACCAGGACCTGCCATACGCTCTGTTCTGAGAGCCTTCTCAAAACTCTCAAATAGGAGGTTCTCCTCTTCCGCGACCATCAGTTGCCATAGCTCGACATCGCTACCCACATAGAGATCGGTCATTGAGAGAGACACATGTTTGAAGTGTTCTTTCAGCGCGAGTAGATTCGTTGTATCGTGCCGTGCCACGTGCCTAGCAAAAGTCCGCCGAAACATATGAGGATGGAGATGAAAAGGACGGCCGCTGGAATCCTTGAGGCCGAGCATGGTTACGAATACGTCTAATCGGTATCGGATGGTGTCGCCCTTCAACGCACCAGCGTCGCGTGGCTTAAACACCAAAGCAGCTATGGGTACCCACAGAGAGCGAACCTTTGTTCGTCGCCGTGTCGATCGAGTCAGTCTCTCCAGAACTGTGACGGTCCTAGCGGAAACCGGACCACCAATCCACTTCGCCCTACGCCCTTCGGGTACCCCTTGCATCTTGAACACACGGCTATGCAGCCAGATCAGATCTGCCTGTCCCGGCTCAGCCTGTATTTCACAGCAGTCTTCCTTCAACGAAAGAATCTCACTAACCCTCATTCCGGTAGAGAAGGCGATTAATACGAAGCATGCGGTCTGGAGATAGCACAGTTCCTTATTCAACTCTTGCAGTGAAGCGACACCCTGTTCGAGTTTCGTGCCACTAAGCCCATAGCTTGACGGACTATGCAGCCTCAGGCATCCCGAAGAATTAGCGTCCAGTCTTCGCCCCGGCTGCCGAACGGCCTCGACAGCCTCGCTCACATCTAGCAGATAGCACGCAAATCGATCTATATAATCAATCGACGCTCGAACAAGCAGTCCCAGAGTTTCGTCAGGGATCACTTCTGTCTGTGCCTCCAACAGAGACGATATGTCCCAGCCGAGCACCTTGCCGCTCGTCTCGCCGTTTAAGGGATCAATGATCATTGCATCCTGCATCACATGGCGATAGACGAACAGCTTCTCCAGAGCATTTAGGCAGTGATACTTGTAACCGACATTGAACGAGGATCTCATCAGATCGCCAATGTAGTCCTCGCAATGATGGGGCAGAACATCTCTAAAGCGAAGCACAGGGTTGGAATACTTGAGGAGATGGAGTACAAAACGTTTCGTTTGCCGAAAGACGCTTATCAACGTGCTCGCACTGAGCGGTGCTGCGTTTATAGGGTGCCAGCGCAGGCCAAAAAGGAATTGTTTGAACGCAATCAGCATCTGACGGAACCGAGGTTTCGTAAACCGTGAACCGTCTGGCGTCTCGAATGCCCAGCTCATTCGTTTTGCAGACCTGTCCGAAGCGGGGTTCTGGTTTTCCTTCGAAAAGTCCCAGATGTCGTCATGGAATAGTGAAATCGTGGAGACCTGAGGATTGTCCCCCTTCCAACCAGGGAATTTCGGTTTGCATGTAGGTCTGGAGCTCACGACAGAATCCCCTTGCCTACAACGAGCTGCCGCCGGAGCCACTCTCGAGATTTCGACTCTGCCATCGCGATCTGCTCAGGTCGAAAGGCAGCGAGAATCTGCTGTTCGATGATGCGCACACTCTCTGCATAGACCTCGTCCCATTGCTCACGTTTCATCCCCGGTTGCAAGGACACGAGTCGCTCGCGGGTGGCAATGACGGCCGGCAAATCTTCCAGGAACCACAATCCGTTAGGACAAGTAAAACAAGCATGAAAAGAGGTACACGCGCGATCCTTCTCCTCGCCTGCCTGAGGCGAGTCGTACGGGTTACGGCAAGTACCGCATCCGGTGTCGTATCGTCCGTCTATGATTTTCTGAGTCTGGTTTTTGGGCAAGCCCAGATTTTTCGCGCCCTTGGAGCGGCTGGTTGGGATGACCGTGATCCGCTGCAAGATTCGCTCTTGTGCCTTCTGGATCACACGCGCATTGAACGGCGCTGTGATGCTATTGAGCACATAATTGACCGTCGTGCGCATATGAGCGTGTTGAAGAAATTGCTGGACCTTCCGAAGATTCCCACCCGTCTGCAAATAGAGCTGCGTAGCAGCCGTGGGCCGGAGATTTGAGAGAGTGAATCGCGGCAGGTCATGCCGACGTGCAAAAAGCGGAAAGTGCCGATGGAAAGTGCCCAGTGAAGTGGAAGAGGAAAGGACCCTCCTGGTCTTGCCGCTCTGGCCGAGATACAAGAACAGCTTTGTTGAGATGGGCATTGTTGCCTCAAGAGCGAGGGGCTCTGTAAACCTCTGCAAGAACTGAATCAGGCTCACCACTCCCATCTGATTCCGCCGATCGATACGATGCAGTTGCCGTTGTTGTTTCCCGGCACGCGGCTTCTCCCACGTACAGTAGAAAATATCTTCGTCCAATTCGTGGGGGCTTAGGCAGGTTCTCTCTAAGTCATGTAACGCCTTAGGATTAATACCCGTCCGTGCTGCGAGGATGACCATGAAGGGAATAAGCTGCTGAGGGTCTGTCGGAACCGCCCCAGGCTGATATCCATCCATAATTTCTCCGCTGTCTTTTTGAGCAGCTAGCAGAATTTTCTGAAACTCTGATCTCCCGAGTGCTCGAGACTCCGTTCGGTCGTTGTCTGCCCCGGCAAAGAGATTTCTTGGAGTCGCGAAAGACTGATCGAAAGCTTCCGGGTAGAGCCGTCGGGCTCTTCTCAGAAAACAGCAGCATGCAGCGAAGAGGCCGGCCGCGGACTTTCGCTTGAGATGACGAGTGGCCACCAGCCAGATGGCGAACTCCTTCAAAAGATCTGTGCTCAATTGCTTCGCAGTCCACACGTCCAATTGAGTTCTACATCGGTAATCCAGAAACTGAGTGAATAGCTTCAGTGTGAATATCGTTCTGTTCACAGTGTCTTTCCGCGCTGCGGCTTGATACGTGATCCATAAACTATTCGCGAGAATTTGGGCCAGCCGCGGACGAGTCGCTAGAAATGTTAGGTCTACCGAGTAGGAACGACCGTCTAAGCTTTGGAGTGTTCTGATCAAAGGGGAACTGCCGCAATGCAACGCGCTAAGGTCATGCCCTTCCAGGACAGACTGGTCGATAAGGTTCCAGCGCCGACCGACTCTCGTTTTGCCCATCAGTCTTGCTCCAGGAGCAACCTGTCTACAAATACGTTGTGCGCTTCAATTACATCGAGTCTCATGGCCTCGGTGAGATGGAGGTAGTGCTCAGTCGTGGCCATGTTGGCATGCCCCAATTCCATTTGCACAGTCTTCAATGGATTTGCCGCCCCGATGTCCTGAAGGTATGCGAGCCGTTCGACCGCGTAGCAATGGCGAAGGGTGTGAGGTGTGATGGACAGGGCCGTTCTCTTGCAGTTGGTCGCGAACACTCTATTGACCGCAGATGGCTGTAGCGGTTTGCCCCCGCGCCCGAGGAACACAAAACGCGTATCTTCCTTACCGACGTTCACGCAATGTCGACGCTCGACCTGCACGTATCGATCAACGGAACGCAACCACCGAGTCGGGAACAGCACAACTCGCCGCTTCTGTCCCTTGCCGATGATTGTGATCGCTACAGTGTCTTTTCTGATGGCACCTGGGTTGCTGGGCAGATCGCGCTGAGACAGCGCGCAGGCCTCGGCACGCCGTAGTCCGGCGACCCACATGATTTCCGCCATCAAACGATCGCGCCATTTACGAAAGCTGTTTATGAAACGGCGAACATCACGGCGCGGCGGAAGCACGAGGTCCTCTCGAACCTGCTTGAGGCGTAAATGTGGCCCCTGTGTTGCACTTGAGATGGCTCTAGCGTCGGTGCTCGGACTCAAGTGAGCCTCAAAAGGAATGCCGGCTCCTTCCATGTCGAAGGGTGAAGTCTTTATCCAGCCCTTCCTGTGGGCGAAGTTGTAAAACTGGCAGATCACGCCCAGCCTATGGTTGATGGTATTTCGCTTCAACCGCCGACGGGTATGCAGGCTAACCTCGGTCAAAAGTATGTTGCGATAGGTTGCTATCGTCAGCTGGGTTGCATGCCGCCACTCCATCCGAATCTTTTCGCAGAATGTCAGCCAGTCTGCAAATTGGTATGCGTAGCTCCTCCATGTTCTCGGCGAACTTGTCTTTCCCTTAATCACACTGACGCATACGAGAAACGCATTCGGTTCCACTGGCCACCGCATCTCTGCATCGAGAAGAAAGGGGCGCTCTTCTTTGTCGAAATAAACATGCACATGGATATTGAACCGAATGGGTATGAAAGTTGAATAAACCATGACTAGAGAAACCGCACAGATAAGAGCGGAGGCTTTTCTGCACAGACTTCCCAACGCGCTACTGAGGAAGCATGTCCGCATCACCGTTGTGGGTTGTGGTGGGACCGGCGGTTCTGTAGCTATGGGTCTGCCTTATCTCCATCAGTCCATGCTGGCCTGGGGCCATCCCCACGGTCTAGACGTTACTCTGGTCGACGGAGATCGAGTCTCACCTACCAATTGCGTCCGCCAACCCTTCAGCGAGAGCGACATTGGCCTGTACAAAGCCACAGTACTGATCAATCGCATCAATCTGTTTTGGGGCCTACGGTGGAAGGCGGCTCCTCAATTTCTGGACGAATCCTGGGGCCGAGAGACGGACATCCTAATTGGCTGCGTTGATTCGCGTAGGGCACGCATGATGATGAAAGAGTCTAAGGCTCACAGGAATTGTTTCTACATATTGGATATCGGAAACAATTCCGACACGGGTCAGTTCATCCTAGGACAGCCTCAGAATGTAAAGAATAAGAGGAGTCCTGTACGGTTGCGAACGGCGGCGGAGTTGTTTCCGGAACTTATCGATTCCAGCTTGGATCTGAAGGACGTGTTGCCATCTTGCAGCGCTCTTGAGTCCCTGATGAGGCAAGAGCCATTTATTAACCAGACCTTGGCAAATCAGGCGTTGGCGCTGCTCGCAAAACTGTTTCGATATGGTTCACTCGCTCATCACGGGTGCTTCTTGAATTTGCAGCGCGGAAGCATGACGCCACTGTTCGTTGATCCGCAAACCTGGAAGCGCATGATGCGAGCTAACAAGCGAACTGTTCGAAAGTCGCGGTGAACGTGAACAGTAGATTCACTATAGGCGTTAAGCAGGGGCAAGGCGCTCAAATGCCGCCCTTGCCCCTGCACCCCCATCCCGGCTTCCAGAAACGGAATCAAACATATAGAGAAAATCGCTTAGAT